>NZ_CP087392.1:0-4699601 GCF_020971565.1 Pectobacterium parvum
GTGTCACTTTCGCTTTGGCAGCAGTGTCTTGCCCGTTTGCAGGATGAGTTACCTGCCACAGAATTCAGTATGTGGATACGCCCGTTGCAGGCGGAGCTGAGTGATAACACTCTGGCGCTCTACGCCCCCAATCGCTTTGTGCTGGATTGGGTCCGTGATAAATACTTAAATAATATCAATGTCCTGCTGAATGATTTCTGCGGGATGGATGCCCCTTTACTGCGTTTCGAAGTGGGGAGCAAACCGTTGGTGCAGACGGTAAGCCAGCCTGCGCAGTCGCACCACAATCCTGTCAGCGTTCCACGGCAACAGCCAGTGCGTATGGCACCAGTACGGCCAAGCTGGGATAACTCGCCTGTACAGGCAGAGCATACCTACCGTTCGAATGTGAACCCCAAGCATACGTTTGATAACTTCGTTGAGGGTAAATCGAACCAGTTAGCCCGCGCAGCGGCGCGTCAGGTGGCCGATAACCCTGGCGGCGCATATAACCCGCTGTTTCTTTATGGCGGCACTGGCTTGGGTAAAACGCACTTATTGCACGCGGTGGGGAATGGCATCATTGCCCGTAAGCCCAACGCAAAAGTGGTTTACATGCACTCCGAGCGTTTCGTGCAGGATATGGTTAAAGCATTGCAGAACAATGCGATTGAAGAATTCAAACGCTACTACCGTTCTGTTGATGCGCTGCTGATCGATGATATCCAATTCTTTGCTAATAAAGAGCGTTCGCAGGAAGAGTTCTTTCATACCTTTAATGCGTTGCTGGAAGGCAACCAGCAAATCATCCTGACGTCTGACCGCTACCCGAAAGAGATCAACGGCGTGGAAGATCGCCTGAAATCCCGCTTTGGTTGGGGTTTAACGGTCGCGATTGAACCGCCAGAGCTGGAAACCCGCGTGGCGATTCTGATGAAAAAAGCGGATGAAAACGACATTCGTCTGCCTGGTGAAGTGGCGTTCTTTATTGCCAAACGCCTGCGTTCTAACGTGCGTGAGCTGGAAGGCGCGCTGAACCGCGTTATCGCGAATGCCAATTTTACTGGCCGCTCGATCACCATTGATTTTGTGCGTGAAGCGCTGCGCGATCTGCTGGCGTTGCAGGAAAAACTGGTTACTATCGACAATATTCAAAAGACCGTGGCGGAATACTATAAAATTAAGGTAGCCGATCTGCTGTCTAAACGTCGTTCCCGCTCGGTGGCGCGTCCGCGCCAGATGGCGATGGCGTTGGCGAAAGAACTGACGAATCACAGCCTGCCGGAAATCGGCGATGCCTTTGGCGGGCGTGACCATACGACGGTGTTGCATGCCTGCCGCAAGATTGAGCAGTTGCGTGAAGAAAGCCACGACATCAAAGAAGATTTTTCCAATTTAATCAGAACTCTATCGTCATAACACTATGAAATTTATTGTTGAACGCGAACGTCTGTTAAAGCCATTACAACAGGTCAGCAGCCCGCTGGGCGGCCGACCAACTTTACCGATTCTGGGCAACCTGCTGATTCAGGTGACGGAAGGCGTGCTGTCGCTGACCGGTACCGATCTGGAAATGGAGATGGTGGCGAAGGTTGCGCTGACGCAGCCGCATGAACCGGGTGCCACGACCGTCCCTGCCCGCAAACTGTTTGATATTTGCCGGGGTCTGCCGGAAGGCGCGGAAATCACGATTATGCTGGATGGCGATCGCATGTTGGTGCGCTCTGGCCGCAGCCGTTTCTCGCTGTCCACGCTGCCCGCAGTGGATTTCCCTAATCTGGACGACTGGCAGAGCGAGGTTGAATTCTCTCTACCGCAGGCGACGATGAAGCGTTTGATCGAAGCGACGCAGTTTTCGATGGCGCATCAGGATGTCCGTTACTACCTCAACGGTATGCTGTTTGAAACCGAAGGTGAAGAGCTGCGCACGGTCGCGACCGATGGTCACCGTTTGGCGGTTTGCTCAATGCCGGTTGGCCAATCTTTACCGTCACATTCGGTGATCGTGCCGCGTAAAGGCGTGATGGAGTTGGTGCGTCTGCTGGATGGTGGTGACACCCCGCTGCAGCTGCAAATCGGCAGCAACAATATTCGTGCGCATGTCGGTGACTTCATTTTCACGTCAAAGCTGGTTGATGGTCGTTTCCCTGATTATCGCCGCGTATTGCCGAAGAACCCGGATAAAACGCTGGAAGCCAGCTGCGATTTGCTCAAGCAGGCCTTCTCCCGTGCGGCGATTTTATCGAATGAAAAATTCCGCGGTGTGCGTCTGCATCTGATTAAGAATCAGCTCAAAATTACTGCTAACAACCCAGAGCAGGAAGAGGCGGAAGAGATTCTGGATGTGCAGTACGACAGCACCGAGATGGAAATCGGCTTTAACGTTAGCTACGTACTGGATGTGCTAAACGCGCTGAAATGTGAAGGTGTGCGTTTACTGCTGACCGATTCCGTTTCCAGCGTGCAAATCGAAGATAGCGCCAGCCGGGCGGCGGCTTATGTCGTCATGCCAATGCGGTTGTAGAATTATCGGGCAAGTTTACTTGCCCTTTCATCATTAAGATAACTGCAACATGGCTCTTACTCGTCTTCTCATCAAAGATTTCCGCAATATCGAGGCGGCCGATCTGGCGCTGGTTCCCGGCTTTAATTTTTTAGTCGGTGCCAACGGCAGTGGTAAAACCAGCGTGCTGGAAGCGATTTATACGCTAGGGCACGGGCGGGCGTTTCGTAGCATTCAGGCGGGGCGCGTGATTCGTCACGATCAGCCGGAATTTGTACTACATGGTCGTATTGACGGTACGGAAACGGAGCGATCCGTTGGGTTAAGCAAAAACCGTCAGGGCGACAGCAAGGTGCGGATTGACGGCAGCGACGGCCATAAAGTCGCTGAATTGGCGCAACTGCTGCCGATACAACTGATCACCCCAGAAGGATTTACCCTGCTCAACGGCGGCCCGAAATTTCGTCGTGCTTTTCTCGACTGGGGCTGCTTCCATAATGAACCCGGCTTTTTCGCGACCTGGAGCAACATGAAGCGTTTGTTGCGCCAGCGTAATGCGGCGCTGCGTCAGGTGAGTCACTATGGGCAACTCAGAGCCTGGGATCAGGAACTGGTGCCGCTGGCGGAACGTATCAGCGAATGGCGTGCGCAATACGCTAAGGCGATTGCCAATGATATCGCCACGACCTGTACGCAATTTTTGCCTGAATTTTCTCTCAGTTTCTCTTTCCAGCGTGGCTGGGATAAAGAAAGTGAGTACGCCGAACTGCTGGAACGGCAGTTCGAACGCGACCGTATGTTAGGTTATACGGCGCTGGGGCCGCATAAAGCCGACTTCCGCATCCGCGCCAGCGGTGTGGCCGTCGAGGATATGCTGTCCCGTGGCCAGCTCAAGTTGCTGATGTGCGCGCTGAGGCTGGCTCAGGGTGAATTTCTCACCCGTCAGAACGGACTGCGCTGTCTGTATCTGATCGATGATTTTGCTTCCGAACTGGATAGTACCCGCCGCCGTTTGCTAGCCGAACGGTTAAAAGCCACCCATGCACAGGTTTTTGTCAGTGCGGTCAGCGCTGAACAGATCGAGGATATGGTTGGTGAAAAGGGCAAGATGTTCCGCGTAGAACAGGGTAAAATAACGGTTCAATCACAGGACTAAAATGAGCGAGAAACGTTGATGTCGAATTCTTATGACTCCTCAAGTATCAAGGTATTGAAAGGGCTGGATGCGGTACGTAAACGCCCAGGTATGTATATCGGCGATACGGACGACGGTACCGGCCTGCATCACATGGTATTCGAGGTTGTGGACAACGCTATCGACGAAGCACTCGCTGGCTATTGTAAAGACATTATCATCACCATCCATGCTGATAACTCGGTATCTGTGCAGGATGATGGCCGTGGTATCCCGACCGGCATTCACGAAGAAGAAGGGATCTCCGCCGCCGAAGTCATCATGACCGTGCTGCATGCGGGCGGTAAATTCGATGATAACTCGTATAAAGTCTCCGGCGGCCTGCACGGCGTAGGAGTTTCCGTGGTTAACGCCCTGTCGGAAAAACTGAAACTGGTTATTCACCGCGACGGGAAACTTCACGAACAAACCTATAAACACGGTGTGGCGCAGGCTCCGCTGGCTGTGACGGGTGAAACCAACAGAACCGGTACGACGGTACGTTTCTGGCCGAGCCATGAGACGTTCACCAACGTGGTGGAATTCGAGTATGAGATTCTGGCCAAGCGTCTGCGCGAGCTGTCGTTCCTGAACTCCGGCGTGTCTATCCGCCTGATCGACGAGCGTGAGAAAGATAAAGCCGATCATTACCATTATGAAGGCGGCATCAAGGCGTTTGTTGATTACCTGAACCGTAACAAGACGCCAATTCACCCGAACGTGTTTTATTTCTCGATGACGAAAGACGACATCGGCGTGGAAGTGGCATTGCAGTGGAATGATGGTTTCCAGGAAAATATTTACTGCTTTACCAACAACATTCCGCAGCGTGACGGTGGTACGCACTTGGCCGGTTTCCGTGCCGCGATGACCCGTACGCTGAATAACTACATGGATAAAGAAGGCTACAGCAAGAAAGCCAAAATCAGCGCCACCGGTGACGATGCGCGCGAAGGGCTGATTGCCGTGGTTTCCGTGAAAGTGCCGGATCCGAAATTCTCCTCGCAGACCAAAGACAAGCTGGTTTCTTCCGAAGTGAAAACCGCTGTTGAATCGCTGGTAAACGAAAAGCTGGTGGATTATCTGATGGAAAATCCATCGGATGCCAAAATCGTGGTCGGTAAAATTATTGATGCTGCCCGTGCCCGTGAAGCGGCGCGTAAAGCACGTGATATGACGCGTCGTAAGGGTGCGCTCGATCTGGCTGGCCTGCCGGGCAAACTGGCGGACTGTCAGGAACGTGACCCCGCGCTGTCTGAACTGTACTTGGTGGAAGGGGACTCAGCGGGCGGCTCTGCTAAGCAGGGGCGTAACCGTAAGAACCAGGCGATTCTGCCGCTGAAGGGTAAAATCCTGAACGTTGAGAAAGCCCGATTCGACAAGATGCTTTCCTCACAGGAAGTCGCGACGCTGATCACCGCGTTGGGCTGCGGCATTGGCCGTGATGAATACAACCCGGACAAACTGCGCTACCACAACATCATCATCATGACCGATGCTGACGTGGATGGTTCGCACATCCGTACTCTGCTGTTGACCTTCTTCTATCGTCAACTGCCTGAAATTGTTGAGCGTGGTCACGTGTATATTGCGCAGCCGCCGCTGTACAAAGTGAAAAAAGGCAAGCAGGAACAGTACATCAAAGATGATGAAGCGATGGACCAGTACCAGATCGCACTGGCGCTGGACGGCGCGACGCTGCACACCAATGCACAGGCTCCTGCGCTGGCGGGTGAACCGCTGGAGAAACTGGTTTCTGAACATTACGCCGTACAGAAGATGATTGGCCGTATGGAGCGTCGCTTCCCGCGTGCGTTCTTGAACCGTCTGATTTATCAACCAACATTGGCTGAAGCCGATTTGGGCGAGCGTGAAAAAGTACAGGCGTGGGCGGAATCGCTGGTTAGCGGCCTGAACGAAAACGAGATTCACGGCAGCACATACAGCTTTGTCATTCATCATGATGAAGAGCGCAGCGTATTTGAACCGGCGCTGCGCGTGCGTACGCACGGTGTGGATACCGATTATCCGCTGGGTGCAGGCTTCGTCGCGGGTAGCGAATACCGCAAATTGAATCAGCTGGGCGAAAAACTGCGCGGCCTGATTGAAGAAGATGCGTACATCGAACGTGGCGAGCGTCGCCAGCCCGTTGCCAGTTTTGAACAGGCGCTGGAGTGGCTGGTGAAAGAATCCCGCCGTGGCTTGACCGTACAGCGTTATAAAGGTCTGGGTGAAATGAACCCGGATCAGCTGTGGGAAACCACGATGGATCCGACCAGCCGCCGCATGCTGCGTGTCACAGTGAAAGACGCCATTGCTGCCGATGAGCTGTTCACAACGCTGATGGGTGATGCCGTTGAACCGCGTCGTGCGTTTATCGAAGAGAACGCCCTGAAGGCGATGAATATCGATATCTAATTCGATCTACGTTGTTATCGTTATCTGAACCAGCTCCCTGTGGAGCTGGCTTTTTTACGCCACTAAACTTACCAAGTCCGCAGTCGATCCCGCTACAGAGAAGGCGGCAGTGCTGGCTAACCGTCGGATAGCGCTTCTACTGTGACTGAATGGCAGCCATCAATCGGCAGACCAGTGTTTTCGCCATCTCCGGTTCGGTCACGTTGGCGAATCCCATCAGCAGCCCACTGTGTGATGTCCTGCGAATTTGCCACTGGCTCAGAGCCTGAATGGCAAGGCCGTTAGATTGGGCCGCCGCAGCCAGCAATTTGTCATCCTCCCGCTGAGCCAGCTTCGCGAGTACATGAATACCACCTGCCTGCGGCTGGATGTCCAGACGTGAACCTAACGCCTGCAAGAGTGCATCGACCAAATAGCCGCGTCGCGTTGCATAAAGCGAGCGCATCCTTCGTAGGTGGCGAGCAAAGTGCCCTTGATCCATGAAATCGGCCACCGTTGCCTGAGGCAGAATCGAACCAGGGCCACAAAGGTGATTTGCCGCGTCCCTAAACCGCTCGACCTGCGGTTCAGGAACAACCAGATAGGCCAGACGCAAGCCTGGGAACAGCACCTTGCTGAAGGTGCCTGTATAAAGCACGCGTCCATCGCGATCCAGGCTTTTTAGCGGTGGTAGTGGTCGGCCGTGGTAACGGAACTCACTGTCGTAGTCATCTTCAATGATCCACGCTTGGCGGTGGCTGGCCCATTCTAGCAGTTGTAACCGCCTTGGCAGGGATAGTGCTACCCCCATCGGACTTTGGTGCGTCGGTGTCACCAAGGCAAAACGTGCATCGGCAGCTCGCTGTTGGCCGATGTCTACATTCAAACCGTCTTCATCTACGGGCACAGGCTCCAGATTCATGCCCGCACGCTCCAGAAACTGGCGGGCGAAAATGTAGCCAGGATCTTCGTACCACCCAACATCACCGGGTTGTAACAATGCGCGGCATACCAGTTCCAACGCACCCCGGTAGCCGGGTGTAATGAATACCTGCTCGTGCGTGCAAGTGATGCCACGTGAGATAGCGAGATAGGTCGCAATGGATCGGCGCAGAGGTTCGTATCCCACAGGATCGGGATAATTCATGGCTACCGTATCCAGCGTGCGAAGATTGTGGCCGGACAAACGTGTCCAAACCTTGCGTGGAAACGCATCTAGTGCCGGCAAACCCAGTTGGAAAGGCTGGGGGGAATCGACCGCCAGCGCTTTCGGCTGAGAATGCGCCTTGGCGGCAGGTTGGGACACCGTGACAGGCAGTGACTCGCCAAGACTGTCCAGATGGGGCGAAACGATCGTGCCTGCCGGGCCACGAGCCAGAAAATAGCCCTCACTGATGAGAATCTGGTAAGCCATTTCGACCGTACCCCGTGCCAGATTCAGTTCACTGGCGAGGCTGCGAACGGAAGGTACGCGATCTCCTGGATGGAGTTTTCCGGCGGCAATCGCGTCTCGGTAGCGTCGATACAACTGCAAATAGATCGGCGCATCGTGCTTTCGGATTGGTCTCAACGGCTGAATATTCATATGCCATGTCCTATTTATTTATTCATTTTTTGCACCTTTTTACTAGGTCATTATTTTCCTAAAGTACGGATTCCATGACAAGGAGATCGACATGAGCCACTTCCGATTGAGCCTTATTGACAGCGAGCAGGACTACTTGGCCTGTTTTGACAGCATGCACGAACTGCGACCTCATCTTCTCGATGCTGCCACATTCGTGGCACAGGTTCGCCGCCAAGCCCTGCAAGGCTATCGTCTGATGGCAGCTTGGCAGGGCGATCGGGTCATGGCGGTGGCGGGTTATCGCATCCAGGAAAACCTGCTGTATGGACGGTTCCTCTACGTCGACGATCTGGTCGCCGTTGCGGGAGCCCGCCGTCAGAGTCTGGGCGGCATGCTGATTGAGGCGCTGCGTGAGGAAGCTCAGCGGCAAGACTGCGCCCATCTGGTTCTCGATACCGCCTTGGGGAATGCCCTTGCGCAACGTTTCTATTTCCGCCAAGGTCTGCTGTCCAAAGGGTTGCATTTTAGCCAAGCGTTATAGGTACAACGAACGATGCATCCACTTCTTTTTCTGGAATACCGCCCTGTTCGTCATGGATATTCGCAACATGCAGCTCGTGTACTTGCAGAGCTGTCCGAAGCATTGGCCAAAACACGCCATGCGTTGATTTCGTTTCTTGTTCTTTCACTTCCTACCGGAGACCTTCCATGAGCACACTTCGCTTGCCTTACCAAACTCTCTCGCCTGAAGCCTACCAAGGGCTTACCCTCACCAAGAAAGCGCTGGACAAGAGCAGTCTTGGAAAACCGTTGATCGAACTGGTCTATTTGAGGATTTCGCAAATCAATGGCTGTGCCTTCTGCCTGGAGATGCACGCAGCGGCCTTGCGTGCTGGCGGCGTACCGGATGCTAAGCTAGACAGCCTGGCTGGCTGGCGTGTGAGCGATCATTTCAGTGAACGCGAGCGCGTGGCGTTGGCCTGGACGGAATCGCTGGTGGATGTGGCTCGTAGCCACGCACCTGATGAGGATTTCGAACCACTTAAGGCACATTTCAGCGATACGGAAGTTGCCGACCTGAGCTTTGCCATCTCGCTGATGAGCGCTTTCAATCGCTTGGCGATCGGCATGCGTCAGTAAGACGTGGGTATACGGATGGCTTTGCCGCCATCCGCCGTTTGAGCATGTGCCGTGTCTCTTCACCGCCTTTCATCAGGCCAGCGCGCGTCGTTTGGCGCTGCGCATTTCCTGTAGCAGGGTGATGAAAGACGTGATCAACATAAAGATGACGGCAGACCAGAAAATGGCGTGAGGATGGCCGTTATCCAGCAGCCAGCCGAACAGCACGGGCCCCGCTGCGCCACCCAGATTAAAGCCGGTGGAGACAATCCCAAACACCCGACCTTCCGCCCCCGGTGGGGATGCGGCACGCACCAGCATATCCCGAGAAGGGGCAATCATGCCGGAGAGGAAACCGGCAGCTGCCAGCAATGGCACAAGCACGATAGTCGGTAAGGAATACATGGCAACGATACTGACCAGCACGGCGGTTACGGCTAGCGCAGCCGTCGCCACCAGCCCGTGACGCTTGGTTTTATCCGCCAGTGAGCCGCCAGCCAATACGCCAAAGGCGCTGGCGAACAGGAACGCGGTCAGCGCTACGTTAGCTTGTGAAAGGGACAAATCGTAGCCCGTGACTAACGCTGTTACCGAGAAATTCTGGATCGAGCCCGTACTTAAATTCAGCAGCAGGAACAGAATGAGCAGCGCCAGAATCGGTAGCGTGAAAACGGGTGCGCGCGATTTGCTCGGCTGCGTACCTGTTGCCGCCGCAGGTTTCACTCGACTGGGTTCATCATGATCTGTCATAAGCAGCGGTATCGCCAGTAAGCCGAGGACGCCGGAAACGATGAATGCGCTACTGATGCCGGAAAAGGCGGCAACGGACAGCAAAATACCGGGTGCAATGGCGGTGCCCAGAAAGCCGGAAAACGTATGCACGGAGAAGGCGCGGCCCATGCGTTTCTCATTAATCCCACGCGACAGCAAGGCGTAATCCGCCGGATGATAAACCGCGTTCGCCACCCCAGCGAATCCCATCACGGCGACCAGCCAAACGTAGCTGCCTGAAAAACCGAGTGAGAGAAAACAGAGGCTCCCGAGCGTGATCCCTGCGGTTAACGTGCGTCGCGCCCCGATGCGGTCTACCATAAAACCAATCGGCGTCTGCACGCAGGCGGAGACAATGTTGAATACGCTGAGCGCAAATCCAAGTTCAACAAAGCTGATATCGCGCTGAGCTGACAGCAGCGGAATGAGCGCGGGCAGCACCATCATGTGGAAATGACTCACCAGATGCGCCGATGAGATTTGCGCCAGTAGCGGTAGTTTTATGAATTTCATGTTGTTTTTGCAGCTTACAGGTCTGTAGATTTTATTATCGTGAGAGCTGGCGCGGGAACAGGGCGTCACTCCCTGGCAAATGGATCATAAGGTTAGCATATTATTTATATCATCTATGGCGAATACTGATACTTGCCTTTTCGGCAGAATAGGGAGAGGACGGCGTGACGATCAACGCGTATTTGGGTGGATGTTTATGTGGTCAGATTCGTTCGAGGATTGCTGCCCACGCTGGGAATAACGCACGGGCCGTTTCCGGCCCGTGCGGGGGAGTTGGTGAAGAGTGGTGATTACGAGAGCTTAAATACCAGCACCGTTTGCGCGAGCTGTCTGGCTTGCTCTTCCAGTGACGCGGCTGCTGCCGTGGCTTCCTGCACCAGCGCGGCGTTCTGCTGGGTGACACCGTCCATCTCGTGAACCGCCTGCGTCACTTGGCTGATTCCGCGCGATTGTTCATCCGACGCTGAGACAATCTCGTCCATGATGTCTTTTACCGACGTGACGGCACTCAGCATTTCCTGCATGGTCTCACCGGCGTTCTGAACCAGCGTAACGCCACTATCGACGCGGCTGGCGGATTCTGTAATCAGCGCGGTGATGTCTTTTACGGCACTGGCGCTACGCTGCGCGAGGTTACGCACCTCGTTGGCAACAACGGCAAAACCGCGCCCTTGTTCGCCCGCTCTGGCGGCTTCCACCGCCGCGTTGAGTGCCAGAATATTGGTCTGGAACGCGATACCGTTGATGATGCTAGTAATGTCGGCAATTTTCTTCGAACTGTCGTCGATCTCACTCATAATGTGAACAACCTGACCGACTATCTTGTCGCCTTTCTGAGCGATCTGCGCAGCATTCTGTGCCAGCGTTGTGGCGTTATGAGCGTTATCCGCATTCTGTTTCACCGTTGCCGTAATCTGTTCCATGCTGGCAGCGGTTTCTTCCAACGCCGCCGCCTGTTGCTCGGTGCGGGAAGCCAGATCGGTGTTGCCTGCTGCAATTTCCGTCGCACCGTGGCTGACAGATTCGCTGGTGCTAATCAGCTGCTCGGCGATATCTCTCAACTGCGTCTGCATGGCGTTCATGGCGTAAAAAATACTGCTGTCGTCCTTCGGTTGCACAGGGATAGTCTGTGTTAAATCCCCTTGTGCGACGGACAGGGCGATTTGCGCGGCCTGAGCAGGTTCGCCACCGATAGGGCGCGCGACCTTGTGGTTAAAGATGATGCCCAGCACGCCGGAAACCACCACGATGCTCAGTATCATAAGCAGCAGGCCCACGTTGCGCTGCTGCACCGTTTCCGCCATCACCACATTGACGGGGGCGGACAGGCCAAGCATCCAGGGCGTACCGGTATTGCCGATTTTTACCGGCACATACACGTTAAACGCTGGCGTGTTCAGCACAGCATTATCACGTTCGATCTGATACGGTTGACCTGTGGTGACATGCTCAAGCAGCGTTGAGTCGTTTGCAATTTTCTTGGTTATCCGAGCCTTGTCGGGATGAGAAATGTAGGCACCGGTGTGGGACAGCAGTTGCGCGTAGCCCGTGCCTTCATAGGGTTTGATGTTGTTGGTGAGCTGTTGCAGTGTATCCAGAGAAAAATCCGCTGTGACGGAGCCGTAAAACTTGTTGTTGATGATGATGGGCACGGCAATGGAGGTCAGCAGAACATCGACGCCGTTGTAAGGGTAGCTATACGGTTCCAGAATCACTTCTTTCTGGAGTTTTTTCGGCAGCAGATAGTAGTCGCCGCTACCGGGCGTTTCATAATCCACCAGATTATGCAGGGCAACGTTGCCTGCGGTATCGCGGTCAACGTAGCGGACGAAGCGACCTTGCGGGTCCTGATCGGGTTGACCGACGTACTCCCGATCTTTGCCGTCAAACGCATCGGGTTCCCACGCCAGCGACATCGAAAGGAAATCAGGATGACTCTTTAGCACATTCTTCAGCAGTGTCTCAGCGGTTTTTCGGTCGGCGTTGCCTGCTTCTTGCAGACTGACAACGCTCTGCACCAGATTACGTGCCGCATGTAGCGCGACATCCAGCTTTTGCTGAATCAGGTAGCTGTTGGTATACGCCGTTTGCTCAAGATACTGCTGTGCGATGGTCTTTTGCTGCTGGCCAGATTGCCAAATCAGCAGGCCGATGGTGAGAATAAAACCGAGTGCGATAGTGGTGACGCCCGCCAGAAGCATGAGCATACGTGTGCTGAGCTTTCTTTTTAACGTGGCTGGCGAGGCATGAATGGATGGGTTGCTGTGGTTAACCGGTAACAGTGTTGTAGACATATGCATAATATCCCCTGGGATATAAGCGCCTATACCCGTCATACTTCAAGCTGCATGTGCGTTGGCTGTGCTTGCTCACCCGAATCACTTACTCAAGTAAGCTCATCGGGATTCCCTCGCTTGCCGCCTGCCTGCAACTCGAATTATTTAGGGTCTATAGGTACTTTTTTTATAAAAAGAATCAATCGATTGTCTTCCTTTCTGTTTTTGGGTCATTCCCTTGCGCGACTCGTCATTATTTGTGATGTAAGTCACAAATAAATTATCGGCGAGAAACAATATCTCTTTAGGTTGTTCACGAAAATGTCACAAATCAGCGAGGGGCATAAATCGGTATCGCTGTGAACGGACAGAACAGCGAGGCAGGACGCCTCATCGCGTGAGTGAGGATTAGGCGGCGGGGCCTTTGCTGACGGAATCGCGGATAATCAATTCGCCTTTGAAGGCTGGTGCAGGCGCGACGGTTTCACCCTCCAGTCGGCACAGCAGCTTCTCAAGGGTATAGCTGATCATCTTGGCGACGGGCACATGCACGGTAGTGAGGGGCGGGTAGAACCATGATGCCATCGGTAAATCATCAAACCCCAGCAGCGAGACATCCTGCGGAATCGCGAGGCCGTGTTCGCGCAGCGCTTTGGCTGCGCCAATCGCCATATCGTCATTGCTGGCGACGAGAGCGCTAAAGGTGGCAGACCGCTGAAGCAGGATTTTTGCCGCCGTATAGCCGCTGTCATGGGTCCAGTCACCTGGCGCAACCAGCCCCTCATTATAGGGAACCCCGTTTTCCTCCAGCGCCTGCCGGTAGCCCGCCAGTCGGCTTGTGCCGGTAGGGGAGTTCGCCGCTCCGCAGACAAACGCGATATCACGGTGGCCCTGTGCAATCAGGTAATTGACGGCATCATGGCAGTGCTGCTGGTGATCGGCGCAGATACCATTATCGCCGTGCTGATGCAGTGTGCGATTCACAACCATGATCGGCTGGTCGTGCTGTTCGATAATCTCTTCCAGTTCATTCGTAGAGAGAAAACGCGGATAGATAATGACGGCATCGCAGCGTAAATCGAGTAGGAACTGGATCGCTTCGCGCTCTTCTTCCGCGCTGTGCTTGCCATCCGCCATGATGAGCTGCCGCCCGTATTTTTCCGTCATGGTTGCCGTTTGGAACAGCAGTTCGCTGAAATAGGGGCCGCTGTACAGCGTGTTGGTCACAACCAAACCAATAATTTGCGATTTGCTCGTGGCGAGCTGGCGCGCCAGCAGATTGGGCCGATAGCCAATCTCTTCAATCGCCTGGAATACCCGATCCCGCGTGGTCTTACTGACGTAGTTATTCCCTGTCAGCACGCGTGATACGGTGGCTTTGGATACACCGGCTTTTTTCGCTACATCGAGCATGGTTACCATCGTACTTTCCCGTTCTCCTGTACTGCCTGATGTCGTCATTATAGGGATATTTCCTCTCTTTTTATCATCAATACAGAATAGGGGGATAAAAATATTCCCCGATTTCGCTATTTATGATCGTCTTCAAAAAATAGTAAAAACAATATGAGACCGGTTGCATATTATTTTGTGTCTTGCTTGAATAATAAAAAAACGGACGGTGAGGTGCAGTATGAATAAGATTTTACTCTGTTGCGCAGCAGGAATGTCTACCAGCATGCTGGTACAGCGGATGGAAAAGGTCGCCGAGAAAAATGCGATCGCTGTTGAGATAAAAGCCGTGGGTTTTGAAGAGTTTAATGAGCTGATTGATCAATATGATTGCTGTCTTTTGGGGCCGCAGATTAAGTATAAATTACCTGAATTCAAGGTGATAGCTGACGAGAAAGCGAAGCCGATCGCGGTCATTAATATGGTTGATTACGGCATGATGAATGGGGAGAAAGTCCTCAATGATGCCCTGGCGATGATCAATTAGTATAACGGGAGGAATAATGAGTAAATTAAGCGAGTCATTATTCAGCGTTATCGAAAACCGTATTAGCCCAATTGCGGCAAAGCTCTCTAGCCAGCGCCATGTTGTAGCAATTAAAGATGGCTTCATTGCCTCTATGCCGTTTTTAATTGTCGGTTCTTTTATGATGTTATTCGCTCACCCACCTTTTAGCCCGAATAGTGAATGGGCTTTTGCGCAGTGGTGGCTGGGGATGGTGGAACGCCACGGCGAACAAATCATGATGCCCTATAACATGACGATGGGCATTATGGCGGTGTATATCACCAGCGCCATCGCTTATAACCTGGCGCAGAGCTATAAAATGAACGGTTTTATGGCGGCCAGTCTGTCGCTGATGTCCTTCATGGTGGTGGCCGCTCCGCAAATCGACAAAAGCCTGCCGGTCGGGTCGCTGGGCGGCGAGGGGATTTTCACTGCGATTATCGTGGCGATCTATTCGACGGAGCTGATGCATTTCTTGCAGAAGCGCAATATTGGTATTCGCCTGCCTGAACAGGTGCCGCCGAAAATTCGCCAGTCTTTCGATCTGCTGATCCCGATTCTTGCCATCTTCCTGACGCTTTTCCCGCTTAGCCTGTTTATGCAGAGCCAATTCGGCATGCTGTTACCGCAGGCAATCATGGCCGTCTTCGCGCCGATTATCTCGGCATCCGACTCGCTCCCCGCCATCCTGATCGCGGCGCTGCTCTGCCATCTGCTGTGGTTTGCCGGGATTCACGGCGCGGTTATCGTCGGCGGCATTTTGCAGGCGTTCTGGCTGACCAACTTAGGGATCAATCAGGAAGCATTTAACGCGGGCGCACCGATCACCAAAATCTTTATTGAACCCTTCTGGCAGTTCTTCATTACGGTGGGCGGCTCGGGAGCGACCATGGGGCTGGTCTTCCTCTATCTGCGCAGCCGTTCTGCTCACCTGCGCGCTATCGGCAAGCTGGCCGTGGTGCCAAGCATGTTCAACATCAACGAACCGGTGATTTTTGGTTCACCTATCGTGATGAACCCGCTGATGTTTATTCCGTTTATTACCGCGCCGTTGGTGAACGCCACCCTTGCCTATATCGCGTTAAAAACCGATTTGGTGCACCGCGTGATTTCTCTCGCACCCTGGACAACGCCGGGCCCGATTGGCGCAGCCTGGTCTACGGGGTGGGACTGGCGTGCGGTGGTGCTGGTGGGGGTACTGATTGTCGTCTCGTCCTTAATCTATTACCCCTTCTTCAAAATGTATGAACGTCAGCTGATCGCACAAGAAGTGGGGACAGCAGAGGAGGCAGTGAGTGATGCGCGATGAAACCATGCTTGATGAAACGACGGTAATGGAACTGATTATCTATGCGGGAGAAGCGCGCTCCAGCTCGATGGAAGCGCTGAGCGCCGCCAGAAAATACGACTGGGACAAGGCTGAGGAACTGCTGAACACCGCTTCCGTTGCCGCGCGCAAAGCCCATCAAATCCAGACGGCCTTGATTGGTGCCGATGAGGGCAGCGGGAAAATCCCGGTCAACCTGATTCTGGTTCACGCGCAAGATCACCTGATGAACGCGATGCTATGCCGTGAACTGGTGGAGGAGCTGATTCAACTGCATCGGGAAATCTCCGCCCTTAAAAAGTCAGTTAATGAAATCGTTTGTAAGTGAACAATACATATACCCTAAATAATTCGAGTTGCGTGAAGGCGGCAAGCGAGCGAATCCCCAGGAGCTTACACAAGTAAGTGACTGGGGTGAGTGAGAGCAGCCAACGCACAAGCAGCTTGAAGTATGACGGGTATGAACCTGAAATGAGAAGGAAATAACATGTCTGTTCAACAATTACCGAAAGACTTTCTGTGGGGCGGCGCGGTAGCGGCGCATCAAGTTGAAGGTGGTTGGGATCAAGGCGGCAAAGGCGTCAGCATTTGCGATGTCCTGTCCGGCGGTGCCCACGGCGTTGACCGTGTGATTACCGATGGCGTACAGCCTGGTGTCAGTTATCCAAACCATCAGGCGGTGGAGTTCTACTCCCACTATAAGCAGGATATCGCCCTGTTCGCCGAAATGGGCTTCAAATGCTTCCGCACCTCGATTGCCTGGACGCGTATTTTCCCCAATGGCGATGAGCTGGAGCCGAATGAAGCAGGCCTGCAATTCTATGACGACCTGTTTGATGAGCTGCTGAAATACAATATTGAACCAGTGATTACGCTGTCTCACTTTGAAATGCCGCATCATCTGGTTAAGCAATACGGCGGCTGGCTGAACCGTAAAGTGGTGGATTTCTTTGTTCGCTATAGCGAAGTGGTCATGAAGCGTTACCAGTCCAAAGTGAAATACTGGATGACCTTCAATGAGATCAACAACCAGCGTAACTGGCAGTATCCGCTGTTTGGCTACTGCTGTTCCGGCGTGATTTTTACCGATCACGACAAGCCAGAGCAGGCGATGTACCAAACGCTGCACCACCAGTTTGTCGCCAGTGCGAAAGTGGTGAAGCTGGGTCATGAGATTAACCCGAACTTCAAAATTGGCTGCATGCTGGCGCTGGTGCCGATCTATCCGTGGTCGTGCCATCCGGATGACGTGATGTTTGCACAGGAAGCGATGCGTGAGCGTCATCTGTTCGGTGACGTGCAGCTGCGCGGCTACTACCCGTCTTACATTCTGAAAGAGTGGGCGCGCAAAGGCTATCAGATTAATATGGAGCCGGAAGATGAACAGACGCTGCGCGCAGGCTGCACGGACTATCTGGGCTTCAGCTACTACATGAGCAGCGCGGTACAGCTGTCGGCGAAAGGCCAGAAAAAAGAAGATGCGATTACGGGTTTTGACGGCGGCGTGAAAAACCCGCATGTGAAGGCATCGGAATGGGGCTGGCAGATTGACCCGGTTGGCCTGCGCTATACGCTGAACAGCTTCTACGAGCGTTATCAGAAACCGATGTTCATCGTCGAAAACGGCTTTGGCGCGGTAGACAAAGTGGAAGCTGACGGCAGCATTAACGATGATTATCGCATCGAATATCTCAAAGCGCATATCGATCAGATGAAGAAAGCTGTCGTCGAAGACGGCGTGGAGTTGATGGGTTATACCCCGTGGGGCTGCATCGACTGCGTGTCCTTCACCACGGGTCAGTACAACAAACGCTACGGTTTCATCCACGTGGATAAACACGATGATGGCACTGGCACGTTCAAGCGCTCGAAGAAAAAGAGCTTTGACTGGTACAAGCAGGTGATCTCCAGCAACGGCGCTGAGCTATAACGGCTATATTTCAAACCTATCTGTAGAACGGAAACGGGATTAACGGAATAGAAGAGTAAAGCGTTTGCGCCATGGACAAAAACGTTAGGAACGTTTTTGAACGTCGCTTGCGACGGCCCTGCAAGGGTGAATCTCAGGGATGAGATTCATATCTGCGCAATCCGAGCTTACAGGGACGTACTTGCAGCGTCTTTACGATCTATCCGTTACTCCCGCTCTACGGACTTTGTCAGCAATCTCAGCCGTGCTTAACCGCACGGCTTTTTACGTTGTGTGTCATACGCCTGTCACCCTGCCGTATTTCACTAACGACTTCATCGCTGAATCGCGTTAGCATGAAAACAGATAACTTGATGCTGGAAAAATTATGTCTGTAAAACTGATCGCTATTGATATGGACGGGACGTTACTGACGCCCCAAAATCAAATTTCACCTGCGGTAAAAGCCGCGATTGCTGCTGCCAGAGAGAAAGGTGTGCAGGTGGTGCTGGCTACCGGTCGCCCCTACATCGGCGTTGAGCGCTACCTGATGGAGCTGGATTTGCAGCAGGAAGGCTGTTATTGCATCACCAATAACGGTGCGCTGGTGCAGCGTACGGTCAATGGTGACTGTGTGGCGCAAACGGCGCTGAGCTTTGACGATTATCTCTACTTCGAAGCGCTGGCCTGCAAACTGGGTGTCCATTTCCACGCGCTGGACTTCAATTTCGTCTATACCGCCAATAAAGACATCAGCCCTTACACCATTCATGAATCTCACCTGACCGGGATGCCGTTGAAGTATCGCGCGGTAGAAGAAATGGATCGCAGCCTGACGTTCCCGAAAGTGATGATGATTGATGAGCCAGAGATATTGGATCGCGCCATCAGTCAACTTCCACCGGAAGCCTTTGAACGCTACACCATCATGAAAAGCGCCGAATACTATCTGGAAATTTTGGATAAGCGCGTCAACAAAGGTGAAGGCGTGAAGATGTTGGCGGAGCACCTCGGCATTCCACGCGAAAGCGTCATGACACTGGGCGACCAGCAGAACGATCTGGCGATGATTCGCTATGCGGGTATCGGCGTCGCGATGGGCAATGCCATCGACGAAGTGAAAGAAGCCAGCCAGTTCGTCACCAAAACCAACATGGAAGACGGCGTTGCTTATGCGATCGAGAAATTTGTGCTGAATGCCTGATTAGAGAGAGCAAATAAAAATAGCCATCATTGATGGCTATTTTTACGGATTAAGTTACTTAATGTTTGCATCAATAACTTGATAGAAGGCATTACCTGTGTCTGCAATGTTCCAAACGGCTAAAATAATATAATAGCCCGACTTAACATTAGGAACTACACACTCCACGTTTACTGTACTGGTGGGTACTTTTCCGCTATCACTTCTTTCGCAGAATGCTGTCAAATTAAGTTGCTCTCTGGATAATGGTTGATTAGGGTTCCAATTTTCTTTAGTAATATAGAATTTCCACGATTCTGTAGAATGAGGGGCAGTCAAATTCCAGGTAAATGTCTGTTTTCCAGTGTTAATATCAATATGGCGCCAGCGCGTTGCGCTCTGCGCGTTTAATTCATTAAAACTTAATTTTCCTCCACTGGCAATTTCACCATCCTTAGGACCAGCGCTAGGGAACCCTTTAGATCCTTCTACAGATTGTGGTTCATATTGAACTCCACCGCAATTTTTGTTCAAATTCCCGCCCCCTGCCGAGCATAAAAAAGCTCTACTTGGAGGATTATTAACAAACCCATGACGGGGACTGATATTTTCTGCATAAGCAGATGACATCATTAATAGTGCACCTGAAATAATACTGGTATGTAATAACTTTTTCATGAGACACCTATTTATTGAGATAGCTAGATAATATTTATACTCATCATTTTCCAGGTTCGCATTTGTGCTGACAGATTTGTCACTCACTCGGCTCAGCTTACCTTACCTGGGTAAGCTAATCGGTATTCCATATCTTGCCGCCTTCCTGAAACTAAAATTATGTAGAGCATAGTAAGTTAACGAATTAGAATGATTCATCATATTGGTTACTCATGGGCAATTGCTGGTTTTAATTTTAGCCTGATATAATTTATTTTTTTTTGAACTCCCGAATGTGATTTTTATATCCGTTTTTTTATTAAAGATGTTGTGGGTAAATTTGTCAATTGTAAAGTTAAATTTTAAAAGTGGTGATTAAATTAGTAATTATCTATATATTTTCCGTAATGAATATTAATTAATAAAAAATATATATTTTCAATAAATGCATCGATAAGCTTTTATGCAAGAAGCTGAGCGTTTTTCAGACAAGGTGATTAATGCGAGTTATTTACGTCAGGTTCTTGAACTTAATGCATTGAATTAAAATAGGATATTGGCATCGTTGAAAGCCATTTCGGTGATCTTTTCTTTGAGATTTGGTCATGCTCATAAGTGATCAGAAATACGCGATGGTAGTCACGGCAGAGAGATTTTTCATGGCCTTCAAGGTTCTGAGCATGGTGATAAACCGAAGTATACCCTTCACACTGCACGTGTGTTGGCTGTATTATCAGGTTCTTCTATGAGCCACGCCTCGTTGGGACTGCTGTAAGCAGTGTTTAAGGTAGACTTGTCAACTGCTTTAATAAATTACCTGAGTAATATTATCGGAATTCCCTTTCTCCGCCCTCCTACAACTTGAATTATTTAGGATATAGATGAAGCAGAATAGCTATCAACGGTGGCTATTTTTATTTAAAAAAATAATTTTGATATTTATTTTTTATAAATCTATTTCTTGATAGTCATTGTTTAATAAATATATTAATGAAAATAACAGCTTTGGCTGAAAATTATTTTAATTCTAGACTACTTACTATTTTTCCTTTCATCACCTGAGTGATGTGATTAACTACCTGGCTGCGGGGAATTTGGGGTGGGTAAACTGCGCAATACGCCATTTTTATATCAGGGTTGAAAGGTTTAACGATGACGGGGGACGGGCTGTTCAAGGCGGTAATGAAATCCACCACGCCGATACCGACGTTTCTTGAAGCCAGCACGCAGCAGTTAGCCATTGAGGTTTCGATGGGGTTATGCAAATAGATCTGTCCTTTTCTGGTGGCGATATCGATCTGCGCCCGCAGTGGAGTAGTCCTTCCCGGCAAAATAGCGCGCGTACCGGCCAGGTCGGCAAGTGTAATTTCATCCGCCGTGGCAAGAGGGTGATCCACCGCTAACACCGCGACAGCACTGGCATCCGCCAGTGGTTCAGCTTCCAGCCCTTTGATGCCCGGTTGGCCAAAAATAAAACCAACATCATACTGATTTTCAGCAATCGCATTCGTAATATGGCTGCTGCTTTCGATGTCTAAAAACAGGGAAAGATCGGGGTATTTCTTGAGTAAAGTAGGGATAACCTGATCTGAACAAAGAAACGAGAGCGCCTGAACGGCGGCGATGCGCAGCACGCTGCCCTTGGCGTGGCGAATTTCATCCGCGATCATCCCGATGTGATCCAACCCCAGATAAAGACGCTCGACTTCGCGATACAGCTTCATCGCCTCCGCGCGCGGAATCAGGCCGCGCCCGTCCCTATCGAAAAGCTTAAGATTCAGTGCGTCTTCAAAGTCCTTAATCAGTCGGCTAACCGCAGGCTGGGTGATGTACATCATGTTGGCGGCAGCGGTGATGCCTCCGGTGAGGATGACTTTATGAAAGGCTTCAACCTGGCGGGGATTGATACGCATGCTCGTCACCTTAAAACATAACATTTGGTTATCAATTTAACACAAAATGCAATTTTTCATTATCCAATCTAGCGCATAGACTCACAATCATAAGATTTAATACACTTCATCAGTACTCAATCATGGAATAGAGGATTAGTGAATGAAGAAATCGACTCTGGCGTTATTGTTTACCGTTTTATTTTCATCTTCACCTTTGGCTTATAGCGCGGACCTGAATATCGGTTTGGCTTCCTCCACCACATCAATGGATCCGCAGTTTTATGTGAGTGGGGCGAATAGCGCAATGGCGCGCAATATTTTTGACGGTTTGGTTGTACAGGATGAAAAACAGCAGATTGCACCTGCCCTGGCAACTAGTTGGAAAGTGATTGACGACAAGACGTGGGAGTTTGTATTGCGTCCAGGCGTCAAGTTTCACGACGGCAGTGATTTTACGGCTAAAGATGTGATTGCCAGCATTAAGCGTGTTGCGCTGGCATCGAAAAACAGCCCTAGCTCTTACGCACCTTACGTCAGCGACATTGCTGAAGTAATAGAAGTGAATCCATTAACGGTGCGGATTAAGACAAAAGAGGCTTCGCCACTGCTGCTGAATAATTTAAGTCGGATTTCCATTTTACCGGCCCGACTTGAGAACGTCCCGACGGAAACGTTGAATTCAGGAAAAGATGTGATTGGTACAGGGCCATTCAAATTTGTTTCCTGGGTGCCGGACGACCGGGTAGTCCTTGTTAGAAATGACGATTACTGGGGAGGAAAAGCAGAGTGGGACAACGTTACTGTCCGTGTATTTAAAAACAGTAGTGCACGTGTAGCAGCAGTATTATCCGGTGATGTGGACATGATCGAAAACGTTCCAACAGCCGACAGCAGTAATATTGAAAAAAATCAGCAGTTAAAAACGATTTCAACACCAGGGAATCGTGTTATTTACCTTCACATGGACCAGCAGCGAGATGAATCACCGTTCGCCAAAGGTCCTGATGGTAAAAACCCATTACTAAAAAAAGAAGTACGCCAGGCGATGTCTTTAGCTATTAATCGTCAGGCAATCGTCGACCGTGTGATGGAGGGGCAGGCTGTTGTTGCCTCTCAGCTTGTACCGAAGGGGTATCTCGGGTATTCCGCTTCCATTCCTGCGCCGGTTTATAATCCGGAGAAAGCCAAACAGGAACTGGCAGCGGCGGGTTACCCCGACGGCTTCACGCTGACCTTCCACGCGTCGAACGATCGTTATCCTAATGATTCTAAAATTGCTCAGGCCATTGGCCAAATGTTCACACGTGCCGGTATCAAAACCGAGGTTGTTACGATGCCCGGCAGTGTGTACTTCTCACGTGCGTCCCGTCTCGAATTCAGTTTGATTATGGGTGGGGCCGCGATTGAAACTGGGGAAGCTTCTGGAGTATTGGGGCCATTGTTAGAAACCTTTGGCCCCAATGCAGGACAGGGTAATCGTGGTCGCTATTCCAATCCTGTCTTTGATAAAAAGCTGAACGAAGCACGTGTCACGCTGGATGAAACCAAACGTGGTGCGCTGCTGGCTGAGGCGATGAACATTGGCATGAACGATCTGGGTGTGATTCCGGTGATGTTCCTGTCCAACACCTGGGCGATGAAAAAGCAGTATACCTACGTGGGCCGTTCCGATGCCTACACGCTGCCGTACTTCGTCCGTTCTGCCAAATAGTCACCTGTCATTTATGATTCAAGTAAGGGGTGAGTATTCACCCCTTATCTATCCGTAACAAGGAGAGCGGAGTGAATACATTTAGCGGTGTTTTTCCCTATCTGGTGTCACCCGTCAGGCCCGATGGTCAGGTTGATAAGCCCGTTCTGGCGCAGCTCACTGAACATCTGATTCAATGTGGTGTACATGGCGTCGTGCCGTTAGGCAGCACCGGTGAATTTGCCTATCTCTCTGCGGCCCAACGTCTGGATGTCGTCAAAACAGTGATCGAAACGACGGCGGGCCGTGTGCCGGTCATCGCTGGTGTCGCGTCGACAACGATTCAGGATGCCGTTGAGCAAACGAAACGTTACGTCGAACTGGGTGCGGATGGCATTCTTGCGGTACTGGAAGCCTATTTCCCCCTGAAAGACGAAGGCGTCGAACAATATTTCCGCGCCATTGCTGAAGCCGCACGGGGTAAACCTGTGGTGCTCTACACCAATCCTCAGTTCCAGCGCTCCGATTTGAGTTTGCCCGTCATCGAACGCCTAAGCCATGTTAGTAACATCCGCTATATCAAAGACGCCTCGACCAATACCGGGCGCTTGCTTTCCATCATCGAACGTACCCGTGGCCGCATGGACGTCTTCTCCGCGTCCGCCCATATTCCCGCTTGCGTCATGCTGATTGGCGGCGTGGGTTGGATGGCTGGCCCGGCGTGTATCGTTCCCAAGCAGAGTATTGCTTTGTACGAAGCCGCCCGCGCGGGTGACTGGAACAGAGCAATGGAGCTTCAGCGTCCGCTGTGGCGCATCAATGAAATCTTTGCCCGTTATTCTATTGCCGGCTGTATTAAAGCGGCGCTGCAATTGCAGGGATTTGCGGTAGGCGATCCGTTGCCGCCTCAGCAACCGTTGGATGAAAAGGCGCGTAAGGAGATCGCTGACGTTTTGGCGTCTGTCGATTCCCTCTAACGCAAAATACATTTTGTTATTTTTCACGCTGTAGAGGTGTGGGTCTTTCTGCACCTTGATGTTCGGTAGTACCTATTAAAAAGAGAAAAGGAATCATCGAAGGATGAGCGCTTTACCTATTATTATTGATTGTGATCCGGGGATAGATGACGCGATTGCGTTATTAAGTGCATTTGTGTCACCAGAGTTGGATATTCGCGGTATTTGCGCGGTGTGTGGTAACCAGCCTGTGGAAAAAACGGTGCGTAATGCGCTGCAAATTGTTGAGCTGGGTCAGCGCACTGATATTCCCGTTTTCGCTGGCTGTCATCGGCCGCTGTTGCGTGATCCTATTCATGGCCAGTTCCACGGAGAAAGTGGGCTGGGCCAGACGGTGCTGCCTGCGCCGCAAAAACAGGCCGACGCACAGCATGCGGTGAGTTTTATTATTGCGCAGTGTAAGCAGGCGATCGCTGATGGCACGCCGATCACGCTCTGTACGTTAGGGCCGTTAACCAACGTGGCGATGGCGCTGCGCATGTCTCCTGACATTGTCGACGGTATTGCACGCATCGTGATGATGGGCGGCGCGTACCGCGAAGCGGGCAACCGCAGCCTGACCTCTGAATTCAATATGATCGCCGATCCGCAGGCGGCCAAGGTCGTGTTCGACTCGTCGATTGCCATCGTCGCGCTACCGCTGGACGTCACGCATCAGGTGATTTTAACGCCGGAATTAGTGGCACGTTTCATTGCGCTATCCGGGCGTATTTCCGGCCCATTGGGTGAAATGATGGCGTTTTGGGATCGTAATGACATCCGTCGCTATGGCTCACGCGGCGGCCCGCTACACGATCCGCTGGTCATCGCCTGGGTGCTGGCGCCGCATTGCTTCACGACGGAAAAAGCCAGCGTTTACATTGAGCAGGAAAGCGAGCTGTGCATGGGGCAGACCGTTGCTGACTGGTACGGCAAAACCGATCGGCAGCCGAATGTGGATGTGGTGACGGGCGTTGATGCCAAACAGGTTGTTGAGCTGTTTGCTGACTTACTGAGCCGCTACGGAGAGGGTGTCTGACATGGTTCGAGAGCGCATTATTATTGATACCGATCCCGGCGTTGACGATGCGATAGCCATCTGGCTGGCATTGGCTTCACCTGAACTGGACGTACTTGGGATTACCGTTGTGGCAGGCAATGTACCGCTTGCCGCCACGCTGCCGAATGCGTGCAACGTGGTGGGTGTGACGGGCAGAACCGATGTGCCGATTTTTGCTGGCGCTTCGCGCCCACTCCTCCGCGATCAGGTGTTCGGTAAGTACGTCCATATCGGCAAGTTCACCTCTGAGTGGGTGCCAGAAAGCACGCTGTCGCCGGAAGAGGAACACGCCGTCGATTTTTTGGTGCGGATGACGCGTCAGGCGGCGGCCGACAATAACCCGATCACCATTTGTTCACTCGGGCCACTGACGAATCTGGCGTTGGCGCTGTGTTTCCACCCTGATGTCGCACGTGGCATTAAACAGATTGTGTCCATGAGCTGTGCCTTTACCGCAATGGGGAATCGCGTACCGTGGGCGGATTTTAACGTCTATGCCGATCCGCATGCGGCGGAAATCGTTTTTTCTTCCGGCGTTCCCATTGTCATCATGCCGCTGGATGTGACCTTTCAGGCGCTGATTCAGACGGAACAAGTTGATGATATCGCACGCAGCGGCGGTGCGCCGGGTAAGGCGATGGCCGCGCTGCTGCGTATGTTTGACCGTAGTGAGGTGGAGCGCTTTGGCCGTGAAGGTGGACCGATTCATGATGCGACCGTCATTGCGTGGCTGTTGAAACCTGAGCTGTTCAAGTCAAAACGTGCTCACCTAGGGGTAGAAGTTTCCGGTAAGACTGCGGGTTACGCGTTCGCCGATTTTTATCACAAACTGAGCGAGCCGGAGAATGCGCTGATCATGCGGGAAATCGACGAACAAGGATTCCTCGGGCTGATTGCCGATCGCCTGCGTCGCTATGGCTCTGAAGCAATCAATGATGTTAAAGCAATCAATGGATCTGAGGAGCGCTGATGGTCGCCTACCTGCTGAGCCGAATCGGACAAACGCTGCTGACGCTGGCTGTGATGTCGGTGCTGGTGTTTGTAGGTGTCTATCTGGTCGGTAATCCGGTCGATATGCTGTTGAGTGCGACGGCCACGCCAGCGGAACGGCTGGCGGTGATTCAGTCCTTTGGTCTGGATAAGCCCGTCTGGGAACAGTACGGGCTGTTTGTCTGGAACGCCTTGCAGGGCGACATGGGCAACTCGTTTATCTTTAACCAACCCGCGCTGACGCTCATTTTTCAGCGCATGCCAGCCACGCTCGAACTGGCGATGGTGGCGTTCGTGATGGCGCTGGTTGTCGGTATTCCGCTGGGGATTTACGCTGGCCTGAAGCCAGACAGCGCGGTGTCCAAATCCATCATGACCTTTTCCATCCTCGGCTTTAGCCTGCCCACGTTCTGGATTGGGCTGGTGATGATCATGCTGTTCAGCGTGAAGCTCGGCTGGCTGCCGTCCTCTGGCCGGGGCGATACCCACGAGCTCTTCGGTATTCCATTCAGTTTTCTGACCCGCGATGGTCTCGAACACCTGCTTTTACCCGCGTTTAACCTCGCGCTGTTTAAAATTTCGCTGGTTATCCGTCTGATGCGTGCGGGCGTGATGGAGTGTCTGCAACAGGATTATGTGCAGTTTGCCCGCGCGAAAGGGCTGTCGGAAACCCGCATCGTGCTGGTTCATGTGCTGCGCAACACGCTGATTCCACTGATTACCGTGCTAGGGCTGGAACTGGGGTCGCTGATCGCATTCGCCGTGGTCACGGAAACCATTTATGCCTGGCCGGGCATGGGCAAGCTGATTATCGACTCGATTGCCGTGCTCGACCGCCCGGTTATCCTGGCTTATCTGATGATTACCGTCGTGATGTTTAGCGTGATTAACCTGCTGGTCGATTTGCTGTATGTGCTGGTCGATCCGCGTGTGCGGCTGGGAGGAGACAAGGGATGACGGGGAATACGATACACCAGCCCGCTGCGGTGCAAAAAACCACACATCCGGTGATGCGCGTCATCGTGGCGCTGATTAACGATAGGCTGGCGCTGTGTGGGCTGATCATGCTGGCGATTTTTGTGCTGCTGGCACTGCTTGCTCCGCTTCTTTCGCCGCAGAATCCCTACGATTTGATGCAGCTCGACATCATGGATGGCCGGCTCGCACCGGGTGCGCAGAGCATGGCGGGCATGATGTATTGGCTGGGGACGGACGATCAGGGGCGCGACCTGTTCAGCGCGATTCTGTACGGCACCCGCATCAGCCTGATAGTGGGCTTCTCCAGTGCGGTACTCGCGCTGCTGATTGGTGCCTCGCTGGGGCTGATTAGTGCCTACGTTGGTGGAAAAACGGATGCCACGATTATGCGCATCGTCGATATCCAGCTTAGTTTCCCCCCCATCCTGATTGCGTTGATCCTGCTGGCGGTGCTGGGGCAAGGGGTCGATAAGATCATCATGGCGCTGGTGGTG
Source organism: Pectobacterium parvum (assembly GCF_020971565.1). Classification (NCBI taxonomy): domain Bacteria; kingdom Pseudomonadati; phylum Pseudomonadota; class Gammaproteobacteria; order Enterobacterales; family Pectobacteriaceae; genus Pectobacterium; species Pectobacterium parvum. Next base: position 27,438 of record NZ_CP087392.1, read on the forward strand.
ACCCAGTGGGCTTACTACGCGCGCACGATTCGCGGTTCAGCGCTAGTGGAACGTCGCCGCAGCTACGTGGATGCGGCGCGCAGCATGGCGTTGTCCAACCGCCGTATCCTGTTTCGCCATATTTTACCGAACTGTCTGGCACCGCTAATCGTGGTGGCAACGATGCGCATCGCCTATGCCATCATGCTGGAAGCCACGCTTTCGTTTTTGGGGATCGGGCTGCCAGTGACGGAACCGTCACTGGGGCTGCTGATCTCAAACGGTTTTGAATACCTGATGTCGGGCGACTACTGGATCAGCTTCTTCCCAGGGTTAACGCTGTTGCTGCTGATTGTGGCGATCAATCTGGTCGGGGATGCGCTGCGCGACATCCTCAACCCGCGGAATTAATCTGTGGGAACGCCCATAGGAATAAGGGGTAACGAACGCATGACAGTGCCGATTATGTCCGTTTCGCATCTGACCACCGCCTTTCAGGTGAACGGCGAGTGGATGAACGTGGTGCGGGATTTGTCCTTCACGATTGGCGAGAAAGAGACGGTCGCCGTGGTGGGGGAATCTGGTTCAGGGAAAAGCGTGATGGCGAAATCCATCATGCGCTTACTGCCACCTGGCCAAAGCCGGGTTGAAGGTCAGATTCATTTCGGCGACACCGAGCTGCTGTCGCTCCCCAGCAAAGCGATGCAGGATGTGCGCGGCAACCGCATTGGCATGATTTTTCAGGAGCCGATGACCAGCTTGAATCCGGTTTTGCCGATTGGCTACCAGATTACAGAAGTGCTGCGTCGCCATCGCGGCATGGGGAAAGCTGAAGCGCGTGCCGAAGCGGTGCGCCTGCTGGAAAAAGTCCGCATTCCGGCGGCAAAATCACGGCTGAACGAATACCCGCAGAGCTTCTCCGGTGGTATGCGCCAGCGCGTGGTGATCGCGATTGCGCTGGCCTGCCACCCGAAACTGCTGATTGCCGATGAACCGACGACGGCGCTGGACGTCACGATTCAGGCGCAAATTCTGACGCTGATAAAAACCCTTCAGGAAGAAGAAGGGATGTCGGTACTGTTTATCACCCACGACATGGGCGTGGTGGCGGAAGTGTCCGACCGCACGCTGGTGATGTATCAGGGCGAAATGGTGGAAAACGCCGTCACGCGGGAGATCTTCCACCATCCGCAACAGCCCTATACCCGCATGCTGCTGTCTGCCGTGCCTAAACTCGGATCGATGTCCGGCAGCGCGTGGCCGCAGCGCTTCCCGCTGGTCGACCTCAAGACGGGCGAGCGCCAGCCAGTGCCGGAGGCGGTGAATACCGTATCGGGCGAGGAGCCGGTGCTGACGGTAAAAAATCTGGTTACTCGATTTGATATCCGATCAGGATTTTTCCGTCGGCTGTCGGGGCGCGTTCACGCGGTGGAGAATGTCTCGTTCGATCTCTGGCCGGGAGAAACACTCGCACTGGTCGGGGAGTCGGGCTGCGGTAAATCCACTACCGGTCGGTCGATTATTCGCCTCAACGACGCCGTCAGCGGCGATATTCAACTGCTGGGAAAAAATATCCTGACGGCGGATAAGCGTGAGCTGACGGATTCGCGGCGGCAGATTCAGATGGTGTTTCAGGATCCGTATGAAAGCCTTAACCCGCGCATGCGGATAGGGGAAGCTATCGCTGAACCGATGCTGCTGCACGGTCTGGCGACCCGACAGGATGTTAATGCAAGAGTGAGCGCGCTGCTGGAACAGGTGGGGTTATCCGGCGATATGGCCTCACGTTTCCCGCATCAGTTCTCCGGCGGGCAGCGGCAGCGCGTCTGCATTGCCCGCGCACTGGCGCTGGAGCCGAAAGTGATTATTGCCGATGAATCGGTGTCGGCGCTGGATGTGTCCGTCAAGGCGCAGGTGATCAACCTGATGCTGGATCTTCAGCAGAAGCTGGGGCTGTCATTCCTGTTTATCTCGCACGATATGGCGGTGGTCGAGCGTATCAGCCACCGCGTTGCGGTGATGTATCTTGGTGAAATCGTGGAGATCGGGCCACGTTCGGCGATTTTCGACAATCCGCAGCATGATTACACCCGACGTCTGATTTCTGCGGTACCCGTGCCTGACCCGGACACCCGTCCGGTGCGTAATATCACCAATGATGAATTGCGCAGCCCGGTACGCGCTCCCGATTTCCACCCTCCCGCACGTCGCTATAATCAAGTCGGAGAGGGGCATTTCGTTCTGGAGTGAACGAATCGCGTTTACTGAAAATCCAGAACGACTTAATTACAAAGTAAGCGCGATACGCTTGCCATCAGGCAAGGTCACATCTAGCGTAAGCTTGCCGCCTAGGGCGGTGACATAGCGTTTCAGCGTTGATAGTTTTGGGTCATTCTCTACCTTCTCCATCTTAACAATGGATGGCTGCTTGACGCCCAATGCTAGCGCAAGCTGAGTTTGCGACATGTTCAGCTCTTCGCGTAGTTTCGCTAAAGTGATTTCCTGACGGATCTCAGCCGTGCGCGCTTCAATGCGGGCGCGGCTCTCCGGTGAACGTTTAGCCATCATTTCTTTAAGCGTTGCCATCTTCTTTTACCTCCGGTGATATCAGATGCGATGTAAACTCAGCGTCTGCGATCTTAATCATACGTTCGTAGAACAACTTTTCATCTTCGCCTTTCTTATCTCCCGCACATAAAATAATCGCCTTACGTGTCCGGTCAAACGCGAAGAATGTTCGAAATGGGTGGCCGCCAACCTGAACCCGAAGCTCCTTCATGTTTTTGTATTTTGAGCCTTTAATCTGATCAACTTGTGGTCGTCCTAGCTGTGGGCCATCCTCTTCGAGTATAGCGAGGTGTGCCAAAATCTCTTCCTGTACCGCTTCGGTTTGTTCATCAAACCAAGTATCGAATAGCGCCCGTGTGACTATTTCCCATGCCAATCTGTAAAACCTCCATGTCCTACACGCTGTAAATACATTATAACCCACAGGCTATATTGACAAGCAAACCTTGTTAACAATAATGGAGCCGCCTTCCAACTTCGCACATCCCAATCCCTCTGGATGTTGAAATCTGGTAACGCACGATGTTGCTAAATTGTATTGATTGTCCGTTTTGTGATCCACATTGTAGTACAGCATATATAAATGGTACTACAATCAAGCCAAGAAAAGAGGGAAGGATGCGGTTATTGTGCAACAGTTCGACGACGTCAGGCGGCATGGCGGGTAAAGTAAGTGCAGTGATATCAATCCGTTTTGTCTCGTTGAGGTGATGATGAATAAGCAGGAATTAAGCAAAACCGACCGCATCATTCTGGATATTGGCCAACAGATCGTTGGCGGTAAATACGCGCCGGGTACGCCGTTACCCACAGAAGCTGAGCTATGTGAAGAATTTCAGACCTCGCGCAACATCATTCGCGAAGTGTTCAGAGCGCTGATGGCGAAAAGGCTGGTGGAAGTGAAGCGGTATCGCGGCGCGTTTGTGGCCGCGCGTAACCAGTGGAATTACCTGGATACCGACGTTCTGCAATGGGTTCTGGCAAGCGACTACGACCCACGTCTGATCAGCGCGATGAGCGAGGTGCGTAATCTGGTGGAGCCGACGATTGCCCGCTGGGCTGCCGAACGGGCGACTTCAAGCGAGCTGGCAGTGATTGAAGCGGCGCTGAACGACATGATTTCCAACCATCAGAATCGCGACGCATTTAATGAAGCGGATATTCGCTTCCATGAGTCGGTATTGGCGGCGGTGCACAACCCGGTGCTACAGCAGTTGAGCGTCGCGATCAGTTCGTTGCAGCGTGCGGTGTTTGAGCGCACCTATATGCCGGACGAAGACAACATGCCACGGACATTGCGTGAGCATCAGGATCTCTACGATGCCATTCGGCATCAGGATATTGAAGCAGCAGAGCGGGCGGCGTTAACCATGATCGCCAGCTCGACCAAACGGTTAAAGGACATTACATGAGTGAAAGCTATATCGCCATTGACTGGGGTTCGACCAATCTGCGGGCGTGGCTGTATCTGGACGGCGTCTGTATCGACAGCGTGAAGTCTGAAGCGGGCGTCACACGTTTGAACGGTCAGACGCCGCAGCAGGTTTTTCAGCAGATCGTTGCGCCGTGGCAGCAGCACAACGTGCCTGTCGTGATGGCGGGTATGATTGGCAGCAATGCGGGCTGGCTTTCCGTGCCGTATCTGTCATGTCCGACTCGCCTGACCGATGTCGCCCACCGTCTAACGCGTGTGGAAGAAGCCCAGCCGCTGGCCGCCTGGATCGTGCCGGGGTTGAGTATCGCGCAGGACGATAACTGCAATGTGATTCGCGGTGAAGAAACCCAGCTGATTGGCGCGTATAGCGAATGTCCTTCCTCTCTTTATTTGATGCCGGGAACCCACTCGAAATGGGTGCGGGCCGATGACAGCAACGTGCTGGATTTCCGCACGGTGATGACCGGTGAACTGCACCACCTGCTGATGACACAGTCGCTAATTGGCGTGGGGCTGACCGAACAGCAGCTGTCCCCCGATGCTTTCCAGCAAGGGCTGGAACTGGGCTTTACCGATGACAACATTATCCGCTGCCTGTTTGAAACCCGCGCGGCGCATGTGTTGGGGCGTCTGGAGAAAAGTGCCGTGAGCGACTGGCTGTCCGGGCTGCTGATTGGTAACGAAGTCTCACAAATGCAGCGCCACTATCAGGTAGTGGCGGGAGAAAGCATCACACTCATCGGCTCCCCTGCGCTGACCGCGCGCTACGAAAAAGCATTACAACAAGCTGGATTGCGCTGGCAGCAGCTGGATGGCGATCGGGCTTTTCAGGCAGGAATAAGGAGCATTGTTAATGAGCTGGAATACTAATCTTCCCTTGATTGCGATTCTGCGCGGTATCACACCGGATGAGGTGCTGGAGCATGTCGCGGCGCTGCTGGATGCCGGATTCGATGCGGTAGAGATCCCGCTGAATTCGCCGAATCCGTATGAAAGTATTCAACTGGCGGTAGAGCATTTTGGCGATCGCGCCCTGATTGGCGCAGGTACGGTACTAAAAGCCAAATATGTCGACAAATTGCAGGAAATTGGCAGCAAGTTAGTCGTTACGCCTAACATTTCACCTGAGGTGATTCGCCGGGCGGTGGGTTACGGCATGACGGTGTGCCCAGGCTGTGCCACCGCGACAGAAGCCTTTGCGGCGCTGGATGCGGGTGCGCAATCGCTGAAAATTTTCCCGTCATCCGCGTTTGGGCCGGACTACATCAAGGCGCTGAAAGCGGTATTGCCAAAAGACGTTCCCGTCTTTGCCGTCGGTGGTGTCACGCCCGAAAACCTGAAGGATTACCTTAGTGCGGGCTGCGTCGGTGCCGGGTTAGGCAGCGATCTGTATCGAGCCGATCAGTCGGTTGACGTCACTGCGCAAAAAGCACATGCATTTGTTAACGCCTATAAGGACGCTGTTCAATGAAAATTACCAAAATCACCACGTACCGGCTGCCGCCACGCTGGATGTTCCTGAAGATTGAAACCGATGAAGGCATTGTTGGCTGGGGCGAGCCAGTTATCGAAGGCCGTGCACGTACGGTTGAAGCTGCCGTTCATGAGTTGTCTGACTATTTGATCGGGCAAGACCCAGCGCGCATCAACGATATCTGGCAGGTGCTTTACCGCGCGGGCTTCTACCGCGGCGGCCCGATCCTGATGAGTGCGATCGCGGGTATCGATCAGGCGTTGTGGGACATCAAAGGCAAGGCGCTGGGTGTACCGGTTTATCAGTTACTGGGCGGACTGGTGCGCGATAAGATCAAAGCGTACAGCTGGGTGGGCGGCGATCGTCCTTCCGAAGTGATCGCAGGCATCAAGAAGCTGACCGAGATTGGCTTCGATACCTTCAAGCTGAACGGCTGTGAAGAGATGGGCATCATTGATAACTCGCGCAAAGTGGATGCAGCGGTGGCCGTGGTCGCGGAAATTCGCGAAGCCTTTGGCAACAGCATCGAGTTCGGTCTGGATTTCCACGGTCGTGTGGATGCGCCGATGGCGAAAATCCTGATCAAAGAGCTGGAACCGTACCGTCCGCTGTTTATTGAAGAGCCCGTGCTGGCTGAACAGGCGGAATACTATCCTCGTCTGGCGGCGCAAACCCACCTGCCGATTGCGGCGGGCGAGCGTATGTTCTCACGCTTTGATTTCAAACGCGTGCTGGCAGACGGCGGACTGGCTATTATTCAGCCTGACCTGTCTCACGCAGGTGGTATTACCGAATGCTTTAAAATTGCCGCCATGGCGGAAGCCTATGATGTCGCGTTGGCACCACATTGTCCATTAGGCCCAATTGCATTGGCTTCCTGTTTGCACCTCGACTTTGTGGCACGTAATGCCGTATTGCAGGAGCAAAGTATGGGCATCCATTATAATAAAGGTGCCGAGCTGTTGGATTATGTTATCAATAAAGAAGACTTTGCCATGACCGACGGCCATTTCTATCCGCTGAATAAACCTGGCCTCGGTGTGGAAATTAATGAAGAACTGGTTATTGAACGTAGTAAAAATGCGCCAGACTGGCGTAACCCGGTGTGGCGTTATCCTGATGGTGCCGTCGCCGAGTGGTAATACCCGTCATTCGTGTTGGTTTGCCTGCAACTCGAATTATTTAGGGTGTAACGAAAACAATAGGTTAGGTGTTGAATAACAAGTAATACATAACGCATTTCCCCGGCGCGACGGAATAGAACACGCATGGATTATCACGAAATACATTATTTCGTGAGGGATTACTGTTTTATTTTATTAGCGTCGGGGAAAGTAATCTTCCATTTATCATGAGTAAGCCACCACCGGGATTTTAAAAATAAAACGCCATGATCAATAAAGGAATGTATTGACTGTGTGCGGTTATTTATTTCATTAGAAAAAATAAAGCATACCAATTGCTGGTGTTGTTGATCGTTCAAAAATAGCGGGCAATAAATATATACCCTAAATAATTCGAGTTTCAGGAAGGTGGCAAGGGAAGGAGTCCCGATGAGCTTACTCAAGTAAGTGATTCGGGTGACTGAGCGAAGCCAAAGCACATGCAACTTGAAGTATGACGGTTATGACTGTCCGTTTAATAAATAACAGGAACATAAGATGGATATGACATTAACTACCCGTCCTACAAAACGGCGTTATTTCACCTTGCTGATGATTTTTATTACGGTCGTCATCTGCTATGTGGATCGCGCCAACCTGGCTGTGGCGTCGGCACATATTCAGGAAGAGTTCGGCATTACAAAAACACAAATGGGCTATATCTTTTCCGCGTTTGCCTGGACCTATACGTTATGCCAAATACCCGGCGGCTGGTTCCTTGACCGCGTCGGTTCAAAGGTCACTTATTTTATCGCCATCATGGGATGGTCGATTGCCACGTTGCTGCAAGGCTTCGCCACCGGTCTGGCGTCGTTAATTGGTTTGCGTGCGGTGACCGGGCTATTTGAAGCGCCTGCGTTTCCGACGAACAACCGTATGGTGACCAGCTGGTTCCCTGAGCAAGAACGTGCTTCTGCCGTTGGATTCTATACGTCAGGACAGTTCGTTGGTCTAGCATTCCTTACGCCATTGCTCATCTGGTTGCAGGAAATCCTGAGTTGGCACTGGGTATTCATCGTCACCGGCGGTGTCGGTATTGTGTGGGCAATTATCTGGCACTTTGTTTATCAGTCACCGAAGAAAAGCAAAGGGATCAATCAGGCTGAACTGGATTACATTGCCGAAGGCGGCGGAATCATCGATGGTGATGCCCCGACTGAGAAAAAAGCGCGTACGCCGTTAACGGCAGCCGACTGGAAACTGGTGTTTAACCGCAAACTGGTGGGTGTGTATATCGGGCAGTTTGCCGTGACCTCTACGCTGTGGTTCTTCCTGACGTGGTTCCCAAACTACCTGACGCAGGAAAAACAGATTAGCGCACTGACGGCAGGCTTTATGACGACGGTGCCTTTCCTGGCGGCGTTCGTTGGCGTGCTGCTGTCCGGCTTTGTGGCGGACCGTCTGGTGCGTAGCGGAAAATCGATCGGTCTGGCGCGTAAAACGCCGATTATCTGTGGCCTGTTGATTTCAACCTGCATCATGGGGGCGAACTACACCAACGATCCGGTATGGATTATGACGTTGATGGCAGTGGCGTTCTTTGGTAATGGCTTTGCCTCCATCACCTGGTCGCTGGTGTCGTCGCTGGCACCGATTCGCCTGATTGGTCTGACGGGCGGGGTGTTCAACTTTGTCGGCGGTCTGGGCGGTATCACGGTGCCATTGATTATTGGCTATCTGGCACAGGATTACGGTTTTGCTCCGGCACTGACCTATATTGCTGGCGTAGCGCTGGTTGGCGCACTGTCTTACATCTTACTGGTGGGCGAAGTGAAGCGTGTAGGCTAATGCTCGTCACTTGCGTGCGGTAGGGTTCTGACAAAAGCTATAACAAAACGGACTTTCCTCTTGGTTGAGGAAAGTCCGTTTAATTTTTTGATTGTCTTTTCGTGCGCATTATTTGTAGATAATGGCGGTGCCGCGCAGTTGGTTATCACCGGTGGCAGACGTAATGGTGAACGCGTTGGCACCGGCTTTCTCTGCTTTCTCTGCTTTCTGAGCCAGCTGCGCTTGCAGTGAATCCAGGCTGTGTGCGGTAGCGCTAACGACACCGACTTTTTCCAGACTCTGTGCCTGTTGTGAAGACACCTGATCGGCAGCGAAAGTGCCAAAAGACAGAGCAGACAGTACGGCAGCAGCGGCGAAGAGTTTTACGTTTTTCATGTGATGTATCCTGTTCAATGTTGTTTGGAGTGAAAGGTCATTTCCTTTCGATGAAGAGGATATTACGCCGATGCGGAGAGAAGGAAAAACGGAGTGTTTTGAGAATATTTGTCAATATTTTTGATGTTAAATCTGGCGATAAGCTATCCCGTCTCGATCGCCAGAATGAAAGCTATATTGCCGCCTGCTGAGGTAACGGCGGTGAGGTGGGTGCCAGCACTCGCTCCAGCACGCGGGCTTCTAGTTCCGCCAGCTTCGCCGATCCGCGACGCCGTGGTCGGGGTAAATCGACCGTGATATCCAACCCTACGCGGCCTTCTTCAATCAGAATAACCCGGTCGGCCAGCGCAATAGCTTCGGAGACATCGTGCGTCACCAGCAGTACGGTGAACCCGTGTTGGAGCCACAGATTTTCGATCAGGCTTTGCATCTCGATGCGGGTCAAGGCATCCAGCGCTCCCAGCGGTTCATCTAACAGCAGCAAACGGGGATGGTGAATGAGCGCGCGTGCCAGCGCGACGCGCTGTTTCTGACCGCCGGACAGCGCCGCTGGCCAGTCATTCGCACGATCTGCCAGCCCGACGGAGACCAGCGCCTCCTGCGCTTTCTCACGCCATTTGCCGCGCAGCCCCAGCCCGACATTATCGATCACCTTTTTCCACGGTAGCAGCCGTGCTTCCTGAAACATCAGCCGCGTGTCGTCTTTTGCGCTGCTGAGCGGCGCGGTGCCGGTCAGTAGTTCGCCGCTGCTGGCCGCTTCCAGACCGGCAAGCAGGCGCAGCAGGGTGCTTTTGCCGCAGCCGCTGCGACCGACGATGGCAACAAACTGCCCGGACGGAATGCGCAGCTGCACGTCATTCAGCACGGTGCGGTGGCCGTAGTGCTTGGTGATGGCATCGAGCGCCAACGGCGCCCCCTTGGTGAGCGGCGATGGTGAATGCGCGTGCGTTACAGAATCGGTAAAGGCGGTCATGATGCGTCCCCCGATGAGGTTTGATAAGCCGGATTCCAGCGCAGCCAAATGCGCTCCAGCCCTTGAGCGCTGACATCGGCCAGTTTGCCGAGCAGGGCGTAAAGAATGATGGCGACCACCACCACGTCTGTTTGCAGGAATTCGCGGGCGTTCATGGCGAGGTAGCCGATGCCGGAGTTGGCAGAGATAGTTTCCGCGACGATAAGCGTCAGCCACATAAAGCCCAGCGCAAAGCGGATGCCGACCATGATGGACGGCAGCGCGCCGGGCAGCACCACCTGAGAAAATAGGCTCAGGCCGGACAGCCCGTAGCTGCGCGCCATTTCCAGCAGGCCGCGATCGATGTTTTTAATGCCGTGATAGGTGTTGAGGTAAACCGGGAACAGCGTGCCCAGCGCCACCAGAAATATCTTGGCCGCCTCATCAATGCCGAACCACAGAATCACCAGTGGGATCAGCGCCAGGTGAGGAACGTTGCGGATCATCTGCACCGAGCTGTCCAGCAGACGCTCGCCCCAGCGCGACAGACCGGTGATAAAGCCGAGCACCAATCCGATGCTGCCGCCGATAGCAAATCCGATTAGGGCGCGCCAGCCGCTGATAGCCAGATGCTGCCACAGTTCGCCGCTAGCGATGAGCGACCAGCCTGCGGTAATCACCGAACTGGGCGCAGGCAGAATCCGATTGGATAGCCAGCCGAACTCGACGGATACCTGCCACGCAACCAGCAGCGTCACGGGGAGCAGGAAAGGCGCAAAGCGCTGTGCCAGTGAAGAGAGCGTTCTTGCCATGATCGATTCCTCAGCTTTGCGAGACTTTGCGCGGCACATAGCGGTTAGCAATCAGCTCTCCCGCAGTATTCACCGTATGCAGCGGTGTGGGCTGCTGCGCCAGATCGAGGTGCGGGAATAGCAGTTCACCCACGCGATACGCTTCTTCCAGATGCGGGTAGCCGGACAGAATAAAGGTATCAATGCCGAGATCCGCGTATTCCTGAATGCGTTCGGCGACCGTCGGGCCATCGCCAACCAGCGCCGTGCCCGCGCCGCCGCGTACCAGACCAATGCCTGCCCACAGATTCGGGCTGATCTCCAGTTTGTCCTTCTTGCCGCCGTGCAGGGCAGCCATGCGCTGCTGACCGACGGAGTCGAAACGCGCCAGTGCCGCCTGCGCATCGGCGATGGTTTTTTCATCCAGATGGGAAATCAGCCGATCGGCAGCCTGCCAGGCTTCCTCGGTGGTTTCCCGCACGATGACGTGCAGGCGAATACCGAAGCGAACCTCACGCCCCTGCGCCGCTGCTTTGGCGCGGACCTCCGCCAGCTTTTCTTTAACCTGCTCAGGCGGTTCGCCCCACGTCAGGTAGAGATCGACCTGTTCTGCCGCCAGATTCTGTGCCGCTTCGGAAGAGCCGCCAAAGTAGAGCGGCGGGCGCGGTTGTTGGACGGGTGGGTAAAGCAGTTTGGCGTCTTTGACCTGAATGTGTTTGCCTTCGAAATCGACGGTTTCACCTTCCAGCAGTCTGCGCCAGATATGTGTGAATTCTGCCGAGGCTTCATAGCGTTCTTCATGGCTGAGGAACAGCCCTTCGGCAGCCAGTTCTTCCGGGTCACCGCCGGTCACCAGATTGAACAGCGCCCGTCCGTTAGACAGCCTGTCCAGCGTCGCGGCCTGACGCGCGGCGATGGTGGGGGAAATCACGCCGGGGCGCAGGGCGACGAGAAATTTCAGCCGCTGCGTCACCGGAATGAGCGATGCCGCGACTAGCCAGGAATCCTCGCAGGAGCGACCCGTCGGCAGCAGCACGCCGCCAAATCCTTGCCGCTCGGCAGCTTGCGCCACCTGTTGCAGATAGCTGTGATCAACATGACGTGCGCCCTCGGTGCTACCAAGATAGCGACCGTCTCCGTGGGTGGGCAGAAACCAGAATACGTTAAGACTCATGGTGTGAACTCCTTGAACTGTCTTGTTTGGGGTAAACAAAAGGGTGCGTGATAGGCAGATTAATTAGCCTGAGGACGCCAGACGCGCTCTGCGATATTGACCTTCACCGGCACCAGACGATTTTCATAAAACAGGTCGGCCGTGGATTGCTGTGCCTTGATCGTGGCGGCATCCAGCGGTTCGACGGTAGTCGGTGGGCGATGGTCGAGCGCCGTTTCAATCACTTTTTCCGGCAGCCCCACCGCATTTGCCAGCAGCGTGACGCTCTGCGCCCGGTCGCTGATTGTTAAGGCATCAGCCTTGGTCAGCACATCCAGCACCTGACGAATAAAGGTGCCGTGCGCCTCGGCGTAAGGGCGTCCAGCCAGATAGAAGGAGCCGGTTTTCTCCAGCCCGCTGCTGTCGATCAGCACGCGAACGCCGCCTTCCAGCAGCGCGGCGGAATAGTAGGGATCCCAGATTGCCCATGCATCAACGTTGCCTTGCTGGAAGGCCGCGCGAGCATCAGCGGGAGTCAGGTAGGTCGGTTTGATATCGGTGAATTTCAGCCCGTCGCGTTGCAGCGCGCGCAATAGCGTGTTGTGTGCGCTGGAGCCTTTCTGGAAGGCGACTTTGCGGCCTTTTAAATCGGCAACGGTTTTCACCGGGCTGTCTTCCCGCACCAGAATCACTTCTGCCTGAGGCTTAGGCGGCTCGACGCCGACATACAGCAGATCAGCGCCAGCGGCCTGCGCAAAAATAGGGGGGATATCACCGGTGCCGCCTAGATCGATGCTGCCCACATTGAGTGCTTCCAGCATCTGCGGTCCTGCGGGGAATTCAACCCAGCTGATTTTGGTGTTGGGGAACTGCTTTTCCAGCAACTGGTGCGATTTTGCCAGCACCAGACTGACCGAACCTTTCTGATAGCCGACGCGTAGCTGCGTTGGCTCGCTGTCCTGGGCATAGGCGGTGGAGACGAGCAGTAGGGCGCTGGCGGCCAGTATCGCGGGGAGCTGGCGCAGCCGCGCCATCACGTTTTTCCATAATGGCGTGCTTTGCCGCGCTGTTCCATCACGTCCTTCCGTGACCGATTTTTTCATCATCAATGACATGCTTATGACCTCTCCCTTATAACGAAAAATTAAAATACAGCGAGAAAATGCAACATCGGGTGATAAACATAGCAGGGGGAGGGCGGGCTTTTTAAATCTCAATTTGTCGTTTTTATAGCCAAAAGTAGAAAATGCCTGAAATCAGCGCACTTAGCGTAATAAGCGCTGCAATAGTGGGCTTTACCTGCCCTTCACGTCTGAAATACGTTTTCCATGACCTGCCTCACATTGTTTCCCGCAATGTCTATCATTTCGTGAACCTATTCTCATATATTGGTTTTTTTCATGGAAAACGGTTTCCGTTTTGTTTCCAATGGCCGTGTTTCCAATGCATGTATGTCCACTGGACGTGTTTATTCACGATGCTTTTATTGATGACGTTTTTTATTCATAACGCTTTTTATTCATAACGTACGTACGACGGGGTGTTGAAAATGAAAAGGATCATGCTTTGTTGTTCCGCTGGGATGTCTACCAGCCTTTTAATGAGAAAGATGAAGGAGGCGGCCAGCGCACGTGGTCTGGACGTTGATATTGCCGCTTACGCCGCCCATGAATTTGACGAGCAGGTCGGGAAATATGACGTTGTGCTGCTGGGGCCACAGGTGAAATATATGCTGGCGTCATTCAAGGAAAAAGCCGAGGGAAAAGGTGTGCCCGTGGCAGCGATAGACATGATGGATTACGGTATGCAGCGCGGTGACAACGTGCTGGATTTTGCCTTTTCACTGATCGAAAAATCAGGACAACCGCTATGAGTGGCCTCTATCAGTCGATGGTGAATATCATCGAGCAAAAAATTACCCCGCTGGCGGGTGTGGTGGGACAACAGCGCCACATTATCGCGATTCGTGATGGGTTTATCGCTGCGCTGCCTTTCATGATCATCGGTTCGTTTATGCTGGTGTTCATCTTCCCGCCGTTTGCACCGGATACCACACTGGGATTTGCCCGCGCATGGCTCGATTTCTCCGTTGCCTACCGTGAACAACTGATGCTGCCGTACTACCTCAGTCTGGGGGTCATGACCTTCTTTATCTCGGTGGGGATTGGGGCCAGCCTTGGCAAGCACTACAAGCTGGATCCGATCATGACCGGTCTGCTGGCGCTGATGGCATTCTTGCTGGTGGCCGCGCCTTATCAGGATAAGCAAATTTCCACCCAGTACTTCTCTGGCGAGGGGATTTTCACCGCGATTCTGACCGCGATTTATGCGGGTGAAGTCTATGCCTGGCTGAAGAAACGCAACATCACGATCCGTCTGCCGAAAGAAGTGCCGACTGGCGTGGCGCGTTCGTTTGAAATTCTGATTCCCGTGCTGGTCATCGTCGCGACGCTGCATCCGTTTAACCTGTTCATCCAGTCCTCAACCGGCATGATTATCCCTGAAGCCATCATGCACCTGCTGGCACCGCTGATTTCGGCGTCGGATTCGCTGCCTGCGATTCTGATTTCGGTATTTATTTGCCAGATTCTGTGGTTTGCCGGGATTCACGGCGCGCTGATCGTCACCGGGATTATGAATCCGTTCTGGATGACTAATCTGGCGCTGAATCAGGCTGCGCTTTCGGCCGGTGCGCCACTACCGCATATTTATTTACAGGGATTCTGGGATCACTATCTGCTGATCGGCGGGGTCGGTTCCACGTTGCCGCTGGCCTTTTTGTTAATGCGTAGCCGCGCGATTCACCTGCGTACCATTGGCCGGATGGGCGTGGTACCGAGCTTTTTCAATATCAACGAACCGATTCTGTTTGGTGCACCGATCATCATGAACCCGCTGCTGTTCCTACCGTTTATTTGCGTGCCGATGGTCAATGCCGTCATTGCCTATACGGCGACGAAGCTCGGTTGGATCGCGCAGGTCGTTTCCCTGACGCCGTGGACGACGCCTGCGCCAATTGGGGCATCATGGGCAGCGAACTGGGCGTTCAGCCCGGTGATCATGTGTCTGCTCTGCATGGTGATGTCGGCCGCGATGTATTACCCGTTCCTGAAAGTCTATGAGCGCACGCTGCTTAAGCAGGAGCAGGAGAAACAACAGCAGGCCGCAGGCGAAGCCAGCGCCAGCGCCAGCGCATAAACACGAGTGAAGCAGAGAGGAACGTATGCACGATCATCTTCAGAACGATTTTCGCTTTCCCGCGAATTTTTGGTGGGGTAGCGCCAGTTCGGCACCGCAAACGGAAGGCGAAAGCCTCAATTATGGTAAAAGCGCCACCGTGTGGGACGAATGGTTTGCCACGCAGCCCGGCCGTTTTCACCAGCAGGTTGGGCCGGCGGAGACTTCCACGTTTTATCAGCACTGGCGTGACGATATCGCGCTGCTGAAGACGCTGAATCACAACACGTTCCGAACGTCGATCTCGTGGGCGCGGCTGATTCCCGATGGTGTCGGTGAACCGAACCCGCAGGCAGTCGCGTTTTATAATCAGGTCATTGATGAAATGCTGGCGCAGGGCATCACGCCGTTTATCAATCTGTTCCATTTTGATATGCCGATGGTGATGCAGCGGCTGGGTGGCTGGGAAAATCGGGCGGTGGTGGTGGCCTATGCGGGCTATGCGGCGACCTGCTTCCGCCTGTTTGGCGACAGGGTAAAACACTGGTTTACGTTCAATGAGCCGGTGGTGCCGGTGGAAGGCGGGTATCTGTATGATTTCCACTACCCGAACGTGGTGGATTTCAAGCGTGCGGCGACGGTGGCGTACCACACGATGCTGGCGCACTCGCTGGCGGTGAGGGCGTATCGCGAGCAGTCTCAGGGTGGGGAAATTGGCATTATTCTCAACCTGAC
Organism: Pectobacterium parvum; assembly: GCF_020971565.1. Classification (NCBI taxonomy): domain Bacteria; kingdom Pseudomonadati; phylum Pseudomonadota; class Gammaproteobacteria; order Enterobacterales; family Pectobacteriaceae; genus Pectobacterium; species Pectobacterium parvum. The sequence continues at coordinate 43,028 of NZ_CP087392.1, forward strand.
GCCTTCCTACCCGCGTTCCCAACATCCGGCCGATGTTAAAGCCGCCAACATCGCCGATCTGATGTTTAACCGCAGCTTCCTCGATCCCGCGCTGAGGGGCGAATACCCGCAGAAACTGGTCGATCTATTGCACCGATATGGCCAACTGCCGAGCTGCCAACCTGACGATCGCGCGCTGCTGGCCGATGGGATTGTCGATCTGCTGGGGATTAACTACTACCAGCCGCGCCGAATCCAATGCCGCGACAGTCTGGTCAATCCCGATAGTCCGTTTATGCCCGAGTGGTTCTTTTCCAGCTATGACATGCCGGGACGAAAAATGAATCCCTATCGCGGTTGGGAAATTTACGAACCGGGTATCTATGACATTCTAACCAACCTGCGGGTGAATTACGGCAATCCACGCTGCTTTATTTCGGAAAACGGTATGGGCGTCGAGAACGAACAGCGTTTCGACGCCAACGGTCAGATTCAGGATGATTACCGCATCGATTTTGTCCGCGAACACCTGAAGTATGTACACAAAGGCATCGCGGAAGGCAGCAATTGTCTCGGCTACCATATGTGGACGTTTATCGATAACTGGTCGTGGTCGAATGCCTACAAGAATCGCTATGGCTTTGTGCAGTTGGATTTGGCGACGCAAAAGCGCACGGTGAAGAAAAGCGGAAAATGGTTCGCGGCGACAGCGGCCGAGAATGGCTTTCAAGGTTCAACGTCGTAAGTCTTTGTTCACTTCGGTGTGGCACTCTGCCACACCGTATTAATCGTCCTTCCAGCTTCCCCACAGTCTCCCTTCCACATAAAAATCACACATAAAAAAACGGCTTGCCCTGATGAGGAGGCAAGCCGGAAAGAGGGTAATACGCGATGTCTTGCAGGTGTTTCTATAATGGCATAGCGGGATAAAAATTCAGGGTAAACAACGATTAGTTGTAGATTACCGCAGAGCCACGCAGCTGATCGTTACCGGTTGCAGACGTGATGGTATAAGCTTTAGCGCCCGCTTTTTCTGCTTTCGCTGCGAGCTGAGCTTGCAGTGAGCTCAGGTCCTGAGCCGTCGCGGTAACGACGCCCGCTTTTTCCAGGTTCTGAGCCTGAGAAGCAGATACGTATTCAGCAGCAGAAGCACCGAAAGTCATGGTAGCGAGAACAACAGCAGCGGCGATGGTTTTTACGTTTTTCATGATGTCTTATCCTTTTCTGTTTGATAGGTGAAAGGGGGCTGCCCTTTCGATATGAAGAATGTTACGCCGATGCTAATGAATTAAAAAACGGATGTTATTGAGAGAGTCTTTCTATTTTTTTGAATGATAATATCGGTTGTTGTTTGTTTTTTTTAAATAAAAAACAATAAGTTATACATAAAACTGAAATTGATTTACAAACTATTGACTGATATTTAATAAGTGGGGTGATGTCTTGTCTGTTGAAGTTCAACTAACGTTTAATGCTGCTGGTCATCAACTTACCAACATTAATTGCTGGTCATGTGATGGAGAGTGGCTGGTTTATGACGTCCGGCCTTATGGATCTTCATTCACAGGGCTGACCATTGAGCGAGTGCACCTGAAAAGCCGCAAAACCGAGGTAATTTATCGGGCAACGGCGGGGGCGCATGTGGGCGTGGTGACCTGTAGCCCGCAGGAACCGCTGCGCTATGTTTTTATCCACGGGCCGGAAAATCCGAATAGCGAGTGGCAGTATGATTTTCACCATCGCCGTGGAACGATAGTGGTGGATCGTCAGCGTGATGAAGCCGTCACGCTTGATGCCTTCTCCATTACGCCGCCTTATCAGGCTGGGGCGCTGCGCGGTGGTACGCATGTCCACGTCTTCAGCCCGGATGCCAGCCGCCTGAGTTTTACCTATAACGACCATGTACTGCATGAACATGATCCTGCCTTGAACTTGCGTAACGTGGGCGTGGCCGTGCCGTTACAGGGCGTTGTTGTTGAGAAAAGCCATCCGCGTGAATATGACGGCAGCCACTATTGTGTGCTGGTCAGTAGAACGACGCCGCAACCGCAGCCCGACAGCGATGAGATCAATCGCGCCTATGAAGAAGGCTGGGTAGGAACGGCGGGCTATATCCGACAGGATGGTTCTCGGCAGCGCTGGGCGCTGGCGTTTATTGGCGATACGCGGGCGGCGGACGGGACAACGGTTCCTGAAATTTTTATCGTCGACTTGCCGGAGGCGCTGGAAGAGTACGCCAAAGCGGGTGATGCGCCACTGGCTGGCACGGCAACGTCAATGCCTGCGCCGCCAGCGGGCGTGCAGCAGCGGCGTTTAACCTTCACGCACTCGCGTCGTTATCCTGGCCTGGTGAATCAGCCGCGCCACTGGCTGCGAACCTCGCCCGACGGCAGTGAGATTGCTTTCCTGATGCACGATGAAGCGGGCGTGGTGCAGTTGTGGACGCTTTCCCCGAATGGTGGTGAGCCAAGACAGGTAACGCGTACGGAACACGGCGTACAGTCTGCTTTTAACTGGCATCCGAGCGGGCGTTCTCTGGCGTTTGTGTGTGACAACAGCATCATGCTGTGTGATGCGAAAAGTGGGGAGCTTGCTCGACTGACGGCGCGGACGGACAGCGCGCCGAGTGCGGATGCTGTGGTCTTTTCCCCAGATGGGAAACAGATTGCGTATATGCGGGAGATTGACGGTTTTAATCAGCTTTTCGTCGTGGCAACGGCGTAACCGGTACGCGCGAGTTCATGGCGAGTGCGGTGCTATCAAAGCTGATTATGAGGCATGGTGTTATGAGGCATAGTGGCGAGCTGTGAACTGGCGGTCTGGTTTTGCTCTTCACTGTGCGAAATGCGCTCACGCGTAGACAGTTTGTTCTTATCGCTGCCTGTGCGGTAGTAATCGTAGGGCAGCAGCAGCGTGTCGGCCACCGCCGAGAACGGCAGGTCGATAGCGACCAGCGGCATCATGGCCCAACTGGTATCGTCGTCACGCAGCATATCCACACTGGCGCGCGTGCCGGAATAGTATCCCTGCTCGCTTCCGGTATGCGTCATCACGCTGGAGCAACCGCTGGTTGCCACCGCACCGCTACCGGTAATAAGGAAAGAGAACAACGCACTTTTCAGTAAGGTCATATTCCTGTCCATTAAGAACCGCTGCCAGAGCGGGTCAAAGCCTAAGACTAGTCACTTAAGTCCGTTTTTAGGGGAAACACAGGGGGAGGTTCCCGCAGGGAGACCCCACCCCTGTGGTCGCTCCGAGTATCTCAATGTTTAAACGATCGGCATGAGATCAAAGCCAGTCTATCCTGAGTGTATGTGATAACGCCTACAGCGTGAGTGAATTTTGCATGAAACCTGGCAATTTTTCCTTTTGGCCTCTTGAAAGTCTGAGAGGGGTCACCATATTGATGATAAGCCGGAAGATAAACGATATGCCGTCAGGGTATCTGTCCCGGTTGTGAACCTGTCCTTATAAGGAAGGTAAAAATAAATCCTCGCTGCATGTTTAGGAGGCTGTTTTATGCGTAACCCCGATTTTTCCCCACTGTACCGTTCTGCTATTGGCTTCGATCGCCTGTTCAATCTATTAGAAACCGGCCAGACCCAGAGTAATGGCGGCTATCCTCCCTACAACGTCGAACTGGTTGACGAGAACCAATACCGGATTGCGATTGCCGTAGCCGGCTTCGCCGAGCAGGAACTGGATATCACCGCGCACGACAATTTATTGATTGTAAAAGGGGCTCACGCCGGTGAGCAGGTTGCCCGCAACTACCTGTATCAGGGGATTGCCGAGCGCAACTTCGAGCGTAAATTCCAACTGGCCGAACATATTCAGGTAAAAGGCGCCAATCTGGAAAACGGGCTGCTGTATATCGATCTCGAACGTATCGTGCCGGAAGCGATGAAGCCGCGTCGGATTGACATCAAGTAAGTCAACACATTGCATTGCCTGAAAGAGCAGCGCCATGAATGAACATCTCGTCTGCCGAATGGGGACGACGCCAGTCATCGAATAGCGGCCGGCATAAAGTACGCCCGTATGGGCATCTTAATCTCGCTTCTTAGAAGGAGTCATATTATGCGTAACTACGATTTATCACCTTTACTACGTCAGTGGATCGGTTTTGACAAATTAGCCAGCTCAATGCAGGGCAGCCAGGAACCGATTGACTTTCCTCCGTACAATATCGAGAAGAAAGACGACAACCACTACCGCATCACGCTCGCGCTGGCAGGGTTCCGGCAGAACGATCTGGATATCGAAGTAGAAGGCCCGCGCCTGACCGTGAAAGGCAGCCCGGCACCGTCCGAGAAAGCCGTGGAATATCTGCATCAGGGGCTGGTGTTTAAGCCTTTCTCGCTGAGCTTCACGCTGGCCGAACATCTGCATGTGTCCGAGGCACATTTTGAAAATGGCCTGCTGCATATCGATCTGGTACGAGACGTGCCGGAAGCCTTGCAGCCTCAGCGTATCGCCATCAATAGTGACCAACCAGCAGCCTGCTGAAGATGCCTCATAACGCGATATCCGCATTATTTGTTTGATGATTTCCCGCGCTCGTATCATTACGGGCGCGGTTTTGTGTGTTTAATCCTGATATTCGTTTGAATTGAAAATAGCAACCGTTTCCGCCACGCTTTTCATGTTTCGACTATCACCGTCGGCACATTATATCCCAGCGAAGGGAAAGGCTTTTTTTGATTGAATCAACCCTGGTATTTGACATAATTACACTTTATTACATAGTTAGAATCATCAGTATATGAACCTATTTAGCATTATTCTCCCAGCGAAAAATCCCCCAATAACTTCAGATGTTACTTATGATTCATCTGTAAAAAAGAAGACGTCATCGATAAATTTTGCCAAAAAGATAAAAAAAATCACTAATTCTGTATTCTTTTGCATAAAGAAGGGGGCGTATTTTCCTCAAGAAACCTATATTTCAAGACCAAGAAGCAGTAGCGTATCTAAATGTGTATTTCGCGAGGTGCCAGAGAAATTAGAACCTTATTGTAACGATGGTAAGATAGAGCTTGATAATCACTTCTTTCTTAAAGAGAGTATCGCTTATGTTTCATCAGTGGATTGCTCCATGATAGGTACACAATTGCCTGAAAACAATGATGGCTCCCTGGTGTTAATTGAAGAAGGAGAGGGGCGAAAAACGTACACGACAAGACAGTGGGATATGGCACCCAACAATGCATGGGGCTAATAAAATCAATAGGCTACACAGTATTGACACTGGCAATTTCTCTGGTTTGAGAACCAAATAACAGAAGTCATTTTTTTCTACTTGCGTCATGCGTTAGCGGCGGTGTTGTGTCATACGACAGTTTATTTTCTGGCTACATCAATAAGTGCCCAATTAGGAAGACTTTAAATGTTATCAGCTGGATAAAAAATAATATTTTTTTGCCGAATAATGGCGATTTATTTCTTTATTTTTTGAATAGAGGAATACCTGAGTGAATAAATAAGGAATGGATAACTCACTGTCTGGAAAAGAATTATATTACTACTATTAGGTATAAGGTTTTTTTTATCGTTGATGTGTCGCTAATTTCGTTAATTTTATGTTCTCTAAATGTCAATTATTATTGAATTTTAAGGGTTTTTTATCGGTAAATTAAAACCGCGATAGTTTCTTAAATAAACTAATGAACCACTTTAGTAACTAAAGTTACGCTATTTTATAGGCGCATTATAATAATATCTCTTCATTAATCACTTGATTTGATAAGACGAGAGAAGCACCTTGAACCCTTGTTTTCTCGTCTTTTTTTTCCGCAGATGATTCCTGTTGCGTTGTTTTCAGCAGGGTGACGAAGGAAGAATAACGAAATACCCCTCCTCCGCACGGGACATCCGTCGTGAATATCTCCTGAATAATTTGAGTGTGACTCGAAGTATGACGGGGAATACAGAATCCGTTTTAATGAAGAGTGGTGTTCTTATGTCTGCGAATAACAGCAGGTTGATAAAGCTTCTAGTTATCCTTTGTATTGCCGGTGGCTTATGGTTATTTCCGGTTCCTGATGGGGTTAAACCCGATGCCTGGCATCTGATGGCGATTTTCATTGCCACGGTTGTCGGTCTGATTCTCTCTCCTTACCCGCTTGGCGCGATGGCGATGTTCAGCCTGACCTCGGTCGCCATATTAGGGTTATTACCCATTAAAGATGTGCTGGCGGGCTTTAGCGATCCCACCATTTGGATGATCGCCTGCGCCTTCTTTATCTCTCGCGGCTTTATCAAAACCGGCTTTGGCCGACGCATTGGTCTGCTGTTCATCAGCAAGCTGGGGAATAGCTCACTCGGTCTGGCGTATGGTCTGGTGTTTACCGACCTGATGTTCGCTCCGGCCATGCCTTCCACGTCTGCACGCTGCGGCGGGATCATCACTCCGCTGTTCCGGTCTATTGCCGAAGCCTATGACTCCACGCCGGAAAAAGGCACGCAGCGTCGCATTGGTGCGTTTCTGGTGCAGTCCATTTTCCAGTGTAACGCCGTGACCTCTGCGATGTTCATGACCTCCATGGCGGGTAACCCGATGGTGGCGAAGCTGGCTTCTCAGTTTGGTATTCACATCAGTTGGACGGATTGGGCGTTAGCAACACTGCTGCCGGGCTTCCTGTCTTTGGCACTGATTCCTTACCTGATCTACCGTTTCTATCCGCCTGAACTGAAGAAAACCTCAGAAATGCGTGCGATCGCCGTCGAAAGACTGCGTGAAATGGGCAAAATGACCCGCGACGAGTGGGTGGTGCTGGGCGTGTTCCTGGGTCTGGTGACCTTCTGGGTGCTGGGTTCCACGCTGAACATCGATGCAACCCTGACCGCGCTGGCGGGCCTGAGCGTGCTGTTGCTCAGCCGTGCGCTGACCTGGGACGATGTCGTCAGTGAGAAAGAAGCCTGGCACACCGTGGTGTGGTTTGCCGTGCTGATGACGCTGGCTGGCCAGCTCAACAAGATGGGCCTGATTGCCTGGCTGGGCGGATTGGCCGGTAATGCGGTGAGTGGGATGCACTGGCTGCCAATGCTGGGTCTGTTGCTGCTGGTTTACTACTACAGCCACTACCTGATGGCGAGTGCGATTGCCCACATCAGCGCCATGTATGCGATTTTTGTCTCTATCGCGCTGGCAGCGGGTGCGCCGCCGATGCTGACCGTACTGGTATTCGGTATCTTCAGTAACCTGTTTATGTCCACGACCCACTACTCCAGTGGCCCGGCACCGATTTTGTTCGGCACTGGCTACGTGCCGCTGGGAACTTGGTGGAAGATCGGCTTCCTGGTCAGTCTGGTCATCATCCCTATCTGGCTGGGTGTTGGCGGAATGTGGTGGAAACTGCTCGGTTTCTGGTAAACGCAGTACTGCTGGCTTTCCTGATGCGAAACATGCCTGACACAAGAAATGTACCGCAACGTTAAGCCAAATTTCCTTTCTTCAAGCCTACGCCCTGTCCTTGTGACGGGGCGTATGCATCACGGCACGCGAAACGCGACGAAACAGTATAAGATAACGGTGTGATGATGGTGGTTTCGGAGAGTGACATGGGCAAGAAAAAGGCACCGCTAAAGCTGGGAACATCGGTGTTTCTGATGGTGTCGGTTGTGCTTGGCGCGGCGTTGCTGGTGGTCTATTCCTTGCTGTTTTTTCGCATTAATCAGCTTTCAGAAGATCATCTGCGAGAAAAAGCCTTTGCCATTGCTCGCACATTTGCAGCCTCTCCCGTGGTTATTGATGAACTGAAAGGGATTGGTCGGCCTGAGGAAGTGCAGATTGCGGCGGAGACGATTCGTCAGCGTAATCAGCTGCTCTTCGTTACGGTCACGGACATGGATACGGTGCGCCATAGCCACCCTGAACCGGAAAGAATTGGTGAGCATTTTGCCGGTCGGGATATCTACCCCGCGCTGCTGGGTATGGAAAATACCGCCATCAACCGGGGTACGCTCGATCCCGCGCTGCGGGTTTTTACGCCGGTTTTCGACAACAACCATAAGCAGGTTGGCGTCGTCGCGCTGGGGATTGCCTTAACCAGCGTGCAGGAGGTGATCAGCGATAACCGCTGGATGATTCCCTGGACGCTATTGGCGGGGGCGCTGGTCGGCTGGCTGGGCACGTTGATTCTGGTGAAGGTGCTCAAGCGCATTATGCTGGGATTCGAGCCGTTTGAGATCTCGAACCTGTTTGAACAGCGTAACGCGATGCTCAAACACATCAAAGAAGGCGTTATCGCGGTCGATCAGCATGGTCGGATTACGGTCATCAATGATGAGGCGCGACGGCTTTTCCGGCAGAATAAGCCACAGGGCAGTGAAACGCCGGCTTCGAAGCCAACTGAACGCGTCAGCGACCAGTGGCTTGAACATCTGCACCTGAAGCAGGTACTGGAGAGTGGTACGCCGCGGCGCGATGAAGAGATTAGCTTTAACGGCCACCTGCTGCTGACTAACACCGTTCCGGTTTTTGTGAAGGGCGACATTATCGGTGCGATTGCGACATTCCGTGATAAAACGGAGATCAGCCAGTTACTGCAACGGTTGAGTGGGATGTCCTACTATGCGGATGCGCTGCGTGCGCAGTCGCACGAGTTTATGAACAAGCTGCACGTGATCTTGGGGATGCTGCACTTAAAATATTACTCGCAGCTGGAAGATTATATCCTGAAGACCGCCAATAATTATCAGGCGGAAATTGGTTCGATTATTCGTAAAGTGAAATCGCCAGTGATTGCCGGCTTCCTGTTGGGTAAAATCAACCGCGCACGCGATCTCGGCATTACGCTCTCCATCAGCGAGGAGAGTCTGCTGCCGGATACCGATGATGTCGATGCCACGAATGAATTGATTACCGTGTTGGGTAATCTGATTGAGAATGCGATGGACGCGATTGATAGGCAGGAAAACTGCGAAATCAGCGTGAGCTTCCACCATCAGAATGGCCGCCTTCACTGTACCGTGGGGGATGACGGCCCCGGCATTTCGCCGGAGAGTCAGGCGCGCATTTATGAACAGGGATTCTCTACCAAAGGCAGCGGGCGCGGTATCGGCCTGTACCTGACCAAGCAGAGTCTGGAGAAGATTGGCGGCACTATCGAGTTTGAATCAGAACCTGAGGTGTACACCCAGTTTTTCGTTACTATTCCTTATCAAGCAAGGCTGTTTGACCATGATTAATGTACTGATTGTTGATGACGATGCCATGGTTGCAGAGCTTAACAAATCTTATCTGAACCAGGTTTCTGGATTTAGCTGTTATGCGACCGTCCCCACATTGCAGCAGGCGCGAAACCTGCTGATGCAACCTGACTCGGAAATCGATTTGGTACTGTTGGATATTTATATGCAGCAGGATAATGGACTGGATCTGCTGCCGACTATCCGTGAATTCAGTGAAAAGACGGACGTCATCATCATCTCGTCTGCCAGCGATGTGTACACCATCAAGAAAGCGCTGCACTACGGTGTGGTGGACTATCTGATTAAGCCTTTCCAGTTCTCGCGTTTCGAGCAGGCGCTGACCGCCTATCGCGAAGAGGCGAACTTGTTCAAGCACCGCGATTTTGTTGGGCAGTCGGATATTGATAACCTGATTCGTCGTACCAGCAGTAGCACGGTTAGCGAACGTAAGAAATTGCCGAAAGGGCTGACCAGCCTGACGCTGCGTACCGTCTGCGAGTGGATTGAAGGCAATCAGGGCATCGAGTTCTCTACCGAAATGCTGGCGAACGCGATTGGTATCTCCCGCGTCTCCTGCCGTAAATACCTGATCTACCTGTCTGATACTGGCATCTTGACCACCAATATCCTGTACGGCTCTACCGGCCGACCGGTTTATCTGTATCGTCTGCTGCCAGAAAAGCAGGACTCACTGCACCAGTATTGTGAATAGAAGGCTGTGAATAGGCCTTGATGAATAAAGAGCGGTAAATAAAAACGCCACGGCAATCACCGTGGCGTTTTCGTTAGTGGGGAACCGTGGTTGGGTTAGACAACCCAGCCCAGCAGCAGCGTTGCGGCGATGACGGTAGATGCACCGCCGATACGGGTAGCGATCTGTGCGAACGGCATCAGAGACATACGGTTAGAAGCGGACAGAATCGCCACATCACCTGTACCGCCCAGCCCGCTGTGGCACGTGGTTACGATGGACGCTTCAATTGGATACATGTTCAGGTAAGGCGCAATCAGGAAGCTCACCAGCGCCATGGACAGCACCACAGAACCACAGACGATGACATAACCCACAGAGAATACCGCTACGACGCTTTCTAGCGGGATATACAGCATGCCCAGTCCGATCATCAGCGGCCACACCAGAGAACTGGAGACGAACTTATAAACGCTGTGTGCGCCCGTTTCCATAATCGCTGGAATTACGCGTCCGTATTTGCAGAAGACGGCGATCAGAATCATCAGAACGGGGCCTGGGATGTGTACCAGTTTCTCAAACAGGCCACCGACGATGAAGAAGGCGCAAATCATCAACAGTCCGCCGCCCATTAGGTGAAAATCGACCGGCTTTGGCGCTTCGTTGACGGCAAACATGGCATTGTCTTCATCGCTGCGAACCAGACGGCCTTCGCCGTTCAGATCCTTGCGGCGCATACCCAGACGGGACAGCACGCCAGCACACAGAATCGCGAAGATGTTACCGACAACGGCTGCGGGCGCTAGCTGAGCGACATAGACATCCGGGCTTTCTCCCAGAATCGCAGAATAAGCTAAGGATAACGGCAGGATGCCTTCGCCAATACCACCGCCGATGATTGGCACGATGATGAAGAAGAAAGTGTGATAAACGCTGTAGCCGCACAGTTTACCAACCAGCAAACCGGTTGCCAGCGCGGTTGCGGTGCCGACGACCAGCGGGACGAACATGCGTACCATCCCCTGAATCAGGATCTTGCGGTTCATACCCAGGATACTGCCGACCACCAGACAGGCGATGACGAAATACAGGAAGTTCGCCTCTTTCATCAGCAGGTGGACGGTTTTCATGGTGTTATCGTTGAACAGCTCAAAATATACCATAACGGAAGGCACCATCAGGCACAGAATGGCCGGGCCGCCGATATCTTTGAACACGGGAATATTGCTGCCAATGTGTGCCAGTAAAAACCCCATTGTCATGATGATGGCGAAACCGCCAATCATATTTTTAGGCAAATATCCTTCGTAGGCAGCGATAGCGACAATGGCGGCAATCGCCATAAAAAGCGCAACGGGAACGGAGCCGATTTTCTTTTTAAAAAATCCCCCGATAAACGATTCTTGTGTTTCCAGAGCGAGATCGTTCCCACATAAAATATCAGTTTCAATTTTTTTCATTATATTCACCCTGCTAGGACAGTTGGTACAGAAAGAAATGACATACCTGCCGTGTAATCTCGTTGAGATATTGGTAACGCATCGTTATCGACGCATCTTATTGGCTTTTTGCTTGCCGATATCGGTGTGGGTATCGAGCGTTGCTAATGCCAATGGCGGCAGGATGTTTATTATAAGAAAGCAGAAAAATACGTTTTTTTGTTTTTTATCAGTTAGTAACAAAAAGATAAGAAATAGTTGATGTTATTTAACAATGAATCATGTTGGAGGGTAATCTAGCATGAGGGAATGTTAAAAATAATACGTTAATTACGTATTTGTGAACTTATCAGCAACTCCATTTTAAATAACTTATATTATTTTTTTGTAATTAAAATAATTTATTGAGAGGATATGGGGAATTAAAACAGAAGGAGAGGTAAATCACAGAGTGAAAATACCACTTTATGAGAATAAGTAAATAGCGTGTTTTCATTTTAGTGAGAATATTTATTTAACTAAAATAGCCAACTAATTATTGAGCAATATCATTGTCTGCCAGTAGATACCCTGCCACGGGGATAACCCGAGAGGGCAGGGACTCTGGCTGACATATTACTTTTTCAAACGATAAATGCCGTCAAAATGGACATTCATTCCGCCACATTTACCATTATCTTCCACGATCAAATTGCCGTTAATCAGCTGCATTACGCCTTTGCATTCAAACTCCTCAAGCGAATCACCCCATTGGAGCCTATTGCCGTTTGGTATTGCCGAGGCAGAAATGTTTCCGTAATGGACAATTCGTTCACCATAACTTGATACTCCACCATGCCATGTGGCCTTACCTTTTAGATGAAGCGTGCCGTTTTTCCCGCGGGTAATTTTTATGCTATCACTATACTGATGCCACGAACCGAGCCAGGCGTTGATGCCTGCCGTGTTGATGGGCTGTTTTTCAAGATAACTCGATTGCATCCAGCCGACGAATTCGGATTGTTTGCCAAAATGCCAGACGCAGGACCAACCGTCTTTTTCCTGCGCCACCAGCACGCTGTCACCTGCTTTCAGGCTGGTTTTACTCTGGCAAACCGCCTTATTATCCGGGCATCCATCCCTTACATCATCATCGTAAAAGTGGACTTTATCGCCATGCGCCGCCGTGATTTTGGCGACAGAGTATTGGCCTGAATAACTGGGAAACCCGCCGTTACGGCACATCACCATCTCATAATCAGTACTCGCAAAACTTGAGAATGGGATACATAAAAATAAAACAGTCACTATTCCTTTCATCGCCCCGTTTTCCTTGTCAAAAACATTCCAGTACAACGATAAGTATTGCTACTTTAATTAATTTTATCAAAAGCTTATTTGATACGCATCGTCAAAATATGAAAGGTAACATCGTGTCTGATCTCGGCGAGAAATGGGGGTGATATCCACGGTGTATAGCAAATCAAGTAAGAGCAGAGAGTATTGAACGGAATAATGTGTGTTTGCGGCCCATTAAAGGAGGGGGAAACCACGTTTTTTATGTCGTATAGAGTTTTTTTATGTAGCGTAGATAGTCATTTGGCTACTTATGGTACCGTGGTAAATATCAGAATTTCTTATTATCTGTCAGAGTTTTCACCTGTTGTTAACGTTTTTAACAAAAAATAGTGCTCAAATCTTGGACATGTAAGACCAGATGACTATAGTTTTTTTAATGGTGATAATTTCTTTATGTCTGCAATGTATCGGTTTTTATCGCTGTTTTTTCATCAAAAGACAAAACATCTGCCTTCATTGGGGTGGTGAACGTGTATTTTCTCTTTTAAGAAAATGTAAGGAAATTTTGTAAATCCTTACAGCTTATATTGACGTCACCGCCATCTGTTGAGAAATTGAGGGCGTCATAGGGATATAAGGAGGAAAGCAGCGGCTTGTCTGAATGATTCTACGTCTTCATCCAGCATCCGTGAGCGGGTTGTGGCGCTTCAAGGTATACGTTGTAGTTATTATGACTATATCCAACAGCGTGGCGGCCATCGGTTTTGGTAACCACCTTTCCTCTTCCTCATTATTTGAATTTTGCCTTCGGGCGACAGGGTACAGACCACAGCACCTAAAAATACAGGTCTGGCCAACCATACCCAATTGATTTCGAGATGCATGACGGAATATCAGAGCTGTTAACCACTGTGCGTTTAACGACAGTATTAACGCGTATGCAGCTTGGAGTATGGCGGGTATAGCACACAACATCATCCACAATGGAGCACAAGTAATGGAAAAATCCCTGGTTAAATCAAGGGTGTTGAAGTTCGGCCTTGGCTTGCTTGCCATGTCCGTCGCTGCAGGCGTTCAGGCAAAGACGCTGGTGTACTGCTCAGAAGGCTCCCCAGAAGGTTTTAACCCGCAGCTGTTCACCTCCGGTACCACGTTTGATGCCAGCTCTATTCCTATTTATAACCGTCTGGTGGAATTTAAAGACGGCACCACGGACACCGGTCCGGGTCTGGCTGAAAAATGGGATATTAGCGAAGACGGCAAAACCTATACTTTCCATCTGCGCAAGGGCGTGAAATGGCAAGACAGCAAGGATTTCAAACCTTCTCGTGAATTCAATGCCGATGATGTGATTTTCTCCTTCATGCGTCAGCAGGATGCCAACCATCCGTACCACAAGGTATCTGGCGGCAACTATGAATACTATCAAGGCATGGGGATGCCAGAACTGGTCAGCAAAGTCGAAAAAGTAGACGACTACACGGTTCGCTTTGTGCTGAGCCGCCCTGAAGCGCCGTTCCTGGCAAACCTGGCGATGGACTTCGCGTCCATCCTGTCAGCGGAATACGCGGATAAGATGCTGAAAGCCGGTACACCAGAGAAGATTGACCTGAACCCAATCGGTACAGGCCCATTCCAGTTGCAGCAGTACCAGAAAGATTCCCGTATTCTGTACAAAGCCTTTGACGGCTTCTGGGGCACCAAGCCGGGCATTGACCGTCTGGTCTTCTCTATCACGCCAGATGCATCTGTACGTTACGCCAAGCTGCAAAAAGACGAATGCCAGATCATGCCGTATCCAAACCCGGCCGATCTTGCTCGCATGAAAGAAGACAAGAACATCACGTTGATGGAACAGCCTGGCCTGAATGTCGGCTACCTGTCTTACAACGTTGAGAAAAAACCGCTGGATAACGTCAAGATTCGCCAGGCGCTGAACTATGCGGTGAACAAGTCTGCCATCATCGATGCGGTCTATCAGGGCGCCGGCCAAGCCGCAACCAACCTGATCCCGCCGACCATGTGGGGCTACAACAACGACGTTAAAGACTACAGCTACGATCCTGAAAAAGCGAAAGCACTGCTGAAAGAAGCGGGTATGGCTGACGGTTTCTCTATCGACCTGTGGGCAATGCCGGTACAGCGTCCGTACAACCCGAACGCCCGTCGTATGGCGGAAATGATTCAGTCCGACTGGGCGAAAGTGGGTGTGAAGGCCAAGATCGTCACCTACGAGTGGGGCGAGTATCTGAAGCGTGCGAAAGACGGCGAGCACCAGACCGTGCTGATGGGCTGGACTGGCGACAATGGGGATCCAGATAACTTCTTCGCGACCCTGTTCAGCTGTGACGCTGCCAAAAATGGCTCCAACTACTCCAAGTGGTGCTACAAGCCGTTTGAAGATTTGATCCAGCCAGCGCGTGCCGTTTCCGATCACGAAAAACGTATTGAGCTATACAAACAAGCGCAGGTTGTGATGCACGATCAGGCTCCGGCGCTGATTGTCGCGCACTCCACCGTGTACGAGCCAGTGCGTAAAAATGTGAAAGGTTATGTGGTTCAGCCACGTGGCGTGCATAGTTTCAACAACGTGACATTGGATTAAGTCAGCCACTCGTTTTTCACGGACATTAAAAACCCCGACCTTGCGGTTTCTCGTTAGAGGAGCCGTGGAGGCGGGGTTTCTTGCCCGTTAAATTTTATGGTGGGTTTCCTCCCCACCACCCTGTGGACCGTCGTACACGACGTTTAAAATCGTTCCTGACGATTTTTTATGCTGTGAGCAATGATAAGCCTGATGGCCAATGAGCCAACGGGCATGAATAGAGAGTTCGGGATATGTTGCAGTTCATACTCCGGCGTTTGGGGTTAGTTATCCCAACGTTTATTGGTATCACCCTATTAACCTTCGCATTCGTGCACATGATTCCGGGCGACCCGGTGATGATCATGGCGGGGGAGCGGGGTATCTCCGCCGAGCGTCATGCGCAATTGCTGGCTGAAATGGGGCTGGATAAGCCGCTTTGGCAGCAATACCTCCACTACATTGGCGGGGTGATGCAGGGCGATCTGGGGATCTCCCTCAAGAGTCGTATCCCCGTGTGGGAAGAATTTGTGCCTCGCTTCAAAGCGACGCTGGAACTGGGTATCTGCGCGATGATGTTTGCTATCGCAGTGGGGATTCCGGTTGGTGTGCTGGCTGCGGTCAAACGCGGTTCCATTTTCGATCATACCTCTGTTGGCCTGGCGCTGACGGGCTACTCCATGCCTATCTTCTGGTGGGGCATGATGCTGATTATGCTGGTCTCCGTTCAACTTGACCTTACCCCCGTTTCGGGACGCGTCAGCGACACGATTTTCCTTGATGACAGCATGCCGCTGACCGGCTTTATGCTGATCGATACCCTATTCTGGGGCGAGAAAGGCGACTTTATCGACGCGGTTGAACACATGATCCTGCCTGCCATCGTGCTGGGTACGATTCCACTGGCGGTGATTGTGCGTATGACGCGCTCCGCGATGCTGGAAGTGCTGGGCGAGGATTACATTCGTACCGCGCGCGCCAAAGGGCTGAGCCGTCTGCGCGTGATTGTCGTGCACGCTTTGCGTAATGCGATGCTGCCAGTGGTAACGGTAATCGGTTTACAGGTCGGCACCATGCTGGCCGGGGCGATCCTGACGGAAACCATTTTCTCCTGGCCGGGGCTGGGACGGTGGTTGATCGATGCGTTGCAGCGTCGTGACTATCCGGTGGTTCAGGGCGGCGTACTGCTGGTGGCAACCATGATCATTCTGGTGAACCTGCTAGTAGATGTGCTCTACGGTGTGGTTAACCCACGCATCCGTCACAAGAAATAAGGGGAAGGCTAAGATGACACACGTCACTGAACCTGTTGTAAATAGCGCACCGAAGCCGATGACCCCGCTACAGGAATTCTGGCACTATTTTAAACGTAACAAAGGGGCGGTTGTTGGCATGGTGTATGTCGTGCTGATGCTGATTATCGCCATTGGTGCCAACGTGTTGGCACCGCATGCGCCCGCCGAGCAGTTCCGCGATGCGCTGCTTCGTCCGCCGGTCTGGCAAGAGGGCGGAAGCTGGCAGTTTATTCTGGGAACGGACGACGTCGGGCGTGATGTCCTGTCCCGTCTGATGTACGGCGCACGTCTGTCGCTGTTGGTTGGCTGTCTGGTCGTCGCGCTGTCGCTGGTGCTGGGCGTGATCTTCGGCCTGCTGGCCGGATATTTCGGCGGTGTGGTCGATGCGCTCATCATGCGTATCGTCGATATCATGCTGGCGTTGCCGAGCCTGCTGCTGGCGCTGGTGCTGGTGGCCGTCTTCGGACCTTCTATTGTGAACGCCTCGCTGGCGCTGACCTTCGTGGCATTGCCGCACTATGTCCGTTTGACCCGCGCCGCGGTGCTGGTGGAAGTCAACCGCGATTACGTCACGGCTTCACGCGTGGCGGGAGCCAGTTCGGCACGCCAGATGTTCGTCAACATTCTTCCGAACTGCCTGGCACCGTTGATTGTGCAGGCTTCTCTCGGCTTTTCTAACGCCATTCTTGATATGGCTGCTTTGGGTTTCCTCGGTATGGGCGCACAGCCGCCAACGCCAGAGTGGGGCACCATGCTGTCGGACGTTTTGCAGTTTGCGCAAAGCGCCTGGTGGGTGGTGACGTTCCCCGGCGTAGCAATCTTACTGACGGTATTGGCGTTTAACCTGATGGGGGACGGCTTGCGTGACGCTCTCGACCCCAAACTCAAGCAGTAGTAGAGGTAGAGAGATGGCGTTGCTCAATGTAGATAAACTGTCGGTTCACTTTGGTGATGAGGATCTGCCGTTTCGTGCGGTCGATCGTATCAGCTATCAAGTGGAAGAAGGGCAGGTGGTCGGTATCGTCGGGGAATCCGGCTCTGGTAAATCCGTCAGCTCGCTGGCGATTATGGGGCTGATTGATTACCCCGGCAAAGTGATGGCCGACAAGCTGGAATTTAACCAGCGTGATTTAACGAAAATTTCTGAGAAAGAACGGCGTAATCTGGTGGGTTCTGAAGTCGCGATGATTTTCCAGGACCCGATGACCAGCCTGAACCCGTGTTACACCGTGGGCTACCAGATCATGGAGGCCATCAAGGTGCATCAGGGCGGTAATCGCAAAACCCGTCGTCAGCGAGCGATTGACCTGCTGACGTTGGTCGGGATTCCCGATCCGGGTTCGCGTCTTGACGTGTATCCGCACCAGCTTTCCGGCGGGATGAGCCAGCGCGTGATGATCGCGATGGCGATTGCCTGTCGGCCGAAGCTGCTGATTGCCGATGAACCAACCACGGCGCTGGACGTGACCATTCAGGCGCAGATCATCGAACTGCTGCTCGAATTGCAGCAGCGCGAGAACATGGCGCTGATCCTGATTACGCATGATTTGGCGCTGGTGGCCGAAGCGGCACACCACATCATCGTGATGTACGCTGGGCAGGTGGTTGAATCAGGCAAAGCGGCGGATATTTTCCGCGCACCTCGTCATCCGTATACTCAGGCGTTGCTGCGTGCGCTGCCGGAGTTTGCGGTGGATAAAGCTCGCTTAGCATCGTTGCCGGGTGTGGTGCCGGGGAAATATGACCGCCCGAACGGCTGTCTGTTAAACCCACGCTGCCCCTATGCACAGGAGCGCTGCCGTCAGGAAGAACCTGGGCTGCGCGATATTCCTGGTCGTCAGGTGAAATGTCATACACCGCTCGATGATGCGGGGAGGCCGACCCTATGAGTGAACTGAACGCAACACCGCAGCCGTATTTGCTGCATGCGATTGATTTAAAGAAACACTATCCGGTGAAAAAGGGCTTTTTCGCGCCAGAGCGGATGGTGAAAGCGCTGGACGGCGTTTCCTTTACGCTGGAACGCGGTAAAACGCTGGCGGTGGTGGGAGAATCTGGTTGTGGAAAATCCACGCTGGGTCGCCTGCTGACGATGATCGAAACCCCATCGGATGGCGAACTGTACTATCAGGGGCAGGATCTGCTGAAGCACGATCCGCAAGCGCAGAAACTGCGTCGGCAGAAGATCCAGATCGTTTTCCAGAATCCTTATGGATCGCTTAATCCACGTAAGAAAGTCGGTCAGATCTTGGAAGAACCGCTCCAGATCAACACTGAGCTGTCAAAAGCCGAACGCCGTGAAAAAGCGCTGGCGATGATGGCGAAAGTGGGGTTGAAAACGGAGCATTACGATCGCTACCCACATATGTTCTCCGGCGGCCAGCGTCAGCGTATCGCTATCGCCCGTGGGTTGATGCTGGATCCAGATGTGGTGATTGCTGATGAACCCGTTTCGGCGCTGGACGTGTCGGTTCGCGCACAGGTGCTGAACCTGATGATGGACTTGCAGCAGGATCTGGGGCTGTCTTACGTCTTCATCTCGCACGATCTGTCCGTTGTCGAACATATCGCTGATGAAGTGATGGTGATGTATCTGGGCCGCTGTGTCGAGAAGGGCAGTAAAGATGCCATTTTCAACAACCCGCGTCACCCGTATACGCAGGCGTTACTTTCTGCGACGCCACGCCTGAACCCAGATTTACGCCGTGAGCGCATCAAGCTGACGGGTGAGTTGCC
This sequence comes from Pectobacterium parvum, assembly GCF_020971565.1. Lineage (NCBI taxonomy): Bacteria > Pseudomonadati > Pseudomonadota > Gammaproteobacteria > Enterobacterales > Pectobacteriaceae > Pectobacterium > Pectobacterium parvum. The sequence goes on from NZ_CP087392.1 coordinate 62,225, forward strand.
TAGCCCACTGAACCCACCGCCGGGATGCGCGTTCAATGCCCGCTGCCAGCGTTGCTTCAGCACCTGCACCCAGTTCCAGCCACAGCTGAAAACCTACGGTGAGCAGCAGGTTGCCTGCTTTGCTGTCGATCAGGATGAACAGGGTACGGTTGTAGCCTAAGGTTCCTCGTCCCCCACGCGGCGTTGATAAGGCGTGGGGGAACGTGATGCGCTTAGGTGTTATCGCTGCTCTGGTGCTGTTTTTTGTTTCCAGTACGGGGTGAAAAGTGTGTGGGGGAGTATTTTCTTGGTCATGGCTTCAAACACGGTTTCTTCGGTCTTTTTGAGCACTTCTACACCTAGATCGCGTATGGCATCATCGTCGTTTTCCATCTTCAAAGGTTTGAGTTTGGTTTCAACCGATTCGCTAAACGCTTTCTCATAGTGTTGGTGTTTTTCGTCATTTGCTTTTTCCCATTCATCAGGGGCTATGCGCTCCACGGTCTTATGCCATGCGCGCCACTGCGAAAACCAAGACAAAAACTTGTTGTTTTCAGCATTTTTGACAGAATTTTCGGCATTAATTAGGTCATCTTCAGTGATATTTGAAATCTCAAAGAATTTCATTTCAGGGGTGATGGTAGTCAATTTAAGCTTATTTCTCAGGCTGTTCTGGTAGCCAAGGCCCACTTCAATTTCATCTACTTTTACTTTGCCGTCCTTATCCCATTGCTGAATTTTTTCTCTGGCAATGCCTTCGAGGCTATCAAGGCGAAATTTTTCCCGCCCAATATCGACCAGTTTGGGAAGGTCGTTATCGTACTTGCCGGATTCAGCATGGTGTGTTCTTTCTGCACTTTTCATCTCATGGTAGGTCAAAGTAACCCGGTCTACACAGCTTGTGGTGGCATCTATCGCAATATCGAAGGTTTTCTCCCTCATGCTGCTGTCATTGACGAGTCGCGTAAGCCAGTCGGAAACCTCCTCTTTGAATTTGGGATGTTTTTGTGCGGTTTCTGTCTCACTGAGCCTGTCCAAAAAGGCGCTGAATGCAGGGGCATCTTGCTCATCGTTGAAGGCTGCCCATTTGTCCGATATCGCAACAGTTTGCCAATCTTTAACGGATTCTGGCAGTGGCCTCGGGGGGAAGGGGTTATGGCTGACGTCAAGGTAGATTATTCCCTGTGGCAGGGAGACTGGCAGAGTCTCCAGTCTGTTATAGCTGGCATCAAGGTAGGTTATTTTCTGTGGCAGGGAGACTGGTAGAGTCTCCAGTCCGTTAGCGCTGACATCAAGGTGGGTTGTTTCCTGTGGCAGGGAGTCTGGTAGAGTCACCAGTCTGTTATCGCTGATATTAAGGTAGGTTATTTTCTGTGGCAGGGAGACTGGTAGAGTCACCAGTTTGTTAGCGCTGACATCAAGGTGGGTTGTTTCCTGTGGCAGGGAGTCTGGTAGAGTTTTCAGTCTGTTATTGCTGATATTAAGGCGGGTTATTTTCTGTGGCAGGGAGGCTGGTAGAGTCTCCAGTCTGTTATCGCTGAGATTAAGGTGGGTTATTTTCTGTGGCAGGGAGACTGGTAGAGTCACCAGTTTGTTAGCGCTGACATCAAGGTGGGTTGTTTCCTGTGGCAGGGAGTTTGGTAGAGTTTTCAGTCTGTTATTGTTGATATTAAGGCGGGTTATTTTCTGTGGCAGGGAGACTGGTAGAGTCTCCAGTCCGCAATTTCTGGCATCAAGGACGACTATCTGCTCCGGCAGGATGTTTGGCAGGGCAGTCAGTGGGTTATCGCTGACATCAAGGTGGGTTGTTTCCTGTGGCAGGGCTGGCAGAGTAGTCAGTAAGTTATCTCTGACACAAAGGTGGGTTATGCTCTGTGGTAGGGTTGGCAGGGTAGTCAGTGAATTATTTTCGACATTAAGGTAGGTTATTCCCTGCGGCAAGGTGTCTGGCAGGGTTGTCAATTCTAAACTTGCTAAGTTTAACGAAGTGAAATTATTCTTCCAGCATGCCTGAATCCATTTTTCAGCAACGTGACGCTTTTCAGCTTCTCCGTCAGGAGACGCACATACCCATTTGTGCAGTGCTATTAGCCCCTGTGCAGCGTTGTGGTCATATTCACTCAGCGTGAGCGCGATAGACGTGGGGGTATCATTGCCACTGGGGACGATGGTGCAGACTGTCTCCCCTTTTCCGCCCAGGCGCTCGGTGACGAGGTTATTTTGATATTCCGGAGAAAGTAGCGTCTGCAACTGCAAAAAGTTGAATAATCGATCCCGTGGTGAAACGTCGGTGGCTGGCTGGTAAAAATCACGCAGTAGTGCTTCAGCGTGAGTCTGATTTGACAGAGGGAACCATTCTTTTGTTATCTCTGCCCACAACGGAGAGTCTTTGGATTGATGCTGCTGGTCTCTGACGTTGTTTATCTGACAGCCGTTTGTGGTTGTGTGAGAAGATGCAGGATATATATTGAAGTTTGGCATAAACTTTCCTTTGTAAGATTCCCCAGTGGCTTGCCGAGGTTGTTTTTAAATCAAAGGAACAGTTTGTTGAGTATCTCATGGTGGGGATATCAAAAAACGGGAAAGGGGACGTCTGTCACACGTCGGTGCATCATGTGTAAAATCAACCGATCGGCTTTGATGCTGCTATCTACGCTCTGGCGGATTAAAATAGGGAAAGATATTGCGTTTGTAGTTCGTGAACGCTAAAAATCAAATCAACCCATTTAAAACAATGGGTTGATTTGATTTTGGACTGTCTTTTGATTAACGGTTAAAAGGTTTCCCAGTTATCACGGCTTGAGCTGCCTGACTTGCCAGCCAGAGCCAGCCTCGGTGCCGTCGGCTTCTTCGCCTGTGACGTCAGCCGTGGCGCTGGCGTCTGAACGCCGCTGATTTTGAACACGCCCATTAATTCCAGCAGCGTTCTGGCCTGCTCACTCAGGCTGTCGGCGGCGGAGGCGGATTCTTCAACCAGCGCGGCGTTCTGTTGGGTCACCTGATCGAGCTGATTCACCGCATCATTCACCTGAGATACGCCCTGTTCCTGTTCGTGCGTGGTCAGGCCGATCTCATTGAGCAAGTTGGCAACCTGCTGAGATTTTTCGACAATGTCTTTGATGGTGATGCCCGCGTCGTTAACCAGCTTCTCACCCATTTCCACGTTAGCCACGCTGACGCTAATCAGATTTTTGATTTCCCGCGCGGCGGAAGCGGAACGCTGCGCCAGAGAGCGTACTTCACCGGCGACCACGGCGAAGCCACGGCCTTGTTCACCGGCTCTGGCTGCTTCAACGGCAGCATTGAGCGCCAGAATATTGGTCTGGAAAGCAATGCTATCGATGACGCCAATAATATCGCCGATCTTACGCGAACTGGTGGTGATATCTTCCATAGTGCGCACAACGTTACTGACCGCATCGCCGCCTTTTTGCGCCGTCGTGCTGGCGGAATGGGCCAGTTCTGTTGCGGTGCGCACGGTCGCAGCATTCTGCTTCACCGTGGTATTCATTTGTTCCATTGAGGCGGCGGTTTCCTGAAGATTCGCGGCCTGCTCTTCTGTACGCTGGCTCAGATCGGTGTTGCCCATCGCAATCTGCGTCGCGCCCGTGGCGATAGATTCGCTGCTCTGATGCACCTGACCGACGAGGTTGCTCAGGTTTTGACGCATATCTTCCATCGCGGCCAGCACGCTAGTGGTATCGCCGTCGCGCAGTTCAATCGAGACGGCCAGATTCCCTTGTGCAACCTGACGCGTGACTTCCAATGTGTAGGCTGGCTCTCCCCCGATCTGACGTTTAATGGTTCGGGTAATCCACCATGAGATCATTGCCCCCAGTACGACAGAAAGCAGGGCGATAATCACCATCAGTGTACCTGCGCTAGTGGCATTCTTTAAAGACTGGTCGGCGATTTCCACTGTAAGTTTTTCTTGCCAGTTAACCATGTCATTCAGAGCCTTGAAGACGGCATCCTGCTTGGCCCGCACATCGGTTAATAACAGATGTTGAGCCTCGCTGTTCTTGTTCGCCATTGCCAATGCGATGGCGTCTGTATAGCTACTGCTATAGGCTGGGCGCACGCGCTCCAATACCGCGACCAGTTCCTGAGCATGTTTATCGACGGCGCTGTCGTGGATTTTTTTGAGTAGCACGTTATTGCGGGAAATCATCTCCTCAATACGCACTTTCTCTTCCTGCAATTGCCGACTGTCTTCCAGCATCGTCAGGTTTCTGATGGCAAGGGCATTGGTGTTTATGTTGTCTTTAAACTCCTGCATTATCAGGAGATTGGTAATGCGGACCTGCGACAGCAGCTGGATGTTTTCCCCAAGCTTGTCGAGCTGGATGCGGCCAAATATAGCCACCAGAAATCCGATAGCGATGACCAGGGTAAAGCCAGTCCCTAGCATTTTACCCAGGCTACTATTCTTGATGAGATTCATTATGTCCCTTATTATATGTTGAGAACGAATATGGTTGGTACTGGCGTGCTTTAAATGTGAAATAGGCGTTGCGAAAATGTATTTATTTTGCAAGTACTATCACGTTGATACCCTAAAGATTCGCGTCGCAGAAAGATGAATAAACATGCGGCTTGAAGAATGACAGGTATATCCTTTCCCGTAATCGTTGCCTGTTTTCCTTGGCTAATAAACTTATCCTAAGTTTACTTTTTCCTGTCACGCTTTCCGGTAAGGGGTTGTCGTGTCTGGTGCGGTGGTACATATACAAATAAGGGTAAATGATGGCGCAGGAGTATAAAAGGTGGCGGTAAAAGCCGCAATATCTCTATGGGTTAGAGAAAAAATAAACTGGGGTCAGGCTGTAATGCTAAATTGACAATCATGTTAATATATCCGTCATACTTCGAGTTGCATGTGCGTTGGCTGCGTTTACTCGCCCGAATCACTTACTTGAGTAAGCTCATCGGGACTCCCTCGCTTGCCGCCTTCCTGAAACTCGAATTATTTAGAGTATAAACGCGGTGGTTATGATTTTTTGCTTATTTATTCAACGTTAAAAATTGTTTGTTTTTTATTCATTCTTTTTTTCGAACAACATGATGTTTTTACCCTCATATATTTGATGTTTTTATCATCGAAAATTGCCATTCCTCGTTTTTATTGATTTTATTCAACGGCGCTTAATATAAAACGCATTGCTGGTTTTCCTCTTTATTCATTGTTTTTCCCTATTGAAAAAAACCGCCGATTGCTCAGCGGTTTTGGGGATTCTTTTGACTGGCCGTTAAAAGGTTTCCCAGTTTTGCTTATCGTTTCCTGCGCTGCTTTTAGGATTGGCGAGAGAGAGTTTGGCGCTGGTAGGTCTTTTCAGCTGTGGTGCAATGCGCTGTGACGACCCGCCCTCAACGGCGAAGGTCTTCATCAGCTCGACCAGATGGGCCGCTTGATCGCTCAGGCTATCGGCAGCGGAAGCGGATTGCTCAACGAGCGCGGCATTCTGCTGCGTCACCTTATCAAGCTGGTTAATCGCATCATGAATCTGCGAGACGCCGGATTCTTGTTCCTGCGTGGTGACGCCAATTTCGTTAATCAGATCTGCAACGTTGCGCGCCTGACGCACCAGTTCTTCAATCGTCGTTCCTGCATCGCTGACCAGTCTGGAGCCAACCTCGACTTTCTCGACGCTGTGACCGATTAGTTCTTTAATCTCTTTGGCCGCTGTTGCGGAGCGCTGTGCCAGCGAGCGAACCTCGCCTGCTACCACCGCAAAGCCACGACCTTGCTCACCCGCTCGGGCGGCTTCCACCGCGGCGTTAAGCGCCAGAATGTTGGTCTGGAAAGCAATACCGTCGATGACACTAATGATGTCGCCAATTTTGTGCGAGCTGTCGGTAATTTCTTTCATGGTGATAACGATATTACCGACGGCTTCACCGCCTTTAGCCGCGGTATTGCTGGCGGCCTGCGCCAATTGAGCGGCATTGCGCACCGTATCGGCATTCTGACGCACGGTTTGGCTCATTTCTTCCGTTGAGGCGGCGGTTTGTTGCAGATTCGCGGCCTGCTCTTCCGTGCGCTGGCTGAGGTCAGTGCTGCCTGCGGCAATCTGGCTGGCACCGGTTGCGATAGATTCGCTGCTCTCACGCACTTGCTCCACAATGCTGCTTAAGCTTTTGCGCATGTTATTCATCGCAAACAGCAAGCTGGTATTGTCACCCGACGCCAGATCGACCGGTATCGCGAGATTACCTTGCGCGATTTCCTGTGTGACCTGTGTGGCATAGGCGGGTTCACCCCCCAGTTGCTTCTTGATGTGGCGGGTAATTAGCCAAGCGATGCCTGCACCAAACAAGGAGGCGATGACGGCCAGAACCAGCAGTGAATTGCCATCATAGTAGGACTCTTCAATGGCGTTGGTTGCCGTTTGCGTGGTGTAGTCTTTCTGCAACTGAATCATGCTGTTCAGATTGTTAAAAAGCTTGGTTTGTATGGGTTCAAGCTGGGTTTTAACCAACTCAATAGATTCAGCCTGCCTATTGCTGAGTGACAGCGCGACAGCCTGGCGGCCAACGGTGGCAAATTCAGTACGATTTTGCTGAAGTTCACCCAGAATATTGCGAACCTCGGTTGCCCGTAAATTTTCTTCCAACTGAGTGACGAGCTTCGTGTTTTTGGCGCTCGTGGCTTCAATCAGTTTTTGATTGTCTTCCAGAACCTTTTGTTCGGTCGCGATAAGCATACGCAACGTGGCTTTGATCGTGACGTTAAGGTTATCTTTCAATTCTTGTAGCACGATGAGGTTGGCAAGGTGGTGTTTGGCCAGCCTGTCAGTGGTATTACCGAGGCCAACCAGATGCATTCTGCCGAAAATGGCCACTAATAGGCCGATAACAATAACAATGGCAAAACCCGAACCGACCTGAGTACCCAGTTTCATTTTTCTTTTATTCTGCATGTTATCCTCATGACTTATTGACACTATTTATTGTTATTGCGCGTGTTTTCTTCTGCACGACGAGAGCAATGTACGGCTGCGGTTTCTAAATCCTTCTGATGAATAACCAAGCAGTCCACTCTAGGATATCGGCATAACCAGCGAAAACATTGATTTTAATTGTCGATATTGCCGCAGGCGGATGAGGAAAAAACAGGAAACGCAGGGAATGGATGATGCTGGCGGTGAAGGGGTGTGAAAGTAGAGTGGGGGATGCGCGATCCATCCCCCGCGTAGAATTAGAACTGCTCCCAGTTTTGGCTATCGCTTCCCATGCTGCTTTTAGGATTGGCGAGAGAGAGTTTGGCGCTGTCAGGCCGTTTCAACGGCGGTGCAATACGCTGTGACGATCCGCCTTCAACGATGAACACTTTCATCAGTTCGACCAGACGGGCAGCCTGATCGCTCAGGCTATCGGCGGCGGAAGCGGATTGCTCAACGAGTGCGGCATTCTGCTGCGTGACCTGATCAAGCTGGTTAACGGCATCATGAATCTGTGAAACGCCAGATTCTTGTTCCTGCGTGGTGACGCCAATTTCGTTAAGCAGACCGGCAACATCCTGTGCCTGGCGCACCAGTTCTTCAATTGTCACGCCAGCGCTGTTCACCATGACGGAACCCGCTTCCACTTTCTCGACGCTGTGGCCGATCAGCTCTTTGATTTCTTTCGCCGCGGAAGCAGAGCGTTGCGCCAGAGAACGCACTTCCCCTGCTACTACCGCAAAACCACGGCCTTGTTCGCCAGCCCGTGCGGCTTCCACTGCGGCGTTAAGCGCCAGAATGTTGGTCTGGAAAGCGATGCCGTCGATGACGCTAATGATGTCGCCAATTTTGTGCGAGCTGTCAGTGATTTCTTTCATGGTTATCACGATATTGCCGACGGCTTTGCCCCCTTTGGCGGCGGTATCGCTGGCGGCCTGCGCCAACTGCGTGGCATTACGCACCGTCTCGGTGTTTTGGCGGACGGTCTGGCTCATTTCTTCCATTGACGCTGCGGTTTGTTGCAGGTTGGCCGCCTGCTCTTCCGTACGCTGACTGAGGTCGGTGCTGCCAGCGGCAATCTGGCTAGCACCGGTTGCGATCGATTCACTGCTCTCACGCACCTGTTCAACAATTCCACTTAGGCTTTGGCGCATACCGTTCATGGCTGCCAGCACGCTGTGGTCATCACCGGGGCGCAGATTGACGGCTACTGCCAGATTTCCCTGCGCAACTTCTTGGGCGATATGTGCGGCGTAAGCCACTTCGCCACCCAGCAGGTTTTTTATCGTGCGAGTGATCAGGATGGAGATAAAAATCCCGATGAAGACCGCGAACGCCGCGAACAGCAGCAGCGTATTTCCATCGTCCCTAGCTTTATTTATGGCGTTGGTCGTCGTTTCCATCGTCTGTTTTTTCTGTAACGCAGTCAGTCCGTCCAGAGCCGCGAAAACCGAAGCCTGTGCAGGTGGCATTTCATTGACCATGACTAACGCGGCCTGCACTTTCTCTTCTGGCACCCCAGAGAGGCTTAATTCAATGGCCTTATTTACCGCTTTCAGATAAGCCGGACGTGCCTGCGCGAGCTGTTCCAGCAAGGCACGTGCCTCCGGTTCGGCAAGCTGTTTGTAGACTTTCGCTAAGGCTTCGTTATTACGGATAATTTGCTGGTCGAAGAGGTGTTTTTCTTCCTGGATACGGGCGCCGTCTTGTGAGAGCCCGATATTACGGACGACACGGGCGACAACCTCAAAACCACTCTTGGTGTCCTGAATCAGAAGCAGGTTGGCCAGATTTTTTTCAGAGAGCGATTCAATATCTTTACCCAGATTGGCGAGATGGACGCGTCCCAGAATGGCAACCATCAGACCGATGATGATGACAGAGGCGAAACCTGCGCCCAGCATGGTGCCAAGTTTCATTTTTGATAGAAAATTCATAATGTTCCTTTATTATTTTTCATTGATTGATGCAGGCTTTGCCTTACAGATTGGTCATCCTTTACGACAGGTCAGGAATGGGGTGCACGTCTGATTACATAATGTGTGCGGTATGCCAATTTGCGAGAATGGGCAGGAAAACGCGTTGTTGCTTACCCAAGCGATATTATAAAGGCAGAATAAAAACGGGCAGATGTGGAGTATAGGAGTAAAAAGGGCGCATTTTTTAGCATAAAAGGGGTAGGTACATGCAGTATTCAGTTGATACCAATGAGGAAGCCGCCGCCTCCCCATTGTGAAATTTCACACTTTACAGCACCAGCCACAGCGCCCAGGTGAAGAGGAACCCGGCCAGCCCGAGGATAGTCGTCAGCACTGTCCAGGTGCGCAGGCCATCGGCGACGGACAGCCCAAGATATTTGGTGACGATCCAGAAGCCGGAGTCATTGACGTGCGACAGGCCCAGCCCGCCAAAGCAGGCAGAGAGCGTCACCAGCACCAGTTGCATCTGGTTCAGGCCGCTAACGGCTTCGCTCAGCAGGCCGCAGGTGGTGAGAATGGCAACGGTGGCCGAACCTTGCGAGGCACGCAGCGCCAGCGACAGAATAAATGCGGCAGGCACCAGCGGCAGGTGAATGCTGGTCAGCGTATCCGCCAGCGCTTTACCGATGCCCGATTCCACCAGCACTTTACCGAACACGCCACCGGCACCGGTCACCATAATGACCACGGCAGCAGCAGGCATCGCATTGCCCATAATGTTGCCGGTTTTTTCAAGCGACCAACCTCTTCGCATAGCAATAAAGTAAAAGGCTAGCGCCAGCGCGATAAGCAGTGCAACGGTAGGGGAACCGACCAAGGTGGTAATATTGCGTAGTGGATGGCCTGCTGGGAACAGCGTCGCCGCCACGGTGCCGAGCATAATAATGGCGATAGGAATGACGATCAGCGCAGTCACCAGGCTGGCGGAAGGTGCATTCTTATGTGACACCCCTTCGCTTTTGTCTTCGCTTTTTGCTAATTGCAATTGCTCCAGCACATCAACAGAGAGTGTGTACTGCCGACGGTTAATATATTTGGCAGCCCAGAAACCGATGATGCCGACAGGAATAGAGATCGCCAGCCCTAATATCGTTAACCAACCCACATCGGCTTTTAACAAACTGGCTGCGGCAACCGGGCCAGGATGAGGAGGAAGAGCGACGTGAACCGTTAACATCACGCCCGCGACGGGTAGACCGAATTTAAGTGGAGAGACTTTGGCGACTTTTGCGAAGCCGTAAATAATCGGTGCCAGAATAATAAAACCAACGTCAAAGAATACCGGAATACCGAGAATAAATGCCGCTATGGTTAATGCAGCAATGACGCGTTTTTCTCCCAGCGTTTGCGTGAATGTCTTCGCCAAAGACTCAGCACCGCCAGAAACTTCGATCATTTTTCCCAGCATGGCACCTAGTCCAATGATCATGGTGATCGAACCGAGCACCCCCCCCATTCCACTGGACATCACTTTCATTATTTCTTCTGTGGGTATCCCAGTAGCTAATGCAACCAATAGGCTGACAACCAGCAGGGCGACAAAGGGCTGAATTTTAAATGTAATGACCATCAGCAGCAGGAGTAATACCCCGGCGATAGCGATGCAGAGTAAGAGCGAGGTGGCCATGTTCTTATCCTCATTGATCCCGTCTTTTCAATTCAGAGGCTGAAAAGGTAGTGGGTTATTGTTTTATTTGAAGAAAAGGGTGACCTGATTCCCGCATCGGAATAATGCGGGAACCTGACCTTTTCTCGATATTTTATAAATATGTCTCTGGTGTTTATTCTTTTATGGGAACAGCAATATTTTCCGCGATAACTTATTTCTTCAGATAGGGTTTAGCCCATCCCAACCCGTCTTCGGTTTTCCCGCGTGGGTTATATTCACAGCCAACCCAGCCGGAATAATTCACGCGATCCAATTCGGCAAAGATGAACGGATAATTAATTTCCCCTTCATCGGGTTCATGTCGCGCAGGAACCGAAGCAATTTGAATATGTCCGATGCGGCCAGCCAAATCGTGAATAATTTGCGTCAGGTTGCCATCGACAATTTGTGCGTGGAAGAAATCCAGCTGGATATAAACGTTTGGGCGATCGATCAGATTGGCTAATTCCAGCGCCTGATACTGACTGGCGAACAGATAATTCGGTTTCACCTTCGCACTCAGCGCCTCAATCATGATGTTGATGCCGTGTGGTGCAAATTTATCGGCGGCGTAGCGTAGGTTATCGATGAAAGTTTGCTGATAGGCGGCACGGTCTTCACCGGGCGGCACGACGCCCCCCCTCACCAGCACCGAAGGACAGTTGAGCGCCAGCGCATATTCCAGAGCGTTATCGATATCCCGGCGGGCATCTTCAACACGGTCGGGCAGGGCAGAAACGCCCCATTCACCCACCGCAATATTGCCGGGCGCGGTATTGAACAACACCTGCTTCAGGCCATTTTCCCGCAGCTTTTCCGCCAGCAGCGGTGCCGGATATTCATAAGGAAACAGGTACTCGACCGAGGTGAAACCCGCATCGGCAGCGGCTTTAAAACGATCGAGAAACGGTACGTCGGTAAACAGCATAGAAAGATTGGCAGCAAACTTAGGCATGGTTAACTCCTCGGTAAAAATGTCTCATCAAGAGAGCTCTGCAATATCGTCAGCGGTGAGGTAGCGAATTTTTCGGTCACCGAGAATAAAAATCAGCTTGGCGGTTTCTTCCAGCTCTTCCATGTTGTCCGCCGCTGCACGTAGATCTTTGCCAGTGACGACGGGGCCGTGGTTAGCCAATAAGAACGCCTTGTAACGCGAAGCCAGCTTCGCCAGATCTTCACCGAGTCGCGCATCGCCGGGGCGGTAATAAGGAACGACGGGCACTTTACCGACGCGCATCACCACATAAGGTGTGAACGGCTTGATAGCATCCTGTGTGTCCAGCCCTTCCAGACACGAGAGCGCCGTCAGGTAGGTGCTGTGCAGGTGAACGATCGCCTTACAGTCTGGGTCGTTACGGTAAATCGACAGGTGAAAGCTGACTTCTTTCGACGGCTTATCCCCGGAGATCCACTCGCCGCTCAGGCTGACTTTGGACAGCCGCTCGGCATCCAGTTCGCCGAGGCAAGAGCCGGTCGGCGTTGCCAGCAGCGTGCCGTCATCCAGTAGCAGTGAGAGATTGCCCGCGGAACCGGTGGCGTAGCCGCGCTGGAAAAAGGACGCGCCCAGCTTGACCATTTCCGCGCGTGCGCGCTGTTCGCTGTTTAGCGCAGCCTCGGTGCTGTGGTATTTTTCACTCATGCGGCAAACTCCTTTTGGGCGCGGGCAAAAAAGTCTTCATCACCGAAATTGCCGGATTTCAACGCCAGCGAGAGCGGATGATTGGTGGAACGCACCCACGGCACGCCGGGAGAAATGGACGGCCCGATATGGAACGCGTGAATGCCCAGCGTTTGCACCACGATGCTGGAGGTTTCACCGCCCGCGATGATGAAGCGCTGGAAGCCATCCTGCTGAAGCTGGTGGGCGACGGCGGCAAATAGCTTCTCCACCGCCTGACTGCTGGCTTCCGCCCCCCAGCGCTGCTGAATCTGCGCCAGTTCATCGGGTGATGAAGTGGCGTACAGCAGCGGAGCGAGTGCGTCGCCACGATGTGCTTTTACCCAGTCTGCCAGTTCCTGCACGTAGGCTTGTTGAGCGTCATCGCTTTCTAAGCAGCGAGCGACGTCAATCGCGTGCCCCGCTGCCTGTTTCAGATAGTGGGCAACCTGCTTGTTGGTCATCACCGAACAGGAGCCGGACAGCACAACGCCTGCGCCGGGCTGCGGCTTACCCGCCTCGGTTGCGGAACCCGTTTGTGTCGCGGGCTCTGCCCACTGGCGTGCCAGACCAATTGCCAAGCCGGAACCGCCGGTGACCAGCTTCATGTCGCGCAGCGCTTCGCCCTGTGTCAGCAGGTGCTGTTCGTTCAACGTATCCAGCACCACATAGCGTATGCCTTGTTCTTTCAACTGCGCCAGTCGCTGCTTAACGGCCTCTGCACCCTGATCCATCACGGCATACGGCACTAGCCCGCAGCGTCCGGCTGCCTGCTGCTCCATAACGCGCATCAGGTTGCTGTCCGTCATCGGCGTGACTGGATGGTGGCGCATCCCGGATTCAGACAGCAACTGATCCATCACGAATAAATGTCCCTGATAGACCGTTCTGCCGTTCACCGGCAGCGCCGGAGAGATGATGGTTTGCGTTTCGCCAAGCTGCGCTAACAGCGCATCGGTCACCGGACCGATGTTGCCTTTCGCGGTGCTGTCGAAGGTGGAGCAATATTTAAAGTAGAACTGCTGGCAGCCTTGCTGTTGCAGCCACGCCAGCGCCTTGAGTGAATCCGCCACGGCCTGCTCCGCCGGGCAGGAGCGCGACTTCAGGCTAATCACCACGGCCTGCGTCTCAACCTTAAAGTCGGACGGCGGTATGCCGTTGAGCTGCACGGTCGGCAGCCCGTTGTTGACCAGAAAGCTGGCGATATCCGTGGCACCGGTAAAATCGTCGGCAATCACACCTAGCTTGATCATGGCGCCTCCTTCTTTTCCGGCAGCGTAATGCCGTTAAAAATCTTGATGACCGCGCTGTCGTCTTCTTTACCGAATCCAGCGTTGCTGGCGGCGGTAAACATGTTGAACGCGGTGGAAGCCAGCGGCAGCGGGAAATGGAGTGATTTGGCGGTGTCGGTGACCAGCCCCAGATCTTTCACGAAGATATCAACGGCGGATTTCGGCGTGTAGTCACCGTCTACCACATGGCGCATGCGGTTCTCAAACATCCAGGAATTCCCGGCGGCGTTGGTCACCACGTCGTACATGATATCCAGCGGGATATCGGCACGCGCGGCCAGCGCCATCGCTTCTGCCCCAGCGGCGATGTGTACGCCTGCCAACAGTTGGTGGATAATTTTAACGGTCGCACCCAATCCGATCTCTTCACCGATGCGGTAGACCTTGCCTGCGACGGCGTCGAGCACGGGTTTCAGTTTCTCAAAAGCCAAATCGGAGCCGGATGCCATCACCGTCATATCGCCTGCGGCGGCTTTCACCGCACCGCCGGATACCGGTGCATCCAGCATGATGAGCTGATGCTCAGCCAGACGCTGCTCGATATTTTTGGCATCCTGCGCGGAGATAGTGGAAGACACCATGACTACGGTGCCGGGCTTGAGTTTCGCCGCGACCTGCGGTTCACCGAACAGAATCCCATTCACCTGTGCTGCATTCACTACCAGCAGCACGACGGCATCCAGCTTGTCAGCGAAGGCATCAATACGCGTGTCGGCCTGTGCCGCACCCGCCTGACGTAAGCGCTCCAGTGCCTGCGGATTGATATCGACGCCGTATGTCGTCAGGCCAGCGTTGATGCAGGACGCCGCAGCGCCAAAGCCCATGGAACCCAGACCGATAACGGCGACAGCATAATCAGAAGTCTTTTTCATCGTGGTTGCCTTGTTAAAATTAGTGATTTTTTGTTCTCTGGTGTTAAATATAAGGACTATCAGAACAAATTGTGGTGATTTTTATCACATAAATTAACATTGAGGGCGTGATGATTCAGTGTAGCTGAACCACGCTGGGAAGATGATTTCCATTATTATTTTTATATATCAGTAGATTATTTCTATTTTGGCAGCGAGTGGTGAAAAAGGTTGTTATGTCTGGCGTGGTTTCTGACGTGAATTTATGATAATTATCGTCATCAAACGGGGTGTTTCTCACAATATTTATCAGCCCCCATATTTATCAGACCAGCACAATCAAACAGGGAACGGACAGCGTGATTCCAGTAGAACGTCATCAACAGATTCTGGCGCTGATCGCCGAGCGTGGCGCAGTAAGCATTAACGAGCTGACCGAGCGACTGGGCGTGTCGCATATGACGGTGCGGCGTGATGTGCAAAAACTGGAACAGGATGGCCTGTTGCTGAGTGTCTCCGGCGGCGTGCGCTCGCCCGAACGGCTGGCGATTGAGCCGTCGCATCAGGATAAATCGGTGATGTTCAGCCAGCAGAAAGAGGCGATTGGCAAACTGGCGGCGCAGCATATCCCGTTCAATAGCTGCATTTATCTGGATGCGGGCACTACCACGCTATCACTGGCGCGCGAACTGGCAGAGCGCGACGATCTGCTGATTGTCACTAACGATTTTGTTATCGCTGCCTTTCTGATTGAGTCCAGCCAGTGCCGCATGATCCATACGGGCGGCACGCTGTGTCGGGAGAACCGATCCTGCATTGGTGAAGCTGTCGCTCAGGCGCTGCGCAATCTGTTTATCGACATCGCCTTTATCTCCGCCTCTTCGTGGAGCCTGCGCGGGCTGTCCACGCCGAATGAAGACAAAGTCGTGGTGAAACGCGCGGCGGTCGACGCCAGCAGCAAGTGCGTCCTACTGTGCGACACCTCAAAATACGGCCGCATCGCCACCCCTCTCGCCACGCCCCTCAACGTATTTGACAGCATCATCACTGACGACGGCCTACCCGCCGCCGCCAAAGACGCGCTAAGCAAAATGGGGGTTGAGGTGCTGGTGGCAGGGTGATGAAAGAGCCTACCTGAGTGGGCCACTATCAGTGATTACAGCGCCCGACGCAGGCGAGCCACCGCTTCATGCATTTGTTCATCCGTTGCTGTCGCAAAGGACAGACGCAGCGTTGAGTAATCGATATTGTCTGGGAAGAAGAACTCACCCGGCACGAAGACAACGCCCTGCTCCAGCGTCCTCTTCAGCCATTCCGTCGTGTTGAAATCGTCTTGACGGAACTTCGCCCACAGGAACATCCCGCCCTTCGGCTGGTTGAAGGTGATGACATCACCCAGTTCCTTCTCGACCAGCTGTGCCAGCAGTTCGCCTTTGTGCTTATACGCGTGGCGAATTTTCTCGATCTGCGTATCCAGACGTCCCAGCCCCAGATAGCATTCCGCGACGGTCTGCGACAGTGCGCTGGCATGCAGGTCAGCGGCCTGTTTGATAATCGCGACTTTGTGCAACAGCCAATCCGGCAGAATCGCCCAGCCGAGACGTAATCCCGGCGCCAGCACCTTCGAGAACGTAGAGGTATACAGCACGTATTCCGTGCTACCCAGTTTCTCTTCCGCCAGTTGGAACAGCGTTGGGTTGCGCTCTTCGGTGAAGCGCAGCTCACCATAGGGATCGTCTTCGATAATGACAAAACCGTAGCGCTCTGCCAGCTGAATCAATTTCAGGCGACGTTCATAGCTCAGCGTCACGCCGCTCGGGTTACCGAAGTTCGGGACAATATAAACGCCTTTGATGCGCTGTTTCTTCAGTAGCTCTTCCAGCTCATCGACCACCATGCCGTCGGCATCGGACGACACAGACATCACCTGCGCCTGTGCCAGTTCCAGCGTTTGCAGCGCTGCCAGGTAAGTCGGGCGTTCAACGACGAACACGTCGCCCGGATCGACCATCGCACGCATGATCAGATCCAGCGCCTGCTGCGAACCGGCCGTCACAACAATGTCGTCACCGCGCGTTTTTACGCCGCGTACGGCGCACAGCTCGGCAATGCGATCGCGCAGCACGCTGCTGCCTTCGGTTAAGCCATACTGGAATGCCGTTTTCGGCTGTTCGGTAATCGCTAACTGCGTGGCCTGACTTAGCCCTTCGAAATCAAATAATGCATCTGACGGAATCCCGCCAGCCAGCGAGATAATATTTTCCATCTTGCTGTGTTTCAGCAGTTCACGGATGGCGGAACTTTTTAACTGAGCGATGCGGTGCGCTAACAACCCTTCAATGGCCATCTCTTCTTAACCCTTCTACGAAACAGGCTGGTAAACCGGCCCGATAACGATTCCCCCTGTCATCCTTCAAGCGGCATGCGCGTTGGCGTTCCGCTGCTCGAATGATTTAGGGTAGATCTGCTCTAAAATTATCCGCCCAGATAGGCCGAACGTACCGCTTCATTAGCTAACAATGCCGCTCCGGTATCTTCCAACACGACATGGCCATTTTCAAGTACATAACCCCGATCAGCCAGTTTCAGCGCCTGATTGGCGTTTTGCTCCACCAGGAAGATGGTCATCCCCTCTTCACGCAGTTGCTGGATCGTGTCGAAAATTTGCAGAATGATGATCGGTGCCAGACCCAGCGACGGCTCGTCCAGCAGCAATAAACGCGGCTGGCTCATCAACGCACGGCCAATCGCCAGCATCTGCTGCTCACCGCCGGACATCGTGCCGGAACGCTGGGCGCGTCGCTCGAACAGACGAGGGAACAGATCGTAGACGCGTGCAATGCGTTCCTGATACTGATCGCGCTCGGCAAAGAACCCACCCCTCGCCAGATTTTCTTCTACCGTCATGCGGGAAAAGACGCGACGCCCTTCCGGCACAATCGCGATAGCTTCACGCATAATCTGCGCGGTCTGCCAGTTTGTGATGTCCTTACCGTCAAACGTGATGGTGCCTTCCGTCGCGCGCGGATCGCCGCACAGCGTGCCCAGCAGCGTGGTTTTACCGGCACCGTTCGCGCCGATCAGCGTGACTATCTCGCCCTGATTAATGTGCAGGCTGACCTGATGTAGCGCCTGAATTTTTCCGTAGTGGGCCGAAACCTGATGTAATGACAGCATAAACGTTATCCTTCACCCAGATATGCACGGATGACATCCGGGTTGTTACGAATTTCAGCTGGGGTGCCTTGTGCCAGCGGTGTTCCCTGATTGACGACATAAATCCGGTCAGAAATTCCCATCACCAGCTTCATATCATGTTCAATCAACAAAATGGACACCTGATGACTATCGCGCAATTCCGCAATCAGCTGATTTAACTCGTCAGTTTCTTTCGGGTTCAGACCGGCAGCAGGCTCATCCAGCATCAGCAGCTCAGGCCGTGTCACCATGCAGCGGGCGATTTCCAGACGGCGCTGCTGGCCGTAAGACAAATTCCCCGCCTGACGGTTCGCTAACTCTAACAGACCGATACGCTCCAGCCACACCGCGGCGCGCTCTTGCGCATCGGCTTCCGCACGACGAAAGCCCGGTGTTTTCAAAAGCCCGGCAAATACGCCGCTTTTCAGGTGCTGATGCTGTGCTACCAGCAGGTTCTCGATCACCGTCATTTCACGGAACAGGCGAACGTGCTGGAATGTGCGCACTACGCCCATTCGGGCAATGGCCTGTCCGGGTAATCCTTCCAGATGACGATCGCGCAGCATGATGGTGCCGCCGCTTGGGCGATAAAAACCGGTCAGGCAGTTAAAGACCGTGGTTTTCCCCGCCCCGTTCGGGCCGATCAGCGAGACGATTTCGCCAGCATGAATATCCATTTCAACGTTGTTGACCGCCAGCAGGCCGCCAAAACGCATCATCAGACCTCTGACTGATAATAGTGGCTGCGTGCTCATGCTTGCTCTTCCTTCTTCGCGACTTTCAACTTCATCTCAGGACGCTTCATCGGCAGCAGGCCTTGCGGACGCCAAATCATCATCAGAACCATCAGCGCACCCAACAACAGCATGCTGTATTCATTCAGATCGCGCATCAGCTCGCGGGACACGACCAGCAAGATTGCAGCGAGAATGACCGCAAACTGCGAGCCCATTCCGCCCAGCACGACGATGGCCAGTACAAAGGCAGATTCAGCGAACGTGAATGATTCCGGGCTGACGAAGCCCTGACGCGCGGCAAACAGCGTACCGGCAAAACCCGCGAACGCGGCGCTGATGGTAAACGCAGTCAGCTTAATGCGCGTTGGGCTCAGTCCCAGAGAACGACAGGCGATTTCATCATCGCGCAGCGCTTCCCAGGCACGTCCTAGCGGCATCCGCAGCAGACGGTTAATCACAAACAGGGTTAACACGACCAGCAGCAACGCGACCAGATACAGGAAGATGACGCGATCGCTCGGGTCATATTGCAGACCAAAGAAATTGTGGAACGTATCCCAACCACCATCGCGCGCGTTACGGCCAAATTCCAGACCAAAGAAGGTCGGTTTAGGGATCTGGCTGATGCCGTTCGGACCACCGGTAATTTCAGTGTTGTTCAGCAGCAGGATACGGACAATTTCGCCGAACCCGAGCGTCACAATCGCCAGATAGTCACCGCGCAAACGCAGCACCGGGAAACCCAGCAGGAAGCCTGACAGCGCCGCCACCATGCCTGCCAGCGGCAGACTTTCCCAGAAGCCCAATCCGTAATAGTGGTTCAGCAACGCATAGGTATACGCACCAATGGCGTAAAACCCGCCGTAACCCAATACCAGCAGGCCGGACAGGCCAACCACAACGTTCAAACCCAGACCCAGCATCACGTAAATCAGCGTGAGGGTGGCGATATCCACCGTACCACGCGACACCAGAAACGGCCAGGCGATAGCGGCGATAATCAATGCCGCCGCTAATATCTTCTGTCGTGGCGTACTGCCATCAAAGCTTGGCAGCACCAGTGACGGTGCAGAGAATTTCTTGATGCTTTGCTGGAAGAACGGGCGAATCAACTGGAAGAAGAACACCACGATGCAGCCCGCGCCAATCCAATACCAGCGGACTTCATCGGCACCGCGCACCACCAATTTGGTGCCATCCAGCGCCAACTGCATGCCCATTAAGAATGAGGCCAGCACCAGCAGCATGAACGCGGAAACCAACGCATTAAACAGGTTGAGCTGCTTCATACTTTCTCAACCTCCGGGCGACCCAGAATACCGGTTGGCATCACCAACAGCACCACAATCAGCAGCGCAAACGACACCGCATCTTTGTATTCCGTGCTCAGGTAAGCGGACGTCAGCGCTTCGGCTACGCCCAGAATCAGCCCACCGATCATCGCACCAGGGATGCTGCCGATTCCGCCCAGTACCGCCGCCGTAAAGGCTTTCATCCCGGCCATAAAGCCGATATAGGGGTTGATAACGCCGTAGAATTGCCCCAGCAGTACACCCGCAACGGCGGCCATGAGCGCACCAATGACGAAAGTTAGAGAGATGACGCGGTCGGTATTGATACCCAGCAGGCTTGCCATTTTCAGGTCTTCCGCACAGGCGCGACAGGCGCGACCCATACGGGAATAGCGAATAAATAGCGTCAGCGCCAGCATGGCGAGGAACGTCACGATCCAGATGGTCAACTGCATGGTGCTAATCGTCGCGGCAAAGCCATTGCTTTCGCCCAGCACCCACTGGCCAGTCACCAGACTCGGCAGTGCAACATCACGCGAGCCCTGATTCAGGCTGACGTAGTTTTGCAGGAAAATTGACATCCCGATGGCAGAAATCAGCGCAATCAGACGCTTTGACGTTCGAACCGGTCGGTAGGCCACCCGTTCGATACTCCAGCCATAGGCGCTGGAAATGACCACGGCGGCAATGAAAGCGGCACCAATCAGGAGCCAGCCAGCATCGATACACATCATCATCAGGGCCGCAATCACAATAAAGGAGACGTAGCTACCGATCATATACACTTCGCCGTGTGCGAAGTTAATCATGCCGATAATGCCGTAAACCATGGTGTAGCCAATGGCGATCAGCGCATAGGTGCTGCCCAACGTCAGGCCGTTGAACATCTGCTGAAAAAAGTAAAGGAACTGCTCGGACATACCTTAAACCTTAAATGCTGCCCCCGCGCCTTGCGGCAACGGGGGCTTCGGTATTGAGGGATTATTATTGGTACACACTCAGCGGGCGGAGAATGCTCTCCACGCCGAAGAGGCAGACAACGGCGTCTTCACCCGTTACCCGCCTCCCGGCATGATGATTATTTCACTGCGCTGGAAGTACCGTCTTTGTGCCACTCAAATACGCCAAATTCAAACCCTTTCAGGTCGCCTTTTGCATCCCAGCTTAATGGTCCCATTACCGTATCCACAGGATTCGCTTTCAGATCTGCGGCCAGTTTTTCCGGCTCATCGCTACCAGTACGTGTCATCGCGGTGGTCAGCGATTGCAGCGCGGCATAGGTCGTCCAAACGAACGGACCGGTTGGATCCAGTTTCTTGGCTTTCAGCGCATCAACAATCGGTTGGTTAGCAGGAACCTGATCGTAACGCTTCGGCAGCGTCACCAGCATGCCTTCAGAGGCATCGCCTGCGATGTTGGACAGCGACGAGTTACCCACGCCTTCTGGGCCCATGAATTTGGTGGTCATGCCAGCCTGACGCGCCTGACGCAGAATCTGCCCCATTTCTGGGTAGTAGCCGCCGAAATAGACGAAGTCGACGTTCTCTTTCTTCAGACGCGCAACCAGCGTAGAGAAATCTTTATCACCCGCCGTCACACCTTCAAACAGCACAACATTCGCACCGGCTTTTTTCAGGCTATCCTGAACAGATCGGGCCAAACCTTCACCATATTGCTGTTTGTCATGAACCACGGCGATACGCTGCGGTTTGATGGTTTCGACAATGTATTTTGCTGAAGTTGGTCCCTGATCGGAATCCAGCCCCGTTGTGCGCAGCACCATTTTGTAGCCGCGCGTGGTTAAGTCGGCGTTGGTTGCCGCAGGCGTAATCATGATCACGCCTTCTTCTTCATAGATATCAGACGCAGGCTGCGTTGAGGAGGAACACAGATGGCCAATCACATAACGGATACCGTCATTGATGACTTTGTTCGCGACGGCAACCGCCTGTTTAGGGTCGCACGCGTCATCATATTCAACGCCAACCAGTTTGTTACCGTTTACGCCGCCTTTTGCGTTGATGTCTTCAATGGCCTGACGCGCGCCAATGAATTCCATATCGCCATACTGTGCAACTGGGCCAGACATGGCACCCACAACTGCAACCTTAATATCGGCAGCGCTGACTGCGTGACTCAACGCCGCAGCCATACAACCCATCAGCAATACTTTACCTTTACTGAATTTCATTCTTTTTACCCCATCTGTCATTATGGATATTGCCGAAAACCTGACCGCCTTCCGCCATAACCTGCTATTTTCTTATAAGTAAGAAAGGCTTAGGTTATTATTAGTAATGATTTCTAATAAGGCTTTATTTTTCATATTATTAAACAGGAATATTATGCTGCAAATCAACTCGCGCTGTCAGAAACAAGCGGAGCAAACAGCACAAAATGCCAGATGCAAAAACCAGCATTCAATTTATATATAGTCAGATATTCTACTTTGTGCATTAATTGTTGATGGATTACTCGAAAAACAGAGAATGGGAAAAACATTTACCCTATTAACCATAACGATCAAATTACACAACTGTTCCACTACAAGACAACTACATTATTCTTCACTCATATGATGGAGTGCCGATAAAAATGAAACTAACCGTTGAATGCCTCACCCGATTCAGCCCTCAGGATAAAATTGATCTGGCAAAGATTTGGCCGCATCAGAACATTGATTTACTCGAGGAAGAACTCACCCCCGATCGGCGATTATTTGCCGCCCGTTTTAACGATCGGTTATTAGGCGGCATGCTGGTCGAGCTTGAAGGAGAATATGCGGAACTGAGCGATCTCATGGTGCGGGAAGTCACGCGGCGGCGGGGCGTCGGGAAACTCTTGATTGATGAAGTGCGCCATCAGCTTCCTGAGGTGAAAGAGTGGTGGCTGGCCACGGCCGATCATGCTGCGATCAAAGAGGAAGTGCTGGCGCGGTTTATGGTGTCCTGCGGTTTCTCACCGGTGTCCGGTGGCTGGCGCTATATTCGCAGAAACGAAACGCCGTTGATTCTTGACCAACTCAACCCAGAGAAGCCATAACTCGAGCTTTGCGGACTGACATCAGACAAAAACAAAACGGCCGGGCATTACCCGGTCGCGACAGAAAGAGACGATGAGAGCGATTAGGCTTCTATCGCCGCTCGCAGTTTTTTCATCGCATTCTTTTCTAGCTGACGCACACGCTCTGCGGAAACGCCGTATTGATCGGCCAGTTCCTGCAAGGTGGATTTGTTGTCATCATCCAACCAGCGGGCGCGAATAATGTGCTGGCTGCGTTCGTCCAGCCCTTCCAGCGCGTAGGTGAGCTTATCAGCCGCATGCGTTTCCCAGTTATCTTCTTCAATGCCATCGGCAAAATCAGACGATTTATCCTGTAGGTAAAGCATCGGCGACATCGCCTTGCCGTCGTGCGAATCTTCTTCCGGCGTCGGATCGAACGTCATGTCCTGCGCCGCCATGCGGGATTCCATCTCGCGCACGTCTTTGCTGGTCACACCAAGCTCACGCGCGACCAGTTCGACTTCATCCTGATTAAACCAGCCGAGGCGCGTTTTCGACTTACGCAGGTTAAAGAACAGCTTACGCTGTGCTTTAGTGGTTGCGACTTTCACGATACGCCAGTTACGCAGCACGTATTCATGAATTTCGGCTTTGATCCAATGCACGGCGAAAGAAACCAGACGCACACCAACTTCAGGGTTAAAGCGACGTACCGCTTTCATCAGGCCGATGTTCCCTTCCTGAATCAGGTCCGCCTGCGGCAGGCCGTAGCCGGAATAGTTACGGGCAACGTGAATAACAAAACGCAGGTGTGACAGAATCAGGTGCTTAGCAGCCTCCAGATCGCCCTGATAATGCAGCCGTTCAGCCAGCGCCCGCTCTTCCTCCGCCGTCAACATCGGATAGGCATTGGCGGCACGAATATACCCTTCCAGACTGCCCTGGGGAACTAAGGTGAAAGTTTGCATATCTTTGGTCATTCAACCCTCTCAGTTACTCTACTCGTCATATTGCAGTTGGTTATCTTAGCACTGCTTCACCGCATCGTTTTGCGCGAAGATGGCAAAACACGGCACCTTAAAGCTTATTTTAAGAAAAACCTTAAAACCAGATTAATCAAATCCTAAAATCTGTCTATTCAGACTGTGATTTCGCTCGCAAGTTCCTCTCATTTTATTCACCTCATGCCAGAGATCAAGCAGGAGAAAAACGAGACATTAACACACGAGAAACCAAGGGGAAAACACTGCGCGAAAAAGAGATGTCACTGAGGAATTGCCCCTGCAATACGGTCTGAATTACAGGGAACAATTATAGCAGAAAATGCTTACTGTGGTGTAAAACGGCGTAAATGTTGTACCGTTGCCAGCCAGGCGGCCAACCAGCCAATCATACCAGCGATTAACAGCAGCAGCAGAGATTCATCCCAGCTCAGCCCTTTGACGGCAAACGTCGTACCAAAAACAGCGGCAACCTGCGCCACCACGGCATCTAGCTTCCAGACCAGCGCCTGTGATAAAATCAGCGACAGTACCGCGCCGCCCACACCCATCGCTGCCCCACCATTCAGGAACGGACGCAGAATAAAACCGTCCGTCGCACCGATCAGCTTCATCACGTTGATGGTTTCGCGGCGGCTGAAAATACTCAAACGCACGCTGTTGCCGATCACCAAGAAGACGGCGACGATCATCAGGACACCAATCATCGCGGAAATTTGCCCGACCAAATTGGTCAATGCCACCAACCGCGCAAACCAGCTATCGTCCATCCGTACTTCATCCACGCCCTGCGTCGCTGCCACTCGGTCGCGCAGCGTCGTCAGCGTAGTGGAATCCTGAAAACTCATTTTCGGCGTGATAATCGCCACGGCTGGCAGCGGATTCTCTTCCAGCATATCGAGCGCGCCGCCAAAACCGGACCAGTTGCGGAATTCGCCCATCGCTTCAGTGCGTGACAGGTAATTGACTTTATCGACGCCGTCTTCAGATTGAAGCTGCGTGATAACCGCCTGCGCCGCGTTGTCATCCAGCGATTTATCCAGATACACCGTCAGCTGAGGCGAGGGATACCACTGTGTAGCCGCCTGCCTGACGTTTTTCCATACCAGATAGCAGATGCTGGGCAACGCCAACGAAATAGCAATGACCATCACGGTCAGAAAGGTAGCCAGCGGCTGACGCAACATATCAGCCAGCGTATTCGTCCAGGCATAGCGCCACTGTTCCTGCCAGCCGCCGCGCAGCGCTTTGGCTTTTGCGACAGGCTTTTTCGCATTACGGACGTTATTCGCCATTGTGGTTTCCCCCCACCATGCGACCATCCGACAGCGTCAGCACACGGTAATTACGGCGGGCGATCAGCCCAGTGTCATGCGTCGCCATCAGGACGGTAACGCCAACGCGATTGAATTCTTCAAACAGGCGCAAAATGCCTTCTGACAGCGCTTCGTCGAGGTTGCCGGTCGGTTCATCCGCCAGCAACACCGCGGGTTTGTTCACCACCGCGCGCGCAATGCCAACGCGCTGCTGCTCACCACCGGACAGCTGGATAGGATAATTTTTCGCTTTATCCAGCAGGCCAACTTTGTCCAGCGCGGCGGATACCCGGCGACGGATATCCTCACTGCTGGCACCCGCGATGATGAGCGGCATCGCGACGTTGTCATAGACCGTGCGTTCCATCAACAGATGGTGATCCTGAAAGATCATGCCGATCTGACGTCGCAGGAACGGGACTTCGCGCTTTTTCAGGCGGCTGATATTGTGGCCGCCAAACAAAATCTGACCCGCGCTGGGACGTTCAATGCCACAAATCAGTTTCAGCAGGGTACTTTTCCCTGCGCCGGAATGACCGGTCAGGAACGCCATTTCCGCTGGGCGCAGATGGAAATCCACTCCTTGCAATGCCTGACGCCCACCGAGGTAAGCTTTACTGACCTGTTCAAAACGAATCATCCGTTTTAATCCTCTCGGGCAAAAAGTGCCTCAATAAAATCGTCGGCCTTGAATGGCCGTAAATCTTCAATACCTTCACCTACCCCAATATAGCGGATAGGAATAGCGAACTGGTCGGCAATGGCGAAAATCACCCCGCCTTTCGCGGTGCCGTCCAGCTTAGTTAAGGTAATACCCGTCAGTCCAACCGCTTCATTAAACAGTTTGGCCTGACTCACTGCGTTCTGCCCGGTGCTCGCATCCAACGTCAGCATCACTTCATGCGGCGCGTCTTCATCCAGCTTCTTCATCACGCGCACAATCTTTTTCAGCTCTTCCATCAGGTGCGCTTTGTTCTGCAAGCGACCGGCTGTGTCCGCGATCAGGACATCAACGCCACGCGCTTTCGCTGCCTGAATCGCATCGAAAATCACCGATGCCGAATCCGCACCGGTATGCTGTGCCACCACCGCCACGTTATTGCGCTGTCCCCAGACTTGCAGTTGCTCGACCGCCGCCGCACGGAAGGTATCCCCCGCCGCCAGCATTACGGATTTGCCCTGCGCCTGGAACTGACGTGCCATCTTCCCGATGGTGGTGGTTTTACCCACACCATTAACGCCAACCATCAGAATGACATACGGCGTTTTGCCTTCGATATTCAGCGGGGCGTCCACCTTAGCAAGAATCTCCGCCATTTCTTCTTTCAGCTTCACAAAAAGCGTATCAGCATCTTTCAGTTGGCGGCGGCTGGCGTGCTCCGTCAGGCTGCCGATGATCTTACGGGTCGTCTCAACCCCGACGTCGGCAATCAGCAACTGTTCTTCCAGTTCGTCAAACAGATCGTCGTCGATTTTCTTACCGCGAAACAATCCGATAAATCCGGAACCGAGGTTCTGGCGCGTTTTCACCAGACTGCGTTTCAGACGAGCAAAGAAACCTTCTTTCGTAGGACGTTCCTGCTCTTGCGCCACGACAGGCACATCGTCTGGCTGCACCTGTTCTGGTTCTTCATATTCTTGCTCTTCCTGCTGCGCAACGTCCGGCTCTGCATCAACCACCGTCGCACTTTCGGAGATCTCAGTCTGCACGATCGGATCGACGACATCCCGATCGAGAACGTCATGGTCGATCGCGTCACGATCGTCGGTTGCGGAAATAATGGGGGCAGACGCGACAGGTTCAGAGGCAATAGGCTCAGAAACATTGGCTTCTGGCACAACGACGGCCGGTTCGTCAGCCGCTGCGGTAACGTCACGCTCGGCGACCGGTTGGATCAGCGCTTCCGCTTCAACCTTTATGTTTTCTTCAACAACAGACGCTTCCGGCAGCGGTTTCTCTACCGGCTCCGGCGCGTGCTCAACGGTCTGGTGAGCCGATGCAGCAGCATCCGACTCCGCCGCTGACGGCTGTTCTTCAACAATAATCTTCTCTTGAACAGTCGGCTTATCTTGAACAACAGGCTGCTCTTGCGGTTGCTCTTGTTGTTTTTCTTCCTGTTTCCCTAATCCCAGCCAGGAAAAAAAACCGCGCTTCTTTTCTTTTGACATGTGCGATCGCGCTCCACGCTGCTCACCGCAGCGAATCAATCAATGAAAATCATATTTAAACAACAAGTTTAACACTTTCCTGCCGACAGCAACACGCAGCCAACGGGGGCAATGACAGACAATTCTCGGTGCTGCCGACAATCTTCGTAACGAAAGGCAATGTCCGTAACGAAGTGTGTCAAACACCGCACGTTATCGAAAGCCCGCAGACAGCACAAAATTTTGAGTTAAGCGCCTTAACGTCCATCTTAACATTCCCTCTACACGTAACCGCCGCTAGAATAGCGCCAGAAATTTCCTGCCCGTATCCACACCACGATGATGCGGCACAACAATAACCCTGTGAGCTATGGCTAAAAAAAATGCATCGTCAGCCGCCGGACAAATCCGAATTATCGGTGGTCAATGGCGCGGCAGAAAACTTCCGGTTCCTGATAGCCCCGGTTTACGTCCCACCACCGATCGCGTGCGGGAAACGCTGTTTAACTGGCTGGCTCCCGTCATTCAGCAGGCACGCTGTCTAGACTGCTTTGCCGGCAGCGGCGCGCTCGGGCTGGAAGCCTTATCCCGTTATGCTGCACACGCCACATTATTGGAGATGGAGCGTGCAGTCGCGCAGCAGTTAACGCAAAATCTGGCATTGCTTCGGGCGGAAAACGCCGAGGTGGTCAATACTGATGCCCTGAGCTGGCTGGCGAAGCCAGGCACGCCGTTTGACGTCGTGTTTCTCGATCCACCGTTTCGCAAAGAACTGCTGAACAACACGCTTGCCCTGCTGGAACAACAGGGTTGGCTGGCACCCGACGCGTGGATTTACGTGGAAACCGAGGCGGAAAATGCGCAGTTGACTATCCCGGAGAATTGGCAACTGCACCGTGAGAAAATTGCGGGTCAGGTCGCCTACCGTTTATACATTCGTCAATGATCTTCGCAGCAACGTAAGGGTAAGAGATGATTTTGATTAACCTTGGCAGGCTATTGATGCTGGGCGTGTGGGGATTTTTGTTGCTTAACCTGATTCAGCCATTCCCTAAGCCGTTGAATATCTTCATGACCGTGGCGATGGTGTTTATGATCCTGATGCATGGTTTTCAACTGCTGCTGTTAAAATCCAGCCAGCCGAAAGACAGCCCCGCGCTGAACCGCGCACTTCAGGCACGCATTTTCCTTTTTGGCGTGTTTGAACTGCTGGCGTGGCAGAAAAAGCAGCCTAAGCCACCGAAGTCGTAATCGCTACTTCTGCTGGGGCACAAAGCGGATAAAGCGTGTGCCCTTTAGCTGCAACGACCCCTGAATGCCAGTATCAAGCTGGTGATAATCCGCGTTCTCAAGGCGCAACGTGATGATCGCGCCGCCGGTAATCGGCCTGAACGTGACCTCATAAAGCATATCCTCTACAACCATCACCTGATGTTCGTGCGCCCGTCGACGGCTACGGGGAAATTCGCGTTTGTGTTTCACCTCGGCGGCCACGATCCGCAGCGGAGCCGCGTCATTCTGCGCTTCCCGCTGGCGTTGGCGTCGATATTGCCGCGCCGCCAGCACCACAATCGCACCGACGGCCAAGGCCAACAGCCAGGGAAAGTCACTCATCAGGGTTTCTTGCCGGGAAGATAAGGGAACGCGGTAACGTTATTGCCTAAATCAGAAATGCGGGCGCTGCCTTTTTCCGTCACGGCATCGATGCGAATGATCGCCTGTAGAGGAATAAAACTGCGGCTAACGCCGGAGAATTCCGTTTTCAATTTCTCGGTTGACGGGTCAACCAACACCGTAGACTGGCTATCAAACACGAAGTCGGCAATTTCAATAAAACCGAATAGGCTGCTCTGCACCAACTCACGCACGTAAAGCTGGTAATTCTTACCGTTATTTATAAATTGAATACGATAAAGCGCGGATTCATTACTCATTCAACACAATGCTCCCTTCTAGACTTCACGGCGCCCATCTACAATAAAAACAGGCGATAACATAACATGAAGCTCACAGAAGTCGCATCCGTCTCACCTCGTGTTGTTTAACTTCCCCACAATCCCCTACACTGAACAAAGAACGGCTTATTTTTATCCTGACACAAACAAAAACACAAAAAGGACACGCTATGCTTTGGTCATTTATTGCTGTGCTTTTTTCTGGTTGGTTGTATGTGGACGCCAGCTACCGTGGTCCAACGTGGCAACGTTGGTTATTCAAACCGGTCACGATGCTACTGCTGCTGGCTCTGGCTTGGCAGACGCCACTGCTTGGCGTGCCGGGCTATCTGATTGTGCTGGGGCTGCTGGCAACGCTGGTCGCAGACACCCTGCTGTTGCTGCCAACTCAGCGCCTGCTTTACGCATTTGGTGCCTATTTTCTCTCACATCTTCTGTACACCATTAGCTTTTTTACCGGACAAATTTCACTCACGTTCTTCTGGCCGCTGGCATTAATGCTCGTCATTCTGGCCGCGATCCTGATCGCTATTATCTGGGGACGGCTGGAAGCACAGCGCTGGCCCGCCTGCGCATTTATCATCATGACGGCGCTGATGGTCTGGATTGCTGGCGAGCGGTATTTTGCGCTGGGGACAAACGCGAATTTCTCCCTGCTGACGGGCACCGTACTGCTATTTATCGCCCATGCGGCCTGGCTGATTCACCATTACCGTTTTCCGTTCCGCGCCCATCAGGCGATTGTGGCAGCGGGCTATTTTGGCGGCCATTTCCTGATCGTTCGCTCCCTCTATTTCTGACGTTCGCGGCACTCACGAAAATCTGGCTAAGCATTGAGCGGCGGTGTAAAGTTCCTGATGAGAATCGTAATCACTAAGAAACTATTCCAGTAGGCGTTATTGGTGCAGCCAGTTTGGACTCGGACAGCGCGCAGAAACCGGAGCGTACAGTAGTACGTGAGGATTTCGAGCACTGCCCAGGTTCAAAATGGCAAATGAAATAGCCCTAATGGGATTGGTTCAACAATGGAGGAAGATATGCACTCTCATCAACATAACCACAGCACTGAGAAATCAGCCTGCTGCAATAACAGCGTTCATCACGCGCCACGCAGCGCCAAAAGCTGCTGCAACGAGCACACGCAGCATTCAAATCACGCCGACCACAGTTGCTGTTCAACCAAACACACGTCTGACGCCGTAGTGCAGAGCGCGAGTGGCACAGATCAGTCGTCGTCAGACAGCGGCGGTAGCGCGGATTCAGATGACCCCGACGGCGGAGACAGCGACAGGCCCCGATCCCACCAGCGTTTCAGTTGGAAAATCAGCGGGATGGATTGTCCCAGCTGCGCACGTAAAATCGAAAATGCAGTAAAAAATCTCACCGGAATTGAACAGGCCAAAGTGCTGTTCGCCACCGAAAAATTGGTTGTTGATGCCAACACCGATATTCGACTTCAGGTTCAACATGCCGTTCAGCAAGCGGGTTTCACCTTGCAGGACACCGCACTCCCTCTCGCTCCACCCGACACGTCGACCGTACGTCGCTTCGTACATGAATATGGTTTCTTAATACTTTTCACTCTGCTGGCTGCTGCAAGCTGGGGACTTTCCCTGCTAAGCGAGCGCGGCGGGCAGATCGCGTTTATCGCGACCACGATTGTCGGGCTGATTCCGATACTGAAGAAAACGGTGCAGCTCATTCGCACGGGCACGCCCTTCGCGATTGAAACGCTGATGAGCGTGGCTTCCATCGGGGCGCTCTTGATTGGCGCCACCACCGAAGCCACCGTCATCCTGCTGCTGTTTATGTTGGGCGAACATCTGGAATCTTACGCGGCAAACCGCGCACGACGGGGCGTAACGGCGCTGATGGCGCTGCTTCCCGAAGATGCCACGGTCGTCGGCAACGGGCAGCGACGCCTCGTTCCCGTTGCCAGTCTGGTTCCCGGTGACGTGATTGAAGTCGCGCCAGGTGGACGACTCCCCGC
This sequence comes from Pectobacterium parvum, assembly GCF_020971565.1. Taxonomy (NCBI): domain Bacteria; kingdom Pseudomonadati; phylum Pseudomonadota; class Gammaproteobacteria; order Enterobacterales; family Pectobacteriaceae; genus Pectobacterium; species Pectobacterium parvum. Next base: position 93,212 of record NZ_CP087392.1, read on the forward strand.
CGATGCCGAGCTCTTGAACAGCGACGCCAGCTTTGATGAAAGCGCCCTGACCGGTGAATCGGTTCCCGTTGAGCGTACTCCGAGTGAGAAAATTGCCGCAGGCAGCCTGTGCGTCGATCGGGTCGTGCAACTGCGCGTGGTGTCACAGCCGGGCAACAGCGCTATCGACCGCATTCTGCAACTGATAGAAGAAGCGGAAGAGCGCCGTGCGCCGATAGAGCGCTTCCTCGATAAGTTCAGCCGTTACTACACGCCAGCCATCATGCTGCTGTCGCTGCTGGTGATTCTGGTACCGCCGTTGCTGCTGGCGCAGCCGTGGCAAGAGTGGATTTATCGCGGCCTGACGCTGCTGTTAATTGGCTGTCCGTGTGCGCTGGTGATCTCAACCCCTGCGGCGATTACGTCCGGGCTGGCCGCCGCAACGCGTCGTGGGGCGCTGATTAAAGGCGGTGCAGCGCTGGAATCGCTGGGCAGCATCAAGACTATCGCATTCGATAAAACGGGCACGCTGACGGAAGGCAAGCCGCAGGTGACGGACGTATTGCCCGCCGCTGGCGTTAGCGCAACGGCGCTGCTGACGCGCACCGCCGCCGTGGAATCCGGCTCACACCATCCGCTTGCCAAAGCCATCGTCCAGCATGCGCGCTCCAGCAGCACGTTCCTGCCAATGGCGGAAAACCGCAAAGCGCTGGCAGGAGTCGGCGTGGAAGGCACGATAAGCGGCAAGCGGATTCAGGTCAGCGCGCCGACTCGCGTCGCGCCCGATCTGCTTGATGCCGACTGGTTGCAACGGGTTGAGGCGCTGGAAAACGAAGGGAAAACCGTCGTGGTGGTGCAAGAGGACGATAACCTGCTCGGCGTGCTGGCGTTGAGCGATACGCTACGCCACGATGCGCGTGAAGCGCTGGATGCTTTGCAGCAGTTGGGGATTCGTGGCGTCATGCTCACGGGTGATAATCCCCGCGCAGCAGCAGCGATTGCGGCGACATTAGGGATCGATTACCGCGCCAGCCTGCTCCCTGCCGATAAGGTCACGGCGGTCAGCGAATTGAGTCAGCAGCATCCCGTGGCGATGGTTGGCGACGGCATCAACGACGCACCAGCGATGAAAGCCGCAACGATCGGAATTGCGATGGGAAGCGGTACGGATGTGGCGCTGGAAACGGCCGATGCAGCCTTAACGCACAGCCGCCTGACCGGGCTGGCAGCGATGATTAGCCTGTCGCGGGCGACGCAGCACAATATTCGCCAGAACATTGCCATCGCGCTGGGGCTGAAAGCCGTCTTTCTGGTCACCAGCATTCTGGGCATTACCGGACTGTGGCTGGCGGTACTGGCGGATTCCGGCGCAACCGCGCTAGTCACCGCCAACGCGCTGCGGCTATTGAGAAAACAGGACTGATATTACCGTTGCTGGCTGTGAATTGAAGGATCGAGATACACGGAGCGACCACGGGGCGAGGCCTCCCTACGGGAACCTCATCCCCGTGTTTCTCCTAATCACACACGTCAACGAACGATATAACGCACTGAGTATTATTGGCCTTTGCGCAGCAGATACCGATAGGGAAGTTGTTCGGTCTCCTGTGACAGAAGCTCATGCTCCATGAACACACAAAAACCGGGAATATCGCGGGTTGTGGCAGGATCGTCGGCAATAATCAGCAGCGTTTGCCCGGTTTCCATCTGGCGTACGGTCTTACGCACCATCATTACAGGCTCAGGGCAGCGCAGTCCCTGTGCATCAAGGGTTTTATCCGGGTTGGTAAATGGATCGGTCATCAACGTTCTCAGTACAGGAATCAAAAAACCGCCTTAGTTTACGCTGAGGATTTCCCGACGCAAGCGACGACAACGTTTGCGCAGAAAACAACCATCTTTTCCTGGCAAAACACATTGCATTAACGAAGCAATTGCGTATTATGCCGCCGCGTTGCAGCATAAATCTGCACGTTATCTCTTGGGTTCCCTAACCCCAATAACCAAAAAGGTCACATCATGTATCGTTTTACTCCCCAGCAGCGGCTTACGGCGCTGATCTGGCTATCGTTGTTCCATGTCCTGATCATTACGTCGAGTAATTATCTGGTCCAGCTTCCGGTATTGATTTTCGGTTTTCATACCACCTGGGGCGCGTTTACCTTTCCGTTTATTTTTCTGGCAACTGACCTGACGGTACGGGTTTTCGGTGCGCCGCTGGCGCGTCGTATTATTCTGACCGTGATGGTGCCTGCGCTGGTGATTTCCTATCTGGTGTCGTGCCTGTTTTATCAGGGATCGTGGCAGTCGTTCGAGGCATTAAGTCAGATAAATATCGTCGTGGCGCGTATCGCCTGCGCCAGCTTCATGGCTTATGTTCTTGGTCAGATTCTGGATGTTCACGTCTTCAACCGCCTGCGCCAGAAACGCGCGTGGTGGGTTGCGCCGGCGGTGTCGACCGTGTTTGGTAATTTCAGCGATACGCTGGCCTTTTTCTTCATCGCGTTTTACCGCAGCACCGATGCCTTCATGGCGGCAAACTGGGTTGAAATCGCGATGGTGGATTATGCCTTCAAGCTGCTGATCAGCCTGGCATTTTTCCTGCCGATGTACGGCGTCATGCTGAACATGGTGCTCAAACGTCTGAGCGAGCAGAAAGGCACACCCGACTATCACTCCGTCAGCAGCCACCATTAATGCCAATCGGGCGGCCATCTGCGCCGCCTTTTCCCCCACAGTCACTCATCGTTTTGTAAAAATAACGCAGGTACTAACAACGGTTTGCAACAACAAAATGCTTGTTTTTGCTATCTGAATAGGGTGCCATACTGTTATTACCTGTTTAAAACGATTATCTGTTTCAAAAACGAGAGAAAGGGATCCCATGTCGAATGTAATCAAATACCTCGGTGTCGGCTTGCTTGTCGGCCTGCTTGCTGCCTGTGATGGCAAAACGGATGACGCTGCAAAATCGGGCGCACAAGATAAACCTGCCGCAGAAGCTGCCGCGAGCCAGAACATTGAATTAATGGGTGGCAAGGTGGCGTTTACCCTGCCGGCCGATATGCGTGATCAAAGCGGTAAAGTCGGCACGCAGGCGAACAACATGCACGTTTACGCCAATGACAATGGACAGAAAGCGGTCATCGTGATTCTGGGCGACAACACTACGGAAGAGTTAACCGTGCTGACACAGCGTCTGGAAGATCAACAGCGCACGCGTGACGCCAACCTCCAGGTCGTCACCAACAAGACCATCGACGTTGACGGCAAGAAGCTGCAACAGCTCGACAGCATTATCACTAGCAGCGGACAGCAGGCTTATTCCTCTGTCGTGCTGGGTAAAGTGGAAAACCAGCTGCTGACCTTGCAGATCACGCTGCCAGCCAACAATCAGCAACAGGCACAGAGCGAAGCAGAAGGCATCATCCACACTCTGAAGCTGAAGTAATCATCGTTATCGAATAACAGTAGCCACCAAGGTGGCTACTGTTATTCGATGGCTGTGCGCTGGGTCAGTCGCCACGTCAGCGCTAAGCCGCCTAGCCCCAGCAGCGCCGCCGCCAGATAAATAGAGGCGATACCGGTATAAGCCATCAGCACGCCCGCCACCGGCCCGACGATGCCCAGCGATAAATCGAGAAATATCGTATAGGTTGCCAGTGCACTGCCCTGATTCTGCGGTGATACCGCCTTAACGGCGACAACGCCTAATGCCGGGAACACCAGAGAGAACCCCGCCCCCGCGAGAAACGCACCGACTTCCGCCATCAGCGGCTGCGTCGCCCCCCAGACCAGCAATAACCCGACGATTTCAACCACGAAGCACGCTATTGCCACGCGCAGTCCGCCAAACCGCTGAATACTGTTAGGAAACACCAGCCGTGCACCGACAAAGGCAACGCTGAAAATGGTTAGCGTCAGCGCCGCACCTTCCCAGTTCCGATCCGCATAAAACAGCGTGATGAAGGTGGCGATCACACCAAAACCCGCAGAGGCGATCGCCAGAATAATGCCGTAAACCCAGACTTTCCCCAGCACTTCGCGGAAGGGAATCTTTTTCCCCGGCGCGACCTGCACCGCGGGGCGCGGCAGCGCGAGAACAATCGCCACGGCTGCGATCAGGATAATGCATACGGAGAGCAGCTTTAGCCCACCGATATGGTTGAGCCAGACGCCGAGCGGTGCACCAATCGCCATCGCGCCATAGGTGGCAATGCCATTCCATGAAATCACGCGCCCAATGTGTCGGGAACCGACCACGCCGACGCCCCAGAGCGTCGCGCCTGTACCGGCAAAGCTCTGTCCGGCACCCAGCACCACACGCCCGATGCACAGTAGCAGCAGCGTGATGGCAGGCGAGGCGTCGCTAAAGGCGGCCATCAGATAAAACACCCCGCTCAGCATGACGCCAGCCAGCCCCCAGACGACGATTTTCTTCGGTCCTTTTTCGTCGGCGCTGCGGCCCGCATGCGGACGGCTTACTAGCGTGGAAAAGTATTGCAGGCTGATCACCAACCCAGCCCAGAATGCACTGTAGCCGAGATGATCGTGCACATATCCCGGCAGCACCGCCAACGGCAGGCCGATATTCAGATAGCTGGCGAAGTTGAACGCCACAATCGAAACGATGCGCAGATTAAGGCGCAGACCGCTCAGCGCCGGTTCGGAGGGGGAAGGTGTTGGCATGGAAAATTCACTCGCTTAACGTCCGTGTATGACGTACGTTCAGAAAAACATCGAAAAGTAACATTCTTATATTGTTGGTTATAATCAACCTTATGCTACTAAACTAATCCCGAACACAGGAGAAACGCAATGCCTGTACCGGCAGACCCGGATCGCCAGTCAACATCGTCAACCCCAGAAGGGGATAAATCACCACAGAAACCTCTCTCGTTTCTGGGCAAGAGCAAGCGTCTGGTCGCACGTATTCAGGCGATCCCCAGCGTGGCGCACCTGATTCGCGCGGGCGAACGTTTCAACGATCGGATGGGCAACCAGTTTGGCGCGGCCATTACCTATTTTTCCTTTCTGTCGCTAATCCCGATTCTCATGGTGTCTTTTGCCGCCGTGGGTTTCGTGCTGGCTTCTAACCCCGATCTGCTGACGGGGCTGATTAACCGTATCGTCAACAGTATCAGCGATCCTAATCTGGCCAATACGCTGAAAAGTACCGTTAACACCGCCGTGCAGCAGCGTACTACCGTGGGGATTACCGGTTTGCTGATCGCACTTTATTCTGGCATCAGTTGGATGGGAAACCTGCGTGAGGCGATTCGCGCCCAGTCGCGCGACGTGTGGGAACGGAACCCGAAAGATGAAGAGAAGATTTACTTTCAGTACACGCGGGATTTCCTGTCGCTGACCGGCCTGGTCATTGCGCTTATCATCACGCTTTTCCTGACCTCCGTTGCTGGTACCGCGCAAAACATGATTGTGACCGCGCTGGGGCTAGATGGCATCGAGTGGCTGCGCCCCGCGTTGACGCTGATTGCCCTGTCAATCTCCATCTTCGCCAACTATCTGTTATTCCTGTGGATATTTTTCGTTTTACCGCGCCATAAACCCAAACGCAACGCGCTCTTTCGCGGCACGCTGATCGCCGCCGTGGGCTTTGAAGTCATCAAATTCGCGATGACCGTCGCGCTGCCTAAATTGGCCAGCTCGCCTTCCGGTGCCGCGTTCGGTTCGGTCATTGGCCTGATGGCGTTCTTCTATTTCTTCGCTCGTTTGACGCTCTTCTGCGCCGCCTGGATCGCAACGGCGAACTACAAAGGCGACACCTCGACGGATAAGAATGAGCAGGAGAAAGAACCGCCCTCCGATCGCTAAAAGCAGCGGGAAAGCACTGGTTTTCCGATCTGCGTCATGAAAAAATAAAACATCGTTTCAAGACTATTGACTCAGTCTCGCGTAATGTTGAGACTGACGTTAATTTCCGCATTTTTTATACCCAATAACATCAGGTGCAGGGTACCTTTTCAAACAGGCCAAAAGTGATGACAACTACTAACATTGCCGTAATCGGCGAATGCATGATCGAACTGTCGCAGAAGGGCACGGATCTTAACCGTGGATTTGGCGGCGATACGCTGAACACTGCCGTTTACATTGCCCGTCAGGTAAACGCCGATAAGCTGGGCGTGCATTACGTGACCGCACTCGGTACCGATAGCTTCAGTACCGAAATGGTTGCCGCCTGGCAGAAAGAAGGGGTGAAAACCGACCTGATTCAGCGACTGGACAACAAGCTGCCCGGTTTATACTTCATTGAAACCGACGATAGCGGCGAGCGTACGTTCTACTATTGGCGTAATGATGCCGCGGCCCGCTACTGGCTGGACAGCCCAGAAGCAGAAAAAATCGGTCAGTCGCTGGCACAATTTGATTATCTCTACCTGAGCGGCATCAGTCTGGCGATTCTGAACGCCGAAAGCCGTCAGCGTCTTCTCGCCCTGCTGCGCGCCTGCCGCGCCAACGGCGGTAAAGTGATTTTTGATAACAACTACCGTCCACGTCTGTGGCAGAGCAAGGAAGAAACGCAGCAGGCCTACACTGATATCCTGTCCTGTACTGATATCGCTTTCCTGACACTGGATGACGAAGACATGCTGTGGGGCACGAAGCCGCTGGAAGCGGTGCTGGACCGGACGCACGGTTTGGGCGTTAACGAAGTGGTCATCAAACGCGGTGCCGATTCCTGCATCGTGTCTGAACGCGGACAAGCGCTGGTTGATGTTCCAGCGATCAAATTGCCAAAAGAGAAAGTGGTCGATACCACCGCCGCAGGCGACTCTTTCAGCGCAGGTTATCTGGCAGTACGTCTGAACGGCGGCAGCACGCAGGAAGCCGCACAGCGCGGTCACCTGACAGCCAGCACGGTCATTCAATATCGTGGCGCGATTATCCCGCTAGAGGCAATGCCTGCATAAACAGGATGTCACGTGATAATAAGTTAAAGGCCGCAATCGCGGCCTTTTCTATTTACTGATTAATGATTTACTGATTAGTGACTTACTGATTAATAAATTACTGTGCGGCGGGTGCCGTTTCCTGCGGTTTTGTTCCGTCAGAAACTGCGCCTTCAGATGCCGCGGCTCCAGCGCTGGCAACTGGCTCGGTCATCGGCGTCATAATCCGGTCGTAGGCTTCCTGCAATGCCTTCATATTCGCTTCCGGCTCACCGGGCTGTTGGATCAGCATCAGCGTCGTATCCTGTACCAACTGCTGATGCAGTTCCTGATTCAGCATATCGAGCGTCAACGCGGACAGATAGGTCTGGCGCAGTTTCTGATACTGCTCGGGAGAAATATCCACGACGCCATTCTGCTGGGAGCGCAGGCGCTGATCCATCAGGATGTCCGTGCTGGTCCGCGCATAGGTCGCAAACAGCTTACTCAGCTCGTCCGTCTTGCGCGCAATCAGCGCATCAAACTCTTGCTGTGTCAGCCCTTTTTCACGCAGCGTCGCCAGCTCACGCGCCATAAACGTCACGCCCGGTTCAACGCCCTCACTATTCGGTACATCCATATGAATCGCGCACTGAGAACGGGTATAAAACACATTGCAGTCGAAGCGGAGATTGTTGCTCTTCAGCGGGCTCTTCTCCAGCGCCTGCTGTAGGTGCCAGAACATCGCCTCCCGCGTCATATCGCCCAGCCAGTAGCGAACCAGCGCCTGCGATTCACGAATCGGGTGCCACGGGGCATCCCACATCAGCGACAGCGTATCCTGCTGGACGTTGTTATTCATCAGGCTGATCGCCTGCGGTGGTAGCGGGCTGAGTGTCGGCAACGGCGCTGGCGCTTCACGTTTCCCTTCCAGCGGAGAGAAGACTTTCCCGATTTGCTCGATCACGCTGCGGTTATCCACATGACCGACGATGTAGAGCGTCATCGCATCTGGCGTGTACCAGGCTTTATAAAATTGCTGGAGCTGCTCGCCATTTAACGGCGGTTTGACGTCCTGAGCAGGATCGTGTGCCAGCAGGGGTGAGCCTTTCAGGCGATAGCGCCAGCTCGGATCCTGTGGGTTAACCGGAAAGGTTGCCACCTGATCGGGCACCTTTAACGCAGCCTGTAGACTTTTTTCGTCGAACGCTATCTGCCCTGCGCTTTCCGAAAGCCACGTCAGCGCTTCTTTCAGCAGTTCAGGGCGATTATTCGGCAAACTCAGGTTATACGACGTGAAGTCGTACGAGACAATGACAGGAGGCAGGACGCGTGAGCTGTTAGCGTCTCGCATCCACATGGAAGGCCGCTGGGCGGCGGACAGCTTATCGCCGGGCGCTAAGGCCAGACGGGGAAGAAAATGGGCAAAGCCTACCTGCTGGGCATTTTCCAGCAGCGATCCAGCATTAACAACCAGACGCAGCTCAACCCGATCGCCGGGGCGCTGTGGTGTGGTTAATAACTGCCAGGTAAAACCATTATCAAGCTTACCCTGCTGCCAGGCAGGATCGGGCTGTAGTGCTTCAGCCTGCACGCCACTGCTGACTGCGGCCAGCAACAAACCACCAACGAAAAGCGCCTTTTTGGTGCCCTGCATGTGAACCCCTACTAATAGCTATCCAACATAATAAATGTGGTTATTGTTGATCATTATGGTGGCCTTGCGTCTGCCACCGCACACTCTCGTGGATATATCACGGAAAAAATTAAGACGCGAAGTGTACCATTCCCTTAGACCGCGCGCTTTTGTCTATGTCACTCCAGAAGACGAAATAATCTGCAAAAAAGGTAAAAATAGTCATATTTAACAATATTTTTACCTTTCATGGCGGGTAAGGAAAGAGGGATAAACGGTTTGGTTCGACGTGTTGGCAGGCAAAAAAATTCCCCACGGGCGTTAGCGCCGTGGGGAACTGATTTAGAAAACGGTATCGGAATTATGACTGTGCAGTCGGTGTAATCCCATTATCGTTCTTGTTGGTGCCAGACAGCTCAGCATCCAGTTTCTTCTCGTCCAGCTCGCGGCAGTATTTTGCTACCACGATAGTTGCCACACCGTTACCAATCAGGTTGGTCAGCGCACGGGCTTCTGACATAAAGCGGTCAATACCCAGAATCAACGCCAGACCAGCAACTGGCAGGTGGCCCACGGCAGACAGCGTTGCCGCCAGCACGATGAATCCACTTCCCGTCACGCCCGCTGCACCTTTAGAGGACAGCAGCAGTACCACCAGCAGGGTAATCTGATGCCAGATATCCATGTGGCTGTTGGTCGCCTGAGCAATAAATACCGCGGCCATTGTCAGATAGATGGAGGTGCCATCCAGGTTGAACGAGTAACCGGTAGGAATTACCAGACCCACGACAGATTTTTTACAACCGACCTTCTCCATCTTCTCCAGCATACGTGGCAGCACGGATTCAGAAGAGGATGTGCCCAGTACGATCAGCAGTTCTTCACGGATGTAGCGAATGAATTTGAAGATACTGAAGCCCGTCGCTCTGGCAATACTGCCCAACACCAGGAACACGAACAACACACAGGTGATGTAGAAGCAAGCGATCAGCTGTCCCAGCTGTATCAGCGTACCGACACCGTATTTACCGATGGTGAAGGCCATTGCACCGAAAGCACCCAGCGGAGCCAGTTTCATGATCATGTTAATGACGCCGAAAATGACCTTGGAGAAGCTATCGATCACATCAAAAATCACTTTGCCTTTTGGCCCTAAGCGGTGCAGCGCAAAGCCGAACATCACAGCAAACAGCAGAACCTGCAATATATTACCGCTAGCAAACGCACCGACCACGCTCCCCGGAATCACGTCCATCAGGAACGGAATCAGACCCTGTTGCGAAGCCTGTTGGGTATAGACCGCCACCGCAGACGCATCAAGCGTACTTGGATCGATGTTCATGCCCACACCAGGTTGCACCACGTTGACCACGACCAGGCCGATAATCAGCGCAATCGTACTCACGACTTCAAAATACAGCAGGGCGACCGCACCAGTACGACCGACCGACTTCATACTTTCCATGCCTGCGATACCGGTGACTACCGTACAGAAGATAACCGGCGCAATAATCATTTTAATTAATTTAACAAACCCATCGCCCAGCGGCTTCATTTGCTCGCCAAGCTGGGGGTAGAAATGCCCCAACAGTATCCCTATTGTAATGGCGGCAAGAACTTGAAAATAAAGACTTTTAAAAATTGATGTTTTCATACATACGTCCTATGGTGGGGAAAACACAGGAGGGGAATAGGGTACGAAAATGCCGCCTGTGATTGCGCCGGAAAGTAACATTGCAATAACAAGCTGAGAATGTTTTATAAGTTTAGTTTGTGAACGATAGGTTAAAAACAAGAGCTGAATCACGTCAGCAGGAATTATAAAGAAACATCAGTGCAACTTACTTGTAACAGATGCGCATTTTTTCGGCAGCTACGTCGCCTTAAAAAGCCCTCAAACCTCCGTCACACGGGGAATACGCCTTTCCGGAAACCCATCTATAAAAAGTAACATTTGCGTTACCTGTGAATACTCAGGAAGGTACCGTGAGAGGATGAATACCGGATTTTTTATCACGCCGCGCCAGCTGCATAGCAAAACGTGCCTGTGATAAAAGCAGCGCCGCGTCCTCGGGTCGAGGATCGGTAATGGTGAGGATACCGACGCTGATAGCCCGCGCAGGCTGTGAGCCCGCAGGCAAAAAGGGTGAATTAATCGCCAGCATCACATTCTGCGCCCAATCTTGCGCCTGTCCGGCGGATTGCAGTTGCTTCCCGATGATAGCGAACTCATCACAGTCGAGGCGCGCCAGATAGATAGGCCCAGCCTCGTTTTGTTCTTCAATCACTTCGCTGAGTTGCTTCGCTAGCGTGTCTACCTTGCCCTGTTTGCTGGCGGAGGAATCAAGCCCGAAAACCAGCAGACTGAACGGTGTCGCATCGGCCAAACGCTGTTCAAGGCGTCGCATAAAGTGTGCGTTGTCCGGCAATCCCGCGCCTTCGGTTCCAGCAGAAAGCGACTGTGCCAACAGCTGTTGATTGCGGTTATAGCTGCGCACCAGCGCGCCCAGCTCATCATCCTGATGCCAGGGCGGCAGCGTAAGCGGACGGTGGAGCATGTCATCCGGCGGTAGATTCTGTAACTCGACAATAATCCCACGCAGCGGGTGTATCAGCAGGCGGTTAATGCACCAGGTAATGGCGATCGACATAATCAGCGCCAGCAGCAGATACGTCGCCAACATGGTTGAAAAGGTGCTGACGATAAATTGATACATCCGGTAGGAATCCGCCTGCAACACCAGATGCGCCAGCGGCGCCGAATACTGCGTCTGCGGCGGCGAATAGAGCGGAATAGATATGCGGATCGGCAGCTTAAAGACCCGTGCAATCCAGTCTGGCACCGGACGTTCTTTCGGGAAATTCGCATGCAGCGTCTGGAAATCATCCGGCAGCAGCACATCTGCCCGGCTCAGAAAGGCAACCGGTAATAAGCTGTCCAGAATATTGCCCGCCCGCTGCACTTCCCCTTGTAACACCGCATCTGTCAGCGGTTGACGCACAGAATAGGCGATGCTCTCCAACTGCTTGGCATAATCTTCACGGCGCTGATGAACAAAGTGAAAGAGCTGTATGACGATAAACAGGCTGATCGTCACCAGTGCCACGGCAGACACGGCTGTCATCTGTTTAATCGTTAATGAACGTCTGAGCCGCAAGCGCTTTCTCCGTCAACCTGTTATGCAGACCTGGATACCTGGCCCACCAAGCAACAAACAGGTGAGCAATATACAACGCGAAAAATGCGCACGCGTTACACTCGGCAACACGATTTACACGCGCAAACAGTATAAGGCAGCTTATCGCCGCCTTAACGCTGTTTTCTGCTGATATTCGGGGGATTTCATCTTAATCCTAGGCTACCTTTGGCAACAGCGGTAACGCGGCCTCAGAATAGGGGATATCCCCTGCATAAGCCAGTATCGCTATTCGGGGAGCAGACTGAAGGATCGGGCAGGATGCTCGCCTGCCCGATAACGTCATGGGAGGGGGTTATTGCGGGTAAGGCACCCAGTCTCCGCCGTTCAGACGAATGTAAGGTTTTCCCTGATATTGCATCACGATAGCGTTCTCATTTTCCGAGATCGCTTCCGTTTGCGGCAATGCGCTCGTCAGTGTTTGCCAGTCAACGGAAGGCGCGGTGAACACTTTGCCGTCGACCAGGCGCGCCACCAGCTCCGAAATCGCCAGATAGCTGCTCGGCGACGCAATCTCCAGCGCGTTGCCCTGATGCGGTGCCTGTAGGCCAAACAGTTTCACGCCGACAGGAATATGCGTGATGCTCGGACTCGGAATATCGCGCAGACCGGACATTTGCATCTTATCCCCAGCCAGCGCCGCGCCGTGCTCCGGCACCACAATCACCATGACTTTACGGCCGGATTTTTGCAACTTGTCAAAAAACGCATCCAGTTGGTCAAACAGAATCTTCGCGCGTGGCGCATAGTCCGCCGACTGGTTGCTGCCGACAAAGCGGTTGCCGTCATGCAGCGGAATCAGGTTAAAGAAGGTCGCGTTACGGGTTGTCGTCGCTTTACCCCGCTCGCCCAACCAGCGATTTAACAGCTCCAGATCGTTATAAATCGGCTCACCGTCGAACGACGTAATCTGGTGACTGATGCCCTCCTGCGACAGCATTGGGATCTGGATATCGCCCTCTTCACGCACCTCACGCAGGTAATTCCCAAAGACGCCGGAATGGTCGAGCATCAGCTGTTCTTCAAAGCCCAGCTTCACCAGATTACTGAACAGGTAACACTGCTGATTCACTGGCTGATACAAATCGGTGTGGGACTGTTGGCCGCAGCTTGCCCGCAGCAGGCGAATGGATGCCGGCCCGCTATACGCGGTGGCGGAGTTAAACTGACGGAACAGAATATCGAACTTCTTCCACAGCGGATGGTTTTCCAGCTGCGCCACGTCCAAATCCGACCACGATAGCGAACAGATATTGATAATCAGGAGGTCAAAAGGCTGTGCATCCTGCGGCAATGTAGCGGGGAACGCCGTGGTTCGCGTTTTTTCTCGCGTATAAAACTGGTTGAGATAAGCCGTGAGATTGGCGTTCGTTGGCGGTAAGGTGGCCTCGGGCAGCGCAGCGTCTCCGCCCGTTGGGGAAGCCGCCGCTGATGAGGTGGACGCCGTCGATACCGCGGGCATCAGCGATACCGCCGGGCCCGCCAGATTGACGATGTTTAACCACGCCAGCGCCGCTACGGTAAACACCGTAATACGAATCCACTGCGCGAAGAACAGGTAGGCCACGGTAATGACCGCCGCCGCACCAACCATTTGCCAGTTAATAAAGCGATTGAACAGCTCCAGCAAGTAGGCCGCGCTAAAGCTCGCAACCTGCGACCCCTGACTGAGAATGCTGTTGATACCCGGCAGCCAGGTATCGTGGTAAAACAGCCCGATACCGAGCGGGATGGCAATAATATGACGCCAGCGGTGCAGCGTGACATTGGGGATCGGGAACAGCAGAAACGCCAGAAAGACCAGATTAAGCAGCGGATGAAAATTGAGGTAGCCAAACCATAACAGGGCAAATTTCAGCAAAAAATACACATTCCAGGCACCGAGCCCACGCCAGTAGCGCCATATATTTTGCTGTTTTTGCGTATCCTGTTGCTGCGTAGGTTTTTTTTCGTCCATTTTATTTTTTAGTCTCTGCTGAAGTCGGCTTGGTTGAGACCGTCTTTGTTGAAGAAGTGCTGCGCATCCAGACACTCGCAGGCTTCAGGTAGCGCGGTGACAGCAGCCTGTTTTTCCAGTACTGAAGCCAGTGGGGAATCACACGGTGCGCCAGATAGCCAAGCGTAAAGAAAACGACCGCGCTCAATAACACCAGTTGAACGATATCAATCAGGTTCATGACGGCTCTCCCGGTGCGCGGGCCCGTAAATCGGAACCCAATAGATCGGATGCCAATAGATCGATAGCAATCGGTTCACGCCGCGGCACCTGGCGGCTCGGTGCAGATTCGGTCTGCTGCAATTGGACATAATCGTTAATCTGCCGCTCTTGCTCCAGCGTATCGTCCTGCACCAGCGATTTAACTTCTGCCAGAATCTGTAAGTCTTGTGACCAGACAATCCGATTGCTGAACGCTTCATCCACCGGCAGGCGGAAAATGGATTTCAGCGCGATATCCAGTTCATTCAGGCGGCAATTGGACAGGAACAAAAACAGGCGACCCTGCGCGATCGTGACGACATCACCAAAGCGTCGCAGCGTGCACAGCGTCAATGCCTGCGCCGCCCGCACGCCCGGCACGGGGCGCAATGCAACCAGCACGCCCTTGCTGCCTTCCGGCATCAGCGTGTTATCAATCAACATCTGCACAGACTGCCGAAAGATATCAGGGGGCTGGTAGCCCTTAATCTGTAGCGGCCGCATGGTGGTCAGCAAGACTTCAACATCGACAGGAACGTGTTTGGTAAAGCGCTGTCCCTGCACGCTTTCAATCCGCGTCAGGAAACGGGATAGCGGCTCGGAATGAGAGACAATAATATTCGCGCCACATGCCAATAGCAGGCGCTCGTCGCTAGCGCGCAGGCAAGGCTTCATTTCCCGCACCACAATCTTCAGCAACTCACCACGCTGCCGCCGCAGGCTGTGAACTTGCTTGACGAGCGTATCCACCTGACTGGTTTGATTGAGTGCAAAAACGAGGGTAGCCGCATGGGTCAGCATGCCGGTTTGTACCAAAATGTCGTTGTCGTCCAGTAGCTGCCAGTGTTCTGACAGCGCAGGTGCGCCTTCCATCACGCTCTTTTCCATCAGAAAGAGCCCATCATCATCCAGAGACGGCGTGAGGATCGGTTCCTCTTCCTTCAGCATGTACCACCCATCACTGTCGGATTGCAGCATCTGCACCTTATTCGCCCGCACGCCCCTTTCCGTTGCCCACCATGACACCAGATACTGGGCGCGATCCTGCTGCCATTGCAGGCTGGCTAAACCGTAAAGTCCGCGATGTTGGGAAATCAGCATATTCCTCAGGCGGGTTACGCCACTGCTGTGGCTGATCACCACCAGCGTACACTGGCGCTGATGCAGCCATGCCGCAGTGTCATCGATCCAGCGCTGGAGCCCTTCCGGCGAGATATCCCGCCACAGGCTAGCTGGAGCATAAAGCACCAATAGACGATTTTTAGGGCGCAATGCGCGCATTAAATCATCGGTTAAATTCAGCAACGCGGCTTTATTTTCCGGTATTGCATAGCACGATAATTGTTTCTTTCCGGTGTTATTATTTTCTGTCGTAAACTTATTGTCTGTCGTAAACAATGCCGTCAGAAGAGAATCAGATCGTTCCCCACAGCCGATTAACGCCACTCTCGCGTCGTTATTTTGGCCGTGCATGACTTGCTGGCAAAATAATGCGGCATCAATTTGCCGATCAATATTCACCCAATAAAAGCCCGCCAACTGGAGCGTAACCAGCTCATCCCAAAGGTCACGAATACCTAATGAAAAGTTCTGCTTCATAGACTGATTTCTTTTCCGTTAATGGCAGCATTTCACCTTAATAACACAGTCAAAATAAACTCTAGCAGCCCCCCGAGGGATCACAACTGTGCGCTATAAATTATTCCTATCCCTTGATAAATCACCGATTACTATTTTTCCCCATTCACATTGCAATCATGAATTCATTGCTATAGTTAACGGGCACACCTGACTCCTTATTAAAGACAGCAGAGGCGTAACTCTTCATCTGCCAGACTGTCTGTTCTGGGTGCAGTAAAAGACGCACCACATCTGCTATTTGGATGTTTTCCCTTTATCGATCTCAATGATAATGGATAGCCTATTTCAGAGGCATGGGATGAATAACGCACCGACTCGTATAGATACCAGCGCGCACGCCGATTTAACCGAAAATGCAAGAACCGACGACGATCTACGGGTTCTCAGTCAGGCTTTTTCTTTACCTGAAATAAACTATATCGATATCGCCCGTCAGGCGCGTCTCAGCCAAATGATGGCTCGTTGGCCGCTGCTCGATGAATTAAAAGAACCGGCCGGGAGTGACTGACGATGCCCGTGATTGCTTTGCAGGGAATCCGTGGAGGCGTAGGCACCACCTCAATCGCCGCCGCGCTGGGTTGGGCTTTCCAACGGCTGGGCGAATCCGCGCTGGTGATTGATTTTTCGCCGGACAATTTGCTGCGCATTAATTTCAATATGCCGTTTGAGCAACGCCGCGGCTGGGCACGGGCGGAAGCCGATGGCGCGCCGTGGCAAACCGGTGCCATGCAGTATCTCCCCGGTCTGGATTTTCTGCCGTTTGGTCGTCTGAATACACAGGAGATCGCGACGCTCCAGCAGCATTACCACCAGCACCCTGCACTCTGGCAAAACAATCTGGCACAGCTCAGCGCGGCAGGCCACCATCGCTGGATATTGATTGATGTACCGGCGGACAACAGCCCGCTCACGCGGCAGGCGTTAGCCACCGCGAATACCGTTTTTCAGGTGGTGGTGGCCGATGCCAACTGCCATTCGCGCTTACATCAGCAGGCGTTACCGCGTCAGTGCCATTTTCTGGTGAATCAATTTTCTACGCTCAGTACGCTTCAGCAGGATTTGCATCAGCTCTGGCTGCACACGCTGTCACACCTGCTGCCGCTGGTAGTACACCGTGACGAAGCTCTGGCAGAATCGCTGATGCTGAAGCAGCCGCTGGGCGAATGTCGCCCGGACAGCGTGGCAGCGGAAGAGATCATGACGCTGGCAAACTGGTGCCTGATTCACGTTAAGGAAAACGGCGTATGAGCGGGATCCTGCGCCTCTTTCTCGTCCCGCCCGCCAGACAGGCGATTCAGCAGCGCTACCGCGGCTATCGTCAGCAAGGTGCCTCCGCCTTTGCTGCCTTTTTCGCCACACTGTTTGCGATACTCGGCTGGATCTTCCTGCGGCTGGAGTCTGAGGGCTGGCAACAGATTCGCGCGCAGCGAACCTACTGGTTCCCACACATTTCGCCTCAACGCCCGCGTCCGGCCGATATTCTTCGCTATCTGACGCAGGGTCTTTGGCTGCTGACCATCAAAAACGGCCAGTTGCCGACATCGCGCCGCAATTACTTCTCCGCGCTGCCGCGCTGGCGGCAACGCTACATGAACGCGCAGCAAGCGCTGTTCGCCCGCTTTAGCCACGCGAATACTGACGATCGCGAAGACCGTGAGTCAGGCTCCGCCAAGACAAGCCGCCTCCAGAGGCTGGTGACGGTCGCGCTGAGCCTGCTGTGTGCGGCGCTGGCGCTGCTGTGCATCACGCAGCCGTTTGATTTGCTGTCACAGTTTATTTTCATGACGCTGCTGTGGTGCATCGCCATGCTCGTTCGCAACATGCCGGGACGCATGCCGACGCTCATGATGATCGCCCTTTCTTTCACGGTTTCCTGCCGTTACCTATGGTGGCGCTACACCGAAACGCTGAACTGGGACGATCCGCTGAGTCTGATCTGCGGCCTGCTGCTGCTGGCAGCGGAAACCTATGCCTGGGTCGTATTGGTTCTGGGCTATTTCCAGACGATCTGGCCGCTGAACCGCCACCCGGTTTCACTGCCGGAAGACAGCAAAACGTGGCCGACCGTCGATCTCATGATCCCGACCTACAATGAGCCGTTGAGCGTCGTGAAACCGACGGTGTATGCCGCGCTAGGCATCGACTGGCCTAAAGACAAGCTCAATATTTATATTCTGGATGATGGCGGGCGCGCCGAATTTAAAGCCTTCGCAGAAGAAGTCGGCGTCCATTACATTGCCCGCGTCACGCACGAACATGCCAAAGCCGGGAACATCAACAACGCCCTGAAACAGGCGAAAGGCGAGTTCGTCGCCATTTTCGACTGCGACCACGTCCCTACCCGCTCCTTCCTGCAATTAACCATGGGCTGGTTCTTCAAAGACAAAAAGCTGGCGATGCTGCAAACGCCGCACCATTTCTTCTCGCCCGATCCGTTCGAACGCAATCTGGGACGTTTCCGCCGCACGCCTAATGAGGGCACGCTGTTCTACGGTCTGGTTCAGGACGGTAACGACATGTGGGATGCCACGTTCTTCTGCGGATCCTGCGCCATCCTGCGGCGTAAACCGCTGGATGAGATTGGCGGGATTGCGGTCGAAACGGTGACGGAAGATGCCCACACCTCACTGCGCCTGCATCGCCTTGGCTACAGCTCGGCGTATATCCGCATTCCACAGGCCGCCGGACTCGCGACCGAGAGCCTCTCGGCCCACATCGGGCAGCGTATTCGCTGGGCGCGCGGCATGGTGCAAATCTTCCGGTTGGATAACCCCCTATTTGGCAAGGGGCTGAAACTGGGGCAACGGCTATGTTATGCCAACGCCATGATGCACTTTCTGTCCGGTATTCCGCGGCTGATCTTCCTTACCGCACCGCTGGCGTTCCTCCTGCTGCATGCCTACATCATCTTCGCCCCGGCGCTGGCCATCGCGCTCTACGTGCTGCCACACATGGTGCACGCCAGCCTGACCAACTCGCGTATTCAGGGCCGCTACCGTCACTCGTTCTGGAGTGAAATCTATGAAACCGTGCTGGCGTGGTACATCGCTCGCCCGACTACCGTCGCGCTGTTTAACCCGCACAAAGGGAAATTCAACGTAACAGCCAAAGGCGGGCTGGTGGAAGAACAGCATGTTGACTGGGTGATTACGCGGCCTTATCTGGTGCTGGTGCTGCTGAATATCGCTGGAGTGATGTATGGCATCTGGCGTCTGATTTACGGGCCACCGGAAGAGATCATGACGGTGCTCATCAGCCTGCTGTGGGTCGTATACAACATGACCATTTTAGGCGGAGCCGTCGCGGTTGCCGTAGAAGCCAAGCAGGTGCGTCAGGCCCACCGGGTGGAAATGTCGATGTCCGCCGCGATCCTCCGTGCCGATGGGCATCTGTTCCCCTGCGTCCTGCGCGACTATTCCGATGGCGGCGTGGGCGTTGAAGCCCGCGAGTCGGGCATTCTTCAGGTCGGGGACAGCGTCTCGCTGTTGCTAAAACGCGGTCAGCAGGAGTACGCCTTCCCGTTCAGCGTCACCCGCGCGTTCGACAACAAGATTGGCCTACGCATGACCAACCTGACCATCGGCCAGCATATTGATTTCATTCAATGTACGTTTGCCCGCGCCGACACCTGGGCGCTCTGGCAAGACAGCTTCCCGCAGGATAAACCGGTCGAAAGCCTGGTTGATGTGCTGGCGCTCGGCTTTCGCGGCTACCTGCGCCTGGCCGATTACGCGCCGCCCGTCATACGCAACATTATCCTGGCGTTCCTCAACATCGTGGTGTGGGTGGTGTCCTTCATTCCGCGCTATGTAGGGAAACGCACCGTAGCAGCTCCACCGGGCGCTGCGCTGCCGGAAAAAGCCGTACATCAGGGCAAGACACCGTCTGCCCATGAAACGCGATTTGCACAAGAGAACCTGTTTGCAGAAAAGACAGTGGCTTGATTGCCATTCACAGGCCGTGATCAACGGTCTTTCTCCTGACAACGAGAAAGGCCCTTAACATTGATGATGACACGATGACGAAAAAAATAATCTGGTTCACTGCATTGGCTTTAGGCGTCAGCTCATTATCTCAGGCTGTCACCGCACCGCACGCCCAAACACCGGCCACGGGGGACGCGACCCTGCCGCCCACCAACGCTGCCACCACAGCGCCAGCGACGACGATACCAGTGCTTCCTCTGGCGCCACCGGCGACCAACGCCGCCGTGCGCAACGTGGTGATGCCGTTTGCGCAAATCGCGCCTGCGCCGGGCACCTTTGCGCTGCGCGGTGTCGATCCCAACGGGCAGATTGAGTTCGGCGTTCGCAGCGACGAAGTGGTCACACAGGCGTCGCTTGACCTCGAATTTACGCCGTCACCAGCGCTGATTCCCACCGAGTCGCATATCAAGGTTTACCTGAACAATGAGCTCATGGGCGTCACCACGATTAGCAAAGAGCAGATGGGGAAATCCAACCGCGTTCGCCTGCCTATCGATCCGCGCTACATCACGGACTTTAACAGCCTGCAATTGGTGTTTGTCGGCCATTATCAGAACATCTGTGAAAACCCAGCCAGCACCAGCCTATGGCTGGATGTCAGCAAAGCCAGCGCGCTCAACCTGCAATTCCAGAAGCTGACGCTGAAGGACGATCTGTCGCCGTTCCCTGCACCGTTTTTTGACAGCCGCGATACCCGCCCGCTGACGCTGCCCATCGTCTTTGCCGACCAGCCGGATCTGGTGCAACAGCGTGCCGCCGCGGTACTCGCCTCGTGGTTTGGCAGCAAAGCACAATGGCGCGGGCAGTCTTTCCCTGCCCTCTTCAACCAGTTGCCGAATAGTCACGGTATTGTGTTCGCGACCAACGATAAGCGGCCGGATTTCCTGCGTGATACTCCCGCCGTGAACGGCCCAACGGTATCGATCATCAGCCACCCCAACGATCCTTACGTGAAGCTGCTGCTGGTTCAGGGGCGTGATGACAATGAACTGCTCACCGCCGTGCAGGGCATCGCACAGGGGAACCCGCTGTTCCGTGGGCAAAGCGTCACCATCGATAAGGTCGAACAGCTCGCCCCACGTCAGCCGTATGATGCGCCAAACTGGGTTCGCACCGACCGCCCGATGACCTTCGCCGAACTACAGCAATATAACGAACAGCTGCAAACCGACGGTATCGTGCCCCGGCCGATTTCGCTGGCCATGAACCTGCCGCCCGACCTGTTCCTGATCCGCAGTCAGGGAATCGATATGCGTCTGAAATATCGCTACACCGCGCCGCAGGTTCAGGACGGTTCGCGCCTGAGCATCAACCTGAACAACCAGTTCGTACAGGCCTTCTCGCTGGCACCGGAACAGGACCAGAACTCCCTGTTGATGCGCCTGCCGCTCACGCAGGGGCTATGGGATTCCGACAAGAGCCTGTCCATTCCGGCGCTGAAACTGGGCACCACCAACCAGTTGCGCTTTGATTTCAACTACACCACGCTGCTCTCTAGCGGCACAGCCGACCGCTGCGAAACCTATACGCCGGTCGTCAATCACGCCGTCATCGACAGTAACTCGACGATTAACTTCTCTGGCTATCGTCACTTTATGGCAATGCCGGATCTGCGTGCCTTTGCCAATGCGGGCTACCCGTTCAGCCGACTGGCTGACCTGTCACAAACGCTGGTGCTAGTGAACAAGCAGCCACAACCGGCTCAGGTCAGCGCCATGCTGAACGCCATCGGTAACATTGGCGCGCAAACCGGCTACCCAGCGTTGGCAGTACAGCTCAGCGATGACTGGACGCAGGCAGACAAACAGGACCGCGATATTTTGATGATCGGCGCTATCCCGCCAGAGCTGCACGACAACAGCAAAATCAACCTGCTGGTCGAGCAAACGCAAAGCTGGATCAAGCAGCCAACGCGTCAGACCGCGATCCCGGATAGGGACGCACCCGCATCTGACGCGACGCCAGACAGCAAAACCACCGTCAGCGGTGACGGCGCGATGTCGGCGATTATCGGCTTCCAGTCTCCGTATCACGATCAGCGCAGCGTGGTCGCCTTGCTGGCCGACAGCTCGCAGGGTTATACGCTACTCAACAACACGCTGATTGATGGCGAAAAAAGAGCCTCGTTGTTCGGTTCTGTTTCCGTGATCCGCGAATCGGGCATCAATAATCTGCGCGTCGGCGACGTTTACTACGTCGGCCACCTGCCGTGGTGGGAACGTATCTGGCACGCCTTGGCGCAGCATCCCGTCTGGCTGGCGATCATATCGACCCTTACCGTCATTATTGTTGCCTGGCTGCTGTGGCGTGGCCTGAAATTCTTCAGCCGCCGTCGCCTGTCGCCGGATGAAAGGGACTAACGCCCCATGCCACGCGTGCTGCGTTACCTGATCGCCACGCTGCTGTGGCTCTGGGCTTCCCTGGCCACCGCCGCTGTCTGCGACTGGCCAGCCTGGGAGCAGTACAAGCAGTATTACATCAGCGAGGAAGGACGGGTGATTGATACCTCAACACCCAATAAAATCACCACGTCCGAAGGGCAAAGCTACGCCCTGTTCTTTGCGCTGGTTGCCAACGATCGCGTGATGTTTGATCGACTGCTGAAATGGACGGAAGACAACCTGTCCGCAGGCGATTTGCGCGCTAATCTGCCCGCCTGGCTGTGGGGAGAGAACACGGATAAGCAGTGGACGGTGCTGGATCCAAACTCCGCATCCGATGCCGATCTGTGGATTGCCTACAGCCTGCTTGAAGCGGGTCGGCTGTGGAAAGAGGCGCGCTATCAGACGCTAGGCAGCGCGCTGCTCGCACGCATCGCCAAAGAAGAAGTGGTGACGATTCCGGGGCTGGGCGTGATGTTATTGCCCGGCAAAGTGGGCTTCGCAGAGAAAGAGAGCTGGCGCTTGAACCCCAGCTACCTTCCGCCGCAGCTGCTGGCGCGTTTTGCTCCGCTGGGTGAGAAATGGAAAGCGATGCAGCGCACCACGCAGCGCCTGCTGTTGGAAACCGCGCCAAAAGGATTTTCGCCTGACTGGGTCATCTGGCAAAAAGACAAAGGCTGGCAACCCGATACCACCAAACCCAATATCGGCAGCTATGACGCCATCCGCGTCTATCTGTGGGCGGGGATGATGGCCGATAGCAGCAGAGGAAAAACCGATTTGCTCAAACAGTTTCAGCCGATGATTCAGCAGACTATCCAACAAGGGCTACCGCCCGAAAAAGCGGACACCGCGACAGGCACCGTCACCGGACAGGGATCGGTAGGCTTTTCCGCTTCACTGCTTCCGATGCTATCCCGTCAACCGGACGCCCTAGCTGCCCAGCGACAGCGGCTCGCCGCCAACCCACCGGGTGACAATGCGTATTTCTCTGCCTCTCTGACGCTCTTTTGTCAGGGATGGGATCAGAAGCGCTACCGCTTCACTTCACAAGGCCAACTTTTACCGTCTCGGGGCAGCCAATGCACAACAACACCGTAAACTGGCTGCGCCTCCTGCCGTTCTTACTGATTGCGGCACCGCAGCTAACCAGCGCGGAAACTGCATCGCCAGAACAATTTCTGATGGAACAGGTGCGTCTGGGAGAAGCCAGCAACAAAGACGATCTCGTGCGTCAGTCGCTTTATCGGCTGGAGCTGATTAACCCGGATAACCCCGACGTTATCGCCGCCAAACTGCGACTGGCACTGCGTCAAGGCGATCAGGCACAGGCGCGCCAGCAGTTGGACAAGCTGAAGACTGTGGCTCCCGATTCTGCCATTTACCGGCAGGCAGAGATGACGCTGGCGCTGACGCAGGAAGCCACGCGTCAGCAATTACAGCAGGCGCGTTTGCTGTCTACCGCCGGGCGTTACGCGGAAGCCAAAGCGCAGTACGACACGCTCTTTCACGGCGAGCCGCCCACGCTCGATCTCGCCGTGGAGTATTGGCGTCTGGTTTCTCGTTTGCCGAACCAGGTCCCCGTCGCGATTAAGCAGTTGGAAGCGTTGGA
Organism: Pectobacterium parvum; assembly: GCF_020971565.1. Taxonomy (NCBI): domain Bacteria; kingdom Pseudomonadati; phylum Pseudomonadota; class Gammaproteobacteria; order Enterobacterales; family Pectobacteriaceae; genus Pectobacterium; species Pectobacterium parvum. The sequence continues at coordinate 116,734 of NZ_CP087392.1, forward strand.
TCAGGTTTACCCCAACAATGTTCCGCTGCGCATGGCGTTATCACGCCAGCTCTTCAGTCAGGCTCGCAACGAACAGGCCTACCCGCTGCTGAAACAACTGTCTACCGATCCCGTCGGACGCAGTCAGGCGGCATCGCTCTGGCTGGAAATTATTGGTCGGATGACGGTTACCCCGCAGAGCGTGGCGGAACTCAACCGCTTCCTGACGGTATTTGATGACGGTGAACAGGCAGAAACCGCGCGAAAAGAACTCAACCGCCAGCAGGGAATGTTGGCCGATCCCACGTATCAGGGGCGTCTCCGCAGTCTGGCGGAAGTTGAAAGCGGCGGGGGCAACCGCGCCACGCTCGGTGAGTTAAATCAAGCGCTGGCCGTTACACCCAACGACCCCGAGCTGATCGGCGCAGTGGGTCTGGTTTACCTGCGCGAAGGCGATCGGGTAAAAGCGCTGGCACAGTTCCAGAAGGCACTACAGGCGGATGTTAATCGCCTGAACAGCGGCAAGTGGGAAGGACTTATCCAAAGCACGCAATATTGGATCACCATTGCGGAAGGCGACAACGCGCTAAAAACCAATAATCTCCCGCTGGCACGCCAGAAGTATCAGCAGGCACGCCAGATGGATAACACCAATCCCTATGCGCTGATTGGTCTGGGTGATGTTGCCGTCGCCAGCCAAAACGATACCGCTGCCCAGCCGCTCTATCAGCAGGCTTTGCACCTTGAACCCGGCAACGATAACGCCCTGCGCGGTCTGGTCGGGATTTATCAGCGGCAGTCACCGGAGAAAGCACTCACTTACCTCAACAGCCTGTCGCGCAGCCAGCAGAACACAATGCGGGAGACGCTTACTGCGCTACAACTCAATATCCTGAAACAACAGGCGGACCAACTTGCGGAACAGCAGCAGTGGACGCAGGCGGAAGAGAAGTATCGTCAGGCGAACCAGCAGGATCCGAACGATAGTTGGTTTGCCTATCGCTATGCCCAGACGCTGCGCCAGTTGGGGCAAATGCAGCAGGCCGACAGCGTGGTACAACGCGCGACTGCCGTGCCACCGGCCGACGCGCAGAAGAACTACGTTTACTCACTTTACCTGTCATCGACCAATCGCGATGAGCAAGCACTCGCTCACCTGAACACGCTTCCCGTAGCACAGTGGAGTGACGACATGCGCGATTTATCCCAACGTCTGACGATGCAGACCACGCTGGCGAAAGCGGAAGCGATGCGCGATGCGGGCGATGAACCCGCCGCGATGGCTTTCCTGCGCCAGCAACCAGCCGATACCCGTATCGATCTGCTGCTGGCAGACTGGGCGCTGGCACGAGGTGAATACGCGACGGCGCTGGCGGATTATCAACGCATCCGCACACGGGAGCCGCAGAACCCCGACGCACAATTAGGTGAGATCGACGCGTTTATCGCGCAGGGTCGGCAAGATGACGCACGTCAGCGTCTGAACCAGCTCCCAGCGCAGGCAGCAGATACGCTCAATGCGCAGCGGCGCGTCGCCAACGCCTGGCAAGCGGTCGGAAATCCGCAAAAATCGACGGCGCTTTTCCGTCAGCTAAAAATCGACGTGCAGAAAGAGCCCGTCGGTCAAACTCCTATCGATCAAACGACAGCACTGATCTATCGCGATGCGGCACGCGTTGAACAGCAACGATCTCAACCTGAGCAGGCGCAGCAGGACTATAAACAGGCGATGGTCGCCAGCGGCATCACGCCCGCTCTGCCGCAAAGTGACGATGACTACACCCGACTGACGCGCAATCAGACAGGGGACGACTGGCTACAGCGCAGCATCCGCGCCGATGCGGCGGACCTGTATCGTAAGCAGGATGTGACCGTCACGCTTGACCACGATTACTCGAGTTCGAGCGGTACCGGCGGCGTTTCCAACCTGAGCGCCCACAACACCCTGTTGCAGATAGACATGCCGCTGTACGACGGCCGCGCTTTCCTCCGCACCGATACCGTACAGATGGACGCCGGTTCCTTCTCGACGGACAGCAACGGTGCCTATCGGGAAACCTTCGGCACCTGTGCCACGCAGGACTGCTTCGACGGAAAATCGCAGAAAGCCACCGGCACCAGCGTCGCAGCAGGCTGGAAGAACGATCGCTGGTCGGGGGATATCGGCACCACGCCGCTTGGCTTTGACGTGGTCGATATCGTCGGTGGCGCAAGCTACAGCGGTGACTGGCGGCAAATCGGCTGGACCGCGACGGCATCGCGCCGCCCCATCTCCAGCTCATTGCTGGCGTTCGGCGGCACCAAAGACCCAGGCACCGGTGTTACTTGGGGCGGCGTGCGTGCCACAGGCGTCAGCCTCGGGCTGAGCTACGATCGGGGCGAAGCGCACGGCGTCTGGAGTGATTTCAGCGTCCACCAGATTACTGGTAAAAACGTGGCCGATAATGACCGCGCCCGCGCCATGGCAGGTTATTACTACAAGCTGATTAACGAGGATAACCGACGCGTCACGGTCGGCCTAAACAGCATGTGGTGGCGTCACCAGAAGGATTTAAGCGGTTACTCGCTCGGTCAAGGCGGCTACTACAGCCCACAGCAATACTTCTCGCTGGGCGTGCCGGTGAACTATCGGCAGCGGACGGAAAACTGGTCGTGGGAACTCGGCGGCTCGCTGTCGTGGTCACGTTCTTCGACCAAAGATCAGCGTCGCTATCCGTTGACTGGCCTGCTGGGCAATGCCGCGATCACCGACCGAGACGCCATCGAACAGGGCAGCAGCAGTTCCGGCTTCGGCTACACGGCGCGTGCCATCGTCGAACGCCGCCTCAGCTCACACTGGACGCTGGGCGTCGGTATCGACATTCAGCAAGCGAAGGACTACACCCCAAGCCACGGCCTCATCTACCTGCGCTACTCCGCCTCCGGCTGGCAGGGCGATCTCGACAGCCCACCGCAGCCACTCACGCCGTACGCGGACTTTAAGTAATCTTCCCCCTCATTGGGTTTCCAGAACAGCGGAAACCCAATGATAAATATCAAAATTACTCTATCTTGCGATATAGGTATCTGTCCATATATATAAAAATGATAATGACTATCATTTTTATTCTCATAAATTAAGTTTCTCAATGCATTCTGTCGAATTTCTATTGGAAATCGATTTTACCTAGCCACGGAATAAGGCATTTGTGTATATAAGCGCAAAATGTAAATCAACGTAAGGATTGCGTTCATTTTGTGTAAAACCCTTTCTTTTATAAGCATTATTCTTTTGAGCATCAGCAGTTCAGCCTTTGCCGCTACCGCCATCAGCCCAACGGATCGAGATGCGCTAGAGCTCCAGCAAAAATCGTTACTGGAGCAGGCCAAGCAGCAGCGTTTATCGTTGGAAAACAGCACCACCTTAACGATACCCACGGTCACTGCACCAACAGTAAAAGATGCCGCCTGCTTCCCCATCCAACGCATTGTCTTTCACGGTGCAGACGCCTTCTCGACGAAAGATCGGACCGCTCTCCAGCAACGCTACCAAAATCGCTGCCTTGATTTAGTCACCATCCATAACGCCGTGAGGGAAACGACCAACACCTACCTCAATCACGGCTTTGTCACCAGTCAGGCCTATTTACAGGAGCAAGACCTCTCCGGTGGCACACTCATCATCAGCGTCAGCGAGGGAAAAATAGAAGCCATCCGCATGGAAGGGGAAACACCCTTGGCAATCCGGATGGCATTCACCGGACTGGAAGGACGTATTCTTAATCTGCGCGATATCGAACAAGGGATGGAACAGCTGAATCGCCTGCCTTCGCAACAGGTGGCGATTGATATTCAGCCGGGAAAACACGCCGGAAGTTCGATTGTTTATCTAAAACGCACCACGCAATCCCGCCCTGTGACCGTGTATCTCAGCACGGACAACAGCGGACAAAAAAGCACGGGTCGCGAACAGCTGTCCACTCATCTCACGCTCGATAACCCGCTGCGACTCGCTGACCGCTGGTGGCTCACCGCCAGCCGCGATAGCGCTTTCAGCCACAGCTACGGCAGCAAAGCCTTATCGGGCGGGATGTCCTTGCCTTATGGCTACTGGACACTCGGCTATCAATACGCTTGGAACGACTTTTTCCAGCCGATCCCGATTGGCAGCAGCGCGTATCGCTATGAAGGCCAAAGCAATACCCACCGCCTAAGCCTTAACAGTACGCTCTACCGGGAGGGGAAGCAGAAGCTGGCGCTGGATAGCGCGCTTTCTCGTCGACGCACCGAGAACCGCATGGCAGGTGAACGCCTTGAAGTCAGCAGCCCGACGGTCAGTAGCGCCAGTATCGGACTGAGCTACAGCACCACGCTGGCGGGTGGGTATTTTACGCTCAACCCGATGCTAAGCCACGGCTTGAGGAGCTGGGGCGCGACGGATGACACAAAGGAAAACAGTGGCCTGCCACGCAGCGAGTTCCGTAAATTGAGCGTCAGCAGCAGCTATTTCTACCCACTTACACCCTCGCTGACCTTCCTGACTTCCCTTTACGGCCAAACCACGCCGGACAACCTGTATACCAGCGAACGTGTCTCGCTCGGCGGCGAGTATTCCGTGCGGGGCTTTAAGGAACAAACGCTGACCGGCAATCGGGGTTTCTACTGGCGTAACGAAGTGAACTGGCAATTCGCCACGCTGCCGCTCCTGGGTGATATCGCGCTCACAACAGCAGTGGATAGCGGATGGATCGCCGGAAAAACCGGCAAAGTCGATGGCGGCAATATGACCGGTGCTTCCGTCGGCCTGTCCGCGTCTTCACGTTGGGTAAGCCAGTCGGTGTCGCTCGGCGTACCGCTGCATTTCCCGGACGATCTCCATCCCGATAACGCCGTCGTTTACTGGCAACTCTCCCTCCCCATTACGGCACTTTTTGATTAAGTCATTGATTCACAGCAAAAGGAAAACAAGGAAAGTCACATGGAAAAATTCAATAACCGCACTACACGCGGGCTTAGCTACCTGCTGATCTACCTGACCGCGATCCAACCGTTACACCCCGCGTTCGCGGTGCTCACGCCAGACAGCTCACGCACGCAGGTCAATAACGCGGGTGCCGTCCCGGTCATCAATATCGCAACGCCAAATGCGGCAGGTGTTTCTCACAATACCTATAAAGACTTCAGCGTCGGGACACCCGGTGCTGTGCTCAACAACAGTACCGTTGCTGGGAAATCGCAGCTGGCCGGACAGGTAAACGCTAACGCCAACCTCAATGGCAAAGCGGCCGATCTGATTATCAACGAGGTGACGGGCTCCACCCGCTCAGACCTGCAAGGGAAGATAGAAGTCTTCGGGAATAAAGCCAACGTATTGATTGCCAGACCGAACGGTATCACCTGTGATGGATGTGGGTTCATCAATACGCCTTCCGCCACGCTGACGACAGGGAAACCGGTGTTAGACCAGCAAGGCGCACTTGAAGCGTTGGAAGTGAAAAAAGGCAGCATCACCATTGGTGGCAAAGGCCTAGACGGTTCAGCAACGGATTATGTCGATATCCTCAGCTGGGCAACCGAACTGAACGGCAAAATCAATGCGAAAAACCTGACGCTGACTCAAGGCAGCAATCGGGTCGATTTCAAAACCGGCACGATCGCTCCTATCGCCGGAGAAGGTGCAAAACCACTGCTGGCGGTCGACACCAAAGCGCTCGGCGGCATGTATGCAGAGCGCATCCGACTCGTGGCAACCGAGGATGGTGTTGGTGCGAACGTCGCTAACCTGACCAGTTCTCAACAGGGCATTACGCTAAATAGCTGCGCGGAATAGTAGATCACTTTGAGGGAACTCAGCCCGGATTGTGCGATCTGATCAATCGCCAAATCAAAACAAATCACCAACCGGACTGAGCAATGCCGATCATAGCACCCATTCCTCGCGACGAGCGACGCCTGATGCAGAAAGCTATCCATAAAACGCGCGATAAAAATCATGCCGCAGACTCACCGCTATACTGATGTTGCACCGAGGAGACCGTGTCAGCGATGTCGCCAAAACGCTCTGTTGCGCCCGTTCATCCGTCGGACGCTGGATTAACTGGTTTACGTTGTCGGGTGTTGAAGGCCTGACATCCTTACCCGCAGGGCGCTCCCGTCGCTGGCCTTTTGAGCACATCTGTACCTTATTACGGGAACTGATAAAGCACTCTCCCGCTGATTTTGGCTATCAGAGTTCACGCTGGAGCACCGAACTTCTGGCAATAAAAATCAATGAGATAACGGGGTGCCGGTTACACGCCGGAACCGTCCGTCGCTGGCTTCCGTCAGCGGGGCTTGTGTGGCGCAGAGCCGCGCCTACATTGCGTATCCGTGACCCGCATAAAGATGAAAAAATGGCGGTAATCCGTAAGGCTCTGGATGAATGTAGCATTGAACATCCGGTGTTTTACGAAGATAAGGTGGATATCCACCTTAATCCAAAAATCGGTGCAGACTGGCAGTTGCGTGGTCACCAAAAGCGTGTAGTTACGCCGGGGCAGAATGAAAAATACTACCTGGCCGGAGCGTTGCACAGTGGTACGGGTAAAGTCAGTTACGTTGGCGGCAACAGCAAGAGTTCGGTACTGTTCATCGGTAATCCCCCATTTTTAGCGGAGGTGATAAGTAGAATCAGGTTATGCGTTGAATATGCTGCATCGGTGTGTAGCCATTCAACGCCATATTCGGACGTTCGTTATTATAAAACCATTGCCACTGAGTGGCATAATTCTGCAATTCATCCAGTGATGTAAATAGGTATTGCCCCAGCCAGTCATAACGCACCGTCCGGTTATATCGTTCAATATAGGCATTCTGCTGAGGTTTGCTGGGCTGAATAAAACGAAGGGTTATATTCTGATGAACCGCCCACGACATCAGCATCTTCCCCGTATATTCTGGCCCGTTATCACACCGTATTGCCGTCAGTTTTCCTTTCCACTCAATGCGTTGTTCCAGCGTTCTGATTACCCGACTGGCGGGCAGGGAAAAATCCACCTCAATTGCCAGTGCTTCACGATTAAAGTCATCAATAACATTCAGCAAACGGACTGAACGACCATCCGATAGCTGATCATGCATGACGTCCATCGACCAGCATTCGTTTCTGTTTTCAGGCACCGCCAGCGGTTCAGGTTTATCCCGTTTCAGTCGTTTTTTCGGCTTGATTCGCATGTTCAGCGACAACTCGCAATAAATCCGGTACACCCTTTTGTGGTTGAACCTGAAGCCTTTGACATTACGCAGGTACAAAAAACACAGACCAAATCCCCAGTTGCGCTGACTGTCAGTGATGCGGAGCAGCCAGTCAGCAATGAGGTCATTTTCTTCATTCAGATGAGGCTGATAGCGATAACAGCTTTCGCTGACAACAAACAACTGGCAGGCAAAACGCACACTGACGTTTCGGTTTCTGACCGCGTCCTGTGCCATCTGCTTTCGACACGATGGCATCACCACTTTTTTGCCATGGCCTCCTGAATGATTTCGGCTTTGAGCCGTTCTTCAGCATACATTTTTTTGAGGCGACGGTTTTCGTCTTCCAGTTCTTTCAGACGGGTCATCATGGAGGCGTCCATACCGCCAAAGCGAGAACGCCACTTATAGAAACTGGCATTGCTCATACCATGCTCGCGGCACAGTTCGGCCACAGGTGTTCCGGCCTCGGCTTGCTTCAGGATGGACATGATCTGGCTGTCAGTAAAACGTGATTTTTTCATAGAGATCTCCCCAGTTCAGATTACGAGAAAATTCTACTTATAAACACACCGCTTTTTCGGGGGGATTACCCCTCTGTTGATTAACACACATCAATGTTAGTAATGTCTTCATTTCAAGTGCTTCGAGCAGTATATTGTGGTCTTAGAATGGCCAGTTCCTCATCTCATTCAGCTAACTGCCGCTTAAGACAAGTAAACCCCGTAGACATTCACGTAAAATAATCTATTTTTCTCATTCAGTTTAGACATATTAGAAAATCTACCAGAACCTTCATAGAAAAAACATGTCTCCTACTAATTAGCATTACCAATAAATAATATGAATTAAAAAACACTAACAATAGTTATTTTCTGATAGTTATAAATGGATAAAAATTGTATTTTTTATTTTCAGCCAAAGAGGAAAAAAAATGCCAATATCCCAGTCACAATATCGTACATCAACAGAAAGATACCAAAGTAAATTTAATAAAAAAAATATAGATCATGTTTTTCATAAGGAAAATGTGAATAGAAACAGTTCAGATAATCAGGATAGCATGTACAATACTATCCCACTGGTTAACCACGCCAAAAACTCCCCAAGCGTGTTAAATATTCAAGCCAATCCGTGCTATTTCAGGAAAAATGCCGTTGCCACAACGATCCAGTTAATGCTGCTACTTAATTATATTCGGCCAACGAATGCTTTATTATCCACAACCAGAGAGACAACATTATCGGCGACAAACAATCACCTTCAAGCTGCGGAAATCGACGATTCTTTACCTGAAAAAAAAGAACGTAAAAGGGATGTAACTAATACATATAACAACAAAAAATATAATTTATCGAATAAGATAGACAAAAAGATTCCAGTCAATATGACTACAAAAGAAACATATGGATTGCAAAACGAAGTTTTCATCAAAGCAATAGATTCTCTCGTAAAAGAACATAGAAATGCTTTAATAGAAAACAACAAAAGCAAGAAAAATAACATTAATGATATTTTTATAAAAAATAAAACCACACCAGATTATTTTAGATTCACAGTATTAAATCATATAAAAAAAACCGAAAGGATAATAAAAAAAGAAGAAAGAAAAGATGATGACGTTAAAATAGAAAAAATAGATTACACTTGCCTGGAAGAGCGAAAAAATATGACACTAGGCGATATTTTAAGAAAAATAGGGAATACACTATCGAATCCAGTAAGTGAATTATCACAAGAAATTCAAGTGATTTATTATTACGAAAAATTTGGACGATGCGCTTCAAAAGAAAAAATAGAAAATCTTAAAAAAGCAACTTTATTTGCAGATAAAGTAATTTCCTCTATACTATCATTAATACCTGGTTCTAATCATATAGTATTATTGCAAAATATAGGTAGCCCTTTGCTAAGACTGATAGCCGATGATCTGGAGAATAAAGAACACAATCCAGAAGACATACAAAATTTAATCGGTCAATCTGCCTTTATGGCAAAAATAATCGTTGATTCATCTCCTAAAAACAGTAATGGTATAGTTATAGAAAATGAAATTAGCCCACCAGAAAACTTTATTTTTATAAAAAACAAACCATACATAAAAATAGAAAATAAAGAGTATGCAATTTTATATAATGGAAAAGGATATGTTATCGAAAAAAATAATATAGAACAAGAGGTTATCTATTCAACAAAGGAAAAAAAATGGCAGTACTCAAGAAAGGGTAAAGCATGGGAGTTAGAAAGAAAAAAAATCCTCTTTGGTGAAGGAAATGTGTACAACATAATAAAAACGGAAAATTTACTATCACAGCTATCAATTAAAAATAAAAATTATAAAAAAACAGATGAAATAAATGAATACAATCTATATTACACAAAACAATCAAATGGAAAATTATTAGCATGTATAAAAATGGATAACTACCTTGTACCAATTAGATCTGGGGGAAAAAACATCGGAGGTGTTGAAGTTTATGATTATAAAAAACCCAATAAAATAGGCTATCCAATATATTTGGGTGAGAATAAAACCTGGCATTTTGGTAAAAAAAACAACATACTAATGAGAAGCAGATCTAATTCTCAATTATATTCTAATGTTTCCATACATCTTAAAAAATCCATCCCCTCATCTTTCTACAAAACAGACCTAAACCTGCATGACTGTAATCCAATAGACAACCGAGGAATCGTAAAATTACAATATGAAGAAAAATACTTACGACTAGAAGATGGATATGTAAGGATAAGAAAACATCCACTTTTCCCTCATCTTTTTGAGCTAGGCTCAGATCAGTTTGACAAAATACTTTGTTACTTTGATAAAGCTGATAATATGTTTTATTCTGTCCCAGAAGAAAAAAGTATATCGGAGACCAATAAGCTTGAAAAGCTTATTAATGAAAATAAAAAAACACTTGGCTCTGAGTTGATTATTAAATTTAAAAAACAAGTAAAATTAAAAAGCTACCGAGAAGGATTTAGAACATTAGATTTTGAAGATTATAAAAAAATAAACATCATAGATAAGAACATTAATAGTAATTGCGAGAAAATCCATTTCTATGGTTTAAATAGAGAAGAAACATCTCAAAACTTAAAATATCAAGAAGTAGCACAAAACATAAAAATCGATGTAATTAACTCGCAAGAAATTACTGAAAAAGTGAAACGCATCCTTCTAAAGGGTGAAAAAGAAAACTATATCGCAGAATATCTAAATAAAAAAATTAAATGTAAGAATAGTAAGGAGTCAAATTACATACTAGAAATGCTAATTGATAAAACTTCTAAAATCAATGAAGTTCTTAGAAAACATATTGATGATGATTGCAGTAGAGTCTGGTTAGTCGAACACAAAAATATAGATGTTTATGGTTTAACAAATACAGAAGATCCACTTAGTCGCATATATATAAATTTAAAAATGAGCGATGCATTTATACGTAAAAATAGAAAAAATATTTCCTGTAAATTATTTTGTACTGTCCCCTCAGAGGGGGATGATATTGCAACAATTATCCATGAAGCATCTCATACTGGGGCAAATACCATTGATTCCTTCTATATGGCTAGAAATACCCTTGAATCAGAACTGGAACGACTATCTACTGGCGATATGTCAAGCAATGAAGTCAGAGATATTCTCAATAGTGACGCAGCATCAAAAGCTCCGCCCTACTTAGGAAGTGCCAGAGAACAAGCCAGAAGACTTTTCAATAACAACTCCGATGTAAGAGGAGAGTTTCTCCTTAATAATGCCGACTCACTCACGCAGATCATCCTCGATATCTATAACAAAGGCTCAAAAATTAACAAGCGAGATACTCAACCCAAAAAAATCATCAATGCTGAGATGCTATATCTCTTTGTTGCTCAAGGGCTATCTGAAAGGAAACACCGCCTTTGAGAAACTAACCTTACAAAAGCAATGATCCACAGCCCATCTCGCTACAGAGGTGGGTAAACACATCCATACCACTCTCTCACTTATGATTGAAACATGATTAAAAACAACATGATAGAGACTTAATATTTACCTTATGACAACAATACAACCAATTGAAATTATTCGATAATTTATAAAAAAACGACTTAGTTTTAACATTAACCGACTTTTTACCTGCTCTATATCAAGGTCAGGGTGTTATCCAACTATTAAGATAAAGGCCACGATCGAGGGATCCAGAGTGGGAAAAGGTAATGAACCGATTTGTTATTGCCAGTACTCAAGACTGTATAGGGTGCCATGCATGCGAAATCGCCTGTGTCATTTCACACAATGACGAGCGCTATCCAGATAGCGCCGCGGTGTTTCAGCCCAGAATTAAGGCATTCAATACGCCAACGCTGCGGGCTGCGGTGACCTGCCGTCACTGTGAAGATGCCCCTTGCGCCAGCGTGTGCCCAACACAGGCCTTGATCAGAAAAGACAATAGCATTCAGCTCGTTCAGGAAAAGTGCATCGGCTGCAAAAGCTGTGTACTGGCTTGCCCGTTTGGCGCAATGTCCATGGTAACAAGCCCTGTAGACAACAGCGCCATCGCCCACAAATGCGATCTCTGCGCCGATCGTCCAGAAGGGCAAGCGTGCGTAGAAGCCTGCCCGACTCAGGCCTTACAGCTTGTCAGCGAGCAAACGTTAGCTGCCCGCCGTCAGGAAAAACAGCAGGTAATGGCGCTGCGTTCCTCCGCTCACTGGCAGCGTGAAACGCCCGTGCTGAAAACGCTGACGACCCATCCGCTCAGCAAAAGAAAAAACTGGCCGCGCCGGGATGCCGAGAAGAAGTCGCTGACCCAGAGAACATCCACGTTTGATGAAATCTATCATGGCTTCTCCATGCAGCAGACGGAAGATCAGGCTGACCGCTGCCTTTCTTGCGGCAAACGCGCGATCTGCGAGTGGACCTGCCCGCTGCATAACAATATTCCCGAGTTGCTGAGTCTAGCCAAACAGGGGCGCATTCTTGAAGCCGTAGAACTATCACACCAAACCAGCAGCCTGCCGGAAATCTGTGGCCGAGTGTGCCCGCAGGATCGGTTATGTGAAGGAGCCTGTACGCTGGGTAAGGAGTACGGTGCGATTACCATCGGTAACGTTGAGCGTTACATTACCGATACCGCGATAAAAATGGGCTGGTCGCCCGATATGACGAATGTTGTTCCCAGCGGCAAACGCGCGGCGATCGTCGGTGCTGGTCCTGCTGGGCTAGCCTGTGCCGATGTGCTGGCACGCAACGGTGTGCAGGCCGTGGTGTTCGATCGTCACCCGGAAATTGGTGGCTTACTCACGTTCGGGATTCCGTCATTCAAGCTGGATAAAGACGTCCTGATCCATCGTCGCGAAGTGTTCAGCGCTATGGGAATCGAGTTCCGACTGAATACCGAAGTGGGGAAAGATATTTCTCTGGCTCAGTTGCTGGATGATTATGACACCGTGTTCCTCGGCGTAGGCACCTACCGCTCCATGAAAGCCAACATTGATAATGAAGAGGCTCCCGGCGTCTTCGATGCGCTGCCGTTCCTGATCGCTAATACCAAACACGTCATGGGGCTACCTGAATTAGAGGATGAGCCTTATATCTCGATGGCGGGCAAACGCGTCGTGGTGCTCGGCGGCGGCGATACTGCGATGGACTGTCTGCGCACGTCCGTTCGCCAGGGCGCAGCATCCGTCACCTGCGCGTATCGTCGCGATGAAGCCAATATGCCAGGATCGAAAAAAGAGGTGAAAAACTCCCGCGAAGAAGGCGTGGAGTTCCTGTTTAACGTTCAGCCACAAAAAATCTGCCTCAATGAACAGGGCGAAGTATGCGGCATTAGTCTGGTTCGCACCGAACTGGGCGAGCCTGACGCCAGCGGCCGCCGTCGCCCGCGCCCTATTCCTGACTCAGAATTCGTGCAGCCTGCGGAAGCCGTGATAACCGCATTTGGCTTTCAGTCACACAACATGCCGTGGCTGGAAGACGCCGACGTCGGTCTGGATAGCTGGGGATACATCACCGCCCCGCTTGATAGTCAGATACCTTGCCAGACCAACCATCCGCGTATTTTTGCCGGTGGTGATGCCGTACGCGGTGCCGATCTGGTCGTGACCGCCATTGCCGACGGGCGCAAAGCCGCATTGGGAATGATTGCGACGATGGGGCTGACCGCCGTCACGGGAACCATTCCCGCACACCCGCAGCGCCCCGAAATGAACGCAACCCTCGAGGAGCTTCGCTCATGAATCAATTTGTTATCGCCGAAGCAGAAAAGTGTATCGGCTGCCGGACCTGTGAGATCGCCTGCGCGGTAGCCCATAGCGGTGGCCATAGTGCACAGCTGCGGCCTTCTCACTTCTTTCCCCGCCTGAAGGTCGTTAAAAGCGCTAGCGTCAGCGTCCCCGTTCTTTGTCGCCAGTGTGAGAACGCGCCCTGTGCCAGCGTATGTCCGAATGACGCGCTGGTGCGCGATCGGGATAGCATTCAGGTTATTCAGTCCCGCTGTATCGGCTGCAAAAGCTGTGTCGTCGCCTGTCCTTTCGGAGCCATCAATGTGGTGACAAAAGCATCGAATGACGAGGGGGAAACACACCTCATGCAAAGCAAGGTTCACAAATGTGATTTATGCGTGGATGTTGCCCAGAGCCCTTCCTGCGTCAGCGTGTGTCCGACATCGGCGCTGCGATTAGTGACAGCGGATGAGTTGCGCAAACAGACGCTGGAAAAACAGCGGCGTTCCGCACTGGGGTGGCCGAGCCATTAAAACAGACTGGAAGGTGGCGGACAGGGAAGGATCGCCACAAAACACATGATGCAGAAAATTCGGTGTGCCTAATTAATAATTATCGCCGATTTATCCATCGATTTTTCTTTAGATCACATATTAGTCTGATAATATGCATCGGTAATGCCTGATAGGTTCCCATCTTTTATCACGATCACGGAGTGAACAATGACCTGCCATTTTGTCAGGTGGACAAGCACGGAAGCGCTTCCTGACTTACAAAGACTGCCCGATAGACTCATCTCATCAACACAGGGTTTTTCAGCCAAACGCCGCGAGCGTTATCTGAAAAGTCGCGTGCTGCTGGCTGAGATGATGTTCTATTTTTTCGGCTATCCGCTGTTGCCCACGTTACTCGTTTCCCCTGAGGGACGCCCTTATTTTGCCGAGCCCAATATGCCCAATTTCAGCATTGGCTATGCAGGCAATACTATCGCCATCCTCCTGAGCGAAGAAGGCAGCGTCGGTATGGATATCGAAATCGTTCATGTCAGGCCAACGAATCAGGTCGTCCCACAGATGCAGGCGCAGACACAGGCCGAACAGGCGTGGATCGACGCGCAGCGCGATCCGCTGGAAGCTGCAACGCAGCTATGCACTATCCGCCAGTCATTGATGAAGATCCCTGGCGTGAACAGCCACCCTCCCAATAACCTGAAACTCCACCCCGCCTCTGGCAGGCTGCGTTCAACCTGCACCCCCGCCGTAGAAGTGATGAGCGATGTTGATGATTACCTTGCCTGGGCCTGCGCCCATATCCCCACACTTAACCGATTGATCATGTGGAAATACACGTCAGCAACGGGCATGAGAAAGTCGGGAGAAATACTACAGCAGCAGCGCCAGTCTTTACGCTATATGAAATTAACCAGCCATACGATAGAAAAAGCCACCTCTACCGCCTCACAGTAGCCAGCCGCCTTGTCGCAGGCTGAGGCTCCGGGAAAGCCCCGGAGCCACGAACACATTAATGCCCGTCGATAAACACAATTTTCAGCAGGAACAGCAGCGCAACCACGACCACGCAAGGGCTGATTTCACGCCAGCGACCTGTCGCCAACTTCATCACACAGTAAGAAATGAAGCCCAGCGCGATCCCTTCAGTAATAGAGAAGCTGAACGGCATCATCACCGCGGTAATAAAGGCCGGAACGGCTTCCGTCAAGTCATCCCACTTCACGCGTGCCAGGCTGGACGTCATCAATACGCCCACGTAAATCAGTGCGCCAGCAGCCGCATAGGCAGGCACCATCCCCGCCAACGGTGACAGGAAGATCACCAGCAGGAACAGCAGACCCACAACTACGGCGGTCAGGCCGGTACGTCCGCCCACGGACACGCCAGAGGAGCTTTCAATATACGCCGTAACGGATGACGTTCCGATAAACGAACCGGCTACAGAGCTGATGCTATCGACATACAGCGCCTGCTTCATGCGCGGGAACTTACCGCGAGCATCAACCAGACCGGCTTTATCCGTCACGCCAATCAGCGTACCGGAGGAGTCAAACAGGTTAACCAGCATGAAGGAGAAAATAATGCCGGACATCCCGAGGTTCAGCGCCCCAGCCAGATCGACCTGCCCCACCACCGACATGACGCTCGGCGGCATGGAGAACACGCCAGAATACGTCACATCGCCCAGCAGCAGGCCAATTGAGGTGGTCACCACGATGGAGATCAGTACCGCGGCATGAATATTACGTGAAGCCAGTGCCACAATAATGAAAAAGCCCAGCGCACCCAGCAGCACGCTGTGTGACGTCAGGTTACCAATCGTCACCAGTGTTTCAGGGTTAGGAACGATAATGCCGGCGTTTTTCAGGCCCATCATGGCAATGAACAACCCGATACCGCTGGCGATACCCAAACGCAGGCTAAGCGGGATATTAGCGATCATCCAATAGCGAATCTGGAAGATGGTCAGCAACAGGAAACCGATTGCGCCCCAGAAAATAGCACCCATCGCAACCTGCCATGGCAGACCCAGCGCACCGACGACGACAAACGCGAAAAATGCATTCAGCCCCATTGCAGGTGCCAACGCCACAGGCAGGTTAGCCAGCAGCCCCATCAAAATGCTGCCGAATGCCGCAATCAGACAGGTGGTCACAAAGACCGCTTTGGTATCCATTCCCGCCACACCCAGAATCTGCGGGTTAACAAAAACGATGTAGACCATCGTCAAAAACGTCGTGAAACCGGCAATCGTTTCCGTACGTGCTGTCGTGCCGTGTTGTTTAAGTTTAAACACGCGCTCCAGCAGGCCTTGCTCGGTAGCAAGACCGGGTTGTGATTTATTCATGAGTAACAATCCAAAGAAGGGAATAACTGTCGTCGGGTATCCTATAACAAAACGCTGCGTTTTTACGTTGATCCCACGTTTTTTTTCATCGAATAAGAAGAACCTATTAACGTCATGGCTATTGCCCCGCCATCCCTCGATTGAAACCCCTTAATTTTATGCAAGATCGCTCTGAAAATGGCTTTGTATTCTCTAAATAATTCGAGTTTCAGGCAGGCGGCAAGCGAGGAAATCCCGATGAGCTTACTCAGGTAAGTGATTCGGGTGACTGAACGCAGCCAACACACATGCAACTTGAAGTATGACGAGTATAGGTCGCAATATCGGGTCAATTGGTTAAAGTAGGAGCCTCATCTTTTATTTCATCGATAAGGATTGGTCATGCCCCGTATTGAATGCGTCTTCTTCGACTGTGATGGCACGCTGGTTGATAGCGAAGTGCTGTGTTGCCAGGCTTATGTGAATATCTTCATCCCGTATGGGGTGAACTTATCGCTGGAGGAGGTGATAAAAACCTACAAGGGCGTGAAGCTGTACGACATTATTGCCCGCATCAGCCAGGAGTATGGTTTAACGGTATCGGTAGAAGAGGCAGAGCGCCATTTCCGACAGAATGTGAAACAGCTGTTCGATGATTTCCTGCAACCTATTGCTGGCGCACGCGAATTAGCACAATCCATCACGGTCCCGATGGCCGTGGTGTCCAACGGACCAGTCAGCAAGATGCAGCATTCGCTCGGCCTGACGCACATGCTCGATCTGTTTGGCGACCATCTCTACAGCGGCTACGATCTGAAAAAATGGAAGCCCGATCCAGCCGTGCTGTATCACGCCGCCGAGCAATTACAGCTCCCCATCGAGCGCTGCATTCTGGTTGAAGATTCCGCCGCTGGCGTACAGGCGGGCATCGCTGCGGGCATTCCCGTGTTCTATTACTGCGCCGATCCCCACAACCAACCGATCCATCACCCGCTGGTCACGATGTTCGACGACATGCGAGAACTGCCGCAAATCTGGCGCGAAAAAGGCTGGAATATCACCGCGCAGTAGCTGCCATTCAAAGCCAGCCTCAGGCTGGCTTATTCCACCACCATAGCAAACGGCGCTTCGGCTGCTTTTCCTGCTGGTTAAAACGGGCGTTAACCCCGTTCGCCAGCAGTTCCAGCGACAGACAAAACACAAAGTAGACCAGCGCGACAAACAGGAAAACCTCCATCGGGTAGACCATGCTGCGGTTATTGACCTGCGTAGCGAGGAACGTCAGCTCGCCGACCCCGACAATGTAGGCCAGTGACGTATCTTTAATCAGAGAAATCCATTGGTTGATGAAGGAAGGCACCATCATCCGCAGCGCCTGCGGCAGGACAATCTGCCACAACACCTGCCAGCGGCTTAACCCTAGCGATAGCCCCGCCTGCCACTGGCCGCGCCCAATGGCGAGAATGCCCGCCTTCACGCCATGCGCCAGATACGCCGAGGCGATCAGCGCCAGCGCACACACTACAGTCGTAATTTCAGGGATATCGACACCAAAAACGATCGGCAGCAGGAAGTACGTCCAGAAAATCAGCATGATGACGGGAATCGCACGGAAGAACCCCAGCACCATCGCCAACAGCGCACTCCACCCGCCCCGAGACATCGCCAGCGCCACGCCCAAAATCGTCCCCAACATCGCAGAGGCGATGCCCGCCAGCAGGCTCATCACCAGCGTCAGCGCCGCGCCACCCAGCGGGCCATCCGAGAACGTGCCCCACAGTAAATAGTCGATGTTATCGGTGATAACGGTAAAATCCATCTTAGTGTTTCTCCGCCAGACTACGCTGCTGACGCCACATGCCCCAGCCTTCCATCACCGCAATAGTCACGATGTACAACAGAGTCGCTACGCCAAACGCCTGAAACGTGCGCAAGGTTTCCGTCTCCACCTGACGTGACGCGTAGGACAATTCAGCGACGCCAATTGCCATCGTCAACGATGAATTCTTAACGATATTCATGTACTGCCCAAGCAGCGGCGGCAGGACGATTTTTAGCGCTTGCGGCAGCACCACATAACGCATGGATTGCCAGCCCGTTAACCCCAGCGCCTGCGCGGCATACTTCTGCCCACGCGCAACACCACGGATACCGGAGCGGATTTCCTCCGCAATAAACGCGCTAGAGTAGAGAGTCAGCCCAGCCAATCCCGCCAAAAACTCAAAAGAAGGCCACGCTAACGTCATCCCCAACAGCGAAATAACATGCGGGGTGTTCAGCCATTGCATCATCCCTGAGGGAAAAAGCTGCCCGGCACCGAAATACCAGAAAAACAGCTGCACTAGCAGCGGCGTATTACGAAATAGCGAGCTATAGGCCACCACAACGCCGCTCAGCAGCCGAATCTGGCTGTCTCTGGCGGCGGCCAACAAAAATCCCAGCACCGTAGACAGTACGATCGTACTCAGGGAAATGCCCAGCGTGATCAGGAAACCGTGCCACAGCCAGATGAGGTATTGAGGAGCCAACAGCCACGATTCAAGCGATTGCAGCGCCGTATCCATGTGTTTTATCTCTCTTTGTCATTATTACGAGGTATAAATAGAAACGCCCCTGCAATGCAGAGGGCTGAAGTTGCTGACAAAGTCAGTCGAGCGGAAGTAACGGATAGATCGTAAAGACGCTGCAAGTACGTCCATGTAAGCTCGGATTGCGCCATCCCTGGCGCAAACGCTTTACTCTTCTATTCCGTTACTCCCGTTTTCGTTCTGCAAATAGGTTTGTCAACGGTCTGTGCCCTCTGGGTGCAGAGGGCTGGGATCATAATATTGAAAGCATCAGCTATCAGGATTTAGGTTGCTGATCCAACGGGGCAAAGGTGAAATCGCCGCGCGGCTGGGATGATTTTGTGCTCGGCCCGAACCAGCGATCGTAAATCGTCTTCGCTTCACCCTGTTTTTCCAAATTAATCAGCGTATCGTTAATTTTCGCCGTCAGGCGCTCTTCGCCCTTAGGGATCCCGATGCCCTGATATTCTTTGGTAATGCTGAACGGAGATATTTCAAATTCCGCTTTCTGTGCATCAGGCACATTAGCCAGCAGGCCGACCAGTTTGGCATCATCCTGCGTGATGGCCTGAACGTTGCCGTTACGCAGTGCGGCGAAAGCCAGCGGCGTATCGTCGTAGGAAATCACTTTGGCCGTCAGATAATGTTCGCGCAGGGTAATTTCCTGCACCGTGCCTTTATCCGCGCCAATACGCAGCGTTTTGATGTCTTCTGGAGTTTTCAGCACGCCTTTACGGGCGATGAATTTTTGTCCGGTAGCGAAGTAAGGAATACTAAAGTTAACCTGCTTGGCTCGCTCATCGGTAATGGTGAAGTTCGCGGCGATCAGATCGACCTTCTGCGAGCTTAACAGCGGAATACGGTTAGCCGGGTTAGTCGCACGTAGCTCAACCTTGACGCCCAGCGCCTTACCGATCTCTTCGGCGATATCCACGTCATAACCCACCAGCTTTTTGCTCTGCGGATCGACATAGCCAAACGGCGGATTGCTATCGAAGACGGCAATTTTCACCACGCCCGCCTTCTGAATGTCATCTAATTTATCAGCCTGTGCAGCACCAGAAACGGAAGCCAATCCGGCCAATAAAGTCACTGTAAAAATATGCTTTTTCATTCCCTGCCCCTTAATTATTGCTGTATTAATCGCAGGCTATCAGCAGGGCGAAAACGCGGGAAAGAACATAAATAGCTATAATATAACCTTATGTTACTTAGGTATTCTGGCAGATTATCCTGATTTAAGAGCGCCCATTGGCAGTGTGGTGGTTCATTTGGAGAAACGGCAAAGCCCGTCATCACAGGCTCTGTAGATTTATTTTCCAAGGAAACCTGGAATAGACGTTGTGGCAGTAATTGCTTTTGCCTCGTTGAGTAGTTTCTCCCAGTCATCTGGCGGTTCGCCTGCCCTTAACATCCCTGCAAACACCTTATAGGCATCTGTCTTTGAACCGTAAGCGCGAAGCGTATCGAAATCATTTACCCAACCGATAATGATAGTCTTATGTTCCGCGCTGCAACGATAAAACAAACGGAACTGCGACAAGAATTTGGCACGGAACCAATGTTTGAATTCATCGCCTAAAGTATCTCCCTGACGGTATTGTGGATTGAGAGGATCGACTGCTATCCATTCCTCAATCACACGCTCAATCGCATGTAGGAGCTTTGTTTCCTTCTTGCCAAGGTATTCATCGGGCTTTGCAGCTTTTAACTCAACAACCTTTTGAGCAAGTTCTGCAATCTGCTGCAAAAAGCATGAATGAAAGCAGATTTTCCAACCATTTACGTCTAAATACTCCATGTCTTACCGCCTTGCTTTTTTTAGTTAGTCATCAGTAAGCGGCGCATCTAAATCGACCTCAACTCCAGCAGTTAATGCTTTGACGCTTTCCCAGAAAGCCACCGGTATGGAGTGGATGTTCTGTGGGTTTTTCTTCATGTCATTTTCGAGAAAAGTTAGAAACTGCGATACAACGGGGTCGTCCTGTTCTTCTTCCTGTCGAGACATGATGACTTTGCCACCTGCAAGCAAGGTGTACTTAATGTATTCACCTGGCTTGAGATGCAAAGCATCGCGTATTGCTGCCGGAATCGTTGTCTGACTACGTTCGGTGAGTCGAGACTCAGCGCGCAGTGACACGTCCGCCGTATTAATTTGAATCGCCATTGATTGAACCCTCTTTATTCCCACGTCCTCCATCACGAGGATGCGAATGCCTCGTTCGCCGGGAATATGTTCATTATCATGTACCCAGAACTCTCATACTGCGGAGTCATCGGTTTGCTAAACCACTGGGACTTTGCCTCTTAATTTTTAGTCGCATAAGTTGCGATTGCTCAGATGAGCACGGCAATTATAATGCACTTGCATTACACAATGCAAATGCATTCCCTTAACTAAAAACAGGCTTTAAATGATGTAAGTGTCTGGCTGTCTCGATCACTGCCTCCATTTAAGACACATTGCGCTCTCGTGTGCTTTCCTTTGCGCATTTAGCTCTAACTCTTTTCCCTTACTGACAGAATAAACCAGGTCATCATCCCGCCAATCAGTCCCCAGAACGCTGCGCCGATTCCCCACAACGTCAGCCCGGAGGCGGTGATCAGGAAGGTGATGACCGCGGCATCGCGCTGCTTTTCATCCAGCAACGCGCGGTACAGGCTGCCCGAAATGGTGCTGAGCAGCGCCAAACCAGCGATAGCGTGAATCAGCGGCTGTGGCAACGCGGTGAAAAGCTGCCCGATAGAGCCGCCAAAAACGCCCGCCAGCAGATAAAAGCCACCAGCCGCGACGGCAGCAAGATAGCGTTTCTTCGGATCGGGATGCACGTCCGGCCCCAGACAGATCGCGGCAGTAATCGCGGCGATACACACGGAAAAACCACCGAACGGCGTCAAAACCAGCGCGATTAATGCAGTAATAGTAATCAGTGGCGAGATAGGAACCTGATAGCCTGCCGCTTTCAGCGTGGCAACGCCCGGCGCGTTCTGCGATGCCATCGTGACAATGAAAAACGGAATACCTACACCCAGCAGAGACGCCCACGAAAAATGCGGCGTAATGAATTCCGGTACGGTGAACACCAGCGGCGAATCAGAAACCGCAATTTGCCCACGAAATAAGGCCAGCAGCAGGCCAGCAAGCAGCGTCAGCACAATGGCAAAGCGCGGCAGCAGCCGACGGCTGAGCAAATAGGTCACGCACATCGCAAAAGCCAGCCAGAAATCCTGTTGCAGGGAAAGAAAAGCATCCGCGCCAAAACGCAGCAGAATCCCCGCCAGCATTGCAGCAGAAATGGCTTGCGGAATAACATTCATCAAGCGGGCAAAGAGACCTGTGATCCCACAGATAAAGATAAGTGCGGAGGCAAACAGGAACACACCGATCGCTTCATTGAGCGACGTACCCGGCAGGCTGGTGACCAGCAGCGCCGCCCCCGGCGTTGACCACGCCGCCAGTATCGGCGCACGGTAGTACAGCGACAGGCTAATCGACGCCAGCCCTTGGGCAATCCCCAACATGCTTAACCAGCCGCCGATCTGCACCGCACTGGCACCCGCCGCTTCCGCTGCCTGAAAAATGATGGCGGCTGAGCTGGTGTAGCCCACCAGCACCGCAACGAAGCCAGCGATGAGGGTCGAAAAGGTGACATCTTTTAGCGCAAATGACGCAGGCATGGTATACCTTCACTCTTGTCGTGCGTTATAACGCACAGAAAGCGTTAACATAGCAGCGTGCGCTATAACGCACAAGCAGGAGCCAATATTGATGTCTGATGAGTTAACCAGCCACATTGGCAATACGTTGAAAACGTTAAGGCAAGAGAAAGGCTGGAGCCTCACGCGAGCGGCAGAAGAGACGGGTGTGAGCAAAGCAATGCTCGGCCAGATCGAGCGCGGTGAATCCAGCCCGACGGTCGCCACGCTGTGGAAAATTGCGACCGGCATGAATGTCGCGTTTTCTACCTTTATCGAACCGACGCTCGCGGATGAAGACGTGACCTATCGCTCGGGTGCGGGATCGTCATTCAGGGAAAACGAGGCGGGAATGCACGTGGTTCCCCTCTTCCCCTTCGACGAAAAACTGCGTTTTGATATGTTGGTTATTGAGCTGGCGGCGGGTGCAAGCAGCACCTCATCGGCGCATGAAAACGGGGTGATCGAGCATATTATTGTGCTGGAAGGCCAACTGGAGATGACCGTTGATGGACAGACTCATGTGTTGTCCGTCGGGGATGCGCTACGATTTGCCGCCGACAGAGAACACCGCTACCACAATCCTGCCGACACCGCAGTACGCTTCCACGATTTGATTCATTACCCTGATAAAAACTAAATCCTGATAAAAATAACGCCCTGCAAGCAGGGCGTCAGCATGATAAGCGTAAGAACGGGCTTACTCTTCTTCTTTCTTATCTTTCTGCGCCAGCAGTTTTTCCAGCGCATCACCGCCCAAATGACGGAAATCCTGACCTTTGACGAAATAGAAGATAAATTCACAGATGTTCTGGCAACGGTCACCTATACGCTCGATAGAACGGGCGCAGAACAACGCCGTCAGTACGCTTGGGATGGTGCGAGGATCTTCCATCATGTGGGTCATCAGCTGACGCACAATCCCTTCGTACTCTTTATCCACTTTTTTGTCTTCGCGATAAATACGAATCGCTTCGTCCAGATCCATGCGGGCAAACGCATCCAGCACGTCATGCAGCATCTGCACGGTGTGGCGCCCTAATGATTCCAGACTTACCAGCAGCGGCTGATGCTGATGGGAGAACTTCTCCAGCGCAGTGCGGCAGATTTTATCTGCCACGTCACCGATACGTTCCAGCTCGGAGATGGTTTTGATGATCGCCATCACCAGACGCAGATCGCTGGCAGTAGGCTGGCGCTTCGCAATAATGCGCACGCAGGCCTCATCAATCGCCACTTCCATCAGGTTAACTTTGGCATCGCCTTCAATAACCTGCTGAGCCAGCTCCGCATCCTGATTATGCATCGCGGTAATCGCATCACTCAGCTGTTGCTCCACCAGCCCACCCATGGTCAGGACCTGCGTGCGGATGTGTTCCAGTTCGGCGTTAAACTGACCGGAAATGTGTTTGTTCAGATTCAGATTATCCATGATGTTTCCTAATCAACCGTAACGGCCGGTGATGTAATCTTCAGTCTGTTTCTGCCGTGGAGCAGTAAACAGGGTATCAGTATCGCTGAACTCAATCAGCTCACCCAAATACATAAACGCCGTATGATCTGAACAACGCGCCGCCTGCTGCATATTGTGCGTCACGATGACCACCGTGTAGTCTTTTTTCAGCTCGGAGATCAGCTCTTCAATACGGCCAGTAGAAATCGGGTCGAGGGCTGAGCAAGGTTCATCCAGCAGCAAGACATCCGGGCGAATCGCGATACCGCGCGCAATACACAAACGCTGCTGTTGACCACCGGACAGGCTATAGCCGCTCTGGTGCAGTTTATCTTTCGTCTCTTGCCACAGCGCCGCTTTAGTCAACGCCCACTGAACGCGTTCATCCATATCAGCACGAGACAGCTTTTCAAACAGGCGCACACCAAACGCGATGTTGTCGTAAATGGACATCGGGAATGGCGTCGGCTTCTGGAATACCATGCCGACTTTGGCGCGCAACAGCGCGATATCTTGCTTATCCGTCAGGATGTTATTGCCATCCAGCAGGATGTCGCCTTCGGCGCGCTGCTCAGGATAGAGCTGATACATTTTGTTCATCGTACGCAGCAGCGTGGATTTACCACAGCCGGACGGGCCGATAAACGCGGTAACCTGATTCGCGGCAATATCCAGCGTAATATTTTTCAACGCATGGAATTTTCCGTAATAGAAATTCAGATCGCGTACCTGGATTTTGTTGGATGTCTCAGTAGCCATACTCATCAAGACTTCTCTCTTTTTCCTGGCGCTGCCTGGCAGCACCTTGAATTTATTTAATGTTTCTCAGAAAACGACTTTTTCTTAGCGAATTAGTGCTTCTTGGCAGAGAAAATAACGCGCGCCAGAATATTCAGCAGCAGTACACACATCGTAATCAGCAGTACACCCGCCCAAGCCAGCTGTTGCCACTCCACAAACGGGCTCATGGCAAACTTAAATATGGTGACCGGCAGGTTAGCAATCGGATGCATCATATCCGTGCTCCAGAACTGATTCGACAGCGACGTAAACAGCAGCGGCGCGGTTTCCCCAGCAATACGCGCGATGGCTAACAGTACCCCGGTGATGATGCCCGATACCGATGCCTTCAGCGTAATTGCAGAAATCATTTTCCATTTCGGCGTACCCAGCGCATAAGCCGCTTCACGCAGGCTATCCGGCACCAGTTTAAGCATGTTCTCGGTGGTACGAATCACAATCGGCACCTGCAACAGCGCCAGCGCAATCACGCCCGCCCAGCCGGAGAAGTGCTGCATTTTTGCCACCACTAGCGTGTAGACAAACAGACCCACCACAATCGACGGTGCTGACAGAAGAATATCGTTGATGAAACGAATCACTTCGGCGATCCAGGATTTACGACCGTATTCCGCCAGATAAATACCCGCCATAATCCCCAGCGGTGTACCCAGCAGCGTTGCCCACAGAATCAGTAATCCGCTCCCGACGATGGCATTCGCCAACCCGCCACCCGCCGTATTAGGCGGCGGCGTCATTTCGGTAAACAACGCCAGAGACATGCCATCCACGCCTCGGGTCACGGTCGAAAACAGAATCCAGACCAGCCAGAACAGGCCGAACACCATCGTGGACATGGATAAGAACAGCGCAATGCGGTTTTTCTGGCGACGCCAGGCCTGCATTTTACGCCGCGAACGCTCCAGAGCAGCGTCTTGCTCTATGCCTAATGTAGCCATTAGCGCGCCCCCTCATTTTTAGCCAGACGCATAACCATCAGCTTTGAACATGCCAGAACAATAAAGGTAATCACAAACAGAATCAGCCCCAGCTCCATCAGCGCCGCCGTGTGCAGGCCGGATTCCGCTTCGGCGAATTCGTTCGCCAGCGCAGAAGTAATACTGTTGCCTGGCATATACAGTGACGCGCTGTCGAGCTGGTAGGTGTTACCGATGATAAAGGTCACCGCCATGGTTTCCCCCAACGCGCGCCCTAATCCCAACATCACCCCGCCGATCACACCGTTTTTGGTGTAAGGCAGCACAATGCGCCAGATTACTTCCCACGTCGTACAGCCAATGCCGTAAGCGGACTCTTTCATCATCACCGGCGTTTGCTCAAACACATCACGCATCACCGCCGCAATGTACGGGATAATCATGATGGCCAGAATGACGCCAGCCGCCAGAATACCGATCCCGAATGCCGGGCCGGAGAACAGCGAGCCAACAATAGGAATGCCGGACAGGACATTGCCTACCGGCTGTTGGAAATATTTGGCAAACAGCGGAGCGAAAATGAACAGCCCCCACATGCCGTAAACAATACTCGGTATGGCCGCCAGCAATTCAATCGCCACGCCAAGCGGACGCTTCAACCAAGCTGGTGCCAGTTCTGTCAGAAATAGCGCAATCCCGAAGCTAATCGGAATCGCAATAATCAGTGCAATCAGTGAGGTAACGATGGTGCCGTAAATCGGAACCAGTGCACCAAACTGCTCTGCGGGCGCATCCCACTCTTTCGTCCACAAGAAGGCAAAACCGAACTTCTCGATGCTAGGCCAGGACGCCACAATCAGGGAAACAATGATGCCACCCAATAGCAGTAGCGTGACCAGCGCCGCCAGTTTTACCAGCGCGCTGAAGAGGATATCGCCATACTTTCCCGGGGCTTTGATAGTTGGCTTGTACTCCGCCATACGTCTCTCTTCTCGTTTTAACTACATTTGATAAGCTATTGAAGGCAGAGAGGTTGCTATCACCTCTCCGCCCCGATACGACTTGTTATTCCACTACGCATTTCCAGAACCTGACAACCTCATCACGCTCTGGGTATCAACACGACGTGTCGATACAATAATTAGTACAGTGCTTTACCGCTGCTGTCTTTTACCTGAGTTTTC
This sequence comes from Pectobacterium parvum, assembly GCF_020971565.1. Lineage (NCBI taxonomy): Bacteria > Pseudomonadati > Pseudomonadota > Gammaproteobacteria > Enterobacterales > Pectobacteriaceae > Pectobacterium > Pectobacterium parvum. The sequence goes on from NZ_CP087392.1 coordinate 143,597, forward strand.
CAGGCAGCACGGATTTGCTCAACCACTTCTTTTGGCAGTGTGGCGTAATCCAGTGCTTCAGCTTGCTCACCGCCTTTTTTGAACGCCCAGTCGAAGAATTTCAACACTTCAGTGCCCTGCTCAGGTTTTTCCTGTTTGGTGTGAACCAGGATGAACGTGGTTGAAGTGATCGGCCATGCATCAGCGCCTTTCTGGTTAGTCAGATCCTGAGCGAAAGACTTGCTCCAGTCGATCTCTTTAGCTGCGTTGCTGAAGCTTGCGCCAGTTGGGCTAACCGCTTTGCCATCAGCAGAAATCAGTTTGGTGTAAGCCAGGTTGTTCTGCTTGGCATACGCGTATTCTACGTAACCGATAGAACCAGGCAGACGCTGTACGAACGCCGCGATACCATCGTTACCTTTACCGCCCAGACCGGTTGGCCAGTTCACGGTAGAACCTGCGCCAATCTTCTCTTTCCACTCTGGGTTCACTTTTGCCAGGTAGCTGGTGAACACGAAAGAGGTACCAGAACCGTCAGCACGACGAACCACAGCGATATCCTGATCCGGCAGCTTGGCATTCGGGTTCAGTTTAGTGATTGCTGGGTCGTTCCATTTTTTGATGTTGCCCAGGTAGATATCACCCAGCGTTTTACCATCCAGCGTTAAATCGCCAGATTTGATACCAGGAACGTTCACTGCCAGCACTACGCCACCGATAACGGTTGGGAACTGGAATAAACCATCCTGTGCTAATTTGTCGTCAGCCAGAGGCGCGTCAGAAGCACCGAAATCGACCGTTTTAGCGATAATCTGTTTTACACCGCCAGAAGAACCGATGCCTTGATAGTTAACTTTATTACCGGTTTCTTTTTGATAGGAGTCAGCCCATTTAGCATAGACAGGCGCTGGGAATGTCGCACCGGCACCGGTGAGGTTAGCAGCAGCTAAAGCAGAAAATGCCGTCAGAGAAAGGGTTGCCGCAACAACACTGGCAAGAGTGGTACGCATCGGTTTCATAATCCCTCCTGTGGGATACTCAAACATGTCGACGTAACGTCGTTATCTATCAGAGTTATCAAATCAGAGTGTAGTTCGCAGGAGGAAAAATAGGACAATTTGGTGACAGTAAAATGTACGTAATATGACAGTTTTATGACAAGGACACAGAAGGCAGGGAAATTCAGACCTGACCAGCCAGAACAGGCGTTCTGACTGGGGAAGGAAAGAGGTCAGTGGGTCTGGCTATGGCTCAGCAATTTGTAAATTGTATCAGGCTTATAGCTATCGCCCTGATAATAAATCGCCCAGTCGGTTACCCACGATATATCAATAGAGTAAACACCGCCTTCCTGCATATCCTCAACGTAGAACGGATGATTGATTAATGTCCCGGTGACGACCGCATCGTCGATTTTTTCGGGCACAAACCACATGTGTTCACGCTCTTCCCCCTCTTCACCATGAGGAATGCCAAACTTCACCATAAAGCGCCATTCACTTTCGACAGGCTCAAGTGCTTTTTTGAGTAGTTTCGCTAAAAAACCCGGCTTAGCGGGTTCGTCACTCACATGGTAGTTTTTAAACATATTAACGAAATAGTGCCAGCGCAGCTGTGCCTTACGTGACATTTCTGCCGTTTCCGCATTCGTGCGCCAGAACATGATGGCATTCTGCTCATCAAATCCTTTAAAGAACGTTTGCAGTACAGGGTTTTCTTCGTTGGTACGAAACAGCATACAGGAAGGCTCCTGATGCACGTCATCTCGATCGGCGCGATCGCCCAGAAACACGCCTTCCGGCGTCCCTTCCAGATCGTAGCGCATGTCTTCCAGAGGCCGCAGTTGGTCAATCGGCGTGGATTGATTCACATGCCGTAGCCCTTCTTCAAACGGCAACGCCACCAGATATTCATAGCCGCTGTCCGTTTGCCCACACAGAATCGGCTCGTTAAAGGTAATTTGCTGATTTTGAATGGCATTATTGACAAAACTTCTGAATAAATCCGGGATGCCATAATACGAACTGAGCGTCTCGGGAATGACTAATTCAGCCTCGGTCAGGCCGCATCGCGCCAGACCATGCGAGTGAAACCAGAATGTCGTTGGCGGATCGTTCTCGGTGTCGTACACGGCATGAATGGTATACAGCGATTCAATTTCTGGCAGGACATCATCTTCCAACTGAAAACGCAGCCATTCACGGGTAAACACATTACTGCCAGCAGAAATATCGATGCCCAAGAGGAAATCCGGTACAACGGCGTTTAATAAGCGCAACTGGTGAACGTAGTCTTCCAGCGGATTTGGCCCAAAAATACATTCAACCATCACTTCTTGCGTGGCCGCATTCGCCTGCGCCAACAACTCGGGCGAAATCGGGTCGGTTGAATACGCTGGCACGATTTGGTTCTCGGGGTCGCGCCCTGAAATCTCAAGATAAAACGCCAGCTCGCGCTCATGATTCCGACAGGTATAAAAGAATCCACCCTGTTCCTGCTCGGTATAGCTTATTTCGCCATCAGTGAAAAATGATTGCGCCTCTAACAAGCTCTCCAACAGTGGATAGCTCATCTCCCGTGAGGAAAAAGCCACCATCGTTGAAGGCGCTTTATCACCCTTCCCTTCGGCGATATCCAGATATTGTTGTTTGTTATTCATATAAAGAACGTATCAATATTCAATATGGTGTAAACCAATATACCCAATAAATTTTGATGAGGAGAGCGGGAAAACCTAAAAAAGAACGAGAATGAAAAATGGGGCTTACGATGAAAATTGAATGAAGGTAGATAATATGATAGTTATTTACCTTCATTTTCAATAAGTTACTCTACCGTAACAGATTTCGCCAGGTTACGTGGCTGATCGACATCGGTGCCTTTAATCAGCGCGACGTGATAAGACAGTAGCTGCAACGGCACCGTATAGAAGATTGGCGCAATCACTTCTTCGATATGCGGCAGTGGAATAATCTTCATATTTTCGCTGCTGGTGAAACCCGCATCTTCGTCAGCGAAGACATACAGCTCACCGCCGCGCGCACGAACTTCTTCGATGTTGGATTTCAATTTCTCCAACAGCTCGTTGTTCGGTGCCACGACAACAACCGGCATATCTGCATCAATCAAAGCCAACGGGCCGTGTTTCAGCTCGCCTGCCGCATAGGCTTCCGCATGGATGTAAGAGATCTCTTTCAGCTTCAGCGCCCCTTCCATCGCGATCGGGTACTGATCGCCACGGCCGAGGAACAGCGCATGGTGCTTGTCAGAGAAACCTTCCGCCAGAGCTTCGATGAGTTTGTCCTGAGACAGCATCTGCTCAATACGCGCTGGCAATGCCTGCAAACCATGAACGATTTCATGCTCAATTTTTGCATCCATACCGCGCAGACGGCCAACACGCGCCACCAGCATCAGCAGAACGGTAAGCTGGGTGGTGAAGGCTTTAGTTGAGGCCACGCCAATCTCTACGCCCGCTTTGGTCATCAGCGCCAGATCGGATTCACGCACCAGCGAGGAGCCAGCAACGTTACAGATAGCCAGCGACCCCAGATAGCCCAGCTCTTTGGACAAACGCAGCGCTGCCAGAGTATCCGCCGTTTCACCGGATTGAGACAGGGTAATCATCAGGCTGTTCTTACGCACGGCAGGTTTGCGGTAGCGGAATTCGGAAGCAATCTCCACGTCGCACGGAATCCCAGCCAGTGCTTCAAACCAGTAACGGGAAACCATACCGGAGTTGTAAGACGTACCACAGGCGATAATCTGAACGTGTTCAACCTTCGCCAGCAGTTCATCCGCTTTCGGGCCTAATTCAGACAGATCGATCTCGCCATGGCGGAAACGCCCTTCAAGGGTGTTCTTGATCGCCATCGGCTGTTCGTAAATCTCTTTTTGCATGTAGTGACGATACGCACCTTTGTCACCGGCATCGTAATTCACTTTTGATTCAATTTCTTCGCGTGCGGCAAGCTGGCCGGATTTATCAAACACGCGCACATCACGACGAGTGATTTCCGCGATGTCGCCTTCTTCCAGGAACATGAAACGGCGAGTCACAGGCAGCAGCGCCAACTGATCGGAGGCGATGAAGTTTTCACCGACACCACGGCCAATCACCAGCGGGCTACCAGAACGTGCGGCAACCAATACGCTTGGGTCGCGGTTATCCAACACCACCATGCCATACGCACCGCGCAGCTGTGGGATCACGCGCTTAACGATTTCAACCAGCGTTCCGCCATTCTGCTGCTGTTCAAAATGAACCAGATGGGCAACCACTTCCGTATCGGTTTCGGATACAAAACGATAGCCGCGACCGATCAGCAGTTCGCGCAGCGGCTCGTGGTTTTCGATAATGCCGTTATGAACGATAGTGATATGTTCAGAAACATGCGGGTGTGCGTTCTCTTCAGAAGGTTCGCCGTGCGTTGCCCAACGGGTATGAGCAATGCCGGTACCGCCGTGCAATTCATGCTCTTCGGCTGCCTGAGACAGCACCTGCACTTTCCCCAGACGGCGCAAACGGGCGACATTTCCTTCGCTGTCAACAACCGCCAGGCCCGCAGAGTCATAGCCGCGGTACTCAAGACGGCGTAAACCTTCCAACAAAATTTCAGCAACATCACGTTGCGCAACTGCGCCTACAATTCCACACATCGATGGTATTCCTATAAAAGTGACATATTGTGTCACCAGGGATGTCTTAGACCTGATTGTTCCGGTTTTTCCGGGTTCCCCGAGCCTTGTAGAGAGTTGGGGATTATTATGTTTTGTTCTGTACTCTGGGATCGACCCCACAGAGGGATCGGCCAAAGTACAGGACAAAACTGCCTCCGCTACGTGCAGAGGCATTAAATATTATTTCTTTTTCACCGGACGTTGCCAGCCGGAAATATGCCGTTGTTTCACGCGACCGACCACCAGTTCATTCTCTGCCACGTCGCGCGTCACCGTCGTTCCAGCGCCGATAGTCGCACCGCTGGCAACGCTAACGGGTGCCACCAGTTGACTATCCGAACCGACAAAGACATCGTCACCAATAATCGTTTTATGTTTATTCGCGCCGTCATAATTACAGGTGATCGTTCCCGCGCCAATATTAACACCGGAACCGATATCCGCATCACCCAAATAGCTAAGGTGACCCGCTTTTGATCCTTTACCTAAACGCGCTTTTTTCAGTTCGACAAAGTTGCCAACATGCGCGCCCTCAGCCAGTTCCGAGCCTGGACGCAGGCGGGCAAATGGGCCAACGGTACACTGTGCTTCTAACACCGCGTCTTCCAACACGGAATAAGGGCTGATCTCACTGTCATCGCCAATGATGCAGTTTTTGATCACACAGCCAGCACCGATTTTCACTCGGTTACCCAGCTTAACATGGCCTTCCACGACAACATTGACATCAATCACGACATCGCGACCATGAGTCAACTCACCACGCAGATCAAATCGTGCCGGATCGAGCAGCATCACACCGGCCAGCAGCAGCTTATCTGCCTGTTCACGCTGATAAACCCGCTCCAGTGCCGACAGTTGCAGGCGATTATTGACGCCCTCAACTTCGCTCAGTCGCTCGGGATGGACCGCTTCAACACGCTGGCCTTCTTCCGCCGCCATCGCAATAATATCGGTGATGTAAAACTCGCCCTGTGCGTTGTTGTTATTCAACTGGCTTAACCAACGCTTCAGATCTTTGCCGTTCGCAATCAAAATGCCGGTATTGATCTCGTTAATCTGGCGCTGTTCTTCGCTGGCATCTTTGTGCTCGACGATCCCGACAACAGCACCCTTTTCACGCACAATTCGCCCATAGCCCGTCGGATCGTCCAGCTTCACCGTCAACAGACCGATACCGCCCTGCGGCTTGGCCTCACGTAAACGCCCCAGCGTTTGCGATGAAATCAGCGGCACATCGCCATACAACATCAAGATATCTTCATCATCAGCAAAATGAGGCGCGGCTTGCTGCATCGCATGCCCGGTTCCCAGCTGTTCTGCCTGCAATACCCAGTTCAACGCCGGATCGGCCAATTCACGTTTTAGCAAATCGCCGCCGTGGCCATAGACCAGATGAACGTGCTGTGCGCCTGTCGTCATAGCAGCGTCAATAACGTGCTGAACCATCGGCTTACCCGCCAGTTTATGCAACACCTTGGGAAGGTCGGAATACATACGGGTTCCTTTACCCGCAGCAAGGATCACCACACTCATCGCACTATTTGACATAAGTATCCTGACAGTTCGGAGCCACCGCTCCGCAAGAATAAAATGACTAGCCTGTTACGGCATGAATAACCAGAGTTTACCGAAACTCATGCATAACGCAGATACTTTTTAGTGAGTTTTTTCTGAAAATTTTGCTTAAAACGACGAATGTTCATGAGGAGAAGATACAAGCACCATACTCTCAACCCAAACAGAAATGACACAGAGTTTCATAAAAAACAGACTTTGTTTTTAAGTATTTCCATTTGTGACATACACAAAAGAAACAGCGTTTCATTTATAGCAATATACGCGGGCGAATAATTCAATAACGAAGGAGACACAATGAAACGTTGTTCTTCACAAAAATGTGATTCATTACGGAAACACCGTTCTTCACGCCTCGCAGCCGTCGCGTTGACGAATGCATTACTCTTTAGCTTTAGTACACACGCCGCGACAGAATCAACCCCTGTCTGGCACGGCATCGCCTTTGGTCAATCAACAGACGTAAACTTCTCATCCAATGTCCTGCCGGAAAAAATTGGCGTCAACGACGTCACCATTAACGGTAAGAAATTAGCGCCGGGGGATAACGCTGATTTGTCCGCCCCTATCACGATCGAAAGTCGTGGCGGAAAGATTGCCAACACCCATGACGGGCTGACGTTCTTCTATACACAGCTGCCTGCAAATGTGAATTTTACGCTTCAGTCTGATATTACCGTGGAACAGTTTGGGCCAGAAAACGGCGCCAAGCCTGCTGCTCAGGAAGGGGCGGGGATTCTGGTGCGCGATATTATTGGCATACCGCGTCAGGAACCGCTGAAAGAAGGGTATGAGGAATTCCCTGCGGCATCCAACATGGTGATGAACGCCATCATGACGCAGGATAAAAAGTCTCATACCGAAATCAAACTACAGGCGATTTTGCGTAATGGCGTCACGCAACCGTGGGGCAACGCGGGCGCGAAAATTACCAAAACCAGCTACCAGGAAAATGTGAATCTGGAGCAAACGCCGACGTTCCGTCTGAAACTGGAACGCACCAACGATGGCTTCATTACCTCTTATGCGCCGAAAGGCACTGACAACTGGGTATCAAAAGAAGTCAAAGGTGCGGACGTCGTCACCAAGCTGGATAAAGACCATTACTACGTCGGTTTCTTTGCTTCCCGTAACGCCAAAATCACCGTCAGCAATGCACAGTTGACCACGACGCCAGCGCAAACCAAGGCCTCACCGGAGTTTAAAGCCAAGGATTATGATCCTTTGCTTCAGGTGATGTCATCGCCTAAAACCACCAGCGAGCACTATGTGGTTCAGGCAAGAGCCAATTACGATGGCACGATCGCGGTTTCGCAAGACGGTAAATCTCTGGGTGATGCGAAGCAGGTAAAAGCGGGAGAAACCTTATCTCTGCCAGCGAAAATTGCCGCTAACGGTGCTGAGTTCAAAATTGCCTACCAGCCTGCGGAAGGCGATGATAAAGCCGTAAAAGAGAGCACGTTCAAGGTTGAAAGAGTGGCCTACGCAGACGCTAAAAATCTGTATGTTTCACCACAAGGTTCAGCCAGCAATGACGGCAGTAAAAATACACCGATCGATTTAGCCAGCGCCGTCGCCGCTCTGCCAGCTGGTGGCACAATCTGGCTCAACGATGGTGATTACAGCGCAACTGAAATCCCTGTCAGCGCCAGCGGTCAGCAAAAAACCGTTAAGAACCTGTTTGCTGTCGGCAATAAAGCCGTGATTCATGGCCTACAGCTGAAAGCGAGCCATTGGCATGTTAAAGGGATTGAAATCACAGAGAAACCGTTCCGTATCGAAGGAAGCTACAACACCATCGAACGCGTTCTAGTGCACCACGCTGACGATACCGGTATTCAGGTGACCTCGACTGGTGATGTGGGTAGACCACTGTGGGCCAGCCATAACCTGATTCTGAATTCAGAATCTCACAGCAATCAGGACCCAGGTAAAATTAACGCCGACGGCTTCGCGGTGAAAATGCGTGTGGGTGAAGGCAACGTGATTCGCGGCGCGTTCTCGCACAACAACATCGATGACGGCTTTGACCTGTTTAACAAAATTGAAGACGGCGCAAACGGCGTTGTGGTGATCGAGAATTCAATTGCCATGAACAACACCAGCAACGGCTTCAAAATGGGTGGCGAAGGCCAGCCAGTGGCGCATCAGGTCAAAAATAGCATTGCTGTGGGCAACAAACTTGATGGTTTCACTGACAACTTCAACCCTGGTGCATTGATCGTTGAAGACAACATTGCGTTAGATAACGAACGCTTTAACTTCATTTTCCGTCCAAGCCCTTACTCTGGCCCGGAAAAACAAGGCATCTTCAAGAACAACGTTTCGCTGAAAACCAAAGCGGGTAAATATGATGATGCGGTTGTCGGCAATATCGATAACACCAACTATTTCATCAAAGGCGACCGTTCGGTTAACGCGCAAGGTAAGGAAATCACCGTAAATAATTTCGTGTCAGTAACCATCCCTGAGACGTTTACGCGTGACGCCAAAGGCAATCTGGTACTTGGCGACTTCCTGAAGAAAAAATGATAATTACGCAGGAAAAAGAATTCATTATTAAAGGCGTAAAATGATGTCGATACTTCATGAAGATAATTCGACATCATTTATATACTAAATAATTCAAGCATGGGAAAACGATAAGGGAAGGTTAAATTCTTCAGGAAGGAATTTGGCTAGCCAACAACTGGCCTTCGGTGAGAGATAGGATGTCTCTCATTTCCGGTGAGTTTACTTAGTAAATCTGTCGAGGCCGAGTTGGAGACTGTAATTAAAATTGTGTAATTGCCTGTTTTTGATATGTTCACTCCAGCAAAGGAGACAGGCAATTATGGACGAAAAGAAACTCAAAGCCCTCGCGGCTGAACTGGCTAAAGGTCTTAAAACCGAAGCCGACCTCAATCAGTTTTCCCGTATGCTGACGAAATTAACCGTCGAAACGGCGCTCAATGCGGAGCTGACTGACCACCTCGGGCATGAGAAAAACGCCCCCAAAACAGGTTCAAACACCCGTAATGGCTACTCGTCAAAAACGGTGTTGTGCGATGACGGCGAGATAGAACTGAACACGCCGCGTGACCGTGAAAATACCTTCGAACCGCAGCTGATTAAGAAGAACCAGACGCGCATTACGCAGATGGACAGCCAGATTTTATCCCTCTACGCCAAAGGAATGGCCACCCGCGAAATCGTCGCTACCTTCAAAGAAATGTACGACGCTGATGTGTCGCCCACGCTGATATCTAAGGTCACCGACGCGGTAAAAGAGCAGGTTACTGAGTGGCAAAACCGGCAACTGGATGCGCTGTATCCCATTGTTTATATGGACTGCATTGTCGTAAAAGTCCGTCAGAATGGCAGTGTGATAAACAAAGCTGTTTTCCTGGCCTTAGGTATTAATCTCGAAGGCCAGAAAGAATTACTGGGTATGTGGCTGGCCGAAAATGAAGGCGCAAAGTTTTGGCTGAACGTGCTGACGGAGCTGAAAAATAGGGGTCTTCAGGACATCCTGATTGCCTGTGTGGACGGGCTGAAGGGCTTCCCGGATGCGATAAACAGCGTCTACCCCCAGACCCATATCCAGCTGTTCATCATCCATATGGTGCGTAACAGCCTGAAATACGTATCCTGGAAGGACTACAAAGCGGTCACCAGCGGGCTGAAGGCGGTTTATCAGGCCCCGACCGAAGAGGCGGCACTGATGGCGCTGGATGCGTTCGCGAAAGTCTGGGACGATAAATACCCGCAAATCAGCAAAAGCTGGCGTGCGCACTGGGAAAACCTGAATACGTTCTTCAACTATCCACCGGATATCCGCAAGGCCATCTACACCACAAACGCTATCGAATCGCTGAACAGCGTAATCCGTCAGGCAATAAAGAAACGTAAAGTGTTCCCGACAGATGACTCGGTACGGAAAGTGATTTATCTGGCGATCAGGGATGCGTCGAAAAAATGGAGTATGCCGATCCAGAACTGGCGACTGGCGATGAGTCGTTTTATTATCGAGTTCGGTGACCGCCTGAGCGATCACCTTTAACGACTGGGCAGTTACACAGAATTACTGACAGGCTCTTTAACGCTGCTTGCAGCGATCCTTCAAGACGAGTATTTAAGCACCCTCAAAATGAAAACCCCATTAAACTATTTATAATTCAGATTATTAGCCCATTCCTTAATCTTATTTATATGGTCTTTCACTTTCTGCAACGTTTCATAATCGTAGTTCTTTTCATTGCCAAAACATCGAAATTTATCTTTATCTGTTATATACTCTTCTAAAAAACGAGTAGAGTCTGAAGCAAGTTTTTCTTCATTTACTAAAGTAAGGCATGTTAGGTTGGTGACAATTCTTCGGATTCCCCCCGTATTTATATTTTCATCATTAGTAACTTTATTGCCCGCATCTACAATTCCTTTTTTCATATCAGAAATATGCTGAGGAGAACGCATAAATTTATTCATATCATCACGGCAATCATTCTTCCCAGCATGAATGTTACTATCTAGTAAGATATTTAATTTTGATGGAAAAGGAGAGGTTTTATTTAGATGTTCGATTATCTCGTTGTATTTAATTGATTTTCCTACGTTGTAGGTTTCATTTGTTGATGTGATTTTATTTATTTTTTTTAAAATAAGTTTCTCGGCAAAACATTGATGTCTATGATTTTTATTTTTTTCTGCTAGTTTAACCGCAGCATTTGAACTATTGAATAAATGAGCCTTCACATAAGTACTAATATTCATTTTTACATCACTCAAAATTAAAATCCTACATTTTATTTAATATCGCCTATATAAAAAAACGATTTTTTGTAGCGAAATAAAAGGCTCAGTTGCAAATATGATGAAGAATAAGCCTCTTTCTGTTTATGTCGATATTTTATCTGTATTGATAAATTGCAGGATCTGCCCCGTTTAACATTACTTAAAATGTTAGCGCTGCTGTTACGACGGAAAGAGAGGTAAAAATTGACATTATAGCCTCTACATCAACCCTGTTAAATTTAAATCAAAAGACAAAAACCTACGAATAACCACGTCCACATGACGTGGTTATTCGTTCGCATTGAAAAAAGGCCAGTCAGTGTAAACTGACTGGCCTTTTTTATTGCAAGCTTATCTGTTACATCGCTTTTCTGGTCAGCTCGATAACACGCAGCTTCGCAATCGCTTTAGTCAGCTCTGCAGAAGCCTGAGCATAATCCACATCACCATGCGAATTGCGGATATGATCTTCGGCTTTACGTTTCGCTTCCAGCGCTCGAGCTTCATCCAGATCCTGCCCACGAATAGCGGTATCGGAAAGCACGGTGACCATATTCGGTTGCACCTCAAGGACACCGCCAGAAAGATAGATATACTCTTCCTCACCGTGCTGCTTAACGATACGAATCATACCCGGCTTAATGGCAGTGAGCAGAGGGGCATGTCCCGGATAAATACCCAGTTCGCCTTCGCTCCCCGTGACCTGGATCTTCTGCACCAGACCGGAGAACATTTGCTGTTCCGCACTCACGACATCCAGATGGTAAGTCATAGCCATGTCACCCTCCTACAAGGCGTTACAGTTTCTTGGCTTTTTCCACGACTTCATCAATGGAACCAACCATGTAGAACGCCTGCTCTGGCAGGTGGTCGTATTCGCCTTCCATAATCCCTTTAAAGCCACGGATGGTGTCTTTCAGAGAAACGTATTTGCCCGGAGAACCGGTAAATACTTCCGCTACGAAGAACGGCTGAGACAGGAAGCGCTGAATCTTACGCGCACGGGATACCACCAATTTGTCTTCTTCAGACAACTCGTCCATACCCAGAATCGCAATGATGTCTTTCAATTCCTGATAACGTTGCAGAATAGACTGCACGCCACGGGCAACATCATAGTGTTCCTGACCAACAACCAGCGGATCCAACTGACGGCTGGTGGAATCCAACGGGTCAACGGCCGGGTAGATACCCAGAGAAGCGATCTGACGGCTCAGTACCACGGTTGCATCCAAGTGAGCAAAGGTGGTGGCTGGCGATGGGTCAGTCAAGTCATCCGCAGGAACGTAAACGGCCTGAACGGAGGTGATAGAACCGGTTTTGGTTGAGGTGATACGTTCTTGCAGAACGCCCATCTCTTCCGCCAGCGTCGGCTGATAACCTACCGCAGAAGGCATACGACCCAGCAGTGCGGATACTTCCGTACCGGCTAGGGTATAACGGTAGATGTTATCGACGAACAGCAGTACGTCACGGCCTTCATCACGGAATTTTTCCGCCATGGTCAGACCGGTCAATGCTACGCGCAGACGGTTACCCGGCGGCTCATTCATCTGGCCATACACCAGTGATACTTTATCGATTACGTTGGAGTCGGTCATTTCGTGGTAGAAGTCGTTACCTTCACGGGTACGCTCACCTACGCCAGCAAACACAGAGTAACCGGAGTGCTCGATCGCAATGTTACGGATCAGCTCCATCATGTTTACGGTTTTACCTACGCCCGCACCACCGAACAGACCCACTTTACCGCCCTTCGCAAACGGACACATGAGGTCGATAACCTTGATGCCCGTTTCCAGCAGTTCCTGTGAGTTTGACAGCTCTTCATAGCTCGGAGCTGAACGGTGGATAGCCCAACGCTCTTCTTCGCCGATGTCGCCTTTCATGTCGATTGGGTCACCCAATACGTTCATGATACGACCCAACGTTGCTTTACCTACCGGTACTTCGATCGGGTGGTCCAGGTTATTCACGTTCAACCCGCGACGCAGGCCGTCAGAAGAACCCATTGCGATACAACGAACAATGCCGCCGCCCAACTGCTGCTGCACTTCCAGCACCAGTTTTTCAGCGCCGTTCTCTACCTCAAGCGCATCGTACACTTTCGGTACGGCATCTTGCGGGAACTCGACGTCCACCACGGCGCCGATTACCTGGATAATCTTTCCAGTAGCCATCTTGAATCCTCTACGTAATTCGACAATACGTAATTCGTAAACCTGCTTAAACCGCGGAGGCTCCCCCGACGATTTCGGTGAGTTCCTGGGTGATGCTGGCCTGACGAGCCTTGTTGTATACCAACTGAAGCTCTTTGATCAGGCTACCGCCGTTATCGGTCGCGGCTTTCATCGCAACCATTCGCGCGGCCTGCTCACTAGCCAGATTTTCTACGACGCCCTGATAAACCTGAGATTCTACATAACGGCGCAGCAGGGTATCCAGCAGCGACTTAGGATCGGGTTCATACAGGTAATCCCAGGCTTTCTTCTTCAACTCACCGTCATCCGAAGGCGGTAACGGTAACACTTGAACAACAAGCGGTTCCTGAGACATGGTATTAATAAACTTGTTGCTGACGATATACAGCTTGTCCAGACGACCTTCGTCATAGGCTTGCAGCATAACTTTAACCGGGCCGATCAATTCTGATACGGAAGGGTTATCCCCCATACCGGTAACCTGAGCAACAATGTTTCCGCCTACCGAACCGAAGAAAGAAACAGCCTTGGAACCAACCAGCGCTAAATCAGTTTCAACGCCTTTGTCGCTCCAGGATTTCATATCAGCCAGCAGTTTCTTGAACAGGTTAATGTTCAAACCACCGCACAGGCCACGGTCAGTAGACACCACCAAATACCCAACGCGCTTAACGTCGCGTTCTTCCAGGTACGGGTGTTTATATTCCAGATTTCCTAACGCAAGGTGACCAATCACATTGCGTATGGTTTCCGCATAAGGACGGCTGGCCGCCATACGATCCTGCGATTTACGCATTTTGGAAGCGGCGACCATTTCCATTGCTTTGGTGATCTTCTGCGTATTTTGGACGCTTGCGATCTTACTACGTATCTCTTTTGCGCCGGCCATCTTTGCTTCTCCTCAAAGCCTTGCGGCCTGCTTTACAGCAGGCCACCGGGCGTTACCAGGACTGGGTTGCCTTAAAAGTATCGAGGATGCCTTTAAACTTGCCCTCGATCTCATCGTTATAAGCGCCAGTCTGGTCGATTTGTTGCAGAAGTTCGCCATGCTCACGGTCAGCATAAGCCAACAGTGCCGCTTCAAAGCTACCGACTTTCGACAGCTCAACATCTTCCAGATAACCACGTTCTGCCGCAAACAGAACCAGAGACTGCTGTGCGACAGACATCGGCGCATACTGTTTCTGTTTCAGCAGCTCGGTCACTTTCTGACCGTGGCTCAACTGCTTACGGGTTGCATCATCAAGATCGGAAGCGAACTGAGAGAATGCTGCCAGTTCACGGTACTGTGCCAGAGCGGTACGAATACCACCGGACAGTTTCTTCATGATCTTGGTCTGTGCTGCACCACCCACACGGGATACGGAGATCCCTGGGTTAACTGCAGGACGAATACCGGCGTTAAACAGGTTGGATTCCAGGAAGATCTGACCATCGGTAATAGAAATTACGTTGGTCGGAACGAACGCAGAAACGTCACCCGCTTGCGTTTCGATGATCGGCAGAGCAGTCAACGAACCGGTTTTCCCTTTCACTTCACCCTTGGTGAATGCTTCAACGTAATCGGCGTTAACGCGCGATGCACGCTCCAGCAAACGGGAGTGGAGATAGAAAACGTCACCAGGATAAGCTTCACGACCTGGCGGACGACGAAGCAGCAGAGAAATCTGACGATAAGCAACGGCCTGTTTAGACAGGTCATCATAAATAATCAGCGCATCTTCACCGCGGTCACGGAAGTATTCGACCATCGCACAGCCAGCATACGGTGCCAGATATTGCAGAGCAGCAGACTCAGACGCGGTAGCAACAACAACAATGGTGTTTTCCAGTGCGCCGTGCTCTTCCAGTTTACGCACCACGTTAGAAATCGTGGAGGCTTTCTGGCCGATAGCGACGTACACACATTTGATGCCGGAATCACGCTGGTTAATGATGGCGTCGATGGCCAGTGCGGTTTTACCCGTCTGACGGTCACCGATAATCAGCTCACGCTGACCACGACCAATTGGAATCATGGCATCAACAGACTTATAGCCCGTTTGTACCGGCTCATCAACGGACTGACGTTCGATAACGCCAGGCGCAATCGCTTCAACCGCAGAGAAACCGTCGTGATCCAGTGCGCCTTTACCGTCAATCGGTGCGCCCAGTGTGTTGACCACACGACCCAGCAGGCCGCGGCCAACTGGAACTTCAAGAATACGGCCGGTGCATTTTACTTTCATGCCTTCAGCCAGATCCGCATACGGACCCCTAACTACCGCACCAACGGAGTCGCGCTCCAGGTTCAGTGCGATCGCATAACGGTTACCCGGCAGAGAGATCATCTCTCCCTGCATCACGTCTGCCAGACCGTGGACGCGGATGATTCCGTCGCTGACGGAAACAATAGTACCTTCATTGTGAGCTTCGCTCACCACATTGAACTGAGCAATGCGCTGCTTGATCAGTTCGCTGATTTCGGTGGAATTCAGTTGCATGCTCCAGTCCCCTTAAGACTGCAAGACGTCTGCCAGACGTTCCAGACGACCGCGAATGCTGCCATCTATCACCATATCGCCCGCGCGGATAACCACGCCGGCCATGACAGACTTATCAATTTTGCAATTCAGCTTCACTTTGCGTGACAGACGTTTTTCCATAGCGGCAGCGATCTTTGATTGCTGCTCCTCACTCAACGTGCTGGCAGAAATCACATCGACGTCAACCGTCGATTCCAGAGTTGCCCGCAGTTGAATAAATTGTTCCAGTACTTCAGGAAGCACTGGTAAACGTCCGTTTTCGGCCATCACCTTAATCAGGTTCTGACCGGCTTCATCAAGTTGATCACCACAAACGGCAATAAATGTTTTCGCCAGCTCAATCGGTGCAACCGCACCGGAAAGCAGCTCGGCAATTTGCTCATTGCGCGCCACTTCGGCCGAAAACGCCAGCATGTTCTGCCAGCGATCCAAGGCCTGATTCTCAACCGCAAAGTCAAAAGCTGCTTTGGCGTAGGGGCGAGCTACCGTGACAAATTCAGACATCAGCCCCTCCCTCCTTACAGTTCAGCGACCAGTTTATCAACGATGTCGCTGTTAGCAGCTTCATCCACGGAACGTTCAATAATTTTCTCGGCACCGGCAATCGCCAATACGGCAACTTGCTTACGCAGCTCTTCACGAGCACGTTTACGTTCGGCTTCGATTTCAGCCTGCGCCTGCGCCACAATCTTGTTACGTTCAGCTTCCGCTTCAGCTTTCGCCTCATCCAGGATCTGAGCACGGCGTTTGTTCGCCTGCTCGATGATAACCTGAGCATCCGCTTTGGCTTTCTTCAGTTGATCTGTCGCATTGGCCTGAGCCAAGTTCAAATCTTTTTTGGCACGTTCAGCAGAAGCCAGACCGTCAGCAATTTCTTTCTGACGTTTCTCGATGGCTGCCATCATCGGCGGCCATACATACTTCATGCAGAACCAGACAAACAGGACGAACGCAATGGCCTGGCCGAGGATTGTTGCATTAATATTCACAGCACAATGCCTCTTTCAAAGTTAAATAAGTTGATGTTTTAACCTCAGCAGAAAACATTCTGCTTAGGCCACCGCAAACATCACATACAGCCCCAGACCAACAGCGATCATCGGGATGGCGTCAACCAGACCCATGACGATAAAGAACTGTGTACGCAGTAAAGGAATCAGGTCAGGCTGACGAGCAGCACCTTCCAAGAATTTACCACCCAGAATGCCGATACCGATCGCAGCACCGATTGCCGCCAAACCCATCATTAACGCGGCAGCCATGTACAGCAGATCCACACTCAGGTTTTCCATGACAGTCTCCAGTTTGTTTCAGTTAAAAACGTTATTTGTTGAAAGAAAATCAATGCTCTTCAGATGCCATCGAGAGATAAACAACCGTCAGAACCATGAAAATAAAAGCCTGAAGCGTAATAATCAAAATGTGGAAAATAGCCCAAGGCACATTTAACAGCCATTGTGACCACCACGGCAACAGACCGGCAATCAGGATGAAGATCAACTCACCCGCATACATATTGCCAAACAGTCGCAAGCCTAAAGAAATAGGTTTGGACAGCAGGCTGACACCTTCAAGAATCAGGTTGATAGGAATAAATACTGGATGGTTGAACGGCTGCATGGTCAGTTCTTTAACAAAACCACCGAGCCCCTTCATTTTGATGCTGTAGAACAGAACCAGAACAAACACCCCAAGCGCCATCGACAGCGTGATGTTCACGTCAGCTGTCGGCACAGCACGCAGATAAGCATGCGCCGGATCGTATCCCAACAGGCTATAGATGCCCGCCCAAGCTTGCGGCAACAGATCGATAGGCAGCAGATCCATCAGGTTCATCAGGAAAACCCAGACGAAAATGGTCAGTGCCAGAGGAGCAATCAGTTTGCTTTTGCCATGGAACATATCGCGTACGGTGCCATCAACGAAACCGATAATCAGTTCGACAGCCGTTTGCAGCTTACCTGGCACACCGCTGGTCGCACGTTTCGCTACGCGGTGAAAGATAACCAGAAAGAGGACCCCAAGAGCGATGGAGAAAAACATCGAATCGACGTTGATCGACCAAAAACCCGTCCCGACCTGCAAATGCTGCAAGTGGTGACCGATATACTCTTGCGGAGTAGAGATTTCTCCAGCAGCCATGATGTCTCTTACCCTTTTGTTGTTAATTACGGTAACGATTAATTACGGCCGGTGCCACGATCTGCATAACCAGCACCGATAAATAAGTCAGGCCAAGCGGAAAGAATGCCGCTTTAAACACGCCTAACGCCACCACTAACAGCGCAATGGTGATAAATACCTTGAGCGCTTCGCCAATCGCGAATGACCAGGCCACACGCCCATCAGCAGGCTTGTGTGACTGATGACGCAAGGCAAACAACACAAACAACACATTCGGTAACCAGGCTGCCAATCCTCCGCCTAATGCAGAAGCAGCAGCGTTGACGCTATTGAGGCTGAAAGCAGCACTCAACAAAGCAAAAGTCACTAACTGTAACAACAGCAGCCTTAAGGCTACTTTTCCGCTGTAAAGGGATACAGGCATGACGTTTGCTCTCTCCGTACCTTTTCAGAGGTATACCGAATGACGTATAAAACTGCCTTTACACCACTGAGTCAAGCGGCAAAAAACGAGCAAATTATACGGGTCACACCTGCGAATTCAATCGATAAGTAGCGAAAAGGTGAACAATTATTTAAATTTCTTTCTGAAGCCCCGTTTTTACTAACAATCCTCACGACTCATGCCTGGTGTCATTAATTTCTAAAGGCCTCTAATCTGTGATATGACTCACATAAAAGGGCTTACGAATATTTACAACAGGATGTATCTTTTTTTGTCCTTAGCAATAAAACGTATTTATTTTATTTAATTTCAATAATTTAATAAAAAACTTATCCCAAAAGCGCAATAAACAACGTTTCAACCACCTATTGACATTATTGATATCGTTTTTTTACTCAATTAACACAAAAATAACTAAATTTTGATGCCGATGATTTATTTTCGCTCGTTATTATTCAGTGCGAAAGCAAAAGGACAACGCTGAAAAAACGAAGATGTAAAATTTCAGTGATCGCGATGCGTTTTGGAACAATGCCACCGATAGATGAGATAGCATCCTGACATGCAATATTTAGTTATAATTTTTTTGATAAAAAACAAAATTAGTTTGGTTTAAGCACGACCAAATGGCGTTCACCTTCCAGATCGGGAACGGATAAGCGAACAACCTGATCCAATAGGACATCTTGTGGCAAGGATGACAATTCATCCTCTGGAAGTACACCTTTTAGAGCATAAAACCGACCTGTCGGTCTGGCTGGAAGATGGCTGCACCAGCTAATCATGTCCTGCAAAGAGGCAAATGCTCGGCTGATCACCCCATCAAAAGGTGGCTCTGCTGGAAACGCCTCAACGCGACTCTGCACTGGTGTGATGTTTTCAAGCTGTAGTTCATGCTGAACCTGACGCAGAAAGCGCACACGCTTACCCAGGCTATCCAGCAAAGTGAAATGCGAATCAGGGCGAACAATCGCCAATGGAATTCCCGGTAACCCAGGCCCGGTACCTACATCGATAAAACGCTGCCCGTGTAAATGTGGCTCAACCACGATACTGTCCATGATGTGGCGGACAAGCATTTGCTGCGGATCGCGTACCGACGTCAGGTTATAAGCTTTGTTCCACTTATTCAGCATGTCAACATACTGTATCAGAAGGTTTTTTTGCTTATCTGAAATCGCCATACCAGCCGCGTTTAGCAGATTATCGAGTGTGTTGCGCACAATAAGATCCCGATGAAAAATATGAGGTTAATAATAAAAATAGCCGGAGAACCGACTATTTAGGGGATAAGTTTACTTTAAATCAGGCGCTGCGACGCAGCAGACCCTGTTTTTTAAGCCAGATCAGCAGAATGGAGATCGCCGCAGGCGTAATGCCAGAAATCCGTGAAGCCTGACCGATCGACGAAGGTTTATGATCATTCAGCTTGGCAATCACCTCATTGGACAATCCACTCACCTGTTTGTAATCCAGATCGGCAGGCAGCAGTGCATTTTCATTGCGCTGCTGTTTCTCAATTTCATCCTGCTGACGAGCAATATACCCTTCGTATTTGACCTGAATTTCAACCTGTTCGGCAGCCTGCTCGTCGGTTAATCCTGGGGCAAACAGCGGTAGCGCAGTAAGCTGAACGTAATCCACTTCCGTGCGACGAAGCAGCTCTTCACCGTTCGCTTCACGGGACAACGGGGTCTTCAGCAGTGAATTGATTTGGTCTAGCTGCTCAGATTGTGGGTGAACGTGAATGTCGCGCAGGCGCTGACGCTCTTTTTCAATACTCTCGAGCTTCTCGTTGAAACGTGCCCAGCGATGATCGTCGACCATTCCCAGCTCACGACCCATTTCAGTCAAACGCAGATCGGCGTTATCTTCGCGCAGCATCAGACGATATTCAGCGCGTGAGGTAAACATCCGGTAGGGTTCTTTCGTCCCCAACGTACAGAGATCGTCAACCAACACGCCGAGATAAGCTTGATCGCGACGTGGAGACCAGCCTTCCTTATCGGCAGCCAGTCGAGCTGCATTTAGCCCTGCCAGCATGCCTTGTGCGGCGGCTTCTTCATAACCTGTTGTTCCGTTGATCTGTCCAGCGAAGAACAGGCCATGAACAAATTTGTTTTCCAGCGTAGGTTTCAGATCGCGAGGATCGAAGAAATCGTATTCAATCGCATAGCCAGGACGAACGATGCGTGCATTTTCCATCCCAGCCATTGAGCGAACAATCTGCCACTGGACGTCAAACGGCAAACTGGTTGAGATCCCATTAGGGTAAATTTCGTTGCTAGTCAGTCCTTCAGGTTCAAGAAAGATCTGATGCGTATTTCGATCGGCAAAGCGCATGACTTTGTCTTCGATCGATGGGCAATAGCGTGGTCCGATCCCTTCGATGATCCCGGCATACATCGGGCTGCGATCCAGATTATTACGGATCACATCATGGGTCTTCTCATTGGTATGCGTGATGTAGCACGGCATTTGTGCCGGATGCTGGCTCGCACTCCCCAGGAATGAGAAAACTGGCATCGGGTTGTCACCGTGCTGTTGAGCCAGCACGCTAAAATCAATCGTTCTGGCGTCAATTCGTGGCGGCGTACCGGTTTTCAGGCGGTTGACGCGCAGAGGCAGTTCACGCAGGCGGCGCGCGAGTGGAATGGAAGGCGGATCGCCTGCACGCCCACCGCTGTAGTTATCCAGCCCAATATGAATTTTGCCATCAAGGAAAGTGCCTACCGTCAACACCACGGCTTTTGCACGGAATTTGAGTCCCATCTGGGTAACGGCACCGACGACGCGATCGTTTTCCACGATCAGATCGTCAACAGCCTGCTGGAAGATCGTCAGGTTTGGCTGATTCTCCAGTGCGGTGCGAACAGCCTGACGATAGAGCACGCGATCCGCTTGTGCGCGCGTTGCTCTGACGGCTGGGCCTTTACTGCTGTTTAGTATCCTAAACTGTATACCTGCCTGATCGACGGCACGCGCCATCAAGCCTCCCATGGCATCGATCTCTTTAACCAGATGACCTTTCCCAATACCGCCGATCGCCGGGTTGCAAGACATTTGTCCCAGCGTGTCGATATTGTGTGTGAGCAAAAGCGTCTGTTGGCCCATTCGGGCAGAAGCCATTGCTGCTTCTGTTCCGGCATGACCGCCACCGATCACGATGACGTCAAATGGATCTGGATAAAACATGGTACTGCTCCTCGCATTATTGCGAATGATGAGTGGCGAACGATCGTTATTTGCCCTGGGGAGGGGATTCTACTCAACTTTGAGCCAACGACCAAGTCCGTTGGATCCTCGTTAATTAAAGAAAGATCTTTTTATTTAAAGATCTCTTTATTAGATCTCTTATTAGGATCGTCATGTTGTGTGGATAAGTGATTATTCATATTAAAGATCAAGAGAATGGGGATGATCCTTACCTGTGAATGATCGGTGATCCTAGCCAGTATAAGCTGGGATCTTAATGCGGAGTTATGCACAGGACAAAAAACATACTCGGGTTGTTATTGGGATAACTACTGCTTTTACACCTGAAGTAAGCATAGTTATCCACATTCAACTGCCGAATATTTCATCTTATTTGAGTAAATTAACCCACGATCCTAGCCATTCTTCTGCTGGATCTTCTGGAATTTGATGCTGGGTGATGTCGATCTCGAGGATTTCACCGATCCGTTTGGCCCCTAATTGAGCCAGTACACGATCCGCTGTTTGGATCGCGCCACAGAACGTGTCGTACTCTTTACTACCGATCCCCACTGCACCGAAACTCACCTGAGAAAGATCGGGCTTTTGCTGTTCCAGTTGTTCAAACAGTGCTTTCAGATTGTCAGGGAATTCCCCTGCACCGTGTGTAGACGTCACCACCAGCCATACACCGCTTTCAGGCAGTGCATCAAGCGTGGGGCCATGGAGAGTTTCAGTGGAAAAATCATCCTTCTCCAGCAGTTCAGCCAAATGCTCTGCAACATATTCGGCACTGCCAAGGGTACTGCCACTGATTAAGGTAATGTCTGCCATAGCGATCCCATCCGATAAAAGACGGGACATTGTACGCTGTGATCTGGCTGGGATCTACCTGTGGATAATATGGGTATAGGAAAAAAGCATTACGGCGCGATCGTCCGCATGATGGGGTTTTGCAGGGAGATCAGCGTTTCAGTGGACTGAATTTCATCAATTGTTTGGATCTTGTTGATAAGCACATGTTGCAGTGCCTCGATCGAGCGACACATTACCTTAATAAAGATGCTGTAATGCCCAGTGGTGTAGTAGGCCTCGACCACTTCTTCCAGATTGTTCAGCTTCTCTAGCGCAGAGGGATAATCTTTGGCACTTTTCAGAATGATGCCGATAAAACAGCATACGTCATAGCCCAGCTGTTTTGGATTCACATCCAGACGTGTACCGACAATGATGCCTGCCTGCTTCATTTTTTCCACCCGAACGTGGATCGTGCCTGGACTGACGGAAAATTGTTTTGCCAGTTCGGCATAAGGCGTGCGTGCATTTTCCATTAAGGCGGAAAGAATGCCGCGATCGAGATTATCGATCTGATAAATTTCTGCCACTTTGAGCCCCCTATTTTATCGAATAATGATTTTATACCGCTATAAAATGACGGATTAAAAGCACAAGTGCAATTTATCCATAAGATTATTGAATGACTGGTGGTTTTTATTGCTTAATGAATAACTAAATACGATGAATAAGAGACGCGGCAATGAAAAAGCAGTACATCGAAAAACAACAGCAAATCAGCTTCGTTAAGTCTTTCTTCTCCAGCCAGCTGGAGCAGCTTCTGGGATTGATTGAAGTCCAGGCTCCGATTCTCAGCCGTATCGGCGACGGTACGCAGGATAACTTGTCCGGTACGGAAAAAGCGGTGCAGGTTAAGGTTAAAGCCCTGCCAGATGCCACATTTGAAGTGGTTCACTCACTGGCGAAATGGAAACGTAAAACCCTGGGCGCGTATGATTTTAGCTTCGGCGAAGGTATCTATACCCACATGAAGGCACTGCGCCCGGACGAAGATCGTCTGAGCCCTATCCACTCGGTCTATGTCGATCAGTGGGACTGGGAGCGCGTGTTGGGGGATGGCGAGCGTCATGCGGAGTATCTGAAATCGACGGTGACGCGTATTTATCAGGGCATTAAAGCGACGGAAGCTGCGGTACATCAGGCGTTTGGCATTCAGCCTTTCCTGCCGGAACAGATTCACTTTGTGCATACCGAAACGTTGCTACAGCGCTATCCCGATCGGGATGCCAAAGGGCGTGAACGCGCTATCGCTAAAGAATTGGGTGCAGTCTTCCTGATTGGGATTGGCGGTAAGCTGTCCAGCGGACACTCTCACGATGTGCGTGCGCCGGATTATGATGACTGGACGACGCCAGGCGAGCAGGAACTGGCGGGTTTGAACGGCGATATCGTCGTGTGGAACCCGGTTCTGAACGATGCATTTGAGATTTCATCCATGGGAATCCGTGTCGATGCGGAAGCGTTAACACGCCAGCTGGCGCTGACGCAGGATGAAGAACGTCTGAAGCTGGAATGGCATCAGGCGTTGCTGCGCGGTGAAATGCCGCAAACGATCGGTGGGGGAATTGGTCAGTCTCGCCTGGTCATGCTGTTGCTGCAATTGCCGCACATTGGTCAGGTTCAGTGCGGCGTGTGGCCACAGCCGCTGCGTGAGTCAGTTTCCGGCCTGCTTTAATAAGCCTTGCCGTGCTGCCAACGGCGCATTAAGCGGCTTTTTAACCCGGTATCAAAGCGCCAGATATGGTCAAAGATGTGCATGATGCCGGGTTTGCCATGATCGGACATCGCTACAGCATGGAAACGATGCTGTAGCTGTTTCTGGCGGCTTTTCACCTTATTTACCACCTCATCCGGCAACCGCTGGGCGATAAAATCCGAAATCACCACCGCGTCGGCATCATGCCAGAGTGCGTCATCCATCTTATCCAACAATGCTGACAGACAGGCGCTCATATCCGTGCCGCCGCGGAAGGACTGGCTGAGAAAACGTATCGCCTGCTCTAATCCGTCCGCAGACGTGAGCTCGTATTTCACCACGCCGGTAGAAAATAGCATGATGTAGCAACGGCGGTTGTCGGCGAGCGCGATGCGCATCAATGCCAGACAGAAAGCTTTGGCACAGCGCTCATTAAAGCCGCCCATGGAACCTGACGTATCAACGCAGACGATAAACGGGCCACGCGGCTGCTGTTCGTTTTGCTGATGCACCACGGGGCGCTCGGTGATTTTCTCGCGCCAGCTCTCCCCCTGTAAGCGATAGGTCAGCAGCCGATGTTCCAGCAGGCGACGATAGAATTCATATTCCAGCTCGCTAATGCCCAGCGTGACCAGCTCCGTCGGCATCAAACGCAAAATGTCATCGCTCTGATGCACGCCGCTCACCTGCTCAGGCACGGTGGCAGGTTCCCGTACTCTGACCCGGAAGGCTTCTTTCGGCGCTTCCTGCGTGAGGATGGATTTGGTTTCTCGGCTGCGACCCAGGCGTTCCGCCAGTTTTTGTAATGCAGGCTGGCGTTGCAGGAATGCCCCGAAATCCAGTAAGGGACGGGGATCGGTGTGAATACGCTGTGCGGCGCTGAGATCCCAGAGTCGCCCGGCCGCATTTTCGTTTTCAGCCAGAATAGGTTCGAGTTTGCCGCTGAGGGTCAGCCGCTGTTGCAGTTCATCCAGCAGAATTTCCCGCTCTTGATCCATCAATTGCTGATGCAGTGTAACAGTTTGCAGAGTGAGGCTTAGCCGCCAGCGCTGAAGAAAGAGCGCGTGAAGCCCGCTCGTGATCTTCTGCCCTAAGGTTCTCTCTGGAGAGGCCATGAGCTGTGAGGCCTGCGTCAGAAAAGGGGATTCTACGGTGTTCAGCATATCCATAATCGCAGGCAGGCGCGTCTGAAAAGCCTGATTGTCGATCGATTGCGAACGCTGGTAGCAGCTAAATTCTTTTTCCAGCTCCGGCGGTACCTGTGTGGCATGCAGGCGCTGTTTTAAGGTTTCTTTCCAGTGGGGGAGATCGTTGAGTAACGCGGACTTCAGGCTGGGATACTTTTCAAAGAAGAAAGCGAGCTGGGGCGTTGCCAGCAGTGTGACGACAAGATCGTCCAGTAGCTCGTTTTCATCGATAGACAGCAGCATCTCCAGTGATTCCAGCGTGATCATCGGCGTTAGTCCTGTTGCTCTGATTGCTGGATCTGCTCGGCGACCTGTTGCAGGCTGGCTTCTATTTTGGCCAGCCACTCACTGGGTACGAACAGGCAAGGCTGATGCTGGCTGAATAAGCGGCGCTGTTCGCGCAGTTGCATGTTCAGCTTTTCGTATTCATCGATAATGTCGGCAGGAAGCGCACAGTCGCGTTTTTCCGGCAGAGAAAGAATGGAGGATTGCAGGCTGATATCACGAATAGCCAGATGTTGGCGATCGTCCACCAGCAGATCGAGACGTTGGGTAAAACCGATGCCGTTGAGCTTGCCCCGGATTTCTCCCCCTTTTTGTAGCCAGCCTTGCAAAGTATTCTTCTCAATGATCAGGTGGTTAACTTCAATATCGTGCAGGATCAGCGGGCGTTGTAGCACCAGATCCAGCGTTTCAGCGGCGATCGCATCAGGCAAGGTGTAATGGAATTTCCGTCCGAGGAAGTGCCCCTGTTTCTCCACCGAGAATGCCTGTAATTCGCTTTGTTCACGCTGGTATTGCTGACGTCGGGTATTCGCCTGTTGCAGCCGGAACAGCAGACTTTTCTGCTGGTAAGCGTGCTCGGTAATCAGTAGCTCAAGCTGATGTTCGATGAGCGTCAACGTGCTTTGGTCATGCCAGAGACAGTCTTTCAGCAGAATGATATCAACCGGTGTTATGGCATCCCGTCCGCAGAAAAATGCGCTGGCTTGAAGCAAGCGCAGGGCTTTTTTCCAGCGTCGATCGGAAATGTAAGGGGCCTGTTCCAACGCATCGAGCTGTTGGCGCAGCGTGTAAATCAGCTCGAAACCGAACTCCGGCAATGCGATATGCTCAATATCCTTCTGCCACTGTTGGTACTCTTCATCGCTGACGCTGAGAGCGGGCGGGACGGGGTTATCGCGTTCGCTGCTGTTATTCACGAGCAGTGCACGGAAATTCTGTTTTTCCTGCACGCGATCGAGCCACAGACGGATGAGCATTCGGTCATAGAGCGCTTCCAGACCGCCATCAGCTTCCGGTAGTTCATTCGACGCGGCGACCAGCAGGCGCATCGGAATGGTGTCTTCGCTGTTGCCATTACGGAAACGCCGCTCGTTAATGGCCGTCAGCAGGGTATTCAAAATGGCGGGGCCCGCTTTCCAGATCTCATCCAGAAACACGATTTCGGCTTCTGGCAGGTAACCCGCGGTCAGACGCTGATAGCGGCCTTCGTCTTTTAATGCCTGAATAGAAAGGGGACCGAATACCTCTTCCGGGGTGGAAAAGCGGGTCATCAGGTACTCGAACGCATTCGCATGACGAAAAGCGAATTTAAGACGTCGTGCGATCATACTTTTGGCTATACCCGGCGGCCCCAGAAGAAAAACACTTTCCCCGCTTAGCGCTGCCAGTAGACAGAGACGAATGGCGTGCTGTCTTTCGTAGAGTCCGTGCTCTAGCGCATGACTGAGACGAGAAATTCTTTCAGCCAATGCCGCGGTTTGACGCATAATTAATCCGTTAGTCCCATGATGTGATGTACCGAAATCGTTTATTTTTGAATCTGGTTGCTCGACTGAAAGCGGTGTCTCAGAAAAACCCTACTTTCAGAAAGACAATAGTAATAATAAACGGCAGATCACAGATTTTTATTAGAATACTTTTACGGATTATTCACCCTAACGGGGTAAGTAAGCAATAAACCACCCTTTACAGGATGTTTCGTATACAGGTGACCGCACAATAAAAATGGGTTTTTACCCTGATTTGTGCATACTGTGCGCTCTTGGACGAGTTGCTGTGAATGACGCGCTTCGCGGACTGATTAACAACAGAAGATAGATATGAGCTCAGAACATAAACGTTCGCTTCCGGCTGTCACGCTGGCGGCCATCGGGGTGGTTTATGGAGATATAGGAACCAGCCCTCTTTATACGTTAAGGGAATGTTTATCAGGGCAGTTTGGTTTTGGGGTCGAACCTGACTCGGTCTTTGGTTTTCTTTCACTGATCTTTTGGCTGTTGGTTCTTGTTGTTTCGCTGAAATATCTGACCTATGTGATGCGTGCCGATAACGCAGGCGAAGGTGGGATTCTGACATTAATGTCGCTAGCCGGGCGCAATACCTCCGATCGCATGACGTCTGTGCTGGTCATCATGGGGTTGATCGGTGGCAGCTTCTTTTATGGGGAAGTCGTCATCACGCCAGCTATCTCAGTGATGTCGGCGATGGAAGGGCTGGAAATCGCCGCGCCGTCGATGGACAGCTATATCGTTCCGCTCTCGATTGTCGTCCTGACATTACTGTTTATCATTCAAAAACACGGTACGGGTAGCGTCGGCAAGCTGTTTGCGCCCGTGATGCTGATCTGGTTTTTGACGCTTGGCGTACTGGGTGCGCGCAGCATTATTGCTAACCCCGAAGTCTTGCAGGCGTTGAACCCGATGTACGCCGTGCGCTTCTTTATCGAATATAAAGCGGTGTCGTTCTTCGCGCTGGGGGCGGTGGTGCTGGCGATTACCGGGGTCGAGGCACTGTATGCTGATATGGGACACTTCGGTAAATTCCCCATTCGTCTGGCCTGGTTTACGGTGGTGCTGCCGTCGCTGGTGTTAAATTACTTCGGTCAGGGCGCGTTGCTGTTAAAAGATCCTGAAGCAATCAAGAACCCCTTCTTCCTGCTGGCGCCAGACTGGGCGCTGATTCCACTGATGATATTGGCCACGCTGGCGACAATCATTGCCTCGCAGGCGGTGATTTCCGGTGTGTTCTCACTGACTCGTCAGGCGGTGCGGCTGGGCTATTTGCCGCCGATGCGTATCGTACACACGTCAGATATGGAATCCGGCCAGATTTATATCCCTGCCATTAACTGGATGCTCTATATCGCCGTTGTCATCGTGATTGTCAGCTTTGAGCATTCAAGCAATCTGGCGGCGGCTTACGGAATTGCAGTAACGGGCACGATGGTGATTACCAGCATTCTGTTCTGTACGGTGGCGGTGAAGAATTGGCTCTGGAATCGCTATCTGGCGTGGGTGTTGCTGGCGGGCCTGCTGATTATTGACGTGCCGATGTTTTTGGCAAACGTGGTCAAGATCCTCTCCGGCGGCTGGCTGCCGCTGGCGTTGGGTATGGTGATGTTTATCATCATGACGACGTGGAAAAGCGAGCGCTTTAGGCTGCTGCGCCGGCTGCATGAGCATGGTAATTCGCTGGATGCCATGATTGCATCGCTGGAGAAAACGCCGCCGACGCGTGTGCCGGGGACCGCCGTGTATTTCTCGCGCGCGACTCGTGTGATTCCGTTCGCGCTGCTGCATAACCTTAAGCACAATAAAATCCTGCATGAGCGCGTGGTGCTGTTGACCATGCGAACAGAGGATGCGCCCTATGTGCTGAACGCACGTCGAGTAACGGTTGAACAGCTTTCGCCGACGTTCTGGCGCGTGATTGCCAACTATGGCTGGCGTGAGACGCCGGATGTGGAAGAAGTCTTTCAGCGCTGCTGGCAGGATGGGTTAACCTGCCAAATGATGGAAACGTCTTTCTTTATGTCCAATGAATCGCTGATTATCGGTGAGCGCCCGTGGTATCTGCGCTTGCGCGGTAAGTTATTCATGATGCTCAGCCGCAATGCGCTGCGGGCGGCGGATCAGTTTGAAATACCGCCGAACAGGCTGATTGAGTTAGGGATACAGGTCGAGATTTAAGTGATCCCACGATTAGGGCGTTATGTTGGGATAAGATCGAGATACACGGTCGACCACGGGGCGAGGCGTCCCTGCGGGAACCTCATCCCCGTGTTTCCCTAATAACAAACTTTGAGTCGCTGCCTGTTGGGTGGGGCATGTTGCTGCCAGCGTGTTAATGGTAGAGAGAATAGCCTTTACCAATTTATGGCGACAATCAGCCCGCCTCTGGGCTGATTGGTGAACGTTACCCGCATGTGGTGCAGTTTGGCGATGTTATTTACGATGGAAATTCCCAGACCGCTGCCGGATTTCTCCTGCCCCGGCGGGCGATAAAAGCGTTCGCCAATTCTTGCCAGCGCCTCCTCGCTAATGCCCGGTCCTTTATCGGCAACCTGAAAACCGCGCTCTGTCAGCGTCAGGCTTACCGTTCCCCTTTCATGGCTGTAGCGAATGGCATTATCCAGCAGATTGCGTACCAGCAAAGCCAGCAGCAGCGGGTGGCCCTGCCGGATGACCGAAGTATCCGGTAAATCCAGCGTCAGCTCGATACCCGCGATTTGCGCCGTGTGGTAATGCGCGATCACCGCTTGTTGCAGTAGTTCATTGAACTGGATGGGCTGCATCCCTTCGGGGGCCGATTCGGCATCCAGACGCGACAGCGTCAGGAGCTGATCCACCAGCCGTGTGGCCCGATCGATACCTTTGTCCAGATTGATCAGCGCATGATGCCGCATGGCTTCATCGTCATGCGCTAGCTGTGCGACTTCAGTTTGAACTTTCAACGCTGCCAGAGGGCTACGTAATTCGTGAGCTGCATCGGAGGTAAAACGACGTTCACGAACCAGCATGTCGCTGATGCGGGAAAACAGATGGTTTAATGCGTTGACCAACGGGCGAACTTCTTGCGGGATGTGCTGCGTCTCCAGCCGCGTGCTTTCATCAGGTGAACGCTGTTGAAGCTCGGCGGTAATGCGTTTTAGCGGTGAGAGTTCACGCGTGACCAGCCAGAACAGCAGGGCCAGCATGATCGGCAGGGCGAACAGCCAGGGCATCAGGTTGGTTTTTACAATATCCAGCGTCATATCCTGACGATATTCCCACTCCTGCCCGACAGCAATCACATAGCGATTATCCGCCGTCGTCAGCCAGACGATACGCCAGGCGTCATTGTCATCGCGTAGCCTGCCGTCAGTAAAGCCGTTGCGCGTATAGTTAAAAATGAAATCCTTGCCATTATCACCATCATTCAGCACCATTTCACCATCGCGGGTAAAAATGGCGAAGGCCAGCGCATCATCTTCCTGCTTTCCCTGATTCTCATGTACCAGACTTTTGGTTTTGGGCAGAGAAACCGACTGGATGCGCAATTCATCAGGATTCATGGTGGCCAGGTGTTTGGCAAACAGCATTTGCTGGGTATCAAATAGCTCATTGATGTTATGGCGTGTTTGATGCCACGAAAGCAGACTGGCTACGCCCCAGCAAAGTAATGTCAGCAGCGTAAAACCTGCAATTAGGCGTAAACGCAGGCTGAGTCGGTTCATGGCGCATCTCCCAGAATATAGCCAACGCCATGCACGGTTCGGATAAACCCGCTGCCCAGCTTTTTGCGCAGGTGGTGGATATGTACTTCTACCGCATTGCTGGAGACATCATCGTCCCATCCGTAGAGCTTTTCTTCCAACTGCGCGCGTGTGAGTATGCGGTTCGGATTGAGCAAAAACAGTTCCAGTAACGCCAGTTCGCGGGATTTTAGTATCAGTGGTTCGTTGTTAAGCGTGACACTCCGCGATCCCGGCTCAAGGGAAACCACGCCGTGCGTTAATGTCGGTTGAAGTTGGCCATGACGGCGGCGAATCAGCGCCTGCAGGCGAGCGGCTACTTCTGTCAGCGCAAAGGGCTTACATAAATAATCATCGGCACCTCGCTGTAGCCCTTCCACACGCTGTTCCAGCGCATCGCGGGCGGTCAGAATCAGTACCGGTTCGTCATGCCCAGCCTGACGCCACTGGCGCAGAATATCCACCCCGTCTATGCCCGGCAGGCTGAGATCGAGCACTACCGCATCATAGGGTGCAGCCTTCAATGCCGCGGCACCCGCTTTACCTTCCATAAACCAGTCGATATTAAAGCCCAGTTTGTTCAACCCAGCTTTCAGACCGTCACCAATCAAGCGATCGTCTTCGATTAACAATATTCTCATGGCTGCCTCGCAGAGAATGCGCTGCTGTTGCGCTTATGCCTTTTCCGGTTTTATACGAAATAGAGAGGCGGTGTGTACAGGCCAAATCACTGAAACTGGGCAATATCCGGCAATATAAAAAAACAACAATGCGAGAACTGACGCTTTAAGATTCCGTTAAGAAAAATTTGTTTTACTCTTTTACCAAGACCGATAGCTCCCGCAGGTTGACTGCGAAACCATTGACTGTGAAACAGTTAACTTTGAAACGTTTAATTGTGAAACAACAGGCAAAAAAGGAAGGGTGAACATGAAAAAAGTCGCTGCGTTACTCGTTATTACTGCTCTGGTTTCCGCACCAGTATTTGCTGCACAAAGTGGCGGTGGTTTTGTCAATCCAGAAACACCAGCCGTTGGTGCACATCAAGGGGGATTCACCGATTCGCAGAGTTCCCTCACCACGGTAGATAAAGCTAAAGATTTGCGTGATGACAGTTGGGTGACGCTGAGAGGGAATATTGAAAAACGGATCGGCGATGAAAACTACCTGTTCCGCGATTCAACGGGCACGATGGAAGTCGAGATCGACCACAAACGCTGGAATGGCCAGATGGTTTCACCTAACGACAAAGTGGAAATTCAGGGTGAACTGGATAAAGACTTCAATTCCGTCGAGTTGGATGTGAAGCAGATTCGTAAACTCTAACGCATTATCCTCTGTTCCTTATTGGCGGGCTTTGACCCGCCATTTCTCTATTTATCAATCTCCTATACCCGCCTCTCATTACCTTTCTTTTTTTATTAGCGAAACGTTTCGATGGTGATCACATTTTTTTTATCTCTTCATTGCCTTTCTTGCTTCTTTTTCTAGAATGTTATTAGCGAAACGTTTCGCTGGTGGGGTGAGAAGATGAAAAAAGCAGCATTATTGAATTCAGATATTTCTTCCGTGATTTCTCGACTGGGGCATACCGATAGCCTTGTTATTGGCGATGCCGGTTTACCGATTCCTGAAACGACGACCCGTATCGATCTGGCGTTGACGCATAACGTGCCGACTTTTTTGCAGGTCGTTAGTGTTGTCATCAGCGAAATGCAGGTCGAGGCCGCTATTCTGGCGGAAGAAATTCTTGAAAAGAACCCCGCCGTCCATGACGCATTACTCGATCAATTGAAGCAACTTGAACAACACCAGGGAAACTCAATTGCATTGCACTATGTCAGCCATGAAGAATTTAAAACCCAAAGCGGCAAAAGCCGGGCCATCATTCGCAGCGGAGAGTGTTCTCCGTATGCCAATGTCATCCTTTGTGCTGGCGTAACGTTCTGAGGTATCAATGCAACCTTTACTGCAACTGCAAGGCATCACGAAATCTTTTCCCGGCGTTAAAGCGCTTTCCGGTGCGGCACTCAACGTCTATCCGGGAAAAGTGATGGCGCTGGTGGGCGAGAACGGTGCGGGCAAGTCCACCATGATGAAAGTCCTGACCGGGATCTATCGTAAAGATGCCGGCAGCATCCATTTTCTGGGGAAAGAGGTGGATTTCAGCGGGCCGAAAGCGTCCCAGGAAGCAGGTATCGGTATTATCCATCAGGAACTTAACCTGATTCCCCAACTCACGATTGCCGAGAATATCTTCCTTGGTCGTGAATTTACCAACCGCTTCGGTCGTATCGACTGGAACAAGATGTATGCGGAAGCCGATAAGCTGCTGAAACGCCTTAATCTGCGCTATGACAGCCGTCGTATGGTCGGGGATTTATCGATTGGCGATCAGCAAATGGTAGAAATTGCCAAGGTGCTGAGCTTTGAATCGAAAGTCATCATCATGGATGAACCGACCGACGCCCTGACGGATACTGAGACCGCTTCGCTATTCAGCGTGATCAAAGAGCTGCAATCTCAGGGATGCGGCATTGTCTATATTTCCCACCGTCTGAAAGAAATCTTTGAAATCTGCGATGACATTACCGTGTTCCGCGATGGTCAGTTTATCGGCGAACGTCCGGTCAGTGACTTAGAGGAAGATACGCTGATTGAAATGATGGTCGGCCGTAAGCTGGAAGATCAGTACCCGCGTTCGAATAAAGCGCCGGGAGAGGTTCGCCTTAAGGTGCAGAACCTGTCAGGGCCAGGTGTCGACAGCGTCAGCTTTACGGTGCGGAAAGGCGAAATTCTGGGCGTCGCAGGGCTGATGGGCGCGGGCCGTACCGAACTGATGAAGATTCTTTACGGCGCACTGCCGCGAACTGGCGGTAATGTGACGCTGGATGGACGCGATGTAGTGACCCGTAAACCGCAGGATGGCTTGGCGAACGGCATCGTTTACATTTCCGAAGACCGCAAGCGCGATGGTCTGGTGTTGGGCATGTCAGTAAAAGAAAACATGTCGTTAACCGCACTACGTTATTTCAGCCATGCGGGTGGTCGTCTGAAACACGCCGAAGAGCAACTGACGGTTGCCGACTTTATTCGCCTGTTCAACGTGAAAACGCCTTCGATGGAGCAGCCTATCGGCCTGCTTTCCGGCGGTAATCAGCAGAAAGTGGCGATTGCCCGTGGCCTGATGACGCGCCCAAATGTCCTGATCCTCGATGAACCGACGCGCGGCGTCGATGTCGGGGCGAAGAAAGAGATTTACCAGTTAATCAATCAATTCAAAGAAGAAGGGCTGAGCATCATATTGGTGTCATCCGAAATGCCCGAAGTCTTGGGAATGAGCGATCGCATCATTGTGATGCATGAAGGGCGCTTGAGCGGGGATTTCCCTATTGAGCAAGCAACCCAGGAAGCACTGATGGCCGCGGCCGTTGGTAAGCAATACGGCGCAAAGCAGGAGTAAGTCAGACATGAGTTCTCAATCTATCGCGGCAAAACGCTGGTTCAGCAAAGAGTGGTTACTGGAGCAGAAATCGCTGATCGCGCTCCTGATCCTGATTGCGGTTGTTTCCGCCATGAGCCCTAACTTTTTTACCCTGAACAACCTGTTCAATATTCTTCAGCAGACGTCGGTGAACGCCATCATGGCCGTCGGCATGACGCTGGTGATTCTGACCTCGGGCATCGATTTGTCAGTGGGTTCACTGCTGGCATTGACCGGTGCCGTAGCGGCTTCCATCGTCGGGCTTGAAGTCAATGCGCTGGTGGCGGTGTTTGGCGCGCTGGCGCTGGGGGCGCTGATTGGTGCGGGTACGGGGATCATTGTATCCAAAGGCAAAGTGCAGGCATTTATTGCCACGTTGGTCATGATGCTGTTACTTCGCGGTGTGACGATGGTCTATACCAACGGTAGCCCGGTTAATACCGGCTTTTCTGACGTGGCAGATGCGTTTGGCTGGTTTGGTATCGGTCGTCCGCTGGGGATTCCGACGCCAATCTGGATCATGGCTATCGTGTTCGCGGCGGCTTGGTACATGCTGCACCATACGCGTCTGGGGCGCTATATCTATGCGCTGGGCGGCAACGAGTCTGCTACCCGTTTGTCTGGTATCAGTGTTGATAAAATCAAGATTATTGTCTATTCCCTGTGTGGGCTGCTGTCTGCCCTGGCGGGAATTATCGAAGTCGCACGTTTGTCCTCTGCACAGCCGACGGCGGGTACAGGGTATGAGCTGGATGCTATCGCGGCTGTAGTATTGGGCGGCACCAGTCTGGCTGGAGGAAAAGGACGTATCGTTGGCACGTTGATCGGCGCACTTATCCTTGGCTTCCTCAACAACGGACTGAATTTATTAGGTGTTTCTTCTTACTACCAGATGATCGTTAAAGCAGTCGTCATTTTGCTGGCGGTTCTGGTAGATAACAAAAGCAGTAAATAACCTTCATTCACACAGGAATTGAGTTATGAATATGAAAAAGCTGGCTACTCTGGTTTCCGCTGTTGCGCTGAGCGCGACTGTCAGTGCTAATGCCTTGGCCAAAGATACGGTTGCTCTGGTGGTTTCTACGCTGAATAACCCGTTCTTTGTTTCAATGAAAGAGGGTGCGCAGAAAGAAGCTGACAAGCTGGGTTACGAGCTGATTGTACTGGATTCCCAGAATAACCCAGCAAAAGAACTGGCTAACGTTCAGGATTTGACGGTGCGTGGAACCAAAGTTCTGCTGATCAACCCGACTGATTCTGATGCAGTAGGTAATGCGATCAAAATGGCTAATCAGGCCAAGATCCCGGTTATTACGCTGGACCGCGTTGCCAGCAGCGGTGAAGTTGTGAGTCACGTGGCTTCTGATAACGCCTTCGGTGGTAAAGTTGCTGGTGACTTCATTGCCAAGAAATTGGGTGAAGGTGCCAAGGTGATTCAGTTGGAAGGGATTGCCGGAACGTCTGCCGCGCGCGAGCGTGGGGCTGGCTTCATGAAATCTGCTGAGAAAAATAAATTCGTTATGCTGGCCAGCCAGCCAGCTGATTTCGACCGTACTAAAGGGCTGAACGTGATGCAGAACCTGCTGACCGCGCACCCTGACGTTCAGGCCGTATTTGCTCAGAACGATGAAATGGCGTTGGGCGCACTGCGTGCACTGCAAACCGCAGGTAAAACAGATGTGCTGGTCGTTGGTTTTGACGGCACTCAGGATGGCGTGAAGGCCGTTGAGTCAGGCAAGCTGGCGGCAACCGTTGCTCAGCGTCCTGATCAGATCGGTGTGATCGGTATTGAAACCGCTGCGAAAGTGCTGAAAGGCGAAAAAACGCAGGCCATCATTCCGGTCGACCTGAAGCTGGTTGCAAAATAATTAAAAATATACCCTAAATAATTCGAGTTGCATGAAGGCGGTAACCGAACGAATCCCCAAGAGCTTACACAAGTAAGTGACTGGGGTGAGTAAGGGCAACCAACGCACAAGCAGCTTGAAGTATGACGGGTATAAAGCAGGGCTCGCGCCACCCATTTGTGGTGGCGCATTATTAACGTAGCGGGATTCGACATAATGAAAACGGGTAAGCTGGTGGTGCTGGGCAGTATTAATGCTGACCATATTCTCAATCTTGAGCAATTTCCCCGCCCGGGCGAAACGGTGATCGGTGAGCAATATAGCGTTGCTTTCGGTGGGAAAGGTGCCAATCAGGCCGTTGCTGCGGGTCGAAGCGGTGCAGACATCGCCTTTATTGCCTGCGTTGGAGAAGATGATATCGGCACCCGTATTTGCCAGCAGCTATCCAAGGACAATATTGATGTTTCCGCCGTTGAGGCTATCTCCGGGGAAACAACCGGCGTTGCGCTGATTTTTGTTAACGCCGACGCTGAGAACATGATTGCGATTAATGCCGGCGCGAATGCTGCTGTGACGCCTGATTACCTTCATCGTCATCAGCAACACATTATTGATGCTTCAGCATTGCTTATGCAGCTTGAGTCTCCGTTGGAAACGGTTATTGCAGCCGCTAAACTGGCGCATGAACACCAAACGAAAGTGATTCTGAACCCCGCGCCAGCCCGTGAACTGCCCGATGAACTGTTATCGCTGGTCAATATGATCACGCCGAATGAAACCGAAGCACAGTTCCTGACGGGAATTACCGTTGAGACGGAAGACGATGCGGCTCGCGCAGCACAGGTTCTGCACGATAAAGGAATCGAAACGGTGCTCATCACATTGGGTAGCCGTGGCGTATGGTTAAGTGAAAACGGTCAGGGTCAGCGAATTCCGGGATATCGTGTAAAAGCCGTGGATACTATCGCTGCTGGAGACTCGTTTAATGGCGCGTTAGTGACTGCATTGCTGGAAAATAAACCCATGTCCTCCGCAGTAAAATTTGCCCATGCGGCAGCTGCGATAGCCGTTACTCGCCGAGGCGCTCAGCCCTCTGTCCCGTGGCGTGAAGAGATCGACGCATTTTTGCAAACCCAGGGGTGATCTTTGGCCACCATGAAAGATGTCGCCCGTCTTGCGGGCGTTTCTACTTCTACCGTATCTCACGTCATTAATAACAATCGCTTTGTCAGCGATACCATTCGCGAAAAAGTGATGAAGGCCGTTGAGGATCTCAACTATGCGCCGTCTGCGCTGGCCAGAAGTCTGAAAATAAACCAGACCCGCACTATCGGCATGTTGCTCACTGCCAGTAATAACCCGTTTTATGCCGAAGTGGTGCGTGGCGTAGAGCGCTGCTGTTATGAGCGAGGCTATAGCCTGATTCTGTGCAACACCGAAGGCGACCGCGACAGAATGAGCCATAGTCTCGAAACGTTGCTGCAAAAGCGAGTCGACGGCGTACTGCTGATGTGTACCGAAAGCCATCGCCCTTTGCCCGAAATGATGAGCCGCTATCCTTCTATACCTATGGTCATGATGGATTGGGCACCTTTTAAAGGCGTTATGGACGTCATTAAAGATAACTCCCTGCTCGGTGGAGAGATCGCGACCAATTACCTCATTTCTCGTGGTTATAAAAAGATAGCCTGCATTGCGGGTCCGAAAGATAAGACGACAGCCTATAACCGATTAGAAGGTTATCGACAGGCGATGAAGTTCGCTGGGCTATTCGTTCCCGCTGATTATGAAATTTTCGGTGATTTTGAGTTTGAAGCGGGCTACCGCGCTATGCAGCAGTTGTTAGCGCTGGAAGATAAACCTGAAGCAGTGTTCACCAGTAACGATGCGATGGCCGTTGGCGTTTACCATGCGCTTTATCAGGCTGGACTTTCTATTCCGCAAGATATGGCAGTTATTGGTTACGATGACATTGAGCTGGCCCGCTATATGTCTCCACCTCTTACTACCGTTCACCAACCTAAAGATGAACTCGGCGAATTAGCGGTGGATACACTTTTATATCGTCTAGAGCATCCCAATACTGAACCTAATGCGCTGGTGTTGACGCCGGAATTGATGGTGCGTCAGTCTGTCCGGTGAAGATTTCGCCCAATTAGCGGCGAAAAATCCGGCATAACGGCGTCTTTTAATTCGCTTTGCTGAAAAAAAAATCACTCGGTAACTTTTTTGCATTTAGCGCTTGTCAGCGTGCGGGAAGTCCCTATAATGCGCATCCACTGACACGGCAACAGCGACACGCGGTTGTGGTGACAGCAAAAAGATTCAACGAAGCAGTCAGTAATGACTTGACTTCACAGCGGAAAAGCATAATATATGCACCCCGCGCCACCGATGAAGTGGCACTGCTCTTTAACAATTTAATCAGACAATCTGTGTGGGCACTCACAAGACCGTATCTTAACGATATAAAAAGTCTTGAAGAGTGAACAACAGTGAAATTCATTACGAATGAACAGTTACTAATTCTTTGAGCATCGCTTCTCGAGTAGAAGCAAATCAAACAAATCTTAAATTGAAGAGTTTGATCATGGCTCAGATTGAACGCTGGCGGCAGGCCTAACACATGCAAGTCGAGCGGTAGCACAGGAGAGCTTGCTCTCTGGGTGACGAGCGGCGGACGGGTGAGTAATGTCTGGGAAACTGCCTGATGGAGGGGGATAACTACTGGAAACGGTAGCTAATACCGCATAACCTCGCAAGAGCAAAGAGGGGGACCTTCGGGCCTCTCGCCATCAGATGTGCCCAGATGGGATTAGCTAGTAGGTGAGGTAATGGCTCACCTAGGCGACGATCCCTAGCTGGTCTGAGAGGATGACCAGCCACACTGGAACTGAGACACGGTCCAGACTCCTACGGGAGGCAGCAGTGGGGAATATTGCACAATGGGCGCAAGCCTGATGCAGCCATGCCGCGTGTGTGAAGAAGGCCTTCGGGTTGTAAAGCACTTTCAGCGGGGAGGAAGGCGGTAAGGTTAATAACCTTATCGATTGACGTTACCCGCAGAAGAAGCACCGGCTAACTCCGTGCCAGCAGCCGCGGTAATACGGAGGGTGCAAGCGTTAATCGGAATGACTGGGCGTAAAGCGCACGCAGGCGGTCTGTTAAGTTGGATGTGAAATCCCCGGGCTTAACCTGGGAACTGCATTCAAAACTGACAGGCTAGAGTCTTGTAGAGGGGGGTAGAATTCCAGGTGTAGCGGTGAAATGCGTAGAGATCTGGAGGAATACCGGTGGCGAAGGCGGCCCCCTGGACAAAGACTGACGCTCAGGTGCGAAAGCGTGGGGAGCAAACAGGATTAGATACCCTGGTAGTCCACGCTGTAAACGATGTCGACTTGGAGGTTGTGCCCTTGAGGCGTGGCTTCCGGAGCTAACGCGTTAAGTCGACCGCCTGGGGAGTACGGCCGCAAGGTTAAAACTCAAATGAATTGACGGGGGCCCGCACAAGCGGTGGAGCATGTGGTTTAATTCGATGCAACGCGAAGAACCTTACCTACTCTTGACATCCAGAGAATTTGCTAGAGATAGCTTAGTGCCTTCGGGAACTCTGAGACAGGTGCTGCATGGCTGTCGTCAGCTCGTGTTGTGAAATGTTGGGTTAAGTCCCGCAACGAGCGCAACCCTTATCCTTTGTTGCCAGCGATTCGGTCGGGAACTCAAAGGAGACTGCCGGTGATAAACCGGAGGAAGGTGGGGATGACGTCAAGTCATCATGGCCCTTACGAGTAGGGCTACACACGTGCTACAATGGCGTATACAAAGAGAAGCGACCTCGCGAGAGTAAGCGGACCTCATAAAGTACGTCGTAGTCCGGATTGGAGTCTGCAACTCGACTCCATGAAGTCGGAATCGCTAGTAATCGTAGATCAGAATGCTACGGTGAATACGTTCCCGGGCCTTGTACACACCGCCCGTCACACCATGGGAGTGGGTTGCAAAAGAAGTAGGTAGCTTAACCTTCGGGAGGGCGCTTACCACTTTGTGATTCATGACTGGGGTGAAGTCGTAACAAGGTAACCGTAGGGGAACCTGCGGTTGGATCACCTCCTTACCAAAAAGATGTGTGTTAAGTGAAGTGCTCACACAGATTGTCTGATGAAAATAACGAGCAGAAATACCTTAATAGGCTTGTAGCTCAGGTGGTTAGAGCGCACCCCTGATAAGGGTGAGGTCGGTGGTTCAAGTCCACTCAGGCCTACCAACTCTCCCATGAGTGGTATCTAAGGTATCTGTAAGCAACGATGGGGTTATAGCTCAGCTGGGAGAGCGCCTGCCTTGCACGCAGGAGGTCTGCGGTTCGATCCCGCATAGCTCCACCATCAATACTCGCTATATAGAAAACTTCAGAGTGTACCTGTTTGGGTGCACTGCGACGTTTTGCTCTTTAACAATCTGGAACAAGCTGAAAATTGAAACATGACAGCTGAACATGCATTGATGCCTACGGGTATGAATGGCGTGTCAGTGTGTCAATGAGTCTCTCAAATAATCGCAGCACGACAGTGACTTTGATTAATCAAAGACACCTTCGGGTTGTGAGGTTAAGCGACTAAGCGTACACGGTGGATGCCTAGGCAGTCAGAGGCGATGAAGGGCGTGCTAATCTGCGATAAGCGTCGGTAAGCTGATATGAAGCGTTATACCCGACGATACCCGAATGGGGAAACCCAGTGTGTTTCGACACACTATCATTACGTGAATACATAGCGTAATGAGGCGAACCGGGGGAACTGAAACATCTCAGTACCCCGAGGAAAAGAAATCAACCGAGATTCCCCTAGTAGCGGCGAGCGAACGGGGAGGAGCCCAGAACCTGAATCAGTTTGTGTGTTAGTGGAAGCGTCTGGAAAGTCGCACAGTAAAGGGTGATAGTCCCGTACACAAAAATGCACAGATTGTGAGTTCGATGAGTAGGGCGGGACACGTGACATCCTGTCTGAATATGTGGGGACCATCCTCCAAGGCTAAATACTCCTGACTGACCGATAGTGAACCAGTACCGTGAGGGAAAGGCGAAAAGAACCCCGGCGAGGGGAGTGAAATAGAACCTGAAACCGTGTACGTACAAGCAGTGGGAGCCTTGATTAATCAGGGTGACTGCGTACCTTTTGTATAATGGGTCAGCGACTTATATTCTGTAGCAAGGTTAACCGTATAGGGGAGCCGTAGGGAAACCGAGTCTTAACTGGGCGTTAAGTTGCAGGGTATAGACCCGAAACCCGGTGATCTAGCCATGGGCAGGTTGAAGGTTGGGTAACACTAACTGGAGGACCGAAC
Source organism: Pectobacterium parvum (assembly GCF_020971565.1). Lineage (NCBI taxonomy): Bacteria > Pseudomonadati > Pseudomonadota > Gammaproteobacteria > Enterobacterales > Pectobacteriaceae > Pectobacterium > Pectobacterium parvum. The sequence continues at coordinate 185,024 of NZ_CP087392.1, forward strand.
CGACTAATGTTGAAAAATTAGCGGATGACTTGTGGCTGGGGGTGAAAGGCCAATCAAACCGGGAGATAGCTGGTTCTCCCCGAAAGCTATTTAGGTAGCGCCTCGTGAATTCATCTTCGGGGGTAGAGCACTGTTTCGGCTAGGGGGTCATCCCGACTTACCAACCCGATGCAAACTACGAATACCGAAGAATGTTATCACGGGAGACACACGGCGGGTGCTAACGTTCGTCGTGAAGAGGGAAACAACCCAGACCGCCAGCTAAGGTCCCAAAGTCATGGTTAAGTGGGAAACGATGTGGGAAGGCACAGACAGCCAGGATGTTGGCTTAGAAGCAGCCATCATTTAAAGAAAGCGTAATAGCTCACTGGTCGAGTCGGCCTGCGCGGAAGATGTAACGGGGCTAAACCATGCACCGAAGCTGCGGCAGCGACACTTAGGTGTTGTTGGGTAGGGGAGCGTTCTGTAAGCCGTCGAAGGTGGCCTGTGAGGGCTGCTGGAGGTATCAGAAGTGCGAATGCTGACATAAGTAACGATAATGCGGGTGAAAAACCCGCACGCCGGAAGACCAAGGGTTCCTGTCCAACGTTAATCGGGGCAGGGTGAGTCGACCCCTAAGGCGAGGCTGAAAAGCGTAGTCGATGGGAAACAGGTTAATATTCCTGTACTTGGTGTTACTGCGAAGGGGGGACGGAGAAAGCTAGGTTATCCGGGCGACGGTTGTCCCGGTTTAAGCGTGAAGGTGGATGACTTTGGTAAATCCGGGTCATCATTAACACTGAGGCGTGATGACGAGTCACTACGGTGATGAAGTAACCGATGCTACGCTTCCAGGAAAAGCCTCTAAGCTCCAGGTAACATTAAATCGTACCCCAAACCGACACAGGTGGTCAGGTAGAGAATACTCAGGCGCTTGAGAGAACTCGGGTGAAGGAACTAGGCAAAATGGTGCCGTAACTTCGGGAGAAGGCACGCTGATGGTAGGTGAAGTGACTTGCTCACGGAGCTGAAATCAGTCGAAGATACCAGCTGGCTGCAACTGTTTAATAAAAACACAGCACTGTGCAAACACGAAAGTGGACGTATACGGTGTGACGCCTGCCCGGTGCCGGAAGGTTAATTGATGGGGTCAGCCGCAAGGCGAAGCTCTTGATCGAAGCCCCGGTAAACGGCGGCCGTAACTATAACGGTCCTAAGGTAGCGAAATTCCTTGTCGGGTAAGTTCCGACCTGCACGAATGGCGTAATGATGGCCAGGCTGTCTCCACCCGAGACTCAGTGAAATTGAACTCGCTGTGAAGATGCAGTGTACCCGCGGCAAGACGGAAAGACCCCGTGAACCTTTACTATAGCTTGACACTGAACCTTGAGCCTTGATGTGTAGGATAGGTGGGAGGCTTTGAAGCGTGGACGCCAGTCTGCGTGGAGCCAACCTTGAAATACCACCCTTTAATGTTTGATGTTCTAACGTAGGCCCGTAATCCGGGTTGCGGACAGTGTCTGGTGGGTAGTTTGACTGGGGCGGTCTCCTCCCAAAGCGTAACGGAGGAGCACGAAGGTTAGCTAATCCTGGTCGGACATCAGGAGGTTAGTGCAAAGGCATAAGCTAGCTTGACTGCGAGAGTGACAGCTCGAGCAGGTGCGAAAGCAGGTCTTAGTGATCCGGTGGTTCTGAATGGAAGGGCCATCGCTCAACGGATAAAAGGTACTCCGGGGATAACAGGCTGATACCGCCCAAGAGTTCATATCGACGGCGGTGTTTGGCACCTCGATGTCGGCTCATCACATCCTGGGGCTGAAGTAGGTCCCAAGGGTATGGCTGTTCGCCATTTAAAGTGGTACGCGAGCTGGGTTTAGAACGTCGTGAGACAGTTCGGTCCCTATCTGCCGTGGGCGTTGGAAGATTGAGAGGGGTTGCTCCTAGTACGAGAGGACCGGAGTGAACGCACCACTGGTGTTCGGGTTGTGATGCCAATTGCATTGCCCGGTAGCTAAGTGCGGAAGAGATAACCGCTGAAAGCATCTAAGCGGGAAACTTGCCTCGAGATGAGTCTTCCCTGGGCACTAGATGCCCCTGAAGGGCCGTTGAAGACGACGACGTAGATAGGCTGGGTGTGTAAGCGTAGCGATACGTTGAGCTAACCAGTACTAATGACCCGAGAGGCTTAACCTTACAACACCGAAGGTGTTTTGAGACGACTCAAAGAGATTTTGATAATCAGCTTGTTCAAAGATTGGTTCTGATGGTTGTGCACACTGAAAAGTGAGGTATAACGGTTGGAATGAAACAGAATTTGCCTGGCGGCGATAGCGCGGTGGTCCCACCTGACCCCATGCCGAACTCAGAAGTGAAACGCCGTAGCGCCGATGGTAGTGTGGGGTCTCCCCATGTGAGAGTAGGGAACTGCCAGGCATCAAACACGTGGAAAGCCTCTGTCGAAAGACAGGGGCTTTTTGCTATCGGGAATTTTTGGTGGGTTTACAAAAGCCTGCAGATCACATGCTGGATACAGTGCATGGGAAAGTTTGGTTTTTGGGTTCAGAAGCCCATTTTCTGCTAGGCATTACCTAATGATTCAGAGTGAACGGTAGCCTATTCCGCACTACCGACGGTTATTTTTGAGCCATTGGTGGATAAAAGTAGCAACCTGCTCTGGTTGATTGATATCAAGCACTGGAAGCATGGTGTCGATCTCACCATCTGCTGCAATCGCGATGACATACTCATCGATCAAATCACTTAATTCTCCACCCAACGATTGGCGAAATAAGGCTATTTTAGCGATCTTCTCATGTTTGAACCCCTCAACCAGCACCAAATCGAGAGTAGACGCATCCATTTTTCCAGCTAGATGGTAAATATTGGGTTCTTCCTGATCAGGAGTCTCCGTCATCAGCGCCCACCTTTGGCTGCTGGCAACAATCGTTTGTGCTGCGCCTGCCTTACGGAGCTCATAGCTATCTTTACCTGGCGTATCAATATCCATCTGATGATGTGTATGTTTAATGAGTCCGACTCGAACACCATGCTGAGTCAGTAGCGGGATGACGTGTTTAAGTAATGTCGTTTTACCTGTGCCGCTATAAGCAGCAATAGCGAGCAAGGGGACACGATTAGGATTCACGGTGTTGCTCCTCCCAATTGGATAAATCTTCAGGCGAATTCATATTGCGAAAGGCTTTAGGCTGATCGCTAAATGAAACTGCGTTTGCTCCAATCTGTTCCATAAATAGCATCAGCTTACGGTTTCCAAGATGCAGATAAGCTTCCAGCGACTCAATAAGGTTTCTATTGATTAAGAGTAATGTGGGATGTGGACGTTCTCCGTCTGTGGCATAAGCCGCATTTGCTTCCCCACGTGCTTGCCACAAGCGGTGTACCAGATCGAAGGGGAGTGCGGGGACATCGCAAGGGACAAATACGACCCATTCGGATGGGGAGGCATGTAACCCACTCAGAATGCCCGCCAACGGGCCAGGAAAGCTTGCATCAAAGTCACCAATAATGCGGCAGCCACTTTGTGCATACATAGCCTGATTGCGATTAGCGCTGATCATGACCTTATCGACCTGTGCTTTAAGCCGAGACAGAACGTGCTGGTATAGCGGTACACCGTTCAGTGCTATCAGACCTTTATCGTGCCCGCCCATGCGTGTTGCCCGTCCACCTGCGAGAATAACGCCAGTAATCATTTTACTTTCCAAGTATCTATACTCACTTTCTTCTGTTCTGAATGTTTTGAGGGATAAACCATGCGTTATTCTCTAAAAACTTTCTCTGAAGACCAAGTTCTTTCCTCATGTGCACAAGGCTGTTATTTTTATCACTATATGCTCAATATCGTTCAAGCAGCTTCCGGCATCTTGAAATTTATTGAGTACAAATCGTTTTTAAGGAGAAAAAAATGAAATGCCATCGCGTTAATGAGCTGATTGAACTGCTGCATCCAGCCTGGCAAAAAGAACCCGATTTAAATCTGGTGCAATTTTTACAAAACCTTGCACAGGAGGCGGGGTTCGAGGGGCAGTTAAATGAACTGACTGATGATATCCTTATTTACCATCTAAAAATGCGTGATGCAGATAAAGAACAAGTCATCCCCGGTTTGAAGAAGGACTACGAAGAAGATTTTAAGACAGCTTTGCTTCGCGCCCGGGGAGTTATTAAAGACTAGTGGAAAGGAATAACACGTTCATGATGCTAACTATTGCACGCATATCTCTTACGTCGCCTCTAACCATTTGTGGCCGTGATGAATAGTTCGATATTTAATTTCCAGACGCTATTCCCCGATCTGATCGTGGATGCCTTGCTGGATGTTGGTCTGCGCGTTGATTCTGGTTTGACGGCATTAAACAGTTATGAGAATCGGGTGTACCAGTTTGCGGATGAAGATCGTAAACGATTCGTGGTGAAATTTTATCGCCCGGAACGGTGGAGCGCGGCACAGATTCAGGAAGAGCATATTTTTGCCCAGCAATTGGCAGAAGATGAAGTCCCTATTGTCGCGCCCGTCTCGCTTAATGGGCAGACGTTGAATGTCTATGAAGGATTTCATTTTGCCGTATTCCCCAGCGTGGGCGGGCGGCAGTATGAAATGGACAATGAAGACCAGCTAGAGTGGGTTGGTCGTTTTCTCGGCCGGATTCACCAGACGGGTCAGAAATCGTTATTCACCGAGCGCCCGACGATCGGGGTAAATGAATATCTGCATGAACCTTATCGGCTGTTGGAGACATGTCCGCTAATACCGAAAATACATCGACATGATTTTTTACAGGCGACCCGTCAACTGATTGATACAGTTGAAACTTATTGGCATAACGACTGGCGACCACTGCGTCTGCATGGGGATTGTCATCCAGGCAATATTTTGTGGCGTGATGGTCCGCTATTTGTAGATTTGGATGATGCCCGCAATGGTCCAGCAATTCAGGATTTATGGATGCTGTTGCATGGTGACCGTCGTGAACAACGTATTCAACTGGATATCTTGTTAGAAGCCTATAGCGAATTTGCGGAATTTCAGGAGAAAGAGCTCGCGCTGATTGAGCCTCTTCGTGCGATGCGGCAGGTTTATTATCTAGCCTGGGTTGCTCGTCGCTGGGAAGATCCTGCTTTTCCAAAAAATTTCCCCTGGATGACGGATGCTGATTTCTGGTTGAAGCAAACGGCAATATTTATTGGGCAAACTCAGCTGTTGCAGGAACCTCCTCTACAGCTAATGCCAATGTACTGAAATTAAATGGAGAGAGTGAAATTTATGAAAAGATTATGGCTTGCGCTGATTGGCGTTGTTCTGGCATTTAGTGCTTCTGCTGCAGAGTTTTCTGACGGCAAGCAATATGTAGAATTAGATAAACCTGCAACCCAAGAGCCTCAGGTTCTTGAGTTCTTCTCATTCTATTGCCCGCACTGCTATCAATTTGAACAGGTTTACCACGTTCCAGATGCAGTAAAAAAAGCGTTGCCAGAGGGTACGAAGATGACACGTTATCACGTGGACTTCTTGGGCCCGTTGGGTAAAAACCTGACGCAGGCATGGGCTGTCGCTATGGCGCTGGGCATTGAAAATAAAATTACCCCGCTGATGTTTGATGCAGTTCAGAAAACACAGACTGTACAAAAACCGGATGATATTCGCGAAGTCTTTGTGAAAGCTGGCGTGAGTGCGGAAGAATTTGATGGTGCTCTGAATAGCTTTGTTGTGAAATCTTTGGTTGCCCAGCAGGAAAAAGCGGCGGCAGATTTACAATTACGCGGTGTTCCAGCCATGTTCGTTAACGGTAAATATATGATCAAGAATGATGGTCTTGATACCAGTTCAATGGATGGGTATGTAAAACAGTACGCTGACGTGGTGAAGTTCCTCATTACCAAGAAGTAATTATTTAATAAGTCATGCGGGTAAAACCGCATGACCTTATACCTTCCCGTTTTTCATCTTCTTATCTTTTATATCTCATTAGCCCGCAATATCTATTTATCTTTTTGTTTATATCCACAAATTGGATGACGGTTTTTCATGCCTTAAAAACAAATAGGTTATATTATAACTTCATGAAATTAATGAATATAAAAAAACAGCTTAAGATAATAGGAAAAATTAGCAATTAAGTGGGTAAAACTATTCACAAAGTTATCCACAGGAAGATCTTGCGAGGATCCATGCAAAATCAGCCAATATCTCACGTTAAGGATCGTCTCTTTCCCTGACCTATGGCATGCTTAGCGCTATGACAGACAACAACGATCACGGCAGGCTATGGCTCAGATTGCAGAAAACCCTTTAATACTGGTAGACGGTTCATCCTATTTGTATCGTGCTTATCACGCTTTCCCACCGTTAACAAACAGCGCGGGAGAAGCAACCGGTGCAATGTATGGCGTACTGAATATGCTACGCAGTTTGCTGTTGCAATATCAGCCCAGCCACGTTGCCGTTGTTTTTGATGCGAAAGGGAAAACGTTTCGCGACGAGCTGTTCGAAAACTATAAAGCTCACCGTCCACCTATGCCGGAGGATCTACGCGAACAGATAGAGCCTCTGCATAAGATGGTGAAAGCGATGGGACTACCGCTTCTGGCAGTTTCCGGCGTAGAAGCGGACGATGTGATCGGTACGCTCGCGGTGCAGGCGGAAAAAGTGGGTAAGTCGGTGCTGATTAGTACCGGCGATAAAGATATGGCGCAGTTGGTGACGCCAAGCGTGACGCTTATTAATACCATGAATAACTCGATTCTTGGCCCACAGGAAGTGTGTGATAAGTACGGTATTCCTCCTGAGCTGATTATCGATTTCCTTGCGCTGATGGGAGATGCATCGGATAACATTCCTGGTGTACCTGGCGTGGGCGAAAAAACGGCTCAAGCGCTATTGCAAGGGCTCGGCGGGCTGGACTCGCTATATTCCAATCTTGATAAAATTGCCGGGCTTTCCTTCCGTGGTGCGAAAACTATGGCGCCGAAGCTTGAACAGCACAAAGACGTGGCCTACCTCTCTTATCAGCTCGCGACCATTAAAACGGATGTCGAGCTGGAGCTTACCTGCGATCAGCTTACCGTTAACGAGTTGGATGTGGATGAGTTGCATCGTCTTTTTTCCCGTTATGAATTTAAGCGCTGGTTATCAGATATTGAATCAGGCACTTGGATGCAGGGTAAAAAGAGTAGCCAGCCTGTTCAGGCGGCGAGTAACGCGGTGGTTGAGCAAGTTGCTGAAGAAAACAACGCGCCTACGCTTTCTGCCGACGGTTATGTCACGATTCTTGATGAGAAAACGCTGCTCGATTGGGTTGAGCGTTTAAAACAGGCTGAGGTTTTCGCTTTTGATACGGAAACCGACGGACTGGATACACTCACGGCTAATCTGATTGGTTTGTCATTTGCGATTAAGCTGGGTGAAGCGGCTTATTTGCCGCTGGCACATGACTATCTGGATGCGCCGGAACAGTTGGATCGCACCAAGGTATTGGCCTTGTTCAAACCGCTGCTGGAAGATGAGAAGCTGCTTAAGATTGGTCAGAATCTCAAATTTGATAAAGGCGTGATGCAGCGGTATGACATCGATTTACGCGGCATCGCGTTTGATACCATGCTGGAATCTTATGTGCTCGACAGCGTGGCGGGCCGCCATGATATGGATAGCCTGGCTGAACGCTATCTGAGCCACAAAACCATTACCTTTGAAGAGATCGCGGGTAAGGGTAAAAATCAGCTGACGTTTAATCAGATTGCGCTGGAACAGGCTGGGCCTTATGCCGCTGAGGATGCGGACGTTACGCTGCATCTGCACCAGAAGCTCTGGGGGAAACTCCAGCCGCATGCCGATCTGTGTCAGGTCTTCCAGACTATCGATATGCCGCTGGTGCCGGTTTTATCCCGCATCGAGCGTACGGGCGTACTGATCGATCCCGTGATTCTGGCAGAACATTCAAAAGAACTCACAGCACGTCTGGCGGAGCTGGAAATCCAAGCGTATGAGCTGGCGGGTGAAGAATTCAATCTCTCATCGACCAAGCAGCTACAGGGCATTCTGTATGAAAAACAAAAGCTGCCGATTCTGAAGAAAACGCCAAAAGGCGCGCCATCAACCAATGAGGAAGTGCTGGCTGAGCTGGCGCTGGATTACCCTCTGCCGAAGCTGATCCTGGAATATCGTGGGTTGGCCAAGCTGAAATCTACTTACACCGATAAGCTGCCACTGATGATCAATCCGGCGACGAAGCGTGTTCATACGTCTTATCATCAGGCTGTTACTGCGACCGGGCGTTTGTCTTCCAGCGATCCGAACCTGCAAAACATCCCGGTGCGTAATGACGAAGGGCGCCGTATTCGTCAGGCATTCATTGCGCCTAAGGGCTACAGCATTGTTGCGGCTGACTACTCGCAGATCGAACTGCGCATCATGGCGCACTTATCGGGTGATAAAGGGCTGTTGAACGCATTCGCGAACGGGCTGGATATCCACCGGGCAACGGCGTCAGAAGTGTTTGGCATCGTGCTGGATAAGGTGACATCTGAACAGCGTCGCAGTGCGAAAGCGATCAACTTCGGCTTGATCTACGGCATGAGCGCATTTGGCTTGTCGCGTCAGTTGAATATTCCGCGTAGCGAATCGCAGAAATACATGAACCTGTATTTTGAGCGTTACCCTGGTGTGCAGGATTACATGGAGCGGACTCGCCAACAGGCTGCTGAGCATGGCTATGTGTCCACTTTGGATGGTCGCCGTCTCTACCTGCCAGATATCCATTCTCGTAATGCGATGGCGCGTAAAGGCGCAGAACGTGCGGCGATTAACGCCCCAATGCAGGGCACCGCTGCTGATATTATTAAGAAAGCGATGATCGCGATTGACGATTGGCTACAGAAAGACACGCCGAAGGTGAAGATGATCATGCAGGTTCACGATGAATTGGTTTTCGAGATTCATGATTCGGTTATTGAAGAATCCATTAGTAAAATCAAAGCATTAATGGAAGGTTGTATGCAATTGAATGTTCCGTTACAGGTAGACATCGGTACGGGCATGAACTGGGATGAAGCACATTAATGGCCGATTTTTATGCTATTTCTGTAATTAAATAACAGTATTGTGTGACCTGGTTTAACTTTGTGTAATCGATAACCATTTTCTATGAAAGTAAACAACAAAAAAGCCTTTGTTCCCGTGAAAAAATAGGGTAGAGTTAAAGACGTAGGGTACAGAGGTAAGATGTTCTATCTTTCAGACCTTTTACTTCACGTAATCGGATTTGGCTGAATATTAGCCGCCCCGCTCAGTTTTGAGCGGGGCGTTTTTTATGGGCTTTATTCAGGATTTTTTACCCTCAAAACGCCAGTAACTGCCTGATAGAAAGCAGTGGGTCAGCACGGTTTCGAGTGTGAAGAGCGTCTCTGGTGGGCAATCATTGCGGGAAAGTCGGGGCGTGATGCGAGTGATGATACACTGCACCACGTGAAAGGATTATTCTGCTTCTTGTTCTTCTTCAGCGTGTGGCAGCGTGCTGAACCAGTTGTCCAATTTCTGCTGTAGTTTATCGACGCCGAGTTTTTTCAGTGACGAAAATGCTTCGACCTGAATATCACCCATAAATGGCAAGACGGCCTCGCGAACCATATTCAACTGTGTCTTACGTGCGCCTGAAGCCAACTTATCGGCTTTGGTCAGCAGCACTAAGACTGGAAGTTCAACATCGACAGCCCACTGAATCATTTGCTGATCGAGATCTTTCAGCGGATGGCGAATATCCATCAGCACAACCAGACCCTTAAGGCTGTTACGCTTTTGCAGGTATTCACCGAGCGCACGTTGCCATTTGATCTTCATTTGCTCCGGCACTTCGGCATAGCCATAGCCGGGAAGGTCGACCAAACGTACGCCGTCTACCACCTGGAACAGGTTAATCAACTGAGTACGGCCTGGTGTTTTACTGGTTCGTGCCAGGTTTTTCTGGTTGGTCAGCGTGTTCAGTGCGCTGGATTTTCCGGCATTAGAGCGCCCAGCAAAGGCCACTTCAATACCGCTATCTGTTGCCAGATGGCGAATATCCGGGGCGCTGATGATAAAACGCGTCATGTGGTAGTTATATTGCTGGGTCACGGTGGTTATCTCTATCTGGATCTCTGTCTGGTTGGGGATTATACCTGTAACTGACAATAAAGGCGGCTTTATCTGTCTCGAAATGCAGCAGACTGATGCGAAAAGAAAAGCCCAGCTGTCTGATGTGGACGCTTTTTTATTCGCGGGCTTTCTGCTAGATTCCGCCGCACTTCCCTTATATCTGTGTACCTGAGAACAATATTATGAACCGACCTGTCAAAGGGGCTGCCGATCAGGCAGGGAAACCCAAAGTAAAAAGAAAGACCCGCGAAGAGCTGGAGCGTGAAGCGCGCGAGCGGAAAAAAGATAAAAAGCATCGTGGCCACGCGTCGGGCAGCCGAACTCAGGAAAAAGCATCCGCCGATCCGCGTTCCGGTCAGCGTAAAGCTGCCGATCCGCGTATCGGCAGCAAAAAGCCTGTACAGCTTGGCGTGTTGGATAGCGATATCGCTAAACCGAAGCCTAAGTTGAAGCCTTCTGAGCCTGTGGAGAAAGTCGTTGCGGCCAAGCCGACGATGTCACCGGAAGAAGAGCTGGAAATGTTAGAAAACGATACGCGCCTGGATGCCTTGTTGGATCGTCTGGATAGCGGCGAGACGCTGAGCGCCAAAGAACAATCATGGGTTGATGAAACGCTGGATCGTATCGACATCCTGATGGAAGAGCTTGGAATCGAGCTGGGTGATGATGACGAAGAAGAGCAGCAGGAAGATATGTTGCAGCTTTTGAAGCGTAATAACCCGAAAGACACGTTCTAATCAATGAAATGGCTGTTTCTGTTCCTGATATTGCTGCTTGCGTTTTATCTGCTCTGTCTGTTCAGTAAACTATGGCTATTGTCGAAGCGTAAGCACCGGTTGCATCGCGCCCTGTTTAACGGGCGCGTGAATCAGGTGCTACGCCTACGCCCGAGACAAAAACGCCGGGAGCGTTTTTGAACGTCACAACGTGACGGCCCTTAGGGCGAGTCTCAGGGATGAGACGAGTAACAAAACGCCGGGAGCGTTTTTGAACGCCATTTTTTGGTGATCTGAAGGAGGGGAAGGATAACCCACCGAGTAAAAACTGGAAGGAGTGAGCGAATATGTCGATACCGTCCGTTGACTGGGATCTGGCCCTGATTCAAAAATATAACTATTCTGGGCCGCGTTATACGTCTTATCCCACAGCGTTAGAATTCAGTGAAGCTTACGATGAGCCTGCGTTTCAGCATGCCATTGCCCGTTATCCGCAGCGACCGCTGTCGCTGTATATCCACATCCCTTTTTGCCACCGGCTGTGCTATTTCTGCGGCTGTAATAAGCTGGTTACGCGTCAGCAGCATAAAGCGGATGAATACCTTGATGTTCTTGAGCTGGAGATTCGCCAGCGTGCGCCGCTATTCGTCGGACGAACTGTGACGCAATTGCATTGGGGTGGCGGTACACCAACCTACCTGAATAAAGTACAAATCAGTCGGCTAATGTCGCTGCTGCGTGAGCTGTTCTCTTTTTCCGATCAGGCTGAGCTGTCGCTTGAAGTCGATCCGCGAGAAATTGAGCTGGACGTCCTCGATCATCTGCGGGCTGAAGGATTCAACCGCCTTAGCATGGGCGTGCAGGATTTTAATAAAGACGTTCAGAAGCTGGTCAATCGTGAGCAGGATGAAGATTTTATTTTTGCTCTTATTGAGCGAGCAAAAGCGCTTGGCTTCACCTCAACCAATATTGATTTGATTTACGGCCTGCCGAAACAAACGCCGGAAAGCTTCGCGTTTACGCTACAGCGCGTTGCGGAATTAAGCCCGCACCGGCTTAGCGTCTTTAACTATGCGCATTTACCCAGCCTGTTCGCGGCACAGCGCAAGATTAAAGAGGCGGATTTACCGAGCGCGGAACAAAAGCTGGATATTCTGCAACAGACGATTGGATCGCTGACGCAGTCAGGCTATCAGTTTATCGGTATGGATCACTTTGCTCGGCCGGACGATGAACTGGCGGTGGCACAGCGAGAAGGGAAGCTGCATCGCAATTTCCAGGGCTATACGACACAGGGTGATAGCGATCTTCTCGGTCTGGGTGTGTCGGCGATTAGTATGATCGGTGATAGCTATGTTCAGAACCAGAAAGAGCTGAAACAGTATTACGCGCAGGTTAAAGACCAAGGAAATGGCTTGTGGCGTGGGCTACAGCTGACACGTGATGACTGCCTCCGCCGCGATGTGATTAAGACGCTCATTTGTAATTTCCAGCTCAGCTATGCGCCCATTGAAGCGGAATACGCTATCGATTTTAAAACCTACTTTGAGCAGGATTTAGCGCTGCTGGCACCGCTGGTGGCCGATGGACTGGTCGATAGTTATGAAGACGGGCTGGTGGTGACACCGAAAGGACGGTTGCTGATCCGCAATATTTGTATGTGCTTTGATGTTTATCTACGTAGCAAGCTCAGAACACAGCAATTTTCCCGTGTGATTTAGTCAAAAAAACAGCCAGTCGGTGCAAACACCGACTGGCTGTTCTCAAACGTTTATACCCGTCATACTTCAAGTTGCAGGTGTGTTGGCTGCGTTCACTCACCCGAATCACTTACCTGTGTAAGCTCATCGGGATTCCTTCTCTTGCCGCCTGCCTGAAACTCGAATTATTTAGGGTATATTGGATCAACTAAAGAAGTTAATCAGTGCGGCACACAAAACGGCGGCAATAGCAGCCTGCGGCGAATGGCTTGCCGCGGAGCCAATTTCAGCGCCATGTGTTGCCGCGGAAATCAATGAATCCAGCATGGTGTTCCTCCCGAATCAGCGACACGATCATACTGCTGACTCGAGGCAAGTAAAGTACAAATTAATGACAATTTCGTGCGCCAGATTGTATTTTTTATCACCAAATTACTTGTTAACAATTGAGCAATAAAAAAGCAATCTCGCTACTCCATTCCCAGCTCTTTTAATTTACGCGTCAGAGTATTTCTGCCCCATCCGAGTAATCTTGCCGCTTCCTGTTTATGCCCCTGCGTGTGCCGCAGTGCCGTCGTCAGCAACGTCCTTTCCATTTCTGGCTGTGCTTCTGCCAACAGGTTTTGATGACCGGAACGCAGCGCGCGATCGGCCCATTGTGCCAATAGCGTGGCCCAACTGTCCGGCAGAATATGCACGGTGGAATCAGGTGCGGTGGTTTCGAACAATTCAGGCGGCAGATCCTGAATCAGCACTTCCTGACCGGCTGCCATGACTGTCAACCAGCGACATGTGTTTTCCAATTGGCGCACGTTGCCGGGCCACGGTAAACGGGTTAGCGCTGTTTCCGCTTCTGAATGTAGATTCTTCGGCTCGACGCCCAGTTCTTTGGCCGTAGCCTGCAAGAAATAACGTGCCAGGCGTGGGATATCTTCCCGACGTTCACGCAGCGGTGGCAGATGAACGCGGATCACATTCAGGCGGTGAAACAGGTCATCGCGGAATTTGCCTTCCTGCACGCGTTGTTCAAGATTTTGGTGCGTTGCCGCGATAATACGAACATCCACTTTTACTGCGGCATAACCGCCAACGCGATAAAACTGCCCGTCTGCCAATACGCGCAGCAAACGTGTTTGTACGTCTAGCGGCATATCGCCGATTTCATCCAGAAACAGCGTACCGCCATCGGCTTGCTCAAAGCGGCCCTGACGAATCTGGTTTGCGCCTGTAAACGCGCCTTTTTCATGGCCGAACAGTTCTGATTCGATCAGATCCTTGGGAATGGCCGCCATATTCAGCGCGATAAAAGGGGCTTTTGTACGCGGGCTGTGGCGATGCAGGGCATGTGCCACCAGCTCTTTACCGGTTCCCGATTCGCCGTTAATCAGCACGCTGATCGACGAGCGAGACAGGCGGCCGATGATGCGAAAGACATCCTGCATCGCGGGGGCTTCGCCAATAATATCCGTTGTCGGGCCATTGATCGGCTGGTTGCGTACCGGCTGCTGCTGTTCCAGATAATGACTGATCGCTCGCTCAACCAGCGCAACGGCTTCATCAATATCGAACGGCTTCGGCAAATAGTCGAACGCACCCTGTTGATAAGCGCTGACGGCGGCATCCAGATCGGAATGTGCCGTCATAATGATGACCGGGAGCATTGGGTGGCGCTGTTTGATTTGCTGTAAGAGCGCTAATCCATCCATCCCTGGCATACGGATGTCGGACAGCAGAACGTCAGGCGTTTGTGTCGCCAGCGCATGCAGTACCTGATTTCCGTTCTCAAACGTTGCGCAGGTTAAACCCGCACCAGCAAGCGCGCGCTCAAGCACCCAACGGATGGAGCTATCGTCATCGACAATCCAGACTATCCCTCGTTGCATTGTGAACCTCACTGGCGAATGGGCAGGTAAACCGAGAATTCGGTGTGTCCTGGCCAACTGTTAAATTCAATTTTACCGGAGTGCTGGTCGATAAGACTGCGGGCGATGGAAAGCCCTAAACCGGTTCCCCCTTCGCGTCCGCTCACCATCGGGTAAAACAGTGTGTCCTGTAGTTGAGCAGGTACGCCGGGGCCGTCATCTTCCACGTCAATACGAGCGGCGAGACGATAGCGCACACCGTGTAACGTGAGCTGAAAAGCCGTGCGGGTACGTATCGTAATCGTTCCGCCTTCCTCGCCCAGCGCCTGTAGCGCGTTGCGGGTAATATTCAGCAGTACCTGTTCAATCTGATCGGGGTCGTGCGTCAGCTCTGGCAGGCTGGGGTCATAGTCTTTCACCAGCGTCACGTTATCCGGCTTCTCCAGTGAGACAAGCTGGCAAACGCGTTCAGCGACCTGATGGATACTTTGGGTGACGTGCAGGCCGGGCTGCTGTGGCCCGAGCAGGCGATCAACCAGATTACGCAGGCGATCCGCCTGTTCGATAATGACCTTGGTGTATTCCGTCAACGCTGGGTCAGGCAGTGCTTTAGCAAGCAACTGCGCGGCACCGCGCAATCCGCCAAGCGGATTTTTTATCTCATGCGCCAGACCTCGGACCAAATCACGGGCGGCCTGCTGTTGTGCATGTTGAAGCTGTTCCTGACTGAGACGGCGCTGGTTATCCATCGGTGCCATTTCCAGTAGGATAAAATCGTTCTGTACCCGCTGAGCGGTGAGCGACATGATGTGCGCTTTGCCATCTACGACGATGGTGACTTCGTTATCCGTAAAACCTTGTCCTGAATCCAGACTTTCACGCAGTAAATCGATATTCAGAGAAAAATATCCCAGCAAATCGGGCAGCGGCGTGCCGGATAATTTACGCGAACTTTGTGCCAGTAATTGCTGTGCTGCCGGGTTGGAATAGTGAATCGCCAGATCGTTATCCAGCAATAAGATGCTGTTTATCAGGGAATTTAGGATCTGCCCAGCATCGGGCAGCGTGCCTGTTGCCATAACGCAGACTCCCGCACCGTCGTGGTGCATTGTAGTGTGAATGATGGATGTTACGTCGCAACGGCCAATGCCGGTGGTGAAAAAAGCCCATCCGAAGAGGGGCTGAAGCGTTTCCACGGCAACAAAAAATTTTCAGGAAAAATTTTTGACGTCGCTCTGCGACGGCCCATACAGGGGTGATGGGCATGGATAGCCCATCACAAAAAAACTTCTTAGTATTCTGTTGTTTATCGGTCATGGTCGGGTATCAGCACACCCAACCACGCCGAGGTAGAGATTAGACGCTGTCGTTATTAGACGCTGTAGTACAGTTCGAACTCAACTGGGTGCGGTGTCATACGAACGCGGTCAATCTCAGATTTACGCAGTTCGATATACGCTTCGATAGCGTCATCAGTGAACACACCACCACGGGTCAGGAACTCGCGGTCTTCGTTCAGTGCAGCCAGGGCCTCGTCCAGAGAACCAGCAACTTTTGGAATCTCTGCTTCTTCTTCCGGTGGCAGGTCGTACAGGTTTTTGTCCATCGCATCGCCAGGGTGGATTTTGTTGATGATGCCGTCGAGGCCAGCCATCAGCAGTGCAGCGAAGCACAGGTACGGGTTAGCCGCTGGATCCGGGAAGCGTGCTTCGATACGACGTGCTTTCGGGCTAGCAACCACTGGGATACGGATTGAAGCAGAACGGTTACGGGCAGAGTAAGCCAGCATAACAGGTGCTTCGTAGCCTGGGACCAGACGCTTGTAGGAGTTGGTGGTCGGGTTAGCCAAGGCGTTGATGGCTTTAGCGTGCTTGATAACACCGCCGATGTAAAACAGCGCCATTTCAGACAGGCCGCCGTATTTGTCGCCAGCGAACAGGTTAGTGCCGTCTTTAGACAGAGACATGTGGCAATGCATACCAGAACCGTTATCACCGAACATTGGTTTTGGCATAAAGGTCGCGGTTTTACCGTAGGCGTGAGCCACGTTGTGCACGACATATTTGTAGATCTGAATTTCGTCAGCTTTTTTGGTCATGGTGTTGAAGCGGGTAGCCACTTCGTTCTGACCAGCGGTAGCCACTTCGTGGTGGTGAGCTTCAACAACCAGACCCATTTGTTCCATGGTCAGACACATAGCAGAACGGATGTCCTGTGATGAATCGACTGGTGGAACTGGGAAGTAGCCGCCTTTCAGACCTGGACGGTGACCTTTGTTACCGCCTTCGTATGCTTTACCGGAGTTCCAGTAAGCTTCGACATCGTCGATAGCGACGTGGGAACCGGACGTGCTGCTGCCGAAACGGATATCATCGAACAGGAAGAATTCTGGCTCAGGCCCGAACAGGACGGTATCGGCAATGCCGGAAGAACGCAGGAAATCTTCCGCACGTTTCGCGATAGAGCGCGGGTCGCGGTCATAACCTTGCATTGTGCCTGGCTCGAGGATGTCACAACGAATGATCAGTGTAGAATCTTCGAAGAACGGATCGATCATTGCGGTGCTGGCATCGGGCATCAGAACCATGTCTGACTCGTTAATACCTTTCCAGCCGCCAATCGAAGAACCATCAAACATTTTACCTTCTTCGAAGAAGTCGGCATTGACTTGATGAGCCGGAATGGTGACGTGCTGCTCTTTACCTTTAGTATCAGTGAAGCGTAAATCAACAAACTTCACTTCGTGCTCATTCAGCATCGTCAAAACATGTTCTGCGGACATACTTGGTTCTCCCGATTGGTCATTTATCGTCGTGGAACGAATATCGTTGTGGATTGATGTTGTTGCCGTGAGTAGACTAAAGCTAAAAGTGTGCCAACTTTTTAAATGTGTGCAATGTGTTGCTCCTTGGGGCTTTCTCACGTAAACCCACTGCACCATTATAGTCTAAAGCACCAAAATGGTGCTCCATATGTGAATTATTGCACTTATTTGGTGCATTCATGTTCGCTTGTAGCGCTTTTGCACCGTGAAAGGGATCACAAAGCAGGCAGCTCTAGGTTGTTTATCATAGATGCTTGTGATCTTGTTTAGTCCCTCGATTAATACGTGTACAATAGCGCGCTATTTCTAAATGCCTGAGGCAAAGCTGTGATCGAAAATTTGCGTAACATCGCCATTATTGCGCACGTTGACCATGGGAAAACCACCCTGGTTGACAAGCTGTTGCAACAATCCGGAACGTTCGGTGAACGTGTCGAAGCAACCGAGCGTGTAATGGACTCCAACGATTTGGAGAAAGAGCGTGGAATTACCATCCTCGCAAAAAATACCGCCATTAATTGGAAAGACTACCGTATTAACATCGTAGATACCCCGGGACACGCCGATTTCGGCGGCGAGGTTGAGCGTGTAATGTCGATGGTTGACTCGGTACTGCTGGTTGTTGATGCGATGGATGGCCCGATGCCGCAAACGCGTTTCGTGACCAAAAAAGCATTTGCCAACGGTCTGAAGCCAATTGTGGTTATCAACAAAGTTGACCGTCCTGGCGCGCGTCCTGACTGGGTTGTCGATCAGGTATTCGACCTGTTCGTGAACCTGGATGCGACTGACGAGCAGCTGGATTTCCCGATCATTTATGCTTCTGCGCTGAATGGTATCGCGGGTCTTGACCATGCTGACATGGCGGAAGATATGACTCCGCTGTATCAGGCGATTGTCGATCACGTTTCTCCGCCTCAGGTTGAGATGGATGCGCCGTTCCAGATGCAGATCTCTCAGCTGGACTACAACAACTATGTTGGCGTTATCGGTATCGGCCGTATCAAGCGCGGTAAAGTTAAGCCTAACCAACAAGTCACTATTGTTGATAGCGAAGGCAAAACTCGTAACGGTAAAGTCGGTAAAGTTCTGACTCACCTGGGTCTGGAGCGTATCGACGCGACTGAAGCAGAAGCAGGCGATATCATCGCGATCACCGGTCTGGGCGAGCTGAACATTTCCGACACCATCTGCGATCCGCAGAATGTCGAAGCGTTGCCAGCACTGAGCGTCGATGAGCCTACCGTCACCATGTTCTTCAACGTTAATACTTCACCATTCTGCGGTAAAGAAGGTAAGTATGTCACGTCGCGCCAGATTCTGGAGCGTCTGAACAAAGAGCTGGTGCACAACGTTGCTCTGCGCGTTGACGAAACCGAAGACGCTGATGCGTTCCGCGTTTCTGGTCGTGGTGAATTGCACCTGTCAGTTCTGATCGAAAACATGCGTCGTGAAGGCTTTGAACTGGCCGTATCACGTCCGAAAGTTATCAACCGCGTTATCGACGGTCGTAACCAAGAGCCGTTTGAAAACGTGACGCTGGACATCGAAGAACAGCACCAGGGTTCAGTCATGCAAGCCATGGGTGAGCGTAAAGGTGATGTGAAAGACATGATCCCAGATGGCAAGGGTCGTATCCGTCTGGATTACCTGATCCCAGCTCGTGGTCTGATCGGTTTCCGTACCGAATTCATGACCATGACGTCTGGTACCGGTCTGCTGTACTCCACGTTCAGCCACTACGATGACGTGCGTCCCGGTGAAATCGGTCAGCGTCAGAACGGCGTGCTGGTTTCCAACGGTCAAGGTAAAGCGGTCGCGTTTGCACTGTTCAGCCTGCAAGATCGCGGTAAGCTGTTCCTCGGACACGGTGCAGAAGTGTATGAAGGCCAGATCATCGGTATTCACTCACGTTCTAACGATCTGACAGTAAACTGTCTGACCGGTAAGAAACTGACCAACATGCGTGCATCGGGTACCGATGAAGCAACCACACTGGTTCCGGCTATCAAAATGTCTCTGGAACAAGCGCTGGAATTCATTGATGACGACGAACTGGTTGAAGTTACGCCACAGTCTGTCCGTATTCGTAAGCGTCACCTGACCGAAAACGATCGTAAACGCGCTAGCCGCGGCAGCAAAGACGTCTAATTTCAGACGGATTTGTCTTGTTACGCAACAGGGCACCTTCGGGTGCCCTGAATTTTATGCGCTTTCTTCCACTTTAACCTTTCCTTTATATTTCCTCCCTGTTCAGTTTCTCCATTTCCCGCTACAGTGAAAATCCTACGATTACTTCAGGAGGTCACTGCCATGCTGTATATCTTTGATTTAGGCAATGTCGTCATAGATATTGATTTCAATAGAGTATTGGGTGTCTGGAGTAATCTGAGCAGCGCGCCGCTCGCGACGTTGCAAGAGCGTTTTGTCATGGGCGAGGCGTTTGAACAGCATGAGCGGGGTGAGATCAGCGACGAGGAATTTGCCACCAGACTGTGCCAGGAAATGGGCATCGCCCTGAGCTTCGAACAATTCACCGCTGGCTGGCAGGCTATTTTTGTCGCGTTGCGTCCTGAGGTTATCGACATCATGCAGCGCCTGCGTCAGGAAGGGCACCGCGTGGTGATTCTGTCGAATACTAATCGTCTCCACTGTTCACACTGGCCTGCGCTATTCCCAGAAGTGGCGACGGCGACCGACAAGCTCTACCTGTCGCAAGATATTGGATTACGTAAGCCGGAATTGGCGATTTATCAATATGTCCTGACAGAGGAAGGCGTTCCGCCTGCGCAAGCCGTCTTTTTTGACGATAATGCCGCGAACGTCGATGCGGCACAAAGCCTGGGCATTCACAGCATTCTGGTGACCGATCGTCAGGTGGTGCCGGATTTTTTCGCCATGCAGGCGACGACGGCTAAAGCATGATTTATATCGCAGGGGCGGACACAGCCCCTATTGGGAATGATAACATCAGGAGTAGTTGGGTTTTATGATTGCGCTAATTCAACGAGTATCCAGCGCCAGCGTTACGGTAGAAGGCAGTGTGGTTGGGGAAATCGATAAAGGTTTACTGATCTTGCTGGGCGTTGAGCAGGGCGATGACGAACAAAAAGCCACGCGACTTTGCGAACGTGTATTGGGTTACCGCATATTCGGCGACGATGACGGGAAAATGAATCTCAATGTTCGTCAGGCTGGCGGCAATGTGCTGGTGGTTTCGCAGTTTACGCTAGTTGCCGATACGCAGCGTGGCATGCGGCCTGGTTTTTCTCGCGGTGCGCATCCCTCAGAGGCCGATCGCCTCTATCAATATTTTGTCGGACAGTGTCGTGAGCAAGGCGTTCACACGGAAACGGGGCAGTTTGCGGCAGATATGAAAGTGGCATTGGTGAATGACGGCCCGGTGACGTTCTGGCTACAGACATAGCATTGTCGCGTCATCGGTCTGTAATGTCATGGTGTTGTAACGTGCTATTACCATTGCCGTTCTGCGTATAAATTTGCTTCAACAGTCTGATTTCATGAACCCTGATGCAATGAGGCATCTCGGTATAGAGGAAGGGTTATGTATCATTTGAGAGTACCTGAAAGCGCGGAAGAACTGGATGCGTACTATCAATTTCGCTGGGAAATGCTGCGTAAACCTCTGCACCAGCCGTTGGGCTCCGAACGTGATGCCTATGATGCTTTGGCACATCACCAAACTGTGGTGGATGAACAGGGAAGGCTGGTTGCGATTGGGCGTCTTTCTATCAATGCGGATAATGAAGCGGCAATCCGTTTTTTAGCTGTTCACCCCGACGTCCGAGGGAAAGGGTTAGGCACGCTGCTTGCGATTACCCTGGAGTCAGTCGCGCGTCAGGAAAGCGTCAAGCGCGTGGTCTGTAGCGCCCGTGAAGACGCAATAGATTTCTTCTCCAAGCTGGGCTTTGTTAATCAGGGGGAGATCACCGCGCCACAAACCACCCCCGTGCGGCACTTCCTGATGATTAAACCGGTGGCGACGTTGGATGACATTTTGCATCGTCCTGATTGGTGCGGACAGCTGCAGCAGGCGTGGTACGAGCACATTCCCCTGAGTGAAAAAATGGGCGTGCGGATAAGCCAGTACACTGGAAAGCAATTTATTACCACCATGCCTGAAACGGGCAACCAGAACCCGCATCACACGCTTTTTGCCGGCAGCATGTTTTCTCTCGCTACACTTACTGGTTGGGGATTGATCTGGCTGTTGCTGCGTGAACGGCACCTCGGTGGAACGATTATTCTGGCGGATGCGCACATTCGTTACAGCTCGCCAGTGAGTGGCCGACCGAGCGCTATTGCCGATTTAGGGTCGCTGAGTGGCGATCTGGATCGCCTCGCTCGTGGACGTAAGGCGCGTGTGCAGTTAAACGTCGAGCTCTTCGGTGATGATAACAAAGGGGCGTTGTTCGAAGGAGTTTATATCGTACTGCCTGCTCAACCGGACGCGCCGCTGGAAGAAGGTGGGTCAGTAGTGGATTAACCCTAATCTCGATCGCTTAAAGATCGAGATACTGGGGGCTACCACGGTGCGAGGCATCCCTGCGGGAGCCTCATCACCGTGTTTTGAAAACGTAATAATTATGGCGTTTCTGTCACGGTTCCCTGATGCATTTGCTGTCTGACAGGGTGGTCGTTGCTATCCACGCCTTGCAGCGTACCGTTTAGCGTCGGCTTCAGCGGCGTATCGGCGGCAAGTCGCCCATTCAACTGCAATTGCAGATTCGTATTACCTGTCGGTGCGGTTGCGGGTTCTGGCCATCCCCAACGCGTCAGAACATCCAGCGGTACGGCGCGTCCTGTCAGTGACAGGGAGAAATTGCGAGTAGGTTGCTGGTTGATCGTTGCCTTGGCATCCAGCATGCCATTTTGCGTAAACGCGCTGAGTTCGTTAATAGCGATCTGATTATCGTCGGCTACCAGTGCCATCGAAGGACGGCGCACATCGACTTTATTAAACGTCGCGTCGCTGGCATTAAGATTCAACGATCCTGTCCACATTCCCCACTGGTGGTTGCGAGCCAGCAGCAAATCGCTGCCGTAGCCATCCAATGCGGTTAGCTGGAAGGGGAAATCTGGGTTGATATCGATCAGCAGATTGCGATTCGCCGTGAATTTTCGCACATTCACTTCTGCCAGCCATGGTGGCAGGGTCGCTTGCCAGCGCTGACGCCAATCGCCGGGGAGCGTGTACTCCATCCCTGCGACAACAAATTCATTCAGCTGTAAACGGTGGTTACTACGCTGCCAACTGCCGTTGGTTCGCAGCAAGCCGCCTTCCCAGCGCGTAGAAAACTGCTTGATGTTAACGCCCGCCGGTGACAAATCCAAATTCACGATAGGGTCGATAAGGTGCATGTTGCCGTTCACAATGTCAGTCGCATTGAACGACAGCGTTCCCCCTTCGCTCTGCCAGTCATTCTGCTTAAACGTGACATTTTGCAGGGCAACATCGAGGTCAATAAACGCCCATCCCGGCCCTTCAATACGGGCATCAATCAGATCAAAGCGGTCAACGGTAACAGAAGGCAGTTCGGTAACGGGCTGCCAGAAGGCCTCCGGCGTTCTCTGCGTTTGTAAACGGACATTGCTGAGTCGCAGGCTACCGATCTGCCAACTGCCGTCTTCTGCGCGGCTGGCGTTGCCTGTTAGCTGCCCTTGAGCAACATCCGCGCCGAAATTGCTCAAAATAAGCTGGTTGTGATTGATTTCGCCCTGAACCAATACCTGACTGGCGGGAATATCGTTGAGTTCGAGTGAACGTGCGCTGAGCTGGAACTGTCCCTGTTTACCCAGCAGGTAGCCGGCTTCGGGCTGCCACGGCATCATTCCGCCGTTGATCTGTTGACCATTCAGACGCCAATCGCCGTCCTTTGCCTGCAACGCCATGGTACGCAGCTGTAGCACATCGGCTTCGATAGGGAGTGTGGCGGCCTGTGAGGAAAGGTTTAGCGTACCGCCTTCCAGTTCGAGACTGGCGAAGTGGCGCGGCTCGGTAATTTGACGGGCGCTAAATCCGGCTGAAATCTGCTTTGCAGTGAGTGTTGGCGGCTGATTTTTCTGGCCAAAACTGACATCGGTGAGTTGGATATGATCGGCTGTTGACCAGTCATGATTAATTTTGCCCAGTGACAACTGGTAGTCGGTATTCTGGTTTACCCAATTGCTTACCCAGCCTGCTGCCCAACTGGTTTGCAGTAATACATATACGACCACCAGCGCTAAAAAGGCCAGCAGCAGTAGGGTCAGCAATAATTTCCCGATAAATTTCATCGTGTCAGTCCATGCCAATCGTCAGGGAGAACTGTTCTTATGCCGCAATTTCCCTGAAGGCTCAATAGGTAATGCTGTTACAGACAGTAAAAAGCGAGCGGTGTTGCATCACCGCTCGCTTTTACATGAACTGAACTGAAATTATTGCGGGCTGGCGCTATTTTTCTTCGTGTGGGAAGACGATATTCAGCACGATTGCGGTAATCCCGCCAGCGGCGATACCGGAAGACAGTAATGTTTTAATCCAATCCGGTGCGAACTGCAGAATCAGCGGCTGCTGTGATACGCCAAGACCAACAGCCAGCGACAGCGCAATAATCATGATCGCACGACGATTCAGCGGCTCACGGGACACAATGCGCACACCAGAAGCGGCGATCGTACCAAACATCACGATAGTGGCACCGCCCAGAACTGGTTCTGGAATATGCTGCACAAATCCACTAACGGCAGGGA
This sequence comes from Pectobacterium parvum, assembly GCF_020971565.1. Classification (NCBI taxonomy): domain Bacteria; kingdom Pseudomonadati; phylum Pseudomonadota; class Gammaproteobacteria; order Enterobacterales; family Pectobacteriaceae; genus Pectobacterium; species Pectobacterium parvum. The sequence goes on from NZ_CP087392.1 coordinate 209,005, forward strand.
ACAGCCCCAGCGCGATCAGCATCAGTGAAACCACGAAGCCCACATAGCGGCTGGCAACACCGGTAAGCTGGATGACGCCGTTATTCTGGCCGAAGCAAGAGTTAGGGAAGGTATTGAATACGGCAGAAAGGCAAGAGTTCAAGCCGTTTGCCAGCACGCCGCCTTTTAAGCGTTTCATGTACAGCGGGCCTCTGACTGGCTGCTCTGAAACGTCGGAGGTCGCGGTGATGTCACCGATGGTTTCTAACGATGTCACCATGAAGACCAGCATCAGCGGAATCAACAGGTTCCAGTCAAAGCCTAGACCGTAATGCAGCGGTGTAGGCACCATAATAATCGTGTCATTTTGAGCAGGGGCGCTTTCCGGCAGCATTCCCATCAACCAGGCACCTAGGTAACCCACCGCCATGGCAATCACCAGCGAGGCGACGCGCAGGTAAGGGTTACGTTGGCGGTTAAGCAGAATAATAACCAGCAGCACCGCACCCGCTAATAGTAAGTTCTTGGGCGCGCCGAAGGTGTTATTACCCATTGCGGCATAGCCGCCGCCGATGGAGGTCAGGCCGACCTGAATCAGTGACAGACCAATGATCATCACCACAATGCCAGAAACCAGCGGGGTAATAATGCGTCGGGTTAAATGCAGGAAGCGTGAAAGAATGATTTCGGTGAAGGAAGCGACCATCAGCGTACCGAACAGTGCTGCCATCATCGTGGGAACATCCGCCCCGCCGTTTTTCAGCGCCAGTCCACCCATAATCAGCGGCGTCACGAAGTTAAAGCTGGTGCCTTGAATAGACAGCAGACCAGAACCAACAGGGCCCCAGGTTTTAATTTGTAGAATAGAGGCCAGACCGGAAGCGAAAAGCGACATGCTGATGATGCGCTGCGTATCCTCAGCGGGTAAACCTAATGCCTGGCAGATCAGTAGCGCGGGGGTAATCACCGCAACAAACATGGCAAGCAGGTGCTGACTGGCGGCGAACAGAGTTTGCGGCAGTGGCGGTCTGTCTTCAAGATGATAGATGAGTTCACTGCGCTGAGGTGCGGCAGCGGCTTCTGTTTGGGACGTTTCCGTGGTGGTAGTCATGATGTAAGTTGGCGTTCCTGAAACGACAAAGAGCGCATTTTAATGATCTCTTTGCTGAAAGCAAACGTTTGCTAACTCATCTTTTCGATATGAATTTTGTCTGATGAGCAAGGCCTTATTATTTAAGGGGATACTTTTAAGAAAAATGAAGAATGCGCTGCGGCGATTAGGCGTTGGTGTACCGTGCACGCTCTGGTAGCCAGCGTTCGATTAGCGCAATGGCATGCTCGGGATAGTGTTCGTGCAGGTGGCGAGCAACGCGCTGCACCTGTGGGATCAGTTCCTGATCGCGCAGGAGGTCGGCCACTTTGAACTCGGCATTGCCCGTTTGCCGCGTTCCGAGTAATTCACCCGGCCCGCGAATTTCTAGATCGCGCTGCGCGATAACAAAGCCATCGTTGCTGTCGCGCAGAACCTGGAGCCGTTTTTGTGCGGTCTTGCTCATTGGCGTTTTGTAGAGCAGCACACAGTGAGATGCCACTGCGCCGCGTCCGACGCGCCCACGCAACTGGTGCAGCTGCGCCAGACCCAGACGCTCCGGGTTTTCAATGATCATCAGGCTGGCATTGGGTACATCTACACCCACCTCGATGACGGTAGTCGCCACCAGCAGTTGCAGCTCGCCCTGTTTGAAGGCCTGCATTACTGCCTGCTTTTCCTGTGCTTTCATGCGACCGTGGACCAATCCGACCTTGAGATTCGGCAGGGCTGCCTTCAGTTCTTCTCTGGTGGCTTCTGCGGCCTGTGCTTCCAGGAGGTCGGATTCTTCGATCAGCGTACATACCCAATAGGCCTGCCGCCCTTCCTGCTGACAAGCATTACTCACGCGCTCGATAATGTCGCTGCGGCGTGAATCTGGTATCGCGACTGTGGTGACAGGGGTTCTGCCCGGTGGCAGTTCATCAATGACGGACGTATCCAGATCGGCATAGGCCGTCATCGCCAGCGTACGGGGAATCGGTGTCGCGGTCATAATCAATTGATGGGCATGAAAGCCCTGTTCTTCGCCTTTTTCCCACAGCGCAAGGCGTTGATGCACGCCAAAGCGGTGCTGTTCGTCGATGATGACCAATGCCAGCCCGTTGAATTTCACCTGCTGCTGAAAAATAGCGTGCGTCCCGACAACCATGGAAACCTGACCGTTGGCGATGGCATCCTGCTGCACCTGACGCGCTTTCCCTTTTTGTTTGCCAGCTAGCCAGCCCACTTCAAGCCCTAGCGGTTCAAACCACTGACGGAAATTATGGGCGTGCTGTTCGGCCAACAGCTCTGTTGGCGCCATCAATGCAACCTGTTTACCGTTGGCAATGGCACGTAATGCTGCCAGCGCAGCGACCAGCGTTTTTCCTGAGCCGACATCGCCCTGCACCAGACGCATCATTGGGAAGTCTTTCGCCATATCCGTTTCAATTTCGGCTACGACACGTTCTTGCGCCTGTGTGGGTTTGAACGGCAGGGCAGCGAGCAACTGTTGCTTCAAACCGTCTTGCGCCTGTAGCGGCGAGGCTTTATGCCGCTGCTCCCCCGCTCGTACCGCGAGCATACTCAGGTTATGCGCTAACAGTTCTTCCATAATCAGCCGCTGTTGCGCCGGGTGTTTCCCGTGCTCAAGCTCGCTGATCTGCATATCCGGCGGGGGACGATGTAACGTACGCAATGCGTCCGGCAAGCTAATGAGCGATCGGCTCAGGGACTCAGGCAGCAACTCATCAATGTGGTTTGCATCGAGCAACGCCAGCGCCTGATCGGTGAGTTTGCGGAGTGTTGCCTGACGAACGCCCTCTGTGGAAGGGTAAACCGGCGTGAGCGACTCTTGTAACTCGACCTGCGTACTATCCCCCTGAACACGATATTCAGGATGGATGATTTCCGCACCGATTTTGCCACGCTTGATTTCGCCGTAAGCGGTAACGCGCTGTCCCGGTGCGAGGCTGTTTTTCATCGCGGCGCTGAAATTGAAGAAGCGCATGGTCAGCATGCCGCTGCCGTCGCTGATTTGGCAGGTCAACATGCGACGGCTGCCAAAGGTGATGTCATTGCGTAGGATTTCACCTTCCACAGTGGCATACATACCGGGGAGGAGGTCGCCAATCGGGTAAAGATGCGTGCGGTCTTCGTAGCGCAGAGGTAAGTGCAGTAGGAGATCCTGCACGGTTTCCAGCCCAAGTCGTGCGAGCTTCGCTGCCTGACTTGCACCCACGCCAGTAAGTGTACTCAGCGGTTGGGTGTTCAGCAGGCGGCCTTTCATCAGCACTCCGACGATTGCATCGCGGCCCACCACGGGGTATCCGCTACAATCTGACCCTGATGGTCAATATAAGGGCGAGGCAGCCCTTTACGTTTTGCGACGCGCGCCAGTACCGGGTAGCCCCCTTCAAAAAGCAGGCGCTGCTGCTCTTCTTCATCAAGCGGGCTGTCTTCACGCTGGTACATACCGGCGATTTGGCGCTGGCGCTGGGCTTCATACAGGATCAACGCCGAGGCTACAGACACATTCAGCGACTGCACCATGCCAGTCATCGGAATGATGATATCCCGATCGGCCAGTTTGAGCGCTTCGGCTGTAATACCGGTTTTTTCTTGTCCAAGCAGAATACAGGTCGGGCGGGTGTAATCAATTTCCCGAAAATCGACCGCGTGCTCAGACAAATTGGTCGCCAGAACCTGCATGCCTTCGGCCTTCAGGTGACCAACCGCATCACTTATGTTGCGATGGGTTTTAACCTGCACCCAACTATTGCTGCCTGCGGCGGAGGAGACCAGCGTTTTCATCCGGCTGGTGGGCCAAATCGCATGGACTTCATGCACACCGACGGCATCCGCTGTACGGATAACCGCAGAAACGTTATGAGGCTTATGCACCTGCTCCATGCAAATCGTCAGATCGGGCTGACGACAGTTGAGCATTTCTTTTATGCGTGCATAACGTTGAGGAGTCATAACGATTAATTTCGGTTACGGTTAACTTTGATGACATCCGGCATTACGCGAATTTTACGCATAATATTGGCCAGATGAACGCGATCGAGGGTGGTGAGGCGGATGAAGACGCTGTATACGCGACCGTCTCTCTCTTCCGTGTTGATGCTCTGAATATTGGAGTTTGCAGCGTTGATCGCGGCCGTCAGATTCGCCAGTGCGCCCTGATGGTTGAACATATCCACTTTTATTTCGGCGATGAACTCTTGTTCCGTCACCTTATCCCACTCTACCGCCATGAATTTTTCAGGTTCTTTCTGATAGCCGCGAATATTGCGGCAGGATTCATGGTGAATAACCAGCCCTTTACCGGGGCTGACGTGGGCAATAATCGGGTCGCCGGGGATGGGGCGGCAGCATTTGGCAAATGAGATCATGACGCCATCTGCGCCCTTGATCGGCAACTTGCGCAGCCCGGTTGTGCCCAGTTCAGATTGTTCGTTCAGCAGATTTTTTGCTACAACGACGCTCATGGCATTACCCATACCAATTTCCGCCATCAGATCGTCCAGCGTGGCGAGCTTCATGCGCTCAAGCTCAAGCTGAATCGACTTTTCAGGGATGTCGGAGAGTTTGCGGCCATTGCCTAATGCATGGTTCAGCAAGCGGCGGCCGAGACTCACGGAATCATCACGCTTGAGGTTTTTCAGCATCTGGCGAATTTTGGAGCGTGCTCTGGAGCTAACCACAAAGTTAAGCCACGCGGCATTCGGTCTGGCGCCAGGTGCGGTAATGATTTCAACGGTTTGACCGCTGGTGAGCGACTGTGACAGCGGGTAAGGCTGGCGGTCGACGCGTGCGCCGACGCAGGCGTGGCCAATATCGGTGTGTACTGCGTAGGCAAAATCGACGGGCGTCGCGCCTGCGGGGAGTTCCACAATACGGCCTTCTGGCGTAAAGACGTACATCTCGTCAGGGAAGAGATCGGACTTAACGCTTTCGATAAATTCAAACGAGCTACCGGCACTTTGCTGGAGTTCCAGCAGGCTTTGCATCCAGCGTTGGGCGCGTACCTGTGCGGTGGTGCTGCTTTCGCCTTCTTTATAGGCCCAGTGTGCGGCGACACCCATTTCCGCCATTTGATCCATATCATCGGTGCGAATCTGCACTTCGACTGGCACGCCGTGCGGGCCAATTAGAGAAGTATGCAGTGATTGATAGCCGTTGGCTTTGGGAATGGCGATATAGTCTTTTACCCGGCCCGGGCGGGGTTTATACAGGCTGTGAACCTGACCGAGCACGCGATAACAGGTGTCCTGCTCTTTCACGATGACCCGAAACGCGTAAATATCCATGATGGAATGAAAACGCTGCTCTTTCAGGTGCATTTTGCAGTAGATGGAGTACAGGTGTTTTTCGCGACCGCTCACGCGGCAGGCAATCCCGGCTTCGGTCAAACGTCCTTCAATTTCCGACAGGATTTTCTGAATCATTTCCTTGCGGTTACCGCGTGCGGCCTTGACGACCTCTTTAATGACGCGATAACGGTTCGGATACAGCGCCTCAAAACCCAGCTCTTCCAGCTCGGTTTTGAGGTGATGGATACCCAACCGGTGTGCCAGCGGGCTGTATATTTCCAGCGTTTCTCGGGCAATGCGGCGGCGCTTGTCCGAGCGCAATGAGCCCAGCGTGCGCATGTTATGGGTACGGTCTGCGAGTTTGATCAGGATGACTCGAATATCTTGTACCATCGCCATGATCATTTTGCGAAAGTTTTCAGCCTGCGCTTCTTTCTTATCGCGGAACTTCAGCTTGTCCAGCTTGGACACGCCCTCTACCAGTTCAGCAACGCTTTTACCGAAAAGCTGTTCCATGTCCTGATAGGTGGCGGGGGTGTCTTCTATGACATCATGCAGCAGTGCTGCCATCAGCGTTTCGTAATCGAGACGCATCTCCGCCAAAATACAGGCGACGGCAACGGGGTGCGTGATATAGGGTTCACCGCTGGAGCGAGTCTGCCCCTCGTGAGCATCACGTGCAACTAAGTAAGCCTGCTGTAAACGTTTGATCTGATCTTCTGGCAGATAACGTTGAATCAGCAGATTAAGGCTTTCGAAAATGTACAAGGGCGACTCGTGGTGTGATTAACGACGGCCTTCAGCAATCGCGGTAACCGCCTGAATCTCTGCGGCTTCCTGCTCTTGCTGTTCCTGACGGTCACGAACATCCAGAATCTGGTTGTTGATCAGACCTTCTTCGATTTCACGCAGTGCGATCACGGTGTACTTATCGTTTTCTTCAGGAACCAGCGGATCTTTGCCGCCAGTCTGGATTTGACGGGCGCGACGAGCAGCCACCAACACCAGATCAAAACGGTTACCAATTTTCTCTACAGCGTCTTGAACAGTTACGCGTGCCATAATGTGCTACTCCACAGGAAATAAAATGACTGGGCATCATACTGAAAGAGGCGTCAGTCTGCCAATAGTTTGGTGATTAATGCATCATGCCGAACCTGTTGTCTGCTCAAACGCAGACGTTCGGCGCGAATAATGGTTTTTAGATCGAGCAGCGCCAGATCAAAATCATCATTCACAATCAGGTAATCATACTCGCCGTAGTGCGTCATTTCAGCCACAGCCTGAGACATACGACGGGCAATAACTTCATCGCTGTCCTGTCCACGGCCACGCAGGCGGCGAGCCAGTTCTTCTTTTGACGGCGGCAGAATGAAAATACTGCGCGCGTGCGGCATTTGGGCGCGGATTTGCTTGGCACCTTGCCAGTCGATATCCAGAAAAACATCAACGCCAGTCGCTAATACCTGCTCAATTTCTGGCCGAGATGTACCGTAGTAATTACCGAAGACTTCAGCGTGTTCCAAAAATTCACTGTTCTGAATCATACGCTTGAATTCATCGACTTCGACGAAGAAATAGTGTTCGCCGTGGTTTTCTCCCGGTCGTTTAGCTCGCGTGGTATGCGAAATCGATACCTGAGTGTCGTAAAGCGGCTGAGTTTTTAATAACGCCTGAATCAGGCTGGATTTCCCAGCTCCACTGGGAGCAGAAACGATATATAACGTGCCTTGAGCCATAATGAAGTTTTATTAACGGTTACGATGGTGAATGGTGATATGCAGCAGAAAAATGCGCATTTCCCCGCATTATACACGCCTATATGTCATCAGTCGCGCTGCGATAAATTCTCCGGTGACTGTTTTTTCGTTATGCCATCAGGAAAACTTTTTGCCAACGTGTCTTTTTTAGATTGCGAAGCGCGTTCCCGTCTTTTTTATTGCTGCTGCAAACGATGAAGCATCTTGCGGCGCGTTTGGCATTTCTCCTTTTTCCACCTCGTATTTTTCTCTCCGTTGCTCTGTACTGCGGCCATTCGCTAATGGATGGCAGGAGGTTTTATGTGGCTCAGGATCCGCACATTTTTGATCATCATCGTCGTTGGGGGTATCAGCAGTTTCCCAACTGTGGCCGCGGTGTGCCCTGATTGGGATAACACACGGGTTGGCAAAGAAATTGATGCATTGCGTCAGCAGTTAGAACAGTGGGATGACGTGTATTACACCGAAGGGAAAAGCCCGATAGAAGATGACGTTTATGATCAGCTGCGGGACCAGTTAAACCAGTGGTTAGGCTGTTTTCAGCCCCAAAACTCGATTCCCGTACGGTTACCCGATAATGGCAAGCAGCCTCATCCTGTTGCTCATACGGGACTGAAAAAATTGTCCGAGCGTCGGCAACTGGTGCAATGGATCGCACAGCGTGAGGATTTATGGATTCAGCCAAAAGTAGATGGTGTAGCCGTCACACTCGTCTATCAGCACGGCAAGCTCATGTCCGCGGTTAGCCGAGGTAACGGCCTGCAAGGTGAAGACTGGACGGAAAAAGTGCGCCAGATTCCGGGAATTCGTCATCTATTAACCGATGCGCCTTCCTCATTGGTATTACAAGGGGAACTATTCCTGAAGATGACCGATCATCGACAGCGTACTCAGGGCGGCGTTAATGCCCGTTCGGTCGTGGCCGGTGAAATGCGTCGTCATCAGCCATCTTCTGTGTTGTCGCAAATTGGTCTGTTTGTCTGGGAATGGCCGGATGGACCAAAGACGATGCCCGAGCGTCTGGAGAAATTGAAGGAAATGGGGTTTGCGATGACGGCGGACTATACCCATGCTATTGGGTCATTCGCTGACGCGGAGAAATGGCGCCATCACTGGTACCACAACCCACTGCCTTTTGTGACGGATGGTGTGGTTATCCGCCAGACTAAAGAGCCTCAGGGGCGCTATTGGCGTAATATATCGGCCGACTGGGCGATCGCATGGAAATATCCGCCTGTTAATCAGGTTGCGGAAGTAGCTGATGTGGCGTTTTCTGTCGGACGGACGGGTAAGATCGCCGTGGTGTTAAAACTCAATCCTCTTAAATTGGATGATAAATCGGTCAGCCGGGTGAATGTGGGCTCGCTGTCTCGTTGGAAACAGTGGGACGTGTTGCCTGGCGATCGGGTGAGCGTCAGCCTGGCGGGGCAGGGAATTCCACGTCTGGATAATGTGGTATGGCGTGGCACTGAGCGGCCAGCCATCGTTTTTCCCGGTGAACATGATTTCCATGCTTTTAGCTGTTTTCGGTATAGCGCGGTTTGCCAGCAGCAATTTCTGGCGCGCTTAGTCTGGTTGAGTGGAGAGCATGGATTAAATCTGGCGGGAGTGCGTGAAGGGATGTGGCTGCGCCTGATACAACATGATTTACTGGAGGATGTGCTGTCATGGCTATCTCTGACGGAGGCACAGCTTAATGCGGTCAATGGCATGGGCGATAAGCGGGCGCGAGATATCTATGATAGCTTACAATCGGCACGGCAGATGCCGTTATCCCGCTGGCTCCTTGCGCTGGGTATTCCTGTTCCTCGCTCCGCCATTAACGCATTGGATGATATGGATTGGCTGGCGTTACAGCAGTGGACAGCACAACAGTGGCGACAGTTCTCCGGTATTGGAGAGCGACGTGCAGAAGAGATTATGGCGTTCCTGAAGCACCCTATCGTGGTGGAATTAATTACCCGATTAGATCGTGAAGGCATACATAGATAAGCAGTGATGATTTTTCAGAATTGATTGGGATCGCATCTTTTATTTTTTCGTGGATTCATTCACAGAAAAGGACAATTTTTTTCTGTTCCCCCTACTTAATCATAAGTAAAATTTACGAATTAAACGATGTGAATCTATTTGCTGTTTTACGATATAAAAATGTCTGAGAGTCTGATTATTTCTGTTGAACTCAGGCATTGGGATGTTGTCGTATAGCTTCAGATAATAAGAAAGGTTTGTTGGAGCACTTGTCATAATGAAGTTTGTAGCATCTTTTTCGCAACCCAGATTATCGTTTGTCCTGGCAGTCTATATTGGTCTTTTTCTCAATATCTCAGTGTATTATCGCCGGTTTGATTATTTCTCACTCTCTGCTGGTAGCCAGGTTCCAACGTTTATTCCCGCTCTTGTCGAATTGACCGCGAGTATTTTATTTACCTTTTTCCTGATGAGGATTATTTCACTTGGGGGACGTCATTTTTATCGGATAGTTGCTTCTCTCTTGGTGCTGATTTCCGTTGCTGCCAGCTATTACATGACGTTTTTTAATGTTGTGATTGGCTATGGCATTATTGCGGCGGTCATGACCACGGATATTGATCTTTCTAAAGAAGTTATTGGCTTCCGTTTTCTTCTGTGGATGTTGGTGGTGAGTGCGCTGCCGCTGTTTTTGATCTGGAAGAACTCTCTGCGTCATACGCTGATCGAACAGCTTAAATCACCAGGGAAGCGTTTTGTTCCTCTTGTGGTTCTTGCCGCTGTTGTTGCGCTGGTTTGGATGCCGCTTCGCTATATGGACAACGTTCAATCGATATCCGAGCGAGAATCCAATGTGGATTTGCCCAGCTATGGCGGTGTAGTGGCTCACTCGTATCTGCCTTCTAACTGGTTATCCGCATTAGGATTATTTGCGTACACCAAGTATGACGAGAGCCAGGACTCCTCCAATCTTTTCGATCCAGCTCTGCATTTTACCTATGTCCCGCCGAAAGGCATTGACGATACCTACGTGGTTTTCATTATCGGTGAAACAACCCGCTGGGATCATATGGGGCTGTTAGGCTACGAGCGAGACACGACGCCAAAGCTATCAAAAGAAAAAAACCTGGTCGCATTCCGTGGTCAGTCGTGTGATACCTCAACCAAGCTTTCCATGCGCTGTATGTTTGTGCGAGAAGGCGGTACGGAAGACAACCCGCAGCGAACGCTGAAAGAACGGAATATTTTTTCCGTACTGAAAGAGCTGGGCTTTACCTCTGAGCTGTTTGCTATGCAAAGTGAGGTATGGTTTTACAATAGCATCGAGGCAAACAACTATTCTTTCCGTGAAATGATTGCGTCAGAGAAACACAATGACGGTAAGTCGGTGCAGGATATGTTGCTGGTCGATGAAGTTAAGGAATCGCTGGCACGCTACCCCAAAGGTAAGCACTTGATTGTGCTGCATACCAAAGGTTCTCACTACCTGTACTCCATGCGATATCCCCGCAGCTATGCACGCTATCAGCCAGAATGTATGGGCGTTGATGCCTCCTGTACGCGTGAGCAACTGATTAATGCTTTCGATAATAGCGTGCTCTATACCGATAGCTTTATTGATAGCGTGATCGACCAGGTGCGGGATAAGAAAGCGATTGTGTTCTATGCCTCCGATCACGGTGAATCCATCGATGATAACTATCATCTGCACGGCACGCCGCGTCAGATGGCACCGCCTGAACAGTTCCGTTCACCGATGATGGTTTGGACATCGGATAAGTTTCTGGCTGACGCCGATAATCAGCATGCGTTCGAGCAGTTGAAGGCTCAGCAGCGCGTTGGCAAAACACATCGTCATGAAGAGCTGTTTGATACGATTCTTGGATGTGTGGGATACACATCGCCTGACGGCGGTATTAACCCTAAAAATAACTGGTGCCAGAAACCAGCGAATTGACATGAATCACGGACAAGGACGTCGGTTTCAGGCTGTAAATACAAGAGATGGACACTTTAACGGCAGCTGAAATCCTTTTGCTAAAAAGGTATTGACGCTCTAATAAGGTAGCAGTAATATGCGCCCGCATTCGGCGAGTAGCGCAGCTTGGTAGCGCAACTGGTTTGGGACCAGTGGGTCGGAGGTTCGAATCCTCTCTCGCCGACCACCACCCTCTTTCAGTAAATCATTCTCAGCTTTTCTCCTGTTTTAATTATCGTCTGCTCACACTATCTGTTTAAAAACACCCTATCTGTTTAAAAAATAGTCTCGCTTAAAAAGCACTTTCGTTTAAAAAATAGCCGCTTGTAAGAAACCTTTATAAAGTTAGGGTTTATTTCAATATTCTTTGGCGTCGAAAATTTCCATATTCCCTCTGTATTTAGTTCAGAATCTTCCCAAAAACATCGTGAAAAAGCGCACGCTAATTATCAAGAATAATGCCTATATTTTTGTTTTTTAATGATTTTATTGAAATAAATCTCAGTTTTTTAAAAATAAGACTGACTTTACCTCTCTGTATTTAAATGTAAATTTATGTGCGGGCAACATTCGCGATACTTATATATTCGCGTTGTTGAAACCGTCTTTTTATTCAAATATGGAAGATGTTTCGATCATGAAAAAAACAACACTGCTACTCTCCACTTTGATTGCTTGTGCCATGGGAATGTCTGCTGCTCAGGCGACACAAACGGTGTCTTTGGGTTATGCTCAGGCGAAAATCGATGACTTTAAAGATCCAAAAGGGATTACGGCCAAATATCATTATCAGGGCGATTCTGCACTTGGTATTATCGGCTCTTTCACTTATCTGGGAGCAAAAGAAGATTATTATGATCGTGACTTCAACTCCAACGATACGACTAAAATCAAATACTACTCCTTGATGGCTGGGCCATCTTACCGTTTTAATGATGTCGTCAGTGTTTATGGCCTGGCGGGCATTGGTCATGGCAAAGTGGATTGGAAATACGATTACGGTGCTTTTGCTGATTCTGGTAGTGAGAAGGAAACGCGCTTTGCTTACGGTGCCGGCATTCAAATCACACCAGTAGCAAACTGGGCGATTGATATTGGCTATGAAGGCACGAAGATTTATGAAACGCGTATAGATAGCTTTAATATTGGCGTCGGTTACCGTTTCTGATTTGCCGATTATTGAATACCGGTGGACAAGTTTCTGCCGGTTATTACTGCTTTTTCCCTTCTTTGTTTTTTTTTATAAAGCTCTCAATCGATTTATTGCCATTATAGTGAAGCCAGACCAGCAACGATTCATTGTCCATTGGCTTGGCATAAAGGAATCCCTGTATATATTTGACGCCGCGCCGTTGTAAATACATGAGCTGTTGTTCGGTTTCCACACCTTCTGCTACGGATTGAAGCTTGATGCGATGGCTCAACGCAATAATGGCATCAAGAATAGGGGCTTCTTCATCCGGTGATGAAACCGCGCCGACGAATCCCTGATCTATTTTCAGGCAATCCAGCGGAAAATTTTGCAGATAAGAAAGTGAACAATGCCCGGTGCCGAAGTCATCAATGGCAATCATAAAGCCATCTTCACGCAGCTGATGCAGGCGCTGTATGATTTCAGGACCGTTGCTGATGAGGTTACGTTCTGTCAGTTCCAGCGTAATGCTTAATGAATGAGCGGCGACTTTCTCTGCGAAGCGGTGTACGTCTGATACGAAGCTCGGGTGATGCAAATGCTCTGCTGCAACGTTGAGCCCCAGATGGAAACCCGGTTTTACCTGCCAACTGGCGATATCTGACGCCACCAAATCAAATAAATGCCGAGTGATGGGAATGATCATACTTTCTGCTTCGGCGGCAGAGATAAATATATCGGGTCTAATCCAATGCCCATCGCTGCGTCGCCAGCGCAGTAGCGTTTCTACTCCGGTACAGGCTCGTGATTCCGTGTCATAGATAGGCTGGTAATAGACGGAAAATTCGCCGTTAGCGATGCCCTTACGGATTTCTTCGCGGAAGAATAACTTACGTTTTTGCCAGTACCACATCGCCGTCGTGAAAAGCAGAGAGAGAATAATGGCGAGTGGCAGAAACGTGAAAAATGCCTGCTTCCAGTTGGTGATTTCTTGGGTGGCGGGGGCGGTAACATTGAGGGTAATCGGAAAGCGGCTCGACTTAATTTCAAGCGCAGAGGTAGAAAATAGGCTCCTGTGCGGCGTAATGGTTGGGCCCGTTTGAATCGGGTGACCGTTATCCATTTGCAGGATAAGTTGATAGCCGCGAATCTTGCTAATCGCAGTCATGAGGTCGATCAGATATTGCGCATCGACCATGGCGTAAGCGCCGTATCCCGTAGGAGGCATCTGGACGAAGATCAGCGCTGGGCGTTCTTTCACGTTGTCTGAACCGGCAATCGACAGGCTCCAGCGTTCAGAATAGGTCTCCGGTAGCGGCTGTTGAATGACGCGGCTGAGTGGTGTCAGCGTGCTGCCAAACGTTGAAGAGCAATAGACGTCAGTATTATGGATAACGCCGATAGCGCGGAAGTAAGAAAAGACCGAACCAAGACGCTGTAGTTCATCGCCGATGACGTCGCAGGGCTGACCATGAAAGCGCTGGAGGCGATCTACCATCTGCCATGCCTGTGTCGAAATATTTTCGGCATGATTCATTGCGATTTGCGCAGTGGATTCCAAATCGCGCTTTACCATTAATCTGGACTCAACAAAAGTGAACAATAAACCCAGCAGCAGTGGCAGCATGGCTGCAACCAGTAACAGCAATATGTTGATTTTATGTTCGCTATGTCTGGTGCTCATCCACATCTCCTGTCTGGCAGCAGAGGCCTATGTAGAGACGTCCTTTTCTCCGTGAATCAAAGGAGAGTGCTGAATAGAGATTATTATAGTGGTTATTTGCTGAAAGGCAGCGACTGCGCACATGCCCATGCAGAGCTCCACGCCCATTGGAAGTTATAGCCGCCGAGCCAGCCGGTTACATCGACCACTTCACCGATGAAATACAACCCCGGCACCGCGCTGGCTTCCATGGTTTTGGAGGACAGCGCGCGGGTGTCAATGCCGCCGATGGTCACTTCGGCCGTGCGATAACCTTCCGTACCGTTTGGCTGCACGCGCCACTGTTGCAGGCTCTGTTCAATCTGCGTTTGCTGTGCGCTGTTGAGCTGTTTCAACGTGACGTCCGGCAGTTGTCCTAACTCCTGTAGGCATTCAACCAGTCGTTTAGGTAGCCACTGTGCCAGCGTGTTTTTCAGGCTTTGGTTCGGGTGAGCGGTGCGCTCGTCATTAATAAGCTGGGTAAGATCGCGGTCAGGCAGCAGATTGATGGTGACGAATTCACCCGCTTGCCAGTAGCTGGAGATCTGCAAAATAGCCGGGCCAGACAGCCCGCGATGCGTAAACAGAATGTTTTCACGGAACGTCACACCGTTTTCTGCTGTGACGACAGTCGGCACCGAGACGCCGGAGAGCGTTTGCAGCTGTTCGAGCAGCGGTTTGTGCAGCGTAAAGGGTACCAGTGCAGCACGAGTTGGGAGCACGTTGATATCGAACTGTGCGGCGAGCTGGTAGCCAAACGGCGTCGCGCCCAGGCCGGGCATCGACAGGCCGCCGCAGGCAACGACCAACGATGCGCTTTGGAATGATGTGCCGTTGCTTAGCTGGACGGTGAACAAATCGTCTGATTTCTCCACCGAGGTCACTTCACTGCGCAGACGGAGGGTGACGTCCGCCCGCTCGCACTCTGTGACCAGCATGTCCACGATTTGCTGTGCGGAATCATCGCAGAATAGCTGACCGAGCGTTTTCTCGTGATAAGCGATGCGGTGGCTGTTGACCAGGCTGATGAAATCCCATTGGGTATAACGCGCCAGTGCCGATTTACAAAAGTGAGGATTGTGAGACAGATAGGCCGCGGGCTCTGCATGCATATTGGTAAAGTTGCAGCGACCGCCGCCGGACATAAATATTTTCCGGCCTGCCTTCTTGCCGTTATCGAGCAGTAGAACACGCAGTCCGCGTTGTCCTGCCTGTGCTGCACAAAACATGCCTGCTGCACCGGCACCGATGATGACAGCGTCAAACTGTTCCACAATGCATTTCTCCGATGAGTGAGTGGATCTTCTTGGATGGCCGCAGGCCGATAAGCCGTAGGGCGGCAAATTGTAGTGTTGGTTTTTGTTCGATACCAGCGTAACAATTTGCATATTTTAGTAAAAATATATAATTATTTGATTTTTATTGATTAAGTGATTTCCCCATCGATCCCCATCACATATTAAGTCAAAAAAAATTCATATTTTGCTTTTCCCGACCCCTGCTTGTCGCCGATAATGCGCCACGTTCATGACCACTAAATGGCCTAACGTTTATGCTACATTTATTTGCCGGTTTGGATTACTACACTGGCCTGATGTTGATATTGGCTTTGTTGTTTGTACTGATGTATGAAGCCATCAACGGTTTTCACGATACTGCGAATGCCGTTGCTACTGTTATTTATACCCGAGCCATGCGTGCCGAGTTTGCCGTTGTTATGGCGGGTGTCTTTAATTTCTTCGGTGTATTGCTGGGCGGCCTGAGCGTGGCCTATGCAATTGTTCACCTTCTCCCCACTGATTTATTGCTGAACGTGAGTTCGGCGCACGGTCTGGCGATGGTCTTTTCCATGCTGCTGGCTGCCATTATCTGGAATCTGGGTACCTGGTATTTCGGTATTCCTGCCTCCAGTTCTCACACGCTGATCGGCTCCATTATCGGTATTGGTTTGACTAACGCACTGCTGACGGATACCTCTGTCGTGGATGCGTTGAACGTGCCGAAAATGATCAGTATTTTCCTGTCGCTGTTGCTCTCGCCGATTGTGGGGATGGTGGTTGCAGGCCTGCTGGTGCTGGTGCTGCGTCGGTTCTGGAACGACAGTAAAAAACGCAAACGCGTGCATCTGACGCCTGTCGATCGCGAAAAGCAGGACGGCAAACGTAAGCCGCCGTTCTGGACGCGTACCGCGCTGATTTTATCGGCGATTGGGGTGAGCTTCTCTCACGGTGCAAACGACGGTCAGAAAGGTATCGGCTTGATTATGCTGGTGCTGATTGGTGTCGCGCCTGCTGGGTTTATTGTCAACATGAACGCATCTGGCTATGACATCAGTCGTACCCGTGATGCCGTTGTCAATTTACAGGAATACTACAAGCAGCATGGCGACGCGCTGACGCACGTTATCGATCTGTCTCCGCCAGTGATTCCTACGCCAGAAAGCACGATTCCCGGCAACGGTCAGAAAGAGTTTCACTGTGACAGTTCACGCGTGATGATTGCGATTGACCGTACACAGGGTCTGCTGAATAACCTGAAAAGTTACGACCAGTTGAA
This sequence comes from Pectobacterium parvum, assembly GCF_020971565.1. Lineage (NCBI taxonomy): Bacteria > Pseudomonadati > Pseudomonadota > Gammaproteobacteria > Enterobacterales > Pectobacteriaceae > Pectobacterium > Pectobacterium parvum. Next base: position 225,471 of record NZ_CP087392.1, read on the forward strand.
CCCTGACGATCGTAGCAGAGTACGTCGTTTGCTGATGTGTATCTCTGACACGATGGATCGGGTGATCAAGCTGCCAGAAACGTCGGGCGAAGATAAGCGCTACCTGAGCAACCTGCGTAAAGACATGCTGCAGACGGTTGAGTATGCGCCTCTTTGGATTATCGTCGCTGTCGCATTGGCGCTGTCTCTGGGCACAATGGTGGGCTGGAAACGCGTGGCTGTGACCATCGGTGAGAAGATTGGTAAGAAAGGCATGACCTACGCACAGGGCGTTTCGGCGCAGGTGACGGCGGCCTTATCGATTGGCGTTGCCAGCTACACCGGTATGCCGGTTTCCACCACACACGTATTGTCCTCGGCGGTTGCTGGGACGATGATTGCGGACGGTGGTGGCGTACAGGGCAAAACGATCAGAAGTATTCTGCTTGCCTGGGTGCTGACGCTGCCTGTCTCAATGCTGATGTCCGGTACGTTGTACTGGCTGGCGTTGAAGCTGATCTAACGGCGTTAATTCATCACGCATAAAAAAACGTAGGGAACGTTGTTCAACGTCGCTTGCGTTATAAAAAAGGCGATTCTGTGGGGAATCGCCTTTTTACTTTTTATCGACGTTCATGGTTGTCATACCAATGAGGGTGTTAATAACAATAGTTATGTTAATACCAGAGAATTGTGTCAGTACCCGCGTTTAATACCATATTGTCATCGCAAACAGACTGATGACGATAAGGCCACACAGGGCGGTCGTAAGTAGAAACTGTCCCCGCACTCGCTCGCAACGGCGAATAAATTCAGGGTCGTGATGATCAAGATAGCGTTGCGCGTAGATATAGCGTACCAGCCGGATTTGTTTACTTGGCTGGCCGTGCGATGTAAAGAAGCCACCCCCGTCAACGTATTGGTAAAGCAGCGGGTCACAGTCACGCAAAATCAGCAGTAACACGCGTAATGAAGAGTAGTACCTCGCCATATTAATGATGCAGACGATACATAAAGCCCAGAAAAGCGCAAATGTACTAATCATGCTTCCCTCCCGGTCGTTCTATTCGTCAGATTCGATGGTCATATCTTCCGATTGCCCACCTGTCACCGATGATAAGCGTTACTCTTTATTTATCCGCGACGCTTATCTATAACGTTTTTCTGCGACATTTTTCTACGAATAGTTATGCCACGCGCTTGCGCACGATTTTATTGTCATTTTGGATAGCCAACGGCATCACGGCTAGCCCCATTCTCGTTTTCCATCCCAGGGTGCAGTGGACAGGCTCACCGCTCCCTACTTCTAGTGTAGAAGAAGAATGTTCGTTTGTGCCAGAGAGGCTGGCGCAATCGGCATGAAGGACGATTTTCGACGAGATAATGCCCTTTCCGAAAGGAGAAGCTGCGCGATTTAACTGTGAAAAGGAGCAGTTTCTACTACACTTATCAATAGAATTAACAGGTTTGAAAACAGGTTGTGATCGACTGAACATACCGATAGCGCGGACGAGTGCTACCTTATACCCGTCATACTTCAAGCTGCTTGTGCGTTGGCTGCCCTTACTCACCCCAGTCACTTACCTGAGTAAGCTCTTGGGGATTCGCGCAGTTGCCGCCTTCACGCAACTCGAATTATTTAGGGTATATAACTCTCTGTTAAGTATTAGAGCGGCAGGAGAAATATCTGCTAACCCTTAATTAGTCTTTACGGAAGGAGTCTTATTATGGCTTACAAACACATCCTTATTGCTGTTGATCTTTCTCCAGAAAGCAAAGTGTTAGTGGAAAAAGCCGTTTCAATGGCAAGACCGTACAATGCGAAAGTGTCGTTAATCCACGTCGATGTGAACTACTCTGATCTTTACACAGGGCTGATTGACGTCAATCTGGGTGACATGCAACAGCGTATCTCCGAAGAAACCCAGAACGCGTTGACTGAGCTGTCTAAAAACGCGGGCTATCCCATTAGCGAAACGTTGAGCGGTAGCGGCGATTTAGGGCAGGTGCTGGTTGATGCGATCAAGAAATACGACGCCGATCTGGTGCTGTGCGGCCACCATCAGGACTTCTGGAGCAAACTGATGTCTTCTGCTCGCCAGCTGATTAATACCGTACATGTCGACATGCTCATCGTGCCGCTGCGCGATGAGGAAGACGAATAAAAATTAGCTTTTTTTGCATTTTTTTTCAGTGACGAAAGGCACGGCTTCTTAGCTGTGCCTTTTGTTATATAACAAAAACTTATAGCAAATTTCTCTTCTCAAACAGCCAAAAAACCCTTCCTATCCCATTGGATTATAACGTTTATCTTAAAAGAAAACGCTTGCTTAAATATCCACCGCCAGTGTTATAGTCCAGAGGACACAACATCATTTTCACCGATCCCACAAGCTTCTGCGTGTCTAAAAATAAAGAAGCAGACGGGAACTTATTCGTTCAATCAGGAGCTGTTCATGGCACAAATCGTATCTCTGGCAAGTTTTCTTGATTCTGTTCAACAACGCGATCCGCATCAGCCTGAGTTTCTACAGGCCGTCAATGAAGTCCTTTCCACTCTGTGGCCTTTTTTGGAACAGAACCCTCACTATGCGGATTACAGCCTGCTGGAACGATTGGTAGAACCGGAACGCGTGATTCAGTTCCGCGTTGCATGGACGGACGACAAAGGTCAGGTACAGGTGAACCGCGCCTGGCGTGTCCAGTTCAGCTCCGCGATTGGGCCATACAAAGGCGGCATGCGTTTCCATCCGTCCGTTAACCTGTCGATTCTGAAATTCCTTGGATTCGAGCAGACGTTCAAGAATGCGCTGACAACGTTACCAATGGGCGGCGGTAAAGGCGGCTCGGACTTTAACCCGAAAGGGAAAAGCCAGGGTGAAATCATGCGCTTCTGTCAGGCGCTGATGACGGAACTGTATCGTCATCTGGGCGCGGATACAGACGTTCCGGCGGGCGACATCGGCGTGGGTGGCCGCGAAGTCGGCTTCATGACCGGCATGATGAAGAAGCTGACCAACAACACCGCGTGCGTCTTCACCGGTAAAGGGTTGTCGTTCGGCGGTAGTCTGATCCGTCCTGAAGCGACGGGCTACGGCCTGATCTACTTCACGGAAGCGATGCTGAAACGCCACGGTTTGGGCTTTGAAGGCATGCGTGTTGCGGTATCCGGTTCCGGTAATGTGGCGCAGTACGCGATTGAAAAAGCGATGGAGCTGGGTGCGCGTGTGGTTACGGCATCGGATTCCAACGGCACGGTAGTGGATGAGAACGGGTTTACCCCAGAGAAACTGGCGCTGCTGGAAGAGATTAAAAACAAACGCTATGGCCGCGTGGAAGATTATGCGCGTGAAGCGAAGCTGACCTACCTTGCAGGCAAAACGCCGTGGGAAGTACCAGTAGACATCGCGCTACCGTGTGCGACGCAGAATGAGCTGGATCTGCCAGCGGCGCAGACGCTGATTGCTAACGGTGTGAAAGCAGTGGCAGAAGGTGCCAACATGCCAACCACGATCCCTGCGACCGACGCGTTCCTGGATGCTGGCGTGTTGTTTGCGCCGGGCAAAGCGGCTAATGCGGGCGGCGTGGCGACATCTGGTCTGGAAATGGCGCAGAACGCGGCACGTTTGGGCTGGAAAGCAGAGAAGGTGGATGCGCGTCTGCACCACATCATGCTGGATATTCACAATGCCTGTGTGCAGTACGGCGGTGAAGACAGCCAGACTAACTATGTGCGCGGTGCCAACGTAGCGGGCTTTGTAAAAGTGGCCGACGCGATGCTGGCGCAGGGCGTCGTGTAACACCTGCTTTACTTAAAGCGCCTGTATTCGCAGGCGCTTTGATTTCTCACTTATTTATCTAAATTTTAGCGACATTTCTTGCTGGACACCGCTTCCTGCCTTTCTTTATCTTAATCAGCATTGCGTATCGTCAGTCTTCTGGTACAACCCGTTCTCTTCAAGGCTTACACCATTGTGAAAATCAAACATCTTCCTTTCGATCAGAATCGTAATGGCTGGTCGGCAGATCTTATCGATAAACCGAATTACCCGCAGCAGCGTGGAAAAACAACGGCGGACTGGCTGGTGATCGGCGCGGGCTATGCGGGGATTGCCTTTGCACAGCGTCTGGCTGAACAGCGCCCGGATAAACACATTATCCTGCTGGATGCGGGCGAGATTGGCGACAATGCCTCCGGTCGTAACTCCGGTTTCGTTATCGATTTGCCGCATAACATCGGTAGCTCGACGGCCGAGCTGGAAAAAGCGGCGGCTTATCGTCGTCTGTTGCAGTCCGGTGTGGCGCATCTGAAAGAGAAGGTGGATCGCCATGCGATTGCGTGCGACTGGAGTGTGGCGGGGAAATATCACTGCGCCGTCAGTTCAACGTTTAACGGCCTGATCGATACCTATGTCCGTGAATTGAACGATCTGGGTGAATCCTATCAGGTGGTGGAAAAAGATGAACTGGCTCGCCGCCTCGGCACGTCTTTCTATCATCGCGCCGTGTATACCCCTAATTGCATTCTGCTAAACCCGGCGGCGCTGGTGGTCGGGCTGGTGGCGAACTTACCTAAGAACGTGACGGTTTACGCCCATTCACCTGCGCTGAATATCGAGACAGGATCGCGTATTCGCGTGGAAACGCCGTACGGCGAGATTCAGGCAGATAAGCTGATGATGGCGATTAACGGCGCGGCGCGCGGCCTGCCGTTGTTCAATGGCCGGGTATTTGCCGTGGCGACCTTCGCGACGCTGACAGAACCGCTGAACGCAGAGCAGATAGCACGCATGGGTGATATGCCGGACTGGGGGCTGACGCCGGTCAATGCGCTGGCCAGTGCGACGCTGCGCTATACGCGCGACCATCGTTTCCTAATTCGGGAGCATGTGAAATTTGCCCCGGAGCTGGTCAATAGCTCGGTAGAAACCGGACGCCACGCGCGTCGCCACGCCGCTATTTTTGCCCGGATGTTCCCGCAGTTGAGCGATGTGAAGATGGCGCATACCTGGTCAGGTTTGATTAGCGTAACACGCAACGGCGCGCCAATTTGGGGGCAGCTAAGCGACAATGTGTACGCGTCCGCAGGCTGTAACGGGGCGGGGCTGTCGAAGCAAACCGCTGCCGGACATATTCTGGCGGATTTGGCGCTGGGTGAGGACAACCCGCTGATTGGCGATATGCAATCGCTCGGACAGGCGAACTACCTGCCACCGCGTCCTTTTCTGGATGTCGGCGTGAACGGCTACCTGACGAGCGAACGCTGGAAAGCCCGCAGCGAGAGATGACACAGCCTGCCAATGGCAGGCTGTGCAGCGTCTTTACGATCACACGAGTGTTGCCAGATGAATCACCTTTTACACAGGGTCATCTGCTGGGAACCCTTTACGTTTATTTATCGCCTGCTTGAGCACAATTCAGCGATTTGATGGAGTTTGTCGTATAGGGCGCTTTATGGATGTCAGGTGGGTAGCCGAAGATTTCTCAGTACGCTCGCCAGATTTTTCTGATTGACAGGTATTTTTCACTCCAAACTCCGTAAAAATTGTCCAGCACCATCAGCGAACCACACAGCTTAACCCGTTGGAGATCTCTACTACGCGTACTTCAGGCTTTTTCGCACCATGCGGATGAGTATATAAGTGGGTGTGAGTCTACGGATGCATTTGAGAAGCAACACTAAATACTGCTCCACTTTGGCGAATGCTTGTGGCACAAGGAGTCAAAGATATCTACAAACGACCGCCTGATGGGGCTTAGCCGTTAATCTTGATAACCTGAAAATGACGGCTGTATATTCATACAGCCACCTGTTATTGTTCATTGCTATTTAGCAATCAGAATGTCCTCGATTAAAGCGTTTTATTAAATACATTCCGATGTAAATATGCTTCAATTCCACATTATTTTAAATGTTAATAATGAATGTTTAAGATAAAGATTTTGGTAATTGGTAGGGGTTATTGTTTTTTGTAATATCAACTGGATACTAGGGAAAAATAATTAAAAGAAATTGGAGAAATAACAATTATAGTTGATATATACCTATAAATTTAATGATTATAATTAGGAATGAGTAATAATGGCGACTATAAATACTTCAGCAAGAGGTGTTTCTGTACAACCCTTGAATCAGGTAATACCTGATTCAAATAAGGGTAAGTGTATCAACAAATTAGTGGGAAATACGGAGAAAGTTAAAAATAGTTCTACTGGTTTTTCTCAACAAGGTGCTCGATCAAAATCGAGTTGTTACTTGGTTAAGTTTGTAGAATACGTTAGAGGAGTGTTTAGTAAATTACTAACTAGTCAGGGGGGAAAATCAGAGAGGGCGGCATATGGGCGTGCAGCGTCTGAGGCCAGAATGAAATCTGCGACCAACGCAGAGTCTGTGGATAAAGCGAAACAGAAAACTGCTGGGGTAGAGAAAGCGAACAAATCGCCGGTTATCCTCAAAATGGATGCGAAGAGTATTCCTTTACCGCCACCGCCACCGCCACCGCCACCGCCACCGCCACGGTCCAAGAGTGCACCCTCGTTATTATCCGGCCGGATCACCGCCTCGAATAATATAAACGCCAATAAGGGGGGACAAGTTAAAGGTTCTCAGGGTGGTCTATTAGACGGGATCTCGGCAAAACTGGCAAAGCGAGCGGATAAAGAAAACATAATGGATAACAAAACAACCGCCTCGAATAATATAAACGCCAATAAGCTCGGAAATAAGGGGGGACAAGTTAAAGGTTCTCAGGATAGTCTAATAGACGAGCTCTCTGCCAAACTGGCAAAGCGAGCGGGCGCAGAAAACATAATGGATAAAAATACGCCTCCCCAGGAGCTGAAACCGTGGCAGAAGGAGCTTGCTGAAGAGAGGGCGGCATATGCACGTGGAAAGTCTGGCAGGGAAGCGGCTGATGCCAAAGAAGAGACCAGAGTGGCATCTGCGATCAAAGCAAAAAAAGCGAAACAGGAAGCTGCTAAAGCTGCTGAGACAGAGAGAGTGAACAAATTGCTGGTTCCCCTCAAAATGGATGCGAAGGGTATTCCTTTACCGCCGCCGCCGCCATTGTCACGGTCCTTGAGTTATCCCTTGGTATTATCCAACCGAACCGGCACCTCGGATAATATAAACGCCAATAAGCTCGGAAATAAGGGGGCACAAGTTAAAGGCCTTCAGGATGATCTATTCGCAGAGCTCTCGGCTAAACTGGCAAAGCGAGCGGGCACAGAAAACATAATAGATGAAAAAACAACCAGTCAGGCGCAGAAACCGTGGGAGAAGGAGCTTGCCGAACATAGGGAGACATATGCACGTGCAGCGTCTGACCGAGCAGCGTCTGAGGCCAAAGAAGAGGCCAGAGTGGCATTGGCGCTTAAAGCAGAAGCTGTGGAGAAAGAGAAACAAAAAGCTGCCGAGGCAGAGAAGGCGAACAAATCGTCGGTTATCCTTAAAATGGATGCGAATGGTATTCCTTTACCACCGTCCCCAGTTGGTAATTACCGGACTCTGTAAATAATTCTGTGTAATTGCCATCCCGTTAAAGGTGGCCGCTCAGGCGGTCACTGAACTTGATAATAAAACGACTCATCACCTGCTGCCAGTTATGGCGCGGCATACTCTGTTTTCTCGATGTTGACTGGATTGCCAGATAAATATCTTTCCGTACTGAGTCGCCTGTCAGGGACACTGTGTGTCTCTTTATCGTCCGTCGGAACACGCTATTCAGTGATTCGATGGCATCCTTCGTGTCGCTCGCTTTACTGATGCCAGGCGGGAAGATAGAAGTCGAAGCGATGGCTTTTGGTTTCCAGCATAGACTGTGCCGGTACGCCAGCCAGCGGCGGCGCATAGCCAGGTCGCTTCACCACGACGCGTTTTTTCGCCAGCGCGCGGGCGAGTTCCAGCAGCGCATCGGCATCGTCATCCGCACCCACCAGCGAAATCGACGAAGATAGCGCCAAGCTTCGGTTCGTCCTGCTTGCGCAGTTCCAGACGTTCCGCAGTCAGCACCAGTGCCATGACCGCATCGGGATCGGAAACCAGCTCCCTGCGTGCGGCCAGAGAAGAAGGCGCCACTATCGGCGCCTTCTTCTGCGATTAAGCAGATGCTCATCCTTTGATGCCATAATGCGCGAGCATGGCATCCAACTGCGGTTCACGGCCACGGAAGCGTTTGAACAGCTCCATCGGCTCTTCGGAACCACCGCGGGTCAGGATGTTATCCAGGAATGACTGACCAGTTTCACGGTAGCTCGACGGCCGAGCTGGAAAAAGCGCGGCGTATAGTCGCCTGTTGCAGTCCGGCGTCACGTATCTGAAAGAGAAGGTGGATCGCCATGCGATTGCGTGCGACTGGAGCGTGGCGGGGAAATATCACTGCGCCGTCAGTTCAACGTTTAACGGCCTGATCGATACCTATGTCCGCGAATTGAACGATCTTGGCGAACCCTATCAGGTGGTGGAAAAAGACGAGCTGGCTCGCCGCCTTGGCACAGCTTTCTATCATCGCGCCGTGTACACTCCCAATTGCATTCTGCTAAACCCAGCGGCGCTGGTGGTTGGGCTGGTGGCGAATCTGCCGAAGAACGTGACGGTTTACGCCCATTCACCCGCGCTGAATATCGAAACCGGATCGCGCATTCGTGTGGAAACGCCGTACGGCGAGATTCAGGCAGATAAGCTGATGATGGCGATTAACGGTGCGGCTCGCGGCTTGCCGCTGTTCAATGGCTGGGTGTTTGCCGTGGCGACCTTCGCGACGCTGACAGAACCGCTGAATGCAGAGCAGATAGCACGCATGGGTGACATGCCGGACTGGGGGCTGACGTCGGTCAATGCGCTGGCCAGTGCGACGCTACGCTATACGCGCGACCATCGCTTCCTTATTCGGGAGCATGTGAAATTTGCCCCGGAGCTGGTCAATAGCTCGCGCTGATTGGCGATATGCAATCGCTCGGACAGGCGAACTACCTGCCACCACGTCCTTTCCTGGATGTGGGCGTGAACGGCTACCTGACGAGCGAACGCTGGAAAGCCCGCAGCGAGAGATAATACAGCTTGCCAATGACAGGCTGTGATCTATCCATTATCACCGCTCGACGCACGTTGTCAGCAGTCTTGGATTCCCGTTGAGGCGTCGGTTAGTTAATGGCCGCGATAATCGTCAGCTGATCGTTCAGCCGCTGTTTGGTCAACGCGTTGGTGGCGTTGTCGCGCTGTTGCGTCAGCTCCGCCACGCGTTTCTCCTTCTGCGCGGCATCCGGCAGCAGCAATGCTTTCACGTTGATGGATTGCACGTTGCTGTAGCGGCCATCGTCTGAGGTCGGTACGCTGATCTTTCCGCTGTTGAGCAGCGCTTCGACGATGTGGCGTTCGCGCTCATAGCCCTGCAATCCCGCCATCTTCCAGCGCTGCGGCACCGTACCCTCGTATTGGCCTTTTTTCACCTCGGTCAGATAACGGATTGTCAGGTTACGAATCGTGCCAGCCTCTTCGCCATATTTTGCTTTGGTATCCGACAGCACTGGGAACTGCATGCCTTCCAGCACGCCGCCTTTCTGCGTCAGGTGGCCCATGCGATAGCTGTTCATACCCAGACGAATCGGCATGTCGTCGGTAACGGGCATGCCGTTATTCATTTTCAGGTCGGTGATGCGCTGCCCGGCGGGTTTCGTCAGGTCGATGGTGTACGTCACGCCGTCGAAGAAATCGTTAGTGGAATACTTGGACGCGCGGCGCTGCGGATTGAAGCTGTAAGTCACATCGCCGTCCTGTAGCTGGTTGAAGTAACCCGCTGACCATTCCATGTATTTCTTCAGTTCTTTTCCGGTGAGCTGATAAACCGTGATCTCGCCGCCAGCGTATTGATAGTTAAAGGCAATGTCCTTCGCGGCGATGGTGCCGACGTTCAGCTTGGGCCGATCGTTATCAATTTGCAGCGCGATGACCTGCGCTTTCGGGGCGTAATGGCGGCTGGCTTCCTGGAATAGGGCGCTGATGCCCGTGTCCTGCACGTGTACCTGAGGAATGCCTTTCACGGCATCTTGCGGCACCAGATCGTGCCCGAGAAGCTGCGCAATCGGACGGTTAGCGTTGGCGCGCAGGGTATTGTGATAAGGCTCGTAGATGTCTTCCATCTTGCGGTCAGAATCCACGTCCTTGATCGAATAGGTATAGCTGTCTTTGTTGATCACCACGTACTTGCCGTTCTGCTGCTCAAACTGCAAATCGATGCGCGACAGTGCACGGCCATATCTGTCCGGTTCGGTGACGATCACGCCATTAATGATCTCTTTGTCCACTTTTACGTGCATATGGCCTGCGACGATGGCGGCTAATTCAGGATTTGCGCGAGCGATATCACCGACGCCAGTGCCCGGTCGCTGGTTCTCGTTATCGATTCCCATATGGGCGACCAGCACGATGGCATCCACTTTGCCGTGGAGTTGCTGGATAACGGTTTTTACCGCCCCGACAGGATCGGTAAAGTTCAGCCCTTTCACGCGGTCAGTGCCTTTGGCGAATTCTGCGGTCATCGGCGTATCCATACCGATGATGCCAATTTTCACGCCCTGCCGTTCGATTATTTTATAGGCGGGTAAGTAAGGTTTACCGCTTTCCCAAAAAATGTTGCCCGCCAGTGCGGTGCCTTTGAATTGGTCAAGCGAGGTGGAAAGCACGTTCAGGCCGAAATCGAACTCGTGGTTGCCCAGTACCCAGACATCATAATTCAGGGCGTTAAAACCGAGGATCATCGGGCTGGTGTTGTCATTTTTGAAGGTTTCGACAAAGTTGCCCTGAATGGTATCGCCCGCATCAACCAGAATCACATTCGGCTGCTGTGCGCGAACCTTATGCACCTGCGTGGCGATTTGGCTCAGGCTGCCAGCCATATTGGCGGTGTCGGTGGCGTAATCCCAGGGAACAAAGGTGCCATGCAGATCGGATGTCCCCAGAATCGTAATATTGACGGGTTCTTGAGCGGCCATAGCAGAAGTACTCAAACAAAGCAGAAGTGACAGAAGCGTTTTTTTCATTATGTCATCTTAGTGTCATAAATGGTGATAGCGCGGAATTATGCGATTTGCTTCCCATTTGTGCCATATTTTTTCAAACAACATCGCCTTTGCAAAAACAGCATAGAAAATGCGAAGCAGGGTAAGTTTTTAGCCGCCGATGCGCTTAGCAGCACAGCGGCGAGGGGTCAGGCGGGGAGATAGAAATCGAAGCGGTGGCTTTTGGTTTCCAGCATAGACTGTACCGGTACGCCAGCCAGTGGCGGCGCATAGTCTGGTCGCTTCACCACGACGCGTTTTTTCGCCAGCGTGCGGGCGGGTTCCAGCAGCGCATCAGCGTCGTCATCTGCACCCACCAGCGACTGAAACACCCGCATCTCTTTCTTCACCAGCGCGCTCTTTTGTTTGTGCGGAAACATTGGATCGAGATAAACCACATCCGGCGGCGGCGTGATATCGCGCAGCGCAGTCATACTCGATGCGTGCAGCAGCGTTAGCCGCTCCCGTAGCCACGGGCCAATTTCTGCGTCCTGATAGCCACGCTGTAACCCGTCGTCCAGTAGCGCCGCAACCACCGGATTGCGCTCCACCATGCGTACGTGGCAGCCTAATGCGGCCAGCACAAAAGCATCGCGCCCTAGTCCAGCCGTCGCATCCACGACATCCGGCAGGTAATCTTTTTTGATCCCTACGGCTTTGGCAACCGCCTCGCCGCGTCCGCCGCCAAAGCGACGACGATGCGCCATCGCCCCACCAACGAAATCGACGAAGATAGCGCCAAGCTTCGGTTCGTCCTGCTTGCGCAGTTCCAGACGTTCAGCTGTCAGCACCAGCGCCATGACCGCATCGGGATCGGAAACCAGCCCCCAGCGTGCGGCCAGAGAAGATAAGGCGCCACTATCGGCGCCTTCTTCTGCGATTAAGCAGATGCTCATCCTTTGATGCCGTAATGCGCGAGCATGGCATCCAACTGCGGTTCACGGCCACGGAAGCGTTTGAACAGCTCCATCGGCTCTTCGGAACCGCCGCGGGTCAGGATGTTATCCAGGAATGACTGACCGGTTTCACGGTTGAAGATGCCTTCTTGCTCGAAGCGGGAGTAAGCATCCGCCGCCAGCACGTCGGCCCACAGGTAGCTGTAGTAGCCTGCGGCATAACCGCCTGCGAAGATGTGGCTGAACGCGTGCGGGAAGCGGCCCCAGCTTGGGCTTGGCACCACGGCCACCTGCGCTTTGATTTCAGCCAGCGTCGGCAGAATCTGTGCGCCTTTCGCAGGATCAAACTCGGCATGCAGGCGGAAATCGAACAGGCCGAATTCCAGCTGACGCAGAATGAACAGCGCAGCCTGATAGTTCTTCGCCGCCAGCATTTTATCCAGCAGTTCCTGTGGCAGCGGTTCACCGGTTTCGTGGTGGCCGGAGATAAAGGCCAGCGCTTCCGGTTCCCAGCACCAGTTTTCCATGAACTGACTCGGCAGTTCGACTGCATCCCACGGTACGCCGTTGATGCCCGCGACACCGGCGGTATCGATCTGGGTCAACATGTGGTGCAGGCCGTGACCGAATTCGTGGAACAGCGTGGTGACTTCGTCGTGAGTGAACAGGGCTGGTTTGCCGTTGATCGGACGGTTGAAGTTACAGACCAGATAAGCGACCGGTTTTTGCAGTTCGCCGTTGCCTTTACGCAGTTTACCCGCGCAGTCGTCCATCCAGGCTCCGCCGCGCTTGTGTTCACGGGCGTACAAATCGAGGTAGAAGCTGCCGCGCAGTTCACCGCTTTCATCGAACAGATCGAAGAAGCGAACGTCTGCGTGCCAGACATCAACGTCTTTACGCTCTTTGGCGGTGATGCCGTAGATGCGTTTAACCACTTCGAACAGGCCGTTCACCGCGCGTTCTTCCGGGAAGTACGGACGAAGCTGCTCATCGCTGATGGAATACCGATGTTGCTTCTGCTGTTCGCTGTAGTAGGTGATATCCCAGGCCTGCAATTCATCCACGCCGTAGTGTTCTTTGGCGAAGGCACGCAGCTGCGCGAGTTCTTCTTCAGCCTGTGGACGGGCTCGTTTAGCCAGATCGGTCAGGAAATCGAGCACCTGCTGCGGGTTTTCCGCCATTTTGGTCGCCAGCGACTTATGCGCATAGCTGTCGAAGCCCAGCAGCTGTGCCAGTTCGTGACGCAGTGCCAGCTCTTCTGCCATCACCTCGCTGTTGTCCCATTTGCCCGCGTTCGGCCCCTGATCGGAGGCGCGGGTGCCGTAGGCACGGTACATCTCTTCACGCAGCGCCTGGTTGGTGCAGTAGGTCATTACTGGCAGGTAGCTTGGGATATCCAGCGTCAGCAGCCAGCCGTCTTGTTCTTTGGCTTCGGCCTGCGCTTTGGCTGCTGCCAGCGCGCTTTCCGGCATGCCATCCAGCTCGGCGACGTCGGTAATCAGCTTGCTCCAGCCCATAGTGGCATCCAGCACGTTGTTGCTGTATTGCGAACCGAGTTCGGACAGACGAGCGGAGATTTCACCGTAGCGTTTCTGTTTTTCTGGCGACAGGCCGATACCGGACAGCTCAAAATCGCGCAGCGCGTTATCAACGGATTTCTTCTGTGCCACGTTCAGTGCGGTGTAGTGTTCGCCGTCGTGCAGGCTGCGGTAAGCCTGATAGAGTCCGGCATGTTGGCCGACCCAGGTGCTGTGTTCAGACAGCAGCGGCAGACATTCTTCATAAACTGCACGCAGCTCTGGGCTGTTTTTCACCGCGTTCAGGTGGCTGTTGGGTGAGAAGATGCGGCCAAGACGATCGTCGCTGTCTGCCAGCGGTTGGCACAGATTATCCCATGTAAACGGCCCCGCTTGCGCCACCACGCGTTCTACTGTCTCGCGGCATTCATCCAGTGCGGACTTCACCGCAGGAACAATATCTTCCGTTTTGATACTGGAGAACGGGGGCAGGGTAAATGAGGTCAGTAATGGATTCGTCATGGTGCCGTCCTGATAATTGTGGGTGATCTCGTTGCCGGTAAGTGAAATCCGTTGCAGAGAGAAACTGGCAAGGCGGATATCTATTGCGGATTAATCACTAAGATGAGGTCAAGCGCCGTGAAAATCAATGGCGGAGGGGATGCTGTTCGTGACCGAAGGTGCGTTTTACGGTGATGGGGAAGCCCCGTTTGTCACCTGAACACGGTCGCGAATACCGCGTTGAAGAGGTTTCCCTGAAATTTTTTGCACTTTTTCTGCCCGATTTGGTTTTTCACGTGACCTACCTGATGTGTCTTTTTTTTCAATACTTCAGGGGAATGACAATGGCGATAAATAATCATAATGGCGGGCGCATCGCGCACAAATCCGCTTTGACGGTGGCGCGGGCAGTGCATCTGGCACTGTCTGGCGTGTTGATCTTGAGTGCCGGAACGGTTGGCTCGGCGCTGGCGGCGGAAACGGCCGCTACTGCCGCAGCACCGACAGTGACGTTTTCCATTCCGGCAGGGCCGCTCGGATCCACGCTGCAGGCCGTTGCCAGCCGTGCCAATGTCATTCTCACGTTTTCTCCCGATCAAACACAGAATAAAACCAGCGGGAGCGTACAGGGAACCTACACCGTTCAGGCTGCGTTTGCGGCTGCACTGGCCGGAACGGGGCTGAGTGCGGTCCAGACGGCCACGGGCTATCGGTTGGAATCCGCGCTTGCCGCCGAGGGAAGCGACGGTAGCCTGATCATCCCGACGCTTTCGGTTGTTGGCGGCACATCGGATAGCGCCGCCGCTGGACGTTCCGTGCTGCGTCAGGCCGATGTTGATCGCGTGCAGGCCGATAATATTGCTGGCCTGCTCGATAAACTCCCCGGCGTGTCGATGGCGGGTTCTCCCCGTCCGGGTGGGCAGAGCCTGAATATCTGGGGCATGGGCGATATGGAAGACGTCAAAGTCGTGTTGGACGGTGCGCCAAAAGGCTTTGAGAAATACCGTCAGGGCTCGGTGTTTATTGAGCCTGAGCTGATTAAGCGGATCGACGTCGATAAAGGGCCGCATGATATTCGCAGCGGCAACGGCGGCTTCGGCGGCACCATTCACGTTGATACCAAAGACGCCAGCGATCTGCTGCTGCCGGGAGAAAATTTCGGCGGGATGATCAAATACAGCTATCACACCAACGATCGACAAAATATCTACAGCGGCGCGCTGTATGGCCGCACGGAAGACGGGATGGCTGATGGCCTGCTCTATATGAGCAAGCGCGATGGTGACAACATTGAACGCCCTGACGGCACACGCTTTGTCTACTCGACCAGCGATATGGCGTCCTATTTACTGAAGACCAACATCTATCTGACGGATGCTCAGACGCTGACGCTCTCTGCGATGCGCTCCGAATCTGACGGCTGGCAGCCGTTTGCCGCTAAGCGTGATGACATGGCGACACCGACACAGGCGGAAGTCGATCGCTATGGTTGGGAAGAAGCCTGGCGACGTAAGCTGGTTCACCGCGATCAGGTGGATAAGAACTACTCGTTGAAATGGAATATTGCGCCGGAAGACCAGCCGTGGCTGAACCTGACGGCGTCATTTGCCACCTCAAAAACCGAACAGCACGACCGACGCTCCGATACGGCAGCACAGGGTAGCTATCTGGGCACGCTGGGGAATGAGAGCTGGGTGAGCTACAAAGATCAGCTCGCGGAAGTCAGTAATGAAAGTCGTTTCAGCACCGGCCCGTTCGACCATGCAGTGTTGGTCGGGATGCGCTGGCACCAGCATAAGCGCAATACGCTGATGTATTACCCGTCCGGTAAGAATAGCGCCGAGTATAATTATGGCTATTTCCAGCCTTACTACATGCCAGCTGGCGAACAGGAAACGCGCAGCGTCTACCTACAGGATGCGGTGACGCTGGGCAGCGTGACGATTACGCCGGGTGTCCGCTATGACCATGTGACTAACACTGGGCAGCCCAACATTGCCTCTCGTTATAACAGCAGCCTTCCGTCTGCCGGACATGACTACAGCAGCGTGACCTACACCGGCTGGTCGCCGCGTATTGGGGCGCTGTGGAAGGCGACGGACAACCTGTCGCTGTTTGCCGATGCCAGCCGTACCTGGCGCGCGCCCGTCATCGATGAACAGTATGAGGTGCAGTCGGCGGCCTCGGGTGTGCCGGGAAGCAGCCGTAATCTGGACGTAGAAAGCATTAAAGCATTTCGTCTAGGGGCGATTCTGGACTTCAACAACCTGATGCTGGAAGAGGACAGTCTGCAAATCCGTACCACGCTGTTCCGTAACCGCGGTAAAAACGAAATTTTCAAACGTACCGGTGTGTATTGCGAGGCATCTTCCCAGACGGGCAGCAATTCCTCCTGCGCTGGGCCGCTGTCGATTTACCGCAACCTGCCGGGATACACCATCGAAGGGGTCGAGATTGAATCCTTCTACGACAGCCGCTGGCTGTTTGGCAGCCTGTCCTTCTCCTCGATTCGTGGCGAACGTGATGCGTCACCGCGTAACCCGTGGGGCAATAGAACCTGGGTCGCCGAAATCCCACCAACGACAGCACACGCCACGCTGGGCACCAAAATTCCGCGTCTGGATATGGCCGTAGGCTGGACGGGCGACTTTGTGCGCAAGCAGGATCGTTCACCTACTGACGGCGATCCGCTGGCTTCTGGCTGGGCGTTACCGAAGACGAAGGGATACGTGCTGCATGGCCTGTTTGCTAGCTGGCAGCCGCAGGCAATAAAAGGATTTGAAGCACGTGTGACGGTCGATAACCTGCTGAATACTGACTACTACCCGTATCTGGGCGAATCCGTATCCGGCGTAGGACGTAACGTAAAAATCAGCGTGTTACAGCGTTTCTAATCGCGGTGCTCGGGGCGGATATCCTTGCCGCCCCGTTAGCGAGGGGATGTTGCGTGGGCGTAATGTAAATTCAGCAAATTTGAATAATTTTCGTTTCGGAACTTGACAGTCAGAGGGAAAAACATAAATAAGAACGATTATCATTCTTATGTTTAAATAGTGCTCTGGGGTAAAGTTCGATGGTGAGGAAAGCGACGGCCAGCGTTAATGACTTTGCCCAGCAGCTCTATTTCGATCACCACCGCTGGTTGTGTAACTGGCTGCGCCATAAACTGGACTGCGCCCAGCATGCGGAAGATCTGGCACAGGACACGTTCCTGAGCGTGTTGATGAATCAGGAACTGCTCACGATTCGCCAGCCGCGCCCGTTTCTGGCTACCGTGGCTCGCCGTTTGGTCGCCAATCATTATCGTCGTAAAAAGATTGAAGATGCCTATCTGGACGTGCTGAGCACGCAGCCGGATACCTGCATGCCCTCCCCGGAAACGCGTCTGCTTACCCTCGAAATTCTTGAACAGCTTGATGCCGCGTTGGACGGCTTGCCTGCATCGGTCAGGGAAGCGTTTTTGCTCGCGCATCTCCACGGCATGCGCTACAGCGATATCGCCGAACGCTTGCGGGTTTCCAGCAGTTCGGTGAAACAGTATCTGCAACGCGCCAACCTCCAGTGTTTCTTTGCGCTGCCGCTATGAACGATCGTACTTTTTATCGTGACCGACAGGGTCAGCCGATTCAGCCGGACAGCGCGCGTGAAGCCGTGGCGTGGCTGACGCAACTGATGTCCGACAGCGTTACGGAACAGGATCGCCGCGAGTGGCAGCGTTGGCGGGACGCCTCGGCGGATAACGAACAGGCGTGGCAGCATATCGAATCCGTGTGTGCCAATCTGGGTCAGCTTAATGCGCGGGCGGCACACCAGAGCCTGTCGACGCTTAACGGTATGCAGCGCCGCAGCGTACTCAAAGCGCTGGCGATTCTCTGTCTGACCGGAGGCGCTGGCGTGGCGGGATCGCGCACCGACCTCTGGCAGTCGTTGACGGCGGATTACCAGACGCAGGTGGGCGAACAGCGCCATGCGCTATTGGATGATGGCACGACGCTGTTGCTGAATACGCAGACGGCGCTGAATGTGGCCTACGGTGACGATCTACGCCAGCTCACGCTGATTCGCGGTGAAGTTATGATCGAAACCGGTCAGGCGGAGAAGACCGCGTTATATCCGCGCCCTTTCATTGTGACGACGGCACAGGGAAAAGTGCAGGCGCTGGGGACGCGCTTTAGTCTGCGAGTGCAGGATGAACACACACAGGTGGCGGTGTATGACGGTGCGGTGAGGCTTCATCCGCAGCGTAACGGTCAGGATGTACAGGTGGTGAAAAGCGGACAAACTGCGACGTTCACTACGCAGCGCTGCGGCCAGATCGAGACGGCGAAGGCAGAGCCTGCCTGGGTGAAAGGGCAACTGCTGGCGGATAATCAGCGTCTGGTGGATTTTGTTGATGAACTGAGCCGCTATCGCAGCGGTGTCATTCGTTGCCAGCCCGAAGTGGAGAGCCTGCGGTTTTCCGGCGTCTTCCCACTGTCTGATACCGATAATATTTTAGCGGCGCTGATGGAGGCGCTGCCTGTACAGGTGCGTTATTTCTCTCGCTACTGGGTTCAGATTGCTGCGCGATAAAATATCCTGCTAAAACGTAATAACATTACTTTTTATGCTGTTTTCACTTTTTTTCTGCCCGATCCTCGTAGCTGGACGACCTACTATTATCTCTATCCATTTTATACCTAACGATGTGATGAAGAACGCATGATGATCTCCTCAGAATCCCATTCATTGAGAGTGCAGCTCCTGTCTCCACGGCGAGGGGCGGTAGACTAATGGCTGCACAGACGCGGCAATACAATACGGCTCAGCCCGCCACGACGGTTCGTTGGGGCAGCGGCTGGCTGCTGGCATTGGCGCTACACGCGGGGGTGATTGTCTGGGTTAGCTACCATGCGCTTGATTCCTCCATTGAAGCACCACCGCCTGCGATGATGTTAATGGTGGCGGATAGCGTGCAATCGACTCCCAGCCCTCAGGATGCGCCTGTCGGCCCGCAACAGACGCTGTCCACGCCGCAAGAAGCGACGGCTCAACCGGAAAAAATGATGCAGGATGCGCCGCCGCTTGCACCCGCGCCGAAACCGGTGATAACGGCAGCGCAAAAGGAAAAGCCGCAGCCGCAGAAAAAAGTGCAGAAAAAAATGGAAAAGCCGGTGCAGGAGACGACACCACAGGAAGAGATTGCGCCATCGGAAAAACCGCCCGCACCGGTTACCAGCGCGCCGCTGCCGGGCAGCAGCCAGCAAGTTGCTGCGCCGTATAACAGCGATGCCGCGCAGATGCGTAAAGGGGTGGCGGACTGGAGCAGCCAGCTACTGGCACACCTGAGCCGCTATAAGCGTTACCCGGCGCAGGCGGTGCGGCAGCGATTGCAGGGCGTCACCCAGATTCGTGTGACGTTGGATCGGGCGGGGAATGTGCTGGCCGCCTCGTTAGCCAGCAGCAGCGGTGTGATGCCGCTGGATAAGGAATCTGTCGCCTTGCCGCAGCGCGCTCAGCCGCTTCCGGCTCCGCCAGCAGAGGTGATAGGAGATAATGCGCAGCTCACCATCACCATCCCTATTAGCTTTGATTTACGGGATGTGCGCCGCTAACGGGCATTCACTAGCGCGGCGTGTGCGCATCATAGCCTGCATAAAAAAACCGAATCGCGTACGGGTTGCCTTGTTCGGTAAAGAACTCTGCGACTCTCTCCCGTTCCAGCCCGTAGCGGCGTGACAACAACCCTGCCTCGAAGGCGGCCTGCTGGCGGTCGCCTTTGGTTTCCGCCAGATTGTGAGCATAGCCACAGATATAGCCGCGCCGGTAGTCGTAGCAGTAAGGATTAATGTCGTTGGTGGATTTTGGATTGGCCGATCTCAGCCCCGCGAGGACGCCTCGCTCAAAATGGTTTCCCATGATAATGCTCCGTAAATAGCCGTTATATAGTAAATAATATAACGATTATTTATCACCCACCAGATCTGTTGAAAAATATTCCTGAATCCGTCGTGCGCGGTCTTTTCCCGATCAAGATGTATATACTGTTGCCCTGTTCGCCGAACGGGCTAGCGATCTGCGCCTGATGGGCACTCTGGGAATAGTTAGTGTACGGAATGGTTAAATAAGGAATAACAGCATGACGCACCCGCAAGACGCTTCTCTGGCGATTGGTATCGATCTGGGCACGACGAACAGCCTGATTAGCGTTTGGCAAAATGGCGAGGCCCGCCTGATACCGAATGCGCTGAATGACAACTCCACTCCCTCGGCCGTCAGCATTGATGAAGACGGCAGCATTCTGGTTGGTAAACCCGCGATTTCCCGTTTGACCACGCACCCGCAGGTCTCGGCGTCGCTGTTTAAGCGCTACATGGGGAGCAAGAAAGCCTTCCGGCTCGGGGATAAAACGTTCTCTCCCGCCGAGCTGTCGGCCATGGTGTTGAAATCGCTCAAAGCCGATGCGGAAAGTTACCTCGGGCACCCCATCAAGGACGTGGTGATCTCCGTGCCAGCCTATTTCAGCGATGAACAGCGTAAGCAGACGCGTTTTGCGGCAGAACTGGCAGAGCTGAATGCGGTTCGCTTAATCAATGAACCCACCGCTGCCTCTATGGCCTACGGCTTACACATGCAGGAACTGGGGCGTACGCTGGTCTTCGATTTAGGCGGCGGCACTTTTGACGTCAGCGTGCTGGAATACGCGTTTCCGCTGATCGAAGTACACAGTTCGGCGGGCGACAACTATCTGGGGGGAGAAGACTTCACGCAGGCGATGGTGAAAACCTGTCTGAATGCGTGGAAGCTTGAGGATTCGGCGATTCCTGCGACGGATCTGGCACGTCTTTACAGCCATGCAGAAGCGCTGAAATGTCAGCCCGGCTTTCCTTCTCAATCGAATGAGCTGGTATGGCACTGGCGCGAGGAAGAATGGCGCATCGTACTGGATAATGAAGACATCGAAGCGGCCTGGCTGCCGTTGATGAACCGCATTCGCGCACCGATAGAACAGGCGCTGCACGATGCCCGCCTGAAACCGGAGCAGCTAGACCACGTGGTGCTGGTCGGCGGGGCATCAAAGATGTCGATTATCCAGAAGCTGGTGGTCAGGCTGTTTGGCAAATTACCTTATCAGCATCTGGATGCAGATACCGTTGTCGCCAAAGGCGCGGCGGTGCAGGCCGCTTGTCGGCTGCGCAAGCAGGACATCGAAGAGGTGATTCTGACGGATGTTTGCCCGTACACCCTCGGGATTAAGACCGCCAACGATAAGCAAAATGGCCTGTTTTCTCCGATACTGGAGCGCAATACGGTGGTGCCGACCTCGCGGGTCGAGACGTTTTCTACGGGCTCCGCTGGGCAGGACAACATCTGCATCGCGATCTATCAGGGGGAAAGCCCTTACGTCGATAACAACGTGTTTATCGATGAATTCACCATGCCGATAAAAGCGAAAACGTATAAGCAATCCATTGAGGTACGTTTCAGCTATGACATCAATGGGCTGCTGGAAGTGGATGTTAATCTGCCGGACAGCGGCGATAACTTCACGAAAGTGATCGATCGCAGCCCGACCGGCCTGAGTGCCGAGCAGCAACAGAAAAGTCACCACAAGCTGCAAACGCTGAAGATTCACCCCAGAGATAACCTGATGAACCGCAACCTGCTGGCGCGGCTGGAAAAAGCCTGGGCGCAGACGCGTCTGGAAGAGCGGGAGCAGATTGGCTTCTGGCTGCGGGATTTTGAACAGGTGCTAGCAGGGCAATACGCCCCTGCGATTGACGAAACGCGGCAGCGTATTGAGCGCTATCTGGATGAGGTATCCCGCTAAATATACCCGTCATCTTTCAAGCAGCAGGTGTGTTGGCTTCGCTTACTCACCCCAGTCACTTACTTGAGTAAGCTCCTGGGGATTCCTGCGCTTGCCGCCGTCCTGCAACTCGAAATCTATTGGGTATATGCATGCGTATAATTGCTACGCCGCCCGAGTTATTGTCGTCAGCTAGGCATGGTGTCCGTTTCGGTTTTCTTGCCAGCCGGCGGCGGACCGAATTGGTTCCAGCGGTTAAGGCTCGGTGTCAGCAAGGGGAGCAGCAGAAATAGCGGTATGAGTAGGGTGAAGAAACTCATCACCCACGGCATATTGGAACCGATATCGTTATAGCGGCGACGCGTCGCACTCAACAGATTGAGCACGATGAGCACCATCAGCAGCCCTTGAATAGACGCCGGTGGCGACCCGATCCAGTCACTCGCGCGATAGAGAAAATAGCTTCCCAACCCAGCCTGCATCAGAAAACCGAGACGGCCGATGCGAGCGTTCGTGCGCCAGAGTTGCCACCAGTAGCTTTTTTTAGCCTGTGATGCTTGGAACTGACGTTCGCGCCGATCGGCACATTGCAGCAGCACTTTCGACACCAATCTTAGCGTAGCGTCTCCGTGCGGATAGGACAGATACTCGGTTAGAAATTCCTGATCGCTGTTATCGAATAAGGATGTGTCATCCTTCGCACAGTTCTGAATCAGCTTGCCGATGAGCGTGACCCGTTTGTCGTCGGAGAGCTGTTTTAGCCGTTTATCCAGTTCATCCGACCCTTCGGTAAAGGCGGTACGGATCGCATCTTCCTGCTCCGTTTCTACGGGAATAGCGGCAAGCCGCTCAAGGTGTTGCTCGGCCTGTTCTTCCTCTCCCACAAGGGCATAAGACGCGTGGAAAAAGATCTGGTAGATGATGGGCGATTTCGCCAGTTCCGCCTGCCAATGCTCATCGGTAAGATAAAAATGGCTTGCAGCAGACTCGCTGTAAGTCTCTCTGCTGCCGAGATATTCCTCAATAGAAACGGGGAAGTTCATCCAGCAGTGATAGTGCAGCGGATCGGTGAGTTCCAGCTGTTTTTTCAACGGCGTCACCACATCACCATCGTGGTATTCCGCCTTGCGGAAGAATCGAGAGAGCGAATGCGCAGGGTGGCTTAAGGCCAGTTCGGGCAGCACCGATTGACGCGGTAAACCCAGACAAGACGCTGGATCGGTCATCATTAATGCGATCAGAATAGCCTGTCTCAGTTCCTCTTTAGCGCTGAGATCCTGCGGCTTCTCCGCCCCTTGCGGCACCAGAGACACATCGCACTGATAGCGTGCGGACAGCTCGACCAGACAATCGTTGATCGGGTCGATTTCCTCCGTATGTATGCCGCTGCTATACAGCTTGTTAAGCTGATTCAGCGACAGCGGGCGCCATTGTCGCAGCCAGGTTTGCGCTTGTAGCCAGGCGGACGATTTCTGGTTAGTGAACACGCCAGGTAACGCCTCTTCTGACGGCGAATACAGCCATTCCGTGAAGGCGTGAATCGCGCCGGAGGTGTCCAGCCAGGATAGGCGCTGTGTCGCCTGAAACTGTAATCCCTGTAAGATCAACGCATACAGCGGTTCCTCAGGCAATGGTTGCGCCAGAATGTCCTGCAACAGGCGTTCATTACCCACGGTTAACATGCTGGCGTGCCAATACAGGCGATCCTGAATCGCGTCCCCGCTGTGTAGCAGCAGGTGTCGGTAGATGTCCTGCAGCTCCTGTTTGCCCAGCTTCCAGCGGGCATAGCTTTCCGCCATCGGCGACAGCGACAGCTTCAGCGCTTCTCCCCAGCGTATCAACATTTGGGTGTTGTGCTGAGAAATGAAGAAACGCTGGCGCGGATCGTCCAGCGCTAGCCCTGTCAGGTCCGGCGCTGGCGTGTGGTTGAACGACTGAATCAGTAAGGGAAGCGCATCCGGCTGATGCTGTTTGCACCAGTTAATCAGCCAGTATTCCGCTTGTGCATGGTGGGTTTGCTGATAAAGCGTCAGCCACAGCGTGAAGGCCTGCTCGCTCTCTCCAGTCAGTGAGCAGAGGCTGGCGCTGAGTTCGAGCCATTCCGCGTCGTTCGGAGCCGCATCCAACTGTTGTAGACAGTAATCGCGCAGGATGGCGTTGGGCACATCGGCGTGGCTGTGCCAGCGCGCGAGCTTTTGCATCAGCGTCGGGCTGTCGGGCCAATAAATCGCGGTCGGGGTGCGCAGCAGCGTGCCCAACATAAATGCGGGTCGATTCCAGTACATCCCGTTGGCCTGCTGGAAATAGAAGATAGTTTCCAGCTGTGCGGGCAGGCTCAGGTGAGATAGCAGGGAAAAATCGAACAGATCTTCATAGCCGAGCGAGTCGAGGAAGTGGCGGACATCTTCCACCCCGTCGCCGGACAGTTCCCCTTGTCGCTGCTGCCAGCGCAGGCGTTCGGCCAGTATGCGGACACAGAGGATTGAGATACAAGATTCGCGCATCAGGCGCTTAAGCAGCGGCCAGCGAATGCGATCGATCACCTCGAAATCCTGCTGATTCAACAACTGAATGTAGCGCTCCCAGTGCAGCGGAACGAAACGTTCAACTGGGTTGCTTAACAGCTGCTCAAACGCGTTAACCAGCGCTTTTGACTGGGGATCGGCCTGCTCGGCGGAGGTATTTTCGGTTGCCGAGGAGGCGTGTGATTCGGTGGCCGTATGTGCTTCATCATCCGTTGGTACGGGATTTTTCGCCAGCTTACAGGCGGTATCATACGCGTCGCGCAGCTGTTTAAAGCCCTCGGGGTCGGTTTCCGGGTGAAACTGCGGCACTTTCTGACGATAAGCCTGACGGATAACATCCAGATCCTGAGTCGGCTCAATGCCTAGCCGCTGCCAGCACAGTGTGTCCATTATATTTCCGCTTCTGGTAAGGACTCGGGCTTATCCATTTCTATCGGATCAACATCCCAGTCGAGGTCATGAATCGGGCAGTCTGGGTGGGTATAGAGCGTGCCGATCTGGTCAATGTAGTCAGGAATCTGGCTACAGTTGCTGAAAATGTAGCGCTGGCATTCCGGATCTTCCTCATCCGAGCCGAGCCAGTAGGTGCGGCCGATCAGGAATGCGGCGTAATAATTTTCCCAACTGCGGTAATAGTAACGCGCCCTGTCGGCCAGCCGGGTGTGAATCCACAGGTTCTCTTTTTCGCTAATCCAGCCGTTGAGTAATCCTATGCGGCTCAGGAAACTCATACGTCCCAGATCCCAGGCGCGGATCCCGCCTTCACCGCACAGCGCGGCCGTTTCGGTCACTAGCGCGAGTGCACCCTGTACGTCTTCAGATTGATTGGCGCAGTGCTGCTGCCATTCGGATGCCGTCAGGTGGTGCCAAAGGTGATAGTAATACGCCAGACGCTCGGCGTGGCCGCCGTCTGTCATATCGTTAATCATTGCGATCAGGCCTTCGCGGGAGGTGATACCCCAGCTGTTGCTCAGACTGATGGGTTCACCGGGCTCATAAAAGGTCGGCTCGCAGAAGCGGGCACCGTACTTGATATTGAGTGCGACCATCGGGGCGGAAAGCGCCATCAGCCAGCGCTGATATTCAGGTTCCATCAGAATAACGTCCAATTCCATCATGGTTAGCGTGCGATCGTACTGTATGTGACCCGTCTGGGAAACGAAAAATATCCCACGCGCAATGGGCACGTTTTCCAGACTCCAGAGTAAGGTGATGACGCCTGTCAGGTGAAGGCTCGAAACGGAACGCTCCTCTCACTACACCCTCTCACTTATGAGAAGTGGACTGTCATTTATGACTATACCTTTTTGGCTCTGCTGCTTTTATGCTGCGGGGATTACGGAATCCTGCCAATTCGCTAGGTTTTGCGTGGGTTTTGTTCCTGTCCCTCCCGTTTTTGATACATGAATCAGAAATAGGACTCAGAGTCGTGAATTGACGGAGAAAAGATGACACAGTATTTCGACGGAAAACTGAGGAAAGCGACATTGTTGCTCACAACGGTTATGGCACTGACGGCGGCAGGCTACGCAGGCGCGCATGAAGAAACGGCGGGTGCAAAAACGCTGCTCGCACATAATGCCGATTTTCAGAAGCAGATAGTGGAAGTCGCAAAAGGCGTTTATGTGGCCGTTGGGTATTCGGCTGCAAACGTGACCCTTATTCAGGGAAAAGAGGGCGCGATTATCGTGGATACGTCGGCAAATCCTGTGGATGCAAAAGCGATCATTGAAGCATTCGGTAGCCGTATGGTTCGGCCTGTGCAAGCCATCATTTACACACATAACCACCCCGACCACTCCGGCGGCGCGACGGTTTTTGCCGGTAATGACAAGCCAGAAATTATCAGCCACCGTCTTTTGGTTACAGCAAAACCGGATACTGGCCGTGGAAAGCGTGAGGGCGGTGATGCCTTCGGGACTTCCTTGCCCGATGACCAATTTATCAATGCGGGCACGCAGCTTGAATACGGTCGTAAAACGCCACACACCCGTGAAGGTTTTCTGCCACCGACCCAAACATTTGACGGTGACAGCAAGAACCTGACCCTTTCAGGCGTAAAAATGGAACTTCTCCATACGCCGGGTGAGTCTGACGAAAACACCGCGGTCTGGTTGCCTGAGCAGAAGGTCTTGCTGGCGGGTGATAATTTTCTGAAAACCTTTCCGAACATCGCCCCGCTGCGTGGTCTGCCAACTCGCAAGATTGATGAGTGGATTACCAGTCTGGACAAAATAATTGCACTGAACGCAGAGCACCTCATTCCTGGGCACATGCAGCCAGTCAGCGGTGCCGCCGACGTCAAGGCCGCGCTGACCGCTTACCGTGACGGTATCAAAAGCGTCTGGGATCAGACGATGGCCGGTATCGCCAAAGGAATGACGCCGGATGAACTGGTACAGACGGTGAAACTGCCGCCAGAACTGGCAGAAAATCCTTATCTACAGGAATATTACGGCAGCGTAGCGTTTACTGTACGTGGTATTTATGTGCAGCAGGCGGGCTGGTTTGATGGCAATGCCACACACATCTATCCGCTGACTGAGAAAGATCGTGCCACACGGTTACTGGCTATGACCGGAGGTCAGGCGAACATGCTTAAAAGCGCGGAGAAAGCACTGTCGTCCGGCGATTTCCAGTGGGCTGCCGAGCAGGCGGATTATGTGCTGGCCGTTGAACCACATAACCCAGAAGCCAGAAAGATTAAAGCGGATGCGCTGACCGAGTTGGGCGAACGTCAGGATAACGCGACTGCGCGTAATTATTATCTGACCGCGGCGCGGTATCTGAAGAAAAATCTCTAACCTGCTACCTTTACTTTAATATTCTTATAGAATGCCGGATTTATCCGGCATTCTGCGTCCATCAACGCCTATTTAGGTGCCTGTGAACCTGTCCAGCGTACCGCGTCAAAGGAGACTGATATGAATATTTCCGGAGAGTTGACCACGTTCATCATGGATCAGCTCTCACCACTCGGCCGTTTTGTTCCGCGTAAGATGTTTAGCTGTCTGGCGATTTTTTACGATGGCCTAATGGTTTTACTTATCAACAATCAGGGTGAGATTTTCGTTAAAACAGACGACCTGAATCGCAGTCTTTTTGATAAGGCAGGGTGTCAGCCGTTCACCTATACCCGCCGTGGAGAGGATGGCAAGCTCAAAACCATTTGTTTATCTTTCTCACAGCTGCCGGATGACGCGATGGAAGAGCAGGAAACGTTTGTCCGTTGGGCAGCATCTGGCATTGAGGCCGCACGACGCACTGCACACCTGAAAGGTAAATCTACCCACGCGCTAACCCCGTGAATGTTTTTACCTGTCCGTAAGAGGCTACCGAGCAAAACGCAGCTCTAGTGTGGTTGATTTTCCGAGTACTATGTTGCCCCTTTATCTGTCCGAATATCGCTAGCTTTCAATCGAATGAAAAACGGCCATGTTTCTCAATTTACTGATTTAAGAAGATAAAAATGGCCGGTTTGCGGGGCGGCTCGCAGGGTGAGGTGTTGTTTCGGTATTGAGGGGATATTTTCCGTCGCAGACGGTTATACTGTCGGTTAATCGACGTTATTTATAAAAACTTCACCGGAAAGCAAGCATGCTAAGTTACCGCCACAGTTTCCATGCCGGCAATCACGCCGACGTGCTGAAACACACCGTTCAGAGCCTGATCATCACTGCCCTGAAAGAGAAAGAGAAACCTTTCCTGTATCTGGATACCCACGCGGGTGCCGGTCGCTATCAGCTCAGCGGCGAACATGCCGAGCGCACGGGCGAGTATCTGGATGGCATCGCGAAAATCTGGCAGCGTGACGACATTCCGGCTGAACTCGAACCCTACATGCAGGCTGTGCACACCTATAACCACAATGGGCGGCTGCGTTATTACCCCGGCTCCCCGCTGATTGCCCGGCAGCTGCTGCGTGAACAGGACAAGCTCCACCTAACCGAGCTGCACCCCAGCGATTTCCCGCTGCTGCGCAATGAATTCCAGAAAGATTCGCGTACCAAAGTGCTGCGTGGCGATGGCTACCAGCAGTTGAAATCACAGCTGCCGCCGCTTTCCCGTCGGGGATTTGTGCTGATCGACCCACCGTATGAGCTGAAAACGGACTATCAGGCCGTGGTGAAAGGCATTCAGGAAGGGCATAAACGTTTTGGCACTGGCGTATTTGCGCTGTGGTATCCGGTGGTGCTGCGTCAGCACATCAAACGCATGCTGAAAGAGCTGGAAGCCACGAGCATTCGCAACATTCTGCAAATTGAACTGGCGGTGCTGCCGGACAGCGATCGCTACGGCATGACGGCGTCTGGCATGATTGTGATTAACCCGCCGTGGAAGCTGGCATCTCAGATGAAGAGCGTGCTGCCGTGGTTGCATAGCGTGCTGGTACCGGAAGGCACCGGACATACGCTGGTGGAGCAAATCGTACCGGAGTAATACACGCGATTGCGGTGGGCGATGCTGTCGTTTTTTCCTATTGCAACCATAGGCATAACCTTTATTCGGCGTAGGGCTCTGGCGTTACACTCTAGGCAAATTTTATTCACTTAAGCATGGATACACTGATGACCAAACACTATGACTACCTTGCTATTGGCGGCGGCAGCGGCGGTATCGCGTCTATCAACCGCGCGGCGATGTATGGACAGAAATGTGCGTTGATCGAAGCAAAATATCTGGGCGGCACCTGCGTCAATGTCGGCTGTGTGCCGAAGAAAGTCATGTGGCATGCGGCGCAGATTGCCGAAGCGATCCAGCAGTACGGGCCGGATTACGGGTTCGATACCACGGTAAACCAGTTTAACTGGGGCACGCTGGTTAAGAACCGTAGCGCCTATATCGATCGCATCCACCAGTCGTACGACAACGTGCTGGGTAAGAATAAGGTAGATGTTATCCACGGTTTTGCCCGCTTTGTCGATGCGCACACGGTTGAAGTGAACGGCGAAAAAATCACGGCTGACCATATCCTGATTGCGACGGGCGGTCGTCCGGTTCACCCTGCTATTCCCGGTGCGGAATACGGTATCGATTCCGACGGCTTCTTTGAGTTGGATGCGCTGCCGAAGCGCACGGCTATCGTCGGTGCAGGCTATATTGCGGTGGAGATTGCTGGCGTGCTAAACGGGCTGGGCTCTGAAACTCACCTGTTTGTACGCAAACACGCGCCGCTGCGCAGCTTCGATCCGCTGATTGTCGATACGCTGGTGGAAGTGATGAACACCGAAGGGCCGACGCTGCATACCGAGTCGATCCCGAAATCGATTGTGAAGAATGCCGATAGCAGCCT
The DNA here is from genome assembly GCF_020971565.1 of Pectobacterium parvum. Taxonomy (NCBI): domain Bacteria; kingdom Pseudomonadati; phylum Pseudomonadota; class Gammaproteobacteria; order Enterobacterales; family Pectobacteriaceae; genus Pectobacterium; species Pectobacterium parvum. The sequence continues at coordinate 255,026 of NZ_CP087392.1, forward strand.
GACGCTGGAGCTGGAAAACGGCCAGTCACAAACCGTCGATTGCCTGATTTGGGCGATTGGTCGTGAACCCGCGACGGATAATCTGAACCTGAGCGTCACCGGTGTAGAGCTGAACGACAAGGGCTATATTAACGTCGATAAATTCCAGAACACCAACGTTCCTGGCATTTACGCAGTAGGCGATAACACCGGTGCCGTCGAGCTAACGCCGGTTGCTGTTGCGGCAGGGCGCCGTTTGTCCGAGCGTCTGTTTAATAACAAGCCGGATGAGCATCTGGATTACAGCAATATCCCGACTGTCGTCTTCAGCCACCCGCCGATTGGTACCGTTGGGCTGACCGAACCGCAGGCGCGTGCGCAGTATGGTGACGATCAGGTGAAAGTGTATAAATCTGCCTTCACCGCGATGTACACCGCCGTCACGCAGCACCGCCAGCCGTGCCGCATGAAGCTGGTCTGCGTGGGTAAAGAAGAAAAAATCGTCGGCATCCACGGCATCGGTTTTGGTATGGACGAAATGCTGCAAGGTTTCGCGGTCGCCGTCAAAATGGGCGCAACCAAGAAAGACTTCGACAACACCGTCGCCATTCACCCGACTGCGTCAGAAGAGTTTGTGACGATGCGGTAATGGAGTAGGGAAGCGGGTTTACTGCTTTTCTGAAAAATGAAAATAGGCTGGTCGAATAGTGAACTATTTGGCCAGCATTTTTGTATGTAAGGCAAGGAATATAATACAGTTAATTTTTTCAGGTAGTTTTTTCTATTGGTGTTGAGCAATCTATTTTTTGCCAATAAATAGATAGAAAATCGTTTTTTCAAAAACAATATGTGTTTTTAATAAATTTATTGCTAATAAAATCGCCTATTATAAAGTGTTTCCATTCATTTTTTCTACGGAAGTAAGCTATTTTATAGCTCTCTCATTGCTGAAAAATTTCATGATTAGGTCACTTGTCTTACATCTAAAAACAATCTATAGCATGAATTGTTTCCCCATCGTTTGAGCGTTGTAAATGTGATGTCATCAAACTCACAGGAACAACACAAGGAATGGTTCTATGAGCTATAAAGAAAGTACGACACATAATGATTTTTTCTATGGACTTGATATAAAGAAATTACCGGATCAACTTCAGGAACTAATTAATATCATGGGGCTGGAGGATGCCTATATTTTCTCAAGGTTATTTGGTGGTCAGTGTAAATATATTCCCAAGTCACCAAAGTTTTTTTGTTTAGATATTAATGGGGATTCTGTTGAAAGATTATGCCATGAATTTGGTGGTTTAAGCATTGATGTTCCTCATGCAAAAAATATTGACAGGCAGTTAAGGAATCGTGAAATTATCAATTTATTGGATAGAGGGAAATCTCGCGCTGAAGTTGCTAAGATATACAATCTCGGTGTAAGGCAAGTTGCTAATATAAAGAAAACTGTGTGTAAATAAAATCCATGAATAGTGTTATAAAATAAAAAGCATCCAACTGGAGTTGGATGCTTTTTATTTATGACTTTTTAGATGCTAATAGTTTTACCTAATTTAAAATATCCAGACTTCTGTCCGAAATCGCTTAATAGATAAGACGTTGCGGTTGTATGTTCTCCCATTGCGATCAGGTATTTATCTGTTCCGGCATGGTAGAAAAAGATACTCACGCTTTTTTGACCATTGCCAGAAGAGGCATGTAGCACAGGGTAAGTATTATAGGTGTAGTCGCCCGTCACTTTTCCTTTTCCAGATGTAACGTCATTCATGGCTTGCTTCATATTGGCGTAGCGATTTCTTTCAAGGTAGTCTTCTAATTCCTTTTCTGTCTCAGCCTGATTGAAAGGACCGCTTTGTACACCTTGATCAATGATATAAATATTAGACATATTGTTTCTCCAAAAAAATAGGGGATGAAGAAGGCAGGAACTTACCTGCCTTCCGATTGCTGGATCAGGAAATAGACCAAGTATTATTTTGTTGCAGTGTAGCGATAACGTTGTAAATGTTGGGTTCGAACACTAGTTCAACGGCATCGCTGATTTGCTCAACATCCAAAATTTCACCTTCTTCATAGTTACCAAATACAATCCAGTAAGAAGGGTGTGGGATAAACTCAAGATGCAAATTTGGCTGTGCCGCCTGTACGAAAGTCCCTGCGTTGCTCATTCCGATACCAACAGCCGCCTGCTTGAGTGGAACGTTACCGCTTTCATCAATATAGAGTGAACCCGCTTGGCCTGTGAATGATGTCGAGCCAAAGAAATATCCTCCATTATAGTCCAATGTGATGGTGTTAGCTGACTGAAGGTTGGCAGGAATTTCTTCACCGCCTTCAAAAATAACACCAGGTTTGACTACACCGGTATCTGACCAGACGAAAGAGTAATCAATGTTCCAGCGGAAGGTTTCATGCACATTCGGATTCACGAACTTGCTGAACCATGCTAGTGAGAAAATATTCCGTGCCTTCTGGTCAGGCGCTTTTTGGAAAATTGCCACATTGCCTGAATTACTTGATTTATTGATAAATTCAACGCTGTATTGATTAGACATAGTGTGTTCCTTTTATTATGAACCCGATATTAGGTTCGATTGCTATTATCCATGTCTCTCTGTCTAACATAACGGGGAATTAAATCCTGTTAATTATATATTTCATTTTTTTTGAGATTAAAAAATTATTTCTTTTAATTAAAATTATTATGATAATTAGTAATTCCGTAAGATAAATAATCGATATACCACAGATGTTTATTAGAAATGATGTAGCCTAATGCTAACTCTCACACTCTCCTGTATATAAAGCGTAGGGAGTTAAAAGCAGAAATCAGAGGATGAGGTTAGGTCGATACAACGAGGCTAACTTGGCTTCCTATCAGTGTGCGTCTCAGCATTTTGAGATAATAGACTGATAATGATTATCGTTAGTGTTTTGTTTATGGTAAGTTGCGGCAATGGGTTTGATCCCGCTAACTGATTTTTTCTTACAAAACATACCGGTTTTCCCACTATGTCTTTAGCTAATCGCACGACGTCTTCCGCCTATCGGCTGTTCAACTTACGCTTAGAGAGTAAGACGCTACTCTCGCCTTCATTGGCTCGCTGTGTGTTCACTGGCCCGGAAGTGTGCCAGATGAAACTGGACGCGCCGGATCAGCGCATCAAGCTGCTGCTCGCTAGTGAAAGCGGGGAGCTGACCCCAATGGCCGTGAGCGATACCTGGTATCAGGACTATCTGGCGCTGCCGCGTGAGCGTCGTCCAACTTTGCGCACTTATACGCTGCGTTCCGTCTCACGCGAGTCACTGCAGGCAACGATCGATTTTGTGCTGCATGGCGATACTGGACCAGCATCTCGCTGGGCGGGCCATGCTAAGCCGGGTGATGCGCTACAGATTGTCGCGCCCAATGCAGAGGCCGGTAGCGACAGCGGCGGCTATGAGTGGGCACCGCACGAGGGTGTAGAACAAGTGCTGCTGATTGCGGATGAAACGGCGCTGCCTGCAGCAATGGGGATTCTTGAACAGCTGGTTACCCAGCCTTCTCCGCCGTCAGTGCAGGCTTTTTTTGAAGTACCAAAAGCGGCTGACTGCGTGACACCGGGCGACTTCCCGTTTGCGCAGATTCACTGGTTGCCGCGTGAGGAAATGGGCAGCACAGTATGGGGCGAACGCCTGCTGGCTGCGGTGCAACAGGACGTGAATATTCCCGCCAGTGCTTGTATCAACCGTGATGAGATCGCACAGGAAACGCCGGAAGACGAGCTACTGTGGGAACGGGCAACGGCACATCGTCCGTTTTACGCGTGGGCGGCGGGAGAGTCTTCCGCCATCAAAAGGCTGCGCCGCTATCTGCTCGACGAGCGGCACCTCGATAAAGAGACGATCAACTTTATGGCGTACTGGTCGCATCGCTAAGAGAAACGTCAGGAGGGAGATTCCCTCCTGTGTTTATTTCCCCATCATCTCCGCCAACTGCTGTGCATCCGGCAGCTCGACCACTTGCTGTAATTTCTGCCACATTTTCCGACCGACAGGCACATACACTTCCTGCTGAATTAGCGCTTCACTCAGGTTGTTGCCGTGTTCGTCATACCTATAGCCCGAAATGGCATGCTTACCGTTCGGCGCTAAGTAGATGGTCACCCCTACGCCCTGATAGCTGCCCAGCCAGCCTTGCACGCCGCTGGGTGCAATGAACGGCTTGATGATCGTAATACCTTGTTTTTCGATGCTCTTCATCACCTCTGGCAGGGCATCTTGCGCCAGTGACGATGCTGAAAGCGTCAATAAAGCGAGCGTGAGGAAGAAGCGTTTTATCATGGTGTTGCGCCTGTATCGTGAGTCATTGCCTGCCGGATAGCGTAGCGGTAAGTTCTGCGCCACTGCACCGATACCTACAGTGACGCAGCAAGACGTTTGATTCTAAAGCACTAAATCCGTTCTGCATCGAGAATGCTCATAAGCTTCAGGCGGTGTCGATAGCACCGCAGCGTTGTCTCAATAGCATCCGCAGGCATAAAGGAATCCCGATAGGTTGATTCAACACATTCAGCTTCTTTGAGAAAGTCTGCCAGTAGTTTTTTGGTCAGGTTTTCACTCAGCCCGATACGCTGCCCGAACAGAATGAAATCCATACCAAGGTATTCTCCGTATGCGGTTTCAAATCCTGGCGCGAGTGCTTCATCCCCCTCTTCTTGAATCAGTAGCGGTAGTGCCATGAAGCAGGAAGAAAAATAGGTGGGATAGGGGGCGACGGAAACAAAATCATAAATGGGAGCCAGCATTAACGAACCTGAGCGCGAATGTATCAAACCAAAATTACGCAGGTGCATGTCGTTGTTACCCAGCATGTAGGCGTAAGCGATACGGCGAAACAGATCTATTTTGAAGACGATATTGTCATTAACGTGTTTGCTAAGGAATAAAGCCAACCGCTCATAACTGACGTATTGTCTGCCATCTGTGTGTATTTTACCGAATTTTTCACCGATCCCCATTGCACCGTCCAACTGTTCCTGATGGATAGGGTGACCCGTTTTTTCATCGCGGTCGAAGCGTTTAATAACGAAAGCAAACTCAGGTTCGTCATCAGCCTGCTCCGGTTTAAAACGGAGTAACCCGTGTGGTGGAACGGCAAATCTCAGGCGTGCCATTAATGTCATCGTGGCGTGTTCGTTTTCTGCCAAATGGGGAAATTCAATCGGAGAAGGCTTGAGGATGTACAGCCCTTGATGATCAACGACGGTAAACGCCCGTTCTTCTAATACCATCTGAATTTTGGGCTGATAGCCAGAGATGCTCATGCCTTTCTGTGCTTGTGGCAGGTCGTGCATAAATTGCTGGCGAGTGAAACGTAAGGTCGAGGAAGCGTGCATTGATCCCGTCAGATGCTTTAACCCTTTACGGCTATAGCCTGTGGCGATTTCTTCTTCGTGTGTCAGCGGTGTCAGCAAAATTCGACATCTTATCATGACTTATCCTCCGCGATCAGTTGCACGGCACCGATCAGGTTCTTACCATTTTGAATGAGGATGCCAAATAAATCCTTCTCATCTAGGTGCTGAAGCTGGCTGTACTGTCGCCGGAGCCAGCCTTCGGGAGCTAACGAGGCAAAGTAGGGCGGTAATGTTTTGCTGTGAAATGTGCCGGTCTGTATTGGTAGGCTCAATGATAATGGCGGGCCGATGTAGGACTTTTTATATTCAAACAGATAACCTTCATCGTCCTGACTTAACTGGCCGATGTGGACACCGTAAAGATAGACCTTTACTTGACGGCGCATAGCTTTATCCCTAACGCGGAACAGACGCTATAAACTGTGGAAAACTTCACCTGAGAGGGATCGTTGAATAAACGTTTTAACGTGGAGATGGATACACCCGTCTGTAGCTCTAGCGTAGTGAGTTCGATGCCCAACGTTTTACGTCGCGTATTTAGCTGAATGCCAAATACATCCAGCGAATGAATGTGATCTTCCAGCATAACCTCTTTGCTGGAGGCATCGCTACGCGCGAGTTCGTGCCGGAGCTCGTCGATAGCTTCGCTAATGGCGTCGAGCTTTAGTAATGTTGGTGCAGTAGTGGCTGTGTTCATAAATGGACTCTACTTTTGAATCTAACCCGTTAATGGGTTAAGTATAGTCCGTGAATTTTCTTAATGTCCACCTGTAATACTTATTGGTTGTTTTTTACTTAATTTGGCTCATTTATGACACTGAAAATAAATCACATCAGGCGACGCAGATGTGGTGTCGCCTGATTTGCTATCGCACAAGGTCGATTTAATGCTCCGGCCAGAACGGTTCGCCTAGCGTGAGCATCAGTCGGTTGGCCCATGAGAAGAAGGCGGCTGACTGCACCACATCGACAATCTCCAGCGTATCCAATCCCTGTTCTTGCAGCAGCTTCAGGTCGTTTGCGTTGACCTGTGCGGGCGTGACGGAAAGGCGTGCCGAGAAATCGATAATCGCCTGCCAGCGCGGGCTTTGGCCGATGCTTAAATCCCCGCCGGGGACAACGTCCAGAAGCCGTTGTACGTCGCCGTCCTGCTTGGAGAGCTGACTGGCTTTACGCGCGTGCACCGAGGCGCAATAGATGCAGCCGTTGACCTTACTGGTGACGGCGGCAATCAGTTCGCGTTCTTTACGCGGCAGGCCACCAGCGGTATAGAAAATCCCTTTATCTGTCAGCGTGCGCTGTTCGAGCACCGGAAGGTTGCGTCCTAACAGACGGAAATAGTCCGAATCCGTGTGGCCGAAGCGTGCCAGAACCGCCTGCTCATCCGCATTGAAAGCGGCCAGCGGTTTGGGCTCGATCCACGGTTCCCAGCCCAGTTCCGCCTGAGTGAACGCCTGCGGTGCAGACTTGCCGCTGTGCGTCTGCGGTTGGGTATGCCACTGACCTGCAACAGCGGCCTGTGAATGCGGTTGGCTGACGCGATGACCGGCAATCAGGCGATAGCCGCGCAGCAATCGGCTTTGAAAATTCACAAATGCAATGAGCTGCGACAGCGTCACGATGTTGTCTACCGACCAGCCCGCCTGCTCCAGTGCGTCGACGTGTGACGCCGAAGCTTGCACGGGCGTTTTCGTCAGGCGTTCGGCATGGTCCAGCGCCAACTGTAGCGCGGGTGTCAGTGCGGGCTCCGGGAAGTCCGTCAGTCGCTCGGCATAAAAATGCTGTAGCTGCTCGTCCTGCTGCCAGCCGCTGATTTTGGTCGCAAACCAGAAGCGCAGCGATAACGGTAATGTCGCGTCGTCTGCGGCGTCGGCGTTAAACAGTGCGTCGTAGCTGCCTTGGGTGTGGCGGGTTGCCGCATCACGGGTTTTTCTGGCGGCGGCGAGGGCGGAATCCGGGCTGATTTCAGCCAGCGCATCCAGTACGTCATGGGTGTGTAACGTGTTAGCGTGCGTCATGCAATCTCCTGCCCGATCGGGCTTTTCTGTTTGACGGCGGGCTTCCAGCCCAAAGCCGGGGCAACCTGAGTGGCTATCAGTTCAAGTGAACGCAGAATCAACTCATGCGGTGGATCGATGGAATGCACCTGGAATGTCACATCGGTCGCACGCTCCAGCGAACTGTCTGCCCGCAGTGACGCGATGACATCCTGCGCGGTGCCAACATGGCTATCGAAGGAGGCGATCAGCGCCTCTACCGAGTCGTGAGGAATTGGGCGGAATGTGCCGGAACGGGCGGCGGAGCGATTAAGCCCTTTCTCTGCCAGACTCAGCGCTACTTGACGATCGTCAGCCACGAAAACGCTGCGTGAGCTGAGGATGCGCGGTGCGACGCCAGCGGGCAGCGCGGCCAGATAGGCGTCAATCATCGGATTTTGCAGATCGGCGAGCGTGGCATCTGGGAAATGTTCCGGGCGCGGCTGGGTGCGAGAGAGCATCAGGCCATCGCCTGCTTTACCGGCACGCTCCGCGCCTTCAAGAGAAAACGTGGCCTGCCAGACGCGTTTATCCAAATGCGGCGCGGCAGGGTAGAGCTGATTACCGTCTTCACTCAATGCCTCTCCCCGCCACGCGGCACGCAGTTTTTCCAGATAGCGCCCGAGGATCTGCCCGCGCTGTGCGCTGTCGTGACCGAACGCGGCAAATGAGGACGGCGTGCCGCCGGAACCGACGCCGACTTCCAGCCTGCCGTTGCTGAGTAAATCGAGCACGGCGGTGTCTTCCGCCACGCGTAGCGGCTCTTCCATCGGCAGCGTAATCACGCCAGTACCGAGTTGGATGCGTTGAGTGCGGGCGGCGACCAGCGCCAGAAACACCAGCGGTGAAGGCAGCCCGCCTTCATCAGCGTGAAAGTGGTGCTGCGCGACCCAGGCGCTGTCGAATCCGAGTTGTTCGGCTTTGACGATCTGTTCCGTCGCCAGCCGATAGCGCTGCTGGGCGGATACGTCATCCAGCAATCGCGTGAAAAATCCCAGCCGTTTCGTTGTCATTCTACAGTCCTTGGTTTAGTACGACTTTTTTTCAAAGTGAATGTGTTTCAGTGTGAATGTGAGCGGGCAAAAGCTGGGTGTTGCTGCCCAGGGATGGCCTCGATGAGTTCACGGGTGTAGCGATGTTCGGGTTGGGCGAAGATCTGCTCCACTGGGCCGGATTCAAGCTGCTTGCCGTGGTACAGCACGGAAACGGTGTCGGCGATTTGGCGTACCACCGCTAAATCGTGCGAAATGAACAGGTATGTCAGCCCGAGTGATTCCTGTAGCTCGGCCAGCAAACGCAGAATCTGCGCTTGTACGGTGACGTCCAGCGCCGAGACGGCTTCGTCCAGCACCAGCACCTGAGGTTCCAGCACTAGCGCGCGGGCGATAGCGACACGCTGGCGTTGGCCGCCAGACAGTTCACGCGGCTTGCGTGACAGCAGCGCGACTGGCAGGGCAACGCGCTCGAACATCTCATGAATTTTTCGCTCCCGCTGCGCGGCGGTATGGCGATTAAAATTGCGCAGCGGTTCCTCGACGATGTCGTATAACCGCTGTGACGGATCGAGCGAGCTAAAAGGGTTTTGATAGACCAGTTGGATTTTTTGCCGGAACTGACGCAACGCTTCACCTTTCAGATGCGTGATATCGGTGCCGTCGATCAGAATGCGCCCCGCACTAGGATGATGGAACCCGAGCAGGCTACGCGCCGTGGTGGTTTTACCGGAACCGGACTCGCCAACAATGGCGTGCGTTGTGCCGCGCGCCACGCTGAAAGAGACATCATCCACAGCCCGAAAATGTTCCCCTTTACGGCCCGACAAGGGAAAGGTCTGCACCAGATTTTCGACCGAGACAATAATGTCAGGAACCGATGCATTGGCACGATGTGGTCGCGGGTTGGAGTTGAGCGACGGAACATTCGCCAGCAGCGTACGGGCATAGTGGCTTGAGGGCGCGCTGAGCACCTCAAGCGTTGGGCCCTGTTCCTGAATGTAGCCGTTCTGGAAAACCAGCAGCCGATCGGCGCGTTCGGCCGCCACCCCCAGATCGTGCGTGACGAATAGCACCGCCGTGCCATTTTCGCGCCGCAGTTCATCAAGCAGATCGAGAATACGTTTCTGCACCGTGACATCCAGCGCGCTGGTGGGCTCATCGGCAATAATCAGCGCGGGTTTTAGCGCAATCGCAATTGCGATCAGGACGCGTTGTTTCATGCCGCCGGACAGCTCGTGCGGATACTGCTTCGCCCGCAGCTCCGGCTGGTTTAGTCCCACGCGCTCCAGCAGCGCCAGCGTTTTCTGGCGGGTCGTCTGGCGATCTTCCCGCTGATGAATACGCAGAATCTCGTCCACCTGCTCGCCGATGGTTTGCACCGGATTCAGGGAGCTAGTGGGATCTTGTGGGATCAGGCTGATCTGTGCACCGCGCACGCTATCCAATCGCTTCTGTGACCAGCCGCTGATATCTACGCCGTTTAGCCGAATGGTACCGCGCGTGAGCCTACCGTTCTCGGCGAGTAAACCGATGACGGCCTGCGCAGTGGTCGTCTTCCCTGAACCGGATTCCCCCACCAGCGCCACCACTTCACCGGGCTGAATATGGAAAGAGACGCCTTCGACCACGGTCTGCTCGCGGTCATCGCTGCGATAGGCAATCGTGACATTCTCCAGAGCTAGCACGGGCACGGCTGCGCTGGTTTGTAAGCTGGCTGACAGGCTCATCGTTCCGTCCTCCTGATCGACTGGCTGATACGGTTAGCGGATAGCACAACGAGTACGACAATCAGGCCGGGGAAGGTGGTTAGCCACCAGGCAGTGGCGATGTAGTTGCGGCCCTCGGCGATCAGAAGCCCCCATTCCGGCGTGGGCGGTGGTGCGCCGTAGCCGAGGAAGCTCAGCGTGGAGATAGCCAGAATCGCGCTGCCGAATTGCAGGGCGGCAAAGGCGAAAACGGTGGTCAGCGAGTTCGGCAGAATGTGCCTCCACAGCACGCTAAAAAAGGTGCCGCCGCTGCCGTAGGCAGCTTCGACGTAGTCGCTGTGGCGCACGCGCAGCACTTCTGAACGCACCAGTCGGGTGAAACTGGCGACGGAGGTGACGCCCACGGCAATCGCGGCGTTAACCGTGCCGAAACCCAACAGGATGATGACGCTCAGCGCCAGCAGCAGGCCGGGAATGGCTAGCAACACATCAATGCTGCGCATCACGACGCTATCCAGCCAGCCGCCAACGGCACCCGCCAACAGGCCGAACAGGCTGCCGAGCACCAGACCCAGCCCGACGGCGATAACCGCGCCCGAAAGCGAGTGCACCGCGCCATAAACGATGCGTGCATAGAGATCGCGCCCCAGTTGGTCGGTGCCGAGCCAGTAGTCGGCGTCAGGTGCCAGCCGCTGTGCGCCTGCGATGCCTTCCGTCGGGCTATAGCCAGTAAACCAGCCGGGAAACAGCGCCCAGAGTGCGACGGTCAGCATGACCAGCCAGGCCAGCGCCAGCCCCGGCTGAAAGGCGTAGCGACGCAGAAGCGGTCGTTTGCGCAGAAGAGGAAACGTGATTTTTTCCAGCTGTACGGTAGTCATAGCGTGGCTCCTGGCGTTCTTTTCAGACGCGGATCGAGAAGCGGATAGAGCAGGTCGACGGCCAGATTGACGACAACAAAGGCGGCGGCAGAAATCAGCACGATGGCCTGCAATACGCTGCTGTCCTGATAGTTCACGGCTTCCTGCGTCAATTGGCCGAGCCCGTTACGGCCAAACACGGTTTCGGTAATCAGTGCCCCCGCAATCAGTTCACCCAATAGCAAACCGGCGATGGTCAGCGTGGGCAGCATCGCGTTACGGGCGATATGTCGCCAGAGCACGCCGCTGCGGCTGGCTCCTTTGGCGCGAGCGACGGCAACAAACGGCTGGGTTTGCACCTGATCGATGCTGCGCATCAGCACCTGAGCAAGCGGGGCAGAAATCGGCAGCGCCAGCGTGAGAACCGGCAAAATCAGTCCTTCCCATTCGCCGGGGTTAATCACTGGAATCAGCCCCAGACGGAAAGAGAAAATCTGAATCAGCACGATGCCCAGCCAGAAGGTCGGCATGGAAATAAACAGCGACGGCAATGATTGCAGCGCGGTTCGCAGCCACTGGAACGGCGTTAGCGTCGATAAGAACGCGAGGGCAAATGCCAGCAGTCCGGCAGCAATAAAACCCAGCACAGCGAGCAGCAGCGTGGGCGGCAGATTTGCGGCAATCAGTTCAGTGACTGGCACGCCCGCCTGAAGAGAGAGGCCGAGATCGCCACGGAGGAGCTGGGCTATCGCATGAGAATATTGTGTGATTACCGGCGTATCGGCACTGTAGGACAACCGCAACTGCGCGATCTGCTCGGCACTCAGGCCGAGCTCTGGGTTTTGGAATTTGATCAGTACCGCATCACCCGGCATTGCCTGAAGCAGGATAAAAGACAGGGTAAATGCCGCCCACAGGACGAGCAGTGCCTGACCGATGCGCAGTGCCAGATATCGGTTCATGATAGCTTCTCTCTTCTGTATTACTTATCCAGCCAGGTGTTGTAGAAGCTGGGACGACCAACGGCTTCAAACGCGATGCCTTTTGTGGTGGGGGCGCCCGCAAACACCTGCGGTTCTTCAAAAATAGGAATGACGTAGGCCTGATCGATCAGGTAACTCTGCACCTCTCCAACCAGCGCCAGCCGCTTGCTGCGGTCGGTTTCCGCCGCGATGCCATCCAGCAGCGTATTCAGATGTGAATCTACAAAGGTGTTCACCTTGTCGCTGGAACCGCCTTTTTGCAGCAGGACGTTACGTACCGTCGGGTAATACTGGCTTTTCAGCACATCCGGGTCGGCACGGCCTACCATCGCGGGAGCCACGCCGGTTTTCAGCGGATCGAGGCTATCGACGGTCTTGCTACCCGCATCGCCTGCCAGCACATTCAGCTTCACGCCGACTTTTGCCCACTGTTGAGAAACCAGCTGTAAGGTTTCTTTATTCTGTGGCTGCGGCAGGGATTCATAGGCGGTCAGTTCCAGCGTTTTGCCGTCTTTTTGCCGCAATCCTTGTGAACCGGTTTTCCAACCTGCGTCATCTAACAGTTTGTTGGCCTGCGCGGGATCGAACGTGAGCTTGCTGGAGAGATCGACATAGCCTGCGGCGGTTTTAGCCAGCGGTGATGTGGCCTGCGGGTAGTTGTCAGAGAACAACGTATCGATGATCTCTTTGGTGTTGGTGGCGTGCAGCAGCGCTTGGCGCACGCGGATATCGGCGACCAGTGGGTTATCCGGGCGGAAAACCACGCTGTTATTGACGCCGCGCGTCGGCGGGGCATAAAGATTGAAGCCCTGACTCTGTACTCGCTTCTCATCATAGGCCTGAATCTGACGAATGAAGTCAGCCTGACCAGAGACCAACGCGCCAATACGCACGCTGTCTTCCGGGGTGACCAGATAGGTAATGCCGTCCAGATAGGCGCGCCCCTGATGCTTCGATTTAACCGGAGCCCAGTTGTAATCCTTACGAGCTGTCAGTTTCAGTTCGCGTCCCAGTTTCTCGCTGCTCACCACGAACGGGCCGGAGCCAATAATGTTTTTAGCATTGCCTAACTGATTGAAATTGCGCTCCAGCGTACTGAGAGAAACCAGACCGGAACCGATGGTCGCAGTACCTTGCAGAAAGCCCGGAGACGGCTTCTTAAAGTAAAATTTCACCGTGAGCGGATCGATAACTTCACTGCGCAGGTAGTTATTGATGACCTCTGAAATCGGCTGGTTGAGCGCTGTATTCCCTAATCCATAGGTATCGAAGTTTTTCGCTACTGCGTTGGCATCCAGCGGCGTGCCGTCAGAGAAGCTGACGCCGGGACGAATCTTGAACGTGTATTCGGTGTTATCCGCGTTAATGGTCCAGGATTCTGCAATCCACGGCTCGACCTCCAACGTTTCGGGATTCTGATACGTCAGTTTATCGGTAATCTGATTGAGGATGCCGCCGTTCGGGTAAAACCCGCCCGCGGGTGTATAGAGATTGGTATGCGCCTGCTGCTCCAGATAAATCAGCGTGCCGCCGATTTTCGGCGCGTCGTTCGCTGCCTGTGCGCCCAACGCACCACCCAGAAGAAGCAATGAGGCAAAAATAGTGAGTTTCTGATGAGGATGCAAAAAAGTCGCCACGATGGTTTTCCCTACATGTGATGGTTTTTATTAAATTTCTTGGTTTATCAGGTGAATATGCAGGTTGATTACGTCCTGAAACGAGGGAGTAAAGCAGGAAACGTTAACCGCTCGTTAACGTCGATATTTCCATAGGCGGCAGGAAACAGCAAAGAACAAAACCGGCATTGGTTATCCAGTTTTTAAGTAGGAAAAAGAGTGGTTTTTGCGAGAAATCGCAGTGTTTTGCGTGTAATAACGATGAGTTTGGTGAGTGGAGAGAAACAGCGCTGCGAAAGCGTCGTCGCAGCGCTAAGATCGACCTAAGGCTATTTCAACACCTGCGGATTTACGCAGTTTTCTTTTACCTGACCGCTCAGGGCGGCAATCAGGTTGTCAACGGCGCAGGCGGCCATGCCGTAACGGGTTTCGTGCGTGGCAGAACCGATGTGCGGCAGCGCTACTACGTTAGGTAAATCCAGCAGTGGAGAATCGACGGGCAGTGGTTCTTTGACAAAAACATCCAGCCCTGCGGCCTGAATTGTTCCTTTCACCAAAGCTTCCGTCAGTGCTTCTTCATCCACAACGGCACCACGACCGATATTAATCAAAATGGCGCTGGGTTTCATTTTCGCCAGCTGTTCGCGGCCAATGAGATGGTGAGTTTCTGCCGTGAGCGGCAGCGTGATACAGAGGAAATCAGATTCGGCCAAGAGCGTATCGAGATCGCAGTGGCGGGCATTAAAGCGCTGCTCCGCTTCGGCATGATGGCGGCGTGCGTTGTACAGAACCGGCATGCTGAAACCAAAGTGGGCGCGCTGCGCGACGGCCAGACCAATGCGACCCATCCCCAGAATACCGATGGTTTTATGGTGAACGTCGGTGCCAAACCAGTCGCTGCCGACTCCTTCTTTCCATTCGCCTGCTTTGACCCGTTCGGCCACTTCCACGACCCGGCGGGCGCTGGCGAGCATCAGTGCCAGAACGGTATCCGCCACCGTTTCCGTCAGCACAGTCGGGGTGTGCATGAGAATCACCCCTTTTTCATTCAACGCGTCGACGTTAAAGGTGTCATAACCGACAGAAATGGTGGAGGCTGCGCGTAAACGCGGGGCGTGTTGCAGGAAGTCTTTATCGACTTTACCGCCGGAACCAATGATGCCTTCAGCCGTTGCCAGAGCAGGGTGGTCGAGTGAGGGAAAGGCGTCAAGTTCAGTGACGGTGAAGTGTTGGTCTAAACGAGCGCGTAGGTCGTCAGCAATTTTTTTATACAGGATAACGCTAGGTTTCATCACAAACTCCAGCAGATTAAGGAAGTTAACGTAGAAATAGCTCATCGAATAATCGCGTAGCTGGCGAGAGACTGCAAGCGATACTGCCCCCGCATCTGCCCAAGGTTAACCGTGATTAATGGGGGATTTGCACGATTGCGATGATGAACGATCGCAGACAGACGCGCCACCGCCGCATGTGGGGTGCCCCGCGAGCGGCGCGAGGCTTCTTTATGGCTAATTGATTAATATATTTCCTTTGTGATTATTATCACTCGTTTTCAGGTAAAGCATTACCGTAAAAAACCGATAACCCTATCTACGGGGATGTTTTAGGCATGGTTTTTTAATGGGGGCGGAAATGCATTTTTTTACCAGAATTATGAGTAACCTCAAGGTTTCTCATAAGCTGTACGGCGGTTTCGGGATTGTCCTGTTGTTGGTCATGATCGCGTCTGGCGTTGGCGCTGTACGATTTTTTATCATCCACGATCTGTATGTTAAAACGACAATTTTGAATGAAATGAATCACTATCTCGATCAGTCAAAAATGGCGAGGGTAAAATATTCATTCACCTTTGCGGATGACAATATCAAGAATCTCAATACCTACATTAGTCAGGCAAGCCAGCAAAAAGAAAAAGCGAAAGCACTCACGTGGGAAACAGAATATCTGTCTGATTTTAATAAACTTGATCAAGATTTTGCAGATTATGATACCGATCTGAATACCATGAAAACGGCCGCAAACGCGGTGGTCGAGACGGCAAAGAAAATCAGCCAGATGAATGCCTCCGATGCGTTAACCGCATTTATGACCAATCTCTCTGTCGGCGCGGATGAAAATGCGTTGTCTATGCAGAAGGAAGCCTTCTCGCTGTTGTTCCTGAAACTGGTCAACAGCACCTACACCTTACAAAGAGAGAATAGTGAAGCGGCGTTTAACGCGCAGAAGCAGGTCTATGCCGAATCTAAGACATCCTACGATGCATTAGCCTCGTCGGTCAGCGACGATCGCCGTCGCGTAGTGGATTCATTTTGGCAAGCATTTGAAAATTATCATCAAACGGCAGAGCAGTACTACGCGCGGCTGGGGCAGTTAAAAACCACAGATGTTAAATTCCGGGCAACCGGAGACAGAATGACGAGCGATATCGGCAGTATTCTGCAAAAGCTCGGTGCGAAGAATGATGACATTATCAATAGTTCCGTGCTGCAAACGCTGATTTTAGGGGCGATTGCCATCGTATTCGGTTTATTGATCGCATGGTCTGTCACTCGACAAATTACCCGACCTATTATCACCAACCTGAAACTGGCGGAACGGATTGCAGGTGGCGATCTTTCAGCGAATGTCACGGTGGAACGGCATGATGAGCTGGGGCAATTAACGACAGCCATGATGGTGATGACGGAGAAATTACGTCATTTAATGACTGATATTCGTCAGAGCGTGTACAGCGTTGAGAGCGCTTCCTCTGACATCGCATCGGGCAATAATGATTTGTCATCGCGTACTGAGCAGCAATCAGCGGCGATTGTAGAAACGGCAGCCAGCATGGAAGAGTTAACGGCTACCGTGAAGAACAACGCCGATAATGCCCGGCATGCCAGCCAGATTGCCGGAGAAGCCTCAACCAACGCTAACCGTGGCGGGGATATTATTAACCGCGTGATTAACACCATGAGCGATATTTCAGGGAGCTCGAAAAAGATCTCTGATATCACGACGGTCATTAATAGCATCGCGTTCCAGACCAACATTCTGGCATTGAACGCGGCGGTGGAAGCGGCCCGAGCCGGTGAACAAGGACGAGGCTTCGCGGTGGTCGCCAGTGAAGTTCGTAGCCTTGCTCAGCGCAGTTCGCAGGCGGCAAAAGAGATTGAAAGCCTGATCTCAGAATCGGTTTCGCGCGTCGATACCGGAACCGAGCTGGTTTCTCGGGCGGGAACGACGATGGATGACATTGTGGCTTCCGTGAGCCGCGTGAATGACATCATGGGCGAAATTTCCTCCGCATCGGATGAACAGAGTCGCGGTATTGCGCAAATCGGTAGTGCGGTGGCTGAAATGGATACCACTATCCAGCAGAATGCCTCTATGGTGAGCGAATCCTCTGCCGCGGCGAATTCGTTGCAGGAACAGGCCTCGAAGCTGGCAAAACTGATGTCGGTTTTCCGCATCTCTGATTCGGATGTTGCCGGTCTGCCAAGGTTGCAAGGTTCGAACACCGGCAACGGGAATTCGGGCAACAAAGCTGCGCCTCGTCTGCCGACGCTCGCGTCGCGGGATAACGGGAACGATAACTGGACAACGTTCTGATATCACGCTGAGTCGATGGCTCAGAGATGATCGATTGAACCAGAGGGAGTGGCATTGGTTGCTCCCTCATTCGTCCACTGCATGATCAGCGCGGTGGCCTGTGTATCCTGATTGACGTTTTCCTCAACGATGGCAAACCCCTGCTTATGGTAGAACCGGCAGGCGCGCGTATTCTGCTGATACACTTCCAGACTGAGTAAGGGGTACTGTGCCTGAACATGCTGGATCAGCGCTGTGCCAATCTGCTTTCCATAATAGGCTTGTTCCACAAACAGCGCGCCAATGAACCGTTCCTCCAGCACGCTGATAAAGCCGATGAGGCTTCCCTGCTGCTCATAAACCCAAGTCTGCGACTGGGGAATATAGATCTCACGTACCGCGCTGGTACTTTCTTGCCCGTTATCTTCATGAATAAACCTTCACGAATAAACGGATGTGCCAGCGTGGTGCTCTTTAGCCAAAGCTGCATCAGCGGGGCAAGATCGGGGTCGCGGTAAGGTCGAATCATGAGGTGCTTTCCTGATGACAAAAGCAGTCGGTGACATGGTCGTTGACCAATCCACCCGCCTGCATGAAGGCATAACAGATGGTTGAACCGATAAATTTGAAGCCGCGTTTCTTCAGGGCTTTGGACATGGCATCCGAAATGTCGGTTTTGGCTGGTACTTCTGCGAGCGAAGTGGGGTGATTGAGACGCGGTTGGTGTTCGACGAAAGACCAAATGAAGTGCGAGAAGCTTTCACCCTGACTTTCCATCGCCACCCACACTTTTGCATTGGTGATAATCGCCTCGATTTTTCCGCGATGGCGGATAATGCTGCTGTCCTGCACCAGCCGATCCACGTCATCCTGCGTCATCTGTGCCACTTGCTCAGGATCGAACTGGTGGAAGCAACGACGATAGTGTTCGCGTTTTTTCAGGACGGTGATCCAGGAAAGACCCGCCTGCTGACCCTCCAGACACAGTAACTCAAACAGCTTCTGGCTGTCGGTGCAGGGCTTCCCCCACTCGTTATCGTGGTAATCCTGATATAAGGTGTCTTGTGTAACCCAGCCGCAGCGTTGCATACCTTTCTCCTGATTAGGGTGAGCCGTTCATTGTAAGGCGGTCTGTCGCAGTAGGATTCGATCATGGCACTTATGATGCTGTATATGCAACCAGTGTTTTGCGGGCGTGCTCGCAGATATGAAAGGCCGTTTGCGGTTGGGGCAGAAAGTCGTCGCGGAATCATGAATAATGTTTTGCCAACAGCTCAGGGCTGTTTATTTATTCGCTCAAGGCTGTTCATTAGCTCAGGGCTGGTTTATTAGTTCAAAGCTGTTTAATCGATCATAAGAAAAACATAGACAAGAGACAGGGGTACAGGGAATGGCAGTAGAGTGGATAGCAGCCTATCTGGCATTAGGCGCGGTGGTAGGTTTTATGGCGGGGTTATTGGGCATTGGTGGCGGTGGGATTATGGTGCCAGTGCTAACGGCGCTGTTTGCCGCGCAGGGTGTGGATAATACGCATTTGGTGCATCTGGCGTTGGGAACGTCAATGGCGGCCATCGTCGTCACGGCAATTTCCAGCCTACGTACCCATCATCAACATCAGGCGGTGCTTTGGCCTGTGGTGGTGAGGATTACGCCTGCCATCCTGATAGGGACATTCGCGGCTACCTGGCTGGCGACGCTGCTGCCGACGCGGACGCTGGCGATCTTTTTCTCCTGCTTTATGGCCTACGTTGCGCTGCAAATGGTGCTGAATATCAAACCAAAACCGCAGCGCCAACTGCCCGGTACGGCAGGCGTTTCGCTGGCGGGATTGGTCATCGGCAGTATTTCGGCGCTAGTGGCTATCGGCGGCGGGTCACTCACTGTGCCGTTCCTGACGTGGTGTAACGTCCGTATTCAGCAGGCGATTGGCACATCGGCGGCGGTCGGGTTACCGATTGCTCTTTCCGGTGCGCTGGGCTACATGATTAACGGCTGGTCGTCGACTGGGTTGCCTGACTACAGCGTCGGCTATGTCTCTCTGCCCGCTGTTCTCTTGATTTCTGCCGTCAGCTTCTTCACCGCGCCCGTTGGGGCTCGTTTGGCGCACCGTCTGCCTGTGGCGACGCTGAAAAAGGCCTTTGCCGCGCTGCTGTTGCTGCTGAGCCTGAAGATGTTGCAGACCGTTTTTTCAGGCTGATCCTGAAATTTAAAAGATGATGGCGGGGATTTGCACTTGTTGCCGCATTCTGGCTGTATATCTTGCGGTCAGAGGGTATACTGGCGAATTCCTTATAAATCCACTTGTATCGCGCGCGAATCCAACATGCAAAAGTTTGATACCAAGACCTTCCAGGGCCTGATCCTGACGTTACAGGATTATTGGGCTCGCCAGGGCTGCACCATTGTTCAACCATTGGACATGGAAGTCGGCGCAGGCACTTCACACCCTATGACCTGCCTGCGGGCACTGGGACCGGAGCCGATGGCTGCCGCCTACGTGCAGCCTTCTCGTCGTACGACCGATGGGCGCTACGGCGAAAACCCGAACCGCTTACAGCACTATTACCAGTTTCAGGTCGTCATTAAGCCATCACCGGAAAATATTCAGGAGCTGTATCTCGGTTCTCTGAAAGAACTGGGCATGGATCCGACCATTCACGATATCCGCTTCGTGGAAGACAACTGGGAAAACCCAACGCTGGGCGCATGGGGCCTGGGCTGGGAAGTCTGGTTGAACGGTATGGAAGTCACGCAGTTTACCTACTTCCAGCAGGTTGGCGGTTTGGAATGTAAACCAGTGACCGGTGAGATCACCTACGGCCTGGAACGCCTGGCGATGTACATTCAGGGCGTTGATAGCGTTTACGATCTGGTCTGGAGCGATGGCCCGTTAGGGAAAACCACCTACGGCGACGTGTTCCATCAAAACGAAGTTGAGCAATCGACCTACAACTTTGAACACGCTGATGTCGATTTCCTGTTCAGCTGCTTCGAGCAATATGAGAAAGAAGCGCAGCACCTGCTGGCGCTGGAAAAACCGCTGCCTTTACCGGCTTACGAACGCATTCTGAAAGCGGCGCACAGCTTTAACCTGCTGGATGCGCGTAAAGCGATCTCAGTTACCGAGCGCCAGCGCTACATTCTGCGTATTCGTACCCTGACCAAAGCGGTCGCGGAAGCCTACTATGCCTCGCGTGAGGCGCTGGGTTTCCCGATGTGTAATAAGAAAGAGAGCTAAGAGGCAGCCATGACTGACAAGACTTTTCTGGTGGAAATTGGCACGGAAGAGCTGCCGCCGAAGGCTCTCCGTAATCTGGCAGAATCCTTTGCCGCTAATTTCACGGCGGAGCTGGATGCCGCCAATCTGGCACACGGTGACGTAAGCTGGTTTGCCGCACCGCGCCGTCTGGCGCTGAAAGTGGCACGCTTAAGCGCCTCTCAGCCCGATCGTGAAGTAGAAAAACGTGGTCCGGCGATTTCACAAGCGTTTGATGCTGAAGGCAAGCCGACCAAAGCGGCAGAAGGCTGGGCGCGTGGCTGTGGTATCACCGTTGAGCAAGCTGAACGTTTGACGACCGATAAAGGCGAGTGGCTGCTGTATCGTGCCCACGCGAAAGGCGAACAGGCACAGGCGCTGCTGGCTGGCATGGTAAGCACCGCATTATCGAAGCTGCCGATTCCAAAATTGATGCGCTGGAGCGACAAAGAAACGCAGTTCGTGCGTCCGGTTCACACGGTAACCATGCTGCTGGGTGAAGAACTGATCCCCGGTCAGGTGTTGGGTATCAATTCCGCTCGTACTCTTCGCGGCCACCGTTTTATGGGCGAAGCTGAATTTACGATCGATAACGCCGAGCAGTATCCGCAGATTCTGCTGGAGCGCGGTAAAGTCGTCGCCGACTACGATACGCGTAAAGCTAAAATCAAAGCTGATGCAGAAGAAGCTGCACGCAAGATTGGCGGCAATGCCGATCTGAGCGAGAGCCTGCTGGAAGAAGTCACTTCGCTGGTGGAATGGCCAGTGGTGCTGACTGCGAAATTTGAAGAAAAATTCCTCGCTGTGCCGTCCGAAGCGCTGGTTTACACCATGAAAGGTGACCAGAAGTATTTCCCGGTTTACGACAACAGCGGCAATCTGCTACCAAACTTCATCTTTGTTGCCAATATCGAATCCAAAGATCCACAGCAGATTATTTCCGGTAACGAAAAAGTGGTGCGCCCGCGTCTGGCTGACGCCGAATTCTTCTTCAATACTGACCGTAAGAAGCGTTTGGAAGATCATCTGCCGCGTCTGGAAACCGTCTTGTTCCAGCAGCAGTTAGGTTCATTGCGCGACAAAACTGACCGTATTCAGGCGTTGGCTGGCTGGGTTGCTGGTCAGATTGGTGCTGATGTGAATCACGCGACGCGTGCGGGTCTGCTGTCCAAGTGTGACCTGATGACCAACATGGTGTTCGAATTCACCGACACGCAGGGCGTGATGGGGATGCACTATGCGCGTCATGATGGCGAAGCGGAAGATGTTGCCGTTGCGTTGAATGAGCAATATCAGCCGCGCTTTGCGGGTGACGAACTGCCGTCTTCTGCGGTGGCGTGTGCGCTGGCAATTGCCGACAAGATGGATTCGCTGGCAGGGATTTTTGGCATCGGGCAACACCCGAAAGGTGACAAAGACCCATTTGCGCTACGTCGTGCCGCCCTCGGTGTGCTGCGCATCATCGTCGAGAAACGTCTGCCGCTCGATTTGCAGACGCTGACCGAAGAAGCGGTGCGTTTGTATGGCGATAAGCTGTCTAATGCCAAGGTTGTGGATGACGTGATTGAGTTCATGCTCGGCCGCTTCCGCGCCTGGTATCAGGAAGAAGGCCACAGCGTGGATACCATTCAGGCGGTATTGGCGCGTCGTCCTACCCGTCCAGCCGATTTCGATGCCCGCGTCAAAGCCGTCAGCCACTTCCGTTCGCTGGATGCCGCCGCGGCGCTGGCAGCGGCTAACAAGCGCGTTTCCAACATTTTGGCGAAGTCTACCGATACGCTGAACGAGAGCGTCAATGCTGCCGTATTGAAAGACGCGGCAGAAATTACGCTGGCCACGCACCTTGTCGTGCTGCGCGACAAACTGACGCCGCTGTTCGCTGAAGGTCGCTATCAGGAAGCGCTGGTTGAGCTGGCCTCACTGCGTGAGCCTGTCGATGCGTTCTTCGATCAGGTGATGGTCATGGCGGAAGATGAGCAGGTTCGAGTGAACCGCCTGACGCTGCTGAGCCAACTGCGTGAGCTGTTCTTGCAGGTTGCAGATATTTCCGTCCTGCAATAACGACAATAGCGTTACGTAATCCCAACCCCCGAGTCGGTTCGCCCGTTCGGGGGTTATTTTTTTCCGCATTACAGATGTCCCCCCACCCCGTGGTTTCGATCCGTATCGACCAGCGACTCCGTTGGCAAAATCCGATGGTCGTCCCGTGTCTCTCGATGCTTAAACAATCGGTATTCGTTGTCAGACCTGGCCTTTTCCTGCACAGCCGGCCTGATTCGACTATGCTTATGTCGTAGAAAATCTTGTCATGGAAAATCCGTCGTCAGCGTGTTTTTGTCTGAGTAAAGCACGGCTGGCGGGGCAGTAAGCATAACAGGAGTAGGGAATGAGAAGGCTGATGACGTACCGTTCACGCTGGCTGTTGCCAGTTCTGGTTATTCTGGCGGCATTGCAGTTGGCTGCCTGTGGTGACAGCGAAGCCGATCAGCGGAAGGCATTCGTTGCGTTCCTGCAAAGCGTGCAGTCGCAGCAGGATGGGAAATTGCCGACACTGACGGAAGAGCAGAAGAAGAGTTTTGGCAATTTCACCAACGATTACGCGATTTTAACCACCTTTTCTCAGCAGTTTAATCAGGCGGTGTCCGGCAGTTTGACGCCGATGCTGGGGCAAATTTCCCGCATTCGCGTCCCTAAAGACTATCTGACGCAGCGTGACGACCTTCGCCAATCCATCGGGGCAATGAACCTGTTGAGCCAGCATGTGCAGGCGGCGAAAGTGCAGGCGGACAACACCCACCGGCTGCTAAAACAGCCCGAAGAGGTGCAGATACCCTATGAGCGGTTGTATGCACGCACGGTAATACAGCCCACCAATGCGCTGTTACCCGCCATTCCGAATGCGATTGCCTTCGCACAAAGCCTGATTCAGATCGGCGATTTCCTTCAGGCTCAGGGCGATCAGGCTGTGTTTAATGGCGCGTCTGTGCAATTCCGTACGCCGCAACAGGTGGCGCAATATAACAGCATGGTGGCAGCGCTACCTCTACAGCAGCAGAATTTAATGAATGCGCTCAGAGGAATAACTGGCGTGAATTATCCCTAACCGCATCGTGCTCCGGCACTTTAGCGATGCAATAGGGCAGAGAGCTATTCTGGGTAAGATGCGTGTGGCTGGTGAGAGGGTAAAAATAAATTGTGATTAACATCACATAAATAAAACAAATACATGCCTGTAAAGTGTGACTTGAATCACATATAAAGCGCGGTGTTTGTCTAAAAATCTGTTTAGTTTTTCATTTTTAACGATTTTTTGTGAAGTAAATCACCTATTTGTATCGTTGATGTAGGGTGGTTGTGTGATTTTTGTCACGTTACCGCCATGGAGTTGCGGTATGAAAACAGCGTGTTAGAGTCCGCGCTGCATACAGTAATAATGACGGAAGTCTTCTTGTGGTAATCGGTGCTTTTATTGCCACGCCGTCTCACGATAATTACCACGCGCTCTTATTGTTAGCGCGTTTCAATAGGGGTGTGTTTTTATGCTTTCACCAGATATTAAGATCAAAGTGCAAAACTTTGGTCGCTTCCTCAGCAATATGGTGATGCCCAACATTGGCGCATTTATCGCCTGGGGTATTATTACCGCGCTGTTTATCCCTACCGGCTGGTTCCCCAATGAAACGTTGGCGAAGCTCGTCGGTCCGATGATTACCTATTTGCTGCCATTGCTGATTGGTTATACCGGTGGACGTCTTGTATTCGGTGAGCGTGGTGGTGTGGTGGGTGCCATTACGACGAGGGGTGTGATCGTCGGGACGGATATCCCGATGTTCCTCGGCGCCATGATTGTGGGCCCGTTGGGCGGCTGGGCGATCAAGCGTTTTGACCACATGGTCGACGGTAAAATCAAAAGCGGCTTTGAAATGCTGGTCAACAACTTCTCTGCCGGTATCATCGGTATGTTGTTGGCCATCCTGTCATTTTTGGCAATTGGTCCGCTGGTTGAAGTCTTCTCTCAGGTGCTGGCTTCCGGCGTTAACCTGATGGTACAGAATAACCTGCTGCCGCTTACGTCCATCTTCGTTGAACCGGCGAAAATCCTGTTCCTGAACAACGCCATTAACCACGGTATCTTCTCACCGCTGGGCATTCAGCAGGCGACGGAAACCGGCAAATCTATTTTCTTCCTGATCGAAGCGAACCCAGGCCCGGGTATGGGCGTGCTGATGGCTTACATGTTCTTCGGTCGTGGTAACGCGAAAGAGTCAGCACCAGGTGCGGCGATTATCCACTTCCTGGGCGGGATTCACGAAATCTACTTCCCTTATGTGCTGATGAATCCGCGTCTGATTATTGCGGTGATTCTGGGTGGGATGACCGGCGTGTTTACGCTGAGCGTGCTGGGTGGCGGTTTGGTTTCTCCTGCGTCTCCAGGTTCCATTCTGGCGGTGCTGGCGATGACGCCAAAAGGCGCTTACTTCGCTAACCTCGCGGCCATCGCAGCGGCTTTCGCAGTGTCCTTCCTTGTGTCGGCGATTCTGCTGAAAAGCACCAAGCAAAAAGAAGAAGACCTGGGCGACGCAACGCGCCGCATGCAGGAAATGAAAGCGTCTTCTAAAGGCACGGCGACTAACGCTGGTGTCAGCGGTGATATGAGCACCGTGCGTAAAATCATCGTAGCGTGTGACGCCGGTCTGGGTTCCAGCGCGATGGGTGCGGGTGTGCTGCGTAAGAAGGTTCAGGATGCCGGGCTGGCCAACATTTCGGTGACTAACAGCGCGATCAATAGTCTGCCGGACGATGTCGATCTGGTGATTACGCACCGCGATCTGACCGAACGTGCGATGCGTCATGCGCCGCAGGCACAGCACATTTCTCTGACTAACTTCCTTGATAGCGGTCTGTATAGCGATCTGGTAGCACGTCTTACCGCAGCACAGGGTGCCGTGAAGTCTGAAGCCGTCGTGACGTCAGCACCTGCTGCTCTAGCCGACGCACAGACTAACCTGTTCCAACTGGGTGCAGGCAATGTGTTCCTGAATCAGCATGCGACAGACAAAGAGCAGGCAATCCGTTTCGCCGGTGAGCAACTGGTGAAAGGCGGCTATGTCGAGCCTGCGTATGTTGAAGCGATGTTGGAACGTGAAAAGCTGACCTCCACCTATCTGGGCGAGTCGATTGCTGTGCCGCACGGCACGATTGAAGCGAAAGACCGCGTGCTGAAAACGGGCGTTGTCTTCTGCCAATATCCTGAAGGTGTCCGCTTTGGCGATGAAGAGGATGAGGTTGCGCGTCTGGTTATCGGTATTGCCGCTCGCAACAACGAACATATTCAGGTCATCACCAGTCTGACCAACGCGCTGGATGATGATGCCGTCATTGAACGTCTGGCACAGACCCAGGATGTTCAGGAAGTACTCGACTTACTCTCCGGTAAAAAGAGTGCCTAATTGATGTGGCTAGGGCCGCCTGCGGGCGGCCTCTTTTTATGTTTTTTTAAGGTTATGTCTCATGAAAGCATTACACTTTGGCGCGGGTAATATTGGCCGTGGGTTTATTGGAAAATTGTTGGCTGATGCCAACGTCGAACTGACATTCGCTGACGTCAATCAGCCGCTGTTGGATGCCCTGAACAGCCGTACAAGCTACACGGTGCGGATTGTCGGTGATAACACGCAGGTTGATACCGTTAGCAACGTTAGCGCCGTTCACAGCGGCAGCCAGGATGCTGTCGCGCTGATTGCCGTGGCCGATCTGGTGACGACCGCTGTGGGGCCGCAGATTCTGGAAAAAATCGCCGGAACTATCGCTCAGGGGCTGGTTAAGCGTCATAACGACGGTAATACCCGGCCGTTGAACATTATTGCCTGTGAAAATATGGTGCGTGGCACCAGCCAGTTAAAACAGCATGTGTTGAAACTGCTGCCGGAAGGTCATCAGGAATGGGTTGTTGAGCATGTCGGATTCGTGGATTCCGCCGTGGATCGCATCGTTCCTCCTTCCGAAGCCGGTAGTGACGATGTGCTGGCGGTGACGGTAGAAACCTTCAGCGAATGGATTGTCGATAAAACCCAGTTCTGCGGTGAGCCGCCAGCGATTCCCGGTATGGAACTGACCGACAATCTGATGGCGTTTGTCGAGCGTAAGCTCTTCACGCTGAACACTGGCCATGCGATTACGGCCTACCTCGGCCAGCAGGCGCGTCATCAAACGATTCGTGATGCGATTCTCGATCCGAAAGTCAGAGCCGTGGTCAAAGGCGCAATGGAAGAGAGCGGTGCGGTACTCATCAAGCGCTACGGTTTTGATGCGGATAAGCATGCCGCCTATATCAACAAGATTCTCAGCCGCTTTGAAAACCCGCATTTGCACGATGACGTAGAGCGCGTTGGCCGCCAGCCGCTGCGCAAGCTGAGCGCAGGCGACCGTTTGATCAAGCCGCTGCTCGGCACGCTGGAATACCAGTTGCCGCATGACAACCTGATTACCGGTATTGCTGCCGCGATGCATTATCGCAGTGAACAGGATCCGCAGGCGTTGGAACTGGCTGAGTTAATCCGTACTCAGGGGCCGCAGGCGGCGCTGGTGCAGATTTCTGGTCTGGATGCTGACAGCGAGGTTGTCGCGCAAGCAGTGAATGTGTATAACGCCATGCAGTAATCGGCGTGTCTCGTCATCAGGCAGGTGTGGTCTTTTCGACACGGTGTAAGGTATACGGGCGACGTCGGGGATAGGATGTCGCCACACCTGCCGGTAAGCATGTTGCCGAGATGGGGATGCTGTGGGCGGGGTTAAAGGGTCGAGAAGTGACGATGGAAGAAACACAGGCGTTTGAAAACCGGGTTCTGGAAGCGCTGAACTCAGGGAAGACCGTGCGCGACTTTATGCTCTGCGCCGTCGAATTGCTGGCTGAAGCGGTCAGTATCCTGATGTTGCAGGTGTTCCGTAAAGATGACTATGCGGTGAAGTATGCCGTTGAACCCCTGATGACGGGAACGGGCCCGCTGGGCGACCTTTCCGTGCGCCTGAAACTGATTTATGGCCTGGGAATGATCAGCCGTAAAGAGTACGAAGATGCGGAGCTGTTAATGGCGCTTGGCGAAGAGCTGGCACATGACGATCGGCATTACCGTTTTACCGATGATGAAATTCTGGGGCCTATCGGCGAGCTGCACTGCGTGGCGGCGTTGCCTACAGAGCCTGCCTTGCCGCTGGGGGCCGACGCCGCCGATCCGCTTTTGGTGAGTATGCAGCGGCAGCGTTATCAGCAGATGGTGCGTTCCACGCTGGTGCTATCCCTGACCACCTTGATTGCGCAAATCAGTCTGAAAAAGGCGTTTTAATCCCACTCTGTTTTATTACGTCATTGCGTCATGTCAGGCGTTTATACTTGCCATCCTTCACGCGGCATAGGTGTGGCTGGTCTTACTCAACGCAGTCACTTACCCGAGTAAGCTCCGGGGGGCGTGCGGTTCCCGCCTTCACGCAACTCGAATTATTTAGCGTATAGTGTATGCTGTGCCCCGCATTATTCTCCCGTTATATAGGTTATCTTTTATGAAAGAGCAGGAAAAAGCAGAGATCAAACGCCTTAGCGACCAATTGGATAAGCTGACGCATAAGCAGACCACGCTGCTGGAACAAGGTGATGCTGAAGCAATCGCCCTCAATCTGGAGGCCTGCGAGAAGCTAACGGCTGAAATCGAGCGCCTGCGTAACGTGAGAGAACAGAAGCTCAGCAAAGAAGCACAGAAACTGGCGAACCTGCCTTTCAAACGTGCGATTACTAAAAAAGAGCAAGCTGATATGGGAACGTTGAAGAAAAGCGTTCGCGGTTTGGTGGTAGTGCACCCGATGACGGCTCTGGGGCGCGAGATGGATTTAAAAGAGATGACAGGCTTCGCGCCGAAACCGTTCTAAGGTTTCTTCTCTGCGCAGGCCGATGCTGGTGATAGATTCGTTGATGAAGCCCCTGTTTAACAGGGGCTTTGTCGTTTTTAGTACGTTGTAGTGTTGATATTAGCGCGGTGCGTGCAGACGATGCGTTTGGTCGGCAAACGCGATACCCGCTGGGGTGTCATCATGCTGCGAGTTTGCCAGACGGAAGACGGAAACCGCCTGCTTCAGCAGTCTTGCCTGCTCTTCCAGCGAGTCGGCAGCGGCAGAGGATTGTTCAACCAGTGCGGCGTTCTGCTGCGTGGTGCTGTCCATCTCAACAATTGCCTGGCTAACCTGGCTAATTCCCCGGCTTTGCTCATCCGATGCGGTAGCAATTTCACCCATGATGTCATGCACCTGCGTGATCGAGGTGACGATATCATTCATCGTTTTACCGGCATTGCCAACCAGCGTCGCTCCGCGTGATACCTGAGTAACCGATTCAGAGATCAAGCCTTCGATTTCCTTCGCGGCCTGAGAACTGCGCTGGGCAAGGCTACGGACTTCGCTGGCAACCACGGCAAATCCACGGCCTTGCTCACCGGCGCGGGCGGCTTCCACCGCGGCGTTCAATGCCAGAATGTTGGTCTGGAAGGCGATGCTGTTGATGACGGACGTGATTTCCGCGATACGCTTAGAACTGCTCTCAATCGCCGTCATGGTTTGCACCACGTTATTCACCTGCTCACCGCCTTGTTTTGCGGTTTGAGATGCGCTGATTGCCAGCTTGTTCGCGTGGTGTGCGTTATCCGCGTTTTGCTTAACCGTCGCGGTGAGCTGCTCCATGCTGGCGGCGGTTTGCTCAACGGCAGCGGCCTGCTGTTCGGTACGCGATGACAGGTCGGTGTTGCCCGCGACAATCTCGCTGGATGCGTTAGAAATCTGGCTGACGCCGACGCGAATGTCATCGATCATATTGTGCAGGTTGTCATTCATTTTCGACATCGCACTCATCAACTGACCCAGCTCATCTTTACGCGTCGTGTTGATGGACATGGTGAGATCGCCTGTTGCGATTTTTTCAGCCATGCGCAATGTGTTGCCAAGCGGTGTGGTGATCTGGCGTGAAATGAACCAGGAAATCAGCAGGCCAAGCAGTAGCGTAATCAGCGCAGCGATACTCATTTGCAGCGTTGCACTGCGAATATCTTCCTGCGATGCTGCTAACTGATCGCTAAGCAATCCTTTAACAACGCTGTTCAGCTGTTCGGCAACCCCCCGCATTTGCCCCGCCTGCGCCATTTCCTCCTCATAGGCCGGCATATAGGCCAGGACCTGCTCTTCATAATTGTTCATTATTGCCAGAACGGGAGACAGTGTTTCACGCTGTTCGGCAGACAGGCTTTGATACAGGAAGGTCAATGACGTTTGTGCTGCGTTGATGGCATCCGTCAGCTTTTCTTCAGATTCTTTATTGGTAGACAGTAATAATCCACGAACGTGGTAGCGGACGGAAATAAGTTTTTGGTTCAGGTCTGAAAGTAATAATTGAAGGTTAGCGCTGTTGTTGTCTATTTTTAATTGATCGTTAAGCTGTTCCAGTGGTTTTTCCGTTGTTGATATATTCCAACTTTTTCTGACGGCATCCTTTTTTCCCACTGCATTAATATAATTACTTTGTTTTTCCTGATAGCTGGTAATTAATGTTGGGATACTGGCTATTTTCTTGGTGTCGCTTTCTGGCCAGTTAAATTCTTTTGCCTTTTCAGCGAGTTTACTGACATTGGCAATGTGCTCAACGTTCTTTTTTATATCATCAGGATTGTAGGTGGTGCCGTATAATGCGCGGTAATATTTAGCCTGATTAATTTCATCATTAATATCGTTGCTTAAATTAACTTTATCAATACTGTCTTTCAGCGAGCCAATATGCATAATGCCCGCACCAGCAATCGCCATGGTCATCAGCAGAATCAGGAAAAAGCCTAATCCTAATTTTTTACCGACTTTTAGATTGTCAAAATTCATAGCCATCACATCCCACCACTATATCGTATTGAGTCGAATTCACTATCCTGATGCACACTTGCTTAGCGGTGTTAGCATCTCGGATTACCGCTTACCAAGCTTATCCCTGCACAACAACATGATAAAAACCCGCAGTAGATATCGGCACGCTACTCCGAAACTTTATGCGTTAGTGAGAGAGGAATGCCAGCGTACATGCTGCTCGACGTTTAGAGAGGGATAATAAAAAACTGGAATAACAGACTGTTATTCCAGTTTATATTCAAACGCAGAAGAGGCCTGATGGTATCAGGCACTCAACGGTTTTATTTTTGCGCGCTAGCGAAACGAGCAGCAGCTTCGTCCCAGTTCAACACGTTCCAGAATGCTTTAGCATAAGCTGGACGAAGGTTCTGATATTTCAGGTAGTAAGCGTGCTCCCATACGTCCAGACCGACGATTGGGTAGCCAGACGCACCAGAAACGGCTTCACCCATCAGCGGGCTGTCTTGGTTTGCAGTAGACACGACGGCCAGTTTGCCGTCGTCTTTCAGTACCAGCCACGCCCAGCCAGAACCAAAGCGGGTTGCTGCTGCTTGCTCAAATTTCTCTTTAAATGCATCAACGCTGCCGAAATCACGTTCGATGGCGGCTTTCAGATCGCCAGTCAGCGTCGTGCCTACTTTCAGGCCTTTCCAGAACAGGCTGTGGTTAACGTGGCCACCTGCGTTGTTACGCAGTGCTGTTCTTTTCTCCGCAGGAACTTTATCCAGTTGAGCGATCAGCTCTTCAGCAGACAATGCAGCCAGTTCAGGCAGAGATTCCAGCGCGGCGTTAGCATTATTGACGTAAGCCTGATGGTGTTTGGAATGGTGAATTTCCATCGTTTCTTTGTCGAAATGCGGTTCCAGTGCGTCATAAGCATAAGGCAGCGATGGCAGTGAATAACTCATGTTTAGCATCTCCATGGTAAAAAAAATGTTACGGCACTGTGTTGTTAGTACCGCGTAAGCAATACCTTCATTATAGTTAATTAAATGATATTGAAAATGATTATTCTCGAACGTGTGGCATGAATCAGATTGCTTTACTTCATGATAACAAACGCTTATGTCGTTATTGCACTATGTAAAAACAAATTAATCTATACCCGTCGCCTGCAAAACGCCGCTGCGCTGGTGGTGTATCTTACGTGCTCAGACGCTGCGGATGCGTGTAGATAGTCGCATGTCCCGGCCGACAAAAACCGACCAGCGTCAGGTTGCAACGCTGTGCGACCTCTACGGCCAGCGAGGTCGCCGCTGAGACAGCAAACAGGATTTCCACGCCGCACATGGCGGATTTTTGGACCATCTCATAGCTGGCTCGGCTGGAAACCAGCGCTGCGCCTTGCTGCCACCCCTGTTTCGCTCGGGTACCCAGCAGCTTATCCAGCGCGACATGGCGGCCGACGTCCTCACTCCCCCCGGACAGCGTGCCGTCTGGCGCGACCCAGCTTGCGGCGTGGGTGCAACCCGTCACTCGACCGATCTTCTGCACATCGCGCAGCCGCACCAGTGCATTTTCAAGTTTGCTAATGGAAAATGTCTGCGTGAAGGGCAGAGGCGCGATCGGTTTGCCGATTTCCGCAAGTTGCTCTACGCCACATACGCCGCAGCCTGTGCGGCCATCCATCGCCCGGCGGCGTTCTTTTAGCCCAGCGAAGCGTCGGCTCGAAAGCTCAATCTGTACTTCGATGCCGTTACAGGCGGTCTGTACATCAATGCCGTAGATATCAGCCGGTGATTGAATAATGCCTTCAGATAAGGAAAACCCGAGAGCGAACTCCTCCAGTTCCTTCGGTGAGGCCATCATAACGATATGCGATATGCCGTTATAAACCAACGCAACGGGCACCTCTTCCGCCAGCCAGTCAGACTGTGGCTGATGCAGCGAATCGAGATGATAGACTGAATGTTGCGTTGCGCCTTCAAGGGCGGCATCCGCTGGTAAATGAACCCCTTCCACCTGAAATACCTGCATGTTAGTAACCCTGGAAATTAAAAGTATTATACCCGTCATACTTCAAGTTGCATGTGCGTTGGCTGCACTCAAATACTCGGCCCGTCGTGGGCCTCGCCCTGAAGGGCCGCTGCAAGCAGCGTTCAAATCTGCTCCTGGCAGATTTGTCACCCGAATCACTTACCTGAGTAAGCTCATCGGGATGCCTTCTCTTGCCGCCTGCCTGAAACTCGAATTATTTAGGGTATATCTCACTGTGCCTGAAGGGATGCGACTTTTTCTCGTAAGAAACTGTGCGTTAACTCGAAGAGTTGCCTTCTTCTCTGGCCGAATCCTGTCGCTAACCCCATACCCCGTATAGGCTTAATTTAACTGCTTACTGTTTGCCTCTTTTTTCACTGCGGCATGGCCGCTCACCCAGAAATGCAAAGGAGACTGAAATGGCGCACGATAATCTCGAAGGCCGATCCGCATCTGGCGAATATGGCTCTCTCAATCTGAAAAAACGCTATGACAATTTTATCGGCGGAGCCTGGGTACCACCTGACGCTGGTCAGTATTTTGTCAATTTGACGCCAGTAACTGGCCAACAGCTGTGTGAAGTGGCCAGTTCGTCAACGCGAGATATTGACCACGCGCTGGATGCCGCTCACAAGGCAAAAGCGGAATGGGGTGGCCTGTCGGTGCAGGAACGCGCATTGGTGCTTAACCGAATCGCTGACCGGATGGAGCAAAATCTTGAGCTGCTGGCGCAGGTGGAAACCTGGGATAACGGTAAACCGATACGCGAAACTAGCGGGGCGGATGTGCCGCTGGCGATTGACCACTTTCGCTATTTCGCGGCCTGTATCCGCGCGCAAGAAGGGGGAATTAGCGAAATTGATGGCGATACCGTGGCCTATCATTTTCATGAGCCTCTCGGCGTTGTCGGGCAAATCATTCCCTGGAATTTCCCGCTGCTAATGGCCTGTTGGAAGATGGCACCAGCGCTGGCTGCCGGTAACTGTATTGTGCTGAAACCCGCCAAGCTGACGCCGATGTCAGTGTTGATTTTGATGGAGCTGATTCAGGATCTGCTGCCACCAGGTGTCATCAATGTCGTTAATGGGTCGGGCAGTAAAATTGGTGAATATCTGGCGACGTCGAAACGCGTTGCGAAAGTGGCATTCACCGGGTCGACCGAGGTAGGCCAGCAGATCATGAGTTATGCGGCGCAGAACGTGACGCCAGTAACGCTGGAGCTGGGCGGCAAATCGCCGAACATCTTCTTTGCCGATGTGATGGACAAGGAAGACAGCTTCTTTGACAAAGTGCTTGAAGGCTTCACGCTGTTTGCCTTCAATCAGGGCGAGGTCTGTACCTGTCCGAGCCGCGCGCTGGTGCAGGAATCTATCTACGATCGTTTTATGGAACGGGCAATCAAGCGCGTTGAGGCTATCCGCATCGGTAACCCACTGGATAGCAAAACGATGATGGGGGCGCAGGTGTCCGCAGGTCAGCTTGACACCATCCTTAACTACATTGATATCGGTAAGAAAGAGGGCGCACGCGTGCTCACGGGCGGCCAGCGCAAGGCGATGCCGAGCGGGCTGGCAGAAGGATACTATCTGGAGCCGACGATCTTGTTCGGTAAAAACAGTATGCGCGTCTTCCAGGAGGAAATTTTCGGACCGGTGCTGGCAGTCACGACCTTCAAAACGATGGATGACGCACTGGAGATCGCCAACGATACGGAATACGGTCTGGGGGCTGGCGTGTGGAGCCGCAACGGCAATATCGCTTACCGGATGGGGCGCGGTATTCAGGCTGGGCGCGTTTGGACCAACTGCTATCATGCCTATCCGGCGCATGCGGCGTTCGGCGGTTACAAGCAGTCCGGTATCGGGCGTGAAAACCATAAAATGATGCTGGAACACTATCAGCAAACCAAGTGCTTGTTGGTGAGTTACTCTGATAAGCCGATGGGGCTGTTCTAACACCATACTCCATAAGATCCTGCGCGCGCTTGCCACTGGGGTGAGCGCGCATCGCTTTAAATTCATGCGAGTTTTCCGTATGAACCTGCCCTTGTCACTCAGACTTTCCCGATTGTTGAGCGCTGGTTGTGGATAGTTGCTGGTTGTTAATAATCGATTGTGTCAGCGCTTAACAACGGCTACGCTGTTTTGAATAGCGCTTTTCTTTCAAGAGGTTGTGCATGACGGATAAGATCGGCTGGATTGATAACCTGCGGGCGCTGGCCTGCATGATGGTCGTTCTGATTCATAGCACAACGTACTATATTACGGCGGGTGGCACGCCGGGCGACGGGCACTGGGATGTAGCGAATATCCTGAATTCTGCCTCGCGCGTCTGCGTTCCGCTGTTTTTCATGATCTCGGGCTATTTATTCTTTGGTGAACGTCGAGCGGGGAAGAAGCATTTTCTGCGTATCGGCTTATGTCTGCTTTTCTACAGTACGGTCGCGCTGATCTATATTGCGACGCTCACGCCAATTAATGGTCTGAATTCATTGCATCTTGCGCTGCAAAAACCGATCTTTTATCATTTGTGGTTTTTCTACGCGATTATCGTGATTTATCTGCTTTCTCCGCTTATTACCATCAAGCCGGTATCAGGTAAGTATTTAGCTGTCTTGATTATCTTGCTGGCCGTTGTCGCTAACCCCAGTACGGGGCGAGTGGAATTTGAAGGGTTTAAATTACTGCCCGTTAACCTCTATATTTACGGCGATACGTTTTACTATGTGCTGTACGCCGCGCTGGGGCGTGCGCTGGGCGTGCTGGAAGTACCAAAGAAAGTCGTGCTAGCTGCTATCCCCTTCTTCATTGCGTGTGTCGCGTTGATTGCGATGGGAACGAAGCACCACACATTACTGAACGAGACGTTCACCCAGACGTTTTACATCTACTGCGGCCCGCTAGTGTTTCTGGCTGCGGTCAGCCTTCTGGTGGTGTTTAAGCATTACGGTAGCCAACGGATTTTACCAGGCTTTGCCACTATTTCGCGCCACTCGCTGGCGATTTACGGCTTCCACGCGCTGATCATTCACTATCTGCGCACGCATGATGTGATGCTGCCAGCTCACCCGGTTCTCAACATCTTCTCTGTTTTTGCCATCGCGCTGGGGGCCAGCCTGCTGCTTTCGATGGCGCTACAGAAAATCGATGTGCGACGCTGGGTGAGTTGACGATACTAACCTACATCAGCGGACTAAGCTGCTGGTAGAGTGCTTTAAATGTACGCCTCCGTTCGGCATAGTCGGCGTGACGCTGGGGATCCGGTTGATGAATCTGTTCCAGCGGTAGCGGTGGCAGAAGGTCTGCCAGTGGCGTGTGTGGATGCATGGCGATTTGCGCCAGACGCGCGGCACCCAGTGCAGGGCCGACATCCCCTCCTGTGCGGTACTCCAGCGTTTGACCGCTGATATCCGCCAGCATTTGCCGCCAGTAGGCGCTGCGTGCGCCGCCGCCAATCAGCGTAATGCTATCGGGTTTGAGCCCCGTCATATGCAGTGCATCCATGCCGTCGGCAAGCGCAAAGCCCACACCTTCCAATACGGCTTTTGCCAGTTCCGGGCGGCCATGCTGATGGGTGAGCCCCCAGAATGCGCCTTTGGCATCGGGATTATTGTGCGGCGTGCGTTCGCCGGAAAGATAGGGCAAGAACCACACTGGCGTTATTGTGTCATCGACTGGCGTCGAGGCGATTTCCTGTAGCAGCGCGGGAACGCTCTCTGCGTGCGTCAGGCGGGCGACCCAGTCGAGGCAGGAGGCAGCGCTTAGCATTACGGACATCAGGTGCCAGGTATTCGGCAACGCGTGGCAGAAACTGTGGACGGCATGCTGCGGATTGCTGAGAAAGCCGTCGCTGACGGCGAAGTAAACGCCGGATGTGCCGAGAGACAGCATCGCCTGACCGGTTTGATACAGCCCGACGCCAATCGCGCCTGCCGCGTTATCCCCACCGCCAGCAATGACGGGGACGGGCTCCATACCCCAGCGGCTGGCGATGTCAGCTCGCAGATAGCCGGTAATCTGGCTGCCTTCATACAGCGTGGGCATATGTTTGCGGTTCAGCGAGCAGGCTTCCAGTAGGGTATCGCTCCAGTCTCGTTTGGCAACGTCTAGCCAAAGCGTTCCAGCCGCATCGGACATATCGCTGGCAAATTCCCCTGTCAGACGCCAGCGGAGATAGTCTTTCGGCAGCAGAACTTTGTCGATTTGACGAAAGATATCACTTTCGTTTTCTTGCACCCATTTCAGCTTGGGCGCGGTAAAGCCCGGCATCATCAGGTTGCCGGTAATCTGACGCGATGTTGGTACCAACTGTTCCAGCGTTCGGCATTGAGCCGCGCTGCGTCCGTCATTCCAAAGAATCGCAGGGCGCAGTACGTTCTGGCGAGCATCCAGCAAGGTCGCCCCGTGCATTTGCCCGGTCAACCCCAGCGCTTTCACGGCACGAAGGCTATGTGCTGCCGCCAACCCCTGTAGTGCCTGGTCGGTTGCCTGCCACCAGTCTTCAGGCGCTTGCTCTGACCAGAGCGGATGCGGGCGGGAAATGCTCAGCGCGGCGCTATGGCTGGCAACTACCTTGCCTGCTTCATCCAGCAGGATGGCTTTCACACCGGAAGTACCCAGATCAATACCGATATACATAGTGGCTCCTGATAAGCCTCTGCGACAGGGTTTAGTCTGTCGCAGTAGGTGTGGCGTAGATGAGCGTACCGTTTTAGCCAAATAGATGGCGGTTAACCAGATTTTCCAGCAATTCCTGCTGGCCACTCTGGTGCTGCGGTGCCAGTTGATGGCTTTCCGCATAGCGGGTAAGCGATTCCAGCGAGGCCTTACCTTGCAGGATTTGCTGACCCAGTTCCCCGTTCCAGCCCGCATAGCGTCTAGCGACCAGCTGATTGAGCTTATCATCTTCAATCATTCTGGCGGCAGCCTTGAGCGCCAGTGCCATCGTATCCATCGCGCCGATATGCGCATGGAAAAGGTCATAGCGATCGGTACTCTGGCGGCGAACTTTGGCATCAAAGTTTAGGCCACCTGTTGTGAAGCCACCCGCTTTGAGAATTTCGTACATGATCAGCGCGTTCTCTTCCACGCTGTTAGGGAACTGATCGGTGTCCCAGCCGAGTTGCGGATCGCCGCGGTTTGCATCGACAGATCCGAAAATACCCAGCGCGACAGCGGTGGCGATTTCATGATGGAAGGAATGGCCTGCCAGCGTAGCGTGGTTGGCTTCCACGTTGACTTTAATCTCTTTTTCCAGCCCAAACTGCTTCAGGAAACCATAAACGGTGGCGACATCATAATCGTATTGGTGTTTGGTCGGTTCCTGCGGCTTCGGTTCGATGAGCAGCGTGCCCTGAAAGCCGATTTTGTGTTTATGCTCGACGACCATCTGCATGAAGCGGCCAATCTGTTCACGTTCCTGACGCAGGTCGGTATTGAGCAGGGTTTCATATCCCTCACGCCCGCCCCACAGCACATAGTTTTCGCCCCCCAGTTTTTGGGTCGCGTTCATGGCGGTGAACACCTGCGTGGCGGCCCAGGCAAAGACGTCTGGGTCAGGATTGGTGGCTGCGCCTGCGCCGTAGCGGGGAGGGGTGAAACAGTTAGCGGTGCCCCACAGCAGCTTCACACCGCTATCCTGTTGTTTTTCCGCCAGTACATCAGTAATGACCGCAAAGTTATGCAGATACTCTTTCAGTGAGTTCCCTTCCGGCGCAACATCGACGTCATGAAAGCAGTAGTAAGGCATGCTGAGCTTTTGAAAAAATTCGAATGCGATATCCGCCTTGCGCTTCGCCAGCTCCAGCGCGTCGCCTGACTGCTGCCACGGCCGGGCAAAAGAGCCGACACCGAACATATCCGCGCCGTTCCAGCAGAACGTGTGCCAATACGCGACGGCAAAACGTAAGTGGTCCGCCATACGTTTACCGAGAATTTCCTGATCGGGGTTGTAGTGACGAAAGGCGAAGGAATTGTTGCTTTGGTTACCTTCATAACGGACTTTTTCGATCTGTTCAAAATAGGCTTGCATCGTTAACTCCTTAGAAACCACCCAGACGGAAGAGACGGGAATGTGATTAATTTTCGGAGTGGATGAGTGTTTCCTCAATTACGTTATTTCACACTGAAATTCAGAGAATTATTAAATGTGCGCTGTATCGCAAAAATAACGGTGTTTTACTCTGAATACGCTTCGCAATAGGTAACAAAATGAAAATGTGACACGACAATAAAATATGACCCGTATCAAAAAACGGAAATTAAACCAAAAAACATAATTGGAGGATAAAAATCTGTAATTGATGGAGGGATGTTTAGCGACAATACTTTGCTGGCGATTGGAGTCTTAGGCCCTGCATCTTAAATAAAAAAGGTACTCTATGATGAAAGTTAACCATTTTTTACTCTCAGCTTGTGCCGTATTCATTCTTGCTTGTCAGCCCGGATTCGCGAAGGACGTTAAAATAGGCATGGCGATTGATGATTTGCGTCTTGAGCGTTGGCAGAAAGATCGCGATCTTTTTGTTGAGCAAGCCAAAAAGCAGGGCGCTGATGTTTTTGTTCAATCAGCAAACGGCAATGAAGCGACGCAAATTTCTCAAATAGAAAACATGATTAATCGCGGTGTCGATGTATTAGTGATTATTCCTTATAACGGTCAGGTACTTGGTAATGTTATTGCGGAAGCAAAACGTGAGGGAATAAAAGTGCTTGCTTACGATCGCATGATTAATAATGCGGACGTGGATTTTTATATTTCATTTGATAATGAGAAGGTTGGCGAACTACAGGCGAAATATCTCGTCGATAAAGTGCCTGGCGGGAACTATTTCTTAATGGGGGGCTCACCGGTCGATAATAATGCGAAACTGTTTCGTCAGGGGCAAATGAAAGTGCTCACGCCACTGATCGAGAGTGGGAAAATAAAAGTGGTCGGCGATCAGTGGGTTGATGCCTGGCTACCAGAGAACGCGCTGAAAATTATGGAAAATGCGCTAACGGCGAACAGCAATAAGATTGATGCTGTTGTGGCGTCGAACGATGCCACGGCGGGTGGGGCGATTCAGGCGCTTGCCGCACAGGGATTGGCAGGGAAAGTGGCGATTTCTGGTCAGGATGCCGATCTGGCGGCAATCAAACGTATTGTGGCAGGCACGCAAACCATGACGGTCTATAAGCCGATCAGCAAGCTGGCGAAAGACGCCGCAGATATTGCCGTGGCGCTCGGTTCCGATAAAGCCCCGGAATCCAACGCTAAATTAAACAATGGGTTGAAAGACATTCCTTCCTTCTTACTGACCCCAATTCCCGTCGATAAATCCAATATCGATTCCACCGTCATTGCCGATGGCTTCCACAAAAAAGCGGATGTGTATTAACGCACTCCACCGCCAATAGATTTCAGGATGTAGGAAAGAGGATTACCGAGCCACGACATAACGTTGTGGCTTGCCACTGTCGCAGGCGAGGCCTGAGACACCTGAATCACGGAGGCCATGATGCCGCATCTGCTGGAAATGAAAAACATCACCAAGGCGTTTGGCGTGGTGAAAGCCGTAGACAACGTTAGCCTGATGCTGGACGCGGGTCAGGTCTTGTCGCTGTGTGGCGAGAATGGCTCAGGGAAATCCACCTTAATGAAGGTGCTGTGTGGCATTTACCCGTATGGCAGCTATGACGGGCAGATCGTGTTCTCTGGCGACGAGCTGCGCGCTAACCATATTCGCGATACGGAGCAAAAAGGCATCGCGATCATTCATCAGGAACTGGCGCTGGTGAAAGAGATGACGGTGCTGGAGAACCTCTTTTTGGGTAACGAGTGGACGCGTTTTGGCGTGATGGATTACGACAATATGTACCTCCGCTGCCAGCGCATGCTGGAGCAGGTCAAGCTGGCCGTTGACCCGAATACCAAAGTGGGTGAGCTTGGATTAGGCCAGCAGCAACTGGTGGAAATCGCCAAAGCGCTAAACAAGCAGGTGCGTCTGCTGGTGTTGGATGAGCCAACGGCCTCATTGACCGAACGGGAGACCGCAATCCTGCTGGAGATCATTCAGGATCTGCGCGATCACGGTATCGCCTGCATCTATATCTCGCACAAGCTCAACGAAGTTAAAGCCATTTCTGATGTGATTTGTGTGATTCGCGACGGGAAGCCGATTGGTACGCGTCCGGCGGTCGAGCTGAGCGAAGACCAGATCATCGCCATGATGGTGGGGCGGGAACTGACGGAGCTTTATCCCAATGAACCGCATGTCGTTGGTGAAGAAGTGCTGCGCGTAGAACACCTGACCGCCTGGCACCCTGTGAATCGCCACATTCGTCGGGTAGATGATGTCTCGTTTGCTCTACATCGAGGCGAAATTCTCGGCATTGCTGGGCTGGTTGGGTCAGGGCGTACGGAAACGGTGCAGTGCCTGTTTGGTGCCTATCACGGCCATTGGCAGGGCGACATTTTTATTGACGGTAAGCCAGTGACCATCAGCAATTGCCAACAGGCGATGGCACTGGGTATTGCGATGGTGCCGGAGGATCGTAAGAAGGACGGCATAGTCCCGGTGATGAGCGTGGCGCAGAACATGACGCTGGCGGCCCTCGACCAATTCACAGGGGCGTTTTCCATGCTGGATGATGCCCGTGAGCAGGACATCATCCGGCAGTCGCTAGCGAACCTGAAAGTGAAAACCTCCAGCCCGGAACTGGCGATTGCCCGGTTAAGCGGCGGCAACCAGCAAAAAGCGGTGCTGGCGAAATGTCTGCTGTTGAACCCCCGCATTCTGATTCTCGATGAACCCACGCGCGGCATCGACATCGGTGCCAAATATGAAATCTATAAGCTCATTAATGCGCTGGTAAAACAGCACATTGCCGTCATTGTCATTTCTTCTGAATTGCCCGAAGTGCTGGGATTGAGCGATCGGGTATTGGTGATGCATCAGGGGCGGATCAAAGCGGATTTGGTCAATCGTGCTTTAACTCAGGAACAGGTTATGGAAGCTGCATTGAGGAGTGAACATCGTGCTGAAAACATCGCAGTCTGAACAACAACATATCGCCGGCTCTGCCTTGATGCTGCAACGGTTGAAAAGCATCAATCTTCAGGTCTACGTGATGATTGCCGCCATCATCGCCATCATGCTCTTTTTCACCTACATGACCGATGGGGCGTATCTCAGCGCACGTAATCTTTCCAATCTGCTGAGGCAAACGGCGATCACCGGCATTCTGGCGGTCGGTATGGTGTTTGTCATTATCTCCGCTGAAATCGATCTGTCGGTCGGCTCGATGCTGGGGTTACTGGGCGGGGCGGCGGCGATTTTTGATGTCTGGTTTGGCTGGCCCTTGCCGTTGACCATCGTCGTGACGCTCGCGCTGGGATTATTGCTGGGCGCGTGGAATGGCTGGTGGGTCGCCTACCGGAAAGTCCCTTCGTTTATCGTGACGCTGGCGGGGATGCTGGCTTTTCGCGGCATTCTGATTGGCATCACCAACGGGACCACGGTTTCCCCGACCAGCGAAGCAATGTCGCAGATTGGGCAAAGCTATCTGCCTTCCGGTATAGGTTTTATGTTCGGTGCCATCGGACTAATGGTGTTTATTGCCTGGCAGTGGCGTCGGCGCAGCAGTCGCGCCCGATTAGGGTTACCGGTAAACCCACCCGCAGGCGATATTGGCCGTCAGACATTTACGGCACTGGTGGTGCTGGGCGCGATCTATCTGCTGAATGACTATCGCGGGGTGCCAACGCCGGTTCTGGTGCTGACGCTGTTGATGCTGGGTGGTATTTTTCTGGCGACGAGAACCGCGTTTGGCCGCCGTATCTATGCCGTGGGCGGGAATATCGATGCTGCCCGCCTATCGGGCGTGAATGTCGAGCGCACCAAAATGGCGGTGTTTGCGATTAATGGCTTGATGGTCGCAGTTGCCGGGCTGATTCTCAGTTCACGACTGGGGGCGGGTTCGCCATCCGCCGGGAACATTGCCGAGCTGGATGCGATTGCCGCCTGCGTGATTGGCGGCACCAGTCTGGCGGGCGGCATTGGTAGTGTCGCGGGCGCGGTGATGGGGGCATTTATCATGGCGTCGCTGGATAACGGGATGAGCATGCTGGATGTGCCGACGTTCTGGCAATACGTCGTTAAAGGCGGAATCCTGCTGTTGGCGGTGTGGATGGATACCGCAACAAAGCGGCGTGTATGACGCAACGTCGAGTCTGCTAAGGAAATACGTGGCGGCTCGCAATAATCAGCAATTTATTTTGGCCTCTTGGGGCGCTGTGCTATTCAAGGAAGAAGACTTTATTCAAGGAACTTGCGATTAATGAGCGCCCACTGCCATGTTTGAAAAACGCTATCGCATCACGCTGCTGTTCAACGCCAATAAAGTGTATGACCGTCAGGTGGTTGAAGGCGTTGGCGAGTATTTACAGGCTTCCCAGTGTGACTGGGACATCTTCATTGAAGAGGATTTCCGTTGCCGCATTGATAACATCAAAGAATGGCTGGGCGACGGCGTGATTGCCGATTTTGACGATGGCGAGATCAAGCGGCTGCTACAGGATGTGAATGTTCCGCTGGTGGGGGTGGGCGGTTCTTAC
This sequence comes from Pectobacterium parvum, assembly GCF_020971565.1. Lineage (NCBI taxonomy): Bacteria > Pseudomonadati > Pseudomonadota > Gammaproteobacteria > Enterobacterales > Pectobacteriaceae > Pectobacterium > Pectobacterium parvum. The sequence continues at coordinate 297,938 of NZ_CP087392.1, forward strand.
CATCAGCCCGAAGATTATCCGCCCGTGCATTATATCGCGACAGATAATTATGCACTGGTGGAAAGCGCGTTTATGCACCTCAAAGAGAAAGGGCTGAACCGCTTTGCGTTTTATGGCCTGCCGGCATCGGGCGGGAAAGGCTGGGCGCAGGAACGGGAGCACGCTTTCCGACAACTGGTTGCGGCAGAAAAGTATCAAGGCGTGGTGTATCAGGGAATGGAAACCTCGCCGGATAACTGGCAATACGCGCAAAATCGGCTGGCTGACTGGGTGCAGGGGTTGCCGCCGCAGACGGGAATTATCGCGGTGACGGATTCCCGCGCGCGCCATCTGCTGCAAGTCTGCGAACACCTGAATATTGCCGTACCGGAAAAGCTGTGCGTCATCGGGATCGATAACGAAGATCTGATTCGCTACCTTTCACGCGTTGCGCTCTCGTCGGTAGCGCAGGGTACACGCCAAATGGGATATCGTGCAGCGAAACTGCTGCACCAACTGCTGTTGAATCAGTCTGATGTACCGCTACAGCGTATTTTGGTGCCGCCAGTTCGGGTGGTTGAGCGTCGCTCAACGGATTATCGCTCCGTGCACGATCCTGCTGTGATTCAGGCGATGCATTTTATCCGCTATCACGCCTGCAAAGGGATTAAGGTCGAGCAGGTGCTGGATGCGGTAGGGATTTCCCGCTCGAACCTGGAAAAACGCTTCAAAGACGAAGTCGGCCAGACCATTCACGGCATGATTCATGAGGAGAAGCTGGATCGGGCGCGTAACTTGCTAATATCGACCTCACTCTCGATTGGTGAGATCTCATTGATGTGTGGCTACCCTTCGCTGCCCTATTTTTATGCCGTCTTTAAGAAAGGGTATGACATCACGCCGAAAGAGTATCGCGAGCGTTATGGGGAAGGTTATTAAGGCTATCTATAAAAGAAGGTCATGCTGGAAGGTCACACAGGAAGGCGCGAGGGTGCGCGCCTTATCATTCGGTTGGTGAACGGTTACGCTGGCACGCGCCAGTAATCGTAATCGATGTGCTCAACCTGGAAGTTGGCGTTTTCTTTGTCACCGGTCAGACGGCTGGCGATGGTAAAGGCAAAGTCGAATGTGACCCCCAGCCCCTTGCCGCTGATCAGATTGCCGTCTTCCACGACTTTCTCGTCAACATAAACGCCATCGGTCACGTCCTGCCATAAATTCCCAGAGCAAACGTAGCGGCGGCCTTTCAGCAGTTTGTTACCCCCCAGCACGCGAGCGGCTGCGGAGCATAGTGGGCAAATCAGTTTCCCCGCGTCGTCGTGGCGACGGATAAACTCGACGACCATCGGGTTTGCGGCCAGATTTACCGTTCCCTGTGGGCCGCCAGGAATGACTACGGCATCAAACAGCGTGTCCTGGCTTCTTTCCAGCAGAGCATCGGCAAACATGCGAATATTGTGATAACTGTGCAGCTCCAGTCTGTCATAGCATGACAGCATGGTGACTTCTATCTTCATACGGTGCAGTACATCAATCACCATAATCGCTTCTGCTTCTTCAAACCCAGGAGCCAGCAGAACGGCGACTTTCTTAGACATAGCATCTCCAGCGATATGCAAGGGAAGGTGTTAACCGCAAGAGAATAGCAAAGAAATATCGACAAAATGAAACGATGTTTTATTAATGTCGAGTGGGTCGCGTAAACGATTTTTGCTGCTTAGCCTGAAGAGAAGATAGCGCTATACTTGCTAACTTGGTCGTGAATTGGCCACGAATTTTTTTGCATGAAAGTATGACTCTTCTCTTCCTGTCCCGCCAAAAAGATGTTTAAATTATCACTCACTTATTTTGCATAAATATGCATTTGTGAGTGTGTCGATGTTGGTCATCGACCGGCCCGTTTGATGCAGGATGTGCACAGGGCCCGAACGCTCATAAATGTATGGCGTAACATAATGGTGTGGGCGACTCAGCTTATATCCAGAGATCTTTCGAGCAGGGATTATATATATGACAACGATTCTCAAGCATCTTCCGGTTGGTCAGCGTATTGGTATTGCGTTCTCGGGTGGTCTGGATACCAGCGCTGCACTGCTTTGGATGCGTCAAAAAGGCGCGGTTCCTTATGCGTATACCGCGAACCTGGGGCAGCCAGACGAGGATGACTACGAGGAAATCCCACGTCGGGCTATGGAATACGGCGCAGAAAATGCTCGCCTGATCGATTGCCGTAAGCAACTGGTTGCTGAAGGTATCGCTGCGATTCAGTGTGGCGCATTCCACAACACGACGGCGGGCGTGACCTATTTCAACACCACGCCGCTGGGCCGTGCGGTTACCGGTACGATGCTGGTTGCTGCAATGAAAGAAGACGGTGTAAACATCTGGGGCGACGGCAGCACCTATAAAGGCAACGATATTGAACGTTTCTATCGTTACGGCCTGCTGACTAATGCTGAACTGAAGATTTACAAGCCGTGGCTGGATACCGATTTTATTGATGAGCTGGGCGGCCGTCAGGAGATGTCCGAGTTTATGTCACAGGCAGGGTTCGGCTATAAAATGTCGGCCGAGAAAGCCTATTCCACCGATTCTAACATTCTGGGTGCGACGCATGAAGCGAAGGATCTGGAATTCCTGAATTCCAGCGTCAAAATCGTTAACCCGATTATGGGCGTGAAGTTCTGGGACGAAAACGTCAAAGTGCCGGCAGAAGAAGTGACCATTCGTTTTGAACGCGGTCACCCGGTTGCGTTGAACGGCAAGACCTTTGCCGATGACGTTGAACTGATGTTGGAAGCGAATCGCATCGGTGGCCGTCACGGTCTGGGCATGAGCGATCAGATCGAAAACCGTATCATTGAAGCGAAAAGCCGTGGCATCTATGAAGCGCCGGGAATGGCACTGCTGCACATTGCCTATGAGCGTCTGGTCACCGGTATCCACAACGAAGACACCATCGAGCAATACCACGCCAATGGCCGTCAACTGGGTCGTTTCCTGTATCAGGGACGCTGGTTCGATTCTCAGGCGCTGATGCTGCGTGATTCTTCTCAGCGTTGGATCGCCAGCGCCATCACGGGTGAGGTTACGCTGGAGCTGCGTCGTGGTAATGATTACTCCATCATGAACACCGTGTCTGACAATCTGACCTATAAGCCAGAACGTCTGACCATGGAGAAAGGCGACTCGGTCTTCTCGCCAGACGACCGTATCGGCCAACTGACCATGCGCAATCTGGATATTACCGACACGCGTGAAAAACTGTTTAATTATGCTGAAACGGGCTTGCTCTCTTCCTCCGCCAGCACGGGTTTGCCGCAGGTAGGGCAACTGCAGGATAAAGCAGAGAAGTAACGCACAGATTGAGTAATATAAAAATCCGGAATCGTCTCGCGTTTCCGGATTTTTTTTATCTGTTTATCATATGTTTATATTGGATTTTCTCGCGGTGTCTTTTTTTTTATGAACTCTTGCTGACAATGCAGGTTGCATCTGTACAACCGCCTTGGAAAGCGACAGAATACCTATAAATAATCAGCCAAGATAATAATCTGAAGGCTAAGGATCTGTGGGATGGCGTATCGTTTTTTGAGGTTATGCATTAACTTTTCGATGGAGGAAAAATGTTAGAGATATTTGATGTAAATCACACTTTGTTGTCAGAAAAGAAATCAGAAGAGCTATTTACCCTCAGAAAAGAGACGTTTAAAGATCGACTGAATTGGGCCGTGCAATGTACTGATGGAATGGAGTTTGATCAGTATGATAATAATAACACGACTTATCTTTTTGGCATCAAAGATAACACCGTTATCTGTAGTTTGAGATTTATTGAAACAAAATACCCTAACATGATTACTGGGGCGTTTTTTCCTTACTTTAAGGCGATAAATATCCCTGAAGGGAATTATCTGGAATCTAGTCGGTTCTTTGTCGATAAATCACGAGCGAAGGATATTCTCGGCAATGAATACCCAATTAGTTCGATGTTGTTTCTTTCGATGATTAATTACTCAAGGGACAAGGGCTATGATGGAATATATACGATAGTGAGTCACCCTATGCTGACCATATTAAAACGATCTGGCTGGGGAATTCGCGTGGTCGAACAAGGTTTGTCAGAAAAGGAAGAAAGGGTCTATTTAGTTTTTCTTCCCGTTGATGATGAGAATCAGGAAGCGTTGGCTCGTCGTATTAATCGCAATGGGAGATTTATGAGTAATGCGTTGAATCAGTGGCCTCTAAGGGTACCTGCCGCTATTGCACAGGCTTGATGAGCTGTAACTCAACGCCGAGCCTGATGGCATGCTTGGCATTCAGGACGCCAAGTTTTTTCACAACGTTGCCGATATGAAATTTTACCGTGCTGGTTTTGATACCGAGAATAATAGCAACCTCCAGATAGGTTTTACCCATACTGGCCCAGTAAAGGATTTCATTTTCTCGCTGAGAGAATATTTCTTTATTATTTAATTTTTTTTTATTTCCAATCATCTCTCTGCAAAGGGAGATGATTTTTTCATATGCATTAATTAATAGCATCTGAAAGGTGTCTTTTTTCTCTTCAATGAATGTATCAACATCATCTGGATAGGAGCTGTCCACGATAATTGATAGCATAGCCAGATTGTCGCCATGATCGTGAAGTACAAAAGTATATCCGTTGATAATATTATATTTTTTAGAGAGGTCGAATATCTTGGCAAGCTGTAGTCGTGTGTTAATAACCAGACTCTTCTCCCAAGAGAAAGGTGATATTTTATTAAATGAAGCAAGAACAACAGGATCAATGTGCTGATATTTATTTTCTTTGTAGAGATTAACCCATTCATCGGGATAACTGGAAATAATGATCATTTCAGAGGGGTTTTTCTTATTCAGAACCATAAACGAGAATTTAATGCCATCGTAGTGTTCCAGATTTTCATTAAAATGCCCTTTGATTACCCTGCTTATTATTTCGCTACTGGAGAATAATGGCGACATCTCATGACCTCAGTCTGAAGAATCAACATCCTTGTAACGGAAAAGTATATACCTATACCTATAGGTATATCTATAAGAACCTATACCGATAGTCTTAACTATACCTTAGTATGGCTTTTCTTTGAGGTGGAAAAACATACAATCTTACGACGATTTTAAGGGCGTAAAGTAAAAGAAACAAACACTGCTCAGGATAAGCGTGATGATTGACTAACATCAGGGAATGAAAATTAAGCTAGATTTATCAATAGTATAATGAAAATAACTTTTTCTCCTCTATGGTCTGTGTCGTTTTACAAGCCCATCAGGTCTCAATTACATTCGTTGTCTTCATGAGTAACACTCACTTTTCATATTGTTATCCCTTTCGCTGTACCTCACGCTTTGTCGATATTGTGGTATTCCCACAGCCGATTGAAATGCACATCGTCGAGATTGCGGCCGGAATCCGCGTTACCCGCAAAGGGCCGTGCGGTGGTTGCCGCAGCGCCCCATGGCCGTTCTCTGTCATAGCTGGCGTCAATCGTGCTGTCGCGAATCACTAACTGACCGTTTGCCGTCTGGCTCGGCTGATATCCCGTCTGCCTTGCCCCCTGATCCCAGGCGCGCCCCAGTTTGGCCTTTCTTTCTCCGTTGAAACCTTTGTCTCCCGTGAAACGACACGCCACTGCCAGAAAGCCGTATTGCACCCACGGCATGCTGTCAGGCGCGAAGACGTGAATATCTTTCGCCCCACGGCTGGAAACGGTATGAAAGTGGACACGCTCGAATACCGCAGTTGCGCGCCCAAAAACGTAATCGACATCGCCCTCAATGTAGCTGTCTTTAATGTAGGCTCGGCTGTAGCGGTCCGTGACGTACTCATTCTGAAGGTTGCTGGTATTGACGAAAAACGTATCCTGACGACCGATGAGGCGTACTCTTTCAAGTTGAACCTTGTCGCCGTCGGTGCGCAACGCAACGGCCTGATGTGCACGACTATCTACCGAATCCAGCAAGGTATTCACCACCGTCAGGTTCTTCATCTGGAAATTGTCGCTTTGCGACCAGACCACGGCGGCACAAATGGTATCAATCGTCGCGTTTTGTTTTGATGCACAGAGATCGTACTGGTACCAGGCGGGGTCACCGGGCTGATATTCACCGTGCGAATTTACCGTTTCCCGATAGATCGCGGGTGAAAACATCGAATCCAGCGCGAGTTGAATCACTACGTCATTCGGTTGTTCTCCCGTCCCAAACAGCGTGAGCGGTGGGGCATCGGCAGGGATATAGACTGTGCCGGTATAGATGCCCGGCAGCAATTTAATCTCAATACGCGCCCGACCCTGCTGCGCCCGCAGCGCGGCGTTCACCGCCTGTTGAACATGGGCGTGCGTTGCGCCATCCACCCCGATCTGTGGCCCGACAACCCAGGGCGTCGCCGGATCGACCTCAATCGGTGCGGGCTGCCAGATGTCAGCTTTTGCCTGATCATCGTATCCACGTAGTGTGAAATAGTGCGGGAGCGTGAAGCGTTCGGCTTCCTGTTCGGAGAGAATGGGGCGATGAACCGTGCCGGGGTACGTTGTTTTTGTCATGAACTATCCTCTCTTAGCGGCAAGATTCTCTGGGATATCATCGGCTCTCTGCCCGAAGCGCAACCGATAGGTTGAGGGCGTGAGATCGAGCTGCTGGCGAAAATGGTGGCGTAACGAGGCTGCGGTACCGAATCCTACCGTTTCGGCAATTTTCTCTATTGATAAGCGCGTGTTTTCCAGTAAATCGCGTGCGGTATTCAGCCGTTCGGCCAGTAGCCAGCGCGCTGGCGTCGTACCCGTAGCGGCAGAAAAACGGCGAAGGAACGTGCGTGGGCTCATACAGGAAATTGCCGCCAGCTTTGTAACGGAATACTCTTCCGCGAGGTTGGCTCGGACATGATCGATAAGCGGCCCGAGTCGCGAGCGTTCGTAGTCTACAGGTACTGCTTTCTCAATATACTGCGCTTGCCCACCATCACGATGCGGTGCGACCACCAATCGGCGAGCCACTTGGTTGGCCGCTTTGCTGCCGTAATCCCGACGGATGAGATGCAGCCCCAGATCGATACCCGCCGCACTCCCGGCTGACGTAAGAATCGTTCCTTCATCAATATAAAGCACGTCTGGCTCGATGTTGATATCAGGATATTGCATTTTTAACGTGTCGCTGTAGCGCCAGTGTGTCGTGGCGCGTCGCCCGGAAAGCAGGCCGGTCGCCGCGAGGACAAAAACGCCAGAACAGATAGAGAGCAGCCTGGTACCTTGCTGATGTGCTCGGCGTAATGCATCGACCAGATGTGTGGGGACGGGCACATCACTGCCTTTCCAGCCGGGAATGATAATTGTCCCTGCCTGTGTTAACAGCTCAAGGCTGCCATCGGCAACCACATGGATGCCACCCGTTGCCCGCATCGCGCCACGGTCTAAACCCGCAACGGCAAACTGATACCAATTTTCACCCATTTCGGGGCGTGGCAGGCCGAAGACTTCAACAGCGATACCGAATTCGAATGTACACAAGCCATCATAAGCGAGTACGACAACAAGCGGATTGAACATCGATTTCCTCACCTCAATAACTTGTCATGATATTGACGATATATGGCAATAATGCCATCTGCCAGCCTTTATGTATCCGTTTTATAGTCGAGCCTCATTCCAATCAGTGAGAAAAATCGATGAGTTACGTGACTGAATATCCCTTTGCTGCTTCTGATATCGCCCTATCCCATTTTTCACGTCGTCTGTCTGTGGAAACGGACTGTGCGGATGTCGCGGGATCGCTCTCTGACACTCAGCAGGACTTTGTGTTATTGCATGTGGTGGGATCGACGAAGCACTTTAGCGCGCGCCATATACCGGGGGCGATTCACCTTCCGCACCGTGAAATTACACCTGAGCGTATGGCCGAGTGGCCTGATGATACGCGGTTTGTCGTCTATTGCGCGGGACCACACTGTAATGGTGCAGATCAGGCGGCGTTAAAGCTGGCACAACTCGGTCGCCCGGTAAAAATTATGATAGGGGGAATCACGGGATGGGAAGATGAAGGCTTCGCCTTCGCCTGAGATCACCTGCCTATGGCAGAGGGGCCATCCCTTCTGCCAACACCTAATTCCCCTGATACCACGTCCAGATTTTGACTAGCAGTGCCGCTGATATACTCCAACACACGACCGCTGCAAACAGCGCCTGTGGCAATTTCATCCACGCGGTAAAGTAATAAAGTGAGATGAGATAAACCAGATAAGGAATCACGGACCAGATGCCAAACAGGATGGTGGCGCGCAGCGCTTCCAGTCCACGTTCGGTGCCAACGATATAATGTGCGATCAGCGCAAACGTGGGAAATAGCGGTACCAGCCCGGCAATATAATAGTTTCGGCTTTTCGCCAGTACGCTGATGAGCAATACGATTAGCGCGCCAATAACTGATTTGATAAACAATGACATAAGTATAACTTCTGGCTTAATTAAGCATCGCGAATGCGCAGAGAATAGCGAAAAAGTGTCGGGATGAAATAGGGCGACCGCACAGCTTAAGATTTCAATTCGCGGTGATTTCGTTATTCTTAGCGACAGAATGAATAAATACCGTACGTGATAGCCTGCTCAGTACGGGTAAAACGATAATAAATCTGGAAAGGATTGAAGTTGAAGACGCAAAGTCATGCAGTCACTCAGGGATTGGTTCCACTCAAAATTATTTCTACCGGCAGCGCGCTTCCTGCGCAGCGGGTGACATCGGCTGAATTAGATGTGCGGCTCAATAAGCCCGCTGGTTATGTCGAAAGCCGTTCAGGCATTATTTATCGCCATCATGCGGATAATCATGCCAGCCAGGCGGAACTCGGTGTGGCGGCGTTAAATGACGCGCTGGCGCGGGGCGTTATTCCGCCAGCGTCCATCGATCTGCTGCTGTTTGCTTCCGCGATTCCGATTCAGGCGCTGCCTTATAGCGCCAGCCACTTATTAAAAGCGTCGTCTCTGCCAAAAGGGACGGCCAGTTTCGATATTAACAGCAGCTGCGTCAGCTTTATTTCCGCGCTTCAGGTGGCGGCCGGGCTGTTAAATACCGGTGCCTATCGACGCATTGCCATCGTCTCTACCGAACTGGCTTCGCGCGGTATCGATTGGGATGATGAAGAGTCGTCGCTGATTTTTGGCGATGGTGCCGCGTGTGCCATTGTCGAACGCGGCGATTGGCGCAGCGGGATTGCGGCGTGTCTGCTGGAAACCTACCCGAAGGGCAACGAACTGTGCCAGATCCGCGCTGGCGGTACCTTGCGTAACCCACGAGCAGGGATGGAACTGCATGATTTTCTGTTCCATATGCAGGGAAAACGGCTATTCAGGCAGGCTTCTGCCCTGATTGAGGGCTATCTGCAACGGCTGCTGGATGCCAGCGGTTATTCGCTGGATCAGATGGCGGCGGTGGTTCCGCATCAGGCCAGTCACCTGTCGCTGGAGCATATGCGTAAGCGGCTGGCGATCCCGACCGAAAGGCTGATCGATATTTACCGCTATCACGGTAATCAGGTGGCGGCCTCGATTCCGACGGCGCTGCATCATGCCATCGTGACGCAACGCCTGCCTGAAGGTGAACCCGCGATGCTGGTCGGTACGGCCGCCGGGTTGACGCTGGGCGGGATGGTACTGATCCCATGAGAGTCTTCGTCACGGGTGCAACCAGCGGGTTGGGGCGTAACGCGGTGGAATGGCTGCTCCAGGCTGGGCATCAGGTGCTGGCTTGCGGGCGCGATCGCACGGTGGGGCAACAGCTTGAAGCGCAGGGTGCGCAGTTCGCCCGCATTGATTTGGTGGAAACGTCGGTAGAGCAGTTTCGAACGCTGATGGCGGGCTGTGATGTGGTCTGGCACTGTGCCGCAAAATCATCACCGTGGGGTCAATATAATGATTTTTATCAGAATAATACCGAGGTAACGGCGCGACTGGCTGAAGCCGCGGGTCAGTTGGGCATCCCGCGTTTTGTGCACATCTCCACGCCTGCGATTTACTTTGATTATCAGCACCACCTGAATATTAATGAAAGCTACCGCGCGGTGCGTTTTGCCAATCACTATGCACAGACCAAATTTCTGGCGGAAGAACGGCTTCAGGCGCTGACGTCGCGCTACCCGCAAACTACCTACGTGATTCTGCGTCCGCGTGGCCTGTTTGGCCCACATGACCGTGTGATTCTGCCGCGTGTTCTGGAGCAGATCGCGGTGGGCGGCGGCGTGCTGCGCCTTCCGCGCGGTGGTGAAGCGCTGCTGGATCTGACGTTTGTCGGCAACGTGGTAGAGGCGATGGCGCTTGCCAGCCAGCGCACGGGATTGGTTTCAGGTTCGGCATACAACATTACCAATCGTGAGCCCGCACGCCTTGCAGACATGCTTCAGCAACTGCTGAGCGGGCAACTAGGGATGAACTATCGCGTCAGGGTGGTACCGTATCCGCTGCTGCACGTGGTGGCGGGTGGCATGGAGCTGTTTTCGTGGTTTAACCGGAAAGAGCCGCTGCTGACGCGCTACAGTGCGGGAGCGGTGAATTTCGATATGACGCTCAGTGCGGAGAAAGCCAAGCAGGAGCTGGGCTATCAGCCGCGTTTCTCCCTTCAGCAGGGCATCGAGCTAACGGGTAACTGGTTCAACGCGCACCTTGCACAGCGGGGTACTGACCGACATGGCTAATATTTCGACGTTTGAAGTCGGGTACTGTCTGCATCCGGGCTGCATGGCACTGCGTGGTGCGGGATGGAAAGTGTGCCGTTTTCCGGCGCGCGTCTGGATGTTAGAAAGTCAGGGTAAGCGCTGGCTGTGGGACACCGGCTATGCCCAGCATTTTACCGATGCCACGCAATCCGGCCTGTTTCAGCTGTACCGCAGAATGACGCCGGTGCATTTCGAGACGAAAGACGCGCTGATTCACCAGCTACACGGGCAGGGGATTCAACCTGCGGACATCGACGGCCTGATTATTTCCCATTTTCACGGCGACCATATCGCGGGGCTGCGGGATTTCCCTGACGTGCCGTTTATCTGTTCGGCGCTAGGTTGGCGGCAGACGCGGAATTTGCGCGGTTTCGCGGCCTTGAAGCGGGCGTTTGTGCCCGCGCTGATCCCAGAACATTTTGAGCAGGCGCTTCAGTTTGTTGAGAACTTCCCGCTTACCGATCTGCCTGCCGAGTTGGCACCGTTTACGCAAGGCTATGCGCTGCTGGGTAGCGATAAAGAGATCGTGCTGGTGCCGTTGCCCGGCCATGCCGCCGGACACCTCGGCGCATTTGTGCTGACTGAAAACGGCTGGGTGTTGCTGGCAAGCGATGCCGCTTGGTCGCCGCACAGCTATCGCGAAGGGCGTGGGCCGTCGCGCTTGGCGAATCTGGTGATGGACGATCCGAAAGCCTATTACCACACGCTCGGCCAACTGCACCAGTTGCACCTGAATGGACAAGTCGAGATTCGGCTGTGTCATGAGGGCGACCTATGATTCCGCTGATGACGATCTGGCACTATTTCCGTGCCAGACGCCTGACCTTTTCTACTCGTCAGGCGCTTGAACGCCATCAGCAGCGCCAGCTTTCTCGTTTTGCTCGGCGCGTGCTGGCGCGTAGTCCCTATTTTCGTCCTTACTGCCAGCTACCCATGACATCCTGGCCGATGATGGATAAAGCCGTGATGATGGCCGAATTCGATCGGATGAACACCGCCGGGCTTAAGCGGGATGAACTGCTCGCCTGCGCGCGCCGCAGTGAGGAAGATCGCGACTTCACGCCGAATGTGGGCGGGTTTAGCGTTGGGCTGTCGTCCGGTACCTCTGGGCAGCGTGGTCTGTTTGTCGTCAGCCCGCGTGAACAGCAGGTCTGGGCGGGAGGCATGCTGGCGAAAATGCTGCCGGACGGCTTACGCGCCGGTGAGCGGGTGGCGTTGTTCCTGCGGGCGGATAACAACCTGTATCACAGCGTGGATAACCGCTGGCTCAGCCTGTCGTTTTACGATCTTTTCGCGCCGTTTTCCGAACATGTTTCGCGGCTGGAAGCGTGGCCGCCATCGATTATCGTCGCCCCTGCGCAGGTGCTGCACGAACTGGCGCTGGCGGTACAGCGCGGTGAGCTACGGCTGGCGGTCAAAAAAGTGATTTCCGTGGCCGAGGTGCTGGAACCGCAGGACAAGCAATTGCTCCAGCAGGTCTTCGGGCAGGTTGGGGAGGTGTATCAGGCGACGGAAGGCTTTCTGGCATCGACCTGCGAGCACGGTACGCTGCATCTTAACGAAGAATTTATTCACATCGAGCCGCAGTGGCTGGGTGGCGAACGCTTTACGCCCATCATCACCGATTTCACTCGCAGCACCCAGCCGATTGTGCGCTATCGGCTGGACGATGTGTTGGTGAAGCAAAAAACGCCCTGCGCGTGTGGCCGAGTGACGATGGCGATTGCCCGCATTGAAGGGCGTAGCGATGACCGTCTGCGACTGCCGGACAGTAACGGCGAGCCTCAGACCGTGTTTGCCGATCTTTGTAGTCGAGTGATCGCCAATGCGCTGCCGCTGCATGCCGACTATCGGCTGGTGCAGCAGGGCGATGCGACGCTGCATTTATCTGCCGCGTGTAGCCTGCCGGAGCTGGAAGCCTGTCGGGACAGTCTGTCGCAGCAGTTTGCGTTGCAGGGTATTGATGCGTCGCGGTTACATTGGCATCTCACCGCTGGTGAGATTGCGCCAGAATTTACGCAAAAGCGCAGACGGATTACCCGCCTGAAGGAGAGTGCATGAGGCTATTTCCGCAAAAAACGCTGCTATTGCGACTGAAAGCGTTGCTCTTCGGCTGGGGAACGGTCGGGCTGGTATATCAACTGAGCGCGCAGTTTCAGGGGCAGGGAACGGTGCTGCCGACGTCATTCGTTGATGAATGGATTCCCTTTAGCGCCTCGGCGATCTGGCTGTATCTCTCGTTTTTTATCATCGTGCCGCTATCTTATTTATCCTGCCCGATTACGCGTCTTGCAGGATTACGCCGGGCAACGCAGCTTACCGCCTTGATTGCGGGCGCGGTGTACCTGATTTTTCCGACCACGATGGTGTATCCACAGGTCGTCGGGGACGATCTCTCTACCCGTGTGCTACAGCTTTTACTGCGTATTGACTCGCCGCAGAATTGCCTGCCGTCGCTGCATATTGCGCTAACGGTGCTGGCGGTGTGGGCAATGAGTGATGGCCAGCAGAAGGTGAAAACCGGTTTGTATCTTCTGTGGGGAGCGGCGATAGCCCTTTCTATCCTGCAACTGCGCCGACACCTGTTCATCGATCTGGTGACCGGCGCGATGCTGGCAGGGATCGCTGGTTGGGTCTTTCTGCGTCGCCGAGAGGCGGTGAAGGCCATTTCCCCAGCGGCTCCGCTGCCTAACGATAAGCGCCATCAGGAATGACATCATGATCGATTTGGCATTACCCATTGTCTTTATGCTGGTTGTGGTGATTGGCGAAGCGCTGGTTCTACAGTGGATGCAGCGTGAGACGGTGAACTGGCATGACGTGGTTTTTAACCTGAATTCAGGGCATATCATGCTGTGGCTTTTTCGCAGCGTGGAAATTTTTTGCTATGGCTATGTTGCGGCGCATTTCAGTTTTGGCTGGGTGGACACCTGGCCACCGGTGCTGATGTGGCTGTTCGCGCTGCTCGCCTGGGATTTCGGTTTCTATTGGCTACATCGCCTGCACCATACCTTCGGCGTGCTGTGGGCTGTGCACGTGGTTCACCATCAGGGTGAACATTTCAATCTGTCGCTGGGCGTGCGTAACTCCTGGTATTCCTCGCTGACCTCGATTCCGTTCTTCCTGATTCTGGCATTGCTCGGCGTTCCGCTGTACGTGTTTGTCACCGTTTCCATCCTGCATTACAGCGTTCAGCTCTTTAACCATAATGCGATGACGCCCAAACTGGGCTGGCTGGAAAAGGTGTTGGTGACGCCCGCACACCATCGCGTACATCACGTGAACGACCGTGCGTACGCCGATAAGAACTTCGGCGGCACCTTCATTTTTTGGGACAAGCTGTTTGGCAGCTTTTGTCCGCAACTGCCTGATACGCCTTTCCGCTATGGCGCAGGCAGAGAAACGCCATCGAACAATCCGTTTTGGGCCAGTAACCTGCCTTTTATGCAGTACCTGAAGCTGTCGGTGCGCCGTACACGTCAGGCAACCTTTCACTGTACGCCAGTGGCGTTGATTGCCGGAGCGATGCTGCTGTTTGCGCTGGTAGTGGGCTATGTCTACCTGTATGGCTACGGCTATGATTCCGCCAATTTGTCGCAGGCGGTGCTCTTCCTGCTGCTGGTGGCAGGTGCGGTTGCGCTGGGCGGGATTTCCGAAGGACGGCGTTGGGGCATTTACGTTTGGCTCGTGGTGGTGCTGCTATTCCCTGCCGTGTTTCTTGTCTATCTGGGCTGGGAAGCGCTCTACTGGAGGATTGCGATGCTGATGCTGGCGCTGCACGGGCTGGCGATGGCGGCTGGCTGGGGCCGACGCCCCCTGACTGGAGAGCCTGAAAATGTCTAGTGTGCTTCCCGCCAAACCCTATCCCGCCAAGGGCGAACAGGCTTTTCATCGGGCATTACAGCGGGAAACGTCGGCCTATCTCCGCGCTAATCACGATCATCGTTTTGCCGATAGCGGGCAGTTCGTTAAGGCCGGATTACTCTTTTTATGCTGCATCGCCTGTTATGCCGTTTGCTTAGTGCAGCAGACGGCGTGGGCGTTCTTCCTGAGCTATTTTGCTTTCATCATGCTGTCGATGTTATTGAATATCATCGTTAATCATGACGCCTCCCCTAATACCTTTTTCCGCAATCGAACACTGAATCGCGTGGTCGGGCGCATCGTCACGTTGCCGTTAGGCATCGATCCCGATTACTGGCGTTTGCGTCATGTGGACTTCCACCACATCTATCCGAATGTGGAACATTACGATCTGGATACGGAAGAGAATGGCGTTTTCCGCCAAACGCCTTTTCAGCGCCACCGTTCCTACATGCGTTATCAGCATCTTTACTGGCCGCTGGTGGCTGCGTTCTCGCTCCCTTATATCGCCTGGATTTTTGACTGGGCCGATCGCTTGGGTAAAACCCCCGTCAATGCCCGTTCAGTACAGTTAGGCTACCGCGGATGGATGATTTTTATCGGCAGTAAAATCGGTCATGTCCTGCTGTTACTGGTGATTCCCATTATGGTGGGGGCGGCACACGGCATTAGCCCCGGCATCGTGCTATTGAGCTATTTGTTGGGTCAGATGTTGGCCTCGTTGCTGGTGGTATTTTTGCTGCTGGGCACACACTGGGCTGAGGCTGAGTTCTATACCATTACCGATACGGAAACGATGCCTCAGGGCTGGTATCAGCACAACTTTGCGACAGCCTGTGACTGGCTACCGACGCCGCGCTGGCTTGAGCGCTGGACGGGAGGGCTGCATTTACATCTGACGCATCATCTTTTTCCGGGATGGCATCATCGTCATTATCCTGCGTTAGCCGATATCTTACGGCGCGTGGCCGCCGAGCATGGCATGAACTACCGCTGTATTACCTATCGTGAGCTACTAGCCAGCCAGCGCCGGTTTTTAAAATTGAGGGGCGAAGGTAACGATCAGCGGACTGCGCAACGTGTCATGAAAGCGGGAGCGGAGAAAGAATGACGCTCGCCCCGCTAAAGCCGCTCCGCTATGAACAAGGTCGCGATCTGGCGTTGCATCGGGCGTTGATGAAGGCTGCGAATGATTATCTGGCGGAAACGGGTGACCACCGTTTTGCCAATACCGAGTTTATCGGCAAAATGCTGTTTCTGGTGGCGCTGTGTCTAGCATTTTATGGTTTCAGCCTCCGGCAGACGACGCTGTGGGGTTTTGCGGGCTGCTACTTTGCCTTTATTTTTACCGCCATGTTTCTGGCGGTGAACGTGGTGCATGATGCCTCGCATAACGTCTTTTTCCGGCGGCCGTGGGCGAATCGCCTGCTCAATATCGTGGTGAGTATTCCGCTCGGTATGGATTCCGACTGCTGGCGAGTGCGGCATGTGATTTTTCATCATGCGCATGTCAACGTGCAGCACTACGATCTGGATATCGAAGAGAACGGCGTCTTGCGGCAATCGCCCTATCATCGGTTTCGCTTTTTTATGCGCGCCCAGCGCTACTACTGGCCTATGGTGGCATCGCTGACATTCCCCTGCATCATCTGGTTCTTTGACTGGCTCGATCGCTCGGGGAAAACGCAGGTGACGCGCAATATGACGCTTCAGGGCGCTAAGGGCTGGGGTGTTTTTCTGTTATCAAAAGCGCTGCATGCCCTGCTGGCGCTGGCGATACCTTATTGGCTGTTGTCGCCGACACCTGTCAGTGCTGGTGCGCTGTTGCTGGTTTATCTGCTGAGCCAAATGCTGTCATCGCTGATTTTTGTTGTCCTGATTCTGGGGTCGCACTGGGCAAAAGGCACGTTCTATCAGGCACCGGACGATGGCCTATTCAGGCATGGCCGCTATCAGCACGTCTTTTCCACCACGGTGGACTGGGCTACACGTCCCGCCTGGCTTGGCTACTGGCTGGGGCAGCTTAATATGCACCTGACTCACCATATTTTCCCCAACTGGAATCATCGACACTACCCTGCGTTATCGAAAATTATTGCAGACGTCGCCCCACGTTACGGCATTGATTATCAATGTATTACGTTGAAAGCGATTTTGGTTGAGCAGCAGCGTTTTCTTAAAAAGATGGGAAATGGCAGCAAGAAATAGCCCGTTATCCGTTTTATCAATCAGTTAGGTTTCATCTGTTTTTCAAGGAGCGATACTTCATGCGTTATTTATCTCTGGCCGCTTCATCCCTGCTGTTCTTTTGCACCTCGTCCGTCTGGGCAATAGATTGCAGTAAGGCCAGTACAGACACTGAGAAAATGATTTGCGCCAGTAGCCGTTTACAGCAACTTGATACGGTATTAAACAAGGCCTATCAGGGTTACGCGAAAAAAGAGGGCAAAGCGCAGGCGCTCCTGACGCAGCGCGCGTGGCTGGCCGAGCGTGACCGCTGTAAGGATGACGTTTGTTTGGGGAATGAGATGGTTTCCCGTATTCAGGCGCTTTCCGGTAGTGAAAATATCTCTCTGATTACTCAGGCATCAGACCAGTGGGACTTCGTTCTCAGCGTGGCGACGTGCACGCTCGCTCCTTCTTACTCAACCTGCGAAGGCCCTGGCACGCTGGATATCTTTAAGAAAGGACGTGGTGATCTGTTCCAGCGTATCACGATGGAAAATATGTTCATCGAGCTGAACAATAAGGGCGAAGTGACCGCGAATCTGGTTGAGGTCTATGGTGAGAACAACAGCGGACTGGTGATTGATGACGCTAACTTCGATCATCATGCGGATATCATGCTGCGTAATGGCAATAACGGCGCTTACGGTGGGCCGTCTTACGATGTGTACCTGTTTGATGTGGAAAAGCAGCAGTTTACCCAGAACGCGCCGCTGACCGAGTTAGCCAGTTCCAACCTCGGCCTGTTCGAGATTGATGAGAAGAGTAAGACCATCACGACGTTTACCAAAAGCGGCTGCTGTTGGCACCAATGGTCTACCTACCAGATAGCGAATAATAACCCTGTCCTGATTGTCGAAAGCACGGAAGCCTACTCCGAAGAGAAGCAGGCGATGGTTGCCACCACCCGCGAATTAGTGGGCGGCAAGTGGAAGGTGAAGGAAGAGATCGTGAAAGTCGACGAACCGTAAAATTCCCCTGCTCAACAGACAGGCGCTGTAGGCTGGCGTCTGTCACCGCCTCGCTCGCGTCACACTCTCGTTATTCCCCCGCCAGTTTTCGATACTTTGCAAAAGTGTTACGTCAGACGTTCTCAGCATGACTTTTTTGCCACTTGCCAGACCGAAATGGCAGCGATGAAAAGGTAAATGCCGCTCAGAACGCGCAGCATGGCAAAACTTCACAAAAAAAACGTGTTTTGTTAACAACTCGTTTATGCGTGGTATTCCCTTACCCTACTTTGGAGACGCCTGACATGAGCACCACCCAGAAACGTATGTACATCAACGGTGAGTTTGTTGAAAACAGAAGCGGGAAGTGGATTGATGTGGTGAACCCGGCCACAGAGCAAGTTATTTCACAGATCCCAGAAGGCTCTGCTGACGACGCAAAGAAAGCGATAGAAGCGGCAGAGGCCGCACAGCTGGGCTGGGAAGCATTGCCTGCGGTTGAGCGTGGTGTCTGGCTGCACAAGATTGCCGACGGTATCCGCGAGCGCGAAGCCGAACTGACCGACATGATCATCGCGGAAGGCGGTAAGACGCACGGTCTGGCGCAGACGGAAGTGCTGTTTACCGCTGACTACCTCGACTACATGGCAGAGTGGGCGCGTCGTTACGAAGGCGAGATCATTCAGAGCGACCGCCCGAATGAAAACATCTTCGTCTTCCGTAAAGCCATCGGCGTTACGACGGGTATTCTGCCGTGGAACTTCCCCTTCTTCCTGATCGCGCGTAAAGCGGCACCGGCACTGATTACGGGCAACACCATCGTTATCAAACCGAGCGAGATCACGCCCAATAATGCAGTGATTTTCGCCGAAATCATTCACAAAATCGGCCTGCCGAAAGGTGTCATCAATTTTGTTACCGGCTACGGCCCGACGGTCGGGCAAGAGCTGGCCGCTAACCCGAAAGTCGGCATGGTCAGCCTGACCGGCAGCGTGGCAGCGGGCATTGCGACCATGACGGCAGCGGCGCAGAACGTGACGAAGGTGTCGCTGGAACTGGGCGGCAAAGCGCCCGCTATCGTGATGGACGATGCCGATCTCGATCTGGCGGTCAAAGCGATTGTCAGTTCCCGCGTCATCAACAGCGGGCAGGTGTGTAACTGCGCCGAGCGCGTTTACGTGCAGAAAGGCATTTACGACGAGTTTATCTCCCGTATTAAAGCCGCGATGGAGCAGGTGACTTTCGGCAACACGGCGGAGAAAAAGGCGCTGGATATGGGGCCGCTGATCAGTGCGGCGGCGCGACAGCGTGTAGAAGACAAAGTGGCGAAAGCGGTATCGCAGGGCGCGAAAGTGTTGCTCGGCGGCCAGCGTGCAAGCGGTACGGGCTATTTCTATCCGCCTACGCTGCTAGTGGACGTCAAACAGGACATGCCGATCATGCACGAAGAGGTGTTTGGTCCGGTGCTGCCCGTCGCGACCTTCGACACGCTGGAAGAGGCGATTGCGATGGCGAACGACAGTGAATATGGCCTGACGTCGTCGATCTATACTCAAAACATCAACACCGCAATGAAGGCGCTGAAAGGGCTGAAATTCGGCGAAACCTACATCAATCGCGAGAACTTTGAGGCGATGCAGGGCTTCCATGCGGGCTGGCGTAAATCCGGTGTGGGTGGAGCGGACGGCAAGCACGGCTTGCAGGAGTATCTGCAAACGCATGTCGCGTACCTTCAATTTCACTAAAAGCAGTTCCACTAAAGGGCAATTTCACTCAAAGCAGTTCCACCCACGGTCATTCCACTTACCGTAACAGTGGCACAAACAAGAAGAAGGATGGGAAAGGACGATGATCATCTCTGCTTCAACGGACTACCGAGCGGCGGCGCAGCGTAAGCTGCCGCCGTTTCTTTTCCATTACGCCGATGGCGGTGCGTATGGCGAGCACACGCTCAGGCGTAATACCGCCGATCTGGCGGATATCGCACTGCGTCAGCGCATCCTGAAAAATGTCTCCGACCTGAGTCTGGAAACGCAGCTGTTCGGTGAAAAACTGGCGATGCCGGTGGTGCTGGCACCCGTTGGCCTGACCGGTATGTACGCCCGACGCGGCGAGGTACAGGCTGCCCGTGCGGCGGCGCAGAAGGGCATTCCCTTTACGCTGTCTACCGTCTCCGTCTGCCCGATTGAGGAGGTTGCACCTACTATCGATCGGCCGCTGTGGTTCCAGCTCTACGTGTTAAAAGACCGCGGCTTTATGCGCAATGTGCTGGAACGCGCGCAGGCGGCAGGGGTTAAGACGCTGGTGTTTACCGTGGATATGCCGACGCCGGGCGCGCGCTATCGTGATGCCCATTCCGGCATGAGCGGCCCGAACGCGGCGATACGGCGCATTTTACAGGCGGTTACTCATCCACAATGGGCGTGGGATGTCGGGCTGAACGGTAAGCCGCACGACCTGGGGAATGTTTCCGCCTATCGCGGCACGCCGACGACGCTGGAAAACTATATCGGCTGGCTGGCCGAGAATTTCGATTCCTCTATTTCGTGGCAGGATTTGGCGTGGATCCGCGAGATGTGGAAAGGGCCGATGATCATCAAAGGCATCCTCGACCCGGAAGATGCCAAAGAGGCGGTGAAATTCGGCGCAGACGGCATCGTGGTTTCCAATCACGGTGGTCGCCAACTGGACGGCGTGCTGTCGACGGCACATGCGCTGCCTGCCATCGCCGATGCGGTGAAAGGCGATATCACCATTCTGGCAGATTCTGGTATTCGTACCGGGCTGGACGTGGTGCGTATGATCGCACTGGGTGCGGACGGCGTGATGCTCGGGCGCGCGTTTGTCTACGCGTTAGCGGCAGCGGGCGAGGCGGGCGTGGTTAATCTGCTGAACCTGATCGAAAAAGAGATGCGTGTGGCGATGACGCTTACCGGTGCCAAATCCATTGCCGACATCACCACCGACTCGCTGGTGCACGCGACCCAGCGGCGGTTGGATGGCCTGTAAGCACGAATCACGTGGTGAGAGGCATTTACCGCGTAATGGTTTTGAACCTTCCCCTGAACGTTGGTAGCCTTTGCACGATAAAGCTGCGTTGGGGGATAGGTGAATGGGTGGGCGAACAGTTACTGTGGTGGATTACGATCCACAGTGGGCAACGAAGTATGAAACGGCGGCGTGTGCGATAGCACAGGCGCTTGGTGAGGTTGCGGTGAGGCTTCATCATATCGGTAGCACGGCCGTGCCGGGATTACCCGCCAAACCAGTGATTGATATGCTGCTGGAAGTGATTTCGCTGTCCGATTTGGACCGATTGGATCATGTCATGGTCGATTTGGGCTATCGTCCCCGTGGAGAAAATGGGATCGCGGGGCGTCGTTACTATACTAAGGGCGGCGATGATCGTACGCATCACCTGCACGCCTTCGTGGTGGGTGACGGGCATATTCAACAGCACTTGGCTTTCCGTGATTATCTGCGTGCAAACCCTTCTGTATGTACAGAATATGCGGAAATAAAGCGTGCTGCCGCACGGGCTTGTGACAACGATGCCGCACGATATAGTCAGTTAAAAGATGACTTTATCGCGATGCATGAGGCGCTTGCGTAGCCATTTCCGCCGAATCCGGTGTTTTTTCCTATATTGCAAACGCCACACTTCGTTCTATATTTCGAGAGCAGATTGAACGAAGGGGGAATCGTTGTGAATATTAAAGGGCTTACGAAGGGATTCTTCATCCTTATCTTATTTATCGTCACGCTGGCGTTTTTTGACATCCTGGCACCGTATTATTACGCCATCTTATGGGCGGCGGTGCTGGCCATTATCTTCCATCCGCTGAAAAGCAAAATTCGGCAAAAATTGAACGATCGCAACGGCGTTGCCTCGTTGCTGACCGTCCTGATCATCTTCCTGATCGTCTTCATTCCGTTGGGGATTATTGTTTCCTCGCTGGTGGTTGAAATTAACGGGGTTTACACCCGATTGCAGGACAGTAATACGCAATTCCCGGTGGTGCTGGCGGAGCTGATTCAGCATCTGCCGAAGTGGGCGCGACATTTCCTGGCGGAACACAATCTGGATAACGCCGCCAAAATACAGCAAGAGCTTTCTCAGGTTGTGCTGAAAGGTGGGCAATATCTGGCGGGAAGCGTGCTGCTGATCGGCAAAGGGACATTCACCTTCTTCATTGGTTTCGGGGTGATGCTCTACCTGCTTTTCTTCCTCCTGAAAGACGGTGCCTATCTGGTCAACCTGATTTTGGAATCGCTACCGCTTTCTACCTATGTTAAACATCACCTGCTGGTGAAGTTTGCCGCTGTATCTCGGGCGACCGTGAAAGGCACCGTGGTGGTGGCGATTGTGCAGGGGACACTGGGCGGGATTGCGTTCTCCATTGCAGGAATAGAAGGCAGCCTGCTGTGGGGCTCGCTGATGGCGTTCCTGTCGCTTATTCCCGCTGTGGGGTCGGCGATTATCTGGGTGCCTGCTGCTATCTTCCTGTTCGCGACGGATATGCTGTGGCAAGCCATCTTCATTGTCGCGTTCTTCGTGCTGGTGATTGGGCTGGTGGATAACATTTTGCGTCCGCTGTTGGTGGGGAAAGACACCAAAATGCCGGATTACCTGATTCTGATCGCCACGCTGGGCGGCATGGAAATCTACGGCATCAACGGTTTTGTGATTGGCCCGCTGATTGCTGCGCTGTTCATCGCCTGCTGGAACATTCTCTCCGGTCGCGATAATCAGGAAAATATTGAAGGTATCGACGAAGATTTTATCGAGGAAGGTCGCCAGCATCCGAGTATGGCGAAGCCGGAACAGGATGAGGAGCTAGAGGGTCAGGTAGTGAAAGGCCAGGCAGCGGAAGGTCAGGAGGTTGAACGTAAGACCTCGGAGTAAGTTCGCCGCTAGTCATGATATTCGGTCGTGAGTAAGAGGAATTGGCTCTGGTTTGGCTGATTCCTCTTACGTCCAACTCTCTTGCCCTTCGGACGTGATCCACACGACGCCTGCGGGCGCTTTGGCTAAGAACCACAGGCCATATTCGTCGACATCATCAAATTCATCATCGGACATTTCAGGTGGAAAGGCGTTACGGAGCCGATCGACCTGATGTTTCGGGTCACCTTGCAGAGTGTCTCCCTGACTGGCAAGCCTGATTCTGCCTTCCTCGATGAGCTGCTCCAGCAGCGTAAAAAACAGCGCCTGACGCTGGGCGTAGGTTCTGGGATTTCCCCGACACTCCACCGCAATATGTTGCCATATCGCACCCATCGACAGCCCGTATGCGCTAGTCGCAACAGCATCGTAAATGTCGTTGTCGTCCATCTCACCCTTCCTGTTTCCTGTTTCCTGTTTTTGTCAGAGGCCCACGTTTCTAACGCGCAGGGTCATAGGCATTGACCTCATGGCTCCACGGAATAGCACGATCGTCGACCGCGACGTACCATTCACAGTGTGTCAAAACGCCGCGGATTTCGGATAAACACTGGCACCAGTGCTGTACGCCAATCCAGGCGGCTTCTTCATCGCTATCGGGAAGTTTGGTCGAGCCTGAGAACACGATTCCTTTTCTGAAAACGTTACCGATTTTCACGTTGAGGGCAAAATTAAATGATTCCCAGTTTATGCCGTCGCCGGTCGTCAGATATTTCTCAATGTGTTCATTAACGGAATGGCGTTGGACAATCTCCTTCACGGCAGATATCTCTTTTGGGCTCAGGGATTTTTTACGTCGTGCGGTGTAATAGAGAGAAATTGCCACGTTGCCTCGTTTATCATTAGTGTTTAAGGTGAGGGGTAATACAACATAAATTTTCGAATAAAAAGCGGCGTAAAATAATCAGGATGTTCTGATTTTATAAAGGTAAGGGACGGTTATGTTTGGGAAAATGCTTCTGATAGGAATAAGTGCGGTATTAGTCAGCGGATGTTCGGTTGCGACCTATAGTCATAAACTGGAGGATTATCAGGGTGCTGAACGCGTGGGTATGACGTTCGATAACCGCAATCTCGACTATGTTCGCGTTTATCCGACGACCGACAGATGTATTAATATTGATGCACCAGAAAATGGCTATACCAATAATGCGTTTGGGTTCCAAACTAAGCTCAATAATAAAGCACTCGGCTTCCCTGAAATCCCCGAAACACCTACGATGATCCGTGAGTTTTGGGTCAGTGCGCAACACAATATTGCGGTCAGAATGATTGCGGCCAATGGTGGGTTTAGTACCGTTACGTTTAAACCTGTGGTCGGGAATTACTATTATGTCACTGGCGAATTTGCCGGTGCTTATTCGCCACGCCGCCTCGAAGTCTACGAGGTGTTCAAGACCGAAAAAGGCTACTACGACCGCAGACCCGTCAAAGATTTGATGCTGAAGAACTGCGGACAATTTTCTTCCAGAATGCAGCATTTTTAATGCTTGGCCAGACAGTGATGCTGTCTGGCCGTCTCACCGAACTTACGTTAGCTGTTTTCCAGAAAACGTACCGGCATACCAGGCATCCATCACCGATAGCAGGTTTTTCACTTCATCCACGGTCAGGCCATACGAGTCGGCGTTTTCATGGGGTTTAACGACGAGTAGCTGAACATCGGCACGCGTATGCAGATAATCGAACTGATATTGCACTTCCTTGTTGTCGTACAGACTCCCGCCAACGTTTCCGGCTTTGCGTAACTGAGTGATCTGTTTATCCTTCGTGGCCGGATCGTGCGCCCAAATCAGAAAATCACGCAGCGGCTGTGTCTGCCGGGCAAAATCATCACGCGTGAAGCCAAAATAGGCGTAACGCTTTCTGACCACTAACGCGATTTTGCTCTTATCATCGGATATCTTGACGTCAAAAGATCGCTTACCTACGGTACAGTCGCGGAATTTAGGCTTGTAGTCGCAGGCGGAAAGATTCTCGGCTTCATACACTTCGTAAAGACGCAGCGTGGCATATTTGTCGAAGGTGGTTATCGCCTGACAGCCGGTTAAGGCAAGAAGAATGAAGGGGAGGACAAGATAACGCATGTTGGTTGTTTTTCCCTGTCTTGTTGCGGGTGTACTAACAGCACTCGATCACGTTGATATACCCTGAACAATACTTGATGATATTTCCATCGTTCGTTATCAACGCCAGACCTTCTATTTTCGCCTGAGAGACTAACATTCGGTCAAACGGGTCTTGGTGCATTTCGGGTAAGGCAGCGAGGTTATAGGCGTGAGTTGCATTCATCGGAAGCTCCAGATAACCCGCTGATAATAAACCTTTCGTCATAGCCTCAGCATCAATGCTAAAGCTGGGTTTGTTCAACGCAGTTTTGATTGCTATCTCTTGTATGCTGACGGAAGAGAAGTAAAAACGGTTATTGTCATCGGAAAGAATGGCGATTGTGTCGCTGCTAAGTTTTTCCGGCTCACCTGCTAACCAAATCAACGCGTGCGTATCTAACAAGTAGCTAGTAGAACGTCGTTTTGGTACATCGTCCTTGTTGATTGCCATCATTATTTCCCATTAAACATGTCGATAATTTCTTCTTTATTCAAATCATTAAAATTCTCTGGGGCTGAAATTTGGCCCTTCATGAAACCAATGCGTGGCGTTTTCTCGGTAACGGTAAGAGGAACGATCTTAGCTACAGGTTTACCGTTGCGGGCGATAACATAGGATTCTCCCGTTTCAGACACATGGTTGATAATTTTAGAGAAATTGGTTTTTGCCTCGTAGAGATTGATTTTCTGCACAGGTCCTCCGAAGAGTTGGTCAAATTCTTCAAAAAAGTTGGTCTATATGAATGAGTCTACTGGTCATATGAGAATTGGTCAATCTATGACCTATTAAAGTGTGGAAAGATTTTTTGTGTCGCTTTCATCGACCGAGAAAATAGGACTGTATTCCCATCTTTGGCAATATTATGGGAATATAGCCCCGATTTGATTATTTTTTGCTCACCGATAGAGGCTGAAAGTTATCACTAGCCTTCGAGGTGATCGATTTCTTCCGTTTAAGCCGCGAGGACGCCACTCGTATCTATGACGAGGTACTTGGCGCAGTGAAAGGTTGGCAAACTGTTGCAAACCGATTGGGTATCAACCGCAGCGAGCAACTTGGCAAACAAGAGGCGTTTAATGTGTAGGGCAGGTCGGTTTCTCTATTAATCAGCGTTTCGCTGGTGCTGCCGTGCCCTTTAGTTCATTCAATTATTTTTCCACTCAATAAACATTTTTTCTGTAATGCCAAGTCCAACGATTGATCCAACATGAAGTTGAGCTAAATCACTGAGTGTCATGGCAATAAATTTATCGGCAGAAGGAATATCATTTTCTGCACAATATTTCTTAAGATATTGTTCTGCAAGCTGTTCATTAAGATTTTCCCGGATAATACTTCCCATCGCCACTTTTCGTACCGCGCGATGTTGTATGCGATAAATATCAATTTCGCCAATCGACTCTTTTACTACATCATATTGCTCGCAAGATCTCGTATAGGCCCATTTGAACAGCTCCAAAGCGGGCAGGAGCTCATTGGTTTCATAGAAATACAGCAATGCTTTAAAGTAATCCTCTTGCGGTACATCAATAAAACTTAACGGGCAAAAATTGTGCTTAATAAAAGGGATATTGCAGGATAATCGAGCAGTTCGCTTGTTTACGTCTTCAAAGGCTTGTAAATACGATAGATGAATGAATAAGAAAAAGCTTTGTTCAAAGGGATCGTGGATTTGTTCTGCTTTGCGTAGCAATAGAGAGAAGTATTCCTCGAGTTGATGGGGGTTGTTTAGCGGAAAATAGGCCGATCTTCCAATAGAGACTTCTATTTGCCTGATATTACCGCATGCGTTGGGATTGGCGAGTAAATCTTGCGAAAGCAGGGCGTGAATATTTCTGATTGTGAAGGGATTAATTATTATCTCTTCGGCATTTTCAATTAAAAATTCAATCGCTTCTTTGTGGTTCATGATCATGATGGTTTCTTCATGAACTTTACCATCGGCTGTCAGCCCCTGCTCTATGAGTTTTTGTGTATCACGCTTGGAGTAGGTATTACCTTCTAGTCGACTAGAGTTATAAGACAAATCAATAAGTAGACGTTGACTAATATTCCTCGCGTAAGTTCCTGCTGCCAGTGTGTCATCACATCGTTTCCCCATTTTCGCCAGCGTTGTTTGTATCTGATTCGGCAGGTACTGAGTGACGTTGGGTAAATAATTATCCAAAATATCAAATTGATAGCTGGATTTTTTACGTGCATATGAAGGCGTATCTAAATAGGCGAGCTGTGAGATAGCCTCTTTGGAAAAGATGGGGTGATTGTCCTCATCTGCACGTATTGTCCTTATGTTGTTATCGATAGTGTCCTTATCGAATGACTTAAGGACACGCAATGAAGATGAGTTGTCCTTATTTGCATAATATTTAGTATTGCGTTTTTCCCCTACCGTCACGATCTGCCCGTCGTCGTACAGCTCTTTAAGCCGGCGCTGTAGTGTTTTCTTATTTATTGAAAAAAATAGAAATTCTTCAATTTCGCCCAGGCTTTTTGCTTCATCGAACTGAAGCATTGCTTTCAAAATTGCTATTTTCTCTTGCTGTATACGATTGTCTTGGCTCATTTTTATCAGGACAGAATAGTCGTCGGTGTCTCTAAACGTAGTAGAGATAAGGACAAAATCAAGCTAATAAGGACAATTCATAGAAATTTTGTCCTTATTAGGGTCGGATAGAGACAGTTTAGGTGAAGTTTGCCGTGCGGTAACAAAATCTAAAGCAGAGTTCAGGGATAACACTTAACAGCCTGTCATGTGTTTCTTTCATTTTTCACCAACGCCAAAACTTCTGCTCTTTTCTCTGGTGACAATGTCAAAAACGTCAGCATCATTTCGGCTAACTCATCGTTCTCTGTGTAGAAGTAGGCGAGCGGCACATCCAGCACTTTTGCTAACTGTTGAGCCGTCTCAATACTTGCTTCGTGAACGCCTTTCTCATAGCGATTGATGCGCGTGCTGGCGACGAATTCATCGATACTAGCAGCGATGCCGAGTTTTTTCTGCGATAAGCCTTTTGCCAAGCGAGCCTGTTTTAGTCGTTGGCAGAAAACGTCATGGTAATTTTGTCTTGTCATCATGACTACGAGAATCGTAGTTTTTTCTTGAGTCAGATACTACGAATAACGTAGTATTCGTAGTGCATGTTCCTTTAATGATGAACAGTTAGGAGGTTAGATGAAAAAGGATTGGCACAAAGCGGATATTATTGCTGCATTACACAAGAAAAGTACTTCAATGGCTGCGCTTTCACGTTCTGTAGGTTTGAGTTCGTCAACGCTGGCAAATGTATTGACGCGTCCTTGGCCTAAAGGAGAGTGGTTGGTTGCAGGCGTACTTGGCGTGCATCCCGCCGAAATATGGCCAAGTCGCTATTATGACATTGAGGGGAGTTTACTTGATCGAAAGTCGAAGATAAGGGGCGATAAGACGTAATGAACGTCTGGCAGATTATTTATTTTCCAGCGAATTGAGTAGCGCTGTTTGCTCTGCTGCGGATAGCTCTGCGAATGTCAGAATCATTCTTGCTAGATTATTATCAGTGGCATAGAAATAGGCGAGGGGAACATCCAGTGCCTCAGCCAAACGGCTGGCGGTGACGAGGTTGGCTTCATGCACGCCTTTCTCATAACGGTTAATTCGGGCGCTTGCTACGAACTCATCAATTCCGGCTGCAATACCCAGCCCTTTCTGAGACAGCCCCCTTAACAATCGGGCATCTTTGAGACGTTGACTGAAAATATCACGATGTTGCTGACGAATATTCATAGCTACGATATTCGTAGGTATGAAGGGTCTTAGATACTACGTATATCGTAGCCTCTGGTTTTGGTTAGTGATAAAAAATGAAAACTCACCTTCTCAGAAGGTGAGTTTGGCTGAACGGGTTATTAGGTGAAAGCCAAATGACTTTTTTAATGAACTCGGGTCATTACTTGCTACATATTGATTTGATGATACCTACTTTGAGGAAGGAAGCGGCTTGCGTGTTTGAGATGCTGGTTGAAGGGCTAAATCGCTTTCGGTTAAATTGGGGTAGCCAAACTACATCATTTTCGAAGCGAAAAGGATGATTTTTATGCGGTTATGAGTCGTGCAAGTGTTCACGCTCGACTTTTTTCTCAGCAGTGATAAATATTTTTATAGCAGATGAATATGGCCTCGTTGCTACAAAAATAAAGCATCTTCAATAATCTCAGGCATAAGTGGTCTGTTCTGAGTTTTTTCAGAACAGACATCTCAGCTAATCTATCAAGCTACTTGCTTAGCTGCGGTACTCTCGATGTCGTTTAATAACCTAATTAATGAACGACCTACAGCATAAGCAAGGTTTACAGGTACAGCATTTCCTATTTGTTTGTACTGGGCTCCTAGAGGGCCTGTAAACACCCAATCATCTGGAAATGTTTGAATTCTTGCGTATTCTCTTACAGTTAAAGGACGGGTTTCATCTGGGTGACAGCGTTCAGTCTGTTTTTGAGCTGGGGAACATGTTAACGTAAGAGATGGTTCATCCCATGCTAAACGTCGCGCCATGCCTGTTTTTCCACCGCCGAGATAATAGCTTTTCATCATAAATTCTTTCTGTAAGGCTTCCGGCAAATCTTTCCAATAACCGCCTTCCGGGACGTGATTTAATATATCTACTTTTCGTTTAGGATATTTTTGGCCTTCTGATATAGGAACATCACTATTATATAAAAAACCCTTTTTAAGTGCATCCCTTAAGGTCATTATTCTTGTGTATGGAGATGGCCAAATATAATCTACGTTGGATGATATGTCCTTTCGTATTGCGATTAAAAATAAACGTTCCCGCTTTTGTGGAACTTGAAAAAAAACAGCCTTGAGTATTCTTGGCTCAATAAGGTCATAACCTAGCTCATTTATTGTATTCTTTATAACTTCTAGGGTTTTCCCATTTTCATGGTTTAATAGACCTCTAACATTTTCAGCTAGAATTATCTTTGGGTTTATTTCTTTTACTGCTCTGGCGAATTCAAAAAAAAGGGTGCCTCGAGTATCTTCAAATCCCATTTTTTTTCCAGCATACGAAAAAGACTGGCATGGGAATCCTCCAGATACTATATCTACCTTGTTATAATATGATGAAAAGTCTAAATTGGTAATGTCACTTTCAACAACATTCCAATCTTCCCTATTTTTTCGTAGAGTTTGGCAAGCATGTTTATCAATTTCATTAAGCATAACAGAGCTGAAGCCTGCTTTATTCATGCCTATAGCAAGCCCTCCTGCACCAGCAAATAATTCTACCAGTGTATATGCTCTATTAGGGACTACGCTGATTTCTTTATCCCATGAGCTATTGAATAAAAGTTGCGCCTGTTCGAAGTTCTCTAGCTGAGAACGGTGGTAATAACGATAGTTGTTATCATCATGGCGTGATGCAATCAACGCCCCATTATTATCCCATCTGCGAAGGGTTTCTTTTGAAACCCCTAATATATCAGCAACTTGTGATATTGAATAATACTCTGGAATCATGTTATATAGTCCATGTAGGCTGATCATGGTTACTACTGTATAAAGATATAGCCCATTAGTCAAACCTTACTCATGGTTATTTTATTTTTTTTATTGCCTCTGTATTTGCAAGTGCATTCACCACCTTTTCTAGTTCTTTACTATATCCCGAACCTGTTATTGCTTCATCAATGGCTTTCGCTAAGTCTTGGTAAAAATTTTCATCACCAGTTAGTCTATGCCAAAAATCTTTCCCGGTAATAACTGGGAAATGATATTGCTTAGTTATTCTTTTGTAATGGCTACTTAAATCAAATTTTTCCCCGTAAATTACTCCAACAATCATATTGTCAAAGCCTAATTTTAGGTTGTTAGTTCTGCCTAAATTTATTATTCCCTTGAAATGGCCTGCAATTGTTTCTACATCATCTTTATTTATTGTGTTTGGTCCGGCTTTTAATTGACAATATTTTCTTAGTCCATCTATTTGATCAGTGAATTCAATATCTATGCCACTAGTGGTGCTTCCGAAAACATCTAAAACATCGCTTGTGAAACTTTGTATGTTTTGCCCAAAAGATGTTGTGATTGATGTTCCTAACACTCTTGGGTATATAAGTGCTTTTGCTATGCTTTCTGGGGACGAATTACCTGTAAGGAAATTAGCTAAGTAAACATTCAGGAATGGGTTTATCTTAAATTCCGCAGGGTCAATTAATTTTTCTGTGTTTTTTATATGATTTTTTATAATTGTATCCGTAAACCATACTTTTGCTTTTTCGAGAATTTCTTCTTTTTTTTCTTTATTTAACATGATGTTATTTTAGTTAGTGTTTGAACCGAACTATGAGAATAGTTTTTTTTATCCTAAAATTCAATGCATATTGCATATGAAGTGGAATTCTAAATAGCTTCGCATAATAATATTCCACTGTATGGGAATACAGCCTTTTGCAAATTACCAAGATTAACGGCTAGCCCCCATCTGGTGGTCGTTTGCCGATGAAACATCCCCGACGCCTTATGCCACAAGCCTTCACTAAAGTGGACATCAAAATGGCGAAAAGCAGGTAGATACACTGGCGTTGACATCCTCCTTGCTAGATTTGCAGCAGTAGGACAGGCAGATAGCGGGTCTCTGCCAACAAGGAACCTGTAAGTCCGGATGGCTGGGAGTCGGACGATGCCATTAACCAAATGCACCGTTACCGTGATGCGTTGATCCGTATTACACAAGATAAATCATCCGTTGGGGGCCAGAAAAGTCGCCCAGTGTTTGGCGCATTTGCCCTCTATCCCGGTTTTTTTAACCAAAACGTGGAAGATAATCCTTACTTCGATGCGATTTCTGAGGTGGGAATTGGAGCGTTTGCGCTGCTTCCGAACGACGATGGACAGGTTGGATGCCGCTGGATTGTTGATTTTCTAAAGCGTCAGCTTGGTGTTGCGGGAAATAACTACAGCACGCAAAAATTACAAGAACGCTTATATTTGCAAGAAGCTGCACGCATCCCTTATTACGGAATGGGGCAAACGCTTTATCCCGATCTCGTGATGACGGCATCCTTGGGCGGCACGAAAGGACGAGCCAGCACGTATTTTGCTAATTTTGAAAACGGTACATCAGCGTGGTATCACACAAGAGCTGAGACATTTAATGCGGCGATGAAAAAGTCAAAAAATCACGTAGTCGCAGAAATACGTTATTTAGCCATCGCCTCAACGAGTGGTGTTGATCATCACTGGAAGTCCATTAAGAAGATATGGCCCGTTAAAAGCCAAAAAATCGTTAAAAGAAATGAACTAGGCGTTGAGCACACGGGCAAGTTAAGTGTCGATACCTATGACTGCATTTTATTTGAATTAGGTAAACCGCTGTCGCTAAACACACCGATTGAAAACGTTCCTCACAGACCAATCCGTAACTCGATGAAGCTAACAACATTGGGTGCACTGGAGGAAGCCCAGCAATTTAATACGGTGAAAGAGGTTTATGAGGAAGCATTGACCGTACCGCCTTCGGGAATGAGGGAAGGGGCGTAATGCGCGTTCTTGCTTCTTCATGATGATCGCCAATAAGAAAAAACTCCCTGAAAACAGGGCATTATATAAGCGGCTTACGCGATACTAAAATTACTCGATATTGTGAGTCGGTGGGGTAAAGCCTTGCTGTAAGCGTGTTTGTGATCATGTGTTTTTGCTATGTGTACACGGTAAAATCAAGTGCTCTATTTTTTATCCAGTTTTTTTGCAGCAGACTCTAGCTGTTTGATGCTTTTTTCTGGCGCAGGTAGATTCTCTGGCATAGTCCCGCCCAATTCCTTGATTGTTTGCCTTACTTTCTTTCCCACTTCAAAGTGAATGTCATTGGCTTTTTGCTTTGATTTAACATTATCCCTGCGGAGCTTCTCTTCAGCCTGGGTTGCTCGGAATAGGTTGGCTGCTAATTCAGTGGACCCTATGTGGTCGAGTATCTTTTGGCTTTTCTTGAGGCCTTTCCGTTGATGTATGGCCTTTTGGTCTAATCCGCCGTACAGCCCTTGATAACCATGATTTTGAAAAATAGCAAAATCTAACGTGGTTTCAACTCCGGCTTGTTGTGCCGCCTCAACCAATTGTTTGTTATGTTCTTTTAATTCGTTTCTAAGAAAAAGGCGCTTTTCGTCTTCGCGTAGCCGCTTAAATGTCTCATCGTCAGCTAGCTCCTGCCGCCTTGTCTGTATTGCAAAGTATGTTTGCCCTGCTGCTATGACGGGTTTTGTGGGGTCTCCGTTTTGCACAACTAAGTAGCAAGCGTATCGGGAAAGCCTTATATCCTTTAATTCTCTTTGCGCACCTGAACCAATTTTGACCATACCGAGGACATCCTCGAAATGGTCATCAACATTGTGCCCGCTGTTGATGTAGTCCCCCCTAAATTTAGTCTTACCGCTTAATGGAGTTCTCTGGTTAAAATACAACCAATGGAGGCTCATCATGAAGAAAGCGCGTTTCACTGAGACTCAGATCCTGCGGGTTTTGAAAGAAGTTGAAGGTGGTCGGCATGTGAAGGATGTGTGCCGTGAAAACGGTGTGTCGGAAGCCAGCTATTACAACTGGAAATCTAAATACGGCGGCATGGAGTCCTCTGATATCAAACGGATGAAAGAGTTGGAAGAGGAAAATCGCCGGTTAAAGCAAATGTACGCATCCCTGAGCTTAGATCATGAAATTCTTAAGGATGTTGTTTCAAAAAAACTTTAACGGTGCCTGAGAAGCGTGAACTGGTGCATTATGTTATGACGGAACATCAGGCCAGCGAACGACGCGGGTGCCGGATTATCGGTATCAGTCGAAGTCTGTTGCATTATTGCCCGAATACGGCGCGGGATCTGCCTGTAGTCGAGGCGCTACAAAAACTGGCGCATCAGTATCCGGCCTATGGTTTTGGACTTATGTTCAATAAGTTACGACAGGCAGGGTTACTGTGGAATGCAAAGCGGGTTTACCGGATCTATCGATTGTTGAAACTCAACTTTCGGCGCAAAGGGAAAAAACGTTTACCTAACAGGCATCCACAGCCGTTAGTTATACCGCATAAAATGAACCACTGTTGGTCAGTTGATTTTATGAGTGATGCCTTGAGCGACGGGCGGCGATTCAGGTTATTTAACGTCGTTGATGACTTTAATCGGGAAGCGCTGGCCATCGATGTTGATTTGAATATACCGGCTCATCGTGTTGTGCGAATTCTGGAACGATTAAGCGCAGAACGAGGCTACCCGGCTTTTATACGAAGTGATAATGGGCCAGAGCTCACCGCCGCAGTCTTAGCCGAATGGGCAGAACGCCACGGTGTGAAACTCGATTTTATTCAGCCCGGAAAGCCGATGCAGAACGGATTTATCGAGCGATTTAACAAAACGCTACGAACAGAAATACTCGATATGTATCTGTTCAGAACCTTGTCTGAAGTGCGTGAACTCACAGAGGACTGGCGCACAGAATATAACGAAGAACGCCCGCATAGCTCACTGGGTGATATGCCACCTGTTATCTATGCGCGGCAAAAACTGGCCGGAGATCCTCATTGGCGGTGGTACTAAAAACCGGAGGGACTACATTGAGGCAGGCTTCTTTTGCTCGTTCTAAAACAGGAGTGAAATGACGATACTCTGAGTAATCCAGCAGCTTTGCTAGCTCTCGCGCTGACTAATATTCTGCTCCTTCGTCATCAACTTGCTTGATTTCTTCAAAAGGCTGGTGGTGCTCGTTCATCGCTCACTCCATGTATTTTGCGCTGGTGGGTTTTGTTTTAGTCACTGGATCTGCGGAATGTTTGCTTCAATATCCCACATTCTGATTATTGTATGATAGACCTCTCCCACAATAAGGAACCACACCAGCCAGAGAATGACAGCCACAAAAAAGAGATAATCGGCTTGTGCAGCTGGTCTGGTTGATAACGCGCATCCCCATGAATCCCTGAATAACCTGACGCCGGAAGAATACCAACTGATGGCTGAAAATCCGGAAATCTCAAAAAGTGCGTGGAACTAAAACAGGTGTGCCATCAGAACCAGTTCCTGTTCCAGACGGTTATTTTCCAACTGTACCTGCGCATCTTCCTGCTTGCTTTGCAGACGCTCGCGCTGACCAGCAGAATATGCCAGTATGCTGACAACTTATTAAGTAATAATCTGTATACCTTTGTCTTGCGCAGGTCTACACTACATTACTTATTTGGTAATGTAGTGTAGACCTATGGCTAAATCTGATGAGCTATTAAACGCGTTGGCCAAAGCAGTGAACGCCGGTGGCGGCATTCACAGTGTAACAGAGCTGGCTTTTATGCAGGGTGTGCCTTGTGACTCAGCCTTTAGAAAATTCCTGGCAGATTGCGTAAAGAAGGGGTTGCTAAGACGAGTGGTGAAAGGCTTCTATGAAAGTGTTATTACACCACCTGAGCCTGAGACTGCCATTTATAAAATCATCAAAAAGTTGCGCAGCAGCGTATTGAGCTACATCAGCTTAGAAAGTCAGCTCAGTCATACCGGTGATATTTCACAAGTTGTGATGGGTAGAGTCACTGTGGTGACTAAAGGTCGAAGTGGTTGTTTTGATACGCCTTATGGCGTGATCGAGTTTACCCATACTAAAAAGCCAGTCGAGCAAATTGCACCTAATTTGTATTATGACCCCGACATCAAAATGTATCGCGCATACAAGGAACAAGCGATTGCAGATCTAAAACACTGCCAGCGCAATCTACATATGTTGGAGAGCTAAGCATGGGGGAGTGTATGGGAGATAACGTATGCTGAAGCAACAAATTCGCCAAATTGTCCAGTCAAACCCTGACTATGCCGCAGTGACACCCGTCATAGAAAAAGAGATCTTGCATCATGACATTATGGATGTGCTGATCAAACAGGGCGTCATGCAGCGGTTAACGTTCATTGGCGGCACCTCATTACGAATGTGTTACAACAGCAGCAGGCTATCAGAAGATCTTGATTTCAATGGTGGTCATGATTTCAAGCCCTCAGCGTTTGAGGGGCTGGAGTCCGAAATCCAAACCTATATTCAGAACAAGTATGAAACCGAGGTTTGGGTAAACAAACCTTCTGGCGAGCAGCAAGGGGATACCGTTTCTTGGAAAATTAGTATCGTAAAAGAAGCTAATCGTCCTGATTTTCCTCGGCAAAAAATGCATATTGACGTCTGTGCTATTCCGTCATTTGATATTGAAAAGCGCCCGCTAATCAATCATTACGACATTGTTGTACCGACTGAAGGGATCTTGGTTCCGGTACAGTCGTTACAAGAAACATTGGCTGATAAGCTGATCGCGTTAGCGTATCGGGCAAGACGTATTAAACCTCGTGATATCTGGGATATTATTTGGATTAAGCAGCGCGGTATTGATTTATCCAAGACACTGGTTGAAAAGAAGCTCACCGCCAGACAGAAGCAAATAGAAGACTTTCGACAGGCGTTGTCTATTCAGTTAGCCAAGCTAATGTCGGAAGATGAAGTCCGTGACGACTTCAATATGGAAATGAGCCGCTTTATCCCTAAGCCAATTAAAGAGAGAACTCTCGATAATCCTGAATATTGGGCTTATGTTCAAGGCGAGGTGCATGCCATCGCGTCTGAGTTACTGAATGACGGAATACCAAAAAATCCATTTGATATGGGTTAGCCCCATGTTTTTCTCCCTCCATCATAAAACAAAAAAGGCCATGATTTACAATGGCCTTTTTATCCTGACAATACTTAGTGAGACAACGCGAGATCGCGTGAAACGTTACTCGATGTTCTGAATCTGTTCCCGCATTTGCTCGATCAGTACTTTCAACTCAATCGCTGAAGCGGTGACGTCGGCGTTGATGGATTTTGAGGCCAGCGTGTTCGATTCGCGGTTGAATTCCTGCATCATGAAGTCGAGGCGGCGGCCGACGGCTTCTTCTTTTTTCAGGATTTTGTAGGTTTCTTTGACGTGAGCGTCGAGGCGGTCGAGTTCTTCCGAGACGTCGACGCGCTGTGCCATCAGAACCAGTTCCTGTTCCAGACGGTTATTTTCCAGCTGTACCTGCGCATCTTCCAGCTTGCTTTGCAGGCGCTCACGCTGCCATAGCAGGATGTTCGGCATCTGGGCGCGCACGTTGACGACTTCGGCGCTGACACCGGCCAGACGCTGTTCGATCATCCCTTTCAGCGCATCACCTTCGCTTTCACGGGCGGCGATGAAATCATCCAGCGCGCCTTCCAGTGCGGTCAGCAGTTCGGCGCTGATGGTGTCCAGATCCTGCTCTTCCGCTGACATCACGCCGGGCCAGCGCAGGATATCAACCGGATTGATCTCCCCTTCATCGCTCTGCATCTTGACCCAGTTAGCGGCATTAACCAGCTGTTTAGCCAGCTTTTCGTTCAGGATCAGCGCACTTTGCGCACTTGGGTCGAGCTCAAAACGCAGGTTGCATTCGATTTTGCCACGGGTTAAACGGGCACGGATGCGCTCACGCGCAACAGGTTCGAGGCTGCGGAATTGTTCTGGTAAACGAAGATAGGTTTCCAGATAGCGCTGGTTAACGGAACGCAGTTCCCAGGCTGCGCTTCCCCAGTTGCCCTTGATCTCTCGGCGGGCGTAAGCGGTCATGCTGCGAATCATTGGTGCATACCTGTAAAGCAAATGATGAGAAGGATTATAGCGTTGAGTCCCGTGCAGGGGATAGGAAAAACCGTTTGCCTAGTGCTACCCGTCGAGAATCAGGCAGCGTAAAGTAAGGCTTCGTTCTGTCTGGCGATGTCGCGACAGCGGTTTTTCATCATCTGTTTCAGTTGCAGCGTCGCCTGTGATTGTGGGTTATCACGGCGGCTGATCAGCGTGACTTCAAAAGGCAGTGGCTGGTCGATAGGGACAATTTTTAGCTGGTCGGCATAGCGACAGGCGGTAAAGAGATCGACGATGCCCGTGCCGCCACCCGCCAGCACCATGTCAGCAATCACCGAGTAGGTTTTGATGTAGAGCGAAGCCGCTGGCTGTAGCGCTCTGTCGCGCAGCGCACGGTGTAGCACCTGACCGAGCGGATCCTTATGCTGCATCATCAGCAGATTGTTGTTGCACAGCCATTCCAGCGAGACGGGGCCATTTATCGGGCTGTCTTTCGGCAGCAGGGCAACCATCGTGGACTGGAACAGCGGTTCTGCCAGCAGCTCGGGTGGTACCTGCTGACCAAAAATCAGCGCGAAATCGAGCTGGTTTTGCAGGATGTTCTGGCACAGCGTGCTGAAGTGTTCGGTAACCAGTTCAACGTTAACCGAGGCTGCCTGCTTATGAAATTCCACCAGCGTTGGGGCCACGATCATTTGCCCGAATGCGTGCGCTGCACCCAGCCGTACGGAGTGGGCCTTGCTGGTTTTGATTTGTTCGGTGAGTGAACTGATGCTTTGCAGATGGCTGAAAAGCTCCTGCACTTTCGGTATCAGACGCAGCCCTTCTTCGGTGGCGATCATGCCCTGTGTGCGACGTTCAAACAGGGAAAAACCGAGCTGCTGTTCTGCGTGATTCAATACCCGGCTGACGTTCGGCTGCGAGACGTTGAGCAAGCGGGCCGCGCCGCTGATGGTGCCTGCCTGAACAATGGCCTGGAAAATTTCAATATGGCGTAATCGCATGAGTGCAGGCTCCGGCTGATGCTTTCTAATGAGCATCGTATGAGTAATAACCAAAATGCCTGCAATTATTACGCCAGTTTCTAATTTTTTTCCTGCGCGGCCCGCGGCGTTTCCTAATGATTAGGATGCACAATTATGGTGCGCAATGATCCATAATTGTGCGTCATGGTCGAAGATGGTGCAATTCGACCTGTGTATGATAGCGCGACAGATTTAGCGATAAATATCGGCGACGGGTTCTTCACCCACATAGCCATAGCCGCGGTACATGCCTTCGCTGTTAAACGGCAGGGCGATGTTGCCGGCTTTATCGACGGCAATCAGTCCGCCGCTACCGTCCATTTGCAGTAATTTTTCCATGACTACGCGATCGCTGGCCTGCTGTAGCGTGAGTCCGGCATATTCCATCAGCGCCGAGACGTCATAGGCGGCGACGGCGCGCATAAAGACTTCGCCCGTGCCGGTGCAGGAAACCGCCACCGTCTGGTTATTGGCGTAACAGCCCGCGCCGATGATTGGGCTGTCACCCACGCGTCCGGCCTGTTTGTTGGTCATGCCGCCCGTCGAGGTTGCTGCCGCGAGATTCCCTGCGCTGTCCAGTGCTACCGCGCCGACGGTGCCGAATTTACGGTCGGGATCGATAGGGTCGTTCTGGCCGTCATGATCGAGGATGACGCGGCCTGAGCCTGCCTGCGCGTTATGGAGCTGCTGGCGGCGTTCGTCGGTGGAGAAAAACGCCGGATCAACCATTTCCAGATCGTGCTGCTGCGCAAAGGCTTCCGCGCCGTCGGCAGTAAACATCACATGCTGGCTGGCTTCGAGTACGGTACGCGCGGCCAGAATTGGGTTACGGATATGGCTGACGCAGCTTACCGCACCGGCATCCAGCGAACGTCCGTCCATGATGCTGGCGTCCAGTTCGTGGGTTTCCGCGTGGGTGAAGACCGAGCCGTGTCCGGCATTGAACAACGGACACTCTTCCAACAGGCGGACGGCTTCCGTTACGGCATCCAGCGCGCTGCCGTTTTCAGCCAGAATGCGTTGTCCGCTGGCGACAATCTCGGACAGCGCCGCCAGATAGCGTTGCTCTTTTTCAGCACTCATAGCTGAGCGGGTCAGCGCACCTGCGCCACCGTGGATCACAATCACGGGCTTTGTCATGCGATAAATTCTCTTTTCAGTCGGTTTACGCCCCGGAATAAGGGGCGAATAGGCCATCAGTTTTGCGTTGTCGCCAGATAGGAAAAGGCACCCAGCAGGCTGGTGATTTCCCGCATGCTCTGCGCCGTATAACCTACGGTTATGGCATCCAAACGTTCAACATTCGGCAGCAGACAGAATAGATCGGCCAGTACCGGTTTTGCCACCATCAGTTCAAGACGGTAGGGGGCCTGAATCCGTGAGTTCAGCGTCCGGTGTGTTTTTTCCACTGCCGCTTTTGCTGCGTCACGAATCACCTGACGCGCCTGTTCAGTGCTGAGGGATTCGGCCGCGTGCTGCGAGATGGCGCGTTTGACGCAGGCGTAGTCGGTGGCAGGGTAGTAGCGGGCGATCCAGCTCTGGAGCGTGTCGTCACCGCTGACCAGCCAGAGCGGCGTCTTCTGTTCCACGCCGGCGGCAGCGTAGATGTCGCTCTCGCCCATGACTTCACCGTTGATGCGCACGCGGTAGAACGCCCGGCCGTTGATGGTATGCGACAGCACGCCAAACTCGCCTGCGGCGCTGTGGTAGCCGATGAACATCAGGCCGTCGAACTGCTGTTGCTCCAACCCTTCGACCATCGAGTAGCCGCGCGGTTTGCCCTGTACCAGTCGGGCGCGAGCGTCGATGTTCTCCGCGCGCAGATTGACCATTGCCGCATGGCTGTCGGCGACCACCACCTCTGTTGCGCCACCCGCGAACGCACCGTCAATCGCGGCGTTCACTTCCTGTTCCATCAGGCCGCGTGCCAGCTGGTATTCCGCGGTGCCGGGGCTGCACTGTTCTGGGCGCATCACGCCAGCGATCCCTTCGATATCAGCAGAGATAAACACTTTCATCATCAGTTTCCTACGGGAGAATTTGCTTATGGATAAAGAGTTGCAGCCAACCGATCCAACGCCTGTGGCAGCGTCGGGCGATGATGGCCGCGAAAACCGGTCACGGCGTCTGCCTGAAGCATGGCGTCGAGCACTGCGTGTTCGGTCGCGTCGGCGGCGGCGCTTAACAGCGATTCAAGCTGCGCATCCTCCGGCGGCTGTGGCTGTGGACAGGTAGAGAACGCGACGGCGATATCGCCGGAACCGTGTCCCCAATAGCTGCCGAGCCGACCTAATCCTGCACCAGCACGCTTGGCGATGCGCTTGAGCTGACGGGCATCGAGCGGGGCATCCGTCGCCATGATAATGATGATCGATCCCGCGTCCTGCTGCGGTGCGAGCTCGGGCAGGATAGGCGCGATAGCGTTCCCCCTCTGCACGCCGTCTAGCGTCAGCGAAGAAAGCGTGCCGAAGTTTGCCAGCACCAGTACGCCGAGCGTGGCGTTCAATTCGGGAATCAGGCGCGATGCGGTGCCGATGCCGCCTTTCAGGCTAAAGCAGCTCATCCCGCGTCCAGCACCGACGCTGCCGCGTGTGAAGCTCTCTGCCGCATTGTCCAGCGCCTGTCGCGCCATGTGTTCCGTCACCGCCAGCGCCTGAATGTCGTTCAGCCAGCCGTCGTTGCACTCCAGCGCCAGCGGGTTCACCGTCGGCAGCGTGCGACCCAGTTCAGGATTACGGGCAATGGCATCGCGCACCAGCGTGGTAAACAGCGTGCCGGTTGCCAGCGTGTTGCTGAGCAGGATAGGCGTTTGCAGTAATCCCAATTCTTCGATCTGTACCAGTCCTACGGGTTTGGCGAAGCCGTTCAGCACCGCCGCGCCGCAGGGCAGAGGCTGGGTGAACAGGTTCTCGCCGGGCGGCACAATTGCCGTGACGCCAGTTTGCACTTCGCCTGCCGCCAGCGTGCAGTGGCCGACGCGTACGCCTGCCACATCACTGATACTGTTATGCGGCCCGCTTGCCGAGCGCGGCGAACCCAATTGCCGCGTCGTTTTCCAGCGTTTTAGCAACAGCGCCTGCTGCTGTTGCTGATAGTCGTTCATCTGGTGATCGCCGTGCATCGCCTTCCTCAGCTTTTCAGTTTGGGATCGAGCGTATCACGCAGCGCATCCCCGAGCAGGTTAAACGCCAGCACGGTGAAGAAGATCGCCAGACCTGGGAACACGCTAACGTGCCAGGCGCCCGCCATCATCAGGCTGCGGCTCATGGCGAGAATGTTGCCCCACTCCGGTACGTCCGGCTCCGGCCCGAGGCCGATGAAGCTCAGGCCTGCCGCGGTCAGAATACTGGTGCCGATACGCATGGTGAAATAGACGATCACGTTAGGTAGCGTACCGGGCAGGATGTGGCGCATCAGCACGATGCGATCCGGCGCACCAGCGCAGCGTACCGCTTCCACATAGGCCGCCTGTTTTAGCGACAGCGTAGAGGCACGCACGATACGGGCGAAGACCGGTACGCTGAAGACCGCGACGGCGATAATCACGTTATTCAGGCCGGGGCCGAGGATCGCGACGACCGCAATCGCCAGCAGCATGCCGGGGAAGGCGAACAGCACGTCGGAACCGCGCATGATCAGCGTATCCACCCAACGGCCGTAGTATCCCGCCAGCAGGCCGAGCACGATGCCGACCAGCATGCCCAGCGTGACGGAAAAGATGCCGATATATAACGAGATGCGTGCGCCGTAGATGATGCGGCTCATCACATCGCGTCCGAGATCGTCGGTACCCATCCAGTGCGCTGCTGAAGGCGGTGAAGCCAGCGATGCCCAGTCAGGCTCCATGGGGTTCCACGGTGCCAGCCAGGGGGCGAAAATGGCGACCAGTACCAGCAGCAGGACGAAGCCGCTGGAAACCAGCGCCATCGGGTTACGGATAAAGACCTGAACGAAGTCGCGCCACGGCGAACGTATCGTCTCTTCATCAAGCGTGGCAACGGCCACGACGGGTTCTGGAGGAAGGTTCATCGTGTCTCCTAACGTAGGCGAATCGCCGGATTGACCACCGCGTACAGCAGGTCCACCAACAGATTAATGACAATAAATTCAAACACGAACAGCATCACCAGCGCTTGAATGACCGGCTGATCCTGCGTTTTGATTGATTCAATCAGCAGCCAGCCCAGACCCGGCCAGCTAAACACGCTCTCGACCACGATGGAGCCACCGAGCAGGAAGCCGAATTGCAGCCCGAGCATGGTGATGACTGGAATCAACGCGTTACGCATCACGTGCTTCCAGGTGACTAGCCGATTGCGCAGCCCCTTGGAGCGCGCGGTGCGGACGTAGTCTTCCTGCGCAACTTCCAGAAATGCGGAGCGGGTAAAGCGTGCCATAACGGCCGCTACCGATGCCCCGAGCGTCAGCGCGGGCAGAATGATGTCGCTGGGCTGATTAAAGCCGCTAACGGAAAAGACGCCGAACGGCATGGCGACAAACTGAATCAGCAATAGACCGAGCCAGAACGGCGGCATCGAAATTCCGCCGACCGCGAAGCTCATCAGCGTCCAGTCCTGCCATTTCCCCCGCTTGAGCGCGGAAACCACGCCAATCAGCAGGCCGAGCAGCACCGACCAGACAAAGCCTGCCAGCGCCAGCCACATGGTGGGCATAAAGCTCTTGCTGATGACGTCGATGACGGGTTGCTGGGTGCGGTACGTCACACCCAGATCGCCACTGAACAGGCCGCCGAGCCAGTGGACATACTGCTGCGGCAGCGGGTCGTTCAATCCTAACTGCTGACGGGCGGCTTCCACCGCCTCAATGGTCGCGTCAGCACCTGCGTAAATACGTGCCGGGTCACCCGGCAACAGTTTTATAAAACCGAACACTAACAGGGAGACCACCAGTAGAACCGGGATCATTTCCAGCAAACGTCGGACGATATAAGCAAACATGGCGTTCTCCCTGACCGATTACTTAAATTCAGCCTGATCGAAGATCAGTGAGCCATCAGCCAGCATGTACACGCCGTCGAGGTTCTTGGTTTTGCCGACAACGTTGTCCGGCGAGCCCAGGAAGACCACAGGCGCATCCTGCCAAATCTGACGTTGTGCATCAGCGTAAGCCGCGGCACGTTTGTCTGCATCGGCAGTTGCCAGCCCAGCGGTAATCGCTTTATCCGTTACCGGATTGCTGTAGTAGGAAACGTTATACGCAACCGGAACCCAAGACTCTGTCGCGAACAGCGGACGCAGCGCCCAGTCAGCATCACCGGTAGACGGAGACCAGCCGTTGTAGAACAGGTCAAATTC
Organism: Pectobacterium parvum; assembly: GCF_020971565.1. Classification (NCBI taxonomy): domain Bacteria; kingdom Pseudomonadati; phylum Pseudomonadota; class Gammaproteobacteria; order Enterobacterales; family Pectobacteriaceae; genus Pectobacterium; species Pectobacterium parvum. Next base: position 341,709 of record NZ_CP087392.1, read on the forward strand.
GGCGTCTTTCGGATCTTTTACGCCAAACAGCTTGGCGTTACGCATCCCTGAATCCATCGGGGTGACGGTGACCTTGATGCCGACCTGCTCTAACTGCTGTTTGAAGAACTGTGCGCTACGGATGTAGTCGGTGCGGTTCGTCGTCCACAGCTTCAGGCTCAGGCCATTGGCGTAGCCCGCTTCTTTCAGCAGTGCCTTGGCTTTTTCTGGGTTATAGGTGTAGTTCGGTGAGCTTTGGCGTGCGAAGAACTGCACGTCTGGTGCCATCGCAGAAGAGGCAGGAACGCCCATGCCTGCAAAGCCAACTTTCAGCCAGATGTCACGGTTGATGGCGTAGTTGAGCGCCTGACGCACGCGGATATCGTTCAGTGGCGGACGCAGGTTGTTCATCGCCAGCCAGAATTGATAAATACTCGGGTCGCGCTGAATCGCCAGCTTGCTGTCATTTTGTACGGTGCCGATCAGGTCGGAAGGCAGCGGATAAACGGCATCAACCTGGCCGGATTTCAGTGACGCCACGCGGGTGGAATCTTCCGGCGTTGGGTAGAAGGTCACGCTGTCGACTTTCGGCCAGCCTTTCTGCCAGTAGTTGTCGAATTTCACCAGCTTCACGTCTTTACCCTGCTGCCATTCGGTGAACTTGAACGGGCCAGTACCGACTGGGTTCACGCGCAGCTGTGCTTCGTCTGGGTATTTCTTCAGCGCTTCCGGGCTGTGCATAACGGCAGACGGGTGCGCCAGCGTGTTCACAAAGGCACCGAAAGATTTGTTCAGCTCGATTTTGACCTGCGTCGGCGACAGCACGGTGACGGTTTGTACCATGTTAAACAGGCTGTTGCGTTTTAAGCCTTTGCTCTGATCGGCCAGACGGTCAAGGTTAGCTTTAACGGCGTCGGCGTTGAACGGCGCGCCGTCCTGGAAGGTGATGCCTTCACGCAGCGTCACGACGAACTCGGTTGCGGTGTCATTACTGGTGTAGCCCGTCGCCAGACGCGGCACCAGCTTCATTTTATTATCGAACTGGAACAGACGCTCGAAGATGCCGCTCTGAATGGAGTAGCTCAGCGTGTCCGAGGTATCGTGCGGGTCGAGCCCGGTGATATCGGCATAGATGGAAATGCGAAGGTCTTGCGCCTGGGCTACAGCCGCCAGACACAGTGAGAGCCCGAGGGCAACGGCAGAGCGGCGAACGAATGGCTTCATGGTTTCTCTCCTGGTCAGTTATGAACGTGTGTTGTGTTTTATGAATACGTTGTTTTTTATAAATAAATTGTGTTTTATGGCTATTTTTTTGTCATGACGTCGTGTTTCAGGCTGCCGATTCGTTGTCGGCAACCCAGTGCTGCGGCGCAACCTCTCGGTAGCGCGTTTTGGCGACGGCCTCGCCTGCTTTACGCAAAGGTGAGGGGATTTCGCTGTCGTCAAACTGGCGTGTGCCGCGACGGGTTGGATCGGCAATTGGAACCGAGGCCAACAGGCGGCGGGTATACGGATGCTGTGGGTCGTTAAACACTGACTGACGCGGGCCGATCTCCACAATCTGGCCGAGGTACATCACCGCGACACGGTTGGCGATGCGCTCGACAACCGCCATATCGTGCGAGATGAAAATCCACGACACGCCGGTTTTCTTCTGGAGATCCATCATCAGGTTGACGACCTGTGCCTGAATCGACACATCGAGCGCCGAAACGGCTTCGTCAGCAATGATGACCTGTGGCTGTAGCGCCATGGCGCGGGCAATCGCGATACGCTGACGCTGCCCGCCGGAAAATTCGTGCGGATAACGGCGCGCGTGCTCTGGCAGCAGACCGACGCTTTTTAACAGCGCCTGCACCTGTGGTGTCGCTTCTTCCAGCGATTTCACCAGCCCGTGCAGCAGCAGCGGTTCGGCGATGGTGAAGCCGACCGTCAGGCGCGGGTTGAGCGAGGCGTACGGGTCTTGAAACACCATCTGCATTTCCCGACGCAGCGGCTGGAAATCCCGCTCTTTCATCTGGGAAATTTCGTTACCCTGAAAATGAATGCTTTCGGCTTGGCTCTGTACCAGACGCAGCAAGGCACGTCCGGTGGTGGATTTGCCACAGCCACTTTCCCCCACGATAGCCAGCGTTTCGCCCGGCCAGACATTGAAATCAATCTGCTCTACCGCATGAACGTGGTGGGTAACGGTGGATAGAATCCCGCTGCGCATCGGGTAATACACCCGCAGCCCGCGAATATCCAGCAGTGGCTCGGCGTCATAGCGGGCGGTAATCTGCTCACTATTTTCTGGGTCGGCAGCCTGCCCTAATAAAGGAAAGCGTTTTGGCCAGAGGCTATCGCGCATATCGCCTAGCTTCGGCACCGCAGCCAGCAGCGATTGGGTATAAGGGTGTTGCGGTGCGGCAAAAATCTGTTCAACAGTGCCTTGCTCCACGATCTCGCCGCGGTACATCACCACCACACGATCGGCTATTTCCGCCACCACACCCATGTCGTGGGTGATAAACAGCACCGACATGTCGCTCTGCTGTTGCAGGTCGCGCAGGATTTGCAGAATGCGTGCCTGCACGGTGACGTCCAGCGCGGTAGTTGGTTCATCGGCAATCAACAGCTGTGGATCGCAGGCCAGCGCCTGTGCAATCATCACACGCTGGCGCATCCCGCCGGACAGCGAGTGCGGGTAGCTTTTCATCACGCGATCGACGTCTGCGATGCGCACCTTGTGCAGCAGCTCACGGGCTTTTTTGTCCGCGCTGGCGGCATCGCAGATTTTGTGGTCAAGCAGCGCTTCAGTGAGCTGATCGCCAACTTTCAGCACCGGATTAAGCGACGTCATCGGTTCCTGAAAAATCATGGCGAGATCGCGACCGCGCAGCTTACGACGCGCTTCCGCTTTCATGCTCAGCAGGTCATGCTGCTTGCCGTCGCGTGCGGTGAAACGGAGCGCACCGCGTTCGATGTTGGCAGAGTCCGCCAGCAGCCCCATGACGGCGAGTGACGTCACGGACTTGCCTGAACCACTTTCGCCGACCACGGCGACCACTTCCCCTTTATTTACGGTAAAGGAAATGCCTTTTAGCGCCTGATGCGTGCCGGAACGGCCGCTAAAGCTGACGCTCAGGTCATCGATTTCCAGTACAGGTCTGGGGGCGTTACCAGGTGCTGTGGCGGCACCCGCGTGCATGATATCCGTCATGGTCACTCCGGTTGATGGTTTCATGGTTGCTTCGGTTGATTGCGTCATAGCCAAATTCGGCCGAGGTTATAGGTCAGATAAGGCGAACTGTCGGCGGCTAGCCAAATAGGGCCATCGAGATCGACGTGCTCGGCATCTGCGGCGACGGGCAGGGCGGCTTCCATCGCCATTGATGAGCCCAGTGTGCAGCCGACCATAATGCGCAGGCCGTGAAAGTGGGCTTCGCGCACCATCGCCAGCGCTTCGGTCAGCCCGCCACACTTGTCCAGCTTGATGTTGATCATGTCGTAACGACGGCGCAGCCCGACGATGTCTCCGCTGTGGCGGCAGCTTTCGTCCGCGCAGATCGGAATCGGGTGAGAAAACCGCTGTAAATCCTCGTCTTTACCGACAGGAAGCGGTTGCTCAATCATGGCGACCTGATAAGGCAGCAGGGCCGTGGACAGGCTATGTAAATCGAGTCCACTCCAGCTTGCTCTCGCGTCGATAATCAATCTGGCGTTAGGCGCGGCGGCACGAATGGCGGCGACCTTCTCCAGAATCAGCTCGCGATCCAGTTTGATTTTCAGCAACAGGGCGCCGTGGGAAACGGCATTGGATGCGGCGGCGGCCATTCTCTCCACGCTGTCGAGCGCCAACGTTTGCGCACAGATCACGGACGTGGGGGGATGAATGCCGATGCGCTGCCACAGCGTCTGTTTTTCCAATGCGGTGTTGAGCCGCCACAGGGCGCAGTCCAGCGCATTTCTGGCCGCACCCGGTGATAAATCTTTCTGGAGCTGTTCGATGGTCAGGCCGTGTTCTATTGCCTCACGGACCGCAGAGAGCTGGCGACATACGCTGTCGGCGGACTCGCCATAATGGGCGACTGGCGTACATTCGCCTTGTCCAATAAATCCTTTTTCTTCCAACGCGACGCGGATAACGGTAACCGCGCGACGCGTCCCGTTATCAACCGCCATAGGACGGGCTAGGGGCAGATTGACCGTTTCAATTTGCATATGCCGCATCATGTTTTTTCTCATCAACGTTCAGGGGATGAACGGACTATTTCATGATGCATCATCATTGACGAATACTTGTTCATCAGTAGGGTATAACCTCAGGTTATACCCTAAGTTCAAGGTATGGCTTTCTGATACCGCTTTCCCGCAACGCGAAGGATTTCGTGTATAATACGCGCCAGTTTTCATTGACCCACCGGAGATGAGCCATGCGCCCAACAGGCCGAAGTGCACAGCAAGTACGCCCCCTTACATTCACCCGTCATTACACGAAACACGCTGAAGGTTCCGTTTTAGTCGAATTTGGCGATACCAAAGTGTTATGCAATGCCACGGTAGAAGAGGGTGTTCCGCGCTTTCTGAAAGGCCAGGGACAAGGATGGGTCACCGCCGAATACGGCATGCTGCCGCGTGCGACGCACAGCCGTAACGCGCGTGAAGCCGCCAAAGGTAAGCAGGGCGGTCGGACGCTGGAGATTCAGCGCCTGATTGCACGTTCTTTACGTGCGGCAATCGACCTGAAAGTACTCGGCGAATACACCATTACGCTCGACTGCGATGTCTTACAGGCGGATGGCGGCACGCGTACGGCGTCTATCACCGGTGCCTGCGTGGCGCTGGCCGATGCGCTGAACCAGATGGTTGCCAAGGGTAAGCTGAAAAAGAACCCGATGAAAGGCATGATCGCCGCCGTGTCCGTCGGCATAGTGAACGGCGAAGCGCTGTGCGATCTGGAATACGTGGAAGATTCCGCTGCGGAAACCGACATGAATGTGGTCATGACCGAAGACGGCCGCATGATTGAAGTGCAAGGGACGGCTGAAGGTGAGCCGTTCAGCCACGAAGAATTGCTCACCCTGCTGGCGCTAGCCCGAGGGGGAATTGATACCATCGTTCAGGCGCAGAAAGCCGCCTTAATCGATTGATTTTATAAGCGACCAATTGGTCGCTTTTTTTATATCTGAAGACGAGGAGATGCAGTAATGAAAGCCTACCAGCGCCAGTTTATTGAGTTTGCACTCAGCAAACAGGTATTGAAGTTCGGCGAGTTCACCCTGAAATCCGGGCGCATTAGCCCCTATTTCTTCAACGCCGGGCTGTTTAATACCGGGCGTGACCTGGCCTTACTGGGTCGTTTTTATGCGGCAGCGCTGGTGGATTCTGGCGTGGAGTTCGATTTGCTGTTCGGACCGGCTTACAAAGGTATTCCGATTGCGACTACCGCTGCTGTCGCGCTGGCAGAACACCACGATCGCGACCTGCCGTACTGCTTCAACCGCAAAGAAGCTAAAGACCACGGTGAGGGCGGCAGTCTGGTTGGTAGTCCGTTACAGGGCCGTGTGATGCTGGTGGATGACGTGATTACGGCCGGTACGGCGATTCGCGAATCGATGGAAATCATCGGTGCGCACGGGGCGACGCTGGCGGGTGTGATGATTGCACTGGATCGTCAGGAACGCGGTCGTGTTGATTTATCCGCGATTCAGGAAGTTGAACGCGACTATCAGTGCAAGGTGATTTCGATTATTACGCTGACGGATTTGATCGCCTATCTGGCAGAAAAACCAGAGATGGCAGCGCATCTGGATGCAGTAAAAGCCTATCGTGAGCAGTACGGGATTTAACGTTGTGAGTCAGGAGCCCGAGGTTGCTGACCAAGCCTGTAGAGCGGGAGTAACGGATAGATCGTAAAGACGCTACAAGTACGTCCCTGTAAGCTCGGATTGCGCCATCCCTGGCGCAAACGCTTTACTCTTCTATTCCGTTACCCCGTTTCCGTTTGGCAAATAGGTTTGTCAACGGTCGAACCCGCCAGAAATATCTGGCGGGTTTTAATATCTAAGAGCGGCGTTTAGTTCAGCTGTGCCGCCAACAGTGGCCAACGGGTGTTGAATTCCTGCGTTGGACGATAGCGGAATTCAGAGCGAATGAAGCGCGACAGCATCCCTTCGCAAAACGCTAACAGCTGGCTAGCCAGCAGCGTTTCATCATGCTGAAAGCCTTTGCCATCGCGTAGCTTATGCTCGCGCAATACCTGCCGCAGCTGCGATTCAATACGCTCAAACAGCTGGTTAATACGCCCTTGCAAGCGATCCTGTTCAAACATCAGTGCGTGACCGGTCATGATGCGAGTCAGACCCGGGTTCCGTTCCGCAAACCCTAAAATAAGCAGCAAAATCAGACGAAGACGATTAAACGTTTCTTTTTCATCTTGCAGAATCAGGTTAATGCGGGTGGTCAGGCTATCCTCAATAAATTCAATCAGGCTATCAAACATCCGCGTTTTACTGGGGAAATGCCGGTAGAGCGCTGCTTCGGACACGCCGACGTTCGCCGCCAGTTTTGCTGTGGTGATGCGTTGGCTGCCGTCGCTGGATTCCAGCATCTGTGCCAGCGCCTGCAAAATTTCCTCGCGGCGGTTCCTTTTCGTATTTTCTTTTTCTGCCATGTCTGAAAAGACCCTTGCTAAATATTTGACTGACAAGCACCCGTTAGTGCCACAGTAGCCATTTCTTTTTGGATAGATAGGCGCTGTGGCTTATAGGAATTTTTTACACTATGGGTGGCTGGATCGCGTTAGCTACGGCCGGAGTGGCCGAAGCCGCCTTCTCCACGTTCGCTGCCGACAAAATCTTCGACCAGATTGAATTCGGCCTGAACGACGGGCACAAAAACCATCTGTGCGATGCGCTCGCCCGGCTCAACCGTAAACGTTTGTTGACCACGGTTCCAGACGGAAACCATCAGCTGTCCCTGGTAGTCCGAATCAATCAGCCCCACCAGATTCCCCAGCACTACGCCGTGCTTATGGCCCAGCCCGGAGCGAGGCAGGATAACCGCCGCCAGCCCAGTATCGGCAATGTGAATCGCCAGCCCGGTTGGGATCAACGTGGTTTCCCCTGCTTTAAGTTCAATCGCCTGATCCAGACAGGCACGTAGATCGAGCCCGGCAGAACCCGGTGTGGCATAGGTTGGTAACGGAAATTGCTGCCCAACGCGTGGGTCAACAATCTTAACGTCGATTTTTTTCATCATAACGGCTGATAATCTCGTCGATTAATTTTTGGCCAAGCAGACGCTTGTCGCACTGCGGCAACGGCGTGTCACCACCTTGCCAGAAAAGGTGTAACGCATTGGTTTCACTATTAAAACCATGCCCGGAAAGAGAGACGTTGTTCGCACAAATCAGATCCAGCTTTTTACGCGCCAGTTTTTGTCGGGCGTATTCTTCCACATTCTGGGTTTCGGCAGCAAACCCGACAACATAAGGACGATTTTTCGTCATGGCTGCGACACCGGCGATAATATCTGGATTTTTGACCAGAGTGAGAGTCATTTCATCGCCCTGCTGGTTCTGTTTTTTAATCTTCTCATCGGCGATGTGTTTGGCGCGGTAGTCGGCAACCGCCGCGCAGCCAATAACAATGTGCTGCTGGGCCGCGTGTTTCATCACCGCATGCTCCATCTCCAACGCGCTGCCGACGTCAATGCGTGTGACGCCCTGCGGTGTAGCGAGCGAAACGGGGCCGCTTACCAGTGTGACATTCGCACCACGGGCGGCAGCGGCCTGTGCGATAGCAAAGCCCATTTTCCCTGAGCTGTGGTTGGTGACAAAGCGAACGGGATCCAGCGCTTCCCTCGTCGGCCCGGCGGTGACCAGAATGTTCAGATGTTGCAGATCGTTGATGGCAGAAAAATGACGCTGCGCCAGCCCGACAATATCCATTGGGTCGATCATGCGACCCGGCCCAACGTCGCCACATGCCTGGCTGCCGCTATCCGGCCCCCAGATCGGTAAACCGCGCGCGGCCAGCGTGCGCAGGTTGTCCTGCGTGGGCTCTGCGCGATACATCTGCTGATTCATCGCAGGGACAACGGCGATAGGGGCGGATGTTGCCAGACAGATCGTGGTTAGCAGGTCATTCGCCATGCCGGCGGCGATTCGTGCGATCAGATCGGCAGTCGCTGGGGCGAGAATGACTAAATCAGCCCATTTTCCTAACTCGATGTGGCCCATTGAGGCTTCTGCCGCGGGGTCGAGCAGGTCGTCTGATACTGGGTAGCCGGAGACAGCTTGCAGCGTTAGTGGCGTGATGAAAACTTTAGCGGCAGAGGTCATGACAACACGTACGTCGGCTCCGCCATCGCGCAGACGTCGCACCAGTTCCGGGCACTTATACGCGGCGATGCCGCCGCTGATACCCAGCACGATTCGTTTGCCGGAGAGTGCGTTCAGGCTGGAAAATTCCGTCATCATCATGGTCCGATTGAAAGTCAGAAGATGCGCTATTTTACCATAACCTTGCGGCCAGATAGGAATCTTAAGGTTGTTGCCGTGATTTCCCTAAGAAGATTGCGAAGCGCTTCGCAGCCTTTTATCACCGGTGTCGTCCGGTTTTTACGGGCGTGACATGATGCCGTCGAGCGGTATAGGGAGAAGGTGATGGGCTGGGAAAAGGGATTGGCACCGCGTGAAAAATTGGTGCGTTTAGGGGCTGAATCGTTGACGGATGTCGAATTGCTGGCGATTTTTTTGCGTACGGGATTACCAGGCGTACATGTGATGCAACTGGCAGAGGATTTGCTGGTGCAGTTCGGATCGTTATATCAACTGATGACGGCCGATCAGTCCGCATTTCGTACCGTCAAAGGAGTGGGAATATCAAAATATACGCAGCTCAAGGCGATCGCAGAGCTGTCGCGGCGGCTGTTTTTCTCTCGTCTGGCGAAAGAGGACGCCATGCTGAATCCGGAAGCGACCGGTCAATATTTGCAGTTGTTGTTGTCCCGGCGTGAGCGTGAAGTTTTTTTAGTTCTATTTTTGGACAATCAGCACCATGTTATTCGCCATCAGGAGATGTTTGTTGGTACGATTAGCAGCGTGGAAGTCCACCCACGTGAAATTGTGCGTGAAGCGCTAAAGGCCAATGCCGCTGCGCTGATATTGGCGCATAATCACCCGTCGGGCAAAGCAGAGCCGAGTCAGGCTGACCGTGCGATAACCGAACAGATTATCAAAGCGTGTCTGTTAATGGAGATCCGCGTACTCGATCATTTGGTCATTGGGCATGGCGAATACGTTTCTTTTGCCGAGCGCGGCTGGATTTGACCGATATTTCCGCGATCCAGTGGGATCTTTAGCTGTTCGGGACTTGAGCACTTACGCTTCAGAGCGTATACTACGCCACCTTTGAGAATCTTGGGTGTGGCGTTAAGAGCCTATCTCAGCAGGTTTATCCTGATGACAGAGTCTTTTCAGTGAAGTTGCTGAGATGGGCTCTAAAGCCTGACGAGGCGGCCAAACCCTATACGAAGCTCGAGCTGATTTTGATTTTTGGAGAATAGACATGTCCCGAGTCTGCCAAGTTACTGGCAAGCGTCCGGTGGCCGGTAATAACCGTTCCCACGCAATGAATGCGACCAAACGCCGTTTTCTGCCAAACCTGCACTCACATCGTTTTTGGGTTGAAGGTGAAAAACGCTTTGTAACGCTGCGCGTATCTGCAAAAGGTATGCGTGTTATCGACAAGAAGGGTATTGAGACGGTTTTGGCCGATCTACGTGCCCGTGGTGAAAAGTATTAAGGAACTGAATCATGGCTAAAGGTGTTCGCGAGAAGATCAAGCTAGTTTCTTCTGCTGGTACTGGTCACTTCTATACCACTACGAAGAACAAGCGTACTAAGCCGGAAAAATTGGAACTGAAGAAATTCGATCCAGTTGTCCGTCAGCACGTACTCTACAAAGAAGCTAAAATTAAGTAATTTCTGCTTCTTGATGAAAACCCAGCCTTGGCTGGGTTTTTTTTTGAACTTATTTTCTCATTCTTCCTCTTGTATCCCTTTTTGCATTATGCCAATTTTCTGGGCTCTGGCTTCTACAACCATCCGATAATGAAAATATGGACTCGATATTGCACCAGCTTTTGTTAGCGACACCACAGACGCAGCTCTCACTTTTGATCGAAGCGATTTATGGTTTAGATCCAAAGGTAGACCAGCGTATTGAAGCGCTGTTGTATCGGCAGGATACGGTGAAGCAGGAAAAATTGCTGAAAGAACGTATTGCATCTATTGCTCGTGGTAAACGATTTATTGATTATTATCAGAGCCATGGCTTTGCTATGGAGCTTGAGGCGCTGGTTGGTGATATCGGCTATCTGATCGACGACGCACCGAAAAAAGCATTTGCACTGATTGATGCACTGATGTCCACGCATGCTCGTGTTTATGAGCGAGTGGATGATTCCGATGGAGCTATTGGTGAGGCATATGCGGCGGCGCTTTCGGTTTGGGTTAAGGCAGCCAGCCAGTGGCGAGCACAAGGTGGAAAGACGTGGAATTGGCCTGATGAGGTAAGAAAACGGCATGATGAGAACGATTATGCCGTGTGGGATGATTTGATTGCACAAAGTGGCACGTTACTTACCGAGCCAGAGTTGCGGCAACTGGCGCAGGACTTTGAACGTGAATATGCTGCCGCCTTGGCCTCTGCACCGCACAAGGAATATAACTTTCGTGCTGCGCATGCCACTCTCGGTATTTCTGGGGTGGCACAAGCTCTGAAAGATGTCACGCTCTTTGAGCGCGCTACACTTTTAGGCTCTCCAAAGCCTAATGAATTGCAAAAGCTCCACATTGTGGAATTCTGCCTGTCGATCAATGAAGCGCAGTCGGCGCTGAAGTGGATATCGGAACCTTTCCAGCATTACGCCGAGGACAAACGGCAGGCACTGCTGGATAAAGCCTACGTCCAGCTTGGCGATCAAGACGCACTCCTTGCGTTACGGCGCGAGGCCTATCGGCAACGTCCCGATTATACTCGGCTACAAGCACTGCTTGCCGTCTTGCAAGATGAGACGGAACGAGAAACGTTACAGAATCAGGCGGCTACCCATGCGTTGGCGATGGAAGATATTGAATCCAGAATTGATACGTTATTGGCACTGAATGATTATGGGCAAGCATCAGCACAACTGCTTGCCCATTGGGAATCACTCAATGTCTTCTTCGGCGTATTGTTGGGTTGGGCAGAGCAATTTCATGATGCGGAATGCCCTTTAGCTGAAGTAATTTGCTATCGTCTGCTACTCGACGATATTTTATCTGCTGGCCGGAGTAAGGCATACGATCACGCAGCAAATTATTATCGTCAGTTGGAGAAATTGGCTTCTCGGATAACAAGCTATGCGCCACTATTGGAATGGGCGGATTATCAGGAACAGCTAAAACAGCAGCATGGCCGAAAATATTCATTTTGGCAGCGTTTGCAATAATTGAGATACTCCCCAGAGAGAGAATATGCCTGAATTACCTGAGGTTGAAACCAGTCGTCGGGGTATTTCCCCTTATCTCGTTGGTCACACCATCCTTTATGCGGAAGTGAGGAACACGCGCCTGCGCTGGCCGGTATCCGCTGAGGTTCTCTCGCTGAGCGATGAACCCGTTCTCAGCGTGCGTCGGCGGGCAAAATATCTGCTGATTGAGTTGACTCGCGGCTGGATTATTGTGCATCTCGGCATGTCTGGCAGCCTGCGGGTGTTGCCGGAATATAGCGAACCGGAGAAACACGATCATGTTGATTTGGTGATGGATAGCGGTAAGGTGCTGCGTTATACCGATCCTCGGCGTTTTGGTGCCTGGCTGTGGACGGATAACCCTGAAACCTGCTCGGTATTGGCGCATCTCGGGCCAGAACCGTTAGAGGCGGAATTCTCAGCAGATTATCTTTATCATGCTTCACGCGGTAAAAAGACAGCAATCAAACAGTGGATTATGGATAACAAAGTCGTCGTCGGCGTAGGTAATATTTACGCGAGCGAATCGCTGTTTGCTGCGGGTATCCATCCTGACAGAACGGCTGGATCGTTAAATGAAAACGAGGCAGCCATATTGGTGAGCGTGATTAAACAGGTGCTACAGCTTTCGATTGAGCAGGGGGGCACGACGCTGCGTGACTTTTTGCAATCAGATGGCAAACCCGGTTATTTCGCGCAGGAGCTGCGAGTCTATGGCCGCAACGGTGAACCTTGTCGGACATGCGGAACGCTGATAGAAACCGCAAAACACGGGCAGCGCAGCACGTTTTTCTGTCGCCGCTGTCAGAAGTAATCGGCGTTACAGATAAAATCTCAGACAAATAACAATGACGAAAATTCTTTTTAAGGGAAAAAAGCATGCGGCGCATTTTGTTGATAAGAATCGATTTTCTGGGGGATATGGTATGTACCACAGCGTTGATTCATTCTTTGAAAAGAAAATGGCCAACTGCCGACATTCATGTATTGGCGAATAAGTATAATTCATACGCGCTTGAAGATAACCCAGACGTAAAAGAAGTGCATCGTTACGTTTACAGCAAAAGCCGAGAGAGAAATAATCGTAGTGGTTTAATCAGCTCATTAATCGATAAGTTTCTTTTGATTATGCATTTAAAACGTTTGAATTTTGATTTGCTGATTATTCCTAATGGTGGGATGAATAAGAATGCAATTCAGTTCGCCAGATGGATGGATATTCCTGATAAACGTTGGCACACGGCTGAGACAGAGTTTGACGATCGCAAGATCGAACATGTTGCTAATCGGCCAATAAAACATGAAGTATTAGCTGGGTATGACTTAGTGCCAGAGCTTGGTGTGACGAGCACAGATGATTTACGTCTTTATGTTTATCCTTCTCTGGGATTAAAAAATAAATGGTCAGAAACGTTAGAAAATAACGGTAAAGCGAATATCGGATTTTTTATATCAAATAAAGCACATGAGCGCCGTTGGCCGTGGGGAAATTGGTATTCGCTCGCTAAGTTACTTGGCGATGATTTCAATATTATTATTTTCTCTAATCCTGGCGAGAAGCCGGAACAAGATGCGCTTAATGGCATTACGGTTCAGTGTATCGATACTGAAACAGTGCCTGATCTTATCGCAGCGATGAGCCGATTAGATCTGGTTGTTTCGGCTGATAGTGCACCTGTTCACCTTGGTGCGGCGTTGCAGATACCGGTTGTCGGTCTATTCGAAGCAAGACCAGAGAAATACTTGCGTTGGTATCCGATTGGCGTAAACCATGTTCTGTTGCATTCAGGTAAATGCATCGACAGCATCAGCGTGGTGGATGTTAAAGACGCGGTTATTTCTCTTATTCCGCAAACGTATGATTAGTGAAGCTTTTCCATTAAGGCACTAACGATAGCATCGGGTAAGAAATGCGATACGTCACCGCCGTGACGGGCCACTTCCTTAACCAAAGAAGATGAAATAAACGACCATTCTTCCGACGGCATCAGGAACACGCTTTCGAGTGTCGGCATCAGGTGGTGATTCATTTTTGCGAGCTGGAGTTCATATTCGAAATCGGCAACGGCTCGCAAACCCCGCACAAGAATATTGGCGTTTTGCTGCTGTGCGAAGTGCACCATGAGATCGCTAAAACCAACCACTTCAACGTTCGGTAAATGCTGTGTTGCACCTTTTGCCAGCGCCACGCGCTCATCCAGAGTGAAAAGCGTATGCTTGCTCGGGCTGGCAGCGATGGCCAGCACCACCTGGTCGAACATGCGTGATGCGCGCGTCAGCAGATCCAAATGACCGTTGGTTAATGGGTCGAACGTTCCAGGATAAATTGCTTTGGTTGTCATCACGTCAGCCCTTCATTCACTGTATAGGTAGCCACTGCTTTACTGTGTCCGCTGGGGCAAATAAGGTTCCAGTAGCGTTAGCAGCATCTGTAGTGCGCCCTGATTTTGGTGTAATACTTCCACGGCGTGTCGACCATAGTAAAGACGATAATCTTCGTCAGCGAGCAGTTTCCCGACTTCTTTTCCAAGTGAGTCTGCATCGGTCACAGTAATCAGCCCGTCTGCCTGATCGAGTTTGTTGCAGATGTCTTTGAAATTGAACGTGTGTGGCCCCATCAATACCGGAATAGCATGCGCTGCCGCTTCTAGCGGATTATGTCCGCCTCGTTCAACCAAGCTTCCACCAACAAAAGCCAGATCGGCGATGCCGTACAGCAGCATCAGTTCGCCCATAGTGTCCCCAATGACGACCTGCGTGTTTGCAGGAGGCTGTTCACCGCTGCTGCGTAGCGTGTAGGTGAACCCCAGATTTTCTGCCAGCATTTGCGTGGTGGAGAAACGTTCTGGGTGGCGAGGCACCAGAATCAGTAATAAGTCAGGGTAGGTGTCGAGCAGCTGTCGATGAGCGGCCAGAACGACCGCTTCTTCGCCCTCGTGCGTACTGGTGGCGATCCATACTGGGCGACGTGGTGCCCATTGTCGACGTAATGTAATGGCTCTAGCCGCCAGTTCCGGCGTCACGGAGATATCAAATTTGAGGCTGCCGGTTACTTTCAGGTTTGAGCGCTTCAGGCCAAGATCGATAAATCTGTCTCCGTCTTCCTGATTCTGTGCGGCAACGAGGGTAATTCGCCGCAAGATATGGCGCATTAGCTTCCCGATCTTTTTGTAACCCGCTGCGGAGCGTTCTGACAGCCGGGCATTCGCAATGACCAGCGGAATTTCGCGTTTATGCAGTTCCGCGATTAGATTTGGCCACAGCTCGGTTTCCATAATGATGACGATTTTTGGACGAACTTGGTCAAAAAAGCGCTTCAGAGCACAGGGCAAATCATAAGGCAGGTAAACGTGATAGACCGTGTCGCCAAATGCTGAACGCACGCGCTCGGAGCCGGTTGGCGTCATGGTTGTTACCGTGATCGGCAGATTGGGGTAACGATGGCGTAGTGCTCTCACTAAGGGAATAGCGGCCAGTGTTTCACCCACCGACACCGAATGCAGCATGATGCCGTCTGGCTTGACCTTCTCTGCACAAAAACCGTAGCGTTCACCCCAGCGTCGACGATAGGCTGGAGCCTTACGGCCACGAAGCCACAGGCGAAGCCAAATCAACGGTTGGATGAGGTACAGGATGATGGTGTAGAGAGTTTGTAGCATAAGGTTTACTGTTATCAGTTATCGCTGGAGTGATTTTATAGGGTTCGTGATGCGATTGCTATGAGTTATCAGAGTGATATCTCTTCATATACTCAAAGATTTAATATATTTCTATGTGATTTTTATGAGGGTGCTGAAGACGCAAGGGAATCAGAATAATTATTTATTCCATACCCAGTGGCATAATGTAATTTATTTTTTATATTAATCCACGTGTTTTCATTGTTAGATTCTTCTATTATTATTTTTAATTGAGCTAATAACTCAGCTTTGGAGGAGAAACTGTCATTTTCCATAATGTTGAAATTCATTTCATTTCTATCATTTTTGTATTTTAATGCAATTATATTATTCATGTAAGCATCATAATATGCAGTCGAATTATAAGTAATGACAATATCAAATTTTTTTGAATTTAGAGCATCACTCACAGAACTAGACTCATAAAATTTTAACCCGAATGAATCTGATATTTTTCTATATTCTTCTATATCTAACCCAGGGTGTGGTTTTATTGTGACGTCAATATCTATTTCGTTAAGGCAAGAAGATATAATTCTAATTATTTTAATGTTTTCATCGCTATAAATTTTTCTAGAACATAAGAATAAAATTCTACATCTACCTTTTATTTCGTATGGGGAGAGATTTTTTATTGGGTGTGGATACCCACTAATTTTTATCTTCGCTGGGGGGATGTTACCGTACCTTAAAAACTCATCCTTTGTGTATTCCCCCCAACATAATATATAATCAGAAGGCATGTTGTCGAGAGTGACAATGTCTATTTGAGGTGTGTTAGGAAATGAGTAAATAGCATGTTGCAGGGTGTATGTTGTGACATTATGTAATCTGAAATAATTATCAATAATAGCTTCTAAAGGCAATGAGCTACAAAAGCTACAATATTTTTTGTATTTCCATGATATTGATTCCTTTTGTAATAATTCTATAGTGTTTATATAGTGCAACATGGTTAGGAATAATATCAATTTGCTTTTAATTGGTAGGTCTATCTTTCTTTTAAAAAATTCCAATATCGTAAATTTAAATCCTTTAAGAGAAAATAAAAATTCAAGTTTTGGTTTCTCCTCCACCTTGAATATGTTTTTAATATCAACTTCAGACATTGCGTGATGTATTATTTCATTATAGTCCACTCTTTTTCCATATGGTCCCATGCTAAATAAAATATCATCATTAAATAATGGGATGGATATTTTTTGCGCAAAAAAGATGTTGGTTAAATGTTTGCGGAATGATTTCTTCTGTCCATAAGATAGGCATGCTATATCAAAAGACATTATGTTGGACAAATCATATCCATTATAAATAAGAGACATTTCCTTTCTATTTTTTAGGTATTTTTTATACATTATTCCATTATCACTTTTTTAGTTATATTTTACATGGCAAGAAGATTATGTCGGTAAGTGTCAATGCAGTTGTTGCCTTAAGTTAATTTGCGCTGCTTGTTTTTCCCGCTTTGGATTTAACGTCACGCTTTTCTGCCATTGCCAGTTTTGCGCCTGCTGTGAACAATATTTGGGTTGGCTGCTCCCGCTACTTGATAAACCTCGGTGCACTAACAACGCTTGTATGCCGCTGCAACTGCCTCGCACCAAGGTGATGTCTCACGCCCATACCTGACAGGAGTCGGATGCCCTGAGCGTGGTTAATGGTTTTACCCGACTCTGCTTGATGTGATGGCTGCTGTGGTGAACTATCCATGGCGACACAGCACTTGATAAAAGGTCGATTCACTCGCCAGATAAATCCCTTTATTTGCCAGTATTTTGCTAGGTGCTCAATATCGCAGTAGACCACCAGCCCAACTGGCACGGGCAGTTTATCCACGCGCGAAACTTACGTTCTGAGGAAATACGTTTCATTTGTCATTTTGTCGCCCTCTGGGTTCATTTTTAGGAGGGATAACAAGGGCGCTGTGTTAATACTTGTTAAGGTATGGGCCATATATTTTTCTTCCATGTTCTGTAGACAGCAAATAATTTATATAATCTATATCTTCTTTATAATCTATATCAAATTTGCAAACGTCTGGGGAAACAACATAACCAATTTTTTCCCCTAAAAATTTCTTTTCATATTGTCCTGGGAACTTAAATAATTCACCTGAGAATATCCTAAATGACGGTTCACAATCCTGTCGTCTAACCATAGAACGGTCTTCAAACTCTTTTATTAATGGTGTCAATATATGATTGTTTTCTTTAAATATTCTAGGGTCTTCTCTTGTAACAATGCAAATAGAGCTAAATTCTTCAGTGCGATATTTTTTATATGCGTCTAAGAATGTTTTTTTATCTCTAAAAGGATGTGTTGGGCGTAGCCAAAGAATATGGTCGGGAGGCGTAATTCCATTTACGATACATTGGTTTAAAATATCTAAAAGAACATCCTCCTCCATTGAGTCATCTTTTGCTGCATTAGAGCTCCTAAGAAAAGGAATCTCAGCGCCATATCGTTTTCCTATAACAGAGTATTCATTACTGTCAGTAGAAAGAATGACTTTATTTACAAATGGTAATGACTTCGCAAACATAATTGAATGTGCAAGAAGGGGAGTGTTATCTAATGGATATATATTCTTCCCAGGAAATCCTTTAGAGCCACATCTGGCAGGTACTACGGCCCATAAATTATTATTTTCTATATTTATGATGTTCACTTTCATTCACCTTTTTCTCACTAGAACCTAATATTGTTTCTGCATCCCGAATTTGATCAACATATTCTTTGAATGCTGAAGTGGTTAAATCAATAGCTACTGCATCAAAGTGCGCCCATTCCGTATTCCCGAGCTTAACATGTTTTTCTACCATCTTTGCCCCAGCTGCAACCGCTAAAGCAGACGCTTTCCATCCGAAGTCATGGCTTGAGTAACCTGGAATGATGCGAGGATCTGCTTTGGAAAGTTCATGATAATGTCTCACAACTGCGATATTACAATCTTCAAGTGGGGTTGGATAAGCAGAGTTACATTGCAATAGATATAAATTTTCGCAATGAATAAATTTTTCTGTTATAAATTTCTCATATTTACTGTCAGTCATTCCCGTTGATAAAACGACCGAACCTCTATAATTATTGGCAACATAAGTGAGGTAATCAGTATGCTCTGAAATTGTCGATGGTAATTTTACCATTGATAAGCCAATATCCATCATGAACTGAAACGATGCTTTATCTAAAACAGAAGCAAACCAGTTTATATTGAGATCTTTACACAAATTATTAACGAATTCAAAATCATCTTTACTCAGTTCTAAGTGGTGTCGATAATCAGAGAATGTTTTACCAAATGGTGAAATGTACTGCGATTTCAACTGCTCTTTAGTATAAAAACTATTAACATCCCTTTTTTGTAATTTAATAAAGTCAGCTCCGGCCGCTTTGCTCGCTCTTATCATTCTCTCCAAGCGAAGGCGATCACCGAAATGATTAGTTGTTAGTTCAGCAACAATAGATACATCATACTTATTTTTTCCTTGAACCTTGCGTTCTACCGTTTGGTTCATTTCATCTGGTGTCAGTGAGCTAAATCCGCGTTTTCCAACATGGTTGACGGAAATATTGGTGTCGCGTAGAAAATATAATGCATTAATAAAATAAAATTCTTGTAATGATATTTTAATGGTTTTTTCTTCTTCGCGATATGGCGAATAATCATGGCCAAGTTGTTTACTGTATCCAGCATTAGGGTCAAAATCAAATCCGATCATGTAAACATTTTGAGGTTTTCCTCGAATATCTGCTACATTACGAGCTACTTTTAGCGCGGTCATAAACAGCATATCTTCGATATACAGTTCATGGCTCATTAGACGCTGCATAATTAACTCTGAGGACTCCTGCGTCAATGGAATATATGGTGCGTGTACAATCGTCCGGTTTTTCGGGGAGAAATCACTCATCGAGGTGATGTACAGTTGGGAACGGAATTCACCTTCTTGTAGTCCTGCAGCCACCCAGTTCTCATGGAAAATAGTAATATCAGTTGGCGCAATACGTTCAGAATCATTTATGCCAATAACTAATGATCCTGCATAAATTTCTGGGCGGACGAGATCTGCAGAAGGGCCTTTACCCAAAATGAAAATATTATTGGTGCTGTATGTCGACGCGATATTTTTTAGTTGGCTCAAGAAATTGTCCATGGAATGGCTCATCGTTTACTTTAATCTCACAGTTATGTTCAAGTGCAATCATTAATCCAGGTAATAAATCCCAAGCGTAAGCACCTTTAGGATTAATAAAGCGCTTAAATGCGCCCCTTGCTACGTTGTATAAATTATAAACCGCGCAGCCTGTCACTCTGTATTCTTCTGCTAGGCACATACCTTTTGGTATGTCTTCATGAAATGATGAAGAAAACCCAGTAATTCGTGAATTTAAATAAGGGATTTTATCCCCTGTAACAAGTCTTTCGTTTAATTCTGGCATCATCAGCATACTACCAAGGTGTTGGCCATCCCTCCATATTCCTAGCGATGTTCCCCATTCTTTTAGGCCGGAACAAAAATTCTCTGTACCATCAATAGGATCGAGTAGTGCAACGTAGCCATCATATTTTTGAGTCCTGAAATCAAAACTTTCTTCACCTACAAATGTGAGGTTTGGTAACTTATTTTTCAGCCATTCAGAAATGTAATTTTCAATAAATCGATCTGCTTCTGTTACCGGACTATTATCTTCTTTATATTTTATTTTATAACGTAATTTTTTAATTTCAGATAAGTTATTTTTTACGATATAGGCACATTCATCTAATAAATTTCTTATTTCAATTTCCACATTATATCCTTATTAAATTTCTTATGATAAGTGTTAGGGGAATATTAGGAAAGCCTGTAGTCTGCAGGTGCCGACGATAGAGGAACCAATTTGTTGCCGATTTTTTCAAAAAAATAATTTATTTTTTTTGAAAATAAATTCATAAATTCATAAATTCATAAATTCTTCGGATAAGTTTATTTTAGTATGGGTTTTTTTATGTATTTCTTTGTTTTCTATTTTATTTTCTAGTGAAAAAATAAAATCTTTAATATTATGAAGATGCCTAAATGGAATGTCGGTATACTGGTATTCCCACCATGCTAAAGATAATAATTTTTCTATTATGTCATTGTTAAATCTAAACCTAATAACTTTAGCGGGTACTCCGATAACTACAGCATAAGGTGGTACATCTTTTGTAACAACCGCATTCGCGCCGACGATAGCTCCGTGTCCAATTATAATTCCTCCTTTTAGAACGACATTCTCTCCAATCCAAACATCATGTCCGATAGTTGGAAGTGGTAGGTTTTCATTAAATTCATGTATATTATTTTCATTTTCTAATTTCAGTATTTTTGAAAACTCTTTATTGTATGTTAATGGGCTTGTTGTAAATCTGTCGGTTGGATGCATGGTTCCCATGATAGTCACTTTTGACGCAATGCTACAAAATCTACCAATCGACATTTCATTCGGAAAAGCACTGCTGCTATATGAATAAGCACCTATTGAGCAAAAACTTTTATGTGGCATAGTTGCGTATGGTTCAGCGAAGATATCACAAGTTAATGTTATTTTTTTACCAGGTCTTAGCAATAGGAGATTTCTTTTCTTGTAAACGTTTTTTATTCTAAATATAGAGTCAAGGAATATATTTTTAGATATACAAAAGTTTTCGTGTTTTTTTGTCCATCTAAATGTAAATGGATAACTCATTTTTTTATCTCAATGCATTTGAGTGTTATTAATAGGATGTTAAAATAAATCGAAATCCTTTTTAATATGCTGAAGCATATGTTCTGCTGTGTGTTTTTTTATTATCTCAATTTTTTCCTCTTCTATTTTGCAAGAAAGA
Source organism: Pectobacterium parvum (assembly GCF_020971565.1). NCBI lineage: Bacteria > Pseudomonadati > Pseudomonadota > Gammaproteobacteria > Enterobacterales > Pectobacteriaceae > Pectobacterium > Pectobacterium parvum. The sequence continues at coordinate 362,724 of NZ_CP087392.1, forward strand.
AAAGTATGGAAATTATCTTCGGTATCATAGTCTAATATAAAAAATCTATTTGGTGTGTAAAAATCATAGTCCATTACTTTAATATTGTTTGTTATTATTTTTTTATTAAATGTAAGGGCTTCAATAGTTCTTAATGTCAATCCATCTTGCCCTTTGTGATTGATCTCTACTACTATTTCTGAAGAAATAACCTTTTCTATATTTTCTTCATAGTTTAGCTGTTTCCCATTGAAATAATTACCCCCTTCATTTTTTCTATCAATAAGATAAAAATCTGAGATGTATTCATTTTTTTTCAATAATGAATCTATGGATTTTAAATATTCTTCTCTATCTTTTCTGTACTCGCCGACAAAGAAACAGTTTCTATCTTTTTTCTCAATCAATAATGAAGAGTTGAGCTTCATATTTATTACATTGGGGTATGTAAATGGTAAAAACTGATTCAAATATATTAAGTTATATTTTTGACAGTCACTTGGATCAAAACTATAAATTTTATCAAAATGGTCTTTGACCTCATTTATGAACCCATTTCCCGATATAAGCCATTTTTTTCTATATATCATTTCATTTTCAAGATGAATTATCGTATCTCGAATAACTAATGCTTTATTACATTTTATTTTTTTTATTAAATCTAAAAAACCTAAAATACTGTATCCATTGCAAATCAAAAGATCGTCTTTTTTTATTTTTCTTAACTTTAGAAAAACATGAATATTAACAAACCAAGAGTTAATGCCAATTTTTTTTAATTTTATGTTTTTTTTTGTGAAATGCTTCATAGCATTATTGATGTCTATAACACCATATTCATTCTTTAAATTCGTAATCATCAACTTTTCATAGCTTGCATTCCATTCTATAAAAAATACCTTCATATATTCTCCTTTTATCTAAAAAGATAATAATGTGCTCTGCTCAATATCCCTTTTAAAAATTTGAATTTTTTAAATTCATGTTTTGATTTTTTCTTCCATTGTAATGCTGTTATTGGTTCAAGTAACGGCACATTGTCCCATGTGGACTCTATATGTGCTTTTTGAAAAAAGTATGTTGAAGGATATGTACTCCAACTATGCCAAGGTTTAGTGGCGCCTACATAATGAATGAATATACTTTCCTCTGTGATTATTTCCTTATATTTCTGGTGTGTTTTATCTTTTAGTTCGCTTTTAATTGAGTAAATACAATTAAATTTACGTGGTAAGATAATTGTTCTTTTTAAGAAGAATAGATTCAATACGTCTTGATCTTGATATTTTAAATTTTTCCCTTTTATAGGGTCAGATAACAGCGATATCGCTTTTTCTGTAAGTCCATGTTTTTCCCATTCTTCTAGATTTATATATAAAAATCCAGCATTGAAATATAATCCATTTATTTCCTCCACTTCAAGTCTCTCTGCCGCTAGAGCTTGCATTGGCTCAATGTCTGGAACGACGCATGCAAATTTATTATCTAGGTTTATTTTTAAAAGATCATTAATAGGACCTTTGCAAATAATATCTGCATCGAGATAAAGAAGTTTAGATATTGTACTGCTAAGTAATTTGAAAATTATAAATCTAAAATATGTTGCCAGTGGCCATTTTTTACTTGGTAACTCTTTAAGATAGCTCGAATCAATTAAGTAGATTTCTATTATAGTATTAAATTTTTTACTTAACTCCCTTGATCTTTCAATATAATCATCATTTATGTAATCCGTAAATATATGAAATCTGAAGTTAATTTTTTTATTATTAATAATCAATGATGTGATTGAAATGGCTGCGCCAAATAAAAAGTTTCTATCTACGCCATATGAAACGTCGAGAAAATAGTCTGAGTGAATATTTTTCTCGTTAATGGATGTTTTTTTTAAAATAATATTTTCGATTTCAAATTTCATGTTATTCTCTGTTTGTTTTCTTTATAAAATATAGCATGTAATGCTTTATGCTTTTTAGTATCTTTATTTTATGCATTTCATGCTTTGCACTGTAACGAAGTTGATTAGCTGACGTGGCTTTTTCCAGTGGGACATCTTTCCATGGCGAAGACGACTTAGCACTATAAAAATAACGTGAGCTAGGATACTGGGCCCACTCATGCCAAGGTTTAGTTGGCCCAATATAATGGATAAAAACTGTCGAGTCCGTTATGGGGTGTGGATAGGCTTCACCCGTTTTGCATTTCAACTCATAATTAAGGCTAAACTGTGTGTTATATTTTTTATCCAGAAACTGAATATAACCCGGTAAAAGCATATTCAGGATGTCTTGATCCGGATAAGAGATCCTATTTGCGATTTGGGGATCTGATAACATGGTCATTGTTTTGGTTGTAACATCATGTTTATGCCAGTTAGCCAGATTAATGAGTAGGAAACCGGAGTTAAAATAGCCATTTTTAATACCTGGTGTTTCCAGACGCTGTGCACATTTTCCCCACCACGGACTTTCGCCTTCGGCGACGGCAGCGACAATATTTTCGCCGATATCAAGCGTGGCGAGTTCTTGCAGGGAACCGTTGCATACAATGTCTGAATCAAGGTAGATAATCTTATCGAGTTGTTGATAAAAATAGTCAGTAACGAGAAAGCGAAAATAAATAGCGTATGACCAGTTCTTGGTGCTAGGCAGACGTTTGAGCCACTCACAGTTAACGTTATATAAGGTAATGGTGGTGTGGTATTGCTCGGCGAGTGCTTGAAAACGTTTTCTGCTATCTTCGTTTAATGTGTCGGTAAATATGTGAAATGCTAGCTGCTGCTCTGGGTTTTTAATCAGTATTGAAGTAATCGCAATCGCACAGCCAAATAGAAAATTTTTATCGGTGCCAAATGCAATATGCAACGCATTTTTATCGGAGTCCACCGGAATATATGAGAAACAGAGTGTTTCCGTTATGACATCTTCTTTTTTGAAATACATAAGAAATCCAGTAGGTGATTATTCCATCACTTGGTGGTGAATGGCGGCATTGATAACTGCTTTCATTTCTTTGTAATAGGTTTCATCATAGAAACGGTAGATGGATGCTGCGATCTGCGCTGCATCCGGCAAAGGCTGCCGATCGACCACGTCCTGCAAACTGCTCCGCAGTGCGGTCGTCTCACCGGGTGGATAAAGCTGCCCATTTACGCCATTCTTGATGATGTCGCTGGGTCCTGAAGGGCAATCGCTGCTAACACAATAGATACCGTAAGACATGGCTTCAAGTAGCGTCATGGGTAGCCCTTCAAAGGCAGAACTCATGACGAAAGCGGAAACATTTTTAATATTCTCTTGTACATATTCCCACGGCGCTGCCTGCCAGCCATGCCAGTGAACGTGTGCGGCAATGCCCAATTTTTTGGCATACTCCTGACATATCTCAGCATCGGAGCCGTCACCAACAAAATGGCATTCCCAACCGCCTTTCAGCCCAGAAAAGGCATCCAGCATATCTTTGAGGCGTTTTTGCCCTTCAAATTTAAGCCGTCCGACGTAGATAAATACCGCTTTTTCTGTCTCTGCGGGTCGGGGGATCACTGTCGTTTGTGGTGTCACGGGATTGAAAACGACCGCCACTCGATTGGCAGGAACACCCCGCTCGACCAACTGTTGTTTGATACCGGAACTGATTGCCAGGTGGTAATCGGCAGCTAGCACCTGCTCGGAATGCTTTTTATGGTCAAGCGAGTAGTGCATCCAGGAAATCAGCGGCAGTGCTTGCTTGCTTGCACGAATGGCTTGCGCAGCGATACGGCACGAAGGCGAATCAAAGGCAATAATGACATCCGGTTGGCTCTGTTTAATATGCTGTGCCAGCGCACAGGAATGGCTCAGACGACGTAGAAATGAAATCTTGATGTTTGAACGGTGGCAAACGAATTTTTTCCCTTCTAGCCACGCTTTGTCCATGCGGTCGTCGCGACATAAAAAATATAGGGTGTAGTCGTTTTTTGTCTCGACGTCATTTTCAAGAAAGCCAGTTACTTTTTTCAGCACGGTTTCTATACCGCCGAACCCAGAAGTGGCTTCACCAACAAAGAGTATGTTCATAAGTGTTATCAGGCTAAGGCATTACAATGCCTTGCGCTCCGTTCGCACGCGAATTTTTTCTGCTTTGACGCGCGCATGTTGAAATAGAGGCTGCTCGTGTTGCAATGTGCTGCGCAATGTTTGTCGATCAAAGTAGATCTTTAAAAACCACAGCAGATCATTTTTCGTTAGCCCAATATCAGTCGATGAAAAATAAAGGCCGATAAGATCTTTATTACGCCAGCGTAGTGGAACCCTGCGGCGAAGTTGTGCCCGATGTAAATCAATAACTGAAATTTTAAATTGCGTGTCTGTGGGCTGATAAGGCAGATGCAGTAAAAAATGGCAGATATAACAGTCACGGTGATTAATCCCGCCGGCGTGCATGTTGCGTACCATTTCTGCAACGCGACGGATAAGCCGACGTTTTTCTTTCACAGAGGGCGGATTAGCCAGCCAGTTTGCACAATAGTCTTCCAGGCTCATCGAAGGGTTAAGATCTTCGGTAATGATGAAGGAATGACGTCGTAGTGGGTTTAACCCACGTTGGCCGAATCCAATACCCTTCATGGTATCTACGCCCAGATCTGCCAGACGATGGATGGCTTGCCATTCACGATCGGCACCGAGTACGGGCAGTCTGAGTGATAGCAAATTCTTCAACACTTCTTTGAGCGCGGTGCCACGATGTATTTTGATGAAGTAGGATTTTTCTTTCAGTACAAAACGCAGCGTCCGGCGACTTTCCAATGCACGAAAAACGTCGCCATCCAATTTTTCAACTTCTTCGAAGGGATCGCGATCTTTCCATTCCGATGCAAACGGCTCTTTTAGTTCAATCATGCTGTTTATTCACTTATCACTGCCTGAAATCAGCATTGCTGCTTTTTCAGGCAGGCTGTATAAATCTTCGCTATCGGCGAAATGGCGGGCGTTGTTAGCCCAGTTCAGTAATGTTTCCGGTTGATTCAGAGCATCATGTAAGGCCGTGTTCAACGATGTTTGGGCATAAGGTGAAGGGATAACAACCCCTGCCTGCGCCCTGTCGATATAGGGGGCGTAGCCACACACGTCAGTGACTATCACCGGTAATCCAGCGGCAATCGCTTCAAGCAGTACAATCCCCGCGGCTTCCTGATAAGCCGGGTGCATAAGCAAGTCTGCTGCGGCCATGAAATCAGGGATGTCATCACGTCCTGAAAAGAAGCGTACGTTATCCCCGATGCCAGACTGCTTGGCTAATGACAGATAGCGCTCAGGCTTATCTTGCCCGACAACGAAAAAAACGACTTTCTGGCGTAAGCCGTCAGGCAGACTGGCGATAGCCTGAATACTGCGCTCTACGCCTTTACGTTTAAAATCAGATCCTACCTGAAGCAGGAGGATAGCGTTGTCGTTGATGCCTTGTGCACGGCGAAAGGTTTGTCGAACGTCAGATGCTTGACGGTCGTATTTTCTGTCGAGGGCGATGCCTGGTGGCAAAATAAAAAAGCGTTCATCTTGTGTGTTGTAGTGCTTCTTGAAATCTGCGATTTGTCGCTGCGTTAACATCAGCATTTTTGTGTGGCTATCGCGTTTAAAGACCGCCTTTTCAAAGGCGGCATAATGCCTGTAGCGTGGCATTAAGCGGTAGATAGCCCCTTTCTCTTGCTCGACTTTCTCTGCGTAACAAACATCGGCGGCATAGTAGAAATCCAGCCCTGGCATTTTATTAAAACCAACAATCCGATCGACAGGATATTGTTGGAGATGGCATTGAACCCATTCACTGTAACGTTGATTACGCCGGTTATTGCTCATGCCCGATGCGGGAACGAAAACAATCTCAAGGTTATCTGGCTGTTCACCTTGCCATGATAAAACGTAGATGCGGACATGATGTCCGAGCTTTACGCAAGCTTGAGCAATACTATAAAAGTCACGTTGCAGTCCGCCAAAAGGGAAATATTTATACAGGCAGATGGCAATATTCATTGCACTTCCTCGTTTGTCGAACGATCTGCCAATAGGCTATTTACCGCTTGAATGACCTCTTGTGCAGGGATGCAGGAAAGATATTTTTGGTTCCTATCGAGATTTTTTCTTTCCGGCATCGGTTGATAGTCCCCAGCCCAAATAACGATACTGTTGTCAGACCAGGGTCGCCATTTTTTATGATCTGTCGGTCCAAATAAGCAGACTAACGGCGTATTGAGCGCGGCGGCCATGTGCATCGGCGCAGAGTCGACGCCGAGATAAAGTTTGGCTCTATCGATTAATGCGGCGAGTTCCAGAAAACTCGTTTTACCTGCAAAGGTTATATTCGGTTTGTGTTTGCATAGAGCATGGATATCTTGAATAACATGAAGATCGTCCTGAGACGGGCCGCAGGTCAGTACCACTTCGAGGCCTCTTACTTTCAGGTCGTCAATGACGGTCGAAAATTTATCATTATCCCAGCATTTAAAAGACTGTCTCGCCGTAGGCTGGATGACAATATAAGCTTGCTCGCGTAGCTGTGGAGAGATGCTGAACATACGGTCGGCATCTTCCTCTCTGTAATACAGCGACATGCGATCTTTTTGCGCGGTCGGTTGTAAGTTGAGAGGAGAAAGCACGGAGCGGTTTTGCTCAACAATATGCGTGCCCCTTGCTGAAACGCAGGTGCTGAAAAGCGAGCGCCACATTTTTCCTTTCAATGTATCGCCCCGATCGAGAGCAATACTGCGGCACCCCAATGATTTTACTAATAGGGCAATGGGCCACTGGTCAGCTAAATTGACGATCAGATCGTAATTGTTGTGCTTAAGCTCTCGCCTGACTTCTTGGAAATTACGGATCTTTTCCAAAAGCGTGCCCGTTTTTCTTTTGAGCACATAGAGCTGATGTATCTCTGGGTTTGCAGAGAGAATCGGCATCGTATCCTGGTACAGCAATACGTCGATTTTGGCATCAGGGTAGTTGGCTTTCAGCGTACTGATGAGCGGAGTGGTCAGCAGCATATCGCCATGATATCTGAGCTTCACCACGAGAATCCGGTGATAAGAGATGATGCGTTGACTCACTCGTTTTCCTTCATCTAATCAAAGGTTATTATTTTACAGGCACGCTACCGCCTTTGGCTCAACAGCTACCAAAAGACTGATCCTATCCATGTGGCGCGACAGCATGGATAGCTAATTTTCCCGCTATGGTACTAAAACCCATTCCCCTCTCACAGAGGTAAATGCGACTGCCACACGCTAATTATAACAGGGCTAATTCTTTAGCCATTTTCCGGTCAGCGTGGTGCCGAGGCAAAACGCCATAAGCCACGCGATAAGCATGTCTCGTGAATAGAGAATGACATCGCTAAGTCCATACATCAGCAGGGCAAAAAGCAATGCGGCGGAGAGGTGGCTGCGTAGAACAAAAAATGAAAAATAAAATAAGGAGGCATAGAGCAACACGAGCAATATTGCTCCCGGCAACCCCTTAAGGGAGAAAGCATCAATCACTTCGTTATGCAGATGGACATTCAAAAATTCAACGGCACCCGCTAAATTCGGCTTTTGTTCTGCTTGTGCAATGATTCGCTCTGCACGCTGTTCGGCAGATTGTCCCAATAAGGCTTCTTCCCCTGCTTCGATACCTGAGTGATACATCGCGATTCGTGCACCCACCGAGGTTCTGCTGTTATTCATGCTATAGCTGTGTACGTCAGTAATCAGATCGTTGAGGCGCTGATGAATCGTTTCCTGGAAAAGGAATAAACACAGGAGAAGCGTGGCCGATGAGCCGACTAGCGCTTTTATAAATAGCGGCTTACTGTGTCTGACTTCTGACAGTAAAATGGTCGCGCCAACAAGGGGATAAACAAATATGGCTGCCCGAGTTTCTGTCAACAGAATGGCGACAGTCACTAACAGGAAATGCCCCAGATAGAGATAATACTTATAGGTTGAATCGAGCTTTAGCAGTGCTTGTGCGCTTAACGCACCAATAAAGGTAAGAAAATAGGCTGCGCTCGTTGCGGTACCAAATACCAATCCGATACGGTGCATTCCGCTGAATAATGACTGATAGAACGCGTAGCTTAGCGCGAGAATACAGATTGCGATGATGTAGAAGAGTGGCTGGTGCCGATTTTTTTGCGAGATATGCAGGACCGTCAGCAGGATGAATGCCCCCAGAATACCGGCATGGGCGGATGTCCTGTAGGCGTTATACACATAATGTAACAGGCTATCGGGTTGATAATAGTGGTGATACCAAATGAGATTGGTTAAGCCGATAGCCAGCAGGCAAAGTGGGATCAGCAACAGCCGCTTAGCCGCTATTATTGTTCTTAAGTGTGTCGCCACATAAAAAACAGATAGCGAGCCCGTGAGATAAAAAAGCCACCCGGCAATAATGCTACTAAATGGCATAATGGCTAATGTGAGTAAACAGCCGGGGAAAACCGCTTTAAGCGCGACAGCCGAACTGATGCTGGGCGTTTTTCCCAGTTCGTACCTTAATTCATTGAGCATGTATTTGTTCACAGTCGGGAGCGATATCACTCGTCTGATGCAGGTAATTCTATACCCGTCATACTTCAAGTTGCATGTGCGTTGGCTGCGTTCACTCACCCGAATCACTTACCTGAGTAAGCTCATCGTGATTCCTTCTCTTGCCGCCTTCCTGAAACTCGAATTATTTAGTGTATATCAGCTTCTCTAATTTCTGATGGACGAGGCTAGCGGGAATAGTCTCCATTTTCTGGCTTTCAGACATTTCCACCACTTGATTCATCCCGTAGCCGCCAATCAGCCCCGGGTCTGTTGGTCCGTATAGGGTGATATTTGGACGATCCAGCGCTGCCGTCAGGTGGCTAAGCCCGGTATCGACGGAGACAACCGCGCTGGCACCTGCGAGTACCTCGGCAACCTGTTGCAGCGTAAGGCGTGGTAAGACTTCAACGTGCGGAAAGCCTTCCGCCAGCCGCAATGCGCGCTGGTGCTCATGCTCCGCTCCCCAGGGGAGTTTGATGTGTAGTCCACTCGGTGCTAATAGGGCCATCAGTTCACGCCAGTGTGCTTCCGGCCAGTGTTTTTCATCACGCGTCGTGGCGTGGAGAAACACCAGATAGTGGTTGGTGTCTGCGGGCGACTGGGAGAGAAAACGCGAGGCAATCGCGTAATCGCCACGCTCGGTGGGTTTCCGATAGTTCAGGCTGGCAGCAAACAGTTCCCGTACGCGCTCGACGGCATGTTGTCGGCGGCTTATTGGGTGGCGATAGTTATAAAACCAGCTTGCCAGCGGCTCGCGCGCGCTTTTGCAGTCCAATCCGTGTTTTTTTCCGTTGGCGAGTCGCGTAACCAGCAGCGCACTTTTAATCAGCCCTTGTGCGTCGATAACCGCATCATAGCGGTACTGGCGTAGCTGGCGGGTGAACTCTGCACGTTCCTGACGTATCGGGGCACTGAACCAGCTTTTGCGCCAGCGGCGTATCGCGACTGGAATGACGCGGGAAACCGCTGGGTGCCAACTGGGAACTTGTGCGAAGCCTTCTTCAACCACCCAATCGAACTGGACACCGGGAATCGCCTGCATCGCGTCGGTTAAGGCTGGCAAGGTGTGCAGCACATCGCCCATCGACGACGTTTTCACGATCAGCACTCTCATGCATCTGCTCCCGGCACCCGGCTTTCTCCTGGAACGAGACTTTCTCTTGGAGTGAGACTTTCTTTTGGAATGAGATGGTTATCCAGTGCGCTTAGCACGCGCTCGGGCTGAATGTCGATCAAACTCTGGTGATAGCCCTGTTCAGCATCCCCTTTGCGCACCCGGTGATAGCCGGTAATCAGTCGAATCACCTCGGCCTGATGGGACAGCGGCGGGGTAAAATCAGGGCTGCTTGGACCGTAAAGTGCCACCAGCGGACGATGAAGTGCCGCAGCAACGTGCATGAGTCCAGAGTCATTGCTGACGACAGCGTGACAGGCGGCAATGAGCACCACCGCCTGTTCCAGCGAGGTTTTCCCTGCCTGATTAGCGCAATGCTGTCGTGCGTCTTCCGTCAATCCTTGAAGGATGTCGTCACAGGCCGAACGGTCATTGGCTGAGCCGAACAACGCTATCTGGTAACCGCGTTCAATCAGTGATTGTGCCAGCGCCGCATAGTGATAATGCGGCCAGCGTTTGGCAGGGCCGAATTCGGCACCGGGGCAAAAACCGATGATGGGGCGCGCATCGCTGAGGTTAAACGCCTGCGTCATGTCCGCAATTTCGGCCTGATTGACCTGCAACTGCGGCCACAGTAACGGCTGCGGCAGATCCTCAGCACGGCGGATACGGCTACGATCGTAGGCTAACGCGGTATAGCGCTGAACCATCAGCGGAAATGCGGTTTTATCCAGCACGCGTACGTCGTTCAGCAGCCCGTAACGCATTTCGCCACGCCAGCCTGTACGCTGCGGAATGTTAGCAAAGAAAGGGACTAGCGCGGATTTAAAGGAGTTGGGCAGCACGTAAGCGCGGTCATAGCCCGCATCGCGCAGCGATACGCCAAGACGGCGACGTTCGCCCAGCTCAAGTACGCCGTGACCGAGCGGCATGGATAACGCCTGATTGACTTCCGGCATCCGTGCCAGTAGTGGACGGCACCAGGCTGGCGCCATCACGTCAATGACCGCTTCCGGGTGTTCAGCCTTCAACGTGCGATAAAGGCTGTGCGACATCATCATATCGCCGACCCAGGAAGGGCCGATGACCAAAATTTTCATACCGCTTATGAATCCTTATCCGATTAAACGGTACGGTTCAGCCAGGCCATATATTCCGCCACGCCTTCGGCGACGGTTTTGAACGGCTTGTCATAGCCTGCGGCACGCAAATTGGTGAGGTCGGCTTGTGTATAAGCCTGATAGCGGCCTTTCAGTTTCTCAGGAAATTCGATGTATTCCACGCTGCCTTTCTGATGGAAGGCGAGGGTGGCATCGGCAACAGCCTGGAAGGATTCGGCGCGACCGGTACCGCAGTTGAAGATGCCGGAAACACCGTTTTGCCAGAACCACAGGTTGACGGCGGCGACATCACCGACGTAGATAAAGTCACGTTGGAAGTTCTCGCTACCGGAGAACAGCTTCGGATTTTCACCCTGGTTAATCTGGTTGTTCAGATGGAACGCGACACTCGCCATGCTGCCTTTGTGGCCTTCGCGTGGTCCGTAGACGTTGAAATAGCGGAAGCCGCAGATCTGCGATTCAGCTTCTGGGAGAATTTCACGCACGTACTGATCGAACAGGAACTTGGAGTAGCCATAGACGTTCAGCGGCTGCTCGTATTGGCGCGCTTCGATAAAGTTATCGTTACGACCGCCGTAGGTTGCGGCAGACGAGGCATACAGGAACGGAATGTTGCGATCGAGGCAATAGTGCAGCACGTCTTTAGAATACTGATAGTTGTTATCCATCATGTATTTGCCATCCCACTCGGTGGTGGAAGAGCAAGCGCCTTCATGGAATACGGCTTCGATATCGCCCAGATCGTCGCCTGCAACGATGCTGGCGATGAAATCTTCTTTATCCACGTAATCTGCGATGTCCAGATCGACCAGATTGGCGAACTTGGTGCCGTCTTTCAGGTTATCGACAACCAGAATGTCCCGATAGCCGATGTCATTCAGAGATTTTACGATATTGCTGCCGATAAAACCGGCACCGCCAGTAACGATAATCATGGGCGCGACCTTTATTAATCTTGCTGGTGAGGCACCGCGCCCCACACTGTTTATGACCGCTATAATAGCATTTCATTTTACCGCAAGCAGCCAGAGCTTAATTTATCCCGTGTTGCCCCGGCATTTTTAAGATGATTCAGGTCGTGACGAAGCCAGCATTTTCAGACTGTTTACCCCGCATTTCTGCCCACATCCGCTAGCTTAAAAACCATAAAGCGATCTTTTTATGGGAGAGTGACGCTATGCCTGCCGCGTTTTATCAACAACTTACTACACAAATCATGGCCGCACGTACCGAGGGCGTGTTCAAGGAGGAACGCATCATCACCTCTGCGCAGCAGGCTGAAATCGAGGTGATGGACAGCGACCGCCTGCTCAATTTCTGTGCCAATAATTATCTTGGTCTGGCGGACAGCCCCGAGCTGATTGCCGCTGCAAAAGCCGGATTGGACAGCCACGGTTTTGGTATGGCTTCGGTGCGCTTCATCTGTGGAACGCAGGATATCCACAAACAGCTGGAGCGTAAGCTGGCGGATTTTCTGGGAATGGATGACGCGATTCTTTATTCCTCCTGTTTTGATGCCAACGGTGGGCTGTTTGAAACGCTGATGGGGCCGGAGGATGCCATTATTTCCGATGTGCTCAATCATGCTTCGATCATCGACGGTATTCGGCTATCGAAGGCGCGACGCTATCGCTATGCCAATAACGATATGAGCCAGTTGGAAGCACAGTTGCAACTGGCCAGAGCGGAAGGGGCAAGACACGTGATGATCGCCACCGACGGCGTGTTCTCGATGGATGGTGTGATTGCCGATTTGCAGGGGATTTGCGATCTGGCGGATCGTTATGATGCGTTAGTGATGGTGGATGATTCGCATGCGGTGGGATTTGTCGGTGAACAAGGGCGTGGAACGCACGAACGCTGCGGGGTGATGAATCGCGTCGACATCATCACTGGGACGTTAGGCAAGGCGTTAGGGGGCGCGTCGGGCGGCTATACGGCGGGCAAGCATGAGGTGATCGACTGGCTGCGACAACGCTCTCGACCCTATCTTTTTTCCAACTCGCTCGCACCAGCCATTGTCACCGCGTCGCTCAGGGTACTGGATCTGCTGGAACAGGGTGGAGAGCGGCGTGAACGTCTGTGGGCAAATGCCCGTCTATTCCGTGAAAAGATGACGGCCGCAGGGTTCACGCTGGTGGGGGCCGATCACGCCATTATTCCCGTCATGTTGGGGGAGGCGCAGTTGGCACAAGACTTTGCGCAGGCGCTACAGCGGGAAGGCGTTTATGTCGCAGGCTTTTTTTATCCCGTTGTCCCCCTCGGTCAGGCGCGTATTCGTACTCAAATGTCAGCCGCCCATACGCCGCAGCAAATCGAATTCGCCGTTGAGGCTTTTATCCGCGTGGGCAAACGTCTGGGTGTAATCATCTAAGGAAACCATCATGAAAGCATTGGCAAAACTGCGGCCGGAAGAGGGAATCTGGATGGTGGACTCGCCCACGCCGGAGCTCGGGCATAACGACATCATGATTAAAATCCGCAAAAGCGCGATCTGCGGAACAGATGTGCATATCTATAACTGGGATGAATGGTCGCAGAAGACCATTCCCGTTCCGATGGTCGTCGGGCATGAGTACGTGGGTGAAATTGTCGCTATCGGCCAGGAAGTGAACGGTTTTCATATTGGCGATCGTGTCTCTGGCGAAGGGCATATTACCTGCGGCTACTGCCGCAACTGTCGTGCCGGACGGCGTCATTTATGCCGCAATGCCATTGGCGTCGGGGTAAACCGTCCCGGTTCGTTCGCGGAGTATCTGGTGATTCCTGCCTACAACGCGTTCCGCATTCCCGACAATATTTCTGACGAACTGGCCGCCATTTTCGATCCCTTAGGTAACGCGGTGCACACCGCACTGTCCTTCGATTTAGTGGGAGAGGATGTCTTGATTGCCGGAGCAGGGCCGATAGGCATGATGGCAGCGGCGGTGTGCCGTCACGTGGGGGCAAGGAATGTCGTGATTACCGATGTGAATGCGTACCGTCTGGATCTCGCCAGTAAAATGGGGGCAACGCGCGCCGTCAATGTGGCACAGGAAAATCTGGCTGACGTGATGATAGATCTGGGCATGACCGAGGGGTTTGATATTGGTCTGGAGATGTCGGGCGCGCCATCAGCCTTTCGCGCCATGCTGAAAGCGATGAATCACGGTGGACGCATCGCCATGCTGGGCATTCCGCATGAACCGATGTCGATTGACTGGGGGGACGTGATTTTTAAAGGACTGTTTATCAAAGGTATCTATGGACGGGAAATGTTCGAAACCTGGTACAAAATGTCGGCGCTGATTCAGTCTGGATTGGATTTGTCACCGATTATCACCCACCGCTTTCACATTGATGAGTTTCAAAAAGGCTTTGATGCCATGCGCTCGGGTCAGTCGGGCAAGGTTATTCTCAATTGGGATTAGGCATATACTCGTCATACTTCGAGCTGCATGTGCGTTGGCTGCGTTCACTCACCCGAATCACTTACCTGAGTAAGCTCATCGGGATTCCTTCTCTTGCCGCCTTCCTGAAACTCGAATTATTTAGAGTATAACCCTGCCGTGGCGCGCGATGGCAAAGGGAAACGCTCGCCTGACATTATGGCTGTTTGTGCGTTTCGGCCTCGGCTGGCTCAATCCAGGTCTGCCAGCGGTGCTTGATAAACATCACCGGTGCGCTTTCCTGAATACTGCTGCTCACCAGCTTGAAGAACACATCGTTCTTCACCGGTTCCGGCGGCTGTTTGACCTGACATTGCTGTATACCGCGGAACGGATTACGCGGTTTGACTGGCTGCTGCGGTTGAGGCTCATACTGCCGCGTCGGCTCATTCAGCAACTGGCTGGGGCGGACTAAGACAATATCGGCATCCAACGTGGGCAACATCTGCTGTAAGACGCGGATGGTTGAAGGATGTGGGTGCCCGATAGCGATGGCGGAACCGCTGCGGCGGGCGATTTGCACCGCGCGGGTAAACTGTTTGCGAATCTCGGCTTCGTTTTGCGAATCATCCAGAAAGACTTTGCGTTTGATGACTTTGACGTTCGTTCCTGCCGCGGCCTGGCTCGATTGGCTGCTGCCAATGGTCATGCTATCGAGGAAATAGAGCTGGTAGGCGCTCAGCGCCTGCATGACTTTTTGCATGCCGGGCAGGCTGGCGGTCATCGCGCTGCCCATATGGTTGTTCAACCCCACGGCGTAAGGCACGTTATTGACTGATTGGCGAATAATGCGCTGAATTTCGTCGCTGCTCATGTCCGGGCGTAACGTATCGCGCTCCAGCGGCTGCTTGCTCATCGGTGTCATCGGCAGATGGATCAGCACTTCTCGCCCTTGCTGGTGGGCCTTGGTTGCCATTTCACGGGCGTACGGCGCGTTGGGTAATACCGCGACGGAAATCGCTGTTGGCATCGCCAGAATCTGGTTCTCATTGTGCGGGCGATAGCCGAAGTCATCGATGACGATGGAGAGTTTTCCGGCCAGCGCCAAAGGAGACAGGGCGAGCAGACTCAACGCCAATAGCGGTGTTTTGGTTAAATAAGACAAGACTATCTTCCCAGCCAAGGTTGTGGATTGACCGCCTGACCCTGGCGACGGATTTCAAAATACAGTCCAGGCTGGCTCTGCCCGCCGCTGGTGCCGACCAGCGCAATAGATTGTCCGGCTTTGACTTGAGCGCCAACGGAAACCAAGGCGCTCTGGTTATAGCCGTACAGGCTCATATCGCCTTTACCATGCTGCACAACAACGACCAACCCGTAGCCCTGTAGCCAGTCGGCCATTAGTACGGTTCCGTCGGCGATCGCCTTCACTTCCGTCCCTTCCGGTGCGGTAATCACCATGCCCTTCCAGCGTAACTCGCCCTGTAACGGTTCACCGAAGCGGTGCTCGATGCGGCCGTTAACCGGCCAGATGGCTTGACCAGAAGGCCGTCCTAAACCGCCGGTTCGGGCCATAAGTGAACGTTCACCTTCAGTGGGTTTGTAGCTGCTGCCGCTGCGTTTGGCCTGTTCTTCTTTAGCGCGAACCTTGGCGGCCTCACGCGCTTCCCGTTCAGCGCGGGCTTTCGCTTCTCGCTCAGCACGGGCGATTTGATCGCGCAACCGAGTTTCATTCTGGCGCAGTTCAGTCAACTGCTGCTGATCTTTTTCCAGCGAGCTTTCCAGCGTCGACAGCGTTTTCTTCCGATCGGACTGTGCCTGCTCCAGCGTCTGCTGTTGCTGCTGTTGGTCGCTCAGCAGCGTTTTTTGCTGCGTCTGTTTTTGTTCCAACTGACGTTTTTGGTCAGCCAGCTCTACGCGCGTTTGCTGCAATTCATTGATAGATTTCTGCCGCGCTTCATTCAGGTAGCCGAAGTAGGCGAGGATGCGCTCGTTGCGCTGGCTTTCTTCTCCACTCAGCATTAATTGCAGTGCGCTGTGCTGACCTTGCCGGAAGGCTGCATCAAGCTGACGGGAAAGTAGCGTTTGTTGCTTATCCTGCTGAGATTGCAGTTTTGCGATAGAGGCGCTGAGGCTGATTAATTCTTTATTGAGCGTAGACAGCGTATTGCGCGTTTCATGCAGTTGACGACTGGCCTGAGAGATGGACTGCTCCTGCTTTTTCAACTGCTGGACTAAGGCACCACGCTGCTTTTGTTGTTCTTGAACGCTTTTTTCTTTCGCGGCGATATCTTGTTGCAGGGTCTTAAGCTGTGCCTGATTATCTTCAGCCTGGCTGAGCGCAGGCAACAGCAAAACGCCAACGCAGAGTGCGCTGACGCAGCGGGTGAGTAGCCTTTGTAATGCGGATAAATGGCGATCGGCGCTACATGCCACTCGACTCTGTACAAATAACGCGTTTTTACTCATAGCGGTGAATTATTCCACGATGAACAGCGGCTTACCAGTTGTCTCTTGTCTGATTTCTATTTCCAGACGTGACAAGCATGGCACAAAGGCGGGCGTCTGGGCGCATCAATAGATAGATAAATGGAAAGCTCGCCGCAGATTCGATACGCTATATTGGCTTACTGGCTGTAATTGCCGTATCGCGCAGGTATACTCAGGAACCTTATATTTTTGTTGCTTAACTGATCCGGGAGTCGTTACACCCCATGCAAGAGATTATGCCATTCATTAGCAAGCACCCTATTTTGAGCATTTCCTGGGTTGCACTGTTGGTTGCGGTCATTGTGCTTACAGTGAAGAGTAAACTGTCGAACGTAAAAGAAGTGGTTCGCGGTGAAGCGATCCGACTGATTAATAAAGAAGATGCTGTCGTCGTTGATATCCGTAACCGTGACGACTATCGCCGTGGCCATATTGCCAGCGCATTTAACCTGTTGCCGAACGACATTAAAAACGGCAGCGTAGGTGAACTTGAAAAACATAAGTCGCAACCGATTATCGTGGTATGCGCCAACGGCCTCTCTTCACGCGAAGCGGCCGAGAACTTGCATAAAGCTGGTTTTGAGCGTGTGCAGGTACTGAAAGACGGTCTGGCTGGCTGGAGCGGTGAGAATCTGCCTTTAGTCCGCGGCAAATAAAACAGTTTGTGGTAAAACTATCCGCATCGTGCCAAGTGTATCAATCATACACAGCGAAAATGGCGGCGATTTTGCAGGATAACCGACAGGCTGATTGCAGTACTACCGTTATTGCAACTACAGTGATTGCAGTATGACAATGACAGAAATGTGCTGACGTCCGCCCACTTATGACGACGGAAGACGTCAAGAGAATCTAACAAAAGGGTATTACTTAACATGTCTGAACAAAACAACACAGAAATGGCTTTCCAAATCCAGCGTATCTACACCAAAGATATCTCTTTTGAAGCGCCGAATGCGCCTCAGGTGTTCCAGCAGGAATGGCAGCCGGAAGTAAAACTGGATCTGGATACGGCCTCTAGCCAACTGGCTGATGACATCTATGAAGTCGTACTGCGTGTGACCGTAACGGCTTCTCTGGGTGAAGAAACTGCATTTCTGTGTGAAGTTCAGCAAGGTGGTATCTTTACCGTTGGCGGTATCGAAGGAACTCAGCTGGCGCACTGCCTGGGTGCATATTGCCCGAACATTCTGTTCCCTTACGCGCGTGAGTGCATCACCAGTCTGGTTTCTCGCGGTACCTTCCCGCAATTGAATCTGGCGCCAGTGAACTTTGATGCGCTGTTCATGAATTACCTGCAGCAGCAGACCGAAGGTGAAGGTGCTGCGCAGCCTCAGGATGCCTGATGAACGCGTCTGACGCTTCAATGACCGTCATCGGTGCCGGTTCGTACGGCACCGCGTTGGCCATTACGCTGGCGCGTAATGGCCAACGAGTCGTGCTATGGGGTCACAACCCTGTGCACATTCAGGCGTTACAGGCTGCTCGCTGTAATCAGGCATTCCTGCCGGATGTGCCTTTCCCCGATTCGCTACAGTTGGAAACCAACCTTGCGCAGGCGCTTGCTGCCAGCAGAAACGTGCTAGTCGTTGTGCCGAGCCATGTGTTCGGTGATGTCCTGCGTCAATTGAAACCTCACTTGCGTGCCGATGCACGTATCGTGTGGGCGACCAAAGGGCTGGAAGCGGAAACGGGACGCTTGTTGCAAGATGTCGCACGCGAAGCGTTGGGCGAAACCATCCCGCTTGCGGTGGTATCCGGCCCGACATTTGCCAAAGAATTAGCGGCAGGTATGCCGACGGCGATTGCGCTGGCATCAACAGACAGTGAATTTGCTGACGACCTGCAACGATTGCTGCACTGTGGGAAGAGCTTCCGCGTTTACAGCAACCCCGATTTTATCGGCGTGCAGCTGGGCGGCGCGGTGAAAAACGTCATTGCTATCGGTGCCGGGATGTCTGACGGCATTGGATTTGGTGCGAATGCACGTACTGCGTTGATCACCCGCGGGCTGGCGGAAATGACCCGGCTTGGTGCGGCGTTGGGTGCAGACCCCACTACCTTCATGGGGATGGCAGGGCTTGGCGATCTGGTGCTGACCTGTACTGATAATCAGTCCCGTAACCGGCGCTTCGGCATGATGCTGGGGCAGGGAATGGATGTACAGAGCGCGCAGGAGAGCATTGGTCAGGTTGTTGAAGGGTACCGCAATACGAAAGAGGTTCTGGCATTAGCGCAGCGCTACGGCGTTGAAATGCCGATTACTGAGCAACTTTGGCAGGTGCTGTATTGTGGGAAAGACGCCCGAGAGGCGGCGCTGAGCCTGTTGGGGCGCACGCGTAAAGACGAAACCGCCAAGTTATAAAACACGTCGTTCCATATTCTAAATAATTCGAGTTTCAGGCAGGCGGCAAGGGAAGGAATCCCGATGAGCTTACTTAGGTAAGTGATTCGGGTGGGTGAACGCAGCCAACGTACATGAAACTTGAAGTATGACGAGTATATCTGAGCTTCCTAATCTGGGAGGCTCATAGTATCTTCATTTTCTTGTATACGAGCGGTAGCGCTAATAAGCCTGCCGTTTGAGAACAGATATACGTTGTGGTGTGTGGTATCTCGGAGAGTAAGGCAATGTCGACAGAAGAACTGGAACTGGTGTGGACCAATATCAAGGCAGAAGCGCGCAGTCTCGCGGACTGTGAGCCAATGCTGGCCAGCTTTTTCCATGCCACATTGCTAAAGCACGAGAATTTGGGCAGCGCACTGAGCTATATGCTGGCAAACAAGCTGGCAAACGCGATCATGCCTGCGATCGCCATTCGAGAGGTGGTGGAAGAAGCCTATCGTGCCGATCCGCAAATGATCGTTTCTGCTGCGTGCGATATTCAGGCCGTCTGTCTGCGCGACCCCGCAGTGGATAAATATTCTACGCCGCTGCTCTACCTGAAAGGGTTTCATGCATTACAGGCTTACCGCATTGGTCACTGGCTTTGGTCGCAGGATCGTAAAGCGCTGGCGGTCTATTTTCAGAATCAGATCTCGGTTTCTTTCGGTGTCGATATTCACCCTGCGGCGAGAATCGGCTGCGGGATCATGCTCGATCATGCAACGGGCATTGTGATCGGCGAAACCGCTGTTGTTGAAAACGATGTCTCCATTCTGCAATCCGTGACGCTGGGCGGTACGGGTAAAACGAGCGGCGATCGTCACCCTAAAATTCGCGAAGGCGTGATGATTGGTGCAGGTGCGAAAATTCTGGGAAATATTGAGGTTGGCTGTGGCGCGAAAATTGGCGCTGGGTCTGTCGTGTTGCAATCGGTGCCTCCACATACGACGGCGGCAGGTGTTCCGGCTCGTATCGTCGGTCGCCCAGAAAGCGATAAGCCTGCTATGGATATGGATCAGTATTTCAATGGGGTCAATCGCGGCTTCGAATATGGCGATGGTATCTAATCCCACGGCATAGGCGATTCGCCGTCTTGCTATCTATTTGGATCGGGCCTCGGACAGAATATAAACCACCGATAAATAAGGTGGTTTTTTGTTATTTCGGCTAAGAAACGTCTGAAAGCACCTCTGAACCCACTATCTATTTAAGTACAGTTGTTCTTTATCCCTTCATAATAGGCCGCTTTAGTTTCCTGTTTATATAGGCAGATTGCGTAAGTTGAACTATATATTTTGATAACGACCAAGAATAGCTTTGTCTGGATTGCCATTTTTTTGCATGGAATCGTGACGCAGTTACAGAGAACCTTATATGTATTTGAAGCGAACTTTAATCACGTTGAGTGTGATTACACTACCCGTTGTCCCTTTTTTGAGCTATGCGGCAGAAAGCATAAATAATGTAGGGGAAAATAATATTCACAGTACGGTAAATTTCGCTCCCATCGCAGTTGATTCCAGTGATTCGGCGTTGGACTCACAGAGTGAAAGCTGGTGGGAGAGAAGTAAAAATAACCTGTCTATGACTTGGAGTTCGCCGCAGAGCCACGATATTTATATCCCGGCGATCACTTGGCATAACCGCTGGACATACGATAAAGAAAAGACGGATAGGTATAACGAAAAACCGTGGGGGGCGGGCTATGGCGTTTCCCGCCTGGATAAGGATGGGGATTGGCACGGGCTTTATATTATGGCTTTTAAAGACTCATTTAATAAATGGGAACCTATCGGTGGCTATGGTTATGAAAAGCGCTGGCGGCCAACCAGCAATCAGGATTTTCAACTGGGACTGGGTTTTACGGCTGGCGTAACGATGCGTGACAATTGGAACTATATCCCAGTCCCTGTATTGTTGCCTCTGGCATCAATAAGTTATAGCAAACTGTCTTTTCAGGCGACGTATATTCCTGGAACGTACAATAACGGTAATGTTTTCTTTGCCTGGTTCAGATGGCAGATTTAATTCTTAGGCATACACCTCTTTTTTTACAAAAGAGAGGCTCTATTTTCTCGGTAACGATAAGTATTAATAGAGTATATTTAACGGCACAGATGCTATTTCGGTAAAGGTTATTTAACGCAGTGTCTCTTGATTGTTGAGTTTATTTTTTGTTTGTCTTTTTTTTAATCCAATGTAAACCACATTGACTGAAATTCATTCAGTCATCTCCGTTACAATGGCGATACTTTTTCCTAAGCGGATGTTGTTGTGCCATTACTTACTATCACCACTATTTTGTGGGCATTTTCATTCAGCCTGATTGGCGAATATCTGGCGGGTCAGGTTGATAGCTGGTTTTCTGCGATGTTCCGTCTGACTGCCGCAGCCGTGGTGTTTTTGCCGTTCTTACGCCTGCGGGGCTATACGCCGCGCGTCATTTTCTTGTACATGTTAGTGGGTGCTTGCCAACTGGGTATCATGTACCTGTTCGTATTCCAGGCTTACCTGTACCTGACCGTACCTGAGTTCTTACTCTTCACGGTGATGACGCCGCTGTACGTGACGCTGATTTACGATCTGCTTGCCCGACAGCGCCTGCGCTGGGGCTACGTGATGAGCGCTTTGCTGGCGGTATTCGGAGCGGCTGTGATCCACTATCACGGCGTGAGTGAACATTTCTGGTGGGGATTCTTGCTGGTTCAGGCGGCGAATGTGTGTTTTGCCGCGGGTCAGGTGGGTTATAAGCGCCTGATGGAGCTCCATCCTGTGCCGCAGCATTGCGCGTTTTCCTGGTTTTATCTGGGGGCGGCGATTGTGACGATAGTTGCGTGGCTGCTCTTCGGTAATCTGGATAAATTACCCACTACAACCTTGCAATGGGGCGTGCTGGCCTGGTTGGGGATTGGCGCTTCTGGCCTGGGTTATTTTATGTGGAACTACGGCGCAACTCAGGTCGATGCCGGAACGCTTAGCATAATGAACAACTTTCACGTGCCGGCCGGACTCTTGGTTAACTTCGCTATCTGGCATAAAACGCCAGACTGGCTGAGCTTTATCGTGGGGACGATAATTATTACGTCCTCACTGTGGGTACACCAGCGTTGGGTCGTGAAGCGTCCTTTACAAACGGTAAGTGCTCACAAGCGTGCTGACGCGCCGAACGAATAAACGCATCAATCACCGGTTGGCGCTGCTCTCCGTCACGGACGGCGGCGTACAACCGGCTCCACAGCCCGTCACCCAGCGATTTAGTCACAATCAGCCCCTGACGCTCGAAGCTTTCCACCACCCAGTGCGGTAGCGCGGCGATGCCCATACGGGCGGCGACCATCTGAATCAACAGCAGCGTATTGTCCACGCTTTTCAGCGTAGGACTGACGCCTGCCGGTTGTAAAAAGTGACGCCAGACGTCCAGCCGTTGCCGCTGTACCGGATAGATCATCAAGGTCTCGGCGGTGAAATCCTCCGGTTCGATTTTCTCTTTTCCCGCCAGCGGATGGTCGGGAGCCAGCACCAACCTGACTTCAAAATCAAACAGAGGCGAATAGTGCAGACCGCTGCGCGGCATGATGTCGGAGGTCATGACCAGATCCAGTTCGCCTTGCTGGAGCGCGGGCTGAGGATCGAACGTCACGCCCGATTTAAAGTCCATCGCAACCTGCGGCCAGTGCTGGTGGAACTCGTCTAGCGCAGGCGTCAGCCACTGAATACAGCTATGACACTCAATAGCCAGACGCAGCGTGGTTTGGTGCGGCTCATGGCATGACTGCAACGCCTGCTGGATTTGCGGTAACACCTGCTCTGCCAACTGCAACAGAATTTCTCCCTGAGGCGTAAAGCGCAGCGGCTGGCTTTTACGCACGAATAGCCTGAACCCAAGGCGCTGTTCCAGATCGCTGAACTGGTGGGATAACGCCGATTGGGTTTGGTGAAGTGCAGCGGCAGCGGCGGCTAACGATCCAGTATTGCGCAGTGCTTGCAGCGTTCGCAGGTGTTTAAATTCGATCATGAGAGTCCTTCACAGTGACAGTGAATAAATTGCGCTTGTGATTACTACAGTACCTGCGGATTATGGATGTGTAAACATCTGGACGGCTAAATGAGGAATTAACGATGGCGATTGTGAATCACACACTGGGTTTTCCGCGCGTTGGATTACGCCGTGAACTGAAAAAAGCGCAGGAAAGCTACTGGGCAGGTAATGCAACAAAGGAAGCGTTGCTGACCGTTGGCCGCGAGCTACGTGCGCGTCATTGGCAACAACAGAAGGATGCTGGCGTTGATCTGCTGCCAGTGGGTGATTTCGCTTGGTACGACCATGTGCTGACCACGAGTCTGTTGCTGGGTAACGTACCAGCACGCCATCAGAATGAAGACGGCTCGGTCGATCTGGATACGCTGTTCCGCATTGGCCGTGGACGTGCGCCAACCGGTCAACCTGCTGCTGCGGCAGAAATGACCAAGTGGTTTAACACTAACTATCACTATATGGTGCCGGAATTCACCAAAGGGCAGCAGTTCAAACTGACCTGGACACAGCTGCTGGATGAAGTCGATGAAGCACAGGCGCTGGGCCATAACGTGAAACCTGTCCTGTTAGGTCCGGTGACCTACCTGTGGCTGGGCAAAGTGAAAGGTGAGCAGTTTGATCGTCTGTCTCTGCTGCAGGACATTCTGCCAGTTTACCAGCAGGTGCTGGCTGAGCTGGCGAAGCGCGGCATTGAGTGGGTGCAGATTGATGAACCTGCACTGGCGCTGGAACTGCCGCAAGAATGGCTGACCGCATTTAAACCCGCTTACGATGCACTGCAAGGTCAGGTGAAACTGCTGCTGACGACCTACTTCGATAGCATTAGCCAGAATCTGGAAACGATCAAAACGCTGCCGGTTCAGGGGCTGCATATCGATCTGGTTCACGGTAAGGATGATGCCGCGACGTTGAGCGCCCAACTGCCTGCTAACTGGGTCCTGTCTCTGGGTGTGATTAACGGTCGTAACGTATGGCGTGCAGACCTAAGCAGCTGGTTCGAGCGCTTACAACCGCTAGTGGGGACGCGCGATCTGTGGCTGGGCAGCTCATGTTCACTGCTGCATAGCCCTATCGATCTGAGCGTGGAAGTACGTCTGGATGATGAAGTGAAGAGCTGGTTTGCCTTTGCCATTCAGAAATGTGCGGAGCTGTCACTGCTGTCTCAGGCACTGAACAGTGGAAATGGTCAGGCACTGGAAGCCTACAGCGCGCCAATTCGCGCTCGTCGTACCTCGCCGCGTGTGAATAACGCGGCTGTTACACAGCGTCTGGCGGCAATTACCGCGCAGGACAGCCAGCGTCAGAACGTGTATTCGGTTCGTGCTGATGCCCAGCGCGATCGCTTTAATCTGCCAGCATGGCCGACGACTACGATTGGTTCTTTCCCGCAAACCACCGAAATTCGTGGCCTGCGTCTGGACTTCAAACAGGGTCGTCTGGATGGCAATAACTATCGCACCGGCATTTCCGAGCACATCAAGCAGGCCGTGGCTGAGCAAGAGCGTCTGGGGCTGGACGTACTGGTGCACGGTGAAGCCGAGCGTAACGACATGGTGGAATACTTCGGTGAGCATCTGGAGGGGTTCGTCTTTACCCAGAACGGCTGGGTGCAGAGCTACGGTTCTCGCTGTGTGAAACCGCCAGTCATCATTGGAGATGTGAGCCGTCCAGAGGCGATTACCGTTGAGTGGGCGAAATACGCACAGTCTCTGACCGACAAGCCGATGAAAGGCATGCTGACAGGTCCGGTGACGATCCTGTGCTGGTCTTTCCCACGTGAAGACGTCACGCGTGAAACCATCGCTAAGCAGATTGCACTGGCGCTGCGTGATGAAGTGGCAGATTTGGAAGCCGCAGGCATTGGTATCATCCAGATTGACGAACCGGCGCTGCGTGAAGGTTTGCCGCTGCATCGCTCTGACTGGGATGCTTATCTGGCCTGGGCGGTGGATGCCTTCCGTCTGAACGCTGCGGTGGCGAAAGATGATACGCAAATCCATACCCACATGTGTTATTGCGAGTTCAACGACATCATGGATTCCATCGCTGCGCTGGATGCCGACGTGATTACGATTGAAACCTCGCGCTCCGATATGGAATTGCTGGAGTCGTTTGAAGAGTTCGAATACCCGAATGAAATCGGCCCGGGCGTTTATGATATCCACTCCCCGAACGTACCGAGCGTGGAATGGATGGAAGCTCTGCTGAAGAAAGCGGCGCAGCGTATCCCCGCTGAACGCCTGTGGGTGAACCCAGATTGCGGTCTGAAAACCCGTGGCTGGCCTGAAACGCGTCAGGCTCTGGCGAATATGGTTCAGGCAGCACAACGTCTGCGTGAAACCCAGTAATCGTTAGACATCAGGGAGGCTATGGCCTCCCTGATTTTTTACACCTATAAAATACGCACTATTTCCCCAACCTTCCGACTGTTTATTATTTCTGCCCTACAAATCTTCTTCCTTTCCGAAAATTAACTATATTGTCTTTCCTTTAATAAAATCGCCGCGCTATCCCCCTTGTTTTTCTGCATCGACTGGTAGGTTGTTTCTCGAAAAGGATTATTTATCCGCTATCAATATATTTATTGTTCGGTGGGGTTAATCGATGTCGTCATAAAGCTAGGGAATATTGTGCCGATAAGGTAGACGGCATGGAGGCAGCTCTGGATGTACCAATAGAGTGAGGTTGTTTGTATTTTTTAACGTTTTACTTATGTTGAAAGTGCACCTGCAATTACTCATTTATGGGTATTAATATACACCCATAAAGCATATTTATTTTCCCGAAAAAAACGATAATTCCCCACTCTGCGGCGTTATTAGACGAGCAGTAGTCATTATTATGTATTACCTAAAAGGAGTGAGACATGAGTTTAGCGAATTGGCGAATTGGCTATCGATTAGGAGGCGGGTTTGCCATCTTGATTCTGATGCTATTTACCGTGAGTATTTTTTCTTTGTCTAAATTGTCATCCTTTCAGGATGGTGCCAGAGATATCGTCAAAGAGGTTTATCCGCAAACGGTAGATGCTAATGATCTCATCGATAACGTGAATGGGCATTTTGTCGCTTATTTACAGATGCTGCTGGTATCCGGTCAGGAACAGCGTCAGGGATATGTCGATCGGATTATGGCGTACCGCAAGGAAATTAGCCGTCTGCTCGACAATCTGGAAAACAATGCCTCAGGCGAGCTTGCCCGCAAGCAGGTGGCGGTTGTTCGTGGGTTTCGTGCCGAGTTCATCAAGTCTGGCGATAAAATTATTAGTGATGCGCTGGCGGGTAATAACGACGTCGCTGTCTCGGAATTCAATAACACCCTGAACGTGATTCAGCGCAATTACCGTGACTCGGTGAAGCAGCTGGTGAATTACCAAAATGATGCGATGGATAACTCTGTCGAGACCATGGCTGCCGTATACAACAATACTCGCATGATTTTGCTGATTATTTTGGCGCTGGGTGCCGTATTTGGGGCGCTGATTGCCTGGGCGATCACGCGCAGCGTAACCCGCCCAATAGAGCAGGCTTTGCAAGTCGCAGACAGAGTGGCACAGGGCGATCTGACTTCACACATCACGGTGATCAGCAAGGATGAAACCGGATTGCTGCTGCAATCGTTGGATCGCATGAATACCAGCCTGAGCTCGATTGTCGGCCAGGTGCGTGATGGCGCGGAAACGATCTCGACGGCGGCGTCACAAATTACGGCCGGTAACCAGGATCTGTCATCGCGTACCGAAGAGCAGGCCAGCTCGCTGGAAGAAACCGCTGCCTCAATGGAGCAACTGGCATCCACCATTAAAAACACTGCGGAAAACACCCAACAGGCGACGGAAATTGCCAATAAGGCAACCGGTGCGGCGAAACAAAGCGGTGATGTCATGCTTTCCGTGACGCAAAAAATGCGCGGCATTCGTGATTCATCCCAGCGTATGGCGGAAATCATCGGTGTGATCGACGGCATCGCTTTCCAGACCAATATTCTGGCGCTGAACGCCGCTGTTGAAGCCGCGCGTGCGGGTGAACAAGGGCGTGGTTTTGCCGTAGTAGCAGGGGAAGTGCGTTCACTGGCACAGCGCAGTGCGACCGCCGCGCGGGAGATTAAGGATTTGATCGACGACTCTGTAAGCAAAATCCGTGAAGGCATGGAGCTTGTTGATACCGCTGAAGAAACGATGAGCGGATTAACGGCCCACGTGAAGGACGTACACGACATTATCAGCGAGATTTCGCAGGCCAGTCGTGAACAGAGCGACGGGATTAACCAGATGAATCTGGCGATTGGACAGATTGATACCACGACCCAGCAGAATGCGGCTCTGGTTGAAGAATCGGCCTCTGCGGCGCTGTCTCTGCAATCACAGGCTTCCGTTCTGGCGGAAGCGGTGAGCGCGTTTAAAATACAGTCGTACAGTAGTCACGCTGGGTCTTATGCGCCGATGTCGATGAGCACACCTGCTCTGTCTCTGGCGTTGGCAAGAAAATAGTAAATTTACTGCCATCGTTTGACGGCGTTGTAACGTAGCATCTATTGCCACAGGGAGGCGACAGCCTCCCTGATTCTTTTCATGTGCTATATAGCGTAAATGCGTTTTTTACTCTTCTTATTCAGTTTGTTATCCTTTACTAAGAAATATTCCCACCTCTTTGTTTTTAATATCAAATATATTTGACTATCATTTTATGTAATTGGCGCGTTATTTCTGTTAATAGCTCGTAGAGTAATATGTATTTTTCCCGATCGAAATTAACTATTTGATAGTCATTGGCTATTTATTATTTACTTTTAAATGATTTAAACGATCAAATGATAAAGATCATGGGCGGTGTGCCGATAAGATGGATAACACAGGAGCGGCCATGTCTGCATGAGTTCGGAGAGGGAAGGCCATTATTATCACCTCAATAACGTCTCTGCGGTCTTATCCGTTGTATTTGTAGCATTGTTAGATTTATTTCCACTTTTGCACCTCAACACCTGAGGGAAACGACTTGATAGCGCCTCTCATGCTGAGAGCGTGCGTAAAAATGCCTGCCTTAAGGTATCTCTGGCGCGTTAGAAGGTCTGTTCGCCTTCGGATCGCCAACCATTCTCCGCCCTGTGGTTCCATCAATCTGCGACATGTGCGCAATTGACATTGCTATGCATTACCTAAAAGGAGTGAGACATGAATTTAGCGAATTGGCGTATCGGCTATCGACTGGGAGCTGGGTTTGCCGTCCTGATTTTGATGTTGTTTGTCGTGAGCGTTTTTTCCCTGTCCAAGCTATCCGGTTTCCAGGATGGGGCCAGAGGCATTGTGAAAGAGGTTTATCCACAAACGGTTGATTCAAATAGTCTTATCGATAATGTAAACAGTATTTTGGTGGCCTATCAGCGGCTGATGCTGGTTTCAGGTGAGGATAAAATTAAGGAAAACGTCGATCGTGTAAATGAATTCCGCCAGGAAATTGGCCGCCTGCTGGATAAGCTGGAAAGCCACACTGTTGAAGAGCGTTCAATCTCTCAGCTGCGTGCTATCCGTGCGATCCGTACCGAATTTTTGAAATCCGGTGACAAAATTATCAGCGAAGTGGTGGCTGGCAATCGAGAAGCGGCGATTGAGGAGTTCAACAACAACCTGAATGTTGTCCAACGTCAGTACCGTGATGCGGTAAGACAATTGGTTAACTATCAGGATGATGCGATGGATACCTCCATTGAAGCCATGGCTGAGGTGTACAGCGAGACCCGCATTATTTTACTGCTCATTTTAGCGTTGAGTGCTGTGCTTGGTGCGCTGATTGCCTGGTCAATTACGCGTAGCGTAACCCGACCGATACAGCAGGCTTTGCAAGTGGCAGACAGAGTGGCACAGGGTGACCTGACCTCACGTATCACTGTTACCAGCAAAGATGAAACTGGATTGCTGCTGCAATCGTTGGATCACATGAACACCAGCCTGAGCACGATTGTCGGGCAGGTACGTGACGGGGCGGAAACGATCTCGACGGCGGCCTCGCAAATCGCCGCGGGTAATCAGGATTTATCATCGCGCACCGAAGAGCAGGCCAGCTCGCTGGAAGAAACGGCGGCATCGATGGAGCAGCTGACGTCTACCATCAAGAACACGGCGGAAAACACCCAGCAGGCAACAGACATTGCGAATAAAGCCTCTGGTGCGGCGAAGCAAAGCGGCGAGGTTATGGTTTCCGTGACGCAGAAAATGCGCGGCATTCGTGATTCATCCCAGCGTATGGCGGAAATCATTGGCGTGATTGACGGCATTGCGTTCCAGACCAATATTCTGGCGCTGAACGCTGCGGTTGAAGCGGCACGTGCGGGCGAGCAAGGGCGTGGTTTTGCGGTGGTAGCAGGGGAAGTGCGTTCTCTGGCACAGCGCAGTGCGACCGCTGCGCGTGAGATCAAGGATTTGATCGACGACTCTGTGAGCAAAATTCAGGAAGGCATGTCGCTGGTGGATACCGCTGAAGAAACGATGAGCGGATTAACGGGCTATGTGCGGGATGTGAATGAGATCATCAGCGAAATCTCCCAGGCCAGCCGTGAACAGAGCGATGGGATTAACCAGATGAATCTGGCTGTGGGGCAGATTGATACCACGACCCAGCAGAATGCGGCTCTGGTTGAAGAGTCGGCCTCTGCGGCACTGTCTCTGCAATCACAGGCCTCTGTGCTCGCGGAAGCGGTAAGCGCGTTTAAGTTGCAGTCGTATGGCAACGGCAAAACCGCTTCTTATGCATCGGCACCAACGCGTACGCCAACGCTGTCTTTAGCGCCAGCAGCGGCGAAAAATAAGGGCAATGACGGCGACTGGACGACGTTCTAAGGCAGTCTGTCTCTGTAAAACCGTCAAAAGGTAAAATCCCAACGCCCCCGTTGTTCGGTGGCGTTTTAGATCGTGGAATAAGACGTAAAACGAGTGAAAGTGTTACGCCACGCCGTTTTTCTGGAACCATGCCAACATACGCTGCCAGCCGTCGCGTGCGGATTCTTCATGATAGCTGGGGCGGTAATCGGCATGGAAAGCATGCCCGGCATCGGGATAGACGATGATGTCTGCCGCCGCGTTGGCCGCACGCAGCGCCTGCCGCATGGTATCGACCTGTCCTAACGGAATCCCTTCGTCTTTCGCACCGTACAACCCCAGTACTGGGGCTTCTAATTCCGTTGCGATATCGACCGGATGTTTAGGGCTATTCAGCGTTTTCTCACCTGTACACTTGCCGTACCAGGCAACGGCTGCCTTGAGCTGTGGGTTGTGTGCCGCGTACAACCAGGTGATGCGTCCGCCCCAACAGAAACCCGTTATCGCCAGCTTACTCGTGTCACCGCCCTGTTTAATCGCCCAGTTGGCTGTGTGATCAAGGTCGGACAGCACCTGAGAATCTGGAACTTTATAAACCAGCTCGGTCAGGATTCCCTGAATATTGTCATATTGGCTAGGGTCGCCCTGACGAAAATACAGCTCTGGCGCAATGGCCATGTAGCCCTGCTTGGCTAGCCTGCGGCAAACATCCTGAATGTGTTGATGAACGCCGAAAATCTCCTGCACCACCAAAACGATAGGGAGCGGCCCGTCGTGGTTTGCTGGTCTGGCGATATACGCGGGTAGCTGCTCACCCTGAGAAGGAATGGTGGTTTCGCTGGCAATGATACCGACAGAATCCGTGGTAATGATGGAGGCGGTCTGCGGTTCTACTGCTGGGGTTAGCCCCTGTGGAAGATGTTTGAAGGTCGTCTGTTCATCAGTCTTCATTACGCGCTCTCCTGTTATCGGCCAGCCGGTTTTCATGTGAAAGAGGGGTTTCGAAATCGCTATGATAAATACTATCAATGATTAAAGAATCTACACTAGAAGACAATTAATCGGCAAAAATGAATTCCCCACCCAATAAATAGTGATTTAAGTCACATTTTTTATGTATGTTGATGTTTGTTTCTTTTTCATCGGTGACTATCGTCACTTAAAAAAACGTAATGATGCGCTAGAGTCTTTTTATTGAACGGACGCTTACAGACTGCGTTGATGAGGCGTTCGGCGCGATTTCTCTGAATACCCAATTGATTGCCCGGGAGGCAGTTATGTCTACATCTGATGTGTTCCATCTTGGTCTGGTCAAGAACGATTTACAGGGCGCGACGCTGGCTATCGTCCCCGGCGATCCAGAGCGTGTTGAAAAAATTGCTCGATTGATGGATAACCCGGTACATCTGGCATCACACCGTGAATTTACGTCTTGGCGTGCAGAGTTGGATGGCAAGGCAGTGATTGTTTGCTCGACCGGTATCGGCGGTCCGTCAACGTCAATCGCGGTAGAAGAATTGGCACAGCTTGGCATCCGTACTTTCCTGCGCGTTGGCACGACGGGGGCGATTCAGCCCGGCATCAATGTCGGTGATGTGTTAGTGACCACCGCCGCCGTCCGCCTTGACGGGGCGAGCCTGCACTTCGCGCCGATGGAATTCCCAGCTGTTGCTGATTTCGGCTGTACCACCGCACTGGTGGACGCAGCGAAGGATTCAGGTATTGCCCTTCACATCGGTATCACAGCGTCTTCCGATACGTTCTACCCGGGTCAGGAGCGCTATGACACCTTCTCTGGACGCGTTGTCCGTCGCTTCCGCGGATCGATGGAAGAGTGGCAGAGCATGGGCGTTCTGAATTATGAAATGGAATCTGCCACGCTGTTGACCATGTGTGCCAGTCAGGGACTCAAAGCAGGGATGATTGCTGGAATTATTGTGAACCGTACCCAGCAGGAAATCCCGGATGTGGCGACCATGAAACTAGCAGAGACGAATGTGATCAAGGTACTGCTGGACGCGACTCGTCGTTTGTTAGCCGCTGAATAAGCACAATAATTGATGGTATTTGGGGCTGGTCATCACCGATGCCAGCCCGTATCCTGATAGCCTCTTCAGGTTCATCGGGTTAACCTGCACCGTGCTTAGCGCGTGTAATACGGTTGCCTTGCTCGCCTTTCAACCTCGCAAGGAGATGTATGACCGAACCAACGTTGCTTCATCCCTCTTTATTACCGCTGGACGGCGGAATCAACTTCCGCGATTTAGGCGGCAACCGCGCTGCTGATGGGCGGCTTATCCGACACGGTAAACTTTTTCGCTCCGGCTCGCTGGATCTACTGAGTCAGGCTGACTGCGAGCACCTTGCTGGCGTGCCGATTTCTCACGTGGTGGATTATCGGGATGCCGATGAAATTGCGCAGAAGCCCGATATATTGTGGACCGGAGCCAACTACCACGCCTATCCAGCCAATCCATTACGCCACGAAGTGACGGCTAATCTGGATTCATTGGGATCTGATGTGCTGGCAGCGTTTGATTCCCGCGCGTTTATGTTGGAGCTCTACCGCCGTCTGCCTTTCGATAATTCTGCCTATAAACAGCTGGTATCGCTGCTATTACGGCCGGATGAGGGCGGGCTGGTGCAGCACTGCGCCGTGGGCAAAGATCGCACGGGCATCGGTTCGGCGCTGGTGATGTTTGCGCTGGGGGCAGATGAGCAGACGGTGATGGAAGATTACCTGCTCACCGAGACGACGCTGACGCCATTCCGCCAGCAGCTACTGGCGCATTTATCAAAAACGCTGAATGAGAAAGCGCTGGGGCAGTTCTCTTATGTGCTGTCGGTACAGGAAGAATTCATCGTGACGGCGCTACAGGCCATCTACGAACGACACGGCTCGATCGATAGCTGGCTTGAAGTGGAATACGGTCTGGATAATCGTGCGCGGAACTATTTGCAGGATAAATACTTGGCGTGAGGTATTCACAGCGGCTTTACGATCTATCCATTATCACCGAGTGACTGATTTTTTCCGCAAAAGAGGCCGGTCAATTGACCGGCCCTTGTTTTTGATGACGGTATAGTTTTTCTAACGGTATCGTTTTGATAACGATATAGTTTTACTGCTCGCGCAATTAACCCGTATTACGCATACCTGCCGCGACACCGGCGATAGTCACCATCAGCGCCAGTTCCAGATCGGCATCCGGTTCTTCCTGCTGACGTGAACGATGCAGCAACTCAGCCTGCAACACGTTCAGAGGATCGGTATAGACGTTACGCAATGCGATCGACTCGGCGATCCACGGCAGATCCGCCATTAGGTGATCGTCGTTGGAGATCGCCAGCACAACGTTAATATCGGCGGCCAGCTGATCGCGCAGCTGTTTCCCTAACGGCCACAGCTTCTCGTCTACCAGACGCTGATCGTAATACTCCGCCAGCCACAGGTCGGCTTTGGCGAACACCATCTCCAGCATACCGATACGCGTCGAGAAGAACGGCCAGTCGCGACACATGGCTTCCAGCTGTTCCTGCTTACCGTCATCCACCACTTTCTGCAACGCGGCACCGGCGCCCAGCCACGCTGGCAGCATCAGGCGGTTCTGCGTCCAGGCGAAAATCCACGGGATAGCACGCAGGCTTTCCACGCCGCCGTTCGGACGACGCTTCGCCGGACGTGACCCCAGCGGCAGTTTACCCAGCTCCAGCTCCGGCGTAGCGGCGCGGAAGTAAGGCACGAAATCCGGGTTCTCACGCACATAGCCACGGTACATATCGCAGGACACGCGAGAAAGATCGTCCATCACCTCGTGCCATTCCTGTTTTGGTTCCGGCGGCGGCAGCAGGTTCGCTTCCAGAATTGCACCGGTATACAGCGCCAGGCTACTGATGGTGACTTCCGGCAGGCCGTACTTAAAGCGGATCATCTCGCCCTGCTCCGTCACGCGCAGGCCGCCTTTCAGGCTACCCGGCGGTTGTGACAACAGCGCAGCATGAGCCGGTGCGCCACCGCGACCGATGGAACCGCCGCGTCCGTGGAACAGCGTCAGTGCGATACCCGCTTTCTCACAGGTTTTGATCAGCGCGTCCTGTGCACGGTACTGCGCCCAGGAAGCGGCCATCACGCCCGCGTCTTTTGCGGAGTCGGAATAGCCGATCATGACCATCTGCTTGCCCTGAATAAAGCCGCGATACCAGTCGATGCTTAGCAATTGCGTCATGACATCATCAGCGTTGTTCAGGTCGTCCAGCGTTTCAAACAGTGGCGAGACCGGCAAGGCAAACGGGCAACCCGCTTCTTTAAGCAGCAGGTGAACGGCCAGCACGTCAGAAGGCGTTCGTGCCATTGAAATAACATAGGCGGCGACGGAACCGACTGGCGCTTTGGCAACGACACGACAGGTATCCAGCACTTCTTTGGTATCCGCACTCGGCTCCCAGTAGCGCGGCAGGAGTGGGCGCTTGGAGCTAAGTTCACGGATCAGGAAGGCTTGCTTATCAGATTCAGACCAGCTTTCGTAGTCGCCCAGACCCAGATAGCGGGTAATTTCAGCCAGCGCTTCGGTGTGGCGGGTACTCTCCTGACGGACATCGATGCGTACTAAAGGCACACCGAAGCAGCGCACGCGACGCAACGTATCCAGCAGGCGACCATCGGCGATGATGCCCATGCCGCAGGTTTTCAGTGATTGGTAGCAGGCGTGGAGCGGTTCCCAAAGTTGTTCATTGGTGATCAGCAGATCTTTAGGCGGCAGACGCTCCTCACCCGTCAGGCGTGCTTCCAGATAGCTCAGCGTACTGCTCAACTGCGAACGCAGCGACTTCATGATGGCGCGGTACGGTTCCTGTACTTCGCTGCCGCCGGCCAGTTCCAGCAGTTCCGGCGTACACTCGGACATCGACAGCTCGGAAACCAGTACCTGAATATCACGCAGGAACAGATCGGCCGCTTTCCAACGGCTGAGTAACAGCACGTGGCGAGTGACTTCCGCCGTGACGTTCGGGTTACCGTCGCGGTCGCCACCCATCCAGGACGTAAAGCGCACCGGAACCGCATCGACGGGCAGACGATAGCCGAAAGCCTGTTCCAGCTGTTCATCCAGCTCGCGTAAAAACGCAGGCACACCTTCCCACAGGCTGTTTTCCACTACGGCGAAGCCCCATTTGGCTTCATCTACTGGGGTAGGACGAATTTTACGGATTTCATCGGTATGCCAGGACTGCGCGATCAGCTGGCGCAGGCGGCGCATGATCTGATTGCGTTCATAATCAGCCAGATCGTTGTGGTCGAGCTGCTTGAGGCAGGTATTCACTTCTACCAGCTTGTGGATCAGCGTCCGACGGGTAATTTCGGTCGGGTGCGCGGTCAGCACCAGCTCGATCGACAAGGATTCTACCGCGTCACGGATATCGCGTTCGGTCAGATCTTTATTTTCCTTCAGGCGCTCAAACGCGTGGGAAAGTTGTGCTGGGTTACTCGCGGCTTCACCGTGCGGTGAAATCGTATGATATTGCTCAGCGGTATTGGTCAGGTTAAGGAACTGGCTGAATGCGCGGGCAACAGGCAACAGTTCATCGTTAGACAGGTTTTGCAGCGTGGTCAGCAGCTCCTGACGATGTTTTTCATTACCTGCGCGGGAAGACTTTGACAGCTTGCGGATTGTTTCGACTTTATCAAGGATGTTTTCACCCAGCGCTTCCTTGATGGTATCGCCGAGAAGCTTGCCGAGCATACTGACGTTACTGCGCATTGCGGAATATTGTTCGTTCATAGTTACCCTGACCATCCTTACCATTTTTGTAAGTTTATTTCACTTGACATATTTTTACGCACTGCCTCCATCTAGCCACGATAAGGCGGGTTCGTCAATTGACGATTCTTTCTTCTCCTTATTCTTTGTACTTGCATTGAGGTGGGCTTGGCAATTTGTGAAATTTAATTACAGGGGCGCGGATATTAGGGTTGCTAATTAGCGAGGGGATGGCGGGGCGCAAAGGCCCCGCGAGTGCGGTTACGCCTGTTTGGACGCTCTGACGACCAGAATATAAGTCAGCGTGAAAGAAAGCACGATGGCGATGGCCATGCCGGATACCGCGTAGCTAAAGTACGGGCCGATATAGGCTGGCAGGCTGAAAATACTCGACAAGATGTAGCCATACAGCCGGACACCGAAGTACGCGATAAAGGCCGAGGCGATGGAACTGGCAATAGTCGCGGAGATAAACGCTTTTTTATACTTGGTCAGTACGCCGAAGAGTGCAGGTTCGGTAATACCGAGCAGCGCGGAAACCCCAGCAGACAGCACGACAGATTTGTCCTGACGGGTTTTGGCATGGAAGTAGATGGCAAATGTGGAACCCGCAATCGCCATGTTCGCCATACACATCATTGGCATCAGCATATCAAAGCCCTGATTGCTGAAATTTTGCAGCGCAATGGGCGTCATGGCGTGATGCATGCCAGTCAGAATCGCGACAGGCCGAATCGCACCGACAACGAAACCAGCAAAAATAGACGACACATCGAACAGGCTCTGAATAAACAGTGCCAGCAGTTTACCGAGGTAGATCCCGAATGGCCCGATAACGGTGAGCGACACCAGTGCGGCGATAAACAGCGTCAGCGTTGGGGTAAACACGGTTTTCAGTACCGAAGGCATGATGCGGTCGACCCAACGATGGATATAGCTCAGTGCCAGCACGGAGAAAATCACCGGGATGACGCTGGCAGCATAGTTAAACACCGGAATGGGTAGCACACCGATGAAGTAAAAGGCGCTGACTGCATTAGGGCTATTGCTGGCTAGTGCTTTCGCCGCTTCTATCAACGACGGGTACATCAGGCAGGCTGCAACAGCCGCTGCCAGATATTCGCTTGTTTTAAATATCCTGGCTGCGGAGATAGCGAGGAAGAAAGGTAAGAAATAGAACACACCGCTGGCGATCAGGTCGAGGACGATCACGGTATCGGTTTTGGCAGAGACCACTTTCAAGGCGATCAGCCCTGCCAGCAGCCCTTTGATCATCCCGGCACCCGCGATGGCAGGGACGATCGGACCAAATACGCCGGAAACGGTATCCATGAACAGCGAAATCAGCCCCTTCTTCTGCTTCTGCACGTCTGGCTGCGATGTCGCTGTAGGCGAAAGCGTTGTGGAGGAAAGCTGGGCGTTCAGCAGTTCGTAATACTCATTGACCTGCGGCCCGATAATAATCTGAAACTGTTCACTCTGGTGTTGCGCACCTAATATACCGGGCAGATTCTTGATCGCCTCGGTTTGCACTTTACTTTCATCAATTAAATCAAACCGAAGCCGCGTCATGCAGTGCCAGGCTTTATTAATGTTTTCGCTTCCGCCAACCAGTTTAATGATTGACTGAATAACGTCATTTTTTCCCATGAAATAAACTCCCCGCATAGCCTTATGTTATTTTGGGCCGAATTATTTCCACCGATAGTAAAAACTTAAAGAATAAAAAACAAACCAATAAAACATGATGCTCGTCACATGGTTAGTATGTTAGGGGCTGTTTGTTGCCATTATTCGATAATTGGTCTGGTTTTTTAATCAATTAGATGGCTTTTACAAACCAAAATAAATCTTTTAAATAAGAGGTTTACAATAAAAGAAAAAATAAGTAGAAAACAAAAAAAGAAACTGATTTTAGACTGTGTTTTTTCCGGGTATCGCTATTCCGGTAAATGCTCTGGAGGATATTTTTGTGTTGCCGACAATCATTACTGACATTGAATGTCTTGTTACCCGCCCCGACCGTCATAATTTAGTGACGGTGGTAGTTCACACGGATAAA
The DNA here is from genome assembly GCF_020971565.1 of Pectobacterium parvum. Lineage (NCBI taxonomy): Bacteria > Pseudomonadati > Pseudomonadota > Gammaproteobacteria > Enterobacterales > Pectobacteriaceae > Pectobacterium > Pectobacterium parvum. The sequence continues at coordinate 400,392 of NZ_CP087392.1, forward strand.
GGCGTGACGGGTTATGGATGTGCGACCTTCCAGCAGCGCCCGCTGGCCGTCAAGGCGATGGTGGACGAGTACCTCAAACCGCTGCTGCTAGGACGAGATGCTAACCACATTGAAGATCTGTGGCACATGATGATGGTCAACGCCTACTGGCGTAACGGGCCGGTGATCAACAATGCGGTGGCGGGCGTCGATATGGCGCTGTGGGACATCAAGGGCAAGCTGGCGGATATGCCGCTCTATCACCTGTTTGGTGGGAAATCTCGCGATGCCATTGCCGCTTACAGCCATGCTGCCAGCGATACGCTGGACGGACTGTATCAGGAAGTGGATCGGCTGTATGCGCAGGGCTATCGTCATATCCGCTGCCAGCTAGGATTTTATGGCGGTAATCCCGATGCGCTGCACAGCACGCGGCAGCCAACGGAAGGTGCCTATTACGATCAGGAGCAGTACATGGCTAACACGCTCGCCATGTTCCGTGCGCTGCGTGAGAAATACGGCGATCGCTTCCACATCCTGCATGATGTTCATGAGCGTCTGTTCCCGAATCAGGCAGTACAGTTCGCCAAAGCGGTAGAAGTGTATCGTCCCTATTTTATCGAAGACATTTTGCCGCCTGCGCAAAATGAGTGGCTGGCGCAGATCCGCAGCCAGAGTGCGGTGCCGCTGGCGACCGGGGAGCTGTTTAATAACCCTGCCGAGTGGCAGAATCTGGTGATTAACCGTCAGGTTGATTTCATTCGCTGCCATGTCTCACAGATTGGCGGGATCACACCAGCACTGAAGCTGGGCGCGTTCTGTCAGAACTTTGGTGTGCGTCTGGCGTGGCACTGCCCACCGGATATGACGCCCATCGGCGCGGCGGTCAATATTCACCTGAATATCCATTTGCACAATGCCGCCATTCAGGAGTTTGTCGCTTACCCAGAAAATACTCGCAAGGTCTTCCCGCAGGCGGTGGAGCCGGAGAAGGGCTATCTGTATCCGATTGAACGCCCCGGTATCGGCGTTGGGATCGATCTGGATGCGGCACGGGAATTTCCCGTCGTCTATCGTCCGCACGAATGGACGCAAAGCCGCCTGCCGGATGGCACGATGCATACGCCCTGAGTCTTACGGCGACTGGCGGAAGGTTAAGTTATCGCGGTTGAAGGGGATGACGTAGGTGCAGGCGTAGTTAATGTCGATGATGTCGCTCGATTCGTACACGCGACCGCCCTGTAAAATACCGCGATTAAGAATATGCATCGCCGCCGTGCCTTTCTTGCAGCCCAGTAGCTCAGCCTGTGCTTTCGTGACGTTAACCGCCTGATAATGCGTCAGATAGTGTGAAATCGCATAGCCCTTGCTGAGCACATACTGCTGAATAGAACCTTCAATAATCTTCTGGCTCATGTCTGGGAAGTCTGCGGCAGGCATTTTCGAGATCTCGATCTGTACTTTACGGTTATCGACGTAGCGTAATCGGCTGAATTCCCAGATGAACGTATTTTCGCTGATAGCAAAAACCTGCTGCTCTTCCCGATTCGGTAGCCGCTTATGCAGGCTAAGCAGGCGAGATGAAATCTGAGTGAATTTCTTTTCGGTAATCGAGTTATACACCAGCGGATTGCTGCGTACACCCTGATTAATGAAGTTACCCGAGCCTTGCACCAGATGGATCGCGCCGATGCTGGCGAGCTTTTCCAGCGCCTGACGGATGGTAAAGCGCGACACGCCGTATTCTTCCGCCAGTTGGCGTTCCGGCGGCAGCTTTTCTGGCAGCGGATCGGTGTGCTGATAGATTTTGCTCAGTAAATCCTGTGCGATGAAGTCTTTCTTTTTCATGAGCTGTCTCAAAATAGCCTTGCCAGCGTGACTGACAAGGCCACTTGCGTCGGATCAGTGGTGACAGAAGTGATGAATAACCTGTGAAATCAGCTCCCGCGTTGGTTTGATAAACGCGGTATCAATATATTCATCCGGCTGGTGCGCCTGTTCGATCGATCCCGGCCCAAGAACCAGCGTCGGGCACAGCGTCTGAATAAACGGTGCTTCGGTACAGTAGTTCACGATTTCCGTTTTTGTCCCCAGCAGCTTCTCTACGACGGACACCAGACGGTGATCGGGTGGGCATTCATAGCCGGGAATCGGAGGATGCAGCTCGCTGATGGTCAATCGGCCCGGCCAGCGCTGGCTGACAGGTTCAAGCGCTTCTGACAGCAGTCCATCCAAATCGTTAAGCGTAATGCCCGGCAGCGGACGGATATCCATATGCAGCTCACAGCAGCCGCAGATGCGGTTAGCGGCATCGCCGCCGTGAATGTGGCCGAGGTTCATGGTCGGGTGAGGAATGTGGAAAATCGGGTTGTGATAGCGTTCCTGTAGCGTATTGCGCAGCACCAGCAGGTGAGAAATGGCTTCGTGCATCAGCTCAATCGCGTTCACGCCGCGCGACGGATCGCTGGAGTGACCGGACTGCCCCTGAATACGGATCGCGTTGGACATGTGGCCCTTGTGGGCGCGCACCGGTTGCAGCGAGGTCGGCTCGCCGATGATGGCGCAGTCCGGGCGAATCTGCGTGGATTCGGAGAAATACTTGGCACCGGCCATCGTCGTCTCTTCATCTGCCGTTGCCAGCACATAGAGCGGTTTCGTCAGCTTGGTCGGATCGATATCGCGTAAAGCATCCAGAATAAAGGCAAAGAAGCCTTTCATATCCGCCGTACCCAGACCGTACAGCTTGTTGTCGTGTTCGGTCAGCGTGAACGGGTCGCGCGTCCAGCGACCGTCGTCGAACGGGACGGTGTCGGTATGGCCTGCCAACAATAAACCGCCTTTTCCTTCACCAATCCGCGCCAGCATATTAAATTTATTAAGAGTGCTGGGGACCGGTTGGACTTCCACATGGAAGCCAAGATCGCCGAACCAGCCTGCCAGCAGGTTGATTAACGTATGATTACTTTGATCGAGCGCGCTGTCGGTGGCACTGATGGACGGTGTGGCGATCAATGCCCGATATAGCTCAATAAAAGGGGGTAAATTCATCTTCACTGTTGACAGCCTCTGGTTAGGATAGTATCAATATTCATGCATTTATTTTGAATAAAAATACAATAATGCTCGGCGAAAGGAAACCCAAAGGTACGGCGATGACGATTCGTCACTTTCACTGAGTTTCGCGGGTGAACAGCGTACCGACGCTGGTGAGCCCTGTTACCGGTTCCATAGATAAGTAAGAAGGTATACGGATCCCATGCTGAATACGCTGATTGTTGGTGCAAGTGGTTATACCGGCGCTGAGCTTGCGCTCTACCTGAACCGTCACCCACAGATGAACATAACCGCTTTGATGGTTTCTGCGCAAAGTGTCGATGCAGGAAAATTGATTTCTGATTTACATCCGCAGCTCAAAGGCATCATCGATGTTCCGGTAAAACCGCTGACCGATGCGGAAGAAGCGGCGAAAGGCGTGGATGTCGTTTTTCTGGCGACCGACCACAAAGTCAGCCACGATCTGGCCCCTGTTTTTCTGGCGGCAGGCTGCACTGTTTTTGATTTGTCCGGCGCGTTCCGCGTACAGGATGCCGAATTTTATCGTCGCTATTATGGCTTTGAGCATCAGCACCCTGACTGGCTGGCAAAAGCGGTTTACGGGCTGGCCGAATGGCGTGCTGAAAGCGTAAAACAGGCGCAACTGATTGCCGTGCCGGGCTGTTATCCAACGGCTGCGCAGCTGGCGCTGAAGCCGCTGCTGGATGCCCAACTGCTGAACCCGGCTCAGTGGCCAGTGATTAATGCCGTGAGCGGCGTGAGCGGGGCAGGGCGTAAAGCGTCTATGACCAACAGCTTCTGTGAAGTCAGCTTCCAACCGTACGGTATTTTCAACCACCGTCATGAACCTGAAATTTCAACGCACCTCGGCACGCCGGTCATCTTCACGCCGCATTTAGGCAACTTCGCTCGCGGTATTCTGGAAACCATCACTTGCCGCCTGCAACCGGGCGTCACGCAGCAGGATGTCGCCGAAGCCTATCACAATGCCTATCACGATAAGCCGTTGGTTCGCCTGTATGATAAGGGTGTTCCGGCGCTGAAATCCGTTGTCGGCCTGCCGTTCTGCGATATCGGTTTCTCCGTCGATGGCGAGCACCTGATCGTGGTGGCAACCGAAGATAACCTGCTGAAAGGCGCGGCGGCACAGGCTGTGCAATGCATGAACATTCGTTTTGGTTTCCCTGAAACCCAATCGTTAATTTAATGACTACTGGTCCCGACATTTCGAGGCGCGAAGCATAATGAATCCGTTAATTATCAAACTAGGTGGCGTTTTACTGGATAGCGAAGAAGCACTGGAGCGTCTGTTCACCGCGCTGGTGGCTTACCGTCAGGAACATCAGCGTCCGCTGGTGATTGTGCACGGCGGCGGCTGTCTGGTTGATGAGCTGATGAAGAAACTGTCTCTGCCTGTCGTGAAGAAAAACGGCCTGCGCGTCACGCCTGCCGATCAGATCGACATCATCACCGGTGCGCTGGCGGGTTCCGCCAACAAGACGCTGCTGTCATGGGCGAAGAAGCATGATATCAACGCAGTCGGCCTGTGCCTGGGCGATGGCGGCAGCACGACGGTCACGCAGCTCGATGAGTCTCTGGGCTTTGTGGGCAAAGCGGAAGCGGGATCGCCTGCGCTGCTGAACACGCTGCTGTCTGCGGGCTACCTGCCTGTCGTCAGCTCCATCGGCATTACGGCACAGGGCGACCTGATGAACGTCAACGCTGACCAAGCGGCGACGGCACTGGCGCAAACGCTGGGCGCGGATTTAATCCTGCTGTCTGACGTGAGCGGCATTCTGGACGGTAAAGGCCAGCGTATTGCCGAAATGACGTCAGAGAAAGCCGAGCAGCTGATTGCTCAGGGCATCATCACCGATGGCATGATTGTTAAGGTTAACGCCGCGCTGGATGCTGCACGTGCACTGGGGCGTCCGGTTGATATCGCCAGCTGGCGTCATGCTGAGCAGCTACCTGCGCTGTTCAACGGCGTGTCGATTGGTACACGTATTCTGGCGTAAGTCGTTTCTGGGTATGGCATGATGCGATACCAACATGAATTAAATTCTGGGAGTAATCGTTATGGCTTTGTGGGGCGGTCGGTTTAGTCAGGCAGCAGATCAGCGTTTTAAACAATTTAATGACTCACTGCGGTTTGATTACCGTCTGGCAGAACAGGACATCGTTGGCTCGATCGGCTGGTCGAAAGCGCTGGTGACGGTCAATGTGCTTAGCGAGCAGGAGCAGCAGCAGCTGGAACAGGCGCTGAATGCGCTGCTGGTTGAGGTTCAAGCTGATCCTGAGATGATCCTGCAAAGCGATGCAGAAGACATTCATAGCTGGGTTGAACTGCGTCTGATTGAGAAAGTCGGCGATTTAGGTAAAAAGCTGCATACCGGTCGTAGCCGTAATGATCAGGTCGCGACTGACCTGAAACTGTGGTGCAAGGCGCAGATTGCAGAACTGCTGCTGTCGGTACGCCAGCTGCGTCAGGCGCTGGTCACGACGGCGGAAGCCAATCAGGATGCGGTGATGCCGGGTTACACCCACTTGCAGCGTGCGCAGCCGGTGACGTTTGCACACTGGTGCTTGGCTTACCACGAAATGCTGGCGCGTGATGAAAGCCGTCTGGAAGATACGCTGAAGCGTCTGGATGTCAGCCCGCTGGGCTGTGGTGCGCTGGCAGGAACGGCTTATCCGATCGACCGTGAGCAACTGGCGGGCTGGCTGGGATTTGCCTCGGCCACGCGTAACAGTCTGGACACGGTTTCCGATCGCGATCATGTGCTGGAACTGTTGTCCGATGCCTCAATCGGCATGATCCACCTGTCGCGTTTTGCCGAAGATCTGATCTTCTTCAACAGCGGTGAAGCGGCGTTCGTTGAGCTGTCTGACCGTGTGACATCAGGTTCTTCCCTGATGCCACAGAAGAAAAACCCAGATGCGCTGGAGCTGATTCGCGGTAAATGTGGTCGCGTACAGGGCGCGTTGACCGGCATGATGATGACGCTTAAAGGCTTGCCGCTGGCGTATAACAAAGACATGCAGGAAGACAAAGAAGGGCTGTTTGACGCGCTGGATACCTGGCACGACTGCCTGATGATGGCGGGTCTGGTGCTGGAAGGCATTCAGGTGAAGCGTCCGCGTTGTAAAGAAGCCGCCGAGCAAGGCTACGCGAACTCGACAGAACTGGCGGATTACCTGGTCGCGAAAGGCGTTCCGTTCCGTGAAGCGCACCATATCGTGGGTGAAGCGGTGGTTGAAGCCATTCGTCAGGGCAAAGCATTGGAAGCGTTGCCGCTGGCCGATCTGCAAAAATTCAGCGCCGTGATTGGCGAGGATGTGTACCCGATTCTGGCGCTACAATCCTGTCTGGATAAGCGTGCGGCACAAGGTGGCGTATCACCGCAGCAGGTTGCCAAAGCGATTAGTGATGCGAAGCAGCACTTAGCCTAAGTTGCCCTCTTCTGTTTCAGTTCCCCCAACGTGGTGTTTCGCGTTGGGGGATTTCTGCGTTACCGATCTGATTCTTCTGCAAATTATCATCTATCCATTTTCATATGGAATGCGGCTCGCATTTTTCTGCTCAGCATCTTCCCCACCAGAATTGTTTCTGGACATCCATACAGTATCATTTTACCTTGACCGACAGCGTGAAAGGCCTGCGGAGGCAAAGTGGATATCAGCATATTTTATGGTCTGGGCGGCAGTGCGGTCGGGCTATTGGTCGGGTGGTTAATTGCCAGCCTGATTCATCAGCAGAAGTTGTCGCGGCATGACACCGAACAGCAGTTGCTGGCGCAGACATTGCAGCAGGCTCAGCAGTCACTCAGCGAACAGCAGCAGGCAAAACAGCAGGACGAACAGCGGCTACGGCAAAACGAGCTGGAGCTGCGCACGGTTCACGCTCAACTCTCTGCCAGCCATGAAAAGCTGCAACAGCTTGCTGAACTCCGCGAGGAATGTGTGCAGTTAAATCAGGAACTGCGAACGCTGCGTGAAATCAACAGCTCGCAGGAAGCGGAGCTGCGGGAAGTCACCATTCGGCTGGAAGAAACCCGTATGGCGGCGGAAGAAAAGCAGCGTCTGCTGGCAAACAGCGAACAGCGGTTGACGACGCAGTTTGAGAATCTGGCGAACCGGATTTTTGAACATAGCGGCCGCAAAGTGGATGAACAAAATAAACAGAGTCTGGATAAGCTGCTGATGCCGCTGCGTGAGCAGCTTGATGGTTTCCGCCGTCAGGTGCAGGACAGCTTTGGTGCGGAAGCGCGCGAGCGTCACACGTTGGCGCATGAAATCCGCAATCTGCAACAACTGAACGCGCAGATGGCACATGAAGCTATCAATCTGACGAAAGCACTGAAAGGCGACAATAAGACGCAGGGTAACTGGGGCGAGGTGGTGTTAAGCCGCGTGCTCGAAGCCTCCGGCCTGCGTGAAGGCTACGAGTATCAAACTCAGGTTAGCGTGCAAACAGGCACAAATAGCCGCCTGCAACCGGATGTCATCGTGCGTTTACCGCAGGGCAAAGATGTTGTGATCGATGCCAAAATGTCGCTGGTGGCCTACGAGCGCTATTTTAATAGTGACGATGATGCAGAGCGGAGTGTGGCGCTGAACGAACATTTGCTCTCGGTTCGCAGCCATATTCGGCAGTTGAGCAGCAAAGATTATCAGCAGCTTCCGGGTCTGCGTTCGCTAGATTATGTGCTGATGTTTATTCCGGTCGAACCTGCCTTTCTGGTCGCTATCGATCGCCAGCCCGAATTGATCAACGAGGCGTTAAAGCACAATATTATGCTGGTCAGCCCGACCACGCTGTTGGTGGCATTACGCACCATCAACAATTTATGGCGCTATGAACAACAGAGCCGTAACGCACAGCAGATCGCCGAGAAAGCCTCGCGGCTGTACGATAAACTGCGGTTGTTTGTCGATGATATGGAAGCGCTGGGGCTGAGTCTGGATAAAGCGCAGGGCACTTATCGTCAGGCGATGAATAAACTTTCCTCTGGGCGTGGTAACCTTATTGGCCAGGCTGAGGGGTTCCGTGCGCTGGGTGTAGAAATCAAACGCACGATTAGCCCGTCATTAGCAGAAAAAGCAACGGCCCATGAGCACGCTGAACGCGATGAATTACCGGATTCCGTAGCACCCGACGCTGTTTCGCCAACCGTGAAAACGGAGGGCGAAGAAGGGGAAATCCCTTTCGCTGCCCGTACTGATTCGTACTAAATAGGTATGAATTTCGTGGGCTTGGGCACCATGCTATGCGAAATTAGTGCAGTGGGGTTTTTATACGGGTCTGGTACACTCTCACCATTAATGGGTAGACCCGAAATTTGACTGAAATAGTAGGCGGATAAGATGGCAAGTGAGCAGGAGAAAACGGCCGACTTTGGTTTTCGGACTGTCGCCAGAGATGAAAAAGAAGTCATGGTGGCTGAGGTTTTTCATTCTGTAGCAGCAAAGTATGACTTGATGAACGACCTGATGTCCTTTGGTATCCACCGTGTCTGGAAGCGTTTCACTATCGAATGTAGTGGCGTAAGACGTAACCAGCGAGTTCTGGATCTTGCCGGAGGCACAGGGGATTTAACTGCCAAGTTCTCCCGTATGGTTGGCGAAGGTGGTGAGGTCATTCTGGCGGACATCAATGCATCAATGCTGAAAGTGGGCCGCGAAAAACTGCGTAACAAAGGCATTATCGACAACATCAACTACGTGCAGGCCAATGCTGAAGCGCTGCCGTTCCCTGATGACTTCTTCGACTGCATTACTATCTCCTTTGGTCTGCGCAACGTGACGGACAAAAACAAAGCGCTGCGCTCAATGTACCGCGTGCTGAAGCCGGGTGGTCGCTTGCTGGTTCTGGAGTTTTCCAAGCCGATCATTAAACAGCTGAGCACCATTTACGATGCGTATTCATTCCATATCCTGCCGAGGATTGGCGAAGCCGTGGCGAGTGATGCCGGGAGCTACCGCTATCTGGCGGAATCTATCCGCATGCACCCCGATCAGGAAACGCTGAAAGGGATGATGAGCGATGCCGGTTTTGACAGTGTTAACTATTTCAACCTCACCGGTGGAATCGTTGCGCTGCATCGTGGGTTTAAATTCTGATTGGAAACGCCAATGCTGATAACGTCTTTTCTGACTGCTACGCTGGAAACCGCGCTGAATCAGCTGCTTTTTCACGACACGGTTTCTTGCGATCGCAGCATGAAGTCTGCTCGCCAGCGCTTACAGGGAAAAACACTCCAGATCGAGCTGGCTGAACTGGATATGCCCTTGGTGCTGGTGTTTAACGAACAGCGGCTGGACGTGATCAGCCAATGGGGCGAGCCAGCGGATTGCTGCCTGAAAACACGCGTGCCGGTTCTGATGAAATTACGCGATCGTCAGCAGCTATCGTCGCTGATGCGCAGCGGCGAGCTGGTGATAGAAGGCGATATTCAAGTTGTTCAACAGTTCATCGTGCTGGTTGATCTGGCGGAGTTCGATCCGGCGGAGTGGTTGTCCCCCTATCTGGGCGATATTGTTGCTCAGGGGCTTACCCAAACGGCACAGAAAACCCTGAGTTTCCTGAGACGCTCATTACATCAGCAGCAACATTTCTTGTCTGAGACGCTAACGGAAGAGTGGCGACTGGCTCCAGGAAAACTGGAAAACGCCTGGTTCCATGAGGAAATTGTTGCGCTGGATAAATCCGCCGATACGTTGTCCGAACGGCTGGCGAAGCTGGAGACTTTACGATGACGCCCAGTGAATTACGCCGCCTTTACAGCATTGTGCGTGTGCTGTTGGGCTATGGTCTGGACGAACTTATTCCTAAAATGCGACTGACGCTGCCGCTACGTGCGGGTCGTCGTCTGCTGTTCTGGTTACCCAATCGTCACCGCACTAAGCCTTTAGGGGAACGCCTGCGTTTGGCGCTTCAGGAACTGGGGCCCGTGTGGATCAAGTTCGGACAAATGATGTCTACACGCCGCGATCTGTTCCCACCGGCTATCGCCGATCAACTGGCGATGTTGCAGGATAAGGTTGAGCCGTTTGATGGCAAATTGGCGCGCGAGCAAATTGAGCTGTCGATGGGTGGAATCCCCCTTGAAGAGTGGTTTGATGATTTTGATATTAAACCGCTGGCCTCTGCCTCGATTGCACAGGTGCATACCGCATGCCTGAAAAGCACGGGAAAAGAGATCGTTATCAAGGTTATTCGCCCGGATATTTTGCCTGTCATCAAGGCGGATATGTGCCTGATGAAACGTCTGGCGGGGTGGTTACCTCACCTGTTGCCGGATGGTCGTCGCCTGCGTCCGCGCGAAGTGGTTCTGGAATATGAAAAAACGCTGCTTGATGAGCTGAACTTGCTGCGAGAAGCGGCAAACGCCATCCAACTGAGGCGTAATTTTGAGAACAGCCCGATGCTGTATGTGCCGGAAGTTTATTCGGATTATTGCAGCGAAAGCATGTTGGTGATGGAGCGAATCTACGGTATTCCGGTTTCTGATGTCGATGCGCTGACAGCCAATGGCACGGATATGAAGCTACTGGCAGAACGCGGCGTTCAGGTTTTCTTCACGCAGGTGTTCCGCGACAGTTTCTTCCACGCAGATATGCATCCCGGCAATATCTTTATCAGCCACGAGCACCCGGAAGACCCGCAATACATTGGTATTGATTGCGGTATCGTCGGTTCGTTGAATAAAGAAGATAAGCGCTATCTGGCTGAGAATTTCATTGCCTTCTTCAACCGTGATTATCGTAAAGTTGCTGAACTGCATGTGGATTCGGGTTGGGTGCCTGCGGACACGAATGTTGCAGATTTTGAGTTTGCTATTCGTACGGTCTGTGAGCCGATCTTCGAGAAGCCGTTGGCGGAAATTTCGTTCGGTCATGTATTATTGAATTTGTTTAATACGGCGCGTCGCTTCAATATGGAAGTACAGCCGCAGTTAGTGCTGCTGCAAAAAACGCTGCTGTATGTCGAAGGCGTGGGTCGGCAGCTTTATCCGCAGCTCGATCTGTGGAAAACCGCCAAGCCGTTTCTGGAAAACTGGCTGAAACAACAGGTCGGTTTGCCTGCGGTTTTCCGTGCGCTCAAAGAAAAGGCGCCGTTCTGGGCTGAAAAATTGCCGGAAGTCCCTGAGCTGTTTTATGACGGCCTACGTCAGCATAAGATGTTAAAGCAAAGCGTCGATAAGCTGGCCTATGAGTTGAAGACGCAGCAGTCTCGGCAAGGACAGTCACGATATCTTTTGGGTATTGGCGCAACGCTGCTAATCAGTGGTACGTTGTTACTGATCAGCCGTGTTGAAGCCGATATGGTTCCCTCAGGGTTGATGGCCGCAGGAATTGTTGCCTGGATTATCGGCTGGCGTCGAACTCGTTGAAGCAGATCATGATGCACGCCAGAATTACCCGATATAATTACGGGAATTCTGTCGTTCCCCTTTTTGAAAAGAGGTAAATGTTATGGGTGGTATTAGTCTCTGGAACCTGTTGATTATCGCAGTCATCGTCATCTTACTGTTCGGAACCAACAAGCTGAGAACGCTGGGTTCGGATCTGGGTGCATCCATCAAAGGCTTTAAGAAAGCGATGGGTGACGATCAACCGTCCACTAGCGCAGACAAAACGCAGCCAGATGCCGATTTCTCTACCAAGTCTATCGCTGACAACCAATCAGACGTCAAGCCGGGCGAAACGAAGAGCCAGCATAAAGAGCAGGTGTAATCTGTGTTCGATATCGGTTTTGGTGAATTGCTATTGGTGATGGTTCTCGGCCTGATTGTTCTCGGGCCTGAGCGTTTGCCTGTGGCAGTCAGAACGGTTGCAAGCTGGATCAGGACGCTGCGTTCGCTGGCGTCTACGGTTCAGAATGAACTGTCGCAGGAGCTGAAACTCCAGGAGTTTCAGGAAAGCCTGAAGAAAGTCGAAAAAGCCAGTTTGCAGAATTTGTCGCCTGAGTTGAAAGCCTCAATGGATGAACTCAAAGAAGCGGCGGAAGCGATGAAACGCGGCTATACCGAGACAGTGTCGCTGCAAAAGACAGAGCACCAAACGCCAGAGGGTCATAGCCCGACGGTGGAACCGCAGCACAGCACCCCGCTGAGCGATCCCGAAGCAGCCTACGATGGGGTGATTGAAGCGGAAACCGCAGTACGTCCGGCAGTCAGTCAGCCTAAACCTGAAAGCGCTGCTGTGGCTGAACATCACCATGATGATCGCAACGCCACGAGTGATAATGCTGTCAGCAGCAATAATGTCAAACCTGAGCAGTCCCAGTCTTCTGCTGTTTCTGCCCGCCAACCGAGCGATAGTCGTTAGTTTATGGCCGATGAAGAGACTCAACCGCTAATTAGCCACCTGATTGAGCTACGTAAGCGGCTACTGAACAGCATTATCTGTGTGCTGGCGGTATTTATTTCGCTGGTGTACTTTGCCAACGACATTTATCAACTGGTTTCCGCCCCGCTCATTGAGCAATTGCCTGCGGGTGCCAGCATGATCGCGACCGATGTCGCCTCACCTTTCTTTACACCGATAAAGCTGACGATGATTGTCTCAGTGTTTGTCGCTGCGCCGCTGGTGCTGTATCAGGTGTGGGCATTTGTCGCTCCAGCCCTGTATAAACACGAGCGTCGCTTAATGATGCCGTTGCTGGTATCCAGCAGTCTGCTGTTTTATATGGGCATGGCGTTCGCGTACTTCGTGGTGTTCCCGCTGGCGTTTGGCTTTTTTGCAAAAACCGCGCCTATTGGCGTGCTGATTGCGACGGACATCAACAACTACCTCGATTTTGTTATGGCGCTGTTCATGGCGTTCGGGATATCGTTTGAAGTGCCCGTTGCCATTGTACTGCTTTGTTGGAGTGGAGTGGTGACGCCAGAAGATCTGAAAAAAAAGCGCCCTTATATTTTGGTCGGCGCGTTCGTTGTTGGTATGTTGCTAACGCCGCCGGATGTTTTCTCGCAGACGCTGCTGGCGATTCCCATGTATCTGCTGTTTGAAATCGGCGTCTTCTTCTCGCGGTTTTATGTTGGCAAAGGCCGACGCGCTGAAACCGAAGAGCCATCGCAGTAACGCACGGTTTCCTGCGGTAGGACGGTAAAATGACCTCTCTTTGAGAGGTCTTATTTTTTTATTCGCCGGCGTGAAATCGGCGAACGGTCACGGGCAGGTGAGAGTCATGTTTGATATCGGTGTCAACCTAACCAGTTCTCAGTTTGAAAAAGACAGGGAGCAGGTTGTCATCCGGGCAAAGGAAGCGGGTGTCAGTGGCATCTTGATCACCGGAACAAACGCTCAGGAAAGCCATCAGGCCATGTTACTGGCGCAAGCCTACCCCGATTACTGTTGGTCAACGGCAGGTGTTCATCCGCATGATGCCAGCCAATGGAATGACGCTATCGCCGAACAGGTTCATCACATGGCAAGCGCCGACGGCGTGGTTGCCATCGGCGAATGCGGGCTGGATTTCAATCGTAACTTTTCGACGCCAGAAGAGCAGGAACGGGCATTCAGTGCGCAGTTAGCGATAGCGGCCGAACTGTCCATGCCGGTTTTCCTTCACAGTCGTGATGCCCATTCCCGCTTTATCTCTCTGCTGACGCCGTGGTTGGGTCAGTTACCTGCCGCCATCGTTCACTGTTTTACCGGCAATCGTCATGAGTTGGATGAGTGTCTGGCTGCGGGGCTGATGGTTGGCATTACCGGCTGGGTTTGCGATGAGCGTCGCGGGCTTGAGCTGCGCGCCTTACTGCCGCATATTCCTGCCGATCGGCTGTTGGTGGAAACCGACGCACCTTATCTGTTACCGCGGGATTTACGCCCTAAACCGGCCTCCCGCCGTAACGAACCCTGTTATCTGCCTCATATTATTCGCCAGATTGCGGAGTGGCGTGGAGAAGATGCCACATGGTTGGGACAGACAACAGATGAAAATGCCCGCCGGGTTTTCCGGCTGGCCTGATTCAGGAGAATAATGACATGAGCACTGCTTTTCCCGGCACTTTCCCCGGCCGACGTATGCGTCGCATTCGCCGCCATGATTTCAGCCGTCGCCTTGTTGCTGAAAATCAACTGACGGTGAATGATTTGATTTATCCCGTTTTCGTGATGGAAGGGACAAATCATCGTCAGGAAGTTCCCTCAATGCCGGGGGTATACCGGATGACTATCGACGTGCTTCTGAAAGAAGCCGAAGAGATCGCTAAGCTCGGCGTTCCGGTGCTGTCGCTGTTCCCCGTTATTGAAGCGGATAAGAAATCGTTATATGCCGAAGAAGCCTATAACCCGGATGGTCTGGTTCCTCGCACGATCCGCGCGTTGAAAGACGCCGTCCCAGAGCTGGGTTTGCTGACGGATGTGGCGCTCGATCCCTATACCACGCACGGGCAGGACGGGATTATCGATGCGGATGGTTATGTGATTAACGACGTCACCAAGGAGATTTTGGTGCGTCAGGCGCTGTCCCACGCTGAAGCTGGAGCCGAAATTATTGCGCCTAGCGACATGATGGACGGTCGCATCGGCGCTATTCGCGACACCCTTGAAGCACAAAACCTGATCAATACCCAGATCATGGCGTACTCAGCTAAGTATGCATCGTGCTATTACGGGCCTTTCCGTGACGCTGTGGGCTCAGCGGGTAACCTGAAAGGTGGCAACAAGAAAACCTACCAGATGGATCCGGCCAACAGCGATGAAGCCTTGCAAGAAATTGCGCAGGATTTGCAGGAAGGGGCGGATATGGTGATGGTCAAACCGGGGATGCCTTATCTGGACGTAGTGCGTCGCGTCAAAGACACCTTTGGCGTGCCGACGTTTGCTTATCAGGTATCTGGTGAGTACGCGATGCACATGGCGGCGATTCAGAATGGCTGGTTGCAAGAACAGCCAGTAGTGATGGAGTCTCTGCTGTGCTTTAAACGCGCAGGTGCCGAGGGGGTGCTGACCTATTTTGCCAAACGTGTCGCACAGTGGCTGCACGATCAGCATATGCAACGCTAAGCTTGTTCTCATCCGGCGCGGGATAAACGCGCCGGGTAGGGCAAACAGACAAGGAACGTCGGACTACGTTTTTCGAAGGACTATTTTTTCAAAGTGCTATGTTTTCAAAAGACTATCTTTCAAAGGGCTAGGCTTTGCGAAACTCGCGGTTATCGATGCTCTGTCTGACCTGCTTGTTCAACATATTCAGCAATAGCATCGAGCGGGCTTCGCCGTCAGGTTCGGTATAGATAGCCTGAAGACCAGAGAAAATACCGTCGGTAATGACCACGCTATCGCCGGGCTGCGGAGTCAGTGGGTCAATGATTCCCTGAATAGGGCGAAGTGATAATTCATCGATAACCTGCTGCGGAATGGTCGCAGGCAGTGCACCGAATCGCACAAAGTTGCTCACCCCACGCGTTGCGCTGATGGTGGTGGTGTGGATGCGTTCGGGGTCGAACTCCACAAACAGGTAGTTCGGGAACAGCGGTTCACATACTTCCGTTCGTTTACCACGAACGATCTTATCCAGCGTGATTATCGGGCTCACGCAGGTGACATCCTGACGTTCCAGATGCTCTTTCGCTCGCAGCAGTTGACCACGTTTACAATAGAGTAAGTACCAAGCTTCCATAATTTCGCAGACTTATGATTCCGACGAGCAAGCATAACAAAAGCGAGCACGGATAAAAAATTTTCGGCAGATATTTTTGTTACCACATTTTGGCGATCGGATTCTTGATAGTGAGCAGATTCTTACCATAAATAGGCGCTGCGGGAAGCGACAGGTTGGCGAAGAGACTTTATAATAGCCAGAACGATAGACTGCCCCCGATGAATAGCATGAAATACCGTGACTTACGCGAATTCCTCTCACTGCTGGAAGAGAGAGGGGAGTTAAAACGCATTACCCAGCCCATCGATCCCTACCTTGAAATGACGGAAATTGCCGACCGAACGCTGCGTGCGGAAGGTCCTGCGCTCCTGTTTGAAAATCCCAAAGGCTATGACATGCCGGTGCTGTGCAATTTATTTGGCACGCCGAAACGTGTTGCATTGGGAATGGGGCAGGAAGACGTCAGCGCATTGCGCGAGGTGGGCAAGCTGCTGGCGTTTCTGAAAGAACCGGAGCCGCCCAAAGGGTTCCGCGATCTGGTGGATAAAATGCCGAAGTTCCGTCAGGTATTGAATATGCCGACGAAGCGTCTGTCTTCTGCGCCGTGTCAGGAACAGATTTGGCAGGGGGATGACGTTGACCTGCGCCGGATTCCAGTGATGCAGTGCTGGCCGGAAGATGCCGCACCGCTGATTACCTGGGGGCTCACTGTGACGCGCGGGCCGCATAAAGAACGGCAGAATCTGGGGATCTATCGCCAGCAGGTGCTGGGAAAAAACAAATTGATCATGCGCTGGCTATCTCATCGCGGCGGCGCACTGGATTTTCAGGAGTGGTGTCAGGAAAATCCCGGTCAGCGTTTTCCGGTGTCTGTCGCACTGGGCGCTGACCCTGCGACGATCCTCGGTGCGGTGACGCCTGTCCCTGATACGCTATCGGAATATGCTTTTGCGGGTTTGCTGCGCGGCCATAAGACCGAGGTGGTGAAGTGTCTGTCGAACGATTTGGAAGTGCCCGCCAGTGCGGAAATTGTTCTGGAAGGCTATATTGAACCGGGAGAAATGGCAGCAGAAGGCCCTTACGGCGACCATACCGGCTATTACAATGAAGTCGATCACTTCCCAGTCTTTACCGTCACGCATATTACTCAGCGCCAGAATGCTATTTATCACTCGACTTACACCGGCCGGCCACCGGACGAACCTGCTGTTTTGGGGGTGGCGTTGAACGAAGTTTTCGTGCCGATCCTGCAAAAGCAGTTTCCTGAGATTGTTGATTTTTATTTGCCACCGGAGGGTTGCTCTTACCGTCTGGCGGTCGTTACCATGAAGAAACAGTACCCTGGCCATGCTAAACGCGTCATGATGGGCGTTTGGTCTTTTTTACGCCAGTTCATGTATACGAAATTTGTCATTGTCTGCGATGATGACGTCAATGCGCGTGACTGGAACGACGTCATATGGGCGATCACGACGCGTATGGATCCGGCGCGCGATACGGTATTAGTAGAAAATACGCCGATAGATTACCTTGATTTTGCCTCGCCGATTTCTGGTCTGGGCTCCAAAATGGGTCTGGACGCCACCAATAAATGGTCTGGCGAGACGCAGCGCGAGTGGGGTCGCCCCATCAAGAAGGATCCACAGGTTTGTGCCCGCATTGATGAAATATGGGATGAACTGGCCATTTTTAGTGACAGAGAGCCTCGGCGTTAAGGGCTGCTGCTCTGTTCTCAGTTTTGCTTTTATGACCCTATAGAGGGAATGCATGACAACATTGAGCTGTAAAGTGACTTCGGTCGAAGCCATAACCGATACGGTTTATCGCGTTCGTTTGTTACCTGAAGCGCCGTTTTCCTTTCGGGCTGGCCAGTATTTGATGGTAGTGATTGGCGATCGAGATAAACGTCCTTTTTCACTGGCATCGACCCCGATGGATAAAAACTTTATTGAATTGCACATTGGGGCGTCCGAACTGAATCTTTACGCGATGGCTGTGATGGAACGCATTCACAAGGAAAAAACCCTGACGGTCGATATCCCGCATGGCGAAGCCTGGCTGCGAGAAGAGAGTACGCGTCCGCTGGTGTTGATTGCGGGTGGAACCGGATTTTCGTATGTGCGTTCTATCCTGCTGACCGCGCTGTCGCAGCAACCCGAGCGCGATATCGCTATTTACTGGGGTGGGCGTGAATCCCAGCATTTGTATGACTTACCCGAGCTTGAAGGCTTTGCGGCTAAGCACCCCAATCTGCGGGTGGTGCCAGTCGTCGAACAGCCAGAAGAGGGAGGGGATGGCAGAACGGGCACCGTTCTGAGCGCGGTATTGCAGGACTACGGCTCACTGGCAGAGCAGGATATCTATATTGCTGGTCGCTTTGAAATGGCAAAAATTGCCCGTGAACGTTTTTGTAACGAGCGCGGTGCGCTGGCAGCCAATATGTTCAGCGACGCATTTTCGTTTATTTAAAGCAGTTAAGGCATAAGCAAGTAAAAATAAAAATCCCACGGCTGTGGGATTTTTGGTTTCTAGCCGTTCTCTGACAGAGCTTTCCTGTGTTTAGACTCGCTCAAACACGGTCGCAATACCTTGTCCCAGCCCGATGCACATCGTCGCCACGCCAAACTGAGCATCGCGACTTTCCATCAGATTAATCAACGTGGTAGAGATGCGTGCGCCCGAGCAGCCGAGCGGGTGACCCAGCGCAATCGCGCCGCCATTGAGATTGACCTTTTCATCGAGCTGTTCCAATAGACCCAGATCTTTAATACAGGGTAGCGTCTGGGCGGCGAATGCTTCATTCAGTTCAAAGAGGCCGATATCAGCCAGACTGAGTCCTGCCCGTTTCAACGCCAGTTTGGTTGCTGGGACGGGGCCGTAACCCATAATCGAAGGATCGCAGCCAACCACGGCCATCGCCCGGATGCGTGCCCGTACGGGTAAGCCTAACGATGCCGCGCGGGATTCACTCATGATCAACATGGCTGCTGCGCCATCGGACAGCGCCGAGGATGACGCGGCTGTCACCGTGCCGTTAACCGGATCGAATGCTGGTTTGAGCGCGGCAAGGCTATCGACGGTGGTGTCTGGGCGAATGACTTCATCATAATCGAAACGTTGCAGCGCGCCGTCTGCGTCATGCCCCGCCGTAGGGACAATTTCATGACGGAATGCTCCTGACTGGGTGGCGCGGTGGGCGCGCTGGTGTGAACGCGCGGCGAACTGATCCTGCATCTCACGACCAATATTGTGCATACGTGCCAGCATCTCAGCCGTCAATCCCATCATACCCGCGGCCTTAGCCGTGGTGCGGCTCAGTCCCGGATGAAAATCGACGCCATGATTCATCGGCACATGTCCCATATGCTCAACGCCGCCAATTAAGCAGACATTGGCGTCGCCAACCATAATGGCACGGGCGGCATCGTGGAGCGCCTGCATGGAGGAGCCGCACAGCCGGTTAACCGTGGTGGCGGGGACACTCACCGGAATTTCTGCCAGCAAAGCAGCATTACGGGCGACGTTGAAGCCTTGCTCCAGCGTCTGTTGCACACATCCCCAATAGATATCGTCGATCTCACGGGCATCCAGCGCCGCGTTACGGCTCAACAGGCTACGCATCAGGTGTGCGGACAGATCTTCGGCTCTCACCTGGCGGAAGGCACCGCCTTTGGAGCGTCCCATCGGCGTACGTACGGCATCAACAATCACTACCTTTTCCATATTTCCTGCCCTCATGCCGGTTGACCGTAAGAAACGTCCGCGTGTGGCGCGACCGAGGGGTAATAGCCTTCATTACTTTTGGCTTTTTGCTGCAAGCCGTCAGGCACCTGATAGATTGCACCGAGGTGCGCCAACTGTTGCGCCATCTCGACGTAGTGTTCGCTGCCTAGTGTATCCAGATAGCGGCAAGCTCCGCCGTGGAAGGGAGGGAAACCTAACCCATACACCAGCGCCATGTCCGCTTCGGCGGGGCTAGCGACGATACCTTCTTCCAGACAGCGCGCGACTTCATTAATCATCGGGATCATCATGCGAGCGATAATCTCTTCTGCGCTGAACGCTTTTTTCGGCTGACTGATGTCCTTAAGCAGTGTTTCGACAGCCTCATCCTGTTCTTTACGCAGCTTCCCCTTGCTATCCGTTTGATAACGGTAGAAGCCGTGACCATTCTTCTGCCCGAAGCGCTGGTGTTCAAACAGCGCATCAATCGCATCGCGATAGTCTTTCGCCATGCGTTGTGGGAAGCCTTCAGCCATCACGGCCTGAGCGTGGTGAGCGGTATCAATACCGACAACGTCCAGCAGATAGGCTGGGCCCATCGGCCAACCGAATTTTTTCTCCATGACGCTATCAATATCGCGGAAATCGGCACCGTCTCTGAGCAATAAGCTGAACGCCGCAAAATAGGGGAACAGCACCCGATTCACGAAGAATCCGGGGCAGTCGTTCACGACAATCGGCGTTTTGCCCAACTTGCTGGCGTAAGCCACCACGCTGGCGATAGTGCTGTCGCTGGTTTGAGGGCCGCGAATAATTTCGACCAGCGGCATGCGGTGTACCGGGTTAAAGAAGTGCATGCCGCAGAAATTTTGCGGCCGTTTTAGCGATGCAGCCAGTAAAGCAATCGGGATCGTTGAGGTGTTCGACGCCAGAATCGTATTCTCGCTCACGTGCGATTCGGTTTCTGCCAACACGCTGGCTTTGATTTTCGGGTTCTCAACCACGGCCTCAACGACGATGTCGGTGCGCTCGAACCCGGCGTAATCCAGCGTTGGCTGAATACTCGCCAGAATCGTCGCCATTTTCATTCCGTCCAACTTGCCGCGTTCCATTTGTTTATTCAGGAGCTTGGCTGCTTCATTCATCCCCAGCGCGAGCGGCTTCTCGTTGATATCCTTCATCCGAATCGGCACGCCTTTGAACGCGGACTGATAGGCAATGCCGCCGCCCATAATGCCTGCCCCTAGCACGGCGGCCTGCTTCGGTACGGATGTCTCGCCAATCAGCTTTTTCGCTTTGCCTTTAACATATTGATCGTTGAGGAAAATGCCGACGAGTGCGCGAGCTTCATTTGAACGTGCCAGTTGAACGAAGTGCTGCGTCTCAAGCTGCAATGCGTCGTCCCGCGTCATGGTGGCGGCTGCTTCAATGGTTTTTACCGCTAGCATCGGTGCCGGATAGTGTTTGCCCGCCGTTTGTAGCACCATCGCTTTGGCGGTGGTAAAGCTCATCATGGCTTCGATCTTATTGAGCTTCAGCGGTTCAAGCTTCGGACGTCGGTAAGCCTGCCAGTCCAGTGAGCCGTTAATCGCCTGTTTCAACATCTTGATGGCTGCGGGAACCAGCTTGTCATTGGTCACCACGGCCTGCACCAGCCCCACTTTTAAGGCATCGGCTGCGCCGATGTCTTTGCCTGCGGCGATAATCTCCAGCGCGCTGTCCGCGCCCAGCAGGCGTGGTAGCCTGACCGTGCCGCCAAATCCCGGCATGATCCCCAGTTTGGTCTCAGGCAGCCCGATGCGTGCATCCGTCGTTGCCAGCCGAAAATCGGTTGCCAACACGCATTCACACCCGCCGCCCAACGCATAGCTATTAATCGCGGACAGCGTGGGAACGGGCAAGTCCTCAAGACGGCTGAAAATTCGGTTGGCGAAGACAAGCCATTCATGCAGCTTTTCAGCTGGTGCGGCAAAAAGAGAAAGGAATTCTGTGATATCGGCACCGACAATAAATGCCGGTTTATCAGAACGTAGCAGTAAGCCCTTCAGGTTCGGCTGTTCCGCCAGAACGTCCAGCGCCTTACCCAGGCTGGCAACCGTGCGGGTATCTAGCTTGTTTACGGAGCCAGGGGCAGAAAATACCAGCTCGGCAATGCCGTCCTCAAGCCAGTTAAGGTAGAGGGATTCACCTTGATAAAGCATGTTTATCTCCGCTGTTTGTGTGAGTGATCTGGTATGACCAGATAATCGAATTGTGGTTTTAATGTTAACGTTTTGCAAACGAGAGATTAATTTTTTGCCGAATCGATCACAAAGCACCGGACGCTGCCCTTGGGGAATGCCTGTGTTAAAATGGAGAGATCATGTTGTGACGTACAAGGATACTCATGGAAAAGCTGGCTTCTTTATATCATCACCATCTGGCTACGCTGCAAGCGCGTGCTCAGGCGGTTTTAGCGCGCCATCAGCTTGACGCATTACTGATTCACTCTGGTGAGCTGTTGACCGTTTTTCTGGACGATCACGACTATCCTTTTAAAGTTAACCCGCAATTTAAAGCTTGGGTGCCCGTCACGCAGGTGCCGAACTGCTGGCTCTGGGTTGATGGCATTAATCCGCCGAAGCTGTGGTTCTACTCACCGGTGGATTACTGGCATAACGTTGCACCCGTCCCCGAGAGTTTTTGGACTGAAGACATCGATATTACCGTGCTACGGAATGCGGATGATATTGGACAACTGCTTCCCTCGCAGCGCGAGCGTGTTGCCTATATCGGCTACGCCCCGCAGCGTGCGCAGGATTTGGGGATTCGTGCAGACAATATTAACCCTCAGGGCGTGCTGGATTATCTGCACTACCATCGGGCTTATAAAACGGATTACGAGCTGGCCTGCATGCGTGAAGCGCAGAAGACCGCCGTTATCGGTCACCGAGCGGCGCATGAAGCGTTCCTGTCCGGGATGAGCGAATTCGATATTAACCTGGCGTATCTGACGGCCACCGGTCATCGGGATATCGATGTTCCTTACGGGAATATCATTGCGCTAAATGAGCACGCCGCGGTGTTGCACTATACCCAGCTCGATCATCAGGTGCCTTCCGATGTCCGCAGCTTCCTGATTGATGCGGGTGCCGAATATAACGGCTATGCCGCCGATCTGACGCGTACCTATTCCGCGCAGAGCGATGGCGCGTTTGCCTCGCTGATTAAAGATCTCAATCAGGAAATGCTTTCGTTGATTGATACCGTTCAGGCGGGAGTGCGTTATACCGATTACCACCTTCAGATGCATCAGCGGATTGCGAAGCTGCTGAAATCACATCAGCTGGTGCGGGACATCAGCGAAGAGGCCATGGTGGAGCAGGGGATGACATCGCCTTTCCTGCCGCACGGCCTTGGCCACCCGCTGGGCTTGCAGGTGCATGATGTCGCCGGATTTATGCAAGACGATCGCGGCACACATCTGGCGGCACCGTCGCAGCATCCTTATCTGCGTTGTACCCGCGTGCTTGAACCCGGCATGGTCATGACGATCGAACCGGGCATCTATTTCATCGAATCCTTGCTTGCTCCGTGGCGTGAGGGAGAATTGAGTCAGCACTTTGACTGGCAAAAAATCGATGCGTTGAAACCGTTTGGCGGTATCCGTATCGAGGATAATATTGTCATTCATGAAGGGCGCGTGGAGAACATGACGCGCGACCTGAATCTGGCCTGATGCAAGCGTATCCCATTCCTGCTGCGCCAGTGAGCTTCAGCGAGGAAATCAAGAAAAGCCGCTTTACGACGATCCTGGCGGCAACGCCGGGAATCGATGCGGCAAAAGCGTTTATCCAGCACGTCAGGGAGGAGCATGCTTCGGCGGGTCACCACTGCTGGGCGTTTGTTGCGGGCGCGCCTGATGATTCCCAGCAGCTTGGCTTTTCTGACGATGGCGAGCCTTCCGGCACGGCGGGTAAGCCGATGCTGTCGCAGCTGAGGGGAAGTGGTATCGGTGAGATTACGGCCGTGGTCGTACGCTACTACGGCGGAATCCCACTGGGCACGGGTGGGTTAGTGAAGGCGTATGGCGGTGGCGTTCAGCAAGCGTTGAAGCTGCTATCGCTGCAAGAGAAAGTATTGCAAAAAGAGTATGGCTTACAATGTGACTATGCACTGTTGCCCCAGGTGGAATCATTGATCTTCCAGCTTGGTGGAAAAGTTCTGCATAGCGAGTATGGCGTGGAAGTCGTATTGCGCTTCTCTATCCCCGTTAGGGGAACCGAGGAGGCGGCAATGAAATTGCGTGATTTAAGCCGCGGCGCGTTGCATTTATTGCCGATTCCATAATAATCCCAGCGCTTTTTATGAATCATTAAGGAAATTCCCTGCGATGCACTTGCGCGCCATAACTCGTATTGTCGGCCAGTTGGTTATCCTGTTTTCGGGGACGATGGTTATTCCTGGGCTGGTGGCGTTAATTTATCGCGATGGCGCAGGCCGGGCGTTTACGCAGACATTTATTGTCGCGCTGGCGATTGGCATCATGCTGTGGTTACCAAACCGTAAACAGAAGCATGAACTGAAATCTCGTGAAGGTTTCCTGATCGTTGTCCTCTTCTGGACGGTGCTGGGAAGCGTCGGTGCGCTGCCTTTCCTATTTGCGGAACATCCTAATCTGGGCGTAACGGATGCTTTTTTCGAATCGTTCTCTGGGTTAACGACGACGGGTGCGACTACGTTGGTCGGGCTGGATTCACTGCCTAAAGCCATCTTGTTTTATCGACAAATGCTGCAATGGTTTGGTGGGAGGGGGATCATCGTACTCGCCGTTGCCATCCTGCCGATTCTTGGTGTCGGTGGGATGCAGCTTTATCGCGCGGAGATGCCGGGGCCGCTGAAGGAAAACAAAATGCGCCCGCGTATTGCCGATACGGCAAAAACGCTGTGGCTGATTTATCTCTTACTGACGATTGCCTGTGCCGTCGCGCTTTGGCTGGCTGGCATGCCGATATTCGATGCGATTGGTCACAGCTTCTCTACGGTGTCCGTCGGAGGGTTCTCTACCCACGACGCCAGTATCGGCTACTTCAACAGCCCAACAATCAACACCATCATCGCGATATTCCTGCTGATTTCCGGCTGTAACTTTGGTTTGCACTTTGCCCTGCTGAGCGGCCGCAGCCTGAAGGTATACTGGCGTGACTCGGAATTCCGCATGTTCATCTTTGTTCAGTTGTCGCTGGTGGCTGTGTGTACGATTGTCCTGTGGTTCCACCACGTTTATGACAGCGGAATGCAGACGATCAATCAGGCGTTCTTCCAGGTTGTCTCTATGGCGACAACGGCAGGGTTTACCACGGATAGCATTGCATCGTGGCCGCTTTTCCTGCCGGTTTTGCTTCTGTGCTCTGCATTTATTGGCGGTTGTGCGGGCTCAACCGGGGGTGGCTTGAAAGTGATTCGTATCCTGCTGCTTTTTCTACAAGGATCACGTGAGCTTAAGCGTCTAGTGCATCCGAATGCGGTTTATACGATTAAGCTAGGTCATCGGGCGTTGCCAGAACGCATCCTAGAAGCCGTGTGGGGATTCTTTTCCGCATATGCGCTGGTTTTTATTGTCAGCATGCTGGCCGTCATTGCGACAGGTGTTGATGATTTCTCTGCGTTTGCTGCGGTTGCGGCCACATTGAATAACCTGGGGCCAGGGCTGGGCGTCGTCGCTGAGAATTTTACGTCGATGAATGATACGGCGAAATGGATTCTGATACTGACGATGTTGTTTGGTCGTTTGGAAGTCTTCACGCTTTTAGTGCTGTTTACGCCAACCTTCTGGCGGGAATAGTCCCAATAAGGATAAAGAACAATGAAAGCTTTGATCGTGTTTTCGAGTCGGGATGGGCAAACAAGAGCGATTGCCTCCTATATTGCAAATACGCTGAAGGGAACCCTGGAGTGTGATGTTGTTAACGTACTCAATGCGAATGATATCGATCTGAGCCAATACGATCGGGTTGCGATTGGGGCATCGATTCGATATGGGCGCTTTCATCCGGCGGTAAATCAATTTATCCGTAAGCATCTGACTTCTCTACAGCAGCTACCCAGCGCATTCTTCTCCGTGAATCTCACCGCACGTAAACCAGAAAAGCGCACAATACAAACCAATGCCTATACGCGTAAGTTCCTGCTGAATTCCCCTTGGCAGCCAGATTTGTGCTGTGTGTTCGCTGGTGCCCTACGTTATCCACGTTACCGCTGGTTTGATCGGGTAATGATTCAACTTATTATGCGTATAACGGGTGGGGAAACGGATAGCACTAAAGAAATTGAATACACTGACTGGCAGCAGGTTGCCCGTTTTGCTCAGGATTTCGCCCAATTAGCGGCGAAAAATCCGGCATAACGGCGTCTTTTAATTCGCTTTGCTGAAAAAAAAATCACTCGGTAACTTTTTTGCATTTAGCGCTTGTCAGCGCCCGAGAAGTCCCTATAATGCGCATCCACTGACACGGCAACAGCGACACGCGGTTGTGGTGACAGCAAAAAGATTCAACGAAGGCAATCGGTAATGACTTGACTTCACAGCGGAAAAGCATAGTATATGCACCCCGCGCCACCGATGAAGTGGCACTGCTCTTTAACAATTTAATCAGACAATCTGTGTGGGCACTCACAAGACCGTATCTTAACGATATAAAAAGTCTTGAAGAGTGAACAACAGTAAAATTCATTACGAATGAACAGTTACTAATTCTTTGAGCATCGCTTCTCGAGTAGAAGCAAATCAAACAAATCTTAAATTGAAGAGTTTGATCATGGCTCAGATTGAACGCTGGCGGCAGGCCTAACACATGCAAGTCGAGCGGTAGCACAGGAGAGCTTGCTCTCTGGGTGACGAGCGGCGGACGGGTGAGTAATGTCTGGGAAACTGCCTGATGGAGGGGGATAACTACTGGAAACGGTAGCTAATACCGCATAACCTCGCAAGAGCAAAGAGGGGGACCTTCGCCTCTCGCCATCAGATGTGCCCAGATGGGATTAGCTAGTAGGTGAGGTAATGGCTCACCTAGGCGACGATCCCTAGCTGGTCTGAGAGGATGACCAGCCACACTGGAACTGAGACACGGTCCAGACTCCTACGGGAGGCAGCAGTGGGGAATATTGCACAATGGGCGCAAGCCTGATGCAGCCATGCCGCGTGTGTGAAGAAGGCCTTCGGGTTGTAAAGCACTTTCAGCGGGGAGGAAGGCGGTAAGGTTAATAACCTTATCGATTGACGTTACCCAGAAGAAGCACCGGCTAACTCCGTGCCAGCAGCCGCGGTAATACGGAGGGTGCAAGCGTTAATCGGAATGACTGGGCGTAAAGCGCACGCAGGCGGTCTGTTAAGTTGGATGTGAAATCCCCGGGCTTAACCTGGGAACTGCATTCAAAACTGACAGGCTAGAGTCTTGTAGAGGGGGTAGAATTCCAGTGTAGCGGTGAAATGCGTAGAGATCTGGAGGAATACCGGTGGCGAAGGCGGCCACTGGACAAAGACTGACGCTCAGGTGCGAAAGCGTGGGGAGCAAACAGGATTAGATACCTGGTAGTCCACGCTGTAAACGATGTCGACTTGGAGGTTGTGCCCTTGAGGCGTGGCTTCCGGAGCTAACGCGTTAAGTCGACCGCCTAGGGAGTACGGCCGCAAGGTTAAAACTCAAATGAATTGACGGGGCCCGCACAAGCGGTGGAGCATGTGGTTTAATTCGATGCAACGCGAAGAACCTTACCTACTCTTGACATCCAGAGAATTTGCTAGAGATAGCTTAGTGCCTTCGGGAACTCTGAGACAGGTGCTGCATGGCTGTCGTCAGCTCGTGTTGTGAAATGTTGGGTTAAGTCCCGCAACGAGCGCAACCCTTATCCTTTGTTGCCAGCGATTCGGTCGGGAACTCAAAGGAGACTGCCGGTGATAAACCGGAGGAAGGTGGGGATGACGTCAAGTCATCATGGCCTTTACGAGTAGGGCTACACACGTGCTACAATGGCGTATACAAAGAGAAGCGACCTCGCGAGAGTAAGCGGGCCTCATAAAGTACGTCGTAGTCCGGATTGGAGTCTGCAACTCGACTCCATGAAGTCGGAATCGCTAGTAATCGTAGATCAGAATGCTACGGTGAATACGTTCCCGGCCTTGTACACACACACCGCCCGTCACACCATGGGAGTGGGTTGCAAAAGAAGTAGGTAGCTTAACCTTCGGGAGGGCGCTTACCACTTTGTGA
Source organism: Pectobacterium parvum (assembly GCF_020971565.1). Taxonomy (NCBI): domain Bacteria; kingdom Pseudomonadati; phylum Pseudomonadota; class Gammaproteobacteria; order Enterobacterales; family Pectobacteriaceae; genus Pectobacterium; species Pectobacterium parvum. The sequence continues at coordinate 428,013 of NZ_CP087392.1, forward strand.
TTCATGACTGGGGTGAAGTCGTAACAAGGTAACCGTAGGGGAACCTGCGGTTGGATCACCTCCTTACCAAAAAAGATGTGTGTTAAGTGAAGTGCTCACACAGATTGTCTGATGAAAATACTGAGCAAGCGCACCTGTTGATGTCATGAGTGTAGACTCATACTGACGCGAAAGTGCCGGGTTTATGATCCGGTACGGATTTTTCGTGTCCCCATCGTCTAGAGGCCTAGGACACTGCCCTTTCACGGCTGTAACAGGGGTTCGAATCCCCTTGGGGACGCCAATCCGATAATGAGTGAAAGACATTATCACGAATATCTTAAAGATGATTCTTCGGAGTCATGTTTACGATATTGCTCTTTAACAATCTGGAACAAGCTGAAAATTGAAACATGACAGCTGAACATGCATTGATGCCTACGGGTATGAATGGCGTGTCAGTGTGTCAATGAGTCTCTCAAATAATCGCAGCACGACAGTGACTTTGATTAATCAAAGACACCTTCGGGTTGTGAGGTTAAGCGACTAAGCGTACACGGTGGATGCCTAGGCAGTCAGAGGCGATGAAGGGCGTGCTAATCTGCGATAGCGTCGGTAAGCTGATATGAAGCGTTATACCCGACGATACCCGAATGGGGAAACCCAGTGTGTTTCGACACACTATCATTACGTGAATACATAGCGTAATGAGGCGAACCGGGGGAACTGAAACATCTCAGTACCCCGAGGAAAAGAAATCAACCGAGATTCCCCTAGTAGCGGCGAGCGAACGGGGAGGAGCCCAGAACCTGAATCAGTTTGTGTGTTAGTGGAAGCGTCTGGAAAGTCGCACAGTAAAGGGTGATAGTCCCGTACACAAAAATGCACAGATTGTGAGTTCGATGAGTAGGGCGGGACACGTGACATCCTGTCTGAATATGGGGGATATCCTCCAAGGCTAAATACTCCTGACTGACCGATAGTGAACCAGTACCGTGAGGGAAAGGCGAAAAGAACCCCGGCGAGGGGAGTGAAATAGAACCTGAAACCGTGTACGTACAAGCAGTGGGAGCCTTGATTAATCAGGGTGACTGCGTACCTTTTGTATAATGGGTCAGCGACTTATATTCTGTAGCAAGGTTAACCGTATAGGGGAGCCGTAGGGAAACCGAGTCTTAACTGGGCGTTAAGTTGCAGGGTATAGACCCGAAACCCGGTGATCTAGCCATGGGCAGGTTGAAGGTTGGGTAACACTAACTGGAGGAATGAACCGACTAATGTTGAAAAATTAGCGGATGACTTGTGGCTGGGGGTGAAAGGCCAATCAAACCGGGAGATAGCTGGTTCTCCCCGAAAGCTATTTAGGTAGCGCCTCGTGAATTCATCTTCGGGGGTAGAGCACTGTTTCGGCTAGGGGGTCATCCCGACTTACCAACCCGATGCAAACTACGAATACCGAAGAATGTTATCACGGGAGACACACGGCGGGTGCTAACGTTCGTCGTGAAGAGGGAAACAACCCAGACCGCCAGCTAAGGTCCCAAAGTCATGGTTAAGTGGGAAACGATGTGGGAAGGCACAGACAGCTAGGATGTTGGCTTAGAAGCAGCCATCATTTAAAGAAAGCGTAATAGCTCACTGGTCGAGTCGGCCTGCGCGGAAGATGTAACGGGGCTAAACCATGCACCGAAGCTGCGGCAGCGACACTTAGGTGTTGTTGGGTAGGGGAGCGTTCTGTAAGCCGTCGAAGGTGGCCTGTGAGGGCTGCTGGAGGTATCAGAAGTGCGAATGCTGACATAAGTAACGATAATGCGGGTGAAAAACCCGCACGCCGGAAGACCAAGGGTTCCTGTCCAACGTTAATCGGGGCAGGGTGAGTCGACCCCTAAGGCGAGGCTGAAAAGCGTAGTCGATGGGAAACAGGTTAATATTCCTGTACTTGGTGTTACTGCGAAGGGGGGACGGAGAAAGCTAGGTTATCCGGGCGACGGTTGTCCCGGTTTAAGCGTGAAGGTGGATGACTTTGGTAAATCCGGGTCATCATTAACACTGAGGCGTGATGACGAGTCACTACGGTGATGAAGTAACCGATGCTACGCTTCCAGGAAAAGCCTCTAAGCTCCATAGTAACATTAAATCGTACCCCAAACCGACACAGGTGGTCAGGTAGAGAATACTCAGGCGCTTGAGAGAACTCGGGTGAAGGAACTAGGCAAAATGGTGCCGTAACTTCGGGAGAAGGCACGCTGATGGTAAGTGAAGTGACTTGCTCACGGAGCTGAAATCAGTCGAAGATACCAGCTGGCTGCAACTGTTTAATAAAAACACAGCACTGTGCAAACACGAAAGTGGACGTATACGGTGTGACGCCTGCCCGGTGCCGGAAGGTTAATTGATGGGGTCAGCCGCAAGGCGAAGCTCTTGATCGAAGCCCCGGTAAACGGCGGCCGTAACTATAACGGTCATTATAAGGTAGCGAAATTCCTTGTCGGGTAAGTTCCGACCTGCACGAATGGCGTAATGATGGCTAAGGCTGTCTCCACCCGAGACTCAGTGAAATTGAACTCGCTGTGAAGATGCAGTGTACCCGCGGCAAGACGGAAAGACCCCGTGAACCTTTACTATAGCTTGACACTGAACCTTGAGCCTTGATGTGTAGGATAGGTGGGAGGCTTTGAAGCGTGGACGCCAGTCTGCGTGGAGCCAACCTTGAAATACCACCCTTTAATGTTTGATGTTCTAACGTATACCGTAATCCGGGTTGCGGACAGTGTCTGGTGGGTAGTTTGACTGGGGCGGTCTCCTCCCAAAGCGTAACGGAGGAGCACGAAGGTTAGCTAATCCTCGGACATCAGGAGGTTAGTGCAAAGGCAGCTAGCTTGACTGCGAGAGTGACAGCTCGAGCAGGTGCGAAAGCAGGTCTTAGTGATCCGGTGGTTCTGAATGGAAGGTATCGCTCAACGGATAAAAGGTACTCCGGGGATAACAGGCTGATACCGCCCAAGAGTTCATATCGACGGCGGTGTTTGGCACCTCGATGTCGGCTCATCACATCCTGGGGCTGAAGTAGGTCCCAAGGGTATGGCTGTTCGCCATTTAAAGTGGTACGCGAGCTGGGTTTAGAACGTCGTGAGACAGACAGTTCGGTCCCCTATCTGCCGTGGGCGTTGGAAGATTGAGAGGGGTTGCTCCTAGTACGAGAGGACCGGAGTGAACGCACCACTGGTGTTCGGGTTGTGATGCCAATTGCATTGCCCGGTAGCTAAGTGCGGAAGAGATAACCGCTGAAAGCATCTAAGCGGGAAACTTGCCTCGAGATGAGTCTTCCTGGGCACTAGATGCCCCTGAAGAGTAGTTGAAGACGACGACGTAGATAGGCTGGGTGTGTAAGCGTAGCGATACGTTGAGCTAACCAGTACTAATGACCCGAGAGGCTTAACCTTACAACACCGAAGGTGTTTTGAGACGACTCAAAGAGATTTTGATAATCAGCTTGTTCAAAGATTGGTTCTGATGGTTGTGCACACTGAAAAGTGAGGTATAACGGTTGGAATGAAACAGAATTTGCCTGGCGGCGATAGCGCGGTGGTCCCACCTGACCCCATGCCGAACTCAGAAGTGAAACGCCGTAGCGCCGATGGTAGTGTGGGGTCTCCCCATGTGAGAGTAGGGAACTGCCAGGCATCAAACACGTGGAAAGCCTCTGTCGAAAGACAGGGGCTTTTTGCTATGGGGAATTTTTGGTGTATGTTGTTTATACCTTACCTGTGGTAAAAGACAGTCGGTATCTTGCGTAGATCAGGTAGACTATGTGATATCTGAATTAGTAGGTATTTCCAGCATGGTGTCGAGCATTATTTCATTGAAGTCTCATAACTCTTTCTCATTATCTGTGTCTGCGTCCCGCATTACGGTAGCGGATACTCAAGAGAAATTGATCGAAGAATGGCGTGTCGCCTGCGTATCACAAGAGCCCATTTTATTGCTAGGAGAAGGAAGTAATGTCCTTTTTCTGGAAGATTTTTTAGGTACTATTCTGCTAAATCGGCTCAAAGGTATAGATGTTCGAGAAGAGAGCGATGGCTGGTATCTTCATATTGGTGCAGGTGAGAATTGGCATCAATTAGTTGAATATACGCTTAAATACGGTATTACCGGGTTAGAAAATCTAGCGCTAATTCCTGGATGTGTAGGGTCTGCACCGATACAAAATATTGGTGCGTATGGTATTGAACTACAAAATGTCTGTGATTATGTGGAATTGCTGGATCTGGCTGAAGGTAAGGTCATGCGTCTTAGCACTGAGGAATGCCAGTTTGGTTACCGTGAAAGTATATTTAAGCATCAATACCGCTCTGGGTTTGCGATTACCGCTGTAGGGCTTTTTTTAAAGAAAGAGTGGCATCCAGTACTTAACTACGGCGATTTGGCAAAACTGAATCCTGAAACTGTGACGCCACAACTGGTATTTGATTCTGTCTGTCATATGCGTCGAAGTAAACTCCCAGATCCTGTAGTGACAGGTAATGCTGGTAGCTTCTTCAAAAATCCAATAATTACACAACAGCATGCCGAACGTATTTTACGAGAGTATCCGAATGCTCCTCAGTATTTACAAGCCGATGGTAACGTTAAATTGGCCGCTGGGTGGTTAATTGATCAGTGCAAGCTTAAAGGATTCCAGCTTGGTGGTGCTGCTGTTCACGAGAAACAGGCATTAGTTCTGATTAATAAGAATAATGCAAAAAGCTCGGATATTGTTGAATTAGCTCGTTACGTCCGCAATCAGGTTGCTGAAAAATTCTCCATACAGCTGGAGCCTGAAGTTCGCTTTATTGCTGCGTGTGGAGAGGTCAATGCCATCGAGGTATTATCATGAAAGATATTACAGTTCCTCTTAAATTAATTAAAATCCTCTCTGATGGTGAGTTTTATTCCGGTGAGCTACTTGGCGAAATGATGGGGATGAGCCGAGCTGCGATTAATAAACATATTCAAACTATACGTGATTGGGGAATTGATGTTTTTACTGTAACGGGTAAGGGCTATTCTTTGCCAGCACCTATGCAGTTATTAGATGAAGAAGTCATTCTTAAGCACCTACCGGAAGGTGGCGTGACGGTTTTACCTGTCGTTGATTCTACGAATCAGTACATTTTAGAACGATTGGATACGCTGTCATCCGGTGATGCATGCCTTGCTGAGTATCAGCAGTCGGGGCGTGGTCGTCGGGGGAGGCAATGGTTTTCACCCTTTGGTGCGAATTTGTATTTGTCCTTATATTGGCGTCTAGAGCAGGGGCCCGCTGCGGCTGTTGGCGTGAGCTTGGTTATCGGTATCGTAATGGCCGAAGTGCTACATAAGCTTGGTGCTGATGGTGTTCGAGTCAAGTGGCCGAATGATTTGTATCTGAAGGATAGAAAGTTGGCTGGCATTCTTGTCGAACTTACCGGAAAAACGGGAGATGCTGCTAATTTGGTAATTGGTGCAGGCATTAATTTACAAATGAGAGAACCTGCTCCAGATACGATTAATCAAGGCTGGATAAATTTACAACAGGCAGGTATAGAGATTAATCGTAATACTCTTGCTTCGACTCTTATTTCTGAATTAAGAAGCGCTTTGGTTATCTTTGAACTACAAGGTCTTGAACCATTCATTTCCAGATGGGAAAAATTGGATAACTATTTTAATCGCCCGGTCCGTTTGATTATCGGTAATCGCGAAATACATGGGATAGATCGAGGAATAGATCGCCAAGGTGCATTGTTATTAGAAAACGATGGTCTGATAACACCGTATATTGGTGGGGAGATTTCTCTGCGTGGTGCATAAAAAAGGGGGAGATATCCCCCTTTTGCATATTCATTTTCTTAATCTAACACATTCAACGGCATGGTTAGCGCTTTTAGTCATAATAAGACTAGCTCTCTCTCGAGTAGGGAGAATATTTTCTTTTAGATTAAGTCCGTTAATTTCCTTCCATAATTGAGATGCAACACCGACAGCTTCTTCTTCCGTCAATTTTGCATAATTATGGAAGTATGAATTTGGATTTGAGAATGCACCCTGCCTGAATTTCAAAAATCTATTTATATACCATGTCTGTAACAGTGTTTCAGGTGCATCCACATAAATAGAAAAATCCACAAAATCAGAAACGAAAACCCTATGTGGATCATGTGGATAATCCATTCCACTTTGTAAGACATTCAAGCCTTCTAATATTAAAATGTCAGGTTGCTCCAGCACTTTATTGTTATTAGGGACGATGTCATATGTCAGGTGGGAATAAGTTGGGGCGGTGACTTTATGTGTCCCTGATTTTATATCAGAAACAAATTTCACCAAGCTATGCATATCGTATGACTGCGGAAAGCCTTTTTTCTTCATCAAGTCGCGTTCTTTTAGCACCTTATTTGGATGAAGAAACCCATCGGTTGTAATAAGTTCTACACTGCGGTGTTCCGGCCAGCGACTTAATAACGCCTGGAGCACACGAGCTGTGGTACTTTTCCCTACAGCGACACTACCTGCAATACCGATTATGTAAGGTATCTTTTGGCCATCAGTTCCTAAGAACTGCTCAAGCACTGCCTGACGTCGTAAATTAGAGCTGATATAGAAATTGAGCAGGCGAGATAGCGGCAGATAAATTTCCGCGACTTCGTCTAATGAAAGATCTTCGTTAATCCCTTTGAGCTTAACGATTTCTTCCTCTGTCAGCGTTAACGGGACGGAATCGCGCAAGGCGGCCCATTGGCTGCGGTTAAATTGTAGATATGGCGTGGCCAAAGATTGCTCTCTATTGCTCATAAGTCGTGTTCTGCCTGCTTAACAGGTAAGAAAAGGGACTCTTAGCTCAGCGAAGAAAACGGGCTATTAGTTTAGCCAACGCAATGATCGCGGCACCTTCTCTTATGTAATAAATTTTTGATAATGGGCAGATTAACACTTTGCTGCTAGAAATAAGAAGAGAAAATCGGTGCTGTACCCGATGCTGTTATGTTTACGCATCGGGTGCTCGCTAACTAGCGATGGCTTTACCTAAACCATTCACGGCAAAGAGGCGCTTATAATAAATGGCCGTTGGGTGATAGTAGCCATCGGGTGTGCAAGCATAGTCTGGTAATTCTCCCAGATGGCGATAGCCCAATGCACGGTAGAACGCTTCTGCGGGGGAACCTGCTTGAGTATCTAAGTAGAGTAAGCCCCTCTGTTGTGAAAGCGCGCTCTGTTCCAATAGTTGAATGAGCAGTCGGCCTATTCCTGCTCTTCTTGTGCGACTGTGAACCAATAATTTTTGAATTTCAGCTCTGTTTTTCCCATTTGGCTTTTGACACAGCTCAAGCTGTACGCTTCCGACGACACCCTCCTCATCGCGCGCTACCCAGAACATGCGTTCACCGCTGGCGACGGATGTTTGCAAACTATGAAAATATTCCGTGGCTTCTTTGTGGGGCAGTGGCGAGTGGTATCCAACAGAAGCACCTTTTTCTACAGCATCTATCAGTAGGCTAGCCAGTTCCTCACGATAGACAGGTAAGGTTGCGGCATTGAGTTGAACGGTTTTCATCGTATTTTTCCTCTTCGACAGAAATTTATTTCTAACCAAGCAAAATGCATTCCAGGTTCATTCCCTTAGAAAAGCGAGCAAAATAGCATCGGTCAGTGCAGTGCGTGCTCTTCTAAAGAGCAAAACGGTATTTTAGGTGCAAGAGGCATAGGCGGAAATTTGATGGCGAACTTCTACTTTACTGGATGGAGTTGGTGGTTCTTTGCGCTAATTCTTACTGTTACTCTAGATTTATAGCCGGATTTGGATAAAATCTAAGCGATAGCGCATTTTACGCAATTTTTTTGTTGCATCAAGCGTTCTGTCTACCTAGAATGCGCAGCACTTGATGCCGGCTTAGCTCAGTAGGTAGAGCAACTGACTTGTAATCAGTAGGTCACCAGTTCGATTCCGGTAGCCGGCACCATCAAGTATACAATCAGGTGGGGTTCCCGAGCGGCCAAAGGGAGCAGACTGTAAATCTGCCGTCACAGACTTCGAAGGTTCGAATCCTTCCCCCACCACCAAATTCAATCTTGGCAACAGGATACTCGATACGGTAGCAAGAATAAGCCGGATCGACGAAGGCGGGGGTTTATAAAATCTTATTCCCCAACTTCAAAATCTACAGAAAAATTAGGTAGCCGAGTTCCAGGATGCGGGCATCGTATAATGGCTATTACCTCAGCCTTCCAAGCTGATGATGTGGGTTCGATTCCCACTGCCCGCTCCAAGATGTGCTGATATAGCTCAGTTGGTAGAGCGCACCCTTGGTAAGGGTGAGGTCGGCAGTTCGAATCTGCCTATCAGCACCACTTCCTTTTCCTCCTCCTGATTTTCTTTCTGTGAATAAATTCAGCAAGCTATTGCTTGGTTGATGTGGTGATACCACCGATTTATCCGTGTCTTAGAGGGACAATCGATGTCTAAAGAAAAATTTGAACGTACAAAACCGCACGTTAACGTCGGTACTATCGGCCACGTTGACCATGGTAAAACAACGCTGACTGCTGCAATCACTACCGTTCTGGCTAAAACCTACGGTGGTTCTGCTCGTGCATTCGATCAGATCGATAACGCACCAGAAGAAAAAGCACGTGGTATCACCATCAACACCTCTCACGTTGAATATGATACCCCTGCTCGCCACTACGCGCACGTTGACTGCCCAGGCCACGCCGACTATGTGAAAAACATGATCACCGGTGCTGCACAGATGGACGGCGCTATCCTGGTTGTTGCTGCGACTGATGGCCCAATGCCTCAGACCCGTGAGCACATCCTGCTGGGTCGTCAGGTTGGCGTTCCTTTCATCATCGTGTTCCTGAACAAATGTGACATGGTTGATGATGAAGAGCTGCTGGAACTGGTTGAGATGGAAGTGCGTGAGCTGCTGTCTCAGTACGATTTCCCAGGCGATGACACCCCAGTGGTTCGTGGCTCTGCTCTGAAAGCGCTGGAAGGCGAAGCTGAGTGGGAAGCTAAAATCATCGAACTAGCGGGCTACCTGGATTCTTATATTCCAGAACCAGAGCGTGCGATTGACAAGCCGTTCCTGCTGCCAATCGAAGACGTATTCTCCATCTCCGGTCGTGGTACCGTTGTTACCGGTCGTGTAGAGCGCGGTATCGTTAAAGTTGGTGAAGAAGTTGAAATCGTTGGTATCAAAGATACGGCGAAATCTACCTGTACTGGCGTAGAAATGTTCCGCAAACTGCTGGACGAAGGTCGTGCAGGCGAGAACGTTGGTGTTCTGCTGCGTGGTATCAAGCGTGAAGAAATCGAGCGTGGCCAGGTACTGGCTAAGCCGGGTTCAATCAAGCCGCATACTCAGTTCGAATCAGAAGTGTATATCCTGAGCAAAGATGAAGGCGGCCGTCATACTCCGTTCTTCAAAGGCTACCGTCCTCAGTTCTACTTCCGTACGACTGACGTAACGGGCACCATCGAACTGCCAGAAGGCGTAGAGATGGTGATGCCGGGCGACAACATCAAAATGGTTGTTACCCTGATCCACCCAATCGCGATGGATGACGGTTTGCGTTTCGCAATCCGTGAAGGCGGCCGTACAGTAGGCGCGGGCGTTGTTGCTAAAGTTATCGCTTAATCGCTGATAACGTTTGACGCGACACGCGATAAAAGGGCATCATTTGATGCCCTTTTCTACGCTGCCATGGTAGAACCTATCTCATCAGCGATTGTGAGATATAATCATTGGTGAGATAGGCTCTGTAGATACGGCGTAAATACCGAATTATTCGTTTTACAGAACATCTTTCGGTTTGGTTGCCCCGTGGTTACGGGGCAAAGTTATTTGTCTGAATCATTGTGACAGGTTGGTTTATGAGTGCGAATACCGAAGCTCAGAATAGTGGGCGTAGCCTGGAAGTGATTAAGTGGCTAGTAGTAGGTGCCTTGCTGGTCGTTGCGATTGTTGGCAATTATTATTACCGCGAATTTAGTCTTCCTCTGCGTGCGTTGGCCGTTGTTATCCTGATCGCCGCAGCCGGTGGTGTGGCCCTGCTGACCACAAAAGGCAAAGCAACCGTAACGTTTGCTCGCGAAGCGCGTACTGAAGTACGCAAGGTAATTTGGCCGACTCGTCAGGAAACGTTACACACCACGCTAATCGTTGCCGCGGTTACTGCCGTGATGTCACTGATTTTGTGGGGACTGGATGGTATTCTGGTTCGTCTGGTATCGTTTATCACTGGCCTGAGGTTCTAAAAGATGTCTGAAGCTCCAAAAAAACGTTGGTACGTCGTTCAGGCGTTTTCTGGTTTTGAAGGTCGCGTAGCTCAGTCTCTGCGCGAGTACATCAAACTCCATAATATGGAAGAGCTTTTTGGCGAAGTCATGGTTCCTACTGAAGAAGTAGTTGAGATCCGTGGTGGTCAACGTCGCAAGAGCGAACGCAAGTTTTTTCCTGGTTACGTTTTAGTACAGATGGTTATGGAAGATGCGAGTTGGCATCTTGTGCGCAGTGTACCTCGTGTTATGGGGTTCATTGGCGGCACATCTGACCGTCCAGCTCCAATCAGTGACAAAGAAGTGGATGCGATTATGAATCGTCTCCAGCAGGTTGGTGATAAGCCTCGTCCGAAAACGTTGTTTGAACCGGGTGAAATGGTTCGCGTCAACGATGGTCCATTTGCCGACTTTAACGGCGTTGTTGAAGAAGTCGACTACGAGAAGAGCCGCCTGAAGGTGTCTGTTTCTATATTTGGTCGTGCGACACCTGTTGAACTGGACTTTGCTCAGGTCGAAAAAGGCTAATTGCCTGACAAGACTTGCTGAAAATAGCGACTTGCCTATGGCGCGAAATTAACCTATAATTTCGCGCCTTTTGTTTTTCAGTGGCCTCAACGGCGTCTGAAACGTAATACAAACCACGGGAAGCCTTTTACTAGGCGCTATACCCAATCGAGGAAAGTTAAATGGCCAAGAAAGTACAAGCCTACGTCAAGCTGCAAGTTGCAGCTGGTATGGCTAACCCGAGCCCACCGGTAGGTCCGGCTCTGGGTCAGCAAGGTGTTAACATCATGGAATTCTGTAAGGCGTTCAATGCTAAAACTGAAAGCCTTGAGAAGGGTCTGCCGACCCCAGTTGTTATTACCGTTTATTCTGACCGTTCTTTCACCTTCGTTACCAAAACGCCTCCAGCAGCTGTTCTGCTGAAGAAAGCGGCTGGTATCAAGTCTGGTTCTGGCAAGCCGAACAAAGACAAAGTAGGTAAAGTAACGAGCGCTCAGGTTCGTGAAATCGCAGAAACTAAAGCTGCGGACATGACTGGTTCTGATGTAGACGCCATGGCGCGCTCTATCGCAGGTACTGCTCGTTCCATGGGCTTGGTAGTGGAGAATTAATAAATGGCTAAGCTGACCAAGCGCATGCGCGTGATCCGTGACAAAGTTGATGTAACTAAACAGTATGACATCAACGAAGCTGTTGCTCTGCTCAAAGAGCTGGCCACTGCTAAATTCGTAGAAAGTGTAGACGTAGCTGTTAACCTCGGCATCGATGCACGTAAATCTGACCAAAACGTTCGCGGCGCAACCGTTCTGCCTCATGGCACCGGTCGTTCTGTTCGCGTAGCAGTCTTCACCCAAGGCGCAAACGCTGAAGCGGCTAAAGCTGCTGGTGCTGAATTTGTGGGCATGGAAGATCTGGCTGACCTGATCAAGAAAGGTGAAATGGGCTTTGACGTTGTTATTGCATCTCCAGATGCAATGCGCGTTGTTGGCCAATTGGGCCAGGTTCTGGGTCCACGCGGCCTGATGCCAAACCCGAAAGTGGGTACTGTAACTCCTAACGTTGCTGAAGCAGTTAATAATGCTAAAGCTGGTCAGGTTCGTTATCGTAACGACAAGAACGGCATCATCCATACCACTATCGGTAAGGTTGATTTCGATTCTGACAAATTGAAAGAAAACCTGGAATCTTTGCTGGTTGCGCTGAAAAAAGCAAAACCATCTCAGGCGAAAGGCGTATTCATCAAGAAAGTTAGCTTGTCTACCACTATGGGCGCTGGCGTTGCCATCGACCAGAGCGGTCTGAACGCTGCTGCGAACTAATAGCTTTTGTTCCGCTTTACTCGGGTGTGGGATTTACCTATAATTTTACGCCCGTTGTTCTTCGAGTGGAATAACGCAAGAATTTTTCGGTTGGAGCCTGGCCTATCCAGGCCTCCGTCCAAGACCGCAGGTGTTTCGTAAGAAACTTAATTTTCCTGCGTAGACGGTGACAGAGCCTAAATAACGTTTTTCTTTTTTATAAAGAATAATTTTTTACTGGATTCTGCTCACCGTGTTTCAACGCTTATCTCTAATTTTGGCGATAAGTGAAGTGAGTTCCGGAGAGTTTCTCCGGCCATATCCAGGAGCAAAAGCTAATGGCATTAAATCTTCAAGACAAACAAGCGATTGTTGCTGAAGTCAGCGAAGTAGCCAAAGGTGCACTGTCTGCGGTTGTTGCTGATTCTCGTGGCGTTACCGTTGATAAAATGACCGAACTGCGTAAAGCAGGTCGTGAAGCTGGCGTTTACATGCGTGTTGTTCGTAACACCCTGCTGCGCCGCGTCGTTGAAGGCACTCAATTCGAATGCCTGAAAGACACGTTTGTTGGTCCGACCCTGATTGCATATTCTCTGGAACACCCGGGCGCTGCTGCTCGTCTGTTCAAAGAGTTCGCGAAAGCGAATGCAAAATTTGAGGTCAAAGCTGCAGCCTTTGAAGGCGAGCTGATCCCGGCGGCTCAAATTGACCGTCTGGCAACGCTGCCGACTTACGAAGAAGCACTGGCACGTCTGATGTCGACCATGAAAGAAGCCGCTGCCGGCAAACTGGTCCGCACTCTGGCTGCTGTTCGCGATGCAAAAGAAGCTGCGTAATAGCGCTTTTTTTTCTAACGTACTTGCTAACGTATAAACTATTTCTGATTCTTAGGAACAATTGTTATGTCTATCACTAAAGATCAAATTCTGGAAGCAGTAGCAGCTATGTCTGTAATGGATGTTGTTGAGCTGATTTCTGCTATGGAAGAAAAATTCGGTGTTTCTGCTGCTGCTGCTGTCGCTGTTGCCGCTGGCCCAGCTGAAGTTGCTGAAGAAAAAACTGAGTTCGATGTTGTGCTGAAAGCTATCGGCGCTAACAAAGTTGCTGTAATCAAAGCTGTTCGCGGCGCAACTGGTCTGGGCCTGAAAGAAGCCAAAGATCTGGTTGAGTCCGCACCAGCAGTGATGAAAGAAGGCGTGAGCAAAGATGACGCTGAAGCATTGAAAAAATCACTGGAAGAAGCTGGCGCAGAAGTTGAAGTTAAATAAGCCAACCTTTCAGGTTGCAGCCTGATTTATTAGGCTGATGGCTGGTGACTTTTTAGTCACCAGCCTTTTTGCGCTGTAGGGCATCAATGGGGTTTCACATTATTTAGCCATTGATTTCCCCCAATATTTTTTTCTATTGACGACTTAATATACTGCTTTCCTGCATGGGCTCCATGCCTAAGCAAGAGTAACGAAATGGTTTAAGAGTAATAGAAAGACGTATTACGGAAAGTTCTCTATTTTCCGACCAACATAAATAGTGTTGCATGAACTGTCCTTGTTAGGGCAGACAGAGTGGTTCGACTTGTCAGCTAGCTGAGGAACCCTATGGTTTACTCCTATACCGAGAAAAAACGCATTCGTAAGGATTTTGGTAAACGTCCACAGGTTTTGGACATACCTTATCTCCTTTCTATCCAACTTGACTCGTTCCAGAAGTTTATCGAGCAAGACCCGGAAGGTCAGCACGGTTTGGAAGCTGCATTCCGTTCTGTTTTTCCCATAAAAAGCTATAGCGGTAATTCAGAGCTGCAATACGTTAGCTATCGCTTGGGCGAGCCAGTATTTGACGTTAAAGAATGTCAGATCCGTGGTGTGACGTTCTCTGCGCCGCTGCGCGTGAAACTACGTCTGGTGATCTACGAGCGTGAAGCGCCTGAAGGCACCGTTAAAGACATCAAAGAACAAGAAGTTTACATGGGCGAAATTCCGCTCATGACTGATAACGGCACCTTCGTGATCAACGGCACTGAGCGTGTAATCGTGTCTCAGTTACACCGTAGCCCAGGTGTGTTCTTCGATAGCGACAAAGGTAAAACCCACTCTTCAGGTAAGGTGCTGTATAACGCACGTATTATTCCTTACCGTGGTTCCTGGCTGGATTTCGAGTTTGATCCGAAGGATAACCTGTTTGTCCGTATCGACCGTCGCCGCAAATTGCCTGCGACTATTATCCTGCGCGCGTTGGGTTATTCCACCGAACAGATTCTCGATCTTTTCTTCGATAAAATTGTCTATGAAATCAATGGCAATAAATTGCAGATGGATCTGGTTCCTGAGCGCTTGCGTGGTGAAACCGCGTCGTTTGATATCGAAGCGAACGGTAAAGTTTATATCGAAAAAGGTCGCCGCATCACTGCACGTCATATTCGTCAGTTAGAGAAAGACGGTATTGAGCGCATTGAAGTGCCTGTTGAATATATCGCTGGCAAAGTACTGTCCAAAGACTATATCGACGAGAGCACCGGTGAACTGATCGGCTCAGCCAACATGGAGCTGTCGCTGGATCTGCTGGCTAAACTGAGCCAGTCTGGTCACAAGCGTATTGAGACGTTGTTCACTAACGATCTCGATCATGGCGCATACATGTCTGAAACTGTGCGTGTCGATCCGTCAAGCGATCGTCTGAGCGCGCTGGTTGAAATCTATCGCATGATGCGTCCTGGTGAACCACCAACGCGTGAAGCAGCAGAAACGCTGTTTGAGAACCTGTTCTTCTCTGAAGACCGCTACGATCTGTCTGCGGTTGGTCGTATGAAGTTCAACCGTTCTCTGTTACGTGATGAGATCGAAGGTTCCGGTATCCTGAGCAAAGATGACATCATCGAAGTGATGAAGAAGCTCATTGATATCCGTAACGGTAAAGGCGAAGTGGATGATATCGACCACCTCGGCAACCGTCGTATCCGTTCCGTCGGTGAAATGGCAGAAAACCAATTCCGTGTTGGTCTGGTGCGTGTAGAACGTGCTGTAAAAGAGCGTCTGTCTCTGGGCGACCTCGATACGCTGATGCCACAGGACATGATCAACGCCAAGCCGATTTCGGCTGCCGTGAAAGAGTTCTTCGGCTCAAGTCAGCTGTCACAGTTTATGGACCAGAACAACCCGCTGTCCGAGATTACGCACAAACGTCGTATCTCCGCACTGGGCCCAGGCGGTCTGACGCGTGAACGTGCTGGCTTTGAAGTTCGTGACGTACACCCGACTCACTACGGTCGCGTTTGTCCTATCGAAACGCCGGAAGGTCCTAACATCGGTCTGATCAACTCCCTGTCGGTTTATGCGCAAACGAACGAATACGGTTTCCTTGAAACCCCGTATCGTCGTGTGCGTGAAAATGTGGTGACGGATGAGATCCATTACCTGTCTGCGATTGAAGAAGGTAACTTCGTTATCGCACAGGCGAACACCAATTTAGACGAAGAAGGCCGCTTCATCGACGAACTGGTTACCTGCCGTAATAAAGGTGAGTCCAGCTTGTTCAGCCGCGATCAGGTTGAATACATGGACGTTTCCACACAGCAGATAGTTTCCGTCGGTGCATCTCTGATTCCATTCCTGGAACACGATGACGCCAACCGTGCCCTGATGGGTGCGAACATGCAACGTCAGGCTGTTCCGACCTTGCGCGCTGATAAGCCGCTGGTTGGTACGGGTATGGAACGCGCTGTTGCGGTTGACTCCGGTGTAACTGCCGTAGCCAAACGTGGTGGTACAGTACAGTACGTCGATGCCTCTCGTATTGTAATCCGCGTTAATGACGATGAAATGTATCCGGGCGAAGCCGGGATCGACATCTATAACCTGACCAAATATACCCGTTCTAACCAGAACACCTGCATCAGCCAGATGCCGTGTGTGTCACTGGGTGAGCCGGTAGAACGTGGTGACGTTCTGGCAGATGGCCCGTCCACCGATCTGGGTGAACTGGCGCTGGGTCAGAACATGCGCGTGGCATTCATGCCATGGAATGGTTACAACTTCGAAGACTCCATCCTCGTTTCCGAGCGTGTGGTTCAGGAAGATCGCTTTACGACCATCCACATTCAGGAACTGGCCTGTGTGTCTCGTGACACCAAGTTAGGGCCTGAAGAAATTACTGCGGACATCCCGAATGTGGGTGAAGCAGCACTTTCTAAACTGGATGAGTCCGGCATTGTTTACATCGGTGCGGAAGTGACTGGCGGTGACATTCTGGTTGGTAAGGTAACGCCGAAAGGCGAAACCCAGCTGACGCCAGAAGAGAAACTGCTGCGTGCGATCTTCGGTGAGAAAGCGTCTGACGTTAAAGACTCTTCTCTGCGTGTACCAAACGGTGTTTCCGGTACGATTATCGACGTACAGGTCTTTACCCGCGATGGCGTGGAAAAAGACAAACGTGCGCTGGAAATCGAAGAAATGCAGCTGAAGCAGGCGAAGAAAGACCTGACTGAAGAATTGCAGATTCTGGAAGCAGGCCTATTTGCCCGTATCCACGCTGTGCTGGTTTCCGGCGGCGTAGAAGCTGACAAACTGGACAAACTGCCGCGCGAGCGCTGGTTGGAACTGGGTCTGACTGATGAAGATAAACAGAATCAGTTGGAACAGCTGGCAGAACAATATGATGAGCTGAAGCACGAGTTTGAGAAAAAACTCGAAGCTAAGCGCCGTAAAATCACCCAAGGCGATGATCTGGCACCGGGCGTGCTGAAAATCGTTAAGGTTTATCTGGCCGTTAAACGTCAGATCCAACCGGGTGACAAGATGGCAGGTCGTCACGGGAACAAAGGTGTTATCTCCAAGATCAACCCGATCGAAGATATGCCTTACGATGAGAACGGTACGCCGGTCGATATCGTACTGAACCCGCTGGGCGTACCTTCACGTATGAACATCGGTCAGATTCTGGAAACTCACTTGGGTATGGCTGCGAAAGGTATCGGCGAGAAAATCAACGCCATGCTCAAACAGCACGAAGAAGTGACCAAACTGCGTGAGTTCATCCAGAAAGCCTATGACCTGGGCGACGATGTGCGTCAGAAAGTCGACCTGAGCACTTTCTCAGACGAAGAAGTTATGCGTCTGGCTGAAAACCTGAAGAAAGGTATGCCAATTGCAACGCCAGTATTTGACGGTGCAAAAGAGAAAGAAATCAAGGAACTGTTGCAGATGGGCGGTATCCCTACCTCCGGTCAGATTACTCTGTACGATGGACGTACCGGAGAGCAATTTGAGCGTCAGGTTACAGTGGGCTACATGTACATGCTGAAACTGAACCACTTGGTTGACGATAAGATGCATGCCCGTTCCACCGGTTCTTATAGCCTGGTTACTCAGCAGCCGCTGGGTGGTAAGGCGCAGTTCGGTGGTCAACGCTTCGGTGAGATGGAAGTGTGGGCGCTGGAAGCTTACGGTGCAGCTTATACCCTGCAAGAAATGTTGACCGTTAAGTCTGATGACGTGAACGGCCGTACCAAGATGTATAAAAACATCGTGGATGGCAATCATCAGATGGAACCAGGCATGCCGGAATCCTTCAACGTATTGTTGAAAGAAATCCGCTCGCTGGGTATCAACATCGAGCTGGAAGAAAAGTAATTCCAGCCCGTTGTATTGCTGGCATTCGTCATAGGGACACCTGAACGTTGTTTTTAACAACATAGTTCAGGTGTCTATCAGGTCTAACTCCGACAGGAGCCAATCCGTGAAAGACTTATTAAAGTTTCTGAAAGCGCAAACTAAGACCGAAGAGTTTGATGCGATCAAAATTGCTCTGGCCTCGCCAGACATGATCCGTTCGTGGTCTTTTGGTGAAGTTAAAAAGCCAGAAACCATCAACTACCGTACGTTCAAACCTGAACGTGACGGCCTTTTCTGCGCCCGTATCTTTGGGCCAGTAAAAGATTATGAGTGCTTGTGCGGTAAGTATAAGCGCCTGAAACACCGCGGTGTTATTTGTGAGAAGTGCGGCGTTGAAGTGACCCAGACTAAAGTGCGCCGTGAGCGTATGGGCCACATCGAGCTGGCTTCTCCGACTGCGCACATTTGGTTCCTGAAGTCACTGCCTTCCCGTATCGGTTTGCTGTTGGATATGCCGCTGCGTGATATTGAGCGAGTGCTTTATTTTGAATCTTATGTCGTGGTTGAAGGCGGCATGACCAACCTTGAGCGTCGTCAGATCCTGACTGAAGAGCAGTATCTGGATGCGCTGGAAGAGTTTGGTGATGAATTCGACGCGAAAATGGGCGCCGAAGCAATCCAGGCTCTGCTGAAGAATATGGATCTGGAGCAGGAATGCGAGCAGCTGCGTGAAGAGCTGACCGAAACCAACTCCGAAACCAAACGTAAAAAGCTGACGAAGCGTATTAAGCTGTTGGAAGCGTTCGTACAGTCTGGTAACAAGCCAGAGTGGATGATCCTGACCGTTCTGCCGGTACTGCCGCCAGATCTGCGTCCGTTGGTTCCGCTGGATGGCGGTCGTTTTGCGACTTCCGACCTGAACGATCTGTATCGTCGCGTGATCAACCGTAACAACCGTTTGAAACGTCTGCTGGATCTGGCTGCGCCGGACATCATCGTACGTAACGAAAAACGTATGTTGCAGGAAGCAGTTGATGCCCTGCTGGATAACGGTCGTCGCGGTCGTGCGATCACCGGTTCTAACAAACGTCCTCTGAAATCTTTGGCCGATATGATCAAAGGTAAGCAAGGTCGTTTCCGTCAGAACCTGCTCGGTAAGCGTGTTGACTACTCCGGTCGTTCTGTAATCACGGTTGGTCCATACCTGCGTCTGCACCAGTGTGGTCTGCCGAAGAAAATGGCACTGGAGCTGTTCAAACCGTTCATCTACGGCAAGCTGGAACTGCGTGGTCTTGCTACCACCATTAAAGCCGCCAAGAAAATGGTTGAGCGTGAAGAAGCCGTCGTATGGGATATCCTGGACGAAGTCATCCGTGAACACCCAGTACTGCTGAACCGTGCACCAACACTGCACCGTTTGGGTATTCAGGCATTTGAACCTGTACTGATCGAAGGTAAAGCCATCCAGCTGCACCCGCTGGTTTGTGCGGCTTATAACGCCGACTTCGATGGTGACCAGATGGCTGTACACGTACCGCTGACGCTGGAAGCCCAGTTGGAAGCGCGTGCGTTGATGATGTCGACCAACAACATCCTGTCCCCTGCGAATGGTGAGCCAATCATCGTTCCTTCTCAGGACGTGGTATTGGGTCTGTATTACATGACGCGTGACTGTGTTAACGCCAAAGGCGAAGGCATGGTGCTTACGGGTCCGAAAGAAGCTGAACGCGTTTATCGCGCCGGTCTGGCCTCTCTGCATGCGCGTGTTAAAGTGCGTATCACGGAAGAGATCAAGAGCATCGAAGGCGATGTTACGCATCAGACGTCTATTATTGATACGACGATCGGTCGTGCCATCCTGTGGATGATCGTACCGAAAGGTCTGCCGTATTCGATCGTTAACCAGCCTTTGGGCAAGAAAGCGATCTCCAAAATGCTGAACACCTGTTACCGCATTTTGGGTCTGAAGCCGACGGTTATCTTTGCTGACCAGACTATGTACACCGGTTTTGCTTACGCGGCGCGCTCAGGTGCTTCCGTAGGTATCGATGACATGGTTATCCCGGAGAAAAAAGCCGAGATTATCGAAGAAGCAGAAACCGAAGTTGCCGAGATTCAGGAGCAGTTCCAGTCTGGTCTGGTTACCGCGGGCGAACGCTATAACAAAGTGATCGATATCTGGGCAGCGGCGAACGAACGTGTTGCGAAAGCGATGATGGAAAACCTGTCCGTTGAGGATGTGATTAACCGTGATGGCGTAGTTGAGCAGCAGGTTTCTTTCAACAGCATCTTTATGATGGCCGACTCTGGTGCGCGTGGTTCTGCGGCACAGATTCGTCAGTTGGCGGGTATGCGTGGTCTGATGGCGAAACCAGATGGTTCGATCATCGAGACGCCAATTACCGCAAACTTCCGTGAAGGTCTGAACGTACTCCAGTACTTCATCTCGACGCACGGTGCGCGTAAAGGTCTGGCGGATACCGCACTGAAAACAGCGAACTCCGGTTATCTGACTCGTCGTCTGGTTGACGTTGCGCAGGATCTGGTTGTAACCGAGGACGATTGTGGTACCCATGAAGGTATCATGATGACACCGGTTATCGAGGGTGGCGATGTTAAAGAGCCACTGCGTGAGCGCGTACTGGGTCGTGTAACGGCTGAAGACGTGATCAAACCGGGCACCGCGGACATTCTGGTTCCACGTAACACGCTGCTGAACGAGCAGTGGTGTGACATGTTGGAAGAGAACTCCGTTGACGCCGTTAAAGTACGTTCAGTGGTAAGTTGCGAAACCGACTTTGGCGTGTGCGCCAATTGCTACGGTCGCGATCTGGCTCGTGGTCATATCATCAACAAAGGTGAGGCTATCGGGGTTATCGCGGCACAGTCCATCGGTGAACCGGGTACACAGTTAACCATGCGTACGTTCCACATCGGTGGTGCGGCATCGCGTGCGGCTGCTGAGTCCAGCATTCAGGTGAAAAACAAAGGTAGCCTGAAACTGAGCAACGTGAAGTTCGTTATGAACAGCAACGGTAAATTGGTTATTACTTCACGTAATACCGAGCTGAAACTGATCGACGAATTCGGACGTACTAAAGAAAGCTATAAAGTGCCTTACGGTGCAGTGATGGCGAAGGGTGACGGCTCAGAAGTTATCGGTGGCGAAACCGTCGCCAACTGGGACCCGCATACCATGCCAGTGGTGACCGAGGTAAGCGGTTTCATTCGCTTTGCTGATATGATTGACGGTCAGACCATTACGCGCCAGACCGACGAACTGACTGGTTTGTCCTCTATCGTGGTTCTGGATAGCGCAGAGCGTACCGGTAGTGGTAAAGATCTACGTCCAGCACTGAAAATCGTTGATGGCAAAGGCGAAGATGTACTGATCCCTGGTACTGATATGCCTGCTCAATACTTCCTGCCGGGTAAAACAATTGTTCAACTGGAAGATGGGGTTCAGATTGGTGCCGGTGATACATTGGCGCGTCTCCCTCAGGAATCCAGTGGTACCAAGGACATTACCGGTGGTCTGCCACGCGTAGCCGACCTGTTCGAAGCCCGTCGTCCGAAAGAACCGGCAATTCTGGCAGAGATCAGCGGTATCATTTCCTTCGGTAAAGAAACCAAAGGTAAGCGCCGTCTGGTAATTTCTCCGTTGGATGGCAGCGATGCTTACGAAGAGATGATTCCGAAATGGCGTCAGCTCAACGTGTTCGAAGGTGAAGTTGTGGAACGTGGTGACGTTGTTTCCGACGGCCCAGAGTCTCCGCACGATATCCTGCGTCTGCGTGGTGTACATGCAGTAACGCGTTATATCACCAACGAAGTTCAGGAAGTTTACCGTCTGCAAGGCGTTAAGATTAACGATAAACACATCGAAGTTATCGTTCGTCAGATGTTGCGTAAAGGCACCATCGTTAGCGCAGGTGGAACGGAGTTCCTGGAAGGCGAACAGGCAGAATTCTCTCGCATCAAGATTGCTAACCGTCAGTTGGAAGCGGATGGCAAGATTACGGCAACGTTCAGCCGCGATCTGCTGGGTATCACCAAAGCATCTCTGGCGACTGAGTCCTTCATTTCTGCGGCATCGTTCCAGGAAACCACTCGCGTACTGACCGAAGCCGCTGTTGCTGGTAAGCGTGATGAACTGCGTGGCCTGAAAGAGAACGTTATCGTAGGTCGTCTGATCCCAGCGGGTACGGGTTATGCGTATCACCAGGATCGTATGCGCCGCCGTCAAGCGGGTGAAGCGCCTGTCGTACCTCAGGTGAGTGCCGATGAAGCTTCAGCTAACATGGCTGAACTGCTGAACGCAGGCTTTGGTCGCAGCGACGACGAATAAGTCTCTTTACGCTGCACTGTCATGCGGTAAATAACAGAAACCCCGACTATTATGGTCGGGGTTTTTTTATAGCTGCTTCCCTGCGGACGACCCGCCGCAAGCGATGTTAAAAATTTATGGAAGGCGTCCTTGCCTTCCACCCTAGCGGGCCAACGCTGTGCGTTGTTATAAAACGCTCCCGGCGTTTTATTTCTTCCTGAAATTTTTTGTTGTACAGTAGTGTAAAGTAAATAGAACGGAACCGACATGGACACCTCAACTACGCCAACACTCTCACAGCCTGGCGGCTCATTACCTCAGCAAGATGACTCACTTTCTTCTGATAAAACCCTACAAACACAGTCAGTAAGCCATTCTTCACATCGAGCAAAACGCGCTGCATGGGGCAGTTTTGTGGGTGCTGTTGTCGATTGGTACGATTTCCTGCTGTACGGAATTGTTGCCGCTCTTGTATTTAATACCGAGTTTTTCCCACAAATTAGCCCGACGATGGGGACGCTGGCGGCATTTGGTACGTTCGGCGTTGGTTTCCTGTTCCGACCGCTAGGCGGCATGGTGTTTGGTCACTTCGGCGATAAGCTGGGCCGTAAACGAATGTTGATGATCACGGTCTGGATGATGGGCATTTCTACTGCGCTGATTGGCCTGTTGCCGTCGTTTGATTCCATTGGCTGGTGGGCACCCGTGTTGCTGGTGACGCTGCGTGCAATTCAGGGCTTTGCGGTTGGTGGCGAATGGGGCGGGGCTGCGCTGTTGGCGGTAGAAAATGCGCCGAAGAAGAAGAAAGCCTTTTACAGCAGCGGCGTACAGGTTGGCTTTGGGGTCGGGTTGTTGCTAGCCACTGGGTCGGTATCGGTGGTGAGCAATTTGACGACCAATGAAGAATTTACTACCTGGGGCTGGCGTCTGCCGTTCTTATTCAGCCTGATTCTGGTGGCTATCGCCTGGTGGGTACGTAACGGGATGGATGAGTCTCAGGAATTTGAGGCGAATAAAACGCTGGGTGAAAGAGCAAACAAATTGCGTTCGTTCCCTATCATGGAAGCACTTCGCCAGCACCCGAAGGCATTCCTGCTGATCATTGCGCTACGGCTTGGCGAGTTGCTAACGATGTATATCGTCACCGCGTTTGCCCTCAACTATTCCACGACCCATCTTGGTCTATCGCGAGATATCTTCCTGAATATTGGGCTGCTGGTGGGGGCGATCAGCTGTGTGTCTATTCCTTTCTTTGCCTATCTGGCGGATAGCTTTGGCCGCCGCCGTATCTATGTTACTGGCGCACTGATTGGCGCCGCGAGTGCGGTGCCATTCTTTATGGCGCTGGAAAGCCATAACACGCTGCTGATTCTGTTCTTTGCCATCATGCTGGCGAATATTGCTCACGATATGATTGTTAGCGTACAGCAGCCGATGTTTACCGAGCTATTTGGTACGGCGTATCGCTATAGCGGGGCGGGTGTGGGTTATCAGGTCGCCAGCGTGGTTGGCGGTGGGTTTACACCTTTTATCGCCGTTCTGCTGGTACAGTTTATGGATGGTTCATGGCATGCGGTGGCAGCTTATCTTGCCATTGGCTGCTTACTGTCGGCGATTGTCGGGATGCGGATGAAGGCAACATCGTCGGACGCCTTGCCTGACTAACCTCTTCACTTCACCCATCTCGCGTGCCGATACCGATGCAAAGTCTGTATCGGCACATCGTTACTATTTTTTTAGTCTACTGTTTTTTGCCGTGGCGCTATCTGAACCGATCAAGATCGCTTCTTTTCAGTCCGATATCCTTGAGTCCGTCATCGCTCATATTTCGTAGTATCTTCAACGTTTGCGCTCTTGCCCGCCAGGCTTTCCACAAGCGGTACGGCAAAATCAGCATGAGCCAAAACGGTGACTCGCGGAACGGTTTTTGTGATCGATTCTCATGAAATTCCATATTTTCCCCCTCGCCAGTGAATGATCGCTATGATGAGGCGAAAGGCATTTTCAATACAGACGCAAAAAATCCATTTTTTTAGCATACAGATTGTGTGATATTGCATCTGAATGGTAATTTTTAGTTGAATCTGTACTGGTTACCGCTGTGAATCTTGATAGGGAATGATACTGATGACGCGTTATCAACACCTGGCTGGGCTGTTAGAGCAACGGATCGAACAAGGTTTGTACCAAAGCGGGGAACGCCTGCCTTCTGTGCGGGCGCTGAGTACAGAACATGGTGTGAGCATCAGTACCGTACAGCAAGCCTATCATCTGCTGGAAACCCGACAGTTGATTATGCCGCAGCCGCGTTCGGGATATTTTGTCGCGCCGCGTAAGGCAACGCCGCCCGTACCCGCGCTGACGCGTCCTGCCCAACGCCCGGTTGAGATCACGCAGTGGGAATCGGTGCTGGAGTTGGTGAATGTGCGTCTGGAAACCAACGTGCTGAAATTTGGCAGCGGAATGCCGGATGTGAGCCAGCCGACCATCAAACCACTGTGGAAAGAGATGAGTCGCCTCTGCCAATATCAGGATCCTCGGGTCTTACAATATGACAGCGTATATGGCGTGCCTGCGTTGCGTGAACAGATTGCCCGTCTTACCGTCGACTGCGGCTGCCAGCTGACTCAGGATGATATTGTGATCACTACCGGATGTCAGGAAGCCTTATTTGTTGCCGTCCGCGCCGTTTGTCAGCCCGGCGACATCGTGGCCGTTGAGTCACCGGCTTTTCCGGGTACGATGCAGATCCTCCGTGGGATGGATATCAAAGCGATCGAGATCCCGACTGACTCGGTGACGGGGATCAGCCTTGAAGCGTTAAGGCTGGCGCTGGATCAGTGGCCGATCAAAGCCGTGCTTCTGGTGCCAAGCTGTAACAATCCGCTTGGCTTCATCATGCCTGACGCCCGTAAAAAATCGCTGGTGACGTTGGCGCAGCATTTTGATATCGCGATTATTGAAGATGATGCCTATGGTGAGCTGGCCTATGAGTATCCGCGTCCCCGCGCGATAAAATCATTTGATGAAGATGGACGTGTATTGCTATGCAGCTCGTTTTCAAAGAACCTGGCACCCGGTTTGCGCGTCGGCTGGATCGCCCCGGGGCGCTATCTGGAGCGCGTGATTCATACAAAATACATCAGTACGGGATCGACCGTGGTACAGCCCCAGCTAGCCGTGGCGGAATTTATTCGTAACGGACACTATCAGCCTCATCTACGCCGTATGCGCGCTCAGTACAAAGCGAATCTGGATACGTTTACCTGCTGGGTACGTGAGTATTTTCCATCCAATATTTGTGTGAGTCGTCCGCAAGGTGGCTTTCTGATGTGGATTGAGCTGCCCGAATATTTTGATTCGCTCAAGCTCAGCCGTGAGGTCAGAAAAGCGGGCATACAGATCGCCGCGGGTTCGCTCTTCTCCGCCTCAGGAAAATACCGCAATTGTCTTCGGCTCAATTATGCCAATCGCTTCACAGAAGAGATGAGGGAAGGGTTGCGCATCGTGGGCAGTGAAATCGCGAAGATGATGCACACTTTTCCTGACCAGAACGTAACCTGATTAATTTTAAGGAAGGGCCGATACGGGTAAGGATAAGCCCCGTATCGGCGGGTTGATGTGCAGAGTCGATAAGTAGCAAACGGCTCCGGCCAGCAAGCTCTGTCATCATGCTCAGGCTTGCCAACGACGCTACTGTATTCTTCGTCGAAGGCCGTGACGATAGGCTGAATGTCATCTTGCGTGGCGCTATCCTGAGAATGTCACCTTCCGTGTAATTCTCATTCCGGCCTGCGAGCCGCTTCGCAAATCATGCATATCGCCACGGTTTGCTACCGACCCAAATAACCGTCCCAGTCTTTCCATACGGGCTGGAGACCTGCGCGTATGATGGCCTGCGCTACCTCTTCAGGGCGTCGTGAATCATGGGGTGAAAACTGTTCCAGTTCAGGGTGGTCGTCGGCGTAGCCACCCGGTTGAGTTTTGGAAAATGCGCTGACGTTGTTAATCGCGATAGGAATGGCATGATCGCGAAAGAAAGGCGATTCACGCGTGGACAGCGACAGCTCAATATCTGGTGACAGCAACCGGAATGCGCAAATCACCTGCATGAGCTGCGCTTCATCCATGAGTGACGCCGGTTCAATGCCGCCCGCACAAGGGCGCAGACGAGGGAACGAGATAGAATAACGGCTCTGCCAGTAACGCTGTTGTAAGTGCAGCAGGTGTTCCGCCACCATATAGCAGTCGGTGCGCCAGCTATTGGACAGACCGATTAAGGCACCCAGCCCGATCTTGTCGATCCCTGCTCGACCCAGTCGATCCGGCGTGGCGAGTCGCCAGTGGAAATCCTGTTTTTGTCCTTTTAGGTGGTGCAACTGGTAGGTCGCCGGATGATAGGTTTCCTGATAGACCATCACGCCATCCAGACCCAGTGCTTTCAACTCGGCGTACTCGTCCTGCGATAAGGGCTGAACTTCGATCATCAACGAACTGAAGAGTGGGCGGATCAGCGGAAAAACGCGACGAAAATAATCCATGCCTACTTTACGCTGGTGTTCGCCGGTCACGAGCAACAGGTGTTCAAACCCCAGTTCCTTGATAGCGGCGCATTCACGCAGGATTTCTGCCTCATCCAGCGTTTTTCGCTTGATGTGGTTACTCATCGAAAAGCCGCAGTAGGTACAGTCGTTGGAGCACAGATTGGACAGGTACAGCGGGACATAGAAGCTCACCGTATTGCCGAAACGCTGTCGGGTGAGCTGCTGTGCCCGTTGGGCCAACGGTTCCAGGTAGGCGCTGGCGGCAGGTGAAATAAGCGCCATAAAATCGTCACTCGTCAGGTGTGGTGCCGCAAGCGCTCGTTCAACATCGCGTGCAGTTTTACCGTTGATGCGCAGCGTTAGGTCATCCCAGTCGAGCTGTTCCCAGACGGTTTGAAAGTCGGTGTTCATCGCTCTACCTCTTCCGTTTGCTGATGCAGAAAACCAGTGAGCGGGCTGGTGGCGCTGGCGACAAACTGCTTACTCCCCAGACCAGCCTGACGAGCAAGCGCACCAGCATCGACTGCCAGCCTGAATGCCTGTGCCATTGCCACGGGATCGCGTGCAACGGCGATGGCCGTGTTGACCAGTACGGCGTCGGCGCCCATTTCCAGCGCGTCGGCTGCATGGCTGGGCGCGCCAATGCCCGCATCGACAATCACCGGAATGCGAGCCTGTTCGATGATGATGCGGAGAAAATCACGCGTTTGCAGTCCCTGATTGGAGCCGATCGGTGCGCCCAGCGGCATCACCGCCGCGCAGCCGACTTCTTCCAGCCGTTTGCACAGTACTGGGTCGGCACCGCAGTAGGGCAGCACCGTGAATCCCTCTTTTACCAGCTGTTCGGCGGCCTTCAGGGTTTCGATAGGGTCGGGCAGCAGGTATTTCACATCGGGGTGAATCTCCAGCTTCAGCCAGCGAGTGCCCAGCGCTTCTCGCGCCAATCGGGCTGCAAAAATGGCCTCGTCTGCGGTTTTAGCCCCTGAGGTATTCGGCAGCAGTTTAGCGCCGAGCTGGCGTAGCGGGGCGAGAATAGCGTCGTTGCCGCCGTTCAGGTCAACGCGCTTCATCGCCATGGTGACTAACTGCGAGCCAGAAGCCTCAAGTGCTGCCAGCATCAGTTCTGGCGTGGCGAATTTCCCGGTGCCGGTCAGCAGCCGTGAAGTGAATGTCGTATCGGCAATGTGCAGCATGTCATCCTCCCGCTATTGCCTGAAAAAGCAAAATATCATCACCGTCCTGCACCTGATGCTGTGACCAGATGGCGTGCGGGATAATGGTCTGGTTGATGGCCAAGGCTGTGCCAGGCTGGAGCCGATTTATCTGGCTCAGCAGCGCCTCAACCGTGATGGCCTCTGGGCATTCAAAGGTCTCGTCATTCAGCGTGATTTTCATGCCGATCCCCCGCATACCGGGCAATGGGGGGCGCGCGTCAGTTGGAGCGTGTTCCAGCTCTGTTGTTTGCCATTGAACATTCTCAGCTTGCCGTCCAACGGAGACGGCATACCTGCCAGCAGCTTGATCGCTTCCAGCGACTGGAGCGTGCCAATCACGCCGACCACCGGACCCAGCACACCTGCGGTACGGCAGTTGCGCTGGGGTTCGGACGTATCGGGATACAGGCAGGCGTAGCAGCCAGCGTGATAAGGCGGCGTGAAGACGGCGAGCTGGCCGCTGAAACCGACGGCACTCCCGCTGATGAGCGGCTTGCCTGCGCTAAAACAGGCGGCGTTAACCGCATGGCGAGTGGTCATGTTATCGCTGCAATCCAGCACCAGATCGACGCGGCTAACGGCGCGGTGTAACGCCTCGCCGCTGAGTCTCTCGGTAATCGCAATCGCTTCTGAGTTTGGGTTTAACGCCTGTAGCTGACGCTGGGCTAGCACGGCTTTGGGCTTGTCGGTGTCGCAGGTGCGATACAGAATCTGGCGTTGCAGATTGCTGATATGCAGCGAGTCATCATCGGCAAGCAGCAGCGTGCCGACCCCTGCGGCTGCCAGATAGAGTGAAGCGGGCGCACCCAATCCACCCAGCCCAACCAGCAGAACGCGGGCGGCTTTGAGCTTCTCCTGACCGTCCGGGCCAATATCTTCCAGCATCAGCTGACGGCTGTAGCGCATGAACTCGCTATCGCTCAGTCCGGCAGACGTTGGATGGGGATTCGTTACCATGTCATTCCTCCCGTCCTTCAATCATCCTGAGCAGCGTCGCGGTTGCCTGCCGCCAGTCCGGTGCCTGCGTAATAGCGCTGACGACGGCAATACTGCCGACGCCCGTTTTCAGCACCGCAGGCACTCTGTCGATGCTGATGCCGCCAATCGCAACGGTGGGGAAACGGTCTTGCAGATCGGCTATGTGGCGCGTCAGTTCGGCCAACCCTTGCGGCGCTGATGGCATATCTTTGGTTTGTGTCGGGAAAATATGCCCCAGCGCGATGTAGGACGGGTTGATTGCCACCGCACGCGCCAGTTCACGATCGTCGTGCGTGGAGACGCCTAAACGCAGGCCGGCTTTTTTTATCGCGTCCAGATCGGTAGTATCCAGATCGTCCTGACCCAGATGTACGCCGTATGCCTGATGTTTGACGGCCAATCTCCAATAGTCATTGATAAAAAGCTGCGCCTGATAGCGGTGACCCAAGGCGATCGCCTGGATCACCTCGGCTTCGGCTTGTTCATCTGACCGATCTTTGATCCTGAGTTGGATCGTTTTCACCCCGACGCCGAGTAGTCGCTCGATCCACTCCACGCTATCGACGACGGGATAAAGCCCCAGCCGCTGCGCCGTTGGGGCAAAAGGCATTGAGTCCGTCATTTGCTTACCTCGGTTTGCAGGCTGGTGGCGCTGTGATAGAGCTCGCTGCCGCGTGAGCGGAATGCTTGCGACATCTGTTCCATACCGACTTCAATCGGTTTGGCTTCCGCTTCCTGTTTTGCCGCGTAGTCGCGTACTTCCTGTGAGATTTTCATCGAGCAGAATTTGGGGCCACACATGGAACAGAAGTGGGCGACTTTACCGGATTCTTGCGGCAGGGTTTCATCGTGGTAGGCGCGAGCGGTTTGGGGATCGAGCGCCAGATTGAACTGGTCTTCCCAGCGGAATTCGAAGCGTGCTTTTGACATGGCGTTATCACGGATCTGCGCGCCGGGGTGGCCTTTCGCCAGATCGGCGGCGTGGGCGGCGATCTTATAGGTAATCAGCCCCTGTTTGACGTCTTCTTTGTTCGGCAAGCCAAGATGTTCCTTCGGCGTCACGTAGCAGAGCATCGCGCAGCCGAACCAGCCGATCATGGCAGCCCCGATGCCGGAGGTGAAGTGATCGTAACCCGGTGCGATATCAGTGGTGAGTGGGCCGAGCGTATAGAACGGCGCTTCGTGGCAGTGCTCCAGTTCTTCGGTCATGTTGCGGCGGATCATCTGCATCGGAACGTGGCCGGGGCCTTCGATCATCACCTGAACGTCGTATTCCCAGGCAATCTTGGTCAGCTCGCCCAGCGTATGCAGCTCGGCAAACTGGGCTTCGTCGTTGGCATCCTGAATGGAGCCCGGACGTAAGCCGTCCCCCAGCGACAGCGCGACGTCGTAAGCGGCACAAATTTCACAGATTTCACGGAAGTGCTCGTACAGGAAGCTCTCTTTGTGATGCGACAGGCACCACTTCGCCATAATGGAACCGCCGCGTGAGACGATGCCAGTCAGGCGTTTGGCGGTCATCGGGACGTAGCGCAGCAGCACGCCGGCGTGGATGGTGAAATAGTCCACGCCCTGTTCCGCCTGCTCCAGCAGCGTATCGCGGAACATTTCCCAGTTCAGGTTTTCCGCCACGCCGTTCACTTTCTCCAGCGCCTGATAAATCGGTACTGTCCCGATTGGCACGGGGCTGTTGCGCAGAATCCACTCACGGGTTTCGTGAATATAGCGACCAGTGGAGAGATCCATCACCGTATCCGCGCCCCAGCGGGTAGACCAGACCAGCTTTTCTACCTCTTCTTCGATGGAGGAGGTCACGGCGGAGTTACCGATATTGGCGTTAACCTTCACCAGAAAATTACGACCGATAATCATCGGTTCCGATTCTGGGTGGTTAATGTTGGAAGGAATAATGGCACGGCCGACTGCCACTTCCTGACGAACGAATTCCGGCGTGATGTTTTCTGGCAGGAGAGCACCGAAACTTTGCCCTGGATGCTGCTGGCGCAGCACATCGCCGCGAATGCGCTCGCGTCCCATATTTTCGCGAATGGCGATAAATTCCATTTCGGGGGTAATCACGCCCTGTCGCGCATAGTGAAGTTGAGTAACGCGTTTGCCCGCTTTAGCACGTAAAGGTCGTGGCAAGTGCTCGAAGCGCAGATGATCCAGACCGGCATCCGCCAGACGCTGTTGGGTGAAATCGGAGCTGACGCCAGATAGCGCTTCGGTGTCGTGACGTTCTGCAATCCAGCTGGCGCGCAGCTTCGCTAACCCAATGCGGACATCGGGTTGCGCGGCGGGATCGCCATAAGGCCCTGACGTATCGTAAACCGGGATTGGCTCATTGGGTTCGTATTGGGGATTGTTTTTACTGCCGCCGAGTAGCGTCGGGCTAAGCTGAATCTCCCGCATCGGTACGTGGATGTCATCACGCGAGCCCGCAAGGTAAATGCGTTTGGAATTGGGAAAGGCGGTTCCCTGTAAGGTTTCAATAAACTGCTGGGCGGCGGCACGCTGTTCACGGCGACCCGATTTGGATGCTGTGGATAGCTCTGGTTTTACAGATAATGGTTCTGTAGACAATGGGTTTACAGATAACGGTTCTTTAGACAAGGGTTCTGTAGACATAGCAAGTTCCTGTAAGACGTAAAGGGAAGATTGCTTGTCTGGAGCCGGAGGGAGTAATAATGATATTGAGTGTCAGAGCAGGTAGGTGGGAATACACAGCCTTGGGCTCAATGAGGTGCATTACTCTTGTTCCCTTCGCAGGTATTAACCCGATCAGGTTCCGCGGATCCCGAATTAACGGTCTCAGCCTGTGCGCTCATAAGTTTCGTAAAACGATTGATTTCGTAAAACAAAACATGAGCACGCTAGGCACTCCGACAAGATATGCCCGTCTCTTAAACGGGCCAATAAAACCCCTACACTGTATGTCGGCAAAACGCGGATGTCAAAGCGTGCCGCTTTTGCCTGTGCAGCGTGTGATGATTTACTTAAATAGCGTCAAAGAACCACTATTTGTCGTAAATCTGCTGGATCATGTTGTCTTCTAACGTAAAACGCTCTTCCAATGCTTCGCCGACGTGAGAGAGTGCCTGCTGGAATTCGAGGCAGTTATCATGGTCGATGGCTGCCGCCAGATGGCTATCGTAAAACGTCATGATTTGCTGCGTGTTATTTTGCAGGGCGAGGTCGAGCTGGGTGGAAAGCGCTAATACTTGTTCGCTGTGGGCCGATGCTTCATGCAGCATTTTTTCGTATAAATGAAAGTGGCCGGTAGAAAGATAGTCCACCAGATTCTGGCAAAAATTATCCAATGCCTCTTCATCCAGAAGAGAAAGCGTTTCCTTGTTCGGCTTGATGCCAACCAGATGATAGTAAGCCACCAGAAGCCGCTTACGCGCTTGTAGCCATTGGTCGATTAACGCATTATTGCTACCAACGTATTCAGTTAGACTTTGTAGCTGGTTTAGCATTGTTGACTCCGTGAACGGTAAGAAATAACTGAAATCCCAGTTATAAAACTTATGTAATCACTCTGAATGTAAAATGCCAGTGAAGTGGCAGTGGAGCAATAAAAAGATATGGAACAGACGCTAAAAGGTGACGAAACCGGCTGGTGGGTGGTTAGCGATGCGGTACAAATCTGGCTCCCTCAGGGAGAATTGCCGCGCGGAACGGCTACGGCGTGGTCGTTGCAGGGGAAAACGGCTCGTCAAATCGGTGAATGGCAAGGGCTGCCTGTCTGGCTGGTCTGTCAGGGACGAGATTCCGATATGGCATCAGTTCGCCAGTTGCTCGATCAGGACGTCGGCTTATTCCAACTGGCGGGGCGAGGCGTACAGCTGGCTGAATTCTATCGCTCCCATCGTTTTTGCGGTTATTGCGGCCATGAAATGGTGCGGAGTAAAACCGAGCTGGCGTGCTTATGTCACCATTGCAAAGAGCGCTATTATCCGCAGATCGCGCCTTGCATCATCGTCGCGATTCGCCGTGGCGAGGAAATTTTGCTGGCACAGCACAATCGACATCGCGGAAACATGTACACCGTGCTGGCCGGATTTGTCGAAGTGGGCGAAACGCTGGAGCAGACGGTCGTGCGTGAGGTGATGGAAGAAAGCCAAATTCAGATAAAAAACCTGCGCTATGTGAGCTCGCAGCCTTGGCCATTCCCCCATTCACTGATGATGGCGTTTATGGCCGACTATGCGGGTGGCGAAATCAAGCATGACCCGAAAGAGCTGCGTGACGCGGGCTGGTTCCGTTATGACCAACTCCCGCAGTTGCCTCCTCTGGGCACCGTGGCGCGTCGGCTTATCGAAGATACGGTGGTACTGTGCCGTGCTTATCATGAGAACGAAGGCTGACGTGGTACTATTGGCGTCATGAATGGCTCGCGTACACCGCGCACCTGCGTCATCGCGTATTCGCTTCATAAAGCGTTCGCCTTATAACGTATCCGTTTCATCACATCTATCCGGTGTCGAACCGCCGTGAGGTTGAAAGGAAAAGAATATGACTGATCTGAAAAACGATCGCTATTTGCGGGCGTTATTACGCCAACCCGTTGATGTCACCCCGGTGTGGATGATGCGTCAGGCGGGGCGCTATCTGCCGGAATATAAGGCAACGCGTGCGCAGGCGGGTGATTTTATGTCGCTGTGTAAAAACGCAGAACTGGCTTGCGAAGTCACGTTACAACCTTTACGGCGCTATGCGTTGGATGCGGCGATCCTGTTCTCCGATATCCTGACTATCCCTGATGCCATGGGCCTAGGGCTTTATTTTGGAGCAGGGGAAGGCCCACGCTTTCATTCTCCGATCACGTCTCATGCCGATGTGGTTAACCTGCCGGTTCCCGATCCAGAGCAGGAACTCGGTTATGTGATGAACGCGGTGCGGACGATCCGTAAAAGTCTCGCTGGGGAAGTGCCGCTTATCGGCTTCTCGGGCAGCCCGTGGACGCTGGCAACCTATATGGTTGAAGGCGGTAGCAGCAAAGCGTTTACCGTCATCAAGAAAATGATGTTCGCCGAGCCTAAAACGCTACACCTGTTGCTGGATAAGCTGGCTGATAGCGTCATTCTTTATCTCAACGCGCAGATTCGTGCGGGTGCGCAGGCGGTGATGGTCTTCGATACCTGGGGCGGCGCGCTGAGCGGACGCGACTACAAAGAGTTC
Source organism: Pectobacterium parvum (assembly GCF_020971565.1). Taxonomy (NCBI): domain Bacteria; kingdom Pseudomonadati; phylum Pseudomonadota; class Gammaproteobacteria; order Enterobacterales; family Pectobacteriaceae; genus Pectobacterium; species Pectobacterium parvum. The sequence goes on from NZ_CP087392.1 coordinate 461,953, forward strand.
TCCCTGCATTACATGCATAAGATCGTTGACGGTTTACAGCGTGAGAACGAAGGCCGCCGTGTGCCCGTGACGCTCTTCACCAAAGGCGGAGGACAGTGGCTGGAGGCGATGGCGGAAACGGGCTGCGACGCGTTGGGGCTAGACTGGACGAGCGATATTGCTGATGCACGCCGTCGCGTAGGCGATAAAGTCGCCCTGCAGGGAAACATGGATCCGTCTATGTTGTATGCCGATCCGGCACGGATCGAGCAGGAAGTGGCGTCGATCCTGGCTGGGTTTGGACAAGGTAACGGCCATGTTTTCAATCTGGGTCACGGCATTCATCAGGATGTGCCGCCGGAGCATGCGGGCGTGTTTGTTGAAGCTGTGCATCGGTTGTCCCGCGCTTATCACGCATGATTGACAGGAGGTGATGTGATTGATACACAACGGCTGCGGGCTGAACAGTTGGCCCGCGCTTCTGATGTGATTCGGCACGACGATTTACCTTTTGAGCAGCCCGCGTTTATCGCGGGTGCGGATGTTGGCTTTGAGCAAGAAGGCTCAGTAACCCGCGCTGCGATTGCGGTAATGCGCTATCCTTCGTTGGAACTGATAGAATACAAGATTGCGCGTATCAGCACGACAATGCCTTATATCCCCGGTTTTCTTTCGTTTCGTGAATGCCCCGGGCTACTCGCTGCGTGGGCGTTGCTTGAACAGAAACCGGATCTGCTGTTTGTCGATGGGCATGGGATTTCCCACCCGCGTCGCCTCGGCGTTGCTAGCCATTTCGGCCTGTTAGTTGATGTTCCGACGATTGGTGTGGCGAAAAGTCGGCTTTGTGGCCGGTTTGAGCCGTTGGCAGAGGGCGTTGGCAGCCAGCAGCCGTTACTGGATAAGGACGAGCAGATTGGCTGGGTATGGCGCAGTAAAGCGCGCTGTAATCCGCTGTTTGTGGCGACGGGGCATCGAGTCAGTCAGGATAGTGCATTGCACTGGGTGCAATCTTGTATGCGTGGCTACCGTTTACCGGAGCCGACTCGTTGGGCTGATGCTGTCGCATCAAATCGTCCCGCGTTTGTGCGTTGGCAACGGCAGCAAGCCGCTAACGTATTGTCGTAAAACTTTAGGAATTCAGGCATAGGGCGTCACTGTGATTTCAGGTACACTGCCGTCCGTCGCCGTTAATGAGCATAAAAATGTTACGTAACCCCATTCATTTACGTCTGGAAAAGCTGACGAGCTGGCAACATGTCACTTTCATGGCATGTCTTTGTGAACGTATGTATCCAAATTACCACGAGTTTTGTCGTCAAACAGAATTCGGCGACGCGATGGTTTACCGTCGCATTCTCGATCTGGTATGGGAAACATTGGTTGTTAAAGATGCGAAGGTCAATTTCGATAGCCAGTTGGAAAAGCTGGAAGAAGCGGTTCCCGCTGCTGAAGATTACGATCTTTACGGCGTTTACCCGGCTATTGATGCCTGCATCGCACTGGGCGAGCTGATTCATTCGCGTTTAAGCGGTGAAACGCTGGAACATGCGATAGCGATTAGCGAAACGTCTATCCGCACGGTTGCCATGCTGGAAATGACGCAGGCGGGCAAAGAAATGACCGACGATGAGCTCAAGGTTTTGCCTGCAATTGAAGAAGAATGGGACATCCAATGGGAGATTTTTCGCCTGTTGGCGGCTTGCGAAGAACGGGACATTGAGCTGATCAAAGGGCTCCGTTCCGATGTGCGCGAGGCCGGAAGTAGTAACATCGGGATAAATTTGCATCAATAACGCGATAAAACGTGATTTAAGGCCTGAAATGGCCTGTCTTAAGGCTTCACATTCGCACCCTGTCTGGTCTACATTTGGGGGGCGTAAAAAAAGTGGCTGTCGGTGCGTGTATGCAGGAGAGTGCTATTACACCCTGAAACGGGAAAGGGCATATCCGTCGCACTCGATGCTTAGCAAGCGATAAACACACTGTAAGGATAACTTATGAATAAGACTCAACTGATTGATGTAATTGCGGACAAAGCTGATCTGTCAAAAGCACAGGCTAAAGCAGCTCTGGAATCAACTTTGGCGGCAATTACCGAGTCTCTGAAAGAAGGTGATGCAGTACAATTAGTTGGTTTTGGTACGTTTAAAGTGAACCATCGTAATGAGCGCACTGGCCGCAACCCACAAACCGGTAAAGAAATCAAAATTGCTGCTGCCAACGTGCCAGCGTTTGTTTCTGGCAAGGCTCTGAAAGACGCTGTTAAATAAGCCCATGCCGGTTAAAAGTTTAAGCAGAGGGGCGTTTTCGCCCCTTTTGCTTTTACGACGTTTGTGTGGCGCAGGCCTCGTGCTGATAGCCGTGGTAGCTTGTAGTAGCCGCACCGCACCGCCGGACGTTTTCGCCAGCGGCTACGTTGCCGATCGTGGTGTTGTGCGTTTGTGGCGCAAGGATGATGCGCAGAATACGACGGCGCTGACCACCGTATACAACCCGCTTCAAGGCAATGCTCTGGTGGTGACGCGCTATACGTTCCAGCAGGATAAGCTACGCGAGATACAGCGTAATCAGCTCGGGGCGCAACAAGAAGATATGCGTTTGCGCTTTGCAGAAGATGGAACCGTCAGCTTTATGCAGCGGCAGCTTGCCGAAAGACGTGAATCGGTTTCTGATGATGAAATCGCGCTCTACCAGTTTGATGCTAAGCGCATGCTGGAATTGAGCGATGTATTGCGTGCAGGCAAGGTGAGATTAAAGCAAGGAAAATGGCTGGAAGGGCAGGTGCAGTCTTGTGACGGTACGGTGGTTCGCCCTGATTTTGACAATGACTCGCGTGAATGGATCGCGCAGCAAAAAGCGCATGCAACGCGCCCGCTAAACGTCGCGTGGCTGGAAGCGCCAGAAGGGACGCAGTTATTGCTGGTGGTGGAAGATGATGTATGCCAGTGGCAACCTAAGTAGCCATACCCGTCATACTTCAAGTTTCATGTGCGTTGGCTGCGTTCACTCACCCGAATCACTTACCTGAGTAAGTTCATCGGGATTCCCTCTCTTACCGCCTTCCTGAAACTCGAATTATTTAGGGTATACAAAAAAGTCTGGCTATAAAAAACCCGGATTTCTCCGGGCTTCAGTATTTATCAGACAATCGTTATCGCATCGCTTATCAGGCTTGCTCGCGCTCAATAGCACGGTAGCCGATGTCTTTTCGACAGAATACTCCTTGCCACTGAATACCCGCTGCTATTTCATAAGCTCGTTGTTGCGCTTCAGCCACGGTATTGCCTAATGCAGTGACGCACAGTACACGGCCGCCGTTGGTCACGACATCAATGCCGTTCAACTTGGTACCAGCATGGAAAACTTTGCCATCCTCGGCATCCTGCTGCGGTAAACCAGAAATGACATCGCCTGTATTGTAGCCAGCCGGATAACCGCCTGCTGCCAATACCACGCCCAGAGACGGACGTTCATCCCAGACGGAATCTTTCTGATCCAGCGTACCGTCACAGGCCGCCAGACACAGTTCTACCAGATCGGAGCGCAGGCGCAGCATAATTGGCTGTGTTTCTGGATCGCCAAAGCGGCAGTTGAATTCGATCACTTTTGGCAGGCCATCGGCAGAAATCATCAGACCGGCATACAGGAAACCGACGTAGGTATTTCCCTCTGCGGCCATGCCGTTGACGGTTGGCCAAATCACCTGGTCCATCACGCGCTGGTGGATTTCATCGGTCACGACCGGAGCCGGTGAATAAGCGCCCATACCACCGGTATTCGGGCCAGTATCTTTATCCCCAACGCGTTTATGATCCTGGCTGGTTGCCATCGGCAGCACATTCTTGCCATCCACCATAACGATGAAGCTGGCTTCTTCGCCATCAAGGAACTCTTCCACCACGATACGGTGTCCGGCATCGCCGAATGCATTTCCCGCCAGCATATCCTGAATGGCGTTCTCTGCTTCTTGCAACGTCATGGCGACAATCACGCCTTTACCAGCGGCTAATCCGTCGGCCTTGATGACGATCGGTGCGCCTTTGCTGCGTACATAGGCCAGCGCGGGTTCAACTTCGGTGAAGTTCTGGTATTCCGCTGATGGAATATTGTGGCGTGCCAGAAAATCTTTAGTAAAGGCTTTAGAGCCTTCTAACTGTGCAGCGCCCTGCGTTGGGCCAAATATTTTTAGACCTGCGCTCTGAAATGCATCGGCAACACCGATAACTAACGGTGTTTCCGGGCCAACGATGGTTAAATCGATGTGGTTTTCTTGGGCAAACGCGACTAACGCTGGAATATCCGTGGCGGCGATATCGACGTTGGTCAGCGCTGGCTCAAGCGCGGTGCCCGCGTTGCCTGGAGCGACATAAACACGTTTCGCCAGTGGTGACTGTGAGGCTTTCCAGGCTAGCGCGTGCTCGCGTCCGCCATTACCAATTACTAAAATGTTCATTTCGGTCAGCTCCAGAATTAATGGCGGAAATGGCGCATGTCGGTAAAGATCATCGCAATGCCGTGTTCGTTGGCGGCAGCAATGACTTCATCATCACGAATCGACCCGCCCGGTTGGATCACGCAGGTAATGCCAACGGCCGCAGCGGCATCAATACCATCACGGAATGGGAAGAACGCATCAGACGCCATAGCAGAACCTTTTACTTCTAGCCCTTCATCGCTCGCTTTGATACCGGCGATTTTCGCTGAGTAAACGCGGCTCATCTGGCCAGCACCTATCCCGATGGTCATGTTGTCGCGTGCGTACACAATCGCATTGGATTTAACGAACTTAGCCACTTTCCAGCAGAAAAGGGCATCACGTAATTCCTGCTCGCTCGGCTGGCGTTCGGTCACGACACGCAACTGAGACGCATCGACCATGCCCAGATCGCGATCCTGAACCAGCAAACCGCCGTTGACGCGTTTGAAGTCCAGCCCAGGAGCGCGTTGTTGCCAGCTACCGCTAGTCAGGACGCGTACGTTCTGTTTGGCTGCGGTCACCTTCAATGCGGCCTCGCTGGCAGATGGGGCAATAATGACTTCGACAAACTGGCGGCTAATGATGGCCTGCGCCGTCTCTTCATCCAGCTCGCGGTTGAAAGCGATAATGCCGCCGAATGCAGATGTTGGGTCGGTTTTATAGGCGCGCTCGTAAGCATCAAGAATTGAGTCGCCAATTGCTACACCGCACGGATTCGCATGTTTAACGATAACGCAGGCCGGTTCGGCAAATTCTTTCACACATTCTAGCGCCGCATCGGTATCGGCGATGTTGTTATAAGACAGTGCTTTGCCTTGTAACTGTGTTGAGGTAGCGACAGAGGCCTCGTGAATATTCTCTTCTATATAGAAGGCAGCTTGCTGATGGCTGTTTTCGCCGTAGCGCATGTCCTGCTTTTTGATGTAGTTCAGGTTCAACGTGCGGGGGAAGTGGCCCGATGGCTTATCGGTATCACCGTGGTAAGGCGGAACCAGTGCACCAAAGTAGTTGGCAATCATACTGTCGTAAGCTGCAGTGTGTTCGAAGGCTTTGATCGCTAAATCGAAACGGGTTTCGTAGGTCAGTGAACCTTCGTTGGCGTCGATTTCATTAATGATGGCACTGTAGTCGCTACTCTTGACCACGATAGCCACATCTTTATGGTTCTTGGCGGCGGAGCGAACCATCGTTGGCCCACCGATATCGATATTCTCAACCGCATCTTCTAATGTGCAGTTCTCACGAGCGACGGTCTGAGCAAACGGATACAGATTCACAACGACGATATCAATGGGTTTGATGTCGTGCTGCGTCATTATCGCATCATCTTGATCGCGTCGTCCCAGAATGCCGCCGTGTACTTTCGGGTGCAGGGTCTTCACTCGCCCATCCATCATTTCTGGGAAGCCGGTGTAGTCAGAGACTTCAGTCACCGCTAAGCCAGCGTCAGCCAGCAAACGGGCGGTTCCACCAGTTGAAAGGAGCTCGACGCCACGTTGGGACAGAGCTTGAGCAAATTCGACAATACCTGCTTTGTCAGAAACGCTGAGCAGAGCGCGGCGAATTGGACGGCGTTGTTGCATGATGATGTTATCCCCTGGATTTGGGTAGTCAGTAAAGAACGGTATGTGAATATCGTCTTTGTCAGAGCCATAATTGCGGAATAAAGAGAAATATTCAGTTAGCGTTCGCAAAAATACGACGATTTTGAACGGGGTGAATTGTAGCGAAAACGTTTGCGTGATGCTCGTCAATTTTTGAATAGAATGCTTTCTGTGGATAAGTTTGTGCAAAAATAGGTATAAAGCGGGGTTTTGCTGTGGAATGCAGCAAACAGTCATTTTTCTTTAAAACACCTATTGCGGCCTGACGAGAAGTCCCTATAATGCGCATCCACTGACACGGCAACAGCGACACGCGGTTGTGGTGACAGCAAAAAGATTCAACGAAGCAATCAGTAATGACTTGACTTCACAGCGGAAAAGCATAATATATGCACCCCGCGCCACCGATGAAGTGGCACTGCTCTTTAACAATTTAATCAGACAATCTGTGTGGGCACTCACAAGACCGTATCTTAACGATATAAAAAGTCTTGAAGAGTGAACAACAGTAAAATTCATTACGAATGAACAGTTGCTAATTCTTTGAGCATCGCTTCTCGAGTAGAAGCAAATCAAACAAATCTTAAATTGAAGAGTTTGATCATGGCTCAGATTGAACGCTGGCGGCAGGCCTAACACATGCAAGTCGAGCGGTAGCACAGGAGAGCTTGCTCTCTGGGTGACGAGCGGCGGACGGGTGAGTAATGTCTGGGAAACTGCCTGATGGAGGGGGATAACTACTGGAAACGGTAGCTAATACCGCATAACCTCGCAAGAGCAAAGAGGGGGACCTTCGGGCCTCTCGCCATCAGATGTGCCCAGATGGGATTAGCTAGTAGGTGAGGTAATGGCTCACCTAGGCGACGATCCCTAGCTGGTCTGAGAGGATGACCAGCCACACTGGAACTGAGACACGGTCCAGACTCCTACGGGAGGCAGCAGTGGGGAATATTGCACAATGGGCGCAAGCCTGATGCAGCCATGCCGCGTGTGTGAAGAAGGCCTTCGGGTTGTAAAGCACTTTCAGCGGGGAGGAAGGCGGTAAGGTTAATAACCTTATCGATTGACGTTACCCGCAGAAGAAGCACCGGCTAACTCCGTGCCAGCAGCCGCGGTAATACGGAGGGTGCAAGCGTTAATCGGAATGACTGGGCGTAAAGCGCACGCAGGCGGTCTGTTAAGTTGGATGTGAAATCCCCGGGCTTAACCTGGGAACTGCATTCAAAACTGACAGGCTAGAGTCTTGTAGAGGGGGGTAGAATTCCAGGTGTAGCGGTGAAATGCGTAGAGATCTGGAGGAATACCGGTGGCGAAGGCGGCCCCCTGGACAAAGACTGACGCTCAGGTGCGAAAGCGTGGGGAGCAAACAGGATTAGATACCCTGGTAGTCCACGCTGTAAACGATGTCGACTTGGAGGTTGTGCCCTTGAGGCGTGGCTTCCGGAGCTAACGCGTTAAGTCGACCGCCTGGGGAGTACGGCCGCAAGGTTAAAACTCAAATGAATTGACGGGGGCCCGCACAAGCGGTGGAGCATGTGGTTTAATTCGATGCAACGCGAAGAACCTTACCTACTCTTGACATCCAGAGAATTTGCTAGAGATAGCTTAGTGCCTTCGGGAACTCTGAGACAGGTGCTGCATGGCTGTCGTCAGCTCGTGTTGTGAAATGTTGGGTTAAGTCCCGCAACGAGCGCAACCCTTATCCTTTGTTGCCAGCGATTCGGTCGGGAACTCAAAGGAGACTGCCGGTGATAAACCGGAGGAAGGTGGGGATGACGTCAAGTCATCATGGCCCTTACGAGTAGGGCTACACACGTGCTACAATGGCGTATACAAAGAGAAGCGACCTCGCGAGAGTAAGCGGACCTCATAAAGTACGTCGTAGTCCGGATTGGAGTCTGCAACTCGACTCCATGAAGTCGGAATCGCTAGTAATCGTAGATCAGAATGCTACGGTGAATACGTTCCCGGGCCTTGTACACACCGCCCGTCACACCATGGGAGTGGGTTGCAAAAGAAGTAGGTAGCTTAACCTTCGGGAGGGCGCTTACCACTTTGTGATTCATGACTGGGGTGAAGTCGTAACAAGGTAACCGTAGGGGAACCTGCGGTTGGATCACCTCCTTACCAAAAAAGATGTGTGTTAAGTGAAGTGCTCACACAGATTGTCTGATGAAAATACTGAGCAAGCGCACCTGTTGATGTCATGAGTGTAGACTCATACTGACGCGAAAGTGCCGGGTTTATGATCCGGTACGGATTTTTCGTGTCACCATCGTCTAGAGGCCTAGGACACTGCCCTTTCACGGCTGTAACAGGGGTTCGAATCCCCTTGGGGACGCCAATCCGATAATGAGTGAAAGACATTATCACGAATATCTTAAAGATGATTCTTCGGAGTCATGTTTACGATATTGCTCTTTAACAATCTGGAACAAGCTGAAAATTGAAACATGACAGCTGAACATGCATTGATGCCTACGGGTATGAATGGCGTGTCAGTGTGTCAATGAGTCTCTCAAATAATCGCAGCACGACAGTGACTTTGATTAATCAAAGACACCTTCGGGTTGTGAGGTTAAGCGACTAAGCGTACACGGTGGATGCCTAGGCAGTCAGAGGCGATGAAGGGCGTGCTAATCTGCGATAAGCGTCGGTAAGCTGATATGAAGCGTTATACCCGACGATACCCGAATGGGGAAACCCAGTGTGTTTCGACACACTATCATTACGTGAATACATAGCGTAATGAGGCGAACCGGGGGAACTGAAACATCTCAGTACCCCGAGGAAAAGAAATCAACCGAGATTCCCCTAGTAGCGGCGAGCGAACGGGGAGGAGCCCAGAACCTGAATCAGTTTGTGTGTTAGTGGAAGCGTCTGGAAAGTCGCACAGTAAAGGGTGATAGTCCCGTACACAAAAATGCACAGATTGTGAGTTCGATGAGTAGGGCGGGACACGTGACATCCTGTCTGAATATGTGGGGACCATCCTCCAAGGCTAAATACTCCTGACTGACCGATAGTGAACCAGTACCGTGAGGGAAAGGCGAAAAGAACCCCGGCGAGGGGAGTGAAATAGAACCTGAAACCGTGTACGTACAAGCAGTGGGAGCCTTGATTAATCAGGGTGACTGCGTACCTTTTGTATAATGGGTCAGCGACTTATATTCTGTAGCAAGGTTAACCGTATAGGGGAGCCGTAGGGAAACCGAGTCTTAACTGGGCGTTAAGTTGCAGGGTATAGACCCGAAACCCGGTGATCTAGCCATGGGCAGGTTGAAGGTTGGGTAACACTAACTGGAGGACCGAACCGACTAATGTTGAAAAATTAGCGGATGACTTGTGGCTGGGGGTGAAAGGCCAATCAAACCGGGAGATAGCTGGTTCTCCCCGAAAGCTATTTAGGTAGCGCCTCGTGAATTCATCTTCGGGGGTAGAGCACTGTTTCGGCTAGGGGGTCATCCCGACTTACCAACCCGATGCAAACTACGAATACCGAAGAATGTTATCACGGGAGACACACGGCGGGTGCTAACGTTCGTCGTGAAGAGGGAAACAACCCAGACCGCCAGCTAAGGTCCCAAAGTCATGGTTAAGTGGGAAACGATGTGGGAAGGCACAGACAGCCAGGATGTTGGCTTAGAAGCAGCCATCATTTAAAGAAAGCGTAATAGCTCACTGGTCGAGTCGGCCTGCGCGGAAGATGTAACGGGGCTAAACCATGCACCGAAGCTGCGGCAGCGACACTTAGGTGTTGTTGGGTAGGGGAGCGTTCTGTAAGCCGTCGAAGGTGGCCTGTGAGGGCTGCTGGAGGTATCAGAAGTGCGAATGCTGACATAAGTAACGATAATGCGGGTGAAAAACCCGCACGCCGGAAGACCAAGGGTTCCTGTCCAACGTTAATCGGGGCAGGGTGAGTCGACCCCTAAGGCGAGGCTGAAAAGCGTAGTCGATGGGAAACAGGTTAATATTCCTGTACTTGGTGTTACTGCGAAGGGGGGACGGAGAAAGCTAGGTTATCCGGGCGACGGTTGTCCCGGTTTAAGCGTGAAGGTGGATGACTTTGGTAAATCCGGGTCATCATTAACACTGAGGCGTGATGACGAGTCACTACGGTGATGAAGTAACCGATGCTACGCTTCCAGGAAAAGCCTCTAAGCTCCAGGTAACATTAAATCGTACCCCAAACCGACACAGGTGGTCAGGTAGAGAATACTCAGGCGCTTGAGAGAACTCGGGTGAAGGAACTAGGCAAAATGGTGCCGTAACTTCGGGAGAAGGCACGCTGATGGTAGGTGAAGTGACTTGCTCACGGAGCTGAAATCAGTCGAAGATACCAGCTGGCTGCAACTGTTTAATAAAAACACAGCACTGTGCAAACACGAAAGTGGACGTATACGGTGTGACGCCTGCCCGGTGCCGGAAGGTTAATTGATGGGGTCAGCCGCAAGGCGAAGCTCTTGATCGAAGCCCCGGTAAACGGCGGCCGTAACTATAACGGTCCTAAGGTAGCGAAATTCCTTGTCGGGTAAGTTCCGACCTGCACGAATGGCGTAATGATGGCCAGGCTGTCTCCACCCGAGACTCAGTGAAATTGAACTCGCTGTGAAGATGCAGTGTACCCGCGGCAAGACGGAAAGACCCCGTGAACCTTTACTATAGCTTGACACTGAACCTTGAGCCTTGATGTGTAGGATAGGTGGGAGGCTTTGAAGCGTGGACGCCAGTCTGCGTGGAGCCAACCTTGAAATACCACCCTTTAATGTTTGATGTTCTAACGTAGGCCCGTAATCCGGGTTGCGGACAGTGTCTGGTGGGTAGTTTGACTGGGGCGGTCTCCTCCCAAAGCGTAACGGAGGAGCACGAAGGTTAGCTAATCCTGGTCGGACATCAGGAGGTTAGTGCAAAGGCATAAGCTAGCTTGACTGCGAGAGTGACAGCTCGAGCAGGTGCGAAAGCAGGTCTTAGTGATCCGGTGGTTCTGAATGGAAGGGCCATCGCTCAACGGATAAAAGGTACTCCGGGGATAACAGGCTGATACCGCCCAAGAGTTCATATCGACGGCGGTGTTTGGCACCTCGATGTCGGCTCATCACATCCTGGGGCTGAAGTAGGTCCCAAGGGTATGGCTGTTCGCCATTTAAAGTGGTACGCGAGCTGGGTTTAGAACGTCGTGAGACAGTTCGGTCCCTATCTGCCGTGGGCGTTGGAAGATTGAGAGGGGTTGCTCCTAGTACGAGAGGACCGGAGTGAACGCACCACTGGTGTTCGGGTTGTGATGCCAATTGCATTGCCCGGTAGCTAAGTGCGGAAGAGATAACCGCTGAAAGCATCTAAGCGGGAAACTTGCCTCGAGATGAGTCTTCCCTGGGCACTAGATGCCCCTGAAGGGCCGTTGAAGACGACGACGTAGATAGGCTGGGTGTGTAAGCGTAGCGATACGTTGAGCTAACCAGTACTAATGACCCGAGAGGCTTAACCTTACAACACCGAAGGTGTTTTGAGACGACTCAAAGAGATTTTGATAATCAGCTTGTTCAAAGATTGGTTCTGATGGTTGTGCACACTGAAAAGTGAGGTATAACGGTTGGAATGAAACAGAATTTGCCTGGCGGCGATAGCGCGGTGGTCCCACCTGACCCCATGCCGAACTCAGAAGTGAAACGCCGTAGCGCCGATGGTAGTGTGGGGTCTCCCCATGTGAGAGTAGGGAACTGTCAGGCATCAAATTAAGCAGTAAGCCGGAGCAATCTGGTGGTTGTAGAGAAATTCGGTGGAGCGGTAGTTCAGTTGGTTAGAATACCTGCCTGTCACGCAGGGGGTCGCGGGTTCGAGCCCCGTCCGTTCCGCCACTTATTAAAGATTATGCCTGCTAACTTTAGCAGGCATAATGTTAAGCGTAATTTAGGGGCGTAGCTCAGTTGGTAGAGCACCGGTCTCCAAAACCGGGTGTCGCGAGTTCGAGTCTCTCCGCCCCTGCCAAATAAAACCCTTCACGTTATCGTGAAGGGTTTTTTTTGATCTTTACTTTATGCTCGATCCTGTCTTGTACTCCTCTTTCCAATTTCTCCGTTATTTCTCCCCTTTGGATATCTAATTAATCTAACGTGTTGTTATTTAACAGATAAAACCCGCTGATGTACTGCTGACAGATCGTGCTGATTTAGCTGTAAATATGCACAAAATCACCGTAATACCAGGTTGTGAACTTGCTCATTCACCTTGTTCGATATTTGAACTAAAACTATCTACAACCTGAGTGAAAGGATAATTGTTTTTCAAAGCGATCCTTCAGGTTGCATTCACTTGTTCGTTGTATCTGCCAACATCACATCGATAGCGCTATAGCAGAAATTCGTAGCGCTATGCTGTACCTGAAATCTGACTAAGTAGCTGTAAGACTACACAGAAGGAGTTTAAGTATGTACAGACGTTTACTGGTAGCTGTTGCTGTAAGCACTGCGTTATGTGGTGCCGTACAGGCAAAACCCTTAACGGTTGGGTTTTCCCAGATTGGTTCAGAATCAGGATGGCGCTCTGCGGAAACTAAAGTGTCAAAGCAGGAAGCCGAGAAGCGTGGGATAACGTTAAAAATAGCTGATGCCCAGCAGAAGCAGGAGAATCAGATTAAGGCTGTACGGTCGTTCATCGCTCAGGGTGTCGATGCCATATTTATTGCACCAGTCGTTGCTACTGGTTGGGCACCGGTCTTACAGGAAGCTAAAGAAGCAAAAATCCCAGTGTTCTTGCTTGATAGAACGATTGAGGTAAGCGATCCATCGTTGTATACCGCAGCTATCGCCTCTGATAGCGTCTATGAAGGAAAAGTGGCAGGGGAGTGGCTTGTGAAAGAGGCCGCTGGCAAACCTTGTAATGTTGTTGAGTTACAGGGAACGGTTGGCGCTAGCGTTGCTATAAACCGTAAGAAAGGGTTTGCTGACGGTATAGCTTCAGATCCACAGATAAAAATTATCCGTTCACAGTCGGGAGACTTTACTCGTAGTAAGGGTAAAGAAGTCATGGAGAGCTTTATTAAAGCTGAGCAGAACGGAAAAAATATCTGTGCGGTTTATGCACATAATGATGACATGGCAATAGGCGCCATTCAGGCAATTAAAGAAGCTGGCCTGAAACCTGGTTCACAAATAAAAGTTGTCTCCATTGATGGTGTCCCTGATATTTTCAAAGCTATGATGAATGGCGAAGCTAATGCCACCGTTGAATTAACACCTAATATGGCTGGGCCTGCTTTTGATGCTTTATTAGCGATGAAGAAGGATGGGAAACAGCCTGAAAAATTCATTCAAACCGAATCACGCTTATTGCTGCCTGATACGGCAAAACAGGAATATGAAACCAAGAAAGACCTGGGTTATTGATATTTATATTGTAGATTTATCATTGATATAAATTTTGCTAAATACTTGGCAGAAATATGAATATGGGGAAGTGGGCTTGCGATGTTTTCTGCACCGTTCAATCACGGAACAGTGAATATTGTCAGCCTACTTACCATAATATTGCTCAGGTGTGACGTAGCCTTGTTAAGTTGTCGCATAGGTGATGCTGATGGAAACGACACGGTTGTTAGATATTCGGGGCATGAGCGTTGAGTTTCCGGGGGTAAAAGCATTAGATCAGGTAGACTTCACGCTTAATCGCGGCGAAATAGTGGCGCTATTAGGAGAGAATGGTGCAGGGAAGTCAACGTTAATTAAGGCGTTGACTGGCGTTTACCATCGCTCAACGGGTGAAATTATCCTCGATGGTATTGCGATTAATCCTGTCAATACGGCCCATGCTCAGTCATTGGGTATTGGTACGGTCTATCAGGAGGTCAATCTATTACCGAATCTGTCCGTTGCGGCAAATCTATTTATTGGCCGTGAGCCCACACGCTGGGGCATCGTTGATCAACATAAAATCCTGCGTCAGGCCGAAGCCCTCTTATTGAATTATGGACTGACGATCGATGTTAGCCATCCACTTGGTAATTATTCCATCGCGGTTCAGCAAATTGTAGCGATTGCCAGAGCTATCGATCTTTCCGCTAAAGTTTTAATTCTTGATGAACCTACCGCAAGCCTTGATGCCAAAGAAGTCGATATGCTGCTGGATATATTGCGGAAGTTGCGCGATCGTGGAATCGGTATGATATTTGTGACGCACTTTCTGGATCAGGTTTACCGCATTAGCGACAGAATTACTGTTTTACGCAATGGACGGCTAGTTGGAACATTGCCTGCCGCAGAATTACCACGTATTGAATTAGTCCAAATGATGCTGGGGCACAGTTTTGATGAAACGTTACTGAAACATGGTGAGCATAGTGATGTCTCGGGTGAGCCCATCGTGCAGTTTAAACACTATGGTCGGCGTGGCTCGATTAATGACTTCGAGCTTTCCGTGCGCCCAGGAGAAATTGTTGGCCTCGCTGGTCTACTGGGTTCCGGCCGGACAGAAACCGCGCAGCTGATATTTGGTATTAACGTGCCTGATGCCGGTGAAGCCAGAGTGGATGGCAAACAAGTCAGCATTCGCACGCCGCGTGCAGCAGGAAAGCTCGGCTTTGGCTATTGCCCTGAGGATCGCAAGACTGACGGCATTGTCGGTGCGGCAACGGTACGAGAGAACATCATTCTGGCACTTCAGGCGCAGCGCGGTTGGCTGAAGCCCATTTCCCTACGTGAGCAAACCCGTATCGCTGAAAAATTTATCAGCCTATTAGGGATTCGTACGCCCAGTTCAGAGCAGGAAATTCAGTATCTATCGGGGGGGAATCAGCAAAAAGTCCTGCTGTCGCGCTGGCTGGCAACAGAACCACGCTTCTTGATTCTGGATGAGCCAACGCGAGGAATCGATGTCGGTGCGCATGCTGAAATCATTCGCCTGATCGAAAAACTGTGTGAACAGGGGATGGCGTTACTCGTGATCTCTTCTGAATTGGAAGAACTGACGGGTTATGCGGATCGTATCATTGTGCTGCGAGACAGGCAGCACGTTGCGCATCTTGAACATAATGAGATCTCGGTTGCCGCAGTGATGCAGGCAATCGCAGTACAAACGGGAGCAGCCGATGACAGACAATAACGTCAAACCTGCCAAAAAAGTCCGCCTAACGTTCACCAAAGGGGGGCCACAGCTTCTGGCGCTCGTTGCCATCTTGCTGATTGATAGTATGGTCGCGCCCAACTTCTTCTCCCTCCACATTCAGGATGGGCGCTTGTTCGGTAGCCTTATCGACATCCTTAACCGCGGCGCGCCCGTTGCGCTGCTGGCATTAGGTATGACGTTAGTGATTGCAACCGGCGGAATCGATTTATCGGTTGGCGCGGTAATGGCGATTGCAGGCGCGACGGCCGCAACGCTCACTGCTGCTGGTCATCCGCTGCCTTCTGTACTGCTGATTGCGCTATTGGTTGGCGCATTATGCGGGCTATGGAACGGTTTTCTGGTTGCGGTGTTACAGATTCAGCCGATTGTAGCGACCTTAATGTTGATGGTTGCCGGACGAGGCATTGCTCAGCTGATTACCGAAGGTCAAATTATCACGTTTGATAACGCCGGGTTGGCTAAGTTGGGCAGCGGAAGCCTGTTCTATCTCCCCATGCCAGTGATTATTGCCTGCGTGATGCTGCTGGCGTTGTGGATTTTGACGCGTAAAACGGCGCTTGGACTATTTATCGAATCTGTCGGTATTAATTTGCGATCGGCTCGCAACGCTGGCGTGAGTACGAAGCTGGTATTGGTCGCAGCTTATGTCATATGCGGCGTGTGTGCCGCCGTAGCGGGCGTTATCGTGACGGCAGATATCCGTGGGGCGGATGCGAACAACGCGGGCCTCTGGCTGGAATTAGACGCGATTTTGGCTGTGGTGATCGGTGGCGGCTCGCTACTTGGGGGCCGTTTTAATTTGCTGCTCTCTGTCGTCGGTGCCTTGATTATTCAGAGTATGAATACCGGCATCCTGCTGTCTGGCTATCGCCCGGAATTCAACCTGGTTCTGAAGGCACTCGTCGTTCTGCTGGTTTTGGTTATGCAATCTCCGCGTATTTCGTTACAGCACCTGTTCAGGAGGAAAACATAATGCTGAAACGCCACTTCCCCCTGTTGATGACGATTCTGGTCTTTATTGCTGGCTATTTATTCTGTCTCAGCCAGTTTCCCGGCTTTGCGTCGACGCGAGTTTTCTTTGATTTACTGACGGATAACGCTTTTCTAGGGATCGTGGCGGTTGGGATGACGTTTGTCATCCTGTCTGGCGGGATCGATCTCTCTGTAGGGTCAGTCATTGCATTTACCGGTGTGTTACTGGCCAAATTGATCGGTACGTACGGCATTGATCCTTTCTTTGCGTTCGCAATAGCGCTGGTGATGGGCGCCATGTTTGGCGGTGTGATGGGATGGATTATCGACACGCTGAAATTGCCTGCCTTTATTATCACGCTGGCAGGTATGTTTTTTGTCCGAGGAATGAGCTTTATCGTCTCACAGGAGTCGATTCCAATCGATCATCCGGTCTATAGCCAGCTGGCGGGTTTAGCATGGCGCATGCCGGATGGGGGACGATTTACCTTTCTGGCGTTAGTGATGTTGATTGTGGTGCTGTTGGGGATTGTGATAGCGCATCGAACCCGTTTCGGTAACCGTGTTTATGCGATTGGTGGTAGCAGCTATTCTGCGGACCTGATGGGGGTGCCTGTCAGGCGGACGACGATTCATATCTATATGCTTTCCAGTACGTTAGCGGTGCTGTCAGGTATTGTTTTCTCTCTCTACACCTCCGCGGGTTATGCCCTGGCTGCAAGCGGTGTAGAGTTGGATGCCATCGCTGCCGTTGTCATCGGCGGCACACTACTGACCGGTGGTGTTGGTACCGTATTGGGAACCCTATTTGGCGTACTGATTCAGGGCCTGATTCAAACGTATATCACGTTTGACGGGACCTTGAGCTCATGGTGGACAAAAATCGTCATTGGCTTCCTGCTGTTTGCTTTTATTGGGTTACAGAAAGCGTTAAGCACATTCTGGTTAGCCAGACGTGCTTAAGTTGGTTGCGAGCAAAATCAGTCATGGATTAATCACAATAGGCGTTTTCAGCAACTGACGAATCATCGTCTGCTGATCGCTATTTTGTAACCAAACAGCGTAAAACGGGCGCACAACGGGCTGACTGTCGCCGACTATCCGCAGGTTGGAATAGGTTTGTAACCAATGGCTGGGTAAAAACGCGCAGCCACCGGTTGTTTCAAGCAATTGGCGGGTTAACTGGGCCGACGTTGTTGTCAAAACAGGAAGCTGATCGCTGGTTAATAGTCGGTGTTCCTGCTGATGAAAGTCTGCGCCCCACTCCAATTTTATATAAGGCAGTTCCTGTCCGGGTGGATGCGCTTCTGCTGCAAACAGCGAAAGGGAGAAATTGCCCAGCAGCTGGCTTGCCAATTCTTCCATTTTTGGCTGTTCGGTCGTAATCAACAGATCCAACTGGCGCTCATGGAGTTGTTTTACCAGCGAGTGGCGTAAGGCAATGCGCGCTTCTAGCTGGAGCAGCGGACGCTGTTGGTACAGCGATTGTAACCAGGGAGTCAGATAGGCTTCCCAGAGCGACGCGGTTGCCCCCACCGAAAGCAGGCTGTGTTGCTGCGAGCGTGCGACTTCTTTTTTAGCAATCTGCCAGGTACCGATAAGACTTTCCGCATAGGGCAGAAGCCGTTCGCCGGCGGGCGTCAGGCGTATGTTGTTCCGATGGCGCGTGAACAGGTTGGCACCAAGCTGCGTCTCTAACTGGCGAATCCGAAAACTCACCGCTGACTGCGTGAGATACAGGGATTCGGCGGCACGGCCAAAGTGTCTTGTCCTGCTGACTTCCAGAAAGGTTTTTAGTAATTCGGTATCCACGCCCATCTCCAAAAAAATTTTGTCGTAATGATTTAAATGTTTTGTTTTACACAATGTCAAGCCTATCTAATACTCCGCGCCATAAACAACACGACCATAGAAGAATTAGGAGCGTGTAAGATGGCAGAAAGCTTCTCTACCACTAATCGTTTTTTTGATAACAAGTTCTACCCGCGTGGTTTTTCCCGACATGGCGACTTTACGATTAAAGAAGCACAACTGTTGGAGCGCCACGGTTACGCGTTTAACGAGCTGGATTTAGGTAAACGTGAACCAGTGACTGAGGAAGAGACATCGTTTGTTGCAATGTGCCGCGGCGAGCGTAAAGCAGAAACGGAACTGGAAAAAATCTGGTCCAAATATTTGGATCGTATCCGCCGTCCTAAACGCTTCCATACGTTGTCTGGTGGTAAGCCGCAGATGGATGCAGTGGAAGAATACACTGAAAGCGATGATTAATTAAGAATGGGGCTAAGGCCCCATTTCCTTTTGTGGCGAATAAACGTTGTACTCTCGCTATTCAAGGCTTTTGTGGAGCTGGATGAGCAATCGATCCATACAGCGATAGCTCAGCGCTTCGGCAAGGTGTTTTCTCTCTATGTTGTCCCGATCGCCGAGGTCAGCGATCGTGCGCGCAACTTTCAATATCCTGTGCCACGCACGTACGGATAAGCCAAGTTTGTTCATCACCTCTTCCAAATAGGTCGCATCAGCCATCTCCAATCCGCAGTGTTTTTCTATTTCGCGTGACGTGAGCAGTGCGTTGATTTTATTTGCCCGCTTCAGTTGTATCTGCCGTGCGGTCAGCACGCGCTCACGAATTGTCGCGCTGCTTTCGCCTTGGTAATGCTGCTGAGATAAAACCCCTGGTGGTAGCAAAGGGACTTCGATAGAAAGGTCAAAGCGATCCAAAAAGGGACCGGAAAGTTTGCTGAGATAGCGCAGTATTTGCTGTGCGGGTAATCGGTTATGAATGCCCTGATAGTGGCCTGACGGGCTGGGATTCATTGCGGCGACGAGTTGCACCCGTGCTGGGTAGCACACTTTGGCCCGAGTGCGGGAAATGATAATTTCACCGGACTCCAGAGGCTCTCGTAGTGAGTCCAGTACGCGTCGCTCAAACTCCGGTAATTCATCCAGAAACAGTACGCCGTTGTGGGCGAGCGAGATTTCTCCGGGTTTGGGCAGTGACCCTCCGCCCACGAGTGCAGCCATGGAAGAGCTATGATGAGGTGCTCTGAATGGTCTTTCTCGCCAGCGCGTCATGGTGGCATCAATGTTGATTAGGCTATTGATGGCTGCGCTTTCCAGCGCTTCTTCATCGCTTAATGGCGGCATCAGATTGCCTAATCGACTCGCCAGCATGGTTTTCCCTGTTCCCGGAGGTCCTAGCAAAAGCAGATTGTGACCGCCTGCCGCCGCGATTTCCAACGCGCGTTTAGCTTGCTCCTGACCGATGATATCCTTCAGATCGAGCGCATCTTCCCCGATCTGTGGAACCGGCGTCATGTCGGAGCAACTGAGCAATTCCTCTTCTCCACTGAGAAAAGCACACACGTCCAATAAATGCCCGGCCATCAGCGCTTCACCCTGCGGTATCAATGTCATCTCCCGTTTATTGTCATCTGGCAGGATAAGCTGACGGCCTGCTTTTATGGCTTCCAATGCCGCGGGAATCGCGCCATTGACGCCACGTAAGGTGCCAGACAGGCCGAGTTCGCCAAGAAACTCGTAGCGGCTTAGCTTTTCACCATCGATTTGTTCTGAGGCCGCCAGAATCGCCAGAGCAATCGGCAGATCGTAGCGTCCTCCTTCCTTTGGCAGGTCTGCGGGGGCGAGATTGACCGTGATGCGCTTTGCTGGAAACGTAAATCCGCAATTGATGAGTGCGCTGCGCACGCGATCGCGCGCTTCCTTGACGGTGGTTTCTGGTAAACCCACCAGCGTTAGGGCTGGTAGCCCGCTGCTGATGTGAACTTCGATATAAACGCCCGGCGCTTGTACACCAATCATTGCCCGAGTATAGGTAACTGCCAATGACATGCTATTTCCCCTTTGCTGATGGTTTGCATCATGTCCGGCAAGCGAGAAGAAGTAGAGACCGTCTTTGCCAGTCTGCGCGGCGATGTCATGAAATAATCCACTGTTGCAGTAATGAGTAAAATTTGTGCGCGATTCGTCGCAATTATCTAAGGTGAACCGATTGCTTAACGTTATCCGACGATCGACGACGCCTGTTTTCATCTGCTACGTTTCTCATACAACGCTCATTTTTACGCCAACAGGCGAAAATAATTTGATGCGCTTCTACCTTATGATTACGTTGTATTTTTTCCCGTATCATAGGCCATCCTTACGGGTGGCAATGAAAGAAAATTGTTGTCAGGCCATGTCTGACTGTGATAACTCTGTAGGCATTCGTTCGACAGAAGATTAATGAACAACCTATTATGAAAGCCCTATCCCTAGTGATTAACCTAGTCGTGATTAGCGTGGTGGTGATTATTATCCCACCGTGCGGGGCTGCACTTGGACGAAGAATGGCTTAGAAATCAAGGCCTAATTCAAGAAAACCCCCGCACCGAAAGGTCGGGGGTTTTTTGTTGGGCGTAATCTATAACGGAAAGGAACAGAAAATGAACATCAGCATAAAATTCTGTTATTCCCATAAGATGTCGGGGAAATAACTATGAATGGAGCACAGTGGGTGGTTCAAGCGTTGCGAGCGCAGGGAGTGGAAACCGTTTTTGGTTATCCAGGGGGCGCGATAATGCCAGTCTACGATGCACTTTATGACGGCGGCGTTAAACACCTGCTGTGTCGCCACGAGCAAGGCGCGGTGATGGCGGCGATTGGCTATGCCCGCTCCACGGGTAACGTGGGCGTCTGCATTGCGACATCTGGCCCAGGAGCAACGAACCTGATTACTGGTTTGGCTGATGCGCTGCTGGATTCTGTGCCTGTGGTGGCGATCACCGGACAGGTCGGGTCGGCGCTGATTGGCACCGATGCTTTCCAGGAAATCGACGTGCTGGGGCTGTCGCTGGCCTGTACGAAACACAGTTTTCTGGTTGAGTCTCTCGAATCACTGCCGGAAGTGATGGCAGAAGCGTTCGCGATTGCCAACAGCGGTCGTCCAGGCCCTGTTTTGGTCGATATTCCTAAAGATATTCAGCTGGCGGTGGGGGATTTCACTCCAAACTTTGCACCTGTTGTTAACGATATCGATTTCCCCGATCAAGATATCGCGCAGGCATATGCCCTGTTGGCGAAAGCACAAAAACCGGTGCTGTACGTTGGCGGCGGTGTTGGTATGGCAAATGCAGTTCCGGCACTGCGTGAATTCCTGAGCGTAACGGATATCCCGTCCGTTTCTACCCTGAAAGGACTGGGTGCCGTGGATGCCAATCATCCCTATTACCTCGGTATGATTGGTATGCACGGCACGAAGGCGGCGAACCTGATTGTGCAGGAGTGCGATTTGTTAATCGCGGTCGGGGCACGTTTTGATGACCGCGTGACCGGCAAGCTGAACGCCTTTGCGCCTCATGCCAGCGTTATTCACATGGATATCGACCCAGCAGAATTGAGCAAATTGCGTCATGCTAATGTCGCGTTGCAAGGCGATCTGAAAGCGATATTACCCGCGCTGCAACAGCCGCTGATCGTCAGCGCGTGGCGCGAGCAGGCGACCATGATGAAGGCGGAATACCCGTGGCGTTATGATCATCCTGGCCAGGCGATTTATGCGCCCGCGCTGTTGAAAATGATCTCTGAACGAATGGATGCAGACACGGTGGTCACGACCGATGTGGGCCAGCACCAGATGTGGGCTGCACAGCATATGACGTTCAGCCGTCCTGAGAATTTCATCACCTCCAGCGGCCTCGGCACGATGGGCTTCGGCGTACCCGCTGCGGTAGGCGCACAGGTTGCGCGCCCGGACGACATGGTTATCTGCATTTCCGGCGACGGTTCTTTCATGATGAACGTTCAGGAATTGGGCACCATCAAACGAAAACGGCTGCCGTTGAAGATCGTGCTGCTGGATAACCAACGGTTAGGCATGGTGCGTCAGTGGCAGCAGTTATTCTTTGATGAACGCTACAGTGAAACCGACCTCTCCGATAACCCTGATTTCCTGACGCTGGCAAGCGCGTTTGATATCCCCGGCCAGCGCATCACCCGCAAAGATCAAATTGATGTCGCGCTGGATGCCCTGTTTAACAGCGAAGGACCCTATTTATTGCACGTATCGATTGATGAATACGAAAACGTTTGGCCGCTGGTTCCGCCGGGTGCGGGTAACGAAACGATGCTTGATAAAACCAAGTAAGGCTCGATAAAACCAAACTAAGCTCGACAAAACCGAACAATGGCCGACTTACACAGAATAAGTGCTGGAGACAACAGAATGACACACCATCAACTTTCGATTCAGGCGCGCTTTCGTCCCGAGGTTCTGGAGCGTGTATTGCGTGTTACCCGCCATCGCGGTTTCAAAGTTTGCGCGATGAATATGGTGCAAACCACCAATACCGATCACATTAATATTGAACTGACCGTTGCCAGCCATCGTTCGGTGGATTTATTGTCAACGCAATTGAGCAAGCTGTTGGATATTTCCTGCGTTGACATTCAACCGATGACGACATCACAGCAGATCAGCGCCTAACGCAAAAGAGTAAGGAAAAAGAAGAATGACAAAAAAAGCGGACTACATTTGGTTCAATGGCGAGATGGTTCCATGGGCTGAAGCAAAAGTACACGTCATGTCGCATGCTCTGCATTATGGCACCTCCGTCTTTGAAGGCGTTCGTTGCTACAATTCACATAAGGGGCCGGTAGTTTTCCGTCACCGTGAGCATATGCAACGCCTGCGTGATTCGGCAAAAATTTACCGTATGCCCGTCGCGCAAAGCGTGGATGAGCTGATGGAAGCCTGCCGTGAAACGCTGCGTAAAAATAACCTGACCAGCGCCTATATTCGTCCACTGGTGTTCATTGGTGATGTGGGCATGGGCGTTAACCCGCCAGACGGTTATCAAACCGACGTCATCATCGCGGCCTTCCCGTGGGGGGCGTATCTGGGTGAAGAGGCGCTGGAAGCCGGTATTGATGCGATGGTGTCGTCCTGGAATCGTGTGGCGGCGAATACCATTCCAACCGCTGCGAAAGCGGGTGGCAACTATCTATCCTCCCTGCTGGTGGGTAGCGAAGCACGCCGCCATGGCTATCAGGAAGGGATCGCGTTGGATGTCCACGGTTATGTTTCCGAAGGTGCGGGTGAGAACCTGTTTGAAGTGAAGGACGGTATTATCTTCACGCCGCCGTTTACCTCTTCGGCGCTGCCGGGCATTACGCGTGACGCCATCATCAAGCTGGCGAAAGATGCGGGATATGAAGTGCGTGAGCAGGTGCTATCCCGCGAGTCACTGTATCTGGCCGATGAAGTCTTCATGTCCGGTACTGCGGCAGAAATTACCCCAGTGCGCAGCGTCGACGGCATTCAGGTCGGTGCTGGCAAACGCGGCCCGGTCACCAAAGCCTTGCAGCAGGCGTTCTTTGGCCTCTTTACGGGTGAAACCGAAGATAAATGGGGCTGGTTGGATCCGATAAATCAGTAAGCAGTCAAGACAGACAGTCAGGCGGTGACGCGTTCCGTCATCGCCAAATTCGTAATTTTTGGAGTAAAAGAGTATGCCTAAGTACCGTTCAGCCACAACCACTCACGGCCGTAATATGGCTGGTGCCCGAGCCTTGTGGCGCGCCACCGGGATGACCGACGACGATTTTGGTAAACCGATTATCGCGGTGGTCAACTCCTTCACCCAATTCGTGCCTGGCCATGTGCACTTGCGCGATCTGGGTAAACTGGTTGCCGAGCAGATCGAAGCCTCCGGCGGCGTCGCGAAAGAATTTAACACCATTGCCGTTGATGACGGCATCGCGAGGGGACACGGCGGCATGCTCTATTCCCTGCCTTCCCGTGAACTGATCGCCGACTCCGTGGAATACATGGTCAATGCTCACTGTGCGGATGCCATGGTGTGTATTTCCAACTGCGACAAAATCACCCCGGGGATGTTAATGGCGTCGCTGCGCCTGAATATTCCGGTAATTTTTGTTTCTGGTGGCCCAATGGAAGCAGGGAAAACCAAGCTTTCTAACCAAATTATCAAGCTCGATCTCATCGATGCCATGATTCAGGGTGCAAACCCTAACGTCAGCGATGCCGACAGTGAGCAAATTGAACGTTCCGCCTGCCCGACCTGTGGTTCCTGTTCGGGGATGTTCACGGCGAACTCCATGAACTGCCTGACCGAGGCCCTGGGGCTCTCTCAGCCAGCCAATGGCTCATTGCTTGCAACGCATGCCGACCGTAAGGATCTGTTCCTGAACGCGGGCACGCGCATCGTAGGTCTGGCGAAGCGTTATTACGAGCAGGATGATGCAAGCGTATTGCCGCGCAACATCGCGAATAAAGCCGCGTTTGAAAACGCCATGATTCTGGATATCGCCATGGGCGGTTCCACTAATACCGTATTGCACCTGCTGGCCGCGGCGCAGGAAGGTGAAATTGATTTCACCATGTCGGATATCGACCGCCTTTCACGTAAGGTGCCACACCTGTGTAAAGTCGCGCCTAGCGGTCAGAAATACCATATGGAAGACGTACACCGTGCTGGTGGGGTTATCGGTATTTTGGGCGAGCTGGACAGAGCCGGTCTGCTGAACCGTGAAGTCAACAACGTGCTGGGTAAAACGCTGCCGGAAACGCTGGAAGCCTACGATGTGATGCTGACGAAAGATGAAAGCGTGAAACGTATGTATTCTGCTGGCCCAGCGGGTATCCGTACAACCAAAGCGTTTTCTCAGGATTGTCGCTGGGATTCACTGGATACCGATCGTCAGGAAGGCTGCATTCGCTCACGTGAATATGCTTACAGTCAGGATGGCGGGTTGGCCGTGCTGTACGGCAACATCGCGCTAGATGGCTGCATCGTGAAAACCGCAGGCGTTGATAAAGATAGCCTGATTTTCCGTGGCCCGGCAAAAGTCTATGAAAGCCAGGATGACGCGGTAGAGGCGATTCTGGGCGGAAAAGTCGTGGCGGGCGATGTGGTGGTTATCCGTTACGAAGGGCCGAAAGGCGGGCCGGGCATGCAGGAAATGCTGTATCCGACCACCTACCTGAAATCGAGGGGCTTGGGTAAAAGCTGTGCACTGATCACGGACGGCCGCTTCTCTGGTGGTACGTCAGGGCTGTCTATCGGCCATGCGTCTCCTGAAGCCGCAAGCGGTGGCACCATTGGTCTGGTACAAGATGGCGACATGATTGCCATTGATATCCCAAACCGCAGCATTGTGCTGGACGTTGCGGAGAATGAGCTGGCAAGCCGCCGCGAAGCGGAAGAGGCGAGAGGTGAACAGGCCTGGACGCCACATAACCGTGAACGCCAGGTCTCTTTTGCGCTGCGTGCGTATGCCATGCTGGCAACCAGCGCAGATAAAGGCGCTGTGCGGGATAAAAGCAAGCTGGGAGGCTAATGCTGATGGCTGTGTCACAACCTCTTCCTGCCGCGCCGAGAGGCGCGGAGTACCTGCGGGCGATCTTGCGATCGCCGGTGTATGAAATCACGCAGGTCACACCGCTGGAGAAGATGGAAAAGATCTCTTCGCGGCTGGGTAATGTCATTCTGGTAAAACGTGAAGACAGACATGCGGTGCACAGCTTCAAGCTGCGCGGCGCGTACGCGATGATGGCAGGCCTGAGCGATGAGCAAAAATCCCACGGCGTGGTGACGGCATCTGCTGGTAACCACGCGCAAGGTGTTGCGCTTTCTTCCAGCAAGCTGGGGATTAAATCGCTGATTGTGATGCCAGTGGCGACGGCTGATATCAAGGTCGATGCGGTGCGTGGTTTTGGCGGCGAAGTGCTGCTACACGGTGCCAACTTTGATGAGGCGAAGGCGAAGGCGATTGAGCTGTCACAACAGCAGCATATGACCTTTCTGCCGCCGTTCGATCACCCTGCGGTGATTGCTGGGCAGGGCACGCTGGCGATGGAACTGCTACAGCAGGATGCGCATCTGGATCGCGTGTTTGTGCCGGTCGGCGGTGGTGGTTTGGCTGCCGGTGTTGCCGTACTGATCAAACAGCTGATGCCGCAGATTCAGGTGATCGGCGTAGAAGCGGAAGATTCCGCCTGTCTGCGTGCCGCGCTGGATGCCGGGCAGCCGGTCGATCTGCCGCGTGTCGGGCTGTTTGCCGAAGGCGTGGCGGTGAAGCGCATTGGCGATGAAACGTTCCGCCTGTGCCGGGAATATCTGGATGACGTGATTACCGTCGACAGCGATGCCATCTGTGCCGCAGTGAAGGATCTGTTTGAGGATGTCCGCGCGATTGCTGAACCATCAGGCGCGCTGGCGCTGGCGGGGATGAAGAAATACATCCAACAGCATCAGATTCAGGGTGAACGTCTGGCGCATATTCTGTCTGGCGCGAACGTCAACTTCCACGGGTTACGCTACGTTTCCGAACGCTGCGAGCTGGGTGAACAGCGCGAAGCCTTGCTGGCCGTGACGATCCCCGAGAAACAGGGCAGCTTCCTGAAGTTTTGCCAACTACTGGGTGGTCGTTCCGTTACCGAGTTCAACTACCGCTATGCGGATGCCAAAGACGCCTGCATTTTTGTCGGTGTGCGTCTGACGCGTGGCTATGCGGAGCGGCAGGAAATTATCGCCGAGCTGTCCGCAGACGGTTATGAAGTGGTGGATTTGTCCGATGATGAAATGGCGAAGCTGCACGTTCGTTATATGGTCGGCGGACGCCCTTCCAAACCGCTGCAGGAAAGGCTGTACAGCTTTGAGTTCCCAGAGTCGCCGGGCGCATTGCTGAAATTCCTGCAAACGCTGGGCACGCACTGGAATATTTCACTGTTCCATTACCGCAGCCACGGCATGGATTTTGGCCGCGTGCTGGCCGCTTTTGAGTTGGATGCAGGCGATCGGGAATTCGAACAGCACCTACAGGCGCTAGGCTATGAATGCCACGACGAAACCAATAACCCAGCATTTCGCTTCTTTTTAGCGGGTTAAGTTAGCGGTTAAATGTTGAGTGTTCCCCTAACGCCGCCGATGGTGTTTCGCCGTCAGCGGCGTTATCTTTATGTCATCTGACAGCAACAGGGATAGCATTTCTTTATGGCAACGCAGTTCACGGGTTTTTCTCAAGCGGGCTTAACGTTTCTTCAGCAGGTGCGTCAGTACAACGATAAAGCGTGGTTTGACGAGCACCGTGCGGTTTACGATGAGCAACTGGTTGCGCCGTTTCGCACGCTGGTGGATGAGCTCAGTTTGACCATGTTGCAGATTGACGACCATTTTGAAACGCGTCCTGCCATCGGCAAAACGCTCTCCCGTATTCACCGCGACACGCGTTTTTCTCACGATAAATCCCGCTATCGCAGCCAAATGTGGCTCACTTTCAAACGTACTCGCAAAGATTGGACGGACGCGCCGGTGTATTTCTTTGAAATCACGCCGGATACCTGGCGTTACGGGCTGGGCTATTACAGCGCGACGCGTAATACGATGGACCTATTCCGTCAGACGCTGCGCGGTAATCCGTCACAGTTTCTTGAAGTCGCAAGCTGTCTGGGAAAGACCTTCACGCTGGAAGGCGAAAGCTACAAACGCCCGCTGATTAAAGGTCAGGAACCGGAGTTGGCTGATTGGTACAACCGTAAGTCGTTTGCCGCGATAGATACCCGACAGGATATGGATGCGTTGTTTTCCGGCGATCTGGTGACGGTTCTGTCACAGGGTTTTACCCAGCTTGAACCGCTCTATCATTACCTGATGAACGTCGAAACCATGAAGAAAGCCGCGCAGGAAACAGAGTCCGATACGCGGGCCTTTTCGGCGGATAAGTGGTTTGAACGCTAGAACCAGAGCTAGCCAACACTACGGCGTTTTCTGCGGATCCAGTGGCATTTTATCGCGCTCTAACAAATAGTTAAACAGGTAACCTTCTTCCCGATTGCTGCCGAAGGTGGCGATTTGCAGATGATCATCGTCAATGCAGGTGAGCAGTATTTTCACCTGCTGGTCGAAGC
Organism: Pectobacterium parvum; assembly: GCF_020971565.1. Classification (NCBI taxonomy): domain Bacteria; kingdom Pseudomonadati; phylum Pseudomonadota; class Gammaproteobacteria; order Enterobacterales; family Pectobacteriaceae; genus Pectobacterium; species Pectobacterium parvum. Next base: position 490,034 of record NZ_CP087392.1, read on the forward strand.
TGCTTTCGCCTTTGCCAATCGCCTGGATATCGCTCATCTGACGAGCCGTGAAGGCAGAATCATCCAGCTTGTTACCGTAGCGGAATGCAATGGATACGCCGCCTTCAATCTTGCCGCGCTGGTTGGTCATCGTCAGGCTGACGGCATGATAGGGGGCTTTCTGGTCGTACATTTCCCGAAAATATTCCCCCAGATCGCGGTACTCCTCGGCGGAAAGCCCTGACATCACATACTCATAGCTGAACGAACCGTGGAAGCAAGCGGGGCTTTTCACGGGCGTAATCGACGAAGGGAGTGCGTGTTGTGCGATGTCATTCAGATAGCGTAGCCGATTTAACTGCTGCTGATAGCGTTGGCGCAAACAGTCTTCGTCTTTGCACTGGTCGCGTGTGGTCAGCCAGCTGCGCTGAAACTGGTTGAGCGTTTTTTCCCACGGCGCGCTGTTGTCGTACGCCGTCAGGAACGCGCGGGAGGTCTTCCAGGCCTGTGCCAGTTCTTCATCGAGCTGCCCGAGCAATGGGCTGGCACAAATCAGCTTTTCCTGAACTGAAGCGGCTTTGTCGCAGGAGAAACTGGCGGCTTGCGCATTATGGCTGAGGGAGGCCAGCGTCACCCCTGCGGCGATGAGGGCAGTGAAGGCTATCTTCATGGGGTGTCCTGTAATATGTCCCAAAAGGCGGCAATCAGCGGTTCGCTAAGCCGTTTTTTCTGGACGCACACGCCGAGTTCAAGCGGCTCCATCACCTGTTCAACAAAGACGGAGACGCGGTTGCGTACCGGTTCTGGGCTGTTCTCCAGTACCACGTTTGGAATCAGCGCGATGCCGCAGCCTAGCGCGACCATCGATACCATCGCTTCATGCCCGGAGATGGTGGCGTAAATTTGCGGGTTGGTGATGTGGTTGCGTCGGAACCACAGATCGATGCGCTTACGCACCGGGCCGTGCTCCGGCAGGATGAACGGAATCTGCGACCAGTCTGGGTCTGCCTGCCGCACCAGCGACTGCACGGGGCAGGGAAGTGCCGGGATAATCAACGCCAGAGGTAATTTATCGAGCGGCATGAAGTCAACGCTGGCAGGCAGCGCTTCCGGGCGTCCCGCAATCCCCAAATCCCCATCGTTCGACTGAATTTTCTCAACGGCATCGGCGGCATCACCCGTCGTCAGTTTAATTTCTACCAGCGGGTGCAGCGCCCGAAAGCGATCCAGGATCGGCGGCAGGTGGCTGTAGGCGGCGGTGACGGAACAGAAGATCCGCAGCTCGCCGCTTAATGACGGCCCGTGCTGGTCTATCGTGTGGCGTAGCTGCTGATATTGCAGCAACGTTTGCTGGGCAAACAGCTTCAGGTGCTCTCCGGCATCGGTGAGCTGCACGGTACGGTTATCGCGCAGAAACAGCGTCTGCCCTAAATCCTCTTCCAGCCGCTGAATTTGCCGCGATAGCGTGGACGGGCTGATGTGCATCGCCTTGGCGGTACGGCCAAAGTGTCGGCTTTCCGCGAGGTGCAGGAATAATTTGAGATCACGTAAATCCATGCGATACAGGCCCCGTTTTTTATCTTGCAGATAGTGCAATGTGACGTTGTTAATATATCAATTTAAGCAACGCAATTCCTGTCATATGATGGGGTCATAGTGAATTCCCGTCTGGTGGGAATCCTTTCTCGAATAACAGATAAACAAAACCGTATACGGAGCACGACATGGCTAACTATTTCAACACATTAAACCTGCGTCAGCAGCTGGATCAATTGGGCAAGTGCCGCTTCATGGGGCGTGATGAATTTGCCGATGAGGCGAGCTACCTGAAAGGGAAAAAAGTGGTGATCGTCGGCTGTGGTGCTCAGGGTCTGAACCAGGGTCTGAACATGCGCGATTCTGGTCTGGATATCGCTTACGCCCTACGTGCTGAAGCCATTGCCGAAAAACGCGCATCATGGCGCAAAGCGACCGAAAACGGCTTCACCGTTGGCACCTACGAAGATCTGATCCCGCAGGCTGACCTGGTCGTTAACCTGACGCCGGACAAACAGCACTCTGCAGTGGTTCAGGCGGTACAACCGCTGATGAAACAGGGCGCAGCGCTGGGCTACTCTCACGGTTTCAACATTGTTGAAGTGGGTGAGCAAATCCGTAAAGACATCACCGTCGTGATGGTGGCACCGAAGTGCCCGGGTACGGAAGTTCGTGAAGAATACAAACGTGGTTTCGGCGTACCCACGCTGATCGCGGTTCACCCGGAAAACGATCCGAAAGGCGAAGGCATGGCCATCGCTAAAGCCTGGGCTGCGGCAACCGGTGGTCATCGCGCTGGCGTTCTGCAATCTTCTTTCGTTGCAGAAGTGAAATCTGACCTGATGGGTGAGCAGACCATTCTGTGCGGTATGTTGCAGGCGGGTTCTCTGCTGAGCTTCGACAAACTGGTTGCTGAAGGCACCGATCCGGCTTATGCAGAAAAACTGATTCAGTTCGGCTGGGAAACCATCACCGAAGCGCTGAAGCAGGGCGGGATTACGCTGATGATGGATCGCCTGTCTAACCCAGCGAAACTGCGTGCTTACGCACTGTCTGAGCAGCTGAAAGGCATCATGGCGCCGCTGTTCCAGAAACACATGGATGACATCATTTCCGGCGAATTCTCCAGCGGTATGATGGCTGACTGGGCGAACGATGACGTGAAACTGCTGACCTGGCGTGAAGAGACTGGCCAAACGGCATTCGAAAACGCACCGCAGTTCGACGGTAAAATCGCTGAGCAAGAATACTTTGATAACGGCGTGTTGATGGTTGCGATGGTGAAAGCGGGCGTTGAGCTGGCGTTTGAAACCATGGTGAGCTCCGGCATCATCGAAGAGTCGGCTTACTACGAATCACTGCATGAGCTGCCGCTGATCGCCAACACTATTGCGCGTAAGCGTCTGTATGAAATGAACGTGGTTATCTCTGATACCGCAGAGTACGGTAACTACCTGTTTGCTAACGCTGCCGTACCATTGCTGAAAGATGCGTTCATGGCCTCTCTGCAGCCGGGCGATCTGGGCAAAGCGGTAGCGGGCACCGAAGTGGACAACGCGCAACTGCGTGATGTTAACGAAGCGATCCGTAACCACCCAATCGAAACCGTAGGCCACACGCTGCGCGGTTACATGAAAGACATGAAGCGTATCGCCGTTGCGGGTTAATGTTATTTTGACGTTTACCGAAACACGATGATTTCTATGCTGCTCCCTTGGGGAGTAATGCCAGTCAGTTAAGCAACTGACTGGCTGTTTTTCTTCGCTTTTCGATATTTATAAGGCCTTTCTTTCACCACTCTCGGGAAGGTTCTTTCTCTTCTTATCGGCAGCTTCACCATCTGTCCCATACTCTCCAGATCTCGCAGTAGTTCAGGGATACGACCCGGCGATGCACCCTGAAGCGTCATCAACATCCTCATGACCAGCCCGCAGGATTCTGAGAAGCTCAGCTGATTTGGCCAGTAACCTTTCAGTTGACTGGCCATTTTAATCATCTGATATCTCACGAGATTATACGCCAGCAGCACACCCCATAACTCCTGCTCCACAAGTTCCGGTTTTTTGCTTCTCAGTGTCAGTCTGCTCAGTTGCATTGTCTGTTTGATTTCACGGTAACCCAACTCGATTTCCCAACGGTGACTGTAAAGCTCAACCATTTCACCTCCCGGATAACGCATGCCATCAGTCATCGAAGTCAGTAACTGATAGATTTTTCCTTTACGGCTATAGGTCAGTAATCGGGCTGTCACTTCTGTACTCAGTCCCGGCCATTTTTTGCGGGATTGTGGCGTAGTTTTCAACTGTACCAGATGATCGCCTTTTCCCAGTTTCCGGGTATCCTCGTAACGGGTACCTTTCTTAAGCGGTATCATCCAGTGTCGGTGTTCTCCCGCACGCTTCCAGCATTCAGCAACCCTAATGAGTAATACCCTTTATCGAGCAGCGTCAGCGTATTATCTGCGGTCTGGTCTATCAGTTGCTCAGCCAGGTATATTCGCTGTCTTTCATCGTACCGAAGGCTGCTGCGGTTATCAGATGGCTGGTCAGCTCCATCTGACAGACCATTTTGACCTGCGGGTAGGTAAGGTTGGCCGCAGTAAGTCTGGCGCGGGAAGGCGGTATCATTTTCAGGTGTTTCCTGTGTGCGCCAGACGACGCCATCCATCGCCAGTAACGTCAATCCACACCAGTGGGGATGCGCCACAGCGTTGTGCCACAAGTGAGCGGTGTGCGTGAACACCCGTCGAACGGCGTCACTTCCGAGCCGCTGTCGAGCCGATAACCGCGCTGGGAGCAACAAAGGGACGGTTACCGGGCAGCATAATATCCAGCCGATTGACAATCTGATGAAGCGGCTCCTTACGTTCAAGCGCCATGCCGACAACGCACCAGACCATCATTTCGAGAGGAAGACGGCGTTTACGCAGGGTGACCACGCCGGACTCAGCAAGGCAACGGGCAATAAGTTCTGGGTCAAGAAAGTCGCCAAGAGAAGTCAAAGGATTACGGGTCGAATCGTAACGTGAAACGAGGTCGATGGCCTGAGAGATACGCATAAAAAATCCGGAAATGAAGAACACTTCCGGATTCTTACACAGCTATTGGATCGTTCAACTGATCCTTAACTGATCAGCATTACTCCCTTGGGGAGCAGCATTTTTTTATCTGCGGTTATCCCTCATCTCGCGTTATCTACATCCTGTACTGGCAGTGTGTTGCGTGAGGCAAGCGCCAGCGCCGTGGTTAATTCTGCTTTCGTCATCCGTATGCAGTAAGACGGCATGTTTCTTTCAAAACGCCAGCCTTCAGACAAGGCCCCTGCGTCTACCCCCTCAAATCCGAACGCGTCATAAAGTTCAGCCACAATCATTTTTCCTTGAAGATCATCACCTGCAAGCGGTAGCGCTCGTCGCTCGGGATGACCCGCCGGTAAACCGTGGCTTTCCAGATGCGTCATGGTAATCGCGTTAAATGCTTTGATGATTTTTGCACCGGGTAACGTATCGGCAAGGAGTTCGCTGGTCGTTGTTTGCTGTGCATCAAGAGCGATGACGCTTCCGTCTCGTTCTGGGTAGTAGTTGACGGCATCAATCGCAAATTTACCCTGTAATGCCTGTGTAGGGAGATTGCCGATAGCGGAGAGCGGAACCGCGATAACGACAATATCGCCAAATGCAGCGGCTTGTGTGGGCGTTCCAATATCGCAGCCGATCATAGGCCGTAGGCTGAAAAGCGTTTTGGGGTCACGCGAATTGCTGAGCATGGTTGGATGCCCCGCTTGGATCGCCAGTTTAGCGATCACCCGCCCGACAAAACCCGCGCCAATAATGCCAATTTTCATCTTTTTTCACCTTCAATGGTTTTGAGACGAAAAGGTTAATCCTCTACTTTTTGAAGATAAAGTGTGTTATCTGAGGGGGATAAACAACAAAAATGAGGGAATCATGGATCGGTTTACCAGTATGAACATTTTTGTCAAAACCGTGGAGCTGGGATCTTTTGCTGCCGCCGCGGATGCGCTCACCCTTTCGCCACAGATGGTCGCAAAGTATGTGGCGTGGCTTGAGGCTCGGCTTGGTTCTCGGTTACTCAACCGCACTACCCGTCGTCAGAGCCTGACGGATGTCGGTCAGCGCTATTACGAACGCTGCAAAGTCGTTCTTGCTGAATTGCAGGCGGCGGATGATATTGCCCGGGAAATGCAGACGACACCTTCGGGTATTATTCAGGTCAACGCCCCGGTGACCTGGGGATCGCATTTGCTTGCGCCGTTTATCACCCGTTATCTCGAACGCTACCCCGATACGCAGATCGCATTAACGTTAAACGATCGTCAGGTTGACCCCATCGAGGAAGGGTTTGAGGTGATTATTCGTATCGGCGAGTTGGCCGATAGTACGATGGTTGCCTGGCCGCTTCAGCCTTATTCGCTAATAGCATGTGCATCGCCAGATTATGTGGCGCGGGCTGGCCTACCTGATACACCATCAAGCCTCGCACACCATACCTGCCTGATTTATGGTGTAAAATCCGTCCTTGCACCTTGCCGATGGGTTTTTCAAAAAGAGGGGAAAACGGAAGAAGTCAGGCCGAAGGGCAGACTGTACGCCAACGACTGGAATGCGTTATTGCATGCCGCGATAGAAGGGTATGGCGTTACCCTTGGGCCAGAAGCGGTACTGCGCAAGGAAATTCAGAGCGGGCGTCTGATTCAGGTGTTGTCTGATTATGACGGGCCGGTGCGTCCCGTGCACGTCATGGTGCCTTCTGTGAGGCGCACAACGGTCAAAGTGAAAACGTTTGTTGATGCGATCAGAACGCATTTCGGATAGTGGCGGTATGCTCTGTAATGAGCGAAAAAAGCCGCTAAGAGCTTCAGAATATGGAGTAAAAAGGCCATCGTATGAGATGTCATGCTGATCGGTTGCTTAGCTGACTGACACTAATCAGCGCGTGTGTACTTATTGTCATTTAACTTGCCATACAATTCCCCACATTCTTTTTTGTGCCGCTGCCGCGGTGACGCTGCGTTTTATAGTCATCACTCGGGTTGGAACGGGATCTGAAGGTAATGATGGGTTTCAACGGATCTATTTGTTAACAAGGTTGCACAAGGTTGCAACATGGCTAATATTGACGTTATCCCGATGTGCATCTTCTCATGACAGGAGTGGACTCTATGGGTTCTACCACGATGGGTGTAAAACTCGATGAGGAAACGCGTGAACGTATCAAGACGGCAGCACAGCGTATTGATCGTACACCGCACTGGCTGATCAAACAGGCTATTTTCCATTACCTCGAATGCCTCGAAAATGGCCTCGATACGCCTGAAACACCGCAATGGGCGAACGTCAGCCACATTGAAGCGGAAGAGATTATGCCGCAATCTCAGGAAGAAGAAACCCACCAACCCTTTCTTGATTTCGCCGAACAGGTGCTTCCTCAGTCAGTTATCCGCGCCGCCATTACTTCTGTTTACCGCCGCCCCGAAAGTGAACTGGTGCCTATCTTGCTCGAACAGGCAAGACTTACCGATGAAATGTCGCAGTTAACGCAGAAGCTGGCTTATCAACTGGCAGAGAAATTACGCGGTCAGAAAGCCGGAAATGGGCGTGCGGGCATTGTGCAAGGGCTGCTACAGGAATTCTCTCTTTCTTCTCAGGAAGGGGTGGCGCTGATGTGCTTAGCCGAAGCGCTGCTGCGCATTCCTGATAAATCCACGCGCGATGCGCTGATCCGCGACAAGATCAGTCGGGGAAACTGGCAGGCACATCTTGGCCAAAGCCCGTCACTCTTTGTGAATGCTGCAACCTGGGGGCTGCTGTTTACCGGAAAGCTGGTGGCGACGCACAACGAAGTGAACCTCTCGAATTCGCTGAATCGCATCATCGGGAAAAGCGGTGAGCCGCTGGTCCGCAAAGGTGTCGATATGGCTATGCGGCTGAGGGGGGAGCAGTTTGTCACTGGGGAAACCATTGGTGAAGCGCTGGCGAATGCCCGCGAACGGGAGAGTAAAGGCTTCCGTTACTCTTACGACATGTTAGGTGAAGCTGCGCTGACGGAACACGATGCTGCCGCGTATCTGACGGCCTATCAGCAGGCGATTCATGCTATCGGCAAAGCCTCGAATGGGCGCGGGATTTATGAAGGGCCGGGCATCTCCATCAAGCTGTCGGCGCTGCATCCCCGCTATAGCCGGTCGCAGTATGACCGGGTGATGGAAGAACTTTATCCACGTTTGTTGATGCTGACGTTGCTGGCGCGCCAGTACGATATCGGGATCAATATTGATGCGGAGGAAGCAGATCGACTGGAGATCTCACTCGATCTGCTGGAAAAACTCTGCATGGATCCGCAGTTGGCGGGGTGGAATGGCGTTGGGTTTGTCATTCAGGCTTATCAGAAACGCTGCCCGTATGTGATTGATGCGCTGATTGAGCTGGCACAGCGCAGCCGTCGGCGGCTGATGGTTCGTCTGGTGAAAGGGGCGTACTGGGACAGTGAAATCAAGCGTGCGCAGGTTGACGGGTTGGAAGGCTATCCGGTCTACACGCGTAAGGTCTATACCGATGTGGCGTATCTGGCGTGCGCCCGCAAGCTGTTGGCCGTACCGAATCTGATTTACCCGCAGTTCGCCACGCACAACGCGCAGACGGTAAGCGCGATCTACCACATGGCAGGCAACAATTATTATCCCGGTCAGTATGAGTTCCAGTGCCTGCACGGCATGGGCGAACCGCTCTACGATCAGGTGGTGGGCGCGGTGGCTGACGGCAAGCTGAACCGTCCGTGCCGTATTTATGCCCCAGTCGGAACCCATGAAACGCTGCTGGCTTATCTGGTGCGACGCCTGCTGGAAAACGGCGCGAATACCTCGTTTGTTAACCGCATTGCAGATACCTCAATGGCGCTGGAAACGCTGATTGCCGATCCGATTCGTGGCGTAGAGGCGCTGGCAAAAGTGGAATGGATCATGGGCGCACCGCATCCCAAAATTCCTCTGCCGCGTCAGCTATATGGGCAGGAACGGCAAAATTCGAGCGGATTGGATCTCTCGAACGAGCACCGGCTGGCTTCGCTCTCCAGCGCGTTGCTGAATCATGCGTCACAGCCGTGGTATGCCGTGCCAGTGATTGAGGGGGAAAGCGAGGCGAGTGAAGAAAGGCCTGTCGTGAATCCCGCAGATGTGCACGATGTGGTGGGCTACGTTCTCGATGCTTCGGTGGCGGATGTTGAGCTGGCGGTAGACGCGGCGGTACATGCTGGCACTATTTGGTTTGCGACGCCACCCGCAGAGCGGGCCGCGATATTGAATCAGGCCGCCTCGCTGATGGAAGGGCAGTTGCAAAGTCTGCTGGGGCTGCTGGTGCGGGAAGCGGGTAAATCCTTCAGTAACGCGATTGCTGAAGTGCGCGAAGCAGTGGACTTCTTACGCTATTACGCTGCTCAGATTCGGGACACGTTCACTAACGATACTCATCGTCCGCTGGGGCCGGTGGTTTGCATTAGCCCGTGGAATTTCCCGCTGGCGATCTTCACCGGTCAAATTTCTGCCGCACTGGCGGCAGGCAACAGCGTGCTGGCGAAACCGGCTGAACAGACGCCGCTGATCGCGGCACAGGCGGTGCGTATTTTACATGAGGCGGGTATTCCTCAGAGTGTGCTGCAATTACTGCCCGGACAGGGAGAAACGATTGGTGCGGCGTTGGTGAACGATGAACGGGTACGTGGCGTGGTGTTTACCGGGTCGACGGCCGTTGCCAAAACCCTGCAACGCAGCATCGCGGGCAGGCTCGATCCACAGGGGCGTTTGACGCCGCTGATTGCCGAAACGGGCGGCCTGAATGCGATGATTGTCGATTCGTCTGCGCTGACGGAGCAGGTGGTGAATGACGTTATCGCCTCCGCGTTCGACAGCGCCGGACAGCGTTGCTCGGCGCTGCGCCTGCTGTGCCTGCAAGAGGATATCGCGGATCGTACTCTGGCTATGCTGCGTGGCGCGATGGCGGAGTGTCGAATGGGGAATCCTGAACGGTTATCGACCGACATCGGCCCGCTGATTGACGCAGAAGCGAAAGAGAACGTGGAACGGCATATTCAGACGATGCGGGCGAAAGGCCATACCGTATTTCAGGCAGCGTATCCGCAGGATGAGGAGACGTGGCGGCACGGGACGTTTGTGAAACCGACTCTGATCGAACTGGGCAAAATAGACGAGCTGAAAAAAGAAGTTTTTGGTCCAGTTTTACACGTCGTTCGCTACCAAAGCCAGCAGTTGGATGCAGTGATTGAGCAGGTCAACGCAGCGGGATACGGCCTGACGCTGGGTGTGCATACCCGCATTGATGAAACTATTCTACGCGTGACGGGCAAGGCGAAGGTGGGTAATCAATATGTGAACCGCAATATGGTCGGTGCCGTTGTCGGTGTTCAACCGTTTGGCGGAGAAGGCTTATCAGGAACCGGACCAAAGGCGGGCGGGCCGCTTTATCTGTACCGCTTGCTGACACATCGGCCGGACGGCGCGCTTGCGGCAGAATTCGCACAGCAGAACCGTGAGCAAGCGCTGGATGCGTCTGCCCGATCGTCGCTGCTGGTGGGGCTACAGGCGCTGGAAGACTGGGCGATTACCGGAGAGCGTCATGGGCTGGCGACGTTATGCCAGCGCTACAGAGAATATAGCGTTAGCGGGACAACGCGATTGCTGCCCGGCCCGACAGGGGAAAGTAATTCCTATACGCTGCTGCCACGTGAGCGGGTTCTGTGTCTGGCAGATAATGAGGACGATCGCTTGATTCAGATGGCGGCGGTGCTGGCGACGGGCGGGAAACTGCTGTGGCCGGAAGGTGAGCACGAGAAAAGGCTCTATGACAGCTTACCCGCAGGCGTGCAGTCGCATATTCAGTTCACGCCTGACTGGCAGCGGCACGAGGTGTCTTTTCATGGCGTCATTTATCATGGGGACGCCGATCGGTTACGGCAGCTTAGTCAAACGCTTGCAGAGCGCGATGGCCCGATTATCCAGCCGTTAGGCTATGTGCAGGGCGATACCCACGTTCAGTTGGAGCGCCTGTTGACCGAACGTTCTCTGAGTATCAATACCGCCGCCGCGGGCGGCAATGCCAGCCTGATGACGATAGGTTAATAAGGCATTTAATAGAAAAAACGCGCCAAACCAGAAGGTCGGCGCGTTTTTCATGTTCGGGCGTCGGTGTGACGACTTAATTACGACACAACTTAGTTGCGGTACAACACCTTGACCACATGGTAACCAAACTGGGTTTTCACCGGACCAAACGGTTTCAGCAATTCGCAGGAAAATACCGCCTTATCGAAAGCTGGCACCATATCGCCTTTACGAAACTCACCTAAATCGCCGCCGTTGCGTTTTGACGGGCAGGTCGAGTGCTTCTGTGCCAGTTTCTGGAAGTCTGCACCTTTTTCCAGTTGCGCAAGAATGTCATTAGCTTCCTGCTCAGTGTCTACCAGGATGTGTAGGGCTGCTGCGGTATTGGCCATGTTATTACCTTTTTTGCAAAAGAGATTCCGGCGCGCAATGTAACATTTGCAACGCAAGATGTGGACTGCGATGTGCTTTCCTTAATAACAAATCCCTGGTCAAGATCGATACGGCTTTCTGCTACAATCGCCTTCCGTTTTATGAGTGAGCAAGATCGTTATGCGCTTAAACCCCAGCCAACAACACGCCGTCGAATTTGTCACCGGACCTTGTCTGGTGCTGGCGGGCGCAGGTTCAGGCAAGACCCGCGTTATCACCAACAAAATCGCGCACCTTATTCGCCAGTGTGGCTATCAGGCTAAGCACATTGCCGCCGTGACGTTTACTAACAAAGCGGCGCGTGAGATGAAGGAGCGCGTGGCGCAAACGCTGGGACGTAAAGAAACGCGTGGGCTGATGATCGCGACCTTCCATACGTTGGGGCTGGAGATCATCAAACGTGAATACGTCGCATTGGGCATGAAATCCAATTTCTCATTGTTTGACGATCAGGACCAGATGGCGCTGCTGAAAGAACTGACGGAGCAGTGGCTGGAAAACGATAAAGTTTTGCTGCAACAGCTGATCTCGACGATCTCAAACTGGAAAAACGATCTGATCGATCCTACCGGTGCGGCAGCAACCGCTCGCTCCGAACGCGATAAGCTGTTTGTGCATTGCTACTCGCTCTATCACGACCATCTGCGCGCCTGTAACGTACTGGACTTCGACGATCTGATTTTGCTGCCCACGCTGCTGCTGAAGCGGAATGTTGAGGTGCGTGAACGTTGGCAGAACCGCTTACGCTACCTGCTAGTGGATGAATATCAGGACACCAACACCAGCCAGTATGAACTGGTTAAGCTGCTGGTTGGCACCCGCGCGCGTTTTACCGTCGTAGGTGATGACGATCAGTCAATTTACTCCTGGCGCGGTGCACGACCACAGAATCTGGTGTTGCTACAGCAGGATTTCCCCGCGCTTGACGTGATCAAGCTGGAACAAAACTACCGCTCGTCCGGGCGTATTCTGAAAGCCGCTAATATTCTCATCGCTAATAACCCGCACGTCTTTGAAAAGCGTCTGTTCTCGGAGCTGGGTTACGGTGATGAACTCAAAGTCATTACTGCCAACAATGAAGATCACGAAGCGGAGCGGGTCGTTGGTGAGCTGATTGCCCATCACTTTATTAAAAAGACCCAGTACGGCGACTATGCCATTTTGTATCGTGGTAACCATCAATCGCGTCTGTTTGAAAAGATGCTGATGCAGAACCGTATTCCGTATCGCATCTCCGGTGGCACGTCGTTTTTCTCCCGACCTGAAATCAAAGATTTACTGGCCTACCTGCGCGTACTGACCAACCCAGAAGACGACAGCGCGTTCTTACGCATTGTGAACACACCTAAGCGTGAGATTGGCCCGGCAACGATGAAGAAGCTAGGCGAGTGGGCAGGACAGCGCAATAAAGGCCTGTTCAGTGCGAGCTTTGATCTTGGGCTGAGCCAGTCGCTGACCGGTCGTGGGCTGGAATCCCTACAACGGTTCACCCAGTGGCTGGCGGAGATTGCCCGTCTGGCAGAGCGTGAACCGGTCGCCGCCGTGCGAGACCTGATCCATGGGCTGGACTACGAAAGCTGGCTGTATGAAACCTCACCCAGCCCAAAAGCCGCAGAAATGCGGATGAAGAACGTCAATCAGCTATTCAGCTGGATGACGGAAATGCTGGAAGGGTCCGATCTGGATGAACCGATGACGCTGACGCAGGTGGTGACGCGTTTCACGCTGCGGGACATGATGGAACGTGGAGAGAGTGAAGAGGAACTGGATCAGGTCCAGCTAATGACGTTGCATGCGTCCAAAGGACTCGAATTCCCGTACGTCTTTTTGGTTGGGATGGAAGAAGGTTTGTTGCCGCACCAAAGCAGCATTGATGAAGATAACGTCGACGAAGAGCGCCGTCTGGCCTACGTGGGGATTACGCGCGCTCAGCGCGAACTGTTCTTCACATTGTGCAAAGAACGCCGCCAGTATGGCGAGTTGGTGCGCCCCGAACCGAGTCGTTTCCTGCTTGAACTGCCACAGGATGATGTGGTGTGGGAAACGGAAAGAAAAGTGGTTAGCGCACAAGAACGTATGCAGAAAGGTCAGACGAACGTCGCCAGTATCCGGGCTATGTTGGCGAAAGCAAAAGGGGAGTAAAGCGCGCTCCCCTATGTGCTCGTTAAGCAGGGGTTTCTTCCAGCATCAGCGGCCAGTGTACGTAGCTCTGCCAGCGGCTTTCCTGTTCCAGCATTTCTGTCCGTAACGGGTGCTGAGCCAGCCAACCAGCGGGCAGAATCAAACGCAATGCTTCGCCTTCTACGCGCAACCGCACTGCTGGCAGCGTGTCATCGCGGCGGCGGCTGGCAAAAATAATCGCCAGACGCAACAGGCGGCACAGGCGCTGTGCCTGATTGACTGGCAGCGCATTTTGCTGACTGAGCGGCATTAAATCGACAGGGTTAATCTGGTTTTGCAGGAGTGTAGCTAATAACTTCTTCTGGGCGGGTGTAAAACCGGGGAGATCGCTATGACGAATCAAATAGGCTGCATGCTGGGGCGATTGGCGAAAATCGATGCTCAAACCGATTTCGTGTACCAGACAGGCGCTGCGCAGTAACTCGCGACATCGACTATCTAACTGCCAGTCACGGGCAACCTGTTGTAGAAAGTTGTCCGCGAGAGTGCTAACGCGTTTAGCCTGTTCGGTATCCAGCAGATAACGGCGTTGCAGCGTCGCTAACGTACGGTGACGAATATCCTGATCAACGGGCAGATGCAGCATGCCATAGACCAGTCCTTCACGCAGCGCGCCTCCGGCCAGCGTCATCGTTTTGATGTCGAGCTCTTGGAAGATCGCCAGCAGAATGGCTAATCCGCTGGGGAAAACCAGCGCGCGTTCCAGCGTCAGGCCATCAATCTCCAATTCTTCCAGCTTATCGCACTGAATCGCGTGCTCTTTAAGCTGTCTGAGTTTCGGCAGAGTAATGTATTCATCCATTCCCTGCGCGACCATAATTTCCTGTAGCGCCTGAACTGTGCCGGAAGCACCGACGCAGATTTGCCAGCCCTGTTCGCGCAGAGAAGCCGCGACAGGACGCAGCATTTCACGCGCCGCCTGTTCAGCGCGTTCAAAGTTACCGGCTTCCAGATTGCGGTCGCTGAAATAGCGATCCAGCCAGGTTACACATCCCATCGGGAGGCTGATCAACTGGGTCGTTTTTGCGCCGATTCCCGTTGCCAGTTCGGTACTGCCACCGCCAATATCCACGACCAGACGCGCATCCGGGCCGCCTGTCGTATGTGCCACGCCTTGATAAATCAAGCGTGCTTCTTCTTCACCGCTGATAACCTGAATCGGCAAGCCCAGAATTTCCTGAGCCCGTTGCAGAAACTCATCAGCGTTCGTTGCCAGCCGCAGAGTTGCAGTAGCGACGACGCGCACCTGATCCTGCGGAATGTCCTGCAACCGTTCGGAGAACAGTTGTAGACACTGCCAGCCACGCTGCATCGCTTCCTGCGAGAGCCGATTCTGCTTATCCAGCCCCGCCGCAAGGCGGACTTTACGCTTTATTTTCGCCAGCGTCTGAATGCTGCCTGCGGTTTCCCGGGTGACCAGCATATGGAAGCTGTTCGAGCCGAGATCGATGGCAGCGTAAAGTGAAGAAGAGCTCAGCATCGACGGTTATTCCGCTCGTTTACGGTTATTACGGGGCGCTCCGCTGCGGCGCGGCGCATTGTGTCGGCGCGGGCCATTATTGGAACGCGGTGGGCGCGTTAAACGCTTCGGCGCAGGTAAATCATTCATCAGCGCGTCACTGTTGTATTTGCTGACTGGGATACCGTGACCGATATAGGTTTCGATAGCCGGGAGATTCAGCGCGTACTCTTCACAGGCCAGGCTGATAGAGAATCCGCTTTGTCCCGCACGGCCCGTACGGCCAATACGGTGAACGTAGTCTTCACAGTCATCCGGCAGGTCGTAGTTGAAAACGTGGGTCACAGAAGGAATATGCAAACCGCGTGCTGCAACATCCGTTGCCACCAGAATGTCCAGACTGCCTTGGGTAAATTCTTCCAGAATACGCAGACGTTTTTTCTGCGCGACGTCGCCCGTCAGTAGCCCAACGCGATGGCCGTCGGCAGCCAGATGGCCCCAGACGTCTTCGCAGCGATGCTTGGTATTTGCGAAAATAATGCAGCGGTCCGGCCACTCTTCTTCCAGCAGCGTTTGGAGCAGGCGCATTTTTTCTTCGTTGGACGGATAAAACAGTTCTTCTGTAATACGGTGGCCGGTTTTCTGTTCCGGTTCGACTTCCACGTACTCGGCGTTATTCATCTGTTCAAACGCGAGTTCACGCACCCGGTAGGAGAGCGTAGCGGAAAAGAGCATGTTCAGGCGCTGTGCCGCTGCGGGCATGCGGCGGAATAGCCAGCGAATATCTTTGATGAAGCCGAGATCGTACATGCGATCGGCTTCGTCCAGCACGACAACCTGAATCGCGCCGAGATTGATATGGTTCTGTTTGGCGTAGTCGATCAGGCGACCGGTGGTGCCGATCAGAATATCAACGCCGCTTTCCAGCACTTTAAGCTGTTTGTCGTAGCCGTCGCCACCGTAGGCTAAACCTAATTTTAGCCCAGTTGCATGAGACAGCGCTTCTGCATCAGAGTGAATCTGGACAGCCAGTTCACGGGTCGGTGCCATAATTAAAGCACGTGGCTGGTTGGTCTGACGCTCTGCATTTGCAGGGTGTGAAAGCAGATAATGGAAAGTAGACGCAAGAAAAGCCAGCGTCTTGCCGGTACCGGTTTGCGCCTGACCCGCAACATCACGCCCTGACAGAGCCAATGGCAGAGCTAACGCCTGAATAGGCGTACAATTATGAAACCCTTTACTTTCAAGAGCTTCAATAACCTGCGGGTGCAGGGCGAAGTCGGAAAACTTCTGTTCAGTTAAGTGTGTTTTGCTCATAGTGTGGTAGAATATCAGCTAACTATTGCTTTACGAAAGCGTATCCGGTGAAATAAAGTCAAGCCGTTGTTGGTTAATGCTATACCAACAAGGTAGAAATAATCCTGCGGAGTAAAATATGAGCGATAAAATAATTCACCTGACTGATGACAGCTTCGGCACGAAAGTATTGCAAGCTGAGGGCGCTATCTTGGTTGATTTCTGGGCTGAGTGGTGTGGTCCTTGCAAAATGATCGCTCCTATTCTGGATGAAATTGCCGAAGAGTTTGAAGGCAAATTGGCGGTTACCAAGCTGAACATTGATGAAAATCCGGCTACTGCACCAAAATATGGTATCCGTGGTATTCCTACTCTGTTGCTGTTTAAAAACGGCGAAGTCGCTGCGACAAAAGTCGGCGCACTGTCCAAAGGGCAACTGAAAGAGTTCCTGACGGCGAATCTGTAATTAGCTTTATACCCCCAAAAAAGGGTATTACTGGCGGGCGCAATCTGGCAATATGCAATTCTCACATTGACTGCTTGCCGCTCGTCGGGAAGCGTGCTAGATTCTTCATCACTGCATATCGTACTTGCCTATGTTTAAGCCCTTAGGCTTAAGCCTGAAAGTTAGAGTCTAAAGCATTATTCTGTGTCGAAATCGAAAAATCATTGTTTTACAAAGTAATTTTCTACAACACGTTTGTGATCCGATTTGGGCAGTCTACTAGTATTTATAATACTTGGTTTTATGTGTCTTCGATCTCCTGCCGTTGATTTATGCGGATGCTGTTTTGCGCGGATGTAATGCGCTTCAGGTGTGAAACTAGACAGGAATCCGGTGGTTGAAGGCTGTTATAGAGGCACGGATGACCCTGCCATACTATTCACATTAATAGTTCGAGATTTACCCCGAGTTAAAGAACCCACCACTATGAATCTTACCGAATTAAAGAATACGCCAGTTTCTGAGTTAATTACTCTTGGCGAAAATATGGGCTTGGAAAACCAGGCCCGCATGCGTAAACAGGATATTATCTTCGCTATTCTGAAACAGCATGCCAAAAGCGGCGAGGATATTTTCGGCGATGGTGTGTTGGAGATATTGCAGGATGGCTTCGGCTTTCTTCGCTCCGGAGACAGCTCCTACCTCGCAGGCCCCGATGATATCTACGTTTCTCCCAGCCAAATCCGTCGTTTTAACCTTCGTACTGGTGACACCATTTCTGGCAAGATTCGTCCGCCAAAAGAGGGGGAGCGCTATTTTGCGCTGCTGAAAGTTAACGAAGTTAACTACGACAAACCTGAAAACGCCCGTAATAAGATCCTGTTCGAAAACTTAACACCACTGCATGCAAACTCTCGTCTGCGTATGGAACGTGGTAATGGTTCCACAGAAGATTTGACGGCGCGTGTGCTGGATCTGGCTTCGCCAATTGGCCGTGGTCAACGTGGTCTGATTGTTGCTCCGCCGAAAGCGGGTAAAACCATGCTGCTGCAAAACATCGCGCAGAGTATCGCTTACAACCATCCTGACTGCGTGCTGATGGTGCTGCTGATTGACGAACGTCCGGAAGAAGTGACCGAGATGCAGCGTCTGGTGAAAGGCGAAGTCATTGCGTCAACGTTTGACGAACCGGCTTCCCGTCACGTTCAGGTTGCTGAAATGGTGATCGAAAAAGCGAAGCGTCTGGTTGAACATAAGAAAGACGTTATCATCCTGCTGGACTCCATTACTCGTCTGGCGCGTGCCTATAACACCGTGGTTCCGGCTTCGGGCAAAGTGTTGACGGGTGGTGTGGATGCCAACGCCCTGCATCGTCCGAAGCGTTTCTTCGGTGCGGCGCGTAACGTTGAGGAAGGCGGTAGCCTGACAATCATCGCCACCGCGCTGGTTGATACCGGTTCTAAGATGGACGAAGTAATTTACGAAGAATTTAAAGGTACAGGTAATATGGAACTGCACCTGGCGCGTAAAATCGCAGAAAAACGCGTGTTCCCGGCGATTGATTACAACCGTTCCGGTACGCGTAAAGAAGAACTGCTTACCACCTCTGAAGAATTGCAGAAGATGTGGATTCTACGCAAGATCATCCACCCAATGGGTGAGATCGACGCGATGGAATTCCTCATCAACAAGTTGGCGATGACGAAAACCAACGATGAATTCTTCGATATGATGAAACGTTCATAAATCCGAGCGTTCATCTATATATACCCTAAATAATTCGAGTCGCAGAACAAAACGCTAGCGTTTTGAACGCCGCTTGTGGCGGCCTCTCAGGGCGAGGCTCGGAGATGAGCCGAGTATTGCCAACGCACATGCAGCTTGAAATATAACGGATACATTACGGATAACTCGGGGAACGCCACGCTGGGTCGTGGCGTTTTTTTATCCCCCAATTGGTCAGATGTGAAGAGGCTTTCTACTGGGAAGTTGCGGTTATCACTCAATTTGTACTGGCGATCAACGTGGGCGATAGGATATAAGGCGTAAACCGAGTCTATACTGAACAGCTACAGCGCAGCTGTTAACGGTGAACTTACTCACTATGAGTATCGAACTACTATTTATTTTCTTGTTTTCTCTGGGCTTTCTTTTTTTTGCTCGCAGCATCGCGGGTAAAATAGGGCTTGTCGATCGTCCCAACTACCGTAAACGCCATCGGGGTCTTGTGCCTCTGGTTGGCGGTATTTCCGTGTATGCGGGTATCTGTTTTACCTACCTTATTACCGATCAATATATCCCCAATTTCCGTCTTTATCTGATGTGCGCGGGTGTGCTGGTGTTTATCGGCATGCTGGACGATCGTTTTGATATCAGCGTGAAAATTCGTGCCGTTGTGCAGGCGTTTGTCGCCGTGGTGATGATGGCTTTTGCTGGTTTGACGATACACAACCTGGGATACATTTTTGGCCCATGGCAGATGGGGCTGGGGCCGTTTGGTTATCTGGTCACGCTGTTTGCGGTTTGGGCGGCGATCAATGCGTTCAATATGGTCGACGGGATCGATGGATTGCTCGGCGGATTGTCCAGCGTCTCATTTGGGGCGATGGGGATTTTGCTGTACCTGAGCGGCCACACGAATCTGGCATTGTGGTGTTTCGCCATGATTGCGGCGACGTTGCCTTATATTTTGCTTAACCTCGGCATGTTTGGGTCACGCTACAAGGTCTTCATGGGCGATGCGGGTAGCACGATGATTGGCTTCACGGCTATCTGGCTCCTGATTCAAACGACACAAGGCCCGCAGCATCCGATTAACCCGGTTACGGCACTGTGGATTATCGCTATCCCGCTGATCGATATGATCGCCATTATGTATCGGCGCTTGCGCAAAGGGATGAGCCCGTTCTCGCCTGACCGACAGCATATCCATCATTTAATGATGCGGGCTGGCTTTTCTTCCCGTCAGGCGTTTGTGCTGATTACGCTTGCTGCCGCCTTGTTGGCTGCGGTCGGTGTGTTGGGAGAATATTTCTTTTTCATACCCGAATGGTTCATGTTGGCATTATTCTTGCTTGCATTTCTACTGTATGGCTACTGCCTGAAACGAGCATGGCGGGTCGCCCGTTTTATCAAGCGAATCAAACGCCGTATGCGGCATTCTGATGAGCAAAAGCAGTCATCCTGACCAAATAATTTTGGGGAAGTAATGAAATCAGAGAACTTGTCTACCGGGAATGCGTTGATTGATAACGAATTGGATGTCCGTGGTTTATTTCGCCTGCTGTGGCGTGGAAAGGTATGGCCGATAGCGATCGGCCTGCTTTTTGCCATTGTAGCATTAGGCTATTCCTATCTTGTTAAACAGGAGTGGAGCGCGACAGCGATTACTGACAAGCCGACGGTCAATATGCTGGGCGGGTATTATTCGCAACAGCAATTCCTGCGTAACCTCGACGCCCGCTCTTTTTCCACGCCTCAGCCAGAGCAACCGTCTATTTCGGCTGATGCTTATGACGAATTCATCATGCAATTAGCGGCCTATGATACCCGCCGCGATTTCTGGTTACAGACTGACTATTATAAGCAGCGTCTGGAAGGTGATGGAAAAGCTGATGCGGCTCTGCTGGATGAACTGGTTAACAACATTCAGTTTACGCCTCGCGACAGCGGGAAAAAAACCAATGATTCTGTGAAGCTGGTGGCGGAAACCTCTGCGGATTCCAATACGTTGCTTCGTCAGTACGTGGCGTTTGCCAGCCTGCGTGCAGCCAGCCACCTGAATGAAGAGATCAAGGGTGCTTGGGCTGCCAGAACCATTTTCATGAAGTCGCAGATCAAGCGTCAGGAAGCGGTAGCAAAAGCGATTTACGATCGCGAAGTCCGCAGCCTTGAACTGGCACTGAAAATCGCACAACAGCAAGGTATTAGCCGTAGCCAGACGGATACGCCAGCAGACGAAATCCCCGCATCAGAAATGTTCCTGCTTGGCAGGCCGATGCTTCAAGCCCGACTGGAAACGTTGCAGACCAGCGGCCCGCACTATGAACTGGATTACGATAAAAATCGCGCGATGTTGGCGACGCTGAACGTCGGCCCAACGCTTGAGGGCAGTTTCCAGACATATCGTTATTTGCGTACGCCGGAAGAACCGGTGAAGCGCGACAGCCCGCGTCGGGCATTCCTGATGGTGATGTGGGGTGCGATTGGTGCGCTCGTTGGGGCGGGTGTTGCCTTGGCTCGTCGTCCGCGCTAACCAGCTTGCTGATGCTCAGTGAGCGTCAGCGTCTAACCTGATTAAAGAGATTCAATGTGAAAGTATTGACTGTTTTCGGCACACGGCCAGAAGCCATAAAAATGGCGCCGCTGGTTCATGCCCTGGCTCAGGATGGAGCCTTTGAATCGAGAATTTGCGTAACAGCCCAGCACCGGGAGATGCTGGATCAGGTGCTGCGTTTGTTCGACATTACGCCAGATTACGATCTGGATATTATGCGACCGGGACAGGGACTCAGTGAGATATCCTGCCGGATTTTATCGGGACTTGAACCTGTTATGGCGGAGTTCAAACCCGATCTGGTGTTGGTGCACGGCGATACTACCACGACGTTGGCAACCAGCCTGGCGGCTTTTTATCAGCGTATCCCCGTCGGCCATGTAGAAGCGGGATTGCGTACTGGCAATCTGTACTCGCCCTGGCCGGAAGAGGCTAACCGTAAACTGACCGGACATTTGGCGATGTACCATTTCGCCCCAACGGAAAATTCCCGCCAAAATTTACTGCGTGAGCATCTGTCTGATCGGCATATTTTTGTGACGGGCAATACGGTGATTGATGCGCTGTTCTGGGTGCGCGATCGTATTCTCGGGGACGCCGTGCTACGCCGCAGCCTCGACGAGAAATATGCCTTTTTAGACGATAACAAGAAGCTGATTCTGGTTACCGGACACCGCCGCGAAAGTTTTGGCGGCGGCTTCGAGCGCATTTGCAGCGCGCTGGCCGACATCGCCCGTCGACACCCCGAAGTACAAATTGTGTATCCGGTCCATCTGAACCCTAACGTCAGTGAACCGGTGAATCGCATCCTGAGCGGCATTGATAATGTGATGCTGATTGCGCCGCAGGACTATCTGCCTTTCGTGTATCTGATGAATCGGTCTTACATGATTTTGACCGACTCTGGCGGCATTCAGGAAGAAGCGCCGTCGTTAGGCAAGCCTGTATTGGTGATGCGTGATACGACAGAACGGCCAGAGGCGGTTGAAGCCGGTACGGTTAAGCTGGTAGGGACAGAAGTAACCAGCATTGTCGATGCGGTATCTATGCTGTTGACGGATGAAGAGGCGTATCAGGCAATGAGCCGTGCTCACAATCCTTATGGTGATGGTCAAGCCTGTCAACGCATCGTTGATGCTTTAAAAAATCGCCAGGAGCGATTTTAAATCGTCGTCCCGCGGCGGCCCGATTTACAGAATGCAAACGGTGATAATGGAATAGAAGAGTAAAGCGTTTGCGCCAGGGACAAAAACGTTAGGAACGTTTTTGAACGTCGCTTGTGCAGATATGAATCTCAGGGATGAGATTCATATCTGCGCAAGCCGAGCGTACAGGGATGTATTCACAGCGTCTTTACGATCTATCCATTATCACCGCTCAATGCATCTATCAGTATCCGAGAAATAATTATGGTGACACTATGAGCTTTACTACCATTTCCGTAATCGGTTTGGGCTACATCGGTTTACCCACCGCCGCGGCGTTTGCGTCGCGCCAGAAAAAAGTCATCGGTATCGATGTGAACAAACTGGCGGTCGAAACCATCAATCGCGGCGAAATCCATATCGTCGAGCCCGATCTGGATGCGTTGGTCAAAGTGGCAGTGGAAAATGGTTACCTTCAGGCGCTGACAAAGCCTGTGCCAGCCGACGCTTTCCTGATCGCCGTTCCTACCCCATTCAAAGGCGATCACGAACCCGATTTGGCCTACGTTCAGGCGGCTGCGGCGTCCATCGCGCCCGTGCTGAAGAAAGGCGATCTGGTGATTTTAGAATCGACATCCCCCGTGGGTGCAACCGAGCAAATGGCCGAATGGCTGGCCGACGCACGCGCGGATTTGACGTTTCCGCAGCAGGTTGGGGAAACGGCGGATATCAACATTGCCTATTGTCCTGAACGTGTGCTGCCGGGACAGGTTGTGGTCGAGCTGATTAAAAACGATCGTGTCATTGGCGGCATGACTCCAGTGTGCTCTGCTCGTGCGAGCGAACTGTACAAAATCTTCCTCGAAGGTGAGTGTGTGGTTACTAACTCCCGCACCGCCGAAATGTGCAAGCTGACGGAAAACAGCTTCCGCGACGTCAATATTGCGTTCGCCAATGAACTCTCGCTGATTTGTGCCGAACAAAACATTAACGTATGGGAACTTATCCGATTGGCAAACCGCCATCCCCGCGTCAATATCCTGCAACCCGGCCCTGGCGTCGGCGGGCACTGTATTGCGGTCGACCCTTGGTTTATCGTGGCGCAGAATCCGCAGCAGGCTCGGTTAATTCATACAGCCAGACTGGTTAACGATGGCAAACCGCTCTGGGTGGTGGATCGCGTAAAAGCGGCCGTGGCGGATTATCTGGCGCAAACGGATAAACGTGCCAGCGAGGTTACCGTGGCCTGCTTTGGGCTGGCGTTCAAGCCTGATATTGACGATCTGCGTGAAAGCCCAGCAGTAGGGATTACGTCCATGATTGCACAGTGGAACACTGGTGTGACGTTAGCCGTCGAACCGAATGTTAAACACCTACCGTCCGTGTTGGCCGGACAGGTAAAACTGGTCGATACCAGCAGTGCATTAAAAGAAGCCGATGTGCTGGTCATGCTGGTTGATCACCGTCAGTTTAAAGCGATTAACCCAGAAGATGTGAAACAACAGTGGGTTATCGATACCAAAGGAGTATGGCGTTGAAACGTATTTTAATTACTGGCGGAGCAGGGTTTATTGGTTCAGCGTTGGTCAGATACATTTTGACTGAAACGCAGGACAGCGTCGTCGTTGTCGATAAGCTGACCTATGCGGGCAACCTGTCTTCGCTGGCACCCGTCGCTGATAGCTCACGCTTCGCGTTCGAGCAGGTTGATATCTGCGATCGTGCTGAACTGGACCGTGTCTTTATGGCTTACCAGCCTGCGCTAGTGATGCACTTGGCGGCAGAAAGCCACGTCGATCGCTCTATCGATGGCCCGGCAGCATTTATCGAAACCAATATTGTCGGCACCTATACAATGCTGGAAGCGGCACGTCACTATTGGCAGAACTTAGCTGATGCAGACAAGCGTGCGTTCCGTTTTCACCATATCTCTACCGATGAAGTGTTTGGTGACCTGCACGGGACGGACGATCTGTTTACAGAAACCACGCCTTATGCGCCAAGCAGCCCTTATTCCGCATCGAAAGCTTCCAGCGACCACCTTGTTCGCGCCTGGCTGCGCACCTACGGGTTCCCGACGGTTATCACCAACTGTTCGAATAACTACGGTCCTTACCATTTCCCAGAGAAGTTGATTCCGCTGGTGATCCTGAATGCGGTCGCGGGCAAACCGTTACCGGTTTACGGTGATGGCGCGCAAATCCGTGACTGGCTGTTTGTCGAAGACCACGCTCGCGCGCTGTACAAAGTGGTGACGGAAGGCGAAATCGGCGAGACGTACAACATCGGTGGTCACAACGAGCGTAGAAACATTGAAGTGGTGCAGACCATTTGTGCGCTGCTGGAAGAGCTGGCGCCGAATAAGCCCGCTGGCGTAGCGCATTACCGCGATCTCATCACCTATGTGAAAGACCGCCCAGGCCACGATATGCGTTACGCGATCGATGCCGGGAAAATTGAACGTGAGCTGGGCTGGCGTCCAGAAGAAACGTTTGAGACGGGCATGAGAAAAACCGTCAGTTGGTATCTGAATAACGAAAAATGGTGGCGCAGCGTGCAGGATGGTTCTTATACCGGCGAGCGTTTAGGGTTGAACGACTAAACCCGTGTCAGACGTTGGCAAACCGGAAGTTGGAAAACCAGATGGCGGAAAAGAAAGGAGCGAAACGATGATCCATCCGATATCAATTGGAAAGGGAGAGATTCGCGCCACGGTTGAACCGCTGAGCTGGGAGAGCGAATTCTTCCAGATTGACAGCGGTAAGCTGAATTTTTCATCATCTGCGCCTGTGTTAACACCCGATGCGCTGAACGCATTTACACTGACGCAGGCTAAAATCGCAGCGGACAATCTGGTGCTGGCAGATGCACTTGCCGATCTAGGTTTTCGATTGGTGGAAGGCGAGGTCGACCTCAGTCTGCTGCTGCAACGGACTACGGTTGTTACGCCGCTACCGCGCTGGCGCGAAGCCACACCCGACGATATCCCTGCACTGAGGGACGCGGCGTCACGTGTTTTTGCGCTGAGCCGTTTCCGTTCTCCGTGGTATCAACCGGAGGATAGCGGGCGTTTCTATGCGCAGTGGATTGAGAATGCCGTGCGCGGTACGTTCGACCACTGCTGTTTGCTGGTGGAAGGCGCCGCAGGCAATCCACAAGGCTGGGTCACGTTACGCAGAGTGAATGACTCGGATGCCCGAATAGGGCTACTGGGCGTTTGGCCGGGTGTTACCGTACGGGGCATTGGTTCACAGCTGATGGCGCTGGCGGAAGCGTGGTGCCGACAACAAGAGTTGATATGTCTTCGGGTCGCGACACAGGTTAGCAACGTGGCGGCGCTTCGTCTTTATCTTCGCCGTGGTGCCATGATTGAGAGCACGGCGTATTGGTTATACAGGTGATCACATGATTCCATTTAACGCGCCACCGATTGTCGGTACGGAACTGGATTATATGCAGGCTGCCATGAGCAGCGGCAAATTGTGCGGCGATGGTGGCTTTACCCGCCGTTGTCAGCAATGGCTGGAACATTATTCCGGTAGCAAAAAAGTCCTGCTCACGCCTTCCTGCACCGCTTCACTGGAGATGGCTGCTATCCTGCTGGACGTTAAGCTCGGCGATGAAGTGATCATGCCGAGCTATACCTTCGTTTCTACCGCCAACGCCTTTGTGCTTCGTGGTGCGAAGATCGTGTTTGTCGATATCCGGCCGGATACCATGAACATTGACGAAACGAAGATCGAAGCCGCCATTACGGAAAAAACGCGCATTATCGTGCCGGTTCACTACGCGGGCGTGGCCTGCGAGATGGACGCGATTATGGCACTGGCGAAGAAATACGATTTATATGTCGTGGAAGATGCCGCGCAGGGCGTGATGTCCAGCTACAAAGGCCGCGTTCTGGGGTCTATCGGCCATATTGGCTGCTTCAGCTTTCACGAAACCAAGAACTACACCTCGGGCGGTGAGGGCGGAGCCACGCTGATTAATGACGCAAGGCTGGTGGAGCGTGCGGAAATTGTCCGTGAAAAAGGCACCAACCGCAGCCAGTTCTTCCGTGGGCAGGTGGACAAATACACCTGGCGTGATATCGGTTCAAGCTACCTGATGGCGGATATTCAGGCTGCCTATCTTTGGGGACAGTTGGAAGCGGCGCGACCGATCAACGAACGTCGCCTGAAGCTGTGGCAGAACTACTACGCGGCATTCAAATCGCTGGCCGATGCCGGGCGTATTACCCTGCCGACCGTGCCTGCCAATGGGATTCACAATGCGCACATGTTTTATATCAAACTGCGCGATCAGGATGACCGCAGTGCGTTTATCAATTACATGAAAGAAGCCGAAATCATGACGGTCTTTCATTATATCCCGCTACACAGTTGCCCAGCCGGTTTGAACTTCGGTCGTTTCTCCGGTGAAGATCGCTACACCACGCAGGAAAGCGAACGGTTGGTACGTTTACCGCTGTTCTACAATCTGTCAGACGTCAATCAGCGGACGGTGATCAATACCATTCTGAGCTTCTTCTCCTGATATGTCGTTGGCGAAAGCATCGATATGGACGGCAGGCTCCACGCTGATAAAAATCGGCGCGGGGCTGGTTGTCGTCAAACTGCTGGCGGTCATGTTTGGCCCCAGCGGCGTGGGGATGGCAGGGAATTTTCGTCAGCTTATTACGGTTCTGGGCGTGTTAGCCGGTGCGGGGATCTTCAACGGCGTCACCAAATACGTCGCGGAGTATCAGCAGCAACCGGAACGGTTGAGGCCGCTGCTCGGAACGTCAGTCACGCTGGTGCTGGGGTTCTCCACGCTGCTAGCGATTCTTTTTCTTGCTGCCGCAACACCTATCGCCAATCTGCTGTTTGGGCATGATAACTATCGAGATGTGGTGCGTGCGCTGGCGTTTATCCAAATGGGTATCGCTTACGCCAACCTGTTTCTGGCGATTCTCAAGGGCTATCGGGATGCGATAGGCAACGCGCTGGCCGTGATCGGCGGCAGCCTGATCGGGCTGGCGGCCTTTTGGCTCTGCCTGCAACTGGGCGGCTACGTTGGCGCACTGGCCGGGCTGGCGCTGGTGCCCGCGCTGCTGGTGATTCCGGCAGGCATCATGCTATATCGGCGGACTCCGCTGTCGCTGATATCGCTGAAACCCGCGTGGGATCGCGCGATTGCCGGGCAGTTGGGCAAATTTACGCTGATGGCGTTGATGACGGCGGTAACGCTGCCTGTTGCGTACATCATGATGCGTAACCTGCTGGCGGCACATTACAGCTGGAATGAAGTAGGTATTTGGCAGGGCGTCAGCAGTATTTCCGATGCTTATCTGCAATTCATTACCGCCTCCTTTACCGTGTATTTGTTGCCGACACTCTCGCGTCTGACGGATAAAGCCGCGTTGTCGCAGGAGATTGTTCGCTCGCTGAAGTTTGTGCTGCCCGTTGTGGCAGGCGTCAGCTTTTGTGTGTGGTTGCTGCGAGATTTTGCCATCTGGCTGCTGTTCTCCAGCGAGTTCACGGCAATGCGAGATCTCTTCGTTTGGCAATTGGTAGGCGATGTAATGAAAGTGGGCGCTTACGTCTTTGGCTATCTGGTCATTGCGAAAGCGGCGCTGCGCTTTTATCTGCTCACGGAAGTGAGCCAGTTTCTCCTGCTGACTGGGTTTTCCCACTGGCTGATTCCGCTTTATGGCGCACAAGGTGCGGCGCAGGCCTATATGGCAACCTACCTGGTCTATTTTTTGCTTTGTTGTTGCGTATTCATTATTTACCGTAGGCGAGCATGACGACACTGATTCATGTATTGGGATCTGACATCCCGCATCATAACCAGACCGTTTTACGTTTTTTTAACGACGTACTGGCGACGGAACTCCCCGAGCAGCAGATTCGGCATTTTATCGTGGCTGCTCACGATGGCATTTCATCGGCTGATTTTCCCGCGCTGCGTATCGAAACCTGCGTAGATAAGAAAACGCTGGCTGAGGCAGTCATCGCCAGAGCCAAAGCGAACCGCAAAATGCGCTTTTTCCTGCATGGGCAGTTTAATCCCACGCTGTGGCTGGCGTTGCTAAGCGGAAAAATCAAATCCGAGCAGGTTTACTGGCACGTCTGGGGCGCGGATTTGTATGAAGAGGCGAGCAGCCTGAAATATCGTCTGTTTTATCTGCTGCGGCGTATGGCGCAAAAGCGTGTCGGACACGTGTTTGCTACGCGTGGCGATCTGGCGTGGTATCAGCAGCGTTCACCTCGCGTGCCGACGTCATTGCTGTACTTCCCAACGCGAATGAATCCGGCGCTAACGGGCATGCAGGTGGATAAACCGCTGGCAGGGCCGATGACGATTCTGGTCGGCAATTCTGGCGATCGCACGAATCGCCATCAGGAAGCGCTGCGGGCGATTCACAAGCAGTTCGGAAAAAATGTGCGGGTCATTGTGCCGATGGGCTACCCTGCGAATAACGAGTCCTACATCGCGCAGGTGGAAAAGGACGGTTTGGCGCTGTTTGGCGTGAAAAATTTCCAACTGCTAAAAGACCAACTGGCATTTGATGATTATCTCAACATGCTGCGCACCTGCGATTTGGGCTATTTTATTTTCGATCGCCAGCAGGGAATCGGGACGTTATGTCTGCTGATTCAGTTTGGCGTGCCGTTCGTGATCAGCCGACAAAATCCGTTCTGGCAGGATCTGACGGAACAAGGGCTGCCCGTGCTGTTTTACGGTGACGAGTTGGATGAAGCGCTAGTGCGTGAAGCGCAGCGCCAATTGGCATCAGTCGATAAGCACCAGATTGCGTTCTTTAATCCCAATTATCTGCAAGGCTGGCGCGATGCGCTGGCGTTGGCGGCGGGAGAACCAACATGACGCTGGGGCAATTTGGTGGGCTGTTTGCTGTCTACCTGATTTCAGTCATCTTTATCCTGAGCCTGACCTGGATGGAGTTTCGGCGGGTGCGTTTTAATTTTAACGTGCTGTTTTCCCTGCTCTATTTATTAACGTTCTATTTTGGTTTTCCGTTTACCTGCGTACTGGTATTCCGCTTTGGTGTTGAAGTGGTTCCCGTGCAGTTCCTGCTTCAGGCGATGCTGTCTGCGACGGCGTTCTATGCGATCTATTACGTCAGCTATAAGACGCGGTTACGCCAGAAAGCTTCCGCGCCGCGTAAGCCACTCCTGACGGTGAATCGGGTTGAAGCCAATCTGACCTGGCTGCTGCTGGCGTTGATTGCGGTCGCCACCGTCGGTATTTTCTTCCTCAACAACGGCTTCTTGCTGTTTAAGCTAAATTCTTACAGCCAGATATTCTCCAGCGATGTGTCCGGCGTGGCGTTGAAACGCTTCTTCTACTTCTTCATTCCGGCGATGCTGGTGGTGTATTTCCTGCGGCAGACGCAGCGTGCGTGGATAATGTTCCTCATCGGAACGGTCGCGTTTGGGATGCTGACGTATGTAATTGTGGGCGGAACACGTGCGAATGTGATTATCGCCTTCGCTCTATTTCTGTTTATTGGCATTGTGCGCGGCTGGATTACGCTCTGGATGCTGGTTGCGGCTGGTGCGTTCGGGATTGTCGGGATGTTCTGGCTGGCGCTGACGCGCTATGGGCTGGACGTCAGCGGTGATTATGCCTTTTATACCTTCCTGTATTTAACCCGTGACACTTTCTCGCCCTGGGAAAATCTGGCGCTGCTGTGGCAGAACTACGACAAGATTGAATTCCAGGGGCTGGCACCGATTGCCCGTGATTTCTACGTCTTTATTCCTTCCTGGCTATGGCCGGATCGTCCGAATCTGGTGTTAAACAGTGCGAACTATTTCACCTGGGAAGTGTTGAATAACCGCTCCGGGCTGGCGATTTCCCCCACGCTATTGGGCTCGCTGGTGGTGATGGGCGGGGTGCTGTTTATCCCGCTCGGCGCGATTGCGGTAGGGCTGGTTATCAAATGGTTCGACTGGGTGTACGAGTTAGGGAAGAACGACAGCAATCGCTATAAATCCGCTATTTTGCAGGCGTTCTGCTTCGGGGCGGTGTTCAATATTATTGTGCTGACGCGTGAAGGCGTCGATTCTTTTGTTTCACGTGTGGTGTTTTTCTGTCTGGTATTTGGTCTGTGTCTGCTGGTTGCCAAACTGCTCTATTGGCTGCTGGAAAGCGCCGGACTCATCCGGCAGCGTCTGATGCGTATGCGTGCCACGCCGCTCGCGCCGACACCCAACACCGTGGATCCTGTGATAAAGGAGCAGGTATGACAGCGTTAAAAACCCCAGAGACCATTCCTCTGTATACCATTCGTGGTTTGCCCATTCACGGTTTTCGCAATATGGCGCAGTTTGTTGATTACCTGTTTGCGGGCGAGCGGGTTGAAACGGGCACGCTCGTCGCGATTAATGCTGAGAAAGTGCTAACGGCGGAAAAAGACGTGGCGCTGCGTGCGTTGCTCGATCGTGCAGAGTACAAGTATGCGGACGGCATCAGCATCGTGCGCTCCATTCGACGCAAATACCCGCCGGCTGATGTCACGCGAGTTGCGGGGGCTGACCTGTGGGAAGCGCTAATGGAACGAGCGGGCGAGGAGGGAACGCCGGTTTTTCTGGTGGGCGGCAAACCTGACGTGCTGGCACAAACGGAAGCGAAGCTGCGGGCGCAGTGGAACGTGAATATTGTCGGCAGTCAGGATGGCTATTTTACGCCAGAGCAGCGCGATGCCCTGTTCGAACGTATCCGCGCCAGCGGTGCGCAAATTGTCACCGTCGCGATGGGGTCGCCACGACAGGAAATCCTGATGCGCGACTGTCGTCACCACTATCCCGATGCGCTGTATAGGGGTGTGGGGGGAACCTATGACGTCTTTACCGGGCATGTGAAGCGCGCCCCGCTCGTGTGGCAAAACTTAGGACTGGAATGGCTGTATCGTTTGCTGTCCCAGCCGAGCCGTATTTTTCGGCAGCTTAGGCTGTTGAAATATGTTGCCTATCACTACAGCGGTCGCCTGTAGCTTCATTGAATTGGCGCGTTAAACGCGCCAACCTTGCTCCACAATCTTTCCTCGCAATATATAAACCTGATTTCTTATTCCTATTCGATTTTAATTGTCTGTTTGCCAGTCAATCAGAAATACAGAATTCTATCTTTGGCGTATTCGTCATCCCTGATGTGTTATTCAAACTCACATTACGGTATTTTCATGCCGCTAATTTGGGGCAAGGGTACGTTCTTTCTCATCGGTAGTCGGCAGTATTTCTGAAATAAGAACAATAACCGGCAGCAGCCGGGATAAGCACAACATAAAGACAGAGGATATATGGCAGAAGATGTAAAGCAGGAAAAACTCCATCGAGGGTTGGAAGCCCGGCATATTGAGCTGATTGCGCTGGGTGGCACGATCGGCGTCGGGCTGTTTATGGGCGCGGCTAGTGCGCTGAAGTGGGCAGGGCCGTCAGTATTGCTGGCCTATATTGTCGCTGGGATCTTCGTTTTCTTCATCATGCGTTCAATGGGCGAAATGCTGTTTCTGGAGCCAGTAGCGGGATCGTTTGCCGTCTACGCGCATAAATACATGAGTCCCTTTTTCGGTTATCTCACCGCATGGGGCTACTGGTTTATGTGGATGGCGGTCGGGATTTCGGAAATTACCGCCATTGGCGTCTATGTTCAGTATTGGTTCCCCGATTTGCCGCAATGGCTACCGGCCATCGCCGCCGTTGCGCTGGTCGCGGGCGCAAACCTTGCTGCGGTAAGACTGTATGGCGAAATCGAATTTTGGTTCGCGATGATAAAAATCACCACCATCGTCGTGATGATTGTCGTCGGTGTCGGCATTATCTTCTTCGGCTTTGGTAACCACGGTCAGGCGACCGGATTCAGCAACCTGACCGAACACGGCGGTTTCCTCGCGGGAGGCTGGAAAGGTCTGCTGTTCGCACTCTGTCTGGTCGTGGCGTCTTATCAGGGCGTGGAACTGGTCGGCATTACGGCGGGCGAGGCGAAAAATCCGCAGGTGACGCTGAAGCGCGCGATCAACAACATTCTGTGGCGCATCCTGATTTTCTATGTGGGCGCGATCTTCGTTATCGTCACGATTTTCCCCTGGAATGAAATCGGCACGTCCGGCAGTCCGTTTGTGATGACATTTGCGAAGATTGGTATCACCGCGGCGGCAGGGATCATCAATTTTGTGGTGCTGACGGCTGCGCTATCCGGCTGCAACAGCGGCATGTATAGCTGTGGACGTATGCTGTATTCGCTGGCCAACAACCGCCAGCTCCCTGCCTGGTTGGGTAAAGTGACGGCCAGCGGCGTACCTGCGGCAGGTGTCATGATTTCTATTCTTTGCCTGATGGCTGGCTCGGTGTTGAACTACATCATTCCTAACCCAGAAAAAGTGTTTGTGTATGTTTATAGCGCCAGCGTGCTGCCGGGTATGGTGCCGTGGTTTGTGGTGTTAATCAGCCAGTTGCGTTTTCGTGAACAGCATCGCACTGCGCTGGCCACACATCCGTTTAAATCGGTGTTGTTCCCGTGGGTAAACTACCTGACGATGGCATTTTTGCTGTGTGTGCTGGTGGGAATGTACATAAATATCGATACGCGGATGTCTTTATTGGTCGGTGTCGCCTTTTTAGCCGTGGTCAGCCTGTGTTATTTCGCGTTGGGACTGGGCAAAAAAACGTCGCTGACAGAGGGTAAATCGTAGTATTTGGGGGCGGGAAGGGCGGAACTGTGTGTTATTTAGCTTGGAATGAGCAAATCATAATCAAACGCATCATTTCGATAAAAAAGCACTAGACAGCCAGTCGCTAAGCCCGTAATATCCCGCCCCGCAACGGCGCTAAGCGCCCGTAGCTCAGCTGGATAGAGCGCTGCCCTCCGGAGGCAGAGGTCTCAGGTTCGAATCCTGTCGGGCGCACCATTATATTCTGTATGAAGTATGTTGTGTGCAAGAGCTGCGGTGGTACACTTTTTTTCGTAAAGAAAGTATCCCGTGAAAAGGAAGTACCGCGTAATAAGTAGTTGATGTAAAGTGTGGTGATGGTGGCTATAGCTCAGTTGGTAGAGCCCTGGATTGTGATTCCAGTTGTCGTGGGTTCGAGTCCCATTAGCCACCCCAGATTTTGCAACTAAAGTAGTTGATTGACTGTTTGTGAGTTATGCGAAGGTGGCGGAATTGGTAGACGCGCTAGCTTCAGGTGTTAGTGTTCTTACGGACGTGAGGGTTCAAGTCCCTCTCTTCGCACCACACAAACAAGAACATCAGTGATGTTCAAAAAAAGCAGTACATTCGGCGAGTAGCGCAGCTTGGTAGCGCAACTGGTTTGGGACCAGTGGGTCGGAGGTTCGAATCCTCTCTCGCCGACCAATTAAGAAGAAAAGCACATCGAAATATGTGCTTTTTTTTCGTTTGTATTTTTCCTTCTCTGGCGAAAGCCTTGTCGGATTTATCAACCCGACAAGACGTTGTTGTTCCCTGCGATATCGCGTGTTACGGCGCGTAATGCACGGGTGCCAGCGCGCTGCTATCAATACTTTCTCGCATTGATTTCAGTGCGGTACCAAAAGGACACAGCGTGCCTTTTTCTGTCTGCTGGCAGCCCTGAGAGGTAAATTCCTCTTTCAGTAACGGCTGCCGATCGTCAAGCTGCGCCAGTGAACGAATCTGATCCAGCGACTGCGACTGGAAATAGGTACGTAAGAAACGCTGCTGAGTGGTGGTATCACGCCAGCGTTCGAATACCAGACTGCCTGCGGGCGGAATGTTATCGGCGGTATCGCCGGGTAGCTGCCAATGAAACTGCAATAGCGTGCGCAGATAGGCGATATTGGTGTCGTGAGCGACATACAGCAAGTAGGGGACGGCTGGTGGCTCACCTTGTGTGGTGTCTTGCGCTTCCTGCGTCCCTTGCGCCAGAGCCTGTGCGATTTGCTGCATGAATAGCGAACCGCCGCGCTGTGCGATATAGGGAACATCATTGGTGAAGTCGTATTTAGCCGTCATCAGCGCCATCAACGGTATGAGATCCTGTGTGTTGCTGACGTGACCAAAAGCGACCTGTGCCTGCGGTAGATTCTCGCTGTACTCCAGCAGGAAAACCTCGCTCATATTCGCCAGCGTATTCAAGCCGCTGATAGAAGTGGAACCGTCCTTATCCTGTTTTAGCGCCCACGGTTTATCAAACACCGGGCACGGCTTATCCGCTTCGCATACGACCTGCTTCAACAGCTCTATGCTGGGCTTAAGACGCTGATAGGCGATATTCAAATCACCGCCCATGGCTTCCAGCACCGCAGCCTTTGCCCGTTCGGGGTCAAGCGTGCCAATGCCCATTTTATCCCCGTGGAACAGCGGATCTTGCTTTTCATCCTCAACGGCATGCGTCGCAACGCCGCAGCCCGGAAACATACCGTCCATATAGGCTTGTGCCGTTGCGCGGGTGCGTTGTAGCGGACTGGCGAGCACATAAATCTGCTGTTCCGTCGGACAACCTGATGCGAACAGATGCTGTTGACGATAATACTCACCCTCGTAGCGGCCTTTTAATACGGTGGCGGCATAGCCATGCCCGGTTAATTCACCTTCCCGCGTGACCCACTGAGGCCACTGCCGTGCCGTGCCGGATTCAAGTGCCGTCGTGTTGGATTCTGTTGGAGGACGTACGCCATGACGGCTGACTTCAATGACCTTTTCCAGAAGATAGCGATCCTGCGCCTGAGCCCGAGTAGAAAAGGCTGAAATAATGATCATGGTAATCAATAAGCTACGGGGAGTACGTAATGTCGTGTGGGAAAGCATGATAATCCTTCGTCAGCGGTCATGCGGATAAGAAGTTTCATTGTAGGTGGGGAAAAGTGACAGGCAGGTTTTTCAGCAGAGGAGAGAGTGTTAGCGAACATTTCTGCATGCATAGTTTGCAATCAAACTTTTTGATCTAAGATAGATCCCAAAGGTATAAAGCGCATAATTTCCGCATGTTATATTTTTAAAAATTAAAAAGACGATATAAATCCCGCCTGATAAATCCAACACTAACGAGTTAACTATGGCATCACATCTTATTGATTTTCTTCTTATAGGGAATAATTTTGGCACGCCTGAAATGCGCGGCGTCTGGTCCGAGCATAACCGACTGACTAAACAGGTCGAAGTAGAAGTCGCTCTGGCGCTTGCCGAGGGTGAACTGGGTGTCATTCCGCTGGATGCGGCAAAAACCATTGCAGAAAACGCTGACGCAAGCGCGCTTAACGTTGAAGAGATTGCAAAAGATGCCGCGCGCATGAAGCACTCTCTGATGCCGACGATTGCCGCGATTCAGAAACAGTGCGGTGCCGCGGGTGAGTTTATTCACTACGGCGTGACCACGCAGGACATCGTTGATACCGCGACAGTGTTACAGCTGAAACAATCTTTTGATATTGTCGTCAGAGATACACAACTGCTGGCCGTTGAGTTGAAACGTCTGGCAAAGAAACACCAGCATACGCTGATGGCCGGTCGTACCCACGGTATGCAGGCGCTGCCCACCACGTTTGGCTTCAAGCTGGCCGTCTGGCTGGATGAATTTATCCGTCACCTCGAACGTCTGGGTGAAATCAAAGAACGTGTGTTGGTTGGCAACATCAACGGTGCGATTTGCACCTATGCCTCTTTTGGCGAGAAAGGGCCGGAAATCGAGCGACTGACGCTGGATAAACTGGGGCTGAATACGCCGAATATCGGCTGGCAGTCTGCCCGCGATCGCTTCTCCGAATATGCTTCTGTTACGGTTCTGATCAGCGGTACGCTGGGCAAAATCGGCAACGAGCTGTACAACCTGATGCGCACCGAGATTAACGAAATCGAAGAGCCGTTCTCTGAAGGGAAAATCGGTTCTACAACGATGCCGCATAAACGCAACCCTGCCGCGCTGGAAGGGCTGGCAAGCCTGACGGCTCCGCTGTTTAAGAGCGCCGCGCTGATTCATGAGTCCATGAAAGTTGAGCATGAGCGTGATGCGATGAGCTGGCGTGCGGAGTGGATTGCGCTGCCGGAAATCAATATCTATCTGTCTGCTCAGCTTCAGAATGCGCTTGGCATCCTGCGTGGTATGTCCGTCAACGAGAAGCAGATGCTGGCGAACCTCGATCTGCAAAATGGCCTGCTGCTGTCTGAGAAAGTGATGTTCGAGATTGGCAAACGTCTTGGCAAGCAGACTGCTCACCATCTGGTTTATGAATGTTCTATGCAGGCATTCGAGCAGAATCAGTCCTTTAAATCGGTACTGTTGGCTCACCCAGTGCTTTCTGAACAGGTGACCGCTGCCGATCTGGACGAATGGCTGAATCCGGCTAACTACGTTGGCAGTGCGCCGCAGAAGGTTGATGACGTGATTCGCTATGCGGATAACTCCGGCCTGCTGCCAGCATAAGGTGACATCATGAGTATCGTATTTCGTCAGGCTACGCTTGCGGACGATGAAACCTATCTGGGACTGGCGCTGGCGGCATTTGAGCCGATTCGCCAACTGGGTATCAACTTTTCCGCCGCCCATGCGGATATCGACATGGTGCGTACGCATATTGCCTCACACGGCGTTTATGTGATGGAAAAAGATGGAGAGATGGTGTCGTCATTTACCATCCGTTATCCGTGGGGGCCGGAACCGGGCCCGTTCGGTCTACCCCATCTGGGCTGGTTTGCGACGCACCCTGGCTATAAAAAACAGGGGCTGGGTAAGCAAATGATGAGCTGGCTGGAGGAAGAAATTCTGATTAACCAGCTCAAAGCGCCTGCCGTGTCGCTTGGTACCGCGCAAAACCATCCGTGGCTGATTGAGATGTACAGAAATTATGGTTTCAAGGAAGTCGGGCAGACGAATCTGGGAAAAGGACACCTGACAATCTGGATGGAAAAAATCCTTGATAACCAATTGTATGACCAGTGGAAAGATAAAAAATCAAAAAGAGAGGCAGTAAAATGATGAAAAAAGTAACGTTGTCTGTTCTGGCGCTGACGACCGCCTTTCTTGTTGCTGGCTGTGATTCTGGGAAGAGCGGCTCTGAGCAGGAAAAAGTATTGAAAGTGGGTTCAACAGGCCAAAGTTATCCAAGTGGCTTCAAGCAGGATAACAAGCTGGTCGGGTTTGACGTTGAAGTCACGGAAGCCATCGCGAAAGATCTGAACTACAAAGTTGAGTGGGTCACCGCCGATTTCAGCGGCCTGATGGGTCAACTGGAAGCGAGAAAACTGGATACTGTGGCGAACGTGGTAGCCATTACGCCGGCGCGTCAGGAAAAATACAACTTCGCCCAGCCGTACAGCTTCTACGGCAGCCAGATTGTGACGCACAAAGACAACGCGGACATTAATACACTGGCCGACCTGAAAGGCAAGACGGTTGCCGGGGTTCTGGGTTCTAACCACGTTAACAACCTGAAAAAAGCGTTTGCCGATGGCAGCGTGAATATTCGCACCTATGAAACACGCGATGGCGCGATGAACGATGCGCTGTCTAAACGCGTTGAAGGCTACGTGAATTCACGTCCGATTCTGTTGGCCGAAATCAATAAGCGTAACCTGCCGTTCAAGCTGGTTGGCGAGCCGCTGGTGATTGAAGAAGTGAGCTTCCCGTTCCATAAGGACGAGAAAGGTGATGCATTGCGTAAACAGTTCGATGCGGAATTGACGAAAATGCGTGCAGATGGACGCCTGAAAGCGTTCTCCGAAAAATATTTTGGTGAAGACATCACGGTATCACCGGCTAAATAACCTCACGCCGTCATTCTGGCGAGCCGTTACGTAGCCAGATGATTTGTTATGTAGCTAGATGGTTCGTTATGTAGCAAATAGTTATAACCCTGTTCCACCGGTGCAATATGGCCGGTGGAAGCATTAATGGTATTACTCATGAATATCGATCTTGCCTACCTGCTAAAGGTCTTTCCCCAGGTACTAATGTATTTGCCAACCACGCTGTTCCTTGCCGTGGTTTCGATGTTTTTTGCTATGGTGCTCGGCCTTCTCCTGGCGTTAGTCCGTGAAAGCAAGATCGTCGTGGTCGTAAAAATCGTCGAACTGTATATCTCGCTGTTCCGCGGTATTCCCTCGCTGGTTCAGCTGTTTATCATCTACTTCGGCCTGCCGCAGCTATTCCCTGGCTTATCCAATCTGGATGCGATGACGGCCGCGATTATCGGCTTTAGCCTGAAAACGTCCGCCTACATGGCTGAGATTTTCCGTGCGGGCTTGGCCTCGGTGGATTTCGGCCAGACGGAAGCGGGCTTATCCATTGGTATGAGTAAAGCGCAGGTTTATCGCCGCATCGTGTTGCCTCAGGCCATGCTGAATGCGCTGCCCGCGACGGGGAACACTTTCATCTCCCTGATTAAAGATACCTCGGTGGCTTTTGCACTGGGCGTCTCCGAACTGTTCGCGGAAGGCAAAATGATTGCTGCTGAATCTCTGCGTTTCTTTGAGACCTTCCTGGTTGTGGGTCTGATTTACTGGATGGTGATTGTTGTTTACGCCTGGCTGCAAAAACAGCTTGAGAAGAAACTGAATCACTCGCTACAGCGATAAGGGGCTGACATGATCAGTGTAAAGAATCTTTCTAAACGCTTTGGCGATCAGGTGGTGTTGGACAACATTAGTCTGGATATCGCGAAAGGCGAAGTCGTGGCAATTATCGGTCCATCTGGTTCGGGTAAATCCACGCTGCTGCGCTGTCTGAACCTGCTGGAAACGCCAGAGTCGGGCACGATTGAAATTGGCGAACAAACGCTGGATACGCGTCGTTACTCCGCTAAAGAGGCCTATGCGCTGCGCCGTCAGACGGCGATGGTGTTCCAGAGTTACAACCTGTTTAAGAACAAGACGGCGCTGGAGAACGTGACGGAAGCGCTGATTGTCGTGAAAAAAATGCCGAAGCAGAAGGCGAATGAAATCGGTCTGGCTTTGCTGGAGCAGGTCGGTCTGCTGCCGCAGGCGGCACAGTATCCGGTGACGCTATCCGGCGGACAGCAGCAACGCGTGAGTATTGCGCGTGCGCTGGCGGTGGATCCGAAGGCGATTTTGTTTGATGAACCGACCTCGGCGCTTGACCCAGAAAGGGTCCACGAAGTGCTTCAGGTGATTCAGAAGCTGGCGAAAAATGACACCACGATGGTGATTGTCACCCATGAAATGCAGTTTGCGAAAGAAGTGGCTGACCGCGTGATCTTCATGGCGGACGGCCACATTGTTGAGGAAGGCCCGGCGGAGCAGGTGATTAGCTTCTCGGATAACCCGCAAACCCAGCGTTTCCTGCGTCAGTTGACCAAGCTGCCTGAGCCGCTTGAGTACGATATTTAACGCATACGTAGACACACCTGCACGCCTGAACAAGGCAGCCCTGTCAGGCAGGGCACGATAATGTGGAGCAAGTATTCATGAGAACAGCACCTCAGCACGAGCCTCTGGCTCAGTTTATTCAGGCATTTCGCCACGATTTACACCGCAATCCTGAACTGTCGAATCAGGAGTTCGAGACCACGAAGAAGATTCGTACGGTATTGGAAAAAGAGGGCATTCGTGTCCTCGACCTGCCGCTGAAAACCGGCTTGGTCGCGGAAGTCGGCGGCTTACAGGATGGTCCACTGGTCGTGGTTCGTTCTGATATTGATGCCCTGCCGATTGAAGAAGAATCCGGCGTAGAATTTACGTCACTCAACAAAGGTGTGATGCACGCCTGCGGTCATGATTTTCACTCTTCCGCTGCGCTGGGCGCGGCGATTCTGCTGAAGAAAATCGAGCCGGAGCTGAAAGGGACAGTGCGTATTTTGTTCCAGGCTGCTGAAGAAACCGGGCTGGGTGCGCCGGAAGTCATTGCCGTTGGCGCGTTGGACAATGCGGTAGCGATTTTTGGCATTCACAACGATCCGACGCTGCCTGTTGGCGTCATCGGTGGGAAAGACGGTGCATTGACGGCGGGCGTTGACCGCTTTGAGATCAAGATCGCAGCGAAAGGCTGTCACGCTGCGAAGCCGCATGAAGGTAACGATCCGATTATCATTCTGGGTCAGCTGATTTCTGCCGTACAGACCATCATCAGCCGCACGGTATCGTCCGACAATAACGCGGTGGTGTCGATTACTCAGGTACATAGCGGCAGCACCTGGAACGTTATCCCGGACACTGCCTATGTTGAAGGTACAGTCAGAACGTTCAATCAGGCCGCACGCGATTTAATTGAACAGCGTTTCCGTCAGATTGTTGCAGGTATCGCCAGCACCTTTGGCGCAGAAATTGAGTTCCTGTGGCATGCAGGGCCGCCGTCGGTGATCAACACGCCAGAGTGGGTTGAGTTTGCGCTGAATGTGGCGAGTGACGAAGGGTTTGAAGCGCGCCGCGTGGAAGCCAGCCCGATTGGTGAAGATTTCGCGTTCTATCAGCAGAAATTGCCGGGTACGTTCATGATGGTCGGCTCCGGCGGACCGTATGCGCTGCACCACCCGAAATTCCGTGTTGATGACAGCGCGCTGTTCCCGACCGCGCACTATCTGTATCAGGTAGCGAAGCAGAGTTTAGAGCAGCTGTCCTCCCGTTAATCTCCTCTCATTAAGCCAATCCTGTCCGCGTCGGTTTCCAGGCGCGGATATTTACCCTTTTTTAAATTGAATCAACAGCTTTAATGGGACTGTCGGAAAAACACGACACTTGAGGGGTTCTGTTGTCGCAAAAAAGAGACATTTAATCCATTGATTAATAATGATTAATATTTTATTCGATAAATTCGTCTCTGAATGGCGACATGTTTTGTGAGCGCGATCTCGTTTTTGCCGGCTAACGTGTCTTAGGTCTTCTCCCAGTCGATAAATAAAAATATTATTTATTATTAGCTGGTTATCGCGATTTAATGAGTTGGTGATAATAAAATTATGCATGTTGGCATAATTTGTGCTTAAATAAGCGGGTAGATGCTCATTCCACCTTCTATGCTTGCTTCGGCTTCATAATCCTGGGAATGACGCAGAGCCAATTTGAGGTGCCTATCGTCCAACTCCAGATGAAGATGCAAATCTCCATCGGGCCTTCCGGACATAACGTTGAGTGAGGCACCATTCTGTTGTCTGACAGACCTGATATTTTCAACGCTTACCGTTTATCGGTAAGTGTTTTTTTTCGTCTGAGGAAAATGTCCGGTAACCGCCTTCTGTTGGACTATTCAGGACGGGCCATACAAAAGAATAAGGCTCCAAAAAGGAGTAATGCTGATCAGTTAAGGATCAGTTGAACGATCCAATAGCTGTGTAAGAATCCGGAAGTGTTCTTCATTTCCGGATTTTTTATGCGTATCTCTCAGGCCATCGACCTCGTTTCACGTTACGATTCGACCCGTAATCCTTTGACTTCTCTTGGCGACTTTCTTGACCCAGAACTTATTGCCCGTTGCCTTGCTGAGTCCGGCGTGGTCACCCTGCGTAAACGCCGTCTTCCTCTCGAAATGATGGTCTGGTGCGTTGTCGGCATGGCGCTTGAACGTAAGGAGCCGCTTCATCAGATTGTCAATCGGCTGGATATTATGCTGCCCGGTAACCGTCCCTTTGTTGCTCCCAGCGCGGTTATCCATACTGACAGCGGCTCGGAAGTGACGCCGTTCGACGGGTGTTCACGCACACCGCTCACTTGTGGCACAACGCTGTGGCGCATCCCCACTGGTGTGGATTGACGTTACTGGCGATGGATGGCGTCGTCTGGCGCACACAGGAAACACCTGAAAATGATACCGCCTTCCCGCGCCAGACTTACTGCGGCCAACCTTACCTACCCGCAGGTCAAAATGGTCTGTCAGATGGAGCTGACCAGCCATCTGATAACCGCAGCAGCCTTCGGTACGATGAAAGACAGCGAATATACCCTTACTGAGCAACTGATAGACCAGACCGCAGATAATACGCTGACGCTGCTCGATAAAGGGTATTACTCATTAGGGTTGCTGAATGCTTAAGAAGCGTGCGGGAGAACACCGACACTGGATGATACCGCTTAAGAAAGGTACCCGTTACGAGGAGGCCCGGAAACTGGGAAAAGGCGATCATCTGGTACAGTTGAAAACTACGCCACAATCCCGCAAAAAATGGCCGGGACTGAGTACAGAAGTGACAGCCCGATTACTGACCTATAGCCGTAAAGGAAAAATCTATCAGTTACTGACTTCGATGACTGATGGCATGCGTTATCCGGGAGGTGAAATGGTTGAGCTTTACAGTCACCGTTGGGAAATCGAGTTGGGTTACCGTGAAATCAAACAGACAATGCAACTGAGCAGACTGACACTGAGAAGCAAAAAACCGGAACTTGTGGAGCAGGAGTTATGGGGTGTGCTGCTGGCGTATAATCTCGTGAGATATCAGATGATTAAAATGGCCAGTCAACTGAAAGGTTACTGGCCAAATCAGCTGAGCTTCTCAGAATCCTGCGGGCTGGTCATGAGGATGTTGATGACGCTTCAGGGTGCATCGCCGGGTCGTATCCCTGAACTACTGCGAGATCTGGAGAGTATGGGACAGATGGTGAAGCTGCCGATAAGAAGAGAAAGAACCTTCCCGAGAGTGGTGAAAGAAAGGCCTTATAAATATCGAAAAGCGAAGAAAAACAGCCAGTCAGTTGCTTAACTGACTGGCATTACTCCAAAAAGGAGCCTTATGAAAGGGATAACGTAGTGATTAGCTGGCAGGCTGCTGTAGCGTGAGTAACAGCCCTTCGCGCCGCATTTGGGCCGCTTCATCCGGCAGATGCAACCGATCTAGCGCATCGGCACGCCAGGCATAATCATAAGCGTCCGGGCGTAATTCCAGTGCGGTGCGGAAAGCATCGCTGGCCTGCTGCCATTCGCCGTGTTTCATCAGCAACTGACCTAACGTACTGCTCAACAGCGCAGTAGCGCCTTGCTGCTTGATGTACTGGTGC
Organism: Pectobacterium parvum; assembly: GCF_020971565.1. Classification (NCBI taxonomy): domain Bacteria; kingdom Pseudomonadati; phylum Pseudomonadota; class Gammaproteobacteria; order Enterobacterales; family Pectobacteriaceae; genus Pectobacterium; species Pectobacterium parvum. Next base: position 532,838 of record NZ_CP087392.1, read on the forward strand.
AGCACTTTTTCCAGCTGTTCTGGGTTTCCGGCTTTAAGGCGTGGCATCAGCAGGATCAAACGTTCGTCATACTGGCGTTTGAGACCGTCGAGAATGATCTTCTGAGCGGTATCATGATCGTCACACTCGATCAAATGCTCAACCATCGCGACCTGAAGCGGGATCTCATGGCGTACTTTGCGGCTCTGATTATTCCACCATGATTTCAACCCTTCGCTACCACCATCCGCCATTGCCTGATTCATCAGGCCGATATACGCCTGCTGCTGTAGATCCAGCAAACGTTCTTCAGGGTACAGATTAATCTTGCGCATCGCAGGCAGAATATCCAGCAGTGCGCTGTAGGCGTGAGTACGCAGGAAAGCCTGCTCCGCTAAACGCAGCACCTCAGGATGGCGGGGCGCAACCTCCAGCAGTTTGTCCACGCCGTGACGTGCGGCATGATCTTCATTACGCGCAAGCTGAATACGCACGCGCGTAATATCTACCGGAAGCTGATCGGTATCTGCAACCTCGGCGGCACGCTCCAGATATTGCTTGGTACGGAACTCGTCACCGCGCTGCTGAGCGGCTTCGGCTGCCAGCAGGTAGTTAACCACGGGCTGCTCGGCATGATCGGCATTGCGCGTCAGTAGCTTCTCTACCTGTAAATAATCGCCCTCGGCCAGCTTGAGCAGTGCGGCTTTGGTCTGTTTTCTGGCACGGGTGCGTTTGCGGCCGAGGAACCAGCCGCGCGTGCGGGATCCGGTACGAAAGATCCGGCGGAGCACCCATTCCACCGCCAAAAAGGCGAGAAAGAACAGTACCAGCATAATGACCAGACCGGTCACGCTGGTTTGAATGTCGTAGTTATCCGTTTGGATCAGGACGTAGCCTTGGTGACCCGCGACGATCGGGCCGATCACGATGCCGGCGATCAGGATCAGGAACAGCAATAAGACTTTTAGCATGCTCATTCCCCTTGCTGTGTGGCTGGCGCCTGAGCCAGTAGGTTACGAACGCGCGTTTGCATCAGTTTTTCCAACAGCGCCTGACTTTGTAGCTCCGTTGGGACATCCAGTGAAACCGACTGCTGGCTTAAGGCATCGAGCTGATCTAAAAAGGCCTGCGTCGTGGGGTCGGTGGTATCAAAGTAGGCGCGAACCCAGGTTGCTGCCGTTTCCAGCGACTGTTTGTACACTTCATTCTGGTGGCGAGGAATGGCCTGTGCGGCAACCAGCAGACGTGAGCGGATATTCTCGCGCAGATACACATCCTGATTCGGTGCCAGCAGCGGTTCGGCAGCACTGTCGCGGCGGCGAATGGTGATAAAATCAGCCAAGAAATTGTGCCAGCTCTTGCTTAGATTTTGCCGCCACTCACTTAAGGAGGCAGACAGCTCTGTGCTGTTGGCGTCCATCGGCGCTTCATCAGTGTTGTTGTCGGCGAGCTGTAAGTTATCCAGCTGATCGGTGAGCTGATTTACTTTCAGGATGATGCCGTCAAAATCGACCTGACTCACGCCTGCCAGTGCACCGATATCGTTGGTCAGCGCGCGGCGGATTTCTATCAGGCTGGGATCGTTCATTTCCGCCAGGCTAGCGTCCGCGCTTTTCAGCAATGCGCCTGCGGTGGTGACGTCTTTGTCGCTCCACAGCTTACGTCCTGCCAGTTTCACCAGAAAATCTGCCTGAGCGATCAACCAGGTATTGGTGTCATGGCTAGAAAGCGCCGCCAGCTTATCGCGCAGCTCGTCCGACTGACGCGTTAGCGCCTCAAGACGCTGTGCGGCCGTGTCTTGTACTTTGCTTTGCTGCTGTTGAGCGTCCAGCCACTGCTGTTGCTCTTGCTTATGCTGCTGCTGCAATGCGTTTAACTGCGTTTCCAGACGTTGCAGCGCAGCGGTTTCTTTCTGCGCCTGCTGGTGGCCGTGGTAATACAAGCCCGCGCCTATTGCCAGCGCAATCACAATCGCGATCGCCCCGAGCACGGCACCGCTACGTTTGGGCTGCGGTGCAGGATCCTGTTGCTGATGCGCGGGTTCAACCCGTTCAGCAACCTCGTCGGATGGAGCTGTGGGGGTATTGTGTTCCGTCATAATGGTACATCCCATGATCAGGTTTATTGTAGTGCGCGCACGAGCGCATCGTTATCGGCGTTATCAGCCACTCGGGTATCACGCCAGCCGAGCTGACGAGCCTGTTCTGCTAGCCGTTCGCTGACGACGATCAGCTGGCAGCCGAGTAACCAGGAAGCCCGATAGTAATCAGGTACTAAAGTATAGATCCGTTGTAGCATTTCTCCGCTGGTGATCACCAGTTTGTCGATGCCTATTTGTTGCCAATGGCGGCTTTGCTCTAGCCCGTCATAGTGAACGTCTCTGCGCTGATAACATTCACAGTAGGTCACCTGTGCGCCGCGTTCGGTTAGCGTTTCTCCCAGCAGTTCCCTGCCGCCGTTGCCGCGCAGCAATAGCGCGCGTTTACCGGAAACATCTTGCAGGTCAGGAAGTTGCAGGAGCGTTTCGCTGGTTTCGCGCTCAGGCGGATACGTTACCGGGTGTGCGCTGATTTTATGTAGCGCCAGCGCGGTGGTACGGCCGATAGCGTAATAAGCGAGATGGGCAGGCCAGCTGATGCCTGTGCGTGCCAGCATCGGATCGGCGTAATGAATGGCGTGTTGTGAGAGCGCAAACACCAAATCGTCGGCGCTCAGTGCCTGTAATAGTGAAGGCAGGCTGGCGAGTTCTCGTCCGGGTGAAAACTCGATCAGCGGGCTGTGCCAGGCGTTATAGCCGAGCTTTCTTAAACGGGTCACCAGTTGTTCGCCAGTTGGTGACGGACGGGTAACCAGAATTGTCATGATGAGCTTGATCCTTGATAAACGGCTTGAAGGATGGCGCAGGCCCCTTTTGCTAACAGCTCTTCAGCCAGTGCAATGCCGAGTTGTTCGGCATCGGAGACGCTTCCTTTACGTTCACCGACGATCATTTGGCTACCGTCTGGCGCGCCAACCAGCGCACGCAGCCACAGCGTGTCGCCTTCCAGTTCAGCATAGCTGCCAATCGGCACCTGACAGCCGCCTTCAAGGCGTACATTCATGGCGCGTTCAGCCCATACGCGGGCAGCGGTAGCGGCGTGATTGAGCGGGGCGAGGAGTTGGCGGACATGTTCGTCATCCAAACGGCATTCGATGCCGATAGCGCCTTGTCCGACGGCAGGCAGAGATTCTTCTGGGCTTAACGCACAGCGGATGCGTTCTTCAAGGCCGAGGCGTTTCAGGCCGGCGACAGCAAGAATAATGGCGTCATAGTCACCGTTATCCAGTTTTGACAGGCGGGTACCGACATTGCCGCGCAAATCACGAATCACCAAATCGGGACGTCGCGCGCGTAGCTGGCACTGGCGGCGCAGGCTAGAGGTGCCGACACAGCTGCCTTCTGGTAATTGATCGAGGCTGTCGTAATGATTGGAAACAAAAGCGTCGCGCGGGTCGTCGCGTTCGCAAATGGTGGTCAGGCCGAGGCCGTCTGGGAATTCGACGGGCACATCTTTCATGGAGTGGACGGCGATATCAGCGCGCCCTTCAAGCAGCGCCAATTCCAGTTCTTTAACAAACAATCCTTTACCGCCGACCTTTGCCAGTGGCGTATCCAGGATGATGTCACCGCGGGTTACCATCGGCACCAGCTCCACGTGTAAATCCGGGTAGAGGTGGTTTAAACACTGCTGAACATATCGTGCTTGCCATAGGGCGAGCGGGCTTTGTCGGGTGGCAATTCTAATAATATTGGCTAACATGCTTGATACCGTTTTTATCATTTTCCGCCATCGTATCATTGATGGTGCGTTGGTGTCAGGTTGTGGGCATTAGCGGCGCGCCTTTTAAAACGGTCTGAAATTCGGGTGCTGCAAGTCGAGTAAAGAAGCCGTGCTGATGCAGTTGGGTAGGTAAATTCGTAATAAAGCAAGATAGGTAAGTCTAACTTTCTTTACTTTCTTTACGCCCAATCAGCAAGGTGTTAAATTGATCACGTTTCCAGCAATAATTCGCTAAACATTCTTCTAATTTCATCATGCGGATTTGGAACACGGGGTTTTTCTAGGCACTGGGATAAATCAGGCGAAACGTCTTGTACTTCTACATCGAGACTTTGAAGCAAAGACTGGATGCGATCAACCAACTGCGTGTTGACCGTGCTCTGGGAGCAATGAAACCCGCTTTTCAGCAGGTTTACAGTCTTCTGCCCATTTTATTACATCATCATCACCCGTTGATGCCAGGCTACCTTGAAGGCAAGGTGCCTCACGGTATCTGCACTCACACGCCTGATGAAAAGCAGCAACAGTACCTTGATGGCATCGCGTTGCGCTGGGGTCCGTTTGACTGTTCTCATCCACAGGGTGAACTGCCGATCACGGGCATCTATTCCATGGGAAGCACCTCGTCTATCGGGCAGAGCTGTAGCTCCGATCTCGATATCTGGGTGTGCCACCAATCCTGGCTGGATAGCGAAGAACGCCAACTCCTACAGAAGAAATGTACGCTGCTTGAGCAGTGGGCTGCGGCGCAGGGCGCTGAGGTCAGCTTCTTCCTGATGGATGAAAGCCGTTTCCGCCACAATGAAAGCGGTAGCCTGAGCGGTGAAGACTGCGGCACCATGCAGCACATTCTATTACTCGATGAATTCTACCGTACCGCCGTGCGTATGGCGGGTAAACGTATTCTGTGGAATATGGTGCCGGTCGAGGAAGAATCTCACTACGACGAATATGTGCTGTCGCTGTACTCGCAGGGCGCGTTGGCACCGAACGAGTGGATGGATTTAGGCGGCTTGAGCACGCTGTCGGCGGAAGAGTATTTCGGCGCGAGTCTCTGGCAGCTCTATAAAAGTATCGATTCCCCTTATAAAGCCGTACTGAAAACGCTGCTGTTGGAAGCCTATTCCTGGGAATACCCGGATACCAGCCTGCTGTCGAAAGAAATAAAAAAACGCCTGCATGACGGCGAGATCGTCTCTTTCGGTCTTGATCCTTACTGCATGATGCTGGATCGCGTGACGCACTATCTGACGGCGATCAACGATCCCACGCGTCTGGATCTGGCGCGTCGGTGTTTCTACTTAAAAGTGTGCGAAAAGCTCTCCAGAGAAAAAGCCTGCGTCGGCTGGCGTCGCCAGATACTGAGCCAGCTGGTGCAAGAATGGGGCTGGAGCGACGACCATCTGGCCATGCTGGATAACCGCGCTAACTGGAAAATCGAACAGGTACGCGAAGCACATAACGAGCTGTTGGATGCGATGATGCAGACCTATCGCAACCTGATTCGTTTCGCCCGCCGCAATAACCTGAGCGTCAGCGCCAGCCCGCAGGATATCGGTGTGTTGACCCGTAAACTGTACGCTGCGTTTGAAGCGCTGCCGGGTAAAGTTACCCTGCTGAACCCACAAATTTCGCCCGATTTGTCGGAGCCGAATTTAACCTTTATCTATGTTCCTACGGGTCGTGCGAACCGTTCGGGCTGGTACCTGTACAATCAGGCACCGTCGATGGATGCGATCGTCAGCCATCAGCCACTGGAATATAACCGCTATCTGAACAAGCTGGTGGCATGGGCATATTTTAATGGCCTGCTGACACCAAGCACGCGTCTGTACATTAAAGGCAACGAACTGTGCGACATCACGCGCCTGCAAGCGCTGGTGGACGACGTAGCCAGCCACTTCCCGCTGCGTCTGCCTGCCCCTACGCCGAAGGCGCTGTACAGCCCGTGTGAAATTCGTCATCTGGCGATTATCGTCAATCTGGAACACGATCCGACGGCGGCCTTCCGCAATCAGGTGGTGCATTTCGATTTCCGTCATCTGGATGTCTTTAGCTTCGGCCAGCAGCAGCAGTGTCTGGTCGGTAGTATCGACCTGCTGTATCGCAACTCGTGGAATGAAGTGCGTACGCTGCATTTCAGCGGCGAGCAGGCGGTGTTGGAAGCGCTGAAAACCATTCTGGGCAAAATGCATCAGGATGCGGCGCTGCCGGAATCGCTGGAAGTCTTCTGCTACAGCCAGCACCTGCGCGGGCTGATTCGTACCCGTGTGCAGCAGCTGGTGTCCGAATGCATTGAGCTGCGCTTGACCAGTACGCGTCAGCAGGAGCCAGGGCGCTTTAAAGCGGTGAAAGTGGCAGGGCAAACTTGGGGTTTGTTCTTCGAGCGGCTGAGTGTATCGGTGCAGAAGCTGGAAAATGCGGTCGAGTTTTATGGCGCGATTTCCAACAACAAACTGCAAGGCCAGCCGGTTCAGGTTGAAACCAACCACGTGCATTTACCGCCAGTGGTCGATGGCGTCGCCAGCGAAGGGATCATCCAGTTCTTCTTTGAAGATCTGACAGAAAATCAGGGCTTTAATATCTATATTCTGGATGAGTCGAATCGCGTTGAGGTGTATCACCATTGTGAAGGCAGTAAAGAAGAGCTGGTGCGTGATGTCAGCCGCTTCTATTCGTCTTCGCACGATCGCTTTACCTACGGTTCCAGCTTTATCAATTTCAACCTGCCGCAGTTCTACCAAATCGTACAGCTGGACGGCCGCACGCAGGTGATCCCGTTCCGCAGCAGCGCCCTTTCTCATCTGTGCATTACGCCTGTGGTGGATGATGAGGTGATGACGATGAAGCAGCGGTTACAGATTTTATAACTCTCTGATCTCCGGCTTTCAGCGTATTCAGAAAGGGACGTATTGATGGATTCGTTGCAACGCCGAAACCTGATACTGCTGGCGCTCGGACAAGGGCTGACCGGCAGTATTATTTCCCTGATGACGCTATGTTCTACGCTGGTTGGCGTATCGATGACGCCCGTTCCGCTGTTGACCACGCTACCGATTACCGCGACGGTATGCGGTGCGGCGCTGATGATCTATACCGTTTCGTCGCTGATGACAAAATATGGCAGGCGCAATGCGTTCATCATCGGCACGCTGATCGGGCTGGCGGGCGCGCTTTTGGCGGCGCTGGCGATTCTGCTACACAGCTTCTCCCTCTTTGTGTTTTCGACGTTTGTGCTGGGGATGTCCTGCGCCTTCAATCAGTATTATCGCTTCGCCGCGGCTGAGATATTTACTGATAATCAGCAGAAAAATCGTGCCATTTCGTGGGTGATCAGCGGCGGTATCCTGGGCGGTTTTCTCGGCCCGTTCGCGGCGAGCCAGTCTTCTCAGCTCTGGGCGTCGTATCCGTTTCTCGGCAGCTTTATCGCAGCGGGCTGCATCTGTGTTGTCACGTCTCTGCTGTTGCTTGGCCTGAAACTTCCTCCGATGTCCGTTGCCACGCCCACTGCCCAGCGTAGTGAACCGCTGGCGGCGATTCTGAAAAGCCGGGCATTTGTGTTGGGAACGGTAAGCTGTTCCGTTGGGTTTGTGGTGATGACGCTATTGATGAACTCCGTGCCGCTGGCGATGCACCAGCACCACTTTTCCGTCGGCCACAGCGCGACGGTTTTGCAATGGCATTTTGTGGCCATGTATGCGCCTGCGCTGCTGTTAGTGCTGTTGGCAAAACGACTGACGCCGATTCAGGTCGTGATGATTGGCATGGTGTGTAACGTCGTCGGGGTGGCGGTCGCGCTGAGCGGTTTGACGTTCTGGCACTTCCTGTTTGCGCTGATGCTGTTCGGCATCGGGTGGGCGTTTATGTTCAACGGCGGGACATTCATGCTGAACGCGTTTACCCATTCAGTGCATAAATCGCGTTTGCAGGGGATTAACTCGCTGGTGATTTACGTGCCTAACGCGCTGGCTTCGCTGTCTGCTGGCAGCCTGATGGCGCTGACCAGCGGCTGGCCGATGGTCAATATGGTAGGTATCGGCATGCTGTTGTTGCTGGTTCTGGGGCTGATAATTCTGGGACGGCGCTGATGTGTGGCGCGCCGCGGGCCCGTTGAAAAGGCAGTTACCCGAAGTGAACGGTTTCCCCGGCCTGATCCGAGCAGGCTGCTGACAGCAGCGCGATAAAATCTTCACCGCTGCGAGCGCATACCCAACGTTCTTCCTGAAGGTTGAAATGGTAACCGCCTGCTTTGGTCGCCAGCCAGATTTGGTGTAGTGGCTCCTGCCGATTAATCACGATTTTGCTGCCATTTTCAAAACTCAGCGTCATCACGCCGCCGTTGGTTTCGTAATCGATGTCGGCATCACCCTCAAACCGATCCAGCGTTTCTTCCAACTGAAGCATGAGTTCGTCGGCTAATTGGTGGAACTCGCTATCGTTCATTTTCGATTCCTATTGATTTTCATGATCCACCTGCGATTATAGAGAGCATACGAGTATTAATGACAGGTCTTAACGTGATGAAAAACGTGTTTCGCCAGTTTTTTCTGGTGTTATCAGTAGTGAGTTTATTCGGTTGTGGTCTGAAAGGTCCGCTTTATATGCCTACCGATGGCAAATCCGGTGCGTCAACGACTCAGCAAAATGAGAACCAGCCGCCGCAAAAGAAAACGTCAATGCGTCCTTAATGCGTGACGACAGTAATCAATAACAGGTCACGCGCCCGGTTAAGCAAGCGGGGGAGTCAGGATAATGCAGTTCGCTAAGATGCACGGGTTAGGCAACGATTTCATGGTTGTTGATGCCGTTACGCAAAACGTTTATTTTTCACCCGAATTGATTCGCCGTTTGGCGGATCGACACTGTGGTGTAGGGTTTGACCAACTGCTGGTTGTCGAGCCACCCTACGATCCTGAACTGGATTTTCATTACCGCATTTTTAACGCGGATGGCAGCGAAGTGGCGCAGTGCGGCAATGGCGCGCGCTGCTTTGCTCGCTTTGTTCGCCTGAAAGGGTTGACCAACAAGCGTGATATCGCTGTCAGTACGCAGACCGGCCGGATGGTGTTGTCGGTGACCGATGACGAACTGGTGCGCGTCAACATGGGCGAACCTAATTTCGAGCCGCAACAGGTGCCTTTCCGCGCGGTCAAAGCGGAGAAAACCTACATCATGCGTGCCGACGAGCACACGGTGCTGTGTGGCGTGGTGTCGATGGGCAACCCGCACTGTGTGATTCAGGTTGAGGATGTGGACACGGCGAAGGTGGAAACGCTGGGGCCGCTGCTGGAAAGCCACGAGCGTTTTCCCGAGCGTGCCAACATCGGTTTTATGCAAATTGTTGATAGCCACACTGTCCGTTTGCGGGTGTACGAACGTGGTGCGGGAGAAACACAGGCGTGCGGTAGCGGCGCGTGTGCTGCCGTGGCGGTAGGGATCCAGCAGGGATTATTGTCCGCGAACGTTCGCGTATCTCTGCCGGGCGGGGAGTTGGATATCCAGTGGGATGGGCCGGGACATCCGTTATTCATGACCGGGCCTGCAACGCATGTCTACGATGGATTTATTCATTTATGAAGAATGTCGAGGAACAGGCAGAGCGCGAGATCGCACTCAGTGACGAGATGGTTTTGCAGTTCCTGCAACAGAATCCTGATTTTTTTATCCGCAATGCGCGTCCCGTCGAGCAGATGCGCATTCCTCATCCCGTCAGGGGAACCGTGTCGCTGGTAGAATGGCAACTGGCACGTCAGCGTAACCACATTACTCAGCTTGAGGAAGAGATCACGCTGTTGATGGAGCAGGCGGGGGCGAACGAAGTGCTGTTCAATCGCCTGCTTGGGTTACAAACTGAATTGGCGTCGGCGGACAGCCTGACGGACATGTTGGATCGTTTGCAGCGCTGGGCGCGTCAGCTTGGTCTGGCGGGTGCAACGGTTCGTCTGTTCAGCGATAAATGGCGCCTTGGCGCGCCTTCTGGTTTTACCCATCTTGGGCTAAACCGCTCCACCTTTGAGCCGCTGCGCATTCAGCGCTTCGGACAAAGTAACCATTATCTTGGCAGTCTGAACGGGCCGGAGCTGCTGCTCCTGCTGCCGCAGGCCAGGCAGGTTGGGTCGGTCGCGCTATCGCTGATGGGAAATCATCACGATTTGGGCGTGCTGATTTTCAGCAGCCGCGACAGCCACCATTATCAGGATGGCATGGGAACCGTGCTGCTTCAGCAAATGGCCATGATGCTGCCGGCGATGCTGGCGCGCTGGGTTGAGCGGGTATGAGCCAGCAGCCTGCGCCATCGGAGGCTCCTTCCTCTTCGCCGTTACAAGCTGATGTTGATGCGTTCCTGCGTTACCTGAAAGTAGAGCGTCAGCTAAGCCCGCTGACGCAGACCAGCTATTTACATCAACTGTCTGCGGTTATCACGATACTCTCCGCGGCGGGTGTGGCTGACTGGCGCAAGCTGGATGCTTCAGGTGTGCGTTCCGTGGTGTCCCGCAGTAAGCGCGATGGGCTACATTCCAGCAGTCTGGCGCTACGTTTATCGGCATTGCGCAGCTTTCTCGACTGGATGGTGTCACGCGGTGTGCTGACGGCGAACCCCGCTAAAGGCGTATCCACGCCGCGAGCCGGACGGCCATTACCGAAGAATATGGATGTGGATGAGGTGAATCGGCTGCTGGAGATCGATTGGGACGATCCCCTTGCGGTGCGCGACCGCACGATGCTGGAAGTGATGTACGGCGCGGGGCTGCGACTGGCGGAGCTGGTTGGTATGGATTATCAGCATATAGATTTAGCCAGCGGTGAAGTCTGGGTCATGGGGAAAGGCAGTAAAGAGCGCAAGTTGCCGATAGGAAAAACGGCGGTAACCTGGCTGGAACGCTGGCTGGCACTGCGTGAGCTGTTTGGCCCGCAGGATGATGCCGTGTTTATCTCCAATCAGGGGCGACGCATTTCGATGCGTAACGTGCAGAAGCGTTTTGCCGAATGGGGAGTTAAGCAGGGCGTCAATAGCCATGTTCATCCGCATAAACTGCGTCACTCCTTTGCGACGCACATGCTGGAATCCAGTGGTGATTTACGGGCGGTACAAGAGTTGCTTGGCCACGCTAACCTGACCACTACGCAGATTTACACCCATCTTGATTTTCAACATTTAGCCTCCGTGTACGATGCCGCGCATCCACGCGCCAAACGAGGGAAACCCTGATGCATTTTTACCGACCTCTTGGCCCGATCCGGGCAATCACGTTCGATCTGGACGACACGCTGTACGATAACGCGGACGTCATTCGGCGCACGGGGCAAGAGTCAATCCACTTTCTACAACAGTACCATCCGGCGCTTCGTGATTTTCAGGCGGATGATTTTCAGAACTTACGCCAGACTTTGCTTGAGCGCGAACCGGACATTTATCACGACGTGACTGAATGGCGTCGCCGTGCGGCTGAACTGGCGATGTTAGAGCGCGGCCTGAGTGCGGCAGAGGCTAAGGATGGCGCAAAAGCGGCAATGGAAAACTTTGCCCACTGGCGCAGCCAGATTACGATTACCGAAGAGACGCACCAGACGTTAGCAGCGTTAGCCGAGAAAGTACCGCTGGCTGCCATCACCAACGGTAACGCTGAGCCGCACCGATTCGGCCTCGATCGCTATTTTTCTTTCATCCTGCGCGCTGGCCCGCACGGCCGTGCCAAGCCGTTTGATGACATGTACCATCTGGCGGCGCAAAAGCTCAACCTGCCTGTGCATGAGATCCTGCACGTCGGTGACGATCTCACGACCGATGTCGCGGGGTCGATCCGCTGCGGTATGCAGGCCTGCTGGATTAACCTGCGTGAAGGCTGCCTGACGCAGATTGGTGATGCCCGACTGCTGCCGCATATTGAAATTTCGCGGTTGGCATCGCTGTCGGCATTGCTATAATCACGGCATTAATCTGTATAAATCACCAGTGGAAATGCCTTGCTTATGTGGCGTTTCCCGCCACCGGATAACCCGTACCTATGGACGTTTCTGAACTGCTCGATGGCCTCAACGACAAACAGCGTGACGCGGTAGCCGCGCCGCGCAGCAATTTATTGGTGCTGGCGGGCGCAGGCAGCGGCAAAACGCGGGTTCTGGTTCATCGTATTGCCTGGCTTTTGTCCGTCGAAAACTGTTCGCCGTACTCCATCATGGCGGTGACGTTCACCAACAAAGCGGCGGCGGAGATGCGCCACCGTATCGACCACCTGATCGGCACCAGCCAGGGCGGCATGTGGATTGGCACTTTCCACGGGCTGGCACACCGCCTGCTGCGTGCGCACCATATGGATGCCAATCTGCCGCAGGATTTCCAGATTCTGGACAGCGAAGATCAGCTGCGTCTGCTGAAGCGCCTGATTCGGGCGCTCAATCTGGATGAGAAACAGTGGCCGCCGCGTCAGGCGATGTGGTTCATCAACGGTAAGAAAGATGAAGGCCTGCGCCCGCAGCACATTGAAAGCTACGGCAACCCTATCGAACAAACGTGGCAACGCGTGTATCAGGCCTATCAGGAAGCGTGCGATCGCGCTGGGCTGGTGGATTTCGCCGAACTGCTGCTGCGCGCACACGAATTGTGGCTGAACAAGCCGCATGTGCTGAACCACTATCGCGAACGTTTTACCAATATTCTGGTGGACGAATTTCAGGATACTAACCGCATTCAGTACGCTTGGATCCATATGCTGGCGGGCGACAGCGCCAAGGTGATGATTGTTGGGGATGACGATCAGTCGATTTACGGCTGGCGCGGGGCGCAGGTCGAAAATATTCAGCTGTTCCTGAAAGATTTCGCCGGCGCAGAAACGATCCGGCTGGAGCAGAACTATCGCTCGACCAGCAATATCCTGAAAGCGGCGAATGCGCTGATTGCCCACAACGGCGGGCGACTCGGCAAGAATCTGTGGACCGATGGCGCAGAAGGTGAACCCATTTCGCTGTATTGCGCGTTCAACGAACTGGATGAGGCACGTTACGTCGTCAACCGGATTAAAGCCTGGCAGGAAAATGGCGGGGCGCTGAGTGATAACGCCATTCTGTATCGGAGCAACGCGCAGTCGCGTGTGCTGGAAGAGGCGCTGTTGCAGCAGAGTATGCCGTACCGCATCTATGGCGGAATGCGCTTCTTCGAACGTCAGGAAATTAAAGATGCGCTGTCTTATCTGCGCCTGATCTCTAATCGTAACGATGATGCGGCGTTCGAACGTGTGGTGAATACGCCGACGCGCGGCATCGGTGATCGTACTCTGGACGTGGTGCGCCAGACGGCGCGCGATCGTCAGCTGACGCTGTGGCAATCCACGCGGGCGCTATTGCAGGAGAAAGTGCTGGCTGGACGGGCGGCGGCATCGCTTCAGCGCTTTATCGAACTGATCGATGCGTTGGCCTATGAAACCTCTGAGCTGCCGCTGCATATTCAAACCGACCGGGCGATTAAAGATTCCGGCCTGTGGAGCATGTACGAGCAGGAAAAAGGCGAGAAAGGGCAGGCACGAGTAGAAAACCTGGAAGAACTGGTGACGGCTACGCGCCAGTTCAGCTATCAGGAAGAAGATCAGGATTTGATGCCGCTTCAGGCCTTCCTGTCGCATGCCGCACTGGAAGCAGGCGAAGGTCAGGCGGATGCCAATCAGGACGCAGTGCAGCTCATGACGCTGCACTCGGCGAAAGGGCTGGAGTTCCCGCAGGTCTTTATCGTCGGTATGGAAGAAGGTATGTTCCCTAGCCAGATGTCGCTGGATGAAGGCGGGCGTCTGGAAGAAGAGCGTCGTCTGGCTTATGTCGGCGTCACACGTGCGATGGAAAAACTGACGATAACCTACGCGGAATCCCGCCGTTTATACGGCAAAGAAGTGAATCACCGACCTTCCCGATTCGTCGGCGAACTGCCTGAAGAGTGTGTTGAAGAAGTACGGTTGCGCGCCAGCGTCTCCCGTCCGGTCAATCACCAGCGCCTTGGCACACCGATGACGCAAAACGACAGCGGCTACAAATTAGGGCAGCGGGTCCGCCATGCGAAATTCGGCGAAGGCACGATCGTGAATTTGGAAGGCAGCGGCGATCACGCCCGCCTTCAGGTCGCGTTTCAAGGGCAGGGCATTAAATGGCTGGTCGCCGCTTATGCTCGGCTGGAAACAGTGTAATCGTCACGATGCGACTTGAGGTATGACGGGGTTATATAACTTATAAAAACCCTGTCTTAGTCTTTATCGTCATTTTCGACAATTCTAGGTGGCCTGCCGCGTATCCATGGATGTGTGGTATCACAATAAAAAAGGAGCATGCCGATGACGCTAGACCAGATTATTGCCGAACTACAGAAGAAGAAATGGGTCGACCTCACACATACGGTGACGGAGTCGATTCCTATTTTTAGCGCATTTGAAGGCGTGTTGCAGCGCAAGACCTTATTCAACGTCGAAGATCACGGATTTTATGCGCAGGCGGTGACGTTTGCGACGCAGACGGGGACGCATATTGATGCGCCGGGGCATTTTGTCGCGGGTAAGCGCTATCTGGATCGCATTGATAATAAAGAGCTGTTGCTGCCGCTGGTGGTGCTCCACAAACAAGACGCCGTCGCACACGATCCCGATTACCGCCTGTCGGTTGATGACATTCTGACATTTGAACGCGAACATGGGGAAATTCCGTCAGGCAGCTTTGTCGCGTTTGCCAGCGGCTGGAGCACGCGCTGGCCTGATATTGACGCCTTCGCCAATAAAGATGAAGAAGGCAACAGCCATACGCCGGGGTGGTCGCTTGAGGCGCTGACGTTCCTGTTTGAAGCGCGCGGCATTAGCGCGGTCGGGCATGAGACGCTGGATACGGATTCCGCCGCTGATTTCCGTCGCAACAACGGACTTATCGGCGAGTTCTTCGTGCTGAACCAAAATGCCTGGCAGGTCGAGGTACTGAATAACCTGCATCAGTTACCGTCTACCGGCGCTTATATTCACGTCAGCTACCCTAATTTCGCCGGTGCACCCGGCTTCCCTGTCCGTGCCATCGCCTATTTGCCAGACAACGCCTGACAGATAAACGCCGTTCTTTTTACTCTGAGGACTGCGTTTTTTACCACTTTCCGCGCCGAATTTATTGGATAAACCTTATCCAGTTGACCAATATTTTACAGCGTGTTTCAGCCGTGGTTTTAAAGTTGAAGTCTTTTTCATCTCAGCGTAACATGCGCGCATCATTATTCTCAGAGGACTAACGCCTTGGACACACCCAGTCGATACTGGCTCACTAACCTGTTCATTAGGTACAACTTCTAAGGCTATCTTCCTCTGCTGATACCCTTCGTGGTTGTCAGCGATGCTATTTTTGTCGCTACGAGTCAGATCCGTCGAACGGACTGAAACCTGCTGGTGACACATCACCTCTGTTTCTGTGCTTCAATCGCGTTGTCCATCTCTGCTACTGAAAGGGGAGCTATGGCCCATGCTGAGCGCATTTAAACTGGATAATTGCCGTTTATCTCGTCTGGAACTGGATGACTCCGATGATCTCACCACGTCAATTTGGGTCGATTTGATCGAGCCGGAAGACGATGAGCGTGAAAAAGTACAAACCGAGCTGGGACAAAGCCTGGCCACCCGTCCGGAACTGGAAGACATTGAAGCATCGGCACGTTTTTTTGAAGATGAAGACGGCCTGCACATTCACTCCTTTTTCTTTTTTGAAGATGCTGACGATCACGCCGGTAACTCGACTGTAGCGTTTACCATTCGCGATGGTCGCTTGTACACCTTGCGCGAGCGTGAACTCCCTGCGTTCCGCCTGTACCGCATGCGTGCCCGTAACCAAACGCTGGTGGACGGCAATGCTTACGAACTGCTGCTCGACCTCTTTGAAACTAAAATTGAGCAACTGGCGGACGAAATCGAGAATATCTATAGCGATCTGGAATCGCTGAGCCGCATCATTATGGAAGGGCGTCAGGGTGACGAGTACGACGACGCGTTGTCCACGCTGGCGGAACAGGAAGACGTGGGCTGGAAAGTTCGCCTGTGTCTGATGGATACCCAACGTGCGCTGAATTTCCTGGTGCGTAAAGCCCGCTTGCCATCCGGTCAGTTGGAACAGGCGCGTGAAATCTTACGCGATATCGAATCTCTGCTGCCGCACAACGAATCTCTGTTCCAGAAGGTTAACTTCCTGATGCAGGCGGCGATGGGCTTCATCAATATCGAACAGAGCCGGATTATCAAGATCTTCTCGGTCGTTTCCGTGGTGTTCCTGCCACCGACGCTGGTGGCGTCTAGCTACGGGATGAACTTTGAATTTATGCCGGAACTGAAGTGGTCGTTTGGCTATCCAGGCGCGATTGTGCTGATGATTCTCGCTGGACTGGCACCGTACCTCTACTTCAAACGTAAGAACTGGCTCTAAACCTGCCCGAATGCGTCTGATGGGATTGACCCGTCAGGCGCGTCAATATTCCTTCCTTTTATCGTTCCCCAACTCGCTATTCCTGTTTATTCTTCCGCGCCTGTTCATTCTCCGGCCATCTTGTTTAGAATGGCGGACAGTCTTTCTATTCTTACTTTCGATTATTCAATACAGGTCGTGTGCATGAAAGGGATGTCTCCTTGGATGCAATGGGGAATGTTGCTGTCGGTTTCATTATCCCTTGGGTTTGGGCTACAGATTTACCACGTTCCCGCCGCGCTGTTGCTGGGGCCGATGATAGTCGGCGTCGTCATGGGGTTAAACGGTGCGACAATTCGCATCCCGCCCGTCTGCTTTGCGGGCAGCAATGCTGTTCTAGGTTGTCTGGTCGCACAAAGCCTGTCATTTTCTATCCTGAAACCGTTGATGAGCGAATGGCCGCTGGTGCTGTTCATTCTGCTGGCGACGCTGGCTGCCAGCGGGCTATCCGGTTGGCTGCTGGTCAAATTTAGCGAGCTGCCCGGAACGACCGGAACCTGGGGGGCATCGCCGGGCGGTGCGTCGGCGATGGTCGCGATGTCTGGGGAATTTGGCGCGGACGTGCGGCTGGTCGCCTTCATGCAATATTTACGTGTGCTGATGGTCACCGCGTCGGCGGCGTTCGTGGCGCGCCTGAGCTTGGGTGACGAAGCGGCGGAAAATAGTGCGATGCTGGTCTGGTTTCCCGCATTGGACTGGCCCTTTCTGGCAACGCTCGGCGTGGCATTTGGCAGTGCCTGGCTGGGAAGACGCCTGCGTATTCCATCTGGGGCGCTGCTGGGGCCGATGATTATCGGCTCAATGCTGCATGCCAGCGGCACCTTGCAACTGCAAACCCCGGAATGGCTACTGGCGTTGGCCTATGCTTTTATCGGCTGGAGTGTGGGACTCTGTTTTACTCGCCCCCTCTTTTTACTGGCGATACGTACGCTGCCGCACATGATGGCGTCGATAGTCGGGTTGATGCTGTTGTGCGGTGGAATGGCGTGGATGGTGACGAAAATGATGCCGGTGGATATGCTGACCGCCTTTCTGGCGACCAGCCCCGGCGGGCTGGATTCGATTGCGATTATTGCCGCAGGCAGTCGGGTCGATATGGCATTTGTCATCGCCATGCAGACGCTGCGGCTGTTTTCGACGCTGTTGTTCAGCCCGATCTTATCGCGCTTTATTTCCCGTCGTGTTGAGGCTGGGAAACTGTAACTGGCGTGCGCCGTAGCTTACGCTGCGTATACAGCGCATCCAGAATGAATAGCCCTAACGCGCCCCAGATAAAGGCAAAAGTAATCAGTTTGTCGCTGCTGAACGTTTCACCGTAGAACACCACCGCCAGCATGAACATGATGGTCGGGCCGAGATACTGGAAGAAGCCGAGCGTCGACAGGCGCAGGCGCATGGCCGCTGAGGTGAAAAATAGCAACGGCACGGTGGTGACGATGCCCGCCGAGATCAGCAGCAGGTTCAGCGACCAGGGGTTGGCTGTCAGATGGCTGCTTGGCGTGTCGGCAATAAAAAACAGATAAATGACCGCAACCGGAAGCAGCCACAGCGTTTCGATCAGCATGCCGGTTTGCCCGTCGATACCAATCTTCTTACGCAGCAGGCCGTATAATGCGAAGCTGAATGCCAGCCCGAGCGCGATAACGGGCAACGAGCCGAACGTCCACAGCTGAACCAGTACGCCGGTCACGGCGAGCATCACGGCCAGCCATTGCAGACGGCGAAAGCGTTCGCCCAGAAAGATCATACCCAACATGACGTTGACCAGCGGGTTGATGAAATACCCCAGACTGGCTTCCAGCATGTGATGATTATTGACCGCCCAGATGTACAACAGCCAGTTCCCGCCGATAAGCACCGCCGTTAATGCCAACAGAAACAGATGTTTGACGTTGCGGCAGGCAAGGCTCACCTGACGCCATTTCCGACCGACCGTCAGTAGGATCAGCATAAAGAAGAATGACCAGATAATACGGTGCGTCAGTATTTCATTGGGTGGAACGTGCTCAAGTAGCTTGAAGTAAACGGGAGCAATTCCCCAAATAAAATACGCGGCGAGGGCGAAAAAGATCCCCTCACGGGTTTGTTGCGCGTTCATGGGTGACTCGATAAGGACGGCGGGAAAACGCTAAGTCTACCTAAAACTGTGAGCGCTTTCACGTAAAGTGTTAATGACAATTTTTTCTAACGTAAAGGTTACCCGACAATATAGGTTGCGGTGGCGCTGGCAAGATGCGAGCCCTGTTCGTTATGCAATTCGGCGCGCGCAACGGCGATTTTATTACCGCCGCGCAGTAGCGTGCTGGTAATGGTGAAGCGTTCCCCATAGCCCGGACGTAGATAATCTACCCGCATATCAATCGTTCCCATGTGTGCGAGCCGATGGTGAAATTCCTGATCGCTGATTGTCTCGTGGCGCAGCAGCGTATTACCGACGCAGACCAGCCCAGCGGCAACGTCCAGCCCAGCGGCGATCACGCCGCCATGCAGAATCTTTTGTGCCGCATTGCCGATGAGCTTATCTTGTCGGGCGAACGTCAGGACGGCTTTGTCGGCTTCAAATTGCTGTAATTCAAGACCTAATTCGATGTTGAATGGCATCTTGTAAATGAAAATCTCGCCAACGAGCTGGCGCACGCTCTCTCTGGTTAATGTGATTCCCTGAAATGATGGTACGTCAGCCATAGTGGTTTCCCGCTCGGATAAGAGACACACATTAAATGTGTGAGGTTGCTGACAAAGGTCGCCGAGCGGGAGTAACGGATAGATCGTAAAGACGCTGCAAGTACGTCCATGTAAGCTCGGATTGCGCCATCCCTGGCGCAAACGCTTTACTCTTCTATTCCGTTACTCCCGTTTTCGTTCGGAAATAGGTTTGTCAACGGTCTGATATATTAAATGTGGTTGATTTGATGTGTTTACGTTATGCGAATGTTTATTTTATGCATTGATTTTGTTTCTTTCCAGAAAAGGCCGAGAAACGAGAGAACGATACTTCAAACGTCGTTGAACTGTGTAGAATGGCCGGCTTGAGTGGGGAAATACTCATCACTAATTGGTTAAAACGAGCGTCGGTTAAAACGAACGTCGTATAAAAAATGTCGGAGAAAATGAATGCGTAAAATAGTACTCGTACTGGCAGCATTACTGACGGCACAGGCTCATGCCGAAGACGCAACAAACGCGCCTGCGCCAAATCAACCTGCGGTACGTGGCAGCATTATTGCCAGCCTGTTAGAAGAGCACAACACCCCGTTTGTTCTCTATCCTTACGAGAGCAACTACATACTGTATACCTATACCAGCAACATCAATAAAACGGCGATACAGAGCTATAACTGGGGTGATGAAGCACGTAAAGATGAAGTGCATTACCAGTTGAGCCTGGGGTTCCCGATCTGGCGTGGCATTCTGGGTGATAACTCGTTGCTGGGGGCTTCCTATACGCAGCGCTCATGGTGGCAGTTGTCTAATAAGAGCGAGTCTTCTCCGTTCCGTGAAACCAACTATGAGCCACAGGTCTTTTTGGGCTGGGCAACGAACTATACCTTCGCGGGCTGGACGCTGCGGGATGTGGAGATGGGCTTTAACCACCAGTCTAATGGCCGTTCCGAACCGACATCGCGCAGTTGGAACCGTGCTTATGCCCGCCTGATGGCGCAGAACGGCAACTGGCAGGTTGATGTGAAGCCGTGGGTGCGTTTCTCAGACAGTCAGGATGACAATCCAGATATCACCAAATACATGGGCCATTACCGCTTGCGCGTCGGCTATGTGTGGGGCGACAGCGTGTTTAGCGCAGAAGGGCGTTATAACTGGAACAGCGGCTACGGCGGCGGTGAACTGGGCTGGAGCTACCCACTGACGCGCCATGTCCGTTTCTACACCAAGGTGTTTAGCGGCTACGGCGAATCCCTGATTGATTACAACCACCGTCAGACCCGCTTTGGCGTTGGCGTGACGCTGAACGACATGTTCTAACGACCATGTTTTCGCGATCGGGGTTTTAGCGATTACCGTTTTAGCCCTGTCGTTTTACCAAACTAACGATTGCAGTTTTACCCAACGGCGCTGAAAATAGCGCCTGTTTGATTTCATTGAATTGGGGAAGGCGTGTCTACGGCGGAAGTATTGAATAAGGAAGCGCTGGCGGTTCAGGTTCTGCGGGACACGTTCGGCTACCAGCAATTCCGACCGGGTCAGCAGGAAATTATCAGCGCGACGCTCAGTGGGCAGGACTGTCTGGTTATCATGCCGACAGGCGGCGGCAAATCGCTGTGCTATCAAATCCCCGCGCTGGTGATGGACGGGCTGACGCTGGTGGTGTCCCCGTTGATTTCACTGATGAAAGATCAGGTCGATCAGCTTCAGGCCTACGGTGTCTCTGCCGCTTGCCTGAATTCGACGCAGACGCGCGAGCAGCAGCTTGAGGTGATGGCCGGTTGTCGTACTGGTCAAATCAAGCTGCTTTATATTGCGCCGGAACGTCTGACGACGGACAGCTTCCTCGATCATCTTGCCCACTGGCAAATTTCCCTGATCGCGGTGGATGAAGCGCACTGCATTTCCCAATGGGGGCACGACTTCCGGCCTGAATACCGGGCGCTGGGGCAGATTAAACAGCGTTTCCCTCATCTTCCTTTTATTGCGCTGACCGCGACCGCCGACGAGACCACGCGGAACGATATCGTTCGCCTGTTGGATCTCCAGTCGCCGCTGATTCAGATCAGCAGCTTTGACCGTCCGAATATTCGCTACACGCTGGTGGAGAAGTTCAAACCGCTCGACCAGCTCTGGATGTTCGTGCAGGCGCAGCGTGGAAAAAGCGGCATCATCTACTGCAATAGCCGTTCCCGCGTGGAGGACATTAGCGCGCGTTTGCAGGCGCGTGGGCTGAGCGCAGGGGCTTATCACGCTGGATTGGATAACGAACGGCGTGCACAAGTGCAGGAAGCGTTCCTGCGTGACGATCTTCAGGTGGTGGTCGCGACCGTTGCATTTGGTATGGGCATCAACAAGCCTAACGTGCGGTTCGTGGTGCATTTTGATATTCCGCGCAACATCGAGTCCTACTATCAGGAAACGGGGCGAGCTGGGCGTGATGGCCTCGCTGCTGAAGCCGCGCTGTTCTACGATCCGGCGGATATGGCGTGGCTGCGCCGCTGTCTGGAAGAAAAACAGGCTGGCCCGCAGTTAGATATCGAGCGTCATAAGCTCAATGCGATGGGCGCGTTTGCCGAAGCGCAAACCTGCCGCCGTCTGGTGCTGCTGAACTATTTCGGTGAAGGACGCCAAGAGTCCTGCGGCAACTGCGATATTTGTCTCGATCCGCCGAAGCGCTATGACGGGCTGGTAGAAGCGCAAAAGGCGCTCTCCTGCGTATACCGCGTTGGGCAGCGCTTTGGTTTAGGCTATATCGTCGAGGTGCTGCGCGGAGCGAATAATCAGCGTATCCGTGACTTCGGCCATGACAAACTGCCGGTTTACGGTATTGGTAAAGATAAATCGCAGGAGCATTGGGTCAGCGTGCTGCGCCAGTTGATTCATCTGGGCTTGCTGAACCAGAACATCACAATGCATTCCGCCGTACAGCTTACCGAATCTGCGCGCCCAGTGTTGCGGGGAGAGATGCCGCTACAGCTGGCCGTGCCGCGTGTGATTAACCTGAAACCGCGCGCCAATCAAAAATCTTACGGTGGAAATTACGACCGCAAGCTGTTTGCCAAATTGCGCAAACTGCGTAAATCCATCGCGGATGAAGACAATATTCCGCCTTACGTGGTGTTCAGCGATGCCACGCTGCTGGAGATGGCTGAAATGATGCCGATCACTGCGGGTGAGCTGCTGAATATCAACGGGGTTGGACACCGTAAACTCGAACGTTTCGGTGCGCCTTTCATGAACATGATTCGCGATCATGTCGATAATAATGATGACGAGTGATGCTCGTCTTGTCTGACTGCATTTAAAAAACAGGAAAACCAACATGCTGATGCTATTTATGACGGTGGCGCTGGTGCATTTCATTGCGCTGATGAGCCCGGGACCGGATTTCTTTTTCGTTTCACAGACTGCGGCCAGCCGTTCCCGCCGTGAAGCGATGATGGGCGTGTTAGGTATTTCTCTGGGCGTTATGGTCTGGGCCGCTATCGCGTTGCTGGGGCTGCATCTGCTGTTGCAAAAAATGGCCTGGCTGCATACGGCAGTTACCGTCGGCGGCGGGCTGTACCTGTGCTGGATGGGCTGGCAGATGCTGTGCTCCGCACGAAATAAAGCACAGTTAGAAACCACGCAGGAAACGGCGGTGGTGCTGCCTCAGCGCGGTAAAACCTTCATGCGTGGGTTGTTGACGAATTTGGCGAACCCAAAAGCACTGATCTATTTCGGCAGCGTGTTCTCGCTGTTTGTCGGCGACAGCGTCGGCAGCGGTGCGCGTTGGGGCTTGTTCGCGCTGATTTCGATTGAAACGCTGATCTGGTTCAGCCTGGTCGCGATGGTTTTTGCCCTACCGGCAATGCGTCGTGGCTATCAGCGTCTGGCGAAATGGGTGGATGGCGTGGCGGGCGTGCTGTTTACCGGGTTCGGCCTGCACCTGATTTTCTCTCGCTAATCTTCCCTGTGAGAATATCCCTCTAAGATCATTTTCTTTAGAGAAAAAAAGCAGCGCGCCGCAGTTTGATACGGCGCGCTGCCGTTATCAGGCCTTTCTCGCCGTAGCGAGTAACGCGCCAACCAGCACGAACAGTGAACCAAATATCCGGTTGAGCGTCTTCATCTGCCGTGGGCCTTTCAGCCATCCGGCGATACGCGTGGCCAGCGTGGCGTAGCCAATCATCACGATGATATCGACCACCACGGTGGTGATGCCCAACACCAGATACTGTGCGGCCTGCGGCTGGTGGGGAATAATGAACTGTGGGAACAGCGCCGCCAGAAACACGATGCTTTTCGGGTTGGTCAGATTTACCAGCACCGCACGTTTAAAGAGTCGACGACGCGGCATGGCGCTGGCGATCGCCTGAAGGTCAAGTGCGCCTGCGGCGCGCCATTGCTGAATCCCCAGCCAAATCAGATAAGCCGCGCCCAGCCATTTCAGTACATCGAAAGCCAGTACAGACTGGTTAAGCAACGCGCCTAACCCAATGCCGACCAGCACGATATGAATCGCCAGCCCGACCTGTAAACCACAGATCGAGGCCGCCGCGCCGCGATAGCCGTGGCTAATTCCGGTGCTCATGGTGTTGATGGCACCAGAACCGGGCGACAGGCTGAGAATAAGCGTTGTGAGTAAGTAGGTTAACCACCAGTCCAATGTCATGAAGCATGCCCCTGAATCGCGTTCTGTATTACGAGAGTCTGTCTGTTTTTTATGTCACAATACGCTTGTGCTCCACTGCTTGTCATGTTCTTCCGCTAGCTTTGTTTTCCCGCGTCACCGGAGAGGTGTGATGATTCAACGCCACAATACGTTGTTTACGTCGGAACGGTTAACGCCTGAATGGTTAACCTCGAACCTGTTAACGCGAGAAGCGCAGTTTGCCGCTTTTGCTACCGGAGAATTACTGGATTTCTGGCGTCAGCGCGAAGAGGGTGAATTCTCTGGCGTAGACGATGTGCCGATCCGGTTCGTTCGCTTTACCGCGCCGCAGCACGACAAAATTGTCGTTGTCTTTTCAGGTCGTATCGAAAGCTATGTCAAATATAGCGAAGTGGCTTACGACCTCTTTCATAGCGGCTATGATGTGCTCATCATGGATCACCGTGGGCAAGGGCGGTCGGGGCGAGTATTGCAAGACGGCCACCGTGGACATGTGCTGCGCTTTAGTGACTATGTCGATGATGCCGAAACGCTGTGTCAGCAGCATATTGGCCCGAAACACTATACCCGCCGGTTTGCCTTAGCGCATTCAATGGGGGGCGCGATTCTGGCGCAGCTTTTGATTCGCCAACCTGAAACGTTTGATGCCGTGGCGCTGTGTGCGCCGATGTTTGGTATTCGTTTGCCGCTTCCTCACTGCGTTGCGGGTTGGATCGTCGATTGGGCGGAGCGTCGCCCGGCGATACGCGATTACTACGCCATCGGCACTGGGCAATGGCGTCCTTTGCCTTACCGGATGAATGTGCTGACGCACAGCCGTGAACGCTACCAGCGCGGTATTCGCTTTTATGCGGATTCACCGGATTTACGCATCGGCGGCCCCACCTATCATTGGGTGCGAGAGGCGATACAGGCGGGGAAACAGCTACTGGCTCAGGCCAGCGCCGTCACCACGCCGCTTCTGCTGTTACAGGCGGGAGAAGAGCGCGTGGTGGATAACCGCAGCCAGAATGCGTTTTGTCAGGCACTGGCACAGAGCGGTAACGCCAATTCAAACGGCGTTTTGCAGGTTATCCACGGTGCGCGGCATGAAATTCTCTTTGAAACGGATAACCTCCGCGCTCAGGCATTTGCGCTGATTCTGGCGCACTTTGCGCGTTATCATTAATTTTAGACTGTTGGCAAGTCGTTCAACGGACGCTGCCAGCAACCTCGTTAATTTTTTGCGGCGCGTGCCGCCACAACACACCAGAAGTGAGATCTCATCGCTATGTACCATGTCGTTGCTTCCGATTTAGATGGCACACTGCTGTCACCTGACCACTCACTGTCCCCGTATGCGAAAGAAACCCTCAGGCTGCTGACGGAAAAAGGGATTCACTTTGTGTTCGCTACCGGACGGCACCACATGGATGTCGCGCAGATCCGCGACAACCTCGGTATCAACGCGTTTATGATTACCTCGAATGGTGCACGCGTGCACAACTCGCAGGGCGAGCTGATTTTCAGCCACAATCTGGATCAGGACATCGCCCGCGACCTTTACAGCGTTGTACACAATAACCCCGATATGCTGACGCACGTTTACCGCGATGATGAGTGGTTTATGAACCGTCCGCGTGCAGAAGAAGAGCGTTTCTTCAAAGAGTCGATCTTTAAATACAAGCTGTTCGAGCCTGCACTGCTCGAAACCGATGGCGTCAGCAAGGTGTTCTTTACCTGTGATTCCCATGAACAACTGTTACCGCTGGAAGAAGCGCTCAACGCGCGCTGGGGCGACCGCGTCAACGTGAGTTTCTCGACGCTTACCTGTCTGGAAGTGATGGCGGGCGGCGTGTCTAAAGGCCATGCGCTGGAGCAGGTGGCGAAGATTATCGGCTTCTCGCTCAAAGAGTGCGTGGCGTTTGGTGATGGCATGAACGACTACGAAATGCTGTCGATGGCCGGAAAAGGCTGCGTGATGCAGAACGCGCATCAGCGCCTGAAAGATATGCTGCCAGATCGCGAAGTGATTGGCTCTAACGCGGACAGCGCCGTGCCGAATTACCTGCGTGAACTGTTTCTGAAATAATCGATGTGTTATCGAGTCAACGTATCATCAGGCACATCGTGCCCGATGGGAAAGCGGAGCCTCAGCGATTGTTTAAGGATCGAGATACCGAGGGCGACCACGGTGCGAGGCATCCCTGCGGGAGCCTCATCATCGTGTTTCCCTCTAAATCCATGCTTAAGCGACCAGTATTAGCGCTTCAGCGCGGTTTTTTCAGGAAATCGACTGCTTTGTCGGGAAAGTCGGTGAACAGGCCGTCAACATCCGCCTGATAGTAGAGGATATTGTAGAGACTATCGATATCGTTGGCGTACGCCGGTAGCCTGTCGGCCCTTGCCGTGAACGGGTGCACTTGAAGTTTATGCTGGTGGGCTTCCTTCACCATGTCGGTAAAGGTGATGTGGTCAGGCGTCGAACCTTTCTGCACGAGCATGTGATAGTCCGGGCCGATACCGTCGGCATAGGTCGCAATTTGCTGCATAGCGCCGGGCTTTTGCATCCAGTCGTAGTGGTAATTCACCCACGTTCCATCGGCCTGCTTCTCGTAGGTTTCATGCCAGTCGGTATAGGCAATCAGTTGAATCAGGTTCAGATCCATCTTCATCTGCGGCTGCAATTCGGTTTTGATGCGCTTTAGCTCGGCAACATCAAACGATTGCAGGAAGACCTTATCGCTTTTTTTCGTATAGCCATACTGCTTCAACACGGCCAGCGTTTCGCGCGCGATGTCTTTTCCTTCCTGATGGTGAAACCACGGCGCTTTGATTTCGGGATAGAGTCCGATGTTTTTGCCAGTTGAGTGGTTCAGCCCCTGAATAAATTCAATTTCTTCCTGAAAGGTATGAATACGGAAGTCGGATTTCCACATCGGAAAACGGTTCGGGTAGCTCTGTACCTGCTTGCCGTCTTTGATGTCGAACCCTTCGGTAAATTTCAGTGACTTGATTTCTTTCAGCGTGAAATCGATGGCGTAAAAGCGTCCATCTTTGCGGGCGCGCTGCGGAAAGCGTTCTGCCACGTCGGTCACGCGATCCAGATAGTGATCATGCAGGACAATGAGCGCGTTATCTTTGGTGAGCACCAGATCTTGCTCCAGATAATCGGCCCCCTGAGCGTAGGCCATCGCTTTCGCCGGAAGCGTATGCTCGGGCAGATAGCCGCTGGCACCACGGTGGGCAATAACGATTTTGTCGGTTGATGAAGCGGAAGCACTAAAGGAAACGGAGAGCGCGAGGGCGGAGAGTAGGGATATTACGGTAACGTTCATGCGATCAAACCTCTTTCTGTTGAGAGAAAGGCGGCGTCATCAGGACGCCGCCAGAGGGATGCTTACAAGAGCGGGTTAGGCGCGATTGGCTAACTCTGCTTTATGCTTTTTCTCATTCAGCATAACAACAACCAGCAGAAGTACAGCCAGAATGCTGCCGCCGATCATGACCATGAAGCCGCCGTCCCAACCGAAGAAGTCAACGGTGTAGCCGACGATGGCGCTAGCGGCAACAGAACCGCCGAGGTAGCCGAACAGGCCGGTGAAGCCCGCTGCGGTACCCGCTGCTTTTTTCGGTGCCAGTTCCAGTGCATGCAGACCAATCAGCATGACCGGGCCGTAAATCAGGAAGCCGATGACGATCATACAGGCCATGTCCACACCCGGGTTACCGGCTGGGTTCATCCAGTAAACGATAGTTGCTATTGTCACCAGCGTCATGAAGAACACGCCTGTTGCACCACGGTTACCTTTGAAGACCTTGTCGGACATCCAGCCGCACAGCAGTGTGCCCGGAATACCTGCATATTCGTAGAAGAAATAGGCCCAGGAAGACTTATCCAGTGCGAAGTGTTTAACTTCCTTCAGGTAGGTCGGTGACCAGTCGAGGATACCGTAACGCAGCAGGTAAACGAAGACGTTGGCGATCGCGATGTACCACAGCAGTTTGTTGGGGAAAACGTACTGCATGAAGATCTGCTTAGCCGTCAGTTCTTCTTCCGCTTTTTCATTGTAATCAACCGGATAATCGTTTTTGTACTCTTCAATCGGTGGCAGGCCACAGGATTGCGGCGTGTCACGCATCAGTGCAAAAGCGATCATGGCAATCAGAATGGCGGCGAAGGCCGGCATATAGAGTGCAGCTTTCCAGTCGTTGAACCAGGCCATACCCAGCAGGAACAGCAGAGGAGGAATACCACCGCCGACGTTGTGAGCACAGTTCCATACGGACACGATGCCACCACGTTCTTTCTGCGACCACCAGTGAACCATCGTACGTCCGCACGGCGGCCAGCCCATACCCTGGAACCATCCGCACAGGAACAGCAGGACGAACATAATCGCAATGCTGGATGTTGCCCACGGCACGAAGCCCATGAACAGCATGACCGCCGCTGACAGAATCAGACCCGCAGGCAGGAACACGCGCGGGTTAGAACGGTCGGATATCGATCCCATGATGAATTTGGAAAAACCGTAGGCAATGGAGATGCCCGACAGCGCAAAACCGAGGTCACCGCGTGAGAAGCCCTGGTCGATCAGATAAGGCATGGCAAGTGCGAAGTTTTTACGCACCAGATAGTAGGCGGCGTAGCCAAAAAAGATCCCCATGAAAATCTGCCAACGCAGGCGGCGATAGAGCGGATCGACGTGTTCTTGCGACACGCGCGGCTGGTGGGCGGCGGGCCTAAAAATACTCAGCATAGATATCTCCAATGCGAAAAAAAACGAGAGCTTTTTTGTTCTATTACGAACGTTATTGTAAGGGGGTAGCGTGCAAATGAGTGTGATTCATGACGCTGATGTTACACTTTTATGAAACTGTGACGATTTTTGTGCTCATGTTAACAGAATCGAAAAATTACACAGTGCGGTTTTAGTGACCCAAATCACACTTATTGTTTTTAAACCCCGTCTTGTTTTCGTTTAGTGTTCGTTTTTGCTCTTTATCAAACATTAACCCTTCTTTTTGTGTCCCAATAGCAACATATACGCCCTAAATAATTCGAGCTGCGTGAAGGCGGCAACCGCGCGAATCCCCAGGAGCTTACTCAGGTAAGTGACTGGGGGGAGTAAGGGCAGCTAACGCACAAGCAGCTTGAAGTATGACGGGGATACCATCCGCCTGGAGCGAGAACATGATGCAAAATACGGGGAACTGGCGTGAAACTGACGTGGTTGTCATCGGCGGTGGTGCGACGGGGGCGGGTACGGCACGAGACTGTGCCCTGCGCGGACTGCGCTGCCTGCTGCTTGAACGTTATGACATTGCGACCGGGGCGACCGGGCGTAATCACGGCTTATTACACAGCGGCGCCCGCTATGCGGTAACCGATGGTGAGTCTGCCCGCGAATGTATTGAAGAAAACCAGATTCTCCGGCGGATTGCTCGCCACTGTATTGAGCCTACCGACGGTCTGTTTATCACCTTGCCAGAAGACGATCTCGGCTGGCAGGCGCAGTTTATTACCGCCTGCCAGCAGGCTGGGATTCACGCTCAGGCGTTGGATCCGCAGGAAGCGCTACGGCTGGAACCGGCGGCAAACCCGACGCTGATTGGCGCGGTGCGCGTGCCGGATGGTTCGGTCGATCCTTTTCGCCTGACGGCGGCCAACATGATTGATGCCTGCGAGCACGGTGCGGAAGTACTGACCTATCATGAGGTTATCGGGCTGATTCGTCAGGGCGACCGTATTACCGGCGTGCGCGTTTTCGACCATAAAAAAGGTGTAGAAACAGAAATCTATGCACAGGTGGTGGTCAACGCGGGCGGTATCTGGGGGCAACACATTGCGGAATATGCCGATCTGCGCGTGCGTATGTTTCCGGCAAAAGGCGCGCTGTTGATTCTTGGACACCGCATCAACAACATGGTGATCAACCGCTGCCGTAAACCGGCGGATGCCGACATTCTGGTACCGGGCGATACCATTTCGCTGATTGGCACCACCTCAACCCACATCGATTACGATCAAATCGACAATATGCTGGTAACGCCTGCTGAGGTGGAA
This sequence comes from Pectobacterium parvum, assembly GCF_020971565.1. Taxonomy (NCBI): domain Bacteria; kingdom Pseudomonadati; phylum Pseudomonadota; class Gammaproteobacteria; order Enterobacterales; family Pectobacteriaceae; genus Pectobacterium; species Pectobacterium parvum. Next base: position 562,464 of record NZ_CP087392.1, read on the forward strand.
ACGCTGATGCGGGAAGGTTCGATGCTGGCACCGAAGCTGGCGAGCACGCGCATTCTACGCGCCTATGCGGGCGTCCGACCGCTGGTTGCCAGCGATAGCGACCCCAGTGGACGCAGCGTGAGCCGTGGCATTGTGCTGCTCGACCATGCCAGCCGCGATGGGCTGGAAGGGTTTATTACCATCACCGGCGGCAAGCTGATGACCTACCGCCTGATGGCGGAGTGGGTGACTGACGCTATTTGCAAAAAGCTGGGTCATGACGTGGCTTGCTCAACGGCACAGACGCCGCTGCCTGGTTCTGAATCGCTGGAGGCGGTGAAATCCGCGCCTCACGCCCTGTCTGCTTATCCTGCGGCAAAACCGCTCTCTGCGCCGCTGCGCGGTTCGGCGATTTATCGCCACGGTGAACGTGCTGGGAGAATGTTGTCCGGTGAGCGTCTGGACCGCAGTCTGGTGTGTGAATGCGAGGCGGTGACGGCGGGAGAAGTGCGCTACGCCGTGGAATCATTGCAGGTGAATAACCTGATTGACCTGCGTCGGCGTACTCGCGTGGGTATGGGCACCTGTCAGGGCGAACTGTGCGCCTGTCGGGCGGCGGGTCTATTGTGCCGTCTGGGCACCGCGACGCCGGAGCAATCGCTCACGCAGCTCAGCCAGTTTTTGAACGAACGCTGGAAAGGCATTCGCCCGATTGCGTGGGGCAATGCGCTGCGCGAAAGCGAATTTACCAGCTGGATTTATCAGGGATTGTGCGGCCTGTCGGCCAGCGACAGTCAGGAGGATCGTCATGCGCTATGACGTTGTGATTATCGGTGGCGGACTGGCGGGATTGACCTGCGGGATTCGCTTATTGGAGCAGGGGAAACGCTGCGCGATTGTCAGCGCGGGGCAGAATGCACTGCATTTTTCTTCCGGCGCGCTGGATTTACTCTCCCATCTTCCCGACGGACAGCCTGTGAGCCAGCCGCTCGATGCGCTGGATGAATTGGCGCGTCAGGCCCCTCATCACCCTTATTCCCGGATGGGCGCGGCGGCAGTGGCGGCCCTGTTGCCACAGGCCGAGGCGCTGCTGGCACGCAGCAATATCACCCTGCTGGGCAATCATCAGCAGAACCATTGGCGCATGACGCCGTTAGGCAAGTTTCGCGCCTGCTGGCTGAGTCCGGTCGATGGCGTAACGCGTGGTTTGCTGGATTCCCGCTTTGGCGACAATCCGCTGATTGCGGGAATCGAAGGCTTTCTGGATTTTCAGTCCCGTATTGTGGCCGGCACGCTTCAGGCGCAGGGGATCGCGGCACGCAGTGATGAGCTCAAGCTGCCCGTGCTGGATCGGTTGCGTCAGAGCCCCAGCGAATTCCGGTCGGTCAATATCGCCCGCGTACTTGACCGACCGGAAAATCGTTCGGCACTGGTGGAAGAGCTGTCGCTTCTGGCTAACGGGAACGATGCCATCATCATGCCCGCCTGTCTGGGATTGGACAGCCCTGAAATCATCAATGAACTCGCTGATGCGTTAGGTAAACCGGTGCTGCTGTTACCGACATTGCCGCCGTCATTGCTCGGATTACGTCTGCATCAGGCGCTGTCGCAGCGCTTTCGCCAACTGGGTGGCATGGTGATGCCGGGCGATCGCGCGGTGCGCGCCTCGCTGTCGCCGCAGGAGATTGCGATTCATAGCCACCATCATCGTGATATTCCGCTGCGGGCGAAGCACGCGGTGCTGGCGAGCGGTAGCTTCTTCAGTAACGGGCTGGTGACGCAGTTTGATCGGGTGACCGAACCGGTCTTTGGGCTGGACATTCGATTCGCTGACCAGCGCGAGGGCTGGAGCCAGCAGGATGTGTTTGCGCCGCAGCCTTATATGCAATTTGGCGCGATGGTCGATGAACATCTGCATCCGCGCATTGGGGGTGAAACGGTCAACAACCTGTACGCGATTGGCTCGGTGCTGGAAGGCTTCGACCCGATTGTGCAGGGATGTGGAGCCGGGGTTTCCTTGCTTAGCGCACTTCATGTTGCCGAACAGATTTTGAAGGAGGGCAACCCATGAGCCTGCTTAGCGATAATAGTTTTGAAGATTGCATCAAGTGTACGGTCTGTACCACGTACTGCCCAGTTTCGCGCGTGAATCCGCTTTATCCCGGCCCGAAACAGGCTGGGCCGGACGGCGAACGCCTGCGGCGTAAAGATCCGGCGCTGTATGATGATGCGCTGAAATACTGCACCAACTGCAAACGTTGTGAAGTTGCGTGCCCGTCGGATGTCAAAATTGGCGACATTATTCAGCGTGCAAAGGGGACGCACAGCACTCACAAGCCGACGCTGCGCGATGCGATTCTGAGCCATACCGATCTCATGGGGTCGATAGCCACGCCGTTTGCACCGCTGGTCAATACGGCGACCAGCCTGAAGCCGGTGCGCCAGCTGCTGGATAAAGCGTTGAAAATCGACCATCGTCGCCAGTTACCGAAATATTCATTCGGCACCTTCCGGCGCTGGTATCGCCAGCAGGCAGCAAAGCAGCGGGCTTATGATGAGCAGATCGCCTACTTCCACGGCTGCTATGTGAACTACAACCATCCACAGCTGGGTAAAGATCTGGTTCAGGTTTTTAACGCGATGGGCATTGGCGTCCAGTTGCTGAATAAAGAGAAGTGCTGCGGCGTTCCGCTGATCGCCAATGGTTTTCACGACAAGGCCAGAAAGCAGGCACACGCCAATATCAAATCGCTGGATGAAGCGATCAATCAGAAATCCCTGCCGGTGGTGGCGACGTCATCCAGCTGTACGTTCACGCTGCGAGACGAATATCCACATCTGCTGGGCGTGGATAACGGTCATGTGCGTGATGGTGTCGAACTGGTGACGCGCCAGCTCTACCGCCTGCTGGAAGAAGAAGGACGCACGCTGCCGCTGGGTAAATTGCCGCTGCGGGTGGCGTATCACACGCCTTGTCACCTGGAACGTATGGGCTGGACGGCGTATACCCTGGCGCTGCTGCAACGCATCCCCGGTCTTGAGCTGGTAATGTTGGATTCCCAGTGCTGTGGCATTGCGGGCACCTACGGCTTCAAGAAAGAGAATTACGCCACGTCGCAAGGCATTGGTGCACCGCTGTTCCAGCAGATTGAAGAGAGCGGCGTCGATATCGTGGTGACGGACTGCGAAACCTGTAAATGGCAGATTGAGATGTCGACCAGCAAACGGTGTGAGCACCCAATCACTCTGTTGGCGAGGTCACTGGCGCAGCCAGAGTAAAAATCTGGCAGAAACGTGTTTCCGGGCATGTAACGATTGGAAACACGAAGCGTCGCGGGCCTCACTCTGAAGGGGCGCTGCAAGCAGCGTTCAAATCTGCTCCTGGCAGATTTGTCACCCGAATCATTTACCTGAGTAAGCTCATCGGGATGACATGAGAGACATCCTGTCTCTCATCGAAGGCCAGCCGTTGGCTGGTCAAATTCGTTCCCGATGAATTTGTCCTTCTCTTGCCGCCTTCCTGAAACTCGAATTATTTAGTGTATAGAATCATATTTTTATAAATTAACGAATTACCATGATGAGTGACGTGATTAATTAATTTGTTCATATAATTAACTTCGTAAATATATAGCTATCATATTTCCTGGTTGCATGTACTTCCCTCACAGGTAGGGGCTATAAGCCGTATTCAAATCCGCCTTTAGCCGATTTGTCAGCACCCGAATAACTTACTTTTGTGTAAGCTTCGGGATGCCCTATCTTTCCGTGTTATGAAGCGCTTGCCCTAAATAGCTTTGCATAATAGCGCTACACTTGCTGAAGGCAAGTCCGCCAGTACTGGCCTTGCACGATGAGAAGTGAAGCATCAATGTGCAAAATTATTTAGCCGGCCAATGCGCTGCGTTGTTCAAAACGCTAACGTTTTGCCCTGAAACTCGAGTTACTTGGAGTTGAATAGAGGAATAGTTTTATTTCTTTATTTATACACATCCAACTATTCATAATATAATAATGTGCATGTTTATATATAATGATTTATTTTTATTAAAGGAGTAAATTTATTAAAAATCATTTGATAAAATTTATTTTTGAATATAGATTCTAAAACCTTCCTCTGTTTTTTGTTTTTTAACATTATTTCACCCTACAGTACTCGAGTTGCATTGCAGCGGTAGCTACAGTATTCCTCAAAAGCTTGTGTCAGTAGGCCGCTGGGGGTAAGAGAATCTATATATGTAACTTGACGTATGGCGGGTATTAAGCTTTATGATACAAGGAGAGAACATGAGCTTTGATATTGCAGAAACCCCCCCTTCAGAGATTCAGGATTTTGTGACCATCAGTGGATATTCCGTTGATGAGCTTGTAAAAAAAGGAATTTCTCACATTCAGGCTTCTGGAAAGCGAATTTCATCCAGAGCGGGTAATGCATTACAGTCCTATGGGGTAAATTATATACTTAAAGATCCACGTAACCGACTTCATCATCTTCGCGATGGAGCAATAAAGTATCTTTCTCGTGAGTTTTTGGCTTATTTTAGTGGGAGTCTTAAAGCTGAAGCAGGGCTTGCGAAAGCATCCAGATTTTGGATGACGCTTGTAGATGACGATGGGAATGTAAATTCTAATTATGGATACTATGTTTTTTATGAGGCGGTTGAGTCGTATGGTAATCAATATAATTGGGTGAAAGGCGTCCTCCTTAAAAATAGGGACTCCAGAAGAGCAATTATAAATATAAATCAAAATTACCATAAGTCTGACACAAAGGATTTCCCCTGTACGCTTGGAATGCAGTTTTATATAAAAAATAATAAATTGTTTTGTGAAACGATCTCCCGTAGTACAGATGTAATTACTGGTCTTCCATATGACATAGGTTTTTTCTCTTTTATTCATGAGTTGGTTTGGAAGGATTTGACTGAAAATGGAGTTAAAAATCTTGGCTTGGGATATACGATAATGAAAACTACGTTTACCCAAATATATGATAAGAATATTTCAAAGGCATATGAGGCTATAGAAAATGTTTCTGATGATATCTCAATGACGAGAATGCCTGCTATTGAGTCAGCAAGTGAAACGCTGTCAGATATTTTGACTGGTAATAAAAAGACTAACGTTATTAATTGGGTTCATACTCATGCAGAATGAAAATGTCACCATCATTTTGGGATCAAATAACGAAGCGAAAATATCATCTACACGGAATATATGCAGTAGTATTTTCTCGAACTTCACACTTAATCATCATATAGCATCCTCTGGTGTAAGTGAAACGCCTGAAACTGATGACGAAGCTATAAAAGGATGCTATATACGAATTGGTAATATTGAGAGTACTATCAATCATCATGTTGATTACATTATTGCTTTAGAGGGGCTAACGGGAAGAACGCCTTTTGGCAGTTTTGTTTATGGGTGGGCTGTTATTAAAGATACGGAAAAAAATAAGTATCACTATGGCTGTAGTGGAAAAGTCATGTTGCCTGAAGATGTCGCAGAAAAATTTTCAAAAGATACCCGATTATCAGACGTAGTTCTTAATTTATATCCACATATATCAAAAGTAGATATGGATCGGATTGGCACCAATGGTGTACTCACCAACGGGCTTTATACGCGAGTTCACGAATTTGAAACAGCGTTGAAATGTGCATTTGGCTCACTTGCTCTTGAGAAAGGTAAGATGGGTGATTAAATTAATTTTATTTGATATTGATGATACGCTCGTGGATCATCAAGCTGGTGCCTTTCAGGCCATGCAGAGAATATCTAGCCTAATGATTAAGCTGAATTATGCTGATGATCGGTATGACTTTAGTGAATTTATTCGTAGCTATGAGACAATGAGTCATACTCTTTGGTCACAGTTTGAGTTGGGTGAAGTTGATATTTCCACATTACTAGAAAAAAGATTTATCTATATATATGATTGGTTTGGTGTTAAAGGTTTTGACTTCGGTTTTATTGAAAAAGAATACTGGAACACATATATAGAAAATTGCTCACTGAAAAATGAATGGCTTCCTTTACTTCAACAGTTAAGCTCTACATTTCCTTTGGCGATATGTAGCAATGGGATGGAATTTGTTCAACGTAGAAAGCTTGTATATACTAATATTTTACCATTCTTTAGCCATTTTTATTTTGGAAACTATTACCCTGATTGTAAGCCAGATGAACGTTTTTTCAAAAAAATTCTTCTGGATTTTAATTTACAGCCAGAAAACGTCCTTATGATCGGAGATAGTCTTAATAACGATATTTCCCCCTGTAAAAATTTAGGGGTGAGAACACTACATTACACGGGTTCTGCTTCATTTCAATCGATTAGACAATCAATTATGGAGCTCATCAATGGATAAAAAATTCATCTTTAGAGATATAAGCTACCTTGATTCAGCTTCAATGAGGCTAGTTCAAGGAGATATTTCGATGATAGGTGGAGTGATCACTCACGTAGGTGAAAGGGAACAGGATGATGCTGAGGGAATAATTATACCATCGGAGCAACTCATCGTCTTTCCTGGGCTAGTTAATGCCCACCTTCATCCTAGCAAAGAGATTTACGGAAGTATCTTAGATTCGTCGCCTATTGATGTGGTGCTTGATTCTGTACATCGGAATAATACGCTGGAGGACTCTGAAGGCCAGTATGTTGCTTCGCTTAAATCGTTAATGATGGCTATGAAGAAAGGTATAACGACAGTTGGTATTTTTACAAGCCGAATTGAAAGCGATATACGTGCAGCACAACAGATGAAAAATCGATGTGTAATGAATTTTTGTCAGAGTAATCAGTGGGTGGGAAGTGGTAAAGGTCCAGAAAATAAAAGTTCTGAAATGATAGTTAATAAATATCTTCTTGCTGAAGAAAAATACCAATCTGAATTAATTACTGTTCTACCGGCTACAGCATCTGAACTTTCTGCCGATGATATTTTACTTAAAAAATTACATGAGCTGGCTCGCCACCATAAAAAAAAGTTTACTCTTCATATCCATGAGGGATCACATCAGGTTGATGCTCACCGAAACATGTTTGGTGTGAGCGGTGTGGAGCGTTTTGCGTCCTTGGGTATTCTTAATAAACATACCACGCTTATTCACTGCTGCCACCTATCCGATAGTGAGCTAGATCTTCTATTATCAGCACAATGTCACATTATCCATTGCCCTGTGAGTAATAGTTTTGTTGGAGCAGGCACTTTACCATTACGCCGACTCTCTCCTCATCTGGAGTTGGGGCTTGGTACAGATGCTGCAATGGTGAATCCTGGAAATGATCTGACTTTTGACGCACTTTTTGCCTTATACCATCATGGTGATGCTGATTTTGACACGAAAGTAGATGCTGGAAAAATTCTTCATATGATGACAGAGGGGGGGGCGAGGTCTCTCGGTCTAATGGATGTGGGTAGAATTACTCGTGGTTTTAAAGCAGACCTTATTTTCTTTGATAAGACATGTATCGATGGTGACTATATCAATACACCTATTTCGTTACTGAAAATGCTGCACTATGAGAACCCCTGTAAAGTAATCGTAAATGGCGAAACTCGTCTGAACAATTGTCAATTCATAGATCCTCTTTTAGAAGGTAACAACCCAAAATTTTCTGCCATTAGAAGGAAGATTATCATATGAAAAGCATCGCTTTTTTATTTTCAGGGCGAGGAAGTCTTTTAACCTCTGTACAAGGTGCTATCAACGATGCGCCTTCTCAGGCAAAGCTGGGCTTGGTTTTAACAAATAACCGAGATTTTTCCCCAGAAGGCAACCCTATCTTTGATAGCGTTGTGGTTACAAAAATAACTCACCATGATTATAAACATCGATATGACTTCGAAGAGAAAATTGCGGAAAAACTAATAGAAGCAGATGTTGATTTAATTATTTTGGGTGGTTTTCGCAGGATTTTCTCTCCCGAATTTGTCGGTCAGTTTGGCTATAAAACAATGAACACCCACCCATCACTTCTTCCTGCTTTCCCCGGCGATAAGGCACAACTTAAAGCATTGCAAGCAGGACTGAGAGTAACTGGGGCGACGCTGCATTTTATTAATGATGACGTTGACGCTGGCCCAATAGTTGATCAAGAGCCTGTTAGGATAACCAACGGGATGACCGAATCTCAGCTTCGAGAGGATATTATAGAAGCTGAAAAGAAAATGATATATAACGCCATCCGTGCTTTTTTGTCTGGGAAAATAAAAATCGTGAATGATAAAGTCATCTATGAAGGATATGCTGATGTACAAGATAAAAAATAATATTATTGCTGCGATCTGTGTTGCAAGTATACTATTTTTAGCTATTGTCAGTCTGGGGTTGTCGCTGGCAATCCTTCCTTTGTATGTTAACAAAGTACTTGAGTATTCTGCATTTTATGTTGGCCTTGTAGTTGCGGTCGAATCTGTGTCCACGTTGTTATCACGCGCACTCGCTGGTCGATATTCTGATAACCATGGCCCGAGGAAAGGGATGGTGGTAGGGTTATTATTAACGGTTTTTTCTGGTTTATTATGCTATTTATCATTTGCGTTTCTAGAACCAGGAAAGATGGTTTTTACTGTAATAATTATTTCTCGTATACTTATGGGGATAGGTGAAAGTCTTATTTTTACCTGTAGTGGAACTTGGCCAATTGGTTTGGTTGGAAGGGCGCATGCGGGTAAAATTATGTCTTGGGTTGGCATCGCAATGTTCCTTGGATTAGCTATTGGTAATTATTTCGGTATATGGTCTTATTATCACTCAGGTATTACTCTGTCCGCAATTATAATGACGCTGTTACCTGCGCTGGGGTTTATCGTCGTTTTGATCGTCAGGCCTGTAGCTGTTCATCCCAATAAGACACAAGCGACACTGTTATTTTCTGTTAAAAGAATATGGAAAGCCGGAGTCGGTTTTTCATTAGCTAATATTGGTTATGCTTCTATTACCACCTTTTTAGTCCTTTATTTTATACAAAATGGTTGGGGAGAAAATTCGGCTTTTGCGCTTGCTTTGTTTGGTGTGGGCTATGTCGTGTCGAGGCTGACTCTTGGTTGGAAGGCTGACAGTTCAGGGTTAAAAATGACACTGTTCTCACTGACAATTGAGGCTGCAGGCTTGTTATTGATCGGTTTATCATCCCATCCGTACGAGGCAATGTTGGGTTCTTTCCTCACAGGATTCGGTTTATCTATGGTATATCCGTTACTTGCTCTTCCTGCTTTAAAAAGTATGCCGGAAGAACATCTCGGTCTTGCCCTTAGTACCTATGAATCTTGTTTTGATATTGGCATTTTATTTTCTGGATTTGTCGGAGGCATCATCGTTTCTGTTTTTGGCTATCCGGCTATGTTTATCTTCTCATTTTGTTGTTGCCTGCTGGCGTTGTTCTCGTCGACGTTGGCGTACCGACAGGTGTCATTGCCTAGTTCTATTCACCAGGCTCAATCTTCTTAGCTGATGAACTCATTGGATGAGACGGGTAAGCAAAGCTCTGAGAGCATGCGATCCACTTCTTAGTCCGTATTGAGAATAAGAATTTATCGCAAAAAGCACTTTACAAGTGCGAATGATAATGATTATTATTGCTATGCGTTCTGGGGAACGATGTCATGCGCCTGTGTTAGTTATTGATGGTGTTCATGACGATCCGGCTTCCCTGTGAAGGCACGACATTGCTCACATTGCTTCCAGTATTATTTAGCCAGCTCGGGTGCTGTAATGCCAGTCAGTTAAGCAACTGACTGGCTGTTTTTCTTCGCTTTTCGATATTTATAAGGCCTTTCTTTCACCACTCTCGGGAAGGTTCTTTCTCTTCTTATCGGCAGCTTCACCATCTGTCCCATACTCTCCAGATCTCGCAGTAGTTCAGGGATACGACCCGGCGATGCACCCTGAAGCGTCATCAACATCCTCATGACCAGCCCGCAGGATTCTGAGAAGCTCAGCTGATTTGGCCAGTAACCTTTCAGTTGACTGGCCATTTTAATCATCTGATATCTCACGAGATTATACGCCAGCAGCACACCCCATAACTCCTGCTCCACAAGTTCCGGTTTTTTGCTTCTCAGTGTCAGTCTGCTCAGTTGCATTGTCTGTTTGATTTCACGGTAACCCAACTCGATTTCCCAACGGTGACTGTAAAGCTCAACCATTTCACCTCCCGGATAACGCATGCCATCAGTCATCGAAGTCAGTAACTGATAGATTTTTCCTTTACGGCTATAGGTCAGTAATCGGGCTGTCACTTCTGTACTCAGTCCCGGCCATTTTTTGCGGGATTGTGGCGTAGTTTTCAACTGTACCAGATGATCGCCTTTTCCCAGTTTCCGGGCCTCCTCGTAACGGGTACCTTTCTTAAGCGGTATCATCCAGTGTCGGTGTTCTCCCGCACGCTTCGCATTCAGCAACCCTAATGAGTAATACCCTTTATCGAGCAGCGTCAGCGTATTATCTGCGGTCTGGTCTATCAGTTGCTCAGCCAGTAAGGGTATATTCGCTGTCTTTCATCGTACCGAAGGCTGCTGCGGTTATCAGATGGCTGGTCAGCTCCATCTGACAGACCATTTTGACCTGCGGGTAGGGGTAGGTTGGCCGCAGTAAGTCTGGCGCGGGAAGGCGGTATCATTTTCAGGTGTTTCCTGTGTGCGCCAGACGACGCCATCCATCGCCAGTAACGTCAATCCACACCAGTGGGGATGCGCCACAGCGTTGTGCCACAAGTGAGCGGTGTGCGTGAACACCCGTCGAACGGCGTCACTTCCGAGCCGCTGTCGAGTATGGATAACCGCGCTGGGAGCAACAAAGGGACGGTTACCGGGCAGCATAATATCCAGCCGATTGACAATCTGATGAAGCGGCTCCTTACGTTCAAGCGCCATGCCGACAACGCACCAGACCATCATTTCGAGAGGAAGACGGCGTTTACGCAGGGTGACCACGCCGGACTCAGCAAGGCAACGGGCAATAAGTTCTGGGTCAAGAAAGTCGCCAAGAGAAGTCAAAGGATTACGGGTCGAATCGTAACGTGAAACGAGGTCGATGGCCTGAGAGATACGCATAAAAAATCCGGAAATGAAGAACACTTCCGGATTCTTACACAGCTATTGGATCGTTCAACTGATCCTTAACTGATCAGCATTAGCTCGGGTGCTGGCTTTTTTTTGCCTGTCGGAAATTAGCGTGAAAAGGTAGAAAACGGTAGTAAGAGCGTATAGGTAGCTAAATCTCACACCAGATTTAAGGCGAGATAAACCCTTTCAAGTCCCTCAAGATCCCCGCAACTTCCAATCTACGCCGATGGGTTTTATTTTCCCTGTGTTTTTTATCTGAATATTTTTCGCAGAGAGAATAATATTATTTTAGTTTAAGTTAGAATATTAATTAATAAAAAACTGGCTGTGTTGTAGCGCGACTGTGAAAAATAAAACTAATTTTTGTTGAGTTATTAATAATAAATATATTAGATAAATAATTTATTTTATTATGATAAGTTTCATGTTGTTGAAAACATAAAGTGTTAGCGCTTCATTGGGCTCTTGATTATTCCCTGTCGTGTGGATGTTAAGTATTTTTATTATATTATTCATCAGTGTGAATCTGCTGTTAAATTTAATTATTTACCATTGTTTCATATTTGAGACGTTTTGTCTTATATATGGATCTTGATAATAAATTTCACGAAGAATAATACCCTGCGAAGTTATTATCAGGATTAATTAAATGCAAGACGAAAGAAGCGACAATAAAAAGTCAGGAAAAAAAACGGCTTTATTCATTTTACCTGCGGCCCTCGCTATTTGCATGGTCACATTTTTTTTATGGACCTATGTGGGTAGTCATACAGCAACAACAGAGGATGCCTACGTGGAGGGTAATCTTGTCCAGGTTACTAGCCAGGTGGGAGGCACTATCACCGATATCAAAGCTGACAATACGGATTATGTTAAGCAGGGTGATGTAGTCGTTGCAATAAACCCAATTGACACCAAAGTTCAACTTGATAAAGCCAAAGCCCAGCTCGCCAGCACAGTACGAGCTGTCCGAAATCAGTTTGCCAATTTGCAGCAACTTGCCGCAGCTATCGAAGTGAAAAAAGCTGACTATAACAAGGCTACTGCGGATTATCGCCGTCGTTCAGGTCTAAGTAAAAGTATGGCTATTTCTGTCGAAGACATGAACCATGCTAGCGACGCTGTTAATGTGGCAAAAGCAGCAGTTAAAGTTGCAGAAAGCCAATATAATGCAGCACTGGTATACACATCCAATACCACACCAGATTCTCACCCTGATGTGCTGGCCGCCGAAGCTGTTTTTCGACAAGCTTGGTTCGACTGGCATAGAACGAATGTCATTGTACCCGTCAGTGGCGTTATTGCTCAGCGTAGTATTCAGGTTGGACAGCATATTTCATCTGGAAGTACCTTGATGTCAATTATCCCACTGGATTCAATCTGGGTTACGGCCAACTTCAAAGAAACACAACTCGGAAATATCAAAGTAGGTCAGAATGTCACGCTTACGTCTGATGTCTACGGAAGGGGCGTTCAATATAAAGGAAAAGTTCTGGGGATCGAGCCAGGCACTGGCAGTGCTTTTTCATTGCTGCCTGCCCAGAATGCTACAGGTAACTGGATTAAAGTTGTGCAACGCATTCCTGTCAGAATTGAGTTAGATAAAAACCTGTTAAGCCAATATCCTCTGCGCCCTGGTCTATCAATGAAAGTAAAAGTAGACACCAGCAGTATCGGGACTGGGGAAATTCGACCTTATAACGTAACGACTCAGAAATGGAAGACTGATGTATATAACAATGAAGATGTGGAAATTGATGGGTTAATTAAAAAAATTGTGAAAGAAAATGAATAATGAAAGTTGGTTTGTCACCCATCCAGTAAGGCAAAAAGTGCTGTTGGTTACTATATTTTTGCTGACAACCTTGGAGTTTCTCCAGGCTGGAATGATCGCATTTGCGGCTTCGCCAATCATGGGCGAAACCGGTACATCACCGGAAGAGTACAGCTTTATTACGGCCACCTATGCCTGTGTGGCGATTATGATGATCTCAAAACAACGATGGATCGTTGAAAGAACCGGATGGCGCCTCTATATATGGTCTTCACTGATTGTTTTTATCACTGGTGCCCTATTCTGTGCTGAGAGTAGTACATACCATGCTTTCATGACGGGACGAGTTATAATGGCAATAGGTGGAGCCTCTTTTATGACGGGGGCCAGAGTGCTTGTGAATTTATTACCTCCCAGCCCATTACGTTTTAGCGGTATTAAATACTTTGCAACTGGCTTAGCTGTTGGTACTGCTTTGTCACCCTGGCTTGCATCACTGTCAGTAAGCGAGGATACATGGGATGCCATATTTTACATACTGATTGCAGTCGCAATTTTAACATTTATTACATCGTCATTCTGTTTACCTGATTCGTCTCCACCAGACAAGATGAAAAGCGATACCCATCCATTCCTTTTGATGTGGTTAGCTGGTGGGACGTTCAGCATTTTGTGGGTTTTTCAACGGTCTAATTATAATTTCTTTAGTGATTCAATTATATTAATAACAATTCTTTGTACAGGATTTACAACACTTTTTTATTTTTTTAGAAGCATATCTAAATATAATGGAAAACCGCTTTTAATGGTCAGGTTACTTTTTAGTAATAAAAAATATATCGCTGGAGTTGGTGTTTTTGCACTCTGCTACCTAGTGTTGGGTGCTAACAATTATATCATTCCACAGATATTACAGGCTGGGCTCGGTTTCTCCTGGATAACGATTGGAAAATGGCATGCAATAGGATTGTCTTCAGCATTGATTGCCTGGTTTGTTATGAGTTGGCTAATGCCAAAGAGGCCTTCATCTAAAAAATTCTTTGTCATCGGATTTCTGGCGTTAGCTGTCTATGGATGGATGATGAGGGGATTAACACCGACAGCAAACCTTATTACGGATATCTTGCCGGCACTACTGTGCAATGGCATTTTCATCATGCTAGTTATGGCGACAACGGCTATGCATACTTTCAGAGAAGTGCAACATGATGAAACGGTTTTCTCACATGCACAGCAAGTTAAAAATATGATAGCTCAGTTCTTTATGGCTTTGGGTATAACCTTTGCCACCCTGATGATGCAGTGGAGAACGACAATTCATTATGCTGTTCTCAACACCGATATAAAGAAGGATAATCCACTCTATCAGGATGTCCTGTTTCGTATTACGAATTTATATCAACATCACCTTTCGCTCAGTAAATCACAATCAATTGCATTTTCATGGATAGCCCAAGCAGTAAAACAGCAGGCAACAATACTTGCCGGTATGGATTATTTTACAATCATTACGGTTACGGGTGTAGTCCCCCCTAAATTTAGTCTTACCGCTTAATGGAGTTCTCTGGTTAAAATACAACCAATGGAGGCTCATCATGAAGAAAGCGCGTTTCACTGAGACTCAGATCCTGCGGGTTTTGAAAGAAGTTGAAGGTGGTCGGCATGTGAAGGATGTGTGCCGTGAAAACGGTGTGTCGGAAGCCAGCTATTACAACTGGAAATCTAAATACGGCGGCATGGAGTCCTCTGATATCAAACGGATGAAAGAGTTGGAAGAGGAAAATCGCCGGTTAAAGCAAATGTACGCATCCCTGAGCTTAGATCATGAAATTCTTAAGGATGTTGTTTCAAAAAAACTTTAACGGTGCCTGAGAAGCGTGAACTGGTGCATTATGTTATGACGGAACATCAGGCCAGCGAACGACGCGGGTGCCGGATTATCGGTATCAGTCGAAGTCTGTTGCATTATTGCCCGAATACGGCGCGGGATCTGCCTGTAGTCGAGGCGCTACAAAAACTGGCGCATCAGTATCCGGCCTATGGTTTTGGACTTATGTTCAATAAGTTACGACAGGCAGGGTTACTGTGGAATGCAAAGCGGGTTTACCGGATCTATCGATTGTTGAAACTCAACTTTCGGCGCAAAGGGAAAAAACGTTTACCTAACAGGCATCCACAGCCGTTAGTTATACCGCATAAAATGAACCACTGTTGGTCAGTTGATTTTATGAGTGATGCCTTGAGCGACGGGCGGCGATTCAGGTTATTTAACGTCGTTGATGACTTTAATCGGGAAGCGCTGGCCATCGATGTTGATTTGAATATACCGGCTCATCGTGTTGTGCGAATTCTGGAACGATTAAGCGCAGAACGAGGCTACCCGGCTTTTATACGAAGTGATAATGGGCCAGAGCTCACCGCCGCAGTCTTAGCCGAATGGGCAGAACGCCACGGTGTGAAACTCGATTTTATTCAGCCCGGAAAGCCGATGCAGAACGGATTTATCGAGCGATTTAACAAAACGCTACGAACAGAAATACTCGATATGTATCTGTTCAGAACCTTGTCTGAAGTGCGTGAACTCACAGAGGACTGGCGCACAGAATATAACGAAGAACGCCCGCATAGCTCACTGGGTGATATGCCACCTGTTATCTATGCGCGGCAAAAACTGGCCGGAGATCCTCATTGGCGGTGGTACTAAAAACCGGAGGGACTACACGGGCATCGCGGGAATGCTTATCATGATTAAGCAGAATATTATGAAGTAGGAAAAAATGATTATTTATAACCCTGAGATTGTGTCGAAATGGATCGTTATTCTTGTGTTTTTAGTCGGAGGTATCTTGAATACGATTGGAATTCAGTCTGTCAGAGATGAATTTTCCCGATGGGGATTAAGTTCATGGATTAGGATAGGAGTAGGGCTTTGTGAACTGGCCATCGCAATTTTATTAATTATGAATGTTTGGGGTTATCAAAACCTGATTTTTGCTGCATTAATTATTATTTTCGCGGTTCTTATTATCGCATATAATAAAGAGTATGCAAAAACATGCCTTCCTGCCGTTGTGTTGCTTGTTATTATGATATCTCTGTCATTACAATAATATAATGGTTTTTGTTATACCTATGTCTCCCTATTTTTTATAAAACAAAATAAATAAAAATTTTATATATCTTAATCACATATTTCCATTCCTGTATTTCTCAAGAGTGGAATTTATTTGTTCCTGGGAATTCATGGCTAAATAACCTAAGAGGATAGATTTTTCATTTACTTCTTTTGCTCTGAGAATAAGCACTTGTGCCCGTTTTTTTGTGTCAATTTTAAAATCACTCTTACTGGAGTGAGATAACGCGATGAAATATTTTTCACTCAGTCGATTCTTCTTTCCATAAAACTCAGTGACTATTTCCCCTGACAGAACGTAAATGAAAATTCGTTCGTTACTCTCGATGCCGAATTTTTTTATTTCTGTTAATGTGAAAATGTCTAGTCTGAATTCACCGAGGCCATTTTTTTGACCATCAATACATAATGTCTCATTGTTTCTTTTAGGATGGTATTGAAACTTTTCAGTCCTGTAAGACATTTTTTTAATGTTGAATGTGTGTTAAGCAAGATAGAAATTCCATGGACATAGCAATTTACAGAACTTACTCTCTCCTCATAAACAACGCCAGATCCTGAATTCATGCAAAATAATTCTCCTGGTGTTAACAACTGGGTGTCCTCACCGACACAGATAGACAGTGAACCCGTTGAATCTGGCAACAGTAAAGTAAGGCGGAGAACGCCAGCATGTGGTGAGGGCTGAAAAACTGGACCGGAAATGATAAATTCTTCGAATTTTATCAATGGATTAAGGTCGCATGCATCGTTCTTCAGGTCTATTAAGGCAGTCTCATAATGAGCGCTGTGGCGTTGGTTTTCAATATGAGTTATGGATACGATATCTTTTATCATAAAATAAGCCATGGGTAATTGTAGAATAATTATATATCCCAGCTTATTATTCTAAATAGTGTAAATTGAGATGCAGGGTATTATTTTTAGGACAGCATATGGATTTTAACGACCTTTATTTTTTTTACTTGATAGCTGAACATGGTGGCTTCACTGCTGCAGAAAGAGTTTCTGGGGTGACAAAATCCTTACTAAGCCGGCGCATTGCTAAACTTGAAGAAAGGACAAATGTCAGGCTAATTCAGAGAAACAGCCGTAGTTTCAGTCTAACCAGTGCAGGTAAGGTTCTGTTCGAGCATGCCGCGCAGATGGTTAAGGATGGCCAGTTAGCCTATGAATCTGTAAGCGAACTCATTGCCGAGCCAAGTGGAACCATCAAGGTAAGTTGTCCTACTGTTCTGGCACAGTATAACCTTGCTCCTATATTACCTGGTTTTATGGCTAGGTATCCGAAAGTCAATGTTGTCATTGATGCAACAGACCGGCATGTACAGATTATCGAAGAAATGTTCGATTTTGCGCTAAGGGCTAAGGCTAGCCTGGATGACGAACCTGGATTAATTGCCAGAACATTGGCAACATCGAGGCTTATTCTTGTCGCCAGTCCTAGTTTTTTAAATCATTATACTCTTCCTGAGTCACCTGATGATTTAGGAATGATGCCCACTATCAGTTCTGTACTGGATCGTTACGAAGGTGAGCAAAAATGGAAACTCGTTAATACAGAAGGTACGGCTGTCATTATTAAACATCGGCCCGTACTTTATTGCTTAAATCCAAGAGTTCAGCTTGAAGCCGTCCTTCATGGCATTGGTGTAGGTCTAATCCCCGAATCGATAGCATTTCCTTCTGTTCGTGAAGGTAATCTCGTACAGATTCTAAAGGAATGGACTATATTTGACCATATCATTCATGCAGTATATCCCAGCAGAAAGCATATGAATCCTGCTGTACGTGCATTTCTAGAATACCTTCTGACTCACCTGCCAACTAATATGAAAAACGCACATTATGGTTCATCCTAAATTTGAGATGTAGCCTTCTATTTGTGATTATTGATCTCATGCGTTAGCTATTATAAATTTTATTCCGTAACGTAGTGTTATGAAGGAAAAGTTACTTTCTCGTTTGGTATTATTGATTGCCGGCGCCAGAGCCGGATTTTTTTAATTCAAAGTGTATTTATACTGTTTTAAAGTAAGGAATAATTATGTTGAGATCTTTGGCTTTAGTTGGCTTGACGTTTGTTTAATCTATGTCTTTTGCTGCAGAGTTAGTGACACATGAAGAAGTAGCAAAACTAAATCTTGTGAAAATTGAGACTATTTCAGTTGGCTCACGAGTCGGTGAGGATATAAAATCGCCAAGTGATGTCCGCAATAATGTTTTTTCTGAGAAAGCGGATGCCAAGGGTGGGAGTTATTACGAAGTTGTGTCCGTTCGTGAGCAAGGTCAAACACTAGTGGCAACAGCGATTGTTTATAAGTAAAATATAAATTAATGGCTGAGGGCCATATTTATATTTTTAAATCCCTCTACCTACCCTCAGGTACTATCTCATTTTTAATTAATATCTCTCTGTATTTAAATTTAATATTTTTTAGATTCTGTGGCTTTGTTGAATAAATCGAACTTTTGGTCAGCACGTTGAACCAAGCACACTGCATTCCTGACGATACTCTGGTATCCCGTGGCAAAGAAAAAATTCAAAATTACCAGTTGAGCAACCTGCATACGCCATCCTGTTCTGATTTTTCGAACAGAGCGGTGAGTTTTTTGCGCTATCTTATTTATCGCCGCCCGTTACACTTTCCTTATCAAAAACGCGGGAGGAAATAACATGATCTATTTACGTCAAGCGCGAGATCGCGGACATGCGAATCACGGCTGGCTCGACAGCTGGCACACGTTCTCATTCGCCGATTATTACGATCCTGATTTCATGGGATTTTCGGCACTGCGCGTCATTAATGAAGACTATATCGAAGGCGGTCAGGGCTTTGGCACACACCCGCATAAAGATATGGAAATTCTGACCTATGTATTGTCTGGTGCGGTTGAACATCAGGACAGCATGGGAAATAAAGAGCAGGTTCCAGCGGGCGAATTCCAGATTATGAGTGCGGGCACGGGCATTCGTCACTCTGAATACAATGCCAGCAAAGACGAACAGCTGCACCTGTATCAAATCTGGATTCTGCCGGAAAAAACCGGGCTGACGCCGCGCTACGAGCAGAAGCGCTTTGATGTGCAGCAAGGGCGTCAGCTGGTGCTATCCCCGGATGCGCGTGAAGGCTCGCTGAAAGTCTTTCAGGACATGACGCTGTGGCGCTGGGCGCTGAAAGCGCAGGAGCAATCGGTGTACCAGATTCAGGCTGACCGCCGCGTCTGGGTTCAGGTGGTGCGCGGTACGGTAGAGATTAACGGTCAGAAAGCAGAAGCCAGCGATGCATTCGCGGTCTGGGACGAAACGGCGATCTCCGTACACGCCAGTGAGGACAGCGAAATCCTGCTGTTTGATCTGCCGCCAGTATAACGGCGAGTGAGAAAAGTGAAGAAGCCCGCGTAGGAAAGGACGCGGGTTTTTTATTTGTTACAGCCTGACGCCATCATTCAGATTCTACCCCTTTGCCTTTACTTTCTTTATGCTTTTTTTGGTAGACTTAGACTACTGTTTTTCAGGCATTTTAGTCGACGATGAAGAAAAAAAGACCCGTTCTCCAGGACGTTGCTGACCGCGTTGGAATTACCAAAATGACGGTCAGCCGTTATTTGCGTAATCCCGCTCAGGTGTCTGCCGCGTTGCAGGAAAAGATCGCTATTGCATTGGATGAGCTGGGCTATATCCCCAATCTCGCGCCGAATATGCTCGCCAGCTCCACCAGCCGGGCGATTGGCGTGCTGCTGCCGTCATTAACCAATCAGGTTTTCGCCGAAGTCTTGCGCGGGATTGAACGCACGGCGGAAGCGCACGGCTACCAGACCATGCTGGCGCACTATGGCTACCATCCTGACAGAGAAGAACAGCGTCTGACGTCACTGCTGTCGTATCACATCGATGGGCTTATTCTGGCCGAACGAACCCACACGCCGCGAACGCGCCAGATGCTGGACGTTGCCGGCATTCCGGTCGTCGAGCTGATGGATTCCGTCTCGCCCTGTCTGGATATGGCTGTCGGATTTGATAACGTTGAAGCTGCCCGGCAGATGACGCTGCGTATGGTCGCGTTGGGGCATCGCCATATCGTCTATCTCGGCGCGCGTCAGGATGAGCGGACGATTATGCGCAGTCAGGGTTACGAGCAAGCGATGTGGGAAAGCGGGCTTAAGAGCTATTGCGTGATGAGCGAGCAGGCGTCTTCCTATTCGCTCGGTGGCGAACTGCTGCGGCAGACGCAGGCAGAATACCCGCAGGTTGATAGCGTATTTTGCACCAATGACGACTTAGCCGTCGGTGCGATGTTCGAATGTCAGCGGCAGGGGCTGCGCGTGCCGGATGACATTGGCGTAGCCGGTTTCCACGGGCACGACATTGGTCAGGCGATGGTGCCGAAGCTGGCTAGCGTACTGACGCCGCGTGAACATATGGGACGCGTCGGCACCGAACAGCTGCTGGCTCGTCTGCGGGGCGAGCCAGTCGCGCAGGATAGGGTCGATGTCGGCTTTACCGTGCTGGACGGCGAAAGCCTCTAAGCTGCTGTGTTAGCCTGCCGCGCGCAGTGCATCAACGCAGCGCTGCACGACGTCTTCTCGCGTGCCGTCAATATCGACTTTCAGGACATCCGGCTCATCGCTGCTCGGCGAAAAGTGACTGCGCTGGTACTGGCGTCAGACTTCTGGCTTCGGCTTATGACACCTCGATAAAACCTACGTGAAGGTCAACAGAAAGTAGGCTTATCTGTACCGCACCGTCGACAGCAGGGGCTGCACCATTGATTTTTATCTCTCTTCATCCCCAAGGTGAGATGCGTCTGGTGAGCAGAGTCTTTGACATGTAAGCCGGTAGTTACAGGACTAAAGGCTTACCCATCTTAATATTTGCAACAGTGCAAAAAATACACTGAAGAGAAACCGAAAGAGATGACACAGGTCAGTATGTATCAATTGGCCAGACAGGAAGGTGCAAGCGTTTTACCACCTAATGAGAGAGGGGGGCTAACGGCCGGAAGTAACAATGACCGTTTATTCGCTGTGATTCGCGAAGTGCACCTGCAAGAAGCTCAGGAATTCAGGCGAAAAGGGTATAACAGCAAGGTACCCGAAGTTGACGCAGAATTGCTGACGCAGCTTCGTGGCGTCCTGGTTGCTGCCAAATCACAACTTTGCTCCGAGGCAAGCGTCAGGAGGCCGCTGGGTTCTCTATGGCTTCTGGAACAGGTAGAACAGATAACACGTCTTTCCGACCACCTTTCAGCGGATGTCATAAAGCACTGGGTTGAGCGTGAGCTGCCGGGCAAAAATGGTGGGGAAGCAGCAGAGACTGAATTGGGAAGCCGGCGTACGGCTCAGTCGCTGGTCGAACGGCTGGAGTCAAACCTGCAGACGCTGATATGTGTTGTCCATACTCTGCGCGCTATTGATGACCACAACCTCCCAGACAAACGGCACGACATGCTTGTTACTGAGCTTACCGACGCGTTCTCCTCCAGTGATAAAAGTGCGGTGATACAGGCTCTGGTGAGGATGACGGCGGAGCCTTCAGGTCATACTGCCTGGGCTTCCCTTATGCAAGCCAGGGCAGAGGAATGGGAGGGCAGTTTGTCGACCACCGTCGATGCGATGATCGAGACCTTGCGGTATGAAGCGAAAAAAGCCAATCAAAAAGCCCGTGAGCTAAAGGGCGATTCACAGACCTTTTTTAGTCATGTTGCTGCATATCTCCAAAGTCTTTCCAGAGATTTGGCAAAAGCATCGATTAACACGTGCCAGAACGCTTCTTCCCCAGCCATGTCGTTCATGAATACAGATAAGATGGTCGCACCGTTGTCACGAGCAGACTCACTCACGCAGAGGATCAGGTCGGATCTCAAGAAAAAACAGAAGCAAGGAGAGATTGTCTCTGCACTGGCCAAAAATATGGTGTACAGGTGGGGGGGGGGCATACGGCGTGGCCATATGACTAAAGAACCATCAAAAAAACCTGAACATGTTATTACCGATTCCATCATCAGAAGTATTTTATGGCAGTGGCAGCAGCCAGCAATCAAACTTCAACATACCAGTGGTGCGTTGTTATCAAAAGTGAATGAACTGCAAAAAATTGCAGGGATGTTTGTACCGGTGGATTATAGGGAAAGCTTGCAGGTGAGCCGAAATACATCGGTTAGTCATGCGGGTGAGAATGACATGGATACGCAGGTTAGGGAATGGGTGAGCTACAGCATTGCGCAGGGAAAACCCGAAAACCAGCTAATTGCAAAAGTAGAGACGCTGGAGCGTTTGCTGGATGGTGACATAGCCAATGCCCGCAACCTAGTGAAGCGCTTGGGCATAGCGGAGGAGAGTATTCAGAATATGCTTCGGAGGCAGCGGGATGTTGTCCTGAAAATGATGGTTGAACACCTGCCTGCCGTTACCCTCTTCCTGGAAGCTATGGATGAATTACTGTTAGATATGGCAAGGAGCCTCACTGCGAGCATTACTGCTCTTGAAAAAGCCTGTCAGGTAGCGGAATACCCTACCCGCGACTTTGCTGAAGCCAAAAAACAGGCCGGTTACGCACAACAGCTGGCGATAAAGGTTAAAGAAAGTCTGTCGGCTGAGTCTGCACGGCTTACCGAAAGGCCATTGAATGAACATTCACGGAGTTCACGCCTTGCGAAACATTGGGCGAGCCTCGTTAATGAACAGTGCACTGGTAATGATCCGCTGCCTGATACAGAGCTGGTTTTTTCCTCCCTGAAAAAAGAGGGGCTATTAGTCGGAACCCTTTCAAGCGGAGATCCTGAGGGATATCTCTTCGCCACCCGGCTGACCAGTGAGCTTGAAAATGCCCGCAATGATGAGTTGAAGTTACCGATGAGCCCAGAACAATATACTGCATTAGAGAAGGGCCTTGTTGAGTATATAGTGAAGTGGGGGCAAAGGAGAACTGTACGCGGGATAACCCGTATCATTATTGAGCTGTCCTTTGAGCAGGCGCTGGATACGGTGTCGTTCAACGTGTCTAGCCTCTTCCAGCTACCCTATAAAACACTGAAGGCTTTGATAAAGATACCGTACGATGTTAATAAGATTAATAATTATACCATGCCCGGCCACGATAAGCCCTATAAGGCGATTGATGGTTTGCTAAAAAAAAAATTAAAGCAGCTTGGCTTTAATTTACTGATAGCGCCGGTACCTGGTGTGATCAAACTTGCGACAGGTGTTGGGGTCAGCACAGGCGCGGCCTTATATAATTTACATGTCGGGAATAGAGAAAAAACGTTCAGCGCGGTTTATCAACGTGTGACAGAAGGGAAACACAGCGAAAAAATAAAAATGGACTCAGTGGGAAGGATGATTTTTGATTCAGTTGCCGACAGCACCACTATGGTTGCTTTTAAAGGGGCACGAAGCACTTGGCAACGAGGGAAAAGTGAAAAAAAAATTATTCCCGATAACGCGTTCGTTAGCGAATATTTTGATGAAAGCAAGGAGAAGATGTACCCGCAAGCGCAGCGGAATGAAATAGTCGCCGAAAATAAGGAAGAAGCCGTGCCAGTGAGTCCCCCATCTTCGTTACATCAACAAGAAGATGTCAGGCCGTGCTCTGGTAATGATGTTTCGACTCCCTTAGTCAGATGTCGACGGGCTGTGATGGATAAGGTTGCCGCTCAGCCTCATGAAGAACCTAATATGGCTCCAGCCAATGCAATTCTGCAGTCAGAGTTTTTTAATCCTGAGCATGGAGAACGTTATCAAGATTTAACAGACAATAATAAAAAACAAACCTATTTATATGGCATTAAATTTATTTTGCTTAAAATAGAAGCAGATACATCTCTTTCGCGAAATATTAGAAATAATGCCTATAAAGCTAGGATCGGTATGAATATGGTCGTTCCTGTTGATATTGATGGATACAAGCTTAATAACACATTTCTTCTCCCTGATAATCCTGGGTCAAAATCTGGAATTCTTGTCAGTTTGGATTTAGAAAAACCGTATCATTATATCAGTAAAGGAGAAGATATCTGTGGATATATAATATTTTCCATGCCAGATATAGCTTGGAAAAGGAGATTTAGCCCACAAGGAGGAATACCCTCTGGCGTGACGAAACTTCAATTATTAAGAGATGGGAAGGTAAGTTTTGAAGATGAGTTCAATTCTTTTTCACCAAGGGCGATGAGTATTACTGCTCTTTCTGAAAGGCTCGCTAATATAATTGAGGAAGATTATAGTTCCACAGGAAAGGCTATAAAAAATAAATTGTTAATGTCCAGAGCGATTGCAGGAGCCCACACTCCTGTGTCAGAGGTCAGTGCAACCCCTGTAATATATCATGTTGAACTCACTTGGGATAACATGACTCCCGCAGAGTATTTAAATTCATTCGCAAAACCATTCTGCATTCTAAGCGGGAATATGCAGTTAATCTCCAGTTCTATTAAAGGGGAAACGATACAGGAAACAGAGCAGCATGTACATGAGGCTGAGTATATAGGGAGCTGGATTGACGCCACTGTCGGCGCAGTGACTGCATTTACGCCGCAAGGTGTTGTGCTCAATACTGCGCAATCAATAGCCGCTATTGCTGCTGATTTGACAGAAGGTAAGGATCCTGACGTATTAGCAATTGCTGGGGTGGTTTTAAATTGTATTCCGGGAGGAAGAATTGCAGCTAAAATAGGAAAGTTCAGCAGTATTGGCGGTAACGCTATTAAATATGGTCTGATGCTGGGAAATAAGGTTGTCGATCTTGCAACGGTAGGGAGAAGCATTAAGATAGCGGTGGATACTGGTGAGCCACTTGCTGTTTACCAGGCATTGCTGGCCAGCGGTATAAGTATTAAAAATTCTTATGAGATGGCAAATAATATCTCCTCAGATCTAAATATCAGCAAGACAATGGAGGAAAGTGCTCAGCTGATACAACTTGAAGCGCTCAATTGCAATACCGGCGATTATTATATGAGTTCAAGAATGCCAGTGCGCACATTCAGAATTGGACGGACAGAACTGAATGGTAGAATAGAAGGGGGAGAAATTGAGATATCCAGCGACAATGGCGTGAACTGGAGACGCGGAAACCAACTCCATTTGTTAGCATACCGACTGCAAAATGCTGGCGGTGTGTTAGGGCGTCCTGAAGCAGAAACACCCGAGCCTAAAAATGGAAGAAATTACAACGATTCGGTAGTTGCGGTGGATCATGAATCACTTGAGGAGAAAGTGTTTGACGAAAATTTAAAATTTGACTATATCGACAGTGAACTGAGCAGTACTGAGAGATATTTACAGCGTAAGATTTTTTCAGAAAGCCCCCATGCGGGAAGGATGCAGGCATTTCGAGATAATCCCAAGACATCTTGCTACGATGCGATGCTAGAATCATTTACTATTCTTGGTTCTCAACAAGAGAAGCCCAAAGTCATTGCTATGCTGATGTATAAAAATCCTCTGGATGAGGGTGCCGCCAATCATTATGCCACTCTTTTTACTAAAGATGGCGATAGTTTTGTTATTGATCCAACTATTCGTCAGTTTGATCCTGACCTTCCCGATAGTGCAACTATATTGCCATATTTAGCATGGGAAAAGGTAATGAAGGATAAAGCGGTAACGAGCGGGGATGGTATTATCATTATTAAAACGTGTGATAATCCTTTGCAAGCCAGAAGAATCGCAGGGGGATTGGATGGAGTGGTTGGGAGTTTTTATCAAACGGCGATGATCAATGAAAATGATATAAATATATTGAAATATAGTAATAAATTTAAAAATGCAATTATTTTAGAATTGAACTCGAAGGAGAAACAATTTCGTCAATCTAAAAATAACTCTAATGATGAAAAGAGTTTACAGAATTTACAGAAGGACATTAATACGCTTAAAAATCTTAAGGCGAAATTTAATTTAGTTTCCCCTAGTGAGGTCAATATTTCAAAAAAGATTGGCTTTCGGGCAATGTTGGTGCTATCTGACTATGCCTCTCATGAGAGGGAGGTTCCGGCGTTGACATCCGTAGGGGATGATAAAGATATTCTTACCAGTATCTATGGGAGGAATTATATAAAAGTAGCTAACGATAATTATGTGCAGGTTATAACCGATCCGACGGGTAATTATGCGCGAACAGCAAAGCTATTTCATAACAAAACTGAGAAAAAACTTATTCTGAAATTTAATACTTCAAGGAAAAGATGGGAGGCTTGTAGTAAAGAGGTGATTGAGCTTAATAACCTGATACAGTTATCAGATTCAGATTTTTCCTCTAAAGTTATCTATGAAAATACTGCTTCAAGTATGATTAACGTAGAGGAGAATGATGATGCCCTAGCGGGTCCAAGCGGACAGGTTATAGATAATACGAATAAATATATATCAGAGTTTGTCCCTGTCGCTAAAAATAATATTAGTCACTTAATGGTAAAATTTTCTCAGACAGAAAAATTCAATAATTTCTTTAGGGGTAATAAATATTCTGTACTTAAGGGTTTTGACTCTGAATACAAAGAAATGGAAAACACTTACTTCCCTGAAGTTATTCCTATAATTGAAAAAGGGTGCGATTTTTCGGAAAGTATTGTTCAAAAAGCATTAAATAGACTGTCAGAATCTAAAAATAATCCTGAAGTTATGAAAGAGTTACAAGCATATTTTTCCGGGGCACTGGGTACAACAGATAAAAAGATAATTTCTGAAGCCGTTAGCAGAATTTCGCTTATAGCAGAAAATGCGCAAGAAATAATGAACTTTAGCAAAGGGAATAATTATAATAACATAGCCATCAGCAGTAGTATCAGACCATTAAACCCTACTACCAACAGTTTTTCAGATACTTTCAAAAGAGAAGAACTAAAAACAAAAACGGTGGCATTTGTTTTTCCTGGAGATAACGGGAATACCATTTCCATTAATGGAGATATGATTTCAGTAGGCATCAGAGATTACCCTGATCGTAGTAAATATGTAGGTTATACTTTACTGCATGAAACTTCTCATTTAGCGACAGTAACTTCAGATTTTAAATATTTCCCTACATCCAGAAAAAATACTGATAATGCTGAGATGATAAAAAATTCCTTTGTTGAGGCGATAAATAAAAAAAATCTCGATATATCTGAATTAAGTAAATTTATTACCCAAGTTAGTAAGGTCAATCGTCAGTTTGGCCTAGGTCATGACGATGAGATCTATGACGCATTGAAAACGGATACTATGTTACGGTCGAATCTCATGCTATCTAATGCTGATAGCGTTGCCGCTTATCTTATCGATATCGCTAATGAGAGAACATTTAATACTGATTCACCCAGATTACTGGAGCCAGAAATTACGCTTGCCGCTTCTGGTGTGGAACAGCAGGGCAAGGTTAAAGTGGGACCACCGCCAGTAAATATTTCCAGAAAAAAATATAAACGCTCGGCGCAAAATCAGGAGCCCGCATTAAATTTCAACTTGGTATTTCTGACTTTACTTATCGATCAGGCTCTTTAAAAATGGCACTATCGCAAAGGTTCCAGTTACTATAATTTTCCCATATTATTCAACACTATATATGCGGTATGAACATATTCAAAGGTCGTCACTTCATCCAAGATATCATCCTGTGGGTCGCCCGCTGGTATTGCAAATATGGCATCCGCTATCGAGAACTGCAGGAAATTCTGGCCGAACACGGTGAGCATTGACCCTACTATGCTTTACCAGTGGGTTCAGCGTTATGCGCCTGAAATGGAAAAGCGGCTGCGCTGGCTTCGGCTTATGGCACCTCAATGAAACCTACGCGAAGGTCAACGGAAAGTGGGCTTATCTGTGTCGACAGTAGGGATTGCGCGTGCCGGAAGATATTGGCACCGAACAACTGCTGGCTCGTCTGCGGGGCGAGCCAGTCGCGCAGGATAGGGTCGATGTCGGCTTTACCGTGCTGGACGGCGAAAGCCTCTAAGCTGCTGTGTTAGCCTGCCGCGCGCAGTGCGTCAACGCAGCGCTGCACGACGTCTTCCCGAGTGCCGTCAATATCGACTTTCAGGATATCCGGCTCATCGCTGCTCGGTTCTTCCAGCGCATCGAACTGGCTTTTCAGTAGATCTGTCGGCATGAAGTGACCTGCTCTGGCTTTATGACGCTCCAGAATCAGCTCAAAGCTGCCTTTCAAATAGATAAACACCATCTTTTCGTTGCCTTCGCGCAGGCGGTCACGGTAACGCTTTTTCAACGCGGAACAGACGATGATGCCGGTCTCGTTTTTGTGCGCCAGGCTGTAGGCAACATCGCTGAGTCGCTCCAGCCACGGTGCGCGGTCGTCGTCATTCAACGGCGTACCGCTGGCCATTTTCTGGATATTCGCGCGCGGATGCAGATCGTCGCCGTCAATAAATTTTGCCTGAATGGCGCGGCCAAGTTCAGCGCCAACTGAGGATTTTCCACTGCCTGATACGCCCATCAGAATAATGCTTCGACCTGACATAATTTGATCTCTATCTCAAAATGTAAATTAAATGGTGTTTGATAGTTCCTGATTTTAACATGTTACCCGTATCATGTTACCGGTATCAAATGATGGTGTGATACACCTCACAAACAATCAGCCAATCCAGACCGGGTGCCTAAAGAGATTATTAACGATGACAGAAATAACATCCGCCTATAGCGCCAGTGTGCTATTAACCATCGCCGCAGGTGCGGTCGCGCTGTTACTGGTACTGATTATGCGCTTCCGCGTCCACGCGTTTTTGGCGTTGACGCTGGTGAGCCTGATCACGGCGCTAGCGACGAAAACCCCTTTTGAGAAACTCGTTCCTACGCTGCTCAGCGGTTTCGGCAGTACGCTGGCATCTGTTGCCTTGCTGGTTGGTCTGGGGGCAATGATTGGTCGCCTGCTGGAAGTGACCGGTGGTGCAAATGTGCTGGCGGATACGCTAATCAATAAATTTGGTGAGAAACGTGCGCCTTTCGCGCTGGGTCTTGCCTCTCTGCTGTTCGGCTTCCCGATCTTTTTCGATGCCGGGCTGATCGTCATGCTGCCGATTATTTTCAGCGTGGCGAAACGTTTTGGCGGCTCAACGCTGACCTATGCGTTCCCTGCTGCGGGCGCATTTGCCGTTATGCACGCCTTGCTGCCACCGCATCCCGGTCCGGTTGCTGCCAGTGAACTGCTGGGTGCCAACATTGGCCTGCTGGTGCTGGTTGGTGCCGTGATTGCTTACCCTACCTGGTATCTGGGCGGTTATCTGTTCGGCCTGTGGGCAGGTAAGAAATTCCATTTGCCGTTGCCGTCTACCTTCCTGACCGAAGTTAAAGCGGATGAGAAGCATACGCCGCCAGCGTTTGGCGTGGTGATGTGGGTGCTGTTGCTGCCGCTGATCCTGATTTTCCTCGATACCGGATTGAATACCTTGACGGTAATGGGCGTCATCAGCGGCGATAGCGGTCTGGTACAGTTCCTGCGTATGTTAGGGAAAACGCCGATTGCACTGCTGATTACGGTCTTGTTTGCCATGATTATGTTTAGCGGCCAGCATAGCCGTCGACACCTTGAGAAGATCTGTGAAGGCGCGCTGGGTCCGGTTTGTTCGATTATTCTGGTCACCGGTGCGGGCGGGATGTTCGGTGGCGTTCTGCGTTCCAGCGGTATCGGCAATGCGCTGTCTGGCGCACTGGCGGATACCGGTATGCCGGTGATCGTTGCCGCGTTTGTGGTGTCTGCTGCACTGCGTGTGGCGCAGGGTTCTGCAACGGTAGCACTGACGACCACGGCGGCGCTGATGGCACCGGCGGTAGCGGCGACGCCTGGCCTCAGCCAGTTCGATCTCTGTTTTATCGTGGTAGCGATTGCGGGCGGTGCGACCGTGCTGTCGCATGTGAACGACTCAGGCTTCTGGCTGGTTGGCCGTTTCCTCGAAATGGATGAGAAAACGACCCTGAAAACCTGGACGGTGATGGAAACGCTGCTCGGCACCATCGCGTTCCTGATCGCGTTAGTGGGAAGTATTCTTCTTTGATGTGTTTAACCTTCTTCTTACAGGGGAAGGTTTTGACATTAATCCGGCGTAAAAATTATGCAGCGGTGATCATGAGCACCGAGTGAGCGGCATGGACGCCGCGAAAGCCAGTGCCGCGTATGGAACGCGTCACTGGCGGCTCGAATTGTGCTCATGAACACCGATGGCATCGCGTAGCGGCATGATTTAGCCGGAAGCCTGGGTTCGCAGGGCGGCGGCGACTGAGCGCCCTGCGTCGGGCGCGTGCTACGGGGTAGCATGGAAATGACGGTATTATCGCGCACGAAACCGTCTCTTAGTCGGCATAAAAAATGTGACTAAGGCACAGGGTAACAACGCGGCTATAACTTCATATAAGCACGGATGCCGTCGAGGAACATCTGCGTCGATAGCATCACCAGAATCAGGCCCATCAATTTCTCCAGCGCACTCACGCCTTTCTCACCTAGCAAACGTAAGAACAAATCAGACATCAGCAGGATGATGAACGAAATCGTCCAGGCGATAAACAGCGCCAGCGTCAGGTGAGGTAGCTGATTGGGATACTGGTGAGACAGCAGCATCAGCGCCGCGAGGATCGACGGCCCCGCGACCAGCGGAATCGCCATGGGCACCAGAAACGGTTCCTCTCCGGCAGGCAGACCGCTGCTATTGCCTTCCTGCGAAGGGAAAATCATACGAATCGCGATGAGGAACAGCACGATACCGCCGGAAATCGACACGGTTTCGGTGCGCAGATTCAGGAACGCCAGAATGTGTTCACCGGCGAACAGAAAAATCAGCATCAGTCCGAGTGCGATCAGCATTTCACGGATCAGCACCACACGTCGACGTTTGGGGTCGAGGTGTTTGAGTACGGACATGAAAATCGGCAGGTTGCCGAGTGGATCCATAATGAGCAACAGCAGCACTGTTGCGGAGATCATTTCTGTCATTTTGGTTTTTTACTCCCGAAACCTTGTTTCCTGACCTGGGCCATCTTTACGGGCTGACCAACGTGATTATCCTGCGTCAGGTTGATGATATTAGAATGACTGCTGAAAAAGGGCGTACTATCGAATAAATTCACTTGCGACTTTATGTACATTTTGTAAGGTTGAATGACACGATTATTTACAGGTTTACGACACGACGCGCGCGCGACCTCTGCGGGAGATCACCGAGCCAGCAATCACTAAGCGCTATCGACGTTAGCCAGAATTCTTTTTGTTACCCCCAAAGCAGGACAGTTACCATGAAAAATGTTGGTTTTATTGGCTGGCGCGGTATGGTCGGCTCGGTTCTCATGCAGCGCATGGTGGAAGAACGCGACTTTGATGTGATTCACCCGGTATTCTTTTCGACTTCTCAGCACGGCGACGCTGCTCCAGCGCTGGGCGGTCATAAAGGCGTGTTGCAGGATGCTTATAATATCGAAGCCCTGCGCGCGCTGGACATCATCATTACCTGTCAGGGCGGCGATTATACCAATGAAGTTTACCCAAAGCTGCGTGAAAGTGGCTGGCAGGGTTACTGGATCGACGCCGCATCCTCACTGCGTATGAAAGATGACGCGATTATTATTCTGGATCCGGTGAACCACGGGGTGATTCAACAGGGTCTGGATAAAGGCATCAAAACCTTTGCAGGCGGTAACTGTACCGTCAGCCTGATGCTGATGTCATTGGGCGGCCTGTTTGCTAACAATCTGGTGGAGTGGGTTTCTGCTGCGACGTATCAAGCGGCTTCTGGCGGCGGTGCGCGTCACATGCGTGAACTGCTGGCCCAGATGGGTTCGTTACACGGTGAAGTGGCGAAAGAGCTACAGGATCCTGCTTCTGCGATTCTAGATATTGAGCGTAAAGTGACAGCGCTGACCCGTAGCGGCTCACTGCCGACCGATAACTTCGGTGTGCCATTGGCGGGCAGCCTGATTCCGTGGATCGACAAACAGCTGGATAACGGCCAGAGCCGTGAAGAGTGGAAAGGTCAGGCGGAAACCAACAAGATTCTGAGCACCAGCAGCGTCATTCCTGTTGACGGTCTTTGCGTCCGTGTCGGCGCACTGCGCTGCCACAGCCAGGCGTTCACCATCAAACTGAAAAAAGACGTCGCGCTGCCGGAAATCGAACAGCTGCTGGCAACCCACAACGACTGGGTGAAAGTGGTGCCGAATGATCGCGACATCACCATGCGTGAACTGACGCCTGCTGCGGTAACGGGCACGCTCTCCACGCCGGTGGGTCGTCTGCGTAAGCTGAACATGGGGCCGGAATACCTGTCCGCCTTCACGGTTGGCGATCAGTTGCTGTGGGGAGCCGCTGAACCGCTGCGCCGTATGCTGCGCATCCTGCTGTAATCCTGCTGCTTTTCTGGCGCAACATCGGTTGGTGTTGCGTCATATCTTGATGAACGTCATACGTGTTACATGAATGCCGCAAAGCGTCAACCGTCTGTTAGATTAGTTAGCGACAGTTGCCCAGTCCGCGCTCATAATGCATTGAACTATAGTGGAATGGGATTCCCTGTATATGACATTAAAAATGAGCGTGTTAGTTGATAACCATAAAGCTGTTGGTGCTGATAATAATCTGATAACCAGACCAGGATTTAGCCTCCTTCTTCGCTCTGGTACCGATTCCGTTTTATTTGATACAGGTCCAGACGACACTTTCCTTCACAACGCGAAATTGATGGGGATATCATTGGATTCGTTATCTGCTGTTGTGTTGTCTCATGGTCATTATGATCACTGTGGTGGTGTAAAATGGTTGCTTGATAATACGAAAATCATTTGCCATCCGAATATAAACAGTAAGCGTTATGCGGCACTTGATTTTATGGGGCACATAAAAAAAGTAAAATCTTTATCAGTCAATAACGATTATTCTCGGTTTGCTATGCAATACACTCGCGTGCCTTTTCAAATAAGCGAAAAATTGATATGGTCTGGTGAAATCAAAGTTGATAATCCTGTCGCTTACGGTTATTTAGAAAAAGAAGAGAGTGTGCCTGACTATATTGATGATGAAGGTGCGCTCATCTATCTTTCTTCAAAAGGTCTCGTTATTATTACGGGGTGTGGGCATCGAGGGATTATTAATATTGTTCGTCATTGCCAGAATATTACTGGGGTCCGTCATATCCATGCTTTGGTCGGTGGTTTTCATCTCAGACGTGCATCAGTTATGAAATTATTGGAAATAAGGCGATTTCTGAAAATAATAAATCCAGACTTTATTATGGGATGCCATTGTACTGGTCACTGGGGACGATTGTGGCTACCAGAATGTAGCCATCCAGCAACCGGAAGTGAGATTGTAATTTCATGATTTTTTATGGGTAAATAAAAAATAATACGGTAATTCCACTGCATAATACAAAAGATGCAGTGGCCTTCATTACATATCCCCCATTTTTTATAAAATAAACTGAAGGGATGATAAATACGGTTGCTATAATGATAGGAACAGACAGGTTGGAGATTATTTTTATAATGCTTGGATTTATTGTTCCAACAGCGATACAAATTATAGCATTAACAATAAGAACAAAAAATCTATTTTTAAAACCTAGTGACTCAGCACTGTCTACTATTCCCATTAATGTTCCGGCATATGCACCGGAGGTTACGCAAGCTATCAAAAGCGTAGATGCGATACAGATAATGTAGTTATTGGTGTGTTTTGCCGCATATGATAGAGCGTCATTATTATTTTCTTTTATAATAAATAAATCATGGATAGAAAGCACCTTGCTTAGAGAAAATATTGTCAGAGACACAAATAAAAAAATAATAATTACTCCAGTAATAATTGTGCTCACATCTTTCTTCGCATGGCTATCCATTCTGGAAAAACGCTGGATGCATGGTGAAAAATTAAATATAAATAAAACAATTGGGATAAGTGAAAATAGGTTTATGTTACTATCCATAATCGTTGATGGGGGAGTATATCTAGGCTGCGAAGTTATAAAAAAAGTAGAAATAATTAGAATGATAATCACGGAGGGTAAAAATATTTTTGATATTAATTTCTCTATTTCTTTGTTGTATTTGAATGAACCCATTGAAAGTATATATATTATTATGCACGAAATTAAAAATCGATTAGTGAGCGAGTCTTCAAAATATCCAATGATAAGATTGACGAGAGTGATGAAATTTATTAAAGCAATCAATAACATAGAAAACAAAAATAGCAAACATAAAACTCTAGCAGCATGTTTTCCTATGAATAGTGATGTGGAGGTAAGATAATCATTCTGTGGGCATGCTCTGATGAATTTTAAAAAAAGAATATGTGCCAAACATGAGGTGATTGCTGCAGAGATCATAAGGAATAAAAAATAGTTTGTTCCAACAATATTAGGCCCGACAGACTGGGGGAGAAAAAATATTCCGGCACCAAATGCGGTCGAAAAAAAAGTTACGGGCCAATAAAAGTAAGATATTCTCATATCAATCTTCCTAGTGTTGCTAGTTGCAAATGTTCAACTAACTCAGTCCATATGTGTCATATTTCAAGCTGTATGTGCGTTGGCAATGCTTCACCGTTTGCCTACAACTCGAGCTATTTAGGGCATAAATGTGTCTATTGAAAGCAAGATTTACCAAAAAATACTAATAGTGAGGGAAGTTCAAAGTCATCGTAAAATGCTGATGCTGCACGATAACCGTTAAGAACGTTTTGCTTTGAGCATAAAGGGAATACACCAATATGTGACGTATAGTTGTCTGCAGTTTTATTTGGGGAGATTCGATATCTTATCGCTCGGAATGTCGCTGCATTACCTGCTACACAGGTTGGTTTATTGTTTTTTATAACTTCGAATTCTTCTCCTCCTACATTCATGTATAAAGTTTCGTTTATTTTTTTAAATAACACATTATTCTTTTGGTTTTTTATATGTCGTTTAAAACGATCCGCCATATTTTTTTCACTAACGTAAAACGATGTGATATCCGTGTTGTTTTTCATACAGCTATCTTTAATATAACGGTTGATCCTCTCTGGTATAATATAGGGGGATGTCGCTATTTTTCTAAAATGATTTTCTTTACCTATTTCACTTCCATCACTTTTTTCCATGTAAAAATCATTAATTTCCATTAAAAAATCAGGTTTTATTTTAAACTTCTTTATAGATTTTATGATGTAATCGATACAAAATTTTGCAGACCTTTCAACTTCTGGACTTACAGAAAATCGGTCATTAAGATTCACAACGGTGTGCCCACCTGATATGATAATTTTCTCACTGAGATAATGTGGTGATAGTTCAAGCAGTGTATTTAAATTATTTTCATTTATGTTGTTGTTAATAACTTCAGTGATACCTGATTTGTCCGCTTTGTACACAATGAAACGATCCTCATCTTTCCAGCCTTTTTTACAGTTACACTGATAATCTTCAAAAATAATTTTTTCTGCTGTTTTATAAAACTCAATATTTTTTAAAGGCATTAATTCAAGATCTGGCATTTCCTATTCCTCACAATAAAAGACATTATTATAGTCTAATTGAAACTAAAATTTGTGAGCAGTAAGTTTTTATTATCGATGGTAGATAGGAATGTTTATGGGGATTGATGTATGTCAATTTTTCAGCAAAAAAATTACTTTCTTGATAATAATCTCATTTTTTTATATTAAAGCGCCCCGAATACCTATAAGTAAACGCTGATCTTTCCGACGTAGACTTCTCTCTTCAACTGAGATTTTTCTACATAGATGTAAAAATAAGCCTTGTTAGCACACGTTAGGCTATATTTAAAATAAAATAGATAATGCAAATATTATTGCATTATCTATAAGGATGGCAGGTAAGGAGAGATCGTCTCTGATTGTGCGTTTACGCCACGCTATCCAACTGTTCCAATGCCTGACGGGGTGAGATCAGTGGGACGCGAACTTCTACGCGGGTGAATTTATCCGCTTCGCTGACTACCGTGATGCCATAGCGGTTGCCGTAGCGTGCTTTGATGCGGCGGTCGACCAGATTCATACCTAACCCATCGCCGCCGCTGCGGGGCTGATAGGTGCCAGCGTTATCTTCTACGGACAGTTCCAGCGTGTTGGCGTGCAGGCGTCCGCTGATGTGGATGTGCCCGTTTTCAATCATCTGCGAGATACCGTGCTTAATCGCATTTTCGACAATCGGTTGCAGGGAAAACGCGGGTAATCGCGCCTCACGCAGCGCTTCCGGCAGCGAAATGTCTACGGTCAGGTGATCGGCAAAGCGCGCCTTTTCGATTTCGAGGTAGGCGTTAACGTGCTCCAGCTCGTCATTAAGCGACACTTCATCGTTGCTGCGCTTGAGGTTTTTACGGAAAAACGTCGATAGGGACAGCACCAGCTGGCGAGCGTGAGCAGGATCGCGTCGTATCACCGCGGACAGCGTATTCAGTGCGTTAAACAGAAAATGCGGGTTGACCTGCGCGTGTAGCAGCTTGATTTCCGACTGGGCCAGCAGCTGTTTCTGCTGTTCAAAACGGCCCGTCAGAATCTGTGCGGAAAGCAGGTGGGCGATCCCTTCCCCTAGCGTGCGGTTAATGCTGGAAAATAGCTTATTCTTGGGCTCATAAAGCTTGATCGTGCCGACAACGCGCTGATCTTCGCCCCGCAGCGGGATCACCAGCGTGGAACCGAGTTTGCAGTGTGATGAAACCGAACAGGTATAAGACACCTCGTTGCCGTCGGCGTACACCACCTGATTGTTATCTATCGCCCGACGGGTGTGTGATGACGTGATAGGCGCGCCGACGTTGTGGTGGTCGTCGCCCAGTCCGATGAAGGCCAGCAGCTTGTCACGATCGGTAATGGCTACGGCACCCACACCTAACTCTTCATATAAAATACGGGCAACGCGCATACTGTTTTGCGGGTTAAATCCCTGACGCAGCGCCCCTTCGGCGCGGGCGGCGATTTGCAGCGCCTTGGCGGAAAACGCGGAGGTGTATTTTTCAAAAATGGCGCGTCTGTCGAGCAGGATGCGCATGAACATGGCAGCACCGATGGTGTTGGTGATCATCATCGGTAAGGCGATATCTCGAACCAGTTCAACCGCATTATCAAACGGACGGGCGACCAGCAGGATAATCGCCATTTGTAGTATCTCCGCAACCAGCGCGGTCAGGCCGACGACGAGGGGCTGAAACAGCAGGTCGATGCGGTTGCGGCGTGCCAGATAGCGGTGTAACAGCCCGCCGAGCAGGCCTTCGGCAATCGTCGACAGCATACAGGCCAGCGCGGTCATGCCGCCCATCGAATAGCGGTGTAATCCACCCGTTAACCCGACGAGAAAACCGACAGAAGGGCCGCCCAGCATGCCGCCGAGCACGGCACCCGTCGCGCGGGTATTGGCAATAGAATCGTCTATATGCAGGCCGAAATAGGTTCCCATAATGCAAAACATGGAAAAAACCAGATAGCAGACCAGCTTGTGCGGCAGACGGATGGTGACCTGCATCAGCGGGATAAAAAGCGGTGTTTTACTGAGCAGATAGGCGATAACCAGATAAACGCACATCTGCTGTAAAAGGGAAAGAATCAGATCAACCTGGCTAACCATGGACGGGGTCTCTTCACACACAATTTGCAACATACATAATCGCCAAATTGTACTGCTTTTTGCTAGCGGACGAATCGATCTTTGAACAAAAGATGCTAATCATCCTCTGTCATAACTTATTCATATAAATATAAACGGAAAATTTCATCCGTTCTCGGATATTTCTCCGTTCTTTGACTACGCTGAATTAGGGGGCGTGGTTCAAGAACTCTTTCATAGTATTCATTATTTTTACACGACGCCGTTATTCATTAGCAAGCTAATAACTCGTTATTTTTATTGGCTTTTTGTTAAAAATAAGTAACGGGAGAATATAAGCGCAGTGTAATGCGCTTTTTATATTACTTATTTATTTAATTCAAATGGTTAATCAGAGGATGGATACCATGTCAGCGTTTTCTGAGGCGATTAATTCACTTATTTCCGGGCATTATGCCGACCCGTTTTCGCTGTTAGGTATGCATCATTCCTCCAAAGGTCTTGAAGTTCGGGCACTGCTGCCGGATGCGCAGGCAGTCTGGGTTGTGGATGCCAGCAATGGACGAAAAATCGTCGAGCTGGATCGTGTAGACGAACGCGGTTTTTTTTGTGGTCTGGTGCCGCGTCGGAAAAATGCTTTTCACTATCAATTGGCCGTGACCTGGGGTGAAGAAACCTGGGTGATTGAAGATCCCTACCGTTTTGGCCCGCTGTTGCAGGATATGGACATTTGGCTTTTGGCCGAAGGCACGCACCTGCGACCTTACGAGCGGCTAGGCGCACATCTGGAAACGCTGGACGGTGTTGAAGGCACGCGCTTTGCCGTCTGGGCACCGAATGCTCAGCGCGTTTCCGTGGTGGGGCAGTTCAACTTCTGGGATGGCCGACGTCACCCGATGCGGCTGCGACAGGAAAACGGTATTTGGGAACTGTTTCTGCCCGATGTGAAAGCAGGGCAGCTCTACAAATATGAAATGATCGACAGCCACGGCAGCGTCCGGCTGAAGGCCGACCCGTATGCGTTTGAAGCGCAGATGCGCCCAGATACCGCATCGCTGATTACACCGCTGCCCGAGAAAGTCCCGACCAACGATGCCCGGCGTGAGGCGAACGGTCTGCGTTCACCCATTTCCATTTATGAAGTTCACCTCGGTTCCTGGCGGCGGCATACGGATAACAATTTCTGGCTGAGCTATCAGGAACTGGCGAATCAACTGATTGATTATGTGCAGTACATGGGCTTCACGCATGTGGAGCTGATGCCAATTAACGAACACCCGTTCGATGGTAGCTGGGGTTATCAACCGCTGGGGCTGTATGCGCCCACCCGTCGTTTCGGCACCGCGTCGGAGTTCAGAGCCTTTGTTGATGCGCTCCATGAGGCGGACATCAACGTTTTGCTGGACTGGGTGCCGGGGCATTTTCCCGGCGACGAATACGGTTTGGCGCAGTTTGACGGCACCGCGCTGTATGAATATGCCGATCCACGCGAAGGCTATCATCAGGACTGGAATACGTTGATTTATAACTATGGCCGCCATGAAGTACGTAACTATCTGGCGGGCAATGCGCTGTTCTGGATGGAGCGCTATGGCATCGACGGCCTGCGGGTCGACGCCGTGGCTTCCATGATTTACCGCGACTACAGCCGCAGCGAAGGTCAGTGGGTGCCGAACCATTACGGCGGCAAAGAGAACCTCGAAGCTATCTCGTTTCTACGCTACACCAACCACATGCTGGGTCATGCGGCGCCAGCGGCGATCACGCTGGCCGAAGAGTCCACCGATTATCCGGGCGTCACGTTGCCACCGGACTGCAACGGTTTAGGATTTCACTACAAGTGGAATATGGGCTGGATGCACGACACGCTGACCTATATGCAGCTCGATCCGGTTCACCGCAAACACCATCACGATTTACTGACATTTGGCATGTTGTACGCCTATAGCGAGAATTTCGTGTTGCCGCTGTCTCACGATGAAGTGGTGCACGGCAAGCACTCGCTGCTGGATCGTATGCCCGGCGATGTCTGGCAGAAATTTGCCAATTTGCGCGCGTATTACGGCTTTATGTGGGCATATCCCGGCAAGAAGCTGCTGTTTATGGGCGGCGAATTTGCGCAAGGGCGTGAGTGGAACCACGACGCCAGTCTGGACTGGCATCTGCTGGATGAGCCGGAAGGCTGGCACCGCGGCGTGCAGACACTGGTGCGCGATCTCAACCACTATTATCGCCAGCAGCCGTCGCTGTATCAGCTGGATTTTCAGCCGCAGGGCTTTGAATGGCTGGTGGTGGATGACCGGGAAAACTCGGTCTTTGCCTTTATCCGGCGTGATGAGCAAGGCAACGAAGTGCTGGTCGTCAGCAACTTTACGCCAGTGCCGCGCTATGGCTATCGGATTGGCATTAACCAGCCGGGTGGCTGGCGAGAAGCGATCAACACGGATTCGGTTCACTACAACGGGAGTGATTCGGGCAATGTCGGGACGATTTACAGCGAGGAGCAGGCTAGCCACCAGCGTCAGCATTCTCTGGTTCTGACCATTCCGCCGCTTGCCACGCTGTATCTGGTGAAGGAGACATAAATGGCGGAATTGCAGACGGGCAAGCCGACGCCGCTGGGAGCCAGTTTTGATGGACAGGGCGTGAATTTCGCTCTGTTTTCGGCAGATGCCGAGCGGGTTGAGCTATGCGTGTTTGATGAACGTCAGCAGGAACAGCGCATCGAACTGACCGCACGCAGCGGCGATATCTGGCATGGCTATCTCCCCGATGCACTGCCGGGGCTACGCTACGGTTTCCGGGTCGATGGGCCGTTTGAACCGTCGCAGGGTTTGCGCTTCAATCCGCATAAACTGCTGTTGGATCCGTGCGCCCGCCAGCTCGATGGCTGGGTGGTGGATGACGCTTGCCTGCAAGGCGGGATTGACCAACGTGATGAGCGCGATAGCGCTGCCATCATGGCGAAGTGCGTCGTTACGGCTGAGGATTACGACTGGCAGGATGACCAGCATCCGCACACGCCCTGGAATCAGACGGTGATTTATGAGGCGCATGTCCGCGGGCTGACGCAGCTGCATCCCGATATTCCCGAAGATATTCGCGGTAGCTATGCGGCGTTAGGCCATCCGGTGATGATTGACTATCTGACATCGCTGGGTGTGACAGCGCTGGAACTGCTTCCGGTGCAGCAGCATGCGGATGAACCCCGGCTTCAGCAACTGGGGCTGCGTAATTACTGGGGCTATAACGTGCTGCTGCCGTTTGCCGTCGATAACAGTCTGGCGGCGGGTGACGACGCGCTGAATGAATTTCGCGATGCGGTGAAAGCACTGCATCACGCGGGTATCGAGGTCATTCTGGATGTGGTGTTCAACCACAGCGCCGAGCTGGACGTCGAAGGGCCTACGCTGTGCCAGCGCGGCATCGACAACCGCAGTTATTACTGG
Source organism: Pectobacterium parvum (assembly GCF_020971565.1). Classification (NCBI taxonomy): domain Bacteria; kingdom Pseudomonadati; phylum Pseudomonadota; class Gammaproteobacteria; order Enterobacterales; family Pectobacteriaceae; genus Pectobacterium; species Pectobacterium parvum. Next base: position 603,398 of record NZ_CP087392.1, read on the forward strand.
CTGGGTGACAACGGCGAATACCATAACTGGACCGGCTGCGGCAATGTGCTGCGCCTGAATCATCCGGCGGTGATGGATTGGGTGATGGACTGCCTGCGCTTCTGGCGCGAGGTCTGCCACGTTGATGGTTTCCGCTTCGATCTGGCAACGGTGCTGGGGCGTACCCCGGATTTTACCGCCGACGCGCCGCTGCTGTCCGCCATGAAAAATGATAGCCGCTTGCAGGGCTGCAAGCTGATCGCCGAACCGTGGGATATCGGGCATGGTGGTTACCAACTCGGTCAGTTCCCGACACCGTTTGCCGAGTGGAGCGACCGCTACCGTGACGACATGCGCCGCTTTTGGCTGCATGGTGATATTTCTCTCGGTGCATTTGCCCGCCGCTTTGCCGCCTCCAGCGACATCTTCCAGCAGCGCGACCGCCTACCTTACGCCTCTATCAATAAACTGACCGCCCATGACGGCTTTACGCTGCGCGATCTGGTGAGTTTCAACCACAAGCACAACGATGCCAACGGCGAGGGCAACCGCGACGGCACAGGCAGCAATTTCAGCAATAACCACGGTACGGAAGGGCTGGAAGCGGACGACGACATTCTTCAACGCCGACTGGCCAGCCAGAAAGCGTTGCTGGCGACGCTGATTCTGTCGCAGGGAACGCCGATGCTGCTGGCGGGTGATGAACTGGGACACAGCCAGCAGGGCAACAACAACGCCTACTGTCAGGACAACAAATTGACTTGGCTACACTGGGAAAACGCGAATAGCGCACTGCGTGAATTTGTCGCCGGATTGATCCAGTTACGCCGCACGATTCCGGCATTACAGCAGGAAACGTGGTGGCAAGAAGGGGATGGCGCGGTGCAGTGGCTGAACCGAGAAGGACAGCCTTTGACGCCGCAACAGTGGGAGCAGGGGGAGCACCAGCTACAGATTTTACTTTCCGGTCGTTGGCTCGTGTTGTTTAACGCCAGCCTGCATGCCGGTGCGTTCATTTTGCCAGAAGGCCACTGGCAGGTTTCACCGCCGTTTGATGAGACGAATCCGCCTGAGGGTGGAATTTGGCACGGACAAGCGCAAGCGGTAGGCGTCTTGATAAAACAGACCGCCTAAGCGCAAGCCATTAAAAGAATAATCAGGAGATAGCCATGGTGAATAACGACAAGCATGACCCTCTGATGTTGGCAAGACAGCTCCCTTTGAAATCCGTGGCATTAATTTTGGCCGGAGGCCGTGGAACGCGACTGAAAGGGCTGACGGCATTGCGTGCCAAGCCCGCCGTCCATTTTGGCGGCAAATTTCGCATCATTGATTTCGCGCTCTCTAACTGCCTGAATTCCGGTATCCGTCGTATTGGCGTGATTACGCAATATCAGTCGCATACGCTGGTGCAGCACATTCAGCGCGGCTGGTCATTTCTGAATGCGGAAATGAACGAATTTGTCGATTTGCTTCCTGCGCAGCAGCGCCATTCTACCGATCACTGGTATCGGGGAACGGCGGACGCGGTTTGTCAGAATCTCGACATTATTCGGCGCTACCGTGCGGAGTATGTGGTGATCCTCGCGGGCGATCACATCTACAAGATGGACTACTCACGTATGCTGATCGATCACGTGGAGAAGGGGGCGGAATGTACGGTCGCCTGCCTGCCCGTGCCGTTGGAAGAAGCCAGCGCCTTTGGCGTCATGAGTGTGGACAAACAGCATCGTATCCTCGATTTTTCCGAAAAACCGGATAACCCGACGCCGATGCCGGATAACCCCGATATGGCGCTCGCGAGCATGGGGATCTATGTTTTTAATGCGGACTATCTTTATCAATTACTGGAAGCGGATCGTAACGCGACGGACTCTGCCCACGACTTTGGGCAGGATCTGATCCCGAAGATTGTCTCGCAGCGTCTGGCCTGGGCGCACCCTTTTACGCTGTCGTGCGTCACGTCAGGTGAGGATGAACACCACTATTGGCGGGACGTCGGCACGCTGGAAGCTTACTGGCGCGCCAATCTCGATCTGGCGTCAGTCACGCCGGAGCTGGATGTCTACGATCAGGACTGGCCGATTCGCTCCGCGATTGAATCGCTGCCGCCCGCCAAATTTGTCCAGGATCGTTCCGGCAGTCACGGCATGACGATGAACTCGCTGGTATCCGGGGGCTGCATCGTCTCCGGTTCTGTTGTCACGCATTCCGTGCTGTTCCCGCGCGTGCGGGTGAATTCGTTTTGCAGTATCGATTCGACGGTGATCCTGCCGGACGTCAACGTGGGGCGCTCCTGTCGTTTACGCCGTTGTGTGATCGATCGCGCCTGCCACTTGCCGGAAGGCATGGTGATTGGTGAAAACGCGGAAGAGGATAGCCGCCGTTTTTACCGTTCGGAAGAGGGGATCGTGCTGGTCACACGATCAATGTTGGAAAAGCTGTAAACACCATCGGAACAAAACGGGAGTAATAATGCGGGTCTTACATGTTTGTTCGGAGCTATTTCCATTATTGAAAACCGGTGGACTGGCGGATGTGGCTGGTGCGTTGCCCGGCGCGCAGATTGCGGCGGGGATGGATGCCCGTGTCATCCTGCCTGCCTTCCCCGATCTGAAAAAAGGCATCGCCAACCTACAGGTTGTGCGTGAGCTGGATACCTTCGCGGGACACGTCACGCTGCTGTTCGGCCATTTTAACGGCGTCGGTATTTATTTGATTGACGTGCCTGAGCTGTATGAACGTGCGGGCAGCCCTTATCACGACCCGGCGCTTTATGCGTACGCCGACAACTACCTGCGGTTTGCGCTGCGGGGGTGGATGGGATGCGAAATGGCTGGCGGGCTGGATCAGTATTGGCGACCTGATGTTGTGCATGCTCATGACTGGCACGCGGGGCTGACCTGCGCCTATATGGCGGCACGCAACCATCTGGCGAAATCGGTCTTTACCGTTCACAACCTGGCCTATCAAGGGCTGTTTGAAGCCCGGCATATGCCGAATCTCCAACTTCCGAGCGATTTCTTTCAGGTGTACGGGCTGGAGTTTTACGGCCAGATTTCCTACCTCAAGGCGGGATTGTACTACGCTGACCATATTACGACCGTGAGCCCAACCTACGCGCACGAGATTACGCTGCCAGCTTATGGCTACGGCATGGAGGGCTTGCTGAAAACGCGCGAAGAAGAAGGACGGCTGTCCGGTATCCTCAATGGCGTAGACGAAACGATTTGGAATCCGGCGCACGATCCTTTACTCACCAGCCATTACACCCGAGATGCCTTAGCGGACAAAGCCGCAAACAAGCGGCATCTGCAAACGGCGATGGGCTTGAAGGTTGACGACAAGGCACCGGTTTTTGCCATCGTAAGTCGCCTGACCAGCCAGAAAGGGCTCGATATCGCGCTAAGCGCGGTGCCGGACCTGCTGGAACAGGGCGGGCAACTGGTGGTGCTGGGCGCAGGAGATGCCGATTTGCAGGAGGGCTTTCTGGCGGCGGCGGCGGAATATCACGGTCAGGTTGGCGTACAGATTGGCTATCACGAGTCCTTCTCGCACCGCATTATTGGCGGTGCGGATGTCATCATGGTGCCGAGCCGATTTGAGCCTTGCGGGTTAACGCAGCTCTACGGCCTGAAATATGGCACGTTGCCGCTGGTGCGCCGAACGGGCGGGCTGGCGGATACGGTATCGGACTGTTCGCTGGAGAATCTGGCGGATGGGCTGGCAAGTGGGTTCGTTTTTAACGATTGCAGTGTGGGATCGCTATCCCGCGCGATTCGTCGTGTGTTTGTGTTGTGGTCCCGACCCACGCTATGGCGCTATGTGCAGCGTCAGGCGATGGCGATGGATTTTGGTTGGCAGGTTTCTGCTCAGGCTTATGGTGCGCTATATCAACGCTTGTATACCCACTAGTTTTCCCACTGCGCGTCATCCTCGTGCAATCTGAAAACGACAGGGTAGGGTAACACTCACTTGGGAATGAATATTATGAACTCGCCGTTTATCTATACTTCACCAACGCTCAGTGTGGAAGCGCTGAAACACTCTATTGCTTATAAGCTCATGTTTAGCGTAGGGAAAGATCCTTCCATTGCAAACAAACATGACTGGCTGAACGCCACGCTGCTGGCCGTGCGTGACCGGATGGTGGAGCGCTGGCTGCGCTCGAACCGGGCACAGCTTTCGCAGGATGTGCGGCAGGTCTATTACCTGTCGATGGAATTTTTGCTGGGGCGGACGTTGTCGAACGCGCTGCTAGCGTTGGGATTGTATGACGATCTGAAAGCCGCGCTGGATGGCATGGGGCTGGAACTGGACGATCTGCTACAGGAAGAAAACGATCCCGGCTTAGGGAACGGCGGTCTGGGGCGGCTGGCTGCCTGTTTCCTGGATTCGCTGGCGACGATGGCGCTGCCGGGGCGAGGCTACGGTATTCGCTACGAATACGGTATGTTCAAACAGAATATCGTTAACGGCAGACAGGCGGAATCGCCGGACTACTGGCTGGAATACGGTAATGCGTGGGAATTCCCGCGTCACAGCACGCGCTACAAAGTGCGCTTCGGCGGCCGAATCCAGCAGGAAGGCAGCAAAATGCGCTGGCTGGAAACGGAAGAAGTTATTGCGTGCGCCTACGACCAAATCATTCCCGGCTTTGATACCGATGCGACCAATACGCTGCGTCTGTGGGGCGCGCAGGCCAGTAACGAAATCAATCTGGGTAAATTTAATCAGGGCGACTATTTTGCAGCGGTGGAAGATAAAAACCACTCGGAAAATGTGTCGCGCGTGCTGTATCCCGATGATTCCACCTATTCGGGCCGCGAGCTGCGTTTGCGTCAGGAATACTTCCTGGTTTCCGCCACGGTGCAGGACATTCTCAACCGCCACTGGATGATGCATAAAACGTACAACAATTTGGCGGAGAAGTTCGCCATCCACCTGAACGATACGCATCCGGTGCTGGCTATCCCTGAGCTGATGCGTTTGCTGATTGATGAGCATAAATTCAAATGGATAGAGGCGTGGACCGTGGTGAGGAAAGTCTTCTCCTACACCAACCACACGCTGATGCAGGAAGCGCTGGAAACCTGGCCGGTGGATATGCTGGGTAAAATCCTGCCGCGCCATCTGCAATTGATTTTCGAAATTAACGAACATTTTCTGGAGTACGTCCAGAAAGAAGTCCCCGATGACAACGAACTGTTGGCGCGGGTTTCCATCATTGATGAAAACAACGGGCGTAAAATACGCATGGCATGGCTAGCTGTGGTTGCCAGCCATAAGGTGAACGGTGTATCGGAGCTGCATTCGGATCTGATGGTGCAGTCTCTGTTTGCCGATTTCGCCCGCCTCTTCCCTAACCGGTTCTGCAATAAAACCAATGGGGTGACGCCGCGGCGCTGGCTGGCGCTCGCCAACCCATCGCTCTCCAAGCTGCTGGATGACACCATTGGGCAGACCTGGCGCACCGATCTGAGCCAATTGAGCGAACTGAAACAGCACATCGATTATCCGGCATTTGTGCAGAAGATCAGTAAGGTGAAGCTGAAGAACAAAGTGCGTTTAGCGACCTATATGGCGGAAAACCTGAATATTGTGGTTAACCCGGAATCGCTGTTTGATGTGCAGATTAAGCGTATTCACGAATACAAGCGGCAACTGCTGAACGTGCTGCACGTCATCACACTCTATAACCGCATTAAGGATGACCCCGAGATCGAGCGTGTGCCGCGAGTCGTCATTTTTGCGGGCAAAGCCGCATCAGCCTATTACATGGCGAAGCACATTATTAATTTGATCAACGACGTCGCGAAGGTGATCAACAACGATCCGACGCTGCACGATCGGCTGAAAGTGGTCTTCATCCCGAACTACAGCGTGAGTCTGGCACAGATGATCATCCCGGCGGCGGATCTCTCTGAACAGATCTCGCTGGCGGGGACGGAAGCATCCGGGACCAGTAATATGAAATTTGCTCTGAACGGTGCGCTGACGATCGGCACGCTGGATGGGGCGAATGTCGAAATGCTGGAACATATTGGCGAAGAGAATATGTTCATCTTCGGTAACACGGCCGATCAGGTCGAAGCGTTGCGTCAGAACGGTTACAACCCACGGCAATATTACGATCAGGACGAAGAGTTGCACCGCGTGCTGACGCAAATCACCACGGGCGTCTTCAGCCCTGATGATAGCCGGCGTTACAGCGATCTGTTTGATTCACTGGTGAATTTTGGCGATTACTACCAGCTACTGGCAGACTATCGCAGCTATGTGGATACGCAGGATCGGGTTGATGAGCTGTATGAGAAAAAGGACGAATGGGCGCGCTGTGCCGTCCAGAATATTGCCAACATGGGCTATTTCTCGTCCGACCGTACTATCGGCGAATACGCAGAGGATATCTGGAATATCAAACCGATACGGTTGTGATTGTGCGTTGATGATATGAAAAAGCGCCGTAGGCAAAAACCTACGGCGCTTTTGTGTTTGCACTAAAAGGCGCTTGTGATAACCGCGGATTAGCCCGCTTTTGCTATCTGCTGGTAATGGTTTGCCAGCCAGTCGCTGATGCGTTGTTTCTGTGCGTCATCGAAGCGCATGCCCAGTTTGGTACGGCGCCAGATGACGTCATCAAGCATAACGGCCCATTCTTTTTCGACCAGATAGCGCAGTTCCGCTTCATACAGGTCATGACCGAAATCTTCACCCAGATCGCTGAGGCCTTTCACGTTTGCCAGAATCAGTTCGCTGTTTGAACCGTAGGTGCGGCTGTAACGACGCGTCAGTGATTCCGGCAGATTGAAGCGGCGACGCAGCGCGGCGGCGTAGTCATCACGCGTGCCCGCGATATCACCACCCGGCAGTACTGCACCTTTCGTCCAGGCTTTCCCCGCTTGCGGGTAGTATTTGTGCAGCTTGTCCAGCGCGTGCTCTGCCAGTTTACGATACGTCGTCAGTTTGCCACCAAACACAGAAAGCAGCGGGGCCTGACCGTTATCATCATCGACCGACAGCGTGTAGTCACGGGTAATCGCCTGCGGAGAATCGGACTCGTCATCACACAGCGGACGCACGCCAGAGTAAGTCCAGACGATATCGTCACGCGTAAGCTGCTGTTTGAAATGGTCGTTATACACATCCAACAGATAGGCGACTTCGTTGTCATCGATCTTCACATCGTGCGGATTGCCTTTGTACTCCACGTCGGTCGTGCCGATGATTGAGTAGTCATCCTGCCACGGGATCACGAACACAATACGGTGATCTTTGTTTTGCAGAATATACGCCTGCGGCTGGTTATGAACTTTTGGCACTACGATGTGGCTGCCTTTGATCAAACGGATGCCGTAAGGTGATTTCAGTTGCAGGCCGTCATCAAAGAATTCTTTCACCCACGGGCCAGTGGCGTTCACCAGACCTTTGGCGCGCCAGGTGAAGGTTTCTCCGGTCAATGAATCAACCGCATCCACAATCCATACGCCTTGCTCACGGCGAGCGCGGGTCACTTTGGTGCGGGTACGGACTTCTCCGCCGCGTTTTGTCACTTCCTGCGCGTTTAACACCACCAGACGCGCATCGTCCACCCAGCAGTCAGAATATTCAAAGCCCTGCTTCAGTTCAGGCTTAAGCACAGAATCTGCACCGAATTTCAGTCCTTTACTGGCAGGCAGGCTGACGCGTTTGCCGATGTTGTCGTACATGAACAGGCCGATACGGATCATCCAGGCCGGACGCAGGTGCGGCTGATGGGGCAAACGAAAGCGCATAGGGAAAATAATGTGCGGGGCCATTTTCAGCAGCGTTTCGCGCTCAGACAGCGCTTCGCTGACCAAACGAAACTCATAGTGCTCAAGGTAGCGCAGGCCACCGTGAATCAGCTTGGAACTGGCGGAGGACGTGGCACAGGCAAGATCCTGCGCTTCCAACAACAGGACTGATAACCCTCGCCCAGCCGCATCTGCGGCGATGCCTGCACCGTTAATTCCGCCGCCGATAACGATTAGATCTTTGGTTTCCACGTTTCTTCCTCCACCCTCGAATAAATCAAAATGTTCGTTTTCGAGCATTATGATAATCGAAAACAAACAAATCAGCCAACGGTTAACCAAATAAAAACATTTATGCGTGACGAACCTAACAATATGATGATAGTTGTCACATTAAAAGCATGGGTATTGGGCTGTTTTATCGTCACTCTCCACATTAGTGAAGCACTGTTTTTATAAATAACCTTATAATCAGATGGGTTTTATGCCGTTGAAGGCGGGTTACAATGACGCCAGTTGTTACTAACATCCCTTCCATTATTAACAAGGTTGTCACTTTCGATGGAACAATTTGAAGCTATCAGTATTGATCAAGCCCATTCCCGCTGGCAGGAAGGGGGCGTTGTTGTTGATATTCGCGATCCACAGAGCTTTGCCGCAGCCCATGTTCCCGGCGCGACGCACCTGACGAACGAGACGCTATCTGACTTTGTGCGCGGCGCTGACCTCGAAGCGCCGGTCATGGTGATTTGCTACCACGGTATCAGCAGCCGCAATGCCGCACAGTACCTGATTAGCCTGGGGTTTGATTCGGTGTACAGTATCGATGGTGGCTTTGAGGCCTGGCAAAACCGCTACCCGCAAGACACGCAGGCGCAAGCCTGATCGCATGACGATTAAAGAACCTTTATTATCATGCTCCTAACTCAACTTACTCACTGGCGCTTCCCGCTATGATGATTCGCGTTATTGCTCTCTCCAACCCGCGTCTGGCTCAGGCATTTGTTGATTACATGCGTACGCAGCAGGTCCATCTGGAAATGCGGCCTCAGGGGCATGAAGCTGAACTGTGGCTGGAGGATGAAACTCAACTGAGCAAGGTTCAGGGAGAACTCGAGGTTTTTCTGCGCGACCCGACAAACCCGCGCTATCTGGCGGCCAGTTGGCAAACGGGATCGATGGATACCGGCATTCAATACCAACGCTACTCTTACCTGCAAACGCTGAAGCAAAAGGCAGGCCCGCTGACGCTATCCCTGATGGTCGTGACGATCGCGGTGTTCATCCTGATGCAAATTTCGGGCTATGAGAGTGTGATGGTGTGGCTGGCGTTCCCGGCTGAAGGGCAACAGATAGAGGTGTGGCGCTGGTTCAGTCATGTTTTGTTGCACTTTTCCCTGCTGCACATTTTGTTCAATCTCATGTGGTGGTGGTATCTGGGCGGCCCGGTTGAGAAAGTTCTGGGAACCGGAAAGTTGCTGGTCATCACGCTGGTTTCCGCGCTGGTGAGCGGCTGGGCGCAGTCCTGGTTTAGCGGCACCCATTTTGGTGGCCTGTCTGGCGTGGTTTATGCCCTGATGGGCTATGTCTGGCTGCGAGGGGAACGAGAGCCTGACGGTTATTTATCTATGCCGCGCAGTTTGATGGCCTTCGCTTTACTGTGGCTGGTCGCCGGATATTTCGATATTTTAGGCATGTCGATCGCGAATGCGGCGCATGTGGCTGGTCTGGTTGTCGGGCTATTGATGGCCTTTTGGGACACGTATAATAAAACAAACCCTCGGTAAATCGGGGCGTCTTAGGGGATAAATGTGAAGCAGACACAACGGCATGACGCCATTATTGAGCTGGTGCGCCAGCAGGGCTATGTCAGTACTGAAGAGCTAGTGGAGCATTTTGCGGTGAGCCCGCAGACCATTCGTCGCGATCTGAACGAGCTGGCCGAGCAGAATAAAATCCATCGCCATCACGGCGGCGCGGCATTGCCGTCCAGCTCGGTTAACACGGCCTACCATGACCGTAAAATGATGTGGTCGGATGAAAAAGCGCGCATTGCCCGTCGGGTGGCGAGCCAGATTCCAGACGGTGCCACGTTGTTTATCGATATCGGCACCACGCCTGAAGCGGTGGCCTATGCGCTGATGCAGCATAAGGATCTGCGCGTCGTCACCAATAACCTGAATGTGGCAACGCTGCTGACGGCAAAAGAGGATTTTCGCCTGATCTTGGCCGGTGGCGAAGTGCGTACCCGTGACGGCGGTATCATGGGTGAGGCGACGCTGGATTTTATCTCTCAGTTCCGTCTGGATTTCGGCATTTTGGGCATCAGTGGTATTGACATGGATGGGTCATTACTGGAGTTTGATTACCATGAAGTGCGCACAAAACGGGCGATTATTGAAAATTCTCGCTGCGTCATGCTGGTGACGGACCATTCCAAGTTTGGCCGTAATGCGATGGTGAATTTGGGCAACATGGATTTGATCGACTATCTTTTTACCGATCAGTCACCACCACCCAGCGTACTGAAAATCATTGAACAACATAAGGTACAGTTGGAGTTGTGTTGAACCCGATGTGCCTTTTCCATGATGGACAAAGGAGGAGGCACGATGTCAGATTCTTCAAGAAAGTCGGATTCTGCAAAAGTATCAGGATCGTCAAAACGTTCAGCGGCTGCAAAAAAGCCAGAAGCTTTAACGCAGCCCGTTTCCTCCGCTCATCCCGCCATCGCCTTTGATGCATCAGAATTTACCGCCGCGCTGCGCCGCCAACAGCGGCTCGATGGCGTCGCGTCCCTGAAAGCGATGACGCCAGTGCAGTGCTGGCGCGCCGTCAGCCTTGCGCTGTCTGAACAACTGCTGATGCACTCCGCTTCGCCAACATCTCCTGTTGCCCATACCAATACGCCTCAGCGTCATGTGAACTACCTGTCGATGGAGTTTCTGCCCGGTCGTCTGACGGGCAACAACCTGCTGAATCTGGGCTGGTATGATGCGGTAGCCGCCGTGCTGGCCGAGCAAGGTCTTAACCTGAGCGATATTCTGGAGCAGGAAACCGACCCGGGGTTAGGCAATGGTGGATTAGGTCGGCTGGCGTCCTGCTTTCTGGATTCGATGGCAACGGTGGGGCAGCCTGCAACGGGTTACGGCCTCAACTACCAATACGGCCTGTTCCGTCAGCATTTTGCGCAGGAAAAGCAGCAGGAAACTGCTGATGACTGGCAGCGCGATACCTATCCGTGGTTTTTACCACGCGCGGAGCTGGCGGTGGATGTCGGGTTTGGCGGGCGTTTACAACCTCAAACTGACGGAACCTTGCGCTGGCTACCGGATACCGTTTTCAGAGGTGAAGCCTGCGACCTGCCGGTGATTGGCTATCACAACGGTGCGGCGCAGCCGCTGCGTTTGTGGCGTGCGACGCATCGCGATCCGTTTGATCTGACGCTATTCAATGAAGGGCACTATCTGCGTGCGGCACAGGCGGGGATTTCCGCTGCCAGCCTGACCAGCGTGCTGTATCCGAATGACAATCACGCGGCGGGCAAACGCCTGCGCCTGATGCAGCAGTATTTCCACTGCGCCTGTTCGGTGGCCGACATTCTGCGCCGCCATCTTAAGGCGGGGCGCGCGCTGTCCACGTTACCGGATTATGAAGTCATCCAGCTTAATGATACCCACCCGACGTTGGCGATCCCCGAACTGATGCGTCTGCTACTGGATGAGCATCAGATACCGTGGGATGAAGCCTGGTCGATAACCGGACGCACCTTTGCCTATACCAACCACACGCTGATGCCGGAAGCGCTTGAGCGCTGGGACGAACGGCTGTTGGGCCGCCTGCTTCCGCGCCACCTGTCTATCATTCGGCAAATTGATACGCAGTTTAAGGCGCAGGTCGAACAGCAATGGCCTGGCGATCGGCAGGTATGGGCGAAGCTCGCGATTCGCCACCAGCGCCAGATTCGCATGGCAAACCTGTGTGTCGTCAGCTGCTTCGCGGTCAACGGTGTGGCGGCGCTGCATTCGGAACTGGTGGTGAAAGATCTGTTTCCTGAATATCACCAGCTGTGGCCGACCAAATTCCATAATGTCACCAACGGCATTACGCCACGCCGCTGGCTAAAGCAGTGTAATCCTGCGCTGTCCGCGCTCATCGACGACACGCTGCCTACGCCGTGGGTGAATGATCTGCCCGCGCTGAAAGGGCTGGAACCCTATGCTGACGATGCTGGCTTTCGTGAGCGCTATCGACAAATCAAGGCCGATAATAAAATGCAGTTGGCGACCTATCTCCGCCAGCAGTACGACATCGTGATCGATCCGCACGCGCTGTTTGATGTGCAAATCAAGCGATTGCATGAATACAAACGTCAACACTTAAATTTGCTTCATATTCTCGCGCTATATCGTCAATTGCGTGACAATCCGCATCTGGATATAGTGCCGCACGTCTTTTTGTTCGGTGCCAAAGCGGCGCCGGGCTATGTATTAGCGAAAAATATCATTTATGCCATTAACCGGGTCGCTGCGGTTATTAATCAGGATCGCCGCGTTAACGATCGCCTGAAGGTTGTCTTCCCGCCGGATTATCGCGTCTCGCTGGCTGAACGGATGATTCCTGCCGCAGATGTCTCTGAGCAGATTTCAACGGCAGGTAAAGAAGCATCCGGCACGGGCAATATGAAGCTGGCGCTGAACGGCGCGCTGACCGTCGGCACGCTGGACGGGGCGAATGTCGAAATGGCGCAGCAGGTCGGTGAAGGCAATCTGTTCATTTTCGGTCACACCGTCGAACAGGTAAAAGCGCTACAGGCGCAGGGCTATGAGCCGTCTGACTACCTTGCTGTGACGCCGCTGCTGCGTGAAGTACTGAACGAGCTAGCGAGCGGTGCGTTCAGTCAGGGGGATAAAAATGCGTTTGCCCCGCTGTTGGATAGCCTGCTGAAGCTGGGCGATCCCTATATGTTAATGGCCGATTTTGCACCGTATTGTGAGGTGCAGCAGCGTGTTGATGCGCTTTACCGTGAGCCGGATGAATGGACGCGCCGCTGTGTGCTGAATACCGCCAGAATGGGGATGTTCAGTTCAGACCGGGCGATTCATGATTACCAGACGCGCATTTGGCAGGCGTATCGTTAGGAAAAGGAGAGGGTGTTCAAGGTGGATAAACTGGCAAGCCAGCAGACAGGCATCGCGGAAAGCTATACCGATGCGTATGGCAAAGAGCACATGGTTGCGGCCGCAATCAGAAACCAGATTCAGGCAATGATGGACGTTTCTGATAGCGATAATGCACCCTTGCCACCTGTTCGGGTCTTTTTGCAAGGCCGGGATGCGGTCATCGAGCTTGCTGGTCACGGTGAATACCTCTGGACGCTGATGTATGAAAACGGCGGTCAAATTCAAGGACAGATAACGGGCGGTTCAACGCTGGCGCTGCCGGGCGTGCTGCCGCTGGGTTATCACTACCTGACGCTGACGCAGGCCGACCAGCGCTGGAGCTGCCGGATTATTGTCGCGCCGCACCGCTGCTATGAACCCGAATCCTTACTACAGGGAAAACGCTGGTGGGGCGTGACCGTCCAGCTTTATACCTTGCGCTCGCAGAACAACTGGGGCGTCGGGGATTTTGGCGATCTTCGCCAGCTGATTGAGCAAATTGCCCGACGCGGCGGTGCCTTTGTGGGGCTGAACCCGCTGCATTCGCTGTATCCCGCGCTACCAGAGGCCGCCAGTCCTTACAGCCCTTCCTCCCGACACTGGCTGAACATTATTTATATCGATGTGAATCGGATCGATGATTTCCAGCAGAGCGGTGAAGCGCAGGAATGGTGGCACCGTGAGGATACGCAAAGTGCGGTTACTTCGCTGCGTGCAGGCCGCTGGGTCGATTATGAACCGGTGACGGCCCTTAAACTGACGGCCTTGCGGCTGGCTTTTCGCTACTTTACGACGCGCAGTGCGCTGGACCCGCGTATTAGCGCCTTTCGCCAGTTTGTCGTGAGCGGTGGGCAGAGTCTGCAACTTCAGGCGACGTTTGATGCATTGCAGGCTTACCTGAAAAAACAGGGTGAGAATTACGCGGACTGGCACCAATGGCCTGCCAGCTACCATGATGTACACAGCGAAACCGTGAAGTCATTCCGCCGTGAAAACAGCGATGAGATTACGTTCTACAGTTGGCTGCAATGGGTGGCGCACGAGCAATTAGCGGAGTGCTACGCGCACAGTAAACAGCTTGGCCTGCCGCTCGGTCTGTATCGTGATTTAGCCGTTGGCGTTGCACAGGGCGGCGCGGAAACCTGGGATGAACGGCAGCTCTATTGCCTTGATGCCTCTATCGGTGCACCGCCGGATCCGCTCGGGCCGCAGGGACAAGACTGGCAGCTTGCCCCGATGAACCCTACCATGCTTCAGCTTCGTGGCTATCAACCGTTTATCGACGTCCTGCGCAGCAACATGGCGCACTGTGGCGCGCTGCGTATCGATCACGTGATGGCGCTTTTGCGCCTGTGGTGGATACCCAAGGCGGAGTCGGCGGGCAACGGGGCTTACGTGCATTATCCGGTCGACGATCTGCTGGCGGTGCTGGCGCTGGAAAGCCAGCGCCATCGCTGCCTGATTATCGGTGAGGATTTAGGCACGGTGCCACCGGAAATTGTCAGCAAGCTGCATGATTACGGTATCTATTCTTACAAGGTGCTGTTCTTTGAAAAGGACGAAGAAAACCACTTCCGCGCACCGCAAGACTATCCGCGTCAGGCGATGACAACTATCACGACGCACGATCTCCCAACGCTGCGCGGCTACTGGCAAACCGTGGATCTATCGCTGGGGCGGGAATTAGGGCTGTACCCGACGGAAGCGTTACTGCAAGAACAAATGCAGCAGCGTGAGAAAGCGAAACAGGGGCTGCTCAACGCGTTGCACGAATTCGGGCTATTGCCGCAGCGGGTTGGCCGCAACTCGGCGCTGACGACAATGGGCGCACCGCTAAGCCGTGGCGTTCACCGCTATGTCGCCGATAGCGCAAGCGCACTGGTGGGATTCCAACTGGAAGACTGGCTGGACATGGCGACACCGGTTAATGTGCCGGGCACCAATCGTGAATACCCCAACTGGCGGCGCAAGCTCACGCGTCCGCTGGAGTCGATCTTCACTGATCGCTGCCTTGAACGACTGGTTCGGGATATGGATTTGCGTCGTGGCGCGCCGATGAAAGCGCAGAAAGCCGAATAACAGAATGAATACTCTTCCTCCCCTGAGTCGGGGAGGAAAAGCGAAGATCAATCAGCAGGGGAGAGGATTAATAGTAGGAGTGCTCGCCGCGCTGGTGTTCGGTGAGGTCTCTCACGCCTTTCAGCTCAGGGAATGTTTGCAGCAGCTCTTTCTCAATCCCTTCTTTCAGCGTGACGTCAACCATAGAACAGCCGTTACAGCCGCCGCCAAATTGCAGAATCGCCAGACCGTCATCGGTAATTTCCATCAGCGTCACACGGCCGCCGTGGCCAGCCAGCTGTGGGTTGATCTGTGATTGCAGCACATACTCAACGCGTTCCATCAGCGGGGCATTGTCGTCCACTTTACGCATTTTGGCGTTCGGTGCTTTCAGCGTCAGCTGAGAACCTAACTGGTCGGTCACGAAGTCGATTTCAGCGTCTTCCAGATAAGGGGCGCTGAGTTCGTCCACGTAAGCAGAAATCTTTTCAAACTTCAGTACGGTATCGCTGGCTTCTACGGCATCCGGCGGGCAGTACGACACGCCACACTCGGCGTTTGGCGTACCTGGATTGATAACAAATACGCGAATCTCTGTGCCTTCTTCCTGTTTTGCCAACAGTTTCAGGAAATGCTCCTGAGCAGCATCGGTAATACGAATCATAAGAGTAAGCTCGATAGTTGACTGCACTTATCGGTTATAATACGCCCATCCTCCCCCCACCTACAAGGTTCGGCACAAACACCAGACCTGAACGCCCGCTGCACCTTGAGCCAGCAGCAGCCTGCTGATTTCGGCGGCGGTACTGCCCGTCGTGACCACATCATCCAGTAAAACCACCTGCTGCCCAGACAGCGAGACATCACAGGAAAATGCACCCCGCAGATTTCGCCGTCGCGCGCTGGCGCTGAGCGTTTGCTGTAGCGGCGTGCGTCGGGAGCGCTGCAATTCTCGTGGCGCGTAAGCACAGTTCAGCCAGCGGGCGAGAGGCCGAGCGAGCAGCTCGGTCTGGTTGAAGCCGCGTCGCCACTGGCGGTTCCGGTGCAGGGGAACGGTGAACAGACGGTCAGGACGGAACAGGGGAACCCGCCCGGTGAGCTTTCTCTCGCGGTAGGCCATCTGCCAGCGCAGTAACAGCTGTCGGGCGAGCACCGCTGCCAGCTCGGTTTTATCGTGGAACTTAAAATGCTTCAGCAGCGTGTTGAACGGCGGCGCGTAGTCGCTGATGAAGGTCATCGATTGCCAGGGCGGCGGGTTTTGCAGGCAGCGCCCGCACTGATGCGTGGTGTCGCCGGAGGGCAAGCCACAGCGCGGGCAACAGGTGGGCAAGCGCGGCAAATGGCGCTGGCAGTACGAGCAAATTCCCTGCTGGCTGTGATGAAGTGGCAATAAGCATAGCCAGCAGCGTGCGGAGATGGTTAACATGGTTTTCCTTAACGATCGTTTTCCCTAAATACGGGTTTTCCCTGAAATATATTGACCCCATGCAAACGTGAAGGGGTTTCCTGAGGAAGGAAGATAACTGATGGCAGCGTTGTATTGGCAGACCGAAGGCGCAGGAAATACGGATCTTGTGTTGCTGCACGGGTGGGGATTGAATGCGCAGGTATGGCAAAGCATTATTGCGCGACTCGCGCCGCATTTTCGTCTGCATTTAGTCGATCTGCCGGGCTATGGCAGAAGTCAGGGATTCGGGCCGATGTCGTTGAGTGACATGGCGGACTACGTGCTGGCGCAGGCACCGGAACGCGCCGTCTGGCTAGGGTGGTCGCTGGGTGGACTGGTTGCCAGCCAGATTGCGTTGAGCGCCCCTGCGCGGGTGGAAAAGCTGATTACCGTGGCGTCATCCCCCTGTTTCAGTGCACAGGACGGCTGGCTGGGAATTAAGCCAGATGTCTTGCAGGGGTTTCAACAGCAACTTAGCGAAGATTTCCAACGTACGGTCGAGCGGTTTCTGGCGCTGCAAACACTGGGAACGGAGAGCGCACGGCAGGATGCCCGGCTGTTAAAAAGCGTGGTGCTGGAACAGCCGATGCCATCAGTCGAGGTATTAAACGGCGGGCTGGCGATTTTGCGTGAAGCGGATTTACGCCAGCCGTTAGCCGACCTGGCCGTGCCATTTCTGCGGCTTTATGGTGCCTTAGACGGGCTGGTGCCGCGCAAGGTTATCGGATTGCTGGATGATCAGTGGCCGAACTCAATCTCGGTCGTTATTCCAAAGGCTGCGCATGCGCCGTTTATCTCGCACCCTGATGCCTTTACCGAGCAGGTGATCGCGTTTGCTCAGGCGTAGCCGACGATAATTTACATTTTCTCCTCAATTTCTCCACGATTTAGCCGACGTCGACAGTTAAGGTAATTCGGCACTCTGTGCGCAGGGTTTTTCTCTGGGTTAAATGAATCCGATTTCGATCGAATATAAGTAGGCTGCTCGTGAAGCAGCCACGTCAAAATATGGCTGAGGAGTGTTGGAGAGATGGCGAACTTTTTTGTCGACCGTCCCATTTTTGCGTGGGTGCTGGCTATCCTTCTCAGCCTGTGCGGTATGTTGGCTATCAAGTCATTGCCGCTGGAACAGTATCCCGATCTGGCCCCGCCCAGCGTGCGGATCACCGCGAGCTACCCCGGCGCGTCGGCGCAGACGCTGGAAAATACCGTCACACAGGTTATCGAGCAGAGCATGACGGGGCTGGATAACCTGATGTACATGTCCTCGGACAGCAGCAATACCGGGCAAGCCAGAGTCATGCTGACCTTCGAGGCAGGCACTGACCCCGATGAAGCCCGTCAGCAGGTGCAAAACCAACTTCAATCCGCTATCCGCAAGCTGCCACAGGATGTCCAGCAGCAGGGCGTCACCGTCAGTAAAACGGGCGATACCAATATCCTGATGGTCGCGTTTGTTTCTACCGATGGCAGCATGGATAAGCAGGATATCGCTGATTATGTCGCGACGAATATTCAGGAACCGATCAGCCGCATCAGCGGGGTGGGCGAGGTTTCTGCCTATGGGTCACAGTATGCGATGCGCATCTGGCTGGATCCGGCCAAACTGATGGATTATGCGCTGACCACCAGCGATGTAGTACGGGCCATCGAATCGCAGAACAGTCAGGTCTCGGTAGGTCAGGTCGGCGGCGTGCCGTCGGTGGATAATCAGGCGCTGAACGCGACGATCAACGCACAATCGTTGTTAGAGACGCCGCAGCAGTTTCGCGATATCACGCTGCGCGTCAATCAAGACGGCTCTGCCGTGACGCTCGGCAATGTCGCAGAAGTCGAGCTTGGTGCAGAGCGCTACGATTTTCTCAGTCGTCTCAACGGTCAGTCCGCCTCCGGTCTGGGGGTGACGCTGGCGTCCGGTGCGAATGAGCTGGAAACCGATAAGCGCGTCAGAGAACGTATCGAGGAGCTGTCGCAATACTTCCCGCACGGGCTGGAAGCCAAAATCGCCTTCGAAACCTCCCCCTTTGTTAAAGCCTCGATTACCGATGTGGTGAAAACTCTGTTTGAAGCGGTGCTGCTGGTCTTTCTGGTGATGTACCTGTTTTTGCAGAATTTCCGCGCTACGCTGATTCCCACGATTGCGGTGCCGGTGGTATTGCTCGGCACATTTGCCGTGCTGTATGCCTTCGGTTTTAGCCTGAATACGCTGACGATGTTCGCGATGGTGCTGGCGATTGGCCTGCTGGTCGACGATGCCATTGTAGTGGTGGAAAACGTAGAGCGAGTGATGAGCGAGGAAGGGCTCTCGCCACGCGAGGCGACGCGGAAATCGATGGGTCAGGTGCAGGGCGCGCTGGTCGGGATCGCGCTGGTGCTGTCCGCCGTGTTTGTGCCAATGGCCTTCTTTGGTGGCACCACAGGAGCGATTTACCGCCAGTTCTCCATCACGATTGTGACCTCAATGATCCTGTCGGTGCTGGTGGCGATGACGCTGACGCCCGCGCTGTGTGCGACGCTGCTTAAGCCGCTCGCCAAGGGTCAACATCACGGCCGCAAAGGGTTCTTCGGCTGGTTTAACCGGAGCTTTACCCGCATGTCGCTGAAGTATGAACGCGGCGTCGGCAAGATATTAATCAGCAGCGGGCGCTGGCTGCTGCTGTATATGGGCATCATCGGGATTATGGCTTTCCTGTTTTTCCGGTTGCCGACCTCGTTTCTGCCGCAGGAAGATCGCGGTGTGTTCACGACACAAGTGCAACTCCCGCCGGGCTCGACGCAGCAGCAGACCTTACAGGTGGTCAACAAGATCGAGCAGTACTATCTCACGCAGGAAAAAGACACCGTGACGTCCGTGTTTTCCACCATTGGCTCAGGGCCGGGCGGAAACGGGCAAAACGTAGCGCGGCTGTTCGTGCGCCTTAAAGACTGGGATGAACGCACCACGCCGGAGAGCAGTTCGTTTGCCGTGATTGAACGCGCGACCAAAGCGTTTCGCAAGATTCAGGAAGCGCGCGTGTTCGCCAGTAGCCCGCCATCGATTAACGGGCTGGGGAGTGCTGCGGGTTTCGGTATGCAGCTACAGGATCGCGGTGGACTGGGTCACGATGCGCTGATGGCGGCGCGGGATCGGCTGTTAAACATGGCCGACAGCAATCCCGAACTGACGCGCGTGCGCCACAACGGTCTGGATGACAGCTCGCAGCTGCGGATTCATATCGATCAGCGCAAAGCGCAGGCGCTGGGTGTGTCGGTAGATGATATTAACAGCACGCTGAAAACGGGCTGGGGCTCGACCTATGTGAATGACTTCCTTGACCGTGGCAGGGTGAAGAAAGTCTACGTTCAGGCGGCGGCGAAGTTCCGCATGCTGCCGGACGATGTCAGCAAATGGTATGTGCGCAACAACCGCGGCGGCATGGTGCCGTTCAGCGCGTTTGCGCAAACCGTCTGGGAAACCGGATCGCCGCGCCTTGAGCGTTACAACGGTTATTCCTCGCTGGAGATTGTCGGTGAAGCGACGCCGGGCGTCAGTACGGGTACGGCGATGAATATTATGGAATCGCTGGTGGCGCAACTGCCTGAAGGCTTTGGGGTGCAGTGGACAGGTATGTCGTTGCAGGAGCGATTGAGCGGGGCACAGGCACCGGCGCTGTATGCCATTTCGCTGCTGGTGGTGTTCCTGTGTCTGGCCGCGCTGTATGAAAGCTGGACGGTGCCGTTCTCCGTCATGCTGGTGGTGCCGATGGGCGTGCTGGGGGCGCTGGTGGCAACCTGGGCGCGCGGTCTGGAAAACGATGTCTATTTTCAAGTTGGGCTACTGACGGTGGTCGGACTATCGGCGAAGAACGCCATCCTGATAGTGGAGTTCGCCAACGAAATGAACCAGAAAGGGAAGGATTTGGTTGAGGCCACGCTGGAAGCTTCCCGACAGCGACTGCGGCCGATCTTGATGACGTCGCTGGCGTTTATTTTCGGCGTCTTACCGATGGCGACCAGCAGCGGCGCAGGCTCAGCCAGTCAGCATGCGGTGGGAACGGGTGTGATTGGCGGCATGTTGGCCGCCACCTTCCTTGCCATCTTCTTCGTGCCGCTGTTCTTTGTCGTCGTGCGTCGCCGTTTCCCGCTGAAGGAGAAGGCACCGCAACAGGATTAGATACAGATGCAATAATTTATGGGGAAATTCATCAAACTGTAAAAAAAGGTAACTACGTTATGTCCAGCTCAATGACGCAACCAAGGACATAACAATGAAAGCTCGCTGGTTACTGCCTTTACTGATTTCTGCTGCTCTGCCGGGAATGGTGCAGGCTCAGGCCATTTATCCCATTGACCGCGCCACCATGCTGGCAGGCGGAAAATTCGATTTTAAAGTCGAGTTTGATGAAGTACTTAAGCCGGAAGATATTCGTATTCTGATCAACGGCAAGGATTACCAGCAGGTGCTGGGTAAAACGGCCTCGTTTGTTGAGCGTGAAGACGGCGGTAACGCGTCCACGATCTGGCTGCGAGACGTGAACTTGCCGGAAGCCGGCAAGTATGTGGTAGAAGCGGAAGCCAAAGGCAAGAAGACGCTGGTGAACTGGGAAGTTTATTCAGCGGCTGGCACGCGTAAAGCCAAAAACGTGATTCTGTTCATCGGCGATGGCCTGTCCGTTGCGCACCGTACTGGCGCGCGCATCCTGTCTAAAGGGGTGACGGAAGGGAAAGCCGACGGCCGTCTGGCGATTGATGACCTGCAATACATGGCGTTTGCCGGTACGTCCAGTACCGACTCTATCGCAGCGGATAGCGCCAACACCATGAGCGCCTATATGACCGGTCACAAATCCGGTGTGAACGCGCTGGGTGTGTACGTCAGCCGTAGCAAAAGTTCACTGGATCACCCGAAGCAGGAAACGCTGGGTGAGCTGTTAACCCGTTCAACCAAGATGTCTGTCGGCGTCGTCAGCGATGCTGAACTTCAGGACGCTACACCAGCGGCAGTCGTCTCTCACACGCGTCGTCGTGCGGATAAAGCTGAAATCGTTGAGATGTTCTACAACGTGCAGCCTACGGTCATGCTGGGCGGCGGTTCTGCCTACTTCCTGCCGAAAAGCACGCCGGGTTCTAAGCGTAAAGACGAAACCAACTACGTTGAGAAATTCCAGCAGGCAGGCTATTCACTGGTCACCGATGCGGATTCACTGAAGAAAAATGCTGCGCAGGCTACCAAACTGCTGGGGCTGTTCCACACCGGCAACATGGATGGCGTGATGGATCGTCGCTTCCTGAAAAATGACGTTGCCAAGAAATTCCCGAACCAGCCTGACCTGACCGACATGACGCAGGCGGCGCTGGATGTACTGTCCAAAAACCAAGACGGCTTCTTCCTGATGGTGGAATCCGCGCTGATCGACAAAGCGTCTCACCCCCTGGATTGGGAACGTGCTTTCACCAGCACCATTATGCTGGATCAGTCTGTTGCCATCGCCAAGCAGTTCGCGGAGAAAAACCCGGATACGATGATTATCGTGACGGGCGACCATACTCACGGCCTGTCTATCATCGGTACGGTGGACGACAGCAAGCCGGGCACCGAGATGCGTGAGAAGATCGGCGTGTATGAAGAAGCGGGCTATCCGAACTATAAGGATGCCAACAAAGACGGCTACCCAGATGATCTGAACGTCTCCAAACGTCTGGCCGTGTTCTTCAACAACTACCCAGACTATTACGAAACGTTCCGTCCGAAGCTGGATGGCCAGTTCGTGCCTGCTATCAAGAACGAAAAAGATCAATACGTTGCCAACAAAGCCTACGAGAACGTGCCGGGCGCGGTATTCCGTGAAGGGATCCTGCCACGCTCTTCCGATACGGGTGTTCATGCCGTTGACGACATGGTGATTCAGGCGAGCGGCCCAGGTGCAGAGCGTATCCGTGGTTACATGGAAAACACCGATCTGTTCCGGGTGATTGTTGATGCACTGGCGGTAAAACCGCAGGACAAAAAGTAATCCTACGACGCTATGAATAATGCGAAATGCAGCAAAGCGGGGGCGACCCCGCTTTTATTCTCTTGGCTGCGCGCGGTGCTGGTGCTCCTCCTCATCGGTGGTATCGCCCCGGTGAAAGCCGCGCAGTCTGAACTCTCCTTCGACAAGCTGTATGCCTCTTACGGCGTGCTGGGTCTGGAATTCTCCAATGAAGTCAAAACGCTCTCCGGCAAACGGGTCAAGATGCGCGGCTTTATGGCACCGCCGCTCAAGGCGGAGTCACAATTCTTTGTACTAACCAAAATGCCAATGGCGCTGTGCCCCTTCTGTTCGTCTGATGCGGACTGGCCTGAGGATATCCTCGTCGTTTACCTCGCCAAACGTCAGACCTTCGTACAGAACAACACCATGATTGAGGTGGAAGGCGTGCTGGAACACGGATCGTGGACCGACCCTGAAACGGGTTTTGTCAGCCTGCTGCGACTGCGTGAAGCCACGTTCGATACCCTTTAGGAGCGCTGATGGCTGAGTTATTGATTCAACACCTGAGTGTGACTTTCCCCGATACGTCCGAGGCCGTGCTGGCTATTCCCGCGCTGTCTATTCGTTCTGGCGAACGGGTCGCGGTGATGGGGCCTTCCGGCTCCGGTAAGACCACGCTGGTGAATGCTATCACCGGAATGGATCACAGCGGAACGGGCTGTGTGCAGTGGGAAAAGCAGGACATCTGGCAGATGAATGAAGCGGAGCGCGACCGCTGGCGGGCGCAGCATATCGGGTTGGTGATGCAGGATTTCCACCTGTTCCCCGGCCTGAGTGCGATAGAGAACGTCTTACTGCCTGCGCAGTTTCACCACTGGCGGATACCTGCGGCGCTCAGGCAGCGGGCGGCAGATTTGCTGGCACAGGTGGGGCTGGATACCGCGAAACGTCCGATTGAAGTGCTATCACGTGGCGAGAAGCAGCGGGTGGCGGTCGCGAGAGCGTTGCTCAGCAAACCTGACATCATTATTGCTGATGAGCCAACGGCCAGTTTGGATGCGCAGAGCGGCGAGCAGATCGCCGACCTGTTGGTGACGCTGGCGCGTGATAGCCGGGCGACGCTTATCGCGATTACGCACGATGCGCGTCTGGCTTCGCAGATGTTGCGCTGTATTCAACTGGAAAAAGGACGCCTCATGGCGGACACGCTGTATCAGGAGGATCGCGCATGATTCCTTGGCGTCTTATCTGGGTCGACTGGCGTCGGCTCTGGCCGGGTGTGCTGGTCGTGGTGTTGCTGATCGCTGTGGCGACAGCGTTAAGTATTTCGGTGAGTTTGCAGGAAAGGGCGCTGCGTATGGGCAGCGCCAAAGCAGCTGACCGTTTCGATCTGGTGATCGGTGCGCCGGGGAGCGAAACCCAGCTGGTGCTGTCGTCCGTGTTCCTGCAACCGTCGGCATTGACGCTGATTCCTGCGCAGGTGCTGACCGATCTGGAAAAGAACCCGCTGGTTGCCTGGGCGGCACCGGTCGCGTTTGGTGATTTCTATCAGGGGATGCCGATTATCGGCACCACACCTCCGCTGGTCACGGATAACGGCAAGCGACAACTCACCGCCGGACGCGTGTTCAACGACGGCTTTGAGGCCGTGGTAGGCGCGCAAACGGGGCTGACGGTGGGGAGTACATTTAGCCCGATTCACGGTCAGGTGGGGACGGAAGGGGCGCACGCGCACGATGACGTCATCTACACCGTTGTCGGTGTTTTACCTGCTGACGGCAGCGCATGGGATAAAGCGATTCTGGTGCCGGTGAACGCGGTGTGGCGAGTACACGGCATCCATCCACCGCATGCTGCGGACGATGATCACGACCATAACGAGCATGCCGATCATGCTCATGGCGCACATGAGCATGAGGGTGAACATGACGGCCATGATCACGATGAAACCGCGCAGGCGGAAGGCGCGGAAAGCGGTGACCATCATGCGGATGCCGCTCAGCCAGTAACGGCGTCACACGCTGATGAACACGGCGAAGCCGAAGCACACGGACACACACATCAGGCTGGTTTGCCCGCTATTGTCGTTAAACCGAAAACGATCGCGGGTGCCTATCAACTCCGTTCGCTATATCGCAGCAACACGACGCTGGCGGTGTTCCCCGGCGAAGTGCTGGTGAAACTCTATTCGATGCTGGGTGATATTCGTGAACTGCTGACTTACATCTCACTGGGCACGCAGGGATTAGTCGGCGTTGCGGTGGCGATGGTGGCGGTTATCCATTTACGGCAGCGGCAGAAACAGATCGGTGCACTGCGTGCCTTTGGCGCGCCGCGCTACGGTATTTTCACGCTGATTTGGAGCGGGCTGATGTCGCTGGTGAGCATCGGCGTACTGCTGGGCGTCGGCCTGGGTTACCTTGCTGCCCGTGCGATTGCGGTAGTGATGAGCGAGAAAAGCGGCTTTGTCCTGCCGGTGACGCTGGAATGGGAAGACATCCACTTCGTCCTGCTCCTGTTGCTGGTCGCCGCCGTAGTACTTACCATTCCCGCGATGCTGTCTTACCGCCAATCTCCCGCAACGGCGCTACGCGGCGAGTAAGTGTGGCGATTAAGCCGCGACGATAGCTCTATTAGCATCGGACGTGTAGTTTCTGCGTCCGGTGTTCTCTTTTTCCTTACCTGTTAACACTCACCCGATTGCCATACTCATACTTAGTAAATAGCTTTTCTCTCTTCGGTGTTATGGCATGGGGTCAGTAACATGCAGTAATCCTGTTACTATTATTTATTTCGATAAATAATATCATGAATAATAGTGACCTAATTAATATCGCGTCAAGCTGTATATACCCAATAAACCTTAAATTGCAGGTTTGAGTACCTGAAAATGATTATGAATTAGGGGCGAGAATGAACTCACTATTTTTGGCAATGTGGTTGAGAAAAATTTGAATATCTCATCCCGAAAACAAAATAGCGATTATTCTGTGTGTGTTCTTTCATCACTTTCCATAAGCGCTCTATCATATTCAGCCTGTAAGGCGATAAATAGTGAAGCTCTATTTTCTTCACTGCGTTTATGCGATGTCTGCCAGCTTTTTGTGGATGTGATGGAGTAAATTCTGAGATGGGTGATTAGTCAGGCTTGCTGTTTGCTCAACATTAAGCCGGCTTGCAGACTTCGCCGTTTTAGATTTGAGTTTGAAGGTATTGACGTAATCGTTGATATGCTGGTTTACCACTCGTTTTGTGCAGGCGCAGAGCTTGTGCAACCATCGCAGAGATCCAGCCTACGTAGTCCAGAAGTATAGCTTTAATACGCTCGCAAACACACTTATTACGACTGGTGTCATGATGGTGTTCACGTTCAGATCTCTGTTCGTCGGTAATAAATATTATCATAGTGGATAAGCACTATCTTCTTACTACATAAAATCAATCATCGCCAATGATAATGGGTATAAAATGTTGACTATTTGTAAACTAGTTGATAGCTTGCATTTTGCTAAACATATATTGATTATATCAGATGTGACTAAAAATAATTATACCTACTCCTTGGGGAATAGTTGGTTTTTTTCTCGTCGAGAAAAATTGGTAAGAGGACGTAATATGGATCAAGAAATCTATTCGTTTATAAAAAGGAAGTTGAAAGGAGTCGGGGACGTATGGTTTTCTTATTTCATGATGAGCAAAATCTCTACCAAGCATCCTTATATTATTTCTAACTATCCAGAGCCGTGGATGAATGAATATATAAAAAAAGAGATGTTCTTAAGTGACCCTATAATCGTTGCCTCACTAGCGCGTATTACGCCGTTTTCCTGGGATGATAACGATCTTGTTACGCTAAGAGCTAAGAATCAGGATGTTTTTATTTCTTCCGTACAGCACGATATAAGTTCAGGTTATACCTTTGTCTTACACGACCATGATAACAATGTAGCGACGCTGAGTATAGCTAACCATTTGGAAGATGCAGATTTTGAAAAGTGTATGAAGAGCCATGAAAATTATTTGCAGATGCTACTAGTGAATGTTCATGAAAAAGTAATGGCCTACCAGCGAGCTATCAAAGATCAAGCCAATCCCCCCGATAGCTCAAGGAATGTCTTACTTTCCCCGCGTGAAACCGAAGTGCTTTTCCTTGTTAGTAGTGGACGAGCTTATAAAGAGGTCTCTCGTATATTAGGTATTAGTGAGGTTACCGTTAAATTCCACATTAATAATTCAGTCAGAAAGTTGGGCGTTATCAATTCCCGCCATGCTATAACTAAAGCACTTGAGTTAAATCTTTTCAATTCCCTGTGTGAACCTGTAGTGATGAAGCATATGGAATCTCGCTAGGATGGTGCCTTTTTATTCATCTTTGTTGATAGAGGAAACTATCCAAAAGAATAGTAACTTCCTATCTAAAAGAAAATCGTTAGCTGAGCTTTTATACGGTTAATATTTGTATTTACCTTTTTTATGATGTGTGACGGATTTAAACATTATCTTCTCTCATGTCGTTATTAAGGTAAGGGTTATTACTGTGAGCAATAATTTTTGCGTCGTTTATAAAGGTTCTGATGCCGATATAAATAATATCCAACGCGACTTCGGCGGGAAGGGCGAAGCATTATCTAATAGCTATCTTTTTATCGAACAGAATGGCCATTATCAGAAATGTGAGATGGAAAAAGGGTCGGCTTATCTGATTGGTTCTCTGTACAACCGAGAGTTTCTGAGCGGATTGGTTGGAGTGTGGGAAGGTGAAGCTTATCTGGCTAATGATGCTGAGTTGTTAGCGTTGTTGCTTACTCGCCTAGGGGCTAATGCGCTAGCGCTGGCTGAGGGGAATTTCTGCTTTTTCATTGATGAACCAAACGGTGAATTGACGGTAATCACCGAGTCTCGTGGTTTCTCAGCTATTCATGTAGTGCAGGGCAGAAAGACCTGGGTTACCAATAGCCTGAAGCTGGTTACCGCGGCAGAAGGCGAAGACGCGCTGCTATTCGAAAATGAAGCACGGGTGTGTCAGTCACTGATGCGGGCAGATAATTACACGCCAGTGAAAAATGCGCAGCGCCTCAAGCCAGGGGCGGTACATGTACTTACGCACGATAGCGAAGGTTACCCCTTCGTTGAGAGCCGCACGCTTACCACACCCGCAAGCAATCAAGTGTTAGCTTTGCCGCGTGGGCCATTGTTGGCGCTGATTGAGCGTTATCTGAATGCACCACTCAGGGATGTGGCACAGCGCTTTGATACGATCGGTATCCCACTTTCCGGTGGGCTGGACTCCAGTCTGGTAACGGCGCTCGCCAGTCGCCATTTCAAACAGTTGAATACTTATTCAATCGGTACGGAACTCAGTAATGAGTTTGAGTTTTCTCAGCAGGTTGCAGATGCGCTCGGCACGCGTCATCAGGTGAAAATTCTGTCCGAAGCCGAAGTGATCAACGGCATCATTGAATCCATCTATTACAACGAAATATTTGACGGCTTATCTGCTGAAATTCAATCGGGATTGTTCAATGTGTATCGTCAGGCTGAGGGGCAGGTGTCTTGTATGCTCACTGGTTACGGTTCCGACTTGCTCTTTGGCGGCATACTGAAACCGGGAACGCATTATGAGAACCCGAATCAGCTTCTCGCCGAGCAAGTGTATCGCACACGTTGGACGGGGGAATTCTCTACTCAGGGTGCTTCCCATTACGGTATTGATATACGCCATCCGTTTTGGAACCACGCTTTAATCACGCTATGTCATTCGCTAAATCCTGATTACAAGATGTACGACAACGAAGTAAAAAACATCTTGCGTGAATACGCCGATTCGCTGCAATTGCTGCCGAAAGATATTGTCTGGCGCAAGAAAATCGGCATTCACGAAGGTTCCTCCGTTAATCAGGCATTCGCTAATGTTCTCGGGTCAACGGTTGATAACTACCAGACCAAAAGTCGCTTTACCTACCGTGTTTATCAAGCCTTCCTCCGTGGCCGCCTCTCCATTACAGATGTCACGCCATCTCAGCTCAAGGAATTGATCAAAAAGGACTCATTATGATTTTGGAAGAGAATGCCGATGGAGTTCGGATTATTACGCTGAACCATCCGAACAAACATAACCCCTTTAGTCGTTCACTGGAAACCAGCGTGAAGGACGCACTGACGCGAGCCAACGCTGACGACAGCGTGCGAGCTGTCGTGGTGTATGGCGGGGCAGAGCGTTCCTTTTCCGCTGGCGGAGATTTCAACGAAGTTAAACAGCTATCGCGCAGCGAGGACATCGAAGAGTGGATTGACCGCGTGATTGATTTGTATCAGTCCGTACTGAACGTGAATAAACCGACTATTGCGGCAGTAGATGGCTATGCGATTGGTATGGGGCTCCAGTTTGCCCTGATGTTTGACCAGCGACTGATGGCGTCGACAGCAAATTTTGTGATGCCGGAGCTTAAGCATGGTATCGGGTGTTCGGTTGGTGCCGCCATCCTAGAATTCACCCATGGGTTCAGCGCAATGCAGGAGATTATTTACCAGTGCGAGTCGCTTGATGCCCCACGCTGCAGGGACTATCGGCTGGTTAATCAGGTGGTGGGGAGCCATGCGCTGCTGGATGCCGCGATCACACAGGCGCACGTGATGGCCGGCTACCCGGCTTCTGCATTCATCAATACGAAGAGGGCGGTAAATAAGCCATTTATCCAACTTTTGGAACAAACCTGTGAGGCTTCCAAGTTGGTACATAAGGCTGCGTTTCAGGCTCGCGATGCGCAGACGCATTTTCAAAATGTTCTTGGCAAGAAATATTAAGGAAGGGAAGAAAATGAGCGAAATAGTGAAGTTTAATCCGATCATGGCGTCTGGTTTTGGCGCGTATATCGAGCATCGAGACTTTCTAGAAGCCAAGACGGAAACGATTAAAAACTTACTGATGCGTCAGGGATTTGTCGTGGTCAAAAATCTCGATATCGATGGTGACACATTCCGCGATATCTACTCGGCTTACGGAACGATTGTGGAGTATGCGGATGAAAAGATCGGTGTAGGCTTCGGCTATCGCGATACGCTGAAGCTGGAAGGGGAAAAAGGAAAAATCGTTACCGGACGTGGTCAACTTCCTTTCCATGCTGATGGAGGACTGCTCCTGTCACAGGTGGATCAGGTTTTCCTCTACGCGGCCGAGATTAAAAACGTCAAATTCCGTGGTGCGACGACGGTATGCGACCATGCTTTGGCCTGTAAGGAAATGCCGCCCCACCTGTTGCGAGTACTGGAAGAGGAAACATTTGAAGTTCGTGTGCTGGAGCGGGGCTATTACGTGGATGTTTCTCCAGACGGTTGGTTCAAGGTTCCCGTCTTCACCGATTTAGGATGGGTTAGAAAGATGCTGATTTATTTCCCATTTGATGAAGGGCAACCGGCTAGCTGGGAGCCGAGGATTGTCGGTTTCACCGATCATGAAACCCACACGTTCTTCCAGGAACTTGGGGCGTTTTTAAAACAGCCACGCTACTACTACAAACACTTCTGGGAAGATGGTGACCTGCTGATTATGGACAACCGTCGTGTCATTCATGAGCGTGAAGAGTTTAACGATGACGACATCGTACGTCGTTTGTATCGCGGACAAACTGCCGATCTTTAATTCTCATGATTCCGGCGCGAAAACGTGCCGGATTGATATAGATCTGGAACCATCATGCATAACGATCTTTACGCTATCTATAATCGTTACACGTCAAGGACACTGTTTTTCAAATACTGTGCGACAGCAACGTTGACGCACAGGCTGACACGCAGACTGTCACTTTTTACGCTGAAAAAATTCCTTGCACGGCCTAGAGGGCGCCTTTTTTCGCTAGTAAACAGTATTTATTTTGGTGGGGAAACGCTGGAAGAAGTGCAGAGCACGGTAACCTTTCTGGCGTGCTCTGGCATTGCCTGCGTATTGGACTATGCCGTTGAAGGGGAAAATGACGAGACGCAGTTCGATAAGGCGATGGAGAACACACTACGCCTTATCGAGATGTCGCAACAAACGGATAGCCTGCCTTTTGTTGTAATCAAACCATCGTCCCTAGGCAGCGTGGCTGTGTATGCCCGACAAAGCGAAGGATTAGCGCTGGATGAAGTATCCGCTAGCGCGTGGTCACGTATCGTCACGCGTTTCTCACACCTATTCGACTATGCCCGTTCTCATGGCGTACGTGTGATGGTTGACGCGGAGCAGACCGCGATTCAGCCTGCGGTAGACCGTCTGATTCTAAACATGATGCGCGAGTTTAACCGCGATAGTGCGGTTATCACCCTGACGCTGCAATTTTATCTTAAGAACCAGCTGCGTTTCCTAGATGAGTGCTATCAGCGGGCATGCCAGGATGACTTTATTCTCGGGGTGAAAGTTGTGCGCGGTGCTTATCTGGAAGAAGAGAAAAGAGTGAACGGCGGGACTCGTTGTTTTGCGACCAAGCAAGAAACTGACCATAGTTATAACGCTACGGTGAACTATATTGCACAACGCTTAGATCGAATAGCGCCGTTTTTTGCTACGCACAATGAGGAAAGCCTCGCATTGATTGTGAAGAGCGAGCCGTTACGCGCAAAGCATATCTGGATAGGGCAGCTTTACGGACTAGGCGATCATATTGCTTATTCACTACTGCAAACCGGTTTTCGCGTCTGCAAATATCTGCCTTACGGTCCACTCGACAAGTCGTTGCCCTATTTACTCCGCCGGATCGAAGAGAATGCGGTTGCCTCCGCAACATTCAAAAAGGAAAATAAACTCTTGCAGAAGGAGTTACTGCGCCGTCTTGTGGGAGGGTTGTAATGTCAAAATTTCACTGCCATATTCGCGATACCACTATTGATTTTCCGGTGTCAGAGAATGAAAGCATCCTGAGTGCCGCGTATGAAGCGGGTGTCGAACTGCCTTATCGCTGTGCCTCCGGTTACTGCGGTGTATGCAAGGTGCATCTGATGTCCGGCAACGTCAACATGGATCATTCTGGTGGGATCTCACGTAAAGATATTGCTGATGGCTACATTCTGCCTTGCTGTTCTGTGCCGCTCTCTAACCTTGAAATTGAGCCTGTATCGTTATGCTGAAGAAAACACTAATCGTTGGACTGTGCTGTGCCTTTCCCCTCTTCGCCGCTCAAGCGGCGAATGCTGTTCCTGACGAGGTGGTGGTTAAAGGCGGTAATTTCTATGTTGGATCGGTCTTTGGCCAGGAAGACTATGCCGCCCATGCCAATACGTCTATTGCCTCTTTTGCCATGACGAAAACGGAAATCACCTACCGGCAGTACCATGCGCTGCAAGCATGGGCAGACGCGCACGGCTATGAACTCAGTGGCGGTTGCAACGGAGCCACGTTTGAGGATTGCCTGCCGCCTGAGCAGGATGGTGGACAGCATCCGGTCACCAATGTGTCATGGTGGGACGCGGTGATTTTCGCCAATGTGCTCAGCGAACGGCAGCAATTGCCACCTTATTACCTCACGCTTGACGGTAAGACGCTGAAGCGCGTGCCGGAGGACGATAACGATAAACTCATACGCGAGAACCCACAGGCTTTGGGTTACCGCTTGCCAACGCTGGCGGAATGGCAGGTTGCTGCCAGAGGCGGACGTAAGGGGCTGGCGGAAGCCACCTACGGCCAGCGCTATGCAGGCAGCGAACAGCCGGAACGCGTAGCACATTTTCCCTCTGATTCATCGTTGTTCGGTACGGTGCCTGTGGCGTCGAAGCGCCCCAATTCACTGGGGATTTACGACATGAGCGGCAATGTATCCGAGTGGCTGAATGAGTCTTATGCGGTGGAGGGCGGCAAAACCATGTACTACTTTTGCGGCGGAAGTTATCTGGAGCGGACGCACAGCCTAGCGAGCTGCGATTTGCATACGCCCGGTTTCTTCATGCCGGATATTGGTTTTCGATTAGTAAGGACGCTTGATGGTAAATAAATTCGTAGGGTGGCTGGCGCTCTGCGCTATCAGCAGCACGGCTACTGCACTATCCCCAGTGGCATTGAAAGACGGCATCAATCGGGTAGATCTCAATCAGGACGGCGGGAAGGATTATGTCGTCGTCGCCCAGTTTGACAATAATACCTCGCACCCCAATCTCGGGATGACTTTCTTTGTCCGACGCCCGGACGGCGGACACAGCATTATGCCAGTCGCCAACAGCAATACGTTTACCTGGTTTGATTATCGACTATCTGCTGCGGCGGATTTTTTAGTGCAGGATAATCGGTTATTTATGTCTGGAAAGCATTACTTTCTGGTGACGGCAAAGAAGCAAGGGGAAAACGTCTTTGATCCCACGAAAGTCCTTTTGACGATTTACGGCTTTAAAGCCTCGCGGGACGATCCGGGTGTGCCGCTCTATGAATGGTCAGAACGAAAGCGAGTGATAACGCAAGATACCTACCAATCCGTTGATGAAGCCTACAAGGAAGTGGATGAGGTAATGTTGGCAAAATGAAAACATCGATATTAATTGTATCTGGGCTATTGTTGCCCCTCGGTGTGTGGGCGCAGCTCAGCGAGCAGAATTACCAGCAACGTATACAGGAGTTTTTTGATGCGGAGCCGCCGCTGTGTCTGGGTGAGAAGCAGTGGCCAGTGCACAGTCCTAAAGATGACTCGCCTTGGAACAGTGGACGTTTGCACGCGCTAGTGGAGGCTGGGTTGGCACAGGCCACGCCGGAGGGAACAGGCAAGGTGTACCGTCTATCACCAGTGGGTGAGCAGAATTGGCGTCAGTACGGCGACCTGTGTTACGGCCGTATGCAGGTGAGCAGCATCGAGAAAATCGATCGAGTGAATCAGGAGCTGGCGGTGGTGTACTTCACATATCACCTGACACCGTTGGAAAGTTGGGCGTATAACCGTTCGTTACGTTTTGCCTTTAGCGAGCTGGATAATCTTGTTGGTGGAATGGAAACCACGCGCTATTCGGCTACGATTCGTGAGACGTTGGGTGGTAGCGCCAAGTTGCAGGACTACCCCGTGCCGGTAGAGCTGGATTACTAACGCGATAGCTTACCGTCGTGACATAAAAAAGCAGGGTGAACGTGGTTCACCCTGCTGCATTTTACTCTCTTGACGTGATGCCAGAGGGGATTAGCGTAAATCCAACATCGCGATATGGTCCATATCGTCAAACGTCAGGTTTTCGCCGATCATGCCCCAAATAAAGGCGTAGTTTTTGGTGCCGACGCCGGTGTGAATCGACCAACTCGGGGAGATCACCGCTTGCTCGTTATGCATCACCAGATGGCGCGTTTCATGCGGCTCACCCATCATATGGAAAACAATGGTGTCTTCCGCCATATCAAAATAGAAGTACACTTCCATTCTGCGCTCATGGGTATGCGTCGGCATTGAATTCCAGTTGCTGCCTTCCGCCAGACGCGTTAATCCCATGCTCAGCTGGCAAGTTTCCACCACTTCCGGCACCAGATATTTGCAAATCGTCCGCTTGTTACAGGTTTTGACATCACCCAGTGGTGCCTTGATCGCCTGATCCTGCGTAATAATGCGTGTCGGGAAAACGGCATGTGCTGGTGCGCTGTTATAATACAGTTTCGCTGGCTTGGCGCTGTCTAGGCTGCTGAACGCTAAGGCTTTCGTGCCCTTTCCGACATAGAGCGCTTCCTCATTGCCAACTTCGTAGCTTGTGCCGTCGATAACGATTTTTGCCGGGCCACCGATATTGATAAGCCCCAACTCGCGACGCTCAAGAAAATAGTTCACGCCAAATTGTTTGCCGATGCCGTCATCAAACGTTATCTCGCCATCCACCGGCATGATCCCGCCCACCACGATACGGTCGATGTGGCTGTAGGTCATGGTGTATTGGTTTGGCGTAAATATCTGCTCAATAAGAAATTTCTTTCTCAGCTCAGTGGTATCAAGCGTTTTCGCATGTTCACTGTGTACACTTTGTCGTACGTCCATTTTGCTACCTTCTTATGCGGTTTTAGGTGAAAAGCGTTTTGCCCATACTGCCGTAAGGATGGGTACCAGTACTGATGTCACGATCACACTGGTGGCGACTAACGCTGTTGCCTGTTGAGCGACCGGAGCGAATTCCGGAGCCATATTCGCGATCAACAGAGGAGTGGCGACGGCGGCACCCGCGCTGCTGGATGCGGCCACGCCTGCGGTTCCATTACCACCGCCGATAAATTTATCCGCCAGAATCAACGGAATACCTGTAACAACAATCACCAACAGGCCGAGGAAGATACCTGCAAAGCCCGTCTGGAGGATCACGGATAAATTAATGGTGTTACCTAATGCAAAGGCAAAGAAAGGAATCAGCGTTTGTACTGAATTACCGAACAGCTTTCTCAGGTCCGGGTCCAGGTTGCCCAATGCAAAACCAATCAGGAAGGGCAGTACGGCACCGACAAATAACTGAGGTTCAAAGGTGGCGATACCGCTGGCACCCAGAATGACCATGGTCATCAACGGGCCGGATTCCAGAGACATCAGTACGAACGCGCCCGCTTCTTCTTTCGAACCGTATTGGTTCATCAGTGCAGCGTACAAACCGCCGTTAGTCATGTCCATTGCCGCGACCAGCGCCAGCACGGAGATCCCAGCCAGCATCCCGTTTTGGATGCCGTCACCCGGTAAGAATGTGCCCGCGATCAGCGCCACAATCCAGGCGGTAGCGATTTTGGTAACCACCAGAACGCCTGATTTTCTCAGCATCGTTCCCGTTGCTTTAAATTCAATGGACGCGCCCATGCAGAAAAACCAGACTGCCAGAATAGGGATTGTGCCAGTAATCAGACCGTTACTGAAAGAACCTAAGAATTTCCCGGCTCCTGGCGTAAAGGTATTACATAACGCGCCCAAAAAGAGCGGCACCAGCATTAATCCCCCAGGGATTTTATCAATAGCTTGTTTGATTTTCATAAAAGACCTCATTAAAAGATAAAAGCATGTTCAGCCCGCTTTCAGTGAAAGCAGATGGAGTATTGGTATAAAGTAATAAATAGGGGGGAATAAAACCCAAGGGGTTATTACCCGATTTCATTAACTATTGAAGATGGTTGTCCCCATTATAAAATTGATAATTAATAATTTTCGTCACCTTAATGATGACTTCTGTAATGTGTTTTTTAGTTATAGTTGGCCTTCCCGTAATGCTTAATTAGCGTTTACAGGTCATTATGTAGTGACATATCCGTCACGCTATTTACGCGACTATGATGAATTTCAATAAATCACAAAGTGAAATCCACTAGGATTATTTTCACTAAATATATTATCTAATATCAATATTCCGGCTGTTAATATGAGCGGTAATCGCTTTGCTGGTTTTAATCAGGCTTGCCAGATGCTTTTCTTTTTTTCCATTAGCATATTGCGACTGCATACCGTTAACGCCAATAGCGGCGATAACTTCACCATTTTGGTTAAAGATCGGCGCGGCCATGCAGCAAATCTCTTCTATATCTTCGCCGTCGTCTATTGCCCAGCCCTGTTCCTTGACGGTTTTCAGGTGTTGTAGAAAATCTTCTTTGTTGGTAATTGTCCGAGGGGTCAAATACTCAAAGGTGCAATCGGCAATCAGTGATTCAATTCTTTCCTGTGGCAGCCAGGCGACGAGCACTTTTCCCAGAGACATACGGTTAAATACAATTTTCTTACCTTCCCAGGATGTTTTTACGATGGCCTTGGGCGATTCGACTTTACTCAGGAAGAAACCGTTATCGCCGTCCATAATACCAAGATGGCAGGTCAACTCTGTCTCTTTGACTAATTCATGCATAAAGTTAATCGTGTCTTTACGCAGATCAATATTCTTTATTACCAAACCGCCAAGCTCAAACAGTCTCAATCCCAAAACGTAACGACCGTCAGCACGCTGACGTAACAATTGCGTAACCACCAACACTTCCAGTAGATGATGTACGCTGCTTTTGGGTATAGACAAATCAGTACAAATCTCAGTGAAGCTAGCTTCGTCATGTTTGGCGATGTAGTCAATAATCATCACTAAACGGACGGCTGCTGGTGCTTTACTGTGTTCGAGCTGTTGGAATATATTCATGGGTGTTCTATATATAAAACTATGGTTTCCTATATAGAACAATAATAACGCAACGGTAATTTATTTACCTAGATGCAGATCACAAAATAATCGCGAAGTGGTTGAATATTTCAATATAAATGAAACGTGGTTTTATTAGGGAAACAAAATGGCGGTATTTTGGCAGGAAAGATGCCTGACCTTATGAAAATGAGGTCAGGCATTTTTTAATAATAGTGAGAGCTGCGTTAACGCTTTTTAAAGGCAGCGGCCAGCGCATCACCCATCGCGCTGGTGCCGGCGACAGGGGCGCTAGCGGGACGAGGACGTGATTTAACTGCTGGCTGACGCGATGAAGTATTGCTATCGCTACGCGCATTGCCACCGCCACGACGTGATGCGGTGTCGCCGGGCTGCTCATCAAGGCGCATGGTCAGCGCGATACGCTTACGTTGCATATCCACTTCCATCACTTTCACTTTGACGATATCGCCTGCTTTCACGACCTTGTGCGGATCGTCGACGAAATGGTCGGCCAGTGATGAGATGTGTACTAAACCGTCCTGATGGACGCCGATATCCACAAACGCACCAAAGTTGGTGACGTTGGTGACCGCGCCTTCCAGAATCATGCCCGGCAGGAGATCGTTTAAGGTTTCCACGCCGTCGGCGAAGCTGGCGGTTTTGAACTCAGGACGTGGATCGCGACCCGGTTTTTCCAGCTCTTTGATGATGTCGGTCACCGTCGGCACGCCGAAACGCTCATCGGTGAAATCTGAGGGTTTCAGGTTACGCAGCGCGTTGGGATTCCCCATTAGCTCCTGCAACGCCTGTTCGGTCGCGGCCAGAATGCGCTCTACGATCGGATAGGCTTCCGGGTGAACGGTAGAGGCATCCAGTGGGTTGTTGCCGTGGTTGATACGTAGGAAGCCCGCACACTGTTCAAAGGCTTTTGGCCCTAGGCGGCTGACTTTCAGCAGCTGTTCGCGGTTGTGGAAGCGACCATTCTCATCACGCCAGGTCACAATATTTTGCGCCATCATGCGCGTTAGCCCGGCGACACGCTTTAACAGCGCCACGGACGCGGTATTCAGATCAACGCCGACGGCGTTTACGCAGTCTTCGACCACCGCATCCAGTTTCTTCGCCAGCAGGCTTTGGCTTACGTCATGCTGATACTGACCCACACCGATGGATTTCGGGTCGATCTTCACCAGTTCCGCCAGCGGATCCTGCAAACGGCGGGCGATAGAGACTGCGCCACGCAGCGAGACATCCAGATCCGGGAATTCCAGCGCGGCCAGTTCGGAGGCGGAATACACCGACGCGCCGGCTTCGCTGACGATCACTTTTTGCGCGTTGATCGCCGGGAACTGTTTCTGCGTGTCGAGGAAGAAGCGCTCGGTTTCACGTGAGGCGGTGCCGTTGCCAATCGCTACCAGCTCAACCTGATATTTGAGGCACAGTGCGGCAACAATCGGAGCGGCTTTCGCTGCTTGACCGGTATGCGGATAAATCGTATCAGTCGCGACCAGCTTGCCGGTGGCATCCACCACCGCGACTTTTACGCCAGTACGTAGGCCGGGATCGAGACCCATTGTGGCACGCATA
Source organism: Pectobacterium parvum (assembly GCF_020971565.1). NCBI lineage: Bacteria > Pseudomonadati > Pseudomonadota > Gammaproteobacteria > Enterobacterales > Pectobacteriaceae > Pectobacterium > Pectobacterium parvum. The sequence goes on from NZ_CP087392.1 coordinate 641,436, forward strand.
CCCGCAGGCGCGGCCATCAGCAGGTCGTGCATGTTGCGGGCGAAAACGTTGATCGCTTCGTCTTCCGCTTTCTCACGCACGCTGCCCATCAGCTCGGTTTCAAGGTGCAGCAGCACTTTAATGCGCCACGTCCAGCTAATGACGGCGCGCCGCCAGCTGTCCGCTGCGGCATTCCCCAAACGCAGGTTCAGGTGGTCGATAATAATCTGTTCGCAGTAGCTCTCACGCGGCGCTTCTTCATGCTGTGGATCGGCGTTCAACGCCAGTTGCAGTACGCCTTCGTTACGGCCACGGAACATCGCCAGTGCGCGGTGTGAAGGCACCTGAGCAATCGGTTCGTGATGATCGAAATAATCGCGAAACTTCGCGCCTTCTTCCTCTTTCCCTTCCACGACGCGGGACACCAGATGGGCGTTTTTCCACAGGTAGTTACGCACTTTTGCCAGCAGCGTGGCATCTTCGGCAAAGCGCTCCATCAGGATGTAACGTGCGCCGTCCAATGCGGCTTTCACGTCCGCTACACCTTTCTCGGCATCGACATAAGCCTGTGCCGTCAGCTCCGGCTCCTGGCTTGGGTCTTGCCACAGGCCATCGGCCAGCGGTTCCAGACCCGCTTCAATCGCGATCTGCCCGCGCGTGCGGCGCTTAGGTTTATACGGCAGGTAGAGATCTTCCAGTTCGGTTTTGCTCAGCGTGCCTTTTATGGCGGTGGCGAGCTGTGGGGTTAATTTCCCCTGATCGTCGATGGATTTCAGAATAGTCTGGCGTCGGTCTTCCAGTTCACGCAGGTAACCGAGGCGCGTTTCGAGCTGGCGCAGTTGGGTGTCATCCAGCCCGCCGGTCACTTCTTTACGGTAACGGGCGATAAAAGGGACGGTGTTTCCTTCGTCCAGCAGGCGGACTGCGGCGTCTACCTGCTCCGTACGCGCCTGCAATTCGCGGGCGATAAGTTGGCTTAATGAATCATTCATAGGTCTGATATCAGTCGTCGTCAAATTAGTGGAATAAAAGGTAGTGGAATTAAGTAGTGAGTGAAACCAGTGAGGACAGTTATACGGATTGAGCGTGCAAAATGCCAGCCGCTGCCGTCTGGAAAACGCGGATGATCTCGCGTTGTTCAGTGCAACAAAATTTACCTACATCAATATTCCTTCAGATTCTTGCAACCCACTCACGAATTTAGCGTATGACATACGTTGGCTTTGTGTTGCTTTAAATTGAGCGCTGTAAATTGAGTGCCGCACGGGATGTCCTATCCGGAAGCCCGTAAGAGCGGACGAGAACAACATCATTATTCGGGCAGGAGAAAGGTTCATGACAGTCAGAACGTCCACGTTGACGGCAGAAGGGCAGGCGGATATCACGCTGGATATGCGTTCCGGCGTACTGGGGAAAACGGCGGTGGATATTCGCCCACTCGCTGGGCACGGGCTGTGCAGCTATGACCCCGGTTTTGCCAATACGGCAGGGTGTGAGTCGGCGATTACCTATATTGATGCGGTGAATAGCGTGTTGCTGCATCGGGGTTTCCCTGTCGAACAGCTCGCCGAGCAGTGTGACTTTACTGAAGTCTGTTACATCCTGCTGCATGGCGAAGCGCCTTCGGCGGAAGCGTATGCGAAATTTGCCGACAACATCACCCGCCATACGCTGGTTCATGAGCAAATTTCCCGCATGTTCAGTGGTTTTCGTCGCGATTCCCACCCGATGGCGTTGATGTGCGCGGTGGTCGGTGCGCTGGCCGCGTTCTATCACGATGTATTGGATATCCATAACGCAGAGCACCGCGAGCTGGCGGCCGTGCGGCTGTTGTCGAAAATGCCGACGCTGGCGGCGATGTGCTACAAATATTCCATCGAACAACCGTCCGTGTATCCCCGTAATTCGCTCTCCTATACCGGTAATTTCCTGCACATGCTGTTTTCGATTCCGGCGGAGAAATATGAAGTGAATCCGGTGCTGGAACGAGCGATGAACCGCATCCTGATTCTGCATGCCGATCATGGTCAGTGTCCGTCTACGATGGCAGTCAGAGCGTCGGGTTCCTCCGGCGCCAACCCGTTTGCCTGCATTGCGGCTGGGCTGGCATCGATGTGGGGACCGCTGCACGGCGGGGCGAACGAAGCCTGTATGCGCATGCTGGAAGAGATTAAAACGGTCGATCGCGTCCCTGAATTTGTACGACGCGCGAAAGACCGCTGTGATTCATTCCGCCTGATGGGATTCGGTAACTCGGTCTACCAGCATTTCGATCCACGCGCGGCGATTCTGCGTAAAACCTGTTACGAAGTACTCAATGAACTCGGCACGGAAGACAGTCTGTTGCAGGTAGCGATGGAGCTGGAACATATCGCCATGACCGACGCCTATTTTCTGGAGAATAAGCTCTACCCGAGCGTCGATTTCTATACCTCGGTCATTCTCAAAGCGATGGGGCTGCCGCCGTCAATGTTTACGGTTATTTCCACTGTCGGCAGAACGATCGGCTGGATTGCGCATTGGGATGAGATGCATAAGCAGGATGAAATCAGCATCTACCGTCCGCGCCAGATTTATACCGGGCAGCCGCGTCGGGACTATGTTTCTTCGTTGAAGGACTGAGGCGATTGTCACCATGATGCCGCAGCATAGGCATCATGGCGATCGCGGGCAGGGTAAGCCTAGAATTTTTCCCAGTTATCTTGTGCGTTGCCGACCGGCGCAAGCGCTAAACGAGTTGGTTGGGCTTTTTTCGCCATCGGCGCTGGGCGGACGGTTGGCGTGCCGCGCAGGTGGAAATGGTTCATGAGCGTAACCAGATGAGAGGACTGCTCGCGCAGGCTGGTTGCCGCATTGGCGGATTCTTCCACCAGCGTCGCGTTCTGTTGAGTAACTTGATCGAGCTGGTTCACGGCATCATGAATTTGCGAAATACCGGATTCCTGCTCCTGTGTTGTTGTCCCGATCTCACTGATTAAATCTGCCACGCTGCGCGCCTGACGTACCAGCTCATCAATGGTGCTGCCCGTGTCTTCAACCAGACGATTCCCCGCTTCCACTTTTTCTACGCTAGTGTTGATCAATACTGCGATTTCTTTAGCTGCTGAGGCGGAGCGTTGTGCCAGCGAGCGTACTTCCCCAGCCACGACGGCGAAACCACGACCTTGCTCACCCGCGCGCGCGGCTTCGACCGCCGCATTCAGCGCCAGAATATTGGTCTGGAAGGCGATGCCATCAATGACGCTGATAATGTCGCGGATTTTGTGTGAACTGTCGGAGATCTCTTTCATCGTAATGACCATATCGCTGATGGCATCGCCGCCCTTGGTCGCCGTTTCGCTGGCCTGGCTGGCAAGTTGAGTGGCGCTACGCACGGTATGCGCATTCTGACGAATCGCCTGGCTCATCTGTTCCATTGAGGCGGCCGTTTGCTGCAAACTGGCGGCCTGCTCTTCCGTACGCTGGCTCAGGTTTTCGCTGCCTGCGGCGATTTGGCTGGAACCGGAGGCGATGGCTTCGCTGCTCTGCCGCACCTGCTCGACGATATCGCCCAGGTTATGGCTCATATGACGCATGGTGGCTAACAGGCTGCTGTGGTCGTTCGGCTTGATGTTGATATCGACGGCCAGATCGCCATCGGCCACCTGACGGGCAACGTGGGTGGCGTAGAGTGGTTCGCCCCCCAGCTGGTTTTTCAGCGTGCGGGTAATCAGCCAAGCCACGGCAGCAGCCATGACGGCGGCGGCAAGCGCGAGAATCAGCATGATGACGCTGCCGGACTGCGCATCCTGCTGCGCCCCGCTGACAATCTCATTGGTATCCTGCTGCTGCGAGGCCATCATCGCGTCCAGCACCTTGAACAGTGCGTTTTGTGCCGTCTGCATCTCATTGAGAATAATGGTGTTACCCTGCAGACGCTGCTGTGGATCGGTGGATTGCACCAGCTCCATCGCTTTCAAAAAGGCGGCAAGGTAGGGCGGGCGGGTGTCCTGAAACTGTTTCAGCAGTGTGCTGGTGCCTTCGGTATCCAGCTGTTGCCCCAGTTTTTTCAGGTTGGCTGTATTGCGGGCGATTTGCTCGTCGACGAACTGCTTTTCCTGCTTGATTTGTGCAGGGTCGGTGCTGAGTGCCATATTACGGATCAGGCGAGCATTGGCGTCAAAGCCGGCTTTAACTTCCTGAATCAATAACATATTCGCCAACGTGGTGCCGGAAAGCCGGTTGATGTCGTTACCCAGCCCAACCAGTTGGAGTCGTCCGAAGAATGCCACCATCAGGCTGATGATAATAACCAGAGAAAATCCCATACCCAGCATCTTGCCGAGTTTGATTCTGTTCAGCATATTCATAAACATCCTTAATTTTTTGACATGCTATGAAGGCACAGCAGAGGGGGCTTGCTATCGTAATCGATGCAAGTAATGACGAGGAATTATAGCTATGTTTCGCATTTTCGGGATACATCGGTAACTCCCGCGTTCAAAAACATATTGATAAGAATATCTTTAATATCGGCAAGAAAAGCGTTCAGTTGATCACGTAAATTACGGCGAATGGGATTTCGTATGAAATGTGTGATCTGAGAGACAAAATGCGTGCGGGTATGGCGTTGGCTAATGGGAATAATGAGAAAAACGTGGGAGAGTGGTGCGTTAACCCCTTTATGAAGTTAACGCACCGATCAATCAGGATGCTTTATCGCTGACAAAAGGGGCGATATAGCGCTGATAGCGTGATTCTTTCAGCTGTTGCAGGTCGACTAGCACCAGACCGTCGATGCAGTTGTTGAAATCGGGGTCGATGCCGAAGTCGATAAACCGCACGCCTCCCGGCTCACACAGCTCCGAATACTGCTTGTAGAGCGTGGGGATCGCACAACCCATGTTGCTGAGCATGCTTTTCAATCGCGTGAGATCCTGCTGGTAGTCCGTTCCTTCAAACTGTTTCAGCACGTCAGGTAGCGAGGCTGGATAAGGGCGACGCGACGTAGCCAGCGGCTGATCGGGCGTGAAATGCAGGCGATAAAACGCAACCAGCAAATCACGGGCATGCGGCGGCAAGGTGCCGGAAAGCGACACCGGACCGAACAGGTAGCGGTGTTCTGGATAGCGCGCCAGATAGGCACCAATGCCCAGCCAGAGATAATCCAGTCCGCGTTTACCCCAGTATTTAGGCTGAATAAAGCTGCGTCCCAGCTCAATGCCTGACGCCAGTATCGGATCCATTTCGTCGCCGTACTGGAACAGGCTGTGGCTGTAGAGGCCGCTTTTCCCTTTTTCTGCGATCAGGTTTGCCGTCGAGACAAAGCGATAGGCTCCGACAATCTCCAGTTCGCGGTCATCCCACAGGATCAGGTGCAGATAGTCATCGTCATAGCTGTCCAGATCGCGGCGTTGGCCGGATCCTTCGCCCACGGCTCTGAAAGCGATTTCGCGCAGGCGTCCGAGTTCGCGCAACAGCGGCACGTAATCTTCTTCACCGCGACGATACAGATAGACAATCTTGCCATCCGGCGTGGTGCCCAGCGTTTCACACTCTGACAGCGCGCGCTTCAGCAGCACGCGATCTTCGGCCAGTGCAATGGGCTTTTCACCGGTAAAACAGCCGGGCTTTCCTTGTCCCAGTCGATAAACGTGACGCCGGAAACGAGCCGCCAGATCGTTGGCGTTCCATTCGCCCTGACTCCAGGACGCATAGGGAATTCTGGCACCGATACGCAGCTTGAGGGTTTGGTCGCGCTGACCAAACATTTCTCTCACCAGCAAGAGGGTGGAGAGCGGGCGATAAACCATGGAAGAGAGATAGAACAGCGCGCTGTTGCGTCCGCCGATATGAATCGGCACCACGGGCGCGCGGGCTTTGCTCGCCATGCGGATAAATCCGTTGTGCCAGTGACCGTCGCGAATACCTTGCAGGCTGGCGCGTGAAACTTCACCCGCGGGGAAGACGATGATCGCGCCGTCGCCTTCCAGATGCTGCTGGATGGCGCTGATTTGCTGACGTTTGGTGCGGTTATTGAAGTTATCGACGGAAAAAAACAGATTTTTGAGCGGGGCGACATAAGAGAGTAGCTGGCTGGCGACGATGCGGACGTCGGGCCTGACGCTGGCGACGGTGCGCAATAGCGCCAGACCGTCCAGTGAACCAATGGGGTGGTTGGCAACCAACACCACCGGTCCCTGACTGGGGATATTTTCTAAATCCCCTTCGACCATTTCACAATTAAAGTTGAAGTAGTCAAGAATCTGTTCGACTAAATCCAATCCCTTCAAATGCGGGTAACGCCGCGCAAATTGCTGCATTTCATTTTCAAATAGCAGAGAACGCAAAACCGTTTTCTGCCAGGGTGGCGTATGGCGATGCGGGACAAGATCTTGCAGAATGGCGTCTAAGCTAAACATAAATCGTTCTCCGTAGCTTTCCGTGGCTAAAAGTACGGGATAGAAATGACATATTTATGTCTGTTGATAGATTATTAGCCAAAACTGTAAATCTGTGTAATGAACGCGCGATTTTTTCGGGCGAGGGATATCGAAGCATGTTGTACGCACTAAGAGCCTAACGGGGTTACTGACTTGAAAACCAATCTGATTACCCGCGAGGGATATGAAAAACTGCGGGCAGAGCATGAGCATCTCTGGAATGTAAAGCGCCCGGAAATTACGAAAATTGTCTCTTGGGCGGCCAGTCTGGGGGATCGCTCAGAAAATGCGGACTACACCTATAACAAGCGTTTATTGCGCCAGATCGATCGTCGTGTACGCTACCTGAGAAAATGCCTGACGGAATTGAAAATCGTTGATTACTCGCCGCAGCAGGATGGCAGCGTATTCTTTGGCGCCTGGGTTGAGATCGAGAATGAACAAGGGGAGACGAAGCGTTTGCGTATTGTCGGCCCGGACGAGATCTACGGCGACAATAAAGACTATATTTCGATCGATTCCCCGATGGCGCGCGCCATGCTGAAAAAAGCGGTTGATGAGGAATTCACCGTGAATACGCCAGACGGCCCGCGTGAGTGGTTTGTTAACGCGATTGATTACGAGTCTTATCGTGGCGTAAATTCTTGATTATAAGAATTTTAATATGCTTTGTAACAATTTTGCCTAGAATGTATACCAGAAACGACTGTCAGTAATTCGTATGTTTCTGAACAATAGCATCGTCGGCGCTATTACGCCTTTGGAGAAAGAGAATGCAAGAAAACTATAAAATTCTGGTTGTAGATGACGACATGCGCTTACGTGCGCTGTTAGAACGTTATCTGACTGAGCAGGGTTTTCAGGTACGTAGCGTAGCCAATGCTGAACAGATGGACCGTTTACTGACCCGTGAATCCTTTCACCTTATGGTGCTGGATCTGATGCTGCCCGGCGAAGTTGGGCTGTCCATCTGCCGTCGCTTGCGCAGCCAGAGCAATCCGATGCCGATCATTATGGTGACGGCAAAAGGGGAAGAAGTTGATCGTATCGTCGGGCTGGAAATCGGCGCGGACGATTATATTCCTAAACCTTTCAACCCGCGTGAGCTGCTGGCTCGCATCCGTGCGGTGCTGCGTCGTCAGGCGAATGAACTGCCAGGCGCGCCGTCGCAGGAAGAAGCCATTATCGCGTTTGGCAAATTCAAGCTGAATCTAGGCACGCGCGAAATGTTCCGTGATGATGAGCCGATGCCGTTAACCAGCGGCGAGTTTGCCGTGCTTAAGGCGCTGGTGAGCCATCCGCGTGAACCGCTGTCTCGCGATAAGCTGATGAACCTGGCCCGTGGTCGTGAATACAGCGCGATGGAGCGTTCCATCGACGTACAAATTTCTCGTCTGCGCCGCATGGTGGAAGAGGATCCGGCGCACCCGCGCTATATCCAGACCGTGTGGGGTCTTGGCTACGTGTTTGTCCCGGACGGCAGTAAGGCATGATGCAATGGCGCTTTTCTCCGCGCAGCTCATTTGCACGGACGTTGCTACTGATTGTCACGTTGTTGTTTGTCAGTTTGGTTACCACCTATCTGGTGGTGCTCAACTTCGCTATTCTGCCGAGTTTGCAGCAGTTCAATAAAGTGCTGGCATACGAAGTAAGAATGCTGATGACGGACAGTCTGCAACTGGAAGATGGCTCCACGCTTGAGGTGCCGCCTGCGTTCCGACGTGAGATTTATCGCGAATTGGGTATATCGCTGTACACCAATGCAGCGGCGGAGGAAAGCGGCCTGCGTTGGGCCCAGCACTACAAGTTTTTGAGTGACCAGATGGCGCAACAGCTGGGCGGCCCGACGGATGTACGGGTTGAAGTCAGCAAAAACACGCCGGTGGTGTGGCTGAAAACCTGGCTGTCACCGGATATCTGGGTGCGCGTTCCGCTCACTGAAATTCATCAGGGCGATTTCTCGCCGCTCTTCCGCTATACGCTGGCGATTATGTTGCTGGTGATTGGCGGCGCGTGGCTATTTATTCGGGTGCAGAACCGACCCTTGGTTGAACTGGAGCATGCAGCTTTGCAGGTCGGGAAGGGCATTATTCCGCCGCCGCTGCGTGAGTACGGTGCTTCCGAAGTGCGTTCTGTGACGCGCGCCTTTAACCAGATGGCTTCCGGCGTGAAGCTGCTGGCTGATGACCGCACGCTGCTGATGGCGGGCGTCAGTCACGACCTGCGTACGCCACTGACGCGAATTCGTCTGGCGACCGAAATGATGGGCAAGGAAGATGACTATCTGGCGGAGTCGATCAATAAGGATATTGAAGAGTGTAATGCGATTATTGAGCAGTTCCTTGACTACCTGCGTACCGGTCAGGAAATGCAGACGGAAGTGGCCGACCTGAACGCGATTATGAGCGAAGTAGTGGCATCGGAAAGCGGTTATGAACGCCAGATCGACAGCGATTTTGCTACCGGCGAACTGCTGGTGCGCATTAGCTCCCTTTCGATCAAACGTGCGGCGCTGAATCTGGTCGTGAATGCGGCGCGTTACGGGAACGGCTGGATAAAAGTCAGTACCGGGCGTGAGCTACAGCGCGTTTGGTTTCAGGTAGAAGATGACGGAGAAGGTATCGCGCCCGATCAGTTACAGCACCTGTTCCAGCCGTTTGTGCGTGGCGATAGCGCGCGAACCACGAGCGGTACAGGGCTGGGGCTGGCGATTGTGCAGCGTATTATCGATGCGCACAATGGTGTGCTGGATGTCGGCAGCAGCGAACGCGGTGGGCTCTGCGTCCGCGCGTATCTGCCGCTGCTATCGGACATCGCGGTAGCGGATGCGGGTGTCGCAAAAGAGTCATAAGTATTTTAGGCAGTACTGGCATGAATAAGAAAGGCGCGGATTCCGCGCCTTTCTTCGATTACGACAAAGACCGTCGAGCGGTAGTAATGGATAGATCGTAAAGACGCTGTGAATACGTCCATGTACGCTCGGTTTGCGCAGATATGAATCTCATCCCTGAGATTCACCCTTTCAGGGCCGTCGCTAGCGACGTTCAAAAACGTTCCTGACGTTTTTGTCCATGGCGCAAACGCTTTACTCTTCTATTCCGTTACTACCGTTTTCATTCGGCAAATAGGTTGTCAACGATCTGAAGGCCCGGATTCCGCGCCTTTTTCGTGATGGTTTTTCTTCAGCGTTTACCGCTTCGGCCCTGCTTTCACCAGTGATGCACCTGCCGGCGCATCAGTGTATTTATCGAAGTTGGTGATAAAGCGTTGTGCCAGATCGTCTGCTTTTTCCTGCCATTGTTCGACGCTTGCGTAGGTATCACGCGGGTCGAGAATGTCAGGATTGACGCCGGGCAGCGAGGTCGGAATCGCCAAATCGAAGACAGGCAGCGTCTGCATTTCTGCATCATCAATACTGCCGTTCAGAATGGCGTCAATAATCCCGCGCGTATCCTTAATGGAAATACGTTTGCCGCTGCCGTTCCAGCCGGTGTTCACCAGATAGGCCTGTGCGCCAGCCGCCTTCATGCGTTTCACTAGCACTTCAGCGTACTGCGTCGGGTGCAGCATCAGGAATGCTGCGCCGAAGCAGGCGGAGAAGGTTGGCGTCGGTTCCGTCACGCCGCGCTCGGTTCCCGCTAGTTTGGCGGTAAAGCCGGACAGGAAGTGATACTGCGTCTGATCGGACGTCAGGCGAGAAACCGGTGGCAACACGCCGAACGCGTCTGCCGTCAGGAAGATCACTTTCGTTGCATGGCCCGCTTTAGAGACTGGCTTAACGATATTCTGAATGTGGTAGATCGGATAAGAGACGCGGGTATTCTCGGTTTTGGAACCGTCGTTGAAATCTACGGTGCCGTCTGCTAGCACGGTGACGTTCTCCAGCAGGGCATCGCGTTTGATCGCGCCGTAGATATCCGGCTCGGCTTCTTTGGATAGCTTGATGGTTTTGGCATAGCAGCCGCCTTCAAAGTTGAAGACGCCGTCGTCGTCCCAGCCGTGCTCGTCATCGCCAATCAGCTGGCGTTTCGGATCGGTGGACAGCGTGGTTTTACCCGTACCGGACAGGCCAAAGAAGACCGCCACATCACCTTTTTCGCCGACGTTTGCCGAGCAGTGCATAGAAGCGATGCCTTTCAGCGGCAGCAGGTAGTTCATGATGGAGAACATCCCTTTCTTCATTTCGCCGCCGTACCAGGTGCCGCCAATCAGTTGGATGCGCTCCGTCAGGTTGAACGCGACAAAGTTCTCGGAGTTCAGCCCCTGTTCCTGCCAGTTTGGGTTGGTGCATTTTGCGCCGTTCATCACGATGAAATCCGGCTCAAAGCCTTCCAGCTCTTCATCGCTCGGGCGGATAAACATGTTTTTGACGAAATGCGCCTGCCAGGCCACTTCCGTCACGAAGCGTACGCTGAGGCGGCTGTCTGGGTTAGCACCGCAGAAGGCATCAATGATGAACAACCGCTTGCCGGACAGCTGCGTAGTAACGAGCTGCTTCAGGTGCGTCCAGGTTTCCTGACTCAAGGGCTGGTTATCGTTCTTACCTTTACCTTGATCGGACCACCACACGGTGTCGCGGGTCACGTCATCGCGCACGATGTATTTATCTTTCGGGGAACGGCCAGTAAAGATGCCGGTATTGACGGCTACCGCATCCAGTTGGGTTTCGATGCCGCGTTCATAGCCTTGTAGGGTAGGGGAGCGTTCTTCTTCAAAAAGCAATTCATAGCTGGGATTGTAGACAATATCGCGGACATCATGGATTCCATAAGCCGTCAGGGCTTGCGGGGTAATACCGTTGATCTGCATGTTGCTACTCCTCAAGTTATAGTCGTACTACTAAACATTGTAGGGAGTGAGCTTATTTTAACCGCGATAGCAATCATAAAATTAAATAAATTCATTAATAACTTTGCTTATTTAGGGTGTGTGAAAAATAATCACGGCGGTTTATAAGTGGGAAAATAAGCAAAAGAAAACGGGTACTGTCGTACCCGTTAGAAAGATTAATGCAACAGATTTCCTGATGAATCGTGCCGTATGGCGCGGATGTCCAGCGAATTAAACAGGTAGTGCGTGCCGCAATAATCACAGTGCATATCGATTTCACCGTCCTGCTCGATCATCTCATTCACTTCCTGATCGGACAGCGTCATTAATGCATCTGCGCAACGATCGCGCGAACAGTGACAGCGGAATTCGACATCCTGCGGCTCATACACGGTTACCTCTTCCTGATGGTAAAGGCGGTACAGCACCTCGGTGGCAGGCAGGGTAAACAGCTCGTCGGCTTTGACCGTCGTGGTGAGCTGGGCCAGATGATCAAAATCATTACGATCGGCGTCCTGTGCGGGCAATACCTGGAGCAGCATGCCTGCGGCGGCCTGCTTCCCATCGTGTTGACCCGTACGGATAAACAACCGCGTCGGTAACTGTTCGGACTGCTGGAAATAGCTCTCCAGACATTCGGCGACGGTTTCACCTTCTAAACCGACGACGCCCTGATAACGCTCACCGTCAGTCGGCGTAATGGTAATGACCAGATAGCCATTGCCGACCATCTCTTTCAGCGAACTCCCCGGTGCGATATCCCCTTGCAGACGGGCAACGCCGCGCATCTGCTGCTGGTGATTACCGTTAATCACCGCCAGTTTCAGTGGGCCATCGCCCTGAAGCTGAACGGTAATATCGCCGCTGAATTTCAGCGTGGCCGTCAACAGGCTGGTGGCAACCAGCATTTCGCCTAGCAGCGTTTGTACCGCAGCTGGGTAGTCGTGGTTGGTCAAAATACGTTGATACGTTTCGTTAACTGTCACCAACTCGCCACGAACGGCATAATTTTCAAACAGATAACGATGTAGTTGGTCGTGAGCCATAATATTTTCTCGTCGTTGTGCAGAGATGAGTTGTGTTGCGATGAGTGGTGCGGCGATCGCGGGGTCTTCTCTGAAGGGCGGAGCACTATTCCTGATCGCTGTATTTAAATTTAATCAGATCGCGTCGCTCTTTTTTGTCAGGGCGGCGATCGGGGTGTGGCATCGTCAGCACATTCATTTTCCGCGCCTGCGACAGTTTTTCTCGTTTCTCAATGCTTGCGGCCGTTTCCTGGTACAGCGCCTGCGCCTCTGTTGCGCTTCTGCGCTTGCCGCTGACGGCCAAAATGATAACGGTGCGTTCATCATTGCCCTGACGCAGTTTGATCTCGGCATTCAGTTCGACCTGTTTGCTCGGCTTACCACGTTGCCCGTTATAGTGCACTTTGCCGCCGTCGATCATCTCGCGAGCCATCGCCCGGGTTTTATAGAAACGGGCGGCCCAAAGCCATTTGTCCAGACGAACGGCATCGTCGGTCTGCTCGGTAGCTTTCACCATAAATCCCCCTGATTACCCTAATGCCGATCGTTTGAGGATCGAGATATCGGGGCTACCACGGTGCGAGGCGTCTCATCACCGTGTTTCCCCTCAACTCCTGCTTAAATGACCTACATTACCCTTCGTTAACGGAGTGACGCAGGGCTGGTAGCAGCGCAAGGTAGTCGTTCATTGACGGATGTTGCAGGAATGCCTTTTCCTGCTGGCTGGAATCGGGATTACGCACGCCCAGACAGTAATGGATACCGAATGTTTTCGCGGCATCCAGAATCGGTTCGCTGTCATCCACGAATAGCGTTCTGGCGGGGTCGAAGCCAGTCTGCTGCTGTACGGCCTGCCACAAGCGCTGATTCTCTTTCGGATACCCATAAATATGGGTGGAAAGTAATAAATCAAGGTGCTGATCCAGCCCGGTGTGTTCGATTTTTACCGCCAGACTGTGTGGATGGGCGTTGGTCAGCAGAATCGTCTCTTTACCGCATTCGCGCAGCGCCGCTAAAAACGGCGTTGTGTCATCGCGCAATCGGGCTCGCGTGCCGATATCCGTCGTCATTTGATAGATATCTAGATCGAGACGTTCTGACCAGTAATCGAAACAGTACCAGTTTAGCGTGTGCTGAACGGCCTGGTACTCCTGTTCGATAAGCTGCTGCGCCTGTTCAAGGCTGATGCGACGTTTTTCACTGAGCGACTGCGGCACCAGTTGAAGCCAGAAATAGCTGTCAAACGCCAGGTCGAGCAGCGTGCCATCCATATCCAGTATCACGGTGTCAATGTCGTGCCAGTTAACGTGGGGATTCATAACGACTCCTGATGTTGCGCCGTGCTATAGGGATGATGCAGCAGAAGGCGCGCAATGCAATTGTGACAGTAGTGACGGGAAATTGATGCCGCTAGGTTAGCATAACCGCAGAGCGGGCACGATGCCGTTAGCGGGGGAGCTGTGGGCGATTGTCCGAGAATAAATTCGTCATCATATTGAACCGTGAGGCGTAATAGCGTTGAATATCGGTCACTCGCTTCTGGCTTTTATGTATCTTAATACCGGTCAAAACTGCATTAACGATAAACGTTGCGGAAAAGAGCAGCAGCAGCAGACAACTGCCGAGATAGCGCCAGACGGTAATGACGTCAGGCTCGCTGTGTAGGCTGATGTGCTGGGTTCCGTTGGCATCCGTATTGAGCTGTGTGATAACGCCTGTGGCATTAAACGGTGTATGTAATAGCATCGCGGAAAGCCGTTGGAGTTCCTGCCACTGATCTGATGGACGATATTCACTCAGCGGCTTCGGAGGGAGCGGATGGTTAACGAACTGTCGGCCTTCGTCGCTGCGAATCAGGAATCCACCGGGCGGTGGGCTGTTCAACGAATCTGCCGCGTTATTGATTTCCTGATAGAAGAATTGATCGGTAGAACTGTTGACCAAGGATTCCAGCGTTTCTGCGCTGACGGCGGGCAGCACCACATTCATGCCTTTCAGCGTGCCGGAATTGGCGTCTTTTACCAACGTATTCCAGTTCTTGACGTCGCTTAGATTCACCAGCGCATTTTTCAGGCGGGAGCAATCGTTTTCCTGCCGACACAAATCTTGTGTTCTCAGGACAACTTCAGCGAAGTTTTTCATCAGAATCAGCCCTGATTTCTGGATCGTAGACGCTAACTGAGAGTTAACCTGACCTTCTTTGTCGGCTTGCGGATGAAGTTGACTGTTGACGGATTTCAGCAGGGCAGACGCTTTTTCAATTGTCTCGGATTCCGGTAATGGCAGCGGCGCGGCTTTATTCCAGTAAATGGCGGAACAGTCAAAAGGGCTGAACGCATACGACGACGGTGCGGAGACGGGATGAATGCCAGCGGGCACGTAGCACATGCCGTTGCCACGGACAGCCAGTGTGTCGCCAATGCGGAGCTGAGCGGTTTCCAGATCGCTGACCTGCGTGACCTGAATGCGCTGCGCGCCCTGAAGCCAGGCCAGACTGAGTTTTAGCGGTAGTTCAAGCGGCACGTTAGTGACGAGCAAAATCAGGCTGAGTAGTGAACCTGCGGCCAGCAGTAGATTCCTGCCCCAGCGTTGTAGCGGGAAATATTTCACTTCATCATGCAGCGACAGGTGCTCTCCTTGACGGATCACCTGTCGGTTGAGATAGATATCGACATCTGTTTTCCGCCCGAGATCCTGCGTGATATAGGGCTGCCAGTGCGGTGGGTAAATCAGATCGATATTACCGAGCGAGATATTGCCGAGCGGCCCCTGATTGGATTCGCCAAACAGACCCAAGCCTTGTGGTGTGCCGTGAAGGCAGTGCACATCGCGCAGTTCCTGAGCGGACGGCGATCGGAAAAGCTGCCACAGGCTCCAGCTTGCTAATAATGCTGCGGTACCGATCAGCCAGGGGAGCAGGGCGATGGGGCTATTCAGGCTAATGAACAACAGTAGAAAAGACACGCAGAGCACGGCCGTTTCCTTCAAGCCCCCAGAGTGGTGCATGGCGTGTTCTTCACGCGTTTCCTTACGGATGGTGACCAACTCGGCATGCTCACTGCCTTCCTGACGGATGGAGGCATTCGGAACCGGGACTTCGCTCGGCAGGGGGGTGAGTGGACGATCATCGAGGCACTCGGTTAGCGAGTGTCCATTCAAGGAAATGACCAGCGGGATCGAGCGCGTCTTAATCAGTTCGACGGTGTTATTTTCGGTAATGAACGGTTCCCAACTGGGCGGCAAATGAACTTCTTGTGTATCAATATAGTAGCGCCACTTATTCTGAGCATCGGTGCTCAGGCCATAGCGCGTAATCGTATGGGTGATGGGGTAAACCCGATTACTTTGCAGGGAACGCGGCAGTTTGGGCTGTGCATTGGGCGTATCAAGCGGCGTGGTTTGTTGACTGTTTTCCTGAGCCAGATAACGCTCAACGGCGATCCGTTCATCTTCAGTTAACCGTCGGGGAAGCGATTGCGAAACGGGTAACGGCGGAGCGGATAAGAAACGGTGTCGCATACGGTAGGCCACAAGACCTCCGACAACGATCAGACAGGCAAGCAATATCGCCAATAGGGTAAATATTGTGCTCATGTCATCTCCATTCCAAAACGCGATGCTCCTTGTTCTCGTCTGAGTTTAACAAAATTATACAATCGATGATAACCCGTATGGCATTGTTTTTTTAGATTAATAACGTAATTGTGAGCAGAATTAATCGCGTAAGGCGATGATAGTAACAAGCAAAAAATGTCTCTTAAATGAGGATATTCCTATTTTTTTTAAGTTATTGACTTTTTCTGGTGGTTTCTCATACAGGATGTATCCTTCATGTTGCCCACACGTAAATTCATCGTCACGATAGTTGCAGCGGAGGCTGCTGTTAACGCACAATGTGAACAGAATCAAAAAAGAATATTTACGATCTCTTCTTATTCAACAGCATGCCATGTTCAGGTTGCAATAAACGCCGTCTTTCATGCACGTTGGGCTAAGGTGCCGTTCTGGTCGTAACTCTCTGGGGGGCATCAATGAGTCATAACCTGAAAAAACCTAAAATCCTCAAGGTAGAAACGGTAGCGCATTCGCGCCTGTTCAATGTGGAATCCGTCGATCTTGAATTTAGCAACGGGGTACGGCGGGTTTATGAACGGATGCGCCCAAGCGGCCGACAAGCGGTGATGATTGTCCCGATCATTGATGATGAACTGCTGTTGATCCGCGAATACGCTGTCGGTATCGAAGAATACGAGCTGGGCTTTCCCAAAGGGCTGATCGATCCCGGTGAAACGGTCTTTGAAGCCGCTAACCGCGAGCTGATGGAAGAAGTCGGTTTTGGGGCGGAAAAGCTGGAGTTGCTGGCGACGTTAACGATGGCGCCCTCCTATTTTTCCAGCCAGATGAATATCGTGGTGGCGCGTGGGCTGTATCCGCAGAGTTTGGAAGGCGATGAGCCGGAGCCGATGCCGCAAGTCCGCTGGCCGATAGATAACATGATGTCGCTGCTGCAAGAGCCTGATTTCCGCGAAGCGCGTAATGTCAGCGCGCTGTTTCTGGCCCACGACTGGCTGCGTCGTACACCCCGCTAATTTTTAATAAACCAACCTGTTTTTCATAAGCCAACATAGCAAAAAAGAAGGCGCAGTTTCCTGCGCCTTCTCTGCCTTGTCTGATGCTGTCGAACGCTGGCTAGAATAATTCTTCGCTTTGTCCGTTATCCATCAGTGTAGTGCCGACTTCATGCACTTCGTATTCTTTCGGCTGCGTTCCGTCAATGAAGTACTCAGAACGACTATTACCACCACCGTTGGACAGCTTGCCGCTGCTGCGGTCAATCACCACACTGACGATACCTGCTGGCGGCGTCAGCGGTTGTTCCGGTACGCCATCCAGCGCGGTTTTCATGAAATCATCCCACGCAGGCTGCGCTGATTTCGCACCGCCTTCATAACCAGAGATCTGATCTTTGATAGCGCCAGATGCGCTGCTGGCACCCAGATCGCGACGGTGATCGTCGAAGCCGATCCAGACTGACGTCACCAAATTCGGGCCATAGCCGGAGAACCAGGCGTCTTTGGAACTGTTCGTTGTACCGGTTTTACCGCCGATATCACGACGTTTCAAATCACGACCTGCGCGCCAGCCTGTTCCCATCCAGCCCGGTTCGCCGAAGACGTTGCTGTTCAGTGCGTCTTTAATCAGGAACGCCAACGGCGTGTTGATCACATGCGGTGCGTAAGGCTGAGCGGCGTTTTGCTGTGCGGCCTCTGGCGTAACAGGTTCCAGTTCTGGCTGTGGCAGGCCTATCGGCGGTGCTTCGTTTGACGTGGCAACATCTTCAACGTTAGTGGTCGCTAACACTGGAGAACTTGGCGTTTCATCGTAGACCAGCGGGAGATTACAGGTATCGCAGACCACTTTTGGCGTCGCGGTAAACACCGTACCACCCGCCTCGCTCTCTATCTTGCTAATCAGATAAGGATCGACCAGATAGCCGCCGTTTGCCATGACGGCATAGCCACGTACGACCTGTAGCGGCGTAAACGAGGCGGCACCCAGCGCCAGCGATTCGGTATGGACGATATTCTGCTCCGGGAAACCGAAGCGTTGCAGGTAATCCGCCGCATAGTCCACGCCCATCGCCCGCATGGCACGCACCATCACCACGTTTTTGGATTGACCCAGCCCCTGACGCAAACGGATCGGACCATCGTAGGTTGCCGGTGAGTTTTTCGGCCGCCAGTCAGATCCTGCACCAGCATCCCAACGGGTGATCGGGACGTCGTTCAGAATCGTCGCCAGCGTTAAACCTTTGTCCATCGCAGCGGTGTATAGGAACGGTTTGATGTTGGAACCAATCTGACGCAGTGCCTGCGTCGCACGGTTGAATTTGCTTTGGTTAAAGTCAAAACCGCCAACCAGCGCTTCTATCGCACCGTTTTTCGGGTTAAGCGAGACGATGGCAGAGTTGACGTCCGGCACCTGTGCCAGCCACCAGTCATCGTTCACTTTACGCACCCAGACCTGCTGGCCTGCCTGTACCACGTCCGTGACGCGCTTCGGTGTTGGCCCTTGCTGCGTATCGGAACGGTATGCACGTGCCCAGCGCATGCCCGCCATTGGTAGAGCAATATTGCTGCCGTCAGACATGAGCGCAATCGCGTTGTCAGCCGTGGTACTGGTAACGATGGCCGGAGACAGCGGGCCGTAGACCGGCAACGCTTTCAGAGCGGCAATCATCTTCGCCTGATCCCAGACGCCTTCGCCGACTTTCCACAGCACTTTGCTCGGGCCGCGGTAACCGTGGCGCATGTCATAGGCGAGGATGTTATTACGCAGCGCATCCTGTGCGGCGGTTTGCAATTTTTTGGTCACCGTCGTGTAGACCTTATAACCGTCGTTATAAGCATCTTCGCCGTAGCGTTTGAACATCTCCTGTCGCGCCATTTCTGCGACATACGGTGCGGAGAACGAAATATCCGGTGCGTGGTAGTTCGCGACCAGTTTTTCGTTACGCGCGGCATCGTATTGCGACTGCGTGATGTAGTTTTCATCCTTCATACGTGCAAGGACGACGTTGCGACGGGCAACGGCACGGTCGTAGGAATAGAGCGGGTTGAACGTCGATGGTGCCTTCGGCAGACCGGCGATCATCGCCATTTCGCTCAGCGTCAACTGGTCAACAGGGCGGCCAAAGTAAACCTGTGCCGCCGCGCCAACGCCATAAGCGCGATAGCCGAGGTAAATCTTGTTCATATAGAGCTCAAGGATTTCATCCTTGGTCAGCAACTGCTCAATACGGATAGCCAAAAACACTTCTTTGATCTTACGAATTAGGGTGCGTTCCGGGCTCAGGAAAAAGTTCCTGGCGAGCTGTTGCGTAATGGTACTCGCCCCTTGAGAGGCGTGACCCGATGTGAGCGCGATAGACGCGGCGCGGATGATCCCGACGGGATCGACACCGTGGTGATCATAGAAGCGGCTGTCTTCGGTCGCGATAAAAGCGTGTACCAACTCAGGGGGAACCTGGTCCAGCTTGACCGGGATACGGCGCTTTTCACCAAACTGAGCGATCAGTTCGCCATCGGCGCTGTAGACCTGCATAGGCGTTTGCAGCCGAACATCTTTCAGTGCGGCGACATCGGGCAGTTGGGGTTCGATATAACGGTACAAACCGTATATCGAGGCAGCTCCCAGCAGAATGCAAGAGACTGCAAGGATGAATAGATACTTTACGAACTTCACCTGGGATTTTCCATTCAGTAGCGTTTGGACAGTTTATAAACAATCGGGCGCTAGTATAAAGGTAAGCCAGCACTGTGGATACGTTCTTTTATACCCGTCATCTTTCACATTGCAGGTGCGTTGGCTTCGTTTGCTCACCCGAATCACTTACTGGAGTAAGCTCATCGAGATTCACTCACTTGCCACCTGCCTGCTACGTGAAATCTATAGGGTATATTAACTAAGGAAATTGGGTTGAACATGGCTTATCACATCTGGCGGGTTGGAGTAGATATACAAAACGGCTTCATGCGCGCGCTGGCGGTTCAGCGCCGCCGCGATGGCTGGCAGCTTCGTCACTGGTGGCTATATCCGCTACCAGACGACACCTTGCGCACGGGTAGTCTACACCATACTGAGGCGCTTTGTGAGGCCTTGCGAACATGGCGTCGTTTACTGCCTGGACACATTTCGCTACGGGTGGGGTTTCCTGCTCAGTTGATTTTACAGCAGCATTTACCGATGCCCGACCAGCGTTTACAGGAGCCAGAGCGTAGCCTCTACATCGAAACTATGGCGGCTCGTAAGCTGCCGATCAGCAGCGAATCGCTGGAGATAGACTATCGGGAAGACCCGCAGATGCAGGGTTCGCTGCTGGTGACAGCCGCGCGCCGACAGGAGATTGATAAATGGCTGGCATGTCTGAATAGCGCGGGGCTACATCCCGATGTGCTTGAGGTCTCAACGTGCGCACTTCGGGCGATGGCGCAGCGGGCTGGGCTTGAAACTCACCGTCTGCTTCTGCATCGCTTGTTGGATAGCTGGCTGTGGGTTGCCCCGTTGAACCACGCTTTTCACTCGGGCGTGATACACCTTGATGAGCTGAATGACGAGGCCGATATCTTATCAGTTGTAAGCACTCGCTATCAGCATGATGTCGATGGAATAGCCTATTACTCTAGCGTCTCGCCCGATTTACCCAGCCAGCAGACCGACGTATTACAGCCGTGGTCGCCGTTAACGGTGTTTAACCACATGCAGCCGCCGTTGCCGAGTTTCCCCTCGGCTTTTGCGATTGCGGGTGGGTTGGCATTGCGTCCTGAGGATGCCTGACTATGCTGCTGATTAATCTTTTACCCTGGCGCAAAACACATATGCGCCAGCGGGCTCGTCGTTGGTTAGGGCTGCTGTGGCTACAGATGGGGTTGATGCTATGCCTTATCGCCGCGAGCTATCTGTTTTGGCAACACAGACAGCAATGTGCGCAGGATGAACTCAATGCGGTGCTGGCCCAACAGCAGCAACTGACTGCTCGGTATCAACAAACGCATCAGGCGCGAGAAGCGCTACGTCGCTATCAGGAACAGGAACGCGCTGAGGCGATAGTCCAGCATGACAATCGTCGTAATCTCCATCTGTTCGACCAGCTTGCTGGCATGATGCCCACGCGTCTATGGCTGACGGAAGTCGCCGACCGCGGCTCGCATCTGCTGCTGTCCGGCGTGAGTGAAAACTATCACGATATCATTACGCTACAGCACGCGTTATCACGCCATGTTTCTGTTGAGCGTGTACAACTGCTGCATACGTCCCGAGAGCGCGGTGTGAATACGCAGTTGCGCTTTTCCTTTCAGGCCAACTGGAGCGATACGGGTATTTCCTCACTGGGGGAAGGCCATGATTAATCAAGCTATCGTGACTCACGTCGTACTGAATCGACCTGGACTAGTGAATAAACCGCTCTGGCAGCAGTTAGCGCTTCAATTGGCGTTTGTTGCCGCTGCTGGACTGCTAGCTGGCTGGTTCCTCATCGGTGAAGTACGGCTGGTGGTGATTGGCATAGAAGAGCAAACCGTTCAGGTGCGTCTGGACGTCGGGGAACTCCAGCAAAAACTCGATGCGATGCCTCTGCTCTCGGTGCTACGCATGCAATTAGCGGCGAAAACCGCGCAAGACGAGCCCTTTCAGCCCGAGAGACTGGCACAGCTTATCGCTGAGCCTCTGTCGCTGGCGGGGGCTTCGCTTCTATCCTGGCAGCCCGCTCCGCCTCATGCGGGAGCACCCCATCAGGAACGTTGGCAACTGGCATTTAGCGCGAATTATACAGGCGTGTTGCAGGTGCTTCATGAGCTAGCGGCGCTACCTTATGTGCTGCGAATAACGCAACTGGCCATAAAGCCTGACGCTGCTCCAACGGCGTTGTCATCAGAAATACCACGATTGCAGGTTGAGCTATCGCTAATCAGGCCAGAGGCGGTGCCATGAGTCACATAACTCGTTGTATCGCATTGATGCTGTTCTTCGTACCCAATAGTGTGCAGGCAGAAAAACTCGCAGAACGTATCGACCCTTTTCAGCCTCTGGCTGCGGCGCGTTGTCTGCCTTCAGCGACATTGCCACCATGGCAGCTAAAAGGCGTGATTGGCGCTGGTGACCGTTGGACTGGTTGGCTAGCGCAGCCGGAGGTTGGTTGGATCAGGCTGACACGCGGCGAAACGATTCCCCCAGGAACTTGGTTGGTCAGTCAACTGGATAAATCAGGTGCCAAACTTGTCCCGACGGCGCGTGAGGCAGGCTGTGATGGCCTGCCAGATAGCTTGCTGCTGATTTCTCCGTTTATCACTAAGCCAGTGAAATAGGTGAAGTCTGCCTGACGACAGGTATTTTGAACGCAGTCTTTGGACAACCGTTCTTTGAAAACAACGCTGGCAACAGAGTATCTCGATAACAAGGAAGGTTATGAATATGAGGATGTTATGTCGGGTGGTGGCGTGGAGTGGCTTACTTCTTCTCGCCGCGCCGTTTCAGGCCAGTGCGGAAAGTTCGGTATCGATGGCGTTTGAAGATTCACCGATACCTCGGGTGCTACAAGCGTTAGCCGATCACCAACAGCTCAATGTGGTGATCGCACCGGGTGTGACGGGGAATCTTAGTCTGAGGCTGGCAGATATTCCCTGGCAGCAGGCACTGGATATTGTTCTACGCATGGGGAAGCTCAGCGCCGAGCGTAACGGCAACGTGCTGATGGTTTTCCCTGCCGGACACCTTGAGTCCTTGCAGAAAGAACGGGACGAACATGCAGCGGAACAGGCGCAGAAATTGCCGCTGCATAATATCTCTGTTGCATTGCAATATGCTGATGCGACGGAAGTGGCGGCCAGCGTTCAGGCTCAGCGTGGGACATTGCTGTCTATGCGCGGCAGCGTAACCGTGGATAAACGGACGAATACTTTATTGATTCGCGATACGGAAGAGGCTCTGGCACAGCTCGAACTGTGGGTGAAAGAACTCGATCTGCCGTTAGCGCAGGTACAGCTGGCGGCGCATATCGTCACCATCAGCAGCGAGCACTTGCAAGCGCTGGGCGTGAACTGGGGACTGGGAGAAGGGGGCGCGGCGAACAAGGCGCTCAGGCTGAATAATTTTAACGTTGGCCTGCCAGTCGATACGCCCGCGATCAATGCCGGATTCCATTTGGCACGCTTGAATGGTCGCCTGCTGGACTTAGAACTAATGGCGCTGGAACAGGAAAGCCAGGTTGAAATTATCGCCAGTCCTCGCTTGTTTACCGCTCACCAGCAGACCGCCAGTATTAAACAAGGTACGGAAATTCCGTATCAGGTCTCCAGCGGAGCAAGCGGATCGACGTCTATCGAGTTCAAAGAGGCGGTATTAGGGATGGAAGTCACGCCGGACATTCTGCGAGCCGGCCGGATTACGCTGAACCTGAAAATCAGCCAAAACATGCCGGGGCAGACGATTAAGCAGGGCGATAATGGCGAAGCATTAGCGATCGATAAACAGGAAATCCAAACCCACGTGACGGTCGCTGATGGAGAAACCATCGTTTTAGGCGGCATTTTCCAGCAGCAAAAAAAGAATAGTGACAGACAGGTACCAATATTGGGTGAGGTTCCCGTATTTGGTCATCTGTTCAGAAACCATACTCAGCAGCATACGCGACGAGAATTGGTCATTTTCATTACGCCGACGCTGATACCCGCGTCATCGTGAGTAAACCCAGGCGGGCTCTGATGTTGTACGGTATTTTTTTTTCGGATCGGGTGCAATATTTTGTCACGTTCGGCGCTTATGCGTTTGACGCTGCGGCGGATTTAGCTTACAAGGGTTAGCGAATTGAGCACTGAAGTGTTGTTCCACCGAAAATGTCGATAAAACATACTACATTGACCACCTGTGGTCGGTGTGACATTTTATTCGGTTGCCAAACTACCCTGAGTCTTGAGATAATTTTTTGTCTGATTCTCGCACTATCGCTCATGAGGTTTCAGTTTAGGTCCCGCCGCTGGGTTGATTGGCGGGGCGGGTTATCATTAACGAATTGTCTTAGTAATACCAAAAAACATGGCAGAGAAACGCAATATCTTTCTGGTTGGGCCTAGGGGTGCCGGCAAAAGCACTATTGGCCGTCAGTTAGCTCAGCAACTCAATATGGAGTTTTTCGACTCCGATCAAGAAATTGAGCGACGCACTGGGGCTGATGTGGGCTGGGTATTCGATGTGGAAGGCGAAGAAGGCTTCCGCGATCGTGAAGAGAAAGTCATTAATGAATTGACGGAAAAGCAAGGCATCGTACTGGCGACAGGCGGTGGCTCAGTCAAATCACGTGAGACGCGCAATCGTCTTTCCGCGCGCGGCGTTGTCGTTTATTTGGAAACGACAATCGAGAAACAGCTGGCCCGCACGCAGCGTGATAAGAAGCGTCCGTTACTTCAGGTTGAAACCCCTCCACGTGAAGTATTGGAAGCGTTGGCGAAAGAGCGGAATCCGCTTTATGAAGAAATCGCTGACGTTACCATTCGGACTGACGAGCAAAGTGCCAAGGTCGTTGCTAACCAGATTATCAATATGCTGGAAAGTAACTAAGAGCATACCTTAATCCGCATTGAGCGGATCCTGAACGGGTTGTTTAACGAGCATGGAAAGAATTACCGTAACACTAGGGGAACGTAGTTACCCCATTACGATAGCCGCTGGATTATTTGATGATTCGGCTTCTTTTATGCCGTTGAAAGCGGGGGAGCAGGCCATGCTGGTGACGAACCAGACGTTGGCTCCTCTGTACCTTGACCGCGTTCGTGGTGTGTTGGAAAACAGTGGCGTGCATGTCGATCAGGTTATCTTACCTGACGGCGAGCAGCACAAATCGTTGACCGTATTGGATCAGGTTTTTACCGCGCTGTTGGCGAAACCGCATGGTCGTGATACGACGATTATTGCCTTGGGTGGCGGTGTCATCGGCGATTTAGCCGGTTTTGCCGCGGCCAGCTATCAGCGTGGCGTCCGGTTTATTCAGGTGCCGACAACGCTGTTATCGCAAGTAGATTCCTCCGTCGGTGGTAAAACCGCCGTCAATCACCCGTTGGGTAAAAACATGATCGGGGCGTTCTACCAGCCCGTATTGGTCGTGATCGATCTGGACTGCCTGAAATCTTTACCCGCACGGGAATTGTCATCCGGGCTGGCGGAAGTGATCAAGTACGGCATTATTCTGGATCGCGATTTCTTTATTTGGCTCGAAGAAAACATTGAAGCCGTGCGTGCGCTACAGCATGACGCGCTGGCTTACTGCATTCGTCGCTGCTGTGAGATTAAAGCGGCGGTGGTTGCAGCAGATGAACGTGAAAGTGGTATGCGTGCGCTGCTCAACTTGGGCCATACTTACGGGCATGCCATTGAAGCAGAAATGGGCTACGGTAACTGGCTTCACGGCGAAGCGGTTGCGGCAGGCATGGTGATGGCTGCGCATACGGCACGTCGTCTCGGGCAGTTCTCCGCCGAGGATGTCGAGCGAGTCAAGTCTCTGCTGATTCGCGCTGGCTTACCAGTAAACGGCCCAACGCAAATGACACCTGAATCCTATCTTCCTCATATGATGCGCGATAAGAAAGTGCTGGCAGGTGAGTTACGCTTAGTGCTGCCAACGGCGATTGGTCAATCAGAAGTCCGTGGTGGCGTCGCGCATGACATGGTGTTGGCTTCGATAGCTGATTGTCTTGCCTGATGCGTAATGCTATCGGGTTATAAAAGACAATCCGCTATGAAAGACTATCCATTATGAAAGATAAGTATTAACGACAGACAAGCCCTGATGGGTTATGGTTAATAAAATACAATGCGTTACGATTCAATGATTCGCCTTGGCGACCGCGTGGCGAATTCGAGCTTTTTAGTGGGGAGATGTTAAATGGATGAGTTCAAGCCGGAAGATGAGCTGAAGCCTGATACCAGTGACCGTCGACCTACTCGTCAGCAGAAAAGCAGCAACTTCGCGGTACCTAAGATCGCGCTTTCCAGACAGCACCTGATGATTGGCATCGGAATCGTGGTGCTGGTGTTGCTGATCCTAGGTATTGGATCGGCTTTGCAGGCACCTTCTCAGCCACAGACATCACAGACGCAGAATCAAGCGGGTGGTGAGCGAAATATCGATCTCTCTTCCTCGTCCGCAATGACCCAGAACGCGCAGCCTTCCTCACAGAGTGAAAGCCCTGCGGCCGTTTCCGGCGAGGCCAGTCATGGTCAAATGTCAGGGCAGGCGTCTTCTCAAACGCCGACGTCGCCTCAGACATTAAGTGCTCCACCGATTTCCGGTACGCCGACGGATGCACAGATTCAACCGCCGGTGGCAGGCCAGCAGCGTATTGAGCTGCCGGGCAATATCACCGATGCGCTGTCGCAACAGCAAGGGCGCGTTAGTGAATTCTCTCAGGGTGTGGCAGGAAACTCGACGCTTCCAACGGCGCCTGCGACGGTTGCTCCAACGGGGAAAACGCCTGCGGCGACATCCGCTAAAAATACGCACAATACGACGCCTGCACACGCTAGCAACGCTAAGCCTGCTGCGAACAGCGCGCCAAAAACGCCAGTTGCAAGCAAACCTGCGGCTAACGCAAAAGCGGCTCCTGCGGCGGCCGGACAGAACGTCTCCGTACAGAATGCGCCTGCCAGCAGTTTTACGTTGCAACTGAGCAGCGCTTCACGCTCGGATACGCTGAAAGCCTACGCAAAACAACATAATCTCGCCCATTCGTGGGTGTATGAAACGAAACGAGATGGAAAATCCTGGTATGTGTTAGTGACCGGAGTCTATGCTTCTTCTGCGGAAGCGAAACAGGCGATTGCCGCGTTGCCCGCAGAGGTTCAAGCGAAAAAACCATGGGTTAAGCCGATCCGCCAGGTGAAGCAGGACTTGAATAAGTAACACCAATTTTAGCCCTGATGTGCTGTCTGACACAGAGTACAATCCGCGGCTCTGAAACGTATGAGTAACTAACGACGGCATGAAGAAGAACCGCGCTTTTTTAAAATGGGCTGGTGGTAAATATCCGCTGGTAGAAGAAATTCGTCGCTATTTACCTGCAGGAGACTGTCTCATTGAGCCCTTTGTTGGCGCGGGTTCCGTATTTTTGAATACGGAGTACGATCGCTACATACTGGCTGATATTAATAGCGACCTGATTAATCTCTACAATATCGTTAAATCGAATACAGATGAGTTTGTTGCCGATGCCCGTAAACTTTTTACGGATGAGGTCAACACGTCAGAGACGTTTTATCTGCTGCGTGAAGAATTTAACCTTTGCAGCGATGCCTATCGGCGCGCGCTGCTGTTTCTCTATTTGAATCGCCACTGCTATAACGGCCTGTGCCGTTACAACATGCGCGGTGAATTCAATGTTCCTTTCGGGCGCTACAAGAAGCCCTATTTTCCTGAAGAAGAAATTCGCTGGTTCGCTTTCAAAGCGAAAAATGCCACTTTCGTCTGTGAGCATTATCAGGACACGCTGGAAAAAGCAGAGAAGGGATCGGTCATTTATTGCGATCCGCCTTATGCGCCGCTGTCTGCGACCGCGAATTTTACGGCCTATCACACCAATAATTTCAGTCGTGCCGACCAGCAGAGTTTGGCGCAATTGGCGCGCCGTTTGTCAGCAGA
This sequence comes from Pectobacterium parvum, assembly GCF_020971565.1. Taxonomy (NCBI): domain Bacteria; kingdom Pseudomonadati; phylum Pseudomonadota; class Gammaproteobacteria; order Enterobacterales; family Pectobacteriaceae; genus Pectobacterium; species Pectobacterium parvum. The sequence goes on from NZ_CP087392.1 coordinate 668,876, forward strand.
AAGCCAGATTCCGGTACTGATTTCCAATCATGACACGTTGTTGACCCGTGAGTGGTATCAGGAAGCTGTGCTGTATGTTGTTAAAGCGCGCAGAACGATTAGCCGTAATATTTTAGGGCGTAGTAAAGTAAACGAGTTATTAGCCCTATATCGGTAATACCGTTTGGGGTACACAGAGCGCGGTGAGTCGGTTAATGCCGTCTGAGAAGCGTCATTAGCCGAGAATAGGTTACCCGCAGGCATTCAGACTTTATCGTTTGGAGAAATGAATGAAACCGTTTTTAATCGCGCCGTCCATTCTGTCGGCTGATTTTGCCCGTCTTGGTGAAGATACCGCTAACGTATTGGCTGCCGGGGCTGATGTGGTCCATTTTGATGTCATGGATAACCACTATGTGCCAAATTTGACGATTGGCCCGCTGGTTCTGAAATCCCTGCGCGATTATGGCATTACCGCGCCGATTGACGTTCACCTGATGGTGAAACCGGTCGATCGTATCATCCCGGATTTCGCCAACGCGGGAGCCAGTTTCATTACCTTTCATCCCGAAGCTACGGATCATCTCGATCGTTCACTGCAACTGATCAAAGATCACGGCTGCAAAGCCGGGCTGGTGTTTAACCCGGCGACACCGCTGAGCTATCTCGATTACGTCATGGATAAGCTGGATATCATTCTGCTGATGTCGGTTAACCCTGGATTTGGCGGCCAGTCCTTTATTCCTAGCACGCTTGATAAACTGCGTCAGGTTCGTCGCTTGATCGACGACAGCGGTTACGACATTCGACTGGAAGTCGATGGCGGCGTAAAAGTAGAAAATATCGGCGCGATTGCTGAAGCGGGCGCGGATATGTTTGTGGCGGGATCGGCTATTTTTGGTCATCCAGATTACCGTGCCGTCATTGATCAAATGCGTAGTGAAATTTCAAGGACGATACATGACTGAATTAACCGCAGTTCGCGGATTGGCTTTTGATTTGGATGGGACGCTGATTCACAGCGCACCGGGTCTGGCGGCCGCTATCGATCAGGCCTTAGTGGCGCAGTCGTTGCCTGCTGCGGGTGAAGCTCGTGTCGCAACCTGGATCGGTAACGGTGCGGACGTGATGGTTGAGCGGGCGCTGCGCTGGGCTGGCGTTGAGCCAACTGCCGCACGTTTGCAGGAAACCCGTGAGCGGTTCGATAGCTATTATGCGCAGACCGTGGATAGCGGCAGTACGCTGTTTCCACAGGTAAAAGAGACGCTGGCGCAGTTGGCGCAGCAGGGCGTTCCGATGGCGGTGGTGACCAATAAACCCACGCCGTTTGTTGCGCCGCTCTTGGCAGGATTAGGGATTGGCGACTATTTTTCGCTGATCATCGGTGGTGATGACGTCATTGTGAAAAAGCCGCATCCTGCACCGCTCTATCTGGTACTCGGTAAGCTGGGGCTGCGTGCCAGCGAACTCCTGTTCGTCGGCGATTCCCGCAATGATATTCAGGCGGCACAGGCGGCGAGCTGCCGCAGTGTCGGCATGACGTATGGTTATAACTATGGTGAAGCGATCGAGCTGAGTCAGCCGGATGTCGTTCTGGATCGTTTTGCCGATATTTTGCCCCTGATCGGGCATTCTTCTTCACACAATCAGGAACCCTTAGTATGAGCAAGCCCATTGTATTTAGCGGTGCGCAGCCGTCTGGTGAATTGACCATTGGTAACTACATGGGAGCGTTACGTCAGTGGGTCAACATGCAGGACGATTACGACTGCATCTATTGCATTGTGGATTTGCATGCCATCACGGTACGTCAGGATCCGCAGGCGCTGAGAAAAGCGACGCTGGATACGCTGGCGCTGTATCTGGCCTGCGGCATCGATCCGAAAAAGAGCACCATTTTTGTTCAGTCGCACGTGCCTGAGCACAGCCAACTGAGCTGGATACTGAACTGCTACGCGTATTTCGGCGAACTGAGCCGCATGACGCAGTTCAAGGATAAATCCGCACGTTATGAAGAGAACATCAACGCCGGTCTGTTTAGTTATCCGGTGCTGATGGCGGCGGATATCCTGCTGTACCAAACGAATCAGGTTCCCGTGGGTGAAGATCAGAAACAGCATCTGGAGCTGAGCCGTGACGTCGGGCAGCGTTTCAACAGCCTGTATGGCGACATTTTCAAAGTGCCAGAACCGTTCATTCCGAAATCGGGTGCCCGCGTGATGTCGCTGCTGGAACCGACCAAGAAGATGTCCAAGTCTGATGATAACCGCAATAACGTTATCGGGCTGCTGGAAGATCCGAAAGCGGTGGTGAAGAAGATCAAACGCGCGATGACGGATTCCGATGAGCCGCCAGTCGTGCGTTATGACGTTGCGAATAAAGCTGGGGTATCCAACCTGCTGGATATTCTGTCTGGCGTGACGGGAAAAAGCATCCCTGAGCTGGAGCAGGAATTTAACGGCCAGATGTATGGTCACCTGAAAGGCGCGGTGGCGGATGCCGTATCCGGTATGCTGTCTGAGCTGCAAGAACGTTATCATCGTTACCGTAACGATGAGGCTTTCCTGCAACAGATCATGCGTGAAGGGGCTGATAAAGCGAGTGCTCGCGCACAGGAAACGCTGAAGAAGGTCTATGACGCTATCGGTTTTGTTTCCCGTCCGTAAGTCTTAATTACCGTCAGGAGGCTCTCTCCTGACGGTGTCCTGCTACTGTTTATCTAATTCCTTCGAATCGACCTCTTATCCCTGTGGGATCGGTGCAAACACGTCGTCTGGAATTGGGTTCTCAAACGGTGTCTGCTGCAATCTTTCCTGATGGTCGGCTTTCGCCTGCGCAATCAATTCGGGCGTGGCCAGCAGATCGATAGCCAGTGAGGCCATTGCTTTCGCTGCGTACTCCGTGCCTTTGTGTGCGGCCCCGGTTTTCCCCTGTGCGACCAACTGCCATGAATGCGCTGGCGTGCCGATGGCGTAAGTGGCGCTGCGAATCTGCACGGTCGGCACAACCCAGCTAACCGTTCCCACGTCGGTAGAACCGATGAAGGCATCATTCGGGCTATACAGCGGATAAATTCCGTCGTGCAGCGTTAAGCCCGGCTGCGGTTTAACGCCGAAACGCGCGTAGGATTCGGCAATGTCTTCGGCGCTCAGCGCGGTCTGGAACATTGCTGCCATTTTGCGGTCTTCGTCATCGAACGGTATCGGGCCGAGCGCCAGCAGATGTTCGTGCATACGCGCTTCCAGCGGCGGGTTCGCCAGCAGATTGGCATCACCGCTAATCACTTCGCTGCTGACTTCGGTTTCCGTCATCAGCGCTGCACCTTCGGCAATTTTCTTCACGCGTTTGACCAACTGGTGCAGTTCCGGCAATTGACGAGCCCGTACGAGGTAACGCACGGTAGCGTTGGCCTGAACGACGTTCGGAGCGTGGCCGCCGCTGTCGGTAATCGCATAGTGGATACGGGCAGAGGACGGCATGTGTTCGCGCATGTAGTTGACGCCGACGTTCATCAGTTCCACGGCATCCAGCGCGCTGCGTCCCAGATGTGGGCTGCTGGCGGCATGAGCCGCACGACCTTTAAAGTGAAAATTCAGTTCGTTACAGGCCAGCGATACTGGGCTGTTAACACCGGTGAAAGTCGCCGGGTGCCAGCAGAGGGCGATATCAACGTCGTCAAAAACGCCTTCCTTGACCATAAAACCTTTGGACGATCCGCCTTCTTCCGCAGGGCAGCCGTAAAAGCGCACGGTTCCAGCCAGTGCGTGCTTTTGTAGATAATCTTTCACTGCCGTCGCCGCCTGTAGTGCCGCGGTGCCGAGCAGGTTATGTCCGCAGCCGTGGCCGTTGCCACCGTTTTCCAGCGGCTTTGGCTCAGCGACATTCGCCTGCTGACTCAGACCCGGTAGCGCATCGTATTCACCCAGAATGGCGATAATCGGCAGACCTTCGCCGAATTCTCCCAACAGCGCGGTTGGCATGTCGGCGATGCCTTTCGTCAGACGGAAGCCTTCTGCTTTCAGGATGGTTTCGTGCTGTGCCGCCGAACGATGCTCTTCGTAGTTCAGCTCTGGCGTATCCCAGATGCCGTCGCTCAGCGTACAGAACTGCTGCCGCTTGGCGGCAATCAGATCGCAGATCTCTTCCACGGTCTGGCGATTGACGGCCGGCAGCGTTCCTTCATTGTGTGTTGCATTCATGCGTGGTGTGCTCGTTTGATTTCTTTGATGGCATTGGCGAGGAGCGTGTCACAGCCAGTCAGCCATGACACGCGATTCAGCGATTGGGTAGCGCTTAGAGCGGCGTGGTATCCATGCCGAACCATTTTTCGCTCAGCTTTCTGATGGTACCGTCTTGTTTAGCCTGATCGATTGCCTTGTCGAACATGGCTTTCAGCTCAGGATCGCTTTTACGCAGGCCAACGGAAGAACCGCTGCCCAGAATGCCGCCGATGAACTGTGGTCCTGGCATCACGATATTGTCATTGCCCGGTTTGTCCGTTGTGCTTTTCAGGTAAGGCGCGGAAGCGATGACCAGATCCACACGGCCTGCTTTCAGATCCAGATCGTGTTCCTGTGTGGTTTTATATTCGCGTACTTTCATCACGCCTTTCATGTATTTATCCAAAAAGGCGCTGGCGATAGAGGCGGACTGCACGCCGATGGTTTTGCCTTCCAGCAGCGGTTTCAGCTTCTCAACTTCTGCCAGTGCTTTCGCTTCATCAGCGGGTTCAATGGAGAAACGCACGCCCGCGTCTGGGAAATCTTTGGCAAGTGAGCTGGATTTCAGCACGGCGAAAGTTTGCCCTGCCTGCGTGTACGGCTGGCTGAAATCGATCACTTCACGACGTTTTGCCGTGGCGGACATACCGGCAATGATCGCATCATATTTACCCGCGTTCAGCGCAGGAATGGCGCTGGCGAAGGGTTGAACCATGATCTCGCATTTCACCTGCATGTTGTTACACAGCACTTTGTACAGCTCGATCTCCATGCCATCCAGCGTACCGTCTGGTTTGGTGAAGTTATACGGGTGGTAAGCGCCTTCGGTCGCGATGCGGACGGTCGTCCATTTTTTCTCTTCTGCGGAGGCGGTGAATGAGGCGGCCAGCGTGCCTGCCATACACAGCGAGCAAGCGAGCAGTGTGAGTTTTGATTTGATCATTGGTGTTCTCCCGGCGTGTTATATCGTTATATTTTGTTTATTTCCCACCACTGTCACGATAGTGGTGGGATTGTGTTTACCAACTGGCAATAAATTGCCGGAAGCGAGCTGACTGGCTGGCAGTGAAAACTTGCTCCGGTGTTCCCTGTTCTTCAATTTCCCCCTGATGGAGGAAGACGATGCGGTTGGAGACTTCGCGGGCAAAATCCATTTCGTGGGTCACGACCAGCATGGTCATCCCTTCGTCCGCCAGCGTGCGCATGACGCGCAGCACTTCGCCGACCAGCTCTGGGTCGAGCGCGGAGGTCGGTTCATCAAACAGCATCACTTTCGGTTCCATAGCCAGCGCACGGGCAATCGCGGCGCGCTGCTGCTGTCCACCGGACAAATGCGCGGGATAGTAGTGACGCTTATCCGCCAGACCGACTTTCTCTAACAGCTGCTCGGCGTGTTCTATGCACTCCGCCTGTGGACGCTTTAAGACGTGCACGGGCGCTTCGATGATGTTTTCCAGCACGGTCTTGTGTGACCAGAGGTTAAAATTCTGGAACACCATGCCCAACTGCGTACGAATTCTGTCGATCTGTTTGAGGTTCGACGGGCGGTTCTGTCCTTTGCGGTTCGGCTTCATTTCAATCGCTTCTCCGCCGACGATAATCTCGCCCTGATCGGGAAGCTCAAGCAGGTTGCTACAGCGCAGCAGCGTCGATTTACCGGAACCGGACGATCCCAGAATGGAGATGACTTCCCCCTGATTGGCCTCAATCGAAATCCCTTTCAGGACGTCCAGAGAGCCGAAGCTTTTATGAATGTTGCGCAGGCTAATGGCGGGTGTCGTCATTGCAGATCTCCCAATTTCTTAATTTTTTTCGCTGCCGGTTGCGCACCCGGCGCACGGAGATGAGGGGTAAGCGTAAATTCTGTCCACATCAGTAAACGTGTCAGAATAAGGTTAATAAACAGATAAATAGCACCGGCGACTAGGAACACTTCGAGCGCCCGGTAGGTTTCCGCGATGAGGCGTGCGGCGATCCCAGTGATTTCCATCAGCGTGATGATGGACGCCAGCGAGGTCGATTTGACCATCGAGATCAGTTCGTTGCCGTAAGCGGGGAGTGCCTGACGGATTGCCAGTGGAAAAACGATACGTTTGAAAATCATGAACGACGGCATGCCGCAGGCGCGTGCCGATTCAATCTGACCAACCGGAACGGACTGCAATCCGCCACGGATAATTTCACTGGCATAGGCACCGGTACACAGGCTGAGCGACAGCAGGGCGCACCAGTGTGGTTCCCGCAGGAATGGCCAAAGTATACTTTCCCGAACCCAGGTGAATTGCCCCAGCCCGTAGTAAATCAGGAACAGCTGAACCAGCAGCGGCGTACCGCGGAAAAACAGTACGTAGGTCCGAGCAATGGCGCGCAGTACGGCAAAGGATGACAGCTGCATCAATGCCAAGCCCAGTGCCAGAAAGAAGCCCAGAAAGACCGAGCTGACCGCCAGTTGCAGGGTTAACGGGATACCGGGAATAATCTCCAGAAACGTTTCGTACAGAAAAGGAAAATCCATCAGCGTTTCACACCCCGGGAATAATGAGACTCAGCACGGCGCATAATCCAGCCGGAACAGATTGAGATAACCAGATACAGCAGCGCGGCCGCCATGAAGAAATCAAACGGTTTGCCGGTAGAGCCTGCACCGGTTTGCGCCTGCGTCAAGAGTTCAGCAACGCCAGTAACGGAAACCAGCGCGGAGGTTTTCAACACCAACTGCCACACGTTGCCGAGTGGGGGGATCGCGTGGCGTAGCAGGAGCGGTATGATGATGCGGCGCAGGCGCAGTAGCGTTGGCATACCGCAGGCTTTGGCGGCCTCAATTTCCCCTTTGGAGACGGCGTAGAAGGCACCGCGGTAGACTTCCGTCTGCTGCGCGCCGGAGGAAATGCCGACGGCGATTACCCCGGCGAGGAAACCGGGAAAGCCAAAGAACTCATTGCTGCCAAACAGTTTGGCGAGCAGAGTTAACGCAGAGCTGCCGCCGAAATACAGCAGGTAGATGATGAGTAGATCGGGGACGCCACGGATAAGCGTCGTGTAGCCATCAGCCAGATAGCGCACGGGGCGATTGCCGCAAATTTTGGACCAGGCACCGATCGTGCCGATCACTGCCCCCAGCAAGAAGCCGCCGATCGCCAGTGCGAGCGTCATTCCTGCCCCGATGAGTAATAATTTCCCCCAGCCCTGTTCACCAAAACTGATGAGCTGCCAGAAAGTAACGTCTTCCACAAGTGACTCCAAACTGCTTGCTTATTGTTCTGCTGAACAGAACTGTTTTTGTGATGAGAGGACGACATACTCCGTTCAGGAACGAGAGTAGAAATACGTCATGACGCGATGTATCACCTTTCGATATGGACTCATTCGATGAGGCACTAATTTCGATAACCCGCGTTTCGATAAACCATGTTTCGATAAACCACGATGGCTTGACGATGAAATCGGTTCGATAGGAACGATTCAGAGGTCGTGCCGCGAATCTATTAGAAAGCTAAGCAATAGTCGGGCCACGTTTTACGTAAACGATTATTGATTATTTATTCATATAGTCTGCTTATTAATGGGTTTTGTTTTAGTCAAAATAAGGCAGATGTGGCCTGCGGTAAAGCATTAAAGTGACATTTTGTAAGGGAGTATGTTCAAAATAGTGCATTATTATGCTATTTGGCGGGGCATTGCATTATGATGGTGCAATAACCGCTATCCGGCAGAACGGATAGCGGGTCAGTAGAGCGGTAGGGAGAGGATTATGCTGTCTGGTCAGAGAACCAGCTCAATTTTTCCCGCAGCCCGACAACGTTGCCGATGATGATCAAACTCGGGCTGCTGGCCTGCTGTGCTAATTCGCCCAACTGGGAGAGCTGTCCACTCAGCACGCGCTGTTTGGTTGAGGTGCCGTTTTCGATAATCGCGACAGGCACGGTTTCCGGTAACCGCTGCTCGATGAGCTTACTTTGAATGTGCTCAGCCTGCTGAAGACCCATGTAAAACACCAGCGTTTGTTTTTCCGCTGCGAGGCTGGACCAGTCCAGATCGGTGTCGTGTTTGACGTGTCCGGTGATCAGCCTGACACCCTGGGAGTGATCGCGATGGGTGAGCGGGATACCGCTGTAGGCTGAACAGCCCGACGCGGCAGTAATACCGGGGACGACGGAGAACGGTATGCCCGCCTGTTGCAGGTATTCCAGCTCTTCGGCACCACGGCCGAAGATAAAGGGGTCGCCGCCTTTCAGCCTGACAACCCGATGACCGGCGCGTGCCTTTTCTTCCAGCAACTGATTGATTTGATCCTGAGGAACGCTGTGATAGCCAGACTCTTTACCGACGAAGATTCGCTCGGCGTCGCGGCGTGACAGGTTGAGGATCTCTTTCGATACCAGCCGATCGTAAACGACGATGTCGGCCTGCTGGAGATGCTGTAGGCCTTTTAACGTCAGTAATCCTGCGTCGCCCGGCCCAGCGCCGACCAGTGTCACTTCACCCCGGTCATCAAGCGGCGCGGAGAAAAGCAGTTCAGTCAGTTGGTTAACGCTCTGGCTATTGTCGTTTGCCAGCGCCTGCGCCAGCCGATCGTGTATGAAGAGCTTTTCCCAAAAGCGACGGCGCGCGCTCATATTGCGGAATCGGCTTTTGACCCGACTGCGCAATTCACCTGCATATGTCGCCAGTTTACCGAGATTTTGCGGCAGAATACTTTCCAGTTTTTCCCGCAGCAGCCGAGCTAATACCGGTGCAGCGCCGCCAGAAGACACCGCGACCATCAGCGGTGAACGGTCGATGATCGACGGCATAATGAAGCTGGCGCGTTCTGGTGAATCCACCACGTTACAGAAAATTCGGCGCTCGCTGGCGCTGGCATAGACATGGTTATTAACGTCCTGATCGTCGGTAGCGGCAATCACCAGCCACACGGCGTCCAGTAACGTGGGATCGAAAGTGCCGTGTACCAGCGTTAATTGAGCATCCTGCTCCCACGCCCGAAATTGATCGTTAAAATCGAGCGCATTGACGGTAATCACTGCGCCAGCATCCAGCAATAGCCGGGCTTTACGCTCGGCTATTTCACCCCCTCCTACCAATAGACAAGGTTTATCGTGCAACTGACAGAATATTGGTAGGTAATCCATGTAACGCCTCTTAAAAGCTCAGGTTATTAGGGTAATGGTTGGCTATTATCAACCGCGATGTCACGGTCTGCGATGGATATTTGCACATTACCGTTTGTTACCTGAGTATCATAAGCTGCAACAGAATAGGCTCCATCCTCCAGACAGAAGCCATCATAAAGGCGGAAATGCTGTTTTTTCAATGGGCTTGCGACCCAAAGATCGTCTTGATGCTCGCCCACTATCCCGCGACTTAATACGCTAGCCTGCGCGAATGGGTCGATATTACTGATGGCGTAAACCTGCTCATCGTTACGTGGGCGGAACACGGCAACCTGTTGCTGCTCGACGAGGGCGCAAACGCCAGTGCCGGGCAGGATGTCGTCTAACTTACATACGGTCGTCCACTGGCTCATGCGTTTTCCTCCTCTAACTCAATCTGTTTCACCGGAATGCGCTCGGCAGGGCGCGCCGGACGGTGTTGTTGACGTTCACCCACCATTTGCACATTCGGGTCACGCTCTGGGCTGTTAATGAAGTGGGCAAAGCGTTTCTGTGCGTCTGGATCTTCCAGCGTCGCCTGCCATTCGCAGAGGTAACCTTCCCGCAGACGTGCGATATCGGCTTCAAGCTGATCGTTAATACTCAGTTTGTCTTTCACAATCACATTGCGCAGATAGTCGATGCCGCCTTCGAGATTATCCAGCCAGACGGACGTACGCTGGAGCTTATCGGCCGTGCGGATGTAGAACATCATGAAGCGGTCCAGATAGCGGATGACCGTTTCGCGGTCTAAGTCGGCTGCCAGCAGGTCGGCGTGGCGCGGCTTCATCCCGCCGTTGCCGCATACATAGAGGTTCCAGCCTTTTTCGGTGGCGATAATCCCCACGTCTTTACCCTGTGCTTCTGCACATTCCCGCGTACAGCCGGAGACGCCAAATTTCATTTTGTGCGGGGTGCGGATGCCTTTGTATCGGTTTTCCAGCTCGACGCCAAAGCCCACGCTGTCGCCGACGCCAAAGCGGCACCAGGTGCTGCCGACGCAGGTTTTTGCCATACGTAATGCTTTGGCGTAAGCGTGGCCGGTTTCAAATCCAGCTTCGATGAGCTGAGCCCACACGTCAGGCAGGTCGCCTTTCTGTACGCCGAATAGCGCCATGCGCTGAGAGCCGGTCATTTTGGTGTACAGGTTATATTGCTTCGCGATGCGACCAATGGCGATCAGGCCATCCGGCGTGATTTCCCCGCCTGCGGAGCGTGGGATCACGGAGTAAGTGCCGTCTTTCTGGATATTGCCGAGGAAGTTATCGTTGGAATCCTGCAATGGCGTGTGCTGCGGTTTGAGCACGTACTCGTTCCAGCAGGACGCCAGCAGGGACGCCACGGTCGGTTTACAGACCTCACAGCCGTAGCCTGAACCGTGTTTCTCCAGCAGTTGATCGAACGTTTTAATTTTTTCGATTTGGATCAGGTGGTACAGCTCCTGACGCGAATAGGCGAAGTGCTCACACAGGTGATTATTGACTTCGATCCCCTGTTTGCTGAGTTCTGAATTTAACACCTGCGTAAGCAGCGGGATGCAGCCGCCGCAGCCCGTACCGGCTTTGGTGGTTTCCTTAAGCGCCGCGACAGTGTGACAGCCGCCGTTAATCGCTTTGATGATGTCGCCTTTGGACACGTCGAAGCAGGAGCAGATTTGTGCACTTTCCGGCAGAGCATCGACACCCAGCGTCGGTTTCGCACTGCCAGCGGACGCAGGAAGAATCAGCGCTTCAGGGGAATCCGGCAGCGGGATTTTGTTCAGCATGAATTGCAGCAGGTTGCCGTAATCCCGCGTGTCGCCGACCAGTACGGCACCGAGCAGCGTTTTATTGTCGGCGCTGACGATCAAGCGTTTGTAGGTTTCTTTATTTTCATCCAGCCACATGTAGCTGCGAGAGCCCAGCGTATGGCCGTGTGCGTCGCCAATCCCGCCGACATCGACGCCCATCAGCTTGAGCTTGGCGCTCATGTCGGCACCCTGGAATCGGTTTTCATGCCCTAACAGGTGGTCGACGGCAACCTGCGCCATCTTGTAGCCGGGGGCGACCAGACCAAATGGTCGGCCATGCCAGGCGGCACATTCGCCGATAGCATAGACGTCCGGGTCGGAGGTCTGGCACCAGTCGTTAATCGCGATACCGCCGCGTGGGCCGATTTCCAGCGCACACTGACGCGCCAGTTTGTCCTGTGCGCGGATACCGGTAGAGAACACGATAAAGTCGACTTCCAGCGTGCTGCCGTCGGCAAACACCATCGTCTTGCGGTTTTCCAGACCGGAATGCTGAATGGCCTGCGTATTCTTGCTGGTGTGCACACGCACACCCATGTTTTCAATCTTGCGTTGTAGCAGGGCGCCGCCCTGTGCATCCAGCTGTTCGGCCATGAGCACGGGCGCGAACTCAATAACGTGCGTTTCCACGCCAAGGTGTTTCAGTGCGCCAGCGGCTTCCAGACCTAATAGACCCCCGCCGATCACCGCGCCGCGTTTGCTACGGCGTGCGCAGTTTTCGATGGCGTTTAGATCTTCAATGGTGCGGTAGACGAAACAGTCTTGCCCGTTTGATCCTTTGATTGACGGGATCCACGGATAAGAGCCGGTTGCCATGATTAACTTGTCGTAATACACGGTACGGCCGGAATTGGAGTGAATGGCTTTTTCACTGCGGTTGATGGTGATGGCGCGTTCACCGAGCAGGACTTTAACGCCATTTTTTTCGTAGTAGCCTTCGCGTACTAAAGAGAGCTCTTCTACCGTGTGGTGCGCGAAGTAAGAAGAGAGGTGGACACGATCGTAGGCGACGCGGGGTTCTTCACAAAAAACGGTAATATCGTAGGTGGATGTCGGGGCCTTATCCAGCAACTCTTCGATAAAACGGTGGCCAACCATCCCGTTACCGATAACAGCGAGTCTGACTTTGTTCATTTTTGCCTCAAAATTGCTTCTTCTGAGGTTACCTTATCGCTCCACACTGGGCGCTTATTGATGTACATCAAATAGTCTTTTATATACTACTTTATGAGTATGTTGATGATTTTACTTATTTTTTCTTAAGCCTTGGTTTTTGTTGGGGTTTTAGCGATTAGCAAAAATGAGACCTATAGCACGCTTTTGGTCAGAAGCCGACTGATTAGCGGCCAATCCGCTATCAGAGTAATCGTCCCCCTCGTCAATCATTCACGTTCCTGAGCGCTTAAAAATAAAACTAAGGGATTATCCATTTGTTTAATAAGGATATGAAATGTTCTGGTGATAATGCTCACAAGGTTGTGTGCAATTGCACAGTTATCGGCGACATAATTTCGTCATATGGAAGAAATTGCCTAATGACTAACGGCGTCGCAACCTTAATAATTGAAAATAAAACAGCATTTTTTTTTAATTAGCACGCTATTTCTTTTTCTGTGATGTTGATCGACTTATGAGGCCGTACCAGAAAAATAGCGATGTTTTTTATCGACAGGACCAACACAGTTAGTGAAGTTATTCTTTAATTATTTATGTGGCTTACATTCGTCATCGTGTACATGAGTTGTGTTAAACATCAAGGCAGGTAACAACGTGAAAATAGAATCAATTGATGTCACCGTCTTCACTTATCCCACACGCCGTGTTTCCGACAGTGCGGGTCATTCACACCCGGGACCTGAAAATCAGGCTAAGATGGCGCTGTTAACCATCACGGCAGATGATGGGCAAAAAGGTTACGCTTTCGCTCCGCCGGAAGTGATTCGTCCTCATATCGTTAATGCTTTCTTCCGCAAAGTGCTGATCGGGCAAAACCCGTTCGACCGTGAGCGCCTGTGGCAGGATCTGGTGCACTGGCAACGCGGTAGCGCCAACCAACTGACCGACCGCGCGCTGTCGATTGTGGAGTCTGCATTGTGGGATCTGCAAGGTCGCGTGCTGAATATGCCGGTGCATAAACTGCTCGGCGGCTATCGTGAAAAAGTCCCTGCTTACGGCAGCACCATGTGTGGTGATGAGCTGGAAGGCGGTTTATCTACGCCGGATGAGTTTGGCCAGTTTGCAGAAAAACTGGTGCAGCGCGGCTATAAAGCCATCAAGTTGCATACCTGGATGCCGCCAGTGTCATTCGCGCCTAGCCCGAAGATTGACGTACAAGCCTGTGCGGCAGTCCGTGAAGCGGTCGGCTCAGATATCTGCCTGATGCTGGATGGTTACCACTGGTACAGCCGTAGCGATGCGCTGTACATCGGCCGTGAACTGCAAAAGCTCGATTTCACCTGGTTTGAAGAGCCGATGGAAGAACAGAGCATGGCATCCTACAGCTGGCTGACCAAGAGCCTGGATATCGATGTGATCGGGCCGGAAAGTCTGTCAGGCAAATACTTCAGCCGTGCTGACTGGGTTAAAGAAGGTGCATGCGACATTTTACGTGCGGGCGTGCAAGGCGTGGGCGGTCTCTGGCCGTGTATGAAAGTTGCGAGTCTGGCGGAATCCTTCGGTATGGATTGCGAAATTCACGGTAACGGTGCACCAAACCTCAACGTCGTTGGCGCGATCAAAAACTGCCGCTGGTATGAGCGCGGACTGCTGCATCCTTTCCTCGATTACGACGAACCTGCTGCTTATCTGAATTCGATTGTCGATCCAATGGACGACGAGGGCTTTGTGCATCTGCCGCAACGTCCAGGGCTGGGAGAAGATATTAATTTTGACTGGATTGAGGAGCATACCCTAAGTAAAGAATAACGTTTTGTTCTAATGGCTTTTTGTTCGACCTGAAAGATAGCCTTACCTAAAAAATAAAAAGTTGTCGTCTTCCATGCTCCCACACCTTGGAGAATAATGATGAAAGCACGAGCAATACTCCGTACCCTGCTGTTAGGTTCACTCTGCATGGCCGCCACGCCGGCCATTCTATCGGCAAAAACCCCTGACGATCAGCTGATCGTGGGGATGAACATGAACAACATGCTCTCACTCGATCCGGCCGCCATGACCGGTAACGAAGTGGTGGGCATTATCGTCAACCTCTATGACTCGCTGGTGGTGCTGGATCCCGCCAACCTGAGTAACATCCAGCCTTCTCTGGCGAAAAGCTGGAGCGTCAGTGATGATGGGAACGTCATTACCTTCAATCTGGTGGATAACGCCAAATTCCATTCCGGTAACCCCGTAACAGCGCAAGACTTCGCCTGGTCGATGAAGCGTCTGCTTAACCTCAACATGGCACAGGCCACGACGTGGAAATCCTACGGCTTCACCGCGGAAAACGTGGAGAAAATGATCCGCGCCAAAGATGCTCACACCGTTGAAATCGAACTGCCAAAACCGAACGATCCGAAACTGGTGCTCTACTCGCTGGCAACGCTGGGTAGTGGTTCCGTGCTGGATAGCAAAACGGTGATGCAGCATGAGAAAAACGGCGACTGGGGTAACGGCTGGCTGACCACGAACGAAGCCGGTTCCGGCCCGTTCAAGCTGGATGTGTGGCAGGCGAAAGATGTGCTGCGCATCAGCAAGGTTGAGAACAACTGGCAGGGTGACGCGAAAATGCGTCGCGTGATTTTCCGTCACATGACTGAATCACAGGCGCTGCGCCTGATGATTGAAAAAGGCGATATTGACGTTGCCTCTGGGATGTCGGTGCCGGATATCAATGCATTAAAACAAGATAAAGACGTTGTGGTTGATGAGGTGAAAAAAGGCACGTTGTACTACGTTGCAATGAGCCTGAAAAACGAATACTTCGCTAAACCGAAAGTGCGCGAAGCGGTTCGTTACCTGATTGATTACGATGGCGTCAATAAGACGGTAATGCCTGGCTATGGTTTCTATCATCAGCGCCCTATCCAGAAAGGGATGGATGCGACGTTGCCGGATCCTGGCTATAAGCTGGACGTGCCACGCGCCAAGGCACTGCTGGCTGAAGCGGGCTACCCGAATGGATTTGAAACCACGCTGCGTGTCTTGTCCGATCAGCCGTTCCTGAATTTGGCGACGTCGGTACAGTCCACGCTGGCACAGGCGGGCATCAAAGCCAAAATCATCTCCGGCACCGGTAATCAGGTTTACGGCGCAATGCGCGATCGTAACTTCGATATGCTGGTTGGCCGCGGCGGTGGCGGCGTCGATCCGCACCCTCACTCCAGCCTGCGTTCTGTTGTCTATAACCCGGATAACAGCGACGAAGCCAAACTCACCAACTTCCAGGGCTGGCGCACGTCTTTCTACGACAAGCCTCTGAACGACATGATCGATCAGGCGCTGTTGGAGAAAGACCCTCAGAAACAGAAGCAGATGTATATCAACGTACAGAATCGCTACGAAGAACTGTTCCCGGCCATCATTCCGGTGTCGCAGATGATCGATTCTGTGGTGTTGCGTAAGGACGTGAAAGGCTATGTGCCGCATCCGTCTTCTACGACGCATCTGCGTGAGGTGTATAAGCAGCGCTAGTGTCCACACGTTAAACAGGATGATTAGCCGATACGTTCCCGGTTAATCATCCCGATCAGATACGTTAAAAAGAGATGACCGCGTGAGTGGTGGTTTGCTGTCGCCGCTCACCGGGATATCAGGAGAAAGAACATGGTTTTCTCTGATTGGATCAAGCCGGGTGGAGTACTGCGTCGTTTGGCAAAACGTCTGTTTCAGGTCGTCGTCACGCTGTTCGGATTATTAATCCTGACCTTCGTGATCGGCCGCGTGATGCCAATCGATCCAGTCTTGGCTATTGTCGGACAGGATGCCGACCAAAGTACCTATCAACAGGTTTACCAACAGCTGGGGTTGGATAAGCCACTGTATGTACAGTTCTTTATTTACTTCAATTCTCTGATGCATGGGGATTTGGGCAATGCCCTCCTGACCGGGCGACCGGTAATGGATGACATTATCCGCGTTTTCCCTGCCACCATCGAACTTGCCACCATGGCGATTATTGTCGGTGCGGGTCTGGGCATACCACTCGGCGTGCTGGCTGCGGCGCGACGCGGCAAGTGGGCGGATTATGTGGTGCGTTTTATCAGTCTGGCCGGTTATTCCACGCCAATATTCTGGGTCGGGATGATGGGGCTTCTGGTGTTCTATGCCTGGCTGAACTGGGTTGGCGGTGCCGGACGGGTTGATATGGCCTACGACGGCCTGGTGGAGAACCGTACCGGTCTGCTGCTGGTGGATTCGCTACTGGCGGGCGAGTGGGATGTGTTCCGCAGCGCGCTGAACCATCTGGTGTTGCCTGCCACGATTCTCGGTTTCCACTCGCTGGCCTATATCAGCCGTATGACGCGTAGCTTCATGCTGGCGCAGCTTTCGCAGGAATACATCATTACCGCGCGAGTGAAAGGGCTGTCTGAGTTCCGCGTTGTCTGGGCGCACGCGTTTCGCAATATTCTGGTTCAGCTTCTGACGGTGGTGGCGCTGGCGTATGGCTCGCTGCTGGAAGGGGCGGTACTGATCGAAACGGTCTTCTCATGGCCTGGCTTTGGCTCCTATCTGACAGGCAGCCTGCTGCTGGGGGATATGAACGCGGTTATGGGATGTGTGCTGCTAGTCGGGTTGATCTTCGTGACGCTTAACCTGCTGTCGGACATGTTGTATCAAATCTTTGATCCGAGGACGAACGCATGAATATTTCCTCTGAGCCGCCGGTCAGCCGTGAATCGGTAATGCGGACACCGCCGGAAAAACGTGTGAGCCGCCTGCGGCTACGCGGTGCGCGAATCGGCGGGTTTCTCTTGACGATGATGCGCAATCCGCTGACTGCGATTGGTTCTGCGATTGTGCTGGTTTTGATTCTGGTCGCTATTTTCGCCCCGTGGATCGCCACGCACGATCCGCTGGTACAGGATTTGGCTAATGCGCTACAGGCCCCGAGTGCGGCGCATTACTTTGGCACCGATGAGTTTGGGCGCGATGTGTTTAGTCGTCTGGTTTATGGTTCACGCATCACGCTGTATATCGTTGCGCTGGTGTCGGTAACCGTGGGGCCTATCGGGCTGGCGCTGGGCGTGGTGGCAGGGTATTACGGTGGTATCGTCGATACCATCCTGATGCGTATCACCGATATCTTCATTTCGTTCCCGAGCCTGGTGTTGGCGCTGGCGTTCGTTGCGGCGCTTGGCCCGGGTCTGGAGCATGTGGTGATTGCGATTACGCTGACAGCCTGGCCGCCGATTGCCCGTCTGGCAAGGGCGGAGACGCTGTCGCTGCGTCACGCGGACTTTGTGTCTGCTGTGAAGCTGCAAGGCGCATCCTCTATCCGCATCCTGCTGCACCACATTGTTCCGCTGTGTCTGCCGTCGGTGATTATTCGTATCACGATGAATATGGCGGGCATCATTCTGACAGCGGCGGGTCTGGGCTTTCTGGGGTTGGGGGCACAGCCGCCCGATCCTGAATGGGGCGCGATGATCTCTGCGGGTCGTCGTTACATGATGGAGTGCTGGTGGTTAGTAACTATTCCGGGGCTGGCGATTTTGATTAACAGCCTGGCGTTCAACTTCCTTGGAGACGGCCTACGTGACATCCTCGATCCCAGAACTGAATAAGTCTTCTCAACCTGCGCCGGGAAGCTCGCCCCTGATGGAAGTGGAAAATCTGCGGGTAAGCTTCGTGAACCGTGGTGCTGTGACGGATGCCGTGCGCGGCGTCTCCTTCACGCTGGGCTGTGAAAAGCTGGCCATTGTCGGCGAATCCGGCTCCGGTAAATCGACGGTCGGCCGTGCGCTGCTGCAACTGCATCCGCACAGCGCGCGGATTACGGCAGACAAACTGCGCTTCGGCGATACCGACCTGCTGAAAGCAGATGAGGCGCGGATGCGTCAGATCCGCGGCAAGCGCATTTCCATGATTATGCAGGACCCAAAATATTCGCTGAACCCAGTGGTGTGCGTTGGCGATCAGATTGCCGAAGCCTATCTGGCGCACCACCGGGTGTCGCACCGCGAGGCAAAGGCGAAGGTCATGGCGATGCTGGACGTGGTGCGTATTCGTCAGCCAGAGCGCGTATACAATCTGTACCCTCATGAGATCTCGGGCGGGCAGGGGCAGCGCATCATGATTGCGATGATGCTGATTACTGAACCCGAAATCGTGATTGCCGATGAACCGACCTCCGCGCTGGATGTGTCCGTACGTCTGCAGGTGCTGGCGAT
Organism: Pectobacterium parvum; assembly: GCF_020971565.1. Lineage (NCBI taxonomy): Bacteria > Pseudomonadati > Pseudomonadota > Gammaproteobacteria > Enterobacterales > Pectobacteriaceae > Pectobacterium > Pectobacterium parvum. The sequence goes on from NZ_CP087392.1 coordinate 687,348, forward strand.
GCTGGACGATCTGGTCAGCGAGCGCGGTCTGGGGCTGATTTTCATCAGCCACGATATCAATCTGGTACGCAGCTTCTGCGATCGGGTGTTGGTGATGTATGCCGGACGCGTCGTGGAATCCATTGCCGCCGCCGATCTGGACAACGCGCAGCATCCTTATACGCGTGGGTTGCTGAATTCGCTGCCGGATATCGACCATCGACGCCCGCGGTTGCCGGTGATGAATCGCGATCCAGCCTGGATCAATGGATAAAGGGGATAATCATGGCAACTGAAGCAATGAGTCAGCGCAAGCCGATGATCGAAGTGAATAACCTGAATCTCTCTTTTGGGCAGGGCAGCACGGCGAATCAGGTATTGTACGATGTGAACCTTACCGTCAACGATGGCGATATCTTTGGTCTGGTAGGGGAATCGGGTTCCGGTAAAACCACCGTGCTGAAGTGTCTGGCCGGGCTGTTTAATCACTGGGAAGGCACGCTGCATATTGACGGGAAGAAACTGGCACACCGAATCGATCAGGCGCGCTGTCGCCGGGTGCAGATGGTGTTTCAGGATCCGTACGGATCGCTGCATCCCCGTCATACCGTGGAGTCGATTCTGGAAGAGCCGCTGTCGATCCACCGCTTTGACGATCGTGATGATCGTATCGATACCTTGCTGGAGAAAGTAGGACTGGGAACGCACTTCCGCCGCCGTTATCCGCACCAGCTTTCGGGTGGGCAGCGTCAGCGTGTGGCGATTGCCCGAGCGCTGATTCTGGAGCCGAGAGTGCTGCTGCTGGATGAGCCGACGTCGGCGCTGGATGTGTCGGTGCAGGCGGAAATTCTCAACCTGCTAACGGAGTTGCAGCAGCAGGAAAAGCTAACCTACCTGATGGTGACGCATGACTTGGGCGTGATTTCCCATCTGTGCCATAAAGTGGCGGTGATGCAATACGGTAAAATACTGGAAACGTTGGAAACCGATGACCTGACCAGCGATATGCCGAAGGACGCTTATACCTCCATGCTGGTGGACGCTAGTCGTCAGTACAGCCGCGATCTGGCGGTGCGTTCGGAGCGCATGGGCTAGGTACGTATGGACTAAGTACGTATGGACTAGGCGCGTTGCGCGATAATTATTATGAGGGCCGAGCAATCGGCCCTTTTTTTATCTTGGGCACAGTTTTTCGCTCACAGTGGGTTACGAACAGACTTTTATACGTAAAAAAAGGTAAATGGGTAGCGTTGAAGAGTGCGGATACTTACAATCATTACGCTTTCTGTAGTCGGCCTCTTCAAAAAGGAATTCTCATGTTCAAACGTACTCTGGTTGCTGCGGCAGCCCTTATTTCACTGACGGCATTTTCTCCCGCTTTTGCGGCTTCCGACGCCACTACGCGTGTGCTGTTGACGACGTCTGCGGGCAATATCGAACTGTCTTTAGATAATCAAAAGGCACCGGTTTCGGTAAAAAATTTCGTCGAGTACGTTAACAACGGTTTTTATAACGGGACGACATTTCACCGTGTGATCCCTGGCTTTATGGTGCAGGGCGGCGGTTTTTCTGGCGAAATGAGCCAAAAAGCGACGAACGCACCGATTAAGAATGAAGCCGATAACGGTTTACGTAACCAGCGCGGCACGATTGCGATGGCGCGCACGTCTGATAAAGACAGTGCGACCAGCCAGTTCTTTATCAACATCGCGGACAATGCGTTCCTCGATCACGGCCAGCGTGATTTTGGCTACGCCGTGTTCGGTAAAGTCGTGAAGGGCATGGATGTCGTGGATAAGATCTCTCAGGTGCCAACGAAGAATGTCGGGCCTTACCAGAATGTGCCGACCGCACCCATCGTGATTCAGTCTGCGAAAGTGCTGCCCTGATTGACGAGATAGATAAGCAAAGAACCGAGAATACGAAAAAGGCCACTGATGTGGCCTTTTTCGATCTTAACGTACCAACGGCTGCATTATTCCAGCGCTTTAGCCATCTGCTGTAGCCAGGCATCCACGCCAGTGCTCGGCACATTCAACTGACGATAGGTCGCGGTTGCAACAGGATAGCCGCCGACGTCTTCCTGGCTGTTCACGAAGCCACCTTTCCGCTGTTTGAAATTCTCCACGATACGTTTATCAACGGCATCACGATCTTTAGGACGTGCGCCTGCGCTTTGCAGTACCTGATTGGTGACGGCGCTGGCCGGTGATGCCGTTAAGCCCGCAGGCCAAATAGGGGACACTTTGAGTAAATTAATCCCGCTGCCTGACGTTTGCGGTGCGGCTTTGCCCTTGGCATCGTACGCGAGGTTATCTGACATCCAGACATCGCCGGAGCTGTTGCTTCCTACCAGTCCTAAACCTGCTTTGGTATTGGCACCGTAGTGCATCACGTTACCCGCAACGGAGACGCGTGGGCTGGCGGGCATGGTTTTCCCTTCCCACTCTTTCGCTACTCCACCGACGCGAAGACTCCAGATGCCGGGGTTATAGATCAGGTTATTGACCATGACGCCCGTAGAGCCAGCCTTGAACCAGGCGTTGCGCTCGTTGTTGTGCGCATAGAGGCTGCCCACGATCGATACGTCAGTCACGTTATCGTGAACCAGCGTCCCCATCGAGTGAATACCTTTGGTGTGAGCCGAATCGTATAGGCCTTCAGCAACGATATTATTCGAGAGTGTGATGCGGTGTGCGGTGCCCTGAGGCCCGTCATAGCGTGGGCCGGAAATAGACAGGTTTTCGTCTGTACCCCAGGCGAAACTAGAATGGTCGATCACGACGTTGTAGGCATCTTTGCCGTTGATGGAAACATCGCGTTCAAAGCCACTTTTTTTACCCGTACCGGCATCGCCGATGCGGAAACGAATATGCTGCATCAACACATCGTGTGTGCTGATCCCCATTCCACCGCGAATGATGGTGATACCGGGAGAAGGAGCGGTCTGACCGGCGATGGTGACAAACGGCTCTGCTAACCGGAGGTCACTTTTATTCAGGTCGATAATGCCGCCAACCTCAAAGACGATAATGCGCGGCCCTTTGGCGGCCAGCGCTTCCCTGAGTGAACCTGCACCGGAAGAAGCCAGCGTTGTGACGCGAATAATACGTCCACCGCTGCCTGCAACGGTATCCGTTCCGAATCCTTTCAACTCTGGTGCTGCCGGTGTGGCGGCGCTAGCCATCGGTATGCCGACACTGAATACTAATCCAGTGCTGAACAGTGTGGCGAACAGAAGAGAACGTTTCATTTCATTTCCTTGAATATTAACGATAAAAATGAGCGAGCCCTTAGGGCTCGCTCAAGTGCAGCCCGAACGATAAACCGACGGGCGTTAAGCTTGTTTGCAGGCCCGGTTAGCACAGGACAATGAGGGACGGAGCCTGCAATTCGCTTATTTACCTTTCACGCTTTGCAACTAGTTGCAATTTGCTGCTGTCAGCACGGCAAGGTTTTTGTTCACGCCAGCATAGTTCGCCAGTTTGTCCTTCACGCACTGTGGAGAAACTGGAGAGTAGCTGTAAGGAACAGAAGCGAACGTACCGGTGCTTTTCCAGTCTTCCGCATTCACGTAGGGCTTGGAATCTTTATCCCAGGTGATGTTGTATTTAGCGAAGTCGGCTGGGCTCATGACGTTGTTATTACGCAGTTCCCAGGTACCGAAGTTGGAACCGTCATAACGTGAGGTCACTGGGTTTTTCGCATTCTCGAACCAGTTACGTTCGATCAGTGCAATCCCTTTCTGACGCACGTTCAGGCCAGAACTGGTGATGCCGGTATACAGGTTGTTGTACGCGTGAACCTGGCCGCCACGTTGCAGTGGGAGGCGAGCGTTAACGTCGTCGTAAATATTGTGATGGTAAGTCAGGTCACGGCCCGTATCGCTGCTGCTGAAGCCGCTCAGCCCCACTTTTTTGATGCCATGAATGTAGTTGTACGAAATGGTCACATTGGTCGAGGCTTTCTTAATATCAATCGCGGATTCGAATGTGGTGTCACCGTCTTTTGTACCTGCGCATTCAAAGTTTTTCGCGAAGATCTCGTTGTGGTCAATCCAGACGTTCGGCGTGTTATCGATACGAATGGCATCACCATCCTGCGCGCCGCCCGGCATGTAACCAAAGCGCATATTACGGATGACGATATCGGATGATTTTACCAGCCAGATCCCGAAGTTGGCGGACGATCCGTTAGTTCCAAGGATGGTAATCCCTTTGGTGAACTCTTTGATTTCTACACCTCGGGCATCCTTACTCCACTGGCCGCAGATGTTGGCCTCAGCGGCTTTGATCAGCGCGTCTTCATTACCGTTATAGGTGATGACGAGCGGGTAAGCGCCGCCTTTGACTTTCTTACCGTTTGCGTCCTTTTTTGCTTCTTCGATGATATCAATAATATCTTGCATGGAGCGCGCTGTTTTTTTCACGGCACCGGCAACGTCACCACCGTCAGTGGTGGCATAACCCCCCGTATTTGCCGCCATCGTTGGTTGGGCCGCAAGCAATAACAGCCCAGCGGCTGCAGAAGGCAGTAGGTATTTCATTAGGGTACTCTCCTTGGAATTGAATTTTTGTTTGGGCATTTATGATCCACATAGCCCAGATTATATTATTTTGGTGTTTCAATAAAAATGAAATCAAGGTTTATTGAAATCCCAATTAATTCTTACCATAAAAGTAAAAGAATTCAATATTTCGATATTAAATATATAGGGTGAATGACGTCGTAAATCCCAAAGACTAATAAGTGACTATTTTAAATGATAATATTTTTTTCATTTTTTCTAAAATCAGGTCATTGAGAGTTTTATGAAAAATAAAATTATATTTCGTTTTATTACTCGTTGTTGGATGCGATTTGATAGAGGTGACAACTGTGAGCGACATCAATAAATAAGTAAAATTTCCTCGTTGAGAGGATGGCGTCAGAAATAGTTGATGCCGATCAAATTATTAATTAATCACGTGTTGATGGCTGTTGTTATTTCTATCGATTAATCCTTAATTAAAGGATGGTTTTCTTCATTAATAAATCAAGCTATTAATTTAATATCTAAATAATTAGTCTGGTATTTAATTTGTGCATTCGCTTTAGGAATACATATCCATTCTCATGCGTGGGTTCCATAAAAAACAAGCGAGCTCTTAGAGCTCGCTTGGGGAGAACCATGCTTCAGTATGAAGAGTCACGGCCGCGGGATATTCAGGCTTATTGCTCCTGTCTTGCTGCGACGGAGAAAGCCTGACCGCATTTATTTGCAGTTAGCTGCTGTCAGTACTGCCAGGTTTTTACCGACGCCAGCATAGTTTGCCAGTTTATCCTTCACACACTGCGCAGAAACGGGTGTGTACTTATAGGAGACGGTAGGGAATTTTCCTGTGGTCTTCCAGTCATCCGCATTGATGTGAGGGGAGGACGGTTTGCCCCAGGTGATTTTGTATTTAGCGAAGTCTGCCGGTTTCATGATGTTGTTGTTACGCAGATCCCAAGTACCGAAGTTGGAACTGTCGTTACGTGCCGTCACTGGGTTCAGCGCATTTTCGAACCAGTTGCTTTCGATGAGGGCTTTCCCTTTCTGACGGACGTTAAAGCCTGAACCGGTGATGCCGTCATACAGGTTGTTGTACGCATGAACCAGACCACCACGCTGTAGTGGCAGGCGTGAGTTAACATCGCGGTAGATATTGTGATGATAAGTCAGGTTACGCGCTGTCGTATCCGAACTACTTGAACCGCTCAGGCCGACTTTCTTGATGCCGTGGATGTAGTTATAGGACACAGTGACGTTCGTTGACCCTTTCTTGATATCAACCGCTGATTCAAAGGTGGTGTCATCGTCTGGCGTGCCTTTACACTCAAAGTTCTTGGCAAAGATCTCGTTGTGGTCGATCCAGACGTTTGGTGAGTTATCAATACGAATGGCATCGCCGTCTTGCGCGCCGCCCGGCATATAGCCAAAGCGCATGTTACGTACCACGACGTTAGAAGAATTCACGATCCAAACACCGAAGTTGGCGGATGAGCCATTGGTGCCCTGAATCGTAATGCCTTTGGTGAACTCTTTGATTTGTACGCCGCGAGCGTCTTTACTCCACTGGCCGCAGATATTCTTTTCAGCCGCTTTGATTAATGAATCTTCATTACCGTTATAGGTGATGATGAGCGGATAAGCACCGCCTTTGACTTTCTTGCCTTTTGAATCCACTTGCGCGGCTTCAATAATATCCACAATCTCTTTCATAGAGCGTGCCGTTTTTTTCACAGCACCGGATACTTCCCCACCATCCGTGGTGGCATAGCCGCCCGTATTTGCGGCCATCGCGGGTTGAGCAGCGAGTAATAACAACCCAGCGGCTGCCGTAGGCAATAGATATTTCATTATGACTGTCTCCTTGGAATAGAATTTTCATGGGCATTTATCGATCCCTATGCCCGATGTAACAGGTACACATTTTTCAACAAAAATGAATGTCAATTTTGGTGAAAAACCAAGGGGAGTGTGGTCAAAAAATAAGTTCAGTTCAAGGGTGAAATGTTAAATGTATCAGGTCTGAAACATTTTGTAATACTGATGATTGGATAATTTGGATTTTATAAGAAACGATTTTCTTTTAAAGTAACCGAAAATCATAAGGTTATTTTTTTGGTGGGGAATAAATGCACTCAGGTTTCTTTATTGATTGGTTTTTAATTTTTTATTTTTCCTGTAGTAATCGCTGCCGCTAACGTAAGAAAGCCATCTTAAGTCAAAATATACTATCACAGGCATATTCAATATTGTTTACGTGATGAATCAATTTTATCGTGAATTTTAGTTTGTTAAAAAATAATTATTATTAGTCGCTATATGGCATTTCTTTATGCGATAAGCAAAAAAATAGACCTCATTATTCATTGCGGTTTATTAGCTAAATGATCATTAGCATGACGTCTATTTTCATGAAGGCCACGCTGACAATCTTGTGTGGATCTCTTAAAAATGAGCGAGGCCGAAGCACTCGCTCAGGAAGAACCCGACGCAAAATGAATGCGTCGGGCTTAGCGCGTTTATTTACAGTTGGCTTCTGTCAGTACTGCCAGGTTTTTACTTACGCCTGCGTAGCTTGCCAGTTTATCCTTCACGCACTGTGCAGAAACTGGGGTGTATTTGTACGGAACGGCCGGGAATTTACCGGTGCTCTTCCAGTCATCCGCATTGATGTGCGGGGTGGATGGTTTACCCCAGGTGATCTTGTATTTAGCAAAATCAGATGGGCTGGTAATGTTGTTGTTACGGAGTTCCCAGGTACCGAAGTTGGAATCGTCGTTACGTGCGGTCACTGGGTTGAGTGCATTTTCGAACCAGTTACTTTCGATCAATGCGATCCCTTTCTGACGGACGTTAAACCCTGAACCTTTTATACCGTCATACAGGTTGTTATACGCATGCACTTGGCCACCACGTTGCAGCGGCAGACGTGAGTTAACATCGCTGTAAATATTGTGATGGTAAGTCAGGTTACGACCGGTATCCGTGTTGCTTGAGCCGCTCAACCCTACCTTTTTCACGCCATGGATATAGTTGTACGACACGGTGACGTTGGTTGAGGCTTTCTTGATATCAACCGCTGATTCAAAGGTGGTGTCGTTGTCTGGCGTACCAGCACATTCGAAGTTTTTGGCGAAGATCTCGTTATGATCGACCCAAACGTTCGGTGTGTTATCGATACGGATGGCATCGCCATCTTTGGCACCGCCAGGCATATAGCCGAAACGCATGTTACGTACGACAACGTTGGAAGAGTTAACCATCCAGATACCGAAGTTAGCGGAAGAACCGTTGGTACCGAGGATGGTGATCCCTTTGGTGAACTCTTTGATTTCTACACCGCGTGGATCTTTGCTCCATTGGCCACAGATGTTAGCTTCAGCAGCTTTGATTAGCGCATCTTCATTACCGTTATAGGTGATGACGAGCGGGTAGGCGCCACCTTTGACCGCTTTACCGCTTGAGTCCTTTTTCGCGGCCTCAATGATATCGACGATCTCTTGCAGAGAGCGTGCGGTTTTTTTCACAGCGCCGGAAACGTCGCCGCCGTCAGTGGTGGCATAACCTCCCGTATTTGCCGCCATTGTCGGTTGGGCAGCGATCAGCAACAGCCCAGCGGCTGCAGAAGGCAGTAGGTATTTCATTATGTACTCTCCTTGACATAGAATTTTTTTGGGTATTTACCACTACACACCCTGTGTAATAAAAAGGCTGTTTCAACAAAAATGAAATTAAGGTTTGTCTATAAGCCGAGCTAAGTGTTAACAGAAAAAATAAACAATACAAGACGGGGCGTTAAATATATTAATTAAATAACAGAGGACAGCTGAGAGGATTTGTGTCTATTACTTTTAAATAGAAACTAATTTCCACTTAAATCATTTTAAATCATATGTTTATGTTTTTTAATATTTATTGTTTCAATCTGGATTCTTTATTTTTTATCCATTTTACATGCGTGGTTTATTCGCTTGTTGAGCAATTGTGACCGCTATCAAGAATTAAAGATAAATCTCACTTAGAAGGTTTTTTTACCCGTCACTCTCTTTTTTTTTAAATTAATTAATTCATGGGTTTTTTTTGTTTATTATTTTTTTTGTTAGAAATGATTTCAGAGTAATCATTTGCTATAGATAATCTAATAATTAATACCTATTAATAAAGGTGGTGATTACGGGAATAAATTATTTATGATCTATATAATTATTATCGTGCTAACTTTATATTCTGACTTCGCGTAAACACATAGCCCCGATTTTCCTATGTCTGCAGATAGTGTGTATCGTTGAATATTGTTGTTCCTGCTGTGAGGCGCTAAGAAAAAACTAAAAAATAGAGAAGCCATCGATGGGCCGCAGACGTTGAACTGCATAAATATTTTTCGCCACATATTTTTTGTTGACAAGGTATGTTTTTCTTGACTGTTAAATGTGTGAGGGGTAGCGTTATTAGAATGCATGGAAGCCATTTTCGACACGCCACTAGGATCGTAAGATGTTCATCTCAGATAAAAATATCGCAGAAAATTTAATTGAAAAATCAATTGTTCTTATTGAGCAAATCAAAGCAGAATTAGTCGTGCTGAAAAGCTCTTTGCCTCAGGAGGAATATGAAAAGTGTCGGCATATTGCTGGGCACTTAATTTATACGTTAACGGGTAAGGTTATAAATGATATTTCAATTGATCATCCAGATTTAAAACCAGATGGCTTCACGGTTTATGTGAATAAGGATGTCAATCTGTAGGTTATTTGTAAAATGGTTTATTTTTTTCATGAAAATTATAATTTCCCTAAGTTTTCTTGGCTGTGGGAGTATAAGGCCAAGAGTTAAAAATATTAATTAACATACTTTTAAAGGATTGAGTTGTGTTGAACGTATCCCCTCCGATGGCATTAATTCTATTGTTGTTTTCTGGTAACGCAATTAGCTCGGATAGCAAACTACTTCCTATCGATTTTTTAAAAGGAAAGATAAATTTTATAGAAATAAACAATTCTTGTATTGTTAAAAATAGAAAAGTGAATAAGGTTTTCATTAACGAGAAATATTCACTATCCGAAGTTGATAGATGTATCGCCGAATGTTCATACCTATTAAATATTCCTGGTGATTATGGAAGTACAAATTTTCATAGTTGCGTTGCACAATGTAAAGGACAGATTCCGTCGTGTGACTTCTAATTTTTATATAAATAAAATATAAAGGTGGTAATTTCATATTGTTTTTATTGAGTTTTTATTTTGTTAATTATTAATTAATGTGGTTAATTTTTATTAATGATTTTAAAAGGATGATATAAGTCATGGCTTCATATAAGATAAATATTTTGGGGTGCAGTGGTACCCAAGAAATAATGTGTCCAGATGATCAATATATACTTGATGCTGCTGAAGAGGCTGGGGTGGATCTTCCTTATAGTTGCCGAGCTGGGGCGTGCTCATCATGTGCATGTAGGGTGATTTTTGGAAGTTATGATGATAGTGACCAATCTTTCCTCAATGGAACTCAGAAAGGAACGTTTATATTATCTTGTGTAACATATCCTTCATCAGATATGACAATAATGTCTCACGCTGAGGCTGATTTGGCTGGGTAGGAGGATTGACTAATGATTAGCAGAAGGAATTTTATCTTATCTAGTGTAGCACTTAGTCTGTGCGGTCTGACATATCGTGCCAATAGTGAACCCAATGAAAAATTTATAATAATAAATGCAGCATTAATTAATAACAAGGATGATATTAATGAACGGTTGGATAAATTTATATTTAAAAACGGGCAATGTAATTCCGTTAAATCAACGCAGCAGGACGCTGTAAAAGTTATTATTAATGTTATCCGTAAGTCTACAATGGAGCCTTTAATCGGAAGCAGAGTTGGCTTATGCCTTTCAGATGCTTTCAAAGCGAAAGGAAAGCTTGCTTCTGCGGCTGAGAGCTGCAATGTAACGTGGGCTGAAATTAGAGATGAAGCACCTGTTGAGTTCATTACCTACATTCCTAAATTGTCCTTAAAAGGTAAGAAGGTGATGAATCCTATGGATGTTATCATTAGAGAGGGAAATAAATTTGGCGTCTATCGGTTTAATTTCCCTCTGGATTATCTATCATCAATCGGTGTATTCCAGTCTAGCGCGAAAGAGGCGGTAACGACTAAGACTCTGACAGATGTAGCTATCGAGCTATATGGGAAAAAGCCAGAGAACTCAGTTGCTGAGCTAAGGCCTGAATATGTTGATGGTTTTTATCATGTACCAGTAACCTTTATCCTGGATGATGCTTAACGATCGTTCATGATTGTGCTCGTTACTTGAATCAATATCGAACCACACCAGAGATTCCGCATTGTTCTCAAATTTCATTCGGAATCTCTGTCTCCTATCATCCACGTATCTCTTGATGCAGCTAACGTCAACTTCGTGTCATCTTGCTAATCACGTATACAGGTACAATAACCTGTGTTGCACTCGCCTATGAAAAGCGCATCGACATAATTTTCGGGTATCATTGCTGGTATCAAACGTGGAGTTAATTAAAATAACCAATATCTATCAACATATTAAGTCAATATTCTGCTGTTTGTCAGTACCGTTGAGCTTCGCAAAGCAGAATGGCGTGAATTTGATCTGGATGGATCCGAGGTGGCGAATCCCTACTGGGAGAATGAAGATGCGTGAAGAGCATATCGTCCCGTTATCTAAGCAGGCAGATTGTTCTGCTAGAGAACTACAGACATACACCGGCGGACGTGGGGGGTTGTTTCCGAATGATGGCGGCAATGGGAAAACCAGAGACCTGGGTTGGTGATTTGTGTAAAGAACTGGGTATCACGCGACAGACATTATACCGACATCTTTCGCCAGCAGGAGAGCTGCGGCCTGATGGAAAGAAACTACTCAATTAGCCCTGAGTTACCGTCGTGGGTAGCCAGTGCATCCCACTTCTGACATGTCGTGCAGTTGTCTTCTGAAAATGACATTAGGGCTGGTATTATCGGTTAATACAGTACCGAATTAAACTAGTTTGGTATAGAAATACTTAAACAAAACTACCAGACGGAGATATATGCAATCACATTTGATTCATAGTGATTAACTATGATTAAAAATAAATCAGTATTAACCGGAGTAAATAAATGAAGAACGATACGCAGGTAGTAACTAGGGTGCTGACAGCTCATGTGCCATTGCCCATAGCTGATAAGGTTGATCAAATTGCAGCCCGACTTGAACGTTCACGAGGCTGGATCATGAAGCAGGCGCTTTCCGCATGGATAGCCCAGGAAGAGGAGCGAGACCGCCTGACCCAGGAAGCGCTGGCAGATGTGGATGCGGGACGGGTTATCGATCACCAGGCCGTGCAGGCATGGGCTGACAGCCTTGGAACCGACAAACCATTGCCGGTTCCGCGTTGATGGAAATTAAATGGACAAGTAAGGCACTGTCAGATTTAGCTCATTTGTATGAATTTCTGGCTCTGGCTAACAAATCTGCTGCTGCAAGAGCAGTTCAAGAATTGACTCAGGCTCCGGCCATCCTGTTAACCAATTCACGCCTTGGGGAGCAATTATTCCAGTTCGAGCCCCGGGAAATCAGACGATTTCTGGTTGGAGAGTATGAGGTCCGCCATGAAATTGAGAAGTCCGTCATCTACGTGCTGCGCATCTGGCATGCCAGAGAGGATCGCTAAACATGACCCTCGAAGGTACTGTTGCAAATAGCCAGTGATGATAAACTGAACACTCCTTTTTTGCAGCAGGAACAACGTATGACCCCTTTCCATGGCCGGCATTTTCAATGCGAGATCATCCTGTGGGCTGTTCGCTGGTACTGTAAATACGGCATCAGCTACCGCAACCTGCAAGAAAAGGGGTCTGACGCTCAGTGGAACGAAAACTCACGTTAAGCAATGTTTTCTTCCTCTGACGCCTCTTTTAATGGCCGCAGATGTCCTTTTGTCACCAGCTCTGCCAGAGTGAAGGAATAATGGCCGAGCATATTGATATGTCCGTGGCAAAGCGGTGAGAGGCGTGCAATATCTTCATCATTTAGGGTTTCCCCCTGTGCCCTGAGATGATCCAGGGCTGCCTGCATATAAATAGTGTTCCACAGCACCACTGCGTTAGTGACCAGCCCCAGTGCTCCCAGTTGATCTTCCTGACCGTCGGTATATCGTTTTTTTCAGCTGTTGCCTAGGCAGAGCGGCGGAGAATCCTGGAACGCACCAATGAAGGCCGACAGGAAGCAAAGCTGAAGGGCATCAAATTTGGCCGTAGGCGCACAGTGGGCAGAAGCGTCGTACTGACGCTTCACAGGAAAGGCAATGGGGCAACAGAAATTGCCCGTAAGCTTCACATTGTCCGCTCCACGGTTTATAAAATTCTGGAAGATGGAAAGGTGCTTAATTAGATCTTTATTTATAGATTGACATCATTGATAAAAATGATGTTTAATATTTTATGAAACATTTTAAGGAAATGTGTGAACCTTTCCAAAATTCCTCGGTATCATAAAAATATGGTACCGAGGAATAATTAAGGTATTAGCTATATCACCCAACGCCTGTGCAAATACAACCGGTGAGAAGAGTACATACTTGAATCTGCCCTTCGCCACAACGTTCAGCTGCAAAAGAAGAAAATGATAATATTAAAGCAGGTAAAATAAACTTTAAGCTTTTCATGTTAATAACCTCTGTAGTTTGTTTGATAATAAGCATAAAATTAATTCTTATCATCTACAGCCTATATAAAGTAAAAATAATAATAATAGAAACGCTTATGTGCTGTCGCACACCGAGCTTGAAGGTTAATAAATTAAAAAATAGTTGTGTATTCAATAAGTTGATATGGCATAAAACGTAGTGCTTTCGTTCGATGTAAATACCGATGATCCTATCGTGCATTTCGAATGATTTTGAATATCCCAGTGTCTTACTAGGGGTTCCGCTCCCATTTCCTCCAAAATGCCCATTCATGACATAAAAATCATTACTTATCATGCATTTATTTACTTGATCTTTATTCTGCATCTTCTTCAACACTCAGCGGCTCAACGCCTTCCAGAAGACTGTCCAGATTTGAGATCGCTGTTTTATCTTCAAATGAATAATTTCCGCCAAGAAGAATGTGTCCCCACGCGACTGGAGATAAATTTTCCAGAACTGATTGAATACACGACCTACGCGGGCACTAAATAGTGCTACTGAGATTACCTTTTATGTTTTTCATTAAAAAACTGAATATAAAATCATCATGCTGCATGTCTGTAATAATCGGATTTTCATGTCCTTTGATAAATATTTTAGTTAACCGCCCATGGCTTTTAATCATAATTATATCGCAAATCCTCATTGTAATTTTAACACCATAAATTGTTTCTACAGTAATCAAAATAAAACCCCTTCTAAACTAATTGCGATTTTCGCTATATCCCGTAACTACCAAAATGACATAGCATATAAATTAAAAAATATCTAGGGTAGATTCAACCATTAGATAAACTAGGGGCGAGTTAATTCTTCGCGCCATATCTTTTTTTTGAATATTATTAATTAAATAAAACTACCAGAATAATGCAAATAATTCCTTCAAAAAATAACCGTTTTATCGTTTTTTATAATAAAAGTGGGTGAGCGATTATCCAGACTCATTCAATTCCTTAGCGTGAGTTTTCGTTCCACTGAGCGTCAGCCCCCGAAAAAACACGCTCAGTTGCGTGTGGTAAATTTGCCAGCCTTTGAAAGCAGATACCACCGAGTAGCTTGAACGCTGTTGCGAGCGTGGTGATGCAAGTTCGTTTTGACTATTTTACTTCAAGCCCAACATTGCCATGGGCTTACCATACCCAGGCAGAGAGCGGCTTCCATACCGTAGGAGACTGGCCGTAGCTGCAACGTTTATCGTTGTGGTGATTTCACTTCATCAGCGGCTTAAACAGTGTTTATCCTCGTAAGTTCGCGTTATTGTGCTACTCGTCTCAATGATTTGCGTCTGCACCGGCGTCACTTTTTCCGTGTCAACGGATGAAGGTGACACCGCAGCCGAAGAACCCATTATCTCCATGAGACATGCACCTCAACCGCTGTGTCATGAATCTGACACACCCTTTTCATGCTGGAGACGGGTACAATAGTTTCTCCGTTTTAGCCCAAATAAGAGGGTATCGAAAAAAATTGCGGGTATTACAGCGGGTATCAAAAAGGTATTTAAATTATAAATTCATTATTTATAAATAACTTAAGTAAAATATGCTGCTAATTATCGATAACTACGACTCCTTTACCTACAACCTTTACCAATACTTTTGTGAGCTTGGCGCGCAGGTTGTGGTGAAGCGTAATGATGAACTGACGCTGCGTGAGATTGAACAGCTTGCGCCTGAGCGGTTGGTTATTTCACCTGGCCCTTGTACGCCGGACGAGGCGGGCATTTCACTGGCTGCCATTCGTCACTTTGCTGATAAATTGCCTATTCTGGGCGTGTGTCTTGGCCATCAGGCGATGGGGCAGGCGTTCGGCGCGCGCGTGGTGCGGGCACGGCAGGTCATGCACGGGAAAACCTCAGCGATTGCGCATAGCGATACGGGGGTTTTCACGGGGTTGGCTCAGCCTTTGACGGTCACCCGTTATCATTCACTCATTATTGATTCCGCCTCGCTACCCGATTGCTTTGAGGTCACGGCCTGGAGCGAACATGAAGGAAAGCGTGATGAGATTATGGGGATCCGCCATCGCGCATTGCCACTGGAAGGGGTGCAGTTTCACCCAGAGAGCATTCTTAGCCAGCAGGGGCATCAGCTTTTGGATAATTTCCTTAAAATTTAGTGATATAGAAAGTTATTCTCCTCAGTAGCCGATTTAATATTGCCTGTAATTGATTTTTTATGCATATTTGTTGACTATATTTTCATTTAGATATGATGGACAGCAGAGTGAGGCAGCAAATGGCAGCAGAGCAGAAAGCAGTGACACGGGATACTCATGATAAAGTGATTTTGCCAGTTTATGCACCCGCGAAGTTTGTACCCGTGAAAGGTAAAGGGAGCCGCGTCTGGGATCAGGACGGCCGCGAGTATATCGATTTCTCCGGTGGTATTGCGGTCACGGCGCTGGGTCACTGCCATCCTGCATTGGTGAACGCGTTGCAGCAGCAGGGTGAAACGCTGTGGCACACCAGCAATATTTTCACTAATGAGCCTGCGCTACGCCTCGCCAGCAAATTGATTGATGCTACTTTTGCCGACCGCGTGTTCTTTGTTAACTCCGGTGCTGAGGCTAACGAAGCTGCCTTTAAGCTGGCACGTCACTATGGGATTAAACGCCATAGTCCGTATAAAACCAAGATCATCGCCTTCTACAATGCATTCCATGGTCGGACGCTGTTCACCGTCTCGGTCGGCGGACAGCCTAAATATGCCGACGGTTTCGGGCCTAAGCCTGCCGATATTGTTCATGTTCCCTTCAACGATCTGGCTGCTGTTAAAGCGGTGATGGACGATCACACCTGTGCGGTTGTACTGGAGCCGATTCAGGGGGAAGGGGGGATTACGCCCGC
This sequence comes from Pectobacterium parvum, assembly GCF_020971565.1. Taxonomy (NCBI): domain Bacteria; kingdom Pseudomonadati; phylum Pseudomonadota; class Gammaproteobacteria; order Enterobacterales; family Pectobacteriaceae; genus Pectobacterium; species Pectobacterium parvum. The sequence goes on from NZ_CP087392.1 coordinate 703,414, forward strand.
TACGCCTGAGTTTTTACAAGGCGTTCGCGATCTGTGCGATCAGCACAAGGCGCTGCTGGTGTTTGATGAAGTGCAGAGCGGAATGGGGCGCACTGGCAAACTATTCAGCTACATGCACTACGGCATTACGCCAGATATCCTCACAACGGCTAAAGCATTGGGCGGTGGTTTCCCGATTAGCGCGATGCTGACGACGGAAGAGATCGCATCGGCCATGACGGTTGGGGTACACGGCACCACTTATGGCGGCAACCCGCTGGCCTGTGCGGTGGCGGAAGCTGCGCTGGATATTATTAACACACCAGAAGTGCTATCAGGTGTGGCGGATCGCCACGATCGCTTTGTTAGTGAGCTTGAGAAAATCAATCAGCAGTGCGGAATATTCGAGCAGGTTCGCGGTATGGGGCTGCTGCTGGGTGCCGAACTGAAACCGCAATGGCATGGTCGCGCGGGCGAGTTTCTGGCTGCGGCAACGTCTCAGGGGCTTATGGTGCTGATGGCTGGGCCGAACGTAATCCGCTTCGTACCATCTTTGATTATTGATGAAGAGGATATTGCGCAGGGGATGGCGAAATTCGCTAAAGCCGTCGCGCAGGTCGTTAACGCAGCAAACTGATTATGCTCTCAAAAGATCAGCCATAAAAAAACGTAGGGAACGTTTTTCAACGTCGCTTGCGACGACCCGCAGGGTGGCGAGCAGGAAGCTCGCCATAAAAAAAGCGTGAGGCCAAGGCTTCACGCTTTTTTTATTGGTAGGGTACCGCGACAGGGGTTTAGCGAGTGCCGTAAACGACAATCGTTTTACCGTGTGCAGAGATCAGGTTCTGGTCTTCTAACATTTTCAGAATGCGGCCCACGGTTTCACGCGAGCAGCCAACGATTTGCCCAATTTCCTGACGGGTAATTTTTATTTGCATGCCATCTGGATGTGTCATGGCATCAGGTTGTTTGGCCAGGTTGAGTAGGGTTTGGGCAATACGGCCAGTCACATCAAGGAAGGCGAGGTTGCCGACTTTTTCAGAGGTAACCTGAAGTCTGTTTGCCATTTGTGCAGACAGACGCATGAGGATATCCGGGTTAACCTGGATGAGTTGGCGGAATTTTTTATAGGAAATTTCAGCCACTTCACAGGCGGTTTTTGCCCGAACCCAGGCGCTGCGTTCCTGACCTTCTTCAAACAGGCCGAGCTCGCCGATAAAATCGCCCTGATTGAGGTAGGAGAGAATCATTTCCTTGCCTTCTTCATCTTTGATTAGCACTGCGACAGAGCCTTTCACGATGTAGTAAAGCGTTTCTGCTTTTTCACCTTGGTGAATCAGCGTGCTCTTCGATGGATACTTGTGGATATGACAATGGGAAAGGAACCATTCGAGAGTTGGATCTGTTTGCGGTTTGCCGAGAACCATTCGCTATCATCCTCTGTTGTAATTCACTGCGCAAATTACAGGGGTCAGAGTTCCCTGTACGGCGTGTTTAACTGCTAAAAAAATAAAATTCAGTCTAGGCAGAATGACGTCAGGGAATATACTGAAACCTCTGTACCCTTTATTTTCCGGTTGCTGCCTTGCCGCACCGTAAAAATGGCTGGGTATGTCTGGCCAGGTCATCATCTTCTTCGTTTCTGGGTTTGTCCAGAAAAGGTCTATTCTATTTTCGTTTTAACACAGCTTTAAGGACGTGTCTTGTGTTGTCTCGCTTCAGCATGACAAAGCGCTGATTAACGCTGGTTTTTGTACAGTAACGGTATAAATTTTCAAAAAATTTTTAGTGGAGAGGCATCATGCAGGCACGGGTAAAATGGGTTGAAGGCTTAACGTTTTTGGGCGAATCCGCATCAGGACATCAGATATTGATGGACGGCAATTCCGGTGATAAAGCGCCGAGTCCGATGGAAATGGTGTTGATGTCCGTAGGGGGATGCAGCGCGATTGATGTGGTGTCGATTCTGCAAAAAAGCCGCAACGATGTAGCGGATTGTGAAGTGAAATTAACGTCAGAACGTCGGTCAGAAGCGCCGCGTTTATTCACCCATATCAATCTGCATTTTATCGTGACGGGAAAAGGATTGACCGACAAAGTTGTCGAGCGAGCCGTCGCACTGTCGGCAGAAAAATACTGCTCAGTAGCATTGATGCTGGGCAAAGCCGTTGAGGTGACGCACAGCCACGAAATTAGAGTGCTGGCATAATCCCTGTCTCTGGGCACTAATTCTGGTCACTTAAGCCTGTTATTAGGGGAAACACAGGGGGTGGTTCCCGTAGGGAGGCCTCACCCCTGTGGTCGCCCCGTGTATCTCGATGCTTATTCGATCGTTTTCCCTTCAATTAACCGCTGCACCAGCGGTGCCATGATTAATTCCATCGCCAATCCCATCTTCCCACCGGTAACGACCAGCGTGTTGATGTGGGAGATAAAGGAACCCTGCAACATAGCGAGCAGATAGGGGTAATCAATATTATCCAACCCCTGAAAATGAATCACGACGAAGCTTTCGTCCAATGAGGGAATCGATTTGGCGGCGAACGGGTTGGAGGTGTCCACGGTGGGCACGCGCTGGAAGTTGATGTGTGTGCGAGAGAACTGTGGCGTGATATAGGTGATGTAGTCTTCCATTGAGCGGACGACGGAATCCATCACCGCTTCACGCGAGTGGCCGCGCTCATTAACGTCACGAATCAGCTTTTGAATCCATTCCAGGTTGACGATCGGCACCACGCCGACGAGCAAATCGACATGCTGTGCCACGTCGTTTTGCTCGGTGACCACGCCGCTGTGCAATCCTTCATAGAACAGGATATCGGTGGGTTCTGGCATCGGCTCCCACGGCGTGAACGTCCCAGGAACCTGATTATAGGGAATGGCTTCATCGTAGGTATGAAGGTATTTACGCGTCTGGCCACGCCCGTGCAGGCCATATTCAATAAACGACTGTTCCAGCAGGCTGAAATCATTCGCTTCTGGGCCGAAGTAGCTGATGTGGCGTCCTGAATCACGCGCTTTACGAATTGCCATATCCATTTCCGGGCGGGTATAGCGGTGAAAGCTATCGCCTTCCAACTGGGCTGCGCGCAGATCAAACTGCTGGAAAATCTTACGGAAGGCCAGACTGGTTGTCGTGGTTCCCGCTCCGCTGGAGCCGGTAACCGCAATAATCGGATGTTGATGTGACATAAAGTGCGTGACTCCGTGATCGCGATGCCCGCATAGACCGAAGGCCTGCGCGCATCCTCAAAAAAGACGTAATTATCATCATTGTTAGCATGTTTGGCGCGTTCTTTCACGACTTTCGGCGTGCTCAATAAGGGGCATGTCCTCCGGAATTGAGCTGATTACGCGGCATGATATTGAGGGTTTCATGTAACTCAGACCACACCAACACCACCTCGCCAGATTGGAGTTGGCCGCGGATATCTTCCACTTTCTGCGCCAGCGAACGCTCCTGTTCGCCGTAATCGGTGCCTTCCCGCAGAACGAAAGATTCGATGATGCTATCCAGCGTTTCTGGGTCGAGCTGTTGCCAGGGAATAATCACGCTATGTTTCCTGATTCAAAGGGTTTCTGAGTAAAAACGGCTCCTGAAGAAAAAGAGTCGCTGGCCTGGTCCAAAAATGGGCTAAGCCAGTTGGGAATGCGCTGTTCCAGCCACATTTCCGGTTTCAGCAACGTTCCACCGACGAAGCCAACATGCCCGCCATGTTCCGTTAGCTGATACTCAATATTAGACGGTAACTGAGACAGATCGGGAATCACCTCTGATGTCATGAAAGGATCGTCCTTCGCATGGATGATGAGCAGCGGTTTTCGTATCTGAGGCAACAGTGGCAGAGCGCTACAGCGTCGATAGTAGTCGGCCGCATCGCGGAAGCCGTGGATACGTGAGGTAATGACGTCATCAAACTCTCGCAGCTGTCGGATTCGCTTCAACTGCGGCAACTGAATCGGTAGCGTGTCCGGGTAAGCCGCCAGCTTGCGACTGGCGTTTTGTTTCAACAGGCGCAGTAGGTAATGCTGATAGACGCGAGAGAAGCCTTGTTCCATCCGACGGCTACAAGGTTCGAGCATCAGTGGTGCAGAAACAATGACGGCCGCTGACAGGGAACAGGCTTCGCCTTGCTGCGCGAGCAGGTAGGCTAGCATGTTACCGCCGAGAGACACGCCGATGGCAGCCGTAGGTGTATCGCCCAGCGTCTCCTGCATCCAGCGCAGGAAATAGCTGGCATCGCTGGTTTCGCCGGAGTGATAAATACGCTTCATCCGGTTGGGTTTGCCGCTGCATCCGCGGAAATGCATGATGACTGCCAGCCAGCCGCGCTGCTTACAGGCATGTAGCAGGCCGTGAGCGTAAGGGCTATGAAAGCTGCCTTCCAGCCCGTGGAACAGCACCACGCGCGGTTTGTGCCGCGCCTGTTCAGGGGCTTCGCTCCAGGCCAGATCGACGAAATCGCCATCCGGTAATTCCAGTGACTGCCAGACTGGCGAGAATTGCGCATGGCGGCGGATCAGACGCGGTAATAGCGTTTGCAGATGTGGATTATGCGCGCCGCTCAGCGGACGGAAATGGTCATACATAAAGGATAGATAAATCTTGTTGTCGGCTCTTGTACGATCAATATCACACTGTTAGCTTCAATGCTGCCAGTTGGTACGACATTTGGGTCAGGAGCGCCTACAAATAATGGAACTGAGTTTATTTCTTTCGATGTTGGGGTTTTTGTGGGTAGCGGCCATCACACCGGGGCCTAACAATATGCTGTTGACCACCTCGGGCGCGAATTTTGGCTTTATGCGTTCACTGTGGCTGATGGTCGGCATCATGCTGGGCATGCAGAGCATTTTGCTGCTGGTGGCATTCGGTGTCGGTGGTTTGATTCTGATTTACCCTTCGCTGCATTTTATCTTGAAAGTCCTCGGCAGTGCCTATCTGCTCTGGCTGGCGTGGAAAATCGCCACGGCGGCTTACGAACGTCTGGAAACGTCCGTTGCACCGCCCAAGCCGATCCGGCTTTATCAAGGGTGGTTGCTGCAATTCCTGAACCCGAAAGCGTGGCTCATGGCGCTGGGCGCGGTTGCCAGCTTTAGTCTGGCGGGGGAAGGCTATAACCAGTCAGTGATCGCGATAAGCATCGGGATTGTGCTGGTCAATCTGGTGTCCGGTGTCATCTGGCTCGGATTCGGCACGATGATTGGACGACTACTGCGCAGTAAAAAAGCGTGGATTATCTTTAATGTGTCAATGGGCTTGCTGACCGCCGCCTGCGTGCTGTTGATTTGGCATTAAGGCGACGCTTTTCAGGCAACTAATATCAAAACGAGTCGCTCTGCATCATCTGCTCTAGCTGTTCCTGCGCGTCCAGCCAGGATAGCTCCGTTTCTTCCAGCTCGATTTTGACTTTGGTTTGCTGTTGCAGGCAGTCGGTGAGTTCGGCTTTACGGCTGATGTCGTAGATGGCACTGTCCGCCAGTCGGGCTTCCAGCGTTGCCAGCGTTTCCCCCAGCTTTTCCATCTGCTGCTCAAGCTTGGTTATCTGTTTGCGCAGCGGTTGCGTTTGTGTTCTCAATTCGGCTTCGCGGCGTTTCTGATCTTTTCTGCCCTGTGCGCTGTTGGCGATATTCTCTTTTGGCGTTTCATCGGCCGCATTTTCCTGACGTTGCAGGCCGACCAGCCACTGCTGGTAGTCTTCCAAATCGCCGTCGAACGGTTCTACTTTTTGGTCGTGTACCAGATAGAGATCGTCCGTAGTAGAACGGATCAGGTGTCGATCGTGCGAGACGACAACCAGTGCACCTTCAAAATCGATTAATGCTTCGGTCAACGCCTGACGCATATCCAGATCGAGGTGGTTGGTTGGTTCGTCGAGCAGCAGGAGATTCGGGCGCTGCCAGACGATCAGTGCCAGTACCAGACGGGCTTTTTCGCCGCCAGAGAAGCGCTCGGTGATCTCGGTGACTTTGTCGCCCTGAAAACCGAAGCCGCCGAGGTAGTCGCGCAGCTGCTGTTCCGTTTCCCGCTCTGCCAGACGCACCAAATGCTGTAATGGCGATTCGTCCGCACGTAGAAACTCTAACTGGTGCTGGGCGAAATAACCGAGCTTCACACCTTTCGCCAGCCCAATTTCCCCTTTCAGTGGGGCGAGCGTGCCAGCAAGCAGTTTGATCAGCGTGGACTTACCCGCTCCGTTATGGCCGAGCAGCCCGATGCGAGAACCCGGCACTAAATTGAGTTTGATGGATTCCAGAATCAGCTTGTCGTTATAGCCTGCGCTGACCTTTTCCATCTTCATCAGTGGATTGGGTAACGACTCCGGGGCGCGAAAGCTGAAGCGGAAAGGGTTATCGACATGCGCTGGTGCAATCATTTCCATGCGTTCCAGCATTTTTATCCGGCTTTGCGCCTGCTTGGCTTTGGTTGCTTGTGCGCGGAAACGGTCGATGTAGTGTTGCAGATGCGCGACGCGCTCCTGCTGATGTTCATAGAGCGATTGCTGCTGTGCAAGACGGGTGGCGCGCTGGCGTTCAAACGAGGAGTAGTTACCCGTGTACTCATTGAGCGACTGCTGCTCGATGTGCAGAATCTTGGTCACTACCGGATCGAGGAAATCGCGATCGTGCGAGATCAGGACCAGCGTGCCGGCGTAGTTTTTCAGCCACTTTTCCAGCCAGATAACCGCATCCAGATCGAGGTGGTTGGTCGGTTCATCCAGTAACAGCAGGTCTGAACGACAGATCAGCGCCTGTGCCAGATTCAAACGCATCCTCCAGCCGCCGGAAAAGGCGCTGACGGGTTGTTGCAACTGTGGCTGAGAAAATCCTAGCCCATTGAGTAGGCTTGATGCTCTGGCCTGAATCGTCCAGGCCTGAATCGCATCCAGCTTGCCGTGCAGCGTGGCAATGGCGTTGCCATCGTTTTCTTCGTTGGCGGTCTGCAACGCGGCTTCCAACTGGCGAAACTCTCGGTCGCCGTCAATCACGTAGTCCAGCGCGGGTTTATCCAACGCAGGCGTTTCCTGATTGACCCAGGCCAGTGACCAGTTTTGCGGGAAGGTTGCGGTGCCACCGTCGGCGCTGATTTCGCCTTTCAGTAATGACAGCAGCGTAGATTTACCACAGCCGTTTTTGCCAACCAGACCGACTTTTTGGCCAGGATTAACCGTTGCTGTCGCGTTATCGATCAGAACGCGTACACCACGTCGAATTTGCAGCGAAGAGAAAACAATCATAAAGCGCCGTATGTTCAGAGTATGTTAAATTATGGACATATCAGGACACGCGGTGTCCCGTTTTTAGTCGTTGCGCTGCATGGTAACGGAAAACGATTATTATGACGACGCTTTGGAGGGGAATGATGTCGCAGCCACCGAAGATTTTGCTGCTGTATGCCCATCCGGAACCACAGGACTCGGTAGCGAACCGGATTTTATTGCAACCGGCGCAGCAGTTGGCGAATGTAACCGTGCACGATCTGTACGCACACTATCCTGACTTTTTTATCGATATTCATCATGAACAACAGCTGCTGCGTGAGCATCAGGTCATTGTTTTCCAACATCCGTTTTATACCTACAGCTGTCCGGCGCTGCTGAAAGAGTGGCTCGATAGGGTGTTATCTCGCGGCTTTGCTAATGGGATTGGCGGGAATGCGCTGGCGGGGAAATACTGGCGCTCGGTGATTACGACCGGTGAGCCGGAAGATGCCTACCACGCTGATGGGAGCAATCGCTACCCGATGGACGATTTGCTACGCCCGTTTGAGCTGACGGCGGAAATGTGCCGTATGCATTGGATGCATCCCATGATTATTTACTGGGCGCGTCGGTTACAGCCCGATGTGTTGTTGAGTCAAGCCAAAGCTTACGGTGAATGGCTATCCTCCCCTTTACCTAAAGAGGAACGCTAGTATGGAGAGTTCTTCGCTCCTGACCGCCGGAGTCTTGTTTTTGTTTGTGTCGGTAGTCGCCGTACCGATCGCTGCCCGAATAGGGATTGGCGCCGTATTGGGCTATTTGATCGCTGGGATCGCCATTGGCCCTTGGGGGCTTGGCTTTATCCGTGATGTGGAAGCCATTCTGCACTTCTCGGAGCTGGGTGTCGTTTTTCTGATGTTCATCATCGGTCTGGAGTTGAATCCCTCCAAGCTCTGGACGCTGCGCCGCTCGATCTTTGGCGTTGGGGCGGCTCAGGTCGGACTGAGTGCGCTGATTTTAGGCGGAGGCCTGTATTTGACGGATTTCTCGTGGCAGTCCGCACTGATTGGCGGCGTGGGGTTGGCGATGTCGTCAACGGCCATGGCGCTGCAGCTGATGCGCGAAAAGGGCATGAACCGTAATGAGTCGGGGCAACTAGGTTTCTCCGTTCTACTGTTTCAGGATTTGGCCGTTATTCCTGCGCTGGCGCTGATCCCGATTCTGGCCGGTGTGCAGGGTGATTTCGGCGATTGGGAACGGATTGGGCTGAAGGTTGCTGCGTTTCTCGGCATGCTAATCGGTGGTCGCTATTTGGTGCGTCCGCTGTTCCGCTTTATTGCGGCATCTGGCGTGCGCGAAGTATTCACCGCCGCCGCGCTGTTGCTGGTGCTCGGCTCTGCGCTGTTTATGGAAGCGTTAGGGCTTTCTATGGCATTAGGCACCTTTATCGCCGGTATTCTGCTGGCGGAAAGCGAATATCGGCATGAATTAGAAATTGCCATTGAGCCGTTCAAAGGCTTGCTGCTTGGGTTGTTCTTTATCTCTGTAGGAATGGCGCTGAATCTCGGGATCCTCTACACCCATATCGTGAAGATTATGTTTGCGGTGCTGGTGCTGGTGGCCGTGAAAGCGGCTGTGCTGTATTTCCTTGCGCGAATTAATCGTATGCGCCGATCCGAGCGTTTGCAGTTTGCCGGGGTGCTGAGTCAGGGCGGTGAGTTCGCCTTCGTCCTGTTTTCTGCTGCGGCTTCATTCAACGTTTTGAAAGGTGAGCAACTGCCGCTGTTGTTGGTGACGGTGACGCTATCCATGATGACGACGCCGCTGCTGATGCAGTTAATCGACCGCATTCTGGTACGTCGCTATAACGTGCAGGATGTGCCGGATGAGAAACCGTATGTCGAGGATGACGAACCGCAAGTGATCGTGGTGGGCTTCGGGCGTTTCGGACAGGTGATTGCTCGCTTATTAATGGCGAACAAAATGCGGATTACGGTTCTGGAGCGTGATATCAGCGCCGTGAGCTTGATGCGCAGCTATGGTTATAAGGTTTATTATGGCGATGCCACGGAACTGGAACTGCTGCGCTCGGCGGGCGCGGATAAAGCGCGCTCCATTGTGATCACCTGTAATGCGCCGGAAGATACGATGGAGATTGTGCATCTCTGTCAGCAACACTTTCCAAATCTGGAGATTCTGGCACGGGCACGCGGGCGTGTTGAAGCCCATGAGCTGTTACAGACGGGCGTAAGACATTTCTCGCGCGAAACCTTTTCCAGTGCGCTGGAACTGGGGCGAAAAACACTGGTGACGCTGGGCATGCACCCGCATCAGGCGATGCGCGCGCAACAGCACTTCCGCCGTCTGGATATGCGCATGCTACGTGAGTTGATGCCGCAACTGACGGGGGATGTCGCGCAAATCTCCCGTGTGAAAGAGGCTCGCCGTGAGCTGGAGGATATTTTCCAGCGAGAAATGCTGCGCGAGCGACGTCGGCCGAGTGTGTGGGATGAGGACGACGAGTAAGAACCAATAACGCCTATTGGAGTTCTTTACAGATGCTGGAACGGTGATGAATTGGAGTTATCATGCGTAAACGCTTTATTGCAGGGGCCGTGTGCCCGACGTGTCAGGCTCAGGACACACTTGCCGTTGGACGAGAAGATGATATCGAGGTTGTGGTGTGCGTGAAGTGCGGATATCGCCAGAGTCAGGCAGATGAACCCACGGCGGCACCCGCCCCACAGGCTAGCGATATCATCGGGATCTTCCGGCCAGAATGAGGGATGAGTGCCGTGGTGGTATTGTCACCAACCGTTGGCGTTTTTTGATTCCAGACGGTACATAGGGACATTTTTCAGCTACAATTTGCGCCAGTTTGATTTCCAACGGTAGGAGATATCATGAAAAAAGTAGCAAAAGGTCTGGTAGTTAGCCTGGCCTACCAAGTACGTACAGAAGACGGTGTGTTGGTTGATGAGTCTCCGGTGAGCGCGCCGTTGGACTATTTGCACGGTTACGGCTCCCTGATTTCTGGTTTGGAAAGCGCGCTGGAAGGCCATGAGGCTGGTGATAAGTTTGATGTGAACATTGGTTCCAACGACGCTTACGGCAACTATGATGAAAATCTGGTTCAGCGCGTACCGAAAGATGTCTTTATGGGCGTTGACGAGCTGCAAGTTGGCATGCGTTTCCTGGCTGAGACCGATCAGGGTCCAGTACCTGTTGAAATTACCGAAGTGGAAGACGACCACGTTGTTGTCGACGGCAACCACATGCTGGCAGGCCAAAACCTGAGCTTCAATGTTGAAGTCATTGCTATCCGCGAAGCAACGGAAGAAGAGCTGGAGCACGGCCATGTTCACGGTGAACACGACCATGAACATGGCGACGGCTGCTGTGGCGGTCACGGCCATGACCACGATCATGACCACCAGCACGGTAAAGGCGGCTGCGGCGGCAACGGTGGATGCGGCTGCCACTAATATATTGTAGCGCATAAAAAAACCTCAGGTTGATGAAGATCACCTGAGGTTTTTTTATTTATTTACTTTTAGATCGGGATCTGGCCTGTATCGAGCGCCAGCATAACGGGTCGCGAATCTCAGTAATGCGGCGGCGGCGTTTCTTCTGCCTGTGATGCGACGAGTGAGGTTTGCTGGCTGCGTAGTCGGTCGGTGAGTAGACGGACATGTTCACGCAGGCGGCTAATTTCCCGCTCGTGCTGAATAACCGTTTGGTTAAGCTCTTCTATGGTTAATTCCTGAAAAGCCTGTCGGCTTTCCAACTGTTCGAGTCGTTCTTCAAGTGCTGATGGTGACATCGGTATTCCCCTTACCTCTTGTTACCCGCGAGTTTGTCAGAAAGCGGAAACTTCTGGTAGTAAAAACGGTCGCAGTAGGGCGCAATGCACTATCCGGAATGGGGCATATCGTTGCCAGAAGGCCTTAGGACGACACAAATGATGTCAGAGAAGCTTCCTGACGTTTTTTATCAAAGGATTGTCGCGTGCGTCGTTGTGTTGTCTTCGTCCGCACAGTTATAGTAGGCGCGAATTTATTTTAATGATGGCTGGAGCGCGTCGCTCCAGATGCTGGAGAAATGGATGAAATCACTGTTTAAAGTAACGCTGTTAGCAACAACGATGGCTCTGGCTCTGAACGCAGGCCAGGCTCTGGCGGCAGACAAAGCGCAGGCATCTGACACCACTGCGGCAGCCAAATTCAAGAACGATGAGCAGGCAGCGGCTTATGCGTTAGGTGCATCTTTAGGGCGTTACATGGATAACTCTCTGAAAGAGCAAGAAAAATTAGGTATAAAACTGGATAAAGATCAGCTGATTGCTGGCGTTCAGGATGCCTTTGCTGATAAGAGCAAGCTGACTGACGAAGAAATCGAGAAAACGCTGCAAGGCTTTGAAGGTAAAGTGAAAGCCGCAGCTGAAGCCAAGATGAAGCAAGATGCGAAAGATAACGCTGATAAAGGCACCAAGTATCTTGAGTCCTTCGCTAAAGAAAAAGGCGTGAAGAAAACTGAATCTGGCCTTCTGTATCAGGTTGAGAAAGAAGGTAGCGGCAACGCGCCGAAAGACAGCGATACCGTTGTGGTTAACTACAAAGGTACGTTGGTTGACGGTAGCGAGTTCGACAACTCCTACAAACGTGGTGAGCCACTTTCTTTCCGTCTGGACGGCGTGATCCCAGGTTGGACTGAAGGTCTGAAGCACGTTAAGAAAGGCGGCAAAATCAAGCTGGCTATCCCGCCAGCACTGGCCTATGGCGAAAACGGCGTGCCTGGCATTCCGGCTAACTCCACGCTGGTATTTGACGTTGAACTGCTGGACATTAAATCTGAAGCTGACCTGAAAGCAGCGGATGATGCGAAAGCTGAAAAACCAGCAGCCGAAGCGAAAGCGGCTAAATAAGCATCGCGATAATGGCGATATAACCGCAGGCTTCGACCTGCGGTTTTTTTGTTTTTCACTATCACTTCCCTGCGATTGAATCCTTTTCCCGTTAACCGTGACGGCACCTATCTGTCATCTACCACCCGCGACCCAACATCAGCACAGCGCGCGTAGTACCTTCGCCAACGTCTTGACCGACGTTTCCAGTTCATGCGGTGCGTGGGCAGCAAATCCCATGAGGAAACCGGCTTTATGCTGGCCCGACGCATATAGTGCTGTCAGCCCGAGCAGATCGATACCGGCCCGACGCGCGGATTCCACCGCGTCATGTTCAGAGATGTCACGGATGAAGATACAGGGCATCTGCATGCCTCCGGCTGGCACTCGTGGCTCCACGAAGTCAGCCAGATGCTGACGCACCAGCCGTGCCAGCATATCACGGCGTTCCGCATAAACGGTGCGCATCGTGCGTACATAGGCACCGAAGTGGCCTCCTTCTATAAAACGCGCCAGCGTGAGCTGTGGAATGGGCGCGCTGTGCCCATCCATCAGCGTGCGGGCCACCGTCATGGGGGCAACCAGCTGTGGCGGCAGTACCATGTATCCGATGCGCAGGCCGGGAAACAGTGATTTGGTGAAGGTGCCGATATAGATCGTTCGATCGTGCGGGTCGAGCCCCTGCACGCAGGCGGTAGGTTTACCTGCATAGTGGAACTCGCTGTCGTAGTCGTCTTCAATAATCCAGCTCTGGTTCTGCCGGGCCCATTCAATCACGGCAAGCCGTCGATCCAACGTCAGCGTTGCACCGGTTGGGAACTGGTGTGAGGGTGTCAGGAATACCGCTTTAGCGGACACGTTGTGGGCGTTGCTTGCCTCAAGCAGGTGATCAATCTGCAAACCATCGGCATCTAGTGGGATCGGTACACAGGCAAGTCCGGCGGCTTCGAATGCCTTGCGGGCGCCGTGGTACACGGGATCTTCAAGGAAGATCGGATCGCCAGCATCCAGCAATACCGTCGCACACAGGGTGAGTGCTTGTTGGGAACTGGTCAGCACCAGTACGCGATCGGGCGTAGCACGGGCTCCCCGCTCGAGATTGACATAATCTGCGATGGCACGTCTCAGCACTTCCATGCCCTGTGGCGGGCTGTGTAGCAGCGCCCGCGTGCCATATTCTTTTAGCACCTGTCGTTCTAGCCGTTCCCATGTCTGGAGTGGAAAGCTGCGGGTTTCCGGCACGCCGGGCGCGAACGCGCGCGGGATGATGAAGTCGCGAACGCCACCATTCTGGAACATAGCGCTGCCGCGTTGACTGAGGCGCAGTTCTGCTTTGCTATCTCCCGTTTTTCGGGCTTTACCACGTCCCGGCAGACGCTTTGCCCGCGCTGACACGAAACTGCCGCTGCCGACGCGACGTTCGATAAATCCTTCTGCATGCAGCTGGCTGTAAGCCGACTCGACCGTATCACGTGACACTCCCAGTGATGTAGACAGTGCGCGTGAGGCGGGTAAAGGCTTGCCCACATCAAGAACGCCATCGAGGATTAACTGGCGAATCGCTCGCTGGATACGAGCGTGTAAGGGCAAAGCACCTTGTGCGGGGTCGCCAATCCAGGCTTTGACCGATTCAAGCTGGGCATGTTTGAACAATTGGTCTGCCTCTTATCAAGAAAATGGTGGGGAACATCCTGCTATTTTAAATCTATAAATACGTTTCACAATCCATTCATCCTCTTCGTCAGGAGTGACGCTGATGTCGATATCCTCCAATACACAAACTCGCCACGACAGGCACGGTTGTTATCCCGACGCTGCCACGGTTGACGATTTCCAGCTCAATCTGGCGGCAGTTCAGGCCCGCATTTTCTGAGCTACGCGTGCGTCAGTGCTTTATACGACTGCGCCAGTTGCGCGAACGATTGCAGTAAAGCGCACCTACTGCTATCGAGCTGGATGAGTTATCCATGGGGATGTTCGGCGATTTTGAGATCGCGATTGAGGAAGGTGCCACCGTGGTGCGCGTCGGGCAGGCGATCTTTGGTGCACGGCCTCTGCCGGATAGCTACTACTGACGCTGATAGCGCCATTACAGAATCACATTGTTAAAAACTCCATGATTAACGCATAGGACGATGCCCATGTATGACGCTTCTCTTACTCTTACCGACTTCGACCCGTTGCTCTTCAGGCCTCATCCAGGAATTTGTCAGGGGCGGTGAGCACCACGCGAGCGAGGGCACCGGAACGTTGCGGCCGGTTGCAGAGGAAAAATTTTCCATCGTGCAACTGAGCAATGCGCGTCACGATACTTAGCCCGAGGCCGATGCCGCCATAGCGGCTATCCATGCGAACAAACGCCTTACTCAATTCACCGACTTTGCTTTCATCGATTCCCAGCCCCTCATCCTCAACCTGTAGTTCAATATGTTGCGGCGTGCTCATGCTCACGGTGATCTGACTTGATTCCGGGCTATAGCGATAGGCGTTTTCTACCAGATTGCGTAGCAGTAGTTGGAGCAACGTCGCATCGCCGCGCAGAGTGATATCTTCTGGTGGCAATATCCACTTTAGCGTCTGCTGGCGTTTTTGCAGCATCTCGGCCAGTTCATCCTGCATAGGAAAAATGACGTCTTTCAGGAACTCGACATTTTGGTGATGGCCCGCTGAAAACTCTTGCCCAACACGCGCAAGCAGCAAAAGCTGCTCCACCGTTTTCACCATTTTATCAATGCGTTTGATGAGCGAACTACAGTCAATCTGATGTTGCTGCTGGTGCAGTTCGAGGTGCAGTCGAATACCGGATAGCGGAGTGCGTAACTCATGAGCGACATCCGCAGTAAATTGTCTGTCGCGTTTCAACGTTTCGTCCAGACGTTGAAAAAGTTGGTTGATGGTATGGGTGACAGCTGCGATTTCTTTAATGTCACTCTGCTGTGGCAGCGGTTCTAGGTTTTCGGCCGTGCGATCCTGCAATTCTTCCTGTAGGCGGGAAAGCGGACGAGTGATCCAACTGACCGCCTGAAAGCACATGAGCAATGTCAGAATGACCATCACCAGACTTGGGATACTGAGCGAGGCAATCGCCTCATTGATCTCTTGATCGATCTGCATATTCTGGGCGCTGGCGCTCAGGGATTTATCAACCAGTAGGCTGATCTGCTCTTCGCTTTCGTGCCAAAGCCAGAATACGCTGATCATCTGACAGACGAGCAGGATGCCGCCCAGTGCCAGCACCAAACGACGGCGCATGCTGGTGACGGTGTCGGCATCGTTCGTCATGGTTGTTCGCCTTTAGTCAGCAGATAGCCAAAACCTCGCAGGGTTCGGATGCGGTCTTTCCCTATCTTGTGACGCAGATTATGGATATGCACTTCCAACGAGTTAGAGGATGGGTCATCGTTCCAGGCGTAGATATCCTGATGCAGAACCTCGCGGTGTACCTGAGAACCGGCTTTCAACACCAGACGGGACAGGATCGCAAACTCTTTTGGCGTCAGCACCACTGGCTTGTCGTCCAGTAACACCTGTTGATTGTTTAAATCCAACGTAATGTTGTCGACCTGTATTGTGCTGTTGCTTGAACCCTGATTGCGGCGAATCAGGGCGCGTACGCGCGCCTGTAATTCGGTCAGTGCGAAAGGCTTGGCAAGGTAATCGTCTGCGCCGACATCCAGCCCGCTAACGCGATCGTTGACCTTATCCCGCGCCGTTAAGATGAGTACGGGATGCTGGTAATGATTCTTACGCCAGCGTGAGAGCAGGGTGAGCCCGTCTTCATCCGGTAAGCCAAGATCGAGAATAACCAGACTGTAATGCGCGCTACTGATGAGCGCGTCTGCTTCTTTGGCTGTGCCTGCACAATCGCAGGCATAACCTTCATGACTCAACGCCAATAATAATCCTTCCTGCAACAGCTTATCGTCTTCAACAATCAATAATTTCATGTTGCCTTGTCCCTGCACGGATGAAGGATATCAAGTTGAGGCTGATATTCTTTCGTGGCGATAGTAAACATCCCCAGTATGGTATGGAAAAGATTATCTTGCGAGTAATCCAGCTGTTTTGCATTCTGGCGCAGACAGGTATCCTGGATGCCTTGTTGCTGCTGATAACCTATTGATAACCACATCAACATCGGTACGTGTGTTTGCTGCTTCGGCGCAATTGAGTAGGGCATGCTGTGCAGGTAGATGCCGTTTTCCCCTAACGATTCGCCGTGGTCTGACAGATAAACCAGCGACGTATTAAATTTATCCTGATGCTGTTTCAGTAAATTGATCGCTTTATCCAGAACAAAATCGACATACAGGACCGTATTGTCATACGTATTGGTCAGCGCTTCCTGCGTGCAGGTCTGAATCTGATTGGTATCGCACGTTGGCGTAAATTTCTTAAAGGCGTCAGGGTAACGCTGGTAATAGCTCGGGCCGTGGCTGCCTATCGTATGTAATACGATAATTCCGTCGTTATCGAGCTTGTTAATATAGTCTTCTACACCGTGGAATAACGCTTCATCGTGGCATTCGCCGTTGGTGCATAATCCCGGCAGCTTTAATGATGTCACATCAACCGTCGGCACACGTGTACAGGCATCCTTGCAGCCGCCGTCGTTTTCCTGCCAGAGCACGTTAACCTTTGCCCGTTGTAATATATCCAGCAGCCCTTCCTGATGGCTGGCTACGTCACCATTAAAGCTTTGGCGCGGCATGTTGGAAAACATGCAGGGAACGGAAACGCCCGTTGAGGTACCGCACGATGAGGTGTTTTCAAAATAAACCACATTGTCTTTTGCCTGCAGCGGATTCGTTTCTTTCCCGTAGCCGCCCAGCGAAAAGTTTTGCGCCCGGGATGTCTCACCAACGACCAGAATAACCAGATTCTTTTTTGCCGTCGGGGACGGTAGGGCCGCTTTGTGGGCATCCAGACCAATTTGCTCCAGAGGTAAATTAGCTAGCACACTATGTTTATGGTAGGACAAGCTGGCCGCCACAATATTGCTGGGCGTAATCGCTTTTACCAACTCTTTGTTATTACGCATGAACGAGGCGTAATCTTTATAAAAGAATGCTGCGATAGATAAAATGGCGAATAACGAAATAATGATGCTAAGAAAACGCATGCCAATATAGAGCGTTGTTGGCTTGGCAGGCTTTATTTTTATCCAGACGGCGAGCGCCGCAGGAATGACGCCAATAAAGAATACCCAGGCGACAAGCTGTGGCGTAAGCAGTGAAAAGGATTCACCAGCTGTTGTCTCCAGAATATTCTGGATCATGGTGCGGTCAATGATAATGCCGTAGTTCAGCATAAAGTATTGCGCAGCGGCACCCGTCAGCAGGAAGAGAACAATAACGGCCTTACGCAGATAAGGGACTGCCAGAAGTGTGAAAATGATATTCAGCACCGCGAAAATCACAACGGGCATGCTGAGAAAGAAAGGGATAGTAACCCAGTCTGTCATGTCCAGCAGTTGCAGTGTCTGACGGTAGTAGGCAATGTTTTGGACCAGAGTAATAAAGGCAGAAAATATCAGCACGAACGTGATGCTACTCACGTGTGGTCTGCCCATCGGTATTGGGTTTTTCATACACGTCTCTCGTGATTTCCATGATGGAGAGGAAAGAAGACGCTGACTCTAGCGGGGGTAAATTAATACAACCTTAAGAGGTAGCCCGTTAAATTCAGGGACGCGAGTGTGGACATTTGCTAGACTATGCCCCTTGTCAATACAAAATAAATAGACCCGTCATACTTCAAGCTGCTTGTGCGTTGGCCGCCCTTACTCACCTCAGTCACTTACTTGAGTAAGCTACTGGGGATTTGCGCGGTTGCCGCGTTACAAGGCCATAAATGGGCCTTGCCCTAAAGGGTCAACGCAGAGCGTTGTTCAAAACGCTAACGTTTTGTCACGCAGCTCGAATTATTGAAGGGATAATGATGTTGAGGGTGGTGTCTGCCATGTCTAATTCGCTTGTATCTGGCGAATCTTATGAGCTTGATTTGCTGGATGAACGTCCTTTCAGTCAAACGGACTATGAGATCCTGAAATCGTATGAAGCGGTGGTTGATGGCTTGGCCATGTTGATTGGCGAGCATTGTGAGATTGTGTTGCACTCGCTTGAGGATCTTAAATGTTCTGCCGTGCGTATTGCCAATGGAGAACATACTGGTAGGAAGATTGGCTCGCCGATTACGGATCTTGCATTGCGTATGCTGCATGATATGGCAGGTGAAGATAGCAGCGTGTCGAAAGCCTATTTTACTCGCGCAAAAAGCGGCGTGTTGATGAAGTCAGTGACGATTGCCATTCGCAATCGCGATCAGCGCGTGATTGGGCTACTGTGTATCAACATGAATTTGGATGTGCCTTTCTCCCAGATTGTGCAGACCTTCATTCCACCTGAAACGCATGATGTCGCCTCTGCAGTTAACTTTGCGTCATCCGTTGATGATCTCGTGGCACAAACGTTGGAATTTTCGATTGAGGAAGTCAATGCGGATCGCAACGTCTCCAATAATGCGAAAAATCGCCAAATCGTACTGAGCCTGTATGAGAAAGGTATCTTTGATATTAAAGACGCCATCAACCAGGTCGCCGAACGTCTCAATATTTCCAAACACACAGTCTACCTTTATATTCGTCAATTCAAAAGCGGCGACTTCAGCGGGCACGAACGTTAATGCTGAGTTACTGTTTGCTGGTGACTGGCCCGGCTTATGGCACACAGCAAGCAAGCAGCGCGTTGCAGTTTGCGCAGGCGCTGTTAGCTGAAGGGCACAAACTGAAAAGTGTGTTCTTCTATCGGGAAGGCGTGCTAAATGCCAACCAACTGACGTCACCCGCTAATGATGAGTTTGATCTTGTACGCGCCTGGCAGCAGTTGGGTGCAGCGCATCAGGTAGTGCTGAATGTCTGTGTTGCCGCGGCGCTGCGACGGGGCGTGACCGACGCACAGCAAGCGACTCAGCTCAACCTTGCAGGCGCGAATCTGCAACCCGGCTTTGTTCTGAGCGGGTTGGGTGAACTGGCGCAATCGGTGCTGACCTGCGATCGGGTTATTCAGTTTTAAGGTAGCGTTATGAAGCGAGTCGCATTTGTTTTTACGCATTCTCCACATGGGAGTGCTTCCGGGCGAGAAGGGCTGGATGCGCTATTGGCGATGTCAGCACTGACGGAAGAGATTGGCGTATTTTTTGTTGGTGATGGCGTACTTCAACTGCTGCCGCATCAACAGCCGGAAAAGATTTTGATGCGTAATTACATCGCAACGTTTGGCGTGCTGCCGTTGTACGATATCGAATGTTGTTATCTGTGCGAGACTTCTGTGCGCCAGCGTGGGTTGAGTATAGAAACAGACTGGGTTTTGGATGTAGAGCTATTAGCGCCGCAAGCATGGCGTAGTAAGTTGGCCGATTATCATTCCATCCTTTCATTCTAGCGACGGATTTCTCCTTTTATATGCTACATACGCTCTCACGTTCTCCTTATCACGTTGACCTGGATGCACTTCTGCTCAGTTTGGGTCAGGGTGATGCGTTGGTCTTACTGCAAGACGGTATTATCGCTGCGCTAGCTGGTGGAGATATTATTCAGCGTCTTCTTGATTCAGCGGTTCTTCTCTACGCGCTCCAGCCTGATACGGCGGCAAGAGGAATGGCTGAACAAATTTCAAACAATGTGATGCTCATTGACTATAATCAGTTTGTTCAACTGACAGTGGAACACCCGCAGCAACTCGCGTGGTAACGCCGAATTTTTGTATATTTCTTGACTCCTTCCACTGCCAGCCCTAAAATTCTGCGTCCTCATACTTTGCCTTGCGCAAACATGAGGCGATTTATTACGTGTTTACGAAGCAAAACCCAGGAGCTTTTTGAATGGCAACGATTAACCAGCTGGTACGCAAACCACGCTCCCTGAAGGCTGCTAAAAGCAACGTTCCGGCGCTGGAAGCATGCCCGCAGAAACGTGGCGTATGTACCCGTGTATATACTACCACCCCTAAAAAACCGAACTCCGCACTGCGTAAAGTATGTCGTGTTCGTTTAACCAACGGTTTTGAAGTTACCTCCTATATTGGTGGTGAAGGTCATAACCTGCAGGAGCACTCCGTGATCCTGATCCGTGGCGGTCGTGTTAAAGACCTGCCAGGTGTGCGTTACCACACCGTTCGTGGCGCGCTGGACTGCTCAGGTGTTAAAGACCGTAAGCAATCCCGTTCCAAATACGGCGTGAAGAAGCCAAAGGCTTAATGGTTCTTCGTTAAGTAAGGCCAAACGTTTTAACTTAAATGTCAAACTAAACTCGTAGAGTTTTGGACAATCCTGAATTAACAACGGAGTATTTCCATGCCACGTCGTCGCGTCATTGGTCAACGTAAAATTCTGCCGGATCCTAAGTTCGGATCAGAACTGCTGGCCAAATTTGTAAATATCCTGATGGTAGATGGTAAAAAATCTACTGCTGAAGCAATCGTCTATACCGCGCTGGAGACCCTGGCTCAGCGTTCTGGTAAAGATCATCTGGAAGCTTTTGAAGTAGCTCTGGACAACGTTCGCCCGACTGTCGAAGTTAAGTCGCGCCGCGTTGGTGGTTCTACTTATCAGGTACCAGTAGAAGTCCGTCCGGTTCGTCGTAATGCGCTGGCAATGCGTTGGATCGTAGAAGCTGCTCGTAAACGCGGTGATAAATCTATGGCTCTGCGCCTGGCGAACGAACTTTCTGATGCAGCAGAGAACAAAGGTACTGCTGTTAAGAAACGTGAAGACGTTCACCGTATGGCCGAAGCTAACAAGGCGTTCGCTCACTACCGTTGGTAATCCCTTCGTTGTAGTCATGCTAACCAAGCGGGCGCTAAAAATAGCCAACCCGCTTGGGTTAACTAAATTGAACGCCCTAGTAAACAGAGGATACAAATGGCTCGTACAACACCCATCGCACGCTACCGTAACATTGGTATCAGTGCGCACATCGACGCCGGTAAAACCACTACTACCGAACGTATTCTGTTCTACACTGGTGTAAACCATAAAATCGGTGAAGTTCATGACGGCGCAGCTACCATGGACTGGATGGAGCAGGAGCAGGAGCGTGGTATTACTATCACTTCCGCAGCGACTACTGCATTCTGGTCTGGTATGGCTAAGCAGTATGAACCGCATCGTGTAAACATCATCGATACCCCAGGACACGTTGACTTCACTATCGAAGTAGAACGTTCTATGCGTGTACTTGATGGTGCGGTAATGGTTTACTGCGCAGTTGGTGGTGTTCAGCCGCAGTCTGAAACCGTATGGCGTCAGGCAAACAAATATAAAGTTCCACGCATTGCGTTCGTTAACAAAATGGACCGCATGGGTGCGAATTTCCTGAAAGTTGTTGGTCAGATCAAAGCTCGTCTGGGCGCGAACCCTGTTCCGCTGCAGCTGGCAATTGGTGCTGAAGAAGGTTTCACTGGTATTGTTGACCTGGTGAAAATGAAAGCCATCAACTGGAACGATGCCGATCAGGGCGTGACCTTCGAATACGAAGATATCCCGGCTGATATGCAAGAACTGGCTGAAGAGTGGCACCAAAACCTGATCGAATCAGCAGCAGAAGCTTCTGAAGAGCTGATGGAGAAATACCTGGGTGGTGAAGAACTGACTGAAGAAGAGATCAAAAAAGCTCTGCGTCAGCGCGTTCTGAACAACGAAATCATCCTGGTAACCTGTGGTTCTGCATTTAAGAACAAAGGTGTTCAGGCGATGCTGGATGCGGTAGTTGACTACCTGCCATCCCCAGTTGACGTACCTGCGATCAATGGCCTTTTGGATGACGGTAAAGACACGCCGGCTGAGCGTCACGCAAGTGATGACGAGCCGTTTGCTGCACTGGCGTTCAAAATTGCTACCGACCCGTTTGTTGGTAACCTGACGTTCTTCCGCGTGTACTCTGGTGTGGTTAACTCCGGTGATACCGTACTGAACCCAGTTAAATCAGCACGTGAGCGTTTTGGTCGTATCGTTCAGATGCACGCTAACAAGCGTGAAGAGATCAAAGAAGTTCGTGCGGGCGATATCGCTGCTGCTATCGGTCTGAAAGATGTAACGACGGGTGACACTCTGTGTGATCCAGACAACGTCATCATTTTGGAACGTATGGAATTCCCTGAACCGGTAATTTCCATCGCGGTAGAACCGAAAACCAAAGCTGACCAAGAAAAAATGGGTCTGGCATTGGGCCGTCTGGCTAAAGAAGACCCGTCTTTCCGCGTATGGACTGACGAAGAATCTAACCAGACCATCATCGCTGGTATGGGTGAGTTGCACCTCGATATCATCGTTGACCGTATGAAGCGTGAATTCAACGTTGAAGCGAACGTGGGTAAACCACAGGTTGCTTATCGTGAAGCGATTCGTGCGAAAGTTACCGATATCGAAGGTAAACACGCCAAGCAGTCTGGTGGTCGTGGTCAGTATGGTCATGTCGTTATCGACATGTACCCGCTGGAGCCGGGCTCAAATCCGAAAGGTTACGAGTTCACCAACGACATTAAAGGTGGTGTAATTCCTGGTGAATACATCCCTGCCGTTGATAAAGGCATTCAGGAACAGCTGAAAGCAGGCCCACTGGCTGGTTACCCAGTTGTGGATCTCGGCGTGCGTCTGCACTTCGGTTCTTACCATGACGTTGACTCCTCTGAGCTGGCGTTTAAACTGGCCGCTTCTATCGCCTTTAAAGATGGCTTTAAGAAAGCGAAACCTGTTCTGCTTGAGCCGATCATGAAGGTTGAAGTTGAAACGCCGGAAGAGAACACTGGCGATGTCATCGGTGACCTTAGCCGTCGTCGTGGTATGCTACGTGGTCAAGAATCCAACGTTACTGGCGTTGTGATTCACGCTGAAGTTCCGCTGTCTGAAATGTTCGGATACGCAACTCAACTGCGTTCTCTGACCAAAGGCCGTGCGTCTTACTCCATGGAATTCCTGAAGTACGATGATGCGCCTAACAACGTTGCTCAGGCCGTAATTGAAGCCCGTGGCAAATAAGCCTCAGGGTTAAAACAAAATCCCGTGCTCTCTCCATAGGGGGAGAGCATTTGAGTAAGGAATATCGCCGTGTCTAAAGAAAAATTTGAACGTACAAAACCGCACGTTAACGTCGGTACTATCGGCCACGTTGACCATGGTAAAACAACGCTGACTGCTGCAATCACTACCGTTCTGGCTAAAACCTACGGTGGTTCTGCTCGTGCATTCGATCAGATCGATAACGCACCAGAAGAAAAAGCACGTGGTATCACCATCAACACCTCTCACGTTGAATATGATACCCCTGCTCGCCACTACGCGCACGTTGACTGCCCAGGCCACGCCGACTATGTGAAAAACATGATCACCGGTGCTGCACAGATGGACGGCGCTATCCTGGTTGTTGCTGCGACTGATGGCCCAATGCCTCAGACCCGTGAGCACATCCTGCTGGGTCGTCAGGTTGGCGTTCCTTTCATCATCGTGTTCCTGAACAAATGTGACATGGTTGATGATGAAGAGCTGCTGGAACTGGTTGAGATGGAAGTGCGTGAGCTGCTGTCTCAGTACGATTTCCCAGGCGATGACACCCCAGTGGTTCGTGGCTCTGCTCTGAAAGCGCTGGAAGGCGAAGCTGAGTGGGAAGCTAAAATCATCGAACTAGCGGGCTACCTGGATTCTTATATTCCAGAACCAGAGCGTGCGATTGACAAGCCGTTCCTGCTGCCAATCGAAGACGTATTCTCCATCTCCGGTCGTGGTACCGTTGTTACCGGTCGTGTAGAGCGCGGTATCGTTAAAGTTGGTGAAGAAGTTGAAATCGTTGGTATCAAAGATACGGCGAAATCTACCTGTACTGGCGTAGAAATGTTCCGCAAACTGCTGGACGAAGGTCGTGCAGGCGAGAACGTTGGTGTTCTGCTGCGTGGTATCAAGCGTGAAGAAATCGAGCGTGGCCAGGTACTGGCTAAGCCGGGTTCAATCAAGCCGCATACTCAGTTCGAATCAGAAGTGTATATCCTGAGCAAAGATGAAGGCGGCCGTCATACTCCGTTCTTCAAAGGCTACCGTCCTCAGTTCTACTTCCGTACGACTGACGTAACGGGCACCATCGAACTGCCAGAAGGCGTAGAGATGGTGATGCCGGGCGACAACATCAAAATGGTTGTTACCCTGATCCACCCAATCGCGATGGATGACGGTTTGCGTTTCGCAATCCGTGAAGGCGGCCGTACAGTAGGCGCGGGCGTTGTTGCTAAAGTTATCGCTTAATCGCTGATAAACTCAATGCATGAAAAAGGCACTTCGGTGCCTTTTTTTACGTCTTAATGATTAAATGTAAATTGAAATAAAAATAATTCTTATTTAGAATAACTCAGTTGGTTAAAAAATCGCTAGGAGCGGTTTCAAATACCGTTTGCAGTGTCCTGAAAGGTAGTGTGAAAGACACTCGCGATAACAATGAGTCATTCTGGTATGTATGTTTGTTTGTGTAACGCAATTTCTGACAAAGTCATTCGTAATGCTGTTCGTCAGCACCAGCCTCAATCTATGCAACAATTACGCAAGCTCGTTCCTATTGGGACAGATTGCGGTAAGTGTATTCGTCAGGCGCGTGTCATTTTTGAGGAAGAGCAGGTTAAAATTCCTGATATGTATGAAGTAGCATAAAATGTAGGGTCGTTTTTTTGACTCTCTGCTTACCGGTTCTACACTTTAAGAACTGGAGCGGAGGATCATGTCATGAAAGGCGATAAAAAAGTCATCACACACCTGAATAAGTTATTGGGCAACGAGCTGGTAGCTATTAACCAATATTTTCTTCATGCCCGAATGTTTAAAAACTGGGGCTTAACCCGTCTAAACGATCACGAATATCATGAGTCTATTGACGAAATGAAGCATGCTGATCGCTACATCGAACGAATCCTATTTCTTGAAGGCATCCCGAATCTACAGGATTTGGGCAAGTTAAATATTGGCGAGGATGTCGAAGAGATTTTACGTTCTGACCTTCAACTTGAATTGGATGGCGCAAAGAATTTGCGTGAAGCAATTGCTTATGCTGATTCGGTGCATGACTACGTCAGTAGGGATTTAATGATAGAAATTCTTGCCGATGAAGAAGGGCACATCGACTGGCTGGAAACAGAATTAGATTTGATTTCACGTCTTGGCATACAAAACTATCTCCAAGCTCAGCTAAAAGCTGAGTAACATAGCAGGTACGATGCTATGTATTGTCACCCCCCTCCGGCTGGAGTCGTACATATCGTCCGGCCGGATTTAAAATCATTTCATCCCGCTTGTTGCTTCCCCTGCCAATTTGCGTATAATGCGCGAGCTTACCGAAACTAGGTAAGCCTGATTCAATCTGAATCAGGAGGTCAATATTCATTTATTGTCCAAAACAATACTCCCGATATGGGGGTTATGTGCTGACGATTACACTCCCCCATCAATCGAAATGGGTGTGAGTAGTAATCATTTACGTTTATAAATAATTGGAGCTCTGGTCTCATGCAGAACCAAAGAATCCGTATCCGCCTGAAAGCGTTTGATCATCGTCTGATTGATCAATCAACTGCGGAAATCGTCGAGACTGCTAAGCGCACTGGTGCGCAAGTACGTGGACCGATCCCGCTGCCGACCCGCAAAGAGCGCTTTACCGTTCTGATTTCTCCGCACGTCAATAAAGATGCGCGCGATCAGTACGAGATTCGCACTCACAAGCGTCTGGTTGACATCGTTGAGCCAACCGAGAAAACCGTTGATGCTCTGATGCGTCTGGATCTGGCTGCTGGTGTAGACGTGCAGATCAGCCTGGGTTAATCAGGTCATTGAGCGATTGAGAGGTTGAAACAATGATTGGTTTAGTCGGTAAAAAAGTGGGCATGACCCGTATCTTCACTGAAGATGGCGTATCTATCCCCGTAACCGTTATCGAAATTGAAGCAAACCGCGTAACTCAGGTTAAAGACTTGGCTAACGACGGTTACCGCGCTGTGCAAGTAACTACTGGTGCTAAAAAAGCAAACCGTGTTACTAAGCCAGAAGCAGGTCACTTTGCTAAAGCTGGCGTAGAAGCTGGCCGTACTCTGCGTGAATTCCGTCTTTCTGAAGGCGAAGAGTTCACTGTAGGTCAGAGCATCAGTGTTGAAATTTTCGCAGACGTTAAAAAAGTAGACGTTACTGGCACATCTAAAGGTAAAGGTTTTGCTGGCACAGTTAAGCGCTGGAATTTCCGTACTCAGGATGCTACTCACGGTAACTCCTTGTCCCACCGCGCTCCGGGTTCTATCGGTCAGAACCAGACTCCGGGCAAAGTGTTTAAAGGCAAGAAAATGGCAGGCCAGCTGGGTAACGAACGTGTAACCGTTCAGAGCCTGGACGTAGTGCGTGTTGACGCTGAGCGCAACCTGCTGCTGGTTAAAGGTGCTGTTCCGGGAGCTACCGGTAGCGACCTGATCGTTAAACCAGCTGTGAAGGCGTGAGGAGATAGCAATGGAATTAGTATTGAAAGACGCGCAAAGCGCGCTGACTGTTTCCGAAACTACCTTCGGTCGTGATTTCAACGAAGCGCTGGTACATCAGGTTGTTGTTGCTTATGCAGCAGGTGCCCGTCAAGGTACTCGCGCCCAGAAAACCCGTGCTGAAGTAACTGGTTCCGGTAAGAAACCTTGGCGTCAGAAAGGTACTGGCCGTGCGCGTTCTGGTTCTGTTAAGAGCCCGATCTGGCGTTCCGGTGGTGTAACCTTCGCTGCTAAGCCACAGGATCACAGTCAGAAAGTTAACAAAAAGATGTACCGCGGCGCGCTGAAGAGCATTCTGTCCGAACTGGTACGTCAAGATCGTCTGATCGTTGTCGAGACGTTCTCTGTAGAAGCGCCGAAAACTAAGTTGCTTGCTCAGAAACTGAAAGAAATGGCACTGGAAGACGTGTTGATCATCACCGGTGAACTGGATGAGAATCTGTTCCTGGCCGCTCGTAACCTGTACAAGGTTGACGTGCGTGATGCAGCAGGTATCGACCCAGTTAGCCTGATCGCCTTCGACAAAGTCGTTATGACTGCTGACGCAGTTAAGCAAGTTGAGGAGATGCTGGCATGATCCGTGAAGAACGTCTGCTGAAGGTGCTGCGTGCACCGCACGTTTCTGAAAAAGCGTCTGCTGCGATGGAAAAAACCAACACCATCGTTCTCAAAGTTGCTAAAGACGCGACCAAATCAGAAATCAAAGCCGCTGTACAGAAGCTTTTCGAAGTGGAAGTAGAGGTCGTTAACACCCTGGTAGTTAAAGGGAAAGTTAAACGTTCCGGGCAGCGTATTGGTCGTCGTAACGACTGGAAAAAAGCTTACGTCACCCTGAAAGAAGGCCAGAATCTGGACTTCGTCGGCGGCGCTGAGTAAGTCGGAGGAGAAGAACAATGGCAGTTGTTAAATGTAAACCGACATCTCCGGGTCGTCGCCATGTAGTTAAAGTGGTAAACACGGAGCTGCACAAGGGTAAACCATTTGCCCCGCTGGTAGAAAAAAACAGCAAATCCGGTGGCCGTAACAACAATGGTCGCATCACTACCCGTCACATCGGTGGTGGTCATAAGCAGGCTTACCGTATTGTTGACTTCAAACGCAACAAAGATGGTATTCCAGCAACTGTTGAACGTCTTGAGTACGATCCGAACCGCTCCGCGAACATCGCGCTGGTTCTGTACAAAGACGGCGAGCGCCGTTACATCCTGGCCCCTAAAGGCCTGAAAGCTGGCGACCAGATCCAATCTGGCGTTGATGCTGCGATTAAAGCGGGTAACACCCTGCCGATGCGTAACATCCCAGTTGGTTCAACGGTCCACAACGTAGAAATGAAACCAGGGAAAGGTGGCCAATTGGCTCGTTCTGCTGGTACTTACGTTCAGATCGTTGCTCGTGACGGTTCTTACGTTACCCTACGTCTGCGTTCTGGCGAAATGCGTAAAGTCGAATCCGACTGCCGCGCTACGCTGGGCGAAGTTGGCAACGCTGAGCACATGCTGCGCGTTTTGGGTAAAGCTGGTGCTGCACGCTGGCGTGGTATTCGTCCTACCGTTCGCGGTACGGCAATGAACCCAGTTGACCACCCACACGGTGGTGGTGAAGGTCGTAACTTTGGTAAGCACCCGGTTAGTCCGTGGGGCCTTCAGACCAAAGGTAAAAAGACCCGCAGCAACAAGCGTACTGATAAATTTATCGTACGTCGCCGTACTAAATAATCTTAGAGGATAAACCATGCCACGTTCTCTCAAGAAAGGTCCATTTATTGACCTGCACTTGCTGAAGAAGGTAGAGAAAGCGGTGGAAAGCGGAGACAAGAAGCCTTTGCGCACTTGGTCCCGTCGTTCAACGATCTTTCCAACTATGATCGGTTTGACCATCGCTGTCCATAATGGTCGTCAGCACGTTCCGGTGTTTGTTTCCGATGAAATGGTCGGTCACAAACTGGGTGAATTCGCGCCGACTCGTACTTATCGCGGCCATGCGGCCGACAAAAAGGCCAAGAAGCGCTAAGGTAGGAGGAAGAGATGGAAACTATCGCTAAACATTGCCACGCTCGTTCTTCTGCTCAAAAGGTTCGCCTGGTGGCAGACCTGATTCGCGGTAAGAAAGTGTCGCAAGCTCTGGAAGTTCTGACCTACACCAACAAGAAAGCTGCTGGTCTGGTTAAAAAAGTGCTGGAGTCTGCAATTGCTAACGCAGAACACAACGATGGCGCTGACATTGATGATCTGAAAGTCGCGAAAATCTTCGTTGACGAAGGCCCAAGCATGAAGCGCATTATGCCGCGTGCTAAAGGTCGTGCGGATCGCATCCTGAAGCGTACCAGCCACATTACTGTGGTTGTGTCCGATCGCTGAGACTCTGGAGACTAGCAATGGGTCAGAAAGTACATCCTAATGGTATTCGCCTGGGTATTGTCAAACCTTGGAACTCTACCTGGTATGCGAATACCAAAGAATTCGCTGACAACCTAGACAGCGATTTTAAAGTTCGTAAATACCTGACGAAGGAACTGGAGAAGGCTTCCGTTTCTCGTATAGTTATCGAGCGTCCGGCAAAAAGCATCCGTGTGACTATTCACACTGCTCGCCCTGGCATCGTGATCGGTAAAAAAGGTGAAGATGTTGAGAAACTGCGCAAGGTCGTAGCGGATATCGCTGGCGTACCTGCACAGATCAATATCGCAGAAATTCGTAAGCCTGAACTGGACGCAAAACTAGTTGCTGACAGCATCACTTCTCAGCTGGAGCGTCGTGTGATGTTCCGTCGTGCTATGAAGCGTGCTGTACAGAACGCCATGCGTCTGGGCGCTAAAGGTATTAAAGTTGAAGTAAGTGGCCGTCTTGGCGGCGCTGAAATCGCGCGTACCGAATGGTACCGTGAAGGTCGTGTTCCATTGCATACACTGCGTGCGGATATCGACTACAACACCTCCGAAGCGCACACCACTTATGGTGTTATCGGTGTGAAAGTGTGGATCTTCAAAGGTGAGATCCTGGGTGGTATGGCTGCCGTTGAACAACCGGAAAAACCGGCTGCTCAACCTAAAAAGCAGCAGCGTAAAGGCCGCAAGTAAGGAGAGTCGCTGATGTTACAACCAAAGCGTACAAAATTCCGTAAGGTGCACAAGGGCCGCAACCGTGGTCTGGCGCAGGGTACGGATGTTAGCTTCGGCACTTTCGGTCTGAAAGCTGTTGGCCGCGGTCGCCTGACTGCTCGTCAAATCGAAGCTGCACGTCGTGCCATGACTCGTGCTGTTAAGCGTCAAGGTAAGATCTGGATCCGTGTATTCCCGGACAAACCGATCACCGAGAAACCGCTTGAAGTTCGTATGGGTAAAGGTAAAGGTAACGTGGAATATTGGGTTGCCTTGATTCAGCCAGGTAAAGTCCTGTACGAAATGGACGGTGTGCCGGAAGAGTTAGCCCGTGAGGCATTCCAACTGGCAGCAGCGAAACTGCCTATCAAAACCACCTTTGTAACTAAGACGGTGATGTAATGAAAGCAAATGAGCTGCGTGAAAAAAGCGTCGAAGAGCTGAACACTGAACTGCTCGGCCTGCTGCGCGAGCAATTTAACCTGCGTATGCAGGCTGCCAGTGGTCAGTTGCAACAGACTCACCTGGTAAAACAAGTGCGTCACAATATTGCACGTGTTAAGACTTTACTGACTGAGAAGGCGGGTGCGTAATGACCGATAAAATCCGTACTCTGCAAGGTCGTGTTGTAAGCGACAAAATGGAGAAATCCATGGTTGTTGCTATCGAACGTTTTGTGAAACACCCGCTTTACGGTAAATTCATTAAGCGTACGACTAAGCTGCACGTACATGACGAGAACAATGAATGCGGCATCGGTGACGTGGTTGAAATCCGCGAATGCCGTCCGCTGTCCAAAAATAAGTCTTGGACACTTGTTCGCGTTGTAGAGAAAGCGATTCTGTAATAAAGTAGCGCTCTTCTCTTATGGTAAACGGCTCTGTAAAGGGCCGTTTATTTTTTCTACCCAAACCAAGGAAGCGGTGTTATAATGCCGCGCCCTCAATTATGGGGTATTTAATGGCCCGAAAGGGTCCTAGAGTAGTAGTTGACAAGCGGAGCACTAAAATGATCCAAGAACAGACTATGCTGAACGTGGCCGATAATTCGGGTGCACGTCGCGTAATGTGTATCAAGGTTCTAGGTGGCTCGCACCGTCGCTACGCAGGCGTCGGCGATATCATCAAAATTACCATCAAGGAAGCAATTCCTCGCGGTAAGGTGAAGAAAGGCGATGTTCTGAAGGCGGTAGTGGTGCGCACCAAGAAGGGTGTTCGTCGCCCGGACGGTTCTGTCATTCGCTTCGATGGCAATGCTTGCGTTATTTTAAACAATAACAGCGAACAGCCTATCGGTACGCGTATTTTTGGGCCGGTAACTCGTGAACTGCGTAATGAGAAGTTCATGAAAATTATCTCTCTGGCACCAGAAGTACTTTAAGGAGCGAATCATGGCAGCGAAAATCCGTCGTGATGACGAAGTTATTGTGCTAACCGGCAAAGATAAAGGTAAGCGCGGTAAAGTAAAAAATGTCCTGTCTGCTAGTAAGGTCATTGTTGAAGGTATTAACTTGGTTAAAAAACATCAGAAGCCGGTTCCGGCTCTGAATCAACCAGGTGGCATCGTTGAAAAAGAAGCTGCAATTCAAGTTTCTAACCTTGCAATCTTCAATGCGGCAACTGGTAAGGCTGACCGTGTAGGCTTTAGATTCGAAGACGGAAAAAAAGTCCGTTTCTTTAAATCTAATAGCGAAACTATCAAGTAATTTGGAGTAGTACGATGGCGAAACTGCATGATTACTACAAAGACGAAGTAGTTAAAAAACTCATGACTGAGTTTAGCTACAATTCTGTCATGCAAGTCCCTCGGGTCGAGAAGATCACCCTGAATATGGGTGTTGGTGAAGCGATCGCTGACAAGAAACTGCTGGATAACGCAGCAGCCGATCTGGCAGCAATCTCCGGTCAAAAACCGTTGATCACCAAAGCACGCAAATCTGTTGCAGGCTTCAAAATCCGTCAGGGCTATCCGATCGGCTGTAAAGTAACTCTGCGTGGCGAACGCATGTGGGAGTTCCTTGAGCGTCTGATTTCCATTGCTGTACCGCGTATTCGTGACTTCCGTGGCTTGTCCGCAAAGTCATTCGATGGTCGTGGTAACTACAGCATGGGTGTGCGTGAGCAGATCATCTTCCCGGAAATCGACTACGATAAAGTCGATCGCGTTCGTGGTTTGGACATTACCATCACCACTACTGCGAAATCCGATGATGAAGGCCGTGCGCTGTTGGCCGCCTTTAACTTCCCATTCCGCAAGTAAGGTAGGGTTACTAATGGCTAAGCAATCCATGAAAGCACGCGAAGTTGTTCGTGTGAAACTGGCTGAAAAATACCGCGCTAAACGCGAGGAATTAAAAGCTATCATCTCTGGTGTGAACTCATCCGACGAAGATCGTTGGGATGCGGTTCTTAAGCTGCAGACTCTGCCGCGTGATTCCAGCCCGTCTCGTCAGCGTAACCGCTGCCGCCAAACTGGTCGTCCGCACGCTTTCCTGCGGAAGTTCGGGTTGAGCCGTA
Source organism: Pectobacterium parvum (assembly GCF_020971565.1). Lineage (NCBI taxonomy): Bacteria > Pseudomonadati > Pseudomonadota > Gammaproteobacteria > Enterobacterales > Pectobacteriaceae > Pectobacterium > Pectobacterium parvum. The sequence goes on from NZ_CP087392.1 coordinate 735,660, forward strand.
TCAAGGTCCGTGAAGCCGCTATGCGCGGTGAAATTCCGGGTCTGAAAAAGGCTAGCTGGTAATTGTCACCAATTGAATCACGGGAGTAAAGACAGATGAGCATGCAAGATCCGATCGCGGATATGCTGACCCGTATCCGTAACGGTCAAGCCGCGAACAAAGTTGCGGTCACCATGCCTTCCTCCAAGCTGAAAGTGGCAATTGCCAACGTGCTGAAGGAAGAAGGCTACATTGAAGATTTCAAAATCGAAGGCGACACCAAGCCAGTTCTGGAATTAGAACTTAAATATTTCCAGGGTAAGGCAGTGGTAGAAAGCATTCAGCGAGTAAGCCGTCCAGGTCTGCGCATCTATAAAAGAAAAGATGAGCTGCCAAATGTTATGGCCGGTTTAGGTATTGCTGTTGTTTCTACCTCTAAAGGTGTTATGACTGATCGTGCAGCTCGCCAAGCTGGTCTTGGTGGCGAGATTATCTGCTACGTAGCTTAATCGGGAGGAAAAATGTCTCGTGTTGCAAAAGCACCCGTCGTCATTCCTGCCGGCGTAGAGGTAAAACTCAACGGTCAGGATGTTTCGATTAAGGGTAAAAACGGCGAGCTGAGTCGTAAGATCCATGATGCTGTTGAAGTGAAACAAGCTGACAACGCTCTGACTTTCGCTCCGCGCGAAGGTTTCGTTGACGGATGGGCCCAAGCGGGTACCACTCGCGCTCTGTTGAACGCAATGGTTATCGGTGTTACCGAAGGCTTCACTAAGAAGCTGCAACTGGTTGGTGTTGGTTACCGTGCTGCTGTTAAAGGCAATGTGGTTAACCTGTCTCTTGGGTTTTCTCACCCAGTAGAGCATGCACTGCCGGCAGGTATTACTGCAGAATGCCCAAGCCAAACTGAAATCGTACTGAAAGGTGCTGATAAGCAGGTTATTGGTCAGGTTGCTGCGGAATTACGCGCCTACCGTCGTCCTGAGCCTTATAAAGGCAAGGGTGTCCGTTACGCCGACGAAGTCGTGCGTACCAAAGAGGCTAAGAAGAAGTAAGGTAACACTATGGATAAGAAAGCAGCTCGTATCCGTCGTGCGACCCGCGCACGCCGCAAGCTCCAGGAACTGGGTGCGACGCGTCTGGTGGTACATCGTACACCACGCCATATTTATGCGCAGGTCATCGCACCGAACGGTTCTGAAGTCCTGGTAGCCGCTTCTACTGTAGAAAAAGCTATCGCTGAACAACTGAAGTCTACCGGTAATAAAGACGCAGCTATCGCAATAGGTAAAGCTATTGCAGAACGCGCGTTAGAAAAAGGCATCAAAGATGTCTCTTTCGACCGTTCCGGTTTCCAATATCATGGTCGAGTCCAAGCACTGGCAGATGCTGCCCGTGAAGCTGGCCTTCAGTTCTAAGGTAGAGGTGTAAGATGGCTCACATCGAGAAACAAGCTGGCGAACTGCAGGAAAAGCTGATCGCGGTAAATCGCGTATCTAAAACCGTTAAAGGTGGTCGTATTTTCAGCTTCACCGCACTGACTGTAGTGGGTGATGGTAACGGCCGCGTTGGTTTTGGTTACGGTAAAGCTCGCGAAGTTCCAGCAGCGATCCAGAAAGCGATGGAAAAAGCCCGTCGCAATATGATGAATGTCGCGCTGAACAACGGCACCCTGCAGCACCCGGTTAAAGGTGCTCACACGGGTTCTCGTGTGTTCATGCAGCCAGCTTCCGAAGGTACCGGTATTATTGCCGGTGGTGCAATGCGCGCCGTTTTGGAAGTTGCAGGGGTTCACAACGTATTGGCTAAAGCCTATGGTTCCACTAACCCGATTAACGTGGTTCGTGCAACGATTGATGGTTTGGCCAATATGAAGTCCCCGGAAATGGTCGCTGCCAAGCGTGGTAAATCCGTTGAAGAAATTCTGGGGTAATGACCGTGGCAAAGACTATTAAAATTACTCAAACCCGTAGTGCAATCGGTCGTCTGCCGAAACATAAGGCGACACTGCTTGGCCTGGGTCTGCGTCGTATTGGGCATACAGTTGAACGTGAGGATACTCCTGCGGTTCGCGGTATGGTCAACGCGGTTTCCTACATGGTTAAAGTAGAGGAGTAACAGATGCGTTTAAATACTCTGTCTCCGGCCGAAGGTGCTAAACACGCACCGAAGCGTTTAGGTCGTGGTATCGGTTCTGGCTTGGGCAAAACCAGTGGTCGTGGTCACAAAGGTCAGAACTCTCGTTCTGGCGGTGGCGTACGTCGTGGTTTTGAAGGTGGTCAGATGCCTTTATATCGTCGTCTGCCGAAATTCGGTTTTACTTCTCGCAAAGCGATGATCACGGCAGAAGTTCGTCTGTCTGATTTAGCTAAAGTAGAAGGCGACGTGGTTGACCTGAATACGCTGAAAGCCGCTAATGTTATTGGCATTCAGATTGAGTTCGCGAAAGTGATTCTGTCTGGTGAAGTTGCTCGTCCGGTAACGATTCGTGGTCTGCGTGTCACTAAAGGTGCTCGTGCTGCTATCGAAACTGCTGGCGGTAAAATTGAGGAATAAGTAGCAGATGGCTAAGCAACCAGGATTAGATTTTCAAAGTGCTAAAGGCGGAGTTGGTGAACTGAAGCGCAGACTTTTGTTTGTTATCGGTGCGCTAATTGTTTTCCGTATTGGCTCTTTTATCCCAATTCCTGGTATTGATGCCACTGTGCTTGCCAAATTGCTTGAACAGCAGCGAGGCACCATCATTGAAATGTTTAACATGTTCTCTGGTGGTGCTCTCAGCCGTGCTTCTATCTTTGCACTGGGTATTATGCCGTATATTTCGGCGTCGATTATTATCCAGTTGCTGACGGTGGTTCATCCCGCGTTGGCAGAAATAAAGAAAGAAGGGGAAGCTGGCCGTCGTAAGATAAGCCAGTATACTCGCTACGGTACCTTGGTATTGGCTATATTCCAGTCGATCGGTATTGCTACCGGTTTGCCGAATATGCCTGGAATGCAAGATTTGGTGATAAACCCAGGCTTTGCTTTCTACTTTACTGCTGTTGTGAGCCTAGTTACTGGGACAATGTTCCTGATGTGGCTAGGAGAACAGATTACGGAACGTGGTATCGGTAACGGTATCTCGATCATAATCTTCGCTGGTATTGTTGCGGGACTACCGCCGGCCATTGGCCATACCATCGAGCAAGCTCGGCAAGGCGACCTGCACTTCCTCCTGTTGCTGTTGGTTGCAGTTTTAGTGTTTGCAGTAACCTTCTTCGTTGTTTTCGTTGAGCGTGGTCAACGTCGTATCGTTGTTAACTATGCAAAACGTCAACAGGGTCGTCGTGTTTATGCAGCACAGAGTACGCATTTACCGCTGAAGGTGAACATGGCTGGGGTTATCCCTGCAATTTTCGCCTCCAGCATTATTCTGTTCCCAGCCACGATTGCATCTTGGTTTGGGGGCGGTACCGGTTGGAACTGGCTGACAACTATTTCGCTGTATTTGCAGCCCGGACAACCGCTTTATGTGTTACTCTATGCGTCTGCAATCATCTTCTTCTGTTTCTTCTACACTGCGTTGGTTTTCAACCCTCGTGAAACAGCAGATAACCTGAAGAAGTCCGGTGCATTCGTGCCAGGAATTCGTCCGGGAGAGCAAACGGCGAAATATATCGATAAAGTGATGACTCGCCTTACTCTGATTGGTGCGATGTATATTACTTTTATCTGCCTGATCCCGGAGTTTATGCGTGACGCAATGAAAGTGCCTTTCTATTTTGGGGGTACGTCTTTATTGATCGTTGTTGTCGTCATCATGGACTTTATGGCTCAAGTGCAAACTCTAATGATGTCGAGTCAATATGAGTCTGCTTTGAAGAAAGCAAACCTGAAAGGCTATAACCGTTAATTAGGTGAGCTTGAGAAGTTACGGAGAGTAAAAATGAAAGTTCGTGCTTCCGTCAAGAAATTATGTCGTAACTGTAAGATTGTTAAGCGTAACGGTGTCGTTCGTGTGATCTGCAGTGCCGAACCGAAGCATAAACAGCGTCAAGGCTGATTATCTCGAATATTTTTCTTGCAAAGTTGGATTGAGCTGGCTAGATTAGCCAGCCAATCTTTTGTATGTAGCTGCAACATTATTTGAGTATCCTGAAAACGGGCTTTTCAGAATGGTGTTGCCGTATAAAATTGTAGGAGTGCATAGTGGCCCGTATAGCAGGCATTAACATTCCTGATCATAAACATACCGTTATTGCATTAACGTCGATTTTCGGTATCGGTAAAACTCGGTCGCAGGCTATTTGTGCTGCAACAGGAATTGCCGAAAATGTTAAGATCAGTGAGCTGTCTGAAGAGCAAATCGATAAGCTGCGTGACGAAGTTGCCAAGTTTGTTGTAGAAGGTGATCTGCGTCGTGAAGTTACCCTGAGCATCAAGCGTCTTATGGATCTTGGTACTTATCGTGGTTTGCGTCATCGTCGTGGTCTGCCGGTTCGCGGTCAGCGTACCAAGACTAACGCCCGTACCCGTAAGGGTCCGCGCAAACCGATCAAGAAATAATCGGGGTGATTGAATAATGGCAAAGGCACCTATTCGTGCACGTAAGCGTGTCAGAAAGCAAGTCTCTGACGGTGTGGCTCATATCCATGCTTCTTTCAACAACACCATCGTAACCATTACTGATCGTCAGGGTAATGCGCTAGGTTGGGCAACTGCCGGTGGTTCCGGCTTCCGTGGTTCTCGCAAATCCACTCCGTTCGCAGCTCAAGTTGCAGCAGAACGCTGTGCTGAAGCAGTGAAAGAGTACGGTATTAAGAACCTGGAAGTTATGGTTAAAGGACCTGGTCCGGGCCGTGAGTCTACTATCCGCGCGTTAAACGCGGCTGGTTTCCGCATCACTAATATTACTGATGTGACTCCGATCCCTCATAACGGTTGTCGTCCGCCGAAAAAGCGCCGCGTATAACGCCGCTTTTAGGATTGTTGGAGAAAGAAAATGGCAAGATATTTGGGTCCTAAGCTCAAGCTGAGCCGTCGTGAAGGCACCGACCTGTTTCTGAAGTCTGGTGTTCGTGCGATCGATTCCAAGTGTAAAATTGAACAAGCTCCTGGCCAGCACGGTGCGCGTAAACCGCGTCTGTCTGACTATGGTGTACAGTTGCGTGAAAAGCAAAAAGTTCGCCGTATCTACGGTGTTCTGGAGCGTCAGTTCCGTAACTATTACAAAGAAGCTGCACGTCTGAAAGGCAACACAGGTGCAAACCTGCTGCAACTGCTGGAAGGTCGTTTGGATAACGTTGTTTATCGTATGGGTTTTGGTGCTACTCGTGCTGAAGCACGTCAGATGGTAAGCCACAAAGCTATCATGGTAAACGGTCGCGTTGTTAGCATCGCTTCTTATCAGGTATCCCCGAATGACGTAGTCAGCATCCGTGAGAAAGCGAAAAAGCAATCTCGCGTGAAAGCCGCTCTGGAGCTGGCTGAACAGCGTGAAAAGCCAACTTGGCTGGAAATTGATGCTGCCAAGATGGAAGGTGTGTTCAAACGTATTCCTGAACGTACCGATCTGTCTGCGGACATTAATGAACACCTGATCGTCGAGCTTTACTCCAAGTAAAGCTTAGTACCAAAGAGAGGACACAATGCAGGGTTCTGTGACAGAGTTTCTAAAACCGCGCCTGGTTGATATCGAGCAAGTGAGTTCGACGCACGCCAAGGTGACCCTTGAGCCATTAGAGCGGGGCTTCGGCCATACTCTTGGCAACGCACTGCGCCGTATTCTGCTTTCATCCATGCCAGGTTGCGCGGTGACCGAGGTTGAGATTGATGGTGTACTACATGAGTACAGCACCAAAGAAGGCGTACAGGAAGATATCCTGGAAATCCTGCTCAACCTGAAAGGGCTGGCGGTGAGAGTTCAAGGCAAAGATGAAGTTATTCTTACCCTGAATAAATCTGGCATTGGCCCTGTGACAGCAGCCGACATCATCCATGATGGTGATGTCGAAATCGTCAAGCCGCAGCACTTAATTTGCCACCTGACCGATGAAAATGCATCTATTAGTATGCGTATAAAAGTTCAACGTGGTCGTGGTTATGTGCCGGCATCTGCCCGTATTCATACGGAAGAAGATGAGCGCCCGATCGGTCGTCTGTTAGTTGATGCTTGCTACAGCCCTGTAGAGCGTATTGCCTACAATGTTGAAGCAGCTCGTGTAGAACAGCGTACTGACCTGGACAAGCTAGTCATCGAAATGGAAACCAATGGTACGATCGATCCTGAAGAGGCGATCCGCCGTGCGGCTACTATTCTGGCTGAACAACTTGAAGCTTTTGTTGACTTACGTGATGTTCGTCAGCCAGAGGTTAAAGAAGAGAAACCAGAATTCGATCCGATTCTGCTGCGCCCTGTTGACGATCTGGAATTGACTGTCCGCTCTGCTAACTGCCTTAAGGCAGAAGCTATCCACTACATCGGTGATCTGGTACAGCGTACCGAGGTTGAGCTGCTCAAAACGCCTAACCTTGGTAAAAAATCTCTTACTGAGATTAAAGACGTACTGGCTTCCCGTGGTCTGTCTCTGGGCATGCGCCTGGAAAACTGGCCACCGGCAAGCATTGCTGATGAGTAACCAGATCACAGGTTAAGGTTTTACTGAGAAGGATAAGGTCATGCGCCATCGTAAGAGTGGTCGTCAACTGAACCGTAACAGCAGCCATCGTCAGGCTATGTTCCGTAACATGGCTAGTTCTTTGGTTCGTCATGAAATCATCAAGACGACCCTGCCGAAAGCGAAAGAGCTGCGTCGCGTTGTTGAACCGCTGATTACTCTTGCCAAGACCGACAGCGTTGCTAATCGTCGTCTGGCATTCGCCCGTACTCGTGATAACGAGATCGTGGCAAAACTGTTTAATGAACTGGGCCCGCGTTTTGCGAGCCGTGCCGGTGGTTACACTCGTATTCTGAAGTGTGGCTTCCGTGCTGGTGACAATGCGCCGATGGCATACATCGAACTCGTTGATCGCTCAGTTTCGCAGACAGAAGAAGTTGCTACTGCAGAGTAATCTGTAAGAGCGTAAAAAAACCGGGGAAACCCGGTTTTTTTATATCTGAAATAAGTCATGCTTTCGCATAAATATACCTGGTAAGCAACTACTTGTGTCTGAGTGAACTGAAAAATACATCCCACCTGTTCTCATCTACCCATTTCGACTATATACTCTGCACGTTTTATTGATGTACATACCAACCCGAGTTCCTTAGGAGTAATGATGACCACATACCGACATAAACGTGGGGAAATTCAGGACAACGCCATTGAGGCATTGCTACATGACCCACTGTTTCGCCAACGAATTGAAGTGAATGAAAAAGGGAAAGGAAGCTATCGTAGAAAAGAGAAGCACATGAAGAAAGGTAATTGGGAGGCCAGTGGTAAGCAATCAAATGATTATTTACCTCTGGCCTTTCTACTTTCTGCGTAATGACACTGAGTCTAAGCAGAAACTAAATTCTTACTGTCTAGTCTGTTGTTCTTTTAGTAAGTCGCGAATTTCAGCTAAGAGCTTTTCTTCTGCGCTACGTTTTGGCGGTGCTGCAGGGATATCTTCCTGTTTGCGTCGCATTTTATTCATAAGCTTGATAGCTATAAAAATTGCGAAAGCGACGATGGTAAAGTCGAAAATATTCTGGATGAAAGCGCCATAGCTCATGACAACAGGGGGAATTTCGCCTTGGGCATCACGAAGAATTAGGCTGAATTGTTTAAAGTCGACCCCGCCAATCAAAAGCCCAAGTGGCGGCATAATAATATCTGATACCAGCGAAGAGACAATTTTGCCGAAAGCAGCACCAATAATGACACCCACCGCCAAATCGACAACGTTGCCACGCATGGCAAACACTCTGAATTCTTTGATGATGCTCATATCTGTTCTCCTTGCCAAAAATGTAAATTAATTCTAACCAATAGCCATATCTTTGCCAGATTATTGATTCACGATGAATCTGTTCCTACATTACAAAAAGAAGGGGCTTGGTTGAAATAGTCGTTCAACATCAGGTACAAATTTTTTATCAGCTAAGAACATGATGACATGATCACCTTGCTCGATTTTGCTATTTGCATTAGCAATGATGACGTCGTCACCACGAACAATTGCGCCGATAGTGGTACCAGGTGGAAGCTTAATATCTTCGATCATTCTGCCGACAACTTTCGATGTGCCCTCATCACCGTGAGCGATGGCCTCGATTGCTTCAGCTACGCCACGACGTAAAGAAGATACGCTAACGATATCCGCCTTGCGGACGTGACTGAGTAGCGCAGAAATTGTTGCCTGCTGTGGGGATATTGCGACATCGATGACGCTGCCCTGAACCAGATCAACATAAGCTCGACGCTGGATAAGCACCATTACTTTTTTCGCGCCCATGCGTTTAGCCAGCATAGCTGACATAATATTCGCTTCGTCATCGTTGGTAATTGCGATGAATACATCGATCTGCTCGATATGTTCTTCGGCTAGGAGCTCTTGATCTGAAGCATCACCATGGAACACGACTGTATTTTGCAGGAGCTCAGCCAGCTCCACAGCCCGGTCTGCATTTCGTTCAATCAACTTGATGCTGTAGTCTTTTTCTAACCGCTGCGCTAATCCTGCACCGACATTCCCACCACCAACGATCATGATCCTTTTATACGGTTTTTCGAGGCGCTGCAACTCGCTCATCACCGCACGAATATGCTGCGAAGCGGCGACAAAAAACACCTCATCTCCAGCTTCAATGATGGTGGAACCCTGTGGGCGAATCGGACGATCGTGACGGAAAATAGCGGCAACACGGGTATCTACATGAGGAATGTGTTCACGGAGAGAGGTGAGAGCATTACCGACCAGTGGACCACCATAGTAGGCGTTGACGGCAGCAAGACTCACTTTGCCTTCAGCGAAGTTGACGACCTGAAGTGCTCCAGGATATTCGATCAGTTTGTAAATGTTATCAATCACCAACTGCTCTGGGGAGATTAAGTGATCGATGGGAACTGCTTCGGGTAAAAACAGCTGTTCTGATTCACGTATGTACTCAGCGGCACGAATGCGCGCAATCCGGTTTGGTGTTTTGAAAAGAGAATAAGCGATCTGACAGGCTACCATATTCGTTTCATCTGAATTAGTAACGGCGACCAGCATATCGGCATCTTCTGCTCCCGCTTCACGTAGCACTCGTGGGTGAGAGGCATAGCCCGTAACGACGCGCAGATCAAACTTATCTTGAAGCTGACGTAACCGGTTTGCATCGGTATCAACGACAGTGATGTCATTGTTTTCACCCGCTAGATTTTCCGCCAGTGTTCCGCCGACCTGACCCGCGCCAAGAATGATAATTTTCATAATAAGCCATGCCGTTTATTGATTGCTGTCTGTTGCAGACAATACTGGGTTCAATATCAGTTTTTTACCAGCTTCGCATAAAAGAAACCATCGCCACCATCGGGATAGGGAAGCATCTGTATGCCCGGTATTTCTCTTGTTCCTGTATCAACAAGCGTTGCATCGGTATGGCGAGTCAGGAAATCAGCAACTTGTTGGGCATTTTCTTCCGGCAGAATAGAGCAGGTAGCGTAGACCATCGTGCCGCCTGTTTTGAGATGTGGCCAAATTGCATCAAGAATTTCTTTTTGCAATGCCACTAACTCCTCGATGTCTCTGTCTCGTCGCAACCACTTAATATCAGGATGACGACGAATGACACCAGTGGCTGAGCAAGGGGCATCCAACAGAATGCGATCAAACACACGTCCTTCACACCATGAATCAGGATAACGTCCATCGCCTTGTTTTACTTCGGCATGCATTTGTAGCCGCAGTAAATTTTCTTTTACCCGGCCTAAACGTGTTTCATCAACATCGACAGCGAGTACATGAGATTTTGGTGCTGCTTCTAAAATGTGTGTTGTTTTTCCACCGGGTGCAGCACAGAGATCGAGGATCTGTTCACCATCTTGTGGATCGAGCCAATAGGCGCAGCCTTGAGCCGATGCATCCTGTACCGTTGCCCACCCTTGTGAAAATCCTGGCAATTGATCGACTGCACAGGGAGCCGCAAGTCGTATCGCATCGCTGTATTCAGCATGAGGAAATGCTTCAATTCCCTCTTGTTCTAACAAGTTTAAATACGCTTCACGTGAGTGGTGTAACCGATTCACACGTAGCCACATTGGAGGGCGTTGATTATTCGCCTCAACGATGTTTTGCCAGCGATTTGGATAGGCATGCTCGATGCGAGCCAGCAGCCAGCTTGGGTGCTGGTAGTGAGATGAGTGAGTTGCCTCACGTTGAATCAGTTCTTCCTGTTGACGCTGAAATTGGCGTAATACGCCATTAATCAGCCCCTTGAGCTGTGGCCGCTTTAATGCGACAGCACCTTCTACTGTTTCTGCCAGGGCCGCATGTGGCGGGATCCGAGTGTAATGTAGCTGGTAGATGCCGACCATGATGAGGTAGTGCAGCGTGCGTTGTTTGCCCGTCAGGGGCTTAGCCATCAGTTGTTGAATACACCATTCCAACTGCGGTAAAACGCGTAATACGCCGAAGCAAAGCTCCTGCAAAAGTGCGCGATCTTTATCGGAGACTTCACGCTGATGAACAGGTAATAAGGCACTGAGTGATTGTCCCTGATCCAGAACCTGTCCCACCACTTTTGCGGCAATACTGCGTAGATTGTATGAGCTTTTCATGTGTTAGCGATGACGTATACGTAAAATAGAGAGGATATACCGGTTTGGCACCGGTATGAAAAATAGATTAGTCCAGTGTATTACCGGGAACGAACCACTCACGACGTGAATTAAGCAGATCTTGCGCGCCCATGACTTTTTTGCCTGCGGGCTGCAATTCCTGAATATTCAAGATGCCATCGGCTGTTGCTACCTGAATGCCCTGCTTGTCTGCCTGTATGGTGGTGCCAGGTTGTGAGCCATGTACTTTGGCGATGACTTCAGCTTTCCAGACTTTCACTGGCTGTTCATCTACGATGAAATAGCTGACTGGCCAAGGATTAAAAGCACGAATACAACGCTCAAGCTGCTCGGCAGATAACTGCCAGTTGAGACGAGCTTCTTCTTTGCTGAGCTTTTCTGCATAGGTGGCAAGGGCATCATTTTGTGCTTCAGCAACAGCGCTGCCATCAGCAAGCTGTTCCAGTGTTTCCAATAAGCCACGTGGGCCCAGTTCAGCAAGTTTATCGTACAACGTTGCACTGGTATCCTGTGGCAGGATTGGGCACGAAATTTTGTGCAGCATTGCACCCGTATCGAGTCCAACGTCCATTTGCATGATCGTCACGCCGGTTTCACTATCTCCTGCCCACAATGCACGCTGAATCGGTGCCGCACCACGCCAGAGAGGCAACAGAGAGCCGTGTACATTAATGCAACCAAGGCGAGGCATGGATAACACGGGCTGCGGCAGAATTAAGCCGTAGGCGACAACGGCCATAACATCAGCATTTAACGCTTGAACCATCGCCTGACTTTCTGCCGATCGCAGAGATTTTGGCTGAAAAACGGGGATGCTGTGTTGCTCTGCCAGTACTTTTACCGGGCTAGGGGTTAGCTTGTTGCCTCTGCCTGCCGGACGGTCAGGCTGGGTGAAAACGCCAACGACTTCATGGCCCGATGATAAAAGCGCGTCTAGATGACGCGCTGCAAAATCAGGGGTTCCGGCAAAAATGATACGTAAAGAATCAGACACGGTGCTTCCTGTCAGGATGAAAATTATTGGGCTCGGCTATTCTGCTTAGCCAATTTTTCCAGTTTTTGACGAATACGCTGGCGTTTAAGCGGGGAAAGGTAATCAATAAACAGTTTCCCAACCAGATGATCCATTTCATGCTGGATACAAATGGCGAGTAGCTCGCTTGCTTCAAGTTCGAACGCCTTACCTTCACGATCCAATGCGCGCACTTTTACACGTTCTGCACGAGGGACCAGCGCACGCGTTTCAGGGATCGACAAGCAACCTTCTTCGATGCCCGTATCGCCGCTCTTTTCAATCAACTCGGGATTGATCAGTACCAGTCGTTGGTCTCGTTCTTCGGAGACGTCGATGACAATAATACGCTGATGAATATCCACCTGTGTCGCGGCCAGGCCAATACCTTCTTCTTCGTACATGGTATCGAACATATCATCCACGATACGTTGAATATCTGCATTGACTTCTTTTACGGGTTGCGCAGTGATGCGGAGCCGCTCGTCTGGAAAATGTAATATCTGCAAAACTGCCATATATGTTTAGATCTGTATCTGAATAGTGGGAGAGTCTTGGCGTTCATTCTAGACATTTCCTGCCCCGATTGACAGCATCAGCACTGAATTGCACCACTTATCTGAACATAGCGGAATAAGGGATACCGATGCTATCAACGGAAATCTGGCTACGTATGACATGCGTAAGGCACCTGAGAGCCAGACGTGCCTGGGCGGTTGTCAGAAAGCTTATTGATTTAAATACGTTCGATAACGAGAGCTTGGGTGCGTTAGGTCTGTCCGATGCTCAAATTGCCCAATTCTGTTCCTATGATCGTAAGATCCTAGAAGAAACTCTCACCTGGTTGTCTCATCCCAATAATCATATCGTGACGTGCGAAGATGCCCTTTATCCCTTTCTGTTGAGCAATATTCGTGATTTTCCGCTGTTGCTTTTTGTATCTGGTTCTCCTGAATTGCTGGCATCGCCACAAATATCGATTATTGGTAGCCGGGGGAGCAGTGCTTACGGCGAGCGGTGGGGATGCTTTTTCGCCCAGGAGCTTGCTGCGAATGAACTCACTGTGACAAGCGGGCTAGCGATTGGCATTGATGGTATTGCTCATCGTGCTGCGTTGGATGCGGGAGGCAAAACCATTGCGGTGCTGGGAAGCGGGCTGGAGAATGTTTATCCCAAGCGGCACGCTAAGCTTGCCGAACGTATCTGTGGCGGTGGTGGCGCGCTGGTTTCCGAATTTCCCCTCGCGATGCCGCCTTTCCCAACCAACTTTCCCAGAAGAAATCGTATTATCAGCGGGCTAGGGCTGGGTGTTCTGGTCATTGAGGCGTCTATCCGCAGTGGGTCGTTAGTCACTGCGCGTTATGCTTTGGAGCAAGGACGGGAAGTTTTTGCTCTGCCGGGGCCGATTGGTAACCCGATGACTGAGGGAACACACTGGTTGATCCAGCAAGGAGCCAGCTTGGTTACACATCCGAAAGATGTTCTTGAGCAGTTGGTGAGTGAGTTACAGTGGCTGCCGATGGAAAGCGGGCAAACTATTTCTAACGAAGAAGAGGATGGCGAATTGCCATTTGCCGACGTGTTGGCTAACGTAGGAGATGAGGTTACACCTGTTGACGTTGTCGCTGAACGTGCCGGCCAACCTGTGCCAGAGATAGTCACTAAGCTATTAGAGCTGGAGTTAGCAGGGTGGATCGCAGCAGTACCCGGCGGCTATGTCCGATTAAGGAGGGCAGGCCATGTTCGACGTACTCATGTACTTGTTTGAGAGCTACATCCACAATGAAACTGAAATGCGTGTCGATCAGGATACGTTAACTGATGACCTCACCCGCGCTGGATTCCATCGTAACGATATCTATAGCGCGTTGAGTTGGCTGGAAAAATTGGCCGATATTCAGGAAGGGCAGACTGCGCCGCTTCATTTGGCGAACGATCCGCTGGCTATGCGGATCTATACGCAGGATGAGGCGCTGCGTCTTGATGCGGAATGTCGTGGCTTTTTATTGTTCCTTGAGCAAATTCAGGTTCTGAACCTTGAAACGCGGGAAATGATTATTGAACGCGTCATGGCGTTGGAAACGCAGGAGTTTGATCTGGAAGATCTGAAGTGGGTCATTCTCATGGTGCTTTTCAATGTACCTGGTTGTGAGAATGCTTATCAGCAAATGGAAGAATTACTCTTTGAGGTCAATGACGGTTATGTGCAATAGCCAGAGGAATAACAGTTCGAATGGCTAAGCCTGCGCTGTTTGCTGAAAAAAAACAGGAAATGTGTCCAGACTGTGGGTCAGTGCTGGTTATACGTTCTGGTCGGCACGGCCCATTTCTTGGCTGTTCTGCGTATCCAGAATGTGAGTTCATTCGCCCGCTGAAAGCACAAGCTGATGGACATATCGTCAAAGTGTTAGATGGGCAGCAATGTCCGCTTTGTCAGTCGACCTTGGTTTTACGGCAAGGCCGTTATGGGATGTTCATCGGCTGTGGCAATTACCCTGAATGCTATCATACCGAGACTATCGATCGCCCTGATGATACGGCGATTCGATGTCCACAGTGTAATGAAGGAACGCTGTTGCAGCGCAAATCTCGCTACGGCAAGGTATTTCATTCTTGCGATCGCTATCCCGATTGCCAGTTTACGTTAAACCATAAGCCGATAGCGGGTGAATGCCCTTCTTGCCATTACGCTTTATTGTTTGAGAAAAAAACGGCACAAGGCATCAAGCTATTTTGTGCCAGTAAATTATGTGGAAAACCGATAGCGGCAGAAGTTGATAAGAATGAGTGATGTGTCTGATGAACTAATGATTCCCGTTTTGCGGGAGTTACACAACGAGCAGGTTATTGCGTACCCGACTGAAGCGGTATTTGGGTTGGGGTGCGATCCTGATAGTGAAGTGGCGGTTAATCGCCTGCTGGCGTTAAAACAACGTCCTTGGCAAAAAGGCTTGATCCTGATTGCGGCAGATTTTAGCCAATTGGCTCCTTATATTGATGACAGTGCGTTATCCGCTGAGCAGAAGGCTGTGATGTTTTCCACATGGCCAGGTCCGGTTACTTGGGTATTGCCAGCAAAACGCACGACTTCGCAGTGGTTAACGGGGCAATTTTCTTCACTTGCGGTGCGCGTTAGCGACCACTCATTAGTCAAGGAACTGTGCCAGCGTTACGGTAAACCGTTGGTGTCGACCAGCGCCAATTTAAGTGGCCAACCGCCTTGCCGCACGGTTCAGGAAGTTTCTCTACAGTTTGGTGATGATTTTCCTGTGCTAGTTGGGGATGTCGGCGGAAGAATGAACCCATCAGAAATCAGGGATGTATTAACAGGCGAGCTTATTCGTCAGGGATAACGACAAGTTGGAGAGGAACGTGTCTGAAGTAACGTCTTTTGCGGTTTTTGGCAATCCGATTGCGCATAGTAAATCACCTCGTATACATGAGCTATTTGCTGCACAGACGGGGATAACGTTGACGTACCAGCGCGTGTTAGCGCCTCTGGATAATTTTGAGCAGATGCTGCGCCAGTATTTTCGTGATGGTGCTGGTGGGGCGAATGTAACAGCGCCCTTTAAAGAGCGGGCCTTTGCCGAAGCCGATGAGTGTAGCGAATGTGCTGCGCTTGCGGGGGCAGTCAATACATTGAAGAGATTGAGCGATGGTCGCCTGTTTGGTGATAATACCGATGGCATCGGTTTGCTCAGCGATCTACAACGATTGGCGCTGGTGAAGCCGTTGGATCGTGTTTTGCTAGTTGGTGCAGGTGGTGCGGCGCGGGGTGTTATCCAACCCCTGCTGGCCTATGGTTGTACAGTGGTGCTGGCGAATAGGACCTTTTCCAAGGCCGATGCCTTAGCTAAGATCTTCCGTGATATTGGTGATATTCACGCTGTTGCTTTCGATGATTTACAGGGGCAGTCGTTCGATCTGATCATCAACGCCACATCTTCTGGTATGTACGACAGCGTTCCTAACTTACCGCCAGAACTCATTTCGCCGGAAACGTGCTGTTATGACATGTTTTACCTGCCACAACTAACCCCCTTTTTGTCATGGTGCGTACAGCATGGCGCTCTCCATTATGCAGATGGTTTGGGAATGCTGGTGGGGCAAGCGGCACATGCGTTTAAACTTTGGCATGGTGTTATGCCGGACGTGGAGCCAGTGATTGCTTTACTAAAGCTGGATCTTGCTAAATGAATCAGGCGATCCAGTTCCCCGATCGTGAAAGCTGGGATGATAAGGTCATGGCGATCCGCTTTCCCGTTTTAGTGAATGGCTTTCAGCAGGAATGTTTAGTGAGCGCGGAGCTGCTCCAGCAACGTTATGGCGGTGATAGCCCTGAACGGTGGCTGGCACTGTTCAGGGAATATCGATGGGATCTTGAAGATGAACTGGAAAAAATGATCGTTGCTGAAGAGTGGGATGATGAAGGTTGTTACTCGTTGTCCTGAGCAAGGTATTCATCTTTCCAACGAACATAGTTGTTTGCCGAGTAAATCAACCCCTCTATTTCTTCTTGTGTTAGTGGTCGAATTTTTTTGACTGGGCTGCCGAGGTATAGATGCCCCTTCTCTAGCCGTTTTCCTGGGGGGACCAAGCTACCAGCGCCAATCATGACGTCATCTTCAACAACCGCTCCATCCAGAAGTATTGATCCCATTCCGACCAAAACCCGATTTCCTATTTGGCAACCGTGCAGCATCGCTTTATGGCCTACCGTGACGTCTTCACCAATAATAAGTGGATTACCTTCTGGTTTTTTCTCTGAGCAGTGGGTGATGTGAAGTACAGATCCGTCCTGAACATTACTCCTTGCACCAATAGTAATGTAGTTAACATCACCGCGTATGGCGACAAGAGGCCAGATGCCGACATCATCGCCTAGTGTTACCTTACCAATCACCACGCTGGAATGATCGACCATGACTCTTTCGCCTAAAACGGGAGAAATGCCGTTATAACGACGGAATGTTTTTGTACTCATCGACAACCTCGTAGTTATTTGCCACATACTGATGATTCGTTATTAAACAAAATATCGACAGATATGGGATGTCGGCAACTGAAAAGTGGTGTGGATCGAGCAAGATCTCATCGAAAGGGTCGAAAAACACGCGAACAGAAAAAAAGATCAAGAAAGTTGTTGTGTAACGAAAACGGATCCCTATAATGCGCCTCCATCGACACGGCGCTGCGAACACACAACCGGGTGGATAAAGAAAGAGAAAATGCTTTAAAATAAGCGTTGACTCCGAAGGTGGGAAGCGTAATATACGCCACCTCGCGAAGTGGTTAAGGCCACAACGCACTGCTCTTTAACAATTTAATCAGACAATCTGTGTGGGCACTCACAAGACCGTATCTTAACGATATAAAAAGTCTTGAAGAGTGAACAACAGTGAAATTCATTACGAATAAACAGTTACTAATTCTTTGAGCATCGCTTCTCGAGTAGAAGCAAATCAAACAAATCTTAAATTGAAGAGTTTGATCATGGCTCAGATTGAACGCTGGCGGCAGGCCTAACACATGCAAGTCGAGCGGTAGCACAGGAGAGCTTGCTCTCTGGGTGACGAGCGGCGGACGGGTGAGTAATGTCTGGGAAACTGCCTGATGGAGGGGGATAACTACTGGAAACGGTAGCTAATACCGCATAACCTCGCAAGAGCAAAGAGAGGGACCTTCGGCCTCTCGCCATCAGATGTGCCCAGATGGGATTAGCTAGTAGGTGAGGTAATGGCTCACCTAGGCGACGATCCCTAGCTGGTCTGAGAGGATGACCAGCCACACTGGAACTGAGACACGGTCCAGACTCCTACGGGAGGCAGCAGTGGGGAATATTGCACAATGGGCGCAAGCCTGATGCAGCCATGCCGCGTGTGTGAAGAAGGCCTTCGGGTTGTAAAGCACTTTCAGCGGGGAGGAAGGCGGTAAGGTTAATAACCTTATCGATTGACGTTACCCGCAGAAGAAGCACCGGCTAACTCCGTGCCAGCAGCCGCGGTAATACGGAGGGTGCAAGCGTTAATCGGAATGACTGGGCGTAAAGCGCACGCAGGCGGTCTGTTAAGTTGGATGTGAAATCCCCGGGCTTAACCTGGAACTGCATTCAAAACTGACAGGCTAGAGTCTTGTAGAGGGGGTAGAATTCCAGGTGTAGCGGTGAAATGCGTAGAGATCTGGAGGAATACCGGTGGCGAAGGCGGCTACTTGGACAAAGACTGACGCTCAGGTGCGAAAGCGTGGGGAGCAAACAGGATTAGATACCCTGGTAGTCCACGCTGTAAACGATGTCGACTTGGGTTGTGCCCTTGAGGCGTGGCTTCCGGAGCTAACGCGTTAAGTCGACCGCCTGTGGAGTACGGCCGCAAGGTTAAAACTCAAATGAATTGACGGGGCCCGCACAAGCGGTGGAGCATGTGGTTTAATTCGATGCAACGCGAAGAACCTTACCTACTCTTGACATCCAGAGAATTTGCTAGAGATAGCTTAGTGCCTTCGGGAACTCTGAGACAGGTGCTGCATGGCTGTCGTCAGCTCGTGTTGTGAAATGTTGGGTTAAGTCCCGCAACGAGCGCAACCCTTATCCTTTGTTGCCAGCGATTCGGTCGGGAACTCAAAGGAGACTGCCGGTGATAAACCGGAGGAAGGTGGGGATGACGTCAAGTCATCATACTCTTACGAGTAGGGCTACACACGTGCTACAATGGCGTATACAAAGAGAAGCGACCTCGCGAGAGTAAGCGGACCTCATAAAGTACGTCGTAGTCCGGATTGGAGTCTGCAACTCGACTCCATGAAGTCGGAATCGCTAGTAATCGTAGATCAGAATGCTACGGTGAATACGTTCCCGGCCCTTGTACACACCGCCCGTCACACCATGGGAGTGGGTTGCAAAAGAAGTAGGTAGCTTAACCTTCGGGAGGGCGCTTACCACTTTGTGATTCATGACTGGGGTGAAGTCGTAACAAGGTAACCGTAGGGGAACCTGCGGTTGGATCACCTCCTTACCAAAAAGATGTGTGTTAAGTGAAGTGCTCACACAGATTGTCTGATGAAAAACGAGCAGAAATACCTTAATAGGCTTGTAGCTCAGGTGGTTAGAGCGCACCCCTGATAAGGGTGAGGTCGGTGGTTCAAGTCCACTCAGGCCTACCAACTCTCCCATGAGTGGTATCTAAGGTATCTGTAAGCAACGATGGGGTTATAGCTCAGCTGGGAGAGCGCCTGCCTTGCACGCAGGAGGTCTGCGGTTCGATCCCGCATAGCTCCACCATCAATACTCGCTATATAGAAAACTTCAGAGTGTACCTGTTTGGGTGCACTGCGACGTTTTGCTCTTTAACAATCTGGAACAAGCTGAAAATTGAAACATGACAGCTGAACATGCATTGATGCCTACGGGTATGAATGGCGTGTCAGTGTGTCAATGAGTCTCTCAAATAATCGCAGCACGACAGTGACTTTGATTAATCAAAGACACCTTCGGGTTGTGAGGTTAAGCGACTAAGCGTACACGGTGGATGCCTAGGCAGTCAGAGGCGATGAAGGGCGTGCTAATCTGCGATAAGCGTCGGTAAGCTGATATGAAGCGTTATACCCGACGATACCCGAATGGGGAAACCCAGTGTGTTTCGACACACTATCATTACGTGAATACATAGCGTAATGAGGCGACCGGGGGAACTGAAACATCTCAGTACCCCGAGGAAAAGAAATCAACCGAGATTCCCCTAGTAGCGGCGAGCGAATGGGGAGGAGCCCAGAACCTGAATCAGTTTGTGTGTTAGTGGAAGCGTCTGGAAAGTCGCACAGTAAAGGGTGATAGTCCCGTACACAAAAATGCACAGATTGTGAGTTCGATGAGTAGGGCGGGACACGTGACATCCTGTCTGAATATGGGGGGAAATTCATCCTCCAAGGCTAAATACTCCTGACTGACCGATAGTGAACCAGTACCGTGAGGGAAAGGCGAAAAGAACCCCGGCGAGGGGAGTGAAATAGAACCTGAAACCGTGTACGTACAAGCAGTGGGAGCCTTGATTAATCAGGGTGACTGCGTACCTTTTGTATAATGGGTCAGCGACTTATATTCTGTAGCAAGGTTAACCGTATAGGGGAGCCGTAGGGAAACCGAGTCTTAACTGGGCGTTAAGTTGCAGGGTATAGACCCGAAACCCGGTGATCTAGCCATGGGCAGGTTGAAGGTTGGGTAACACTAACTGGAGGACCGAACCGACTAATGTTGAAAAATTAGCGGATGACTTGTGGCTGGGGGTGAAAGGCCAATCAAACCGGGAGATAGCTGGTTCTCCCCGAAAGCTATTTAGGTAGCGCCTCGTGAATTCATCTTCGGGGGTAGAGCACTGTTTCGGCTAGGGGGTCATCCCGACTTACCAACCCGATGCAAACTACGAATACCGAAGAATGTTATCACGGGAGACACACGGCGGGTGCTAACGTTCGTCGTGAAGAGGGAAACAACCCAGACCGCCAGCTAAGGTCCCAAAGTCATGGTTAAGTGGGAAACGATGTGGGAAGGCACAGACAGCTGGATGTTGGCTTAGAAGCAGCCATCATTTAAAGAAAGCGTAATAGCTCACTGGTCGAGTCGGCCTGCGCGGAAGATGTAACGGGGCTAAACCATGCACCGAAGCTGCGGCAGCGACACTTAGGTGTTGTTGGGTAGGGGAGCGTTCTGTAAGCCGTCGAAGGTGGCCTGTGAGGGCTGCTGGAGGTATCAGAAGTGCGAATGCTGACATAAGTAACGATAATGCGGGTGAAAAACCCGCACGCCGGAAGACCAAGGGTTCCTGTCCAACGTTAATCGGGGCAGGGTGAGTCGACCCCTAAGGCGAGGCTGAAAAGCGTAGTCGATGGGAAACAGGTTAATATTCCTGTACTTGGTGTTACTGCGAAGGGGGGACGGAGAAAGCTAGGTTATCCGGGCGACGGTTGTCCCGGTTTAAGCGTGAAGGTGGATGACTTTGGTAAATCCGGGTCATCATTAACACTGAGGCGTGATGACGAGTCACTACGGTGATGAAGTAACCGATGCTACGCTTAGGAAAAGCCTCTAAGCAGGTAACATTAAATCGTACCCCAAACCGACACAGGTGGTCAGGTAGAGAATACTCAGGCGCTTGAGAGAACTCGGGTGAAGGAACTAGGCAAAATGGTGCCGTAACTTCGGGAGAAGGCACGCTGATGGTAAGTGAAGTGACTTGCTCACGGAGCTGAAATCAGTCGAAGATACCAGCTGGCTGCAACTGTTTAATAAAAACACAGCACTGTGCAAACACGAAAGTGGACGTATACGGTGTGACGCCTGCCCGGTGCCGGAAGGTTAATTGATGGGGTCAGCCGCAAGGCGAAGCTCTTGATCGAAGCCCCGGTAAACGGCGGCCGTAACTATAACGGTCCTAAGGTAGCGAAATTCCTTGTCGGGTAAGTTCCGACCTGCACGAATGGCGTAATGATGGCTAAGGCTGTCTCCACCCGAGACTCAGTGAAATTGAACTCGCTGTGAAGATGCAGTGTACCCGCGGCAAGACGGAAAGACCCCGTGAACCTTTACTATAGCTTGACACTGAACCTTGAGCCTTGATGTGTAGGATAGGTGGGAGGCTTTGAAGCGTGGACGCCAGTCTGCGTGGAGCCAACCTTGAAATACCACCCTTTAATGTTTGATGTTCTAACGTATACCGTAATCCGGGTTGCGGACAGTGTCTGGTGGGTAGTTTGACTGGGGCGGTCTCCTCCCAAAGCGTAACGGAGGAGCACGAAGGTTAGCTAATCCTGGTCGGACATCAGGAGGTTAGTGCAAAGGCATAAGCTAGCTTGACTGCGAGAGTGACAGCTCGAGCAGGTGCGAAAGCAGGTCTTAGTGATCCGGTGGTTCTGAATGGAAGGCCATCGCTCAACGGATAAAAGGTACTCCGGGGATAACAGGCTGATACCGCCCAAGAGTTCATATCGACGGCGGTGTTTGGCACCTCGATGTCGGCTCATCACATCCTGGGGCTGAAGTAGGTCCCAAGGGTATGGCTGTTCGCCATTTAAAGTGGTACGCGAGCTGGGTTTAGAACGTCGTGAGACAGTTCGGTCCCTATCTGCCGTGGGCGTTGGAAGATTGAGAGGGGTTGCTCCTAGTACGAGAGGAATGGAGTGAACGCACCACTGGTGTTCGGGTTGTGATGCCAATTGCATTGCCCGGTAGCTAAGTGCGGAAGAGATAACCGCTGAAAGCATCTAAGCGGGAAACTTGCCTCGAGATGAGTCTTCCTGGGCACTAGATGCCCCTGAAGGCCGTTGAAGACGACGACGTAGATAGGCTGGGTGTGTAAGCGTAGCGATACGTTGAGCTAACCAGTACTAATGGCCCGAGAGGCTTAACCTTACAACACCGAAGGTGTTTTGAGACGACTCAAAGAGATTTTGATAATCAGCTTGTTCAAAGATTGGTTCTGATGGTTGTGCACACTGAAAAGTGAGGTATAACGGTTGGAATGAAACAGAATTTGCCTGGCGGCGATAGCGCGGTGGTCCCACCTGACCCCATGCCGAACTCAGAAGTGAAACGCCGTAGCGCCGATGGTAGTGTGGGGTCTCCCCATGTGAGAGTAGGGAACTGCCAGGCATCAAATAAGTGGAAAGCCTCTGTTGAAAGACAGGGGCTTTTTGCTATGGGGAATTTTGGTAGATTTCACCGTTTGTACGTCGAAACCCATACGGAATAATAAATATAGGGAAATAAATGACGATCTTATATATCCAGATCCGTAAGAATAAAATGGTTGTGCGTAATCCTGAGACGCATCAGGAAGTAAGTGACTCTAGCCAGGTTTTTAGTAATTCACGCTTATTGGTTGCTGACTTTTTTCGTGCAGAGAAGGTTCTTCAGGATTTAGCCCACAAATTTATCAAACGTGGCTGGTTTACATTCGGCCAGGATGTGCTGGTTATGCATGCGCTTGAAATGAACGAAGGGGGCTATCACAGGTTGAAGAACGTATTCTTCTGGAAATCACTGTTGCGGCTTCACCGAGAGCACGGCTGATTATAATAGAACACTCCCGGGTGTTGGTTGATGCGGAAGTGATTGAGCTGGCAAGGAAAAAAAGATAAAGCATGTAGCGCGTTCTCTGGGCACAGTGAAACATTTTCACCTTATGCGCTGAGCACTCGACATTAGTACAAAAACTCGCTATCTTCGGGCATCTGGATGTCTAAACGTTTAAACGTATGCTTTGAGGATATAAGGTTATGCCAATTCGGGTTCCTGATGAGTTACCAGCTGTCAATTTTCTGCGGAATGAGAACGTCTTTGTGATGACGTCCTCGCGTGCTAAAACGCAGGAAATTCGCCCCCTCAAAGTGCTGGTTCTGAACCTGATGCCTAAAAAGATCGAGACTGAAAACCAGTTTCTGCGCCTGTTATCCAACTCCCCCTTACAGATCGATATCCAACTGCTACGTATCGATAGTCGCGAGTCGAAGAATACGCCAACCGAGCATTTGAATAACTTTTACTGTAATTTCGACGATATTCAGGACGAAAATTTTGATGGCCTGATTGTGACTGGCGCACCGCTGGGATTGGTTGATTTCTGCGATGTTGTTTATTGGCCACAGATCGCACGTGTCATCGAATGGGCAAAAGAGCATGTGACCTCCACACTATTCGTGTGTTGGGCTGTGCAGGCTGCTCTCAATATCCTTTACGGCATCCCCAAAATGACCCGCAAGGAAAAGCTATCCGGCGTTTACCTACATCAAACGTTGCAACCTCATGCCTTGTTGACCCGCGGCTTTGATGAAACATTCCTGGCACCACATTCACGCTATGCAGATTTCCCCGCTGATGTAATTCGTCAGCATACGGATTTAGAGATTTTGGTTGAGTCGGAGCAGGCCGGAGCCTATCTGTTTGCCAGCAAAGATAAGCGTCTGGCGTTTGTTACCGGGCACCCAGAGTATGATGTCTTGACGCTCGCGGGCGAGTTTTTCCGTGACTGTGACGCTGGATTGGATCCGGCCGTTCCGGTGAATTATTTCTCCGATGACAACCCTGAACTGGCACCGAAAGCGAGCTGGCGTAGCCACGGTCATCTGCTTTTTGTTAACTGGCTGAATTACTATGTTTACCAGATTACGCCTTACGATTTACGTCGGATGAACCCTACGTTGGACTAACCCGTTCCCCTTCTTTTCTCTAAGGCACCTTCAAGGGTGCCTTTCTTTTTTGTGCTGAACCCTTTCATTTCTGTTGGTTAGTGAAAGTCATTTCTCTTCCTTTTGGATTTTAATTTTCATTTTTATCATGCTGTTACTTTCTGTTTTTAATTAAAATGGAAATTGTTTTTGTTTTTGATTTTGTTTTTTGTTGTATTACGCTTAATCCTGTCGGCTAAGAAATGTACATACTGGTTTTGCCGATTTGGCGGTTGTTGATAAATGAAGCGGAATCTGAAAAGGAACCACGAATGATGCAGCAGACGATAAACAGAGAATTGGCGTTTAGTCAGCGTTTTGGCGAAGGTGAGAAGCAAATTCTTACGGAAGAAGCGATTGATTTCTTAACGGAGCTGGTCGCGCATTTCACGCCAGCCCGTAATCAATTACTCGCCGAACGGCAGGTACAACAGCGTAATATCGATCAGGGTAAGTTGCCTGATTTTATTTCAGAAACGGCTTCCATTCGTGATGAGGCATGGACAATACGCGGTATTCCCGATGACCTTCAGGATCGTCGTGTTGAGATTACCGGTCCGGTCGAACGCAAGATGGTGATCAACGCATTGAATGCCAACGTGAAAGTTTTTATGGCGGACTTTGAGGATTCGTTGTCACCGAGTTGGGAAAAGGTGATCGACGGGCAAATCAACTTGCGTGATGCCGTACGCGGTACGATTTCCTATATCAATGAAACAGGAAAAATCTACCAGTTGAAGCCCAATCCTGCCGTATTGATTTGCCGGGTACGCGGTTTGCATTTGCCTGAAAAACACGTGTCCTGGCAGGGGGAAGCGATTCCCGGCAGCCTGTTCGACTTCGCGCTGTATTTTTTCCACAACTATCAGGAATTGCTGAAGAAAGGTAGCGGCCCTTATTTCTATCTGCCTAAGACCCAATCATGGCAGGAAGCGGCTTGGTGGAATGATGTCTTCTGCTACACGGAAGATTGCTTTGATCTGCCGCGCGGGACGATCAAAGCGACAGTGTTGATTGAAACGCTGCCTGCCGTTTTCCAGATGGACGAAATTCTCTATCACTTACGTGACCACATCGTTGGGCTGAACTGCGGCCGCTGGGATTATATCTTCAGCTATATCAAAACATTAAAGAACCACAGCGATCGCGTTCTGCCCGATCGCCAGTCGGTGACGATGGAAAAACCCTTCCTTAGCGCTTACTCACGGCTGTTGATCAAAACCTGTCATCGCCGTGGCGCGTTCGCCATGGGCGGGATGGCGGCGTTCATCCCAAGTAAGGATGCGGAACGCAATAACTGGGTGTTGGATAAGGTACGTAAAGACAAAGAGCTGGAAGCTCACAATGGTCATGACGGCACTTGGGTGGCCCACCCGGGGCTGGCAGATGCCGTGATGGAGGTGTTCGATAGGGCGTTAGGCGAGCGTAAAAATCAGCTCGATATCAGTCGTGAACACGATGCGCCCATCCGCGCAGAAGCGCTGCTGGAGCCTTGCCCAGGAGAGCGCACGGAAGTGGGGATGCGCGCGAATATCCGTGTGGCGGTGCAGTACATCGAAGCATGGATATCCGGCAATGGCTGCGTCCCGATTTATGGGCTGATGGAAGATGCGGCAACGGCAGAAATTTCCCGTACCTCAATCTGGCAGTGGATTCGCCACGGCAAGACATTGAGCGATAGTCGAGTGATCACCAAAGCGCTGTTCCGCCAGATGCTGGCCGAAGAGATGTTTGTGATTCAGGAGGAGCTCGGTGATGCCCGTTTTAGCGGAGGGCGCTTTGATGAAGCCGCTCGGCTAATGGAGCAAATTACCACGCAAGATGAGCTGATCGACTTCCTGACGCTACCCGGCTACGCATTGCTTGATTAATCCTGACTGATAATAAAAAGGAACCTCTGCTATGACGACCTCTCGTACCCAACAAGTCCAGCATATCGAAAAAGAGTGGAAAACCGCCCGCTGGGAAGGTATTACGCGCCCCTACAGCGCAGAAGATGTGATTAATCTACGGGGATCGGTGAACCCGGAATGCACGCTCGCGCAGCTCGGCGCAGCAAAACTATGGAACCTACTGCATGGCGATTCTCGCAAAGGCTATGTGAATTGCCTGGGCGCGCTGACGGGAGGACAGGCTTTACAGCAGGCGAAAGCGGGCATCGAAGCGATTTATCTTTCCGGCTGGCAAGTGGCGGCGGATGCTAATCTGGCGTCCAGCATGTATCCCGACCAGTCGCTCTACCCAGCGAATTCCGTACCTGCGGTGATTGAGCGCATCAATAACACTTTTCGGCGCGCCGATCAGATTCAGTGGTCGAACCGCATTGAGCCGGGTGATAAGCGTCATACTGAATACTTTCTGCCGATTGTTGCGGATGCGGAGGCAGGGTTCGGCGGTGTGCTGAATGCGTTTGAGCTGATGAAATCGATGATCGAAGCGGGTGCCGCGGCGGTTCACTTTGAGGATCAACTGGCATCGGCGAAGAAATGCGGGCATATGGGGGGCAAAGTGCTGGTGCCGACTCAGGAAGCCATTCAGAAACTGGTTGCGGCGCGTCTGGCGGCGGATGTCTTGGGCGTGCCGACCTTACTGGTTGCGCGCACCGATGCGGATGCCGCGGATTTGCTGACTTCCGACTGTGATGAGTATGACCGTGATTTCATCACCGGAGAACGTACGGTGGAAGGCTTCTATCGCACGCGTGCTGGGATCGAGCAGGCAATCAGCCGCGGTCTGGCCTACGCACCGTATGCCGATCTGGTATGGTGCGAAACCTCAACGCCGGATTTATCGCTGGCGCGTCGTTTTGCCGAGGCCATCCACGCGAAGTTCCCCGGTAAGCTGCTGGCGTACAACTGTTCCCCTTCGTTTAACTGGAAGAAGAATCTGGATGACAGCACGATCGCACGTTTTCAGGATGAGCTGTCGGCGATGGGCTACAAGTACCAATTCATTACGCTGGCCGGCATTCACAGCATGTGGTTCAACATGTTTGATCTGGCGCATGCCTATGCGCAGGGTGAAGGGATGCGGCACTACGTAGAAAAAGTGCAGCAGCCTGAATTTGAAGCGATTAAAGACGGCTATACCTTCTCATCGCATCAGCAGGAAGTGGGTACAGGCTACTTCGATAAGGTGACGAACATCATTCAGGGAGGCGAGTCTTCAGTGACGGCGCTGACGGGATCGACGGAAGAACAGCAGTTCTGATCCTAGCCCGGTCAGTGTTCGGCTGGCCGGGTTTCATCGGGAGATCATGATGACGCGTGACCTTGAAAAGCTGGTGGCGCAGACGATCCTGCAAGGGTTTGATGCGCAATATGGACGTTTTCTCGAAGTGACGGCGGGTGCGCAGCAGCGCTTTGAACAGGCTGACTGGCCTGCCGTACAACAGGCAATGAAACAGCGTATTCACTTATACGATCACCATGTTGGTCTGGTGGTCGAACAGCTGCGCTGTATTACCGGTATCCGCTGCAATGATGCGGATTTTTTAGCACGTGTGAAGCATATCTATACCCGCTTATTGCCGGATTATCCACGTTTTGAGATTGCAGAGAGTTTCTTTAATTCCGTCTACTGTCGGCTGTTCAACCATCGGGAACTGACGCCTGATAAGCTGTTTGTTTTCAGCTCTCAACCTGAACAGCGCTTTCGTGAAATTCCTAGGCCTATTGCCAAGACGTTTGTGCCCACTGACGGCTGGCAGAACATGTTGGAAAAGCTGCTGAGCGACGTGCCGCTGCGTTTACCGTGGGAAGATTTGCCGCGTGATATTGGTTATATCACGGCGTATTTGCAGCGTACCTTCTCAGCGGAGCAGCTTGTGCAGGCGACATTACAGCTGGCTAATGAGCTGTTTTATCGTAACAAAGCGGCCTGGCTGGTAGGGAAATTGTCGCTCCCTGACGGTGTTTTTCCGTTCCTGCTGCCAATTCACCACAACGAACGCGGGGCGCTATTTATTGATACCTGCTTAACCAGTCAGGCGGACGCCAGCATTGTGTTTGGTTTCGCCCGCTCTTACTTCATGGTGTATGCCCCGTTGCCGTCGGCGCTGGTGGCCTGGCTGCGTGACATTTTACCGGGGAAGACGACGGCGGAGTTGTATCTGGCGATTGGCTGCCAGAAGCACAGTAAAACCGAGTATTACCGCGAATATCTGCACTACATTGCCGAATCAGAAGAGCAGTTTATTATCGCGCCCGGTGTGAAAGGTATGGTGATGGTGGTGTTTACGCTACCGTCGTTCGATCGCGTATTTAAGGTCATTAAAGATCGTTTCGCGCCGCAGAAAGAAGTGAGTGCGGAGCGGGTAATGGCGTGCTATCAGCTGGTGAAAGAGCACGATCGCGTGGGGCGCATGGCGGATACGCAGGAATATGAAAACTTCGTCATCGATAAGCATCGTATCAGTCCAGAATTGCTGGATGAGCTTTGGCGTGAGGTACCGGAAAAGCTCGAAGATCTGGGCGATCAATTGGTGATCCGACACTTGTACATGGAGCGCCGGATGACGCCACTGAACCTCTATCTGGAGCATGCAAGCGCACAGCAGCTGCACGATGTGATTGAAGAATACGGTAATGCCATCAAACAGCTGGCCGCGGCGAATATTTTCCCCGGCGACATGCTATTCAAGAATTTCGGCGTCACACGTCATGGGCGAGTCGTATTTTATGACTACGATGAAATCTGCTACATGACGGAGGTGAATTTCCGCAAAATCCCGCCGCCGCGTTACCCAGAGGACGAACTGGCCGCCGAGCCGTGGTACAGCGTCGCGCCGAATGACGTGTTTCCCGAAGAGTTTTCGCATTTCCTGTGCAGTGATCGCCACATTCGCACGCTGTTTGAGGAAATGCACGGCGATTTGTTTTGCGCGGATTACTGGCGAGCATTACAGCAGCGCATCAGGGACGGGCACATTGAGGATGTTTACGCCTACCGTCGTCGGAAGCGTTTTAGTCTGCGTGTTGAGCCGCTATACACCACAACTGAGAATGATTCAGGCCTTTGCCGTCATCCGGCGTAAAAATTATGCTGAGGAGATAGCAGGCTTAGGATGAGCCGCAGGACGCGGCGAAAGCTTGCACCACGTAGGGAACATGTCGCAAGCGGTCCGTTAAGCCTGATACCGACGAAGGCACCGCGTAGCGGCATAATTCCCGCCGAAAGCCTGGGTACACAGGGCGGCGGCGACTGAGCGCCCTGTGTCGGGCGCGTGCTACGAAGTAGCATGAAAATAACGGTATTATTGCGCACGAAACCTTCCCACAGTCTGCATAAACATGCGCCTAAAAGGCTTATAACCCGCTGTATTCCTGCATGACTTGCTTCGCTGCCTTGATCACCAGCGCGCCGAGTTCTGTGACGCGGTCGTCCGTTATGCGCGACACGGGGCCAGAGATGGAAATGGCGGCGAACGCTTCATGATGTTCATCCAGAATACAGGCCGCGATGCAGCGCAGTCCCAGCGCGTGCTCTTCGTCATCGAACGAATAGCCCTGCTTGCGAATCAGCGACAGGTTTTCTTTCAACGCTTGTGGCGAGCTGAAGGTGTGTGGCGTGTAGCCATGCAGCCCTTTCTTGTGCAGCAGTTGAGTGACCTGAGCATCGGGTAAATGCGCCAGAAACGCTTTCCCTGCACCCGAAGCATGCATTGGCAACTTACCGCCGATCGGTGCGGACATACGCATCAGCGCCGTACACTGTACCTGATCGATGATGATCGCTTGGCTGTCGGTCTGATCGAGCACGGCCAGATTGACGGTTTCTCCCGAGTCTTCCATTAATTTGCGTACTATCGGATGCACAATCGCCAGCAGGTTGCGGCTTTGCAGAAAGCTGCTGCCGACGATAAACGCGTGTGAAGCAATCGTCCACAGCCCCAAGTCGCCAACCTGACGCACAAAACCCTGTTGCTGCATGGTGGTGAGCAGACGGTGGGTCGTGGAATTCGGTAAACCGGCCTGCTGAGCGAGATCGGTTAGCGCCACACTGCCGTTGGCTTTGGCGATATATTCAAGCAGCGTCAGGCCACGGGTCAGCGACTGAACCTGCCCGGTTGGCTGTGCAGCGGTGCCCACGCTGGCTCTGGGTTTTTTCCCGCGTTTGGCTGGCTCTGGTGGCGTCATGGCGTCGATTCCTTTTTATGGTAATGGAATTGATTTTCGTTTTTTTACCGCAGAATGCAACTCTTCTTTCTCTGCGCTTTTTATCGGCAAATGACCTGAAAAAGTCTCATGCTACACCGCGTTAGCGTGCTCATAACTTATGCTAGGATATACCCGTCATACTCCAAGCTGCATGTGCGTTGGCTTCTCTTACTCACCCCAGTCACTTACTGATGTAAGCTCCTGGGGATTCGTGCGATTGCCGCCTTCCTGCAACTCGAATTATTTTGGGTAGAGACACAACATATCGTATTTATTGGCCGGGAATGGGGTTCGCGTGAGTAATCGGGTAGACGAATTGCGGCGTCAGTTGGCGCAACGCATTATGGTGCTGGATGGTGGTATGGGAACCATGATCCAGGGTTATCGCCTGGAGGAAGCAGATTATCGCGGTGAGCGCTTTGCTGACTGGCCGAGCGATGTGAAAGGGAATAACGATCTGCTGGTGCTGACCAAGCCCCAGGTGATTAGTGAAATCCACGACGCCTATCTGGAAGCTGGTGCCGACATTCTCGAAACCAACACCTTCAACGCCACCACCATTGCGATGGCGGACTATGATATGCAGGCGTTGTCAGCGGAAATTAATACCGTTGCTGCACAGCTGGCGCGTGCCAGTGCGGACAAATGGACAGCCTTAACGCCGGATAAGCCGCGTTATGTTGCTGGTGTGCTCGGCCCGACTAACCGTACCGCGTCGATCTCTCCCGATGTTAACGATCCAGCGTTTCGTAACGTTAGTTTTGATCAACTGGTGGAAGCGTATCGCGAGTCGACACGCGCATTGATCGCGGGCGGCGTCGATCTGATCATGATCGAAACCATCTTCGATACGTTGAATGCCAAAGCGGCGAGCTTTGCGGTAGAAAGCGAGTTTGAGGCATTAGGGATCACACTGCCGGTGATGATTTCCGGCACGATCACGGATGCGTCAGGGCGTACGCTATCCGGCCAGACAACAGAAGCGTTTTACAACTCCTTACGCCATTCCCGCCCGCTATCTTTCGGCCTGAACTGTGCGCTGGGGCCGGATGAACTGCGTCAGTATGTCGCTGAACTGTCACGTATTTCAGAATGCTATGTGAGCGCACACCCGAACGCAGGGCTGCCCAACGCCTTCGGAGAATACGATCTGGATCCGGCCGATATGGCGAAACATATTGGAGAATGGGCGCGATCCGGTTTTCTGAATATTGTTGGCGGTTGCTGTGGATCGACGCCGGCGCATATTGCCTCGATGGCAAAAGTGGTGGAAGGCGTGCCGCCGCGTAAGCTGCCGGAGATTCCGGTGGCCTGCCGCCTGTCTGGTCTGGAACCACTGAATATCGATGCCAACACGCTGTTTGTTAACGTCGGGGAGCGGACAAATGTCACCGGCTCCGCACGCTTTAAGCGTCTGATCAAAGAAGAAAAATATAACGAAGCGCTGGATGTCGCCCGTCAGCAGGTGGAAAGCGGTGCGCAGATCATCGACATCAATATGGATGAAGGCATGCTGGATGCGGAAGCGGCGATGGTCCGTTTCCTGAATCTGATTGCCGGTGAACCTGATATTGCCCGTGTGCCGATCATGATCGACTCCTCTCGGTGGGAGGTGGTTGAGAAGGGGCTTCAATGTATTCAGGGCAAGGGAATTGTTAACTCGATTTCCATGAAAGAAGGCGTTGAGGCCTTTGTGCATCACGCCAAACTGGTACGGCGCTACGGCGCGGCTGTGGTGGTTATGGCGTTTGATGAAGTCGGTCAGGCGGATACCCGCGCACGTAAAATTGAAATTTGTAGTCGGGCGTACCGCATCCTGACGGAAGAAGTCGGTTTCCCACCGGAAGATATCATTTTCGATCCAAATATTTTTGCTGTGGCAACGGGGATCGATGAGCACAACAACTACGCGGTGGATTTCATCGAAGCCTGTGCGGACATCAAGGCGCAGCTGCCGCATGCGATGATCTCCGGCGGCGTATCTAACGTTTCCTTCTCATTCCGCGGCAACGATCTGGTGCGTGAAGCGATCCACGCCGTTTTCCTCTATTACGCGATCCGTAATGGTATGGACATGGGGATCGTGAACGCCAGCCAGTTGGCGATCTATGACGATCTCCCTGTTGAGCTGCGTGATGCGGTTGAAGATGTGATCCTTAACCGTCGCAGCGATGCCACCGAGCGTATGCTCGATCTAGCAGAAAAATATCGCGGCAGCAAAACGGAAGATGAAGGCAGTAAAACACAGGCGGAGTGGCGCGGCTGGGACGTGCGGAAGCGTCTGGAATATTCGCTGGTTAAAGGGATTACCGAATTTATCGAGCTGGATACCGAAGAAGCGCGCCAGCAGGCGACGCGGCCGATCGAGGTGATTGAAGGCCCGCTGATGGACGGCATGAACGTGGTTGGCGATCTGTTCGGCGCGGGGAAAATGTTTTTGCCGCAGGTGGTGAAATCTGCCCGTGTGATGAAGCAGGCGGTGGCTTACCTCGAACCTTATATTGATGCCAGTAAAGACAAAGGCTCGTCCGCTGGGAAAATTCTGCTGGCGACGGTAAAAGGCGACGTCCACGATATCGGCAAGAATATTGTCGGCGTGGTGCTGCAATGTAACAACTACGAGATTATCGATCTGGGCGTGATGGTGCCGACGGATAAAATCCTGAAGACCGCGCGTGAAGAGAATGTCGATATTATCGGGCTGTCTGGGCTGATTACGCCGTCGCTGGATGAAATGGTCAACGTGGCGAAAGAGATGGAGCGTCAGGGCTTTACGCTGCCGCTGCTGATTGGTGGTGCGACGACATCTAAAGCGCATACCGCTGTGAAGATTGAGCAGAACTATAGCGGCCCGACGGTCTACGTGCAGAATGCTTCGCGTTCTGTCGGCGTGGTCTCGGCGCTGCTGTCCAGTGCGCAATATGACGACTTTGTTGCTCGTACCCGTAAAGAGTACGAAACCGTGCGTATTCAGCACGCGCGTAAAAAGCCGAGAACACCACCGGTGACGCTGGAAGCGGCTCGCGCTAACGCCTCCGATCTAGACTGGGAAAGCTACACGCCGCCCGTTGCGCATCGACTGGGCGTTCAGGAAGTGACGGCCAGTATTGAAACGCTGCGCAACTATATCGACTGGACGCCGTTCTTTATGACCTGGTCGCTGGCTGGGAAATATCCCCGCATTCTGGAAGATGAGGTGGTGGGTGAAGAGGCCAAACGCCTGTTTGCCGATGCCAACGCGATGCTGGACGATTTGTCCGAACGAGGTGCACTTAACCCTCGTGGTGTGGTTGGCTTATTCCCGGCGAACCGCGTTGGCGATGACGTGGTGATTTATACCGATGAACGGCGTGAAACGGTGTTGTCAGTGAGCCACCATCTGCGCCAGCAGACGGAGAAAACCGACTTCCCGAACTACTGCCTGTCTGATTTTGTGGCGCCGAAATCCAGCGGTAAGCCGGATTATCTCGGGGCGTTTGCGGTGACCGGTGGGCTGGAAGAAGATACGTTGGCCGATCAGTGGGAAGCTCAGCATGATGATTACAACAAGATCATGGTGAAGGCGATCTCTGACCGTCTGGCGGAAGCCTTTGCAGAATACCTGCATGAGCGTGTGCGTAAGGTCTACTGGGGCTATGCGCCGAATGAGAACCTCAGTAATGAGCTGCTGATCCGCGAGAACTATCAGGGCATCCGTCCTGCGCCGGGCTATCCAGCGTGCCCGGATCACACGGAGAAAGTGCAAATCTGGCAGTTGCTCGATGTAGAAAAGCATACTGGCATGAAGCTCACCGAATCCTATGCTATGTGGCCGGGCGCGTCGGTATCCGGCTGGTACTTCAGCCACCCGGACAGCAAATACTTCGCCGTCGCGCAAATCCAACACGATCAGGTAGAGGATTACGCGGTGCGTAAAGGGATGGATGTGAGCGAGGTTGAACGCTGGCTGGCGCCGAATTTGGGCTATGATGCTGACTAAGGTGCCAGTAAAAGAAATAATATCTATGGGCTAACAAGTGTTGGTTTTCAACTGGCGTTAAAATTCTGCTGAGGTGGGCGTGGCCGCCGAGTGAGCCGCATGGACGCGGCGAAAGTCAGTGCCGCGTCGGACAAAAACGTCGAGACGTTTTTGAACAGCACTTGTGCTGGCCCGAAGGGCGAGCCCCGTTTTTGGGGCGAGTAAACGCGTCACTGACGGCCCGAACAGCGACCACGAACGCCGAAGGCACCGCGTAGCGGCAGAATTCCGCCAAAAGCCTGGGTTCTCAGGGCGGCGGCGATTGAGCGCCCTGAGTCGGGCGTGGTGCTGACGGCACAGAGAAATACTTGGCTTACTACGCACGAAACATACGCTTTTTTGCATAGTTGTACTGGTTTCGTGATTGAGTCCATGCAATATCTTCCCCGCTGATGATCCTGTGTTACGCGAACACCATTTCAATGAGAATAGTTATCAGTCTTATTGATGCTATTTCATGGTAATGGTAAGGTGAGCACCAATTAAGCAGAAAGCATTTTTCTGTCTTCATTCCACGCATTTCCGCTAACCGCAGGCCTGATTCTGGGCGTTAAACAGGATGAGGGTATCTTCCCGCTCATGCTCAAACGACTCTTTTCCATTGAAGATTTCTTCGATATCGGTGAACGTTACGGGATTGATTACCACTTCCCGCAGCTGTCGTCCTGCCGTGAGCGCGCGAAAGAAAAGCGTATCGTGGTGCAGGGTGACGTCGAAGAGATGACGCTGTCCTCTGGGATTTGCCTGACGAATTCCAACGTGCAGGTGTTGCAGCCTTATGAATCGACGTCTTTGCATTGCTGTCCGTTTTATACGCTGGTGGTGCTGGAAGGTCGCGTCGCGCTGCGTCTGAACGGCAAGGAATTTGTTGTGCGCTCAGGTATGGCATTCAGCACCCGGCTGGGTGACCCGTTAATCATGAACGCTAACCACCTCGCGGACTGTCATCTGCGCACCGTATCGCTGGGTATTTTCCCCACCACTTTTGCTTTGGATCCGCTGTTGGGCTCGCTGCTGAATGAGTGGGAGCAAGGCGGTAATCCGACATTTCTATGGCAGGTTCCCGGCTATTTATTATCTGGGTTGCAGCACGCGCTGGAAAACACCGTGCCGGGATTATCGCGCCAGCTGATGCTGGAAGGCGTGATGCTACAGCTGCTAGGGCAAGGTCTGTCATTCGGGCAACGTGGGGGAGAGCGGCGCGTCTTACCTCCGCCCGGCGAACAGGATCGGCTGGAGAACGTTCGGCGGCTTCTGGCGCAACAGCCTGAAAAAGAGTACACCCTCAATGAATTGGCGCAGCTGGCCGCGATGAGCACCAGTAGCCTGCGTACCAAGTTTCGTCAGGCGTATGGTCATTCGGTCTTTGACTATCTGCGTGACTGTCGGCTGGAACTGGCTCGGCGCTATCTGGTGCAGGGATACAGCGTTCAGCAGGCGGCCTGGATGTCGGGCTACCAGCACGCGACCAACTTTGCCACGGCTTTCCGGCGGCGTTACGGTATGGCACCGAGCGATGCGCGTATGGTCAGCTAGCGTTTCCTTTCTTATCACTCTCCTGAGCCCTATTTATGCCAGATATTGCCACTTGGCTGTCCGCTTGACGCTTTCTTGCTGAGTTCCCGTTTTGTCATTACGCATACGCAAGTTGTCACTGCGCATAGCTATCGCAAGACTAAAAACAGTAATAATTCTTATTTACAATAATAAGGTCTGTGGAGATTCCCATGTTCAGAAAAACGCGGCTGGCGCTGGTGGTTGGCTGTTTCACCAGTGGATTAACAGTGCCGGCACTGGCGCAGGATACGCCATCCTCTTCTTCTCAGGGCGATACGTTAGTCGTGACGTCTCAAACGCAACGCGGCGCGACTAAGCTGGAAACGCCCGATATCGAGACTCCTCAGGCCGTTTCTATCATTACGCGCGACCAGATTCAGGAACAGGGTGCGACCAGCGTTCGTCAGGCGGTCGGCTATACGCCGGGCGTGTACAACAACCAAATCGGCGCGTCCAACCGCTTTGACTACATGGTGCTGCGCGGCTTTTCCGACGGCAGCCTCGATAACGTCTATCTCGACGGGCTGAAGATGATGGGGGATACCAACTCCCATAGCTCGCTGGTTATCGATCCCTGGTTCCTCGACAGCATTGAAGTGGTCAGAGGCCCCGCATCCGTACTCTATGGCCGTTCTTCTCCGGGGGGGATTGTGGCGCTGAATTCCCGTCAGCCGTCGTTCGATCGCAGCGGACAGATCAAACTGTTTGCAGGCAATAATGCGCAGCGCGGTGCGGCGTTTGACGTTACCGGTCCGCTGAATGATGACGAACGTTTTGCGTTCCGTCTGGGCGGGATGGTTCGTGAGGCGGATACCCAATTTGGGCCACTGAAAGAAGAACGCTATGCGATTGCACCTAGTCTGCTGTGGCGAATTTCCGACAAGACCCGTCTGGAGTTGATGGCGTACCTGCAACGCGATCCTGAAGGCGGCAGTCACTCGGGTTTGCCGTATGAAGGTACGGTGGTCGCGCACAACGGGCGGAAAATCTCGAACACCTTCTATGAAGGGGAAGAGAACTATGAGAAATACGACCGTAGGCAAAACATGGTGGGATACAACGTTGAGCATGGTTTTGATAGCGGCTGGGCAGTGCGCCAAAAAGTGCGTTATCTGCGTACCAAAGTGCATTTGGATCAGGTGTACGCCTATGGCTGGACGCAGCCGACCGCTGATACGTTGACCCGCTATTACTCCGGTTCCCGCGAGTCGCTGTCTGCGCTAACGTTAGATAATCAGCTCGATGGCAGCGTGGATACCGGTGCGGTGAACCACCGTCTGCTGGTGGGGATTGATTATCAACAACGTCATAATGATGTGGATTGGCCTTCGGGTTCCTTCCCGGCGCTCGACGCGTTTAATCCCGTTTACGGTTCCGGTCCAACGGCCATGTCCGGCACGCTGGAAAAACACAAGCTGCAACAGACGGGGATCTATCTACAAGATCAAATGAGCTGGGAGCGTTGGCGTTTAACGTTGGGCGGTCGTCACGATCAGGTAAAAATCACCACTATCAATAAAAATAGCGGTGACCGTGGTGAGCTGGATGAGAATAATTTTAGCTCACGTGCCGCATTGCTCTACCTGTTTGATAATGGCTTTGCGCCTTATGTGAGCTATTCCACGGCCTTCACGCCAACCAGCTTTGCTGATGCGAGTGGCAACATCCTTGAACCGATGAAAGGAAAACAGTGGGAAGCGGGCATGAAGTATCAGCCGGAAGGATCGCAAAACCAGTATAGCCTGTCAGTATTCCGTATTAATCAGAAAAATGTCGCGACGAAGAATC
Source organism: Pectobacterium parvum (assembly GCF_020971565.1). Lineage (NCBI taxonomy): Bacteria > Pseudomonadati > Pseudomonadota > Gammaproteobacteria > Enterobacterales > Pectobacteriaceae > Pectobacterium > Pectobacterium parvum. The sequence goes on from NZ_CP087392.1 coordinate 773,139, forward strand.
AGCCCAGCGATCCGTATCGTTCCATTGGTGAAATCGAATCGGAAGGCGTGGAGCTGGAGGCTGTGAGTCATATCACCGAAAACCTTCGTTTGCAGGCGGCCTATACCTATACGGATATCCGCTATAAGAAGAGTGATGATGTGAATGAACAAGGCAGACGTGCGGTCTACGCACCGCGTAATCAGGCTAGCGCCTGGGCTAGCTATGATGTCAAAAGCGGTCCGCTGGACGGCCTGACGATTGGCTCCGGCGTGCGTTACGTGAACGGCGTGACCTCCGATCGCGCCAACACCCACACGCTGCCTTCTTATACGCTGGTGGATATGGCGGTGGGATACGATCTCTCGAAGGTCGGTCTGAAAGGGCTGAGTGCACAGCTTAACGTCAACAACCTGACCGATAAACGCTACGTAGCGGCCTGTAACTCGCTGGAGTTCTGCTATTTCGGTGCGGAGCGCAGCGTGGTCGGTAGCATCTCTTATTCGTTCTGATCGCGCGTGTTGCAGCAATGAAACGAAAGCCGGGGAAACCCGGCTTTTTCACATGTTATGTTAGCTAACGATCAATACAGGCCAATCGCTTTCCACCACAGCAGACCCGCGCTCATGAAGATCGCCTGATTCACCAGACTGACGACGAAACCGGTGCGCCACCATACGGCGGTGGGCACGTAGCCCGCGCCGAACAGGAGGGGGCCGCGAGCGTGGGTATATTGCGTCAGTGAACAGTACAGGCTGCTGGTAAACGCCAGCATGAACGCCATCGGCACCGCCGGGATATTCAGGTTGATACCGACACTGAGGAACACGGCAAAAAGTGCGGCGATCTGCGCGTTGCCGCTGGCGAAGAAATAGTGTGTGTAGAAATAGGCCGCATTCAGCAGCAGCAACACCAATACCCAGCTGGTTCCCTGCATCAAGTGGCCGATGTTGCTGCCGATGAGATCGCCAAACCAGTTGGTGAAGCCGAGCTTTTTCAACTGATTCGCCATCATCAGTAGAGCGGCGAACCAGATCAGCGTATCCCATGCCCCTTTCTCGCTCTTCACGTCTTCCCAGCTCAGTACGCCGGTTAATAGCAGGAAAGACAGCCCGACGAACGAGGCCGTCGTGGCATCCACGCCTAATTTATCGCCAAAAATCCACAGCACCAGCAGCAGGACGACGGTGAATGCCATCAGCCATTCACCGCGGCTCATGTTGCCCATTTTTGCCAGTTCGGCGACGGCCAGTTTTGGCGCATCTGGCGTATGGCGAATTTCCGGCTTGGTCAGCCAGTAGACGAGCAGGGGAACAACCGCCAGAGAAATCAAACAGGGTACGAGAGCCGCCAGAAACCAGCTTCCCCAGGTAATGGTCACGCCCGCGTTTGCGGCGAGCTTCACTGCCAGCAGGTTGCCGGTGTAAGCGGTCATAAACAGCGCCGCCGTCACGTCGTTAACGTTCCCGATGCAGGTAATCAGGAAGGTGCCAATCTTACTGCGCGAGGCATCTTCCGGTTTGGAGTCGAAGCTGCGCGACAGTGAATCGGCAATGGGATAAATAATCCCGCCGCAGCGGGCGGTGTTGCTCGGCATCGCGGGAGAAAGTACCAGATCGGCAAAGGCCAGCCCGTAAGCCAGACCCAGCGTGCGTTTTCCCAACATGCGGATCATCTGCAAGGCGATACGGCGGCCCAGACCTGTTTTGATAAAACCGCGCGCGATCATGAAGGCAACAACAATCAGCCAGATCAACGAGCTGTTCAGGTCGCTGAGTGCGGTTTGTATCGCGCCGCTGGCCGTTGTATCTCCCGCAGCGTACGTCAGTGCAAAGAGCGTGATACTGATAATACCGATAGCCCCAATCGGGAGAACATTCGCGACAATGCTCACGATCGTGGCGACGAAGAGGACGGCGGAGTGCCAAGCTGCGGGGCTTAAGTCAGTTGGGGGTTCCATGTGCCAAAAAAAGGTGGCGATGGCGAGAATAATGATTAGCGGAAGCCAGTTCAGTCCATATAAGGTTTTCGTCTTCATCCATTTTCCTTACTCGAGGGCTGCAAGATTGTGCAGCGTTATAACCCATAAGAGTTATAGGGATGAGGAGAGCATAGCGTTAACTGAGAGAGGTGTGAGGTGAAACTGTCTACTTATTGATTTGGATTCTGTTTTTTTAATATTGTCAGCTAAGTAATTTTTATCAGTAATTGATTGCTGAGTGATTTTGCTCTGACGCGGGCTGCCTCGCAGTACGGTCTGCCAACATCTGGTAAGATGATGGTTCATTACGTCATCAACACATTCTATTTCATCAACACACGTTTAGCTGGAGGCGCGGATTTTTTGTTAACACTGCTGAATCTCCTTTCTGCGATTGCGTTACTGGTGTGGGGTACTCACATTGTCCGTACCGGTATCATGCGGGTTTATGGCACCCAGTTACGGCGGGTTCTCAGCGATAGCGTTGAGAAAAAACCGTTGGCTTTTATGGCCGGTATTGGCGTAACCGCGCTGGTGCAGAGCAGCAATGCTACCGCGTTGCTGACGACCTCTTTTGTCTCACAGGGGCTGGTGGCATTAACGCCTGCGCTGGTGATTATTCTCGGGGCGGATGTTGGTACAGCACTGATGGTGCGTATTCTGACGTTCGATCTGTCCTGGCTTTCTCCGTTGCTGATTTTTCTGGGCGTAATATTTTTCCTTAGCCGTAAGCAGACGCGGGTGGGTCAGGTTGGTCGCGTGGCGATTGGGCTCGGGCTGATTTTGCTGGCGCTGGAAATGATTGTCGTGGCTGCGGCTCCGATCACGCAAACGTCGGGCGTGAAAGTGCTGTTTTCCTCGTTGACGGGCGACGTCATGCTGGATGCACTGGCTGGCGCGCTGTTCGCGGTGATTACCTATTCCAGTCTGGCAGCGGTGCTGCTAACGGCAACCTTGACGGCAAGCGGTGTGATCTCGCTGGAAGTGGCGATGTGCTTGGTCATTGGTGCCAATCTGGGCAGCGGCTTACTGACGATGATGAGCACCTCGACGCAGAATGCGGCAGGCCGGCGTGTGGCGCTTGGCAGCATGTTGTTCAAGCTGATAGGCTGTTTGGTCGTGCTGCCGCTGGTTGAACCGCTTTCGCGCTGGCTGACGCGTATTCCGTTAAACGCCGAAGAACTGGTCATCTACTTCCACTTGTTCTACAACCTGATTCGCTGTCTGCTGCTGATCCCGCTAACCGGCGTGGTGGCGCGGCTGTCCTGCGCGATGATTGCTGACTCGCCGCAGGTCGATCTCCAGATGAAACCGCGCCATCTCGATACCAGTTCTCTGGATACGCCAGCGCTGGCGCTGACCAACGCCGCGCGGGAAACGCTGCGCATTGGCGATGTGCTGGAGCAAATGCTGCGTCTGTACCGTGAAGTCTTGCAGGGCGACCATATGCAGCGGCGTGAGATTCGCAGACTCGATGATGATGTCGATATCCTTTACACCGCGATTAAGCTCTATCTGGCGCAGATTCAGAAAGACGGCTTGGATGAGCGAGATTCCCGGCGCTGGGCTGAGGTGATCGAAGTGGCGCTGAATCTGGAGCAGGCGGGAGATATTATCGAACGCATGGCAGATGACATTGCCAATCATTCCTCGGGCGTACGCATGGCGTTTTCCGCACAGGGACTGGAAGAGTTGAACCATCTGCACGAACAGCTGCTGGCGAATTTGCGTCTGGGGCTATCGGTTTTTCTGTCGGAGGATGTCACCAGCGCGAAACGCCTGCGCCGTGCCAAACACCGTTTCCGCATTATGAACCGCCGTTATGCCCATGCGCATGTCGATCGCTTACATCAGCACAACGTACAGAGTCTGGAAACCAGCTCGCTCCATTTGAGCTTACTTGGGGACATGAACCGACTGAATTCACTGTTCTGTGCGGTAGCGTATAACGTCTTGATTGTGCAAAAGGATGGGGACGAAGAACGCGAAGAATCACCGCTGACGTTATGACAGAATCTTGTGGGGGATGTTTCCCCCACAAGATAGACGTTGCTTACTCGAATAGGCTGCGGTGCAGCGTTTGCACGACTCGCTCGGCGTCATCACCCGGTACCAGGAAGCACAGGTTGTTGCTGCTGGCGCCGTAGCAGATCAGGCGAATACGGAAGGGTTCCAGTACGCCAAATACTTCTTTCCCGACGCCACAGGCCTGAGACAGATTGTTGCCGATCAGCGCGACCAGCGACAGATTCTCTTCAACCTCTACCCGACACAGCGATGACAGCTCGGTCAGTAAGGCGCTGGACAGCAGGCTGCCGCCCGTTGAGGTGGAGCCGGTTGTATCGAGCGTCAGCGCGACGTTGACTTCTGACGTGGTGATCAGGTCAACGGAGATGTTGTGACGCGCCAGAATGCTGAACACTTCGGCCAGAAAACCGCGTGCGTGCAGCATGTTCAGGCTATACAGCTTAAGCAGCGTTTGTTTACGACGCAGCGCTAGCGCGCGGAACAGCGGCGGGTTTTCGGTTTTATTACACACTAGCGTACCGCCAGCAGCCGGATCTTTGCTGGAACCGACGAAAACAGGAATATCGCTACGCACCGCAGGCAGCAGCGTGGCCGGGTGCAGGACTTTCGCGCCAAATGTCGCCATTTCGGCGGCTTCTTCAAACATGATTTGGTCGATGCGTTTTGCGGTCGGCACCACGCGCGGATCGGTGGTGTAGATGCCGGGAACATCGGTCCAGATATCAATCCGGCTGACGTTGAGCGCTTCGCCCAGCAGCGCCGCCGTATAATCGCTACCGCCGCGGCCCAACGTGGTCGTGCGACCTTTCGCTTCGCTGCCGATAAAGCCCTGAGTGATCACCAGACCTTGCTCAAGACGCGGCTGCAACTGGCTGCGAGTCAGTTCACCTAAAACCTCGAAGTCCGGTTGAGCACGGCCAAAGTGATCGTCGGTACGCATGATTTTGCGCACATCGAACCATTCTGCAACGACATCGCGCTGGTGCAGAATCTCGACAAACAGCAGGGTAGACATCAATTCGCCGTGGCTGACCAGTTCATCGGTCAGGGCGTTTGACGTCGCGAGCGCCGTCGCTTCTGACAGGGTGGTGATGCTGTCCAGCATGCGATCAATCTCATCGCGAATAACGCTTTGGTCGGTCAGTTTGTCGATGATGGCGTATTGGATTTGGCGGATTTTCGCCAGATGCTCGGCGCGCGTTTCCGGCGTTTGGCCTTCCGCGAGCGCGACCAGTAAATTCGTAATACCCGCTGATGCTGACAGCACCACAACGCGCACATTCGGGTTGGATAACACCACATCAGCACTGCGATTCATGGCGTCAAAGTCCGCCACGCTGGTGCCGCCAAATTTGGCAATAACGGTAGAGTTCGCGTTTGCGGATACTTCAATTGCAGACATGTCAAAAAACCTCGTGTCAGGGGGTAGGCTGTTTTCAATAAACAGCATTCCATTAATCAGCCTTGGCACAGGGGGAGAGCAAAAGTAGGGGGCAGGCGTAGAAAATGACTACGATACACCCAGAAGCGCTCCACCTTGCTGGACGTCCATCAGGACAAATCCGGTGACAACCCAGAGGATTCAGCCTCTGTAGTCGACAGGGTGAAAACCGTATTTTCACCGCATCTCGGCGTCGCTCCCCCTCGGATATCATCAACGGATTACGGTTCCTCCGATATCTTACCTGGGCGACGCGCCTCTTCTGGCTTGCACACCGAGTGTGCAAGTACGGTGTTAGAAATAACGGGTTATGCCGTTTCTGTCAATAAACAATCTGTCAGTGAACAATCTGTCAGTGAACTACAGGGCATAAATCGCTTTTAGCAAGAAAAGGGATCTCAATCCGGATTTTAAGGGATACAATCGATTCAGTCACTTTGAACTCATGCTTAGAGAGAAAGTCGCATTATGAAAAATATTAATCCAAGCCAAACTGCCGCCTGGCAGGCATTACAACACCATTTTGACGCGATGAAAGACGTGCAAATCAGCGAGCTGTTTGCACAAGATAGCGATCGTTTCGCGCATTTTTCCGCGACGTTCGACGATCAGATGCTGGTGGATTACTCCAAAAACCGCATCACGGCAGAAACGATGGAAAAACTGCACGCGCTGGCACGCGAAACCGACCTGTCTGCCGCGATTAAATCCATGTTTGCCGGCGAGAAAATCAACCGCACGGAAGACCGCGCCGTTCTGCACGTTGCCCTACGTAACCGCAGCAACACGCCGATTCTGGTGGATGGCAAAGATGTGATGCCGGAAGTCAACGCGGTGCTGGCGAAGATGAAAGATTTCAGCGAACGCGTGATTGGCGGTGAGTGGAAAGGCTATACCGGCAAAACCATTACCGACGTGGTTAACATCGGTATCGGTGGCTCCGATCTGGGCCCGTTCATGGTAACGGAAGCGCTGAAGCCTTATAAAAATCACCTCAACATGCACTTTGTCTCTAACGTTGACGGCACACACATCGCGGAAACGTTGAAGCCGCTGAACCCAGAAACCACGCTGTTCCTCGTCGCGTCGAAAACCTTCACCACGCAGGAAACCATGACCAACGCGCACAGCGCTCGCGGCTGGTTCCTGAAAACGGCGCAGGACGATAAACACGTTGCCAAGCACTTTGCTGCGCTGTCCACCAACGCGAAAGCCGTCGGCGAATTTGGTATCGATACCGACAACATGTTCGAATTCTGGGACTGGGTTGGCGGACGCTACTCTCTGTGGTCGGCGATTGGGCTGTCGATCATTCTCTCTTTGGGCTTTGATAACTTTGAAAAATTGCTCAGCGGCGCGCACGCGATGGACAAGCACTTTGCTTCCACGCCAGCGGAGAAAAACCTGCCTGTGCTGTTGGCGCTGATCGGCATTTGGTACAACAATTTCTTCGGTGCTGAAACTGAAGCGATCCTGCCGTATGACCAATACATGCACCGTTTTGCCGCCTATTTCCAACAGGGAAATATGGAGTCCAACGGGAAATCGGCCGATCGCAACGGCAATCCAGTGGATTACCAGACCGGGCCGATTATCTGGGGTGAGCCGGGCACGAACGGCCAGCATGCCTTCTACCAGTTGATCCATCAGGGCACCAAGCTGGTTCCGTGTGATTTCATTGCACCGGCGATTAGCCATAACCCATTGAGCGATCACCACAGCAAGCTGCTGTCGAACTTCTTTGCACAGACGGAAGCGCTGGCGTTCGGTAAGAGCCGTGAGGTGGTGGAAGCAGAATTTGCAGCGGCAGGAAAAAGTCCAAAAGAAGTGGAACACGTCGCGCCGTTTAAAGTATTCGAAGGCAATCGCCCGACCAACTCTATCCTGCTGCGCGAAATCACCCCGTATAGCCTGGGAGCGTTGATTGCGCTGTATGAGCACAAAATCTTCACTCAGGGCGCCATCCTGAACATCTTCACATTCGATCAGTGGGGCGTGGAGTTAGGGAAACAACTGGCGAACCGTATTCTGCCAGAGCTGGAAAATGACAGTCAGATCGACAGCCATGACAGTTCTACTAACGGACTGATCAACCGCTTCAAGGCGTGGCGTAACTAATCGGGCCTGTGCCCTTTGGTTTTTCAATCGCAAGGAGGAAGACATGCAGGTTCGTATTTTGTTGGGGCTATCAGCAGCCGTTTTGCTGGCGGGGTGCAGCAGCACCAGTCAACTCAGCGCTGCTGGACAAGCCGTGGCGTTCACGGATACCAAACCAGGAAGCGAATGTCAGCTGTTAGGGCAAGCCAGTGGTAGCCAGTCTAACTGGCTGGCAGGAAACCATAGCGACGGCAGTTCTATGCGCAGTGCGGCAAACGATCTGCGCAATAAAGCGGCGGCGATGGGGGGTAATACCATCTATGGCACAACCAGTTCGAGTGAAACCTTCTGGTCAAGCTTTGCGCCGCTAGACAGCAAGATGAACGGCAGCGTCTACAAATGTCCTTAAGCTAAAGAAAAACCCGGTGAGAGTGACATGTTGCTCTCACCGCTTTTCCTAACGTATTGCTCAACCGACTATCCCAGCGTCATCCTGATTCTGCTTCATCCCTAAATCCAGCGGTGTTTTGCTGGCTTCTCCACCGATTTCCCGTGCCAGACGCGGCACCAGATAGCCGGATACCTTCTTCAGCAGCGCTTTAACCAAGATGCGCGCTTCGTTGTCATCGACCAGAAAATGCGCGGCACCCTGAACCTTATCCAGTACGTGTAGGTAATAAGGCAGAATTCCTGCGTCAAAGAGCGCATTACTGAGCCGCGCGAGTGTCTCTGCGTTGTCATTCACCCCGCGTAGCAGCACGCTTTGGTTGAGCAGCGTCACGCCCGCACGGCGCAAGCGTGCCATACTTTGTGTTAAATCAGGATCAATTTCCTGCGGGTGGTTAATATGCGTCACCAGCAGCACCTGAAGCGAACTGCGTGACAGGCGATCGCATAGCGCGTCGGTAATACGTGCAGGGATCACCACAGGCAAGCGGCTGTGAATGCGCAGACGTTTCAAATGTGGGATGTGTTCCAGTTTGGTGATCAGCCAGTCCAGCTCGTGGTCTTTGGCCATCAGCGGGTCGCCACCGGAAAAAATAATTTCATCCAGTTCTGGATGCTGGCGGATATAATCCAGCGCCTGACGCCAATTCGCCTTGTTGCCCTGATTATCCTGATAGGGAAAATGGCGGCGGAAGCAGTAGCGGCAGTTTACCGCACAGCCGCCTTTAACCAGCAGCAGGGCGCGGTTGTGATATTTGTGCAGTAGCCCCGGCACGACGCTGTGTTGCTCATCAAGCGGGTCATGAGTGAAGCCTGGGGTGGCGATAAACTCCTCACGCGCGGTCAATACCTGTAGCAGCAACGGATCGTCAGGATTGCCTTTTTGCATCCGTGCAGCGAATGCGCGCGGCACACGCAGCGCAAAAAGCCTGCGCGCATCACTGCCTTGCCGAAGTTTAGCGTGATCGTTCAGTGACAAAAGTTGCAGTAATTCATCAGGATCGGTAATTACCTCTGCAAGTTGCTGCAACCAATCTTCTCTGGAAGGTATATTTAGGGTTACAATGTGTGCCATTTTTTGGCTTCGTACCAGTATTAAAATTATAGAGGGCCTTTATGGCGACTTATTCTAGCAACGATTTCCGTTCCGGTCTTAAAATCATATTCGAAGGCGAACCGTATGCCGTCGAATCCAGTGAGTTTGTTAAGCCGGGTAAAGGCCAGGCTTTTGCTCGCGTAAAAATGCGTCGCCTGTTGACGGGCTCTCGCGTTGAAAAAACCTTCAAGTCTACCGATTCTGCAGAAGGCGCAGACGTCGTTGATACCAACATGAACTACCTGTACAACGACGGTGAGTTCTACCACTTCATGCACCCTGAGACGTTTGAACAGCATCAGGTTGAAGAGAAGACCGTTGGTGATGCGGCAAAATGGCTGCAAGACAACGCAGAATGTATCGTCACTCTGTGGAACGGTAGCCCAATCACCGTTCAGCCACCGAATTTCATCGAAGCTGAAATCACCGATACCGATCCAGGCCTGAAAGGCGATACTGCCGGTACGGGTGGTAAGCCAGCAACGCTGAGCACTGGCGCAGTCGTTAAAGTGCCATTGTTCGTGCAGATCGGCGAAGTTGTCAAAGTTGACACCCGTTCTGGTGAGTACGTTTCACGCGTTAAGTAATGAGTATAAAGAAGGGCGCCTTTATATGTATCGGTGCGCCCTTCTTTTCCCTTATTCCCCATCGAAATATAGCGTTAAATAGAACAGAAAATTGTTTTAAAAAACGAGTTAAGGTAATGAACGTCCATCTTTTCTTATGGTTAAGAATGATTGGAAAAATTAACTGTCAACTATCCTCCCCTTTAACTCACGTCAAGTTAGATAACAATGCGTGTTTAGAGAGAAAACCTTAAAAAATAAAATCACTGGTTCTACGATTAATGTAAAGAACATTGACGCTGATTTTTGCATTGTCCTTAAAGAAAAATCTCTAGTCAAAGAAATAGAAAAAAACTCTAATTTGGCAGGTTTGGCAAATATTAATGAACAAAAGAACTCAAATACTCGACTCTGGTCTATTGGCATGGCAGTAAGCGCAATATCTAATTCAGATTTAGGTAAAAATCGATTTTATGTAGATAGAAAAGTAAAAGAAAAAGCTGATGAGATATGTGATAAAAACCCTCGAGATGGTAACGTCAAGGATGTAAATTTTGATCGTGCAATAAACAAACGGGGTGAGGAGTATATCCGTTCTTTTCTTAATGCGAAAACCGACGTTGATTCTACTAACTATGCTACGGGGCTCAGAGCAGCATCTGATTTGGTAGAATATCCAAACGATCTAGCTCTGAGAAAACATTTCGGTTTTTTATGGGAGCAGCGTCTTGCCAAATTAAGTAATTCGCGTGACTGAGCATAGCCAGCTCACATGCAACTTGAAGTATGATGAGTGTAGTAAACTATGGTGAAATTCTAGACGTGTTGTTATGCGTTTTTCAATCATGCAGGGGGGGTATTATAAGTAGATTGGCCTCATTCACGTGGCAATAACATATAATTTTTACGCCCCCCGAAATTTTATAAGCTAGGGGAAAAGAGTGAACTGTAGAGATATATCGATAGTTCCAGTTTTTGGTCGATAGTGCGTTATCGATGGCATATTGTGAAAAAATTTTCACAATAATTAAGCTATTGGACGACAGATTTCATAAAATGGTGGGGCATGTTTATCGTTTCCTGCCACATTTGCTTAAGGCCATCGAAAGGCATATCAGAGAGAAAAAGGGTATTACTTAACGCGAATATTGCTCTTCTGAGTATTAGAGACTTCATCCGAAAAATTTCCATAAATATCAAAATTGGCTACGCTTAAAAAGCAGTCCTTTTGTACCGTTGAAATCCTACTCTCATAAAGAAGGAACCGAGTATGTTGAAGAAAGCGTTTGTTACCATTTTCTCTCTGGTTATTCTCTCTGCGGTGGTTGGGTGCAATACCACCCGAGGCGTCGGGCAAGATGTTGAAGCGGGTGGGAAGGCTATTCAGCGCAGCGCCCAATAGCCCATACCCGTCATACTTCACGCTGCATGTGCGTTGGCTTTCCTCGCTCACCCCAGTCACTTACTGATGTAAGCTCCTGGGGATTAATGGACCTCATAAATGAGGTCCACCCTTCGGGCCAGCGCTAGCGCTGTTCAAATCGGTCTCTAACCGATTTGTCGCTACGTTGCCGCCTGCATGCAACTCGAATTATTTAGGGTGTGTTTTAGGAAATAAGTCGTAATAACTTTTCCGAGTGGAAGAAAATGCCGTTTATGGTGTTTTCTTCCCCACTGCGAGATAATGTGAAAGTGGATCACTCGGAGAAGTAACAATGTCGCCTCTTTTCATTACTGTCGGCATGCTGACGTTGAGTAATATATTTATGACGTTCGCTTGGTACGGGCATTTGCGCTATTTCAGTGGCCGAACCTGGATAATTGCTGCGTTGATCAGTTGGGGTATCGCATTATTTGAATATCTCTTGCAGGTGCCAGCAAATCGGATTGGTTATCAGGTCGCCTCTGCCGGTCAATTGAAAATATTGCAGGAAGTGATCAGCCTTTCCGTATTTATCCCTTTCTCCATGTTCATTTTAAAAGAACCGTTCCGCACCGATTATATTTGGGCGGGGCTGTGTCTGCTAGGCGCGGTTTTCTTTATGTTTCGCGATAAGATTATGGGATAACGCATACCCGTCATACTTCAAGCTGCTTGTGCGTTGGCCGCCCTTACTCACCCCAGTCACTTACCTGAGTAAGCTCCTGGGGATTCGCTCGGTTGCCGCGTTACAAGGCCATAAATGGGCCTCGCCCTAGCGGGTCAACGCTTTGCGTTGTTCAAAACGATAACGTTTTGTCACGCAGCTCGAATTATTTAGGGTATAGCCGTTTCATTTCTGTGTTGTGGTCAACATGCTCAGATTACTGATTGACCCAGATAAGTGCTTCTGTCGGGAAGCCGTAGCGTTTGGCTGTGGCGACCAGTTTGTCGCGTGTCGCAGCATCTAACGTTGGCGTGCGTGAGAGAATCCACAAGTAGTTGCGGTTCGGCCCACAAATCAGGGCGTAGCGGTAGTTGTCGTCCAGTTCAATAATGTTGTAACCGCCATAGAACGGTCCGAAGAACGACACTTTTAGTGCGCCCCGATGAGGCGAACCCGTGAAATACGCTTTCCCAATGCTCTCTTTCCATTCTTGTTTTTCGACGTTAAAGCCACGATTGATCACCTTGATTCCGCCGTCATCCCGCGGGCTGTAGGTTGCCGTCACACGTTCCATATTGCGTTCAAAGCGGTGGTCGAGACGGGCGATCTCATACCATGTGCCGAGGTAACGATTGACGTCAAAATTTTCCACGACGGTGACGTTATCGGGCGTCGTCACACTACAGGCGACGGAAAAAAGTGCTATCAGCGCGGCAACGCACGCTTTCCCACGTCGTCTGATTTTGAAGAGAAGGCTTTTGAATAACGTGGTGTTAAAGCGAGTAGTGCTAAAAGGCATCATATTGACATCTCATCGTTTTCATCTTTGTTCCAGTGTAGACGATGGATGTGGTCAGGCGGGGAAATAATACGGCCTGCAATAGCGTACAGGCCGTTAAGTACAGATTCACATCTACAACGTTGTCTCTACAGAGTGACAACGCCGATGACGGTAACCACACTCAGGATGGTTGCCAGACCGTAGAACACCCATTTCCCGGCAGGGACGTGGATTTTCAGGTCATGCATCGCGTGGTGGATACGGTGCAGGCCACACCAGAGCGGCAGTACAATCATCAGAAGTAAAAAGACACGGCCGATAAAGCTCTGGCTGAACGCGGCGATGCGCTCATAGGTTAACGCGTCTGGGAACAAGCCCAGAGGCAGCATCACACCGACCAACAAAATGATCACTGGGGCGAAGAACGCGCTCCACATCCCACCGGCGCCGAAGAGACCCCAGAAAGGCGGTTCGTCAGAACGTTTTGGCGTTGGGTTAATCACATTATTTCTCCTGTTCAGAATAGTAAGGCGATCGCCAGAACGGCTACGGTTACCACCACGGTGACAGCCCACAGCCCTTTAATGATCGGCTCTGGACCCATTTTCTCATCTTTAATTACGATGATGCTGGCCTTCGGTGCCAGTTCAAACCAAGTTTTGGTATGCAGCGCGGCAGCAAGCAGAGCAACGATATTGATCAGCAGCACCAGTGGGTTTTGCAGGAAGCTGACGAAGCCTGCCCAGCCTTCTGGCCCGTTTTTCAGCGCGAAAACGCCGAACATCAGTACGATGCTGAACCAGACTGCAGGGACGGCAGTCCCTTCACGCACCATATAAAAGCGGTAGAACCCCAGCTTTTTCCACCAGGTCGGCGACATACCACGAACATACGCTTTACGTTTAGATGTCATCATTGTCCCTCCCTTATTGTGGTTTCAGCATGGCGATCATGAAGTCTTTCGCGCTTTCGACTTTGCCTTGCTGGATGGCAGCGGCAGGATCGACGTGCTTCGGACACACTTCTGAGCAGTAGCCCACAAACGTACAGGTCCAGACACCGTTATTTCCGTTCAACTGCGCCATACGCTCTTTCTTGCCGTGATCGCGGTTGTCCAGGTTATAACGGTGTGCCAGCGTAATTGCCGCTGGGCCGATGAACTCAGGGTTCAGGCCGAACTGCGGGCATGCCGCATAGCACAGGCCACAGTTAATACAGCCGGAGAACTGGTGATACTTCGCCATTTGCGCCGGAGTCTGCTTGTTCGGGCCATCAGCAGGTTTACGATCGTTGCCGATGATATACGGCTTGATGGCTTCCAGACTCTCGATAAAGTGGGTCATATCGACCACTAAATCGCGCTCGATAGGGAAGTTGCCCAGCGCTTCGACCTTCAGACCGTTCGTGTATTCACGCAGAAAGGTTTTACAGGCCAGTTTAGGGACGTTATTCACCATCATGCCGCAGGAACCACAGATTGCCATACGGCAGGACCAGCGGTAGGAGAGGTCCGGTGCCAGGTTATCTTTGATGTAACCCAGCGCATCCAGCAGGGACGTCTGCGTGTTGTACGGAACATCGAACGCTTCAAAATACGGTTCATTGTCCCGTTCAGGGTTATAGCGCATGACTTCCATTTTCAGGGTTTTGATCATCTCAGCCATTCGCCTGCTCCTTCTTGCTGCCTTCCTGTGCATCACCTTCTGCACCGTATACGCGTTTAGCCGGTGGAAGTTTGGTAATCTTCACATCGCTATACTCCAGGCGAGGTGCGCCTTCTGGGTTATAGAATGCTAGCGTATGCTTCAGGAAGTTAACGTCATCACGTTCGGTGCAACCGTCATCCAGACGCTGGTGTGCGCCGCGGGATTCTTTACGGTTGATTGCCGAGTGCGCCATACATTCCGCAACATCCAGGCTATGGCCCAGCTCAACGGTGTACAGCAGGTCGGTGTTGAACACGCTGGAGCGGTCAGTGATTTTCACGCGTTTGAAGCGTTCTTTCAGCTCAGCCATCTTATCGACGGTTTTCTGCATCAGATCGGTGGTGCGGTAAATACCGCAGCCTTCTTCCATCGACATGCCCATTTCGTCGCGGATTTTCGCCCAGCTTTCGGTGCCTTCCTGATTCATCAGATCATGCAGGCGTTGTTCGATGTCGCGCGTTTGTGCATCCAGCGCCGTGCCGTTGGCCGGTGCCGCCGCCTGTGCGCGCTGTACGGCGTGTTCACCTGCAACACGACCGAAGACCACCAGTTCGGCCAGCGAGTTGGAACCGAGACGGTTCGCGCCGTGCAGACCAACCGAGGAACATTCGCCGACGGCGAACAGACCCTTGATGCGGGTTTCGCAGTTCTGATCGGTTTCAATGCCGCCCATCGTGTAGTGAGCAGTAGGACGGATAGGAATTGGCTCTTTCACCGGATCGACGCCAACATAGGCTTTTGCCAGTTCGCAGATAAACGGCAGACGTTCCTTAAGTTTCTTCTCGCCGAGGTGGCGCAGATCGAGGTAAACCACATCGCCCAATGGGGTTGAGACAGTGCGGCCTGCGCGCCATTCGTGCCAGAATGCCTGCGAGACTTTATCGCGCGGCCCCAGCTCCATGTATTTGTTTTTCGGCTCGCCAAGCGGCGTTTCCGGGCCCATGCCATAGTCTTGCAAATAGCGGTAGCCATCTTTGTTGACCATGATACCGCCTTCTCCGCGACAGCCTTCGGTCATCAGGATACCGGAGCCGGGCAAGCCGGTCGGGTGATATTGAACGAATTCCATATCACGCAGTGGAACACCGTGGCGGAACGCCATGCCCATGCCGTCGCCTGTGACGATGCCGCCGTTGGTGTTGTAACGGTACACGCGACCTGCGCCGCCTGTCGCCAGCACCACGGCGTTAGCACGGATCTGAATCAGCGAACCTTCCATCATATTGATGGCAACAAGGCCGCGCGCCTGGCCGTCATCGACCAGAACGTCGAGGACAAAGTGTTCGTCGAAGCGTTGGATTTGCGGATATTTAAGGGAAGTTTGGAACAGGGTATGCAGCATGTGGAAGCCGGTCTTATCGGCGGCAAACCAGGTGCGTTCGATCTTCATCCCGCCAAAGCGGCGAACGTTGACAGAACCATCCGGTTTACGGCTCCAGGGGCAGCCCCACTGTTCTAATTGAATCATCTCTTCCGGGCAGCGCTTGACGAAGTGCTCAACAACGTCTTGTTCACACAGCCAGTCTCCGCCAGACACGGTGTCGTTGAAGTGATAATCGAAACTATCGTGTTCCTGAGTCACTGCTGCTGACCCACCTTCTGCCGCCACGGTATGGCTACGCATTGGGTAGACTTTTGAGATCAGCGCAATTTTCAGTTGAGGGTTGGCCTCTGCGGCAGCAATTGCCGCTCGTAGGCCAGCCCCTCCGGCCCCGATAATGGCCAAATCGGCGTTAAAGGTTTGCAATGCATTCCTCCAGTTACTTAAGTTAATTAAGTTAAAATAAAAAAATAATATCTATCCGTTTCTGTCTTTAATATCCGAGCTTAATATCAAACATGCTGAAAATTATGTGATAGAGGTATAAAGAATAGATAAACCTATAATTTTTGTGTGGGAATGATTATACCGAATTGTAGGTAGATTAATTTGATGTGATCCCGCATTTTGTGGTTTTTTCAGCGAGTCTCGTATTCAAGAGTAAAAATGTGATCGAAAGGATTGTGTATGAAGAAATAGTGCGCCCATGCTTTCAATAATAATATTTTTGAGAAAGATATAAGAAAACGATTCACTGAGTGTAATTGACGGCTGCTATCCTGAACGCCTTTTCCTGAAGGGGGAGATTCAGCTTTGCTGAGAAACTCGTCTGGCCTTTTTCCGCTGGAAATTTGGGCTGATGCGGGTAGACTGCACCCCCTGTTTGACTTTGGAGTAAGAACCATGAGCGAGATGACAAGTTGGCAACCTAGTGCTTCTGTCGCTAATTTGTTGAAACGAGCGTCGATCATTGCTGCTGTTCGACGTTTCTTCACCGATCGTGGTGTACTGGAGGTCGAAACGCCCGCGATGAGCCAGGCTACGGTAACGGATATTTTCTTATACCCGTTCCAGACCCGCTTCGTGGGTCCCGGTGCTGCGGATGGCATGACGCTGTATTTGATGACCAGCCCAGAATACCACATGAAGCGTCTGCTGGCTGCCGGCAGCGGGCCGATCTTTCAGCTATGCCGTAGTTTCCGTAATGAAGAATCAGGCCGACACCACAACCCAGAATTCACGATGCTGGAATGGTATCGCCCTCACTATGATATGTACCGCTTGATGAATGAGGTCGATGACCTGTTACAGCAGGTACTGGATTGTGAAAGTGCGGAAATGCTCTCCTATCAGCAGGCGTTTTTACGCCATCTGGAGATTGACCCTCTGTCTGTTGATAAAGCGCAGCTGCGCGAAGCAGCAGAAAAACTCGGGCTGGGCGATATCGCCTGCCGTGAAGACGATCGCGATTCGCTGGTGCAGATGCTGTTCACCTTTGGCGTTGAGCCGCATATCGGGCGTGACAAACCGGCGTTTGTCTACCATTTCCCGGCAACACAGGCCTCGCTGGCCGAGATCAGTTCGGAAGACCATCGCGTTGCCGAGCGTTTTGAAGTCTATTTCAAGGGGATAGAGCTGGCTAACGGCTTCCGTGAATTGACCGATGCCGATGAGCAACGTCAGCGCTTCGAGCAGGATAACCGCAAGCGTGCCGCGCGTGGTCTGCCACAGCAGCCGATTGATGAAAACCTGCTGGCGGCGCTGAAACACGGTCTGCCGGAGTGTGCCGGTGTGGCGTTAGGTGTGGATCGTTTGATCATGCTGGCGCTAAATGCCGAGAGGCTGAGTGATGTGATCGCGTTCTCCGTCGATCGTGCGTAATCCATTTGAAGTAGGGCGGGGCCATATCTGGCCGCCGCCCGTTTTCCCTTCTTATAAGCTGCCCGGCGTCCGCTGCCGTGGCGTCAGTGTTTTTCCACTGCGCGACAGATTGTCCATTTTCACCTGGAACGGTGGGAAAGGAAGCTCCAGATTATGTTTGCGGTAGTTTTCCAGAATCAGCTGATGCAGTTCGTGGCGCAGCGGCATACGGTGCCCCATTTCGGCGGCGAACACGCGCAGCTCGAAAATCTGAATCCCCTGTTGCAGGTCAACTAGGAAAGCTTCGGGCTCTGGCATGTCCAGAATCAGTGAACAACGCTTCACTGCGTCCATCAGCAGCTCCGTGACTTCCTGACTGTTCGCATTTGCCGGAGCTGGCACCGTCATCACCACACGCGTGACCGAATCTGACAGCGACCAGTTGATAAACTGCTCGGTGATAAATGCCTTGTTCGGCACGATGATCTCTTTGCGATCCCAGTCGGAAATGGTGGTGGCGCGGGTATTAATACGCATAACGCTACCCGTGAGATCGCGGATCGTGACCGTATCGCCGATGCGGATCGGTTTCTCAAACAGGATGATCAGGCCGGAGATAAAGTTGGCGAAGATCTCCTGCAAGCCGAACCCGAGCCCTACACCCAGTGCGGCAACCAGCCATTGCAGTTTCGACCATTCGATCCCGATCAACGAGAAGCCCATCAGACAGCCAATCAGCATCAGAATATATTTGCTGATGGTGGTAATGGCGTAGCCGCTACCCGGCGACAGATCCAGATGCTGTAGGATCGCCAGCTCCAGCAGGGCGGGGAGGTTACGTACCAGCTGCGCGGTAATAATGAAGATCAGAATCGCGATCAGTACCGATCCCAGCGTAATCGCCTGCACGCTTTCCACGCCTTTGACCGTGCTGGAGACATCCCACAGGCTGATATTTTCCAGGAATGCGAAGGCAGAATGAATTTCCGACCACAGCGCGATAACGGAAACCAGCGCAATCAGCGTCAGAATGGAGCGCACCAGCTGCAAGGATTTGGCGCTGATGGCGTCCAGATCGACGACGGGTTCTTCCACCGCTTCCGAACTACTTTCATGGGACGACGCAGACGTCGTGTCTTCTTCACCTTTAGCACGCTGCGCCAGAATTTCAGAACGTCGCTGTTTGGCGCGATCGAAGGCGATGCGGCGACGCTGAATCAGCATCCAACGGCGAATAATGTGGTAAACCACCAGCAGGAAGAACCAGATAGAGACGGAGGTTTCCAGACGTGCCAGCAGCGCCTGTGCGGTCGCCAGATAGCCGATGCAGGAGGCCAGCGCGGCAACGAGCGGCATGGCGATCAGGATGTTCCACATCGCACGGTTAACGGAGTTTTCCCCTGAGCCTTCTTTATCAAGATGCAGCGGGATACCCGCGCGTTTTAGCCCAGCGGTGACCAAACTCAACGCCATACAGAGCAGGATGAAGCAGAGCCGCCCCAGCGTGCTGGAAAACTCGCGATCGTTGAGTTTATCGAACGTAATCAGCGCCATAATCAGCGGCACGATAAAGGCAATGGAGAGGCGATAGTAGCGCATCGCTCTGGCTACGTGCTCTGGCGACCAGCGGAAGTGGACAATGAACAGCCCCTGCGGATGCGAGAATGAGGCGCTGATCATCACCAGCCACATCAACGGCACGGTAGCGGTCACGCTGTCGCCGATAGCGACGGCAATCGGATAAGGCCAGGCGTTTTGTAGCCCGTATCCCAGCGCGGCCCAGAGCACTGGCAGCGGCAAGGCGGTAAGGATGGACCAGAACACGGTACGCAGCGTCAGCATAAAGTGATCGAGTGTGACCTTGCCGACACGGCTGCTGGCACGCTCCATAAACGCATGATAGTGACGACGAGAGCTGATACTAAAGCCAACCAGCAGCAGTGCGCCCAGCAGCGGCAGCACGGTTTCCTGACTGGTCACCATCATCACCTGCGCGCTACCCAGCTGCGTCAGCGTATCTAATGACAGCAGGCGCGTCAGATCCTGTACCAGTTTGAGCGGATAAGCGAACGTCACGGGCTCGACATCCGCAACCCAGAACAGGTCACGATGAGCCGCTTCCCGTGTTTCGGTTAGTGCATCCGACAGCTGGTTATTGGCGACTTTGAGTTTGGTTAACTCCAGTATTTGCGAATCACAGCCGGAGATCAGTGAGGTCAGCAGGTCGCGCTGAGTTCGCATCTGGTCGGCCAGAATACGCTGCTGTTCGCTGGTCAGCGGATCGCCGTTATCCTGTTTGGCGCTATCAGGATCCTGCGGTTTGTTGATCAGATCTTCAAAGTGCAGGCGCTGTACGCGCAGCTGTGCCATATCGCTATCCAGCAACTGAGGCTTGGGCATTTCCGGCAGGCGGGCGATCTGTGCCCGTAAGGTTTCACCCAATATCGGTGAAACACCGAGCCACTGTGCCTGTTCGCGAATGGTGCTCAGCGCCTGACGAACCTGAATGGTGTGCGTGGCAGCCTGACGCTGCTGAGAAGCAATGAGGTCCATCCGCTGTGCTTGCTGGTTCAGCGCGACGGAGAGCTCGCGGTTAACCTGTAGCTGTTTGCTGATGACACTAGGTAAATCGCCACTTTGTTCGGCGAGCAGCTCTGTGCGCTCTAATGCCTGTTCGGCTTCGCGCTGGCGCAGGTTGTTGAGTCTGCTGCGTAAATCCTGTTGCAGCAGATCCAGCCTGTCGTAGCGCTTTTTATACAGTTCGACACGTAGCCGGGACAGCTCCTGACGATTGCTGGCTGACAGCTGTGCCAGCTCCAGTTCGTCCACCCGGCTTTTGCGCAGGGCAGATTCGGCCTGAAGCGCGACGAGCTGCGCTTGCCCCTGCGGGGTAGCAGGGGTACCGAGAGACTGAATACGGCGTTCCGCATCGTTTTGCATGCGGCTGGCTTCAGTTTGCTGCTGCGGAAGCTGGCTCAGTGAGTCGCTGATTTCACGCAGACGATCCTGTTCCTGCTGGAGCTGGCGGGCCTGTTCCAACAGCTGGCTGCTGGTTTGCAGTAACTGCTGTTCGAGATCGTTGCTGGAGAGACTTTCTGAAATAGACGACGATTTGCCGTCTTCGGCATTAAGCTGGCGACGCAGCTCTTGAACCAGCTTAGGGAAATCATCAATGACGCGCTGATACTGTGTGGCGCGCTCCAGTGACTCTTTGCGGTCCTGCAGGGTGTTCAGGGCAGCCTGATATTCTTCAACGACTTTCGCCTGATCGGCTGCACCTTTGTTGGCTTCCGCCTGTTGTAGCTGCTGGCGTAACTGCGCCTCATTGGGCGCAGTGGCAGCCAACGTAGCCGTTGATAATAAACATCCCAAAAGAAAAGTCAGAATCAGACGCACGTTAGTTACCTTTATTACAAACAACACTCTTACAAGCGACGAAAGTCGGACGTTATTTACGGCGCGTCGGGTTTGTGGCCCGTCTGGCCGGCTGCATCAGCCGCAGGATGTTGTCCCTCAACCTGAACAGGCTCAGACGTTGCCGCGACAGGAGATGGTGCGGCATCGTTTTCTTCCAACTCGGTTCCTTCCGGGAAAACAACAGGCGCTTGTTCATCCTGACGGACTTCGGCAAACGGTTCGCCCATACGCGTCACGCTCATCGTATTCAGGTGTGCAGCAAACTGGAGATTATTGCCTGCGGCAAACAGGTTAATTACGGTTGAACCCAGCTTGAAGCGACCCATTTCCTCGCCTTTCGCCAGCACGACTGCACCTTCTTCACCCGCCTGTGGGTAAGTCCAACGCTTGATGATGCCTTCACGCGGTGGCGTCACCACGCCCGACCACACGGTTTCGATGCTACCGACAATGGTCGCACCGACCAGAATCTGTGCCACTGGGCCGAATTCAGTATCAAACAGGCAGATGACACGTTCGTTACGTGCAAACAGATTCGGCACGTTATCGGCCGTCAGCAGATTGACGGAGAACAGGTCACCCGGCACATAAATCATCTCGCGCAGCACGCCGTCGCACGGCATGTGGAGGCGGTGGTAATCACGCGGCGAAAGATAAATGGTGGCAAACAGGCCGTCGCGGAACAGATCCGCCATCACATAGTTGCCAGCCAGCAACGCTTCCAGCGTGTAGTCGTGATTCTTCGCCTGAATCAGCTTGCCGTCGGTAATGGGGCCAAACTGCGACAGTACGCCGTCAGCGGGCTGCACCAGACGGTGCGCGTGGGGATCGACAGGGCGAATGCCTTGGCGCAGAGGGCGAACGAAAAATTCGTTAAACGTGCGGTAGGAGGCGGTATCCGGCTGCTGCGCTTCCTGCATGTTGACGTTGTATTGGCGGACAAACAGATCGATCACCAGCTTGGTGAGTTTTCCCGCACGCTTGTTTGCTCCCCAGCCCGCTAAGCGGGTCAGCCAGATCTTGGGAAGCCAATACTGTAATTTGATTTTGATATTATCCAGCACTGTGAGCCTCTTGGATTAATAGTGCGCTATAAAAAACTATCTGGGGAACACACTTGACGCTGTCAGCGGTAGCCCAGAGAGAATAAGCGGATTCACTTATCCTCAAAGGGGGCGCATTGTAGCGACGGTTATGATAAATGTCAGTTATCTGTATCCGAAAAGCCTTTACGAGTTTTTACTTGCGCCATGCTTTCCAGAATCCGGTGATAGTTATCAAAGCGCTCTGTGGCTATCTCTCCGCGCGCAAGTGCGGCATTGATCGCGCAGCCTGGATCGTTTTCATGTTTACAGTCGCGGAACTTACACGAGCCGATGTGTTTACGTAACTCAATGAAACCACTCGTCACCTGTTCAGGCTCCAGATGCCACAGACCAAATTCACGCACGCCTGGTGAGTCGATCACGTCGCCGCCGTGCGGGAAGTGGTAAAGCCGGGAGGCGGTGGTGGTGTGTTGCCCCAATCCTGAGTTATCAGACACCTCATTTACCAGAATGCGTTCTTCACCCAGTGCAAGCAGCGCATTAAGCAGGCTGGATTTCCCGACACCTGACTGTCCGGCGAAAATACTGATACGGTCAGTGAGTGCCTGCTCCAGTTCAGGGATACCCTGTTGAGTATGGCTGGAAACCATCAGCACGCGATAGTCGAGGGCGCGGTAGATATCCATTTGTTTATCAACAAACTGGCAGGATTTATCATCCAGCAGGTCAATTTTGTTCAGCACGATCAGCGGATCGATCTCCAGCGTTTCGCAGGCGACCAGATAGCGATCGATAATGTTCAGCGACAGCTCAGGCAAGATCGCCGAGACGATCACGATCTGATCGATATTAGCGGCGATCGGTTTAATGCCATCGTAATAGTCGGGGCGAGTCAGGACGGAATGGCGAGGGTGAACGGCTTCCACGATCCCGCTGATGCCAGCGAGTGATTCATGGCCAGGACGCCAGACGACGCGGTCGCCCGTGACCAGCGATGAAATGGTCCGACGAATGTTGCAGCGGTGCACCACGCCATCGGCGGCTTCCACATCGGCGTGCATACCGAATCGGCTGATGATAATGCCTTCCTGCGCATCGCCCAGTTGGCTATCTTCCCATTCGACTTTGCTTTCCGTTTTTTTCAGGCGACGCTGGTGGTTTGCGCTAACCCGACGCTGCTGACCTTTCGACAGTTTCTTTTTGCTCACTGAGCCTCACTTAAGACGATTTATCGTTCACGACAGCGGATTGTCGCTCGCCGCGTTTGAACGGACTATAATACACCCTATTTGATTTTAATTAACTGATACCACCTTGTCGGTATCAGCATTGAGATTGTTACTGGTATCCTTGTATCGACGACAGGGCACAATGCAACAGGAATTCCCACGATGTTAGATGAAAATAACCTGATCTGGATCGATCTCGAAATGACGGGTCTGAACCCGGATCACGATCGCATCATTGAGATCGCAACGCTGGTAACGGATGCAAACTTGAATGTGTTGGCTGAAGGGCCGGTCATGGCGGTGCACCAGTCAGACAGCCAACTGGCGCTGATGGATGACTGGAATGTGCGTACACACGGTGCCAGCGGCCTGACGGATCGCGTCAAAGCCAGCACCACGGATGAACGCGCTGCCGAGCTGGAAACGCTGGCGTTTCTACAAAAATGGGTACCGGCGGGTAAATCACCAATCTGTGGCAACAGCATCGGTCAGGATCGCCGCTTCCTGTTCCGCTATATGCCAGAGCTGGAAGCCTACTTCCACTACCGCTATCTGGATGTCAGCACGCTCAAAGAACTGGCGCGACGCTGGAAGCCAGAAATTCTGACGGGCTTTAAGAAGCAAGGTACGCATCAGGCGATGGACGACATTCGCGAATCACTGGCGGAACTGGCTTATTACCGTGAGAACTTTCTGCGACTGTAGTCGGTGAAGCAAAACGGGTAGGGTGTGATGCGCAGCGATCTGCTGCTATTTACGCCATAACGCCTGTTTTACCAGCGTATTGTTTTTTTTATCAGCAGTCAGACAATTTTTCATTTTGGGGGGCTTGCGGTTAAACGGATTTCTCGTATAATGCGCACCCCATACCGATGAAGAATTTCAATTAAAGAACTTCAACATCGCGTAAAGATTCCCCGGGCGGGAATAGCTCAGTTGGTAGAGCACGACCTTGCCAAGGTCGGGGTCGCGAGTTCGAGTCTCGTTTCCCGCTCCAAGTTTTATCACTGTTTGTCACCATACAAACAGTGCGCAGTAATCAGACGTAACGCCTGTTAGTGTCTGTCCGATATGCGGGAATAGCTCAGTTGGTAGAGCACGACCTTGCCAAGGTCGGGGTCGCGAGTTCGAGTCTCGTTTCCCGCTCCAATCTTTTAGTCTCTTTCTCTGATTCAGTATCCTTTTCTCTTTTGACGTATAAAACCCGTTAGACATTTTCTGCTTTTTTCATCGCGTAAGAAACCCATGCTGTACGCTGAGTGATGTCTCTGGGTTGTGCCTTGATCGTTGATATCGTAGATAAATCATTTTATTAAATACTTAGCTTGATTATATTTACCCATGTTGTTTATTTTCATATCGATTTGATTTTGACGTAACATTGAAATTTGACTATGTTTATAACCAGAATGAATTTATAAAATCAAAATAATTTAAAATGATGCCAATTTTTATTGTCTTTTTCCATTCGAGTTTATCTGGGAAATATCATTTAAATTTCATGATGCATACCGATTATTTATTTAATAAATAATCGATTGTTACCATGGATCATATGGTTGTCCCTACAGGTAAATGAGGATGAAAAAATGAATGCGATGAATAGTACTATTTTACACGCTATAGCAACGGCGACGCTGATGATGAGCGGTTTTGCTCAGGCTGACGACACGGCAAAAGCACATACCGGAAAAGATCAAGTTGAACTCAAACATATTCACGCTGTCCTGCAAAATGGAACACCTAGCCCGCAGCACGATGCGATGTGTGAGAAACAGCTGAATATGCCTGAATCCAAATACGTCGGCATGAAAGTGACAACAGAATATAACATTAATACCCAGTCAATGATGATGTCAGCAAAATCCATGTTCCCTTCGCCACATAGTACGCAACCAATGGAATTAACGGCCGACTTATCCCCTCTCGGTTTATCTGATAGCTACTCGTTTGGTGCATTCAAACCTAGTTCCTTACCCAATGCTTATATTATTTTCTCTGTTGATAAAAAAATGAAAAATCCGGTGAGCACTTTTATGGTTATTAATGAAAGTGAAACTTATAACTGTGTTATTAGCAGTTCAAAGGATGGCCTAAGCAAAGAGGCAATGAAAAGCATTGAAATGAAGAAATAATAATTCTTTATTTCCTATCGTAAATTGCAGGTTGTTGCCTGCAATTTACGGCTATTAACTTGACCCACATAGCCATTCAGAAGGCGAGCGGATATCGCCGTGCCAAATCGGACGACATTCAGTGGTTGACTGGGGAGCTATGTGGAAAAACAGAGTGATGGGCGTGAGCGTCCCGCCCTGATTGCCGTGTGACCATCGGTCGTATAAAATCTCAACCTAACTTCATGTCTTGGGGAATTGACGATGTCTAAGGTTGCAGAAGGCAAAGGCGCTGGACTGCCGCGTTTGCTGAGCGTTGGGGAAGTCTCTAAACGTACCGGCGTAGCGGTTTCTGCGCTCCATTTCTACGAGTCGAAAGGGTTGATCAGCAGTATACGAACGCCTGGCAACCAAAGACGGTATACGCCCGGTGTGATGCGCTATATCGCGATCATCAAGGTCGCACAGCGTGCTGGGATTCCGCTCGACGAGGTGCATGAAGCATTGGGCGACTACCAGCCTCTTGTTCGAGTCAGTACCGATCAGTGGAAGGTGCTTGCTTCTCGCTGGCGTCAAAGCCTCAATGACAGAATAACCAAACTACAGCGACTTCGTGATGAGCTGGATAGCTGCATCGGGTGCGGATGCTTGTCGTTGTCGGATTGTCCACTGCGTAACCCCAATGATGAACTGGCTCAAAAAGGGCCTGGCGCTTATTTACTTGAACGTTAGTCAACTCGAGCCTGCTGGCGAGGTTATCCCGTGGCAGGTACAGGAAACACGCTGTCCTTCCCCTCCGCTATGCGCCGATGATGCTTCGGTTGCAGCACTTCATTGATGAACAAAAGCTCTTGACCTCAAGTTAAGTTGAGGCTTTATAAAAGCACCGATTTCTTGGAATGAGCGCCAAGCGTCGGTGTCTGTGTACTGCTGTTCTCTAACGATAAGTGACTGTTATTTTAGGCACGTTTCGATGGTGATGCTGTATGGGTCAACGAATGCCTGATGCCTATACGTCGTAACGTTATGTGGAGAGCAGCAAAATGAGTGAGCCATCGCCGGGCGGTCCTGCCCGCAAGCCATCTGGATTTAATGCTATCGTCATCGCGGGTGTTGTAGTCACCCTGATTGCCGCCAGCCTATGGTATTGGCGGTCTGCGCGCCAGAGTCAGGGGGGCTGGGCTGGCGGAGGGCCGATTGATGTGGTGGCGACGACACTGCACGCGCAGGCTGCGCCAGTAAGCTTGGAGGGCTTGGGTGAACTGCGTGCGGTTCGTCAGGTGATGCTGTCGGCTGAGGTGGCTGGGCGTGTCGCCGCGATTTCATTTGAGCCCGGCCAGCGAGTCAAAGCGGGAATGGTGTTGGTACAGCTGGATGATGCGACTGAGCAGGCCGATTTGGCTGCGGCCAAAGCATCTGCTGGCTTCGCTCAGGGTCAGCTCACTCGGGCGAGTGAACTGGCTCGGACGGGCGCTACGTCTCGGGAGATGTTGCAGCAACGTCAAGCTGAGCGTGACCAGACTGCGGCGCAAGTTCAGCAGTTAGAAGCACGTATCCGTCAAAAGCGTATACGTGCGCCGTTTGACGGAGAGCTTGGCTTACGCCGCATCGATCTGGGGCAGTATCTCAACCCCGGTGATGTCGCGGTGACATTGACCGATTCAAGCCAGTTGTACGCCAATTTCGACATACCTCAGCAAGAGCTGGCGAGAGTGACAGTGGGGCAGACAGTGCAGGTGCGCATCGACACAGCTGGTGTTGCGCCAGTGCAGGCCACTATCAGCGCCATTGAGCCACAAGTGGGGCGAGATACGCGTAATGCTTCCATTCAGGCAAAAGTGGACAATCAGGGGCGCACGTTGCAGCCGGGCATGTACGCGACGGTGGACGTGATGTTACCGGCTGAGCCCGATGCATTGACGCTACCTGTCTCGGCCGTTATGACTTCTGCCTCGGGCGATGCTGCCGCAGTCGTGCGTGGGTTCACGCCTGAGAAGACCGGTAAGGCCGAGATCGTGCCGATTACGGTAGGGCGGCGCATTGGCGATACGGTGGTCATTGCGCGTGGCCTAAAAGCTGGCGATATCGTGATCACCGAAGGCCAACTACGGGTGCGTCCGGGGGCCGATCTGCGCGTGGTGGATAAGCCTGTTGCCGAGGGGGCTCCGGCCACTGGGGGCCAGCCATGACATTCACCGATCTGTTCATCAAACGGCCGATCCTGTCGATCACGTTGAGTACCCTCATTCTGTTGATCGGTCTCGCAGCGCTGTTCTTGTTACCGATGCGCCAGTATCCGGCGATGGAAAGCGCGACGATTGTTGTCACGACTAATTTCCCCGGAGCTTCGCAGGATGTGATGCAGGGCTTCGTCACAACACCTATCGCTCAGGCGATTGCCAGCGCTAACGGCATCGAATATCTGAGTTCAACGTCCACGCTTGGGCGCAGCGAGGTCAAGGCAAAACTGGTTCTTAATGCGGATGCGGATCGGTCCATGACCGAAGTGCTGGCCAAAGTGCAGCAGGTTAAGTACCGCTTGCCCGAAGGCGTATACGATCCAGAGATCAAAAAGATCACCGACGGTGTGTCGGCAGTGCAGTATCTGTCCTTTGTTAGCGATCAGCAGAGCATTCCCGAGATTACGGATTTCATCAACCGCGTGGCACAGCCGCAGATTACTTCGGTGCCGGGCGTAGCGTCGGCGGAGACAGGTGGCGGGCAAACCATTGCAATGCGCCTCTGGGTCGATCCGATCAAACTGGCCGCTCGGGGGATGACCGCTAGCGATCTGGCCGCGGCACTGCGTGCAAACAACGTGCAGGCCGCCCCCGGTGCTCTACGTGGCCGTGATAACCTGATTCCGATCACGGCCGCTACTGACATGCGTAGCGTGCAGGACTTTCGTGATCTGGTGATCAAACGTGGAGACAACGGTGTTGTACGAGTCGGTGATATCGCCACAGTCGAGCTGGGTGGCCAGAACTACGACAGCAGTTTTTTGAACGATGGTGCGCGTGCGGTAGCTATCGCTATCTCGCCTACGCCTGATGGTAATCCGCTGGAGATCGTGGCTGGCGTTGACGCATTATTGCCGGATTTGCAGCGTGCCGCGCCTCCTGGTTTGAAGGTGGTCAATAATTTCGATACCGCACGCTTCGTCAATGCGGCGATTGATGAAGTCATGAAGACCTTGCTGGAAGCGGTTGTCATCGTGGTGGTGGTGATCTTCCTGTTTCTGGGGACTTTCCGCGCCGTTCTCATTCCCATTGTCACCATTCCGCTATCGCTTGTCGGCACGGCCTCACTGATGCTGGCCTTCGGTTTCTCAATCAACCTGTTGACCCTGCTGGCGATGGTACTGGCCATAGGGTTGGTGGTGGACGATGCCATTGTGGTGGTGGAGAACATCCATCGACATATTGAGGAAGGGCTGTCGCCGGGCAAGGCGGCTATCGTGGGTGCGCGTGAGATCGTCTGGCCCGTCATTGGCATGACTGTCACGCTGGCAGCGGTTTATGCGCCCAGTGGTATGATGGGTGGCATCACCGGTGCGCTCTTTAAGGAGTTTGCTTTCACGCTGGCATGCTCGGTGATTGTCTCTGGCGTGATTGCCTTGACGCTGTCGCCCATGATGAGCAGCTATATGCTCAACTCGCAGATGTCTGAGGGCCGCATGACCAAGGCTGTTGAACGCACGATGCACAATCTGGCCGTGCGCTATGGCCGTCTTTTGGGCTACGTACTGCATGCCCGAGCGGCAGTGATGATGGTCTGTGTGGCAGTACTGGGTGGCATTGTTGTTCTGTTCATGGGGGTACAGCGCGAGCTGGCACCGGGCGAGGATCAGGGCTACGTGTTCGTGCAGACAAAGTCACCTCAGTACGCCAACGTGAGCTACACCGAGCGGACCGGGGTGGCGGTCGAAAGCATCTTTCGTTCGCTTCCTGACTATCAGGGCAGTTTCATGGTCAATGGCTATAACGGCCAGAATGCGGGGTTTGGCGGCGTTGTGCTTAAGCCCTGGGAAGAGCGGCAGATGACGGCAAATCAGGTCGAAGGCTCGCTGAATGCAGGTAGCGGCAGCATTACCAGCTCCTTTGTTACCGCTTTCCAGCCCGCGGCTTTACCTGCTGGCAGCGACGGCTTGCCAGTACAAATGGTTCTCCGTTCACCCGCAGATTTTACTGAGTTATATGGCGTTCTTGAAAAGATCAAGGGTGCGGCATGGGGCAGCGGTCTGTTCGCATTCGTCGACAGCGATCTGGCTTTTGACAGTCCGCAGGCTCGGCTGACTATCAATGCCGCTAAAGCGGGTGAGATGGGCGTCACGATGAACGCGGTGGCGGATACGCTGGCGGTACTGGTCGGCGAGAACTACATCAACCGTTTCAACTGGTTTGACCGTTCCTACGACGTTATCGCGCAGGTTCCGCAGGACAAACGCCGCGCGCCGGGCGACCTGACGGGATACTACGTGCGTGCCGAATCGGGCCGCTTGGTACCGCTGTCCACCGTGGTTGATGTACAAGTGCAGCCGCAGGCCAACCGTCTACTGCAATTTAACCAGATGAACGCCGTGACGCTCTCGGGTGTGCTGCTACCGGGTGTCACGATGGGACAGGCTGTCGATTTTCTGAAAGCGTAGCCTTTGCCACCGAGTACGCAGGTAGACTGGCTCTCCGATAGCCGCCAGTTCGTCAAGGAAGGCAATCGCCTGATTGTCTCGTTTGGCTTCGCGCTGATCGTTATCTTTCTGGTACTGGCTGCGCAGTACGAGAGCTTCCGCGATCCGCTGGTGATTCTGGTGACGGTGCCGCTTGCCATCTGCGGGGCGCTGCTGCCGCTGTGGCTCGGGTTTGCCACCATGAACATTTATACCCAGATCGGACTGGTAACGCTGATAGGACTGATATCCAAGCACGGCATTCTGATGGTTTCCTTCGCTAATGACATCCAGAAGCATGAAGGCCTCAGCCCGATGGAAGCCATGCACAAGGCGGCCATGATCCGTATGCGACCAGTGCTGATGACCACTGCTGCCATGGTCGCTGGCCTCATCCCGCTGCTGTTCGCTGGCGGAGCTGGTGCTGCCAGCGGCTACTCTATCGGTATTGTGGTGGTCGCTGGCCTGATGATTGGCACGCTGTTTACGCTATTTGTTCTGCCAACGATTTATACCCTACTGGCGCGTGACCATCGTGCGTCTGCCGCCTCCGAGCGTGAGCGTGAACTGAATGATGAGGTTTCTAAACATGCGTAATCCTCCACGTAACGTTTACGTAAGACCTATTCTGACGGCTTTGGCTACGGCGCTGCTGCTATCAGGCTGCTCTCTGGCACTCGTGGATCAGCGGCCCGCTGCGCCGATTCCCTCGCAGTGGAGTGATGGCGCTGAGGGAAGCAACGTCGGTGCGTCGGGAAAACAAAGCGCCTCAGCCACCACCGAGTTGGACTGGCAAGCCTTTGTCACTGATGACGGGCTGCGTGGGCTGATTACGCTCGCGTTGAACAATAACCGCGACTTGCGCCAGACTCTGCTTAACGTCGACGCGGCGCGTGCGCAGTACCGTGTGCAGCGTGCCGACCGATTACCGGGTGCCCAGATTGACGGAAGCGGCATGCGTCAGCGCATCCCTGAAGATCTTCGTACGCCGGGTGCTTCATCGGTGCAGAGCAACTATCAGGCCGGTGTGGGGCTGACTTCCTTCGAACTGGATCTGTTCGGGCGCGTTCGCAATCTCTCTGAAGCGGCTATGCAGGAATATCTGGCAACCGAGGAAGCTGCACGTAGCGCACAGATTAGCCTGGTTACCGAAGTTATACAGGCCTACCTGACGCGCGATAGTGCGCAGCGGCGCTATCTGCTCGCCATCCGTATCCTTGAGGCGCGCGAAGCGTCACTCAGGTTGATTGATCAGCGCCGTTCGCTTGGCGCAGCCAACGAGCTGGACTATCAGGAGAGTCTGGGCCAGACCCAGCAGGTGCGTGCTGATTTGGAACGTATCGATCGTGAATTCCGTCAGGCAAGCAATGCGCTGGCACTGTTGGTTGGAGTGAACGATGTACGGCCACATCTGCCTGCGTCTTCAGGTACTGGGACTCTGTTGGTGCAGGCGCTTGCACCGGGGACGCCGTCGGACCTGCTAGAGCAGAGGCCGGATATTCGTGCCGCAGAGCATCGGTTGCAGGCGCGCAATGCCAGCATCGGTGCTGCTCGCGCCGCGTTCTTCCCACGTATTTCCCTGACTGGCCTGTTCGGCAGTTCGAGTTCTGAACTGTCCAACCTGTTTGAGTCTGGTCAGCGGGCGTGGTCCTTCGCACCGCAGATTACGCTGCCGATCTTCGATGGCGGGCGCAACCGCGCCAATCTGGATCTGTCTCTTGTTCGCAAGGATATCGCCATTGCCGATTATGAGCAGGCGATTCAGGTGGCATTCCGCGAGGTATCGGATGCGCTTGCTGCGACCGACACGTTACGTCGCGAAGAACAAGCGCAGCGTGCGTTCGCTCAATCAAGCTCTCGGGCGCTACAGCTTGCGGAAGACCGTTACCGCAGCGGTGCTGACGATCATCTGCGGCTGCTCGACGCGCAACGTAACGATTTTGCCAGCCAGATGACACTCGTCCAGATAGAAACCCAGAGACAGATCGCGCTGGCAACGCTCTTTCGTACCTTAGGCGGCAGTTGGCGAGGCGATGTGCCTGCGCAGGGTAGAGGGCAAACCGGTAGCAATCAGGCTTATGCAAGCATAGCGAGTCGATGACGCGTGTTGAAAATAGCGCCCGGCCTTGATTGGCCGGGTTGCTTTTGCCGCGCTGAAATCAGAGGAGCATCGCTTCGCTCACTTTCCGAAAAATAGTTGAATAACAGGACTGACCTTAAGTTAGGTTGAGGTTGTATAAACACAGATGCACTTGTCATGACGATGTGGTGCAGAGACGGCAAGCCGTCGTATTAGCTGATTTTTTCCCTATTGGAGAGTTTCCTATGTCTTACGTCTTACCTTCGCTTACTTATGCATTTGATGCGCTGGAACCCCATTTCGACGCCCGTACGATGGAGATCCATTACTCTAAGCATCACCAGACCTACGTGACCAACCTCAATAACGCGGTGGCCGATGCGGGCGACCAGCAGGTGTCGGTGGAGGTGTTGATCGCCGATATTGCGGCACTGCCGGAAAACATTCGAGTCGCCGTGCGTAACAATGGCGGAGGGCACGCGAATCACTCACTGTTCTGGACCGTGTTAAGCGCACGGGGAGGCAAGCCCGAGGGTAAGCTGGCTCAGGCCATCGACAGCGATCTGGGTGGGTATGAGGCTTTCAAAGACAGCTTCACTAAGGCGGCGCAGACCCGTTTTGGCAGCGGCTGGGCGTGGCTGACGGTGGGGCGCGATGGCAAATTGCTTGTCGAGAGCAGCGCGAATCAGGATAACCCTCTGATGGGCGACTTCGCTGGCCTGTCAGGCGGTACTCCGATTCTGGGGCTGGATGTTTGGGAGCATGCTTATTACCTGAATTATCAGAACCGCCGCCCTGACTATATCTCAGCGTTCTTCTCCATCATCAACTGGCAGGAAGTGGCTCGACGCTACGAAGACGCCACCAAATGAGTGAGGCTGCCAGCGAAGCATTTTTGCTGGCAGTTCGCTTTTGGCGTTTAATTGGTTTTTTATTATACGTTGCCAATATTATGTACAGTTGAGAAAAACATGTATCTCTGTTTATGCACCAATTTCTATTCTACTTTCCGGTCTTAGGCTTTTATGAGTTATTCTCCATGCCGTTGTTAAGTTAACGCGTTCGATAATAATAAATGGGGCGCTAACTTGCCTAATCGGTCAACAAAGCGAAAGAAATTTAGCTAGCCGACTCAACGCATTAAGTTCGCTTCTGGAAGCCGACTTTGAGAGCAGTAGACGATAGTCATAAGCACGCAGGGTGCTTTTAACTGCATTGGTTGAAACCTGGCTAAATAATGCCGACTCACTAAAATCACTCTCAATAGTGACAATCGAATATTGTCCTTTTGTACTCCATTGATTAAAGCGAATGACGACAGAATCCCCGACTATAACGGCTCCTTCTTTCTTATCCTCTGAAAAATAAAAATCAAAAACAGGTTCAGCAATCCCATCGGCTAAACAAACGGCCTTATAGCATCTCAAAAGAGAAATAAGGCTCGCACCCCGTCCTATTGAGAAACCGTTTCCGGCATTTTCATCGAGATAAAAATAGCGTTTAAAAACAATATTCAGCTTTTTATTATGGTAGCCAACAACATAGTCCTTCTCATAAAAATGGAAATCAGTCGGATCGCCGACTAACTCGTATCCTTGAGAAACCAGTTCTGTCGGCGAAAAGTCCTTAAGACCAAAAATGTCTGGATGCTGAACGGTCGATGCTTTTAGATACCTGATAAAGAGAGTGAAGAAAGAGATTTTCAACATTGTTTACCCACCGCGTATTGCGCCCCTGCGCACAATGTTACCTGTTTGTATAAGAATGTAATGGTATCATCTCTGTTCAGATGGCCAAATTTAGTGTGTTACTACTATTCCGTTTGTTACTACATTCCGTGTGTTACGACAGGCCAGTGTTACAGGTAAATAATTATTTTGAGTGCAAATCGAATCCAAACCTCGTCTCTCCCCGTGTTAAAGCTCCTCGCACTTGCGACAGCCGCGTTTCTGACCTTACTCACTGAGATCATGCCAGCAGGGCTTCTCAGTTCGATCGCGACGGGTCTTGATGTCTCTGAAAGTCTGGCCGGCCAGTTCATTACCGCGTTTGCTCTGGGAGCGCTGTTATCTGCGATTCCTGCTACGGCGCTGACGCGTGGCATGCGGCGCAAGCCCTTGCTGCTCATCACGATTAGCGGATTTGCCGTCGTAAATGCGGTGACCGCCTTTTCCGACAACTACGTTTTATCACTGGCTGCCCGCTTTGTGGCCGGTCTGTTCGGTGGCGTGGTCTGGTCGATGCTGGCCGGGTACGCCTCCCGTATGGTTCCCCGGTGGTTACTCGGGCGTGCAATCGCTATTGTCGGTGCGGGATCTACGGCAGCGCTGGTTCTCGGCGTACCGATTGGCGGCCTTCTCGGTTCAGTCATCGGCTGGCAGGGTGCTTTTGGACTTGTGTCTGTCATTGCGGTGCTTCTTGTGGTCTGGATCGTGCTTTTTGCTCCCGATTTTCCGGGTGAATCGGCGGATAAACGGCTATCGCTGCCTCAGGTTGCCGCCAAGCGTGGCGTCGGGGCGACGCTTGCGCTGATCCTTACTTACATCGTCACGCACAATATTCTGTATATTTATATCGAGCCTTTCCTTGTGGCTTCCGCCATGGGGGACTGGCTCAACGGTGTGTTGTTCATTTTCGGTGCGGGTGCGGTCTTTGGCCTTGTACTGTCAGGCATTATCGTCGATGGAAATCTTAAGCGTCTCGGCCCTGCTGAGGTGTTCTTATTCGCCGCGGCGACGCTCCTTCTGGGCCTTTGGTCCGATGTACAGGTCATTCTGATTCTGGCAGTCTTTATGTGGGGCATCTCTTTCGGGGGATTCTCCGTCGTCACGCAAACGGCAATGACTCACCTTTCTTCTGACGCTGTGGACGTCGCACAGTCGATGTCTACCACATCGTGGAACACCGCGGTGGCCTCAGGGGGCGTCATTGGAGGATTACTTCTCAGCAGCGCAGGCCCGGGCGCGTTTCCGTGGGTGATGATCGGGCTATTGACGCTATCATTCCTCGTTGTGCTTCTGGGCGTTAACCGTGCGCTGACCGCCGCTAAGCCAGCGCAGTCCGTCTCCGTCAGAAGTGATTCCTTGATGCAGAGTAACCAACATTTATGAAATACCGCCATTTCCTGTTCGACCTTGACGACACGCTGTTGGATTTCAAAGCCTCTGAGCGTCTTTCGTTTGCGCGTACGTGTCGATATTAAAAATATGACTTTGTTTGCAGACTATCAGCCCGTTTAAAGAAATCGAGTCGATTATTGTGGGCGACAGACTGGTGCTGATATCTTTGGGGTAACCACTACAGGCATACTGCTTCAATGCTGGTGGAGTCGCTAACGGGCGCTTCAACCTACAAGGCCGCGCGCCTTAGGAGGAAAAAGAGGCAGCTTTGATGCGGACGATAGCGTTTGTTTTTTTGCTCGGTAGTGATAAATATGTTCATATTGGAAAGCGTAATATTCTTACTACGTAAAGCTAAGTATCCTCAATAAATATGGAAAACAATATTAATTATCTAGGTTTATATTTAAATAATTACCCGGTTATATAATGAGCGTGGGCATTAATGACTTTAAGTTGTATTTGCATTGACCATTTTAAATTAATTGTATTAAAGACGTGGTAGGTGTGAATAAATATATCTGGCTAATGATATCGCGTCGTTAGTGGTTGCTGGGTTGTGTTTTTTCGAGTGTGTCGTTATGCTTTTTTATGTGTTGAGTATTCAGATTGTAATTGTTTATTTTCCTATTTAATAGGGATGGGATTTAAAAATACATTTGCAAAGCACAAGCTTTTGACAATACTTAAATTGTTAATTCTAGATGGGAATGTATTTTAAGCTATCTTTAACTACCGTCCCCATATCTCATGTATATTGAAAGGAAATAATTTCATGTCTTCCTATAATATCTCTGTGTCAAATGAAAGTGGTGCTGCAGCAAGCATTGCCATCTATCAAACTTACCCTAATATCACCAATGGTTTGCCTCTGGTTTGGCTACGCCAAACGATCAACGATGGAAATACCAATGTCTACAGTTGGTCCGTCGACTGGGCTTTGAATTGGGGGACAACTGAGCAGCCTTTGGCTCCGGGGGTTCAATGGCGCTCTGGTGGGCCGATACAAAGCATGGACCCTACAACGTCCAGTGGATACAACGCGATGGGAATCCGTTATTCCGATGGTCAGTTCCAAACATCACCTTTGGCGTACTATGATGAAAACGTACCTAGTGGCAGTATGTTAATAAATACAGATACATCATTTACCGTAAGAGATTCAAAAGCGCTAAGCCTTGCTGTTTATATGAATTCTTTGCCTGCATTTGCTATGCAAGGTAAACCAAATGGAAATTTTGTGTTTGATACACACCCCGTCTATTGGATTTGTTGCACAGATTCAAAACAAGGGGTTGCTGTTCAGGGCACGTTTGTCAGCAGCCCAACCCAGCTTTCCTTCCCTGATGGTGTAAAGTCGTTAAGTTTCACACTCAATGAAACGTTGAGATTTATTAAGAAATAATATTTTAGCCTCCTTAAGGAGAAAATAGCGCCTCATTGCGCGTGAATAAGTACTCCCTTCGTATAGTTGGGGCCGTATGCGTTCGTAACAGGCTGGTTCTGTAAATAATCCAGTGTAATTGCCATCCGATTAAAGGTGGTCGTCCAGGCGATCACCGAACTCAATAATAAAACGGCTCATCGCCAGCCGCCAGTTCTGGAGCGGCATGCTCCATTTTTTTGACGCCGATTGTATCGCCAGATAAATAACCTTCCGCACAGAGTCGTCGTTAGTGGTGTCAATAGCCTTGCGAATATCCGGCGGGTAGCCAAAGAAGGTATTTATCATCCCAGACACAGGAGAATTCATCCAGCGCCATCAGCGCGGAGAAGCCTGAGACACCGCTTTCAACCCGCAGGTGACCCCTTTGTAATCTTTCCACGACACGTATTTCAGGCAGTTGCGCACCATGTGGATGATGCACAACTGGATATGTGTCTGGGGATACACGCGGTTTATCGCATCCGGGAAGCCTTTCAGACCGTCCACGCAGGCAATGAGAATATCCTGAAGCCCCCGATTTTTAAGCTCAGTCAGGACACTCAACCAGAACTTCGCGCCTTCATTTTCTGCCACATGCCCAGCGCGAGGAACTCCGCCTTGTTTATCACGCTGCCACTGTGCCGAACCTTCACCACGATACAGTCAAGATAAACAATGGGATACAGCGAGTCTAACGGAAGATTTTGCCATTCGGCCACCTGTTCTTTAACGGCATCAGTCACTTTGGATATCAGCGTGGGCGAGACATCTGCGTGATGCGCGTCTGATTTTTCTTAATTAACTGAAAAAGAGCTTTCACGGTCACGTGGTGTATTGATTTCAAGCTCACCGTCATCGCAGAGCCACGTTTTTGTCGAGTAACCGTTTCGGGTATTAGAGCCTGTTTTAGGTGTGTTTTTCTCGTGACCGAGATGGTCGGTGAGTTCCGCATCTGTTTTGAGGCCTTTGGCCAATTCGGCAGCGAGTGCCTTAAGCTTCTTTTCGTCCATATTTTGCCTGTCTCCGTTGTTGGAGTGAACATATCAAAAACAGGCAATGACAACATTTAAATTACTGCCTCCTCTAAGTGCAACACTAAGTCACCATTTAATTAGCATTATTACCTCTCATTGAATTTATTGTGGTAATTATTTACGTGCCTATTATTAAATTTATAAATAACTATTTTATTACCTATTAAATAGGGAGGTGTTGTTTTTTAAATTTTAAAAACACATTTGCAAAATATGAGATGTTGACAATAATTAAATTGTTCTTTCCGGAACGGGGTTTTTTAATTTGGCTTTAAATGCCGTTCCCATACCTCATTGATATTGAAAGGAAATAAAACTATGTCTTCTTATAATATTTCAGTGTTAAATAAAAGTGGTGATGAAGCAAACATTGCTATCTATCAAACTTACCCTAATATCACCAGTGGTTTGCCCTTGGTCTGGTTACGACAAACGGTCAACGATGGAAATATCAATACCTACAATTGGTCCATTGATTGGGCGCTGAATTGGGGGACAACTGAGCAGCCCTTGGCCCCAGGAGTTCAATGGCAATCCGGTGGGCCGATGCAAAACATGAATCCTACCGTGTCTGAAGGAAAAAATGCGATGGGTGTTAGTTACTCCGGTGGTCAGTTCCAAACATCGCCTTTGGGACATTATAATAAAGATGTACCTAGTGGCAGTATGCTAATAAGTACAGATACATCATTTACCGTAACAGAATCAAAAGCGATGAGTATTGCTGTTTACATGAATGCTTTGCCGACATTTGCTATGCAAGGCAAACCAAATGGGAATTTCTTGTTTGATACACACCCCGTCTATTGGATTTGCTGTACTGATTCAAAAGTGGGCGTTGCTGTTCAGGGTACATTTGTCAGTAGTCCAACCCAGTTTTCCTTCCCTGATGGTGTAACATCGTTGAATTTCACACTTGATGAAACGTTGAAGTTTGTTCAATCCTAATATTGTGGTTTTCTTCAGAAGAAAATAGAGCCACGTGTGCATAAGAAAACCAATCTGTCGTAAACGATAGATTGGTTTTCTCAATTTTATGTTGAGCTATAAGAACCTATCTCAATAGGCATTATCAGGATGATGCCTCTCATTATTGTGGCTCAGTATGCAGTTCTTGCTTCTAAAGCTCTTTCATGATCGGCATTAATGTCCGTTGTCTCTGTTGCTGGTCTGCTTAGGTTTATCACCATAGTCTGAGTCCTTAAAGGTGATGACGACCACCATGTGTATACCTATGAACCTTGCAAACCGGCTATCAAAGAGCAGAGCGCCGAAATGGTTTCTAATAGTGTCTGTTTCGCTGTGAGTTTAACGTATTGAATGCAACATTCTGACGTAAAGAGTTCGAGTTAAGCATCTCGTCCGAAAAGTGTTCTTCTTCTTAAATTTGATTTATTTGTGTAAAAATAACCGATATATTAATTTAAAAATATATACTCTGAGAAATAGAATGGGGTTTTTAAATAAAGTTAAGTGTATAAGTAAGTATCGGTGAATTAATTTTCATTTAATAATGATAGCTTGTTAATAATTTAAAAGTAATTAATTATTTATAGTGTATATGTGCGAGTTTGTTTTTTTGTGTATATTATTTAAAATAACAATTAGCTTCGTTACTAAATATTTTTTATTTTTTTTAATTGAGAAATATATTTGCAAAGTTAGAGATATTGGCAATAATTAAATTGTTCCTTCTAGATTGGAATATCGCTCCCACACCTCATCTATATTGAAAGGAAATAAATTATGTCCTCTTATAATATTTCTGTATTAAATAAAAGCGGTGACGCAGCAAACATTGCTATCTATCAAACTTACCCTAATGTTGTGAGTGGCTTGCCTTTGGTCTGGTTACGGCAAACGGTCAACAATGGAAATACTAATACCTACAATTGGACCGTCGATTGGGCTTTGAATTGGGGGACAAGTGAGCAGCCCTTGGCTCCGGGGGTTCAATGGAATTCTGGTGGGCCAATTCAAGCGATGGATCCTACTACGGCTTCTGGGACAAATGCGATGGGCGTCCGTGCTT
The DNA here is from genome assembly GCF_020971565.1 of Pectobacterium parvum. Lineage (NCBI taxonomy): Bacteria > Pseudomonadati > Pseudomonadota > Gammaproteobacteria > Enterobacterales > Pectobacteriaceae > Pectobacterium > Pectobacterium parvum. The sequence continues at coordinate 812,692 of NZ_CP087392.1, forward strand.
CCGGCGGTCAGTTCCAAACATCACCGTTGGCGCACAATGATAGAAGTGTACCTAGTGGCAGTATGCTAATAAATACAGATTCATCATTTACCGTAACAGAGTCAAAGGCGCTGAGTTTTGCTGTTTACATGAATTCTTTGCCGACATTTGCTATGAGAGGCAAGCCAAACGGGAATTTCTTGTTTGATACACACCCCGTCTATTGGATTTGTACCACTGATTCAAAACAAGGTGTTGCTGTCCAAGGTACATTTGTCAGTAGCCCAACTCAGTTTTCCTTCCCAGATGGCGTAACATCGTTGAATTTCACACTTGATGAAACGTTAAAGTTTGTTCAATCCTAATATTGTAATCTTCTTCGGAAAAAAATAGGGCATTTTACGTATGATAAAACCGATCTGTAATAAACGACAGATTGGTTTTATCCATTTTACATTGAGACCTAGTAGTCTATGTAGCTCCCTAGTTTTGAGTACCTCCCAGTTAATCCAGTTAATAATGAAACTCTGCCAATTTTTCCTCGTATAAATAATGGGGGCATATTACCCTGTGAGCTATGTAGGTGTTTCTCGTTATATTTTGTGCGCCAGTCTTCTGTTAACACATGCATTTCAGACAATGTTCGGAGCAGGTACATATAGAGCATTATGTCGTGCAGCTCAGATCATTTAGCTAAGGTGGCAGTACATTTTTGACCGTTGCCGCTTGAGTAGCCTCTGTTTGTATTTAATCGCTGGGGACATGTACAATACGGAGTGCAGGTACTTGAACCACCTCTTTCATACATTTGACATCATAGGACTCTATATTGGCGTTTCCAATTGTAATTGATCGCCGTCCTTGAGGTACACGCCCGCGACCTCAAGCTTCTTTCAGAACTCGCAAGATATGAGTTTCAATGAAATGCGATTTATTCATGATGAGTTCGATTTGGTTGTATTTTAATCAGTAAAGGGTAGTGACAAAAAAGTGGTGAATCAAGCGTGTTACAGAGTCATAGCGTAAAGCCATTATGAGTATAAATCCTTTACTTTAAACGCCTATAAATTATAAAACTATAGCGATGAAAATATTTCCTCATAGATATATTATAATTTTATGTTGACTAATTTAATATTTAAATGGTTGTTTGTAATTATAATTAATCGTGTTTTTATTTATGGTTTGAATGAGATTTCATAGAATTACATGATGATTTATGTGTATCAACTATATTGATGTGGAAGTGTTTTTTATTTGTCTGTTTTATGTGATATTAAGTGCATTTAAATAGTGGTAATTGAAAGTTAAATAATTAATTTTAATGGTTTTTTTGTTATTTGCATCCCATTAAATACATTCATGATATTTTTATTTTCAAATGACGTTAGTGATAAATAATTACTTCACTCACTATTTATTTTGGAGTGATTTTTAATTTAAAAATATATTTGCAAAATATGAATGTTTGACAATAATTAAACTGTTCCTTCTGGATTGGAATATATCTTTACACGGGTTTAAATGCCTTTCCACCCCTCAATTACATATTGAAAGGAAATAAACTATGTCTTCCTATAATATTTCTGTGTTAAATGACAGTGGCGCTGCAGCAAATATTGCCATCTATCAAACTTACCCTAATATCAATAATGGTTTGCCTCTGGTCTGGTTACGGCAAACGGTTAATGATGGAAATACTAATACCTACAATTGGTCCGTCGATTGGGCACTGAACTGGGGGACAAGTGAGCAGCCCTTGGCTCCGGGAGTTCAGTGGCAATCTGGTGGGCCGATTCAAAATATGAATCCTACAACGGCCGGAGGACAAAATGCGATGGGAGTTCATTACTCCAGTGACCAGTTCCAAACATCACCGTTGGCGTACTATGATAAAACGATACCTAGTGGCAGTATGCTAATAAATACAGATACATCATTTACTGTAAGAGATTCAAGCTCGTTGAGTTTTGCTGTTTATATGAATGCTTTGCCGACATTTGCCATGCAAGGCAAACCAAACGGGAATTTCTTGTTTGATACACACCCTATCTATTGGATTTGTACCACTGATTCAGAACAGGGTGTTGCTGTCCAGGGAACGTTTGTCAGTAGCCCAACCCAGTTTTCCTTCCCAGATGGCGTAACATCGTTGAAGTTCGTCCTTGATGAAACGTTGAAATTTGTTCAATCCTAATATCTTGATTTTACTTGAAAGAAAGTAGAGCAGATTGTGCATGAGAAAACCAATCTGTTGTAAACGAAAGATTGGTTTTCTCAATTTTATATTGAGGGTTGTGGGCATACGCTCTGATTTTTATATGCCGTTCATTTCAATACTGGCTGCGCCAATAATATTTCCCGAGATAGACTGTTGCATGGTTTTGTGTGCAAGGTAAAAGTGTTGTATTTATGTTATCGGGGCAAGGTGGCGTTGTTGTTAAATTCGACGATTGCAATTTTTTTTTGCCCATAATGAAATTTATTCTATCTATTTTTTTATTGTTCTCATATATGTATTTTTCTGTCATTTCTATTCTATTGATGTTATTCCCATGTATATATCTTTCTATCGAAGATATATGTTCTGTTATTGATTCTATTTCTCTGTTTTTTTTCTGCATTTTTATTATTTTTTCATCCGCTATTTCATTTTTTTTATTAATTATTGAAGTTGCAAAGGCGCTATATTTTTTTGGGTCTTTCAACGCTAGTTTATAAGCGGAATTTATATTATTGTTGAATAAATGAGCTCGTAAGTGGCTTAATATTCTCATTTGAAAGAATTCCTTTTGTATATGTTGAATTTTATCTTTGGAAAAAGACTAGTTGTTTTTTAGGTTTTTTATACCAAAAAACGATTGTGTTTGATTATTTTATAATTAGATAAAATGTATCGTTATGGGGCTAGTAGTCAGCACCACATGGTCTGCGGTAAAATGTAGCGTATTCCTCCATCTCATCCCCGTGGATCATAATATTTCATTTGTTAAGGAAAAACATCAAATATGGCAGTTGGGGGGGGGCGCCGTCATCTGATAGCTTAACCAGATTTTCTTTACCTTTTTCATTTAGATGTAATATCATTGTTAATACACTTAATTTAAAAATTATGGAGATATGATTGGGTCATTAATTCAATAAGAAGACAATGCGTAAATTCATGTGGAAATTTACTACTTAATAGCAAAGTTGATATGAGAGGGATTTTATCCCAAGTAAGTGAAATTTCAAATTCTCAGACTGGAATAAATTTATTTCGGGGGAATTATACGCTAACTGTTCAACATCAACGCTCTCCAATGGAAAAAGTAATGAATAAACATGGTACCTTTTTTCAGGGGCTAAAATCTGATCGTCAAATACCCATTTCAAAAGATGATGAAAGCCTTAAAAAGGTTAATACTGGGTTTACCCCTGAATATTATAAGCTTACATTCGAGCCTGTCGAACTCTGATGACGGCTCGGGTTATCCCCCCCGAAAGCCATGTCTATGTTACCCAAATAATTTTAAATACGGTCGCTCTGGACGTGGTTTTCTGTTGCCATTCTGTGCAAGGTGTTCGGGTTCATTGTAGCCGCTATAAATACTGGCGCAAGCCAAGATCACGATACTACTTGAGCGGTGTTACTGAGTCTGGTGCGTGAAGTTCATCGTGTAAGTAGTTGAAAAAACGATTCTGAGTGACACAGATCGCAAACAAACCTGCTTGCACGTGTCTTTACGATCTACCCTGTACACCGCTCGACATTACCTTTAATATGAAGCCTAAGAATTCATACCCGTTGTACTTGGAAAAAGACTAACTTCTGGTGGTGTCCGGCACCGCGGAAAGCGCGACCAGAATGGCGGTTTCCGGCGTCAGGACGGGTAGGGCAAGGCCGGCCTGCATCAGCCAATCGCCGGAAACCACGATCGGCTGACGTAACCAAGGCGGGAGCTCACGCATGGTACCGCCGCCTTCACGCACCGTTTTGATTTCCGGGCCGTCCAGTAGTGTGACCTCATAACGTGCGTCGGGGAGCAGGCCGGGGATGCGGAGCGTCCCCGCCAGCGAATAATCCGGCATACGTAGCTGAGCTACCTGGAAAACGGCGTGCTGCTGATTGCGGCTTACCACGCCGGTGACCTGCACCGTATCGTCCGGCATCTCGACCCGCCAGGTGGTGCCGCTGTGCAGCAGCGGGCGCAGCGTTTTGTGCAACTGAATGTAGTGGCGGTAGCCTTCCAGCTCGTCGTCGTCAGCCTTCACGGGATCCAGCTCGATACCCATATGGCCGAACAGAGCCGTCAGGCCGCGAAAGGCGATGGTGTGACGCCGATACGTGGCGTGGCAGCGAGCGTGCCCGATGTGTTGTCCCATGACTTCTGGTGGAAAGAAGTAGCTCATGCCGCGCTGGATGGTCTGGCGCTCCAGCGCGTCGTTGTTATCCGATACCCAGAAGCGCTGGGTTCGCTCCAGCACGCCGTAGTCGATGCGGCCGCCGCCGGAGGCGCAGGATTCAAATTCAACATGGGGAAAACGCTGGCGCAGGGTATCGAGCAGACGATAGAACTGTCGGGTTTGCGCATCGGCGGCCAGACGCCCTTCATGGCCGGGTTGCACCAGTTCGCGGTTCATATCCCACTTCACATAATCGACCGGGTGCTCACCCAGCAGCCAGCTCAGCCGCTCCAGCAGATAAGCGAAGGCCTCGGGCTGGTTTAAATTCAGCACGTACTGGTAGCGGCCTGTTGGCTGTGCGTAGCCGGGCAATTGCAGCACCCAGTCAGGATGGGCGCGGAACAGGTCGGAATCGGGGTTGATCATCTCCGGCTCGACCCAAATGCCGAACTCCATCCCCAAGGCTTTGACGTGCTCAATTACCGGCATCAGCCCGTTAGGGTATTTTTCCTCGTCCAGATACCAGTCGCCGAGCGCGGCTTGGTCGTGGTGACGCCCACGGAACCAGCCGTCATCGATAATGAAGCGCTCTACGCCGACGTCTGCGGCTTTGCTCGCCATCTGCATGATGTACTCAGGGTCGTGATCGAAATAGATCCCTTCCCACGTATTGAGGTGTACCGGGCGTGGTTTATCGCCGCTGAATTGGATCAGGGACTGGCGCAGGAAGGTGTGATAGCGCTGGCTCATGCCGTTTAAACCAGAATCGGAAAAGGCGGCATAGACCCACGGCGTCGTGAGGGATTCCGACTGTGCCAGCGTGATTTCTCCCGGCAGATACAGAGCTTCCGCTTGAATGACGCGACGGCCATCCGTTTTGATATCGGCACGCAAGCGGTGGTTGCCGCTCCAGCCTAAATGCACGCCCCATACCGATCCACGCTGTTCGCTGAACGCGGACTCGCCGAGGATAAAGGCAGGAAAATATTCGTGGGAGCTTCTTCCCCGACGGCTTTCCTGAATAAAACCGCCGTGCTGCAACGTGAGACGATGGGCCTGAAACTCACGCAGCCAGCGGCCGTGGAATGCCATGACGTCGCTCGCTCGTTCCGGGACGGGCAGCGTGACGGCGAGGCGCTGTACTTGCCAAGCGTCCGTACGCAGATTCTCTAGCGTATGACGTAGTTGTAGGACGTCGGTCTGCGGATCCAGACGCAGTTCGCTGATCAGGCGAAGCCCGGCCTGTGTATCTTCCGCCGTGATGGTGAGCGTATTGTCCTGAACATCAGCTCGCGTCGTCGTGAAGATCGGCGCGGCGTCATAGCCTGAACGGTGCCCCTCAATACCCGGCGAACCGAACTGACCACGCCCGTATTCCATCGCCAGCGTTAGAGGAAGATCCACATCCAGGCGACCGTTAGCGACGGGGCGTTGCAGAGAAACGATATCTTCTGGCGAAAAACCGCGCAGCCGTGGCCCCCAGTAGAGAATTTCTGCCGCTGGGGCGCAGCGTAAGATGACATCGCACTGCGCGCTGGTTAATTGAACAATATCACGCATCATGAGGAATGCTCCAATTACGACGATCAAATTACGAAGAGTGGATCTCAGTGAAAACTTAAACGTTTAAGTCATCAACTTAAACGTTTAAGAAATGTGATGTTGTTAAAATAATCGTTAGGAAATGGAAAAAGGTTGCAATGAAGAAGTGAAGATCATCTCGCTGACGGCTGACGTAGCAAACCAACCGATGGCTTTATGAAATGTGGCAGATAACGGAATAGATTAGGCGGGAAAGCTGGTGTTACCCATGCGCAACGTTGGTTGCCATAACACCTGCAAGTTTTCTACGGCTTCGCCCGCGATCAGCGCCTGCATCATGCTGGCAATCTGTTCGCCAACTTGCTCGCGTGTCGCCTGCTCGATGGCGGTCACGTTGAGGTCGGTCAGGCTGTCCTGTGGCAAGCCGTCATACATCACTAATGCGATGGGGTGTGAACCGGAAAGCCGGCCGGCCTGCTGTAATGCGGCAACGGCGCCATCGCCGTGAACGTTGCCGTCCATCACAATCGCGGTGGGCGGTTCAGGCAGCGCCAGAAAATCGAGCATGGCCTGATAGCCCGCGCGGCGCGTGGGGTTCACACAGCGCAGATAGGCGTCGTGAAACGGCAGGCCGTGGCGTTGCAGGGTATCGCGATAGCCCTGACGACGCTGCATGATAAATGCCTGCGGGTGATCTTCGCTTAACATGGCGATACGGCGATGGCCGAGTTCAAGCAGATGCTCGGTCGCCAGCGCCATGCCTGCGCGGTTGTCAAAATCGAACCAGGCGTAAGGATGGGGGAGCTGGCTGCGCCCCAGCGCCAGAAACGGGACGTTGTTACGTTGCAGTAAGGTCAGTCGCGCATCCTGTTCGCACGTATGCGCCACGATCAGCGCATCGATACGGCGGCTGGCGATCAACCGGGCGGCACCCTGACAGGCGTCTTGCTCGTCTGCCAGCAGGAGAAAATCGACTTCATGCTGCGCCAGCTTGCGGCTGATCGCGCCAATCATCTCAAAAAAGATATCGTTACTCAGAGAAGAGGCGTAGGGATAGACCAGCCCAACCGCGTCGCTCTTGCCCATTTTCAGGCGGCGCGCGTGAGTATTAGGGCGATAGCCAATGCGTTCTGCTTCTTCCTGAATCCGCTGGCGCGTGGCGTCGGAGATATCCCGATGGCCGTTCAGCGCACGACTCACCGCCGCCACGGACAAACCCAGGTTATTTGCGATTGTTTTTAAAGACATCACCCTCTCCTGACGTGAATGCCCAGCGACGGGGCGTCTAGCGGGAAAACCGAATTATAGCAACCAGCCCTTGGCTTTGGCGTCTTCCAGATGTTGCTGGAGGTATTGCCACAGTTCCGGATTGATCGTGGCGATGAACTCGGCGCGGTCGAGAACTTGTTCCAGACGGATGCCATTTTCTACCCAGCTTTGGCCGCCGTTGTACAGGTTCATCAGCATCGGCATGACGCGATCGAGCACCAGAGCGAACTGGGCGCTGGGAGTTTCATTCGCTTCGTATTCTTCCCACAGATCGTGGAATTGCTGGCGCTGTGGTTCAGGCAGCAGGCCGAAAATACGGGCAGCGGCAGCCACTTCCTGATCGTGAATCGCCAGACGAGCGGAAAGATCGTAAACGATCACATCGCCTGCATCGATTTCGACGATATCGTGAATCAGTGCCATTTGGATCACGCGCTGGATATCCACACCTTCACCGGCATAAGGCGCTAATGCCATCGCGGCGACGGCAAAATGCCAGCTGTGTTCGGCAGAATCTTCGTGACGTTCGCTGCCGATAATCTTGGTACGGCGCTGTACGCTTTTTAATTTATCGATTTCTATCAGAAAGCCGAAAACATCGGTCATGGAACCGAAATTCAGAGTAGACGGGGTAGATGACATGAAAAACTTACCTCTTGCAGTGAAAACGATGCAGTAAAAATCATGCAGTGAAACGAGACGTAGTGAAAACCAAAACGATATGTAGTGAAAACTACAGGAAGGCGCTGTGAGCGTGAGAACCGGATGACCGTTAACGCGAATAACCGGTAAAAACGGCAGAGCCCTTCAAAAAACAGGGAGATATCAACGCCGATCATTGTAGGGGATGTTGCCTGAGATTGACACGCATGATTGCACGTTAAGTAAGAGAGAAGGCCGAAGGTAAAGCGAGAGTAAATATTTTAGCTTACACGTGTACACTGAAACTATTCTCAGTTAATCTGCTCAAAGGTTAAACACCTGCGCTTGCTTCGTTTTGCACAAGAGCGTGGATTATTGCCGAATACTGCGGAATCGATTGATGTCAAAAAATGCACAAATGCCGGATTACTCTCTGGCAGAGGAAATTGCGAACAGCATAAGCCATGGAATCGGTGTGATTTTCGGGATTGTGGGGCTGATTTTATTGCTGGTGCAGGCGGTCAACAATGACGCTGGCAGCGTGGCAATTACCAGCTACAGCCTCTATGGCGGCAGCATTATCCTGCTGTTTCTGGCATCGACGTTGTATCACGCGATTCCGTCTCAGCGTATTAAGCCGTGGCTGAAAAAATTCGACCATTGCGCTATCTACATCTTGATTGCTGGAACCTATACGCCGTTTTTGCTGGTAGGGCTGGATTCACCGTTGGCGCATGGTCTGATGGTTGTCATCTGGGGAATGGCGCTGCTGGGCGTGATCTTCAAACTGGCGTTTGCTCATCGTTTTGAAGTGCTGTCGTTGATTACTTATCTGGTGATGGGTTGGCTGTCGCTGGTGGTGATTTACCAGATGGTGATGAAGCTGTCGGCAGGAAGCGTGACGTTACTGGCGGTGGGCGGCGTAGTGTATACGCTGGGCGTGATTTTCTATGCCAGTAAGCGGATTCCCTATAATCACGCGATTTGGCACGGGTTTGTTTTAGGCGGCAGCGTCTGCCATTTTCTGGCGATTTATCTTTATATCTAATCTTCGCGTGCCTGCTGGCGGTGTACGGCATGCAGTGATAATGGGGAGATCGTAAAGACGCGGTGAATACCTCCCTGTACGCTCGAGCCGCGACATCCCTGTCGCGGACGCTTTACTCTTCTATCCCATTATCACTGTTATCGTTCTGAGAAGAGATTTGCCACCTTCATGATGTGGCTTAACTCGTCGGATTAATCCGTTATTTCATACGGCAGGGGCTGAACCGTGAGCTGGCTTTCGGCATCTTCACGGACGCGCAAAACGTTCTCTGCGGTGAGATCGTTATTCAACACTGCCTGTACCCACACATCACCGTTCTGCAATTGGCTGGCTGCCAACACCGTACCGGTACGACGCCAGTTCTCTCCAAGCTGCAATTCGAGATCGTCCCCCGCTTGCGGTACCTTATTCGCCTTACCCGCCAGCCAGTAAAGCGCACGCTTGTTGGCTCCGCGATATTTCGCCCGAGCGACCATTTCCTGACCGGTATAGCACCCTTTGCTGAAACTAATCCCATTTAATGCCTGTAGATTAGTCGCTTGCGGGATGAACTGCGCACTGTTTGCGCTGTCAATGATGGGCTGACCTGCTTCAATATCCAGCGCCAGCCATTGGCGGCTGTCATTCAGGCTGACTTTATCGCCGAGCTTTTCAAGCAGCGATGTATTTTGCTCAGGAGACAGCACCAGCAAGAAACGTTCTGCAGGATGGGTGAAATGCAGTAAGGTAGCCCCTTCGTGCTGCACGACAGGGTGTTCAGCGTCTGGAAGCTGGCTAAATACAGAGGCCAGCAGTTCGCGGATGCCCGCACCCGCCGCGCCCAGCAGGATGGTGTTGTCGTCCGGTGCGATGGTCGTTTTCGAGAAAACGGCGTATTTTTTCAGTTCGCTAAGCTGGGCGTCGCGTAGATTGCGACGCTCAATAAACGCAAAGCCTTCGCCGTGATGGAACAGACGCAGGTTGCTCCACATTTTCCCTTTTGCGTCGCAGTGGGCGCAAAGCGTGTGCCCATCGTCAGGCAGTGCGCCGACATCTGCGGTGACCTGTCCCTGAAGATATTTGACGGTATCCGGCCCGACGAGTGTGACCAGTGCCCAGTCATCCAGTGAGATGAGCGTGGCGGCCAGTTGGGCGGAAGCAAATGGGAGCTGTGATGCAAAAGGAAGTTGATAAGCCGTATGTTGGTTAACCATATAGTACAATCCTGCGCTAAGGGCGATACCCGAATGGCCTAATGGTAAAAGAGCGCTCAGGGTTTGCAAGTGGTTATTCACGCAGCGTTATTGCATAGCACATCCTGAGACAGGTGAGCGCACTTGGCGCGGTGCCCGTCGGTAAACTATGTCAAAATGTTACTATTAGTTGATGCCCGCTACCGGAATCGGAGTACACTAGCGGCAAGCAGCGATAACAAGGTGGACATGAAATATGGAAATCGATAATAAATCACGCATTCATTGGGCATGTCGCCGTGGTATGCGCGAACTGGATATCGCGATCATGCCGTTTTTTGAGCATGACTATGACACACTTAATGACACGGATAAGCGCACGTTTGTCCGCTTGTTACAAAGCGACGATCCCGATTTATTCAACTGGCTGATGAACCACGGTGAACCGGAGGACGGAGAGCTGAAACGCATTATTTCCCTTATTCAGACGCGAAATAAAGATCGTGGCCCAGTGGCAATGTGACCTTCGTGTTTCCTGGCGCATGCAACTGCTGTCATTGGTTGTGCATGGCCTATTAGTATTGCTCATTCTGCTGGCACCGTGGCCGGACGGCTATGCATGGCTATGGCTATGCCTGGTCACGATGGTGATGTTCGGTTTTATCCGTAGCCAAAAGAATATCAAATCCCGACAGGGGGAAATCGTTCTGCTTAGCGAAACGACCCTGAACTGGCGGCAGCAGGAATGGCAGATCGTTAAACGACCGTGGCTGCTGAAGAATGGCGTATTGCTGTCATTGCGAGCGGTTAACGGTAAAGACAAGCAACAGCTGTGGCTGGCATCGGACAGCATGGGTGATGAAGAGTGGCGTCACTTGCGTCAGCTTCTTTTGCAGCAGAAACACTGGGCAAGATAGCAGCGCGTTGGAAATATTTTTATTCGGTCATCGTTTGGCCGTGCTTTGAAATTGATTGGATATAACTGATGACTAAGCCCGCAGTGCAAAAAAATGGTCTGCATCCTCGTAATCGCCATCGCGACCGTTATGATTTTCCCGCGCTCAAAGAGAGCTATCCTGCACTGATTCCGTTTGTAAAGGTGAATGCCTACGGTGATGAATCCGTGGACTTTGCCAACCCCGAGGCGGTGAAAACGCTGAATCAGGCGTTGTTACAGCATTTTTATCAGATTGCGCACTGGACGATTCCAGACGGCTTTCTGTGTCCGCCAATTCCTGGCCGCGCCGACTATATCCACCATCTGGCTGACTTGCTGGCGGAAGATAACCGTTCAGTTGTGCCGCGTGATGCGTCCGTGTTGGATGTCGGCTGCGGTGCGAACTGTGTCTACCCGCTGATTGGGCATCGCGAATACGGCTGGCGTTTTACCGGCAGCGAGATCAATCCGCTGGCGATGAAAGCGGCCAATGAGACCATTGAGGCGAACCCCGGCTTGAATCGGTCGATTCGCCTGCGTCGTCAGAAGAACAGCAAAGCAATACTGGCAGGTATCATTCACAAGAACGATACGTTTGATGCCGTCATGTGTAATCCACCGTTCCATGCTTCCGCTGAGGATGCCCGTCAGGGATCGCAGCGCAAACTGCATAATCTGGGACTGGATAAGCGCTCACCGCTGAATTTTGGCGGGCAGCAAGATGAGCTGTGGTGTGAAGGTGGCGAGTCCGCTTTCATTGGTCAGATGATCAAAGAGAGCACCGGTTTCGCCCGTCAGTGCCTGTGGTTTACGTCGCTGGTGTCACGCAAAGAGAACCTGCCGGAGATTTATCGCGCGCTGGAAGCGGTTGACGTGGAGAAGATCAGAACGATAGATATGGCGCAAGGCCAGAAGCAAAGCCGCTTCGTCGCGTGGAGTTTTCTTGATACCGCTGCGCGTACCCGCTGGTTACAAAAGCGCTAAGCCACTTCAACGTCTACAAATATCAATATTCGCGGATACCGGCCACAACGGTATCCGTGAACGTGTTACTCGACGGTAATCGTATCCGGTTCCTGTTGAGTCACCTTCAACGACGTTCCCTGAATAGCCATAAACACCGCTTCCCGTCGGGTCAGATAGCCTTTGACGGGATGCGGTTTAATCGCGCCAGTCAGCGTGGTCTCGGTGATGATGCCACAGCCTGTTGCGTGCGCGATTTGCTGCGCTGTCTCATCAAACCTTGAGAAATCGATAGCGTAATGCTGCGGCACATCGCATTTCCCGCCCAGATTTCTGGCGTATTCTTGCGTGCCTGTTTGAGCACAACCAGCAAGCAACAATCCTGCGACCGCAATGAGTAACATTTTCATCGTGCTTACCTCTGTTGAGTCGTACGGTTTACAGCAGTGATGCCATTTCTTGCAGGATCTGTTCGCACCACTGTTCCAGCCGTTCATCGCTGAGATCGTATTGGTTCACTTCGTCCAGCGCCAGCCCGACAAAGTGTTTGCCGTCGGCGGTCAGCGGTTTTGGGCTGGTGAATTCGTAGCCCTCTATCGGCCAGTACCCAATGAATGTGACACCCAGCGGCAACAGTTGGTCATGCAGCATGCCCAGCGCATCAAGGAACCATTCGCTATAGCCAAGCTGGTCGCCCAGACCGTAGAGCGCGACGACTTTGCCTTTGAGGTTTAGCGTCGCCAGTTGACCCCAAATGTTCTCCCAGTCTTCCTGAATCTCACCGAAATCCCAGGTAGGGATGCCGAGAATCAGCGTACTGTAATCTTCCATGCGTTGAGGATCGACATCCTTAACGTTGTGCAGATCCACCAGTTCTTCGCCCAGAATGTCGCGAATTTTTTCCGCCGCCATTTCGGTGTAACAGGTGCTTGAGCCGTAAAACAGACCAATTTTCATACTATCCATAAGTCCATGATTTAATTATTTTCTACAATCAATGCGTTGATTCAGTCTCTGCGCGGCGATGTCACTGCAAGCCCATCGTTCATTTGCAGCAGAAAACAGGCAATGGGTGCCATATTCGATGATATTGAGGTCTTTTACAATCGCTGGTGAAACACGCAGTGCAGAGCTATTGGCTTAAATGGAGGGGGAAAGAACCGTATTGAGGGGATGATTTACAGGGTCGGAAGGGCGTATCGCATTACAATATTCAGGATCTCTGCATTAGCACACCCGCGTATATGTTGAGTGTGCTAACGAAGAGAACTCATGGCAACACGAACGCTTAAAGCGCTAACGCATTCACTACCGCTTCCGGCATGGATGGGCGACCATTGGTCAGGCAAGTAGCGACAAACGTGGCTTCTGCGTAAGGGACGCCGCCAACCTTGATTTGCTGAACGAAATTGACACGATTGCGTTTTTCGTTCTTTTCCAACTGGCAGGTCACTTCTAATTGATCGCCTTTTTGCAGGCTTTTACGAAAGCGCAGAGTGTACTCAAGCACCATATAAATCTTTCCCTGCTTGAACTCTTCTTCAATATCAATGCCCAGCGCCTCTTTCATAAAGGCATGGCGCGTCCACTCCATATAAAACGGGTAGTAGAGGCCGTCTACGACGCCCTGAAAGTCGATATGACTGTCCTCAACTTCATAATGTTTTGAAAACATTTTTGCATCCCAATTTGGCTGTTGTATCGAACTGATTTGTTGTATCGAACGGATTTGTTACACCGACAGGCCTGTTGGTATACCTCACTTGATTAGCGTGGTAAATGCGAAAATGTATCAAAGTGATAATAACGTGGAGTTATGATTTGTGTGGGGATGGACGGTTTGGTGACATCGTGAAAAGGAAAGAAGCAGTGAGGGCCGTAGCCCCCACTGAAGGGAAATTATCCCAGAGACTGGTGACGCGTTTCTTTGGTGAGAAGCAGTGCAATCAGCGTCAGCGACGCCATGGCCGCCAGATAAACGCCGACGTAGAACAGGCCATAGTTAGCCGTCAGCCACGCCGCGATATACGGTGCGACCGATGCACCCAGAATCGACGAAACGTTATAGGAGAATGACGCGCCGGTGTAGCGCACTTCCGTCGGGAACAGCTCCGGCAGCAGCGCACCCATCGGGCCGAACGTCAGTCCCATGATGCTCAGACCCAGCACCAGGAAGCCCATCACCAGCGCCTGATTACCTGAACCAAGCATGTAAGGGAACAGCATGGCGAAGACGATCATAAGGCAGGTGATGGTAATCATGGTCTTACGGCGGCCAAAAGCATCCGCCAGATAGCCGGCTACCGGCACCATCAGACCAAAACCGATCACCGCAATCATCAGCATCAGCAGGAAACTGTTACGCGAGAAGCCAAGCCCTTTAGGCTCTGGCGTCGTACCGTACGTCATGGAATAAACGGTCATGATGTAGAACAACGTGTAGGTCGCCAACATGATGAAGGTGCCGAGGATCGTGACTTTCATATGCTTGCTGAGCAGTGTGCCTAGCGGCATACGCACCTGCTTGCCGGCTTTGACCGCTTTGGTAAAGACCGGAGCTTCGTGCAGAGAAATACGAACATACAGGCCAACTAGCACCAGCGCGGCGGACGCGACGAACGGCACGCGCCAACCCCAGGTCATGAACTGCTCTTCCGTCAGCAGCCAGGACAACAGCAGGAAGGTACCGTTAGCGAAGAAGAATCCAATCGGTGCGCCAAGCTGGGGGAACGACCCATACAGCGCACGTTTATGGGACGGGGCATTTTCGGTCGCCAGCAGCGCCGCGCCGCCCCATTCACCGCCCAGACCCAGCCCTTGGCCGAAGCGCGCCAGTGCCAGCAGAATCGGGGCAAAAATACCGATGGTTTCGTAGGTCGGTAACAGCCCAATCAGAACGGTTGAAACCCCCATGGTCAGCAGAGAAGCGACCAGAGTGACTTTACGTCCGACGCGGTCGCCAAAGTGACCGAAGACTGCCGAGCCAATCGGGCGAGCAATAAAGGCAATTGCAAAGGTTGCCAGCGACTGTAGCGTAGCGGCAGTCGGATCGCCCTGTGGGAAGAAAATGTGCGGGAAAATCAGCACCGCGGCGGTGGCGTAGATATAAAAATCGAAAAATTCGATGGCGGTGCCAATTAATGACGCAACAATCACTTTATTGCGTGAGTTTACGGGTGGTGCTTCCGCTTCGGCATCGAGAGTGGTGGTGGTGGCTTGCATAATGTTTCTTTATTTTAACAACACGAACGGCCATTCTACGCACAGAAAAATCGGCTTTTCAACGTTGATTAAGTAAGGTCAATACCAGTCGGCACGCGGCTTCAAGGAGCCTGTTCCGATATATTGACTATACATAAAATATAATGTGCCGCGGCCTTGTTTTTGCCGGAGAATGTTATGGCGATGTTGGTGTTCGCGGAATATGTGAGATCGCGCACAATTCTGTTTGCGAGAGAATGCGGACTCGATGAAGGTGTAAAGTCGCCGCTTCATCGGCATAATATTGCCAATCAGTGAAGAGGGACACAGCGATGCAAGAACACGATCAGGCGCTTATCGAACAGTTTCTCGATGCGTTGTGGCTGGAAAGAAATCTGGCAGAGAATACGCTGGCCTCTTATCGGTTGGATCTGCGAACGCTCGCGGAGTGGCTTGCACATCATGACAACGATTTGTTGCAGGCGCAGTCGCTCGATCTTCAGGCGTTTCTCGCTGACAGAGTTGAGGGGGGCTACAAGGCAACCAGCTCGGCTCGTTTGCTGAGTGCGATGCGCCGCTTCTTTCAGTACCTTTACCGGGAAAAGCTGCGCAGCGACGATCCGAGTGCGGTGCTGTCATCGCCAAAACTGCCACAGCGCCTACCCAAAGATTTGAGTGAGGCGCAGGTGGATACGTTGCTCAACGCCCCAAGCATTGAACAACCGCTGGAATTACGCGATAAGGCCATGCTTGAGGTATTGTATGCGACAGGGCTGCGTGTTTCTGAGCTGGTCAGTTTGACGATGAGCGATGTCAGCCTGCGGCAGGGCGTGGTACGCGTGCTGGGGAAAGGCAATAAAGAACGGCTGGTGCCGCTGGGTGAAGAAGCAGTGTACTGGATCGAGTATTATCTGGAACATGGTCGCCCGTGGATGCTAAATGGGCAGACGCTGGATGTGCTGTTTCCCAGCAATCGCGCACGGCAAATGACGCGTCAGACGTTCTGGCACCGCATCAAGCATTATGCGGTACTGGCGTCCATCGACAGCGAAAAGCTCTCGCCGCACGTCTTGCGCCACGCGTTTGCGACCCATTTATTGAACCACGGCGCGGATTTACGGGTCGTACAGATGCTCTTGGGGCATAGCGATCTTTCCACGACGCAGATTTACACCCATGTCGCGACGGAGCGGCTGAAACAGCTGCATCAGCAGCACCATCCGCGCGCCTAGGGATAACATAACTAATCGAGTCACTATCAGAGTAACAGGACGTTATCTGGCTGACGGGACACCCCGTTCACTATCACAGCGCATTGGTACAAGGCTATTTTGCTACGAACCATGTTGCGACAAACAGGATTGATGAAATGAAAAAAGGGTTATTACTGCTTTCTTTGCTGGTGGCGACGGCGACCAATTTTGCGCACGCCGATGATGCTGCGATCAAGCAGACGTTAACGCGTCTGGACATGCAGGGGGCGGAAATCCTGCCTTCGCCGATGGCGGGCATGAAAACCGTCATTACCGATAGCGGTGTGCTGTACATCAGCGAAGACGGCAAGCATTTGCTGCAAGGCCCGCTTTATGACGTGAGCGGCACCATGCCAGTTAACACCACCAATAAGATCCTGATCGGCAAGCTGGATGCGCTACAGGAACAGATGATTGTGTATAAAGCCGCGCAGGAAAAACACGTTATCACCGTGTTCACCGACATCACCTGCGGCTATTGCCACAAACTGCATGAACAGATGAAAGACTACAATGCGCTGGGCATTACCGTGCGCTATTTGGCTTTCCCGCGTCAAGGTATGAAATCGCCGGCAGCGAAAGACATGCAATCCATCTGGTGCGTGGCCGATCGCAATAAAGCATTTGATAGCGCGATGAAGGGCGACGCAATCTCGGCAGCAACGTGTAAAACCGATATCGCCGCGCATTACCAACTGGGCATACAGTTTGGCGTGCAGGGCACCCCTGCCATCGTGCTGCAAGACGGTATGGTCGTGCCGGGATATCAAGGGCCGAAAGAGATGCTGGCGATGTTGGAAGCACACAAAGCTTCGAAGAAAACCGGCGGTTAATACTACGTGGATATGATTACCCAACTCCGTCGGCGCCCGCTGGCGGAGGATATTGATTTACCTGACACCGTTCCGCCTTTGCTGCGTCGCCTTTATGCGCAGCGCGGTGTGAAAGGTGCGCAGGAGCTGGAACGTAGCCTGAGTGGTTTGCTGAATTATCGTTTGCTCAGCGGCATTGATAAAGCGATTGACCTGCTGCAACACACGCTGGCCGAGAAGCGCTGTATCGTCATCGTTGGTGACTTTGATGCAGATGGTGCCACCAGCACGGCGCTCACCGTATTAGCGCTGCGCAGTATGGGCGGCGTGAACGTGAAATATCTGGTGCCGAACCGTTTTGAAAACGGCTACGGGCTAAGCCCAGAAGTGGTGGCGCAGGCTGCCGCGCTGGGTGCTGAAGTGATTGTGACCGTGGATAACGGGATCTCTTCTCACGCGGGTGTCGAAGATGCGCATCGGCGCGGTATCGCGGTGCTGGTGACCGATCACCACCTGCCGGGCGAAATTTTGCCTGATGCCGATGCGATGATTAACCCCAATTTGCCTGACTGCCAGTTTCCCTCCAAGGCACTGGCTGGCGTAGGCGTCGCGTTTTACCTGATGATGGCACTGTTCGTGCGCCTGCGTGACAGCGACTGGTTTACGCAGCAGGGGCTTGCGAAGCCGAATCTCACCGAACTACTGGATCTGGTCGCGCTGGGCACGGTGGCTGACGTGGTGCCGCTGGATGCCAATAACCGCATTTTGGTCGCTCAGGGGCTGAATCGCATTCGTGCGGGTGAGTGTCGTCCGGGCATTCGGGCGCTGTTGGAAGTGGCGAACCGCGATGCCAGCCAGCTAGTCGCCAGCGATTTAGGCTTTGCGTTAGGCCCACGGCTGAATGCTGCTGGGCGATTACACGACATGAAGATCGGTGTCGACTTGCTACTCAGCGATGACATTGTACAAGCCCGTATCCTTGCCAACGAACTGAATGAAATGAATCAGGATCGTCGGGAGATCGAACAGGGTATGCAGGTCGAAGCGCTGCGCCTGTGCGAATCGCTGGAGCGCACTCGTACGGAGTTGCCTTACGGGTTGGCGATGTATCACCCAGAGTGGCATCAGGGCGTTGTCGGCATTTTGGCGTCGCGTATTAAAGAGCGTTTTCATCGTCCGGTGATTGCCTTTGCACCTGCTGGCGACGGTATGCTGAAAGGGTCAGGACGTTCCATTTCCGGCCTGCATTTGCGTGATGCGCTGGAGCGATTGGATACGCTGTATCCCGGTATGATGCAGAAATTCGGCGGACACGCGATGGCGGCAGGGCTATCGCTGCATGAAGATCGGTTTGAAGATTTTCGTCAGCGCTTCGGCGAACTGGTTGGCGAATGGCTCGATCCGTCTCAGCTTGAAGGTGTCGTCTGGTCTGATGGCGAATTGATGTTGCCGGAACTGGATCTGCTCTCAACGGCAGAGATGTTGCGCTATGCAGGGCCGTGGGGACAGGCGTTCCCCGAACCGACGTTCGATGGCTGCTTCCGTATTCTGCAACCCCGCCTACTCAAAGAGCGCCATTTGAAAGCGATGTTTGAACCGATCGGCGCAACCGGGCAGGTGCCGCTGCTAGACGGTATTGCGTTCAATATCGATACCACCATCTGGCCAGATCCAAGTATTAAAGAAGTGGAAATGGTGTACCGACTGGATATTAACGAGTTTCGCGGTAAACGCTCGGTGCAATTGATGATCCAGCATCTGTGGCCGCGCTGATATACCCGTCATACTTCAAGCTGCTTGTG
Organism: Pectobacterium parvum; assembly: GCF_020971565.1. Classification (NCBI taxonomy): domain Bacteria; kingdom Pseudomonadati; phylum Pseudomonadota; class Gammaproteobacteria; order Enterobacterales; family Pectobacteriaceae; genus Pectobacterium; species Pectobacterium parvum. Next base: position 831,698 of record NZ_CP087392.1, read on the forward strand.
CGTTGGCTGCCCTTACTCACCCCAGTCGCTTACTTGAGTAAGCTCCTGGGGACTCGCGCGGTTGCCGCGTTACAAGGCCATAAATGGGCCTTGCCCTAAAGGGTCAACGCAGAGCGTTGTTCAAAACGATAACGTTTTGTCACGCAGCCCGAATTATCTAGGGTAGAGCGTGAACGGAATACGGCGGGCAGAAAGTCTATAAAATAGGCCTTTTATCCGCTAGAATGGCGGGTTACACCATTCCGTTGTCAACGACTTAACGTAAGAATATAAAAAATCATGTTTGAAATTAATCCGGTAAAAAACCGCATTCAGGATCTGTCTGAACGTAGTGCCGTTCTTAGGGGGTATCTTTGACTATGATGCCAAGAAAGAACGCCTCGAAGAAGTAAACGCCGAGCTGGAACAGCCTGATGTCTGGAATGAGCCTGAACGCGCTCAGGCATTGGGAAAAGAACGTTCCTCGCTGGAAGCTATCGTCGACACCATCGATCAACTGGCTCAGGGCCTGGAAGATGTGAATGGTCTGCTTGAGCTCGCGGTGGAAGAAGACGACGAAGAGACGTTTAATGAAACGTCGGTAGAACTGGATGCGCTGGAAAATAAATTAGGCCAGCTCGAGTTCCGTCGCATGTTCTCCGGCCAGTACGACAGTGCGGATTGCTACCTGGATATTCAGGCGGGTTCTGGTGGTACGGAAGCGCAGGACTGGGCCAGCATGCTGGTGCGTATGTACCTGCGTTGGGCGGAAGCCAAAGGGTTTAAAACCGAAATTATTGAAGAGTCAGACGGTGACGTGGCTGGTACGAAATCCGCCACCATCAAGATCATCGGTGACTATGCGTTTGGCTGGCTGCGTACTGAAACGGGCGTACACCGTCTGGTGCGTAAGAGCCCGTTCGATTCCGGCGGCCGCCGTCACACCTCATTCAGCTCCGCGTTTGTCTACCCGGAAGTGGATGACGATATTGATATCGAAATCAATCCAGCCGACCTGCGTATTGACGTTTACCGCGCATCCGGTGCGGGTGGTCAGCACGTTAACCGGACAGAATCCGCGGTGCGTATTACCCACATTCCGACCAACATTGTCACGCAGTGTCAGAATGACCGTTCCCAGCATAAAAACAAAGATCAGGCGATGAAACAGCTGAAAGCGAAGCTGTATGAGTTTGAGATGCAAAAGAAAAATGCTGAGAAACAGATGATGGAAGACAACAAGTCTGATATCGGCTGGGGCAGCCAGATTCGTTCCTATGTTCTGGATGATTCGCGCATCAAAGATTTACGTACCGGCGTGGAAACACGTAACACTCAGGCGGTACTGGATGGCGATCTGGACAAATTTATTGAAGCAAGTTTAAAAGCGGGGTTATAAGAATTCACATGGCTGAATCACAATCACAGGGTGCCGATCAGGCGCAAGATCTGAATAATGAATTAAAAGCGCGTCGTGAAAAGCTGGTGGCGCTGCGTGAAACCGGGATCGCATTCCCGAATGATTTCCGCCGTGACAGCACGTCCGATCGTCTGCACGCTGAGTTCGATGCCAAAGAGAACGAAGAGCTGGAAGAATTGGGCATCGAAGTGACTGTCGCGGGCCGTATGATGACCCGTCGCATCATGGGCAAAGCCTCTTTCGTGACCTTGCAGGACGTCGGTGGCCGTATTCAGCTGTATGTTTCCCGCGACGATCTGGCGGAAGGCATCTATAACGAGCAGTTCAAGAAATGGGATCTGGGCGATATTCTGGGCGCGCGCGGCAAGCTGTTCAAAACCAAGACCGGCGAGCTGTCCATCCACTGTACCGAACTGCGTCTGCTGACCAAAGCGCTGCGTCCGCTGCCGGATAAATTCCACGGTCTGGCCGATCAGGAAACCCGCTATCGTCAGCGTTATCTGGATCTGATTGCTAACGACGAATCACGCAATACCTTCCGCATCCGTTCTAATGTGATGGCTGCAATTCGCCGCTTCATGGTGGATAACGGCTTTATGGAAGTTGAAACGCCAATGATGCAGGTGATCCCCGGCGGCGCATCTGCCCGTCCGTTCATCACGCACCATAACGCGCTGGACATCGACATGTACCTGCGCATCGCGCCGGAACTGTACCTGAAGCGTCTGGTTGTGGGTGGTTTTGAGCGTGTGTTCGAGATCAACCGTAACTTCCGTAACGAAGGTGTTTCCCCGCGTCACAACCCTGAATTCACCATGATGGAACTTTATATGGCGTATGCCGATTATAAAGACCTGATTGTGTTGACAGAAAACCTGTTCCGCACGCTGACGCAGGACGTGTTGGGCTCGACGACGGTGCAATACGGCGACCAGACATTCGACTTCGGTAAGCCGTTCGAGAAGCTGACGATGCGCGAAGCGATCTGCAAATACCGCCCTGAAACCAACGTTGCCGATCTGGACGATCTGGAGAAAGCGACCGCGATCGCTCAGTCTCTTGGGATCAAGATTGAGAAAAGCTGGGGTCTGGGCCGCATCGTGACTGAGATCTTCGAAGAAACGGCAGAAAGCAGCCTGATCCAACCAACCTTCATCACCGAATATCCGGCTGAAGTGTCGCCGCTGGCGCGTCGTAACGATCAGAACCCAGAAATCACCGATCGCTTTGAATTCTTCATCGGCGGCCGTGAAATCGGTAACGGCTTCTCCGAGCTGAACGATGCCGAAGACCAGGCAGAGCGTTTTGCTCAGCAGGTGAATGCTAAAGACGCGGGTGATGACGAAGCGATGTTCTACGACGAAGACTACGTGACCGCGCTGGAACACGGCCTGCCGCCAACAGCGGGTCTGGGTATCGGTATCGACCGTATGGTGATGTTGTTCACGAACAGCCACACCATTCGCGACGTGATCCTGTTCCCAGCGATGCGTCCGCAGAAATAAGGCGCAGGGCGTAAAAAATAAGTCTGACGCTGTCGTCAAACTTCATGAAGCCGGTGCAACTGCACCGGTTTTTTATTATCGACAATGCCAAATTTTAGAGGAAACACGGGGATGAGGTTCCCGTAGGGACACCTCGCACCGTGGTAGCCCCGTGTATCTCGATCTCACCTCGATAGTATTATCACCACGTTTTACCTCCGCATTCTCGCCGTCATTCTGTGATTGTCGCCCAACGGGCGAAGATGCTATTTTCAGGCATTCATTCACTGCCGGAACACCCTCATGATGACGTACCGCGATGCCTGGTTCGAGCTGGCGCTGTTGACCAACGGCCGCAGTTTTCCACGGCATACACACGACGAGTTCGTTATCAGCGCCAATCTCAGCGGATTGGAAACGGTCTGGCTGGATGGAGAGACCTTTGTTGCCACGAACGATATGGTGACGACCTACAATCCTGATCAGCTACAAGGCAGCGACAACGAATTTGACCGCTGGCAGTGCGCATCGCTGTACGTTCACCCACAGGCATTCGAGCATTATTTCCACCAAACCTTTCGGTTCTCACGGGGCTGGAATCCGTCGGCGCAATTGGCGTCTGAGTTAAAACAGCTCGTCACCTCTGACTTGGACGATAGCACGCGTCAAGAGCGCATTATCCTGCTGCTCGCGGGGTTGATGGAAAACCAGCATCATGTACCGTCTCAAGGTCAGGTCAAAGAAGCTGAGCGGATCACGCGGATCAAAGATGGGTTGCTGAACGATCTCAGTGATGTCCCCACGCTCGACCAGCTCGCGCAGCAGGAGAATCTGTCGGTCGCACATCTGGTACGCTCGTTTAATCAGGCGGTTGGGCTGCCACCACTGGCGTGGCTGATGCAGCGACGCATGTGTAAAGCGAGGGAACTGCTGCGGCAGGGCACCGCGATTAGTCAGGTTGCGGGCGATGTCGGGTTTGCCGATCAGGCGCATTTCACGAAGGCTTTCAACCGTTATAACGCTATGACGCCGGGGCAGTTCCGTCGTATCAATTTTTGACAATACAGCGTTTCCCTTCGGCTCTACACTCGCCTTATTGCTTAACGCTCGAAGGGAATACCATGCTGTTAGTTGTCTTCACGGGGATGCTGCTATCCCTGTCACTCTGTCTCGATCTGGGAATGGTCAATACCGCGATTATTAACCGTGGACTGCGGCACGGCGCGCGCTCGGCGTTTTATATCGGGCTGGGTTCCTGTTTCGGCGATCTGTTTTATGCCACGCTGTCGGTGCTGGGGCTGGCGGTGGTCTTTAACCTAACGCCCGTCCGCTGGGTGCTATGGATTGGCGGCGGGCTGATTCTGCTCTGGATGACGTTCAGCATGGCGCGTGCAGCATGGCGTGACTATCAGGTTAAACGCTTCGCCGACCTATCTGCGACAGCGAATGCGGCGGATGTTACTGCGCCACCTGCCCGATATACCGAATTTCTCAGCGGCGTCGGCATGGCGCTGGCGTCACCGACGGCGCTGCTATGGTTTGCGGCGATTGGCGGCACGATTATCGCACAGTCTACGGATGGCTCAGCCTTCATGATTAGCCTGTTTCTGCTGGGCTTTTTCGTCGGCGGCGTGCTGTGGACGTTCTTCCTTGCCGCGCTGGTGAAGTACGGCCAGCGCCTGCTGAAAGAACGGATTTCATTCTATTGCAGCCTGATTTCCGCGCTGTTATTTGCCTACTTTGCCTGGCACGTCATTTCCAACGGCTATGAGACGCTGTTTTTGCCGCTCTCCACTGCTGCATAACCGGCTAAAATATCAGCACTTTGCCGAGTTTTTTACTTGCTCGGCAACGGCATAGCGCTATAATGCCAATCGCTTCTGTGTGCGAGTGTAGTTCAATGGTAGAACGGCAGCTTCCCAAGCTGCATACGAGGGTTCGATTCCCTTCACTCGCTCCATGACCTTCTTTCAGTACCTATCTTATTGAATTCATTAGGGACGTGGCGTAAGGCCTGTCTACAGTAGCTGACTGTAACCTACTGTGTAACCTTTATGGGCTTACAAGCATGATTCAAAGCAATGTAACGAATCCGTCCAATGTTTATCTTTACCAGAGGAATGGTATTTACTATTTCAGGGTTAAGAACCGTCAAAAGATGACCTCATTTTCACTGCGTACCCGAGACAGAAGAACAGCTATGGCCCACTCACGGCAAATCAAAGCGACAATTAAGGTTATCTATGCTGATAATCCTAATATAACTTATGAAGCCGATGAGAGAATATCTCAAGGAAGGGGGGCACTTTATGTGGGAATGTCATTGGGGTACATTTAGCGGGGAACTTAGGATAAACTATATCTATATGAATAAATTGGTATTAATTCTATTTTTATTTCCTTATCTGCGAAAAGACCGTTTAGAATAAATATTTATTCTGGTTTAACTCTCCTGCTATTTTCGTTTTCTCTCACTGCTACAGAAAGGCCAAAAGTAGTACTTTCTTGCTACCTTTTTGGCGGTTGGTAAATCTCATCAATACCGTGCTTTGGGACAACATTTCATCTGCGATAAATAATAAGGAAAAATAGAAAAATGACGGATAGGCATTCAAACGAAACTGGGGTATCACCACAACACGACCTGCCGATGCGGGATGAATCGCTTACGGCAATCAACAAATGGTTTGATACGCAGGAGCAAAGGGCTGGGCTCGATGAGATTCTATCGCGAACAACATTGCAGGCTGGCATCCATGACGATTTGATACTGGATTATGCTCCGGGGCGAACGTCGATATCCTCTGAAGCGAAGCCGGATGCCGATGGGCTGTCGCCCGGTAGTCGAAAAGAGGCACTGAGCGTCGCGCAGATACAGGAAAGAATCGTTCCTGTGCTGGCTCAGGCTATCGCGCAGCGTGTTGAGAAACTGGCAGATACGGCGCTGATTGACTACCGGTTTTGTTTTCGGGCTGTATTTCCGGCAACGGAAGGTCGCCTGCTGGTTACGCTGTTTACATTCACCAATGAGGTGAAAAAACAGCGGTTACTTGAGTCTATTTACGCCTATACCGATCGGCACCTGACGCATGGCAATGCGCCGACGGAGTCGCTGCAAACGTTCTTTCTGGCTCGTCACCTGCTTGATGTACAGCTCTTTCCCTCGCAGGATATCCACCGGATCATGACGCAATTTGAGCAAATTCAGCAGCGAAACGCCGGGCATGCTGAGTTGTCGGAGCATCGGCGCAATATTATCGGTGCATTAAAAACGTGGGTAGAACAGCAATTTCTGTTGCGGTATTGCGATGTGTCCCAGCCTGAGCATTCTTTTGAGCCGGAAATCTATACCCTCAAGCCTGGGATCACACTGGCGTTGCAGGATCCACAAATGCTTCACCCCATAGAGCTCGTCCTCTATGCCGCCATCATGATTCTGCGTTATGAGCCTTCCTACAGTAAGTCTCAGGCGCTGGAATATCTGGATATCGCGAAGCAGTTGGGCTATCCGCGTGCGCTAAGCATCATGGAAGAGGGAAGTGGTGCTTTTGAGAAAGCGCAGATTAACCTGAAGAACGAATCGGTGGAATGCGTGGCGAATGATGTGTTCTCGACCATCACCGTCCGTATTCGTCAGGAAAGCGCCAAAGCGTATGAGCAGGCGCTACTTTTTATTACGCGCTTACTGACGCTCGGTTTTCCAAAGAGCTACAAGATCGTCCTGAAATCTTCGGTGCGACAGTATCTTCCCATCAAGGGGTTGGCAAAATCAGATACCCATCGTTTTTTTGCTAACGCGTTGCAGTATGAATCGAACTATCCCCTTCTTGAGGATTATGCGCGTACTGCGATTGAAGCATTTGAATGGTACGCGGATTCTGAAGGTGAAAAGTGCTGTATGCCGGGAAGCTATGCGGTATTCGGGCTGGGTTTGACCGATGCGGGGTATTTCCCTCTCGTAAAAGCGTATATGGAAAGCGTGGATGATGAGCATCAATCGGTACAGGATGCCTTCATTCGTGCGTTTTTCGATAAGCATAGCGTGACGGCGCAGAACGTGGCGACGCTGGTTGCCTGCTTGAGCCATGCAACAGAAAGCCTAAAGTTGAATATGTTGCCTGCGTTAGAGGATGACGTGCTGTTCGAACAACTGGTCGAAGAAGTGCGGCGGAGGGAACCCGCCGTGATCGAACATATTTTATATCTCATCTGGGGCAACACCAAAAAGCTCGCTGCACTGGTGAAAAAATCGGAAGCGAAGCGCGGCGCGCTACTGACGTCGCTCATTCAGGCTTCTGCCTAATCCTAAACGTAATGACGACAACGATCGGGGTGAGGCTGAAGGTGCCTCACTCTGCTAAGGAACGTGCTTATGACCGCTATTCTGCTGCTGGACTCGCGAGCCGATGAGATTGGTTCTGTCTTAAATCATGCTGCACCGGAGCTTGAGCTGCTGCTCTCAAACGGTACGGCAGAGCAGGCCGCAAGCTGCCCGATTTGGCTGGGTGAACCTGATACCGCTGCCGCATTGCTGGCTCAGGGAGCCAAACCCAAGTGGCTACAGTCGACCTGGGCAGGGTTTAAACCGCTGCTGGCCAATGAGTTGCCGCGTGATTACCGTTTAAGCCGTGCCATTGGCGTGTTTGGCCAACCGATAGCCGAATATGTGATTGCCTACATGCTCAGGCATGAACTGCGTTTGGGGGAACGGCAAATCAGTCAGGAAGAGCGGCGCTGGGATCACCGTTTGCCAGGATCGCTGGCGGATAAAAACGTGCTGATTGTCGGTGCGGGAGAGATCGGCTGTGAGGTCGCCGGCTTTCTACGGCCTTTTGGCGTTGAGCTATACGGTATCGTCAGTACGCCAAGACAGCGGCCTGATTTTAAACGGATTATGAGCTTAGCGGAGTTAGCTGCTGCTGTACCGAAGGCCGATTATGTCATCAACCTTCTACCGGACACTTCAGCAACCACCGATATCTACGATACTAATTTGTTTGCCGCTATGAAGCCTTCGGCGCTGTTTATCAATGTCGGGCGGGGTAGCGCCGTGGTAGATGATGATTTACGGGCGGCGCTATGTGATGCGCAAATTGCGGGCGCGGTGCTGGATGTATTCAGGCAAGAGCCGCTACCGTACAGCCATCCGTACTGGAAAACGCCTAACCTGACGTTGACGGCACATATTGCCGGACCGATGGTGCCGGGGCTGATGGGAGGATTATTCCTGGAGAATCTTGCTCGCTTCCATGCCGATGACGCGCTGCGTGGCGAGGTGGATTTTAGTCGCGAGTATTGAATAATTATTGAATGAATTATAAATGATAGAATTAATTATAATTTCAATTCTCTCATTTAAAAAATTTCATTTTGAATATTGTTGTAAGATTTTATTGAGATTATCCGGCGTGTCGGTGTAATACTACTTCCGCTTAACATTCAGTATTTGTTAATTATTAAATAATAAGTCTGCGTTCTATTTGAGAATACTCAAAGATAAGGAAATATTGGGATGAAATTCCATCGTTTAAATGTATATCTTGCTGCTGCCGGATTGGCATTCTGCATGGGCTCAGCGATTGCTGAAACCAGCGTTTCTGTCGAAGTGAAGGATATTGGGAAACTGCAAAAGAAAGGCACGGTTTCTGTATTTGATGCCCCTAACAGTATACAGGCGCATGCTGCAAGTAATTATAAATTCCACAAAGCGGAAAATGAGGGGGTTGTCGTTATTGCTCCCACTGCGCAGGCTGATGCAAAAAGCGCACAAAAAAAACCGTTATCTAGCACTCAACCTCTTGCTAATAACGCTGCATTTACCCCTTTGTGTCCAACCCTTGCCGTAAATTCCATTTATACGCTGGATGGGCTGCAAAGTGGAGGCAGCGCCTGTTATCACTTTGAAATCACTCAGCGTTCTAAAACAACCGCTTTCGTCGTAGGCATGAGTCCTGAAACCGATATTGCTCTTAGTTTGATGCGGGATGATGGTCAGAATAATGTGACAGCAATTAATTATTCAAATCAAGCGGGGAATGCTGATGAAGCTACGTTGGATTTAACGCCTCCGGGGCACTATTACTGGTTTATGGAGGCCAATACGGCAGATGGTTCTGCTTTTAATTTTGGTGCTATCGTTAATCCGAATATAGATGCTTATGAACTGAATGATATTCCTTCTCTGGCATATCCTTTGTCGGACTCACTAAATCGTATTGCCGGGAATTCTGATAGTGATTCCGATGCGGATTACTACACCTTTACTGCAATACATGGTCAGCAGGTTTTGCTGCGCCTTGATGGGGTGACGAGCGGAACGAATAACAACTGGTTACTTGCATACTCAACTAACGGCGGAAATTCTTGGGTCACCAGTAATACAGGACAGGAGATTACTATTATACCCTCTCAGCCAAATGAAAAAATCTTGGTGAGAGTGTTGCCTAACCCATCGAAATTGCCGACGGTCTCTCAGCTTTATATATTGGCTTTAGGCTCAAAAATTGCTGGGTTTACTTCTTCCGTTGAAGGAGAAAGTACCGTTCTGCGTATCCCAAATGCAGCACCGACAGCTTATGGTTTTATGACCACGCAAGCCTATCGCGATGTTACCTGGCGTGTTCGTATGACAGATTCAACGGGAGTGGGTATTCCCAATATTAAAGCCGATCTTTACCTCGACCAGCGAGAAAGCAATGGTGAATTGGTGTTTGATGAAAGTAATCGTCATAGCATAACAACTAATTCAAATGGAGATGCTTCAGGGACGGTGAAGTTGGATGCTTGTCAGGCTGATTACACCACGCAATTCCAAGACTACAGCCTGGGTTATATCAATACATGGAGAACAACCTATGATGTTGGAGGATGGAAGATTGCTGTTGCTGCTCAGGATGATGTCGGTGTGGGAGGGAAGAACAGCACTCACGTCACATTTGGGCACATCTGTAAGCACACCTTGCTGAAAAGCGTAAAATCCTGATACGCAGGAGCAAATGAAATATCAGGCCGCCTTAACTTTAGGCGGCCTTGTTGTCGGAGCTCTCATTGCTTTGCCTCCACAGCGTTGGAGCTGATTGAAACTGGGCGGTAAGGTTTTCGGTGAAAAGGGCTTGCCACGTAAAGTTGGTTGGTACATAATGCTGTCCGTTGAATTACTTGTTTGATAAATAATTATTAAATTCATTTAGTTACGAGTGATTTGGCAGGGTTTAATAAATTTTTATTTCAGTGTGGTTTGCTGAAGTAAAGATAATAAATCCGATTCTCTGCGGGAATAGCTCAGTTGGTAGAGCACGACCTTGCCAAGGTCGGGGTCGCGAGTTCGAGTCTCGTTTCCCGCTCCAAAATTTTTTATCGTCTTCATACTCTTCCTCCCAATCTTATATCTGTCTTTTATTGCTTATAATGCTTTGTTTATCTTTATCAAACGCTCGAGGCTTTCGCGCCGAAATGAAGCGGCTACCTACCTGATAATAGGTATGTAGGTAAAAATATACTGGCTCTACGAATATAGTTACTTCTCTTATTGTACTGATATGTTGGTATGGCGTTTATCACTGTTATCGACTAAATAAACTAAATTTAACAATAAGATATAGCCATAGCCACTTTTTATTAGTATCAGGTAACATGTTAATTTAATTAGCTTATTAATAATAAGCGTGATTAATGTTATTCGGTATTGAAAGTTATTTTTTCCTAAAATTTTTTTTAATTATGCCGTTTATTTGTTTCGGGTTTTATATCTAAAAATTATTTTTAGATATAATGAGTAACGTAAAAAGCTAATCAATGGATGATTCATGAAACAAAAATTACTTTCTCTGCCTTTGCTTATTATTGCTGCTGCTATTACTTTCCCTGCACAAGCCGCTACTGGCAGCATTACGAAATCAGAGTCGGCAAAAATCATTTTTATTCTCTCAACTGGCGAGGGGTTATCGGGGGCTGAATAGTTTTTTCGCTAATTCAGGAAATTTCACCCCTGGTACGCTTAACAAGCCCAAAACGTTGACACAAGTAAGATATGAGGTAGCGGCTTATCCTCAGGCTCTTACAGACTCTGTTCAATTATGCTACTTACAACCTTATCAAAGCCTACCGACAAGATGTATTACAGTACCAAGCGGCTCGTCTGGCACGACTACACAGTTCAATGATCTACGTTTTGACACTGGCATAGGTCTACAAATTCGGCATGAGGTTACCGGTCATCCTAGCAATAATGTTCGACCTTCTCGTCAAGAAAATGTGACGTGGGATTATAGCTACTAATCTTTTGTTTGCATTCGTCTGTGGCGATAGTGCTGCTATTGCCATTTAATTTCGGCTAAAAATACAAAAGAGACATACACCATGAAAGTCAGCACGGCATCAACGGCTTATACCCAGACGACGAATTCAGAAAATACTATTAAAAAATCAAAAACATCATCGGCTTCACAAACGGCAAGCGCGCAAGGTCAAGCTTCCTCAACTTCCGGGCAAATTACACTCAGCGGTAAAGCGATTATGCTGTCCCGATTGTTTGGCGATTCGAATTCCGAACCCTCGGTGCAAACGCAACTGACGCAGGCCACAATGTCTTTGCCTTCCACCCATTTTCTTACCCGTAGCGATCGTGACATGCTCTCCGAGCTTTATTCTGAAGCACAACAACAGGGCGTAGATTTGAATTATGTTGATGACCTTGCAAGCGATCTAGGGAATTATCGTATGTTTGGTGGTGTGATGGCGAATGTAAACGATGGGGGGATGTACGATGTGAATGGACATGCACAACGTTTTCATTTCACTGATTCCGATGATGCGACGGGCACGCGAATTCTAACGGGGCAAGGTATATCATCTACAGGTTTGGACCAAGGGTTTCTGCGTTATCAACTCGATCCCGGTTTTTCATTCAATCACCGTACAGATTTCGCGTTTCTTGAACAGGTGGTCAATAAATTTGGTTCGGGCGCTCTTGAAGCGGGTCAATCTATTGATGCTAAATTCTCTACTTACACACATCAGGGGAAGGATAACTTTGTTATCGAAACTTCCAATGATGTTGTTCTTGCTGTCGAAGAACCGGATGTGCGTTCTGTAGACGGTGTTTTCATTATTACCGATACTGGACGCAAAAACGGGTTTGAGATGGTTAATGGCGAACCTGTTCAGCGCCTTGTCGAAGGCACTCATTCCATTATCGATATCCTACGTGCTGCTAAAACCAGCGAGACGAGTATCCTGCGTTGGTGGCAGAACTTCTTGCAGTAGTGTGAGTGTGAATCTGAGTATATAAGGATAACTTCATTTATTGAAAACTAATGGATTGGTCTACCTCTAATGGAGAAAGCGCCTTAGGCCGCTTTTCCTAAAGCACAAACAGTAGGATAATTCGACTACTGTGATGTTTTCGAGGATCAGCAAAGAGGCAAGGATGTCTGATGAAAGAATAACGGATCTGATCTGTTTACAAGGTATTTCACACACCTACAGTACCGGCGCTTCCTCTCAATCGGTGCTGCACGATATTTCACTGTCCATTCCTGCCGGGCAAAGTTGTGCGATCGTGGGCGCATCGGGTTCCGGCAAAAGTACCTTGCTCAATATTATCGGTTTGCTCGATCAGCCTGTGTCTGGCCGTTTATTGATCGCTGGGCAAGATATGTCTCAGGCGAGTGCTGATGATCGTGCGATCGTGCGCAATCAAGTCATTGGCTTTGTCTTCCAGAGCTTTAATTTACTGCCGCGTCTGGATGCGTTGGACAATGTTGCTCTTCCCCTGACCTATCGTGGCGTCTCGCGGCAGGCCGCCCGACAAGCCGCGCAAGTACAGCTAGCGCGCGTTGGTCTTGCCGAGCGAACCCACCATCGGCCAGCCGATCTGTCTGGCGGCCAACGTCAGAGGGTGGCGATTGCGCGAGCACTGGTTGGTGAACCCGCACTTTTGCTAGCGGATGAACCGACTGGCAACCTCGACAGCCAAACGGCTGATGACATCATCACGCTATTGCTGGCATTGAACCGCGAACAGGGGACGACGCTCGTGATGGTGACGCATGACGAAGGCATGGCTTGCCGTATGACCCGACGCATTCAGGTACAAGATGGTCGAATCCATGAGGTGAATCATGTCTGATTCTCGTTCACGTATGGAAGATCGTCAGATGCGCCAATACCACTATGGTCCTTCACTGCAACAGCGTCTGCTTGAGTCGTTGAACAGCCTTATTCTTCTTGGTCGGCGTGCTGTGCTGGCTCTACTGGGGATCGCCGTGGGATGCGGTTCCGTTGTCGCTTTGCTTAACGTTGGCCACAATGCGGAAACCGAAGCCATGGGGGTGTTCAGAGGAATGGGTAGCGATCTGTTGGTCGCTGCCGTTCAGAATCGGATGGGAAACCATGCAATTAGCTCGGCTCCCGCTGACCTGGATATCCCCGTTTTGCGACAAAATCTGCCTGATATCAAGGCGGCAACAGCGTTAATTGTTACCTCGACTGAGGCTCGGCTGCGCGGCCGTTCACTCAGTACTATGGTGGTGGGGAGCAGAGCGGAATTGTCGGAGGTATTAGAGCTGAAGCTTGCGCAGGGCCGCTACCTGAGTGATTTCGATGAGCAAAGTACCTACATCGTGTTGGGGGCGAATGTTGCGGAACAGTGGGCATCGCAGGGTGGCGTAGCCGCCTTGGGTGAGCGCGTGCAGGTGAGTGGATACTTATTTGAGATCGTAGGCATTCTTCAGCCACAGGGGCGCAATCCTCTGGTTCCCGTCTCGGTTGATGACTCCATCCTGATGCCTATCTCAGGTATGCGCCGTGTCATGTCAACACCGCAGATTGTCAGTGTGATTGCGCGTAACAGCGGCAGCGATACGCTAGTGCAAACGGGTTCACAGTTAAAAGATTATTTGACCCCTCTGATGCCGAAGCTTGATATCGATGTGCAAATCCCACAGCAGCTACTGGAGGGAATGGCGCAGCAGTCCCGCATGTTTTCATGGTTGCTGGCGGGGCTGGGAGGGATTTCCCTGCTGGTCGGTGGGGTGGGGGTGATGAACGTCATGGTGATGAATGTGTCCGAGCGGCGTCGTGAAATTGGTGTTCGTATGGCATTGGGTGCGCGACCGCGTGATATTGCGGGGCTGTTTTTGCTGGAGGCTGTTGTGTTGTCTGCTTGTGGAGCCCTGATCGGGGCGGTGTGTGGCGTTGCGGCAGCGTGGCTGTTTGTCTTTTTTTCAGATTGGTCCACCTTTTCACTTTCGGTATTGTCACTTCCCCTTGGCATTGGCAGTTCATTGGCGATTGGTCTGTTTTTTGGGCTTAACCCAGCAATGACTGCGGCTCGGCTCGAACCCGTACAGGCGCTACGCGATGCGTAAATCTATCCTGTTTTTACTGATTCTGTTTTCAGGCCATCAAGGGTATGCAGAAACGGCTTTGAATCCTTCTCAGGCGACGCGGCAGGGGCTGGAGGCAGTCAGTACATCTCTGAATGCACAAACTATCGATCTCACGTTGAGCGATGCGATTTATCTTGGGCTACGTGACAATCGCGCGATCCGTAGCGCCTATCTGGATCGTATCGCGCAGAAATTTGATCTTCGTGTTGCGGAGGATCGTTTTACGCCCAAACTGTCGCTGACGGGCAGCTACCTTTCCAATCGTAATCAAAGCGATCGCTATCGGCAGGGCAATTTAACGCCGACGTCGACACTGCTTACGCCTTATGGCACCCGCTTCAGTCTGGGCTGGACCTACCGCCACACGCAGGCTGATAGTGTGGGGCTGTCACGTAATGATGGAGCGAACATCACGGTGATTCAGCCTTTGCTTCGCGGTGCTGGTAAAGATGTCACGACTGCCCCCATTCATATTGCACAGCTGGCTGAGCAGTTAAATCGTCTGACGCTGAAATCCACCGTTTCACAGACGATTACCCAGATTATTGCTGCCTATCGGGAACTGCTGCGCTCGCAGGAACAGCTGCAAATCGCGCGTGATGCGCTGGCACGTGCGCTCCAACTGGTTGAGGTCAACCGTGCGATGATTTCTGCAGGGCGCATGGCTGAATTTGAAATTGTGCAAACCGAAGCTGAAGTTGCCACACAGGAGCTGGCGCATGAGGAAGCTAGAAACCAGCTGGATACCGCGCGCCTTGCGTTGCTGCAACTTCTGGCACTGGATTTAAATACGCTGATTGTGGCAACGGAATCGATGCAAGCACAGCGCGTTGATGTCAATGCCGTGCAGGCGTTGAAACAGGCCGAAGCCTCCCGACCGGCCTATCTGGCGCAGATCATCGCCAACGAGCAGGCGGCGCTCGGTTTGGCGGTGGCACGTAACGATCGCCTGTGGGATGTTTCGCTGATTGGGGGGGCGAGCCAGGTGCGCGATCGGGCAGCACAGAGCAGCACCTCACGTACCTGGGAGAATTATGTTGGCGTTCAGGTGGAGATCCCTATCGGCGATCTAAGTACCCGTCAGGCGGAGCTACAAGCACGAGTCAATGTGCGTAACCAGCACATTCAACTGGATGAAGTCAGGCAGCAACTTGAACGCGATGTTGCCAATGCGGTGCGTGATATTGGTACTCGCTGGCGGCAGTTTGAGATTTCCCAACGCGCGCGGGATTTGTCGCGCCGCAAGCTGGAGATTGAACGAGAAAAGCTCACGGTTGGGCGTTCCAGTAACTTTCAGGTGCTGAGCTTCGAGAACGATTTACGCAACGCTGAAAATGCCCGTCTCGATGCACTGATCGGCTATCTCAATACGCAGGCTGAACTGGATGAAACGCTGGGCACCACATTACAAAGCTGGGATATCGCACTCAATGATTAGGCATCATTTTCTGTCTCGCCTGCGTCGGCGTCACCTTATGGTACTGCTGCCGATCGTAGCGTTTGGCACGTTCATCTGGCTGCTGACAGGGCGTACGAACGAGCAGGAAAACGCGCCTCAGGGGCAGTGGCTCTCTATTCAGCCCCAGTTGTTGGAAAATCAATTAGGGCTGGTTGGACGAATCCAGGCTGCGACGCAGACCACGCTGGCGGCCCCTTTTGAAGGTATTATCCGCGAGGTACTGGTTCGTGAGGGCCAACGAGTCGAGCAAGGGCAAACGCTACTAATACTGGACCCTGGGCAAATTGAGATTCAGTTACGTCAGGCGCAGGCCGAAGTGCTCAAGACACAGCGCGAGGTACAATCGCTCAGGCACTGGGAGCAAAGCGCTGAGGTATCACGTGCGAGGCGTGCGGTAAGCTCAGCTCGGTCTACTTTTAGCAATACGCAAGCCAATCTTCGGGATACACAGGCGCTGTTCGAACGTGGCATCGTCGCGCGTATGGAGGTTGATACGTTGAAGCAGCAAATTCGTTCGCAGGAGCAGGATCTGATCGCAGCACAAGAGGAGTTACGAACGGTGCTGGCGCGTGGGAACGGTGAGGATCGTACGATTGCGGAGATGGAACTGACGAATGCACAGGTGCGCTATCAGACGCTGGCTACTCAGGTTGAACGACAGACCGTCAAGGCACCGTTTAGTGGTTTTGTGGTGCGCTCGGCTACGCCTGATAACGGCAAACCTGTAGTCATCCAACCTGGTTTGCTGGTCAGCCAGGGAGCGCCGTTGTTTGGCGTCATTGCTCAGGACTGTTTTCAGGTAGCGACTCGGGTAGAAGAGACTGATCTGCATCAACTGCAAGAGGGGATGGTGGTTAACGTGACCGGGGATGGGTTTGCTGGACAAACTCTGACAGGAAAGGTTGCTTCGATTGATATGCAAGCCGATGCTGCTGAGATGTCAGGTAGCGGCGCTTACTATGATGTGGTGGTGTCACTTGATACGCCGTTGGCGGATTTAAGGCAAAGTATTCGACTGGGGATGAGCGCGCGGCTGGCTATTATTGTCTATCGTAACGAGCAGGGCATCGCGGTGCCTGCACAGGCCGTGCGTACTGACGAGAATGGCCGTACCTATGTGATTTACCGTCCGACCGCTGACGCTTCGCCAAAGAAAATCAACGTGAAGCTGGGGAAAACCGTGGCGCAGGGCGTAGAAATCGCTGGGCTGGAAGCGGGTGAGGTACAGATTCCTTAGTTATCTGTTTCAACATGTGGTTGGCTCTGTAAATAATCCAGTGTAATTGCCATCCGATTAAAGGTGGTCGTCCAGGCGATCACCGAACTCAATAATAAAACGGCTCATCGCCAGCCGCCAGTTCTGGAGCGGCATGCTCCATTTTTTTGACGCCGATTGTATCGCCAGATAAATAACCTTCCGCACAGAGTCGTCGTTAGTGGTGTCAATAGCCTTGCGAATATCCGGCGGGTAGCCAAAGAAGGTATTTATCATCCCAGACACAGGAGAATTCATCCAGCGCCATCAGCGCGGAGAAGCCTGAGACACCGCTTTCAACCCGCAGGTGACCCCTTTGTAATCTTTCCACGACACGTATTTCAGGCAGTTGCGCACCATGTGGATGATGCACAACTGGATATGTGTCTGGGGATACACGCGGTTTATCGCATCCGGGAAGCCTTTCAGACCGTCCACGCAGGCAATGAGAATATCCTGAAGCCCCCGATTTTTAAGCTCAGTCAGGACACTCAACCAGAACTTCGCGCCTTCATTTTCTGCCACATGCCCAGCGCGAGGAACTCCGCCTTGTTTATCACGCTGCCACTGTGCCGAACCTTCACCACGATACAGTCAAGATAAACAATGGGATACAGCGAGTCTAACGGAAGATTTTGCCATTCGGCCACCTGTTCTTTAACGGCATCAGTCACTTTGGATATCAGCGTGGGCGAGACATCTGCGTGATGCGCGTCTGATTTTTCTTAATTAACTGAAAAAGAGCTTTCACGGTCACGTGGTGTATTGATTTCAAGCTCACCGTCATCGCAGAGCCACGTTTTTGTCGAGTAACCGTTTCGGGTATTAGAGCCTGTTTTAGGTGTGTTTTTCTCGTGACCGAGATGGTCGGTGAGTTCCGCATCTGTTTTGAGGCCTTTGGCCAATTCGGCAGCGAGTGCCTTAAGCTTCTTTTCGTCCATATTTTGCCTGTCTCCGTTGTTGGAGTGAACATATCAAAAACAGGCAATGACAACATTTAAATTACTGCCTGATGATTTATCTGGCAATAAAATGGCTCTTTGAAACTGAGGCTTTTTTCAGGCTCATCAGGTGCAGCTCTCATTACGGTTTGGGAGCATGCTCCTAATAAGACGTCGGATGGATTTAAGCAAGCTCACGATACATTAAGATCAGTGCTATAAAAAATGGAGGTGACCATTGATTTAATATATCTCGTTCATCAGTAACCCGCCTCAGCCTATTCTGGGGGGCGTATCTTGGCCTTATCATCAGGCAAGGTCTGGTTGATTGCAGAATTTGGGCCGTACTGCTTTATTCACGCATCATGTATAGGATGGCGAATAGTGACATCAAAATATGTTGTCGCGTTTGAAATCAAGTGATCGCGATTAGCAATCTGTTTGATTGCTTCAATTTTAAACGCGTCGAGATAGCTTTTACCGCGCATGGATATCCCCTTTGAGCCATTTTAAATGGCTCAAAGGGCGATGGCTGGTTCTTGACAAAGGCATGTATTGCACGTATAAAAATTGCCTTAGAACCAATCCTATGGATGACTTGCATTTATGCGGTTGTCAGCGTAGTATTTGCCACGTTTTCGGACGCGGGGTGGAGCAGCCTGGTAGCTCGTCGGGCTCATAACCCGAAGGTCGTCGGTTCAAATCCGGCCCCCGCAACCACTTAACTTCCAGTAAAGTGTTTTTTCAAATACGTTCTTCACTCAATTTCTATCTCTTTTTGCAGTGATTTTTGAAAAAATCCTTCACCGAAAGTTATACCGCACTGGTTAGCGGTATTAGGGTCCAGTTGCATAAAGCCCCGATTTTTCGGGGTTTTTTGTTATTTGGCAACAAACAACTGGGCTATTAGGCCCTTTTTTTATGTCTTGGGGGTGGACTTGTCCACATTAGAGCAAAAATTAACAGAGATGATTTCAGCACCCGTTGCCGCATTAGGCTACGAATTGGTTGGGATTGAGTTCATCCGTAGTCGTCAATCGACGCTGCGTATCTATATTGATAGTGAAGATGGGATCACTGTTGATGATTGTGCTGATGTCAGCCACCAGGTCAGTGCGGTATTGGACGTAGAAGATCCAATCACTGTCGCCTATAACCTGGAGGTTTCGTCTCCAGGGCTTGAGCGTCCCTTATTCACGGCAGCACATTACCTGCATTTCGTTGGTGAAGAAGTCACAGTGGTGCTGCGTATGGCAGTCCAGAATCGCCGTAAATGGTTGGGTGTGATCAAAGCTGTTGACGGCGAAATGATCACCATAACAGTGGAAGGCAAAGATGAAGTATTCGCGCTGAGCAACATTCAGAAAGCGAATCTTGTACCCCACTTTTAAAGTTTGGATGAGGCAACTAGGATGAACAAAGAGATTCTGGCTGTTGTTGAAGCAGTTTCCAATGAGAAATCCCTTCCGCGCGAGAAGATTTTTGAAGCGTTGGAAACCGCACTGGCGACAGCGACCAAGAAAAAATATGAGCAGGAAATTGATGTCCGCGTCAGTATCGATCGCAAAACGGGCGATTTTGATACCTTCCGTCGTTGGTTAGTGGTAAATGAAGTCACTCAGCCAACGCGCGAAATTACGCTTGAAGCGGCGCAGTTTGACGATCCTGCTCTTGATGTTGGTGGTTACGTTGAAGATCAAATCGAATCCGTAACTTTTGACCGCATCACGACGCAAACGGCAAAACAAGTTATCGTACAGAAAGTTCGTGAAGCAGAACGTGCGATGGTTGTTGATCAGTTCCGTGAGCAAGAAGGCGAGATTATCACCGGTGTCGTCAAGAAGGTGAACCGTGATAATATTTCGCTTGAAGTACGACCAATCGATGGCTCTAACACCAGTGCAGAAGCGGTAATTGGCCGCGAAGATATGCTGCCTCGTGAGAATTTCCGCCCTGGCGACCGTATTCGTGGTGTGCTGTACTCTGTTCGCCCTGAAGCTCGCGGTGCTCAACTGTTCGTCAGCCGTTCCCGTCCGGAAATGCTGGTTGAACTCTTCCGCATTGAAGTGCCGGAAATCGGTGAAGAAGTTATCGAGATCAAGGCCGCAGCCCGCGATCCGGGTTCACGTGCGAAAATTGCAGTGAAGACGAATGACAAGCGTATCGATCCCGTCGGTGCTTGTGTGGGGATGCGCGGTGCACGTGTTCAGGCTGTTTCCAGTGAGCTGGGCGGTGAGCGTATTGACATCATTCTGTGGGATGATAATCCTGCACAGTTTGTCATCAATGCCATGGCACCTGCCGATGTGGTATCGATCGTGGTTGATGAAGATACCTGCACGATGGATATCGCTGTTGAGTCGAGCAATCTGGCTCAGGCGATTGGTCGAAACGGGCAGAACGTACGTTTGGCTTCCCAACTGTTGAAACAGCATCGTTCAGACGATCGTTGGGAACTGAACGTGATGACAGTGGAAGATCTTCAAGCCAAGCATCAGGCTGAAGCACATGCTGCAATCGACGTCTTTACCAAGCACCTTGATATTGATGAAGAGTTTGCCACCGTGCTGGTTGAAGAAGGTTTCTCTTCACTTGAAGAACTGGCTTACGTGCCAATCAAGGAACTGTTGGCTATCGAAGGCTTTGATGAAGAAACCGTTGAAGCATTGCGTGAGCGTGCGAAAGCCGCATTAACAACGCTGGCACTGGCGCATGAAGAAAGCCTTGGTGACGGTCAACCTGCTGAAGACTTGCTTGGCTTGCCTGGGCTGTCGCGTGAGTTGGCGTTCAAGCTTGCTGCGATCGGTGTTTGTACGCTGGAAGATCTTGCTGAACAGGGCGTTGACGACCTGACAGATATTGAAGAGCTCAATGATGAGCAAGCGGGCGAATTGATTATGGCCGCACGTAATATCTGTTGGTTTGGCGACGACAACGAATAACGAACTGTAGCAGGAAAGGAACAGCATGACAGATGTAACCGTAAAATCGCTGGCCGCAGAGATTCAAACTCCGGTTGACCGCCTGGTACAGCAGTTTGCTGATGCGGGAATGACCAAGTCTGCATCGGACGCTGTGACCCAGCATGAAAAAGAAACATTATTGGCGCATCTGAATCGCGATCGCGGTAATGCGCCGAGTAAATTGACGTTGCAACGTAAAACGCGTAGCACGTTAAATGTCCCTAGCACCGGCGGAAAAAGTAAGTCGGTGCAGATCGAAGTCCGCAAGACACGCACTTATGTAAAACGCGATCCGATTGATGCCCAACAGGCAGAAGAGGAAGAGCAGGCACGGCGTGAAGCGGAAGAACAGGCACAACGTGCCGCTGAAGAGCAGGCTAAACGCGAGGCCGATCTGCGCGAAGCTGCTGAGAAAGCGAAGCGTGCTGCCGACGAGCAAGCCAAACGTGAAGCCGCTGAAAAAGCTAAGCGTGATGTAGCGGAAAAAGAAAAAGTGACGAACCAACAAAACGAAAATATGACCAAGCCGGCTCAGTCTGAGAAAGCGAAACGTGAAGCGGAAGCTGCCGAACTTAAGCGTAAAGCAGAAGAAACTGCACGTCTTAAAGTTGAAGAAGAAGCTCGCCGTATTGCTGAAGAAGCTCGCCGTATGGCTGAAGAAAATGCAGGACGTTGGGAAGCGGAAAGCGCGACTAAACCTGAAGAATCTGCTGATTATCATGTGACGACGTCTCATCATGCCCGCGAAGCGGAAGATGAAAATGACCGTCAGGTTGAAGGTGAGCGCCGTACCCGTACTCGCGCAGCCAAAGTCACCAAGCAGAAGAAAGGTAATCGCCAGTCTGAGTCCAAAGCTGACCGTGAAGAAGCGCGTGCCGTTACCCGTGGTGGTAAAGGTAAACGTAAGCCAAGTACACTGCAGCAGAGCTTCAATAAGCCAGCTCAGGCAGTTAACCGTGATGTGGTAATCGGTGAAACGGTTACCGTTGCTGAACTGGCTAACAAAATGGCAGTTAAAGGCTCTCAGGTCATCAAAACGATGATGAAACTGGGCGCAATGGCAACAATCAACCAGGTCATCGACCAGGAAACCGCGCAACTCGTGGCGGAAGAAATGGGCCATAAAGTCATCCTGCGTCGTGAGAACGAGCTGGAAGAAGCGGTAATGAGCGACCGTGATATGGGTGTTGCGGCAGAATCGCGCGCGCCAGTCGTGACCATCATGGGCCACGTTGACCACGGTAAAACCTCTCTGCTCGACTATATTCGTTCAACCAAGGTAGCAGCAGGTGAAGCAGGTGGTATTACCCAGCACATCGGTGCTTACCACGTTGAAACCGACAACGGTATGATTACGTTCCTGGATACACCGGGACACGCCGCGTTTACCGCAATGCGTGCTCGTGGTGCTCAGGCTACGGATATCGTTGTCTTGGTTGTGGCCTCGGATGATGGTGTAATGCCTCAGACCATCGAAGCTATCCAGCACGCGAAAGCGGCTAAGGTACCGGTTGTCGTCGCAGTAAACAAAATCGATAAGCCTGATGCCGATCCAGATCGTGTGAAAACCGAACTGTCTCAGTACGGTATCATGCCAGAAGAGTGGGGTGGTGAATCTCAGTTTGTCCACGTATCCGCTAAAGCGGGCACGGGGATCGACGAACTGCTGGATGCGATTCTGTTGCAGGCCGAGGTTCTGGAACTGAAAGCGTTCCGTAGCGGCATGGCGAACGGTGTTGTGATCGAATCCTTCTTGGATAAAGGTCGTGGCCCGGTTGCAACCGTACTGGTACGTGAAGGTACGCTGAATAAAGGCGACATCGTTCTGTGCGGCTTTGAATATGGCCGTGTCCGTGCGATGCGTGATGAGTTAGGCCGTGAAATCACGTCCGCAGGTCCTTCTATTCCTGTTGAAATTCTTGGTCTGTCCGGTGTGCCTGCCGCAGGTGATGAAGCGACGGTTGTTCGTGACGAGAAAAAAGCGCGTGAAGTAGCCTTGTATCGTCAGGGTAAATTCCGTGAAGTCAAACTGGCTCGTCAGCAGAAATCTAAACTGGAAAACATGTTTGCCAACATGACGGAAGGTGAAGTTTCTGAACTGAACATCGTTCTGAAATCTGACGTTCAGGGTTCTTGTGAAGCGATTTCCGATTCACTGCAGAAACTGTCTACTGATGAAGTGAAAGTGAAGATCGTCGGCTCCGGTGTCGGCGGTATCACAGAAACGGACGCTACGCTGGCAGCAGCATCGAATGCGATTATCCTTGGCTTTAACGTTCGTGCAGATGCATCAGCTCGCCGCGTCGTTGAAGCGGAAAGTCTGGATCTGCGTTATTACTCCGTCATCTATGATTTGATCGACGAAGTGAAACAGGCGATGAGCGGTATGTTGGCGCCGGAATATAAGCAAGAGATCATCGGTCTGGCTGAAGTGCGTGATGTCTTTAAATCACCGAAATTTGGTGCCGTCGCGGGTTGTATGGTGACTGAAGGTATCGTTAAGCGTCACAACAAGATCCGTGTACTGCGTGACAACGTGGTTATCTATGAAGGCGAGCTGGAATCTCTGCGCCGCTTCAAAGATGACGTTGGCGAAGTCCGTAACGGCATGGAATGTGGTATCGCTGTGAAGAACTACAACGACGTTCGTCCTGGCGATATGATCGAAGTCTTTGAAACGATTGAGATCAAACGTACGATCGCATAATCCGTTTTCAGCGACGATGTAAGTTATTAGTAAGGGGGGCCTAGTGCCCCCCGATTTTTACTTGAGGATTTATCATGGCAAAAGAATTCAGCCGCACCCAGCGCGTCGCGCAGGAAATGCAAAAAGAAATCGCCATTATTATTCAGCGTGAAGTGAAAGATCCGCGCATCGGCATGGCGACTGTCTCCGGTGTGGAAGTGTCTCGCGATCTGGCGTATGCCAAGGTTTTTGTGACCTTCCTGAATGATAACGAACCAGAGCAAGTTCAAATAGCAATAAAAGCACTGCAAGATGCGTCTGGCTTTATCCGTAAGCTGATTGGCAAGGCAATGCGCCTGCGTGTTGTTCCAGAATTGACCTTCTCCTACGACAACTCATTGGTTGAAGGGATGAGAATGTCCAATCTGGTGACCAATGTGGTCAGAAACGATACGGAACGTCGTCCTGTTACGGGCGAAGATCAGGAGGATTAATGAGTCGTCCTCGCCGCCGTGGCCGTGATGTACACGGCGTATTGTTATTAGATAAGCCACAGGGCGTGTCGTCTAATGATGTTTTGCAGAAGGTAAAACGGATTTTTAACGCGAACAGAGCGGGCCATACGGGGGCGTTGGATCCATTAGCAACCGGTATGCTGCCGATTTGTCTTGGGGAAGCGACGAAGTTTTCCCAGTATTTGCTGGATTCTGATAAGCGCTACCGTGTTATTGCTCGCCTTGGGCAACGGACCGACACCTCTGATGCCGATGGTAACGTGATTGAAGAGCGGGCGATTGGTTTTTCTGCTACGGATTTGGATCAGGCGCTGGAAGGCTTTCGTGGCACCACGCAGCAAGTGCCGTCCATGTACTCGGCGCTGAAATACCAAGGGCGCAAGCTGTATGAGTATGCCCGTCAGGGGCTGACGGTTCCACGTGAAGCACGTGAAATCACCGTTTACGAACTGCAGTTCATTCGCTGGGAAGGTGATGAACTGGAGCTAGAGATTCACTGCTCGAAAGGGACGTACATCCGTACCATCATTGACGATCTGGGCGAAAAGCTGGGCTGTGGTGCACATGTGATTTATCTGCGTCGTTTGCAGGTTGCTACGTATCCTACTGAAAGAATGGTGACGTTGGAGCAGTTAGCGGCTTTGGCCGAGCAGGCTCAAACACAAGAAGACCCACTTTCGCTGAGTCTCGATCCGCTGCTCATGCCGATGGAAAGCCCAGTTATTGATTTTCCCGAAGTGAATTTGACGCCGGTTGTTGCTGGCTATTTGAAACTGGGGCAAGCGGTTCAGGCCGCGAATACGCCATTGGACGGCATGGTGAGAATCACCGAAGGTGACGAGCACAAATTTATTGGGATGGGTGAAATCGACAGCGATGGCCGCGTTGCGCCGCGTCGTTTGGTTGTTGAGTTTCCAGTGTAAACCCGCCCGTTGCTGCCTTGCTATCGCAGAACGCTGAGGGTAGAATAGCGCGGCTTGACTATTGGGTGGCTGAATTAGAGATCGGCGCCTGTTTTTTTATCTATAATGTTTGGAGTATTACAATGTCTCTAAGTGTTGAAGCTAAAGCTAAAATCGTAGCAGACTTCGGTCGTGGCACTAACGATAGTGGTTCTACTGAAGTTCAGGTTGCTTTGCTGACTGCGCAGATCAACCATCTGCAAGGCCACTTTTCTGAGCACAAAAAAGATCACCACAGCCGTCGTGGTCTGCTGCGTATGGTTTCTCAGCGTCGTAAGCTGCTGGACTACCTGAAGCGTAAAGATGTAGCACGTTACACCAGTCTGATCGCGCGTCTGGGTCTGCGTCGCTAAGTCTTCTGTGTTTCAGTGGGAAGGGGCCTCTTTTGGCCCCTTTCTTCTAGGAAGCGTTAGCAAAACAGAGTAGTGTATTGTTGTTAATATGATCTTTCATTACAGAGGTTCGCGCGGCTAATGAGAGGCTTTATCTGCATAAGCAAGATAAGGGTTGTCATTAGTCGTGAGAATGTAGTGCAAAGGTCGGGAGTTCACCGGCGCGTTTATCTTGAATACGTGTAGCGCGCCCCAGCTAAGGATATAATTTTGCTGAATCCGATCGTTCGTAAGTTCCAATATGGTCAGCATACCGTCACGTTAGAGACCGGTATGATGGCACGCCAGGCTACCGCCGCTGTGATGGTAAGCATGGATGACACCGCGGTATTCGTTACCGTTGTAGGCGCTAAAAGTGCTAAGCCGGGTCAAAGTTTCTTCCCGTTGACAGTTAACTATCAGGAGCGTACCTACGCTGCTGGACGTTTCCCTGGTGGTTTCTTCCGTCGTGAAGGCCGTCCAAGTGAAGGCGAAACGCTGACTTCTCGTCTGATTGACCGCCCGATTCGCCCTCTGTTCCCAGAAGGTTTCCTGAATGAAGTTCAGGTGATTGCGACCGTTGTTTCTGTTAACCCACAGGTTAGCCCTGACATCGTTGCCATGATTGGTGCCTCTGCGGCGCTGAGCCTGTCTGGTATTCCGTTCAACGGCCCTATCGGTGTTGCACGTGTTGGTTACCTGAACGACCAGTATGTCCTGAACCCAACGATGGACGAGCTGAAAGAAAGCCGTCTGGATCTGGTTGTTGCCGGTACAGAAGGCGCGGTTCTGATGGTGGAATCTGAAGCTGAGCTGCTGAGCGAAGATCAGATGCTGGGTGCGGTGGTGTTTGGTCACGAGCAACAGCAGATCGTTATCCAGAACATCAACTCACTGGTTGCTGAAGCGGGCAAACCGAAGTGGGAATGGCATGCGCCAGAAGTTAACGTTTCTTTAGAGCAGCGTGTACAGGCTTTGTCCGAAGCACGTCTGGGTGACGCTTACCGCATCACTGAAAAACAAGAGCGTTATGCACAAGTTAATGTTATCAAAGCGGATGTTGTTGCTGCTCTGCAGGCTGAAGACGAGACCCTGAGTGCGGGTGATATCCAGGAAATTCTGGGTGACGTTGAGAAAAATGTCGTACGTAGCCGCGTGCTGGCTGGCGAGCCGCGTATCGATGGCCGTGAAAAAGACATGATTCGTGGTCTGGATGTTCGTACTGGCGTACTGCCGCGTACTCACGGTTCAGCACTGTTCACTCGTGGTGAAACGCAGGCGTTGGTAACCGCAACGTTGGGAACTGAGCGTGATGCGCAGAACATCGACGAGCTGACTGGCGAACGTACCGATCGCTTCCTGCTGCACTATAACTTCCCTCCGTACTGTGTTGGTGAAACGGGTATGGTAGGTTCGCCTAAGCGTCGTGAAATCGGTCACGGTCGTCTGGCTAAGCGTGGCGTGTTGGCCGTTATGCCTAAGGCGAACGAATTCCCGTACACCGTGCGTGTCGTGTCTGAAATCACAGAATCCAACGGTTCTTCTTCTATGGCGTCTGTCTGTGGTGCTTCTCTGGCACTGATGGATGCAGGTGTGCCAATTAAATCAGCCGTTGCGGGTATCGCGATGGGTCTGGTGAAAGAAGGCGATAACTTTGTTGTTCTGTCCGACATTCTGGGTGACGAAGACCACCTGGGCGATATGGACTTCAAAGTTGCCGGTAGCCGTGAAGGTATCACTGCGCTGCAGATGGATATCAAGATCGAAGGGATTACCCGTGAGATCATGCAGGTTGCTTTGAATCAAGCCAAAGGTGCACGTTTGCACATTCTGGGTGTGATGGAGCAGGCGATCAGCTCACCGCGTGGTGATATCTCTGAATTCGCACCACGTATTCACACCATCAAGATCAGTACCGATAAGATTAAAGACGTGATCGGTAAAGGTGGTTCTGTGATTCGTGCGCTGACGGAAGAAACGGGCACGACCATTGAAATCGAAGACGATGGTACTGTGAAAATTGCTTCAACTGACGGCGAAAAAGCGAAACACGCAATTCGTCGTATTGAAGAGATCACTGCTGAAATCGAAGTCGGTCGCGTGTATCAGGGTAAAGTTACCCGCATCGTTGATTTTGGTGCTTTCGTCGCTATTGGCGGCGGCAAAGAAGGCCTGGTGCATATTTCTCAGATCGCCGATAAGCGCGTAGAGAAAGTGACTGACTACCTGCAAATGGGTCAGGAAGTGCCGGTCAAGGTTCTGGAGGTTGATCGCCAGGGCCGCGTGCGCTTAAGCATCAAAGAAGCAACTGCACAAACTCAGGAAGCGGCAGCCCCGTCTTCTGAGGAATAAGATAACGATCTTATGGCACCTTGCTTGATTATCATGGCAAGGTGCTGCGTGTATCGTAAGGGAACGGATGTCCTTGCGTTGAGCGGTCCGGGACAGGATGTTCATCCAATGTTTGTCTTCGGGAGTGGGAAATGAAGCCTTTCTTGCGCTGGTGTTATGTTGCAACAGCACTCATGCTGGCAGGATGCAGCAACATGGATTGGCGTAAAGACGCAGTATTGGCGATTCCGTTACAGCCTACTTTGCAGCAGGAAGTGATCCTGGCACGAATGGAACAAATCCTTGCAAGCCGGGCATTAACCGATGATGAGCGAGCACAGCTATTATATGAGCGCGGAGTGCTGTATGATAGTCTCGGGTTACGGGCATTGGCGCGGAATGATTTTTCACAAGCGCTGACGATCCGCCCTGATATTCCAGAAGTTTTTAACTATTTGGGTATCTATTTAACGCAGGCAGGCAATTTTGATGCTGCCTATGAAGCGTTTGATTCTGTACTAGAGCTTGATCCAACTTACAATTATGCGCGTTTAAACCGAGGCATCGCTTTGTATTATGGCGGTCGCTACCTGTTAGCGCAGGATGATCTGCTGGCGTTTTATCGAGACGATCCGAATGATCCTTTCCGTTCGTTGTGGCTGTATCTTGTGGAGCGAGAAATCAATCCAGAGACGGCCAAAATTGCGTTGAAGAAACGCTATGACGACGCCAAGAAAGGGCCTTGGGGATGGAACATTGTCGAATTCTATCTGGGCAGTATCAGTGAAAAAACACTGATGCAGCGTTTACAGGTAGAAGCTACGGATAACACTTCGCTCGCTGAGCATCTCAGTGAAACTGACTTCTATTTAGGTAAGCACTACCTAAGTCTGGGGGACAAGAACACCGCTTTGGCGCTGTTCAAGCTGACGGTTGCCAACAACGTCCATAACTTTGTTGAGCACCGCTATGCATTGTTGGAATTGGCGCTATTAGGCCAAGAGCAAGACGACCTATCAGGATCGGACCAGCAATAGCTGACGAACACTTAATCAGCCTGAAAAAACTTCGGTTATCACCTTCACGGGTGAGGGCTTTTTTGTTCGCTTTTTAATCCAATTTGAGCCAGTTCACACTTTTCAATGAAAATGACTGAAAATTTTCACGATGAGTTATGTAGACTGGCCGCCATGTTTAATGAGGCACGTGTACATGACTGATTTATTTACTTCTTTTTCCGATTTGGGGCTGTCTGCTCCTATTATTAATGCCCTGACCGATCTGGGCTATGAAAAACCGTCGCCAATTCAGGCTGAATGTATTCCCCACCTGCTGAACGGTCGCGATGTGCTGGGTATGGCACAGACCGGCAGTGGTAAAACTGCGGCTTTTGCTCTGCCATTACTCAATAATTTAAAGCCTGAGTTAAAAGCGCCGCAGATGTTGGTGTTGGCTCCAACCCGCGAACTGGCTGTTCAGGTTGCTGAAGCCTGTAATGATTTTGCCAAGCATATGCATGGCGTTAACGTCGTTGCCCTGTACGGTGGCCAGCGTTATGACGTGCAACTGCGCGCTTTGCGTGGTGGAGCACAGATCGTTGTTGGTACGCCGGGCCGTCTGTTGGATCACCTGAAGCGTGGTACGCTGGATCTGTCCAACCTGAGTGGTTTGGTGCTGGACGAAGCCGATGAAATGCTGCGTATGGGCTTCATCGAAGATGTTGAAAACATCATGGCTCAGATCCCTGCCGCGCATCAGACTGCGCTGTTCTCTGCAACCATGCCGGAAGCGATTCGCCGCATTACGCGTCGTTTCATGAAAGATCCGCAGGAAGTTCGCATTCAATCAAGCGTGACTACGCGTCCAGACATCAGCCAGAGCTACTGGACTGTGCAGGGCATGCGTAAAAATGAAGCGCTGGTACGTTTCCTCGAAGCGGAAGATTTTGATGCGGCGATTATTTTCGTTCGTACCAAAAACGCGACGCTGGAAGTGGCTGAAGCACTGGAGCGTAGTGGTTACAACAGTGCTGCGTTGAACGGTGACATGAATCAGGCGCTGCGTGAACAAACGCTGGAGCGTCTTAAAGATGGTCGTCTGGATATCCTGATTGCAACCGACGTTGCGGCGCGTGGTCTGGACGTTGAGCGTATCAGCCTGGTCGTCAACTACGATATCCCAATGGATTCTGAGTCTTACGTCCACCGTATTGGTCGTACTGGCCGTGCAGGTCGTGCCGGTCGCGCACTGCTGTTTGTTGAAAACCGTGAACGCCGCCTGCTGCGCAACGTTGAACGCACAATGAAGCTGACGATTCCTGAAGTGGAATTGCCAAATGCAGAATTGCTGGGTCAACGCCGTCTGGCTAAATTTGCCGCTAAAGTACAGCAACAGCTGGAAAGCAGCGATCTGGATATGTACCGTGCGCTGCTGACGAAACTGCAACCGCAGGAAGAGTTGGATGTTGAAACACTGGCTGCTGCGCTGCTGAAAATGGCGCAAGGCGAACGTCCTCTGATTCTGCCACCAGATCCGGCATTCCGTCCGCGTCGCGAATACCGCGATCGTGATGAGTCTCGTAGTGATTCACGTGGCGATCGTCGCCGTGAACCTCGCGATGCTCGTGATTCACGCGATTCCCGTGAACCCCGTGACGGTGACCGTCCACAGCGTCGCGAGCGTCGTGATGCGGGTGAGATGCAACTGTACCGTATCGAAGTGG
The DNA here is from genome assembly GCF_020971565.1 of Pectobacterium parvum. NCBI lineage: Bacteria > Pseudomonadati > Pseudomonadota > Gammaproteobacteria > Enterobacterales > Pectobacteriaceae > Pectobacterium > Pectobacterium parvum. Next base: position 862,176 of record NZ_CP087392.1, read on the forward strand.
GTCGTGATGACGGCGTTGAAGTTCGCCACATTGTTGGTGCTATCGCCAACGAAGGTGATATCAGCAGCCGCTACATCGGTAACATCAAGCTGTTCGCGTCTCACTCGACGATTGAACTGCCGAAAGGTATGCCGGGCGACCTGTTATCACACTTCACCCGCACGCGTATTCTGAACAAACCAATGAATATGCAATTGCTGGGTGATGCAGTCGCACAGCCAGAACGTCGTGGTGGTGGTCGTCCTGCGGGGGCAGGCGGTGAACGTCGTGATGGCGCAGCGCCACGCCGCTCTTTCGGTGGTGGTGAACGCCGTGAAGGTAACGCTAACGGCGGTGAGCGTCGCGAACGTTCTTTTAATCGTGATTCAGCTGCAGCTGCACCGCGTGCTCCACGCCGTCGTCCTGCTGACGCTGGTCAATAAAACTAACATCGGGTAATAAGCGTATTGTCTTACCGTTCGAAGTGAAGTTAAACACTTCGCTTCAAATAACAAAATGGTGCCTTACGCAATCTTTACCCTTGGTTTTTGTTATAAAAAGCGGTCTGTCGATAACGATGGACCGCTTTTTTTGTGACTCACCTCACCGGTCTATCTTAATTTTATAATTAAGGGACGATTCACTCCGAAGTGCAATGCTAAGTCACCATTCTTAATATCTCGAACACTTTTGATGACTGCCTAAGCTCAGTACATTTACGCGGTACTGCTCAGCCGTCCTGATAGCCTTTTATCTCTTCTTCCGACACCGTTCTCGGGGTAAACTGCTGATACTTCATGTTACTCGCTCGTCTTCGGTAGGAAGAACAAGATAGCTTATCGGTATCTTCACTCCCAGCCAGTCAAAACCAAATGTTGCAGTTATTAGCTAGATTTATCAGGTTCTAAACGGATAATATTGATCTTTGGCGTTGTTTATTCTGGTGCCGAAAGAAGTGTAATCAAAAAAGACCTAATTAAAGTAGTGCCATTTGGCGCTGCATAAAAAATAACAACGTTGTGTGGAATTAAACATGTCTGAACTCTTTGCTAAAGAGCGCTTTAGTTGGTGCTCGCTCGGATGGCTTTTACTCTATTTTTGGTTTTTCTCCTGCGCACTACAGCTTGTCATTGTTCTGACCGGACATAGCGGCACCACGGGATTACGTGATTCGCTACTCTACAGTTTGCTGTGGCTGCTCCCCGTTTTTGTTTTCCCTGCTCGAACCAGAATCATCAGTGGCGTATTGGGTATTCTATTATGGACTACATCCTTGATCGCACTTGGTTATTACTCGATTTATAAACAAGAGTTCTCACAAAGCGTAATGTTTGTGATGTTCGAGTCTAATAGTAAAGAAGCTGGCGAGTATGTAAGCCAATATTTCAGTCTGAAAGTGTTGGCTATATTGTTTTTTTATACGGTGATCGTTGGGTTTCTGTGGCGAAAACTGCGGCCAGTTTATTTACCGCTTAAATATAAAGTGACAGCTTGTTCATTAATTGTTGTGGTGCTATTTGGTATTCCCCTTTATAAAAAAATGCACAATGAGGGGCAGACGTTGGTAGAAGCCAGCGGCTATCTGGCAAGTCGCATGTCCACTACTGCCCCATGGCAGTACATTGCTGGTTACGTAGAGTACCGCCAGCAATTGGGAAGCATGACTGAAATGCTCAGGCAGAATGCGGCGCTGCCACCCCTTGCAAACCTGAAAGATGCGAACGGCAATACACCGCGCACACTGGTATTGGTAATCGGTGAATCAACCACCAGTAGCCGTATGAGCCTGTATGGTTATGGCCGACAGACCACGCCGCGACTGGATGCACTGCGTAAAAGCGATGCCAATCTGGTGGTATTCAACGATGTGGTGACCTCACGTCCGTACACCATTGAAATCTTGCAGCAGGCACTGACGTTCGCCGATGAGCAGCAACCGGATCTCTATCTGAGCAAGCCTTCGCTGATGAACATGATGAAACAGGCTGGATACAAAACGTTCTGGATTACCAATCAGCAGACGATGACCAAACGTAATACGCTACTGACGGTGTTCTCCCAGCAAACAGACGAACAGTTCTATATGAACAATCAGCGCACGCAAAGCGCGCGGCAATACGATGACGTGGTGTTCGCGCCGTTTGAAAAGGTGCTGGCCGATCCCGCTGAGAAGAAATTTATTGTTGTGCACCTGCTAGGCACTCATATGAAATATAAATTTCGCTATCCGGAAGAGGCGACTCAATTTGTTGGGCGAGAAGGGATTCCTGACGGCGTGAATGACAACGATGTTGAAGTCTATAACGACTACGATAATGCTGAGTTGTACAACGATTACGTTCTTGAAACGCTGATCCGATCCTTTGAAAAAACGCAGCCGAATGGCTTCCTGCTCTATTTCTCGGATCACGGTGAAGATGTTTACGAGACGCCGCCGCACAACGTGCTGGGGCGAAATGAGACAGCACCGACGCGTACTATGTATACCGTGCCGTTTATTCTCTGGACTTCACCGCAGTGGCAGAAAGATCATCCGATCGATTATTCCCCATATGTTGATCGGAAATACAGCAATGCGCACCTGCTGCATACCTGGTCAACTTTGGCTGGGCTTAGCTACGATCTTCAGGAACCTGAAAAAAGCCTGGTTAGCCCTGTATTTCGTGAATCAGAGCGTTGGATAGGCAACCCGTACAGTAAGAAAGGGTTGAGCACCTTTGACAGCTTGCCTTACACCACAGGCGGTAAATAACCTCCAGGCAATAACCGAGGTGGAGAAGGGATGCTTTCTCCACCTACTCGGCCCTGCGGAGGGGGCTAACCGATCACGTCCTGACGTATCTGCATGATCCGCTCGAAGGAGTCTTTTCGCGCCTGATGGTCAAAGATTTGGCCATTGATCATCACTTCATCCGCCTGCGTTTCACGCAAAAGGCTCTGCAATCCATGACGGACTTTCGCGCTATCGCCAACAATCGACAGCCGCAGTGCTTGCTCTGCCCCAAACTGCTCGGCAGGCGATCCGACCGTGTCGATATTTTCTACTGGGGCGGGCAGCGGGCCCGGCGTGCCACGGCGCAGATTGATGAACTGCTGCTGCATCGAGGTGAAGAGGAAACGTGCATCCCGATCGCTATCGGCCGCAACCACATTGACGCAAACCATCGCGTAGGGCTTGGCGTGGGTGGCTGAAGGGACAAAGTTTTCACGGTAGAGGCGGAATGCTTCCAGCAACATATCGGGGGCGAAATGGGCGGCAAAGGAGAAAGGTAAACCCAGTCTCGCGGCCAGCTGTGCGCTATACAGGCTCGATCCTAATAGCCAGATCGGAACGTGTAGACCTTGTCCCGGGACGGCCTGCACTGCCTGGCCCGGCTGTGCATCGGCGAAATAGCGTTGTAGCTCCTGCACATCGCGTGGGAAATCTTCAATACCGGCATTGAGGTGGCGACGCAGCGCCATCATGGTGCGCTGGTCGGTGCCGGGCGCGCGACCTAATCCCAAATCGATACGGCCAGGATACAGCGATTCCAGCGTACCGAACTGCTCGGCGATGACGAGTGGTGAGTGGTTCGGTAGCATCACGCCGCCGGAACCGAGGCGGATGCGCTGTGTTCCCGAAGCAAGATAGCCGAGTAGCACCGAAGTCGCCGCGCTGGCGATACCTGTCATGCTGTGGTGTTCCGCCAGCCAATAACGGTGATAGCCCCATTTTTCTGTATGCTGCGCCAGATCCAGCGAGCGATGGAAGGCGTCATGTGCTGTCGCACCTTGCGGAATAGGCGCAAGATCGAGGACGGAAAACACGGCGGATTGAGAAGGTGTAGACATAATATGGCTCACTTTGTTGTTCACTGACTCCACCCATTCGGTGGATGCTAACGCCGTCAGTCAATGATGAAAGTCAGAGCAGTATGAGGGAATGTTGCAGTGCTATGTAATTCAAAAGGTGCGTTTAGGAAGGAAGGGCGGCTGACCGCCCTGATAGCAAATGAGTTATTGAACGAGCTCAAGGCCAGCGACGCGACGCCAGTAGCCGTTGCAATCCGATTGATTTTCCAGCGTTAATGGCGCATTGCCTTGTTCGTTAGCGCGGAATTTATCCAGCATCGCCGGAGTGCTGATATCGTTTGGGGATAGCCGGACAATATCGACCAGATCCTGCATTGACGTCAGTTCGTTGCCGAGGTTGTAGCAATAGCCGCTTTGCGTCTGGATGCCGTTGAGGACAAAGACCTGCTGATTCTCCTGCGACAGCATTTTTCTGCCTTGTGGATAGCTGAGGCAGCAGGTTTCGCATTCATCTTTTGGCCGATCTTCTGAACGTGCGGTGAAGCAGCGGGCGGAATAGGCTAGCGGTAAATGGCCATAGCTGAGCACTTCCACTTCAAACTGATGGCGAAAGCCAAGCTCGTCACACTGATTCAGTAAGTTTTGCAGCCAGTCTCGGGAAAGCTCGACCGGCATACACCAGCGCACCATGCCTTGTTTATGAAGGACTCGCAGGGTGTAAGCGTTGTAGCAGTTGAGCGCGTGTCCGGCGACAAACGGCAAATTGCGTTCGGCGGCGATATTAACGGTGCCCAGATCGTTCGCTTCCAGCAAGAACTCGCCGTTATCCACATAGCGTTTTAGCTCGGTAAGTTCAGATGGAGCCTGTAAGAGCGCGAGCGTAGAGATCACCACCTGTTTACCGCTGTTAGCAACCTCGCGGGCAACGTTGAACCAGTCTGCCACCTTCATCAGGCGGCGCTTGCTGCACACTGTTTCGCCGAGATAAATGATATCGGCGCTGCTGCTCACCGCTGCCTGATAAAACGCCTCAACGTCCTCTTTCGGCCAATAGTAGAGAATATTCCCTAATGCGTATTTCATGTGTTCTCCTGCTACTGCCATTTACGGTGATAAGCGCCGAGCGTGGTTTGCGTGCCTTCTGCCACCGCGCCTAACGCATCCATCCAGGCTTGAGTGGGAACGAATGTCTCGGGATTGGCACGACAGCGATCGATCGCCTGTCGCCATACCTGCGTAATCTGGCTGACGTAGGCTGGGCTACGTTGGCGGCCCTCTATCTTCACGGAGGCAATATTGGCGGCCATCAATTCAGGCAGCAGCTCCAGCGTGTTCAGGCTGGTTGGTTCTTCCAGTGCATGGTAGCGCTGTCCATCGACTAAATAACGCCCTTTACACAGCGTGGGATAACCGGCGTTTTCATCGTCCTGATAGCGGTCGATAAGAATGTCATTCAGGCGCGATTCCATGCCGTTTTCCGTCTGCTGCCAGCGTACAAATCGCGCTGGTGAGCAGGCACCCACTGTATTCGGTGATTCACCGGTCAGATAAGAAGAGAGATAGCAACGGCCTTCCGCCATGATGCACAGGCTGCCGAAGGCGAACACTTCGAGTGGCACGGGGCTAGTGCGGGCGATTTGTTTCACCTGATGAATAGACAGCACGCGAGGTAGCACGACGCGTGAGACATCGAAATGGCGATGATAGAAACGGATCGCTTCGGTGTTTGTCGCGGAAGCCTGCACTGACACGTGACGCTCGATGTTGGGATAGCGCTCAGCGGCATATTCCAGCATGGCGAGATCGGCGAGGATCAGCACGTCAGCCCCGATTTGCGCAGCCATGTCCACGGCACGCTGCCAGCGCTGATAGCCGTCCGGGTGCGCAAACGTATTGATGGCGATATGCAGCTTACGCCGGTGGCGGTGCACGTACTCGCGAGCTTCCTGTAGCTTCTTATCGGTAAAGTTCAGCCCGGCAAAATGACGTGCGTTGGTGTCATCTTTCAGGCCGATATAGACCGCATCTGCGCCATTATCGATGGCAGCTTTCAGTGCCGGCAGGTTGCCAGCGGGGCAAAGCAGTTCCATACACAATCCTTCATTAATCCCTTTGGAGCCGTAGCGGCTCGGTACGATCAATGATGTTCAGACTGACGATCGCGTTTATGACGGGCGTTCTGCCTGCCACCCTTGCGGGTCGACGTAAGCGATTTTTTATCAGTCGATGAATGTTGTTAACGATTGGGAATCTTAATTAACCAAATCGGTAAGGACTTTGATTTAAGGCAGTTTATGGTGCTAATCGTCGCGCAAGGACAAAATCTGTTGGGCATAATCGGATAACCGACTAAATTATTGACATAGACCTCTGCCGCGTGCGGTGGATGTGGCAAAATGTTTGCAGATTATCTGAACAGTCAGATTGCTTTAAGAGGAGTACGCCAGTGTTGGAAAAACTACGAGCGCAGATTGTGCGTCAGGGGCCGAGCTTATTAGGTAAGCCACTCAAGTTCACCCCCTTTGCGCTACAGCGTCAGGTTTTGGAACAGATGTTGGGCTGGCAGTTCCGTCAGGCGCTGGAAGAGGGCGATCTGGCATTTCTCGAAAGCCGCTGGCTGAAAATTGAGGTGCGTGATGTCGGCTTGCAGTGGTTTATGACCCTGCGCGATGGCCGTTTGGTCGTGAGCGATGCTGAGACGCCGGATGTCAGCTTCAGTGCAGACGCGAACGATCTGATTTTGATCGCCGCGCGTAAAGAAGATCCCGATACGCTCTTTTTCCAGCGTCGTTTGCGCATTGAGGGCGATACCGAATTAGGTTTGTATGTGAAGAATCTGATGGACGCTATTGAGCTGGAATCTATGCCTGCGCCGCTGCGCATTGGCCTGCTGCAACTGGCGAACTTTGTTGAAGCTGGCTTACAGGAGGGCGCAGTGCAACCAGCGAACCACGCGCCAGTATCATGCTAGTTCGGGTTGAAATTCCCGTTGATGCCGCAGGGATCGATAATTTATTGCGCCGTGCTTTTCCAACGTGCGCAGAAGCGGATCTGGTTCACCAACTGCGTGAAGATGGCTTATTGACGCTCGGCGTTGTGGCGACTGACGATGAAGGTGGTGTGGTGGGCTACGCGGCATTCAGCCCGGTGCTGATCGACGGTGAGGATCGCCAGTGGGTGGCGCTTGCGCCGTTGGCGGTAGACGAAAGCCTGCGTCGGCAGGGCGTGGGGGAGAAGCTGGTCTACGAAGGGCTGGATGCGCTGAATGAATTTAGCTATACCGCCGTTGTCGTACTGGGTGAGCCAACGTACTATTCTCGCTTTGGTTTCGTTCCGGCTACAGAACATCAGTTGCACTGCCGCTGGCCAGACAGTGAATCGGCTTTTCAGGTTTACCCGCTGGCGGATAATCATGTTGTCGGTGAAGGGCATTCTGAGGGAGAAAGCGGGTTTGAAAGCGCGAGCGGGCTGGTGGAATACGCCGAACCGTTTAACCGCTTTCTCTAACGTGATTCGTTAGCCGATAGCGCATCAATACATTTTGTCTGAAATGCATAGCGTCTTGGGCTGGTCTTGTACCAGCCTTTCTTTTTGTTTTTTGCTCAATTGCTTAATGCGATATTCCAGTTTCAGGGCATCTGAGCGATTGCCCACCAGACAGTGAAACACCAGCGCTAACTCGCCTTTTCCCCGCAGCGCTTTTGCCCCTTTTCCCGTTTGATGCTGATTCAGGCGTCGGCTGACATCCGTTGTGATACCCGTGTACAGCGCCCCTGCGACCGTGCGCAGTATGTACAGATACCAGTGAGAATCTTCGGCGTGTTCAGTCATGGCGTTGTCTGTCGTTTCTCGAAAGCCGTGGTATTGGGAGGAGTTTAGAGCGCTTATCCCGCTGTGTGAAGTAGCAAGCCACCGTTGTTTTTACTGTTGCAGTGTGGATTGTTTTTTGAAAAAACCGCTATGCTTACTCCATGGTATCCATCCGCAGCAGGCGGTTTCTATCCCGCGCGTGGCCCGTGGTTGACCCCTTCTTTTTCCCGGTATAAAGGGATCGTTTGGCCGACAAGGCTGTCACGGTTAATTCATCGGATGAACCTTATCTGGGGAAGTATGTGTGATAAAAATCACATATAATCACTATCTATTGCATTTCTCTTACATCAAGTGTGAATGAATGCACAAAATAGTCCGGCATGGCGTGTTCAAATGTCTGATGAGTCGTCTTTTATTTAATGAATAAATAGGTTTCTTTCGGTGTTGAAATAATCACAGAATGAAGGGTAGAGGAAGGCTGATTGCGGTGAGAAGGATCTCGGTGCCGCTACAGGTTGTTTCGCCTGGGCGCTATCTTCAAGGAACCAAGTCCGCTCGCCAAACGTGCTGGTTTTGCACCAGTTAATGTTCAGGGCCGGTTAGACCGGCTGACGAGTTGGAGTGTTGTATGACCAAGCTGACCACTGCCGCGCAACGTGCGCTGGCGCTGATGGATTTAACCACGCTGAATGAGGATGATACGGATGAAAAAGTGACGGCGCTCTGCCGTCAGGCGAACAGCTCGGCTGGAAAAACGGCTGCTATCTGTATCTATCCACGTTTTATCCCTCTGGCGAAAAAAATCCTGCGTGAGCAGGGGACGCCGGATATCCGCATCGCGACGGTGACCAACTTCCCGCATGGCAATGATGATGTAGCAATTGCTGTTGCTGAAACCAAGGCGGCAATCGCCTACGGCGTTGATGAAGTTGATGTCGTATTCCCTTACCGCGCGCTGATCGCAGGCAATGCGCAAATCGGTTTTGAGCTGGTGCAGGCATGTAAAGCCGTGTGTCAGGATGCCCACGTGCTGCTGAAGGTGATCATCGAGACGGGCGAGCTGAAACAGGAAGCGCTGATCCGTCAGGCGAGCGAGATTGCTATTGATGCGGGTGCCGATTTCATTAAAACCTCAACCGGTAAAGTGCCGGTGAACGCGACGCCAGAAAGCGCGGCGATCATGCTGAAGACGATCCACGATAAAGGTGTAGGCGAGCATGTCGGCTTTAAAGCGGCTGGCGGCGTGCGTAACGCGGAAGATGCCGCCATCTACCTGCAACTAGCGGACGATATCATGGGCGCGGAATGGGCGACGGCACAGCATTTTCGCTTTGGCGCATCCAGTCTGCTGGCAAGCCTGCTGACCACGCTTGGCCACGCGACAGCGGCTCCGCAGGGTAGCTACTAATTACGTGCACGCAGCGTACGATTTTGTTCACAGCAAATGTGCTCGCAGCGATAGGCTGCTGAGCCACATCAGAATTCATCAGGAGTACAGACCTTGTTTCTGATTCAAGAAATTATTCGTAAGAAGCGTGACGGAAAAGCTCTGAGCGAAGAAGAGATCCGCTTCTTTATCAACGGTATTCGTGACAATACCGTCTCCGAAGGCCAGATAGCAGCGCTGGCGATGACCATCTATTTTCACGACATGTCGATGGACGAGCGCGTGGCGCTGACGCTGGCAATGCGTGACTCCGGCACGGTGCTGGACTGGAAGAGTCTGAACCTGAACGGCCCGCTGGTGGACAAACACTCTACCGGCGGTGTCGGGGATGTCACTTCGCTGATGCTGGGGCCGATGGTCGCTGCCTGCGGGGGCTACGTCCCGATGATCTCCGGGCGCGGCTTAGGACACACCGGCGGCACGTTGGATAAGCTCGAAGCGATTCCGGGATTAGATATTTTCCCGAATGATGAAGATTTTCGCCGCATTATCCAGCAGGTTGGCGTCGCGATCATTGGACAGACCTCATCGCTGGCTCCGGCGGATAAACGCTTTTATGCCACGCGTGACATTACCGCCACGGTCGATTCCATCCCGCTGATCACCGCGTCAATTCTGGCAAAGAAACTGGCTGAAGGGCTGGATGCGCTGGTGATGGACGTCAAAGTGGGGTCGGGAGCGTTTATGCCGACCTATGAACTGTCCGAGCAGTTGGCGCAGGCGATTGTCGGCGTAGCGAACAACGCGGGATGTCGTACCAGCGCATTGCTGACAGACATGAATCAGGTGTTGGCTTCTAGTGCGGGTAATGCGCTAGAAGTGCGGGAAGCCGTGCGTTTCCTGACGGGGGAGAGCCGCAATCCGCGCCTGTATGATGTTACTATGGCGCTATGTGGCGAGATGCTGCTGGCGGGCGGACTGGCCAGCTCGGCGGACGATGCGCATTCACGTCTGCAAGCCGTGTTGGATAACGGCAAAGCTGCCGAAGTCTTTGGTCGCATGGTCGCCGCACAGCGTGGTCCGGGCGATTTTGTCGAACACTACGATCGTTACCTGCCGGTAGCGACATTAAGTAAACCGGTCTTCGCGACGCGTGAAGGCATCGTAACTGGGATGGATACTCGAGCGCTGGGCATGGCTGTTGTTTCGCTGGGCGGCGGACGCCGTCAGGCCACGGATACGATCGATTACAGCGTCGGTCTGGATAGCATGATCAGTCTGGGTGAGCGCGTTGATGCGCAGCGCCCGCTGGCGGTGATCCACGCCAATACGGAAGCGCAGTGGCAGCAGGCGGCGAATGAAGTTCGTGCTGCGATCCAACTGGGCGACACAGCGCCAGAAAAGACCCCGATGGTCTATCGCCGAGTGAGCGCAGAAGCGTGATCGCACAGGGCCAGTTAGTGGTCGTCTTGAATTGATTTTCCCCTGCCTCTCGGCAGGGCGTTAGCGCATAGCTGCGCAGGAGAAAAAGAATGAAACGTGCATATATTATGGTTCTCGACTCGTTTGGGATCGGCAGCAGTGCTGATGCAGAACGTTTTGGCGATGTCGGTTCAGATACGCTGGGCCATATCGCTCAGGCGTGTGCCGCGGGGACGGCGGATAAAGGGCGAAGTGGCAAACTGCATTTGCCGAACCTGAGCCGTCTGGGGCTGGGTAAAGCCGCTGAGGCCTCAACGGGAACCTTCCCGCCAGGGCTGGATGAAAACGCAGATATCATCGGTGCTTACGCGCACGCCAGCGAAATCTCCTCGGGTAAAGATACGCCGTCGGGCCACTGGGAAATTGCCGGTGTGCCTGTCCTGTTCGACTGGGGCTATTTTAAAGATGAAGAAAACAGTTTTCCGCAGGAACTGCTGGATAAACTGGTGAAGCGCGCCAATCTGCCGGGCTATCTGGGCAACTGCCACTCTTCCGGTACGGTGATTCTGGATCAGCTGGCTGAAGAACACATGAAAACCGGCAAGCCGATTTTCTACACCTCTGCGGATTCCGTGTTCCAGATTGCCTGCCATGAAGAAACGTTCGGTTTGGATAAGCTGTATGAGCTGTGTGAAATTGCCCGCGAAGAGCTGACCGAAGGGGATTACAACATCGGGCGCGTGATCGCACGTCCGTTTATTGGCGACAAACCCGGCAATTTCGAGCGTACTGGCAACCGTCACGATCTGGCCGTTGAACCGCCAGCGCCGACCATCCTGAAAAAAATGGTGGATGAAAAAGGCGGCGAAGTGGTTTCCGTCGGTAAGATTGCGGATATCTACGCGCAGGTCGGTATCACGAAGAAAGTGAAAGCTACCGGCATCGATGCGCTGTTTGACGCCACGCTGAAAGAAATGGATAGCGCAGGCGACAACACCATCGTGTTTACCAACTTTGTTGATTTCGATTCCGCCTACGGTCACCGCCGCGATATTCCGGGCTATGCTGCCGCGCTGGAGTTGTTTGACCGCCGCCTGCCAGAAATGCTGTCCCGCGTGAAGGGGGACGACATCCTGATTCTGACGGCTGACCACGGCTGTGACCCGAGCTGGCACGGCACCGATCACACTCGTGAGAACGTACCGGTGTTGATCTATGGGCCGAACGTGAAACCGGGGTCATACGGTCACCGTGAAACTTTCGCCGATATCGGGCAGACGGTCGCGGCCTACTTTGGCCTGTCGCCTATGGACTACGGCAAATCGATACTGTAAAACACACCGTTTTTTACGTGAACTTGATTAATAAGGAATAAACGCATGGCAACGCCACATATTAATGCAGAAATGGGTGATTTCGCGGACGTTGTACTGATGCCGGGCGACCCGCTGCGTGCTAAGTACATTGCGGAAACCTTTCTGGAAAATGCCCGTGAAGTGAACAACGTGCGTGGCATGTTAGGGTTCACGGGGACTTACAAAGGCCGTAAAATTTCGGTGATGGGTCACGGTATGGGTATCCCATCCTGCTCAATCTATGCGAAAGAACTGATCACCGAATTCGGCGTGAAGAAGATCATCCGTGTGGGTTCCTGCGGCGCGGTACGTGAAGATGTTCAACTGCGTGACGTGGTGATCGGTATGGGCGCCTGTACGGATTCCAAAGTGAACCGTATGCGTTTCAAAGATCACGACTACGCAGCGATTGCCGATTTCGACATGGTGCGTAATGCCGTTGATGCTGCTAAAGCTCGCGATGTTTCTGTCCGCGTTGGTAACATCTTCTCCGCCGATCTGTTCTACACGCCAGATCCGCAGATGTTCGACGTGATGGAAAAATACGGCATTCTGGGTGTGGAAATGGAAGCGGCCGGTATCTACGGCGTAGCGGCAGAGTTCGGTGCGAAAGCGCTGGCCATCTGTACCGTTTCTGACCACATTCGTACCGGTGCACAGACTACGTCAGAAGAGCGTCAAAACACCTTCAATGAAATGATCGAAATCGCGCTGGAATCCGTTCTGCTGGGTGATAACGAGTAAGTTCACATCAGCCCGGACGTTCGCACCGGGCTGTTTTTTCCTGTTTTCCCTTCACATCTTTCCATAAGCAACCTGCTGACTGTCCGCCGTTGGCGGTGCAACCGAAGGCTCGTCTGTGTGGTTCTCTGTGTGCGCTTTCTTCTCTGCTTCGAGCGGTGTTAACCGTACCTGATGTCTGAAACTGGCCTGTACGGCAGGCTGGTGGCTGACGGCCAAGACAATGGTTTGTGGCAGCGTAATCCTGATGTGTTCTAGCAACTGAAGCGCCGCCGCGTCATCGAGCTGGCTAGTAGCTTCATCCAGACAAAGTAGCGTCGGGCGCAGCAGTAGCGCACGCGCGAGCGACAGGCGCTGTTGTTCACCACCCGATAGCTCCCGACTCCAGTTTGCCTTGTCGTCCATACGGGGAATCAGCGCGGTCAGCCCGGTTTGTTCCAGCACCGCGACCAGCTGTGCAGTATCCGCTAACTGCGCCTGCGGATAACACAGTACCTGACGCAGCGTGTCCTGTGGTAAATAGGCCTTTTGCGGCAAAAACAGCGCGCGGCCCGCCGGGAAATGCCACTCGCCTTGTGAGACAGGCCACAGCCCCGCCAACGCACGCAGCAGCGTGGTTTTTCCCGTGCCGCTGGCTGCGTTAAGCGTCGCCCATTCGCCAGCCTGAAGCGTGAGCGTCAGTGGGGCGAAATACGGCGAACCATCGGGGCGCGGTACGGACAGCGCGTTGATATGCAGAGTATGGCCTTCATGGTGCGGAGCGTCTGGTGTTGGCAGTTGTTGTAAGCGGTGCTGGAATTCCCACAGGCGTTCAATCGTGGAGGACCACTGAACCAGCTGGCGATAGGCATCGATAAACCAGCCAAAGGCATCCAGCACATAGCCGAAGGCGGATCGCGCCTGCATAATCGCCCCGAGGCTAACCTGACGAGCGAGAAACAGCGGCAAGGTAGCGAAAACCGGAATAATCAGGCTGAAGCGGAAATAGCTGGTCGTAAAGCTTTCCAGCCGGAATTCCCGCGCCATTAAGCGCTGCCAGTTTTGCACGATGGGCTGGAAATACTGCCGCATCCGCTGCTGCTCAGCGTCACTCCCCTGATAAAACGCAATCTGCTCGCTGTTATCCCGTACCCGCAGCAGCGTGGCGCGATAGTCGGCCTCTGTCCGCTGACGCTCAATGTTCAGCTTGTGCAGGCGGTGCCCCAGCAGGTGCGTCACGATGCTGGCTACTGCGGCGTAAACCAGCGCGATCCACACCAGATAGCCGTGTATCGTGATGGTGTAGCCGCTCAGTGTGAAGGTATGGACGCCGGAAAGCTGCCAGAGAATGGCGATGAAAGAGAAAAAACGGGCGGTGTTTTTCAGCAGCGAAAGCAGGAGTTCGAGGCTTTGTTCGATCAGCAGGCGAATATCTTCCGCGATACGCTGATCGGGGTTATCCAGCCCTGAGTTGAGCTGATAGTGGGCGTGATGGCGCAGCCAATCCTGCTCATACTGCTGCGTCATGGTATCGCGCCAGCGGATAATCAGCTGTTTCTTGAGCCAGTTGCCGCAGATGATCACCAGCACGAACAGCAGCGTATAGGCCAGATAGCGCACGGCCATATCGTAGACTGATGCGTGCTGAAAATAGTCGGCCAGCGCGTCGTAAAAATCCCGACTCCAGTTATTGTACTGCACGCTGATCCACACGACGGAGAGCGTCAGGCTCATAATCAGCAACAGCAAAAACCACAGCAGCGTGGCGCGTGTAGTCAGCCAGAAAGGCGCGACCAGTGAATAAAAGCGTCTAAGCGTTTGCATAATGGAGGGGGCGATGGCCTGCCAGCAGAAGCCGGCAGGCGTGTTCGCTTAGAAATTCCACTTCGCGGTCAGCATGAAATTACGCGGATCGCCGTAATAGTTGTTGCCGCTAAGATGGCGGTTGTTCAGGTTTAAGAAGTAGGTTTTATCTGTCAGATTATTACCCACCAAATTGAAGCTCAGGTTTTTGCTGTGTTGATAACGGATATTGGCGTTAAACAGGGTGTAGCCGCCCTGATGCAGGCCATAAGCCCGATTAGGGTAGGTTTGCGTTTCGGTCTGTGCCGTCATACCCACGCCAATCGTCCATTGGTTCAATTCACTCGGCAGATTGTATGAGGTGTAGAGCTTGAACATATGCTTCGGCGTGCGGGGGCTGAACTGTGCGGCTCTTTCACTCGCGCTGCCTTCAAGATATTTACTGTTGGTCAGGGTATAACCCGCCTGAATCTGCCAGCCTTCGGCTAGTTTGCCCGTGACATCGAACTCGACTCCCTGGCTACGTACTTCGCCTTGAGCTTGGGAGCAGCTTGTCCCGATCAGGCAAACCGAGCTATCCGCGACCGCCATCGCACGGTTCGCCTGAATAATGCGGAACAGCGCCAGCGAGGTATTCAGATCGCCATCAAAGAACTCGCCCTTCACGCCGGTTTCATAGTTTGTGCCGGTAATAGCGGGCAGCAGATTACCGCGGCGGTCTTTTTCGCTCTGCGGCTTGTAGATCTCGGCGTAGCTCAGATACCAGGTGTAGTTGTCGGCGAAGTCCCACAGCAGGCCACCGTAAGGCACAAATTCATTGCTGGCATGCAGGCTGCTGAGTGAGGATGTATTGCGGAAATGGTTAGTGAAATATTCGTCGTAGCTGTAGGCGCTGTAGCGGCCACCCAGAATCAGCTTCCAGTCATCCGCCAGCTCGAATCTGGCCGTGGCGAACGCGCCGCGCTGATATAAATTAAAGCGGTCGTTGTAGTGATTGCTGTAGAGACTCGTATTTGACCAGTCTGGTTCTGCCAGCGAATTCGGCTGCCAGTTGAAGATATTCACGGTGCTGGTGTTGTTGATGCGGATGTGGTTGTTATCGAAGTTCTCTTTCTGATAATCACCGCCTACCACCAGTTCATGGTTGCGTCCCAGCAGTTCGAACGGGCCATTCAGGCTCAGGTTGTAACCCCACTGTTCTGCCTTATTGTCGTAGCGCAGATTATTGTTCAGCGACGAATTTCCTGTTGCCGTATTGACGCCGCTTGTGCCGTTCATGATGCCGATATAGCTGCTGTCTGCGCGGGAATGGATATAGTTCAGCGCAGTTTTCAGCGTCCAGTCGTTATCGAAGTGGTGCTCCAGTTCGACAAACGGGTTAATTTTTTCAAATTCGATACGGTTCCAGCTTGCGCCCAGATAGGTGGATCGCGGCAGATTCAGGCTGCTTTTATTGGTGGCGAACGGGATGCCATATACATCAGGCACGCCCCGGGTCTTTTGCCAGTTGATGCCGCCGGTGACCGTGGTGGACGGCGTCAGATCGTAGGCCAGCGTACCGAACAGCACTTTTCTTTCGCTGTGCTCGTAATCTTTAAAGCTCTGTCTATCCTGATAAACCCCAACGAGACGGCCGCGCAGGCTGGCATCGTCGTTCAGCGGCCCGGAGACATCGAGCTCGCTGCGGTAATTATCCCAACTGCCCGCGCCAACGCTGCCGGATGCCTGAAAGTTGTGGGTAGGCTGTTTGCGCACCAGATTAACGGTGCCGCCGGGTTCGCCATTGCCTTGTGACAGGCCGGACGCGCCGCGCAGAATCTCGACGCGGTCATAAATCGCCAGATCGGGTGATTCGCTAGAAGCCTGCACCGCGCCCATGTTGGAGACGCTGTTGTGGCTGGAGAAGTTCACTCCGTCTTCCTTGATATTATCCATCACGAAAGCACGCGATTCGTATTTCACCTGATAGCTATTCTGATTGACCACGTTAATGCCGGTGGTTTGCTTCATCGCCTCATCCAACGAGGTCATATTCTGATCGTCCATCCGCTGGCGTGTGACGACGCTCACCGACTGCGGCGTTTCTCGCGGCGACAGATTCAGCTGCGTTGCGGTGTTCATGCTGCGCGTGGTGTAGGACTGGGTGCCTTCAGTCACGCCGTGGCGGTTGACGCCCGCTACGACCAGCATTTCATCCCCCTGCGGTATTCTCTGTAAGCGCCAGACGCCGTTAGGCTGCGGAATCACCTGAAGCCCGCTTCCTGCCAGCAGTGCCGAAAACCCACCATCGACGCTGTAATTCCCTTGCAGGGACGGCCCGGTTTTTCCGGTTGCCAGCTGTGCATCGCCGACCAGATAAACGCCCGACTGGGCGGCAAATTGGTTTAGCTGCTGGTTAAGCGGCCCGGCAGAGATGGAATAGGTTTTGGGTGCCGCCGCGACTGTCGTTTCTGCTGCGATGGCAGTGAAATGGACGAACAGCGGTGCGCCGCACAGCAGCAGATGAACGGCAATTGCCAGTTTGGACGGTGTGCGCTGTGTAGAGAAAAATGGAATCAATGCCATGAAAATTCGCCTTCTGACCCAGAGTAAAAATTGGTGGTTTTACTGTGAATCGAACGACAGTGGAAAAAGGGGAACTCAAAAGAGAAAATTTTTTGGCTGTCTCCCAAAAAAACGGTATCCAAAAAAAGTGGTATCCGAAAAAGAGGGCGAGTTCAGCGCGGCTCGACGGTCACCCACCACGGAAAACGGCGATGGATGCGGACCGGGAAGGCCTGCGCCAGCATGTTCAGTGCCATGTCGGTGTCGGTTAGGGGGAAGGTGCCCATCACGCGTAAATCCGCGATGGCTGGCTGGCACGCCAGATAGCCGTGGCGATAGCGGGACAGCAGTGCCACGACGTCCCCCAACTGCATGTTGTCTGCCTGGAGCACGCCGTGTGACCAGTCTGCATCGTTCTGCTGGTTGGGTGAGATGTTCCCCTGACCGTCGGCGTTAAAACTCAGGTGATAGCCCGCGTTGACCCGACGTGCGGCGGAGGCGTACTTGGCGCTGACGTCGACCGCGTGTTGGTAAACGGTCAACGTGGTGGTGTCTGGCTCCTGTGCAACGCTGAAGCGTGTGCCCAGCGCCTGCAAGCGCCCTTGTGCGGTGGTGACGAAGAAGGGGCGAGCGTCGGCGGCGGTATCAATCAGAATATCCCCCGCCAGCAGGGCAATTTCCCGCCGCTGGTCGCTGTAGCGGATATCAATCGCGCTGGTGGTGTTCAGCCACAGTCGAGTGTTGTCCGGTAAGGTCAGCGGTTTGATTTCCCCAACGGCGCTGTGATGATCGGCCGTCATCGCTAGCAGTGAGCTTTTTAGCGGCGTGTGACGGTAAGTCAGCCAGGACAGCAGTGAACCGGTGCTGAGCAGGGCGGTGAGCTTGAGCGCACGGCGGCGAGTCATCGGTGCAGGCTGGTGCAGCAGCGTATTCAGCGCGGGTTGTTGACTGTCGCCACGCAGCGGCTGGAAACGCTGGCTGACCGTTTGCACGTATTCCCAGGCCTGACGATGTTCCTCGCTTTCGTCTATCCAGCGCTGCCAGTGGTGATAGTGCTCGTCGTCAGGTTCCCGATCGCACAGCTGGGCGTACCATTGCGATGCCTGCTGCAAGGCAATAAAGCTGGGCTTGTTCATGAATGAACGGCCTGACCGTCCGCGTCTATCTCCGCTTCCAGCAGCACACAGTGCAGCATGGCCTGCGCCATGTATTTTTTCACCATACGTTCGGAAACGCCCAGCGCCGTAGCAATTTCCCGATAGGGCAATCCCTGAACCTGCGCCATGATAAAGGCGGCGCGCACCTTTTCTGGCAGCGCCCGCAGCATGGCATCGACCTGATACAGCGCTTCGAGAATGATATTGCTGTCTTCCGCCGACAGGGCAACTGGCTCCGGCTGTTCGGCTAATGAGGTGAGCCAGACGCGCTCAATTTCCCGTTTGCGCCAGAGATCGACGCACATGCCTTGCGCCATCACGCTCAGGTAAGCCCTCGCGCCTGCGTGGCTGTCGAACTGGCGCGGTTTCAGCAAGAGCCGTAAAAATACATCCTGCGCCAGATCGGCCGCATCACACAGATTCCCCAGCCGTTTGCGCAATAGCCCTTGCAGCCAGCCATGATGCTGACAATAGAGCTGATGCAGATCTGCTGAGGTATCAATATTGGCTGATGACATGTCTGGTGCCTGAAACGGAGCGATAGTAGGTCAAATTTCAGGCGCATATTAGTTGAGAATGATTTTTATTTCAATGCTAAGGAAAATGTGGGTACTGATGGGGAGAGGGAAAAGGGAGGGGCAGTAAGCACGCTCGGTGATGCAAGGCGGGAATGCACCACACTCGATAGTAGCGTCGGGCGTGGTGCTTTCAACGACATCAGAAGCGATTGGCCTAAGTGCCAGACGATTCCGACAGTGTTACTTAATGGCCTGAGCCGGAACCTGTGCGGCGCTGTTAAAGCTGATCTCGTTGATGGCGCTCCATTTGTTCACATCGGTGCCAAACGTATCCAGCTTGAAGAATTTCGCTTTAACGGCAGGGAAGGTGAATTTTTCACCGTCTTTGGCATTGTTGGAGGTCACCAGATTGTCGGCCAGTTTTTGCCAGGTTTTCCCATCGGTGGAGTAGTAAACGGAGAATTTCAGTTTGCGCTCGTCCGCTTTGAAAGGAACCAGAACAAAGTTCTCAACCGACTGTTCTTTATCCAGTTCTAACTGAACCCAACTCTCACCATTTGCTGCCCAGCGCGTTTTTACGTCGCCATCGGCAATGTTGGCAGGTTTGTGGCCCTTGTCTGAATCATAAGCGGAAGCTGTCACCGCCGTTACTTGTACCGCGTAAGCGGAAAGAGAGAATAAGCCGCACAGGAGCGTCGTAGCCAGAGTGTATTTTTTCATATTATTCCTCGTAGATAACGGATAAACCATGCATGCCTGCAAACCAGAAACATGAAATGGAATCACATTGTGATAAAAAAGAAACGAGGTTTTATTTATGACGATCACGTTGCGGGGATTTTTCTGGCAGGAAAAAAGGCAGAGCGGGATGGGGCGCACATTATGGCACCCGCCAAGTAGCGAGTGCCGTAGATAAAGGTGTTAGCCGAGCGGCAGCGCCATGAGAATGGCGTCTTCCCGACCCTGTGCCGTGGGGTAGTAATCTCGGCGCACGGAGACTTCGTTAAATCCCAGACTTTCATACAGCGCGATGGCGCGCGCGTTTGACTCGCGGACTTCCAGCCACAGCGTCAGAATTCCGCGTCGCTCCATTTCGTCGATTAGGTGTTCCAATAGCTGGCGGCCCAACCCTTGGCGCTGATGATCGGGGTGCACCGCGATATTGAACAATGTCGCTTCATCCAGCACGACCTGCGTGATGGCGTACGCAGCAAGCTGCCCGTCATGCTCCAGTTTCAGGTTGAAATAACGCTCCCCCTGATTGCTGATAAACGTCTTTTCCGACCAGGGAAAAGCGTGGCTGACTTGTTCAATTTTAAAGGCTTGTGCCAGGTCAGCTGGCGTCAGAGAAGATATCGTGTTCATGTTCACAGATCTGTTGCCACAGCGCCCGTTTGGCGTCGGCATTTTGATAAAGTTCGGAAAGCAGAGGGCTGGAAAGCTGAACGCCCTGTAGCGCAATGGGTTCCGTGATGCCCAACCGCCAGCTGTGGCAGCGTGCATCGGCGGGCAGCATTTCGATCTGCTGTGGCGTCAGGCGATAGGCTTGCGCAGGCGTGAGCGCCAGACTGTGCAGCACGTCGGTCAGCAGCGGTTCATCATCGGCCAGCGGCTCGGCGGAGACGATCACCAAACGCACCTGTTCGGGCAGACTGACGGCGATTTCGCCTTGCAGCACTGTCGGGCGACGCAGCGTCCACTGCGTAATCCCCAGTTGCTGTAGCAGCCTGTCACGTCTTGATTCCATGCGTTATCCTGTCTGGCGTGCGAGAAAATAATTCGTGCCTATGCTAACAAACCCCGTCAGGCTGCGCCAACGTCGATGCGGTTATTTCCTCTCCGCTCTGCAACTTCGGGGACGAAGCGTATATAATCCCCCGCTCAATGATTAAGGAGCCGTAGCCCGATGTCCGCATTAACCCCCGCCAGTGAAGTCATACTGCGCCATAGTGACGAATTTCTTTCACGCCGAGTTCTGTTTGCCGGTGATTTGCAGGATACCCTGCCCGCGCAATTTGAGGCGGCGTCAGTGCGTGTCCATTGCAACCAATATCACCACTGGCAACAGATGGTAAAGCCACTTGGGGATAACGCTCAATATGGTCTGGTTGCGGATGCGGTGCTGGTGGCGGATAGCGACACGCTGATTTATTACTGGCCGAAGAGCAAACAGGAAGCAGAATTCCAACTGCGTAACTTGCTGTCCCTGATGCCGGTCGGTGCGGAAATCTTCGTTGTTGGGGAAAACCGCAGCGGCGTACGTAGTGCTGAACCCGTGCTGTCTGACTTCGTTGAGCTGGCAAAAATCGACAGCGCACGTCGCTGTGGGCTTTACCACGGTCGAATTGACAAGCAGGCCAGCTTCACGCTGGACGATTGGTGGGACGAGTATGTGACGGACGACGTGACCGTCAAAACGCTTCCGGGCGTCTTCAGTCGTGATGACCTGGATCCGGGTAGCCGACTGCTGCTGTCTACGTTTGAACCGCACATGAAAGGCAAAGTGCTGGATATCGCCTGTGGTGCAGGCGTGCTGGCATCGGTACTGGCGAAACAGTCGCCGAAAATCCGCCTGACGCTGAGCGATGTTAGCGCCGCCGCGGTGGAGTCCAGCAAGGCAACGCTGGCAGCGAATGCGTTAGAAGGCAGCGTGATTGCGAGTAACGTCTATTCAGACATCGACGGTCGCTTCGATATGATCGTGTCTAATCCACCATTCCATGACGGCTTGCAGACTAGCCTGCAAGCCGCTGAAATGCTGATTCGTGGCGCGGTGACCCATTTATCGATTGGCGGACAGTTGCGCATCGTCGCTAACGCCTTCCTGCCTTATCCAGCGCTGTTAGATGCCGCCTTTGGTAGCCATGAAGTGCTGGCGCAGACCGGGCGCTTCAAGGTATACCAAGCCATCGTGGGCCGCCCGCCGCGCAAAGGCACTAAAGGCCGTCGTCGGTAGTTCTTACTGATACTTCCTTTATTGATATTTCCTTTACTGATTTAGTGCTGCCATACTCTCCTTGCCGTAGCGTTCACCTGCTGCGGCATCGGGCGGGAAAATGGCATCAATGGCGGCCAGTTCCTCTTTCGTCAGCGTGACATCCAGTGCCGCGACGTTCTCTTCCAGATAGCGGCGGCGTTTAGTGCCAGGAATCGGCACGATATGTTCACCCTGTGCCAATACCCATGCCAGCGCCAGCTGTGATGGCGTAACCTGCTTTTCCTGCGCCAGTTGGTTGATTTTCTCTACCAATTGCAGATTTTTGCCGAAATTTTCCCCCGAGAAGCGTGGATTGGTACGACGGAAATCGTCGGCGGCCAGGTCGTCTGGGCTGCGAATCGCGCCGGTCAGGAAGCCACGCCCCAATGGGCTGTAAGGCACAAACCCGATACCCAGACGCTCACAGGCAGGCAGAATCTCGGCCTCCATATCGCGGGTCCACAGTGAGTATTCGCTCTGTAACGCCGTAATAGGGTGCACGCGATGCGCACGTTCCAACGTGGTGACGGAGGCTTCACTCAGGCCGATGTAGCGAATCTTGCCTTCCTGAACCAGTTCAGCCAGCGTGCCGACCGTCTCTTCAATGGGAACGGTTGGATCGATGCGGTGCTGATAGTAAAGATCGATAACGTCCGTACCGAGTCGCGTCAGGCTGCCTTCCACCGCGCGGCGGATGTAGTCTGGTTTACCGCAGACGCCGCGTGCGTTGGGGTTTGCCGGGTCGCGTACAATGCCGAATTTGGTCGCCAGAAAGACCTGCTCACGCTTGCCTTTTATCGATTTGCCGAGCAGCAGCTCGTTGGTGTGGGGGCCATACATATCGGCGGTATCCAGCAGCGTGACGCCCAGTTCCAGTGCGCGATGCAACGTGGCAATGGATTCTTTTTCATCCTGCGCGGTGGAGTAGAAATCACTCATTCCCATGCAGCCTAGCCCAATAGCCGAAACCTGCGGGCCGTTCGCGCCTAATTTGCGTTGTTGCATTGTCATCTTCCTCATCTCGTTGGCAGTGAAAGCAGTCTGGTTGTTTATCCAACAAAGATAAATACCGCTTTTTATGCAACACTATTCAAAAATAACCAACAATGGTGGCGGCGATGGATCACATTCAGGCGATGCGGGTTTTTGTGCGTATTGTCGAGCTGGGCAGCTTCAGCCGCGCGGCGGAGCGACTGACGTTGCCACGCGCGACGGTGAGCAACACCATCAAACAGCTTGAAGCTCGGCTGGGGGTTCGTTTGCTGCAACGCACGACCCGTCAGGTGCAGATCACCGATGAAGGGCGCGTTTATTATGAACGCTGCCTGCAATTGCTCGCGGAAATTGAAGAGATAGACACGCTGTTCACGCAGCAAAAGCAGCAGCCGGTGGGTAAAGTGCGGGTGGATATGCCGCACTCGCTGGCGCGGGAGATCGTCGTTCCGGCGCTGGGCGAGTTCTACGCGCGCTATCCGCAGGTGACGCTGATGCTGAGTGCCAACGATGCGGCGATTAACGTGCTGCGTGAAGGCGTCGATTGTGTGCTGCGCGCCTGGCAGACGGACGACGAAACGCTGGCGACCCGCCATCTGCCATCAATGCCGCAGATGACCTGTGCGTCGGCCGGCTATCTGGCGCGATACGGCGTGCCGCGTTCGCTTGATGAGCTGTCGGGGCATCAGATGGTCGGCTATTTCTCTTTGCGTACCGAACACCGTTATCCGCTGGAATTCATGTCAGGCGATGAGTGCATTACACGTATGTTGCCCGGTGCGTTGCAGGTTAACGGCACTGATGCCTACATCGCCAGCGCGCGTGCCGGGCTGGGGATTATTCAGGCACCGCGTCGCGGCCTACGCCCGTTTCTGGAAAGTGGGGAACTGGTGGAGATCCTGCCGGAAATGCCGCCGCCTGCGATGCCACTTTACGTGATGTATGCGCCCGGTCGTTTTCTCGCGCCACGGATTCGGGTGTTTATAGAATGGCTCGATGAGCTCTTTACGCGCAACGCCGCAGCGAGATGGTGATTTTTGCAGCAAACCCCGCATTCCAGAGGAAATAATCATTGACGTGAACGCGAAAACCTCTAGAATTCGCCCCCGTAGTGATATTGCGTAAAGCAGTGTTGCGAAGGTGGCGGAATTGGTAGACGCGCTAGCTTCAGGTGTTAGTGTTCTTACGGACGTGAGGGTTCAAGTCCCTCTCTTCGCACCAACATCACTACAGCGGTTCTGGTTTGTCGAACCGAAGTAGTAAATCAATATCACGTAGTAAAAAATTGCATGACAGAGTTGCGAAGGTGGCGGAATTGGTAGACGCGCTAGCTTCAGGTGTTAGTGTTCTTACGGACGTGAGGGTTCAAGTCCCTCTCTTCGCACCATGTCGTGATAGATTTATTGTATAAGACAAACAACGTTCTCAGTGCGAAGGTGGCGGAATTGGTAGACGCGCTAGCTTCAGGTGTTAGTGTCCTTACGGACGTGAGGGTTCAAGTCCCTCTCTTCGCACCACAGATTCCCTCTGTGCTCCCCTGATTTTCTTCCCTATTTATTCTCTCTTATCCCGTTTCTGGCTATGTCGTTTTCTTGCGATATTTACCATTCTGGGCTTGTGTACTATCCCTCGTTTATTGATCCATTTACTGATCAACATACATTTACAGCGTCGTTAGATTAAACGTGACGGACAGCGCCGCCAAACCGCCAGCCAGCGCAATGCAGGATGGCAGTAGTAAATAGTGGCGTAAGCGTTGATGGAACAGCATGACAAGCGTCGCCAGCAGGGCGATGGCGATAATCACTTTTAAATGCGTCAGGTTTAGGTTGAGCAGCGCCAATAGCGGCATGATAGCGCAAGGCAGCAGCACGCCCCACGCACTAGACAGATGCTTCCCCATACACCAACTCACACCCCATAGCCCGCAGGCTGTGATCATTGCTGTCAGCATTTTTCCATCCGTCAAAAATGATAATGATAACTAATATCATATAAGAATTTATATCAATTACTAGCTTTTTGACGAGCAGATTGTTGGAATTTTCTACCTAGGCGCGTTAATCGGGATGTTGAGTGCTTAAATGCTGGCGTATCAGGTGGATCATATTCACGATAGCGGCAGATCGTTCATGTTTACGCCAGATAGCCGCAATTTGTGTATGGATTTCGGGCATGCCAATATCATGATAGGTCACATTATCTGCCTTAATACAGGCGAGAGATTCCGGCACAAGCGTGATGCCGAACCCTGCGGCGACCATCCCGATGGTGGCCGTTAACTGCGGAGCAAATGGACTGGGTCTGGGGCCATAGCCTGACAGATAGCAGGTGCGGATAATCATATCGTGCAGCCCCGGGCATACCTCGCGCGGGAAAATAATCAGTGGCTCCTGACGCAGTTCGCTGAGTGAAACCTGTGCTTTATGGCTAAGCGCGTGTCCTGCGGGTAACACCAGCTTCATCGGCTCTTCGGCCAAAATTTCCCCGTTAATATCATCACTGAGATCGCAGGGTAGGCGCAGAAATGCGATGTCGATATTGCGTTCTTGCAGCGCCGTGATGAGCGCAGCCGGATTTTCCTCCTTTGGCAGCGGCTGAACGTGTGGATGCTGCTGACAGTAACGATGCAGCAGCGCAAGCACGGTCGGGTGGAACATGGCCGACGGCGAAAACCCCACGTTCAGGCTACCTTTCTCACCTCGCGCAATGCTTCTTGTCCGCGCGATTGCCGAATCGGTCAACTGCAAAATCTGACGTGCATCTTCATACAGCGCTTGTCCCGCTTCCGTCATTTCTACGCCGCGCGTCAGGCGCTTGAACAGCGGTGTGCCGATCTCCTGCTCGAATTTCTTGATCTGCTGGCTGAGGGGCGGTTGTGACATCCCCAGATTTTCTGCTGCACGCGTGAAATGCTTTGCTTGGGCAACGGCGACAAAATAGCGCAGATAACGTAGCTCCATTTACGTAACTCCATATGTTTCCGATCTTGAAATGACCTTTATTGCATATTGGAATTTTGTTCTCTTCCGCGTCAATCTTTATCTAAATATTAGTAACGTTTAAGTAATTGGTGCAGGAAGAAGGAATGTATGAAAACGAGTATTGGTGAGGAATCCTGTGAGGAAGCCTTTGTTAAGTATGCTTATGATTTCCATAAACAGCATGCAGACAGCGTTATTTATCAGACCTCATTAATGAGTGGGCTAATAAATGGCGTCTATGAAGGCCGTCGAACGATGGCTGAATTGCTGGAGCATGGCGATTTTGGATTAGGAACTTTTAATAGTTTGGATGGGGAACTGATTGCGCTGAATAGCCAGATTTTCCAACTGTTATCCGACGGTAGCGCACGAGCGGCGAAGCCGGATCAAAAAACGCCGTTTGCGGTCATGACGTTCTTTCGCCCGACGGAAACGATCCGTTTTGATCGCTGGACCTCGCGTGAAGAAGTGCACCGTCAGATCGATGAGATTGTGGGAACAGATAATTTGTTCTGTGCGTTACGGGTTGATGGGAATTTTCGCTGTGTTGAAACGCGTACCGTCCCCCGGCAGTGTCGGCCTTATAAACCGATGCAGGAAGCTGTTGAAGGACAGCCGACGTTTCATTTTGAACACCGTAACGGCAGTGTTATTGGGTTTCGCAGCCCAGCTTATACTCAGGGAATTAATGTCGCGGGTTACCACGAACATTTCATTACTGACGATCGCCAAGGCGGCGGCCATATTCTGAATTATGACGTTGAAAACGGCACGCTGACATTTGGTGTGATTGCCAAATTGATTATCGACCTGCCTCAGGATCGGGAGTTTCTCAATGCCGATCTGTCATCAGAAAATCTCAATAGCGTAATCCAGTCAGTAGAGAGCTAGTCATTTCATCGGAGTCATGTCATGGAAAAGTCCACCGAACAGCAAAGCTGGAGTAGCGGAGCCGAGCTGATTGTAAAACACCTGGAAGCGCAGGGCGTGAAGCATATTTTTGGTATTCCCGGCGCAAAAATCGATCGCGTGTTTGATGAGCTGGAAGACTCGACGATTCAAACGATCCCAGTACGCCATGAGGCAAACGGGGCGTTTATGGCGGCGGCGATAGGTCGTCTCACAGGGAAAGCGGGGGTGACGCTGGTGACATCCGGCCCCGGCTGTTCAAATTTAGTGACTGGGCTGGCAACGGCGACCGCAGAGGGAGATGCCGTTGTGGCGCTGGGCGGGGCGGTTAAGCGGGCAGATAAGCTCAAGTTGACGCACCAGAGTCTGGACACCGTCAGTCTGTTTCAGCCGGTCAGTAAATTTAGTGCGGAGGTCACGGCTTCCTCCGCCATATCGGAAGTGTTAGCGAATGCTTTCCGGGCGGCGGAAAGTGGGCGTCCCGGGGCGGCGTTTGTCAGCCTGCCGCAGGATATCGTCAATGAACCGGTTATTAGCCCGGTATTGGCCTGTCCGAACTTGCCGCTATTAAACGGCGCACCGCAGAGTGACATTGCCGAAGCGGCCAAGCGGCTGCGGCAGGCTAAAAATCCGGTATTGCTGCTCGGATTAATGGCCAGCCAGCAGGAAAATGCACAGGCACTGCGTCGTTTTCTGCACCATAGCCAACTACCAGTTACCAGCACGTATCAGGCTGCTGGTGTGATCGATCAGCAACAGTTCGATCACTTTGCCGGACGTGTCGGGTTATTCAACAATCAGGCCGGTGATAAGCTGTTGCAACAGGCGGACGTGATTGTCACCGTGGGCTACAGCCCGATTGAGTACGATCCGGTTTTGTGGAACAACGGCAAGGCAACGCTGATTCACATCGATGTACTGCGAGCGGAGATCGACAGTGCCTATCGCCCTGATATCGAACTGCTAGGGAATATTGCGATGACGGTGGATGCGCTGAACACCTGTATCAGCGAACCGTTTATCTTGTCTTCTGGCACGCAGGCAGTGTTACAGGATCGCCAACGTCAGCGCCACGATCTTAGTACGCGCGCTATCAACATGGCAGGATTTGCGATCCACCCTTTGCGGCTGGTGCGGGCGATGCAGGATATTGTGAACGAGGATGTCACGCTGTGTGTGGATATGGGGAGTTTCCATATCTGGCTGGCGCGTTACCTGTATAGCTTCCGGGCGCGACAGATTCTAATGACCAACGGACAGCAGACGATGGGGGTTGCGCTACCGTGGGCAATTGCCGCATCGCTGGTGCAGCCCGGCAAAAAAGTGGTGTCTGTTTCCGGTGACGGCGGGTTTATGCAGTCCAGTATGGAGCTGGAAACAGCGGTACGCCTGAAAAGCAATCTCTTGCACATCATCTGGGTGGATAACGGCTACAACATGGTGGAAATCCAGCAAGTGCACAAATACCATCGTCCGGCAGGTGTGGCGTTCGGGCTGATAGATTTCAAAGCGTATGCGGAAGCGTTTGGTGCGAAAGGGTTTGCGGTGGAGTCAGCTGATGAACTGGTCAGCAAACTCCGTCAGGCAATGGATGTTGACGGCCCCGCTGTGATTGCGATCCCCGTTGATTATTCTGATAACCACTGGTTGATGAAGAATCTAAATATTAGCGTGCTGATTTAGTTTGTATAAATTTTTTGCCCGCTTATTTGTGCCCGCGTAATAACGATTGCGGGCACAAAACAGAGCCTTGTTATAACGCGTTAATAAATCGACTGATACAGCGCGTTAATCTCATCGATATTCGTATCGCGCGGGTTGCCGCCGGTACAAATGTCATCAAAGGCGGCCTGTGCCAGTGCGGGAATATCTTTTTCTCTTACCCCAACATTGCGCAGTCTCGGTGGAATATCTACATCGTGGGAAAGCTGCCTCACGGCGTTAATTGCGGCTTCCCGCGCTTGAGTAATCGGCATCTCTGCTGCGCCTTTTACCCCCATTGCCACGGCGATGTCTCGGAATTTTTCACCAGTATAATCGGCGTTGTAGGCCATGATATGCGGCAACAGGATCGCGTTAGCAACGCCGTGTGGCGTGTTGTAAAACGCGCCAAGCGGGTGCGCCATACCGTGTACCAGCCCAAGCCCGACGTTCGAGAACCCCATGCCAGCGATGTATTGCCCCAGCGCCATCTCTTCCACGCCTTTTGGTTTCCCGGCGACGGAATCGCGCAGTGAACGGCTGATAATTTCAATGGCCTTCAGGTGTAGCGTATCGGTCAGCTCCCAGGCAGCTTTAGTGGTGAAGCCTTCAATGGCGTGCGTCAGGGCGTCAATCCCCGTAGCGGCTTTCAGCGAGGCAGGCATGCTCATCATCATGTCGGGATCGACGATGGCGACAATCGGAATATCATGCGGATCGACGCACACGAATTTGCGGCGTTTTTCTTCATCCGTGATGACGTAGTTGATAGTAACTTCTGCGGCCGTGCCGGAGGTGGTCGGGATCGCGATAATCGGGACGGCAGGGCGTCGGGTGGCCGCAACGCCTTCCAGACTGCGGACATCGGCGAATTCAGGGTTATTGATAATAATCCCGATAGCCTTGCAGGTATCCTGCGGTGAGCCTCCGCCAACCGCGATCAGGTAATCGGCCTGCGATGCCTTGAAGCGTTCGACGCCCTTTTCCACCACGGCGATAGTTGGGTTGGGAATCACCTCATCGTAGATATCGTAGGGTAAGCCTGCTGCATCCAGCTTCGCCGTGACGTTGGTCGCGACGCCAAATTTTACCAAGTCCTTGTCCGTCACTAGCAGCGCTTTTTTGAACCCCCGTCGCTTCACTTCATCGACGATGTGCGCAATCGCGCCCGTGCCAAAGTAGGACGTTTCGTTAAGGATCATTCTGTTAGCCATCATCTATCTCCTAATCACGTTTGATTTTGATAAAGCGAAAAATACATGCTGCGCAATTCCTTGCTATTAGTGTGGGATAAATCGGTTATCAGCGCCTTCCGTCAGGTGCCATGTCATCTTGTTCGTTGGCACTGAGGTAAAGACGCCTGAGAAGCGGTTCACAGAATGCAAGTGAGGAGGGAGTCAGGTTGGGAGTCGTTGTTGGTTTTTGATTGAAAAAATCTAATTTAGGTTTGTTTTTATCATTATATTATCTAATCCGGACGGCGTTTTCAGTTGGGTGTCAATGCCTGCGTTAGCCAGTTTTAATGTCATTAATTTGTGGTTTTCTCTGATTTAAATAAATTACGTGCTTATTTTTGTCATTTATTAAGAATATTACGCTGCTTTGTTTTTTGTGGGCGGCTCGACTTTCTTTGTCTTCTATATAATTTATCTTATGCCTAAGAGAGTGGTTTAACCTGCGCGTCGGTGGTAAGTTCAGTCATAAGATATCGTTTGCGCAGTGTGTTTTATCGCCTGAACGCCATGCGCTGAAGAGGGATGAAGAATGGCAAAGCAGACCCCGTTGTACCAACAACATTTGGCCGATGGCGCCAAAATGGTGGATTTTCACGGCTGGATGATGCCGCTGCATTACGGCTCTCAACTGGATGAGCACCACATTGTGCGTCGGGAAGCCGGCATTTTTGATGTCTCCCACATGACCATCGTCGATTTGCACGGCGTGAGAACGCGTGAATTCCTGCGCTATCTGCTGGCGAATGATGTCGCCAAACTCACACAGCTGGGCAAAGCGCTTTATAGCGGCATGTTGAATGCCTCCGGCGGCGTCATCGACGATCTGATCGTTTATTTTCTCACGGAAGACAATTTCCGTCTGGTCGTGAACTCCGCGACCCGTGAAAAAGATCTCGCCTGGATCGAGCAGCACGCTGCACCGTTCGGGGTTGAAATCCGTGAGCGCGACGATCTGGCGCTGGTTGCGGTGCAAGGTCCGCAGGCGCAGGAAAAAGTGCAAGAAATCCTGAAGGCAAAAGGCCTGAGTGATGCAGACGTGGCTGCTGTCGCCAGCATGAAGCCATTTTTTGGCAAGCAGGCGGGCGACTTCTTCGTTGCCACAACAGGTTATACGGGCGAAGCCGGTTATGAAATCGCGCTGCCGAATGAGCAGGTGGTCGATTTCTGGCAACAACTGCTGGCTGTTGGCGTGAAGCCATGCGGACTGGGCGCACGCGATACGCTGCGGCTGGAAGCGGGGATGAACCTGTACGGTCAGGATATGGATGAAGGCATTTCGCCGCTGGCGGCCAATATGGGCTGGACAATCGCCTGGCAGCCGGAGGATCGCGAGTTTATCGGGCGTGAGGCATTAACGCATCAGCGTGAAAAAGGGACCGATCAACTGGTTGGTTTAGTGCTGACGGAAAAAGGCGTATTGCGCAATGATTTACCTGTGCGCTTTACTGATAGTGATGGTGTGATGCGAGAAGGGGTCATCACCAGCGGATCGTTCTCGCCGACGCTTGGCGTGAGCATCGCGCTGGCGCGTGTTCCGGTGGGGATTGGTGAGCAGGCGATTGTGCAGATTCGTCACCGCGAACTGCCTGTCCACGTGACCAAACCCGGCTTTGTCCGCGCCGGAAAAGCCATCGTTCAGTATTGAATAACTTCTTATGTCATACCCTAAATAATTCAGGTTGCAGGAAGGCGGCGACACAGTGAATCCCCGGGAGCTTACACAAGTAAGTGACTGGGGTGAGCGAGGACAAATTGGCTTAGCCAATTTGAACGCCGCTTGCGGCGGCCCGTCAGGGCGAGGCTCAGCGATGAGCCGAGTATTGCCAACGCACATGCAGCTTGAAGTATGACGGGTAGCGCACGGGATTAACGACTTTAGGAAAGGGGATGCAATGAGCAACGTACCAGTAGAATTAAAATACACCACGTCGCACGAATGGGTGCTGCACGAGGGCAACGGTGTCTACAGCGTGGGCATTACCGAACACGCGCAAGAGCTTCTGGGTGACATGGTCTTTATCGATTTGCCGGAAGTGGGCACAGTCGTCGCCGCAGGCGATGACTGTGCGGTGGTAGAGTCGGTAAAAGCGGCGTCGGATATTTATGCGCCCATCAGCGGTGAGATCGTGGAAGTTAACGAAGATCTGGAAGGCTCCCCAGAGCTGGTCAACAGCGCGCCTTATACTGATGGTTGGCTGTTCCGCATCAGAATTTCTGATGAGTCTGATTTGGACGAACTGCTTGATGCAGAAGGCTATCAGGCGTCGCTAGAAGAAGACGAGTAGTTATCGCGCTCCCGGTTTTGCTGAACCGGGGGCGTTTTGTTTTATTCGCCCGCGTCATCTTTCAGCGCGGCAGCGATCACGATTGATGCAAGCACGATTAATGCAGGAAATTACTGTAATGACCCAGACACTCAGTCAACTCGAACATGACGGCGCGTTTATCGAGCGCCATATCGGTCCTTCCGTCAGCCAACAGCAGCACATGCTGTCGGTGGTCGGCGCGACGTCGCTGGATGCGCTGATCCGCCAGATTGTCCCGGTGGACATTCAATTGCCCAGCCCGCCAGCGGTGGGAGAGGCGGTGACGGAACATGAAGCGTTAGCTGAGCTGAAGGCCATTGCAGGACGCAATCAATGTTATAAAAGCTACATCGGCATGGGCTACAGCGCGGTGCTGATGCCGCCAGTGATTTTACGCAACGTGCTGGAAAATCCAGGCTGGTACACCGCCTATACGCCGTATCAGCCGGAAGTCTCTCAGGGGCGTCTTGAGGCGCTGCTGAATTTCCAGCAGGTCACACAGGATTTAACCGGTCTGGATTTGGCCTCCGCGTCGCTGCTGGATGAAGCGACCGCTGCGGCGGAAGCGATGGCGATGGCTAAGCGCATCAGCAAACTCAAACAGGCCGAACGTTTCTTCGTCGCCGACGACGTGCATCCGCAAACGCTGGACGTGGTGCGTACCCGTGCAGAAACTTTCGGTTTTGAAATTGTCATCGGTAAAGTTGAAGAAGCGTTGAAAGACGATGCAGTGTTCGGTGTTCTGCTGCAACAGGCAGGGACAACGGGCGAACTGCATGATTACAGCGACCTGATGGCCGCACTGAAAGCACGAAAGGTCGTCAGCTGCGTGGCGTCGGACATCATGGCGCTGGTATTGCTGACTGCGCCGGGCAAGCAGGGCGCGGATATCGTCTTCGGCTCCGCACAGCGCTTTGGCGTACCGATGGGCTACGGTGGGCCACACGCGGCGTTCTTCGCCTGCCGTGATGAACATAAACGTGCCATGCCGGGACGTATTATCGGCGTGTCGCGCGATGCGACAGGTAATACCGCGCTGCGCATGGCGATGCAGACGCGTGAACAACACATTCGCCGCGAGAAGGCGAACTCCAATATTTGTACCTCGCAGGTGTTGCTGGCCAACATTGCGGGGATGTACGCGGTATTCCACGGGCCGGAAGGGCTCAAACGTATCGCAGGACGCATCCACCGTCTGACCGATATTCTGGCGGCGGGATTAACACAGGGCGGACTGCTGCTGCGTCATCGCAGCTGGTTCGACACGCTGACTATCGAAGTCGCGGACAAAGACGCGGTGCTGAGCCGGGCATTAAGTTTTGGCATCAACTTGCGCAGCGATCTGGCGAGTGCGGTAGGCATCACGCTGGATGAAGCGACCACGCGTGAAGATGTGCTGGCGCTGTTTGCCGTGCTGTTAGGCGACGATCACGGGTTGGATATCGATGCGCTTGATGCGGCCATCGGCCAGAAAGCGGCAACGATCCCTGCTGGGCTGGTGCGCCACGACGCGATTCTGTCGCATCCGGTGTTCAACCGCTATCACAGCGAAACCGAGATGATGCGCTACCTGCACCGTCTGGCGCGTAAAGATCTGGCGCTGAATCAGGCGATGATCCCGCTCGGTTCTTGCACCATGAAGCTCAACGCAGCGGCGGAAATGTTGCCGATTACCTGGCCGGAATTTGCCGAGCTGCATCCATTCTGTCCGACGGAACAGGCGCTGGGCTATCGTCAGATGATCGAACAGCTATCGGGCTGGCTGGTGCAACTGACGGGCTATGACGCGATTTGCATGCAGCCCAACTCAGGCGCGCAGGGTGAATATGCGGGGCTGCTGGCGATCCGTCGCTATCATGAAAGCCGCAATGAAGCTGGCCGTAATCTTTGTCTGATTCCTAGCTCCGCCCACGGAACGAACCCGGCATCGGCGCAGATGGCGGGGATGGACGTGGTAGTAGTCGCCTGTGACAAGCAGGGCAATATCGATCTGCACGATCTGCGTGAGAAAGCGCAGGCGGCGGGCGAACAGCTTTCCTGCATCATGGTGACCTATCCATCCACTCACGGCGTCTATGAAGAGACGATCCGCGAAGTGTGCCAGATCGTGCATCAATACGGCGGTCAGGTGTATCTGGACGGTGCGAACATGAATGCGCAGGTTGGCATCACGACGCCGGGCTACATTGGTGCAGACGTCTCGCACCTGAACCTGCATAAAACTTTCTGTATTCCACACGGCGGCGGCGGGCCGGGCATGGGGCCGATTGGCGTGAAAGCGCATCTGGCACCGTTTGTACCGGGTCATCAGGTGGTAAAAATCGAGGGAGTGCTGACGGAACAAGGCGCGGTCTCTGCTGCACCGTTCGGCAGTGCGTCTATTCTGCCGATTAGCTGGATGTACATCCGCATGAGGGGCGCGGAAGGGCTAAAACAGGCTAGCCAGATGGCGATCCTGAACGCCAACTACATCGCGACGCGCTTGCAGCAGGCGTATCCGGTGCTCTACACCGGCCGTGACGGTCGCGTGGCGCACGAGTGCATTCTGGATATTCGTCCGCTTAAAGAGAGTACGGGTATCAGCGAGATGGATATCGCCAAGCGCCTGATCGACTACGGTTTCCATGCACCGACCATGTCGTTCCCGGTAGCGGGCACGCTGATGGTAGAACCAACGGAATCGGAGAGTCAGGTAGAGATCGATCGCTTTGTTGACGCGATGCTGGCGATCCGTGCTGAAATCAACCGCGTCGCGCAGGGCGAATGGCCGCTGGATGACAATCCGCTAGTCAACGCGCCGCACACGCAGGCGGAGCTGGTAGCCGACTGGGCGCATCCGTACAGCCGCGAGCTGGCGGTCTTCCCAGCAGGCAGCGAACACAAATACTGGCCGAGCGTGAAGCGTCTGGACGACGTTTACGGCGACCGTAACCTGTTCTGCTCGTGTGTGCCGATGAGCGACTATGCACTTTCACCTGAGTCAGTGTAAAGGGAAGAGTATGCTTCATGATATGACGGTATAGCAGATAAAAGGCGATGAAAATCGGTTATGTGATTATGGCGAGGGAGCACTCATAACGTCAATATATACTGATAAATCTATTGATATGAGCTGAGTCAGGTTGATGGAGAAATAGAAGAGAAAGCCAATAAATCCTTGGGATTGGGACAAAAAAATAGACGTCTATTGACGTCTATTTTTTATGTTGGTACCGAGGACGGGACTTGAACCCGTAAGCCCAATCGGGCACTACCACCTCAAGGTAGCGTGTCTACCAATTCCACCACCACGGCATCACAATTACTGCTTTAAAACGCTTACTTCGGAATGTCACTCACCGGCGTTGAAGGCGAAGCAGGCGTTATCGTCTGCTCTGCTTTTTCTGGCTGGTTCAGGTTGTCCCATGTACCGCCTCTTTTCTGCAGCGAACTTAAGTTGCCCAGAATGAGACTGATAATGAAGAACAGGGTTGCCAGTATCGCTGTCATGCGGGTCATGAAATTACCAGAGCCGCTCGAACCGAACAAAGTGGCAGAAGCACCTGCTCCGAACGAGGCCCCCATATCAGCACCTTTACCCTGCTGAAGCATGATCAAGGCAACCAGCCCGATCGATACTAACAGGAAAATCACTAATAGAGCTTCGTACATAGTCGTACCCGTTAACCGTTTTCCCCATGATTCATGGAGGTGCTATATTCTGGCGGTAAACCGCGTGTCATTCCGCTAAGCAGGATGTAGAACATCCCTTATCAAGCGGGTCTGAATACTAACCAAAGGATGTAGCGTACGCAAGGGTAATTTGGTCACCACAGGTTGATTGCAGAAAAAAACAGCGGCTTTCGACGCAAGAGACCTATCGAAAGCCTTATCTACCTGATTGGCGAATCAAAAAAGCCCTCAACCGACGGCTTTCACCGCATCAGCAATACGATTTGCCAACGCGATTACCGTCTCTTCGTGTTCACCCTCAACCATGACGCGGATGAGTGGCTCAGTGCCGGATTTACGCAGCAATACACGCCCGCGTCCGGCCAGTTCTTTTTCCACATCCTGCGTAATCTGCTGCACATTTTTGTCTTCCAGCGGATCGTGTTCACCCGTAAACCGCACATTGACCAGAATCTGTGGAAACAGCTTCATACCGCTGCATAAATCATGCAGACTCATATGGTTTTTCACTATCGCGGTAAGGACTTGCAAACCGGCAATCACACCGTCGCCCGTCGTGGTTTTGTCCAGCAGGATCACATGGCCAGAGTTTTCTGCCCCGATGCGCCAGCCTTTTGCCTGCATCATTTCTAATACATAGCGGTCACCTACTTTGGCACGAGCAAACGGGATACCCAGCTGCTTTAACGCAACTTCAAGCCCCATGTTACTCATCAGCGTGCCAACAGCGCCGCCACGTAGTTGCCCTTGGCGTAAACCTTCGCGAGCAATGATATACAGAATCTGATCGCCATCGACCTTGTTGCCTAAATGGTCGACCATGATGAGCCGATCGCCATCGCCGTCAAACGCCAGACCAACGTCCGCTTTCTCAGCTAGCACACGCGCCTGTAGCTGTCTGACATCCGTCGCACCGCATTCTTCATTGATGTTCATCCCATCTGGCTCACAACCAATCGCGATGACTTTAGCGCCAAGCTCACGCAGTACGCTGGGGGCGATATGATAGGTCGCACCATTGGCGCAATCGACGACAATCTTTAAACCATTAAGGCTCAGCTCGCTCGGGAACGTTCCCTTGCAAAATTCGATGTAGCGTCCGGCGGCGTCAACAATGCGGCTGGCTTTGCCTAATTCAGCAGACTCAACACACGTCAGCGGTTTTTCCAGTTCAGCTTCGATTGCTTCTTCTACGTCATCCGGCAGCTTGGTGCCGTCAATTGAGAAGAATTTAATGCCGTTGTCGTAATACGGGTTGTGAGAAGCAGAAATCACGATACCTGCTTCAGCACGGAACGTACGAGTAAGATAAGCAACCGCAGGCGTCGGCATCGGGCCGGTAAAAGAAGCCGACAATCCCGCAGCAGCCAGCCCTGCTTCCAGCGCAGACTCCAGCATATAGCCAGAAATACGGGTATCTTTGCCGATAATAATCTTACGAGAGCCATGTCGCGCGAGAACTTTCCCAGCAGCCCAACCCAGTTTAAGCACAAAATCAGGGGTAATCGGCGTATCGCCAACCTTGCCACGTACGCCATCGGTACCAAAATATTTGCGGTTACTCATCTCGTTTTTATTCCTTCGCAGAAAGGGTGGCCTCAACAATGCGCATGGCATCAGCCGTTTCTTTAACATCGTGCACGCGAATAATCTGTGCTCCCAGCATCGCCGCGATCACTGCGCAGGCGATGCTGCCATGAACACGCTGCGCAGGCGGTACGTTGAGGATCTGTCCAATCATGGATTTCCTCGACATGCCAACCAGAAGAGGCAGTTCAAAACGATGTAACTCGCTCAAGCGAGCCAGAAGCGCATAATTATGGGCAAGATTCTTACCGAATCCGAACCCAGGATCCAGCAATAGCTTACTTTTCGGAATATTGGCGTTCACACAGCGATCAATCTGCTGCTGCAAGAAATCGCCAATGTCCTGCATAAGATCATCATAGTGCGGTTTGTGCTGCATGGTTCTCGGCATACCCTGCATGTGCATTAGGCATACTGGCAAACCTGTAGCCGCCGCAGCCTCCAGAGCTCCGGGCTCTTGCAAAGCGCGGATATCATTAATCAGATGTGCTCCCGCCTGCGCCGATGCCGTCATCACTTCCGGCTTTGAGGTATCGACCGATATCCATACGTCAAAGCGTTTAGCAATGGCTTCAACCACAGGCACTACACGGGCTAGCTCTTCTTCCGTACTAACTTCAGCCGCACCGGGACGCGTCGATTCACCGCCAATATCGATCAGGGTCGCACCTGCGGTAACCATCTCCTGAACGTGCAGTAATGCCGCATCGAGCTTGTTGTGTTTACCGCCATCGGAAAAAGAGTCCGGCGTGACGTTAAGAATACCCATGATGTGTGGGCAGGAAAGATCCAGCGTTGAATCTCTGGCAACCAGCTGCATGATTTACCTCCGCATTCTGGTGTAGTTAGCATGAAATGTGATTCGAAGAACGCTCCCAGTAAAAAACCCCAGCCTGAGCTGGGGTTTCATAAGTTACAGATGTCAATCGCAGGCGAATTATTTGTCGTCCACTTGCTCAGACATTGTATTACCAGGATTAGGCGTCTGCGGCTCATCCACTGGTGTAGGGGCTTTAGGTGTACCGCCACCGTTGCCAACATCGTTGTCAGAACGAGACTCTTCCCAACCTGCTGGTGGACGAACGTCTTTCTTACGTCCCATCAGGTCATCGATCTGCGGCGCATCAATGGTTTCATACTTCATCAACGCATCTTTCATTGAGTGAAGAATGTCCATGTTTGCCATCAACAGTTCGCGAGCACGCACGTAGTTACGTTCAACCAGAGATTTTACTTCCTGATCGATGATACGCGCCGTTTCATCTGACATGTGCTTAGCTTTTGCCACGGAACGACCGAGGAAGACTTCACCTTCTTCTTCCGCATAAAGCAATGGGCCCAGTTTTTCGGAGAAGCCCCACTGCGTCACCATGTTACGAGCAATCGACGTTGCAACCTTGATATCATTGGACGCGCCTGTCGAAACATGTTCCACGCCGTAAATAATTTCTTCGGCCAGTCGACCGCCGTACAGCGTAGAGATCTGGCTTTCCAGCTTCTGACGGCTAGCGCTGATCGCATCGCCTTCAGGCAGGAAGAACGTCACGCCCAGTGCACGGCCACGCGGAATGATCGTCACTTTGTGGACTGGATCGTGCTCTGGCACCAGACGACCAATGATCGCATGTCCAGCTTCATGATACGCCGTCGATTCTTTCTGCTTCTCAGTCATTACCATGGAACGGCGCTCTGCACCCCTCATGATTTTGTCTTTAGCTTTCTCAAATTCGACCATCGAAACAACGCGTTTGTTACCACGAGCAGCGAACAATGCAGCTTCGTTAACCAGGTTAGCCAAATCCGCACCAGAGAAACCTGGCGTACCACGTGCAATCACTGACGCATCGATATCTGGAGACAGCGGCACGCGACGCATGTGAACTTTCAGAATCTGTTCACGACCGCGAACATCCGGCAGACCAACCACAACCTGACGGTCAAAACGACCTGGACGCAGCAACGCGGGGTCAAGAACATCAGGACGGTTAGTTGCCGCGATGACAATAATGCCCTCGTTGCCTTCAAAGCCATCCATCTCAACCAGCATTTGGTTCAGCGTCTGTTCACGTTCATCGTGACCACCGCCCAAACCTGCGCCACGCTGACGGCCAACGGCGTCGATTTCGTCGATAAAGATGATACAAGGCGCAGCTTTCTTCGCCTGTTCGAACATGTCACGGACACGGGAAGCACCGACACCGACAAACATTTCAACGAAGTCAGAACCGGAAATCGTAAAGAAAGGCACTTTTGCTTCACCGGCAATCGCTTTTGCCAGCAGCGTTTTACCTGTTCCCGGCGGGCCGACCATCAGAATGCCTTTCGGAATTTTACCGCCCAGTTTCTGGAAGCGGCTAGGTTCGCGCAGGTACTCGACCAGTTCGCTAACCTCTTCCTTCGCTTCGTCACAACCCGCTACATCAGCAAACGTCGTCTTGATCTGATCTTCAGTCAGCATGCGCGCTTTGCTCTTGCCGAAGGACATAGCGCCTTTACCGCCGCCGCCTTGCATTTGACGCATGAAGAAGATCCAGACGCCAATCAGTAACAGCATCGGGAACCAAGAAATAAAGATAGAAGCCAGCAAGCTCGGTTCTTCCGGCGGCTCACCAACGACTTTCACGTTCTTCGTTAGCAGGTTATCCAGTAGCTTGGGGTCATTGACAGGAATGTAAGTCGTGTATCTGTTGCTGTCTTTTTTGATAACACTGATCTCACGCCCGTTAATACGTGCTTCACGGACCTGATCCTGATTCACTTCAGTCAAGAAGGTTGAATAATCCACCCTACGGCCATTCGACTCGCTGGGCCCAAAGCTCTGGAAAACAGACATCAGCACAACTGCGATGACTAACCAGAGAATTAGGTTTTTCGCCATGTCACTCAAGGGATTAACCTCATATTACAACTGTGTTAAAAAACAGCGTTAGGGTACTACAGTTTGCGCCCTGTCGCTACAATATACACTTCACGAGACCGAGCACGTGAAGCGTCTGGTTTACGAACTTTCACCTTCGTAAACAGGGAGCGAATTTCCCGCAGGTATTCATCAAAGCCTTCTCCCTGAAACACTTTCACCAGGAAACTTCCGCCTGGTGCTAATACATCCCGACACATACCAAGTGCTAATTCAACCAGATACATCGACTTCGGAATATCAACGGCTGGTGTACCACTCATGTTAGGGGCCATGTCAGACATCACCACCTGAACTTTGCTATCGCCAACCCTTTCAAGCAAGGCTTTGAGGACCAGTTCATCACGAAAGTCCCCTTGCAGGAAATCGACGCCGACAATCGGATCCATTGGTAAAATATCACACGCGATAATTCGGCCATTTCCACCAATTTGCGTGACTACATATTGTGACCAACCGCCAGGTGCAGCGCCTAAATCCACAACCGTCATACCAGGTTTAAACAGTTTGTCGCCCTGCTGTATTTCGTCAAGTTTAAACCAAGCGCGTGAGCGCAGCCCTTTTTTCTGAGCCTGCTGCACATATTTATCGCTAAAGTGTTCCTGCAACCAGCGACTGGAGCTTGCAGAACGCTTTTTATTCGCCATCAATTTTCCAACTATTCTCAGTAACACGCTCGTGGTGGGGAGAAACTTCTCACATATTACCAATCAGAACAGTCAAATTGGTTATAATCATGAGATGGCGGTAGAATGACCCGTTTTCAATCCCAACCTAAGTAAAAAAGACAATGAACCTAAGTAATAAACAAAAACAGCACCTGAAAGGCTTGGCACATCCACTCAAACCGGTTGTCATGCTAGGCAATAACGGTCTCACCGAAGGTGTTCTGGCTGAGATCGAACAAGCATTAGCACACCACGAACTGATCAAGATAAAGGTAGCAACAGAAGATCGCGAAACCAAAGCCTTGATTGTTGAAGCGATTGTTCGTGAAACGGGTGCCGCTAACGTCCAGGTTATCGGCCATACGCTGGTGCTCTACCGTCCTGCGAAAGAACGTAAAATTGTGTTACCACGATAACACTTTTTATTTCAGGATACTCTGTTTTAACA
The DNA here is from genome assembly GCF_020971565.1 of Pectobacterium parvum. Classification (NCBI taxonomy): domain Bacteria; kingdom Pseudomonadati; phylum Pseudomonadota; class Gammaproteobacteria; order Enterobacterales; family Pectobacteriaceae; genus Pectobacterium; species Pectobacterium parvum. The sequence goes on from NZ_CP087392.1 coordinate 903,063, forward strand.
GAAAGGTGACATGCCTCTCGGTTAGAGAAAAGGCCGCAAGCGGCCTTTTTCTTTTCTTTACAATATTTGCTGTTTTAATCAACAATACGGCAAAGTTTACAGATATTCGACCTTCAGGATTTCATATTCCACGTCGCCGCCCGGCGTACGGATGACTACGACGTCATCTTGCTCTTTGCCGATCAGGCCACGTGCGATAGGAGAGTTTACAGAGATCAGATTCTGCTTAAAATCTGCTTCGTCATCACCAACAATCCGGTAAGTTTGCTCTTCCTCATTATCCAGATTCATCACCGCTACAGTCGCGCCAAAAATAACACGCCCGTTGTTCGCTGACATTTTCGTGACATCGATAACCTGTGCATTAGACAGTTTTGCTTCAATGTCTTGAATACGTCCTTCACAAAAGCCCTGCTGCTCGCGGGCGGCATGATATTCTGCATTTTCTTTCAGATCGCCGTGCTCACGCGCTTCGGCAATCGAGGCAATGATTTCAGGTCGACGCACAGATTTCAGGTGGTCAAGCTCTTCGCGCAATTTTTCAGCGCCACGTAACGTCATCGGAAATTGTTTCATATTGTCTATACCTCTAAAAAAGTCCGTAAGACTCAAATAATCGTCATCCTGACGCGCTAAAAATCAAAGGCGACGGAGTCTCTGCAACGTGCCAGTCCTCACTGGACATAAAACAAAAGCAACCAGCCCCAGAACAAAATTTCCAGGCTAGCAGCGGTTTTGCATTTTGATACGTATTTTACCCCAGAGTTCAATGAGGGTCATCGTTTACTTTAGACCTTATTGCGCCGTAGTATGACCACACGTTACCCCGTTATTAGCTGAGATTATGCGTTTTTCATCGATTGTTACCGGACTTGCCTGCGCTTTTGTTCTGCATGCCAATGCAGCTTCTGTTGAGGATCATCGCCAATATTTACCAGATGGTGCCAATTTGGCGCTATTGGTACAAAAAGTTGGCGCAACAACACCCAGTATGGCCTTCAATAGCCAGCAAATGGCGCTTCCGGCCAGTACGCAAAAGGTGATAACCGCATTAGCTGCATTACTACAGTTGGGTCCAGATTATCGATTCATCACCACGATGGAAAGCCACGGGCCTGTCACCAGCGGTATTCTTAACGGTAATCTCATCGTACGGTTTAGCGGCGATCCTACGCTTAAGCGCCAGCAAATACGTAATATGGTGCAGGAATTAAGAAAGCGCGGGATACAAGAAATCTCAGGTGATGTGCTGATCGACACCTCGGTGTTCGCCAGTCACGATAAAGCGCCAGGCTGGCCCTGGAACGACATGACACAGTGTTTCAGCGCCCCTCCGGGTGCTGCGATTGTCGATCGCAACTGCTTCTCCGTCTCACTCTACAGTGCGCCTAAAGCGGGTGATAATGCGTTTATCCGCGTTGCATCCTATTATCCAGTGCAAATGTTCAGCGAAGTCCGCACGCTGGCTAAAGGCTCAGCCGATGCCCAATATTGCGAATTGGATGTGGTACCCGGGGAATTAAATCGCTTCACGCTTACAGGTTGTCTGGTTCAGCGCACAGAGCCGCTTCCGCTGGCATTCGCGATTCAGGATGGCGCCAGCTATGCCGGTGCTATCGTTAAAGATGAGCTACAGCAGGCAGATATTCGTATTAAAGGCAGCCTTCGCCGTCAGACGCAGCTAGGTCCAGCAGGAAGCGTACTGGCCCAGACACAATCGCCTCCGCTGCACGACCTGCTCACTATCATGCTGAAAAAATCAGACAACATGATTGCCGATACGGTCTTTCGTACTATTGGGCACGAGCGTTTTAGCGTACCAGGAACATGGCGCGCTGGCGCTGATGCCGTGCGACAAATTCTGCGCCAGAAGGCAGGTGTCGATTTAGGAAACAGCATTGTTGTAGATGGTTCAGGCCTGTCACGACATAACCTGATTTCACCGGAAACGATGATGCAGGTCTTGCAGTACATCGCACAGCACGATAATGAACTGAATTACATCACGATGCTTCCGCTTTCCGGCTATGACGGCACGCTGCGTTATCGTGGCGGCCTGCATGAAGCTGGCGTCGATGGCAAGGTTTCGGCTAAAACTGGGGCATTGCAGGGCGTATATAATCTGGCAGGCTTCATTACTACCGCGAGCGGCCAGCGCATGGCATTCGTCCAGTTCCTGTCCGGCTATGCCGTGCCACCAGAAGACCAGCGCGCACGTCGCGTCCCTCTGGTGAGATTTGAAAGCCGTCTCTACAAAGATATTTATCAGAGTAATTAAAATAACAACGCGGCCTTACTTTGAGGGTAAGGCCGCGTTGGCGAGATCTGACTAGCAGGAGAACGAATTATTTTTGATAGATGATCTCAACACCTTCATCATCTTCATCGTCCCAATCATCATCCCACTCTTCTTCGGCTTCTTTTTCTACTTCTGCCAGTTGTTCACGGTGATAATCATCCCACATGAACTCCACTTTTTCCGGCGCGCTTTCAGCGATTGCCGTCATTTTCGGATTGGCTTTCAGGAAGTTCATCACGTCCCAGCAAAGTGGGTTGACGCCTTCACGGTTCGCCGCAGAAATCAGATAGTATTTATCATCCCAGCCAAGCGCGGCCGCAATCTCTTTAGCACGTTTTTCCGCTTCAGCCTTATCGATCAAGTCAACCTTGTTGAAAACCAGCCAACGCGGTTTTTCTGCCAAGCCAGCGCCATACTGCTCTAACTCGTTGATAATGATCTTGGCATTTTCAATCGGATCTGACTCATCAATCGGTGCCAGATCAACCAAATGCAGCAGAACACGGCAGCGTTCAAGGTGTTTCAGGAAACGAATCCCCAGCCCAGCACCGTCGGATGCGCCTTCAATCAGACCTGGGATATCCGCTACAACAAAGCTCTGCTCGCTATCCATACGGACAACACCAAGGCTCGGCACCAAGGTGGTGAACGGATAATCGGCCACTTTCGGCTTCGCTGCTGATACTGCGCGGATAAAGGTCGATTTACCTGCATTAGGCAGGCCAAGCATTCCCACGTCAGCCAACAACAGCAGTTCCAGCGTCAGCTCACGCTCTTCGCCTTTTGTACCATTGGTTTTTTGACGCGGAGCACGGTTGACTGACGATTTAAAACGCGAGTTACCCAAACCATGCCAGCCGCCTTTCGCGACCATCAGATTCTGTTGATGGCGAGTCATATCGCCCAGTACTTCGCCCGTTCCCTGATCAAGAACACGGGTACCGACAGGAACTTTAATCGTAATATCTTTACCGCGTTTACCCGTACAGTCGCGACTTTGCCCATTTTGTCCACGCTCAGCGCGGAAAGATTTTTCAAAACGATAGTCGATCAACGTGTTCAGGTTTTCGTCTGCCAGCAGGTAAACGTCACCGCCATCCCCGCCGTCACCGCCGTCTGGGCCACCGTTAGGAATATATTTTTCACGACGAAAGCTGACACAACCGTTACCGCCATCGCCTGCCACAACGAGAATTGTGGCTTCATCTACAAACTTCATTGATTCTCTCCGCAAAAAACCAATAGAGAATATCTACGTGTTTTAGGCTTGTTATTGGTTCTTATTGGCGTAACTTTTTGATTTTAAGGCATGTAGCGTGTTTCTACTTACCATTAAAAAACTGACGCACCAGAACGCATTCCAGCAAAGGAGCAGGATTGTACCTGCCCGCCCCAATAATTTCATCTGTATTAAAAATAAACAACACATGCAGACTGTCAAAAAATAGCTGTGACCGCTGCAATACGTTTTCTCTTAAGCTATTTTTTTGCTACCAATGGCAACACAGGCTCTTTCTTTCCAGGAAGGAAACGATGCCCAATAGCGGAAAACATGGCGCCAGCAACAACCACAAACGCACCGACGTAACCAATCCAATTCAATACTGGCGCAGCAAAGAAAGTCGGCCACCCTAACGCCAGCAGATCGGAAAACAGCAGCGTAAACAACGGCGTCAGCGTAATGACCGCACTAACCTGCGACGCCTGCCAGCGAGCCATTGCTTCCGCCAGCGCACCATACCCAATCAACGTATTCGCACCGCAGAATAACAGGCAAATAAGCTGCCAGTTGCTCAGTTGAAAAATAACCTCAAGCTTGGCAAAAGGCGTGATAAAGACGACACACAGAACATATAACAAAAACAGAATCTGCTGTGATGTCAGGCGTCGCAATAGAACTTTCTGCGCTACGCCATAGGATACCCATACCGCCGAGGCGCAAACACCCAGCAGCACGCCCAACGTGTAGTCTGTCAGTCGGGTAAAAATCTCAATCAGGCTGGTATTAAAGAACAGGAGCAGACCACAGATCAGCATGATCGCGCCAATGATCTGCGTGCCGCGCATCTTTTCCTTTAGGATAAGTACGCTGGCGAACATCATGCCTACAGGGGAAAGCTGCCCGATAACCTGAGACGCTGTCGGGCTCAGATATTGGAGAGACGAGCTAAAGAAAACAAAGTTGCCCAGTAGCCCAGCCGTCGCAATCAGTAGCAGAACCCACCAGCGCCGATGCCGGAAAACCCGCATTGGCGGCAATTTCTTACGGGATGACAGAATAATGCCGAGTCCAATGGAAGCAATGAAAAAGCGATACCAAACAATCGTATAAGGTTCCATCACTACCAGAACCTGTTTCATGGCTATCGGTAACGCCCCCCAGCAAACAGCCGTAGTCAGCGCCAGACAAAGACCGATGCCCGTCTGTTGTTTAGTATTCATACTTATCCAGATGGTTTACTCAGAATCAGAATGTAAAAAGCCCCGCAAAGAATTGCGGGGCTTAAATCCGTCAGACCTAACGCGAAAAATTATTCAGCAACGATGCTGATAAATTTACGGTTTTTTGGGCCTTTAACTTCAAACTGAACTTTACCATCAGTCAAAGCAAACAGAGTATGGTCTTTCCCGCAGCCAACGTTAGTTCCTGCGTGGAATTTGGTACCACGTTGACGAACGATGATGTTGCCAGCCAGTACACTTTCGCCGCCAAAACGTTTTACGCCCAGACGTTGTGCGTTAGAGTCACGACCGTTACGGGTTGAACCGCCAGCTTTCTTGTGTGCCATTTAATCCGCTCTCCTAATCTTAAGCGCTGATGCCGGTAATTTTCACGTCAGTGAACCACTGACGGTGGCCTGCTTGCTTACGGTAGTGTTTACGGCGACGGAACTTAACGATCTTCACTTTTTCGCCACGACCATGAGCAACAACTTCAGCTTTGATTTTACCGCCATCGACGAAAGGAACGCCGATTTTGATTTCTTCACCGTTGGCAACCATCAGAACTTGGTCAAACTCAATGGCTTCACCAGTTGCGATGTCCAGCTTTTCCAAGCGAACGGTTTGACCTTCGCTTACTCGGTGTTGCTTACCACCACTTTGGAAAACTGCGTACATATAAAACTCCGCTTTCCGCGCACCCGTTAATAGGTTTCAGAGCGCGCTATAAATATTCATAATAGGGCGCGAATTCTACGCAAAAATACTGAGGATGACAAGTGCATAATCAACGGATGTGAAGAAAAAGAATACAACGTATCAACTGCCGTTTATCTCTCTCATTTTTCAAGTACAATCGGCTCAATAAGTTCCGTCTTGCCGATATGCAACAGCAATCTTACGGCAGTGTTGAAGACATACGTTGGCACAAACCATGAATCTAGAACAAATTACAACATTAACTACGCAGGATATGACAGCGGTTAATAACGTCATTCTTGAACAACTGAATTCTGACGTCGTTTTGATAAACCAGCTTGGACATTACATCATCAGCGGTGGTGGAAAACGTATACGCCCGATGATTGCTGTCCTTGCGGCCAGAGCCCTTGACTATACTGGTGATAAACATGTCACTGTCGCCGCGCTGATCGAATTTATCCACACTGCAACACTGCTGCATGATGACGTGGTAGACGAATCCGACATGCGCCGAGGTAAAGCAACGGCAAATGCCGCCTTTGGCAACGCAGCAAGCGTGCTAGTTGGGGATTTCATTTATACCCGCGCCTTCCAGATGATGACCAGCCTCGAATCATTACGCGTTCTGGCGCTGATGTCAGAAGCGGTGAACGTGATCGCTGAAGGCGAAGTCTTGCAGCTAATGAACTGCAACGACCCGGATATCACTGAAGAAAGCTATATGCGCGTCATTTACAGTAAAACAGCGCGTTTATTTGAAGCCGCAGCGCAATCATCATCAATCCTTGCCGGCGCGACGCCAGAGCAAGAAAAAGCGCTTCAGGACTATGGCCGCTACCTGGGCACCGCGTTCCAGTTAATTGACGATCTGCTCGACTACAGCGCGGACGGCAAAACGCTGGGGAAAAACACGGGCGATGACCTCAATGAAGGCAAGCCAACGCTGCCGCTGCTGCACGCAATGCGTCATGGTACTGCAGAACAAAGCTCGATGATTCGCAAGGCGATTGAAGAAGGAAACGGGCGTCATCTGCTGGGGCCGGTTCTTTCCGCCATGCAGCAATGTGGTTCACTTGATTATACGCGTCAGCGTGCCGAAGAAGAGGCTGATAAAGCGATTAGCGCACTACAGTTGCTGCCGGAAACGGCACACCGCATGGCGCTCGAAGGCCTTGCTCACTTAGCCGTACAGCGCGATTTCTAACGTGGTATAAATGATTTAACCTAAGTAGCGCGAGTAGCGCTGCCTTGCAGCGCTACTCGTTCGCCAGACTTAGGCAGTCTGGTCGAGTGTGACATCATCCAGCCGAGACAGCATCGCTATTGTCCCTTCACGCAAGATGAAATTAATCAGCCGGCTTCGTTCATCAACGGAAAGTTGATGGAAAATATGCACCCACGATGACAGCAGGGTCGGCTCATTATCGATACGATAATACTCGGTTGGCGGATTTTCTTTTACCAGTAGAGAGTTCCTGACCTCGTTTGGCAAACTGCGAATAGAATATTCGACACCGCGCCCTTGAACCCCTTTCCGCCTGCGCTTTTCCCAACCATCGTCTCGCGCCCGTTTGTTCAGCCCCTGCGGCGACTTAGGCAATCCACCTACGCCAACCAGCTCACTTGTTGCAAACCACTCTTTGTCCATACTCGTCACTCCCTTGTTTGTTTTGAACAGGCATTACGTCAACTCGCCCAAAAGTTTCCATATAGTAGACTATAATTACCTAAGCCGCTAACTTTTACACGTTACCGACACACCTAAGTAATAGAAGAAATGATTAAATCCAGCGTGATGTCCAACCACCGCAGCCAGAGAAAGTGCTACAAAGCGACAGAAAATACAGGTTCCTTTTCATCACTGAGGCTAACGTTCAGAAAGATCGCCAGTCGCGAATCAGTCAATCACCATCGATGAGATAGGTTCCCCATCCGACGGTGTAATGCCTAACTGACTCAGCGTGGTAGACACACCGACTCGCAGAATATAAGCGATTAGCTCATCTCTTTCTTTTTCAGATAGTTGCTGATAAATCTGCATCCATACGGCCAGTGCCGCAGGCTGTTTCGCCGAGTAGGCGGAAGGCTTGATTTCGAGTAATAGGGATTTTTTTACCGTATCCGGCAAGCTGTGAATTGAGTACTCCACTCCTCTTCCCTGGACGCCTTTACGGCGACGCTTCTCCCATCCATCCTCGCGGGCGCGCTTATTTAATCCTTGTCTTGATTTCGGAAGGCCGCCGACTCCAACCAATTCGCTGGTAGCAAACCACTCTTTTTTCATTGCCTTTCATCCTGATAGTGCCATCCCTAACAAAAACGCCCTTATTTGGAAATTAATTGAGAATTTTAAGGGAATCTAATGCTATATTATTTCCAAATAATAATGTCATGTTAGTTCGGCATATAACTAACATCCGTTATTTATACCACTAATCTACAGTCGTCTTATAGCAAATAAGGGAAGGATTATGATTTTAAGGAAACAAGACTGGCATCCCGCTGATATCATTGCTGCACTGCGCAAGAAAAACACGACGCTGGCGGCGGTATCGCGAGCGGCCGGATTAAGCTCATCTACGCTAGCTAATGCACTCTCACGCCCTTGGCCCAAAGGGGAGTGGCTTATTGCCGATGCGATGGGTATTCACCCATCAGAGATTTGGCCCAGCCGGTACTACAATCCAGAAACCAATGAGCTTATCGACAGAAAAAAACTCATCCGTCCCGATTAAAAAAGAAAAAGCCGGAGATCGACATCTCCGGCTTTTTATTCTGCGAATGACTAACACTCGCTCATACCCTAAATAATTCGAGTTGCAGGAAGGCGGCGACGCAGCAAGTCCCCAGAAACTTACATCAGTAAGTGACTGGGGTGAGCGAGGAAAGCCAACGCATATGCAGCTTGAAGTATGACGGGTATTTAGTTCTTGATGAACGTCTCGCCTAGCTCAATATCCTGCTTCAGCGTATCCAGCATGCTGTTCAGCGCATTTTGCTCAAAAGCGCTTAATGTGCCGATGTCTTTACGCTCGGCGACGCCGTCTTTGCCTAACAGAATCGGTTGAGCGAAGAAGCGGGCATATTTGCCATCGCTTTCAACGTATGCACATTCCACCACACCGCTTTCGCCTTGCAGCGCACGAACCAGAGACAGACCAAAACGTGCCGCAGCCTGACCCATCGACAACGTAGCCGATCCGCCACCTGCTTTGGCTTCAACAACCTCAGTACCCGCATTCTGGATACGCTTGGTCAGATCAGCCACTTCCTGCTCGCTGAAGCTGATACCAGGAACCTGAGACAGCAGCGGCAGAATCGTCACACCAGAATGTCCACCGATAACTGGCACATTAATGTCCTGCGGCTGTTTGCCTTTCAGCTCAGCAACGAACGTGTTGGAACGGATGATATCCAGCGTTGTAACGCCGAACAGTTTGTTCTTGTCATATACGCCAGCTTTTTTCAGTACTTCGGCTGCAATGGCAACGGTCGTATTCACTGGGTTGGTGATGATACCGACACAGGCTTTCGGGCAAGTAACCGCAATTTGCTCAACCAGATTACGCACAATGCCAGCATTGACGTTGAACAGATCGGAACGATCCATACCAGGTTTACGTGCCACACCCGCGGAGATCAGCACGATATCTGCACCAACAAGCGCTGGTTTAGCATCTTCACCGCTATAGCCTTTGATCTTCACTGCTGTAGGAATATGGCTCAGATCGACGGCAACACCCGGCGTTACTGGGGCGATATCGTAAAGGGATAGTTCTGAACCTGAAGGAAGCTGGGTTTTGAGGAGGAGTGCGAGTGCCTGACCGATACCACCTGCTGCTCCGAGAACTGCAACTTTCATCCTAAACTCCTTATTATCATAAAATAAAAAAGTGCCGTGAATTCATTTGGTTATAAACAGAATATAAAAATGGGGATACGAGCAACCTACTTATCTTTCCATAAATGACACGAGAGACAAAAAATACGCTATGTCTCTAATAATAAATCAAAAACAACCATTCGTTTGAAAGGTAAGTAAAGTTAATAAGCTATTGAGCTATAACGCGGTGTTCATTCACGTGCGTTTAACCGGTGCGCTACATTACACCGATCAATGGCGTCCGAACAACATCATTCTGATAACATTTGATTTACTTTTATGTGACGCAGGACGCATTTTTCGGACTGCCCGAGAGTCGATTTTTTTTGAAAACAGCGACTAACGCATATCTGGTGAAAGGGACTGGAATTATACGCGATTTAATTGCATAAAAATTCACACAACTGCATAATAGGAAGATTAACCATAACAATTAATCCGGTGCAGAATGCGAAATTCGACAAAACAAGAAGACCTCGTTAAAGCGTTCAAGGCGCTGTTAAAAGAAGAGAAGTTCAGTTCTCAAAGTGAAATTGTTCAGGCATTGCAAGACGAAGGATTTGAAAACATCAACCAATCCAAGGTGTCACGCATGCTAACGAAATTTGGCGCCGTGCGCACACGCAATGCCAAAATGGAGATGGTGTATTGTCTCCCTGCCGAACTTGGCGTCCCGACGACATCCAGCCCGCTGAAGAACCTTGTGCTCGACGTGGATTACAATGATGCCGTCGTCGTGATCCATACCAGCCCTGGCGCCGCGCAGCTCATTGCTCGCCTGCTGGATTCACTAGGTAAGTCAGAAGGCATTCTCGGCACTATCGCGGGTGATGACACTATTTTTACCACCCCAGCAAGAGGCTTCAGCGTCAAACAGCTCTACGAAGCTATTCTGGTGTTATTCGAACAAGAGTTGTAATTCGCTTTTTTGCTACGCTTTCTTCACTACGTGTAGACCCGAGATCTACACGTAGTGATTACCGCTCGAACGCTCACACCGCAGGCAATTCAGCCAACGGCCAACGTGGCCGAACAGATACGCCCAGCGTCTGGCTCGCGCCATGCACAAGACGCACACTGCCTGCGTAGGCAATCATCGCGCCATTATCCGTACAAAATTCAGGCCGCGCATAAAACACTTCACCACCGCGTTTCACCATCACTTCACCTAAGCGCTGGCGCAGTGTCCGGTTTGCACTCACGCCTCCCGCCATGACCAGTCGTTTAAAACCCGTCTCATCCAACGCACGACGACATTTTATCGCCAGCGTATCTACGACGGCGTCTTCAAACGCACGAGCAATGTCAGCACGCGTTTGATCGTCATCACCATTGCTACGAATCGTATTGGCAGCAAACGTTTTTAGCCCAGAAAAGCTGAAATCCAGCCCCGGCCGATCGGTCATCGGGCGCGGAAACGTAAAGCGTTGGGAATTCCCCGCCTGCGCCATTTTCGACAGCATTGGACCACCGGGGTAATCTAATCCCAGTAACTTCGCCGTTTTATCAAACGCTTCACCCGCCGCATCATCAATCGACTCGCCCAGCAAACGGTACTCACCAATGCCTGTCACGCTGATGAGCTGCGTATGACCACCAGAGACCAGCAGCGCCACGAAAGGAAACGCCGGCGGGTTATCTTCCAGCATCGGCGCCAGCAAGTGCCCTTCCATATGGTGCACAGGAATCGCCGGTACACCCCAGGCGAATGCCAACGACCTACCGATCGTCGCGCCCACTAATAGCGCGCCAACCAAACCAGGGCCGGCGGTGTAAGCCACACCATCGATATCGTCAGCCTGTAGCCCAGCTTCACGCAGCGCCGCCTGAATCAACGGAACCGTTTTACGCACGTGATCTCGTGAGGCGAGCTCAGGCACTACGCCGCCGTAATCAGCATGCAATTTGACCTGGCTGTATAACTGATTGGCGAGCAAACCGGTTTCCGTGTCATAAATGGCCACACCGGTTTCATCACAGGATGTTTCGATACCCAATACGCGCATTGCTGTTCCTAACTTTGATGATGATACGAGCATGCGTTAAATGCCGCTTGCTTCAAACTGCGGATAGTCTACCATAAGCGACCTGATTTCTGCGCTGGCCGTGGCTGGGCGTTTTATGATCACCGCAATGCTTTACAAAGACGTCAGGTTTGCAGTAGAATTCCGCACCATTTTGAAAAGGCTGGCACAAGGCCAGCGGCAAACCGAATTTATTGAGGTGAGAGGCACATGCCGGTAATTAAAGTACGTGAAAACGAGCCGTTCGACGTAGCTCTGCGTCGCTTCAAACGTTCCTGTGAAAAAGCAGGCGTCCTGGCTGAAGTTCGTCGTCGTGAGTTTTATGAAAAACCAACGACCGAACGCAAGCGCGCTAAAGCTTCTGCAGTGAAACGTCACGCGAAGAAATTGGCTCGAGAAAACGCACGCCGCACTCGTCTGTATTAATTTTCAGGAGGGTTTCCCTCCAACGCGTGATTAATCCGCAGACTTAGCAGTTGCATACGTAAGGCCGTGCTTTCCAAAAGGAAGCGCGGCTTGTTGTCGTTTATAAGCTATATCCAATGTAATCACCTTACAGAAGGGTATACACTAGGGGCTTATGGCTGGACGAATCCCACGCGTATTTATTAATGACCTGCTGGCTCGCACCGACATCGTCGATCTCATTGACGCGCGCGTCAAACTGAAGAAGCAGGGCAAAAACTACCATGCGTGCTGCCCGTTCCATCACGAGAAGACCCCCTCATTCACCGTAAACAGTGACAAACAGTTCTATCACTGTTTTGGCTGTGGCGCACACGGCACAGCCATAGACTTTTTAATGAATTACGATCGTCTCGAATTCGTTGAAACCATTGAAGAACTGGCTACGATGCATGGTTTGGAAGTGCCTTATGAAACTGGCACAGGCCCAACTAAGCAAGAAATTCACCAACGACATAATCAGTACGAGCTGATGGGGCACATCAGCTCGTTTTATCAGCAAGCACTGCAACATTCCGTCGGAGTTCCTGCGTTGCAGTATCTGCAACAGCGTGGTTTAAGTGCAGAGGTGATCAGCCATTTTTCAATTGGCTTCGCTCCATCCGGCTGGGATAACGTTCTCAAGCGGTTTGGTGAAGGTAGCGATCGCAACGTATTGAACGATGTCGGTATGCTGGTGACTAACGATCAGGGCAGAACGTACGACCGCTTTCGCGAGCGCGTGATGTTCCCCATCCGCGACAAGAGGGGAAGAGTGATTGCCTTCGGCGGACGCGTGTTAGGTCACGATACTCCGAAGTATCTGAACTCACCAGAAACGGGCATTTTCCATAAAGGTCGCCAGCTGTACGGCCTGTATGAAGCACAGCAAAACCATAAAGATCTCAAACGACTCTTGGTTGTTGAAGGTTATATGGATGTGGTGGCGTTGGCGCAGTTTGGTATTGATTATGCGGTGGCATCGCTGGGTACCTCCACGACTGCCGAACACATTCAGTTACTCTTTCGCGCCACCGATCTGGTGGTGTGTTGTTACGACGGAGACCGTGCCGGACGCGAAGCGGCATGGCGCGCGCTGGAAACTGCGCTACCCTATTTGAACGATGGTCGCCAGCTACGTTTTATGTTCCTACCAGATGGTGAAGATCCCGACACGCTGGTGCGTAAAGAAGGCAAAGCCGCCTTTGAGCAGCGTATGGTACAAGCGTTGCCGCTGTCGCAGTTTCTGTTTGAGACGCTGCAACAGCAGGTGGATATGAGTTCTGCTGACGGTCGAACCAAACTTGGTATTCTCGCTATGCCATTGATTGGCAAAGTGCCGGGAGAAACACAACGGCTTTACTTACGCCAGCAGCTTGGCAACAAGCTGGGTATTTTGGACGACAGCCAGTTGGATCGGCTGCTGCCCAAAGCCGCAGAGCTGGAGCAGTCTTACCAGACGCCGCAACTAAAAGTCACAACTATGCGTATACTTATAGGACTCTTAGTGCAAAACCCAAGACTGGCGGCAGAGGTGCCTGACCTCGCGCTGGAAGGTATTGAGCAAGACAAAGTCCCAGGTTTATCGTTGTTTCAGGACTTGGTGAAAACTTGTAACGCCAGCCCGAGAATGAGTATGGCTCTACTGTTAGAACAATATCGTGACAGTAAATACTATAAACAGCTTGAAACCATCGCAGTATGGAACCATATGATCGTAGAGGAAGAACTCGACGAGAAGTTCAGAATCAGCTTGGCTGAGCTCTACGATCAGCTGTTGAAACAGCGACAAGACACATTGATTGCCCGTGACAGAACGCATGGACTCAACGCCAAAGAAAAAAAAGAGCTTTGGTCGTTGCAACTGGCATTGACCAGAAAACACTGATACAGAGGCTTAATTGCCGATAAATAGCAGGGTTGAGCCCTGCAAAGAGCCGCTACAGGGGCGCGGCGATAAGAAAAATACCCCTAATGCTATTGTTAGCGAACTACGCTGACCGACACCAACCCAAATACTCTGAAGTGTGGATACCGTCTTATGGAGCAAAACCCGCAGTCACAGCTGAAGCTGCTTGTCACCCGTGGTAAGGAGCAAGGCTACCTGACCTATGCTGAGGTCAATGACCATCTGCCGGAAGATATCATCGACTCGGATCAGATCGAAGATATCATCCAGATGATTAACGACATGGGCATCCAGGTGATGGAAGAAGCACCGGATGCAGACGATCTGTTGCTGGCCGAAAACACCAATGATGCCGATGAAGATGCGGCAGAGGCTGCTGCGCAGGTTCTATCCAGTGTTGAATCGGAAATTGGTCGCACCACCGATCCGGTTCGTATGTACATGCGTGAAATGGGTACCGTTGAGCTGTTGACGCGTGAGGGCGAAATCGATATCGCCAAGCGTATCGAAGACGGTATCAATCAGGTTCAGTGCTCTGTTGCGGAGTATCCTGAAGCCATTACTTACCTGCTGGAACAGTATGACCGCGTCGAAGCGGGCGAAAGCCGCTTGTCCGATCTGATCATCGGCTTCGTCGATCCTAATGCGGAAGAGGACATTGCGCCTACCGCGACTCACGTTGGTTCCGAGCTTTCGAGCGAAGAAATGGACGATGACGATGAGGAAAAAGAAGACGAAGAGGAAGAAGAAGACGACAACAGCATCGATCCTGAGCTGGCGCGTGAGAAGTTCACCGAGCTGCGTGTGCAATATGAAACGACCCGTCAGGTTATCAAAGCTCACGGTCGTAGCCATGCATTGGCAGCACAGGAAATCCTGAATCTGTCCGAAGTCTTCAAACAGTTCCGTCTGGTGCCGAAACAGTTTGATTTCCTGGTTAACAGCATGCGTTCCATGATGGATCGCGTTCGTACTCAGGAACGTTTGATCATTAAGCTGTGTGTTGAACAGTGCAAAATGCCGAAGAAAAACTTCGTCACGATGTTCACTGGCAATGAAACCAACGACACCTGGTTTGCCGCAGCAGTCGCAATGGGCAAGCCATGGTCTGAAAAGCTGAATGATGTTGAAGAAGACGTCACCCGCAGCCTGCAAAAACTGCAGCAGATCGAAGAAGAAACTGGCCTGACGATCGAGCAAGTTAAAGACATCAACCGTCGTATGTCGATTGGTGAAGCGAAAGCGCGTCGCGCCAAGAAAGAAATGGTGGAAGCCAACCTGCGTCTGGTTATTTCTATCGCGAAGAAATACACCAACCGTGGTTTGCAGTTCCTCGACCTGATTCAGGAAGGCAACATCGGTCTGATGAAAGCGGTAGATAAGTTTGAATATCGCCGTGGTTACAAATTCTCGACCTATGCCACCTGGTGGATCCGTCAGGCGATCACCCGTTCTATCGCCGATCAGGCGCGTACCATCCGTATTCCGGTACACATGATTGAGACGATCAACAAACTGAACCGTATCTCTCGTCAGATGTTACAGGAAATGGGTCGCGAGCCAACGCCGGAAGAGCTGGCTGAGCGTATGCTGATGCCGGAAGACAAGATCCGTAAAGTGCTGAAAATCGCGAAAGAGCCGATTTCAATGGAAACCCCGATTGGTGATGATGAAGATTCACATTTGGGCGATTTCATCGAAGATACGACGCTGGAGCTGCCGCTGGATTCCGCCACGTCGGAAAGCCTGCGTTCTGCGACACACGACGTACTGGCTGGCTTGACCGCACGTGAAGCAAAAGTCCTGCGTATGCGTTTCGGTATCGATATGAACACCGACCATACGCTGGAAGAAGTGGGCAAACAGTTTGACGTTACGCGTGAACGTATTCGTCAGATCGAAGCGAAAGCGCTGCGTAAACTGCGTCACCCAAGCCGTTCCGAAGTGCTGCGTAGCTTCTTGGATGATTAATTCATCCTCAGCTAATCCACACGATAGATAGCCACACTAAATAGCCTCGGTTCGCCGGGGTTATTTTTTGCCTGTCAGAACGCTCAGATTGAATTTATACGTTATCCTGCAACGCCTGATGCAATTCCTGATACGACACTACCAGCGACTCCAGCGTCGTACGATTCAGCCCGCTAGGGTTCGGCAGTACCCAAACCTGCGTTTTGCCAATACACAGCTCCTGACGCCCCCAGGAAACCTTCTTGATACCAAACGCCTGACTGAACGCCTGCTTCCCTAACACCGCCAGCGCACGCGGCTGATAACGTGTCATTTTCTCAATAATCGCATTTCCGCCTTGCAGCAACTCGTCCTGCTCCAGCTCGGTGGCTTCAACCGTTGGGCGCTCCACCAGCATGGTGATGCCGCATCCGGTGTCCAGCAGATGTTGTTCTTCCGCAGGTGCCAGCAAACGTTCGGTAAAACCCACCTGATGAATCACTTTCCAGAAGCGATTACTGGGGTTAGCAAAGTGGTAACCGTGATGGGCCGTCGACAGCCCGGGATTGATGCCGCAGAAAATAACCTGAAGATTCATAGCCAGAATATCGGTAATCATGTCTTTCCCTACTTCTGTTGACTACAGCCATCGTAAATTCTAATAGGAATAACAACAAGCTATCTTGGGTATAAAACCACCATCCGGCAGATAGGCTATAGACCTCCCCCTGTACATTACCGTATAATCATTGCCCATTCGGCCCCTTAGCTCAGTGGTTAGAGCAGGCGACTCATAATCGCTTGGTCGCTGGTTCAAGTCCAGCAGGGGCCACCAAATTTTAGCTTTAAAATCATATGATTAGGCCACCTTTCGCAAGGTGGCTTTTTTGTTAATTGTGGTCACTGCCCCCTTTTTGTCCCCCTAGTTTTCAGGCTCCCCCTATAATTAGTCGGGTAAACGCTGATCATCCAATTCAGTGGCAGAGAGAGCGATTAAAAAAACCACCAAAAAAGAACAGAATACTTTTCAGTTTTCAAAACGCCCAGATTTGCCATGAAACCCGTGCCAGTTCTGGCTTTGCGGGTTTTTCTTTTCTTGCGACCATGCGCTAATTTTGATCCTTTAAACTCACGTAAAATAAAAAAAACCTTTTAATATCTGATTATTATGATTTATCGCCGATCCTTTTTAGATCCTCAAAACTGAAAAAACCTGAAATTCCTTTCAATTCTTTCAGTTTGAGACTTTTACCAAACCCCAGCAGTGGCGCAGGCTGGCGTATCCTTTTTTAGAAAAATAAAACTGAAAAATGTTTATGATCCGAAAACCGCAGGCGGGTGCGGTGTAGCGCCGATTTTGTCATGTGAGCGTTTATTTCATGTGTGTACTAACGGCGCATGTATATGGCTCATAACATTTGTACTTAACGGTTGCTGTAAGGCTTCACAAACAGTAAACGCCATAACAGGCATCCCGGTGATCAGTGCGGTTAGCATAGGGAGGCGAGAAGGGAGAGAAAAAGTCATTTTCCATCAATTCCTTGATTATGGTGTGGCTTGTCGCCAGCGCTATTTTAGCGGCCAGAAAGCCAATCGCTGTTTTTGACATATACCAAGATGGTAGCGTTAGACGGCGTGATATTGCGAATATTTCTTGTCCGACCACTCCATTATTAAGTGTGAATCGGGTATGATGCCGCTGCCGTTAACCGTTCATCGGCTGCTCAAAATCCCCTCAGTGTTATCAGCATGTTTATCCTGCTTTTTAACCTCACGCGCGATAACGGTCAGAAACAGTTTTCCACACAGTTGAAACGATCCCTATAAAAAAGTGTCATGATAGATGTAGCGCGATGAGAACGACTCTTTATGCGGTACGCTGTTAATCACTTAAAGACGAGTATCATGAAGATTAAGCAAACATTTACCTGGGCATTACTCCACCCGCGCTATTGGATGACTTGGTTCGGCCTTGGCGTGCTGTTTTTATTAGTTCAACTCCCTTACCCGCTGCTGATGAAGCTCGGAAGCAGTGCGGGTCGTTTATCCCGCGTCTTTCTGAAACGCCGGGTGTCGATTGCCAGACGCAATCTTGAATTGTGCTTCCCTACGATCTCTGATGACGAAAGAGAAGCGATGATCGACAGTAACTTCGCTTCGCTCGGAATGGCATTGGTTGAAACCGGCATGGCCTGGTTTTGGTCCGATCGCCGCGTGCGCCAGTGGTTTGATGTTTCAGGGCTGGAGCATTTACAGCACGCGACCGCAAAAGGTCAGGGCGTAATGGTGATTGGTATTCACTTTATGTCGCTGGAACTGGGTGGCAGGGCGATGGGGCTGTGTCAGCCAATGATGGCGATGTACCGTCCGCACAATAATAAAGCGATGGAAATGGTCCAAACCTGGGGGCGTTCTCGTTCCAACAAAGCGATGATCGACCGTAAAGATCTGCGTGGGATGGTACAAGCGCTAAAACGGGGTGAAGCGGTATGGTTCGCGCCCGATCAGGATTACGGCCCTAAAGGTAGCGTTTTTGCGCCGTTCTTTGCGGTGAAAAATGCGGCGACCACTAGTGGCACGTACACCATTAGCCGTCTGGCAAAACCGGCGATGATGACGACAGTGTTGATCCGCAAGCCCAATGCTTTAGGTTATCAACTGGTGATTCAGCCTGAATTACAGGATTATCCTTATCACGATGAGCAGGCTGCGGCGTGCTACATGAATAAGGTGATTGAGACAGAAATCATGCGTGCGCCTGAGCAGTATCTCTGGCTGCACCGCCGCTTTAAAACCCGTCCGGCAGGGGAAGTGTCGCTCTATGCCTGATGCGAACTACGCCTGATACGCAGTGCCGCACCGGTTTTCATACGGTGCGGCACTGCCGATGGTGCTTTATTCTTTTTCTAACAGTAGTCCGCGTGGAGCGAAGGATTTTTTCATTGAACCAACGTATTCGTGGCGAGCCAGATAGCGGTAGCAGCCAGCGGCAAGGAATGCGCCGATAAACCAACTGAAGTTGGCCGCGTCACGCCACTGTGGCGTGAAGGTGATAATCAACCCAATGGTCACCGCGGGAATCAATGCCATTATCGCATTGGGATTGAAGCCATTTCGATACCAGTACTTCCCTTTTGGCGTCGCGTCGAACAGATCGTCCACATAGATTTTCCCGCCTTTGATGACATAGAAATCCATGAGCAGAATGCCGAACAGCGGGCCGATAAAGGCACCGAGTACGTCGAGCGTGTAGTGAATCAACTCTGGCGAGTTGAAGAGGTTCCACGGCGTGAGCAGTACGGAGCCGACAGCGGCGATCATTCCGCCCGTGCGGAAGCTGATACGCTGCGGTGAACAGTTGGAAAAATCAAACGCTGATGAGACGAAGTTAGCAACAATATTGATCCCGATGGTTGCGATAATCATGGTCAGCACGCCAAGCGCGACGGCAAAACCGCTGTCAATATGCGAGACGGTTTCAATCGGGTCGGTAATCATGCGGCCGAATAATGACTGTGTTCCCGAAACAATCACCACGGTGATAATAGAGAACAGCAGAAAATTGAACGGCAGACCCCAGCGGTTTCCTCGACGGATTTCCTGCATGCTTTTTCCGTAGCGAGAAAAGTCACCGAAGTTCAACAGCGGGCCGGAAAAGTAGGAAACAACCAGTGCAGTGGCGGTGAGCATTTGCCAAAGTTGCTCGCTGGTCGTGAGTGTTTTGCTGGTCAGCGTAAAAGAAATATTCTCCCATCCGGTCTGGTAAACAATCCAGATCGCGAGCGCCGTCATCACCACGTAAACCGCTGGGCCTGCAAAATCAATAAAGCGTTTAATCGCGTTCATGCCATGCCAGAAAACAAGGGCTTGCAGGAACCACATGATGCCAAAGCAGATCCATCCCAGTGCGGACAGGCCGAGCCAGTGGCTCTGTGTCAGTGGGGCGAGCGCAGGATAAAACTTCAGCAGAACTAGCATAAGTGCATGCGCGGCCAGATACGTCTGAATGCCGTACCAGGCAAAAGCGATGAGGCCACGAATGACGGCGGGAATATTGGCACCAAAGACACCGAATGCCTGACGGCAAATCACCGCATAAGGAACGCCGCTCATCTGGCTGGGTTTCGCGACCAAATTTGCGCAGACCTGCACAATACAGATGCCCACCAGCAGACACAGCAATACCTGCCAGCTTGCCAGCCCTAGCGCAAAAAAGCTCGCTGCAACCACGTATCCACCCATGCTGTGCACATCTGACATCCAGAATGAAAAGATGTTGTACCAAGACCAGGTTTGAGCACGTGTCGGTGCCAGATCCTCATTGCAGAGTTTGGGGCTGTACGCGTTGCTACCATTACCTGTAATCATTTTTTCTGGCATGGAATCTGCTCCTTTTACCCTAGTCGTGAAATGAATGACGTTATGTATGTAGAAAAGGAGCTGCATTAATCAGGCCAAAATTAATTTCTTGTATACGTGTTTTATGTTTTTTGTGTACGATTTAATAAGAATGTGACAACGAGAAAAGCGAATGAACTACACTTACGGACTGGGAAATGAGCAGTTTTTGCAGCAAAAAGATGATGTTATCTACCAGGCTCTGCTTAACGCTATCGTCGAACACCAATTACTGCCGGGCACAAAATTGCCGGAGGAAGCGCTAGCAGATGTGTTTGATGTGAGCAGAACGGGAATTAGAAAAGTCTTACAACGTCTTGCGATGGTGCAGATGGTGACGTTAACGCCCAAGCGTGGTGCGCAGGTATCGACACCCTCCGTTGAAGAAGCGCAGGAAATTTTCCAGACTCGCCGCTTTATTGAGTGTGCCAATCTGTCTGAAGTGGTGCTGCGCTGCCAGTCTCCTCATCTGGCGGCGTTAGATCGATTGATCGTGGCAGAGCAGCAGGCACATGCAGACCAAAACGGTGCGGAAGCGATCCGCCTGTCTGCCGCATTCCATATTCAACTCCAGGCGATCTCTGGCAATACCGTGCTAACGGGAATTGTGTCGCAACTGACGCTGCGCTCATCACTGGTTATCGCCGCCTATGGCACGCCGTGGCAGCAGGGGTGCCGATGCCACGATCATCACGATCTGCTGGCGTTACTACGGGATAAAAATGTCTCAGGGTTAGCGGAAGCGATGACGCAGCATTTTGATGACATTGTTGCCAGCCTGCGTTTTGACCGGGATGAAAACGTGGAGCCGGATTTCCGCCGACTGTTCGGCCATATTAAGGAGAAGCTCGCGTGAAACCTTGCATCATTCAGGTGATTAACCCCAATACCAGCCTCGCTATGACCGAAACGATCGGTGCTGCGGCGCGCGCCGTGGCATCGCCAGGAACGGAGATTGTCGCGGTGTGTCCTTCTCAGGGCGCACCGTCTATTGAGGGACATTTTGACGAAGCGATAGCCGCGATTGGCGTGTTGGAACAGGTGAAGCAGGGGAAAGCGCAGGGCGTTGACGGGCACATTATTGCCTGTTTCGGAGACCCTGGGCTGCTTGCTGCCCGGGAAGTCGCCAGTAAGCCGGTCATCGGCATTGCCGAAGCCGCCATGCATATGGCCACACTGGTGGCAACGCGCTTCTCAATTGTGACCACATTGCCTCGCACCGTCATCATCGCCCGCCATTTACTACAGCGCTATGGCTTTGAACATCACTGTGCTGCGCTGCACGCGATCGATTTGCCAGTGCTCGCGCTGGAGCAGGGTAGCGGGATCGCACAGAACAAGGTGCGTGAATATTGTATACAGTCTCTGCGTCAGGATGGTGTGGGTGCGATTGTGCTTGGGTGTGGTGGAATGGCCGATCTGGCGCAGGAACTGACGCAAGAACTGTCGATTCCGGTGATCGACGGCGTTAGCGCTGCCGTCAAGCTGATTGAGTCATTGTCGGCACTGGGATTGACGACCAGTAAGCAGGGCGATCTGGATTACCCAATTGCCAAGCCGCTGAGCGGTATGTTTAGTACGCTGCGTTAAAAAAGGGAAAGGATATGATCACAGCACCTGCTGCAACGATGTATGGCATTGAGAACGATTATCCGCGCGACCTTATCGGATATGCAGGGCAGCCCCCGCATGCCAACTGGCCCGAAAATGCACGCATTGCCGTGCAGTTTGTCTTGAACTACGAAGAAGGTGCGGAAAATAACGTCTTGCATGGTGACGCCGGATCCGAGCAGTTTCTGTCCGATATTATTGGTGCTGCGAGTTATGCCGATCGTCATATGTCGATGGATTCGCTGTATGAATATGGTCCGCGCGCCGGTTTTTGGCGTATCCATAACGAGTTTCAGCGTCGCGGGTTGCCGTTGACGGTATTCGGTGTGGCAATGGCATTAGCGCGTAATCCCGAGGTTGTCGAGGCGATCAAATCGGCTAATTATGATGTGGTCAGTCACGGCTGGCGCTGGATTCATTACCAACACATGGATATCGATACCGAACGTGAGCACATGCATAAAGCCATTGATGTACTGACGACGTTATTCGGTCAGGCTCCACTTGGCTGGTATACCGGTCGCGACAGCCCCAATACCCGCCAGTTGGTTGTCGATAATGGGAACTTTTGGTACGACAGCGACTACTACGGTGACGATCTGCCGTTCTGGATGACGGTCAAAAAAAATAATGGTGAGGTGCATCCGCATCTGATTGTGCCGTATACGCTGGATGCTAATGATATGCGGTTTGCCTCACCACAGGGATTTAACAGCGGCGATCAGTTCTTCACCTATCTGAAAGACAGTTTTGATGTGCTCTATGAGGAAGGGGAAACCGCACCTAAGATGCTATCTATCGGGATGCACTGTCGTTTGCTAGGACGGCCAGGCCGTTTTCGGGCGTTGCAGCGTTTTCTGGATTATATTCAACAGCATGAGCGAGTGTGGATTTGTCGTCGTCAGGATATCGCCGAGCATTGGCGTCAGCACCATCCGTATGTCGCGCCGTGAGGCATGCAGAATACCAGAAACAAAAATGGCTACCGGATGGCAGCCATTTTATGGTGGTTAACGTACTTAAGTACGATTAACGGAAGATAGCGTGGGGGTTAACACCGCGGTAGGTTTTGCCCAACGCTTTTAATATTTGATTGATTTTGCGGACAACGCGCATCTTTTTATCCCCCACGATTCTTAAATAATTATTGGTTGAAAGTACCAAAGTTGATGTTGATGTTTTCAAACATAGCGATGATTTTGTTCAGCAGTTTCATGGTCATTTCCTCGTTGTTAGTTGATTTGTTTTCTGTGATGCTGTTCACGTTTTTAAGAATACTCGCACTGATACGGGTGGTCAACTTTTTTGTGATGCGAATCACAAAAAAATGAACGATCAGTTTGTGAGGAGTAAACCACTGTTTTGATTTCCGTCTAAAAACCCTTTCTGCTTTTTCTTCATACTGAGCCGTTTTCAGCGAGTGGCCTGATTGAGCATTACCTGTACTGGCTGTGCGCTTCCTTATCGGACAGATGAAGTGAGATAGGTAAATTGTCTCGATTAGCAGTTGAAATAAGCGCAGGTGAAGCGGGATAATCACGCGCTTCACATTGCCTGACACCGTCTTATCCAGCTTGTTTTAGTTCAGCCTGTTTTTGATACAGCAGTGTCTTGATATAGCAACGTTTTCCAGCTTTGCATCCCGCGAGTTAATCGTTTGCGTGCGGGCTATACCCTAAATAATTCGAGTTGCAGGAAGGCGGCAAGAGAGGGAATCCCGATGAGCTTACTTGAGTAAGTGATTCGGGTGACTGAACGCAGCCAACGCACGTGCAGCTTGAAGAATGACGGATATATACGGTTCATGCCGCACCAGCAATGTTGGTGCGCTCGCGGAGCAAGGCCGCGGTAACCGTCAGAATCGATCTTAAATAATAATGGCATTTCAGGGGATACCACCATGTCAAACACCACCCGTCAGGCAGGCTCGCAAGGCACGCTTGATGCTTTTTTCAAAATCACACAGCGCGGTAGTAACGTGCGTCAGGAAGTATTAGCGGGCCTGACGACGTTTCTGGCGATGGTTTACTCCGTGATCGTGGTTCCGAGTATGCTGGGCAAGGCTGGCTTCCCGCCTACCGCCGTGTTCGTTGCAACCTGTCTGGTTGCCGGTCTGGGGTCGCTGCTGTTGGGATTGTGGGCCAATCTGCCAATGGCGATTGGTTGTGCGATTTCGCTGACGGCGTTCACCGCGTTCAGTCTGGTGCTGGGACAACAAATCAGCATTCCTGTTGCGCTGGGAGCGATCTTCCTGATGGGTGTGCTGTTCACCATCATTTCCGTCACGGGCATCCGTTCTTGGATCTTGCGCAACCTGCCGATGTGCGTGGCGCATGGCACAGGGATTGGTATTGGTCTGTTCCTGCTGATTATTGCCGCCAACGGTGTCGGTCTGGTGGTAAAAAACCCGATTGACGGTCTGCCGGTCGCGCTGGGTGATTTCACCTCTTTCCCCGTCATTATGTCCCTGCTGGGGCTGGCAGCAACTATCGGTTTAGAGAAACGTCGCGTACCGGGCGGTATTCTGCTGGTTATCATCGTGATCTCTATTCTGGGGCTGATTTTTGACCCGAATGTAAAATACGCGGGCTTCTTTGCGTTGCCGAGCCTGACAGCGGCTGACGGTTCGTCGCTGATCTTCAGTCTGGATATCATGGGCGCATTGCAGCCGATGGTTCTGCCGAGCGTGCTGGCGCTGGTGATGACCGCTGTGTTCGATGCCACAGGGACGATCCGTGCTGTCGCCGGACAGGCGAATCTGTTGGATAAAGACGGGCAAATCATCAACGGTGGTAAAGCCCTGACCGCAGACTCCGTGAGCAGCATTTTCTCCAGTCTGGTCGGAACGTCTCCGGCAGCGGTTTACATCGAA
This sequence comes from Pectobacterium parvum, assembly GCF_020971565.1. Taxonomy (NCBI): domain Bacteria; kingdom Pseudomonadati; phylum Pseudomonadota; class Gammaproteobacteria; order Enterobacterales; family Pectobacteriaceae; genus Pectobacterium; species Pectobacterium parvum. Next base: position 927,597 of record NZ_CP087392.1, read on the forward strand.
TCCGCAGCGGGTACGGCAGCCGGTGGTAAAACGGGCTTAACGGCAACTGTTGTCGGTGTGCTGTTCCTGCTGCTGCTGTTTGTGTCTCCGTTAGCATATCTGGTGCCTGGCTATGCCACTGCACCTGCGCTGATGTACGTCGGCCTGCTGATGTTGGGCAACGTCTCCAAACTGAACTTTGATGACTTCGTCGATGCCATGTCCGGTTTGGTATGTGCCGTATTCATCGTGCTGACCTGTAACATCGTGACCGGTATCATGCTGGGCTTTGGTGCGCTGGTATTAGGCCGCATCTTCTCTGGCGAATGGCGTAAACTGAACATTGGCACCGTGGTGATCGCTGTCGCGCTGGTGGTGTTCTACGCTGGCGGCTGGGCGCTGTAATCCTTTCCAACAGACCTTCTGGCGCCGTCCAGAAGGTCTGTCATTCCTCGTATTTCCTTCTTCTTTCCCTTCCTTAGCATTTCTCACGCCAAACGCGATTTTATGTGCCCTTTTATTGGCTTTAGGTTGATGTAACTTGTGTGATAATCAGTAAAGTAATTATCCGTCATACTTCAAGCCGCACGTGCGTTGGCAATACTCGGCTCATCGCTGAGCCTCGCCCTGACGGGCCGCCGCAAGCGGCGTTCAAATTGGCTAAGCCAATTTGTCCTCGCTCACCCCAGTCACTTACTGGTGTAAGCTTCTGGGGATTCGCTGTGTCGCCGCCTTCTTGCAACTTGAATTATTTAGGATAAAACCTCTCTTCTCCACCCAGAAATCCATTTTCATACCGAGCTAAATGCGTTAAATATGGAAGAGCAGTTTGCTCGCTAACAGGCAGAATTTTTTTGATTTAGGAGTACGTCTAAGGAAAGCATGGAAATATTTTTTACGATTCTTATTTTGACCCTGGTGGTATCCCTGTCTGGGGTCGTTACCCGCATTTTACCTTTTCAAATCCCTCTGCCTTTAATGCAAATCGCGCTTGGTGCCATCCTTGCCTGGCCCCAGTTTGGTTTGCACGTTGATTTCAATCCCGAGCTGTTTATGGTGCTCTTCATTCCGCCGCTGCTGTTTGCCGACGGTTGGAAAACGCCGACGCGTGAGTTCCTGAAGCACGGTCGAGAAATTATTGGTCTGGCACTGGTTCTGGTGCTGATTACCGTGGTGGGTATCGGCTATTTCATCTACTGGATGGTGCCGGGCATGCCGCTGATTGCGGCCTTCGCGCTGGCCGCCGTGCTGTCGCCAACGGATGCCGTCGCGCTGTCTGGCATCGTCGGTGAAGATCGTATTCCGAAAAAGCTGATGGGCATTTTGCAGGGCGAAGCGTTGATGAACGATGCGTCCGGTCTGGTGTCACTGAAATTTGCTGTCGCGATTGCGATGGGCACGATGGTGTTTACGGTTTCCGGTGCGACGCTGGAATTCATGCAGGTTGCACTGGGTGGGCTGCTGGCGGGCGTCGGCGTGACCTGGCTATTCGGTAAATCGCTGCGCGCTATCAGCCGCTGGAGCGGTGATGATGCCGCAACGCAGATCGTACTGCTGTTGCTGTTACCCTTCGCGTCGTATCTGATTGCCGAACACATCGGCGTGTCGGGCATTTTGGCTGCGGTGGCGGCGGGGATGACCATCGGGCAGTCGGGCGTGATTCGTAGCGCGCCGCTGACGATGCGGCTGCGTGCGAACGGCGTGTGGTCGATGTTGGAATTCGTGTTTAACGGCATGGTGTTTATCATGCTGGGTCTGCAATTGCCGGACATTCTGGAAACCTCGGTGACGCAGGCTGAATTGGATCCAACAGTTGAAACCTGGATGCTGTTTACCGATATCGTGATTATCTATGGTGCTCTGCTGCTGCTGCGTTTCTGCTGGCTGTGGGTGATGAAAAGATACAGCATGCACATCCAGAAAAAGCGTCCGATGATCTTTGCCGAATTTTCCACGCGCGAGCTGTGGATCGCGTCCTTTGCCGGCGTGCGCGGGGCGATTACGCTGGCGGGTGTGCTATCTATTCCGCTGCTGCTGACGGACGGCACCGCGTTCCCATCTCGCTATCAGCTGGTATTCATCGCCACGGGCGTTATCTTGTTTTCTCTGCTGTGTGGCGTGCTGGCGTTGCCGTTTCTGCTGCGCGGTGTGGTGGTCGCGGACAAGGCCGCGCATGCCAAAGAAATCCGCATGGCGCGTATGGCAGTGGCAGAAGTGGCGATCAAAAGTATGCACAAAATGGAGGAGCGTCTGGCCGCCGATCGAGAGGAAAACATTGATGAGCAGGTGCTGAAAGAAGTCAGCGCACGCGTCATTGGCAATCTGCGTCGACGGCTCATTGATAAAGACGATCCTGAAAATGGCTTGCTGATTGAGAATCTGGAGCGGCGTTTTCGCCTGACTGCGCTGAATTCCGAACGTGCGGAGCTGTATCACCTGCGTGCCACGCAGCAAATCAGCAATGAGACATTACAAAAAATGCTGCGCGACCTCGACCTGATGGAAGCGCTTCTGATCGAAAATGAGTAAGACGCGGTGAGGCGATCCCCGTTACCGCGTTGATTTCTTTCTCTTCTCTTTCTTTCCCCTGCATCCCCATGGCGTAAGCGATGGGGATGTTTTTTATGCGTCCAGTCTAAGAACGACGTCAGGCGATTGTAAACTGCTTGTCACTAAATGATAATGATTGTTATTATCCGTAGGACTTTTCTTAGAAGCAAAAAACGGCCCGCACGGTATCAACATCGTGTGGGGTGAATGGCTGTTTGAAGGACCAGATAAAAATAAACGGACATTAACCCTGAATTAATTAGGTAATAAGCCACGTTTATAGGGGAAAATTATGCGTGTATTAGTGGTTGATGATGATTCTGTGCTGTGCCATTGGCTGGGGTCTAAATTACATTCCCACGGCCATTCTTGCCGAATGGTGCACGATGGCGCACACGCATTAAAAGCAATCAAGGATGAAGTTTATGATGTCGTTCTGTTGGACAGAATGTTACCCATCATGGATGGATTTACGGTATTACGTGAATTACAAGGCTCACGTCATCCGCCTATTATGCTGCTCTCGGCGCTGGATCGTGATGTCGATCGGGTGAGGGGGTTGGAGCTTGGTGCGGAAGATTATCTCGGCAAGCCTTTTAATTTTAATGAGCTTAGATTACGTCTGGATATTATGGCGCGGCGCGGTAAACGCCATGTTGATAATCCTTCCATGCTGAGCTTTGAAGATCTGCAACTTGACCGTATGCAGCGCGTTGCATGGCGCGGCGGCAAGCGTATCGATTTGACCGATAAAGAAATCAAGTTACTGATTATATTAATGGAAAACCCGGGTCAGGCGATTACGCGTACGATGCTGTTAGAGCGCGTATGGGGCTACAATTTTGATCCGCAGACCAATCTGATCGACGTTCATATGTCAAAACTGCGGGCAAAAATTGATAAAGGATTCCCGCGTCCATTAATTAAAACGCTGAGAGCGATGGGCTACGCATTAGGCGCGGTAGATAAGGACAAAACCGATGTTGGCAGCCACGCTGAATAAAATAAAAATAAAGAAGCTTGGGCAGCGCTGGCAGGTAAAAATAAAACACTGGCAATTACTGGGGGCAAGCCAATACCCTGGCTTTTTATGCACCTCTAATTTTCGCCAGGCAATAACCATTGTTTTTCTGTTCTTATTGATGATGCTGATGTGTATTGTCGGCTTCAGTTCATTAAGTGAAACGCTGATTAGAACGCATGTCCGCGAAGTTATTCTGGGTAATATTTACGATTACTCGATGCAGTCGCGTTTAACGAATGCTGATAGCCTGATTACGCAATTACGGCAGGATAATCGAGCGAAAGGGGATGAATTACCGCTGTTTTTGGTAATGGATAAACACGGTGATATTTTGTATCACAATCATCTTCTAAAAACGCATCCTTTACCCCCCCATTCTGCAAACTCGCACCCTCTGGAAATGCGGCAGCATACCGATTGCCAGATGGATGTCAGCTGTCTTAAAGCCGAAATTTCCAGCCCTGACGATCCCAATCTGATCGGTTTGTCCGTGATGTTGGATGACGGTGGCGTACTGTTTACCGCTTACAACATTCGACCCATGTTAGAACGGGTGAGGACAATCCCGCTTGTGGCGGGGGCCGGACTGTTTGTCGTACTGCTTTTCTGCCTGTTTGTCAGCCGTCATTTCAGTTTACGCCGCTTGCGCAGCGTGGAGAAAATCCGCGCGGCGCTGCATCGCTACAGCAGCGGTGAGCAACAGGTGCGTATGCCGCTGTCGCCTTACGATGATGATTTTGACAGCCTGAGTGCCGATATTAACCAGAATCTGGAACGGATTGAGCGCTTGATGGAGCAGGTGCGCAGCACCTCCAGCCATGTCGCGCATGAACTACGTACGCCGCTGACGCATCTGCAAAATCGCTTGTTCAACCTGACGGAGCGGGCAGGGCTGGATAACGATATTCGTGATGAATTGAATCTGGCGGTGGGCGAGGTGCATAAAATTCTCGGGCTATTCCGTACCGTGATGCGCATCGGTGAAATCGAAAGCGGGCGCTGCGTGCACCAGTTTGAGAACATTGAAGCGCGCCAGCTGCTGGAAGAAATTGCCGAATATTATCAGCCGCTGGCGGAAGAGCGCGGCTGTCGTCTGAAGATTGAAATCAAAGCCGGCATTCAGCTCTTTGGCGACCGGGCGCTGCTGTTTCAGGCGCTGGCTAATCTGGTGGAGAACGCACTGAAATACGCGGCGCAGGGTAAATACATCACGTTGAGCGTGACGCTGTATCGTGGCTGGATCGCCCTGAGTGTTGCTGACCGTGGTCCGGGCATTCCGCCCGCGCTGCATGCCAAAGCGCTACAGCGCTTTCAGCGGCTGGATACCTGGTTTCAGTCCGGCTACGGGTTGGGATTATCACTGGTTCAGGCGATTACCGACCTGCACGGTGGCAAGCTCTATCTGGACTCCTCAGAGCCGGGCCTGAACGTTTATCTGTGCCTTAATCGCTGCTAATCCTCTTTTTTCTCGATGAATACGATGCGTGGTGAGTGGGTTTTCCCTGCTTGCCGCGACCATTTTCTCTTGAACGTTTATGAATATCCCTGCAAAAAACATGAATATTTATTAATTTTTCCTGCAATGTAAAGTGTGTTAATTATTGATTTATATTGATAATTTTTTGTATGGAAAGATTAACGAATATTAATGTTCTACTGCTTGCGGCGCTTGATAATAAGTCTCATTATTAATCTTATTATCATCATGGCACCCCCCGAATTTCCGAGTAGGCCATGATTTCTTTGCCTGCGGATTAGAGAGTCTTCCCATGAAAAACATGAAAGCAAAATTGCGTTCTTTCCTGCGTGACGAGAGCGGTGTAACGGCAATCGAATACGGCATTCTTGCGGCGGCAATGGCGGCAGCCATCGGCGCTATTTTCGGCGGCGACGGTATCTTCGTGAAAGCGCTGAATGAGAAATTCAGCCAAATCGCCGATCAAATTACCGGTACGGGCACCAGCGGCGGTACATCCGGCGCAGCGAAATAAGCGAGAGATGGCGGATTACGTGCACTGGCCGCAGACGGTACTGCTGATAGGGTGCCTGCTGTGGTGTATCAGTACCGACCTGTTAGTACGCAAAATTACGAATCAGGCGGTACTGATTTTATTGCTGGGCTGGCTGTTTTTCAGCGCTTCACATGTCCTGCAAGACGGTGCGTTAGATATGTTGGCACTACGCAAAACGCTCTGGGCGCTGCCAGGCGCGGCGGCAGTACTGGTTGTGGGATTTGTGCTTTTCCTCACCGGCAGATTAGGCGCTGGGGATGTCAAGCTGATGAGTGTGCTGTGCCTGTGGGTCGGGCAAGGACACCAGATCGTTTTCGTCATGGTGACGGCACTGGCTGGCGGTGTTTTGGCGCTTAGCCTGCCGCTGCTGAATACCGTACCCACAGCGGTGGCGATGGGCATTCAAACCACCAACCGGATATTCAAGAGTCGGTTGCCTATGCCACCCGCGTTGCCCGCCGATCTTTCTCAAGGCATACCTTACGGCGTCGCCATTGCGTTCGGCGCGATATATGTCCTGATTTTTCCCTTGTTTTAATTCTGTCGCAGCTTTAAGACACACACGCTAGGGTAGGCAAGTTGAAATGAAAGTGAACTCTACATACGTACTGTCAGGCGCGCTCGTTCTGGCAGGCATTGTTGCGCTGATGGTGCGTAGCCATCTCTCTTCTGAACCCCCTGCGCCGCCTCCGGTCGTGGTTAAAGCGCCGGAAAAAACTGCTGTTTTGGTGGCCGCGAAAGATCTGCATCCCGGTGATTTCATTGATTCTACCTCGTTGCGTTGGCAGACCACGGATGAATCGGTTTCCCGTGCGTTTAACTTCGTTCGCGGGCCGGACAGCAAGTCCCCGCTATTGGGCGCGACCCTGCGTGAAACGGTGAAGGAAGGCGCGTGGCTCAGCAGTAATGCTGTTGTGAACCCCAATGAGCCGGGCTTCGTTGCTGCTGTGCTGCGTAAAGGGATGCGTGCTATCTCCGTTCCTACCAGCGCTATTGCGAGTAATGCCGGGCTAGTGTCCGCTGGCGATCGTGTTGATGTGATCCTCAGCATGAGACGAGACGATCAGTCAGAGCTACCTGCAAGCCGTAATCAGCCTGTTGTGATGCCGCTGCTGGCATCACAAACGATCGTGCGCGATTTACGCGTATTGGCGCTGAACGATAAAACCGGTACGCCGGTATACCCACGCTTTGAAGCTGAGGAAGACGGTACGGTGCTTGATGCCACCGCCAAAAGCCGTCAGCCTGCCGTGCGTTCTCGTCCTGCAACCTATCAAACCGTGACGCTGGAAGTGACGCCGCAGCAGGCTGAAGCGCTGGCGGTTGCCAAAGAGCTGGGCATTCTGCATTTGGCACTGCGCAGTGCCGATCTGGATGATGTAGTCGATCCGGCCACAGGGCGACCACATGTGACCACGGTTCCGCTGGCGACCGATATCTACGGAGCACTATCCGTAGGGTCCGGCGGACATAAAGTGAAAATCTATCGCGCCGAGCAAAAAGACGTGGTGACGTTCCCCTCCCGATAGGAAGAACACGCAATCTGACAGCCTGCGGGGTGCCGCGAGCTGATCATGGAAAAATGAAGCCCATTACGGAAATTAAGTAAATGACGATGTTTTCGCTGTTTTTGAAATCGGACTTTCGGGGTACGTGCAAACGATTGCTGGCCGCTGGCCTGTTTAATGCGGTATTGCCTGTCACGCTGACAACGATGATGTTGCCTGCGACTACGCTGGCTGCTGGGGTATCGGTAGCGCCGGTAACCGATGAGGTACGACTGACCGTGAATCAGGGACGGTTATTGCAACTCAGCGAGCTGCCGGACAGCGTGCTGGTGGCCGATCCGAGTATTGCCAGTTTCGAACTGCCTTCACCGGGTAACCTGTTTGTCTACGCCAAAAGCGTCGGTACCACCACGCTCTATGCGATGGATGAAAATGGCAATGTGATCAACGCCATTCGTCTGGTGTCCGAGCATGATTTGAAAGCGCTGGGTGAACGCATGAAGCGTGAATTCCCCGGTGCGGATATCCAACTGGAAGCCTCGATTCCCAGCGGTGTGATTGTGCGCGGTAGCGTCGATACCCCGCAGGACGCCAAGCGCGTGATCGACAGCATACAGGCTTATATCAGCGCGTCCGCCGGCGGTGGCGGGCAGGGTGGTGGAGGCGGTGGCGAAAGACTGCCTGGCTCTAGCGAATCCTCCGGCAAAGTGATCAACCAGCTCAAAATCAAAACGCCTTCGCAAATCAATATTCAGGTGCGTGTGGTGGAAGTGTCCCGCAAGTTAACCAGTGAACTGGGCTTCAACTGGGCGGCATCACTGAGCACCGGTAGCGGCAACATGACCGCAGGCAGCGGATCGCGTCTTAATCTGTTCAGCGCTACGACCGGAAGATTTGCTAACCCAACGGATACTGGCTTCCTGAACTTCGGTCGCTCCAGACTGAGCGGATTGTTAACCGCGATGAACCAGCAGGGCATGGCGACCGTGTTGGCCGAGCCAAACCTGACGGCGATGTCAGGGGAAACTGCTGCATTTGCCGCTGGTGGTGAAGTGCCAATCGTCCTGATCACCAATAACAGCGTCAGCATCGATTACAAATCCTACGGTGTGATTCTGCGCATGACGCCAACGCTGCTGTCTGCCAACCGCATCAGCCTGCATATTGCACCGGAAGTCAGTGAGCTAACCGACGTCGGTTCCGTACAGCTGGAAGGCGGATCGCGCATTCCGGCCTTAACCGTGCGCCGTGCGGATACCACGGTAGAGCTAGCCAGCGGACAGAGCTTCGCGCTGGCGGGCATGCTGCGTAGCGCCGGTAGCCAGACGATCAACGGTGTGCCGGGATTAAGCAGCGTTCCGATGTTTGGCCGCCTGTTTGAAAGCGAATCTACCAGTCAGGAAGAAACGGAATTGGTGATCATCGCGACCGCCTATGTCGTTGAGCCAGTTAACGCGGGCGATCTTCAGACACCGGGACAAGGCGTAAAAATGCTGGATTCGTCCATGCCGCGCTCTGCATCTATCGGCTATCTCTACTGAGTCCGCAAGGGGCAATAAAACATGAAAACGATCAACAACAGTTACCCCCTGCTTCGCCCGCTGCACATGCGTGTGGCGGTGCTGACCGCCGTTGTTTTGCTGGCGGGATGCGGATGGAATAAGCCGATTAACGACGTACGTATGCAGCGTTTTGACCAGCCTGGGCTTCAACCGATTGCCGTCCAGCCTTCATCGGTATCAGTGCCGTTACTGGTTGCACCGAACGGGCGCGGGTTCCTGCCTGAATCCTTGAGACAGCTCAATATCATGCTGAAGGATCAAGGGCGGCTCTCCGCACAGACGCTGACGCTGATCCCGCATAGCACAAGCGGTGAGCAGATGGCAGGGCGACTGGCTACCGTGCTGAAAAACGCCGGTGCCAATGCACAGAATGTGAAGCAGATGCGCCGTTCTACGGCGAGTGGACAGAATGGCGATCTGGAGGTGATCTCCGAGGCGCTGGTGGTCAAAACCACCCGCTGCACGATCAATGACCCCAATCAGCTGATGGTGAAGCCTTATGAGGCAATTGGTTCTCTCGGCTGCGCCACGCAAAACAATCTGGCGATGATGGTCGCCGAACCACGCGATCTGATTCAGGCGAAAGCGCTGGATAGCGCGGATGGTGTGGCGGCGGTCAATAGCATCGAACGCTATCACAAAGATGAAGTGAAAGAGCTCATCGACATTAACTTTGAAGAAGATTAAGGGCGTGACATTCCATGAGTGAAATTACCCCTAACGATGGTGAAGAACTGGCGCTGCCGCTGGTGGCGTTCGCCAATGATGTACGCGACGTGGCCGATATCAGCGATCTCTTCACCCGCCTGAAACAGCCGGATGTACCGGTGATGTCCGGCGGTATCGCTGCGGCTCGTCAATGGTGTGAGCTGAATGTCCCGCCGCGCATTTTACTGGTGGATCTGGAAGGGGCGCACTGGCCACTTCCGGCACTCGAAGAGCTGCTGAGCGTCTGCGGCCCTACCAGCCAGGTGATTGCGACGGGCAAAGAACAGGATGTCGGCTTGTACCGCGCACTGCTCCAGGCGGGCGTGGTGGACTATCTGGTGAAGCCGTTCACGCTGGATCTGCTGGCGGCAACGCTGGCGAAGTGTGAAGGCCAACAGGCCGGGCCGGAATATGCCCGCATGGGCAGGACGATTGCGGTCGTCAGCGCCAGCGGCGGAAGTGGGGCAAGTACCGTGGCGATGGGGCTGAGTCGCCTGCTGTCCGGCGAGCGTCATTTGCCTGTGGCACTGGTGGATTTTGACCGTCGTAACGGTGACCAACTGCTATTGCAGGGACAAACCGATGACGCGGGTCTGGCGGCGGTGCTGGGTACGCAGGAACTGGATACCCGACTGCTGCAACGCGCCATGCTGCGCGTGGATACCCGTCTGCACCTGCTGGCACAGAAGCCGGAACTGGGGGAATTGGCTCCGGTTGACGTGGATAACGTGCTGAATCTCGGTGGTGCGCTGTGCCGCATGTTCAATCAGGTGATTTGGGATCTGCCCAGCAGCTATCCGACTGGTGCGCTCGACGTGCTGACCTACGCGGATCTGCGCATCATCGTGACGGAGTTGACGCTTCAGGATGCGCGCAATGTGCGGCGCGTGCTGAATGAGATCGGCGATGAAAGCGAAGGACAACGCCTGTTGCTGGTGCATAACCAGAGCCGTTTTGCTACGACCGCGCCGTTAAGCCGCGATCAGTTTGAACAATTTACCGGCCGGAAGATTGATGTCGTGCTGCCGAATGCGGGCCACGCGCTGTCGCAGAGCCTGACGCTCGGTGCACTGAATCTGGCTGTGGCACCTGCTTTCCAGCAGGGATTACGCCAACTGGTCGATCTGGCCTGCGGCGTGCGCGCCAGACCGGCGGAAAAACGCTGGTTCTCACGTTGGTTAAAACGCGCGTGATGATGTTCAGCGTGCACCGTTTTTCAAAGGGTTACGGACTGTTTTTTGGGGTTAAGGATTATGTTGATTCGCAAGAATAACCTGCAAAAAAATGAAGCAGGAAAAAGTACGCCTCAGCCTGCGCCTGCTGCCAATGTGGCAGAACTGAAAACGCGCCCGGCTGCGGAGAACCGCACACAGCCTGCGGCGAACACGTCTTCTGGATCTGCACCGGCAGCCCGCCAGACGGACAACCGAAACAGCCAGCGTCGGATTATCCGCGCACAGCTCTACGATCAGATCGACGCGGGTAAAGCGGCGATGATGGGGCGTGACAAGCTGTTAGTGCAGATCGAAACGGTGATCCGCCGCATCTGTGATGAGCAGCGCTTGCAGCTTTCCCGGCAGGAAGAAGAATCTATCGCCGCTGAAATGCTGGATGAAATGACCGGGATCGGGCCGATCCAGCCGCTACTGTCGGATGACACGGTCAACGATATTTTGGTCAACGGTGCTGGTCAGGTGTTTGTCGAGCGCTTTGGCAAGCTGGAACTGTCGCCGATTACCTTCATTGATGAAGAGCATGTGTTTAACACCGCGCAGCGTATTGCCGCCGCGGTGGGTCGTCGTATCGACGAAGCCAGCCCGATGGTGGATGCGCGTCTGCCGGACGGTAGCCGCGTCAACGTCATCACCTATCCGCTGGCGATCGACGGCACCACGATCTCGATCCGTAAGTTTATGCGCCGCAACCTGTCGTTGGAAATGCTGGCAGAGCGCCGCTGCATGTCCTACGCGATGGCGGATGTCCTGAACAAAGCGATGCAGGCGCGCGTTAACGTGATCGTCTCCGGCGGAACGGGGGCGGGTAAAACCACCTTATTGAATGCGCTGTCGCAGAAAATCGGCATCACCGATCGCATCATCACCATTGAAGATGCCGCTGAACTGCAATTGCAGCAAGAACACGTGGTGAGGCTGGAAACCCGCCCTGTCAGCGCCGAAGGCACTGGCCGCGTCGACCAGCGCGATCTGATGCGTAACGCCCTGCGTATGCGCCCCGACCGCATCATTCTGGGTGAGGTGCGCGGCGGTGAGAGCTTTGACATGTTGCAGGCGATGAACACCGGTCACGACGGCTCGCTGTGTACGGTGCACGCCAATACCTCGCGCGATGCGATACAGCGTCTGGAAAACATGGTGATGATGGCGAATATGCAGCTGCCGCTGATGGCGATCCGCCGTCAGATCGCCAGCGCGGTTCACCTGATCGTGCAGATCGAACGTATGCGTGACGGTATGCGCCGTGTGGTTTCCATCACCGAAGTGTGTGGCATGGAGAACGAAGTGATCCAGCTTCAGGATCTGTTCAGCTTCAACATTCAGGGGATGGATGGACAGGGTCTGTTGACCGGTGAATATGTTCAGCACATTCAGCGCCCGCAGTTCTACAGCGATAAAGCGCATTTGTTTGATGCGCAATGACGGACTGAGGAGACGCCGATGAGTGATTTACGCCTGAATCTGATCACGCTGCTGGTATTTGGCAGCGTGCTGATGCTGTTTCTGGCGATCAACGCCTGGAAAAAGTCACGGCAGCAGCGCATGCAGCGCGAACAACGCTGGCAGCAGATTTTGGATGAGGTCAGTCCGTCGGCTGCCGCCGTGGCGTCTGATTCCATTCTGCGCGACGAGATCAGAACGCCGCTGATGGGTGTCCCGGTGATTGGGCGCTGGCTGGCGATCCTCTGGGCGCAGATGACGTTCATCGGCTGGAAAAAGAACCTGCTTCAGCGTTCCCTTTCGCTGGCAGTGGTGAGCCTGATTCTCGGCATGATTCTGGGACAACGCACCCTGCTGCCGCTCACGAGGGGGCTGATATTTACGCTGGTGCTGTTTATCAGTATCGGCATGCTGCTATTCCGCTCGACGCTGCAAAAACACCTGAAAGCGCTGCGCGAGAGCCTGCCGGAAGCCATTGATGCCATTACCCGCAGCTGCCGTGCCGGCGTGCCGGTGGCGAATACCTTCTCAATTGTCGCGGAGCACCTGACCGGGCCGCTGGCGAATGAATTCAAGACGATCGATCACTGGCTGCGGCTGGGGATTCCGCTGCGTCAGGTGATCCAGGCCTCGGCTACACGGGTGCCGATGTCCGAATACCGTTTCTTCGTGGTGATTTTGATCATCAATCAGGAAGCGGGTGGGCGACTGGGGGAAACGCTGGAGCGTCTGTCCGCTACGCTGCGTGAACGTCGGGAGTTGCAGCTGAAAGTGCAATCCAAAACGTCGGAAGCGCGAGCGTCCGCCAAGATTGTCGCCGCACTGTTCCCCGGCTGTCTGGCCTATCTGTACATGAAGTCACCGGAGGATTTCAGTTTCTTATTCTCCGATCCGGTAGGAACGACGGTACTGATTTACGCCTTGTGCAGCGTCTCGGTTGGCATGTTGATCACGCACGTTATGGTTAAACGGATAGGGTAAAGGGAGAGCTACTCATGACTGTTTTTGACGATCCCTTATTACTGTTGGCGCTTGTGCTGATGGTGGCTGGAATTTATCTGGCCCGTACACAACATAAAATCCAGCAATACAAACAGCTGGAAATCCGCATGCGCGGGCATCTGCCCGTCACTTCGACAGAGGCGAGCTCTCAGGAAAACATCCTGAGAGGACAGGGAACTGCATTATCTCCCTGGTTAGACAAAGTCTTGCAGCCCGTTGCCGCGCAGGGCGAGCGTCTGTCGGGATCGGATCGCGATCGCCGCAATCTGCGCCGCCTGCTGGATCTGGCTGGGATCCGCCGCAGCGAAGCGGTGGGCTGGCTGGTAATGGGAAAATTTGCCGCTGGGGCGCTGTTCGCTATCGCGCTGGTGTGGGGATGGTTGCCACCTGCTGACCGCGCGGGCCTGACGGGCGTAGCGGCGGGGCTGATCGGCTTCTTTGTCGGTTCGATGGTGCCGGAATGGTGGCTGAAGTGGCGTGCGGCAAGTCGGGGTGAAAAGCTGGCGCGAGCGGTGCCGGATGCGCTGGATCTGATGGTGGTCTGCGCCGAAGCCGGTCTGCCTATCGGACGCGTGTTGCAGGTGGTATCGAAAGAGCTGGGGCTATCTTCACCGGAAATGGCGGATGAACTGCACTATACCGCCGCTGAATTACAGATCCTGTCGGATCGTACGCTGGCGATGAAGCATCTGGCAGAGCGTACCCGCGTTAGCGAGATCGAAAGCATGGTGGCGACGCTGATTCAGGCGGAGCGCTACGGTACGCCGCTGTCTCAGGCGCTGCGCACGATTGCGGATGAAAGCCGCAAGACGCTGATTCTGGGGCTGGAAGAGAAGGCGGGTAAATTGCCTGCGCAGCTGAGCGTGCCCCTGATGGCGCTGATCCTGCCACCGATTATCGCCATTATGGCATCGCCTGCACTGGTGCGAGTGATCCGCCTGCTGGCGCAGTAACGTTTTATTTTTAATGTATTGGTTTTAAAAGCACTGATTTTAAAGGTAATGATTTTACAAACATCGATTCCCGGTATGAACCGGAAATCACCAAGGTTACAACCGATGGAGTTATCGAAGATGGTCGATCTGGTAGCAAAACTTAAGCGCGGCGCGCCCATGCTGGCACTGCTGATAGTCAGTACCGTGCTGGCGGGATGCAGCAGCTCGATGGCGATTAAAGGCAGCAAAGATGAAGGCCTGCGTTTGGCGCGTCTGCTGCGCGATCAAGGGCGTGTTGAAGCGGCGACGGAAGTATATGCGCGTCTCGACAGCCGTGATGCGCTGAAAGGGGCAGAGATGCTGGAGTATGCCAGCGTGGCGGCTCTGGCACGTCCACCGCAGCAAACGCTGGAGCTGTACGGACGAGCACGCCAGGCATTGGGCGGCGATACCAACAAAATGACGCCGGAAGAAGCGCTGGCGGTGTGTCTGGGAATGGGCCGTGCGCAGCTGGCATTAGGACGTAATGCGATGGCGCAAACCGACTTTACCTGTGCGCTGAAAGCACAACCGAACGACGCTGGCGCACTCAATGGCATGGGTGTGGTGATGGATGCCTCTGGCAAACACGCCGAAGCGCGTCAGCTGTTTGAAAAAGCGTTGCAGATAAACCCGGCGGATGTCGCGGCACTCAATAATCTGGCGCTCTCATGGCTGGCAAGCGGTAATACGGACAAAGCGATTTCTCTGCTGCGTTCGGTGGATGACAGCAACGCGACAGGCAGGCTGAATCTGGCACTGGCCTATCTCTCGACTGGCAGAGACGATGATGCGCGTGCTGCGCTGGCAACCATTGCACAGCCGCAGCGTATTGATGGCCTGATTGACGAGCTGAATCAGCGTTTACAGCAGATGCAGCAGGATAAATCTCGTGGTGAAGCGCTGCTGTTATCCAGCCGTCAACGCCTGCAATTGAGTACGCCTGAGTAATGGCGTGGCTTCGTCATCTCGGCCCGTGGCGTGATGAAAGCGTAGTGCAATGCATCGTGCCGCGCCATGAACGCCACTGGCGCAGCACGCGCGGCGTGATCGCGACGGAAGTGGCGTTTCTGGTGCCGGTGGTGCTGGTCGGGGTGATGATGCTGTTTGAACTGGCGCGTATCGGGCTGGTGATTGCTGCCGGTAGTGCCGCGCTGGATAAAGCCGTGCAGGCTTTCCGCCTCGATAATCTCGCATCGGACAGCGCGGAGCAGATGGGAACCCGTCTAAAGGCGCGCATGGTTGAAGCGGGATACGGCTATCTCAAGGAAGACGATTTAACCGTCAGCGTATTGCACTTCGACAATCTGAGCCAGCTTGGTGGGCTGACGAACGGCAATGGCAGTCAGGAAAACCCCAATGGCGAGGAAACGACGACGCTGCCGGTGTGGTCCGTGACGGTGCAGATTAAAAAGGCGTTTATTACGCCGCTGCCGGAAGTGTTAACGCTGGGCGACACCTTCCGCTATCAGTACAAACATGTGTTTGGGACGGAACTGCGCAATGACTGATCGTTTATTGAAAACCAGTCGTTTACTGAAAGCCAGTCGTTTACTGAGCGGGATACGCCGTTTCTGGTTTTCTCGCCGTGCTTCTACTGCGGTAGAAACGGCGTTAGCGTTCCCGATTGTGTTGGCGATTGGATCGCTGTGCGCGGATATCTACACCGTCGGGCTTGAGCGTACACGCATGGAACAGCGTGCAGGTGCCATCGCGTCAGTATTAGCGATGCAGCAGAAGCTGGATGAGAGTGGGCTACAGGGGCTGCTCGATACGATGTTGCCAACGGAAGGTGTAGGAAATTACCAACTGTTAATCAGCAACGTGCGCCAGACCGGTGAGCTGCACTGGCAGTTGAGCAGAGGCACGGCAGAGGCGCTGTGCGAAGAAAGTGAAACCCTGCCGGGCGAGGAGTACCTTCCTGAACTGCCGGAAAGAGACCGTGAAGAGGGCAGCAAGAATATCTCCATGATCGTGGTCGAGATCTGCCGTCAGGGGAAAGATGTGAGCCTGCTGGGCGGCCTGTCGTTGGGCGGCCTGCTACATGCGTCGTCGGTCAACCGGGTCGCTGTCGACGTGGTTGAACTGGATGAGGTACTCAGAAAAGAGGCAGGTCTGGAAGAAGAAGATCAATAGTTACGGGTTTTATACCAGACACAGAAGCGGCAATAGACCGCAAACGGCAGCGAGCTTCTCGTTACCGGAATAATGAAACTATTAAAAACCGATAGGCATGTGAGCAATGTCGTTTTTATTTTCCCGTTTTATGGGCGGGTTAAGTACGCGCTGAATCCAGGAATACAGGATAGGAAGGAATGAAAAAAACCTTACAGAACAGAAAAGTAAAAAAAGATGCTACCGGAATTACTCTGTTCTGGCGTGAACGCTTGTCTGCCTTTATTCAGCAGGAAAAAGGCGCGGGCACCGGATTCTATGCACTGGGTGCGATGGCGTTATTGGTGACAGCGGCTTTTATCGTGGATACCTCCACGGCAACCGGTGATGCAACGCAGATCAAACGCGCGACGGATGCCGCCGCGTTGGCTGTCGCGCATCAGGCGACCATTAATGGCGAAGAATACAGCCAGGAAGAGACCAATAAGCTGGCGTATGACTACGTCAAAAATAATCTGGGGATGAACAATGCCCTGAGTGAAAAGCTGGTGGTGGGCGATGTGGCCGTCACGGAAGGACGCAACAGCGAGACGCGTAAAACCTATACCGTCACCGTCGCCTTCGAAACCAAGCCCAGTTTGCTGAACCTCGGGGCGAGGAAGCAGGAAGTGTACTCGACCGCCGAAGTTATCAATCGTCCGACCGAAATTGCCTTTGTCATGCCAGTGACGGGGGATATGAGCGAAGGGGATATCCGTTCGCTCAAAAGCGTTAGCCGTAGCTTCGTCGAGCGCATGCTGAGTAGCGCAGACGGCAAACGTGAAAACCTGTGGCTATCGCTGGTGCCGTACAGCCAGTCGGTGAATGTGTACGATGCGGAAGACGCCAACCGCATTCGGCGCTGGTCTGCACCGGGTGCGCTGAACCCGCCGGAGTTGCGTTCGCTGTTTGCCAGCGGCGTGGTGAGTAGTATCGCCGACCGCCGTTTCCCGGATCGTCGTGCCAACCTGCTGTGCATGTACCGCGGACTGGGACGAGAAGAAAATTTCTTCTGGGATGAACCCCCCGTTGGCCAATTCGAGGTCTATTACCGCCACGATTTGCCGCAAAACGGCAGCCCCGGCGCACCGCCGATCTCCTGGCGCGGCCCGAACCCCGATTTTGACGATAACGATGCGGTGGATACGCGCTGGATCGTGGCGGACAAAGGGTGCCCCAATGCCGCACTGATGCCGCTGACCAATGAAGAAAGCCGGCTGAATCAGCGCATCGAACAGTTTTCCGCCCGTTTCAATACGAACTACGCCATCGCGATGTCATGGGCTGGCGCGGCACTGTCACCCACTATGCGTGGTTCAGACGGTTGGGGCGATGCCACGCTGCCGCTGGATTTCAATCTGGACGGCAACGGTGACGGGCAAAAGGTGATCGTGATGATGGCTAATACGATTGGTAACTGGTTCGACACCGACAGCTATAACTTCAACCGCAATGCATTCAGTGGTCAAACCGGTACGGATCCCGCCCGTACCTTTGCCGCGCAGCGCTTCCGCGATCTGTGTTCCAGCTTCCGCGCGCGCAACATCAAATTCTATTTTGTCGGCATTCGCCCCGGCGACCCAGAGGATTTTGGCCGCAACCTGTTTGATGCCGAAGCGACGCCAGGCCTGCTGGTCTGCACCGAGGGTGAGAAACGCATGAGTTTTATCGATGGTGCAGGCTTCGGTGCTGAGGGCGTTGAAGATCAATTGATCCGACGTCTGGATCGTATTGCCGGCCAGATCGAAACCGAGGGCGGCTATGTTCGGCTGGTTGAATGACCGCTGAAGGTAGCCAGGAATGACGCGATTTGCCCCTTTCATTACAGGACATGACACGATGACTTTTTCCCGCTCAAAATCTGGTTCAGGCTTAACGCGCACGCCGCGTCAGGCGTGGGTATTGGAACCGCGCATGATGTTTGACGCCGCTGCCGTGGTCACTGCGGTAGATGTGGCTGCGCACGTCGCGGCAACGGATACCGCGCCCGGCGTTGATGCCACGCCCGTTAAGGCGACGGTCACCATCACCGACAGCAGCGACAGCTTCCAACCGGTCGATCTGTTCAGCGACGTTCGCGTATCGGCAGGTAATGACGGGCAGGAACTGAAAGATCTGGTGATTACCGTCAACCGTACGGGCGCGAATCAGGCACTAGTCATCGACGGTAAAAGTATTACGCTGGAATCAGGGAGTGGGACGACGCGCGCGGAAGGGGATGGCTTTTCATACCGCGTGGCAGTGAGCGGCGAAACCACGACGGTGACCGTTAATATCGACGGTTTCACCAATGACCTCGCGGATACAAGGGCGATGATTGACAGTATCGCCTACCAGCCGCTGGATAAAACCGTGGCAGGTGGTGACGTGGTGGTGACGCTGAAAAGCCTGAGTGATGAGGGCGGCGATGATACCGATACTGCCGATCTGAATATTCACGCTACTGTCACTATCGACAGCAAGATCAATGTAGCACCCGTGGTATCTGCATCGGATGCACCTGAACTGGCTGAACTCATTATTGTACCGGGTATGGAATCACCACAGGACGTGCGCTATTCCAGTACTGGCGATTATGCCTACGCCATCGGAAGTGATGGCACGCTGGGGGTCTTTACCGTAGGCGAACATGGCAAACTGACGTTGAGCCAAACGCTGAGCGGCATCAGTGCGCTCAAGGATGTGAAAGAGGTCGCACTGAGTGCGGACAACCGTTCGCTATATGCCATTACCGGCAGTAGCGATATTGTCGCGCTTAGCCTTGACGAAAACGGGCAGGTGGTTCGACTCAGCGGCAGCGACGAACAGCCGGTGTATACCCAAGCCATCTCTTCGCAAAACGGCAATATTACCGGACTGGCCGTCTCCGGTGATGGTACCCAGGTTTATATCGCCACGCAGTGGAATGGTATGGTCACTTTTACTCGCGATGCGACGACGGGTGGTCTGACGCTTCTTCAGCGCGTGAGTGACAGCGGGATCGAACGCAGCGGTATTGTCGCGAGCAGCGGTAACTATGTTGTCACTATCGGAATGGGGGCGAAGCATACGCTGTCGGTTTTCCAACGGGGCGAGGACGGAACATTAACGTCTGTTGCCACTCTGGAAACGTCTGGGGAAGGTTATGGGGCGGTAGAGTATCAACTGGCGATCTCGAAGGATCAGCAGTTCATCTACATTGCCGATCCTGACAGCGGCGAAATCAGCGTCTATCAACTGCGTGACGGAACTGATGGGAAAACGTTGGTTCACACGGACACGAAAACGCTGGAAGGTGTCAACGCGCTCTATTTTAACGCCAACGGCAGCCAGCTTTATGCGCTGAGCAGCGAAGGCGAGTTGCAGATTTATAGCGTCAACGCATCGACGGGGGCGCTGACAGAAAGTGGCCAGATTAAGAATATTGGCGATACGCGCGGCATGGTGTTTTCGCCCGATGGACAATCACTTCTGATTGCCGGTGAGAGCATTCAGCGCTTTAGCGCATTACGCACTTATCTCTACGGCAGCGACTTACCGTTTGCCGATCATATCGCACTTTCTGATAGCAATCTGGATGTGTTAAACGGCGGTGCCGGCAACTATAACGGCGCTGTGGTGACTATCGGTCGTGAAGCGCCTTCCGCAGACGATAGATTTGGCCTAAGTGCAGGCAACAACCTGACGCTGCAAGATGGCAAAGTTCTACAATCAGGCACAGAGATTGGGACGTTCACGCAGAATCAGGGCGTGCTCAGCGTGACGTTTACCGCTGATGTGACGAAAGAAACGGCTAATAACGTCCTGAAGCAGATTACCTATCGCAACGTCGGCAGCCAGAGTGCGGCCGAAACCGTCGTGCTCGCGGTGACGGCGAACGATGGCGAGCTGAACAGCACGGTGACGACTGTCGCGCTATTGCTGACCGCTAACAGTGCGCCAGCGTTGGTCAGTCAGGGCGGAAGTAACCTGACGCTGGATACGCGCGGTGCTTCCGTTACGTTGTTCAAAAATACCGCGATTAACACCGGAGAAGCCGGACAGGCGCTGACAAAATTGTCGATCGGGATTGATGGCCTTAATAGTCCGCATCAGGAATACCTGACGGTGGATGGTACGATCATCGATCTGAGTAAGGATAGCGCTGGCACCACGGCTAGCGGTTACCAGTATACCTACACCTATAACGCCCTGAGCGGTGAGTCTTCACTGGTGCTGAGCAGCGTTCAGGGCATCAGCAGCATGGCGATGATGACGCTGGTCGACGGTCTGAGCTATTCGGCTGGTAAAGAGAGCACCAGCGCCAGCGGCTTGCGTACTATTACGCTAACCGAGTTGCAGGATAACGGCGGTACCGCCAATGGCGGAAGTGATACCGCGACGCTGACGGTATCGGGTAGCGTTAATCTGGCCTTCAATGAACTGCCGACGATCGAGGCGACCTATTCCCCTGACGCCACGCTGTTTTACAACGCGGGTACGCTAAGCGGCTACAACGAGCGCGTTTCGGCGATCAGTGTCTCTCAGGATGGTAAAACTCTGTTGGTCACTGGCAGCGAAGAGAACAATAACAGCGGCAAGACCTATCTGCGTGTTTACGCGCGTGAAACGGAAACCGGCGAATTAACGCTGCTACAAAGTTTCACGCAGGGCGAACAGGACGATCCGTCCACCTCTGCGATTGAAGTTAACGGTCTGAACACTATCACCACGCTGGTGCAGTCGAACGATGGCTCCAGCGTGTATGTGGCGGGAGGAAGCGGAAGCGCCTACTCGCTGGTGCAGTTTAGCCGCGATACCACGACAGGCCAACTGAGCTATGTCGGGATTGTTGCCACGCAGGACGTGAATGGCGTCAGTGGTCTGGATGCGGCGATTTCTGAGATCGTGCTGTCCGACGATGGCACCTCGCTGTATGCCATTAACGGCGTGACGCCAGTCGATGGCGCAACCACTAAAAACGCTGTCGTTTTCTTCTCGCGCGATACCACCTCCGGTGCGCTGACGTTTGTCGGTTCACTGGTTGGCAGCGACACGATCCCACTGAAAAGCCCAAGTGGCATCGTGCTGTCCAGCGATGGCACATCGGCTTATATCTCCAATCTGGGGAACAACAGCATTACCGTACTGTCGCGCGATGCTGAATCGGGTACCCTGGATTACGTCACCACGATCAATAAAAGCACCATAGCGGCTGATGCGAACAGCGCGGAGATTCCGAAAGACGATCGTTACCTCAATGGATTGCAGGATATCGTTATCTCACCGGATAACCGCTTTGTGTACGTATCGTCAAACTCACAGGGCACCGTGTCGATTTTCAGTCGTGATAGGGATTCAGGTGAATTGACCTACGCTGGGACATTGGATTTGTATAATGCAGGCCATATCCCTGCGAATGCGCTGTCGTTACGTGAAATGGTGATTTCTGAGGATGGATCGGCACTGTATGTCGCAGCGTTCGGCAGTAAGTCACTACTGGTATTTAGTCGCGATAGCGATTCCGGCGCGTTAACGTACCGCAATAGCGTTGAACTCTCGGTTAACACCATCAACCATCTCGCCGTCAGTGCAGATGGCAAGAATATTTATGCCGGGGTCAGTACGTTCTTCGCCGGGCTGAACGTGCTCACTGCGGCCGCACATGCATCTTATAGTCACACGGCGGAGATGCCGTTTACCACGAGCGTCACGCTGTCAGACCGAGAACTGGATGCTGCCGATGACTACAATGGCGCGACGATCGCGATTAGTCGTAATGGCGACGCATCGGCAAATGACCATTTTGCTTTCCAGAGCGGAGGCGGCCTGACGCTGTCCGGTAGCGACATTCAGTATCAGGGCGCGACAATCGCCACTTTTAGCGTGAGCGAAGGCACGGCGAAGATTGTCTTTACCGACAGCGTGACTAAAACGGTCGCCAATCAGGTTCTGCATCAGGTGACTTATCGCAACGGCGGCGATACGGCAGGCTCCTCTATCCCGCTGAAAGTCACCTTTAGCGATGGTTCTAAGGATACGAGCCTGATGTTGACGCTGGTGCCGAATAAGCCGCCTGTGGTGGATAACGATGAGTACACCCCGCCGTCTGCGACGGCAGGGCAATCGTATACCGAAGATCTGCCAGAAAACCTATTCCTCGATCCTAAAAATGGCGCGCTGACGTGGCAGGTCAGCGGCCTTCCTGCTGGGCTAACCTTCGATTCAGACACACGCACGATTTCCGGTACGCCAGCGCTCAATGGTGCGGGAAGCTTCTCTATTACCGTCGTGGCGACCGATGTATCGGGTGAACAGGCGGAGCAGACGATTACGCTGACTATTGCCTCCGATCCTGCACAAATGCCGGCGCTCGGCGGTGAGTCCAGCTCTCTTCAGAATGACTATGCCCTTGATGGCTATGACTCCAATAATTATGTTGATGTGCTGACAGGCGTAAAAGACAGCCAACTGTCCGCGGATGGCAAAACGCTCTATGTCGTGAGCTCACCTGATAGTGGGTCAGCGGTACTGAGCGTCTTTGTGCGCAATGCGGAAGGGAAATTCACCCTGTCGCAAACCTTCTTCAACTACCGCTCCGTCTACAACAATGAGACAGAGCAAACCGATAACGTTGTGGATAATGCCGGATTGGCCGGTGCATCAGATGTGATTCTGTCTTCTGATGGACAGTACCTGTATGTGGTGGGTAGCGAAGGCAATGCAGTCACGATCTTCAGCGTTGGCAGCGACGGTGAACTGACGCAAGCCGGTATCCTTGATCAAACGTTGCTGGGCGATCATTCGCTGGACGTGCGCTCCCATATTGTTTCGCAAGGCGATTACCTCTATATAACGGCTGCTCAGTCCAACAGCGATACTGACGGCCGCAGCGTGCTGGTGTTTAAGCGCGGGGCGGACGGTACGCTAGCGGTGGTTTCTCAGGCCGATAATCTGATCGGTGCGAGTCGTCTTGTGCTGGATCCAACCGGGCGTTATTTGTTTGTTGCCGGCGCTGGGGATGCGGTCGGAGTCACCGCGTTCAGCATCGATGTGGAAGGCAAACTGAGCCAGCTTTCCCAGATTCGTGCTGAAGGTGACAACCTGTACTACATCCGTTCGCTGGCTCTTTCTCCTGACGGTAAAACCCTATATGCGATTAATTCCGATGGGGAAAATCACACGCTGAATACCATCACGGTGGGAGCTGATGGGGCGCTGACGCTTTCAGAAACAACGGCAATCACCGATGACGGTGGCGATTCCGGCGAGGCGTTAGCGACCGATCTGGTCGTTTCTGCCGATGGCACAGCCCTGTTCGTGATCGGGAAGAACATTTCTGTATTCTCCCGCGCGGACGATGGCAGCCTGACGCTGAAAGACACCCTTAGCGGTGGTTGGGATAGCCCGATTGGCATTTCTTTCTCCGATCTGCAAAAGGTGGAACTGAGTGCTGATGGCAAGCAGCTCTACCTGATTGGTGGCGATAAGGTCCATGTTCTGAATGTCGGCATCGCCGGTGCAAGCTATACCGAAGGTAACGATGCCACAGTGCTACTGCCGTCTGGTCGTCTGTCCGATCCGCAGCTCGATGCGTTAAATAACGGTGTGGGTGATTATCGCGGTGCCAGTATCACCGTTGGTCGGGAAAATGGTGGGCTACCGGAAGATACCTTTGGTTTTAAGGCCGAAAACGGTTTAACGCTTGATGGCAACACTATCCTGAAAGGTGGCGTCGCGATCGCGACCTTTAAGCAAGTGGATGGGGCGCTGACGATTAAATTTATCGCAGCGGTAACCAAAACCGATGCGCAGAATGTGCTGCGCCAGATTACCTACCAGAACACCAGTCAGGATCCTGAACAAGCAGGATCGTCGCCGACCTTCACTTTCAGTATTAATGACGGTGACAATAACACCGCTAACATGGATATCACCGTCAATCTCGTTGGCGTGAACGATCCGGCGATATTGAATACAACGGTGCTCAACCCACAGGTTCCGGGCAACGGTGAATTCGTTAAGCTGTTTAAAGATACCCAAATTGACACCATTGAGAGCGGACAAACCCTCTGGCAGGTCGTGTTAACGTTTGATGTCTCAGGGCCTAACGAAACGATTAGCGTGGATGGCAGCACGATTGTGCTCGAAAAATCCAATGGTGTTCCACGCACCGCCAGCGGCTTGCAATATTCTGTTGATGTGAAGGACGGTAAAGCGACGGTCCTCCTGTATGTCGGGAGAGACGCGAGTGGAACCGCCGAGATTATTGACAGCATCGGCTACAACTATCTGGGCAACGCCCCCAGCGGGGAACGCCATGTCACCCTGATGATCAAGGAAAATAGCTATAACGGCACCGCACCGGAAACTAAACTGAATCAGACGATTACGCTGACGCTGGTGCCTGCGGCAGAAGCCAATACTGCGCCGGTCATTACGATTCCGGGGACGACACCAGCATATACCGAACGTACCGATCCTATCGTCTTGGCACCGGATGCGACGGTGTCTGATGCACAGATGGATAAACTCAACGGTGGTAACGGCAACTACGACGGTGCGACGCTGAAAATTACGCTGGGTGACGGTAAAACGTCACTGGATAAGCTGGGCTTCAGTGCTGAAAAAAGTGCTGATAACGGTCTAACGTTATCGGGCAATACGCTTCAGAAAGACGGCGTCACTATTGGTCAGGTCAGTAACCAGGATGGCGTACTGACGATTCGCTTTAACGCAAATGCAGGCACGATCCCGACCACGGAAGATGTGCAGAATACGCTGCGCCAGATTACCTACGCCAGCGACAGCCGTACGCCAGTCGCGCAGGTTGCGGTGACGGTGACGCTGTCCGACCGCTATCTGGACTCTCAGGTTATGACGTTGTCAGTGGCGATTACGGCTATCAACGACACGCCGGTTGTGGTGAACGATCCCGTGCTCTCTGCCGATGAACTGCGTCTGGTGAATACCTACACCGCCGTTAGCGGTCTGGGCACGCTAACGGCTGCCGCCCGCACGACAGATGGGTTGGCGCTGTATGTCAGCGATGATAAAGGCGCGATTGCCTTATTCCAGCGTGATGCGAACAGCGGCGAATTAACCTATGTGCGCACCTTCGCCGCCGCAGAGGGCGTGACAGGAATAAGCCAACTACAGGTTTCCGCCGAGGGTAACAGCGTGTATGCGCTGCGTGCCGATGGCAATGCGATTGTCTGGTTTAGCCGGGATGCGAACGGTGAATTGACCCATAAGGCCACGATAGAAAGTGATTATGATATCGATGAGGGTAATCTCTATAACATCAACGGGATTGCTCTGTCTGATGACGGGAAAAACCTTTATCTCATCAACAGCTACAGCGGACAGTTAGCCTATTTCAGCCGCGATACTGCGACCGGTGCATTAACCTATGTTGAGGCGCTGGGCGGTAGTATGTGGAGCGAGCCTTACCTGTGGGCCCCGACCAGCATCCTCAGCCGCGGTAATCTGTTGTTTGTTACCACGGCAACCAACGACACCTCGACAGTGATTGTTTATCAGCGCGACGACAGCGGCAAACTGACGCCGTTAGGACATGTCCGCGACTTTACCGATGCCACAGGCAATACGGTGCAGCTCTCAGGGCTGGATCAGATAACGGTCAGCGCCGATGGCCGCAGCATCTTTGTCGCCAACGCAGAGCACATTGATGCCTTCTCGCTGGATACCGCTACGGGAACCTTCACGCATCTGGCTCGCGTCGCGGCCGAAGGCACGGTGAGTGATATCGCTCTTTCTGCGGATGCACGGGTGCTGTACGTCACGCAAAGTGACGGGGCGCTCACTCGCTATGTATTGAACGGCGAGACGCTGACAAAACTCGATACGCTGAAAAACGAGGGTACAGGCTTCACTCATCTGCTGCCGGTTGACGGTGGTCTGATTACGCTTGGCAACGGCGTGTCGGTGCTGGATGAGGCTTCTCGCCTGCCAGTTTATCGCGTTGATGGCCCAGCGGTGATTGTCGCGCCTTCTATCGTTCTCAGTGATGCAGAACTGGATGCACTGAGCGGCGGGGTAGGAAATTATCAGGGTGCCTCCATCACGCTACAGCGCGGTGAAACGGCCTCAATAAGCGATCGCTTCGATTTTACTGCGGGTAACGGTTTCACCTTAGCGAATGGCGTCATTAGCAAAGACGGGCAAGCGGTAGCCACCTTCGCGCAGGCGGACGGCAAGCTCACCGTGGTCTTCACGGCTGCCCTTTCCCGCGCAGATGCGACAGCGCTGGCTCGCCAGATTAGCTGGGCGACGAGCGCCCCGCTGACGGGGAGCGCGACATCGCTGACGCTGGTGCTTAATGACGGTGCAGCCGATTCTGCGGCGCAGGCGCTCGGCGTTACGCTGTCGAGAGAGGTGAACCTGCCGCCGGTTGGTCATGCAGAGCAGTTCACTCCGCCAACGGCACAGGCTGGTGCCAACTGGTCCTATACCTTACCGGGTACGCTATTTACCGATCCTGAAAATAATGCGCTGACGTTTACCGTTGATGGTGCGCAACTGCCAGAAGGCGTGCGTTTTGATAGTGCAACACGGACGTTCAGCGGCACGCCGTCAGCGGCCGGTTTATTTAATCTGACCATTACCGCCACGGACAGTGCAGGCAACGCGACGGCGTTGAATGTGGCGTTAACGGTCAATGCTGCTTCAACGCCAGTCGATCCCGGCACACCGACAGAGCCAGCCAATCCTGATAACACCGCGACAGCGGCACCAGTAATTCTGGTGCAGCAGGGCGTGAGTCTGCCCGTTGATGCAGGCGAAAGAGAACGCGAACAGCCGCTGGGCGCGATCGTCGCCGATTTGTCTCGCCAAGATTCGCAGCCGTTACCGAACAATATCGTTGCCGAACCTGTGCGTCAGCGCGATGCCGGTACGGCACGTCAGTCGGATGCCCCTTGGGTGCTCGATCCGGTGATGTCATCGCTGATGCCGACGCTGGAGCAGGTCAACTTCTCTTCGCGCGCTGAAGCGTCTATGCGCGATAACACCGCGCTGCGTCCGGCGGATTCCAACTTATTCCTGAGCGTGCGCGGTCAAACAACAGCGCTGGAATCGGCTTTCAGCAGCGTGCAGGGCGCGTTACAGCCGGATGCCTCCGGCGCGCTCGCCTTTAGCCTGCCGCAGCGCATGTTTAACGTGCGTGAAGGCAACGCCACGCTGACGCTGCAACTGGCGAACGGGCGTCCGCTGCCTGCGTGGGTGCAGTTCGATGCCCGCAACGGCGTGGTGCGCATTACCGATGCCAGCGCGGTGCAGGTTAATCAGATCCAACTGGCGCTGAAAGCGCAGGCCGCAGACGGCACCAGCCGGATTGTACCGATTACGCTGCAAACCGGGCAGGGTGGTGGCGCAGAGATGGCAACTGACCGTGGCGCGATGCAGCTGCCTGCACATTCTGTTGTCCCCACAGCCGCAGACCCGGCTGAAAACCGGAATGCAGAACGGTTAGCGCCAGCGGGGAAAACCGCCTTTACCGAACAACTGCGCCAGCATCAGCCTGAACAGGATGCGCTGCTGGCGGCGCTCAGTGAACTGAGCAGCCTGCGCGCGTAACCAAGCGCAAACCTGGTAAAGCGCAGATCGAATACCGAGACGAGATTTTATTACTTAACCACTAACCCGGGCGCTTGCAGGTGGTAACCAAACCACCGCCTGCAAGATGAAGGGAACAGACAAATAGAAGATGGGGAGAACCCGGGTGAATCAGCACATAGCGCATTTCTGGGATAGCCAGCAACACGACAGTCAGCAGCAGAACGTTCAACACGAGGCGAC
Organism: Pectobacterium parvum; assembly: GCF_020971565.1. NCBI lineage: Bacteria > Pseudomonadati > Pseudomonadota > Gammaproteobacteria > Enterobacterales > Pectobacteriaceae > Pectobacterium > Pectobacterium parvum. The sequence continues at coordinate 955,523 of NZ_CP087392.1, forward strand.
ACCACGTACCGCGGGTTCCCGGGCGTTACGGATCGCGGTGGCTCTTGCCTGTCTGGGGCTGGCTGGCTGTGCCGTCAAACCTGAGCCGGTGACGATCGAACAGCAGGTCGCACAGGCGCTGAGCGACAGAACGCAGATGTTCGCCAATCAGGAACCGGTACGTGGCACGATCACGCTGGATGAGGCGATTGCCCGTGCGCTGAAATATAACCTGCAACAGCGGGTCGCACTGCTGGAACAGGCGATGGAAGATGACCTGTTGGGCGTACAGAATCTGGATATGCTGTTACCGAAACTGACCGCGCGCGCTGGGTTACAAACCCGCGATAACGTGGCCGGTTCCAGCAGCCAGTCGGTCACCACTGGACGGCAGTCGCTGGAAGCGTCCACCAGTCAGGATCAGACCATGCGCACCGCCGATCTGACGATGAGCTGGAACGTGCTGGACTTCGGTATCAGTTATTTCAACGCCAAAGTACAGGCGAACAAATCACTGGCGGCGGAAGAGCGTCGTCGTCGAGTAGTTGCGGATATTACCCGTCAGGTGCGGACGGCCTACTGGGAAGCGGCAACGGCACAGCGTTTGCAGCCAGAAGTGACTACGGCGCTGACGCAGGCGCGTCAGGCGCTGGAATATGCGCGTCAGACCGAACAACAGCGTCTGCTGGCACCGGTTGAGGCGCTGCGTTTCCAGAAAAACATGCTGGAGATGGTGCGTCAGTTAGAGATCGTCGACAGCGATCTGGTGGTGGCGAAATCCCGTCTGGCGGCGCTGATGAACCTGCCGCCGTCAAGCAAATACGATGTCGTCGTGCCGAGCGAAAGCAGTCTGGTTGCGCCTAAGATGGCCTACTCGCTCGACGATTTGGAAAACTTCTCGATGGTTAAACGCCCGGAAGTGCGAGAAGAGAGCTATCTGGCACGCAATAGCGTACTGGAAACCCGTAAATCGCTGCTGCGACTGCTGCCGGGCGTGTCACTGTTTGCCGGTATCAACGGTGACAGCAACAGCTATCTGGTTAATCACCAGTGGGCGAACGCAGGCGTTCAAGTCAGTGGCAACCTGCTGAACGTGCTGTCGTGGTCATCGGTGAAACGTGCCGGACAGGCGAATGAAGATTTGGCGGAAGTTCGTCGTCAGGCGCTGCGCATGGCCGTGCTGACACAGGTGAACGTCGCCTGGCAGGAATACCAGCAGAGCACGCGGATGTTCGGTCGCTATCAGGAACTGGCAAGAATTCAGCGCGGCATTCTTAATCAGACCACGCTCAGCGTACAGCATCGTGCCGAAACGCAGATGGAACAGGTGCGCGTCAGCACGGAAACCATTCTGACCACCCGCGCGCGTGACCGCAGCTTTGCCGATGTGCAGAACTCGCTGGGTGCGGTGTATCAGGCTGCCGGGCTGGATGTGCTGCCGGATAACGTGAATGATGTCAGTCTGGCGGCGCTGAGCAGCTCAATTGCCCGCACCACGGGTAACCTTGAGAAAGGCGGCGTTGCGGTACCACGTCTGTCTCTGGCAACACCGGCTACGCCTGCCACCACGACGGCTTCGGCTAAAACAGCATCCACTCCATCCGTAGCACCTGTTGTGACGCCGATTGCCTCGTCTGCTGCGACATCATCGGCTGGCGCGGGTAAGCCTTATCGCGTGGTGAACACGGACATGTGGGATAACCTGCAATCCCTACAGGCGGGAGGTTCGCGTTAATGGCTTTCGGCATAATGCGTCCGCTATTGCTGGTCAGTGTGTTAGGTCTGCCCCTGTTGGGGCAGGCTGTGACAACGGGAGACATTCGTGTACAGCTTAGCGCACAGCGCTATACCGTGTTATCCAGCGAAATTGCGGGGAAAGTGACGGATATTGCGGTGAAAGAGGGCGAACACTTCAAGCAGGGCGATACGCTGGTGACGTTTGACTGCACCGTGCTGCGTGAAAAACTGAACTACTCAAACGCCGCAGAGAATGCTGCGCGTAAGAAGCTGGCGATTGCCGATCGGCTGGATAAGCTCAATTCGATCAGCCTGTCGGATGTCGATCAGGCGCGATCGTCGGTGTCGATGGCGCAGGCAGAAAGCGGCGTCAATCGTGCCATGCTGCAACGTTGTGTCATTAAAGCGCCATTCTCCGGTCGTGTGACGGAAACCAAGGTGAAGCGTTGGGAATCCGTGCCGGAAGGCAAAGAACTGTTAGCGATTTATGATGACAGCGCGTTCGAGCTGGAAATGATCGTGCCGTCGCGCTGGCTGGTGTGGTTAAAGCAGGGTAGCGCCTTTCAGGTCGTGTTGGATGAAACCGGTCTGAGCTATCCGGCGGAAATCAGCCGCCTTTCTTCGGCGATCGATCCGGTTAGTCAGTCGGTAAAAGTCTTTGGCCGCATTACCCAGTCTACCGCTGGATTGCTGCCGGGCATGAGCGGCGTGGCACAAATCGTACCGCCTGATGCCGGTAGCGTATCGCCATGATCGAACGGAACACGACGGCAGCACAAACGGAGCAGGATACCCGGCTGGCTTTGCTGGCCGAACTGTTGCAGCTGCAAAGCCGTGCCAGAGCGCGTGAAACGCTGGATGAGCTGGCGTTTTTTATCGTCAACGAGACGCATAATTTAGTGAAGTATCGGCAGGCGCTGCTGTGGGACTGCGATAAACAGCGCTTGCAGGCGGCTTCTGGGCTGGCCTCGCTCGATCACAACGCGCCGTTTTGTACCGAATTTAGCCGCCTGTGCCGCCAGTGGCAGGAAGAAGGGCGTCAAACGCAGGCGCTGCAATGCCGCGAGCTGCCTGCCGATGACCAGATTTTGTGGCAGGAGCATCTGCCAGAATTTTTACTCTGGCTGCCGCTGCGTTTACCGCAGGGCGATACGCCACTGGTGTTGGTGCTAGCGCGGGACAGCGCGTGGCTGCCGGCCGAGATCGTGCTGCTGGAGAAACTGGCAGATGCCTACGCGCACGCTTGGTCGAGCCTGTGCAAGGTACGCCGTCGCCCGTCAAAAACGCCGCCTGCCAGACGCCGTTTGATCGTTGCTGCGATCGTGGTGCTGGTACTGATCTTGTTGATCCCGGTTCGCCAGTCGGTGCTGGCTCCGGCAGAGATCGTCGCGCATCGTCCTGTGATGGTGCGCGCGCCCGTGGCGGGCGTGGTGGATGACATACTGGTTCGCCCTAATCAGACCGTCAGCGCTAATCAGCCGCTGGTACGACTGGACGTGCGCGAATTGGAAAATCGCTTGGAATCGGCCCGACAGGCTTTTGCTACCGCCGATGCTCAGTATCGTCAGGCGCAGCAGCAGGCGCTGTTCGATGCTAACAGCAAAGCCAGTCTGGCCGTGCTGCAAAGCCGTCGCGAACAGGCGCAGAGCGACATGGATTTTCTGCAACGCCAGCAGGAACGCATGCAGCTCGCTTCCCCGCGTGACGGCGTGGCGATTTTTGACGATAGCAGCGACTGGATTGGGCGCTCGGTGGCGGTGGGGGAACGCATCATGATGATCGCCGATCCGCACGATGTTGAGCTGGAGATCCAGTTGCCTGCGGCGGATGCGATTGCGCTGGAAAACGGTGCGGACGTGCGCCTGTTCCTCAATGTGGCGCCGAATTCGGCACAGGAAGCGCGGCTTGAACAGATTGGCTATCGCGCCGCACCGACGCCGGATAATGTGATGGCCTATCGGCTACGAGCTCGCTTTACGCAGGATGACCCGCAGCTGCGCGTGGGCCTGAAGGGAACCGCTAAATTGTACGGGAAACGCACGGTATTGTTCGTTTACCTGCTACGTAAACCGCTGGCCTCCCTGCGCGTTTGGCTGGGTGTCTAATGATGGCCGGAGGCGCGACGCCAGCCGCTGGACTTAGCCCGCTGCGCGATGAATTGATCCTGCACGCCGGACCGGCTAACCGTGATGGATCGCCCAGTTGGACGCTGGAAGATCCGCTGCGCGGTCTCTATTTTCGTATCGGCTGGGCAGAAATGGCGATGCTATCGCGCTGGTCGATGGGGAACGCGGCGCAGATCGTGGCCGAGATTAACCAGACTTCTGCACTGGCGCTTGATGACAGCGATGTGCAGTACTTCAATCGTTTCTTGCAGGCCAATAGCCTGACGCGCGTTTCCGGCGATGACGCGCTGGCGCAGTTTTCTCGTCAGGTGGAACAGTCACGTGTTTCGATCTGGCGCAAACTGCTGAAGAACTATCTGTTTTTTCGTATCCCCTTATGGCACCCCGATCGCTTTCTGGGCGCGACCCTACCGTGGGTCGAACCGTTTTTCAGCCGGACTTTTCTTAAACTGACGCTGCTGGTGGCCGTGCTGGGACTCTTCCTCGCCGGACGCCAATGGGAAACGTTCAAGCATACGTTTCTGCACTTCTTCACGCTGGAAGGCGCAGCGCTGGCGGGGCTGACGCTGTGCTTTACCAAGATCCTGCATGAATTCGGCCATGCCTACACCTGTAAGCGCTTTGGTGCGCGGGTTGCCACCATGGGCGTCGCCTTTCTGGTAATGATGCCGGTGTTGTATACCGATACGTCTGGCTCGTGGAAACTCACCCGCCGTCGGCAGCGGATGGCGATTGGCGCAGCGGGCATGATGACCGAACTGGTGCTGGCGGCGTGGGCGACGTTGGCATGGAGCTTCTTGCCGGACGGCATGCTACGCAGCGCTGCGTTTATGCTGGCGACGACGACCTGGATCATGACGCTGGCGATTAACCTTAGCCCGCTGATGCGCTTCGACGGCTATTTCCTGCTTTCCGATGGATTGCAGATGCCGAACCTGCAAAACCGAGGCTTCGCTATCGGCCGCTGGCAGATGCGCGAGTGGCTGTTCGGCTTAGGGGATGCGCCACCGGAGCACTTTCCGCGCTGGCTACAGCGTACGCTGGTGGGCTATGCCTTTGCAGTGTGGATATACCGTTTCTTCCTGTTTACCGGTATCGCGATTCTGGTTTACCACATGACGTTCAAACTGCTGGGGATGCTGCTTTTTGCGATTGAAATCGGCTACTTCGTGGTGATGCCGGTGGTGAATGAAGTGCGCGAATGGAGTAAACGCCGTAAGGACTACCGTATGAACCGTAATATGACGACAACGCTGGCTGTGAGCGCCGTGGTTCTGCTCTTGCTGATGATTCCCTGGCAGCGCGGCGTGTACGCCCCGGCGCTGCTGCGGGCGGAACAGCAAAGCAGCCTGTATATGCCCGTACCGGCGATGATTCAGCGCATTGACGTACAGGTTGGGCAGCCCGTGCACGCCGGGCAGACGCTGTTTACGCTGTCGTCTGACGCGCTGGCGCATGAACGGCAACAGCTGGAACGTCAGATTGCTACATTGAACTGGCAAAGCGCCTTTCAGGTATTCAACAAGGAAGCGGCTGGCGATCACCAGCGGGTGAAGCAGGAGCATGAAGCGGCGCTGCAAAAGTTACAGGTATTGCAGCGCCAATCTGAACAACTGACGGTGCGCGCGCCGATAGACGGCGTGGTGGCAGACATGGCGACGCCGCTGGAAACGGGCGAGTGGCTGGGGCAGGGCGAATGGCTGGCGGTCGTCACCAAGCCAACCGGCGGGCTAGTGGAAGCGTTCGTCTCGGAAAAAGACTGGCAGCGGCTCCACACGGGCGCAAAGGGGACGTTTTATTTACAGGATGTCAGCCGCTCGTCGCTGCCGCTCACGATTGTGGAGATTGCCAGCACGGCAACCCGCGATCTGAACGCCGCGCCGGAATTGGCATCAATTTATGGCGGCGATATTGCCACGCTGAGCGATGCACAGCGCAAGCTGCATCCTGAACAGGCCGTTTATCGCGTGCTGCTCAGTCTGCCTGACGACTATCGTGCTCAGCCGCAGGTGCTGCGCGGCACGGTGGTGATGGACGGTGAGGCGCAAAGCCTGTTGATTCGCGGCTGGAAAGTGGTGTCTGCCGTACTGATTCGCGAGCTGTCATTCTGATCAGTTTTGATTTCTGCGATGTCGATCCTGACTTTCTTCCCGCTATTGCCAGATTCTTGTTTGTTCTGGCAGTGGCGTGAAGGAGGGCGCTTATCTCTCTCGATTATGTTGTTCCCATCACGGCTATATATTTCAAATAACGGGAATTTTTTGAATATTTTAGGCTACATCCATGTTGGATATTAGGGGAAGCACGGTGATGAGGTTCCCGCAGGGATACCGCGCACCATGGTAGCCCCGTGTATCTCGATATTGAAGCGGCAGTAGCCTGAACGGATGCGATAAAAATTTCTGTCTAACCAATGGAACACAAGAGGGCTGACTGTGAAGCGATCTGTCTTGTTGTTGGTGGGGGCCATGCTGGCACCCTATGGCTATAGCGCGCAGGATAATGCGGTGTCGTTATCCGTTTCTGGTTTGAATACCGTTCTGGATAATGGCTTACTAAAAGTCGCGTTCGGGGAGGATGGCAGCGCGGTAAGCATGGTGACGGGAGGCAAAAATATCGTCACTAACCTGTCCGGCGCGGCGCGCGACCCAAGCAAAATGCGGAGCGCTTACCTCGATTACTATATTAACGATGTTCATGCTAAAGGCGTCAAAGATTTTGTCCCCGAGCGGGTAGAGGTGCTGCGCAACGATCGAGATATGGCGCATGTGGTCTATATCGACGATCGGGACGGGCTGTTACGGCTTGAATATCACCTGATTATGCGTCGCGGCGTTAGCGGGCTTTATAGCTATGTGGTGGCCGAGAATAGCGGAAGTCAGGACGTTAAAGTCAGTGAATTGCGTAACGTCTATCGCTTCGATCCCGCCCGGTTAGATCATCTCTACAACGGCGATCGTCAAGGTAAACCGCTACTCTACAGCCAGCTTGAAGCGTCGCCGAAGGTGCAGGATGAAACCTGGCGATTGCCGGATGGCAGCATTTATTCCAAATATGATTTTGCCGGTTACATGCGTGCCGCGCCTTTCTGGGGCGTTTTCGGTAATGGTGTGGGCGCGTGGCTGATTCATGGCAATCGGGAGTATTTCTCCGGCGATGCGCTCAAGCAGGATCTGCTGGTGCATCAGGATGCGATCATCCTGAACTACATGACGGGCTCGCACTTTGGCACGCCGGATATGGTAGCCCCGCCGGGCTGGAAAAAATTCTACGGTCCGTGGCTGCTGTATATCAATCAGGGCGATACCGAAAAAATATTGGCGGATGCTCAGCGTCAGGCGCTGACGGAAGCCGTCAACTGGCCGTATAACTGGGTCAACGATTCCCGCTATGCGCGCGATCGCACGCAGGTGAGCGGACGCGTTGCCAGCCAGCAGCCGGTGACCGTCGTGCTTTCGTCATCACTGGATGAACCGTTCGATGTGCAAACCCGTGGCTATTCGTATCAGGCAACCACGGATACTCAGGGGAATTTTGCAATCCCCTATGTTCGCCCGGGCAATTATCATCTGGCGGTATACGCCAACAGCGGTACGCAGCCTGGAATATTGGCAGAACAAACGCTGTCCGTTTCCGGTGATAAGCAATCGCTGCCTGTGATAACCCTACCGAAAGCCGAATCGGTTGTTTGGGCTATTGGACAGGCAAATCGGCAGGCTAGTGAATTCCGTTTTGGCAATGGGGCACGCAACACCCGCTGGCAGCATGAGGTTCCGGCAAACCTGACGTTTGATATTGGCCGCAGCGACTATCAGCACGACTGGTATTACGCGCAGATCAAACCGGGAAAATGGGACATCCGTTTTGCCCTGCAACCTGAGAAAAAAACCTATTTTCTGAATATCGCACTGGCGGCAGCGAGCAACAGCGGCATGAGTGAGCCGACCATGCCACAGCTGGCGATAACAGTGAACGGCAGCACGTTGGAGACGCTGACTTACGAAAACGACAAAGCCATTTATCGCGGAGCGCTACAGAGTGGTCGTTATCACATTGCCCGCATCCCTGTGTCATCCCGCTTTCTGAAAAACGGCAACAACACGATCACGCTGCAATTAAAAGGCGGCAGCGTGATGTATGACGTGGTGACATTAAGCGAGGAATAAATCCAGTTTTAACAAGGTGAAGCGCTGGGTTTCAAAGAAGAACTGGCCCGCATTTTGCGGGCCAGAGAGAGGGAAGATTAGTGGGAACTGCCTTTTGATGCGCCGACGCCGGTTTGTGAGCGGACAAACTGTGCATGGAAGCGCGCGCGCTCTTGCTGACCGGACTCGGAGCGGTCGGTGATAGAGAAGAACCAGATACCGATAAACGCGACCAGCATGGAGAAGAGTGCTGGATAATCGTAGGGGTAAATTGGCGTGGCGTGACCGAGGATTTTCACCCAGATCGTTGGTCCCAATATCATCAAAATGACGGCGGTCAACAGTCCCGCCCAACCGCCAATCATGGCTCCACGCGTGGTCAGCTTCGACCAGTACATAGAGATGATAATGATCGGGAAGTTACAGCTGGCGGCGATAGAGAAGGCCAGCCCGACCATGAAGGCGATGTTCTGGTTCTCAAACAAAATACCGAGCGAAATCGCCACCACACCTAGCACCAGTACGGTGATTTTCGAGACTTTTAGCTCATCGCGCTCCGTCGCTTTCCCTTTCTTGATCACGTTAGAGTAGAGATCGTGGGATACGGCAGAGGCACCCGCCAGCGTCAGACCGGCGACGACGGCCAAAATGGTGGCAAAGGCCACGGCGGAGATAAAACCGAGGAAGAAGTTGCCGCCGACCGCATCGGCCAGATGCACCGCCGCCATGTTATTTCCACCGATGAGCGCGCCTGTCGCGTCTTTAAACGCAGGATTGGCGCTGACTAGCAGGATGGCACCAAAACCGATGATGAAGGTCAGGAAATAGAAATAGCCCATGAAGCCGGTGGCGTAGAACACGCTTTTTCGTGCTTCTTTCGCATCGCTGACGGTGAAGAAACGCATCAGAATGTGTGGAAGACCCGCCGTACCGAACATCAGCCCTAACCCGAGAGACAACGCGGATATCGGATCAGAAACCAGTCCGCCGGGACTCATGATAGCCGCTCCTTTCGGGTGAACCGCCATCGCCTGTTTGAACAGCGCATCAAAGCTGAAACCCACGGATTTCATGACCATAATGGCCATGAAGGTGGCACCGAATAGTAGCAGGACGGCTTTAATAATCTGTACCCATGTGGTGGCGAGCATGCCGCCAAACATCACGTACATCACCATCAGAATGCCGACCAGCACCACCGCAACATGGTAGTTGAGGCCGAACAGCAGTTCGATGAGTTTCCCCGCGCCCACCATCTGCGCGATGAGGTACAGGGCCACAACCACCAGCGAACCACAGGCGGAAAGGCTACGGATCGGGCGCTGTTGCAAACGGTAGGATGCGACGTCAGCAAAGGTATAACGCCCGAGGTTACGTAGCCGCTCTGCGATCAGAAACAGAATAATGGGCCAGCCGACCAAAAAGCCGAGTGAGTAAATCAGGCCGTCGTAGCCGGAGGTATAGACCAGCGCAGAAATCCCGAGGAAGGATGCAGCGGACATGTAGTCGCCCGCAATCGCCAGCCCGTTCTGGAAGCCGGTGATATTGCCGCCTGCTGTGTAGTAATCACTACGCGAACGCGTTTTCTTCGACGCCCAGTAGGTGATATACAGCGTGCCGCCGACGAACAGCAGAAACATCACGATGGCCTGAATATTCAGCGGCTGACGCTGAACATCTCCTGTGAGGGCATCCGCTGCCCACGCAAGCACCGGCAGCGTCAAAAGCCCGAACAGCATCATAAAGCGTATTTTCATTGCTTTACCTCATCCAATAACTGCTTGGTCAGACGATCAAATTCACCGTTAGCGCGATACACATAGACGCCAGTCAGAATGAAGGAAATCGCAATCAATCCCACACCAATCGGAATGCCGCGGGTAATGCTGGAGCCTGGAGCGATCGGCGTGCCCAGCCAGCTGGGTGCAAAGGCGATCAGCAGAATAAAGCCGACGTAAAGCACCAGCATGATGAGTGAAAGAAAAGCGGCAAAACGCTGTCGCTTGTTGACCAGTTCTCTGAATAAGGGGTGACTTTCAATCCGTTGATAAATGGCATCATTCATCGTAAGTCTCCAGTAATCTGTAGGGTTGAGTGCTACTGCCACGCCACCCTCTGATTTATCGCCACCCACATTCCCGCAAGCCACATCATGGCTTACGGGAATGAAGAGAGTGGTGGGTCAGGGGGTTATTGAGAGGCGGTACTCATAGCCTGCTTTTCTTCGAGCAGTTTTTCGACGACGCCAGGATCGGCCAGCGTTGAGGTATCCCCCAGATTGCTGGTGTCACCGGCGGCGATCTTACGCAAAATACGACGCATGATTTTGCCGGACCGCGTTTTTGGTAAAGAGTCAGTCCAGTGCAGGATGTCCGGTGTAGCAATCGGACCGATTTCCTTACGCACCCAGTTGCGGACTTCCGTATACAGCTCGCTGGACGGCTCTTCGCCGTGGTTCAGCGTGATGTAGGCGTAAATAGCCTGCCCTTTCATATGGTGCGGAATACCGACAACGGCGGCTTCGGCAATTTTGGGGTGTGCAACGAGCGCTGATTCGATTTCCGCCGTCCCTAAACGGTGCCCGGAAACGTTCAGCACGTCGTCAACGCGACCCGTGATCCAGTAATAGCCATCTTCGTCACGGCGTGCGCCATCACCGCTGAAGTACATGCCTTTAAAGGTAGAGAAATAGGTTTGCTCGAAGCGATCGTGATCGCCAAACAGGGTTCTTGCCTGACCCGGCCAGGAATCCACGATGACCAGATTGCCTTCAGCGGTGCCTTCCTGCGGGTTGCCGAGGTTATCGACGAGCGCAGGCTGTACACCGAAGAACGGGCGAGTCGCGGAACCAGCTTTCGGCTCAATCGCGCCCGGCAGCGGGGTGATCATGAAGCCGCCCGTCTCTGTTTGCCACCAGGTATCGACGATGGGGCATTTACTATTGCCGATTTTTTTGAAATACCACTCCCAGGCTTCTGGGTTGATCGGCTCACCGACGGAACCCATGATCCTGAGGGATTCACGCGATGTACCTTCGATCGCTTTATCACCTTCCGCCATTAGCGCGCGGATCGCAGTAGGAGCGGTATAGAGGATGTTGACCTTATGCTTATCGACTACTTGCGCCATGCGGCTGGCGTCCGGCCAGGTTGGTACACCTTCGAACATCAGCGTAATCGCACCGCATGCCAGCGGGCCATAAAGCAGGTAACTGTGCCCCGTGACCCAGCCAACGTCCGCCGTACACCAGTAAATATCGCCGGGATGGTAGTCGAAGACATATTTGAAGGTCAGCGCGGCATAAACCAGATAGCCGCCAGTGGTGTGCAGTACACCTTTGGGTTTGCCGGTTGAGCCTGACGTATAAAGAATAAAGAGTGGGTCTTCCGCGTTCATCTCTTCTGGCGGGCAATGGTCGTCTGCTTTTTCAACCAGATCGTGCCACCACAGATCGCGTCCTTCCTGCCATTCATTGATCTTACCCGTACGACGGAAAACGATAACGCTGGAAATGGTGGTGACGTTCGGGTTCTTTAACGCTTCATCAATATTCTTCTTCAGCGGAATCACGCGTCCGGCGCGTACGCCTTCATCGGCAGTGATGACCAGCTTGGCATTGGAATCGATGATACGCCCGGAAATCGCTTCGGGAGAGAAGCCCCCGAAGATCACCGAATGAATCGCCCCGATTCTGGCGCAGGCCAGCATTGCCACAGCCGCTTCCGGCACCATCGGCATATAAATGGCAACAACATCGCCTTTTTTGACGCCCTGCGACTTCAGCACATTGGCGAAGCGGCACACGGACTGATGCAGTTCGCGGTAGGTGACTTTTTTACTTTCTGTCGCGTCATCCCCTTCCCAGATAATGGCGGTTTGATCGCCACGCTCGGCCAGATGGCGATCCAGGCAGTTTGCTGCCACATTTAATGTACCGTCTTCAAACCAGCGAATGCGGATGTGGCCGGGATCGAATGAGGTGTTCTTGATCGTTTCATAGGGTTTGATCCAATCGACGATCTTTCCCTGCTCACCCCAAAAGGCGGCGGGATCGTCAACGGACAGCCGATACATATTTTTGTATTGCTGGGCATTTATCAGTGCATTTTCCGCAATGGCGGCGGGAATGGCGTGTTTATTATGTTGTGTCATAGCGCTTCTCCTTAAACATGTTAATGCTATGTCAAATAATGGTTAATTCTAGTTAACCCGTTATCTTTGTTTCTTTTTTGCGCGATTGATCACGCAATGCAGGAAAAGCAATGGAGCGTTACTTAAAAGATAGTCTTTTGGTTCAAAAAGCAGGCAGCTTTTTCGCAGTAGCTAAATCACAGTAAGTGATATATGTCACAATATAAAAGTCAGCAATGTTATCGATACTATTGCAATGTCAATAACGATCAATTCATTGTTTTCAATAGATTATATCTATTGTTATCAAATTTTTGATCGCCCTTTACGATCAAAAGGCATAAAAATCCCGCTTATTCAGCCGATAGTAAGAACCCTGTTCAGAGTATATTCCTACTTGGACCAGCTATTTAGCGTGTTCAGCTATGACTTACATGTTGGGGGTTTGTTTAAATTGTTAATTATATGTAGGCTATTAATGAAATAGATTTATCTGACTATCAACGGGCAGATAAGTGTGAATAATCTACACTCTAGGTGGGTTCCGCAGCACAGATGTGGACTCTTCTTAAAAAAGTAAAAATGCCGTGTGTTAGCTGCTGATAAAAATAAAAATTAAGTGTTATTTTTTGTGTCTGATTCAGAAATATCCGATTTCCAAAAATAAATAACATAGATACACCCAACATCACTGACGCTGAGTAAGGCGGCAGATGTTTAAGCCCCGGTAGCCTGAGGACGTGTAAACGGTTCCGGTTAGCGAAATTCACTATTTTTATTAGGTGATTTCTGGGGTGGGAAGAACACTATTAGTCCGGAAACCTTTTAAATTCCGGTAGGTTGATTGCTTATCAATGGTGCGCCGTGGCGTCATGGCGCGCTGTGAGATATCTTTTTACATAGCATGATGCAGAGGAAACAATGAGTCTGATATTTGGCCGGAATGAGATTTTAGGCATGCTTTCTCAACCAGTTCAGAATGATAGACGTGCAGTGGCGGTGATTGACGAGAAATGTAAGGTCGTCTGTGCGAATTCTGCCTTCAACGCCCATTTTGGATTGCGTGCTGAAATGAATACGCCCGTCTCAATTGATGATGTACTCCCTATCAACGTGAAGTTTGCCTATCACGATTTTATGACGAATTCCAACATGTTGAGTACACGCGTGGTCTCGGATTTGTTGTCTGATGGCTTTACCAAAAAGCAGCTAAGTACGCTGTCTTTTTCGAAGCTGAACGTTGAAAATCGAGTGCTTTCTCTGCTGATCCTAAACCAGGATACGGTCGAGCCTTCGACAAATCTGGCATCGTAAGCTTGAACAATCGGAGATTATCTGGCCGGAAGACTCGAGGTGTGTATTTTCCAGTGGAAAATAACGACAAAAGAAAAATAATTGCTATTAATAACGTTGCTATGGCTACCTTAGCCCCGTTTTCTCTCAAGTAATCGATTTCTCTAATACTCACTGACGGCCAGCAGAACGATAAAGCAACACGTAGCTTTTGTGGATGGAGAATAAAAAGCGTTCTTTATTAACCGCAATGATGTGAAAAATTAATAAAAATAGACGGTTAACTATTTTATTGCATATATTATGCTTGTTTAAAATAATCAGCGAAACGTTTCGCTCTTATCCAGCCCTGCCTTTTGCCTATTCATCACTTTCCTCTTCCTGCTCGTAAATTACTCCTTTTAAACATTATGGTTTATTAACTGCTGACAATAAGCTCTGGAAATTTTCTTTATTTTTAGCGTGTTGAATCCGAAAGGATGACGAATAAATAAGTAGACTGTCGTCTAATTATGGATATGGTTGAGCCTATATAGCGTTTATCGCCATATAGCACGTTTTGATAAAGATGACGTCAGTTTTTTATTAGTCACCGTATCGGTTTACCAATAGCGGCAACGTATTTTCCCTAATATTTCTGATTGATAACGATTACTTTAATTATTTTTCGATTTCTGGTTCCCCTTTTTACTCTCTCAATTGGCATAGCTTCTGAAAACAAGTCTTTCTTATGCGATAGGGGATAAGTCATGGTTAAATTCCGTACCCACCTATTGGCGCGTACTTTACGTGCCGGGGTACTTGGGGCATCGTTTGCCTCAGTGCTGCCAATGGCGGCGGTTTATGCCGCGTCAGCGGCACCTGTCCAGCAATACGCGGTGTCGTCTGGCCCGCTCAATCAGGTGCTTAATCAATTTGCCCAACAGGCAGGTGTACTACTGTCTTACGATCCGGCAGCCGTGGCGGGTAAGCGCGGTGCGGGGTTGCAGGGGAACTATAGCGTTGAGCAGGGTTTCCAGCAGATTCTCAGCAACAGCGGCCTAAGCGCACAATACAGTGCCGATGGCAGCGTGACGCTAGTGCAGCGCACGGCGAGTGAGCCCGTTCCTGTATCAGCACCTGTTACCGCTAAAAACGATCGGATCGTCGTCACCGCTCCACCGAATACGGCAATGAAGCTGGATGTGCCGATTTCAGAGACGCCACGTGCGGTTGCGGTGGTGACGGAGAAGCAGATCGAAGAGCGCGGCGCGCAGAAGATCGATCAGGCGCTGCGCTATAGCAGCGGTATTCTCGCGACGCCATACGGGCCGGACAATAAAGCCGAATGGGTGACTATTCGTGGATTTAGCGATCAGTCCCGGTTCCAGAATGGCCTAGCGACGCTGAATGAAGATGGGTTCTACGGCCAGCAGATTGAGCCGTTCGGCGTCGAGCGTATCGAAGTCCTGAAAGGCCCTGCCTCCGTTCTGTACGGGCAAAACCCGCCGGGCGGTCTGGTTAACGTCATCTCCAAACGACCAACGCGTTTGCCGCAGGGGAAAGTCGAGCTGGAATACGGCTCTAACGATTATCGCCATCTGGCTGGCGATAGCGCAGGTCCGTTAAATGATGACGGTTCGGTGCTGTATCGGGTTGTTGCGCTAGCGCGTGATACCTCGGGCGAGATGGACTTCTCGAAGAGCAAGCGCCTTTATCTGGCACCGAGCTTCACGTTCCTCGGAGAAGACACGGAACTGACCGTGTTAGCCAGCTACATGGATACGAAATCCGACACGACCAATGGCTTTAAGCTGCCGTACGGTACACTACAGGGCACGCCGTTTGGTAAAGTCGGCTATAAAACATCGCTGGGCGAACCGGGTATGAACCGCCACGATACCCGGCAGTTCAGCCTGGGCTATGAGTTCACGCATCATCTGAACGACACATGGACGTTCCACCAGAATGTGAATTACACCTATCTGAATTTGGATCTGCGCAATGTTTATGCGCTGGGGATGTATACCGATCCGGTAACGAACATTGTCAGCGATCGATTAGCCAACCGTGGGCTGACCTACCGTGACGGTTTTGCGCAAAACTGGGCTACGGACAATCGGTTAGTAGGGGAATGGCAGTGGGAAGATATTGAAAACACGCTATTGCTCGGGTTCGATTACCGCCGTGCCAATACACAAAGCCGCGATGGAAATCTGTACTCCTTTGGCAGTCCTATCGACATCTTTAATCCGGTTTATGGTAATTACACATTATCAGATAGCGACCTGTTCGCTCACCGCTCTGGCCGCCATCAGACTGGCTACTATGTTCAGAACCAGATTAAGTATGACGAGCGTCTGATCTTCTTGCTGGGTGGACGTTACGACGTGGCGAAGTCTCGCGATCGTAATTTCTCATCAGGCGCGGATACTCGCACCGACGATACCAAATTTACCAAGACTGCTGGGGTAATGTACCTGTTTGATAACGGTATTTCCCCTTACGTCAGCTATTCGGAATCGTTCCTGCCTGTGTCGGGTCGCGATGGTTATGAACGTCCTTATGTGCCAGAAGAAGGCCAGCAGACGGAAGTTGGCGTGAAGTATACGCCGGAAGGCTTTAACGGTTATGCCTCTGCTGCTCTGTTTAATCTGGAACAGAAAAACGTCAAAACGACGGATCCTAAAAACCCGAGCCTGACTATTCAGGCGGGTGAAGCGCGTTCACGCGGCCTTGAATTGGAATTCAGTGGTGAGGTTTATACTGGTCTGACGCTGACGGCAAACTACACATACAACGAAGTGGAGACCACTAAGTCAGGTACCGTCGGTGAAGTGGGTAAACGTCTACCGGGCCTGCCTGAACATATTGTGTCTGGCTGGGCGAGCTATGCCTTTAACGGCAAGCTGGAAGGATTAAGTATCGGCAGCGGTGTGCGCTATGTGGGCAGCTCTTACGGTGACATTGCCAATTCAGCGGACATGAAGGTTCCTGCTTATACACTGTGGGATGCGATGATCGCCTATGATTTCAGCAAAGACTGGCGGTTGCAGGTTAATGCAACCAACCTGACAAATCGTGAGTATGTCAGCGCCTGTAACTACTGGTGCTACTACGGTGAAGGCCGTAACGTTAACGCGAATGTCAGCTATCGCTGGTAATCTTCCTACTCGATTCTCACTGAAAGAAGTCCTTGGGCTAATACGGGTCACTTAAGCCTGTTGTTAGGGGAAACACAGGGGGAGGTTCCCGTAGGGACGCCTCACCCCTGTGGTCGCCCCGTGTATCTCGATGCTTAAACGATCGGCATTAGCCTTAGCCTACGGGCTTCTTTCCTTTTGCCCCTCCCGCCATGTAGCACCCTTCTTTTTCACGTAATCGGCATGATAAACGTGAATAGTCGTTGACTTTGCTTTTAATGATAATGAAAATCATTTCATTGCTGTCACATTGAGCGAATACCGTGAAGAGTCCCACCGCTGTCTGCCTCCATCAGCCTGAAACCTTAAACGTTCAGCAGATTTATCATGACCATCATGCCTGGTTACAGGCGTGGCTGCGTCGACGTTTGGGGTGTTCTCAGCAGGCTGCGGATCTGGCTCAGGATACGTTTCTACGTTTGATCTGCCTGCATCAGGCCGCTCGCATCCGTGAGCCGCGTGCCTGGCTGACGACGGTTGCCCACGGGCTGGTGGTCAATCACTGGCGACGTAAAGACATCGAGAATGCCTATCTTCAGGTACTGGCAGAGCAGGAGTTTACTTTTTCCCCCTCGCTGGAACAGCAGGCTATGGTGATTGATGCGCTGATGGCCATCGACCAGATGCTGGCGACGCTGCCGGGCAAAGTGCGTCAGGCATTCTTGCTCGTGCATCTTGATGGCCTGACCTATCGGCAGGTTGCTGAACAATTGGCCGTTTCCGAGCGGATGGTGAAAAAATATATGGCACAGGCAATGCTGAATTGTCTATTGTGTCAGGACTTATGATTTCCTCTATTACTTCTTCTATTCCGAAAGATGTTCTTTATGCCGCCTCTGAGTGGTATGCCACGCTGTATGACGAAGACTGCTCCGAACACGAGCGTCAGGCATGGCAGCGATGGTTACATCAGGATGACACCCACCGGCTTGCCTGGCAGCAGGTTGAACAGATTCACGCCCGCTTCCATGCGGTAGACAGCCAATTAGCCTCTTCTGTGCTGAACAAGCGGGGTGGGGAACGTCGACGCATGCTCAAACTGTTGGCGATTGCCAGCCTTACCGGAGGCGTGGGCTTTAGTCTGCCGTGGGAAAGCTATGCGGCGGATTACCACACGGGAACGGGCGAAACGCGTGAACTCAACATCGAAACGGGGATGACCGTCTGGCTCAATACGGATTCGGCATTGAATCAGCAGGGCAACCCCGCGTTGTCTCAGCCGCTGACGTTTCAATTGCTCAAGGGTGAATTGATGTTGGACAACCGAACGGCCCATGCTGCCCGGTTGACCACGCCCCATGGCGATCTCGCAGCTTCTGCACATTCCTGCCAATTAGCGCTGCGCTATACGTCCGCCCACAGTGTCCTCTCCGTTTTTAGCGGTGAGGTCTTGCTACAAACGGCCGTGCCCGCTGCGCAGCGTGTGACGGCAGGGCAGCAGGTTATCTTTACCCGTGACAGGAGCAGTGAACCTGTGCCCGTTGAGAATTTCCGCCAGAGCTGGCGTAATGGGCAACTGGTCGCGGATAACATGCCGTTAGGACAGTTCATTAATGAAATTGCCCGCTATCACCACGGTTATTTTCATGTTGATTCTGCGGTGACGACGCTACGGATTTCGGGCGTGTTTCCGCTACATGAAACCGATCGCCTGCTTGAGGCTGTTGCCCGGACGCTGCCAGTGAAGGTGACCCGGCGTTTCTCTTGGTGGGTGGATATCCGTCCGAGCTAAAACACGGCTGGTATTTCGCGGGTAAAACACCAAAAATATCCCTCGTTTGTTATCACTCCAGAATAGACGTAAATCTGGCGTATATATATCAATCTGTTGGTACCGAAAAAGGCGTAACATACTCCACAAAGAGTACCCTCGGCGTTGCCTCTTCATACGGGATGTCATCATGCAGTTACTAAATCTGAAACAAGCTCGCCTGTTGAGCTTTTTCTTTATTATGGGTGGCCTGCTTATATTGCTGCCTTTACGCCTGCTAGCCTGCTTTATCGCTGGTTTTTTGGTGTATGAAATTGTGAATTTACTGACGCCCTATTTTCAACGGGTCATCAGCGGTAAGCGCGCCCGCTGGATTGTGGTCGCGGTGATCAGCACGCTGGTCGTCAGCCTGTTGAGTCTATTGTTTGGCAGTCTGGTCGGGTTGTTGATGCAGGAAATGAAGGATACGGCGGCCTTCAATGTGCGCATTGGCTACATCCTTAATGACATCCAGCAGCAGATCGTCCACTACTTACCGGGGTATCTGCCGGTCAGTATTGAAGAGCTCCAGCACGAGCTGCTGCAATGGGTTCAGGCGCATATTGTGATGTTGCAAAACATGGGGAAAAGTTTTCTGCATGGCTTTGTGACGATGCTGATTGGTATGGTGCTTGGCGCGATTGTCTCGCTTTATAATGTCGATAAAGACACGGAAAAACCGTTACTCAAAGCGGAGTTATTACGCCGGGTTTCGCTGTTGTCGGCCTCGTTCCGCAACATCGTTTTCGCGCAGGTGAAAATCTCTGCGGTTAACACGGTGCTGTCTGCCATTTTCATTCTTGGCGCTCTGCCGCTGTGTGGTATCCATCTGCCGTTTGCCAAAACGCTGGTGGTGCTTACCTTCGTTTTCGGCCTGCTGCCAGTGATTGGTAACCTGATCTCCAATTCGATCGTTTTCCTGTCTGGCTTATCGCTTTCATTGCCGATTGCGCTGGTCGCGCTGGTGTATTTGATGCTGATTCACAAGTTGGAATACTTCCTGAATGCACAAATCGTTGGGACGAGGATCAAAGCGCACGCGTGGGAAATCCTGCTGGCGATGTTGGTGTTTGAAGCGGCGTTTGGCTTGTCCGGTGTTATTGCAGCCCCGATATATTACGCTTATCTGAAAAGCGAATTGAAAGAAGCCTCGTTGATTTAATCTCGCATGTTAGCAGGCGATTGATGCGATCGCCTGCCTATCCTACCCGTTCTGTTAATCAGCAAACGCAGGCCTAAATGAATCAGCCCAATACGAGATTGGGCTGATTGTTTTTAGTTGATGCCAGTTTTCAATCGACGCTTGTTTTCAATAAACGATCGTCTTCGATTAATGCTGTGCAGTTGCAACCTGCGGTTTAGCCTCTTCTGACTGAACGCCTAACGGGTTGTTACCCCAGCACTTCTCATACTCCCAGCCAGTCAGTTCTTCTGCAACCGCACGAGCATGAGGTGGAACATCGGCAATTGTGCCGCCTGCTTTGATACGTGCAATTTCTTCCAGCAGGATGGCGTGGTTCTTACGATCCAATTTCATCTGCGTCGTGTAGTAAATGGCAACCAACGCAAGGCCGATAACGCCCAGTGAGAACACGCCGACAATTGCCTGTACGGCTGATTCTGGTTGTACTGACTGCCCAGAGACAAAGCCGAATTGGCTTAGTGTCCAGCCCATAGCGAAGACAATCACAGATCGTACCATTTTACCGGCAAACGTCATGGCACCAGCGTAAATACCTTCACGGCGACGCCCGGTCAGCACTTCATCCACATCGGCCAGGAAGGTATAAACCGTCCAGGGAATGTAGTAGATACCGCCCGTGCTCAGGCCAAATACGGCAGTAATGGCGAACAGAACAAAGATGGTCATCTCTTCTGACCAGTTAGCGAAATAGAGTGCGGCATAGGCTATCACGCTGACAATCACTACCATCAAGGCTAGACGGAACGGCCGCGCAAATCCCATTTTGACGCAGATACCGATAAAGGCTGCGGTAGAAATGAGCTGCATAATCGAACTGAAGCTATTGAGGTGTGATACCAGCGCCGTGTTCTGCTTCAGACCAAAGACGATGAAGTAGGTAAACGCGGAAGCGAAAAGCCACTCAGCGCCAAAGCCAAACAGATACATCCCCAGATGTTTGCGGAAAATACGCAAACGGAAGGTGGAAACCATATCCACGCTAAGCTTTTTCATCGCTTGCCACAGGCTGGATGTGCTTTCACGGACGATTTCGTTTACCGGGCGCTCCCAGGATGTCATATACAGCGCGATCATTGCTGCACACATAATGGCACCGTAGACCAGACCGGTGTAGAAGAATGGCGTTGCGGAATCTTTACCGTAGATAGCAATAAATTGCCCAGGAATGAAAGCGGCCAGGAAGTTGGCGATTTTACCGAAAATGGCTTTAGAACCTGTCAGCTTAGAGCGCAGTTTAAAGTCGGAAGTCATTTCGGTAGCCAGCGTCTCATACGGCACCATGATCGAGGTGTAAATCAGCTCGAACAGCACGTATGTCGCGAGGTAGTACCAGAAGCCAAAGCCTTCAACCCATAGCATGGGGTAGACCAGAACCAGTGGGACACCCAGCAAAATAAAGAAGCGGCGGCGGCCAAATCGGCGACCAACACGGGTGTTGTAGAAGTTATCGCTGATGTATCCCATGATGGGGTTACTGACAGCATCAATAATGCTGGCGACGGAGAAAATAGCAGCAGCCTGAACCAATGTTAACCCACAAAATGTGGTGTAAAAATACATCAGCCATGCGCCGCTGATAGCAAGCGCGCCACTGCCGAGCAGGTTTGCGCTGCCGTAGCAGAACGTATGTTTAAAAGAGATTGGTTTATTCATGATCAGCCTAATTACAAATATGAAACAATATTTCAGTTCGCTTGAACTATCATTTCTTTATAATTTGCTCTATTGAAAAGAAAGTAAACTGACGATCACGCTTTCGCGCGCTTTTAATGACGATCTGTCAGACAGATCATGAAATAAGATATTTTCATTTGCTTTTTATAATTATTTGATCGTGCATTTATGTTCTTAATTTACAAAGTGTGTAAATTTATTACGGGAAAGCATTATACGTGCAGATAGGCGACGAGGCGATAGTGGGCGCTGCCCCACAAATCGATAGCATTATGTGAAATAACGCATTGACCGCAGAGAGGAAATGTCGTCATCATCCCGCCCAGTTTACTTTATCGTATTCCCTCATCAGGAGCCGTAACGTGAGTCATTTGCTTGCCTATGCCATTATTTATGTGATTTTTGTTGCCGTAGTTGGGTTGTTTGCTTTTCAGGCCTGGTTACCGTCTTCCGCACCGCGTGGGCTAAGAGATCGTGCGGGTATTTTGGTCGGGGTATTGCGTTGCCTTACGCTGTTTCTCATCGTTTCTGCAATGCAAATTTTGTTTCCCAATTCGCTGCTGGATAAGCTTGTCTGGCTGGTTGCCGCAGCGATGCTGTTGATCGCGGTTATTGGTGCGGGAATGAGTTGGTCATCGCTGCCGTGGCTGGATGAAACAAAAGGTAAAGGCCGCACTCTGTCGTTGGGTGCCCAAAGTGCGGTATATCTTGCGCTGCTTGGATTTATCGTTATGTAAAGTCTTGTACCAGTGCGGCCACGGTGTTCTTTGCGCCGTGATCGCGCAGTTTTAGATAAGCCTGAGCGATGGTGTTAAAGACATCGTGATTTGCAGGCAGATCCTCGCCAAAAATAGAACGAATATTGAGAAATGCACTCACCCGTTCGGCGCTATCTGATGTTTCCGCAACAACGTGCCCGAGCTTGTCAGCCAGCGGGTCGCGGATTTCAATCGGGTTACCCGCATCGTCTTTTCCGCTGACATAACGCATCCAGCCAGCGATTCCTAATGCCAGGCAGCGATAGTCTCCGCCATTACGCACATGCCAGCGTAGCGATTCCAGCATGCGCTGGGGCAGCTTTTGTGAACCATCCATCGCAATTTGCCAGGTGCGATGCTTGAGCGCGGGGTTGGAAAAACGGGTAAGCAGCTGAACGGCATAATCTTTCAGGTCGATATCCACCACGCTGAGCGTCGGTGCCTGCTCCAGCAGCATGAGGTGAGACACGGCGCGGCGATAGTTCTCGTCATTCATACAGTCGCTGACGTGATCATAACCGGCGAGATAGCCCAGATAGGCTAAAAACGAGTGGCTGCCATTCAGCATGCGCAGTTTCATTTCTTCAAACGGCAGTACGTCATGCACCAGCTGCACGCCCGCTTTTTCCCACTCAGGGCGTCCGGCAGTGAAATGATCTTCGATCACCCATTGAATAAAGGGTTCACAGGCTATCGCACAGGGATCGGCGACGCCGAGGTGATCGGCAATTTCCTGCAACGCTTCTGGCGTTGCGGCAGGGACAATGCGATCCACCATCGTATTGGGGAAAGAAACCTTGTCCTCGATCCAATCGATCAGACTCTGATCGTTGAGCCCAGCAGATCCTAGCACGGCGGCTTTGGCTGTTTTGCCATTTTCCGGCACGTTATCGCATGAGAGGACGGTGAACGGCGCGATCCCACGTTCGTGACGCAAGCGCAGCGCTTCCGCCAGCAACCCCGGTACCGAAGCGGGATGACGAGGATCGCTGAGATCCTGCTGAATCAGCTTATTGGTCCGATCCAGCTTACCGCTCGTCCCGTCCATGCAATAGCCTTTTTCGGTAATCGTCAGGGAAACGATGGCGGTTTCTGGTGCGGCGAGTTTCTCAATAATCGCGCCGATACCTTCTATTCTGGCATGTAACGATTCACACACGGCACCAACGACAATCGGCTGATTATCCGTCGCTGCTTTTTCCAACACGGTAAACAGATGATCCTGCTGGCGCAGCGCAGTGATCATGGTGTCGTCGCTGAACAGCACGACTTCACAAATACCCCAGTCTCCTCCCACCATATTCAGCACGCGCTCGGTGAGCAGTGCCTGATGCGCGCGATGAAAAGCACCAAAACCGATATGGACGATGCGCGGTTTCAGCGCCTTACGATCGTAGTGGGGGAATTGGACGCTGGTGGGCAGTTCGCAAGTAGCGATATTTTTTATTGTATCAGTCATTTATTGCGCTTCGGATGGGGGGATTTATAACGTTAAAAGTAGCTGTGATTTGCAGGTGGTGCAATACGTGACGCGCAGATAGGTTACGGTGCGCACGTTTTTTTCTCTGCGCAAATTTTATCGTTTTTTCAGATTCGTTTCAGCAGCAGAGATCGGTTTTGTGAGGACGCTTCAGTGTAATAATGTAACGCTGAAATTTAGTCTTGTTTTTACTAACTTATCTCCATTTCTTCTACATCATCAAGTGCTTTTCCCAATCGCAGTCTGCTATTTTGTCTGGATATTTTCCTCACTCCAACGATCAACAAAAAGGCTCGTAAGATGAAACTTGAATCCCTCGCGCTACATCATGGTTATGAATCTGAAGCGACAACGAAATCCGCCGCCGTGCCGATTTACCAGACGACCTCTTACACATTTGACGACACGCAGCACGGTGCCGATCTGTTTGATCTGAAAGTGGCGGGCAATATCTATAGTCGTATCATGAACCCAACGAATGCGGTGCTGGAACAGCGGCTGGCGGCCATTGAGGGCGGCATTGGCGCGCTGGTGCTTTCATCCGGTATGGCGGCAATTACCTATTCGCTTCAGGCACTCACGCAGGTTGGGGATAATATCGTCAGCACCAGCCAGTTATATGGTGGCACCTATAACCTGTTTGCCCATACTCTGCCACGTCAGGGTGTCGAAGTGCGGATGGCCTCTTTCGATGATTTTACGACGCTGGAATCGCTGATTGATGAGCGCACTCGCGCTGTTTTTTGTGAATCTATCGGGAATCCGGCGGGAAATATCGTCGATATTGCCAAAATCGCGGAGATTGCGCATCGCCACGGCGTCCCGGTGATTGTTGATAATACGGTAGCGACGCCCGTACTGTGCCGGCCTTTTGAGCACGGCGCAGATATCGTCGTCCATTCACTGACCAAATACATCGGCGGTCATGGCACCACGATCGGCGGCGCGATTATCGATTCCGGTAAGTTTGACTGGGTCGCGAATAAAGAGCGTTTCCCGTTACTGAATGAGCCCGATCCTTCTTACCACGGCGTGGTGTATACCGACGCTTTCGGTCCGGCGGCCTATATTGGGCGCTGCCGCGTGGTGCCGCTACGCAATACCGGTGCGGCGCTTTCTCCGCACAGCACGTTCTTGCTGTTGCAGGGGCTGGAAACGCTCAGCCTGCGCATCGAACGCCATTGCAGCAATGCTGAAGCGTTGGCTGGCTACCTGAATCAGCATCCGTTGGTTACCTGGGTCAACTATGGCGCGTTGCCAGATAGCCCTTACAAAGCAAACTGCGACAAAATTACCTCGGGTAAGGCGTCTGGGATTATCAGCTTTGGCATTAAAGGTGGGAAAGCATCAGGGGGGCATTTTATTGATGCGCTGAAGATGATTTTACGACTGGTGAATATTGGCGATGCCAAATCGCTTGCGTGCCATCCGGCAAGTACCACGCATCGGCAGTTGAATGCGGAAGAGTTAGCGAAAGCGGGAGTGAGTGAGGATCTGGTCAGAATTTCGGTCGGCATTGAGCACATTGACGACATCATCGCGGATGTGGCGCAGGCGCTGGAAGCCTCACAGAAAAAGTAAACGGTAGGGATATTAGAGAAACGCGTTGGAAACCGATTCGGGCTTCCAACGCGTCATAGGCGATTACGAACGGTTAGCGTCGGCTGCGGTCGTTGTCTGTGCTTCAACGGGTGCGGCATTTTGCACGGCATTCAGGCTATCTTGCGGCTGTGCTTCTGGTGCGACAGGTGCAGCAACAGATTCAACCGGAATGGCTGGCGTGGCTTGTTCGATCAGACCATTGATTTTGGTCGGCATACCAGAACGTCTCTGGATTGCCTGATCAACTTCGCTGGTGTTCACGCTGGCGTCGGCCAGAACTTTGCTCACTTTTGGCGTCATGCTGATCGGTGCCGGAGAATCAGAATGGAATTCTTCTACCGTGCGAGACAGCGGATTGTGAACTTCAACATAGCGTGAACCATCTGGTTCCACGGTGGCTTTCACTGGCTCATTGATGAACTGAACGCGAGTACCGACCGGAACGTTGTTGAACAGATACTTGATATCATCGGCGCGCAGACGGACGCAGCCGTGGCTGACGCGCAGACCAATACCGAAGTTGGCGTTGGTACCGTGGATCGCGTACAGGTTACCGATGTACAGCGCATAAAGCCCCATTGGGTTATCTGGGCCAGCTGGGAAAACTTTTTGCAGGGTTTCACCGCGTGCCGCATATTCTGCATGCATCTTCGCGGTTGGTGTCCAGGTTGGGCCCGCTTTCTTGCGCTGAACAGACGTTGTCCAGTTAATCGGCGTATCTTTACCTAACTCACCAATGCCGATTGGCAGCACGACCACGGTCTTGGAGCCTTTCGGGTAGTAGTACAGACGCATTTCTGCGCTGTTGATGACAATGCCTTCACGTGGTGCATCCGGCAGAATCAACTGATGAGGAATCACCATTTTGCTGCCGGGAATAGGCAGGTAAACGTCCGTATCTGGGTTGGCTTCCATCAGGTTGCTCAGACCCATTTGGAACTGTGCTGCAAAATGTTCCAACGGCTGTGTGCTGTCTTCCGGTACGGTGATGTCGATATTCTCGCCTATCAGTCGGCTGTTAGCCGCAGGCAGAGGATAAACAACGGCAAAAGCGGCCTGGCTGAATGCGGCTGCTGCAAGAACTAAAGTCAAGATCGCGCGAATACTCATTTTCATTTCTTTATTTGAGTGGTGAATGCACCCCCCGAATCAGGAGGCTGGTCTGCTAGGGTCGCCATGACGACCGGATGCGCATTATATGTGCAGAACGGCCTCAGAGGGAAACAACATGTGTAACTAATCACACTTTTTGGCGCGTGGATGAGAAAGAAAACCTCTTAGGGTGAACCGTGGCTCAGTTTTCCTCTTCCAACGTGGGTGTGCTAAAGCGGCGATTCGCCAGTACCGGGAGAATCTGACGGGCATACGCCAGTCGCTCTGGGTCAATGTCGGCATAGATAAGAGCCGGTGTTTCCGGTGCCTGAACCACGACAACGCCTAAAGGATCGACCACCATACTGTTGCCGATATTCTTGACGCCGCACTCGCCAACGGCGACGAGATAAGTGGTGTTTTCCAGTGCCCTGGCACGCACCAATAATTCCCAATGCGCTTCTTTCAGCGGTCCCTTAATCCAGGCTGAAGGGAGAACGAGTACGTCAGCGCCGTCCAGCACCAAGCGGCGTGCAAGCTCGGGGAAGCGAATGTCATAGCAGGTCATCAGTCCGACGTTCAACCCGGCGATGGTTAACAGCGGCGGAACCTCTTCGCCTGCCAGTACGTTTTCCGATTCCTGTACGGAAAACGCATCGTACAGATGCAGTTTCCGGTATTGAGCAACGATCTCGC
This sequence comes from Pectobacterium parvum, assembly GCF_020971565.1. Lineage (NCBI taxonomy): Bacteria > Pseudomonadati > Pseudomonadota > Gammaproteobacteria > Enterobacterales > Pectobacteriaceae > Pectobacterium > Pectobacterium parvum. The sequence continues at coordinate 982,372 of NZ_CP087392.1, forward strand.
CGTTGCGCAGCGCCAGCAGCGTGTTCCAGACTTTCCCTTTGCCATTCGGGATATGTACACACAGCATGGTCGTCAGGTCGCTGCCTTTACTGGCTTCCAGCAGATGCGAGATAAACGGGCCATCAAGCGGTTGGGCGGCGGTGAGCACCATGTTGGGATTGGTAATATCGCGAGCCAGCACGCCTTCGGGCAGCACCAGCAGGTCGGCACCGTTTTGCTGTGCTGACAACATAAACTCAGTGATGGTCGTGGCGTTTTGCTGCCACTCGCGGTCAACGGCGAATTGTCCCAGTGCGACTTTCATGCTTGCTCCTTCGTTGCCTGATTAATCGCGCTTGGCTGGCATCATGCGCAGCAGCGTATTGTCTTTCATAACATAGTGGTGGAACAGGGCGGCGGCGGTATGCGCGGCAATGAGCCAGTAGCCTAACGGTGCCAGTGTTTCATGCCAGCCAATCAGCGTTTCAGCCAGGTCGAAATTCGGCGTCGCGGCTGTTGGCATGCCGATACCAAAAAGCATCCAGTCCCGACCGCTGTAATAGCGGGAGGCAACGCCCAGTATTGGCAGCGTAATAAACAGCAGGTAAATAACGGCGTGGGTGAGCGAACCCAGTGCACTTTGCCAGCGAGGGGGCTGTGGCGTAATGGCGGGCGAGGTATGCCGATGGCGCAAGAACAGGCGAGCCAGCATAAGAACCAGTATGGCTACGCCGCAGCTAAAGTGCGTCACCATCATCACGGTGCGCAGCAGCGAACCGCGTTCAGCAAATCCGCGCAGCTCGATGGTGGCATAAGTCACAACGAGCAACAGAAAAACCAGCCAGTGCAATGCAATCTGCGATGGTGCGAACTTTCCTTTCATGTTTCGTCCTCTGCGACGTTGAGAGCGGTTTGACACCGTAACGAGCGAATAAACTCATAAAGTATAAGGTAACTTGCGTCTTGTCAGCCCCTCTTTACCATGCCTGACAAACTGGATTATTCGCGCTGGATTCTTCGATATTCAATCTTGTTTGGATGAGGAAAACCGCAACGACTCGTAAGGGTGGCGGCCAGGGATGGCACGCCATAAAAAAACCGGCCGAAGCCGGTTTGGAGCGGAACAATTATTCCTGCGGGTTTTTCTCCGCCTTGCCCGCCATCATCGTTAGGAAGTCAAAGCGGTGGCGCAGATCCCGTTCTGCTTCTTCATAGAGCTGCGCGGTTTCTTCCGGCATCATGTTATTCAGTCGGCGGAAGCGTTGCTCTTTCAGTAGCGTTTCACTCAGGCTGCTGGATGGCGGACGAGAATCCGTCACCAGTGCTGGTTTACCTTCCTCAGCGCGACGTGGATCGAAGCGGTAGAGCGGCCAGAAGCCGGTTGCCGTCAATTGACGCATCTGATCGTGGCTGAATGCCAGATCGTAACCGTGCTCTTCACACGGGCTGTACGCGATAATCAGCGATGGGCCCGGCCAGGCTTCGGCTTCCTGAATCGCTTTCACCGTCTGGTTCAGCTGTGCGCCCAGTGAGATCTGCGCGACATACACGTGACCGTACATCATGACGTTGATGCCGAGATCTTTACGCGCTTTGCGTTTGCCTTTCTCACCAAATTTGGTCACTGCGCCCAGCGGTGTCGCTTTGGACTGCTGTCCACCAGTGTTGGAGTAGCACTGCGTATCCAGCACCAGCACGTTGACGTTTTCGCTCAGGCTCATGACGTGATCCAGCCCGCCGTAGCCGATATCGTAAGCCCAACCGTCACCGCCGATAAGCCAGATAGATTTATCGACAAAGTGGTCGGCTTCGCTCGCCAGCACCTTGGCGTCGTTATCATTGATGGCTGCTAACAATCCACGTAGCTGTTCAATCTGCTGACGGCGCAGATCGGGCGCGATGGACTCTTCCTGCAACGCGTTAACCAGATCCGGCGGTAGTTGCGGCGCCAGCTTGTTGAGTAGGCGCACTGCACGCTGGCGGTGCTGATCGACGCTCAGGCGGAAGCCCAGGCCGAATTCGGCGTTATCCTCGAACAGCGAGTTAGCCCAGGCCGGACCGCGGCCGTTGGCATCGGTGGTCCACGGCGTGGTGGGCAGGTTACCGCCATAAATAGATGAACAGCCCGTCGCATTCGCGACCAGCAGACGATCGCCATAGAGCTGCGTTAGCAGTTTGATGTACGGCGTTTCGCCACAGCCGGAACAGGCACCAGAGTACTCGAACAGTGGCGAAATCAGCTGAGAAGTACGGATATCGATACGTTCCAGCGTAGATTTGTCGATTTCTGGCAATTGCAGGAAGAAATCGAAGTTCTCTTTCTCCGCCGTCAGATTATCCAGACGGGATTCCATATTGATGGCTTTGATTTCTGGGTTCTGACGGTCTTTGGCCGGACACACTTCCACGCACAGGTTACAGCCAGTACAGTCTTCTGGGGCGACCTGCAACACGTATTTCTGGCCGCGCATGTCACGGGCTTTCACATCCAGCGATTGCAGTGAAACGGGGGCATTTTCCATCGCATCAGGCTGGACGACTTTGGCACGAATAGCCGAATGTGGGCAGGCGGCAACGCAGTGGTTACACTGCGTACAAAGCTGTGGCTGCCATAGCGGAATCTCTTCCGCGATATTGCGTTTTTCCCACTTGGTGGTGCCGGTCGGCCAGGTGCCATCGGGCGGCAGGGCGGAAACGGGCAGCGTATCGCCCAGACCCGCCAGCATCGCGGCCGTGACGGTCTTGACGAAATCGGGCGCGGCGTCGGAAACCACTGACGGGCGCTGCGGGCTATCTGGGTTGACGGCTTCCCGCGGCACTTCTGCCAGCGCTTCCAATGTGGCGCTCAGCGCCTGCCAGTTACGTTCAACCAGCTCCTGACCTTTACTGCCATAGCTCTTGGCGATGGCGCTACGCAGTTTTTCCACCGCTACATCGGCTGGCAGAATCTGTGACAGGTGGAAGAATGCCATCTGCATGACGGTATTGATGCGAGCGCCCAGATGACACTCGCGGGCAATCTTGGCGGCGTTGATGCAGTACACGCGAGCGTTGCGCTGATTCAGCCCTGCCTGCACTTCCTGCGGCAAACGGTGCCACAGGTCGTCGCTGCTATACGGCGAGTTGATCAGGAAAACGCCGCCGGGCTTCAGCCGTTCGACCATGCTGTACTTGTCGATGAACTGCCACTGATGACAGGCGACGAAATCGGCCTGATCGATCAGGTAGGCGGAGTTTATCGGGTGCGGGCCCACACGCATGTGGGAAACGGTCAGGCTACCGGCTTTCTTCGAGTCATAGACAAAGTAGCCCTGCACAAACATCGGGGTGGTTTCACCGACGATTTTGATGGCGTTCTTGGTCGCAGAAACGGTGCCGTCACTGCCCAAGCCGTAGAACAGGGCTTCGAGCGATGCGCTGCTGGGAAAATGCTGTTCCGGCAGTGGCAAAGACAGATTGGTGACATCGTCATAAATCCCAACAGTAAAGCGCGGTCGTGGGTTAGCAAGCGCTAACTCATTAAAGATCGCCTGTATGCACTGCGGGGTAAATTCTTTGGAAGACAGCCCATAACGTCCACCAATCACGCGCGGCATAAGTGAACGCTCACCTACGGAGAACGCCTCGGCCAGCGCGGTCATCACATCGAGATACAGCGGCTCTGCCAGCGCACCCGGCTCTTTCGTGCGGTCCAGTACTGCGATGCTCTTCGCCGTTTGCGGAATGACGGCCAGCAGATGCTTGGCGGAGAACGGCCGATACAGGCGGATTTTCACCACGCCGACTTTCTCGCCGAATGTCAGCAGCGTATCGATCACTTCTTCGCAAGTGCCAACGCCAGATCCCATCAGGACGACGATTTTGGTCGCTTCCGGGTGGCCGTAGTATTCAAACGGCTGATACTGGCGTCCTGTCGCGGCGGCGAAATCGTTCATCGCCTGCTCAACGTGCTCATAAGCTGCGTCATACCAGCGGTTGGTTGCTTCGCGCGCCTGGAAGAAGGTATCCGGGTTAGAGGCGGTACCACGAATCACCGGACGTTCCGGTGTGAGTGCTCGCTCACGGTGTGCATCAATAGACTGCTGCGGCAGAAGCTGGCGAATCACGTCATCGCTCAGTGGCTCAATCTTATTGATTTCGTGTGAGGTACGGAAACCGTCGAAGAAATGGATAAACGGCAGACGGCTGTTCAGGCTGGCGATTTGCGAAATCAGCGCAAAGTCTTGGGCTTCCTGCACATTGCTGGCGCATAGCATGGCACAACCCGTCTGGCGAACGGCCATGACATCCGAATGATCGCAGAAGATAGAAAGCGCATGTGTCGCAACCGTACGGGCAGCGACGTGCAGGACAAACGGGGTTAGCTCACCGGCCAGCTTATACAGCGTGGGGATCATCAGCAGCAGACCCTGCGATGAGGTGAACGTGGTGGCGAGCGTGCCAGTCTGCAATGCGCCGTGGACGGTAGCGATCGCGCCGCCTTCCGATTGCATTTCAACAACGCGGGGCGTATCTCCCCATATATTCAGCCCGCCGTCGCTCGACCAGGCGGCCGCGTGTTCAGCCATGCTGGAACTGGGGGTGATGGGATAAATGGCGATGACTTCATTGGTTCGCCAGGCCACGGAGGCGACTGCGTTATTACCGTCGGTGGTGATCATGACTTATAGCCTTTTTGCTCACTAAGCCTTTCATTTTACATGGTCTTTTCGGGCGATGAAAATGATTGGGCATAAACGAAAATACGATTTTTATCGGAGGATTATCGCATTTCATGAAAAAAGAGGGTGGAACGATGTATGCAGAGTTGTATCAAACTGTGTTTGATCCCCGTCATACTTCAAGCCGCATGTGCGTTGGCTTTCTATTCTATCTATATCTACGCGCAGCTCTGGCTTTAGGATGTCCGCGTTTCCTAAAGTTGGGCATATCATACACCTCAGCGCGGATTGATGTCTTTTTGTACCCATTGAAGGGTATCGCCGCATGATTTTATTTGCTCATTACTGCCATGACAGGTAGCGTGCTTATACTAAAATGACATCTGTAATCAATGCATGAAGGAACCGAACAATGGCAAATGATGAAATAAAAAATAAATTGGTTTCCGTACTGGCTTCACAACAGGCGCAGGGAAAAACGCCAGAACAGGCTGTCGAACACATCCTTCAGGCATTGGGTGGACGAGCTAATGAGGTGTCCCGTATTTCGATTTTGACGTCGACATTAATTGCCGATGTGCTTTATACCGTGTATCAGGATGCGATAACACACCAGCAGATTGCGGTGATTTTACGCAAACTGTGTTACGCCGCCCGTGACATTGCCACTGCATTACACGCCATTTATCCCCAACTCACCGCCCATGAAATCGGCCAGCTTTTGCAGAGTCCGGAGATTTATCCGACGATCGATCGCGCTGCATTGCTTGATGCGCTGACCTACGCCACTTTTTCCAAAGCGGAAAGTGAGCAGGTTGCTGACGCTCTCGGAGTTTAGAACCCAAATAACAACGCAGAGCATATAGGTGGCTCTTTTGCCGCTGCGGCGACGGATCGATGCTGGTACACGCTGTTAAATACCACCAGTAAATTTAAATCGATACGCCGCAAATCGAGATGCATGATATTCATCAGTCGCTGTAGAGAATGCAGTTCATACAGTATTTTTAATCCGGTAGCATGGCAAGCCTTGGTCATGGTTAGCATTGGAAAAATTAGCACCGGAGAAGAGAGACGTTATGAACCCAGACGTTATGAACCCAGACGTTATGAACACAGCCTTTATGGATATAGTCATTCGCCCCGCGCAGAAATCAGATGCGAGCGTGATTCTGGATTTAATTATCGAGCTTGCCGTGTATGAGAAAGCGCGCCACGAAGTGCTGGCCTCGCTTGAGGATATTGAACGCTCGTTATTTGGCGAGGAAGCGACGGCTGAAACGCTGATTTGCGAAATTGATGGTAAGCCTGTTGGCTATGCGATTTTCTTCATGAGCTACTCAACCTGGCTGGGGAAATATGGCATCTATCTGGAAGATCTCTACATCGCGCAGGCGTATCGTAATGCGGGTGCGGGCAAAGCGCTGCTGAAACAGGTTGCGCGTCTTGCGCAGGAAAGACAGTGCGGACGGCTGGAATGGAGCGTGCTGGACTGGAACCAACCCGCGATCGATTTCTATAAGAACATTGGTGCGAAGCCGCAGGATGAGTGGGTTCGCTATCGGATGGACGAGAAGGGCATCGCTGATTTTGTCACGGCATCGTAGCGGTGTCGCTCCTGCCAGCCTGAAGGCAGCAGGAGCCAGTCAATTAACGCGTTGACGCCGCCAACGTGGTGCCTGCCAGAATTAAAATCCCATCAGTTGAACGTTTCAACCGTCCTATGCTGCTTGGGGTAAAAAACAGGTTCAATATTTATTTTTGCTATTTCAAAATTTGGTTGAATTTTTCTTATTGCACAATTTGGCTTCGGAAACAGTGCCGGTTTCACCGGCGATGGCGGGAGTTGATGATTTTTTGTCTGGCTTACCTGCTCACCAACGCTGCTCTTGGTTATCCCACGCTTCGCTTTTATCATTTCAATACTCCGCCGAAAGTCAGCCAGTTTTGACTCCGAGGGCTGAGTTGGCTTAAACGAATATAGCGGGAGTTGATGATTTTTTGTCTGGCTTACTTGTTCACCAGTACTCTCCTTGGCTGAGGTCCATTTCTCTATTTCGCTATTAGCAGGCCCCTGAAAATCTTTCCCTGTCTTATTTAGATTTTTGGCCATTAAGGGGCGGGGACAGGGATATGTTTTTATTCTTTTCTCTAAATCTTCCTTATTGGTTGTGTATTTAGAGTTTTTATTTTTTGTTTTTAGTGTGGGTAACAGAGAGGCACTAGGCTTTTCTGTCTGATTTATCTGTGTACTTGTATTTTTAGAATGAATATGTTTTTCATTTCTAAAAATGCTTTTGATCTTTGAAAGAATTGCGTGTGAAAATTTGGTTTTGGCTTCTGTTTTTAGCGTTGGGTTAGTTGCCTGTGGTTCATCAATAGAAGAAGAAGAAGAAGAAGAAGAAGAAGAAAAAGAAGAAGAAGAAAAAGAAGAAGAATGAGAAATCATTTTTACTACTCCAGTTGATTTTAAATCCTATTGTCCCGTTTTTAATAAGGCGTTGTCTTTCAAAGAACGATTAAACGTTAGCAAAGGCTCAGCATGGTCTTGCATTATGGGCAGCGTTCATGTCTCTGCTCTGACGCTTATCTTCAGGCTGCTCTGAAGGTAAAGTAAGAAGTATGGAATTAGCTACTTTGGGGAGGGTAGAGCCTGTCAGTAATTCTGTGTAACTGCCCAGTCGTTAAAGGTGATCGCTCAGGCGGTCACCGAACTCGATAATAAAACGACTCATCGCCAGTCGCCAGTTCTGGATCGGCATACTCCATTTTTTCGACGCATCCCTGATCGCCAGATAAATCACTTTCCGTACCGAGTCATCTGTCGGGAACACTTTACGTTTCTTTATTGCCTGACGGATTACGCTGTTCAGCGATTCGATAGCGTTTGTGGTGTAGATGGCCTTGCGGATATCCGGTGGATAGTTGAAGAACGTATTCAGGTTTTCCCAGTGCGCACGCCAGCTTTTGCTGATTTGCGGGTATTTATCGTCCCAAACTTTTGCGAACGCATCCAGCGCCATCAGTGCCGCCTCTTCGGTCGGGCCTGATAAACCGCCTTCAGCCCGCTGGTGACCGCTTTGTAGTCCTTCCAGGATACGTATTTCAGGCTGTTACGCACCATATGGATGATGAACAGCTGGATATGGGTCTGGGGGTAGACGCTGTTTATCGCATCCGGGAAGCCCTTCAGCCCGTCCACACAGGCAATCAGGATGTCCTGAAGACCCCTATTTTTCAGCTCCGTCAGCACGTTCAGCCAAAACTTTGCGCCTTCATTTTCGGCCAGCCACATACCCAGTAATTCTTTCTGGCCTTCGAGATTAATACCTAAGGCCATAAAACAGCTTTGTTTTCACACTGCCATTCTGACGGACTTTTACGACAATGCAGTCCATATAAACAATGGGATACAGCGCATCCAGTTGCCGGTTTTGCCACTCAGTAACCTGCTCTTTTACCGCGTCGGTGACCTTAGATATCAGCGTGGGCGACACATCAGCGTCGTACATTTCTTTGAAGGTAGCGACGATTTCGCGGGTGGCCATTCCTTTGGCGTAGAGGGATAAAATCTGGCTGTCCATCTGCGTAATGCGCGTCTGGTTCTTCTTAATCAGCTGCGGTTCGAAGGTATTTTCACGGTCACGCGGCGTGTTCAGTTCTATCTCGCCGTCATCGCACAACACCGTTTTTGACGAGTAGCCATTACGGGTGTTTGAACCTGTTTTGGGGGCGTTTTTCTCATGCCCGAGGTGGTCAGTCAGCTCCGCATTGAGCGCCGTTTCGACGGTTAATTTCGTCAGCATACGGGAAAACTGATTGAGGTCGGCTTCGGTTTTAAGACCTTTAGCCAGTTCAGCCGCGAGGGCTTTGAGTTTCTTTTCGTCCATAATTGCCTGTCTCCTTTGCTGGAGTGAACATATCAAAAACAGGCAATTACACAATTTTAATTACAGTCTCGGAGGGTATGCATTATATCACTACATTAGCCCATGGTTTTTTGCCATTTTTACTTTCCTTAACGATTTTAAACGTTATTCTCCGTTTATTTTATTGTTCTTTTCTTTCAGAAAACGATTAAAAATCACTATTCTCAGTATTGTTTTTAATTATTTACAGTGAGTAACCTGTCTTTTATGTCATTCAGAAATACTGCTTAATTGCGTGTTACTAGTAAATGATTGGAGTGAGTAAGATAAATTAGCATGGGGTGTAACAAGTATACGCTAATTTAAAATGATACAGATGGTGTAAAAAGTGAAAAAAAGGGCAAGCCGTGGCTTGCTCCCTTTAGAACGTTTATGCTGTCGCGTGGTTGACCATCTGTGTCAGCACCTTGCGCCATGCGTCTACCTGACCCAGATAGTTTGAGGCTGGGATTTGCTGGAAATTCCCGTTGGCGTCTTCCAGCGCAAAAGTAGGGAAGCCTTGTCCACGTACTTTCGCCAGTAATTCCCGGCTAGCGCTGATGTGCTTTGACAGCGTTTCTGCCTGAATAAAAGCGAACTCGGTGCTGAAAGCCTCGCCATCCAGACCGATTGCTTCCGCGCACTGACGCAGCACGGCGGCGTCGACGATTTTTAGCCCGGAAACGTAGTGCGCACGCTCAATCTCGTGCAGCATCACCATGCCTTTATCATCCATCGCTTCCGCAGCGAGTACGGCAGCTGTCGGCGGCGCGGAATCCAGCACAACGCTGGTGTCGCGCAGCAGCCCTTCGTAATACGCTTCCCCGAAGGTCTGCCCGGTCATTTGTGCAATGCGGCGATCGTGGGGGATCACGTAATCGTGCCACTCTGGGGTGATGGTGCGGCTATTGCTGCCCGTCATCATACCGCCGCCGTGGAGGATCAGATCCAGCCCATCAATCTCCTGCGCGGCCAGCGCGAGTGGGGCGGCGCCGTAGCACCAGCCGCACAACGGATCGTAAATGTAATGCAGTCTTACTGTGGCCACTTCATTTCACCTTTCAGGACTTTGGCGCTCAGTTCAAGACCCGATTCTTCTTTCAGCGTCGGGTAGTGTTTTTTCATTGCTGCGATCAGTTCGGCAGAATCTTTGCTTTTTGCCAGCTCTTTTTCCACCGTATCCAGATATTGCAGCGTAAACGTCACGTTTTTCAAGGTGTAATCCGTTGGCGCGATAAAGTGACCCGGCACGACGGTGGTTGGCTTCAGCGCTTCAATGGATTTCAGCGTGTCACGCCAGTGAACGCGAGATTCTGGTGTTTGGGTATCGGCAAGCCAGACGTGGATGTTGGCAGATACCGGAATACCGCCGACTACGGCTTTCAGCGAAGGGATCCAGACGTAAGTGCGATCCGGCGTTGGCCCTTTCAGACCTTTCACTTCCAGTTTTTTGCCGTCAACGGTAAAGCTATCGCCTTCAAGCGCTTGAGGAACCACGATCTCTTTCGGCGCGTTCTCTTTCAGTACTGGGCCCCAGTGCGCCACTTTGCCGTCTTTGCTGGCGTTGATCGCATCGATGGTTGCCTGAGTCGCAATAATTTTAGCGTCCGGGAACGCGGCTTTAATCACGTCCAGACCGAAATAGTAGTCAGGGTCAGAATGGCTGATATAGACGGTGGTCAGTTTTTTTCCGGTGGCCTTGATGCGATCAACCAGCGTTTGGGCATCGTTACGCTGGAACTGCGCATCGATCAGCGCGACTTCTTTATCGCCGCTGATAATTTCAGAAGAAACCGGGAATATGCTGGCTTCACCAGGATTAAACACGTCGATTTTTAACTCGGCGGCGTTAGCCGCAGAAGCCAGACCTAGCGATGCAGCGAGTAAAGACACGGTAAAAGCGACAGATTTAGACATGGTGATACTCCACAGGTATGACAGAAAGTGGGATCATGTTATGTTGCATTAATCGTACGAAAAACCGCAAAACGGGCAATTGTTTGTTGCATAAAACGGACTAATTTATGGATCGCATTACGGCTGCTGAAGTGTTTGTAACGATTATAGACCGCGGTAGCATGATTGCGGCGGCAGAGACGCTGGATATGTCTCGGGCGATGGTGACGCGCTATCTGGCGGAAATGGAAGCATGGGCAGGAGCGCGGCTATTGCATCGCACCACGCGCAAGCTGAGCCTGACGGATGCGGGTGAAAAAACGCTGGCACGCTGTCGGGAAATGCTGGCGCTGACGGCGGATATGCGCGTCGAGGCCGATAGCGACGATGCCACGTTAAGCGGTTTGCTGCGCGTCAGCTGTTCGCAGTCGCTGGCGCAGGGTGCGCTCGGTATGGCGATAACGGCTTTTCTGCGGCGGCATCCTCGGGTCGCTATCGATCTGCAAATGAATAACCGAACGGTGAATCTGGTTGAGGAACGTATCGATCTGGCGCTGCGCATCACCAACGAGCTGGATCCCAATCTAATTGCCCGACCGCTTTCAAGCTGTGAGTCGGTGCTGTGTGCATCGCCTTCTTATCTGAATGAGCACGGTATTCCGCGACAGCTTACCGATCTCTCGATTCATAACTGCCTGACCTACACCTATTTCGGCAAAAGCCTGTGGCATTTTTCCCGTGGTGATGAAAAATTTACGATTCCTGTTAGCGGTAATCTGAGCGGCAGCGAGTCACTGGTGCTGCTGGCGGGTGCGCTGGAAGGAGCTGGCATCGCGCTGCAACCGCGCTATTCTGTGGCACCTTATCTCGCTAGCGGACAACTGGTGGCGCTGTTGCCGGAATACCGCCCGCAGGCGAGGGGGATTTACGGTATTTACACCTCGCGCCGCCAGATGCCTGCTGCGCTGCGTACTTTGCTGGATTTTCTGGTGGAATGGTTTGCTCACGATCCTCGCTGGCGGGCGCTGGCACAGCCATCGGTGGTGTGACGGCGCTAATCGCAAGCGAATCACGTTATTAGCGCTGCAAGACCTGCTCCAGACGGGAAGGCACATCGGCGGCATACTGCTTGAGTTGATCAATCACGGTATCGACCAACGCCGAAGCGGGGCGATGCAGCGGACGAATCAGGCTGACCGTAAAGGGCACATCGATGCTGAAAGGCCGCACGACTACGCCGGAGGCGGCATAATCCAACGCAGTGAGCGGGTTAACGATCGACAGCCCGATGCCCGCCCGCACCATCGCACACACGGACGCCGCGCTGTGGGTTTCCAGCACCATCCTGCGCGACACGCCCTGTTCCTGAAACAGCTTATCCAGCAACTGGCGATAGCTGTCGGCGCTCGACAGGCTGATAAAGGGCTCATCGGCAAAATCCTGCGGCGTGAGCACCGCTTTTTGCGCCAGCGGATGCCCGGCAGGCAGCACGCACACTTCATTGAGCAACATCAGCGTTTGCCGCTCGGTGCCGGCGGGCGTGAGGCTGTTTTCCGTTAAGCCCAAATCGTGGCGCTGGGCAGACAGCCACTCTTCCAGCAGCGGCGACTCTTGCGGGATAATGTGCAGATTAAGCAACGGGTAACGCGCGAGCAGCGGCTTGCAGGCGTCGGGCAGCAGCGACTGTGAGAACACAGGCAGACAGGCAATCGAAAGCTGCGCCTGCTGAAAACGGCGAATATCGCTGGCGGCGTTGATAATCCGATCCAGCCCATAATACGAGCGCTGCACTTCTTCAAACAGCTGTAGCCCCTGCGCGGTGGGGTAAAGCCTGCCGCGCAGCCGCTCGAACAGCGTCATCTGAATCAGCTTCTCGAAGCGCGCCAGCTCGCGGCTGACGGTCGGCTGTGAGGTGTTCAGCAGGTCCGCTGCTTCCGTCAGATTCCCGGTCGTCATCACCGCATGGAAAATTTCGATGTGCCGTAAGGATACTGCTGCCATGTTGCCTCCTTCATTCATGTTTATAAACAGGCACTGTGATAAACCATATCAGAAATGAATAGAGTCAGCTAAAAACGATATTTGTTTACCCATTGGGTACATTTTATAGTGCCTGCCTATCATCTTTAACCCTGCCAATCGGTAATTTTTTATGCCTCACGATCTGAATGACGTAACCCATGCTCTGAATGCGCAAAGCCTGCGTGAACTGCCTGCCCGCTTTGGTTGCCCGGTTTGGGCCTATGACGCGCAGACTATCGTTAACCGCATCGCCCAACTGCGCCAGTTCGACACAATCCGCTTCGCGCAGAAGGCGTGTTCCAACACGCACATTTTGCGCCTGATGCGTGAGCAGGGTGTGAAAGTGGATTCGGTATCGCTGGGTGAGATCGAGCGTGCGCTGATTGCAGGATTTGTGCCGGGCACCGATGCGCATGAGATCGTATTTACTGCCGATCTGCTGGATCGTCCGACGCTGCAACGCGTTTCCGAACTGAACATTCCGGTGAACGCGGGTTCGGTCGATATGCTGGAACAGCTGGGGCAACAGTCGCCGGGGCATCCGGTATGGCTGCGCGTGAATCCGGGCTTTGGTCATGGTCACAGCCAGAAAACCAACACCGGCGGTGAGAACAGCAAGCACGGTATCTGGTACGGTGATTTGCCTCTGGCGCTGGCGCACATTCAGCGTTATCAACTGAAGCTGGTGGGAATCCACATGCACATCGGTTCCGGCGTCGATTACGGCCATCTGGAACAGGTGTGCGAGGCTATGGTGCAGCAGGTCGTTGAGCTGGGTCAGGATATCGAGGCGATTTCAGCGGGCGGCGGGCTGTCGATTCCCTATCGCCACGGTGAAGAAGCGATTGATACCGAACACTATTACGGGCTGTGGAACGCGGCGCGTGAGAAAATTGCCGCGCATCTCGGTCATCCGGTGACGCTGGAAATTGAGCCAGGACGTTTTCTGGTTGCGGAATCCGGCGTGCTGGTGGCGGAAGTACGGGCGATAAAATCCATGGGAAGTCGCCACTTTGTGCTGGTCGATGCCGGGTTTAACGATCTGATGCGTCCGGCGATGTACGGCAGCTATCACCACGTTTCTCTGCTGCCGGGCGATGGCCGCGATATCAGTCAGTCCACGCTGCGCGATAGCGTGATTGCCGGGCCGCTGTGTGAATCCGGCGATGTGTTTACCCAGCAGGCGGGTGGCGGCGTGGAAATGTTCGCGCTGCCGGATGCGCAGGTTGGCGACTATCTGGTGTTCCATGACACCGGTGCGTACGGTGCATCCATGTCTTCTAACTACAACAGCCGTCCGCTGCTGCCGGAAGTGCTGTTTGAAAACGGCGAACCGCGCCTGATTCGCCGTCGTCAGACGCTGGACGAGCTGCTGGCGCTGGAAGCGCTTTAATCGGTTTTATTCGGTGGTATCAGGGGAGAAGCGCTCTGCTTTTCCCCCAGAACGTGATACGCCAGCCAAACGTCATTCCGGCAGCGGACAGCAGAATGGCGACCGCCCCGGCAAGTTGCATCGCGTCAAGTCGATGCCCAAAAGCCACCCAGTCGACCAGTGCGGCGATAACGGGATAGATAAACGACAGTGCGCCAACCAGCGCGGTCGGGATCTTCTGGATCGCGCTGTATAACAGCGTCGACATCAGCCCAGTATGGATCACGCCAATCGCCACAAGCATTCCCCACTGTGAAGCCGTAGGAGACGCAGGCATTGCCGCGAAGGGGACAAGCACCACGACGCCAACGAGCAGCTGTATCAGCACCAGCAGGTGCGGCGGGATCCCTGACAACTTTTTCGTTATCGCAGCTGCCACGGCGTAGAAGAATGCCGCACCCAATGCCATCAGCACACCGGACAGATAGCCTTTGCCATCGCTGTCGGCCCCCATTTGGGCGCTGACGATTAGGACGATGCCGCCAAAGGCACACAGTAGCCAGAAGGTTTTGTTGAGGGTCAGCGCTTCCCTGAAAAAGACCGCGCCTAGCCCCACGAGCATAAAGGGCTGCGTGTGATAAACCACGGTGGCGACGGCGATAGAGGCGTGTGCATAAGCGCCAAACAGTAGCGTCCAGTTGAGCACCAGCGCCAGGCCGCCGAGTACGGCAATGCCAGCCTGCTTTCTGCTAATGATGCCTCGCCGCAGCAAGCCCAATAGCCCGCAGACGATTAACATCGTCAATGCGCCGAACGCGCAGCGCCAGAAGACGGCTGTCATCGCGGGTTGCCCTGCCGTTAAAACGAACCAGCCAACCGTACCGGAAATGATCATCGCGATAGTCATTTCTATCGTGCCGCGAGTCTGGGGTGTCATCTTTTTTTCCTGCCTGTCAGTGTGAAAAGTGTGCTGCTATAGCGAACAAAATTTTTTATAATGAACAACAGAACAAAATAATGAACACAAACTATTTGTTCGTCAAGTCGAACAAATGGACATTATGGTGAACGCTATGACGATCGATAATCAGGAAAATGGCGCGCAGGAAATTACGCCTATTGCACGGCTGGCCGTTGCTATTCGGCGTGAACGTGAGCGGTTAAACCTGTCAGTCACCGAGCTGGCAAAGCGCGCAGGGCTGGCAAAATCAACGCTTTCGCAGCTGGAAACCGGGGTCGGCAATCCAAGTCTGGAAACGCTCTGGGCGCTGGCGATGGCGCTTGACGTGCAGGTCAGCCAGTTGATTGGTCAGTCTCGCCAGCACGTGCAGGTGATTCGGGCTAACGAAGGCGCAGCAACCTATTCGGAGCAGGCAAACTATGCCGCAACGCTGCTGGCGGCGTGTCCGGCAGGCGCGCACCGAGATATCTATCGGCTGAAGGTGCAACCGGGAGAAGCCAGAGTCTCCCAACCGCATAAACCGGGGACGATCGAACACGTGATTCTGAGCAGCGGTCGCGCCAGAATTGGGCCTGTCGCACAGCCCGTTGAACTGAGCGCGGGGGATTACATCAGCTACTCCGCTGATGTCCCGCATCTGTTTGACGCGCTGGAAGCGGATACGAGTGCGGTGATGCTGATTGAGCATGGCTAAAGAGGCGAACCCCGTGCAGGCTGTTTGCGCGGGGCGTAATTTTATGGTGAGTTTTACTTAGCGTAATACGGCCCTTTCTGTACCGACTCGCGCAGCTTAAGTTCGCCGGTGAAGGGCTGTAGCGGGTTGACGTCTTTGCCTGCGATCAGATCCAGTACTTGCGTAATCGCGGTGGCGGCCATCTCTTCAATCGGCATGTAGACGGTGGAAAGAGAAGGGTGCAGATAGGTCGCGCAGGGTTCATCGTCAAAGCCGAAGACGGAGATATCCTGAGGCAATTTTTTCCCTGCCTCGTACAGCGCTTTCATTGCGCCAATCGCCATGTGATCGTTGCTGACAAACAGCGCGCTAAAGCTGACGCCGCTGTCCAGCAACTGGCGTGCAGCCTGATAGCCGCTGGCGACCATGCTGGTGCCATATGCCACCCGACGTGGTTCAAGCGCGATCTGGTGGGTGGTTAATGCCTGCTGATAACCCGCGAGCCGCGCCTGTGCCGTCGGCGTTTTCATGGGGGCGGTGATAAAAGCGATCTCACGGTGGCCCTGTTCGATCAGGTAATTCACTACGTCAAATGCGGCCTGCTGCTGGCGGAAGAAAATACAGCGTTCCCGTGCCTGTGGCAGATCGCGATTCATCACGATCATCGGAATAGTCAGCGTGTCGAGCAGCGTCATGAGGTCCGTTTCGGACATATAGCGGGTATAGAGAATAATGGCGTCGCATTGTCTGTCAGACAGAAGCTGCACCGCACGATGCTCATCTTCCGGCGTATCGTGCCCGTCGGTGACGATCAGGTGTTTGCCGTTGCTTTCCGCGATATCCGCCGCACGCCGCAACAGGCGGCCAAAGTAGGGGCCGTCAAAATTGGAAATAACGAGACCAATGCTGTTTGAAGTACGACGAGCCAGCGAACGCGCCAGAAAGTTAGGACGGTAGCCTAGCTCCTCCATTGCCTGAAATACGGCATCGCGTGTTGCCTGTTTGACCTGACCCGTGCCGTTTAGCACTCTGGAGACGGTCGCTTTAGACACGCCTGCACGTCTTGCCACCTCAAGCATGGTTTTCATCGCTGCACCTTAATTGAGTATGATGACGGGCTAAAAACGCCTATTCATCCCTGTTACGAACATCATATGGCATGTTACCACAGGCATATTGTTGGATTTAACGCCTGATGTTCGTTTCTCAATCAGATTTTTGTCAATTTTGTGATGCAGCCATTTCTCGGCGTAGCAAGACAATCTCTTCTGCCAAATCCCGGCAGAGCATGGCGGTCATCAGATGATCCTGCGCATGCACCATGATCAGGTTGACGGGCACCTTGCCTTCCCCTTCGTCCAGACCGATCAGCCGTGTTTGAACGCGATGAGCCGCACGCGCCGCTTCTTGTGACGCCGCGAGCAGATCGTCAGCCTGTTGCCACTCCCGTTGGCGTGCCGCCTGAATGGCCATCATGGCGTTTGAGCGCGCTTCACCCGCATTAATCAGCAGTTCCATCACGGTTTGTTCCATATCGAATGCAGGAATGTTTTCTGTGTCTTTCATCGTAGGTTTCCTTATCGCAGTCAGGAAAGCAGCCCAAGTTGGTTGATAACTTATGTGGCTGACAATCTATGTAGCTGAGAAATTATGGTATGCCAAAAATCACATTTTCATCATATTGGAATTCCAATATCGTCTTGTGAGAATCATGTCACAGAAAAATAATTCATTATGGTTGATTTTTGGTATGCCAAACGCGAAAGCGCGGTACCTGCATTTACCCTGCGCGTAACGGCCATCCCGCGTGTCACACGCGATATAACAATATGATGATGAAAGAGGTGGTGTTATGTCATTTAAGGACCAACTGATTGATTCATTGGGCTCCTTTGCCAATAAATTTAACAGTCTGCGTTACATTATGGCGATTAAGGCATCTTTTATTACGCTGATGCCTGTCATTATCGTCGGGGCGTTTTCCGTTCTGATTTCCAACATGGTGATGGATCCGAAAAATGGTCTGGCCAGTTTTTCTATGTTTTCGTTTCTGGCGGAACTGAAACCGATTATGAGCGGCATTAACTACGCCACGCTCAGTTTTCTGACTATCGGTGCCGTCTTCCTGATTGGTATCGAGCTTGGGAAGATTAACGGTTCACGCGGGCTGTTTCCCGGCCTGCTGGCGGTGATCTGCTTTATTGCCGTCACGCCAACCACGATCGAAATGGCCGTCAACGGGCAGATGATGGTGGTGAAAGATGTGCTGGCGAAACAGTTCTCCGATACCAAAAGCCTGTTTCTAGGGATGTTCATCGCCATCCTGTCTGTCGAGATGTATACCAAGCTGCAAAATGTCGATCGGCTACAGATTAAAATGCCAGACAGCGTGCCGCCCAACGTCGCGGCCTCTTTTTCTGCGCTGTTCCCTTCCATCATCACGGTGGTTGCTATCGCCACCTTTGGGTTTGTGTTTCACCGCGTGACGGGCATGTATCTGTATGACGCTGTTTATAAAGTCGTACAGCAGCCGCTGGAATCCGTGGTGCAAAGCCTGCCTGGTTTACTGGTGCTGATGTTTGTCGCTCAGCTGTTCTGGGTGATCGGGATTCACGGCAACCAGATGATTAAACCGATTCGTGAACCGCTGCTGCTGGGGGCGATTGCCGTCAACATGACCGCGTTCGAGCAGGGGCATGAGATACCAAACATTATCACCATGCCGTTTTGGGATGTGTACATGAGCATCGGCGGTTCCGGCCTGACGATTGGCCTGCTGCTGGCGGTGATGATTGCTTCCAAGCGCAAAGAGATGAAAGAGATCGCCAAAATTTCTTTCGGCCCTAGCGTGTTCAATATTAATGAGCCGGTGATTTTTGGTATGCCGATTATGCTCAACCCAATTCTGGCTATTCCCTTCATTATCACACCGTTAGTGACGGGCACGATTGGCTATTTCGCCACCAGCATGGGGTTTGCGGGCAAAGCCGTGGTGATGGTGCCGTGGACGACACCGCCGATCATTAACGCCTGGCTGTCGACGGCGGGATCGATGGGGGCCGTCGCGACACAGATCGTATGCATCATCGTCGCGATGCTGATCTATCTGCCGTTTGTCAAAGTGGCGTCCCGTCGTGCCGAGCTGGCGCAGTTGGAAGCAGAAAAGCAGGCCGCAGCGGAAAAAGCCTAAAACGGACGAGAAGAGAGGTAACGCATGAGTAAGGTTGCACTGACTATTCCACCGGATTTTATTCTGGGCGCGGCGGCATCGGCATGGCAAACGGAAGGATGGAGCGGCAAGAAAGCCGGGCAGGATTCCTATCTGGATCTCTGGTACAAGCAGGATCGCCAGGTCTGGCACAACGGCTACGGTCCGGCGAAAGCGACGGACTTCTTTAATCGCTATCGGGAAGATGTGGCGCTGATGAAGCTGGCAGGGCTGACGCACTACCGTACGTCGATCAACTGGTCACGCTTTATGCTGGACTATGAGAAAGGCATCGTCGATGAGGAGTACGCGGCCTATATCGATAACCTGCTGGATGAAATGCACCGGCAGGGGATCGAGCCGATGATCTGCCTTGAGCATTACGAGCTGCCCGCTTGCCTGCTGGAGAAGTATCAGGGTTGGTCATCCAAGCAGGTGGTGGAGTGGTTTGTGCTGTACGCCGACGCGGTTTTCGCCCGCTATGCCGGGAAAGTGAAGCGCTGGTTTACCTTCAATGAGCCGATTGTGGTGCAGACGCGCGTTTATCTGGACGCGCTACGCTACCCTTATGAGCAGAACACGCACACGTGGATGCAGTGGAATCACCATAAGAATCTGGCGACGGCAAAAGTGGTGCAGCGGTTTCGGCAGCAGGGCTATCACCGAGATGGCGGCTCGATCGGCGTGATTCTCAATCCCGAAGTCACCTATCCGCGATCCCGTGCGGCGCACGATGTGAAAGCAGCGCACCTTTACGATCTGTTCTATAACCGGGTTTTTCTCGATCCGGCGTTAAAAGGCGAATACCCGGCGGAGCTGGTGGCGCTGCTGGCGCAGCATCAGGTGAAGTGGGATTACACGGAAGAAGAGCTGGCGATCATTCGGGAGAATACGGTCGATGAGGTTGGGATCAACCTGTATTACCCGCATCGGGTCAAAGCGCCCAGCCGTGAGTGGAACAAAGAGACACCGTTCCATCCGGCCTATTATTACGAGCATTTTGAGCTGCCGGGGCGTCGGATGAACACCTCGCGTGGCTGGGAGATCAATCCCAAAATCATTTATGACATGGCGAAGCGCATAGAGCGCGACTACGGCAATGCGCCGTGGTTTGTGGCGGAAAACGGCATCGGTATCGAGAACGAAGCCCGCTTTAAAGACGATGCGGGCGTGATTCAGGACGATTACCGCATCGCATTTATTGCTGAGCACCTGTACTGGACGCTGAAGGCGAAGGAAGAGGGCGCAAACTGCCGTGGCTACATGCTGTGGGCCTTTACCGACAACGTCTCGCCGATGAACGCGTTTAAAAACCGCTACGGATTGATTGAAATCGATCTGGAACAGGATCGGCAACGGCGGCCGAAAAAATCCGCCGCCTGGTTTCGTCAGCTACACGACACGCGTCGGCTTGAATTGACGCTGGATGATGAAGAGAAATAGGTGCAGATAACCAAAATGAGGAACGGAATATGAAAAGAATCGTACTGGCCTGCTCAGCAGGAATGTCGACCTCACTGGTGGTCACCAAGATGGAGAAGGAAGCGGAAACGCGGGGAATGGAACTGAAGATCTACGCGATCCCAGAACAAAATTTGCGGGATGAGTTACAGGAGTTCGGCTGCGACATTATTGCGGTTCTGCTGGGGCCGCAGGTGCGCTTCAAGCTTAACGAAAATAAAAAGCTGACGGATAGCTACCAGATTCCTATCGCGGTGATCGACCCGGTCGCCTACGGCACATTAAATGGCGCAAAAGTACTGGATCAGGCGCTGAGTTTGGTAAACTAATGCCCCACCGCCACGTCAGTACGTGGCTGGAGACGTGCCCGTCATCATTCAAGTTGCAGCTGAGGTATGACGGGCAAAATCAGAGCGGGCCTGACGCCCGCACTCAGGGCGAAAGTGCATGTAGGGTGAAAGCGTGGCGAAGGATGTGGTTCTGCAAGAGAAGAAGCAATATCAGGAAATCGGCTGTGATTTACGCCAGAAGATTCAGTCAGGGGATTATCCCGTCGGATCGCGCCTTCCTCCTGAACGAAATATTGCGGAAACCTATGGCGTTAGCCGGACGATAGTGCGCGAAGCGCTACTGATGCTTGAGTTGGAAGGCACAGTCGATATTCGTCAAGGCTCCGGGGTTTATGTCTTGCGTATTCCTGATGAAGATGACGCGGCAGACGGTGGCAAAAATCATATCGGCGCGTTTGAAATGCTACAGGCTCGCCAACTGCTGGAAAGCAATATTGCGGCGTTTGCGGCACGTATGGCAACGCGTGCGGATATCGAAAACCTGCGTAAGACGCTGGAACAAGAGCAGGCCGCGATTGCCGGAAAAGATTACCGTGGCGATTTCGATCGCCTGTTCCATCTGCAAATTGCCGGTGCGACGCAAAATCAGATGCTGCTGGAAACGGTCAGCAATATCTGGGCGTGCCGTGACGATAATGCGCTCTGGCAGCAGCTTTATACGCACGTCGGGACGCAGGGCTATCGCCTGAAATGGCTGGCGGATCATCAGGCCATTCTGGCGGCGCTGCGGCGTCGCGATGTGTCAGGTTCTTATCAGGCTATGTGGCAGCACCTCGAAAATGTCAAAAATACGCTAATGGAAATCTCTGACGCCGATGCGCCGGAGTTTGACGGCTATTTGTTTGATTCTGTGCCAATTTTTCAGGGGAAACTGGTGTAAAGATGGCGGGTATTTCTAGCGTGAAGATTGTTTATCTGGCGGATCATCCTCAGCATCAAGAGCAGGTGATTGACTGGATATGGCAGGCGTTCGGCAGCCAGAACAGCCGTGAATTCTTTGCAAGCGTGGTGCGTAATAGCCTGAACCCGGCGGCGCTGCCGCTGACGTTTATCGCGCTGGAGGACGAGCGTTTAGTCGGGACGGTAGGGCTCTGGCGCTGCGATTTAATCAGCCGACAGGATCTGACGCCCTGGCTGGCATCGCTGTACGTGGAAGAAAGCCAGCGTGACAAAGGGCTGGGCATCGCACTGCAACAGCACGTACTGGATTTCTGCCGCCGTCAGGGCTTTGACGATCTCTACTTGTTCGCCACGTTTAGCGGCTATTACGAAAAACACGGCTGGCGTTACATCGGCGACGGGCTGGACTACCCAGACAAAGCCGTGCGCCTGTATCACCAGCCGCTGTCGGTTGTCTCTTATCCTGCATGAGTATGTGACTAAGAGACAGCAGACCCGAGAAGTATCGGGAGCGTCAGAACGATGTCCAATCCCCGTCACCCGTTGAGGTACTACTCTTCCCCGGTGCTGCTAGCGCAGGTTTTAGGGTTAACGACGGCGCTGCCACTGGGGGACGGGCGTTCTGATGGCTGTTGCCCAAGCGGAACTGACTGACCGTCTCGGCTAGCTGTGCAGCCTGTTGCTGTAGTGACTGCGTCGCGGAAGACGCTTCATTCACCAGTGAGGCATTCTGTTGGGTCGTCACTTCCATCTGGTTCACCGCAACGTTCACTTGCTCAATGCCCATCGTCTGTTCATTGCTGGCAGAACTGATCTCTCCAACCAAATCGCTGACCTTGCGCACGCCGTTGACGATATCCTGTATTGATGCCCCTGCCTGTACCACCAGTCGGTTGCCCGCTTCCACGGTTTGAACGGAACGATCGATCAGCTCTTTGATTTCTTTGGCAGCAGAGGCGCTGCGCTGTGCCAGACTGCGCACTTCACTGGCGACCACGGCGAAACCGCGACCTTGCTCGCCTGCTCGTGCGGCTTCTACGGCGGCATTTAACGCCAGAATGTTGGTCTGGAACGCGATACTGTCGATGACGCCGATGATATCGACGATCTTCTTCGATGACGAGTCGATCGCGCCCATCGTCTCCACCACTTCAGTCACCAACTGTCCACCCGACTGCGCTTGTTGCGTAGTCGATTGTGCCAGTTGGTTGGCCTGACGGGCGTTATCGGCATTCTGTCTAACCGTCGAGCTTAACTGCTCAATGGACGCTGCGGTTTCCTGTAGCGCGCTGGCTTGTTCTTCTGTACGGCTGGAAAGGTCGATATTGCCTGCGGCAAGCTGTGAAGATGCGCCAGCGATGGATTCGGAACCCTGACGAACTTCGCCAACGATAGCGCGCAGACGTACCGTCATGTCTTGCAGGGCGTGCAGCAGTTGGGCTGCTTCGTCACGCCCTTCAGGTTGCACGTTATGTGTCAGATCGCCTGCCGCGACGGCCTGTGTCGCACGGACGGCATGCGCCAGTGGCTGCACGATACTGCGGGTGAGTATCCAGGCGATCAGGACGCCGATGATGGCGCTCAGCACGCCCGTGATGGCAAGGATGAGATCGCCACGGCTTGCGCCCGCGCTGATGTCTTGTCCCATTTTGTCGATACTGGCACGCTGGTGATCGCGCAGTGCTTCGACGCTTGCCAGATAGTCCTTGGACGCTGGGACGAAGTCGTTGTCGAAAAGGGTTCTGGCACGCTCAAAATTACCCGCACCTTTTTCCGTGATAATGGCATCGCGCTTTTCGAGATAGACCTGACGATATTCGCCGACTTTGTCGAATAAGGTTTTTTCTTCGGGCGTGGAAATCAGGCTGGTAAACTGTTCTTGTCGCTTGCTGTTTTCTTTACTGACACGTTCGTTTTCTGCGGTAAATAGCTCTACCAGTGAATCGTCATTGCTACGTGCTACCGCCATACCACGCTGGATACCAGCAACGAGTGCGGCATGCCAGTCTGATGCCAGTCGCTCTTTGCGCAGCGGCTCTTGCATCATCTGTTGTGTACTGCTGGACACTCGGTTGAGTTGATAGATGCCGCTGGTCAACATGACCAGCGAAAGTGCAATAAGCAGGCCAAAGCCGCCGGCCAGTCGGGTACCTATTTTGTAGTTTTTCATTATTCGTTACACAAACCTGGTTAAATTCAGCGTCTGCCCCATGCAGACGCAGCGATCATACCCTTTACTGTCTGATTGATCCTGTTGAAAAAGTGGACTAATACCCCTGTATTTGAATGGTCACTTATCCATAAAAAATCAGGAAGTGTGATCTGACGATAAAATGATGGAAATAGGATACGGGGAGAAAAGGCATCTTTGAGGGTAAATAGCGGCATTTGTATGGTTAAAGAACGGCTGCCTTACATGATTCACCAGAATCTTACAGTTGGTTGCACTTATAGAATAACTCTTTCGATTCATCGCTGGTGATGAGAGGTGACGATCTTTAGAGTTACAAGTCCCAGAGGTATTGATTGGTGATATGCCGATGTACTCTGTACATTGGAATCATTTGATTACACCAACCTACGCGGATGCGTAGGTTTTTTTTTGCCTGAATTTCCCGCTTTCGTTATTTCCAGCCATTTTAAGGCGATGTGAATGCTGTGCCGTCGGCAATCTTCGCGTTCAGCCGCGTACCCGTCGCTTGAAGTATGGTGCATATGTAGTATTTTGACGTATCGCTTGGTGGTTTTTGCGCTTCAGCAAGCTGCCCGTTTATCTGTCTATTGGGAGAAGGCATGATTCATACCCTGTTACGTTGGGTGTTCCAGCGTCTGTACCGCATCCGGATCGAGGGCGACAGCAGCCAGTTTCAGCAATCCAAATTGCTCATTACCCCTAATCACGTCTCATTCCTTGATGGCGTTTTGCTGGCGTTATTCTTACCGATAAAACCCGTCTTTGCCGTGTACTCCTCCATTTCCGATCGCTGGTTTATGCGCTGGCTGAAGCCTTATATCGATTTCGTGCCGTTAGATCCCACTAAGCCTCTGGCAATCAAAGGGCTGATCAAGGTGATCGAACGCGGCCAGCCCGTCGTGGTTTTCCCGGAAGGGCGTATCAGTGTAACCGGATCGCTGATGAAGATTTACAGCGGCGCGGCGTTTGTCGCGGCGAAATCCGGGGCAACGATCATTCCCGTGCGCATTGATGGCGCAGAATTGACGCCGTTTGGTCGGCTGGCGGGCGTCTTTAAACGCCACTGTCTCCCGCAGATTACGATCACCTATTTGCCCCCCACCACGTTGCCGATGCCGGTAGCCAGCAGTGCCAGAGAACGCCGCGCGCTGGCCGGTGAGCATTTGCACCAGATTATGATGAAGGCGCGGATGGATACGCGCCCGCAGCACACGCTGTATCAGGCCTTTCTGGCCGCGAGAACCCGTTACGGGCGCTCCTCCCCCAGCATTGCGGATATCTCATTCAATGAAGACAGCTATCAGGGCTTACTGAAAAAATCGCTGGGTGTGTCGCGCATTTTGCAGCGCTTCACCCGCGCCGATGAACATGTCGGCATGCTGTTGCCTAACGCGACCATTACCGCGGCATCCATCCTGGGTGCATCGCTGCGTAACCGTATTCCTGCCATGCTGAACTACACCGCTGGCGCGAAAGGGCTACAAAGTGCGATGAAAGCGGCGGGGATCAAAACCATCGTCACGTCTCGCCAGTTTCTTGAAAAGGGCAAGTTAACAGATCTACCGAAGCAGGTTAGCGAGGCCAACTGGGTCTATCTGGAAGATTTGAAAGACACGGTGACGCTGACGGATAAGCTGTGGATCCTGTTTCATCTGCTGTTTCCTGCCCGTGCGATGCTGCCGCAGAAGCCAGACGATGCGGCTATCGTGTTGTTTACGTCCGGTTCCGAGGGGAATCCGAAAGGCGTCGTGCATTCCCATGACAGCCTGCTGGCGAACGTTGAGCAGATTCGTACGGTGGCGGATTTCACGCCGCGCGACCGCTTTATGTCCGCGCTGCCGCTGTTCCATGCGTTTGGTCTGACGGTGGGGCTGTTAACGCCGCTGATGACGGGCGCTCGCGTGTTCCTCTATCCCAGCCCGCTGCACTATCGCATCGTGCCGGAGCTGGTTTATGACCAGAACTGCACCGTGCTGTTCGGAACGTCAACGTTCTTAGGCAACTACGCGCGCTTTGCCCATCCGTATGATTTCGCTCGTCTGCGCTACGTGGTGGCCGGGGCGGAAAAGCTGTCTGAAACCACGCGTCAGGTCTGGCAGGACAAATTTGGTATCCGCATTCTGGAAGGCTACGGCGTGACTGAGTGCGCGCCGGTGGTGGCGATCAACGTGCCGATGGCGACGAAAATTCATTCCGTCGGCAAGCTGTTGCCGGAAATCGAATCACGTTTGATTACGGTGCCGGGCATCACGCGCGGTGGCCGTCTACAGCTGCGCGGGCCGAATATCATGAAGGGCTATCTGCGGGTGGAAAACCCCGGCGTGCTTGAAGCGCCGGCGGCAGAAAATGCCCAAGGCGAGTTGCAGCAGGGCTGGTATGACACCGGTGATATTGTCGAGCTGGATGAAAGAGGCTTTTGCACCATCATTGGCCGCGTGAAGCGCTTTGCCAAGCTGGCAGGGGAGATGGTCTCGCTGGAAAGCGTAGAACAGCTGGCAGTGAAGATATCGCCGGAAGCACAGCATGCGGCCAGTGCGAAAAGTGACAGCAGTAAAGGCGAGGCGCTGGTGCTGTTTACGACGGACAACCAGATAACCCGTGACGCATTGCTTGCACAGGCACGCAGCAATGGCGTACCGGAACTGGCGGTGCCGCGCGATATTCGCTATGTGAAAGCCTTACCGTTACTCGGCAGCGGCAAGCCTGACTTTGTCACGCTGCGCCAAATGGCCGAAGAACCTGCAACTAACGCGTCGGAGCCGAATGCATGAGTCAACAGACTGAACCCGCGACGCCTTTGCTGTCGCGTAGTATGAGCGCGGTGATTATCGCGCAGTTCTTCTCCGCGTTTGGCGATAACGCGCTGCTGTTTGCCACGTTAGCGCTGATCAAACAGCTGGTGTATCCCGACTGGAGCCAGCCGTTTTTGCAGATTGGGTTTGTCGCCGCGTACATCATTCTGGCACCGTTCGTCGGGCAAATTGCGGACAGCTTCTCCAAAGGGCAGGTGATGATGTTCGCCAATACCCTGAAGCTGGCGGGCGCGCTGCTGATTTGCGTGGGCGGGAATCCGTTTCTGGGATACACGCTGGTGGGGATCGGTGCCGCCGCGTATTCCCCAGCGAAATACGGCATTTTGGGTGAGATCACGCGTGGCGGCCAGTTGGTCAAAGCGAATGGCCTGATGGAAGCCTCGACGATTGCGGCGATCCTGACCGGTTCAGTCGCAGGCGGCGTGCTGGCGGACTGGAACATTTACGGGGCACTGTCGGTTTGCGCGGTGGCTTACGGCATAGCGCTGGGGGCGAACATGCTGATTCCTCGTCTCAACGCGGCACGACCGGGACAGCCGTGGCATCCGGTGCAGATGGCGAGCAGCTTCTTTTCCGCCTGTCGGGTGCTGTGGCGCGATGGCGATGCCCGACTCTCGCTGATCGGCACCAGCATGTTCTGGGGCGCGGGCGTGACGCTGCGCTTTCTGCTGGTGTTGTGGGTGCCGCATGCGCTCGGCATCACCGACAATGCGACGCCGACGCTGCTTAACGCGATGGTCGCCGTAGGCATCGTGGCGGGTGCGGGGGCGGCCGCGAAGCTGGTGACGCTCGATAATGTACGGCGCTGCCTGCCTGCGGGGTTCCTCATCGGCGTGGTGGTGGTGATTTTCACGCTTCAGCACAATCTCATGAGCGCCTACTCTTTGCTGATTCTGCTAGGAGCGCTCGGTGGGTTCTTTATCGTCCCGCTGAATGCGCTGTTGCAGGAACGTGGGAAGGCCAGCGTCGGTGCGGGTAATGCGATCGCCGTACAGAATTTGGGTGAGAACGGCGCTATGCTGTTAATGCTGGGGCTCTATTCTCTGGTGGTAAAACTGGGTGTGTCGGTTATCGCCATCGGGATTGGCTTTGGCGTCTTGTTTGCGCTATCGATTGCGCTGCTGTGGGCATGGCTGATTCTGGCTAAGCGCCGCGATCGTTCCGTCGGCGCAGGTAAAGAATAAACGTATCGTGTAATGAACACATTGTGTAATGGGGAAAGGTATGAGTTTGATATGGCATGACTGGGATGTGGCAGACCTTAACGTGTATTCACTGCATGACATATTGGCGCTGCGCAATCAGGTATTCGTGGTCGAGCAAACCTGCCCCTATTTGGATATTGATGGCCGCGATCTGGTAGACGGCAATCGCCATATTACGGCGTACCGTGACGGCAAGCTGGCCGCCTGCGCCCGGCTGCTTGCTCCCCATCCGAACAACGATGTGGTAACGATTGGGCGCGTGATTGTCGCGCCGCATGCCCGCGGGCAACATCTGGGGCACCAGTTGATGGAACACACGCTGATCGCCTGCGCACGCCACTGGCCGCAAAAGCATCTTTTCCTGTCCGCGCAGGCTCACCTGCAATCGTTCTACGGCGCGTTTGGCTTTGTGGCGACCGGTGAGGAATACGACGAAGACGGCATTCCACATATTGATATGCTGTCGGCGTTCTGATGTACGGATTTCAAGCTAACTATAGGGCCAATCAACGAGCGGTATAAAAATCCGGAATCTCTGAAAGATTACGGATTTTTGTGTAACCGCTTAATCGCTAAATCACGCTTTAATTAAGTGGTCTTGGTTATGCTGAGAAAAACTTGTCTTTCGCCAGATACTGAATTTGATGCATTCCGCATCACGCCAAATCATCGTTTTTCTCCGCACCCACGTTGAGCTAAATCCTTTGCGGATTGGTGCGAAAATCAGCGCGGTATAATAAAAGTCGCCGTTGCGCTCTTGCCCACATCTTCCGTGTTGTTGCTCACTTTAGCAGTCACAATCATGTTGCCTTCGGTCTGGCTTGACAGTGTTGTACTGACTTGCCCTTTGCCATCGGTTTTGTCCTGTTCAGGGGTAAGCACGCCTCCGGTCGTGGTAAACGCCACATCGACATCCGGTACGGGATAGCCGCTACTGTTTTTCACAGTCGCAGTGACGGTGGTTTTCCAGGGCGGGTCTGCAACAATCGTGCGGGGGTGGACGCCCACGCTGGCAACAATGGCTGTGGTTAGATTGTCGATAAAAGTTACCGCTTTACTTTTCCCTATATCATTGGTTCCCGCTTTTGCTGTCACTGTGACCTCACCCATTTTTTCACTGGTTAGCCTGACGCTGGCCTGCCCGTTAGCGTTGGTAATGACCGTTTTCTGGCTGAGTGTTCCGCCAGTGGTGGTAAAGCTGACGCTGAGACCCGATACAAAATGCCCGTAACTATCCTTCACGGTGGCGGTAAAGGTGAGGGGGGTGAGGTTGTCTGCTGGTGCAATGTCGGGATTGGCCGCCAGAGTGTTTATTCCTGCCGTGGCTGCATCAGCGATAAAGGCCACCGTTGCACTTTTGCCAGCATCTGCCGCGTTGTTATTCACTTTGGCAGTGACGGTGGTATCGCCAATATTTGCGCAGGTCAGCGAGACTGTGGCTTCCCCATTAGTGTTGGTGGTGGTTGTTTGCTGGCTGAGCGTGCCGCCGGTGTTGGTAAAGCTGACATCGCTGTGCGCGACAGATTGACCGTTGCTATTCTTCACGATGGCAGTGAAGACAACAGGTGTGAAACCATTTGCCAGTGCGGTTTTAGTATCCGCCGTCAGGCTGGTGACAGTGTTTATGATAGTGTCGATCATAGTGTGCTCCATTTCTGTGGTAATGGTGATATCACCGCTGGGCGGCCAGAGAAATGGTAGCGGTCTGCTCGTGCTGGTGATATCTGATTTCTGGCTGAGTGTGCTGTAGATAACGGCAACGTTGGCATTGATGCTGGGTACAGGATAGCTGTGACTGTCCTGTACGGCGGTGGTGAAGAAAGTTGCAGGGATGAGGTTATCTGCCACCGCCGTTTTAGGGGACTACTCTGGATTGGGGATGGTTCTGACGATTTCTGGAACAAAGGTCACCGTTGTACTTCTTCCGATATCATTTGGGTTGCTGTCCACTTTAGCCGTAACGATGGCATTGCCAGGTGTGCTGCCGCTAAGATTGACTGTGGTTTGTCCGTTAGCCTTAGTGGTGGCTATTTTCGGACTGATGTTTCCGAGGGTGGTGGTAAAACGGACGTCTACATTCGGCACAAGATGGCCTCTGTCTTCCACTGTTGCGGTTATAGGGATGAGTCTAAAGTTGGCCGTTGTAGAGGATCCTTTTGGTGGCTGGATGTTGGTAACGGTGGTTGTGGCGATATCGGCAGTGAAGGATACCGTTGCGCTTTTGCCCTTATCAACCGCGTTGTCGCTCACTTTTGCTGTCACGATAATATCACCCATGTCTGCACTAGTTAGCTTGATGCTGGCCTGCCCGCTAGCATTGGTGCTGACTGTCGTTGGCTGACTGAGTGTTCCGCCAGTGGTGGTAAAGCTGACGCTGAGACCCGATACCAAATGCCCGTAACTATCCTTCACGATGGCGGTAAAGATGATGGGTGTGCGGTTGTCTGCTGGCGCAATGTCGGGATTGGCCGTCAGAGTGTTTACTTCGGCGGTGGCTGCATCGGCGGTAAAGGTTACCGTTGCGCTTTTGCCAGCATCAGTTGGATTGTTGCTTAGTTTGGCAGTAACGGTGATATAGCCAGTATTTGAGCTGGTCAACGAAACGGTGGCCTTCCCGGCAGCGTCGGTGGTGGTTGTTTGCTGGCTGAGCGTGCCGCCGGTGTTGGTAAAGCTGACATCGCTGTGCGCGACAGATTGACCGTTGCTATTCTTCACGATGGCAGTGAAGACAACAGGTGTGAAACCATTTGCCAGTGCGGTTTTAGTATCCGCCGTCAGGCTGGTGACAGTGCTTATGACAGTGTCGATCATAGTGTGCTCCATTTCTGTGGTAATGGTGATATCACCGCTGGGCGGCCAGAGAAATGGTAGCGGTCTGCTCGTGCTGGTGATATCTGATTTCTGGCTGAGTGTGCTGTAGATAACGGCAACGTTGGCATTGATGCTGGGTACAGGATAGCTGTGACTGTCCTGTACGGCGGTGGTGAAGAAAGTTGCAGGGATGAGGTTATCTGCCACCGCCGTTTTAGGGGACTACTCTGGATTGGGGATGGTTCTGACGATTTCTGGAACAAAGGTCACCGTTGTACTTCTTCCGATATCATTTGGGTTGCTGTCCACTTTAGCCGTAACGATGGCATTGCCAGGTGTGCTGCCGCTAAGATTGACTGTGGCCTGTCCGTTAACATCGGTGGTGACTATTTGTTGCGGGCTGATGTTTCCGTGGGTTGTGTCAAAACGGACGTTTGCATTCTCTACAAAATGGCCACTACTGTCTTTCACTGTTGCGGTTATAGAGATGAAGTTGAAACCTATCGCTGCAGTCGGGAATTCTGGCTCGATATCGGTCACGATGACGGCGGTGACATCTGCAGTAAAGGCCACGGTAGCGCTTTTGCCGGTGTCAGCTGCGTTGTTATTCACTTTGGCGGTGACAGTGATGTCGCCAATCGTTGCACTGGTGAGCGAAACGGTGGCCTCTCCGTTGGCATTGGTGATGGCCGTTGTCTGACTGAGCGTGCCGTCGGTTGTGGTAAAGCTGATGTCTGTATTTGGTACAAGGTGGCCGCTGCTGTCTTTCACCGTGGCGGTGAAGGTGACAGGTGTCATGTTATCTGCCTGTGCGGTGGTGATATCGGGCGTCAGGCTGGTCACGATGGCGGTGGTGACATCTGCAGTAAAGGCCACGGTAGCGCTTTTTCCGGCGTCAGCCGCGTTGTTATTCACTTTGGCGGTGACGAGGGTATCGCCAATCGTTGTATTGGTGAGCGAAACGGTGGCCTCTCCGTTGGCATTGGTAATGGCTATTGGCTGACTGAGCGTGCCGCTGCTGTTGGTAAAACCGACGTCTGCATTCGGTACGAGATTGCCGGTGTCAGCTGTCACTCGGTGACTGTGGCGGTAAATGTGATAGGCGTAAAATTATCTGCTATTGCGGTGGTGACATCGGGCGTCAGGCTGACAACGTTGGCGTTGATAAAGGCTACGGTAGCGCTTTTGCCGGTGTCAGCTGCGTTGTTATTCACTTTGGCGGTGACAGTGATGTCGCCAATCGTTGCACTGGTGAGCGAAACGGTGGCCTCTCCGCTGGCATTGGTGATGGCCGTTGTCTGACTGAGCGTGCCGTCGGTTGTGGTAAAGCTGATGTCTGTATTCGGTGCAAGGTGGCCGCTGCTGTCTTTCACCGTGGCGGTGAAGGTGACAGGTGTCATGTTATCTGCCTGTGCGGTGGCGGTATTCGGCATCATGCTGAAGACGACGACATTGGAGGTAAAGGCTACGGTAGCGCTTTTGCCGGTGTCAGCTGCGTTGTTATTCACTTTGGCGGTGACAGTGATGTCGCCAATCGTTGCACTGGTGAGCGAAACGGTGGCCTCTCCGCTGGCATTGGTGATGGCCGTTGTCTGACTGAGCGTGCCGTCGGTTGTGGTAAAGCTGATGTCTGTATTTAGTACAAGGTGGCCGCTGCTGTCTTTCACCGTGGCGGTGAAGGTGACAGGTGTCATGTTATCTGCCTGTGCGGTGGTGATATCGGGCGTCAGGCTGGTCACGATGGCGGTGGTGACATCTGCAGTAAAGGCCACGGTAGCGCTTTTGCCGGTGTCAGCTGCGTTGTTATTCACTTTGGCGGTGACAGTGATGTCGCCAATCGTTGCACTGGTGAGCGAAACGGTGGCCTCTCCGTTGGCATTGGTAATGGCTATTGACTGACTGCCGTTGGCCGACGTCTGCATTCGGTACGAGATGCCGAGGGTGTCCCTCACTGTGGCGGTAAATGATAGGCGTGAAATTATCTGCGTGCCGCTGCTGTTGGTAAAACCGACGTCTGCATTCGGTACGAGATTGCCGAGGGTGTCCCTCACTGTGGCGGTAAATGTGATAGGCGTAAAATTATCTGCTATTGCGGTGGTGACATCGGGCGTCAGGCTGACAACGTTGGCGTTGATAAAGGCCACGGTAGCGCTTTTGCCGGTGTCAGCTGCGTTGTTATTCACTTTGGCGGTGACAGTGATGTCGCCAATCGTTGCACTGGTGAGTGAAACGGTGGCCTCTCCGCTGGCATTGGTGATGGCCGTTGTCTGACTGAGCGTGCCGTCGGTTGTGGTAAAGCTGATGTCTGTATTCGGTGCAAGGTGGCCGCTGCTGTCTTTCACCGTGGCGGTGAAGGTGACAGGTGTCATGTTATCTGCCTGTGCGGTGGCGGTATTCGGCATCATGCTGAAGACGACGACATTGGAGATAAAGGCCACGGTAGCGCTTTTGCCGGTGTCAGCTGCGTTGTTATTCACTTTGGCGGTGACAGTGATGTCGCCAATCGTTGCACTGGTGAGTGAAACGGTGGCCTCTCCGCTGGCATTGGTGATGGCCGTTGTCTGACTGAGCGTGCCGTCGGTTGTGGTAAAGCTGATGTCTGTATTTAGTACAAGGTGGCCGCTGCTGTCTTTCACCGTGGCGGTGAAGGTGACAGGTGTCATGTTATCTGCCTGTGCGGTGGTGATATCGGGCGTCAGGCTGGTCACGATGGCGGTGGTGACATCTGCAGTAAAGGCCACGGTAGCGCTTTTGCCGGTGTCAGCTGCGTTGTTATTCACTTTGGCGGTGACAGTGATGTCGCCAATCGTTGCACTGGTGAGCGAAACGGTGGCCTCTCCGTTGGCATTGGTAATGGCTATTGGCTGACTGAGCGTGCCGCTGCTGTTGGTAAAACCGACGTCTGCATTCGGTACGAGATTGCCGAGGGTGTCCCTCACTGTGGCGGTAAATGTGATAGGCGTAAAATTATCTGCTATTGCGGTGGTGACATCGGGCGTCAGGCTGACAACGTTGGCGTTGATAAAGGCCACGGTAGCGCTTTTGCCGGTGTCAGCTGCGTTGTTATTCACTTTGGCGGTGACAGTGATGTCGCCAATCGTTGCACTGGTGAGTGAAACGGTGGCCTCTCCGCTGGCATTGGTGATGGCCGTTGTCTGACTGAGCGTGCCGTCGGTTGTGGTAAAGCTGATGTCTGTATTCGGTGCAAGGTGGCCGCTGCTGTCTTTCACCGTGGCGGTGAAGGTGACAGGTGTCATGTTATCTGCCTGTGCGGTGGCGACATCGGGTGTCAGGCTGGTTACTGCTGCTGAGTTTTCATTAGCAATTAGGCTAACATTTGCAGTCTGTAGTTTCTGTTCATTGATGGATGGTTGAATAGTCACTATTCCTATCTGAGAGCCAGCGGTTAGTGTTGAATGGTACACCCCAGCAGAGGATTCAGTAATCGTGCCTATATGGATATCTTTATTGGCCTCGATTTGGCGTTGTTGCATTGTATTAGCAGTAAAAATGGTGGAAAGCACGAGTTGGCTGGCAACACCGCTAACTGGGTTGTTGTTGTTATCTCGTAACGTTATCGCGATCAAACTCGTTGCTTGTCCGTCTGCGGGCAGGATATTTGGTGTTGCTGTTGTGGTTGAACGTGCTGCACTAATTTCTTGTTCATCCACTTTTATTTCGGTTACTGCCTGATTAGATTGATTACCTTCGACATCATAGGCGAAAGCCGTTAATTGATAATGGTTTGTATTATTCCCTCCTGAATGTTGATAGGGCGGCAATGTGATAGCAACGGTATTGATTGATGTGGGCGTGAGTTTTCCTCCTGCTGCTACCAGAGGAGCGGCACTCCACTCAATACGTTCAAGAGCGTGTTTTCCGGTGACGCTAGCCGTAACCGTAGCTGTGTCTCCTGTATTACCTTGAATACTTTCTGGCAAAGTGAGTTGAATTTCATCTTTTTTCTGGTAGTCCAGAACAATGTGATTATTACGCTCTACCAAATTGTATCGATTACCAGATACTACACGGTGAGTGGCTAGCGCTGATGGGCTGATGTGATATTGCCAAGAATTGCCAAAACTATAGTTTAGTTGGAGGCTAATGTTATTATCTTCTTGTCCCCCTTTGCCTGTTCGGTGTTCTGTACCTACTGTTAATAAAGGGAATGGCGTATAATTGACCCCAATAGTTGCGGCATAAGGATTCTTCTGTTGGTTTTCTTTACCAAATAAAGCAACATTTTCGCCGCGATACTTTTCATACATAAGCTTTCCTCCTATCTGTGGATAAGAGGGTAGATAAGCTTCAGCTCGAATATCATAACCGTCCGCTGGGCGTTCATTGTAACCGTTAAAATCTCTCGACTGATGCCAATCGGTAATACCGAAATAGCTATTAGCCGATAGCTTCAGATAGTCTGTCCAAGCCTCAGCTCCCAGACTAATTCGCCGGTTTTTTCCAGTAATGTCGTTATCAAGGAAGGAGTTAACACCATACATCCAATTGTTATTGAAGGTACGAAAACCTATGCCAACATTGACGGTGTTGCGACTATCTTTGTTTCTGGCGCCAAGTTGAGTAAATAACATGGCATCTTTCTGATCATAAAGTGGGATTAAAATATCGGCGGCACTACCGTCTAGTTTGTTATTGCTGTTGATTTTTACCCGTGCCGTGCCAAATTGGCTTAGCCATTGCTCTACAGAATGGTTGATTTGGTTCGTGGCAGTAGAACGAAGCATCCGTTCTCCAGATTTGGCTGCATTTTCATTAGATAATACAGTGGCGCCAGCATACACTTGGCCTGCCAGCTTTTTTTCTGTGTTAGCATCTGTATTTTTATTGTTTGTATTATCTACTGAAAATGGAGACTTCTTGTGGGGAACATCAATTTCCTCCCCGGCCTGAATATGGGAAAAGGTATGAGGAAAAAAACGCTGCTGGTTTAGCTGATGTAATTCATCCAATGTCAGGTTGTATTTTTTTGCGACAGATGATGCCGTTTCTCCTTTTTTTAGGGTATATGTTTCCGTGAATATTGTTTTTTTTTCTGTTTTATTAATGTCTGTTTGGCTGATGTTCACACGAGCAGTGGCTGGCGTGAAAGCGCTTAGTAATGGGAACATAAGTTGAACAATGATGTTCAGCCACGCTATTCGACGTAGGAATGCTGCTCCGGAATGAAATGGATTTCTCTTCATGATTGTCACCAATTTGTTGTTAATGTGTTAATGTGCTTGGGTTTGTTTTTGCATAGGGGGTGTCTTTTTTGTTATATTATTTTCTTGGGTGGTCAATTTTATTTTCTTTACAGAAAAATCTATAAAAAAAGGAAAAGAGCCATTATTTCTTTACTTTCCCCTCAAGTATTTCATGGGGGGTTTAATTGATTTTTCCTTTAAAATCAGATGTTTTTCATAATTAAAAGTATCTAATGAATAGAAACTATTATCATGCAGTACGTTGAGCAATGGTCTAGCTTCATGGCTCTGTTGTTTTGAATTCAACATTCAATATGCCAAAAAATAAAATGCAGTGCGTCCCCTTGCTTTTCGTTCAACCGAAGCAAGCGGAGGGTGGGGTAAGTGCTATGTCATTTATGATGTTATCTGTAACTCTTGTTACTGGTGGGGATTGATTACATCTAATGTATAATTTTCCGTAATTGATATTACTTTTACATGTAAGAAAATGTCCTGTGTATTTTTTAAAAAAAAATTTCTTCTCATTACTGACAACGTAGATGTTAACGATACAAAGCTAAACAAAGCTGAAACGGGTGAGCGATCGTTAAATAACATAATCCTTTCTCTGACATAATTTTTTATTGATAGTGTAATGTCATTACAGGACTTCTTTGAATAAAAGGTAAGTAAAACATTTATATAACAAATTACAGTGGAGGACATTTCTTTTTCCTCGAGGTTTTTGTTTTTTTCTTTTCCATGATTTTTTCTCGCTGAAAGCGAAAAGCATATTTTCTTTATTCACCAAAGGTGATCAGATGATTGTGACACTATCCTCAATACTCAATATATTGAAATGTTTATCTTTTTTTGTTAATTAATGAATCCTGTTATTTGAGCTTGTATCTATGTTCGACTTTGTGCTTAAAAGGCAGATTGAAATCTTAAGGTTATGTTTTTCATTGTTATTTTCTCTCATTGTATTTGCCGAATAAGTTCATGAGATGGTTATTTATCCTCGTTTATGAAATTACCTTTTAGTGTAGTCGTGGTGTTTTAAAAATGAATGTTTTTTTGTTAATTATTTTTTATTATTGTGTTTGTTACGTTAATAGCTTGATAATTTTATTTTTTTAATTATTTAATTGACTTATTATTTTATTGAAAATTATTATCACGTTAATTATTTTTATCCCGCTATTATCATTTCATAGTGTAGCTCATTGATGGGGTTTAATTATAGCGTGTTTTTTAAATATCGAGGTAAACTGGGAGGGATATCTGCTTTTGCGTAGAGTATATGTTCGACTTATGGCTGAGTACTCTGCGTAATTTGAATGTAACCTCATGATAAATCTATTTTAGGCGGCGCGATAGTGCTGCTTGAAAGGAAAGATTTATTGATGATGATTAATTATCAATAGGTTATATCTTTTGGTAGAGTCAATACACTTGATTTGAAATATAGCAGATTATAACTCACAGATAGAGGCGAAAAAAATATGCCCCCTATCATGCCATGTGAGAGTGTTTTTCTTGAGTGAACGGGTTATGTCCTTGTTTTCAGGTAAAGGTATGAATAATAATAGCGCTATTATGCATTAAGAAATAGCTCCAGCAGGGAGTTCAGGAACAGTTTGCCGTGTTCGGTGATTTGCCAGTATGTGGCGGTTTCCGTCAGGTAGCCTTGCGCCAGCGCTTGCTCCAACTGCGGGCGGATGCTGTGCTCTTCCAGACCGGTGTACGCCGTGAAATCCTCGCGCGGGGCGGCTTCCAGTAGGCGAAAGCGGTTCATGAAAAACTCAAAAGGCCGATCGTCGTTGGCAACGTCGTGTTGCTTATCCAGATACGTGCCCTGCATATAGCCACGAGGATGGCGGACTTTTACCGTGCGCAGAATACGGCCATCGCTGAAGGTCAGCTTACCGTGTGCCCCGCAGCCAATCCCCAAATAGTCACCGAAGCGCCAGTAGTTCAGGTTGTGCTGACACTGGTAGCCCGGTTTGGCATAGGCGGACGTTTCATATTGCTGGTAACCCGCCGCGCTCAGTAGCGCATGACCCTGCTCGTAGATGTCCCACAGCGCGTCGTCGTCCGGTAGCGTCGGCGGGCGCGAGCTAAACAGCGTATTGGGCTCGATAGTCAGCTGATACCACGATAAATGCGGCGGATTGAGCGCAATGGCCTGACGCAGGTCGTCCAGCGCTTCGTCCAGCGATTGATCCGGTAAGCCGTGCATCAGATCCAGATTAAAGCTGCGTAAGCCCAAACCGGTCGCCAGCTGCGCGGCGCGTTTGGCTTCGTCCGGGCCGTGAATACGACCAAGGCGCGTCAGCTTTTGCGGATCGAAACTCTGCACGCCGATGGAGATACGGTTAATGCCCGCGCGCTGATAGCCGCTGAAACGGTCGGCTTCAACCGTACCGGGATTGGCTTCCATCGTAATTTCGGCATCCGGCGTTAACGGAATTCTCGCCCGAACGCCGTCGAGCAGCGCCTGCATTGCTTCCGCGCTCAGCAGGCTGGGCGTGCCGCCGCCGATAAAGACCGAGTGCAGTTCACGACCGCTCGCTAGCGGCAAATCAGCATCCAGATCCGCCAGCAGATGATCGACATATTCCTGATGCGGCACGTCGCCTTTCAGCGCGTGAGAGTTGAAGTCGCAATACGGACACTTCTGTACGCACCACGGAATATGAATGTACAGGCTGAGCGGGGGAAGCTTAAGCATTGCGTAGCGCATCCAGCAACAGGCGCAGTGCCTGGCCGCGGTGAGACTGCGCGTTCTTCTCTTCACGCGTCAGTTCCGCTGCCGTTTTACCCAGCTCTGGCACGAAGAAGATCGGGTCATAGCCGAAGCCGCCGCTGCCCGCTGCTTCATGCGTCAGCACACCCTGCCAGCTACCGTGGCAGACAATCGGCGTCGGGTCTTCCGCGTGGCGCAGATACACCAGCACGCAGTGGAAGCTGGCTCGACGCTGTTCGTCCAGTACGTCTTTTAGTGTCAGTAGCAGCTTATCCAGATTTTGCTGGTCGCTGGCATCCACACCCGCGTAGCGTGCCGAGTAAATGCCCGGTGCGCCGCCCAGTGCATCGACAGCCAGACCGGAATCATCGGCAATGGCCGGCAGTCCCGTGATTTGCGCCGCATGACGTGCTTTCAGGATGGCGTTTTCGATGAAGGTCAGGCCGGTTTCTTCGGCGGAATCCACGCCCAGCTCGGTTTGAGCCACAATATCCAGACCGAAATCGGCCAGCAAGCTGGCGAGCTCGCGCACTTTACCGGGGTTTCCGGTAGCCAAAACCACTTTTTGCATTGTCATGTCCTGCGTATTTATTCAATCGTGTTTATTCAATGAAGTCCGCGACGTCAGCCGGGATGTGTTGCGGATGGGTAATTCTAATCTGTTTATGCCGCCCGAGTTCGCCTTTTTCAATCACGACCAGACTCTTGGCGACCCGAAACTGTTTGGCAAGAAATTTAGTCAGATGGGCATTGGCCTGCCCATCAACCGGTGGTGCGGTGATGGCGACTTTCAGTTCGTCGCCATGCAAACCCACGATCTGATCCCGGCTGGCTTTCGGCTGAATATACAGCCGAATCACCAGCGCATCGCCGTGGCGGGTAATGGCACTCACAGCAGGAACCACAGCCCCGGGAACAGGTCCATGCCCAGATAGTTGAGCATATACAGAATCAGAATCACGGCCATCGCGGAGAAATCAATGCCGCCCATAACCGGAATAACGCGGCGGAGCGGTGCCATTAGCGGCTCGGTCAACTGGTGCAGCAGGAACTCGATTGGGCTACGGCCCTGACTGACCCAGCTCATGATGGAACGGATGATGATGACCCAGAAGACTAGATAGCCCGCGGATTTAATCAGCGAAATCAGCCCGACCAGCAGGTTCATTGGGCTGAGGGAAATCGCGCCAACCTGAATCAACAGCAGTAACGGGTATTTGATCGTCGTGAGAATAAAGGCCAGCAGCAGCGAGGCGCTGTCAATCGGCCCTAACGACGGCAGAATACGGCGCAGCGGCCCGACAATCGGCTGGGTGATTTTGACGACAAACTGCGACAGCGGGTTATAAAAATCGCTGCGTGACCACTGCATCCAGATGCGCAGCAGCAGGACCATTACATAGAGGTCGACCAGCGTTTTGACCAGAAAAGTCAGGGTGAGCATAAGTACGTCTTTTCCTTAATAAGATAAAGAATCGGGGAATCCGCTTTGGTTAAAAAAGCGTTTCCATTTCCTGTGCGCGAGCAATTGCCGCCTGCATGGCTTCAGCCACGGTTTGCGTCAACTGCTGTTCGTTAAATACCCGCAGGGCTTCTGCCGTGGTGCCGCCCTTGGAGGTGACATTCTCCCGCAGGGTCGACAGCGGCGTATCTGGGTTGGCTTCAACCAGCGCGGCAG
The DNA here is from genome assembly GCF_020971565.1 of Pectobacterium parvum. NCBI lineage: Bacteria > Pseudomonadati > Pseudomonadota > Gammaproteobacteria > Enterobacterales > Pectobacteriaceae > Pectobacterium > Pectobacterium parvum. The sequence continues at coordinate 1,022,399 of NZ_CP087392.1, forward strand.
CGCCGGACGCAGCCTGCTGCACCAACAGGCGGGCCGTTTCCTGGCTGAACCCCTGACGGATAGCTTCCTGCTGCATCGCTTCCATAAACAAGAAGAAATAGGCCGGTGCGCTGCCCGCTGCGGCGATCACGCCGTTAATGCCTGATTCGCTATCCACCCAGCAAATTTTACCGACGCTCTGCATCAGCTGTGCGGTGAAGTCTTTATCAGCCTGATTGACGGAGGCGGGGGCATACATTCCGCTCATGCCTTTACCGACCAGAGACGGCGTGTTGGGCATAATCCGCACGATATTCAGCGGTTCGCCCAGCAGTGCCTGAAAACGGGCGATGTTGATGCCTGCTGCAATCGAGAGCACCAGCTTACCGCTGAAGTTGACCTGCTCACGCAGCGGTTCGCAAACTGTTGCCATCATCTGCGGTTTGACGGCCAGCACAATAACGTCCGCTTCCTGAGCGCAGCTGACATTGTCCGCGCTGCTGATCACGCCATACTGTGCAGCCAGCGCATCGCGGTTCTTACCCGAAGGCGCGCAGACGCTGATGTGTTGAGCGGGATAACCGCCATTGACCAATCCGGCGATAATGGCCTGCGCCATGTTTCCGGCACCAATAAACGCTATTTTACGTTGCTGCATCTGCATTATCGCTAATCACCTGTTCCGTTTGTATTCTGTCAAAGATGACGTGCCGTTCAGCGCGTACTCTGCTGTTTAGGTACCTTTTGCTGAATAGTCGCGCGCGCCAAAGATTGCCGTACCAATACGCACCAGCGTGCTGCCCGCGGTAATCGCCGCGCGCATGTCGTCCGTCATCCCCATAGAAAGTGTATCAATATGCGGATAATTTGCGGACAGCGTTTGCAACAGCGCGGCCATTTGTTTGAAAACAGCCAACTGCTGCTCGTAATCGGTTTCCGGTGCCGGAATCGCCATCAGGCCACGCAGACGCAGGTTGGGCAGTGCGGCGACGCTGGCGGCAAGCTCTGCCAATTCAGCGACCATAATGCCTGATTTGCTCGGTTCGCTGCTGATATTAATCTGCAACAGAACGTTTAGCGGTGGCAAGGTAGCTGGGCGTTGTTCACTCAAACGCTGTGCGATACGCAGGCGATCCACGGTGTGAAACCAATCAAAATTCTCGGCCACCAGTCGACTTTTGTTTGACTGTAGCGGGCCGATAAAGTGCCACTCTAACGGCGTGTCTGGGTGGTTTTTCTGGAAATAATGGATCTTCTCCACGCCTTCCTGAACATAGTTCTCGCCAAACGCTCGTTGTCCTGCCGCGATGGCTTCTTCGATCGCGCTCACAGGTTTGGTTTTACTGATTGCAAGTAGCGTAATTTCTTCTGGTGCTCGCGCGCAATGCGCAGCGGCAGTGGCGATTTGCTGCCGGATGTCCTGTAGATTCTGCTGGATTGTCGTCATGGTTATTCAGGAGGTTATCTATGGAGTTGGATGAGTGGATGGCGCGTAGTGTAAAACATAATGCCTCGGATCTGCACCTTTGTAGCGGTCACCCGCCAGTGTTGCGTGTGGACGGGCGGCTACAGCCTGAAAATACCTTACCACGTTTAACGCCGGAGCAGGTGGCACAATGGTGCGATGCCTGGCTCGAACCGGCTCAGCGCGAGCAACTGCGGCAGGCTGGGCAGGTGGACGGCGCGCTAATGCTGCCCGATGGGCAACGCCTGCGGGTGAATGTGTTTCGTCAGCGGGAAGGGTTGTCTGCGGCGCTGCGTATTATCCCGTCCGCTCAGCCTTCATTGGAAGCGCTACAGGCGCCACCCGTTCTATCGACGCTGTTGGAGAAACCGAACGGATTGATCCTGATTACCGGGGCGACGGGGAGCGGCAAATCCACGACGCTGGCGGCCATGCTTGGGGCATTAAACGATAGCAGCGATCGCCATGTGATAACGCTGGAGGATCCGATCGAGTTTATCCATGCCAGCCGACGCTGCCTGATTCAACAGCGGGAGATTGGTGCGCACAGCGCGTCGTTTGCACAGGCGCTACGGGCCGCATTGCGGGAGGATCCCGATGTCATTCTGCTGGGAGAACTGCGCGATACGGAGACGATTCGGCTGGCGCTGACGGCGGCGGAAACCGGTCATCTGGTGTTGTCGACGCTGCATACACGTAGCGCGTCGCAGGCAGTTGATCGTTTGGTTGACGTCTTTCCCGGTGAAGAGAAAGCCTATGTTCGCAGCCAGTTAGCTACCTGTTTGCAGGCCGCCGTGACGCAAAAATTATTACCCGCCGCACAAGGTGGGCGAATCGCACTGTATGAAGTGCTGACTGCGACTGCGGCAGTCAGTAACCTCATTCGGGAAGGGAAAACGCACCAGCTTCCCGGCCTGATTCAAACCGGAGCCGCTGCGGGAATGCAAACGTTCGAGCAAAGCTACCAGCAACGCTGTCGGGATGGGCTTACTTCACACAGTTGCGACCTTGCCGTTTAGCCGCATAGAGGTTTTCATCGGCTAACTGAATCCAGTCCTCAACGGACGCAAGATCGGAACGGTAGGCGGCAATGCCCGCGCTAATCGTGAAACGCAGATTCTGGCGATCGTATTCCAGCGTATGTTGCTCAATCGCTTGTCGAATACGTTCAATCGTTACCGCCGCCGTTTGGTAAGAGACGTCTTTTAACAGAATGATGAACTCTTCCCCACCGAGACGGGCGACCAGATCTTCCTGACGTAGCGACATGCGCATGAGCATCGCCAGCTCTTTGAGGACGGCATCGCCAGCCAGATGGCCGTATTGATCGTTAATGTTTTTGAATAAATCGATATCGATAATCGCCAGACAGCTTTTGTCCGTGTGCTGGTTTTGCTGTTTGAGGAGAAAAAAAGCACTAGCCTGCTCGAAGAAGCTGCTGCGATTCGGCAGTCCGGTAAGAAAATCATGTCCCGCGTTAAAACGCAGAGAGGCTTCTATCTGTGTGCGTTCATCCTCGAGCGAACGCGCGTGAATAATGATGCCGAGCGTTTTCACCAGCGGTGCCAAGAGCTCGATCATCGTTTGATCGTAACCTTCCCGGCGATTCGCCAGCGCGATCATCCCGATCGCTTTGTCGTTGTGGGTGATTGGAATCCCAAGCAGGGAATACAGCGCGGGATGGATAGGCGGGAGATCTCGGCCAGCCTTTTGCCTCAGCAGGTTGTTGGTGCACACCACTGTATTGTGGGTCACTACGTGGCCAAACAGGTTATCCAGCTTACGGAGCCTCAGGCCGCCGTGGATTCTGCGCTGGTGCCTGTACCAGTTCAGGGTTTCTTCATCCCAGGCAAGGTTGGAGATTGCGGGAAGATAGAGCGACTGGCCGTTTTCATCTTCCTGCAATGTGGCGATGAAGCCGAAGGTGCTGTTGGTGACGTTCAGCAGCCGCTCAAAGACTTTATCGCAGGCGGAAGGCAGATTGTGGTCAAGCAGAAAGCTGTCGTGGACTGACAGCAGGATATCGAGAATGATGCCTTGCTGATGGGCTTTCTTTTCGGTTTCGACATTTTGCGTGATGTTGTGAGCATATTTAATGATTTTTCTCACATTACCGTCGCTATCCATGACTGGGCTGTAGGTCGCCTGTATCCAGAATGAGTGATTGTCTTTGCCCAGTCGTTGGAAGCGGCCGCTGATGGGATGACCGCGATGCAAGGTTTCCCAGAATGTTTGGTAGTCGGCTTGTTCGGTATAGATGGGATCGCAAAGCGATTTGTGGTGCAAGCCGAGAATTTCTTTCTCTTCGTAGCCTGTCAGCATCAGGTAGTGTTTATTGGCGTGGGTGATATAGCCGTCTTTATCAAACTCGATCACGCCTTGCGAATTCTCAATCGCGTCTAGCTGTGCCCGATGATCCGACATCAGACGCTTTTCCTGCGTAATATCAAGCGCCAATTTTATGACGCCAACACGGCGACCCGAATGATCAATAATCGGGGTATAGGCGGCGTGGAGCCAAATGATGTCTCCTTTTTGGGTTTTCCGTTGGAATTCCCCTGCATTAATATTCCCTTTAATCACATCGTGCCAGAAATGGTCATGTTTTTGGCGCTGCGCTTCTGGCATAAAAAGCGTGTGGTTTTTCTGAATAATGTCTTCTTTTTTGTAGCCCAGCATTTTGCAAAAAAGAGGGTTGGCTTCAATCAGTTTCCCTGCCAGGTCGAATTCGGCGATGGCATAAACGGAATTGAATGCGTGCAGTTTGGCTTCATTGTCAAATCTGGTAATCAAATCAACATCAACTGACTGATTATTCATGTTTATATTTGCCTATATTCTTTCTGTCTTTACCCTTGATTCGCTGTTGTCAGAGGCATCCGTTTTATCATGATGCCGCCTGTGATGTTATCGGGTGATTGGCTGTCCCCTTTTTTTGTACGCGAAAATCAATAGGTCGAATTAATAAAATAGCGTGCTATTAATTAAATTAATAAATATTATTTAGAGATATAATTAATAGACTAAAACGCATGATGAATATTACCAATAAGAGACGTCTCTCATTGTCTTTTTATTCAATGTATTGCCGTAATTGATTTTTGCCGCTTTACGCAGAAACTCTATTTATACGCTCATGTGTAAAAACAGAGAATAGCGGTAAAAAAATAATACTCAAATTATCTGAAAGTATACCCTAAATAATTCGAGTTTCAGGTAGTTGGCAAGCGAGGGAGTCCCGATGAGCTTACTCAAGTAAGTGATTCGGGTGACTGAACGTAGCCAACGCACATGCAACTTGAAGTATGACGGGTATATATCTATGAAATAGGTGTGTTAAGGGAGAAAAGGGTTCCTGCTTCTTCTCGTTATTTATTCGATTTTTTAGGGAATAGGCGAAAGCGGAGCTATCTGCGGGGGATGCCTGTAGTCAACGCTGGGCTGACTACAGGCGGTGCAATATACCCGTAGATTAGGAAAGGCGAGGATCGACCTGAAACAGCGCCATGGACCGCATCAACAGCTGAGACTGTTGCTCCAGCGACTGTGTCGTCGCCGATGAGGCTTTGACGAGCTGCGCGTTGTGCTGAGCGACCTTGTCGATCTGTGTGAAGGCGACGTTAACCTGCTCAATACCGCGATGCTGTTCTTGCGTGGCGGTGGAAATGTCTCGCATCAGCTGTGTAATACGGATGATTTCATCGGTCACTTCATCCATGGTTTCACCTGCTTTAGAAGCTAATTCAAGCCCTTCGGACACGCGCATCTGTGAATCCAAAATCAATGCGCGGATCTCTTTCGCCGCCTGTGCACTATGCTGCGCCAGATTACGCACTTCTCCGGCGACGACGGCAAAGCCTCTGCCTTGTTCGCCTGCGCGAGCGGACTCGACGGAAGCGTTCAGCGCCAGAATGTTGGTCTGGAACGCGATGCCGTCAATGACACTGAGAATGTCATTAATGCGCTTGGCGCTGGTGGCGATCTCCTGCATTTTTTCAATGACGTAACAGACAGACTCGTTGCTGCGGCTGCTGGTGTTCGAGACATTATTGGCGAGCTGATGCGCAAGTTCCGCATGATCGGCATTGAGTTTCACCGTCGCGCTCAGTTGCTCCATGCTCGCTGCCGTCTGTTCCAGTGCAGCAACGGATTCCTCGGTGCGTTGGGAAAGCTGAGCGTTTTCTTCAAACAGTTCGCGGCTACCGAGATCGATTTGCGTGCTGGCATCGCGCACCTGACTGACTGACTCCAACAGTGAACCCTGCATGCGGCCGATGGCATCATTGAGCCGACCCAGCTCGTTATCTCCGCCTTGAATCAGGCGGCGCGTCAGATTACCGCCAGCAACCTGCTCCAACTGCTCAATCGCATAGTCCAGCGGTTTGAGCAGCATGTGCCGGAGCGCGACCCAGGCTAATGCCACCAGCGTGATAGACAACAGGCTGGCAATGGCAATGAGCAGCAGCATGGTGCGTTCATTGCTCTCGGACTGTGCCAGACCCTGTTCGGAAAGTTGCTGAGCATACTGACGGAAATTCTGGATCGACAAATCAAAGGCTTCACTCAGCGGGCCGAGCTGTTTTTCCAGAACTTCATAATATTCGTCGGTATACTGTTTTTGCAGTGCACTCAGCATCGGGGTCATGCCCTGCTGAAAATAAGCCTGATAGGTTTTCAACACGTCCTGCGCCAGCGCCTGCTGTTTGGGATCGGCATTGGCCGATTTGATCACGCGTTCAATGTCTTCCTGCGATTGGTGGAGATGTTTCTCTACGACCCCGGTTTCCTTGGCACCGTCGTCCAGCAGGCCGATCTCGATTTTCCTGACGGCGAGCGTTGCTGAGGCGCGTGCGCTGAGCGTCTGGTTATAGCCGCTCATCAGGTTGCCCAGCTCAATGCCCTGAATCTGGTTTTGTGCTGTCAGCGTTTCCCTGTCTTTCTTAATGGCAACCACGCCCATGCCGCTGACGATAAGCAGCAACAGGGTCGTTAGCAGCAATAACGTTAATAAGCCGGTACGAATAGAAATATTTTTCAACCCCATGGTGTCCTTTTCCTTACGCCGCCTTCATGGGTGATAACCCAGTCATCATTGGATGTGGTGTGTGCAACGGAAGAGAATACGTTATCTGTGTTGCGGTGAGATAAAATTAAAAAGCTATGGCAGGCGTAAAAAGGGGCGGGCAAGAAGGGCATAAGCGAGAGCTTCCCGCAACACAGGCTTCTCTCACACAGATTTCTCGCAACGCAAAGGGTATAAATAATTAGCCGTAGCGTTTACGCCTGGTTTATTATCTGTTAATAGCGTTGGTTTTTCAGGGGCGTACTCAATACGCCAGTTAATGATACCCAGAGGTATCCGAGGTTTATGTGCAGTTAACAAGTTTTACGGATTATGGTTTGCGGGCGCTGATTTACATGGCATCGCTGCCGAGCGGGAAAATGACCAGCATTTCGGAAGTAACGGAAGTGTATGGCGTGTCCCGTAATCATATGGTCAAAATTATCAATCAACTTAGTCGTGCTGGGTTGGTGATGGCCGTGCGCGGCAAGAATGGCGGTATCCGTCTTGGAAAACCGGCAGAAACCATCCGAATTGGCGATGTCGTGCGCGAATTGGAACCGCTTACGCTGGTTAACTGTAGCCATGAATTTTGCCATATTACGCCAGCCTGTCGCTTAAAGCAGGTGCTTCAACAAGCGGTACAAAATTTCCTGCATGAGCTGGATCAATACACGCTGGCTGATATGGTCAAAGAAAACCCGCCGCTTTATAAATTATTGTTGGTTGAATGAGTTTTGTTCAGCCTCCTGCTGATGACAACGGAGGAACCGCAATGTCACAAGATCCATTCCTGGAACGAGAAGCAGAAAAATACGAATCCCCCATCCCCAGTCGTGAATATATTTTGGCGCACATCGCCAAGCGCGATACCCCGATTAGCCGGGAAGAATTAGCCACCGACCTGCAATTAACCGGAGAAGAAGCGCTCGAAGCGCTGCGCCGTCGCCTGCGTGCGATGGAGCGTGATGGTCAGCTTATTTTTACCCGCCGCCAGTGCTATGCGTTGCCGGAAAAGCTCGATCTGCTGCGCGGCACGGTCATTGGTCACCGCGATGGTTTTGGCTTCCTGCGTGTGGAAGGCCGTAAAGACGATCTTTATCTGTCGGCTGAAGAGATGAAACGGACGATTCACGGCGATGTTGCGTTGGCACAGCCGCTGGGTGCGGATCGTAAAGGACGCCGTGAAGGGCGTATTGTACGCGTGCTGGAACCGCGTACCGGGCAAATTGTCGGCCGCTATTTTGTCGATGCCGGTGTCGGGTTCGTGGTGCCGGATGACAGCCGCCTGAGCTTCGATATTCTGATCCCGAAAGAAGAAATTAACGGCGCTCGTATGGGCTTCGTGGTGGTGGTTGAGCTGACGCAACGCGCCACGCGCCGCACGAAAGCGGTGGGTAAGATCGTCGAGATCCTCGGTGACAATCTGGGCACCGGGCTGGCGGTGGATATCGCTCTGCGTACCCATGATATTCCGCACACCTGGCCGCCTAAAGTGGAAGAGCAGGTAAAGGATCTCTCCGAAGAGGTGCCGGAAGCCGCGAAAAAAGGCCGTGTGGATCTGCGTAAGCTGCCGCTGGTCACGATTGACGGCGAAGATGCTCGCGATTTCGATGATGCGGTGCACTGTGAGCCGAAACGCGGCGGTGGCTGGCGCTTATGGGTTGCGATTGCGGACGTGAGCTATTACGTTCGGCCGAATACGCCACTCGACCATGAAGCACGGGCGCGTGGCACCTCGGTATACTTCCCGTCGCAGGTGGTACCGATGCTGCCGGAAGTGCTGTCGAACGGACTCTGCTCGCTTAACCCGCAGGTCGATCGCCTGTGTATGGTCTGTGAAATGACCGTTTCGGCGCAGGGTAAGCTGTCGTCCTATAAGTTTTATGAAGCAGTGATGAGTTCACATGCGCGCCTGACCTACACCAAAGTGTGGAATATTCTGCAAGGCGACGCCGAACTGCGCGAGCACTACAAGCCACTTGTCGGTGGGTTGGAAGAGCTGCACCGCATGTACAAGGCGCTTGAGCACGCGCGTGAAGTGCGTGGCGGCATCGCGTTTGAAACGGAAGAGGCGAAGTTCATTTTCAACGCTGAACGCCGTATCGATCGTGTGGAAGCGGTGGTGCGTAACGATGCGCACAAACTGATCGAAGAGTGCATGATTCTGGCGAATATCTCCGCCGCGAAATTTGTGGAGAAAAACGAAGAACCTGCGCTGTTCCGCGTGCACGATCAGCCGAGTGAAGACCATGTCTTAGCTCTGCGTAGCGTGTTGGGCGAACTGGGGCTGACGCTGAAAGGCGGAATGAAGCCACAGCCGAAAGATTACGCAGAATTGATGAATGAGTTAGCTGACCGTCCCGATCGGGAAATGCTGCAAACGATGCTGCTGCGTTCAATGAAACAGGCGATTTATGACCCAGAGAACCGAGGTCACTTCGGTCTGGCATTAACGTCTTACGGCCATTTCACGTCACCGATTCGCCGTTATCCAGACCTGTCGCTGCACCGCGCTATTAAGTATCTGCTGAGCGATCGTCATGAGCGCTGGACGTCAACGGGCGGCTGGCATAGCGACATGAATGAAATGCTGCAACTGGGCATGCATTGCTCGATGACGGAGCGCCGTGCGGATGAAGCTACGCGTGACGTCGCGGACTGGCTGAAATGCGACTTTATGCAGGATCACGTGGGTGAGGTCTTTACGGGGATTATCGCCAGCGTGACCGGTTTTGGCTTCTTCGTACGCCTGAAAGATCTGTTTATTGATGGGCTGGTACACGTTTCCACGTTGGATAATGACTACTACCGCTACGACAATATCGGACAGCGGCTGATCGGCGAATCGCGCGGGCAGGTTTATCGCCTGGGTGATGAAGTCGAAATTCGTGTTGAAGCCGTTCATATGGATGAGCGCAACATTGATTTCGCCTTGGTTTCCAGCACGCGCAAAGTGCGTGGCGAAGGGAAAACCGCGCGCGACCGTGTGAAGAAACCGGAGTCGCGTGAGGCCAAGCCAAGTCGACGTCGTCGCAGTGCCAGCAAACCGGCCACAAATTTTGAGCCGGATGCCGCCTTCCGCAAAGAAGGCGATAGCAACGCGAAATCGGATAAGCCAAAAGCCAAGCCGAAAAAGAACCACGACAAAGCGAAAAAGAACGCGGAAAAAACGCGTAAAATCGCCGCCGCGACGAAGGCTAAACGAGCAAAGAAGAAATCTGAGGAATAACGAACGGCTTGACGTTGTAGAGACTTCGGTCTCTACAACCCGCAAGACGAATGTTATCTCGCTTTACACAATCTGAAGAGTATCAATGAGCGAAATTATTTACGGTATCCACGCAGTTAAGGCACTGCTTGAGCGCGATCCACAGCGTTTTCTGGAAGTCTTTATTCTGAAAGGGCGCGACGATCGTCGCCTTCAGTCCGTGATTGCGGATCTGGAAGCGCAGGGCATCGTCATTCAAGTGGCGAATCGTCAATGGCTGGATAAGCAGGCTGAAGACGCGGTGCATCAGGGGATCGTAGCGAAAGTCAAAGAAGGGCGGAAATATCAGGAAAACGATCTGCCTGCGATGTTAGACAATCTGGAAACGCCTTTCCTGCTGATATTGGATGGCGTGACCGATCCACATAACCTGGGCGCTTGCCTGCGTAATGCGGATGGGGCGGGCGTGCATGCGGTGATTGTGCCACGCGATCGTTCTGCGCAGCTAAATGCGACGGTGAAGAAGGTGGCCTGTGGTGCGGCGGAAACCGTACCGGTTATCAGCGTGACCAATCTGGCCCGTACGATGCGCCTGTTGCAGGAACGTAATATCTGGATCGTCGGCACGGCAGGTGAAGCGGATCATACGCTGTACCAAAGTAAGCTGACTGGGCCGCTGGCGCTGGTCATGGGCGCGGAAGGGGAAGGTATGCGTCGTCTGACTCGTGAACACTGCGATGAATTGATCAGTATTCCGATGGCGGGCAGCGTGTCTTCACTGAATGTGTCGGTTGCGACGGGCGTGTGTCTGTTTGAAGCCGTTCGCCAGCGCGCATAGTTGCTGTAGCTATCAATCATAACGAGGTGCCATCAGGCACCTCGTTGATTTTTTGGGTTGGTGTTCTAAATAGTGCTTATGCTGCAGGACTCGCCAGTCTGCGAACGTCTTGCTGCGAAGGCTGTAAAAGCCGGAAAACAGACACTGCATCAGACAGCACGATCGCCTGCTGTTCCAGCGACTGAGCGGCAGATGAGGATTGCTCCACCAGCACGGTGTTTTGCTGTGTGTTCTGATCCATTTCTATAATGGCCTGACCGACCTGAGAAATGCCGCGATGCTGTTCGTCAGAAGCGGTAGTAATGTCTTTCATGATGTCGTGGACCTGCGTCACTGACTGGACAATCCCTTCCATCGTTTTCCCCGCGCCGTTAACCAGTGCCGCACCGTTATTAATCTGCGAAACCGACTCGGCAATCAGTGTATCGATCTCTTTGGCCGCCTGTGCGCTGCGCTGTGCCAGACTACGCACTTCGCTGGCGACGACGGCGAAACCACGACCTTGTTCACCGGCTCGCGCAGCCTCTACCGCGGCATTCAGCGCCAGGATATTGGTTTGAAACGCGATGCTGTTGATCATTGAGGTAATTTCAGCGATGCGGTGGGAGCTTTGCGCGATATCGTGCATGGTGTTGACGGCTTTAGAAACCTGTTCTCCCCCTTGATTCGCAGTGTCAGAAGCATCCATGACCAGTCGGTTGGCCTGATGGGCGTTATCAGCATTCTGTTTCACCGTTGACGTCAACTGCTCCATACTGGCGGCGGTTTCTTCAAGCGCAGCAGCTTGTTGCGTTGTGCGAGAAGAGAGGTCGGTATTACCGGCAGAAATTTCCCCTGCGGCATAGGAAATCTGGTTCGCGCTGAGGCGAATTTTATCAATCATGCTGTGCAGATTGCTGTTCATCTGCCCCATGGCTGAAATCAATTGGCCTAATTCATCATGACGATCGTTGTGAAGTTGCACGGTGAGATCGCCTTCCGCAATCGCACGGGTGGCGTGTAATGCCTGATGCAGCGGGCGTACGATCTGCCGTGAGATAACAATGGCTGTGGTCAGGCCGAGTATAATGGCAATCAGCGTAATCACGCCCAGCTGTATGTCGCTGCTAATGACGTTACGGCCCGCGCGGCTCTCTTCCGTGAAGTAAAGTTTGTTGATGTTTTCCTGCAACACCGCCATCTGCTCGTTCAATTCACTGAGCCGCTGTTGGCTCACATCTGGGCTCATCACCTGCTGGCGTTGTGAAATATAAGCGCTGAGTGACGCATTGATATCCTGAATGGCACTTTTGTCTTCCGCTGGCCAGTGGCCTGTGTCGATCGCTTTCAGCAGCGCGGACAGCTCTTCCTTAATGTTACCGATCGCACTGTCGTGCTGTTCCAGATACTGTGCTTTACGCTCCAGCGCATAACCAAAGTTGCCTTCCCGCGCGACCACCGTCTTGTCATACATGGCACCAAGACGGCTGATGCGTTTTAACGATTGGTCGCTATTGTGTAATCCGTAAAAGCCGACCATGGAAAGGATGACTCCCATGACGAGTAATAAACCAAACCCTACCAATAACTTTCGCGTTACAGACAGGTTTTGAAATGACATCCAGCGCAGCATAAACCTCTTCCTTTCGTTCATTAATTATTTACCGTCATCGCAGGTCAATAACGGATTAGTTGTTGTTGTGTGTTTGCATAAAAAGCAGGTGATGAAGGTGAAACAGGCACTATCTAACTGATAAAAAATGCCTTATCTGTTATCGGCATTTCAGACGCAATGCTTATCCGTTTTCTTAAAAAATGTGAGGAGACTCGTGCGGATAGGATAGCTAGGTTGATAAAGCGTTCCGCTGGGGATTCCTGCGTTGTTTATCACATAAAGTCATGTATAAACACTTTGCTATGCAAGAATCATCTATACCCGTCATACTTCAAATTGCCTGTGCGTTGGCTGCCCTTACTCACCCCAGTCACTTACCTGAGTAAGCTCCTGGGGACTCGTGCGATTGCCGCCTTCACGCAACTTGAATTATTTAGGGTATATAATTCTTCTTTCTTCGCCTTATCTGTTGCTGATGCGCCAACGGGGCGCATTTAAAAGGAATATCGCTATGCCTATTGTTACGTCGCTACTCGCTTTCGCCTCTTATTTCTTTATCGGGTTTGCCATGGTGCTGGCCTTTCTGTTTATCTACACCCGCGTCACGCCGCATGATGAATGGGCGCTGATTAAAGAGAACAACGGTACGGCTGCTATTGGGTTTGGTGGGGCGTTAATTGGCTATGTGATCCCGCTTTCCAGTGCGGCGATTAATTCGGTGAGTCTGGTGGATTACATCACCTGGGGCGCCGTCGCGCTGGTGGTGCAATTACTGATTTATTTCGCGGTGCGCCTGTATATGCCGCGCCTCAGCCAGCATATCCAGAATAACGATATCGCCACCGGTGCCTTTCTCTGTGCCGCCTCGCTCAGCGGCGGAATTCTGAATGCGGCGTGTATGTCGTATTAATTTAGCGTTGCATGACAATACCGGGAATCTGCCCGGTATTGTTTGGCGGACATCTTTGCCTGCCAGCCTTGTTTACCACGTTTTGACAACTTGCCCGTATATTCAGCGGTATAGCACGGCGCGCGCGAACCACATGCCGGGGAGCGTCGCGGCCTCGGATTTCAGCACAATCACATAATAATGCGCGCCGGAGGCATCGGCTTTCTGTTGAAGGGCGTGATCCACATCATCAGCATTTCCGCGCATGCTAACCGAAATCGTCCCCGTTTTTTCCAACTGGCTGGTTTGTGCATAGCGAATTTCGAGCGCTTTCTCCGCAGGCGGCGGTGGCGCGACAGGCTTACCTTGGATGATCTGGCAGCCGGACAGCATCAGTATTAAGGGTAAGAAAAGTATCCGCACGATGTTCATCGTTTCAGCCTGACAGGAGTAGATAGCGGGAGTGTAGCGCTATCGTCGGGCCGATGGCATTCTCTTTAAGCGGGAAAATGACAGACGGGCAACGAGTGCCCGTCTGTGAGTTGAGGTTAGCGCGACGTGACCAGCGTAAAGTCTTCGCCTTTGAAGACTTTTACTGGATTGCCGCGTTCGATCTGGTGGTGGAACAGACGCCGCTGTGCCCGCAGTTCAGCATGCTGCTGTTGCTGTAACGCTTCCAGACGATAGGCGATGAGATAACAGGCCAGACGCTTGTTAGCGTGCTGGCTGCGTTCGCTCTGTACCTTCACCGTGATGCCGCTGGCGACATGGGTGGCGCGGACGGCAGACTCGGTTTTATTCACATGCTGCCCACCGGGGCCAGAGGATTTGGTGGCTTCAAAACGAATCTCGTTATCGGCAAACGCCTGTTCCTGATGAAAACGTGCGACGCCGATAAACCAGTTCTTACGTCCGCCACCTTTACGCCAGGGGCTATTGCACGTCCACTGAAGCGTACCGCACCAGTTAGTAGCCAGTGTTTCTGCCAGTTCACCGTTTAACAGAACCAGCGCGGAACGCAGTGTGCCAGCGCGTTTCCCTGCTTCGGTTTCGATAATTTCACATTCGATGCCTTGCCGCGCGGCATCTCGCGTTAGAGCCTGCAAAGCCTTTGCGGTTGCCAGCATGCATTCGTCCGGCCCCTGCGCGGCGGAGAGTTGAAGTAATATCATTTATCCTCCCCGCGCGTTTTGTAGGTGAGTACCGGTTTCAGGCGGGCAATCAGCGTGATTAATCCCGCCTGCTGCATCGCACCGATCACACTGTCTATTGGCTTGTAGGCTTCCGGCGCTTCCTGAAAAATCAACTGCCTGTCCTGACAAATCACGCGGCTGCCGAAGCGGGTACGCGCGAGTTGCTGAACGCTGTAACGTGAAGACAGCCGATCTTTACACTCCGTGCGCATCCACTTTCTGCCTGCGCCATGTGCCAGCGAATACAGGCTATCGGCGTGAGGAATGGGTTGCACGATGTAGCTGTAGTCGCCGCGCGAACCGGGAATGATGACCGGGCCACAGTCGGCGGGTGTCGCGCCTTTGCGGTGCAGCCAGCCGGAAATGCCCTCAATCGTTGCTGATGTCACCAGATTGTGGTTCACATCCAGTGCGGCATCGCCTTCCGTATGCCAACGTTCCAGCATTCGCTGTGCGATCAGTCGCCGATTGTGGGTGGCAAACGTCAGCGCGAACTGGTGCTGTTCCAGATACGACTCCGCGGCAGGCGTGTTGGCTTCAAGCCCCTGATGGCCGAATTCCCGCACGTGGGCTTCCAGTATGGTTTGTCCTAATCCGCGTGAGCCGCTGTGAACGAGCAACAACAGCTGTTTAGGATCAATATGCAGAGCGTGCAGCGCATCTGGCTGATAGATTTCATCAAGTTGCTGTAATTCCGCAAAATGATTACCGCCGCCGATGGTGCCCAGCGAATAGCGAAAATCCGCCAGCGATGGGGGAATCTCGATATCGTCTTCCAGTGGCCCATCGATATTACCCAGCCGTTTCTCCAGCTTATCCAGCGAAATTTTGTTGGCGTTCAGGCTTGTGCGCCAGAGCGCCATGCCGCAGCCGATGTCGTTTCCGACCAGCGCCGGATAGAAGCGCTGCTGTGAAAAAAAGGCGGCACCGATAGGGTAACCCCGGCCCGGATGCAAATCTGGCATGCCGGTCACGCGAACCATATCGGGAAGTTGTGATGTAATTTGAAGCTGTTGGATTGCTTTATCTTCAATCCAGGTATTTTCCGTCGCGATCACACTGACGCGCGCCGAAATAGAGCGAATAGCATTGCCCATAGATCATCCTGCTGATCAATTTAAAAATAGGGTAAGGCAGGCTACAGCTGGGGGGGGATAACGCAAAGCGGAAAAGAATGCGGAATTAGTCCCGAGATGTCCTGCAAAGAATCAGAGTAAGTGTTGTCATGATGTCGTCTCCTTTGTCAGTGTGGGGGTTGGGTGAAAAAACGCCGGCATAATACGCAAGTAACGGCCATCGTGCAATACCTGCGACACGATGGCCGTTACTGGCTTTTTAAATACGGAAGACGCTGACCAACTCGCTGAGGTGGTGGCCTTTCTGGCGCAGGTTATGCGCGGTGTCTTCCGAATTGTTGACCAGAATGGCGTTTTCCTGTGTTGCCTGACCAATCTGTACAATCGCGATGTTCACCTGGCTGATACCGGCGGACTGCTCGCGTGAGGCGATATCGATATCGTTCACGATGGTGCTGACTTGCAAGATGCGGTTACGCAAATCATCCATTACCGCCTGCGTTTTTTCTGAGAAATGATAACCCGCTTCGATTTTCTCCAGTGATTCATCAATCAGGGTTTCAATCTCTTTTACTGCGGTAGAACTGCGCTGTGCCAGCGCCCGCACTTCAGCAGCAACCACGGCGAAGCCTCTACCATGCTCACCCGCACGAGCGGCTTCTACTGCGGCATTCAGCGCCAGAATATTGGTCTGGAAAGCGATAGATTCGATGACTGTCGTGATATCAGCAATCCGCTGCGATGAGTTCTTGATGTCGCTCATCGTCGACACGGAGTCGGTGACGGTCTGGCTGCCGTTGCGTGCTGCTGCGGCGCTCTGCTCTGCCAAATCTTTGGCGGCAGAGACGTTATCGGCATTCTGTTTCACGCTGGCGGAGAGTTGCTCCATGCTGGCAGACGTCTCTTCGACGCTACTGGCCTGACGGGCAATCTGCTCGCTGATGTTTTCGCTATCGGCAGCCAGCGCATCGGTGCTGGCACTGATTTCTTCGGATGAATTTCTCACTTGCGATACGATGGTCGTTAGCCCTTGTCCAATGCCGTTAATGGCATCGATCAGGCGGCCAACTTCATCATAACGGTTGCTTGAGAGCGTTGCTGTCAGGTTACCGGCAGAAAACTGTTCCGCCACTTTAACGATTTCAACCAGCGGCTGGCTCAGCCATTTGCGCGTCAGTACGACAAAGAATCCTGCGAAGAGCAGAACCAGAATAATGCCACCGCCCAAAAACAAGTTACGGGTGTGGTTAACCTCTGCCATTAGGCTTTCTTTGCTCACTGCGCCTGCAACAATCCAGTTCCACTGCGGAATGCTGCGGTACACCATGATTCGGGTTTTTTCTTCGCCCGTCATCGTGTTGTTGTCGTATTCGAGCGTACCATTACCGGTTGCCAGCACGTTCTCTAGCGCACCTTCTGACCAGTCAGGGCGTTGGTTGGCATTGCTTTGGTGATAAAGATAGTTACCCGCATCCTTTCCTTTTTTCGTGCTAAGGACAAAGAAATGGCCGGTTTCACCGATTTTCTTGTTCAGGATAGTTTGTTGCATCTCGGTAAATTGCTTCGTGATGTCGACACCAACGAACAGAATACCGATCACCTTGTTTTCACTATCGCGTATCGGTTGATACTGGGTGATGTACTGTTTGCCAAACAGTGTGGCTAAACCACTATAGGTGTCACCTTTCATCACGGGCGCATAGGCCGGGCTTTCACGATCGAGTTTGGTGCCTATTGCACGCGATCCATCTTCTTTTTTCAGTGAAGTGGTGATGCGCGTAAAATCCTCACCATCGCGGACAAAAATCGTTGAGATCGCGTGGGTACGGCTTAGAAAGTCGTCCGGCACTTCGGTGTTGAGGTTCAATACCGTATCGCCAGCCTTAAGCGTTGGGTGAGAGGTGCTGCCGAAAGGCGTGCGGTTAACGGTATCCAGTGAAAACCGCGTTGGCAGAAAGCTTGCCAGCAGCCGCGTATAGTTGCTGACCTCGGCTTGTAGGCTGGCATCGTACATGTTGATCATGTCGGTGACGCCATTCACCTGGCTCTGCATGTCGTTAAGGGTCAGAGCTTTGAGCTGATTGCCTGCTGATCGGGTAAGGGATAGGGTGAATGCGATAAAAAGTATCGCCACGCTCAGTGAAGCGATGGCTGATAGCTTGATACCCAGGCCCCAGTGTTTAAAAGAAAGTCCCAACATATGTGTGTCTCTTATAATAAAAAAGGTTATTTTTTAGTCTTGCTTCACATGCGTTAACGGCAGTAAATGGAAAAAAATTAATCACGGAGTGTAAACATTCATTTCAGTTATTGATCTAGATCAATGTGATTTTTTTATTTACATAAATGCGCCGATTAAACCCGAACGGAATCAAGGACGACACGGAGATAAGAAATGGCTGTGAGTGGGGTTATCGTAAAAGGTCGTCCCCTTTCTGCTAAATACGATTTCGCTACATAAAAATAGGCTGACAGAACGGAAAACGAGGGAAATATGGTCGAAATGTCACTGGATAAACTCGGTAGCGGTATTGAAACGATTCACGCGGTACCTGCGGGAAAGCGAGAACAGCCCCTGCCGACGATTTTCTTCTTTCATGGTTACACGTCATCAAAAGAGGTGTATTCGTATTTTGGCTATGCGTTGGCTCAGGCTGGATTTCGGGTGATTTTGGCCGATGCGGCCATGCACGGTGCGCGCTATAACGGTGATGAAGCGCATCGATTGCGCCATTTCTGGGATATTCTGCAATCGAATATTGAAGAACTCCCCGGCTATGTGGCGGAATATCGGCAGCGTGGCCTGATTGATGGCGAGCGGATTGGCGTTTGCGGCGCGTCGCTTGGTGGAATGAGTGCGCTTGGGTGTATGGCGCGTTATCCGTGGATTACTGTGGTGGCGGCGTTTATTGGATCGGGCTATTTCTCTACGCTATCGTCCGCGCTGTTTCCTCCGGTTCCGGCCGATAGTGAGGAAAATCAAGCGGTGTTGCAGACGTTAGCGAGCAAATTGGCTGATTATGATGTCACCACACGTCTGGACGCGTTATCTAATCGTCCGCTGCTGGTGTGGCACGGTGAAGCGGATGATGTCGTGCCGGCTGCAGAAAGCGTCCGTCTCTATCAGGCATTACAGGCGCGCGATAAGCTGGCTAATCTGACGTATTTGACCGAGCCGGGCGTGGGGCATCGCATTACGCCAACGGCGCTGCAGGCGGGTGCTGATTTCTTCCGGCGGACGCTGTAATCCTGCCCCGATGGCTTAAATATTGCCATGCAGAAAACTCCTGTGTTTCTTCCTTGTGTTCTTTAATGTCGGGCACTATAATTACGCGTCATTTTTTCAGCCGCACACACACACGTTCCTTGCCTCCACGGGCCGCGGTTGACCCAGACAGGAGGCTGAATAATCCGTAAGGAGCAATTCGATGCGTCATTACGAAATCGTATTTATGGTTCATCCTGACCAGAGCGAACAGGTTCCGGGCATGATCGAGCGCTACACTGCCACTATCACTGGTGCGCAGGGCACGATCCACCGTCTGGAAGACTGGGGCCGCCGTCAACTGGCTTACCCGATCAACAAACTGCACAAGGCACACTACGTTCTGCTGAACGTTGAAGCGCCGCAGGAAGCGATCGATGAGCTGGAAACAAACTTCCGCTTTAACGATGCCGTTATCCGCAGCATGGTTATGCGCGTTAAGCACGCGGTAACTGAAGCATCTCCAATGGTGAAAGCGAAAGACGAACGCCGTGAGCGTCGTGAAGATTTCGCTGAAGCTGGCGATGATGTGGATGCAGGGGATTCTGAAGAGTAATTGTTGTGGTGACGGTGAATCGTCTGGTGTTGTCCGGCACAGTGTGCAAGACGCCCATTCGTAAAGTCAGCCCGTCAGGCATTCCTCACTGTCAGTTTGTGCTTGAGCACCGCTCGACACAGGAGGAAGCCGGATTGAGTCGGCAAGCATGGTGTCGTATGCCCGTGATTGTCAGCGGACTCTCGTCACAAGCAGTTACCCACAGTATAACGGTCGGCACGCAACTTACCGTGCACGGGTTCATTAGCTGCCATCAAGGGCGCAATGGCTTGAGCAAGATAGTGTTACATGCCGAGCAGATTGAATTGATAGATTCTGGAGACTAGCCACATGGCACGTTATTTCCGTCGTCGCAAATTCTGCCGTTTCACCGCGGAAGGCGTTGTAGAGATTGATTATAAAGATATCGCTACGCTGAAAAACTATATCACTGAAAGCGGCAAGATTGTTCCGAGCCGTATCACCGGTACTCGTGCAAAATACCAGCGTCAGCTGGCCCGCGCTATCAAGCGTGCGCGTTACTTGTCTTTGTTGCCGTACACTGACCGTCATCAGTAATCGGCCACTGTCCATTAACGAGACTTTGAGAGGATAAAGTAATGCAAGTTATTCTGCTTGATAAAGTAGCAAACCTGGGCAGCCTGGGTGATCAGGTAAACGTTAAAGCGGGCTATGCTCGTAACTTCTTGGTTCCACAGGGCAAAGCTGTCCCGGCAACCAAGAAAAACGTTGAGTTCTTCGAAGCACGCCGTGCTGAACTGGAAGCCAAACTGGCTGACGTTCTGGCTGCTGCTGAAGCTCGCGCTGCTAAGATCAAAGAACTGGGTAGCGTTACCATCGCGTCTAAAGCAGGCGACGAAGGTAAACTGTTCGGTTCCATCGGTACTCGCGATATCGCTGATGCGGTAACGGCTGCCGGTGTTGACATTGCTAAGAGCGAAGTTCGCCTGCCGAACGGCGTTCTGCGTACTGTGGGTGAGCACGAAGTGAGCTTCCAGGTACACAGCGATGTCTTTGCTGAACTGAATGTCGTTGTTGTTGCTGGAGCGTAATTCACGTTTATCGTTGAATTAACACTTTAGTTAACATGTGAAACGCTGGCCTAGTGCCAGCGTTTTGCATTTTAGGGATCGGGAAATGACCTATCATTACCTATACCTAAAAAGCAGGCCGGAGGCCGCATGTCTGACTTGATTCATCTCACCCGCGTTTATGACGCGCACGCGCCTTTCTCTTCCCCCACTTTTCTGATTGACCGTCTGTGGCCGCGCGGCATCAGCAAAGCGCGTCTTGAGGGCGTTGAGTGGTTTAAAGACATCGCGCCGAGCAGCGAGTTGCGGAAATGGTTTCACGCTGAGCCTGAACGCTGGGCGGAATTTGTGGATTATTATCGTAATGAGTTAGCGCAGGGCTCGGCGTGCGGCAGGCTGCTGGCGTTACTTGAGCAGAAGCAGGCAATCACGCTGCTTTATGGCAGTAAAGACGCGCAGCACAACCATGCTATTGTCCTGCGCGATTTTCTATTGGAACGGCTGGCTCGTTAGCGAGTACGAGTAAAAGCACCGTCTGCACCGCGGGTGAACCGAATCGTCTGGTTCGCCGTGGTTTCGATCTCCAGCTCGGCGACCATACCTTGTGCATTCAGCTGTAATTTGACTGCCTGACCCGCCCGTAAATTGCTGAGCGGCTTATCCCGGCCTTCCACCTGAGCCATCGCGAACACATCGCTGACGGGCAGATTGTTATCGCGAAAGAGCTGGGCCAGCGTTTGCCCTGAGGCGATCTCATACTGTCGCCACGGTGCTGATGACTGTGCCGGAGGCTCGGTAGCCGCAGGCTGCTGCTGGGGTATGGAAGGCTGGTTTTCAATAATCACGGCCTGCATCGCCGCCTGATTATCTGCCTGCGTAAGAGGGACGGGTGTGGTACGGGCAGGCTGCGGATGTTGGACGCTGTAAGGCCAGAGCAACACGACGAGCAGCAGTGCGATAGCGATTAAAATCCAGCGACGATGGAGGAACGGCAATGGTTCCATCCAATGATAGCCGTCGGGCAGATGCCAGATTTTCTGTAGCATGGCACCAAGACGCTCTCGCAGGGAAGGAGCGGGCAGCTGTTCCTGCTCTTCGCGTTCCCCGTCGTTTTCTACGGCTACAGCATGTGAGGGCTGCCGCTGGATGATTCGCTGGCAGAAGCGTACTAGCGTTTGATAATCCCAGGTGGTTTTCCGCTTCCTGGGCGCAATTCTGCCCATGGTGACCTCTCTTACTACGGTTTAATATAAAAACAGTTCAGTATAAAAACAGCATCATATAAAAATGATGTCATTAACAACGCTATGCCCGTAACTAAAACGATGTCGGTAACTAAGCTATCTCACTAGCCAGACGGCGTCGGCATAAAAACAGTATCAGGATGCTAACGCAATCCAGTATACCGATAACCCGCATGGGCTGACCAGTTAACGCGTTGATGATTAAGGCAACCCGTGCGATAGAAACATCAGAACTACCAGTATAGGCCAGCTTCCCGGAATGGCTTGGCTGGCGTGCGGTTAACGTGATTACCTGCACGCAGGATTTTACCCCAATCCCCGTCGCTGTTATGCTGCGCTTTCAGTTTTTTACAGATTAAAAGGAACATCCATGACAACTCCTTCTTTTGATAGCGTCGAAGCGCAGGCAAGTTACGGCATCGGCTTACAGGTTGGTCAACAGTTACAGGAATCAGGTCTTGAAGGTCTGATCCCAGAAGCTCTGCTTGCTGGTTTACGTGACGCGCTGGAAGGTAATGCGCCTGCGGTGCCTGTGGATGTGGTTCATCGTGCGCTGCGTGAAATTCATGAGCGTGCTGATGCGGTACGTCGCGATCGCCAACAGGTGCTGGCGGTAGAAGGTCAGCAATTCCTGGCCGAAAACGCGCAGAAAGAAGGCGTGAACAGCACGGAATCTGGTCTGCAATTCCGTGTGTTGACTCAGGGTGAAGGTTCGATTCCTGCTCGTCAGGATCGCGTACGTGTGCATTACACCGGCCGTCTGATTGACGGCAGCGTGTTCGACAGCTCCGTCCAGCGTGGTCAACCTGCTGAATTCCCGGTAAGCGGCGTGATTCCAGGCTGGATTGAAGCGTTGACGCTGATGCCAGTCGGTTCCAAGTGGGAACTCTATATTCCGCACAATCTGGCGTATGGCGAACGTGGTGCAGGTGCGTCCATTCCACCATTCAGCGCGCTGATTTTTGAAGTGGAACTGCTGGAAATTCTGTAATCTCCAGACAAAAAGAAAGGCGCTCACTGAGCGCCTTTGTTATTTTTACGGAATGGTTTTTACTGACTTTCTTTTTTTATTGAAACGACATTACTCACCGCGCAGCGCGCGTGGGAACAGCAAATTGTTTTCCAGATGGATGTGTTCCATCAGATCGGTAATGAACTCGTTGATACCAGAGTACAGCGCACGCCAGGTGTTGCAGGCCCCTTCTGGCGGTACAACGCCATTGGTCAGCTCTTTGACCACTTCCACATCACGTCCAGCGTCATCGTGTTCATGCTCCATCACGGAAATCGGTGCGGCAGCATTCGCGCCCATTCCCTGACTGATCATTGGGAAGAGGATACGTTCTTCTTTCATCATATGCTGAGACAGTTCGTTATAAATGGCAGTCAGCTGGTTTGCGAGGCCGTGCGGGCAGTCGGCTTTATCGTGATGGACACGCTCGACTTTTTCCGCCATCAGAATCAGCTCTGGCAGTTGTTCACGGTGGCGATCGTGAAAGCGAGGGATGATGTACGCGATAATGTCAGCCAGCGGTGCTTCACGCCAGTCCCGCGCATCAGAAGGCTGCGCTGCCAGTTTTTCTAGCTGTGCTTCCAGCTCGTCGATATTGAGATCTTTTTTGCCAGCCGCGCGGCTGAGCGTTTGCTTTCCGCCGCAGCAGAAATCCAGATTGAGTTCACGAAAGAGTTTGGTCGCGCGCGGAATAGCGATAGCCAACTCACCCAGGGATTGATCGCGGTATGCCATGATGTTGCCTCTCAACGAATGCAGTTTATAAATTGCATTTTAAATACATCTTTAATCGTTGAATATACCGCTTACGAGGTAGGCGGTAAAAAGAATACCGAGGTTGCTGACAAAGCCCGTATGGCGGTAGTAACGGATAGATCGTAAAGACGCTGTGAATACATCCCTGTACGCTCGGATTGCGCAGATATGAATCTCATCCATGAGATTCACCCTTTCAGGGCCGTCGCAAGCGACGTTCAAAAGCGTTCCTGACGCTTTTGTCCCTGGCGCAAACGCTTTACTCTTCTACTCCGTTACTCCCGTTCTCGTTCAATAAATAGGTTCGTCGACAGTCTGACCGTGCTACTGCACGGTATTGCGGGTCTCAAGCGACTGCGTGATGGTGTGTAAAAGCGCGGGAATATCCATTCTCGGCAATACCACTTCAATGAGCGACAAACGCGACACGGCGTTCACCTGCTCAAGCACCTGTGCGAGTGCGGCCGGTGAACATACTTGTTCGCAGAGTATCTCGTCTTCATTCGCCCCTAGCGCGGCAGGAAGCTGTGTCCAGTTCCAGGCGGCAATGTCGTTGTAGCGCTGTTCGGGGCCGTGAATCGCGCGTTCAACGGTGTAGCCTTCGTTATTCAGCACCACAATGACCATATTCAAGCGATCCCGAATGATCGAGCCCAGTTCCTGCACGGTGAGCTGAAGTGAGCCGTCGCCGATCAACAGCACCACGCGTCGTTCCGGTTCGGCAATCTGTGCGCCGAATGCGGCGGGCAGAGAATAGCCTATCGACCCCCATAGTGGTTGGACGATGAAATGGCAGCCCGCTGGTAACCGGAGCGTGGCGGCCCCAAAACAGGAAGTGCCTTGGTCAGTCACGAGAATATCGCCAGAGCGGAGGAAACGCTGCATCTGTTGCCAAAACTCTCGCTGATTGAGTATGTCTGTGTGCTCTGACTGCGGTAAGGCCGGAGGCGTAATGGTGCGGTGATCCCAACGGGGTGAGAGCATCGCGGTGATGTTTTCCAGCGCGGTGATGGCGTCTGACATCGGAACAGCAGGGAAAACTTGACCTCCAACACGCGCCAGCGTTGGCTGGATATCGATGTTTTTTTCGCTGGAAATCTGGTGGCTGAAGCCAGCGGTAATCGTATCGGTATAACGCACGCCAATGCTGATGATGACATCCGCGTCTTCGATGTGTGCTCGGATCGCTTCGTGACTGCCGCCACCCGCGTAGGTGCCGGTAAAACTGCGATGCTGTTCGTTTAGCGTGCCTTTCCCCATCAGCAAGGTGGCGTGGGGGAGCGGGGTTTTATCGAGCCAGTGTTGGATTTGCCCTGCAACACCAACGCGCTGAGCCAGAAAGTCAGCCAGCAAGGAGACTGATCTTGCCTCGCTGAGCATCGTGGTGGCGGCTGTGGTAAAAGCTTGTAGCGATTCATCAGAGCGTAATGGTTCAGGGATAACGAGCGAATACGGTCGTGTTCCAGCCGGTGCCGCCGCCACGTCTAAGGGCAGAAACAGGTATACCGGCTTGTGCTGCGCAAGCGCTTCTCCAATAACCCTGTCGATCTCCGTGGTAGCGTTCTCGACGGTGAGGCTGGCTTGCGCAACGGTAACTTCTGCTGCCATGCGGGAAAAGTGGCTAAAGTCGCCGTCGCCTAATGTGTGATGGAGTAATTCGCCGTTGTGTTGTGACGCGAGACTGGGCACAGCGGCAATGTGAATGACGGGCAGGCATTCCGCGTAGCTGCCTGCAATACCGTTAATCGCACTGAGTTCGCCCACGCCGAAGGTGGTGAGCAAGGCCGCTGCTGGCCGGCATCGCGCATAGCCATCGGCGGCGTAAGCGGCGTTTAATTCGTTCGCACAGCCCACCCAGGCGATCTCCGGGTGCCTGATGACATGATCGAGAAAATGCAGGTTGTAATCGCCCGGCACCCCGAAGAGATGCTGAATACCAATCTGTGTCAGACGATCCAATAAGTAATCTCCTACCGTATAGTTTTCGCCCATTGCTTATTCCCTCTAGAAATGATGGATATTCTGAGAGTAAGTATTAACCTTTATATAAATATTTCTAATATTTATTCCCTATGGCTAAGTATTTTTCTGCATCTTTCATCGTTGAAGGTCTTTTTAATGTTTAATGAATTAATAGGGTGCTGATGAATAGCGTGCATCTGCGTTAGCGAAACGTTAAGAACGGTAAAATCAGGAAAAAGCGCAAAGACATCAGAGTTTAGCGCTTTTTATGCTAATAAACTTTTTTAGCCGGATAGATAAATCAGTTGTTATTCGCTCTGGAATTTAGAACATTTAAAAACAAAGGGATTAAAAATATCAGCATCCATAAAGAAGAAGATATTAATGAATAAAAAGAGTTTTTAGTCGTATCAGCCAAATAGCCTGCAAGAGGAATACTGATAACCATTGATAACTTAAACATTGCGCTAGTTAGTCCGGTTATTTTACCCAGAATTTCCTTGGGTATTAATAGCTGTCGCATTGTCCATACGCATATAACTAAAATAGATGAGAAAAACCCTTCACCGAATGATGCGAAGTAAAATGAAAATTTGTTGTGGAAAAAAAATAAAGGCGTTGGTATGAAAATTAGTGCAACACCGCAAAAAAAGATAAGGTTACTAGTATTAAATTTATCAATTAACTTTGAAGATATAAACCCAGAGAGTATGGCGCCAATGCCTGACGCGACTAAAATATACGGACTTTCACTCGTGGTAAATACCCCCGACTCTTGAGAGTAAAACATAATGTAAAGAGAAAATACGCCCACAAATGCGTTATTACCCATCATGGCGAATATATAGCAAACGAAATTTTTATTGGATTTTAAAATCGATACCGCCTGTAAAAAATTTGTATTTTTTACCTCCCGATTTAGTGTGTCTGTTGAGTTAAGAGATAAAAGATACAAAAAAGATGAAATAAAGAAACAAAAACTTAACAAATATAACCCAAATGAAGGGTTGATTAATGAAAGCATTAATGATGCAATAATTGGGGAAATCAATAACGACAAGTTTTCAATTATCAATAAAAAAGAATTAGCATTTTTTAATTTTGATTTTTCTATCATTAATGGTAGGACTGTTACTCTTAAATTATTCAGGAGGTAGCCGGAAATTGATAAAAAAAATAAAAAACAAATGGTGGCTAACATATTGTAATATAATGATAAAGCTCCATAAATAAAAGTTACTATAGACGATGATATTGACACGAAGAACCCTAAGGCTTTTTTATTTGAACTGTCGATTATGCTTCCTATATAAAAACCGAGAATAACAGGTCCTATGTAAGCTAAGGCTCGAGTAATGGAAGCTATCAGATCTCCATTTCCTTTCATTAATAAAAGTAAAGGTATAAAAATAAATATTATTTGCGAGGAAAAAGTTTCTAACCCGAAAGAAGTTAAAAGTCCTGATATTTTTAATTTATTCATGTTAAAATCCGGTGGTGTTTAAAGAGATGCTTTTGTAGAAAGCATTTAACCAATTATTGAAGTTATCGTTCAAATCGGAAATTTCCTTTAAAGGGGAAAATACCTTATGCATACTTGAAAGGCAGAGGCACAAAGAACGTAGCTCAAATGTGAGTGAAGATTTTTTGATTAGGCTGTCTACATCCGTGATGCAAGATGTGATTTCAGACTGTTTGAATAAACAAGCAGTATCAAGAAGCAAACGCAATCTTTTTTCTCCAGATAAAACTCCTTGATATAATCTGACTAAATTGAAATAAATAAGGCTTGGTAAATTACTGCGGTTAAATCCAGTTTCAGGCCATCTCTCAGTATTATTGAAAATAGTTTCGTAATCAGATTTATCAATATAGTTATGATGAATTTCTAGAGAAACCATTAAAAACCATTTCTCACCGCGGTATAGCCATGGAAGGTAGCAATCCCCAAAATCGATTGGTAGATCTTTAGGTAGATCGGTTTGAAGAGGTAAGGTGAGCGTGAAATCTTTCTGGGCCCAACTTTGAACGGTGAATTTTTTTTTGATTTCATCATCAACTAAAAAAATTTCAGTATCTGAAAAACCAAATGCATCAAATCCTTTTTGTTTGATATCCCTTTTAAATCTAGCAATGTTTTCTGGAGGTATATGTATATCAATATCGGTTCTCATTCCAAATGGCACAATATTAGATAAGCCTAAGCATCTAGGGAACCCCTGAAGAAAGATTGCTTGACAGTCAATGAGTTCATTATTAATAAGTGTGGTTAAGCACTCTGTTTGCTTTTTTAAGGTGAGTTCATAAAAGTGTTCAAGCGATTTCGTTTCATTGATTGATAAAAAGGATAAATATTCTAATTTATGCTCAAGTAAATAAGGGACAAGCAACTTTATATCGTTCTGGCTAATATTATCTAATGTGATTTTTTGTGATTCGCTGATTGAATCGAGAAAATATGGTAGCTGCTTGATTAAAGTGTCGCTTCTAATCATAATTTTATCTGTTCCTTACTTTTTTTCTATATGTCCCAGGTTTGCCACTGTTTCGCCGTGATGCTGTATCCTGCATTCTCGAAATGTAATCTTCAGAGAGTAAATTGGTGAAACTATCCACTTCAACTTTTTTTATTGCATTCCTGTCATGGTAACTCCTCGGGATAGTGAAAACCTGCAAAAATGGAGTGTCAGTCCGAAAAGGAACAGGAACATCAGTTTTAGTGAATTCAATATTAGTGAAGAGTGGACCTGCCCACCAATCAGTTTCAACAATACCCTCAATAATTTTATAACTGTTAGATCGATCATTATTAATTGGGCTTCGGATCCATAAACTATCTTCTGGTGCTGTATCAGCAAATAACCCTGTCCATACCTGTAAAACTCCTCTTTCCGAGAAAGCTTCCAGGAACACGGGAAGAGTATCGTGCAGTGATTTTGGAACTAAAGAACGCCATATGTCGATTGAGTCAGGTAGGAAAATTTTGTCAATTAAAATCCAGTCATCTCTGTCAATAAACTGGACAAATGTCTGAGCTCCATCCCAAAGTAGATTGAAGTCTACTGGGGGATAAATCAAAAAACCCATACTGTTCGCTGCTAAAAAGGGTTCGCAAAACTGGTGAGCCCTCGAAGAAATATTTCCGTTGATTGATGGCCCAGCTTTCACAGGCAGTGGGGCATCCGGCCAAACCTTCATAAGACGTAGATTTTTCATTATCGTCATTCTCAAATGTAGCAATGGGGGCCTGAGCCCCCATTGCTGTTACTTCAAAGTAGCATTACTTAGCTGAAGAAGCGCCGCCGCCTGCACCACGTACAACAACACCTTTACTGGTTACAGAACGAACGTTACTTGACAGTGATACTTTCATAAATGCCTCCAGTTAAACATTGAGTTAAGAAGAAAAAACGACTAAAGCACAGCCATCATTTATGAGAAATAAAAAAAACACAACGGCTTAATGGTTAAATTTATTTTATGATTATTGTTTTGTGATATTGATCGCATTTCAAAAATCAAACAATTTCATTACAAATTAAAATGGGTTAATCAATAAAAATAATGAATTAAATTATCTAGTTACGTAAATGCCTACAAGCCGTGGCGATTTGGAATCGTTAAAAAGAAACTTTTTTAACATTCCCATGAGGTTAATACATGAATAATTCTAAAATATTCCGAAAGTTACTAAACAGCGAAAGCTTGGAGCTTATCCTTGAAGCTCACAGCGGACTCTCAGCAAAAGTTGCAGAGGATGCTGGTTTCAAGGCCATTTGGGCTTCGGGTTTATCCATTTCATCAATGCTTGGGTTGAGAGATTGTAATGAAGCCTCCTGGAGTCAAATCACCTCGGTGACGGAATCGATTCATGATGCGGTCAATATCCCAGTACTTTTCGACGGAGATTCAGGCTTTGGTAACTTTAACAACGTACGTCATGTTGTAGCGCGCTTATCTCATTACGGAATTGCAGGAATATCCTTAGAAGATAAATTATTTCCTAAAATGAATTCATTCATTAAAGGGGAACATACTCTTAGCCCAACTAAAGAGTTTGAAGGGAAAATCCGCGCGGCACAGGACGCTAAGCGTAATGAAGATTTTGTTGTAATCGCCAGAACAGAATCTCTTATTGCTGGATTAGGCGTTGATGTTGCTCTTGAGCGTGCCTCAAAATATTTTGAGGCAGGAGCTGATGCTATTTTCATCCATTCTAAAGGAACTGATGGTGAGGAAATATTCGATTTTGCACATAAGTGGGATAAACGTTGCCCGCTTATAGTTGCACCAACTACTTATACCGGAGTTGAATTAGGAAAACTACAGAACGTAGGTGTATCAATTTATATTTGCGCAAATCAGTTAATGAGAGCTTCTCTGCATAATATGAAATTGGTTGCAAAGGAAATAATTGATAATCGTAGCATACATAATATTGATTCTAAGTTATCAAGTCTGAATGAAGTGTTTGAAATACTAGATTACTCAGAGTTAAGTCAAGCTGAATTAAAATATACTGTTTAATTAACTATAGGATATAGTGATGAAAATTGATACGCATGTACATTTGTTGATTAGCAAAAAGCAAATTGAGGTGGATTTTTCTTCTATCAATGCAATGCTGGATATTGCAAAAATTAGCGACATCACCGCGATATGTGTTACCGAACATATTGAGGCGATTGGATATGACAAGTTGATGAAGGATTTATTTGTTGACAACAAATTGCAAGGAACCATTTTTCAGGATCATGTCCTTACTAAACAGGGCATTAAACTGTACCCGGGTGCAGAAATTCAACTTGATAATGGTACAAATATAGGTGTTCACACTAAATTAGATACCTTGCTTAAGTTGAATCATAAAGAAGGTGCATATAATTTACCACAACTTGACCAGGCTTTACGTGAAAGCAAAAGTTGGTATAAATTGGTAGCTCACCATATTTTTTGGCCAAATAAAACTTACCCAAATCACGATGAACTTGCCAAATATGTCGATGCAATTGAAATTCCGGCAAAAGACTTAGAAAATGCTGAGAAATATATTTTCCTAGCTGAGGAATATAATTTACCTACAACTGGAGGTTCAGATGCACATACATTTATTCAGATCGGCGCATGTCACAGTGACTTAAGTGATTTCATCATTAGTGATACTCACCCATTAGATTTTGCCTTTAAAACAAACGCTAAAAATCATCATTTCTCCGATTTTAGTAAGCGTTTGGTAGCAATGTCTAAGGTTTACCGTTCTGTTGCTATGGCTTAGGATAAAAAATGAAAAATTTTGATATTTCGTTCAATAAAGAAAATATTCTGAAACTTCTTTCTGGTCGTAAAATGACCATTGAAAATATCGAAGGGTTCGCAACATCTTCTGAAGAAAAAGTTATTTTTGACAGCATGGATAGCTTACAAAAATTGTCGGATATGACAAGCATCCCATTGAGCTGTTTCTTCAACCAGGAAGCTAGTGATGACCTTGATGAAGGCGTAAAAATAGCGAGACGTAATGAGACATTCTCGCGTGAGGAAATTAGAGATGAAGTTCATTATTATACTTACCATCATCTGGTGACGACTAAAGCTGATCCGGGTCTGATGGCACTTAGACTAGACTTACATAGCAATGAGACACAGCCGTTAAGACTAAATGGCGGGCATGCGACGAAGGAAGTTGTCTACGTAAGTAAAGGTTCGGTGAGAGTACAATGGTTAGATGATATGAAAAATTTACATGAGGAAATTTTAAATGAAGGTGATTCGATATTTATCACCCCAGATGTTCCTCATAGTTTTACTAACAATGATGTGAATCATAAGTCCGAGATAATCGCAATTAATTATGAATAATATGAAACTTGAATGCATTCATAATGAACGCAGTCAATTTTTTATCGTCAAAATCGGTGGGAGCATTTCCACCAATAAAGATGGTGAATATGAATTGAACTACGAAAATATTGAAAAAATAGCTGAGGTTATTCACAAAGAAAAATCATGGGAACACTGTAATTTAATTCTTGTTTTTGGCGGAGGATCATTCGGAAATCTTGCTCCTAAGGAATACAATTTAGAATGTAGATCATTAAATTTCAATAATGAGAACCTTTCTAAAATGACCACAATCATGTTTTCTATGTTAAGTGAAATTACCGCTATTCTGATAAAAAATAAAGTTCCTGTCTATCCTTTTCAGTGTTCTGCTTTAGTTAATCAGTTAAGCAGTGGTGAATGGGATTTGCAGGTTGACTCTATGTTTTCAGCTCTTAACCAAGGTTTAATTCCTGTTATTTCAGGTGATTTAGTATTCAAAAATGATGGGGGTTTTAGAATTTTCTCAAGTGACAATGTTCCTGGGCTTATTGCAAAAAAATCCATGGTGGAGCATGTTCTCTATTACTCTGATGTAGACGGATTTTATGTTGATTCCTCAACTAATAATGTTGAGGAAAATATTAAGAGAAATGAAATTGACAGTTATATGCATTTAGCCGGCCCTTCATCTAGACAGGATGTAACTGGGGGGATGAGAAATAAATTATTGCAGATAAAAAAACTTCTTGATTTGAATGTGTCTGCAGAATTGCTCTCTTTTAATAAATTTTCAGATCTGTCTTCATCTCTTAATAAAAAGATAAGACACGGTACTTACTTTGAACCAGGGGAGTAAATTTTGATAATTACACTGGCTGGCACCGATGGTGCTGGAAAATCCACTCAGGCTAAGCTTATAAAAAATTGGCTAAAAGAACGAGGTTTTGACGTTCTGATATTAGATAAATGGAGTATCCTAGATTCAAATCAGCATCCCGAATGTCGTTTTATTCATTCAAGCTTAGATGAATTAAGGCATTGTATATCTGAAATGAAGAATCAAAGTAGGACGCTTTTTCTATTTTGGTCGATTTTCCAAAGCATGGAAAATTTGAGACTCAATGTCTCTGAAAAAACAATTTTCATTTTAGACGGATATTGGATTAAACATGCGGCTTCGGAAATAATTTACGGTAATTCGGAAGATTGGATTCTTTCTATTGCTTCTGAATTTCCTGATTCTGATGTCGTTTTTTATTTCGATATCCCGATTGCCGAAACAGCACACAGAAAGGATGATTTTACACCCTATGAATGCGGAAGGAACATTGATTTTACAAAACAGGATTTTGTTTTACATCAGAACTCGTTGAAAAAACTTATGGATGCATGGTGTGGGAAATTCAATTGGACAGCTATTGATGCTGGATTGGATAAAAACCAAGTGTTTAACTGCATAATTGAGCACATCAAAAGGGTACTTCCATGAGGAAAATTGGCTTTATTGGTTTAGGGCGTATGGGGCAAGCTATTTGTCATAAATTGTTGGAAGCAGGAAATACCGTTTATGTCAATAATCGCACGTACAGTAAATGTGTTGATTTGGTTTCAATTGGGGCTATTTGGTGTGAATCACCTGCAGAGATTTTTAGGCGAACGGATACTGTTATGTTATGCCTTTCTGATGAAAAAATAACTGAGTCACTATTAGCTGAAAATGAAAGTGGTGTTATAAAATACATCAAGCAAGGCAGCATGATCATTGATACTGGAACAATATCTCCTGCGAGTGCCGAACGGAATGTAAACGTATGTGAGGCAATCAATGTATCATATATATCATGTCCTGTATCGGGAGGGATTGAAGGTGCAAATTCTGGAACTCTGGCTTCGATCATATCGTCGCCTGAATTTCTTAAAGAAAAAATAGAGTCTGTTGTATGCAGCTTTACTGATAAAATAACTTGGGTAAATACTAGTTCCGAAGCGCAGAAACTTAAAATACTAAATAATCTTGCGGAAAGTGTAAATTTATTAGGTGCAATAGAAGTCCTGCATATAGGATTAAGACAGGGGCTTACACTTGAAAATTTAAATAGTGTATTGTCTACTTGTCGAGGTCGTTCAGCATACATGGAAGTTGCTTTAAATTTTTTGTTATCAAATCAGAAATCTTCAGATGTTTCTTTGGCCGTCAGATGTAAAGATCTATCTTTATCTAAGTCACTATTGGGTGAAGATGATGAGTATAAAATTTCTCAATTAGTTAGTGTGGTTTATGAGAGAGTAAAAAAAGATTTTGGTTCTGAGGAGGACCAATGTGAATATTTCAATTTCCTAAATAGAGAGGCAATGTAATGAATCTAAAAAATAATATCATTATTGAAGATACAACTTTACGTGATGGTGAACAAGCACCGGGGGTCGCTTTTAACTGTCAGGAGAAACTCTCTATTCTGGATTCTTTAATTGACTGTGGAGTTAAATGGATTGAAGCTGGCATTAATTAGATGGGGGGAAGCGAAAGCCGTACAATGCGAATGATGCTAGAGCGTGTAGAAGGTACAGACATCCACCTGATAGGGTGGAACAGGGGGATAAAAGCTGATATCACCCGCACATTAGATTTAGGTTTTAAACATATTCATATCGGGTTACCAACATCTTCTATCCATTTAAATGACACCTTATCAAAGAGCAGGACATGGTTAATTCAAACTGCCTGCGAATTAGTTGACTATGCGAAACAATGCGGGGCTTTTGTATCTATCAGTGCCGAAGATGTTGGCCGTTCAGAGCTGGACTTTGTTGTTGAGTATGCCGGTGCTATTCATGCTGCAGGTGCTGACAGGCTTAGGCTTTCAGATACTGTGGGTATTTTAAACCCTCAGCAATATTACCATATAGTTAAAACGTTAAATGAAAGTGTAGATATTGACACCCAATGCCATGCTCATAATGATTTTGGCTATGCCGTAGCTAATACTATCTCAGGTCTGGAAGCTGGCGCTCGTTACTTCCACACTACTGTCAATGGTATCGGTGAGCGAGCTGGTATGCCAGATATGGCTCAAACGGTAATGTCATTAAAATTCCATCATAATATTGATTTAGGTATTGATACTACTAAATTGAAATCTTTATCTGACAAGGTAGCTAAAGCCTCAAATTCATCAATTTACCCTTGGCAACCCATCGTTGGAGAAAATGTTTTTGCACATGAGTCAGGAATTCACACCAATGGAACCATAAAAAATGGTTCTTCGTTTGAACCGATCAGTCCTGAAATAGTGAATGGAACGCGTAAGATTATTATTGGTAAACATTCAGGTAAAGCATCTTTGAAGTATGCTCTAGCCGCAAGTGGTAAATATTTTGATGAAAATAAATTAGACGAGCTTCTGGGGCTTGTACGTGAAATTTCTATAATAAAGAAAGGTGAATTATCATACGAGCAAGTCTACCAAATATATGAAACTCTATCGTAGAGGTTACTTTGGATAAACTATTGATTAAATCCAGTTTGATGGGGAAAATACTTTCCACGAGAAAGATGATTGTTTCTGATATAAGCACGCATGTTCAATATGTTGGCGACTGTATTGAGATTAATAATTTAACTTCTTTTTTAGCTATCTGTAAATTAACCTGTATAAGCCCCAATGAATTTTTGTCTTCTTCAATTGACCAAAATTTTTCAAAAATAGCTCCTGTATTGATTTCACGCAGAGAACATTCTTATGAAAGAGTTAAAGGTGACGCTTCAAAAGGGGGATATCATTATCGCCACGTTTTGAAAACGAGCGTTGACCCTGACTTACTTGTTCTGAGGACAACACCTCTCAGTACCAGCGAAAATGTTACTGTTAACTCGGGTCATTTGGTCAGAGAGCTTGTTTATGTTCTAAATGGAAAAGTGGGGTTTATATGGAAGAATTTACAAGGTGATATCAGGAAGCAAGAAATGAATGAAGGGGATTCTGTTTATATTCAGTCTTTTGTTCCCCATGCATTCTACAGTATTATACTAAATTCTGAGATACTTGCAGTGGACTATCTTTAATCCTTTATAAGGCCGCATTGTGGCCTTGATTAAATCATTACTTCTAAAAAGAATTTTTATTTAAATTAAATGCTAATTAATAACATTTCTTTCGTTATTTATATTTGGACTGTGTCTCTCGGTAATTTTCTGAGAAAAAGCTGGATGTGGCCTAATTTCACTATCGAAAGATAATTTTTGGCTGTTTTTTCATACTACGTGGCAATCCGGCTGTACTCTTTTAAAAAACTAAAACATCTCCTAATTAATAGGATACTGATGAATAGCGTACATCTGCGTTAGCGAAACGTTAAGAACGGTAAAATCAGGAAAATGCGCATTTATCTGATAGTGATGCAGAGGAATTCCCCGTATATCTCTGTCAGGCCGCAGTCGCGGTGAGCAAGGAGTTACCCTATGTTTAAGCCACTCGTCATCAGTGCCCTGTTTGTGGGAATGTTTGCGGTTATGCCAGCACCAGAGGCTAAGGGTGCCAGCATTGAGCTGATGCCCAGCGTCACGTTGAATATCGGAGAGCGTGATAGGCGTGGGAATTACTGGGATGGCTATGACTGGCGCAGCGAGCGCTGGTGGCAGGAGCACCGGGGCTACCATCGTGGTGAACGTAATCGGCACGGCTATTATTGGGATGGCTGGCGCTGGCGTGATGCCCGCTGGTGGCGTGAGAGTCAGCGCGACAGACGTGATTATGACAGGCGTCGTTTCGATCCTCCTCGCTATGTTGACGATCGCGGGCCGCGTCGCGGCGAGTGGGACAGGCGCGGGCACGAGCGGGGAAATGGTTACTATCGCAATGGGCGAGGATCGTTTCGCGACTAGCTAAGTAAAAAAGCGCCGCGAAAAGCGGCGCTTGTTCGTTGGGGGATAACGTTTAGTTTGCCAGTTTCGCGGCGATCTCAGCGATACGCTGACCGTACAGCTTACCGGTTGCCAGATCGCCAGCAACCACTTCTTCTACGCTAGCGTCAGAAGGCGTCTGCGCCAGCAGACCTACTGAGCCACCGAGGTTATTCAAATCATCGCGTTTTGCCGCTTTGGCATTGGAAGGCAGTTGGTTCAGGCTGACCCAAATTCCGCCGTGCTGTGAAGCCAGCGTTTGTAGATAAATCAGGGTGACCTGCTTGTCGCCGTTGAGGCTGGCGCTGTTAGTAAAACCGCCAAATACTTTGTTGCTCCAACTGCGGGAGAACCAGGCTTTAGAGCTGGCATCTGCGAATTTCTTGAACTGCCAGGTTGGGCCGCCCATGTAGGTTGGTGTACCGAAAATAATGGCATCGGCGGCGGCGAGTTTCTCCCACTCGGCATCGCTGATATTCCCTTCCGCATCGATAGCAATCAGCTCGGCGTTAGCGCCTTCGGCTACGGCAGTCGCCAAACGCTGGGTGTGGCCGTAGCCTGAATGATAAATAACGACTGCTTTTGACATAAAAAATCCTCGTTTTTCTGTGTTTATCAATGGCTCGCAGGTGACCGATAATCGGGCGTTGCGAGTGATACGTGCTTTCTAATGGATACTAACTCTATAATGTGAGGACTATATCGGAGCCTCATGGTTCTGTTAAGACAGCACTTTTAAGTGAGTTGGTATCTTCAAGGTAACCATACCCGTCATACTTCAAGCTGCTTGTGCGTTGGCCGCCCTTACTCACCCCAGTCACTTACTTGTGTAAGCTCCTGGGGATTCGTGCGGTTGCCGCCTGCACGCAACTCGAATTATTTAGGGTACAGATGGAAACGCGATAATGAGCAAACGCTATGATGTTTATGCGCAAAACTGCCCGACCCGCATGATTTTGGATCGCGTGGGGGATAAATGGACGTTGCTGATTCTGAATATTCTGGTTGAACGACCGATGCGCTTTAATCAGTTAAAACGCGACGTGGAAGGGATTTCACAAAAGATGCTGTCGCAAACGCTGAAGAATCTGGTGCGCGACGGTTTTGTCGAACGAACCGTCTTCCCAACCATTCCGGTGACGGTGGAATATGCCTCAACGGTGATGGGAAAAACGCTGGCCAAGCCGATTGCTGAACTTACCTATTGGGCCGAGCAGAATATGGATAACGTTCTGTTATCCCAGCAGAAATTTGATGCTTTAGCAAATAGTGCGGTTGAGCCGTTGTAAAACACCCGTTCAGGCTCCTGCCGAAGCAGGAGCCTGTGGATGACATCGCTGTCAGTCTCTATTTAGCGTGTTGCAGGTCAAGGCGATAAACCGCAAAGCCCGTTTCATCACTGCCGACGGACGTCATCGGGTACTGTGCTTTCTCTTTGATAAACGCCGTGGCTTTCTCAGACGGTGACGTCTCAAAACGGATATCCAGCGGTGTATCGCTGACGATAGGTGCCAGACGCCAGTTGTTATCCGCCTGCGGCTTCACTTCTCCCGATTTTTGCGTTTCCGCGCTGATGTAAGCCGCCAGAACGGAGCGGTTTTCATCCGGCGAGGCGAAGGCCACGTACTTCTCACCCGTACCGGCAAATTTCTCACCGTAGGCGCGATAGTTATTGGTGGCGATCAGGAAGGTCGCTTTGGGATCGATCGGTTTGCCGTTAAACGTCAGCCCTTTGATACGGTGCGATTTATCGTTGATCAATGCGCACTCGCTGTCATAGCGAGCATGCTGCGTCACATCAATCTGATAATTAACACCATCGATCACGTCGAAGTTATAGGTGCGGAAGCCGTCCCAGTTGAGCAGGGATTGCGGCTCACGCTTGCTTAGATCGATTTGTTTGAACTGACCCGCAGAGCACTCCAGCCATTCTTGTACCTGCTGCCCGTTAACTTTAACCACCACCAGCGTATTCGGGTAGAGATACAGATCGGCAGCGTTACGGAAGGTGAGCTGGCCTTTTTCCACTTCGACATAGCTGGCAGGATCGTTTTTACGTCCACCGGCTTTAAACGGCGCGGCGGCGGAAAGTACCGGCAGATCGGCCAGATCGGGATCGCCCTGAATAAAGTGTTCTACATAGGCGCGCTGCGCATTGTTGACGATCTGCACGGTAGGATCGTCTTGAATCAGGGACAGGTA
Organism: Pectobacterium parvum; assembly: GCF_020971565.1. Lineage (NCBI taxonomy): Bacteria > Pseudomonadati > Pseudomonadota > Gammaproteobacteria > Enterobacterales > Pectobacteriaceae > Pectobacterium > Pectobacterium parvum. The sequence continues at coordinate 1,060,457 of NZ_CP087392.1, forward strand.
GCTATACATGTTGTCTGCGGATTTGCCGATCGGCTTGCTGACAAACTCGCGCGTATTCTGGTGCGCATCGGACAGCACTTTCACCAGTTTGTCGTCTTCCGCCGCCAGTGATTTCTTCTGCGCTTTGTCATAGATCGGTCTGGCTTCCGCTTTCGCCTGTTCCACCTTCCATGCGCCGCTGTCATTATTCAGCGTGAAATCGACGACACCAAGGTGGTCACCCCATTGCCCCGGCATCACCGCAGGCACGCCGTTGAGCGTTCCCTGTTTGATGTCAGCGCCCTTGATGTTCGCAAAGTCATTGCTAGGGAAAACGGCGTGCGCATGACCGAACATGATCGCGTCAACCCCAGGAATTTGGCTGAGATAATAAACAGAGTTTTCCGCCATCGCTTTATACGGCTCGGCAGAAAGGCCGGAGTGAGGGATAACAATCACTAGATCGGCACCTTGCTTACGCATTTCCGGCACCCACTTTTTGGCGCTCTCCGTGATGTCTTCTACGGTGACTTTTCCTGTCAGATTGGCTTTATCCCACACCATAACCTGCGGAGGGACGAAGCCAATATAGCCGATACGCAGGGTATGTTGTTTGCCGTCGCGATCCGTAACCGACTTATTTTCAATGTGGTAAGGCGTAAACAGCGGTTTACTTGTTTTCGCATCCAGCACGTTGGCATTCACATAAGGGAATTTCGCGCCGGACAGCGCCTTGTGCAGGTAGTCCAGACCATAGTTGAATTCGTGGTTACCGATGTTGCCGACGGAATAATCCAGCGTGTTCATCGCCTGATAAACCGGGTGCACGTCGCCCGTTTTCAGCCCTTTCGCGGCCATGTAATCGCCTAACGGGCTGCCCTGGATCAAATCGCCGTTATCCACCAGCACGCTGTTGGTGGCTTGTTCGCGTGCGGCGTGAATCAGGCTGGCGGTACGCACCAGACCAAATTTATCGGTTGGCGTATCCTTGTAGTAATCGAAATCCATCATATTGCTGTGTAGATCGGTGGTTTCCAATACCCGCAGATCAACAGTAGCGGCATGAACGGTCGTGGCGACCAGCGTAGCAAGCAGGCTGAGTGCCAGTAAATGCTTCATTGCGTAACTCCTTGTGAGGTAATTGTCGACGCGTGAGGCGATCGGGGGTGTTTTTCATATCATGATGAAGTTAAAGTGATTATCGTCTCTAAATGCTGAGGATGACATCAATAATGGCAATAATCGTAGATTGCCTCACAGATGTATAATGAATGACAGAGATGAAGTCTGCGTTACGCGCAACCCATAACGACGAGGTCGATCATGCTAGAAACTATTTGCCAACTGGCCCGTGACGCCGGTGCCGCCATTATGCAGGTTTACGAAGGGCAACATCCTGTGGATGTCGCGCACAAGAAAGACGATTCACCGGTGACTGCCGCCGACCTTGCGGCGCATCGAGTGGTTAAGGACGGGCTGGCTGCGGCATGTCCTGATATTCCTTTGTTGTCAGAGGAAGATCCGCCTGAGTGGGAAATCCGTCGGCACTGGCAGCGCTATTGGTTGGTCGATCCGTTGGACGGCACCAAAGAGTTCCTCAGCCGCAATGGCGAATTTACGGTAAATATTGCACTGATCGAGAACGGTGAAGCCGTACTGGGCGTGGTTTATGTGCCGGTTACGGGCGTGATGTATTCTGCGGCGGACGGCAAAGCCTGGAAAGAAGAGAACGGCCAGCGTCGGCAGATTACGGTGAAGCAGGCTAGTCTGCCGCTGGTCGTGGTCAGCCGCTCTCATGCCGATCGGGAATTAAAGGACTATCTCAGTCAACTGGGTGAACACCAGACGGTGGCGATTGGATCATCGCTAAAATTTTGTCTGGTTGCGGAAGGCGAAGCGCAGCTTTACCCACGCTTTGGGCCGACTAACATCTGGGATACCGCGGCAGGCCATGCGGTGGCAGTCGCCGCCGGGGCGCAGGTTAACGATTGGCAAGGGCGTCCGCTGTCCTACACGCCGCGTGAATCGTTCCTCAACCCCGGTTTTCGCGTCTCTTTATTTTAATCAGCTAAAGTCTAGATTCGTTATTTCTCTTCCAGCAACTGGCGCAGCAGGGACATCACCTGCTGCACTTCCTGTCCGCTCAACGCGCCATCCTTCACGAAACGGATTTTCCCCTGTTTATCCAGCACCGCGATAGCCGAGCTTTGTGGCTGGAGCTGCCAACTCTTCCGCACGTTACCGTTGCTATCGACAATAAATTGCGACCACGGGAAGGCTTTCTTGTTGTCCTCAAGGCTACTGCGCACAAACATGCTGGTGCCGATGATGGCATCGTCGGTATTCACGATTGTCGTCGTTTGGTAATAATCATGCGGTAGGTTAGCGGCCTTCAGTGCGGAGATGAGCGGATCGTTCATCTCTTTGGCAGAGGTGCGGCCAGCGATATGTTGTATCACCCGCACTTTTCCGGGCAACTGCGCGCTGTTCCAGTTTTTATAACTAAACTGATTATTAAGGTACTGAAGTTCTCCCCGGTCTGCGACGCCGACGGGAGGAACCAATTGGTTAAGTACCAGCGTATGGGCCGAGGCTGGGAGTGAGAGCAGCCCCAAGAGAGGCGTGATAGAGAGCGCAAGGAGCAGGTGGCGTATTTTTATCATGGTATGTCCTTCTGTGTGGGTGGCCCGATGCGATGTCAATGATGGAAAATATCGGGCTATGGAATAAGCGTAGATTCAGGAAACTGGTCTGTCCTGCTCCGCGATAAAACGCTTTGTGCCCGAGTGCACAAACCCCTTATTTTTGAAGGTTTATACTGATGACTAAGGGTTTCCTTAAACACTACTCTGTAAAAATCTGTAAAAGCAGTTAAGAATACTGAATAGTGGGGAACTAAATGCCGTTTTACGGTACTAACTAGCAGTATCCGTTATCTCATTAGCGCTCCAGAACCTCAGCCATGTTGGCGAAAGGGAGAGCGTAAAAAAATAAAACGGGAGAGTAAAACGATGAGGATCTTCGAACGTTACAATCCTTTGAAAGTCGCCAAGTATGTGAAAACCCTGTTTCGTGGGCGGCTGTACATAAAAGGGGTTGGTGCTTTTGAGTTCGACTACGGCAAAATTCTATTGCCAAAGAAACAGGATAAGCAGCATCTTCTGGTGATGTCCGAAGTCAATCGCCAGGTCATCCGGCTTCAGGCCGAGATGGGATAAGTGATAAAGAAACGGCCCGTAGCGGGCCGTTCTGGTTTTTATGTATGCATGCCTTTTAGCGGTTAATCGTCGCTATCAATCTTCGCGCTTGATGAGACAATCGGGCGGTCTTCCAGACGCGTTACCAGCAGCTGATCGATCTTGTAGCTATCGATATCTACCACTTCAAACTTATAGCCTGAGAAGCGCACCGCATCGGTACGTTTCGGGATTTTCCGCAGCGTATACATCATGAAACCGCCAATGGTTTCGTAGTTGCCGGAATGCGGGAAATCATCAATATTCAGCGCGCGCATCACGTCTTCTATTGGTGTGCCGCCTTCAACCAGCCAGGAATTCTCGTCGCGCGCGACAATCTGTTCTTCCATTCCCTGACCGACGAGATCGCCCATCAGCGTCGTCATCACGTCGTTAAGGGTGATGATGCCGACGATCAGCGCGTATTCATTCAGAATAACGGCAAAATCTTCGCCCGCGGTTTTAAAGCTTTCTAACGCTTCGGACAATGTCAGCGTATCCGGTACGATCAGCGCCGGACGAATCTGTATGCCGCTACTCAGCGTCAGGCTCTGGTTTCCCAGCACCCGAATCAGCAGGTCTTTGGAATCCACGTAGCCGATGATCTGATCAATCGTGCCATCGCAAACTAGAAACTTGGAATGCGGCTGCTGGGCGATCTTTTCCTTAATACTGTCTTCCTGCTCGTGCAGATCGAAATAGACCACGCTTTCGCGTGAGGTCATCGAAGAGGGCACAGTACGGGATTCCAGTTCAAACACGTTCTCGATGAGTTCGTGTTCCTGCTTACGCAGTACGCCAGCAAGCGCACCGGCTTCCACCACGGCATAAATATCATCGGATGTGATGTCGTCTTTACGCACCATCGGCAGCTTGAGCAGGCGGAAAATGACGTTAGCCAGGCCATTAAATACCCAAACCAACGGGCGGAAGAGGAGCAGGCAGAAGCGCATGGGGTTGATTATGCGGACCGCGACGGTTTCTGGCGCAATCATACCAATGCGTTTCGGGGTGAGATCGGCAAACAGAATAAACAGGCTGGTGACCAGTACGAATGAGCAGATAAAGCTGATTTGATCCGCAGATTCGGGGGACATAAAGCGTTCAAACAGCATGGCGAAGGTAGGAGAAAATGCCGCATCGCCGATGATACCAGCCAGAATGGCGACAGCGTTGACGCCAATTTGAATTACGGTAAAAAAGATACCTGGTGTCTCTTGAAATTTGAGCACTAGATCGGCGTTGAGGTTCCCCTCATCGGCCATTAGTTTGAGTTTAATTTTACGCGATGCCGCCAGTGAGATCTCAGAAAGTGAGAAAAATGCACTGATGGCAATAAGAAAAAGAATCAGTAATAGACTGTTTAACATAGTTTTTACTTTAGGTAAGTTTTCGCATGCGCCGAGATTGGCACAGCGATCCTCAGAAAGGTGAACACATAAAAGTGAACACATTATGATCATTATTGAAGGTTATAACCGGGCAACGATCCGCCCGGTTCGGACGCAGTATAGCAGGAGCGGTAAAATTACCGCCAGTGGTCAACGCTGAGGCGGAAGACAGACGCCGATACCGCCTAACCCACAGTAGCCGTTCGGGTTCTTGTACAGGTATTGCTGGTGCTCGTCTTCTGCATAATAGAACGGACCTGCAGGCTCGATTTCTGTGCTGATGGCGCGGCCGTCACCGTTTTCCCTCATCGCCTGCTGAAAGCGTTGAAGGCTTTCCTGTGCCGCCTGTTCTTGCTCGGGCGTGAGCGTATAGATAGCGGAACGGTATTGACTACCGATATCTCCGCCCTGACGCATGCCCTGAGTAGGGTCGTGATTTTCCCAGAACAGCTGTAACAGTTGCTCATAGCCAATCACTGCAGGATCGAAAACGACACGCACCGCTTCGGCATGATCGGTCTGCCCGCTGCACACTTCACGGTAGGTCGGGTTGGGCGTGTAACCGCCAATGTAACCCGCCGCCGTGCTGTGGATCCCCAGTTGTTGCCAAAACAAACGCTCCGCCCCCCAGAAGCAGCCCATCGCAAAAATCGCAACAGACATCGAGTCGGGTACATGTGTCATGGAATGTTCATGCACGACATGCAGCCTAGCAACGGGCATGGGGGTGGAACGCCCCAGTAAAGCATCGGATTGCGTAATCCGCTGCGTTTTATCAATTGAATTCATCACGTTGTTAACTCCAGCTAGACTGGGTAAATAACCCACTTTCATGGAAAGCATAACCAAGATGCAAGGGGCTGTCTTTATATCTTCATGGTGTTTAATGTTAAGGTAATGTGTATTTGTAATGCCGCACATTGATGTTTGTAGGTGAAAATCTATTCTTAAGATGGAAAGTTAGTATTTATCACTAATATCATGCAAAGTTGGTAGGCGATTTCAGCGCTACGTGGCGGATTGTCAGGTAAGCGTACAGCGACGGCCGTCAATGCGGCGGGCGAAGTGATAAAAGCCATGCTATAGGTTTTAGGCGACAGATCGATTTATCAGGGAGCTCAGTGACTATTTTCATCTCAACGAAAAGTTTCATTGGAAAAAAAAGCGTTACCGGGCAAAAAGGCATAGCAGGACAAAAAAATAGCTTTGCTGGCTGCGGTGCGCCACGATACCGGGTTCTTGGTCTGATGTGTGCGCTGCTGATGCTGGCCCCAGAGAGCCAGGCGGCGAATGTGCGTCTGCAAGTCATGGGGCTGGAAGGGCAGTTACAAAAGAATGTACGGGCACGCTTATCTACCATTTCGGTCGATGAGATTAATGCCGATGGGCGTTTCCGCTCACGCGTCGATGAGGCAATCCGTCAGGGATTGCGCGCGCTTGGCTACTACGATCCACAGATCGGTTTCGAATTCCGACCTGCCGTTAATGGTGGGCGGCCCGTATTGATTGCCACCGTCACTCCCAGTGAACCGGTAAAAATTGCCGGGGTAAACATCACCCTGCGCGGCGGTGCGCATGACGATAAAGACTACCAACAGCTGGTTAAAGACGATCGCCCTGCAATCGGTTCAGTACTGAACCACGGTGATTTTGATCGTTTTAAAAGCGGGCTGAACGGTCTGTCATTACGCAAAGGCTATTTCGATGCACGCTTCCAGCAAAGCCAGCTTGGCGTGATGCGGGAAGAGAAAGAAGCATTTTGGGATATCGATTTTGACAGCGGTGCACGTTATCGCTTTGGTGCCGTACATTTTCAGGGCGCACAAATCCGCGATGACTATCTGCAAAATTTGGTGCCGTTTCACGAAGGCGATGCTTATACCAGTGAAGATCTCGGTGAGCTAAATCGCCGCCTTTCTGCGACGGGGTGGTTTAACTCCGTCGTGGTCTCTCCCGATTTCGGCCAGTCGAAAAGTACCAAGGTGCTGCCATTGGAAGCCGTGGTGACGCCGCGAACCCGTAACCGCATTGAGACCGGCGTCGGCTATGCCACGGATGTTGGCCCACGCTTTAAAACGACCTGGAATAAGCCTTGGGTGAACTCACGGGGTCACAGTCTGGAAAGTAGCCTGAGCGTGTCCGCGCCGGAGCAATCACTCGATTTTAGCTACAAAATCCCCTTACTGAAGAACCCGCTTGAACAGTATTACCTGCTGCAAGGCGGTTTCAAGCGCGAAGATCTCAATGATACCAAATCCGATGGCACCACGCTGAACGTGGCGCGCTACTGGGATCTCTCCAGCGGCTGGCAACGGGCGATTAACCTGCGCTGGAGCCTCGATCACTTTACACAGGCAAGCGTGACGGATACCACGATGCTGATCTATCCGGGCGTCAGCATTAACCGAACTCGTCAACGCGGCGGGCTAATGCCGGTGTGGGGCGATACGCAGCGCTATTCCATCGACATTTCCGACACCACCTGGGGATCGGACATCGACTTTGCCGTGGTTCAGGCGCAAAACGTCTGGATTCGTACGCTGGCGGATAAACACCGCTTTGTCGCACGCGGCAATCTGGGCTGGATTGAAACCAATAATTTCTCCCGCGTCCCGCCTTCGCTGCGTTTCTTTGCCGGTGGCGATCGCAGCATCCGTGGCTATAAGTACAAATCGATTTCGCCGCGCGACAGCGACGGCAAACTGACCGGGGCGTCCAAGCTGGCGACCGGCTCGCTCGAATACCAATACAACGTCACGGGAAAATGGTGGGGAGCGGTTTTTGTTGATTCAGGTGAAGCAGTGAATGACATCAAACGGAGTAACTTCAAGACCGGCACGGGCGTCGGCGTACGCTGGGCCTCGCCGATTGGCCCAGTGAAACTCGATGTTGCTATGCCGATCGGCGATGCGGAGAAGAAGAACGATGTTCAGTTCTATATCGCGCTGGGGCCTGAATTATGATGGATGAGAAAAACGAAAAAAAAGCCCAGGATCCGGTGACAGAAGAACACGTCGCACAGGATAACGCGCCGACGATGCCAGCACGAAAAGGGCGCTGGTGGAAAAGAGTCGGCATGGGTTTTGTCGCATTCTTACTGCTGCTCGTGGTTGGGATAGGGCTGCTGGTCGGCACCACGCCGGGCCTGCATCTGTTGCTGAATACCGCAGCACGCGTGGTCCCGGGGCTGGACATTGCCAGCGTAAGCGGCGGCTGGCGTGATTTAACGCTAAAAAATGTCAGCTACCAAATGCCGGGCGTGACGGTAAAGAGCGAGGAATTTCATCTGTCGCTTGCGCTCGCGTGTCTGCGTAAAAGTCAGCTGTGCATCAATGATCTCTCGGCAAACCGCGTCGATGTGGTTGTGGATACTAAAGCCTTGCCTGTGGCAGCTGAGCCACCGCCACCTTCAACACCAGTCACGGAAATCTCTGCACCATTCCCGATTTCACTGCGTCAGTTAACGCTCAGCAACGTTCAGGTTACCGTGGATGACACGGCGATTTCACTGAGCGAATTCCGCACGGGAATGCAGTGGGAAGGGCGCGCGTTGACGCTGCTGCCGACCAAAATCAGCGCGCTGCTGGTGGCCTTGCCGAAAACGCCCGTCAACGTGCTTGAAGACGGTAAAGTGACGGCGGCGGAAATGGCTGCTGTCATCAAAGAAACGGCGGAAAGCGTGCGTGAAGCGGCCGAAAAAGGCTCGTCGCAAACCGTTAATATCGATAACGCGCTGGCGGCAAATAATAGGGTCGCGGCTGCCACCACGACGACACCGATACCGACGGCATCGACATCCAAAACGGATAGCACCTCTGACAAGCCTGCCGTGCCTGAACAACCGCTAGGTGAACGCCTTAGCGAGCTGTTCTCCAAACCGCTATTACCTGATTTACCCCAGTTCACGCTGCCGTTGGATCTGAATATTGTCGAGATTCACGGTGAACAGCTGCGGCTGATGGGCGATCAGGACATTTTGATTAATAACCTGTTCGTGCAGGCATCGACCCAGCAACAGCATTTGCGTCTGGACAAGCTGATCGTGCAATCGCCGCAGGGTGGACTGAATGTGCGCGGTGAAGCGACGCTCAGCGATAGCTGGCCCGTCTCGCTGACGGCGAATGGCGTGCTGAACGTCGAACCGCTCAAAGGCGAGAAGCTTAAACTGACGGTTGACGGCGGCCTGCGTGAACAGCTGAATGTGGCGCTGAATCTCTCGGGGCCGCAGCGTGCCCAGTTGGATCTGCAAACTAAACTGGCGGAAGCGGGACTGCCGCTGGCGTTGACGCTGCAAACCGAGCGCGTGCGCTGGCCGCTGACGGGCGCAACGCAGTATCAGGCTGACAACGTCAGGCTGCGTTTTAACGGTAAAGCGACCGACTATGCGCTGTCGCTGCGTGGCGATCTGAGCGGGGCGGACATTCCCCCCGCGACGCTGCTGCTGGATGGCAAAGGCAACGAACAGCAGTTTACGCTGAGTCGCCTGCGGCTGGCGGCGTTGCAGGGGCATGCCGATCTGGCGGCGCTTATTGACTGGAGCAAAGCCATAAGCTGGCGCAGCGAGCTGCTGCTGAACGGGATTAACACCGCGAAACAGTGGCCTGAATGGCCAGCTAAAGTCGACGGCAAGATTACGACGCGTGGCAGCGTTTATGGTGGCAGCTGGCAGTTGCAGGTGCCGGAACTGCGTCTGGACGGCAACGTGAAAGCGAATAAGCTCACGACCAGAGGCGAACTGCGAGGTAATGCTGCGGGTCAATGGACAATTCCAGCGCTGAATCTGGCGTTAGGCCGCAACCAGTTGAACGTCAAAGGCGATCTGAGCGACAAGTGGCAGTTGGATGCAGACATCAATGCGCCGTCGCTGGACGGCATGTTGCCCGGTCTGGCGGGGCGAGCCATCGGAACACTCAAACTCCGCGGCAATCTGCGTGAACCGCAGATGCTGGCGGATATCACGGCGTCTGGCCTGCGCTGGCAGGCGATGACGATTAGCAGTGTGAGAGTAGAAGGCGATGTGCGCTCTGAGCAGCAGATTCAGGGCAAGCTGGCCGTGCGTCTTGAAGCGCTCAAGCAGGACGGCCTGAATATTGCGCTGTTGACGCTGGATGCCAGCGGCAATGAAAAGCAGCACCAGCTCCGGCTGAATATGCAAGGTGAACCGGTCGCGGGGCAACTGGCACTTTCGGGCAGCTTTGATCGTCAGGAACAGCGCTGGCGCGGCACGTTGAACAATACCCGCTTCGACACGCCGGTGGGTGAATGGCGTCTGACGCAGGATATGGCGCTGGATTACCTGAATGCGCAGCAGAAGATCACCATCGGCACGCACTGCTGGCGGAATCCGAATGCAGAGCTGTGCGTACCAAAAGCGATTGAAGCTGGACCGAGCGGACAGGCGAGTATCCGGCTGAACCGCTTCGATCTCACCATGTTGAAACCGTTCCTGACGGCGGATACGGTGCTGGCTGGGACGTTCACTGGCGGTGCCGATATCAGCTGGCAGGCGGGACAAGGCTTACCGCAGGCGAAAGTGTCGCTGGTGGGTAACGGCGTCAGCGTTCGCCAGCAGATGCAGGGCAACACGCTGCCGATTGATTTCGATACCTTTACGCTGAATGCCGGGCTCGACCGCGGGCGGGCGCAGCTCGGCTGGCTGATGGCGATTCGCGAGAACGGACGCTTCAGCGGTGATATTCAGGTGACCGATCCACAGGGCCGACGCAATCTCGGCGGCAGCGTCACGATCAACAATATTTCGCTGGCGCTGCTCAACCCTGCGTTGAGTAAAGGAGAAAAAGCGGCGGGGATACTGAATGCGAACCTGCGTTTGGCGGGGGATGCGGCGCGTCCTCAGCTCTTCGGCCAGATGGTGCTGGAGCGGTTGGATATTGACGGCAACTGGATGCCAGTCGATCTGACCAACGGGCGGTTGGCGGTGAATTTCAGTGGAATGTCGTCAACGCTGCAAGGCTTCCTGAAAACGGATAACGGGCAGTTGAACCTTGGCGGGAACGCGGACTGGTCGCAGCCTGATGCCTGGCGTGCGCGGATTGCGGCGAAAGGCCAGAAGCTGCGGGTCACGATTCCGCCGATGGCGCGGCTGGATGTCTCACCGGATATTGTCTTCGAGGCCACGCCGCAGCTGTTCGCGTTAAACGGATCGGTCAGTATTCCGTGGGCGCGCATTGTGGTTAAAGACATGCCGGAAAGTGCAGTGGCGGTGTCATCGGATGAAGTGATGCTGGATGCGCAGCGGCAGCCGCTGAAGAAAGCCAGCGCCGCGATTCCGATTAACAGCAACCTGACGATCCGCGTCGGGAATGATGTGCAACTGGATGCGTTTGGGCTGGCGGCTCGCCTACAGGGCGACCTGAAAATGGTTCAGGACGAGCGCGGATTAGGGCTGAACGGCCAGATCGACATTCCGTCTGGCCGCTTTAAAGCCTACGGGCAGGATCTGATTGTCCGCAAAGGGCTGATTCTGTTCTCTGGCCCGCCGGATCAGCCGATCCTGAATATCGAAGCCATTCGTAATCCAGACAACACGGCGAATGACGTCATTGCCGGCGTGCGCGTTACTGGCATGGCCGCGACACCGAAGCTGGAAGTCTTCTCCGATCCGGCAATGTCACAGCAGGAAGCGCTCTCTTACCTGCTGCGTGGACAGGGTTTGGACAGCGGTGGAGCAGATAGCTCGGCAATGACCTCAATGTTAGTCGGTTTAGGGGTTGCACAAAGTGGTCAAGTTGTGGGTAAAATCGGCGAGGCCTTTGGCGTAAGTAATTTAGCTCTGGATACACAGGGTGTTGGCGATAATTCTCAAGTTGTCGTCAGCGGCTACGTCCTTCCGGGTCTGCAAGTGAAATATGGTGTTGGCATATTCGATTCTTTGGCAACGTTAACGCTACGTTATCGCCTGATGCCAAAACTATACTTGGAAGCGGTGTCTGGCATTAGTCAGGCATTAGATGTGCTCTATCAGTTTGAGTTCTAGCGATGCGAATTATTGTTTACGGCAGTTTACGACGCAAACAGGGAAACAGTCATTGGATGACAAATGCGCAATGGTTAGGGGACTGTCAGCTCGCAGGTTTCGAGCTGTACGATCTCGGCCATTATCCGGCAGTCGTACCCGGCGATGGAGAAATCCATTGCGAGGTCTATCGCATTAGTTCGTCGATTTTGACAGAGCTGGATGCCTTAAAGCGGGACGGCCACGAATACCAACGTGAGCTGATTCGTACGCCTCTGGGCAGTGCCTGGATCTATCTGTACAAGCCCCCTGTTGTAGGGCTGACGCGTATTGCCAGCGGTGACTGGCTAAAGCGCAGTGAAGAAGATGATGAAGAAGAGGCTTGAGGCCGAGTAGCCAATCAAGTCATGGTCGCCATAAATAAAAACACCGCGCAAGGCGGTGTTTTTGATCATGCGATATCTTGAGCCCGTAAGGGCTTTAATGCATATCGTGTGGCGCTTATTTGTTTTTCGCACGCTCGAAGGAAGCAACGATCTCGGCTTTCGCCGCAGCCGCGTTATCCCAACCTTCAACTTTCACCCACTTGCCTTTTTCCAGATCTTTGTAGTGTTCAAAGAAGTGACCGATCTGTGCACGCAGCAGTTCAGGCAGGTCGTTAACGTCTTTAATGTGGTCGTATTCTTTGGTCAGCTTGCTGTGCGGAACGGCAACCAGCTTGGCATCTTCGCCCGCTTCGTCGGACATTTTCAGCACGCCAACAGGACGGCAGCGGATCACTGAGCCCGGCTGCAACGGATACGGGGTTGGAACCAGAACGTCAACCGGGTCGCCATCCAGAGACAGCGTGTGGTTGATGTAGCCGTAGTTGCACGGGTAGAACATGGCCGTAGACATGAAACGGTCTACAAACAGCGCACCGGTATCTTTATCAATTTCATATTTGATCGGATCGGCGTTCGCGGGAATTTCAATCACTACATAGATATCTTCCGGCAGATCTTTACCCGCCGGGACATTGTTCAGACTCATGTCGGTTTCCTTCTCTTAAACCTGAAATAGCGTGACCGTCATTATAGCCAAAAAGCGTTTAATGTCCCCGATTTTTAGCGTGTGCAAGGCGCGATGCGCTTGCGTGAGTCGTTTAAGTAAAAATACTTTCGTTACTAAAGTTTCTTTAAAGAAAGCAGGTTTTTTACCGATAGGAACATGATCTAGATCACGTTATGCGGAGCCTTTCTCCGCATTTATTTATCATTTGTAATGTCAGGGAAACAAAAATGTTAAGAAACATCACAATCAAGACGAGCTTGATTGCTTTGTTAGGAACGATGGTACTGCTGTTATTGCTGGTGTGCGGAATTGGCATCACCTCAATCAATCAGGGAATCACTTCGCTTACGACAATCGACAAGATTCAGGGCAAAGAAGTCACGGCGCTGGCGGGGAGCTATACCGCTTCACTGCGTGCAAGAACGGGGGCGGCATTGGCCGCTCGTCAGATGGAAAACGGGCTGACCGATCTGGCGAATGCATCAGTCGCGCGGGCAGAAGCCTACACGGCGCTTTCTCACAAAGAAATGACACGCTTTCTTTCCTACGGCACCGTAACGGAACGCGGGGCCAAAATGGCCGCAGAGGTGAAAAGCAACTACGAGCAATACATGAACCTTGGCGTTCAGCCGATGGTTGATGCGCTGAAACGTGGCGATGTCGCAGCCTATTACGTGCTGTTGCAGGACGTGCTACCACCGCTCAGCGTTAAGATGGATAAGGTGGCGAACGAATTCCGTGATTTCGGTCTGGAAGTCGGGGAGAACATGCTCGCAGAAGCGGAAAGCTTCGCGTTCGACCGTTTGATGATCATTGGTATTGCCTGTATATCCGTGCTGCTGCTGGTGTTGGCTGCCTGGATTGCCTTGAAGCGCTCTATTCTGTCTCCGCTTGAAGAGACGGTCGGCCAGCTGGAGTTTATTGCCCGTGGTGATTTGACCCAGCGCATTGCCGATGGCGGCAATAATGAAATTGGCCGTCTGATTCAGGCGATGAAGGCCATGCAGCATTCGCTGGCAACCGCCGTGGGCCGCGTCCGTGACGCCGGTATGCAGATTGATGTCGGCACGCGCGAGCTGTCTTCCGGCAATACCCATCTGGCTGCGCGTACGGAAGAGTCAGCTTCCTCGCTGGAAGAAACCGCAGCCAGTATGGAGCAGTTGACCGCGACGGTAACGCTGAATGCGGAAAGTGCGGAACAAGCGCATACGCTGGCGCAAAATGTGTCCGACATCGCCAATAAAGGCAGCGAGACCGTGGGCAGCATGATTGAGAAAATGCAGATGATCTCCAGCAGCTCCGCACGCATTGGCGATATTCTGGCGGTGATCGACGGCATCGCGTTCCAGACCAATATTCTGGCGCTGAATGCGGCGGTTGAAGCCGCACGTGCAGGTGAGCAGGGGCGCGGATTTGCGGTGGTTGCGGGTGAAGTCCGCAGTCTGGCGCAGCGCAGTGCGCAATCGGCCAAAGAGATAAAAATGCTGATGGAAGAATCTCAAAGTCGCGTCAGTGAAGGCACCGTGATGGCGAAAATGGCGGGCGAAACGATGAATGACGTTTCTGACGCCGTGGCGCGCGTGACGTCCCTGATGCGTGAGATCTCAACGGCAACGCGTGAGCAAAGCAATGGCATTGGGCAGGTGAATCTGGCGGTATCGCAGATGGACGAAGTCGCACAGCAAAATGCGTCTCTGGTCGAAGAGTCCGCGGCCGCCACGCGCTCACTGGAAGATCAGGCGCGCCTGTTGGCAGAAAGTATGTCTCAGTTTAAAGTGCAGTCGCAGGAGTTTGCCGCCATCGGCCGATTCTAATTTCCCGTTATCTTTCATAAAAAAATTCCCGTGAAAACGGGAATTTTTTTGTCTTATTCTTCGGAGGACGTCTGTTCGTCTTCTGGCTGCTTCTTCTTACGTAGTTTATTCCAGATTTTACTTTCCTGTCCGCGCCAGAGGCGTTGGATATTGTCATGATGACGCATCAGTATCAGGCAAGAGAGCATCGCGACGGGGAAGGTAAACTGTGGCTTGAACCACCAGACATAAAACGGTGCGATGAGCGCACTGACAATCGCGCCAAGCGAGGAATAGCCGCTGAGTAGCACGGTCAGTAGCCAGGTACCGGTCATCAGACCCGTCAGATCCCAGCCGATAGGGGCGATGGCACCCAGCGCTGTTGCCACACCTTTGCCACCGCGAAAGTGGAAAAAGACCGGATAGATATGGCCGAGGCAGGCAGCGATAGCGGTTAACCCCAGGTACAGCGGGGGAACGCCCAGCGCGTAAGCGGCCCAGACTGGCAGCATGCCTTTCAGAATATCAAACACCAATACGGTGGCAGCGGCCGCTTTGCCGCCAATACGCAATACGTTAGTGGCTCCGGGGTTCCCAGAACCATGCTGACGCGGATCGGGCAGCCCAGCAATTCTGCAGAACAAAATCGCACTGGAAATAGAGCCACACAGATACGCGATTAACATCATACCAAGCGCGGTAACACTCATAACGCTATTCCGTTTAGTTTGTATAGAGAGACGTTTAATAAGGGTCGTTTTACTCTTCTCATCTGTGGATAATACGCACATTCCGTCGGAAGTGGTATCCGACAGCGACAAAAACAGAGAATGGCGTGATGGATATCGTATTTATTGAAGAACTTACTGTAATCACTACTATTGGTGTTTACGATTGGGAACAGACCATCCAGCAGAAACTGGTGTTCGATATCGAAATGGGCTGGGATAACTGTCAGGCAGCCGCCAGTGACGATGTGAATGACTGCCTGAGCTATGCCGATGTCAGCGAAGCGGTGATTGCCCACGTGGCAAATCAGCGCTTTGCTCTGGTGGAACGTGTTGCTGAAGAAGTCGCACACATGCTGATGCAGCGCTTCTCGATTCCCTGGCTGCGGATCAAGCTCAGCAAGCCGGGTGCTGTCGCACAGGCACGTCAGGTTGGCGTCATTATTGAGCGCGGCACGCGATAAATCTGATTTAACAGAATAAATACTGATTTACGTGCAACTAAACCGTAACCCAAATAGTCTATAAGCCAGTTATAGCGGCTCGCGGAAGTACGCGGCCGCTTTTTTGTGCGCTGCATTTTCGTTTTTATTAGAGGCAAGGATTTTTAGATGACTGACCTGCATTCATTGCTAATCGCATTTATTCTTGGCGTGGTCGAAGGACTGACCGAGTTTTTGCCCGTATCGTCTACAGGGCATATGATTATTGTTGGTCATTGGTTAGGGTTTGCTGATGAGAAAGCCAAGACGTTTGAAGTTATCATTCAGCTTGGCTCAATTCTGGCCGTTGTCGTGATGTTCTGGCGCCGCCTCTTTGGTCTGATAGGGATTCACTTCGGTGAAGTTCCGCACGAGGGGAAAACTGCTGGGCGACTGAAACTGACGCACATCTTGCTGGCAATGATTCCCGCAGTGGTGCTTGGCCTGATTTTTCATGACTTCATCAAGTCGCTGTTTTATCCGCAGAACGTGATGTATGCGCTGGTGATCGGTGGCTTCCTGCTGCTAGCGGCGGAATGGTTCAAGCCAAAAGAGCCGCGTGCTGTCGGGCTGGATGACATCACGCACCGTCAGGCATTTATGATTGGCTGTTTTCAATGTCTGGCGCTGTGGCCCGGCTTTTCACGTTCGGGGGCAACCATTTCCGGCGGGATGCTGATGGGCGTCAGCCGCTATGCCGCTTCTGAGTTCTCTTTTATTCTGGCGGTTCCCATGATGATGGGGGCGACCGTTCTGGATCTGTATAAAAGCTGGCATTTCCTGTCGCTGGCCGATGTGCCGATGTTTGCCGTTGGTTTCGTGACGGCGTTTCTCGTGGCGCTGATTGCGATTAAAACCTTCCTGAAAATCATCAAACGCATCTCGTTTATCCCGTTTGCGATTTACCGTTTTATCGTCGCAGGCGTGGTTTACATGGTGTTTATGTAAGACTGAGTGCGTAGATTTTAGGTCGACCGTTATAGAGAGAAGAGGCCACGCATTAGCGTGGCCTCTTTGTTTCAGGACGTGCCCGAGCTATCCGGTTGTTGTGCTTTCCAGTCTGCCAGTGCATGAATGCGGCGACGTGCCAGTTCGTTGCGTACGTCAATGCCCTTAAACCCATCGGCAACGACGTCCGCACTGCTGACCTGAGTGGCGACACGGAAGGCTTCACGCAGGTAATCACCTTGTGGATACGGGTTCTCTTCAAAACCGGCACGGCCTCTGGCATCGGCTTCGCTTGTGAGCGCTAGCTGCTCCAGACGTTGCGGTTTGCGCCAGACATCAATCGCATCAAATAACTTCAGCAGGGTTTTGGGTTGCAGCACCTGCACGGTATGAACCAAGTCATGATATTCCGCAACCAGCTTTGCCAAATCGCGAATCGGATTCGGTACGCGCAGGCGCTGGCACAATGCTTCAACCAGTTTGACGCCCGCTGGGCCGTGGCCAAGATGACGCGGCCAGAGTTCAGGCGGCGTCAGCCCTTTTCCTAAATCGTGGCACAGCGTAGCAAAACGTACGTCAATCTCGGGACTGAGGCGCGCGGCCATCGCCACCGTCATCATCGTATGAATGCCGGTATCGATTTCCGGATGCCATTTGGCGGGGGCTGGCACGCCGTACAGGTTATCGATTTCAGGGAACAGTACGGCCAGTGCGCCGCAGTCTCGCAGCACCTGAAAATAGACATCTGGCGACGATGTGCCGAGCGCTTTTTCCGTTTCTTTCCAGACGCGCTCTGGCGTCAGGTAAGCCAGCTCGCCTTCATGCGCCATTTTTTGCATCAGCGCCATGGTTTCTTCTGCAATCTGGAAGCCGATATGCGCAAAACGCGCAGCAAAACGGGCGACGCGCAGCACCCGTAATGGATCTTCGCTAAATGCCTCGGAGACGTGGCGCAGTACGCGATTTTCAAGATCGCGACGACCGTGATAAGGATCGATAAGGTCGCCCCGCTCGGTGCGGGCAATGGCATTGATGGTCAAATCGCGGCGCAGCAAATCCTGCTCTAACGTGACATCGGGGGCGGCATGGCAGACAAACCCGGTATAGCCTTTGCCAGATTTGCGTTCGGTACGCGCGAGGGCGTATTCATCGCGGCTAACGGGGTGTAAGAAGACGGGAAAATCCTTTCCAACCTGCTGGTAACCCTGCGCAAGCAGGTTCTCCGGCGTCGCGCCGACCACCACCCAATCTTTCTCGGTGACGGGTAAACCCAGCAGGCTGTCCCGAACAGCGCCGCCGACAAGGTAAATCTTCAACGTCGGGCTCCTGAATCAATAACCAATACTTCACTACATACTACCATCTTTGCGCCGCAGCGTTGGCCGCAAAGAAAAATGCCTGCAAGAAGCAGGCACGTGTTCTGATTAGCTCATCCAGCGATCATTTTTCTTTTTGCGAGGGATGATGTGCGGTAACAGCAGACCCAGCAGCAAACCTATGCCAGCAACGCCGCCGCCATACATAAACCACTGTAAAATGATGGTGCGCTGCTTATCGTCAAGCTGGACATTTGCCGCGCTGACTTTCTTCTGTGCGATGATAAGCTGATTTTTCAGATCCTGATTTTCCTGACGTAACCCGTTGATAACACTATCGCTGGCAGCGACTTTCTGCTGCATATCTGCGGTACGTTGGTTCCAGGTCTGATCGATATTATTCAGTTTGTCAGTCAGGTCTTTGACCTGATTCTCCAGCGCCGGCACCCGCGTGCGCAGGCTTGGCGTATTGCTAAGCTGGTCGAGGGGGATCCAGGTCGTACGGTTTTTATCATCACGGATCTGCGCATAGCCCGCGCTTTCATTAACGCTGAGTAGCGTGACTTCAGCGCCAGCATTCACGGTGCCGACGATACGATATTGATTGCCCGGCCCGCTGTGGACATACGTCAATAATTCATCGGAAATGTAGCGTTTTTCTTCCGCCTGTGCGGTCCAGCTCAGCGTGAGAGAAAATAAAGTAAAACAGAGTAAGCCTAATTTCTGCATAAGATCATCATGTTGCGTTAATGGTGGTCCGATAGTAGAGGCTTAAGTCTGACGAGGCAATGTATAAACCGAAATGAGAACAGTCTTAGAACCTATCCCATGAGGGCTATTTCGCCCCAATAACGCTTACTGGGATAGGTTCTTAGAAGGCGGTGTGCAGCGTGTTTAAACGGGGTAAAACCGCGCAGTTGATGACAGGTTTGCATAAGAAATGCGCGCTTGTTCGCAGGTGAAAAAGAGTGTGTGCGGTAAGAGTAGTCAGGTAAGGTAAAATGTTATTTACTGACATAATAATGAACGCGGTCTTGGTGTTGTGAATGCTATGAGTGAAGAAATTGAGCTGAAGTTTATTGTTCATCCCGACAGCGTTGAATCGCTGCTGACGCAACTGGCTGACTGGGAGAGTGATTACAGTCAGTATGAGCACATGCGTGCTCAGCGTCTGAGCAATACCTATTATGAAACGACGGATAATTACCTGCGCCGCAATGGCATCGGCCTGCGTATTCGCGGCGAAAATGAACGCTACGAAATGACGGCGAAAACGGCTGGCAAGGTGATTGGCGGGCTGCATCAACATCCAGAATATAACGTTGAGCTGGAGAAAGCCGAGCTGGATCTCAGCCTGTTTCCGGCGGACGTCTGGCCGGAAGATTGCGATGTTAAGGTGCTGCAATCGTCGCTCAATCCGCTGTTTAGTACAGATTTTACGCGTGAAAAGTGGGTGTTTACTTACTATCAAAGCGTGATTGAGGTTGCTTTAGATCGCGGTGAGATTCGTGCCGGGGATCTGAGTGAACCGCTGTGCGAACTGGAGATGGAGCTTAAGGTCGGGCAGACCACCCATCTGTTGGAACTGGCAAAGGAAATCGCAGAGTTTGGTGGTATGCGGCAGGGCAGCCTGAGTAAGGCAGCGCGCGGATACCATCTGGCTAAAGGTAATCCGGTTCGCGAGTACCAGCCTCTCAATCGACTGGTTGTTGATCCAAAAACCAATATCGATCAAGCCATCCGCGCGGCGCTGGAACTAGGGTTGAGTCACTGGCAATACCATGAAGAACTGTGGGCAAGAGGGAATGCCTCTGCCCGTGAAGCTCTGCCAGAGGCCAGCGCGTTGATGCGCGAAATGCTGGTGCTGGTGGGAGGCGTCGTGTTACGCAAGGTCACCACGCTTTTTCGCTCTGCACTCGCCACTCTGGAGGCTCGGCTACAAGGCCCCGATGGCGCGGATGTGTGTTACAGCGCTGAGTATCTGCAAAGTAAGTTAGTACTGACTTCCTGGTTGGTCGAGTCTGGCTGGCGTGATCATATGGGTAATAAAGATCGCATTAAGTTACAGGGCTCGTTCAAACGCTTTGCCGACATTATGCTAAGCCGCAGCACTGCGGAGCTGAAAAGCGCCTTTTCTTCTAAATTGACGGAAGCGCAGTACGAACAGCAGATTCCTCGCCTGCAACGTAATATCTACGCTTTTCTTCTCTTATCCGGTGCCTATCCGGCGGAGCAAGTGGAAGCCTACGTTGAACACTGGCAGGCGTTACTGCACGAAATTGAGCGGCTCGCTGCCGGGAAGGCTCCTTCTGCGTATCTGGAAGCCTACCGTAAAGAGGTGCTGAACTTGTCCCCGTTCTGGTTACATAGCGGCGGACCATCACAGTAACCGTTAACTGCCGCTTGTCAGTGAGGATAGGCGGCGCATCAAGGGAACCCCCATGTCGATACTTCCTTTGCCCGCTTTACCTGTGCTTCTGACGGAACAATCTCAGCGTGCTCTGTCACGTTTGCGGGAAGCCGCACCTGATGAACCGATAACGGACAGTGACTCTGCTGTTCTGGCATTGAGTGATTTTGTCAGCGATGCGCTTGCGCTGAATCCTGACTGGTGGCAAGGGATTCATCAGCAACCGCCGCAGCCCGAAGAGTGGCAGCACTACGCCGACTGGTTGAGCAATGCATTGGCCGATGTTAACGATGAAAATGCGTTGATGGCCGCATTGCGACGGTTTCGCCGACATATGTTGACGCGAATTGCGTGGTCACAGGCGCTGCAAACCAGTACGACGGAACACACCTTGCGTCAGTTGAGTGAACTGGCCGAGGTGATGATTGTGGCGGCCAGAAGCTGGCTATATCAGGCCTGTTGTCGCGAGTGGGGCACACCTTGCAATGCGCAGGGTGTGGCTCAGCCTCTGCTGATTCTTGGCATGGGAAAATTGGGTGGGGGAGAGCTTAACTTCTCTTCGGATATCGACCTGATCTTCGTCTATCCCGAAAATGGCCATACGCAAGGCGGGCGGCGCGAGCTGGATAACGCGCAGTTCTTCACGCGTCTGGGGCAGCGACTCATCAAGGTGCTGGATCAGCCGACCGTCGATGGTTTTGTTTATCGCGTGGATATGCGGCTACGTCCCTTTGGTGACAGCGGCCCGCTGGTGCTCAGCTTTGCGGCGATGGAAGATTACTATCAGGAGCAGGGCCGAGACTGGGAACGGTATGCGATGGTCAAAGCGCGCCTGATGGGGGGAATGGACGATGCCTACAGTCAGGAACTGCGCAGTACGCTGAAGCCCTTCGTCTTCCGTCGCTATATCGATTTCAGCGTGATCCAATCGCTGCGAAATATGAAGGGCATGATCGCCCGTGAAGTGCGTCGCCGGGATCTGCGCAACAACATCAAGCTGGGTGCGGGCGGCATTCGTGAAATCGAATTTATCACACAGGTTTTCCAACTGATTCGTGGCGGACGTGAACCGGGATTGCAGGGACGCTCGCTGCTGCCTACGCTTCAGCATGTAGGAGCACTGGGGTTATTAACGCCGCAGCAGGTGCTCGACCTCAGTACCTCTTACCTGTTTCTGCGTCGTTTAGAGAACCTGTTGCAGGCGATTGCCGATGAACAGACGCAAACCTTGCCGGGTGATGAGCTGAATCAGCAGCGGCTGGCATGGGGAATGGGTTTCGACAACTGGGACACGCTGCAATCTATGCTGGAACAGCATATGCAGTCGGTGCGCCATGTATTTGATGACCTGATTGGCGATGATGCGCCGGACAATAATGATATCCCCGAACATGGCAGCTATAGCAGCCTATGGCAGGACACGCTGGACGACGGCGAACTGGCTCCGCTGACGCCGCATCTCTCGGAAAGCGTGCGTGAAAAGCTGATGCGGACGATTGTTGAATTCCGTCACGATGTGGCGAAACGCACCATAGGGCCACGCGGGCGAGACGTGCTGGATCAGCTCATGCCGTGTTTGCTGGCGGAAGTCTGCGCTCGTCAGGAAGCGGATAGGGTGCTGTCTCGTCTGACGCCGCTGCTGCTGGGGATCGTCACACGAACCACCTATCTCGAACTGCTGCTGGAGTCTCGTGCTGCGCTCGCTCAGTTGATTCGCCTGTGTGCGGCGTCGCCGATGGTTGCCAGCCAGTTGGCACGCTATCCCCTGCTGCTGGATGAATTACTCGATGCGTCAACGCTGTATCAGCCGACGGCACCGGGGGCGTACGCCGATGAGCTACGTCAGTATTTGATGCGCGTCCCTGAGGATGACGAAGAACAGCAGTTAGAAGCGGTTCGCCAGTTCAAACAGTCGCAGCAACTGCGTATCGCCGCAGGGGATATCGGCGGCGTACTGCCAGTGATGAAAGTGAGCGATCACTTAACGTATCTGGCGGAAGCGATTATCGCGGCAGTGGTTCAGCAGGCGTGGGGACAGATGGTGGCGCGCTATGGTCAGCCGTCCCATTTGCAGCATCGTGAAGGCCGTGGGTTTGCCGTTATTGCTTATGGCAAACTCGGTGGCTGGGAGCTGGGATACAGCTCCGATCTGGATTTGGTGTTCTTGCTGGATTGTCCATCGGACGTGATGACGGATGGCGAACGCAGTATTGATGGCCGACAGTTCTACCTGCGCCTCGCACAGCGAGTGATGCATCTATTTAGCACCCGGACGTCATCAGGCATTTTGTATGAAGTGGATGCCCGTCTGCGGCCATCGGGCGCGGCAGGTATGCTGGTGAGTACGGTAGAAGCGTTTGATGACTATCAGCACAATGAGGCATGGACGTGGGAGCATCAGGCGCTGGTGCGCGCGCGTATGGTGTACGGCGAAAGCGGCGTGCAGCAGACTTTTGAGTCTATTCGCCGCAGTATTCTGTGCGCAGAGCGTGACGCGGAGACTCTGCGCACCGAAGTGCGAGAAATGCGGGAAAAAATGCGTCAGCATCTGGCGAACAAAGATAAAGCACTCTTTGACATCAAAACGGATGCGGGCGGCATTACGGATATCGAATTCATTGCCCAGTATCTGATGCTGCGTTACGCCGCTCAGGAACCACGCTTGACCCGTTGGTCAGACAACGTGCGTATTCTGGAACTGATGGCGCAATATGGCGTGATGGAAGAGAGCGAAGCCAATGCGCTCAAGCTGGCCTACGTCACCATGCGCAATGAACTGCACCATCTGGCCTTGCAGGAGTTGTCCGGTCGGGTCAGCAAAGATCGGTTTGTTGCGGAGCGGGAGCAGGTACTGGTGAGTTGGAATAAGTGGTTAGTGGGAGCGTAAGTTCCTCCTATCTAATGGTCAAATGTGCCGTGCGGTTTAGAGCCGCGCGGCAGTGGCGTGTATGATACGTGCCTATGATATTATTACGCGCATTATGCGAAATAAGCCTGGAGTAGAGGATGAAAGTGACGCTGCCTGATTTCCGTCAAGCGGGTGTATTAGTGGTGGGTGATGTCATGCTGGATCGTTACTGGTATGGGCCGACCAGCCGAATTTCACCAGAGGCACCGGTGCCTGTGGTCAAGGTTGATACGATCGAAGAGCGCCCAGGCGGCGCGGCGAACGTCGCCATGAACATTGCTGCATTGGGCGCAGGCTCGCGTCTGGTGGGCTTAACGGGTATTGACGATGCTGCTCGCGCACTGAATGCCAAACTTGGCGAAGTGAATGTGAAGTGTGACTTTGTCGCTGTTCCTACGCACCCGACGATCACCAAGCTGCGCGTGCTGTCGCGCAATCAGCAGTTGATCCGACTGGATTTCGAAGAGGGCTTTGAGGGGATTGATCCTCAGCCGATTATCGAACGTATTCAGTTGGCGCTGCCAAAAATTGGCGCACTCGTGCTGTCTGACTATGCAAAAGGCGCATTAGCGCATGTGCAAACCATGATTCAGACGGCAAAAGCGGCTGGCGTTCCGGTGCTGATCGACCCGAAAGGCACGGATTTTGCCCGTTACCGTGGCGCGACATTGCTGACGCCAAACCTGTCTGAATTCGAAGCGGTGGCAGGACGTTGCAAAACGGAAGAAGAACTGGTTGAGCGCGGTATGCAACTGGTGGCCGATTACGATCTGTCCGCGTTGCTGATTACCCGTTCCGAGCAAGGAATGACGCTGCTACAGCCGGGCAAAGCACCGCTGCATTTGCCGACGCAGGCTCAGGAAGTGTATGACGTGACCGGTGCGGGCGATACCGTCATTGGTGTGCTGGCCGCTGCGCTGGCGGCAGGTAACACACTGGAAGAGGCCTGCTTCCTGGCGAATGCCGCCGCAGGCGTTGTCGTCGGCAAGCTGGGTACGTCAACGGTCACGCCGATTGAATTGGAAAATGCTATCCGCGGCCGTGCCGAAACCGGATTTGGCGTGATGACCGAAGAACAGTTGAAACACGCCGTTGAACTGGCGCGTCAGCGTGGCGAAAAGATTGTGATGACCAACGGCTGCTTCGATATTCTGCACGCCGGACACGTGTCTTACTTGGCAAACGCCCGCAAACTTGGCGACCGATTAATTGTTGCGGTAAACAGCGATGCCTCAACCAAGCGTCTGAAGGGGCCGACTCGTCCCGTCAACCCGCTGCCGCAGCGGATGATCGTGCTGGGGGCGCTGGAAGCTGTCGATTGGGTCGTGCCGTTTGAAGAAGATACGCCGCAGCGCCTGATTGCCAGCATTCTGCCGGACATTCTGGTGAAAGGCGGAGACTACCAGCCACATGAAATCGCCGGTAGTGAAGAAGTCTGGGCCAACGGCGGTGAAGTGAAAGTCCTGAACTTTGAGGACGGCTGTTCCACGACGAACATCATCAACACGATTAAAGCCAACACGTCTAAATCTTAAATGAAATAAAACTGACGGTGCTCGAAAGGTTTCGACGCCGTTAGGCCGCAAGCTAATGATTCTCGCTCTGGTACATCACGGGCGAGAATCATAACAATCACGACGCCGACAGGGCGACACGTCAGATAAAACAGGTATGAAACCAGTGAAGAAAGAACCAGCCGAAGTGAATGCGGCCGCACTGCGGGTAGCGGAGTTGCGCCGGGTCTTACGCCATCACGAATACAAATATCACGTTGAAGATGCGCCCGAAATTCCTGATATCGAATATGACAAACTCATGCAGGAACTGAAAGCGTTAGAGGCGGATCACCCCGAGTTGGTGACCAGCGATTCTCCCACGCAGCGCGTGGGTGCTGCACCGCTGGCGGCATTTGAGCAGGTACGCCATGAAGTGCCGATGTTATCGCTGGATAACGTCTTTGATGAAGAGAGCTATCTGGCCTTCAGCAAGCGAATTGGCGACAGGCTGAAGAACGGTGACGATCTGACCTTCTGCTGCGAGCTAAAGCTGGATGGTTTAGCCGTCAGCCTGTTGTATGAAGACGGCGTTCTGGTGCAGGCGGCCACGCGTGGAGATGGCACGACAGGGGAAAATATCACCAGTAACATTCGTACCGTTGCAGCGATTCCACTGCGCCTTGAGGGTGACAATATTCCGCGTCGTGTTGAAGTACGCGGTGAAGTGTTTATGAAGCACAGCGGTTTTGAAAAGCTGAACGAAGAGGCTCGCCGTACGGGGAGTAAAGTCTTTGCCAACCCGCGTAACGCTGCCGCCGGATCGCTGCGCCAGCTTGACCCGCGGATTACGGCTAAGCGTCCGCTGACCTTCTTCTGTTATGGCGTTGGTCTGCTGGAAGGCGGTGAGTTGCCCGCAAGCCATTGGGAGCGGCTGATGCAGTTCAAGGCGTGGGGACTGCCGGTTAGCGACAGAATTAAGCTATGTACTGGTCCGGCCGAAGTACTCGATTTTTATCGTCAGGTTGAGCAGACCCGCAGTTCGTTAGGCTTTGATATCGACGGCGTCGTTGTCAAAGTTGACTCTCTGGAGTTGCAGGAGCGGTTAGGGTTCGTTGCCCGTGCGCCTCGCTGGGCGGTAGCCTTTAAATTCCCGGCGCAGGAACAGCTGACCTGGGTGCGTGATGTCGAGTTTCAGGTTGGGCGGACAGGCGCGATTACGCCCGTTGCGCGTCTGGAACCCGTCGCTGTGGCTGGGGTTATCGTCAGCAACGCCACGCTGCATAATGCCGATGAAATTGAGCGGCTAGGTTTGCAGATTGGCGATCGCGTCATTGTGCGTCGAGCGGGGGATGTTATCCCGCAGATCGTCGGCATCGTGGAATCTGAACGGCCAGAAACGGTGCAGCCGATCGTTTTCCCTACGGCTTGTCCCGTGTGTGGATCTGATGTTGAACGTGTGGAAGGCGAAGCCGTCACGCGCTGTACCGCTGGCTTGATCTGCGGTGCCCAGCGCAAAGAGGCACTGAAGCATTTTGTTTCTCGTCGCGCATTGGATGTGGAAGGCATGGGCGATAAGATCATCGATCAACTGGTGGAAAAAGAGTACGTCAAGACGCCAGCCGATTTGTTTCGCCTGAGCGCCGGGATCATGACGGGGCTGGATCGCATGGGGCCGAAATCCGCGACGAATCTGGTCAATGCGCTGGAAAAGGCGAAAAATACCACGCTGGCACGCTTCCTCTATGCGTTGGGGATCCGCGACGTTGGCGAATCGACGGCGGCTAATCTGGCTGCTCATTTTGGTTCGCTGGAAGCTCTTTTTGCTGCCGATGAAGACGCGCTGCTGGAGGTGCCGGATGTCGGTAAAGTCGTTGCCGCGCACGTGCGTCACTTCCTTGAAGAAGAGCACAACCAAACGGTGATCCGTGAACTGACCGATCCCGCAGGCATCAACATTCACTGGCCTGAGGTTCAGGTGGTCAATGCGGAAGAGATCGACAGCCCATTTGCGGGGAAAACGGTGGTATTGACCGGATCGCTAAGTATTTTGTCTCGCGACGAAGCCAAAGATCGGCTAACGGCGTTAGGGGCAAAAGTGAGCGGCAGCGTCTCGAAGAAAACCGATATGGTGATCGCTGGTGAAGCCGCAGGCTCTAAGCTAGCGAAGGCGCAAGAACTGGGGATCTCAGTGATCGATGAGGCGGAAATGATCCGACTATTGGGGGCGTAAACGGATGGAAAAAGAAGACCTGATAGACATTGCCACGATGCAGATGCCCTTTGGTAAATACAAAGGGCGAGTGCTGATTGATTTACCGGAAGAGTACCTGCTGTGGTTCTCCCGCAAGGATGAATTTCCTAAAGGTCGCTTAGGGGAATTGATGCAGATTACGCTGGCAATCAAGATAGAAGGTCTGCAAGGGTTGGTCACGCCGCTGAAGCGATCCCGTTCCTGATTACCCACTTCCTGCCACACCCTCTGACGAAAAAAGGTCGCTTCAATGAAGCGACCTTTCACGTTGACTGACTACCCCATCCCTGACGCAGACTACACGTAAATATTAATCTGGTTATCTTCTGTCGGGCGGTTAACGCCTTCTTGTTTAGCACTTTGAGTCGAAGCAGAGGAATCAGACTGTTGTTCCGATCCTTCACTCTGCAAACGGGCAATTTGCGCCTGTAGCATCTGGATCTGCGCCTGAATGGTCTGTTGCTGTTGCTCGATCTGCTTACGTTCTTCGTCGCTCTCTGCGCTGGAAGCGGATTCGGCCAGCTTACTGACCTGTTTGGTTAGCGTTTGGAGCTGCTTGTTGAGCTGTGCAACTTGTTGCTCCGAAGTGCTGCTACTGCTTTTACTGCTGCTTGCCGTGGTTGTCGATACGCTGATACTGCTGATGGTGTTTGACATTTTCCCTCCTGAAAAGATGCCGATGTACCCGTCATACTTCAAGTTGCATGTGCGTTGGCTACGTTTAGTCACCCGAATCACTTACTTGTGTAAGCTCATCGGGATTCCCTCGCTTGCCGCCTGCCTGAAACTCGAATTATTTAGGGTTTATACCCGAATGGCTTGGGCTACATGCCTGTGCATCAGCAATTTAAGCACTTTCTCGAAGGGGATATTGTTGGCAATGAAACATGAAATACTCACTTTCCTGACAGCTCATGTAACAAAATGTATCAGTCAGGAAAGAGAGAGAAAAAAGAGGGGAATACGCCAGATATTGCAGTTAGACGTAGATATCAACACCGCCGTTTTTGTCTTTATTTGCAGTTTGTTGTGATGTTGATTTTGATTCTGCTTCCATCGCTTTCTTTTCAGCTTCTTCTTTTTGGATGCGGGCAATTTCGGCATAGAGCGCCTGAATTTGCGCCTGGATCATCTGCTGCTGCTGTTTGATGAGTTTGCGCTCATCTTCACTTTGCGCAGTGCTGGCCGACTCGCCCAGTTCTTTTAGCTTTTTAGTCAGCTGTTTGATCTGATGTTGTATTGCGGCAATTTTTTGTTGAGCACCACTACTGCCAGCAGGCGCAGCCTTACTCTCATTAGTCGACGCAGCTTTATTTTCTGTATTAGATGCAGACTTACTGGCCGTAGAGGCCAACGGGACTGTTGACACCGTATTCATTGTAATCCGGCTGATATCATTGGACATCACTTCCTCCTGAAATAGGTCAGTTCTCCGATCACTATCGGCTGTGTCACTCTTTTCTTTACGAAAAACTTACAAAACGTGAGGGGCGATGCGTTTGCTCGAAGGGAAGAAAAGGGGAAAGGGCGCTTTCCACGCCCTTGCCGCAATGGATGAGATGACGTCAGTTAACTACCGTACACGTTAATCGCGCTATTCAGCCGCCTTGCCTGAAGGTTGAGCCCTTCAGCAGCTTCTGTGGAGTGGGTAACCATATCGGTGTTGCGCTGCGTCATTTTTTCTATCTGTGCAATAGAGGTATTGATCAGGCCCAATGCCGAGGTTTGCTCATGCGTTGCGTTGCTGATCTCTTTGATCATGGTGGAGACCTGCAAGACTTCATCAACGATGTCGCTGATATGTTTGCCCGCATTCTCGACCATTGTGCTGCCCTGTTTCACACTTTGGACGTTAGCATCGATCAACGTTTTAATCTCTTTGGCCGCAGAGGCGGAATGCTGCGCCAGATTGCGAACCTCAGCGGCTACCACTGCAAACCCGCGTCCTTGTACGCCAGCACGAGCGGCTTCAACGGCCGCATTCAGCGCAAGGATGTTGGTCTGGAAGGCAATACTGTCTATCACGCCAATGATATCAACGATTTTATCGCTGGCGCTGGAGATGGAATCCATCATGCCGATGGTTTCCTTCATGATATTGCCACCTTTAAACGCGGTGCTGCTGGCGGCTTCTGCCATGGTGGTGGCCTGTGCTGCCGTTTCTGCACTCTGCTGCACGGCAACGGTAATTTCTTCAATGGCAGCGGCAGTTTGTTGCAGATTGGCCGATGTCTCTTCCGTGCGGGTATTCAGGTCGACGTTGTTTTCCGCCAGCTTATGGCTGACCTTGGTGATGCCGTTTACCTGTGTACTGACGTCGTCGACAAGCGAATGCAGGTTTAGGCCAAACTGGTTAACAGAGCGTAGCAGCAAGCCAATTTCGTCGACCCGGTTCAGGTGGACATGCTTTACTTTACGGCCCGATACCACATGCTGAGCCTGCTTCATTATCATCCTGATCGGCTGTGCAATTTGCTGTTGCAGAAACTGATCCGTGATGACGATGAGTAATAGCGTCAGTGCCAGTAGCCACAGTGGATTCATGCCATTGAAAGCAAGTAGTGCAGGAATGAGTCCCACTGCTAAGACGGCTAAACGCAAGCGCCAGCGGACTGACAATTTTTGCAAGAGCGACAGTGGCGAAAAGAGTCCGGTGCGAACGACTAATCCTTTGTAGAACTTACGGCTGCCCGCCTGTTTTTTCTGCACGGCGCTATACAGCGTTTCGGCATACTTGATTTCTTCTGCGTTGGGCGTGTTACGTACTGAGATATAGCCTGCGAGCTGCTCCTGCTGGTAGACCGGCGTAACGTTGGCGCGAACCCAGTAGTGGTCACCGTTGTTGCGACGATTTTTAACTAACCCAGTCCAGCTATCGCCTTGTTTCAGCGTAAACCACATGTCGGCATAGGCTTCAACGGGCATGTCGGGATGGCGCACAATATTGTGAGGCTGGTTGATGAGCTGCTCTTCGGAAAAACCACTAACCGCAATGAAGGCAGAGTTGGCATAGGTGATGTGGCTGTGAATATTTGTCGTGGACATCAATATGGTGTCCATGTCTAACAGATACTCCTGCTGTGTAACAGGTGTATTTAATCTCATTAGAAACCCCGGCGTACGTATCCCGCTCAGTTTCCAGGTTCAGACACGCTGGCCGCTTTTCTCGCCTCAGACACTCTGGTTATTACAGAGGCTGAAACGCCGTGTCGCTGCCGAATGGTTCGTCCCGTGAAATCTGTCAGGCATATTGCTGTGTAAATATTCAAGTTATTCAAATGGGTATACTGAAATTTTTTGGGTGACTCGTTCATTTATATAAAATAATGTTATGCATTATTTATAATGGGCGGCCTATTTACCCTATATTGTGCGTGATGGCGATTTTGTAACAAATGTTTCATCAGTATTAGCACGCTTTTTCAGCAGGTGTAAATTTATTATGAGGTCGATTATCCTGTCAATTGATTCATTTTATTGGCAATAAATAATCAGGAAAAAAATGATAGGAAATAGGTGATTAGAACATGGAATTTTTACTTGAAATGTGTTTTATATGATAACTATTGACGATTAGGAAAAATCACTTGTTAATTTTCTGTGTATTTTATTTTCCTAAATGAAGCCAATTGTTGCTGTCTTGCTGTTTATTCTTTTAATTACCGTCTTTCTTTCATTTTTATTACTGCTGAATTTATTGTAGATCAAATAACGCGATCCGCAGACCAGATAATGACGCTGGCCTGCGGAGAACGGTAATCAGGTTACCGGCGCTGGATTGAAGACGGCCAGGGCGTTATGCAGCCCCCACTGATCGGACCAGGTTTTTTTCCTGCCGCTGGCGATATCCAAAATGAAGTGGAAAAGCTGCCAGCCTACGTCTTCGATCGTGGCCTCTCCGGTAGCAATGGTTCCGGCATCAATATCCATCAGATCGTGCCAGCGGTTTGCCAATGCGGTTCGGGTCGCCATTTTGATGACGGGGACAGCCAGCAGGCCATAAGGGGTACCGCGACCGGTGGTGAAGACCTGCACGGTGATACCAGAAGCGAGCTGCTGGGTGCCGCACACGAAGTCGCTGGCCGGTGTTGCGGCGTAAATCAAGCCACGTTTGGTTGGGCGCTGTCCGGGGGACAGGACTTCGACAATCGCGCTGGTGCCGGATTTGGCGATGGAACCCAGCGCTTTTTCCACCACGTTCGCGAGGCCACCTTTTTTATTGCCCGGCGATGGGTTGGCGCTACGGTCGGTCTGGCCACTGTCGAGATAATTATCGTACCAGGCCATTTCTTCCAGCAGGCGTTTACCGACTTCTTCATTGATGACGCGTGGTGTTAACAGATGAATGGCATCGCGCACTTCGGTCACTTCGGAGAACATGACGGTTGCACCGCAGCGAACCAAGAGATCGGAGGCAAAACCAACGGCTGGGTTTGCGGTGACGCCGGAGAAAGCATCGCTGCCGCCACACTGCATGCCGACAACCAGCTCAGAGGCCGGACAGGTTTCACGCTGACGTTTGTTCAACCGTTGCAGGTGCTTGTCTGCCATCGTCAGAATGTCATCCACCATCGATCTGAAACCAACGTGGTGTTCATCCTGCAAGCGGACAATGCTGGTGTCGTCGAGGGAGATGGCTTGTACATCAGGCGTCCCTTCCAGCAGGCGCTCCGGCTGTAATTTTTCACAGCCCAGGCCGACCACCAGTATCTCGCCGCCAAAATTCGGGTTCAGCGCCAGATTGTGAATGGTACGGATGGGAACCACCGCAGCAGGGGCATTGATTGCCACGCCACAGCCATAAAGATGGTTGAGTGCGACCACGCCATCCACATTGGGATATCTCGGCAATAAGTCTCGCTCGATAATTTTGACGACATAGTCCACCACGCCCGCGACGCAGTGTACGCTGGTGGTAATGCCCAACAGGTTTTTCGTCCCTACGCTGCCATCGGCATTGCGGTAACCTTCAAAGGTGTAGCCTTCCAGCGCAGGCAGCGTGGGGGGGATTTTGGTCGCCAGCGGCAGGGTGTCCAGCGCGGGAGCCTGAGGCAACTCGACCAGCGATTCATCGATCCAGCTTCCCTTGGCAATATCCCGCAGCGCATACCCGATAATTTCACCATAGCGGATGATGGCACCTGATTTTGCGATATCCACAAGGGCCACTTTGTGACCTTGCGGAACATGCTCAATTAATTCCAGATCATCATTAAAACGGGTTCCAGCACGTAAGCCATTATTATTAACAACAATGGCAACATTATCAGAATCGTGAACCTTAATATAAAGTGGCTGCTCTTGTGCAGCATTACTTTCTGATTTATCTGACATGATGCAAGCCTTTATTATTGGTTTATCAGAAACGCAGTGGTAATGATTACCACGCTATTATTTCATTGCTCGCTAACGAGTATACGTGAGGTTCTCTTCTCGTACATTATGCAATTGACCTAAGCCAGCGCTTTTTGTTTCTTATTTATCAGGCGAAGACCCAATTTTTGGTGAGTTTGATCACATTCTGACTGCGCACGGTTTTTCAGGAGGAAATAACAATAATGTGTATAAATGTAAAAAGAGAAAGGCGGTGTTTTTCGTGAAATACCTCGCATTATATAGGGCAAGTGCACCAACATATTCAAAAGGACATTTTTAATGTTGTGCTTTTAGCTAGTGAGCAGTCAGTGGGTAAAAATTATAATGTTCCTGCGAGTTGAAGATGTCAGCTAATTACTCTGATGCTATATAGCCTGGCTATTCGCAAAAAAAATAAAAATGGGAATGTTAACTATCCACTGATCTTCATTCTGATAACCCTACACCGTTATCTGTTATTCGGAATGAATGAGCGAACCGCGATTGAAGCAGGAGTTCATCATGAATACAGTAAGCTCAGCAGCTGGCGCGATACAAAAGAGAACAAACGCCCGCTACTGGATTGTCGTGATGTTGTTTATTGTCACGTCATTTAACTATGGAGACCGCGCGACCTTGTCCATTGCTGGTTCAGCAATGTCTAAGGAAATTGGGTTGGACGCGGTGGGGATGGGTTATATCTTCTCAGCGTTCTCCTGGGCGTATGTTATTGGACAAATACCTGGGGGCTGGCTGCTCGATCGCTTTGGCTCAAAGAAAGTCTACTTCTACAGTATCTTAACCTGGTCGATTTTTACCTTATTACAAGGCTTTGTCGATATCTTCAGCGGCGCGGGCATCGTTATTTCTCTGTTCCTCCTGCGCTTTATGGTTGGCCTGTGTGAATCACCTTCCTTCCCAGGAAATAGCCGAATTGTGGCTGCCTGGTTCCCTGCACAAGAACGTGGTACTGCCGTCGCGATATTCAACTCGGCACAGTATTTTGCCACGGTCATTTTTGCACCGATCATGGGATGGTTGACGCAGGCAGTAGGTTGGGCACACGTGTTCTGGTTCATGGGCGGGCTGGGTATCATTCTGAGCTTTGTCTGGCTGAAAGTAATCCACGATCCGAAAGATCACCCTGGGGTGAATCAGGCTGAACTGGATTACATCGAAGCCGGTGGTGCCCTGATTAATATGGATGCTAAAGGGACGAAGAAAGCGACCGAGAAAGGCGAAAAATGGCATCAGATCAAGCAATTAATGCAGTCGCGCATGATGCTGGGTGTGTATATCGGTCAATACTGTATTAACGCACTGACCTACTTCTTTATCACTTGGTTCCCGCTTTATCTGGTTCAGGCTCGTGGTATGTCGATCCTCAAAGCAGGATTTGTCGCCTCGGTTCCTGCTATCTGTGGTTTTGTCGGGGGCGTTCTGGGCGGCATTATTTCCGATTACCTGATGCGTCGGACCAATTCCCTGACCTTTGCCCGTAAAACGCCAATCGTTCTCGGTATGTTGCTCTCCATGTCGATGGTGATTTGTAACTACGTTGAAACCGAGTGGGTCGTTATTGCGGTGATGTCTGCAGCCTTCTTCGGCAAAGGCATTGGTGCGCTAGGCTGGGCGGTTATGGCCGATACCGCACCGAAAGAAATCAGCGGGTTGAGCGGTGGACTGTTCAATATGTTCGGTAACGCGTCTGGTATCGTGACGCCGATTGCGATTGGCTACATCATCGGAATGACCGGTTCCTTCAATGGTGGTCTGGTGTATGTCGGGATTCATGCGCTGGTTGCGATCTTCAGCTACCTGTTCATCGTGAAAGATATTAAACGTGTCGAATTGAAGCCGTTCGTTAAGAATTAAGGCCAGTCGTTACCGTATTCGTTTGAATATAGGCAATAACACAAAACGCTGCGCTATCGTACTGATGGCGCAGCGTTTCGCTATATCCCCGTCATACTTCAAGTTGCATATGCGTTGGCTGCGTTCACTCACCCGAATCACTTACCTGAGTAAGCTCATCGGGATTCCTTCTCTTGCCGCCTGCCTGAAACTCGAATTATTTAGGGTATAGATTTGCCATTTATTTATGTCATGGAAAGCTGGGTTTTATCTCTTTGAAATCGGCGTCTGGGAAGACGTATTTCGGTGTTTATAAGGCGGGAATTCGCTTTTCCCGGTTTTCGTGAAACACCTCCCATTGGTCTGTGATAATGACATATTTAATCTGCATTTCGACAGGGAATGCTGTGCTATTGCCCAATGAGTTGTGAAATAAGAAAACTTATACTTTTTACTGAGGTTGGTGAGGCGGTACGAATGACAACACCGCATTCCTGACTGGTTTATTTCAGTAATAACCTGTTTTTATTCTGACAATCTTACAAGCCCTACAAGCATTGTTCAGTTCAAATCAGAGTAAAAACAAGGTCGCGCTAATAAAGTAGGAAAACAACATGAAATCATCTACTGGTGCACCATCCGTTTTTTCTTTCTGTATGACTGAATTATTTTCATCCGCCTCAGCGCGCCCTTGCGTTGTGGCAACCATCGGAAACCTACGCGTCAATCCTGTGCGCGCCATTCATGACGGGAGCCTGTCATGACAAACTTTTCAGCAACGCCTGTGATTACCGACATGAAAGTCATCCCCGTTGCGGGCTATGACAGCATGTTGCTGAACATCGGCGGTGCGCATGGTGCTTACTTCACGCGTAACCTCGTCATTTTAACCGATAGCGCCGGGCATACCGGTGTCGGCGAAGCGCCCGGTGGCGAAGTCATTTACAACACGCTGGTTGAGGCGATTCCCCGAGTGAAAGGCGAGCAAATCGCCCGCATGAACCGTCTGGTTCATGACATTCATGTCGGCAACCAATCTTCTGATTTTGATTCCTTCGGCAAAGGTGCCTGGACGTTTGAGCTGCGCGTGAATGCCGTGGCGGCGCTCGAAGCGGCGTTGCTCGATCTGCTGGGGCAATTCATGGGCGTTCCCGTTGCCGAGCTGCTGGGGCCGGGTAAACAGCGTGATGAAGTCACCGTGCTCGGTTATCTGTTCTACATCGGCGATCGCACGAAGACAGATTTACCTTACTTATCAGGTGAAAAAGGCAAGCATGAGTGGTATCACCTGCGTCATCAGCAGGCGATGGACAGCGAGGCGATTGTGCGTTTGGCCGAAGCCACGACTGACCGCTACGGATTTAAAGATTTCAAACTCAAAGGTGGCGTACTGCCCGGCGAGCAGGAAATCGATGCCGTGAAGGCGCTGAAGAAACGTTTCCCGGATGCACGTATCACCGTCGATCCAAACGGTGCCTGGCTGCTGGATGAAGCGATTGCGTTGTGCAAAGACATGAAGGGCATTCTGACTTACGCGGAGGACCCGTGCGGTGCCGAACAAGGTTTCTCCGGCCGTGAAGTGATGGCGGAATTCCGCCGCGCCACTGGGCTGCCAGTAGCGACCAACATGATTGCCACCAACTGGCGTGAAATGAACCATGCCGTGATGTTACAGGCGGTCGATATTCCGCTGGCCGATCCGCATTTCTGGACGATGCACGGCGCGGTGCGCGTCGCCCAACTGTGTGATGAGTGGGGCCTGACGTGGGGCTGCCATTCCAATAACCACTTCGATATTTCTTTGGCGATGTTCACGCATGTGGGCGCTGCGGCACCGGGTAACCCGACGGCGATTGATACGCACTGGATCTGGCAGGAAGGGCAGCATTTGACCAAAGAGCCGCTGCAAATCGTCAACGGAAAAATTAAGGTGCCGGATCGTCCCGGTCTGGGGATTGAGCTGGATATGGAACAGGTTATGAAAGCCCACGATCTGTACAAAAAATTACCGAGCGGGGCACGTAATGATGCCGTCGCCATGCAGTACCTGATTCCTGGTTGGAAGTTTGATCGTAAACGCCCGGTTTTTGGCCGCTAACCCTACATAGAAAAATTAGAGAGAAAGGATAAGAAAATGACATTGCAAAGTTCAACTCCGGTGATTACCCACATGCAGGTTATTCCGGTTGCAGGTCACGACAGTATGCTGCTCAACCTGAGTGGCGCACATGCACCTTATTTCACTCGCAACATTGTTATT
This sequence comes from Pectobacterium parvum, assembly GCF_020971565.1. NCBI lineage: Bacteria > Pseudomonadati > Pseudomonadota > Gammaproteobacteria > Enterobacterales > Pectobacteriaceae > Pectobacterium > Pectobacterium parvum. The sequence goes on from NZ_CP087392.1 coordinate 1,096,893, forward strand.
CTGAAAGATAACGCCGGGAATACCGGTGTCGGAGAAATTCCTGGCGGTGAGAAAATCCGTCAGACGCTGGAGGATGCTGCCGCGTTGGTGGTGGGCAAAACGCTGGGCGAATACAAAAACGTGATGACGGCGGTGCGTGCACAGTTCGCCGACCGCGATTCTTCCGGGCGCGGTTTGCAGACGTTCGATCTGCGTACCACTATCCATGTCGTCACGGGGATCGAAGCTGCCATGCTCGATCTGCTGGGGCAATTCCTCAACGTCAGCGTGGCCTCGCTGCTGGGCGTTGGGCAACAGCGTGATGCTGTCGAGATGCTGGGCTATCTGTTCTACATCGGCGATCGTAATAAAACCGACTTGCCTTACCAGAGCCAGACTAATGAGAAATGCGACTGGTATCGTCTGCGTCATGAAGAGGCCCTGACGCCAGAAACCATCGTGCGTCTGGCTGAAGCCGCGTATGAAAAATACGGTTTCAACGATTTCAAACTGAAAGGCGGCGTACTGGCTGGTAGCGAAGAGGCCGAAGCGGTTACCGCGCTGGCGAAACGCTTCCCACAGGCCCGCATCACGCTGGATCCAAACGGTGCCTGGTCGCTGGATGAAGCCATCGGTCTGGGCAAACAGCTGCGCGGCGTGCTGGCGTATGCCGAAGATCCGTGCGGCGCGGAGCAAGGTTTCTCCGGCCGTGAAGTTATGGCGGAATTCCGTCGTGCGACGGGGCTGCCTACTGCGACCAACATGATCGCCACCGACTGGCGGCAGATGGGTCACACTATTTCGCTGCAATCGGTCGATATTCCGTTGGCCGATCCGCACTTCTGGACGATGCAAGGTTCCGTTCGCGTGGCGCAGATGTGCCACGAATGGGGCTTAACCTGGGGTTCTCACTCCAATAACCACTTTGATATTTCATTGGCCATGTTTACTCAGGTCGCCGCGGCGGCACCGGGCAAGATTACGGCGATTGATACGCACTGGATCTGGCAGGAAGGCAATCAACGCCTGACGAAAGAACCGTTGCAGATTGTTGGCGGCATGGTGGAAGTGCCGAAGAAACCGGGTCTGGGCGTTGAGCTGGATATGGACCAGGTGATGAAAGCACATGAACTGTATAAAAACATGGGATTAGGCGCACGTAACGACGCCATGGGAATGCAGTACCTTATTCCTGAGTGGACGTTTGATAATAAACGTCCGTGTCTGGTTCGCTAACGTTCTGATTTTCCGTTTTTTGAGCGCGCCGCTTCAGGCAAGCGGCGCTGGAATGACCGAGGATAAAAAATGAAGACTCCGCTGTTACCTAACCGTTTTCGCCAAGATTTGCTGCAGGGGAAAACGTTGATTGGCTGCTGGTGTGCGCTGGGCAACCCGATTTCAACTGAAGTGCTGGGGCTGGCGGGATTCGACTGGCTGGTGCTGGATGGAGAGCATGCGCCTAACGATATCGTGACGTTTATTCCTCAGCTCATGGCGCTGAAAGGCAGCCACAGCGCGCCTGTTGTCCGTCCGCCGTGCAATGAGCCGATCATCATTAAGCGGCTGCTGGATATCGGGTTCAATAACTTCCTGATTCCCTTCGTGGAAACGGCGGAAGAAGCCGCGCGTGCGGTTGCATCAACCCGTTATCCGCCAGCCGGTATCCGCGGTGTTTCCGTGGCGCACCGTAGCAACAGCTATGGCACCGAACCGGACTATTTCGCCAAGATTAACGACAACATTACCGTCGTGGTGCAAATCGAAAGTCAGGACGGCCTCGACAATCTGGATGCGATTATCGCAGTAGATGGCGTAGACGGCGTGTTTGTTGGCCCGAGCGACCTGTCTGCGGCGCTGGGCTATCTCGGTCAGCCTAACCATCCTGACGTGCAGAAGGCGATCCGCCACATCTTCGATCGTACCGCCGCGCATAACAAGCCGTGCGGCATTCTGGCTCCGGTTGAGGCCGATGCGCGTCGCTATCTGGAATGGGGCGCAAGCTTCGTTGCGGTTGGTAGCGATCTGGGCGTGTTCCGCAGCGCAACACAGGCGCTGAGCGACAAGTACAAGAAGTAATTCATTAATTCCGTGCGAATCGGATCCGCCATGAGGCGGGTTCATCGTGAATTGAAGTGATATCTACATCAGACAATGAGGTTAGGGCGATGAAAATTGGTTTTATTGGATTGGGCATCATGGGAAAACCGATGAGTAAAAATCTGCTGAAAGCAGGTTACTCATTAGTCGTGATGGATCGAAATCTGGACGCGGTCGCGGAAGTGGTTGCGGCGGGTGCTACAGCGGCTGAAACGCCGAAACAGGTTGCAGAGCAGTGCGATGTCATCATCACCATGCTGCCTAACTCTCCGCACGTTAAAGAAGTGGTGCTGGGTGAAAACGGCGTCATCGACGGTGCACGCGCCGGAAGCATTGTGGTGGATATGAGTTCAATCGCCCCGCTTGCCAGCCGTGAAATTGCTACCGCGCTGGCAGCGAAAGAGATCACGATGCTGGATGCGCCAGTCAGCGGTGGTGAGCCTAAAGCGATCGACGGCACGCTGTCCGTGATGGTCGGTGGTGAGAAAGCTCAGTTTGATCGCTGCGTTGAGATTCTGAAATCCATGGCAGGCTCCGTTGTTCATACCGGTGATATCGGTGCCGGTAACGTGACCAAACTGGCGAATCAGGTGATTGTGGCGCTGAACATTGCTGCCATGTCCGAAGCGCTGGTGCTGGCGACGAAAGCAGGCGTTAACCCGGATCTGGTTTATCAGGCGATCCGCGGTGGATTGGCGGGCAGCACCGTGCTGGATGCGAAAGCGCCGATGGTGATGGATCGTAACTTTAAGCCGGGTTTCCGCATCGATCTGCACATCAAGGATTTGGCGAACGCGCTGGATACCTCACACGGCGTTGGTGCTCAGCTGCCGTTAACCGCAGCGGTGATGGAAATGATGCAGGCGCTGAAAGCGGACGATCTGGGATCGGCCGACCACAGTGCGCTGGCGTGTTACTACGAGAAGCTGGCCAAAGTTGAAGTTACGCGATAAGCCGTGAAGCGATAGTCACGAGGCTGGCACAGGATGCCAGCCGACTGGCAGATAATCACTCTGATCTACCTACTGGGTTTCAGGATTTGCTGCCCTGAACGTTGGCAGGTATAAGCGCCGTTTCATGAGCGCGCGGATTATTGATGCAATCGGAACGTTGATGAAATCGGATCGTTTATGAAAATAGTGATCGCACCGGATTCTTATAAAGAAAGCCTGTCTGCACAAGATGTTGCTACGCAGATTGAAAAGGGATTTCGTGAAATATTCCCCGATGCCTGCTATGTCAAATTGCCTGTTGCAGATGGTGGGGAAGGCACCGTTGAAGCCATGGTCGCTGCGACCGATGGCAAGATTGTGAATGTTAAGGTGACAGGGCCGTTAGGCGATAACATCGATGCGTTCTTTGGCCTGTCTGGCGATGAAAAAACGGCTTTTATTGAGATGGCGGCGGCAAGCGGTCTGGAACGTGTGCCTTCGCAACAGCGTAACCCGTTAAAAACGACCAGCTATGGCACGGGCGAGTTGATTCGCTGCGCGTTAGATCACGGTGTTCGGCACTGCATCATCGGGATTGGCGGAAGCGCAACCAATGACGGCGGGTCGGGCATGGTGCAGGCGCTGGGCGCGAAGTTGCTGGATAAGCAGGGCGAACAGATTGGTTTTGGCGGTGGTGAGCTCGACAAACTTGAATGCATCGATATCAGCGAGCTGGATGAGCGTATTAAAAGTTGTCGCTTTGAAGTGGCCTGCGATGTGACTAACCCGTTGACGGGGAAACAGGGCGCATCGGCAATTTTTGGCCCTCAGAAAGGGGCAACGCCGGAGATGATTGAACAGCTGGATAATGCGCTGAAGCATTATGCGGCGGTGATTCGCCACGATCTGGATATGGACGTGGAACACGTTCCCGGTGCGGGCGCGGCGGGTGGTCTGGGCGCGGCGCTACAGGCTTTTTGCGGCGCTGAGCTGCGTCAGGGCATTGAGATTGTCACGGAAGCGTTGGGGCTGGATGAGCTTGTGCGAGATGCCACGCTGGTGATTACCGGGGAAGGGCGTATCGACAGCCAGACGATCCACGGCAAAGTACCGATTGGCGTGGCGCGGATTGCCAAACAGTATAATAAACCGGTGATTGGCATTGCTGGCAGCCTGACGGCAGATGTCGCCGTGGTGCATGAACATGGCCTGGATGCCGTATTCAGCGTGCTTTATAACATCTGCTCACTCGAAGAAGCGCTGGATAATGCGGCAGAGAATGTGCGGATGACGGCACGTAATATCGCTGCCACGATCCGACTGGCGCAGTCGGTATCGCGTTGATCGTCATCGTGATGCGATGGCGCTACGGTTAGTCAGGCCTTTTATCTACACATTTTTATGCAGACTGATAGAGGGTTTCGTGCGCCACAATACGGCTATTTCATGCTACTTCGCAGCACGCGCCCGACACGGGACGGCTCAAACGCCGCTCGCCCCGTGACCCCAGGCTTTCGGCGGGAAATTATGCCGCTGACGCGGTGCCCTCGTCGGTATCTGGCTTAACGGACCGCTTGCGACACGTTCCATACGTGGCGCAAGCTTTCGCCGCGTCCCTGCGGCTCATCCGAAGCCCGCTATCTCCTCAGCATAATTTTTTACGCCGGGTAATAGCAAAGCGCACGAAACTGTCTCCACAGCCACATAAAATATGACGAAGAGACAGGGCTATGCTGGGGATATTGATTACGAATGCATGGGGTTGATATGCGGCTGGGCGGCTTTGTTGACGTTGTCGATTTCGTCCAGCAGCTCCAGCCATTCGGGTTCCAGATCGCTGGCGTGAACACCTTTACGCAGCTGTTGTTCCAAGTAGCGGCAGATGCGTTGCAGGCGCGGAACGCCGCTGTAGCTGCAACTGCCGTGCAGTTTATGAACTAAATCGATGATGTCATCATCCGTCTGACCCTTCAGCACGTTTTCTATCTTCCGCCGAACCTCTGGTAAGAAATTCAATAGCATTTGCAGCAGGTCACGCGCCAGTTCCGGCTTGTTGGCCGCCTGTTGCTGCGCCAGCGCCCAGTCGAGCGATAGCTGGCTATCGTCGTGCTCGTTCAGTAATCCCGTCATATCGCCCCGACTGCGCTTCAACGGATCTTGCCGTGCATGGCGTGTCAGCACGCTTTTCAGCATCTGTTCGTCTATCGGTTTAGCCAGATAGTCATCCATACCTGAACGCAGCAGATGCTCGCGTTCACCCGTCATAGTCTGTGCCGTCACCGCGATGATCGGCGTGGTGGCATGGTGAGGAATCTGACGGATCAGCTCGCTGGCGCAAATGCCGTCCATACCCGGCATCTGAATATCCATGAGGATAATGTCGCACTGATTCAGTTCTGCCTGTGCAATCGCATCTTGTCCGCTTTCGCACAGGATAATCGTCTCGACCTGTTCTTCCAGCAGTGTGCCGATCAGTTTCAGATTAGCGGGATTGTCATCCACCGCCATTACTCTCAGTGGCAGACGGGCAGGATGGTGTACGGCACCCTGATTCGGTGCGGTATCGTCCGGTAGAAAAGAGAGCTGGAACAGCGTGCTGTCTTGTAACAGCGGCAGCAGGCGTGACGTGGCGAGCGGTTTGCTCAGGCAGGCATGTACGCCGAAGGTTTTCAACTGCTCAGCATCCATTTGCGCGAGGCTAGGCAGCGCCAGAATCACACAGGGCGAACGGCGACAGATATCGCGCAGTCTGGGCGTATAGTCGAGCAGAGAGTTGCGATATTGCACGGGAATACCGAGCAGCAGGATATCGAACTCCCCTTCCGGCAGTTGCTCAAACGTCGGGCTGTAGCTCACGATGAGCGGCGTCTGGCTCAGGATATCCAGCGTGGCCTGCGCGGCGAGGGGATGATACTCAACGTAGGCCAGATGTTTGCCTTGCAGCATCGAGTAGGCTGGCTCGGTCGGCATGGCGTGCGGGTTGAGCGGCAGCGTGATGTGGAACCAGAAGGTCGATCCCTTGTTGAGCTGGCTCTGGAAACTGATATCGCCACACATCTCTTTGACCAGACGCTGGGTGATGACCAGCCCGAGACCCGTGCCGCCATGACGGCGCGAAATACTGGTGTCGGCCTGACGGAAAGCCTGGAACAGCTGCGATTGCTGCAACTCGGCGATACCGATGCCGGTATCGCGTATTTGCACCTCTAGCTGCACCTGATGAGGTTCCTGCCGACGCTTCTCCACCCGAATATCGATGTTGCCCTGTTCGGTGAATTTAATCGCATTGCCCAGCAGGTTGGTGATGATTTGCTGTATCCGCAGCGGATCGCCGACAAACTGTTCGGGCACGTCATTCTGAATACTGAGCGTCAGCTCCAATCCTTTTTCATGTGCCGTATGCGCCAGCAGCATCACCACGTCGTCCAGCGTGTTATGCAGCGAGAACGGAATATCCTCCAGCACCAACTTTCCTGCTTCTAGCTTCGAGAAATCCAGCACATCGTTAATAATATTCAGCAGGTTATTGGCGGATCGTTCGATGGTGAGCAGATAGTCCGTCTGCGTGGTGTTCAGCGGCGTCTTCAACGTCTGGCGGGTGAAACCGATCACGCCATTCAACGGCGTTCTCAGTTCGTGCGACATATTTGCCAGAAACTCTGACTTGATGCGCGCGGCTTCCTGCGCGCGCTTTTTGGCTAGATCCAGCTCAACGTTTTGGATCTCCATCTGCTCCAGCGTTTCCCGCAGATCGTAGGTCGCCTGATCGATATTTTGCTGCATCTCTTCGTGGTAGGCGGTCAGCGACATCGCCATCGAGTTGATGCCGTTTTTCAGCATATCCAGCTCGCCGAGCATGTAACCTTCGACCCGGCTATCCAACTGTCCACGGCGAATGCGGTCAACGGTATCCACCATATTACGAATCGGGGTGGTGACATCCCGCATCAGACGATAGGCAAAGATGACGGCGGCACCCAAAGAGAGCAGCAGCAGGAGCGCGGCGATGAAGATTTCCTGATACTGCTGAAGCCGAATGGTGCTGGTATCCAGCTCGATCACCAGATAGCCCATTGGCGTGGCGGTACCGGGCAGCACCGGAGTCGTTCCGCCTGGCATGAATTCGCTGTCATTGACGATCGGCATGTGCAGAATCAGCGCGTCATTCGTGTGGTGCAGGTGCAGTTTATTGTGTGCAAGCGCATCGTTGCTGAGCGACTGCAATGTCACGTTGTTGCGTACGTTGGTGGTCGCCAGGAGCTGATTACGCGCATCGAACACGCTAATGGTACGAATAATCGCAGAGTGGCGGCGATGAAGCGTATTGATTAATGCTGGGATCGTGTCCATCTGGCGATGGGTAATGGCGTAAGCGCTGATGGTCGCCAGCGGCTCAATGATACTGGCGCCTGAATCGGCCAACTGCGACTGCAACTGATTGTAACGATGAATGACGAAGAACGAACTCAGCAGCAGCCCGATCATCAGCGTCGGTGCCAAAATCAGTATCAACATCCGTGCACGAAGACTGTATTTGGTCATGGGGTTCCAATGTGGGAGAATTAGAGGATGCTAGGCACCCTATTATTTAATTTAGTTATCGGGTACAGCCGTTCAACTCAAGAGAAAATCGATAGTACATTATGGCGCAATTCTACTCTCCAAACCGGCGTGTGACGACCCGGAAAGCGATTCCTGCTAAGAACCTCACTGTTACGGTCACGTCGCTTGATCCGTTTGGGCAAGGGGTGGCGCGTCACGAAGGCAAGACGGTGTTTGTCACGGGTGTACTGCCGGGAGAGCAGGCCGACGTTCAGTTGACGGAAGAGAAGCGTCAGTTTTCGCATGCGAAACTGAAACGCCTTCTGACGCCTAGCCCGCAGCGCGTTACGCCGGCGTGTCCGCATTTTACCCGCTGTGGCGGTTGCCAGCAGCAGCACGCGGACATCACGCTACAACAGAGCAGCAAAACGGCTGCATTGATGCGCCTGATGACGCGGGAAACGGGCGCAGAGCTGCCGGAAGCCTCGCTGGTGGCTGGAACACCTTATGCCTATCGGAGGCGCGCGCGGCTTGCGTTATACTTTCAGGCAAAAGAGCAGCGTCTGTTGATGGGCTATAGACAGTCAAATTCTCACGATCTGGTGGATATCAACGCCTGTCCGGTATTGCGCCCCGAGCTTGAAGCGCTGCTGCAACCGCTGCGTGACTGCCTGAACCGATTAAAGGCGGTGAAGCGTCTTGGTCATGTGGAACTGGTGCAGGCGGAAAACGGTCCGCTGCTGGTGCTGAGGCACCTTGATCCACTCCATTCATCGGATCAGCACGCGCTGCGTGATTTTGCCCAGCAGCAGGGCGTTTCGGTTTATCTGGCACCGGATGCCGACTCGCTGACGTGCCTACAGGGTGAAGAGCCGGTTTATCACGTTGCCGGGCTGACGCTGGCCTTTAGCCCGCGCGATTTTATTCAGGTCAATGATGCAGTGAACCAGCAGATGGTCGCGCAGGCGCTGGCATGGCTGGATGTGCAACCGCAGGATAGAATATTAGATCTGTTTTGTGGCATGGGTAACTTCACGCTACCGCTGGCACAGCGTGCCGCCAGCGTCGTTGGTGTAGAAGGGGTAACCGCGTTAGTTGAGAAAGGACGCGAGAATGCCCAACGCAATGGGCTGTCCAATGTCACATTTTTTCACCAAAATCTTGAAGATGACGTCACGCAGCAGCCGTGGGCAGCTCAGGGTTTTGATAAGATATTACTTGATCCGGCACGTGCTGGCGCGGCAGGCGTTATGGAGCAGATAACCAGACTGGCACCTGAACGGGTGGTGTATGTCTCCTGTAACGCCACGACGCTAGCACGCGACAGCAAAGTATTACTGGCCGCAGGTTTTAGGCTGGCGAATGTCGCGATGCTGGATATGTTTCCACATACCGGTCACCTTGAATCGATGGCACTGTTTTTGCACGATACCGGCACGCGAAAGGCGTAACAGGCAGCAAAGCGGCGTCGTTTGCAAGGTGAAGGGTAACGTAGGGAGAAATTATGGTTGCGGTAAGAAGTGCGCATTTGAATACGGCAGGTGAATTTGTCCCTGACGCGTGGATTGCTTCACTGGGTATTTCCAGCCAGCAATCGTGTGAACGTTTAGCCGAAACCTGGCGTTACTGTGAGCAGCAAACGCAAGATCACGCCGATGCGTCGCTACTGCTGTGGCGCGGCATTGAAATGGTGGAAATCCTGTCCACGCTCAGCATGGACAATGACAGCATGCGCGCGGCGCTGCTCTTTCCGCTGGCCGATGCGAACGTGGTCGATGAGGCGACGCTGGAAGCCGCGTTTGGTAAAAACATCGTTGATTTGGTGCATGGCGTGCGCGATATGGATGCAATCCGCCAGCTCAAAGCGACGCAGAATGATTCCGGCGCGTCTGAGCAGGTCGATAACATCCGCCGCATGCTGTTGGCGATGGTGGAAGATTTCCGCTGCGTGGTGATCAAGCTCGCGGAGCGGATTGCGCACCTGCGTGAAGTGAAGGATGCCCCGGAAGAAGAACGGGTATTGGCGGCCAAAGAGTGTACCAATATCTACGCGCCGCTGGCGAACCGCCTGGGTATCGGCCAGTTGAAGTGGGAGCTGGAGGATTTCTGCTTCCGCTATCTGCATCCTGATGAATATAAAAAAATCGCCAAGCTGCTGCACGAGCGCCGTATCGATCGCGCGCAGTACATTGACGATTTTGTCAAAACGCTGCGCAACGCGATGAAAGAAGAGGGCGTGCAGGCGGAGATCTATGGTCGTCCCAAGCATATCTACAGCATCTGGCGCAAGATGCAGAAGAAGGCGCTGTCGTTCGATGAGCTGTTCGATGTGCGAGCGGTGCGTATCGTCGTTGAGCGCTTGCAGGACTGCTACGGCGCGCTCGGTATCGTGCATACCCACTATCGTCATCTGCCTGACGAGTTTGACGACTACGTCGCTAACCCTAAACCAAACGGCTATCAGTCCATCCACACCGTGGTGTTAGGGCCGGGCGGGAAAACGCTCGAAATCCAGATCCGCACGCGGCAGATGCATGAAGATGCCGAACTGGGCGTGGCGGCACACTGGAAATACAAAGAAGGTACCTCCGTGGGCGGGCGTTCCGGCTACGAAGGCCGCATTGCCTGGCTGCGTAAGCTGCTTGCCTGGCAGGAGGAAGTGGCGGATTCGAATGACGTACTGGACGAAGTTCGCAGCCAGGTGTTTGACGACCGGGTTTATGTCTTTACGCCGAAAGGCGATGTGGTGGATCTCCCCACGGGCTCCACGCCGTTGGATTTTGCCTATCACATCCACAGTGATATCGGGCACCGCTGCATCGGGGCGAAAATCGGCGGACGTATCGTGCCGTTTACCTACCAGCTGCAAATGGGCGATCAGATTGAAATCATCACCCAGAAGCAACCGAACCCGAGCCGTGACTGGCTGAACCCGAATCTGGGGTATATCACCACCAGCCGCGGACGTTCGAAGATTCAGAACTGGTTCCGTAAGCAAGATCGCGACAAGAATATTCTAGCGGGTCGACAGATCCTGGATGACGAACTGGCGCATCTGGGTGTCAGCCTGAAAGCAGCGGAAAAACTGCTGCTGCCACGCTACAACGTGAATTCGCTGGATGAGTTACTGGCTGCTATCGGCGGCGGTGATGTTCGCCTGAACCAGATGGTGAATTTCCTGCAATCACAGCTAAAACAGCCGAGTGCGGAAGAGCTGGATCGTGAAGCGCTGCGCCAGCTGACGCAAAAATCGCATCAGCCAGCAGCACGTAACACGAAGGACAACGGCCGCGTGGTGGTAGAAGGTGTAGGCAATCTGATGCACCACATTGCCCGCTGCTGCCAGCCGATTCCGGGTGATGAGATCACCGGGTTCATCACGCGAGGCCGGGGGATTTCGATTCACCGTGCGGACTGTGAACAGTTGGACGAACTGCGCGCCAGCTCGCCGGAACGCATTGTCGATGCCGTCTGGGGCGAAAGCTACTCCAGCGGCTATTCGCTGGTGGTGAGGGTGATTGCTAACGATCGCAGCGGGTTGCTGCGAGATATCACCACGATTCTGGCGAATGAGAAGGTCAATGTACTGGGCGTCGCCAGCCGTAGCGACACCAAGCAGCAACTGGCAACGATTGATATGGACATCGAGATCTACAACCTGCAAGTGCTGGGTCGCATTCTGGCGAAGCTCAACCAACTTCCGGATGTGATTGACGCGCGGCGCCAGCAAGGCGCGTAACACTTGCCAACGTTCCTTTCAGTGGCTGTCTTTTAGACGCAAATGATGTAGAAAGTAAGCTTCGTTGGTTGTTCTCTGGCGTAAAAAATTATGCTGAGGAGATAGCAGGCTTAGGATGAGCCGCATGGATGCGGCGAAAGCTTACGCCACGTCGGGAACGTGTCGCAAGCGGTCCGTAAAGCCTGATACCGACGAAGGTATCGCGTAGCGACATAATTTCCGCCGAAAGCCTAGGGTCACGGGGCGAGCGGCGTTTGAGCCGTCCCGTGTCGGGCGCGTGCTACGAGATAGCATGAAAATGGCGGTATTGTGGCGCACGAAACCATTTCTACATCTGCATAAAAATGTGGCTAAGAGACTGTTCACCGCGAAGGTGTGGGATACAGGCGTTGGCGCACATTATTTCCTGTTTATTTTATAATCGAGAACTCAATGAACGTATCCTCCGTCGAGCGCCTGCTCGCCATCATGAAAACCCTCCGCGATCCTGAAAATGGTTGTCCGTGGGATAAGGAACAGACGTTTGACACCATCGCGCCTTATACGTTGGAAGAAACGTATGAAGTGCTGGATGCCATCAGCCGTCAAGATTTCGATGATTTGCGCGGTGAGCTAGGGGATTTGCTGTTTCAGGTGGTGTTTTACGCGCAAATGGCGCAGGAAAAGGGCTTGTTCGATTTCTCTGATGTGTGTAACGCCATCAGCGACAAGCTGGAACGTCGCCACCCGCATATTTTCGGCGATCTGACGCTGACGGACAGCGATGCCGTGCTGGCCAAGTGGGAACAGACCAAAGCGCAGGAGCGTGCGGAGAAAGATCGTCATTCGCCGTTGGATGACATTCCAGATGCGCTGCCTGCCCTGATGAAAGCGCAAAAAATTCAGCAGCGTTGTTCGTCTGTGGGCTTCGATTGGGACAGCCTGGGCCCGGTGCTCGACAAAGTGTATGAAGAGATCGATGAGGTGATGTTTGAGGCGCGGCAAGCCGTTGTCGATGAAGAAAAATTAGGTGAAGAGATTGGTGATTTATTGTTCGCTACAGTCAATCTCTCTCGTCACTTGGGACACAAGGCTGAGAATGCATTGCAGGCGGCAAATCGCAAGTTTACTCGTCGTTTTCGTGAGGTAGAACAAATCGTTACGGCATCGGGAAAAACGCTGGAACAGGCGACGCTGGATGAAATGGAAGCCGCATGGCAGCAGGTGAAAAAACAGGAAATAGGCCATTAATCCATTTTTAATCACAAACCGTATTTTTATCGATTTTAATGAGTTTATTATATTGTTATTAAAGGTAATTATTGGTTGTGGTGAGGGCGGTTTTACTTCACCTTCGAGGGTGTTGGAATCGCCACATTGTGTAAAACGAACATTTGTGGCGTTCATCAGGTTCAGGTATACTACTTTCCCGTCTTGGTACCTCCATCGTCTTTAAACCTAAACTCTCAGGTTCAGCATGACAACTAATTATATTTTTGTGACCGGCGGGGTCGTTTCCTCTCTGGGTAAAGGCATTGCCGCAGCCTCTCTGGCGGCTATTCTTGAAGCCCGTGGCCTCAACGTTACCATCATGAAACTGGACCCGTACATCAACGTGGATCCGGGCACGATGAGCCCGACGCAGCACGGTGAAGTGTTTGTCACCGAAGACGGCGCCGAAACCGATCTGGACTTGGGTCACTACGAGCGGTTCATCCGCACTAAAATGTCGCGCCGCAACAACTTCACCACTGGTCGTATCTACTCTGATGTCCTGCGCAAAGAGCGTCGTGGTGACTATCTGGGCGCGACTATTCAGGTGATCCCACATATCACCAACGCGATTAAAGAGCGCATCATTGAAGGTGGCGAAGGCCACGATGTCGTTCTGGTCGAAATCGGCGGTACCGTCGGCGATATCGAATCTTTGCCGTTCCTTGAAGCGATTCGGCAGATGGCGGTGCAAGTGGGCCGCGAACACACGCTGTTTATGCACCTGACGCTGGTGCCGTATCTGGCGGCGGCGGGCGAAGTGAAAACCAAGCCGACACAGCACTCCGTTAAAGAACTGCTTTCCATCGGTATTCAGCCTGACGTGCTGATTTGCCGTTCCGACCGCACTGTGCCGGCCAACGAGCGTGCAAAAATTGCTTTATTCTGTAATGTGCCAGAAAAAGCAGTAATCTCCCTTAAAGACATTGATTCGATTTATAAAATCCCGTCGCTATTGAAATCACAGGGGCTGGACGATTATATTTGTAAACGATTCAGCTTGAACTGTCCCGAAGCCAACCTGTCAGAATGGGAACAGGTTGTGTATGAAGAAGCGAATCCGGGCGGTGAAGTCACTATCGGTATGGTCGGCAAATATGTTGCGCTGCCGGATGCCTACAAATCCGTTATTGAAGCCCTGAAACACGGCGGGTTGAAGAACCGTCTGACGGTAAATATCAAGCTGATCGACTCACAGGATGTTGAAACCCGTGGCGTCGAAGTATTGAAAGATTTAGACGCTATTCTGATTCCGGGCGGTTTTGGCTATCGTGGCGTCGAAGGGAAAATCATGTCGGCGCGTTACGCCCGTGAGAACAATATCCCTTATCTGGGCATTTGCCTGGGTATGCAGGTCGCATTAATGGAATTTGCTCGCAACGTTGCCGGGATGGAAGGCGCAAACTCAACGGAGTTTGTGCCAGACTGTAAGTACCCAGTGGTTGCGTTGATCACCGAATGGCGTGATGAGAACGGTGAAGTTGAAATCCGTGATGAAGCCAGCGATCTGGGCGGCACCATGCGCGTTGGTGGGCAGCAATGCCATCTGACCGAAGGCAGTCTGGTGCGTCAGATGTACGGTGAGCAGACGATTATCGAACGTCACCGTCATCGTTATGAAGTTAACAACATGCTGTTGAAACAGATTGAAGCGGCGGGATTACGGGTTGCTGGTCTTTCCGCCGACCGCAAACTGGTGGAGATTGTTGAATTACCCGATCATCCCTGGTTCGTTGCCTGCCAATTCCACCCGGAATTCACGTCAACGCCGCGAGATGGACATCCCCTGTTTGCCGGCTTTGTGAAAGCCGCTGGCGCGTACCAGAAGCGTCAGATGAAGTAAGAGTTATATCAGCAACGCGCGATCGCTATCGCGCGTTGTTCGTCTAGGGTTTTAGTTCTATCTAAAGTTTTAGTTTAACTTGTACTGAGGAAAATCTAATGTCCAAAATTGTTAAAGTCATCGGCCGTGAAATCATCGACTCACGCGGAAACCCAACTGTTGAAGCGGAAGTTCATCTGGAAGGTGGTTTTGTAGGTCTGGCTGCTGCGCCATCAGGAGCTTCTACTGGCTCTCGCGAAGCACTGGAACTGCGTGACGGTGACAAATCCCGTTTTCTGGGCAAAGGCGTAACGAAAGCGGTTGCTGCTGTTAATGGCCCGATTGCTCAGGCTGTACTGGGTAAAGACGCGAAAGATCAGGCGAACATCGACAAGATCATGATCGACCTGGACGGTACTGAGAACAAATCCCAGTTCGGTGCTAACGCCATTCTGGCCGTTTCTCTGGCAGCCGCTAAAGCAGCAGCTGCGTCAAAAGGCCTGCCGCTGTATGCTCACATCGCTGAACTGAACGGCACCCCAGGCAAATACTCTATGCCACTGCCAATGATGAACATCATCAACGGCGGCGAGCACGCGGATAACAACGTTGATATCCAAGAGTTCATGATTCAGCCTGTTGGCGCGAAAACGCTGAAAGAAGCCATCCGTATGGGTTCTGAAGTGTTCCACACCCTGGCTAAAGTTCTGAAATCCAAAGGTATGGGTACTGCTGTTGGTGACGAAGGTGGCTATGCGCCAAACCTGGGTTCCAACGCCGAAGCGCTGGCTGTTATCGCTGAAGCGGTAAAAGCAGCAGGCTACGAGCTGGGCAAAGACATCACTCTGGCGATGGACTGTGCAGCGTCTGAATTCTACAAAGACGGTAAATACGTTCTGGCTGGCGAAGGCAACAAAGCGTTCACCTCTGAAGAATTCACCCACTTCCTGGAAGATCTGACCAAACAGTACCCAATCGTCTCTATCGAAGACGGTCTGGACGAATCTGATTGGGCTGGCTTCGCTTATCAGACTAAAGTTCTGGGCGACAAAATCCAGCTGGTTGGTGACGATCTGTTCGTAACCAACACCAAGATCTTGAAAGAAGGTATCGATAAAGGTATCGCTAACTCCATCCTGATCAAATTCAACCAGATCGGTTCTCTGACCGAAACACTGGCTGCAATTAAAATGGCGAAAGATGCAGGCTACACGGCTGTTATCTCTCACCGTTCAGGCGAAACTGAAGATGCCACCATCGCTGACCTGGCTGTTGGTACCGCAGCAGGCCAGATCAAAACGGGTTCTATGAGCCGTTCTGACCGTGTTGCTAAATACAACCAGCTGATTCGTATCGAAGAAGCGCTGGGTGATGCTGCACCGTTCAATGGCCTGAAAGAAGTTAAAGGCCAGTAATGACGTTTCTGGCGTTATCAGGTCGCTGAGAAAGCGGCCTGATACGCGCCCAGCGTGATTAACTATAAAAATCCAGAAGCGTGAAAACGTTTCTGGATTTTTTTATGACAATCCCCGCTACGCTTATCGCCCTATACTTGCCATGTTTCCTGCCGTGCGGATGCCTGATACCCACGACGTAGAACCTTTCCTACACCCTGTTTTTATATTTTAATTTTTAAAATTCAAAGTTTTATAAAATAAATCCCTCTATGGCTCGCCTTATTTTCTTTTTGTCATGTCTGTATAGTATATGGCGATATATAAAAATTTACATATCGATAATTGACATTATATTGACCAACAGGGACATAGCAGATGAAAGCCCCAAAAAAAAATAATAGAAAAAAAGCACAGTGGTTATTACCAGCATTAATGGTGGTTGTTCCACCAGTACTGAGCGCTGAACCCGCAACGAGCAACGTCAGCGAGAAGGCAAAAGCGGCTGACGTTATGATCGTCAAGGCAGAACATAGTGAGGCGAATGCGAATCTGGCTGGCGCAGGTATGGCGACCGATGATGTGGAGATCGGGCCGCTGGGTAAACGTTCAAGGCTGGATACGCCGTATTCGACCACGACCGTGACGGAAGCCATGATTGCCAATCAGCAGGCGAAGAACGTTAACGACCTCCTGAAATACAGCGCGTCCAGCCAGATGCAAGCGCGAGGTGGCATTGACGTTGGCCGCCCGCAAAGCCGTGGTATGCAAGGCGATGTGCTGGCGAACAGCCGATTGGATGGGTTAAACATTATTTCCACCACGGCGTTCCCAGTCGAAATGCTGGAACGGCTAGATGTGATTAACAGCCTGACTGGCGCACTCTATGGGCCTGCCAGCCCGTCCGGTCAATTTAACTTCACGCAGAAAAGGCCCACGGCACAAACGCTGAACCGCTTTACCGCAGGCTATTCGGGTAAAGGCGCGGCGATGGACCATGCCGATCTCGGTGGACATCTGGGTGACGAAAACCAGTTCGGCTATCGCATCAACCTGCTGCACGATGAAGGCGAGGGGAGTATCAGCAACAGCACGCTGAGACGGCAACTTGCCAGTGTCGCGTTTGACTGGAATCTCTCACCTGACACGGTGCTGGAAGTTAATGCCAGCGAGTATCGCTTCAGAGAAATGGGCTATGCGAGTGGGTTTTCCTATGGCAATGCTATCCAGTTGCCCAGCGCACCAGATATCACGAAACAGGGATACGGGCAGAGCTTTGCGGGGCTCGATCTGGTGACGAAAACCGCCAGCACCCGCCTGAAGCACTACTTCAACAATAACTGGTATGCCTCTGGCGGGGTGGGTTATCAAACTGCCGATCGCGGTATGCGTTCACTGTCGAATGCCATTACTAACAATCAGGGCACCGTGAGTACGTCTCTGACGCAGCCTTATACCGCCGGGCGCTTTAAGGTATTGAGCAATACGCTGCAACTGAATGGCCATATTGATACTACCGGGCCTTCTCATGACGTCGTCTTTAGCACCACGGGTTACCAGTGGACGAACTATGCGGCGCTGGGGAATTCGAATCCCTATACGCTAGGTTCCAGTGCGTTTGATGCGCCACGCACTTACACCGACCCTAGTAACGGGCGCTTTTATGTGGGTTCTGGTCGCTATAAATCGTCGCGCACCAGCCAGCAGGCCATCACCGCTGGTGATACCATTACGTTTAACGAGCGCTGGTCGGCCATGGGCGTAGTGAGCCAAAGTTGGATCACCTTCCGTACCTTTGGCTCTAATGGCGATGTACAACGTGATACGGGTACCAGCCCAACGCTGTCGCTGATGTACAAACCCTTACCTAACGTGATGACCTATGTCGCTTATGCCGATTCACTAGAGCAGGGCGGTACCGCGCCAACAGATGATTATGTGGTGAATAAAGGGCAGACGCTGAAGCCTTACCGAAGTACCCAGTATGAAGCGGGGGTGAAATCGCAGTGGGATGGGCTAAATCTGAACGCGGCCCTTTTCCGTTTGGAACGCCCCTTTGCGTATGTCGCATCAGATAACGTATTCAAAGAGCAGGGTAATCAGGTTAACACCGGTCTGGAATTGATGGCGGATGGTGAAGTGCTTTCTGGTTTGCACCTTTACGGCAGCATGACGCTGCTGGATCCGAAGCTGAAAGATACCGCATTAGCGGCAACGCGTGATAAACGGGTGGTTGGAGTGCCGAAGTTTCAGGCCAATCTGCTGACGGAATATAGCCATCCATCAGCACCTAATCTGGTCTATATCGCGAACCTCCACTACACCGGTAAACGTGCCGCGAATGATACCAACACAACCTGGGCTGATAGCTATGTGACGCTGGATTTGGGCACACGCTACGGCTTTAAGCTGTACGATAAGCCGGCGGCATTGCGCGTGTCGCTCAATAATGTCACCAATGAGCGTTACTGGGCTTCAATTTTCCCCGGCAAGACTGATGGTTCTGACAGTGCAGCCAGCGCTTTTGCTGGTGAACCACGTGAAATCCGCGCTTCTCTGACCGTTGACTGGTGAGTGCGATGCTGAAGTGTAACCTTACCACGCGGTATCGCGAGCTTCTGCTCAATGCGTTAGTGCTGTTGGCGGTGAGTTTCTCCGGCGTGCATCGGGTTCAGGCGGAAACGCCTGAACCCGCTACGCGGACGATTCACTATTACGGCGATCGCTCTGTGACGGTGCCCGCGACGGTTGAGCGGGTTGCCACCTCGTGGAATGCGCAAAACTCGATACTGGCTATGCTCGGCTATGGCGATCGTATTGTCGGGACGACGAAACTTGTGCGCGATATGCCGCTGTTCCGCCAGTTTGTTCCATCCATTATGCAGGCGTCGCTGGTCGCTCATAGCGGAAACATGGGAATTAATACGGAAGCGCTGATTTCTCGCCGCACTCAGGTCTTTTTCGTGTCTGACAGCGTGCCGGTTGCTGAAGCCGAGGCGCTGAATAAGGCAGGGATCGCTATTGTGCCGCTCCACTATAACTCGCTGGCGGCAATGGTCGAACGCACGCTGATTACCGGTGAGGTTCTGGGGCCGGACGCATCGCGTCGGGCACAGGATTTTGCTGCCTACTATCAGGATAACGTCAGGCGAGTGACGGAGGTGATCCAGAACATTCCGTCACAGCAGCGTGTGAAGGTCTACCATGCGGTTGGCGATCCGTTAACGACATCGGGACGCCCTTCACTGAATCAGGACTGGATGGATCTGGGTGGCGCGATCAACGTGGCAGAGCCGTGGTTTAGTCGTTCTGGTGTGACAACCGCGCCCGTGTCGCTTGAGCAAATTTTTCAGGCCGATCCCGATGTGATTATTACCATGCGGGCTGGGGATGCGAAGGCGATTCGTCAGGATGCGCAGTGGCAGCAGCTACGGGCGGTAAAGCAGGGGCGCGTTTATGCGAATCCGCTGGGCATGTTCTGGTGGTGTCGGGAAACGTCGGAGCAGGCGTTGCAGTTTCTTTGGCTGGCAAAAACGCTGTATCCGCAGCAGATGCAGCACATTGATATGGCAAAAGAGACGCATGATTTCTATCAGCGCTTTTACGGTTTCGATTTAACCGCGCAGCAGGTGGATACAATATTATCTCCCCCCTGAGTATGCCGAGGCGGAGTACTTAATGACAGAGCCGCATCGTGATGCGGCTCTGTTTTTTAGACACAGACAAATGAGGGGTATCGCGCGGATTAAGCCAACTGCTTAAGAATCGCTTTAGCAACGACTTCCGAGCTTGCTGGGTTCTGACCGGTGATCAGCTTGCCGTCTTCAACGAGGTACGGCGCCCAGTCTGGGCCTTTTTCATACAGGCCGCCGAGTTTCTTGAACTCATCTTCAATCAGGAAAGGCACTACGTCCGTCAACTGAACCGCCTCTTCTTCACCGTTGGTGAAGCCTGTCACTTTGCGGCCTTTAATCAGCGCGTCGCCATTTTCTGCTTTCACGTGAATCAGTACGCCCGGCGCGTGGCAGACAAACCCGGTCGGCTTGTTGGCGCGTACAAAGGCTTCGATGAGCGCGATAGAGACTGGCGATTCTGCCAAGTCCCACAGCGGGCCGTGACCGCCAGGATAGAAGACGGCATCGAAATCCTGTTCGTTGACGGTATCGAGTTTTACCGTATTCGCCAGTTCCTGCTGTGCAGCAGGGTCCGCTTTAAAGCGATGCGTCAGTTCAGTTTGAAAATCGGCCAGATCGCTTTTTGGGTCGAGAGGCGGTTGGCCGCCAGCAGGCGAGGCGAGCACCAGCTCAGCTCCTGCGTCTTTAAAGGTGTAATAAGGGGCGGCAAACTCTTCCAGCCAGAAGCCGGTTTTATTGCCTGTGTTGCCCAGTTCGTCGTGAGAAGTCAGTACCATTAAAATTTTCATCGTTTTTCTCTCTATGGTTGCAGGATGATCGGGTGAATAGCTGCCAGTTAGCCTTTGAGTACGGCGACAATTGCGTCTTGTTTTTCATGGTAAGGCGCACGCAGTGTCAGGTTAGACGCGCCATCTTCACTTTGTATGACAATCGGTTTGGCATGGCTGAAACGGCGGAATCCGTGAACGCCGTGATATGCACCGATGCCGGATGCGCCAACGCCGCCGAACGGAAGTGTGTCGATAGACACGTGCGTCATCACATCGTTGATGACCAGCGCGCCTGATGTCGTTCTGCTGGCGAAGCGTTGCTGCATGGCTTCATCGTTGCTGAACAGATACGCCGCCAGCGGGCGTGGATGCGCGTTGATGTAGTGAATCGGTTCCTCTGCCGCCTGATAGGTTTTAATCGGCAGCAGCGGGCCAAAAATTTCTTCATGCATGATCGTCATATCATCATGTACGCCGAACACCAGATGCGGGGCAATCTTGCGGCTTTTCGCATCGTAGGGCGCTTCGCCTTCCGGTGCCAGACTGACGATAGTCGCACCCTGTTGTTCAGCCTCTTTCAGAATACGAATCAGTCGATCGTAATGCCTGTCAGCAATGATAGACGTGTAATCCGGGTTCGCCTGTAGCGTCGGGAAGCTTTTCTGCATAAAGGCTTTCGCCGCATCGCGGAAAGCCTGCTCCTGACCTTCGGGCAGCAGAACATAGTCCGGTGACAGGCAGATTTGTCCGGCGTTGAAGGTTTTCACCGTCAGCGTGCGTTCAACGGCTTCGTTGATGTTTGCGCTGAAATCGATGACGACGGGGGATTTGCCACCCAGCTCCAGCGTGACCGGCACCAGATTCTCTGCCGCGGCGCGCATCACATGTTTCCCAACGGCGGTGCTGCCGGTGAAGACCAGATGATCGAACGGTAGTTCGCTGAATGTCTGACCAATTTCTGCATCACCCAGCACCACTGCCAATTCCAGCGGATCAAAATAGTGGGCAATCAGTTCCGCCAGCAGTTCAGACGTA
This sequence comes from Pectobacterium parvum, assembly GCF_020971565.1. Taxonomy (NCBI): domain Bacteria; kingdom Pseudomonadati; phylum Pseudomonadota; class Gammaproteobacteria; order Enterobacterales; family Pectobacteriaceae; genus Pectobacterium; species Pectobacterium parvum. The sequence continues at coordinate 1,118,089 of NZ_CP087392.1, forward strand.
CGCGGCGTGAGTTCTGACGGTTTCAGAATCGCGGTATTACCGGCGGCAAAAATGTCAGCCAGCGGGCCGAATGACAAGTTTACCGGAAAGTTCCACGGGCTGATTACGCCGATCACGCCAAGAGGCTGATGCTGAATCCACGCCTGCATGCCGGGAGCAGGTTCATCCACGGGTTCTGGCTGCATCCAGCGTTCAACGTTGTCGATGGCGTTCTGTAGCATGTTCAGCGTGATGCCGATGTCGGCAGCTAACGAGTGATACAGGCTACGATGACCGAAATCATCACTCATGGCCTGCGCGAGCGCCGCATGGTTTTCACGGAGCAGGTTGATGCTGCGCTGTAAGCGATCTTGACGCAGCGCGGCATCGGCTGGGCCAGATGCAATGTGAGCACACTTCATCGTATTCAGGATGGCTTGTAAATCCTTTTTGGATTGTTGTGTCGACATGTTTTGTCCCCTTTTAGTCGTCGAGTACCAGAGAAAACAGAAAGTTAGCCGGGGTTTCCGGGTCACTCAAGATGGGATAAAGGATACGGCAGGGGTTGATCCGTCCGCCAACAAGATTATTATTCTAGGGGTATAAATAATTTTATGTCCCATACCCGTCATACTTCAAGTTGCATGTGCGTTGGCTGCGTTCACTCACCCCAATCACTTACCTGAGTAAGCTCATCGGGATTCGCTCTCTTGCCGCCTTCCTGAAACTCGAATTATTTAGGGTATAAATACCTATAGGTCTTGTATGTCACTCATCCGTCTACGCACGTTTGTGGAAGTCTATCGGCAGCGCTCGATTAGCGGAGCGTCGCGCGCGCTCAATCTGACCCAGCCGGCGGTGTCGCAGCACATTGCCGGGCTGGAGGTGGCGGTGGGGCGACGGCTTTTTGAACGTCAGGCTAATGGCGTGACGCCAACGTCAGCGGCAGACGACTTAGCGGCGGATCTGGGGGACAAGCTCGATGAGGCTGAGGCGGCGCTGGCCTCTGCCCGCGCGAGGTCAATGGACGTCTCAGGGACGCTGCATATCATTGGTCATGCGGACTTCATGGCTGAAGTGGTGTCGGAACAGCTATTGCCGTTGCTTGAAGCGGGCGTACGGGTGCATATGCATACCGGCGACGGTGATTTGATTAAACAGATGCTGCTGGAAGGGCATTGTGATTTGGGCATAACGGCGCATCCGGTGACGGATAAACGGCTGAAAAGCGATCTGTTAAAGAGTGCGACACTACAAGCGGTGGCGGCTCCCGCGATTGTCGAACGGCTATTGCAGACGGGCGATCTGCCGCAGGCGCTGGCACAGGAACCGATGCTGGCGTATGACCTTGAATTTCCGCTGATCGATCACTGGTTGAAGAAGAATCGCATGGAGGAGAAGGGACTGGTGCCCGCCGTGGTGAGTCAGGATTTGCGTGCGCTGCGTCGCGTGCTGACCAGTGGATTTGGCTGGACGGTGATGCCGGTGTATTTATGTCAGGATCTGCTGGATACGGGGGAGCTTGCCATTATTCCGCCTCCTGTCGGCACAACGCAGTTGGATTACTATCTGGCCTGGGTGCCGGGTGCACTGCGCCAGCCGCGTTTAGCCCACGCACGGCAAACCTTCCTGTGGCGGTTGCAGCACGCTGAATAGCGCTAATCTCTGCTAAAAAAGCGCCATTTTTCAAGACATCATGAGGCAACGTCCGTTGGCGATGCTGCCTTTCTTCCTGCTGACTTCCTATCTTCTATCCTGTGATCGCCATAAACGAACTGTTGGTTTCGTTCAGTTAAAATGGCTTTTTATAAAATCTTTGAAGCGGATCGCACCAATCTTCCCTGTGCTGCCAGCGTGGGGCGCGTGGTGGCAAAAGCGCAAAGGTTTTCACGATCGCCGGGCGCTACCGTATCAGCGTGACACCTTCATAATTAAAAATGTTCGGGGAAGGATGGCGATGAAAACGCGTAAGATCGGTTTGGCTAACTATTTAGCCTACGGTTCAGGGGACTTTCTCGGTGCTGGTACAACGGCGCTGACGGCCGCTTGGTTACTCTATTTTTACACCACGTTCTGTGGCTTAACGCCGATTGAGGCAACGTTTATTTTTGCGATGGCGCGTGTGCTTGATGCCGTCGTCAGCCCGCTGATGGGCTTCCTGACCGATAACTTCGGTTCAACCTGGCTGGGCAAACGCTTTGGCCGCCGCAAGTTCTTTATTCTGCTCGGTATTCCCTTCGTGTTCAGCTACAGCTTCATGTGGGTCGGGGATATGAGCTATTGGTACTATCTGCTGACGTACCTGCTGTTCGATGTCGTGTATACGATGGTGCTGGTGCCGTATGAAACGCTGGTGCCGGAAATGACCGACGATTTCAAACAGAAGACCAAGTTCTCTGGCGCACGTATCGCGCTGGCGCAGCTGTCCGCGATTTTGGCCGCGTTCCTGCCGGGCATTCTGCTGGGCTACTTTGGTAAAGACAACGCGATTTCCTTCTTCTATTCGAGTCTGGTGTTCTCCGTTATCTGCGCGTTGGTGCTGACGCTAGTCTATTTCTTTACCTGGGAACGGCCACGCGATCAGATGTCGGAAGCATCGCTGCGGGCGGAGAAAGAGCGCCAGTCTCTGACGTTAGGCCAAAGCCTGAAACGGCTGAACGTCGAGCTGGTTTCCACGCTGCGTATTCGCATTTTCCGTCAGCATCTTGGGATGTATCTGGGCGGGTATATCGCGCAGGACGTGTTTAACGCTGTGTTCACTTATTACGTGGTCTTTGTGCTGATGCAAAGCCCGACCATGGCGTCTAACCTGATGGGAACGATGGCGATTCTGCAATTTATCTCGGTGATCGGCATGATCCCGCTGTGCATCCGCTTTGGACCAGCCCCATCTTACCGTTTGGTCGTGTGCCTGTTTGGTGTGAGTGCGCTTTCCTACGCCGTCCTGTGGTACAGCGGTATGCATGACACCTTCTCTCTGCTGCTGTTGATTTCTGCGCTGGCTGGCATCGGGCGCGGCGGGATCAACTACGTGCCGTGGAACACCTACACTTACATCGCAGATGTGGATGAAGTGATCACCGCGCAGCGTCGCGAAGGGATCTTCGCTGGGATTATGACGCTGACTCGCAAAGCCTCTCAGGCTGGTGCGGTGATGCTGGTGGGCGTGGTGTTACAACTCTCCGGCTTTGTGTCCGGCCAGAGCGTACAGGCACCGAGCGTTAGCCACACGATTCTGATGATTTTGAGCTTCGGCACCGTGGGCGTGCTGGCGCTGGGCTTCCTGGTTTCTCTGCGCTTTAAACTCAACCTGCAAACGCACAGCGTGCTGCGGGAAGAGACGCTGAAAATGCGTGAAGCCGGGCGTCCTGTGCCGGAGAAAATTACGCCGCAGGCGCGGGCAACGGTCGAAATGCTGGCTGGTATGCCGTATGAATCGCTGTGGGGCAACAACAATATCGGCTATCTGAACCGCCACAAAGGCGACAAGCCGGTCACGCACGCCACACAGCCGTAACTGTATTGAACTGTTAACTGATAACTCAATTGGATGAATGACTATGACCGTATTCAGTGTAAAACATAGCCCGCTTTTACGTCAGCCAGAACGCTTCATCTCCCGCGAAGATCTGAAGGCGCTGATTTGCCGTATCACCGACAATCTGGTGAATATTGAGGATAAAACCGGTGAGTTCTTGTTACGGCTGGACGATGGTCGGGTGATTGATACCAAAGGCTGGGCGGGATGGGAATGGACGCACGGCATCGGGCTGTATGGGATTTATCAGTATTACCAGCAGACGGGCGACGAGCAGATGCGCGCCATCATCGACGACTGGTTTACCGAGCGTCTGGCGGAAGGTACGCCGACGAAGAACGTGAACACTGTATGCCCGTTCCTGACGCTGGCTTATCGCTATGAAGAAACGGGTGATGCGCGCTGGCTGCCGTATCTTGAGCGCTGGGCGGAGTGGGTGATGTACGAAATGCCGCGCACGGACAAGCAAGGCTTGCAGCATATTGTTTATAACAATGAAAACCATCAGCAGCTATGGGACGACACGCTGATGATGAGCGTGCTGCCGCTGGCGAAAATCGGCAAGCTGTTAAACCGGCCGGAATTTGTGGAAGAAGCCACGTATCAGTTCCTGCTGCATGTGCAATATCTGATGGATCGCGAAAGCGGCCTGTGGTTCCACGGCTGGACGTTTGAAGGGCAGCACAACTACGCGAAAGCACGTTGGGCGCGTGGTAACAGCTGGTTGACGATCGTTATTCCTGAATTTATCGAACTGCTGGATCTGCCGGAAAACAACGCGACGCGTCGCTTCCTGTTGCAGGTGCTGGAAAGCCAGATTGAAGCATTGGCAAAATATCAGGATGACAGCGGCCTGTGGCATACGCTAATCGACGATCCGAATTCATACCTTGAAAGCTCGGCAACCGCTGGTTTTGCCTACGGTATCCTGAAAGCGGTACGCAAACGCTACGTCGACCCGAGCTACGCTGAGGTGGCGGAGAAAGCGATTCGTGGCGTGATTAATCACGTCAATAAGGACGGTGAGCTGACGCAGGTGTCATTCGGCACCGCGATGGAGCAACGATCTGGATTTCTACCGCAACATCGCCCTGACCTCCATGCCGTACGGACAGGCAATGGCGATCCTGTGTCTGGCGGAATACCTGCGGGTCTATTTGTAACAGGTCATCGCAACTCTTATATCCAAATGCTGCGAGTTTTTATGGTTTGGCCGTTATCCGGCGTGAAAATTATGCAGCGGTGCGCTTGACCGCCGAGTGAGCGACAGGACGTCGCGAAAGCCAGTGCCGCGTCGGGAACGCGTCACTGGCGGCTCGACTAGCGGTCAAGCACATCGTTGGGACCGCGTAGCGGCATAATTTAGCCGGAAGCCTGGGTTCGTAGGGCGGCGGCGACTGAGCCGCCCTACGTCGGGCGCGTATATGGTATCGCATGTGAATGGCGGTGGTGTGGCGCACGAAAGCCTCTCTTAACCTGCATATAAATGTGATTAAGAGACAGGCTAAGCGGGAGGAACCTGCATAGGTTGCGTCTATTTCCCGCCCGCGAGGTCGATAAAATTCCCTGTGACATAGGACGCCTCATCCGATAACAGCCAGCCTATCGCTTGCGCGACCTCCATCGGGTGGCCACCTCGCTTCATGGGTAGCGAATGCTTGATGCGATCGACTCTTGCCGGTTCGCCGCCGTCAGCATGCATATCGGTATAAATAAAACCGGGACGCACGGCGTTAACTCGAATGCCCTGATCGGCGACTTCCAGCGATAAGCCAATCGTCAGCGTATCAAGCGCGCCTTTTGATGCCGCATAATCAATATATTCATGCGGTGATCCGAGCCGGGCGGCGGCGGATGACACGTTGACGATAGCCCCGCCTTTTCCGCCATGACGGAACGCCATACGCTTGACCGCTTCCCGAGCACAGAGAAAACTGCCCACTGTATTGGTCGCAAAAATGTCGTTAAGCCGCACGGCATCAAGCTGTTCAATGGTGGCTTGAGGTTTAAGCATCGCGGCGTTATTCACCAGACCTGTGAGGCAGCCAAGTTCTTTATCCGTCCGCTTAAAAAGCTCGATAACCTGCTCTTCGTCGGCGATATCGACCTGAACGGCGATAGCCGTCCCGCCACTCGCGCGTATCTCTTCGAGAACACTATTCGCACTGTCCTGCTGGGTGCGGTAGCCGATGCAAATCTTGTGGCCTTTTCCTGCCAGATAGCACGCGGTTGCGCGGCCAATGCCGCGCGAACCGCCAGTAATCAACGTAATGAACGCCATTCTGATACCTAGTTATTTAGCCCTGCCACACTGTAATTCACCAGAAGCCAGCGATAGCCGTTTGGTTTACCGTTAGCATCATACACGGCTTTGACCGTTTGACCGTTTATTGGCTGTAAAGGTTACATACGGTTGGGGAAACATATTCACGATGGTTGCTTAAAGGTTGCTAAGTTCCAGCATTGCTAATTCCTGATCTAAAAGTGGGATGACATGTACCCGCTTCATTTTCATGGATTTTGCTGGAATACGCCATTCTCTCGCATCCAGATCGATCTCTTGCCTGCGAGTATCGGAAGCCTCACCGTTTCCAGATTACCTCTGTCTTGTATAGGTTGGATAGCCTACACGCAAGGTCCGTGTTTTAATGTTTGTGATACTTGTTTCGCCTATGGTAGGAAAGATTCTAAGGACACAAAAAATCGCTGGGGGAATCTGAATATTCAACGTAACGTTATGATATTTATGTTTTAAATGTGAACTCAGACTTTGTTGGTATACCTAAACGTATACCAATACTGAAAAGTGATAGGGCTTTTTGCTAACGTTCTCACCCTGTGAAACCCACCTTTTTGTCACCTAAATCTATGACTATTCTTTGGTAAGTACACACGAATGTCATTTATTGGTGTCATTCGTGTGTACTTGACGAGGGTTTTTATTCAAGTATACGTGAATGACGCAATTATATGGTTTTCATGTGGACTTATAAATGAACAGGATCACTGCTATTGAGCGTTTAAACGCATTCGATAAGCAAGGGCGTTATGTCTTCACCTCCCGTGATTTAGCCAAGATTTTCCATGAGGATACGCCAAGAGCGTTTAATGCCGGGCTAAATCGTTTGGTAAAAGATGGCATCCTGACCCGTGCTATTCGCGGCGTGTACGTTTATAACCATGCCAAAAGCAAAGATGCCTATACGCTTGAACGCATCGTGTTAGCGCTACGCCGTGGTGAATATAACTATCTTAGCCTCGAATCCGCCTTGTCTGAATATGGCGTGATTTCTCAAATCCCGATTGACCGGATCACGGTGATGACCACCGGACGTTCCGAAGAACATAAAACGCCTTTTGGGGTGATTGAATTTACCCATACCAAGCGGCCACCAGAGCAGATTTTGCAGGATACCTATTTTGGCAATTCTCCGTTACGGCAAGCGACGAAGAAAACCGCTGTGAGGGATTTACGCCGCGTTGGACGCAATACCCATCTGATTGACGAATCGGAGCTACATGATGAAGGAGATGACGGAAAAGCGCCGTTCGTCATGTAACCGTCAGTAGCCAAAATAAAAAGATTTTGCACAAAACTGTTCACCCTCTTCGCCAGTGGTTTTTATTTTTAATAATCAATAGATTAATGGGTGATGAGTCGGTGAACAGGTGACGAGTTACTTATCACCTTGATGGTAGGTATGCTGCATAGCAAGGAAGCCGCGAGTTTAAGACATCCGCGTTTATAGTCGGTCTTTCGCTGTTTTATAAACTTCTGAGCGTTCCCGTTTACCCACAGCTAAAACCAGCACCACGATCTCATGCTTGATCACTTGGTACACTAGCCGATAGCCAGCGGAACGAAGTTTGATTTTGTAGCAGTCGGCCATTCCATGAAGTCGGTTGGCGGGAACGTGGGGATTTTGTAAAACCTCTTTCAACTTTTTGGTGAACTGCTCCCGCACGGGCGCACCCAGCTTCTTAAATTCTTTCAGCGCGTGCTCTTCAAACTCCAGCTTATAACTCATCCAGATCGACCTTCACACGTTTCCCCTTCATCCGGGAACGGGCGATTTTGGCAAGTTCGATATCTTCCTGATAATCGGCCAGTGCTTCCCATGTTTCAGGGGAAACATAATAGCCAGAGATACGGCCATTAGTGAGCACCGCTACAGGCTCGCCGTTAGCTTCTTTCAGCGCGGCATTGGGCGATTTTTTAAAGTCGCTGATACTTACGGCAGCATTCGCAAGGATAGGTTGTACGGACATAATCAGCCCCTTTTAAGTATGACATTTGATACTGAATTTAGCACTTAATCAAAAAAGCAGCAACATCACGGTATAAACGTGATGCCACAATAAAAAGATTTTGCACAAAACTGTTCACCCTCTTCACCACAGATTTTTATTTTTACTAATCAATAGATTAATGGGTGATGAGTCAGTGAACAGGTGATGAGTCACTCGTCACCCTTTGAAGTATCTGGACGTAAAAAAACTGGCCGAAGCCGGTTTTGTCGTTTCTGGTGTCTACCTCGCTGACTCACATTTGGGCAGCCAGTCAGCGTCTGATTCGTCTTTCAGCTCTAGATTGGTCTGTATGCCCTGCTTGGTTCTGCCCTTGAGGTAACTCTGCCCGTATTCCGACATCATGTTAGGCAGCACCTTACCAAAGGCCGTCAGGCTGATCGGCTTCTGGTGGCCGTGCGACTCCATAAAGGACAGGTAGGCGTGATACAGGTATTTACGCGGGTTGCGTGGCGTGATGTTGGCGTTACCCATATACAGCCCGGTGGTGTCGCCGTGCGCCAGCAGGTAGCCGCAAAAATCAACCAGCGGGTCAGCCTGCCGTTTGATTTCCAGTGCCTCAGCGGAGTGTTGCTGTGCCTGTAACAGCGTCCGGGCGTCGTTTGGCTCTTCAAAGCGTTTCATCAGGTGACGCACAATCACCGCCAGTTCAGCGCGGATTTTCTCTTTCAGCTTGGGATCGCGTTCACTGGCCGGGATGGTTTCGCCGAAGTGGATAATCACCCGGCGACGGGACACGCCGCCGCTGCGGTCACTAAAACGCATCGGCGAGTTATTGACGGCCAGAATCACCGCCGGTATCCGGGTTGAGTAAGCATCACGGTATTTCGGGTCAACCATCACCGCATCGCCGCCGGTAATCGCCTTGATACCAGCACCGTCACCGCTCCATTTCTCTTGGTCAGGCAGTACGATTAACGAGAAGCCGATAATCGACGAACGTTCACGGGATGATTCAATGGTGTTGATGGTCGCCGCCGTGGCGTTATCGTCCCCGGCCAGCATGATGGCGATTTCCGCCAGAATACTTTTGCCGCTGCCACCGGGGCCGGTGACTTCAAGGAACAGTTGCCAGTCGTAGCAGTTCGCCAGCACCATAAACAGCGCGGCCAGAATGCGCTCCTGTTTATCCGCGTGATTCCCGGCGGCACGGGTCAGCCAGCGCCAGAAGTGCGGCGCGTTGTCGGCAAGGTTTTCCCCGGCCTTAAACGGGGTGTAATCCACGTCATTGACGGTATGTAACCAGTGCTCCCGGCGATGAGGTCTAAATTCACCGCTGACGGTATCAAATACGCCGTTACGAAAGCCGATTAACCGGCGCTGGGGTTCAGCCTGCATCGGAACAATCAGTTTCAGGGTGTTTATCACACTGTCTATACCCGCTGCGGTAAAGGGTGCCTGTATCTTCTGAAACAGCGCGGCGATATCCCGGCTTAACAGACGATGGGGAAGGACTTTCCATGCGCCGTTCTGATACTGGAAGAACGTTTCCCCGAACGCATCAATTGCCAGCGTGTCGCTGTAGTGTTCGCGTATCTTCTCCGCTTTCTCGCTGGCGCTCATGGCCTTGAATTCGGCTTCGCCCAGCGACTCAAACGGGCTTGTTTTTTCCGGCAGGGTAAAGGCATGCAGATGCTGCCGGGTGGCATCGGCACCCTCGGCAAGATACACATCATTCCAGTCACCAAACACCGGCGGCAGCGCGACACGGCCATTGACAGCAGAGGCGGCTTGTTCGGCTTTGGTCTGGCCGGTGCCGTTCTCGTCCCGGTCAGCGGCTATCAGCAACATGACCGCCGGGTGGCGGGTTTTCAGCTCACGGGCAAGGGACGGCAGGTTGTTCGCGCTGAGCGCGACATACACCGCATCGCCGGTTAACTGATGCAGCGTTAAGCCGGTAGCGTAGCCCTCGGCCAGCCAGATAACGCTTGCCTGTTTGCCGCTGAAACAGTGAAAGGCACCTTTCACCTGTCCGCCTTTTAGTGTGCGCTTGTCGCCCTGCGCGTTGATAAGCTGGAGATTCACCACCTCCCCCTCTGGTGTGGTCAGCGGCACCAGTACATCGCCGGGCTGATAGGCAATACCGCCCACGCGCAGCGGTTTACCCTGTAGGGTGGGCACGGCCATGTCCGGCCAGCCTTTGGCGCTCAGATAGGTGTTACCGGACTGTATCACCGCCTCTTTCAGTTTTGCCTGTGCCTGAACCGCCGCCCGTTGCCGGGCGGCCTCGCTGTCTGCGTCGTCAGATGTTGGCGCTGTCGGGCTGTCCGGCAGGTCGCCCAGCCATGCGCCTACTTTCAGGGCGGCTTCTGTCGGCGTCAGGTTCAGGGCTTTCTCAACCAGATTCAGGCCATCCCCTGCACCGCACTGGTTACAGAACCATGTGCCGCACCCCGCTTTGTTATCGAAGCGGAAACGGTCTTTGCCCTTGCACATCGGGCAGGCGGTATGCTGCCCGGTGGCATCAATGCGAATACCCACAGCCGGGAGCAGTTGCGGCCAGTGGCCGCTGGCGCGTTTCACGGCCTGTGTCACGGTAAGGTGTGCCATGCGTTGCCCCTTAATGCAGTGTGGTGGTTGGGGTCGCCGCTGTCGCGCACTGGCACAGCTCCCCCCTAATGATGTGCCCCAGCGCGGTTAACCGGGGTTTATCGGTCAGTAACGTGGGTTGCACCATATCGCCCAGCATGGCACAGGCGATTTCCATCCCGGTGGCGGTGCCGTGCTCACGCACGTGTGCGCCCTCCAGCTCCAGCGCAATGGCGATTTCCAGTTCGTTTAAGTTGCAGTTCAGGGCAATGCCGGTTTCCCGGCAGTTATCCAGATAAGCCTGTGCCACAGCGCGGCGGTAGACGGCTGTACGCACTTCCAGCGGAATACAGGACTGATTATTGATATTCATTGTGCTGTCTCCCGTGTGGTGAAAAGGTGGGCTTCACAGTGGGTCATGACGTGGCCTATCTGGTCAGTCAGCAGCGCCACCAGTGCGGCCATATCATCGGCCGGTAACGTATTGGGCTTGGCGGCGGTCATGCCGCATTGCTGAGCGTCCAGCATATCGAGAAACATCACACCAACGCGGTGCGCATGAGACAGGCGCAGATAGTCAGCGTGGGGAATGGGATAGGTATCCTGATTATTGAGACGGGCAGCTAAGGTATTCATGCGCTCACCCCGTTGTCGGTTTCAGGCGCTTCCGGGCTTTGCAGCGTCACGGCCAGCAGTTCCAGCCGTTCAGCCAGTACAAACGTCAGCACCTCTTTGGCTACAGGATTATCCAGCTCGATGACGGCGTGGGTCAGGGCGCGGCACTGGTCGGCGATTTCATCAAGGGTCAGCGGGGTAGAATCAAACATGGCTAACCCCCTGAACAGGCAGACGGCCAGCAAAAGCCAGTACATAGTCACGTGCCAATAAACGGCGGGCGCTGATTTCATCCGGGGCGATAACGGCTTCACGGTGCGGTAAGGCGCGTAATTCAGCGCGGCGCACGGCCAGAAACAGAAAGGTAAATTGCGGGTGTGACGGGGTGAGGGTCGTAGCCATGAGACATATTCCTTTGTTAGCTGATTACAGCTACCACCGGAAACGCCAATTTCAAGGGTGGTAGCCCAGACAGGGTTGGCGTAACCGGTAACAAAGGAAACCGGCGCTTCCGAAGAAGCCCCTGCCTGAGCCACCATTGTTCTGATGCTAAAGCGGGAAAGGATCCGCTGCACAACATATAGGTGTACTAAGACATCGACATAAAAAAACACGCATGGCGCGTGTGGTGTCGCCTTTGTTATTTCCGGGACGCCAATCCCGGCTACCGATTTTGCGGCAGCGACGAAACTATAACGCCAAAAAGCCCCGGCAGGCAAGCCGGGGAAAGGGATAAATTGCGCAGTCATGAACAGCCTCAGCAGTTGGTCAGCGCATCACCAGCACGGGATGCACAGTAACGCCGGGGTGAATCAGAGGCGGCGGGCGTTGGTGCAATGCTCAGCAGCAATGCGCCGAAACGCTGTTCACGGGCGGCAATAGTGGCCGGGTTACGAATGGCGGGCAGCAGTTGATCGCACAGACTGAGGGCTTCCCGTTCATCGAGTGTGACCGACTGACCGGCGATAGTGAAGGTGATCATGCGTGGTTCTCCTGTTGGCGGGCGGCGATACGCTCGGCCACCCAGTGATGAATTTCGGACTCAACCCATGCGACGTTCTTCCCACCCAGCGGAACACGGGCAGGAAAGGCTTTACGGCTGCTCAGTTCGTACAGCGTCGAGCGGGAAATGCCGGTGACGTGCAGCACTTCCGGCAGGCGCATTAAGCGCTCTCTGGCCGGATGATGTGGCATCGGGGGCATTGCAGGAATGGGGGCTGGGGGGATGGCTGACAACATGTGGCGCTACCTCGTTAATGTCCGCCCGGCTCTGGCCGGATGGCGCTGGATTTCTCTGGTAGCTCGCTATTATGTGAATATTTTCAGGGCTGGCAACAAGGGGCTGTTGTGTCATTGGTGAGCAAAAAACAGGCTTTTTTTGCCACCGGATTGTCATTGTTTCTCTTAGTTTTCCTTTGTTTCTCATTTGAGAAAAGTCTACGTGTTTATGGCTATTAATCACTGCGCTATCTATAGGAAATAACATCGTAAAACATGCTAGCCAGAAAAAAGGCTCAAAAAATCGGGTGAACAGTGTGAACACTCGGTGAAGAGTTACTTATCAACTGTTCACCCCTTTATTTATTGATTTATCTATTCTTTCTTCTCAGGTGAAGAGTAGTGAATAGTTTTATAAAAGAGTTGGTTTTAAATTGGGGAAACCGCCTAAGGGTGAGATTGTTTTGTGTGGCCGATGGCAGAACAGGCTCAGATAGCGGGGGTTGTGTGGTGAGCGGCAGAATAGCTTCAGGTTGAAAACACAGAGAACCCGATAATGAAAACTGACATGCTTACCGCAGTACTGAAAACCATTGGCAGCACCCGGGATGAGAAAACACGTAATCTCATCGACAGTGCTCTGAACGTCATGAATGAAAAGGCCAGCCATAACGCCACCGTCAGCACAAACAACGCGCTGGAGTCATTCAGCCAAGCAAAAGCCGCCCACACGGAGAATATGTTGAAACTGAACGATATCGGCGCAGCCATTACCCACAGTGAGAAAGAACGCCATAATGCCCTAGAGGAAAGTGCTGAGGCAGATCATAACTGGCGTACCCGTTTCCGTGAATTGCGCGGTGTGATGACCCCAGAATTGAAAGCTGAACACGGTAAGCGAGTGGCCGGTCGTGAGCTGGCAGAAGAATTCACCACGCTGATTGCTGAACTAGAGGCCGAAAAATCTCGTGCCATGCTGGCCGCCTGCACATCCGGAAAAGCTTACGTCAATTCCCATCTGGAGGCATTCTCCGTCTACGCTCAGAGTGAATGGACGGCAGCGATGAAAAATATTAGCCCTGCTATGGTACGGGCTTTCGCCCTGCGCCTGCGTGAGCTGGAAATGAGAGGAGAGGAACACCCCCATAACACTCTGTTTCAGGAACTGGGTGCGCATGTGCTGACCCAGAGCCACTATTACACCTTCAATATGGAACAGGAACCGGTTATCTCACAGCTTAACCTCCACCGTCCGGCACTCACCGGCGTTGATATGGATCTCTACAAAAGTCCGGCGCGTCAGATGGTAATGAACAAAGAGTTGGCACAGAAAAACAAAACACAAGGGGCGAAGCCATGATGCACTGCCCGTTCTGCGGCCACGCTGCCCATGCCCGCACCAGTCGCCCGTTATCGGAGAACGTCAAACAACGTTATCACCAGTGCCGGAATATTGAATGCTCAGCAACTTTCCGGACTCTGGAATCGATAGAGGAAATTATTCAGCCATCCAACCGAAAAGATCTGCCAGTGCCGGATATTCCGTTATCACCAGCCATGCAGAAAAAATATAAAGGTTATCCGGCCTCATCCCTGCGTAATTAATTAGCCAGATTATAATTTCATTATTTCCAATATCAGAATGTCGCCCGCCATTGCGCGGGCTTTTTTGCGAGCTTTTTTCTCTGGCTAGCGATTTTTTGACCGTGCATGCATACGGTGCATGGAATTGCATGCAATACTTCCCCCTGAATCTGCCCTACAGCGCCAGTACTGGCGCGGCCTGAGCGCTTCCATGCAACTGCATGAAAAGCGCTACATAAAGCGGGCAGGCGTGGCGGGGATAGCATTGCGCGCTAGGGGCTTTAATCTTCCGCGCCTAATAAAATTGGACCTTCGTAAAATTTTCCTGTTCGATAATTTACTTCAAAATAGCTATATAGCCTCTGTGGGTGATCGTTAAATAGCTCATCTTTGGTAATTATGAATACTGGGATAGATAAGTTTTTTTTAGTTATATATTCTTTTATTTCAATTATCTTTTCGTCTGAATAAGTTAGTAAGCAAGATAGAATTATGAAATCACTGCCGATAACTTGTGCAGTATTGATTAGTTCATCTATCTGTCTTTTAGTAAATGAACTATTTGATTTGCATTCACATAATCCTAATTTTTTTCCTATTTTTATGAAAAGGTCTATGTCTGATATTAATTCACCGTTTTTAAAAATTTCATAATTTGATTCGTAATTAAAATGACTATATTTTTGCTTATGAATATGATTTATTAGGAGTGCAGTAGATAGTTGGCCTTGATCAATTGCTCGGCTTACTAATTGATTTAGTTTGTAATGATCGCTTTGTATTTTCCCTTCAATGAATACAGGTATTTTCACTGAATTTCCGCACTCTACACAATAATTATCTCGTTGAAATGACTCCAGAGAAAACCAAAGAATTGCAGAGCAGTGGTTACATTTGAAATTTTTCCCGCGTAGAAATATTTTTTTATCACAAAGTGTCTGAAGGTTTGGTGAGAATTTTTCAAATTCATTCTTATTGAGCTGTAGTTTGCTAATTATAGTTTCCATTGTCACTACAGTTGGTGTGAATGATATTTCACCTCTTTCTTTTAATGTTCCAAGATATGCTATTAAATCATCATCGGATGATATTTTTTCAAGTTCTGGTAGAGCTTTTTTTATTAATTGTTTGGTTCTGGTATGTGGTGTCAGAGATATAAGAAGATTAAATGTTTTCTCATTGCACAATAAATACGCATTATCTATTCCACCAATAATATTTATTAATTGTTCGAGTATATATGTTTTAGGTGTTTCTTCAATAATTAAGTCAAAATGTGCAAAGTGATGTTTCAGTAATTCTTTAAATAATGGTAGTTTAAAAGACTGTGTGACTCCCGACGTCTGATAGGGGGTGAAATGTGAAAAATATACAGAAAGCCCCAATTTAGATAGGCGTGTGAAGTATTCAGGAAATGCTGATTGATCAATTAATTTATCACTAAAGTGATGGCCGAGAAAATATTTTTTAGGGTATAGAAATTCAGATGGACCTCTTATTTCAAATACATAGCCGCCTCCAAATCCAATATCAGAAAACGTTTTCTCATTCGGATGGGTTAGTAGTTTTTCTTGAGAGTTTGTTGTAATATATTGATCGTGCTCAAAGTTAATCCACCTTTCAGTGCCACCATGGAAATAATACTTATCTGCTACAATGTGTTCATTATCAGGATAGATATTTGATATGTGTTTTCTATCTTCTTCATTTGAAATAACTATTGTTACGTCTTTAGTGATCGTTTTTCTATTTTTCTCTGAAACATCTATAGGAATCCATGCAAGTTGCGATGAATTATAAATGCATCTTATATTCCAAAAATATAATATGAAATCTAAATTTTCTTTTCTTGAAATAAATGCATATTTTTTTCCTTTTTCATGAAAGAAATTTTTAGGGTTGTAATTGATATCAAAAATACTAGAAGAGCTACTATATGCAGAACCTATACTATTAGTTAGGTTATGGTATTTTATATCATTATCGAAAAGAACTTTATAAATATCAGGCAATTCATCAACACAGGATACGATAACTTCTTGAAAAATTGATGGCATCCTTTTCAATTGAACAAGGTTTTTTTTGTTTAGTACTCCATAATTCAAAGCCAAAAATAATGATTCTGGAGTAGGTTCAAGTTTTGAGTGTGAAAAAACTTTTTTTGGGATTAACGTAGGGTCTTTAGACGCCAGATAAGGTGTTCCTGTGAAGGTGAATATTGGTGATCCGAATTTATTTAAATTATAATTAGAGGATTTTGAATTGTATGTGATGGTGTTAAAATGTTCAGATAAATCTAAGTCATTCAGTATGGAATAATTAAGAATGACGTCTGGGTCGTAACGATTTACAAACTCTTTGGTGTTTTGTGAAAATAATTTATTATTAGTGGGAAAAATTAAGTTTATAACGCCATCAATTTCAATCATTAGATGGTTGAAAATATCGGAAAAGGTTTTTATATCGTTCTCGTCAATAATGAAAACTTTGCGGACTGGCCTGATTTTTGTAGTTACGAAGGAATCAAACATACATAATTAATCCTTGTTAGGTATAATCTTTAGGTTAACAAAAGGAATATTAACTTTATCTCCCCACCAACTCATTAACTCAACTCTTTGTATTAAATAAGTCGAACGATTATAAGCTCTCCGAACTTCATTTTTATCGCAATGCGCTAACGCCGCTTCAATCACATCAGGATTAAAACCGGCTTCATTCATGGCAGTGCTGGCTATTGAGCGTAAACCATGCGCCACCAGTTTTCCACCGTAGCCGATGCGTTTTAACGCGGCATTCGCGGTCTGGCTGTTCATGGGTTTTTTAGGATCGTTACGGCTGGGAAATACGTGTTCGCGGTTGCCGCTGATAGGGCGCATGATGTCGAGCAGTTCCAGTGCCTGATCGGAGAGCGGCACGATATGATCGCGCTTGGCTTTCATTCGTTCCGCCGGAATGCTCCACGTTCTTTTCTCAATATCAATCTCTGCCCATGCTGTGGCGGAGGCTTCCGCCGGGCGAATTAGCGTCAATAGCTGCCATTCTAATAAGCAACGGGTCGGAATGGACAGATTAGACATGGCGATGGTGCGCATCAGCTTAGGAAGTTCTTCTGGTCGGATAGTCGGCATATGCTGCTTTTTCGGGCGTTCAAAGGCCATACCGATGCCAGAGGCTGGGTTAGCGTCAATCAGCCCCGTGTTTACCGCATAAACCATGATTTCATTGATACGCTGTACCAAGCGTCTGACGGTTTCTAGTGCGCCACGGGCTTTAATCGGCTCTAACGCCTGTATCAGTGTGCGGGCTTTGATTTCCTGTACCGGGATATTCTCAATTGCCGGGAGCACATCTTTTTCCAGTGAACGCCAAATGTCTTTAGCGTGATCGGCGCTGACATTCGTCTGTTTCAACGTGAACCAGTTACGCGCCACATTGATGAAGACGCTTTCTACCGCGATTTGCGCTTCTTCGACTTCTTTAGCCACTTTTTCCTGTGGATCGATACCTTTGGCTAACAAAGAGAGTTTCTCGTCTCTCATTGCGCGGGCATCAGCTAACGACAACGCCGGGTAAGCGCCAAACCCAATCATGGTGCGTTGGCCGGTTGTTGGTTTCTGGTAACGGAACCGCCACAGCTTTTTCCCGCTGGTTTTGACTAAGAGAAATAACCCGTTGCCGTCATGCAACGTCAGATCTTTGTCTGTCGCTTTGGCCTTTTGTACTTCAGTGTGGGTGAGGGGGCGGGTTGTCCGTGCCATGAGGGAATCCTTTGTCATTGGTATACACATGCAATTGGTATACGCCTTTTGGTATATATCCTACCGTATACCAATTCGTATACCAATAATCTCTGGATTCAGGCGAATAACGTCGGACAATGACGGACACAAAAAAGCCCGCAGGGCTTGTGCCGTGCGGGCTTTCTGGATTTCACCGGACGTATCCGGATCATAATGTGGTGGAGCTGGGGGGATTTGAACCCCCGTCCGGAACCACTCTACCGTCGGTACTACATGCTTAGTCTATCTTTACATTCGCTTGCCAGCTGCGAATAGACACGCCACTAACAAACTAGCCTGATTAGATTTAGTGCTTCAACCCCAGGCAAGGCATCCACACGATCTCTTTTGGGTTTGACCTCTCTTGATCCCCGTCCTAAGAGCGGAGGCTAGGGAGAGAGGGCTCAAAGCAGGTTATTAAGCTGCTAAAGCGTAGTTTTCGTCGTTTGCGACTATTTTTTTGCGGCTTTTTACGAGGCCAACCGCCCCTCGGCATGCACCTTGGGCTTTGCAAATCCCGTCGAATCCAGAATCAGCCCCAAGAAACTGTCGCCAGTATACAGAACTTACCGTTGTTAAGCCAGTGGCTTAGCGATTGGCGTTCTTCATGATACGGGCTTTGTCTAACTTCCATTCACGTTCTTTAATGTCATCACGCTTGTCGTGATCTTTTTTACCTTTCGCCACGCCGATTTTGACTTTGCTCCAGGCATTTTTCCAATACATGGACAGCGCAACGACCGTGTAGCCGTCGCGACTGACGCGGCCAAACAGCGAATCCAGCTCGCGTTTGTTGAGCAGGAGTTTGCGCGTGCGTATGGGATCGCACACAACGTGTGATGAAGCCACGTTCAGCGGCGTGATCGTTGCGCCAAACAGGTAAGCTTCACCGTTCATGAAGGTGACATAGCTGTCGCTGAGGTTTGCTTTGCCTGCGCGCAGTGATTTGACTTCCCATCCGTGCAGCGCAAGGCCTGCCTCAAATTCTTCCTCAATGAAGTATTCGTGACGGGCGCGCTTGTTCTGCGCAATGGTGGCGGAACCGGGTTTGTATGCTTTTTTCTTTGTCATAGTGCCGTCATTATACTGGATGTCATGGGGAATGAAATCCCCGCCGTGCGTCCGTGTCGTGGTTAATGATATCGTGCGATAAGCTTCGCAGAATTTTTGTCTGTCGGGCTATCAATGCTATTATTTTGCGCGTTTTATGAATCACGGAAAAGAGTATGCCAAAGATAAGTCGTTCCGCACTGGTGCCGTTCAGTGCTGAACAGATGTACAAGCTGGTGAATGATGTCGCTTCCTACCCCGCGTTTTTACCGGGCTGTACGGGGAGCCGCGTGCTCTCCTCCTCAGAAGGGGAGATGACCGCCGCAGTCGACGTTTCCAAAGCCGGGATCAGCAAGACCTTTACCACGCGTAATACGCTGACACACAACCAGAACATCAATATGCAACTGGTCGATGGCCCGTTCCGTCAGTTGGGTGGCGACTGGCATTTTACGCCGCTGAGCGCTGATGCCTGTAAAGTCGAACTGCATCTGGAATTTGAATTCACCAATGCCTTGATTGAACTCGCTTTTGGCAAAGTATTCAAGGAGCTGGCAGGAAATATGGTGCAGGCTTTCACGCAGCGAGCAAAAGAGGTCTACAGTGTCCGCAATGCAGGTTGATGTGGTCTACGCGTTGCCGGAACGCCAGTATCTACGCACGGTGAAGCTGGAAGAGGGTAGTACGGTTGAGCAGGCGATTGTGGCATCGGGCCTGCTGGAATTGCGCCATGATATCGATTTACAGGTGAATAAAGTCGGTATTTACAGCCGAGCAGCGAAGCTGGCCGATGTGTTGCAGGAGGGTGACCGTGTGGAAATTTATCGTCCGCTGATTGCCGATCCGAAAGAACTACGTCGTCAGCGTGCAGAGCGTGCTAAGAGCAAATCCTGATCGATGTTATTGAGCGGCACATGACGTTTTCCTGAGCATCCTTATCGAAATGCCCTTACAAAAAAACACAGGCAAACCTGAAGTATTCAGATTTGCCTGCTGTTATACCCGTCATACATCAAGCCGCGTGTGCGTTGGCTTCCTTCAAGTACTTTGCCCATTGTGGGCTTCGTCTTAACGTGCCGCCTCTGGCTGCCAGAAGTGTTCATCCTGATTCAGCCGAACGGCATCGAAAGCATTAATTCAGCGAAGGTTTGTTGTTGATGTTGGTTAACACGCCACTGCCGCTGAAGGTCAGCGTCAATGTCTGCTGTTTTACCGATTCATGGCCAGGCTGCTGGCGGAAGACGTAAAACCAGGTATCGCTGCCAAACGGATCCTGCATCATAGGAGTACCCAGCGTATAAGCGACCTGTTGTTTGGTCATGCCGGTGTGAATTTTCGCAACGTCAGCCGGTGCCAGATAGTTTCCCTGATTGATGTCCGGCCGATAGACCACCTTTTCCAGTGTGGAACAACCGGCAGTCAGCATAACAACCACCGCGGCGACGACAGTCAGCGTTTTACAGCGCATAGTGATTACATTCCTTAAGGGCATAGGTTGCCGATGATAATAGACCTTGCAGGACTTGGAAACCTGCAAGGCGATTGTATGACCTCAGGAAGGTAAAAAAGTTGAGCTTTTTTACCCGTGATGCACCTTTCTCGCCCTTGTCGGCTGTGGATTTTAGGCGGCCAGCAGTTCTTTGGCATTTGCCAGCGTATTTTTGGTGACGGCGCTGCCGCCCAAGAGACGTGCCAATTCTTGTAGCCGAGCACGTTTATCCAACGGTTGCATCAGCGTTTCCGTTTCTGTACCGTCCGTTTGTTTGCTCACGAAGAAGTGCTGGTGACCGCAGCCCGCGACCTGCGGCAGGTGCGTCACGCACATAACCTGCGTAGATTCACCGAGCTGGCGCAGCATTCTGCCGACGATGGCGGCGGTTGGTCCGCTAATACCCACATCGACCTCATCGAAGATCATCGCTGGTGTGTCCATTTTTTGTGCGGTGATCACTTGAATAATCAGTGCGATACGTGATAGCTCACCGCCCGAGGCCACTTTTGCCAGCGTCTGATGCGGCTGGCCGGGGTTCGTGGTCACGCGGAATTCGATACTGTCGGCACCCGTGGCCGTCAGGTTGTCTGGCGTAAATTTCACATCAATGGTGAAGTGGCCGTGTGGCATTGCTAGTTCACGCATATTGGTGGTGATGAGCAGTGCCAGTTCGCTGGCGTGGTGCTGACGGCGCACGTGCAGCTGTTCTGCAAGGTGCAACGCCTGCTGATGATATTCGCCGACGGAAGCGCTAAGCGCGTCATGATCGCTTTCCTGCTGCTCTAGCTGTTGCTGTTCTTCCAATAGCTGCTGATGGAACGCTGGGAGCGCTTCTGGAGCAACATGGTGTTTGCGTGCCATCGCGAGCTGACGCGACAGACGTTGTTCCAGTTCATACAGACGAATCGGATCGAGATCCATTTGTTCGCTGTAGTGGCGCAGTTCATCGCTGGCTTCGCTAAGTTGAATGCCTGCTTCTTCGAGCATGGACAGCACGCCAGACAGTTTGTCATCCATGCTGATGAGTTCGCCAAGCTGATGCTTTACGCTGTGCAGCATACTGATGATGTTCTGCTCTTCATCTTCACTCAGCAGTTGCATAGCCTGTTGGCTCATTGTCAGTAGCTGGCCGCTATTCGCCAGACGCTTATATTCAACGTCAATCTGTTCGTATTCGCCGGGCTGTGGGGCGAATTCGTTTAGCTCTTTTAATTGGTATTGCAGCAGTTCCCAGCGAGCCTCGCGCTCAATGGCCGCCTGTTGCAGCTGCGCCAGCGCGCGGCAGCTTTGGTGCCACTGATGCCAAACCTGCTGCATAGCAACCAGCAGCTTCGGCTCATCGGCATAGGCATCCAGCAGGTGTTTTTGATGATCGGGGCGCAGCAGTAGCTGATGAGCATGCTGACCGTGCACCTGAATCAGGTGCTGGCCGAGTTCACGCAGTTGAGACAGCGGCACGGCGGTGCCGTTAATAAAGCCGCGTGAGCGACCATCAGCGCTAATAACGCGGCGTAGCAGACACTCGTTGCTGTCATCCAGTTGGTTTTCTTCCAGCCACTGACGTGCCGTCGGGGTATCTGCCAGCGCGAAGCGGGCGCAAATGTCGGCGCGGGCAGCGCCCGGCCTAACCATGCTGGCGTCAGAACGATTTCCCAGACATAAACCAAGGGCATCAATCGCAATCGATTTCCCCGCACCGGTTTCCCCGGTGATTACGCTCATTCCTGACTGAAAATCGATTTCTAATTCGCGCACGATGGCGAAGTTACTGATAGTGAGTTGCGCCAGCATGATAAACCCCTGTATGTAATCACATGTGATTGCATACAGTATAAACTGGTTTTATATACAGTAAAGTAGCTGGATAAAATTTTAGAATAATTTTTTTGACCAACCAAGTTTTGAGCTTAGTGTGTTGAAATAGCTGTAATTTTTTGGATGAATCAGATTCAGGTAATGTTCGCTGCGGCGAATGAGGACTTCTTCACCTTCCTGTACCGGTAACGCAATCTGGCTGTCGCAGCTGATTTCCAGGTCATTGGTAATGCAGGAAAATTTCAGCCGAATCGTGCTGCTGCTGTTGATGACCAGCGGGCGGGCAGACAGCGTATGCGGGAACATGGGCACCAGCGCAATCGCATCCAGCGACGGCGTCAGAATCGGGCCGCCAGCGGAAAGGGAATAGGCGGTTGAGCCGGTAGGCGTGGCGATAATCAGGCCGTCTGAACGCTGGGAAAAGGCGAATTTGTCGTCAATATAGACTTCAAATTCAATCATATGTGCGACTTTCCCAGGGTGCAGCACCACTTCGTTAATGGCGGTACTGATGCTGTCCTGCTGGTTTGCGCGGCAAACGTGCGCTTCCAGCATGAAGCGCTGTTCACTTAAGTAATGGCCGTCGAGAACGTCAGAAAGCTGCTGCTGCGCTTGATCAGGATCGAGATCGGTCAGAAAACCGAGGTTGCCACGGTTCACACCGATCACCTTGATGTCATAGCGCGACAACACTCGCGCTGCGCCGAGCATGTTGCCGTCACCGCCAACAACAACCGCTAAATCTGCCTGCTGGCCGATGTCGGCAAGGCTCGCTGTCGGTGCGTCTTTCAGATTCAGTTCGCGGGCGATCTGTTGCTCGATCAGAACCGAGTAACCTTTGTCGGTGAGCCAGTGATAAAGCATCTCATGCGTGGCTAGCGCCGTTGGGTGGCGCGGATGGCCGACAATGCCAATACAATTAAACGGCCTGTTCATTGTAAGCGGTGTGTTCATTGCTGTTTTTTGTCCTCAGCGTGGTGTATCGGCAGCGGCGGGAACCAATATATGACTGGTTCCCTTGAATCCCCGATTTTGATCCCCATAATAAGCAACTAGCGAGATTAATGCTAAACCGCGGAGAATTTCATGAGTAGTAAAGAACAGAAAACGCCTGACGAGCAAGTCCTGGATCAAAAGGAAGCAGCAAAAGGGCAGCAAGCGGATGCCACGCCAGAGACGGCAGACGTAGCTGACCCGCGTGATGCGCGCATCGCCGAGCTGGAAGCCCAGTTGAGCGAACTGCAACAGCGTGAACGTGACAATATGCTTCGCGTCCGTGCTGAAGCCGATAACATTCGCCGCCGTGCGGAAATGGATGTCGAGAAAGCGCATAAATTTGCGGTAGAGAAATTTGCCAGCGAAATGCTGCCAGTGATCGATAATCTGGAACGTGCGCTGGATACGGCGGACAAATCCAACGAATCGCTGGCCGCGATGATTGAAGGTGTTGAACTGACGCTGAAATCGTTGCTGGATGCTGTACGCAAGTTTGGCATCGAGGTTGTGGGGGATGTAGGCGTACCGTTTAACCCAGAAGTGCATCAGGCAATGACGATGCTACCTTCGGCCGATCACCAGCCGAACCATGTCATGATGGTCATGCAAAAAGGCTATACGCTGAACGGTCGTTTGCTACGTCCGGCGATGGTCGCGGTATCAAAAGCACAAGACTGATTCTTTCTGCTTTTACGTGCTATTTGCTTTCTACGCACCATCATGTGCAATGTATCTTCATTCCAAACCCCGTGCTCACCGCATGGGGTTTTTTGTTTATATCCCCATCATACTGAATTATTTAGTGTACATTTTGTTAAGATTTGTTTGATAAAAAAGATGTTTTTTAGGTTTTGAATGACTCATCATCATTAGCTATCAAAAGAATTGGTATTACCACTCTAAATGCACTTGATAATCATTATCGTTTTTGTGAGAGTAATATAACACCAGTGTTAGAAGGGTCATACTATGCCGGGTAGCCGTGCTATTGAGTCAACAAGCCGCACATCAAGGAAGGTTAAACTTTCTCTGATGGGGCCGGCGTTTATCGCGGCGATTGGTTATATCGATCCGGGTAACTTTGCCACTAACATCCAGTCCGGCGCGGCCTATGGCTATACGCTGCTGTGGGTAGTGGTGTGGGCGAACCTGATGGCGATGCTGATCCAATTGCTGTCCGCCAAATTGGGGATCGCAACGGGTAAGAATCTGGCGGAACATATTCGCGATCGCTTTCCGCGTCCGGCCGTTTGGGCGTATTGGGTACAGGCCGAAATTATTGCGATGGCGACCGATCTGGCCGAATTTATCGGCGCGGCGATTGGTTTCAAATTGCTCTTGGGCGTGTCGCTGCTGGAAGGCGCGATCCTCACCGCTATTGCAACCTTCCTGATTTTAATGCTGCAACAGCGCGGGCAGAAGCCACTGGAGATGGTGATCGGCGGTCTGCTGCTGTTTGTTGCCGCGGCGTATATTGTCGAACTGGTCTTCTCTCAGCCTGAGTTGTCCGCGTTAGCCAAAGGCATGGCAATCCCTAGCCTGCCGACCTCCGATGCCGTGCTGCTGGCCGCAGGCGTGTTGGGGGCGACCATTATGCCGCATGTGATTTACCTTCACTCCTCTTTGACGCAGCATGAAGGTAGCCATACCCGTGCCGAGCGTTATTCGGCAACGAAAGTCGATGTCGCGATTGCGATGACCATCGCTGGATTCGTCAATCTGGCCATGATGGCGACGGCAGCGGCGGCGTTCCATTTCAGTGGTAATCAGGATATTGCCGATCTGGATAAAGCCTATCTCACGCTGGAGCCGCTATTGGGTAAAGCCGCTGCGGTTATTTTCGGTCTGAGTCTGGTGGCTGCTGGCCTGTCCTCTACCGTCGTCGGTACGCTGGCGGGTCAAGTGGTGATGCAGGGATTCGTGCGTTTCCATATCCCGCTTTGGGTACGCCGCACTGTCACGATGCTGCCGTCGTTTATCGTAATCCTGTCTGGCATGGACCCGACACGGGTGCTGGTATTAAGTCAGGTCGTGCTGAGCTTCGGCATTGCGCTGGCGCTGGTTCCCTTGCTGTCCTTCACCGGAAATCGTGAACTGATGGGGACGATGGTCAACGGCAAATGGGTTCAGCGCATCGGGCAACTCATTGTCGTGCTGGTAGTTTCTCTCAATATGTATCTGCTGATTGATACGATGTTGGGGATATAAAACGGGTGCCACCGATTATTACGTCAGAATAGCGTGGCACCTTTCCACTCTTTATCACTCGCTTTCTTACTTGCTGACCTTCCTCAACTCCGTCACCGGCACGCCGCCGATTCCCCAGTTGTCCGTTTCGACCTCATCAATCACCACCACGGTGGTTTTGGGGTTTTTGTTTAGCACATCGACCAGCAACTGGGTCACGCCCTCAATCAATTGACGTTTTTGTTCAGCGGTGACGCCTTCATTGGTGATTTTGATGTTGACGTATGGCATGGGTTCTCCGGGGTTAGGGTAATGAACGACGGTAGGGGAAGCAGAGCCCTGCCGCGATGAAAAGTGCTGTTGCGCTGTATAGGATCGCTGGCGCGACAGCGTTGCTATTCGTCAGGGCGCTGGTGAGCAGTGGGCCAAGAATCTGACCGATGCCGTAAGTGAGCGTCACCAGCCCAAGCAGGTTGATACCGTGCGGTGCGCGTAGCCGCTTGGCTAACGGCATCACTAGCGAGATCGTTCCCATAAAAGTAGCACCAAAGCCGATACAGCTGAATATCAATGCCACGGGAGAGTGGCTGAACAGCGTCAGCAGGACGCAGCCTCCCTGAATGAGCAGGTTCGCCGTCAGGCAGGGTAACGTTCCCCAGCGGCTGGCAGCCAATAGCCAGAAAAAACAGCCAGGAATCACCGCCAGCCCAACCAGCGACCATAAATGCAGGGATAAACGCGGTATGTCCAGTGTGGTCACCATCAACGGCAGATAGGTGGCGATGATGATGTACCCGAAGCCCGCGAGGCCGTACAGCAGCGCAAGCCGTCGCCAGCCAAGCAGGGGCGGTTCATCAGCATTGACCATCGGCTGCTGTGCGACGGTGGATCTATGGGGGGAAAGAATGAGTAAGGCGAGCAGAAGTAATACGGCGATCAAAGCCGCACCCCACCACAATGGCTCGGCGGTTAGGGTGTAATGCCGTCCGATGATGATGTATTCATTACCTAACACGATCCCCACGCCAACCCCAGCATAGAGCGAGGCGATAACGCGAGAATGCTTTGTGTGGTGCAAAATAGTCAAAGAGCCGAAGATCATCATCGCCGCGCTGGCGATCCCGGCGAGGAAGCGAACGATCATGACCAGCGCCGTATTGGTGGTCAGAGCCATCGCGAAGAGCAAAATGCCGGTTGCAGCGGCGGCGGCAAACAGCAGGAACACCGGTTGAGCGGTTGAGGCGCGACGGCTGAAAGAGAAAAACAGGCTACCGAACAAATAGCCGGCGTAGTTCGCGCTGGCAATATAGGACAGTTGGCCGAAGGTGAAGCGACCTTCCTCCAGCATCACAGGCAGCATCGGCGTATACAAAAAGCGCCCAAGTCCCATTCCTAACGCCAGCACGATCGTCCCGAAAAGGGCAAGCGTCAGCGTATCCGATAGGGCGATGAGGCGAGGATGTTCCGTCATTCGATGGCTCGGTAGAGAGAGTATGTCGTTATCCTGCCTGTTTTCTCGTCAAATGAAAGTGAATAGTAATGAGTAGGTTGCTGACGCAGAGAGAACGTTTTCTGGCAGAAAAACGATGGAGAGATGTGTGCACCGGATACATCAAGCATGTTTCCCAGTCTGTTTATACCGGGTTTAAAAGGGGATATGATAATTTTGTTGTTATAAATGAAATGAGTTCCCCCTAGTCATCGAGCATCGAGGTGTTTGCATGTCGTCTCCCATTGATATCGTCGAAAAGAAGCTGCTATCTGATAATTGGTATATTCTGAATAAATATACATTTGATTTAAAAAGAAATAATGGCGGTTTGGTTCGCCAGGTTCGTGAAGTTTATGACCGTGGTGATGGCGCGACGATTCTGCTGTACAACCGGGCGAAAGGCACGGTGATTCTGACACGACAATTCCGTATTCCCACCTACGTCAACGGCAACGAAAGCGGCATGTTGCTGGAAACCTGCGCGGGTTTGCTGGACGACCATTCGCCCGAAGAATGTATCCGTAACGAAGCAATCGAAGAAACCGGCTATGCGATCGGCGATGTGGAAAAGCTGTTCTATGCCTACATGTCGCCGGGCAGCGTGACGGAACGCGTGCACTTTTTCGCCGCTGAATACGATGAGTCGCTGCGGGATAATGAGGGCGGCGGTGTGGACGATGAAGATATCGAGGTGCTGGAGCTACCGTTCAGCGAAGCCGTTGCGATGATGAACGATGGCCGGATTAAAGACGGTAAGACCATTATGCTGCTACAGCACGCAATCATCCGCGGCTGGTTTGCCAAGGCATAGACCTGTTTTGCGGCACACGGGTATCCCCATGTGCCGCTTGATTGGGTGTGGTAACGCTTTCATTTTTGTGTAATTCCATGGTGAAGGTGTGATTATGGTTAATATGAGCTGAGTAACGTTTTTGTATTTTCATTTTTTGTTTTATTTTCAATGGTATGTGATGTTTTTTGTTTTTATTTTAATCATTTTCATGGGCCGACATAGGCTTTATGGAAGGAAATTTTTCCTAAATTTTTTGTATTTAGATCGAATATTTAGTCATTTTTCTCCCTGTTGTGTGACCCGTATCACCGGATGAAAGAATGTAAGCGGTGTAACTCGTTGCTTCATTATGCAGTAACTCATATTCTCTCTTTACAAAAAGTAAAGAAGGACTGCTCTGATGAAGATCAAGAATAAAGTATCTACCCTATTTGCAGTTTCATTCCTCACGCTGGGCTTATCGAGTCACAGCCTGGCTGCTGAAGTCACCGTGTGGGCCTGGGATCCTAACTTCAATGTCGCGGCAATGCATGAGGCATCGTCGATATATAAAAAAGCCGATCCAAGTTTTAGTCTGAAAGTGATCGACTCAGGTAAAGAAGATATTGAGCAGAAATTAAATACCATGTTGGCTTCAGGGGTTAAAAACTCGCTTCCTGATATTGTGCTTATTGAAGATTATAATGCTCAAAAATATCTTCAAGCTTATCCTGACTCATTTGTCCCATTACAGGATGCTATCGATTATAGCCAGTTTGCACCTTATAAAACGAAAGTGATGACGGTAGGGAATAAGGTATACGGTGTTCCTTTTGATTCCGGCGTGGCGGGAA
The DNA here is from genome assembly GCF_020971565.1 of Pectobacterium parvum. Lineage (NCBI taxonomy): Bacteria > Pseudomonadati > Pseudomonadota > Gammaproteobacteria > Enterobacterales > Pectobacteriaceae > Pectobacterium > Pectobacterium parvum. The sequence goes on from NZ_CP087392.1 coordinate 1,146,300, forward strand.
TGTTCTATCGACTCGATTATCTGGAGGCTGCCGGATATAAAGAGAGTGATATGGTGAATATTACCTGGGATAAATATATTGAGATTGGCAAGCAGGTAAAAGCGAAAACCGGTGTTGATATGCTAACCTACGATATGAACGATGTGGTTCTTCCCCATATTATGATGCAGTCCGGTGGAGAATGGTTCTTCGATAACCAAGGACAACTTAATCTCACCAAAAACGATGCGCTGAAAGAAACGTTAAAAACGATTAAAGCGATTAACGACGCGAAAATTGTGCGACCTGTCTCTGGCTGGTCGAGTTTTGTGGGGAGTTTTAACGCTGGGAAATCAGCGAGTGTGGTTTCCGGCGTATGGGTGATTGGTTCCATTAAAAGTGCCGAAGATCAGAAAGGAAAATGGCGTGTTGCGCCGATCCCACGGCTGAACCTCGATAAAGCGGTACATGCATCCAATCAGGGAGGATCGAGCTGGTATGTCTTAAAAGGTGGCAAAAATACTAAACAGGCGATTGAGTTTTTGCAGAAAACCTTTGCGGCAGATAGCAACATGTATCAAACCCTTTTGGTTGATCGCGGTGCGCTTGCGACCTTCCTTCCCGCCACGTCCGGCCCTGCTTATGCAGTAAAGGATCCGTTCTTTGGTGGTCAGCCCGTGTTTGCTGATTTCTCTAAATGGGTGACTGAAATTCCACAGGTCTCCTATGGCATGTATACCCAAGAAGTTGATAACGCCATTGCTGCTGAAATACCTGCATTACTGAAAGGCGATTCTGTTGATGACGTTTTAAAACGCGCCGAAGCCACATTAAAAAATCAGATTATGCAGTAGCGAGTGTGAGCTTGAGGGCGGTAAGCCCTCAAGCATTTCTCTCCAGAAATCGATGGTGTGATAATGATGTATAAACCTAAAATGAATAGGCTTTATAACATCAACGGCTGGGCTTTTGTCGCTACGGCTGTTGGGTTGATTGCCTTAATGACGATATACCCTATTTTCAAATCACTTTGGCTCTCTTTTCAGTCTGGCCGTGGTGTGGTGACACAATTTGTTGGCCTGGGAAATATCATTCGTTTATTCAGCGATCCTATGTTCAAAACGGCGCTTTGGAACACATTAACCTTTTTGGTTATCCAGGTGCCTATTATGATTTTTCTATCATTAGCGATTTCTTCTTGCCTGAATTCATCTCAGCTTAAATATCGCCAATGGTTCAGAATTGCCATCTTTTTGCCTTGTGTGACATCGCTGGTGGCCTACTCTATTCTCTTTAAGAGTATGTTTGAACTGGATGGTGTCATTAACTCATTCTTGCTGTTTATTCATGTCATTGACGATCCCATTCCGTGGCTATCCGATCCTTTCTGGGCCAAGGTGACAGTTATTATCGCAATCACCTGGCGTTGGACGGGATATAACATGATATTTTATCTTTCCGCTATGCAGAATATTGATAAGTCAATTTATGAGGCGGCTCGAGTTGATGGCGTTAGCCCAATTAAGCAGTTTTTCTTCATCACCATCCCCTTATTGAAACCGGTTATTCTTTTTACCAGTGTGACATCAACCATTGGCACATTACAGCTGTTTGATGAAGTCATGAATATCACGAATGGTGGTCCGGCCAATGCGACGCTGACGTTATCGCTTTATATTTATAATTTGTCATTCAAGTTTGTGCCGAACTTTGGCTATGCGGCAACGGTTTCATACGTGATTGTTGTTTTTTCGGCAATACTTGCGCTGATTCAGTTTAAAGCAGCACGGAAGGGATGATATGAGAAAAAGTAAAATTAACAGCATGCTGATGCATATTTTTCTTGTGCTGATGAGCATTTTCTCGCTTTTCCCATTCTATTGGATGGTGGTATCGAGCACGAATAGCACCAGCCAAATCAACATGGGTAAATTCACGTTTGGCGATCAGCTATTGGTCAACTTTACCAATCTGACGAGTCAGGTGGATCTGGCATTAGTGTTTTGGAATACCTCAAAGATTGCGTTGATCAGCACGGTATCGACGCTGGTGGTGTGCTCTATCGCGGGTTATGCCTTTGAGATTTATTCCAGTAAGAATCGTGAGCGTGTCTATGTCGCGCTATTAACGACGATGATGATCCCGTTTGCGGCATTAATGATCCCGCTTTTCACCATGTTTGGTAAGGCTGGCTTACTGGATACGCATTTTGCCGTTGTCATGCCGACGGTGGCAGGCGCATTTATTATTTTCTACTTTAGGCAATGTACGAAAACGTTTCCGAGAGAATTGATCGATGCTGCGCGTGTGCAAAGCGTCGCGGAGTGGAAAATTTTTCTGTATGTCTACGTACCGATTATGCGAGCCAGCTATTCCGCTGCGTTTATCATTGTTTTCATGACGTCATGGAATGCTTTTCTCTGGCCGCTTATTGTCCTTCAGTCTAATGAATTAAAGACGATTAATCTGGTGTTATCCAGCTTTGCTTCTGCCTATTCTCCAGACTTCGGGCTTATTATGGTGGGAACAGTCATCTCTACTCTTCCTAGCTTACTTATCTTCTTCGCCATGCAAAAGCAATTTATCGCAAGTATGACGGGCGCAGTGAAGTAATGCGCGCGCAATGGCAAATTAAGTTTGAGGTTCAACATGGCTGATATTTTATTAAAAAATATAGTGAAGCGTTACGATAAGACTGAAACAATCCATCGTATTAATCTTGAGATTAATTCAGGCGAATTTGTGGTCTTCGTCGGCCCGTCGGGGTGTGGTAAATCGACGTTGCTGAGAATGATCGCAGGATTGGAAGAGATCACGGATGGCGAAATTCATATTGATAACCGTTTAGTTAACCATTTCGATCCCGCAGAACGGGGGATTGCGATGGTGTTCCAGTCTTACGCGCTGTACCCACATATGACGGTGGCTGAAAATATGGGATTTGGGCTGAGAATGAACGGGCACCCCAAAGCCGAAGTCGAAAAAATGGTGCGCAAGGCCGCGATGACGCTCCAGCTAGAAGCCTTGTTAGACCGCACACCGAAACAACTGTCTGGCGGTCAGCGTCAGCGCGTTGCGATTGGGCGGGCAATTGTGCGCGATCCTAAAGTGTTCTTATTCGATGAGCCCTTATCGAACCTCGACGCCGAATTACGCGTGGAAATGCGTTTACAGATCGCCCGACTTCATCAGGAAATGCGTAACACCATGGTTTATGTGACGCACGATCAAGTGGAAGCGATGACGCTGGCGGATAAAATTGTGGTGTTAAACAAGGGAAATATTGAGCAGGTTGGGACACCGATGGCGCTCTACCATAAGCCAGAAAATCTTTTTGTCGCTGGTTTTATCGGTTCGCCGAACATGAACTTTCTACCTGGCGAAGTGCTACAGGTTGAAGGGAATAACGTGAGTATCCTGATCAATAAGCTCAATACACTTTCCGTTAATCTTGCTAACCACGGATTGCACACCGATCAGAAAATTACCGTGGGTATTCGCCCTGAACACCTGAGTATCGACCCGAATGGCGGGGACGTCAGCTTGTCGATCAATAGTGAGGTCACTGAAAGATTGGGTAATGCGACCTATATCTTTGGTGCGTATTCAGGTGTTAATAATTTCAAGGTTCATTTGTCGGGGGACAATAGTATTGTGCCTTACTCAACGATTCCGCTGACGTGCCGTAGTGAACATTTGCATTTTTTTGATGAAAATGGAAAGCGGATTAATTAGCAAAGAATAAATAGCAAAAGTCAGCGAGTTAATTGAGCAGCCTGTCATATTCATGTTGGCTGCTTATTCTATTAAGCGATATTCATTTTATAAATATAGTCTTCTTTTATTCTGTCCCAGAACGTTACGTGATAAATACCATTTAAGAGCATCGCCTCAAGGAGAAATGAATGAAAAAGAATAATTATTCAGGAATCATCTCTGTATTGTTAATGCTGTTTATAGGGTTTATGTCAGCCAATCTGGCGAAAGCGGCGCAGCCGTTTGCTTACGGCGCGGATATTGGCTGGGTAAAGCAATTGGAAGATCGAGGGGTAACCTGGCGTGATGATGCAGGAACGCCGCGCGATGTATTACAGATACTGCGCGATCACGGCATAAACGCTGTACGGTTACGCATTTTCGTTAATCCCGACCCCAGTGCGCTATGGCATAAAGATAATACGACCTGGACGATGCTTGGCTATACGGATAAAACCCGCGTGGTGGATGCCGCACAGCGTGCTAAAGCGATGGGAATGCGCGTCATGGTGGATTTCCACTACAGTGATGTTTTCGCGGATCCGGGTCATCAAATAAAGCCAGCTGCGTGGGCGAACTACAATCTGAGTCAATTAACGACGGCCGTTTATAATCACACTCATGAGGTGATGACTGCGTTGATATCCGCTGGCGTGACGCCGGAATGGGTTCAGGTCGGCAACGAAATGAATCCGGGAATTTTACTCCCAGAAGGCAGTACCAGCCGGTTTGCCAATTTAACGCAGCTACTGAATGCGGGCTATGATGCGGTTAAAGCGGTCAGCCCTTCTTCTAAGGTGATCAGCCATCTGGCGCATGGGAATAATAATTCAAACGCTCGCTGGTTTTTTGACAATTTCCTCACCACGCACGGTGGGAAAACCGATGTGATTGGTTTTTCATTCTACCCCTACTGGGAAGGAAAAAATTATTGGGAGCTCACTGGCGCACTGGCTAGCAACCTCAATGATATGGCGAGCCGATATGGTAAGGAAGTCATGGTCGTTGAAGTCGGCGGTTTGGAAACTAACCCAACAGACAGTTACTGGACGATTAGGGATACGATTAATCTTGTTAAAGCAGTGCCGGGAAATAAAGGGATCGGGGTTTTTTATTGGGAACCTGCGGGTAATGCAAAAGTGTTACCGGATGGCTACGCGTTAGGCGCGACGACGCAAGTTTCAACCAATGTATTGCAATTTACCCGAGCACTGGACGCGTTTGCCGAATCACAAATCAATTTTATCAACGGAACCCGCTATAAGATCGCTAATCGACAGAGTGGTAAGTCACTGAATGTCGTGAGCGGTTCGCGCGAAGATGGCGCATGGGTTGAACAATACAGTGACAGTAACTGGGACAGCCAGCGTTTTTATTTTAACGCGATTGGCAATGGTTACTTCAATCTGGTGAATGTGAATAGCGGGAAGTACATTGATGTTAATTTCAGTGCCAATGAGGATGGTGCGCAAATTCTCCAAATGTATAACACCGGACATTTTAGCCAGCAATGGCTGATTTTGGATGCGGGCGATGGCTATTATAAAATCATGAATAGGAACAGCGGGAAGCTTTTGGATGTTAACAGCCGTTCAATAGAGAACGGGGCATCCGGTATTCAATGGCATGATAATGGGGGATGGAATCAGCTGTGGAAAATAACCGCTAATTGATGCTCTCTGGCCGCGTAATGTCCTTGCGTGGCCGCTTTACTTGTAAGGGTAGGAAAGATAAGGGAACGTATTATAAAAGGGCGTCGTTGAGTGTGAAACTTTCGCGCCAAACCATCTCATAACCAATCTGTACGTGTTTCTTATAATAGCGTCCTGCCACCAGCTCTAAAAACAGATCGACGGCGGCTTCGCCCATTTCAGTGGGGTAGAGCCGCATTGTGGTCAAACTGGGATTGAGATGTTGTGCTGTGGGGATGTCATTCATCCCAATCACTTTTATTTGTCTGGGAATGGAAATACCTTTCTCTTGAATCGCCCGGTACACGCCAATAGCGATAATGTCTGTCGCCGCGAACACGACATCAGGCCACTCTTTTTGTTGCAGCAACTCATTCATCGCCTGATAGCCGGACTCAATACAAAATAACTGACTGACCTTGCATCGTGATTCGTCGTAGATACCGTGTTTTTGCGTTATCTCCTGAAATACATGCAGCCGGCTCTCATTGTTCCCTATAAATGCGGGGCGCTGAGCGCCGCTATTCACAATGTAATGTAAGACTTCGCGTGCAGCCGCTTCCCGATCAAAAAGCACGGCGTCACATTGTTTATCGAGGGGGGCAGAGTCGATAAAAATCAGGTTTTTATTTAATGAAGAGATTAGGGCGATATCGTTATCGCTAAAGTGACCTACGCAAATGATCGCCTGCGCCTGAGATAAAGTATGGCTGTTGGAGGATAAATTTGTGGTGAATAGATTGCGTAACGAAATATTAAAATGGTGGCAGCGGTTTTCAATGCCAATACGCATTGCGGTGAAATAAGGGTCGTTGAGTTCTTCTGAAGGCGTAAGAAAGTGGACGACGGCGAGATTTAATAAATTGTCATTATCCATTTTGAAATGAGAGCGGACAACGAGCGAGTTCTCTAACCTTTTTTTCTGCTGCTTACGTTGTGTCGGCGATAAATATTCCAGCTCATGGGCAATTTTCTTGATGAGTTGGCGCTTTTCTTTGGTTATGGACAGACTGGGGTCGTTATTAAGTACGCGAGAAACGGTTGAGGCTGCCACCCCAGCTTTTTGAGCGATATCTGTAATCGTTGCCACAAAAAATTTTCCATAATTTGCTTATGAAGATGATAGTAGCCAATGCCTTACTGATTGAACATGCCCAGTAACCCAAAATGCGATGAAACTTTCAGTCATCGCCGTGTTACCCGCATGGACTGTATCCTCTCCTAGCGGGGCTATCAGGGATTGGTCCTTGGGCGCACTTTATTGTTCCGGGTGATGCGGACGATATGAATAATCAGGTACAGCATTTCATTGTTAGAAATGTCGGCGAGAGACATAACCGTTCTACTTCATCGCAATAGGGTTTCATCGCGGCATGATTTCAACCGCATCCGCACTGCACTATTCCTTCCCCAGCGTATTCGGCTACTGAACGAAAAACCGTCAAATAAAATAACTATATTAACCAGCATTCCCCCTCAGTTTTTGCCATCCTCGGTAGTTTAGCCATACGCAAACACTATACTGGGTACTCTTGACCCTACAGACACAACACAACAAAACCGAAAAGGTACATAAGATGGATGAACAGCTAAAGCAAAGCGCCCTTGATTTCCACCAGTATCCGATCCCCGGCAAAATTCAGGTTTCCCCGACTAAGCCGCTGGCAACGCAGCGCGATCTGGCGCTGGCGTATTCTCCCGGCGTCGCGGCTCCCTGTCTGGAAATTGCAGCAGATCCGCTGGCTGCCTACAAATATACCGCGCGCGGCAATCTGGTCGCCGTGATCTCTAACGGAACGGCCGTGCTGGGCCTCGGCAATATCGGCGCACTGGCCGGTAAACCGGTGATGGAAGGCAAAGGCGTTCTGTTCAAAAAATTCTCCGGCATTGATGTTTTCGATATCGAAGTCGACGAGCTGGATCCAGACAAACTGATCGACGTGATCGCTGCACTGGAGCCGACGTTCGGCGGTATCAATCTGGAAGACATCAAGGCACCAGAGTGCTTCTACATCGAGAAAAAACTTCGTGAGCGCATGAAGATTCCCGTCTTCCATGACGATCAGCACGGCACAGCGATTATCTGTACTGCTGCGGTTCTGAACGGTCTGCGCGTAGTTGAAAAAAATATCTCTGATGTGCGTCTGGTAGTGTCCGGTGCTGGCGCGGCGTCTATTGCCTGTCTGAACCTGCTGGTGGCGCTGGGTCTCCAGAAGCACAACATCGTGGTGTGTGATTCGCGCGGCGTGATTTTCCATGGCCGTGACGAAAATATGGAAGAGACCAAAGCCGCTTACGCTATTGACGATAATGGCGCTCGCAAGCTGGCAGATGTCATTCCTGATGCGGACATCTTCCTCGGCTGTTCTGGTCCTGGCGTGCTGACGCCGGAAATGGTGAAAACCATGGCACCGCGTCCGCTGATCATGGCGCTGGCAAACCCGGAACCAGAAATTCTGCCGCCGCTGGCGAAGGAAGTGCGCCCAGATGCGATTATCTGTACCGGCCGTTCTGACTACCCGAATCAGGTGAACAACGTACTGTGCTTCCCGTTCATCTTCCGTGGTGCGCTGGATGTGGGCGCGACTACGATTAACGAAGAGATGAAGCTGGCTTGCGTGCATGCGATTGCCGATCTGGCGCTGGCGGAGCAGAGTGAAGTGGTGGCATCTGCCTACGGTGACCAAGAGCTGTCATTCGGCCCAGATTACCTGATCCCGAAACCGTTCGATCCGCGCCTGATCATCAAGATCGCACCGGCGGTGGCGAAGGCGGCAATGGATTCCGGCGTGGCGACGCGTCCGATCGAAGATTTCGATGCCTACATCGAAAAACTGACCCAGTTCGTTTATAAAACCAACCTGTTTATGAAGCCGATCTTCGCACAGGCGCGTCAGCAGCCGAAGCGCGTGGTATTCGCGGAAGGTGAAGATGCGCGCGTGCTGCACGCCACGCAGGAGCTGGTGACGCTGGGTCTGGCGTTCCCGATTCTGATTGGTCGTCCGAGCGTTATCGAAATGCGTCTGCAAAAGCTGGGGCTGCAACTGACCATCGGTAAAGATTTCGAAGTGGTCAATAACGAATCGGATCCGCGCTTTAAAGAATACTGGAGCGAGTATTTCGAGCTGATGAAGCGTCGCGGTGTGTCGCAGGAAAAAGCACAGCGTGCGGTGATCGGTAACCCAACACTGATCGGTGCCATCATGGTTCACCGTGGCGAAGCGGATGCGCTGATTTGCGGCACCATTGGCACGTATGAAGAACATTTCGATGTAGTTGAGAAAGTTTTCGGCTACCGTGAAGGCGTACAGGCTGCGGGCGCGATGAACGCGCTGATGCTGCCAAGCGGCAACACCTTTATTGCCGACACCTATGTTAACGCCGATCCGACGCCGGAACAGCTGGCAGAAATCACGCTGATGGCGGCAGAAAGCGTACGCCGTTTCGGTATCGAGCCGAAAGTCGCGTTGCTGTCGCACTCCAGCTTCGGCACCTCGGATTCTCCGACGGCGCAGAAGATGCGTGCAACGCTGGCGCTGGTCAACAAGCTGGCACCGGAGCTGGAGATCGACGGCGAGATGCACGGTGACGCCGCGCTGGTAGAAGCGATCCGCCGCGAGCAAATGCCGGACAGCCCGCTGAAAGGCTCGGCTAACATCTTGATCATGCCGAATATGGAGTCTGCGCGTATCAGCTATAACCTGCTGCGTGTGTCGTCTTCAGAAGGTGTGACGGTCGGCCCGGTACTGATGGGGATCTCGAAACCAGCACATATCCTGACACCGATTGCCTCGGTTCGCCGGATCGTGAACATGGTGGCGCTGGCGGTGGTAGAAGCACAAACTCAGCCGCTGTAAGTCATTTTCTGTGTTACAGAAAAACCCAGCCGATTTCTGGCTGGGTTTTTTATAAATATTGGTTGTGGTTTTTACGCGAAACTATAGATGATAACTCAGCAGAATTTTCGTAGCGTGCTTTAGTCGTTGCCAAAACGTTAGTTATGCTTTTGCCCGCGTCAGTGAGTAGCCACTGTAGATAGGCTGGGTTTGTGGCTCTGAGAAACCAGCTTCCGTTAGCATTGCTGCCAACTCTGAGGCGCGGAACTGTTTGCCTTTAGTAATATGCAACATAGTGACAGAGAACAATCCTGCGGTAAGAGGGCCAGCCTGATTTTCGTCGATTAACATTTCGTAAATCAGAATCTCACCACCTTTTTTAAGTGACTGTCGGGCATTTTGAAGTAAAAATTGGCACTGTGCCTTATCCCAATCGTGAAAGACATTGGCGGCAAATATCACGTCATATCCGACAGGCCACGGTTGCTTAAACATATCCAATGCGTGTGTTTTTATGTTTTTTTGCATACTGAAACGATTAATGTAGCCCTGTGTCACCATCACATACGATGGGAAGGTCGGCAACGGTAAAGGCGACGGATTTATTTTTTGCCGCCAATGCTATGGAGAAACAAGTAGAACCTCCCCCCAAATCCAAAACCTGACAATTTTCCGGCAATGTGAGTTGTTGCGCTAACCCGAGCGCACTGGCCAATGAGTGGCTGTGCATTGCTGAAGTAATGGTTTGGGCGCGCTCGGCGCTCATCGAGTTTTCCTCCCAACCCGTGGTGAGAGGGACGCCATCACCCATTGTTGCTGGTCTGCGTTGCCTGAGTATCTCTATCAAACTGTCATGGGTGGGTTGAACTTCCTTAAACCAGTTGATCATATGTGTAGTAGCCCCCAATAAAACGGGCTATCACGCAACAGATAACTTCGACCGATAGGTGTCAGTGAAAAGCTGTCAGTGTTGTTTTGTATCAAGCTCGCTCCGCCAAGTGTCGCAGTAAGGGCTTCGGTCGCGTCGCTATTAAGGCCTAACTATGTAGATAGTTCGTGTAAAGATAATGGTTTTAGTGCCAGTGGTTCAAACAAGCCTAGTTCAAGAGATACGGATATGACTGGAGTTAGCGCGTTAGAAAGCCAGATATGCCTAATTAAACTGTCGTCATATTGAGGAAGTTCGATATTTTTCATTGAATTCACCTGTCACTATTTTTCAATAAGGGATGTGCGCTACTATTACGCAATGCACGCTATTAGCACTTTTTTATTTAACTTAATATATACTCATAATATTTCAAGTTGCATGTGCGTTGGCTACGTTAAAATACTCGGCCCATTGTGGGCCTCGCCCTGAAGGGCCGCTGCAAGCAGCGTTCAAATCTGCTCCCGGCAGATTTTTCACCCGAATCACTTACTTGTGTAAGCTGAACGGGATGCCTTCTCTTGCCGTTATTCTGAAACTAGAATTATTTTTAGTATAATATCTTATTTTGTAAGGCATTTATTTTCATAGTGTTATTGGTTGTGACGATTTTCAGTACCTCGATTTACCCAAGATATCTCTTGTGTAGGGGCATGTAATTACTAAGGTTATTGTTTTTTATGTTCATTTTTTTCTTGGGGGTAAATAAGTAAGATATTAATGTATTAATATTTCTGTGTGTTTATTTCATTGGGTAATTATTTTCAAGCTAATTATATTTCAATTAATTCTTGCGAGAAGGGAGTTGTCATGTCGACATCAATATTCAAAATGAATAACGCTCGAGTGTTATTTGTTTCATTTTTATGTCTGTTACTCATATCTTGTTCTACCATATCGCCGTTCAATCAGCGAGCCTATGAGCAAGCAGTGACAATTAAAGTTGATGCATTGGCTTTAATGGATAAGGCTGCGACAGAACCATTTGGAGAAAATCAGCATGAGGTGATTTTACTTAAAATTCAGGTGGAAAAGGCTTATGAATACGCAAGAGGGTTGCCAAAAAATGAAATAGTAACTAAGCAATGGGAAATCATCAAAAACCCGAGTAGTAATTCATTAGGTGGCTTTTTAGTGTATTGGGAAAGGAATAACACGTTATCAAAAACCTTTGTGACAGAGGTGAAAGGGGTTATATCAAATGGATTTGATCAAGTGATCGAGTTGGAAAGCGGTAAAGTAAAACGGTCTAATTGATTATAGAGGAGTCATTATCATGTCTAATTTTGAAGAAATCGTTGGAGCGCTTGGTCAGGAAATAAGAAATTATGCACAGGATAGTTGGTTTTCATATAAAGAGGCTGCTATTAAAGACGGAATGGATTTTGTAGATAAATTAAAAAATGACTTAGAGCGATGGACAATACAGCTAGCGAATCAACAGATATCAAAAGATGAGTTCACTTTCCTTGTGAAAGCTAAAGCTGACCTTGTGACGTTGAACGCGTTAAAGCAGGCAGGTCTTGCCAAAACTCAATATGACAAGTTTATAAATGGACTGATTAGTGCGGTAATCTCTTCGGTATTTAAAATTATTTAGGTGCACTTGATAGCGTACCTGTTGATTTTAAGCTCTTGCTCGCTATACAACATGCTGCGCAACAGTTTTTCACTGCGTATTTTTCTCTTTGATCTGGCACGATGTTTTTCCCACTCTAAAAGAGGTAAATCAATGGAATAATTTTCGTTTTATGCCATGATTCCGCCTCGTTTTTAGGGGGCGATTCCCCGGACTTGATAAAAAACCAACGAGCGAATATCGGTTATGGCAACACGCGCAGTGAACGAAAATACAGTAGAAAAAAGCGGTACAGGAAAGCGTCTTCCTTCGCTGTTTGGCGGGTCGATGATTATTGCAGGGACGATTATTGGCGCTGGGATGTTTTCCCTGCCGGTGGTGATGTCGGGCGCCTGGTTTTCCTGGTCATTTGCCGTGTTGGTGTTTACCTGGTTTTGCATGTATCACTCGGGGTTAATGATACTGGAGGCGAACCTTAATTATCCGACCGGCTCCAGCTTCGATACGCTGACCAAAGATCTGTTGGGTAAGCGCTGGAATGTCATTAACGGCATATCGATTGCCTTTGTCCTCTATATCCTGACTTACGCCTATATTTCGGCGAGTGGTTCAATCATCCATCACACGCTTGCTGAGATGTCGATTGATTTCTCTGCACGCATCGGTGGCTGCCTGTTTGCGCTGTTTGTCGCATTGACCGTGTGGTGGAGCACCGCGGCAGTGAGCCGCATGACCGCTTTTTTTCTGGCGGCAAAAGTACTGACCTTTTTCATGACATTCGGCAGCCTGCTGTGGAATGTGAAGCCAACGGTGTTGTTGAATGTGGCGGAACCGGCACCCAGCTATCTTCCGTATGTACTGATGACACTGCCATTCTGCCTGGCGTCTTTCGGTTTTCACGGCAACGTCCCCAGTCTGGTGAAGCACTACGGCCGTGAACCGCAGATCATCAAGCGCTGTCTGTTTATTGGCAGTTTGCTGGCACTGGTGATGTATGCCATCTGGCTGATTGGCACAATGGGAAACATTGCTCGTCCTGACTTTATCGGGATTGCGGAGCAGGGCGGGAATATCGATGTGTTGGTGCAGGCGTTGGGTGGGGTGTTGAACAGCCCCTATCTGGACGTGCTGCTCACCGTCTTTTCCAACTTCGCCGTCGCCTGTTCATTTCTTGGGGTAACGCTGGGGCTGTTTGATTATCTGGCGGATTTATTGAAGTTTGACGATAGCCGACTGGGAAGAGCCAAGACAGCGCTGGTGACCTTTCTGCCGCCAATCATCGGCGGTCTGCTCTATCCGAACGGCTTTATTTATGCGATTGGGTTTGCCGGATTGGCAGCCACCGTATGGGCGGTGATTACGCCTGCGTTGTTGGCCCTTGCGTCGCGTCGCCGCTTTGGTAGCCCGCTGTTCCGCGTGCGGGGCGGCAATGCGATGGTTGCGCTGGTGCTGCTATTTGGCATTGGCACCGCGCTGATACATGTGCTCTCGAGTCTCGATCTGCTGCCAGTTTATCGCTAAGTCATATCGCCATCCTGCTTTGCTAAAACAGAAGGGATGAGATAGTTAATGTTGGTTGCTTGAGCCTGTTTTTAGGAAAAGCACGGGGATGAGGTTCCCGTAGGGATACCTCGCCCCACGATCGTTCCGTGTATCTCGATGTTTTGACGATCGGTGGTCTACGGAAGGGGAATCAGGCAGAGCGTTACGGCTTTTTCGACTGCTGCAACCACTTGTCCAGTTCATTAGCGAACTGCTGACGGTCCCGCTGGTTTAATGCGCTCGGGCCACCGGTTTGTATCCCGCTGGCGCGCATGGTATCCATAAAATCCCGCATGTTCAGCCGTTCCCGAATGGTATCCGGTGTATAGCGCTCTCCACGCGGATTCAACGCGATGCCGCCGTTTTCTATCACTTCCGATGCCAGCGGAATATCCGCAGTGATCACCAGATCGCCGACTTCAACGCGTTGCACAATCTCGTTGTCGGCGACGTCAAAACCCGCCGAGACGCGTAGCGTACGAATAAAGCGCGACGGCGGTACTTTTATGGTCTGGTTGGCAACCAGTGTGACCTGTGTTTGCGTGCGATCTGCCGCGCGAAATAGCACTTCTTTGATGACGTTAGGACAGGCGTCGGCATCGACCCAAATCTGCATGACTTATGCTTCCTTGTTGTGCGTGTGACTTTCTGCCAGCCAGTCTTTAGCTGGTAAAAAATCTTGATACAGCAGGGCTTCCGGGCTACTCGGTTCAGTCTGATGCTGGTATTCCCAGCGTGCTAGCGGTGGCATGGACATCAAAATTGACTCGGTGCGTCCACCGCTTTGCAGGCCAAACAGCGTCCCGCGATCCCAAATCAGGTTGAATTCTACATAGCGACCACGGCGATAGAGCTGGAATTCGCGCTCGCGTTCTCCCCACGGCAGATCTTTACGCCGTTCGACGATGGGCAGATAGCCATCGAGGAACCCGTTACCGACGGCACGGATGAAGGCGAAACTGGTAGCAAAATCTGGCTCGTTGAGATCGTCGAAGAAGAGTCCGCCGATACCACGCGCTTCGTTACGGTGCTTGAGGAAGAAGTAATCGTCGCACCACTTTTTATAGCGCGGGTACACATCGTCACCGAACGGCTGGCACAGGTCGTGTGCGGTCTGATGCCAATGCACCGCGTCCTCTTTGAAACCGTAATAGGGAGTGAGATCGAATCCGCCACCAAACCACCACACCGGCTCTTCTCCCGGTTTCTCGGCGATGAACAAGCGCACATTGGCATGGCTGGTGGGAATGTAAGGGCTAAGCGGATGAATCACCAGCGACACGCCCATTGCCTGAAAACTGCGGCCCGCCAGATCGGGGCGATGCGTGCTGGCTGAAGGTGGCAATGATTTGCCGGTCACGTGGGAAAAGTTGACTCCAGCTCGTTCAAAGATGCGCCCGCCGGACAGCACGCGACTGCACCCGCCGCCGCCTTCGGCACGCAGCCATTCATCTTTGGCGAAATCGGCTCCGCCATCAAGCGCTGCAAGCTGCTGGCAGATATCTTCCTGTAAGCTAAGCAAAAAATGTTTTACCGCATTGACGTCAGACATAGTGGGCATCTCGTTTCTCTGGCGATGAGGGCACAATAATAAAGGCGGCAGTATACCATCAATAAAATCGATCCCCGGTCACCTGTTGTGTGATTCCTGATAGCGGCGCGCAATTTGAGATTGCGTCTGATAAAAATCACGCGATAATCACGATTTACCTTATTGCAAAATGGCGACTGTGATGGAAATCCGCATATTCAGGCAGGATGACTTTGAAGCCGTGATCACCCTCTGGGAGCGCTGCGATTTGCTGCGCCCGTGGAACGATCCTGAGATGGACATCGAACGTAAGCTCAATCACGATCCCGATCTGTTTCTGGTCGCAGAGGTGAACGGCGAAATCGTAGGGTCGGTAATGGGCGGTTACGACGGCCACCGCGGATCGGCATACTACCTTGGCGTGCACCCGGATTTTCGCGGGCGCGGTATTGCGAATGCGTTGATTAGTCGGCTGGAGAAAAAACTGATTGCCCGCGGCTGTCCGAAAATCCACCTGATGGTGCGCGAAGACAACGATGCCGTGATCGGCATGTATGAAAAGCTCGACTATGAGATCGTTGACTGCATCACGCTGGGAAAACGCCTGATTGAAGACAGGGAATATTGATCGCTATTGTGCTGATGCTAAGCCCTATCCCTGCACCATTTCTCCCCCCAATTTCCCCTTTTAGTCAAAGTGCGCCTCTGTTAGCGCACTTTTTTCATTTAACCTCAATGCGTTACTGTGATTTGTAATGATATCGCATGCAATTTGTTAGACTTTGTGGGCAACAGTTTTCATTTGTAAAACGATTCTCATTTGTATTATTATTTATTAATGTTGTCCGATCGGTCTTGACATGTTTTTGCGTGTTCCGATCTTGTTTACATTTTATCGCCTGGAAGATTGTGATTGCACTACTGACACCAGGAAGTTGAAGTTTAAGAGATGGAGTTGGATAGTGAGTAGTGAAAATCTTCAGGGGGCTTTACTGGGTGCGAACCGCACTGGCCGCAGCGCATTGCTGGGCTCTCGTCCTCTTGCTCATCCCTATCCAAGTGCAGCGCTGACCGCCGATGTGCCTAACTGGCGTTCTTTGGCATTCTTTGTTTTGTCTGGTGTCGCGCATGCGGCGCTGGCGCTTTTCTTTCTATTGCACTATTCCCCGAAAGAAAGCATTGAAGACATGGCGGGAAATGCAGGCGGAAGCATGCAGGTAACGATGATGGCTGCGGCAATGTCACAGCAGGCTGATTCATCACCTCCAACCGCAGAATCTTCCGATCCTCCTGTTGTGGCGACGCAAACCGTTTCTTTAGAACAACCTATTTCCCCCCCGTTACCAGAACACCCCAACCCGGTTATTAAACAACCCGTCATTGAGCGCAAGCCCGCCACGCCCGTTGCGGAAAAGAGGCCGCCCGTACGTGAGAGAAAGCAGCCTGAAAAGAAGCCGGAGAACAAACCAAAAGAACAACAGCAGGCTACGCAGCAGCAGACAGAGAAAAAGAGTGAGTCTCCCGTAGCGACAAGCCAGACCGGTGATGCGCCTTCACCGATGCAAGCCTCTGCTGGCATGCCGGGGAGTGCAGCAACAGTTAAGGCTGGAGAAAGCGATAGCGGCCAGGCTGCGCGTGGTGCAGGGAAAAGCAATAGTCAAAATTTCAAAGCGCTGCATCGTCGCGTGAATTATCCATCTCGGGCAAAAGCGCTGGGTGTGGAAGGAAAAGTGCGCGTCAAATTCGATATTACCGGCAGTGGTACGGTCACTAACGTACAGGTTCTGTCTGAAACGCCAGACGGCGTATTTGGTGATGACGTGGTGAAAGACATGGCGCGCTGGCGCTATCGCACGGAGGCACCGGTGGAGAATCAGGTCGTTTCCATCGTTTTTAAACTGAATGGTCATATTCAGGTTGATGATTAGCAATACATGTTACATGCAGTAATTAAAAAAATAATTTTATTTTTCAAATGATAAGGTTCACTGGGGATTTTGAATAAATGAATAAAAACGTCTATTTAATGATGATTTTGTCATTATTATCAGCGCCTGCGCTCGCACAGCAAAACGACACCTCTGTTGATGAAAATCAGCAGAAAAACAAGGCAGAAACCGAAGAGGAACAGCAGGGTGATTCCGCTTCAGGAAACGGCGAAGATACGATTTTAGTCCGCTCAACCCCAACCAGTCAGTCAATGGGGACGCAGATTATTAATGCTGAGCAGATTAAAAAGATGCCAACTGGAAACGGTTCGATACCGGAGTTATTAAAAAATAACCCAAATGTACAGTTCTCCAATACGGCAAGTAGCAGCAACATTCCGGGTGAATTGGCGCCGGAAAACGTCTCGTTTCATGGTGAGAAGTTTTACAACAATAACTTTATGATCGATGGGTTATCGAATAATAACAATATCCACCCCGGTGCAAATAAGGGGGAATTAGGCTCAACTCCTGATGGATACAGCCCGACAGATTTACCGGCTGGTGGCACGCAATCGTTCTGGATTAACTCTGAGCTGATTGAATCATTGGAAGTTTTCGACAGTAACATCTCTGCTAAATATGGTGATTTCACCGGTGGCGTGGTGGATGCGAAAATGATGGACCCCAAACTGGATAAAGCCTCTGGTAAAGTTTCTTACCGTACGACTCGTGATAGTTGGACAAAGTATCATATTGATGATGTTATTAGCGAAGAGTTTTATTCTGGGACTAATTTATATTATCAACCAAAGTTTAAGAAACAATTTTACTCAGCTACGTTTAATCAACCGTTAAGTGATAAAGCGGGGTTTATTTTTGCCTATAACCGCCAGCAGTCAGATATTCCCTATTATCATGAGTATTTGCAGTTGTGGGACGATCAGGAACGAATTAGTGAAACCTATTTGCTAAAGGGAACTTATCTGACGGATAACGGTGATATTGTTCGTATGACGGGTATGTATTCTCCGCACGAGTCTAAATACTATAAAAAAGATGTGAAAAATGGTGCGTTTACTAACACCGGTGGTGGTTATCGCTTCAATATGGAATGGGAACATAACGCGAGTTGGGGCAAAATGACCAGCTTGGCTGGTTACCAGAGTGACGAGAATAAAATAGAGCATGAGTCTAATGAGTCTATTACTTGGACTTACTTTAATCGCAGACTAAATTTTATCTCTCAAGCACTGGATTGGCAAAGTTCGGCTAATAATGCGATCATTGGTGGGAGCGGGAGGACTGCCACAGAGAGAACGACAACTACGCTGAAACAGGACTATGAACTTAATCCGCTAGCGCTATATGGCATTAATCATCAAATCGATTTTGGCTGGGAAGTCGATTTCTACAGCACACAGTATCGTCGTTTTAGCGACGTTTATTCGGCAAGTGTAACTAGTGGTAATAATGCAGGACAATACATTAATCCTGGGGTGGTGTGCTTGCCTGGTGATTCAATGTGTATTGACGGCGAGCAATTTGCCGGTACTCGAACACTCTATCCGGCTCGTTCCGTGCATGCTAGCTATAATAGCTATGCTGCCTATCTGCAAGACAGTATGAGTTATGGTCGTCTTGAAGTAACTCCAGGTGTACGGGTTACTTATGACGATTTTCTGGAAAATCTGAATTTTGCTCCTCGTTTCGCCGCTTCTTATGATGTTTTCGGCGATCGTTCAACGCGCTTGTTTGGTGGTGCGAACCGCTATTATGCAGGAAATGTATTGGCGTATAAATTACGTGAAGGCATCGGTACGAATATCTCGCAAACTCGCACCTCACCTTCTATGCCATGGTCTTCTAGCCCGACAAGAATTACGGGGGGAAATTACACTGTCTCTGATTTAAATACGCCTTATAGCGATGAGTTATCACTGGGGTTATCGCAGCGTGTTATGAGTACCGTGTGGACGGCGAAGTGGGTTAGTCGCAAGGGGAAAGAGCAATTTGGCCAAGAAACGATAAGTACTGGCGGTCAAAGCTATCGTGTGATGAACAATAATGGCCGAACGGAAGGGAATACATTATCTCTCGAAGTGGAGCCAATTAGTCCCCATCGTTTTAGCTTTGCCGAGGTGAATTGGAAACTGGGTGCTAATATAGCGAAAAATAAAGCGAATTCTATTGCTTACTACGGGGATACGGATACCGATGAGAGTCGGGTTATTGTTGATGGTAAGTTGATGTATAAAGGCGATATGGATGCGATGGATTTCAATACGCCATGGCGTGCCTTCTTTAATGTAGATACTTACTTCCCTGCGGTTCGTCTCAACTGGGGGCAAAGCGTAGGCTATACTTCGGGCTATAAAGGGTATACTACTTTATCATCTGCGACCCAGTGTCCTGGAGGAAGCTCCGCATGCAACGCCGATCCTGGTTTTACAGGAAGTGCTATTGAATATATTTCAACCGAATATGATGACTTTATCTCCTATGATTGGCGATTCTCCTATTCACAACCCGTATACAAAACTCAGACACTAGATATTACGCTGGATGTACTGAACGTTTTAGATAACGTGGTCGAAACATCGAAAAAAACTGCCTCTGGTAGTGCCGTAATCTATAAACCCGGCCGTCAGTTCTGGCTTGGCGTCGCTTACACCTGGTAAATCCTATGCCCCGTCATTCGTCGCATGCTGACGAATGACGGGGCATTTTGCATTGATGCATTCAGAAATTGCCTTACAGGCAAAAATAAAAACGAAAAGGTTGTTATGAACTGGAAGAAATGTTGCTGGTTATCGCTAACGGCTGTCGGCCTGTTAGCTGGAAGTGTTGTGAGCCAGGCCGAAGAAGTTAAAAGTCCGTTGCCGGTTTTTAAAGAAGGGACGTTGGCAAATGGACTGCGTTACACCCTTGTGCCGCTGGAAGGGCAGAAGTCGCGGGTTGATATTCGTCTGATTGTTGATGTCGGTTCGATTGACGAGAAAGACAACGAATCTGGTGTGGCGCATATCGTGGAGCATATGGTGTTCCGCGCCAGCGAGGCGTTTCCTCAAGGCGTAAGTACCGAACTGCATAAGCAAGGGTGGGTACGCGGTCAGAGCTATAACGCCGTGACCAACTACGAGCGCACCATGTACATGATGAGCCCGCCGAAAGGGAATCGCGATCTGGGGACGACCTTGCAGGCGCTGAGCCAGATGACGGGCCATGCCAAATTGCTGCAAAGCGACCTTGATGATGAGCGCAAAATTATCATGGAAGAGTGGCGTGGCAAGCTGGGCGTAGCGGAACGCATGAACCAGCAGCGCGTACAGGCGATTCGCCATGACTCTCGTTATCCTTCCCGCCCAACGATTGGCACGGAAGCGTCGATTAACGACACGCCAGCCAGCGTACTACAGGATTTCTATCAACGCTGGTATCACCCGTCGAATATGCGTTTGATGATCATTGGTGATATCACGCCTGCGGATGCAGAACGCGAAATTCAACGCTATTTTGCACCGTTGCCCAATGTCGCTGTGCCAGCCCGTGATTACTACGAGCCGTTACTGAAACCGAGACTCAACGTTGCGCGTTTGCAGGATAGCCAGAGTGGCAGCAGCCAGGTGTCATTTGTCTACCGTTTCAATGACAAAGACACATTCGGCCAATCCGATTACCGTCATCGTTTGCTGACGCAAATCACACTGTCTGCGGTAACACGTCAGGTTCGTCGACAACAAGCGGAACTGCCGCAAGACGCCAGTAGTCTGGTGGTGCGTAAATCGGATATCGGTAAAACGACGGCTGCACTAGGCTTTTTCGCCAATGTGATGCCGGGTGGTCATGACGCTGCTATTTCCGCCGTACTGAAAGAAATTGAACGCTTCAAACGCTATCCGTTAAACGAACAGGACATCACGGAGATCACATCCGACATTCGTGAAGTCGCACAGCGTATGAGCGATACACCTGAAAAACGTGAGTTTTCAGACTGGGTTCAACAATTGACCATCGTCTGGCAGCAGGATCGCCCTTATGTCGGCAGCCAGCAGCGCGGTAAAGATGCACTGGAAGCGCTGGATACCATCACGGCGGAAGATGTGAACCGCCATTGGCAACGTTGGTTAGCGTCACCTGATACGTTGGTTCAGTTTAGCGTGCCGGGCGCGACGCCTTTCACCTTGCCTAAACCGGATGCGATTCGTAAGTTGCAGGCACAGTGGGCAGCCGCGACGCTGGCACCGCTGCAAGTAGAAAAAGAGAAAGTCATCCCTGAATTGCCTGCCGTAACGCAAAGTGGGAAACGTACGGCGGTGAAGACCTTTGCCGCGCAGAAGGTAGAGCAGTGGCAGTTGAGCAATGGTGACCGCGTGGTATGGCTGCGTGCGCCAGAAGCGGGTAAAAAAGTCTACCTGACGGCAGTGAGCGACGCGGGATATTTGTCAACCTCGACCAATCCGTGGCAGGTACAGCTGGCAAGCCAACTGGTAAACCAAAGCGGACCGGCAACATGGAGCGGTGAAGCGCTCAGTAACTGGAAAAAGGAAAAGACGCTGTCGCTGGGTATTGCTCAGGAAGCCGATCAACTCACCGTGAACGGAAGTGCGCCAACAGAGCAGTTGGCAAGTCTGCTGGGACTGTATCGTGAGCTGAATGTGGCTCCAAGTATCGATCCTGACGTGATGAAAGAAAGCATGATGGGTCTGGCGCGTCAAAAAGCCAATGACGATCAATCTGTTTCAGGAGTACGGGCCAGTGACATTGCCAAACTGCGTTTTGGTGAGCCAGCCTGGCAGCAACCTGAAATTGCGGAACTGAAGAAAATTTCAGCGCCAGCGCTGCTTTCACAGTGGCATAAAGCGGTGTTTGCCCCGGTAACCTACTATCTGGTGGCAGATATGCCTGCTGCACAGATTTTGCCGCAGGTTGAACGCTATTTAGCGACGATCCCGCGTCAGCCTGCTGGCGAGGTGAAATCACATCTGGCTCTGCCGGGTAAACGTGAAGCGACATCGGCTATCAGTATTGAACCGCGTGCCGATATCCGCGCCTGGAGCTTCACACCGCATGCGTGGACACCACAGGCCGCTGTGCAGGTGAGCGTTGCCCGTAATCTGGCGAATAAATATCTCAAAACCAGCCTGCGTGATGATGCGTTAGGTATTTATCGCATGCGTGTCGATAGCGAACTGGAAGATAAAAGACAGCGTATTGAGACAGAAGTGAGCTTTACCAGCGCGCCTGAACGTGCGCAGGAGCTATGGACATTGGCCGAGAAAGCCTTTGCTGAACTGCCGAAAAATATCACCCAGCAGGATGTGGATGAGCAGAAAGCACAGTTCATTCGTGCGGAAAAAGGGCGTCAGAGCGATCTCATGACGATACAGCGCCGTCTGCTCCTGAGCTACCGCCATTATGACGATCCGCGTTATCTGACTAGCGTAGCCAAACTGGCGGATAGCATCACGCTGGAAGACGTACGGGCGATGTCGGCGAAGCTGTATAACCCGGATAACCGCGTGCTTTACATCACCTTGCCGCAAGAGGTGAAAGAGTGAAAAAGATAGCGGCACAGTTTGTCGATCTCTGCCGCCCTTTTTGGCGGGGAAAACAAGGCTTATTAGCCCTGTTACTTCTTGTTGCTGCCATCAGTATGGGATGGACCATCGTCTATCTCAACGTATTGCTCAATGACTGGAGTAAAACGTTTTACGATGCGCTAGGGTCGTTTGATAGCAGCTTGCTGCTCTCTCTCATGAAAGAGTACGGCATCTATATCCTGATTTATATCGTGGTATTTGTGCATCAGGACTGGTTCACTCGCTGGCTGATCATTCGCTGGCGCAGTGCCATGACGGAAGAGTTAGTGAATAGCTGGTTGGCAAAGCGGGCGTTTTATCGGATGTCGATAGTGGGAAAAATCGATAACCCCGATCAACGTATCGCTGAGGATATCAGCTTATTTGTTGATAAAACGGTGAGTCTGGTGGCGTCATTTTTGGTTGTGACTGCCCAGTTGTCATCTTTCGTCATCATTCTCTGGGAACTGTCGGGAGTACAGCGTTTTATGCTATTTGGTGAGGAGTGGGTAATCAAAGGTTACCTGGTCTGGGCCGTCATTATTTATACCGTGTTCGGCACCTTGATTACGCATCTGATCGGTAAACGGCTGCACGGTATTAACTATGAGAAGCAACGTGCTGAAGCGAATTTTCGTGCGTCTTTGCTGCGTAAGCATGATAACGCGGAGCAAATTGCGCTATATGGTGGCGAACAGCAAGAAAAAAGCCATCTCAAGCGTCAATTTTCTGCGATTGTCTCTAACTGGTGGCGTTCAATGAATGCGGAACGTAATCTGGGTTTTTTCACTACGGGTTACATGCGTGTTAGCTTGATCGTCCCTATTTTTGCTGCATTACCGGCCTTTCTCAGCAAAACGGTGACGCTAGGTGGGTTGATGCAAATCCGCGGAGCGTTTGCTCAGGTGCATGGCGCGTTGAGCTGGTTTATTCGCATGTATCGGGAATTCATGGAGCTTTCCGCGAGCATGGAACGTTTGAGCCAGTTCAAACAGGAAATCAAACGCCATCAGTCTGAAGATGAAGTGGTTCCGGTCGGTGAGCGTCTGCAACTGGATCAGCTTTCTTTCACCACGCCGCAGGGCGCTCCACTGCTGCAAAAGGTGGATCTGAGCTGTGAAGCGGGTAGCTGGAGTAAGTTTTCTGGCCGTAGCGGGCTGGGGAAATCAACGCTACTGCGTACGTTAAGCGGCCTGTGGCCGTATTACGATGGCCGCTGGCAGTCGCTTGAAGGTCGCAGCTTGCTGTTACCGCAGCAAAGCTATTTGGGGCAGGGTACGCTGGCAGAGATCCTCTGCTATCCGCATCCGCCGCTGGCTGACAGTGAGATGCTGCGTCAGACGCTCGATAGCGTTGGGCTGGGCGCGTGGCGCGATCGTCTGGATGAGCAATTGAACTGGGATCGGGTGTTCTCCGGTGGCGAGCGGCAGCGTGTTGCTTTTGCCCGCGCGCTGATTGCTAAACCCGATACGCTTTATCTGGATGAAGCGACCAGCAATCTGGATCATGATGCCGCCAGACAGCTTTTGGCACTGGTCAAGCTGGCGTTGCCTGCGTGTACCGTGGTGGCGATTACGCACCAGACGGAGTTGGACGATCTGTTCACGCACCGTTATGACTTAACGGATTTTGCCTCACAGCGCAGTTGATGTTGTTCGCAGGCCTTCCGGCTCTCGGGAGGCCTGCGGTTCCGGTTTGCTTCTTTTCACATGCTTCCTATAATCCTCCGCAGGATTATCCCGTCTTTACGGCACTTTTCGTCGCTCGCAGACTCCAATCCCCATCTTACTAGGGTGGCTGATGACGAAAGCCGTTCAATCTTGAGGAGTACATGCCATGAATTTTCGCCCGCTGGGTTTATCGCTGGTGCTGGGTTTACCGCTGTTGCTGACCGGATGCAGCACGCTTTCTAATTTCTCCTGGTCCAGCCTGTCGCCGTTTAACTGGTTCGGCAGCTCGCTGGAGGTTACCGATGCAGGTGTCGGCGGCATCAATGCCGGTACGCCGCTGTCCGAAGGGGCGCTACAGAGCGCGCTGGATGGCAGTTATCAACTGCGTAGCGGAATGGGCACGTCCAACGGTCAACTGGTTGCGTTTTATCAGGCGCTGGATGGCAAAGACGTGAAGATGATCATCAGCGGGCAGCCGAAGGGCAGCGTGCGTAAAGTTGAGGTCATGGATCCGGCGGTTGGCAGCGCAGGTGGCGTAAAAATAGGGGATGTTTTTAGCAATACCTACAGTAAGGCGTTTGAATCCTGCCAGTTAGGGCAAGGTGATGATGCGCAGAGCGTGGAATGTGCCGCGCCGCAGAGTACGCATATCAGCTACGTCTATTCCGGCGAGTGGAGCGGCCCGGAAGGCTTGATGCCGCCCGATGATATCCTGAAAACCTGGAAAGTGAGCAAAATCGTGTGGCACGCGCAGGGGCGTAACACATCCGCTTTATAAAGGAGTGTCTCGTAAAGGCTGTAATTTGTCTTTACGCAAGGTAAAAGTCAGGCGGCTTCCGGTATGATAGCGGCGCTGTCTGGCATGTGCGGTGGCAGCCGCAATCTCTTATGACCGCAGTAATAAGCCATAACCACAGTAGTAAAAGCCATAACCACAGTAGTAAAAGCCATAACAACAAAGAAAAAACTGACGCTTGAGGAAGCAGAAATGACACCAATTCAAAGCGGTATTTTATTGGAACACCGCCGTTTTGCCATTTTTATGGAAGCGATGATTCAGGGAGAGTTTGATGCTATCCGGCAGGGATGCAAAAAATTCTGTCAGACGTTACAAGAGTTACAGCAGCAGTATCCCGATGCGGGATTGGGCGCGGTGCTGGCGTTTGGCAGCGATGTCTGGCGCGATCTGGACTGTAACCATAGTGCGGCGGAGCTGAAGCCGTTCACGCCGCTGGGTAAAGGGCTTGCCCCTGCTACGCAGCGCGATGTATTGATCCACATTCAATCGCTGCGCCATGATGTTAATTTCACACTAGCACAGGCAGCGCTGGCAGCGTTTGGTAGCGCGATTCGTATCGAAGAAGAAACGCACGGTTTCCGTTGGGTGGAAGATCGCGATTTAAGCGGCTTTATCGACGGCACGGAAAACCCGCAGGGCGATGCCCGTCACGCCGTGGCGATTATCCCTGAAGGCCAGCCAGATGCAGGCGGCAGCTATGTGTTTACCCAGCGTTGGGAACACAATCTGAAGCAGTTGCAGCGTTTTAGCGTGGAACAGCAGGAGCAGATGATTGGGCGTACCAAGCAGGACAACGAAGAGCTGTCTTCCGATGAACGCCCAGAGACCTCACACCTGAGCCGTGTGGATTTAAAGGAGGACGGCAAGGGGCTGAAAATTCTGCGCCAGAGCCTGCCTTATGGCACCGCGAGCGGGAAAAACGGCCTCTACTTTGTCGCCTACTGCGCACGTCTGCATAACATTGAGCAGCAGTTGCTGAGCATGTTCGGCGATCGTGACGGTAAACGTGACGACATGCTGCGCTTTACGCGTGCCGTCAGCGGCAGCTACTTCTTCGCGCCTTCTCTGGATCAGCTTTTGTCGCTGTAAGATCTGACGCATTTTCCTGATGCCTGCGCCTGTGCAGGCATCCATTCTCTCCGCTTTCAATGTTTCCACCTCTCTGCCTTGGGCTATCTGGCCGCGCCTTTGCTTTTTCAGCATGCTTTTTCTTCTCGTTTCGGGGTTATGTCCTTTAGCGCTTAAAAAGCCCGAAATGTTATATATAAAGGTTATATGTTAGCCACCACTTCCCCCTACACTGATTTGCGCTGACAAGCGTGTGCTATGCAAAAAACGGCTATGAAACGGCTCCTATAACAAGGCCTACCGAATAGGCTCTAACTCTGGCAGGACATAAGATGAATCAAGTACAGGTGAAAGGCTGGCTGGTGAAAGGTTCTCTGGCGCTGTCATTGCTGTTGGGCGGGCAGAGCGCTGTCTCTGCTACCGAGCTGCTGAACAGCTCTTATGATGTGTCGCGTGAGCTTTTTGTTGCGCTCAATCCCGGCTTTGAAAAGCAGTGGCTGTCGCAGCACCCTAACGATCCGCTGACGATCAAACAATCGCATGCCGGTTCGTCTAAACAGGCGTTGGCTATTCTGCAAGGCCTGAAGGCCGACGTTGTGACCTATAATCAGGTGACGGACGTTCAGATCCTGCACGATCGTGGTCAACTGATTCCGGCTGATTGGCAGGCGCGTTTACCGAATAACAGTTCTCCGTTTTACTCCACCATGGCTTTCCTGGTTCGCAAAGGCAATCCTAAAGGAATCCACGACTGGAACGATCTGGTGCGTGATGACGTTAAGTTGATTTTCCCGAATCCGAAAACCTCCGGCAATGCCCGTTATACCTACCTTGCAGCCTGGGGCGCGACTAGCAAAGCCAACGGTGGCGATGAGGCCAAAACACGCGCGTGGATAACGCGTTTTCTGGCGAACGTCGAAGTCTTTGATACCGGCGGTCGTGGCGCAACCACCACGTTTGTGGAACGCCAGTTGGGCGATGTGCTGATCAGTTTTGAATCCGAGGTGAATAACATCCGCAATCAGTATGGTGCCGAGAACTACGAGGTGATCGTTCCGAAGGTCAACGTGCTGGCGGAATTCCCTGTGGCGTGGATCGATAAGAATGTCGAGAAGAACGGCACTGAGCAGGCGGCAAAAGCCTATTTGAATTATCTCTATAGCCCAGAAGCACAGAAGGTCATCACCGATTTTTACTATCGAGTGAATAACCCTGAATTGACGCAAACGCTGAAGTCCCGCTTCCCAGAGACCACCTTATTCCGAGTGGAAGATCAGTTTGGGGCGTGGCCGCTGGTGATGAAAACCCACTTCGATACCGGTGGTGAACTAGATAAATTGCTGGCGGCTGGTCGTCAGTAATGTTTTTGAGGTCGGGTAATTTCTTTTCTGGTTCAGGTAAACGGGTACTGCCGGGATTCGCGCTGAGCCTGGGCAGCAGCCTGCTGTTCGTCTGTCTGATTCTGCTGCTGCCCTTAAGTGCGCTGGTCATGCAGCTCTCAGAAATGAGTCTGGCGCAGTACTGGGCGGTGATCGCTAACCCGCAGGTGGTGGCCGCCTACAAAGTAACGCTGTTGGCTGCGGGGCTGGCGACGGTATTTAATGCGGGATTCGGCCTGTTAATGGCGTGGATTTTGACGCGTTATCGCTTCCCCGGGCGAGCCCTGCTGGATGGGCTGATGGATTTACCCTTTGCGCTTCCCACCGCCGTGGCGGGGCTGACGCTGGCCGCGCTGTTTTCAACGACCGGCTGGTACGGCGCATGGCTGGCAGAGTACGGCATAAAGGTGTCCTATACCTGGCTGGGGATTACGATTGCAATGGCGTTCACCAGCATTCCTTTTGTGGTGCGCACCGTTCAACCGGTGTTGGAAGATCTGGGGCCGGAATATGAAGAGGCGGCGCAGACGCTGGGGGCGAATCGCTGGCAGTGTTTTCGCTACGTCATTTTACCGGAGTTAACTCCGGCATTATTAACGGGCACCGCGCTGTCGTTTGCCCGCAGTCTGGGCGAGTTTGGCGCGGTTATCTTTATTGCGGGGAACATTGCCTGGCAGACGGAAGTCGTTTCGCTGATGATTTTTATCCGCTTGCAGGAGTTCGATTTCCCTGCCGCCAGCGCGATTGCCTCCGTCGTATTAGCCGCGTCTTTATTGATACTGTTTGCCGTCAACGTGCTGCAAAGCCGTTTTGGTCAACGGACTCGGAGCGTGTAATGGCAGAGAGACCGACTGTGACGCCACGGCGTCAATCTCATCCGGTTCGGCAGGAACGTAACGGGGCGAGAGCGGCGTTGATTGCGCTGGGCGTGATATTATCGCTCATCATGCTGGTCATCCCCTTAGTGTCAATTTTTGCCGCTGCGCTGTCGCATGGGCTGGGGGGCGTCTGGCGTAACCTGAGCGACCCTGACATGCTGCATGCCATTGGCCTCACGCTGCTGGTGGTTGCGATCGTCGTACCGGTGAATCTGGTGTTTGGCACGCTGCTGGCGTGGCTGGTTACGCGCTTTCAGTTTCCGGGGCGGCAACTGCTGCTCACGCTGATCGACATTCCTTTTGCTGTTTCTCCGGTGGTCGCGGGTTTGCTGTATCTGCTCTTTTACAGCACCAACGGCCCGGTTGGCGGCTGGCTGGATGAGCAGGGGATACAGCTGATGTTTGCCTGGCCGGGCATTGCGCTGGTAACGATATTCGTGACTTGCCCGTTTATGGTCAGGGAGCTGGTTCCGGTGATGATGAGTCAGGGCAGTCAGGAAGAAGAAGCTGCGGTGCTGCTCGGTGCGTCGGGCTGGCAGGTGTTCTATCGGGTGACGCTCCCGAATATCCGCTGGGCGCTGCTGTATGGCGTAGTGCTGACCAATGCCCGAGCGATTGGCGAGTTTGGTGCCGTATCCGTGGTGTCGGGCTCGATTCGTGGTGAAACCTACACGCTGCCGCTACAGGTTGAATTGCTGCATCAGGATTATAACAGCGTGGGGGCGTTTACCGCAGCGGCGCTGTTAACCGTGATGGCGATACTGACGCTGTTCATCAAAAGCGCCTTGCAGTGGCGTGTGAAGCGGCAAATGAATAAACACTAACTTTTATCTTCTATCTTTTATCTTTTCTATCACTCGCGCCGCATGCGTGAGGTTTTTTAGGACTCAACTTGTGACAACGCTTGAGCATTGTATTGGCAATACCCCACTGGTGAAATTGCGGCGCCTGACGCAGGGGTTAAACAGTGAAATCTGGCTGAAGCTGGAAGGAAATAACCCCGCCGGATCGGTAAAGGATCGGGCCGCGCTCTCCATGATCCAGCAGGCGGAGAATCGCGGTGACATCGCCCCCGGTGACCGGCTCATTGAGGCGACCAGCGGGAACACCGGTATTGCGTTGGCGATGATTGCAGCGGTGAAAGGTTATCGGCTGCGCTTGCTGATGCCGGACAACATGAGTTATGAACGCCAGACCGCGATGCGCGCGTATGGCGCAGAGCTGGTGTTGGTGAGTCGCAAGTTGGGAATGGAAGGGGCGCGGGATCGGGCGAAACAGATGGTGCTGGCGGGAGAAGGGAAAACGCTCGATCAGTTCAATAACCCAGACAATTCGCTGGCGCACTTTCTGACTACTGGTCCGGAAATCTGGCAGCAGACGGCGGGAAAGCTGACTCATTTTATCTCCAGTATGGGAACGACCGGCACCATTTCCGGCGTCAGCCGTTATCTGAAACAGCAGAACCCGGCAATTTGTACGGTGGGATTACAACCTGCGGAAGGGAGCCACATTCCCGGTATTCGCCGCTGGACGCCAGACTATATGCCAGGAATTTTCCGTGCCGATCTGGTCGATCGCATTCTGGATATGACGCAGGTGGACGCCGAGAATACGCTACGACAGCTGGCGCGTCAGGAAGGTATCTTCTGCGGTGTCAGTTCCGGTGGTGCGGTGGCCGGCGCACTGAGGATCGCAGCGGAAAACCCCGGCAGCGTGATTGTGGCAATCGCCTGCGATCGTGGCGATCGCTACCTGTCCACCGGGGTATTTGATTAACGTGACTCGTCATACTTCAAGTTGCATGTGCGTTGGCTATTCCCGCTCCAGAGCGTGGATCGGTTCCATCTGTGCGGCACGACGGGCGGGGAAGAAGCCGAAGATAATGCCGATTAGGCTGGAGCACAGGAATGCGGCAATAATCGAAGAGCTGGAATAGATCATCGCGAAATTGCTGCTGAACTGGGCGAATAGCACGCCAATAGCCAGCGACAGCGCCACGCCGATGATGCCGCCGAACAGGCAAACCAGCACCGCTTCGATAAGAAACTGCTGCATGATATCGCTGGTGCGTGCGCCAACCGCCATACGAACGCCGATCTCTCGGGTTCGCTCCGTAACGGAAACCAGCATGATGTTCATCACGCCGATACCGCCGACTAGCAGCGAGATCAGAGCAATCATCGACACCAGCAGCGTGAGCGTGGTGGTGGTTTTCTCGATCATCTGACGGATGCTGTCGGTGTTCATGATAAAGAAATCTTTTGTACCATGCCGCTGCGTCAGCAGTGTGGTGATGCTTTTCTCGGCGACGTTCATATCCATATTGTCTTTCACCCGCACCGTGATGCTTTTCAGGTAGGATTGCCCGACCATGCGCTTCATCACCGTGGTGTACGGCACCCAGACGTTCAGATTTTCATCGCTGCCGAAGCCGCTCTGATTCTTGCTGACGACGCCGATAATCCGTACGGGCAGCGAGCCTAGCAAAATCACTTGTCCAATGGGATCTTCGCCGTGGGGAAAGAGCTTATCGCGCGTGTTTTTATCAATCACCGCGTCCTGTTTCAGTTCATCGACGCTGCTGCGAGGGAAAAGCACGCCGCGTTGTAAGGTATAGCCACGTACGGTGAAGAACTGCTCGCCAACCCCGGAAATGCTGGCGGAAACGGCAATGTTGCCGTAGCGCATCGTTACGCTGGTGGAGACGGACGGCGTCACGCTATGCACGTAAGGCTGCTGCGTCAGCGGCTGAATATCGCTGGCGCGTAACGTCTGGATGGCGCTGGCATCTATGTCGCCGAAGCCTTTACCGGGGAAGATTTCCAGCGTGCTGGTGCCCATCGAGTTGATGTCGGCCAGCACCTGTTCCTGTGAGCCTTTTCCCAGCGCGACGACCGAGACGACAGATGCAATGCCGATGATGATGCCGAGCATCGTCAGAAAGGTGCGCATTCGCTGGGCGTTCATCGCCAGCAGCGCCATTTTAAACGCGTCGATAAAGCGATCTTTGAACTGATTCAGAGCGGACGTCGCCGGAGAGCTGGTAGCTTCTGGTGACGGTACGGCGGCCTCTTCGGGGCGCGTTTGTCGGTCGGCAATCACTTCGCCATCGCGCAGTTCGATGATGCGCTGCGCGTGTTCGGCAATCGTCATGTCGTGGGTAACGATCACGACCGTATTGCCCTGTCTGTGCAGATCGCGAAGTATGCTCAGAACCTCGTTGCCGCTGTGGGTGTCGAGCGCACCGGTGGGTTCATCCGCCAGAATAATGCCGCCGCCGTTCATCAGCGCCCGCGCGATACTCACGCGCTGCTGCTGGCCGCCGGAAAGCTGGCTGGGCCGATAGTGGAGACGACTTTCCAGTCCTAGCCTGGTGAGTAGCTCTGCCGCCCGTTGACGGCGCGCCAGCCGACTTTTTCCGGCATAAATGGCGGGCACTTCAACATTACCCAGCGCGCTGAGGTCGCCGAGCAGGTGATAGCGCTGGAAAATAAAGCCGAAATGCTCGCGGCGCAGTTCCGCAAGCTGGTCGTTATCCAGTTCGCCAACGGCGCGTCCTGCCACCTGATAATCACCGGCAGACGGTTTATCCAGACAGCCGAGAATGTTCATCAGTGTGGATTTTCCCGACCCGGACGCCCCGACAATCGCCACCATCTCTCCCTGATTGATGGTCAGGTTGATGTCTTTGAGGACGGTGACGTCCTGTTCGCCGTTGGAAAAGCGGCGGGTAATACCAGTTAGCTTAAGTAAAGATGTGGACATGCGTTACATCCCCCTCGGTGGGCCGGGATGCGTAGACGCGACATCGCCGGATGATGGGCTGACAACGACCTGTTCCCCCACGCTGAGCCCCGAACGAATCTGGGTGCGCACGTTATCATTGAGGCCGAGCGTCACCAGACGCGATTCAACCTTCTTGTTCGCATTCACGACCTGTACGTACCACATGCCATCGCGCGAGGTTAACGCCGTCGCTGGAACGACAATGGCGTTTTTCACTGAAGACAGCAGAATATACACCTGTGCCGTCATGGAAATGCGCAATACGCCGTCAGGGTTTTTCACATCGAACAGACCGTTGTAATAGATCGCGGTGCTGGATGATGAACTGGAACTGCTGCTCGAACTGGATGAGGTTGTGGTCGAATCCGTGTTGATGGAGTCTGGCGCTGGCTCAATCGAGCTCAGCGTGGCTTCGTAACGGTTATTCGGCTCGCCCAGGATACTGAACCACACGGGCATGCCGGTTTTCACCTTGACGACGTCGGCTTCTGAGATTTTCACCTTGATGGTCATGGTGTCCAGATTGGCGACTTTGGCGATGGTCGGCGTCGTCTGAATCGCGTTGACCGTCTGCCCAGCTTCAACTGGAATGGCGACCACGGTGCCATCCATCGGTGAACGAATTTGGGTGTATCCCAGATTAACCTTGGCGGTGTTGACGGTAATCTGTGCCTGAATGATTTGGGCGTCCAGCGCGTCGATGTTGGCTTTGGTGGCATCTAGCGTCGCTTTTGCACTATCGTAATCAGCCTGTGCGCCAACGCCACGTTTCATCAACATTTGCTGACGCTGCCAGCTTAATTCGTTATTACGCAATTCCGCCAGTTTGGCCGCTCGCTGCGCCTGAATGTTTTTTAACGCGGCTTCACCGTTTTTTAGCGTGTCCTGCTGGGTGAGGTCATCAATCTCGGCGATCAATTGTCCCTTTTTCACCTTATCGCCAAGTTCGACGTGCAGCGCTTTGATTTGCCCCGAGGCCTGTGCACCGACGCTGACCTGCTTCTGCGCCTCAATTTTGCCGTCAGCAAGCACCGTTTGTTCGAGATCCGCAATCTCGGCGGCGGTGGTAAGCGCATTGGGCGCGGGTGATGGCTTGTTGAAAAACAGATGAAGAAGTACAGCAGCAGCGATAAGGCCAAGTGCGATCGTCGTGCGGCGTCGTGTAAAAAATCGTGATTGCATCAGGGGGAGTCGTCCTTAATGAATGCATCTGTATCCGTCATACTTCAAGTTGCAGGTGCGTTGGCTGCGCTCAATCACCCGAATCACTTACCTGAGTAAGCTCATCGGGATTCCCTCGCTTGCCGCCTGCCTGGAACTCGAATTATTTAGGGTATCAACGGGAATAAATAACGTAGGTGAGTAATTTACCCCGAGTCCGTAAAGGTAGCGGTAATCTTTGCTGAAAGAAATGGTAAGGATTAAGTAAATCTGGCTGCGAATATTCACGCCAGGCCTGAGAATACACCATCTATACCTATCATACTTCAAGCTGCCTGTGCGTTTCCTTCCCGCAGATCGAATACGTAGGGTATACCCGATTAATGAGGACAGGATATGAATATTTTACTGGTCGATGACGACGTAGAGCTGGGCGATATGCTCAGTGAGTACCTGAATGCGGAAGGGTTTTCGACCTCGCGGGTGCTGACGGGCAAAGAGGGCGTTGATGGCGCGATATCGGGGGATTACACCGCGATGATTCTGGATGTCATGCTGCCCGATATGAGCGGGATTGACGTGCTGCGCCAGATCAGAAAAACCCAGCAGTTGCCTGTCATTATGCTGACAGCGAGAGGCGACAACATCGACAGAGTCATCGGTCTGGAAATGGGCGCAGATGATTATATGCCTAAACCGTGCTATCCGCGTGAGCTGGTGGCAAGACTGCGGGCGGTGCTACGCCGCTATGACGAGCAGCCGAGCACAAAGCGCGACGAGAGCCTGGCTGCCAGCGGCGATCTGGTATTGAACCCCGCAACGCGCATCAGCGAATGGCGTGGGAAGCCGTTTGACCTGACGGCGTCTGAGTTTAATTTGCTGGAACTGCTGTTACGTTCCCCTGAACGGGTGGTGTCAAAAGATGAGCTGTCCGAAAAATGCCTGGGGCGTCGCCGTGAAGCGTATGACCGCAGCGTGGATGTGCACATCAGCAATATTCGTCAGAAGCTCGGTGCCTTGCTGGGCAACACGATGACGATTGAAACCGTGCGCAGCGTGGGATACCGGATTCGCTGATGATGATTCGTGGACGACTTTTCTGGAAGATACTGCTCGGGTTCTGGCTGACGTTTCTCGTCATGTCCCAGCTACTGTGGCTGGCTTTTTCTTTTTACGGCGAGCGCCATAAGCCGCTGGAAGAAATCGTGGTGTCGCGCATCGCGACGATGCAAACGGAGATGGTGGCTGCGGCGCTGCAACATGGCGGCTTGGGCGAATTGAACGATGTGATGTCGCTGCTGCCGCAGCAAGAGCAGCAATACATTTCCGTCACGGAATCGCCGTTGCCGATGTCGGAACAAGAGCTCGTCTCCGGCTCGCAGAATACGTTGCTCGATGAGGCTTTTGCGCCGGATAAACGTGGCGCGCAGCGTGCCACGCATATTATCAAGCAGGTCAACGGCCCTGCCGGGAAGTGGTATCAGATTCGTTATGACGCCGAGCTACTACGCAGCGAATTCCGTCCTCCTCGCCCGATTGAGTTTCTCAACGTGCCCGTGCCGTTTGTGATCATTGCGGGGTTTGGTGGTCTGTTGTTCAGCTCGGTATTGGCATGGAGTTTGGCACGTCCGCTAAGTCAGATCCGCGCTGGGTTTGATCAGGTTGCACAGGGCGATCTCAATGTGCGGCTGCTGCCTGTGATGCATAAACGTCATGATGAAATCAGCGATGTCGCGCGGGATTTCGATTCGATGGTCGAACGGCTGGATAGTCTGGCCAGCGCGCGTGAACAGCTGCTCCATGATGTCTCGCATGAGCTGCGCTCACCCCTGGCGCGTTTGCAGCTCGCTATCGGGTTGATAAGACAGAACCCCGACAATATAGAGAGTTCCTTGCAGCGTATTGAGCGTGAAGCCTTGCTGATGGATAAGATGATTGGCGAACTGTTGACGCTATCGCGCACGGAGCATTCCGGCATTGAGGAAGCCTATTTCGATTTGCTGGGGCTGGTGACGGCCGTGGTCAACGATACTCGCTATGAAGCGCAGGTCACCGATGTTGAAATCTTGCTGGCGGCGGATGAAGACGAAGACTACACGATTAAAGGCAACGCGGAGCTGATGCGCAGGGCGGTCGATAATGTGATGCGCAACGCGCTACGTTTTTCTGCTCCCACGCAGCAGGTTTCCGTATCGCTCATTGGCAATGAGCATGAGTGGACGATTCAGGTTGCCGATCAGGGCCCCGGCGTGGAGAAAAGTAAGCTCTCCAGCATCTTCGATCCTTTCATTCGTGTTGATTCGCCGCTGTCTGGCAAAGGCTCTGGGCTGGGGCTGGCGATTACTCGTAAAGTCGTGCTGGCGCACGGTGGGCATAGTGAGGCGGATAATGGTGAGCAGTGCGGGTTAGTGATTCGCCTGTGCGTGCCGCGCTGGAAAGCCTGAAACGAAAACGGCACCATCCGGGTGCCGTTTCGTGCAAACGTAGTAAACCATCCGTAGAAGGCGGCTTACTTTTTGATACGGATAACCGGCGTTTCACCGACAACAACCGTACCACTCAGTTTGGTCAATTCCTTGATTTCATCCATGTTGGAAATGACCACTGGTGTCAGAGTAGACTTCGCTTTTTCTTCCAGCAGAGCCAGGTCAAACTCGATAATGAGATCGCCTTTCTTCACGCGCTGGCCTTCTTCGGCGATGCGCTTGAAGCCTTCGCCTTTCAATTCAACGGTATCAATACCAAAGTGCACAAACAGCTCAATGCCGCTGTCAGACTCGATGGAAAACGCATGGTTGGTTTCAAAAATCTTACCGATGGTGCCGTCTACCGGTGCGACAATCTTGTTGCCAGTTGGCTTGATGGCAATACCGTCACCGACGATTTTCTCTGCAAATACGACATCAGGAACGTCTTCAATATTGACGATTTCACCGGACAGCGGGGCAATGATTTCGATGCTGCCAGTGTCTTTTTTGTCGTCAGAAACCAGAGACTTCAATTTATCGAACAAACCCATGATTCTCTCCTAAGCATTAATATTGGGCCAGCGTATACCCTAATCTTTCAAGTTGGTGTGGCATTGGTTTTCTTCGCTACCCCGACTGCGAATCTATCACCTGTCGGGGTGCTGATTGCCACCTTGAAACCTATTAGGTAAAGCAGAATCAGCAGAGCGTTTTTTCTTTAATAAAGCGGCTCACCAGATTGCTTAACTCTTGTGCTGTCGGTTGAGCGAGTGCTTGCTCCGCCAGCGCCTTCGCATCTTCGTAATTCGCATTACGGATGATTTTCTTGATGCTCGGGATAGAGATCGCACTCATGCTGAATTCGTCCAGACCCATTCCCAATAACAGTAGTGTAGCACGTTCGTCACCGGCGAGCTCACCACACATCCCTGTCCATTTGCCTTCGGCATGAGACGCGTCAATAACCTGTTTAATCAGGGTCAGGACGGCGGGGGACATCGGATTATAGAGATGAGAAATCAGCTCATTACCGCGATCAACTGCCAGAGTATACTGGGTTAAGTCATTTGTCCCAATACTAAAGAAGTCAACTTCTTTGGCTAAATGTGACGCAATGGCGGCGGCAGCAGGTGTTTCAACCATCACGCCGACTTCAATGCTTTCGTCGAAGGCTTTACCTTCTTCTCTCAGCTGTGCTTTCAGCATCTCCAATTCGGCTTTCAGCTCACGCACTTCTTCCACTGAAATAATCATCGGGAACATGATACGCAGCTTGCCAAATTTTGATGCGCGCAGAATGGCACGCAGCTGGGCATGCAGGATTTCTTTACGATCCAGACAGATACGGATAGCACGCCAGCCAAGGAACGGGTTCTCTTCCTTCGGCAGGTTCATGTAGGGCAGATCTTTGTCGCCACCGATATCCATGGTACGGACGATAACGGCCTGAGCGCCAACGGCTTCGGCAACTGCCTTATACGCCTGGAACTGCTCTTCTTCGGTAGGCAGCGAGTCACGATCCATGAACAGGAATTCGGTACGATACAGGCCAACACCTTCTGCGCCGTTACGCTCTGCACCGGCGACATCACGCACGGTACCGATGTTGGCACAGACTTCAACCTGATGACCGTCCAGCGTGATGGCCGGCAGATCTTTCAGCTTGGCCAGCTCATACTTTTCAGCGTGGTATTGCTGCTGAACGGCTTTTAATTCTTCAATTTTATCCGCGGTCGGATTCTGATAGATCTGGTTGTTTACGGCATCCAGAATCAGATAGTCGCCGTTTTTAACCTGCTGGGTCACATTTGTCGTGCCGACGATCGCAGGCAGTTCCAGCGAACGGGCCATAATGGACGTGTGAGACGTGCGGCCACCAAGGTCGGTGATGAAGCCCAGCACTTTGTCCAGATTCAACTGCGCGGTTTCTGACGGTGTCAGGTCTGTGGCAACCAGAATGGCTTCATCCTGAATATCGCCCAGATCGACGATGGTCATATTGAGAATGTTGCGTAGCAAACGCTTCCCGATATCACGCATATCTGCGGCGCGTTCTTTCAGATATTCATCATCAAGCTCTTCCAGTGCTTTAGCCTGGTTTTCGATGACGGAAAATGCAGCAGCGTCGGCGGAAGCATGCTCATCTTTAATCAGGGC
Organism: Pectobacterium parvum; assembly: GCF_020971565.1. Taxonomy (NCBI): domain Bacteria; kingdom Pseudomonadati; phylum Pseudomonadota; class Gammaproteobacteria; order Enterobacterales; family Pectobacteriaceae; genus Pectobacterium; species Pectobacterium parvum. Next base: position 1,184,018 of record NZ_CP087392.1, read on the forward strand.
TATGATTTCCTGCTCGAACTCTTCATCTTCCAGCAACATGATGTGGCCTTCGAAGATGGCTTCTTTCTCTGCGCCCAGCGTCTCGCCCGCTTTCTTCTTGATAGCTTCCAACTGTACGGATGCTTTGGAACGGCCAGTCAGAAAACGTTCAATTTCCTGCTCCACCTGATCCGCAGAGATTTTTTTCCGGTTGATGAGAATTTCATCTTCTTTCAGTAACAGTGCCTTACCAAAAGCAATACCCGGTGATACTAATATGCCTGAAATCATAACCCTACCTTACTCGATTCTGGTGTTCACTAAAAAACTCGTCGTTTACTCGAGCTCAGCCATCAGCTTGACCAGGTGTTCAACCGCTTTTTGTTCGTCTTCGCCTTCCGCAGCGATAGTAACCACAGTTCCTTGTGTTAAGCCGAGTGTTTGTAATTTGAACAGGCTCTTAGCGCTAGCGCTCTTGCCGTTAGACGTCACTGTGATTTCAGAGGTGAAGCCTTTGGCTTCTTTGACGAACTGAGCAGCAGGACGAGTGTGCAGGCCATTCGGTGCGGTGATAGTCACTTCTTGCTGGAACATGCTTTTTTCCCCAACTTATGGATTAGATTAATGTTGTGGAACTAAAGTTTAGTTGATTCACTGAACTTTAGCCTGTTTGGTTAGCGCCTGATTTATGTTACAGGGGCAGGCCACGATGCGACAAGAAAACCGTCAAACGTATTTCCTGAATAAAATACCATCAAATACCGCGGATTCCGTCACCCATTATCTTAACCTCAGTCGCAAAACGGCGATGTGGGCTATCGTGCGCAGGAAAAAAAACGGTCATGCGCAGGAAAAACATAATGTGATGAGGCGTGGTACTTGCCGGATATTAATTTCACGCATCAAAATAATTGTTCGGTTAAATACTAAACCTGATGTAGAAAAGCAATCCACATGTGGTAGAAAGTTTGAACTGTGCCACAAAAAAGCACCTAAATAGGTGCTTTTTTAACACATTGGTCACTTGTTGTTCGAGTGTGACCGGAAGGTTATTGTTGCAGTTCCTGCTCGGTGAACAGGTCGGCAAAGAGTGCTGTGCTGAGGTAGCGTTCGCCGGAAGAAGGCAGAATAACGACGATAGTTTTATCTTCAAATTCTTTTTCTTTGAGCAAGTTCAGCGCTGCGGCAACGGCTGCACCGGAAGAAATACCAGCCAGAATGCCTTCTTCTTCCATCAAACGGCGCGCGGTGCTGATCGCTTCTTCGTTCGTCACTTTCTCTACGCGGTCAATCAGTTTCAGATCCAGGTTACCCGGAATGAAACCCGCGCCGATGCCTTGAATCTTGTGCGGGCCCGGTTTCAGCTCTTGGCCTGCCAACGCCTGAGTGATCACGGGTGAATCGGTAGGTTCAACCGCCACGCTGATGATGGCCTTGCCTTTGGTGTTCTTGATGTAGCGGCTGACACCTGTCAGCGTACCGCCAGTACCGACGCCAGAGATAAAGACATCAACCTGACCATCGGTATCTTCCCAGATTTCAGGGCCGGTGGTTTTTTCGTGAATTTCTGGGTTAGCGGGGTTGCTGAACTGCTGTAGCAGCAGATAACGCTGCGGATCGCTGGCGACAATCTCTTCTGCCTTGGCGATGGCACCTTTCATGCCTTTCGCGCCTTCGGTCAGTACCAGATTAGCACCCAGCGCTTTCAGCAGCTTGCGGCGCTCGATGCTCATGGTTTCCGGCATGGTGAGCGTGAGTTTGTAACCGCGAGCTGCGGCAACATAGGCCAGGGCAATCCCTGTGTTTCCGCTGGTAGGTTCAACCAACTCAATGCCTGGTTTGAGAACGCCGCGTTTTTCTGCATCCCAAATCAGGTTGGAGCCGATACGGCATTTTACGCTGAAGCTCGGGTTGCGGGATTCCACTTTAACCAGAATGCGTCCGTTGCCGATACGGTTCAGGCGAACCAGCGGCGTATGGCCGATTGTGAAAGAATTGTCTTCGTAGATCTTGCTCATAGCCTGTCCTTATAACTGTATGAAATTTTTGCGAACGTAGAGAGAATACCCGTTCACACTTTTCAGTGAAGTAAAGAATTGCTATATCGTTATGTTCTTAAGAAATATCTTTTCATTACAATAGAAAGCACCGGCTGTTATCAGCCAGTGCTTGCGGTCTTTTTATGGCGCTTTTTTCGGCAGGGTTGCTGATAGATCGCGATAACGATCTACCCACAGCTGCGTTGCACCGCATACCGCAACAGGCATGATGACCAAATTCAAAAAAGGCACCAGCGTAAACAGGCTGACCAACGCGCCAAACTGCATATTGGCGACTTTATGGCGGCGTAATGCCTGACGCATTGTGGCAAATCCCACTTTGTGGTTATCAAAAGGATAATCGCAATATTGAATCGCCAGCATCCACGCGCTGAACAGGAACCACAGTACCGGAGCGACAGTTTGCCCAATGCCGGGGATGAAATAGAGAAGAAATAGCACAATGGCGCGTGGCAGGTAATACGCCAGTTTTTGGACTTCACGTTTCATGATGCGCGGGACGTCTTTAGCGATGTCAAGTATGCCGCTGTCCGGCAACGTTTGGCCGGTTAGTTTTGCTTCCAGCTGCTCGGCTAACAAGCCGTTAAACGGTGCGGCGATAAAATTGGCGATCGTGCTAAATAGGTAGCTGAATACCAGCAAAATGGAGATCACCGCAAGTGGCCAAATGAGGTAGCTGAGCCATTGCAGCCAGCTCGGAATGTGGCTCATGATCTGCGGAATCCAGTCATTCAACTGGGTAAAAAGCCACCAGAAAGCCCCGCCCATCAGTACGATGTTCATCAGTAAGGGCAGAATAACGAAACGTCGGATGCCCGGCAGTGAGATCAGGCGCCATCCAGCAAGAAAATAGTGTATGCCGCTGCGAACCTGGTCAGGGGGATTGCCGTAAGACAATTTTTCGGAAGATAATGGTTTTTCTGAAGACGATTGTTTTTCTGAAGACATAGTGCCGATAGACTCAGTCATTTGTTTGTTAAGGCATCATATCGGGATGATCTTATGCTGACTAGCCCGTGTTTGGATGAAAAAACAGCAAAAAAGTGCGTTGTATCTATCTTTATTGTCATAAAGTACCGTGCAGGCTTGCACTTGTGCACTCAGGCAAATAGAGTTAGTAGTATAAGTATTTGCCGTGGTGGCAATGTTTTTTTGGAACAATTGGGATAGCAATGATGCAGGACTTGCGTCTGATATTAATCGTTGTTGGCGCGATCGCTATAATAGCGCTGTTACTGCACGGCTTGTGGACTAGCCGTAAAGAGCGCTCGTCCCTTTTTCGTGACCGCCCGGTTAAACGTGGAAAAAAAGCGCGTGATGAAACGCCGCTTGACGATCTGTATGAAGGCGTTGGCGAAGTTCGCGTGAAGGGCGCTCGGCCGCAGCAGAGTGAACCTTCATTTGGCAGCGCTTCACTCGATAACTCATCATTTGATAACGCGTCATTTGATCATCCTTCACTTAATAATAACAGTGCACGTGAAGACGTTCGTTCAGAGGCGAAATCGCCGTTCGAGCATCTGTCTCCCGTCTCTTCTTATGACCCTCTACTGGATGAAGCCACGCCGGTAGATTCTCCGCGTGCGCAGGTACGTGGTGAGACTAACCCGCAGGTTGTCACCCCTAGAGAAACCCCGATTTCTGAACCGAGCATTAACGCTCCGCGTGAGCCGTTTGCGTATGATGCACCGGAATCTGCTCCACAGCAGCCTGTTGCACATTCGCTGCATGAGAAAGTTCAGCCCGCGCCTGCTGAGCCAGTTGAACCTGCAGCGGCAAAAGAAGCGGTTCTGGTGCTGCACGTTGTGGCGCATCAGGGCGGTGTCATTGGCGGCGAAGTGCTGTTGCAAAGTCTGCTTCAGGCCGGTTTCCAGTTTGGTGAAATGAACATTTTCCATCGCCATGTGAACCCCGCTGGCGCAGGCCCAGTGTTGTTCAGCCTGGCGAATATGGTTAAACCCGGTTCGTTTAATGTCGATGCCATGTCCGAGTTCTCGACGCCCGGCGTGTCCATTTTCATGATGGTGCCGTCTTATGGCGATGCCAGCCAAAACTTTAAACTGATGTTACAGTCTGCACAGCGTATTGCTGATGATGTTGGCGGTGTGGTGCAGGATGACGAACGTCGTATGATGACGCCGCAGAAAGTTGAATCCTACAAAGCCCGCATTCGCGATGTGCTGAAAGCCAACACCTGATATAACGTTTGCGAATGCAGTGGGTGAGAGAAGCCTCCGTTAGTGGAGGCTTTTTTTATTCTTCGATCCGGTAGTGCTGTGGTGTAAAAAAGCAAGAAAAGGTGAAACGTAGTGAGTGAAGCAAAAGGATTAAAACAAGAGCTTGGGCTGATTCAGGGCGTGGGGTTGCTGTCTACTTCTCTGCTGGGGACTGGGGTGTTTGCCGTTCCCGCGCTGGCCGCACAGCTAGCACAGCAAGACAGCCTATGGGCGTGGCCGATCTTGATCCTGCTTGTTTTTCCTATCGCCATTGGCTTTGCCGCGCTGGGGCAACATTTTCCTAATGCGGGTGGGGCCGCGCACTTTGTTAACCTCGCTTTTGGGCCGCGTATGGCACGGGTGACTGGCTGGCTATTCCTGTCCGTTATTCCGCTGGGCCTGCCTGCTGCTTTGCAGATTGCCGCCGGATTCTGGCAGGCGGCGTTTGGCTGGAGCGATCTGGGGCTACTCTGCGTACAGCTGCTGACGCTCGGTGGTATCTGGCTGCTTGGCCTGCGCAGTGCGGGATCCAGCGCCAACATTCAGATCGTCATTGCAATGCTAGTGGTGGGGCTGGTCGCCGCAATCTGGTGGCAGGGCGATATCACGCCTGCGCATATTCCCTGGCCGTCGGTGAGTGAATTGTCATGGTCTAACACTTTCGGCGCGCTGGCTGTGATGTTCTGGTGCTTCGTTGGCCTTGAGGCTTTTGCCCATATGGCGACGGAGTTTCGGGTGCCGGAGCGTGATTTTCCACGGGCTTTACTGATCGGTATGCTGGTTGCTGGCGCGGTTTATTGGGGATGTACGGTGGCCGTGCTGCATTTTAAGGCCTACGGTGAAGGGATTGCCGCAACGGCCTCATTGCCGGGTATCGTCGTGCAGCTATTTGGCGAACACGCGCTGTGGATTGCCTGCTTTGTTGGGTATCTGGCCTGCTTTGCCAGCGTGAATATCTACACGCAGGGTTTCGCCCGTTTAGTCTGGTCGCAGGCATCGAAAGGAAGTGCATTAGCGAAGCTTTCTGCAGGGCAGGCACCGGTGAATGCGCTGTCGGTTGTGGTGGCCTGCTGTCTGGTGTGCAGCCTGTTGATTTACTGGCTTAGGTTGCCGCTGGATATGCTGATTGTGTACGCGAACGGCATTTTTGTGCTGATTTATCTGTTGTGTATGCTGGCAGGATGGCGTTTGCTGAAAGGGCGGGCGCGCGTGATGGCGGCAATAGGCGGAATGCTTTGCTGTGCGCTGTTGCTGATGATCGGCTGGAAATCGCTGTATGCGTTAATCATGCTGGCCGTGCTGTGGCTGTTCCTGCCGCGCAAGCAGGTCGAACTGGTTTCCCACTGAGTCGTTTATTCTGAATTCCGTGACGTGAAACCTGTGTTTCTGAAGGCTGTCGCTGGTGCGGGGTAGGGAATCGAGCAACGCCCTGACTAGGGCGCTGCATCGCGATGATAACGCGTTGTTGTGATGAGACGAGTTATTGTGATGACTGGTCGTTTTCCGGCGCTGCGGCGGGCTTTTCTTCCGTAGACAGTTTCGCTTCCAGCTCGGTCATACGCTGTTCCAGACGAGCAATCTTCTCGCGCGTGCGGAGCAGAACCTGCGTCTGAATATCGAACTCTTCACGGTTCACCAAATCCAATCGGGTCAGCTGTGCCTGCAAGACCTGACGAATCTTTTTCTCCACATTATCACCCAATTCCCGGATACCTTTTGGCATAGATTCATGCACTTGACGGGCGATTTGCTCAATCTTCTTTGGGTCAATCATGTCGCTTTCCTGATTAGGTTATGTAAGTTATTACTATAGCAAGTGTAATGGGTATAAATAAAATCTGACATCTGCTTTGCACATATTCAGCATAATTTTACTGTAATCCAGCATACGTTTTGCCCTATTTCCTGTGGCGGATCAATTGCCCTATCGAGGTATTAGCGTTATAGTAAACCCGCTTATTCTCAGGGCGGGGTGTAATTCCCCACCGGCGGTAAACCAGTACACATACTGGAAGCCCGCGAGCGCTCTCGCTGTGTTTTCCGATTTAATTATCGATTTCGCAGCGTGGGGTCAGCAGATCCGGTGTAATTCCGGAGCCGACGGTTAAAGTCCGGATGGGAGAGAGTAACGGTATCTGTCGGGCTATATGCCCGCCCGCGTTATTTTTGTTAACTATTACTATGCAACCAGTAGTAGTGGTTACTCCTCAAGCTCGCCCTGATTCTGGTAATCCATAATAACATTGAGGTTTTTTACCATGAATCAGACATTACTTTCTGAATTTGGCAATCCTACCGAACGCGTAGAACGCGCACTTGATGCATTGCGTCATGGCCGCGGCGTGCTGGTGTTGGATGATGAAGATCGTGAAAACGAAGGTGACATGATCTTTTCCGCTGAAAATATGACCGTTGAACAAATGGCGCTGACGATTCGTCACGGCAGTGGCATTGTGTGCCTGTGCCTAACGGAAGAGCGTCGCCAGCAGTTGGAATTGCCGATGATGGTGGAGAAGAACTCCAGCCATTACCAAACGGCATTCACCGTGACGATCGAAGCCGCCGAAGGCGTGACGACGGGCGTTTCTGCCACCGACCGCCTGACCACCATTCGTGCCGCGATTGCGGATAACGCCAAGCCGAGCGATCTGAATCGCCCTGGTCACGTATTCCCGCTGCGCGCCCAACCGGGTGGCGTGTTAACGCGCGGTGGTCATACTGAAGCGACGGTTGATCTGATGAAGCTGGCAGGCCTGAAGCCGTCTGGTGTTCTGTGTGAACTGACGAACGATGATGGTTCAATGGCGCACGCGCCTGAAGTAATCACATTTGCCAAACAGCACGATATGCCGGTACTGACGATTGAAGATCTGGTGGCTTACCGCATCGCGGCAGCGCGCAAAGCCAGTTGATTCACGCAGCGTATAGCGAAATAAGAATGGCCGATTACTCGGCCCTTTTGTATTTTATGTCTTATTTTTTAATTAGTTAGATTTTTTAGCGGCTAACCCGTGCTTACGGCTTTCTTGCCAGCAGCGTGGCGAAGCGCAGTTTGATGCGGTTACCCTGCGCATCGGTCTTGTGTAGCTCACCCATATCCTCGTTGTATTTGAGGATCTCCCAATCGGCGTAATAGTCCTTCAGCTCGTTTTCTTTAAAGGTGAACGAGAAAGGCATTGGACACGGGCAATCTTCCGTCGACATCGCTGCGATAATCAGGTTATAGCCGCCGTTAACGGTGCTGTCCTGCATATTGCTGATGATGTGCGGAATACGATCGCGTTCCAGGAACATCAGCACGACAGTCGACAGGATGAAGTCGTACTGTTCTTTGATTTCCGCCAGATTGATGTTGTAAACGCCCGCACGAATGTTTTCCAGCGCTTCGCTCTTGATGATATTATTCAGCGAATCAATGCTTTGCTCGTGCTTATCACAGGCCGTGACGTCAAACCCGCGCAGGTTCAGGTACAGCGAGTTGCGCCCGCCGCCGCAGCCTAAATCCAGCGTTTTGCCCGGTTTGATGTGCTGCACGGCGTTGATCACTTCGGAATGGGTACGCGTCAGGCCGTATTTTTTATGATAGAAATCTTCCGCCGAGCAGAAAAAGCTGAGCTGACATTCCAGATCGTCAGAGAACGAGACGATGCGGTGCCACGCCTGTGGTTCAACAAACGGCGGCTGGTTCTGTTCGGAGAACTGGAACGTCTCCAACGTCTCGCCGTCTTCGGTCAGCATGGAGAAGGTCATTTCCCCTTTCAACACGGTCAGTTTCGCCCAGGTGCCTTCCTGCGTGTTGTGCTTTTCCTGAAACGCGGCAGGCAGCGTCTGGCTGTTCCACTGCGGCATCTTCTTATAACAAATGAGATCTTGCATCTTTACCTCGGTCTGTAAATTCTAAAAGCGATAGCCGTATTCTATTAATCCGCACGCAGGCTGACCAGAAAATATGTATTTTAAATGCATTATTTATTTTGCTGTCTCAGGCCGTGGTTGAAGGCACTGTGGAAAGCTGTCGCAGCAGCGGAAATGCCTCTTTCATCCGCTCACCGCCGACCACAAAAGCGCGTAGCACCTGCTGACTATCCAGCGCTTTAGCCACCATCCCCTGTTCGTTCCATTCCTGCTGCCAGTGCAGCTCACCGCTGGTGGTATCGCCGGCCATCTGTAAGGGAAACAGCGGCGTCTTGATTTTTACCAGCATCGGCGGCAGCGTTAGCATCTCGTTGGCACCCAGCAGGTTTTTCGCCAGCGTAATCGCGCTGAGCTGAATCGGCTGCAGGAAAGGCAGGAGCTTGCCGCCAATCTCCGCGCAGTCGCCCAGCGCATAAATCTGTGGATCGGTGGTCTGTAACCGCGCATTGGTCTGGATGCCTTTTTGCACCGCCAAACCTGCTGCTTTCGCTAACTGCGTGTTGGCCTGTAAACCGATAGCGGAGAGGACTTCGTCCACCTCGGCAGAACGACCATCGGTAAATGTGGCTTGTATGCCAGTTTCGGTTTTCTCCAACTGTTGCAGAGTCGTGTTCAGCAACAGCGAAACGCCCTGCTGCGTTAGCTTGAACTGTAGGCGCGCGCTGACTTCGGGCGGCATCAAAGCGGGCAGAATGCTGCTGGCACAGTCAACCAGCGTGACCCGTTTTCCAGCGCGACCCAAATCCATCGCCAGCTCAGTCCCGATGAGTCCGGCACCTAGCACCAGTAGGCGTTCGGCCTGCCAGAGTCGGTTTTCGTGGGTGCGATATTCCTGCTGACTATTGAGCGTCAGCATATATTCGCGTCCCGGAATCGGCGGAACCATCGCGCTGGCACCCGTTGCGAACACCAGTTTGTGGTAATCGTAACGATCCGTGCCGCAGACGACCTGTTGCGTATGGCGGTCAATGGCAGTGACGCGCGTATTAGCCAGCAGCGCAATGCGGTTTTCTTCAGCAAACGCGGTTGCCGATATCTTGGTCAGATCGTCGACGTGCTGTTTCAGGCTCATCACATGGCTTAAATCCGGCTTGTTGTACTCATCGCCGCTGTCGGCGGTAATCAGACGGATAGGGCTGTGGGCATCCAGCTTGCGCAGCTGTCGGATGAGCTGGCGGGCGGCAAAGCCCGCGCCAATAATCACGATATCTTTCATCATCCTCTCCTTAGCGAATCGGATTGAAAACGTCTTTGCCCAGCCCACATTCCGGGCAGAGGAAGCTGTCTGGTACGTCCGACCATAGGGTGCCAGGGGTGACATCCTGCATCGGTTCGCCGAGTGCCGGATCGTAGATCCACTGGCAGACGCTGCACACCATACAACCGTTTTCTGACTGTGCCGCTGGCTGTGCGGTTGCCTGTGGCGCAGCGACTTCATTGCATCCGCAGGCGCTCTCGGCTGGGGCGCTCACATTCTGCGGTGCCGCGGCGGTCTGTTTTGCGGGCGAGATGACGCGACGGGCAGGCGTATCATCCAGCGGATGCAGTGCCCACTGACGGGCGATTTCGCGGCCGTGATTGCGGCAAATTTCCAGCGCTGAACCATCAGGACGCCACTTGGTTTTCAGCGCCAGCGTGGTTTCAAAACCGGCATCCATCAGACGGGTTTGAACGCGGTCTACCGCACCGCCGTTCCAGCCGTAGCTACCGAACGCCGAGGCTTTCTTGTTTTGGAAACGCAGGCCAGTGATCTCTTCCAGCATGGCGGCGACCTTCGGCATCATCACGTTGTTCATGGTGGATGAACCGACTAATACGCCTTTCGAGCGGAAGACCTGCGTCAGGATTTCGTTCTTGTCGTGACGGGCGACGTTATAGATTTTTACCGCTACGCCGGGATCGACATCGTTGATGCCTTGCGCAATGGCGTCGGCCATCATGCGGGTGTTATTGGACATGGTGTCATAAAACAGCGTGATGCGATCTTCCTGATAGCTGTCCGCCCACTTCAGATACAGGTGAATGATCTGGGCCGGATCGTCACGCCATACTACGCCGTGCGAGGTCGCCACCATCGACAGCGGCAGGTTGAAGCCCAGCACTTCGTGGATCTTGGCGGTCACCAAGCGGCTGAACGGCGTCAGAATATTGGCGAAATAGCGCTGGCACTGTTCAAACAGTTCAGTTTGATCGACTTCGTCATTGAACAGGTGCTCATCGCAATAGTGCTGACCGAACGCATCGTTACTGAACAGCACGGCATCCTCGGTCATGTAGGTCATCATGCTGTCCGGCCAGTGCAGCATGGGTGTTTCGATAAAGATCAGCTGCTTGCCGTTGCCGATATCCAGCGTATCGCCAGTTTTGACCGTGTGGAAATTCCACTCAGGGTGGTGGTGGTGCCCAGTAATGGAATCGATCGCATTGTAAGTACAATAAATTGGCGTGTTGGGAATACGCGCCATCAGTTCGCTCAGCGCCCCGGCGTGATCCTCTTCGGCGTGGTTAATCACGATGTAGTCAATCGTGTTCAGATCCACTTCTGCCATCAGATTCTGCACAAACTCACGGCTGAATTTGTGATCGACGGTATCGATCAGCACGGTTTTCTCTTCGCGGATCAGGTAGCTGTTGTAGCTGCTGCCTTGCAGCGTTTTGTATTCGGTGCCGTGAAAATCACGGACTTCCCAGTCGCGTTGTCCAACCCAGTGGATATTGTTCTTAACGTGAATTGTCATGTTCTGAAACCTCAGTAGTCATAGTCGGGAATATGCTGTAGAGATTGCAGGAAGTGTGCCAATTTTTAATGCATTGATTTATAAAGTTTTAATAAATTCCGATTGTCAAAATGACATACCTCATCTATTGTCCTAATGACACAGGCTCTGTCATTAGGACACACCATGACACTCTCTATTAACGCCCTTGCCCGCATTGCCATCGAGCTGCAAATGGGGCTATCGAATCAGGATCGCTTCCAACGCTTAATCAACAGCCTGCGCCAACTGCTGGGCTGTGATGCCTCGGCGCTGCTGCGTTACGAGAATCAGCTGTTCCGTCCGTTGGCGATCGACGGTCTGGCGCCGGACGTGCTGGGGCGGCGCTTTCGCCTGTCCGATCATCCGCGTCTGGAGGCGATTGCCCGCGCGGGCGACGTCGTGCGCTTTCCGGCGGACAGCCAGCTTCCCGATCCCTATGATGGTCTGATCCCCAGTCAGGAGGATCTTAAGGTGCATGCCTGCGTCGGCTTGCCGCTGTTTGCCAATCAGAACCTGATCGGGGCGCTGACGGTGGACGGCATGGATCCCTGCCAGTTCGACCATTTTAGCGATGAAGAACTGCGGCTGGTAGGAGCGATGGCGGCGGCGGCGCTGAGCAACGCGCTGCTGATGGAGCGTCTTGAGCGGCAGTTACCCGCGCCGGTTCGTGCTGAAAGTCCGGCGGCTGAAAGCGTTGAGGAAATGGTAGGGCTATCGGAACCGATGCAGCGGTTGAAGAAAGAGGTCGATATCGTCGCAGGTTCCGACCTTAACGTATTGATTATGGGGGAAACCGGCGTTGGTAAAGAGCTGGTGGCGCGGGCGATTCATCGCGGTTCCAGCCGGGCAAGTCATCCTCTGGTGTACCTGAACTGTGCCGCGCTGCCGGAGTCGGTCGCGGAGAGCGAGCTGTTTGGTCATGTGAAGGGCGCGTTTACCGGTGCGATCCATCATCGAACCGGCAAGTTTGAAATGGCGGATAACGGCACGCTGTTTCTGGATGAGATTGGCGAACTGTCGCTGACGCTACAGGCGAAGCTGCTGCGCGTATTGCAGTATGGCGATCTCCAGCGGGTGGGTGATGACAGCAGCCTGAAAGTGAACGTGCGCGTGCTGGCGGCGACTAATCGCGATCTGCGGCAGGCGGTGTTGGATGGGGCTTTCCGTGCCGATCTGTTTCACCGTCTGAGCGTGTTCCCGCTGTCTGTACCACCATTGCGCGAGCGTCGTCAGGATGTGGCGCTGTTGGCGGGATTCTTCTGTGAACGTAGCCGTGCGCAACTGGGACTGGCACGTTTGGCGTTGACGGCAGACGCGGGAGCGCTATTGGAACAGTACGACTGGCCGGGGAATGTGCGTGAGCTGGAACACGCTATTTATCGTGCGACTGTGCTGGCGAGAGCGGGGCAGGAATCGGGCGAGGTGCTGTTAGGTCCCGAGCATTTCAATCTCGAACTTCCCTCCCAGCCAATTCATACGACTACTGGCTCATCGAGCGCTATCGACACTGAGCTGGCGTATTTCATCAACGGCGGCCTGCGAGAGGCAACGGATGACTATCAGCGTCGGATCATCCAACAAACGCTGGCGCGCCATGAGGGCAACTGGTCATCCTGCGCAAGGGAACTGGAAATGGACAGCGGCAACCTGCACCGTTTGGCAAAGCGGTTAGGCATCAAATAAAAAACGCCCCGAAAATCGGGGCGTTGAGGTTGCTGACAAAGCCCGCAGAGCGGGGTAACGGATAGATCGTAAAGACGCTGCAAGTACGTCCATGTAAGCTCGGATTACGCCATCCCTGGCGCAAACGCTTTACTCTTCTATTCCGTTACTCCCGTTTTCATTCGGCAAATAGGTTTGTCAACGGTCTGAAAGCGCCCCGACAATAGGGGCGTTGGCACACGAAATATCGCCTAACTTCTAATCACGTAAAAATTTCTTTAACCGCATTTCACGCACTTGGCGCTCTGAATCACCTGGAAGAAATCGTTGCCTTTATCATCGACCAAAATAAAGGCTGGGAAATCTTCGACTTCGATTTTCCAGATCGCTTCCATGCCCAGTTCTGGGTATTCCACGCAGGTCAGGCTCTTGATGCTGTTTTGCGCCAGAATCGCGGCCGGGCCGCCGATGCTGCCGAGGTAAAAGCCGCCGTGTTTATGACACGCGTCGGTCACCTGCTGACTGCGGTTGCCTTTCGCCAGCATGATCATGCTGCCGCCGTTGGCTTGCAGTAAATCAACGTAGGAATCCATACGGCCAGCGGTGGTTGGGCCTAACGAGCCGGACGGGTAGCCTTCTGGCGTTTTCGCCGGGCCCGCATAGTAAATCGGGTGATCTTTGATGTACTGCGGCAGGCCTTCGCCGTTATCCAGACGCTCCTTCAGCTTGGCGTGAGCAATGTCACGACCCACGATGATGGTGCCGGTCAGCGAAAGGCGGGTGGATACCGGATACTGTGACAGCGTCTTCAGGATCTCAGACATCGGACGGTTCAGGTCGATTTTAACCGCATCGCCTTCACCCGTTTCACGCAGATGTTCAGGAATATATTTACCCGGATTCTGCTCTAACTGCTCCAGCCAGACGCCCATGCGGTTGATCTTGCCTTTGATGTTACGGTCAGCGGAACAGGACACGCCCATACCGACCGGACAAGATGCGCCGTGGCGCGGCAGGCGGATAATCCGCACGTCGTGCGCAAAGTATTTACCGCCAAACTGTGCGCCCAGACCCAGGTCGCGCGCAGCTTCCAGAATCTCTTGTTCCAGCGCGACATCGCGGAATGCCTGACCGTGCTCGTTGCCTTCGGTCGGCAGCTCGTCGTAGTACTTGGTTGACGCCAGCTTAACGGTTTTCAGCGTAGTTTCTGCTGAGGTGCCGCCAATGACAAATGCGATGTGGTACGGCGGGCAAGCCGCGGTACCCAGCGAGCGCATTTTCTCGATCAGGAAGCTTTTCAGTTTACCTGGCGTCAGCAGCGCTTTGGTTTCCTGATACAGGTAGGTTTTGTTGGCTGAACCGCCACCTTTGGTGACGAACAGGAATTTATAGTCTTTGCCTTCGGTGCTGTAGAGGTCAATCTGCGCGGGCAGGTTGGTGCCGGTGTTGACCTCTTGATACATATCCAACGCGGCGTTCTGCGAGTAGCGCAGGTTGTCTTCAATGAACGTGTTGTACACACCTTTGGACAGCGCTTCGGCATCATTACCGCCAGTCCAGACGTTCTGGCCTTTTTTACCGACGATGATCGCCGTACCGGTATCCTGACAGGTCGGCAGAATGCCCTTGGCGGAAATTTCTGAGTTGCGCAGGAATTGTAGAGCAACGTATTTATCGTTTTCGCTGGCTTCTGGGTCGTGAAGAATATCGGCAACTTGCTGCTGGTGAGCGGGGCGGAGCATGAAAGAGGCATCGTGGAAGGCTTGCTGCGCCAGAAGGGTCAACGCGGCTGGATCGATCTTCAGGATGTCCTGACCTTCAAATTGCGCGACAGAGACAAAGTCGGTGCTCAACAGGCGATATTCGGTGTCATCTTTACTGAGTGGAAACGGATCTTGGTAATAGAAGGGTTTATTCGACATTTTTTTCTCACTTGCAATTGCATCAATTAGTAAATTTTCACCTTATAGGATTCAGCATCTTATTATTAAGGCGTATTACTGCAGCACTACAGGGATGTCTCGAATACAAAAGTAGTAATCACCATAATAGTATGGTTTTTTGTCGGGAAGTACTACTTTGGTACATCACAATAATAATGATGTCGTGCATTATTCTCTCTGTGACTGACGAGCGAAACCGCCGCACGGCTCGGGTTTCCGCGGACAGGCAACTCAGGAAAATGCGTGTGGTTTAGCGTGAAAATATTTCTCTTTTAATTGGCTTAATTAAGTAAAGTAAATGGTGGAATTAAAAACAATAACCATTTCATCTTTAATGTTATTCGTTGGCGATATAAAGAAACCGTTATTGGCTTTTTATCGCTTAATGAAAAAACAGGCCGACCACCAAAGCCACGGCGCAGTGACAGAGGTGATGACGGATGTGATGTTGCCAATACAGTGACGGCGTTATGGCGGCGTAGTCTCTTGTTGGGCAAGGAGATTGTCGATCATCCACAGCCCTGCCGGACCGGGCGGATGTGGTTTGGACCAGACAACGTCCACGTCAATCCACTGCGGCCAGCCCGTGACAGGCAGCTCCACCAGTTTCCGCTGGTCGTATTGCGCCACCAGCCAGCGTGGCAGAATGCTCCAGCCGTGCCCCTGCTGCGCCATTTCCAACAGCATCAAGTAGGACGGCGCAGACCAGACGATCCCTTCTGGTTGCAGCCGATCGCTGCGTTTATAGGTATTGAGATAGAGCTGGCGGATTGTCGCCAACTGGCTGCGCGTCACGATTTTTTCCGTTGCGAGCGGGTGCGCTGCCGACACAAAGATGGCCATGTCGGTTTTGACCTGCAAACGCGCGGCGGCAATGTCGGTCGGGTAATCCGCCTGAGTGCGCACTAGCCCGACATGCGCACGGTTTGTTTGCAGCAGATCGATCACGTCATCACCTTCCGCAATCAGGCATTCAAATTCAATATCGGGAAAGTGATGGGCGAAACGCTGAAGCACGGGTTCGTAGTGGGGCGCTTGCCAGATATCGGACAGCACAAACGTCAGGCGGGGTTCGATATGGTCTGCCAGACGGATCGCCAGCCCATCCAGTTCTTCGCTGGCGGATAAGATCGCCTGTACGTGGGAAAGTACTTTTCTGCCTGCCAGCGTGAGCACCGGCTGGTGACCGGATCGATCAAACAGCGTCAGCCCCAGATCGGCTTCCAGATTGGCGATGGCCGCACTGATCGTGGACTGGCTTTTATGCAAGCGCCGTGCGGCGGCCGAAAATGAGCCCGCATCAACGGCGGTCACAAAAGCCAGCAGGGATTCCGGTGAATATCGCATTTTTATCTATACCCTAAATAATTCGAGTTTCAGGAAGGCGGCGACGCAATGAATCCCCAGGAGCTTACTTCAGTAAGTGACTGGGGTGAGCGAGGAAAGCCAACGCACATGCAACTTGAAGTATGACGAGTATATCGTTTTTATCGATGGAATCTAACTGTACTCTACCACCTTATGCGATGAAAATAGCCGCAGTCAGAACCAAACAATGAATAAAAGTGAATGTGCTATGCAAAACAAAACCAACAAAACGTTACGTGAACGTGTGTACCATGCGGTGGGCTTTGAGCTAATCGCGTTGACGATCTGTGCGCCAGCGGGTGCCTGGCTGCTGAATAAGCCGCTGTTCGATATGGGCGCACTGGCGATCATGCTGTCCAGCGTCGCGATGATCTGGAATATGATCTACAACTCGATATTCGATCGCCTATGGCCTGCGGATCGCGTTAAGCGCCGACTGCCGATTCGTATTGCTCATGCGCTGGGGTTTGAAGGCGGTTTTATCCTGATTGGTCTGCCGCTGGCGGCGTGGATGCTGAACGTTACGCTGTGGCAGGCGCTGATGGTGGAGATCGGCTTCTTCCTGTTCTTCCTGCCGTACACCGTGGTGTATAACTGGGTCTACGATACGTTGCGGGAGCGCATTATGAATCGCCGTCGCCACGTTCGTCAGGTGTCGGCTCGCTCCCGTTTACGCTGATTTCGCGCTTTACCGGTGTGTCAGTTTGAAGCTTTGATACGCCGGTAGCTCAAGCGATCGCCATAAATACCATGAGGTAAGCATAGGGTAAAGTTCTCGGTGTGGCGCTGTCTGATGGCGACAATCGCCGATCTTTTCGAACTGGCTGGCTCAGCGGGTATGACATACTGTTGCCATCACAATGAGTTTTTTTGTTTTTTACTCATTTATTTTGCTCCCTCTTCGATTGTGCACAAAGCGTTGTTCCCATACAGGCAGCGGTAATTGCCAGTATGCCGCTACATTGAGCAAGGCTGAGTTTTTCGCCTAATATAAAAAATCCAGATAACGCACTGACAGCGGGCGATGCGCTCATCAGAATTCCAAAGGTGTTGCTGGATAAGCGGCGCAGCGCATAAATATCCAGTAAAAACGGTAGTGCACTCGACATAATGGCAATTAAAAAACCGAGCATGAAAATATCGGGAATTAAAAGTGCAAAACCGCCCTGGTAAATACCGTTGGGTACGATAAAAAGCGACGCAAAGACTGTGCCAGCTGCAACGCCACGACTACCAAATTCTGCCGCCTTGCCACCAACCCGGACATAAATTCCCCAGCAAAAAGCAGCGGCGATGACGTAGGCAATTCCGCGTGGATCGAGGGGGCCGTTCTGACCGCCTAGCGGCAGCAGTAGAAGTCCAAGAAGAGCAAAGCCGCTCCATGCCAAATCTGATTTTTGGCGTGAGGCTAGCACTGCGACGGTGAGTGGCCCCAATACTTCAATTGAAATGGCAATGCCCACGGGAATGTATTGGAATGACATATAGATGAGGATGTTCATTGCCCCCATCATCACGCCGTAGGTGGCGAGGGTACTCCACCCCTTTTTGTCAGTCCGTAATGTCCAAGGTTTAAATACAACAGCGAGCAACAGCATGGCGATACCCACTCTTAGTGCCGACATGCCAAGTGGCCCCACCACGGAAAAGGCGCTTTTGGCAAAAGCCGCGCCAGTCTGGATCGAAATAAGCGAAACAAAAACCGCCAGTAGCGGCAGGTGAGTAGATTTATTCATTATGGTGTCGCTATTTTAGCTAAAAAAGAAATAAAGCGGCACATACGCAAAAAAACGTCTATCGTTTTTGCCGCCATCATAGGGATCGTTGACGCGTAAATTTTACCAATGACAGGGTGAGGAATGTGTGCAAACATCTTCATAGAAACCATTAAAATTGGCGTAAAGCGGCAAATTAGATTTTTTTTTGAAGGAAACGGCCAAGCATGAAATTAGACGCTATCGACCGCCGTATCCTTGCGGCCTTGGTCAACAATGGCAGAATGACGACGGCAGAGGTGGCAGAACGCATCGGGCTTTCGCCTACGCCCTGTGGAAGGCGTATACGGCAGATGGAAATGGCTGGGGTGATTGAGGGGTATTCCGTAAAGCTGAATCCCGGCGCACTGGGTCTGGGGATTTGCGTTCTCATTTCGGTTAAATTGTCACGTCCAAATCCCGAAGCGCATCGCGAGTTTGTGAGCGCGGTATCAGGCATGAAGGAAGTAACCGAATGCATGCTTGTGACTGGAGAGAGTGATTACATGCTGAGGGTATGGGTAAAGGATATGAACACGCTGGCGGACTTTGTCCCTACCGTGCTTCAGGGGATACCCTGTGTCGCAGAAACCTCCACGACCCTAGTGATGAAACATATTGGCGGAACGCCGCTGATACCCTAGTGATATGAGCGAAAACCCAACAAGACGCACGCGGTAGGCATAAATTTATAAGGGGATACTTTCAGGTATCCTCTCCACTGTGGAGACTAACGATGCACGGCTTCAGGTTGCGTATTCACCCAAGGATTCGTCACCGTGAATTTTGATTTATTTGCCGATGAAGCGCCGCGCCGCTGGACGGAAACGCTGGCACCGGGTGCTGTCATCCTGCGTGGTCGCGCCTATGACGATGCTCCGGAGTTGATGACAGCGCTGAAAGCCGTCACTGCGCGTGCACCGCTGCGTAACATGGTTACGCCGGGTGGGTTCGTGATGTCGGTGGCGATGAGCAATTGCGGTCAACTTGGCTGGGTGACGGATGAGCACGGCTACCGTTACACCCCATACGATCCGCTGAATGGAGAGGTGTGGCCTGCTATGCCGGACATCTTTTCCCGGCTGGCGAGGCAGGCGGCGAGCGACGCTGGTTTTGCTGATTTCGAACCGGATGCCTGCCTAATCAACCGCTATGCTGTTGGCACGCGTATGTCTTTGCATCAGGATAAAAACGAACGGGATTTCCGCCAGCCGATTGTGTCTGTGTCGCTGGGGCTCAGCGCGACGTTCCTGTTTGGTGGCATGGCGCGTAGCGATAAAGCACAGCGCGTTCCGCTGACACACGGCGATGTGGTGGTCTGGGGCGGTGAATCGAGGCTCTATTTCCACGGCATCCTGCCGTTGAAAAGCGGCAACGTACCGGAAGGGATGCTCGACGAATGCCGTTTTAACCTGACGTTTCGTAAAGCCGGATGAGCAGAATGCTATGCCGCTCGCAGTGAATCCCGCTTGAATCCATTCCTCTCAAATAAACTCCTCGTAAATAAGAAAGTCAGCCCGCATCGGCATACAGGCTGGCTTATGTATCATTTAAGCCCGTTATTAGGGGAAACACAGGGGGAGGTTCCCGCAGAGAGGCCTCACCCCTGTGGTCGCCCCGTGTATCTCGATATTCAAACGATCTTAGGTTTAAGCGCTAGCGCTTATTTCTTGCTGAACTTCATATAATCGAGGGCGCTTTCTGCCGCGATACGACCGGAGTTGAGCGCAAAGCCAAACGTGCCGCCGCCTAACAGCAGGTCATAGGTGTCGCCATACATGCCAGCAGCATCATTACCCGTGACGTACAGGCCCGGAATGACTTCTCCGGATTTATCTATCGCCTGCATTTTCTCGTCGATCTTCACGCCGCCTAATGTGCCCAGCGCGGCCGGTTGCATTCTCACCGCATAGAACGGGCCGGTTTTGACCGGACGCAGGTAATCCATGTTTTTGTTAAACACGTCATCCCGCTTTTGCGTCGCAAATTTGTTGTTTTCTTCCAGCGTATTCTTCAGCACGCTCGCATCAACACCCATCTCTTTTGCCAGTCCGTCAATGGTGGCTGATTTGAAGACGAAGCCGCGATTTTTCTGACTTTCCTTCGTAAATTCGCTATCAAATTTCGTCAGCTTGGTATTGGCGATCACCCATTCACCAATCGGCACATCAATGCCGTCTTCGACGTAATGCTTACGGGATGTCTCGTCAAAAATGGAGTACATGATGCCGCCCGCTTTTGACAGCGCATTACCGGAGTGTGGCCAGATGATGACGTTGGATTCATCCGTAAAGCGGCGGCCATGTTGGTCAACCCACAGATAGGGCTGACGCGCGGCGGCCAGCAGGTGAGAGTTCGGGGCGTAGTCTGGCAGGCCAGGACGATAGGCTTGCAGCAGGCCCAAGCCGTCCGGTTTGGCGCCCGCTTTCCAGGCCATATTAATCCCGTCGCCGTCTTTACCGACGTTGCCGACCATGATGGTATCGGGGAAGGCAGCATATTTTTGCAGCATCTCTTTATTGTTGGCATAGCCGCCAGTCGCGATGATGACCGCCTTGGCGTCTATCTGTATAGTGTTACCTTCGCTATCTTGCGCGATAACGCCGGTGACTTTGCCGTCTTTCACGACCAGATCTTTACCCGCCATTTTCACCAGCGTGGTGACATCCATGCTTTTAAACTGCTCGTGGAATGTCTTGATCAGGTGGCGTCCGTGGCCGGGGCCATCGATTACATGCCAGGTCAGCATGCCGCCAGGGCCGCCGGGGCCGATATATTCAAACTTGATGCCTTTCGATTTCACCCATTCAATCGTATCCGCAGAACGGTTGACGAAAGCGCGAACCACGAAAGGATTAGCCATCCAATGGCTGTAATCCATGATGGTCTTAAAGGCCATATCAGGCGTGACCACAATCCCCTGACGTTTCTGCAGGCTGCTGTTGGCGGCGAAGATGCCTTCGGCAAAGTTACCCGTGCCGCCAACTATCGGTTGTTTTTCTAGTAAGACGATTTTCGCCCCTTTCTCTGCGGCGGCCATCGTTGCCGACGTGCCTGCCGCACCCGCGCCGATAATAACGATATCCGCGCTTTTCGGGATTTCCGGTTTTGCCGCGTCCGCCGCCTGTGCGGTAGACCAGCTCATCATCGAGAGGCAGAGCGTCGCGAGTACACTTTTTCTGAAGCGTTTCATGATGTTTTCCTTAATGTTATTCGTATTCTTACAATGCAGTCGTGCTGCGTGTGGAGAACCAACGGGATTAATTCGCTTTAGCCTGTGAGTACGCGTCTTCCGACGCTTCTTTCACCGCTTCGCTGGTCATCGTGGCGCCGGACACCCCACCAACCTGAATGCTCTGCTTTTCGGTCATGGTTTTTGCGAGTTCTATGGCGGCTTCCCCGCCGACTTCCGGCGTTTCTTCTGGGGCATCAATCGTCGATTTAAGGACTTTCCCCTGCGCATCGATATCGAGCGTAACGGTGACGTCCCCGCCGATACCCTGTCTCGCGGCGGAATAGGTACCAGCTTTAAAATTCCCTTCTTGCGCGGCCGCGGTTCCCATTGCGAATAACAGGCAGAGTGGAAGGATTCCTGAGCAGATTTTCATATCAATAGTTCCAGTAGTTTTTGAATGAATACGGTGAGTCACAAATCTATTTCCCATAAATCACGTTATCGCCCACAAATAACGCTATCTCCCATGAATAAAGTGATAGCCGTCGTCGTTATTGAGGGGCTTGAATATCAGGCAGCAAATGGGTAAGCCAATGCCGAGTAATAAAAACAACAGGCTGAAAGCGTTAAGGTTGAAGAGAATTTCAAACTGAGAAAGAAAACGTAATATCGGAAACGTCAGCGTCATACTGAGCATGACGGCAAGTAATTGGCTAATGGTCAGCAGATTATTACCGCTGTGGTACGTGCTGTTATTCAGGTTGCTAAAGGCCAGCGTGCTTGCTGCTGAATATAAGGTTGAAATCAGCACGCCTAACAGTATGGCGATAATGCCGATGAGCAGCATCGATTTCTCTTGCACGGCAACGCTCAGGGCGAGGATACACAGCGACGTGACGCTGGTTGTCAGCATCAACAGCCGACGGTAGCCAATACGCTTGACCAATGGCTCGAACAGCAGTTTTGACAGCAGTGCCCCGCTGGAAAAGAGCAGTAAAATCAGGCTGGTTTCCGCGGGTTTACAGGCCAGCGTCGTTTGCAGCATTAATGAAAGCACGACGGGTGTTGATGCCAGTAATGTTCGCGTCACGATGCCGCCAATAACGCCGACAGAAAAGGTCCTGATGCCAAACAGGGCGCGAGGGAATAATGCCGTTTCTGCAATGAGATGCTGCCGGTAGTAAATAAAGACCAAGCCCAGCGTGCTGCAAGACAGAAATAGCATGACGAACGTTGGCAATATATTTTTCGTGGCGGTGGTTAACATGAAGGCCACGAGAAATAACATCAAAATGGGAAAGGCGACTTCATAGGCACCCGTGCGGGTCGTCTCTTTTATTGTCGCAACAGGAATATATTTTGTTGCCAGAAAAAAGCAGAGTAAAGCTAGCGGGATATTAACGAGGAATATAGCCTGCCACGAGAGAAAGCTAACCAGAATATTGCCGAAAACGGGGCCGATCAGGGTGCCTAGTAATCCCAATAAGGTTACCCGATTCAGGAAGCGTAATTTCAGCTTCTGCGGCGCGGTGCGCAATATCACGGTTCTGATGATGGGCAGCATGAGCGCCCCGCCGATGCCCTGAATAAAGCGGAAAACGCTTAAGCTACCGAGTGTGGTTGCCGTCATGCACAGCAGCGAGCCGAGCATGAAAATGGCAATCGCGATCTGGTAGGTTTTCCGTTCCCCTAGCCGTTCCGCCAGCCAGCTATTGGCCGGCGTAAACGCGACGACCGTGACAATGTAGGCGATCACAATCGCTTCCATATGCAACACCGGCTGGTGTAGCGACTGCGCGATGGCAGGAATGGCGACATACACCATGGTGGTATCCAGGGATTGCATGAAAAAGGTAGCCGACGCAATCCAGAATAAGACCCATGACGTATTCATTCAGGCCACCGTCATTTGTCCGGCATAAAGCACGAACAGTCGTAGCAGGAACACGCCGAACAGGCTCATGGCGGCTAACGTAATCAGCTGGCCTTTGCCGGAATGCGCGGAAGGCTTGCGCACCTGATTGGCAATGAATGGGATCACAATGCCGATGCCGATAATGCCAATCCAGAATACACCCCCCCAGAAATCCGACAGTGCGGTCTGTGCGGCGACAACCTTTTGCCCGCCGCCAAGCAGCAGCCCGATAAAGAACGCAAACAGCAGGAACAGTTCGGCGTACACCACTGGCGTTTCCACGCGGTGGATGAAATGCAGAGAGCGTGGATGCCCTGACGTATTGCGGCTCGATGCACTGGCCAGCAGCATGACAGCAATGCCGGAGGTGGTGCCGGATACCAGAAACAGGACGGGCAGAACGGGGTTATTCAACAGCGGGAATGATTTCAGCGCAGACAGCAGAAAGCCGGTATAGCAACCGAGTAGGATCGCCAGCACCAGCAGCAGGTTCTCAATCACCGCTGCTTTTTTGACGATCATCGCCGTTAACTTACGCGCTCGCGCAGCCAGCACGGGCCGGTGCCAGGCAGTCTCAAGGTGCGTTAGCCATCCTTCGTGATAAAGCGTGATGATCCATAACAGCATCACGACGAAATACACCTGAAAGAGTATCACGCCAAGCGACATGATGGAGGTCGGGTTGTAAAAAACCATCAAATACCAGAAGGCTAGCGGTCGAGTCAGGTGAAAAATCAGAATCACCAGCCCGAGAATCACGGCGAGCGGTGCCACGATAGCCGTGGCTTTGATGACAAGGTTACTGCCGCGATATTCGCTGGGAACGTAGTGCCTGAGGAGTATGGAGAGCGACACCATTCCCGCTGAAATGCCGACCAGAAGCAGATAAACGGCGATGGGCCAATCCCATATCAGCGTGTCGAACGTGAAGGCATTATGCATTGTCGATTTCTCCTCGTTTCCCCGGCATACGGTAGAGCTGGGGTTCGGTGCCCAGATAGACCTTGGAACGGTAGGTCGCGTTGCTCGCGATCATCTTGGCAATGTTGCTTTCAGGATCGTTGAGATCGCCAAATACCAAGGCTTTAGTGGGGCAGATTTCGACGCAGGCGGGCTGCTTTCCGGCGGCTAGATTGGTTTCCCGACAAAAGTTACATTTGTCTGCCGTCTTCGTGACTGGGTTGATGAAACGCACATGGTAAGGACACGCAGCAATGCAGTAGCGGCAGCCCACGCAGCGTTTATCGTTGACGTCGACGATACCGGTGAGCGCGTCTTTGAAGGAGGCTCCCGTTGGGCAGACTGCAACACAGGGCGGATTCTCACAGTGCTGACAGGATTTACGGAAAAATTGCTTAATGGCGCGCGTCTTCTCGACGGCAGGAATATCGACGGTTTGCAGTATATCTAGCCGAGTTACACCATCGGGCACGTTATTGGTCTCTTTACAGGCCTTGATACAGGCTTTGCAACCGATACAGCGCATTTCGTTATGCAATAAGCCATATTTAACGGCTAATTTATCCTGCGTTTTTTCGGGCTCATTTTGCGCTTGTGCGAGACCGATATGCCCACTAATAGCAATCGTACCTCCCATATAAGAAATAAAACGACGGCGAGATAAGTCTTCCATATTATAAATCTTCACATTGGGGTGATAGCCGCGCGAACGCTAGATAGTAGTAATCCAGCAATAGCGTTAATATTTTGCAGTGTGGCGCTAATAGGGAGTAATGCTTCATTATTACGATGAAAATAATAAGTAGGCCACGTTGTTATTGTGGTTTTATTGGAACATGGGAATTAAAGGTTAAGTGTGCGTTTGGTCACGTTTATTTTTTTGTAGATCCGTATATAACAAATGTCGATTTGTTATAAATGCATTGTTATTTTTCTCGTTCGTTTAAGAAATTGTATTTCTATTATATGGATGCGGATTGCTGTTTTTATTTTTGTGATAAAAACGAATAATTGATGTGTATCAGATTATCGATTTTTTATGTGAGTAATAAAATGGGGTAAAATGGATAATGACTTTTTTTGTAACAAATAAAAAACGTTAGTGCATATTTAGCACTAACGTTTGTTTAACAAAATAATAGGGGATATACTAAAAACCGTAAACTGGTATTAAGGTTTTAGGTGCTTATCAAGAAAACGGACGGTAATCTGCATGATTTCCGGTTGCAGCCAATGCGGCCCACCGTGCTCAGCACCTTTGACGCTGTAGTAGGTGGATTCAATATTTTTCGCCGTCAGAGCCTGATGCAGTCTCTCGGTCTGGCGTGGAGAAACCGAGGTATCGTTTGTGCCGTGCATAATCAGGAACGGAGGTGTGGCGCTGCTGATAAAGTTAATCGGGTTGGCCGCTGCTGCTTTGTCGGGATAGCGAGTAATCGCGCCCCCTTCATCAAATA
Source organism: Pectobacterium parvum (assembly GCF_020971565.1). Taxonomy (NCBI): domain Bacteria; kingdom Pseudomonadati; phylum Pseudomonadota; class Gammaproteobacteria; order Enterobacterales; family Pectobacteriaceae; genus Pectobacterium; species Pectobacterium parvum. The sequence goes on from NZ_CP087392.1 coordinate 1,209,181, forward strand.
CTGCGGTGCCGTTGACCCAGATAGCTTCTGTCGCGGAAGGTGATGCGTGTTTCTGAACGACATCGTCAGGGAAGCCTTCGCCGACGAGTGTCAGGTCGGATAGGCCATAAAAATCAATCACCGCTTGAACATCGCTGCTTTGATCGAGGTGATCGCCTTTATCGTAGGCTTTTGAGCCATTTGTCGTCCCGGCAAAGGCGGCCAGATAGCCCCCGGCAGAGGCGCCAAAAACCGCAGCGTGTTGGCCGTCGATACCAAATTTTTTCGCATTAGCGCGTAGATAGCGTATGGCGGATTTTACATCTTCCAGTGGCGAGGGGAAAAGCACGGTAGGCGCGACACGGTATTCCATACTGGCAACCACATAGCCCGCTTCGGCAATGTTGAGGCGTTGTTGCAGGTAATTATCTTTATTGGCATTAACGAATCCGCCGCCGGTAATGAATAATACGACGGGAAGTGCGGTTTTCGCTTCAGGCTGAAGGATATCCATTTTTAATGCGACGTTAGGATAGCCGCGCACCGATACCTGAGAATAAACAACGTCAGAGATTAATTTCACCGAGGTGGTTTCTTGCTTTACGGTGATTTCATGTTGGTTCTGTGCCGCATTGATTGCGCTGGAACTCATCATCGTGAGTGAGGCTAATACTATTTTGGCTGTTTTCGGATAGTGCATACTTTCAGTCCTTTGTTAGAAGCATGTAAATCAGAGAGGTTTGTGAAGAATGATGTTGTGTTTGTAAAAACAATATTAAAAAATCTTTAATAATATGGGGGTGAGCTGTCTTAAGCTAATGAATTATTTCCTCCTTGATAATAAGTTGACTATATCTACCATTAACGCTATTTCTCATGAATTAAATGTGTATCTAATCACATTTGATTATTTACAATCCCTTATAATTGTTATTATAGCTGGTTATACTCGTCATACTTCAAGTTGCATGTGCGTTGGCTGCACTCAGTCACCCGAATCACTTATTTGAGTAAGCTCATCGGGATTCCTTCATTTGCCGCCTGCCTGAAACTCGAATTATTTAGAGTATATAAATGAGGCAGTTGATGCGTAATATAAAACAATGTTCAGCATAAAGCGTGTGATTTATTATCAGGAACTCATCCGGGTCGGGAGTTTCACTAAAGCGGCGAAGGCGCTGAATATCTCTCAGGCTTTCTTGTCGCAGGAGATCGCGCGGCTGGAGCTTGAAACGGAAAGAAAACTGATTAACCGCACCACCCGGCAGTTTTCTCTGACGCCCTTCGGGAAGATCTTTGCTGACAAAATTCAGGGGATGATTAAAGAACATTATGAGCTGGAACAGTTCGTCAGCAGCTATGAGGAAAGCACGGATGGCGCGCTGCTGGTTGGCGTGATCCCGATTTTTAATCGTCTGGCTCACTACAATATGTTTAACCTGTTTCAGAAAGCCTATCCCAATATCGATATCTCTTTCATTGACGGCGTCAGCACTGATTTGCTGGAAAGGGTGCGCAATGGTGAGATCCACCTGTCTTTCTCGACGCCTTTTGATGAATACCTGAACGATCCGTTGTTTCATCACACCATTTGTCAGATCGATGACATTGTTGCGGTGATGGCAAGGTCGCACCCGCTTGCCGATAGCAAGACGCTCAGCTTGCCGCAGATGGTCAAAGAAAAGCTGATCGTGCCGCAGAAAGGGACGGGGGAGCATGCCGCGGTTTCCAAATCCTTCACTCAACAGGGCATCAATCCCAGCTACTTCCGCGAATGCAGCAATATGGACATCATTATGGATCTGGTGATCAACCTGTCCGGCGTGGTCTTCCTCTGTTCGTCTGTCGCCAAAAGCCTGACTGCTTACGACGTCGCGGTTATTCCGCTGGAAGAGCAACTGAAAAGGACTTTCGCCATTAGCTACCTAAAGCGCAGCACGAACATTCCCATGGTGCGGCTGTTTCTGGATTTCCTGCAAGACTACAGCGATTCCGTCCGGTAGGGCATTTCCCTTGTTTGGAAGGTGCGGATATCCAGCGCGTGTACCGTAACGGAGAACGTGCTCCGTGTGCGTCCAATCCCTGATGCATTGACCGGACAAGCTGCCGTCTGCCTTTTATCTCCCTACGTTTTATCCCCTCAACACACCTCGGTTTCTCTTCCTGACCTTCATGGGTTTTAGATAAATGTTGCAAATGTGAATAAATGTGAGGTGATTCAAATTATCTCGATTAATATACTTGTATGGTAGTCAGCATAAACGAATGGCTACATGCACAGAAGGATAAGTAACGTGAAGATTGTCAGCGCTGAAGTGTTTGTCACCTGTCCGGGGCGAAACTTTGTCACCCTGAAAATTACGACAGATAGCGGATTAACCGGCCTCGGCGATGCGACGCTCAACGGGCGTGAGCTGCCGGTCGCTTCTTACCTCAAAGATCATGTGTGTCCGCAGCTGATTGGCCGCGATGCGCACCAGATCGAAGATATTTGGCAGTATTTCTACAAAGGCGCGTACTGGCGTCGTGGCCCGGTGACGATGTCTGCCATTTCGGCAGTCGACACCGCGCTGTGGGACATCAAGGCCAAAGCCGCCAACATGCCGCTCTACCAACTGCTGGGCGGCGCATCGCGCACGGGCGTGATGGTGTATTGCCACACCACGGGTCACTCGATTGATGAAGTGCTGGATGATTACGCCAAGCATCGCGATGAGGGCTTCAAGGCGATTCGCGTACAGTGCGGCGTGCCGGGTATGAAAACCACCTACGGCATGGCGAAAGGCAAAGGGCTGGCGTATGAGCCAGCAACGAAAGGTAACTTGCCAGAAGAGCAACTGTGGTCGACGGAAAAATACCTCGATTTCACGCCTAAGCTGTTTGAAGCGGTGCGCGATAAGTTTGGCTTCAACGAGCACATGCTGCACGACATGCACCACCGCCTGACGCCGATTGAAGCGGCGCGCTTTGGTAAAAGTATTGAAGACTATCGTCTGTTCTGGATGGAAGACCCAACGCCTGCGGAAAATCAGGAGTGCTTCCGTTTAATCCGTCAGCACACGGTTACGCCGATTGCGGTGGGTGAAGTCTTTAACAGCATCTGGGATTGCAAACAGCTGATCGAAGAACAGCTCATCGACTACATCCGCACCACGATTACCCACGCGGGCGGGATTACTGGCATGCGCCGCATCGCCGACTTTGCCTCGCTCTATCAGGTGCGCACTGGTTCACACGGGCCGTCGGACTTGTCGCCTATATGCATGGCGGCGGCGCTGCACTTTGACCTCTGGGTACCAAACTTCGGCGTACAGGAATACATGGGTTACTCGGAGCAAATGCTGGAAGTATTCCCGCATAACTGGACATTCGATAACGGCTACATGCACCCAGGCGAAAAACCGGGGTTAGGCATCGAGTTTGATGAAAAGCTGGCGGCCAAATACCCCTATGACCCTGCTTATCTCCCGGTTGCCCGTCTGGAAGACGGCACATTGTGGAATTGGTAAGGGTGGAACGGGTAAGTGCGGAATAGGTAATCAGAGGCCAAAATATGAAAAGCATTGTGATACAGCAGCCGAATGCGCTGGTGATTGAAGAACGTCCTATTCCGCAGCCAGCGGCAGGTGAAGTTCGGGTGAAGGTCAAGCTGGCCGGTATCTGTGGCTCAGATAGCCACATCTACCGCGGGCATAACCCTTTTGCCAAATACCCGCGTGTGATCGGGCATGAATTCTTCGGCGTGATTGAGGCGGTGGGTGAGGGCGTGGAGGCATCCCGTCTGGGCGAACGCGTCTCGGTCGACCCGGTAGTGAGCTGCGGCCACTGCTACCCTTGCTCAATCGGCAAGCCGAACGTCTGTACCTCGCTGGTGGTGCTGGGTGTGCATCGTGACGGCGGGTTCAGCGAGTACGCTGCCGTACCGGCGAAGAACGCGCACATCATCCCAGATGAGATCCCTGATGAGTTCGCCGTGATGGTCGAGCCCTTCACGATTTCCGCCAACGTGACCGCACAGGTGAAGCCGACGGAGCAGGATGTCGCCCTGATTTATGGTGCGGGCCCGATGGGATTGACCTCGGTTCAGGTACTGAAAGGCGTGTTCAACGTGAAGGAAGTCATCGTCGTCGATCGCATTCCTGAACGTCTGGATATGGCATTACGTAGCGGAGCGGACAGGGTTATCAACAACGCCTCGCTGTCATTAAAAGACGAGCTGGACGCGCTGAATATCAAGCCTACGCTGATTGTTGATGCCGCCTGCCATCCGTCTATTTTGCAGGAAGCGATTACGATTGCTTCTCCTGCGGCACGCATCGCCATCATGGGCTTTTCCAGTGAACCTTGTCAGGTCAGCCAACAGGGAATCACCAGCAAAGAGATCTCCATTTTCTCATCGCGCTTGAATGCCAACAAATTCCCTATCGTGATTGAGTGGCTAAAAGCGAAACGTATCGATCCAGCCAAACTGATTACCCATCGGTTTGATTATCAGCAGGTGGTACAGGCGATTGAGGTCTTTGAAAAAGATCAAAAACGCTGCTGTAAAGTCCTGCTGACGTTTAATGATTGAAGTAAGTGATTCGGGTGAGTGAACGTAGCTAACGTACATGAAACTTGAAGTATGACGAGTATAAATATTTTCATTAGCAATAGGGGATATATAAAAGGAAAAACTATATCGACTACATAATAATATAATGATTCCTTTGAAGTAATTATTTCTCTCTTAATCACTCCAGCCCATCAATAACAGGCTGGAGTGGATTGCGACACCATGATGAACGGTAATTTTACTTACTGTGCTCTACCATAATTACAAATCGTCGAGAGTATATATGAATACGCAAATCGCATCTGGACAAGATAAGCCTGTAAGAAGTACCTCTGATTTAGTCAAGGCGGCGGTGTCCGGCTGGCTGGGCACCGCATTAGAATTCATGGATTTCCAACTGTATTCGCTCGGTGCGGCATTGGTCTTCCATGAAATATTCTTCCCTGAACAATCGGCGGCAATGGCGCTGATTCTGGCAATGGGAACTTACGGTGCAGGCTATGTCGCACGTATCGTCGGTGCCTTTATTTTCGGCCGTATGGGGGACTCCATCGGCAGAAAGCGCGTGCTCTTTATCACCATTACCATGATGGGGATCTGTACCACGTTAATTGGCGTGCTACCAACCTACGCACAGATTGGTATTTTCGCGCCCATCTTGCTGGTGACCTTGCGTATTGTGCAGGGGTTAGGTGCGGGCGCCGAGATTTCCGGTGCTGGTACCATGCTGGCTGAATACGCGCCGAAAGGGAAACGCGGGATTATTTCCTCACTGGTTGCAATGGGCACCAACTGTGGCACGCTCAGTGCTACGGCTATCTGGGCCGTCATGTTTTTTGCCCTCTCAAGAGAAGAATTACTGGCGTGGGGCTGGCGTGTACCGTTCCTGGCCAGCGTAGTCGTGATGATCTTCGCGATCTGGCTGCGTATGAACCTGAAAGAAAGCCCGGTTTTTGAAAAAGTCAGTAATGATGTCTCTGGTACTGAAGAGCCGTCACCTGCTCTGGTAGTTGAGCAAAGCGAGCAAAAATCAGTACTGTCCATGTTCAAAAGCAAGGCGTTTTGGCTGGCAACAGGATTACGCTTTGGACAGGCGGGAAATTCAGGGTTAATTCAGACCTTCCTCGCGGGATATTTAGTCCAAACGCTCTTGTTCAATAAATCTATTCCGACCGATGCATTGATGATCAGCTCCATTATTGGTTTTATCACGATTCCATTATTAGGATGGCTCTCGGATAAAATTGGTCGCCGCGTACCGTATATTATTCTGAATATCTCGGCGATATTGTTAGCCTACCCAATGCTCTCTCTTATCGTTGATAAAGAGAATAGCGTTAACGTAATTGTCGTCAGCATTATCATTATTCATAACTTCGCGGTACTGGGATTATTTGCGCTGGAAAATATCACGATGGCGGAAATATTCGGTGGACGTAGCCGCTTTACGCAAATGGCGATTGCCAAAGAAACTGGTGGCCTGGTTGCCGTTGGTTTTGGTCCGGTGTTAGCGGGTATTTTCTGCAACATGACCGGTTCCTGGTGGCCGATTGTCGTAATGATGATTGTTTATTCTGTGATCGGTTTATTTGCGGCTATCTGTATGCCAGAAGTGAAAGACCGTGACTTGGATGAATTAGACGACGCGGTATAACGTTCAGATTGTCATTGTGCGAGTTGCAGATGAGTTGACCTGTCTGCAACTCGAATTATTTAGGGCGTAGACGTATTTTTTTGAATCACCTATCAGGGATAACGATGAGTATCAGTGAATTTTCTACTCTTAAACCGCAGGTTGTGGTGCCGCGTTACGACCGACGCCTGCTAAAAACACGTATTGCGCATATTGGCTTTGGTGCATTCCACCGGGCGCATCAGGCGGTCTGTGCCGATAAGCTGGCGGCGGAGCACGGTAGCGACTGGGGCTATTGCGAAATTAACCTGATCGGCGGCGAGCAGCAGATTGAAGCCATTCGCCAGCAGGATTTGCTGTGGTCGGTTTCCGAAATGGCGGACAGCGGCTGGAATAGCCGGGTCATCGGCGTAGCAACCAGCGCGCTGCACGCGGAAGTCGAAGGCATCGACGCGGTGCTGGAAGCGCTAAGCGCGCCGGATATCTCCATCGTGTCGATTACCGTCACGGAGAAAGGCTATTGCCACCATCCGGCGACGGGGCAGTTAAATAGTGAACATCCGCTGATTTGCCACGATCTGGGGTTACCCGCAGAACCACGCTCCCTGCCCGGTGTGATTCTGGCTGCCATCAAACGCAGACGGGAACGCCAGCTACCGGCATTCAGCGTGATGTCCTGCGACAATATGCCAGAAAACGGGCACGTCACGCGCAACGTGATCGTGCAACTGGCCGAGCGGCAGGATATCGAACTGGCGCGCTGGATTGAACAGCACGTCACCTTTCCGTCCACGATGGTGGACAGGATTGTTCCGGCTATCACCGAGGAAACGCTGGAGACGATTCAGGGACTGCTGGGCGTAGTCGATCCCGCGGGGATCGCCTGTGAACCGTTCTTTCAATGGGTGGTTGAAGATAACTTCGTCAACGGCCGTCCCGCGTGGGAAAAAGCCGGCGCGGAGCTGGTACAAGATGTCCTGCCGTTTGAGGAAATGAAGCTGCGTATGCTGAACGGCAGCCACTCGTTTCTGGCGTATCTGGGCTATCTGGCTGGCTATCAGCATATCAGCGAGTGCATGCAGGACAGCGACCTGGTCGCGGCGGCACATCATCTGATGCTGTGTGAACAGGCTCCGACGTTGCGTACACAGGGTGTCGATCTCGCGGCCTATGCGGATGCACTGCTGGATCGCTATCGCAACCGTGCGTTAAAACACCGCACCTGGCAGATTGCGATGGACGGTTCGCAAAAACTGCCACAGCGGATGCTGGACTCGATCCGCTGGCATCTGGCACGCGGCAGCCGTTTTGATGCGCTGGCGCTCGGCGTGGCAGGATGGATGCGCTATGTGGGTGGCGTGGATGAGCAAGGAAAACCGATTGAAATTAGCGATCCGCTGAAAGATCTGATCGCTGAAACGGTGCAACGCAGCCCAGAAGGTGAAAGCCGAGTCGCGGCGCTGCTGGCGCTGACGGCGATTTTTGGTGAGGACTTGCCGAAGAACCCTGTCTTTGTCGATGCGGTGACGCAGCATTATCTGACGTTGCTAGCGAAGGGCGTGAAGGAAACATTGCAGGATACCAACTGGTAAGACGAAAGCGCGACGGCGGCGGCCGTCGCGTAACTGCATTCGATAGCTGTGAATCATAAAGCAGCACAGGATGAGGCGAGTGTCGACGATGCCTTGCCCTGTGTCCCCGAACTCACCACGACAGGCGTTGTAACACTGACACTCACCGCGCTAAGCGTGTATCATAAGCGGTAAATTTCTCGGGTAAGCACAGCGGCATGGACACCTCTTTTCAGATCAACAACAACGAACCAGTCAACCAGCAAATTTATCGCGTACTGCGCAAAGACATTGTGGAATGCAATATTCCGCCGGGTAAACTGTTGTCTGAAAAAGAAATTTCTGTGCGTTTTGACGTTTCCCGCCAGCCGGTCAGAGAGGCTTTTATCAAGCTGGCAGAGGCCGGACTGGTGCAGATCATGCCGCAGCGCGGCACGTTTGTGATGAAGATCTCCGAGCAGCGCGTAGCGGATGCTCGCTTTATCCGTCAGGCTCTGGAATGCGCCATTGCGCGCCGAGCGGCAGAAATGGTGACGGAAGAACAACTGCTGACGCTGGAGCACAATTTACGCCGTCAGGAACTGGCCGCGCAGAATGATCAGGTACGCGAGTTTCTCAGCCTTGACGACAGCTTCCACCAGCTTCTGACGCAGATTGCCAACTGTCCGCTGGCGTGGGAAACCATCGAATCGATTAAAGCGACGATGGACCGCGTACGTTTTCTCAGCCTGAGCCAGGTTTCACCACCGCCCAGCCTGATTCAACAGCACTACCTGATTTTTAGCGCCCTGAAAGCGCGCGATCCTGATGCTGCCGAAAAAGCGATTCGTGAGCATTTGCAGGAAATGATCTATTCGATCACGCCGATTGCGCAACAGAATAGCGACTGGTTCGAGCACGCCTGAGTAGCTATCGCGTTGAATAATCTGGTGGGAAGCACTCGCTGAAGTCCATTTTCCTCAGCGAATGGATGAGGCTGCCCTATTTTCTGGCTGCTATCACAGCATGGTGTTTACGTGCCCATGCTGTGATGGTTTGCTCACTCAGCTCGCCCTCGCAGAGTAAGTTAAAATAGAGATATATAAATTATGGATGTTTTTTGAAAGAATGCATCACATTTTTATGTGACTATCGAACGCCTATTATTAAATAGGATATTAAAAATGTTAAATGAAGTATCAAATAGTAAAACCAATGCACCGATATCATTGTGTCAAGATAGTCAATTAGTATCAACAGAAGGGGGGCGGATTGTTAATAAACTAGATTATATCAGTAATCTACCTATTGAAATAAAAGAAAAAATCGCATTCAAACTTAATGTTACGGATTATAATAATTTACGTAATTCATCTGAGTTGATGAAGACGAGTTTGAAGTCTATTGGTTTTATTTGTAATAAATTAAATGGGAAAGAATGTATTGGAGATCTAAGAGATCTGTATTCGTCAATTTTCCGTAAACAAATAGATGAACTCATTAAAAATGATATGTCAGATGATTTATCACTAGCTATACAAGGACTTGAAATGTCTGAAGGTGTTTATCCTTTTGAATTAAAAACACAATGCTATAAAAATAATAAGAAGTATGGTGATTTATTAATGCGTTTCAAAATGAAGGTATCCGGTAATAATTGCAATAATAAACCAGGAATGCGTCTTCTTCGTAAGGATTCAGGAGAGGTAGGCGTGGAGTTACTATCACTGGAATTTAAGACTTTTGATATTAATAAGGATATTCTAGATGTTATATTTAAATCGTTTGACACCATGTTCAAAGAAATTAGCACCAGTGATCGACTTTTTGTTGCAGCTAGCGCTTATACCTTAATGAAAGGACTAATTGATAAAACTCAAGAAATGAAAGGACTAATTGATAAAACTCCAAATAACATTGAGATAGCCGATGTTTCTGCGTGTAAGTCGAAATATCCAGAATTAATTGTAATGGGGAGAATTACTGTTGATTACTTCGCTGAATCAGTCAGTGCATTAAGAACCACTTCCAAATGAAGGTCATGTATTCAATTCGTTGATGCCCCTGTAAAATGAGCGATTTCAGGTGTGGAATTGATGGCTCAGGTTGACGTGAAATGTCCTTTTTGTGAATGTACCGACGCAGTTAAAAAGCATGGTATGGGTAATGCTGGATACCAGCGCTCTCGTTATCAGTCATGCTGCCGTACTTTCCAGCTCGACTATGCGTATTGCGCCTGCCAGCACGGCATGAAAGAACAAATTGTTGATCTTGCTATGAACAATGCCTGCATTCGTGATACTGATAGGGCGTTACATATCAGCATTAATGCTGTTGTGCGCACCTTAAAAAACTCGCGCGCGATGTGTAACCACACTTTCGCTGGACAATCTCTAGATTTAGCTTATCTGCGAAGTTGATGAAATGTGATCATTTGTTTGCAACAAAAAGCAGCAACGCTGGTTGTGGTATGCGTGGGAACCTAGCCTCAAACGAATTATTTCCCATGCTTTTGGGGGGGCGGAACAAAAAGACGTTGCACCAAACTACTAGGTTTGCTTTCAGGCTTCAGCGTAGCTTTCTGGTGTACAGATAACTGAAATGTTGCCGGATAAAAAATACATAACTGGTAAGCTTTACACGCAGCAGATTGAGCGCGAAAATCTGAATCTTCGCAATCGGTTAAAACGACTGAATCGCAAAACTCTTGGGTACTAAAAATCAGTGGAAATACATGACAACATAATCGGTACATTCATCGAGCGTGAACATTATCTACAATAACCTTATATACACATTGAATACATGACCATTTTTTGAAAGAGTGTATTATATTTTTATGTAACTATTGGATATCTATTTATTAAATAGGAAAAATAAATGTTACATAACATATCAAATAGCAAAAATAATACACCAATATGATTTAATCAAGGTAGCCAACCAACATCAGTAGAAGGGCAGTCGGGTTTTGCTAATAAACTATTTCATATCAGTAACTTACCTGTAGAAATAAAAGAAAAAATTGCATTCGAACTTAATACTACAGATTATAATAATTTTCGTAATTCATCTGAAACGATGAGGACAGATTTGAAATCTATTTAATTTATATGTGATAAACTAGTAGAAAATAATTTTTCTGGAAAAATAATGGAAAGATATTTCCCAATGTTTAAACATGTAAAGGGATTTCTTTATAAGGATATATCGGATAGTTTATCAAAAGCTATACAACATCTTAAAACGTGTGAATATACACCTTTTTGTAATTTCATTGAGGTAGGAACGAAATACTACGAATATGATAGTGTTTCTGACAATGTGTTAATGCGTTGCAGAGATGAAATCTGCAGAAACATGTATGATAAAAAGCCATTAACATCGATGAGTTATGGGGGGGGACAACATGACAGCACTGGGTATTTATAATCCTCATCTTGATAAAGATACATTGGATATTATCTTTAAATCGTTTGATACCATATTCAAAGAAACTCGTACTAATGATCGACTTCTTTTAGCGTCTACTGCTTATATTCTTATGAACTATTTAATTGTTAAGACCCCAAATGACATTAAGGTAAGCGATATTGCTGCGTGTACATCAAAATATCCAGAGTTAATTGAAACTGGGATTGTGGTTGTTAATTTTTGGCGCCAGAATTCAGTGAATTAATAACCACTCCAAAAAGGAGTGTTCATTAATAAATAGTGATCACTCCTGAGGGCTAAAATGGTAGACATTAGTTAGTGTATAAGCGATGAACTCAGGGAGAAAATGGTTCCTCTAAATCACCGCAGAAATCCGGCAACCAGCAGTGCTAACAACGTGTGCTTCATGCTATTCCCCATCACATGTCATTCTGGTGGTGGCTACGGTGCGTTGACCGTGCCGCCTGTCGTGGACGAAGTGATACCACCCGGATCGGGCCGCGGGTAATCATAATCAATGCGCAGAGGATGCGCGTACTCGCTGTTCCACAGTTGTGTATAGAGCATGTCTACTCGCTGCGCCATCGCTGGGTTCTGAATCACCATCTCCAGATTGCGCGAGTTATCCAGATAGCCGCCGCTCCAGTTGCTGGTGCCGATCCAGGCTTTCTTGCCGTCGATGGTCATGATCTTACTGTGGATCACGCGGGCAAAAGGAATGAAGCTGCTGCTGGCTTGGGGGATCGACACCGTTTTTATCTGGATATTGGGCAGCATTGCCAGACTTTTCAGGTAGGCGATGTTCGGCATTTTGGTGCTCCATTCGGACACCATCAGCTCGATTTGTACGCCGCGTGCGGCGGCGGTGCGAATCGCGTTATCAATAACCGCGTAGTACGGGCGTGTTTTATCCGGACCGTAGGAGAGTGGGACGTAATCCATCACCTGAATGCGAACCTGCTGTTGGGCTTCGGCCAGCAAACGAGGGAGTTCTTCTTCGGAATCTATCACGCCAGCGGGATTGAACGCTTTGGGGCTGGCAACCAGATAGTTGCCCGAACGATCAGCGGGTTGCGTTGCTGCGGGCAGCGGCGCAACGGTTTCGCCGTGTGTCAGTCGCGCTTGTGCCTGCCAGTCTTGTTCGAAAATAGCGCTAATTTGATTAACCACGCGAGGATCGTCGATTAATAACCCCGTTTCGTGAATGTGCTCCAGCGCCCGCCAGTCAAGGTTTTGGCTGCCCATGTAGGCCTGCTTGCCATCAACCAGCAGGTATTTGGCATGCACAATACCGCCGCTCAGGCGTTCAAAGGGAATCACGCGCAGCTCCAGATTCGGAATCGTTTTGAGCTGTTCCAGCGTGTCCTGCGTGGAAATCTTTAGCCCTTTTTCTTCAAGCAGCAGGCGGATTCGTACGCCGCGTTCTCCGGCTGCACGCAGATGTTGTAAGACGTTATCGAAGCGTGTTCCAGCCTGATTAGCGACATAGAATTGGCCCAGTTCAATGGTGTGCTGTGCTTTATCAAACAGCGATATCCACACCGCGTCGCTGGGGCGTAAATCGGGGGCGGTCAGCGTGGTTTCCACCGGGGCGTCATACACTAATTCATAGCCGGGAATACTATAGCCGCTAGTGTCGGCATGAGCTGACGCACTCACAATAAACAATACGCCTCCTGTCAGTAGTGTGTTGATGCAATGCTTCCAGCGCTGCCCCGGATGGATGAAACCACAACGATTAAGCATAGCGCTTCTCCGCTATCGCTTTGTCTGTCATGGCATTGTCCGTAACGGCACTGTGCGTCACAGCAGAGCCCGCTTTCTGTTGACGAGTATGCGGCATTCCGGCGCGAATCAGCAGGACTTTCAGCATTTCGCTGATGTGTTCCATTCGGCTTTGCAGGAAATTATTCCCCAGCAGGCAAACCAGCGCGATGGCGATGCCCAGCCCGGTGGCGTACAGCGCGGTTCCCATGCCGGCGGAAACCTGACTTGGGTCGGAGATTCCCGCAGCGGACAGGGCTTTGAAGGTTTCGATGATCCCCATGATGGTGCCTAGCAGCCCCAGTAACGGTGCTGCGGTGACGACGGTTTCCAGAACCCACAATCCGCGCGACAGCTGCGGCTTACTTTGCAGATACTGTGCGTCGATCAGGTCGTTAAGCGCATCGCGGTTTTCTGCCTGATGCGACTGTGCCAGAACTGGCGTGACGACGGCGATAGGCAGGCTGGGGCGCTGAGTCAGTGCGTCCGGCAGATCGTGAATATGGCGAATATCTGCCGTCAGGGCGCGTTCCAGACGTTTGGCCTGCCGATGCGTATAGGAAAAATAGAGACTGCGTTCGATGATGATCATCAGGGCGATCACCAGTGAGGCGTACATGACGTAGAAAATAATCTCGTGCAGCATATCGGCGTTCATGGCCTGATCCTTTTGTTGCCTTGTTAAGCATTGTTTGTGATGAGCGCCAGCACGGGAAACCGCGCTGGCGTATTACGTTATTGGATTAGAACGTGGCTTCCAGTGAGGCGCTGAAGGTGCGTTCTTCCCCGACGTTGTAAAACGGTGTGCCAGCCGATACGCCGTTATACGATCGTGAGTTGAAGCTCACTGAGCGCGCGGAGTCGAGATACTCTTTGTCGAACAGGTTGTTGACGCCAAAGCGTAAGGTGGCGCTTTTCACGATCTTCTTATCCACTGGCAGATAGACACCGGCGCTGAGATCGAAAACGGTACGTCCGCCGATCTTCTCGTCATTGGTCATGTCACCGTAGAACGATCCGACGTAGCGGCTATTCACACCGGCGTAGTAGAGGCCGTCGTCATAGCCCAGCCCGAGGTTGAGCATATTTTTCGGCGCGTTGGCGACCTGCTTGCCCGTGGTGGGGAGCTGGCTGCCGCCGGTGGCGAGATTGTTTTTCTGTGTGGTATCGGTATAGGTATAAGCCGCGAAGTAGTTGAAGTTATGAGGCAGTTTGCCGCTCCACTCCAGTTCCAGCCCTTTGTTTTCCACTTTCCCAGCGTTGATCATTTCGTAATCGCCGGCGGCGTTACGGCTGGAGATCTGGCGATCGGTAAAGCGGATAAAGAACAGCGAGGCGCTCAGCAGCATGTTCTCATCCTGGAAGCGCCAGCCGAGTTCCTGATTCCAGCTCAGCTCAGGCTTGGTATTGATGGAATCGCCAACGTTATACAAGACGTAGTTGGGCGGGGTACGCATGTTGCGCGTGATGTTATAGAACACCTGATTTTCGGTATTGATGCGGTAAGCCGCGTTAAAGCTAGGCAGGAACTCGTGGTATTTCTTGTTCTTTTTCTCTGCGACGTTATACAAGCTGCCGAGGTTAGTCCCGTCACGCTCTACGTGCTGATAGGCCAGACCGCCGGTGAACGTCCATTCTGGGGAGAAGAACCAGGTGTCCTGAATCCAGATTTTATGTGCTGGCGTGACGGTAAACTGGTTACGGCCTTGAACCACGTTCCCGTTCGCGTCGGTGACCTGATTCGCATCACCGGGTTTTCCGGAGATGTTAACCGGAGTGCCGTCGCTCTTAATCGGAATGAACGGCTGCGTTTGACGCTGGCGGGCACGCTCGAACCAGTAGCCGATATCCAGACTATGCTCGTCGCTAATATCCCATTTCAGCTTGGTGGTGATACCCGGTCGCCAGGTTTCCGTCCACGACGGGCGATAATAAGTGTTGGAGGTCAGGTTGCTGAGATCGTAGTTGCCTGCACGGTCCGACGTTGCGGATAACACGCTGGCGCTTCCGCTGCCAAAACTGCCACCGTTCGTCGAGAAATAGTAGGGCTGTAACGTCAGCGCCAGATTATCGCGCAGCTGCAACTTCTGGGTGAACGTGACATTCAGCGTTTCAAAGTTATTGCGGTTGAGTTTGTAGTATTGGGAAATCTGTCCACGGCTGTTGTAAAGCGGGGTCGTGGCGTAATCCATCTTACGCCCGTTTTGCTCGAACTGTTGTTTGCTCAGCGTCGAATAGTTGATGGTATCTTGCTGATTGTATTTCACAATCAGGCTGCTGCTGTGGCCATTTTCATGTTCATACAGGCCGTTCCACTCGACTTTATCGGCGCGGGAATAGCCTGCACCGCGCCATTTGTCGGAATCGGTATACGAATAAGAAAGCCAACTGCTGAAGCCGTTGTGTTTGCCGGTTTCCAGACGTGCAAAGGTCTTGCTGAGGTTGTTGCTGCCGAACGTCTGCTTAACGAAGCCGCCAAATTCTTTCGCCGGACGGTGGGAAACCAGCCCGATGTTGCCGCCGCTGGCACCGATGTGCGGGCCATCCATTTCTGATGAACCTTGGGTAACGAAGATCTGCTCCAGGTTTTCCGGGTCGCCCATGCCGTTCGGATACACGGCGTAGTCGCCGGAATCATTGACGGGAATGCCGTCTGATGACAGGCCGACCTGATCCGCACTCATGCCGCGCATGGTATAGCTGACGCCGCTTAAGCCGCTGGAATCGTTACTGCTGACGTTCAGGCCCGCAGTGTATTTTAGTTTATCAATGGCGTTGCCTGCGGCGGGCATCTTATCCAGCGCGTCTTTTGTCACGGTCGAGCGCGATTTGGCGCTGTCTTCCTGAACCATTAATCCTGCGCCGAGCGGTTGTCCCTGTACGTTGATCGTGCCGACATCTGTCGCTTCCTCCGCCAGCGCGGAGCCTGCCAGTAATGCGCCGACGACGGACAAACATACCCCAGAAAATTTGAACGGTTTCATTTAATATCCTAGTTTTATCATTAGGTTATCTGCCAACATGCTGTTGACGTTATTTTTGCTGATTCACTCTCTTGCTCAGGTGCGAAACGCTACTGCGCCTGATAATCGAACGTGGCTAAAAAGCGTTTTGTGCTTTGTCCTGCAAAGGCATCGGCGGGGAAGGCCCGAACCTGTTTGATGCTCTGTAAGCTGGCTTGCGCTGCTCGGTTAAGCAGCATGCTGCGTGCTTTGTTGCTGATGCCTGAATCGATAACTCGTCCTGTGCGATCGACTTCCAGCCAGACTTCAACGCGACCTTCGGGACGCTCAAGCGATGCCTGTCGCCCGGTCGGGTAGCGTTTGGTTTGTTCAAGCTGCGCGCGCAGCGCCTGCGCATAGCTGTTTTCCAGCGTGGCGACATTCACCGACGGTGCGGAAGGGGCTGCCGGTGTTGGGCGCTTGGCCGGGGCTTCCGGGCGTGGCGTAGTCGGCTTGGCGGGTGTGGGCGTCGGTTTAGGTTTGGTTTCCGCCTTGGGCTTAACCTCGGGTTTAGGCTTCGGCTTCACTTCCGGCTTAGGGGGAGTAACCGGCGGTGCTTCTATAATCGGATCGGGTTCATTAACCGGAATCGGCTCCGGTTCAGGTTGTGGCACAGGTTCCGGTTCTGGCTCAGAGAGCGGTTCGGGCTGGGGAATCGGCTCCGGTTCAGCCAGCGTGATCGCCATGACCGTTTCGTCGTAGTGCTGCTGAACTTTCAGCGGCGGCTGTTGGCTGGCGAAGAACAGGCAGGTGGCAAACACCGGCAGCGGCAACCAACTGATGGCGTGGCGTGAGCGATAGAGCTGATACATGTCACAATTTCCGGGTAGCGATAGAAATGGACGAGAACCCACCCTGACGCAGGGTATCCATGACGGCTACCAGACGCTCAACCTCGACGCTTTTATCGCTGTTGATAATGATGGTGGTTTGCTGGTCTTGCTGCTGCTGTTGCAGCGTCGTCACGAGATCGCTCAGTGCCATCGGCTGTCCGTCCAGCTCAAGATGATCCTGTGCGCCAAGCGTGATGATCGCTTTTTTCTGCGGCTTAAGTTGTTGTGCGCTGGCTGCGGCGGGGAGCTGCGTTTTCAGACCTAGCGCGGGAATGACGTTCATGCTGATCAGTACAAAGAAGACCAGTAGGAACATCATCACATCGATCATGGGAACCAAATCGATGTGGGCTTTTTGCTTCTTTGGTTCGTTCCAGTTTCTCATTACTCACTTCCCTACAGGCGCGAATGTCTGCATTTCTGAACAGGGCAATTCGCGTGGCGCCGAAACAAAGCAGCCAATATAGGTAGGGTTTGTTTAATTTTTTTTACATTTATGTGATTAATTTTTCATTTGGATACGCATTGGTGGTAATTTTTTGTCAAAAAATAAGTTTTTTTGATGTTTTTACATCATTTATAACAAAGGGGGGAATACCCTGAGAAAGGGGAGGGCACATGTGGTGGGCGCTAACTGAGAAAAATGAATGGCCAGTTGAATCACTGGCCGGAGAATTGTCTTTTAGCTGGAGCGTTATCCTTTTCCGCGCGGTTTTCTGAAGGCGAAAAAGAGTTGGATTGTGTTGCACAGCACCAGACAGGCGGTGATGACGAATACCCAGCGGAAGCCCATCAGGGCGGAGACGCCGGAACCCACCAGCGGCCCGAGGACATTGCCCAGATACATGAATGACTGGTTATAGCCGAAGATACGGCCCGTCACCTGCTGACTGCTGTATTTGACCAGCAGTGCCTGCACGGTTGGCATCAGTGCGCCATCGGCAAAGCCCAGCAGAAAGCGCAGTATGCCGAGCTGTGTAGGGCTTTGTACCATCGCCATGACCAGGAACAGCAGTACGCTGATCGCCAGTGCGGCGATCAGGACGCGATGTGCGCCGATTCGGTCACCTAAACGGCCAAGTCGCGGTGCGGATAACAGGGCGGACACGCCGGGAATGGCCGCAATCACGCCGCTTATAAAGGCAATGTTGTCCGTGCCGGGAGCCAGATCGCGGATGAACAGCGTCAGGATCGGGCTGATGGAGCCGTTCGCCATCTGGATCATCATCGTCGTAATGAACAGGCAGATGATGAGCGCCGGATACGGCAGCGAAGCGAAGACGGCTTTTCCGCTGAGTCGATTCTCTTTGGTGACCTTAACCACGCTCTCTTTGATCGCGAAAAGCGTGATCAGGAAGCTGATAAACAACAGGCCACCGGTGATGAAAAAGACGATGCGTAGCCCGATATAGTCGGCCATAAAGCCGCCGAATAAGGGGCCGAGAATAACGCCAGCAATCTGCCCGGTCGATAGCATACCTAGTGCCCAGCCGCTTTTTTCACGCGGAACCTGTGAGGCAATCAGCGCCATCGCGTTGGGAATGTACCCGGAGGTCAGCCCCATGAGTGACCGCAGGATGAACAGTTGCCATACGTTGGTCGCCAGCCCCTGCAATGACATCACGATCGCCATGCCGAGTGCTGCGCGCAGCAGCATGAGCTTTCGCCCTTTACGATCGGCGAGGCTTCCCCACAGTGGTGCAACGGCGGCTGAGATGAGAAAAGACGAACTGAAGATCAAACCGGACCACAGACTCAGCGACTCGTGCGAGTGAACGCCAAGCTGCTCAATGTACAGCGGCAAGAAGGGTAATATCTGGCTCATGGCCAGCCCGGTGAAAAAACATCCCAGCCAGGCAGAGAAGAGGTTAAGTTTCCAGGTTTCCATGGGGGTAGGAATGGGCCTTCATCAGCGAATAACCAATGGCGAAACCGTGGTGACTGCGCGTGAAAAAGTGTGCTAGCCGACAGTGCATGGCGCTCAATTAATAACGGACAGTGACTAAAATTTCGTCTTTCATCATGAGCATAGCATAGCCAGCGGCGTATTGGTCACTGATGGTAATGATTCGCAACAAAAGAAAATCAGCGTGGGTATAGGGTGGATTGGGGGAGAGGGGCGGCGAATTTTATTGTGTGACTTACGTCACAAAAAATGTGCTTTTGCTCAACAAGAGTGTACAATTCATCACCATAAAGCGGGGCACCGCCATTAAGACAAGTCATCGCTAAAAAGTCATTCCATCGCTTAGTTAAACAATAAGTTAAGTAAAACCAAGGTGAAAAAAGTGCGTAACTTCTTTAAAAAAATGCTGGCGGCTTACCTGAATACCTATAAAGACGTGCCGCCCGGCGCACTGTTCTAAAAGTCTGTGCTATGCATCGTATGAAACAGGCCGCCAATAGGGCGGCCTGTTTATTTATGGAGCCGACTTATTTTGAGAATCAACATAACGTGGTTCTGAGTCGGTTCCCTTTCTGTCGTGATATTACTTCGTGCTATAGACCGGAACGGCCGTCACTTCTGGCACGGCATCGGTCAGGTAAGCACCGGCTTCGCTGCTTCTGACTTCATTCTCATCAATAAAGCCATAGAACACGCCCTGCGACGCGGAAGCGCCGCGAATTTCCGCATCTCCACGCATTTGCGCATTGCCTGACAGCACAATACCGCGCTCAAACGCACCCGGCCCCATGAAGACCGTATGCAGTCGCGCGTTATCGCGTACCACGGTATTACCCTGTAGCACCGTCAGGCCGCCGACAACGGCGCGACCTTCCACCGTTCCGCTCAGAATCGTTGCACGATCTTCAATTCTGGCGTTATCTCTCACCGTCCCGCCGATGACGCGAGCATAAGGCCCGACGTACGCGGTAGGGGCAACATTGGCTGAGTTGGATACCCAGCCGCCGCCGTTTGCGTGACGAGAACCGTTAGCGGTTGGATTCGGCGCACCAGGCTGGCTGCCTTCCGGCCAGACGCCAGTGAAATCAGCCATCCACGGGTAGCGGTAAAGGGAGTAGTAAGCTTGATCCCACTTGATCTTCTGCATTTGCGACGGTGTGCCCATGACCACCATGTAAATGCCGCGATCGTCTTGACGAATAGTGAAGTTTTTCACTGTGGCGGATGCGCCGCGCTGCAATTCACTGTAGCGAGAAACGCCGTCTGCACCGACAGCGACAATACCCCAGCGCCAGTCAGAATTCGGCTGTGGCATGGTTGCCGGATCGTTTTTCAGCCCAGGTAAGCGGGTAATGGCCGATTTACTCTGCACCATGCCACGGAATTTAACGGTGATTTTCGTCGCACCGCTTTCTGGGATAAGTTTGACGATGTTGTAGCCTAACTGCTGCGGAGCCTGATCGAACGGCACGGAGAAGCGGCGAAGGCTGGCGCTGGCACCGACAACGGGCTCAAGCGCAGTGGTTCTCAGCAAGCGGTCAGCGTTATTCTGGTTGGGTTGGACCGCACCATAGCTGCCGTAGGTTGAGCGGTAAAAACGGCCACGGTCGAAACCGTCTGGATCGACGTAATCCCAGTTGACGTTGTGCATCGCCCAGTCGCCGAAGACATCGTTGAATTCAGACTGGCTCCAGCCCATGTTGGTGCGCAGAATAGACAGCGGATCGGCGGTAGACTGACCGCTTTCGCCCCATTTCGGCGCTTTTGCCCACATATCGTTGATGGCACCATAGCCAAAGCGGTTTTTCAGGTATTCCATAAACTGCCAGTTGCAGTAGCGGTTACGTGTTGAACCCAGATAAATATGCGAGTAGTTGACCTGCATTTCCGAGCAGTGTGCCGACGTACCGCGGAATTCATCCATCTGGTGCGTCATCCAGTTCGCGTGGGATTCCCAAATCCAGCCAACGTAGTTATCGCCCGAACTCTGGAAGCCGCCGGTTTGCCCTTGCAGCGCATGGGTAAATTCGTGCGCCAGCCCCCAGTTATCCTTGAGTGACGCAGGGCCGATCCACATTCCCATGCTGCCACCACCTGCAATACCCCCGCTGAGCCCAAAGGTAGGATCGATGTGAATATTGGCTTTATATTTCACGGTCTGTTTGCAATAAGGCTCGGGGAACTGAATTTGTTTAATAAACTTATCCCAAATTTGTTCCAGTTTCTGCCCTGCGGCAACCGCATCATTGCGGTTAACGTCGTTATTATTCCAGCGGAAGGCAAAGTGCTCAGTCTGGTATTTCACGGAAGGCATATCGGTGATGGAATTATCCACCTGCCAGTTGCCCGCGACACAAGCCTCAGCGGCGTTTGCCGTATTGACCATCAATGCGCCGCTTAAAACGAGTAGACAGTTTAGTGGCGTGAGAAGTGTTTTTATTGTTGGCATAAATCCTTTTCCTAGCATGAATATTGCTAATCAGCCTTATTATTTCACGAGGGTGAATCCTCGTAGATAGATAAGACCCATCCCAAGGCCATCATGGCCTATATCCGTCATACTTCAAGTTACCTGTACGTTGGCTTTACTCGCTCACCTCAGTCACTTACTGATGTAAGTTCCCGAGGATTCACTGCGTCGCCGCCTGCATGTAACTCGAATTATTTAGGATCTATTTTGCTTAAGTAAAAAATACCGGCCTCTGTAAGAAGAGGCCGATTGGATTATAGATTAATTTTATCTTGTTACCTATTTCATTTTAATTTTTGGTTATGTTCTAGTTTCCTAAAATAAGCATGGTTATTGATGTAATGCTGTATTATCAAATAAAGCAGGCTGGCGGCCAGTAACGAATTAAATGCCGGCACGCCCCACTCAAAGGCTAATCCGACGATGGCACCGACAGTGCTGGCAATAATAGCCGGCCAGCCAATCAGCGGCGTTTGTGCGCTGTCGGGTAATTGGCCTTCGGCACGGCTGGTTTCGAGCAATGTCTTGTGGGTGCGCAAAATATAATAATCAACCAGCATCACCCCGATAATCGGTGGGAACAGCACGCCTAATAGTGTCAGGAAATCAATAAAGCGGTCCAGAATACCCGCTACCGAAAGCAGTGTGCCGATGAGTCCAATGACCAGTGTGATTGAGACATAGCGTAGTTTCTTCCCCGTGACGCCTTCTATCGCATTGGCGATTCCCAAAGAGGAGGAATAAAGATTGATATCGTTCACCCTCAGTGTTGAAAATATCACGGCAATCAGCCCGATGCCGCCCGCCGCCTGAGACATGATCGTCACAACGTCTGCGGTATTGAGCGCACGGGCAATAATGATGGCGAGACCATTCACCATAAATTCCCCGACGATAATCGACAGCATCGTCATCCAGAAAACGTGTTTTCCTTTTTGGGAATAGCGCGTCATATCGGGCGTAATCAAACTGGCGACAATACAGCCGCCTACGACCATCGTCGCGCCAGCGCTAATGGAAATGGCTTCCCCGTTAGGTGCGGAGGCGATCAGTTCAGCAATATTGTGGCCGGAGAGCGTCATGATCGAGATATAGCCGACGACGATGACAAACATCGGCACAGCGATTTTGGCCGTAAAGCGTAATGCCCTGAAACCAAAGGCAACCAGCAGCGTCAACGCAATGCCGGACAGCGCAGCAGACCAGCCAAAACCGAGCTTATCCGCCATCGCAAAGTTCAGCGCTTTGGCGAATACGGCGTTCTGGACGCCGAACCAGCCGATGAGGCTAACGGCGATCACCAGCCCAATCAGGACGGAACCAATACGGCCAAAGCCGCACCAGCGTGCAAGCAGGCTGCCCGACATGCCTTCTTTCATTCCCGCATAGCCCAGCCCCACGGTCACCACGCCAAAAATGGCGCTGCCAATGAAGATGGCGAGAAATGCCTGGCCCAGCGTCATTGAATGGCCGAGCACCGCACCTAACATAAACTGGTCTAGCGCGGTTAACATGCCGATGTGCACTAATGCCACATTTAAAAAAGGCAGCCGGACACTCAGCGGAACGCGGCTGACCGGGTAGTCATCTATTTTTTCCATATGGATATATGCGCTTATATAAACTGAATGCCTTTCGTGATGAGTGAGTGGGGAATATAACCATCCACGCCAAGATTCCGACAAAATGCTTCGAACTGAGGTAGAGAGTGCGTGTCGGTTTTTTGGTACATGTTATAGACTCTGTTTTCTATTGTTTTCGGCGAGACATTCATTTTTCGGGCAATTTCTTTATTTGAAAAGCGCTGCAATAGCAGAAATATAATGTCGAGCTCTGCCGGTGTAAAAACATCGGTAGCGATTTCCGTTTGTAATACGGTGGGTTTTTGCTGATTGATATAGATCAAGGGAGAGCGAGAATCTAACTGTCTGGCACTCCACATGGTTCCAATACAGATCTTGTTTCTATCAAAAATAGGAATCTTTTCGCTAACACAAGGTGTGAGTGTTTTTTTGCCATACCAGTAATGTGTTTCGATCACCGTCACTCGTTTCTCACTATTCTCCGTCAGTCTATCGTGCTCTTTTAAATCATCGGAGAGTTCTGCCCAACTGGCAGGGAATTCATCATCAAAGCGACCTTCGATATCAAATCTCTCTGGTGTGCTGGTATAAAAATAGGCCGCCTTGTTCATGTAAATATGCCGCGATGATAAATCTTTAATACCCCATGGCTCGCTTAAACACTCCATCATAGTAATCAAATTATGAATGTAGTCAGTCGTGTTTTCCGCTGCTGGTGACATACAGCCCTCCTTGAGGGGTATTAATTAAATGAATGTTTATATTATTCTTGGTTAATATTTTATTGATCATAATTACCTTGCTAATTTATTGAGTTGCAAAATATTCGCTTGTCATTATTGTTTTTTTCAGGCAAGGGTGTTTTTCACCTTTTATGGTTTTCTATTCTTGTGCTATAATTTTACGCCACGACGTTTTACGATAATTATATGTCGATAGCGTCACAAAATTAAGCAAATATTCGCCGCACCAGGGAAATAATACCGAATCCTGTAAGGGATGGTATTTGGTCTTACATCAAAAAATAAAAAATACATTATTTACACGTTACTCACTGACTCTTCAGCGTTTTTATATCGTTAATTCCTCTGTGTCCCCGTCAAGGCGCAGAGCCTCGCCCGGTTTATGTCAGCGAAACGTATCACTGTTTCGCTGGCGTATCTCTCCCGTTCATCTCCTCCGCCTATGTATGTTGCAACCTCTGCAAAAAGGCGACATTGTTACTGCTTACCCTGTTTGCCTCTGTCGGAGAGCCGCTCGGATGTCGTTAAAAGCCTTACGCACATTGGTCGCGATTGCTCAGTATGGATCGTTTGCCCGCGCGGCTGAAGCCGTATGCCTGACGCAATCTGCCGTCAGTCTACATGTCCGCAGCCTGGAAGAAGACTTCAAGGTGTCGCTTTTCGATCGCTCACGTCGCATCCCAGTACTCACCGAAGCCGGACATCGTGCGGTGGAGCAGGCGCGGGATATCCTTGCGCAGTATGACGGCATTGCCGCCGAGTTAGGCGAGGGTGGGGAACTGGCCGGACGCCTGCGAATTGGCGCGATCCAGACCGCGCTGGCTGGCGTTTTACCCGCCGCGCTGGCCGCATTGCGTCGCGCTCATCCACGCCTGCGTGTTCTGGTGAATTCGGGGATGTCGGCGGAGCTGGCAATTCGTATTGATGCTGGCGAACTGGACGCCGCGGTGACCACCGAGCCGGTAAAACCCTACCCAACTGGTCTGGTGAGCACGCCGCTGTATCAGGAAGGATTCTGGATCGTTGCCCCACCGGCGCTGGCGTCTCTGGATGCCAGACAGCTCCTGCAAGATCGTCCTTTTATTCGTTTCGATCGTCGTGCCTGGGCTGGGCGAACTATCGATCGCGAGCTGCGCCGCCAGCGTCTGCGGGTACAAACCGATATGGAGCTGGACAGTCAGGACGCGATTATTCAGATGGTCGCCAGTGGGCTTGGCGTAGCGGTGATTCCATTGTCCGAGCGGGAGAAGAACCGTTTGGATAATCTGGTCTGTATCCCCTTCGGTGAGCCTCAGCAGCAGCGTCGTGTTGTGCTGCTGGAGCGCGAAGACCGCCCGGCAACGCGACTTGCTGCGGCGCTGGCGGAAGCGATTCGAACACAGTCTAGTGACGATGTCATCCATGAGAAATAATTGAGTTAACGTCGATTTAATCTCGTTTTTTTCTCATCAGAAGTCCCGCTATGGTAGTGCCTGTTTCGTCACTTTCAGGTACTAACTCATGGTGTCCACTTCGCAGTCTATTTCCCCTCCACTATCACCGATTTTGCAAATGGCTCGGCGAGCCGCAGCGCGACGAGCCGAAGGGCATGATGTTATCAATCTGACATTAGGTGAGCCTGATTTCAGCGCGCCTGAGCATGTGATTAGTGCGGCGCACGAGGCACTCGCACAGCCGTTGACCTACTCACCGGCGAATGGTCTACCGCGCTTGCGTCAGGCGATTCGGACGCGGTTGCAACAGGATCGTGGGCTAACGTATGGCGATGATCAGATTGCCGTTGGGTGTGGTGCAAAGCAGATTATCTTCAATGCGTTCCTCGCCACGCTACGGCCAGGGGATGAGGTCATCATTCCTGCACCCTATTGGGCAAGCTACCCCGACATGGTGCGGATGTTTGGTGGCGTGCCGATTATCCTGCCAACGGAAACGCGGAACGGGTTTCGGCTGGAACCGTCATCCCTTGCGGCAGCGCTGAGTGATCGTACACGCTGGCTGGTACTTAATGCGCCGGGAAATCCGTCGGGTGCCACCTATGAGCCAGCGACGTTGCTGGCCTTCGCGGAAATTCTTCGTCAGCATCCTCTGGTGCGTGTGCTCTCGGACGATATCTATGCGCACATCCGCTTTGGTTCGGAGCCTTATGCCACGCTGGCGGCGGTGGCAGAGGATATGAGAGAGCGTACGCTAGTAGTTGATGGCGTTTCCAAAGCGTATGCCATGACGGGTTGGCGCGTGGGGTGGGGCTGCGGTTCGGCGGAACTGGTTCGGGCGATTACATCGATACAATCGCAGAACTGTACGCAGACCAGCACGCTCAGCCAATTGGCGGCTATCGCTGCGTTGGAAGGGCCGCAGGATGGGCTGGCAGAACGAGCGGTAATCTATCGGCAGCGGCGCGACGCGGCGTTGACGGAGTTACGCCGTAGCCCACGTGTCGACGTGATGACGCCCGATGGGGCGTTTTACCTGTTGCCGAAAATTCACGGTGTGCGTGACGATAATGCGCTGGCATTGCGTCTGCTTGATGCGGGCGTCGCGACGGTTCCGGGAAGCGCATTTGGTGTTCCGGGTCACCTGCGTGTGTCTTTCGCTACCGATTTGGCGGTTTTGGTCGAAGGGTGCAGACGGATTGTCACCGCGCTGGAGGCAAGCGAATGATCGTCTCGCTCCTGCTGGCGCTGTTGCCTATCGCGCTACTGATCGTGTTGGGATCGTGGTTACGTCAGCGCGCTTTTCTGACGGCGGCATTTTGGCCACAGGCTGAAAGGCTGGGTTATTACCTTCTGCTTCCCGCACTATTTCTGCATGGGCTGGCGACAGCGCGTCTGGATGGCGTGCCGGTAGCGGCGATGATCCTGACGCTGGTGTGCTCGACGCTGGCTGTCGCTGTCGGACTAGTCGCAGTACGCCGCTTCTTTCCCGTTGATGATGCGGCGTTTACCTCGATATTTCAGGGCGGCGTCCGTTTTAATAACTACGTTGGCGTGTCTGCCGCTGCCGTGCTATTTGGTGCACACGGTGTGGCGCTTGCTGCCGTCGCGAACGCGGCGATTGTGCCGACGGTCAATATTCTCTGTGTCTTGATTTTCGCCCGCTACGGCAATACCGGGACGCCGTCATTCAAGAATATCGTGCGGCTGCTGGCGCTAAACCCGCTGGTGGTGGCCTGTGCCATCGGTATTACTTTGCAGATTACCGGGTTAGGGTTGCCGCCGGGGATTGAACCAGTAATGAAATCATTGGGACAGGCGTCGCTGCCGCTCGGGCTGCTGTGCGTGGGCGCGGCGCTGGATTTCTCTGCCGCGCGTAGCTGGCTGCGCCCTGTAGTGATTGCATCATGCGCGAAATTTATTGCGATGCCGCTGGTGACGATCGTCGCCTGCCACCTCTTTGGTTTGTCTGGCCCAGCGGCGATTGCCGCACTGCTGTTTCAGGCGCTGCCGACGGCATCGTCGTCTTACATTATGGCTCGTCAGCTGGGTGGCGATGCGCCATTGATGGCGGGCATCATTGCGGTTCAGACACTGGTGGCGGGCATTGCGCTGCCGATTGCCGTCCTTGGGCTGAGTGGACTGTTATAAATTCCTCGAATGTTCTTTTTGTAACAATGCCTTGTTAACAATATGGTGATTTGTTCTTTTCTATCTATTTGTATTTTAAATGAATTAATCCTTGCGTTGAAATGACAATAATAATGCGTATAGTTATCATTTACTTTTCTGTGCAAATGTTGACAAGAAACGCCTCAGCATCTCGCCAAAATCACCATCAGTTAACCGAGGATATACCATGTCTTTTAGAGTTACTCGCGCCGAAAAAACGCGCGTTTGTGATTCTTCGCTGGCCGGAGTAAAACCATTCGGAGTCTCTCTTCTCGCCCTGTTGATCTCAGCCTCTTTCCTACCTGCTCAGGCCGCTGCCGAAGAAAACCCGGCTTCAGGTGATACGCTCGTCGTTAGCGCTAATGCCAATGCCAGCGCGGAAGCCAGCGATCCGCAGGATTACAGCGTGAAAGTGACTAACGCCGGAACGAAGATGACGCTGACACCGCGTGATATCCCACAGTCGGTGAGCGTCATCAGCCAGCAGCGTATCGAAGATCAGGGCTTGCAGACGATTGGTGAGGTGATGGCGAACACGACGGGTGTGTCTTCTAAAATTATCGACTCCGAACGTGTGACGTATTTCGCGCGTGGCTTCCGCATCACTAACTACCTGTTCGACGATATTCCAACGGTGGTGAATGAAATTTGGGATTTTGGTGATTCAGGCTCAGACACGGCGATTTACGATCGTATTGAGGTGGTGCGTGGGGCGACTGGGTTAATGACCGGAACGGGCAACCCTTCTGCCGCGGTAAACATGGTGCGTAAGCATGCGGACAGCCGCGAGTTCAAAGGCTCGGTATCCGGCAGCTACGGGTCGTGGGATAAACAGCGGATGGTGACCGATCTGTCCGCGCCGCTGACGGAGTCCGGTAATGTGCGTGGGCGCGTCATTGCGGGCTATCAGGATAACGACACCTGGCTCGACCGTTACCACAGCCGCAAAAAATTCGTCTACGGCGTGATTGATGCCGATGTGACCGATTCGACGACGCTCTCCCTCGGTTATGATTATCAGGAAGCCAATACCGATAGCCCAACGTGGGGCGGATTGCCGACGTGGTTCACTGACGGCAGCCGTACGCATTTCGGACGTAGTTTTAACTCCGCACCGAACTGGAGCTACTCCGATAAAACATCGAGAAAAGTCTTTGCCGATCTGACTCAACGTTTTGATAACGGCTGGCAGGTGCGTATGAACGGGACGCATGGTGAAACCAACTTCGATTCCAAACTGATGTATGCCAATGGTTTCCCAGATAAAGATACCGGAATATTGGTTGATCCGTTCGGCGGTAATGTCGGTGCTTACGGTGGATGGAATAAAGGCACTCGTAAAGTTGATGCGATTGACACTTACGCCTCAGGCCCGTTCGAGCTACTGGGACGCCAGCATGAGTTGGTGATAGGTGGCAGCTACAGTCGACAACGCAGTCAGTTCTATAATACGCAAGCCACGATCAGCCCGACAGATATGGGCAATTACTACAATTGGAATGGCAACATTGCCGATCCTACATGGGGATCTTGGGTTAATGGGACTTTTGTGGGGGGAGTTTGGGCGGATTATGAACACTCAACCACGCGCCAAAAATCGCTCTATACCTCAGCCCGTTTCTCTCTGGCTGATCCGCTGCACCTGATTACTGGTGCGCGTTATACCGACTGGAGCATCATTGGTTCGACGGGGGATACCAGCAATAATCGCGTCACGCCTTATGTGGGTCTGGTGTATGACATCGACGATACCTGGTCGGCGTACGCCAGCTATACCGATATCTTCCAACCGCAAACGTATAAAGATAGTAATAAAAAATATCTGTCTCCAACGACGGGTAAAAACTACGAAACGGGTGTTAAAGGAGACTGGTATAACAGTCGCCTGACAGCATCGGTATCCGTTTTCCGCATTGAGCAGGATAACGTAGGGCAATCAACGGGAATCGCGATTCCTGGCGGTGGCGGAGAATTTGCCTATCGTTCAGTTGATGGTGTCGTCAGCAAAGGGATCGAATTTGAAGTGAACGGCGCCGTGACGGATAACTGGCAAATGACGTTTGGTGGTTCGCGCTATGTCGTTGACGATCAAGATGGTCAATCGGTTAACCCAGAGCAGCCGCGCACGTCGTTCAAGCTGTTTACCCGCTACCAGTTGCCAACGCTGCCGGAGTTAACCGTTGGCGGCGGCGTGAACTGGCAAAATGGTATCTGGCAGGAAGGCTCCGGACCGCAGAACACCACGCTGCGCGCCGAGCAGGGCAGCTATGCGTTGGTTAACCTGTTTGGCCGCTATCAGGTGACCAAACAGCTGGCGGTACAGGCGAATGTCAATAATCTATTCGATAAAGAGTACAGCGACTATCTTGCGCCTTATGCCGTGTATGGCGCGCCGCGCAGCGTCTCGATGACCGTCAACTATGCGTTCTAATCCAGCACGCTGATATTGATGTGAGTGGCTGATCCGACAATGTGAGGCAACACTGTCGGGAATCAGCATAGCGCCCGTATCTCAGCGATACGGGCGTTTTTTCTTTTACCGCTATGCTAGGATATTTTTTCTCATTACCCGTCAGGAAGACTGAGAATGATCTCAACGCAATACGTCAGCCGAATCGCGCTAGCACATGAAAAGGTGAACTCATTTGAGGTTTATCCGTTTTCTATTCCGTCGATTTGCTCGTTGGATAAGCTGGATCTGCACCCGAAAGTCACTTTTTTTATCGGTGAAAACGGATCAGGAAAATCCACTCTGCTAGAAGCCATTGCTGTTTCGATGGGGTTCAACCCGGAAGGCGGCACCCGTAATTTCAACTTCGGTACCCGTATCTCGCATTCCAGACTGTCGCATTTCCTGCGGGTGGCTAAAGGGATTAAGAAACCTAAAAACGGCTTCTTCTTACGCGCTGAGAGCTTTTTCAATGTCGCGACGGAAATTGAGCGGCTGGATAGCGAACCCAGTTTTGGTCCGCCCGTGATTAACTCCTACGGCGGTCATTCGCTGCATGAACAATCCCACGGCGAATCCTTCATGGCGCTACTGCTCAATCGGTTTGGTAAAGAGGGGATTTACCTGCTCGACGAACCGGAAGCTGCACTGTCACCCAGCAAACAGCTGGCTGCGCTTGCCCGGATGCACGATCTTATCCGGGAAGGATCGCAGTTTGTTATCGCAACCCACTCTCCGATCCTGATGGCGTATCCCGATGCCACTATCTTTCAGTTCGGTGAAGACGGAATACAGCAGGTTGCGTATGAGGAAACGGAGCACTACCAGATTACGCGCGCTTTCCTGAACAACCCTGAGCGCATGCTGCGCGAGCTGATGGCGGAATAGGGACTAAGGAGTGGGGGCGGCCCCCACTCCTTGAGTGACGGTAAGGAGATTATTGCGACAACCCTGCCACACTGTAATTCACCGGAAGCCAGCGATAACCATTGGTGGTGCCGTTGCGTTCCAGACGCGTACCGACGTGGCCGATGCCGGGGAAGGGCAGGTGAGCGCCTGCAACCCAATAACCCTGGCTGGCGGCGTCGGACAGCACTTTATTACGGGATTCCGTCGCCTGATCCATATTTGAGTCAAAGCTGATGGTGGTGGCTGGTAAACTCATTTGCACGGCTTCCGCATGAATGATGTCTCCCCACGCCAGCAGTTTTTTACCTTCGCTCTCGATCAGAAAAGATGTGTGTCCCGGCGTATGTCCCGGACTCGGAATCGCGGTGATGCCGGGTAACAATGCGGCTTGCTGAGCTGGGAACGTTTTCAGCTTGTTCTCTTTGCGAATAGCATCAAAGGTACTTTGCACGCGCTGGAACGCGGATTTTCTGTTCTCTGGTGCGTTCTTCAGATTATCCGGGCTGAGCCAGAAGTCGGTTTCTGGCTGGCTGACATACACGGTGGCATTCGGGTAGCTGAGTTTCTTGTCCTGCACCAGACCGCCAAAATGGTCACCGTGCAGGTGAGTCATCAATACGGTATCGACCTGTTCCGGTTTGTAGCCCGCCGCAATCAGATTCGGCAGCACTTTTCCGACCGTAGGGTTGCTCTGTTTACCGTTGCCCGTATCTATCAGAATCAGGTGTTTCCCGGTATTGACCAGATAGGCGTTGATAGAGGTTTCCACCTGCGGCGTCAGTGACTTCTCTGCCAGCAGTTCGGTGATTTTTTCCGGCGGGGTGCGTTGTAATAGCTTATCCATCGGCATGGTATTGGTGCCGTCAGACAGCGCGGTAATTTCAAACTGGCCCAGCACCATGCGGTAATAACCCGGCTGAGTTTTAATCTGAGCGATATCCTGCGCCTGAACAAATGCAGGCACAAAGGCGCTCGAGATGAGTAATAGGGCGAGAGGTTTCAATAACTTCATTGATTCTTATCCTTGTTAATAATGAAACATATGAAAGCAGGTGAAGTTGTAACAACAGATTGATTATTGACGCACGGGCCAAATTACTCAACTGTCCTGACGTTGACGTGTTCCCGCCAGATTTGCCACGGCGTTTCCGCCATCCTGCAACGCGAATGATTTAGGGTATAATGCATTTTTAAGTGAGAGAGACAGTGAAAACCATGCAGTACCCGATTAATGAAATGTTCCAGACGTTACAGGGCGAAGGCTATTTTACCGGTGTGCCGGCGGTGTTTGTGCGCCTGCAAGGCTGCCCGGTCGGCTGTAGCTGGTGCGATACCAAACATACCTGGGACAAGCTGGCAGAGCGGGAAACCTCATTGGATCAGGTGCTGGTAAAAACGGAAGAAAGCGATGCCTGGGGAGCGGCGAGCGCGGACGACATTCTGGCGCGGATGGCGCAGCAAGGCTACACGGCACGCCACATTGTGATCACCGGCGGTGAACCCTGTATCCACGATTTGGCACCGCTAACGCTACAGCTGGAAAAGCAGTGCTTCAGCTGCCAGATCGAAACCAGCGGCACTCATGAGGTGCGCTGTTCGCCAAAAACCTGGGTGACGGTATCGCCGAAGGTGAATATGCGTGGCGGTATGAAAGTGCTCGATCAGGCATTGCAACGAGCGGATGAAATAAAACATCCGGTGGCGCGTGAGCGTGACATTGAAGCGTTGGATGCATTACTGGCGCGGCTTGATGATGATAAGCCGCGTATTGTGGCGCTACAGCCGATCAGCCAGAAAGACGATGCGACCAAACTGTGTATCGAGACCTGCATTGCCCGCAACTGGCGGCTGTCTATGCAGACCCATAAATACCTGAATATCGCCTGATATTCATTTACTGATAATAGCGACTGAACGTCGCGGCGTGAGAGAGGGATGCTCACGCCAGACTACAGCACCCCCACTTCTTTATTACTCGCCTTTATAGACGCAGCCGGCGGTGCAGGTTTCTTTCACCATCACGGCGCTGAGCAGCGGTAATGTTGGCTTCAACTGGTGCCAGATCCAGTGCGCCAGCACTTCGCTGGTTGGGTTTTCCAGACCGGGGATCTCATTCAGATAGTGATGATCCAACCGTTCCCACGTAGGTTTGAACGCGGCTTTCAGCTCAGAGAAATCCATCACCCAGCCGGTATACGGATCCACTTCACCGGTAATTTCCAGTCTCACCATGAAAGAGTGCCCATGCAGCCGTCCGCATTTGTGGCCGTCTGGTACGTGGGGCAGATGATGCGCGGCTTCAAACTGAAAATCTTTAAATAGTGTAGTGACCATAGCGATGTTCCCGGTTTCGTTCTGAAAAAGGAGCTCTCAGAACATAGTATGCAAAAAACCGTCGCATACTACCCGAAAGTGCTTATTCTTCCAACTGCACGATCTCCGCATGATGCCAGCCGGAGGGCAACGGATCGGGACGGCGGATCGTCATGTGGCGGGTGGTCAGGTTCAGGACGCCACGGGCAAAGAGCGCGGGCATGCCGCCAGGGTAGTGCTCAACGCCGAATGCGCGTCCCGTTGTGGGATCGACCCGATACGCATTGTCCAACCCCAGACCCGTCGGACGTTCTGGATTACAGGGCGGACGCACATCGTACATGCCCTGTTCCGGTGAGTCGCTCTGCCGCTGTTCGAGATGCACGGCATGGAAATGAATATCCCGAATGTAGCCTGCGGGCGTGCTGTGCAGGTTAATCGCTCCCTCGCTGACACCGGCGATCTGAGAAAACTGTACCGCTTCGATCCGGCCCGGCTCGATGGCGGGATCGCGATAGCGTACGGAGATAAAGATCGGATCGGCCTTGCCCCAGTGGCACGGATGCGCGGCGACGCACTGGAATGTGATGTTGCTAAATTGCAGGCGTCGGAATGCGCCGCCATCGCGTGAGATCAGGCCGATCGCACGGTTGGTATCGTAAATGGCGCAGTTGCTGACGGAAATGTCTTCGATGTCGGCAAAGGTTTCGGTGCCGATCTTCAGGGCGCAGCTCTTGGATCGCAGCAGGCAATTGCTGATGACGACCTGCTGCACCTTACGTTGCAGATGGGGCGGCTTATTAGTGGTTTTGATGCACAGCGCATCGTCGGCGGCGCTCAGCGAGCAGTTGCTGATTTGCACCTGCTGGCAGCTGTCGAGATCCAGCGCGTCGGTATTTGCCATGCTCAGATCGTTATCAATCGTCAGACGTTCGACGATGATGTGGCGACAGCTGACCAGATGCACAGTCCACATCGGGGCATGTTCAATCGTAAAGTCACACAGACGGACGCGTTCGCAATCCTCAAAGACCACAATACGCGGGCGATGTTGTGCAGGCAGGCGATAGCCTTGATCGTCGGGTTCCGCAGAGAAATAGGCGTCGGCATTTCCCATGATCTTACCCTGACCGCAGATCGTGATATTGCGCTGTTGATAGGCATAAAGAAATGCCCGGTGCGACAGTTCGGCCATGCTGATCGTCGTGGCCTGCGCAAACTGTTCATAGTCACCGCTGACGATTAACTCAGCCCCTGCCTCCAATTGCAGACAAAAATTGGAAGGCAGCAGTAATCCCCCTAGCAGATAGCGCCCCGGTTCCACCGTCAGGGTGCCGCCGCCCTGTGCCGCAATCCGATCGATAGCCTGCTGAAAGAGGGCAGTATCCGGCGTGATGCCGTCGGCGGCGGGGGAGTATGACTGAATAGAGTGCTTCATCGCTGTATCCTATCTGATCGAGCCTGCTCCGATTGCAGCACGTTTGCTGGCCTTTGGCTGTGGCTGTCGTAGTGAAATCTGCGTAGGTTGGAGCGGGCTTCACAGCGCACGGCGCGCGGCGTCAGAGAATGTGAAAGGCATAACGAAGAGGGCGATGCGGCGCGTTATGCCGTGTGTGTTTCATCACACTTTTACGCCGTTTTTTCTCTTTTGCCGCGCACATGGCGTGGTTTTGTTGTTTTTGTGTTTCTTATTTGTGAATTAAATCTCTTTTTGGTGTGGTGCGTCAGTTAATGATGTGAGGCACCTCCCTGCCGCGTCACATAGGGCTCACACCGCGTGGTTGAAACGCCCACTAACGCGGTGCGGTCATCAGCATTTCTTCCGTCAGCCCCGCAAATCACACGTTTTCCGGCCGTGATGACTAGCGCGATAAAAAGGGTTCTGCCTATCTTGTCAGGGTCAGGGAGAGGTTGATTCCCAAGACAATAGGCGGTTGTGTACCCGACCTGCTTTCTCATCCATACGCCACACCAGTACGCCAGACACACGCACAAACACAATAATAATGTCGTTGGGGGAAAAATGAGATTACCTGGACTGATTGTCATCGCCTTCTCTGCGCTCTGTTCGTTCGCGCAGGCCGCTGAACCTGTGGAATTACGCCTCTCCTGGTGGGGAGGAAACAGCCGCCATCAAGCGACCTTGACGGCGCTGGAAGCGTTTCAGAAAAAGTATCCGAACATCAGCGTGAGACCAGAATATACCGGTTGGGACGGGCACCTATCCCGCCTGACAACGCAGATTGCCAGCGGTGAAGAACCGGATGTGCTTCAGGTAAACTGGAACTGGCTGCCGATTTTTTCCAAGACGGGCACCGGATTTTATGACCTGAATAAGCTGACCGATACGCTGAAATTACAGGATTTCCCCGAAGATGCGTTGAAACCCGCGACCATCGACGGCAAGGTGAACGCAATTTCCACCTCGCTGAATGCGCTGGTGATGTACTACAACACGGAAACCTGGAAGAAGGCCGGGCTGCCGTATCCTACCACCTGGGATGAGCTGTTCCAGGCGGGCAAGGTGTTTAAAGAGAAACTGGGTGATAATTATTTCCCTATCGCCTCGCCTGCGCAGGACAGCGGCGAAGGTGTGCTGGAGTTGATCAACTATTACATGACGCAGAAATACCAGATCGGCATGATCGATGAAAAGAACAAGCGCTTTAACTACAGCGAGGCGCAGTGGATCGAGGCGTTTCGCTTCTATAAACGTTTGATCGACGAACATGTGATGCCGTCTTCGAAGTATTACAACGCGTTTGGTAAAGTCGGCATGTATGAAACACGCCCCTGGATTAACGGGGAATACGGTGGGGCACACCTGTGGATTTCGGTCGTGAAGAAGTACGCCGATCCGCTGGCAGCACCGGGTAAGCTCGAATTAGGGCCTTACATCATGACGCCGGGATCGGATAACTCCGGGCAGTTCTTCAAACCGTCGATGTTGTTTGCCATCAGTAAGAATACCAAGCACCCAAAAGAAGCGGCGCTGTTGCTGAATTATCTGATGAACGATCCTGAAGGTGCGCTGCTGATGGGCATCGAGCGCGGCATTCCGCTCAGCCGTATCGCCAGACAAACGCTGGAGGAAAAGCAGAAGCTGGATACCAACGATCTGTCGGTTGCCGGGCTCTCGATGGCGCTAGAAAAACCAATGAAAACGCCCGTGTCCTCGTATCTTGAAGATCCGCAGCTGGCCAGCCTGATCCTGCAAACCATTGAACAGCTCGACTATGGCAAGAAGAGCGTGGAAGAATCGGCAAAAAACTTCAGCAGTTCAGGTGAGCGCATTCTGAAACGGGTGATTCGCTAGATCGTTACTGATTAAGATCGTTATTGATTAAGGTAGGGTGCCGGTGCGTTACGTGAGTTCAGCCAACTGCTGTTGCAGGCTATCGGCTAACGCGCGTGGACGCCCGGCATCAAACATCACATGCAGGCTCACCGGATAATCCCGGTGTTGCAGGCAGAAATCCTCCATCTCATGCCCAATCCCGTACAGCGCCTGAATATTGGTTTTGGCGATTTCCCGCAGCGTCCAGTTGTTCTCCACCTGTTTGCAGTAGTGCAGCGTAAAGAAGGCTTTCTGCGCGTGAACAAAGGCGCGGCAATACAGCGTCAGACCGCGCCATTCCTGCTGCCAGCGCACGCTAAGCGCTTCCGGCATCGTGTGTTCGCGGGAGAATTGCAGTGCGGCCTGCTGGCACTGTTCCGCCAACTGCCAGGCGGCATCTTTCTCTTTCGCAATGTGATAGAGATTCTGCGAAGCCAGCTCCGCATGCTGCGGATCGAACGTAATATCCTGACCGGAACCCGGCAGCCAGTGGTTACGGTTGAGCTGGCCGTACAGGCTCCAGATCGCCTGGCCAAAGCTGGTCGGCAGCAGGCTGTGACGATGGAAAACGTGGTGACGCGCATACAGCGACAGAGAAATGGCCTGATGAGCCTGATCCAGCAAGGCGAGCATCGCATGCAGCACGGTATCGTCCGGCTGCCATTGGTAGCGAGTCATTAGCCACTCGGCAAACAGCGTGCTTTCGTTTGCCGCTGCGGTCTGGTTAGTCAGCAGTCGGGAACAGGCAAACAGCGTGAATTCGCTCAGCGTGCCGATCACGCTGTGATTATCGACCCCTTCCCAACTGATGCGGCACAGGGCGCTGACTATTGCGGGATTTTTCTCCCGGCACCACAGCAGTCTCCCTTGAACTTCGGTGTAGCGCAGGAAGGGGAGATTGCCCCAGCCGACCTCTTCGCCAGCCAGATCCAGCTCAACCCAGACTTCACGCCCGCTGATATCCAGCAGCGCGGGGTTATTGGGGAACTCAGGCCAGAAGCGTTCCGGCGTGACTTTGATGGCGACAGAGACGGATTCCGGCAGCGTGCGAATGGCGTTCAGGACATTACCGATATCCTGATGGCTGGCGGGAAACGCACGCAATACCAGATGGCGCTGGTGATAGTGCATCACGCGTGCGACGGCGGAGAATAAGCGGTGATAGATTTGCTCGCTGTCGGCGTTGGTCGGCCAGTGCGTGGTAACGGGAACGACGCCGTTGATCGCATCGCCGGAAGGGGCGGAAAAGCGCAGCAGGCTATCGCTGTTGGAGATCGCCAGCAGCAGGCCGCTCAGACGCGGAATTTGCTGCATCAGCAGTTCGACTTTGGCGGCAAGGTAGTCGCACCAAAAATCGGTATCCATACGGAGGCTATGTGTGTCGTCCAGCAATTCCGGGTGATGAAGCAGTAGATCTGTGGGAAACGACAGCTCTTTACATTGCAGATACAGCGCCAGCCCCTGTTCACGGCAGTGCGCCGCGACCTGATTCAGATAAACACAGCGTGAACGCTGCTGGCTGCTGATGCGATCGTCAAAACGTGCGTTATTGTAGGCTTCCGGCGTCACCAGTTTGTCCAGCAAATCCGCTGCGCCCAGCACCAGCGTAGTAAAGCCGTGCTCACGGGCGTAATCGACGACCGAGATGACCTGCTGCCAGTGCCAAATATCCTGCGTATTGAGTTCCAGCGCGCGTCGTTGCCACATCGTTTTTCTCCCGTTGCCACTGGCGTGAGTATCGCATTGATGTGTTATCGCAGAGGATAAATTCCTGAGGCAAACGCCAGAAATGTGAGCCTGTTCGCTAATCGCGATCGTCTAAGGTGTTGTTGGCGAGGCAGAAAAATCGAAGATGCCAGCTAAAAGCCTTCCAGCAGCCTTAATTGGCTGAATGTGAGTGGGCGATAGAAGATATACCCTTGAATCCCAATAGGGTGATATTTATTTAACCGGTTTAAATCGGTCGCCTTCTCAACGCCTTCACAGATAATGTTTACGCCAAGAGGAATGAGTTTGTTCAATAAGACCTTTAGTTTTTGTGATTTTATCTCTTCTTTCCCGATGCCATCGATAATAGAGCGATCGATTTTTATGGTATCGAAGTCAAACAAGCTCAGGCTGTCTATTTGTAGATTTCCTGCGCCGAAGTCATCTAATGAAATCATAAAGCCATATTTCTTGGCCTGATTTAAAAACGGTATCCCATCTATTAGCTGCTGCCGAGTCGTTTTTTCACTGATCTCTATTTCTATATTCTGTGGGTTAACCTCATGCATGAGGCATTTTTGGTATAACGTTTCCAGATAGGCGGAATTATTAAAAAGTAAATGTGACAGGTTGAATGATATTGTCATGCTACTTTTGTTTTTTATTACCTGACAGACCACATCAAAAATAAAATCTGTCACTTTATCGATGGCTTTACACTCCTCAATTTTATCGATGGTCTGCTGAGTCGATATTAAAACGCCTTCTGAGTTATAAAACCTGGCGAGGGCTTCATAGCGGAATATTTTATTTTGAGGGAGATGGATAATAGGCTGAAACTCTGCTGTCAGCCTAAGAATTTTTCCATCGATATTCAATGTTGTTGTATTCATTTTACTGATTACTCACCCTCTCCATAGAAATAGGAATTCCATAGCGTTACTCGGCTGGATTCTACACAATAATTTGGAATATTTGGAAATTGTTTTAAATGATCAATTATTCATGTTTGATAGCTTTTGACTATTAACTAAAAAATAATGATCGTTTAAATCTATGTTGATATTGGTGTTTTATTCTATTAATTATTATTTAATTGATTTTTAATTCCATTGTTTTTTGTTTAATTGGTTTTTATTTTGTTTTTGTTTGAATTTTAATCGATTTGATGGGTGTGTGCGAGCGTTGTGACTTCATAGCATCCTTGTTAGGATGATAAACGATGTGAAGATCGTCGTTTCGTAATGGCACTGGGTGAAGAAAAACGCATAAATTAAATCTGGGAGAGGTTTTACTCAGTAATAATAGGTGTTTTTCTACCGTGTTAATTTTTGTGTAAAAATTTAATTTCGTGTAAATATTCGTTTCTATTAAAAGAGAAATCCTTTTTGGATTTTGGGGTATATCACTGTCGCGTTAATAGGTAGATCTTATCGTGGAACACTTTTCTCCTCCTCCCGCTAAAGTGATTAGCGCATTACTGCAACATCCCTATGTGATGTCTATCTATGCCAAGGATATGCTATATGCATTAAAGGCAGACGTTGCGGAATTGAATCCGGATAAAAACCGTATCGTGTTAGATGTGGAATACTCTGGCTCGGATATCGACAGATATCTTGCTGATGGTGGTTTGAATTTTGATCTGGAGGCGCTCAAAGGCACGGATAACATCGAACGAGAAACCTACAGTCTGTGTAATATTTCTACCCAATTATTCAAGACGGACAGTATGTTTTATCGTCTGGAGTGTTGCTTGCCAGAATCTGTTTTTGTCACTGAAAACAGGGGCGCGATTCGTATTCCCTTTATTCTTGGCATGCAGGCTCGTGCTCGCATTGAAGTTTATCTACACACGCTGAATGTGCCCGGAACGCTGCGTAATTTATCGACCGGTGGATGTCTGGTCGAAATCGATCTGGTTGAGAGTATTGCGATTGAAGTGGGTCAAGACATCCCTGGCATTACGCTTGAATTCCCTAACGGAGAAAGCTTTTATGCCGAGGGGAAAATTCGCCATATACGTCCCTTTGGGAATAATGGCTATGCGGCCGTTGGTATCCAATTTATCAATTTGTCCTCATCCCAGTCTGAGGCCTTGCTTCACTACACAAACGAGTCGGAAAGAGAGGCTGCATACCGAACCGGCATGACTGGCAGCATGGTGTATTCGTCTCCGTTGTTCATTCCGGGCACTAAGGAGAAAAATCTGTTGCTGCGAGAAAGCCAGGAGCGGGAGAAACGTACCCGTCAGACGCCGATGGAACGCGGCGTCATGGAGGTTGCCCACCGGCTTCAGATTGGGCTGATGTACATCAAAACGCGCAATCAACTGCCCGTTGAGATCTTTTATGACTGTGTCGATACCTTGCTGTATATGGTCAAAAAAGATCGAAAGGCTTTTCTGTATGCGCTGTCGTTCCTACGCGATGAGGCTGATTGGGTCAGGCATGCGGTGCAGGTTGCTGGCAGATTGGCCGACATGCTGTTAATTGCCGATCCACACGATCCCCATGTGCGTGAGGCGGTGTTAGGCGCATTACTCCACACGATGGGCAAGCCGCTGCTGGTTAACGCCCGTCTGCCGTCGCTCAAGGTCAATATGAATCCGGCGCAGAAAGCGATCCTGAGCGGTCATGTGGCGGAGCTGTGCGCGAAGTTACGTGAACTAGGCTGGGTGATGACCCCCACCTGTCGTGATGTGATTGAGAATGCTAACGAGCGTTTGGACGGCAGCGGCTATCCGCAAGGCAAACGCGCCGATCAATTATCGCCGTTAGTCCGATTGGTCTCTGTGATTAAGGCGATTAATAAGCTCAGGCATGCGCGTAATGGTGTTTCTCCCCGCACGCCATTGGCTGCCTATCGCAACATCTATGAGGCTAACGCGGCCTATGATAAGGCCGTGCTGGTCAAATACGTGCAGATTTATGGCCTCTACCCCATCGGCAGTCTGGCGAAATATTCGGGAGGCTTCCTCGGGTGGGTGATGGATATTGATAAAAAGGGTAAGCCTATCATGGTGCATCTCATCAAAAACCTGCGCTTTCCGGATACCAATATCAGCAGTGTCGTTTCTAATGGCGACTTGCAGCAGGTCGGTCAGCTCGAAAATATCGTTCATCCTGACGATTTCGGCATGAAGGTCCTGAAAATTTAGCGAGTATCGTCTACATAGAGGGCTGCACGGCAGCCCTTCTTCCTCACGACATCCTACCGACATTTCTCCCGCAATAGCCATGAAGCGCACGTGCTATCAGGCATAACACTTTAAGCAATAAGGACTATCAGAAAAACCATTTAGTCATTTTGGTTATTTAATATTTCCATCATTTCTTTAATTGTTAAGATGCAGATCGTTACCCTTATCCTCCACCCATCTTTTTATTGCCTATTTTTGTATTAGCGTCGTTGGCTAGCAGCACAGGCACAAGGAAACAGAAATCACAATGACTACTCCGGTTTCCCCCACTTCATTGCTTCCGCTGAGTGTGGAGCAATTAACGCGTTTACAGGCGGCAACCGGTGATTTCTCATCGACGCAGCTGGCCTGGCTATCCGGCTATTTCTGGGGTTTAGTTCAGCAGCCAGGGAATGTGCAGCCGGGGGCGATCGCCGCCACGGCAACGACAGCATCCGCAGTCACGGTGCCAGTACAAACGATTACGCTGATTTCCGCCTCACAAACCGGCAATGCACGTCGGGTGGCGGAACAGCTGCGTGACGATCTGCTGGCAGCTAAGCTGTCCGTCAATCTGGTCAATGCGGGTGATTACAAATTCAAGCAAATCGGGCAGGAAAAACTGCTGCTGATCGTGGCCTCGACGCAGGGGGAAGGGGAGCCGCCGGAAGAAGCCGTCGCGCTGCACAAGTTCCTGCTGTCCAAAAAAGCCCCAGAGATGAAAGACACCGCGTTTGCTGTGTTTGGTTTGGGTGATACCTCTTACGAATTCTTCAGCAAGGCGGGTAAGGATTTCGATAGCCGTCTGGCTGAGCTAGGCGCTGAACGCCTGCTGGATCGCGTGGATGCCGATGTCGATTATCAGGGGCTTGCTGAACAATGGCGACGCCAATTAGTTGATATTTTGCAGGCGCGGGTGCCGGTTCAGGGAACGGCGGTAGCACAGATTGCCGCTCAGGGCGCACTGGATGAAATTACCAGCAGCCCGTACAGCAAATCCTCACCGCTGCATGCCACGTTTGCCGTCAATCAGAAAGTGACCGGGCGTAACTCCGAAAAGGATGTTCGCCATATCGAGATCGATCTGGGCGATTCTGGTTTGCGCTACCAGCCGGGAGATGCGCTGGGCGTGTGGTTCGATAACGATCCCGCGCTGGTGCAGGAATTGCTGGAACTGCTGTGGCTGAAAGGCGATGAGTCCATCAGCGTTGACGGCAAGACGCTGCCATTATCGCAGGCGTTGAAAAGCCACTTCGAGCTGACGCAGAACACGGCACCGATTGTCGAGAAGTATGCGGCACTGTCGCGTAATGAAACGCTGCTATCGCTGCTGGCCGATAAGCCTGCGCTTCAACAGTTTGCACAGCGCACACCGCTGGTCGATATGGTGCGACAAGCGCCGACTGAACTGACGGCGGAGCAACTGCTGGGTCTGCTGCGTCCGCTGACGCCGCGTCTTTACTCTATTGCCTCCTCACAGGCGGAAGTCGAAAGCGAAGTGCACATCACCGTTGGCGTGGTGCGCTACGAATACGAAGGCCGCGAGCGCGCTGGTGGCGCTTCCAGCTATCTGGCCGACAGACTGAGTGAAGACGATGAAATCCGCGTCTTCATCGAACACAACGATAACTTCCGTCTGCCTGCGAATTCCGACGCGCCGGTCATCATGATTGGGCCGGGCACAGGAATTGCGCCATTCCGCGCGTTTATGCAGCAGCGTGATGCCGATGGGGCTGAAGGGAAAAACTGGCTGTTCTTCGGTAACCCGCACTTTACGGAAGATTTTCTGTATCAGGTTGAATGGCAGCGCTACGTCAAAGATGGCCTGCTGACCAACATCGATCTGGCCTGGTCACGCGATCAGGCGCATAAAGTTTACGTGCAGGACAAACTGCGGGAAAAAGGCGTGGAAGTCTGGCGCTGGATTCAGGACGGTGCACACTTGTACGTGTGTGGTGATGCCAACCGTATGGCAAAAGACGTCGAGCGAGCACTGCTGGATGTGATAGTTGAGCATGGCGGCATGGACAGTGAACAGGCCGATGAGTTTTTAAGCGATCTGCGCCTTGAGCGCCGTTATCAGCGAGATGTGTACTAATGAGTGAAAAATACGTTTTCAGTGAAAAACACCCCGGCCCCTTAGTGGTAGAAGGGAAACTCGCTGATGCCGAGCGCATGAAGACAGAAAGTAACTTTCTGCGCGGCACGATTGCTGAAGACCTGAACGATGGTCTGACCGGTGGCTTTAAGGGCGATAACTTTCTGCTGATCCGTTTCCACGGTATGTATCAGCAGGATGACCGCGA
Organism: Pectobacterium parvum; assembly: GCF_020971565.1. Lineage (NCBI taxonomy): Bacteria > Pseudomonadati > Pseudomonadota > Gammaproteobacteria > Enterobacterales > Pectobacteriaceae > Pectobacterium > Pectobacterium parvum. The sequence continues at coordinate 1,252,441 of NZ_CP087392.1, forward strand.
TATTCGCGCCGAACGTGCCGAGCAGAAGCTGGAGCCGCGCCATGCGATGCTGCTGCGCTGCCGTCTGCCTGGTGGCGTGATGACGCCAGAACAGTGGTTGCGGATCGACAAATTTGCGACTGAAAATACGATCTACGGCAGCATTCGTATCACGAACCGCCAGACATTCCAGTATCACGGTATTCTCAAATCGAACGTGAAACCGGTACACCAGATGCTGAATAGCATCGGGCTGGATGCGCTGGCGACGGCGAATGATATGAACCGCAACGTGCTGTGTACGTCTAACCCGATCGAATCCGAATTGCATCAGCAGGCGTATGAGTGGGCGAAAAAGATTTCTGAGCATCTGCTGCCGCGCACGCGGGCCTATGCTGAGATCTGGATGGATCAGGAAAAAGTGGCAACGACGGATGAAGAGCCGATTTTAGGTTCAACGTATCTGCCGCGTAAATTCAAAACCACGGTCGTGATCCCGCCGCAGAATGATATCGATCTGCATGCGAACGATCTCAACTTCGTTGCGATTGCCGATAACGGCCGTCTGGTGGGCTTCAACGTGCTGGTGGGCGGTGGGCTTTCTATTGCGCACGGCGATAAAGAAACCTATCCGCGTACCGCCAGTGAATTGGGCTACATTTCCATTGAGCATACGCTGGCCATCGCGGAAGCGGTGGTGACCACGCAGCGCGATTGGGGTAACCGGACCAACCGTAAAAACGCGAAAACCAAATACACGCTGGAGCGTGTGGGTGTAGACAACTTCAAGCAGGAAGTGGAAGCGCGTGCCGGTGTGAAATTTGAAGCGGTGCGCCCTTATGAATTCACCGGACGTGGCGATCGCATCGGCTGGGTGAAAGGTATCGACAATAAATGGCATCTGACGCTGTTTATCGAAAACGGTCGTGTTCTGGATTATCCAGGCCGTCCGCTGAAAACCGGTCTGGCGGAAATCGCCAAGATCCACAAAGGGGATTTCCGGTTAACGGCGAACCAGAATTTGATCATCGCGGGCGTTCCTGCGCGTAGCAAAGCGAAGATTAATGCGCTGGCACGTGAGCACGGCCTGATTGATGACGGCGTCAGCGAGCAGCGTAAGAATTCGATGGCCTGTGTGTCATTCCCGACCTGTCCACTGGCAATGGCGGAAGCCGAGCGTTTCCTGCCGGAGTTCGTCACGAAAGTGGAAGGCATCATGCAGCAGCACGGCGTGGGCGATGAACATATCGTTCTGCGTGTGACGGGCTGTCCGAACGGCTGCGGCCGTGCGATGCTGGCAGAAATCGGCCTAGTGGGTAAAGCGATGGGGCGTTATAACGTGCACCTTGGCGGGAATCGCGAGGGGACGCGCATTCCCCGTATGTATCGCGAAAATATTAATGAAACCGAGATCCTCGCGGAAATCGATCGGCTTATCGGGCTGTGGGCGCAAGATCGCCAGCCGAATGAAGGCTTCGGTGATTTCGTGATTCGTACCAACATCATTAAACCGGTGCTGGATCCCGCTCGCGATTTTTATGACTGACAGGAGAGCCTGATGGCCGAATTTAATCTTGAGGCGCTCAACGCGTTACCGAAAGCGGAACAGACAGCTGAGTTGGCTACGGTGAACAGTCAGCTTGAATCGCTGTCTGCGCAGGAAAGAGTGAGCTGGGCGCTGGAGAATCTGCCGGGCGACTATGTGTTGTCGTCCAGCTTCGGCATTCAGGCGGCGGTCTCGCTGCATCTGGTGACGCAACAGCGGCCGGATATTCCGGTTATCCTCACGGATACGGGCTATCTGTTTCCTGAAACCTATCAGTTTATTGATGCGCTGACAGAGCAATTAACGCTGAATCTGCAAGTGTATCGCGCAACAGCGTCTCCGGCTTGGCAAGAGGCGCGCTACGGCAAGCTGTGGGAGCAGGGCGTGGAAGGCATTGAGCGCTACAACCTGCTGAATAAAGTCGAGCCGATGAATCGGGCGCTGAGCGAGTTAAAGGCGAAAACATGGTTTGCTGGCCTGCGTCGTGAGCAGTCCGGCAGCCGGGGCGAATTACCGGTGCTGGCGATTCAGCGCGGCGTCTTCAAATTCTTGCCGATTATCGACTGGGATAACCGAACGGTGTACCAGTACCTGAAAGAAAATGGCCTGAGCTACCACCCGCTGTGGGAGCAGGGCTATCTGTCCGTTGGCGATACGCACACCACCCGCAAATGGGAACCGGGCATGAGCGAAGAGGAAACCCGTTTCTTCGGCCTGAAACGCGAATGCGGACTGCACGAAGGGTAATTAATCAATTACCACCCGATCCTATTATTGGTGTAAAAAGGCTCATGCATTTCATGAGCTTTTTTATGCAATTTAATCAGGCATCTTGCATTACCTATCTTGCTGTATCGGAAAATTATAACACTGATTGGTTTGTCGCTTGCCAGCATACAATTGAAGGCTCTGGCTTACTTTACTAGGAACTGTGGATGAGTATGAATTCTGGCATAAACTCTGCCGCCATTAGTAGTGAAGACGATGATCGTTACGGTTTCGCCGCTGTGGCGAAGAGTCTGGCCCAGAGTATTACTGCTTTGGATAAGAATGTTAGCACTGTAATCGGTATCGAAGGGAAGTGGGGAACGGGCAAAACAAGTATGTTGAATTTACTGCTGAAGCAAATTCAAGCATGTACGAAAGACGGAACGCATGTGCTGCATATTGCCCCTTGGCTCAACGCTCCAGAACAAAGCCCCATAAGATCTCTGCTCTTGCCTGTGGCCGCTATTGTGGCAGAAGAGGATGAGCGAAGACAGCCACGAAATAGGAAATGGTTTCATTGCTCTAAAAAGAAAAAACAGTCAGAAAAGGCACTTAATATTCTTAATTACCTGCAACAGACGTCTGGAAGACTGGCCTCTATTGTTGATTTTGCAGGGAAATTTATTCCCAGTTTAGGTATCGTCGCGCAAGGAATGGAAACCTTTTCAGAATTAGATCTCTCAGTTCAAAGAAAAACTACTGCAACTCTTAGAGCTGAAATAGAGGAAAATATAAATAAGCTAGGCCTCAATTTTATTGTAATTATCGATGATCTAGATCGATTAGAGCCAGCACAGGCAGTTGAAGTGATTCGCCTAGTCAAGTCAGTGGCAGATTTCTCTTGTTTTCACTACGTGCTTTGTTATGACCGTCAGGTTCTTTCACATGCAGTAGAACAAGGGTTAGGAGTAATCGATGGTAATCAGTATCTACAGAAAATTGTGCAGATTTCATTTAGCCTTCCTAGGCCGGAGGCATTTGATCTTCGGAGAGAATTTGAATCTGAAGCACTTGCTTTATATAAATCTGTTAATGATGCATATCCAGACAAGGATACGCTCACTGATTTGAGCAGACTGATCGGCAGCTATGGAGCTGGCCTAACCACGCCTCGTGAAGTTTGTACCGTTATTAATGCACTGAAATTCTGCTACTCTGGACTGCGTGATTATGTCTATTTTCCAGACCTGTGTTTTCTTCAACTTATTCGAATAACCAATATTGGCCTTTATGACTGGATAGAGAATTATCTGACTAAACTCTCATTAGTTGTATCAGGAGAAGGCGGTATTAGACAAGAAGAAATTGATATGATGAATAAGCAATTGCAAGATCACATTATAAATTTCTCTGTGGTATCAGTTAGGCAATATTCTTTTATCAGTGAGTGGGTTGCAGGAATAAAATTCGATAACAAGAAAAATGGTTTCATTTTTTTTGAGAAATCAAGTGAGCGTGATTATTACGTGATTAGGAGAAATAAACGACTTGGGAGTGACACTCACTGGCGATATTATTTTTCTTTCTCCGCTCCACAAAATATTCTTCAGAAATATTTTATGGATGAGTTATTAGTAATGGCTTCTGAACCAAAGTTATACCCAGAACTGTCTCAAAAGCTTTTGAGTGGTATAAATAGTAAGAGCTTGTCTTCACGTACTTGGTTTGAACACATCCTTAGTCGATTTACTCCTTCACTTATCTCATCATTGACTTATGAACAATGTGAAGGATTTGTGTTGTTTTTTGTAGATGAGGGTGAGGATATTGTTAAACGTTATAAGGAACGTAATAGTTGGTTTTTAGAACAGAGTCTTGATATTGAGCTGGTGGTTGATGGTTTGATGATGCATATGATGAGTGTAAGACGTGATGCTGGTTTAGTTTCTATTAAAAATTTTTTTGTAACAGGAAAATCATTGTATTGGATTGTTCGCTATCTAGATCATCTATTGTGTATGAACAGCTTTTTTGATGTGCAAATAGATAAAAAAAATGCATGTGTTTTTTCTAATGAAGAGCTTCACGAGATTTGTGAGGTTATGGCTACTCGATTAAATTCTGATGAGGTAAAAAATAATCTATTGGACTGCAATAATTTTCTAGATTATCTGCAGGTGTGGATGAAAATTACATCACCAGAAACAGTCAGTACATGGATAAATAATATATTTATCACCGATGAGGGATTTGTAAATTTAATCTTAAATCTTGAATGTAGGGAGATGAGAGAGGGTAGGGGATATTTTAAAATTGATATTCAATCCATGAGCCAGTTCCTAGTCGAGGAGGACAGTATTATGAACAGGCTGGATGAAATTGAGTCTAAAGGACTCTATCCTCAAAAAATTAAGGAGATCCGAGAGGAAATCAGTAATAACCGATATTAAAATGTGTACTTTTCTTTCTATGTGGGTAATCGACAGCTGGCTTATGTGGCCAGCTTCGGTTTAGCAAATTCGGATCTCCAAATGAAGAACATAGAATGTACAAGGGTGGCTAACCCCCACCTAATATCAGTTGTAAACGTGGTGTTATTCCATTACGGAACTTGTCATTCCAATTCGGCATTTCATAAGTGTTCTGTCCGCACCGTATAGTCGCATTATCTACTTTTTTGCTTAGTTAAGGCGACTGTGAACTATCTCCCTTTATTTGCCGATCTTCGTCAGCGCTCGGTACTGGTTGTTGGCGGCGGCGAGGTTGCTACGCGCAAAATCGATCTGCTGCAACGCGCGGGTGCGGAGGTGAAAATTGTCGCGCAGGCGCTGGCGGAACCGCTGGCGGCGCAGCATCAGGCCGGGCAGGTTGAATGGCTGGCGCACTCTTTTACACCGGAACTGTTATCCGGCGTGTTTCTGGTGATTGCCGCTACGGATGACGCCGAGCTGAATGCCGCGGTATTTGAGGCGGCGAATCAGCGTCATTTGCTGGTGAACGTGGTGGACGATCAGCCAAAGTGCTCGTTTATTTTCCCCTCGATTGTCGATCGCTCTCCGCTGGTGGTAGCTATTTCCTCGGGTGGACAGGCTCCGGTGCTGGCGCGTCTGTTGCGTGAAAAGCTGGAATCATTACTGCCTGCCAGTTTGGGCACGATGGCGGACATCGCCGGAAGCTGGCGCGACAGAATTAAAACCCGACTGCATTCGATGCCGGCACGTCGTCGCTTTTGGGAGCGGCTGTTTGTCGGACGCTTTGCATCTCTGGTGTCTGCTGGGCAACTGGCACAGGCCGAAGACGAACTGCAACAGCAGCTGGCGCTTCAGCAAGAGGAACAGCAGCAGCCAGCGGCCGCACGCGGTGAAGTTGCACTGGTTGGCGCAGGCCCCGGCGATGCCGGACTGCTGACGCTGCGCGGATTGCAGGTGATGCAGCAGGCGGATGTGGTGTTGTATGACCATCTGGTCAGTGCTGACGTGCTGGATCTGGTGCGCCGCGATGCCGAACGCATCTGCGTGGGGAAACGCGCCAGCGCGCATTCGTTGCCGCAGGATGAGATTAATCAACTATTGGTGAAGCTGGCGCAGGAAGGGAAGCGGGTCGTGCGCCTGAAAGGCGGCGATCCCTTCATTTTCGGCCGCGGCGGTGAAGAGCTGCAAGCGGTGGCGCAGGCGGGTATCACATTTCAGGTCGTGCCCGGCGTGACGGCTGCGGCGGGCGTCACGGCGTATGCGGGGATCCCGTTAACGCACCGTGACTACGCGCAGAGCGTACTTTTTATTACCGGACACTGTCGCCCGGATGGCGACGAGTTGGACTGGTCAACGCTGGCGCGTGGCCGCCAGACGCTGGCGATTTATATGGGAACGATGAAGGCCGCCGAGATTTCGCAGCAGCTGATCGCGCATGGCCGCTCATCGCAGACGCCCGTTGCCGTGATCAGTCGCGGCACCCGACACGATCAGCAGGTACAAATCGGTACGCTGCAAGAGTTAGAACATTTGGCACGGCAAGCGCCGACACCGGCGCTGCTGGTAATTGGCGAGGTGGTGGATCTGCACCATCAGATTGCCTGGTTTGGTCAGACAACGCCGACGGTGCCGCAAGACAGCCGCCCAGCGGTAGTAAACTTGGCTTAAGGAAAGGGTATGGACGAGAAACGACTCACGCATTTACGGCAGCTTGAAGCCGAAAGCATTCACATCATCCGCGAAGTGGCGGCCGAGTTCAGTAACCCGGTGATGATGTATTCCATCGGCAAAGACTCTTCGGTGATGCTGCATCTGGCGCGCAAGGCGTTCTATCCGGGATCGCTGCCTTTCCCGCTGCTGCACGTTGATACCGGCTGGAAATTTCGTGAAATGTACGAATTCCGTGACAAGACGGCAAAGGCCTACGGCTGTGAACTGCTGGTGCACCGCAACCCGCAGGGTGAAGCGCTGGGGATTAACCCCTTTGTGCACGGCAGCGCCAAGCACACCGACATCATGAAAACGGAAGGGCTGAAGCAGGCGCTGGATAAATACGGTTTTGATGCCGCGTTTGGCGGGGCGCGCCGCGATGAAGAGAAATCGCGTGCTAAAGAGCGTATTTACTCCTTCCGCGACCGTTTCCACCGCTGGGATCCGAAGAACCAACGCCCAGAGCTGTGGCATAACTACAACGGCCAGATTAACAAAGGCGAGAGCATCCGCGTTTTCCCGCTCTCCAACTGGACCGAGCTGGATATCTGGCAATACATCTATCTGGAAAACATCGATATTGTTCCGCTGTATCTGGCCGCGCCGCGTCCAGTGGTGGAGCGTGACGGTATGCTGCTGATGGTGGATGACGATCGCATCGATCTGCAACCCGGTGAAGTGATCGAACAACGTATGGTGCGCTTCCGCACGCTGGGCTGCTGGCCGCTGACAGGCGCGGTGGCATCGCATGCGCAGACGCTGCCGGAAATCATCGAAGAGATGCTGGTTTCCACCACCAGTGAGCGTCAGGGAAGGGTAATTGACCGCGATCAGGCCGGTTCAATGGAGCTGAAAAAGCGTCAAGGGTATTTCTGAGGAATCGTCGAATGAGCCAAATTTCGTTAAAAGACACAGCGGCAGACAATGCGGCTGAGAAAGATGCAGTCGTTATCAACAATGCGATTGCACAACAGATCGCCGAGCAGGGCGGTGTGGAAGCGTATTTACACGCGCAGCAGGATAAAACGCTGCTGCGTTTCCTGACCTGCGGTAGCGTCGACGACGGAAAAAGTACGCTGATTGGCCGGTTGCTGCACGATACGCGCCAAATTTATGAAGATCAGCTCAGTACGCTGCACAATGACAGCAAGCGTATTGGAACGCAGGGCGAAAAGCTGGATCTAGCACTGTTGGTCGATGGGCTTCAGGCCGAGCGTGAACAGGGCATCACGATTGACGTGGCCTACCGCTATTTTTCCACGGAAAAACGCAAATTCATCATCGCCGATACGCCAGGACACGAGCAGTACACCCGCAACATGGCGACCGGCGCATCAACCTGCGAGCTGGCGATCCTGCTGATTGACGCTCGCAAAGGCGTATTGGATCAAACCCGTCGTCACAGCTTTATTGCGACCCTGCTGGGGATTCGCGATCTGGTGGTGGCGGTGAACAAAATGGACTTAGTGGATTATCAGCAAACGGTGTTTGAGCAGTTTAAGCAGGATTATCTGGATTTTGCTCAGCAGCTGCCTGCCGACCTGAATATCACCTTTGTACCGATTTCCGCGCTGGATGGCGACAATGTCGCAACGCCAAGTACGACGATGGGCTGGTATACCGGGCCGATGCTGCTGGACGTGCTGGAAACGGTCAATGTGGCACAGCGTACGCTGGAACAGCCGATGCGCTTCCCAGTGCAGTATGTGAACCGCCCGAATCTGGATTTCCGTGGCTACGCAGGAACGCTGGCATCTGGCATCATCCGCGTTGGGCAACGGGTTAAAGTGCTGCCGTCTGGCGTAGAATCCACCATCAGCCGTATTGTGACCTTTGATGGAGATTTACCGCAGGCGCAGGCAGGTGAAGCGATTACGTTGGTACTGGCGGATGAGGTAGATATTAGCCGCGGTGACCTGCTGGTCGACAGCAGCGAATCGCTGAAAGCAGTACAGCATGCGCTGGTGGATGTCGTTTGGATGGCGGAGCAGCCGCTGGTGCCGGGACAAAGCTACGACATCAAGATTGGCGGTAAGAAAACGCGCGCTCGGGTCGAGAATATTCAGTATCAGGTCGAGATCAATACGCTGACGCAGCGCGTAGCGGAGAACCTGCCGCTGAATGGTATCGGTTCGGTTGAATTGGTTTTTGATGAGCCGCTGGTGCTGGACAACTATCAGCACAATGCGGTGACGGGCGGGATGATCTTTATCGACCGTCTGAGCAACGTCACGGTCGGTGCTGGGCTAGTGCGGGAGCCTATCGAACAGGTGTATCAGGAACCGGGTGCGCACAGCGCGTTTGAGCTGGAACTGAATGCGCTGGTACGTCGCCACTTCCCACATTGGGGTGCGCGCGATCTGCTGGGAGGCAAATAACGTGTCTTTACGCGATGAACCGACTGACGATAACGTCGTCTGGCATGCGCACGATGTCACCCGAGAGTCGCGCGAGAAGTTGCATGGTCATCAGGGCGTCGTTATCTGGTTTACCGGGTTGTCTGGATCCGGTAAATCCACGCTGGCGGGGGCGCTGGAACAGGCGCTACATCAACGTAGCGTCAGCACCTACCTGCTGGATGGCGACAACGTGCGGCACGGGTTGTGCCGCGATTTAGGCTTCACCGACGACGATCGGCGCGAAAATATCCGTCGCGTGGGTGAAGTCGCCAAACTGATGGTGGACGCGGGTCTGGTGGTTCTGACTGCGTTTATCTCGCCGCACCGCGCCGAGCGTAAAATGGTGCAGGATTTACTGGGAGAAGGGCAGTTCATCGAAGTCTTCGTGGATACGCCGTTAGCAACCTGTGAAGCACGCGATCCTAAGGGGTTGTATAAAAAAGCCCGTGCGGGAGAGCTGCGTAATTTCACCGGGATCGACTCGGCATATGAAGCGCCGGAAGCGCCGGATAGTCATCTGGATGGCGAACAATTAGTAACACATTTGACAGACCAATTGTTAGATCTGCTGGGCAAGCGAGCTATTATCAAGCTCTGATATCCCGCTTTTTTCACCGCGCCAGTGGGTGATAAGGGGACGAATGGGAAAGATTATGCAAAATGCCACGCAGTTAACGATTAGCAAGACTCGGCCAGCGCAACAAGAAGAGGATGACGGCGTTTCCTACCTGTTTATGGGGGCGGTAACGGGGTTCTCTTTTTATTGGTTGGCCTTCACTATCCCTTTTTTGGTATACGGCTCCAATACCACGTTTTTCTTCATGCTCTACACCTGGCCGTTTTTTCTGGCGCTGATGCCGTTTTCAGTACTGGTTGGCGTCGGGTTTAGCTTTTTGCTGAGAGGCTATCTTTTTTATACGCTTTTTGCGACAGGGCTGACGGTGGTCTGCCTGTTCTGGTTGGTATTTTCTTTTCTGACGGGGTGGTAAAAGAAAAAGGCTGCCAGCGCGGAAGACGCTGACAGCCTGCGGTTTACCGTTTTAACGTATTTACAGTATTTTGCTCAGGAAAGCCTGCGTGCGCGGGTTACTCGGATGTGTAAAGATCGCCTCTGGCGTCCCCTCTTCCTGAATAATTCCCTGATCGATAAAGATCACTCTATCGGCCACTTCTCGGGCAAATGCCATTTCATGGGTCACTATGACCATCGTCATGCCTTCGTTCGCCAGCGTTTTCATGACAGCCAACACTTCACCAACTAGCTCCGGGTCCAGCGCGGATGTCGGTTCATCAAACAGCATGATCGCCGGTTCCATCGCTAACGCGCGGGCAATCGCGACACGCTGCTGCTGTCCACCGGATAGGCTGTTCGGCCAGGCATCGATTTTATCCAGCAGGCCGACCTTGCTGAGCAACGCTTTAGCCCGCTCAACGGCCTGCGCGCGGGATAATTTTTTCACATCCATCGGTGCCATAATTATGTTTTCCAACACCGTCATGTGCGGAAACAGATTAAAGCGCTGGAACACCATCCCCACGCTTTCGCGCACGCGATTGATATTGGTTTTCTGATCGTGAATGGCAAAACCGTTGACCGTAATCTCGCCTGCCGATAGCGTCTCCAGTGCGTTGATGCAGCGCAGAAAGGTACTCTTTCCTGAACCGGATGGGCCAATCAGGCAGAGCACTTCCTGAGGCGCGATGTCACAGGAAATACCGCGCAGGACATGCGTATCACCAAACTGTTTTTGCAGGTTTTTAACGTGAATCACTTTTGCCAAACCTCGTTTCCATGTGCCGCACCAGCAGCGAAAGCAGGAAAGTAATAACCCAATAAACGATAGAGATCGCCAAGTAGGGTTCCCAGTACGTGGCGTAAGCCCCTGACACCGTACGAGCGGCATAGGCGAGATCCGCCAATCCGATTGCTGAAGCCAACGATGAATCCTTCACAATCGCGATGGCGTTGTTGCCCAGTGGTGGCAGCATGCGGCGAAAAGCCTGCGGCAGAATGACTTTCCGCATGGTGCGGCCATAGCTCATTCCCAGAGAGCGCGACGCTTCCATCTGGCCGCGATCGATCGACTGAATGCCGGCGCGGAATATCTCGGAGACATAGGCACCTGCATTCAGCGTAATTGCCACGATGCAAGAGAGGAACGCGCCGTAATCTGAGCGCAGCGTACGGGCAAGATCGGCCGACATAATATTGCTGGTCACCAGTAGCCCGTCACGCGGATTGATGAACAGCGGCACTAGCGCGAAGTGCACCACCATGATTTGTACAAACAGCGGCGTGCCGCGGAAGGCGCTGATGTAGATGCGCACCGGCCATTGAACACCGTAGTACAGGATATATTTCCACGGCCCGTGCGGTGCCTGCGCTAAGCGGCCTAATCCGAGCGTTAATCCCCAGCAGGTGCCAAGAATGACACAAATAATGGTGCATTTGATGGTCATCCAGGTGCCTTCCATAAACAGCGGGGCATATTCCTGAATGATCTCCCAACGAAATCCCGTCAAGATCGTTTCCTTTTTTGAATAGGCTAACGTAATGATGATTCTAAATTAAACCGGACAGGCTAGCTGTCCGGTTGATGCGACCTCTCGCTGAGGCGATGGAGACCTGGAGAGGTGCGCAGTGTGTTGCAGGCGTTATTCTGCGGGTAAGGTCGGAACGTTGTTATCAAACCAGGTTTGATAGATCTTGGCGTAGGTGCCATCAGCAACGATTTTTTTCAGCCCAGAGTTAATCTTCTCACGCAGCTGATCGTTGCCTTTCGCGACGGCGATCCCGAAATACTGGCGTTCGAATTTGGCGTCGGAAACCAGATTGAACTGTTTGTCAGGGTGAGTCTTAATGTAAAACTTCACTACGCCCACGTCGCCAACCGCTGCGCCCACACCATCTTCATACAGCTCTTGTAACATTAACGGGGTGTTATCAAAGCGCTTAATCGATGTACTGTTTTTGCCTAATACATCGGAGACCACGATATCGGCGGTACTGGAGTTCACGACACCGACTTTGTGATCTTTCAGCGCAGCAATCGAGTCGATCGTCGAGCCTTTAGGCACCACAATGGACTGCTCGGCTGGGAAATACGGTGCGGAGAAATCGACCATTTGCTTACGTTTGTCGGTAATCGTGATACCGGAAATGATAATGTCGCGGTCGCCGGAGTTAAGGGTCGCGAAGATCCCTTCCCACGGCGTATTGATCAGCTTGATATTAAAATTCTCCGCCTTGGCGATCGCTTTAATAATATCAATATCAAAGCCTTCCAGCTCTTTCTTCGCATTTTCAAACTCAAAAGGGCGATAGGTTCCGCCAGAGCCAACAACGTAAGTGGGTTCTGCGGCGAAGGCGCTGGTGGGGAGTACGGTAGTGAAGAGCGCCCCAACGAATAACATTTTTTTGAACATGGTTTTCTCCTGGTTTAAATGTAAAATTTTCTTTTTTTATGCACTTTGTATGCATAAAAATACACAGATAGCATTAATGGTTCAACTGACGTTTTTCCTATGGACGGTTTTAGCCAGACGGACGCGATGCGCTTACGTCTTCTGACGAACAGAAAGTATAAGGGGATGAATGGATGAGGTGAGTGTGGCCTGAGAGCGCGTTTGGCATGCTCTTCTGCCCGAAATATCCCCATTTGGGTGCGCGGCAGGGTGAATATTGCCTCCCACTGCCGGACACAGTGGAGTCGAAACAAAAGTTATGGGATGATTAGGCTGTTTTTCAGGGGGCGGGATGGGAAAGCTTACGCTGTTATTATTGATATTGCTTGGCTGGCTTCAGTACTCACTGTGGCTGGGCAAGAATGGCATTCATGACTATGTTCGGGTAAATGATGATGTTGTTGTCCAGCAGGGGAATAATGCCAAATTAAAAGACCGTAACGAACAGCTGTTTGCTGAAATTGACGACCTCAATGGCGGACAGGAAGCGATTGAAGAGCGCGCTCGCAATGAACTGGGGATGATTAAACCCGGTGAAAGCTTCTATCGTCTGGTGCCAGAGTCGAACCACCGTAACGCAAATACGACGTCATCTAATAACGCTTCATCTAACAACACACAACGTTGACGCATGCAGACACCACGCCTTTCCCCGCCTGACATTGTTGCCGTTTTGCCCGCTGCGGGTAACGGCAGCCGGATGCAAAACGATCGTCCTAAGCAGTATCTGACGATTGGCAATAATTCGACCGGCCATAAAACCATTCTTGAACATACCATCGACGCGCTTTTACGCCATTCACGCGTGCAGCGTGTCGTCGTCGTTATCAGCCCTGATGACGTATTCTTTCATACTCTGGCGATTGCTAACGATCCTCGTATTTGTGCCGTGACGGGCGGGCAGCAGCGTGCAGATTCCGTGCTGGCTGGGCTGTCCGCCGTTGCCGATAGCGCATGGGCGTTAGTGCATGATGCGGCGCGTCCGTGTCTGCATCAGGACGATCTGACGCGCCTACTGGCGATTGTCGAGCAGAGTGACGTTGGTGGAATTCTGGCCGCGCCGGTTCGTGATACCATGAAGCGCAGCACGGACGGGTTTATCGATCGCACGGTAGAACGTAATGATTTATGGCATGCGCTGACGCCGCAGCTTTTTCCCGCGGCGCTGTTGAAACAGTGCCTGCAACGGGCGCTTCAGGATGGCGTTGCCGTCACAGATGAAGCCTCCGCGTTGGAATATTGTGGCTATCGCCCGCAAATTATCAGCGGACGTTCAGATAATATCAAAGTCACTCGTCCAGAGGATTTGGCATTAGCCGAATTCTATTTAACCAGTTTGCAGTAACCTCATTTTATTCGCTAAATTTATTCGTTAAATACAGATAAGGAGCACGCACGATGCGTATCGGTCACGGTTTTGATGTCCATAAGTTCGGTGGAGAAGGTCCGCTGGTGATCGGTGGTGTGCGAATTCCTTATACTCAAGGCCTGCTAGCGCATTCCGATGGGGATGTGGTGCTGCATGCCGTGACCGATGCCCTGTTGGGGGCCGCCGCGCTCGGTGACATTGGCAAGCTATTTCCTGATACCGATCCGGCTTTTAAGGGTGCGGACAGCCGTGGTCTGCTGCGTGAAGCCTGGCGTCGTATCAATGAAAAAGGCTACCAGTTAGGCAATCTGGACGTCACGATTATTGCGCAGGCACCGAAAATGGCACCACATATCCCGCAAATGCGCGTGAATCTGGCGGAAGATTTGCAGTGTCATATGGACGACGTCAATGTGAAAGCGACTACGACAGAACAGCTGGGCTTTACTGGTCGCGGTGAAGGCATTGCCTGCGAAGCCGTTGCTCTGCTGGTGAAAAAAGAAACAGGCGAAATTGTCGCGTGGTAAGGCGTTGTTTTATTAACAATTAATTATCAGTAGCGCCTCATTAATAATAGAAAACTAACGGTATAAAAAACACTGTCATGACGGTGTGTCATCCGGTCATACACGCTGTAGGATAATGATGGAAAATAGCGAACAACTCGTCTGGTTGCACGGTGAGCCACAGGCTACCGGCTCATTGAAATCCACTGCTGAAGATTTTCTGGTGGTGGAAGATCTGGGATTTCAGCCAGATGGTGACGGTGAACAAGTATTGGTGCGTGTACGCAAGCGCGGCTGTAATACGCAATTTGTGGCCGAGATGCTGGCGAAATTTGTTCGTCTACCGCTGCGTGCCGTCAGCTATGCGGGTTTGAAAGATCGGCATGCTGTCACCGAACAGTGGTTTTGCCTGCATATGCCGGGAAAAGAGACGCCTGATTTCTCCTCTCTGGAGCTTGAAGGCTGCGATGTGCTTGAGGTGATTCGCCATCGTCGCAAGCTGCGGATCGGTACGCTGCGGGGTAACCATTTTACTCTGGTGCTGCGTCAGGTCAGCGATCGAAACGAAGTTGATGTTCGTTTGGCGTTGATTGCCGCGAAAGGTGCACCTAATTATTTCGGCAGCCAGCGTTTCGGGCGCAACGGAAATAACCTTGAGCAGGCCCGTCTTTGGGCGAATAACGATATTCGGGTAAAAGAACGCAGTAAGCGGAGTTTTTATCTTTCCGCCAGCCGCAGTGCGATGTTTAATCAGGTTGCCAGCGCGCGGCTCGCGGGGCAGCAGGCGAAAACCGTCTTGTGCGGTGATGCATTGCAGCTAACAGGGCGCGGCAGTTGGTTTGTTGCTAAGTCTGACGAATTGGATGCTTTACAGACGCGCCTTGATGCGGGCGAACTCCAGATTACTGCGCCTCTGCCCGGAGATGGCGAACTGGGCACGCAGGATGACGCGCAGCTATTTGAAAAGCATGCTTTGGTCGGACAAGACGCACTGTGGTCTTTGGTTAAGCGTGAGAGGGTCGAACCTGCCCGGCGTGCGGTGCTGCTGTATCCACAGCAGATGCACTGGGAATGGCAGGACGATGCGACTGTGGAATTGAAGTTCTGGCTACCTGCGGGCAGTTTTGCGACCAGCGTGGTGCGTGAATTGCTGCATTCACAGCAAGATACCGATCTCGGTGCCTGATGTACTACGAGACGTTTTTTGCAGAAAATAGTTGAAGAGAATAATGCTGACAACCGTGCGATAGCGGCGGCTGGCTTACCCCTGTGCGGGAAAATTGCTGTATTGGTGACGAGGTTAACCGGAGCTGAGGTCGGCGGGGAATGGTAAACAAGCGTATAGAAACGTTGTTGGCACAGCTGCGCCAGCAGGGCATTCAGGACGAACGTCTACTGAGTGCGATAGAAGCCGTACCCAGAGAACGTTTCGTTGACGAGGCGTTCGAGCATAAAGCGTATGAAAATACCGCTCTGCCTATTGGTTCCGGTCAGACGATTTCGCAGCCTTATATGGTCGCGAAGATGACGGAATTGCTCAGCCTGACGCCTGTTTCTCGCGTGCTGGAAATTGGCACTGGTTCAGGTTATCAAACGGCGATTTTAGCGCATTTGGTTAGGCACGTTTGCTCAGTTGAGCGCATCAAAGGGCTGCAATGGCAGGCTAAACGTCGCTTAAAGCAGCTTGATCTGCATAATGTTTCTAACCGTCATGGCGATGGGTGGCAGGGCTGGGCGTCGCGCGGGCCGTTTGATGCCATCATCGTGACTGCTGCACCGCCGGAAATTCCTCGAGCGCTGATGGAACAGCTTGATGAAGGCGGTGTGATGGTATTGCCCGTCGGTGAACAGTCACAATACTTACAGGTTGTTCAACGCCATGCTGGCGAATTTATTATTCAAACGGTTGAAGCTGTTCGGTTTGTTCCGCTGGTCAAAGGGGAATTAGCCTGATACCGTGGCGTTGGTATGCACTTGTTGTTAAGTCTTTAAAATTTCAACACAACGGTTTTATAGTGCGAACTTGTTGATATTGTTAGCATCTAATCATCGTGGTGCCTTTCCCGTTTTGCTTATGCGCCAGCGATGGTGAAGTAGCGATCTTTCTCGTTCCAATTAACGAATAAATCACCGGATACCGGTACGCTACAATCACTTACGCTATGGCAGTTGAGCAACGGCCAGTTAAGCGAGAGCCGATGTGAGGCAGACATGTCCGAATTGAGTTCTGAGTATTACTGTTTTTTGAATGTTATATAGCCTAAATAATTCGAGTTGCAGGCAGGCGGCAAGCGCACGAATCCTCAGGAGCTTACATTAGTAAGTGACTGGGGTGAGTAAGAGAAGCCAACGTACGTGCAGCTTGAAGTATGACGGATATAGTTACTTTTTTGAACGCTATAGTTAGAGGGGAGTAAGGCGCATGGGAAGCCGAATGATGAATTTGCGTCATATTGCTGCTTGTACGGTGATTGTCTTAGGATTGGCGGGATGTACCAACAATAATTCCAAATCCGCACCGATCAGCAGCGTTGACGGAAATACGGGCAGCCGAGGGGGGATGTTATCTGCGCCACCATCACGCATTTCAACAGCGGGTGAAAGCGTTTCAACAACGACCGACGGCCGAATTGTTTACAACCGCAGCTACGGCAATATTCCGAAAGGCAGCTACAGCGGCGGTAATGCCTACACGGTTAAACGGGGCGATACCCTGTTTTATATCGCGTGGATTACCGGTAATGACTACCGGGATCTGGCGCAGCGCAACAATATTCCTGAGCCATACAGCCTGAATGTGGGGCAATCACTGAGCTTAGGAAACGTATCCGGTAACAACGCTTCGGGCGGTGGCCTGACGAGCGGTGGTGGAATGTTGGCAACAACGGATGCCACTCGAGGTGGTGTACCAACGCCGCCATCAAGTGCGCAAATACAAACTACATCGGTTGATTCTCAGTCAACTAATGCGTATTCTGGTAATCAGGGTAAACAGAATGTAGGTAAGATGTTACCTACGACAGGGGCACCAACAACCGCTCCTGTTTCCGCACCAGCGGCTGTTGCCAGCAGCAATACGGCTGCTGTCGGCAGTTGGCGTTGGCCTACCGATGGGAAAGTCATAGATAGTTTCTCCGCTTCCGAGGGGGGAAATAAAGGGATTGATATCGCCGGCTCACGTGGGCAACCGATCACCGCAACTGCCAGTGGGCGCGTGGTGTACGCGGGTAATGCGCTACGTGGTTACGGAAATCTGATAATCATCAAACATAATGATGACTACCTCAGTGCCTATGCCCATAACGATACGATGCTAGTCCGTGAGCAACAAGACGTCACGGCAGGGCAAAAAATTGCTACGATGGGCAGTACAGGCACCAGCTCAGTTCGCTTGCACTTTGAAATTCGTTACAAGGGGAAATCCGTAAACCCGCTGCGTTTTC
Organism: Pectobacterium parvum; assembly: GCF_020971565.1. Lineage (NCBI taxonomy): Bacteria > Pseudomonadati > Pseudomonadota > Gammaproteobacteria > Enterobacterales > Pectobacteriaceae > Pectobacterium > Pectobacterium parvum. The sequence continues at coordinate 1,270,037 of NZ_CP087392.1, forward strand.
TGCCGCAGCGATAAATCGGGCAGAGTATTTCGGTATTCTGCCAAGGGATCACGGGTAGGAGCCACTTATGAGCCAAAGTACGCTGAAAGTTAACGAGTTACATGAAGATACCGATTTCGACGAAAATGGACTTGACGTTTTTGACGATAAAGCGCTGGCAGAGGAAGATACCAATGATAGTGACTCGGCGGAAGACGAGCAGCTATCGCAAGGGGTCCCACAGCGTGTTCTAGACGCAACACAGCTCTATTTAGGAGAAATCGGCTATTCGCCGCTTTTAACTGCAGAAGAAGAAGTTTATTTTGCCCGGCGCGCGTTGCGTGGCGATGTCCCATCGCGCTGCCGGATGATCGAGAGTAACCTGCGGCTGGTGGTGAAAATTGCCCGCCGTTACAACAATCGTGGTCTAGCGCTGCTGGATCTGATTGAAGAGGGGAACCTCGGCCTGATCCGTGCGGTTGAAAAATTCGATCCAGAAAGAGGATTTCGTTTTTCAACCTACGCAACCTGGTGGATTCGACAAACGATAGAACGGGCGATCATGAATCAAACCCGTACCATCCGTTTGCCGATTCACATTGTCAAAGAACTCAACGTTTATTTGCGCACCGCGCGCGAATTGTCTCACAAACTGGATCACGAGCCGAGTGCGGAAGAAATCGCCGAACAGCTTGATAAGCCTGTTGATGACGTCAACCGCATGCTGCGCCTGAATGAACGTATTACTTCCGTCGATACCCCGCTAGGTGGTGATTCGGAAAAAGCGCTGCTGGATATTCTAGCAGACGAAAAAGATAACGGACCTGAAGGCACTACTCAGGATAACGATATGAAGCAGAATATCGTTAAATGGTTGTTTGAGCTTAATGCCAAGCAGCGCGAGGTGTTGGCGCGTCGTTTTGGCCTGCTAGGGTACGAGGCGGCTACGCTGGAGGATGTTGGTTGTGAAATTGGCTTAACGCGTGAACGTGTTCGTCAGATCCAGGTTGAAGGCTTACGCCGCCTGCGGGACATTTTGCAGGTTCAGGGGTTGAGCATTGAAGAACTGTTTCGTGAATAATTCATGACGAGTTACTGATGTCTTGAAATAAACGTCTTGAAATAAAAAATGGTGGGGAAACCCACCATTTTTTTATGCCTGTATTCGCCCTTTCGCGTGAAAGGGCGGTCCGACGGCGATTAGCGGACGATATTTGCCAGCAGGAAATCGATGATTTCGCTGGTTTTAATCATTTGTTTTTCACCGACCCGACGGTTCTTATATTCAATTTCTTCGCTATCCAGATTGCGATCGCCAATGACGATGGTGTGCGGCACACCAATCAACTCCATATCGGCGAACATCACGCCCGGACGCTCTTTACGGTCATCAAGCAGAACTTCAATGCCCTTAGCGCGCAGCTGCTGGTAGATTTCCTCAGCCACTTCCTTCACGCGGAAAGACTTGTGCATGTTCATTGGCAGAATAGCAACGTGGAAAGGTGCAATCGCGTCTGGCCAGATGATGCCGCGTTCGTCATTATTCTGCTCAATTGCTGCCGCGACAACGCGTGTCACACCAATACCGTAGCAGCCCATCGTCAGCGTCTGGTTGCGGCCGTCTTCACCTTGAACCGTCGCTTTCAGCGCTTCAGAATACTTGCTGCCAAGTTGGAAAATATGGCCGACTTCGATACCGCGTTTAATTTGCAGTGTGCCTTTGCCATCTGGACTGATGTCGCCTTCAACTACGTTACGGATGTCTGCAACCTGCGGCAGCGTAACGTCACGTTCCCAGTTGATGCCAAAATAGTGTTTGCCATCAATATTCGCGCCAGCGCTGAAATCGCTCATCGCTGCAACGGTACGATCGACAACAACCGGAATCGTCAGCTTGACTGGGCCAAGTGAACCTGGACCAGCGCCGATAGTTGCACGAATCTCTTCTTCCGTTGCGAACGTCAGCGGGCTGGCAACCTGAGCGATTTTCTCCGCTTTGATTTCATTCAGTTCGTGATCGCCACGAACCAGCAGCGCAACCAATTTATGGCCACTTTCTTCCGTCGCTTTAACCAGCAGCGTCTTCACGGTTTTTTCTACCGGCAGCTTAAACTGAGCAACCAGCTCGGCGATAGTCTTGGCATTTGGCGTATCAACCAGACGCAACTCTTCTGTCGCTTCCGCGCGGCCTAACTTCGGCGCGACAGCTTCTGCCAGTTCAATGTTTGCTGCGTAGTCGGATTCCGTTGAGAAAACGATATCGTCTTCGCCGCTGGTCGCCAGTACCTGAAACTCATGGGATGCGTTACCGCCGATAGAACCGGTATCCGCCTGAACGGCTCTGAAATCCAGATCCATACGGCTGAAAATCTGGCTGTAAGCGGCGTACATCGCGTCGTAAGTGGCCTGCAACGATTCCTGCGAGGTATGGAAAGAGTAGGCGTCTTTCATCAGGAATTCACGTGAGCGCATCACGCCAAAACGCGGGCGCACTTCATCGCGGAATTTGGTTTGAATCTGGAAGAAATTCAGCGGTAGCTGCTTATAAGAACTGACTTCATTACGAATCAGGTCTGTAATCACTTCTTCATGTGTTGGGCCGAGCACAAATGGACGCTCGCCACGATCGACAAAGCGCAGCAGTTCCGGACCATATTGTTCCCAACGTCCACTTTCCACCCATAAATCGGCAGGCTGAACAACGGGCATGGAAACTTCAATCGCGCCAGCGTTGTTCATCTCTTCGCGCACGATATTTTCAACTTTTCTCAAAACACGTAAACCGGTCGGCAACCAGGTGTAAAGGCCAGAGGCCAGTTTACGAATCATTCCTGCCCGGAGCATCAACTGATGGCTGATGACTTCTGCATCGGCTGGCGTCTCCTTGAGTGTGGAGAGCATGTATTGGCTAGTACGCATGGGGTTTTAGTTCCGTTAGAACGATAAATAGCATAGGGCTGCCGCGCAGCCGAAGGCACATAAAAAGTGGCTTAGTTTACCAGCGTGGGCGACGTGTCAAAAGAGAGCAGGGACAATTTTAGAATATATTGCTGCGGTTCGTGTATTAACACGTGTGCGACGGGTCGAGACTTAACACTTCGGTTTGTTCTTCGCATACACGCCAGCGCACATTGAATTCCAATAGTAAAACGGCGTATTCCCGCGTGGTACTTTCCCCTTTACGGTAGGCGGGGCGCGGATCCTGTGCCAATACCTGCGAGATAAAGCGTTTTAACTGGGGATATTTCTTTTGGTGTTCTGCGATCTGGCTTTCTGCAAGGGGGGAAAAAGTGACTGGCATCGCGGCATCGGGTGCCATTTGGGCAAAACCCGCTCGCGCCTGAGGATGGCTTTCTGCAAAGGGCAGGTAAGGTTTGATATCGACAACTGGTGTGCCATCGACCAGATCAAGACTGCCTAAGTCGAGCGTGATCGCATCGCCTTTTGTTCGGATCCCTTTTAATTCAACCAGCGACATGCCAACAGGATTGGGACGGAAGGTGGAACGCGTAGCGAAAACGCCCGTACGTGTGTTTCCTCCCAGACGCGGCGGTCGAACCGTCGGACGCCAGCCGCCGTCCATCGTTTGATGAAAGATGAACAATATCCAAATATGGCTGAAATCTTCCAGCCCCCGCACACAGTCTGCCTGATTGTACGGCGGTAATAGATGAAGCTCTCCGCCTCCGTCTTCAATCAGACCCGGCTGCCGCGGAATGGCAAACTTTTCTTTATACGGTGAGCGGATAATCCCGATCTGATTGAAAACAAATTGACTCATTGTGCAGAGACTTTCAGCGCAGTGCCTTGGCAAACTACCTGGCTGTAGCAACCCGCTACGCCGCTGACGGTTTGGCATTCATGCAGTAAAACTGCATTGGCTTTCATTGCGGTTGCGCGGTTTTGCATTCTTTTACGCGCATTTGCCGCGTTAGGAGGAGAGTCCTGAGCGCTGACCTGACATGAGGAGCCTGACACTTCGCCCATATCACGGAAAGGTTTACCGACTAATTCTTCTGCACTTTTATATAGCACGGCTGGCGTCGGGCGAGCCGCTGGCTTCGGTTTAGGCGCAGGTTCTACAGTTTTGGTTTCAATAGCGGGTTGAGGTGTCGGTGCCGGTGGCTTCTGAAATAAAGAACAGCCTGTCAGCGACATGGCCAACAATATAAAGGGAACAGCACGCATTAAGGATTCCTCTGCTTTTTCTCAAAGAGCGGGTATTGAAGCAAGCAATTGCACAAATAACAAGACGGGCCGTAGCCCGTCTTACAGATATCTTTTAATTAAACGCGTTAGGGTGGGATTACCAGCCTTTCACTGCGCCGCCATTAAAGATTTTATTTGCGGCATTATTCACTTCATCTGACTGATAAGCCTGAACGAATTTCTTCACGTTTTCAGCGTCTTTGTTGTCTTCGCGTGAAACCAGCAGGTTTACATACGGAGAGTCTTTCTCTTCAACAAACAGGCCATCTTTAGTTGGCGTGAGGTTAATCTGGCTAGCGTAAGTGGTGTTGATTACAGCCAGCGCGATTTGCGCGTCATCTAAAGAACGTGGCAGCTGTGGTGCTTCCAGCTCAACCAGTTTGATGTTTTTTGGGTTTTCAGTGACATCCAGTACGGTTGGCAGCAGACCAACGTTGTCTTTCAGTTTAATCAACCCGACTTTTTGCAGCAGCAGCAGAGAACGGCCCAGGTTGGTCGGGTCGTTTGGTAGCGCAACTTGAGCACCATCTTGCAGCTCATTCAGCGATTTGATTTTTTTGGAGTAACCTGCGATTGGGTAAACAAAGCTGTTGCCGACAGAAACCAGTTTATAACCACGATCTTTGATCTGCTGATCCAGATAAGGTTTGTGCTGGAAGGCATTCAGGTCGATGTCGCCTTTGCTCAGGGCTTCATTTGGCAAAACGTAGTCGTTGAATGTGACCAATTCAACGTCCAGGCCGTATTTGTCTTTCGCCACTTTTTGCGCGATTTCCGCCACTTGCTGTTCTGCGCCAACAATAACGCCGACTTTAATATGATTAGGATTCTTTTCTTCCTGACCACATCCCGCTAGCGCCAGAGCACCAATAAGTGCGCCAATGGTCGCAATAGATTTCAGTTTAATCGCCATATCCTTACCCCTAATTAATTATTCTCTTGGCAGATGCCTGTATGGCAAATGCGTATTGTGATGACTACTTGTGTGTGACAGCTTTTACTGCCCTGTCGCCGCAGAATTGAATCAGGTAAACCAAAACAACCAGTAATATTAATACCGTATTCATGACCGTCGCGTTATAACCAATATAACCATACTGATAACCAATTTGACCTAAGCCGCCTGCGCCCACGGCTCCACCCAGAGCAGAATAGCCTACGAGCGTAATTAGCGTGATGGTTGCGGCATTAATGAGTCCCGGTAATGCTTCCGGCAGTAATATCTTTCTGATGATTTGCATCGGCGTCGCACCCATTGCACGAGCGGCTTCGATCAGGCCAGTAGGAATTTCAAGCAGCGCATTTTCCACCATGCGGGCAATAAATGGTGCAGCCCCCACGGTGAGAGGGACGATAGCCGCTTGTAGACCAATCGAGGTTCCGACAATGATGCGGGTAAAAGGAATCATCCACACCAGCAGAATAATGAACGGAATCGAGCGGAAAATGTTTACCAGTGCAGAAACGGTTCGGTAGATCTTTGGATTGGCGATGATTTGCCCCGGACGCGTGGTATACAACAAAACGCCCACGGGTAAGCCAAGCACAAAGCCAAAGAAACCAGAAACGAACGTCATCGCGACGGTTTCCCATACTCCCTTAGCCATTAACCACATCATTGCTTCAGACATAACCCAGAACCTCAATTGTAACGTGACTTTCCTGCAGGAATTGGATTGCGGCTTGGATATCCGCATCGTTGCCGTGCATTTCTGCTAGCATGATGCCGAACTTAACGCCACCGGCATAATCCATCTGGGCGCTGATAATGTTGTTGTTGACGTTAAAGTGTCGAGCAACCTCGGACAGCAGCGGGGCATCCACCGATTTACCCGTAAATTCCATCCGTAATAATGGCGTGGTATCCGGGCTAGAGTCGGGGGACAGACGGGCGAGGTAATCGTCTGGGATGTCCAGGTGTAATGTTGACTGAATGAATTTCTGCGCCAGCGGCGTTTTCGGGTGTGAGAAGACTTCGCTTACGGTGTCCTGCTCGATGAGTCGTCCGTCGCTGATCACCGCAACCTGATCGCAAATGCGTTTCACCACGTCCATCTCATGGGTAATAAGAAGGATGGTGAGGCCCAAGCGGCGATTGATGTCTTTCAGTAACTCAAGAATTGAACGGGTTGTTGCAGGATCCAACGCGCTGGTTGCTTCGTCACACAGCAGAACTTTAGGATTGCTAGCCAGCGCACGGGCAATGGCGACGCGCTGCTTTTGTCCGCCGGACAAATTGGCTGGGTAGACATCATGCTTATCTGCTAGTCCAACCAACTCCAACAACTCATTGACTCGTTTGGTTATGTCGGCTTTCGGCGTGTTATCCAATTCCAGCGGTAGTGAAATGTTGCCAAAAACGGTGCGCGAAGCGAGCAGGTTGAAATGTTGGAAAATCATGCCGATTTGACGGCGTGCTCGCGTCAACTGGCTATCTGACAGTTGAGTCAGTTCTTGGCCATCGACCAGCACTTTCCCTTCTGTCGGACGTTCCAATAAATTGACGCAACGGATCAATGTACTTTTACCTGCGCCCGATGCGCCGATAACGCCATAAATTTGCCCGGTGGGAACATGAAGGCTGACATCAGCAAGCGCGGTAATTGTCCGCCCGTTTTGCTGGAAAACCTTAGTAATATTAGAAAGTTCAATCATATGTTTTTTATCGTGAGTGCCTATGGCTGGATAAATCAGTTTCTGAATTAACAGAATATTGAATGGATGTTAGGGCGTCTAGACGTCTAAGTCAATCGGGATTGTCATGGCTCTACATTCTCCCTAGGTGTGAAAACATGCGATACTACTGCGTAATTTAGGCATTCAGGAGCAAAGTCAGTGGCACAAAGCGTTCCAGCAATTTTTCTTGATCGTGACGGTACGATCAATGTCGATCACGGTTATGTTCATGACATTGACCATTTTCAATTTATTGATGGCGTCATTGATGCCATGCGTGAGTTGAAAAGCATGGGGTTCGCGCTGGTTGTGGTGACGAATCAGTCCGGCATCGCCCGCGGTAAGTTTACAGAAGATCAGTTTATGCAACTGACGGAGTGGATGGACTGGTCGCTTGCCGATCGTGGTGTTGATCTAGATGGCATCTATTTTTGTCCGCATCACCCTGAATCTGGGGAAGGTGAGTATCACCAGAGTTGTGATTGCCGTAAGCCTGAACCGGGCATGCTGCTTTCCGCACAGCGTGAGCTGAACATTGATATGGCAGCTTCTTATATGGTGGGAGACAAATTAGAGGATATCCAGGCTGCAATTGGTGCTGGTATAGGAAAGAAACTGCTGGTTCGTACCGGTAAACCCGTCACTGAGCAAGGCGAGGCACTGGCCGATGGTGTGCTGGAAAGCCTCTCAGACCTGCCAAAATGGATAAAAACGCACAGTTAACAAGCGGAACGAATGAAAGATGCGCAAACAGAAAAAACTTTACGATATTTGCTTGCGCTTCTGAATCGGATCCCTATAATGCGCCTCCATCGACACGGCGCTGTGAGCACACAACTGGGTCGATAAAGAAAGAGAAAACGCTTTAAAATAAGTGTTGACTCTGAAGGTGGGAAGCGTAATATACGCCACCTCGCGAAGTGGTTAAGGCCACAACGCACTGCTCTTTAACAATTTAATCAGACAATCTGTGTGGGCACTCACAAGACCGTATCTTAACGATATAAAAAGTCTTGAAGAGTGAACAACAGTGAAATTCATTACGAATGAACAGTTACTAATTCTTTGAGCATCGCTTCTCGAGTAGAAGCAAATCAAACAAATCTTAAATTGAAGAGTTTGATCATGGCTCAGATTGAACGCTGGCGGCAGGCCTAACACATGCAAGTCGAGCGGTAGCACAGGAGAGCTTGCTCTCTGGGTGACGAGCGGCGGACGGGTGAGTAATGTCTGGGAAACTGCCTGATGGAGGGGGATAACTACTGGAAACGGTAGCTAATACCGCATAACCTCGCAAGAGCAAAGAGGGGGACCTTCGGGCCTCTCGCCATCAGATGTGCCCAGATGGGATTAGCTAGTAGGTGAGGTAATGGCTCACCTAGGCGACGATCCCTAGCTGGTCTGAGAGGATGACCAGCCACACTGGAACTGAGACACGGTCCAGACTCCTACGGGAGGCAGCAGTGGGGAATATTGCACAATGGGCGCAAGCCTGATGCAGCCATGCCGCGTGTGTGAAGAAGGCCTTCGGGTTGTAAAGCACTTTCAGCGGGGAGGAAGGCGGTAAGGTTAATAACCTTATCGATTGACGTTACCCGCAGAAGAAGCACCGGCTAACTCCGTGCCAGCAGCCGCGGTAATACGGAGGGTGCAAGCGTTAATCGGAATGACTGGGCGTAAAGCGCACGCAGGCGGTCTGTTAAGTTGGATGTGAAATCCCCGGGCTTAACCTGGGAACTGCATTCAAAACTGACAGGCTAGAGTCTTGTAGAGGGGGGTAGAATTCCAGGTGTAGCGGTGAAATGCGTAGAGATCTGGAGGAATACCGGTGGCGAAGGCGGCCCCCTGGACAAAGACTGACGCTCAGGTGCGAAAGCGTGGGGAGCAAACAGGATTAGATACCCTGGTAGTCCACGCTGTAAACGATGTCGACTTGGAGGTTGTGCCCTTGAGGCGTGGCTTCCGGAGCTAACGCGTTAAGTCGACCGCCTGGGGAGTACGGCCGCAAGGTTAAAACTCAAATGAATTGACGGGGGCCCGCACAAGCGGTGGAGCATGTGGTTTAATTCGATGCAACGCGAAGAACCTTACCTACTCTTGACATCCAGAGAATTTGCTAGAGATAGCTTAGTGCCTTCGGGAACTCTGAGACAGGTGCTGCATGGCTGTCGTCAGCTCGTGTTGTGAAATGTTGGGTTAAGTCCCGCAACGAGCGCAACCCTTATCCTTTGTTGCCAGCGATTCGGTCGGGAACTCAAAGGAGACTGCCGGTGATAAACCGGAGGAAGGTGGGGATGACGTCAAGTCATCATGGCCCTTACGAGTAGGGCTACACACGTGCTACAATGGCGTATACAAAGAGAAGCGACCTCGCGAGAGTAAGCGGACCTCATAAAGTACGTCGTAGTCCGGATTGGAGTCTGCAACTCGACTCCATGAAGTCGGAATCGCTAGTAATCGTAGATCAGAATGCTACGGTGAATACGTTCCCGGGCCTTGTACACACCGCCCGTCACACCATGGGAGTGGGTTGCAAAAGAAGTAGGTAGCTTAACCTTCGGGAGGGCGCTTACCACTTTGTGATTCATGACTGGGGTGAAGTCGTAACAAGGTAACCGTAGGGGAACCTGCGGTTGGATCACCTCCTTACCAAAAAAGATGTGTGTTAAGTGAAGTGCTCACACAGATTGTCTGATGAAAATACTGAGCAAGCGCACCTGTTGATGTCATGAGTGTAGACTCATACTGACGCGAAAGTGCCGGGTTTATGATCCGGTACGGATTTTTCGTGTCACCATCGTCTAGAGGCCTAGGACACTGCCCTTTCACGGCTGTAACAGGGGTTCGAATCCCCTTGGGGACGCCAATCCGATAATGAGTGAAAGACATTATCACGAATATCTTAAAGATGATTCTTCGGAGTCATGTTTACGATATTGCTCTTTAACAATCTGGAACAAGCTGAAAATTGAAACATGACAGCTGAACATGCATTGATGCCTACGGGTATGAATGGCGTGTCAGTGTGTCAATGAGTCTCTCAAATAATCGCAGCACGACAGTGACTTTGATTAATCAAAGACACCTTCGGGTTGTGAGGTTAAGCGACTAAGCGTACACGGTGGATGCCTAGGCAGTCAGAGGCGATGAAGGGCGTGCTAATCTGCGATAAGCGTCGGTAAGCTGATATGAAGCGTTATACCCGACGATACCCGAATGGGGAAACCCAGTGTGTTTCGACACACTATCATTACGTGAATACATAGCGTAATGAGGCGAACCGGGGGAACTGAAACATCTCAGTACCCCGAGGAAAAGAAATCAACCGAGATTCCCCTAGTAGCGGCGAGCGAACGGGGAGGAGCCCAGAACCTGAATCAGTTTGTGTGTTAGTGGAAGCGTCTGGAAAGTCGCACAGTAAAGGGTGATAGTCCCGTACACAAAAATGCACAGATTGTGAGTTCGATGAGTAGGGCGGGACACGTGACATCCTGTCTGAATATGTGGGGACCATCCTCCAAGGCTAAATACTCCTGACTGACCGATAGTGAACCAGTACCGTGAGGGAAAGGCGAAAAGAACCCCGGCGAGGGGAGTGAAATAGAACCTGAAACCGTGTACGTACAAGCAGTGGGAGCCTTGATTAATCAGGGTGACTGCGTACCTTTTGTATAATGGGTCAGCGACTTATATTCTGTAGCAAGGTTAACCGTATAGGGGAGCCGTAGGGAAACCGAGTCTTAACTGGGCGTTAAGTTGCAGGGTATAGACCCGAAACCCGGTGATCTAGCCATGGGCAGGTTGAAGGTTGGGTAACACTAACTGGAGGACCGAACCGACTAATGTTGAAAAATTAGCGGATGACTTGTGGCTGGGGGTGAAAGGCCAATCAAACCGGGAGATAGCTGGTTCTCCCCGAAAGCTATTTAGGTAGCGCCTCGTGAATTCATCTTCGGGGGTAGAGCACTGTTTCGGCTAGGGGGTCATCCCGACTTACCAACCCGATGCAAACTACGAATACCGAAGAATGTTATCACGGGAGACACACGGCGGGTGCTAACGTTCGTCGTGAAGAGGGAAACAACCCAGACCGCCAGCTAAGGTCCCAAAGTCATGGTTAAGTGGGAAACGATGTGGGAAGGCACAGACAGCCAGGATGTTGGCTTAGAAGCAGCCATCATTTAAAGAAAGCGTAATAGCTCACTGGTCGAGTCGGCCTGCGCGGAAGATGTAACGGGGCTAAACCATGCACCGAAGCTGCGGCAGCGACACTTAGGTGTTGTTGGGTAGGGGAGCGTTCTGTAAGCCGTCGAAGGTGGCCTGTGAGGGCTGCTGGAGGTATCAGAAGTGCGAATGCTGACATAAGTAACGATAATGCGGGTGAAAAACCCGCACGCCGGAAGACCAAGGGTTCCTGTCCAACGTTAATCGGGGCAGGGTGAGTCGACCCCTAAGGCGAGGCTGAAAAGCGTAGTCGATGGGAAACAGGTTAATATTCCTGTACTTGGTGTTACTGCGAAGGGGGGACGGAGAAAGCTAGGTTATCCGGGCGACGGTTGTCCCGGTTTAAGCGTGAAGGTGGATGACTTTGGTAAATCCGGGTCATCATTAACACTGAGGCGTGATGACGAGTCACTACGGTGATGAAGTAACCGATGCTACGCTTCCAGGAAAAGCCTCTAAGCTCCAGGTAACATTAAATCGTACCCCAAACCGACACAGGTGGTCAGGTAGAGAATACTCAGGCGCTTGAGAGAACTCGGGTGAAGGAACTAGGCAAAATGGTGCCGTAACTTCGGGAGAAGGCACGCTGATGGTAGGTGAAGTGACTTGCTCACGGAGCTGAAATCAGTCGAAGATACCAGCTGGCTGCAACTGTTTAATAAAAACACAGCACTGTGCAAACACGAAAGTGGACGTATACGGTGTGACGCCTGCCCGGTGCCGGAAGGTTAATTGATGGGGTCAGCCGCAAGGCGAAGCTCTTGATCGAAGCCCCGGTAAACGGCGGCCGTAACTATAACGGTCCTAAGGTAGCGAAATTCCTTGTCGGGTAAGTTCCGACCTGCACGAATGGCGTAATGATGGCCAGGCTGTCTCCACCCGAGACTCAGTGAAATTGAACTCGCTGTGAAGATGCAGTGTACCCGCGGCAAGACGGAAAGACCCCGTGAACCTTTACTATAGCTTGACACTGAACCTTGAGCCTTGATGTGTAGGATAGGTGGGAGGCTTTGAAGCGTGGACGCCAGTCTGCGTGGAGCCAACCTTGAAATACCACCCTTTAATGTTTGATGTTCTAACGTAGGCCCGTAATCCGGGTTGCGGACAGTGTCTGGTGGGTAGTTTGACTGGGGCGGTCTCCTCCCAAAGCGTAACGGAGGAGCACGAAGGTTAGCTAATCCTGGTCGGACATCAGGAGGTTAGTGCAAAGGCATAAGCTAGCTTGACTGCGAGAGTGACAGCTCGAGCAGGTGCGAAAGCAGGTCTTAGTGATCCGGTGGTTCTGAATGGAAGGGCCATCGCTCAACGGATAAAAGGTACTCCGGGGATAACAGGCTGATACCGCCCAAGAGTTCATATCGACGGCGGTGTTTGGCACCTCGATGTCGGCTCATCACATCCTGGGGCTGAAGTAGGTCCCAAGGGTATGGCTGTTCGCCATTTAAAGTGGTACGCGAGCTGGGTTTAGAACGTCGTGAGACAGTTCGGTCCCTATCTGCCGTGGGCGTTGGAAGATTGAGAGGGGTTGCTCCTAGTACGAGAGGACCGGAGTGAACGCACCACTGGTGTTCGGGTTGTGATGCCAATTGCATTGCCCGGTAGCTAAGTGCGGAAGAGATAACCGCTGAAAGCATCTAAGCGGGAAACTTGCCTCGAGATGAGTCTTCCCTGGGCACTAGATGCCCCTGAAGGGCCGTTGAAGACGACGACGTAGATAGGCTGGGTGTGTAAGCGTAGCGATACGTTGAGCTAACCAGTACTAATGACCCGAGAGGCTTAACCTTACAACACCGAAGGTGTTTTGAGACGACTCAAAGAGATTTTGATAATCAGCTTGTTCAAAGATTGGTTCTGATGGTTGTGCACACTGAAAAGTGAGGTATAACGGTTGGAATGAAACAGAATTTGCCTGGCGGCGATAGCGCGGTGGTCCCACCTGACCCCATGCCGAACTCAGAAGTGAAACGCCGTAGCGCCGATGGTAGTGTGGGGTCTCCCCATGTGAGAGTAGGGAACTGCCAGGCATCAAATTAAGCAGTAAGCCGGAGCAATCTGGTGGTTGTAGAGAAATTCGGTGGAGCGGTAGTTCAGTTGGTTAGAATACCTGCCTGTCACGCAGGGGGTCGCGGGTTCGAGCCCCGTCCGTTCCGCCACTTATTATGCAAAAAGCCCTAAGCTAACGCTTAGGGCTTTTTGCATATTTGAATATTAGAATTTTTTAGATGAATCCGTCTCTTCTTTCTCTTCTTTCTCTTCTTCTTTGTTTTTGCCGATCATTTCATTTTTTCCTATCCTATCCTATCCTATCCTATCCTATCCTATCCTATCCTATCCTATCCTATCCTATCGCCGAGCGTACATTGCAAGTCTGCGATAAAATTCTTATAACAGAAGAGTGCTCTTTTTTGATAGGGTATTTAGAGTATTGAAACTGATAGTGGATTAGGCGTGCGGAAAAGAACCTATGCAATGAGGTATGTTGCTGGTCAACCAGCTGAACGTATCTTTCCTCCCGGAGAAATGCATTATCCGAGGCAAGTGCTACCGACAGGGTCATTGTTGCTGGAGGGGGATGTTTTACGCGTAATGGTGTGGAATATTTTTAAGCAGCAACGAATGAACTGGCTTTCCGTGTTGCAAAATTTCGGTAAAGGTACCCAGCTAGTCCTGTTGCAGGAAGCACAAAGTACGCCAGAGCTCATCCGTTTTGCAACCACCAACTATCTCTCAGCCGATCAGGTCCCCGCCATTATCCTCCCGCAACATCCATCTGGAGTGATGACGCTATCAGCAGCCCAGCCTGTATACTGTTGCCCCTTACGTGAAAGGGAGCCTTTACTGCGTTTGGCTAAGTCCTCTTTGGTGACGGTCTATGCGCTTCAGAATGGCCAGAGGCTGATGGTTATCAATATCCATGCGGTTAACTTTAGTTTTGGTGTTGAGGTTTATACCAAGCAGCTGGCTGCGATTGGGGGACAACTCGTACATCATCAGGGGCCAGCTATCATGGCTGGAGATTTCAATGCATGGAGTCAGCAGCGTATCAACGCACTTAATCGGTTTGCGGTAAGGATGGGGTTGCAGGAGGTACATTTCGTTGATGACCAACGGCGTAAGGCGTTTGGTCGACCGCTCGATTTCGTCTTTTACCGTGAGCTGACCGTTAACCAGTCTTCTGTATTGGTGACTCAGGCCTCAGACCATAACCCACTACTCGTTGAATTTAGCCTGAGTTAATCGCTATAAAAAAACAGCCCTCTACATCTGTAGGAGGGCTGTTTCTCGTTACTGATTCTGATATGACGTTAAGAATCAGGTTTTATGTTGCTGCTAACATAAAGCGTCAGACGATCGCCTGGCTGGATGTTGGCATTTTTGTTGATAACCGTATTCCAGCGCATCACATCAGCAATATTTACGCCGTGGCGTTTAGCAATGCTTGCCAGCGAATCACCCTTCCGAACTTGATAGGTGATAGAGCTGCCATTGCCTGACGCTTTGGCAACTTGCAACGTTTGACCAACCTTGAGCGCACCAGCGCTACGCAGATTGTTCCAACTCTGCAAATCTTTCGTGCTGACATTAAGCCGTGCCGCAATGGCTGATAAGGTATCACCTGAGCGTACCTTATACTGCTGTGATGCTGGCGTTGGCTGCGTTTCCGCTAAGCGTGTCGGTTGAATCGCTGCGATGTCACCATCAGCCAGTGAATCTTTCAACTGCTCAACGTGAGCTTTAGGAACCATGATGTAATGTGGCCCATTCGGTGCGGTAACATTACGTTTATAGCCCGAGTTATAGCTCTTTAGCTTATTCAACGACAGTCCAGCCATCTCAGCCGCTTGTGTTAATTCTATCTGCTGACCCAGTTCAACCTTTGCTAATGCGCGGCTTTCATTGGGCTGCGGTAGACTTACGCCATACTTCTTGCTGTTTTTAAGAATATCGCTCAAGGCCAGCATTTTGGGGACATAGATTGACGTTTCACGCGGTAACGCCAGTGCCCAGAAGCTGGTTGATTTCCCTTTCGCTTTATTCGCCTTCATCGCCTGCATGACGCGGCCTTCACCACTGTTATATGCAGCAACGGTCAATAACCAGTCGCCATCAAACATTGTGTTAAGCCGTTGCATCATATCCAGCGCAGCCGTTGTAGACGCGATCACATCGCGACGTCCGTCGTACCACTGGTTCTGTTTCAAACCATAATTACGTCCTGTGCCAGGGATAATCTGCCATAGCCCAGCGGCATTGGCGGATGATGTGGCACTTGGATCAAAAGCGCTCTCCACTCTGGGTAGCAGTACCAGTTCCATCGGCATTTTACGTTGCTTAATCTGCTCGACTATCCAGTACATGTACGGCTCTGCCCGTAATGTTACATCGTGGAGATAGCTCTTATTCTTCAAATAACGCATTTTTTGTTCGCGGATCCGGGCGTTTTCCGGAACCTCCATCTTCAGCTCGTCGCCAATGAAGTTCCACAGATCTCGCTGCGTGAGGCTATCGTCATCTAGCCATCGCGCAGAGGCCTCTCGACCATCTGTGTACTTTCCTGCTTCACTTTGACTTGCCGAAGACAAACTCTGTGCATGCTGTTTGGGTTGCGAGGTGTCATGTGGTGAGACCTGACAACCCGCCAGCAAGACTGAGGCGATAATCATCGCTTTAGCCTTCATATGTTGGTCAATAGTTGCTTAAAAGACGAGCAAGGATACTTTGGTTAGAGGAATAGCACAACCTAAACCTTCAAAAGCAGTCTTTCTTGCTACGTAGCATCTCAAAAACTTGCCAATTCTCTATATTTTCAGGTTCTTTTGATAATTTCCTTTTTAAATCAATTTCATGGCAGCGAAGAAATAGGTTAATTTTCCTCTCCAGACCCAGCAATGTAGGCAAGCTAGACTGTGATTTTTCTCGTATCTGACTGATTTTATGGAGATAAGATTCAATTTCTGGATCTTCAGGCCAAATAGTATTAGAAAATTTTAAGTTTGAGAGGGTATATTCATGAGCGCAACACACTACTGTATCATCAGGAAACTTTGCTATTTTCTGAATTGATTCATACATTTGTCGCGGTGTGCCTTCAAAAATACGACCGCATCCCGCTGAAAATAGGGTGTCGCCACAGAACAAAAATGGCGCACTGTAGTAAGCAATATGACCAGATGTGTGTCCTGGCACCTCAATTACAGAAAATTCCGAATTTAACAAAGAGACGGTATTTCCTTCATCTACCAGGTAGGTTGCGCCGCACTTTGCGGTTTCTTTTGGGCCAAAAACAGGCAGATTGGGGTAATGCTTGAGGAGTTCACTGACGCCTCCGACATGATCATTGTGGTGGTGAGTGAGCAAAATTGCTTCGGGGAAAAGTGAGTGTTGATCGAGCGTATTAAGCACCGGAGTTGCCTCACTGGGATCGACGATCACACAGCGGTTTTCTTTATTGCTTAATAACCAAATGTAGTTGTCCTGAAGTGCAGGGATACTGATAAGATTCATTCATCACCTCTTTTTGCTAGTAGCCTGAGGACGAGAACAGAAGATGAAATCGGCACAAATCCCTCAGACCATTGTTGCACCTGATTCATGGGATGATATCACCTGTGGGCAATTTTATCGCGAGTCGCTTGAACAGGCCTTGCTGCCATGGTGGCCAAAACTCTTTGGTTTTCATCTTATCAAGGTAGGGGCGCTGAGCGCGGAAATCCACATAACAGAGTGCGCGATTTCGCATCAGGTTAATGTTGCTCCACACGGTGATAATCTTCAGGTTATTGCAGATGCTCATCAATTACCTTTCTCTGAAAAGTCGATCGATGCTTGCCTGCTCGCTCAAACGCTGTCTTATTCATCGGACCCGCATCGTATTCTGCGGGAGGTTGATCGCGTCTTGATCGACGATGGTTGGCTAATATTGAGCACGTTTAATCCGATCAGTCTGGTTGGCCTTGGCAAACTGATCCCCAAACTCAATAAGAAACACCCTTATTGCAGCCGTATGTTTACTCAAATGCGTATTACGGACTGGCTGGGGCTATTGAACTATGAGGTTATCCATCAGACCCATTTTCACGTTACGCCATGGCGAAGAAACAAAGGGAAGTTGAATAAACATATCCCGATGCTGGGATGCCTGACGCTGATTATTGCCCGAAAGCGCACAATTCCACTGACATTTACCCCAATGCGAGCGAGGTTGCGTAAAGCATCAGTGCGCCGCACGGTGGGCGCAACAAAGATATATCGGAGATGAGGCGAAGGCCTACGGTGATTTACTCAGCCTGATAGCCGGTGTCTTCAAGCGTTGGTGCACTTGCGGCAGCGCGCGCGAGTTCATCACAGCGCTCGTTTTCCGGATGCCCAGCATGCCCTTTTACCCATTCCCAGCGCACGGAGTGGTGTTGAATCGCGGCATCCAGCTTTTGCCAGAGATCGACGTTTTTGACCGGTTTTTTGTCGGCAGTTTTCCAACCACGCTTTTTCCAGTTATGAATCCAGCTGGTTATCCCCTGACGAACATATTGGCTGTCAGTGCAGAGCACCACATCGCACGCGGTAGTCAGCGTTTCAAGCGCTGCAATCGCAGCCATCAGCTCCATTCTGTTGTTCGTCGTAAGACGATAGCCTGCACTTAATGCTTTTTCGTGCTGTTTGTAGCGCAGCAGGGCGCCATAGCCGCCGGGGCCGGGATTACCGAGGCAAGATCCGTCGGTGAAAATTTCTACCTGTTTGCGCATCTCTGGTAGACTCTCCCTTATGGTAAAAACGGCAAGTCTGACATAAAACGAAAACGATGAGCACTGAAATTACGCGACAAATCGTCCTGGATACAGAAACCACCGGTATGAATAAGCTGGGGGTTCACTACGAAGGGCATAAAATTATCGAGATCGGTGCGGTCGAAGTGATTAACCGGCGCCTGACTGGTCGTCATTTTCATGTCTATATCAAACCCGATCGTTTAGTGGATCCAGAAGCCTATAACATACATGGTATCAGTGATGAGTTTCTGGCTGATAAACCGACGTATGCGGATGTCGTGGATGACTTCCTCGATTTTATCCGTGGCGCGGAATTAGTCATTCATAACGCGACGTTTGACATCGGCTTTATGGATTACGAATTCCGCTTGCTGAATCGGGATATACCCAAGACTGAGACGTTCTGTAAGATCACTGATAGCCTGTTTATGGCGCGGAAGATCTTTCCCGGCAAGCGTAACAGTTTGGATGCCCTCTGCGATCGCTACCTGATAGATAACAGCAAGCGTACGCTGCACGGCGCATTGCTCGATGCCGAGATTTTGGCAGAAGTTTATCTGGCGATGACTGGCGGTCAAACTTCTCTGACTTTTTCGATGGAAGGTGAAGCGCAGCAGAAGAGCGATAATACCGAAACGATCCAGAGAATCGTCCGTCCTCAATCGGCGTTAAAGGTGCTTTACGCTGATGAAACAGAGCTGCTGGCGCATGAACAACGTCTGGATTTAATTGCTAAAAAAGGCGGTAGTTGCCTGTGGCGGGCAGAATAGCACCGCCATAATATTCGCCCTTAGCGTAGCAAAATGAATAGGCTGATTACGTGATGGGCGAGAGAATAATCAGTAAGATGAAATTATAAGCAAACAGAAACGGTTAGTTATAAAAAGCATTGACGTAATACTGCCGCCATCTTAGTATTCAACCCGCTCAGTGAGCACGAGTGGAGCGGTAGTTCAGTTGGTTAGAATACCTGCCTGTCACGCAGGGGGTCGCGGGTTCGAGCCCCGTCCGTTCCGCCACTTATATGAAGGCCCTGAATCAGCAATGATTCAGGGCTTTTTCATTTTCTGGGTTGTAAAAAATGCTGTAAAAAGTGCGGTGGAAAAGAGCTGTAGAAAAAGGCGGCCACCCAGAGAGCGATGGCCGTTTTTTTAGAAGTCCCAATCTTCGTCTTCGGTGTTGACGGCTTTACCGATCACATAAGATGAACCGGAGCCAGAGAAGAAGTCGTGGTTCTCATCCGCGTTTGGCGATAGCGCCGAGAGAATCGCGGGATTCACATCCGTCATGCTGGCAGGGAACAGCGCTTCATAGCCCAGATTCATCAGCGCTTTGTTTGCGTTGTAGTGGAGGAATTTCTTCACGTCTTCCGTCCAGCCTACACCGTCATAGAGCTCCTGCGTATACAACACCTCATTGTCGTACAAATCCTGTAGCAGATCGTAGGCGAAATTTTTCACCTGTTGCTGACGAGCGGAATCGACCTTCGCTAACCCTCGCTGGAATTTATAGCCAATATAGTAGCCGTGTACCGCTTCGTCGCGGATGATAAGCCGGATCAAATCCGCCGTATTGGTCAGTTTGGCGCGGCTTGACCAGTACATCGGCAGGTAAAACCCTGAGTAGAACAGGAACGACTCCAGAAACACGCTGGCGACTTTCTTCATCAGCGGATCGTCACTGCGATAGTACGACAGAATAATGTCGGACTTCTTCTGTAGCGCCGTATTCTCTTCGCTCCAGCGATACGCATCATCGACTTCGCTGGTTAGACACAGCGTCGAGAAAATAGAGCTGTACGAACGAGCATGCACCGCTTCCATAAAGCTGATGTTAGACAACACGGCTTCTTCATGTGGCGTCACTGCATCGGGCATGAGCGTTGGCGCACCCAGCGTATTTTGGATGGTATCTAACAGCGTCAGGCCGGTGAACACGCGGATCGTCAACTGACGCTCGCGGGCATTCAGCGTACTCCACGACGGAATATCGTTAGAAAGCGGCACCTTTTCCGGCAACCAGAAGTTAGACGTCAGCCGGTTCCAGACTTCCAAATCTTTGTCGTCTTCAATTTTGTTCCAGTTAATCGCCTGGACGCGAGTGAGTGCGGTCATGCTTCGATTTCCTTCCGCGATGGCTTAGAGCGCACAGGACACACAGCCCTGAACTTCGGTGCCTTCCAGCGCCATCTGCCGTATGCGAATGTAATAAATAGTCTTAATGCCTTTGGTCCAGGCGTAGATCTGCGCTTTATTGATGTCACGCGTGGTGGCGGTATCGCGGAAGAACAGCGTCAGCGACAGCCCCTGATCGACGTGCTGCGTGGCAGCGGCATAGGTGTCGATAATCTTCTGCGGCCCGATTTCATAGGCATCCTGGTAATACTCCAGATTGTCATTGTTCATGTAAGGGGCAGGGTAGTAGACGCGACCAATCTTGCCCTCTTTACGAATTTCGATACGTGACACAATTGGGTGGATGCTGGACGTCGAGTGGTTGATATATGAAATCGAACCGGTCGGCGGAACCGCCTGCAGGTTCTGGTTGTAAATGCCGTGCGCAATAACCGATTCGCGCAGTGCCGCCCAGTCCTGCTGAGTGGGAATGTGGATGCTAGCCTGTTCAAACAGCTCACGTGCGCGTGCTGTTGTGGGTTCCCAGATTTGCTCGATGTACTTATCAAAATACTCGCCCGTAGCGTATGTTGAGAGTTCAAAGCCTGAGAAGCGCTGGTTCCGCTCTATTGCTAACGCATTCGATGCCCGAATTGCGTGGAAAGCGACGGTGTAGAAATAGATATTGGTGAAATCGACGGCTTCTTCTGTACCGTAAAAAATCCGCTCTTTCGCCAGATAGCCGTGCAGGTTCATCTGACCTAAACCAATTGCATGCGATTGGTCGTTGCCTTTTTCGATAGATGGCACGGAGCTGATGTGGCTCATATCGGAAACGGCGGTCAGTGCGCGGATCGCCATTTCAACCGTCTGGCCGAAATCGGGCGAGGCCATGGCGTTGGCGATATTCATCGAACCGAGATTACAGGAGATGTCTTTACCAATGTGGCTGTAGCCAAGATCGTCGTCGTACAGGCTGGCCTCATTGACCTGCAAAATCTCAGAGCACAGGTTACTCATGTTGATGCGGCCGTGAATCGGGTTCGCGCGATTCACCGTATCCTCAAACATCATGTAGGGATAACCAGACTCGAACTGGATTTCAGCGAGAATCTGGAAGAATTCGCGCGCTTTGATTTGGGACTTACGGATGCGCTTGTCGTTTACCATCTCATGGTATTTTTCGGTGACGCTAATTTCCGACAGCGGCACGCCATAAACCTGCTCGACGTCATAGGGCGAGAACAGGTACATCACCTGATTATTCTTCGCCAACTGGAACGTGATATCGGGGATGACCACGCCTAAAGACAGCGTCTTGATGCGGATTTTCTCATCGGCATTTTCCCGCTTGGTATCCAGAAAACGCAGAATATCTGGGTGGTGCGCATTGAGGTACACCGCCCCCGCGCCCTGACGCGCGCCAAGCTGGTTGGCGTAGGAGAACGCATCCTCCAGCATTTTCATGATAGGGATGATGCCGGACGACTGGTTTTCGATACGTTTGATCGGCGCACCGGTCTCGCGGATGTTGCTGAGCATGAAGGCCACGCCGCCGCCGCGTTTTGAGAGCTGAAGCGCGGAGTTAATCGCGCGGCCAATCGACTCCATATTGTCTTCAATGCGCAACAGGAAGCAGGAGACCAGCTCACCGCGCTGCTTTTTACCGCAGTTGAGGAATGTGGGAGTGGCGGGCTGGAAGCGTCCGCTGATGATCTCATCGACCAGTGCACTAGCGAGTGCGGTATCCCCTTTGGCGAGGGTCAGCGCCACAAGGCAAACGCGATCTTCGTAGCGTTCCAGATAGCGTTTGCCGTCAAAGGTTTTCAGCGTATAGCCAGTGTAGTATTTGAACGCACCCAGAAAGGTTTGAAAGCGGAACTTGTGAGCGTAAGCCTGCTGGAAAAGGCTTTTAATGAAATCAAAGTGATACTGATCCAGCACGTCTGCTTCGTAGTAGCCTTCTTCCACCAGGTAACGCAGTTTTTCTTCCAGATTGTGGAAGAACACGGTGTTCTGGTTCACATGCTGTAGGAAATAACGGCGTGCCGCGAGCTTATCCATCTCGAACTGGATATTCCCCTCTGCGTCGTAGAGGTTAAGCATCGCGTTCAGCGCATGGTAGTCGAGCGAGTGGGCGTCCGCTTCGGCCTTGGTTGCCTTTGCACTCACGTGGTCTGTTGTTGCCAAAATTCAGTTACTCCCTTACGCACATTTGCAACGTCTTCTGCCGTGCCGAGCAATTCAAAGCGGTACAGGTAAGGCACCTGACATTTCTGCGCAATGATGCCGCCAGCGATGCAGTACGCTGCACCGAAATTAGTATTTCCTGCGGCAATCACGCCGCGCAGATAAGCGCGATTGTGTGGATCGTTGAGAAATATGATGACCTGACGCGGCACAGCCCCTTTCGTGCTGCCTCCGCCGTAGCTGGGGACAACCAGAATATAGGGGCGATCAACTTTCAATGCAGGCTGTTCTGTCGCTATCGGGATTCTCAGGGCTGGCAGGCCAACCCTGGAAATGAAGCGATGCGTGTTTTCCGACTGGCTGGAGAAATAGACCAGCGGGTTCATATTGCCCCCTTACTGCAATTGCAGGGCGGCGTTCAGAGTACTGATTTTATCTGGGCGGAAGCCGCTCCAATGATCGTCGGCCGTCATCACGACGGGTACCTGTTGATAGCCCAACGCTCTTACCTGCTGTAACGCCTGTTCATCTTCAGTTAAGTCCACCAGTTGATAGTTAATTCCTTGCTTGTCCAGCGCACGGCATGTGGCGTTGCATTGAACACAATCTGGCTTGGTGAAAATAGTAATACGCATGATTCGTATTTACCCTTTGGCGTGAAAGAAGTATGTTGGAGCGGCTATCTTCAGGGCATTTGCACCCGAACCGATCCACTGTGTAGCGACCCGTTACGCGAGTGCCACACAAAGAATACTATATGTAGGTATTTTAAATTTCAACCACACAAGATATATGATTTTTGGTTGACCTTATACCAATTGACGCAAACCCAGATGCAGCAAGGCTGGGAGAGAATGCAAGCAGAAAATGCAGAAAGAAATAAATGTGACGCGCATCATTTTTGACGAAATAGTGTGCGAAAAAACGAAAGATATATGAACTCACTACACCTCAACCCTCCTCAGGCGCAGTACCTTATACATAAATACAGGGAGTCATCATGTGCTTTGTCCTTATCCGGCGTAAAAATTATGCAGCGGTGGGCATGAACACCGAGTGAGCGGCATGGAGGCCGCGAAAGCCAGTGCCGCGTCGGGAACGCGTCACTGGCGGCTCGAAGAGTGGTCATGAACACCGATGGCTCCGCGTAGCGGCATAATTTAGCCGGAAGCCTGGGTTCGCAGGGCGGCGGCGATTGAGCGACCCTGCGTCGGGCGCGTGCTACGGGGTAGCATGAAAATGATGACATCATCGCGCACGAAACCGTCTCTTAGTTGGCATAGAAATGTGACTAAGAGACAGCCCTGTGAAGTGAGATGTATCAATTAGATAATGGGCAGGTTTCTGCCGTAATAGATTTCCTGCATTTCGTGATACAGCAGATCGGTGATTCTTTTCCGTTCAGCAGCGCTGAGCTCTTCAGGGCTGACGTTGAACAGATAGTGTTTCAGGTCGAAGTCTTTCAATAACATCTTGGTATGGAAGATATTTTCCTGATACACGTTCACGTCCATCATGTGATAGAGCGCTTTCATATCCTCGGACATGAAATTCTGAACAGAATTGATCTGATGATCGATGAAATGTTTTATGCCGTTGACATCACGGGTAAATCCCCGCACGCGATAGTCGATGGTCACAATATCGGATTCAAGCTGGTGGATGAGGTAGTTCAGCGCCTTCAGCGGTGAAATTACGCCACAGGTAGACACTTCGATATCTGCGCGGAAGGTACAAAGCCCACCTTCTGGGTGGCTTTCTGGGTAGGTATGAACACAGATATGGCTTTTATCCAGATGCGCAACAACAGAATGAGGCAACGGCCCCGGATGTTCCGAGGTATCCACGTCGCGTGGATCGATGGGCTCTTCGCTGACCAGAATGGTCACGCTGGCACCTTGTGGGTCGTAATCCTGACGCGCGATGTTAAGGACGTTGGCACCGATAATTGAGCAGGTTTCAGTGAGGATTTCTGTTAAACGGTTAGCGTTATATTGTTCGTCGATATAGGCGATATAACCATCGCGATCGTCGGCCGTTTTGGTGTAACAGATATCGTAGATACAAAAACTCAGGCTTTTCGTCAGGTTGTTAAAGCCGTGTAGTTTCAGCTTGTGCAATTTAAGTCACCCCCTTGTGGTGGTGTGATTACCCTAAGTGATGGATTATTGCGCATTCTGTAGCGCGCTCAGCAGGTACTGTGGCAGGGCAAAACTGCCGATGTGAACATCAGGCGTGTAATAGCGACAGGCGATAGCGGATTGCGCAAAACGCTGGCGCAGCGCGGAGGCGTCTATCTGGCGCAGCGCAGGGCTATTGCTGGCCCAGGCGAACGTCATAATGCCGCCGTAATAAGTCGGGATCGCCGCCTGATAAAAGCTGACATCCTTGAAATAGTGGCTGAGTTTTTTATGGCTGCCGACAGCTTCATCCTGTTGCAGGAAGCACACGCCATTCTGCGCGACGAAAATCCCGCCTTCGTTCAGGCAACGGGCGCAGCCCTGATAGAAATCGGAGGTGAACAGGCTTTCGCCGGGGCCGATAGGGTCGGTGCAATCGGAAATAATGACGTCAAATTTTTCGCTGCACTGCCTGACGAAGTTAACGCCGTCATCAATCACCAGATTAAAACGCGGGTCGTCATAGCTACCGGCGCTGTGATTAGGTAGATACTGACGACAAAACTCCACCACGCCTGCATCGATTTCTACCATCGTGATATGTTCGACGCCGCGGTGTCGGCTGACTTCCCGCAGCATGCCGCCATCGCCGCCACCGATAATCAGTACGCGTTTGGCGCTGCCGTGTGACAGAAGGGGAACGTGGGTGAGCATTTCGTGATAGATGAATTCATCGCGCTCTGTGGTTTGCACCACGCCGTCAAGCGCCATCACGCGACCTAATGCGTCGTTTTCAAAGATGATGAGATCTTGATGATCGGTCTTCTCGTGATACAGCACGCGATCAACCGAAAAGTACTGGCCAAAGTTGGCATGTAGGGTTTCATACCAAATTTCTTTCTGAGACATGTTAGGGCTTCCTCCGCGATAACAGCCATGAAAATTGGCGCGCCATCATAGCCGACTCTTTTACCGCTTGCACGGTCAAATTTCAGTCAGCGCGGAGGAGGGGAATTATTGTGCGTAGGAGAGCAGGCCCAGTGAGTTACGTGCCAGAGACTGGCATTTCTTCGGCGTCGGGATAGCGATTTTACTCAGGTCGCGATAGCTGTCTTCACCCATCGCCGTCATATCGTAAGCGTTGTAATTGCTGAGATCCCAGCGATTTTGCTGAGCAAAGGCGACCAGTGTCCGACGAATCTGTTCATTCGGCAGATCTTGATAGCCACAGTGGTTTTTCAGATAAACAAAGATCGCGGTCAGATCGGCCAGATCTTCCGCTTCAAATTCATTCAGCGCCTTGCTGGCGGAAGAGAAGCTCATCAGGCTTAGCAGGAGCAGAGCCAGCGCAGAGTTTTTCATGGTTGAACCTGTTCCAAATGTTGTCAGATGACGTTATCACAGATATCCCATGCGGTTCCAAGTTTTCTTACGGGAAACATCTGATATCCCCGTCATTCTTCAAGCTGCATGTGCGTTGGCTTTCCTCGCTCACCCCAGTCACTTACTTATGTAAGCTCCTGGGGATTCGCTGTGTCGCCGCCTGCCTGCAACTCGAATTATTTAGGGGATTGCGATAAAAAGTGAGTGGCGAAAAGGCGGAAAACCAATAATCGCAATCTATTGAAATAGTTAGTTTTTATTCTAGAGGCGGTCGGTGATGGAAATCGCCTCGGGTTAATCGCAGGATTAAAGCCCATTTATCGCTGTTTGATACGATGACGCCGCCGTCAGCCTCTGTTATTAATAACAGCGATCTCATCTAATACAGTTTTTATTCTATGATCTCCGGTGTCTGGCGCGTCAGTAGTTGGTTGTTGGCGGGACTGTTGCTGCTTCCTTTAGCAACGATTTTTTATCAGGCTTTTTTTGCCGATGGGATGGGATTTACCCAACTGTGGCAAATCGGGTTACCCACCTACCTGATACATTCTGCGGTCATCGTGATTGGCACGCTGTTCTTCAGTTTGCTGTTTGGGTTGCCTTCCGCCTGGTTTATCGCCATGTACCGTTTTCCCGGTCATCGCGTACTGCAATGGGCGCTTTGCCTGCCGCTCGCGATGCCTGCATTCCTGCTCGCCTACCTTTATACCGATGTGGTACGGCATCTGTCCCAGTTGTTGCAGGAAGGTGGGTGGCAGATAGCCTCATCGTGGAGTGAATCCCACGTTGCTGGGCTACCCGTTTCGCTGGGCTGCATAAGTCTGGTGCTGGCGCTGGTGCTCTATCCCTATATTTACCTGTTGGTGCGCGAAGCGCTGGTGAAACAACCCGCGAGCCTTATCCATTCAGCGCGTTTACTGAATCAGACGCGCGCTCAGGTATTCCGCCGCTTATGTTTACCTATTGCACTGCCCGCGATTGCCTGCGGTAGCGCGCTAGTGGTGGTCGAAACGCTGGGCGATTATGGCGCGGCGTCTTATCTTGATACCCCAACCATGACAACACAGGTGCTGGATATCTGGCAGAAGCAGGGCGATCTCGGTGCGGCAGCACGCCTTGGCGTATTGATTTTGCCTGCGATCTTTCTCTTGATGTTTTTGGTTAATTTCTGGCGTCGGAAGCAGAAAATTTATCAAGCTCAAGCAAATGCTGCTCGGGTGGTTCCGCCTGTGTTGAACGGGTGGCGCAGCAAGGTGGTTCGCAGTTATTGCTGGGGAATCGTTTGTCTGTCGTTCATCTTGCCGGTGCTGTATCTACTCTTTCTGGCGATCCGGCACATGATGTCGGTGTGGGATATGGCGTTCCTCCACGCGGTGATGAATAGCCTGTTGGCGTCCGCCATCGCGACCGTTGTCATTACACTAATGGCGCTGTCGTTTATTTTCTATACGCGCACGGCCGGGATATTTGCTAATCAGACGCCAGTTCGGCTCGTCAGCCTGAGTTTTGCCTTGCCCGGCGCGGTACTGGCTGTCGGACTGTTTACCTTGCTGTCGCTGGTGGACAGCGGAATTAATCTATTTGCCAACGCGGCGGGGTTACCTCCAACGGAGGCTTTGCTGGCGGGATCGCTGTTTATTCTCATCCTCGCCTATAGCGTTAAATTTGGGCGTCTGATGCTGGACAGCCTTGAGCGCAGTATGGAAGCCATTCCGCGTTCGCTGGACAGCGCGAGCCTTGTACTGGGCGCTTCCCCCCTCAGCCGCTGGTCACGTGTGCATATCCCGCTGCTACGCCGCAGCCTGTTCATTGGGGCGTTGTTGATTTTTACGGAAAGTATGAAAGAGCTGAATGTGTCGCTGCTGCTGCGTCCTTTCGGGGTTGATACGTTGGCAACGTATGTTTTCCGCTTTACGGCGAGTGAGCAAGTAGCGTCATTTGACTTTCCTGCATTGGTGCTGGTGGCGGTGGGGCTAATCCCTGTTTTCTGGCTGAATCGCGCACTGAATATAAAAGGATAATGACATGGCTGCGTCGATAGATATTCTGAGCGTTCAGGCGGTAAGTTGTACGCTACAGCAGTCTCCCGTGTTGGAGAATATCTCCTTTGCCGTGCGCGATGATGAGACGATTTGCCTGCTGGGCAGGAATGGCTGCGGTAAAACGGCACTATTACAGGTGATCGCAGGCCTGCTGCCGATTACTCAGGGCAAGGTTTTGCTGGAGGGTGAGCCTGTCAGCTCACCGCAAGAATACGTCTTGCCTGAGCTGCGTCAGGTTGGCCTGATTTTTCAGGACTATGCGCTCTTTCCGCATCTGACGGTGGAAGGCAATATTGCGTTTGGTTTATATGGCAGCCCGGAAAGCGAGGTGAAGCCAATCTGTGCCGAGATGTTGACGCTCTTACAGCTGGATGATGTTGCAGCGCGCTATCCACACGAGCTATCGAATGAACAGCAACAGCGTTTGGCGATTGCCCGCGCGTTAGCCTGTGAACCGAAACTACTGTTGCTGGATGAACCCTTCCCAGGGCTGGACAGCCAGACTCGCTACCGCTTGATCACCGAATTACGGCAGGTTCTCAAACAGCGCCATGTCGCGGCGGTTTTTGCCACGCACAGCCGAGAGGAGGCTTTTGCCTGCGCCGACCATCTGATTCTGCTGGATGAAGGGAAAATTATGCAGCAGGGCTATCCCTCCGAGCTGTACCATCGGCCGAATAGCCGCTTTGTCGCTGATTTTATGGGGAATACAAACTATTTGCCTGTGAAAATTATGAGCGACCATCAATGGCAAAGCCCATTGGGCGATCATCAGGCGACACATCCGCTCAATCAGCCGATGGATTCACAATGCGACTGGATGGTACGTCCGGCTGACGTGGCGTTGGCACTGGATCCCGATGGCCCGGCGTCGATCGAAGATAGGCTATTTATGGGCACATCAAACTTGTATCGGGTGAAGATGGGAGAGCTGATGCTGCTGGTGCAGACTGGCAACTGGTTTGAGCCAGGACAGCAGGTGCGTTTAAGCATTAAGACGGATCCTCCGGTCTTGTATCCTGCTTTACCCGCCGCCAGCGGTCCGGCTGACGGCCCTGAAAAGCAATGATTACGCCTCGTGCAGATCTGCCGCTGGCATGAGCCAGGTGCTATTGTGCTTTTCAAACCCTAACTTCGGGTAGTAATCCACCGCCAGCGGCGCGGCCAGCAAAATAATTTTGCAGCCTTTTTCAAGCTGTTGAGCGGTTTGTTGAATCAGCTTCTTACCTATTCCCGCATGCTGATAGTCCTCTGACACCGCGAGATCGGACAGATAACAGCAAAAATGAAAATCCGTCACGCTGCGCGCGATCCCAACCAACGTCTCCCCTTGCCACGCGGAAACCAGCAGGTTGGCGTGCTTAAGCATACCTGCAATTGCTGTTTCATCATCCAGCGGGCGGCGCGGCCCCAATGAAGTTTTCGCCAACAGCTCAATGAACTGCTGGCTGGAAAGCGGGGCATTCACTTTGTAGCAAACATCCACTGGTGGTGTACTCATGGTGTCTCCTTCATGGTGTGGTTTCTGATATACTTCGCGCGCTTGGGCATTGCCCAGACTGATTCAAACGTCAGCATTGGCGCATCATCGATAATGAATTTGTCATTTTGCCGATGGTGCTGAATACCTTACTTCAAAGAGTTATCAGTATGATGAAACATACCGTGGAAGTCATGATTTCTGAGCAGGAAGTGATGGCGCGGGTTACCGAACTGGGGCAACAGATTAGCGAACACTACCGTGATAGCGGCAGCGATATGGTATTGGTGGGGCTATTGCGTGGATCGTTTATCTTTATGGCCGATTTATGCCGGGCGATCGATGTCCCTCACGAAGTGGATTTCATGACGGCATCCAGCTATGGCAGCGGTATGAACAGTACGCGCGACGTTAAGATCCTGAAAGATCTGGATGAGGATATTCGCGGCAAAGATGTACTGATCGTTGAAGATATTATCGACTCGGGCAATACGCTGAGCAGGGTGCGGGAAATTCTGCAACTGCGTGAGCCGAAATCACTGGCTATCTGTACGCTGCTGGATAAACCAGAGCGCCGTGAAGTGGCGGTGAAAGTCGAGTGGGTTGGGTTCTCGATCCCTGATGAGTTTGTTGTGGGTTACGGCATCGACTATGCCCAGCACTATCGCCATTTACCTTACGTCGGCAAGGTTGTTCCACAGGAATAGCGTACCAGATAAGGCTGATGCCGTGAGCGACGCCCAGCTAGTGGGCGTCAGGCAGCGAATCAAGACAGGGTAGAAATCGCGCGGCGATAACGCTGTTCCAGCGTCTCTCGGTTGGTCGCGGTCACTTCCAGATCGCGCAGACGGCCATCCTGAATACCATAAACCCAACCGTGGATCGTAACTTTCTGCCCACGCTTCCAGGCGGACTGCATGATGGTGGAGTGGCCGAGGTTGTAAACCTGCTCGACAACGTTGATTTCACAGAGCGTATTCAGCCGCTGTTCGGGAGGCAATTCCCCCAGCAGCGAACTATGCTTGTACCACAAATCACGGATATGCAGCAGCCAGTTGTTAATCAAACCCAATTCTGGGTTTTCCACCGCAGCCTGAACACCGCCGCAGCCGTAGTGGCCGCAGATAATGACATGTTCGACTTCGAGAACTTCGACGGCATATTGCACGACAGACAGGCAATTGAGGTCGGTGTGAATAACCAGATTGGCGACGTTGCGGTGAACAAACAGTTCACCAGGCTCAAGGCTGGTCAGACTTTCCGCAGGTACGCGACTGTCCGAGCATCCAATCCATAGAAAACGGGGACGTTGTGCCTGCGCCAGACGTTCAAAATAGCCAGGATCCTCTTCCACCATCGTTTTAGACCAAAGCTGGTTGTTCGCGATGAGCGTTTCAATTTCTTTCATGAAAGTAAATGACCTGTAACAAACAAGGGGCAGTGAGGAGTAATATAAGGCAACATGCGTCGTTTGAAAAACGATAGTTTATCTCCGTCATACTTCAAATCTGTAGAATTCACTGATAATAAGGTAATCCATTTCTTATGACATATGCACTGGAACTGGCGCAACTAACCAAAACCTATTCGGGAGGCGTCCAGGCGCTACGGGGGATCGACCTGAACGTGGAAGCGGGGGATTTCTATGCGCTTCTGGGGCCAAATGGCGCGGGAAAATCGACCACGATAGGGATTATCAGCTCGCTGGTGAATAAAACGGCCGGTAAAGTTCGCGTCTTCGGCTATGACCTTGAGCTGGACAAAGTGAATGCGAAACGCCAACTGGGGTTGGTCCCGCAGGAATTTAACTTCAATCCCTTTGAAACGGTATTACAGATTGTGGTTAATCAGGCCGGCTATTATGGCGTGAAACGTCAGGATGCGTTGCAGCGTGCTGAAAAATACCTGAAACAGCTCGATCTGTGGGAGAAACGCAACGAAAAAGCGATGATGTTGTCCGGCGGGATGAAGCGTCGCCTGATGATTGCGCGTGCGTTAATGCATGAGCCTAAGCTGCTGATTCTTGATGAACCGACCGCGGGTGTGGATATCGAATTACGTCGTTCCATGTGGGGTTTTTTGAAGGAGCTGAACGCGCAGGGCACCACGATTATCCTAACGACGCACTATCTGGAAGAAGCGGAAATGCTGTGCCGCAACATCGGGATCATCCAGCGGGGAGAGCTGGTGGAGAATACCTCGATGAAGCAGCTGCTTGCTCAGCTGAAGTCCGAAACGTTTATTTTTGATTTGCCGGCGAAAAGCCCGCTGCCACAGCTTGAAGGCTATGCGTTCCGCCTGACGGATACGTCAACGCTGGAAGTGGATGTGATGCGCGAGCAAGGTCTGAACGCGTTATTCAGCCAGCTAAGTGCACAGGGGATAACGATATTAAGTATGCGTAATAAAGCGAACCGGTTGGAAGAGCTGTTTGTCACCTTGGTTAATGGGGACGGGGCGAACGGTAAGGGAGAAAAGGAATGATGCATTTGTATTGGGTAGCACTGCAGAGTATCTGGGTGAAAGAAGTCACCCGATTTGGGCGTATCTGGATTCAGACGCTGGTGCCGCCAGTGATCACCATGACGCTGTACTTTATTATTTTCGGCAACCTGATCGGCTCACGTATTGGTGACATGCATGGTTTCACCTACATGCAGTTTATCGTGCCGGGCCTGATCATGATGGCAGTCATTACCAACGCTTATGCCAACGTGGCCTCTTCCTTTTTCAGCGCCAAGTTTCAACGCAATATTGAAGAACTGCTGGTCGCGCCGGTGCCAACTCACGTGATCATCGCGGGTTATATTGGCGGCGGGATCGCGCGTGGCGTATGCGTCGGGGTATTGGTGACCGCGGTATCGCTGTTCTTTGTCCCGCTGCATGTTCATGCCTGGTGGATCATTGTTCTGACGCTCTTGCTGACGGCGACGTTGTTCTCGCTGGCGGGGTTATTGAATGCGGTCTTTGCGAAAACTTTTGATGATATCAGCCTGATTCCGACGTTTGTGTTAACGCCGCTGACCTATCTGGGTGGGGTGTTTTACTCACTGACGCTGCTGCCGCCGTTCTGGCAGGCCGTTTCCAAGCTGAATCCAGTGGTGTACATGATCAGCGGCTTTCGCTACGGCTTCCTTGGCATTCAGGATGTACCGTTGCTGTTCACCATGTCGGTGCTGATTGCCTTTATCGTGGTGTTTTATCTGCTGGTCTGGTGGCTGATTGAGCGCGGACGCGGGCTGCGGACGTAGTGTGTCAATTCTGTAAATGAGAAGGCGGTGGTAACACCGCCTTTTGCTTATCTAAAGCGATCAAGCAACCTGAACCGGAATCGCTTTTGCCTGACGTTGCAGCTCGTTATCGCCAGAGAAATAGGCTACCTTCGGGCTGTGGCTTCTGGCCTGCTCGTCGGACATCTGCACATAGGAGCAGATAATCAGTTTGTCGCCCACGCTGGCACGGCGAGCGGCAGCACCGTTCACAGAGATAATGCGTGAGCCTCTTTCGCCCGAAATAGCGTAGGTAGAGAAACGCTGACCGTTATCAACGTTGTAGATATCAATCGCTTCGTATTCCAGAATGCCGGCGGCATCCATAAAATCCTGATCGATGGCGCAAGAGCCTTCATAATGCAAGTCAGCCTGAGTTACTTTGACCCGGTGCAGCTTGCCTTGCAGCATGGTACGTATCATCGCTTTGTTACCTCGGTTCATACAGTCAAATCGACCTGGTGGTTATCAATCAATCTGGCCTTGCCTAACCAGGCAGCCATCAAAATCACAGCACGCGTGCTGGCTGCGCTCAACGGTTGCAGCGTATCAGCATCGCGGATAAACAGTTCATCAGGCGTAAAGCCCGCTTCACGCAGCTTGTCTGCCGCCTGTTCCAGCAAGGTGTCTATCTGGCGATCGCCGTTGTCCAACTGTGTCGCCATGTCCATCATCACCTGATAAACATACGGTGCCCGCTGGCGTTCTTCTGCACTGAGATACCCATTACGTGAACTCAATGCCAAACCGTCTTTTGCACGTACGATTGGGACACCAATAATATCAATGTCATAACCCATATCGCGAACGAGCTGCCGAATCAGCGCTAGCTGCTGGTAATCTTTCTCGCCGAAGCAGGCGACATCCGGCTGTACCAGATTGAACAACTTGCTGACGATGGTCGCAACGCCTCGGAAATGGCCGGGACGGCTGGCACCTTCCAACAGGGAAGACAGGCCGGGCACATCAACAAACGTTTGCGACTCCAGTCCATTGGGGTATATCACATCCGGGCTCGGTGCGAAAACCAGATCGGCACCGCGGCGATTTAATTTCTCGCAGTCTTCCTGCAACGTCCGAGGGTAGCGGGCTAAATCATCTGGCCGCTCAAACTGCATAGGATTGACAAAAACGCTGACAATAACGATATCGGCACGCGCTCTGGCTTCATCGACCAGCGTCATGTGCCCGTCATGCAAATTACCCATGGTGGGAACTAAAGCAATGCGTTTCCCTTCCTGACGCCAGCGACGAACCTCGCGGCGCAGCAGCAGAGGGGTTTCGATTATTAACACACTCGTACTCCTAAAAAATAGCCCGATTAACGGAATGCTCGTTTTTTAATGAAATGAATGTTCTTCGGCCGGGTAAATACCCTGTTCGACTTCTTCTGCATACAAACGCACTGCCGCGCGGATATCACCACCGCTTGGCGCCAGAAAGTTCTTGGCAAACTTAGGCGTGTTGTCGCCAGTAATGCCGAAGGCATCATGCATAACCAGAATCTGCCCGTCGGTCACGTTGCCGGCGCCAATACCGATTACCGGAATCGACAGGGCGTCTGTTACGCGCTTGGCTAGGGCGACAGGCACGCATTCCAGCACGAGTAGCTGCGCACCCGCTTCTTCAAGCGCAAGGGCATCGGCCAGTAACTGATTGGCATCGCTTTCGCTCCGGCCCTGAATTTTATAGCCGCCGAAGATATTAACGGACTGCGGCGTCAGACCCAGATGACCACAAACCGGCACGGCGCGTTCGGTCAGCATTTTTACCGTCGGAGCAAGCCAGCTTCCGCCTTCCAGCTTCACCATATTTGCGCCAGCGCGCATCAGTTCTGCTGCCTGGCTGAATGTTTGTTCCGGCGTGGCATAGGTCATAAAAGGCATATCGGAGAGAACCAGTGCCAGCGGTGCGCCACGGCGGACACACTGCGTGTGGTAAACGATATCGTGTGTGGTCACGGGCAATGTGGAATCGTGACCCTGTACGGTCATTCCCAGTGAGTCACCCACCAGCATCACGCGGATGCCTTGCTCGAAAAATAGGCGAGAGAAACTGGCGTCGTAAGCGGTAATCGTAGCGAATTTTCGCTGCTCTTGTTTCCATTGGCGCAAGTGGGAGATAGTCGTCGGTTTCATGACGGTCTTCCTATGTCAATAGGGCGAAGAATTGAGGGGGACATTCTAATGTAAGCCGACGTGTAGCGATATACCCGTCGCGCTTCAAGTTACAGATGGGGGATTATTAGTGACCGAATGTTCCGGTCGGCTTCTTGTCATCCCACTGCGTATTATCCCATAAGGCCAGACCGTTGCGATCGACATGGGTTAACCGCTGGGCGAGGGTTTCGCCGTCGGGGAATGCCAGTTCAGGGGCGATTTCTGCGAGCGGGTATAGCATGAATTCACGATTTTTCATGTCGTAATGCGGCACGGTCAGTCGTTCAGTCTGGATGACGATATCGCCAAACAGCAGAATGTCCAGATCTAACGTGCGTGGGCCCCAGCGATGTTCCTTGCGTTCGCGACCTTGTTCCAGCTCGATGGCTTGTGTGTGATCCAGCAGCGATTCGGCCGCTAATGCGGTTTCCAGTTCAACAACGGCGTTGAGGTAGTCTGGCTGATCCTGCGGGCCAAGCGGACGGCTACGATAAAACGAGGAACAGCAAACGACGCGAGTATGTGGAATCGCGTCCAGCGCAGATAATGCTGCACGCACCTGTTGCAAAGGCTGGGCAAGATTGCTGCCCAGCGCCAGATACACACGTATCGTCATGCTTGATTTCCGCGTGCCGCTGTTGGTTTACGCGGTCGACGAGGACGGGAACGACGATGTGGCGTTGGGCCGTCATCCAGCGATTTCAGCATGTTTTGCTGACGAGGCGGTGCGGCAACCTGGAATTCTCCCCACCACTGGGCTAAGCGCAGCAGCTCCTGATGGTTTTCGATTTCGGCACGCAGGCAAAGCAGGTCATATGCGGCACGGAATTTAGGGTGTTCCATCAGCTTATAAGCGCGTTTACCCTGACGACGAGACAGACGCATTTGCAACTGCCAGATATCACGGACTAAAGACGTAATGCGCTTAGGAATTGCCAGAGAACGGCACTGCTCATCCAGTATATCGTTCATCGCCAGCGAGAAGGCATCGAGGTAGGCCAGTCCGCTTTCCTGAGCCAATTTTTGTGCATGTTCAATCAGCGGATACCACAGCATGGCGGAGAACAAAAATGCTGGATTCACCCGCATGTCGTTTTGCAGACGCTGATCGGTGTTTTTCAGCACCTGTGCAACCATGCGCTCCAGTGTGGAATCGCCGTTGGGTGTGAAGTAGCGACTCAGCAGCGGGAAAAGCGGCTGGAACAGCTGATATTCACACAACATTTTATAGGTTGGATAGCCATAGCCTGACTGAAGCAGCTTCAGCGACTCTTCAAACATGCGTGCCGCAGGAATATCGTGCAGCAATGAGGCCAAACGAGGAATCGGCTCGGCGGTTTCTGGGCTGACCGTCATGTTCAGCTTGGCAGCGAAACGGACGGCGCGCAGCATACGCACCGGGTCTTCACGGTAGCGCGTTTCAGGATCGCCAATCATACGGATGACGCCCTGACGCAGATCGTTCAGGCCATCGGTATAGTCACGTACGCTGAAATCAGCAATGCTGTAGTAGAGGCTGTTGATCGAGAAATCGCGGCGCTGGGCGTCTTCTTCAACGGAACCAAAAATATTGTCGCGTAACAGCATGCCGCTTTGGGCCTGCTGAGAGGAATTTTTGACTTCTTGCTGTTCCTGGTGCTGTTCGTGGTGACCACGGAACGTAGCAACTTCAATCACCTCTGGCCCGAACATGATAGGGGCAAGACGGAAACGACGCCCGACCAAACGACAGTTGCGGAATAGCTTGCGCACCTGATCGGGTGTGGCGTTAGTGGTGATATCAAAATCTTTCGGCTTTTTGCCCAGTAGCAGGTCGCGTACGCCGCCGCCAACCAGATAAGCCTCGTAGCCCGCTTTGTTCAGGCGATAAAGTACTTTCAGCGCGTTATCGCTGATATCGCTGCGTGAAATAGTATGTTGGTCACGCGGAATCACCGTCAGATGCTGGCGCGGTTCCTCTGATTCGACCATTTCGTTCTCACGATTCAGTACCTTACGACAAAAATTAGCAACTCGGGAAAAGATAATACACCTCGATAGTGATGGATAAATCAACGGCACAGCAAAAAATTTCTGGGAAACGTTTTTGACGTCGACCCAGCGACGGCCTGCAAGTGTGACGGCTAAAGAGAGTGCGTCACTAAAAATAGCGGCTAATCATAGCTCACCAATGCCCCTTTGAGAATGCCGATATGATCGCGGACGGGTTTATTGCCGCCTGTAACGGGACAACATCAAGGGACCAGTGCGCGACAGACCAGGCCAGAAGTGCGGAAAGCGTCATATCCTGACCGTTCTCCGGCAGTGGTTGGTTCAAGAATTGCAGTGCAGCCAGCAGCACGGGACGCGGATCGCTATTTGGCAGTGCTGGTGCATGATTCTGCTTGGAAAGCTTATTTCCCTCGCTATTCAGCACCAGCGGCAGATGAACGTAGGTAGGGATCGCATAGTCCAACTGCTGATAGAGCGAAATTTGCCGCACTGTCGGTTCGATCAGATCGGCACCGCGCACGATCTCCGTAATCTCCTGATCGTTATCGTCGATCACGACGGCCAGATTATAGGCAAACAGCCCGTCGCGGCGGTGGATAATAAAATCTTCCTGCGCGAGTGCCGTGTCGGCATAAAGCTCGCCACGCAATTTATCGTGAAAGTGAAATACCGGCGTTGTCTGACGTAGGCGTAGCGCGGCGTTATCGGAGGGCAGATTACGCGTCCGACAATAGCCGTCATAGTGCCCACCTAGCTGCTGAATACGGCTACGCGTACAGGTGCAGTAGTAGCTCATGCCCTGCTGTTGAAGCTGCTGAAGAATCTCTCGGTAACGCGCATGCCGCTGTGACTGGTAAATCACCTCGCCGTCCCAATACAGGCCGTAATGGTCTAATTGTGCAAGGATACGGGAGGCTGCGCCGGGAATTTCCCGTGGTGGATCGATGTCTTCAATGCGTACCAGCCAGCGCCCTTGTTGAGAACGAGCTTGCAGATAACTACCCAGTGCGGCGATCAGTGAGCCAAAATGCAGGTCACCAGAAGGAGAGGGGGCAAAACGCCCGACATAACGATGCGTTTCGGTGAAAGCAGTTGTTCCAGACATAAGAAGTTGGTGCTATCTCGTCAGCGTTTTATCCAGACAGAAGATAGAGTGATGAACATCATTCATCAGCGGTAGCGTACTAGAGCCGGCCCCTGCGATGGGCAGGAGCCGATTCTGGACAGGAAAATTAGCCTGCCATTTGCTTTTCGCGTATCTCTGCCAGCGTTTTGCAGTCGATACACAGATCGGCGGTCGGACGTGCTTCCAGACGGCGGATGCCAATCTCGACGCCACAGGATTCACAGAATCCGAAATCCTCATCTTCGATTTTCACCAAGGTTTTGGCGATTTTCTTGATCAGCTTGCGCTCACGGTCACGGTTACGCAGTTCGAGACTGAACTCTTCTTCCTGCGCTGCGCGATCCACGGGATCGGGGAAATTAGCGGCTTCATCGCGCATGTGCGATACCGTACGATCCACTTCATCCATGAGTTGGTTGCGCCATGCTTCAAGAATACGCTTGAAATGAGCCAGCTGAGCGTCGTTCATATACTCTTCGCCCGGCTTCTCTTGGTACGGCTCTACTCCGGCAATTGCGAGAATGCTCAGAGAAGATGTCTTACGGTTTTGCCCTTCTTGCATGTTGCTTCTCCTACATAACACGACACGCATAATACCCTTTTATGCAGTGAAATTGCGGCGTTGTTGGCCATAACTTCAGCTATCTGGGTATATCGGCCCCCAAAGGGGGGAAAAAACAGGCCGCTATAAATAGCAGATGAAGATGGGGTTGGCAATGCTTCCTGACACCGGCCTGATAAAGTGTCAGGAACAATCTGCTGGCACAAGCATAAGTATTAAATGCTAAACAGTACCTTAATAGTTCCATAAGAATAAATGATTCCTTTCATCTCCGAGTTGGCATGTTATGCAATGCTTTTACTTCATCCCAACAACGGTAACTTATGCGTCAATTTAATACCGCCAGGGCATGATGTGGAGCCGTAACATAAAATTTCAACCCCTGCCTGTTGTGCTTCGATAAACAATTCCGCATAGCGTGAATCAATATGCCGGGCGGTAGAAACCTGCTGGATGCCTGAATGGAGTACGGCGAAAAAAAGGACGGCACGTTTTCCATTGGAAACCATCTGTTGCAGCTCACGCAGATGCTTTTGTCCTCTGAGTGTCACCGCATCGGGAAAGTAACCACATTCATGTTGCAATAATGTGACGGATTTCACCTCAATATAGCAGTCAATCCTGTCCGGCGCCTGTAAAAGCAGGTCGACTCGGCTATTTTCCGTACCGTATTTTACTTCCGTTTTTATGTCTGGGTAGCCCGCCAACTCTTCTATGCGATTTTCTAATAAGGCTTCGTACAATAATGTGTTGGCACGCAGAGTATTGACACAAATCCAGTGATTTTGTTGTGTTTCAGTCAGTTCCCAGCTCTGGGCGTACTTGCGCTTAGGGTTATCCGATGTGGAGTACCAGACGGTGTCGCCGGGGGTTGCACAGCCCGTCATCGCACCAGTATTGGCACAGTGCAGCGTGAGCGCCTCGCCTTCCGGGGTGACGACATCGGCCAAAAAACGTTTGTAACGTTTAATCAACCGGGCAGGCTGTAAACGTGGGGTATAGTTCATGAGAATCCTGTTCTATTTAATAAATGACCAGCTTTCCAACTGTTGATAGCGGGTTTTGCCATTGTTGAAAAGTGATTCGTAAAGCGAAAAGTGCGTCATGTCGACCTGCCAGCTAAAGGTGGCGGGGGGAATTGCGACGGGGCGAGTCGCGCCGCGCAATAGCGTAATGTGCGGGTGAAACGGCAATGCCGTTTGATAGCAGCCGTTGCGCGCGGCCTGAGAGCGCAGCAGTTCCGCCAATTGTAGCAGCCCGCGCGGTGCACGACGGCAGCCCAGCCAGACCACACCGGGACGCGGCCAGTGCCCAGCGTCATTCAGCGTAAGGGAAAAGGCGGGCTGGTGGATGCGGCCTGCCAGCGTCTGCAAAACCTGCGCTTTTTGCTCGCTAACATCGCCTAAAAACGCCAGCGTCAGATGAAGATTAGCCGCCGCGACCGGCCGACCCGCTTCCAGAGGGAAGTGTTCGGCGCGCCAGCGAATAATCTCTTGCTGTGTGGCTTCCGGCAGTGATAAGGCAAAAAACAGGCGGCGGGTGGCTGACATGGCGATCTCTCTGTTCTGATTCCATCAGATGCTACATTCATCCAGATGCTACAATGCTCGCCGCTTAAAGTTAACCTTATACGGAGATGTCTGTGATTTTACCGCCCGTCAGCGCCGTGCTGGATGATGTGATAACGGCGCTACATAACGCGCCTCAGGTGCTGCTCAATGCCCCAACGGGTGCGGGGAAATCGACCTGGCTGCCGTTGCAGTTGCTGCAACAGGGCAACCTGAACGGGCGCATCATCATGCTGGAGCCACGCCGTCTGGCGGCAAAGAGCGTGGCTTGGAGGCTGGCGCAGCAGCTAGGTGAAGAGCCGGGGAAAACCATAGGCTATCGCATGCGGTCGGAAAGCTGCGTGAGTGACGCAACGAGGCTGGAAGTCGTCACCGAAGGCATGCTGACCCGTTTGCTGCAACAGGATGCGGAACTGCAAGGTGTGGCGCTAATCATCCTTGATGAATTTCACGAGCGCAGCGTGCAGGCCGATTTAGCATTGGCGCTGTTGCTCGATGTGCAACAAGGGCTGCGTGAAGACTTAAAGTTGCTGATTATGTCCGCGACGCTCGACAATGTGCGGCTGGCGGCGCTGTTGCCGGAAGCCGTCTGCGTGGTTTCCGAAGGCCGTAGCTATCCGGTAGAGCGGTGTTATGCGCCGTTGAACAGTCAGGAGCGTTTGGAAGAAGGCGTTGCGCGACAGGTGCGACGCCTTCTCAGCGAAGAAGCGGGTTCACTGCTGCTGTTTTTGCCCGGCGTCGCGGAGATTCGCCGTGTGCAGGCGCTGCTGGAAAATAGCGTGTCGAGCGAGACAGATCTTTGTCCTTTATATGGGGCATTGACGCTGGCGGAGCAGCAAAAGGCGATTCTGCCCGCGGAGCCGGGTCGTCGTAAGGTGGTGTTAGCCACCAATATTGCAGAAACCAGTCTGACGATTGAAGGCATCCGGCTGGTGATGGATAGCGGCCTTGAACGCGTAGCCAGCTTTGATGTGAAAAGCGGCGTCACTCGACTGGCGACGCAGCGAATCAGTCAGGCATCGATGGTGCAGCGCGCCGGACGTGCCGGACGTTTAAGCCCCGGTATATGCTGGCATCTGTGCTCTCGTGAGCAGGCAGAACGCGTGGCGGCGCAAAGTGAAGCCGAGATACTGAATAGCGATTTCAGCAGTATCTGGCTGGATTTATTACAGTGGGGCTGCACTGATGTGACGCAGTTAACCTGGCTGGATACCCCGCCAGCTCCTGCGCTTTATTCCGCACGCCAGCTGCTGCGCCAGCTTGGTATTACCGATAAACAAGATCGGCTGACTGTCGAGGGTCGGAAAATAGCCGCGTTAGGCTGCGATGCCCGACTGGCGACGATGCTGTATGCCGCGTCACTGCAAGGTTCAGGTGCATTAGCCACTGCCGGATGTCTGGCCGCGATACTCGAAGAGCCACCACGCAGCGGGTCGATCAATCTGGCTGACTGGCTGCATCACCCATTGCCACACTGGCTGCGGCGGGCAAAACAGCTAACGCGTCGTTTATCGACGGCGTCAGGGCGCATTGACGGTAGCTACGCCGACTGGCTGCTGGCACAGGCTTTCCCCGACCGCATCGCCCGGCGGCGTAGTCAGGATGGACGCTACCAGCTTGCTAACGGCAGCGGTGCGATGATGTCGGCTGATGAGGCGTTGTCAGGTACTGAATGGCTTCTGGCACCTGCGCTATTACAAAATAACCAGAGTGCCGACGCGCGGATTCTATTGGCGTTGCCGCTGGATATTGAGCGGCTGGAACGACAACTACCCGGATTAATAAGTGAACATAACGTGGTGCACTGGGACGAAGAAAAGGGTACTCTGCGCGCCAGCCAGCGCGACCAGATAGGCAGCCTGACTCTGCGAACGCGCCCGCTGAATAAGCCTTCCGACGAGGCATTGCAGCAGGCGCTGCTATCTTGGATTCGTGAGCAGGGGATTGATGCATTAAACTGGGACGCTGCGGCGTTGCAGTTACGCGCCCGGCTACAGTGCGCTCACCAGTGGTTGCCTGAGCTTGACTGGCCGCGAGTGGATGAAGAAACGCTGCTGGCAACGCTGGAAATCTGGCTACAGCCGTCACTTGTCGGTGTGCGTGATTTACGGGCGCTGCACCAGATCAATTTGAGCGATGCGCTGCTGCGATTGCTGGACTGGTCGCTGCGCCAGCGGCTGGATAGCGCGCTGCCCACACACTACACGGCACCCGGCGGCAGTCGTTTGCCTATCGCCTATTATGACGATAAGCCTCCAGTGCTGTCAGTGCGAATGCAGGAAATGTTCGGTGAGCAGCAGAGCCCGCTGCTGGCAGAAGGGCGTGTAGCGCTGGTATTGGAACT
The DNA here is from genome assembly GCF_020971565.1 of Pectobacterium parvum. Taxonomy (NCBI): domain Bacteria; kingdom Pseudomonadati; phylum Pseudomonadota; class Gammaproteobacteria; order Enterobacterales; family Pectobacteriaceae; genus Pectobacterium; species Pectobacterium parvum. The sequence continues at coordinate 1,312,241 of NZ_CP087392.1, forward strand.
TTTATCACCCGCACAACGTCCACTACAGATTACGCGGGATTTAGCGGCATTCTGGCAAGGCACGTACCGCGAGGTGCAAAAAGAGATGAAGGGGCGTTACCCCAAGCATGTCTGGCCGGACGATCCGGCGAATACGGCTCCGACGAGACGTACCAAGAAATATCAGAATCACTAATTTCAGACGTTTCCGCTTTCCCAAACAAGGGGCTGGAAACAGAGTAGGCGGCTTGAGCGCAGAGCAGATAGCCGTGAACAACCTGATGGAGAAGTTATTGTAATGTCTCGGGATGACCGCGAACCTATCGGACGCAAAGGGAAAGCGCCAAAACGTAAGCCTGAGCGCAAGCAGGCCATACGACGTCGCAGGGATGACGACTATGATGATGAAGATTATGACGATTATCAGGACGACTATGACGACGATGATGATGACGACGGCGATGACACCATGACGCGTAAATCGCAAAGAAGACGGCGCTGGTTAGGGCTGGCGATCAAGCTGTTCCTGATCTTTGCCGTGGCGATGGCGATCTATGGCGTGTACCTCGACAGCCAGATCCGCAGCCGTATTGAAGGCAAAGTCTGGCAGTTGCCTGCCGCCGTCTATGGCCGCATGGTCAACCTTGAGCCGGGCATGGCCTACAGCCAGAAAGAGATGATCAGCCTGCTGGAAGGCATGCAATACCGTCAGGTGAGCCGCATTACCCGCCCAGGTGAATTCAGCGTGCGTGGCAACAGTATCGATATGCTGCGCCGTCCGTTTGATTTCCCCGATGGTAAAGAAGGGCAGATTCAGGCGCGTCTGACGTTTGCCAACGATCGTCTGTCGCAGATCCAGAATCTGGACAACCAGCGTAACTTCGGCTTTTTCCGTCTCGATCCGAAGCTGATCACCATGATGCAGTCGCCGAATGGCGAACAGCGTTTGTTCGTGCCGCGTGCTGGTTTCCCCGATCTGCTGGTTGATACGCTGGTCGCGACCGAAGACCGCCACTTTTATGAACACGATGGCATCAGCCTGTATTCCATTGGTCGTGCGTTCTTAGCGAATATCACGGCGGGGCGCGCGGTTCAGGGCGGCAGTACGCTGACGCAGCAGTTGGTTAAGAATCTGTTCCTGACTAACGAGCGTTCGCTGTGGCGTAAAGCTAACGAAGCCTATATGGCGCTGATCATGGATTATCGCTACAGCAAGGATCGTATCCTTGAGCTGTATCTGAACGAGGTGTATCTCGGTCAGAGCGGTAACGATCAGATCCGCGGCTTCCCGCTTGCCAGCCTGTATTACTTTGGCCGCCCGGTGAATGAACTGAGCCTCGATCAGCAGGCGCTGCTGGTGGGGATGGTGAAAGGAGCGTCGCTGTATAACCCATGGCGTAACCCGCAGATTACGTTGGAACGACGCAATCTAGTGCTGCGTTTGTTGCAGAATCAGCAGATTATTGATGCCGATCTCTACAACATGCTGAGTGCGCGTCCGCTGGGCGTACAGCCGAAAGGCGGCGTCATCAGTCCTCAGCCGGCGTTTATGCAACTGGTGCGTCAAGAACTGCAACAGCGGCTTGGCGACAAGGTTAACGATCTCTCCGGCGTGAAGATCTTTACCACGCTCGATCCGGTCTCGCAGGATGCGGCAGAAAAAGCGGTAGAAGTCGGGATTCCGGCACTGCGTGCAGGCCGTAACGTCAGCGATCTGGAAGCGGCGATGGTGATTGTCGATCGTTTCAGCGGCGAAGTCCGCGCGATGGTCGGTGGTGCTCAAACGCAGTACGCTGGGTTTAACCGTGCGCTACAGGCGCGTCGTCCTGTCGGGTCGCTGGCGAAGCCGCCGACCTACCTGACCGCGCTGAGCCAACCGGACACCTATCGCCTGAATACCTTTTTGGCGGATGAGCCGCTGTCGATCAAACAGTCTAACGGACAGCTATGGCAGCCGAAGAACTACGATCGCCAGTTCCGTGGCCGCGTCATGCTGGTCGATGCGCTGGCGAACTCGCTGAACGTGCCGACCGTCAATCTGGGGATGGCCGTAGGGCTGAATCAGATCACGGAAACGTTGAAGCGTTTAGGGATCCCAGAAAACGTGATTCAGCCTGTACCCGCGATGCTGCTGGGTGCGATCAGTCTGACGCCGATGGAAGTGGCGCAGGAATACCAGACGATCGCCAGCGGCGGCAATCGTGCACCGCTTTCCTCACTGCGTTCAGTGATTGCGGAAGATGGCACGGTGCTGTATCAGAGTTTCCCGCAGGCGGAGCGCGCGGTTCCGGCACAGGCGGCTTATCTGACGCTGTATGGCATGCAGCAGGTTGTCGAACGCGGTACGTCGCGTTCGCTGGCGGTGAAATTCCCGAATTATCATCTGGCAGCGAAAACGGGTACCACCAATGACCTGCGTGACAGCTGGTTTGCTGGGATCGACGGTAAAGAAGTGGCGATTAGCTGGGTAGGACGCGATAACAACGGCCCGGCCAAGTTGACTGGGGCGAACGGTGCGCTGACGATTTATCGTCGCTATCTGGAAAACCAAACGCCGCTGCCGTTAATGCTGACGCCGCCGGAAGGTATTACGACCATGACGGTGGATGCCAGCGGTAACTTTATCTGCAACGGCAGCAGCGCCGGACGCGTATTGCCAGTCTGGACGGATAATCCGCAGGCGCTGTGTCAGGCTAGCCAGCCGCAGCCTTCAGCGCAGCAGGACCAGCAAAACGGAGAAGGCGTCGCTGACTGGATTAAAGAAATGTTTGGTCAGTAGTAAGTTCTTATCACTGCCCCTGTTAACCTGCTGTCATACATAAATACAGAGAAAGCACGGGTTTGCCGTTATCCGGCGTAAAAAATTATGCTGAGGAGATAGCAGGCTTAGGATGAGCCGCATGGACGCGGCGAAAGCTTGCGCCACGTCAGGAACGTGTCGCAAGCGGTCCTCTAAGCCTGATACCGACGAAGGCACCGCTTTAGCGGCATAATTCCCGCCAAAAGCCGGGGTTCATAGGGGGCTGGCGTAGCCCCCTATGTTGGGCGCGTGCTACAAGGTAGCATGAAAATAACGGTATTATCGCGCACGAAACCGCCTTAATAGTGGCATAAATGTACCTAATAGGCTGAATCTGTGGGCATTTTTTTTCTCTACTATTTTTGGCTGAGCACCACGCCCTGCCTGATACCGCTTTTCCTGCCACGTCACTCTGGTGCTGACGGGTAAAAGTCTTGCGATTGGTATTCCGTTGCGCCTATCATGCTGCCTTATATCGTAATCATTATCGTTCTCTTTTAGATCGATGATTACGGGAATAGTGAATTCTGCTCACCCCTTTCCTTCGGTGACATTACAAACCAAAAACGCTATGCAAAATCAAACTGTACTGCCTGATACCACTTTCAGACTGGACGATGTCAGTTTTTCCGTTGCTGGACGCACGTTGTTACACCCTTTATCTATTACGTTCCCTGTGGGGAAAGTGTGCGGTCTGATTGGACACAACGGCTCGGGCAAATCGACATTGCTGAAAATTCTGGGTCGTCACCAGCCCGCTAGCGGCGGTACTGCACTGCTGGGCGAACAGGCGACTGGAAGCTGGGACAGCAAATTGTTCGCCCGTCAGGTCGCCTATTTACCGCAGCAGCTTCCTGCTGCCGAAGGGATGACCGTGCGTGAGCTGGTTGCCGTAGGGCGTTATCCGTGGCACGGCGCATTAGGTCGTTTCGGCAGCGCCGATCGGGAAAAGGTCGAGGAAGCCATCACGCTGGTGGGGTTGAAACCGTTTGCTAACCGTCTGGTAGATAGCCTGTCTGGCGGTGAACGGCAGCGAGCCTGGCTGGCGATGACGGTGGCACAGGATAGCCGCTGCTTGTTGTTGGATGAACCGACCTCTGCGCTGGACATTGCGCATCAGGTTGAGGTTCTGGCGCTGATTCAGCGCATGAGCCGCGAGCGCGGCATCACCGTCATTGCGGTGTTGCATGATATCAACATGGCTGCGCGCTATTGCGATCATCTGGTGGCGTTGCGCGGTGGCAAAATGATTGCGCAGGGTGAGCCTGTTGCGCTGATGCAAGGGGACGTGCTGGAAAATATCTACGGCATTCCCATGGGCATTCTGCCTCATCCGGCGGGTGGCGCGCCGGTCAGCTTCGTTTGTTAACTCGGTTTTCCTGCTCATGATGCCTGAACGTTTTTCTTCTCCATCCTCTCCCGATCCGCTACGCCGTCGTTTGCTGACGGCGCTGCTGCTGTCACCGCTGGTTTACTCGGCGGCGAGCAGGGGAGCGACTGCTACATTTCCCGATTTAAACCGCATTGTGGCGCTGGAGTGGTTGCCTGTTGAACTGCTTCTGGCGTTGGGCATCACGCCCTTCGCGATTGCAGATAAGCATAACTACAATCTGTGGGTGAAAGAGCCCGCGTTGCCTGAATCGGTGATTGATGTGGGTCTGCGTACCGAGCCTAATCTGGAATTGCTGACGCAGATTCGCCCGTCGCTGATTCTTTACTCTGAAGGTTACGGCCCTTCGGTCGCAAAAATGTCCCGTATTTCTCCGCTGCTGGGCTTTGGCTTCAGCAACGAACAGGGAAAACCGCTGACGTCGGCACAGGCCTCGGTGATGAAACTGGCCGATGCGCTCAATATGAAAGCGGCCGGTGAGCAGCATCTGACGGAGCTAGCGCAGTTTCTCCAGCAGGAAAAAATCACGCTTCAACCGTACACCCAACGGCCTCTGTTGCTCATCACGCTGGTCGATAGCCGCCATGTGCTGGTGATTGGCAAGAACAGCCTTTTTCAGGAAGTGATGGATCATGTCGGGATAGAAAATGCCTGGCGTGGTGAAACCAGCTTCTGGGGCAGTACGATTGTGGGCATTGAGAGTCTGGCAGACGTCGGCGATGCCAACGTGCTCTGTTTCGAGCATGGCGATAGCGCCATCAGCGCGCAGCTTGATAAGAACCCGCTCTGGCAGGCGATGCCGTTTGTGCGTAACCAGCGTTTGCAACGCGTGCCTGCCGTCTGGCTGTATGGCGGAACGCTCTCGGCGATGCGCTTCTGCCACGTATTGAATCAGGCTCTGGAGGCGAGAAAACATGCCTAATCCTCTGTCTGTCGGTGCCTCGCATGCGCACAAGCACGTTGTTCATCCGCTGGTGCTGCCAGTGGTACTGATTGGTTTTCTGCTGATCGTGATTCTGGGGATGGGCAGCTACAATTTGCAGCAGCAATTACCAGTATCACAGTGGCTTGAAGGGCTGACTCAGCCTGCCTTGAATAATATGCAGCAGTTGCTGTTTCACTACAGCCTGTTACCGCGCATGGTGCTGGCGCTGCTGATTGGTGCGGGGCTGGGGCTGTGCGGCGTGCTGTTCCAGCAGGTCTTGCGTAATCCGCTGGCCGAGCCGTCAACGCTGGGGATCGCTACGGGCGCACAGCTCGGGATCACGGTGATCACACTGTGGGCACTGCCCGGTGGCGCATGGCTCCAGCAGGTCGCGGCTATGGCTGGGGCGCTCGTGGTTGGCGCGTTGGTCTTTGGCGTAGCCTGGGGTAAACGTTTATCGCCCGTGACGCTGATACTGGCGGGGCTGGTGCTGAGTTTCTACTGTAGCGCGGTCAATCAGTTGCTAGTGCTTTTCCATCATGAGCAGCTTCAGGGCTTGTTCCTGTGGAGCAGCGGCGTGCTGAACCAGCAGGACTGGAGCAATGTGCAGTTTGTTCTCCCGCGTCTTCTGGTGTGTTTCTGTCTGGCGCTACTGTTGATTCGTCCGCTAACGCTGCTGGGGCTGGATGATGGCGTTGCGCGTAATCTGGGGCTTGGGCTGTCGCTGGCACGTCTGAGTGCGCTTGGGCTGGGGATTTTCCTGTGTGCTCAACTGGTCAATGCGGCAGGCATTATCGGTTTCATCGGTCTGTTCGCGCCGCTGTTGGCGAAAATGCTGGGGGCACGGCGGTTACTTCACCGCCTTTTATTAGCGCCGCTGCTGGGGGCGCTGCTGCTTGGTGTTACCGATCAGGGCGTTATCTGGCTGAGTCGCGTGTGGCTTGACGTCCCTACGGGCGCGGCGACGGCGCTGATTGGCGCGCCGCTGCTACTGTGGCTGTTGCCGCGTCTGCGTAATAGCGGTCAACCCGCGATGGTCGACAGCAGCAGTACGCCGACGGCTGAACGTCGCCTGTGGGGAACGTGGCTGGTTCTCGGCATTATGCTGCTGGGAATGGTGGTGATTACGGCGCTGATGTTAGGGAAAGATGCCGACGGCTGGCAGTGGGGCGGCGGTGATGTGTTAACGCAGTTGCTCTCATGGCGCTGGCCTCGGGTGCTGGCGGCGCTAACCGCTGGGGTGATGCTGGCGGTGGCGGGAACACTAATACAGAAGCTGACGGGTAACCCGATGGGGAGCCCGGAAGTGCTGGGGATTAGCTCTGGCGCATCGTTTGGCGTCATTATTTTGCTGTTCTTCATTCCCGGCAATGCGTTCGTGTGGCTGCTTCCGGCTGGCAGCGCGGGCGCGGCGTTGACGCTGTTGGTCATGGTGATAATTGCCGGACGCGGTGGGTTCTCCACGCAGCGTATGCTGCTGGCAGGGATCGCACTGAGTATGGCGTTCACCACCGTCATTGCGCTGCTGTTGGCCAGTGGCGATCCGCGTATGGGAACGGTGCTGACCTGGCTGTCGGGATCAACCTATGCGGTCGAACCGACTGACGCGATACGTACGGCGGTGATTGCCGTGCTGCTGCTGTTGATTGTCCCGCTATGCCAGCGCTGGCTGCGTATTCTACCGCTTGGCACCACCACGGCCAGAGCGCTTGGCGTGGCTGTCACACCAGTTCGTCTGCTGGTGTTGCTGCTGGCATCGGTACTGACCGCGATGGCAACCCTGATGGTCGGCCCGATGAGCTTTGTGGGCTTAATGGCTCCGCATATGGCGCGGATGCTGGGCTTTAGCCGCGTGTTGCCGCAAATCGCCTGCTCTGCATTAATTGGCGGCGCGCTGATGGTCATTGCAGACTGGTTTGGCCGGATGATTCTCTTTCCGGCGCAAATCCCGGCGGGGTTGCTCGCGACGTTTATCGGTGCGCCTTACTTTGTTTATCTATTGCGTAAACAGGTGAAATAGCGCGAGCCTCGGCGGAGAGGGAAGCCCGCCGAGATCGTGTGATTAGCTAGGGACGTTAATCGCTTCGACCAGCATCCAGAAGGTGGTGAGCACCAGAGAAAGCGCCATGATGCCGTTGAAGGCTTTCAGTTTCCACGGTTCCTGAAGGTGTTTGCCGATGCGATCGCCGAGCATGGCCCAAACCAGAATGCAGGGCAGATTGAGCGCCATAAAGGCGACCATCGTGGTAAAAATACCGTTGCTGGCGGTATACAGCAGCGCGATGTTGCTGGACATCAGCCAGGCTTTCGGGTTCACCGCCTGAAATAGCGTCCCTTGCAGTACGGTCATCGGCTGTACTCGCCCTTGTAATTCCGGTGCCGATGAGCGCACGATTTTCCACGATAGCCACAGCAGATAAACGCACCCCAGCACGGTAAGGGGGAGGCGAATCACGCTCAGCCAGCTCAGTAAAAGCTCCAATGCCACCCCCATCAGTGCCGTTTGTAGCGCACAGCCAATTAAAATACCCATCAGCATCGGTAACGTACGGCGCAGGCCAAAATTGACGCCTGACGTCGCCAGCAGCAGATTATTGGGCCCCGGCGTGATGGACATGACGGTGACGTAGCTGAAAAAAGAAGGGTCGAGCATGGTGTGATCCTGATGATGGGGGAGAGCACTATGGTAGGCAGAAAAAATAAATGGTTACAGATACACAAAATGATTATTGTTATGGGTACAAAATGCATTAATCGTTAACTGTACTCATTGGCTGGCGAGGGAACTGTGTCCATTATCGACTCACAAGAAAGTACGCTCTATCAACAGCTCGCGGAAACCTTCGCCACGGCTATTCATCAAGGAACATTAGCGCCGGGAAGCCGCCTGCCTTCTATTCGTCGCGTCGCTGGATCGCATCAGGTCAGTGTGAATACGGTGCTGAATGCCTGGCGTATTCTCGAAGATCGCGGGTTGATCGAAGCACGCCCGCAATCTGGCTACTTTGTACGAGGGCGTCTGCCGTCGCTGACGGAGAGCAAGCCCCACCGTGCGCAGGTGATTGTGCCGGGCAGTGAGCAACTGGATCTGATTGATACCGTGTTTGCTGCTCAGACGCACCCGGATTACATCAACATTTCTCTGGCGTGCCCACAGCATGCCGATTTCTATCCGACCGAAAAGATCAGCCGCATTGCCGCTTCTTTGCTACGGCGACAGCCTGATCTGATTGGCCGCTATGCGCTGCCGCCGGGCAGCGAACGGTTACGGCGCGAAGTCGCACGGCGGGCGATGGATTTGGGTATGACATTGACCCGCGAGGACATCACGATCACCCACGGCTGTATGGAAGCGCTACAGCTGGCGCTGCGCACGGTCACGCAGCCGGGCGACTGTGTGGGGCTGGAAACGCCAACCTATTTTTATCTCTTTCCTCTGCTTGCCAGTCTGGGACTGAAAACGGTGGAGATTCCCACCGATCCGCAACGTGGTCTTGCGCTGGATGCGTTGGAATTGCTGCTGTCAGAGCAGCGATTACAGGCGATTATCGCTATGCCTAACGCGCAGAACCCGCTGGGATGCAGCATGACGCTAGCAGATAAAAAGCGGCTGGCAAAGCTGGTGAACGATTATCAGGTTCCACTTATTGAAGATGGGTTATACAGCGAACTTCAGTTTACCTGGCCGCTGTCGCCGACGGTGAAAGCCTTCGACCGCGACGGTTGGGTGATTTACTGCTCCAGCTTCACAAAAACGCTGGCGCCCGATTTCCGCATCGGCTGGATGGCGTCAGGCCGTTTCCGTGCCAAGGTGGCGCGGCTGAAAGCGGTATCGTCAATGGCGGAATCGGCGCTGCTATCGGAAACGCTGGCGCAGTTTCTGGAGTCCGGCGGTTACGATCATCATCTGCGTACGCTGCGCCGCCGCTATGCCGTGCAGATGGATGAGGCGCGTGGGCTGATTGCCCGGCATTTTCCGCAGGGGACGCGCGCGACGCAGCCGCAGGGCGGTTTTGTCTTCTGGCTGGAGTTACCGGGCGGCGTGGATGGCGTTGAGCTATTCCATCGCCTGCTGCAAGAGAAAATTTGCGTCACGCCCGGTGAGCTTTACACGCTAAGCGGTCGCTGCAAGCACGCGCTTCGGCTATCGTGCTGCTACCCCTTTGATGAACGCTACACGTATGCGCTTAAGCGCGCAGGGGCGCTGGCGTGTGAGATGAGCGGTATCGAGCCGGGTAGCGAAGGTTAACCGTTTGATACACGGCGCCACTTGCTGACGCCGTCGAGATACGCTTTTACAGCCGTGAGAAGCAGAGCTGTGCGGCTTCGATGGTGCGATCGATGTCCTGTGGCGTGTGTGCCAACGACATAAAGCCCGCTTCAAACGCGGACGGCGCGAGGTAAATCCCTTCTTCCAGCATCATGTGGAAGAACCGCTTAAAGCGCTCGACGTCGCACTTCATCACATCCTGATAGCAGGTGACGCTCTCGGCATCCGTGAAGAACAGACCGAACATGCCGCCCGCCTGATTCACCACCAGCGGAATGTTTTCGGCTTTCGCGGCAGCTAACAGGCCGTCAGCCAGCTGATTGGTCAACTCGGTGAGTTTTTGATGTACGCCGGGCTTGGCGACTTCCGTCAAACAGGCAAAGCCTGCGGCCATGGCAATCGGGTTGCCGGACAGCGTTCCCGCCTGATAAACCGGGCCGGTCGGTGCCAGCGCCTGCATGACGTCACGCTTGCCGCCGAATGCGCCGACTGGCATGCCGCCGCCGATGATTTTCCCCAAGCAGGTCAGATCCGGTACCACGCCGTAGTGCGACTGTGCACCCGCCAGTGCAACACGGAAGCCAGTCATCACTTCATCGATAATGAACAGGGCACCAAACTCGTCACACAGGGCACGCAGGCCAGGAAGGAAATCTGGCAGCGGTGGAATGCAGTTCATATTGCCCGCTACCGGTTCGACAATGATCGCGGCGATCTCGTCAGGATATTGTTCAAACGCGGCACGAACGGATGACAGATCGTTATAGACGCAGGTCAGCGTGTGGCGGGCGAAATCGGCTGGAACGCCGGGGGAATTAGGCTGGCCCAGCGTCAGTGCGCCGGAACCGGCTTTCACCAGCAGGCAGTCTGCGTGGCCGTGGTAGCAGCCTTCAAATTTGATGATTTTATCGCGGCCCGTGTAGCCACGCGCCAGACGGATCGCGCTCATGGTGGCTTCTGTACCAGAGTTGACCATCCGCACCATATCCATACTCGGCACCAGCGAGGTGACCAGACGCGCCATCTGCACTTCCATTTCTGTCGGTGCGCCAAAGCTCAGACCGCGTTCTGCTGCCGCGATCACCGCCTCACGGATTGCCGGATGATTGTGACCCAGCACCATCGGGCCCCACGATCCCACGTAATCAATGTACGCTTGCTCGTCAGCGTCATAGAGATAAGCGCCATCAGCCCGTTCGATGAACAGCGGAGTACCGCCGACGCCGTTAAAAGCACGAACGGGTGAGTTCACTCCGCCGGGAATAAGTTGCTGTGCCGCAGCATACAGGCTTTCAGATTTGTTCATTACGCGGTCCTGACTGGTCTTGATCGTAAAATGTAGGGGTATTCTAATGAACTGACCGCCGTTATGAAATCGCTGTGCGGGTTTTCACTTGAAAACGCGCCACACCATACCCACAGAGAGTACTGGCTGTGTGGTGGATGAGGCGGCATAATGCGGCGATTATTTCAACAGCCGCTGTCAAATCTTGAACGTTTTCGCATACTGCCGGATAATAAGCGTATGAATATGGGTCTATCACCTGATAAGCCCTGAGTTGGGAGTAAAAATATGAGCGATGATATAGCAGCACTGCCTCTGCAATTTACCGATGCGGCGGCAAGCAAGGTGAAAAACCTGATTGCTGATGAAGAAAACCCAGAGCTGAAACTGCGTGTGTACATCACGGGCGGCGGCTGTAGCGGTTTCCAGTATGGTTTTACCTTTGATGATCAAATCAACGACGGCGATATGACCATTGAGAAACAAGGTGTGGCGCTGGTGGTTGATCCGATGAGCCTGCAATATCTGGTTGGCGGTGCGGTGGATTATACCGAAGGGCTGGAAGGTTCTCGCTTTATCGTGACGAATCCGAATGCGAAATCCACCTGCGGCTGTGGTTCCTCTTTCAGCGTCTGATCCTGCATTGCGGTTATTGACCGACTGAAAATAAAAACCGAGTCTTGGCAACAAGACACGGTTTTTTTATATGCCCGTCATACTTCAAGATGCTTGTGCGTTGGCTGCCCTCACTCACCCCAGTCACTTACCTGAGTAAGCTCCTGGGGATTGATGAGTTTCATAAATGAAGCTCACCCTTCGGGCCAGCGCTAGCGCTGTTCAAATCGGTTTTAACCGATTTGTCGTGCAGTTACCGCGTTACAAGGCCATAAATGAGCCTTGCCCTAAAGGGTCAATGCATAGCATTGTTCAAAACGCTAACTCGAATTATTTAGGGCACAGTAAACAAGCAATTTGTCACAAGAAGCGTTAATTGAAAGAATACGCTTCGTGTTTTTACTAGAATTACCATTCGACCGTAATCAAACGTATTTCCGTACCCTGTGCAGTTTTTGCCGCAGAGGTCGAAAATTTTGCCTGATCGACCTGAATACGTGACTCAGTAATTTTAGGCTGTGGTACAGAGGCTACGTTACAATTCATTTGATATTGACCAGATTGAGGCGTTACGCCGCATGCTGCTTGTATCGTCAGTTGAGCGTTAATTTGCCCGCCCTGACTCACTGCATACGCCGTGCTACAGGTCGCCATAAGTAAGCCCGCGTAAAGCAACGCATTTTTCATAGTTAAAGCTACCTGGTGTCAAAGGAACCGATGTCGGTTCAAAATTTTCTCATTTCGTCTTTGCTTTGGCTTTTTCGCCAGATGGTAATCAAAAACATGAATGCTGTTTATGATTCCACCGTTACGTTCAGATTATCGACAACTATTGGCGAAATAAAAGTCGGTTAGTGTTACAACTTGTATACTAATGAAGCTATTGTTAGCGGAATGGTTTCACGGTGTTAATTAACAATCACTTGGCTGACGAAAACGTGGGTCTTAGCTCTGCTAATTGAGAACAAATTTGCTGGGCTGCCAATAGTAAACGCGGGCCGCTGCGGCTAAACCAGTCTTCATTGACGGTAATGACCGGAACCGCTAATTGCGGCTGCCAAAACGCCTGCACACTGGAAATCCTATCTGGCGCACCGCCGACAATAATGGCCTGCGGCTGGCGTCTTAACACCTGTTCACGACTGACCTGCGGCCAAGGCACCGAGCTGTCGCTAAAGACATTTTCGGCACCGCACAGTGAAACGATCTGGCTTTGCAGCGTCGCTTTCGACGAGGTAAACAGCGGCTGAGTGCCAAATTGAATGAATACCCGCAATGGCGCGGTATTATGCGTCTCGCCAGCGTGCTGGAGTTCGCCTATTTCCTGCTGAAAATCTTTTGCTGCGCGTTCGGCTTGCTCAGGATGACGGCTATAGGTTGCCAACTGCCGTAGTGATGCCGGGATATCGTCTAATGTCTTCGCATCCAGATAAACGATAGGAATCGAGAAGTTGGCGAGCTGTTCCAGCGGACGCTGCGGGTTGCCCTCGCGCCACGCCAGAATCAGATCGGGCTTGAGGGCGAGGATCCGCTCTAGGTTGATTCCCTGCCAGGAGGCAACCTGCTCCAGCTTTTTGGCTTCTAGCGGGTAATCTGACCAGGCGCTAACCGCAATCAGCTGTTCACCCATGCCTGCCGCATAGGCCATTTCCGTCGCGTGGGGGGCGAGACTGATCACACGCTGCGGAATAGCATAAGCGGCAGAGCAGAGCAGCAGCCCGGTCAGCCAGCAGAGGAACCTGACTGTCACGATTAGCGTGCGGCCAGCTTGGCCAGAATCGCTTCTACCATCCGCGTTGATTGCTGTGCTGCAACATTCAGAAACTCATCAAAACTCAGGTGTGAGGCTTTATCGGCCACATCAGAAATCGCGCGTACCACCACAAACGGGACGGCGAACTGGTGGCAGACATGGGCGATCGCGGTGGCTTCCATTTCTACGGCAATCGCCTTCGGGAAGGTGGTGCGGATACGAGCTAACGGCTCTGCGCCGTTAATGAAGGCATCACCGCTGACAACCAGACCGCGCACGGCATTCAGCTGTAACTCGGCAATGACTTCCTGCGCCAGTGTGATGAGTTTTTCATCGGCAAGGAAAGCGGCAGGGCAGCCTGCCATCTGGCCGGGCTCATAGCCAAACGCCGTGACGTCAGCATCGTGGTAGCGCACTTCATCGGAAACGACGATATCACCGACGTTTAATGTAGGTGCCAGTCCGCCAGCGGAACCGGTGTTAATGACCACGTCTGGCTTGCTGTATTCCAGCAGCAGCGTGGTGCCCAGTGCGGCGGAGACTTTGCCGATACCGGATTTCAGCAGTGCAACATCCACACCGTTGATTTGTCCGGTGTAAATTTCGCAACCCGCACGCTGGAAGGTCTGACGGTTTTCAATCCGATCGCGCAGCAGCGTTACTTCTTGTTCCATCGCGCCGATAATACCGACTTTCATAAGGTTCCCCGCAAATTCTGTTATAAATGGAAGGCGTATACCTAATGCTGGTCACTGAAGTCCCATTTTAGGGGAAACACAGGGGGAGGTTCCCGCAGGGATGCCTCATCCCTGTGGTCGCACCGTGTATCTCGATCGTTAAATGACCAGCATTAGGTGTATATCGCGGATATTAGTCTATCATGGCTAGCGGGATGAGATGGAGTGTCCATCATTGTGCTGTAGCGGGATGACATGGAGAACCATATGTCTGGTATCGATTTCGCCAAAAAAATGAGCTTTCAGCGCCATTTCAGCCGGCCTAAAACGGCTGAGGATGAATATACGATTGTGCGCCAGTTTGAGAGCGATCGGGGTCGTATTATTAACTCCGCCGCCATCCGCCGCTTACAGCAAAAAACTCAGGTCTTTCCGCTAGAACGTAATGCGGCCGTCCGCTCCCGCTTGACCCACTCAATGGAAGTTCAGCAGGTTGGTCGCTATATCGCCAAAGAGATTTTGCACCGCCTGCAAGTCGACGGGCGGCTGGCGTCACTGGGGCTGGATGACAGAGAAACGCCGTTTGAAAGCCTGGTTGAAATGGCGTGTCTGATGCATGACATCGGCAATCCGCCGTTTGGACATTTTGGCGAATCTGCGATTAATCAATGGTTCAGAAAATTGCTGGATAGCCACTATTTGGACAGTGAATCCCCGGAACGCGTCGATGACTGCAAAGTGCCTACGCTGCGGATGCAGCAGGATGGACTGGACGATCTGCGCGGGCAAATCCGGCAGGATCTGAGCCATTTTGAAGGCAACGCACAGGCGATCCGTCTGGTGCATACGTTGCTGAAGCTCAACCTGACCTACGGGCAGGTGGCCTGCATTCTGAAATATACCCGACCCGCGTATTGGAACGGCGAGCTTCCGGCTGATTACCATTATTTGATGAAGAAACCGGGCTACTATCTGGCAGAGGAAGCGTTTGTTGCCACACTGCGTGAAGAGCTGGATTTGGGCGAATTTCATCGTCATCCGCTGAGCTACATTATGGAAGCGGCTGACGATGTGTCTTACTGCATTGCGGATCTTGAGGATGCTGTTGAGAAAGATATCCTCACGATCGACGAACTTTACGATCGTCTGCGCGAAAATTGGGGCGCAGGCGCAGAGAAAGACATCTTTGCTAAAACGATTGAACGCGCTTACAAAGAACGCGAACGCTTTCAATGGCGTAGCCATGACGATCAGTTCTTCATGAATCTCCGCGTTTACACCGTGGGGCAGATGGTGCCGCATGCTGCACTGCGTTTTATCGATAACCTGCCGGAAGTCTATGCCGGTTCGTTTAATCAGGCATTGCTTGAGGACGACAGCCCGCAGAACCGCCTGTTAGGTATTTTCAAACGTGTCGCCTTAAAGCACGTTTTTAACCATCATGAAGTTGAACAGCTTGAGCTACAGGGTGACCGCGTGATTCGCGGCCTGCTGGATATTTATAGCCCGCTGCTCGAGATGCCCTATCAGGATTTCAGTCAGCTTGTCCGCGACGATACGCACAAGCGCTATCCGATTGAAACGCGGCTTTACCACAAGCTATCCAGCAAGCACTGTCTGGCCTATTGTGAAGCGGTTGTCGCGTTGGAAGGATTACCGGAAACCGAGCGCGTCATCCGTGAATATTATTATCGGGCGCGTCTGATTCAGGATTACATTAGCGGTATGACCGATTTGTACGCCTACGACGAATACCGCAAGCTGATGGCCGCGGATTAGCGATGAACAGGCCGCAATGGAAATCGCGACTTTTGTAAAGCCGTTCAATATTTCCTTACGCTTCACGATCTTCCCCTTGGGAACCTTGTTGGTCCATATTTATCTCATACAGCACGACCACTGAGTGTACCCAGTGTCGGGTACACGGGCCGTAAGACTCGCGTGTTGATTACTATGAGATAACCTCCTATGAAAAGAAAATCACTGGTTCTGAGTGCGTTGGCGTTAAGTCTGGCGATGGCAATGGGCTCCACCACGGCGAATGCCGCTGAGTCAGCGGCGTCTGTCGTGTCATCGGGTCAATTACCCAGCCTGGCCCCTATGCTGGAAAACGTCATGCCTTCCGTGGTGAGCATCTATGTGGAAGGGCATACCACCCATGCGGGTAATGCGGGAAAAGAAGGTATCCCACCGCAGCTTCAGCCGTTTTTTGGTGAAAACTCGCCTTTCTGTCAGGAAGGATCGCCGTTCCAGTCATCGCCAATGTGTCAGGGAGACGGTGACGACGACGGTCAGCCACCGCAGCAGGAAAATTTCCAGGCGCTGGGCGCGGGCGTCGTGATTAATGCAGAAAAAGGCTATGTGGTGACCAACAGTCATGTGGTGGACAACGCCGATAAGATTCAGGTTCGACTCAGCGATGGCCGCAAGTATGACGGCAAAGTGTTAGGCAAAGACCCGCGTTCGGATATCGCGCTGGTGCAGTTGAAAGACTCTAAAAATCTGACGGCGATTAAGGTCGCAGATTCTGACCAACTGCGGGTCGGTGATTACACGGTAGCGATTGGCAACCCATATGGTCTGGGCGAAACGGCGACATCGGGCATTGTGTCCGCGCTGGGGCGTAGTGGGTTGAATATTGAAAACTACGAGAACTTTATTCAGACCGATGCGGCCATCAACCGGGGGAATTCCGGTGGTGCGCTGGTGAATCTGAATGGGGAATTGGTTGGGCTGAATACCGCGATTCTTGCTCCAGATGGCGGCAACATCGGGATTGGTTTCGCTATCCCCAGCAATATGGTGAAAAGCGTCGTAGCACAGATTATCGAATTTGGCGAAGTGAAGCGCGGCGAGCTGGGTATCACTGGGACGGAGTTGAACTCCGAACTGGCGCAGGCGATGAAAGTTGATGCCCAGCGCGGTGCTTTTGTGAGCCAGGTGCGGCCGAAGTCGGCGGCAGATGAAGCGGGCATCAAGGCGGGCGATGTGATCGTCACGCTGAATGGTAAGGCGGTCAGCAGCTTCTCTGCATTGCGTGCGCAGGTTGGATCGCTGCCGGTGGGCAGTAAAGTGGCGCTGGGACTGCTGCGTGAGGGCAAACCGCTGACGGTTGAGGTGACGCTGCAACAGAGCAATCAGGCTCAGGTGGCTTCCGGTAATCTCTACTCTGGCATTGAAGGTGCCGAGCTGAGTAATACTCAGGTGGACGACAAAAAAGGCGTCAAGGTGGATAACGTTAAACCCGGTTCCGCGGCGGCTAAAGTTGGCTTGAAGAAGGACGACATTATTCTGGGGGTTAACCAACAGCCGGTACAGAATATTGGTGAGTTGCGTAAAATTCTGGACAGTAAACCGGCTGTATTGGCCTTGAACGTTCGCCGCGGTGACAGCACGATTTATCTGCTGGCTCAGTAATCGATCTGTTTAGCGCGTAAGTTAATAATTATCTTTTAAGACAATTTGTTACGTTACTTATCTGGCCAGGTACTCAGGTGCCCGGCCACTTCTCGCTTCTCCATGAAAGTGCTTTTGTGAGTTCTTCCACAGATTTAATCTAATTCCCGTTTCTTTGTTAATTTGCACAATGTGTGGCGCATCAAGTGGCGGTATGCTGGTGCAATTGTCAATGTTCCTCTCAGAGGTAAAAATGGCGTCGTATCATCTCAATGCCAAGATGGCACAGGATATTGTCGCGCGGACCATGCAGATCATTGATAGCAATATCAACGTGATGGATGCTCGCGGTAAGATTATCGGCAGTGGCGATCAGGAACGATTGGGGGAACTGCACGAAGGCGCGCTGCTGGCACTTTCGCAGGGGCGAGTCGTCGATATTGATGATGCCGTAGCGCGTCACCTGCATGGCGTGCGTCCGGGCATCAATTTACCTTTGCGCATCGACGGTGAAATCGTTGGCGTCATCGGCCTGACGGGGAATCCCAGCCAGCTACGGCAATACGGCGAGCTTGTCTGCATGACGGCGGAAATGATGCTGGAACAGGCGAGGCTGCTGCATATGCTGGCGCAGGATAGCCGTCTGCGTGAAGAGCTGGTACTGAACCTGATTCGCACCGACGATCTGTCTCCCGCCCTCATGGAGTGGGCGCAGCGTTTAGGCATCGACCTGAATAAACCCCGCGTTGCAGCGGTGATCGAAGTGGACAGCGGGCAGCTCGGTGTCGACTCCGCTATGGCAGAGTTACAGCAGTTGCAGACGTTGCTGACCACGCCGGAACGCGACAACCTCATCGCTATCGTTTCTCTGACGGAAATGGTGGTGCTAAAACCGGCGCTGAACAGCCACGGGCGCTGGGATGCAGAGGAACACCGGCGTCGCGTAGATACGCTGATGTCGCGTATGGCGGAAAGCAGTCGGTTGCGGGTGCGGTTGGCGCTCGGGAACTATTTTTCTGGCCCCGGCAGTATCGCGCGCTCCTACCGAACGGCACGAACGACCATGAGCGTAGGTAAGCAGCGTATGCCCGCCCAGCGCTGTTATTACTATCAGGATTTGATGTTGCCCGTGCTGCTGGACAGCCTGCGCGGCGGCTGGCAGGCAAACGAGCTGGTGCGCCCGCTTTCTAAGCTTAAAGCAATGGACGGCAATGGTCTGTTGCGTCGGACGCTGGGGGCTTGGTTCCGTAACAACGTCCAGCCCGGTGCGACGGCGAAAGCGCTGTTTATCCACCGTAATACGCTGGAATATCGCCTTAATCGTATTTCTGAATTGACGGGATTAGATCTGGGGAATTTCGATGACCGTCTGCTGCTGTACGTGGCTTTGCAGCTGGATGAAGAAGAGTAGGGCAGAAAGATACGTCGTTTCACGTCCACCGTTATTCAAGCAGACCTTCCTCCGTATTCACCTGATGCCGCATGGCATCAGGGTTACCTCATATTCAGTCGTAAAATATTTCCACGGCAACAAAATTGCTTAGACTGAAAACTATTACATAATCATTAACAATATAACGCGATAGCATAAATTATCGCGAAACAATATTTTTGCCCCTTCCTTATATCCACTATTGTCACTTCCATGTTGTCAGCCTGATAGACCCATCCTATTTCAAGCGGCATGTACGCGGTTCAAATCAATAACGTTTTGTCCGGAAAATCGAATTATTTAAGTTATTAATCAGTCACATCCGTCATGATTTTATCTGATACTTTCGAGCATTAGGGAGTGATAAGAATGTCAATACGTCGTCTGGGGTTATCTGTTGCTACGGCAGCACTGTTGTTTTCCGGTGTGGCCTCGGCGGCTACCGAATTATTAAACGTGTCTTACGATCCGACGCGTGAACTCTATCAGCAATACAATGCGGCGTTTATTAAGCATTGGAAAGCTACCACGGGTGAAGATCTCTCTATCAAAAACTCGCACGGTGGTTCTGGAAAACAGGCTCGCTCGGTGATTGACGGTTTGCAGGCCGACGTGGTGACGCTGGCGCTGGCCGGTGACATTGATGCATTAAACCTGAATCAACCGTTGATCGATCCTAAATGGCAGGCACGTCTGCCTGACAACAGCACCCCTTACACCTCCACCATCGTTTTTCTGGTGCGCAAAGGTAATCCAAAGCAAATCAAAGACTGGAACGATCTGGTTAAGCCGGGCGTTGAAGTGATCACGCCAAACCCGAAAACCTCTGGTGGTGCGCGTTGGAACTTCCTAGCGGCGTGGGCCTATGCCAAAGCGCAACCGGGCGGCAATGATGAAACTGCACTGAAATTTGTCACTGAACTGTATCGCCATGCGCCAGTACTGGATACCGGCGCGCGTGGAGCAACTATCAGCTTTGTGCAACGCCAGCTAGGCGATGTGCTGCTGGCATGGGAAAACGAAGCGTACCTGTCTCTGCAAGAGCAGGGCGGCGATCAGCTTGAGATCGTGACACCATCTCTGTCGATTCTGGCTGAACCGCCGGTTGCCGTTGTCGACAAAGTCGTTGAGCGTAAGGGAACGCAGAAACAGGCTGAAGCCTATCTGCAATACCTCTACAGCGATGAAGCGCAGCGCATCATCGGTAAAAATTTCTACCGTCCACGTAATGCCAAGATCGCTGAAGAGTTTAAAGATCAGTTTGCACCGGTGAATCTGGTGACGATTGATAAGGATTTCGGCGGCTGGAAAGCGGCACAGGACAAATTCTTTAACGACGGCGGTGTGTTCGACGCCATCTTTAAAGAGATTAATAAGTAAGTTTTTAATGTCTGACGGATTAAGGCCGCTATCACCATAGCGGCTTTTTTCAGGTTAAGAAGGCAGAGGATCTGCCGCCTTAATTCTGTCAGGTAGCGCGCGTCGGCAAGCAGTTGTTGGCTGGGTAGTGAGTATGAAAATTAAAGGCACGGTATGTCACAACGTTCTTCCTCAGTGATCCCCGGTTTCGGGCTAACGTTAGGGTTTAGCCTGAGCTATTTAGGATTAATAGTCCTCATTCCGTTGGCGGGGATGTTTTTGTATGCCAGCCAACTAACGTTTGGTCAGTTTTGGGATCTGATCACCAGCCGTCAGGTGCTTTTCTCCCTGCGGCTTTCGTTTGGTACGGCGCTGGCGGCGGCGTTTATTAACGGTATCCTCGGGACGCTGCTGGCCTGGGTGCTCGTGCGGTATACCTTTCCCGGCCGTAAAGTGATCGATGCCATGATCGATATGCCCTTCGCGCTGCCAACCGCCGTGGCGGGGATTGCGCTGACGGCGTTGTATGCGCCGAATGGCCTGATTGGCTCGCTGTTTCCGTTCAAAATTGCCTACACCAGTATTGGTATCACGCTGGCGCTCATTTTCGTCACGCTGCCTTTCGTGGTCAGAACGCTGCAACCGGTGCTGGCTGATATTCCCAAAGAAGTGGAAGAAGCTGCCGCCTGCCTTGGCGCGCGTCCGCTTCAGGTTTTCCGCCATGTTTTGCTTCCTGCGCTGTTACCAGCGTGGCTGACGGGCTTTGCGCTGGCCTTTGCTCGCGGCGTTGGAGAATACGGTTCTGTGGTGTTTATCGCGGGGAATATTCCGTTTAAAACCGAAATTCTGCCGCTGCTGATCGTCTCTAAGCTCGATCAGTATGACTACAAGGGAGCAACCGGGATCGGCGTATTCATGCTGCTGGTTTCTTTCATTATGCTGCTGCTGATTAACGTGTTGCAGCGCCGCATTCAACCGAAACTGTAAGGGCCGGTCTTCATGGAACAGGTTATTTCCGCTCAGGCCAACGCGGCTAAAAGAAAAAAACAGCCCGCCGCCTATTACATTCTGGTTTCACTCGCGTGGGTCGTCTTTTTCCTGATTCTGGTGCTGCCGTTGATGATGGTGGTGACTCAGGGGCTGGATAAAGGCATCGGTGCATTTTGGGATGCGATTACCGAACCGGATGCGATCTCTGCGCTTAAGCTGACACTACTCGCGACCGTCATTTCTGTGCCGTTAAATGTGGTGTTCGGGCTGGCAACAGCGTGGTGTGTGACGAAATTCGAGTTTCGTGGCAAGAGCTTTCTGCTGGCGCTGATCGATTTGCCGTTCTCCGTTTCGCCCGTGGTTGCAGGGCTGGTGTACGTGCTGCTGTTTGGGGCACAAAGCTCGCTCCATCCTTTTCTGCTCGAACACGATCTGCAAATCGTTTACGCCGTGCCGGGCATCGTACTGGCGACAATTTTCGTCACGCTGCCTTATGTTGCCCGTGAGCTGATTCCGCTGATGGAAGAGCAGGGCTCGCAGGAAGAAGAAGCGGCGCGACTGCTGGGGGCGAACGGCTGGCAAATGTTCTGGCACATCACACTGCCAAATGTGAAGTGGGCGCTGATTTACGGCGTGGTGCTGTGTACCGCGCGTGCGATGGGGGAATTTGGCGCCGTTTCCGTCATTTCCGGTCATATCCGCGGCCTGACGAACACACTGCCGTTGCATATCGAAATTCTTTATAACGAGTACAACATCGTTGCCGCTTTCAGCGTGGCGATTCTGCTGCTGCTAATGTCGCTAGTGGTGTTGCTGCTGCGCCAGTGGAGTGAAGGTCGATTGACGAAGCAAATACAGAAACAACAGGAGTTGGCCAAAAATGAGCATTGAGATTCGTAATATTAATAAACAATTTGGCCAGTTCCGGGCGCTGAACGAGATTAATTTGTCGATCCACAGCGGTGAGCTGGTGGCGCTGCTGGGGCCATCGGGCTGTGGTAAGACGACGCTGCTGCGTATTATCGCCGGGCTGGAACAGCCGGATAGCGGCAGCATTATCTTCCACGGCCAGGATGTGTCCGTTCACGATGTGCGTAAACGCAACGTGGGGTTTGTATTCCAGCACTATGCGCTGTTCCGTCACATGACGGTGTTCGATAACGTGGCGTTTGGGTTGCGGATGAAGCCGAAAAATATCCGCCCGTCGAAGAGTGACATCGAAAAGAAAGTACATGAATTGCTGAATTTGGTGCAGTTGGACTGGCTGGGGGATCGTTACCCTGAACAGCTTTCCGGCGGCCAGCGCCAGCGTATTGCACTGGCGCGTGCGCTGATTGTCGAGCCGAGCATCCTGCTGCTGGATGAACCCTTTGGCGCACTGGATGCCAAGGTACGTAAAGAGCTGCGCCGCTGGCTGTCTCAGTTGCATGAAGATATCGATCTGACGTCGGTATTTGTGACGCACGATCAGGAAGAAGCGATGGAAGTCGCCGACCGCATCGTGCTGATGAACAAAGGCGTGATTGAACAAATCGGCACGCCGGCGGAAGTGTATAACAACCCAGCTAGCGAATTTGTTTACCATTTTCTTGGCGACAGTAACCGGCTGAAAGTGGCGCAAACGGAAGAGACGATTCTGTTCCGTCCTCATGAAGTGTCGTTATCCGTTCAGGCGCAGGAAGGTTATCAGGCGGTGACAGTTCGAGATATTCGTCCACTCGGTGCCTTAACGCGCTTGTCGTTGAAGCTGGGTGAGCAGTCGGAGTTGATTGAAGCGGAAGTCGCAAAAGATGATGCAAGCCTGCACGGGCTACAGAAAGGCGATGTGATTCAGTTCAAACCCAAGCGTTATAGCCACGATTGGGAAATCTGATCGGCAGAGCATCGAAATAAAAAACCCGCGAATCCGCGGGTTTTTTGCTTTTGTCGTCAATACTAGCCGGGTGGCAAGGATTAGCGATAAGCGGGGTTAGAGGCAACAGAATAGCGGCCGCTACCGACCAGCATGATGATAATGCCAGCGAAGAAATAGAGTGCTTCCAATTCCAGCGCCCAGGCACCCACGTTAGTCAGCGTGAAGAATTTACCTGTGCCAACCATCAGCGTAGCCACAACCAGCGTCAATGCGGCAATCAGGCCGGAAACGCGGGTAAATACGCCCAGAATAATCAGAATCGGGGCAACAACCTCACCGATATAAACACCATAAGCGATAAAACCTGGCAAACCTACGCCTTGCAGTATTTGTACGATCCAACCTACACCGTGCTCAATTTTTGCTACGCCATGAAACAGCAGCAGAATACCCACGGTTAAACGCAGTAAAAGTTTACCTGCATCAGGATGATCGGTTAAACGCGTGAACCACTGATTCAACTGAGCAATCATAATAGACAACCTCATAAGTGAACAAAAAATGCTTATTGGTAATGTTTGTTGGCAATGCTTTGTATAGGGCGGCAGTGTCGTTGATTTAGGGGTTGAATAGAAAAGCAATAAATTTGATGTTTTCTGTCAAAAAATTACGTGAACGTCGTAAACGCAGATAAGCATAGCACCGCAATTGCGGCGGTCTAATGATGGATGGGAATAATGCAATAACAAGATGTTATGAAAAAGGAACGTAGTCTGAATGGCTGAAGGTCAGAGGAATGGATTGCATAAAGAGAATCGTGTTAGAGGGGATGCAGTGTGGAACCTATCTTGGATGCGACAGGTTCCTTTTTCATAATCGGTTTATGCGTCGCCAAGCAGTGCCTTTTTGGCGGCATTGAGAAAGTCGTCCGACAAGGCATCGCCCGCCGTTGCGCGTGCTAACGTTAGCGCGCCGGATAACAGCGCGAATTGCGCCAGAGCATGCAGTCGGCGCTGTTCTTTATCTTCTATCGTCGATAGCGACTCCAGCCTGTCCAGCATGGCTCTGACACCGCTGAGATAAACTTCACGTACCGGTTTGTCTTCACTTTCTCTGGCTATGTCGCTGGCTAACGCAGTGAGCGCACAGCCATCCTTAGCATCGTCACGATGGGCGGGGGAAAGATAGTGTTCCACCATCGTTTGCAGGTTATGTTGATCTGCGCGCTGACTTATTTTTTGCCAGCGGGAATTGGAACCCTCAAGTGCTTTTCGGCTGGCGATGGCAGCGAGTTCATCTTTAGAAGCAAAATGACCATAAAAGCCACCGTGAGTTAATCCGGCTGCGGCCATCAAGTCGTTCACGCTGACGCCGTTCAGGCCCCGTTCACGAAAGAGCTGTGAAGAAACCTGAATGATTTCCTCTCGGTTACGCTCCATCTGCTGTTTTGATACACGGGCCATTCTGTTCTCCTCTTTCTGTCAGGCATCATCTTAGGGTATGAAAAAGTCAGACTCAATAGATGATGCCTTTCATCAATATCCGGATCAGGCCCGTGGCGGCCACGGTGTAATAATATGAGCGCTGTCGCCTCCCTGAGCCCGAGGCAATGAACCCGCGATTTGATCGTGCGGCGTTCCCAGCGAAATAGCACTGACGTCGTCCAGTCGGGCGACCTGATCGTCGCTGAGTGCCACATTTAATGCGAGCAGCGTATCATCCAACTGTGCCAGCGTGCGGGAGCCTAGAATAGGGATCAGGCTGGTGCTAGCGCGGGCTGATTTATGCCGCAGCCAGGCGATGGCAATTTGTATTGGCATGACGTTTAAGTCGTTTGCCACGCGGAATACCTCGTCCAGCAAGGTTGTGTCTTGCTCGGTGTGTACGAGTCTTCCGCCAAAACCGATCAGACGACCTTCTTTACTTTTGCGGTATTTGCCCGTCAGCAGGCCGCCACCCAGCGGAGACCAAAGCGTTGCTGCCAGCCCCATTGCTTCAGCCATCGGCAGTAGCTCTCGTTCTGCGGTGCGCTGCACCAGACTGTATTCCACCTGAATACCGGCAATTCGCGACCAGCCGCGCAGTTCCGCGATGGTGTCCGCTCTGGCAATGCGCCAGGCGGGGAAATTAGAGAAGCCTGCGTACTGGATTTTTCCTGATCGAATGAGATCGTCGAAAGCGCGAACAATCTCTTCCAGTGGGGTTAATTGGTCATCAAAGTGCGCCCACAGTACATCGATACGATCGGTGTTTAGCCGTTTTAGGCTGTTTTCGACTGATGAGATCATGTTCTTGCGGCTATTGCCGGTTTGGGAAATTCCGGCATCCGGCATGGCACTTAAGGTGTACTTCGTCGCAACGACAAAATGGTCGCGATCTGCGGCAATGAATTCTCCGACCATTTGCTCAGATTGGCCTAACTGGTAAGCATCCGCTGTATCGATGAAGTTGCCGCCCGTGTTGGCATAACGATCAAATACCTGTTTAGCCTGTTCTTTTTCAGAACCATAGCCCCAACCGGTGCCAAAATTTCCTGTTCCGAGAGCAAGTTCGGAAACGCGTAAGCCCGTATTACGTCCAAAAGTCGTGTATTTCATGCTGCTACCTTTATTTTTAGATGTTGTGTGACATTTATTATATATGTCATATATCATCTATATTGCAAGTGGAGCGGTATTATTTTTACGGGATGTCGAGTTAACTGGGGTTGCTTAACCGCATGAATTGAGTTTCTAATCGATATTCAACGCCGCGATAGCGTTAAACCATAAAAGGAAATATTTATGTCTGATGATGTTCTGTTTAGTCCCTTCACGTTGAAAGGGTTAACCCTTCCTAACCGCATTGTTATGGCACCGATGACGCGAGGTATGGCTGAAAACGGCATTCCTGGCACCGCGCAGGCGGAATATTATCGCCGCCGTGCCGAAGGGGGAGTTGGGCTGATTCTGACAGAGGGAACGGTAGTCGATCGTCCCGCTTCGCGTAATATGCCAGGAATCCCGCTCTTTCACGGCGAAGCCGCGTTGACCGGTTGGGACGCGGTGGCGAAAGCGGTTCATGCCGCTGGTGGTCGTATTGGGCCGCAAATTTGGCATACGGGTTCAACCCACGGACGTGGCTGGGAGCCAGATGCGCCCGTTGAAAGCCCATCGGGACTGGTTGGCCCAGACGAGCCTCGCGGTGTTGTGATGACGGAAGAAGATATCGCGGATACCGTGGCGGCTTTCGCCCGTGCGGCGGCGGATGCGAAACGACTGGGATTCGACACGCTGGAACTGCACGGTGCACATGGCTACCTGATCGACCAATTCTTCTGGCCGGGGACGAATAAGCGTGAAGATGCCTTTGGTGGCGCAACGATCCGCGAACGCTCTCGCTTTGCCGCAGATATTATCCGTGCTGTCCGGACCGCTGTTGGTGAGGATTTCCCGCTGATCCTGCGTGTGAGTCAGTGGAAGCAGCAGGACTACAGCGCACGGCTGGCGAGTTCCCCACAGGAGATGACGGACTGGTTAGCGCCGCTGGTTGAGGCGGGTGTGGATATTCTTCACTGTTCCCAGCGTCGTTTCTGGGAGCCTGAGTTACCGGAGGTTGATGGGGCGGAAGGGCTGAACTTCGCCGGTTGGGCGAAAAAACTGACAGGTGCGGCGACCATCAGCGTTGGCTCGGTGGGGCTGACCTCGGATTTCTTTGCCGCGTTTGGTGGTGAAGGTTCTGGCACGGCGGCATTGGACAATCTGCACGCTCGGATGGAGCGAGAGGAGTTTGACCTGATCGCGGTAGGCCGAGTCCTGCTTTCTGATGCGCAATGGGTACAAAAAGTGCGTTCTGGGCAGACTGATAAATTACGCGGTTTTGACGCTGCGGATTTAGCCGTACTGGCGTGATATTTAGGTGCCGTAGCTGAGTAAGGCTGCGGTACTTCATTGAATATTGCGAAGGTTAATGCGGAAAAATTGAGTAGAATTTTATCTACACGACAAGTGCAATATATAGTGTTCTTGGGATTTACTTCAGGTGGGGATCACTTTGCGGAGGTGGTGGGTCGTGCAGGATTCGAACCTGCGACCAATTGATTAAAAGTCAACTGCTCTACCGACTGAGCTAACGACCCGCAGAAGTGGTGGGTGATGACGGGATCGAACCGCCGACCCCCTCCTTGTAAGGGAGGTGCTCTCCCAGCTGAGCTAATCACCCACTTCTGAACTACATTTACTTCAACTTCTAATAAGAAGACCAGCTGGTATGAGATTGGTGGGTGATGACGGGATCGAACCGCCGACCCCCTCCTTGTAAGGGAGGTGCTCTCCCAGCTGAGCTAATCACCCAATCTCAAATCTTCTTACTCTACACAGCGAGACACTTTTTACTGAAACTTCGTAAAGAGTGGTGGGTGATGACGGGATCGAACCGCCGACCCCCTCCTTGTAAGGGAGGTGCTCTCCCAGCTGAGCTAATCACCCTCGCTGTGTGGAGTCGCATTATAGGGATCCTTGAATGTGAGTCAACGCTTTTTAAAACTAAAATGATTGTTCGTTGCAAAATTAGTCAAGGCGTCGTATTTATCGCCGTTGGTGCTGCATCCTTGCGCAATTCAGCCTGTTATCTTGCTATCGCTAGCAGAATAAAAGCCTGTGCGGCATGTTACGGCGTTGAGGAATCGAAGCAGAGTGATAGAATGTTGCCCACTTTTGTTCTCTGAGCTTATGTCGGTCTATGCCGACAGCCGTTGCGTAATAAGGCTGTAATCCCAAATGAAAATCAAAACCCGTTTCGCCCCTAGCCCTACTGGCTATCTTCACGTCGGCGGCGCTCGTACCGCACTGTACTCTTGGCTGTTTGCCCGTCATCATGACGGCGAGTTCGTGCTGCGTATTGAAGATACCGATCTGGAGCGTTCAACTCAGGACGCGATTGATGCCATTATGGATGGTATGAACTGGCTGAGCCTGAACTGGGATGAAGGCCCTTACTACCAGACTAAACGTTTTGACCGTTATAACGCAGTTATCGATCAGATGCTGGAAAACGGTACAGCCTATAAGTGCTACTGTTCAAAAGAGCGTCTGGAAGCGCTGCGTGAGCAGCAGATGGAAAATGGCGATAAGCCACGTTACGACGGCTGTTGCCGTGGCTCTCATGCGCATCATGCTGATAATGAGCCGCACGTCGTGCGTTTCCTCAACCCGCAGGAAGGATCGGTCATCTTCAATGACCGTATTCGCGGGCCGATCGAATTCAGTAATCAGGAGCTCGATGATCTGATTATTCGCCGTACTGACGGTTCACCGACCTACAATTTCTGTGTCGTTATCGATGACTGGGATATGGAAATCACGCACGTTATCCGTGGTGAAGACCATATCAACAACACTCCGCGCCAGATCAACATCCTGAAAGCACTGGGCGCCCCGGTGCCGGAATATGCGCATGTGTCGATGATTCTGGGCGACGACGGTAAGAAATTGTCCAAACGTCACGGCGCTGTGGGTGTAATGCAATACCGCGATGACGGCTATCTGCCTGAAGCACTGCTGAACTATCTGGTGCGTTTAGGCTGGTCGTCTGGCGATCAGGAAATCTTCTCTATGGATGAGATGAAATCGCTGTTCTCGCTGGATGCCGTTAACAAATCGGCGAGTGCTTTCAATACCGAGAAGCTGCAATGGTTGAACCATCACTATATTAACCATTTACCCGCAGAATACGTGGCGACGCATCTGTCATGGCATATCGAGCAGGCAGGGATCGATACCCGCACTGGGCCGCAGTTGAGCGAACTGGTTGGCTTGCTGGGCGAGCGTTGCAAGACGCTGAAAGAAATGGCGGACTCTTGCCGTTATTTCTATGAAGATTTTGCTGAGTTTGATGCCGATGCAGCGAAGAAACACCTGCGTCCGGTTGCCCGTCAGCCGCTTGAACTGGTACGTGAAAAACTGGCCGCGATTACCAGTTGGACGCCAGAGAACATCCATCATGCCATTCAGGGCACGGCGGACGAACTGGGTCAGGGCATGGGCAAAGTCGGTATGCCGCTGCGCGTTGCGGTAACCGGTGCGGGTCAGTCTCCTGGCGTTGACGTGACGGTGCATGCGATTGGTCAACAGCGTTCGCTGGCGCGTATTGATAAAGCGCTGACGTTCATCGCCGAGCGCGAAGCGCAGCAGTAATCGTTATCGTGTGATGTTATAAAAGACGAGCCCCGGTCATAAACCGGGGTTTTTTTATGGCGTGCTATGGGGATTATTGACCAGCGATAGCGACCGCTTTGCCGATGGCATCGGGGATCACGTCGCCGTGCCCTTTACCGGGGAACAGGATAAAGTCGGCTTTTGTGCCTTGTTCGTTGAGCTGTGCGACCAGCGCTGTTGCTCTTTCCACCATTTTTCTTTGGCTGAGACGCTCTGCCCGTTTTTCATCAACGGGTTTACCTGCCTGCGTTTTGGCTGGCTCATCTTCATTTGCCCCTGCCGTGACGGTAATTGATGGTGGCGGTGTAGCGAGCAGCGGCGTTCTTGCCGGAATCACAATGCCATTTCCCCACCAGATAGACGGGCTTGCGGCAACATAACGCTGGAAAGATTCGGTGTGGTTAAAAAGCGTATAGAGCGTAAACAGACCACCGAAAGAGTGCCCGGCCAGCGTTTGTTTTTGCTTATTTACGGCGTAGTTCGCTTCAACCCAAGGCTTTACCGTGGATTGCAGGAATTGATAAAACGCCTCAGCTTCTCCGCCTGCGGCAAAATCTGGATCAGTGAGCGTTGTCGGCGGCGTGTAGTCACGCGTTCTGGCGGGAACATCGTAAGGCTTATCGATCGGATAACCGACGGCGACAATCAGCGGTGCCGTACCATTTTTTGCATTATAGCGGTTTACGGCAACGGGAAACTGAGCGTTGCCATCCAGCATGTACAGAACCGGATACCCACCTTCAGGCGCGGGTTGGCGGGGAAGTGCAATAAAAAGCCGATAGGCATGCTGTGCATCGCTTTTCATCTCAATTTGCCTGATCTCAAATTGAGCTTTTGCTTGTTCGGTCATATCAGGAATAGTGGGTTGTGCTCGAACAGGCAACAGGCCAGAGGCAGATACCATCAGAGAAAATACAATCATAGGAACATAGCGCATGTGATGGGGCTTATATAGGAGGCAGAAGCGTAACGTGAAGTGATGATAATAAATCGCGTTATCGTTAGCAGCTTTTTATTGTGCTTATGATGAGATGACATCGAAATTGCCGCCTGTTTTTTCTTACCTTTGGCGTCTTTTTCAGCGGTTGATCGGATAACCGGATTTAGCCGTTGACACTGCGAATCGGGTTTCATATTATGCGACGCGTTCGCACAGTACTTGCTTTCACAGTGATGCTGTAAGATACGGGGCTATAGCTCAGCTGGGAGAGCGCTTGCATGGCATGCAAGAGGTCAGCGGTTCGATCCCGCTTAGCTCCACCAAACACTCCCTCTGTTTGGTTGATTATCACGAACATTCCACACGTTGTGGGGCTATAGCTCAGCTGGGAGAGCGCTTGCATGGCATGCAAGAGGTCAGCGGTTCGATCCCGCTTAGCTCCACCAAATCATCGCATTACTTCTTATTTCATTACGTCTTTTCAATTTTTTCATATCCAATCAACGTTTTTCGTTTGCTCAATACTTTCGTCAGCGATTCCTTATAAACCCTCTCTTGTAACTCATTCTTTGTAAAAGATTTTTGTAAATGACTGTTGGCTGCCTTCGTTTTTGAAGACAACCAAACCGTTATCGCTTAAGCCTCTTCCGGAAGCCTTGGCGTCCAGTCTATTGGCGACAGTCCTTGCTGTTCCAGAAGCTGATTAGCCTGCGAAAAATGCTTACAGCCCAAGAAACCACGGTGTGCGGACAGTGGGGAAGGATGCGGCGATTTCAGAATATGGTGGCGCTGCTGGTCAATGATGTTGCCTTTTTTCTGTGCATGCGAGCCCCACAGGAGAAATACCAGACCTTCCCGCTGTTCATTCAATGCCGCGATGACGCGGTCAGTAAACGTTTCCCAGCCTAAATTAGCATGCGAGTGCGCCTGTCCGGCTTCAACGGTTAATACCGTGTTGAGCAGTAAAACGCCTTGCTCCGCCCAGCTTTGCAGAAAACCGTGCCGTGGAATTTCAAATCCTGGGATGTTGCTCGCCAATTCTTTATAAATATTACCCAGAGAAGGCGGAGCGGGTACGCCAGGGCGCACAGAAAATGACAGCCCGTGTGCCTGATTTGGGCCGTGATAGGGATCTTGTCCCAGAATGACGACTTTGACCTGATGCAGTTCAGTAAAGCGGAACGCGTTGAAAACATCTTTCTGCGGAGGATAGATAGTCTTACCCGCTGCACGTTCTTTCCCAACGAATTCAAGGGTATTAATGAAGTAAGGCTGCTGCTTTTCTTGTGCCAGCACGTCATGCCAGGTGAGAGAGGTCGCCATCATGCACTCTTTTTTTACAGGTTGAATGGTGTTTCGGGTAGCTTACCGATCTATCGTGCCGAGGTAAAACCGTAACCGTTGTTGTCGTAATGAAAACGCCTTTTTTTGAAAAAAAATTGAAAATTTACAAAAATATTTGCAATTAGGTGTCTTGGTAAAATTGATATAAAACAATAAATTGCCTTCGTGTGGTTAAGTGACAGGGTTTTAAAATTGATTTAAGTCAAGGATGTCCCGTTATCAGGCTGGTATATAAGAGAGTAGATACAAACAGTTTTATACGATCGTTACGAAATCTGGCAGTTTTTTACCGATAGCGGTTTTAACTCGGTCAGGTTTTAACTAAGACCGTTTTTAACTAAGTCAGTTTTTAACTACGTTCGTTTTTAACTAAGACAATAACACGCCGTTTTACGGAGGCAATTATGGTTACTGGTATTCAAATCACCAAGGCTAACGACAGCGCGCTGATCAATTCTTTCTGGTTGCTGGATGAAGAAAAATCACAGGCGCGTTGCGTGTGTGCTAAATCGGGTTATAGCGAAGATCAAATCGTTCCAGTGAGCGATCTGGGTCAGATCGAGTATCGTGAAATTCCGCTGGAAATCAAACCTGAAGTGCGTGTGGAAGGTGGTCAACACCTGAACGTGAACGTTCTGCGCCGTGAGACGCTGGAAGATGCCGTTAAGCATCCGGAAAACTATCCGCAGCTGACCATCCGCGTATCTGGCTACGCTGTGCGTTTCAACTCATTGACGCCAGAACAGCAGCGCGATGTTATCGCTCGTACTTTTACCGCAAGCCTGTAAGTTGTTACTCAAGCCTTAACAAAACAAGCCTTAACAAAAAGGGAGCCGAAGCTCCCTTTTTTATGTCTCTATTTTATAGAAATTTTATTTGGCAGAGGGTTCGTCAGTTTTCTGCGTTGGTTGACGACGCTTACCCACATTTTTAGCATCGCGCTGGCGAACTTTTACCTTCACCTTTTCTTTTTCCTTATCTTTCTTCTCTTGCCGCTTAGCTAGCACTTTTTTCGACGGTTTCCCCGTCGTTTTAGCGCTTGGTGCTTTAGTCTCTGGGCGGAGTTCTTCAATGACGCGCGGTTTTAGCGGTTCATTCAAGTAGCGGCTGATTTTTCCCAGCAGCAGATGGTCGTGTGCTTCGACGAAAGAGATAGCACAGCCTTTACGACCAGCGCGACCAGTACGGCCAATACGGTGAAGATAGGTGTCCGATGTGCGCGGCAAATCGAAGTTAAATACGTGGCTCACATCGTTAATATCAATACCGCGTGCCGCGATATCCGTTGCTACCAGTACGTTGACACGCCCGTCGCTGAGGCGTTTGATCGCCTCATTACGTTTGGCTTGCACCATTTCGCCTTCGAGATAGCAGGAGTTAATGCCTGCTTCACGCAGCCAGGCAACCAGCTCATGCACACGCTCACGCTTACGTACAAAGACGATAGAACGCGTCACGTCCGGCTGTTTTAACTGGTGGCAGAGTAGTGCCGTTTTGTGTTTGAGATCGTCGGCGCGGTAATACCATTGCAGAATTTTTTTACGTTACCGACGCGATGGGTCGGATTCGATTTCAACAGGTTCGTTGAGCAGGCGCTCGGCGAAATCTTTGATCGCGTCCCCTTCGAGCGTCGCAGAAAACAGCAGCGTTTGCTTGCGCCAGCGGGTTTCTCCGGCGATATGTTCAATATCCTGAGCGAAGCCCATGTCCAGCATTCTGTCTGCTTCATCCAGAATCAGCGTTTCTACCGCGCGGCAATCGAAGTTTTCTTCTTTAATATATTGCAGCAGACGGCCCGTCGTCGCGACGACGATATCCTGATTTTCACTGAAGACTTCCGCGTGGTTCATATAGGCCACGCCGCCGGTGATCGTGGCGATATCCAGGTGCGTATGCGCTGCAAACGCCCGCGCCTGATCGGCCACCTGCATGGCGAGTTCACGGGTTGGCGTGAGGATCAGAATACGAGGTGGACCCGATTTTTTACGAGGGAAATCGATAAGATGCTGCAAAACCGGCAGCAGATAGGCGGCGGTTTTACCTGTTCCTGTTGGCGCGGAGCCCAGTACGTCGCGGCCTTCCATCGCCGGAGGGATCGCCTCAGCCTGAATCACGGTTGGGCGCTCGTAGCCCATGTCGCGCAGGGCGTCTAACAGGCTTTCATCAAGATCAAGCTCGGAAAAATTGGTTACAGTCATGGTCTACCTCTATTTGGGGCGCCGATTATAGACGGATTGGCCGATTTCTTCACCTGTTTAAGCAGACATCGGCACTTTTCCTGTACTGATGTTTCACCTATGCTACTGCGGTTTGCGTTTGGAATCTTATTTTCATGAGTCATCAGGCTGATAATAAACTGACATTGCGTCGTGATGGATTTACCTTCAAGCAATTCTTTGTGGCGCACGATCGCTGTGCCATGAAGGTGGGGACCGATGGCATTTTGCTGGGGGCCTGGACGCCAATGTCCTCAGCCACGCGGATTCTGGATATCGGCAGCGGTACTGGTCTCCTTGCGCTGATGCTAGCGCAACGTTCTGAACCACACGTTCAGATTGATGCCGTCGAGCTGGATAGCGCCGCCAGCGATCAGGCGAAAGAAAACATTGCCGCCTCGCCATGGGCTGACAGAATAACGATGTACGCTGAAGATATCGTCGGTTTTGCTGAGACGCGAAGCGCCACCTATTCGTTGATTATCAGTAACCCGCCTTATTTCCCGCCGGGGATCGCGTGCGGGTCAGTTCAGCGCGATCAGGCTCGCTATACCACGTTGTTAACTCATGAAGCGCTGTTGCGCTGTGCTCATCAACTGCTGATGCCAGAAGGGCTTTTCTGCGTGGTGCTGCCTGTTCTGGTTGCAGATAGCTTTATTCCGCTGGCGCAGCAGCACAATTGGCACGTTCACCAGCAGCTTCGCGTATCGGAACAGGAAGAGAAACCTGCGCATCGCGTTTTGCTGGCGCTCTCTCGTCAGGAAAGAGAATGTCTGAATTCCTCATTGGCCATTCGTGATGCAGAAAGGCGTTACTCGACGGATTTCCAGCAGATGACAAAAGATTTTTATCTCTTTATGTAGATGGCAGACGCTTTGTTGCTGCGTCTGCCTTTTCTGAGTGAACTATTTTTTATGAACTACGGCACCAGAATAGTTGGCGTTGGGGCGTCGAACTGCTCTGGATAGTCCAGAGTGTAATGTAGCCCGCGGCTTTCTTTTCTTTCCAGCGCACAGCGGACGATGAGTTCGGCGACCTGCACCAGATTACGCAGTTCCAGCAAGTTGTTGGAAATACGGAAGTGAGCGTAGTACTCATTGATTTCCTGCTGAAGCAGTTGGATGCGGCGCTGTGCCCGCTCCAGTCGTTTCGTCGTCCGCACGATCCCAACGTAGTCCCACATAAACAGGCGCAGCTCGTGCCAGTTATGCTGGATCACCACTTGTTCGTCGGAGTTGTCGACCTGGCTTTCATCCCAATCCGGTAACTTTTTCACCGCTTTGATTTGCGGTAAGCGCTGCAAAATATCCTCAGCGGCTGACCAGCCGTAAACCAGACACTCGAGTAATGAGTTGGACGCCATACGATTTGCGCCGTGTAATCCGGTATAGCTGACTTCGCCAATCGCATACAGGCCGTCAAGGTCGGTGCGACCATGCTGATCGACCATCACGCCACCGCAGGTGTAGTGTGCCGCAGGGACGAGGGGGATCGGCTCACGCGTCAGATCGATGCCGAGAGACTGTAGCTTTTCATCGATAGTGGGGAAGTGCTGTTTGATGAACGCTTCGGGCTTGTGGCTGATATCCAGATACATGCAGTCTGCGCCAAGCCGTTTCATCTCATGGTCAATCGCCCGGGCGACCACGTCGCGCGGTGCCAGTTCGCCTCTAACATCGAAATCGGGCATAAAGCGGGTGCCATCAGGACGTTTAAGGTACGCGCCTTCACCGCGCAGCGCTTCCGTTAGCAGGAAGTTTCGCGCCTGCGGGTGGAACAGGCAGGTCGGGTGAAACTGATTGAACTCCAGATTTGCCACGCGGCAACCCGCACGCCAGGCCATGGCGATGCCATCACCAGAGGAAATATCGGGATTCGTGGTGTATTGATACACTTTAGATGCGCCGCCGGTCGCCAGAACCACCGTTTTCGCCCGGCAAGATTCTACGCGTTCCCGCTCACGGTTCCATATATAAGCACCGACAATGCGGCGTGTGCCGGGCAGACCCAGCTTATTCGAGGTAATCAAATCGACGGCGTTACAGCGTTCCATAATCCGAATATTCGGATGAGATAGCGCTTTCTGCACCAGCGTGTTTTCCACTTCTTTTCCCGTTGCATCCGCCGCATGCAGAATTCGACGATGGCTGTGCCCGCCTTCGCGCGTGAGATGGTAACGCTCTTCGCCGCTGGTGCTGGTTTCGGTATCGAACAGCACGCCTTGTTCGATCAGCCATTGCACGCAGTGTTTGGCATTGCTGGCGATAAACTCAACGGCTTCCCGTTCACACAGGCCATCGCCAGCGATCAGGGTATCTTCGATATGGGAGTCAATGGTGTCCGTTTCATCGAAAACGGCGGCGATGCCGCCCTGAGCATAAAACGTTGCGCCTTCGTTGAGTGGGCCTTTGCTTAATACCGTCACGTTGGCTTGTGAAGCCAAACGCAGCGCCAGTGAAAGCCCGGCAGCACCGCTGCCAATGATTAAAACATCACAGACGTATTCAGTGGTCGTTTGCATGGTCGTGTCGTGGGTGCAAAAAGAAGAGGAAATCCGATGGTAGCACCCAATGGTTGATTGCTGTATTGGTTTTTAGCCGCCTATCTACACTATAAATAAGCAAAGGGAGGGGGATGCTGAATCGTGCGCATACCCCAGATTTATCGTATCATCCTCTGAGAAGCGTAGAGCCTCAGATGAAGACCATTTTTGATGAAGACTGTGATGAAGAGAATGTGTGATGATACGCATCGCAAAGACGAGTAACAGCGCTAAGCAAAAGAAAAATGATGACTCGGAACTTTATTGGATGTCTTGGTTCTAATTAGGAGCTTGCTCTAAATGACTTATATAGCTGGCAGTACTATTTTACGCGTGGAGAACGGTTTGAGTAGAGATTACCTCGGATGAGCGAGCAACTGGCAGATCAGGTTCTGGTCGAGCGAGTCCAAAAAGGCGATCAAAAATCGTTTAACTTGTTGGTCGTTCGTTATCAGCATAAGGTAGCGAGCCTGGTATCGCGGTATGTTCCCCAAGGGGACGTGCCGGACGTGGTACAGGAATCGTTTATTAAAGCCTATCGCGCGTTAGAGTCATTCCGCGGCGATAGCGCGTTCTATACGTGGCTGTATCGTATCGCCGTGAATACGGCCAAGAATTATCTGGTAGCTCAGGGACGCCGCCCGCCTTCCAGCGACATTGATGCCAATGACGCGGAAAACTATGAAAATGCGGGTGCACTGAAAGAAATATCGAACCCTGAGAATTTAATGTTGTCAGAGGAATTACGAAGCATCGTTTTCCGAACTATTGAGTCTTTACCGGAAGATTTACGTTTAGCGATTACGCTGCGTGAGTTGGACGGTTTAAGCTACGAAGAGATCGCCGTGATTATGGATTGTCCCGTCGGCACTGTTCGTTCTCGTATTTTCCGGGCGCGGGAAGCGATTGATAATAAAGTACAACCGCTTATTCAGCGCTAGCGAGCGTTTTCAGCTATCCGCATGACTAATGATGGATTTGACAAGGTAAGGGTGTCGGTATGCAGAAAGAGAAACTTTCCGCTTTAATGGATGGCGAAGCAGTAGATTCCGAACTGTTAGGCGCACTGTCACGGGATGACGCGTTGCAGCAAAGTTGGCAAAGTTATCATCTGATTCGTGATGTGATGCGTGGTGATGTGAGTGAAAACGTGATTCACCTGGACATCGCTTCTCGTGTTGCCGCTGCAATCGAAAAAGAACCTGTTCGTCTGGTTCCACAAGCGCAGCCTGAATCTCAGCCACAACCTGTCGAGTGGACGAAGATGCCTTTCTGGCACAAAATCCGCCCGTGGGGCAGTCAACTGACGCAAGTCGGTGTGGCCGCCTGCGTCTCTTTAGCGGTGATTGTCGGCGTACAAAATTACCAGCAGGGTAATGCTTCCGAACATGTTGTGGAATCCGGCGTGTTCAGCACCTTACCCGCGATGGGCACCGCCTCTCCAGTGAGCCTCGGCGTGCCGTCAGAAAATGTTGCCCCTAACAGCGGTCAACAAAAATCCGATATGCAGCGCAATCGCCTTAACGCCATTTTGCAGGACTACGAATTACAGCGCCGGTTGCATGCCGAGCACGCTCTGCCGCAGGACGATCAGCAAGCGGCAATTCAGGTTCCCGGTACTCAATCATTAGGAACACAGCCCCGGTAATGAAGAGTGTTTGGTCCGCCGCCTGTTTTCTGATTGGCAGTCTGTTTTATTCTACTTTCGCCTCGGCTCAGAATGTTGAGCCGGGCGCGTCGCTGCAACAGATGAATAGCGCTATTCGTTCCCTGAATTACGAAATTTCCTTTATTAACATTACCCTGCAAGGGTTCGAGTCAGTACGGTATCGTCATGCTGTGGTCAACAACCGTGCTTTAGCGCAGTTGCTGTTTATGGACGGGCCGCGACGCGAGATCGTGCAACGTGGTAATGAAGTTAGCTATTTCGATCCTGGTTTTGAACCGTTCACGCTCACCAGCGATCATATCGTTGACTCTCTCCCTTCTCTGGTCTTCGCTGATTTCCAGAAGCTATCGCCCTATTATGATTTTGTTCCTGCTGATGGACGGGTTCGCATTGCCGATCGTCTGGCATCAGGTATTCGGGTTATCTCACGCGATGGCACACGTTATAGCTATACTGTGTGGATTGATGCGGACTCGAAACTTCCACTGCGCATTGATTTACAGGATCGCAATGGCGACAAACGGTTGGAGCAATTCTTAACGACATCACTGATTGTTGACGATGATGTAGTGAGCGTGATGCGTCCGCTGGAAGGAATAAAACTTCCTCCTGCGCTACCTGCGCCTGCTGCGGAAAAAGGTGATTTTACCTGGGTGCCGGAATGGCTGCCTGCCGGGATGAAAGAGCTTTCACACAACAAAAAAGTATTGCCAGGTTCGTCCATTCCGATTGAAACACGCCTGTATAGCGATGGTTTATTCAGCTTTTCGATTAACATTAGCCCGTCTTCTGATGTGAGCGAGGAACAGTCTGTGCTCACGGGGCGACGCTCTATTCACACTGTCATGAAAGGCAACCGAGAGATTACCGTCGTCGGTGATATTCCGCCTTCTACGGCTAAACGTGTGGCTGACAGCATTATTTTGAAGGCGCAACCGTGATTAAAGAGTGGGCAACGGTAGTGTCATGGCAGGATGGAATTGCGGAGCTGCGGTGTGAGCCAAGTGCGGGCTGTGGCACCTGCAAATCCCGCTCGTCGTGTGGAACCGGTTTATTAAGTCAGCTTGGGCTCTCTGCCGAAAATACGCTGTACGTTCCTTACGATCGGCCTTTGGAAATCGGACAAAAAGTTGAACTGGGTATTTCTGAAGGGCGGTTACTGTTTTCCGCCGCGCTGGTTTATGTTGTCCCGCTGTTTGGGTTGCTGTTCGGGGCAGCGATATGCCAAACGCTGTTCGGTACCGATCTGGCCGCGGTTATTGGCGCGTTGTTAGGCGGTGGCGTGGCGTTTATCGGTGTGAAGCGCTGGGCGAAGCAGCTAGGTAAAAATAAACGTTATGAACCTGTTATCCTGCAAATCGCACTGCCGGGTACTCTCTTACAAAATTGACCTGTTCACTCGATCGTAAGCGGCGCGCGGTGCGGAAACATTGCTTACTCGCTTGTTATCTTTCGACACGATATTTGCCACGTAATGACACTTTACTTCCTGCTTTCCTCTGGTTGTTCTGCTATTCCAAATAAAACCGTCATAATCAAGGGGAATGCACCGGACATGACTAGGTTTTCACGCCTCTCGCATGTAGAATGCTGCGATTCAGGTGGAATAACATCGCTGCTTTTTTCACCTATGCGCATGCCCATCGGCAAGAATTTCAGGAATATCAAGGTAGAAAAATTTTTATAATGAAGCATATACGAAATTTCTCCATTATTGCCCATATCGACCACGGTAAATCGACGTTATCTGACCGTATTATCCAGATTTGCGGCGGTTTAACCGAGCGTGAGATGGCTGCGCAGGTTCTGGATTCCATGGATCTGGAACGCGAACGCGGAATAACGATTAAAGCGCAAAGCGTCACGCTGGATTATAAAGCGCAGGACGGCCAAACCTACCAGTTAAACTTCATCGATACGCCTGGGCATGTCGACTTCTCTTATGAAGTTTCCCGTTCGCTCGCCGCCTGTGAAGGCGCGCTGCTTGTCGTTGACGCTGGGCAGGGTGTTGAAGCTCAAACGCTGGCTAACTGCTATACCGCGCTGGATATGAATCTGGAAGTGGTGCCGGTTCTGAATAAGATCGACCTGCCTGCTGCCGATCCAGATCGCGTTGCTCAGGAAATTGAAGATATTGTCGGCATTGATGCTACCGATGCCGTGCGCTGCTCCGCGAAAACTGGGGTGGGCGTGACGGATATTCTGGATCGTCTGGTACGTGATATTCCGCCGCCGGAAGGCAGCCCTGACGCGCCGCTGCAGGCGCTGATTATCGATTCCTGGTTTGATAACTATTTAGGCGTTGTGTCGCTGGTGCGTATCAAAAACGGCATGATGCGCAAAGGCGATAAAATTAAGGTGATGAGTACGGGTCAGGTTTATAACGCTGACCGTCTCGGTATTTTTACGCCGAAGCAGATCGACCGTGATGTATTGAACTGCGGCGAAGTAGGTTGGTTGGTGTGCGCCATCAAAGATATTTTGGGTGCGCCAGTAGGGGATACCCTGACGTTGGCGCGTCAGCCAGCTGAAAAAGCGTTGCCGGGCTTCAAGAAAGTCAAACCGCAGGTCTACGCTGGCCTGTTCCCGATTAGCTCCGACGACTATGAAGCATTCCGTGATGCGTTAGGCAAGCTGAGCCTCAATGATGCCTCGCTGTTCTATGAACCAGAAAGCTCTACTGCGCTGGGCTTTGGTTTCCGTTGTGGCTTCCTGGGTCTGCTGCACATGGAAATCATTCAGGAGCGTCTGGAGCGTGAATACGATCTGGAACTGATCACCACGGCACCGACGGTAGTGTATGAAGTAGAAACGACGGCGAAAGAAACCATTTATGTCGATAGCCCGTCTAAACTGCCGCCGCTGAATAACATTCAGGAACTGCGCGAACCGATTGCCGAGTGCCACATGCTCATGCCTCAGGAATATTTGGGCAACGTGATTACGCTTTGTATTGAGAAGCGCGGCGTGCAGACGAACATGGTGTACCACGGTAATCAGGTTGCGTTGACGTATGAGATTCCGATGGCCGAAGTGGTACTCGATTTCTTTGACCGCCTGAAATCAACCTCTCGTGGTTATGCATCGCTGGATTACGGCTTCAAACGTTTCCAGACATCAGACATGGTGCGCGTTGATGTATTAATCAACAACGAGCGTGTCGATGCATTGGCTCTGATTACTCACCGCGATAATTCACAATATCGTGGCCGTGAATTTGTCGAAAAGATGAAAGAACTGATTCCGCGCCAGCAGTTTGATATCGCGATTCAGGCCGCAATTGGTAACCACATTATTGCGCGCTCTACGGTTAAGCAATTGCGTAAAAACGTACTGGCCAAGTGTTATGGTGGCGACGTCAGCCGTAAGAAGAAACTGTTGCAGAAACAGAAAGACGGTAAGAAACGTATGAAGCAGGTCGGTAACGTCGAACTGCCGCAAGAGGCGTTTCTGGCAATTCTGCACGTCGGCAAAGACAATAAATAAATTCTGAGGAGTTGGCATGGCCAATATGTTTGCCGTAATTCTGGCATTGGTGACG
Organism: Pectobacterium parvum; assembly: GCF_020971565.1. NCBI lineage: Bacteria > Pseudomonadati > Pseudomonadota > Gammaproteobacteria > Enterobacterales > Pectobacteriaceae > Pectobacterium > Pectobacterium parvum. Next base: position 1,353,413 of record NZ_CP087392.1, read on the forward strand.
CTGGTCACCGGGATTGTCTGGTGTTTAGAACGTTTCGTCTGGGCGCCTGCTCGCCGGAAGAAATTTGCTGCCATGAGCGGCGCCGATCTGGCTGATGGTGCAGTTTCATCGAAAGCCATTGAACAACCAGGCTGGATTGAAACAATCGCATCCGTCTTCCCGGTCGTGGCTTTGGTATTGGTTGTGCGCTCCTTCATTTATGAGCCGTTTCAAATTCCATCCGGTTCGATGATGCCGACGCTGTTGATCGGTGATTTTATTCTGGTGGAGAAATTTGCCTACGGCATTAAAGAACCCTTCACGCAAAAAACGCTGATCGAAACCGGCCACCCGAAGCGTGGCGACGTGGTGGTATTTAAATACCCGTCCGATCCTAAAGTGGACTTCATCAAGCGTGTGGTTGGTGTACCGGGCGATCGCGTGAGCTATAACCCGATAACCAAACAGGTGACGATTCGTCCATCTTGTCAGGGACAGCAGGCGTGTGATACCGCACTGGCAGTCACATACAGTAATGTTCAGCCTAGCGATTTTGTTCAGACCTTCAATCAGCCTGGACTGGAGTCGCGCAGCGGTTTTTATGAGGTGCCTGCCAATGACAATAGCGTGGACGGGACCCGTATGGGCGCGCGCAAAGAGTCATTAGGTAATGTGACGCACAATATTCTGTTAGTGCCGGGTCAGCAGGATCAGCTCGGTGGTTATTATCAGCAATCGCAGCAGCAGCTTGCGACATGGGTTGTCCCTGCTGGGCACTACTTCATGATGGGTGATAACCGTGACAACAGTCTGGATAGTCGCTATTGGGGCTTTGTACCGGAGAGAAATCTGGTCGGTAAAGCCACTGCTATCTGGATGAGCTTTGAGAAGCAGGAAGGTGAATGGCCTACCGGCGTACGTTTGAGTCGCATCGGCGGTATCCATTAACCAAAGTAAGCATTAATCAAAGTAAGCAAAATAAGATACAGGCAGCATTCTGATGCTGTCCGTTGTAGAATATTTTCAGTAACGCTCTTTTTGAAAGAACATGCCCTAAATAGTACGAGTTGCAGGACAACACGTTAGCGTTTGAACCACGCTAACGCACAGGCAACGCGAAGTATGACGGGCAGAAAGGCAGGCTCCCTTACGGGAGCCAATGCAAACGAAACAGTTTTGACCGAATTAGTAAGCAGGGCTGTTCCGTATGCTGCTGTTTTTGACGCATCGTTGATCTATTGGTAACACATGAATCCCATTCTGATAAATCGTTTACAAAGAAAGCTGGGCTATACTTTTCAGCAGTACGAGCTTTTGTTACAGGCGTTGACGCACCGTAGCGCCAGCAGCAAACATAATGAAAGACTCGAATTCCTGGGTGACTCCATCCTGAGTTTTGTGATCGCTAATGCGCTGTATCATCGTTTCCCCAAGGTTGATGAAGGGGACATGAGTCGGATGCGAGCGACGCTGGTGCGAGGAAACACGCTGGCGGAAATCGCGCGTGAATTCGAACTGGGAGAGTGCTTACGCCTCGGTCCCGGTGAATTAAAGAGCGGTGGTTTCCGTCGTGAATCGATCCTGGCGGATACGGTCGAAGCGCTGATTGGCGGCATTTTCCTCGACAGCGACATTCAGACTATCGAACGTTTGATCCTAAACTGGTATCAGACGCGTCTGGATGAAATCAGTCCTGGCGATAAGCAAAAAGATCCGAAAACGCGGTTGCAGGAATTTCTGCAAGGGCGTCACTTACCTCTGCCGGCCTATCTGGTGGTGCAGGTTCGTGGGGAAGCACACGATCAGGAGTTTACTATCCACTGTCAGGTGAGCGGCTTTAGTGAGTCGGTCATTGGTACAGGATCGAGCCGTCGTAAAGCCGAACAGGCTGCGGCTGAACAAGCGTTGAAAAAACTGGAGCTTGAATGAGCGAAGTACAGACACACTGCGGTTTTGTCGCGATTGTTGGTCGACCAAACGTCGGTAAATCGACGTTACTGAATCAATTACTGGGGCAGAAGATTTCTATTACGTCACGTAAGCCCCAGACGACACGTCACCGCATCATGGGTATTCACACTGAAGGGCCTTATCAGGCTATTTATGTGGATACGCCGGGATTGCACATTGAAGAAAAACGGGCGATTAACCGCCTGATGAACCGTGCTGCCAGCAGTTCAATTGGTGATGTTGAGCTGATCATTTTCGTTGTTGAAGGGACACACTGGAACGACGACGACGATATGGTATTGAATAAGCTGCGCGATCAGAAACTCCCTGTGCTATTGGCGATCAATAAAGTCGATAACGTCACGGATAAAACTAAGCTGCTGCCGCATATCCAGTTCCTCAGCCAACAGATGGACTTCCTTGATGTTGTTCCAATCTCGGCTGAGAAGGGCACGAATGTCGATACGATTGCCAGCATTGTGCGTAAACACTTACCGCAGGCAACGCACCATTTCCCAGAAGATTACATCACCGATCGCTCACAGCGTTTTATGGCATCGGAAATTATCCGTGAAAAGCTGATGCGCTTCCTGGGTGAAGAATTGCCGTATTCCGTGACGGTTGAAATCGAGCGTTTCGTGACGAACGAGCGTGGCGGTTATGACATCAACGGCCTGATTCTGGTTGAGCGTGAAGGTCAGAAGAAGATGGTCATTGGCAACAAAGGTGCCAAAATTAAAACCATTGGTATCGAGTCTCGTCAGGATATGGAAGAGATGTTCGAAGCCAAGGTGCACCTTGAGCTGTGGGTTAAAGTGAAATCCGGTTGGGCAGATGACGAACGTGCCCTGCGCAGCTTGGGTTATAGCGAAGACCTGTAAGGTTCACGCCGATGGAAGGCTGGCAGCGCGCATTTGTCTTACATGGGCGACCTTATAGTGAAACCAGTTTATTGCTGGATCTGTTTAGTGAAAGCGATGGTCGAGTTCGCGTGCTTGCCAAAGGCGCGCGAGCCCGACGCTCTAGCCTGAAAGGCTGTTTACAGCCTTTCACTCCGCTGCTGGTACGCTGGAGTGGCCGGGGAGAAGTGAAAACATTACGCAGCGCTGAGCCTGTCTCGCTCGCGCTACCACTGACTGGCTCAATGCTTTATAGCGGTTTATACGTTAACGAACTGCTGTCTCGCGTGTTGGAACATGAAACCAATTACTCCGCTCTTTTCTTCGATTATCTCCATTGTTTACAATATCTTGCTGCACAAGATGCCTATCCCGAGCCAGCATTAAGACGCTTCGAATTAGCGTTGTTAAGCTATCTGGGATACGGCGTTGATTTCCTGCATTGTGCTGGTAGCGGTGAACCCGTGGCCGATACCATGACTTATCAGTATCGAGAGGAAAGGGGATTTATTGCCAGTCTGGTTGTTGATAATAAAAGCTTTACCGGGCATGAGTTACGCTCGCTGGCGTCGCGTGAATTTCCAGATGTCGGCACATTGAAGGCGGCAAAGCGTTTCACCCGTATCGCGTTAAAGCCTTATCTGGGGGGAAAACCGCTGAAAAGTCGTGAACTATTCCGCCAGTTCGTTCCTGCTGCTAATTTGTCCAAATCCGCATCTTCTGATAAATAATCCCGCCTCCTCAGTACCCTGACGCTGTGACATCGGTGTAAACTGCCACGTATCGTGCATGACTTTACCGAGGATTTATCATGGCTGAACTGCTGCTTGGCGTTAACATCGATCACATTGCAACGCTGCGTAATGCGCGTGGAACGGCGTATCCCGATCCCGTTCAGGCGGCTTTTGTCGCTGAGCAGGCGGGGGCTGATGGCATCACCGTACATTTGCGTGAAGATCGTCGCCATATCACGGATCGTGATGTGCGGATCCTGAGAGAGACGCTCCAAACCCGTATGAATCTGGAAATGGCTGTCACGGAAGAGATGCTGGACATCGCCTGTGAGGTGAAGCCGCATTTTTGCTGTTTGGTACCGGAAAAACGCCAGGAAGTGACAACCGAAGGCGGGCTGGATGTCGCGGGGCAGCAGGAAAAGATCGATAACGCAGTAGCCAGACTTAGTCAGGCTAATATCTTGGTTTCACTCTTCATTGATGCGGATAAGCGGCAAATCGATGCCGCCGTGGCCAGCGGTGCACCCTATATCGAGATCCATACCGGGGCGTATGCCGATGCGCCAGATGACGAAGCACGCCAACATGAGTTCGAGCGCATTCGTGATGCGGCGACTTATGCGGCGGCGAAGGGGATTAAAGTTAATGCCGGCCATGGTCTGACATACCACAACGTTCTGCCGATTGCTGCCTTGCCAGAAATGCATGAATTGAATATTGGGCATGCGATTATCGGGCGTGCAGTGATGTCCGGTCTGAAGGATGCTGTTGCCGAAATGAAGAGTCTGATGCGAGAAGCACGCCGCTGATGGCAATTCTTGGGCTCGGAACGGATATTGTCGAAATCGCCCGTATTGACGCGGTGATTGAGCGTTCAGGCGAGCGATTGGCTCGCCGCATTCTGACGGATGCTGAGTGGGCGCATTATCAGCAGCATCAGCAGCCTGTTCGTTTCCTCGCCAAGCGCTTTGCCGTGAAAGAAGCGGCCGCAAAAGCCTTTGGTACCGGAATCCGTAACGGGCTCGCGTTCAACCAGTTTGAGGTTTTTAATGACGAACTGGGTAAACCTTGCCTGCGGTTTTTTGCTAAAGCGGCAGAGCTGGCTGAACAGATGGGCGTCAGACACGCCCATGTGACGCTGGCTGACGAAAGACGCTATGCCTGTGCGACAGTGATTATCGAAAGCTGATCGTTCGTAAAAGGATGCTTAAATCCTGTCGGCATGGTGCATGAGCACGTATTTTTCCCACAGCTGCTCATTGCCTTCAACATGGTTTGGATCTTTGACGATCGTATTGTCGATCGGACAGACTTTCTGACACGTCGGGGTGTCGTAGTGGCCAACGCACTCGGTACAGAGGGTGGTGTCAATTTCATAAATGTCCGTGCCCATGGAAATAGCCTGATTAGGACACTCGGGCTCACACATGTCACAGTTGATGCATTTATGGGTGATGAGTAACGCCATGATGTTCTTCTACCTTACAAACAGGGCGCAGATTATACCCGCTGATGCTCGTTTAAACACGCGTAACTGTCATTGATGGAGAATATACTGGTAAATCGGTTTCTCCTATCTTCGATGTACCTCTCTTCCGAGGCTGTTTACTGCGGGTTTCGCGTGTTTTCGGAGGCCTTCAGCATGCAACCTATTGGCAGCATAAATAGTGAGGTTACAGGGTAAAATTACCATCTGTTCGTTAAATTGGTTTTATACCTATCCTTTAAACTCTATGAATCAGCCAGTGCGACTGTGTTTCTTGGGTTTTAATTTATTGATTTACAATTTAAATAAATTTAGTTGTGATATTGAACCACTTATTTTTGTAATATCATGGACATTGATTTAATCGGTATTGCGATGACGTTTGCATCTGGAGAGTCGATGACGGTGCATGTCTGTATGATATAATTTTATAACTAATAGTGTCAGTTTAATGGCGGAACTCATAGTGCAGCAGGAAGGTCATTTTAATCAGGTTGGGGCAGGACTTTTCCAACAGGGAGACGCAGAGCCATTAGGCGCTGATTACTGGCACCAATGCCAACGGCGGTATACTTTTCAGCCCATTTACCGAACATCAGGTAAATTGATGGCTATTGAGTTACTGACTTCCGTTTTTTCTCCTACCCTGCCGCAAAAGTTCATCTCTCCTGAAAAATATTTCGCGAATATTGATGTTGAAACCCGCCTTCTAATTATTGTAGAACAACTGCAACTTTTATCTCAGTGGAGTTTTCGATTTACTCGTGACGATCTTTTTGCCTCCGTCAACATTGATGGAATGACGTTACTTGCGTTACAAAATAATCTGGAAGCTAAACGCCTGATTGCCGCAATGCCCTGGATTCGTTTTGAAATGGTCGAAAATCAGGGAGGGCTGCCAAAAGAAATTTTAACTAAGCTCCCTGAAGCACAAACACTGTGGCTGGATGATTTCGGCTGCGGCATGGCGAATTTTTCATCACTCATGCTGGCTCAGTATGATTGTATCAAAGTGGCGCGTGAGCTCTTCATTCTCCTGCAACAAAGTGGTGAAGGAAGAACCGTTTTCCCTGCGCTGATCGCTTTACTATCGCGTTTTTGCAATTATGTGGTCATTGAAGGAATCGAAACACAGGAAGAGTGGGCCATTGTTCAGGCATCACATGCTTATGCTGCTCAAGGATACTACCTCTCGCGCCCTCAGCCGTTTGAGAATTTTGAGACATTAAAGTTTGAACTTTAGGTGATAACTTGTTGTTTAGGCTATCATGTTGCACAGTAGAGTACGGTTGTATGCCCATCCATGCTGTTCCTTCATATTAATTCATTATATTTCCTAACATCTCATTTCTGTACAAAATTTAACCTTACTAACAGACTTCCTTTCTCTGCTAATTCTCGAGGTATAATGCTGTATTTTGTTTTATTTTTGTTGTTTAATTTTTTTTTATTTGTTATGAGAGTGTTTTGTTTCAACAAAACAACAGGGAGAAGGACAACGGATTTTGCATCAAATTATGGCATATATAATCAGACGCTTACGTTAATGATTTTATTTTTTTCTTTTAATTATTTGATTTTTAATGGTAAAAAAATATAATGTTTACTGTTAACGATCAAAAATCACTTTGTGATAGATTTTATTGATTAAAACAATGATACTTATTGGTATAATTGATTTGCTTACAAAAATTTGATGTTCAGAATATATCGCCATGTACCCTTAGGAATATTCTTTTATTCCATTAGAGAAGCTTATAACCCGAACAATTACTACTATTAAATTAAGATACTCTTTTGAATTTGTTGTTTTTATCTGCGCACAGCCATATGCGAGGGCTTTATGCTTACGTTGTTATGTTTCTAAACACTCCTGCTTCATGGAGCGTTTTTTCTTTCATCCTTTCTGCTCTCCGGAAGTGCACCCATCCTGAAAATTTACGGGGTAGGGGCTTGTTACTGGGATTTTTCGCATCAGCGTTGTGATTTGTACGATCAGGACCACTCGGGCCTGAGGAGAGTGTTATTGTGTATGAAATTATAATAACCCTACTGTTGTTATTGTTATTGTTTTCTTCTGTGAAAAATAGAAAAATTAAACAAAAGTTTAAAACTGAGCAGAAAAAACAAGACTTCCTCAACATGACTTTTTTTGCGATGGAATATAGCCCTGCCTCAATTATGATCGCAGATGAAAATTGTGAAATTATTTACGTCAATCGCCAGTTTATTACCATGTCTGGTTATATGCCGGATGAAGTTATTGGCAAAAAAACGAATATATTAAACTCCGGCATGACCAACGCCAGCGTCTATGAAGATCTGTGGGCTACCATAAATAAAGGTAATGTTTGGAGCGGTGAGTTCGTTAACCGGCGTAAAGATGGGCAATTGTATTGGGAAAAGGCCAATATCGTTAAAATATATAATAAGGCGAGTAACACGACTCAGTATGTCGGCATTAAACTAGATATTACAGAGCGGAAATCGCAGGAACATCATGATAATTCATACAATCGTGCGTTGGAGCTGTTATCAAGCGGCGCGCCTCTGAAGGATATCCTGGATGCGATAATTTTCAGCGTTGAGGAAAAAAACCCAGGTCGTATTGTTTGTTCTGTACTGCTCGTTGATAAAGAAAAGAAATGTTTGACGCTTGGATCGGCGCCGAGCTTGCCAGGTTTTTATAAAAATGCCATTCATAACGTGAAAATTGCCGATGGTGTGGCTTCTTTTGGTACAGCAGCCCATACCGGAAAACGCGTAATCGCTGATGATATTTCCGTGCATCCGCATTGGTCTTTATATAAAGGGCTCGCATTATATGCTGGGCTGCGCTCCTGCTGGTCTGAACCTATCATTGGTCAGAACAAAGAAATATTAGGTGTTTTAAGCGTTTACCACCGTAAAGTGTATGTCCCGACTGAAGAGGAAATTTTCTCTATCGAGAAATCTGCACAGCTGATTGCGATCGCCATAGAGCGATATCATGCCATTGATATGCTGCGGCGCAGCGAGGAACACTATCGGCAGCTGGCGCACTATGACTCATTAACGTCACTAGCTAATGGCCTGACGTTTGCTGAGCAGATGGAGCAGGCGATTCTATTATCGAAACAAACGGGTAGAAAGATCGCGCTGATGTTCCTGGATCTCGATAAATTTAAACAAATAAACGACTCGTTTGGGCATGCTGTTGGCGATTTGCTATTAAAAGAAGCGGCTGCACGTATGCGTGGTGCGGTTCGAGATTCAGATACGGTATATCGCCGTAGCGGTGATGAGTTTATTATTCTGCTTCAGGGTATTAAGGAAATTGATAATACACTCTATGTTGCAGATAAAATCCACAACGCACTGAACAAACCATTTGAGATCAATGGGAAAAAACTGGATATATCGTGCAGTATCGGTATTGCGCTGTATCCAGAACATGGCTCCGATTCTCTGACGCTGGCAATTAATGCCGATTCCGCCATGTACCAAGCTAAAGCCATGGGGCGTAGTCAGACTCAGATTTATCACAGCATGAACGAGCATTGATAAATGAAATAAAAAAGGCGCTCTGTCGAGCGCCTTTTTTATTATCTTTCTCGTAGTGCTTCTGCTTTTGCCCGGATAATCGGCTTTAACAAATAGCTGAGGATAGTTTTCTTACCCGTGATTATATCAACAGAGGCCACCATGCCTGGAATGATAAGAAGTGGTTTATCGGCTGAACCTAAATAATTCTTATCAGTCCGTAAGCGAATAATATAAAAGCTGTTCCCTTCTTTATCAGTGACGGTGTCCGGGCTGATTTGTTCCAACTGACCTTTTAGGCCACCATAGATGGTGTAGTCGTAGGCCGTCAATTTTATGATGGCATCCTGACCTGGGTGTAAAAACGCAATATCCTGAGGGCGAATTTTAGCTTCGACCAACAGCTTGTCATCCAGTGGAACAATTTCTACCAGATCGCTACCCGGTTGAATCACTCCCCCGATGGTATTCACCAGAACCTGCTGCACGATACCGCGAACAGGGGAGACGACCTGCGTTCGGTTTACCCGATCTTCGAGCGCTTTACCCGTGGCTGCAATTTTGTTTAGGCTGGTTTGTGCTTCACTAAGTTGAGATAACGCCTCGCTTTTGTAGCGACTACGCGTTTCCTCTATTTTATTTTCGCCCTCTTTAATCGCAGACTCCGCCCGCGGAATGGACAGTTTGATGGAATCAAGCTGGCCACGGGTTTCGACTTCAGCACGGCGCAAGCGTAAAACTTCCACTTTAGAAATTGCGCCTTCCGCGATCAGCGGCTCTGACATTTTAATTTCTTGCTGGAGCAGACCAAGGCTGTTGCGGAACTGAATCTCCTTGGCTGAGAAATCCCGCAGTTCCTGCTGGCGCTGGATCAACTGCTCTTCCAGACCGGATATCTCATTATGCAGTTGCTGGCGGCGGCTGTTATAAAGCTCTTTTTCTCCTGCTGCGATTTTAGGTGCTTGCGTCGTGATTTCTTCGGAAAGCACGAGCTCTTGACCGCTGACTTCGGCGTTCAGGCGTTCAATTCGCGACAGCAGCGCAAGCCGATCGGCTTCGGTTTCACCGACGTTGGAGGCAAAGCGAGTATCATCAAGGCGCAGCAAAGGATCGCCTGCATTGACGACTTGTCCCTCACGAATAAACACTTCCGTGATAATGCCGCCTTCCAGGTTTTGGATTTTTTGCAGCCGGGAAGAGGGGATGGCTTTACCATCGCCGCGAGTGACTTCATCGATATTCGCGAGCCCGGTCCACAGGATGAAAAACAGGAAAAAAGCACCGATAGCCCACAGCGTGAAGCGAATAGAACGTGGCGAATCCTCGGCCATTGCCCGGCTCACTTCTGGCATCGTTTGCAGGCTCTCTTCATCTCCGCCGACAAAATACCGTTTAATTCGTTTGATATATTTACCGAGACGCATTGATCTGCCCCTTCTTCAACGCATCCATCACGATTGCTTTCGGCCCATCAGCAATAATTTTACCTCTGTCGACAATCACTAAACGATCGACCAGCGCCAGCATGGAAACCCGATGGGTGACCAGCAAGAGCGTTTTCTCTGCAATCACAGGGGCCAGAGCTTGCTTTAGTCGGTCTTCGCTGGTGTTATCCATCGAACTGGTGGGTTCATCCAACACCAGAATCGGCGGATCGAGCAGCAGCGCTCTGGCTATCGCGACAGCCTGACGCTGCCCGCCGGAGAGTTGTTGACCACGTTCACCAACTTGAAGGTTATAGCCATCGGGATGCAGACGAGCAAACTCGTTCACCCCTGAAATTTCTGCGGCTCGCAACATGGCTTCGTCTTCAACATAGCGTGCGCCGCTAATCAGGTTATTGCGCAGCGAGCCACTAAATAGCTGAATATCCTGAGGGACATAGCCGATATTGTGGCGTAAATCGCTGACATCCAGCTGACGGGCATCGACGCCGTCGATCAGAATATTACCGGTATTAGGCTGATAGAGGTTTACGATCAGTTTTTGCAGCGAGCTTTTTCCCGAGCCGCTACGGCCAATGACGCCCACTTTTTCACCGGGCGAGATGGTCAGGCTGATGCCTTGCAGCGAACTGGTTTTTTGTTCTGGGTAATTAAACGTCACATCGCGAAATTCGATACCGCCCCGGATGCTCTCGCGCTTCAGCGGGCGTTCGTTATCGCTACGCTCCTGCGGTAACTGCATCATCTGTTCGGTGGTTTGCATCGTCAAACGCGCTTGCTGGTAACGGCTGACCAGCCCAGACAGCTGGCCCAACGGCATGAGCGCTCTGCCGTTCAGCATGTAACAGGCAATCAGCCCACCCATACTGAGTTTGCCGTTAATCAGCATATAGACGCCGACGACAATCATGGCAACGCCGGCAAATTGCTGGAACCACTGCGTCAGGTTTACCGCCAGTGAAGACAGTGCCTTGGCTCGCATTTCCAGCTTGCTCAGGCTGCCAATGGTCTGTTCCCACTGGTGCTGCCGTTCACTTTCCGCATTATTGACCTTAATCGCATCCAGACAGCTCAAGGTTTCGATCAGCGTAGCCTGCCGTTCACTGGCAAGGTGCATCGTTTTTTCAATGGTGGCGGACAGCGGTTTTTGCATCGCCCAGCTCGCCAGCAGGGCGATAGGGTAGGCCAGTATGGAAACCCAGACCAGCGGGCCGCCGATGATGCCGATAACCAGCAGCAGAAGCAGCGTAAAAGGAAAATCGATCAATGTCGTCAGCGTTAGTGAAGAAAGGAAATCTCTGAGCGACTGAAATTCATGAATATTCTGTGCAAAGCTACCAACCCGCGGTGGTCGGGCCTTCATCGACATGCCGGTAATGCGTTCAAATAACGTGGCAGAAATAATCAGGTCGGTTTTTTTGCCCGCCATATCGAGGCAAATGCCGCGCAGCGTTTTGAGTATCAAATCGAAAACAAAAGCGCCAGTCACGCCGATAGCCAGCACCCAGAGTGTCGCCGTTGCCTGATTGGGCACAACGCGGTCATAGACATTCATCACGAACAGCGGCGTGGCAAGCGCGATAATGTTCACCAGCAAACTGGCGAGGATGGCATCGAGATAGAGCGAACGCGAAAGCTTCAGCGTATCTTTGAACCAGGATTTTGTTCGGGGGATCAGCGACGGATTTTGCAGATCGAACTGATGACGAGGTTGGGCAAACATCACCAGACCGAGGTAATTCTGTTGCAGCGTATTGTGCTCAACGGAAATTTCCCCGCCTTCTGTTTCACTGGGCATCAGACGCGCGCTGCCATCAGCGTTCCAGCCTAGCAGAATCGCCGCACGTCCTTCCCGTAACAGCAACATCGCGGGGAGCGACATCTCGGAAATTTTATTCAGAGAACGTTTGAGGATGCGCCCTTGCAAACCCGCGCGTGCAGCGGCTCTTGGGAGCAATTTTACCGATAATCGCTGGTTGGCTAAGGGGAGCCCCGCGGTGAGTGTGGTACGACTGACGGATTTCCCCTGCAAGGTGCAGAGGATCAGCAAGCTATCCAATAAGGGATCGTCATGACGGCTGCGAGGGTCACTATTTTCATTAACGATAGGCTCATGAACGATCGACGGCTCATGGGCAATAGTCGATTCATGAACACTAGTCGATTCATGAACAACAGTCGATTCATGAACAACAGTCGACTCGTGAACAACAGGCTCTTGGACGATAGACTCCTGGTTAACTGATTTATCAGAACCCTTTGTCTCTTGTACTGAATGCAACTTCATTTAACTAAACGTTCCCTTACGCAACGTAATTCCCCGCATATAAAGCATAATTTATCGCCGTCTGACCAATGAAATATATTAATTAAGGCTCGGCAACTCTGCTTGGGTGGTGACGTTGGTCAAGCTGGTACCGGCATCAGGCGCTGGGATAGCCAAACGGTTTAATAGCTCTCCCATACGGGATGCGATCCGGTATTCGGTATAGAGGGCGGTGAAGCGAACCTCGACTAGGCGGCGCTGTGCGGTGAACAGCTCGTTCTCGCTATCCAGCAGGTCCAGCAACGTCCTTTCTCCCAGACCAAATTGCTTCTGATAGGCGGTACGCACTTTCATACTACGGTCGGCATATTCAGCGGCAATCGGCAACTGCTGACGCGAGTTATTTAACGCTGACCAGGCTAACTTGAGTTCTTCGCTCAGCAGGCGCAGTGCATTATTTCGGACATCCTGTGCTTCTTTTACCTGATAGGCTTTTGATTCCATGTTGGCTTTGCTACTACCGCCTTCATACAGGTTGTAGCGCATCCGCAGCATCGCCTGCCACTCATTATTTTGACCGCGCGTCCCGTCAACGTTGTTATCCATCGTGCGAGAGAGCTCAACATTGAGGCGTGGGTAAAACGTTGATTTTGACGTCTCATATTGCTGCTGAGTGGCTTCAATATCTGACTCAGCGGATTTCAGCGCTGGGCTGTTAGCCAGCATGATGCGCAGCGCGTCTTCCAGCGAGGCGGGGAGTTTGATCGCAGACGCATTGGGCATCACCAAATTCTCTGGTACTTTACCCACAATGCTCATGTAGTTGATTTTGGCATCGTCCAGATTGGTTTTTTCTGTCAGCACGTTGTTACGGGCCTGTGCAAGACGTGCTTCGGCCTGATCCAGGTCGGCCAATCGCCCAACGCCTTGTTCGCTGCGAAGCCTGATTTGATCGTAAATGCGCTCATGGCTTGCAAGGTTGGCTTCCGCCAGACGGACAAATTCCTGACGTTGCAGCACACTGAGATAGACCTGAACGGTATCTAACGCCGTCGCCTCACTGGTATTTAATACCTTATAGGCGCGTGAATTGACCGTAGCGCGTTGTCTGCCCACTTCGCTGGAGGTGGCGAAACCATCAAACACCGTCTGGCTTAGATTGATACTCGATTCCTGGCGGCTGAGCTCAACGCGCTTATTGGTGCTGGCGCGTGTTGAAGGGCTATCGGTCTCTTCGCGTCCAACGCCTGCACTTAGCGTGATGGAGGGGAGATATCCGCCTTTTGCCGCACGTAAATCATGTTCGGCAGAAAAACGACTATTAATAGAGGCGCTTACTTCAGGATGCGTATAAAGCGTGCTTTTTATTGCTTCCTGAATCGTCTCGGCATACGTCGTTGTGGAAAAAATGGTAATAAAAGGTAATAAAGCAAAATGGTATCTACGCATCATCAGCAGTTTTCCTTCACAAAAACTTTATTTGTGATTATTCCTATTAAAGTGCTTGAGTGTTATATAAACGCTTAACGAATTGACTTGGTTTTATTTCTTTTATATCAATATGTTAATTTCATTCCTGAAGTGCCTTAATGCGGTAAAAATAAGGCTTACTCTAAATGAGTAAAGTTCTGGAAAGAATATTCCGAATTTTTTATTATATCGGTCATTGAGTCAAGCGTTTGACGCATAACGACAGCACTATCGTAACGCTTTTTTTCATAAAATGTCAGGAAGACACACAGCAAATCAACCTTATCAGGATGATAGCAAAAATCTATAGCCGCAATATCGCCGCATTATAAAAATAATTATAGATATCAAGGAGAAAGTATTTTGAATGGTGTGATTGGTGTCATTAAGTTCGTTATTGGACAAGCATTTATCGTCGCGCTTGATGGAAGCCAGAGACTGCTAGTTGCTGGCGATCGGGTTTACAGCGGTGAAGAAGTGGTAACCGGCGCTAATGGCGCGGTTTCAATCACATTACCGGATGGCAAAACATTGGATTTGGGGCGTGATAGCCGCTGGAGCGATGTTAGCAACGCGTCCTCTCAGGCCAGTGCGGATGTCGCCGATGATGTCGCTGCTATACAAGATGCCATCGCTCAGGGCACCGACCCAACACAAGTATTAGAAGCGACTGCCGCAGGTAATGACGACACCGGAGAAGCGGGTGACGGCGGCGGTGGGCATTTCAATCCAACGGTAGTTCTGAATTTGACAGCCGAGGTCGTTACGACCCCGATTGGTTATGATACCGCGGGCCTATCGTTTACTGACCGGGCCTCGTCCGTTCTGGATGGCGTAGATTCATCCACGTTGCTGGCTGCGGCAACGGATACCACCGATACCACTCCGCCTTCTGTCACCATTGTCATAAACAGTGATGGCACAGTAAGTTTCGTCTTCACAAAACCGATTATTGGTTTTGACCTCAGTGATATCACCGTAACAAATGGCTCAATAACGAATCTGGTACAGGATCCTAACGATCCGACTCGCTGGACGGCGACATTGACGCCAGCCGCCAATTTTGAGGGAGAAGTCCGTCTCAGCATTCCTGACGGCAGCTACACCAATGCTGCGGGCATTCCTGGCACGGGTGGAAGTGAAGCGGTAACGGTCGATACTTTGCCCCCTGTTGCCTCAATTTCTATTGATAATGTCACCAACGATAACGTGATTAACGCCAGCGAATCGGGTCAGACGATTGCCGTGACCGGTCAGGTTGGTAATGAAGTGAAAGCGGGTGATGCGGTTACCGTTACCGTCGGTACCGAGACCTACCAGACCACGGTCAATACCGATGGCAAAACCTGGAGCGTCAACGTTCCGGGATCCGTGCTGGCAGCGAATGGTGATGTGAGTGCGGCAGTCACCACACGTGATACTGCGGGTAACGCCACCACCGCGAATACTAATCACACATACGGCGTGGATACGGTTGCGCCGGTCGCGTCGATTTCTATCGATAACGTCACGTCCGATAACGTGATCAATGCGACCGAATCCGGTCAGACGATTGCCGTCACCGGTCAGGTTGGCAATGAAGTCAAAGCGGGCGATGCAGTTACCGTCAAAGTCGGTACTGAAACCTACCAGACGACGGTGAATACCGATGGCAAGACCTGGAGCGTGAATGTTCCGGGATCTGTGCTGGCAGCCAATGGTGATGTGAGTGCGACGGTGACGACGCGCGATACGGCAGGTAACGTCACCACCGCCAATACCTCGCACACTTACGGCGTGGATACCGTTGCACCTGTGGCGTCGATCTCTATTGATAATGTCACCAACGATAACGTGATTAACGCCAGCGAATCGGGTCAGACCATTGCCGTGACCGGTCAGGTCGGTAATGAAGTCAAAGCGGGCGATGCCATCACCGTTACTGTTGGCACCGAGACCTATCAGACCACGGTAAACACCGACGGCAAGACCTGGAACGTGAACGTTCCGGGGGCGGTGCTGGCCGCGAATGGCGATGTGAGTGCCACGGTCACGACACGTGATACGGCAGGTAACGTCACTACTGCGAACACCAGCCACACTTACGGTGTGGACACCGTTGCGCCAACCGCATCGATTACTATCGATAACGTCACCGCTGACAATGTCATCAATGCGACCGAATCCGGTCAGACGATAGCGGTGACGGGGAAAGTTGGTAATGAAGTGAAAGCGGGTGATGCGGTTACGGTTACCGTCGGCACGGACACGTACCAGACCACCGTGAATACCGATGGCAAAACCTGGAGCGTCAATGTTCCCGGTTCGATTCTGGCAGCCAATAGCGATGTGAGTGCCACTGTCACCACCCGCGATACGGCAGGCAATGTCACTACTGCGAACACCAGTCACACTTACGGTGTCGATACGGTTGCGCCTGTGGCGTCGATCTCTATCGACAATGTCACCAGCGATAATGTGATTAATGCGACCGAGTCCGGTCAGACGATTGCGGTGACCGGTCAGGTCGGTAATGAAGTCAACGCGGGCGATGCGGTTACCGTTACCGTCGGCACAGAGACCTATCAGACGACGGTCAATGCGGATGGCAAAACCTGGAGCGTGAACGTTCCGGGATCTGTACTTGCTGTTAACGGTGATGTCTCTGCTTCAGTCACCACACGTGATACGGCAGGCAATGTCACCATCGCCAATACCAGCCACGCTTACGGTGTGGACACCGTTGCGCCAGTAGCGTCGATCTCTATTGATGATGTCACCAACGATAACGTGATTAACGCCAGCGAATCGGGTCAGACGATTGCCGTGACCGGTCAGGTTGGTAATGAAGTGAAAGCGGGTGATGCGGTTACCGTTACCGTCGGTACCGAGACCTACCAGACCACCGTCAATACCGATGGCAAGACCTGGAGTGTCAATGTTCCTGGATCCGTGCTGGCTACCAATGGTGATGTGAGTGCCACGGTCACGACACGCGATACCGCAGGCAATGTCACCACCGCCAATACCAGCCACGCTTACGGCGTCGATACGGTTGCGCCTGTGGCGTCGATCTCTATCGACAATGTCACCAGCGATAATGTGATTAATGCGACCGAGTCCGGCCAGACGATAGCCGTGACGGGTAAAGTCGATAACGACGTTAAAGCTGGCGATGCGGTTACGGTTACCGTCGGCACCGAGACGTACCAGACCACGGTGAATACCGATGGCAAGACCTGGAACGTCAACGTACCGGGGTCGGTGCTGGCAGCAAACGGTGATGTGAGTGCCACGGTCACGACACGTGATACGGCAGGCAATGTCACCACCGCGAATACCAGCCACACTTACGGCGTCGATACCGTCGCGCCGGTGGCGTCGATTGCTATTGATAATGTCACCAACGATAACGTGATTAACGCCAGCGAATCGGGTCAGACGATTGCCGTGACGGGTAAAGTCGATAACGACGTGAAAGCGGGCGATGCGGTTACCGTTACCGTCGGTACCGAGACCTACCAGACCACCGTCAATACCGATGGCAAGACCTGGAGTGTCAATGTTCCTGGATCCGTGCTGGCTACCAATGGTGATGTGAGTGCCACGGTCACGACACGCGATACCGCAGGCAATGTCACCACCGCCAATACCAGCCACGCTTACGGCGTCGATACGGTTGCGCCTGTGGCGTCGATTTCTATCGACAATGTCACCAGCGATAATGTGATTAATGCGACCGAGTCCGGCCAGACGATAGCCGTGACGGGTAAAGTCGATAACGACGTTAAAGCTGGCGATGCGGTTACGGTTACCGTCGGCACCGAGACGTACCAGACCACGGTGAATACCGATGGCAAGACCTGGAACGTCAACGTACCGGGGGCGGTGCTGGCAGCGAATGGCGATGTGAGTGCCACGGTCACGACACGTGATACGGCAGGTAACGTCACTACTGCGAACACCAGCCACACTTACGGTGTGGACACCGTTGCGCCAACCGCATCGATTACTATCGATAACGTCACCGCTGACAATGTCATCAATGCTACCGAATCCGGTCAGACGATAGCGGTGACGGGGAAAGTTGGTAATGAAGTGAAAGCGGGTGATGCGGTTACGGTTACCGTCGGCACGGACACGTACCAGACCACCGTGAATACCGATGGCAAAACCTGGAGCGTCAATGTTCCCGGTTCGATTCTGGCAGCCAATAGCGATGTGAGTGCCACTGTCACCACCCGCGATACGGCAGGCAATGTCACTACTGCGAACACCAGTCACACTTACGGTGTCGATACGGTTGCGCCTGTGGCGTCGATCTCTATCGACAATGTCACCAGCGATAATGTGATTAATGCGACCGAGTCCGGTCAGACGATTGCGGTGACCGGTCAGGTCGGTAATGAAGTCAACGCGGGCGATGCGGTTACCGTTACCGTCGGCACAGAGACCTATCAGACGACGGTCAATGCGGATGGCAAAACCTGGAGCGTGAACGTTCCGGGATCTGTACTTGCTGTTAACGGTGATGTCTCTGCTTCAGTCACCACACGTGATACGGCAGGCAATGTCACCATCGCCAATACCAGCCACGCTTACGGTGTGGACACCGTTGCGCCAGTAGCGTCGATCTCTATTGATGATGTCACCAACGATAACGTGATTAACGCCAGCGAATCGGGTCAGACGATTGCCGTGACCGGTCAGGTTGGTAATGAAGTGAAAGCGGGTGATGTGGTTACCGTTACCGTCGGTACCGAGACCTACCAGACCACCGTCAATACCGATGGCAAGACCTGGAGTGTCAATGTTCCTGGATCCGTGCTGGCTACCAATGGTGATGTGAGTGCCACTGTCACGACACGCGATACTGCGGGTAACGCCACCACCGCGAATACTAATCACACATACGGCGTGGATACGGTTGCGCCGGTCGCGTCGATCTCTATTGATAATGTCACCAACGATAACGTGATTAACGCCAGCGAATCGGGTCAGACGATTGCCGTGACCGGTCAGGTTGGTAATGAAGTGAAAGCGGGTGATGCGGTTACCGTTACCGTCGGTACCGAGACCTATCAGACGACGGTGAATACCGACGGTAAAACCTGGAGCGTGAATGTTCCGGGATCGGTGCTGGCAGCAAACGGTGATGTGAGCGCCACGGTCACCACGCGCGATACCGCAGGCAATGTCACGACTGCGAACACTAGTCACACTTACGGTGTCGATACCGTTGCACGTGTGGCGTCGATCTCTATTGATAATGTCACCAACGATAACGTGATTAACGCCAGCGAATCCGGTCAGACCATTGCGGTGACCGGTCAGGTCGGTAATGAAGTCAACGCGGGCGACGCCATTACCGTCAAAGTCGGTACCGAGACCTACCAGACCACCGTGAATACCGATGGCAAAACCTGGAGCGTCAATGTTCCGGGATCGGTGCTGGCCGCCAATGGCGATGTGAGCGCCACTGTCACGACACGCGATACTGCGGGTAACGCCACCACCGCGAATACTAATCACACATACGGCGTGGATACGGTTGCGCCGGTCGCGTCGATTTCTATCGATAACGTCACGTCCGATAACGTGATCAATGCGACCGAATCCGGACAGACGATTGCGGTCACCGGTCAGGTTGGCAACGAAGTGAAAGCGGGTGATGCCATCACCGTTACTGTTGGCACCGAGACCTATCAGACCACGGTAAACACCGATGGCAAAACCTGGAGCGTCAATGTTCCCGGTTCGATTCTGGCAGCCAATAGCGATGTGAGTGCCACTGTCACGACACGCGATCCAGCGGGCAATGTCACCACGGCCAATACCTCGCACACTTACGGCGTGGATACCGTTGCACCTGTGGCGTCGATCTCTATTGATAATGTCACCAACGATAACGTGATTAACGCCAGCGAATCGGGTCAGACGATTGCCGTGACCGGTCAGGTTGGTAATGAAGTGAAAGCGGGTGATGCGGTTACG
Source organism: Pectobacterium parvum (assembly GCF_020971565.1). Classification (NCBI taxonomy): domain Bacteria; kingdom Pseudomonadati; phylum Pseudomonadota; class Gammaproteobacteria; order Enterobacterales; family Pectobacteriaceae; genus Pectobacterium; species Pectobacterium parvum. Next base: position 1,373,137 of record NZ_CP087392.1, read on the forward strand.
GTTAAAGTCGGTACCGAAACGTACCAGACCACGGTGAATACCGACGGTAAAACTTGGAGCGTGAATGTTCCGGGAGCCGTGCTGGCAGCGAATGGTGATGTGAGTGCCACGGTGACCACACGCGATACCGCAGGGAACGTCACCACTGCCAATACCAATCACACTTATGGTGTGGATACCGTTGCGCCAGTGGCGTCGATCTCTATCGACAATGTCACCAGCGATAATGTGATTAATGCGGCCGAATCGGGTCAGACCATTGCGGTCACCGGTAAGGTGGGCAATGAAGTCAAAGCGGGCGATGCGGTTACCGTGAAAGTCGGCACGGAAACGTACCAGACGACGGTGAATACCGATGGCAAAACCTGGAGTGTCAATGTTCCCGGTTCGGTGCTGGCCGCGAATGGCGATGTGAGTGCGACGGTGACCACGCGCGATACCGCCGGCAATGTCACCACCGCTAATACCAGTCACACTTACGGTGTGGACACCGTCGCGCCGGTGGCGTCCATCTCTATTGATAATGTCACCAGCGATAACGTGATTAACGCCAGCGAATCCGGTCAGACGATTGCGGTCACTGGCAAGGTGGGCAATGAAGTCAAAGCGGGCGATAGCGTTACCGTCAAAGTCGGCACCGAAACCTACCAGACCACGGTGAATACCGATGGCAAAACCTGGAGCGTGAATGTTCCGGGTGCGGTGCTGGCAGCAAACGGTAATGTGAGTGCGACGGTCACTACTCGCGATCCAGCGGGCAATGTCACCACGGCCAATACCTCGCACACTTACGGCGTGGATACCGTTGCACCTGTGGCGTCGATTGCTATTGATAATGTCACCAACGATAACGTGATTAACGCGACCGAGTCCGGTCAGACCATTGCTGTCACTGGCAAGGTGGGCAATGAAGTCAAAGCGGGCGACGCGATCACTGTCAAAGTCGGTACGGAAACCTATCAGACGACGGTGAATACCGACGGTAAAACCTGGAGCGTGAATATTCCGGGATCCGTGCTGGCCGCGAATAGTGATGTGAGTGCGACAGTCACCACACGCGATCCAGCAGGCAATGTCACCACCGCGAATACCAGCCACACTTACGGTGTGGACACCGTTGCACCAGTAGCCTCGATTGCTATCGACAATGTCACGTCAGATAACGTGATTAACGCCAGCGAATCCGGCCAGACGATTGCGGTCACTGGCAAGGTGGGCAATGAAGTCAAAGCCGGTGATGCGGTTACCGTGAAAGTCGGTACCGAGACCTACCAGACGACGATCAATACTGACGGCAAGACCTGGAGCGTCAACGTTCCGGGGTCGGTGCTGGCGGCGAATGGCGATGTGAGTGCGACGGTCACGACGCGCGATACGGCAGGTAACGCCACCACCGCGAACACCAGCCACACTTACGGCGTGGATACAGTTGCACCGGTTGCGTCGATCTCTATCGACAATGTCACGTCCGATAACGTCATTAACGCTAATGAATCCAGACAAACGATCCCTGTTACCGGAAAAGTCGGTAATGAGGTTAGGGCGGGCGATAGCGTTACGGTAAAAATTGGCACCGAGACCTACCAGACCACCGTCAATACGGATGGTAAAACCTGGAGTGTGAATGTTCCCGGTGCGGTACTGGCGGCTAACAGTGACATTAGCGCCAGCGTGACCACGCGTGATACCGCCGGGAATGCCACTACGGCGAATACCCATCATGCATACAGCGTGGATACGACCGCACCAGAAATTGATATTACGAATTTCGCGGGTAACGATGGCTATGTCAGCCAGAGTGAGTCGAAAAACACTCAGGTCAGCGGCACCAGCAACGAGAAGAAGGTCGATCTGGTCTTTACCGATGTGAATGGTAAGTCGGTTACGCTGCATGACGTGCCCGTGACGAACGGAAAATGGCAGACGAATGTCGATCTGAGTACGTTAGCGGAAGGCAAGATTACTGCTGGGGCGACGGCAACCGATGCGGCAGGTAATCAAGCGCATGATAACAGTCAGGCTATCATGGATGTTACGCCGCCAGCCGCACACAACAACACGGTGTCTGGTACGGAAGACACGCCGTTGCACATTGGCTGGAGCGATCTGGGTGTATCGAGCGATACCACCAGCATCGTGATTTCGTCTCTGCCGCCTGCTGCCGCTGGCACGCTCTATTTTAATGATAACGGGAGTTGGAAAGCGGTCACCGCTGGACAATCCTTTACGGCTGGCACCACCGATCTACGCTTTACGCCAGCGAGTAATGTCTCTGGCGCCGCGCTGGGGGACATTGCTTACCGACCTGTCGATAGCGCAGGGAACACGGGCGATAAAGCCGCGCTGCACATTGGTATTACGCCAGTCGCCGATGCGCCAGTTGTGAGCCTGAGCACCTCCAGCGTGACCACGACGCAAGCTTCTGCGGAAGTCATTAAGGTGAATGGGGGAAGCGCGAACGGTGGCTTTGACGTGCAGAACGGAAAAATTGTCGCGGTGGGTAACGGCGTTCGCGTCTGGCTGACCGAGGGGGATTCGGTCCCTACCGTAGTCGGCAACGGGAAGGTGGCGTACTACAGTCAGGGCAATACCAGCGGGGATGGCAATTACAGCGATATCTTCGTTGTGCACTCCAACAGCGGCTATTTTTATCGTCAGAGCGACTGGGCGGCCGATCGTAAGGATCACCGCGATCTGGATTCATTCAACGGTAACCGCACCAATAACGGCAGCAACGCGCATTCTGACTACGTTTTCGTTATCAAGGAAACGGGCTATACCTATAACGCGACCTATAGCACCAACAACAATGCGAATACGTCGGTCAACACGCTGGATGGGCTGAAGGTTAATTATACCGATAGCAGTGGCAAGTCAGGCTCGTTTACGAGGCAGGTTAGCAACAATATTGAAGGCGTGATCTACAGCGATGGATCGACGTATACCCCCGGAACCAATAGCGCGACGGTGGAAAAAGTCCCCGGTCAGGCGGGAAAACAGACTTATACGCTCGATGTTTCCGCGGCATTGACCGACCGCGACGGTAGCGAAACGCTGTCAGGGATTAGGTTGACGGGGATCCCAACGGGAACGGTGCTGACCGACCAGATTAATAACGTGAAATATACCGTCGGTGCTGATGGTTCGTACCTGATTCAAAATGCGCACAACGCCCTGACGTTAGCCGGGAAAATCACGCTTGAGGTGCCGGCTGATGCGGGTAAATTGAATGTCGTGGCGCAGGCGACATCGACAGAAATGGGCAACCACGATACGGCGACCGGCTATTCGGCGGAAGGTGCTGAACAGTATGGGCTGAGTGTCGGTGCGGCGGGCAATGACACGATGTCCGGCACGTATAATGATGATGTGCTGTTTGGCGATGTCGTGTCGTTCCCTAATATCGACGGTAACGGCATTGCGGCTTTACAGAACTACATCGGCAAACAATTAGGCATGCAAACGGGCGTCCCGACGACGAAAGACATGCATAACTATATTGCTGCGCACAGTTCAGAGTTTGATCTGTCGTCGTCGAAAGGGGGGAATGACATACTCAATGGCGGCGCAGGGGATGATATCCTCTTCGGTCAGGGAGGAAATGACACCCTCTACGGTGGGGCGGGAAATGACCTGCTCTACGGCGGCAGCGGAGACGACATCCTGATTGGCGGCGCGGGGGGCGATACGCTCATCGGCGGGGCGGGTGCGGATACCTTTAAGTGGCAGGCTGGTGACATCGGCAACGATGTGATCAAAGACTTCAATGCCAAAGAAGGTGACCGGATTGATTTAAGCGATCTGGTTGGCGAACTGGAGGAAGGCACCGATATCAGCCGTTATATTCGCATCACCGATAATCATGGTTCACCGACGATTGAAGTGAGCACCGCGGGGAACTTTACGGCGGATAAAGGCGGAACGGTTGCAGTGTCGATTACGTTGGAACACTATAACGGTGCATTGCCGTCGCTTGAAAGTCTGGTCAGCAAGCCAGAACCGTCTAGCTGACGAAAAGGGGGAGCTTGCCCGGCTCCCTTTTTTATCAAAAACTTAAAAGGTCTCCGAACATGTTTTATATCCAGCGCGACAGTGATGGCCACCTGATGAAGGTAGAAAAGAGTCCTTTTCCTGAAATGAACGGCGAACTGTCCGATGATTCGCGTGAGGCGCAGGCCTGGTTCCGCAGTCATCAGGCAGCGATGTCCAGTCTCCAACAGCTGCGGCAAAGCGATCTGGAAATGGTGCGCGTGCTGGAGGATTTAATTCAGGTTTTGATTCAGAAAGGCGTGGTCAGCATTACCGATTTCCCTCAGGCGGCACAGCTGAAGTTGATCAACCGTGCGCAGGCGCGTGAAGCCCTGAATGGCGGATTGAACAAGCTGATTGGCGACGACGAAGAGACTATGTTTTGAAGAATAGTCAATGTGTTAAAGACTTACTGTTTTAACGGCTTGTGTTTTAAAGGCTAACTGTTTTAAAGACATAGCGCTTTGAAGAAGAAATCATCCCTTAACGTCCCGTTCAGCCGTTTCCGGCTTCTCAATACCGTAGTGAGAAGCCGGGGTCGTTAAACGCTGTTAGCCAAAATGATGTGGCATCAGATTCTGATCGCCGGCGCTGGTTCACCCAGCAACCGTCCCATCGCGCCCTGTAATCCCATCTCCTGAAGTACTTTCAGCTCACCTGCGGTTTCAACACGTTCGGCAATAAGCGGCAGGGCAATACTGTTGGTCGCGCGATACAGTGCTTCGATAAACATTTGCTTATCGTCTTCCTGATCGATATTGCGGATGTAGCTGCCGTCGACTTTCAGGTAAGCCAGCCCCCATTGCGACAGGTTGCCGATCATATTAAAGCGCCCGCCAAAGTGCTGTAGCCCCAGAGCACAGCCATGCTCATTCAGCAGCTTGATTAAGGCTTCCAGTTGGGCGCTGTCTGGCAATTGGTTCTCATCCAGCTCCAGAATCAGTCGTCTGGCGACATCAGGCTGATGCTTCAACGGGGCAAGCAGATCGGCAAGTAGATGAAGATTCAGAACCGTGGTGCCGGACAGGCTCAGTGCCAGATTACCGTCGTGCTGGCGGAGATAGTCCAGCACTTCACGCAGCATGGTTTGATCCAGACGGGTATCCCAGCCAAAGCGTTGGATCCACGGCAGGAAGCGGCCTGCCGCGATGCTGTTTCCTTGCTCATCCTGAATACGGGCTAACACCTTGTGATGCAGTACCTGACTGGGATCGTCACACGCGACGACCGGTTGCAGGAAAAGCTGCAAGCGTTCCTGTTCCAAAATGGGATCGAGCAGGTTAAACCACATATGGCGATCGGTTTCGACCTGTTCGGTACTGACGGACGGAATCTCATGAGGCGCGGTGGTATCGGTATTGCTTTCGGCCCGCGTGAGCGCCTGATCGCCTTGAATAAACAGGGACTGCGCGGTGTCGCCGGGGCGGAAAGGCACCATGCCGAATTGGGCGACAGGGGAGACGTCGGTTTCGCCTGTTAGATGCAAGGTTTCGATGTTGCGCGTCAGTTCGCCAATCAGCGCATAGGCTTCTTTATCGACCAACCCTGGGCAGAACAGCGCAAACTCCCCTCCGCGGATACGTGCCAGAAGGCTCTCCGCATTGGTATGCTGTTTTTGCATTTTGCGCAGTATATGCCCGACGGAAGCTAATAGTGCATCGGTGCGCTGGCCGCCCAGCCGTTGGTTCATCCCCGCCAGATCCTGAACGCGAATCATAATAAGGAAGCCTGGGGCGGTTTCTTCGTCGGCCAGTTTGTCGTTGAACTGCATGTCAAACGCGCGACGGTTATTCAATCCGGTTTGAGGATCCTGATAGGCGTCCTGACGTAAGCGCTCGCTCCGCTCTGCTTCCTCTTCAAACAGCGTTTTGAGCTTGCTAACCATCAGGTTCATCGCCTGCGCGACGCGGCGGAATTCTGGCGTATTGGGTAAATCTGGCTGGCTAAGGAACTCACGACGGGTAATTGCCAGCGACTGATCGACAATATAATCAAGCGGACGTAGCTGACGGCGCAGGAACAGCGCGCCGAGGAGCACGCCCAGAGTGCCGCAGCCGAGTAGCCACAGGAAAGAGGCCGTACTGCTGCGCCACAGTCGCGTCACCGCGAACATTGGATGGCTGACGACTTCAACTTTTGCCGCCTGTTCCCAGCCGCGCATCACGATGGCTTCGCCCGCGCCGGGTTGCAGGTCCACTAACTGAACAAACCAGCGTGGTACATCAGGGATATCTGGTGACGCGGTGCGTTCCAGCGTGACATTGCTGGTTTTTAAATCCCGCACGCGAATACTGGAAAAATAGCCGCTGTCGAAAATCGAGCTGACCATCAGCTCTACCATTGCCGGATCATCGATATTCGGCGTCAGGGAAAGGCCCAGCGCGGTAGCGGCATCCTGCGCGTGAGAGTGAAGCTGGTTATTGTACTGTTCACGCGAATTTTCCAGGCTGACGAAAAAACTCCCGCTGAAAATAATTAGCACAAACAGGCAGATGGCTATCAGTAATTGTTTGTATAGAGACATAGCCTACCCTTACTCCTCAATTGAAAACCCTTCGGCACGCATTTTGGTTAATACATCCTGCCAGCGTGAAAGTCGTTTACTGTCACTGACGCGTTTGTTGCTGCCGCTGGCACCCGGCAGCCAGAGACCACCGCCATTAAAGGCGTACACCGGAACTAAATCATTGCGCTCTGTCGCCGGTTGGATCTTGTCGGTCAGATTGTCCAACACCAGTGGAATCGAGGTTGGCGTGGGATAATAGGTCAGCACCATGTGCGCTTTATTCAGGCGCAGGGCTTTAACGTAGGTAATGCGTAATTTGTCCGCTGAGACGCCTAAATGGCGCAGCGTAAAATACTTGGCAAGCGCATAATCTTCGCAGTCCCCCGCACCTTTACGCAGTGCTTCAATCGGCGTAGCCCAGTAATCTTCCTGATTCCAGACGACAATATCATCGCGAAACAGCATACGGTCATTGAAAAATTGGTTCACGCTGCTCAGCAGCGCCTTTTCCTCTTTATTGCGGGAATTGACCAACAGCGTCTGCCATTCATCTATTCGGCGGCGAGCATCGGGCGTTGCCGGGCCATAAAGCTGCTCGGTTCGCTGATTAATGGTAATAAAATCCCAGTCCGCACGTAGGGAACCCGCCAGCAGAAACAGCAGACAGCTAATAAAGAAAAGCGTGTAACTGGAGAGCCTGAACCCGGAGAGTCGCACTGAGGTTTCTCTGTTTACCTTGCGAGATGCATGTGGAGGGTGAATTTGATGCAGAATAGCGTACTTTCATAGGTCTCAAAAGCAGTATAGTGGTGAAAATGGTTGTTTGTCATAGGCGTGTAGAAAGCGCTGGCACAAAGCATGGGGTAGCAGAATGCGTTCAGATGTGACGGATGGAGAGAACCTTAATTTAGGGAAGCTGGTTTCCGAAACTCGGAATCCGGCGACGATGGCGTTGGATCAGTTCTCTACGCTGGAGATGATGCACGCGTTTAATCAGGAAGATCGGAAAGTGCCTGAAGCCATTGCGCAGGTTTTACCTGCGATTGCCGAGGCTGTCGATCTGGCGACGGCCTCGTTGCAGGAGGGTGGTCGGCTAATCTATCTGGGAGCAGGAACTAGCGGTCGTTTGGGCGTACTGGATGCTTCGGAGTGTCCGCCAACGTTTGGCGTGCCACACGGGCTGGTTATCGGCCTGATTGCTGGTGGGCCGGGTGCACTGCTGAAGGCGGTTGAAGGTGCAGAAGACGATCCTACACTCGGTGAGGCTGACTTAAAAGCGCTGAACTTAACCGCTGCGGATATGGTTGTCGGCCTTGCGGCATCAGGCCGGACGCCGTATGTGATTGGTGCCTTGCGCTATGCGCGTGACGTTGGCTGCCGGACGGCGGCGATCTCCTGTAATCCGCATTCACCCATCGCGCAAGAAGCGCAGGTAGCGATTTCTCCGGTGGTTGGCCCGGAAGCATTAACGGGGTCGACGCGGTTGAAGTCAGGAACGGCGCAAAAACTCGTCCTGAATATGATTTCTACCGGCGCAATGGTTAAGCTGGGAAAGGTGTACCAGAATTTGATGGTCGATGTGAAGGCAACCAACGTGAAGCTGTTGGACCGGGCTTGCCGCATTGTGGTTGAAGCTACGGATGCCGAGCGGGAAAAGGCGCGGCAGGCGCTGGTACAGGCAGATAATGAAGTTAAGCCTGCGATTCTGATGCTTCTGGCTAATATTGATGTTGCAGCGGCGCGTGAGCGCCTGAAACAGCACAACGGTTATCTGCGTGAGGCGCTGATTGGTGGATAAGATTTTCTTGGTGTAAGTCGGGGGACACGTTTTGAGTGATAAGCGAGAGCAACGCATTGTTTTTTTTGATCTGGATGGCACGTTGCATCAGCAGGACATGTTTGGCAGCTTTTTGCGTTTTTTACTTCGTCGGTTGCCGTTAAATCTCGTTCTGGTTGTCCCGCTATTACCGATTATCGGGCTGGGGCTACTGATTCGTGGTCGCGCGACCCGGTGGCCGATGAGCTGGCTGCTGTGGGCGATTACGTTTGGGCGTGATGAAGACGAGTTGGTTCAACTGGAAAAGCAGTTTGTCGGCGCGTTTCGTCATGATGTCATTCCGTTTCCGCAGGTTCAGCAGCGGCTGAAAACCTATCTTGAAGACAGCGAAGCACAGGTCTGGCTGGTGACCGGATCGCCGCAGCGGCTGGTGGAACAGGTCTATCATGATTCGCCTTTTCTACCCGGCGTTCGCCTGATGGGAAGCCAGATTACACGCCGCTACGGCGGTTGGGTATTAACGTTGCGTTGTCTCGGACATGAAAAAGTGGCGCAGATGGAGCAGCGTCTTGGCGCGCCGCTCAAGCTCTACAGCGGTTACAGCGACAGCAAACAGGACAATCCACTACTCTATTTTTGCGAACATCGCTGGCGAGTCACCCCCGAAGGTAGCCTGCAACAGCTGGAATGATTTTTTCATTCCTTCATCTGATTTTTTCATCTCTTCATATAGGTATAATGCGCCGCCAAAATATGAATGTTCGAGTGAGGAAACGTGGTTAGCCTGCGTAACGATGAATACTGGATGCGTCATGCATTAACGCTGGCTCAGCGTGCTCAGGATGAAGGCGAAGTGCCGGTTGGTGCGGTGCTGGTGCTGGATAACGAAGCCATCGGCGAAGGGTGGAATCGGCCGATTGGGCATCACGATCCTACCGCGCACGCTGAGATCATGGCGTTGCGGCAGGGAGGGCTGGTGTTGCAAAACTATCGCCTGCTGGAGACGACGCTGTATGTCACGCTGGAGCCGTGCATCATGTGTGCGGGCGCGATGATACACAGCCGTATTGGCCGTTTGGTTTACGGTGCGTCAGATGAGAAAACGGGGGCCGCGGGGTCGCTGGTGGATATTCTGCGCCATCCCGGCATGAATCATCAGATCGTGATTGAACCCGGCATTCTGGCTGATGAATGCTCTGCAACGCTCAGCACGTTCTTTCGCCTACGTCGTGAACAGCATAAAGCCCGTCGTGCCGCAGAAAAAAGCGAGAAAAACGCCGCGCAGGAGTAGCGAGGCATTTTTCCTTCCATACGGATCTATTTCGGTTCTTTTATTCCGGTACCTTGCTGAGAGGCACGGCCGGATAGCCTTGTGCGATCTGGGTTTGTTGCTGCACTTTGGCTTCTTTTTCTATCAGATAACCTTCTAGGCTCACCATATAACGCCGAATGTTTTCCACGTAGTTATAGGCTTCATGTCCGCGCGCGTAGCCGTAGGTGGTTTGAGTGTAATAGCGCTTCTGGCTCAGCATCGGCAGGCGCATCTTCACATCGACCCAGCTGTCGGGGTTACCCTTCTGTTTTTCGGTCAATTTACGCGCATCAAGCAGATGGGCGTATCCCATATTGTAAGACGCCAGCGCAAACCAGATTTTTTCATCTTCCGGGATGGTGTCCGGCATTTTCTGCATCATGTGCGACATATATTGCGCACCGCCGCGAATACTTTGCTCTGGGTCGACTCGATCGGTGACGTTCAGGCTTTCTGCCGTGTTGCGTGTGAGCATCATCAGCCCGCGCACGCCGGTAGGAGAAGTCGCCAGCGGGTTCCAGTGTGACTCCTGATAGGAGATAGCGGCCAGCAGCTTCCAGTCGATATCGGTGGCGTATTTTTCAAACAGCGGGCGCAGATCCGGCAGCGTTTCATCAATCGCGCTCAGGAACGTGGTGGTATCGACATAGTCAAATTCGCCAACGTGACCGAGATACTTCTCCTCCAGACGCGCGAGCGTACCGTCTTCGACAATCTGGCTGAAGAAATCCAGCAGCGCGGCGGACAGGCTGTCATCGTGTGAACGGCGCATATACCAGGTAACCGGCTCTTCATCGCTGAGATCGAAGGCGACGGCAAGCTGCGGATGAATTCGCTGCATCAGACCGATGGTGACCGAATCACCCAGCGTATAGTCCAGTTTGCCGTCGGCAACCTGCTTCAGTAATTCCTGCGTGCTCTGATCGGAAGCCGATTCCCAGCTTAGCTGCGGGTATTTCTCTGCTTTTAGATCGCGCAGTGTCGCGGCGTGGGCGGAACCGGATGTGACGACGAGGCGGCCTTGCAGTTTATCCAGTGTTTTTGGGCGGGGTGAACCGAGGCGGTACACCATCTGTTGTGAAATGGAATAGTAGGTTGGGCCGGCACGAAAGCGTTCCAGACGCTCGTGGTTGTAGATCAGCCCGGCAGCCAGCAGGTCGGCATCGTCACCGCCCAGATCGTCAAACAACTCGTCAAGATTCTTGCGTGACGAGACCACCAGCTTGACGCCGAGGTAATCGGCGAACCGTTTTGCCAGTTCATAGTCCAGACCTGTCGGGGATCCGTTGCTCACGGCATAAGTCAGCGGTGAGTTGACTGTGCTGATACGCAACTCACCGCGTGAGAGGATCTGCCTGAGCTGTACATCCTGGCTACTGCGCCAGGGAATGCTAGGCCATAGCGCTAACGCCAGCAGTAACGTGATAATCCCGATGAAAAAATAATTTAATTTTAACGGCTTCAAATAGTTATCTCTCGGCGGCCATGTGGCCAGGCTGTCTGTAACGGCAGTTTTTTTATACGTCATTTCCCAGAGTGGGGGCATTTTGCTTAACAAACCGCCAGTGTGCAACTTTTATTGATTTGGTCACCGATTAATCACTCGTCGGACGCGAAGTGAAATTATCGCCACGCAAACGGTTTCGTCCGAGGGAAGGATTCTCTATAATATGCGCGTTTCCCCCCTGTTGTGCCCCATGGCTGTATCGCAGCCAGTGCATCGAAGACGAGAGAACTTTAGATTATGGAAATACTGCGTGGTTCACCTGCTTTATCGGCTTTTCGTATTAATAAATTGCTGGTCCGCTGCAAAGAGCACGTTTTGCCGGTCAGTGATATCTATGCTGAATACGTACATTTCGCCGATGTCAGCGCCCCGTTGAACAACGATGAACAGGCCAAACTGACACGTTTGCTGAAGTATGGTCCTTCTCTCGCGGAGCACGAACCGCAAGGCCATCTGTTACTGGTCACGCCGCGTCCCGGCACGATTTCACCGTGGTCTTCCAAAGCAACGGATATCGCCCATAACTGTGGATTAAGCAAAGTACTGCGCCTGGAGCGTGGTCTGGCTTTCTATATTCATGCGCCTACGCTGAGCGATGAACAGTGGCAGCAACTGGGGGCACTGCTGCATGACCGGATGATGGAAAGCGTATTTAGCGACCTGAAACAGGCCGAAGCGCTGTTCTCTCATCATCAACCTGCTCCTTTCAAGCGCATCGAAATTTTGCTGCAAGGGCGTCAGGCACTGGAAGAGGCGAACGTCCGTCTGGGACTGGCATTGGCAGAAGATGAAATTGACTATCTGCTGGAAGCCTTCACCAAACTGGGCCGTAACCCAACCGATATCGAACTGTATATGTTCGCACAGGCGAACTCTGAGCACTGCCGCCACAAGATTTTTAACGCTGATTGGGTGATCGATGGCGTCACTCAGCCGAAGTCACTGTTCAAAATGATCAAAAACACCTTTGAACACACCCCCGATCACGTTCTCTCTGCCTATAAAGATAACGCCGCCGTCATGGAAGGTTCCGCCGTCGGCCGTTTCTACACCGATCCCAACGGGCAATATACTTACCATCAGGAAGATGCACACATCCTGATGAAGGTTGAAACGCATAACCACCCAACCGCCATTTCACCGTGGCCGGGCGCAGCAACGGGATCCGGTGGTGAAATCCGTGACGAAGGCGCGACAGGCCGTGGCTCCAAGCCGAAAGCGGGTCTGGTGGGCTTCTCCGTTTCGAACCTGCGCATTCCTGGCTTTGTCCAGCCGTGGGAAGAGGAAGAGTTCGGCAAGCCAGAGCGTATTGTCAGCGCGCTGGATATCATGACCGAAGGCCCACTGGGCGGCGCGGCATTCAACAACGAATTCGGTCGTCCTGCACTGACGGGTTATTTCCGTACTTATGAAGAGCGCGTTGACAGCCACAATGGTACAGAGCTGCGCGGCTACCATAAACCAATCATGCTGGCGGGCGGCATTGGTAACATCCGCGCCGATCACGTCCAAAAAGGCGAAATTATCGTCGGTGCCAAACTGATTGTACTGGGCGGACCGTCCATGAATATCGGTTTGGGCGGCGGTGCAGCCTCTTCTATGGCATCGGGTCAGTCTGATGCGGATCTGGATTTTGCTTCTGTACAGCGTGATAACCCAGAAATGGAACGCCGCTGTCAGGAAGTGATCGACCGCTGCTGGCAATTGGGTGAAGCCAACCCGATCCTGTTTATTCACGATGTCGGCGCGGGTGGTCTGTCCAACGCGATGCCGGAACTGGTGAGTGACGGCGGTCGCGGTGGTCGCTTTGAACTGCGCGATATTCTGAACGACGAGCCGGGCATGAGCCCGCTGGAAGTCTGGTGTAACGAATCGCAGGAGCGCTACGTTCTGGCCGTTGCGCCAGAGCAACTGGCACTGTTTGATGAAATCTGCCGTCGTGAACGTGCGCCTTATGCGGTGATTGGCGAGGCGACGGAAGAACTGCATCTGACGATGAACGATCGTCACTTCAACAACCAGCCTATCGATCTCCCGCTGGATGTGCTGTTGGGCAAAACGCCGAAGATGCTGCGTGACGTTGAGCGCAAACAGGTAGAAGGCACGCCGTTACAGCGTGATGAAATCTATCTGGCAGAAGCGGTCGAGCGCGTGCTGCACTTGCCTGTTGTTGCCGAAAAAACCTTCCTGATCACCATTGGCGACCGCTCTGTTACCGGAATGGTAGCCCGCGACCAGATGGTCGGTCCGTGGCAGGTGCCGGTGGCTGACTGTGCGGTGACTACCGCCAGCCTTGATAGTTATTATGGCGAGGCAATGTCTATCGGTGAACGTGCGCCAGTCGCGCTGCGTAACTTCGCCGCTTCCGCGCGTTTGGCTGTGGGTGAGGCGCTGACGAACATTGCGGCCACGCATATCGGCCCGCTGACTCGCGTGAAGCTGTCTGCGAACTGGATGGCAGCAGCCGGGCATCCGGGCGAAGATGCCGGACTGTACGATGCGGTGAAAGCCGTGGGTGAAGAGCTGTGCCCTGCGCTGGGTCTGACGATTCCGGTGGGTAAAGACTCCATGTCGATGAAAACTCGCTGGCAGGAAGAGGGCGAAGATCGCGCGGTAACCTCGCCGATGTCGCTGGTGATCTCTGCGTTTGCCCGCGTGGAAGACGTGCGTAACACGGTAACGCCACAGCTGCGTACCGGACAGGATAATGCGTTGCTGCTGATCGATTTGGGTGCAGGTAATAAAGCACTGGGCGCTACAGCGCTGGCACAAGTTTATCGTCAGTTGGGTCGTAAGACGGCAGATGTGCATAGCCCAGAGCAACTGGCAGGCTTCTTTAACGCCATGCAGCAGCTGGTCGCGGACAAAGCGCTTCTGGCCTACCACGACCGTTCAGACGGTGGCCTGCTGGTTACGCTGGCAGAGATGGCGTTTGCTGGCCATTGCGGCGTGACTGTCGATATCGCGTCTCAGGGTGAGGATACGCTGGCGACGCTGTTTAACGAAGAGCTTGGCGCCGTCATTCAGATCCCTGCGGCACGTCGTGCGGAAGTGGAAGCGGTTCTGGCACTGCATGGTCTGGCAGATTGCGTGCATTACCTTGGTCATGCTGAAGAAGGCACGCGTTTCACCATCAATCAGGGTGCAGAAGCCGTCTATCAGGAAAGTCGTTCAACGCTGCGTCGCTGGTGGGCTGAAACCAGCTGGCAGATGCAGCGCCTGCGTGATAACCCGCAGTGTGCCGATCAGGAACACATCGCCAGACAGGATGATAACGATCCTGGCCTGAACGTGTCGCTGACCTTCGATCCGAAAGAAGATATTGCTGCACCTTATATCGCTAAGAATGTCCGTCCTAAAGTGGCAGTGCTGCGTGAGCAGGGTGTGAACTCTCATGTCGAAATGGCGGCGGCGTTCCACCGTGCGGGCTTTGATGCAATTGACATCCATATGAGTGACCTGCTGGCGAATCGCCGTAACTTGCAGGATTTCCAGGCGCTGGTTGCGTGTGGCGGCTTCTCTTATGGTGACGTGCTAGGCGCGGGTGAAGGCTGGGCTAAATCCATTCTGTTCAACTCTCGCGTTCGTGATGAATTCGCTGAATTCTTCCTGCGTCCTCAGACGCTGGCGTTAGGTGTCTGTAACGGCTGCCAGATGATGTCTAACCTGCGTGAGCTGATTCCGGGTGCCGATCTCTGGCCGCGTTTTGTTCGCAATAAATCCGATCGCTTTGAAGCGCGCTTCAGTCTGGTCGAAGTGGAGAAAAGCCCGTCGCTGTTCATGAATGACATGGCCGGATCGCGCATGCCGATTGCCGTTTCACACGGTGAAGGACAAGTCGAAGTCCGCGACGATGCGCATTTGGCGGCGATTGAAGAACACGGTCTGGTGGCGCTGCGTTATATCAACCACTACGGTCAGGTAACCGAGAACTATCCGGCTAACCCGAATGGCTCGCCAAACGGTATTACGGCAGTAACCAGCACCAGTGGTCGGGCAACCGTCATGATGCCGCACCCTGAGCGTGTGTTCCGTACCGTCAGTAACTCCTGGCACCCGGAAGAGTGGGGCGAGGATGGCCCGTGGATGCGTATGTTCCGCAATGCGCGTAGACAGCTGGGCTAAGTTAAGGTCAGTGAGAGAAAGGGGCTTCGGCCCCTTTTTTACGTCTATTTTCTCAGTTTGTCGTTTTTTTGCGACGGACAGGCTTTTTACTGTCTCTAATTGGTGACATTTAACTGTTTGATTTATATGAATGGTGTGATGGCATCATAAAGCTGTCTGTTTTTAGCGACATAAAGCGTCTCTTTTGCGCGTATTTTCGTTATTGGTATTTTGGGTTATTTGTTTTTTGGTTGGGTTTAAAATAAAAACCACTAATAATCATGATCTTAATTTATTTATTTTAAGATTGGCATCATAAGTGCATGTTGAGTGTAGTTGCTCATTCAACTGGTTATGATTGCGTTGCTAACTGGCAAACATTTTCGCTCATAACATCTGGAATGATGCCAAAAGAAAGGGTGCCTATCGTCCACCAGACCGATAATCGGGCGTGAAAACGAACGTTATCAAGCATCGGGCGACACGTTGAGTGAGGCACCGCCTATTCGGTTACGCGGCCAGAAGGAGTGATTCTTCTGGCCGCGTGACGTTTTAACCCGCCACGTCTTCCCAGAGAACCCCCTTGATTGTTTTTACGGCGTGATTTTTGCCGTCCTTACATTGGTATTCATGCCACATTGCGAAGCGTTGCGCATGTCGTAAGGGAAAACGTTGAACTTTTATAAGACTCAGTTAGCATCAGAGCGGATTCGATAGGTAACGAGATGATTTCTTTGAAACGATGGCGTTTATTCCCGCGTTCCCTGCGGCAATTAGTAATTATGGCGTTCTTGCTGGTGTTGCTGCCGCTGTTGGTGCTGGCCTATCAGGCTTATCAAAGCCTGAACATGCTGAGCGAACAGGCTGCGGATATTAACCGGACAACGCTGACGGATGCCCGCCGCAGCGAGGCAATGACCAGCGTCGCGCTGGCGATGGAGCGTAGCTATCGACAATACTGCGTATTGGACGATCAGACGCTGGCGACGCTCTATCAAAACCAGCGTAAACAGTATTTGCAAATGCTGGATTCTCACGCGCAGGTACTGCCCGATCCCCGTTATTACCAGACGCTACGTCAACTCCTGACTCAGCTCGGCGAAATACGCTGCCATAACAGCGGCCCGGAACAAACGGCATCCAGCCTGCTGGAAGGGTTCTCGCGCGCTAACGGACAAATGGTGCAGGTGACGCGTGACGTCGTTTTCTCCCGCGGGCAACAACTTCAGCAGGCTATTTCCGAACGAGGCCAGTTCTTTGGCTGGCAGGCGCTGCTCTTGTTTCTGGTCAGCGTGCTGCTGGTGGTTCTCTTTACTCGGATGATTATCGGCCCCGTTAATGGCGTCGAGCGAATGATTAACCGCCTTGGAGAAGGGCGCTCGTTGGGTAACACCAGCACCTTTAAAGGGCCGCGTGAGATTCGGACACTGGCGCAGCGCATTATCTGGCTGAGCGAGCGTCTATCCTGGCTCGAATCACAGCGACATGAGTTTTTACGGCATATCTCCCATGAACTGAAAACACCGCTGGCTAGCCTGCGTGAAGGCACCGAATTGCTGGCCGATGAAGTGGTCGGTCCGCTGACTACCGATCAGAAAGAGGTCGTCGCTATTCTTGATAGCAGCAGCCGCCACCTGCTACAGCTGATCGATCAACTGCTGGACTATAATCGTAAGCTGGCGGATACGCCGACCGAGCTGGAGCGAGTGGAAATCGAAGAAATCGTCGATATTGTCGTGGCCTCTCACAGCTTGCCTGCTCGTGCCAAAATGATTCATACCGATGTGACGCTAGCCGTTGATCACTGTTGGGCGGAGACGACGCTATTGATGCGAGTGATCGATAATCTCTATTCCAATGCGGTGCACTACGGTAAGGAATCCGGTAACATTTGGATTTATAGCCGTCAGATTGGCAATCGCGTTCAGATTGATGTCGCCAACAATGGTACGCCCATTCCTGATGCAGAGCGGAGCATGATTTTTGAGCCCTTTTATCAGGGCAGCCATCAGCGCCGTGGTGCAGTCAAGGGAAGCGGACTGGGGTTGAGCATCGCGCGTGATTGCATTCGTCGTATGCGTGGTGAGCTTAGCCTAATTACCGTGGACTATGCTGATGTGTGTTTCCGCATCGAGCTGCCCTTATTGTCTGATAACGAATAGTCCGAGAATGAATAGATAATGAATGTAGGATTTATGAAGGGATGGCTGGCGAGTAGAAGATTTTCCCGTCTGTTGAAAGTGGTGGCCATGTCGTCACCGCTCGTTTTGGCTGCGTGTAATAGCCATGTGAGCATCGGCTCGGCGTTGCTGGAGACGGAGGCGACACCGCCGAAAGAGCAGGTTGCCGATTTCCGTATCGCGCAATGCGAGCATCTGTGGCAGATAGACGATCGTGAATCCATGAACAACGCGCTGTACTGGTTGCGGGCGATGGACTGTGCCGGGCGTTTGACACAGTTCCAGGCCCGTGAGGAAGCCGGGCAGGTTGCGGGTGATAGTTGGGATAGCATATTTAAGCAGGGCATCCTGCTGGATAATGCCGGTATTACTCAGGCTGAACGCCGTCAGGTGCTGGAACAGATTAATTTATATCGTCTGGCTTTCCCGGCGGCACTGCGCCCGCTGATGCAAACCTGGCGTGACAGACAAACGTTGTTCTTGGCGCTGTCGGATGAACGTCTGCGCTATAAGCGTTTGCAGGAATCCAGCGACAAACAGCTAGATACCCTGCGTGTACAGCAAAGTCACCTGCAATATCAGTTAGAAACGACCACGCAGAAACTGGAAAATCTGACGGATATTGAGCGTCAACTGTCTTCTCGTAAGCAGCTATCGGGGGAAATGCCGGATAGCGACGGCGATCGTCGTGGTAGTTCTGGTGCGAATAGCGGTAGTGCAAATAAAGACGGTTCGCGCAATTCGGCAACGAAATCCAGAAATGAGCCAGTTGATGCGGATGACACCTATACGCCGCCGATGGAATCACATACGGACAACGCGACGACGAAGAAGGAGTCAACAAGACAATGACAGCCCGAAAAACGGCGAGTTTGTTGCTCGTGGATGATGACCCCAGCCTGCTGAAACTGTTGGGCATGCGTCTGACCAGCGAAGGATTTAGCGTGATGACGGCGGAGAGCGGCCAGGAGTCGCTGCGGCTATTAACGCGCGAGACGTTCGATCTGGTGATCAGCGATCTTCGTATGGATGAAATGGATGGCATGGCGTTGTTTGCCGAAATTCAGCGTTATCAGCCTGGGATGCCGGTGATCATTTTAACCGCTCACGGTTCCATTCCCGATGCGGTCGCGGCTACACAGCAGGGCGTGTTCAGCTTCCTGACAAAGCCCGTTGACCGTGATGCGCTCTACAAAGCGATAGACGAAGCGCTGGCATTATCCGCCCCGGCAGGTGATGAAAGCTGGCGTGAAACTATCGTGACGCGCAGCCCGATTATGCTGCGTCTGCTGGAGCAGGCCAGAATGGTCGCGCAGTCGGACGTCAGCGTGCTAATTAACGGTCAGAGCGGGACTGGGAAAGAGGTGCTGGCTCAGGCGATTCATGCGGCAAGCCCGCGTGCGAAGAAAGCCTTCATTGCGATTAACTGCGGTGCGCTGCCGGAACCATTGCTGGAATCGGAGCTGTTCGGCCATGCGAAAGGGGCCTTTACCGGTGCGGTTAGCAGCCGTGAAGGGCTTTTTCAGGCGGCGGAAGGCGGCACGCTGTTTTTAGATGAAATCGGCGATATGCCGCTGTCCTTACAGGTTAAGTTGCTGCGCGTTTTGCAGGAGCGAAAAGTCCGCCCGCTGGGTAGCAACCGCGATTTGGACATTGACGTGCGGATTATTTCCGCCACGCACCGTGATTTGCCGAAGGCGATGGAGAAGAACGAATTCCGCGAAGATCTCTATTATCGGCTCAACGTGGTGAATATGAAGCTGCCAGCATTGCATGAACGTGCCGAAGATATTCCAATGTTGGCAAACCATCTGCTGCGTGAATCTGCTAATCGTCACAAGCCTTTTGTGCGCACCTTTTCAACCGATGCAATGAAGCGCTTGATGACGGCAAGCTGGCCGGGTAACGTGCGTCAACTGGTGAATGTCATCGAACAGTGTGTGGCACTGACCAGCGCACCGGTGATCAGCGATGCATTGGTTGAACAGGCGCTGGAAGGTGAAAATACCGCGCTGCCAACGTTTGTTGAAGCACGTCATCAGTTTGAGCTTAATTACCTGCGAAAATTATTACAGATCGCAAAAGGTAACGTGACGCAGGCCGCGCGAATGGCCGGGCGTAACCGAACGGAATTTTATAAATTGTTGGGCCGCCACGAGCTGGATGCCAACGATTTTAAAGACTAGCGCTGAGAGAGCAGAGCAGGTGTAGATTGTCCGCTTGAGTTCTGACATGCTGTTCACTCGCTGATGCTCGGCTTTGGCCGCAACATAGATAACACAAAGGTTCCTCCATGAAGAAAATTGATGCGATTATTAAGCCGTTCAAACTGGACGATGTGCGTGAAGCGTTAGCTGAAGTGGGCATCACAGGGATGACGGTAACGGAAGTTAAAGGCTTTGGTCGTCAGAAAGGCCACACCGAGTTGTATCGTGGTGCAGAATACATGGTCGATTTTCTGCCAAAAGTAAAAATCGAAATTGTCGTGTCAGATGACATCGTCGATACCTGTGTGGAAACCATCACGCAGACCGCGCAGACGGGTAAAATCGGCGACGGTAAAATCTTCGTCTTTGATGTGGCGCGCGTTGTCCGTATTCGTACCGGTGAAGAAGACGAAGAAGCGATTTAATCGTTTTGCTTCCCCGCCAATACCGCTTAGAAGCCAGCCTTTATCAATCAGGCTGGCTTCGTCACATTTCTTCTACTCTACTTCCCGTTAGGCGCGGTAGGAACCCAACCTGCCAGCACCTTGCTTACGGTGTATTCTGCTGCTTCCGTGTTGCTTAACTGACGGCGCTGATCGTTTTTCTCTGCCCCTTTACCGCTGGATTTATACTCGAAAAAGCGTGAGTCCTGCGGATGGAACCAGATTGTATTACCTTGTTTATCTTTACCTGACATTTTGTCCCAGCCATAGATGTGGTCGTCCATACTGGTGTTCAGGAAGACGGTCTGACCGATGGCATTAGGATCGGCATAGCGACCATCGTCAAAAGTGGTCGTTGGGTGCCACGGGCGGCCCAGACCATAGCTTTTCGCGGGAACGCCTTTCTCTTTAATCACCCGGCTATTGATAATGACCAAACCATATTTTTGTTTAATATTGGTGCTGGGGGCGGTGAGGTAGCCCATCTGCTGATTTTTCACGTCGGTACGGTTACGCGCGACAATGTCACAATTGTCAAACAGCGCGGTACCATTACCAAAGATGAAATCAACGGTGCCGCTGATTCGGCATTTGGAGAAGAAACTGCGTCCCCCTTTCACATAGAGCGTGTCCTGATATCCCGTCAGGCTAACATCGTGGAACCAGACACGATCGCCTTTGTCATCAACCAGTAGCGCAACGGCCTGCGTATCTTTTATTTTGGTCGGATCGTCATTGGCTTTGGCCTGATTGGCAGGAAAATCGAAACCATTGCCGATGGTCAGCGAGCGGGCGCTGAAATCCGGCGCATTGATTCTCACGGTATAGCTGCCGGAGGTTCCCCATTTGCTGCCATCGGGTTTGAGCATCCCAGCGGCGGTGGTCGCGGTGATCACGGTACCATCACGGCTTTCGCCCTGTAGGTGAATGTTGGGACGCGTAATCGTCAGCCGCTCGTGGTACACGCCATTTTTCACATAGATAACAAATGGCGAGCTATCTGTCGGAGCGCTGGCGATGGCTTCAGCGATGGTTTTGTAAGCGTTGGTGCCCGTTGCATTCGCAGAAACCAGCGCATTGTAGTCGGCCGCTTGCGCGAGCGACCAAGGCGAGGAAATTAACATGGCTAAGGTCAGCGTTTTGCGAAGATGTGCAGTGTTTATCATATCCATAGTCCTTTAATGAGTGATATACGGACGCAGCGGTGTAACGCCGCGCGCGGTTCTGCCTTATTGTTTTGCCTGACTGATAACTACTTGTGCTTGCTGGTCGTTTTTTCCGCCAGCGACGCTAAAGCGGGTTCCTGCCGAATGGCGTCAGCGACAATCCCCGCCACGGCGATAGCGCCTTTTTTCTGAAAATGGGTGGTATCCGGTTTGCTTAGGCTACCGGCCTGATCGCGATAGTAAGGATATTGCTTAGGATCGATCACCAGCCAGTATTGTTTCCAATGGTCGCTGTTGCCCTGATTCGCCAGCGCGATAGTGGCGGGTTCAACGTCCAGTAAAATCACCTTGTTATCCGCTGCCGTATTCTTGATGGTCTGGCTGTAATCGCCGATGAAAGCATAACCATTTTCTGAATTTTGCTTGGTGAAGTGACTGTGTACCGCAGGCGTGCCATTTTTCCCGTCAGCCGTTTTTACTCGGGTGGTAGGGGTCAACAGAACTGGTGTGAGTTTGTGCTGGCGGGCGAAAGTGATGTAGCGCTCCAGCGATGTCTGGAATGACATATCGGCTTTCCCCTGAGGTGCCTGCTTTTTCCCTGCGGCATCGTTCGGGTAAGTACAGAGGTTAGCGACATCCGCTGGGCCACGTACCGCTTTTGCGCTGTTGCAGTTTTGATCGTTGTGTCCCATTTGGATAAACAGGAAATCGCCTTCTTTCATCAGCGGCTGCATTTGGCGGAACCAGCCTTCGTAAAAATAGTCGCGTGAGCTACGGCCTGCACGTGTGCCATTTACCACTTTTACGCCGCTGTTTTTACTGAACTGTTGTTCAAAAACCTGACCCCATCCCATGCGTGGGAAGCGCGCTTTTTCATAGGTTGCCGCGGTGGAGTCGCCGACCATGAAAATACGAGTTTGTGCTTTCTGGATCGCGTCCAGACTCTGGCGGGCAGAACGGTAATCCAGCGGTTCATAATCGCCTTTATTATTCAGGCCAACAATGGGATGGAATGCACTGTCGGTCAGTACCGTATGGCCGGAATAGCCGGTGTCGTTGTGATAATTGCGGTTATGGTTAATGACGTTGACGATTTTGGTGACCGCATCCTGCTGGGCCGCGGAGTAAGTCAGAGGATCGAAACGCTTGGGCGCGCTGACGCCTACCTGTTTTAGCGCGTCATTAAAGCCTGCATGAAAATCGGCGTAGGCTTTTTTCCATGCTGCGGCGTCCAGTTTCGGTGATGCCGTGTCGTCCGTTAGCTGCTGTGGACCAATGTAGCCTGCTGCTACTGCGATATCTGAGGTAATACGGTCAGTCAGTGGGTTGATATTGGCAATATTCTCTTTGCCGTCATGCAATGACGGGGCAACAGCGGACAGGCAGATTGCACGGGAAATATTATTCAGCAGGCAGTTATTGCCGCCAGATTCAATGGCTAAAAGGCGTAATGGTGGTGTGAGGCCAGAGATATCAAGGTTATATTTTCCTTGATCATCGGTCTGTGTCTGCCGCTTCTGGCCCTGCTGGTCTCTGATAATGATGGTGGCGGGCAGATGAATATCCCGTGCGGTGACATTACCGGATAAACCCGTTTTTTCACCCAGCGTTGAACTCGACAGTAAGTTAACGCTGTCCGGCGCGGCAGTCTGGTGTGCCGCGGCGGGCGTTTTAGCGTGTACCAGTGTGAAAGGGGCGGAAAGTATCAGCGCTAAAGCTACACTTTCTGAAAATCGTTTTGCCATGGTCAGACATATCCCTTGTTGGTTAGTCGAAAACGGTTAATGAACCCAGGCGTTATCAAAGGAAGGTCGCTGTTTTTTATCGCTCTTGTCACGGCCTTTAGCGAGAACGTCGGGCTTTTATTGTGCACCCAAGCCGATGCCTAAACGAGGTCTCTTTGATGAAACAACTATTCATTAAAAATGAAATGTTATTTTAATAAGGTCTTGTTTTTTGTGACCCACCTCTTTTTTAGCGGAGTGCTGCCGTATTGGCATATAGATTTGTGATCAATAAGGTGTTTTACAGACGGTGGTTTTCTGAAAAATGAAAAAAAGGCCGCAAAAGCGGCCTTTGGGTTTGATCCGTTATCAATGAGGGTTAGACAACTTTATGCGGACCAAAACATTCGTAATGCAGCTGCTCAGCGGGGGTGCCCATCGCCAACAACTGCTGTGCGATAAACTGCATGAAAACCACAGGGCCGCACAGGTAATAGTGCATATCCGGCGTGGTTAATTCATCTTTTAACGAGGCCAGCTGCATCAGCCCGCTGTGATGATAATCTTCGCCCGGACGATCGGCCTGCTGCGGTTCCCGATACCAGATGTGGTGCTGGAAGTGCGGCAGAGACTGTCCCGTTTTTCCGATTTCATCCGCAAACGCATGCGCTGTGCCATTTTCTGCTGCATGCAGCCATAGCACCTTCGCCTGATGCTCCTGCTGCTTGAGCGTATGCAACATACCTAACATTGGGGTTTGCCCCACGCCGCCAGAAATCAGGGCAACCGGTGTGGAAGCGGGGATATCAAGGAAGAAATCGCCGTGCGGAGCCGCCAGATGAATGATATCGCCTTCACGCGCGGTATCATGCAGATAGCCGGAAACGGTGCCCTGTGCTTCACGTTTCACCGCAATCCGGTAGGATTTTCCATTTGGTGCATGAGTCAGAGAGTATTGGCGAATCTCCTGATTGGCAAAACTGTCATGCTTGATGTAAACCGCTAGATATTGGCCCGGTTGAAAATCAGCGATAGGCTGTCCGTCGGTGGGTTCCAATGTGAAGCTGGTAATCACCGAGCTTTGCGGCTGCTTGTTCACAATACGGAAAGGTCGCACGCCGCTCCAGCCGCCGTTTTTCGCTTCGGTACTGCGGTAGATATCGCCTTCGCGCTGGATGAAGACATTCGCCAGCACGCCATAGGCTTTACCCCAGGCATCCAGTACTTCTTGCCCTGGGCTAAACAGTTCGTCCAGCGTTGCCAGTAAATGATTACCGACGATCTGATACTGATCGGCCTGAATGTTAAAGCTAGCATGCTTCTGGGCGATACGCTCAACCGCAGGCAGCAGCGCAGCCAGATTTTCAATATTCGTCGCATAAGCACAGATGGCATTGAACAATGCTTCCCGCTGATCGCCATTGCGCTGGTTGCTCATGTTAAAAATATCTTTGAGCTCAGGGTTATGCGTAAACATGCGATCGTAGAAGTGTGCGGTTAGTTTCGGGCCTGTTTCCGCCAGCAGAGGAATGGTTGATTTAACGATGGCGATAGTTTGGTTATCCAGCATGGTGACTCCTTATTTATTGGCATGACTTATAAGTTGTATTTTATATGCATCTTATTGGGTTTGTCCGCCGCTGTAAATTACCTTTTTGGTGGTAGGGGTTTTTGGGGGGGGCCAAAGGGAATAACATGAAGAAATAGCAGGTTGAGAATGAAGAAAAATCCGTTTACCACTTTGCAGCAGATAGTTGCTGAAGCCTTGTGCTGCCTGTAGCTAATCGTTTGCGTAAAAACCTCTGTCAAGACCTATCTTCATTAGGGAAAAACGGTTTACACTATACGCCATTCCCCAAAAGGGTAGCCCAATTTCCAAATGGGCCATTAATTCCCAGTATATTTATGTTAGCTGAGTCAGGAGATCCGGATGTTAAAGCGTGAAATGAACATTGCCGATTATGATGCCGACCTGTGGCAAGCAATGGAGCAAGAAGTGGTGCGTCAGGAAGAGCACATTGAACTGATTGCGTCAGAAAACTACACCAGCCCACGCGTTATGCAGGCTCAAGGGTCTCAGCTGACGAACAAGTATGCTGAAGGTTATCCGGGCAAGCGTTACTACGGCGGCTGTGAGTATGTTGACATCGTTGAGCAGTTGGCGATCGATCGTGCGAAAGCGCTGTTCGGTGCAGATTATGCCAACGTGCAGCCACACTCCGGCTCTCAGGCTAACTTTGCCGTTTACACCGCGCTGCTGCAGCCGGGCGACACCATTCTGGGTATGAACCTGGCGCACGGTGGTCACCTGACGCACGGTTCTCCGGTTAACCTGTCAGGTAAACTGTATAACGTCATTCCTTACGGCATCGACGAAAGCGGCAAGATTGATTACGACGAAATGGCTGAACTGGCGCGTACGCACAAGCCAAAAATGATCGTTGGTGGTTTCTCTGCTTACTCTGGCGTCGTTGACTGGGCGAAGATGCGCGAAATTGCTGACAGCATCGGTGCTTATCTGTTTGTTGATATGGCGCACGTTGCAGGCCTGATTGCCGCTGATGTTTACCCTAACCCGGTTCCTCATGCTCACATCGTGACCACCACCACGCACAAAACGCTGGCTGGCCCACGCGGTGGCCTGATTCTGGCGAAAGGCGGCGACGAAGAGCTGTACAAAAAACTGAACTCTGCGGTATTCCCTGGCGGTCAGGGCGGCCCGTTGATGCACGTTATCGCCGGTAAAGCCGTTGCGCTGAAAGAAGCGATGGAGCCTGAATTCAAGGTTTACCAGCAACAGGTTGCGAAAAACGCTAAAGCGATGGTTGAAGTCTTCCTGTCACGTGGTTTCAACGTGGTTTCTGGTGGAACCAGCAACCACCTGTTCCTGCTGGATCTGGTGAGCAAAAACCTGACTGGTAAAGAAGCTGATGCTGCGTTGGGCCGTGCAAACATCACCGTGAACAAAAACAGCGTGCCTAACGATCCGAAGAGCCCGTTTGTGACTTCCGGTATCCGTATCGGTACGCCAGCGGCAACCCGTCGTGGCTTTAAAGAAGCGGAAGTGCGTGAACTGGCTGGCTGGATCTGTGATGTGTTGGACAACATCAACGACGAAGCGACCATTGAGCGCGTGAAACAGAAAGTTCTGGAGATCTGCGCCCGCTTCCCGGTTTACGCATAATTCGGCATTTTCTCTGACATCACTGTCGGAACATGTCCTAAACGCCAGCCTGAGTGCTGGCGTTTTTTATGGCGAGCCATCCTTGGCCGCCACCCTTACGGGCCGTCGCAAGCGACGTTGAAAAACGTTCCCTACGTTTTTTTATGGCGTGCCATCTCTGGTCGCCACTCTGCGGGCCGATACTTCCGTTCACGTTTAATGGTGAATAACGCGTTGCGCCACCGCATGCACTCTGACACAGTAACCGGCAAAAAAGAGTAGCCAGCAAAAAAGTGCTGAAGCTAGGAGAGTTCGTCATCGAAAGGGAGGAATTATGGTTTTGCAATCGACGCGCTGGTTAGCGCTGAGCTATTTCACCTACTTTTTTTGCTATGGCGTTTTCCTGCCGTTTTGGGGCGGGTGGTTGAAAGGCGAGGGGCTGTCCGCTGAGTCAATCGGCATGCTGCTGGGCGCGGGGCTGGTGGCGCGCTTCGTCGGCAGCCTGGTCATCACGCCCAGCGTGAAAGATCCGTCCAAATTGATTACGGTGTTACGTGGGCTGGCGTTGCTGTCACTGGCGCTGGTCGTCGGTTTCTGGCTGGGTAATGCCTGGCTGTGGCTGATGATAGTGATGATCGGGTTTAACCTGTTTTTTGCACCGCTGGTGCCACTGACGGATGCATTAGCGGCGACGTGGCAGCGACAGGTCGTGATGGATTACGGCAAGGTGCGCGTCTGGGGTTCGATCGCGTTTGTTATCGCTTCTGCCGCAACGGGTGAATTGGTCGCTATCTGGGGACACCCCGCGATTCTGGCAATCCTCAGCGCGGGGCTGGTTGTGATGCTAGTAGGCATGCTGCTTCGCCCCAGCGTGATGCCGCAAGCGGCAACGTCGACAGCGCACTCGGTTAGCGTCACGCCGTGGAAACGATTGCTGACCGAACCTGCGGTATGGCGCTTCCTGCTTTGCGTGTCGCTGCTGCAAGGTGCACATGCGGCTTACTATGGTTTCAGCGTCATTTATTGGCAGGATTCGGGCTATTCCGCCTCGATTATCGGCTATCTCTGGTCATTAGGCGTGGTCGCTGAGATTGTCATTTTTACCTTCAGCCAACGGCTGTTCCGACGCTGGAGCGCCAGACAGCTTTTGCTGCTCTCTGCCATATGCGGCGTGGTGCGCTGGGGCTTGATGGGGGCGACGGTGGCTCTGCCGTGGCTGATAGTGATACAGATATTGCACTGTGGAACCTTCACCGTCTGCCATCTGGCTGCCATGCGTTTTATCGCGGCACGCAGCGATGGAGATGTATTGCGGTTACAGGCGGTGTATTCCGCGCTGGCAATGGGCGGGAGCATCGCGGTGATGACGATGGTGTCCGGTTTCCTGTTTGAACATCTACAGGGTGGTACGTTCTGGGTGATGGCGCTGTTGGCGGTTCCGGCTCTGTTTATCCGGCCTTCCGTCAGTCACCATGCTGCGGTCGGAAAGGCGTAAGTCATGGCGCACATTGTCAATATAACGTAGTGTGGTAAAAATAATGTTACATTATAACGCTTTGAAACGGTGGTGCGGACGGATAACGTTGCTGATAACAGGTCTGGCACTCGGCCAGCCCGTTTTCGCTCACCCACACAGTTTTATTGATATGCAGACGACAGTTGAGAGCCAGAACGACAACATCACCGGTTTACGTATGCTGTGGACGATGGATCCCATCACGTCTGCCGACCTGTTGTATGACGCTGGGAAAGCGAAGAAGGACTCTGAAGTCTGGAAAAAGCTGGCAGCGGAAGTGATGGCGAATGTATTAGGGCAGCATTATTTCACCGATATTTATCGTGATGGTCAGCCCGTGAAATATGCGCCGATGCCAACCGAATATCACCTTTCCCGCAAAGGCAATCAGGCGGTATTGGAGTTTGTGCTGCCGCTGGCACATCCACAGCCGCTGGCCGGCAAGTCTTTGCTGATTTCTACTTACGATCCCACCTATTTTGTCGATATGTCCTACCAGAACGATAAGGCCGTTACGCTGGCGCCTGCGCTGGCTTCACGTTGTAAAACCTCGCTCGTCACGCCGGAACCTAACGCTGAACTGCAATCCTATGCGCTGTCGCTGGATAAGAACGATGCGCCGGATGAAGACATGGAGCTGGGGAAACAGTTTGCACAGCGGGTGACGTTGCAATGTCAGTGAACCTCGGCTCACTGCCGCGTCAGCGTCCGTTGTTGAGTCGATTGCGCGATCTGTGGCCGCTGTGGCTGTTCTTGACGCTGCTGGCCTCAGCGCTGCATTACATCGTGGGGTACTGGCCGCAAATCGTGCTGCAAAGCGCGATCTGGCAGAAATCGCTGCATCAGCAGATGTCGCACCTGTTGCAGATGGTAGAACAGCAACCGCATCAGGCGGGGTTGAGTCTGATGATGTTCAGTCTGGTCTATGGCGTGCTTCATGCTGTCGGGCCGGGGCACGGTAAAGTCGTCATCATGACCTATCTGGCGACACACCCGTCGAAGCTGAAAAGCAGCCTGAAGTTGACGCTGGCCGCGTCGTTGGTTCAGGGGCTGATGGCGGTAGCGCTGGTAACCGTAGTATTAGGGATTTTGCAGTTATCCAGCCGAACACTGCATAGCAGCAGCTTCTGGATGGAAAAGGGAAGCTTTGTGCTGGTGGCGGGGCTGGGGCTGCTGCTCTGTTTCCGCGCGTTGAAACAGCTGTATATCGCCCTTGTACGGCAGCCTAAGCCCGCGATGATTTTACGTATGACGCCTTTGCACGTAACGACTTCTCACGTCACCCAGTTTAACGTACTAACTGATAGACGTATGGTGCTTCGTCCGGTGCCTGTGCTTTCCTCTTCTCCTCATCAACACGATGCCGACTGCGGCTGCGGGCACCGCCATCTCCCGAGCAATGAAGAACTTGAGCGCGATAGCAGCTTGCGTACGCGTCTGATGATTGTGCTGGCGATGGGCATGCGCCCGTGTTCAGGCGCTATTCTGGTGCTGCTTTTCTCTAAAGTGATCGGCGTGTATTGGTGGGGCGTCGCCTCTGCGCTGGTGATGGCAGCCGGAACGGCGATCACGATCTCGGCACTGGCCGTATTGGTTTTTTACTGCCGTCGCGTGGTTGAGCGCTTAGGTGCGAACCGCGCCTCGCCCGTGTGGCAGCGTGCGACGTTCTCTCTTCTGGCGTTTGCTGGCGGGCTGATTTTAGTTGGCTCCGGCGTCCTGCTTTACCTCAGTGCACAGCCCGCAATGATGGGCGGCATTCGGCCATTCTCCGGCTAATTTTACCTTTTATTAACGCCGCGCTAAAAACCCATTGCTTCGGATAATCACGGCAGGATATCATTTCAATAATGATAACTATTATCATTTATAACCATAATATCAGAAGGGAATAATAATGAAGAAATGGCTGTTTTCAGTCGTTGCTCTGTTGGGGCTGAGTGCGAGCGTTGTCGCTAGCGCTAACCCGATTGTTATTGAAGACGTTAGTGGCAGGAAAGTAGAAATCAAATCCGAAGTGAAGCGGATTATCCTCGGGGAAGGTCGACAGATTTATCTGCTGGCGGCCTTTGATACCGAGGCACCGTTCCAGCGCGTGGTTGGCTGGCGTGACGATCTGCCAAAAGCGGATTACGACGGCTATATGGCTTATGAAAAGCAATACCCGGAAATCAAAAAGCTGCCGACCTTTGGCGGAGCGAAAGACGGTACCTTCAACGTCGAGCAGGCATTGACGCTGAAGCCGGATTTGGTACTGATGAATCTGGAGTCAAAAGCGGCGACGGATGAAGGCAAACTGATCGAGAAACTCAGTTCACTGGGGATTCCAGTGGTGTTCATTGATTTCCGCGAGAAGCCGTTTGAGAACGCAGAAAAAAGTATTCACATCATGGGCCAGCTGGTTGGCAAACCACAGCGTGCGGAAGAGATTATTAAGTTCCGTCGTGAGCAGATCGAGCTCGTCACCGATCGGTTGAAGAACTATCAAGGGCCACGCCCGAAAGTGATGATCGACCGTGCAGGCGGCTATGATGAAGAGTGCTGCATGTCGTTTGGTGATGAGAACTTTGGTCGTATGGTTGAGGCCGCTGGCGGTGACAACATTGCCAAAAATATCATCCCCGGCACGTTTGGTACGCTGAACCCTGAACAGATTATCAGCTCTCGCCCGGATGTGGTGGTGGTGACAGGGGCTAACTGGAAAAACTACAACACAGCGAATGGCTGGGTTGGCGTCGGACCGGGAGCCGATCAGAAGGAAGCGCTGCAACGCCTGCAAAAGCTGATGGAACGCTCAGCATTCAAAACGCTGCCGGTAGCAACCGATGGTAACGCGCATGCAATCTGGCATCAGTTCTATGACAGCCCGTATCAGTTTGTGGCGATCCAGGTATTAGCAAAATGGATGCACCCGGAACTGTTTAAGGATATCGATCCTGATGCAACGTTCCGTACCTTCCACGAGAAGTTCCTGCCGCTGACATATCAGCCAGGCTACTGGGTTACGCTGCCAGCGAAGAAATAACGCTATATCCGTCATTCTTCAAGTTGCATGTGCGTTGACTGCGTTCAGTCACCCGAATCACTTACTTGAGTAAGCTCATCGGGACTCCCTCACTTGCCGCCTGCCTGAAACTCGAATTATTTAGGATATATCAGGTAGCAGGTCAGATAATAGAAAAGCACTGAACCTCATCGGTCAGTGCTTTTTTTTTGTGCTTTTTTCACCGATTTTATCGTCTATCAACCGCAGCGCTGGCGATGTTCATGTCACCACATTTTTTATCCTGCCGGAAAATAAAGTAAACGTTTTCTTTCCAGTTTTCCCCATTGCCGGATCGTTAGATGTTTATGACGATCGATTATCTCACTTTGATAGATTTTGACTATTGTTTTGAGATTATTAAGTGATTTTAATGATCAATGCTATCAAGCTGTCCGCTTCTGTGGCGATAATTGAACGTGGTAAAGGCATGTCTGATTTTTACGCAAAACGCCACGTAGGGAGTAATGCTGATCAGTTAAGGATCAGTTGAACGATCCAATAGCTGTGTAAGAATCCGGAAGTGTTCTTCATTTCCGGATTTTTTATGCGTATCTCTCAGGCCATCGACCTCGTTTCACGTTACGATTCGACCCGTAATCCTTTGACTTCTCTTGGCGACTTTCTTGACCCAGAACTTATTGCCCGTTGCCTTGCTGAGTCCGGCGTGGTCACCCTGCGTAAACGCCGTCTTCCTCTCGAAATGATGGTCTGGTGCGTTGTCGGCATGGCGCTTGAACGTAAGGAGCCGCTTCATCAGATTGTCAATCGGCTGGATATTATGCTGCCCGGTAACCGTCCCTTTGTTGCTCCCAGCGCGGTTATCCAGGCTGACAGCGGCTCGGAAGTGACGCCGTTCGACGGGTGTTCACGCACACCGCTCACTTGTGGCACAACGCTGTGGCGCATCCCCACTGGTGTGGATTGACGTTACTGGCGATGGATGGCGTCGTCTGGCGCACACAGGAAACACCTGAAAATGATACCGCCTTCCCGCGCCAGACTTACTGCGGCCAACCTGCACTTCCCTACCCGCAGGTCAAAATGGTCTGTCAGATGGAGCTGACCAGCCATCTGATAACCGCAGCAGCCTTCGGTACGATGAAAGACAGCGAATATACCCTTGAGCAACTGATAGACCAGACCGCAGATAATACGCTGACGCTGCTCGATAAAGGGTATTACTCATTAGGGTTGCTGAATGCTTATGGAAGCGTGCGGGAGAACACCGACACTGGATGATACCGCTTAAGAAAGGTACCCGTTACGAGGAGGTGGAAACTGGGAAAAGGCGATCATCTGGTACAGTTGAAAACTACGCCACAATCCCGCAAAAAATGGCCGGGACTGAGTACAGAAGTGACAGCCCGATTACTGACCTATAGCCGTAAAGGAAAAATCTATCAGTTACTGACTTCGATGACTGATGGCATGCGTTATCCGGGAGGTGAAATGGTTGAGCTTTACAGTCACCGTTGGGAAATCGAGTTGGGTTACCGTGAAATCAAACAGACAATGCAACTGAGCAGACTGACACTGAGAAGCAAAAAACCGGAACTTGTGGAGCAGGAGTTATGGGGTGTGCTGCTGGCGTATAATCTCGTGAGATATCAGATGATTAAAATGGCCAGTCAACTGAAAGGTTACTGGCCAAATCAGCTGAGCTTCTCAGAATCCTGCGGGCTGGTCATGAGGATGTTGATGACGCTTCAGGGTGCATCGCCGGGTCGTATCCCTGAACTACTGCGAGATCTGGAGAGTATGGGACAGATGGTGAAGCTGCCGATAAGAAGAGAAAGAACCTTCCCGAGAGTGGTGAAAGAAAGGCCTTATAAATATCGAAAAGCGAAGAAAAACAGCCAGTCAGTTGCTTAACTGACTGGCATTACCACGTAGGGAGGGAAATTCGGTTTATTTGACATACCGGAATCAGGAAAAAAATACGGTATAAAAATTCAAAAAAATGGAGCGGTTATGAATATCACGCAACGCCTGCTGTTGACGTTTTCGCTAATGTCGCTGGCGCTTATTTCATTAGTTATTGTTACTTTATCATTGTTATCAGGGTTCCAATCTCGTTTTGAATATGTTCAGGATAATGCGATTCCGAGCATTAAAGATTTAAATAGTTTGGTGGATAAAAGTAATTCGCTGGTGCTTTTTTTGTATCGTCATCAGACCACGGATGACGATCGCAAACTGCCCGCGATTGAGCAGGATATTAATAGAACCATCGAGGAAATAAAGACGCTCAATGAGTATTACTTGATCAATGATGCCTCCAGTGAGGAGGATCGCCAACTGACCCATACGGCGATTGATCTGACCAAAAAATTACAGGTATCGCTACCTGTTTTTCTTAACGCATCAAAGGCGAACCAAAACGAGATCGCGCTTGGCCTGTTGCAAGGAGCAAACGGACCTGGAGAAGCGGTACGTGAGTTACTCGCCAATTACCGTAAGCAATTCGATCTGAATGTTGAAATGGGCGATGAACTGCGTCAGCTGAATAAACGGATTTATGACCAAACGTGGTTTGGCCTGTTGTCTGGTACGTTATTGATCGTATTGTTGATCGGCTTTTTCGCGGTGAGAACTATTCTGGGCATTAGAAAAAGTTTGAATAACATGAGTCAAACGATGGAAAGCGTTAGCACCCATCTCGACCTGACGATTCAAGCGGACGATCGACGTAAGGATGAAGTGGGAAATACCGCCCGCGCCTTTAACAGCCTGATGCAGCGGGTATCCTCAGCGCTGGCTTCGGTGAGTGCTTCATCGCAATCGGTGAGTAGCGCGGCAACGCAGATTGCAGCGGGGAATGAAGATCTGTCATCCCGCACCGAGGAACAGGCGGCTTCGCTGGAACAAACGGCGGCCAGTATGACGGAAATCAGTGAGACGGTGCGCCAGAACGCGGAGAACACGCAACAGGCGAGCCTGCTGGCGGGGAATGCCAGCAAGATCTCCATCAATAGCGCGGATTCCGTCAACACGATGCTGAATACGATGGAACACATTCGCACCAGCTCAGGCAAGATCACCGACATCATTGCGCTCATTGAAGGTATTGCGTTTCAGACTAATATCCTCGCTCTGAATGCGGCGGTAGAAGCTGCGCGTGCCGGTGAGCAGGGGCGTGGTTTTGCGGTGGTAGCGGGAGAGGTACGTACGCTGGCACAGCGATCGTCTACAGCAGCGCGCGAAATCAAGGATCTGATTGATGCCTCAAACTCGCTGGTGTCGGCGGGCGTTGATCAAGCCAGCGATGTAGGGAAAAACATGTCGGCAATGAAGGATGCGATCCAGCAGGTGACGGATTTAGTCAATGAAATCGCGGTGGCGACCGAGGAACAAACCCAGGGTATCAGTCAGGTGCATCAGGCCGTTAACCAGATGGATGATGTGACCCAGCAAAACGCCTCATTGGTCGAAGAAGCGTCCGCAGCCTCGCAGTCATTGCAGGAACAGGCAAATACGTTGAGTCAGCTGGTGGGGCAGTTCATTGTGGGACAGGTTACCCCTCTGGCGCTGGCTTCCGCTTCTGTGCTACCTGGAATATCCGCGCCGCGTCTTTCTCCCGTAAGGAGAAAAGGTGCCGTTACTCAGGATGAAGCGGACTGGCAGCGTTTCTAACCTATCGTGCCGCGTGCTGCGCAGTAGGGCGGCACGCGGCTTACTCACAAGGTGTATCGGAGAAGAAATTCTGAAGGTGGGAGTGTTAGATATTAGCCGTCTTTTTACATTAGGTTGTGCAGATATTGCATAAGATAAACGGTACGCTGGAAATGATGGCTATACTGGTGCCGTTCTACGGTAAAGCTTGGCTCGGGCTTATAGGGAGGCCATTGCCGTGTTTTTATTATGCCTAACGTACTTTTTCAGCAAAGCAGGCAGGGAAATTCAGCCT
Source organism: Pectobacterium parvum (assembly GCF_020971565.1). Classification (NCBI taxonomy): domain Bacteria; kingdom Pseudomonadati; phylum Pseudomonadota; class Gammaproteobacteria; order Enterobacterales; family Pectobacteriaceae; genus Pectobacterium; species Pectobacterium parvum. Next base: position 1,407,721 of record NZ_CP087392.1, read on the forward strand.
GCTTGCATGTAGAAATAATTAATGGACAAAGTTTATTGGTTGGGGAATTTATTGACTGATAGCACTTCCCTGTGCTTTGCCGCCGATTCCCACCACTGTTTTGTGTTTTTCCAGATATCGGTTCTGAAAAATACACATGCGGATTGCATTGTGGTACTCGCCGTTGGCGAAAAATTCGTGAATCAGCTCGCCTTCGACCTCAAACCCCAGTTTGCTATAGATGTGGATCGCTTTCTTGTTTTCCTTATCCACAATCAAATACAGCTTGTAGAGGTTCAAAACCGAGAAGCCATAATCCATTGCCAGCTTGGCCGCCGCACTGGCGTAGCCGTGGCCTTGATAGGCAGGATCAATGATGATCTGAAATTCCGCGCGGCGGTGGATATGGTTAATCTCCACCAGCTCAACAAGGCCTACTTTGGTCTGCTCGTGTTCAATAATGAAGCGCCGCTCGCTTTGGTCATGAATATGCTTGTCGTACAGATCGCTGAGTTCGGCAAAAGCCTCGTAAGGCTCTTCAAACCAATAACGCATCACACTGGCATTGTTATCCAACTGATGAACAAAAGTGAGATCGTCTCTCTCCAGCGGTCGTAGCCGAACGAAATTGCTCGTACCGGACATAGTGAATCCTTAATTGATATAAAGGGACGTGACCCGTGGTTACCGAGGTCACGCTGGCATGAGTATGCCAACGCTAGTATAGCGGCGGAGCGTTCTGCGTAGAACGTTCAATAGACCTAGCGAATACTTAAAGCATAAAGAGGGGAGAAGAAATGATGATGACTAGCGAGTTAGTGTCAAAATAAAGAAGTGAATAAGCAATAAAAAGTAAGGCTCCGTAGGGGAGTAATGCCAGTCAGTTAAGCAACTGGCTGGTTTTTCGAGACTGTAATTAAAATTGTGTAATTGCCTGTTTTTGATATGTTCACTCCAGCAAAGGAGACAGGCAATTATGGACGAAAAGAAACTCAAAGCCCTCGCGGCTGAACTGGCTAAAGGTCTTAAAACCGAAGCCGACCTCAATCAGTTTTCCCGTATGCTGACGAAATTAACCGTCGAAACGGCGCTCAATGCGGAGCTGACTGACCACCTCGGGCATGAGAAAAACGCCCCCAAAACAGGTTCAAACACCCGTAATGGCTACTCGTCAAAAACGGTGTTGTGCGATGACGGCGAGATAGAACTGAACACGCCGCGTGACCGTGAAAATACCTTCGAACCGCAGCTGATTAAGAAGAACCAGACGCGCATTACGCAGATGGACAGCCAGATTTTATCCCTCTACGCCAAAGGAATGGCCACCCGCGAAATCGTCGCTACCTTCAAAGAAATGTACGACGCTGATGTGTCGCCCACGCTGATATCTAAGGTCACCGACGCGGTAAAAGAGCAGGTTACTGAGTGGCAAAACCGGCAACTGGATGCGCTGTATCCCATTGTTTATATGGACTGCATTGTCGTAAAAGTCCGTCAGAATGGCAGTGTGATAAACAAAGCTGTTTTCCCACCTTAGGTATTAATCTCGAAGGCCAGAAAGAATTACTGGGTATGTGGCTGGCCGAAAATGAAGGCGCAAAGTTTTGGCTGAACGTGCTGACGGAGCTGAAAAATAGGGGTCTTCAGGACATCCTGATTGCCTGTGTGGACGGGCTGAAGGGCTTCCCAGATGCGATAAACAGCGTCTACCCCCAGACCCATATCCAGCTGTGCATCATCCATATGGTGCGTAACAGCCTGAAATACGTATCCTGGGAAGGACTACAAAGCGGTCACCAGCGGGCTGAAGGCGGTTTATCGGTACTCGACCGAAGAGGCGGCACTGATGGCGCTGGATGCGTTCGCGAAAGTCTGGGACGATAAATACCCGCAAATCAGCAAAAGCTGGCGTGCGCACTGGGAAAACCTGAATACGTTCTTCAACTATCCACCGGATATCCGCAAGGCCATCTACACCACAAACGCTATCGAATCGCTGAACAGCGTAATCCGTCAGGCAATAAAGAAACGTAAAGTGTTCCCGACAGATGACTCGGTACGGAAAGTGATTTATCTGGCGATCAGGGATGCGTCGAAAAAATGGAGTATGCCGATCCAGAACTGGCGACTGGCGATGAGTCGTTTTATTATCGAGTTCGGTGACCGCCTGAGCGATCACCTTTAACGACTGGGCAGTTACACAGAATTACTGACAGGCTCATTTTTCAGCTTTTCGATATTTATAAGGTCTCTCTTTCACCACTCTCGGGAAGGCTCTTTCCCTTCTTATCGGCAGCTTCACCATCTGTCCCATACTTTCCATATCTCGCAGTAGTTCAGGGATACGACCCGGCGATGCGCCCTGAAGCGTCATCAACATTCTCATGACTAGCCCGCAGGATTCTGAGAAGCTCAGCTCAGCTGATTATACGCCAGCAGCACACCCCATAACTCCTGCTCCACAAGTTCCGGTTTTTTGCTTCTCAGTGTCAGTCTGCTCAGTTGCATTGTCTGCTTGATTTCACGGTAACCCAACTCGATTTCCCAACGGTGACTGTAAAGCTCAACCATTTCACCTCCCGGATAACGCATACCATCGGTCATCGAGGTCAGTAACTGATAGGTTTTGCCTTTACGGCTATAGGTCAGTAATCGGGCTGTCACTTCTGTACCCAGTCCCGGCCATTTTTTGCGGGATTGTGGCGTCGTTTTCAACTGTACCAGATGATCGCCTTTTCCCAGTTTCCGGACTTCCTCGTAACGGGTACCTTTCTTAAGCGGTATCATCCAGTGTCGGTGTTCTCCTGCACGCTTCCAGGCATTCAGCAACCCTAATGAGTAATACCCTTTATCGAGCAGCGTCAGCGTATTATCTGCGGTCTGATCTATCAGTTGCTCAGCCAGGGTATATTCGCTGTCTTTCATCGTACCGAAGGCTGCGGCGGTTATCAGATGGCTGGTCAGCTCCATCTGACAGACTATTTTGACCTGCGGGTAGGGGCCCGGTTGGCCGCAGTAAGTCTGGCGAGGGAAGGCAGCATCATTTTCAGGTGTTTCCTGTGTGCGCCAGACGACGCCATCCATCGCCAGTAACGTCAATCCTCACCAGTGGGGATGTGCCACCGCGTTGTGCCACAAGTGAGCAGTGTGTGCGAACACCCGTCGAACGGCGTCACTTCCGAGTCGCTGGCGGGCCTGGATAACCGCGCTGGGAGCAACAAAGGGACGGTTATCGGGCAGCATAATATCCAGCCGATTGACAATCTGATGAAGCGGCTCCTTACGTTCAAGCGCCATGCCGACAACGCACCAGACCATCATTTCGAGAGGAAGACGGCGTTTACGCAGGGTGACCACGCCGGACTCAGCAAGGCAACGGGCAATAAGTTCTGGGTCAAGAAAGTCGCCAAGAGAAGTCAAAGGATTACGGGTCGAATCGTAACGTGAAACGAGGTCGATGGCCTGAGAAATACGCATAAAAAAATCCGGAAATGAAGAACATTTCCGGATTCTTACACAGCTATTGGATCGTTCAACTGATCCTTAACTGATCAGCATTACTCCGCAGGGGATCCTTACTCTATGATGAAGCGATGAGCTGATAAAATTACTCGGCAGCATAACCCTGCGGCGGGATGCGAATGCTGTCCAGCCAGGCTTCATTATCCCGCATCACCAGTCTGCCGTTCAGGAACCAGTTGATGACCATCGGATAAATCGTGTGCTCGTGCGTTTTCACGCGCTCGCTCAGGCTTTCTTCCGTGTCGTCACTGAATACAGGCACTTTCGCTTGCAGAATCAGTGGGCCGCCGTCCAGTTCATCGGTGACGAAATGAACGGAAGTGCCATGTTCCCGATCGCCATTTTCCAGCGCCTTGCGGTGCGTATGCAGGCCGGGATACTTGGGCAGCAGAGAAGGGTGAATGTTCAGCATTTTGCCAGCAAACTGGGCAACAAATTCCGGGCTAAGAATCCGCATGTAGCCTGCTAAGATCATCAACGCGGGTTCATATTGCTCAATTTCGTTTGCCAGTGCGGCATCAAATGCCGCACGATCGGCAAAGTCTTCAGGGTTCAGGACGCAAGTAGGAATATTTGCATTCTGTGCGCGTTCTAGCCCGTAAGCCTCCGCATTATTACTGAATACGGCGACGATCTTTCCTTTAAGGCGTCTGTTCTTACAGGCGTCAATTAACGCCTGTAAGTTGCTTCCATTGCCTGAAATCAGCACAACGATGTTTTTCATCAGTTAATAACCACTGCGTCTCCGGCATCGGTTTGAGTAATGACGCCGATTTTCCATGCGTTTTCGCCGCTGCTGTTGAGTAATGCAACGGCCTCGTCTGCCTGTTCGGCCGGCAGTGCGATGATCATACCAACACCGCAGTTGAAAGTACGATACATTTCGTGGCGGCTGACATTACCGGCCTGTTGCAGCCAGTTGAAAACGGCAGGCCATTGCCAGCTGGATTCGTCGATCGTTGCCTGTATGCCTTCTGGCAACACGCGTGGGATATTTTCCCAGAAGCCGCCGCCAGTCAGGTGAGAAATGGCGTGGACATCGACTTTCTCAATCAGGGACAGTATGGATTTCACGTAGATTTTGGTCGGGGCCAGCAGGTGATCGGCCAGCGATTTGCCTTCCAGCTCGAACTGCTCTGGATCGGTCTTGCTGACCTCAAGCACTTTGCGTACCAGCGAATAACCGTTTGAGTGTGGGCCGCTGGAAGCGAGGGCAACCAGAACATCGCCGTTCTGCACTTTGCTGCCGTCAATAATTTCTGATTTTTCTACGACACCGACGCAGAAGCCGGCAACGTCGTAGTCTTCGCCGTGATACATACCCGGCATTTCGGCGGTTTCGCCACCGACCAGCGCACAGCCTGATTGCTTACAGCCTTCCGCGATACCAGTAATCACGCTGGCAGCGGTGTCAACATCCAGCTTGCCTGTAGCGTAATAGTCGAGGAAGAACAGTGGCTCAGCGCCCTGAACGACGAGATCGTTCACGCACATCGCAACCAAGTCGATGCCAATCGTATCGTGGCGTTTCAGGTCCATCGCCAGGCGCAGTTTGGTGCCGACTCCGTCAGTGCCGGAAACCAGAATCGGTTCGCGGTATTTTTGCGGTAAGGCGCACAAGGCACCGAAACCACCCAATCCACCCATAACTTCCTGGCGACGGGTCTGTTTCACTACACCTTTGATACGGTCTACCAATGCATTACCCGCATCGATATCCACGCCTGCGTCTTTATAGCTGAGAGAGGTTTTGTCGGTCACTGCTGAGTCCCCACGAAGGTTACGATTTGTATTCAGAAAACACGTTGTGGTAAAAATAGTGCGCGCTAATTCTAACAGTGTAGGCAATCGTTTGCGAGTGATGAGTCATCGGCAGGCTATTTTTCGTCAATGGCGACAATTTCTCTCCTCGGTTGATCTGGATCAGGCTTAATCATATGGCGCTAAGTAAAAAAGGCGGTATAATCCCGCGATTTTTTTACGACGGGCTCTCGTGCCCGCCGCCCTGCGGGCCGCCGCAAGCGGTGTTTAAAAACGCGCTTGGCGTTTTTGTCCGTCCACTAGCCGAGGGGGAGATAATGATGAAGATCGTCGAGGTGAAACACCCACTCGTCAAACACAAACTGGGTTTGATGCGTGAGAACGATATTAGTACCAAGCGTTTTCGTGAGCTGGCTTCCGAAGTGGGAAGTTTGCTGACTTACGAAGCGACGGCTGACCTGGCAACCGAAAAAGTCACCATTGATGGCTGGTGCGGTCCGGTTGAAGTCGATCAGATTAAAGGCAAGAAAATTACCGTTGTACCGATTCTGCGTGCAGGGTTGGGGATGATGGATGGCGTGCTGGAAAATGTGCCTAGCGCGCGTATCAGCGTTGTCGGCATCTACCGTGATGAAGAGACGCTGGAGCCTGTTCCTTATTTCCAGAAGCTGGTTTCCAATATAGAAGAGCGCATGGCGCTGGTTGTTGACCCTATGCTGGCAACCGGTGGTTCAATGATCGCGACGATCGACCTGCTGAAAAAAGCGGGTTGTCACAGCATTAAGGTGCTGGTGTTGGTCGCAGCGCCAGAAGGGATTGCCGCACTAGAAAAAGCCCACCCAGATGTCGAGCTTTACACGGCATCCATCGATAAAGGCCTTAACGAGCAGGGTTACATCATGCCGGGCCTGGGTGATGCGGGCGATAAAATATTTGGTACCAAATAACAGGTAAGCCGACTTGATAGTCGGCTTTTTTTTGGCGTAAACCTAAGTATTTCCTATGGTGCGCCACAGCCTGTGTTACGTCACACGCGGTTCTTTTATACATCAGCAGTCAATATGATCCTGCTTCACTACGGTGGGGCGGGATGCGTCTGGCTGTCATAAGAAGTGCGGGTCTACCTGCACACATAAATAGCAACACTACAGAGGATATTGAAGATGACTCGTCGCGCCATCGGGGTAAGTGAACGACCACCCTTGTTACAAACCATCCCGTTGAGTTTCCAGCATCTGTTCGCGATGTTTGGCGCTACCGTTCTGGTGCCCATTCTGTTCAAGATCAATCCGGCCACCGTACTGTTATTCAACGGTGTGGGTACGCTGCTTTATTTATTCATTTGTAAGGGCAAAATCCCGGCGTATTTGGGATCGAGCTTCGCGTTTATTTCCCCGGTTTTACTGCTGTTGCCGCTGGGGTATGAAGTCGCTCTGGGTGGTTTCATTATGTGCGGCGTGTTGTTCTGTCTGGTGGCGCTGATTGTTAAGAAAGCGGGCACTGGCTGGCTGAATGTGCTGTTTCCGCCTGCGGCGATGGGGGCGATTATCGCCGTTATCGGCCTTGAACTGGCGGGGGTTGCGGCAGGAATGGCCGGGTTACTGCCTGCCGATGGTGCCTCTGTCGATTCTACTGCCGTGACGATTTCACTGGCGACGCTGGCGATCACCATTCTGGGCTCGGTGCTGTTTCGCGGTTTTCTGGCGATCATTCCGATTCTGATCGGGGTACTGGCAGGCTATGCGCTGTCGTTCGTGCTGGGTGTGGTGGATTTGACCCCGATTCGTGAAGCACACTGGTTTGCGATGCCGACATTCTATACGCCACGTTTTGAGTGGTTTGCCATTCTGGCGATTCTGCCTGCGGCGCTGGTGGTGATTGCGGAACACGTTGGCCATCTGGTGGTGACGGCGAATATCGTGAAGAAAGATCTGATGCGTGAGCCGGGGCTGCACCGTTCCATGTTCGCCAACGGTATTTCTACTGTGCTGTCTGGTTTCTTCGGTTCCACGCCAAATACGACTTACGGAGAAAATATCGGCGTGCTGGCACTTACCAAAGTGTACAGTACCTGGGTGATCGGCGGTGCAGCGATCCTTGCGATTCTGCTCTCCTGCGTGGGCAAACTGGCGGCGGCGATTCAGGCTGTACCGGTTCCCGTCATGGGCGGCGTATCGCTGCTGCTGTATGGCGTGATCGGGGCGTCCGGTATTCGCGTGCTGATTGAATCCAAAGTGGATTACAACAAAGCGCAAAATCTGATCCTGACCTCCGTGATTCTGATCATCGGCGTCAGCGGCGCGAAAGTGCATCTGGGCTCGACCGAACTGAAAGGCATGGCGCTGGCGACGGTTGTCGGTATCGGCATGAGCCTAGTGTTTAAGGTCATCAGCCTGTTCCGCAAAGAGGAAGAGATCCTTGATGCGCCGGAAGAGAACGACGCGCGTTCATAACCGCGTCACTCCCCCCTGTTGAGGCCGTGCGTATCGTGTCCTCAACAGGGGCCGGTTTCTGTGATAAACTCGATCCGATTTCCTGCCCGTTTTGCTTGAGGTGATTCTGAACACGCCGGCACAGCTTTCATTGCCACTCTACTTACCCGATGACGAAACATTTGCCAGTTTCTATCCGGGTGAAAACGCGTCTCTTCTTGCCGCCGTCAATAATGCTTTGTATCAGGAGCATGGTAGCTACATCTATTTCTGGTCACGCGAAGGGGGCGGGCGCAGCCATCTGCTGCATGCTGCCTGCGCCGAATTGTCGCGTCAGGAACGTGCGGTGGGCTATGTGCCGTTAGATAAACGTGCCTACTTTGTGCCGGATGTGCTGGAAGGGATGGAGCAACTGGTTCTGGTGTGTATCGATAACATCGAATCTATCGCGGGCGATGAAGAGTGGGAAATGGCGGTGTTTAATCTATATAACCGCATTCAGGAAACAGGACGTGCTCGGCTGTTGATTACTGGCGATCGTCCGCCGCGTCAGCTGAATTTACGTCTGCCCGATCTGGCTTCTCGCCTCGATTGGGGACAAATCTACAAGCTGCAACCGTTGTCGGATGACGAAAAAGGGGAAGCGTTACAGCTGCGTGCCAGACTGCGCGGGTTCGAATTGCCGGAAGACGTCAGCCGTTTTCTGCTTAAGCGTCTGGATCGGGAAATGCGTACGTTATTTATGACGCTCGATCAGCTCGACCATGCTTCCATCACTGCACAGCGCAAGCTGACCATTCCTTTTGTGAAAGAGATCCTCGGGCTGTAGTCAACGATTGTTAATAACGATCGTCGTTGAGGATCGCTTACGGCTATCGTTTACAAGGACAGTATTTCTAGCACCTGTTCCGGCGGACGGCCAATACGTGCATGACCTTGTGCCACGACGATGGGGCGTTCGATGAGCTTCGGATTATCGATCATCGCCTGAATCAGCTGCGCTTCCGTTAGTGCTGCATCGGACAGCCCCAACTGCTGATAAATCTCTTCTTTGGTTCTCATCAATTCGCGCGCGCTAGTAAAGCCCAACTGCTTGATAAGCTGAGTCAGCGTTGCGGTATCGGGCGGCGTGTCGAGATAGAGCACGACGTCGGGCGTAATATTGTGTTCCTGTAGCAGCGCGAGCGTTTCACGGCTCTTGGAGCAGCGTGGATTGTGGTAAATCGTCACGGATGTTTGGGTTGAGGACGGTGTCATCGTCATGCTCCTTATCAGGATTTCTGGTACTGACGGAAGCGCTGCTGCAACTGGCGGAGCTGGTCGATGCGGGCGTCGTAACGCGCCTGTTCCAGACTCCCCAATTTAACCAGTGAACTCGCGTTGCTCAGTAACCGAATAGATTGATCGAGCTGACCGCTGAGGGCCAGACTCTCTGCTCGCGCGGCCAGTTCTTCTGCCCGCAGTCCTTGTGCTGCTGCGGCTTGTGCCAGCAGATCCCAGCCGTTTGAATCTTCAGGGTGTGCGTAGGTGTAGCGATACAGTATTTTGCTGGCGGCGGCAGGCTGTTTCCCTTCCACATAGGCATTCGCCAGATTAAGCTGAAGTACCGGGTTCGCCTGCATTCCCGGCACGTTTTGTAAGCGTGCGATAGCCTGTGTCGCGCGACTTTGTCCTATATCGATATCCGTCATCATATCCAGAAACCACGGATTTTCAGGCGCGCTGCTTAGCAGCGGTTGCAGCACATTACGCGCCTCATCGTACTTCTTCGCCTGATAAAGCTGGATTGCGCGGCCATATTTCGCAGCCAGCTGCTCCCGCACGTTGCCTTTTTCCCATTGCTCCAGCAGATCGTTGCTCAGCGGACGCTCCGGTGAGCCATACATACCAAAGGTGCGTATTTTGGCGAGCAGGAAATCCTGAGAAGATTGTACCGGCGTTGAGCGCATCTGGTTGGCGCGGTTGCGGGCATCGGACAGGCGGCTTTCCGGCAATGGGTGAGTCAGTAACATTTCCGGCGGTCTGGAGGCATAGCGAGATTGATCCGCCAGCTTCTGCAGGAAATTCGGCATAGCCTGCGGATCAAAGCCCGCGCGCTGTAACACTTGAATACCGATGCGATCTGCTTCCTGTTCATTCGACTGCGTGAACGTAATCATGCCCTGCTGTGCGCCCGCCAGTGTACCGCTGAGCGCCGCCATCCCTAACTGTGGATTGGCCATTGCCAGCAGAATAGAACCGAGCGCGCCGACCCAGGTGAGCGGGGCGCTACGCTGCTGTGATTCCATGCTGCGCGCCAGATGGCGCTGGGTAACGTGAGAGATTTCATGTGCCAGCACCGAGGCCAGCTCGCTTTCGCTATCGGCATAGCGGAACAATGCGGAATGCAGCACTACATTGCCGCCGAAGAAGGCGAAGGCGTTGATGTCATCATTGCGGATCAGATAAAAATGGAACGGTGTCCGCACCGAATCAGCCTGTTTGACCAATCTGTTGCCGAGCTGATTAATGTAATTGGATAACAGCGGATCGTTGATAAGCGGCGCACCAGCCCGCAGCTGGCGGACGTAAAAATCGCCCATCGCCAGTTCCTGATTGATACTGAGCGTACCGCCAGCGGTGGTGCCGATATCCGGCAGCCGATCCTGCGTATCGGCCTGAGCAGGAAGCAGGTTGCCAGCCAGTAATGCCCCAAACAGGACGGACATGACTGTTTTTCTTAACCGAATAGACATAACGGAAGATAACCTTATCAACAGCTAACGTGAAAACATTCTGCTGACTATCTTAGCCAGCGATGGCAGACAAAGAAATGCCCGAGCGGGAAAAACGTGGAGAAGAGAGAGAATGGCAGGAAAAACCGGCACGTATGACGGTGCCGGTGGACGAACTGAAAATCGCGAATCAGGCGCTTTTCAGATAATCGAGAACGATGTCATGGTGGTTGCTGGTTTTGAAGTCGTCAAACACCTTCTCCACCTTGCCATTTTCATCGATCAGGAAGCTGATGCGATGAATACCGTCATAGGTTTTCCCCATGAAGGTTTTTTCTCCCCAAACGCCAAACCCTTCTGAAACCTGATGATCCTCATCAGAAAGCAGCGTGAAATTTAAAACTTCTTTCTCGACAAAGCGGGACAGCTTTTCTGATTTGTCCGTGCTAATACCGAGAACTTCAACGCCATGTTTTTTCAAATCGTCCATATTATCGCGCAGGCCGCAAGCCTGAACGGTGCATCCTGGCGTCATCGCCTTAGGGTAGAAATACACCAACACTTTCTGTCCCTGGAAGTCGGTTAAATTTACTTGTTCGCCATCTTGGTCGGGCAAGCTAAATTTCGGTGCGATATCACCGGCTTTCAGTGTGTTCATCACGACTCTCCGTCTTGTTTCTCTTCATGCTGTGGATATACCCATGCTATTTGCAATAATAATGGCAACGTTATGCTAGTGGGTATAGTTAACGACGTTAATACTGCCTTGTGCGTGCAATTCTGTACATAGCTGATGAAAGGCTGGCTCAATAATTGAGCTATCAAGCGTGGTCGAGCTGTGTGCGGCAATCTGAATATACAGCTGCGGCGGCTTGTCACCCGCGGCGGGCTGGGTTTTTGAAACCAGCTCAGCAATGTTTAACTGGTGAGAATCGAACAAATCGGTAAAACGCTCGATGATGTGAGGGGAGTCGGCAACGTCAACCTTCACCCAGACGGTAGAAGGCGTTGGCTGGCTTGCCTGCGACTCTGTCCGCTTCATCACGATCAGCAAATCCATCTCTGCGCCTTTCAGCGGCAGGGTTGATTCAATCAGCGTTATCGCGTTCCAACTGCCGGACAGCAGCATAATGAAAGTGAACTCTTTGCCCAGCATAGCAAGACGGCTATCTTCGATGTTACAGCCACAGCTACTGACGTGGCGGGTAATCGCATTGACAATACCGGGGCGATCAACCCCCAGCGCGGTAATAACCAGATAGTGTTCTTGTGAGCTTGGCAACATCGTGCTTCCTGTCTTTTTTCCCATTAATCACATGGTAAACATAAAAAATTGCCTGGAGCAATTTTTAACGCCGCTTGCGGCGGCCCGAAGGGCGGCGGGCAGGGATAGCCCGCCGTAAAAAACTGGAGCAATTTTTAACGCCGCTTGCGGCGGCCCTGACAATATTTCGTGATTGTGGGCATTCCGCGCTAAGGTAAGCGTTGGTAACCAGAGATAAAGCGCCTTTCATCATGCGACGCCATCAAGTGAATAACGACTGGGTAAAACAGGCTCAGCATCCTGCCTCGTTCGAGCGAATTGAGGCTTTCTTCCGTGGGCATGGCTACGACCCTCATCGGCACGATACCTATGCAATTGGGCGGACGCTCTCCGGCGTGCAGCGCTTCCACTATCGCGGCAGCCTGTGCAATAGCGTGCCAGGGGGAACGCTGGTGCTTCATCCGGATGAGATTCATGATGGCGAAGCCGGTTCTGTCGACGGCTTTCAGTACCGCATGATTTACGTTGAGCCTGCGCTGATTCAAAAAATACTCGGCGGCAAACCCTTACCCTTCGTTAACGGCGGTATATCCAACGATCCGCGTTTGTTTGCTGCAACGGAGCCGTTGCTCAGAGCGATGGAAGAGGTTTTCGATGAGTTGGAAGAAGACGATGTGCTCTACGATCTGGCGCAGGCGCTGTCGGCCGTGGGTGGGCAGCGGTATCAGCGGCGTTTATTCGATTATCACGCTGCTGAGCGGGCGCGTGAATACATTCATGATGCCTTTGATAAAACGATTACGCTTGATGAACTGGCACAGGTGAGCGGTCGGGATCGCTGGAGCCTGACGCGTGATTTCCGCGCGCTCTTTGGTACGACGCCGTACCGCTACGTCACCATGCGCCGTCTCGAACACTGTCGGCGGCTCATGCTGCCCGGTGACAGTCTCGTCGATATTGCTGCCCGGACGGGTTTCGCAGATCAAAGCCATATGACGCGCCATTTCGTGAAGGCATTTGGCCTTTCCCCCGGTCACTGGCAGCGCATGTTTACTGCGTCTTAGCCTGCTTGCACAATCGTTCAATACAGTCGGTACTCTGCTTAGTTAGTCTGAGGGCGTCACTACAAGGAGAGACGATATGTATAAATCCATTAATTTTGCCCAAAAGTTAGCGTTATTCGACGACCGCTGGCAGCCGAAAGTGATCGCTGAGATGAATGACTATCAATTCAAAATCGTTAAGATTCAGGGCGATTTCATCTGGCATTCCCACCCCGAAACGGACGAAACGTTCATTGTGCTGGAAGGCCAATTGAGAATCGATTTTCGTGACGGTGATGTGCGCATCAATGCCGGAGAAATGTATGTCGTTCCGAGCGGAGTTGAACACAAGCCTTATGCAGAACACGAAGTAAAGCTGCTGCTCATTGAACCGAAAGGTGTTCTGAATACGGGACATGAAGGCGGCGGACGGACGGCTGAAAATGATATTTGGATTTGATCGGTTGAGTGAAAAACAACCTAAGACATCCCGCGAGTGACGCATAAGTCGCAGTAAACGGGCTGCTTTTGTACCAAAACATCAGAAGCATTTTTAATTTCGTTTACTGCGTCATAAAAAAACCTGCGTCAGGCACCTACAACGCCCTTGTCCGCTTGCTTTTGCATAGAAGTCAAAAGTACCATGAAGCACTTGTTTGTGGAGGGGATGGCCAATGTTTACGGGAAGTATTGTTGCGCTAGTTACGCCGATGGACGCCAAAGGCGCCGTCGATCGGGCGAGCTTGAAAAAACTGATTGATTATCATGTCGCTAGCGGTACATCGGCGATTGTCTCTGTCGGCACGACGGGGGAATCCGCCACGCTGAGCCACGACGAGCATGGCGATGTCGTGCTGCTGACGCTGGAACTGAGTGACGGACGTATTCCTGTCATCGCTGGAACCGGCGCGAATGCTACCGCTGAAGGCGTTTCACTGACCAAACGCTTTCATGGCACCGGTGTTGTTGGCTGCCTGACAGTCACACCGTACTACAATAAACCGACGCAGGAAGGCCTGTACCAGCACTTCAAAGCGATTGCCGAGCATACCGATCTGCCGCAAATCCTGTATAACGTACCTTCCCGCACTGGCTGCGACATGCTGCCGGAAACCGTTGCCCGTTTGTCCGAAGTGAAAAATATTGTCGCAATTAAAGAAGCGACGGGGAACTTAAGTCGGGTAAGCCAGATCCAAGAGCTGGTTAGTGAAGACTTCATTTTGCTGAGCGGCGATGACGCTAGCGGTCTGGACTTTATGCAACTCGGCGGTAACGGTGTGATTTCCGTAACGGCGAACATTGCTGCGCGTGAAATGGCGGAACTTTGCAGGCTGGCAGCGCAGGGCAATTTTGTTGAAGCGCGTCGTTTGAATCAGCGCCTGATGCCACTGCATCAGAAATTATTTGTTGAACCCAATCCTATTCCGGTGAAGTGGGCCTGTAAGGAATTGGGACTCATGGCGACCGATACGCTGCGCCTGCCGATGACACCGCTGACCGATTCCGGTCGTACGGTGATGGGGCAAGCACTTAAGCAAGCGGGTTTGCTGTAATCGTTAGGGAGATTTAATGAGTTATTCATTACAAAAGTCGATGGTGGCGAAAGTTGTTGGCCTATCACTTGTGATGTTGCTGGCGGCTTGTTCCAGCGATCAGCGCTATAAGCGTCAGGTCAGTGGCGATGAATCCTATCTGAAGGCATCAGCGCTGCACGCGCTGAATACGCCTGCCGGGATGATTTTACCGGTGCAGAACGGGGATTATGATATACCGCCAGTGACCCTGAATGGTGCGGTCGGCAAGGAACTGGATATTCGTCCTCCAGTGCAGCCATTGGCTTTGTTGAATGGTTCCCGTACCCAGATCTCAGGAGATACGGCAACGCTGTTGTTAGAAAACAGCGCGCAAAACAGCCAGCTCTGGTCTCAGGTTATCCGCGTGTTGCAAGACAAAGCGTTTACCATTGCCAGCCGTCAGGATGCCAGCCAAACGCTGACGACCGACTGGATCTCATGGCCGCGTGAAGATGAAGACGTCCCGTATCAAGGGCGTTATCAGATTTCCGTGCAGCAGCAGGGTTATCAGGTAGCACTGGTCGTGAAACTGCTCGGATTACAGCTGAACGGTCAGCCAGTGACGGCGGGCGATCAGGCTCAGCGCTACACCGGTTTGATGCTGAATGCGCTTAGCAATGGTCTGGACTCTCAGGCAACCGCTCGTGAAAATGCGCTGGCAAACCGAACTATTGGTTCGTTGGATGTGCAGAGCGGGGCGGATGACACTGGCCTACCGCTGCTGATTGTGCGCGGCCCGTATACCGTAGTGTGGGATCGTCTGCCTGTCGCGCTGGACAAAATCGGCATGAAGATTAACGATCGCAGCCGTCCGCAGGGTTCTGTCTCCGTGACGTATCGTGCTCCGAGCGGCGGAACCTGGGATGACCTGGGCGCGAAAAATCCTGAACTGCCTAACGGCGATTACAAATTGCAGGTCGGCGATTTAGATAACCGCAGCAGTCTGCAATTTATCGACTCCAAAGGGCATACGCTAACCCAGTCTCAGAATGATGCACTGGTGGCCGTATTCCAGGCGGCGTTCAGTAAATAACGCATAAACCAAGGGTCGGATTATCCGGCCCTTCTTCATTCGACAATCTCTACCCGAATTGACGGGCGCTATCAGCAACCGTTCGGGGAAGCGTTAAATATCGGGTCGTACTTGTTGACCCTCACTGTGTGGAGTAATTAAAGATGCAAAAGCTAGCTGAGCTGTATCGTGGAAAGGCGAAAACCGTCTACACCACCGAAGATCCCGATCTACTGGTGCTGGAGTTCCGCAATGATACATCAGCAGGAGACGGTGCACGCATTGAGCAGTTTGACCGTAAAGGGATGGTGAATAACAAGTTCAACCATTTCATCATGAGCAAACTGGAAGAAGCTGGAATCCCAACCCAAATGGTGAGCCTGCTGTCTGACAATGAAGTGCTGGTGAAAAAGCTGGAGATGGTGCCGGTCGAGTGTGTCGTGCGCAACCGCGCGGCGGGATCGCTGGTAAAACGTCTGGGCATCGAAGAAGGCATCGAGCTGAACCCGCCGTTGTTCGATCTGTTCCTGAAAAACGATGAGATGCATGACCCGATGGTGAACGAATCTTACTGCAAGACGTTCGGCTGGGTGAATGAAGAGAATCTGGCTCGCATGAAAGAGCTGAGCTACAAAGCGAACGATGTGCTGAGCAAACTGTTTGGCGACGCTGGGCTGATTCTGGTCGATTTCAAGCTGGAGTTCGGTTTGTTCAAAGGTGAAGTCGTGCTGGGTGATGAGTTCTCACCAGACGGTAGCCGCCTGTGGGACAAAGAAACGCTGAACAAAATGGATAAAGACCGTTTCCGTCAAAGCCTAGGTGGCTTGATTGAAGCGTATGAAGAAGTTGCGCACCGTATCGGCGTAAAATTAGACTAACTGCGCAATCGTTTACGTTCAGGCCGCCAGCCGGCGATAGGCTGGCGGCCTGAACGTTTTGCCGATTTTTCTCTCGAAAAGCTACCTGTCTATTCTCGTCTCTGCCGAATGATTTGCTCACTTAGCCCTTACTTCGATTCCTGCCCCTGACCCCGATTAATGCTATCATCGCGGTTTGCTTAACGCTCAATCCGACTACTTTCGACAGACTCGCATCCATGACCTATCTCGATCCAACATTGTTAATTCTGCTCGTCCTGGCGGGGCTGGGTATCATCAGTCACAACATGACCGTCACGCTGGCGATTTTGGTTCTGCTGGCGATACGTATCACGCCGTTAAACAGCTATTTCCCGTGGGTGGAAAAATACGGCCTGAGCATCGGTATCGTCATTCTGACGATTGGCGTGATGGCACCGATTGCCAGCGGAAAAATTACCGCCAGTGAAGTCATGCATTCCTTCCTGCACTGGAAATCTCTGCTGGCGATTCTCATTGGCGTTGCCGTGTCCTGGCTTGGCGGACGCGGCGTGTCGCTGATGAGCAACCAGCCTTCCGTGGTGGCGGGACTGCTGGTGGGCACGGTCATGGGCGTGGCGCTGTTTCGCGGCGTTCCTGTTGGGCCGCTGATCGCCGCAGGGTTGCTTTCCCTGCTGATTGGCAAGACCTGATTGAGCTGCTACGTGTGATGATGTTGCGTGATTTTCTCCACAGCCAACGCCAGCAGCAGCGCTATGGTGTCCGGCGACTGCTGGTGCTGAGTGGTGAAGCAGACTGGTGTGAAGAACAGGCGCTGGCGTTCAGCAGCCAATTGTCTGGCGACTGGCTGTGGATCGGCGAGTCCGCACCTGATTCCGTCACCTCGCTGCCCGCCAGCCGAGTACGGACGCTGCTGGGGCGAGAGTTTCTCCATGCGGTGTTTGATGCGCGCAAAGGCGTGGACGTCGAGGCGCTGGCGATGCTATCAGGCACGCTACAGGTCGGTAGCTGGCTGATCATGCTGGTGCCGTCGTGGCAGTCATGGCCGACGCTGCCGGATGAAGACAGCCTGCGTTGGAGCGAACAAGCACAGCCGATTGCTACCCCGCACTTTATCCAGCATTTTCAGCGCCAGCTGTTGGTCGATGAGGACGTCGTTCTCTGGCAGCAGGATCAGACATTCGTGATTCGTCCACTGGGCGAACGATCGGACTGGCAGCCTGCGAACGGTGAACCG
Organism: Pectobacterium parvum; assembly: GCF_020971565.1. Lineage (NCBI taxonomy): Bacteria > Pseudomonadati > Pseudomonadota > Gammaproteobacteria > Enterobacterales > Pectobacteriaceae > Pectobacterium > Pectobacterium parvum. The sequence goes on from NZ_CP087392.1 coordinate 1,425,116, forward strand.
ACAGCACAACAGCAGCAGATTCTGCATGAGCTGAATGCCGCAGAATTTGGTGTGTTTGTTATTACCGCACCGCGCGGACGGGGGAAATCAGCGCTGGCGGGAATGCTGACGCAGCGGAGTCGTGGAGCCTGTTGGATCACCGCACCTTCCCGCTCGGCAGCGGATATTCTGCAACAGCACGCCCGGCCTGATGCGCAATTCTGGGCACCGGATGCGCTGCTGGCACATTGCCGCCTTCATGGCGCACCCAATGTCGACTGGTTGTTAATTGATGAAGCGGCGGCGATCCCGTCGTCCGTGCTTTCCGCGTTGTTGCCATATTTCCTGCGCATTCTGATGACCACGACGGTGCAAGGGTATGAAGGCACCGGACGGGGATTTCTACTGAAATTTTGTGCGACGCTGCCGCAGTGGCGGGCTTTTACGCTGGACGAGCCTCTGCGCTGGGCCGCGCCCGATCCACTGGAGCGGGTGTTGGATCGGGCGCTGTTATTTAACGAACCCGACGCGCTTCATTCCCCGCAGCAGCCCGATCGACCTATTCCCTTTTCGGCGCTGGAAAGTCGAATCGAACGTGCCGACGACTGGCTAGTACATCCTGAGCGTCTGGCATGGTGCTACGCGCTTTTGTGCAGCGCGCATTACCGTACTTCGCCGCTGGATTTGCGTCGCCTGATGGACGCGCCGGGCATGCATATTGCCAGCGCACAGGAGGCGGGCGAGATGTGTGGTGTGCTGTGGCTGGTGGAGGAAGGCGGACTGTCAGCTTCACTGGCTCATGAGGTGTGGGCAGGGCGACGACGCCCACGCGGTAATCTGGTGGCACAGTCGCTGGCGGCACACGCTGGGTTGTGGCATGCCCCAATGCTGCGTGCGCGTCGTGTGAGCCGGATTGCGGTGACATCGTCATGTCGCCGACAGGGGATTGGCCGGGCGCTCATTGCAGAGCAGACACGTGAGGCACAACATCAGGCGCTGGATTATCTGTCGGTTAGCTTCGGCTATCAGCCAGACCTGTGGGCGTTCTGGCAGTCGTGTGGGTTTCAACTGGTGCGCATTGGCAGCCATCTTGAGGCCAGCAGCGGCTGTTACAGTGCGATGGCGGTGCTGCCGCTGAGCGAAGCGGGGCATCAACTGGCACTGCAGGGGACGCAGCAATTGGCGCGTGACTGGTGTTGGTTACAGCGTTTGATTCCGCTGACCCTAGCGCTACCGCAGACAGAAAGCGTTGAGTTGAATGAAGACGACTGGCGTGAATTGGCTGGGTTTGCGTTTGCGCATCGACCGATGGAAGCCAGCTTTGCCGCGCTTTGCCGTCTGTTGATTCACTCCGCATTGCCGTTGCCTGCGCTACGCCTGCTGGCGGAAAAGCCAGACGAAAGCGAGCAGTTAGCCGTGATGTTAGGGCTGAGTGGTAGGAAAGCACTCTTAAAACGCTGGCGTGAAGAAACCACCAGCGCTCTACATCACTATAATCAAAAGGTTACTATCGCGATCATAAATGGATGTTACAATATTTAACTGTAGAATGATAAGTAGGGTTTTATTTTATTTTTTCCTTGAGTTAATAATATATAAAAATGCGATAATGAAGATACCAATATCTTTTAAAATCCAGAATGGTAGCGTATTAGAAAAAATTCTCTTCCCGAGTATCAAAAATGGAAGGTTGAGTGCTGCTTGAGAAAGAGAACCAAATGCAATTGCAATTAACCCAATTTTATACCACCCTGATAATGTATATACGTTTCTATTTAGTGCTCCTGTAAAAATAAAAAAAGAAATAATTATGTCGATCAGTGTTAGCGTTAAAAAACCCCACCATTCTATACTCATATTAGTTTCCTTCTTTTGGTGGATCAGTCGGTGAATTGTCAGATGAATTTTTGTGAGATAGATTTCCTTTTGTGACTTGCTTCAATTCGCTTGCAACGTCAAGAATATCTTTATTTTCTCGATAGCTGAAAAAATTAGCTAAAAAAGCGATAAGGCCGACACTTATTGCTCCAACGAGATAGCCTAATCCCATTGCAGTATCTACATCGCTGACGTTCATACGAAGGATCTTTGCAGCCATACCTACAAGTGCAAGAGTGGCTGTAATGCTTATGCAGCATATAATAACCCCTGCAATAAATGTCCCATATCTATATAATTTCTTGGGTTGCCAAAAAAAAGCAATGCTTAGCCCTCCAAATAAACCTGAAATAGCTGCTAATATTTCACTAATAATAAAGCTATAAGTATCTAATGTTACGGTGGAATCCATTTTTTATCCTTTTTTTATTTATTGGTTTAAATGAGATTTGACATGTGATTGATTCCATTTGGTAGTGTGTGTCTTATTCTCAATAAGTATTTTTATCTGATTTTTTTTGTTACTGGTGTTTTTCATTTTCATATTTATACAGTTATTTTCTGTTTTTTAAAATTAAAAGTGTTAATTTTTTTAAATAAAATCTTTACACTCCGTAATTTATAGGCTTAAAACTAATGTGTAAAAACCCTGACGGGAAGTTTTATTACAATAATATAGATTTCTATTTTTAATTTTTTATGAATTTTTTTACATATCTAGATGTGATATTTTTTTGATATATTTTTTGACGATTCTATCTAGTGAACATACTCTAAAATTTACTTTCTGATCGGAACGTGAATCTTAGTCAGGTTCAGCTTTGCCAATTTCTTATCAATCAGTGCATTACATACGTAAGATTATGTAAATGTTGTTACGTATTATCTTCTCTATAATGTGATTCTGATCATGTTTTCACTGCTATTTTATTGATTTATAAAAATAATTATGAATTGCTTTTTTATTTTTTGATAGTGGAGGTACGTTATGAGCATCAATTAATTTAGAGATAATAGATAAAAAAAACATCAGCCATTTGACTGACATTAGGAAATAAATAGGCCTAGGCTTTTTTTTAATGGATTTATTTGTAATAATGTTGTTGTTTTTAATATGGATAATTTGTTTTCTACAGGTTTTCTGATCCTAACAGACACTGATGCTATTCTTGCTTCTCATGCATACTTGCATAAAAAATCGTCGCCCTTGTGTTTAATAGCAGAAGGTCATCAATAGGATATTGGGTGTTGGCTCTGGTAAGCGACCAGCAACCACTGCGGCAGTATTGGCGGAATCCGTAACCGTGGTTGTCTCAAGCGATAGGAGGCGGGGATTACGGATAAAGGATCTTCCTCCCATCCTTTGCGCAATGTGTTAAAAACAGCCAGTGAAATTCATTATGTCCCATGACATCAATGTGAAAGAGGATGGTAGTAAAAAGTGTCAAATTGATATGGAATCATACAAATATCGTAATATTTCCGCAGTATATTTTGGTTTTTTTTAAAATATTGTGGATTGTTATCTGTTATGAGAACACTACCCAAAATTATCTTTCGATAGTGAAATGATCCTACATTCATATCTATCAGAAGATTATATAGCTGAGGGGCGTTTCCTAGTCCACATGGTTAAATTGGACCAATGGTTATATTTTTTAATATTTCCCTATAGATAGTGAAAATGAATTAGTGGGGGATTAAACGTACAAAGTATAATTTTTTTTTGTCGTTGTCTATATGCCGAATGTCATATGCTGAATGTCGTTTTATGATTTTCCATTATCGTTAATACTCTTTAAGGTAGTTAAGCTAAATGTGGATTTAATTCAATAGACATATGTTTGTCGGGAGAGATGTATGAATGTTATCGTTGACGATAAGTTATCAATATTTATTCAAGGTATGTCTTTTAGATTGAACAGGGTCATGCCTGAAATAAAAATGAAAGTTGCAGATGATCTGTATGGTATATGGAGAGCGATAGAAAGCATGCCGGATGCAGTTCTATTGCTTGATGGTGATGTTGACTCAAAGATTTTTGTGTCAACACTAGACGAACTTTCATTGGCTAACCCCAATAATCACATTGTTGTTATGATGAATAGTGTAAATAAGAAACAGTTAGAGTTGTACTTGGCACATCGCGCTGTGGCCATTGTTCCCAAAAATCTTCCTGCCGAAATGGTAATTCAAGTTCTGAAAATGGCTGCCGCAGGAATGGTTTGCTTTCCTGAGCGTACTTTTTTCAACAAAGATGATGATAAGTCTGATGTTAATAAGGTTGCTAATCTTAGCGATCGACAATTAGAAGTCTTGGAACTCATTGCTGCTGGGAAATCGAATAAACAGATTAGCCGCTCACTTAATATTAGCGCCGGTACAGTTAAGTCCCATCTCGAGTCAATATTTAGACGATTAAATGTTAATAATCGCACACAAGCCGCGATGATTTTTTCCAATAATGATTAGCATGTAATTTATTTTTTGTTGAAAGATATTATTTCACTACTTATGCCAGGGATGTCAAATGTGTGTTGATAGAGTTTTATGTCTGATTGAGTAATCTATTTAATTATTACAATTTGTGACTTTTTTCTTGCTTATAATTGTATGTAATTATCTTTGTGAGATTGAATTTCATACTGATATTCTTCATTTTTGAGGGGTCTATGTATAATGATACATTAATTTTACTACAGTGTTAATAGATGGAAGAGGAAGGAAGTTCTTAAAATTTTCCTAAAAAATCGTTCTACTTTGCGTTGAAATAAGTGGCGATCCTCTATTGGCAGATAAATAGAGATTTTTCTGTAATTGTGCAGATATCATGCAATAAATTTATTTTTCTTATTTTTCTTATTTTTCTTATTTTTCTTATTTTTCTTATTTTTATGGAAACTACATGCTTAAATTACAGATTTACAAAATTTTAAAATTAGTGTTGGTTGAATTTAACTTCAAGTGCAACGTTAAGTCACTATTCTTAATACCTCGATTACTGTCGATGGCTGTCTGAATCTAATGCATTTATGCGGCACAGCTGTTCAGCGCTATCCAGATAACCATGTCGGTGTTCGATAGACACGGCGAATATGGGGTGAATCATTGTGTCTCTAACAGTCGGAAAATCAGCGGAGTTTTCCCCTGTTTGTCAGAGTAATCGGCAATTAAGGTGAGATCGGTTTTCCGCTCGCCAGTCCAGAGCTAACATTCCACTCGCTTGCGCTGAGGTCCGGCGTCTGTCGCGTAGCTGCACAGAGGAATCCGGCCTGTTTTGTCGGGAGTAAAGGCAACGTCATAAGGCGGAATGGTCAAATCTGCCAGATTTTCTCCCGCGCTATCCAGCTCCTCCAGGATCTCTTCGTAAATCGCAGGACTCACGCCAAAATCCAATAAAGTCGCGGGATCGCCATGTTGTATGCCCCTCAACAGATCGCCCGCGAGCCGATACATTTCTTCTCTGTCATCTGCCATCTCTCACTTCCTTGCCTTGAACTAAACCGTCCCACTTTACATCACCAGCGACGGCCTGCGAATTTTTGCCGCACATTTGCTATTGCCAAGGTTTCTGGTAGAAAAGAATCTCATTACTTTTGCTGAGTCAGGATAAGCCGATGCTGGAATTACGCCCCAACTGTGAGCACTGCGATTGTGATTTGCCGCCGGATGCCGAAACGTACATCTGCTCCTACGAATGCACGTTCTGTCCTGACTGCGCAGATACCGTGTTTCATCACGCCTGCCCAAACTGCGGCGGAGAACTGGTTAAACGGCCGGTGCGTCCGGCACGCTGTCTGGCGAACGATCCGGCTTCAACAATCCGTATTATCAAACCGCACTGACAAGGCGAGGGCGGGATATTCCCTTTGTCGTTGCAAAAAATGGAACATCTCATTCAGTAATTCCCGATTTCTCCTGTTATTGCGCGGCGTATAGTGAGAGCTAACCGTACTTTATGACGAATATCGGCAGGTGACGCGTTCGGCGCATGCCTTCAGGAGAGAAACGTGAATCAAGATTATGTTGTTGTTCAGCAGCCTTCGGAGGCGAATCGGTTAATCCTGCTGTTTCATGGCGTGGGTGATACCGCCGCAGGCATGGCGCAGATTGGGCGCTATTTTGCCGCCGCCTTGCCGCAGGCGATGGTGATCAGCATTGCTGGACCGTTCAGCAGCGGCTATGGCGACGGGCGGCAGTGGTTCTCTGTTCAGGGAGTCACGGAAGAAAATCGTTTCTCTCGCATTGAGGCGAATCTGCCGCGTTTTATTGAGACGGTGCGCCACTGGCAAGAGCAAAGTGGTATGCGTGCTGAACAAACTGTGCTGGTGGGCTTCTCGCAGGGCAGCATTATGTCGCTGGAGGCGTTGAAATCTGAATCCTCGCTGGCTGGGCACATTATCGCGTTCAGCGGTCGCTTTGCCGTCTTGCCAGAAAAAGCCTTCGCCGATGTCGCGGTGCACCTGATTCACGGTGAAGCGGACGGTGTGATTGTGGTTGGCCATGCGCATGCTGCCGCTCAGCGCTTTCAGGAACTGGGGACGTCGTTTACGCTGGATGTTGCCCCCGCTGTCGGGCACGGCATTGATGAACGGATGTTGAAACAGGCCTTGTCTTACCTCAAATAAAAATCTATCCCGCTATACCCGTCATACTTCAAGCTGCTTGTGCGTTGGTTTTCCTTAAATGCTCGGTTCTTTATGGACTGGCTTTAAAGGACCAACGCCTTGCGCTGTTCAATCCGCTCACGTTTTATCATACTGCTCGAATTATTTTGTTATTCCATCAAATTATATTATTGCTCATTTCTTAATTTCTTTATTCAAAGTAGAGACTCTATTTTTAGGAATGAGAATTTATCCATATTAAAAAGAATATAATCCATATTTGAATGTTAAATAATATAGGCAATGTTTTTATTTGTGTTGAGTGATCAATATTTATCTTATTTTTTCAGATATAAATATTGCATCCTTATGGAAAAAGAGGGTGTGCCATGTTTAAACGAATTAAAGTCATTACCATCCTTGTTATCTTATTGTTTGTATTGGGGATATCTCAGTTTTTAACCGGTGCGCTATCCGTTCGTGCACTGATTAACGACAGAGAGGGATTCCTTGTTTCTCAACGCTCTAACCAGAATGTCGCTGCCTTTACTGATGCATGGATTATGATGAATCAGACGCGCATCGCTATCGGTTCTATTATACAAAACATGATGATGGGGAATGCGGATAAAGAGGCTATGCAGGCGCTTTTACAGCAAGCAAAATCGCAATTGGCCGCCTCAGAGAGTAGTTATAAACACTATTTGTCTCTGCCTAATACGCCCGGATTGGATGACGCGTTATCCAAAAAGCTTGAGGCGAGCTATACCGCTTACGACAAGCTACTGAATGATATTGTGGATTCGCTTTCCGGTGGGTTAGCGGGGGCGGCGATGAAATTGAGTAGCGGTGCGACGCCGCTTAACGTGGCTATGCAGGACGCCTATATTACGTGGCGAGCGGCACAAAACCAGCTGTCGGATGATGGGCTACAGGAAAACCACGCGGCATTTGAAACGATGCTGTGGCTTCTGGGTGCACTCTCTGTGGTCGTCGTGCTGGTGATTATCCTCAGTTGGATCGGGTTGCAGCGTATTCTTTTGCATCCGTTGCGTACGCTCATGCGGCATATCAGCGCGATTGCCGAGGGCAATCTGACACATCCTATTGATGTGACCGGGCGCAATGAGATGAGCCAGCTTGCGGCAGGGCTACATCATATGCAGCAGTCATTAATCCGCACCGTCAGTCTGGTGCGCGACAGCTCCCACTCCATCCATGCTGGGGCCAGTGAAATTTCGGTGGGCAGTAACGATCTGTCTTCGCGCACGGAGCAACAAGCTGCATCGCTACAGGAAACCGCGGCTAGCATGGAGCAACTGACCTCAACGGTGAAGCAGAACTCAGACAACGCGCGTCAGGCTACGCTGCTGGCAAAAAATGCGTCGGAAACGGCCAATAAAGGCGGCACTGTCGTCGATAATGTCGTGAAAACGATGAATGAGATTGCCGACAGTTCACAAAAAATCGCCCACATTACCAGCGTGATTGATAGCATCGCCTTCCAAACCAATATTTTGGCGCTGAATGCGGCGGTAGAAGCGGCGCGAGCTGGGGAGCAAGGGCGAGGTTTTGCCGTGGTGGCGGGTGAAGTGCGAACGCTGGCGCAGCGCAGTGCTCAGGCTGCCAAAGAGATCAAATCGCTGATTGATGATTCGGTTAGCCGTGCTAATACCGGCTCTTTGCAGGTGAAAGACGCGGGTGACACGATGAAAGAAATCGTCGGTGCGGTGAGCCGGGTAACGGATATCATGGGGGAAATCTCCTCGGCGTCCGATGAGCAAAGCCGGGGAATCGATCAGGTTGGGCAGGCGGTCAATGAAATGGATCGCGTCACTCAGCAAAACGCCTCGCTGGTGGAAGAGTCCGCGTCTGCCGCAGCGGCATTGGAAGAGCAGGCCAGATATTTACAGAATGCGGTGGCGGTGTTCAAGATTAATCAGGCAGCTGCGCAGGAACATCGTGCCGGGAGCGCGTCTTCACTTGCTGCATTACCGAAATCGCTGTTACCTAAACCTGCTCATACCGGGTCATCGAATGCAAATTGGGAAACGTTTTAGCTGACGTGAGTGTTTAATGGAAATGAGTGTTTAACGGAAGAGTAAGCATCCAAACCGCCTGCACGCGAGCTAAGCCTCGCGTGCAGGCGATTTGACGATGATAGGTATCAGGGTTTTTTCTTCGGCCAGTCGTCGTCTTCTTCATTGTCCCACTTGTCGTTGTTGTCACGGTGTGGGGGCAATTTCGGTTTGTTGAGCAGAAAACGCGTATGGTCAACGTTGCGCAATTCTTTGATGCCGTTAATCAGCATGCCTATCAGGACAATCAGAATTATCCACCAGTAATCAGCCAGCCATGTCATGGTTACGCCTCATCAACATTATGAATATAACGGGTAAACAGCTGCGGCAAGTTCTGGCAAAGCCAGTGGTAGCCTGCAATGTCTTCATCTTGCCAAGCGGCAAGAATGAGGTCGGGTGTCAGCTGTTCTTCCGCATACTGTGCTAGTGGATAATAGCTGATATGCCAGAGTTCGGCTGCGACACCGCCGAGATCGTGCGCATAAGGTCGATAAAAACCGTATTCATGCATGTGCGCACTCAGCCACGCGTTCAGTGCGGCAAAGTAACCGCCTTCTTCATATTCCCACGGCTCCAACTGGAGCGAACGGCCTGCGGGTAATAAATCGGGATCGTAGATATCGAGATCGCTGCCCCAATGGTGGCGGCTAGAGCCGGGCATGGCGGACCAACGCAGAATGGCTTCACAGCGCTCGCCTTCGTCCAGAGATAACACGTCCAGCGGCTGGCTGTTGGCATCCATGACGGGACGCTCGCCGCGAAATTTGCCATTCCAGATCTGACGCTGGCGCTCGAAATCACGAAACGTACTGGCGGGCAGTAGGTTAAATCCCGCCGTTTTTGCCGCCTGCTGTAGTGCCAGAAATGCGGTTACTGCCTCCGGTTGAAGACGATGACGACCGTCTAAAGCGACCAGATGCTGGTCGCTTTTACCGGTTAACGTAGCTGGCGTCATCATGCGATGAGCTGCTCCATAATGCGCTGGTACATGCGGCTCAGCAGCTGCAGGTCTGCCGCGCTGACGCATTCATCGACTTTGTGGATCGTGGCATTGACGGGGCCCAGTTCAACCACCTGCGCGCCCATGCGGGCGATGAAACGGCCATCGGAGGTGCCGCCAGTGGTCAGCAGCTCTGGCGTAACCTCGTTGTAATGTTTGACGGCATTCACCACGGCATCGACCAGTTCGCCGCGTGCGGTCAGGAATGGCTGGCCGGAGAGTGTCCAGTCGATGGTGTAATTAAGCTGGTGGCGATCCAGTAATTCAGCCACGCGTTGCTGGATTAACACATCCGTCAATTCGGTGCTGAAGCGGAAATTGAACTGCACAGACAGCTCGCCGGGGATGACGTTATTGCTGCCGGTGCCTGCCTGAATATTGGCGATTTGCATCGTGGTAGGCGGGAAGAAGGCGTTGCCCTGATCCCACTCGGTTGCGATCAGTTCATTAAGCGCCGGTGCTGCGCGGTGAACGGGATTGTCCGCCAAATGAGGATACGCAACGTGCCCTTGCACGCCATGTACGTGCAGATTCGCGGTGATAGAGCCACGACGGCCGTTTTTCACCACATCACCCACAACATGTGTACTGGACGGCTCACCGACCAGACAGTAGTCCAATCGCTCGTTGCGTACCATCAGCGCTTCAACCACTTTGACGGTGCCGTTGACGGCGCTGGCCTCTTCGTCCGAGGTAATCAGGAACGCCAGACGCCCTTGATGATTAGGGTGGGCGGCGACAAAGCGCTCGGCGGCAATCACCATCGCAGCCAGTGAACCTTTCATGTCCGCCGCGCCGCGACCGTACAGCATGCCGTCACGAATGATGGGTTCAAACGGTGGATGCTGCCAGTGGCTTTCATCGCCGCTGGGAACCACATCGGTATGTCCGGCGAAGGCCAGCGTTTTCCCTGTGCCGCGCCATGCCCAGAAATTCAGGGTATCGCCAAAATCCATCGCTTCGACGGTAAAGCCAATCGCCGCTAGGCGTTCAATCATGAGCGCCTGGCAACCCTCGTCATTCGGGCTGAGGGAAGGGCGTTTAATTAACTGTTGAGCGAGCTCTATGACTGGGCAAGACACGTTATTTGTTCTCCGCAATAAATTTCTGGTAGCTGTCGATACTAAAACCAAGCAGCGCGTGGCCGTCATCGGTCATCAGCAACGGCCGTTTAATCACCGCTGGCTGTTCCAACATCAGGTTTTTGGCGGCCTCTGCGCTGTCGCTGGTATCGCTGTTGATTTGTTCACGCTGTTCTTCACTGAGCTTACGCCAGGTCGTTCCGCGCGTGTTTAGCAGGGCCTGAAACCCCAGTTGGTCGATAAAACGCTGTAGCTGCTGTTCATCCAGACCGTCGGCATGGTAATCATGAAAGCGATACGTCACCTGTTGCTCTTCCAGCCAGCGACGCGCTTTCTTTATAGTGTCACAGTTTTTAATGCCGTATAGGGTCAGCGCCATAGGGATAAAATCCTTTCTACTTATTGGGTTGCATGACGATTGCTGTTCAGGACAGCACGGCCTGACTGAGCCTAATCGTGCGATAGCCCAGCATGCCGAAAAAAAGCGGGGAGATCTACTGTGAACTGTGTTGCAGAAATATGCAGTAGTACACATTTTATACTTTCATAACACTTTTACCTGATTAAAAAGTGTGCGTATAATGTGTCGCCGTTAATCACCAAGAGGTTCGCATGGTAGAAGTAGAAGTGAGTACTTGGAAAGATTTTATTGAAGCAATGTTACGCAAATAATAACGAGAAGTACCGATAGTCATTGCATACCAGGAATAAAATCATACGAATAAGCAGTATTGAGTCTCTCAATACTGCTTATTTTCTATGTTAAAAGAGGAAACCTGAGTAAATAAAAGAGGCTATTATTAGTTTGCGTATAAATTTTATTTTATCTATTTAATTCATGATGATGGTTGGTTAAGCGCAAATTTCGCTGCGGCAATCGCGTGGAGCCTGCTGGTATCAAAAAGAGGAACTTGCGCATCCTGGGCACTGATTAATAGCGGGATCTCTGTACAACCCAGAATGATGCCTTCTGCACCTTGCTGTTCAAGCTGCTGGATAATGTCCCGATAGATCTGCCGTGATGCGTCGTTAATGTTCCCCAGACACAGCTCGTCATAAATGATGCGATTAACGGCCTCTTTCCCCGCATGGTCAGGAACTATCACCTCCACGCCAAATCGTTCCTGAATGCGCTGGCGATAGAAATCCTGCTCCATTGTGTAGCGGGTTCCAAGCAAACCGACTTTCTTCAATCCGTGCTGTTTCAGGCTGGCACCGGTGGCATCGGCAATATGCAAAAGAGGAAGCTGACAGGCGCGTTCAACGTCATCGGCCACTTTATGCATCGTGTTGGTACAGATGACGATCGCCTCTGCTCCCGCCTGACGTAGTCCTACTGCGATATTGCTGAGTACAGCGGCTGACTGCGCCCAATCACCTTGTGACTGCAACCGTTCGATCTCGTGGAAATCGACGCTGTGCAGGATGATTTTGGCGGAGTGCAGACCACCAAGTTGGCTTTTCACATACTCGTTGATCATGCGGTAATACGGGATAGTGGATTCCCAACTCATACCCCCGATCAGACCCAGCGTTTTGCTTACCATGGTGCCTTCCTTCATATCGTAAAAAGTGATGAATCGACCAGAACTGAACTCTCCGCGTTCTGCATCGGGTTAAAATAGGACAGCGGAGTTACGTGGTATACATTTTTAGCGACTTTTATCACTTTTTATCCAACTTCAACTGGACAAAAGGCCAATCTATTGTTGTACTGTACCTGACACAGATTTTGTGTCTTTCATTCATGTAAAGGTAAGTTTGATGTCTAAGATTAAAGGTAGTGTTAAGTGGTTCAATGAGTCTAAAGGCTTCGGTTTCATCACTCCTGAAGATGGTAGCAAAGACGTGTTCGTACACTTCTCTGCCATCCAGAGCAATGGTTTCAAAACTCTGGCTGAAGGTCAGCGTGTAGAGTTCGAAATCACTGACGGTGCCAAAGGTCCTTCAGCTGCTAACGTTAACGCTATTTAATTATACCGATTTCGTGAAAAACCCGCCGATGGCGGGTTTTTTTTGCTTCATTTTCCACGTGCTATCAATTTCCACGAGATATTAATTTTCACGTGACATCAGTGTGTTGTCACCCACGTGACCAGAGCAAACGCCAGTGCGGTCATGAGCAACGAACCCGCCAGATTCAACAGTACGTGTAACCCCGCCGCCGCAAGCTGCCCACTTTGCAGGAACATGACGACTTCTGCGGAAAAGGTCGAAAACGTCGTTAAACCGCCGCACAGCCCAGTGGTAATCAATATTTTCCAGTCCTGATCGAGATGAGGATGGCGCAGGAAGAAAGCGAGTGCGCCGCCAATAACAAAAGCCCCAATTAAATTAGCAAGCAGAGTGCCCAGCGGCAGCGTTGGATACAGATTGTTAAACTTCACGCCAAGCTGCCAGCGCGCCACGCTACCGACTCCGCCGCCAATAAATACCGCAAGTAATGTACTCAACATAGAAACCTTTCTTTGGGCTGTTTTGCCTGAATTGTTTTTGCGATCTCGGAGAGTGTTGGTCAGGACGCTACGCCCTCTCTGCGAGGTGGACGTAGACATCATTAGCCGAGTGGCGGTTGTACCCTGTTTTTAAGGCTGTCAGCGTTTTGGCTGCGCGAGGGTAGGGAGGAATGTCATCTCCGCTTTAGTAAAGAAAGTTTACGCCGTCAGAAGGGATTTTTGTAGTGGTGCCGAGGCGAAAGTTGTAAAGCAATCTGAATGCGCGAGAAAGCGCTTTTGCCGCGTCTTACGTTTTTATAGATGCAATTTGCTATAGATGCAATTTGTTACAGATGCTAATTGTGTCGCGCTGCATAAGGTTTTAGATAGAGGACATAGAGTAAAAGAATTATTTTCAATAAAAATCGTTCTCGTTCGCTGGCGTCTCCAGCATCTAAATCAGGTAGGTTTGTATGGAAGGTATCAGTATTGCCAAGCTGTTGGTGATTGGCGCGTTAATCATTCTACTGTTTGGTACGAATAAACTTCGTAGCCTCGGCGGTGATTTAGGCGCGGCGATTAAAGGCTTCAAGAAGGCGATGAATGACGATCAGCCGGCAAAGACAGATGAAACGACAGCGCTGAATGATTCATCTCGTAAAGAACTCTGATCGCACCTCACACAGCAAAACGGACGGCAATAGCCGTCCGTTTTTTATTCCACACAAAAAATGTGTAAATATGTATGAGCGCTTATTTTACTTCGATGCCCTTTGCCTGTAGGTCGGCATGGTAGGACGAGCGCACAAATGGACCGCAGGCCGCGTGGGTAAAGCCCATCGCCATCGCTTCGGCCTTCATCTCATCAAATTCATCCGGACTGACGTAGCGCTGTACTGGCAGGTGATGGCGGCTCGGCTGTAAATATTGTCCCAGCGTCAGCATCGTCACACCGTGGCGACGCAGGTCACGCATCACTTCTACGATTTCAGCATTGGTTTCCCCCAATCCAACCATCAGGCCGGACTTGGTCGGGATATCTGGATGTGCGCTCTTGAAGTTTTCCAGCAGCTTCAGTGACCACTCATAGTTCGCACCAGGACGGACCTGACGGTAAACACGCGGTACGTTTTCCAGATTGTGGTTGAACACATCTGGCGGCGTGGAGGTCAGGATCTCTAACGCGCGATCCATACGGCCACGGAAGTCTGGCACCAATGTTTCGATGCGGATAGTCGGGTTTTTGCGGCGAATAGCGCTAATACAGTCTGCAAAGTGTTGTGCACCGCCGTCACGCAGATCATCACGGTCAACGGAGGTGATCACGACATAGCGTAAGCCCATGTCATGGATGGTCTGTGCCAGTTTCTCAGGCTCATTGGCATCCGGCGTAAGCGGGCGGCCGTGGGCAACGTCACAGAACGGGCAGCGACGCGTACAAATCGCGCCCAGAATCATGAAGGTGGCGGTGCCGTGGTTGAAACACTCTGCCAGATTCGGACAGGACGCTTCTTCGCAAACTGAGTGCAACCCGTTTTTGCGCATGGCTGCTTTGATTCCCTGAATACGGCTTGAATCCGCCGGAAGTTTAATCTTCATCCATTCAGGTTTGCGCAGAAGCTCTTGGCGTTCGGTGACGACGGTACGTACCGGGATTAGCGCCATCTTATCGGCATCGCGGTATTTAACGCCGCGTTCGATCTGAATCGGTTTACTCATGTTTGCGTAAGTTCCAGTTCTGAATCGTTTCTTTAAATTTGTAATTCAAATTCAAAGGATTATGTTTTTAGTTAAACTTTTTTTTAAAAAACTATAAAAATTATATCATCTTGCCTAACCACAATCAGCCTTTGCACGATCAAAATGAAGAAATTATGTGAATAAAATGTAATTTATCAAAAAACGATCGTCTAACTGACTGATTTTTATTAACAGGACAAAATGCATTAGCCAGGAAGCGGCTCACCCTGAACGTCCAGATTCCACGAAACAAATTCGGGTGCGGAATAGCCGACTAACTGCAAAAAGGTGTTCACCAGCACGGGGGCGGTGTCATCCAGCGTGACGCCCAGCACCAGATCGCTGAGTTGCGTCATCTCCATACCAGCGTAACCACACGGGTTGATACGTAGGAAAGGGGAGAGATCCATGGCAATATTGAGCGCCAGCCCGTGGAAAGAGCAGCCTTTGCGAATACGCAGTCCTAACGAACAGATTTTACGCTCGCCTACATAGACGCCGGGCGCATCAGGGCGCGCATGGGCTTCAATCTGAAAATGTGCCAGTGTGCCAATCACGGTGTTTTCGATGGCAGTGACTAGCTGACGAACGCCGAGCTTGCGACGCTTCAGGTCAATCAACACGTACATGACCTGCTGACCGGGGCCGTGGTAGGTCACCTGACCGCCTCTGTCGCTCTGAATCACGGGAATATCACCGGGCATGAGGACATGTTCGGCTTTGCCTGCCTGACCCTGCGTAAATACACGAGGATGCTGAACCAGCCAGATTTCATCTGGCGTTTTATCATCACGTCGGTCGGTGAAATTATGCATCGCCAGAGAGACGGGTTCATACGGCTGTACGTCAAATTGGCGTACGATGATCTTATCCTGTAGCAAGTGTGTCATCTTCAGGTTAAGGAAAGGTGGGGGGATTATAACGGCGGGAAGCCTCAGCGAACAGCACTTTGCAACATCACAAAACCCTGCCGCACTCGCCAGTTTTCCCGCTCGTTTTTATTACACAGAACTCTATGTCTTATAGAATCCTATGCCTTACAGAACCATGCGCACGATGTCGATATTGCCCAGTTCTTCGTACAGCGTTTCCACCTGCTCAATGTGTGTCGCAGTGATGGTGATGGAAACCGAGTGATAATTCCCTTTGCTGCTGGGTTTGATCTGCGGCGTGTAGTCGCCTGGCGCATGACGCTGTACCACTTCAACGACCAGATCGACCAACTCTGGTTTTGCCTCACCCATGACCTTGTAGGTAAAAACACAGGGGAATTCAAGCAGTTCGTTTAATTTGGTTTTCATTTGCGCTCCAGAGAGGGTAATACGCCGACATTAGCACTGACATCAGTACAGTATACTAAAAAATATAACTCCCGCGTTGTGCGGGAGTTATGGATGGTATCGATATGGGGGCATTTTGGCCCCACACAAGGGGATTAGCCGAACCAGTGATGGAACATCAGTTTGATGTAGTCGATCATGCGGCCAAAGATTCCGCCTTCTTTCACTTCGTTCATCACCACCAGCGGGCGCTGATCGATGGTTTTGCCATCCAGTTGGAAGTTGATGGAACCCACAACCTGGTTTTTGGCTAACGGTGCATGCAGTTCCGTGTTGTCCAGAACATAGCTGGCTTTCAGATCTTTCATACGGCCGCGTGGAATGGTCAGGTAGGCATCTTTCTCAACGCCCAACGCAACGCGGTCGCTGTCGCCAAACCAGACGGGCTCAGACGCGAATTCTTTGCCTGCTTTCAATGGTGCGACGGTTTCAAAGAAGCGGAAGCCCCAGGTCAGCAGTTTCTTACTTTCTGATTCGCGCCCTTTGGCGTTACGTCCACCCAGTACCGCAGAAATCAGGCGCATCTGGCCTTCTGTTGCCGAGGCGACCAGATTAAAGCCGGCTGACGACGTATGGCCCGTTTTGATGCCGTCAACATTCAGGCTGGAATCCCACAGCAAACCGTTACGGTTAGGCTGGCGAATATTGTTGAACGTGAACTCTTTCTCTTTGTAGGTCGCGTACTCTTCTGGCACATCGCGGATCAGCGCCTGACCGATCAGGGCCATATCGCGTGCCGAACTGAACTGGCCCGGAGCATCAAGACCGTGCACGGTTTCAAAATTGGTATTTTTCAGCCCCAGCGCTTTCACGTAACCGTTCATCAGGTTAACGAAAGCATCCTGACTGCCGGCAACATAGTCGGCCATCGCGACGCAGGCATCGTTACCGGATTGCAGGATAATACCGCGGTTTAACTGGGAGACAGGAACGCGGTCGCCCGGCTTCAGGAACATCAGGGAAGAGCCCTGGAAGGTTGGGTTGCCTGTTGCCCAGGCATCTTTACCGACGGTAACGATGTCGTTCGGGCTGATTTTTCCTGATTTAATGGACTGACCAATCACGTAGCTGGTCATCATTTTCGTTAAGCTGGCCGGATCGCGGCGCGTGTCGGCATTCATTTCCGCCAACACTTTCCCAGAGTTGTAATCAATCAGGATGTAGGATTCAGCATCGATTTGCGGGACGCCAGGGATCATCGTTTTAAGATTGATATCTTCGGCATAGGCAAAGGAAGAGGCACTAATGGCGAGCAGTGCGCCAAGCGCAGTACGTTTAGTAAAACGAGACGTGTTTACAGTATTCATGATTGGAACAACAACATCCGTGGGTATGAGTTAAAAAACGAGCCACACTATAGCAGATGGGAAATAGGCAGGCATCAGACATTACGTTACGTGATTTTGCAAAAGGGCGGTATGTTCAATGCCATAGCCGCCGTTTTCGCTGAGTGAGTCTGCCGATTATCCGTTACTAGAGGGTGCTGGGTGCGGCGGTAATAAACGACTGCTGCTGAGCTTCGACTGACAAACGTTGTTGAAGTTCAGCGGCTTGCTGACGATTCTGGAATGGCCCCAGTTGGATGCGATACAGGCCGCCGCTCGCGCTGACTTTTCCGGCCACGCGGAAGCGTTCGCTCAGGCTGCGCTGCCAGGTTTGCGCGCGCTGCTGATCGCTCAATGCACCGACCTGAACCACATAGCGACCCGTGGCAGATGGCGTTGCAGCAGCGGGAGCGGCAACTGTTGCCGCTGGCGCGACGTTCATTGGCGCAGCGGATGACGATGTTGCCGCCGCCGTTGGCGTCACCGTGGACTCAACCACGCCAGTGCGCAGCGCGGATGGTGCTCCCAGAAAACCACCGCTGTGCGACGGCGCGCTGCTCTGTGGCTGCGTGCTATCTGTTGGCGTGCTCAGGTTGCTATTGCTGATTGGGCGTACGGCGCTGTTGGGCGTTGGCGACGTTGTTTCCATCATCGGTGTGCCCAGCCCGCTGGCGCCGAAGCTCGGGCGTTCCGGTAGGGAGAAGCTTTGCTTGGCGACGGTGGTGCCCACGGTTCCGGGACCGGAGAGCGTGCCATCTGGCGCGACGTTGATGAAATCTACTTTTACTTTGGTATTGTTCGAAATGTTCAGCCGATCGCCTGCGGCCTTCGACAGATCGATAATTCTGCCCGGCGTATACGGCCCGCGATCGTTCACGCGTACAACCAGACGGCGGCCGTTACTCAGGTTGGTCACGCGGACATAGCTTGGCAGCGGCAGCGTTGGGTGGGCGGCGGTTATCGCATTAGGATCAAACGTCTCGCCGATTGACGTGCGGTTGCCGCTGGCTTCTTCGCCGTACCACGTCGCTAAACCTGTCTCGCTAAAATTTTGCGGGTTTTTGACAATTTTATAGCTCTTGCCTTTGATGCTGTAGTCTTGCTGCGTGCCCTGATTGTAGGGTTCATAACGTGGTTCTGCGCCACCGATTTCTTCCGTCGGTCCGCTGTAAACCTGAGTCACAGGCGGCGCAGGCTGCCGCTGTTCCGTTGTGGTACAGGCCGCAAGCGCCAGAGTTGCTACGCCGACCCAAAGCCAATCCTTACGCATTGCTCACCTCGTGTTATAAATTCTTAGATAGCAGTTTGCGGTGAGTATGTATCGACATGACGATACCGAACCCCGCCATTAAGACGACCAGCGCCGACCCACCGTAGCTGACTAACGGCAGCGGCACGCCAACAACGGGAAGTATACCGCTGACCATCCCGATATTGACGAACACATAGAAAAACAGAATCAACATCAGCCCGCCGACCATCACCCGGCCGAACGAGGTTTGCGCATTCGCGGCAATGACCAGACCGCGCATGATCATGAACAGATACATGGCGAGCAGAATCAATACGCCAATTAACCCAAGCTCTTCTGACAGTACGGCAAAGATAAAGTCGGTGTGGCGCTCTGGAAGAAACTCTAACTGAGACTGTGTGCCATGCAGCCAGCCTTTCCCAGACAGACCGCCTGAGCCTATCGCAATTTTCGACTGAATAATATGGTACCCGGCCCCGAGCGGATCGCTTTCTGGATCGAGCAGCATCATGACCCTGGCGCGCTGATAGTCATGCATCAGGAAAAACCAGAGTATAGGAATAAAAGCGGCGAGTAGCAGGACGGCGATGCCAATTAAGCGCCAGCTCATACCCGCGAGGAAAAGCACAAATAGCCCTGATAGCGCGACCAGAATCGAGGTGCCTAAGTCGGGCTGTGCGGCAACCAACAGCGTAGGGACAAAAATCAGCACCAGCGCGATTGCCGTATTTTTTAGCGACGGTGGGCACATATCACGGTTGATAAAACGCGCGACCATCAGCGGTACGGCGATTTTGGCAATTTCTGACGGCTGAAAACGGATAAAACCCAGATCCAGCCAGCGCTGCGCGCCTTTACTGATTTGCCCAAAAATATCCACGATGAGCAGTAAAATCACGCATACGATGTAGAGGTAGGGAGCCCAGCCTTCATACACGCGCGGGGGAATTTGCGCCATCACGATCATTACCGTAAACCCCAGCACGATTTGAACGACTTTTCGCTCCATCATGCCGACGTCTTGCCCGCTGGCGCTCCATAAGACAAATAGACTATAGCCTAGCAGTGCCAGGATGCAGAGAAGAAACGGGAGATCGATGTGGATTTTCGCCCAGAACGATCCCTTTTGTTGGCTATCGGTCATGACTGTCTGTTACTCACTCTCGCTACCCGGTGGCGCAGGAGGCGCACTGGGTAAATCGGTATTGTTATCACCTAGCAGAATATGATCAAGGATCTGGCGGGTGATGGTGCTAACGGTCGGGCCTGCGCCACCGTTTTCCAGAATAATCGACATCGCTACTTTAGGGTCTTTATACGGGGCAAACGCAACCATTAATTTATGGTCACGCAGATGTTCTGCGATCTTGTGCGCATTATAGGTTTCGTTTTCTTTCAGGCCGAAAACCTGTGCCGTACCGGATTTTGCCGCAATTTTATAAGGCGCATCATCGAAACTTTTGTGGGCGGTGCCGTTAGGGCGGTTAGCCACGCCATACATACCGTCCTTCGCCACTTCCCAATAGCCAGAGTGGATGTTGCCAATTTGCTGATTCTCGGTCTGGCGGAAAGGCACAATCTTGCCATTTTCCCGCGAGCTATAAAGCAGGTGAGGCGTTTTGACCTGGCCGTCGTTGATCAGCGTCACCAGTGCCTTATTCATTTGGATAGGCGTTGCGGTCCAATAACCTTGACCAATTCCGACCGGAATCGTATCCCCTTGATACCAAGGCTTTTTGAACCGGCCTAATTTCCACTCGCGCGTTGGCATATTGCCTTTGCTTTCTTCCGAAATATCGATACCGGTTCTCTCGCCGTAACCAAATTTGGTCATCCATTCGGACAGGCGATCGATGCCCATGTCATAAGCGACCTGATAGAAGAAGGTATCCGCGGACTCTTCCAGTGACTTGGTGAGATTAAGGCGGCCATGTCCCCATTTTTTCCAGTCGCGGAAGCGTTTCTCGGAACCGGGTAATTGCCACCAGCCGGGATCGAACAGGCTGGTATTAGTGGT
Organism: Pectobacterium parvum; assembly: GCF_020971565.1. Classification (NCBI taxonomy): domain Bacteria; kingdom Pseudomonadati; phylum Pseudomonadota; class Gammaproteobacteria; order Enterobacterales; family Pectobacteriaceae; genus Pectobacterium; species Pectobacterium parvum. The sequence continues at coordinate 1,445,852 of NZ_CP087392.1, forward strand.
GATCACGCCCGCCGTCAGGGCGGAAACCGCGATGTAAGGTTTAACGGTGGAGGCGGGGGGATAAATCCCCTGTGTTGCGCGATTGATCAGCGGACGATCGGGGTCGCTTTGTAGTTTTGCGTAATTTTTGGTGGAAATCCCGTCGACGAAGAGGTTGGGATCGTAACTGGGGGTGGAAACCATCGCCAGAATACCGCCGTCGCGTGGATCGGTGACAATCACGGCGGCACGACTGCCTTCCAGCAGTTTCTCGATGTAGATTTGCAGGCTCAGATCCAGCGTCAGATAAATATCACGTCCAGCCTGCGGTGGCTGTTCGTGGAGCTGGCGGATCACGCGGCCACGGTTGTTAACTTCAACTTCTTCATAGCCAGGCTTGCCGTGCAGCAGATCTTCGTAATGACGTTCAATACCTAGCTTACCGATGTCACGCGTGGCGGCGTAATCGGCAATCTTTTCTTCTTTGGTCAGCCGTTCTACTTCTTTATCGGTGATTTTGGAAACATAACCCGTGACGTGCGTCAGGGCAGAGCCGTAAGGATAATAGCGGCGCTGGTAGCCTTTAACTTCAACACCGGGGAAACGGTATTGGTTGACGGCAAAACGGGCAACCTGAATCTCATCCAGCCCGCTTTTTACGGGGATGGAAGTAAAACGGCGTGAACGCTTACGCTCTTTTTCAAAGTTTTCCAGATCGCTATCGGTCAGGTCGACGACGGGGCGCAGGGCTTCGAGCGTATCTTTAAGGTTGTCGACTTTGTCGGGTACCAGTTCTAACTGATAGATAGTGCGATTCAACGCCAGCGGAGTGCCGTTACGGTCATAGATGATGCCGCGACTCGGCGCGATAGGAACCAGCTTGATGCGGTTCTCATTAGAGCGTGTGCGGTAGTCATCAACGCGCACAATTTGCAGATGATAAAGATTAGCGACTAATACACCGGAAAGCAGCAAAATGCCCAGAAATGCGACCAAAGCACGACGCACAAACAGAGCGGACTCAGCCGTATAATCACGAAAGGGTTTACGTTCTACTTTCATCCAGCGTTATTTCACAAGTTTCATCGTATCGTCTTACTCCCGATGGTAAGGGTGATTAGTCGTAATGCTCCATGCACGGTACAGGCTCTCCGCCACCAGTACACGAACGAGCGGATGCGGCAGCGTTAATGGCGAGAGTGACCAGCTTTGTTCCGCTGCGGCTTTGCATTCTGGGGAAAGCCCTTCAGGCCCACCAATCAGCAGGCTGACGTCGCGCCCGTCCTGTTTCCAGCGCTCCAGCTGTTGTGCCAACTGCGGCGTCTCCCAGCGAGTCCCTGGAATATCCAGCGTCACAATGCGGTTGCCTTTGCCCACCGCTGCTAGCATCTGTTCGCCTTCGCGCTCCAGAATGCGTTTGATGTCCGCATTTTTACCCCGTTTCCCCGCCGGAATTTCGAGTAATTCGAAAGGCATGTCCTTTGGGAAACGGCGCAAATAATCGGTGAAACCAGTCTGCACCCAGTCAGGCATTTTGGTGCCAACGGCGACCAGTTGCAGTTTCATGCTAGCCCCACAGTTTTTCCAGTTCGTACAACTGGCGGCTTTCTTCTTGCATGACATGAACCATCACGTCACCCAAATCGACCACAACCCAATCTGAGGCGTTTTCACCTTCGACACCGAGTGGGATCAAACCCGCGGCGCGTGAGGATTGTACGACGTGATCGGCAATGGAGGCGACATGACGTGTAGAAGTACCCGTACAGATAACCATGTAATCGGTGATGCTGGACTTACCCTGGACGTTGAGTGCAACGATATCCTGAGCTTTTAAGTCATCGACCTTATCAATAACGAAGTCTTGGAGTGCTTGGCCTTGCAAAGGTTCCCCCTCAATGGCGTTTTGTCAGTAACTGACGAACGCGTGCGGCGCTGAATTGTTTAGGAAAAACGTGAATCACCGAGTCATTGCCGAAAATTTTCGCTTTTCCCAGTGATTGAAACCAGCCGCGGAGTATATCACGCACTTTTGTCGAGTGGTACAAAGCCCGTGGCTGATGGACGGGAAAACCTGCGCTATTGGTACAGGCCGTGTTCGTTGATGTAACGGAGTACGGCGGGAGGTAATAAATCGTGACAGTCCAGACCTTGCTGTCGACGTTGGCGAATGTCCGTTGCGGAAATGGTGACTAGCGGCGTGTCTGCTAAAAAAATCCGCCCATGCGGTTGCTGATGCAGATCGTTCGGTGTGTGCGTCAGATGATCGTCCAGCCACTGTTGTAATTCGGGCGTTTCCAGCGTTGAGCGATATCCGGGCCGAGCGCATACCAGCAAATGACAAACGTTGAGTAGGTCCTGCCAGCGGTGCCAATGGTGTAGCGTTAGCAACGAGTCCTGCCCGATGATAAAGCCCAGCGGCGCATCACCGCCTTTTTCAGCCCGAAATGCCTCCAATGTATCAATGGTGTAGGAGGGCGTTTGCCGTTGTAGCTCACGATCGTCCACGGTAAATAGCGGGTTGCCTTCGATGGCCAGCTCAGCCATATGGAAACGCTGCCGGGAACTGGCTTCGGGCTGCTGCCGATGTGGCGGAACATTATTGGGCATCAGGACGACCTGAGTCAGCCCCACAAGCTTTGCCAGTGCTGTTACTGGCTGAAGGTGACCGTAATGAATCGGGTCAAACGTGCCGCCAAAAAACGCGGTCAGCGATGGCGCTGCGGGTGAGGTATTCAGATGAATGCCTCCGGCAAGGCTTTGCCGCATAGCAGCATGGCAAGCGATTCAAGTTCAGACCAAACGGACTGACCATAGTCTTGCTTTAAGGTTATTTCTACCTGCGTCAGCAATCGGACGGCCTGCTGTAGCTGCTGAAGAGAGAGCCGCTGTAATGCCTGAGTGAGCAGGTCACGTCGGTTTTGCCACACTTTTTGCTGGTCGAATAGCGTACGCAGCGGCGTGTCTGACATGCGCCGTTTCAGCGCCAGAAGCTGTAGCAGTTCACGCTGTAGCGTGCGTAGCAAAATGACAGGTTCGCAATCTTCCTGTTTTAGCTGCTGCAAAATGTGCCAGGCGCGTTTGCCTTTTCCTGCCAGCAGCGCATCAAGCCAATGGAACGGTGTGAAGTGGGCTGCATCATTGACTGCGCTTTCCACTCGCGGCAGAGTCAGCTTGCCATCGGGATAAAGCAGCGCTAACCGCTCTAACGCCTGAGACAGCGCGAGAAGGTTGCCTTCATAGCAATAGCAAATGAGCTGCGTGGCCTGTTCATCCAGCGTCAACTTCATGGCTTTCGCACGCTGAGCAACCCAGCGAGGGAGCTGTGCCTGTTCTGGCGTCAGACAATTGATATAGACGCTGTCTTGCGCCAGCGCTTTAAACCAGACGCTGTTTTCCTGCGCTTTGGTCAGCTTATGACCGCGCAGAATCAGCAAAATATCGGGGTGCAATAATCCAGAGAGCTTAACCAGATTTTCACCCATCGCGGCGTTTGGGCCGTTTTCCGGCAAAACCAGTAAGAGCGATTGGCGTGAGGCGAACAGGCTGAGCGCCTGACAGGTGCTGAAAATCGCATCCCAGTCGGTATGAAGATCCAGGATGAAGCTGAAATGCTCGCTGAATTCGTGCTGTTGAGCGACCCGTTTGATGCTGTCGAGACTTTCCTGCAGCAAGAGCGGGTCTGAACCAAAGACCAAATAACAACCGCGCAGCCCCTCATGGAGCTGCGCGGTGAGTTGTTCGGGGTAAAGCCGAATCATGAACGCGTGGCGGCAGTCGTTGAATTGGTGGACTGCAGCCGATTTTTGACTTCCTGACTACCATTGATGGTCAGCAATTTTCGCACCAACTGCTGGGCAGCCTGCTCACGCATTTCCTGACGAACGATGTCCTGCTCGGCATCTTTCGCCAGAGCCGCCAGCGGGTTATCAAAGAACGTGCGGAACACCGTCACGCTGAGCGGATAAATATCTTCACCCGGCATCAGCACCTGCGCTTGCAACGTTAGCACCATCTGGTACTCCGCTGTTTTACCGTCCTGAAAAATAGAGACGGTATCGCGCGTTTCGTTTGAGCCCAGTACCCGCAGAGACGGGATATCCTGACGCGCCGCATCATCAACGATTTTCACATCACTGAGACGGAGCTGCTCACGTACCGCACGCGTTAGCGGACCATAAGGATCGCTGCTGTCGAGCACCAGTGTTTGTAACTGCGCAGGCACTTGTGTCGTGCCGCGCAGATGAAAACCGCAGCCAGCGGTGATTAACACCGCTAACCCCAGCAACAACGTGAATAGACGATGTCGCACAGTTCCTCCTTGCCTTAACCTACAACCAGGTTAAGCAGTTTGCCAGGGACATAAATCACTTTACGAACCGTGACGCCGTCCAGATATTTCGCGACCAGCGGTTCCTGTGCAGCGCGTTCGCGAACCTGTTCTTCGCTTGCGTCAGCAGCAACGGTGATTTTACCACGTACTTTACCGTTAACCTGAACAACGACCAGCTTGGAATCTTCAACCATTGCGCTTTCATCTGCAACCGGCCACGGCGCCGTATCGACGTCGCCTTCACCTTGCAGTGCCTGCCACAGCGTGAAGCAGACGTGCGGCGTGAACGGATACAGCATACGAACGACGGCCAGCAGCGTTTCCTGCGTCAGCGCGCGATCTTGATCGCTATCCTGCGGCGCTTTTGCCAGCTTGTTCATCAGTTCCATGATGGCAGCGATCGCGGTGTTGAAGGTCTGGCGACGGCCGATATCATCGGTCACTTTAGCGATCGTTTTGTGCAGATCGCGGCGCAGTGATTTCTGATCTTCCGTCAGTGTAGCGATATCCAGAGCTGTTACCGCACCTTTCTCTGTATGCTCGAAGGCTTGTCTCCAGACGCGTTTCAGGAAGCGGTTTGCGCCTTCTACGCCGGATTCCTGCCATTCCAGCGTCATTTCTGCCGGAGAAGCAAACATCATGAACAGACGAACGGTATCTGCACCGTATTTCTCTACCATGACCTGTGGGTCGATGCCGTTGTTTTTAGACTTCGACATTTTGCTCATGCCCGCGTAAACCACGTCACGGCCTTCGTTATCGACGGCTTTGACGATGCGTCCTTTCTCATCACGATCAACGGTCACGTCGGTCGGAGAAACCCAGATGCGCTCGCCGTTATTACCGAGATAATAGAAGGCATCAGCCAGCACCATGCCCTGACACAGCAGGCGTTTGGCGGGTTCATCAGACGTAACCAGACCCGCATCGCGCATCAGTTTGTGGAAGAAGCGGAAATACATCAGGTGCATGATGGCGTGTTCGATACCACCAACGTATTGGTCAACGGGCAGCCAGTAGTTGGCGGCAGCCGGATCCAGCATTCCCTGATCGTACTGCGGGCAGGTGTAGCGCGCGTAGTACCAGGATGATTCCATAAAGGTGTCGAATGTGTCGGTTTCACGCAGTGCTGGCTGACCGTTAACGGTCGTCTTCGCCCATTCAGGGTTCGATTTCAGCGGGCTGGTGATGCCGTCCATCACGACATCTTCCGGCAGGATTACCGGCAGTTGATCTTCTGGCGTTGGGACGACGGTGCCGTCTTCCAGCGTCACCATTGGGATTGGTGCGCCCCAGTAACGCTGACGGGAGACACCCCAATCGCGCAGGCGATAGTTGACTTTACGCTCGCCGATGCCTTTTTCTACCAGCTTATCGGCAATGGCGTTGAACCCGGCTTCGAAATCCAGACCGTCAAACTCACCAGAGTTGAACAGGCTACCTTTTTCCGTCATTGCTTGAGCAGACAGATCGGGCTCGCTGCCGTCGGCATTCAGAATAACCGGCTTGATGGACAGATCGTATTTGGTGGCAAATTCCCAGTCGCGCTGGTCGTGGCCCGGAACGGCCATGACTGCGCCTGTACCGTATTCCATCAGGACGAAGTTGGCGACCCAGATAGCGACTTTCTCACCGTTTAGCGGGTGAATCGCATACAGGCCAGTGGCCATGCCTTTTTTCTCCATCGTCGCCATATCGGCTTCGGCAACTTTGGTATTACGGCATTCTGCAATGAAATCGGCCAGCGCTGGGTTGGTTGCAGCTGCTTGTGCTGCAAGAGGGTGACCGGCGGCAACAGCAACGTAGGTCACGCCCATGAACGTATCCGGGCGCGTGGTGTAAACGCTCAGTTTCTCGTCACTGTCCGCCACATCAAAGGTGATTTCCACACCTTCAGAACGGCCGATCCAGTTACGTTGCATGGTTTTGACCTGCTCAGGCCAGCTTTCCAGCGTATCCAGATCGTTCAGCAGTTGGTCTGCGTAAGCGGTGATTTTGATAAACCACTGTGGAATTTCTTTGCGTTCGACTTTGGTATCGCAACGCCAGCAGCAGCCATCGATAACCTGTTCGTTCGCCAGTACGGTCTGGTCGTTTGGACACCAGTTAACGGCGGAGGTTTTTTTATAAACCAGGCCTTTCTCGTACAGCTTGGTGAAGAACCACTGTTCCCAGCGGTAGTAGTCTGGTTTACAGGTCGCGACTTCACGATCCCAGTCATAGCCAAAGCCCAGCAGTTTGAGCTGGTTTTTCATGTAGTCGATGTTGGCGTAGGTCCAGGGGGCCGGCGCGGTGTTGTTTTTAACCGCTGCGCCTTCTGCTGGCAGACCAAAGGCATCCCAACCGATCGGTTGCAGAACGTTTTTGCCCAGCATGCGCTGATAGCGGGAGATCACGTCGCCGATGGTGTAGTTACGGACGTGCCCCAGATGTAGTCGGCCAGAAGGGTAAGGCAGCATGGAAAGGCAATAGTATTTTTCCTTGCCGGGCTGTTCGGTGACTTTAAAGGTCTGCTTCTCTTGCCAGTGAAGCTGGACGTCCGCTTCTATCTCTTCTGGGCGGTATTGCTCTTGCATGGCTGCCAAGGGTCCTGTTTAGTGAAGAATCGCTACGTGAGTAGCCTCTTCCGATTCATAACAAAAGATCCGCATAGCATAGCCGTAAGCGGCGCGTGCAACAACACCCAGCGCCCGACTGAGGAATATTTCTGATCTGTGAGCGACATACTGCGAGGCGTTGCGCAAATTGGCGACAATTTATCAGGCGTACCGAAAAAATAATCTAAGATAGAGAGAGATAGGTAACGTATCGGTTTTGGCCAGATGTGCCAGACAGCGAATAGGCGTTCTTTATCACCCTTCAACCCGCTTAATTCAGGAGGAAGCATGAATAAACTAGCCCGCTATTATCGCGAGTTAATGGCTTCAGTGACGGCTCGGCTGAACAATGGTGAACGCGATCTCGACAGTCTGGTGCTGAGCGCCCGCAAAACTTTGCAGGAAAGTTCGGAGCTGACGCAAAAAGAAATAGAGCAGGTGATTCAGGCCGTTCAGCGCGATCTGGAAGAGTTTGCCCGCAGCTATAACGAAAGTCAGGATGAGTTTACCGACAGCGTCTTTATGCGAGTCATCAAGGAAAGTCTGTGGCAGGAACTGGCGGATATTACGGATAAAACGCAGTTGGAGTGGCGTGAGATTTTCAAAGATGTGAATCATCACGGGGTGTACCACAGCGGTGAAGTGGTGGGTCTCGGTAATCTGGTGTGTGAGAACTGCCATCACCATATTGCGTTCTACACGCCGGAGGTTTTGCCACTCTGCCCGAAATGCTCACATGACCTGTTCCACCGCCAACCGTTTCAGCCGTAGGGCTGTTGGGAGTATTGAGCGGTGGTAATGGATAGATCGTAAAGACGCTGCAAGTACATCCCTGTAAGCTCGAGCCGCGCCATCCCTGGCGCGGACGCTTTACTCTTCTATTCCATTACCACCGTTCTAGTCCTGCAAAGTAAGTCGCGGATATTAATGCAGGATTTTCGCCAGGAAGTCTTTCGCGCGTTCGGACTGTGGATTATTGAAGAAATCATCCTTGCGGGTGTCTTCAACGATTTTTCCCTCATCCATAAAAATCACGCGGTGCGCCACTTTACGGGCAAAGCCCATTTCATGCGTGACCACCATCATGGTCATGCCTTCCTGCGCCAATTCAACCATAACGTCCAGCACTTCGTTGATCATCTCTGGATCAAGTGCGGATGTCGGTTCGTCAAATAACATCGCGATAGGATCCATGCACAGCGCGCGGGCGATGGCGACACGCTGTTGCTGACCGCCGGAAAGCTGCCCTGGGAATTTGTTGGCGTGTGCTGACAGCCCAACGCGCTCCAGAAGCTTCTGTGCTTTGGCTTTGGCGTCTTCACGCTTACGTTTCAGCACTTTCACCTGCGCCAGCGTCAGGTTCTCGATAATCGACAGGTGTGGGAACAGTTCAAAGTGCTGGAACACCATCCCGACTTTGGAACGCAACTGAGCCAGATTGGTTTTTTTATCGTTAACGGCGGTGCCATTGACGGTAATTTCACCTTTTTGAATCGGTTCCAGACCGTTTACGGTTTTGATCAGGGTTGATTTGCCAGAGCCAGAAGGTCCGCAGACGACCACAACTTCACCTTTTTTTACTTCTGTGGAGCAGTCGGCTAGCACCTGAAATTGGCCGTACCATTTAGAAACATTTTTCAGGGAAATCATCAAACCGTCCTTTTTTTCAGGTAACTGACCAGCATTGAGGCAGTAATGCTGAAGAGAAAATAAATGAACCCGGCAAACAGGATCATTTCAACTTGTGTTCCGTCACGCTCGCCGATGGTTGAGGCGGTACGGAAGAAATCAGCGAGGCTGAGCACGTAAACCAGTGAGGTATCCTGGAACAGAACAATCCCCTGCGTCAGCAGCAATGGCACCATGGCGCGGAATGCCTGCGGCAGAATAATCAGCTTCATGGATTGCCAGTGCGTCATGCCTAATGCTAGCGCCGCGGAGGATTGACCACGTGACACGCTGAGAATACCTGCACGAATGATTTCCGAATAATAGGCTGCTTCGAACAGCGAGAAGGCTACCATAGCTGAAATCAGTCGAATATCGGTTTTCGGCGATAGCCCAAGCACATTTTGTAATAAGCTAGGAACCACCAGATAGAACCACAGCAGCACCATGACCAGTGGAACGGAGCGGAACAGGTTCACATACAGTTTGGCAAACCAACTAACGGCCTTTATCGGCGACAGGCGCATCACCGCCAGAATCGTGCCCCAGACAATCCCGAATACCACTGCTGTCAGCGTAATTTTGAGTGTGACGACCATCCCCTGAATCAGGTACGGCATGCTTGGCCCAATTGAGCTCCAGTCAAATTCATGCATGATTTATTTGCTCCCCATATTGCCCGGCAAACGGGTTTTTCGCTCAACGACCTGCATAATCAACATAATGATGGCATTGATGCCAACGTACGCCAGCGTGATAGCGGTAAAGGATTCATATGCGTGGGCGGAGTAGTCCAGCAGTTTCCCTGCCTGTGCCGCCATATCCACCAGACCAATCGTGGACGCGATAGCTGAGTTTTTTACCAGATTCAGCATCTCTGACGTCAGCGGCGGAACAATCACGCGATACGCATTCGGCAGTAATACATAGCGGTAGGTTTGCGGCAGTGTCAGGCCCATTGCCAGACCCGCAGCTTTTTGTCCGCGTGGTAAAGACTGAATCCCCGCACGAACCTGCTCACAAACGCGTGCTGCGGTGAAGAGCCCCAGACAAATCATCGATGACAGGAAGAATTGAATATTCGGGTCTAACTCGGCTTTAAACCACATTCCGATGTTGACGGGAAGCAGTTCAGGAACCACCAGATACCAGGTAAAGAACTGGACAATCAGTGGGACGTTGCGAAATAGTTCGACGTAGCAGGTGCCAATACCCGCAAGAAAACGATTTGGGACGGTACGCAGGATTCCAAATAAAGAACCAATGAGAAAGGCGATAATCCAGGCACAGATAGATAATGTCACAGTGACTTGCAGACCGGACAAAATCCACCCGAGGTAGGTTGTGTTGCCGAAGGGGGCGGCTTGTAGAAATATGCCCCAGTTCCAATCTATTGACATAACGAACTCCGGTAAAAAAAGGGTAGCGAAGCTACCCTGAAGATTGATGAGCGGCCATATTCCCGTTCTGTTTCAAACTACAGGCGTATTGTTTATTTTCCTGTTTATCGAAATTTCTCGGGCAACATGTGATGGGGAACGACCATCACATGCCTGTCTGTCCTGCCACGAATCAGCAATCAGAGGGCAGATAGCTCTGCCCTTATTCTCATTATTAATTAGTTTAGTGCTTTGTCATTTGGCGCTTTGAACAGCGCTTTCATTTCGTCTGACAGTGCAAAGTTCAGGTTAAGATCTTTTGGTGGGATCGGTTGTTTGAACCAGCGATCGAACCATTTTTCAGCTTCACCGGAGGTTTGAACTTCAGCGATGGTGTCATCAACCAGTTTCTTGAATTGTGGATCGTCTTTACGCAGCATACAGCCGTAAGCTTCTTCAGACTGTGCTTTGCCGACGATATCCCACTGATCGGCGTTTTTCGCTTTCGCACGTTCGCCCGCCAGCAGTGCATCATCCATCATAAAGGCGACAGCACGGCCGCTTTCCAGCGTACGGAAGGAGTCACCGTGGTCTTTCGCACTGATGATACGCATCTTCAGCTGTTTTTCTTCATTCAGCTTGTTCAGCAGAACTTCAGAGGTGGTGCCGGAAGTCACGACGACGGTTTTACCCGCCAGATCTGGGAAGTCTTTTACGCCGGAATCTTTTTTGGTTAACAGACGTGTACCAACCACGAAAATGGTGTTAGAGAACGCGGCTTGTTTCTGTCGTTCCAGGTTGTTAGTCGTTGAACCACATTCAAGATCAAAGGTACCGTTCTGCAACAGCGGGATGCGATTCTGAGAGGTGATAGGGAGTAACTTGACCTGCAGGTTAGGCGCATCCAGTTTTTTCTTAATCGCTTCGACAATTTTGTCAGAGTAGGCTTGAGAGTAGCCGACCACTTTTTGCGTGTTGTCATAGTAAGAAAAAGGCACGGACGATTCGCGGTGTCCAATGACGATCACGCCATTATCTTTGACCTTTTTCAATGTACCGGCCAGATCTTCAGCCTGAGCTACGCTGGCGGCGGTGCCAAGCAGAAGCAGTGATAATGCCAGTTTACGCATTTGCATGTTCTAACTCCTTTGCTGTCGTTATATACCCGTCATCTTCAAGTTAACATTGTCTTCAAGCTAACATCGTATTGCTGTATCACTCATAAGGCTTTGCGGCTTCTCTGTGATAACGCTGCACCGTTAAAGCGCGAAGTTACTGTCTATACAGTTAAAAAGTAGCTGATTGTAAATAGATTGAAATAGAAATGTTTGTTTTTTGCGATATCCGCCGCACCAAATAACAGCAATGTCAGAGGGTGGCACCAATTCGGTGCATTGCTTGCCCCAATAGAGCGCTTTACGTCGGCGTAATATCCAAAAAAATACAGAAACAACCCTTTACAGGGTAATAAGAGGCAAATACCGTGCCATAAATAAAAAAAGGCATGCAAAAGCATGCCCTTAGGGAAGTGAGGAGGGGCCAGTTATCGGCGACGCAAGCCGAAGAAACCGGCAACAATGCCGCCCAGTAGCGTAATGATCCAGAGCGGCCAGGAACCGAAGCGCGCATAAGGCGTTATCCCGGTTGCCGGCACAACCTGCGTGTCCAGCACCGCACGCGTAAACTGCGGCAGACTGGCGCTGACATTGCCATCAGGGGTAATCACCGCTGTGACGCCGTTATTAGTGCTACGAACCAGCGGACGCCCTAATTCCAGCGCGCGCATGCGTGCCATCTGGAAGTGTTGCCACGGGCCGATTGAATGGCCAAACCAGGCATCGTTCGAAATGGTCAGTAGCATATCGGTGTCTGGCCGGAAGTTATCACGCAGCTGTTGGCCTAAGATAATTTCATAACAAATAGCGGCGTTGAGCTTGAAGCCATGAACAGAAAGCTGTGGCTGAACGTAGTCTCCCCGGCTAAATGACGACATCGGGAGATCGAAGAACGGCGCGAGTGGGCGTAACAACGTTTCCAGAGGGACAAATTCGCCAAAAGGTACCAGATGGTTTTTGTTGTAACGGTTCGTTGTGGGGTAGTGATAAGGATCTTTGTCGCCCAAAACGATCACCGAGTTATAAAAATCGGTTTTATTACCTTCACGCCGGATATCGACGATACCTGTAATCAGGCTGCTATTACGGCTACGCAGGATATCGTCAATCTGCTTCAGATAGGCACCCTGACGGCTTTCAATATCGGGAATCGCCGTTTCTGGCCAGATAACGATGGGGGCCTTGTCCATATAGGGCAGGCTGTTATCCAGATAGATTTTCAGCGTGTTCAACAGCTCATCTTGTTCCCACTTCATGGCCTGTGGGATGTTGCCCTGTACCAGTGCGACATTGACGGCACGTTCAGGTTGCAGGGTATACCACTGCACGTTGCGCAGCGGCCATGATAAAACGAAAACGCCGATGGCAATGGCTGCCGGTGCGATTTTTCGTTGGTTGATGGCATAAACGAGTAGCCCGCTTAGGCTCATCAATAGGAAGGTAATGGTGTCGATACCCAGAATAGGCGCGATACCTTTGAGCGGGCCGTCAATTTGGCTGTAGCCGAATTGCAACCACGGAAAACCGGTGAGCACCCAGCCGCGTAGAAATTCGGTTAACTGCCAGAGCACGGGGGCGGCAAACGCCAGACGCCACAGCGTTGTTTTCGGCCACAGGCGTGAGAGCAAGGCAGAAAACAGCAGAGGGTAGAGCGACAAATAGGCGGCGAGCAGAATGACCAGCGCAATATTGACAGGGCCCGGCATTCCGCCAAACTGCGCGATGCTGACGTAAACCCAGTTAACGCCGCTACCGAACAGACCCAATCCCCAGCAAAATCCTATCCAGGCTGACTGACGACTCGTACGGTTGAGCGTCAGTGCCTGTAAACCCATGAGCGAGATAATTGCCGCAGGCCAGAAATCAAAGGGAGAAAATGCCAGCGTGCCACAGGCACCAAATAAGAGCGCCAGCAGGGCTTTAACCTGCTGGCGTTGTAGAAAAGAAGCGACAACCATTGCCAAATTATTCTTCCAATTTTGGTTGAGGGGCATTGTCAGGGATTCTGACATGAACCTGAATAATACGGCGGCTGTCCGCCATCGCAACTTTAAACAGGTAACCTTCTATGTCGATGGTTTCACCACGGGCAGGAAGATGGCCGAAAGACTGCATAACTAAGCCGCCAATGGTATCGACTTCGTCATCGCTGAACCGTGTACCGAAAGCCTCGTTAAAATCTTCGATATCGGTTAAAGCTCGAACGGTGTAGGTCTGGCGATTAAGCTGACGAATATCTCTGTCTTCTTCATCGTCGTATTCGTCTTCAATTTCGCCGACAATCAGCTCAAGAATATCTTCAATCGTGACCAGGCCGGATACGCCACCAAATTCATCGATGACAATCGCCATGTGATAGCGCAGCGAGCGGAACTCATTCAGCATTCTATCAACGCGTTTACTTTCCGGCACAACCACGGCGGAACGCAGAACTTTATCCATACTGAAGGGCTCGGAATCGCTGCGCATAAACGGCAGCAAATCCTTCGCCATCAGGATGCCTTCAATGTGGTCTTTATCTTCGCTAATCACGGGGAAGCGAGAGTGGGCGGATTCGATAATCACGTCCAGACACTCTTCCAGCGTTTGATCGCGCTTGAGCGTAATCATCTGCGAGCGAGGGATCATGATGTCGCGTACACGCTGGTCGGCGATATCCATGACGCCTTCGAGCATATCTCGCGTTTCAGGATCGATCAGGTCATTCTGTTCGGAATCACGAATCAGAGTGAGTAAACCGTTACGATCTTTTGGCTCGCCGTGAAAAAGCTGATTAAGAATAAGAGAAAAGAAGCCCTTTTTGGGACTGGGTGCATCGCTGTTTTGAGAATGGTCGTCGCTCATGCGTTTTAATTAACATCACTCTTGTTAAGGGATTATTGCCAGCCGTTGGAATCGACACAGCGGCCAGATTAGGATTAGTACCCGATATCTTCCCGATCTCGGGTTATACAAAATGTATTTCTATTTATTCGGTGAGGCCATCTTTTTCTGCAAGGTAAGGATCGGCATAGCCCATACTTTGCATAATCTCGGTTTCCAGCGCTTCCATTTCTTCGGCTTCGCTGTCTTCGATATGGTCATACCCTAGCAGATGCAGGCTACCATGGACAACCATGTGCGCCCAGTGCTCTTCTACGGTTTTTTCCTGCTCTGCGGCTTCACGCTCGACAACCTGACGGCAGATGATTAAATCGCCAAGCAAAGGAAGCTCAACCTCAGGCGGTGCCTCGAAAGGAAACGATAGCACGTTGGTCGGTTTGTCTTTCCCGCGATAGGTGTTATTCAAGTCGCGGCTCTCTGCCTCATCCACGATACGGATCGTGACTTCAGAGACTTCCTGAAACTGCGGCAGAACGCCTTCCAGCCAGCGCTGAAAGTTTTTTTCTTCCGGTAACCCTTGGGCTTGCTCGCTGGCGATTTGTAAATCCAGAATCACCTGACTCATTTTTGCTCCTGATCTGATGCCGTAGCCTGTGCTTCACGCTTACGCTGTTCTGCTAAGGCGTCTTTACGTTTCTGTTCGGCATTTTCCCACGCTTCATAGGCATTCACAATCCGCGCGACCACTGGATGGCGCACCACATCTTCGCTGTGGAAAAAGTTAAAGCTGATCTCTTCCACATCGGCCAGCACTTCTATTGCGTGGCGTAAGCCGGATTTCAGATTCTTCGGCAGGTCGATCTGCGTGACGTCACCGGTAATGACCGCTTTTGAGTTGAACCCGATGCGTGTCAGGAACATCTTCATCTGTTCAATGGTGGTGTTCTGGCTTTCATCCAGAATGATAAAAGCATCGTTCAGCGTTCGGCCACGCATGTAAGCCAGTGGCGCAACTTCAATCACGTTGCGTTCGATGAGCTTCTCGACGCGCTCAAAGCCCAGCATTTCAAACAGGGCATCATAAAGCGGGCGCAGATAAGGATCGACTTTCTGGCTCAGATCGCCGGGCAGGAAGCCCAGCTTCTCACCAGCTTCGACCGCTGGGCGCGTTAACAGAATACGGCGAATATCCTGACGCTCCAATGCATCCACGGCGGCAGCGACGGCTAAGTAGGTTTTCCCCGTTCCTGCAGGGCCAACGCCGAACGTGATGTCGTGATCGAGGATATTGGCAACATACTGAGCCTGATTTGGCGTGCGCGGTTTGATTACGCCGCGTTTGGTGCGGATATTGACCACTTTGCCATAGTCAGGAACGTGTTCCGCAGACTGTTCCAGCACGCGAGATTCTTTAATCGCCAGGTGAATTTGCTCAGGATCGATATCACCGATGACGCCACGTACTGGGGCCGTATCGACATACAGACGTTGCAGGATATCGGCGGCAGCTTGCGTCAGCAGGTTTTTTCCAACCAATTTGAATTGATTATCCCGGCGATTGATCTCGATACCTAAACGACGCTCTAACTGTTTAATATTGTCATCAAACGGACCGCAAAGGCTGAGCAGACGCTGGTTATCCGCAGGTTCAAGGGCAATTTCTTTTGTCGTTACGTTCAAATTATTCCTCTTGAGCGTTACTGTGCTGGCGCTATTTCTGCCCGCACAAAATGAACAGTTGTCAGACGGCCTGATGTATCCGCCATATGAATGAATTATTCATCGTGAATGCCCGATGGTGCAAGTCACAATCATGATATTGGGATGCTGCCTCGCAAAAGCAAATGTAAGCGGCATGCAATTGAAGTGGATAGCCTGCCATAAAAAACGCAGGAGCGTTTTTCAACGTTGCATCGCAGCAACGGCCCGAAGGGGGGCAGACTGGGATAGTCTGCCATAAAAAATGGGTGGCAAAGCCACCCATCATCGCGCAGAGGCTGGAATAAGTGTCAGTTACGGCTGATAGAACCCGACACCGATCTCATTCTCTTTGCGGGTACGCGCAATCACGGAAGAGGGGGATTCATGTACGCGCAGATCCATTTGATCTTCGGTACGCACCACGATGCCGCGCAGCGAGTTGGTATAAACATCAACGATTTCCACATCGACGAATTTACCGATCATATCCGGCGTGCCTTCGAAGTTGACGACACGGTTGTTTTCCGTGCGGCCAGACAGTTCCATCACGCTCTTACGCGAGGTGCCTTCCACCAGAATACGCTGGACGGTACCCAACATAAGGCGGCTAAACCGCATTGCCTGCTGGGTGATGCGCTCTTGCAGAAGATACAGACGCTGTTTTTTCTCTTCTTCCGGCACGTCATCGACCATGTCCGCAGCCGGTGTTCCCGGACGGGCGGAGTAGACGAAGCTGTAGCTCATATCGAAATTCACATCGGTAATCAGCTTCATCGTTTGTTCAAAGTCAGCCTGCGTTTCACCAGGGAAACCGACGATAAAGTCAGAACTGATCAGAATGCCTGGACGCGCGTTGTGCAGCTTACGGATGATGGCTTTGTATTCCAGCGCGGTATGGCGGCGTTTCATCATCGTCAGCACGCGGTCAGAGCCGCTTTGTACTGGCAAATGCAGGAAGCTGACCAGTTCCGGCGTATCTTCATAGACGCTGATAATATCGTCTGTGAATTCAATCGGATGGCTGGTGGTGAAGCGAACACGGTCGATCCCGTCAATAGCGGCAACCAGACGCAGCAGCTCAGCAAAGGAGCAGATTTCACCGTCATAGGTTTCGCCGCGGTAGGCGTTGACGTTCTGTCCTAAAAGGTTAACTTCACGCACGCCTTGTGCGGCCAGTTGAGCGATTTCGAACAACACATCATCGCACGGGCGGCTGACTTCTTCGCCGCGGGTATAAGGCACAACGCAGAATGTACAATATTTATTACAGCCTTCCATGATGGAGACGAAGGCCGTTGGCCCATCGGCGCGTGGTTCTGGCAGGCGGTCGAATTTTTCGATTTCAGGGAAACTGATATCCACGATGGGGCTACGAGTGCCCTGAACGTGATTAATCATTTCCGGCAGGCGGTGTAAGGTTTGCGGGCCAAAAATAACGTCAACGTAGTGCGCACGTTCACGAATATGCGCGCCTTCCTGTGAGGCGACACAGCCACCAACACCAATAATCAGGTTCGGATTGAGATCTTTCAGCGTTTTCCAACGGCCAAGTTGATGGAAGACCTTTTCCTGCGCCTTTTCACGGATCGAGCAGGTATTGAGCAGCAGGACATCGGCTTCTTCAGCGATTTCAGTTAGCTCATAGCCGTGCGTACTTCCCAGTAAATCAGCCATCTTTGATGAATCGTACTCATTCATCTGACAGCCCCAGGTTTTAATATGCAGTTTTTTTATCATCGACTTACCATTACTCAGTGCGGATAAGAAAGATTCCCCTCATTTGGGGTGGGTATTGTAATCGCTCGCCGACGTTGTGACCAGCGCCGGAAACCTCGCTGGTTTGATAACCCCTTACTTTCTATAAAAATGCGGCTTTTCTGAAAAGTTACCCGCAAATCCAGTACACTATTTTCATGCATTTTTACTGGTGTGAATAAACCAGAACCAGAGAGGATAAAGCCAATATGCATTACGATGCGATTGTGGTTGGCGGTGGCATGGTCGGCGCGGCCGCGGCGCTTGGGCTGGCACAGCAAGGATTTCAGGTTGCAGTGGTTGAGCAGGACATGCCGATACCGTTTGATGCCGCCAGTCCACCTGATTTACGGATCTCGGCGATTGGCTATGCGTCGGTTGCGCTATTGAAAGAACTGGGCGCATGGCAGCGGGTGCAGCAGATGCGCAGCGCGCCTTATCGCCGCCTGGAAACCTGGGAATGGGCGAATGCCAGAGTCGTTTTTGATGCTGCTGACATTCACCTGCCCGAACTGGGTTTTATGGTGGAAAACCGCGTGCTGCAATTGGCGCTCTGGGACAGTTTGCAGGAAGAGGAACGCTGTCACTGTTATTGCCTGGCTACGCCACAGAACCTGCAACGCACCGATGATGGCTGGTGCTTACAGCTTGCCGAGGGGCAGCAACTGACGGCTGCGCTGGTGGTGGGAGCTGATGGCGCGAATTCTCAGGTTCGCCAGTGGGCGGGGATTGGTATCAACGGCTGGCAGTACCGTCAGTCTTGTATGTTGATCGGCGTTGAGACCTCGCAACCCCAGCAGGATGTGACCTGGCAGCAGTTCACGCCGAGCGGCCCGCGTGCATTTTTACCGCTGTTTGATCAGTGGGGATCGCTGGTGTGGTATGACAGCCCGCAGCGTATTCGTCAGCTTCAGGCGATGCCGCTTGCACAGTTGGATAAAGAAATTGCGGCTGCGTTTCCTGAACGATTGGGCGCGGTTAAGGCGCTCTCTGCGGGATCATTCCCGTTGGTTAGACGCCATGCGCAAACCTATATCAAGCCAGGCTTGGTGCTATTGGGTGATGCCGCGCATACCATCAATCCGCTGGCGGGGCAGGGGGTGAATCTGGGATATCGCGACGTTGAGGCGCTACTGGATGTGTTAATTAATGCGCGTAATGCAGGGGAAGAATGGGCTTCTGAGCGCGTGTTACGCCGCTATCAGTGCCGCCGTATGCCGGATAATCTGATGATGCAAAGCGGGATGGATCTCTTCTATAACGCGTTCAGTAATGCGCTACCACCGCTGAGCTTTGCTCGCAATATGGCGCTGATGGTCGCGCAGCGCGCTGGCGTGTTAAAACAGCGCGCATTGAAATATGCCATTGGTGTCTGATGAGTAATGAGGACGCCGCCCGCTACAGCACAGGCTCGGCGGTGAAGATAATATCGGTGTCCTCATTAGTTGTTGCCATAAAGCGAACATGTCCTATCTGCCTAACGCCTTTACCTGAGGCCTGACTATCCTGAAGCAGGCCGAACATCATCTCGGTCATTTCAGGGCTTTCGAGACTATTTTCACCTGACAACGCCCCGCCCAATAGTGCAGAAAACGCGGCAGTAACGATTTGCAGATTCTGTCTTGTTGCATCGGGGGATTCTGACGCGGCGTTGAGTATCACAAGTCCATTAAGCTGTTGGCTTTTACTCTCTACCGACCCAATTAACCCGACGTGCTCATTAAAAATGTGCTGAAAATCATCGACGGACGTTCCCTTTTCCAACTTAACGGTCAATTCTAGAGGGATATTGAGTTTCTTCAGATTGGCATTCATCCGGTCAGCGAACGTTTGCGAAGACATCTTAAAAGAAGGGACGCTAGCAGCATCAGTCGGTGTGATGAAACAAAACAGCAACGCCACGCTGAGTAGCAGTTTGCCTAACTGCGCACGTATCACGGATTGCCGCAATTGGCTGAAACCATGAATAACAGAGGATGTCGATAAAACCTTCATGCCCGCCCTTTTGAGAAAATCGAATGATTGGTTTGCATATGTTAGCACCGGATGATGTTAATACCAGACATAACAAAACGGGGCGACATCTTTCGACTGTCGCCCCGTTTCTTTGCTGTTTTACCAGCTTTATTTGGCTGGGGTACGAGGATTCGAACCTCGGAATGCCGGAATCAGAATCCGGTGCCTTACCGCTTGGCGATACCCCAAAAATATGGTGGCTACGACGGGAATCGAACCTGTGACCCCAGCATTATGAGTGCTGTGCTCTAACCAGCTGAGCTACGTAGCCAAATGTACTGCTAATGTTACTTCACTTCAACAAATCTTCTACTATCAAGTAGATGGCTGGGGTACCTGGATTCGAACCAGGGAATGCTGGTATCAAAAACCAGTGCCTTACCGCTTGGCGATACCCCAACAGGACAACGAATTTTTCAGCATATGTTTTGAAATGGCTGGGGTACCTGGATTCGAACCAGGGAATGCCGGTATCAAAAACCGGTGCCTTACCGCTTGGCGATACCCCAATCACTACAAAACACTAACAAGCTTCGAAAAGCGATGCCAGACCGAGAAGATGATATGGTGCGGGAGGCGAGACTTGAACTCGCACACCTTGCGGCGCCAGAACCTAAATCTGGTGCGTCTACCAATTTCGCCACTCCCGCAAAAAAGATGGTGGCTACGACGGGAATCGAACCTGTGACCCCAGCATTATGAGTGCTGTGCTCTAACCAGCTGAGCTACGTAGCCATCTTTTCCGCGTCACCTTCATCGGCGTTGCGGGGCGCATTATGCGTAGTTGGCCTAATTGCGTCAACTAGTTTTTTCCCGAAAAGTGCCGTCAATGTATCGTTTGTTTGGGTTGTGAACAGTATGGTGAGAAAAACGCCAAAAAGCACACATTCCCAAGCAATTAAGCGTACAAAAACGGGCCATAAAAGGCCCGTTGACTGAAGAAGTTAAATCGAATTATTTGTAGGCTGACTGGTGTACGCCAACCGCGCGGCCTGATGGATCATCCAGTTTCTTGAAAGATTCATCCCACTCAATCGCTTTAGCAGACGAACAGGCGACTGATGGGCCACCTGGTACGCATTCTGCTGCGCTTGGAACCGGGAACAGCTCTTCGAAGATTTCACGGTACAGGTAGCCTTCTTTGGAGCCCGGCGTGTTGTACGGGAAGCGGAAGCGTGCTGTTTCTAACTGTTGATCGGTAACCTGCTGAGCCGCCACTTCTTTCAGTGTGTCGATCCAGCTGTAGCCCACGCCGTCAGAGAACTGCTCTTTCTGACGCCATGCAACGCTGTGCGGTAGGTAGGATTCAAAGCATTCGCGCAGGATGTGTTTTTCCATCTTGCCGTTGCCACACATTTTGTCGCGCGGGTTGATGCGCATCGCGACATCGAGGAAGTTTTTGTCCAGGAACGGTACGCGAGCTTCCACGCCCCAGGCTGACATTGCTTTGTTCGCGCGGGCGCAGTCGTACTGGTGCAGTGCCAGCAGCTTACGCACAGTTTCTTCATGCAATTCTTTGGCGTTTGGCGCTTTATGGAAGTAGAGGTAGCCGCCGAACACTTCGTCAGAGCCTTCGCCAGATAGCACCATCTTGATGCCCATCGCTTTGATTTTACGGGACATCAGGTACATCGGCGTTGAGGCACGAATCGTGGTGACGTCATAGGTTTCGATGTGATAAATCACATCGCGAATCGCATCCAGCCCTTCCTGCACGGTGAAGTGAATTTCGTGGTGCACGGTACCTAAATGGTTAGCGACTTCCTGCGCGGCTTTCAAATCCGGTGCACCTTCCAAACCGACGGCGAAAGAGTGCAACTGAGGCCACCAGGCTTCACTGCGCGCGTCATCTTCTACGCGACGTGCCGCATATTTTTTGGTGATCGCAGAGATAACGGAGGAATCCAGGCCGCCAGAGAGCAATACGCCGTAGGGCACGTCAGACATCAGGTGGCTTTTCACGGCTTCTTCCAGCGCATCGTGCAGCGCTTCTTTATCCGTTTCGTTGTCTTTTACTGCATCGTAATCAAACCAGTCACGCTGGTAATACTCGCGAATTTCGCCGTCTTTGCTCCACAGGTAACTGCCAGCCGGGAATTCTTTGATGGTGCGGCAAACCGGCACCAGCGCTTTCATTTCAGAAGCGACGTAGAGATTGCCGTGCTCATCGTAACCCATATACAGCGGGATGATGCCGAGGTGGTCACGGCCAATCAGGTAGGCGTCTTTTTCGCTGTCATACAGGGCAAAGGCGAACATGCCGCGCAGTTCATCCAGGAATTCCGGGCCTTTTTCCTGATACAGCGCCAGAATCACTTCGCAGTCAGAGCCAGTCTGGAACGCGTAACGGTCACCGTATTGCTGACGCAATGCCTGATGGTTATAAATTTCACCGTTAACGGCCAGAATGTGGGTGCGCTCGGCGTTGTAAAGCGGCTGTGCGCCCGTGTTGACGTCAACGATAGACAGACGTTCGTGAGCCAGAATCGCTTTGTCGCTGGCATAAACGCCGGACCAGTCTGGCCCGCGGTGACGCATCAAACGGGATAACTCCAGCGCTTTCTTACGCAGTTCAACAGGATCGCTTTTCAGATCAAGCACACCAAAAATAGAACACATACATGACTCCCAGTAATGACAGATTCGAACTCAGTGCCATTGATTTAGCATCAAAGTGCCATAGTAATTCAATATTATTTAATGAAAAAAGCTATCGACGTGGTGTTTCGTTAATTTATTCGGTTTTTTGGTGGTGATTCGTCAAATTCATAGAAGGGAAAGGCCGGATTTTTAGGGATTACATAATCCGGCCAGAAAGGGAATCAGGCGTTTTCGAGCAATTGCTGTAGCAACACGCCATTTAGCATCGCCCGTTTGACTAAGGCGAACGCGCTGATAGCGGAAAGATGGTTGAGGCTGGAGATCTCAATCGGCAGGTTATGACGAAATTCTTTCAACACCTGCGCGTTGATGCAGCGTTGGATCGCAGGAAGCAGCGTTTTTTCCGCTTCGGTGATTTCACCGGCAATCACCACTTTCTGAGGATTGAACAGGTTGATTGCGATGGACAGCGCTTTGCCAAGATTGAGCCCGGCCTGTTCGATGACTTCACGGGCGAGGGCATCACCGCGGTTTGCTGCTTTGCAAATCGCAGAAATCGTACAGTTATCGGTAGAAAGCTTGCTGGGGTAGCCCTGACCCAGCAGGTGTTGTACGCGTTGTTCAATGGCGGCGTTGGCGACGACGGTTTCCAGACAGCCAAAATTGCCGCAGTGGCAGCGATCGCCAAGTGGATCGATCTGAATATGGCCGATCTCGCCCACGTTGCCGTTACTGCCGAGAAAAATTTGCCCGTTGACGAGAATACCCGCGCCTGTGCCGCGATGGACGCGTACCAGAATAGAATCCAGTGAGTCGTGGGTGGCACCGAAATAGTGTTCTGCCAGCGCCAGGCTGCGGATGTCGTGTCCGACAAAGCTGGTAACGTTGAAGTAACGTTGCAGATTTTCGACCAGTTGCCAGTTATTCACGCTGATATGTGGCATATAGCGGACGATGCCCGCAACCGGATCAACCAGCCCCGGCAGCACAACCGAGATCGCAATGAGCTCGCGAATACGGCGCTGATGGCTGGCGATAAAGCCGCTGATAACGTGAAAGAGCGCGGCTTCTAGCGCCTCCTGCGTTTTTTCTTGCAGATCGTAGTGCGCTTCCTCCAGCGCTTTTCCCTGCAAATCGTACAGCGCAATGGTGACGTCATAGCGACCAAGGCGTACCGCTATGGTGTGGAAAGGGCGGTTTTCGGTGATAATCGAAATGGCGCGTCTGCCGCCGGTGGAGGCTTGTTGATCGACTTCTTTGATGAGCCCACGTTCCAGAAGCTGGCGGGTGATTTTGGTAACGCTGGCGGGGGCAAGCTGGCTCTCTTCTGCTATCTGAATGCGTGAGATCGGACCCTGTTGGTCAATCAGGCGGTAAACCACCGCACTGTTTAATTGCTTAACCAGATCGACATTCCCTATCTGCGCTTGTCCGCCTGTGGTCATTAAGAAGTTACTCGCTTAGGTTTAACTCAACGTGGGGTAAACCTTATCTCAGTTTACCCCAACGTATATCCGCTTTACCCCAAGGCGTTTCTCGTTTTATCCCCAAACAGGATTACCGTTAACAAACGTCTTGAGAATGTGATAGTCACGGTCAAAGACGGTCAGGTTGGCCACTTTACCGCTTTCAATACTGCCTAACTGCTTATCTATGCCGATGGCACGGGCGGGATAGAGCGTTGCCATCCGAATCGCTTCATCCAGCACGATGCCCGCGTGTTCGACGCTATTACGTACGGCTTCGATCATGGTCAGTGCAGAACCGCTCAGGGTGCCGTGTTCATCGACACAAATACCATCACGGTAGTATATGGTTTTACCAGCAAAAATGAACTGGTCAATATCCGCACCGGCCGGTGCCGTGGCGTCGGTAACCAGCACCAGCTTATCGCCTTTGATACGTTTACTGTTGCGAATATTGGCCCAGTCAACGTGTCGTCCATCCGCGATAATACCGCAATAGACTTCTGGGGCGTCGTAAATCGCACCGACCAATCCGGGTTCGCGACCAGTCAGATACGGCATGGCGTTGAACAGGTGGGTAGCGAAACGAATACCCGCAGCAAAACCCAGCTTAGCCTGTTCCCAGGTGGCGTTGGAATGCCCCGCGGACACGATAATGCCCGCAGTCGTTAGCTGACGGATAACCGACGGTTCGACTTCTTCCGGTGCCAGCGTGACTTTCGTAATGGCATCCGCGTTGGCGCACAGGAAGTCGACGAGCTCCTGCGTGGGTTTGCGAATAAAGGCAGGGTCATGCGTGCCTTTCTTGAGTACATTCAGCCACGGACCTTCGAGATGCAGCCCAAGCGCCTGATGCTTATTCTGCGCTAGCCAGTCTCTCATCACATCGATGCTGTGCTTCATAAATGCATCGCTGGAGGTAATCAGCGTAGGTAAAAAACTGGTACAGCCTGAACGCTCGTTTGCCTGCTGCATGATCTCCAGCGTCTTGACGGAGATCGTGTCCAGCGAGTCGTTGAACTGCACGCCGCCGCAGCCGTTCAACTGGAGATCGATAAAACCCGGGGCGAGGAAAGCACCGCTCAGGTCGTGTTGTTCAATGCCGGCAGGAAGCTCGGCAAGTGGGCAGACTCGCTCGATCAGCCCATCGGCAATCACGACCGCGTGATTGTCCAGAATTTGGTGGCCGGTGAAGATCCGGCTAGGGGTTAACGCGTACATCATCGACTCCCGCATTGGTTAGAGGTTTTTCATACTTTCCGTTTCTAATTCACGGAAGTATTTAACGGTTTTTACCTTCAGCTCCATTGTTGAAGGCTCGTCACAAACCATGATGGCTTTGGCGTGAAGTTGCAGACAGCTGATGGTCCACATATGGTTAACGTTGCCTTCTACCGCAGCCTGTAGCGCCTGCGCCTTGTTGCGACCGGTCACCAGAATCATCACTTCTTCGGCATCCAGCAGCGTGCCGACGCCCACGGTCAGGGCAAATTTAGGCACCAGACTGACGTCCCCGCCGAAGAAACGGGAGTTGGCGATACGGGTTTCTTCTGTCAGCGTTTTGATGCGGGTACGGGAAGCCAGAGAGGAAGCGGGTTCATTGAAGGCGATATGTCCATCATTGCCCACGCCGCCCATGAAAAGATGAATTTTCCCGTAGGACTTTATTTTCTCTTCATAACGGCGACATTCTGCTGTGGTGTCTTCTGCGTTGCCGTTCAACAGGTTAATGTTTTCACGCGGAATATCAACGTGATTGAAGAAATTCTGGTGCATGAAGGTATGATAGCTTTCTGGATGTTCGGTTGGCAGGCCAACATATTCATCCATATTGAAGGTGATGACGTGTTTGAAGCTCACCAGTCCCGCTTTGTGCATGGCGACCAGCGATTTGTAAGCCTCCAGCGGTGAGCTGCCTGTCGGCAATCCCAGAATAAAAGGGCGCTCTGCACTGGGCTTGAAAGCGTTAATTTTCTCAACGATGTGGCGGGCGGCCCATTTTCCGACGTCGGCGGCGGTGGTTAAAGGAATGAGTCTCATCGGCGCTCTCCTGATTTTTTAGTGGAATTAAATACGTTATTGCGCAAATCGCGCCAGTTGCGCGTTTTGTCTATGCATTAAAATTAGTCTACTCCGTTTTTTTTAATCTTGAAATAAGTTGGGGTTTTATTCAGGTATAAACTTTTTGTATGCAGTTTTTTGGTGATTTTTATCACATAATTACGGGGTTTAATTTGTGTGGCGAATTATTTTTCTTACACTCCCCCTAAGAACCACCGCTGCCACGTTTTTTCGACAGCGGCGTTCTTCGGCAGTGAAATTTATTGGCAGGTTTGTTTGCCCCACAACATTTCATTACCTCGCAAAGGTAAGAGAGGGAAAAGTGAGTACTCTGAGCTATTTACAAAAAGTCGGTCGGGCATTGATGGTGCCTGTCGCGACGCTGCCTGCTGCCGCTATCCTGATGGGGATAGGCTACTGGATTGATCCGGTTGGCTGGGGAAGCGAGAACGCGTTGGCGGCACTCCTCATCAAATCGGGTGAGGCGATTATCGGGCACATGGCTGTGCTGTTTGCCGTTGGTGTCGCGTACGGTATGTCGAAAGATAAAGATGGTGCGGCAGCATTGACCGGCTTTGTCGGTTATCTGGTGCTGACCACGCTGTGTTCACCAGCCGTTGTTGCCATGATCCAACGGATCCCTGTTGAACAGGTGCCCGCGGCGTTTGGCAAGATTGAAAACCAGTTCATCGGGATTCTGGTCGGTGTCATGTCCGCCGAACTGTATAACCGCTTTAGTCAGGTTGAGTTGCCTAAGGCGCTGTCGTTCTTCAGTGGACGCCGGTTAGTCCCGATTCTGGTTTCTTTCCTGATGATTCTGGTGGCGTTCATTTTAATGTACGTCTGGCCAGTGATTTACAATGCGCTGGTGTCGTTTGGTGAACACATTCAACAGCTGGGTTCGGTTGGCGCTGGGGTTTATGCCTTCTTTAACCGTTTGCTGATTCCTGTTGGATTGCACCATGCGCTGAATTCCGTGTTCTGGTTTGATGTCGCGGGTATCAACGATATTCCTAACTTCCTGGCCGGCCAACAGTCTATCGACTCTGGCAAAGCTGTGGTGGGGATCACCGGACGTTATCAGGCGGGCTTCTTCCCGATTATGATGTTCGGCCTGCCGGGCGCTGCGCTGGCGATTTACCACTGCGCGCGCCCTGAGAACAAAAGCAAAGTGGCTGGGATTATGCTGGCGGCGGCATTTGCCTCCTTCTTTACCGGGATCACCGAGCCGCTGGAATTCTCCTTCATGTTTGTTGCACCGGTGCTGTATTTCCTGCATGCGTTGCTGACTGGTTTTTCCGTCTTTATCGCGGCCAGCATGCATTGGATTGCTGGTTTTGGTTTCAGTGCGGGTCTGGTCGATATGGTGCTGTCCTCACGTAACCCGTTGGCTACTCAGTGGTACATGCTGCTTGCTCAGGGGCTGGTATTCTTCGTTATTTACTATGTGGTGTTCCGCTTTACCATCACTCGCTTCAATCTGTTAACGCCAGGGCGTGAACTGGCTGTGAGCGGTAGCGAAGCCGATGGCTATGACGTGAGTACTGCGTCTGCGGGCGATAAATCAAGCGATACAGCAGCGTTGGCGCGGGGCTATTTGCAGGCGCTTGGTGGAAAAGCCAATCTGACGGGTATTGATGCCTGTATCACACGTCTGCGTTTGAACGTGGCTGATTCCTCACTGGTTGATGATGCACAGGCAAAACGTCTTGGTGCGGCGGGCGTTATTCGTCTGAATAAGCAGAGTGTACAGATTGTGGTGGGTACGCAGGCTGAATTGATCGCGACCGCGCTGAAAGCGGAGTATGACAAGATATAGTATGGCAAGGCGTAATATGGCGGTGTTAATCGTTTAACGCTGTGTTATATCGATGAAATGAATGGGGCGAGATAGCAATCTCGCCCTTTTTTTTCGTTATGAATAATTAAATGAAACTAACGGTTGTTTCCCAGCGTAGCTTGTTGGATCATTGTCGGTTATACGTCGTTTTAGCATTGAGGAATGAAGAATGAGTGAGGCTGAAGCCCGCCCAACCAACTTTATCCGTCAGATTATCGATGAAGATCTGGCGTCCGGTAAGCATGATCATATTCAGACGCGTTTCCCGCCAGAGCCGAACGGCTATCTGCATATTGGGCATGCAAAGTCTATTTGCCTGAATTTTGGTATCGCGCGTGACTATCAGGGGCAATGCAACCTGCGTTTTGACGATACTAATCCGGTAAAAGAAGACATCGAATACGTTGAGTCGATCAAACGTGACGTCGAGTGGCTGGGGTTTTCATGGAGCGGCGACGTTCGCTATTCTTCTGATTATTTCGCTCAACTGCACGCTTATGCGGTTGAGCTGATCGGTAAAGGGCTGGCTTACGTTGATGAACTGACGCCTGAGCAGATTCGCGAATACCGCGGTACGCTGACGGCACCGGGCAAAAACAGCCCATACCGCGATCGTACCGTGCAGGAAAACCTGTCGCTGTTTGAAAAAATGCGTAACGGTGGATTTGCGGAAGGTACAGCCTGTCTGCGTGCAAAAATCGATATGGCATCGTCCTTTATCGTGATGCGCGATCCGGTGTTGTATCGCATTAAATTTGCTGATCATCACCAGACGGGCAACAAGTGGTGCATCTACCCGATGTATGACTTCACCCACTGCATTTCCGATGCGCTGGAAGGGATCACACATTCGCTGTGTACGCTGGAATTCCAGGATAACCGCCGTCTGTATGACTGGGTGCTGGATAACATCACCATTCCTTGCCATCCGCGTCAGTACGAGTTCTCCCGTCTGAATCTCGAATACGCGATTATGTCCAAGCGTAAGCTGAATCAGTTGGTGGTGGAAAACGTCGTTGAAGGATGGGACGATCCGCGTATGCCGACCATCTCTGGTCTGCGTCGTCGTGGTTATAGCTCAGCCTCTATCCGTGAATTCTGTGTGCGCATCGGCGTAACGAAGCAGGACAACAACGTGGAAATGGCCGCGCTTGAGTCTTGCATCCGTGACGATCTGAATGAGAACGCTCCACGTGCCATGGCGGTGCTGGATCCGGTCAAAGTCGTGATCGAGAATCTGTCAGCCGAGCACGAAGAGTTTGTCGCGATGCCAAACCATCCGAACAAGCCAGAAATGGGTTCACGTCAGGTCGCATTCAGTCGCGAAGTTTACATCGATCGTGCTGACTTCCGTGAAGAAGCCAACAAACAGTACAAGCGTCTGGTGCTGGGTAAAGAAGTGCGCCTGCGTAATGCTTATGTGATCAAAGCAGAGCGCATTGAGAAAGACGAGCAGGGCGTTATCACTACGATTTACTGTAGCTATGATGCGGAAACGCTGAGCAAAGATCCGGCTGACGGCCGTAAAGTGAAAGGCGTTATCCACTGGGTTTCTGCGGCACACGCGGTACCAGCTGAATTCCGCTTGTACGATCGCCTGTTCAGTGTGGCTAATCCGGGTGCGGCAGAAGACTTCCTGTCGACGATTAATCCAGATTCACTGAAAATTACGCAAGGTTTTGTGGAAGCGAGCCTGGCGCAGGTAGAAGTAGAGAAAGCGTATCAGTTTGAGCGCGAAGGTTATTTCTGTGCTGACCGTGTTTACTCCAGTGCAGAACATCTGGTGTTTAACCGTACGGTTGGACTACGCGATACCTGGGTAGGCTAAGGCCACCAGTAAGAAGACAAAAATAAAACCGCCTAGGCGGTTTTATTTTTTCATGCGGTCGATTTATCGTGTGGAATCGTGCAGGGTTTCATCCTCTCGGCAATCCCCTTCACTGCAATGCCCAAAGAGATACAGACTGTGGTTGGACAGTTTGATGCCGTGTCTTTCTGCGATCTCGCGCTGACGTGCTTCGATATATTCATCGCGGAATTCAATGACTTTGCCACAGTCGAGGCAAATTAAGTGATCGTGATGATGCTGCTGCGTCAATTCAAAGACGGATTTGCCACCTTCGAAGTTATGACGGGTTACGATACCCGCATCATCAAACTGGTTGAGTACGCGATAGACGGTAGCAAGACCAATCTCTTCGCCCATATCAATCAGTTTCTTATATAAATCTTCCGCACTGACGTGATGGCAGACAGGGTCCTGTAACACTTCCAGTATTTTCAGTCTTGGAAGAGTGACTTTCAGGCCGGCCTTCTTTAATGCGGTATTGTTGTCAGTCATGCGGGTTTAATCCTGTTGCTTACTTATCAATGGAGGCTGCCTAGCCTATGACATCGGTCGGCTCAAAAAATGCAAAAGCGTCTCAATTATAGAACCGCGCATACAAAATGAAAACAAGCGAATGTTAACAATATTGTCCCCATTCACACTATTGGTATACAACGCAATTCGTTGTTGATGAATGAGGAAATGATGATGCACATACAAAGCCGATGGGATTATTGTACAGGTTTACTGATAGAAGTTAAAAAAATGTATCAATTATTATGAAAGGTTTTACCTATCAATGCTGTTTTGGCTCTGATAGGGATTATCAGAGCCAAAATGGCTTAACCAACCAGTTCTTTCAGGTTCAGCTCATCACTGATCTGTTTCACCCACGTTGTTACGCGTTCGCTGGTCAGTTCAGGCTGACGGTCTTCATCGATAGCCAAGCCGATGAAGTGATTGTCGTCGGCGAGTCCTTTAGAGGCTTCAAAGTAATAGCCCTCTGTTGGCCAGTGACCGACAATCGTCGCGCCGCGCGGCTCAATAATGTCACGGATGGTGCCCATGGCATCACAGAAGTATTCTGCATAGTCTTCCTGGTCGCCGCAGCCAAACAGGGCAACCAATTTTCCTGTGAAATCCACTTCTTCCAGCGACGGGAAGAAGTCATCCCAATCGCACTGCGCTTCACCGTAATACCAGGTTGGAATACCGAGCAGCAGAATATCGAAACCTTCGAGGTCTTCTTTGCTGCTTTTGGCGATGTCATGAACATCAGCGACGTTGGTGCCTAACTGCTGTTGAATCGTTTTGGCGATGTTTTCTGTGTTGCCAGTATCACTGCCAAAGAATATTCCGATGAGTGCCATGAATTGAATAACCTCTTGATTCCTAATGGTATGGTGTAATATTTCACCCACTTATCTGTTAATAATAACAGACACTCACATCGGGAGAAACTCGTATCGGTAAGGATGCGTAAATCAAGAGTGTGTGAAATGCGAGGTAAGTAAGAAAACGAAACGTATCTCTGCTTGATGCTAAATTCCCCATAATGAATAGGGATTATGTTATTGTCTGAGACTCAGTACACATTCCCTTAATAGCGTTATGGTTATTTATTTGTAACGGCGTTTCATTTTTTATGAATGTATTTTTTATTTTATGGTTTGTTTCTATTGTAATTAAAAGCAGGCTTTTGTTTGTGAAGAATAAAAATAACGTAACGGTACATTGTTATTCGTGGGAATTAAAATACGCACAAAAGATAATGTTTTTATAAAATTTAAAATCTGTAACATTTTGCGGGAATATTCTTAGCAAATGGAAATAAGAACTATAACCATTTGCAGCTGAAACGATGCAAATCTATAAAAGGTAGTTTTATTCTTTTGATGTTAAAGAATAAAATGAAATGTCATTCAAACTACTTTGTCACCTAGTAGCCTGTCCATGTTAACGCCCGCAGGACGTGGGCTGGCGGCACATTCTCTTGCAAGCCTATGATTAAATGACTTATATCTATAAAAATAGGTAGGCTTATTCTCAGTATGAAAAATTATATTAATAAATATAGCGAGAACGCTAAATATTCTCTGTATTTAGCCGATGAGTTAGCGTGGTTTTTGAGTTTTCAACTCGGTGAAATGTGAACGCTAGGGAGAAGTGACCTGTTTCATGGTGTGAATTTTCTGATTCATATCGGTTGATTAGCGATAAAAATCTTTTTAACCATTTTCCTGATTTGGAGTGAGCTATGAAACTTATAAAAAATATTGCCATCAGAACCGCGATGCTATGGGTTCTGGGCACTTTTTGTGTTCTTTGGGGTGGCGTATCGATATATACCATGTTCTCTTTTAAAGAGATGACGGCGACCTCGAAAACCAGCACTTTGCTGGTTCAGAACATGAATTTTATCAACCAGGGCAACGATCAATATTTCCGTATGGTAACCCGTCTTGCACGTGCGGTTGACGCTCGTCGCAGCGGTGATAATGCCACCGCAGATAAAGAGCAGGCTTCTGCACTGGTCGCGCTGGATAAACTGAAATCTGATTTGGTGGCGTTTAATGCTATCGATCATGCGGGTCTGGATGCTGCGCTGGTACAGGCCGTTAGCCGTGACTGGAATAACCTGGTGACTCAGGGCGTTGAACCGCTTTACCAGAAGGCCGTTGCCAACGCGCTGGATGACTACCAAGAGCAGGCCAAAAACGTTGTGCCGCCATTGAGCCGTCAGTTTGGCGTCTCCCTCTCCGCATTCAGTAACGCCAGCGCAGAGAAATTCGATGCCGCAGGTGTCCGTTTTGAACAAATCACCACGATTGGACAGAACATTTTGCTGAGCGGGTTGATTATCGGCCTGATCATGCTGTTCCTGACCGACCGCTATCTGGTGGTGTGTCTGGTTCGTCCGTTAAACGATCTGCGCTATCACTTTAGCGTGATTGCTTCCGGCCACTTGGGCAAACCGATTCTGGACTTTGGTAATAACTGTGTCGGTCGACTGTTCCCACTGCTGCGTGAAATGCAGGGGAGTTTGGCCAGCACGGTTAGCACGATCAGAAACAGCACGGATTCCATCTATCAGGGCGCTTCTGAGATTGCCGCAGGCAACAACGATCTGTCTTCACGTACCGAAGAGCAAGCTTCCGCTCTGGAAGAAACCGCAGCGAGCATGGAGCAACTGACGGCAACGGTGAAACAGAACGCCGAAAACGCCAACCATGCCAGCCAACTGGCATTACAAGCCTCGACAACGGCGAAGAAGGGCGGTGAAATCGTTGAGAATGTGGTGAAAACCATGGCGGAAATCTCCGGCAGCTCGAGAAAAATCGCAGAGATCACCACTGTGATTAACGGCATCGCGTTCCAGACCAACATTCTGGCGCTGAACGCGGCGGTAGAAGCGGCACGTGCGGGTGAACAAGGCCGCGGGTTTGCCGTGGTGGCGGGCGAAGTCCGCAGTCTGGCGCAGCGCAGTGCGCAGGCAGCGAAAGAGATTGAAGGGCTGATTTCTGAGTCTGTTCGCTGTGTGGATACCGGCTCCAATCTGGTTAGCGACGCGGGTGACACCATGCAGGATATCGTTCGTGCGGTGACTAACGTGACGGATATCATGGGTGAAATTGCGTCGGCATCGGAAGAACAAAGCAAAGGGATTGCGCAGGTTGGTCAGGCCGTGGCGGAAATGGACAGCGTAACGCAGCAAAACGCCGCGTTGGTTGAACAGGCCTCGTCAGCAGCTTTGTCGCTGGAAGAGCAGGCGGCG
Organism: Pectobacterium parvum; assembly: GCF_020971565.1. NCBI lineage: Bacteria > Pseudomonadati > Pseudomonadota > Gammaproteobacteria > Enterobacterales > Pectobacteriaceae > Pectobacterium > Pectobacterium parvum. Next base: position 1,478,789 of record NZ_CP087392.1, read on the forward strand.
TTGTTGAACCAGACTGTGTCGCTGTTCCAACTGTCCGATACGCAGTCAGGACTGCAAGTGGCGGCAAAACCGGTGCTGAAAACGCCGGTGATTGCCCCGCGTGCGGGCAAAGCGCTACCGCCCAGTAACGACAATTGGGAAAAATTCTAAGCGTCGTTTTAATCTGAGAGAGCGTGTGTAATCTTGGATGAATGTTCAGGCGGCGTCAGAAATGGCGCCGCACAAGATGTGAATGCTTAAGTGATTCAAATAAAAGGTTATTCAAATACAAAGTTATTTAAATACTACGTTATATAAATATCAGGTTACGTCGATCAGGATTGCTGTTCGGCCAACTGCGCCAGCAGCATCTCCTCAATCAATTCACTGCGGCTAATGTTCCGCTCTTCAGCAAGGCTGTTCAGGATATCGACGGCGTCGCTGTTAATCTTTAATTCAACACGGCGCAACCCACGAACTTTATCGCGACGTAGTTGATTACGCTTGTTAATTCTTAGTTGTTCGTCACGCGTGAGCGGGTTGGTCTTGGGGCGGCCCGGACGACGCTCATCTGCGAACAGATCCAGTGTGGTGCGATCCGTTTGTTCTTTTGCCATAAGTAATATACTGCAAGGTATTCGGACCAAAATACACGGCGCTGTCCGTCTTGTTCTACAGATAAAATCGATGCCTATTCTCACCCTGCTACAGGATTGTCAGGTGGCGGTTTTCTATCTGTGAAACATGTTGGGAAGTGATGCGTGCATTTTGATGAAGTGGTTACAATGCTTGTGGCTGAATCAGCCGTCCCTCTACTGCGGGCGCCATCATACCCTAGCCGCACTGGCTGCGACAACGGTTAACTGCCGCCGTTATCATGAATCCGCCAGTGTCGGTATCGTCTGGTTAATTCGTGTCCAGAAAACGGTGGATAGCGCGCAAAACCGCATCGGGTTTTTCTGAGTGAACCCAGTGACCTGCGCCGCTGATCACATGCGCACGCGCCGCCGGGAACTGGCGAAGCAGTGAATCGCGGTAGGAATCGTCCAGATAGGGAGAATCGCCGCCGCGAATGAACAGAATTGGCCCTTGCCAGGCCGGAACCTCTTGCCAGCCAACGATGTTTTCGTACTCATCCCACAGCACTGGCACGTTAAAACGCCACTCTCCTTGTTGGAAGGATTTCAGCAAAAACTGAATCACACCGTCTTCCTTTATATGTTGGCGCATGAGTGCTGTTGCTTCGGCGCGTGATGTCACGCCCGCTTCCGTTACGGCACGCAGTGCGGCAAAGATAGTGTCGTGGCGGCGCACCTGATAATCCACCGGTGCGATATCAATGGCGACCAGCTTGTCCAACCGTTCGGGAATGAGTGCGCTGAGCGCCATGGCGACTTTTCCGCCCATCGAATGCCCAATAACAATAGCGCGTTCGATGTTCAGTTCATCGAGTAATGCCAGCACATCTTGCGCCATCGCGGGGTAGTTCATCTGCGATGAACGTGGCGACAAACCGTGATTGCGTAAATCGATTTGCAGAATGTCACGCGTGTTTTGCAAATCTCGGCCCAATACGCCAAGGTTATCTAATGTGCCAAACAGGCCATGAATCAGGATGACAGGAAGTTTATCTGTGGGTTGGTGCGCATTTTGCCAGCGATGATTCAATTTCATGGTGAAGTTCATTCAGAGAGACATGGGGTTAGGGTATCATGACTTTAGAATCAATGTTGTCACCGAAGGAATCGATACATACCCTAAATAATTCGAGTTTCAGGCAGGCGGCAAGCGAGGGAGTCCCGATGAGCTTACTCAAGTAAGTGATTCGGGTGAGTAAGCGCAGCCAACGTACATGCAACTTGAAGTATGACGGGGATAGCACTTGAAGAGATGTGAAAGGCATTGGGGCATAGTCTGACTTTTGCTATTGTCCCACTATGCCGCTGTTCGATAATGTTTGAACGCCTGTATAATCCTTTTGATTTGAGTCATCTACCCATAGATGTCGGGTTACAGAAGGGGAACGTCTCTGTAATTTGCATGATAATGGGTAAAAACAGCACTGGATAAAGATGAAAACTATTGAAGTCGACGAAGAGCTTTATCGTTATATTGCCAGCCACACACAGCATATTGGTGAGAGCGCATCAGATATTTTACGGCGCATGCTGAAATTTACCGCCGGGCAGCCTGTCGCAACGCCTGCGGTAGCGGCTGCCGCAACAACGACGACGTCTCAGCCTGCCGCTGCACCGAGCCCGCGCGATCGGGTACGAACCCTGCGTGAGCTGCTGCTGTCGGATGAATACGCTGAACAGAATAAAGCCATTAATCGCTTTATGCTGGTTTTGTCCACGCTGTATACCTTATCGCCGCAGGAATTTGCTGCCGCGACAGAATCTCTTCATGGCCGCACACGCGTCTATTTTGCGGGCGACCAGCAAACCTTGCTTCAGCATGGCACACACACCAAGCCCAAACATATTCCGGGCACGCCATACTGGGTGATCACCAACACGAATACCGGTCGTAAACGCAGCATGGTTGAACACATCATGCTGGCAATGCAGTTCCCCGCAGAACTGACAGAAAAAGTGTGCGGCACTATCTAACTATTTATCAACCATCTATCTAACCACAGCGTTAGGGAGAAGCGCCAATGGCTAATCACCCAAGGGCCGGACAGCCTGCCCAGCAGAGCGATTTGATTAATGTGGCACAGTTAACGTCACAATATTATGTGCTGCGTCCGGAAGTCGGCAACACAGCGCACGCGGTGAAATTTGGTACGTCTGGCCATCGCGGTAGCGCGGGGCGTCATAGCTTTAATGAACCGCACATTCTGGCGATTGCGCAGGCGATTGCTGAAGAGCGTAAAAAGCAAGGTATCAGCGGCCCGTGCTATGTCGGTAAAGATACGCACGCGCTCTCCGAGCCGGCGTTTATCTCTGTGCTGGAAGTGTTGGCTGCCAACGGCGTGGATGTGATCGTGCAGTTGGATAATGGTTTTACGCCAACGCCTGCGGTGTCTAACGCGATTCTGGTTCACAATCGTCAGGGCGGTGCGCTGGCGGACGGCATTGTGATTACGCCGTCCCACAACCCGCCGGAAGATGGCGGGATCAAATATAATCCGCCGAACGGTGGCCCGGCAGATACCAACCTCACTAGCGTCATTGAGACGCGTGCGAACGCGTTGCTGGCAGATGAACTGCGTGACGTGAAGCGTATTACGCTGGATCAAGCGTTGAACAGCGGACACGTCCATGAACAGGATCTGGTTCAGGCCTATGTAGAAGGGCTGGCTAGCGTTGTGGATATGGCGGCGATCCAACGCGCCGGTCTGAAGCTGGGTGTCGACCCGCTGGGTGGTTCCGGAATTGCCTACTGGCAGCGAATTGCAGAGCACTACAAGCTGGATCTGACGCTGGTGAACGATGCCGTCGATCAGACATTCCGCTTTATGTCGCTGGATCACGACGGCGTGATCCGCATGGACTGCTCGTCAGAATTCGCGATGGCTGGGTTGCTGGCGCTGCGTGACAAATTCGATCTGGCGTTTGCCAACGATCCTGACTATGACCGCCACGGTATTGTCACGCCTTCTGGGCTGATGAACCCGAACCACTATCTGGCGGTGGCGATCAACTACCTGTTCCAGCATCGTCCACAGTGGGGACAGTCTGTTGCTGTCGGCAAAACGCTGGTATCCAGTGCGATGATCGATCGCGTCGTGGCTGATTTGGGCCGTAAGCTGGTGGAAGTACCGGTTGGCTTCAAATGGTTCGTTGACGGCCTGTATGACGGCAGCTTTGGCTTCGGCGGTGAAGAGAGCGCAGGGGCGTCTTTCCTGCGTTTCGACGGCACGCCGTGGTCGACGGACAAAGACGGCATCATTCTATGTTTGCTGGCGGCGGAAATTACGGCCGTGACGGGTAAAAACCCGCAGCAGCACTATGATGAGCTGGCACAGCGCTTTGGTGCGCCGAGCTACAACCGTATCCAGGCTTCCGCGACGCATGCGCAAAAAGCCGTGCTGTCCAAGCTGTCGCCTGAACAGGTATCAGCCAGCACGCTGGCGGGCGATCCGATTACGGCACGCCTGACCGCTGCACCGGGCAACGGGGCATCGATTGGTGGCCTGAAAGTGATGACGGAGAACGGCTGGTTTGCTGCACGTCCTTCTGGCACGGAAGAAGCCTACAAGATCTACTGTGAAAGTTTCCTCGGGGCGGAACACCGCGAGCGAATTGAGAAAGAAGCGGTAGAGATTGTCAGTGCGGTACTCGCAACGGCTAAATAAGTGAAAAGGCGCTGCTTGCAGCGCCTCAGACGATTAACAAACCGATTTGCAGAACGAGAACGGTGGTAACGGAATAGAAGAGTAAAGCGTTTGCGCCAGGGATGGCGCAAGCCGAGCGCACAGGGAGGTGTTTACAGCGTCTTTACGATCTATCCGCTACCACCGCTCAGCGGACTTTATCAGCAACCGCCGCAGAACGCCTTTATCCCAATGCGACAAGCAGTGCTCCCACGGAAATCAGCGCCACGCCAGCTCCCGCCATCAGCGAAATTTTTTCTCCCAGCAGTATGACCGCCAGCACGACAGCGAAGACCACGCTGAGCTTATCGATCGGCGCGACCTGTGCGACGTTACCGTTCTTCAATGCGACAAAGTAAAATAGCCACGACAGCGCACCTGCGACGCCGCTGAGCACAATAAACAACAGCGCTTTCTTATTGGCGACGACCTCACCGACCAGCGCCAGTTTGCCTTGTGCGACCACCACTCCCACCAGAAAAAGTGCCATGATGACGGCACGAATCGCGGTCGCCGTATTGGCGTCCAAATTTTGCAGACCGATCTTGCCAAATATCGCGACCATCGCGGCGCACACAGCAGACAGCAAGGCGTAAATTAACCAACTACTCATGACGGCGTATTCCTGAAGAAAAGACAGGTGCGTACCACGGGAGAGGTTCTCCACGGACGTTGCCTGATACAGGAAGATGATTTTACGGCATAAAACGATAGCCGATAGAGGTTTCAGTCAAGAGATGGCGCGGTCTTGCCGGATCGCTTTCCAGCTTCTGGCGCAGGTACCCCATATAAATACACAGATAGTGGCTGTGCTCGACGGCGTTCGGCCCCCAGACCTGCGTCAGAGCGGTGAGAAGCGGGTACTGAAGAAAGGGAATGAAGTGATCCAATCTAAAACCATAAATTAACTAATGGTAAGTTTGTTTTTAACGTTACTGTAACTTAATAACATGATGACGAAAAAATTGGCGATTATTTCATCTTTTACTGGTCAGATGAGTAGTAAACTTTCAGAAAAGGCGGTAAAATTTTAACCAATGTCACAGTTCTTATTTTATCGTTATGAAAAGCGCCGCTGAACAAAGGTGCTTATCCCAGAGGAGGATCGTTATGTCGCTTTATACTGCTTATCCCTTGCACCGTATTCTCCTGCGTCGCGCTGCCGTGATTGCTATCGGCGTGCTGGCGTTACCGGTGATGCTGTTCCGCCGCGATCGGACTCGTTTTTACAGCTATTTACATCGCGTCTGGCTGAAAACCAGCGATAAACCCGTCTGGATGGCGCAGTCCGAAGCTGCCGCCTGCGATTTTTATTAAGGCCAGCTCGTAAGGTCTCTCGTGTTTATCTGCCATCCTCGGCAGATAAACATGAAAAATGAACCGGTGAAGTATCGGTTTAAGGTTGTTTTGACGCGGTTTACCCTTTTCCCTTCCCGCATGCTCTTCCGTTATTTCTCCCCAATCTCATGATTTATTACTTTATTCTTCGCTGTAACTGCACAGAATCGTGGTGAAATCCGCTATGCTGGTCAGAGGGTTTGCAGAATGCCATCAAGGCAAACCATATATGACAAGCGTAAGGATAAATCATGACGCTCGAACTCATCCCTGTTGGTATCAGCGCCTGTTTGCTCGGTAATCCCGTGCGATTTGATGGCGGACACAAGCGTTTGACGTTTGCCGCAGAACAACTGGCTCCCTATTTTCGTTTTGAACCGGTCTGCCCGGAAATGGCGATTGGTTTACCGGTGCCGCGTCCGGCCCTCAGGCTGGTGCGAGAAGGGGAAAGCCAGATCACGATGCGTGCCAGCAATGGTTCGCCGCTGGATGTTACCCAGCAGATGACGGCGTTTTCCGCTGACAAAGTCAGCCAGCTTCAGCACTTATGCGGTTATATCGTCTGCGCCAAATCGCCAAGTTGCGGTATGGAGCGCGTGAAGGTTTACGATGAAGCGCAAAAGGATGCGCGTAAAAGTGGTATCGGCCTGTTTACGCAGGAGCTGATGCGGCAAATGCCCTGGCTACCGGTTGAGGAAGACGGGCGCCTGCAAGATCCCGGCTTGCGGGAAAATTTCATTGAGCGCGTTTATGCGTTACACGAGCTGAATCAGCTATGGCAAAACGGGCTGAGCCGTGGCGCGCTGATTGCCTTTCATAGCCGCTATAAACTCCTGCTGTTGGCGCATTCCCAGCCGGAGTACCGCGAACTGGGGCCGTTTGTTGCGGGGATCGATAAGTGGGAATCGCTGGAAGACTACATCGTTGAATACCGGAAGCGGTTGATGAAGCTGTTGTCGAAGCCTGCAACGCGTCGCAACCACACCAATGTGCTGATGCACGTGCAGGGCTACTTCCGACGCCAGCTCAATTCTCAGCAGCGACAGGAACTGGCGCAGCTCATTGATCGCTATCGACAGGGCTTGCAGCCGCTACTGGCACCTATCACGTTGCTAAAACATTACATGGCGGAATACCCCGATGCGTATCTGGCTCAGCAGCGTTACTTTGAGCCTTACCCCGAGGCATTACGCCTGCGTTACGGACACTAGTTTGACCGCCCGAGGAATGTCATGACCACGCATGCAGTTACACATGTAGTCTGGCTACGCAACGACCTGCGCGTTACCGATAATCTGGCGCTGTACGCGGCCTGTCAGGATCCGAACGCCACCGTGCTGGCCGTCTTTATCGCCACGCCTGCGCAGTGGGAAAAGCACGATATGGCACCGCGTCAGGCGGCCTTTCTGCTGGAGAACCTGACGCTGGTGCAGCAGGCGCTGGCCGAGAAAGGTATCCCGCTGCATTACCATGAATGTGCTGACTTTGCGGCGTCGGTTGACTGGCTGGTACAGTTTTGTGCGCAGCAGCAGGCTACCGATCTTTTCTACCATTACCAGTATGAAATCAACGAGCGACTGCGTGATAAGCAGGTGAAAGATCGGCTGGCCGATAGCGTGGTTTGTCACGGTTATCATGACAGCCTGTTGTTACCGCCGGGTAGTGTGCTGACGGGTAACGGTGAGATGTATAAAGTGTTTACGCCCTTTCGTCAGGCCTTTATCAAACGCCTGCTGGAGTCGGATACGACGTGCGTACCGGCACCAGACGCGCGCGGTGAGCCGATCAATAACACCGTGGAACTGGCACCGTTCAGCTACCCGCAGCGCGAGGTGGATAGCGATGATTTCCCCAGCGGCGAACGCGCGGCATTACAGCAGTTGCGCCGTTTTTGCCGCGAGCAGGTGCAGGATTATGACCAACAGCGGGATTTTCCGGCGCTGCCCGGCACCAGCAAGCTTTCTCCGTATCTGGCGCTTGGGGTCGTATCGCCGCGCCAATGCTTTAACCGTCTGCGTGCCGAATGCCCGGATATGCTGGAACGGCGTGAAGGCGGAGCGTTTACCTGGTTTAACGAGCTGGTCTGGCGTGAGTTTTACCGCCACCTGATTGTGTCCTGGCCGCAGCTGTGTAAACACCGACCGTTCACCGCGTGGACGCAGTGGGTGAAATGGCGGGAATCACCGGAGGATCTAGCCGCCTGGCAGCAGGGGAAAACGGGCTACCCGATCGTGGATGCAGCGATGCGTCAACTGAATGAAACGGGATGGATGCACAATCGCCTGCGTATGATTTGTGCCAGTTTTCTCGTCAAAGATTTACTGATCGACTGGCGCGAAGGCGAACGCTACTTTATGTCGCAACTGCTGGATGGCGATCTGGCGGCGAATAACGGCGGCTGGCAGTGGGCGGCGTCGACCGGCACCGATGCGGCACCTTATTTTCGTATTTTTAACCCGACAACGCAGGGCGAGCGCTTCGACCCTGACGGTCGGTTTATTCGTCACTGGCTGCCCGAACTAGCTGCCGTGCCGGATAAAGATATTCATCAGCCCCAGCGCTGGGCTGACAAACACCACCATCAGCTGAATTATCCGCTGCCCATCGTCGACCATAAAACCGCGCGTCAGAATACGCTGGCGGCGTTTGAGGCGGCTAAAAATATCGGTATGGCGGATAACGATCGAAAAGAGAACAGTAAGTATGCGTAATGTGGAATTGGAAAGAATCATTAACGAGAAACTGAGTACGGCGACGTTTCAGGACTATGCACCGAACGGTTTACAGGTTGAGGGGCGTGCGGACGTAAAACGCATTGTGACGGGCGTAACCGCCTCACAGGCGCTGCTGGATGCGGCGGTAGAAAAGCAGGCCGATGCGATTCTGGTTCATCACGGCTACTTCTGGAAAAACGAACCGCAGATTGTCTGTGGTATGAAGCGTAACCGACTGAAAACGCTGTTGCTCAATGATATCAACCTGTACAGCTATCACTTGCCGTTGGATGCACACCCGGAACTGGGGAATAACGCCCAACTGGCGGCGCTGCTGGAGATTCAGGTGCAGGGCGCGATCGAGCCGCTGGTGCCGTATGGCGAACTGGCGCAGCCTATGACGGCAGACGCTTTTTGCCGCCGTGTAGAAAAACGGCTGGGGCGTAGCGTGCTGCATTGTGGGGATAATGCACCGCAACAGATACAGCGCGTGGCTTGGTGTACCGGCGGCGGTCAGGGCTTTATTGAACAAGCGGCCCGCTTCGGGGTCGATGCGTTTATTACCGGTGAAGTGTCTGAGCAAACGATTCATATCGCACGCGAAATGGGGCTGCACTTCTTTGCTGCCGGACACCATGCCACCGAACGCGGCGGTATCAAAGCGTTGGGCGAATGGCTGGCGGCACAGTATGGTTTTGATGTGACATTTATTGATATTCCTAACCCTGCGTGAGGGGTTGAAAGTCGCGGTATCGCACAGGAATGATGTCACATTTTGGATATTGGCATCGTTGTTGCTTCGTTGTTGAGAAGAAAATATATCGGTAAGCAACGCTAATCATTTAGCCATGTTCACCATAACGGATAAAACGCGATTCAGGAGGAAAGATTGCAACGAGCACGGTGTTATCTTCTGGGCGAGAGGGCTGTCGTTCTGGAACTGGAACCGCCAATGTCGCTGGAGAGCCAGCAGCGGATATGGGGGCTTGCCGAGCGCCTGAATCATCATGAAGAGGTGCTGGAAGCGATTCCGGGCATGAACAATCTAACGGTGCTGTTGGCGCATCCGCAGCAGGTGGCGCTGGATGCGATTGAACGCTTGCAGCGCTGGTGGGAAGAGAGTGAATCTCTGGTGTTTGACCCACGCGATATCGATATTCCCGTTGTGTATGGCGGTGAGGCGGGGCCAGATCTGGCGGAAGTTGCCGCGCACAGTGGCCTGACAGTGAGCCAGGTTGTGGAAGCACATGCGGCCGCACAGTATGTGGTCTATTTTTTGGGCTTCCAGCCGGGCTTCGCCTATCTCGGCGGATTAAATGAAAAACTACACATGCCGCGTCGCGCCGAACCACGCCTGCGCGTGCCGGCGGGATCGGTCGGGATTGGTGGCGCGCAGACAGGGATTTATCCGCTGGCGACGCCGGGCGGTTGGCAGTTGATTGGCCGCACTTCGCTGAAATTGTTTAATCCAAAAACGATGCCGCCAACGCTATTGCGTCCTGGCGATAACGTTCGGTTTCTGCCGCAGAAGGAGGGCGTATGCTGAAGGTTATCCATGCTGGATTGCATACTTCGGTGCAGGACGGCGGTCGCGTCGGCTTTCGTCGTTTGGGTATCAGCCAGTCAGGCGCGCTCGATCTGCCTGCTCTGACAATGGCGAACCTGCTGGTTGGCAACGCGGAGAATGCTGCCGCGCTGGAAATTACGCTGGGCAAGTTTACCGCAACATTCACCACCGCCTGCTGGGTGGCGCTGACTGGTGCGGACTGCCATGCCGACCTGGATGGCAAACCGCTCTGGACCGGCTGGCGTTTCGCCGTGAAGCCGGGGCAAACGTTGAAAATGCGCATGCCGCGTAATGGAATGCGCAGCTATCTGGCCCTGTCCGGTGGTGTGGGTGTGCCGGAAGTTCTCGGGTCACGCAGTACCGATTTGAAAGCCGGTTTTGGGGGCTTTGACGGACGCTTGCTGATGGATGGCGATGAACTTCCGCTAGGAACGCCGACTCGTGAACTGACGCGAGAAGTCGGTATCAAGCAGCTGTTGTTCGGCAACCGCGTGCGGGCATTACCGGGGCCGGAGTATCAGGAATTCAGTGAGGAGATGCAGGAGCTGTTCTGGCGAACTTCCTGGCAACTGAGCCCGCAAAGTAACCGCATGGGTTACCGTTTGCTGGGTGCTGAGCTACAGCGCGCCGCATTGCCGGGTAGCAAACCGCGCGAGCTGCCATCGCATGGGCTGCTGCCGGGCGTCGTGCAGGCTCCGCACAATGGTCACCCTATCGTACTGCTGGCGGATGCGCAGACAACTGGCGGTTACCCGCGTATTGCGACGGTGATCGAAGCCGATTTATTCCATTTAGCGCAAATCCGGCTCGGTGAACCGATACATTTTATTCACTGTACGCAGGCACAGGCGCAAAAAGCGGCCGAAGAACAGCGGCGCTACCTCGAACAACTGGCGTGGAGGCTGCATGATTATTGATCTGAATGCCGATCTGGGTGAGGGGGGCGAGCATGACGAAGCGCTGCTGAAGCTGGTGACGTCAGCCAATATTGCCTGCGGGTTTCATGCTGGTGATGCGCAAACCATGCGTCAGTCAGTGCGTTGGGGTATCGGTTATAGGGTCGCGCTTGGCGCACACCCGAGTTTTCCCGATCGTGAAAATTTTGGCCGCAAGGCAATGAATGTGCCTGCGGAAATTGTCTTTGCCCAGATGGTGTATCAGCTTGGCGCGCTCAGTGCGATTGTCGCTGCTGAAGGGGGCACGCTGTCGCACGTTAAGCCTCACGGTATGCTTTACAATCAGGCGGCATGCGAACCGGCGCTGGCCGATGCGATAGCCAAGGCGGTGAAGGTGGTGAATCCGGCGTTGCGCTTAGTCGGTCTGGCGGGAAGCGAGTTAATTCGTGCTGGGCAGCGGCTGGGGCTGGAGACGCGTCAGGAAGTGTTCGCCGACCGCTGCTATCTGCCTGACGGAACGCTGGTGCCGCGCACTCAGGCGGGAGCCTTGATTAACAGCGATGAACTGGCGCTGGCGCAGACGCTGGAGATGATTCAACGCCAGCGGGTCAGAGCGATTGACGGTTCCTGGGTGAACGTGCAGGCGGATACCGTGTGTATTCACGGTGATGGACAACACGCGCTGTTGTTTGCCCGCAAATTGCGTAACTGTTTTAGCCAGCATCAGATCGCGGTTGCTGCGGCATAATCATTATTTTTGTATGACGGAGATAACCGATGAAAACCGTTTTGATCACGGCGTTTGAACCTTTTGAGGGGGAAGCGATTAATCCCTCATGGGAAGCGGTAAAAGGACTTCATCAGCGAGAAATTGGCGGTGCGCGCGTGGTGGCCTGCCGTTTATCTTGCGTCTTCGATCTGTCACTGGAACAGCTTTACCGCGCGATAGCCGAATGGCAGCCGGAAGTGGTGATCGCGGTAGGGCAGGCGGGCGGCCGTGCTGATATTTCTGTCGAACGCGTGGCGATTAATATTAATGACGCCCGCATTGCGGATAACCGAGGCAACCAACCGATTGATACGCCAGTGGTGGAAAAGGGGCCGGCGGCATATTTCTCGACGCTGCCGGTGAAAGCGCTGGTGCAGGCATTGCGTGCAGCGGGCATTCCAGCGTCAGTGTCGCAAACCGCAGGGACGTTTGTCTGCAACCATGTGATGTACGGGCTTTTACACCAGTTGCATCAGCAGGGCGATGTGGTTCGCGGCGGATTCGTTCACATTCCCTATTCGCCGGAGCAGGCCGCGCGACACCCTGGTGAACCGAGCATGCCTACGCCGTTAGTCACGGCAGCGCTGGAGGTGATGATCAAGCAGTCGCTGGTGCAGCAGGTTGATGTGGCGATTACTGGCGGTGCTCTGCACTAGTTTGGTTAATCGCGTAATACGTCTGAATTTCAGGGAGTAAGGTATGCCGGAAGGACCGGAAATTCGCCGAGCGGCCGATAAGCTGGTTGAGGCCGTCGTGGGAAAAACGCTGACGCGTGTTTGGTTTGCGTTTCCAGAACTGAAGCCATACGAGGCAGAATTGGTCGGGCAGCAGGTCAGGCAGATTGAAACGCGAGGGAAGGCGCTACTGACCTATTTTAGCAACGATCGGGTGCTATATAGCCACAATCAACTGTATGGCGTGTGGCGAGTTGTGCATGCCGGTGAGTCGCCAGAAACGAAGCGGGATTTGCGCGTCCGGCTGGAAACGCAGGATCGCGCCATTCTGCTTTACAGTGCGTCCGATATTGAAATGCTGACGCCGGAGACGCTCTCGACGCATCCTTTCCTGCAACGTATTGGCCCTGATGTCTTGGATCTCTCACTGACGCCGGAACAGGTATGTGAGCGTCTGTTATTACCGCGTTTTCGCCGTCGCCAGTTCAGTGGGCTGCTGCTGGATCAGGCTTTTCTCGCTGGGTTGGGGAATTATCTGCGCGTCGAGATTCTCTGGCAGGCACAGCTTGCACCGCAACACACGGCAGCACAGTTGAATGAGGAACAGTTGCAGACATTAAGTCGAGCGCTGCTGGAGATTCCCCGTTTGTCCTACAACACGCGCGGCAGCGTTGATGAGAATCGGCATCACGGGGCGATTTTTTCGTTCAAAGTTTTCCATCGAGAAGGGGAACGCTGCGAGCGCTGCGGTGGGATCGTTGAAAGAACGATGCTGTCATCACGCCCGTTTTATTGGTGCCCGCACTGCCAGAAGTAATAATGTGAGTGATTTATGCGCAAGATGAATACGTTAATTCCAGAAATGATTGTCTCTGACTTACAAAAGAGTCTGGCGTTTTATTGCCACGTTTTGGGATTTCAGATTGAGTACGACAGGCCTGAAGATAAGTTCGCGTTCCTTTCTTTTCATGGGAGCCAACTGATGCTGGAACAGGATTATTTAACCGAATCGCCCTGGCGTGTGGAGCCTTTAGAACCGCCGTTTGGACGTGGTATGAATTTATCGATTGAGTGCCCGGATGCTCAGGCGCTGGCGGCGACGATTGAACGTGCGGGTTATACGCTACGTAGACCCGTAGAAACGTGCTGGTATCGCGATCATGAGGTGTACCACGGGGAAAGTAATTTTCTGGTACAGGATCCAGATGGCTATTTATTGCGATTCACGCAAAGTTTAGGTTGTAAGTCATCCCTTTAGTACCGTTATAAAAAAGGCCGGATGTGATATCCGGCCTTTTTGCATGTACTGAATGGATTAATCGTGTTTCAGATTGGATGCAAAGTCACGTTTGTCGTAGCCGGTATACAGCTGACGTGGACGGGCAATCTTGATGCCGTCGGCGTGCATTTCGCTCCAATGCGCAATCCAGCCCACGGTACGCGCCATCGCAAAGATAACGGTAAACATGGAAGACGGAATACCCATCGCTTTCAGGATGATGCCTGAGTAGAAGTCGACGTTCGGGTACAGTTTCTTCTCAATGAAGTACGGGTCGTTCAGCGCGATATGCTCCAGCTCCATCGCCACTTCCAGCAGGTCGTCTTTTCTGCCCAGCTCTTTCAGCACTTCATGGCAGGTTTCACGCATGACGGTAGCGCGCGGGTCGTGGTTTTTGTACACACGGTGACCGAAGCCCATCAGGCGGAAGGAGTCGTTCTTGTCTTTTGCACGTTCGATAAACGCAGGGATGTGCTCCACGCTGCTGATTTCTTCCAGCATACGCAGGCAGGCTTCGTTCGCGCCGCCGTGCGCCGGTCCCCACAGCGAGGCGATCCCCGCGGCGATACAGGCAAACGGATTCGCACCAGACGAACCAGCAGTACGCACGGTAGACGTCGAGGCGTTTTGTTCGTGATCGGCATGCAGAATCAGGATACGGTCCATGGCACGTTCCAGCACTGGATTCACGACGTAATCTTCGCAAGGCGTAGAGAACATCATGTGCAGGAAGTTACCCGCGTAGGACAGGTTGTTTTTCGGATAAACAAACGGCTGGCCCAGTGAATATTTGTAGCACATCGCGGCAACGGTTGGCATTTTGGACAGCAGGCGGTAGGCCGCGATTTCGCGGTGGCGCTCAATGTTAATGTCCAGTGAATCGTGATAGAACGCCGCCAGTGCACCGGTGACGCCGCACAAGACGGCCATTGGATGTGAATCGCGACGGAAACCGTGGAACAGACGAGTAATCTGCTCATGGATCATGGTGTGACGCGTCACGGTGGTCTTGAAGGTTTCATACTGTTCTACCGTCGGGACTTCACCGAACAGCAGGATGTAACAAACTTCAAGATAATTCGATTTTTCAGCCAGTTGGGCAATCGGGAAGCCACGGTGTAGCAAGATGCCTTCGTCGCCGTCGATATAGGTAATCTTGGATTCGCAAGATGCGGTAGAGGTAAAGCCGGGGTCAAACGTGAAGTAACCTTTAGAACCGAGGGGACGAATATCAATCTCATCATACCCCAATGTACCTGATAGGACATTTAGCTCAATTGGATCTTTACCCTCTAGAGTAAGAGTTGCTTTCTTATCAGCCATTTACAGTCTCCTTAGCGCTTTAATTTTAAATATTTTCACTGAAGAAATACCGTCATGCCTGTGCACCGGGCAGATAATGACCGGTGAAACTCTGTCGTGACACAGTCGTCAAATAGGATACAGAGTAAGGCGGATAGCCGCATTCAGGATGAAAAATTCGTTCTCCAGGTAATTAACGATATTCAGATAAATGAGTGGTGCTCTGAATAGATTGTAGTCATTACCTATGACTTTTACGTGGACTCTCTTCACTGTTACATAAGTTACGCCAGTGTGGAAGTGTCGCCGTCGTGCTTTAACACATCATAAGGAATTCAATCCCCTAGTTGTAATTGAAATGTTGAAGTTTTGTCAAATTAGATAATTAATTTTATATAAATTGTGAAGTTCGTGATCTAAATCACTGTTCGGGGCAAATGTCACCAAACAGTTTGTATGGGAATTGTAATGGGAATGTGAAGTACCTATACTGCCGACAGGTCTCCGGAATCACCCTGCAGTAGGAGCACCCAGTATGAAAGGATCATGCGCTGTTTAGACACCGGAATGTCGATGTTTGAGCGCGTATCATAAACCCACTTTCCAGGGCTGTAACTTTCATGCTGTCTGACCTCACATCAGGCCCGGAGGAAGAAACAATAATAAAAGCTGTGTGGGCAAATCCGTGAAAAAACAAAGACCTGTCAATCTGGAATTGCAGACGATCCAGTTTCCCGTTACTGCGATAGCATCTATTCTTCACCGCGTCTCCGGCGTTATCACCTTTGTCGCTGTCGGTATTTTACTGTGGCTGTTAGGCACTTCTCTTTCTTCAGAGGAAGGGTTCCTGCGCGCTGCGGAAATTATGGATAGCTTCATCGTCAAGTTTATCGTTTGGGGCATCCTCGTCGCGTTGGCTTATCACATTGTTGGTGGTATACGTCACCTGTTGATGGATTTTGGTTATATAGAAGAAGACCTTGCCGCAGGTAAGCGTTCTGCAAATATCTCCTTTATTATTACTGTCGTGCTTTCAATTCTGGCTGGAGTCCTCGTATGGTAAGCAATGCTTCTGCGTTAGGACGCAATGGCGTACACGATTGGTTACTGATTCGCGCTTCTGCCATCGTCATTGTTCTGTATGTAATTTATATTATTGGTTTTATTGCTACGGCTGGCGACATCACGTATGAAATCTGGCGTGGTTTCTTCGCGATGGCTCTCACCAAAGTATTCACACTGCTAACGTTATTTTCCATTCTGGTTCATGCCTGGATAGGGATGTGGCAAGTGCTGACCGACTACATTAAACCGCTGGCCTTACGCCTGACTTTACAGTTGGCGATTGTCGTAGCGCTGTTGGTGTACGTCATTTATGGAACTATTGTGGTGTGGGGTGCGTGATGAATTTGCCAGTCAGAGAATTTGATGCAGTTGTTGTGGGTGCGGGTGGCGCAGGTATGCGCGCCGCGCTGCAAATTTCCCAAATGGGCCTGTCCTGTGCCCTGTTATCGAAAGTGTTCCCAACCCGTTCCCATACTGTGTCTGCGCAGGGCGGTATTACCGTTGCGCTGGGCAACACCCATGAGGACAACTGGGAATGGCACATGTACGACACCGTAAAAGGGTCGGACTACATTGGCGATCAGGACGCGATTGAATATATGTGTAAAACCGGCCCGGAAGCGATTCTGGAACTGGAACACATGGGATTACCGTTCTCCCGTCTGGATGATGGCAGCATTTATCAGCGTCCGTTCGGTGGTCAATCCAAGAATTTTGGCGGCGAGCAGGCTGCGCGTACCGCAGCTGCGGCTGACCGTACTGGTCATGCACTGCTGCATACGCTGTATCAGCAGAACTTGAAAAATCACACCACTATCTTCTCCGAATGGTACGCCCTCGATCTGGTGAAGAATCAGGATGGTGCGGTTGTCGGCTGTACGGCGATCTGTATCGAAACCGGTGAAGTGGTCTATTTCAAAGCGAAAGCGACCGTGCTGGCAACTGGCGGCGCAGGCCGTATTTACCAGTCCACCACCAACGCACACATTAATACCGGTGACGGTGTGGGCATGGCACTGCGTGCGGGCGTTCCGTTGCAGGACATGGAAATGTGGCAGTTCCACCCGACCGGTATTGCTGGTGCGGGTGTGCTGGTGACAGAAGGCTGCCGTGGTGAAGGCGGCTATCTGCTGAACAAGCACGGTGAACGCTTCATGGAACGTTATGCGCCAAACGCGAAAGATCTGGCTGGCCGTGACGTTGTTGCCCGTTCCATTATGATCGAAATTCGTGAAGGCCGTGGCTGTGAAGGTCCGTGGGGACCACACGCCAAGCTGAAATTAGATCATCTGGGTAAAGATGTTCTGGAATCCCGTCTGCCGGGCATTCTGGAGCTGTCCCGCACATTTGCTCACGTCGATCCGGTGAAAGAGCCGATTCCTGTTATCCCAACCTGCCACTACATGATGGGCGGTATTCCGACCAAAGTGAGCGGTCAGGCGTTGACGGTGAATGAGAAAGGCGAAGATGTGGTGATTCCAGGGCTGTTTGCCGTGGGTGAAATTGCCTGCGTCTCGGTTCATGGTGCTAACCGTCTGGGCGGTAACTCGCTGCTCGATCTGGTGGTATTCGGTCGCTCAGCGGGTATTCACCTGCAAGAGTCGTTGAACGAGCAGGGCGAAAGCCGTGATGCCAGCGAATCCGATATTGAAGCCTCTCTCGATCGTCTGAACCGCTGGAACAATACCCGTTCAGGGGAAGATCCGGTTGAAATCCGCAAGGCGCTGCAATCCTGCATGCAGAATAACTTCTCGGTCTTCCGCGAAGGCGATGCGATGGCGAAAGGGTTGGAAGAGCTGAAAGTGATTCGTGAACGCCTGAAAAATGCGCGTTTGGATGACACATCAAGCGAGTTCAACACCCAGCGTATCGAGTGTCTGGAGCTGGATAACCTGATGGAGACCGCGTACGCGACAGCGGTATCGGCTAACTTCCGTACCGAAAGCCGTGGCGCGCACAGTCGCTTCGACTACCCAGAGCGCGACGATGAAAATTGGCTGTGCCATTCGTTGTATCTGCCGCAAACCGACAGCATGACGCGCCGTGAGGTGAACATGCAGCCTAAACTGCGTCCGGCGTTCCCGCCGAAAATACGTACTTATTAATTGCGGAGATCAAACGATGAAACTCGAATTTTCTATTTATCGTTACAACCCGGATGTTGATGATGCTCCGCGGATGCAGGATTATCAGTTAGAGGCAGAAGAAGGCCGCGACATGATGTTGCTGGATGCGCTGATGCTGCTGAAAGAACAGGATCCGACGCTCTCATTTCGTCGTTCCTGCCGTGAGGGCGTCTGTGGTTCTGACGGCGTTAACATGAACGGTAAAAACGGGCTGGCCTGTATTACGCCTGTTTCCGCGTTACAGCGTGGAAAAAGCAAAATTGTTATCCGTCCTTTACCGGGATTACCGGTTGTGCGTGATTTGGTAGTGGACATGGGGCAGTTCTATGCTCAATATGAGAAAATAAAGCCTTACCTGTTGAATAATGGGAAAAATCCGCCGGCGCGCGAACATCTGCAATCGCCAGAACAACGTGCCAAACTGGATGGGTTGTATGAATGCATCATGTGTGCCTGCTGTTCAACGTCTTGCCCATCGTTCTGGTGGAACCCGGACAAGTTTGTTGGGCCTGCGGGGCTGCTGGCGGCGTACCGTTTCCTGATTGACAGTCGTGATACGGAAAGTCAGCCACGATTGGACGATCTGGACGATGCGTTCAGCGTTTTTCGCTGCCACGGTATCATGAACTGCGTCAGCGTGTGTCCGAAAGGGCTGAACCCGACCAAGGCTATTGGTCATATTAAGTCGATGCTGTTGCACCGCAGCGCGTAACGGATAATCAGCACGTAACGTGTTATTGCATAAAGATTAAGTAGTAAAACATGTATCTCCCTCTGAAGTTGCTATTCTTCAGAGGGAGCGCAGGAAACCTTTAAAAACCGGCTTACGTGCCAGAACCGGTTTTTAAAGGTTCCTTAGGGGGGATGGATACCCTAAGCGCGTACCGAAGTACGACAAGTGAACCGTTTGTACGGCGAACGATATACGGACACTAATTACATGTTAACCACGGCGAAAACTGAAGCTTATTAGCTTAAGGGATCATGATGCAGAACGGCGCGATGAAGGCCTGGCTGGATTCCTCCTATTTGGCGGGTGCGAATCAGTCCTACATAGAGCAACTCTATGAAGATTTTTTAACCGATCCTGACTCGATCGAACATAGCTGGCGCTCGATCTTCCAGCAATTGCCTACGAGTGGGGTCAAACCGGATCAACTCCATTCCAAAACGCGTGAATATTTCCGCCGTCTGGCGAAAGACGCTTCGCGCTTTACCTCGTCAGTCACCGATCCCGATCTTGATGTCAAGCAGGTCAAGGTATTACAGCTGATCAATGCGTTCCGCTTCCGTGGGCATCAGCAAGCTAACCTGGACCCGATCTTCCTGCGTCCGCAGGAACCCGTTGCAGAATTGGATCTGGATTACCACAACCTGACGCAGGATGACCTACAGGAATCTTTCAACGTGGGGTCTTTCGCCATCGGCAAAGACACCATGAAGCTGGAAGATCTGTATGACGCGCTGAAACGCACCTATTGCGGTTCTATCGGTGCGGAATATATGCATATGACCAGCACGGAAGAGAAGCGTTGGATCCAGCAGCGTATCGAATCCGTAATGGGGCAGCCGTCATTCTCTCTGGAAGAGAAACGTCGTTTCCTGAAAGAGTTAACCGCAGCTGAAGGGCTGGAGCGGTATCTGGGTGCCAAATATCCTGGTGCCAAGCGTTTCTCGCTGGAAGGCGGTGATGCACTGGTTCCGATGCTGAAAGAGCTGATTCGCCATGCGGGTGCAAACGATACTCGCGAAGTGGTATTGGGGATGGCACACCGTGGCCGCCTCAACGTGCTAATCAACGTATTGGGCAAAAAATCTCAGGATCTGTTCGACGAGTTTGCCGGTAAGCATAAAGAACACTTGGGCACCGGTGACGTGAAATATCACCAGGGCTTCTCGTCTGAATTCGAGACTGCTGGCGGTTTGGTGCATTTGGCGCTGGCGTTCAACCCATCGCACCTGGAGATTGTCAGTCCTGTAGTGACGGGCTCGGTACGTGCACGTCTCGATCGTCTGAATAGCCAGAGTGGCCCACGTGTTCTGCCAATCACCATTCACGGCGATGCGGCTGTTAGTGGTCAGGGTGTGGTTCAGGAACTGTTGAATATGTCGACGGTGCGTGGCTACGAAGTTGGCGGCACGCTGCGTATTGTTATCAACAACCGTATCGGCTTCACCACGTCTAACCCGCTGGATATCCGTTCCACCGAGTACTGTACCGATATCGGTAAAATGGTGCAGGCACCGATTTTCCACGTTAACGCAGATGACCCGGAAGCGGTGGCATTTGTTACGCGTCTGGCGCTGGATTTCCGTAATACCTTCAAACGTGATGTGTTCATCGATCTGATTTGTTATCGCCGTCATGGTCATAACGAAGCTGACGAGCCAAGTGCAACGCAGCCGATGATGTACCAGAAGATCAAGAAACACCCGACGCCGCGTAAGGTATACGCCGATCGTCTGGAGCAGGAAAAATCCATTACGCAGGAAGATGCCACCGAAATGGTCAACCTGTACCGCGATGCGCTGGATGCCGGTGAATGCGTGGTGGAAGAATGGCGTCAGATGGATATGCAGTCCTTTACCTGGACGCCGTATCTGAACCATGAGTGGGATGAACCTTATCCGCATGCAACGGAAATGAAACGTTTGCAGGAACTGGCGAAACGTATCAGTGAAGTGCCAGAAGGGATTGAAATCCATCCTCGTGTTGCCAAGGTCTATACCGACCGTGCCGAAATGGCGGCGGGCAACAAACCATTTGACTGGGGCGGGGCAGAAACGCTGGCCTACGCCACGCTGGTCGATGAAGGCATTCCGATTCGCTTGTCTGGTGAGGACAGCGGTCGCGGTACGTTCTTCCATCGCCATGCTGTGGTGCATAACCAGATAAATGGTTCCAGCTACACGCCGCTGAACCATGTGCATAACGGGCAGGGCGAGTTCAATGTTTGGGACTCCGTATTGTCTGAAGAGGCGATTCTGGCGTTTGAATACGGCTATGCGACCGCAGAACCGCGCACCCTGACCATCTGGGAAGCGCAGTTTGGTGACTTCGCCAACGGTGCGCAGGTTGTTATCGACCAGTTCATCAGCTCTGGTGAGCAGAAGTGGGGCCGTATGTGTGGTCTGGTCATGCTGCTGCCGCACGGTTACGAAGGTCAGGGCCCAGAGCACTCGTCTGCTAGACTGGAGCGTTATCTGCAATTGTGCGCTGAGCAAAATATGCAGGTTTGTATTCCGTCAACGCCAGCACAGGTTTATCACATGCTTCGCCGTCAGGCGCTGCGCGGTATGCGCCGTCCGCTGGTGGTCATGTCACCAAAATCTCTGCTGCGCCATCCGCTGGCGATATCTTCACTGGATGAACTGGCAAATGGTTCCTTCCAGCCGGCGATTGGTGAAGTAGAAGAATTAGATCCGGCAGCCGTGAAGCGTGTCGTGCTTTGTTCCGGTAAGGTCTACTATGATTTGCTGGAAAAGCGTCGCAAGAACGAGCAAAAAGATGTCGCGATCGTCCGTATCGAACAGCTTTATCCGTTCCCGCATCAGGCCGTTCACGCTGCGCTGGAATCGTTTGCCCATGTTCACGATTTCGTGTGGTGTCAGGAAGAGCCGCTGAATCAGGGAGCCTGGTATTGCAGTCAGCACCATTTCCGTGAAGTGATTCCGTTTGGGGCTTCTTTACGTTACGCAGGACGCCCGGCGTCTGCATCACCCGCCGTTGGCTATATGTCCGTACACCAGAAACAACAGCAAGATCTGGTCGATGACGCGCTGAACGTTAATTAAATAAAAGGATAGATAATGAGTAGCGTAGATATTCATGTACCCGACCTGCCTGAATCCGTCGCTGACGCCACTGTTGCTACCTGGCATAAAAAACCAGGCGATAGCGTTCAGCGCGATGAAGTACTGGTTGAAATTGAAACTGACAAAGTTGTGCTGGAAGTTCCTGCCACTGAAGCGGGCATCCTGGATGCCATACTGGAAGAGGAAGGTGCTACGGTAACGTCTCGCCAACTGTTGGGCCGCATTCGTCGTGGCGACAGCTCTGGTAAAGAAACCAGCGAGAAGTCACAGAGCAAAGAATCAACACCGTCACAGCGCCATACGGCTGGTCTGGAAGAAGAGAACAGCGATGCGCTCAGCCCGGCGATTCGCCGTCTGATTGCAGAGCACGATCTCGATGCCTCTGCTATCAAAGGCAGCGGCGTAGGCGGTCGAATTACTCGTGAAGACGTGGATAAACATTTGGCTGCCCAGAAGAAAGAGTCTGGTAAAGCGCCTAAGTCCGAAGCGCCTGCTGCTGCTCCGGCACCCGCTCTGGGCGCGCGCAGCGAAAAACGCGTACCGATGACGCGTCTGCGTAAGCGTGTTGCAGAACGTCTGCTGGAAGCGAAAAACAGTACGGCAATGCTGACGACGTTCAACGAAATCAATATGCAGCCAATCATGGATCTGCGTAAGCAGTACGGCGACGCATTTGAGAAGCGTCACGGTGTGCGTCTGGGTTTCATGTCCTTCTACATCAAAGCCGTGGTCGAAGCACTGAAGCGTTATCCAGAAGTGAATGCGTCTATTGATGGCGAAGATGTGGTTTACCACAACTACTTCGATGTCAGCATCGCGGTGTCTACCCCGCGTGGTCTGGTTACGCCAGTGCTGCGTGATGTGGATGCGCTGGGCATGGCCGACATCGAGAAGCGTATCAAAGACCTGGCTGTGAAAGGCCGTGACGGCAAACTGACGGTTGAAGAACTGCTGGGCGGTAACTTCACGATTACCAACGGCGGCGTTTTTGGTTCTCTGATGTCTACCCCGATCATCAACCCGCCGCAGAGTGCGATTCTGGGCATGCACGCCATTAAAGATCGCCCGATGGCGGTTGATGGCCAGGTCGTTATTCTGCCGATGATGTATCTGGCGCTGTCTTACGATCACCGTTTGGTCGACGGCCGTGAGTCCGTTGGCTTCCTGGTGACAGTGAAAGAGATGCTGGAAGATCCAGCGCGTCTGCTGTTAGACGTTTAGTCCGACAGATAGGCTCTCGGGCGGGTAACCCTGACGGTTTCCGCCCGAAATATACCCGTTATACTTCAAGCTGCATGTACGTTGGCTTTCCTCGCTCACCCCAGTCACTTACTTGTGTAAGCTTCTGGGGACTCACTGCGTCGCCGCCTTCCTGCAACTCGAATTATTTAGGGTATATATTAGGCATATGTGCTATGCAGGCCGTTTTTTCTCAACGGCGTTATCCAAATATATCAGAGAGTTAATGGCGCTTTTCTCTACCGAAAGATTCGGTGATGAAAAACCGTCTGCCGACTTATCTCCAAACCTAAATGGATAGAACATCATGAATTTACACGAGTATCAGGCAAAACAACTCTTTGCTCGATATGGTTTACCGGCACCGACCGGCTATGCCTGTACCACACCGCGTGAAGCGGAAGAAGCCGCGTCTAAAATTGGTGCGGGTCCGTGGGTCGTAAAATGTCAGGTTCACGCAGGCGGTCGCGGTAAAGCGGGCGGCGTTAAAGTCGTCAGCAATAAAGAAGATATCCGCGCTTTTGCTGAAAACTGGCTGGGTAAAAAACTCGTTACGTATCAAACTGACGCACAGGGTCAGCCGGTTCATCAGATCCTGGTTGAAGCTGCAACAGATATCGACAAAGAGCTTTATCTGGGCGCGGTGGTTGACCGTGGCACGCGTCGCGTGGTGTTCATGGCGTCCACCGAAGGTGGCGTAGAAATTGAAAAAGTGGCGGAAGAAACGCCGGAGCTGATTCATAAAGCGGCGATCGATCCACTGGTAGGCCCACAGCCTTATCAAGGTCGTGAATTGGCTTTCAAACTGGGCTTAAGCGGTAAGCAAGTTGCTCAGTTCACCAAAATCTTCATGGGTCTGGCGACGCTGTTCCTGGAGCGCGATCTGGCGCTGGTAGAAATCAACCCGCTGGTTATCACCAAGCAGGGCGATCTGATCTGTCTGGATGGCAAACTGGGTGCGGACGGCAATGCCCTGTTCCGTCAGCCTGAACTGCGTGAAATGCGCGACCCAAGCCAGGAAGATTCCCGTGAAGCGCATGCGGCGCAGTGGGAACTGAACTACGTCGCGCTGGACGGCAACATTGGCTGTATGGTCAACGGTGCTGGTCTGGCGATGGGCACGATGGACATCGTGAAGCTGCACGGCGGTGCTCCTGCTAACTTCCTCGATGTAGGCGGTGGCGCGACGAAAGAACGTGTGACTGAAGCGTTCAAAATCATCCTGTCTGACGACAAGGTAAAAGCTGTCTTTGTTAACATCTTTGGCGGCATCGTACGTTGCGATTTGATCGCTGACGGCATCATCGGCGCCGTAGCCGAAGTGGGCGTTAACGTACCGGTTGTTGTACGTCTTGAAGGGAACAATGCGGAACTGGGTGCCAAGAAACTGGCGGATAGCGGCCTGAATATTATTGCCGCGACCAGCCTGACGGGTGCAGCTCAGCAGGTTGTTGCAGCAGTGGGGGATAAATAATGTCCATTCTGATTAATAAAAATACCAAAGTTATCTGTCAGGGTTTTACCGGTAGTCAGGGGACATTCCACTCTGAGCAAGCACTTGCTTACGGTACGCAAATGGTTGGCGGTGTGACGCCGGGTAAAGGCGGCACGGAACATCTGGGTCTGCCCGTATTTAATACGGTACGTGAAGCGGTAGACGCGACGGGCGCAACGGCATCCGTTATCTACGTTCCCGCTCCGTTCTGTAAAGACTCCATTCTGGAAGCGATTGACGCAGGTATCGAGCTGATCATCTGTATCACCGAAGGTATCCCAACGCTGGATATGCTGACAGTGAAAGTGAAACTCGACCAGAGCGGCGCGCGGATGATCGGTCCGAACTGCCCAGGTGTGATCACGCCGGGCGAATGTAAGATCGGTATTATGCCGGGCCATATTCACCTGCCGGGTAAAGTGGGTATCGTTTCTCGTTCTGGTACCCTGACATATGAAGCCGTGAAGCAAACGACCGATGCTGGTCTGGGCCAGTCCAGCTGTGTAGGTATCGGCGGCGACCCGATCCCAGGTTCTAACTTCATCGATATCCTGAAGCTGTTTGAACAGGATCCGCAGACGGAAGCCATCGTGATGATCGGTGAAATCGGCGGTACGGCAGAAGAAGAAGCGGCGGCGTACATTAAAGAGCACGTGACGAAGCCAGTTGTTGGCTACATCGCGGGTGTGACGGCACCGAAAGGTAAACGCATGGGCCATGCTGGCGCCATTATCGCGGGTGGTAAAGGTACCGCTGACGATAAATTCGCAGCGTTAGAAGCGGCGGGTGTTAAAACCGTTCGCAGCCTGGCGGATATCGGCGATGCAGTAAAAGCGATCTTATCGCGTTAATCGATTATTCGATTAAATATTCTAGCCACCTTCGGGTGGCTTTTTTTATTCCAATTTGGCTTCCGAGGTTAATTGACGTAATTGAATTACGCATGACTTCTTCGAGGTTTTATTGGATAATTCGCGCGCCTGAAAAGGCATGATTAGCGATGAACAGAAATGATGATAATTTCATTGGTTCCGTATAAGCAGGGAATGGTTAATTAATTTTCCTTAAGGGGATGTTGTGTGAAAGGAAATATAAAAGCACTAATTTTGGCATTATCCGCATTTACCTGTGTGGCTAACGCACAGTCTATTAATATTGAAGTGCTAAGTGCGACGATTAAAGATAAAAAAATTGATGATGCAACGGTTATTCTACAGAAGAATGGTGCGCAGTCAGTGACCGCACGCTCTGATGCCGCAGGCCGTGCGGCGCTCAACGCGCCATTCGCCGTCGATCAAGACAGTCTACTGATCATTAAAAAAGCGGGCTATTCAGATTTGGTGGTTAAATGTCCGTGTGACGGTATGACCTATGCAGTGAGTCCGGTAATGAAAAGCCTGGATGGCATGCGAATTGTATTAACCTGGGGCGAAAAACCTGCCGATTTAGATTCCCACCTTATTTATCCGGGTAATCATATTTATTTCAGCCACAAAAAGGGACGCGATGCTAATCTTGATGTCGATGACACAGATAGTTTCGGCCCAGAAACGATCACGATTGATAAAAAGCGTTTGGGTGAAAGTTATATTTATGCCGTCCATGATTATTCAAACGGTGATAAGGCTAATTCATTAGCGCTTTCCGCAAGTCGTGCAAAAGTATTTGTCTATGTTGGAAGCTCACAGGTACGGTCATATTCTGTCCCACTGAATAAGACAGGGAACATCTGGACGGTTTTCCGTCTTAACCCTAACGGTGATTTTGAAGATATCAATGCCGTTGGTGAGGCAGATTTCTCAAAAGTGAAGGACAGCGATGTGCTGCCAATGGTGCTTAACCCTGCGCAGACGACAGTTTCCGTTACTGGAAATGCTGCGCTGGCCAAAAACCTCAATCGTGATGGTGAAGCCGCCTATGGACGCGGTGAGTTAGAGCAGGCCACGACACTGTTCCTGTCTGCGATCGATCAGGATAGTGCGTTTGGTCAGGCATATAGCAACCTGGGCCTGACTTATCAAAAGCGGGGCAACATTGCCGAAGCCATTTGGGCTAACCGTAAAGCGATTGCGTTGGCAAATGGTAGCAACGCGGCAACCACACGTGCCAGCTCGTACTACAATATTGCAAAAATCTACGAGAACGCCGGTCAGTTCAGCGATGCACTTCAGCATTATGAGCTGGCAAGAAGCGAGAAAAGTAACACGGTTTACGATAAAGCCATTGAACGGATGAAAGCGAATAAGTAAATCGCAGCATCTTGCTACGTATCACCTAACCTGTAACCACTGCGGAGGCCTTTTGGTCTCCGCTTTGGCATGGCGCGTTACAAACAGGCTGTACATGGGGGAAGGGCAAGGGAATTCACGGCGAAAATACAGCGCGGTTGTCAGCAAGAAAAAATAGAAATTTGACATAAAATAGAAGATAAAAATGCATGTGAATAATCGATAACGGAAAGTAAAAATTATATTGCTGAATTAATTTTAATTAAACCTAAAAGTCACATTGCATTAACAATGAGTGTAATGAGGAAATTAATGCAACGCGATAATCACGAGAAAAGCGTTAAATTGTTTTAGATCAAAAAACTCCTCTGGATATAATTTCTGAAATAGGCTTAAATTGCGCGAGGTCAATTATGGTCTTTCACGCCGTTTAGTGGAAAAGTTGATTTGAAGCCAAAAACCTAGTCTGGGTCACGTAAAAACCTATTTATTGTAGGGGATTACAGGCGTAATATACGGCTACCTCCCTATGGGGTACGCAATTTGTAATACTTGTGATTTATCTTGAACTTGCTGTCGGGGTATTGCGGTGTGACTGCCCTGATGAACGGTATTTCTAGCGTTCATTACAGCGTGTATTAAAGCAATTCTTGTTGTGTTCTTTTGGGTGTAATGGCCGGATTTTTGGCAGCTTGTCAGCGTTTGCAAGCTAATCCCTTCCTGCGAGGAGCAAGGAGTCAAAATGTTTGATGTAGTCGAACTGTCACGTTTACAGTTTGCCTTAACTGCAATGTACCATTTTCTATTCGTACCATTAACGCTGGGGATGGCGTTTTTGCTGGCGATTATGGAAACGGTATATGTGCTGTCTGGCAAACAAATCTATAAAGATATGACCAAGTTCTGGGGCAAGTTATTTGCAATTAACTTCGCTCTTGGGGTCGCTACCGGATTGACCATGGAGTTTCAATTCGGGACCAACTGGTCATACTTCTCTCACTACGTCGGGGATATTTTCGGCGCGCCGCTAGCGATTGAAGGCCTGATGGCATTCTTCCTGGAATCGACCTTTGTTGGCTTGTTCTTCTTCGGCTGGGACCGTTTAGGAAAAGTGCAACATATGGCCGTGACCTGGCTGGTCGCGCTAGGCTCTAACTTCTCCGCACTGTGGATTCTGGTTGCCAATGGCTGGATGCAGAACCCCATCGCATCGGATTTCAACTTCGAAACCATGCGTATGGAAATGGTGAGCTTCGCCGATCTGGTACTGAACCCGGTTGCTCAGGTGAAATTCGTTCACACGGTAGCGGCAGGTTACTGTACGGGCGCAATGTTCATTCTGGGTGTCAGTTCTTACTATCTACTGAAAGGCCGCGACATTGCGTTTGCCAAGCGTTCATTCGCTATCGCAGCAAGTTTCGGTATGGCTGCTGTCCTGTCCGTTATTGTACTGGGTGATGAATCCGGTTATGAAATGGGTGACGTACAGAAAACCAAACTGGCAGCGATTGAAGCCGAATGGGAAACACAGCCTGCTCCAGCATCCTTTACGCTGATCGGCATCCCGAACCAGGATACGATGGAAAATAACTATGCCATCAAGATTCCTTATGCCCTGGGGTTAATTGCCACGCGTTCTACAGACAAAGAAGTTACCGGTCTGAAAGAATTGCTGGTGATGCATGAAGTGCGTATTCGCAATGGTATGAAGGCTTACCAGTTGCTGGAAGAATTACGCGCGGGCAATACTGACCCGGCGGTAAAAGAAGCGTTCGAAAGGTCTAAGCAAGATCTGGGCTATGGCATGTTACTGAAACGCTATACGCCGAAAGTCTCTGATGCGACAGAAACGCAGATTCAACAGGCGGTTAAAGATTCTATCCCACGTGTTGCGCCGCTGTACTTCTCTTTCCGTATCATGGTGGGCTGCGGCATTCTGATGCTGTTGATCATTGGCCTGTCTTTCTGGACTGTTCTGCGCAACAAAATTGGTCAAAAACGTTGGCTGCTCCGTACGGCGTTGTACGGTATTCCGCTGCCGTGGATTGCTATCGAAGCCGGCTGGTTTGTGGCTGAATACGGCCGTCAGCCTTGGGCTATCGGTGAGATTCTGCCGACAGCCGTTGCGACGTCATCACTGACTGCAGGGGATATTCTGTTCTCCATGGGGCTGATCTGTGGTCTGTATACGCTCTTCCTGGTTGCAGAAATGTATCTGATGTTCAAATTCGCACGTCTGGGGCCAAGTAGCCTGAGAACAGGGCGCTACCATTTTGAACAACCTATAGCGGCTGCGCAGGAAGCACGGTAAACAGGAGTCCACTATGTTTGAATATGAAGTCTTACGTTTTATCTGGTGGCTGTTGATCGGTATTTTGCTGATTGGCTTCGCTATCACTGATGGTTTTGACATGGGCGTGGGCATTCTGGTGCGTCTGATGGGACGTGGCGATACCGAGCGTCGCGTCATGATTAACAGTATTGCGCCGCACTGGGACGGTAACCAGGTCTGGCTGATCACCGCCGGTGGTGCGCTGTTTGCTGCCTGGCCGATGGTTTATGCTGCCGCGTTCTCTGGTTTTTATATTGCTATGATTCTGGTGCTGGCCTCATTGTTCTTCCGTCCTGTCGGCTTCGATTACCGTTCAAAAATCGAAGATCCGCGCTGGCGTGGCATGTGGGACTGGGGCATCTTCATCGGTAGCTTTGTTCCACCGGTAGTGATTGGTGTGGCGTTTGGTAACCTGTTGCAGGGTGTACCGTTCCACGTCGATGAATATCTGCGTCTGTACTACACCGGAAACTTCTTCCAACTGCTGAACCCGTTTGGCTTGTTGGCTGGTGTGGTTAGTCTGACGATGATCCTGACTCAAGGTGCAACCTACCTGATGATGCGGACCACGGGCGACCTGCACGAGCGTTCCAAATCCGCTGCGCAGATTGCCGCGCTGGTGATGATGGTGATGTTTGCTCTGGCTGGCGTATGGGTCATTTACGGTATTGATGGCTACGTGGTGACGTCTGCGATTAACACCGCGGCTGAATCTAACCCGCTGCGTAAAGAGGTCGTTCAACAGGCAGGTGCCTGGCTGATCAACTTCAATAACCATCCGGTATTGTGGGCTATCCCTGCTCTGGGCGTAGTGCTGCCGGTGCTGACTACCCTTATGGCGCGCGCAGAGAAAGGAGCATGGGCATTCCTGTTCTCCTCTCTGACTATCGCTTGTGTGATTCTGACCGCAGGGATCGCGATGTTCCCGTTCATCATGCCGTCAGTGACTGTGCCTAACGTCAGCTTGACGGTATGGGATGCAACATCAAGCCTGCTGACACTGAAAGTCATGACAGTGGTTGCGATGATTTTCGTTCCTATCGTGCTGTCTTATACCGCATGGTGTTACTACAAGATGTTCGGTCGCATTACCAAAGAGCAGATTGAGCAAAACACTCACTCTATGTACTAAGTAAGGAGCTTAATTTATGTGGTATTTTGCCTGGATACTCGGAACGCTTCTTGCTTGCTCATTGGGGATCATTACGGCCCTGGCTATTGAGCAGAGTGAGGCAAGCAAAGCGGCTGAAGAAGATAAGCAATGAGTGATCTGGTCGATAAACTCTATCGCCTGATGGATAAGAGCCCGTTAAGGGCTCTTTCCCTTATCATGGCGTTGCTGCTGGCTGGCTGTGTATTCTGGGATCCGACGCGCTTTGCGGCGCGGACCAGTGAACTCGCGGTTTGGCAGGGGCTGCTGTTGATTTGGGCCGTTTGCGCTGGCGTTGTTCATGGCGTTGGTTTTCGTCCACATCGCCTGCTCTGGCGCGCGTTTTTCGCACCACTTCCCGCCTTTGTGATCCTGTGCGCAGGATTGTACTATTTCTTCGGCTAAAATAGCCTCCTATTCCATTTAGTTATGGGTTGCTTGCAGCCCATAATTATTTTCTTTCCGTTGTCACAATCCATTCCAAACCTCATTTCTCTTGCGTATAGTAGCGAGGTTTAATGCATTACTGGGATGTAGAGTGAGTAATTCGTTGTTTCGCTGGCCAGTTCGAGTCTACTTTGAAGACACTGATGCAGGTGGCGTTGTCTATCACGCTCGCTATATTGCCTTTTATGAAAGGGCAAGAACCGAGGCGTTACGTGAGCGCAACTTTCATCAGCAAGCCTTGCTAAGTGAGCATGTCGCGTTTGCTGTTCGTCGGATGACGGTGGAGTATCTTGCTCCTGCGCGCCTCGACGACATGCTGGAAGTGCAAAGTGAGGTTATCTCGCTGCGTGGTGCTTCTATGACTTTCGCCCAGCGTATTCTCAATGCTCATGGCACCCTGCTAAGCCATGCTGAAGTTTTGATCGCATGCATCGATCCACATCAAATGAAGCCAATTGCGCTTCCTAAGTCTATTGTCGCGGAGTTCAAGCAGTGACTGACATGAACGTTTTTGATTTGTTCCTGAAGGCAAGCCTTCTGGTCAAACTAATCATGCTGATTTTAATCTGTTTTTCTATCGCTTCCTGGGCGATCATTATTCAACGTACCCGAATTCTGAACTCGGCGACGCGTGAGGCTGAGGCGTTCGAGGACAAGTTTTGGTCGGGCATCGAACTGTCGCGCCTCTATCAGGAAAGTCAGACTCGTCGCGATAGCCTGACGGGCACTGAACAAATCTTCCATTCAGGTTTCAAAGAATTTGCACGGTTGCATCGTGTCAACAGCCATGCGCCGGAAGCCGTAGTGGAAGGGGCATCCCGTGCAATGCGTATTTCAATGAATCGTGAGTTGGAAACGCTGGAAACGCACATTCCCTTTTTGGGAACCGTGGGTTCTATCAGCCCGTATATCGGCCTGTTCGGTACCGTTTGGGGAATCATGCATGCCTTCATCGCGCTGGGCGCAGTGAAGCAGGCGACCTTACAAATGGTTGCCCCTGGTATTGCCGAAGCCTTGATTGCAACGGCAATCGGCCTGTTTGCGGCGATCCCTGCGGTCATGGCGTATAACCGTCTTAGCCAGCGGGTCGGTAAACTGGAGCAGAACTACGACAACTTTACGGAAGAGTTCATCGCTATCCTGCACCGTCAGGCGTTCTCCAGCGACAACAGCAAGTAATCAGGGGGCATCATGGCACGAGTACGCAGAGGCCGTCGTGAGCTGAAATCCGAGATCAACATTGTCCCGTTACTGGACGTGCTGTTGGTGCTGTTGCTGATTTTTATGGCGACAGCCCCGATTATTACGCAGAGCGTTGAGGTGGACTTGCCTGATGCGACCGACTCAAAAACGGTCTCCAGCAATGACAATCCGCCCGTGATCGTAGAGGTTTCAGGCATAGGGCAATATAGCCTGGTTGTTGAACAAAACCGTATGGAGCAACTTCCGGCAGAACAGGTGGTTGCTGAAGCGCAATCACGGCTGTCAACCAATCCCAAGACGGTCTTTTTGATTGGTGGCGCGAAGGATGTTCCTTATGATGAGATCATTAAAGCGTTGAATTTGTTGCATCAGGCTGGCGTAAAATCCGTTGGTTTGATGACACAACCGATTTAAATGAGCGCATCACGGTAATGATCGTTAAGCCTATTTCTGGCAACACTGTTTTTGGGAATCGCTTGTGCTAAAGGCAAACGAACAAAACGATAAGCTGAAACGCGCCGTTATTATCTCGGCTGTTTTGCACATCATACTGATTGCTTTGCTGCTTTGGAGTTCGTCGACGCAAACGATGGATGCCAGCGGGGGCGGCGGAGGCTCGTCAATTGATGCTGTAATGGTCGATCCGAGCGCGGTGGTGGAGCAGTATAACCGCCAACAGCAGCAGCAGACAGATGCGAAACGTTCTGAACAGCTGCGTCAAAAGCAGGCTGAACAGCAAGCCGAAGAGCTTCAGCAGAAGCAAGCGGCTGAACAGCAGCGGCTGAAAGAGCTGGAAAAAGAGCGTCTGCAAGCGCAGGAAGAGGCGAAAAAACAGGCTCAGGAACAGGCTGAACAGCGTAAGCAGTCTGAAGCGGCGGCTCAGCAGGCAAAAGAACAGCAGAAGCAAGCCGAAGCTGCAGCGGCAAAAGCGAAAGCTGAAGCTGAACAACAGGCGAAAGCGGCGGCAGACGCTAAGAAGAAAGCAGAAGACGAAGCGAAGAAACAAGCTGCTGCGGCCGCTGCTGCTAAGAAACAGGCGGAAGAAGAGGCTAAAGAAAAAGCCGCTGAGGCCGCTAAGCAGAAGGCAGCAGAAACGGCTAAAGCAGAAGCTGCAAAGGCAGCCGCAGACGCTGAGCAAGCTAAACAAAAAGCAGCAGCTGAGGCAGCGAAACAAAAGGCTGAAGCTGAAGCAACGAAGAAAGCAGAAGCAGCTGCAGCGGCTAAGAAAGCCGCTGATGATAAAAAGAAAGCAGCAGCAGAGGCCGCTAAGCAGGAAAACGCCGTCGATGACTTACTGGGCGGGTTGGCCTCATCGAAAAATGCGCCGAAGTCTGGCGGTGGCGCGCCTGCGGGCACAGGTAACAATAAAAAGAGCGGTGCATCAGGTGCGGCGCTTGATAGCTATGGTAGTCAGGTGCGCTCAGCCATTCAGAGCAAGTTTTATGACTGGCAGCTCTATAAAGGGCGTACCTGTACGTTACGAATTAAGCTGGCGCCAGATGGCCTGCTGATTGACGTCACTGCTGAAGGCGGCGATCCCGCGTTATGCCAGGCGGCCATTGCGGCTGCCAAACAGGCAAGAATGCCGAAGCCACCAAGTTCAGAGGTTTATGAGGCTTTCAAAAATGCGCCGATAGACTTTAAACCGCAGTAACCGGGCTGTTTACCCAATAGATTTAAGATTATTACGATGGTAAATAAACCAGGTTATGTTGTTTTGTTGACATTGGTTTGTTTTTGTTAAAATTCTGCTAATTTATCGCAGACTTCGCGTCTGGATAAGGGAGATGAGATGAAGCAAGTACTGAAAGTTGCATTAAGCTTTTTAATGCTGTGGACTGCGGTTGTTCACGCGGAAGTACGTATAGAGATTACCCAAGGGGTAGACTCTGCACGTCCTATCGGCGTGGTTCCGTTCAAATGGGCAGGCTCGGGCGCTGCGCCTGAAGACGTCGGCGGCATCGTCGGTGCTGACTTGCGTAACAGTGGCAAATTCAACCCGATCGACGCAAACCGTATGCCTCAGCAACCTGCAACGGCCTCTGAAGTGACGCCTGCTGCATGGACGGCGTTGGGCATCGATGCGGTTGTTGTTGGTCAGGTTCAGCCGAGTGCTGATGGCAGCTATCTGGTTTCTTACCAGCTCGTCGATACCTCCGGTAACCCAGGCAGCGTATTAGCGCAGAACCAGTTTAAAGTCACAAAACAGTGGTTGCGCTATGCTGCACACACTGCCAGTGACGAAGTGTTTGAAAAACTGAGTGGTATTAAAGGTGCGTTCCGTACCCGTATCGCTTACGTTGTTCAGACCAACGGTGGTCAGTTCCCTTATGAACTGCGCGTTGCGGACTATGACGGTTACAACCAATTTGTGGTTCACCGCTCACCACAGCCGCTGATGTCTCCGGCTTGGTCCGCAGACGGCAGCAAGCTCGCTTATGTTACGTTTGAAAGTGGCCGTTCTGCGTTGGTTATTCAGACGCTGGCAAATGGTGCAATCCGTCAGGTTGCTTCCTTCCCGCGTCACAACGGTGCGCCTGCTTTCTCTCCTGATGGCAGCAAGTTGGCGTTCGCACTGTCTAAGAGCGGTAGCCTGAATCTGTATGTGATGAATCTGGGATCTGGGCAAATCAGCCAAGTAACTGATGGTCGCAGCAATAACACGGAACCAACCTGGTTCCCAGACAGCCAGACCTTGGCCTATACTTCAGACCAGGCTGGTCGTCCGCAGGTTTATAAAGTGAATGCTAACGGCGGCGCGCCACAGCGTGTGACCTGGGAAGGTTCTCAGAATCAGGACTCCGATGTGAGTGCCGACGGGAAATTTTTGGTAACGGTGAGCTCGAATGGTGGAGCTCAGCATATTTCCAAACTGGATCTGGTAACGGGTGCCGTACAAGTATTGACGGACACGTTCCTGGACGAAACGCCAAGTATCGCACCGAATGGCACGATGGTGATCTACAGTTCCAAACAAGGGCTGGGTTCAGTGCTACAGTTGGTTTCGACAGATGGGCGTTTCAAAGCGCGTCTTCCGGCTACTGATGGACAGGTTAAATTCCCTGCCTGGTCGCCGTATCTATAAGTACAGATATGTACAATAAACTCGTCAAAGGACATAAGAAATGCAATTCAATAAAGTGCTGAAAGGCCTGATGTTGGCTCTGCCGGTACTGGCAGTGGCCGCTTGTAGCTCTAACAAGAACGCGGACAATGACCAATCTTCCATGGGTGCTGCTGGTAACAACGGCATGATGGACGGCGGCAACATGTCTTCTTCTGAGCAAGCGCGTTTGCAGATGCAAGAATTACAGCGCAACAACATCGTTTACTTCGGTCTGGACAAGTACGATGTGAGCTCTGAATTCGCTCAGATGCTGGACGCACACGCTGCATTCCTGCGTAGCAACCCGTCTTACAAAGTGACTATCGAAGGTCACGCGGACGAACGCGGTACGCCAGAATACAACATCGCTCTGGGTGAGCGTCGTGCCAACGCGGTACAAATGTACCTGCAAGGTAAAGGCGTTTCTTCCGATCAGATCTCTATCGTTTCTTACGGTAAAGAGAAACCAGCTGTTCTCGGTCATGACGAAGCGGCTTATGCCAAAAACCGTCGTGCCGTTCTGGTATATTAAGAGAATCGCATGAGCAGTAACTTCAGACGTCACCTGTTGGGTCTGTCGTTACTGGTTGGCGTAGCGGTCCCTTGGGCCGCTACTGCCCAAGCGCCAATCAGTAATGTCGGCTCAGGCTCGGTCGAAGACCGCGTCACTCAATTGGAGCGTATTTCTAACGCTCACAGTCAGCTTTTAACTCAACTTCAACAGCAGCTCTCTGATAATCAGCGCGATATTGACAGCCTCCGTGGGCAGATTCAGGAAAGTCAGTATCAGTTGAATCAGGTTGTTGAACGGCAGAAACAGATCTATCAGCAGATTGATGGATTAAGTTCGCAATCATCTTCAACACCGACGACAGAGGGCACACCTGCCGCTGCGGCGGGGACTGATACTGGTGCTGCCAATACGGCGGCACCAGCCAGTACGGGTGATGCGAATAGTGATTACAATGCCGCAGTCGCGCTCGTGCTGGAGAAAAAACAGTACGATCAGGCTATTACCGCATTTCAGGCATTCGTCAAGAAGTACCCCGATTCAACGTACCAACCTAATGCTAACTATTGGCTTGGTCAGTTGAATTACAACAAGGGGAAAAAGGACGATGCGGCGTACTATTTCGCCAACGTTGTTAAAAATTATCCCAAGTCGCCAAAAAGTTCTGAAGCCTTGCTGAAGGTTGGGGTGATCATGCAGGAAAAAGGTCAGGCTGATAAAGCCAAGGCCGTTTACCAGCAGGTTGTAAAAATGTACCCCAATACGGAAAGTGCAAAGCAGGCGCAAAAGCGCTTAGCCGGATCGTAATACCGTATTAATTGGCACAAAAATTGCGCATCATGAGCGGTTTTTGTGCCTAAACGTCTTAAGAGTAAGCAATCAAACAGTTTTTTAAGAAAATAGGTTGCGCCGAAAATTTAAATCAGTAATATGTGCCGCCGTTGCCAAGGCAAATAGCAAAACGCTAAAGCAGCATGAAATTGGGTCGTTAGCTCAGTCGGTAGAGCAGTTGACTTTTAATCAATTGGTCGCAGGTTCGAATCCTGCACGACCCACCAATTTCAAATGCAGTTGTAGTTTTAGTAAGTATCAAGCAGTTCCGCATTGCGGGTCGTTAGCTCAGTCGGTAGAGCAGTTGACTTTTAATCAATTGGTCGCAGGTTCGAATCCTGCACGACCCACCATTTCGGCAGTAAATTTCCTTCCTCGAATAAATTCATATTAAATTACATATCGCACGAGCCGAACAAAGCGAGACAGCAACGCGTTAGCGTTGACCCCAAAGGCCGATTCATCCTGCACGATCCACCACTTCAGCAGTAGCATTCCTTCCTTGCATAAATCGACGTTAAGACAACGATCGTGTACACCGTATCAATGAGATAAAACCCATCATCACTCCCTACTCGGTAAGGCTTTGCGGTATATTAGGTTTTTACCCCTCTCTATGGACTATATAACCCGTCAGGAACTGTTTCTAATCCTATCGAGCAGGGATGGAGTCATTGCCACAGGGAAGCGCGTGTAGCCCTGTTTAGGAAGATATATGATTGGTCCGTTGATTAATGGTGCCGCTATCTTGATTGGTAGTGGTCTGGGCATTGCTTTACGTCGTTTTATCCCTCAGCGTTTGCAAGATGGTCTTCCGCCGGCATTTGCGATGGTGTCGATTGCAATGGGGATCACGCTGATTGTTAAAGTCCAGCAGTTGCCTGCGGTGGCGCTGGCTATTGTGATTGGTGTGGCGTTAGGCGAGCTGCTACGCATGGAGTCCGGTGTGCAGTGGGCTGGCATGATGATTCAGAAAGGATTAAACCGCGTGCTGCCTGCACAGGAGCACCGCTTGCCGCAGGATGTTTACACTCAGAACTTTACCGCGTTAATCGTCCTGTTTTGTGCCAGCGGGACAGGCGTAGTTGGGGCGTTAACGGAAGGGCTAACGGGTGATTATCAACTGCTGATCATCAAATCTGCTTTGGATATTTTCACCGCGCTGATTTTCTCCATCACGCTTGGCCTTGCCGTGATGTCGATTGCGATACCGCAGGTTATTGTTCAGACACTGTTGTTCTTCTCCGCCAAATTGATTATGCCCTTTATGACAGACATCACGATGGGCGATTTTTCTGCCTGTGGCGGGATTATCATGATTGCAGTAGGGCTGAGGATCGCGCAGATCAAATCATTTGCGGTGGTTAACTTCCTACCTGCGTTGGTTCTGGTTATTCCTATTTCTCTTTACTGGCATCGCTTCTTCGCCTAAAGCGCAGCGTCTAATTAGCGGCTGACGATCGAAGGCATGTCGCCGCTAAAGATTTGTGTCACTTCCTGATCGGTAAGCGGCACGTTTTTGCTACAGACATAAATATGCTTTCCTTGCGGGCTGATGCTCTTGGCTAGCTCTATGTAGCTGGCAAACTCGACCTGGCTGTGCCCGCCTTCATTCATCTCCATGGCATGGATGATGACCTTGTGCGAGGCGAACAGATCGATTAATCGTTTGGACGCCACTTTACGTGTGAGTCGAGCCAATAACTTCATCGCCGGGATCATCTGCCCGAGTAGTAAACGCGTGGTGGTAAAAGGCGCGTCTGATTGCTCTGTCACCTCTTGTTTCGTGTCCACGTTTCTGACGATCAGGGTATTGCGATAGATTCTGATATAGAGGCTGGCCATGCCGTTTCTCTCCTTGTCTCTTTTCTACTTTCTACGAGTCATCCCACTTACGCGTTTCACTTCACCATTTTAAGCATATTAAACAAAGTGGCCGGTTTTATGGAAAATACACCGCGACTTTAGGGCGGTTTTTCGGTATTTTGTTTAGGATAAAAAACGTCGGTGCTAGTGATTAATTAGTATCAGGTGTTACAACCCGAGTTGTCATCGTGGAAATTTATAATGAGTATCCTTTTTGATAGCAATAAGACCATCTATCCCTTTCCGCCGAAGCCCAAACCCTTATCGGCTGATGCAAAACAGCACTATCGTAGCAGGATAAAAACGCTGCTGCGGGAAAGAAATGCTGTCATGGTCGCGCACTATTATACCGATCCTGAAATTCAGGCGCTGGCGGAGGAAACTGGCGGCTGCGTGGCAGACTCGCTGGAAATGGCGCGCTTCGGCAGCACCCATTCGGCATCAACGCTGCTGGTTGCGGGTGTCCGCTTTATGGGAGAGACCGCCAAGATACTCAACCCAGAAAAGACGATTCTGATGCCCACGCTGGAAGCAGAATGCTCGCTCGATCTCGGTTGTCCCGTCGATGAGTTCAGCCGTTTTTGCGATGCGCACCCAGACCGAACGGTGGTGGTGTATGCCAATACCTCTGCGGCAGTGAAAGCGCGTGCGGATTGGGTGGTGACATCCAGCATCGCGGTGGAATTGATCGAGCATCTGGATAGCCTAGGGGAAAAGATTATCTGGGCACCGGACCGTCATCTGGGCAGCTATGTGCAAAAGCAGACAGGGGCGGATGTACTGTGCTGGCAGGGCGCGTGCATTGTGCACGACGAATTTAAAACGCAGGCGCTGCAGCGCATGAAGATTCTGTACCCCGACGCGGCAATTTTGGTCCATCCAGAATCGCCGCAGAGTGTGGTAGAGATGGCTGACGCCGTTGGGTCAACCAGCCAACTGATTCAAGCGGCGAAAACGCTGCCACAGCGCGAATTGATTGTGGCAACCGATCGCGGCATTTTCTACAAGATGCAGCAGGCCTGCCCGGAGAAGACATTGCTGGAAGCGCCGACAGCGGGAGAAGGGGCAACCTGCCGTAGCTGCGCCCACTGTCCGTGGATGGCGATGAATGGGCTGGAGGCGATTGCTAACGGTCTGGAACAAGGCGGTGACGCTCATGAGATTCATGTTGATGCAGCCCTGCGAGAAGGCGCGTTAATCCCGCTGAATCGCATGCTGGATTTTGCAGCTTCGCTAAAATTGCGTGTGAAAGGGAATGCCTGACGGAGATCTTGGGCATCTTGATAGGTATTTTTTACAATAATTGAGACAGGGTGGTGAGATGGATTTTTTTAGTACCAGCAATATTTTAATTCATATTCCTTTGGGGGATGGGGGATACGATCTTTCCTGGATTGAAGCGATTGGCACGCTGTTTGGCCTGCTGTGTATCTGGTTCGCGAGTCAGGAAAAAACCATCAACTATCTGTTTGGGTTGATTAACGTCACGTTGTTTGCCGTGATCTTTTTCCAGATTCAGCTTTACGCCAGCCTGTTGCTGCAAATCTTCTTCTTTGCCGCCAATATTTATGGCTGGTATGCCTGGACGCGCAAGACGGATGCGCAGGAAGTGGAGTTACGCATCCGCTGGCTGCCAGTGCAGAAACTGATTGGCTGGTCGGTGGCGAGTATTGTCGCGATTGGCTTGATGACGTTCTACATTGACGCGGTGTTTGCTGTACTGACGCGCATTGCCGTTTCCGGTATGCAGGGGCTCGGGTTGTCAGTGCAGATGCCGAATCTCCAGCCAGATGCGTTCCCATTCTGGGATTCCACCATGATGGTGCTGTCGATCGTGGCGATGATTCTGATGACGCGTAAATATGTCGAGAACTGGCTGCTGTGGGTGGTGATTGATGTGATAAGCGTGGTGATTTTTGCTTATCAAGGCGTGTATGCGATGGCGGTAGAGTACGCCATCCTGACGCTGATTGCCCTGAACGGCTCTTGGCTGTGGATTAAGAGCGCGCAGGAAAATCGCGTCAGCACGGTTTCACACGGCGTGTAATCCAAACTTAATGCTTGTGGTGGTGGCCTTCTGCATCATGGCTTTCATGGTGATGACTTTCCTGATAGTGGAAAGTGCAGTGGTCATCATCACAGCGTTGATATTCCATCTGAACCGTCGCGTGTTCAATCTGGTAATGCTTCAGTAAATATTCCTGAATACGTCTTAACAACGCATCGTGATCGTGAGGTGGAATCACCTGCGCATGCAGCGTCATCATCGGTTTTTCGCCCACCTGCCATAAATGAACATGGTGAATGTTCCTGACTTCGGGAATATTCAGCGTCAGATCTTTCTGTAGAACCTCAACGCTAAGCTGTCCGGGCGTACCTTCCAGCAACTCGTGAAGACTCTCTTTCAATAGCGCCCACGCACTACGCAGCACCAGACACGACACCAAAATAGAGAGAATCGGGTCGATAGGCGTCCAGTTGGTATAAAGAATGATAATGGCAGCGGCAATCGCGCCAACGGATCCGAGCAGATCGCCCAGCACATGCAGAGCCGCCGCGCGGACGTTAATATTTTTCTCTTCGCTGCCATGATGTAACAGCCAAAATGCCACGATATTTGCCACCAAGCCGACAACGGCGACAAGCAGCATAGGCACGCCCGCAACAGGCTGGGGATCATAGAAGCGTTGGATGGCTTCCCAGAAGATGAAGGCGGTAATCAGCATTAGCGTCAGTGCGTTCACAAAGGCGGCGAGGGTCGTGAGCCGCAAATAGCCAAAGGTATGGCGCGTAGTGGGCTTGCGCTGTGCGAAACGTACGGCGACCAGCGCGACGAACAACGCAGCGGCGTCCGTCAACATATGGCCTGCATCCGCAAGCAGGGCGAGGGAGCCGGACAGCAGGCCACCAATCACTTCTGCCACCATAAATGTGGCGGTAATGATAAACGCGGCCAGCAGACGTTTACTGTTGCCGGATTCCGTGTGGCTGTGGTTATGTGCCATAGATCACCCTGAGTTGCGGTTTTATCCCACTTTACTGAAACCCACAGAGAAAACCTATTCTGTGATTCACCCGATCTGTCAGTTGAGCTATTTTCTGATGAAAATAGGACGGATGCGGGATCTAAGAGCATTTGATCGCGTAAATCCCGCTGATTTCAGCGCCCTGACAACACCAGCTTGACATATAATAATCAATCTTCAATATGAAACATCCCGTTTCTCAGGCGACCCGTATAGGCGGGATGGCGCGTATTGGATGGGGCTAACATACCGTTTCGGAACCGATGGATTTATTTATGAATTACCAAAATGATGATTTAAGAATTAAAGAGATTAATGAACTTTTGCCGCCGGTTGCTTTGCTAGAAAAGTTTCCAGCCACGGAGAAGGCAGCGGAAACGGTATCGTTCGCGCGTACTGCCATCCATAAAATTCTTAACGGCAATGACGACCGCCTGCTGGTGGTCATTGGTCCTTGCTCGATCCACGACACGAAAGCAGCAAAAGAGTATGCCGCGCGTCTGCTGACGCTGCGTAATGAGCTGAGCGACGATCTGGAAGTGGTGATGCGGGTTTATTTTGAAAAACCTCGTACCACGATTGGCTGGAAAGGGCTGATCAACGATCCGCACATGGACAACAGCTTCCAGATCAATGACGGCTTGCGCATTGCACGCCAGCTGCTGCTGGAAATTAACGACATCGGTTTACCGGCTGCGGGTGAGTTCCTGGACATGATCACGCCGCAATACATGGCGGACTTGATGAGCTGGGGCGCTATCGGCGCACGTACAACGGAATCTCAGGTACACCGTGAACTGGCATCCGGCCTGTCATGCCCTGTCGGCTTTAAAAATGGCACCGACGGCACCATCAAGGTCGCAATTGATGCGATCAATGCTGCCAGCGCGCCACACTGCTTCCTGTCTGTGACCAAATGGGGTCATTCTGCTATCGTGAATACCAGCGGTAACAACGATTGCCACATCATTCTGCGTGGCGGTAAAACGCCGAACTACAGCGCAGAGCATGTGAAAGACGTGAAGATCGGTCTGGAAAAAGCGGGTCTGACACCGCAGGTCATGATCGATTTCAGCCATGCGAACAGCAGCAAGCAGTTCAAAAAGCAGATGGATGTCTGTACCGACGTCTGTGGGCAGATCGTACAGGGCGAGAAAGCCATTATGGGCGTGATGGTGGAAAGCCATCTGGTTGAAGGCAACCAGAATCTGGAAAGCGGTGAGCCGCTGGTTTATGGCCGCAGTGTGACCGATGCCTGCATTGGCTGGGAAGACACAGAATCCCTGCTGCGCCAGTTAGCGTCTGCTGTACGCGAACGCCGTAACAAGTAATATCGAATAGCGTGCTATAAAAAAACCCGGCGCAGGCCGGGTTTTTCTCATTCAGGGGTAAATTACTTCGCTTTACCCTGATTCGCTACTGCGGCAGCTTTTGCAGCGATTTCGTCTGCGTTGCCTAGGTAGTAACGTTTGATCGGCTTGAAGTTCTCGTCGAACTCATAAACCAACGGCACGCCAGTTGGGATATTCAGTTCCAGAATTTCGTCTTCGCCCAGGTTGTCCAGATATTTCACCAGCGCACGCAGTGAGTTACCGTGAGCCGCAACGATCACACGCTCACCGCTTTTGACGCGTGGCAGGATAGTTTCGTTCCAGTAAGGCACAACACGGTCGATGGTCAGCGCCAGGCTTTCAGTCAGTGGCAGCTCTTTCTCGCTCAGAGAAGCGTAACGCGGATCTTTGCCCGGGAAACGTTCGTCATCTCGCGTCAACTCTGGAGGCGTAATTGCAAAACCACGACGCCATTGTTTAACTTGCTCGTCACCGTATTTCTCAGCGGTTTCGGCTTTGTTCAGGCCCTGCAACGCACCGTAGTGACGCTCATTCAGTTTCCAGCATTTCTCAACTGGCAACCAGGCTTGATCCAGCTCGTCCAGTATATTCCACAGTGTGTGAATGGCACGTTTCAGCACGGAGGTATAAGCGAAATCAAAGGCAAAACCTTCGTCTTTCAGCAGCTGACCTGCGGCTTTGGCTTCTGAACGGCCTTTGTCGGATAGATCGACATCGTACCAGCCTGTGAAGCGGTTTTCGTTGTTCCACTGGCTCTCACCGTGTCTTACCAGTACCAGCTTAGTTACAGCCATAGCTAAACTCCTTCCTATCCTAAGATTTCTGTGATAACTGATTTCATTATAGGGGTGGAGAACGGTTATCGGCAATCGATAGTCGATGGCAAGCGTGATTTATCCGCAGGTTATTTGCGTAAAATCACGCTCTGGCTTTACCGTTTCAGCAAACCGGAATCCCCCTTGTGCAATAACAGATAGACCGCAGGGATCACCAGCATCGACAGCAGAGGGGCACTGACCATCCCACCGATCATCGGCGCGGCAATCCGCTGCATGATTTCGGATCCGCTGCCGCCACCCCACATGATGGGAAGCAGCCCTGCCATAATCGTCGCGACGGTCATCATTTTTGGCCGTACACGCAGAACCGCCCCTTCGTGGATGGCATCCATCAACTGCTGGCGTGACAGTGCCTGACCTGCCACGCGGTGTTTCTCCACCGCATGATTGAGGTACAGCAGCATGATGACGCCGAATTCCGCCGACACGCCCGCCAGTGCAATAAAGCCCACCGCACCAGCTACAGAAAGATTATAGCCAAGGATATAAAGCAGCCAGACGCCGCCAATCAGCGCGAAAGGTAAGGTTGCCATGATCAGCAATGCATCTTTGATGCGGTTGAAGGTGATATACAGCAGCACAAAAATGATCAGCAGCGTAAAGGGCACGACGACTTTCATTTTCTCCGTGGCGCGTTCCAGATACTCAAACTGACCGGACCAGCTCAGTGAAACACCTTCCGGCAGCGTGACCTGTTGGGCAACGGCCTGCTGCATGTCTTCAACGGCAGACTTCAGATCGCGGCCGCGCAGATCGACATAAATCCAGTCCGACAGGCGGCTGTTTTCACTTTTCAGCATCGGTGGCCCTTCGCTGACGCGAATATCAGCCAGCTCTGCCAGCGTCACTCTGCTGCCATTGGCCGTCACGATAGGCAGGTCACGCAACTTTTGCAGCGAATCGCGTAATTCACGCGGGTAGCGGATATTGATGGGATAACGTTGGCGACCTTCAATGGTTTCGCCGATGTTTTGCCCGCCGATGAGTGTGGAAACCACCGACTGAAGTTCCTCGACGGACACGCCGTAGCGCGCAGCGCGTTGACGGTCGATATCAATATCGATATAGCGCCCACCCGCCAGTCGTTCCGCCAGTGCCGATGTCACGCCCGGAACTTGCTTCACCACCTGCTCGATTTGTGCGGCGGTACGTCCGATGTCAGCCAGATTATTGCCGTTAACCTTGATGCCCACTGGGCTTTTGATACCGGTGGCCAGCATGTCTAGCCGGTTGCGAATC
This sequence comes from Pectobacterium parvum, assembly GCF_020971565.1. Taxonomy (NCBI): domain Bacteria; kingdom Pseudomonadati; phylum Pseudomonadota; class Gammaproteobacteria; order Enterobacterales; family Pectobacteriaceae; genus Pectobacterium; species Pectobacterium parvum. Next base: position 1,523,499 of record NZ_CP087392.1, read on the forward strand.
GGCGGCACCCACACGTTGGCGATACCCGGCAGGTTGACGGTGCGATCCAACTCGGCCACCAGTTTGTCCATGGTCATACCCTCGCGCCACTGGTCGCGCGGTTTCAGCCTGATTGTGCTTTCCAGCATAGTGAGCGGAGCGGGGTCAGTCGCCGTTTCGGCACGGCCTGCTTTGCCGAAAACTGATTCGACTTCGGGCACGGTTTTAATCAGTCGGTCCGTTTGTTGCAGCAGACGACCCGCTTCACGTGCAGAGATGCCGGGCAGGGTGGAAGGCATATACAGCAGATCGCCTTCATCCAGCGGCGGCATGAATTCGCTTCCCAGACGGCTGAGCGGAAAGAGCGTCAACAGCAACAGCAGGCCGGAGACCAGCAGCGTGGTTTTCGGGTAGCTCAGCACCTTTTGCAGCACTGGGTGATAGGCTGCAATCAGCCAGCGGTTAATCGGGTTCGCCTGTTCGTCCGGTATCTTGCCGCGGACGAAATACCCCATTAATACCGGCACCAGCGTAATCCCTAATCCGGCGGCGACGGCCATGGCATAGGTTTTGGTGAAGGCCAACGGTGAAAACATGCGGCCTTCCTGTGCTTCCAGTGAGAACACGGGGACAAACGACAGCGTAATGATCAGCAGGCTGCAAAACAGCGCGGGCCCAACCTCCACCGCAGCCCGTTCCGCTAACTGCCACCACTCGTTGTTCTGCGGCTGTTTCCCTGGGTTTTCATGCCGCCACTGCTCAATGACTTTATGCATGTTTTCTATCATCACAATCGCGGCATCCACCATCGCGCCGATGGCAATCGCAATGCCGCCTAGCGACATGATATTGGCGTTTACCCCCTGATAACGCATGATGATAAACGCGCCCAGAATCCCCAGCGGCAGGCTAATGATCGCCACCAGCGCCGAGCGGAAGTGGAACAGAAACAAGGCGCAGATGATCGCGACGACGATAAACTCTTCCAGCAGCTTGAAGCTGAGCGTATCGATGGCGTGTTCAATCAACTGCGAACGATCGTAGGTTGGGACAATTTCTACACCCGCAGGCAGGCTTTTCTGTATTTCCTGTAACCGCGCTTTAACGGCATGCAGCGTATTCAGCGCATTCTTGCCATAGCGCAGGACGATGATGCCGCCCGCCACTTCGCCTTCGCCATTCAACTCGGCGATGCCGCGCCGCATTTCCGGCCCTTCTCTGAGCGTAGCCACATCCTGCAACAGCACGGGAATGCCGTTGCGGGTGGTAATCACCACGTGGTTGAAATCTTGCGTGCTTTTTAGGTAACCGGTGGTGCGCACCATGTACTCTGCTTCGCCCAGCTCCAGCACGGAACCGCCGTTTTCCTGATTGGCGGCCTGTACGGCACTGACGATCTGCTGGTGGGTGATGCCCTGCGTTCTCATACGTTCTGGATCGACGACGATCTGATACTGTTTGACCATGCCGCCCACGCTGGCGACTTCCGCCACATCAGGAACCGTTTTTAGCTCATATTTCAGCAACCAGTCCTGAAAGCCGCGTAGGTCGGCCAGACTGTATTTGCCGCTACGATCGACCAGCGCGTATTCGTAAATCCAGCCGACGCCGGTGGCATCCGGGCCAAGCGAGGTTTTGGCGTCGGCTGGCAGGCTGGATTGCACCTGACTGAGATATTCCAGCACGCGAGAACGAGCCCAGTAAGGATCGGTGCCATCTTCAAACAGCACATAAACGTAGGCATCGCCGAACATGGAAAAGCCCCGTACCGTCTTGGCACCCGGCACAGAAAGCATGGTGGTCGTCAGCGGGTAGGTCACCTGATTTTCCACCACCTGCGGCGCTTTCCCCGGATAGCTGACGCGAATGATGACCTGTACGTCCGATAAATCGGGCAGGGCATCCAGCGGCGTTTTTTGTAGCGACAGCAGGCCCCACGCCGCCATGAACAGCGCCGCCAATAAAACCAGCAGGCGATTTTTGAGCGACCAGCGAATCACGTAGGCAATCATGGATGGCCTCCGTGCCCGGCATGCGGATCGTCAGTGGTGGAAAAATTCAGGACGTGAATACCACTGTCGTCCATGTTGAACTGGAAACGCACGGTGCTGCCAATTCCCACACCCTGAGGTAGTCCTGATGGTGGTAGCGTGAAGTCCATCGTCATCGGCGACCAGTTGAGTGCCGGAACCGCTTCGTGTTCGATGGTGGCCTGATTACCGTTTATCGCTCTGATGACTCCCTGAGTGTGATAGCCAACGGTCGCAGCCGACGTTTCTGAGGTTGCCGATGTTTCCGCATCAAACTGCGGTAAGGCGCTGCGCAGGCTGGCTTCGGAATCGATCAGGAACTGACCGGAAGTGACCACGTTGTCACCTGCCTTCAGCCCATCGAGGATTTCGACCCAGTCACCCAGCGACGCGCCTGCCGTGACATTACGTGGGGTAAAATGACCGTTTCCATCACTCAGTAAGACCCGGTTTTGGCTACCGCTGACCAATAACGCTTCCTGAGGGATTGCCAGACGCGGCTGTGCTTGAGTGTGCGAAAGCTGCACAGTCAGATACATACCCGGTTTGAGCTGCTGTTGTGGGTTATCCAGTATCACGCGAGCTTTTAGCGTGCGCGTAGTGCTATCCAGCACGGGCAGCAGTTCGCTGACTTTGCCGTGGAAGGTTTTACCCGGCCAGGCGCTGCTGGTGGCGCTGATGTCGCTGCCAATCGTTAGCTGCGCCGCCTGCGCTTCGGGGTAATCGACATCTACCCAAACCGGATTCAGACTGGCAAGCTCGAATAACGGTTGAGCAGGGCTTAACTGCATACCTTGCCGTACCTCTAGCTTATTCACGTAGCCGTCTTCCGGTGCGGTAATCGCGATCCTGTCCTGAGGTTTGCCGCTACGCTCGACCTGCCGAATAATTGCTTCCGGCATGAAAAGCAGAGCAAGCCGCTGGCGAGCCGATTGCGTCAGCATGTCGTCGTCCAACTGTTGTACCGCCAGATATTCGCGCTGTGCCGCCGCCCAGGTCGGGTTCCACAATGTCGCCAGCATTTCGCCTTTCTTCACCTGCTCTTGTAGCGCACTGACTGTGAGTTTTTCGACAATGCCGCCGCTGGGGGCCACCAGCGTGTGTAATCCGCGTTCGTTGAGTGTGACGGTGCCATAACTCGTGCTGCGGTCGGAAAGTTCGCGCATTTCCGCGCGCGCCGTGCGAACACCGAGGTTTTGCTGTTGGCGGGCGCTGACCGTAATACCGCCGTCATCCTGCGCTTCATCGGCGTAGCGGGGCACCAGCTCCATATCCATAAAGGGGGATTTCCCCGGTTTATCGAAGCGTTTATCCGGCACCATCGGGTCATACCAATAGAGAACGGTACGTTCTGGCTCTGCGGCAGAGGGGGAAAGCGGCGTTTGCTGTTTACCCATCAAATAGCCCACACCACCCGCGCTCAGAATAGCCAGCGTCATCAGGCTAAGCATCAGGGATTTGTTTGTAACTGTTTTGCTCATCGCGTAGGGCTTCCTTGTGGCGTCAGATAGCGGATGGCGGCCCAATATTGAGCCATTTCCCGTGCGGTATCCTGAACGGCGATCCGGCTTTCGAGCAGCGTCCTTCGGGCATCCAGTACGGCGGAGAGGTTACTGCTGCCGGATTGGTACTGAGCCTGAATCAGTTTGATGCGCTGCTGTTGCAGCGGAAGAACCTCGTTGCTCTGACGCTGCCAGCGTGACTGTGCGGCTTGATATTGAGCAATCAGCGTATCGAGCTGCGCCTGATGTTCTCGCTCGGTGAGCAAGACTCTGTCGCGCGCTTCCATGCTGCGTGAGACGTCTGCGGCGTAGTCCTTATCCTGACGTTTGGATGTGAACAGCGGCAGATCGACCGTTACCATCATGCCCGCCATGTCGTCGTAGTCATCTCCGCGCTTCGCGTAATAGACTTCAACATCGACATTGGGAATGGCGGCAACGGCCGACTGTGCGGAGCGAGCCCGAGCCAGATCGGCTTCACGCTGCGCCTGTTGCATTTCTGGGTGCTGATGAATGGCGTTGCCCAGCACCTCCGGCGAGGCGGGAAGCCGTTCAAAGCGAGGTAGCTCGCCGTGCACGTTGATATCCGCCATGCCGGTAAGCTGCACCAGTCGGGCATGTGCGATGCGGGTATCCCGTTCGGCGTCGGCCAGTCTGTCCTGCATGGCCGCCAGCGTCAGACGGGCATCCAGAACGCTACTGGCTTCACTGCCTGCTGCCACACTCGCTTTTTGCGATGCAATCTGCCGCTGGCTTTCGTTGACCAGCGCGGTCACTTCGGCCAATGCTTTCTGCGAGAGTGCCAGATCCAGCCATGCCTGTGCCGTTTCCCGTTGCAGGCGAGCACGAATACTTTCGCTATTACTTTGTAACGCATCGGCTTCAACCCGAATGGCCTGCGCCTTACTATCGCGTTTACGGCTGCTGACGTAGGTCTGCATGACACCGATACGCTGCATCGTCATCCCTTCACGCGTGAGTCGACTACCGTTGTTGCCGCCCAATGGCAAATTTTCGACGCCAAATTTCAACTTTGGATCGGGAAGCTGCGTGGCAGAGTCGGCCATGTTCTGGAGCGCGTTAATCTGGTGTTGATTGGCTGACAGGTCAGCGGAGTAACGCTCCGCCGCCTGTAAAGCCTGTTCAAGACTCAGATCTGCCGCAAAGACGGCGGCAGGCAGCCACAGCAACATCGCCAGACACGCGCGCGCGGCGTCGTGTTTGGATAAGTTCATGTTGTGCTCCGGTTAAGGCTGCTGTGGTGTAATCGCGGTCAGGATGTAGCCGATATCGTTCTGGATAAAGCTGAACGTGACCGGGGTGTTGGCCGGCAATGGCGCTATTTCGCTGCTGGATGGTAGCGTGAAGGCCATCGTCATGGCAGGCCATTTGAGGTCGGCAATCGGCGCGTGAGAGAGCGTGACGCTGTCGGCGTTCCACTGCTTAACAATCCCGGTAGTCTGATAAACGGCTGTCGTAGCTGCTGGGGGAGTGGTCGGCGGCATCGCGTGATGCTGGTGGTCATTTGCCCACACGGGGAAGATGAAGGAAGAAACAGAAAAAATCAGGCCGCTGATCATAGCGATATAAGTGATACGCATAAAAATAATCCCAATAAAAATAATTGATAAACAAGACGTTGCGCCCACTGGCGCAGGGGTTATCAATCGCTTGGGTTATTCTCTGAATCGGCAGAAGAGGATTTCAGCCGGAGGGCCGACCGCAGGAGGCGAGAGCCAGATATCAGATGCCGGGCTAAGGGTGACAGGATTATCCGCTAAGACCAGCTCACCGCTGATCGGCAGCGCTAATAATGCCAGCGAGCCATTATCCTGCTTCACGCTATCCGGCACGCAGTGTTTTTCGCACAGCGGCGTTTGCTGATCGGCAACGTAAGACGCTTTAGCCGTATGCTGGGCATGAGACGATAACGGCTGAACGTCAGCCTGTTGTAGATGTGCCTGATGCTGGAGTGCGGGGGATGTCTGGCTGATCGTCATATCGCATTGATGACCTGCGATAGCCAGTTGTGCATTCAGGAAAAACCAGCACAGCGCCAATAGCCATCCCCACCTGCCTTTATGGCGCAGATGATGAATGAATAATGGAGACCGTGATGATGCGGACATGGCGTTTCCTTTTTGGACGTTTTGGCAGTGTATGCGTCTGAGCAGGAAGGGGGCAAGCGGGGAATAGCATAGTTTTGTAAATTGGCAGAAAGTTATCTGCCAATGTTATCAATGAGTTAATTATGTTTTACCGTTCGGTTACTGTACGAGAAACTGGTACGTGGTATCCGAGCGATAGACTTTTCCCGGTTTCAGCCAGCAGTCGGGTTGCGGCCAGTCGGGGTGATTCGGGCTGTCTGGCAGGAATTCACTTTCCAGTGCGACACCGGCATAGTTTTCATATTGACCACCGTCTCGCGAGGGTGTTCCGGCCAGAAAGTTGCCGCTATAGAGCTGTAAGGCGGGGGCGCTGGTGAAAACGCTCATCAGCACGCGGCCATCGGATGACCATAAATTGGCAGCCGGGCTTTCGCTGGAACCGCAGGTGCGATGCAATAAATATGCGTGATCGTAGCCGCCGACGGCCATTTGATCACTGTCGCGCAGGAAATCTTCTTCCAGCGTTTTTGGCTGGCGGAAATCCATTCCAGTCGCGTTTACCGGTGTCAGATCGGCGTTGGGAATGCCCGCGCTATTAACCGGCAAATAATAGTCGGCAAACAGCTGCAACTGGTGCTTACGGACGTCAGTCAGATCGCCATCAAGGTTGAAATACGCGTGGTTAGTCAGGCAAACGGGGCAGGCTTTCTCTACGGTCGCCTGATACGAGATTTCTAGCGAGTTATGTTCGGTCAGTGCGTAGGTCACCTGTACGTTGAGATGCCCTGGATATCCTTGGTCGCCATCCGGTGAGTGCAATTGGTACGTCACCTGCTTTGCATCCTGACTGACAATTCGCCAGCGGCGGGCATGAAAGCCTTCCGGGCCACCGTGCAACTGGTGCTCGTTCTGGTTTGGAACCAGATGGAACGTTTCGGTTTCTCGACTGAATGTGGCCTTGGCTATGCGGTTGGCATAGCGGCCAATCGACGCACCGAGATAAGCGCTTTGTCGTGGATATTGCTCGGGCGATGCACAGCCCAATAAGACTTCTCGCACTTCACCCTCTGGTAGCGGTAGCTCACAGGAAAGCCAGATTGCACCCCAGTCCATCAGGCTCACGCGCATGCCTGCCTGATTCTGCAAGGTTGTTAATTGAAACGGCTGACCATCTGGTGCCAGCGTGCTAAGACTTTCATTCAACATGACTTGCTCCTGTAGAGGCCTGAGAAGATAGAGAGGGTTGGCCGATGGTTACAAATAGGGGAAGGTTGCAGAAATCAGCTCTGCTTTCTTCCCTTAATTTGTCACTCGGCGTCAAAAAACGCCGTTATTCTTCGTCGAACCCATTGGGGTGGTTGGACTGCCAGCGCCAGGTGTCCTGTGCCATTTCTTCCAGTGAGCGTGTGACTCGCCAGTTAAGATCTTTCGCTGCACGCTCGGCATCTGCCCAATAAGCAGGCAGATCGCCCTGACGACGCGGGGCAAAATGGTAAGCCAGCGGTTTGCCACAGGCCTGACTAAAGGCTTCGACGACCTGCAATACACTGTAGCCTACGCCTGCGCCCAGATTATAGATATGCACGCCAGCACGATTTTGTAGGGTGTTCATGGCGGCGATATGACCGTCAGCTAGATCGACAACGTGGATATAATCTCGTACGCCAGTGCCGTCAGCGGTAGGGTAGTCATTACCGAAAATCGCCAGCGAATCTCGACGCCCGACAGCAACCTGAGCGATGTAAGGCATCAGGTTATTGGGCACACCTTGTGGGTCTTCACCCATCTCACCCGATGGATGAGCACCAACTGGGTTGAAGTACCGCAACAGCGTAATACTCCATTCCGGTTCTGCATGCTGTAAATCTTGCAGGATTTGCTCGACCATCAGCTTGCTACGGCCATAAGGGCTGGCAGGATGCCCTGTGGGGAAACTTTCCTGATAGGGCGTGCGCGGTTGATCGCCATAGACGGTGGCGGAGGAGCTAAAAATCAGGTTTTTCACGCCTGCTTTCTTCATCGCCTCTACCAGCACGAGCGTACCGTAGACGTTATTGTCATAGTAGCTCAGTGGTTCACGCACTGATTCGCCCACGGCTTTTAAGCCGGCAAAGTGGATGACGGAATCAATGGAATGATTAGCGAAAATATCGTCCAGCAGCGCGCTGTCGCGGATATCGCCCTGATAAAAAACAGGTGTCTTATCGGTTAAGTGTGTAATGGTTTTAACGACGCTAGCCTTGCTGTTGCACAAGTTGTCGAGAATGATGGGAGTGTGCCCGGCAGCCAGCAATTGTACGCAAGCATGACTTCCTATGTAACCGCTACCACCTGTAACAAGAACGTTCATAATGACCTCTATTATCGCAATACTGCAAAATAACATGGCTAGATGCTGAAAAAGATGATCTACAGCGAGAATCTGCCTCTGTTATCGATGGTTTCTTTACGAGTAAACTGAGTGAAGCATAGGCTACAGTGTAAATGAGCCTGGCTTTCTACCCTACATTTTATTTTGTGGTAGCGTTATCATCCCTGTTTTTAGGCGTTATCTACATAACGCGTCAATCTGGTAGCGGTAGATGTCGTCGTGCGGAACGAAAGTGAGTCGATGCGTGATGCACGTGGGCGCATCTTCTGCGTGATGCGAGACAAAGAGTAGCTGCGTTTCGCCCTCGCCAATCAGGATATCCAACCAGCGGCGCACTAACTGGCGATTGAGCGGATCAAGCCCCTGTAACGGTTCGTCGAGGATGAGCAGGGCGGGGTGTTTGACTAACGCGCGGGCAATCAGCGTTAGACGCTGCTGGCCCCAGGAGAGCGATTGAAACGGGGTATCGGCGATAGCGCCATTGAGCCCAAGCAGAGTGAGCCATTGTTCGGTCAGGTGACGCTGACGGTCGGAAACGGCCTGATAAATCCCGATAGAGTCAAAAAAGCCTGACAGGATAACGTTGCGCACGCTGGTGCTGACGCGGTAATCCAGATGGAAGCTGCTGCTGACATAGCCGATGTGGCGCTTGATGTCCCAGATGGTTTCACCGCTGCCGCGCTTACGGCCAAACAGCGTGAGGTCGTTACTGTAGCCTTGCGGATGATCGCCCGTAATCAGGCTGAGTAGCGTCGATTTCCCTGCGCCATTTGGCCCAACAATCTGCCAATGCTGACCGGGCAACACTTCCCACGTTAGCTCATGAAGAATAGGGAGGTCGTTATACTGCACCACGCCGTTACGCAGCCGAATGCGCGCCTCGTCAGCGGGAAGCGTTATATACCGCTGCGGATCTTCCGGTTCTGGCAGTGAACTTCCCGACAATTTTTCGCTAAATGCGAGCTGGGCCACCAGCGCTTCAGAGAGGATCGTTTCACGTTCGCCGACGCGGGTCAGTGTACAGTCTGCCAGCACACCGACATGGTTGATAAAGTCAGGGATATCATCAAAGCGATTCAGAATAAGTACCAGCGTATAACCGGTGCCTGCCAGTTTCCTCAGCTCATCGGCAAGCTGCTGGCGGGAGGCAACGTCCAACCCATCGAAAGGCTCATCGAGAATCAGCAGGTCGGGCTGAGGCATCAGCGCCTGACACAGCATCACCTTACGGGTTTCCCCTGTAGAGAGGTACTTGAAGCGACGCTCCAGCAAATGCGCAATACCAAACTGGTGTGCCAGCTGTTGGCAACGCGCAGGATCGTTGAGGCTATCCTGAATCACTTCTGCTGTGGTGCGGCCAGTGTCGTCTTCACCTTCACTTAGCAGGTCGGTGTTATTGCGCTGCCATTCGTCGGAAACCAGTTTTTGTAATTGTTCAAACGACAGTCGGACGGGGCGTTGGAATCCCGTTGTTCGTTCACCACTCAATATTGGCAGTTCGCCGGATAGCGCTCGCGCCAGTGCAGATTTACCACTTCCGTTGGCCCCGACAAAGGCCCAGCACTGGTTGTGTTCGAGCGTCAGTTCGTCCAGACGCAGCATGCGGGTGTCGCTGAGACGAAACAACCCCTGAGTGATTTTTAACAATGACATTTTCTATCCTTCGTCAAACGGCGATAGCGCTAAATCAACATTAACAAAGCGTGGCGATGATAACCCGGTCGGCATTGAAGCAGGCCTTTACATCCGACCCCTGTTGCAGCTTTTGCTGCTCAAGCAAGGCATTTGGCACCATGGCACACAGGGTTTCTCCCCCGGTCAGCGTAATCAGAATTTCGCTGTTTTCTACACCGTGCTGAATAGCCTGAATTTGCCCAGGCAAGACGTTATCGACCACGGGTGCGTCGGACGTGGCAGCGTACACATCGATCCACGGTGCTTTAATCAGTGCCAACACCTCTTTCCCTTTCTGTAATTGCAGGCGCTCGGCGCTTTGTTGCGTAATCAGGGCGCTGATCGTTGTTTTACCATCGGCGAGTAAAATATCCAGATGTTGTTGCACCTGCTCTTCACCGCGTGCGAGCACGGTTCCAAAAAACTGATTACGGGCGCTGGTTTGCAGTGAGAAACGCGCGATGGCTGCCAGCAAGCTATCTAACGGCAGACCGTCTTCCTGCAAGACATCAAAAGCTTTTTGCTGAATCTGTGCGAGCAAATCGTACAGCTGGAGAAGGCGTTCGCCGTAGCGGGTGAGCTGAGCCCCGCCGCCGCCTTTGCCGCCGGTCATACGTTCGACGATGGTCTGTTCGGCCAGTTGGTTCATCTCATTGATGGCATCCCATGCGCTTTTATAGCTAATCCCCGCCAGCTTGGCTCCCTGACTGATTGAACCGGTATGACGAATTTGCTTGAGCAATTCAATGCGCCGCGGATCGGCGAATAAACGCTGTTGGAGTTTCAGGGTGAGAAGAATTTCAGCCTGCATAATGAGGGCACCGTCGGTGAGTTTAATTCTCTGTATTGTCGCTATTTTCTTCATCAGGGGCAAATCGCACAAATAGACGCACTAATTTCTATTACTGCGGTAGACTACGTGGCAATTATGACGATCTCGGCTTACAGTGAAATAGCGCAGTGACGGGCTAAAGTAGCGGTAACCGTTGCAATAAGTGAGGTAAGCATGTTGGAGTTGTTGAAGAGCCTGCTGTTTGCAGTTGCCATGGTTCCTGTGATGATGGTGGTTATCATGGGTTCGATTTATTGCCTTGGCGAAGTGTTTAACGTGTTGTCCCGCATCGGTCATTCCGACGGCCAGCGCGCAAAGAATCAGCACTGATTCACGATCCTTTCCTATTTTGATGTCCGGCTTCTGGCCGGACATTTCTTTTCTACCCCCCGATATATACCCTAAATAATTCGAGTTTCAGGAAGGCGGCAAGAGAAGGAGTCCCGATGAGCTTACTCAGGTAAGTGATTCGGGTGAGTGAACGCGGCCAACGCACATGTAACTTGAAGTATGACGGGTAATCTACCTCTTTAAAGCGCATGACACGGCTTCATAATTCGTTATATCATTATTTACACAACGATAATTGTCAGGAGACAAGAATGAAGCAGCAATGGTTGAAATGGTTTGCCGCACTGACCCTCAGTGCAGGAATGGCGTTGCCAGCAGTGGCAGAAGATAAAGTTACCGTGTTCGCCGCGGCATCACTGACGAATGCGTTGCAGGAAATCGCTACGCAATATCAGAAAGAGAAAAATGTCGCTGTCGTGGCGTCTTACGCATCATCCTCAACGCTGGCGCGCCAGATTGAGCAAGGTGCGCCTGCCGATTTGTTCATTTCCGCTGACCAACAGTGGATGGACTACGCGCAGGATAAAAACCTGGTGGATACCGCTACGCGTCACACGCTGCTGGGCAATGAGCTGGTGGTGATTGCGCCGAAGGCGAGTGCGCAGAAAGAGATTAAGATTGACGATAAAACCGACTGGAAAAGCCTGCTGAAAGGCGGACGTCTGGCCGTTGGCGACCCAGATCACGTGCCTGCTGGGATCTATGCCAAAGAAGCATTACAGAATCTGAAAGCCTGGGATGAACTCTCTCCACTGATGGCACGCGCCAACAACGTACGTGCAGCCATGGCGCTGGTGGAACGTGAAGAAGCCCCGCTGGGTATCGTTTACGGTTCTGACGCGGTTGCCAGCGACAAAGTTAAGGTCATCGGTACATTCCCAGCGACGAGCCACAAGCCTGTTGAATATCCGATGGCGATAGTTAAAGAGCATAAAAACGCGGCGGTTACCGGTTTTTATGACTACCTGAAAACGCCAGAAGCAGCAGCCGTATTTAAACGCTATGGCTTCGCGCCGCGTTAATGATGCTGAGTGATTACGAATGGCAGGCGGTTGAGCTGAGCCTCAAAGTTTCCGTTGTGGCTGTGGCGTGCAGCTTGCCGTTTGGGATACTGATGGCGTGGATTTTAGTGCGCTGTCGGTTCCCCGGCAAATCACTGCTGGATAGCATTATCCATTTACCACTGGTGTTGCCGCCAGTGGTTATTGGCTATCTGCTGCTGGTGGCGATGGGAAGACGCGGCGTAATCGGTTCCTGGCTCTATGACTGGTTCGGTTTCAGCTTTAGTTTTAGCTGGCGCGGTGCCGCATTAGCGTCGGCGATTGTCGCATTTCCGCTGATGGTTCGGGCGATCCGGCTGTCGCTTGATGCTGTCGATACGCATCTGGAACAGGCTGCTCGAACACTGGGTGCCTCGCCGTGGCGCGTGTTTTTCACCATCACATTACCTCTCTCTTTTCCTGGGATTGTTGTTGGAACCGTATTGGCGTTTGCCCGTTCGCTTGGCGAGTTTGGCGCGACCATTACGTTTGTTTCCAATATCCCTGGCGAAACCCGAACCATTCCACTGGCGATGTATACCCTGATTGAAACGCCCGGCGCGGAGGCTGATGCAGCAAGGCTGTGTATTATTGCCATCGTCTTGTCGCTGGCTGCGCTGTTAGCATCGGAATGGCTAACAAACTGGAGCCGCAAGCGGTTGGGGGGATAATGCTGCAACTCGATTTTCATCAACAGCTGGGTAGCCTCGAACTTCGCGTTCAGTCTGAACTGCCGGCGAACGGCATTACCGCGATTTTCGGCGTATCCGGGGCAGGGAAAACCTCGCTGATCAACGCCGTTGTTGGCCTGACGCGCCCAGATGGCGGGCGGATTGTGCTCAATGATCATGTACTGGTGGATACGCAGCAGCATGTTTTCCTTCCACCGGAAAAGCGGCGAATCGGCTATGTATTTCAGGATGCTCGCCTGTTTCCGCACTATCGCGTGCGCGGTAATCTGCGTTACGGCATGGCGGAGACAATGGAATCGCAGTTCGATGATATCGTCAATTTACTGGGTATTGAGCCGCTGCTGAATCGCTATCCACGGACATTGTCCGGTGGCGAAAAACAGCGTGTTGCGATTGGTCGGGCATTGCTGACCGCACCGGAACTGCTGCTCATGGATGAACCGCTAGCGTCGCTGGATTTACCCAGAAAGCGCGAGCTGTTGCCGTATTTGGAGCGTCTGGCGAAAGAGGTCAATATTCCGATCCTGTATGTCAGCCACAGTCTGGAAGAGATTGTCCGGTTAGCCGATCATGTTGTGGTGCTCGATAAAGGCAAAGTGAAAGCGCAGGGTCTGCTGGAAGAAGTGTGGGCTAGCAGTGCGCTACGCCCGTGGTTACCGAAAGACGAACAGAGCACTATTCTGAGTACGCGTGTGTTGGCTCAGCATGCGCATTACGCGATGACGGCGCTGGCATTAGGCGACCAGCAGGTGTGGGTTGGAAAAGTCGAACTCCCTCAGGACGCCGCATTGCGCATTCGCGTGAATGCCGCCGATGTTTCTCTGGTGCTACAGCCACCGGAAAAAAGCAGCATCCGTAATGTGTTGTGTGCCAGCGTGGTAGAGTGCATTGATGTCGATGGACAGGTTGAAGTGAAGCTTGCGGTCGGCCAGCAGACGCTGTGGTCCCGTATCACACCGTGGGCACGGGACGATCTCGTGCTTCACCCTGGGCAAACGATCTACGCGCAGATTAAGAGCGTATCGATTACGGCGTAAGCACAGACCGAGTGATAGAACAGTCGTTCACATCGCTCGGTCTATTTCGTGAATCAGTCGATATTCTGTGACCAAGATAACAAAATGAGTATTGAGAGTGATTTTCAATTCGTTTTTTCTACCGCGTGAACAAGGTAGTCAGATAAATTATCCCCGCGTTATTATTTTTTCATCATAAAAAGTAATCGATTACTTTTTGTTTTCACCTGTGCAACGGGATAAAAATAGGAGAAGGACATGCCTTGTATGACGTTATTGCGCCGTGCGTTCGCTATACCGCTATTGTTGATAGTTTCATCGGGTTTGGCGTTTGCCGAACGTCCAGCAGAAAACCAGAAAATAGCCTTGCAGATGTATACGCTGCGCAGCTTGAATACGCTTGATGAGCAATTTTCCATGGCGCGAGACGCTGGATTTAAGGCGGTTGAGCTGGTGGGGACACATGGCATTAGTGCGTCAGAAATGAAGGGGTTGTTAGGAAAGTATCAGTTGAAAGCCATTGCTGCGCATGTCCAGTTTGGCGAACTGAAGAGTAATATGGCTGAGGTCGTGGCCTTTAACAAAGCTATCGGTAACAGCATGATTATCGTGCCGTGGCTCAATATTGAAGACCGACCGGATAGCGCAGAGGGCTGGAAGCGCTTTGGTTTGGAAATGAACGACCTGGGCCGTGAATTGAATAAGCAGGGCATGAAGCTGGCTTATCACAACCATAATTTCGAGATGAAGAAGTATCGCGGTAAAACGGCGCTGGAAATCATGATGGATGCTGCAGAGCCAGAGAACCTGATGCTGGAAATGGATGTAGCCTGGGTATCTCGCGGAGGGCAGGATCCTGTGCGTCTCCTGCGTCAGTACAAAGGGCGTATTTATTCAATTCATGCGAAAGACAATACGTCCATCGGCATCCGCGATGATGAAATGAACTTTGCCCCACCGGGTGAGGGCATTTTGGCGTGGGAAGAGATTCTTCCTGCTGCGTCTAAGGCTGGTGCGCAGTGGTTTGTTGCTGAACATGACTTGCCGAAAGATCCACAGGCCATTGTTTCTGCGGCTTACCAATCGCTGTATGAAAAGCTGAGTAAGATAAAAAGTAAGTAATAGCTATCAACCTGCGGTCAGCGGACCGCAGGTTGTCAGAGATGAAAAAGGATTGGTTTTATTCTATCTAGGTTAGCTGGATGCCCGTTCGACAAACGTCCATTCCAGTAAACGCTTTTCTGTTTCGCTGGCAGGCTGGTCGATCTGCTGTAATAACAACTTCACGGCCTCTCTGCCGATATGTGCGGACGGCTGCTGAATCGTGCTGAGTTGAGGCGAAGTGATGTAACCCAGTTCTGAACCGTCGAAACCGATCACCGCAATATCCTGCGGCGCGCTCAATCCCGCCTCACAGATTGCAGACAGTGCGCCTGCGGCCAACGTATCGGACACCACAAAGACGGCATCTGGCCGCTCTGGATCGTTAAGCAGCGCGTTCATGGCGGCCTTTCCACCTGCGTAGCTCAGCGTGCTGGCGTATTCGACTTTGCCGTAATCGAACCCATTCTCTGCGATAACGTCGCGATAGCCTTTCTCTCGCTGCTGGGCGTAAAGGTAATTCATGTCGTGGTTAATCATGGCGATACGGCGACGGCCTTTGCCAATAAAGTGATTAATCACGAAACGGGACGCTTCGGCGTTATCAATACCCACGGATGAAATGGCAGATGTATTGTCATGCTCGGCGCACTGCACCCAAGGTGCAGTGCCAATCATGTCCTGAAGTGCAGACAGCGTTGAAATGGCATCCATGGTGATCACGCCATCGACCATTTTACCGGACAGTAGTTGCAGGCTGGAATGGGCGCGAACAATATCGGCGCCTGAATTGCATAGCAGAATACGGTAGCCATTTTCTTCCGCTTCTGCCTCAATGCCTTTTACTACATCGGCACAGAAGGGGTTGGCAATGTTGGAAACCATGATTAATAACATCTGGCTGCGTGCAGTACGTAGCTGTCGTGCCAGCAAATTTGGCTGATAATTACTGCTTTTTATCGCATTGAGAACTCGTTCCCGGTTTTGCGGCTTCACGGTATCAATGTTGTTCAACACTCGTGAAACGGTGGCGACCGAGACTCCAGCTATCCGTGCTATTTTTTGAATCGACATAATTCAGAAGGCACTCACGCTACTTATTGCTTGGCTGAGCAGATTACCATAAATATCTCTGGCTGCATCCCGCAGACGTCGCACCTGCGGGATGAATACCGTGAGAGAATGAACGGTCTGATGCCTTAATTGGCGACCTTCACCCACGTTTGCTGCTGATGGCTTTGCACGATGGCGTCAATAATGAACATGATGTTCGCACCGTCGTAGAAGGTAGCGAAGGTGAAGGGATCGACGCTTGGCTGTTTGCCGTCACGCAGATAGGTATAAAAGTTCGCCATCATGTTCTTGAACGCATCTGGCCAGCCTTCGATATGTCCACCGGGGAAGTGGACCGCGGCGGCGGCTTCTGGGTTCAGCAGTCCAGGATCGTCCGACAACACCTGATTCGGTTTATCGCGATGGCCGATCCACAGCTGCTGCGGGGTTTCCTGATCCCACGCCAGCGACTGTTCACTGCCATTCACTTCAAACGTCAGGCGATTTTTCCGGCCGGCGCTGACCTGAGAAACGGTAAAGGATCCGCGGCTGCCATCCTCAAAGCGCAGTAAAACGGTCGCGTAGTCTTCGGTTTTGACCGGTTTGTCGTCGTACTCTGGCGGCGCGTCGGATGATGAGAATGTGGCCGTACCGTTCCGATTGGATTTTCGGATCGGGTGGACGATGGCTAAATCGGCGAAGACTTCGACAATTTTCCGACCGGAAATAAACTGCACCGTGTCGCACCAGTGCGAACCTATGTCGGCCACCGCGCGGGAAACGCCGCCGTACTCCGGTTCAACACGCCAGTTATAGTCGGTGTCGCGCAGCATCCAGTCTTGCAGATAGCCACCGTGTACGGCAAAGACGCGGCCGATCTCCTGACGCTTAATCATGCTGGCAGCCTGCTGCACCATGCCAAATTGGCGATAGACAAAGCTGACCCCGTGGACAACGCCTTTTTCTTCTGCCAGCGCCACCAGTTCACGCGCTTCTTCGCTGGTCATACACAGCGGTTTTTCCGAAAAAACGTGTTTACCTGCCTGAATAATCTGCTTATTGATCGCCGCATGGAGATGGTTCGGCGTGCAGTTATGGATCGCATCAATACCGGGATGAGTTAACAAATCAGCGACGCTGCCGTAGGCATGGGGAATGTTGAGCTGACGCGCTTTTTGCTGCGCCAGATCGAGCGAATTTTCCGCCAGTGCCACCACCTCGACGAAACCAAGGCGACGAATCGCTTCAATATGTGCTGGGCCAATAAAACCGGAACCAATAATGCCAACGCGAATCATTCTGCGCTCTCCTCTTTTAATCCCAACATTTTTCTCACTAACGGACGATCGTCGCTGGTCGCGGCGAAATCGTCAAAAGCGCGTCCTGCGACAGGAATAATGTGGCGGTTGATGAACGCCGCCCCTTCTTTCGCCCCGCAGTTACTGTCTTTCAGGCAGCATTCCCACTCCAGCACCGCCCAGCCGTCGTAATCGTATTGGGCAAGTTTGCTGAAGATGCCGCCAAAATCGATCTGGCCATCTCCCGGCGAGCGGAAGCGTCCGGCGCGTTCGGCCCATGACTGATAGCCGCCGTAGACGCCGCTTTTGCTCGACGTGATAAATTCTGCATCTTTCACATGGAACGCTTTGATTCGTGCATGGTAGCGATCGATAAAGCCGAGGTAGTCCATCTGCTGCAAATGCATATGGCTAGGATCGTAAAGAATGTTGGCGCGCGGGTGATGATTGACGACATTAAGGAAGCGTTCAAAGGTTACGCCGTCGTGTAAATCTTCTCCCGGATGCAGCTCATAGCATACATCCACGCCGTGCTCGTCAAAACAGTCGAGGATCGGCGTCCACAGGCGACTGAGTTCTTTAAAGGCTTCCTGAATCAGGACTTCTTTACGCGGTGGCCAGGGGTAAAAATAGGGCCAGGCCAGCGCACCGGAAAACGTCGCGTGGGCGTTTAGTCCTAAGCGTGCAGAGGCCTTTGCTGCCTGCTTGATTGCCGCAATCGCCCACTCTTGGCGAGCCTGTGGATTGCGGCGGTAAGCCGGTGGCGCGAAATCGTCAAAGGCATCGTCATAGGCAGGGTGGACGGCAACCAGCTGTCCTTCCAGATGAGTCGACAGTTCGCTGATGGTCAGCCCATGCTGCGCTAACAGACCTTTCACATCATCACAGTAAGTTTGGCTGTCGGCGGCCGTGGCCAGATCGAAAATGTGCGGGTGATTGCAGGGGATTTGTAGCGCTTTAAAGCCTAATCCGGCAGCCCATTGCGCCAGATTTTCCAGCGTGTTAAAGGGAGCCTGATCGCCAATATACTGGGCGAGAAAAATACCCGGTCCTTTTAACGTCTTCATTATTACCTCCTTTGGCAACGGGTGTGGTCATGAATACCGTTGCACGATTGCGATAGCGGAGAATGCAGTGGGATGAGGTGCCATAGGCGACCTCATCCCATTTTCTCGTTAACTAATCCGTCTCAAATGATTAAGCCCGCTCTTCTTTATATTTGAAGGAGAAGAGGAAAATGACGGCGATGATGGCTGCGGAAACCGCAGGGATCCACCAGAAGGTCGCCCAGATTTCAGGCGCGTTTAACGTGCCGTTGTTGAAGAGACGGTTATAGAGTGCACCGGAAACCTGCGAGCCCAGCAGCATACCGATACCGTAGGTGAACAGGACTACCAGACTTTGTGCCTGACCTTTGATTTTCTCTCCCGCGATGCGGTCGGTATAGATGAAGCCGATGACGAAGAAGAAGTCATAGCAAATGCCGTGCAGCAGGATACCGATATAGAGCAGCCAGCGCGTTTCTTCATTCACGCCCATCGCGAAGAGGGCATAGCGCACGAACCACGCCAGCATGCCGATGAACAGCATGTATTTCACGCCCAGCTTTCTAAACAGCAGCGGAATGATCAGCATGAAGACAATTTCGGACATCTGACCAAACGACATCGCGGTGCTGACGTCGCTGATACCCGCATTGCTCAGGAAGGAGGCGGTGTAAGCGTAGTAGGTGCCCAGCGGAATAGAGATCAGCATGGCGCAGATGGCAAAGACCAGAAAGTGACCTTTCTTCAGCAGCGCGAACGCATCAGCACAGAACAGATCGCGCACTGCCAGCGGCAAACCTTTGGCCGGCGCTGGAGTATGCGGTAGCGTCAGGCTGTAAGCTGCCAGAATGGCAGAGCAGGCGGCAGCAACGTAGAAAATATTGACGCTTGCGGAGATGCCCGCTGTCCCGATGCAGACACCGGCAACGATCCAACCAATGGTGCCGAAGACTCGCACAACCGGGAAACTCTTCTCGCTGTTAGTCAGATTATGGAACGCGATGTTGTTGGTTAACGCCAGCGTTGGCATAAAGCACAACGTGTAGGCGAACAGCAGGATCAGCAGCTGTGAACCATCTTCGTTGATTAACGCGGTGGGCACAAACCACAGGATGACCGCGCCGATCAGGTGCAGCAGCGCCATGACTTTTTGCGATGGGAAGAAGCGGTCAACCACCATGCCCAATACGAACGGCGACAGGATCGAGGCGATTGGCCCGGCAGAGAAGGCATCGCCAATCATGGCGGCCAAATTATACTGTGTCATAACCAGAC
Organism: Pectobacterium parvum; assembly: GCF_020971565.1. Classification (NCBI taxonomy): domain Bacteria; kingdom Pseudomonadati; phylum Pseudomonadota; class Gammaproteobacteria; order Enterobacterales; family Pectobacteriaceae; genus Pectobacterium; species Pectobacterium parvum. The sequence continues at coordinate 1,542,867 of NZ_CP087392.1, forward strand.
CCAGGGTGACTGACCATGAACCCCAGATGAAAAACTCTAAGAACATCATGAGGGACAGTCTGGGAACCACGAAGGCCGGTTGTAACGATTTGGTAGCTGTGTTTTCAGATGAAGAAACCATGTGGTACCCCTCTTAAAAGTAATCGATTACAATTTGTGTTTTCTAAATGTAATCGATTACTTTTAACTTAACCGCAGCTTTTAGCCATAAATGAGATCCTTATCACTAGAAAGTTATATAGCCATAGCGTAGCTGGCTGTTTTCGCGCAATGATCGGGTATCTGCTTTGCTTGAGGGGAAAAGAAGAATGACGCACTTTGTTTTAGTGGGCGATGTCGGTGGCACCAATACGCGTTTGGCGCTATGTGATGCTACAACGGGCGAATTGTCGCAAATCGAAACCTATTCCGGGCTGGATTTCCCTTCTCTGGAAGCGGCCATTCGTGATTATCTCGATTCGCGACAGGTCACAGTGCAGGATGCTTGTATCGCGATTGCCTGCCCGATTACCGGTGACTGGGTGGCAATGACGAACCATACCTGGACGTTTTCCATCGCAGAAATGAAAACGAGTCTGGGTCTACGCCATTTTGAGGTCATCAACGATTTTACCGCCGTTTCCATGGCTGTGCCGGTGATGGCTCACACGGATTTACTCCAATTTGGCGGCGGGGAGCCTGTGCCAGATAAACCGATAGCGGTGTATGGTGCAGGCACGGGGTTAGGTGTCGCTCATCTGGTGCATGTTGCCAATCAATGGATTAGCCTGCCGGGTGAGGGCGGTCATGTTGATTTCGCGCCGAATAGCGATGAAGAAGACAAAATTCTCTCTGTTTTGCGCCAGTCGCTCGGGCATGTTTCCGCTGAACGCATACTCTCTGGGCAGGGGCTGGTAAATATCTACCGTGCCGTAGTGCTGTCTGATGACCGCACGCCGGAGGCGCTGGAGCCGAAAGATATTACCGAACGTGCTGTCAACAATACGGATGTGGACTGTCGTCGCGCGCTGTCACTCTTCTGCGTCATCATGGGACGCTTCGGCGGCAATCTGGCGTTAAATTTAGGTACATTTGGTGGCGTGTATATTGCTGGCGGTATCGTTCCGCGCTTTCTTGAGTTCTTTAAAGCTTCCGGTTTTCGGGCGGCTTTTGAAGACAAAGGGCGGTTCAAAGGCTATATGCAGGATATCCCCGTGTACCTGATTACCCATGAGCAGCCCGGATTAATGGGGGCGGGGGCGTACCTGCGGCAGGTACTGGGTAGCGCGCTGTAAGTCTGTTTGCTCGTCAAACGCAATCAGGAAAAGCGAGGCCATTGCTAAATATGGTTCGCTTACCTGATTGCGTGATGATTGGTTATGCCAGAATGCGGGTGCGGATGACATCGGCGATGCTAGGTTCTTCATTGCTGCCAATCACCAGATCGGCTCTCGCCTTGATCTCATCGGCGCTGTTGCCCATCGCGACGCCCAGTCCTACGCCTTCCAGCATACTGATATCGTTAAAGTTATCGCCGAATGCCACGACGTCTTTCATGCTGATACCCTGTTCGCCAAGCCATTGCTGGAGCAGCTTGCCTTTGCTGTTGCCAGTTTGGGCGATATCAACCTGATCCTGCCATGACCACTCGCAGGCGAGTCCGAGCTGCTTTTCCACTTCTGCGGCGAAATGGTTCAGCGTGGGAACATCGGCGTGCGTGGTCGCGAATTTCCAGATAGCGTGGGACGCTTCGGTCTGACGCACCAGATTTTCCACCTGAGCGAAACGAGGACGCTGCTGTTCCGGCAGGTTAGCAGCCCATGCCAGCGTGCGGACTACGTGCCCAGTAGGATACTGGTAATACATGTCGTCATCGGCATACATCAGCCCATGAATATCAAATTCCTCTAGCAGCGTGATGACGTTTTTTGCCTGTTCGACAGAGAGCGGATTGGTGTGCGACGCTTGGCCCTGCTGATAATCATAAACGTAGGTGCCGTTACAGCAGATGGCAGGCGTATCCAACTGCAACCCCTGATAAAAAGGGTGGATTGCTGAGTGGTGGCGTCCGGTGACGATCATCACTTTGATGCCTTGCTGGCGGGCCAGCGCGAGTGCGCTAAGGGATTCTGGCAGGATTTTTTTCTGTTGGTTCAGTAGCGTACCATCAAGATCAAGTGCAATTACTCGGTAGGTCATCGTTATCTCGCAAATAAAAATGTGGGTATTCAATGTGTCTTACGATAAAGGACGCGGCGAAAAATAGACAGACAACAGCGAGATAAAATTGTCTGGGGTTCATTTGATGACGAAGGATTCAGCGCGGCGGTGGGAAATAAGGCTAAACGGGTGATTTTACAGCGTCATTGTTGATTTTCTATGCTTTCAACGGCTTATCATCTATTTTTTAAGCAGTTGATCACAACGTGGCTTTACAATGTGCGGCGTACTGTTTATAGTGCGCGTCATTGCGGAGGAGTGGCCGAGTGGTTGAAGGCACCGGTCTTGAAAACCGGCGACGCGAAAGTGTTCTAGAGTTCGAATCTCTACTCCTCCGCCAAAAAAATTCAACGGGTTAGCTTAGGCTAGCCCGTTTTCGTTTTTACTCTCTTATCTTCCCCTGATGCTCTGAACTCTCATTTTTCATTACCTATTCGTTATTGCCCACATCCGCACCGTTAGCTAAATCAATCATTACTTAAATCAATAGTAGCCTTGCGATGTCTCTGTAGAATAGAGTAATTGGTCATTTATGGTATACCGTGCGTCAGGTTGAGCAAGTTCGTTATCCTTCTGATGAACCAACCTCTTTTGAGCCTTCCTGAGCCGCCACATTCGCGTGAAATAAGGAGAATACGATGCAGCAAGTGGTTTATGTCGCCAGCCCGGAAAGCCAGCAGATTCATGTTTGGCAACTCGGTGCTCAGGGAAATCTGACATTATTGCAAACCGTTGACGTTCCAGGACAGGTTCAGCCGATGGTGATCGCGCCGAACAAGCGCCACCTGTATGTTGGCGTTCGTCCTGATTTCCGGGTTCTGAGCTATCGTATTGATGAACAGGGTAAATTGACGCAAGCGGGTGTCGCATCGTTACCGGGCAGCCCGACGCATCTGTCGACCGATAATGACGGGCGTTTCCTGTTCAGCGCGTCTTACAGCGGCGCCTGCGTCAGCGTTAGCCCAATTAGCGCTGACGGCATTGTCGGTGAGCCGATTCAGCAGTTGGACGGATTGGAAGGGTGCCACTCTACCAATATCGATCCAACGAATACTGTCGTGTGGGCACCGTGCCTGAAAGAAGACCGTATCCGTCTGTACGATCTGGGTGCGGCTGGCGAATTGAGCGTACACCGTCAGGCCGAAATGACAACGGTAGCGGGTGCCGGTCCACGCCATATGGCTTTCCACCCGAATCAACGTTTTGCCTATTGTGTGAATGAACTGGACAGTTCAGTGGATGTGTATCAGTTGGATGCAGCCAGCGGGGAATTGCAGAAAGTGCAAACGTTGGACGCCATGCCCGCTGGTTTCAGCGATACGCGCTGGGCGGCAGATATTCACATTACGCCGAATGGCCGCTTCCTGTACATCAGCGATCGTACTGCCAGCCTGCTGAGTATTTTCCAGGTGTCTGAAGACGGCAGCACGTTAACGCTGACCGGACATCAGCCGACTGAAACGCAGCCGCGCGGTTTCAATATTGATCACACCGGTGAGTTCCTGATTTCAGCAGGGCAGAAATCGCAGCACATTGAGGTGTATCACATCGACCAGAACACGGGCGCTCTGCAACCGCTGGCGCGTTACGCCGTCGGTCAGGGGCCAATGTGGGTGTCGGTGCTGGCGCTGGACTAAACAAGCCAAGCACAACATTACGCCCTGCATTGATCCGCAGGGCTTTTTTTTCGATTAACCCCGATATTCGATAATCGATAAACCCGCGTTGTAATCCGTGCTGTAGATGATGCCGTCGGCATCAACAAACACATCGCAAGACTGAATAATCTGCGGTCTGCCGGGGCGTTTGTCGACCATTCGGTCTGGCGCAGCAGGCACCAGCGCACCGGTTTCCTTCGGCTGATACGGGTTACTGATGTCGTAAGCTCGTACCCCTGCGTTTTGATACGTGGCGAAAATCAGTGACGAACTGATGAAGCTTCCGGGCCGGTTTTCATGCAGGTTATGTGGTCCAAAGTGTGCGCCTTTCTTCACATAATCCGCCTCTTTCGGCTGCGGAAACGTGGCGATGCTCACCGGATTACTCGGCTCACGAATATCGAACACCCAAATCAATTTCTCGCCATCTTCCTGATTATCCAATACTGCTTCATCCAGAACGATCAGCAGATCGCGATCCGGCAGCGGCAGCGCCGTATGTGTGCCACCGCCAAACGGTGGGCTCCAGTTACGGTGGCTGATGAGTTGTGGATTGGTGCGATCGCTCACGTCCAGCAGCGTCAATCCGCCATCGCGCCAGCTACCATAGGCGGTGTCACCGCTGATGATGGCATGATGCAGGGCGTAACGCTTGCCTTCCGGCCAGCTTGCGCTTTCCCCACCAGCGGTGTGCATGCCGGGTAGCCAGTAGCGGCCAGTAACTTCTGGGCGCAGCGGATCGGCCAGATCGATAGTCAGAAAGATATAGTCGCTGTAGCCATCGAGCAGCGCGGAGACATAAGCCCAACGCCCGCCCACGTACCAGATGCGGTGAATACCAATGCCGTCCAGCGGCAGGAAGCTGATTTCGCGCGGTTTATCCGGCGTTGAGATATCGAAAATCCGTAATCCAGCGCTCCAGCTTTTACCCTGCTGCTTGGTACTGACCGTGTCGGCGACGGAACGGGTGTAATAGACCTTTTCCTCGGCGAAGCTGGCGTCGGCAAACAGATCGCGCGCGTTGACGACAAGCAGCAGGTCATCGTGCGTTTGCAGGTGGATATTCCAGGTGCCGGGCGGGGCAGCAATAAACCCCGCCGGTTTTGGATTCTTGGCATCGCGCACATCCACAATCGACACGCCTTGTGAAACCATATGCCCGATATAAGCGTAGCCGCGATGAACCATCACCTGCACGCCGTCGGGTCTGCCACCCTGATCGCTGTGCCCAATCAGCCGCATGTTACGGCTGTAATCGGGGGTGGGCAGAGGAGTCGATGCCATGAGTTATCTCCGTGTTATTTCGCCTGTTTGGCTTCCAGTGTAGCAAACCACGGTGCGATAAAATCATCCGTGTGGCCCCAGCCTGGGATGATTTTCGCCAATCCGGCGACGTTGACTGCACCCGGCTGGCTGGCTAACAGTGCCTGTGGAATCGCCGCAGCACGGAGCTCGTAGGTCGCAGGTGTCGCTTCACCGGCAATCTTGTTGGCAACCAGACGCAGGTTAACTTTACCGATCAGTTTAGGATCGACAGCCACGCTGACTTTCCACGGGCTGCTCGCTTCGCGCATCAGTTGTAAATCCTGATTGGAAATGTCGATGCTGTACAGTTTGATTTCGGTCCGGCCGTTTTCTTTCAACGCCTTATAAGCGCCCTGACTGAAGGCATCCCACGATCCCCAGATTGCATCGATTTTGCCTTTCGGGTATTTCGCCAGCACAGCGCCGACTTTGTTAGCGGTATCGCCCTGAACGTCAGAGGACACGGCACCAATCGATTCGAGTTCCTTGATGCCGGGGTTGGCTTTCAGGATCTGTTGATAAGCGAGCTGGCGGCGTTCCATCGGCGGGAAGCCAGCAACCCACAGTTTGATGATATTGGCTTTACCGTTGAAATCCTTCACCAGTTGGCCGAGTGATTCGTTAGTCAGCGAGGCGTCATCCTGCTGGGTGACGGTCACGCCCGGAATTTCGCCGTTCACGGCGGTGTCAAACACGGAAACGGCAATGCCGCTGTCGACAATGCGTTTAATTAAATCGGTCGAGTAGGGATCGCGGCCCTGCGACAGGATGATGCCATCATATTTCTGGCTAATCGCCTGATTCACAAAGTCCTGAAAACGGGCATCATCGCCGTTGCTCAGAAAGGTGCTGACCTTAAAGCCCAGCTTTTTACCTTCTTCAAGCACGCCGGAAACAAACTGCGTGGTGTTGTCATCCGAACCCAAGTTGCGGATAACCGCGATGCGAACCGGACCGTCATGGTTGGCGATAGCGGCCGGAACGGGAGCAATGGTGGCATTCTGATTAGCCAGTGCCGATAATGCAGTCAGTAAGCTCAGTGCAAGCAGGGCGGGCGTAAATTTCTTCATTATCAGCTCCATGGCGTTTTATAAAGGGATCTTGTGTTGATGAAGTGTGTCGTATCGATGGCAGTATTGTTATGTTTTCTGCGTCACTACTTTATAGCTGTCTTTATGTCTGGATGTCTATTTAAAAATGATATTGCATCATAGCCGTTGAGTGATAGACGAGGAAGAGGGGAACATTATGACTTTTGGGTTTAAGTTATAACGATTCGTGCTGACTGCGGATAAAAAGAAATGCCCGCGAGGCGGGCATTCGAGGTTGCTGACAAAGTCCGTATGGCGGTAGTAACGGATAGATCGTAAAGACGCTGTAAATACATCCCTGTACGCTCGGATTGCGCAGATATGAATCTCATCCCTGAGATTCACCCTTTCAGGGCCGTCGCAAGCGACGTTCAAAAACGTTCCTGACGTTTTTGTCCCTGGCGCAAACGCTTTACTCTTCTATTCCGTTACTCCCGTTCTCGTTCGATAAATAGGTTTGTCAACAGCCTGAAATGCCCGCGAGGAGCGGCATTTCAGGTGAGTGGCAGGATGAAGAAAGAGTGAGTTATTTCTTCGTTTCTTTCTCTTCCATTTCACGCGCCCAGCGTGGGTGGTGTTTACGCGCCCAGCGTTTGGAGACTTTGCCTTCAATCATGCCCTTGATCGAGCCTTTAACCCAGAACGCCATGTACATATGGATCAGAATGGCATGGATGAGGACGATAGCCGCAACGGCATGAATCAGAATGGCGTAGCGCACGACATCAATCGGGAACAGGTGGGCAAAATAAGGACGCCACATGATTATCCCGGTGATCAGCAGTACCAGCGTCAGCCCCATGATGCTCCAGAACATCATTTTCTGGCCTGGGTTGTATTTACCCACTTCAGCGACTTCATGCTCATTGCCTTTCAATACTTCAATAATGTTGAGGAACCACGGCAGATCGCGCTTCTTCGGAATGTTATGGCCAACAAAGCGGAAGAACATCGGGATCAGGCAAATGACAATCAGCACGCCAAAAAACGGGTGCAGAATACGCCCCATTTGCGGCGTACCAAACGTCTGCGTCAGCCATTGCAGGGTCGGGAAGAACAAAGCAATACCTGAGAGCGCAACCAAGAAAAAGCTAATCACCACAATCCAGTGACAGATGCGATCGATAAACTTGGTGCGCAAAATCATTTTTGGTTTACTCATGTTTGTCTCCCCCTTCTTTGTCTTCTCCCTCGTGTTCATGCTCCATTTCTTCTGTGTTCGGACCCACACCGATGTAGTGGAACATTAACCCAGCGAACGTGGCGACAAACCCTAACGCAGATAGTGGCTTCAGAATGCCCTTCCACAGGTTGACCGGCGTAGAAATCTGCGGGTCATCCGGCAGATTGTTATAGAGCGATGGTCTGTCTGCGTGGTGCAGAACATACATCACGTGCGTACCGCCTACACCCTGCGGATCGTAGAGGCCTGCGTTCTCATAACCACGGCTTTTCAGATCGGCGATACGTTCTTCTGCCAGATGCTTCATCTCTTCTTTCGTACCGAAACGAATGGCACCCGTCGGACAGGTTTTCACGCAGGCAGGTTCTTGCCCAACGCTGACTCTGTCGACGCACAGCGTACATTTATAGACGCGGTTATCTTCTTTATTCAGTCGTGGAATATTGAACGGGCAGCCGGCGATGCAATAGCCGCAACCGATACAATGCTCAGACTGAAAATCGACGATACCGTTGGCATACTGAATAACCGCACCAGCGGAAGGACAAGCTTTCAGACAGCCCGGATCGCTACAGTGCATACAGCCATCTTTACGGATCAGCCATTCCAGACGATCGTTCTCTTCCACTTCGGAAAAGCGCATCAGCGTCCAGGATTTGGCGCTCAGATCCGCCGGGTTATCATAAACCCCGAGGTTATGGCCGACGTCGTCACGAATGTCGTTCCACTCTGAACAGGCCACCTGACAGCCTTTACAGCCGATACAGGTGGTGACATCGATCAGTTTTGCCACTTCGCTTTTGTCATTACGCACATGCGGAGGCGGTGTAAAGCCGTTGGTGGCCGAACGTTTAATAATATCTTGTGATTGCATTGACATAGTTGGCTACCCTTACACCTTCTCTACATTAACCAAAAACGCTTTGTACTCAGGCGTTTGTGAATTAGCGTCGCCGACGCTCGGGGTGAGTGTATTAGCCAGGAACCCTTTACGAGTGGTTCCCTCAAAGCCCCAGTGGCAGGGGATACCAATGGTTTCCACGCTGCGTCCGGCAATTTCCAGCGTTTTGATACGCTTGGTGACCACCGCTTTGGCTTTGATGTAGCCACGCTGGCAGGAGACTTTGACTTCATCGCCTGCCTTAATGCCTTTGCTCTTCGCCAGATTTTCACCGATCTCAACAAACTGTTCTGGTTGCACAATCGCGTTCAGACGCGCGTGTTTTGTCCAGTGACGGAACAATTCGGTAATTGAGTATGTCGTTGCCACGTAAGGGAAATCTTTCGCGGTACCCATGGTTTTCGCATCACGTGCAAACAAACGCACGACCGGGCTGGAAATCACCGACGGGTGCAGTGGATTAGTGCCGATAGGCGATTCGATCGGTTCGTAGTGTTCAGGGAATGGCCCGTCTACCAGTTTGTCTACGGAGAACAGACGTGCCAGACCTTCCGGCAGCATGATGAACGGCCCGGTGTCTTTGCCTGGTGGTACGGTTGCGGCGAAGTCTGGCACATCAATGCCTTGCCACTTCTGGCCGGTCCATTCCAGCAATTTACGCTTGCTGTCCCACGGCTTCCCTTGCAGGTCGGCGGAGGCGCGGTTGTAGAGAATGCGGCGGTTTTGCGGCCAGCACCATGACCAGTTCGGCGTACAGCCCAGACCAGCATCTGCGTTGTCGCGTTTATCCATCTGGTTACCGGCTTCTGTCCAGCTCCCGGCGTAAATCCAGCAGAAACTGGACGTGGTACCGTCATCACGCAGCTGTGAGAAATCGGCGAGCTGCTGGCCTTTCTTCAGAATCAGCTTGCCGCTGTCATCGTAGATATCAGCTAGTGCCATACCGTTGGCTTCGCGCGCGATCTCTTCCGGCGTCGGATCTTCCGGGTCTTTATAGTTCCAGTTGATATTCATCACTGGATCAGGATAAGTACCGCCTTCTTCGTTATACAACTCACGCAGGCGCATCAGCAGCTTACCGAGGATTTTACCGTCGTGACGGGCTTCTCCTGGTGGCTCGGCCGCCGCCCAGTGCCATTGCAACCAGCGACCAGAGTTGGCGATAGAGCCATTCTCTTCGGCAAAGCAGGAAGACGGCAGACGGAAGACTTCAGTCTGAATGGACTTCGTATCTACGTCGTTGAATTCACCGTAGTTCTGCCAGAACGTGGAGGTTTCCGTGACCAGAGGATCGATGATGACCATGTACTTGAGTTTGGAGAGCGCTTCGGTCGCTTTATTCTTGTTGGAGAATGCCGCAACGGGGTTAAAGCCCTGAACGATGTAGCCGTTCATTTTGCCTTCCACCATCAGCTCGGTTTGCACCATAACGTCGTAGCTACGATCCCACTTCGGCAACCAGTCATAACCCCAGTTATTCGCGGCCTGTGCGTGATCGCCGTAGAAGCTCTTCATCATGCTGATAAAGAATTTTGGCGTATTTTTCCAATAGTTAACCTGATCGGGCAACACGGCGGTTGGTGTGATTTGGCCCAGATAGGTATTCAGATCCGGCTGTTTTTCTGACGGCAGTGGCATATAGCCCGGCAGATTTAACGATAGCAGACCCAGGTCGGTATACCCCTGAATGTTGGAGTGGCCGCGCAGGGCGTTGATGCCGCCGCCTGCCATACCAATATTCCCCAGCAGAAGCTGGATCATGCCAGCGGAGCGGATAATTTGTGCGCCGTTGGTGTGGTGCGTCCAACCCAGTGCATACATGAAGGTTGCGGTTTTATTCGGTACACAGGTTTCAGCCAGCGTACGGCAAATCTCTTCATAATCTTTGGCTGAGGTACCGCACAGGGATGTCACCATTTCCAGCGTATAGCGGGAGACGTGTTTTTTCAGCAGGTTCCAGACACAGCGCGGGTGAGACAGCGTGTTATCGCGTTTGGCGAAACCGGACTCATCTAACTCATACTGCCAGCTGGATTTGTCATATTGACGTTTTTGTTCGTCGTAGCCGCTGAATAAGCCTTCGTCGAAGCTAAAGTCATCACGTACGATCAGGCTGGCATTGGTGTAAGACACCACGTACTCGCGATGAATTTTATCGTTCGTAATAAGGTAGTTAACGATACCTAACAGGAAGGCGGCATCTGAGCCCGCGCGGATTGGCGCGTAGAGATCGGCAACGGCTGCGGAGCGGTTAAAACGCGGATCGACAACAATCAGCTTCGCCTTGTTGTGCGTTTTCGCTTCAACGGCCCATTTGAAACCGACCGGGTGCGCTTCTGCTGGGTTTCCGCCCATGACGATGATGACGTTGGCGTTTTTGATATCAACCCAGTTGTTAGTCATCGCGCCACGGCCGAATGTCGGTGCCAGTGCGGCAACGGTTGGCCCGTGACACAAACGCGCCTGACAGTCGATAGCAACCATGCCGAGTGCGCGGGCAAATTTCTGATCGAGAATACCGGTTTCGTTGCTGGCGGCAGAAGAGCACAGCATACCAGTAGTCAGCCAGCGGTTGACGGTTTCGCCTTTGGCGTTGGTGCGTTCGAAGTTGGCATCACGGTCAGCTTTCATCAGGCGCGCGATGCGTTCAATCGCGTCGTCCCAGCTGATTCGTTGCCATTTGTCTGAACCCGGTGCGCGGTATTCAGGGTAGAGCAGGCGGTTTTCGCTGTGGATGTAGTCAACTAAGCCCGCACCTTTCGGGCAAAGGGAGCCGCGGCTGACTGGGTGATCCGCATCACCTTCGATATGAAAAACAGAAGGCTTCGCATTTTTGGCGCCATCGCCCAGGCTATACATGAGCACACCACAACCAACTGAACAGTAGGTGCAGTTGTTACGCGTCTCTTTTGCCCGTAACAGCTTATATTGACGTACTGATGCCATTGCTTCCGTGGGTGTAAAGCCCAATACCGCGAGAGTGGTTCCAGCCATCCCTCCCGCGCAAACTTTAAAGAAACCTCTTCTATTCAGTTGCATTAGTTTCCCTGTGTAATTATGTGTCATTTTTGTTGCGAGCAATTTAACAACACACAAATTGTGGGCTTTGCGCAAAATCAAAATTTAAGTATTTAAACCCCCATAACACCTATAAAGAGGTATATTTTTTATTCGTTATATATTGTAATACATAACGATTTTGTTATTTCATGGTTACAAATAATGTGACGTGACGAGTCAGTCAAAGTGGAATAAGCGGGAGTTTGTGGCGAAATTGTTGCAAAAAAAAAGCCGGATAAAAATCCGGCTTGATGGGGTGGTTATTTGACTTGCATACCCGGCTGAGCGCCGCTGTCTGGGCTCAGCAGGAAGATATCTTTCCCGCCGGGACCGGCTGCCATCACCATACCTTCTGATATGCCGAAGCGCATTTTACGCGGTGCCAGATTAGCGACCATCACGGTTAAACGGCCTTCCAGCTTAGCCGGATCGGGATAGGCTTCACGAATGCCGGAGAAGACCTGACGGGTTTCGCCGCCCAAATCCAACGTCAGACGTAAGAGCTTGTCAGAACCGTCAACCAGTTCAGCCTGCTTAATCAGTGCGATACGCATATCGACTTTGGCAAAATCGTCAAAGTTAATCGTGTCCTGCACCGGGGTGTCTGCCAACGGGCCGGAGACGACTTTCTGCGCGGCGACCATATCTTCTTTAGACGCGTCAACCATCGCATTAACTTTATCCAGATCGATGCGGTTGAACAGCGCTTTGAATGGACTAACCTGATGGCTCAGCAGCGGGGTAGCGATAGCATCCCAGCTCAGTTCCGTGTTCAAAAATGCCTCTGTCCGCTGGGACAGCGAAGGCAGAACTGGCTTCAGGTATGTCATCAGTACGCGGAACAGGTTGATGCCCATTGAGCAAATGGCTTGCAGGTCTTCATCCCGACCTTCTGCTTTCGCCACAACCCACGGTGCTTGTTCGTCAACATAGCGGTTGGCGATATCCGCCAACGCCATGATCTCACGAATGGCACGCCCGGATTCACGGCTGCTATAGGCTTCGGCAATGCTGGTAGCGGCATCGGTGAAGGTTTTGTACAGCTCTGCGTCGGCCAGCTTGTCCGCCAACTTGCCGTCAAAGCGCTTGTTGATGAAACCGGCATTACGTGATGCCAGATTCACGACTTTGTTGACGATGTCAGCATTCACGCGCTGAACGAAATCTTCCAGATTGAGGTCGATGTCATCAATGCGAGAAGACAGTTTTGCCGCATAGTAATAACGCAGGCAATCGGCATCCAGATGTTGCAGATACGTACCTGCTTTGATGAAGGTGCCACGTGATTTAGACATCTTGGCGCCGTTGACCGTGACATAGCCGTGCACGAACAGGTTTGTCGGTTTACGGAAACCGCTGCCTTCCAGCATGGCTGGCCAGAACAGGCTGTGGAAATAAACGATGTCTTTACCGATGAAGTGGTACAAATCCGCGTCGGAGTCTTTCTTCCAGAAATCGTCAAAATTCAGATCGCCACGCTTGTCGCACAGATTCTTGAACGAACCCATGTAGCCGATTGGTGCATCCAGCCAGACATAAAAATATTTGCCCGGCGCATCGGGGATTTCAAAGCCGAAATACGGCGCGTCGCGGGTAATGTCCCACTGTTGCAGGCCAGAGTCGAACCACTCCTGCATCTTGTTAGCGACTTGCTCCTGCAATGCGCCGGAACGCGTCCAGGCTTGCAACATCTCGCTGAACGCAGGCAGATCGAAGAAGAAGTGTTCTGTTTCACGCATCTCTGGCGTGGCACCTGACACTACTGATTTGGGTTCGATCAGCTCTGTTGGGCTGTAGGTCGCGCCACAGACTTCGCAGTTATCGCCGTATTGGTCGGCAGCCTTACATTTCGGGCAAGTGCCTTTGACGAAACGATCCGGCAGGAACATGCCTTTCTCTGGGTCGTACAGCTGAGAAATGGTGCGATTTTTAATAAAACCGTTCTCTTTCAGACGACCATAAATCAGGCCTGACAGCTCGCGGTTCTCTTCGCTATGCGTGGAGTGGTAGTTGTCATAGCTGATATTGAAACCGGCAAAGTCCTGCTGATGTTCCTGACTCATTGCCGCAATCATCTGTTCTGGCGCAATCCCCATCTGCTGTGCTTTCAGCATGATTGGCGTGCCGTGGGCGTCGTCCGCACAGATAAAGTGAACCTGGTTGCCGCGCATTCGCTGGTAACGAACCCAAATATCGGCCTGAACGTGTTCAAGCATATGACCGAGGTGGATTGAACCATTAGCGTAAGGCAGCGCGCACGTTACCAGGATTTTCTTTGCGACTTGAGTCATGAGGAACTTGCTTTCTTTTGTGAATAGAGGGAGATCGATGTTAACCGATAGCGCCTTGCTGCGTAAACCGCTGGCGTGAGTAAAAACGGCAGGAAACCACATGGCAGATTTTAATTTGCGTGGCGTTTCCACGTTTTTGACGCCGAAGAGCGTCAGACGGTTATGGCTCTGGTATGCTGTACACGGTCTCAACGGTCAAATATGAGAATTTCAAGGAGCCGGAATGAACGCGACAGTCCCCGAACAACGTCCTGAAGCACTGCGTGCGATGGTCACCGGGGTTTTATCTACTTTTCAGCACCCGACACTGAAAAATAACCTGACGACATTGAATGCGCTGCGCCACTGTGCGCTGCTGGACAACGTGTTGCATATCGACCTGACGATGCCGTTTGTCTGGCTGAGCGGTTTGGCTGTATTAAAGGAAACGGTTAGCGATGAGTTATTACGTTTATCCGGCGCAAAGGCGGTCGAGTGGCGTTTAACGCACGATATCGCGACGCTGCGTCGGGTTAACGATCAGGCCGGCGTGAAGGGCGTGAAAAACATCATTGCCGTCAGTTCCGGCAAAGGCGGAGTCGGCAAATCCAGTACGGCAGTCAATATGGCGCTGGCGCTGGCGGCTGAAGGCGCGAATGTGGGCATTCTGGATGCCGACATCTACGGTCCTTCCATTCCGACTATGCTGGGCTCGGCCAGTGAGCGCCCAACCTCGCCGGACGGTCAGCATATGGCACCGATTATCGCACACGGCCTGGCAACCAACTCGATTGGTTATCTGGTGACGGACGATAACGCTATGGTGTGGCGTGGGCCGATGGCCAGCAAAGCGTTATTGCAGCTGCTGCAGGATACACTCTGGCCGGATCTGGACTATCTGGTATTAGATATGCCGCCGGGTACGGGTGATATTCAACTGACGCTGGCGCAGAGCATTCCTGTCACTGGTGCGGTCGTCGTGACGACGCCACAGGATATCGCGCTAATGGATGCCATGAAGGGCATTGCGATGTTTGAAAAAGTCAGCGTGCCGGTATTGGGCATCGTTGAGAATATGAGCGTACACATCTGTAGTAACTGTGGTCATCTGGAGCCGATCTTCGGCACGGGTGGTGCGCAGAAACTGGCGGAAAAGTACCACTGTTCCCTGTTAGGTCAGCTTCCATTGCATATCTCCCTGCGTGAAGACCTTGACCGCGGTGAGCCGACGGTAGTCAGCCAACCGGACAGCGAATTCACTTCTCTGTACCGCGAACTGGCGGGGCAGGTTGCCGCCCAGCTCTACTGGCAGGGTGACACGATTCCCAGCGAAATTTCTTTCCGAGCGCTGTAGCCTGCTATATGCCATACCCTAAATAATTCGAGTTTCAGGCAGGCGGCAAGAGAAGGACAAATTCGTCGGGAACGAATTTGACCAGCCAACGGCTGGCCTCCGGTGAGAGACAGGATGTCTCTCATTTCATCCCGATGAGCTTACTCAGGTAAGTGATTCGGGTGAGAGAACGCAGCCAACGCACATGCAACTTGAAGTATGACGGGTATAAAAGCCGGGCTGTGTCCCAGGTTGACCTGCGCCAGCATGCGGTTTCCCTCGCGCGCAATACGCGGAAAGGGTGGCGTGAAGGGGGGTAACTCCCTATAATTGCCGCGTCAAAGCGCCTATTGGCGCATTCCCCTCTCTTTTATTTATGTTAATCAGGTCGTTAATACCATGACTGATCAGTCTCACCAGTGCGTCATCATCGGGATCTCAGGAGCATCCGCTTCGGGTAAAAGTCTTATTTCCAGCACCTTGTATCGAGAATTGCGCGATCAGGTTGGTGATCAGCATATCGGGGTGATATCTGAAGACAGTTATTATAAAGATCAAAGCCACCTGACGATGGAAGAGCGGGTAAAAACTAACTATGACCACCCGAGTTCGATGGATCATAGTCTGCTACTCAAGCATTTGCAGATGCTGAAAGCGGGTCAGGCGATCGAAGTCCCGCAGTACAGCTATGTCGAGCACACCCGCAAGCAGGAAACCGTGCATATCGAGCTGAAAAAGGTCATTATTCTGGAAGGTATCCTGCTGCTGACGGATGCGCGCCTGCGCAGTGAGATGAATTTCTCTATTTTTGTCGATACACCGCTGGATATTTGCCTGCTGCGCCGTATGCGTCGCGACGTTAATGAGCGCGGGCGTTCAATGGATTCCGTGATGGAACAGTATCAGAAGACCGTGCGCCCGATGTTCCTGCAATTTATCGAGCCCTCTAAGCAGTATGCCGACATTATTGTTCCGCGCGGCGGGAAAAACCGTATTGCGATTGATATTTTGAAAGCCAAGATAAGCCAGTTTTTTGAGTAGTCGATACCCTAAATAATTCGCGTTGCAGAGCTAACGCGGAGGCAACGTGCAGCATGATGGGTAGATGAGGTTTATCTGATAGATACCGGCGTCGAATGGAGAATAAGATGAGACTGTGTGACCGTGACATTGAAGCCTGGCTGGATGATGGCCGACTGGTGATTACGCCCCGTCCGCCTACTGAGAGAATCAGTGGTGCGACTGTTGATGTTCGTTTGGGAAATCAGTTTCGCGTCTTCCGCGGACACACTGCGGCTTTCATTGACTTAAGCGGCCCGAAAGATGAAGTCAGCGCGGCGTTGGATCGCGTCATGAGTGATGAAATCAATTTGCCGGAAGGCGAGGCATTTTTCCTGCATCCGGGAGAATTAGCGTTGGCAGTGACGCTGGAGTCAGTCACGCTACCTGATAATTTAGTTGGCTGGTTGGATGGCCGTTCTTCGCTAGCGCGTCTAGGATTGATGGTTCACGTCACCGCACACCGCATCGATCCAGGTTGGCAAGGAAGAATTGTGCTGGAGTTCTATAATTCAGGTAAGTTGCCGTTGGCGTTACGCCCCGGCATGATGATTGGCGCTCTGAGTTTTGAACCGCTTTCCGGGCCGGCTGCTCGTCCTTACAACCGCCGTCAGGATGCCAAATATAAAGATCAACAGGGTGCGGTAGCGAGCCGGATCGATAAAGACTAAGCGTCTGGCGACAGGCCTGTAAGGTAAAAAGCAGGTGGCCGTGCGTTTCGCAATGAGGATGGCATGAGAAGATTTCTGACGACGCTGGCAATTCTGCTTGTGGTGGTTGTGGCAGGAATGACGGCCTTGGTCGTCCTGGTTAATCCCAATGACTTCCGCGCCTACATGGTGAAGCAGGTTGAGGAACGCAGCGGCTATCGCCTTCAGTTGGATGGCGATCTGCGCTGGCATGTGTGGCCGCAGCTGAGCATATTATCCGGTGGGATGTCATTAAGCGCACCGGGTTCCAGTGCGCCGATTGTCAGCGCTGAGAACATGCGTCTTGATGTGCAACTGTGGCCGCTGCTGTCTCACAAGCTGGCGGTCAAACAGGTGATGCTGAAAGGTGCCA
The DNA here is from genome assembly GCF_020971565.1 of Pectobacterium parvum. NCBI lineage: Bacteria > Pseudomonadati > Pseudomonadota > Gammaproteobacteria > Enterobacterales > Pectobacteriaceae > Pectobacterium > Pectobacterium parvum. The sequence goes on from NZ_CP087392.1 coordinate 1,559,988, forward strand.
TTATTCGACTGACGCCGGAAAGTGAAGCCAAACAGGCCAACAATGCGCCCATCGCCCCGACGGGATCGCAGGCCATCCGAAGAACGGCACTGGCGGCTGGATATTGATAAGATAAAAGTTGCCGATAGCCTGTTGATTCTGCAACGCAGCAATAATGAACAGATTAATGTTCGTGATATTAATCTTGCTATTGAGCAGAACGGCGACCGTCAGGCCAACATCGAATTATCAAGCCGCATCAATCGCGATCAGCGCGATATTGCCTTCTCTCTTGCTGCAGATGTCGATTTGCTGCATTTCCCACAGCAGGTCAATGCCAATATCACCAAACTGGATTACCAGCTTCAGGGGGCAGGAATACCAGCAAATGGTATCAGTGGAACGGGGAGTGTTCAGGCAAGTTATCAACAGCAGCCTGAAAAAATCACGTTTAGCCAACTTTCACTCAATACCAATAATAGTCAGTTGTCGGGTGCCGGTAGTGTCACGTTGGGGGATATCCCCCATTACGAATTGGATCTGTTATCTGAGAAGCTGGATTTGGATTCTCTACTGGGGATCGCGTCAGCAAAAGAAAACAACGGCTCCAAGGCACCCGTTAAATCATCAGCCCCTGTGATTTCAAATGAAAGTGGGTTAACCAAGCCAGAAGACAGCTTACAGACATTCACTGCGCGTCTGTCGCTACAGGCCGCGACGCTGATCTACCGTGGGCTTGATGTCCGCCAATTTATGCTACGGGCAGATAATCAGCCAGGGCTGCTGGATGTGGCGACCTTGAGTGGTGAGCTGGGCGGTGGACATTTCTCATTGCCCGGTAAAGTTGTGACGAAGTCATCAACCACTATCACATTACGACCAGACCTCAAGGATGTTGAGTTATCTCAGTTGATGTCCGCATTTGCGCTGCCCGCCGAGACGGTCAGTGGGAAATTGTCGATGGCAGGACAGTTCAGCGGCAATAGCTTTGCGCTACCTGCGTTGCTCCAGCAGTGGCAGGGAACGGCGACGCTGCAAGCCAATAATGTCCGCGTGCAGGGTTTGAATATCCAGCAAATGGTGCAGATGGCCGTGGCGCGTAGCAACGGAAACGTGCGAGGACAAGAGCGCTATGAGCGTTACACTGAGCTGCAACGGCTAACTGGGAAAGTACAACTGAATGCGGGTAAGTTACGTCTTACCGATCTCACTGGCCACTCAGAGCTGCTGTCGCTAAACGGTGTTGGACAATTCGATTTGCCAGCCCAGACGTGTGACGTCAATTTGAATGTCTCTATCACGCAAGGGTGGCAGGGAGATGAGCAACTGGTCAGCGTGTTGAAAAATACAGCAATCCCGTTACGCGTCTATGGCGAGTGGGATAAATTGAATTACCAATTACAGGTGGATCAACTGCTGCGTAAACGTCTGCAGGACGAATTGAAAAAACGCCTAAATGACTGGGCCAGCCAAAATCAGCAAAGCCAGAAGGGCAAAGACCTGAAGCAACTCCTCGATCGCCTTTAATTTTCTAAATACGCCGATTTAGCTGGTTTGCTGACTCCTGTCAGCAAACCAGCAGCGTCTCCCTAACGTTTTCCTCTGGTTTGTCATCCTTCGCCAGACCGGCTTTGTGCTCGGTGTCTCTTTTTTAATGCTACATGTTAATATTTTTCTCTTTTTTTATTTTCTAAAGCAGTAAACTTCGCTCCCTATTTTCGGTGCGGCGTTACTCCGCTACCGGGGAATTTTCTGTCAGATAATTTATTACTCAGGTATCGAACCCACTATGCTCGAACTTTTGATTGGTGCTGCTGTAACGATTCTGGTTGGTCGTTACATTATAAAAGGGTACTCCGCGACTGGCGTGTTGCTGGTGGGGGGCCTCTTACTTCTGGCAATCAGTGCCATGCTGGGGAAAAACGTATTGCCAGCCAGCGCGAAGGCGACAGGCTGGAGCGCAACGGATATTGTTGAATACGTAAAAATTTTGCTGATGAGCCGCGGTGGCGATCTCGGCATGATGATTATGGTGCTGTGTGGTTTTGCCGCTTATATGACGCACATTGGTGCCAATGATGTCGTCGTCAAGTTGGTTTCCCGTCCGCTGAAAATGATTAACTCACCTTACTTACTGATGATCGCGGCCTATTTTGTCGCTTGTCTGATGTCGTTGGCGGTGTCATCGGCTACGGGATTAGGTGTGCTGTTGATGGCAACGCTGTTCCCCGTCATGGTGAACGTTGGTATTAGTCGTGGTGCCGCTGCTGCAATCTGCGCCTCCCCTGTGGCGTTGATCCTGTCGCCGACCTCGGGCGACGTGGTGCTTGCCGCACAAGCATCACAGATGAAATTAGTGGATTTTGCCTTTAAAGCCACGCTGCCTATTTCCATCATGGCGATCGTGTGCATGGCCGTCGCGCATTTCTTCTGGCAGCGCTATCTGGATAACAAAGCGAATGTCAGCCATGAGATTCTGGACGTCAGCGAGATCACGACGGATGCCCCGCGTTTTTATGCCATTCTGCCTTTTACGCCGATCATGGGTGTGTTGGTGTTTGATGGTAAATGGGGGCCGGAACTCCACATTATCACCGTACTGGTTATCTGTATGGTGCTGGCCGCAGTGCTGGAATTTGTCCGTTCGTTCAGCGCGAAAAAAGTGTTTGATGGGTTGGATGTGGCTTACCGTGGGATGGCCGATGCCTTCTCTAGCGTTGTCATCCTGTTGGTTGCCGCCGGTGTCTTTGCCCAGGGTCTTGGCACTATTGGCTTTATCAGCGGCCTGATTGGTCTTGCGCAGTCATTCGGCAGCGGCGGGTTGGTGATTATGCTGGTACTGGTCGCGATCACGATGTTGGCTGCGATGACAACGGGCTCGGGCAATGCGCCGTTCTATGCGTTTGTTGAGCTGATTCCAAAGCTGGCGTCGCAAATGGGTATCAACCCTGCCTATCTGGCTATTCCTATGCTTCAGGCTTCCAACTTGGGCCGTACCATTTCTCCGGTATCCGGAGTCGTGGTTGCCGTTGCCGGGATGGCGAAAATATCGCCTTTCGAGGTGGTGAAGCGCACATCGGTTCCGGTTCTGGTTGGGCTGATTGTGGTGGTGGTTGCTACCGAAATTATGGTGCCTGCCTGATAACCGAAATTAGGTAAACAGCAGCACCTTTAGTCTATGTGGCCTAAAGGTGCTGACTGTCGCTGTATCGGGCTACTTTTTTGATGAAACGTTCAAAGTCGCTTAAACGATGAGAAATGACGTGGATGACAATATCCAGATTGAGCGCCTGATAGTCATGTACGGCAATATTTCTTAATCCCACCATTTTTTGCAAATTATCAGACAGATCAATGGTAATTATCTGGTTTGCAGCAAGAAGCGCGAAGCTATCTCGGCTGCTTTGTGGTATGCCTAGATGCTTGATACGGATAAGATAATTAGCGATATCAATAGCGGCTTCGCAGGCGCGTTGTATGTTAAGTATGACGGAATCTTGCTTGGTGAAGTTCTGGCGAAACTCTTCTTTAGTATCGAATTCCTCACGAATACGACGTAGGCATCTTTGAATGGTGCTGCTTTTGTTGAGCAAAATATCTGTCATGCTTTTAGATCCTGATTAAAGCTACGAATGATATCCGCACGCTCTCTTTGCAGATGCTGGTACATTGAAAGTGTTGTCATTTCAAATTCTCCTGCCGCTGCTTTTGCATCATAAAGTAGCTTGCCGTTACGAACGATCTCCATTTTTAATACCGTTGAGGCCTGCAATAAATCGATAAGATCGACATCACGTCCCACTTCCTTTGCTAATTGATTGGATAGCTCCCAGCGTTCGACGGGATCCAATGCTCTCGTCGCCAGGATGGCGATATCAACATCGCTGTCTGCTCTGGCATTGCCCGTTGCCTGGGAACCAAAGAGGTAAATAATCTTGATGTCTGGTATCTGCTTTTTTAATGTTGAAACGATCTTATCGAACATGTAATAGCCCCCGTTCCTACTATTATCTTATTGTCTGACAGGATTGCCCGAACATCAATGTATTGCCAGCCAGATGAAAGAGAGAAGAAAAGTTATCTCCTCCACCTCTCTCTATTTCACGCTTTATTGACCTACTTCATCACACTTCAAAATCAGTCTGTGGCTCGTTGTTCGGTGTGATGCGGACTTCTACGATACGGTGGCTCTCCACCGCCAGAATAGTGAACTGATAGCTATCAATTGATAATGTATCGCCCACCTGTGGAACCCGTTGTGAATGCTCCATCAGCAGCCCTGCCAGCGTGTAGTATTCACGCTTTTCATCGAGCGTCAGCGGCACATACATTGTCAGGTCTTCCAGCGGAATATAGCCATTTACGGTCCAACTGCCGTCGTCATTTTGCTGAATACTGTGGCGTGCATCGCGATCTTCTCCTTCGCGCGGCAGGTTGCCGGCAATGGTTTCCATCACGTCGCTTAATGTAACTATCCCTTCCATTGAGCCGAATTCATCAACGACAAACGCAAAGTGCGTTCGCGCTTCTCTAAACTGTTCCAAAGCCTGTAAAAGCGAAAGTTGTTCAGGAAAGACCAGCGGCTGACGAATCAGAATACGTGGGTTAAACGGCTCGCAATTTAGCTGCTGCTGGAGTAAATCAGCAACATGTACGATACCCAACGGTTCGTCGGACGTATTGCTGTCGGTTACCACCAGTCGGGAATGCTGGTTGGTCGTTAACAGTTTAGCGAGCGCATCCTGTGTAATATCCAGCTCAACCGAATCAATATCATGCCGCGACGTCATAATGCTGCTGATGGTTCGCTGCGCCAGCCCCAATACCCGCTTTATCATCCGTCGTTCCTGAATATTGAAGATTTCCCGACCGGCTCGGGTATTGTCTGCAATCATCGACGACGTTTGGTTGTCCAGCTCAGCTTCTTCATGGTTGCCGCGCAAAATACGCAAAACCACTTCCGCGGTACGCTGGCGCAGCGGAACCGAAGAAGACAGGAAGCGTCGGCGGTTGAACAGAGAAACCTGATTCAACATCTCAATCATCACCGAGAAACCTATCGCGGCGTAGAGATAGCCTTTGGGAATGTGATAACCGAAGGCATCCGCTACCAGACTGAAACCAATCATCAGCAGGAAGCTGAGACACAGGATAACGATAGTCGGATGTTCAGCAACAAAGCGGGTCAGTGGTTTGCTGGCCAACAACATCAGGAAAATGGCAATAGTCACGGCGGACATCATGACCAGCAGATGATCGGTCATGCCGACGGCGGTAATCACGGAGTCCAGTGAGAATATGGCATCGAGTACCACGATCTGTGCGACGACTGGCCAGAAACGCGCAGCTTTACGTTGGTTTTGCTGCTCCTCATCTTTTCCTTCGAGACGTTCGTTGAGTTCCATGGTGGCTTTAAAGAGTAGAAACAGCCCTCCAACCAGCATGATGACATCACGAGCGCTGAATGTGTGCCCAAGGAACGTGAAGAGGGGGGTTGTCAAAGACACTAGCCACGAGATGGACGCCAGAAGGCCCAGGCGCATAATCAGGGCAAGTAACAGACCGACGACTCTGGCTTTATCGCGTTGTTCTTTTGGTAATTTCTCAGCCAGAATGGCAATGAAGATAAGATTATCAATGCCCAGAACCAGTTCCAGGACGACCAGCGTGGCCAACCCGGCCCATATCGTGGGATCAGCGATCCACTCCATATCTATTTTTTCACCTTTAAATGAACATCACTCCGATAGCGTATCAGGGCATGCGCGGATGAACCAGAATTTGCAGGGATATTCTTTGTTATAGGGTAGCGTTAGCAGATGTTAGGTTCTATTTTGGTCTTTTTATGCACAGCATATTAGGGACCGACGTTACAAAATTATGTTATCGCCCTTAAGCAAAATTTTATGCTGCTAACAGAGATACGGGTCGTAACATTTGATTACGTTATGTATCCGAGCATAGAATAGTGCGCAGATTGAATTCCCACATAATCATGTGGTTTTACATTCCGCGTAGCCTTTTTTATGGCTGAAATAGGCTGGCTTTGTTTTTTAGCCGGTTTTTATACTTATAGAGATTTTTACACAATGGATATCCGTAGTCTTATTCCGAAAAAACGGCTTCCTAAACATCTTATCCTTGTACTCCCACTTGAGTGGTTAATACTATGTTAGTTGTTGAGGCTAAGTTTAGTATAGCCTTTCACAGTGAAGGTATGGAATGGCGGGTCTGCCAATTGCCGTATGCCCTCTGCTAGAGAGGCAGTAAGTAGATGGTTTACTCTTCTCTAAAATAAAAACCATAATAAATCTGTAGCTTAACGATTTAAAAATGTAAACCACAGGACTGGGGCCGTACTTTGATAGTGCATTGGTAGCTACAAGCCAAGGGCGGTAGCGTGCCTGTTGCATAAACATACAACGGTTAATGATGGTGTAAAAAATGCAAGAATTCATAGTGATCTTTCTAAGCGCTTTTACTGCACTTTTCTTAGCCAGAAAAGCGGCAATTCGCGTTGGTTTAGTCGATAAACCCAATGTACGTAAAAAGCACCAGGGCCATATTCCCCTTGTTGGCGGTGTGTCCATCTATCTTGCGCTATGGGTTTTATATGTGCTGCAGCCAGATTGGTTGCCTGATTTCTCTCTGTATATGATTTGTGCCACCGCGCTTCTGGTGGTTGGAGTTCTGGATGATCGCTTTGATCTTCCTGTATTACCGCGTGTGGGATTACAAGCCTTTGTCGCTGGGCTAATGATGTATGCAGGGTTGTATTTGGAGACATTAGGACACGTTCTCTTCGGATATGAGCTTTTCCTCGGTATCTTTGGTTATACGGTGACATTATTTGCGGTATGGGGAGCCATCAATGCCTTCAATATGGTTGACGGCATTGATGGCTTATTAGGGGCGCTATCCTGCGTGACGTTTGGCGCGCTTGCTATTGTGTTCTACCTTGGTGGCGCTAATGAATTAGCGCTTTGGAGCGCGTGCCTGCTTGCAGCAACGTTGCCTTATATCCTCCTTAATTTAGGCATAGTGTGGGGGCGGAAATTCAAGGTATTCATGGGCGACGCAGGCAGTACGCTGATTGGTTTTACGGTGATATGGTTACTGATGTTGGCGACGCAGGGTGAGAATGCAGTTATTCATCCGGTCACTGCACTCTGGCTTATCGCAGTTCCGCTCATGGATATGGTAACCATTATGGTTCGCCGTATTCGACGTGGTGATAGTCCGTTTAAGCCCGATCGAGAACATTTACATCATATCTTAATGCGTGCAGGTCTGGCGCCACATCAGGCGCTGGTCGCTATTCTTCTTGTGGCGATGCTATTTTCAGCGATAGGAATTCTTAGCGAGCGTATTGGCATCGCTGAGTCTATTATGCTTAGTGTATTTTTAATGGTTTTTTGCGGTTACTTCTGGGTGATTAGTAGGATATGGCGTGTGTTGACATGGTTTCGGAAAACCACTAGCGACCCGCATTCTGCTGTAACGATCGTGGAAAAAAATGGTACAACACCGTTAAAACGGTAAACTATTAGTGTTTTATACCGTAGACCATGGGTTAATCTAATAACTTATTCTCTATAATAAAATGAGCTATTTTGTAGGGATTTGCACAATATTCAATCAAGAGCGATGGCATAGACAGGATGATGAAGCACAAACGAAAATTGATGCCCTTGATGGTGTCGGTAGCGCTATTGAGCGGTTGTACCCTAGTTCCTGGTTCCCACCTTTCTACTAGCGGTAAAAACGTAGTTGAACAGCAAGATGCGGATTTCAATATCGATAAACTGGTCAATGTTTACCCACTAACCCCTTATTTAGTGGAGAAGATGCGACCTAAACCACTAATAGCGCAAGCTAACCCTGCTTTGGAAAAGGAATTGCAGGGGTATGAATACCGCATCGGTATTGGGGATGTCATCATGGTCACGGTGTGGGATCACCCTGAATTGACAACGCCAGCAGGGACGTACCGGACTGCAGCGGATACCGGTAACTGGGTACATTCCGATGGTACGATTTTTTATCCTTACATTGGTAAAGTGAGCGTTGCGGGTAAAACGGTTACTGAAGTTCGCGATCAAATAATGGGGCGTTTAGCGCAATATATAGAGTCCCCGCAGGTAGACGTCAGCATTGCGGCCTTCCGCTCACAGAAAGCCTACGTGACGGGTGAAGTGGCGACATCCGGCCAACAGCCGATTACTAACGTGCCACTGACCGTTCTGGACGCAATTAACAAAGCGGGTGGGCTGACGGAAAACGCCGACTGGCGTAATATTGTGCTAACCCACAATGGCAAAGAACAACGACTCTCCCTTCAAGCGCTGATGCAAAACGGTGACCTTTCACAAAACCATCTGCTTTACCCTGGTGATATTCTCTACATTCCCCGTAATGACGATCTGAAAGTCTTTGTGATGGGGGAAGTGAAAAAGCAAAGTACCCTCAAAATGGACCGCAGTGGTATGACGCTGACGGAAGCGCTGGGTAATGCAGAAGGGATGGATCAAACCTTTTCTGATGCCACAGGGATCTTTGTGATTCGCTCGTTACGCGGCACACAAGGCCCTAAGCTGGCAGATATCTATCAGCTTAATGCCAAAGATGCTACCGCGATGGTGATGGGCACCGAGTTTCAGTTACAACCGTATGACATCGTGTATGTCACCACCGCGCCGATTGTTCGCTGGAACCGCGTGATTGGACAGCTTGTACCAACCATTTCCGGCTTTAACGAATTAACAGAGGGAACGTTACGGATTCGTAACTGGCCGTAGAGAACATTATGTTTGATTCAATCTTGGTAGTGTGCGTGGGTAATATCTGCCGTTCGCCAACTGGGGAGCGGCTGTTAACGCAAGCTTTGCCAACGAAAAAAATTGCGTCCGCTGGGTTAGGCGCACTGGTCGGGAAGCCTGCCGATGCAATGGCAACCGACGTGGCCATTCAGCACCATCTTTCGCTTGAAGGGCATGAGGCTCAACAATTAACCTCTGCCTTATGTCGCCAGTACGATCTGATCTTGGTGATGGAGAAAGGCCATATTGATGGGGTGAGCCGTATCGCGCCAGAGGTGCGAGGTAAGACTATGCTCTTTGGGCATTGGTTGAATCAGCAGGAAATTGCCGATCCTTATCGTAAAAGCCGCGAAGCATTTGAATTCGTTTACTCACAACTTGAGCAGTCTGCGCAAAAATGGGCACAGGCATTAAATCGTTAATCATCAGAGAATCCGATGACAGAGAAAACCTCAGTAAAAGTATCTGAAGCAAATTCAGATGAGATCGATTTAGGGCGTTTATTAGGGACATTGCTGGATAACCGCTGGTTAATTATTGGTGTGACGGCGGTGTTTACCGTTTTAGGCATTATGTATGCCATGTTAGCCACGCCGATTTATAAAGCCGATGCGTTGATTCAGGTAGAGCAGAATCAGGGGAATTCGCTGCTGAATGATATTTCCAGTATGTTGCCTGATGCCAAGCCGCAATCGGCTGCGGAAATTGAACTGATTAAATCCCGCATGGTCATTGGCAAAACGGTGAGCGATTTAGCGCTGGATATCAGCGTTCAGCAAAAATATTTCCCGCTAGTGGGTAAAGGTATTGCGCGGTTGGCGGGTAATGAACCCAGAAAAATAGCCGTATCCCGTCTTGATGTACCAGCATCCTGGCAGGATGAAACCCTGTCGCTGGAGGTGTTAGCTAACCAGCAATATGCTGTGGAAGCGGGTGACACTGTGAAATTTACTGGCAGCGTAGGCCAGTTAGAAAATTATAATGGCATTACATTATTAGTCAGTGATATTGAAGCTGAGCCGGGTACTATTTTTCGTATTCAAAAGCTGAATCAGTTAACGGCGATTAATGGTTTGCTAGATAATTTCAGCGTGGCAGATAAAGGGAAAGACACGGGCGTATTAGCGCTTAGCTTGGAAGGCGAAGATCCGGTGCTTACCGCTAAGATATTAAGCAGCATTAGCCAAAATTATCTGCAACAGAACGTAGAGCGTAAATCGGAAGAAGCAGGCAAGAGCTTGGAGTTCTTAAAAGAGCAGTTGCCTAATGTACGCGGCTCACTTAATGAGGCCGAAAACAAACTCAATCAGTTCCGCCAACAGAATGAGTCGGTCGATCTTTCCTTAGAAGCAAAGGCGGTACTGGATACGACCGTCGCAGTTGAAGCGCAGTTGAATGAACTAACGTTTAAAGAAGCGGAAATTTCAAAGCTCTATACTCGCGAGCACCCTGCCTACCGCGCCTTGATGGAAAAGCGTAAAACGCTGGAGCAGGAACGCGATAAACTTAATAAGCGTATAGGGGCAATGCCGAAAACGCAGCAGGAGATCTTACGTTTCACGCGGGATGTGCAGGCAGGGCAAGAAGTTTACATGCAACTGTTGAACAAACAGCAAGAGCTTAGCATTAACAAGGCCAGCACGGTCGGTAACGTACGTATCGTCGACAATGCGGTGATTCAGCTCGGTCCAGTAAAACCGAAAAAAGTGTTGATTGTGCTTCTGGCAATGATTTTGGGTGGGATAGCATCGACGGCATTTGTGGTATTAAAAACCATGTTGCATAAAGGGATTGAAAGTCCTGAACAGTTGGAAGAGCTAGGCATTAATGTTTATGCCAGTGTTCCTTTATCTGAATGGCAGCAGAAGAAAGATCGAGCTTTATTAGGAAAAGGCAAAAAGGGCAATACTCGTTCTACGGAGCTGCTGGCAGTAGGCAACCCGGCGGATCTGGCGATTGAGGCCATTAGAAGCCTGCGTACCAGCCTGCACTTCGCCATGATGGAAGCGAAAAATAACGTACTGATGATTTCCGGTGCTAGCCCGGCAATCGGTAAAACGTTTGTCAGCGCTAACTTGGGGGCGGTGATTGCACAGTCAGGGCAGCGAGTGTTGATCGTTGACTGTGATATGCGCAAAGGTTATGCGCACGAATTGATGGGCACTCATGGCACGGATGGTTTATCGGACATTTTGTCTGGGCAGTGTGAAGCAACGAAAAGTGTGCGTAAAACTGCCGTGGAGAATATGAACTTTATTCCCCGTGGGCAGGTACCGCCGAACCCTTCTGAATTATTAATGCATAGCCGTTTTGCTGAATTTATCAAGTGGGCTGGAGAACAGTATGATTTGGTGCTGTTAGATACGCCACCGATTCTGGCAGTGACAGATGCAGCGATTATTAGCCGCCATGCTGGCACCTCGCTTCTTGTTGCGCGCTTTGAGATGAACACTCTGAAAGAGATTGAAGTGAGTATTCGCCGCTTTGAGCAAAATGGTGCAGAAATTAAAGGTGTAATCCTTAACGCCATTGTCAAACGTGCGGCGAGTTATTATGGGTATGGTAATTATCATTATTATGCCTATGAGTATAAGTCTGAAAAATAATTACTGATGTAGTGGTATTATCAATATATTGATAATACCACTATTTAAAGTGGCATTAGGGTAATAACTATCCGTAGCTAAACAATTAGCTAAAAGAACAATGTTTTATCTCAAATCAAAAATAATTCCTCACAAAGCTATACTAACGTGGTAAAGATGCATGCGTATTTTTTGTGCAGTAGCTGTGCGCTTATCTTGAAAAACTGAGCTATCTTTTATGGTATTCATACCCCTATTGTAATCTATTTAAAAGAACAGCTAGGTTCACTTTAATAAGAGTAAAGAACTAAAATGAGCATATATATCGCTGTGGTTTCTCATGGGCATGAGAAAATAATAAATGAAATAAATTGCCTCCATGAGTTGTGTAAAGAATACAAAGTAATACTAAAAAGTAATATTAAGGGGGATGATTTTAGTGTATTACAAGCACATGAAAATTTTCACTGGATAAATGAGCAATACTCATGCGGGTTTGGTCATAATAATAATATTATTTTTAACTACTGTTTGGAAAAATTTAAAATAAAAGAAAGTGATATATTTATTGTTTTGAATCCTGACGTTGATATCAGTGTAGATAAAATAGCAGAACTAGCAGAATATATGAAAAAGGATGGCGCCAAAATATCAGCGATTAATTTGTTCAAGGATAAAGAACAAAAAAAATATGATAATTCAATTAGACATTTCCCCACGCTAAAGAAGTTCATACTTTCTTTCTTAGGATATAATTCGTCATATATAATTGACAAAAATACGCTTAATAAATATTATCCAATAGCAGTCGATTGGGCTGCAGGTTCTTTTCTTGCATTTACTGTTTCTCACTATGCTAATTTGAAAGGATTTGATCAAAAATATTTTATGTATTGTGAAGATATTGATATATGTTACCGAAGCAATCATTTGCTGCAAGAGCCTGTCATTTATTATCCACAAATAATTGGTTATCATTTTGCGAAGCATGAAAATAGAAAAATCATATCTAAACATTTTGCCTGGCATATATTAAGTATAAGTCGTTTTTTACTCACTAAAGTAAGTATGACTAAACCTAAATCGTGTATTAACATAGCTAAATAATATCATTATGGTTAAATAATAATGTTCAAAAAATTATACGAATTCTTACAAAAAGAAAATATATCATTTAAAGAAGACTACAAAATGAGCTACCATTCTTACTGTAAAGTTGGAGGGGAAGCTAAATTTTATATAACACCTGATTCACAGAGTAAATTAATATCATTAATCTCGCATTTGAAATATGAAAATATAGAATATAAATTGATCGGTGAAACATCTAATCTTATTTTTTTAGATGAAATAGTTTATGGTGTAATAATATCAACTAAGCTATTAGATCAGATTCAAATTGACGCATATAAAGCGATTGTTGAACCTGGTGTAAATTTAAGTAGTTTTTTAAGAATATTATACTCCAAAAAAATTGAGGGCTATTCAGGTTTAGAAGGTATACCTGGTAGTATCGGTGGTGCTATTGTGATGAATGCTGGCGCCTATGGTTATACTATATCTGATAAGTTAATTAGCGTTAAAGTTTTAGATCAAAATGGAATTGTTCAGTTAATATCACGTAATGACTGCTTGTTCTCTCCAAGAAATTCTTTTTTTAGGGAAAATAAGAAGGTAATTATACTAGAAATCATATTTGATATCTCAGTGAGATCAGAGATATCAGATGTTGAATATTATAAAGAGATTGAAACATATCATATAGCACGTCATTCCTACCAAGAATTTGTCCTTCCAAATGCCGGGAGTATTTTTACCACCGATAGATGTATCTATGATGATTTCTCGGACATTAACATCAAGTTTAAAATATGCTACAAGCTAACAAATAAACTATTTCATAATAAATTAATGCGGCTGAAAAATAGGAAATCGCCGAATCGTATCTTGGCAAATAGAATAATATCTAAAATATTCAATTTGGATGAATTTGAAAAAATATATTCAATTAAGCATATAAACATGTTTGCGATTAAGGATGGAAATAGTTATGAATTAATTAATTATATATATAAATTAAAATCTATTCTTGCAGGAAAAATAAGAATTGAGAATGAGATAATTATTGATTCTGTTATCAACTGGCGTAATGTTAACGAAAATGATGTGAAAGAAAAACTAATATATATAGAAACAGGGAAAAGATGTGACTGATAATAAGCTAATTATAAGGAATACACTGTACTTGTTATTTAGGCTTTTTATTACTGTTTTAAGTGGCTTGTATATTAGTAGAGTTGTTTTACAAGAGTTAGGCGCAACTGACTTTGGCATATATAATGTTGTTGGTGGTATTATTGCCTTGATGACAATATTCACAGGTTCTTTATCATCCTCTGTTAGCCGATTCTTTAATTTCCAAATGGGGATTGATAATAATATTAGTGAACTTTTCTCGACAGCGTTAATGATCCATCTACTTTTATCTGGCATTGTCCTAATTATAGGGCTTTCGTGCGGTGATTACATTATTAATAATATACTTAATATCCCGAAAGATAAATTGCTTACCTCTAAATATGTCTTTATTATCACCATGGCAATATTTATATCAAATTTAATGATAATACCATACTCATCAATTTTGATTGCTTATGAAAATATGAAAATATATAGTTTCCTTGGCATTGTAGACACATTTATAAAATTATTGATGCTTGTGCCATTGATTAATATAAATCATGATAAACTTCTCATTTATGCTATATTACAACTTCTTATAAGTTTAATTATACTATCCATCTATATTTTATATTGTTCAATGCGATACAAGGAAGTTAGAGTATATCCGAAGTTCAATATGATGTTATTAAAGAAAATAGGTGGTTTTTCAGGGTGGAATGCAATAGGTGTGTTTGCTAATATCATCAAAGAGCAAGGTGTTAATATACTCATTAATGTATTTAGTGGCCCATCCATGAATACAGCTAGGGGGATCGCATTCCAAATAATATCATCTCTATCACTTATCTTAAATAACACAATGCTTGCTGTTAATCCTAGAATCACAAAGTTATACGCATCAAATGAAGTTGCATCTTCATACTCTCTAATGGAAAAGTCAGCAAGGCTAACAGCCTGTTTTATGATGCTCTTGATTGTCCCATTACTTATTAGTTTAGATTCAGTTCTAAATTTATGGTTAATTGATGTTCCTAAATATACACGATTTTTTGCATATTTAGCATTAATAAACCTTATGGTCGATAGTTTTTCATATCCGCTCATTAGTTTGATGCTTGCAAATGGTAATATAAAGTCGTACCAATTACTTGTAGGATTTATAAATATAATGTCACTTCCACTTTGTTACATTGTATTAAAAAATGATTTCAGTGCATATATGACTATGTATGTCCTTATTCTATTGTCTGCTGTAAATTTATTTGCACGACTGTATATGTTAGCAAGAAAAGTAGATGTAAAAAAGTTACGTTACTTAACACATGTCGTATTTAGGGTGTTATCTGTATTTGTAACAACGCTAATAATATCAACAGCCGTGTCTAAATTTTTCGTGATAAACTCAACCATACTAACTGTATTGATAAATACAGTTTTATCGGCGTTAATTGTTATTATTTTTATTTATATTTTCTGTCTTGAAGCTACAGAAAGAAAATATATATATATAAATATTAAATCATACATGAGATAGTTTAATGGAAAAGAAAATCGGGATTGTTACTTTTCATAAAGCCCATAATTACGGTGCCGTTCTGCAAGCATATGCTTTAAAAAAAATTGTGTCTAATATGGGAGGCATAGTTAAATTTTATAATTACAATCCACAATGGTTAAAAGAAAAATACTGTAAGTATCCTACATACAATGACAAGGGGATATATAAAATAAAAAGATATATTGGTTATGCCCTTGATTATAAAAGAAGAAATAAGAGATATAAAGGTTTTGATTTATTTATTGAAAACTATCTTTATGATTGGGACAGTAGTGAAGTATGTTCGCTAACTCATATTATAGTAGGCAGTGACCAAATATGGAATCCTAAGATTACAGGAGGTGTCGATGATATATGTTATGGGATTCTTCCAGAGAGTAATAACGCGTATTGCTTTTCGTATGCGGCAAGCGCGGAATCCCTAAACTTGTCACCAATTGAAGAGACCTCCATTTTAAAAAAAATTAGAACATTGAGAAATGTTGGTGTAAGAGAAAGTTCTCTGGCTACTTGGGTTAATAAAAGAGCGCAGAGTACTATTGCAACCCAAAATCTTGACCCAACCTTGCTACTAACGCCGAGCGAGTGGAGGGAAATTGCAAAAGAAAAAAATATTAATGAACCATATTTGCTAGTTTATGAAAACTACAAAGATGAAAATACAATTAGAATTGCTAATGACATTGCCCATAAATTAAATTTAAAAGTCATAACAATAACTACTTCTAGTAGTTGGCGCTATGGGGAAAATACACTTAGTGATACATCTCCTGATGAGTTCATAGATCTATTTAGTAAAGCTAGTTTTGTGTTAACTACTTCATATCATGGTTGTGCGTTTTCGATAATTTTTGGAGTTCAATTTGTAGCGCTAAAAGTGAAAAATGGCGTGAATAATCGTACTGAATCATTGTTTAATTTGTTAGGAATAGAAAATAATTTAGTTGTTTCATCTGATTTCAATTATGATCAGTACAGAGAAATTAATTATCAAGCTTTAAACGAAAAATTAAAAATGCGAAGAGCGGAATCATTATCATTTTTACGGAAAACAATCAATGATTAAAAATATCATCCTTAATATAGACAGAAATTATATAAAATATTGTGCAATTTTCATTATTTCAACATGTAAATATAATGATAATGTGTTTTTTCACATATTATCTCATGACATTGATGGAGACGGCGAACGCTTTTTGAAAAGTTTTTTAAGCGATACTGCTCAAATTAAGTTTTATGATGTTGATTCATCGATATTTAACGGTATGCCTACATCATCAAAATGGCCAAAAGCTATTTATTATCGATTATTAATACCTGTGTTGTTGGGGAGTGATATTGATAAAGCCTTATACTGCGATTGTGATATTTTAATTAGAGGGGCTTTAGATGAGCTATTTGATACTGATTTAAGTGACTATGCAGTTGCTGCTGTTGAAGATGTTCTCAGTCCTATTGCCCCGATGATTACTGATATTGGATGCAACCCAGAATATGGATATTTCAACTCTGGTGTGTTACTTTTCAATTTGATATATTGTAGAGAGTATCAGTTAACGAAAAAGTGTATATCATTTATAAATAATAGTAATCATTTAATAACGCATCCAGACCAGGATGCACTTAATGTTATATTGGCTAATAAATGGAAAAAATTGCATTACAGATGGAATTTTTTAACTCCATATCAAAGTTTATATTATACTCATGATCAAATGATGTCTGACTATAATAAGTATAACTCTCATTATCCAGTTATATTACATTTTTCTGGTGATAAACCATGGTTGTCAACATGTAGAACCATATACAAAATAGAGTATCTGGAATATTTTTCTGATATTAGACTAAATATGGTTAAACCTAATCACTCAATAAAAGAAATAATTATTCATTATTCAATTGTTCTATTGGATAAATTTGGTTTACGTCCTAAAAGAGTTAATTACTTTTATTAAAAATGAACGAAAAACTTCAACTCATTACCATAATAAATATGGTCTTATTTTTTTCATTGATGATGTTGTCATTAGTTGATGTAAAAAAAATATCATATATATACATATCGATTTTATTTGCTCTATTATGCATTTTTCCTGTGTTAAGGACAGTGCATTATGGCGATACTGAAAACTATTATGAGTATTATACAAATGTATTTGAGAATGACAGATTTGAGTATTTATTTAGTAGATTAACTGAATTTTCTTTGTCTATTGGTTTGGGGTTTACTGAGTATATATTTTTTGTTTCATTATTAACAACATCGATATATATTTATTCATTGTTGAAAATATCTAAAATTCTCAATGCTGAAATAAAAGCTGCTATATTTGCTATTGCATCTTCATTGGCTTTTTTTCCATACTATTACATGACATTTGAAACTGTAAGAGATGGTATATCGACGGCAATTGTCCTGGTTTCTCTCGTGTTTTTGATTAAAAGTCAATATGTAAAATATTTGATTTTTATTGTTGTTGCAATACTTTTCCATAAAGGAGCTTTCATTTTTTTATTTATTCCTTTTTTGATGAAATTAAATATAAATAACACAAGAGTTTTAATTGCATTTACTTCTGTTTTTTTATTGTCATTTATAATTAAAGATTTCTTGCTGTCCCTTCCATTTTTTGGTGAGAAAATAAATTCCTTGCTTGTTTTTTATTCGCGTGATTTGTCTTCTTCAAAAACAGTAATTGTAAGGTATATTATTATACTGTTATTTTCTTTGTTTTTGCTTGGCCGTTCTGAGTATGATAGCCGATCGTATAGAGTAATAAAATTTATCATATTAATAGTTATTGCAGCATCTATGTTTGCATCTTTCCCAGACATGCATAGAAGGATTTTGTTAAAAATTGAGTTTATTACATATCCTCTTTTAATGATGTTATTTTTGGAAATTAATAGAAATAAGAGAAAATATTTTCTTACTTCTCTTTTTGTTATTTTTTATTATATCTTTTTCTTATCAAATTATAGTGCATATTATCAACTGCTAAATATTCCACCACTAATAGATCTTGTAATATGAAAAAACCAGATGTAAGTATAATAATTGTAAGTTTTAATACATTGGCTCTGACAATTCAAACAATTGATTCTATAATCGATATTTGTGATGAAAATATATATGAAATTATTGTTGTTGATAATTCATCTTCTGACGGTAGTGAGTTTGTAATTAAGAAAAAATATCCATCCGTAACTTTTATTCAGAGTGGTGAGAACTTAGGTTTTGGCAAAGCTAATAACATAGGTGCTTTATATGCAAGTGGTGAGTTTTTACTGTTCCTAAATTCTGATGTGATTTTGCTAAATGACATTTGTACAGAGTTTAAAAAAGTTATACTCTCTTACAAAAAAAATGATATTATCGGCGCTAGTTTATATGATGTAGATCTAAAGCCCAATACTTCATTCTGTAGAGCATTTCCTGGTGTTAAATTGGAACTGTTGAATTTGATTGCTCTCATTCTTCCATCTTCATACATGTTTGCTAATAAAAAAAACAAAAACATTATTATTGATGGGCCTGTATCCGGAGCCTGTTTTTTTCTTTCAAGGGATACATTCAGAAAAATTAATGGATTTGATCCTGATTATTTTATGTATTATGAAGAGACCGATTTATTTTTAAGAGCAAAAAAAATAGGCTCAAATATAATCTCATCACCGTTTGTCCGAGCTATTCATTTGGAAGGTGGTTCTGAGGGTATAAAAATAAAAACACTAGAACGTGGTTTTAAAAGTAAATCAATGTATTACAAAAAAAATCTTTCTAAAATAGAACGAATAACTTGCAAGGTTCTTTTTTTTATAAACGCTTACTTGAGGATGATTTTTTTCTTCAAAAATCCATCTAAAAAAAATTTCTGGAAAACTCTTCTCGACTTGGAAAATAAGTATTTATGAATCCCAAAACTCATTTGATATTACTTAATGCTTTCGATGTTGGTGGAATCGAAAGAGCATCATTTTCATTAATGCAATCTTTTACTGAATATGGTTTGAATGTTGAACTACTATCTCTCAGACCTTCAAATAAGGGAAAGCCTCTATCGTCTGCGTTCTCCCCCGTAATAATAGATAAAAACAATAAAGGTGATTTTTGGGCATTATATGAATATAGTAAAAATTTGAATGATAGAATAACTGTAATATCCACATATGATAGAATATCGATTATGTTAGCGTTTATTTTTTTTCTTTTAAAGAAAAAAAATGTATTGATATCACATCAACATGCTGATTATTTTGCACATAGAAAGTTGATACGAGGTATTAGAAGGCTCTGCTATGGTAGAGTTAATAATGTTCTTGCGTTGACACAAAAAGATCATGCTTTTTATGCTAGGTGGCACAAATGCGTTAATGTGTTACCTAATATTTTAATATATCCTAAATACTTGCCAGAAAAAAGATGGAAAGATCGAGAAATAGATATTATTGCAGTGGGTCGATTAAATGTTATAAAACGGTTCGAACATTTTATAAAATTATCTAATTCTCTTATTTCAAAAGGAATTGTTAAAAATTGCAAACTATACGGGTGTGGAGAAGAAGAAGAAAATATTATTAATTTGCAAAGGTTTGAGATACTAGCAGGTCGAAGCGATAATGTTTTTGAACATATGAGAAATGCTAAGATATTAGTTGTTACTTCTTATCGCGAAAGTTTTTCGATGGTTATCCTTGAAGCAATGTCCCAAGGCTGTATTGTCATTAGTTACGATTGTCCAACGGGACCAGGTGAATTGATTCAGGATAGAGTAAATGGATTTCTTGTTGAGAATGGGAATGTATTAAAACTTGAGGAGAAATGTGAAGAGGTCATTAATAATTACGATAATTTATATCATATAATGAAAAGCGCAGTAGAAACAGCAAAGAAATATTCTACAGATGAAATCATGCCTAAATGGGTTAATTTACTTAATTGTTAAATATGAAAATAAGCGTAGTTGTTCCTGCTTTTAACTCAGAAAAAACAATCATTGATTCGCTAAAATCAATTTTAAATCAAGGTTTTTCTAGCGATGAGATAGAGATTATTATAATAAATGATGGTTCATCTGATTTTACAGTTAATAAAATAAATTATTTTAAAAATGAGTATGATATCTATGATATTCAAATTATTGATCAGGAAAATTATGGTGTGGCAACAGCAAGAAATAATGGGGTTAAATTATCTAGCGGTGACTATATAGCTTTTCTTGATTCGGATGATATATGGATGCCCGGTAAATTAAGGCGACAAGTGGATTTCATGCGTAGTAATCCTGATTATGTATTATGTGGTTCGAATTTTGATGGGTTAAATGCAAATTTTGATGGTTTAAAAAAAATAATTGATTCTTTTTATTGTGTTGATTTTGAAAAAATAATATTTAAGAATTACTTTCAGCCATCCACTGTATTAATGAAAAGAAATGTCTTTTTTGACGTTGGTGGTTTTAAAAATGGAATGAGGTACTCTGAGGATGCCTTACTTTTTTATAATATTTGCTACCAAGGGAAATGTGCAATAGATTCCAAGGTGTCAATAATTTATGGTGGTGGTAAGCATGCTTTTTCTTCAAATGGTTTAGCTTCTAATTTATTAAAAATGGAAATTGGGGAATTAAGTAATTATATTTCATTGGTTTGTGATAAGAAAATATCAAAAAATAAATTCTTACTTTTATTCGTGTTCTCATTGTTAAAGTTTTTTCGGCGTTTATCTATAAAAACCTTTAATAAAATAAAATAAAATAAAAATATTAATTCTATGCAAGAGTGAGTTTCTGTATATGGTAAGTTATTTTTTTTCTGCTAGAAATCACATTGCAAGCATTAGAGGATGTTGAATTTAAATAAATTCTTCGGAGTTAACTAGTGTTTTTTAAAGAGGATGCGAGATTGGGGGATATCTGAAAAATTTATAAATTATGTAATATTAAAGTGCTAAGTGTGTTTTTTTGTCCGCCGAATTATTGATCTTGACTACAAGGTTTTTTAATCAAAGAAGAAGTTTGAACCTACCCACGTAATGTGAACAAAGCCCTAAGTAAGGTTCTGTTTTTCAAACTGTTCCGGGCTGAGACTGAATCGCCACGGGTTTAACAGACACCTCAGAGTCATTTAAAATGGCTTAAAGAGAGGTGCACATGAGCAGTAAGCGTTATCCTGAAGAGTTTAAAATTGAAGCAGTCAAACAGGTTGTTGAGCGTGGCCATTCTGTTTCCAGTGTTGCAACACATCTCGATATCACTACCCACAGTCTTTATGCCTGGATAAAGAAGTACGGGCCGGACTCTTCCACCAACAAAGAGCAGTCAGATGCTCAGGCCGAGATCCGCCGACTCCAGAAGGAGCTGAAGCGGGTTACTGACGAACGGGACATATTAAAAAAAGCCGCGGCGTACTTCGCAAAGCAGTCCGACTGAGGTACGCCTTTATCCGTGACAACTATCCCATCACGTAAGAAAGAATTCGATTCTAGGCAAAGATAATATGAATTACAAAGCCCGTCTGTAGGTTATAGGGCGAACGCACAGTTGGATGAATCGCTTCCATCGGCTTCAGACTCGTTGGGAGAAAAAAGTCGAAAACTATGAGGCGATGCTGCATTTTTCCTGTGGCATTATTGTCTGGAATAAAATTCTATTAGGATAAGTTCTTATAAAAGCACATAAAACAGCCAGCCAGTTTTTAACTGACTGGCATTCTATAAATAATGATCTATTATATTTACCGTTACTCAATCACGTGCAGTGGTGGATGGCATCGCTGATGCTTGGGGGCGCTGCATGCGCTTTAGGAAACGACTCTCTAGGTGATGCCAAGAGATGTAAGCCATTGATATAGTAATTAAAATGGTTGCTGATAGCCCTAGGGATGCGTTAATATCAAACACATTGTAGTGTTGTAAAACCTGAATAATTGGAAAGTGATAGAGATATATTCCATAAGAAAGATCTCCGTATTTGCTGATTTTTATTTCTTTACACAGATTGGTGCAGAATATAATTACTATTGATGAGAATGCTACAGGTTCAAAAATAAATGCATAACCTGTGTTTTTAAACAATAGAAAAATAACTAATGAGACAATAGTAATATCCTTCAGGCGATCAAAGGTTGTTTTATGTATAGCCAAAAGACTGCCAAAGAAAAAGTAAGGAGAAAGATAAATAAATTGCTTGGCTAGAGTTTCTGCTTTCGGTCCACTGTATATTGAAGTGAAGTAGAAGAACCAAACACATGAAATGATAAAAATCATCCCCCATACCTTCAGAGGGTTCTTCTTCATTAGAGTCAGTGTAAATGGTAATAAGATATAGAGTCCAACTTCTGCCTTAATTGTCCATAGTGAACCATCCATCGCTTGTAGGGGATTGTTACTAAATACTCCAGGAAGATTTGGTTGGATAAAATTCAGAAATGAAAGATTAGCTATCAGATATTTAAAACTCTCTTCTCTTTGTAAGAAATTCATTATTGGTAACGTTGTCAAACACATTCCAATGAAAAAGCACATGATAATGACAAAAATATAGGCGGGAAGTATTCTTTGTGCTCTTTTAATAAAATAAGATGTGATTGATTCACTTCTTAAATAACTTTTTGCAATAAGAAATCCACTTATTGTAAAAAATCCTTTTACAGCAAAATCACTGTTTAGATAGTCTGATAAAAATTGGATGTCACTATTTTTCGTAAGTTGTGCTGCGTGGACCAACATTACAGTAAATGCGAGTGATAGCCGTACTATATCAAAATTATTTTTTTCGTTCATCTTGGCGCTTTTAATTAAAATTCGTTAAAAAACCAATAAAAGGATACCCTATTTATTTAAGATGATCCCAACGTCATATAAGTAGAACATGCACTACATAAATGTAGTAAATATTTCCCTGTAAGGTTGGTTTAGAACCTACCGCAATAATAGACTCTATATTCTATAAAGTAACTCGATGCACTGCATAAACACAACTATGATTCATACGTCTTTCCTAAAAAGTAGAACTCTTGAAAGCGATTGTATATTTTTCGCGTATCTAATTATATGCTCTAAGTTTCCACCATCTGCGCCCTGCGCCAATTTTTTTTATCGCTTAATTTAGTACTGAGTAAAAATCCACCTGCGTAGCAGGTGGCATTGAATGCGCCCCAGAGGGGCGTACTAAAATCCCTAAAAAAAGTCTCTGCCAGTCCTGTTAAACTTAAATCAAAAGACAATAAGGCAGAGCCAAAATATACTGATGACCACGCCCACAGGACGTGGTTTTGAGTTAGCAATAAAAGAACATATCGATGAATTTTCAGTATGTTCTTTAATCATTCTCTACTATGGGTTTTGTTCAGATACCATTTTTCCGATTATCAATTTGGCAGTTTTGTTACCTATTGTAAATAGTCGATGCTGTGTTTAGATAACCGTAAGTGATTTTAACCAATTAGAAGGAGTGATTGCTATTTTTCTGATTTTTTCGCATGCTAGTGAAGAATATTGAGGTCTATGTGCAGGGGTTGGATAGTGCTCTGTAGTGATCGAAATAACCTTTGGTATTTTTTTTATAATACCTTGTTCTTTGGCTATTTCAAATATAATTTTTGCAAATTCATACCAACTCACCTCTTTATCACCACAGTAGTGATAAATTCCGCCTTCAGCATTTTTTTCCAGAAGGGAAATAATCGCCTGTGCCAAATCTCCTGCATAAGTTGGGCAGCCTCGCTGGTCGTCAACGATACTTAATGCATCTCGTTCTTTAGCTAGCCGTAGCATGGTTTTCACGAAATTATTGCCGTATTCACTAAATACCCAGGCGGTACGAACAATAATTGCCTCGGGGGAGATTTTTGCTACCGCTTGTTCACCTGCCAGCTTGGTTTTACCATAAACACTTAGCGGATTTGTTGCACTGTCTTCGTGGTAAGGCTCTGTTGCATTCCCATCAAAGACATAATCAGTAGAAACATGGACTAACCGAATACCTTGCTTGCTGGCGACAATGGCTAAATTCTCTGGGCCTGTAGCGTTGATCTTTTCTGCAAGTTCAGGTTCTGATTCCGCCTTGTCTACGGCGGTGTACGCAGCAGCATTGACGATGGCGTCTGGCTTAAATTGTTTTACTGTTTGCTCGACATGTTCTAGATCCGTAATGTCGAGTTCAGCTGTATCGGTTGCCAAAATTTCCCATTCTGCTGGTAAGCGATCCTGAAAACAGCGACCCAATTGCCCATTCGCACCTGTCAGTAATATTTTCATTTTGCTAGATCCTTGAATAACCTACCTAACTTATCTTTTTCGGATAACAGCGGGGCTGATATTGGCCATTCAATGCCAATCGCAGGATCATTCCATAACAGGCAGCCTTCATCGCTCGGATCATAATAATCCGTACATTTATATTCGAAATCGGCAATATCAGAGAGCACAACAAAACCATGCGCTAAGCCGGGCGGTAGCCAGAACTGGGTTTTGTTTTCTTCCGACAGTGTTACACCGCACCATTCACCGTAGGAAGGGGAGTTCTGACGAATATCTACGGCAACATCAAACACCTCACCGTGTACAACACGGACGAGCTTTCCTTGTGGGTTCGTTTTCTGGAAATGCAGACCGCGTAATACGCCTTTACTTGAGCGGGAATGGTTATCCTGAACAAAGTCTACATCAATATTCAGCATCTTCTGATAGCGTTTCTTCTCAAACGTTTCCAGAAAAAAACCTCGTGCATCGCCGAATACTTTCGGCTGAATAATTTTTGCACCGTGAATAGTAGTATCAATAATTTGCATATTATTTTTCTGCGATGAGTTGGTTTAAATATTGCCCATAGGACGTTTTAATCATCACTTTTGCTTCGTCGGCAACCTGCTGTTTAGATAGCCACCCTTTGCGAAATGCGATCTCTTCGAGGCAGGCAACTTTCAGCCCCTGACGCTTCTCAATGGTATGAATAAATTGTGATGCTTCAATCAGACTGTCATGCGTACCTGTGTCCAGCCAGGCGAAACCACGTCCTAATAATTCAACGTCTAGCTTACCTTGCTCTAGATACATTTGATTCAGCGTGGTGATTTCTAACTCACCGCGGTGTGATGGTTTGACCTGTTTCGCCATTTCTACAATATTCTTATCGTAGAAGTAGAGTCCGGTAACGGCCCAATTTGATTTAGGTTCGGTAGGTTTTTCTTCAATAGATAATGCTTTGAAGTCTTGATCGAATTCGACGACGCCAAACCGCTCGGCATCAGTAACCTGATAGCCGAAGATTGTTGCGCCTTCTTCTTTTGCTGCCACGGCTTCGAGTTTCTTACCAAAGCTCTGACCAAAATAAATATTATCACCGAGTACCAGCGCGCAGCGTTCCCCATTGATGAATTCTTCACCGATGATAAAGGCTTGAGCCAATCCATCAGGGCTAGGTTGAATCGCGTAGCTCAGCTCAATACCAAAACGGCTACCATCGCCTAAAAGACGCTGAAAAGCTGGCATATCTTCAGGCGTGGTGATAATCAGTATTTCACGTATGCCTGCGAGCATAAGAACCGAAATCGGGTAGTAAACCATCGGTTTATCATAAATCGGTAGTAGCTGCTTAGAAACTCCGCGAGTAATCGGGTATAAGCGAGTGCCACTTCCCCCTGCGAGCACGATCCCTTTCATTAATAACTCCACCTTTATTTCATTAAAAGTTGTCTTTAAATAGTCGCTTTAGTATATCACCCTGCTCCACCAGAATTGTCTGATGTATCAGAAAAAGTCGATACCTGAGATCGCTTTATGGCTGATTGGGTGTAATCTTAGTGTCATGCGTGGCGTTATGGCATTACCCTCGCTGGGTGAAAACGATCGGCCAGATCAAAACAGTTAGATAAAAACCATCAGATTGAAGAGAGTCAATCCATGACATCATTAAAAGCGATTATCCCAGTAGCAGGTTTAGGGATGAATTTGTTACCAGTGACCAAGGCAATTCCTAAGGAAATGTTGCCGCTGGTTGACCGCCCGGTGATTGAGAAGATCGTCAACGAGTGTGTGAGGGCGGGGATTAAAGAAATTGTTCTGGTGACGCATGCGTCGAAAAATGCGATTGAAAACCACTTCGATACCTCGTTTGAGCTTGAATCTCTGCTGGAAGAACGTGCAAAGCGTCAACTGCTGGCCGAAGTTCAATCTATCTGCCCGAAAGGCGTAACGATCATGAACGTTCGTCAGGGGGAAACGCTGGGGTTAGGGCATGCGGTCTCCTGTGCTCGCCCAATCATTGGCGATAGTCCATTTGTTGTGGTGTTGCCGGATGTGGTGCTGGATGAAAGTACGGCCGATCAGACGAAGGAAAACCTGGCGCTGTTGATCTCCCGTTTTGAAGAAACAGGGCGTAGTCAGGTGCTGGTTAAACATCGTCCTTATGAGGTGTTGCCAGAGTACTCTGTCGTCGATTGTGACAAACCGCTGGTGAACCCCGGCGATGCCGCAGCGATTACCTCTATGATTGAAAAACCTGAGGCACCGTCTGAAACAGGGTCTGACCTGTCTGCAGTAGGGCGTTATGTGTTAACTGCCGATGCCTGGCCACTGCTGGATAAAGCGCTCCCTGGTGCATGGGGACGTATTCAGTTAACGGATGTGATTGCCGATATGATCGCGACTCAGCAGGTGGATGCTGTGCAAATGTCAGGAAAGAACTTTAACTGTGGCCGTAAGTTGGGTTACGCGCAGGCATTTGTGTCTTATGGGTTACGCAACCCTGAGTTTGGTGCCGAATTTAAAGAAAGTATTAAGGCGCTGCTGAAAAAGTAATATTGAGTGATAACTCGCTGTAAAACCGCAGATCGTTGAATCGTTCTGCGGCTTTTTCTTTTTCCCACCATACGTTCCGATTGGGTGAGCTTTCGCTATCAAACCAATCACTACCCACTCACGCAAAGCTGAGTTACCATGTCGGCCTGTTTTTAAATTGCTTGCGAGGTCGCAACGCGAGACGTTGTCGCCGTTGCAGGCAGGTTATCCTTCAGACAGGAGTTGCTTTAATGTCCAAACAGCAAATTGGCGTTGTCGGTATGGCGGTGATGGGGCGCAATCTGGCGCTGAACATTGAGAGCCGTGGCTATAGCGTTTCCATCTTTAACCGTTCTTCCGATAAAACTGATGAAGTTATCGCGGAAAATCCGGGTAAAAAACTGGTGCCTTCTTACACCGTTGAAGAGTTTGTCGAATCCCTGGAAAAACCACGCCGTATTCTGCTGATGGTGAAGGCCGGTGAAGCAACCGATAAAACGATTGAATCGCTGAAACCTTACCTGGAAAAGGGCGATATTCTGATCGATGGCGGTAACACCTTCTATAAAGATACGATTCGCCGTAATCGCGAACTGTCCGCTGAAGGGTTTAACTTCATCGGTACTGGCGTATCCGGTGGGGAAGAAGGCGCGCTGAAAGGGCCTTCCATCATGCCGGGTGGTCAGAAAGAAGCGTATGAGCTGGTTGCGCCGATTCTGGAACAGATTGCCGCGCGTGCTGACGGCGAAGCCTGTGTGACCTATATTGGTGCTGATGGCGCAGGCCACTATGTCAAGATGGTGCATAACGGCATTGAATACGGCGACATGCAGCTTATTGCTGAAGCTTATGCATTGCTTAAGCAGGCACTGGATCTGGGCAACGACGAGCTTGCCGCGACGTTCTCTGAGTGGAACAAAGGCGAACTAAGCAGCTATTTGATTGAGATCACTGCAGATATCTTCAGGAAGAAAGATGAAGACGGTAACTATCTGGTTGACGTGATTCTGGATGAAGCAGCTAACAAAGGTACCGGTAAATGGACCAGCCAAAGCTCTCTGGATCTAGGTGAACCGCTGTCTCTGATCACGGAATCCGTTTTTGCCCGCTACCTGTCTTCACTGAAAGATCAGCGTGTTGCGGCCTCTAAAGTGCTGACGGGCCCAACGGCTCAGCCATTCGGCGGTGATAAAGCCGAGTTTGTTGAGAAAGTGCGCCGTGCGCTGTATCTAGGTAAAATCGTTTCTTATGCTCAAGGCTTCTCACAGCTGAAAGCGGCATCAGACGAGAACAACTGGGATCTGAACTACGGTGAGATCGCCAAGATTTTCCGTGCTGGCTGCATCATTCGTGCACAGTTCCTGCAGAAAATCACCGATGCGTACGAGCAGAAAGCAGATATCGCTAACCTGCTGTTGGCCCCTTACTTCAAGAAAGTGGCTGACGAATACCAGCAAGCGCTGCGCGACGTGGTATCTTACGCGGTTCAGCAAGGTATCCCGACGCCAACTTTCTCAGCGGCCATTGCTTATTACGACAGCTACCGTTCAGCCGTGTTGCCTGCTAACCTGATTCAGGCTCAGCGTGACTATTTCGGTGCACATACTTATAAGCGTACGGATAAAGAAGGCGTATTCCATACCGAGTGGCTGGAATAGCCGTTTCTTATGCTCAGATAGCGCCGTTTGTTAATAAAACGCCAGATTAGGAAATATCTGGCGTTTTTTGTATTGATGAATCAGTGGATCGATATCGTTAAGATATCTATGACTTTTTTTCTGGAATACTGTAAATTTCATTAAAGAAATCTGCTTTTTTACTGAGATCATTGCTGTTTATTACATCGGGATCTTGCTATTTTTAACGGTGTTGCAAAAATTGAGTTGTAGTTTTGTTTTCTGGTGTTGGTTGTCAGAGGTGGTTTTATCTCATAGAGGGGTTATTTCCTCATTGATAGTTTTATCGCCATTGAACTGTAACTCATTACTGGGAGGATCCCAGTAACGGTCGGTAACGACGCAAAAACTAAATCGGTTTGCTGTTGTGCTGGCTGAAATGAAGGACGGGGTATGGTCTTTTCGACGGTACCCCACCCTGAAGTACTTCATGTTAAAAAGGAAATCGTAATGAAGAAAACGTTAATCACGCTGGCTGCGGTACTGGCCATGTCGTCAAACGCGTTTGCTGTTGATGGCGTCTCTAGCAGCACTGCTGCTGGTACCTCTACCACCACGACCACCAGCGCTGCTGCTGCTGGTGCCGCTGGTGCTGGCTTTGCTGCTGGTACTACTGCTCTGATTGCTGTCGGTGCTGCTGCTGCGATCGGTGTTGCTGTTGCAGTTGCTGTTTCCAGCAACGATGACAGCTCTCCTGCGGGAACAACGACGGCAACTACTGGTACTCGTAGTTAATTTCGTTTTAATTCTAAGGCCACTTCGGTGGCCTTTCTTTTTCCGGGCTACGCTGTTCAACGAGAACTGCATTCCATGACAAAAATAAAACGAATGGCAAAGGTGAGAGCGCTAATTGCCATACCTCTTTTATCGATTGTGCTGACTGGCTGTTCCCAAAATGTGGATCAAGTGGGGAAAACCTTCAAGCTGGCATTTTTCGGCCAGGATGACACCCATGTGACGGCTAAACAGGTTGCCAATACGCCCTATGCATCGGCCTATCTGAAAGTGGGTAAAGCGCCACAGGCGTTTGTTGTGCTCGCTTTCGCCGAGCAGAATCAGTTGAAATGGATCGGGGCCGATAAAAATATGGTATCGACCCAACATGGTCGTTTGGTGAAAACGCAGGGCTTCGGCGAAGACATTACCTATGTGGATAACCTGCAACACGATCCCCTGGCGTTAGGCCTATTGAAGACATCAACGCCAATGACATGGCAAAGCCGGGTTGAATGGGCTCAGGTCTTCCGGGGCGGGTACGCGACCACGTCTGTTTTTCAGGCTCGCGGCAAAGAAACCGTAAAAATTCTGGATATCCCGCGTGAGCTGCTGCGTTTTGATGAGCAGGTGACCGTCCCCGCATTGAATGAATCTTATACGAATAGCTATTGGCTCGATCCGACTAACGGAAATGTCATTCAAAGCCAGCAGTATATGGGGCCAGATATGGCATTGGTCAAATTCACCGTATTAAAACCCTACGTCCAATAAGGGGCTGCAATGTTAGCACTCAATCGTATCGCTACCTTGTTGCTGCTGGTTTCCGGTGTTGCGACGTCTGCGCAGTTGACTGTGAAATCGCCTCAACAGACGATAGCCGTCGTCAAATTGGATGATGGCACGCGTCTTGAAAAATTTTACGAACAGGTTCCCTGGCCACAGAATATCAACTGGCAAACGGCGTTTATTTCTGATTTTGCGACGACAGAGAAGGTTCGTGCGCAAGGGGATGTCTTGCTGCAAAAGCTGGCTGAACTGGAAACGCGCTGGCGTAATTCAGGCGATGGCGATCTGGCGATCTCCGCCTGGCTACTGAGAAAGACCATTAACCCGATTAACGTTGCGGGTCGTATCCGCACCGATCTGGATCCTGACCGCGTGCGTGTCTATGTAGAAAATAATCGCCCTCTGGTGGGAGAATATGCACTGTATGTGGCGCCTCATGATGACAAGCTGTCGCTGATCGGTCTGGTGAATACCTCCGCTGATGTGGGAGAACTGGAGACATCGGGGAAAGTGGCGCTGCGTGCCGGATGGTCGGTCGAAAATTATCTCTCTGGACGCCGACTTCTCGCGGGAGCGGATAACAGTTATGGCTATCTGATTGCGGGAAATGGCAAGTGGCGCAAAGTGCCGCTGGCGCTGTGGAACCGCCAGCATGTTGAACCCGCCGCGGGCGAAACGCTCTTTATTGGCTTTAATCCCTCAGTTTTGCCACAGGATATGTTATCACTCAACGATCAACTTGCTGACTACCTTGCTAACCGGACGCCACTCGAATGACAAAGAATAGAAACGTTAAACTAGGCTGTCTGTCGTTGGCGATTGGCAGCATCTTGAGTGCACAGGCGATGGCGGCTGAAACCGAAAGCGACCGTACTGCGACAAACCCGAATCTGCGCTTTCAGCCGGTGGG
Organism: Pectobacterium parvum; assembly: GCF_020971565.1. Lineage (NCBI taxonomy): Bacteria > Pseudomonadati > Pseudomonadota > Gammaproteobacteria > Enterobacterales > Pectobacteriaceae > Pectobacterium > Pectobacterium parvum. The sequence goes on from NZ_CP087392.1 coordinate 1,590,987, forward strand.
GGTATCACAGTCTGATTTCGGTGGTACAGGTCTGTTGCAGATGCCTACGGCGCGTATGGCGAAAACAGGCGAGTTTAGCCTTAATTACCGCGACAACGAAGAATATCGGCGCTACTCCATATCGCTCCAGCTCTTTGACTGGCTGGAAACGACGGTGCGTTATACCGATATCCGTACTCGTCCTTATAGTTTTGATTCTAGTTTCAGCGGTAGCCAAACCTACAAAGATAAGTCATTCGATGTCAAAGCGCGTTTGTGGCAAGAAAGCTACTGGATGCCGGATGTTTCTGTCGGATTGCGTGATATTGCCGGTACAGGCCTGTTTGATAGCGAATATCTGGTGGCCAGTAAGCGTATGGGGCCTTTGATTTTACGCTGGGTATGGGCTGGGGCAATATGGCTGAAAGTGGCAATATTAAAAACCCTGCCTGTTCGCTGAAAGCCAGCTTCTGCCAGCGTAATGACAGCTTTTCAGGTGGCGGTGGGGAATTTGAGGTCGATAACTTCTTCCATGGTCCTGCCGCGTTGTTTGGTGGCGTTGAGTATCAGACACCCTGGGATCCCCTGCGCTTAAAGCTTGAATATGACGGCAACGATTACAGTGCAGAAAGAACGTCATCCAATGGTGTGCCACAGAAGCTGAAACACGATTCTCCTTTCAACATCGGTGCGGTCTATCGCGTCGGCGATGTGTTGGATACCACGTTATCGTGGCAGCGCGGCAATACCCTGATGTGGGGCTTTACCCTACGCACTAATTTCAACGATCTGAAGCCGAACTACTTAGACGATGCTCCACCCGTCTATGCGCCGGTACAGGATGGCAAAGGCACAAACTGGCAGCTCGTTTCGAAAGAGCTGAACGATAAGGCCGGCTTTAAGGACGCCGATATCTACGCGGACCAAAAGCAGGTCACCATTGTTGCTGAGCAGACAAAGTATCGTGATAGCGAACAGGCTACGCAGCGTGCGGCTACGGTATTGGCAAACCATGTACCGGGCAGTATTGATGAGTACCACATTGTTCAGCGCAGCCAGCGTTTACCGATTGCCAGCACGGAAGTCGATGCCAAACCTTTCCATCAGGTTAAACAGGCGGCTATTCCACTGGGGCAACCGGAACCTGTCACGCATCGCAAAGAGCCGGTATCTGACGTGCGCGGTCAGCAGGTGCTGCTCGCAGAACCCGATCGTCTGACGTATTCATTAGATCCGACACTGACGCAGTCTTTCGGTGGCCCTGAATCCTTCTATATGTATCAGGTCGCATTGAAAGGTAACGTGGACTACCGTCTGAGCGATCACTGGAGCGTAGGCGGAACGGCAACACTGAATCTGGTGAATAACTACGACAAGTTCAACTATAAAACACCACCAGCGGATGGCGCTGCGCTGCCGCGTGTCAGAACCTGGGTGCGTGAATACACTACTTCTTCCGATCTGTTATTGACCAATCTGCAATTGACTCGCAGGGATAATCTCGCACAGGACTGGTATACCCAGGTCTACGGCGGCTATCTGGAAATGATGTATGCGGGTGTCGGATCTGAAGTGCTGTATCGTCCGTTTGGTAAAAGCTGGGCGCTGGGGCTGGATGTGAACTATGCCAAACAGCGTGACTGGAACGACATCATGAGGATGGCCGATTACGATGTGGTGACAGGTCATCTGACCGCCTACTGGGAACTGCCGTTTGTGGAAGGTGCGGTAGCGAAGGTGAGTGTGGGTCGTTATCTGGCAGGGGACAAAGGGGTGACTCTCGATCTGTCTCGCCGCTTTGACAGCGGAATTATTGCCGGTGCCTTTGCGACCAAGACCAACGTCAGCGCCGCTGAATATGGGGAAGGGAGTTTCACCAAAGGCTTCTACGTCTCGATACCGTTTGATCTACTGTTCACCGAACCGACGGTGAAACGTGGTGCGGTCGGTTGGGTACCGCTGACGCGTGACGGTGGTCAGATGCTACAGCGCCGCAGCTCACTGTATGGCCTCACCGAACACTAATCGATCCCCATTCGTTTAGGGTGTTAATCAAGCCCGTCATCGCCGAGTGCCGTGACGGGCTTTTTTGTGCGTGTTTACTTTGCGGAGTAAAATTATTTGATAACTGAAATGAACTATTTCATTTGGTTATCGTTTGTATCTTAATCATGCCGTACTTAGGATGACGCTTCTAAGTTTTTAGCGATAAATTAATGATAATTTAATAGCTTAATCACGATTGTCGTGACGAGTCGGGGCATTTTTAAGACGAAATGTGTCCTGAGGGTAATGATTGAAATAGTTTCGTCATGGAAGATTCATATAGCGAAACCTATTATCTCCTGCCGCAATGGTGAAATAAAAACATATACCCTAAATAATTCGAGTTTCAGGAAGGCGGCAAGGGAAGGAATCCCGATGAGCTTACTTCAGTAAGTGATTCGGGTGAGTGAGCGCAGCCAACGTACATGTAACTTGAAGTATGACGGGTATAGCCATAGACCTTCATGGTAATGCTGACAGAAGAGTGCAACCCGATGAATTTGCCTATTTCCGCTGTTATCTCGTTAATGATGAGCTCTGTTTGGTGTGTTCCTCTCTATGCCGTAGCGCAGGACAATCCTCTTGGTATTTATCAACTGATTCAGGAGAGGATGGTGTTGATGAAAGACGTTGCGGGGTATAAGGCCCGTCAACACCTGCCCGTTGAAGATCTAAAACAAGAGGAACGTATTTTGAGTAAGGGGCGGGAGCAATCTGCTGCCGTTGGTTTATCCCTTCAGAGTACACAGCTGTTTTTTACTTCATTAATGAATGCCAGCAAAGCGATTCAGTATCGTTACATGGCGGATTGGCTTGCGATACCGGAGAGCGACTGGATGCCGCTTTCGCTGAACGACACCGTTAGACCCACGCTACTCACGATTGATGACCAGCTCTTGGTGAGTATTAAACGTTATCTTGCGAGTGGCGGGCATTTTGCGCCTCAGCAGGAGGACACATTTCTTTCTTCTATTAATGTTGAGCATCTGTCACAGAACGACAAACGCCAGATTTATGCGGCATTGAGTCAAATTGAACCAGACGGCAAATAGCTGAGTGGGAGAGAAAAACGATGACTTACCAATTATTGAAAGGGAGTGAACGCGGAAATATCGCTGACGCCGTGTACCGCGAACGCTGCGATGTTAACGAAAGGGTCAGAGTCATGCTGGTGTTACGTTTTACGACGCCAGATGATGAGTATTACACCGAACTGCACGATAGCATCGATCCGCAATTTTGCGGTATCAGCGCCAATAAACCGCTATCGAGAGCCAGCTATGCCAGAAAATTCGGCGCTGATGAGGCCGATCTAGAGCATGTCCGTGCGTTTGCACGGCATTATCGACTATCTGTCGAGCGTGAACATGCTGCCAGCCGTACCGTCTTCTTGACGGGAACGGTGGAGCAAATGGAGCAGGCGTTTCGCGTGAGCTTAGCCCGATATGACCACAAACGCGGGGCATTCCGTGGGAGATCGGGGGATTTATCTGCCGGGATACCTACAGGGGGTGGTTATCGCCGTATTAGGCCTTGATGAACGTCTTACGTCGAACTGTTACCTGCGCATGAATGACGCGTTCTCTACTACGGCAAAGCGCCTGTCGGGCTATACGCCGCTCGAGCTGGCAGAGCTTTACCACTTCCCAGAGCATGACGGAGCGGGGCAGTGTATTGGCATTATTGAACTGGGGGGCGGATATTGCTTACCGCAGTTGGAACACTATTTTAAACGAATGGGCGTCAATCCGCCGCAGATCGTCGATGTGTGTGGGGGGCGCTAAGAATGCCCTTGCTTCGTCAGATGACGACAAAGAGGTGAACCCGATTGATATCGAAGTGCAGATGGATATCGAAATCGCGGGTACATTGGCACCCGGCGCTAAAGTGGTGGTGTATTTTGCGCCGAATACCGATGCTGGGTTTTTAGAGGCGATTAACGCGGCGATTCATGATGAGAAAAATGCGCCGTCGGTGATTTCGATTAGCTGGGGGGGGGGCAGCGAGTCAGAATGGACCGCGCAAGCATTACAGGTGTACAACCAGGCCTTTCAGACCGCCGCGGCGCTAGGGATTACGGTGTGTGTGGCGTCTGGTGATCATGGCTCACAGGATGGTGAACCCCATGGTTTGCACGTCGATTTCCCTGCATCCAGCCCCTACGTTTTAGCCTGTGGTGGCACTCGCTTGCAAAAATCGATGGAAGAAACCACTTGGCATAGCCGAGACGGCAGCGCGACGGGCGGTGGCGTTAGCCAGCATTTTGCGTTGCCCGGTTGGCAGCTAGGGATGTCTCTGGTCGATAAATATGGCGGTCATCATCCCTTGCAACACCGCGGCGTACCTGACGTCAGTGGCAATGCCGACCCCGAAACTGGCTATCTGATTGAAGTAAACGGACGGGAAGGGGTTGTTGGGGGAACCAGCGTTGTCGCACCGCTGTGGGCGGGATTGCTGGCGCGTATGCTCGCTTTGACCCACTCGGCATCGCTGTTTATTCCTCCCTTACTGTACCGTAATCGCAATAGCTGCAAGGATATCGTGCGGGGAAATAATGGGGCATTTGTCGCCTCTGAAGGATGGGATGCCTGCACGGGGCTGGGGTCGCCGAATGGAATGAAACTGCTCAGGCTGTTGAAACAGCTCGTGAGGCTCAATGTCAATGGCGTGCACGACCGCGATGATGGGCACGAGCGGTGAGTCTGCCTGAGAGGGCTGGCGCAGGGGACACCGCTGCTCAGACGAGGACATTATCGGTGATATTCATCACAGATTGCCCGACCTCGGTTTGAGTCTAGGGCGGTTAGCAGATATAACCCGATAAGAAGGACGTGATCGGGCGAAGGCCTGAGCGAAACCTGATACGACGCATGCGATTAAGGCATGTTCGTATCAGGTTTTTTTTGTTAACGCAAATATGCTATAAGTTTCCAAAGTGCAAAACGGCAGGGAAGGCAGGACGGCTGATGCGGTGATCATTGAAAAAATACTGAGCAATAACGCCGTTCTGGTGCTGGCAGATGACCAACGGGAAATTGTGGCAATTGGCAAAGGTGTCGGCTTTGGCAAGAAAGTGGGTGACCCTATCGACCCGCAGCGCATAGAAAGCCAGTTCGTGAAGAAAAGCGACGGCATAGCGGATGTGCTGTCACAATTGTTGGCGGACATTCCGCCCGACTGTCTGGCGGTCACGCAGCAGATCATTACTCTGGCGCAAAAAACGCTGCGACTTGATGTACAGGACACGCTGTTTCTGGCCTTAAGCGACCACATTAACTTTGCTATTCAACGTCATAAAAAAGGGCAGACGATCAAGAACCTGATGCTGTGGGATATTCGCCAGTTCTATCGCGGTGAATTTACCGTTGGGTTAGAGGCACTGGAACTAATTCGCACCAGACTGGATATCGATTTACCGGAGGATGAGGCGGGGTTTATTGCGCTGCATTTGGCAAATGCGACGAATAACAGCGATATGCAGAGCACGATGCAAAGCGCGGGTATCATTAAAGATATTCTGACCATTCTGAAATACGATCTGCACATCACGTTTGATGAACATTCTCTTAATTATCAACGCTTGATTACGCACCTGAAATTTTTCGCTCTGCGTTTGCTAAATCGGGAAACCGTGAATCACGGCGACGATTCTATCTATCAAGGGATTACCGAACTGATGCCACGAGCTTATGCCTGTGCGATGAAGGTGTATGACTATGTGGAAAAAAATTACGCCTGCCAGCTAACCACCGATGAGATCATGTTTTTGACCATTCATATTAATCGGTTACAACCCTCTCCCGCTTAATAACATGGGCTATCATGACGGATACACCCAGCGGCAATCATCGATACGGAATGAAAATCACGGGTAAGACCAGCTACCGTTAATATCTGTGCTACTCTCTCCAACCCTGACGACATCCGTTCGTTTCGTTATGTAACAAAATAAATTCAAAAATTGCTCACTGTTGCTGACATGCTTTCAGCCATAATGTTCTTTTTTCTCGCTATTTGTTAGTGAACCGCATGGGGGTCGTTATGTCAGCCTCGCCGCCGATGTTTTTGACGGTAGATGTACGTCGCTCAGGGCTACGCTTTTCCCAGCGAGTCTATATTCCACGGATTGTCGGTACGATACTGTGCGCTCTCTTTATTTCCTCGGTGCTGATTACTCGGCCTATCCCGGCGCTATTGTGGGTGCTGCTTTTTCTTAACACCTTTATCTGGCCTCACATTGCCTACATGCTGTCCCGGCGGTCACTCGACCCGATGCAGTGCGAGAAGCGTAATTTATTGATTGATGTGGCATTTGGCGGCATATGGATAGGGTTTATGGGCGTGAATCTTCTGCCCAGCGCCCTGATTGCGGCGATGGTTGGGATGAACTGTACGGCTGGCGGTGGGATAAAGCTGTTTGTGCAGAGCATCGTATTACAGTGCGTCGCCTGTGCGCTGGTTCTTGTGCTGTTTGCCGTACCTGTTTCGCTGGATACGACGCTGCTACAACTTTATGCCTGTCTGCCGATGTTGCTGATCTATCCGATTTTTCTCGGTTATGTCACCTATACCACCGCACTGAAACTGGCGGAACATAAACGTATGCTGATCGAAGTCAGTATTCATGACGGAATGACCAGCCTCTATAACCGTCACCACTGGGAACGCCTGCTGAAACACGAGTATGACAGTTGCCAGCGCTATAAACGCACGGCGACGTTAGTCCTGTTTGATATTGACCATTTTAAAGCTTTTAACGATAACTTTGGGCATAACGTCGGTGATCAGGCGATATTGCTGTTGGCGTGTGAGCTGACATCCGGTTTTCGGGAAACGGATGTGATTGGGCGATTCGGCGGAGATGAATTTGCCGTTATTTTACCGCAGACTAGCGCGGGAGAGGCGCTGGATGCCGTGAATCGTATTCGGGAGAGTTTGTCGCTGAAATTCCTGAACCAAACACCGCAGCTGGCGGTGTTTGTCAGCGTCGGCATTGCGGAGATTTCACCAGAAATGGGTCAACATATTGACTGGTTAAAGGCCGCAGATATGGCACTTTACCGAGCAAAAAACAAAGGCCGCCGCCGAACCGAAGTTGCTTGAATATCCCAGGCCATAGTCTGATCGCTTTTATCCTGTCTGATAATGACCAATAAGCCCTTATCGTTATCGAGGTGATGATTGGGGGCTCGTCTTCTTTATGTCTTCAGTAATACCATACCACTCTCAAACGATCTCGAACCATCCCTGCTAATTTTTTAGAAATAAGAGGAAATAATACGCGTAATACCTGTTTTATCTTTACATAAAACAGGTAGGGGTTATGCAGTAAAAATTTACGTTTAAATGGAAGAAAGGCCATGGTCTAACGCTATTGATTTGATATTTATATCATATTTTCATTATTGGCATTTGTTGGGATTTTTAGGGAATATTTCTTTTTAAAAGCTATTGTTAATAGATGTGTGTTTATGAAAATATAGCAACAAGATCTTATCTCTCCAGTTTTTTCCTTCCTCTATCCGGTATCCCCTGCCGGTTGGGATGGCGTGAACGTGTGATGTCTGGTCACAAAGAAAACATCATTTAAATTAAACATCGGGCAAGGAACAGCGCCGCTTAAAGGAGTCCCGCTATGGCATGGCATAATTGGTTTACTCGGTATCCCCAGTCAGCAAATGCGGTCAGTAAGCAGGCGGCGACAAATCCGATGCAGGTTTCTTCACTACCGGCTTATGTTTTGGAGCCGCGTATACTTTTTGATGGTGCGATTGCTGCAACGGTGAATGACACGGCGGCAAACACATCGGAACCGACCGCCACATCTGACTCCCATGCCTCCACGGCAGATCAAACCGCCTATGACTCACAATCTACCGCAACGCAGGATAGTGATATTGCTGCCGTGGCCGACGGCACCGTTTCCTCACGTAAGGAAGTCGCTTTTGTCGATACGTCAGTGAAGGATTACCAAACGCTGGTGGCAGGAATCAAGCCAGGTGTTGAGGTCGTACTGATTGACGGCTCGCGGGATGGTTTGCAGCAAATGGCCGACTGGGCGGCGACACATACCGGTTATGACGCTATCCATGTCTTTTCCCACGGCTCTGAAGGCAAAGTGAATCTGGGTACGCAGGTGCTGACGGATTCATCGCTGAAATCGAGCGAGGTGCAGGCACAGCTTGCGGCCTTAGGCGCAGCATTAACCACGGAAGGCGATTTACTGCTCTATGGGTGTGATATTGCCGGTGGTGCAAACGGGGATGCGTTCTTAGCGAATCTGGCACAGGCTACGGGAGCGGATGTCGCCGCGTCCGTGGATGCAACAGGGAGCAGCCTGATCGGTGGGGATTGGATCTTAGAAAAAACGACAGGCGGCATTGACACCGAAGTCATGGCTATTGAGTCCTACAGCGATGTGCTGGAAACAGTCGTGTTTAATGACTACGATCCTGATTTGGACGCGACCAAGACTACAATAACCCGCACGATTGATGGTAAACCGGTAACCTTTTCTGGTGGTATTGGCACGGGGGGATTGTATATCGACCCCAGCTATGGCGGACCTCAGAATGGTGGCCTATATGCGTACGACGGGACTAAAAACGGTAATAATACCGAACTAACGATAAAACCCCCCTCTGGCTATACTTTCGATATCACGGGAATCAGAGCCGGCGCGACGACAGGCGTACTGACCTTTACTGTGACCGATAGCAACGGGGGTATTTCGTCATTCAATGTGACCGTTACTGACAGTTTTTCGACCATAACGAGTTTTCCCTCGGCAATGAATGATGTTACACAGGTCGTCATCTCTTCTGGTAACTACTCTGCCTTTCAGGATATCGTCATTTCCGATATCAAACTGAATGTACCCTCCCCAGCGATCACGTCTGCCGCCTACAACGCCGGCACTAACGTGTTGACTGTAACGGGTGTCAACCTGGCAACGGGTGACACCATTGACGTCTCCAAACTGACGTTGGTGGGTGAAAACGGCAATACCTATACGTTAACTAGCAGCAATGTGACCGCAGTAAATGCCACAACATTCAGTATCACACTAAATTCGACTGATCAGATCAATGTTGAAGGGCTGCTGAACAAGAATGGGACAACCTCTGCGGCCAGTGGGACGACCTTTAATTTGTCTGCCGCCGCTGGGTGGAATGCGACACAATCTTCAACGCCTGCTGATTTGATAGGCAATGGCGTCACCGTGAGCAATGTGCAAACCCCCACCATTACCTCTTCGACCTACGATAACGCGACCGGCACATTAACGGTGACGGGCACCAATCTGGTTAAGCAGAGTGGGTTAAATAACGATATTGATATCTCTAGGCTCACCTTCACTGGTCAAGGCGGTAGCGCTTATACGCTCAGCGCAACCAGCAATGTTGAAATCATCAACGCGACCGCCTTTGTGGTGGTATTAAGCGCAACCGATAGAGCCGGGCTTAGCGCGATAATTAACCAGAACGGTACGTCCTCATCGGGCGGTACAACCTATAATCTGGCTGCCGCCGATGACTGGAACGGGCCAATTACGGGCGGAAATATTGCCGATCTGACTGGCAACGGTATAACCGTCAGTGGATTCAATGCTGCGCCAGTCATTGGTAACCTGAACGGTGATGGCGTTAACTTTACCGAGGGCGCGTCACCGATTAGTTTAGATGCGGGCGGTAACGCTACGGTTACGGATGCGGATTCAGCCGATTTCAACGGCGGCAGCGTGCGGGTAGCGATCACCACGAACCGTAATAGCAGTGAAGATGTGTTAGGTATCATGAATCTGGGTACGGGCAGCGGGCAAATCGGCGTGTCTGGCTCGAATGTCACGTATGGTGGCGTGGTGATTGGCACTTTCACTGGTGGCACGGGTAACAACGATCTGGTGGTGGCCTTAAACGCCAGTGCCACTCCAACCGCCGTTCAGGCATTAGTTCGCGCACTTTCTTATCAAAACAGCAATACAGCCGATCCTGCTATCACGACGCGTTTCGTTAGCATTACCGTGAATGATGGCGACGGCGGGAGTGCTTCCGCCATGGTAGCTGTTGGCGTGACTGGCGTGAACGACGCCCCAACGCTGTCTGCCACTGGTAATAATGTGACCTATACCGAAAATGGTAGCGCGGTCGATCTCTTCAGTAACGTTTCAGTCAGCACGGTTGAAGCTGGGCAGAACATTACCCAGTTCTCTCTTGTCATCAGCAATGTGTCGAATGGCAGTAGTGAACAACTGCAAATCGATGGAACAACCATTGCATTGATCAACAGTAATAGCGGCACCACGACCGCAAACGGTTTGTCTTATTCCGTTAGCGTGGCTGCAGGCACTGCCACGCTAACGTTGAGTAAAGCGGGTGGCATAAGCGCCTCAGTGGCGGCCGCGGCGATCGACGGTATCACCTATCGCAATACCAGCGAAAACCCTACGGGGCCAACCCGTACTGTGACGTTGATGAGTATTTCTGATAATGGTGGGACGAGTAATGGTGGTGTAGAAACCACAACGCTGTCGATTGCTGCCACGGTAACTATAGTGGCGGTGAACGACTCACCGACTATCAGCGCGCCCACTTCGATCACGGTAACGGAAGATCTGGCTAAGGCTATTACCGGCATCAGTTTCGCGGATGTCGATGCTAATAGTAATGACGTTACGGTGACTTTATCCGTAGGCAGCGGCGTGCTTAATGCAAGCAATGCTGGCGTTACCGTTGTGGGTAGTGGCACGAGTAGCCTGACGTTGACGGGCTCAATCATCAATATCAATGCCTATATCGCAGACGGTAATGTGCTATTCAACCCGGCCAGCAACGCAACAGGAAATGTGACGCTGACGGTCGGCATTGATGACGGCGGTAACACGGGGAGTGGCGGTGCCAAAACTGCGTCGAGCACCGTGACGCTGAGCATTGATGCGGTTAACGATGCGCCAGTCAACGGCGTACCTGTGGCACAGGCGGTACAGCAGGATGGCTCGCTGGTATTTAATACTGCTAACGGCAACCTGATTTCCGTCAGTGACGTCGACATCGGTGGTAACACCATGGAGGTGACGTTAACTGCGTCGAATGGATTACTGACCTTGTCGCCATTCTCTGGGCTGATTTTCAGCGTGGGATCGGGCGCAGACGACAGCACGATGACCTTCCAGGGCAGTCTGACCAATATTAACAATGCGTTAAATGGCCTGACGTTTACCCCAACCAGCGGCTATAACGGCAGCGCGTCGATCCAAATTGTCAGTAATGATTTAGGCAGCTCAGGTTCCGGTGGAGCACAAACGGACACCGATACTATCGCGATTACGGTGAATCCGAATAACCCCACGATTACCAGCGTCAGTGCGAGTAGTGCCGATGGAGCCTATAAAATAGGACAAGCCATTCAGGTTACGGTAGCGTTTGATTCCAATGTCGTTGTAGATACCACTGGTGGTGTGCCAACTCTATTACTCGAAACGGGCGCGATCGATCGCGTGGCGACGTATGTGGCAGGTTCTGGATCTAACACGCTGACCTTCGAATATATTGTGCAAAGTGGCGATCTGAGCGCCGATCTGAACTACGCCAGCACGTCTGCGCTGTCGCTCAATGGTGCGACGATTCAGGATAACGCCAACCGCACGGCGGTGCTGACTCTGCCAGGGCTCAATAGCCTTAATTCACTGGCGGCACAGAAAGCCATTGTTATCGATGGCGTGCTGCCGACAGCGACGATAGCCGTCAGCGACAACGCCCTGAAAGCGGGTGAAACTACTGAAGTCACCATCACCTTCTCGGAGGCTGTGACGGGCTTCAGCAATGCCAACCTGTCGGTGGCGGACGGCACGCTAAGTAACGTGACCAGCACCGACGGCGGAGTGACGTGGACAGCGACCCTGACCCCGAATACCAACGTGACCAATGCGGGTACGGCGATTGGCCTGACTTACAGCGGCATCACCGATGCGGCGGGTAACGCAGGCGTGGGCAGCGAGACCTCTGGTAATATCAGCATCGATACGGCGCTGCCGACGGCGACGATAGCGGTGAGCGATAACGCCCTGAAAGCGGGTGAAACTACTGAAGTCACCATCACCTTCTCCGAAGCGGTCAGTGGTTTCAGCAACGCCAACCTGTCGGTGATCGATGGTACGCTGAGTAATGTGACCAGCAGCGACGGCGGCGTAACGTGGACAGCGACCCTGACCCCGGACACCAACGTGACCAATGCGGGCACGGCGATTGGCCTGAACTATACCGGTGTCACCGATGCGGCGGGCAACGCGGGCGTGGGCAGCGAGACCTCCGGTAATATCAGCATCGATACGGCGCTGCCGACGGCGACGATAGCGGTGAGCGATAACGCCCTGAAAGCGGGTGAAAGCACTGTCGTCACCATCACTTTCTCCGAAGCGGTCAGTGGTTTCAGCAATGCCAATCTGTCGGTGGCAGATGGTACGCTGAGCAACGTGACCAGCAGCGACGGCGGCGTAACGTGGACGGCCACCTTTACCCCGAACACCAACGTGACCAATGCGGGCATGGCAATCGGCCTGACCTACAGCGGCATCACCGATGCGGCGGGCAACGCGGGCGTGGGCAGCGAGACCTCCGGTAATATCAGCATCGATACGGCGCTGCCGACGGCGACGATAGCGGTGAGCGACAATGCCCTGAAAGCAGGGGAAAGCGCTGAAGTTACTATCACCTTCTCGGAAGCGGTGACGGGCTTCAGCAATGCTAACCTGTCGGTGGCGGACGGCACGTTGAGCAATGTAACCAGCAGCGACGGCGGCGTGACGTGGAAAGCGACCTTCACCCCGAACGCCAACGTGACCAACGCGGGCACGGCGATTGGCCTGACCTACAGCGGCGTCACCGACGCCGCAGGTAACGCGGGCGTGGGCAGCGAGACGTCTGATGCGATCGGCATTGATACCGCGCTGCCGACGGCAACGATTACGTTGAGCGACAGCGCCCTGAAAGCGGGTGAAAGCGCACAAGTCACCATCACTTTCTCGGAAGCGGTGACGGGCTTCAGTAGTGCTAACCTGTCGGTGGCGGACGGCACGCTGAGTAACGTGATTAGCACCGACGGCGGCGTGACGTGGACAGCGACCTTCACCCCGAATGCCAATGTAACTAATGCGGGGATGGCGATTGGTCTGAACTACAGCGGCGTCACCGACGCCGCAGGTAACGCGGGCGTGGGCAGCGAGACTTCCGGTAATATCAGCATCGATACGGCATTGCCGACAGCGACGATAGCCGTCAGCGATAACGCCCTGAAAGCAGGGGAAAGTGCTGAAGTCACCATTACCTTCTCGGAAGCGGTGAGCGGTTTTAGCAACGCCAATCTGACCGTGGCAGACGGCACGCTGAGTAACGTGATTAGTACCGACGGCGGTGTGACGTGGAAAGCGACTTTCACCCCGAACGCCAACGTGACCAATGCGGGCACGGCGATTGGCCTGACCTACAGCGGCGTCACCGACGCCGCGGGTAACGCGGGCGTGGGCAGTGAGACCTCCGGTAACATCAGCATCGATACGACATTGCCGACAGCGACGATAGCCGTCAGCGATAATGCCCTGAAAGCGGGGGAAAGCGCCGAAGTTACTATCACCTTCTCGGAAGCGGTGACGGGCTTCAGCAATGCCAACCTGTCTGTGGCGGACGGCACGTTGAGCAATGTAACCAGCATCGACGGCGGTGTGACGTGGACAGCGACCTTCACCCCGAACGCCAACGTGACCAACGCGGGCACGGCGATTGGCCTGACCTACAGCGGCGTCACCGACGCCGCGGGTAACGCGGGTGTGGGAACTGTCGCTTCCGACAGTGTTAGCATCGATACCGCTCGCCCTGTACCCGTCAGCTTAACGCTGACGGAGACGTCAGGTTCGCAGGCGCTGAGCTACACGCTGGTCTTTTCAGAAGCGGTGACGGGATTAGATATTCGTGACTTCTCTCTGCTTAACGCCAACGGCACCACGGCGACAATAGGTGCAGTGACAGCACTGAGTCCGACAACCTATCGAATTGATTTAACCAATGTGACAGGGGCGGGGGCAGTGCAGTTGGTCTTTACCGGTAATCATGGTGGGGTGACAGATCTGGCGGGCAATGACTTGAACGGTCAGGGGCTCAGCGGCGACGTGCATAGTAACACTGCACCGGTTACCAACGGTATCGGAAATCAGTCCGCTAACCAAGGTAGTACGTTTACCTTCACGCTACCGACTAACGCGTTTGTCGATAACGATGCAGGCGACAGTCTGGCTTACCACGTTTCATTGTCCGATGGTTCTGCTCTGCCGTCCTGGCTGGTGTTCAATCCTCAGACGAAGACCTTCTCTGGTACGCCGCAAAATGCCGATGTGGGATTGTTAGCGATTCGTGTTACTGCGACCGATAAAAACAGCGTCTCGGTGTCCAGCGGTTTTACGGTTGTCGTGAATAACGTTAATGATGCGCCGACCACTGAGGGTATTAGCAACCAAACGGTGACTGGCGATGGGGCGTTTAGCTTCCAGATTCCTGCTAACACCTTCTCTGATATCGATGTAGGCGATACGCTGCGCCTTAGTGCAACACAGGCAGATGGCTCCGCGCTGCCAGCTTGGGTTAACTTCGATCCTGCAACCGGCACCTTTAGCGGATCGCTGGGGCGTGGGAATAGCGCCGATCTGTCAATTTTGGTTACCGCAACGGATGTAGCGGGCGCGAGCGTGAGTACCACATTTGTCTTGCGTGTCCAGTCTTCTACACAACCGGATGGCGATCCCGAATTCAAATCGAATGCTGGCAGGCCAGTGGTGGCGATCGTTGGTAATAACGCCGCGGTCCAAAGTCAGCTTTCGCTGTTGACGATTGGTGCGGCGTCAACCAGTGGCGATGGCCTGTTGGGGGCACCGTCTTCACTCTTTAATGCCGGTACGGCGGAAGGATCTATGCCGGGAACCGCCAGCGTGTTTAGCGTAGCGGCACAAGGCAGTGGTGTTGCTGGCGGTTCTGCTGTGGCCGTGGCCTTTGCCAACAATGGCGTAAACCGTTACGAACCCGGTATACCACGCAGCAACGTCTCTGATTTCAACCAGTCGATGGGCGGAAAATCCACGCTGGCGGGGATGTTTGCGAACAATATCATCCCAGATAATACCG
This sequence comes from Pectobacterium parvum, assembly GCF_020971565.1. NCBI lineage: Bacteria > Pseudomonadati > Pseudomonadota > Gammaproteobacteria > Enterobacterales > Pectobacteriaceae > Pectobacterium > Pectobacterium parvum. The sequence goes on from NZ_CP087392.1 coordinate 1,606,178, forward strand.
CGCTTGAGGTGTTCAGTGGCGGCAGTTGGCAGTCCGTGTCGGAGGGCAACTCGACATCCGTCATGTCGCCCGTATCTGTCTTTGGCGCGCCCGTATTTAGCCAGCAGCTAAAAGCATTGGATGACTATGAACGTCTGCAAATCGCCTCTCTCGAGGGCGCATTGCAAAACATGAGCAAACCAGCCTGAAATGGCGGTGGCAGGGTGTGATGAATACAATAAAAAACAGGGGTAAGGAATCGATTATGCAAAGGTGCCCGAAAATTTTCAGCGTCACACTGCTGGCGCTATTAGTCAGTGGATGTGCGGTATCAACTCAGCCGATTGATAAAGCAGAAAGTACCCGACGTGCGGATACCGATCTGCGCGTGATGTTCAGTAATCAAGAGCCTGTGACGGCACCTATTACGTTACATGATGCGATGGCAAGGGCGCTGAAATATAACCTCGAAGCGCGTTTAAAAGTGATGGAACAGGCGCTGGCGCAGGAGCAGGTGGATCTGGCTCGTTTTGATCTGTTGCCAAGAATGGCGGCGAATGCGGGCTATGTGACGCGCAGCAACGTGAGCGCTTCCAGTAGTCGCAGTATAGAGCGGGGTGTTACCTCACTGGAGCCGTCGACCTCGCAGGATCAAACTCGTCGCGTCGCGGATCTGAATATGGTGTGGAATGTTCTCGATTTTGGCGTTAGCTATGTCACGGCGCATCAACAGTCGGATAAGCGCTGGATCGCCGAAGAGCGTCGCCGCAAAGTGACGCACACCATCGTGCAGGATGTGCAGTCGGCTTACTGGCGGGCGGTGGCGGCAGAACGTTTGCTGCATCGTATTGATGCCTTAATCGAACGCGTTAACATGGCGCGTGAAAATAGCCAAAAAATGTCGGCGCAAAAAGTGGGTGACATTATTGAAGCCTACAGCTACCAGCGTGCGCTGCTGGATGCGACGCGCCAGTTGGAAGAGCAGCGCCGTGCGCTGTCTTTGGCGAAAACCGAACTGGCGACGTTGATGAATTTGCCGCTGGGAACGGATTACACACTGGTCTTGCCGAAGGAGAGTGAACTTGCCGAGCCGGAGCTGAAAGTCGCCTTTAGCGACTTGGAGAAGGCGGCGTTAGTGAGCCGTCCTGAACTGCGCGAACAGGATTATCAGGTACGTATCAGCGCAGCAGAAACGCGTAAAGCGCTGCTTCGTATGTTGCCGGGGATTGAAATGTCGGTTGGGGGCAACTACGACAGCAACTCGTTTCTGGTTAACCAGCATTGGGCGGATGCCGGGGTGAAAGTGACCTGGAACCTGTTCAACTTGTTCTCTGGCCCTGCCGCTATTGATGTGGCAAAAGCGGGTGAATCCGTCTCCGAAATGCGCCGTCAGGCGATGTCGATGGCGGTACTGGCACAGCTTTATGTGGCCCGCGCCAATTTCAATGAAGCGCAGCGTCAATACCGTACCGGTAAAGAGTTGCAGAAGCTGGATGTGGATATCCTTGAACAGCTGAATAACCGCTACAAGGCTGGCAATATCGGTGAATTACAGCTGATTCAGGGCGAGTTGAACGCGGTGAATACGTCTTTGCGCAATGATTTGGCCTATGCTGAATTACGTAATGCGTATGGCCAGATCTTTATTACCGCGGGCTTGGATCCTCTACCAGCAACGCAGACCTTGAATGACATCCCGTCAGTAGGGAAGGCGCTCGATCAAACGGAGAAGCGCTGGGCGACCGGTAACCTTTCGTTGTAAGGAACGGTGTGCGGTCTGGATATTTCTCTTCAGACCGCCTCATAACACACTGCGTGTTGGATGAATACGTTGAATAAGAAAACTCTATTACAGAAAACGATGCCGCTGAACATGATGTTTCATCGCCGGACGCTTCATAACATTCTGCCGAAGAAAACCACGCTTTCTCTCGTGCTAATGGCGTTACTCTCTGCTGTGTCGTATTCTGCTATGGCAGAAAATATAGAGGATGAGCTACTGCTCGCACCGGTAAGCAATGCGACGACAGAAACCTCGGCGAGAGAGGCCAGAGGGGTATTAAGGGCGGTGGATCAGGCAACGCTGTCCGGTGAGCTGAATGCGAAAGTGGTTGAGATGCCATTTCGAGATGGTGAAGCATTCCAGAAGGGCGATTTGCTGGTGCGTTTTGACTGCTCGGCTTATCAGGCACAGCTGGCCGCCTCACAGGCCGCCATGAGAGCGGCACAGCAGGAGCTGAGTCAGAACAGACAGCTGGCAGAGATGAAATCTGTTGGCCGCAATGCGGTCGCGGTGGCGGAAGCGCGTCTGGCACAGGCCACGGCGGAAAGTCAGGTTTATCAGATCCAGACTAACCGCTGTCGTGTTGTCGCTCCGTTCTCTGGTCAGGTTGTGACGCGTAAAATTCAGGTTTCTGAATATGTCGGCCAGGGGATGCCACTGCTGGAAATTGTGGATAACCGCCATCTGGAGATCAACGTTCTGGTGCCGTCCCGCTGGCTGGCTTCCCTTAAACCGAAACAGCCATTTACTTTCATTCCCGATGAAACCGGCGTGCCACTACAGGCGGAAGTGCTGCGCATCGGCGCACGCATTGATGAAAGCAGCCAGACTTTAACGCTGATCGGTCGAGTGCTCAAACCCGATAACAGCTTGCTCGCCGGAATGAGCGGCAGCGCACACTTTACGGGGCAGCCGTGAGCGAATCGCAGCCCTTCACGGTTGAGCGGGCATTTGCCGAGTTTATTCATCTGGAGCGCCTAGCGCGTAGCGCCAAAAATAGCGAAACGCTCGCTTACTCGATGGTGAATGACAGCCAGAGGTTGTTTGGTTTCCGTCATGTCGCGCTGGTGATCAATGGGCGTGTACGTGCCGTCACCGGCGTTTCCGCTCCCGATCCGCATGCACCGTTTGTCGCGCTTATCGAACGCGCAGGCAAGCAACTAGTTACCCAAAAAGCCGCTGAACAAGTCACTACGGTGCGAGCCGACTGGTTTGATGCGCAAACACAGAATGACTGGCAAACGCTGTCTGCGCAAGAGGCGCTCTGGGTTCCGCTGAAAGATCGGCAGGAACAGCTCATTGGCGGGTTATGGTATGCGCGAGATTTGCCGTGGCAGGAAACCGATCGGACGCTGATAGCGCAACTGACTGATGCTTATGCGCATGCTTGGCTGGCGCTGGAGCCGCGTAAAGCATGGCGACCGGGGATCCCGAAAACCAAAGTGATGATTGCCGTTGCGGCAGTCATCGGGGCGCTGCTGATACCGGTTCGTCAGTCGGTACTGGCACCGGCGGAGGTGGTGCCGCTGGATGGGCGGATCGTGACGGCACCACTGGACGGTGTGATCGCTGAAATCACGGTGAAGCCGAATCAGACCGTGAAGAAAGATGACGTGCTGGTGCGGTTTGATAACACCACGCTGAAAGCTCAGGCTGATGTGGCAGAGCGAGCGCTGGGCGTAGCCGAAGCAGAGTGGCGTTCGGGGTCGCAGCGGGCTTTTCAGGATGCCGATTCCAAATCAAAACTCGATTTGCTGTCGGCACAGGTCGAGCAGAAACGTGCCGAGTTGATGTATGCCAACGATCTGCTGTCGCGCAGCGAGGTGAGGGCGGAACGTAATGGTATCGCCGTGTTTGCTGACGGTGACCGACTGCGCGGGAAGCCAGTCAGAACGGGGGAGCGCCTGATGGAGCTGGCCAGCCCGCAGCAGGCAGAACTCAAGATTGAACTGGATGTGGGCGATGCGATCCAGTTTCCGATAGAAGCTGATGTTGCACTCTTCCTTGACAGCGATCCGCTGAAACGTCATGAAGCCACGCTGCAACGTATCGCCTATGAAGCGGCGTTAACCGACCGTAGCACGCTGGCTTATCGACTCGATGCGCGTTTTATCACCGATGCACCGCGTATCGGTTTACGCGGCACGGCGAAGATTTACGGTGAATATGTGCCGCTGGGCGTTTACCTGTTCCGCCGTCCCGTCGCGGCGTTGCGCAAAACGGTTGGGTTCTGATGGCCGTTTTACCTCCGCTACGTGACGATCTACACCTCTCTCCGGTAGCGCCTGCGCGAGATGGTTCTCCGCAGTGGACGTTAGCAGATACAGTTTCTGGCCGCTATTTTAAGCTGAACAATACGGCAATCCGCCTGCTGCGTCACTGGCCTCTGCGTGAGTCGGAACAGGTGATGGCTGCCGTGAATAAAGAGCCGGGTATACCGCTTGGGAATGACGATCTTGAGCAGTTCCTGCGCTTTTTACGCACACACGACTTGATCGCGGGCAGCGATAAAGAACAACGAAGCAGCTACGAAGTTAAAGCGGCGAGCCGTCGCCGTAGCCTGATCAAACAGGTGTTGCACCAGTATCTATTTTTCCGCATTCCGCTGTGGCGTCCCGATCCTTTTCTGAATAAAACATGGCCGTGGCTACAGCGCTATGGCGTCACGCTGTTGCGCGTGTTTTTTCCGCTGGTTTTACTGCTGGGCATATTTCTGGTTGGCCGAGACTGGCCACGCTATCGCAGTTCGTTTCCGCATCTCTTCAGCCTTGAAGGAATGATGGCGTTTGGCTGCGCCCTGATTTTCGCCAAATTTATTCATGAGCTGGGTCACGCCTACATGGCGAAAAAGGCGGGCTGTCGGGTTCAGAGTATGGGCGTGGCGTTCATCGTGATGTTCCCGATGCTGTATACCGATGTCAGCGATGCCTGGCGGGTCGGCGATCATCGTGTGCGCGTGCTGATTGGCGCAGGGGGAATTCTGGCGGAGCTGTTATTGGCGACGGTAGCGCTGCTAGCCTGGTCGCTGTTGCCGGAGGGGCCGCTGCATTCGGCGGCGTTCCTTCTTTCCAGCGCAACCTGGATTACCACGCTAATTATCAACGTTAACCCGCTGATGCGTTTTGATGGCTACTTTATGCTGAGCGATGCCTGGCGTATCGATAATCTGCAAGGGCGCGCCTATGCCCTTTGCCGCTGGCACCTGCGAGAAAAGCTGTTTGGCTATGGAGACGTGCCGCCGGAGCGCTGGTCGCCTCCGATGGTGAAAAGGCTACTGCTGTGGGGATATGCCTCTTGGGTATGGCGTTTCTTCCTGTTTTTCGGTATTGCGCTGGCGGTCTATCACTATTTTTTCAAAGTCTTGGGCATCTTCCTGATGCTGGTTGAGGTTGGCTGGTTCATTGCCCTGCCTATTGTGCAAGAGTGTGCACAGTGGTGGCATCAGCGTAAACGCTCGCAGTCTCACACAGTCTGGCGTACCGCGCTGTGTTTATTGCTATTGCTCATCGTGCTGTTTTTCCCCTGGCGCAGTCAGGTCGAAATACCGGCAGTGCTGGAAGCGTCTCGCGTCAGTACGCTGTATTCACCCGTGGCGGCACAGGTGAAACAGCTACAGGTGAAGGATGGGCAGCGGGTTGAGGCGGGTGAGGTTCTGCTGACGCTGACCTCTGGCGATCTCGATTTCCGGCTGGCGATTATTCGTCAACGTATTGGCATCCTGCAATTACAAATGCGTCGTCAGGCGGCGAATCGTGACACAGTGGGAGATTCGCTGATTCTGGAACAGGAGCTGGCGGCGGCGCTGGCACAATACCGCGGCCTGAAAGCACAGCAGGAACGGTTACAGATCCGTGCACCACAGCCCGGTGTCGTGAGAGACATTGCCGTCGATTTAACGCCAGGGCGGTGGCTGGATGCTGACCTGCCGCTGCTGCGCGTTGTGGGCAGTGAAGGCAGCCGTCTGCGTGGCTACCTACGTGAAGATAAGCTTAATCGTATTACTGCGGGGATGTCTGGTCAGTTCATCGCGGATGATCCGGCACATGCTGCGGTGCCTGTGATATTGAAAGATATTGATCCGACAGGCATTGCCTTCATTGAATATAGCATGCTGGCCTCCGAACACGGCGGGCCGATAGCGGTAAGGCGGGATGAGCAAAAACAGCTGCGCCCAGTTCAGGGCTGGTATGGTGTAAACCTTGATGTCGCTACCGATTCGACGTTGCCATTACAGCCACTGCGTGGGTTGGTTGTGATAAACGGCGAAGCGGAGTCGCTGTTCACCGGGGTATGGCGTCAGGTTGCGGCGTTAGGTGTAAGAGAAAGTGGTTTCTAGGCCAACTAGCATAAGCGTATTGTCATAAAGCATATAGCGGGCATGCTGCCGCCATCACGGTATTCTTATTGAAAAGAATACCGTGGGATTTTATCTCAAAATCGCCATTGAAAATAATTTATATGAAATGATTAGCACGATCTCTTTATATGTTTTGCTTCTGATTTATTGCTTTAATTTCTTTGTTTTTTCTGCGATTTTTATTTCTTTCTGCGCGCATTGACGAAATGAAATTTACATCTATACATAAATAATCAAACTAATTAACGTTATCGATATGGCTTAACGGCAATATTATTACCGCTGCTTTTTTAGGTGAGAGGGGAAACCCTATCGCGATTATCAATGGGATGGGATAAGGAAGATTCACATGAAAAAAGATCTGAAATCGTATTTATGCATGGCGGCCACGGGGCTTTCTCTGTTCTCCATTTCTCAGGTAGCTCAAGCCTGCTCAAATGAAGACTTCACCGGTTCAGTGTGTTTTACGGCAGCAACCTATTGTCCTAATGGCTTCCTGGAAGCGAATGGACAACTGCTACAGGTTAATGAATATCAGGCACTGTATAGCGTGGTGGGGGTGCAATATGGTGGCGATGGTCGCACTAACTTTGGTATTCCCGATTTGCGCGGAAGAAGTCCGGTAGGGCAAGGGCAAGGGCCAGGGCTGCAAAATGTTCCTCAGGGATTGCCTCAGGCATCAAGTTTGCGTGGGGCAGAAACGGCAACGCTGACGGTCGCTCAGATGCCGGTGCATAGCCATTTGGCTACGTTCACGCCAACGGCGGGGTCGGGTGGGCCAGTGGTCGTCAAGGCGACGACGGAGGCGGGTCAGTCCGCAGCCCCCAGCGCGACGAATAACCAGTTAGCGACGCCAGTGACGCCAGCGGCCAAAATTTATGCCCCAGAGGGTGCCGCTAGCACGCAGGTGCCGTTAGCGGGTGTGAGCGGTGGTGGTTCAGGTGGCGGGGGGACGGTTGCGGTGGGCAACAACGGCGGTTCGCAGCCTGTGAAGATCATCCCGCCGCAAACGGCGTTGCGAGCTTGTATCGTGGCGAACGGTTACTATCCACCTCGCCCATAATTACTGCTCTGCAAAAGTGAAGCCAAAAATAACCCCGTCTTGAGACGGGGTTATTTTTGGCAAAGTAATCAATACGCAAATAACGTATTAATGAGGCAAGGCTTCTTTAGGATGCAGCCCCAAGTGACCCGGAGACGGCTCACCTTTCACTTCGCCGAGGTACAAACCGATCTGGGCACGGAATGACTCCACCGCCGCACGGTCGCTCATGAAATCGGCAAAAGCCTGCGGGCTGGTGTTCTTATATTCCCAGATAGGCTTATAGCCAGCGGGTGGCGTAACGTCAGTACGCACCGACCACATATACCAGACATTGCTCTGCGTTTCTTTATCCAGCAGCCAGCTCAGATATAACTTGGCGCTTTCTGGGTGTTTAGCCTGCTTGAAAATAGCTGCACGCTGTGCCCAGGAAACAAACGGATCGCTTTTAGGCAGAACGAAACGGGAATTCGCGTTTTGATCGGGAGAAAGCGCGCCGTCGGTTGAGAATGTCGCCGCTGATTTACCGCTTTCAACATCGTCTGCGGGAGCCTGTGTACCGCGAACATAAACCGGGTTCTGTTCTTTGAATTTAGCGACATACTCCCAGCCGTATTTATCTACGACCTGCTTAAACCAGAACAGCACAGCGTCGTCATCGTTCGGGTAGGTTAAGACAATGCTGCCTTTCAGATCGGGACGTAAATAGTCATTGGCTTCTGTTGGCCTGGCATTTTCGGCAATCAGCTTGGTATTGACCACGTTGCTGAACGCATCGACAAAGACACCGGTCCAACTGCCGTCTTTATCTTTAAATGCAGGGTACACTTTGTCCCAGCCGATAGGTTTGTAGTTCAGCAGCACGCCTTCTTTTTTCCAGCGCGGGTAATCCTGCAAGGTTTGTAGCTGTACAACATCCGGCACCAGCGTATTCGTCGCCAGCTGGTTATCAATACGAGCATCGTGGAATTTGCTGTAGTCCACAATGACGTTGAGTGTCATGCCCGGAAAGCGTTTTTCAAACGCCTGCTTGATACCATCCTGCTGACCTGGCGTGTCACCGCCGGCATAGACGGTCACGATACCGCCTTCCCGTAACGCATTTTGATAAAGCTCGTTAATCGGGCGTTTATCGGCCTCTACTGCCGCATAGCTGGCTGCTGCCGTCGCCATCAGCGCCGTAAATGCGACCACCTGTTTTCGTTTAAACATCGATTCCTCCTGAATGAGAGCCGTTTCTACCGACGCACTTTTTATCCTTGTCGCTGCTGGTCAGGATAAGCGTGCATAAGCAGAATCATTGAATGATTATCAAATTATTTAATTTTCTTGATAGTCATTACCCTGCTGAGATAACGGTTTATCTCGCTGCTATCAGCGGGGTTTTGTATGTTATCCAGTTGTGAATAATGTTAAATGAGAAAAAATTGAAATTTTAATTCAAAAAAAATGAATTAAAATTTGGCGTAAAAGGAGGCACAATAACGGGGAATTGCGGCGATATTTAGGCCACCCTGCGACCTAAAGTCGGATTAATTCAAACGGTGGGGAGAGTACTGTCGAACGGATCCATCAGCAGGAAGGTGCACTCGGCGCGCTGGTGGCTATTGATCATCGGAACCAGTCGCTGGAAGTGCTCAGTCTGACAGTGAATATCCAGCGCGGCTCTATCCGGCCAGGTTTCGATAAAGGTGAAATGCCCCGGATCTTTCTGATTGATAAAAAGCTCATAGGAGATGCACAGCGGCTCCTGTCGGGTTTTCTCTACTAATTCGCGGTACAGCGGCATGACTGCCTCAATGTATTCAGGTTTAATAAAATCCTGTGCGATCACTTTAAGCATAAAACGGCTCTCCCTCTCTGTAAGTCCTGCTGATTAAACGGTTCCGGCTAGCCGCGCTGCTGTTTTTCACTCTGATCTGCGCCGTTCCCCTGCCGGTAGGCCAGCGATACCATCAGCGATTGTACCAAACACAGCGTGGCGGACTGTGAACGGAACGCATCAACCTGCGCTTCCTTCACGACAAAGCAAACGTCGCTGAGCGTCGCCAGCGGGCTGATCTGACTGTCGGTAATCACGATTTGCCGTGCTCCGGCTTTCGCGGCCATCTCGCTGACCATCACTGTTTCCTGTGAATAGGGTGAGAAGCTGATAGAAACTACCACATCGCGTGAGCTGACACGGCTGAGCTGTTCGCGAAACATGCCTCCCAACCCGTTGACCAGAATGGGGCTGCTTTCCAAATGACTAAGCGCATAGGTCAGGTAAGTAGCGACGCTGAACGAGCGACGCAGCCCGACGATATAGATTGTTTCCGCCTGAGCCAGCAAATCGACGGCTTTTTGCAGATCTTCTTGCGGGGTACGTGCGGCTAGCTGCTGCATCGCCTGGGCGTTTGAACGGGCAAACTCATGCAGAATATCCAGCGGCGTTTCAGGTACGGCGTCAGCCTCCATCGCCCGAAACAGCCGCGCCCGGTCGGTATAGCTGGCCGTTTCCTCCACCAGATTCATACGGAACAGCTGTTTCATTTCGTTGAAACCGCTGAAATCAAAGGCGTTGGCGAAGCGAATCAGGGTTGAGGGAGGAACGTCCGCGCGTTCGGCGATCACCGCAACGGTATCGAAAGCGATGCTGTTGGTATTATCCAGCACATAGTGCGCTACCTGCTGTAACCGCTTGCTGAGCGAATCATAACGCTCGCGGATCTGTTCCTGTAATTCTCTCAGGCTGGTTGCCATGGGCATATCGGGTTATCTCCCAAAGACGTATAAGAACCTATCCCATTAGGGCGATTTCATGACTGGCGCCTGAAACGGAACAGAAAATTCATTTCTGGATACGGTTGTTTTATCTGTACGACATTTCCGGCTGCACACCTTTTATCGATAACGCTATTTTCAGAGGCTGCTCGCCTGTCTTTATGGACAGCTGTCTTCAAGTTTACATAAAAATTCGCAGCGGATCACAATAATCAACATTTATTTTATTTTTACGTTAAGTGGAATATTCATTTCATATACTGTAATCCGATGTCAGCCGTTTGTCTCCTCAAAACCCACAAAGGTGTAAACATGGAAACCGTATCTAACTTCATTCAGGGGGCGATTGCCTCCAGCAACAGCCAACGCTACGCCGCGGTGTATAACCCTGCGACGGGCGAGCAGATTCGCCAGGTTGTGATGTCTGATAAGGCGGAAGTCGAGCAGGCCATTGCCAGCGCGGCGGCGGCATTCCCTGCGTGGTCAAAACACTCTCCGCTGCGCCGTGCGCGCGTACTGTTTCGTTTCAAAGCACTGCTGGAAGAACGCATGGATACGCTGGCCCGGCTGATTTCACAGGAGCACGGCAAGGTCTATTCCGATGCCGTGGGGGAGGTGACGCGCGGTCTGGAAGTCGTTGAATTTGCCTGTGGTATTCCCCATCTGCAAAAAGGTGAACACTCGGCGAATGTCGGTACCGGTGTGGATAGCCATTCACTCATGCAGCCGCTCGGCGTGTGTGTCGGGATTACACCGTTCAACTTCCCGGCGATGGTGCCAATGTGGATGTTCCCGATTGCACTGGCGACCGGCAATACCTTTGTGCTTAAGCCGTCGGAAAAAGATCCGTCGTTCTCGCTGCTGTTAGCGCAACTGCTGAAAGAGGCGGGTCTGCCGGACGGCGTGTTTAACGTCGTTCAGGGTGACAAAGAAGCGGTGGACATCCTGCTGACCGATCCGCGCGTACAGGCGGTGAGTTTTGTGGGATCAACGCCGGTGGCGGAATACATTTATCAGACGGCGTCGGCACATGGCAAACGCTGTCAGGCGCTGGGCGGGGCGAAAAACCACTGCATCCTGATGCCGGATGCCGACATGGACATGGCTGCCAGCGCGATCATGGGCGCGGCCTTTGGCGCGGCAGGCGAACGCTGCATGGCGCTGTCGGTGGTGGTGGCTGTCGGAGATGACACGGCGGAAGCGCTGCATCAGCGGCTGAGCGCACAGATCAAAGCAATGCGCGTCGGGCCAGGTCTGGTTGACGGGCAGGAAAATGAAATGGGGCCGGTGATCAGCGCACCGCACCGGGCGAAGATTGCCGACTATATTCAAAGTGGCGTCGATCAGGGCGCGACGTTGCGCATCGATGGCCGCACGCTGTCTGTACAGGGGCACCCGCAAGGCTACTTCATCGGGCCGACGCTGTTCGATAACGTCACGCCGGAGATGAAGATCTATCAGGAAGAAATTTTTGGCCCGGTGCTGTCCGTAGTGCGTGTGCCGGATTACCAGACGGCGGTGACGCTGATTAATAACCATGAATACGGCAACGGCACCGCTATTTTTACCCGCGATGGTGAAACAGCACGCCAGTTCTGCGAAGAGGTGCAGGCGGGCATGGTCGGCGTGAACGTACCGATTCCGGTGCCGATGGCATTCCACAGCTTCGGCGGCTGGAAGCGCTCCATTTTTGGGCCGCTGAACGTTCACGGCAACGACGGCGTGCGCTTCTACACCCGCATGAAAACCGTCACCAGCCGCTGGCCCGCCAGCGTCCGTCTGGAACACCACACCAGCAGCTTCGTCATGCCCACACTGGAGTGAGGATTTGACCGCTAACGGGTGATGAATGGCGTGCACTGGTTTTGCTCTTCCGGCGTCAAAAATTATGCTGAGGTAGGGGACACCGCCGAAAGAGCGACAGGGATGTCGTGAAAGCCAGTGCCGCGAAGGGACCGCGTCACTGGCGGTTCGGATGACGGTGACACATACCGAAGGGCCCGCGTAGCGGCATAATTTATCGCCATAAGCCTGGGTTCTCAGGGCGGCGGCGATTGAGCGCCCTGAGTCGGGCGCGTGCGACAACGTAGCATAAGAATGGCTAAATTATCGCGCACGAAATGCTCGCTGAATATACATAGTTCATTATAGAAATCAGATCCTTATTTAAGGAGTAGATCAATGGATACGTGTCGCATCACCATGGCGCAGGCGCTGGTCAGGTTTCTCAACCAGCAATACCTCAGCGTAGACGGTGAAGAATCCCCCTTTGTGCAGGGCGTCATGACCATTTTCGGTCACGGTAATGTGCTGGGCATCGGTCAGGCGCTGGAGCAGGAGGCGAATCGTCTCACCGTGCATCAGGGGTGCAACGAACAGGGAATGGCGCATATCGCCGTCGGATTCGCTAAACAGCACAAGCGGCGGAAAATCTATGCGGTGACCTCATCGGTGGGGCCGGGGGCGGCAAATATGGTAACTGCGGCGGCGACCGCCACTGCCAACCGCATTCCGGTGCTGTTGCTGCCTGGCGATCTCTTCGCCTGCCGCCAGCCAGATCCGGTATTGCAGCAGGTCGAGCAGTATCACGATCTGTCGATCAGCACCAATGACTGCTTCAAACCCGTTTCCCGCTATTGGGATCGCATTAATCGCCCTGAACAACTGATGAGTGCGCTGATTAACGCCATGCGCGTGCTGACCGATCCGGCTGATACCGGCGCGGTGACGCTATGTTTACCGCAGGATGTGCAGGCGGAAGTCTGGGATTATCCGGCATCGTTTTTCCGTAAGCGCGTCCATCACCTCGAACGACGTCCGCCGGATGCGGCACGACTGAGTGAGGCGGCAGCGCTGATTGCGAAAAAGCGTCGTCCGATGCTGATTTGTGGCGGCGGTGTCCGTTATTCCGGCGCACATGATGCGCTGGCGCAGTTTGCCGAGCGGTTTGCGATTCCGTTTGGCGAAACGCAGGCAGGCAAAGGTGCGATTGTGTCATCACATCCGCTGAACTGCGGCGGTATTGGCGTGACGGGCGGACTGGCGGCGAATCGGCTGGCGCACGAGGCGGATCTGATTATCGGCGTCGGGACGCGTTTAACCGATTTCACCACCGGTTCCAAGTCGCTGTTTCAGAATCCGAACGTTGAATTTTTACTGCTCAACGTTGCCGAGTTTGATGCACTAAAACTGGATGCGCTGCCCCTGATCGCTGATGCGCGTGTCGGACTGGAGGCGCTGGCTGAACGGCTGGAGACGGTATCGTATCGCAGCGGCTGGCAGCAGACTGTCGAGCTGGCTCGTGCGGAATGGGAACGCGAGCTACAGCGGCTGTTTACCGTGCAGGATAACAGTGAACTGGTGCCAGAAGTGGTGGATGGTCTGGAAGACAAGCTGGATGAATACCGCCAGATGTTGAATACCCACCTGACGCAAACGCGCGTGCTGGGCATATTGAATGAGGATCTGGAAGACAACGCGATTGTGGTGGGTGCGGCGGGCTCGTTGCCGGGCGATCTACAGCGCATGTGGCAGGTAAAAACGCCGGACAGCTATCATCTGGAGTACGGCTATTCCTGCATGGGATACGAAATTGCTGCGGCGATTGGTGCACGCCTTGCGGCACCGCAGCAGCCGGTCTATGCGATGGTAGGCGACGGTTCCTATTTGATGCTGCATACCGAACTGCAAACGGCGGTGCAAGAGGGCATAAAAATCACCGTACTGCTATTCGATAACGCGGGCTTTGGCTGTATCAACAATCTGCAAATGAGTCAGGGAATGGGCAGCTTCTGTACGGAAAACCGCTACCGCGATGCGGAATCGGGGCAGCTGCGCGGGGCACTGATTCCGGTAGATTTCGCCAAGAACGCGGAAAGCTACGGCTGCAAAGCGTGGCGGGTGCATGATGAAGCCTCGCTCAGGCAGGCGCTGACGGAATCACGCCAGCATTCTGGGCCCGTGCTGCTCGACATCAAGGTACTGCCGAAGACCATGACGCACGGCTACGAATCCTGGTGGCGCACCGGCACGGCACAGGTTGCCGACAACCCAGAGATCGAGGCTGCTGCCAATAGCGTGAAAGCCGCGCTCTCGCGCGCACGGCAATATTAGGTGATCTCCCCTTAGTGGCTATTTCTGAGTCACAAATAATGTCGGGACGTAAGTGGGATTTGGGCGTTACTCGGCGTAAAAATTATGCAGCGGTGGGCGTGAGCATCGAGTGAGCGGCATGGATGCCGCGAAAGCCAGTGCCGCGTAGGGAACGCGTCACTGGCGGCTCGAATCGTGCTCATGAACACCGATGGCATCGCGAAGCGACATAATTTAGCCGGAAGCCTGGGTTCGCAGGGCGGCGGCGACTGAGCGCCCTGCGTCGGGCGCGTGCTACGAGGTAGCATGGAATAGCAGTATTGTAGCGCACGAAACCTTCTCCTCGTTCGCATAAAATTTGACGAAGGGACAGCCTGTGCAGATGACGTTTGCGATCTTTAGTGCTGCCTAATATTGCCTCTATATTCCCAAATCTAACTGAAACATTCATTTCATTTTCAAACCGTAGTTTCATTTTCTCTCCTATTGCGTTCCTGTGCTGCTTCGATCCGCTGACAGCCTTGTATACCTCCACAGACGTACTCATACGATGTGTGATTGGGGTTGCAGAAAACAGCGAAGATGTCATGAAAATGTTAACTGACACGCAAAAATATAATTTTCAATTTATACAAAATTGAAATAAATGTTTTATTTTACCTATCGGGATTCGCGGTAAAGAGCGGGTGATGATGGGGCTGGGGAGAATGCGACTAGCCGTTATCCGTCACTTTTTCAGTCTGGCATTAAACGCCACTCAGGCAGCAAGGGAGCACCTATGTTTAACATCGCTTTACTGGGCGCGGGCCGCATCGGTCAGGTCCATGCAGTGAACATCGCGGCACACAAAGAAACCAACCTGTACGCGGTGGTCGATCCCAACCCAGCCAATGCCACGGCGCTGGCCGAACGCTACCACACCAAAATACAAACCGTGGATGAGGTCATGAACGATCCGGCGGTACACGCCGTCCTGATTGCCTCCGCGACCGACACGCACGCCGACCTGATTGAGCTGGCCGCCAAACATGGCAAAGCCATTTTCTGTGAAAAACCGGTGCATCTGGATATTGCTCGCGTTCGCGATTGCCTGACCGTCGTCAAACAGCAGAACGTGCCGTTGTTTGTAGGCTTCAACCGCCGTTACGACCCGCAATTTCGCCGCGTCAAAACGCTGGCTGGTGAAGGCCGCATCGGCAAGCCGGAATCTCTCCTGATTATCTCCCGCGATCCGTCGCCGCCGCCTGCTGAGTACGTCCGCGTTTCCGGCGGCATGTTCCGCGACATGACGATCCATGATTTTGATATGGCGCGTTTTATTATGGGCGAAGAGCCGGTGTCGGTCTTTGCGCAAGGCAGCAATCTGGTCGATCCGGCGATTGGTGAAGCGGGTGACATCGATACCGCGTTTATCGTGCTGAAATTTGCTTCTGGTGCGATGGCGACCATCGTCAACAGCCGCCGTTCTGGCTACGGCTACGATCAGCGCCTCGAATTGCATGGCGCGAAGGGCGTGCTCAGCGCGGGGAACATCCGCGAAAACGTGGTCGAGCAGTGGACTGACGACGGTTGTCTGGCGGCGAAACCCGAATACTTCTTCCTGCAACGCTATCACGCCGCCTACGCGGCAGAGTGGCAGCACTTTGTCGATGTACTGAATGGCCGCACGCAGCCGGAATGCTCCGGGCTGGACGGTGAGCGTGCGCTGAATCTGGCGGATAAAGCCTTTGAATCACTGGCTCAAGGCAAGGAGGTCGCCGTGTAACCCTATCGGCACACGTTTTACCTGCTTTCAACCCTACACCCATACTCATAACAGAAGCAGAGAAAAGACATATGAAAAAGATCATCAGCGTTTCCGCAATCGCCATCGCACTGGGTCTGTCTGGTTTTGCTCAGGCCCAAAATGAACAAATCGTTTTCAGTACGCCGAATCTCGCTATGCCGTTTGAAGTACATATGCAGCGCACCGCCGTTAAAGCCGCCAAAGAACTGGGCGTGAATTTGCAGGTGCTGGATGGGCAGGGTAGCTCACCGAAGCAGGCCGCCGACTTGGAGAATGCCATTACGCGTGGGGCACAGGGCTTTGTTGTATCGCCGAATGATGTCAATGCGGTGTCCAGCGCGGTTACCGATATTCAGGATGCCAAGCTACCGGTGGTGACGCTGGATCGTTCGGTAAAAACGGAAAAAGCGGTGCCGCACTTTGGTGCCAATAACTATAAAGGCGGTCAGGCGATTGCTGACTATGTCAAAACCAAATTCCCAGATGGCGCAGCGATCATTCTGCTGACCGGTCAACCGGGTTCGTCTTCTAACATCGAGCGTACGCAGGGGATTCGCGACAGCCTGAAAGCGGGCGGGAGCAAATACCACATCGTCGCGGATCAGACGGGGAACTGGATGCGTTCCGAAGGGATGCGCATCGTGGAAAGCGTTTTTCCTTCGCTGCCTAAACGCCCGCAGGTGATCCTCTCTGCGAATGACGACATGGCGCTGGGTGCAATTGAAGCGTTACAAGGGCAAGGTCTGAAACCCGGCGATGTGATGGTAACCGGCTTTGACGCCGTACCGGAAGCGCTGGCTCGCGTACGCGACGGTTGGCTGGCCGTGACTGCCGATCAACGTCCGGGCTACGCGGTGACCACCGCGTTGACGCAGTTGACCAATAACATCCGCAGTAAAGCGCCTATCACCGGGGCAGACTACCAACCGACCATGATTACCAAAGATAACCTGAACGATGCTGAACGTATTGGCGAAGCGGGTAAATAAGTCGTTTTCTACGTAATCAATAAAGGTATTCAGCAGGCCGCGTCCGCGCGGCCTTGCGGGAGGAAGGTAAACATGACGGAACCCCTACTGAACATTACCAATCTGGCAAAGAGCTTCTCAGGCGTTTGGGCGTTGAGCAACGCGCAACTGACCGTACAGCCGGGAGAGATTCATGCGCTATTGGGAGAAAACGGCGCGGGTAAATCGACGCTGTTGAAGGCGCTGGCAGGGGCGCAGCCGCAGACCAGCGGCGACATCTGGTTTGGTGGCGAGACGCTGTTACCGCTCGAATCGCCCGTTGAGCGCCAAAAGCGGGGGATTATCACCATTTATCAGGAGTTTAATCTGCTGCCCAATATGAGCGTGGCGGAGAACATGTTCCTGGGACGCGAGCCGCAGAGCCGCGGTGTATTCGTGGACGCGCTGGCGGTGAATCGCGAGGCGAAAGCGGTACTGGATTATCTGAAATTGAACATTACGCCGACGACGCAGGTGGCGCGTTTGAGCGTGGCGCAGCAGCAGATGGTGGAGATTGCCAGAGCGCTGACGCTGAACGCCAAACTGATTGTGATGGACGAACCGTCGGCGGCGCTGAGCGACAGTGAAGTCGACAGCCTGCACCGTGTGGTGCGCGAGCTGAAAGGGCGTGGCGTGAGCGTGGTGTATGTCACGCACCGGCTGCACGAAGTCTTCCAACTGTGCGATCGGTTTACCGTATTTCAGGACGGCCGTTACACCGGTTCCGGCGACGTCGCCAGCACGAATGTGCAGGAGATTATTCGCCTGATGGTCGGCCGTGACGTGGTGTTTAACCGCCGTCCACCTTCGGAAACGCATCATCAGGATAAGCCAGTACGGCTGGCAGTGAAGGGCTTAAGCCGGGAAAAACCACCGCTGGATGCGCACGGCATCGCGCTGAAGGACATCAACTTCCAGGTGCATGCGGGCGAAGTGCTCGGTATTGCCGGGCTGGTGGGCGCAGGACGTACGGAAATCGCGCGCTGCCTGTTTGGTGCCGACGCGTTCTCTACCGGTGAATTTGTGCTGGATGACGCCCCCTATCATCCATCTACGCCGCTGCATGCGCTGTCGCAAGGCATTGCGCTGGTGCCGGAAGACCGCAAGAAAGAGGGCGCGGTGCTGGGGTTGTCGATCAGGGAAAACATCTCGCTTTCCAACCTCTCGTCGCTGATGCGCTGGCGTTGGTTTGTCGACACCCGTAAGGAGGACGACCTGATTGAGGCCTACCGTCAGGCGCTGCACATCAAGATGGTGAACAGCGATCAGGAAGTGCGCAAACTGTCGGGCGGTAACCAGCAAAAGGTGATTCTTGCCCGCTGTATGGCGCTGAACCCCAAAGTATTGATTGTGGATGAGCCCACGCGCGGCATCGATGTCGGCACCAAGTCCGAAGTGCATCAGGTGCTGTTCGATATGGCGAAACGGGGCGTCGCCGTGATTGTGATTTCCTCCGACCTGCCGGAAATCATGGCGATTTCCGACCGCATTATCACGCTCAGCGAAGGGCGGATTAGCGGGGAAATTCATGGCGATGACGCCACAGAAGAAAAACTGATGACGATGATGGCCATTTGCCACGACGCATTACACGCAGCATAACGGAGGTGACGCATGTCCCAGCAGCCGCTTTCTAAGAGCATTACGCCGTCCAATCCGCGTGGACGTTTTGACCCCATTGCCTTTTTTGAACGCTTTGGCGTGTTTATTTTCATGATTCTGCTGCTGATCTTCTTTCAGTCGCAGAACAGCAATTTTCTGTCCGAGCGCAACATCACCAACATCCTGACCGAAGTCTCCATCTACGGCATCATGGCCGTGGGGATGACGTTCGTTATTCTGACCGCCGGGATCGACCTGTCCGTCGGCTCGATTCTGGCAGTGTGCGCCATCACCGCCGCCTCGGTGATTAAAGGCGACAACTTCACCACCGTCGATCCGGATGCCTGGTACGGCTTGAGCTGGCTGGTTGCATTGGGCGTCTGTCTGGCGATGGGCACCTTCATTGGTTTCCTGCATGGTTTGGGTGTCACCAAACTGCGTCTGCCGCCGTTCATCGTCACGCTGGGCGGGATGACAATTTGGCGCGGGTTAACGCTGGTAATGAACGACGGCGCGCCGATAGCCGGCTTTGACCCCGGCTATCGCTGGTGGGGACGAGGCGAGATCCTGGGTATTTCGGTGCCGATCTGGATCTTCGCACTGGTCGCCTTACTGGGTTATCTGGCGCTGCATAAAACCCGCTGGGGTCGCTTCGTGTACGCCATCGGCGGCAACACCGAAGCCGCGCGACTGGCTGGGGTGAACGTGCAGCGTGTACTGGTCAGCGTCTACGTCGTGATTGGCTGTCTGGCAGGGCTGGCGGGCTTCATTCTCAGCGCCCGTCTCGGTAGCGCAGAAGCGGTCGCGGGGATCACCTTCGAGCTACGCGTCATCGCCTCGGTGGTCATTGGTGGCACCTCGCTGATGGGCGGCTACGGCCGGATCAGCGGCACGATTATCGGCTCGATCATCATGGGGATCCTGATCAACGGACTGGTATTGATGAATGTATCGGCCTACTACCAGCAGATTATCACCGGGTTAATTATCGTGCTGGCCGTGGCGTTCGACACCTACGCCAAGAGCCGTCGCGGCGCTATCTAAGCCGCACCCGTACCGACTCTCTTTTCGCACCGAGGTGGATATGAAGGATGTACGCATTGGGTTAATCGGCACCGGCTATATCGGTCGTGCGCATGCCATCGCCTACGCGCAGGCACCGACGGTCTTCCCGCTGAAAGGCAATCTGGTGAAGGCGATGCTGGCAGAAGTGTCGCCGGAGCTGGCAGCCCGAAAGGCGCAGGAGTTTGGCTTCCTGCGCTCAACGGGGGACTGGCGTACGCTGGTGGCAGACCCAGACATTGACGTGGTGGATATCTGTGCGCCGAATTTTCTGCATAAGACGATGGCGATGGCGGCTATCCAGCACGGCAAGCACGTTTACTCAGAAAAACCGCTGGCGCTGAACGCGCGTGATGCCCGAGAAATGGTCGACGCCGCGCAGCAGGCCGGCGTGAAAACGCTGGTGGGCTTCAACTACATGAAGAACCCGACCTCACAGCTGGCCAGAGAGATTATTGCCAGCGGCGAGATTGGCGACGTAGTGCATTTTTACGGCACGCATAACGAAGATTATCTGGCCGATCCGAACAAACCGGCTGACTGGCACTGTTTCAAAGAAGCGGCTGGGCTGGGCGCGCTGGGGGATCTGGCAGCGCATATCGTCAACATGGCGCAGTATCTGGTGGGCGATATCGCCAGCGTCTGCGGTGACCTGCAAACGGTGATTGCGCAGCGTCCGACGGCACTGGGCAGCAGCGAGTTCGTGCAGGTGGAGAATGAAGATCAGGCGCATGCGATGGTGCGGTTTGCCAGCGGCGCACGCGGTGTGATTGAAACTTCACGCATCGCCTGCGGCCGCAAAATGGGTCTGACCTACGTGGTGACCGGTACGAAAGGTACGCTGAGTTTCACGCAGGAACGCATGGCAGAGCTGAAGCTCTATCGGCATGACGAACCAGCGAATCGACAGGGATTTAAAACGCTGCTGACCGGGCCACAGCATCCTGACTATGCGGCTTTTTGCGCCAGCGCTGGACACGGTATTGGGTTTAACGATCAGAAAACGGTAGAGGTGCGCGATCTGATCGACGGTATTGCGGCTGACGTCCCTATGTGGCCGGATTTCGAAGAGGGCTGGAAAGTCTCGCGAGTTCTGGATGCGATCGTGCAGTCACACGAAACAGCGCGCTGGGTGAACGTGGACGAGGTGGGCTAATACGCCAGCTGACGTGATTTCTTCTTTTTTGCAGGATTTTTTACAGGATTGACCGCTATGAATAAGGAAAAGACGTTTGATGTGATTTGCATGGGGCGCGTTGCTGTCGATCTGTACGGGCAGCAAATCGGCGCGCGTCTGGAAGATATGGGCAGCTTTGCCAAGTATCTGGGCGGGTCGTCCGGCAACGTGGCTTACGGCACTGCGCGACAGGGGCTACGTTCTTCTATGCTGGCGCGGGTGGGCGACGAGCATATGGGGCGCTTCCTGCGTGAAGAGTTGAATCAGGTCGGCTGCGACACCAGCCATTTGATTACCGATAAGGAACGTCTGACGGCGCTGGTGCTGTTGGGCATCAAAGATCGCGATACCTTTCCGCTGATTTTCTACCGCGACAACTGCGCCGATATGGCGATTTCGCCGGAGGATTTCACCGAGGATTACATCGCGTCGTCACGCTGCCTGGCGATTACCGGCACGCATCTCTCTCACCCTAACACGCGTGAAGCGGTGCTGACGGCGCTGCAATACGCGCGGCGCAACGGGGTGAAGACGGCGTTGGATATCGACTACCGTCCTGTGCTCTGGGGGCTGACATCGCTGGGCGATGGCGAAACCCGTTTTGTTGAAGCGCAGGCGGTCACGGAGCAGTTACAGCAGGTGCTGTCGCTGTTCGATGTGATTGTCGGCACTGAGGAGGAGTTCCACATTGCGGGCGGCAGTACGGATACCTTGCAAGCGCTACGCACGGTGCGGCAGCACACGCAGGCGGAACTGGTGTGCAAACGCGGGGCGCTGGGCTGCTCGGTGTTTAGCGATGCGATTCCTGACCATCTGGATAAAGGCATCACGATCAAAGGCGTGCGCGTGGATGTACTGAACGTGCTGGGGGCAGGAGATGCGTTTATGTCCGGCCTGCTGCGCGGCTACCTCAACGGAGAAGGCTGGGAAAAAGCCTGTGCGTACGCCAATGCCTGCGGCGCGCTGGTGGTGTCACGCCACGGCTGTGCACCCGCGATGCCAAGTAAGATCGAACTGGATAACTATTTAGCCCGCGCGGCAAGCGTCCCGCGTCCCGACTTGGACGAAGAGCTTAACCATCTGCACCGTGTTACGACGCGCCGTAAACAGTGGCATGAGCTGTGCGTAATTGCATTCGATCACCGCAGCCAGTTGGAAGACATGGCGCTGAACTGCGGCACAGAAATCAGCCGTATTCCGGCACTGAAAAAGCTGATTCTGCGTGCCAGCTATGACGCGGCACAGCAGGCAGGGCTGGACGGCAAAGCGGGTCTGCTGTGCGACGGCACGTTCGGACAGGATGCGCTGAATGACATCACCGGAAAAGGCTGGTGGATCGGCCGACCGATTGAGCTGCCGGGATCGCGTCCATTAATGATGGAGCGCGGCAATATTGGCTCACAGCTGGTGAGCTGGCCGCTAGAGCACGTAGTGAAATGTCTGGTGTTCTTCCACCCGGAAGATGCCCACGCGCTGCGGCGCGAGCAGGAAATGAAGGTGATGGAGGTCTATCAAGCCTGTCGCCAGTCCGGCCATGAACTGCTGCTCGAAGTCATTCTGCCGGCGGGGATGCCACACAGCGATGCGCTCTATCTGCGCGCGATTCAACGCTTCTACAACCTCGGCGTACGGCCTGACTGGTGGAAACTGCCGCCGCTGTCCTCCGAAGGCTGGGCGCAACTGACACCGCTGCTGGCCCAGCGCGATCCTTACTGTCGGGGCGTGGTGATTCTTGGGCTAGATGCACCGCTGGAAACGTTGCAGCAGGGCTTCAGCGCCGCCGTGGGCTTCCCGATTGTGAAAGGCTTTGCCGTTGGTCGCACCCTGTTTGCCCAGCCTGCGCAAAAATGGCTGCGTAACGAGATCGACGACGCCGAATTGATTGAGCAAGTTAAACATAACTACCTGCAACTGATCGCCGTCTGGCGTCAGCGCGGCTAACCCATTTCTGTGCTCTAAATAATTCGAGTTTCAGGAAGGCGGCAAGAGAAGGAGTCCCGATGAGCTTACTCAGGTAAGTGATTCGGGTGACTGAACGTAGCCAACGCACATGCAACTTGAAGTATGACGAGCATATCTATTTGAATAAGGGACATAACATGACCGTTCAACTTGGTATTAATCCACTCACCTGGACCAATGACGATCTGCCTTCTCTGGGCGCGGACACCCCGCTGGAAACCTGTCTGAGCGAAGGGCGGCAGGCGGGTTTCGCCGGTTTTGAATTAGGTAATAAATTTCCGCGTCAGGCCAGCGTGCTGGGACCTATTCTGCAAGCGCACGATCTGCGCTTAGTCTCCGGCTGGTACTCCGGCGAACTGCTCACTCGTTCAGTAGAAGAAGAGATTGAAGCGGTGCAGGGGCATCTGGCGTTGCTGCGCGACCTCGGTGCGACGGTGCTGGTGTTTGCCGAAGTCACGGGCGCGATTCACGGCGACCAACAGAAAGCGGTCCATCTGCGCCCGCGTTTCCCAGAAGATCGCTGGCCGGAATACGGCAAAAAGCTAACCGAGTTTGCGCGTTATACGCAAAGCCAAGGTGTGCAGATTGCCTATCATCACCATCTGGGCACGGTGATTGAAAGCGCGCAGGACGTGGACAATCTGATGGAACATACCGGGCCGGAAGTCGGGCTGTTGCTGGATACCGGTCACCTTACGTTTGCGGGTGCCGATCCGGTGGCGGTAGCGACGCGCTGGATTAACCGCATCAATCACGTTCACTGCAAAGACATTCGTCCAGACGTGCTGAAAGACGTGAAAAACCGCAAGACCAGTTTTCTGGACGCGGTGCTGAGCGGCGTCTTTACCGTACCGGGCGATGGTTGTGTCGATTATCCAGCGGTGTTCAACATCCTGAAAGCCCATAACTACAGCGGATGGCTGGTGGTCGAAGCGGAACAGGATCCGGCTGTCGCGCATCCGCTGACGTATGCGACGCTAGGCTACAATAACTTGCAGCGTTTCGCCCAGCAGGCGGAATTGATCTGATTCGTGGTGATATCCCCGCATATTCATGCTGCCAGCAGACCAACGTGCAGGCAGCTTGAGGTAGGGGGGAGATAAGGAGGCAAAAGATGTCCCGACTGTTATCACGCCATCGTACCCCTGACGAACACGGGCGTACGCAGCACATCACACCGGAAACGGCGGGCTGGCGATACGTGGGGTTCGAGGTCTATCAACTGGCACCGGAACAAGTGCTATCTCTGCCCGCCAGCGATAGCGAACGTTGTCTGGTGCTGGTCAGCGGCAAGGCAACGGTGGTCACGCCGGGTGAGCGCTTCGAGCAGATTGGCGACAGAATGAGCCCGTTTGAGCGCAGAAAACCCTATGCGGTTTATGTCACGACGGGCGAGACGATTACGGTGACGGCGCACACGGCGCTGGAACTGGCAGTTTGCGCCGCTCCGGGGTTCGGCACGCATCCGACACGACTGATTGCCCCGCAGGATATCGACGCCGAGCAGCGTGGTGTCGGCAATAACCAGCGCTATGTACATAATATTTTGCCGGAGGACAAAGCGGCCGACAGCCTGCTGGTGGTCGAAGTGTACACCGATGAAGGCTGCACCAGCTCTTATCCCAGCCACAAGCACGATGTCGATAATCCGCCGCAGGAAACCTATCTGGAAGAAACCTACTACCATCGTTTGAACCCAGAACAGGGATTCTGCCTGCAACGAGTCTATACCGATGACCGTTCATTAGATGAATGCATGGCGGTCTACAATAGGGACGTGGTGCAGGTGCCGCGCGGCTATCACCCGGTTGCCACTATCGCAGGCTATGACAGCTACTACCTGAATGTGATGGCCGGCCCGACGCGCCAGTGGCGTTTCACCTGGGAAGCCGATCATCAGTGGATCAACAGCCCCGAGTATGCGAATAAGCATAGGCAGGGATAGCAATAATCGTATTGCCGCAAGGCGATAGTGAACGTATCTGGCATAGCGCCTCTCTGTTTTGCGGGGCGTATGCCAGTTTTACGTTTGGTCAGTGCATTTTCTCATTTAAACCTACCGTTTCTATTGGGCTACTCGTTATATTGCCTCGCAAGCATCATAAGGAATGACGGTAAGGGATTCATGGATGACATAAAAATCTCTGCGTTAGCGGAGGCTGTTGCTGAGGCGATAAAGGATATTGTTTATAACGCGATAACTGCTGGCCTGATGAAATCGGTGACCCCAGCAGTATTTTTTACGGCAGGTTCTCCCGGTGCTGGCAAGTCTGAATTGATTAACCAAAGGCTCCGCGTTTTTTCTAATATTCTGGTGATAGATGCTGATGAGTTTCGACGGCTATTGCCTTACTACGAAGAAACCAATGCGCCACTCTTTCAGCGTGCAGCATCGAATCTTGTTGAATATGTCTACATGAAAGCGACAGCCGAAGGCTTAGACATCATCATGGATTCAAATTTTGCGAGTTTTAAGAACGCTGAGTTCAATCTCTCTCTGGCTTTAGGTCGTGGTTATTTAACGGCTATTGATTATGTCTATTTGGATCCTGCACTCGCTTGGGCGTATGCCAGACAGCGAAAGCGTAAGGTACCGTTGAGTGTACTAAAGAATAATTTCATGACGTGTCGCTCGACGATTAAGAAGGTGTTGAAGGATGAACGATTTATAGGAAGGGTACAGGTGACGGTGTATTACCGTGAAAAAGACTTTACGCAGCCCAATAAATTTAACGTTACTCGTATCAGAAATATTAAAACAGAGACGGAGTTTTTGAACTCGCATCGCTGTCCCTACACTAAACTTGCCCACCTTAATGTCATCACTGTATAATAAATATCCAGATTTAAGGAGCGATTATGTCATCAAAATCCGAAGCCATACGGGAGAGAAATGCGTTTTCTCTTGCCGATCTCTATGGTGAAGACATTTCCCCTGATGCCGCAGATGCTGACATGGCTGCCTTCGAACGTTCTATGGATGATATGCTCCCTGCATTACTTTCCGCTAATGCAGAGAAAACGGATCTCACCACCGATTCGCTGAGAAAAAAACCTGCCGTTGCAGCTAAAACTGATGAGACTGCCTTAGTGGAACATATTGTTTTGGTAGAAAGTTCAGGAATGCACGGGGATAGTGAAACAAGGCGTCGACGGAATAAACCGGTATTCTCTTCCAGATTCAAAAGTAAGTGATAAATCGGCTTCACATCAGAAGCCGATTTCAATTCACCAAACCACAATACCATTCTATTTCTAGATTACTCTACTTCTAGCGTCGTTCCCGCCATTCCAACGTGCCTGCTTTCAAATAGCCAATGTGGCTGGCCATCAGTTCGGCTTCCTGTTCGCTGTGCGTGACTAAGAGCGCGGTTTGTCCGGCGTCGCGCAGGATGTCGCGCACTTCCTGTCCCAGTCGTTTGCGGCTGTCGGGGTCGAGGCTGGATAGCGGTTCGTCGAGCAGCAGCACGGCGGGCTGCGGAGCCAGCGCCCGTGCGAGTGCAATACGCTGCTGTTGTCCGCCGGACATTTCATGCGGATAGCGCTGTGCCAGCGAGACAAGATCGACCAGCTCAAGCATGGCGCGGACGCGCGACTGCTGAAGATCCTTCGGCTGTTTTCTCAGGCCAAAGGCAATATTCTGCTCGGCGGTCAGATGGGGAAACAGCGCGTAGTCCTGAAACACCATCCCAACGTTGCGTTGTTCCGGCGGCAGATGCACGTCTGGACCGGCCACACAGCGTCCGCCGACGTGAATCGTTCCCTGAGTCAGGTGCTCAAAACCCGCAATCGCGCGTAAAGCCGTGGTTTTACCGCATCCTGATGCGCCCAGCAGACAGGCCAATTCACCAGCGGCAACTTCCATGGAAAAACCGTTCAGTACGTGATGAACATTATGCTTGTGCCCGTAGGCGACGTGGACATTATTCAGAACGAGTGTAGCCTCAGACACCTTGACTCTTCCTCATGATTTTCATTCTTTCTCAACCGACGTTTTTAGCTGACTGCGAGCCAGCAGCACAACGGGCAGCGTACCCGCCAGCACAATCAGCAGTGCGGCAATCGCGCCTTCTTCGTAGGTGCCTCTGGCGGCTTCGGCATACAGAACGGTCGCCAGCGTTTCGAAATTGACCGGCCGCAGCAGCAGCGTGGCGGGGAGTTCTTTCATCGCGTCGGCAAACACCAGCAGCGCACTGGTCACCAACGCCGGACGCAGAAGGGGAAGGTGCACGCGGAAAAAAGTGACGAATTCACTTTCGCCCAGCAGACGCGATGCCTGTTCCATCACCGGGGGAATGCGCGTCAGCCCGGCATCAAGTGCACCAATCCCAATCGCCATAAAGCGAATTGCGCAGCAGACCACCAGCAGGACACCGGCGGAAAGCAGCGGCAATCCCTTATAGCCTATCAAGTCGGCGAGGAAATTATCCGTCGCCATGCCGGGCGTCAGCATGCCAATCGCCAGCACCGTACCGGGCACGGCATAGCCCAGCGAGGCAATTCTCAGTAGGGTGCGGCGGCGTTCTGGTGAACGATCATTGATAGCTGAATGACGGGCATACCACGCAATAATCAGGCTGACGAACGTGACGACCAGCGTGACGCCAACGGCCAGCAGAAGCGAGTTCTGCAATGACTGTATCAGGCCAGCGGAGATCGTCACGCTATCACCCAGCCGTTTGGCGCTTTCCCATGCCAAAAAGAGGGCAGGGGCGATGAAGCCGAGCAGGATAGGCAACGCGGTCGCACAGGTTGCCAACCAGGCGCGTACACCTTTCAGCGGTGTGGGCATGATGCCGCGCATCTGTCGGCTGGTACCGTAGCGCTGATTTTTCCGGCCGTAATACTCCAGCGTCAGCAGCAGGATAACGACCGTCAGCATTGTGCAGGCAATTTGTGCAGCGGCGGGTAAATCCGAGCGGGTGACCCAGGTGGTGTAAACCGTCACGGTCAGCGTATTGACCCCAAGGAATTCAGAGGCACCAATATCATTCAGCGTTTCCAGCAAGGCCAGACTGGTGCCGACGGCTAATGCAGGGCGCGCCATCGGCAGGGCGACGTGCAGGAAGGTGCCCGTGGCGCTCAAACCCAGCGTGCGAGCGGCTTCCAGCAGGTGTGCAGGCTGGCTGATAAACATCGCGCGCATAGTCAGATAAACGTATGGATAGAGCACCAGCCCGAGTAGCAGAATCGCACCCGTCATGGAGCGCAGATCCGGCAGGCGGAACTGACGCGGACTGTCGTAGCCCAGCACGCTGCGAATAGCTTCCTGAATCGGCCCTATAGGATGCAGCAGATCGAGCCAGGCAAAAGCGACAATATAGGTTGGCATCGCCAGCGGTAGCAGCAGCGCCCAGCTAACGAACTGTCTGCCGGGGAAATCAAACGCGGTCACCAGCCAGGCGCAGCCTGCGCCAATCACCATGACGAGTGCGCCGACGCCGACGAGCAGAATGAGCGTGTTGAGTGCGGCATCGGGCAGCACGTAGCGCATCAGGTGATCCCAATGGCCAACACCCGCGCCAGCCGCTAGCCAAAGCAGGGAAACCAGCGGAGCCAGTACGCCGAGTGCAATGATGACGGCAGCGATGCGAAGCGGAGAAAAAAAGAGGCGCGGCCGCCCGAAGGCGCCGCGCATGGTTGACGAACCGGTCTTATTGATCGAATCCAACTTTATCTACCAACTGACTGGCCTGTTTACGGAATTTAACGATGTCGGTCAGCGGAGTGCTATCCACATTAACTTCACCAATCGTGCTACCAATGGTGGAATCCAGCGTGACGCCTTTGCGAACCGGATATTCGTAGTTTGCCTGAGCGTAGATCTGCTGAGCCGGAGCGGAGACCAGATATTCCATCAATTTCACGGCCTGATCTTTATGCGGAGCATGACGTGCAACCGCTGCACCGCTGATATTGACGTGTGTGCCGCTATTTTCAAAGGTAGGCTGAACAACTTTGATGGCATCGCCCCATTTACGGGCATCGGTGCCTTCTTTGGCGTTCTTCATATGGCCGACATAATAAGAGTTCGCCAGACCTACATCGCAGATGCCGCCGAGGATATCGCGCGCCACGTCACGGTCACCGCCAGTCGCTTTACGTGCCAGATTGTCTTTCACACCGCGCAGCCAGGTTTCGGTTTTGGCTTCGCCGTGGTGGGCAATCATTGCGGCAACCAGTGCGGTATTGTAAGGGTGTTGACCTGCACGGATACACACTTTGCCTTTCCATTTCGGATCGGCCAGATTTTCATAAGTAATGCCAGTCAGCGGCAGTGATTTTTCTGCATAGAGCACGCGAGAGCGCATTGACAGACCAAACCATTGGTTATCTTTGTCACGCAGCGCCGCCGGGATAGCCTCGGTTAATGCACTGGACTGAATTGGTTGTGTAACACCGGCTTCTACCAGATCGATCAGGTTACCGGCATCAACGGTCATCAGCAGGTCAGCCGGTGAGTTTTGGCCTTCTGCCTTCACTCGCTCCAGCATGCCGTCCTTGATGAACACAGTATTGACTTTAACCGACGTCTCTTTGGTGAACGCATCCAGCAGCGGCTGAATCAGGCCGGGCTCACGCGTGGTGTAGAGGGTCAGAGAGTCATCTGCGGCAGCAGCGGGCAGTGCATAGGCAACCATTAGCGATGAGGCTAGCGTCAGCAGGCGCGCTTTTTTGCGCAGAACAGACAGCGTTTTTGACATGTTGTTATCTTCTCCAGAGTGAATGTGGGGCTAAATTAATAAAATAAGGAGATATTTTCTGCAGGTGACAAAAACTATATATGATAATCACTCTTGTTTTCAATCTCATTAAGCTGCGCGATCCGCGATCGTGATGAGGGTCAACATACGGGCTCATCGGGAGAAAGCGGCTGCGTTATTTTTCAGCACGTTGATAAACATAGCAGTGATTGATTATGTTGCGTGAGGCGAGCGCTATGGCGTCTGGCTTTCGGCCAGCCTGCTGATATGCATGGTCAGCCAGGTAAGCTCTTCTTTCGGCAAGGCCATTTGGTATTTTTCCTGCACGTAATCCCTGATGGCCCAGGAAATCGCCATCGCGTCAGGATAGTGTTTCAGCAGTTCCTGATAGAAGTCGTCTGTGCGTCCCGGTGCGATTTTGCGGGCAATTTGAGAACAGCCAGATCGTCGGGCTGCATAGTGATGTGAATACCACGTCGTTCAAGGTCGCGCTTTTTTCTTCACGGATACCCGCGGTGGTAAACGGGTGACGGTGGATACTGTCGATCTCATTAAAGGTCAGCCAGTAGCGCACCAGATCCTTATAGCGATCGAAGCAGACATTGCTGAAGCATACGAAGGCATCCAGCACGTTGCAGTGCACCCAGCCATTGTATTTCTCACTCAGCGCCACCAGCGGTACGATGCCGTGCTTGCGCATCTCGCGGAACAGATCGTGCCGACTTGATGGGTAAGTGTGATGGCAATGGCAGAATGGAAGGCTTAGCCTGACGAAGGCGATGCATTTCAAGCATGTTGAATAAAATATGACGCTTTTTAACCGATTATAAACAACAGAGAGTAGGTCGGCTCGCAGAGTGAAAATGGACAGACGAAAGGCGAAAAACGCGTATGACTTCTATAGTATGGAGAGATTGTCTGTTTGCATCAATGATAGGTTGATGTAAGCCACATATTAGTTAATTTATTGTTTTTTCTAAAATATGCAAAATTGGGATCTATTGCTATGACTGATAATTTGCTTTCTCACCTCTCGAACGCATTACGTTCAGAGGATTCCTTCGAGGGGCTCGTTCGCCAGTTATTGGTCATGCTGGAGCTGGTCACCGATCTGGAATCGACTTACCTGACGCAGGTTGACACCGAAGCGGGTTTCCAAAATATCCTGTTTGCTCACAACACGAAAACGCTCAACATCCCTGAAGGGGCCTCGGTTCCGTGGCATGACACGTTGTGCAAGCGTGCGCTGGACGAAGGGCAAAGTTACACGCCTAATGTGGCCGAATGTTGGGGGGATTCGCAGGCGGCGAAAGCGCTGGGTATTATGACCTATGCCAGTACGCCGGTACGCATGGAGGACGGGCAGTTGTATGGCACCCTCTGTGCCGCGAGTTCCTACCATAAGCCGCTGACAACCAAGGGTGAACAGATCCTGAGTTTATTCGCACAGCTTATTGCTCAACAGGTGCAGAAAGAGTGGCTGGTGCAGCAATTGACGGCCGCCAATGCCGCATTACATGAATATTCTTACACCGATTCACTGACCGGATTGCTTAACCGTCGGGGCGTGTTTTACTCGCTTGAAACGCTGTTTTCTCAGGCAAAAAACGACCATCAGCGGGCGCTCATTGTTTTCATTGACCTCGATGGTTTTAAGAAAATTAACGATCAGTTCGGCCATGAAGCCGGTGATATCTTCTTGCAAGACGTTAGTCGACGTTTGCTCATGTGGGGTAACCCAGGTGATGTTGTCGGGCGTCTAGGTGGTGATGAATTTGTTTTTGCCCGCATGGTAAATATTGCGCCGGGAGAGAATGAGCGTGTGATTGCTTCCTTCAGGGATGACATTACGCCCTTGTTGCAGGGGAACTATTCGCTCGGTATGGTCAGTATTGAATATTTGGGCGCAAGCATGGGGATCGTCACGGCAGCTCCTTCCGTCGAGGAGCCTGATGGCGTGATTCGCCGGGCTGATGCTGCAATGTACGCCAATAAAATCACGCGAAAAAAAGATCAAACCCGCGCTTTTGAGATCATCGCAGCATAATCGTAAATACCTATGCAGAGGTAATCATTATCATCTGCTCATCAGGCATCTTTGGTGGCATCCAGAGTGAGTTTGCCATCTTCTAAATGAAGTTTGGTGGAGGAAAGAAGTTCAAACAGGCGGTTGAACGGATCGGCGTCTTTGCCTGATTCCCCAGTCATAAAGTTGAAGTCCATTTCTATCAGGTACTTCAGACGTGGTACATAGCCTTCCGGTGCCTGCGCTTGTTCGATCAATGGCAGACTCTCATGGTGATCTAACACCATTTTGAAAAATTCGGTTTGTTTAAACTCGCCGCGACTCCACTCCAGTTTGCTTTGTGCTATGGCCATCGTGCGCCACACTTGCTCCTGGTCATAAGCCTCGCTCCAGGCCGCGCGCCGCTCATTCACCGTAAAGGTTCCGCTGTCGTCATAGGTAATCAGCGCCAACTGTTCACGAGACAGGCCTTTGAAGGGGTTACTTCCTTGACCATTGGTATACGCTGTAGCTTGTTTCGCTCTAGCTAATCGCTCGGGGTCATCGCTATTGGGGACTTCCGCATCGTGGGTTTTTCTGTTGTTGGCGTAATTCACTCCGAGAATTTCATTATGCGCACTTTTGGCTTTGGCCGCCAATGCATTGCGATCGTTTGTTGCATCTCTGGCTTCGGCCCTGACGGCGGCGTCGCTGAGCTGTTTTGCCAGCGTTGTAATGCCGATATTTTTTTTATTTGAATAACCATCAGACACTGTAGACGCGGACTGTGTGCCTTCGGATACGTTTTCCTGCTTTTTTATCGAGCGACTGTCATTGGTGGACTGCGCATCTGCCACCGTACTTTTTGAAAGGCCATTGAAGTTAATCATTCGTTCTTCTCACTCGTTGTGATTAAGGGGTAAGTAACGACTCATGTTGCTTACCTCTATTCATAAAAAATGTCTGAGTGGTTGCTCAGCTATTTTTCAATACGGGTGTTATCTCATGGTAATTTCTACATCTGAGTCGTGAGTATTGACGTTGGCATACGTCACCCTCAGGTCACAGCGTGCGCCGTTGCTAGGCGTGGTGCTCTTAGTCCATTGGGGGATTTTATTTCCCAACACATACTTCACAGTATACGTCATATCAAACTGGCAAACTTTGGCCCCAACTTTGTAACGAACATGCATTGAACCGACGTCACTGATTGGATTGGAGATCGTATATTGATTTGAATTCCCAGATTTGACGAATTCACTCGGTGTAGGTGACGCATTCGCCTGTGAAAAAACTTCTGCTGTCGTCGTTGGCGAAAAAATGGCATCCGGAGCGCTTGATGCACCAAGATTCTTAAAGGTGACATTAAATTTCGGGCCCGCATTAGCAGCTGCTGATGCAAAAAGGGCTGTCATGAACAGCGAAGACAACAGAATATTGCTTGATTTCATTTGAAAAAACTCCATGTATTTTCATCTGTGACCACAGTCTTTTTATTCTTTCTATCCTACTACGCGGAATACGACGCTGTGTGCTGTAGTCGTAAACGCAGGCAGACCGCGTGATTTGATAATAGATCGGCATTATATAAAAAATGTTTAAGTATTTATCGTTATTTTAATAGCTATTTATAGGCTTTAAAAGTATATATAATTTCTATTATTAATTTACGCATGCTAATAATATTCATTATAATTATTCATTTACACTCTGCTTCTCCAGAATGAGATGATGGTGTTATACGAACCGCTATAGACAGGCTCTCATTACTGAATGATATGCTTTCTGAGTTAGCGAACGATGCGGATAAACAGCGTGGAGATACCTATGGTTGCCGTTGGCAAGCTGGTATTGCGGCATGAATGGCTATTTTGAATAATCGAAGAATAGGGTACAGGGGCGCTTGTTAAGTCAAAAGACATCCAGCGCCTATTTTTTTAATAAGTACGGGTACTAAAGGTAACGATTAAATCATTCGAACTGCGGAAAAATCGATACACGGGCAGCTTGAATAGTGATTAAACTATATTGCTTTACCAACCGCAGACGTTAGTCTCTTCATCCGCATCGTAACCACGTACGATATTAACCAGCTCTTTTACCGCTTCAGCCGAAATTGTCTTGTCATTTAATTCTTCGACCGTAGAGATATTTTTATCAACGGAGACGCCATTATTATTATTAGTTACCGTCAGCAGAAAACCTTTTTTATTTTCTCTGGTCGACGGCAGCTCGTTGAGTAGTTCTACAACTGCACCTGCGGCGAAATCAGGTACATAAAAAGCCATCGGTTTAAGATAGACTTTTTCTGCTTTCTCCTTATTGTCGCGGTTCAACAATGTTAATGAATATCCTTTGTTTTCACTTGTCATTATGTTTACCTCAGCCTTCTATCAGAATTTTTGGATCGACATAAAAATCCACGTTAAATAGCGTATCATTAGACAACGCTTCGATTCTGTGCCATTTTTCTGGCGGGAATACGCCAAACTGCCCGGCTTCGATAGTCAGCATTTCGACGGGCTCAGGGCTTGTCTCATCGGCGTAGCCATAATAACGAATCGTCCCTTGCATTACGCACAAGCGCGGATAAACGCCTTGTCGTGTCCCTGCATCCAAATGGCGCTGCCAGATAGATGCCGGTGCAGTTTCCTTGGTCCAAAAAGGCGTGGTACGGGTATGAACATAATTCGCTGGTATAACAATTCGTTCCATGTTTAAACCTCATGCTTTACCCGGCCACATTGCAGGGCAGGAAGGAAAAACCATATAGTGCATATCATATACCTCTTTTAATGTTTGTGAATTATTTTCTGCTAATTAATTTTTTACAATACCGCGAACACCTCGCAGAAAGGCTGTATTATCAGAGTTCGACGTTTCTCTCGTTGGCTATTTATTTCCCCCGATTGGTGGGGATGGAAACTAACATCAAGGAATAGTTTCATTAAGTTATTTTTTGATTTTCCCCTATTTGATAGGGCTGGATCTAAAAAATATCCTTATTGGTACTCAATTGGGGTTATTGTTAAAGATAAATCAAAAGAGTAAAAATGAAAGAATATAAAACTACTCGATGATGAGGTTTGAACTCAAATGAAAAAGAACGTAAAACTTAGTTCGTTTTATTATGGTTTCCCAGTTTTTCTTGTTACGACAACGGATAATAATGGAAGTATCAATGTTGCTTCTGTATCGTCGTCAATTTCCCTCGGCGATAAAATTATTATCGGTGTCACGAAAGGAAGTAAAACCTACAGTAATTTATTATCTGGTTCTGATGTTGTCATCAATATTCCTGATTATAAACTGTGGGAGAAAGTTGAAGCGCTGGGTAAGTTGACCGGAAGCGATACGTTATCTGAAGGCCAGGCTAAATGGGGCGTTGAGGTCTGCCACGACAAATTTTCTAAAGTCGGCCTTCACACTGAAGCGTCTACCGATATTACGCCACCTCGGGTGATTGAGTGTCCTATCCAGGCGGAATGTAAAACCGTCAGCACGACGGACAAAGGGCGTTTTATTCTTGTCGAACTGGATATTGTTAATGTTTGGGTGGAGAGTGAGCTATTAGGAGCAAATGACGTTGTTGATTCGTCAAAATGGAAGCCGCTGATCTACAACTTCCGCGAATACGACACCACAGGTGATGCATTAGGCTTTAATTTTAAATACGGTCATTAACACCACCACAGAGAATTTTTCCCCTCAGTGAAATATTGTTAAACCGTTTTCTGCCAAATTGGCTTAAGGCCTTAAAATAGAAACGGAGCTCAACCCGCTTCGACTGCCTTTAATGGGATGGCAATTACACGGAACTATTTACAATGCACGGAACTATTTACAAAATTTATTGGCTCACAAAGTTTATTGGTGGGTCGTGCAGGGTTCGAACCTGCGACCAATTGATTAAGAGTCAACTGCTCTACCAGCTGAGCTAACGACCCAACGGGGAGAATTATTCTCCTCCCCAGCGTGCCTGTCAAACACTTCATATTAATTTTTTATGCGTGATAATAGGATTGTTAGCGATTGGTAATTTTGTTAACCTCCTCAGCCTATTTATCTCTGCCTCTCATCATTTTATATCCTCTTCATTTTAGGGCGAAAAACATACAGCATCATCTTACACCATTAGCTGCCCTCCTTATGCCTGGCTATCTCCGACATCCGCTGTAATAAGTACTGCGGTTGCGCTATCTTATTCGTTTCGATTTTCGTAAACGAGAGCCGCCAAAGAGCTCAAAAAAACATCACAGACAGAAACAGGAAAGTGTACTTACATGGTCGAACAATCAAAAGAAGCCGCAGACCTTGCCCCTGAACAGGGAGAAGGACTGCAACGGAATCTGACTAATCGTCATATTCAGCTCATCGCCATCGGCGGAGCGATCGGTACTGGGCTATTTATGGGCTCGGGCAAAACAATCAGCATGGCGGGTCCTTCGATCATCTTCGTTTATATGATCATTGGCTTTATGCTATTTTTTGTCATGCGCGCAATGGGAGAACTATTACTCTCTAACCTTAACTATAAGTCATTCAGCGATTTCGCTGCTGACCTCCTCGGGCCATGGGCTGGTTTCTTTACCGGCTGGACTTATTGGTTCTGCTGGGTTGTAACTGGAATTGCAGATGTTGTAGCTATTAGCGCCTACTCTCAATACTGGTTCCCCGATTTATCCCAGTGGGTATCTTCACTACTTTGTGTCCTACTATTACTTACGCTGAATTTGGCAACGGTGAAGCTGTTTGGTGAGATGGAATTCTGGTTCGCGATGATCAAAATTGTCGCTATCGTTGCGTTGATCGTTGTCGGTGTCGTACTGGTGATGATGCAATTCTCGTCCCCATCAGGAAACGTCGCCTCTTTTACTAACCTCTGGAATGATGGCGGTATGTTCCCTAAAGGAATAAGTGGTTTCTTTGCCGGATTCCAGATAGCTGTATTTGCGTTTGTTGGCATTGAGCTGGTTGGTACCACTGCTGCTGAAACTAAAAACCCGAAAGTTGTGTTACCTCGCGCGATTAACGCTATCCCGATTCGCATCATCATGTTTTATGTTTTTGCGTTAATTATGATTATGTCCGTCACCCCGTGGGGCGCAATTACGGCGGATCGCAGTCCTTTCGTGGAAATGTTCGTACTGGTTGGCCTACCTGCTGCCGCCAGTATGATCAACTTTGTCGTACTGACGTCGGCGGCATCCTCGGCCAATAGCGGCGTATTCTCCACCAGCCGCATGCTCTTTGGCCTGGCGAAACAAGGCGATGCACCGAAAAGTTTCGGCGTGCTCTCTAAACGCGCGGTTCCTTCGACTGGGTTGATGTTTTCCTGTATTTGTTTGCTTTCGGGCGTGGTGCTGATCTACCTGATTCCGAACGTGATGACGGTCTTTACACTGGTGACCACCGTCTCCGCGATTTTATTCATGTTCATCTGGAGCATCATCCTGTGCTCTTACCTGACATACCGTAAAAAGCGCCCTCAGCTACATGCAGAGTCATCCTATAAAATGCCGTTGGGTATTTTCATGTGCTGGATATGCTTGGCCTTTTTCGCTTTTGTTATTGTACTGTTAACATTACAGCCAGATACACGGCAGGCACTTATTGTCACGCCGCTGTGGTTTATCGTTCTGGCGATTGCTTATCAGTTTATTCGTCGGAAAAAGCAGGCTGTTGATGTGAAGTAAAAGGGATGAACGCAAGAAAGGCGCGGACAACCGTCGGCGCCTTCAACTTTTTTCAGCAAAATTATGCATAGCACAAATACTCTCTATTATTGGATATAAAAGTTCTCAATTTGATATACGAAAATCAACATGTGCCAATTAATGTCATCACCATCGAAATATAAGAAAGTTATTCTCGTAATGGAACGGTTGTGATTCTATTGATATTCTTTGCTAATAGTTCGAAAGCTAAGTAACTGTATTCATCCTTCTGCTGAGAAGCATCAGCAACCACATCTTTTATTTTCTCATTTAACTCATTGATTTTACTATCATCTAGTGTTGAGACAATAGCGGAAATCAGCATCTCTAGCGATTCAATCTTCGCGTTAAGCGCCTTTTCGCCAACTTCTTTTTCTGCCAGCTTTATTAAAAGATGAGAGAGGATATTATTCATTTGAACTCCTTAATCAAAAAAATAACCGTCATACACCCATAAGGCAATATCTGTTCCTGGTGCACAGGATTAGAGAAAACATAACGAAGATTAATGTAACACTGTGAATGGCCTGACCGCTAGTGTCTATTGCCATTTTAAGGGAATCATACTCACACTGCGGCAATAAAATGAATGTGCAGATAAATAAATCAAATAAATAAAAAAAATAAAAAACCATTTTATTTTTAAGATAGCCTGCTTGTTTTGAAGAAGAACGATAACACTATAAATTGTGATTATCTTCACAAAAAAGAATGAATAGTACTGTTTTTATAGAAAATCTGAGCAGCAGCCAGCCATAGGAAAATGGCTGGCTCTATGGCTCTATGGCTCTATGGCTCTATGGCTCTATGGCTAACGCTTACGCACTCATTGATTGCCGTGCGCCACTCACCGCATCCTTTGCCTGTTCGCACTGTGACAATATCGTCTGTGCATGAAAATAAAGAATTTTCCCCGCCTCGGTGGGCGTCACGCCACGCCGACTCCGTACCAGCAGCTGTTTTTCGAGTTCACTCTCCAGCGTCGCGACCTGCTGGCTCAGCGCCGGTTGTGCAATATGCAACAACTCAGCAGCCTGCGTCAGGCTACCGATATCAACAATTTTCACAAAATATTTGAGCCGTCTAAGATTCATGTCTGCCTCCTGAGTAGTTACCCTAAATAATTAGCAAAAATCGAGCCATATTATGATTTCCTATCTAAGGAAAAGTGATACCTCATTGATAAACCACGAGTAAAATAAGGAAAAACAATAATGCTGCTAACGAACGCTCCCAATTTTGTGTGGGAAATCCGTCATCAGGCCAATGCCAGTCTGCACCACCCTAAAGCAATCCTTGCTGTTTTGGAGTGCAAATCCGCCCATAAATTAGTGCATTTCATTGTTTTCCTGTGCTTAACTTAGGCAATAATTTCAACATGTTGGTTATTAGTTCGGCAATCAAACGTACTAAACGATAACAGCCTTTGACAACCGTAAATGCTCTCGCTATTATCCATCGCACTTAACCGATTCCTCTGTAGTTCAGTCGGTAGAACGGCGGACTGTTAATCCGTATGTCACTGGTTCGAGTCCAGTCAGAGGAGCCAAATTTTTGTTCTTATACATCTTTGTAAATTGCTATACACTGTAGGTTCATTCCAGTACGCCGGTTCCGAGCAAAATACCCGCTGGCCGATCAAGCTGCGTTTTAAAAGATTGTCTTTTCAAATGCTGGGAACGGGTTCTTCATTACTGGGAATGTGATGTGAATCTACCAATCTGCTTAGGTTTTTGCCTTCTTTAAGTATTTCCTATAGTTCAATTCTCTCGCCGTTGTTGCTGTCTTCCCCAGAAGGTATATTCCTTATATGCTATCCGTAACTGCTGCCAGGCTTGGTTTAG
Organism: Pectobacterium parvum; assembly: GCF_020971565.1. Classification (NCBI taxonomy): domain Bacteria; kingdom Pseudomonadati; phylum Pseudomonadota; class Gammaproteobacteria; order Enterobacterales; family Pectobacteriaceae; genus Pectobacterium; species Pectobacterium parvum. The sequence goes on from NZ_CP087392.1 coordinate 1,645,060, forward strand.
ATAATCTGATATTCTGTTTGGCGTACTCCCTTGTTTAAGTTCATGATCGATGTTACAGACGAAGCCTAGAGCTTTCGTAAGGGGAGTTAGTTCTGCTGCCTTCTGCATCGTTATATCTATATCTTCCCACATCGAAGGGGGAAGGATATGTATCGTTATTAATATCGGACATTAGTCGCGTCTACTGAACACGTATTTTTCATCAAATAATTATTCTAAATTCGTATCGTTTGGGATTCTAAAAAAGCCTCTTTTGCCGCGAGGCGACATGATGGCGATAACAGGAGGTAAATTCTGCGAAAGCCAACTATCGGTGCTACCACTGCCTCAATCTAAGATTTGAAAATGTCAATGTCATGGTCGCGTGTGGTGGTAATCCCCCATTTTTAGCGGAGGTGATAAGTAGAATCAGGTTATGCGTTGAATATGCTGCATCGGTGTGTAGCCATTCAACGCCATATTCGGACGTTCGTTATTATAAAACCATTGCCACTGAGTGGCATAATTCTGCAATTCATCCAGTGATGTAAATAGGTATTGCCCCAGCCAGTCATAACGCACCGTCCGGTTATATCGTTCAATATAGGCATTCTGCTGAGGTTTGCTGGGCTGAATAAAACGAAGGGTTATATTCTGATGAACCGCCCACGACATCAGCATCTTCCCCGTATATTCTGGCCCGTTATCACACCGTATTGCCGTCAGTTTTCCTTTCCACTCAATGCGTTGTTCCAGCGTTCTGATTACCCGACTGGCGGGCAGGGAAAAATCCACCTCAATTGCCAGTGCTTCACGATTAAAGTCATCAATAACATTCAGCAAACGGACTGAACGACCATCCGATAGCTGATCATGCATGACGTCCATCGACCAGCATTCGTTTCTGTTTTCAGGCACCGCCAGCGGTTCAGGTTTATCCCGTTTCAGTCGTTTTTTCGGCTTGATTCGCATGTTCAGCGACAACTCGCAATAAATCCGGTACACCCTTTTGTGGTTGAACCTGAAGCCTTTGACATTACGCAGGTACAAAAAACACAGACCAAATCCCCAGTTGCGCTGACTGTCAGTGATGCGGAGCAGCCAGTCAGCAATGAGGTCATTTTCTTCATTCAGATGAGGCTGATAGCGATAACAGCTTTCGCTGACAACAAACAACTGGCAGGCAAAACGCACACTGACGTTTCGGTTTCTGACCGCGTCCTGTGCCATCTGCTTTCGACACGATGGCATCACCACTTTTTTGCCATGGCCTCCTGAATGATTTCGGCTTTGAGCCGTTCTTCAGCATACATTTTTTTGAGGCGACGGTTTTCGTCTTCCAGTTCTTTCAGACGGGTCATCATGGAGGCGTCCATACCGCCAAAGCGAGAACGCCACTTATAGAAACTGGCATTGCTCATACCATGCTCGCGGCACAGTTCGGCCACAGGTGTTCCGGCCTCGGCTTGCTTCAGGATGGACATGATCTGGCTGTCAGTAAAACGTGATTTTTTCATAGAGATCTCCCCAGTTCAGATTACGAGAAAATTCTACTTATAAACACACCGCTTTTTCGGGGGGATTACCTGGTGAATTGCCTAATATGGAAATATCTAACGTGGGCGTAAAAGTCTCTCCGCTGGATAACAGTGTTCTGGGGCAGATTTCACCGCTTGCAGAGCTAGTTTACTGCATGTTACCGCATCCTAAAATCACGAAAATTATCGGCTCGGTAAACAGCTAGACGATGCTTACTCGATATTTCTCGCATATAAAAATGACATTACTCCTCCCGATACACGCCTTTTTCTTATCACGATTTTTGATGACGGTACCAACCTTGGTTTGACCAAAATGGTAGAGGCTCTGCCCCAAAGGACCAATAAATTATTAGGTATATTATATCCGTCGGAACCTGTTCAACCGTCCTCTCAGGACTCATCTCCAGACGTTTTATCTGCGCTTTCAACTGCCGGATTTCTCGCTGTTTGGATATAATAGCGTTTCCCATCGGCTTACTTCAACGTGGTATAGCCTTCAACAATCAGAAATGAAGTCTGATTTGAGTATGCGTTTCTTTGTAGAATTAAGAAATTTAACGCAAAAGGAGGAGTCTGTATCTTATGTTAGCGATTTCCTGCCAAATGGTTTATGTACATATCGTTTTGTTGGTTACTCACAAAAATCCCTCCCAAACTAAGAGAAAGGGATATCCGAGAATACTGTTCAGAGCAATTGGTTAAATTAGTCACTTTATTGCAGAAATGCCGAGAAATCCTCCCATTCATCTGGTGATAAACTCGATACTTGTTCACTCATCGTTGCATTATGGCAGCGGTAAGCATGAATCTGTTCTTTAATTGAAAGATTATTCGTCTCTAAGGATTCGGTATTTCCGCATTTTTTATTTCTTTCTTTAACCCATTTTTCTTGAGAAGAGTGGAATTTTCTATTTATGTCTTCAGGTGCGTCTTCCAATATTCCATATACGTCGGTGAAAAAGAAAATATATTGTTCCTTTTCACTTTTAAGCGTTTTCTCTTGTGCGGTTTTTGTGATTTTTTCGGCGTTTTCACTGAGCCAGGCTACGGCATAAATTGCTCTGGATAGGGCATCATAGGATTTTTTCTCTACTTTTATTTCCTTTTCATATTCAGGAATACTGAGATCGTAGGAAAATGACGGAATGACGATCTTTTTATCGCTGAGTCTATTATCTTTGCTTTCGCCTGTTTTAGTGAAAATGTTATTGCCAATTTTACCCATTTCATCTTTTGTATACAAAAATTCATCTTTATTAAGAATGATGTCGATGATCTCCTGGCTAATGAGAATTTCGACCCGAAGGCTACATGAGAATGCTTTTCCCCAGCGTGGCTGAGTTGATATTTTAGAATAAATAACGTTTACAGTATCAACAGACTGAGAAGAGGACTTATAGAACATTGCTTTTGCACGGTCGGCAAACGTTTTTTTAACGGCTTCAACCGCTTTGGGATCGCTGCATTGAAAGTCGTCCTTTGCATATGCTGACGTGCAAGTAAGGATAATTCCAATCATGACATAGAGGAGCTGTTTCATTTCTTGTCCTTGTTTTCAGTCAATCCAAGCTGTACAAGCCTTTCCCTCGTCATCTGCTGTTGGCAGGTATAAATTTTTGCCTGATCTTCCAAAGAACGATTTTGGCTTGCGATAGTTTCTATTGCACCGCATCTTTTGTTTTTATTTTTTATCCACTGCCGTGTATCCTCTTTCATCTGCCCTTTAATATAGTCGGGCAGGCTACTCCAGTAAATGTTTAATGCACTATCCGCCTCTCTGAATTCGACAATGGCTTTAATATATTTAAAATATGGTGATTTTTCTTCCAGCCTTGCCGCATTTTCTTGTAACCAGGCTAGGCCATAAAGTGTGCGTGAGACTGACTCATCGTGTGGATACATAATATTGGTTTCTTGCTGATTGTCAGAAATATGAACATTATAATAAACACGGTCTAATGCGATGTATTCATTACCTTTTTTGTAGGGGTAAAGATTGAAAAGGTAAATGCTTTTTGCTTTAGGATCTCCATTCTCTAGAATAGGATAATACTTTAAAAAGGTTGCCACATCAGATGGGATTTTTATCTTGGCTTTGCCAAAGCAACTTAGATTATTTTTTGTTTTAAGTTTTGTGATAATGATGTCATATTCAAATTCAATTTTTACAATTGTCTCTAAAGATACACGGTCGCTAATGGGCTGTGCTTTCTCTTGATCTTCTTTGATTAACGACTGAATAACAAGTGGACTACGACACACAAGATTATTTGCGTTAACATAGTGTGATGAAAGTATTATCAAAAATAGCGATTTTATTATGATTTTTATCATTTTCAATTCCATTGAAATCCTGTTAGCAGGACATACAGATTCGTTTATCTGAAGATGAATAGGCATTGGTACTGACCATCTTATAGGTATCATTTATTTTTTTGAATTGGTAAATATAAGCCCCTTCGCCTGCTTCTTGTCTAAGTTCAGATTCCCTTTCGTTAAGTATATTGATGATAATTCCTTTGAGGCCAGGAGGAGACACGATGTCCATCTGGATATTAATGATGCTTGATGACAGCGTATAGTAATTCATGACGAAGACCGATCCTGAATCTGTGTAGGATTTTTCAAAATATTTTTCTGACGGCGGTAGGTTTTTTATTTCTTGCAGAAATGAAAAAAAAGCCGTTTTTCCATTTGAACCATTAAAGATAAAGCTAGCGTCAGATTCCAGTTTTGGCATTATTTCGTTGTTTTTATAACTTATTTTATTTTTTTTCGCTATGTTTACACCATAGCTAGATGGAATAAAATAGGAATTAGTGAGTTCAATAAATTGGTTATAGTCCTTTTGTGATAGTTTACTTTTTTGCAACACATTGGTGAAATTTGTCACAAAAGTGGGGAAGTCTTGCGCTGGAGAGAAAAAGAAAAGGTAAAACGACGATTTTTATATAACTCCGTTTCATAATAAATACGTATTCCTTACAAATAGTGAATGAATTATTTTGATATTATAAGGTTATTCATGGTTGTAAGTACATATTCTTTGCGATTCAAGCCGTTGTCGCTGCTTAGGGCTACGTTTCATTATCGGCGTCGTTATAATGATATCGGATTCACTGCCAGTGCGCCGAATCATCAGCAATAACACCAGCGCTTTGTAGATGCTCGTCCATCGTTGCCTGGTGACGCTCAAACAGCAATCGTTCGTCCTCCGGCGTCATGATATGTCGCCATTCCATATAACCCCCGTATTGTTAGATAAAATTAATGTGACCCTAGAGCCCACGCAGATCGCACAATAAAATTACCCTCTATTTATGTGATAGCGGCTACAGCGAGTGAGCAATCGGCCTGATTACCGTGACAAGCCGTAGTATCGTTATCCGCGGAATGAAAAGAGATGTCCTTTTCTGGGAAAAGACCATGAATATTCGGCTGGCTGCATTAGAAGATATTTCAGTTATTCATTTTTTGAATAAAGATGCACGGTACTATGATTATCCGCCTGAAGAGACAGAACAACGTCTGTGTTATTTACTTTCGTCACCAACGAACCAGCTATTTGTCACTGAGTACATTAGTTCGTATGGACCGAGGCTAGTGAATATTTTGGCGCTGGCTGTCAGGAGCGATGTCCAAAGAAAAGGCATCGGAAAAGCGCTGATGGAATAGGCTGAGCATTGGGCTAACGCTACTGGCGCCGCAGGCATACGGTTGAACTCAAGCGAAAGCAGAATAGAAGCACATCGTTTTTACGAACACATGGGTTTCAAAGAAATAAAGAATCAGGCGTCGTTTAGAAAAATGCTTGGCGATGAAGAGTAGAGGCCGTCTTGCACTGATTAGGAAGTAAAGAAAGAGGGCACAATAGCAATAATAGTAGTTAATCAGGGCGCTGCGGAGTGATATTTCGCGTGAATGGTGTCCCCAGCAGGAATCGAACCTGCAACTAGCCCTTAGGAGGGGCTTGTTATATCCGTTTAACTATGGAGACGTAAAGCCCAAGCATTATACGCATTTTTGCTCTGAGAATAAGCACTTAACGGCTCGTTTGCTCAAAGTGTCGCCAATCGGCGTGCTGACAGGCGTTCTTTTTCCTCGTTTTGCGTCGTTTTTAGCGTTTTACGTGGGATGAATGCCTCCCGCTGTTGCCGAATCTGTGCATGGCTGATGAGTGCGAAAATAATAAGCGTAGTCAGTTTTTACAACATGGGGCGTTGCGTGACTCACTGATTTAGGCTGGCGGTGCTAAGCAGTGAGGGGAACAAGGGAATACCGTGCTGTCGCCCACGCTGGAGCGCGTGTCGCAACGATGCCGCGTGTTGTCCCCATAAGAAAAATGGCAAACCTCTGAAAATGCAGTAATGCGTAAGCCAACGTAGCGATGGAGCGATAAAATGTTACACTGTTGGCCGATATCCCGTCCTTGTCGCTCAGCCTGATAGGCTGGGGCTGATACTGGGAATACCCATTTTCGGTCGCGGGTATAGCACACTATAAATCAGGGAGAACAGATATGAATTACCGCCTGAGTGGGGTGGTGTTTGCCAGCGTGTTATTGATCGGCTGCGCCAGTTCTGGGGATCGAGCTCAAGAAGGACGTTCTGATCCGCTTGAAGGCTTTAACCGTACCATGTTCAGTTTTAACTATGACGTTCTGGATCCTTATCTGGTGCGTCCTGCGGCTGTGGCCTGGCGCGATTATGTGCCGACGCCTGCGCGTAACGGACTGGGGAACTTCTTCAGTAACCTGGAAGAGCCTGCAACGATGGTGAACTACTTCGTTGAAGGCAAGCCGTATAAAGCGATGATTCACTTTAACCGTTTCTTCCTGAATACCTTGCTCGGGATGGGCGGCCTGATTGACGTAGCCTCAATGGCGAACCCGAAACTGGCGAAAGAAGAGTCTCGCCGCTTTGGTAGCACATTAGGCCATTATGACGTGGGCTACGGGCCTTATGTGGTGGTACCCGGCTACGGTAGCGTGACACCTCGTGAAGACGGCGGTGGCGTAGTGGATACGCTGTATCCGATGCTGAGCTATCTGACGTTCTGGATGTCCGCGGGTAAATGGGCTATCGAAGGGCTGGAAACGCGAGCACAGCTGTTGGATTCTGACGGGCTGCTGAGTAACTCTTCCGATCCTTATCTGATGGTGCGTGAAGCCTATTTCCAACGGCATGATTTCCTTGCCAGTGATGGAAAACTCACCCCGCAGACGAACCCGAATGCGGCAGCGATTGAAGACTCGCTCGACGAGATCGATTCAGCGAAATAGTGTTGCGTCACATCGCTCATTTCACAGGCACCTGCGGGTGCCTTTTGCTTTTATAAAACACTGCTAAACTTACTTTTACCATGAGGATTCTGTGGTTTGTTTCTTAAAAGTTATGGCATTGTTGTTCATTTATTTACTTACTAAAATTTATTTCCTCCCTCCAGATAACAATAATGCTACGTCGTTAACCCGTACTGATGTCCATCATGGTTGAAATGTGCCTGCACGCTGATTTTTTTGTTAGCAAGGTTATTAACAAAAAGGTCATAAGAATGATGCCTTTTACGGATGGTTGCGTGGTCGTGTGTTAATGAATGCCCGGAATTCTATTTACCTGCACTTATAAAAATAGAGATATAAGCATGAAAAAACTACTTGCTATGTTCTTCTGCCTCAGCGTGGTGGTTAACGCCCCACTGGCGATGGCTGAAGATGCTAAAACGACAGAGAAGACAACGGATGTGGTACTGATCGGCGGGGGCATTATGAGCTCTACGCTGGGCGTGTATTTACAGGAGCTGCAACCAGACTGGTCTATCGACATGGTTGAGCGGATGGATAACGTGGCGGAAGAGAGCTCTAACGGCTGGAATAATGCCGGTACGGGTCACTCGGCTTTCATGGAACTCAACTACACGCCGGATAATCCTAACGGCCCAATCAACATCAGCAAAGCGCTGGAAATTACCGAAGCGTTTGAAGTCTCGCGCCAGTTCTGGTCCTATCAGGTGAAAAACGGCGTGCTGAATAATCCGCACTCTTTCATCAATAGCGTGCCACACATCGCCTTTGTCTGGGGTGATGAGAACACCGCGTTCCTGAAGCACCGCTATGATGCGATGCAGCACAGCACGCTGTACCGTGGCATGGAGTTCTCTGACGATCCCAATACGATCAAAGAGTGGGCGCCGTTGGTGATGGAAGGCCGCGATCCGGCTCAGAAGATTGCGGCGACTCGTATGCCTATCGGTACCGACGTGAACTACGGTGAAATCACGCGTCAGCTGGTTGGTGCGATGAAAACCAAATCCAATTTTGCGCTGCACCTGAATTCAGAAGTGCGTGATATCAAGCGTAATGCGGATAACACTTGGAGCGTGACTTACGCCGATCTGAAGAACGGCGAGAAAGAAAGCGTGATTAAGGCGAAGTTTGTCTTTATCGGTGCGGGTGGGGCGGCACTGCAACTGTTGCAGAAATCCGGCATTCCTGAGGCCGAACTGTACGGTGGCTTCCCAGTTGGTGGTGAATTCCTGGTGACAGAAAACCCGGAAATCGTGACGCGCCACATGGCGAAAGTTTACGGTAAAGCCTCTGTCGGTGCGCCACCGATGTCAGTTCCTCATCTGGATACCCGTATTTTTGACGGTAAGCCAGTGCTGCTGTTCGGGCCTTTTGCTACGTTCTCCAGCAAGTTCCTGAAAAATGGTTCGCTGTGGGATCTGATCGGTTCTGTCACCTTCTCTAATATTATGCCGATGACGCACGTAGGCCTGGATAACTTCGATCTGGTGAAATATCTTGTTAGCCAGGTCATGCTGGACGACGATGATCGTTTCGCCGCGTTGCAGGAATACTTCCCGAACGCGAAGAAAGAAGACTGGAGACTGACGATTGCTGGCCAGCGCGTTCAGATTATTAAGAAAGATGATGAAGAGGGCGGTGTGCTGAAGTTGGGTACTGAGATCGTCAGCTCGCAAGATGGCTCGATTGCAGCACTGCTGGGAGCCTCACCAGGCGCCTCTACCGCTGCGCCGATTATGCTGGGCCTGCTGGAAAAAGTGTTTAAAGATAAAGTGGCTACGCCGGAATGGCAGGGCAAACTGAAAGAGATCATTCCATCTTATGGTCAGAAGCTGGACGGTAATATTGAAATGACCAATAAAATCCGCAGCTATACCAGTAGCACGCTGGACCTGGACTATATTGAGGTTAAGCCTGAGTAATCGGGTTAGCTGGAAGTCACGATGTAAGGCCGCGAAAGCGGCCTTTTTTCACGCTGTCCCATCCTGAATCGCAATTCGTTGGACTACGATAAGGAAAAAAAACTTTATCAATGCGTTAGGTGTGTTAAAGCTTTCCGAAATAAGTGATGCGTTACATAACTTCCAGCCAGTTGATCGTGTGGTAACGTGGCTTAGGTTGCCTCATAGGCAAAGTCTGTCTGTGTCCGCGACTGTTCATCCAATATCGCCACATTTATTAAAAAAATAAATTTTTCACATTGATTTTTTTTGAAAGTCACTCTAGATCTTAGATCACCTCCTTTCGAGGTGATTTTTTACCGTTTCAAAAAACCAATGTTATTTATATTCTTTAAGGATAGCTATTATGCCAAGTAAAGGTGTGGATTTCGGTGTTTATATTAACGGTGTTGATTTTACTATGTCAGCATCAAAATATGATGCAGGAAGTGAAAGTCCTAGTTTTAATAAAATATTCTTCTCAAATGACTCTTTTCAATTCAATCAATTTGAAGTAAATACAGATTTACCTTTCCATATCATCGGAACGTTTGATTGGACTGTTAACAGTGCACCTCCTTTTTATCGAAAAGTTGAAATCAATGGTCTCACTGGAAATATGAGTGGAGACTTTGAAGATATGATGAACACACCTTCAATAATCAATGAAGGCTCTGCAATATCTTATGGTTTCTACGATGCTGGTTCTGGTGCTGGGGGTTTAACCAATAGGGATCAGAATTATGTGTACATAACACCAAATATGAGCAAATGGATGGGGGATGCCGCAGGAAAAAATCCAAATTTTAAATCATCTCCGTTTTACAATATTGCTCTCGCTGGTTCTCATGATGCAGGATCTTTCGATTTAAAAGCCTTGGATAAAATACTTCAGAACGGTGGTTTGTTAACCGCATTTCTAGGTTATTTGGCACCTATTTTAGGCGTTGCTGTTCCAATATTAGTGGCTTTAGGATTACCAAAACTTAGGCGATTATTAATAAAACTTGCTGTTACTCAAAAAGACGATATAACTACCCAGCTAAACTTAGGATGTCGTTATTTTGATTTCAGGCCAGGAAAACTCCCCTCCCCATTCAACACCGTAGCACCTGAATTCTATCATATTCATTCAGTTATACCAGGATACTCCCTGAATGCTTTCCTGACTGACGTCTTCGGATGGCTTGACAAAAATCCAACTGAAATTGTGATTGTCAGCTTGAACGGACAGGGTTTATCTGATGCAATAATAGAACCAAAAAAAGAGGAGTTAGAAACAATCGTATCAGCGGTAAATAATATATTTAAAAATATAAAAACAGGAAATGCATCAGATCTAGACGTCAGTTACGAGAACCTCATTGCTGAAAATAAAAGATTAATCTTCCTTAATCAAATTGCAGACTGGAATTTAGCACAAAAATATGACTCGTACAGCGACGCCGATTACAGCACATTAAATCCTGAAAGTATTATTAATGCGCTTAAACGCATCAAACCAACGCCTCCAGCAGGAGATGCCTATACCGTTCTTCAGCTTCAGGATACGGCGACTAATGCCATTAATATTCCATCATACATCTCTGAATTCCTCTCCCTCAGCGATGCATCTTCCATTTTAATGTCAACAAAATTAAATTTTGATAAAACCACTTATCCGTGGGTGTTAAGTAACGCTGCTAAAATAGCACCTCAAAAATTACCATTAATTTTCCTAAATGATTTTGTTGATAATAACCTGGCGCTTATTTCATCAACTGTAACATTACAACGTATTGAGCAGAGTACAGAATACTTTACTATTGAATCTGTGCACTTCGAGAATGTATTTCTACGAATGGATGGAGCAGGAAGTAACCAACAAAATCCTGCTGGATTCGGTATAGTTAATGCGCAGTATGGACCGCCTGGAGAATGTGAAAAATTTTCAATTGAAACGGATGAAAATAATGTTAGCCGAATACGTTCCTTAGCATTTCCTGATGTTTACTTACGCTTGGATGGGAGTAACGTAAACGAGAATATTTATTCTGGTGCTGGAATTGTAAACTGTCAATATTCTCCTCCCGGTCCTTGGGAAAGATTTTATATAGAAAAAAATAGTGGAGGTAACTTCACCATTAGGTCAGTACAGTTCCCAAATGCTTATTTACGCCTGGATGGATCAAATATAGACAAATTTGAACCTCATGGAGCTGGGGTTGTAAATGGTCAATATACGCCTCCAGGCCCTTGGGAGGTGTTTAAAATCAAAAAATCAAGTGGTAATCAGTAGTTGAAAATTAAAACTAACACGAATCTTTTGAGGTTCTTCGCCTTGTTACATTAGGGCAATAAAAAAGCAGGTAAGTTGCCTTACCTGCTTTATCACGTTCTGACTGATAGCAATAGAACGCGTGCTTTATTTATAAACTCGTACGTTACTTAGAACGCCATTCTTTATTTAGAACGCATAGTTAAAGTTCACGCCGTACAGCCAGGCTTTACCTTTGGAGGTAAAGTTGTAACTTGGAGAACCTGCTCTATCAGAGATCGGTTCGCTGATATCAACTTGCTTACCATGCATATAAGACACGCCAACATCAACAGACGCGTCTTTATTGAAGGCGTAGGTGGTGCCTGCGCTCAACCAGAAACGGTCCTGATCGGGAATAGAGATAGAACGTCTGTCGGCTGGTACTGGGCTATCATCAAACGCGATACCGCTACGGAACGTCCAGTTATCGTCATGATAGTAGGTGGTGCCGAGTGCGATACGGTAGGCATCACGGAAGCCTTCCTCTTTCTGGAACAGCGTGTTGCCACCGTTACCTGTCGCTTTCAGTTCCTGGAAATGGCTCCAACTGGTGTAGGTCAGGCTGTAGTGAACTGCCCATTTCGGCGCTACACGGTGGTAGGCAGATGCTTCCCACATTTCTGGCAGATTGAGTGTTAATTGACCCGGTACTGTTGCGCCATTGAGGGCACCAGGTCCAGCGGTGCGTTGGTTACTGTAATCGCCATTGAAATCGATATCGACTTTGGAACGATAGGTCAGGCCGAAGCGATTATTGTCATCCACTTCATACAGAATACCGGCGTTCCAGCCGTATCCCCATTCTTTACCTTCCAGACGAGCCATCTCTGAAGACGGGCCCGCAACGGCACCCTGAGCGCCACCCGCACCGGCAGGAACATTAGCCAGTTCACCCGCGCGCCGAATAAATTTGGCATCGGCATAAACCGCGTTAACCCCTAAACCAAAACTGAAATGTTGGTTCAGGCGATACGCGGCACTCAGGTTCAGGTTTGATGTCAACAGGTCGGTTTCTCCACCGATAGAACCTGCTGCATAGTTATCATTAAATTTAGTCGCCAGACCATAGTTAGTGGTGGCGGAAGCACCAATTGCCCACTGTTCATTCAGCGGCATGATGAAATGCAGGTTCGGTACCCAGGCGTGTGGTGCGATATTTTTGGCGCTGGTATCTTGCCCGGTCAGGGAGTTTTTCCCCTGAACATCGATATCCGGGTTGATATAGGTGACACCACCGGAGAAAGACGGGCGGTCAAACATGGTCATGGTCGCCGGGTTACGGCTACCGGAGGTCGCATTATCGGCTACGGCACCTTCACCAGAAAACGCGCGTCCCAGACCAGATGATGAGTATTCATTTAGCTGGAAGCCAGCCGCGGACACATTTGCTGAAAACAGGGCCACCGCAACAGCAATTGTGGATTGTTTGAACAGGTTTTTCTGGTTCATGACCAAAACCTCTTTATATGCTTGTTATTTAACTTTGTTACACGAAGTAACAAGGGACGCGCATTGTAGGGGGCGCACTCAGCCTGACAAATCAGACCAGTTGGCAAAGTATAAGTTGGGAATCCGACAATGTTGCGATGGTGTGTTAAAAATATGTCCGGAATGATGCAAAATTTAGATCTGCTTAACGTTTTGGTTAATTTGTGTGAAGAGATATTACTCGGTCTTTACTGCCGCACAACACCGTAATGTGATTGATATCACTAAAATTACTGGTCAGCATGAAGTGCTGGTACTGCTTCGGGATGAGGGAGTAAAATATGAGGAAGATAAAAATATTTGAACTGGATCATATACGCTAAATAATTCGAGTTGCAGGACAAAACGTTAGCGTTTTGAACAACGCACATGCACCTTGAAGTATGACGAGTATATATCTCCCGCGTTTTAAGAGGAAAGTAGTATGGCGAACGTAATCAACAAATGCAGCGCTGAAGAAACCGCAGCCTGCTGCTGTGTCGATGTCGGCACAATTATGGATAACACGGATTGCACGGCGTCTTACAGCAACGTTTTCGGCGATCGTGCTGAGGCGGAAGCAGCACTGGCCGCCCTGACGGAAAAAGCGCGAGCGGTAGAATCCGAACCTTGCGAAATCACCAGCACGCTGGAAGATGTAGGCGGCGGCGTTAAATTGGACATTGATTTCACGTTCAGCTGCCAGGCTGAAACGATGATTTTCCAGCTCGGCCTGCGTTAAGTCTTCCTTCTGGCAGGCATTGCGTTATCGCAGAGTCTGCCAGACTCGCTTTATTTCTCCTACAAACGCTTCATGAAGCGCTCTACGTTGATGATTGCGCGCTGGTGAGTTCCTTCACCAATCAGTCCGTTTTCATCATGACAAGTGACCCAAAAGACAAGTGTCCTGTGGCCGATTTCAACAAGCTCAACGCTGGCGGTAACCTGATTTTACCCGCCAATAGTGGACACGAGACTAAGTGAGTAAACTCTCTACCTGGGGTAGCTCACATGGCAAAATCCGTATCAACCAGTAAAAAGCCACGTAAGCAACATACGCCTGAATTCCGCAATGGAGCCCTGAAGCTTGTAGTACGCATCGGTGTTGCTGTCGCTGCTCGTGAATTCAGTTTGTATGAATCCCAGCTCTATAACTGGCGCAGCAAGTAACAGAGCCAGACAACATCAACGCCAAACAGCGGCACGGTGCCCCACGACTGGCTGATGAGCTACCGGAATATAACGTGGAAACCATTGCAGCGAGCTTCCCTTTGATAAACCGCTTCTTGTCGTGGAGATCCCTGATCCGCGAACAGAACGCAACAAGGGCAGCCATGGTATTGACCTCTTCAAGTCTGGACTGAAGCAGAGTCATACGGCTGGTAATGTACTCATGATAATCAGCAGGTACGGGCAGTGGCAGCGCCAGTGTGAGTTTGTCAAAGTCCTTTTCGGGTATGAGGTAATCATCAAAATTTTTGTAGCGGCGCGAGCTTTTAACCCAGATATCCCCGGAGCGCAACGCTCCCTTAAGTTCGCTGAGCGCACAAAATTCATAATACTGCCGGTCAATACCCGCAGGTGTAATCACCACCCTGCGCCAGCTTTCAGGGACAAACTCGGTTAGGCTTCAGACCCCTAATAGCCCGATAGCAGGTCACGTCATTTGTCCCGGAATTCATCGTTCGCGTCCATCAATATTTAGATGGACGCGATTGTTACCAGAAAAACAATCTTCTCAAGACGTCTTTCACGGGGCGCTTACATATCAATGGGATAATGCAGACGTTAAAATCCCGTTGATTTAATATTTTTCATTCTGGATTTAATTAACTCACAAATATATTTTTCTGCTGTATTGGATGATATTATTTTATCTAACTCGTTTACTTTTGTCAGTTGCTCTGGGGTTAAGGTTTGTTGTGTTATGTTTGATTTTAAAGATGATATTATTTCTCCTGTGAATGGCTTTCTCCCAGTAATTCTATTGTCTAGGTGTTTTTCTAAATCCCGACCACCGAGTTTTTTTATAGACTTCACCAAAGGAGCCTTCCAAGGCTGCATGTCATAATAAGGGAATTTCCCTTTTATAGTGAGATAATCACTAAGAGACTGATCTCCACTAGCCATCCCAGTGTCAGCTAATATTAGGAAATCATCATAGATATTTTTTGGCAATTTATTTGTTATAATAATTTTTATTTTTTTTGTTCCACTACCAGTAAAAATATTTTGTCTTTCAATATTACCGCTATCAGAGTTTATCACAGTAATTGTGGCCTTGGAAAAGAGAGATGCGTAGTCAAATTCCTCATTTTTTGTTTTCAGAATGTTTTCTATCCCGTTAGTAAGAACGGTGATTCTCGAGGTATGAAGTTCCCGCAGACTCATGATGAAAGTTGCACTTCTTTCATCTTCGACTATTTCGCTGAGTGTGTTGGCAATGAAGACCTGCGATCCGGTAACATAAGTGTCTGAGCTAATGTACGCTAGGTGATAACTATTGTCCCTTGAAAGAGTTACATTGTAGCTATCAAATAAATTTATCAATTCACCTTCAAATCTGGATTTTATTTCATTAATTGTTCTTTCATCTGTAGGTATGTACCCTATAGATCCGCTATCAAATCCAAGTTTATTTATGCTAATGTTAGTGAACCCAATTTTTTTTAGCATGTCATTATAGTTGTTTAATTCTTGACTATTACTATCGAGTAGATCCATCTCCTCTATAAGGATAATGTCATCTTTTTGGAATTTGAATTCTTCACATATTTTTTTTAAGTGTTTTTCCAGAATGCTTGTTTTAGCAATCCCCACCGGGGAGATGATAAAAAGAGGGTCGTTTAAATGGGATATGTGGTGAGGTTCTTCATTGTGCAAGGTATAGTTTTGATATTTTGGATTGTGCGCATTTTCACCATATGAAAATAAATTTAGTGAATATATGGTTACCCTACAACCTGCATCTAAAGCTATATTGGCTATTTTTTTTGCCAAGGCATGATCTCCGCCGCCCTCACAAGTCGGATTTATTATGATTATATCTCTTCCGCGAATATTTTTTGAGGATAAATCGGCAGGATTAATTCCTTCAACGCCGTTGATACTGAGTGGTACTTGGGAAATACAAGGTGTTATATTCATACTTAAACTCTCTTTGGTGTGATTTTAGTGTCGGCATATTATTTCACTCACATATTGTAAACATACTCGTAGCTGTGACCTCAATATTAGCATTGTTTTATTTACTGGAAATACAGGAAACGTTTTTCAGTCGTGCCGTTTGAGCGGAAAACAGAAGTAAAGAAAACGACCGTTTTCTTTACTCATGCGAGGGTGAGTTACTTTTTCTGCCTATTTTTTAAACGCCTATCAACGGGTCAGCTATGGTCAGTTTTCCGGCGAACCTAGTGATGTTCAGCTGCCCCGTTTTTTTCTGCTGGGCGAAGCTGATATGGCTTTCATTAACAACCGGCACGGCAGAGCCAACCGTCTTGCAGTGGCATTGCTGATCGGAAGCGTTCGCTTTCTTGGCATATGACCTCATGATCTGTCATCGATACCGGCTAACGTGCACTAGTTTGTTGCTCGCCAACTGGGAATTATTGCTGGTATCAGGGCTGACAATCGCATGCTCTTCACACTTTTGTGTTGCGCAGCTTTGCGTAATGTAACTATCTGGTTAACAATGAAATCAGGTCTGACCTGTTGTGCGCGTACTTTATTTTAGGTTAACAGGAGCGCTTATGAGCGAGGTATTACCTCTGATAACCCGCCGTGGCGATCGCATTGCGTTCGTGAGCGGATTACGCACCCCATTTGCCCGGCAGGCAACAGCCTATCATGGTGTACCTGCCATCGAATTAGGAAAGCTCGTCACCAGTGAATTACTGGTTCGCACGGGGATCGATCCTGAATTGATCGAACTATTGGTGTTCGGACAGGTGGTTCAAATGCCTGAAGCGCCGAATATTGCCAGAGAGATCGTGCTCGGCACGGGCATGAGTGTGCATACCGATGCCTACAGCGTGTCGCGCGCCTGTGCTACCAGCTTTCAGGCGGTCTCCAACGTGGCGGAAAGCATTATGGCGGGGACGGTGGAAGTCGGCATTGCTGGCGGGGCGGATTCCTCTTCCGTGCTGCCGATTGGTGTCAGTAAAGCGTTGGCCAAAACGCTGGTGGATATGAACAAGGCTCGGACGCTGGGCCAGAAATTGAAACTGCTAAGCGGCCTGCGCCCGAAAGACCTGCTGCCGGTTGCGCCCGCCGTGGCGGAGTATTCCACCGGGCTGCGCATGGGCGATACTGCCGAACAAATGGCAAAAACCTACGGCATCACGCGTGAAGAGCAGGATGAACTGGCGGACCGCTCGCACAAGCTGGCGGCTCAGGCCTGGGAATCCGGCGTGCTGCGTGATGAAGTCATGACGGCTTACGTCCCACCTTATGACAAGGCGCTGAGTGAAGATAACAACGTGCGCCATGATTCTGCACTGGAGCAGTATTCCCGCTTACGCCCGGCGTTCGATCGTCGACACGGTACGGTCACGGCGGCGAACAGTACACCGCTAACGGATGGCGCGGCGGCGGTGCTGATGATGAGTGAATCCAAGGCCAAAAGTCTGGGGCTCACGCCGCTAGGCTATCTGCGCAGCTATGCATTCAGCGCCATCGGTGTGCAGCGTGATATGTTGCTGGGGCCGGCTTATGCCTCCCCGCTGGCGTTGGCAAGGGCTGGCGTGACGCTGGCCGATCTCACGCTCATTGATATGCACGAAGCCTTTTCCGCCCAGACGTTGGCAAATCTCAAACTGTTTGCCAGCGATGAGTTCGCTCGGAATCAATTAGGCAGAAACGCCGCGCTGGGCGAAGTGGATCGCGACAAATTTAATGTGCTGGGAGGCTCTATTGCCTATGGGCATCCCTTTGCCGCCACTGGGGCGAGGATGATTACCCAAACGCTGAATGAACTGCGTCGTCGCGGCGGCGGGCTGGGATTAACCACCGCTTGTGCGGCTGGCGGGCTGGGTGCGGCAATGGTACTGGAGGTGACGCCATGAACGATCAACAGCCTTTCTCCGTGACAACATCGTCTGCAACGGAAAAGATATTATCTGCAACGGAAAAAACAGTGCCCGCAACAGAAAGTCCGACTGCTTTTTCCCTCACTATTCGGCCGGACAATATCGGTGTGATTCGCATTGATGTCCCCGGCGAAAAGGTGAACACGCTAAAGAGCGAATTTGCAGAACAGATTCTTTCGGTCTTCGAGCAGGCGCGGCAGCATGCGACGCTCAGAGGGCTGATTTTTATTTCCGCCAAGCCTGATTCGTTTATCGCCGGCGCGGATATCACCATGTTGAACCAGTGCAGCAGCGCCGAACAGGCAGAAAATCTGGCGAAGCAAGGGCAGGAAACGTTCGATCAGGTTGCCGCGCTGCCGTTTCCCGTGGTGGCTGCGATCCACGGTGCCTGTCTGGGCGGCGGTCTGGAGCTGGCATTGGCCTGCGACTATCGCGTCTGCTCGCTGGATGAAAAAACGGTACTGGGGCTACCGGAAGTGCAGCTTGGCCTTCTTCCCGGTTCAGGCGGAACGCAGCGGTTGCCACGGCTGATTGGCCTGGATAGCGCGCTGGATCTCATTCTAACCGGTCGCCACCTCCGTGCGAGTCAGGCACTACGGCAGGGGCTGGTTGATGAGGCTGTCCCGCACGATATCCTGCTGGAGACGGCGGTCGAGATTCTCAAAAAAGGAAAACGCAAAGCGGTGCCGCTGGGCTGGCGTTCGCGTTTGCTGAGCAGTCCGGGTATTCGCCATGTGCTGTTCAAAATGGTGAAACGCAAAACGCGTGCGAAAACACACGGCAACTATCCGGCCACGGAAAAAATCATTCAGGTGGTGCGTCGGGGCATAGAAAAAGGCCGTGAGGAAGGGTATCGGCATGAGGCGAAAGCGTTCGGCAAACTGGTGATGACGCCGGAATCGGCCGCGCTACGCCATCTGTTCTTTGCCTCCAATGCATTAAAGAAAACCTCCGGTGCGGCTTCTGAAGCGAAGCCGATCCACCGCGTCGGTATTCTCGGTGGTGGGCTGATGGGCGGTGGGATTGCCAGCGTCACGACGACGCGCGGGCAGTTGCCAGTGCGTATTAAAGACATCAATGAACAGGGTATTAACCATGCGCTGAAGTACAACTGGCAGTTGCTGACCAAGCGCGTTCAGAGTAAGCGGATGAAGCCGACGGAGCGCCAGCGGCTGATGACGTTGATTTCCGGTAGTGCGGACTATCGTGGTTTTGAACATGCGGATATCGTCATTGAGGCCGTTTTTGAAGATCTGGCGCTGAAGCGGCAAATGGTGGCAGAGATTGAAGATCATGCCGCACCGCACACGATTTTTGCGTCGAATACTTCCTCGCTGCCGATCCACCAGATCGCAGAGGGCGCGCACCGCCCGCAGCAGGTTGTGGGCCTGCACTACTTTAGCCCGGTGGATAAAATGCCGTTGGTTGAGGTTATTCCCCACGCTCACACCAGCGCAGAGACGGTCGCAACGACGGTGGCTCTGGCGAGAAAGCAGGGGAAAATCGCGATTGTCGTGGGCGACAGCGCTGGTTTTTATGTGAACCGCATATTAGCGCCTTATATCAACGAAGCCGCTTATTGCCTGCTGGAAGGGGAGCCGATCGAATCGATTGACTATGCGCTGGTGCGTTTTGGCTTCCCTGTCGGCCCGCTCGCGCTGCTTGATGAAGTCGGTATTGATGTCGCGACCAAAATTGTGCCAGTGCTGAGTGAAGAACTGGGCAAGCGCTTTACCTCTCCGCCAGCGTTTGATGCGATCCTGAAAGATGGGCGCAAAGGGCGCAAGAATGGGAAAGGGTTCTATCGGTACAATAAAACGCGCCGTTTCTGGCACGCGGGCAGAGAGGTAGACAGCTCGGTTTATCCGCTGCTGGATGTGACACCGAAGGCCCATATCGACCCCGCGCTCATCAGCCAGCGTGCTGTGATGATGATGCTGAATGAGGCCGCGCGTTGTCTGGATGAAGGGGTGATCCAGTGTGCCCGCGATGGAGATATCGGCGCGGTATTTGGCATTGGCTTCCCCCCTTTCCTCGGCGGGCCGTTCCACTATATGGATCGTCTGGGAGTGGAAACGGTCGTGAAAACGCTGCTGGTGTTGCAACAACTGTATGGCGATCGGTTCGCGCCGTGTGAACGTTTGCTCTCGATGCGGGAAGGTCGACGGACGTTTTATCCGCCAACCGATGAGGACGATAGCGCTAGTTGATCGTGACGTTAATCGTGACGGTGTCTTTATACGCCCCCTCCGGCTTGCTGGCCTGACTGGCGTTAATTCGGGCGGTGTAAGGGATATTCTGTGTGATCCCCGTCCCCGCCCCGCTGTAATCGTTAGTCTCGGTCCAGGCGATGTTCCCCGTGCGGTAGAGCTGATATTGCAAATAGTAAGGCGTGCCGCCGACGGTGGCCGTCATTCTACGCCAGTTGGCATCGTCGGGATGCGTACTGACGAGCTTGACGGTGTACGCGCCCAGCAGCGTACAGCGAATCCCGAGGCTATTACTAACTGCCGCGAAATCGGCGGGAAATGCCGCTGTGCCAAAGCTGATATTTGGCGCGCTGGTGATCTGGCAATCATTGGTAATGTTCATGGTAATGTTGAGGGTTGAAGTCGTCGATCCCCTATCATAAAGACAGGCGATTAGGATCCCCAGAGAGCAAATATTGTAATCCCACAGAATGGTTACCACGTCGGTATAAGTACCTGCGGCAATATTGTTGCCAATGCTGGTACGGATATAAATTGGCATGGTGCCATCCGATGAATTGAACAAGCCGAGTATGCCCAGCACAGTTGTTTGGCTCCAAGTGTAGCTTGAGCCGATGTTATAGACTGTACCGCATCCTGTATCCATACACAGGCTATAAGGAATATAGTCTGAACTTGTCCCTCTACGCATTCTCATAGTGGTACCGCTGGGGTTACTATCACTCTGTATCGTGGCCTTAATGGTATTGGTAGCCCCCACACTTAATACCCCTCCTGTGCAGCGAAACCCACTCCCCGATGCCACGATCTGTGGGGTACCGTTAACGCCGACGACGGAAGAACCATAAGGCCCGAGAGTAGTGGAACTCGGTGGCGTCGTGCAGGCGGCGTAGCTAAAGGGGGCGTAATACAGCGCCATCAGCAAGAAAGCCAGACGTAGCCAGCAGGCGGATCGCCAATTGGTGGGGAAGACGTGCTGGATTTTCGGTATTGTGGTCAGCATCATTTTATCCTTTTGGGGCAGTCGTCTGGCAGATGAGTGGGCCGATGGTCGCCATCACGGCCTGTGATTCCGGCAGTGAGAATTCCACCCTGCAAAGCCGCCCATCTTCTTGTTCAAAACGTAAGCGATTAGCGGTTCCCAGATTAGCGAAGTAGGCTAGGCCATCGTAGCCGCTGATGGTGGTGTTGCCGCTGATTTCGTCGGTTATCCAAGTGCCGATGATGAGTGGGTTTCCATCCGTATTGCGCAGCTTAATGTTGGCGGCTCGCACGACATGAACGGGGAATTTCACGATGGTGCCACTGCCTTCTTTGACCGACACGCGTGATTCAACCTGTGGTGTGGTGACGTTGGCTGGCAGTTGTAACGTATCGATTTCCAGTTTCGCGGGGTAGTTGGAGACGACCCACGGTACGAGTAAGTGGCCGCGTTTGTTGGTTTTCCCCACCAGTTGGTTTTCATATTTTACTGGAACATCGGGGTATCCTTCAGTATCGACCACAATAAAGGCGTCGTTGATGCGGTTGCTGGGGAAAACCCCCCCATTCATGTAGATCAGTGAGCCGCTTAGTTCCCCCCACTGCGTGGTATCGCCTTCATTGCCATAGGTTCCGCCGGCAAGCATGGCATAAGGGCCACGCCAGTTCAGCGAGCCTTGGTGATAAGGATTTTTCCCCGCGCCATACGCGGCGTTCCAGCCTAATCCGCCTTCAGTCGGCGCGGTGCGGTTCACCCCTACGCGCGGTGAATAATCACCATTGCTGTCGCGCTGAACCCCCGCATTGATGCTGCCGTTTCTACCAAAAGGCATCACAAACTGGAGCTGGGCGCTGTAGCCGTTTTCTCCCAGTGCCTTGTTAAAGGCAAGGTAAATGGAGTTGTCTTGCCAGATCTGACGGCTGAAAGAGAGATTCAGCAGGCGGGTACGGGTTGAATCGTACGCGCGGATGTCGAAGTAACCCACGCCGAATGAACCATTCCCTTCACCAAACAGCTGGCTGCTGAGCGTTGCCTGATAGGTTTCCCGACTGAGGCGACCTTCTGTAAGTACGACGGTTAAGTCGCGGTACTTCTCACTGCGTTTAGCGTGTTGAACGCTCAGGCCAAAGGCGGAACTGTAGTAAGAATAACCCGTGGTGTATTGGTGTCCTGTGGCTTCCTTTTCGCTCTGGCTGTAGGAAGAACTCAGCGTGCCCCAGCGGCCGATGGTAAAATCTACCCCAGCGCCGAGCAGATACAGATCCTGTAAGGCCTCGCCATGTGTCGATACCGTCAGTTTATTGGTCAATCCATAGCGATAGATGCCGCTAATGGCAGGATCGTCAGTGTAGGAATTATTCTGTACGCCATAATCCTGACGTAACATGCCAACGGACAGATCGAAATCGCTTAATCCTTCTCTCAGCAAGGCGTTGGAGACGTAAAAGGGGAGCGTGGTGGAAACCTGTCGCCCCTGTGCGTCTGTGGTTATGACGGTCGCTTCCCCTGCACCGTTCAGGTAAGGCGTATTGGTAAGGGTGAATGGACCCGCGTTCAGGCTGGTGCTGTTGGCTTTATAACCGTTTATAAACAGGTCAAGTGTGCTGGGTACGGCGGCCGTACCGGTGTATTGCAGCATCGGATAGGTCACGATATCCGGGCGAAGGCCGAAGTTGCGGGCGACACGCAGGCCGCCCATGCGTACCGAGTTGCTCCATGTCAGAGAGTTGCTAATCAGGTCGCCAACCTGATAGGTGATCATGCGTTCGTTATCGTTATAGCGCCAATAGGTGTCAAAGCGCTGATAGCCATCTTGCTGCGAAGTGCTGTTGCTCGATGCGAAAGAGTAGATACCCGTGTTGGATAAAGTTCCGTAGGGGCTGAAAAAACGCTGTTCCATCCAACTGCTGAGCGAATCTGAATTGCCGTGGGGCGAGGTATAATAAAGGTTATAGTTGAATAGCAGGCCGGGGCTACTGCGGGCGTTGAAACGTGCCATATCCTGCCCCCCACCGTCAACGGATTGCTCGGGTAGCCAGTGCATGGGCACGGTAAGCTTTAGCTGCTGTATGGCCTGGTCGTAATCGACGGTGACCTCTTGCAGGGCGCTGATGTTAACCTGCCCTACGCTTTGCTCCGACAGGTGAATGTGATTCTGACGCAGTGTTGCCGCATCCACATAATAGCTCCCGCCACGATACGTGACAGGGATAACTGTGTTATCGCTCTGTCCGTTAACGGAAAGCGTTAAATAATAAACGGATTCGCTGAGTGAGGGCATAGCGCTGGGGGGGGCGGGAAGATCGGTATAGTCTTCCGCGAGAGTCGCCGCAGAATAAAACAGCGCAAGGGGAGCGTAGATGAGCAGGGGAAAGGCACCTGGTTTACGCTTCACACTTGGCCTCACCATAGCCGCACGGCCACTAGACACGTCTCTGTCATCAACCGATCCATCATTCGCGTTTAATCAGTATGGGATCGGTGATATCGATCAAGTTGGTGAAGAGCTTCATCGTCGCGCCCGGTGTGGATATGCCCGCAGGCAACAGCCAGCGCATCTCTTGCCCCGGTAGCACATAGCCTAAAAAACCATCGGTTACTTTTATCCGGCTTCCTTTCCCACTCCTCTCGTCGGCTGACCAATAGACGTTACTCAGCCGGGCATGTACCACGCCACGGTTGCGAACATACAGATAGTTTTTCCCTCCCATGGCACCAACTCGCCAACTGAGCACGGGCAGAGTAGGTTCGTCGTTGGCGCGTCGCTTCTCCGGCCGACTATGCGTCCAGACGCCTTCGCCATCAAGAAACAGAGGCAACAGATAGCGCATCTGGAATTGCAGCCCCATCTGCGGAGCATCTTGTTGATAGGGTGCGGAAATCTCATCAACGATGATGCGGTATGCCTGTTCGGTATTGGCGGGGGGCGAGTTGACGCGAATCAGTCGTACCATATTGCGCTTGCCCGGCTCCAGCGTCATGAACGGCGGTGTAGCAATCACATTACTTTGTTCGGCATAACGATCCTGAAAATCTATTTGCTTCCAGGACATGATGCGGATTTGCAAACCGACCGGCGCATTGCCTTTGTTTTCCAGCCACAGCGCTGAGCTGTTCTCATCGGCTTCAATCACCTGATAAATCGGCCAAACGAGGATAGAGCTGGCGGCAAAGCAAAACGCACTGAAACCGCTTAATAAAAAGGCCATTGCCCGAATAAAAAACGTCATTTTCCTCTTCATTCTATATTCACCCTGTTTTGTTTTTAATAAGTCAGGCTGACGGTCACGTTATCGGTATAAACCCCTGCGGGAGGCAGAGGCGTACCGCCAAAATAGCGGGCATAGACGGTGTAGGTCTGGGTTGTGGCGGGAAAGGAGACAATACTGAGCGCCAGACTTCCCGTTCCCCACACTTGCGTGCGTGCCGCATCGCGGTAAAGCTGATAGGCTAGCAGACGCGTTCCCGCTGCATTTTTCAGATAACGTTGCGCACTGCCGCCGCCATTGGCGCCGTAGCCCAGTTCAATGATGGCGCTCGTGCCGGGTGTGCAGGTGGCAACAATCGAGCCGCCGCCGCTGGTACTTGCGATATCTACGTTGGTTGCCGTGGCGCTGAGCGTCCCAAAATTAAGTGTTCCCATATTGGGCTGGCTGTTTGCCGTGCTGGTACCAAAAACACAGCCTCTTTGTATTGTTGCCGTGACATCGAATGTGCTGCTAACGGTGAGCGCCATCGCCAGCGTAGGAATGATGGCGCCGGATAGCAGAAGTGACGAAATCAATGCCGATAGAAAATGCATCGTAATACCAACTGTTACCTAGCCTGAATGGCGGCGAGGAACATATCCAACACAAGGATGAACGGCAGAGTGCAAGCAGTTTCGATATCGCGTATAGGCTGTGGTGACATAACGGTTCCTTTTCTTACGGGTCAATGCCTCTAAAAAGGCCGACATGTAAACATGCCGACCTGTAAAAACTACCATTCGATAGTTGCAGTGACAGTATCAGTATAAGCCCCTGCGGTGGGTGCCAGAACGGTCTGGTCTGACGGCAGGATACGTGCATACACCGGAACCAGCTGCGGGTTGCCCGTTGACACAATGGCAATACCGGTTGAGCTACTCAGCGGGATTTCAGTGTTGCGGGTTGAGTCGCTATACAAGCGATAAGGAACGTTGTAGGTTCCTGTACCCGGTGCCAGTCTGCGTAGCGAGGCGGTGGCGTTTGCACCTGCACCGATGCGCAATGTGGCTGGGGTGCCAACAGAGCAATTAACCGTAATCCCGCTGCCCCCGGTGCTGGTAACCTGGCTATCAATCGCGGCAGTTAGGTCGGAGTGGGGGCCGAAGTCTATTGTTCCCCATGTGGTTCCTGCACCTCCCCCGTTGTTGACCGTACAGGCGGCGGTAATGGTGAGTGATACTGGAATCTGACCATTAATCGTCACGCCACTGGCTGTGGGGGATAGGCTGAATGCGGTAAATAGCGTAGCCAGAATAGGTAAAATTATTCGTTTAGAATTCATAATGATTCCTTTATATGCATCTTACTTATTTTCATTGCATCTCACTTATTTTTATCGAAAGTGCCTTCACGAAAACGTATTAATTTTTGTGAAAACGGTTTGTCACTAATGACTACTACAAACGAGATCATAACGATTCGTTTTAATCAGCATGGGTTAACCGAGCAGGAAAGTGCAGAGAATTCATTCCCTTTCCTGACTTGAAGAACCACTGACACTAAAGTTTCAGCACTGCTGAAATATGTATTACTACTTCTTTCCGTATGGTGAAAATAATGCAATAAAGAAAATTTCACTAATTATCATCTTCCATGATGAAGAATAATAACGTGCATATAATATAATAAAAAATATCTTTAATTTTTCCTGATTTACGTGATCTTCCATAATAAAAGATAAATTTATTTTTTATTAGATAACGTTATATTCCATATGATTACCTTGTTTGAATAAAATGAATCGAAAAAGATACGCTATTTAATATAAAGATAGAAGCAGAGTGGTTTTTTAACAATATTGCAAAATTGATATTTGTTATTATGGGAATAACAATTTATTTTTATGGTTTTTTTGGTGTTTTATACTTAGTTGTTGTTTTATTTTGGTATTTAAATCTGAAAAAGTAATTGTGTTGTAAGTGGCTATAATGGCTAATTTAAAAATATGGTTATGATTTATATGAGGAATAGGTTTCGTTGAAGACTATAAAGTGTTTATTTATCAGATAATTAATGTGATGTAATGAGGGTAGGGATGCATTTTGGATATGTCGATGTATTACGATTATTGGCTCGCTGGTGAAGGATGCGTTAAAAGCTCGTCTTGAGAATAGTTAATGTTATAACAGTTTTTAGTCGCATTCCTGCAGGATTTTTCTTGGCAACAGACCAGCAGCATACAACCGAAAAGGAGGATAGTAGATTTTTCTACCAAAATCTGATCTTAGGCGAGTTTACATCGCGAGAAACTCAGGTAACCTACAGTAAATCTTATATGGCTTACGTTGCAAACATGCCAGAATTGCAACGTAAGCCAATTCTCATACCGCCAAGGCTATGAGGATATATCATATATTTCATTAACATAGCGGTGTAATATGCAAGTGTTGATAATGCGTCATGGTGATGCGGTACTTGATGCAGCGAGTGATGCCCTTCGGCCGTTGAGCGACGCTGGTCGTGATGAATCCCGCCAGATGGCGTGTTGGTTGAATGAGCAAAATATCGATATTGAGCGCGTTCTGGTGAGCCCCTATTTGCGTGCCCTGCAAACGCTCGAGGTGGTGAAAAAAGTGCTGCCGTTGCTGGAAGAAGCGGATTGCCTGAATGAGCTGACGCCCGGTGGTGATGCCCAGCTTGTCAGCTATTATCTGCAAACGCTGGCGAGAGAAGGCGTGGGGGCGGTACTGGTTGTGTCGCATCTGCCGCTGGTGGGCTATCTGGTTGCCGAATTATGCCAGAATGAAACTGCGCCGATGTTCGCCACATCTGCTATTGCCTGCGTGAAGGTGGAAGCGGAATCCGGTCATGGCGTTCTGCACTGGCAAGTCAGCCCAGCCCAGTTGAACGCGAAATCCTGATACGACTACCCCCACATTCCTGAATTCATACGGTATGAGGCATGTAATGAACTTACATGCCTCATTGTTTTTGAATAAGGGTGAGTTTATTCAAGCGAAGGGGCTTCCAATGCCACCAACACCAGCAGCGCGGCACTCCCACCAAACTCTTTCGGGGCCTGATGAAAAGCCAGCACGTCAGGGTGCTGTGCCAGCCAGAGTGGCGTTTGTTGCTTAAGTATATGTTTGCCGTGCCCGTGCATCACACAGGCGCAGTAAACATACTCCCGCCGACAGGCCGCTAGCAGCGCGCCCAATTCCTGCTTCGCCTGAAGCTGCGTCAGGCCATGCAAATCCAGAAACAGCTCCGGTGAATAATCTCCCCGTCGAAGCTTCTTCAATTCATAGGGGCTGGCACCCGGACGGGTATAGCGCGTCGGGCCTTCTGCATCCAACTGTGGCTGAAATTCATCCGAAAAATAGAAACTGGCATCAACCTGCTCCTGCCATGCCCGTTTGGCGGGTAATTCGCCCGGTTTTTTGCGCAGCGGTTTATGGGTATAGGTATCCTGACGCAATTTTTTTGTGCCAGTGATTGACGTGCGAAAAAGCTGTAATTCGTCGTCATTCAGCGAAAATTTATTACTCATGTTTCATTCATCTTGCGTCAACATTCGATCAGTTTACCTTGTCTCCCCGCTGTCGCTAAATAAAAGTCTGTATCGGGGCGCGTTCAGTCGGTTATATCTGCTGATTTGTCGCGGGCTTCATGGCAAACTAAGCGCCAATTTCCCATTCAGAACTGTCTGCGGAGGACACCCTTGGACAAAATTTTCGTCGATGAGGCCGTCAGTGAACTTCATACCATTCAGGATATGTTGCGCTGGGCTGTTAGCCGGTTTAACGCAGCCAACGTCTATTACGGCCACGGGACGGATAATCCCTGGGATGAAGCCATACAGCTAGTATTGCCTAGCCTGTATCTGCCGCTCGATATTCCTGAAGATATGTACACGTCCCGTCTGATCACCAGCGAACGGCAGCGCATTGTTGAACGTGTGATTCGCCGCGTCAATGAGCGTATCCCGGTTGCCTATCTGACCAACAAGGCCTGGTTCTGCGGCCTGGAATTCTACGTGGATGAACGCGTGCTGGTGCCGCGCTCTCCCATCGGTGAGTTGATCAATAACTATTTTGATGAGCAACTGCCAAAAACACCAAACCATATTCTGGATCTGTGCACGGGCAGCGGCTGTATTGCTATTGCCTGCGCTCAGGCGTTCCCGGAAGCGGAGGTCGATGCGGTCGATATCTCCAGCGATGCGCTGGCGGTAACCGAGCAAAATATTCAGCAGCACGCTCTGGAATACCGCGTGACGCCGATTCGCTCTGATCTGTTTCGCGATTTACCGGCGATTCGCTATGATTTAATCGTGACTAATCCACCGTACGTGGATGAAGAAGATATGTTCGATCTGCCGCAGGAATTCCGTTTCGAGCCTGAACTGGGGCTGGCGGCGGGTAACGACGGTCTGGATCTGGTGCGTCGTATTCTGGCTTGTGCGCCAGATTATCTGAGCGACGACGGCGTGCTGATTTGCGAAGTGGGCAACAGCATGGTGCACCTGATCGCTCAATACCCAGAAATCCCGTTCACCTGGTTGGAGTTTGATAACGGCGGTGACGGCGTGTTTATGCTAACGCAATCACAGCTGGTCGATTGCAAAGCGCACTTTAGCGCTTACCGTGATTAAACGGTCATAACGATATTCATTAGTCTTACCGTTTATACTCTAAATAATTCGAGTTGCGTGAAGGCGGCAACCGTACGAATCCCCAGGAGCTTACAAAGGTAAGTGACTGGGGTGAGTAAGAGCCGCCAACGTACAAGCAGCTTGAAGTATGACGGGTATAGGCGGTAAGGCAGAAACAGAACACAGGCGAAGGAGTTGTGATGGCAGGCAACAGTATTGGGCAATTTTTCCGCGTCACTACATTTGGTGAATCCCACGGTATTGCTCTGGGATGTATTGTTGACGGCGTACCGCCGGGCATCCCGCTAACGGAAGCGGATCTGCAACACGATTTGGATCGCCGTCGTCCGGGGACCTCCCGCTACACGACGCAGCGCCGCGAACCCGATCAGGTCAAGATTCTGTCCGGCGTTTTTGAAGGCGTAACGACAGGGACCAGTATTGGCTTGTTGATTGAAAACACCGATCAGCGTTCTCAAGATTACGGTGCGATTAAAGATGTCTTTCGCCCCGGCCACGCCGATTACACCTATGAGCAAAAATACGGCCAGCGCGATTACCGTGGTGGTGGCCGCTCTTCCGCGCGTGAAACGGCGATGCGCGTTGCCGCGGGTGCGATTGCGAAGAAATACCTGCAACAGCAACATGGTGTGAAGATACGTGGCTATCTGTCGCAGATTGGTGATGTCACCTGCGAGCTGAAAGATTGGGAACAGGTTGAGCAAAACCCGTTCTTCTGTCCGGATATCGACAAGCTGGAAGCCCTGGATGAACTGATGCGGGCGCTGAAAAAAGAAGGCGATTCCATTGGCGCGAAGGTCAGCGTCGTGGCGGAATCGGTGCCTGTCGGATTAGGCGAGCCGGTCTTTGATCGTCTGGATGCTGACTTGGCTCACGCACTGATGAGCATCAATGCTGTAAAAGGCGTCGAAATTGGCGATGGCTTTGCGGTTGTCACCAAACGCGGCAGCGAAAACCGAGACGAAATCACGCCGGACGGTTTCCAAAGCAATCACGCTGGCGGCATCTTGGGCGGGATCAGCAGCGGTCAGAATATCGTTGCGCATCTGGCGTTGAAGCCGACCTCCAGCATTATGGTGCCGGGGAAAACGATCAACCGTCAGGGTGAAGCGACTGAAATGGTTACGCGCGGGCGTCACGATCCGTGTGTGGGTATTCGCGCGGTGCCGATTGCCGAAGCCATGATGGCGATTGTGTTAATGGATCACCTGCTGCGCCAACGTGCACAGTGTGGGGATGTGAACAGTCAGGTTCCTCGCTGGTAAAAAATAATGAAACAAGTGTTAATCGGGGTTCTCGCGCTGGCACTGAGCGCGCCGCTGTTGTCGAATGTCGCATGGGCGAAAACGCCCTGGCAGGAGATAACGCATCCGGTCGCGGGTACGTCACAGTCAATTGGGAGTTTTTCCAATGGCTGTATCATCGGTGCCCAGCCGCTGCCATTGCAGTCGCTGGATTATCAGGTGATGCGCGTCGATCAGCGCCGCTATTTCGGTCATCCCGATCTTCTGGCGTTTATCCACCGCCTGAGCAACGAGGTCAAGCGTACGACCTCAGGTAATGTGCTGGTGGGGGATATGGGCATGCCTGTTGGTGGACGTTTCAGCAGCGGCCACGCCAGTCACCAATCTGGGCTGGATGTCGATATCTGGCTGCAATTGCCCAGACAGCGCTGGAGCGAGCAGCAGTTGCTGAAGCCGCAGCCTATCGACTTGGTTAACGCCAGCGGGCTGAACGTTAACCCACGCGTTTGGCGACCGGAAATCACCACCCTGATCAAAACCGCCGCACTGGATAGTGAAGTGACGCGTATCTTCGTCAATCCGGCGATTAAAAAACAGCTGTGTGGTGAAGCCGGTCACGATCGTGACTGGCTGCGTAAAGTTCGCCCTTGGTTTGCACACCGCGCGCACATGCACGTTCGTCTACGTTGCCCAGCGGATAGCCTTGAGTGTCAGGAACAGAGCGAACCACCCATCGGTGACGGGTGCGGTGCCGAGCTGACCAGCTGGTTCCAGCCGAAGCAGCCGAGTAGCGAAGCCCCAGAAAAAACCACGCCGCCGCCGTTGCCTCCGTCTTGTCAGGCATTGCTCGACAGTCATTTTGCCGCAAGGTAACGATTTTTCGAGATAGCTACTTTCCGAGATAATTATTTTCGAGATAAATATGGATTGGTTGGTTCTTGGGCCAGAAATGCTGGCCGTGTTGTTTTTTGTCGGGGCGTTGGCAGGGTTTATTGATTCGATTGCGGGTGGTGGTGGTTTATTGACGATCCCCGCCTTGCTGGCGGCGGGCTTATCCCCGGCGCAGGCGCTGGCAACGAATAAACTTCAGGCTGTCGGCGGCTCCTTTTCCGCCAGCCTGTATTTCATCCGCCGCCGTGCGGTGAATCTGGGCGAGCAGAAGTTGGCGATTGCGCTGACGTTTGTCGGCTCGACCTTTGGTGCCTGGCTGATCCAGCAGATCAATGCTGATTTTCTGCGCCAACTGCTGCCGTTTCTCATCATTGGCATCGGCCTCTACTTTTTATTAACGCCTAAAATCGGCGATGAAGATCGGCAGCGTCGCCTAGCGCCGCTTCCGTTTGCGATGGTGGCTGGCGGTTGTGTCGGTTTTTATGACGGTTTCTTCGGCCCCGGTGCCGGGTCGTTTTACGCGCTGGCCTTTGTCACCCTGTATGGCTTCAATCTGGCAAAAGCGACAGCGCATGCCAAAATCCTGAATCTCACCTCTAACTTCGGCGGGTTGCTGTTTTTTATGCTCGGTGGGAAAGTGGTTTGGGTGGTCGGCTGCGTCATGCTGATCGGGCAGATCCTCGGTGCGCGGCTTGGGGCCAAAATGGTGATGACGAAAGGGCAAAAGCTGATTCGTCCTATGCTGGTGCTGGTTTCCGCCATCATGAGCGGCAAGCTGATTTATGACAGCCACGGGCAGGAGATTGCCGTTTGGCTGGGACAGTTTTTATAACAACAAATTATGATAACAATAGATAACATGACAACGACGCACCATTATCAACAGTTGATTGATATTTTTAATGATTGCTTTGGCGATGAATACAATACCCGTCTGGTAAAAGGCGATGATGAGCCGATTTATCTGCCAGCGGATGATGACATTCCGTATCACCGGATTGTGTTTGCCCACGGTTTTTATGCCAGCGCGCTACACGAGATTTCTCATTGGTGCATTGCTGGCGCCCAGCGGCGCTTGCAGGTTGATTTCGGCTACTGGTACTGCCCGGATGGCCGCGATGCCTCGACGCAAAGTCAGTTTGAGGTGGTGGAAATCAAACCACAGGCCTTCGACTGGCTGTTCTGTGTCGCCGCAGGCTTTCCGTTTAACGTCAGCTGCGACAACTTGAACGGCGACTGCGAGCCGGATCGTATTGATTTCCAGCGGCGCGTGCACGCGCAGGTGATGCAATATCTGGAAGAGGGGATTCCCGCGCGTCCGGCCAGCTTTATTCGTGCATTACAATCGTTTTACAATACGCCACCGCTGACGGCGGCGAGCTTCCCGTATCCAGCCGATCTGTGATGCGCGGGAACCGCAAAAATTTGAGGATAATAAATGATCGCAGAATTTGAAACGCGCATTCTGGCGCTGATTGATGACATGGTAGAGCATGCCAGCGACGATGAACTGTTTGCCGGCGGCTATTTGCGTGGTCATCTGACGGTGTCGGTGGCAGAAGCGGAAGAGCATGGGGAACACACGCTTGAAGCACTGCATCTGCGCGTTAGCGACAGCATTAATAACGCTATCAAAAACGGTGAGCTGTCACCACCGGATCAGGTACTGGTTAACGGGATGTGGGAACGTCTGTTCCAGCAGGCGCAGAATAGTACCCACTAGCTTGAATTGTTTAGAATGAGTTTAGCCGAACTCGTTATGACCGCTCCCTACTCACTGTCTCTCAGTTACATTCCTATGCAGACTCAGAGACAGTTTCGTGCGCCACACTGCTGCTATTCATATGCGATACCGTATACGCGCCCGACGCATGGCGCTCAGTCGCCGCCGCCCTGCGAACCCAGGCTCCCGGCATAAATTATGCCGCTTCGCGGTGCCATCGGTGTTCATGACCGCTAATCGAGCCACCAGTGACGCGTTCCCGACGCGGCACTGGTTTTCGCGACGTCCTGTCGCTCACTCGGCGGCTAAGCTCACCGCTGCATAATTTTTTAAGCCGGATTCTGGCAAAAACCATTACAAGTCGTGGCATTTGTGCATAAGAGGCCGTTTGTCTGTGAAGAGATAGTTTATTAATCCTGAGTGACGGGTTTACCTTTCAGCAGTTTTCTTATCCAGAAACGATTTGGATTGAGTGCGGCGAGCGTATTGCGGTCCAGCGGTAGCGGTTCGCCATACATCTGTGATGCCAAAATTTCTGCCGAGAGTGGGGCGGAGCAGAGCCCGCGTGAGCCCAACGCACCGATAATAAACAGATCCTGCCAATATGGTGCGTTTGGCACCGCGTCGGTACGGTGTTGAGGGTGCAGTCGATCTTCATACTCGGTTAGCGTTTGTTCATAGTCTGGCACCGCCCCTAATAGCGGCAAATGGTCGCGCAGCGCGCAGCGGACGCCCTGACGCGCCTGCGCATCGCTAACATCGACCGTTTTCGCCCAGTCTGCGTCGGGCAAACAATTCAGCAGCCGTTGGCGGTTGTCTTGCTGCTCGTCTTCCCGGTAATCACAGTGTGTTTCACCCCGTAAATAGCTCGCTCCGATGCAGTGTGTCTGATGTTGCGGACTCACTGGCGTCAGATAGCCGTCGTAACACAAGACCTGTTTGAGCTGGCCTAGCACCGAGTTGGTCGGAATATGGCTGACCTGTCCGCGCACGGCGTAAGCGGGTAAATGTGATGTCTGTGGCCAGTCGGTAATGTGATGACCATTGGCCAGCACCACGACCGCATGGTTTACCCGCTGGCCAGTGCTCAGGGTGAGTGCCCAGCCGTCGTCCGTTTTATCTAATGCGGAAACGGCAGTACTCATCTGTAACGACAGACCGTTCTGCTCTGCCAGCTTCAGTGCAGAAGCTGTCAGTTCTGCCGGGTACAGCCAGCCGCCGTCAGGATAAGTGATGCCGTTTACGCCTATATTCAGGCCGCTGTGACTTTCCAATTGCTGCGCATCCATGCTGACGGCCAGCGCTTCCGGCCATTCGCCTTGCAGAATCTGCTCTATTTTACGCGCACTTTTTTCATCCCAGGCGAGCTGGTTGACGCCGCACCACTGATGCTCAAACGCCAAACCCTGCTGTGCCAGCGCGGTATAGCTGCGGTGGGCAAAGTCAAAGGCGAGAGAGAAAAAGCGGGATACCGCATCGTGCCGGTTATTCAGCAGAGGATAAAGTGCCCCCTGACGATTGCCGGATGCGCCTGTAGCAGGTTGTGCTTCCGCGCAGTAGAGCGTGACGTTTGCACCGCGTCGTTGCAGCGCCAGTGCAGTGAGCACACTGGCGATGCCGCCGCCGATAATCGCAATATCGTCAGTCGTGCTGGCGGCAGGGCGCGAATACCACGGCGTCGGCGACATGACGGGAAGCGTGTCGGGAAGAATGCCGCTCAGCATCTCACGTTTCTGCCCGAACCCTTTGACTTTACTGACCTTAAACCCCGCCTGTTGCAGGCCGCGACGCACAAATCCTGCGGCGGTAAAGGTGGCGAACGTGCCTTCTTTACGGCACAGACGTGCCATTGCCTGAAACAGATTTTCCGTCCACATGTCTGGGTTTTTGGCAGGCGCGAAGCCATCCAGAAACCAGGCGTCGACCTGATGGTTCTGAGTCTCATCCAGCTCAGGCAGTAAGACGTTAACGTCACCGAACCACAGATCGAGCGTGATAGTACCTTGCGCCAGAATCAGACGATGGCAGCCCGGCAGCGCTAGCGGCCATTGCTCACGTAGTTCATCTGCGAATGCAGCCAGCTCCGGCCACTGTGCGTGTGCGGCAGCCAAATCATGCCGACGCAGAGGGAATTTCTCGAAACTAATGAAATTCAGGTGTCGCAAGGTCGCCTGTGGCTGCTGTTGGCGAAAGTCGGTAAACGCCTGCCACAGCGTCAGAAAATTCAGGCCAGTGCCAAAGCCGGTTTCCGCTATCACGCAAGCTGCGCGCGGGTGCGTGGTGAAACGCTCAGGAAACTGATTGCTCTTTAAAAACACATAACGGGTTTCTTCCAACCCATCCTGATTCGAAAAATAGACGTCATCAAACTGTTGCGATACAGGTGTACCCTGAGCGTTCCAACTTAACGACGCGTGTTGGATGGGGAGGTTGGTCACGATAAAAGGCTCATTATTCAAGTGATGATGAGATTCTATCGGGCTGAATATTGTGGCGCAAATTTAGCAATGATTTCGCGATAGTTTGGCTGATCGGACTTGTTCAGCTTACAACTGTACGCTAAAGTGCGAAGCGAAATCCCAAACTCTATAAGTGGAAGAAGAGGTATTAAATGAAACGTGCAGTGATTACTGGCCTAGGGATCGTATCAAGCATCGGTAATAACCAGCAGGAAGTTCTAGCATCATTGCGAGAAGGCCGCTCGGGCATTACTTTCTCTCAAGAGCTGAAAGATTCCGGCATGCGTAGTCACGTCTGGGGGAATGTCAAACTGGACACCACTGGCCTCATTGATCGCAAAATTGTGCGTTTTATGAGTGATGCATCGATCTATGCCTACTTATCCATGGAGCAGGCGATTCAAGATTCTGGGCTGTCTGATGAGGTTTATCAGAATAACCCGCGCGTTGGCCTGATCGCCGGTTCCGGCGGCTCTGCGCGCTATCAGGTATTCGGTGCTGACGCGATGCGTAGCCCGCGTGGTCTGAAAGCTGTTGGCCCTTATGTGGTAACTAAGTCCATGGGTTCTGCGGTATCCGCCTGTCTGGCAACGCCATTCAAAATTCACGGCGTGAACTACTCCATCAGCTCGGCCTGTGCCACTTCTGCACACTGCATCGGTAACGCAGTTGAGCAAATCCAGATGGGCAAACAGGACATCGTGTTTGCTGGCGGCGCGGAAGAACTGTGCTGGGAACTGGCCTGTGAATTTGATGCGATGGGCGCGCTGTCCACCAAATATAATGAGACGCCAGAAAAAGCGTCCCGTACCTATGATGCCGGCCGCGATGGTTTCGTCATTGCAGGCGGTGGCGGTATGGTCGTGGTAGAAGAATTGGAACACGCACTGGCACGTGGCGCACACATCTACGCGGAAGTGGTCGGCTACGGCGCGACGTCTGACGGTGCGGATATGGTTGCCCCGTCAGGTGAAGGTGCGGTTCGTTGTATGAAGATGGCGATGCACGGTGTGGATACGCCGATTGATTACCTGAACTCTCACGGCACGTCTACGCCGGTTGGCGATGTGAAGGAACTGGGTGCGATTCGTGAAGTATTTGGCGACAACTCACCAGCTATTTCTGCGACCAAAGCGATGACCGGTCACTCTCTGGGGGCAGCTGGCGTTCAGGAAGCCATTTACTCACTGCTGATGCTGGAACACAGTTTCGTTGCACCGAGCATCAACGTGGAAAATCTGGACGAGCAGGCTGCTGGCCTGAACATCGTGACTGAACCGACGGAACGTAAACTGACCACGGTGATGTCTAACAGCTTCGGTTTCGGTGGTACGAATGCGACGCTGGTCATGAGAAAATTCGATAAATAATCGGTTTATCAGTCAAATATTCTCATTGAAACGTTCTCATTGAAATAAAGAAAACCCCGCAGGCGCAAGCCGCGGGGTTTTTTGTTGGTGCGGGTTTGGTAAGCACGAGGTGCCGCGGTGGAATGGGCCCGCCCCATTTTTTTGACTGCTGCCGTGCCATTCTGCATGGCATCGTTTGCTGCCCAGCTTATGACGAGTTAATGATTTTCTGGTGTATTCTGGGTCGAGAGGCGGAGTAAGTGAACTGGAGTTGCCATACCCGTTTTTTGATATACAAAAAGCAAAAAATCATCAACGGTGGACTGTGTTTTTTCTAAAAGAAGGAGTTTTAAAATGCCTAGTAATATTTCGAATACTCCACTTTCAACGTCTACTTTACTACATAATACCTCTGCGAAGTATGAAATGAGAGGTGATAACTCACCAGATAGTAAGGGGGGGGCTCCCATTACTTCGAAAGTAAATTTCGTTTGTAATAGTAAAAGCAATTTTTCCAAAACTGATAACACTACGATCAACGATGCTGCCCAGAGTCTGAACCAAGTGTGGCATAATCTTAGAACATCAGATGGAAAAAATTATATCGGAGGGAACGTCAGTAACGAAGAAAGCGTCGAATTGACTAAAGTCCTTTCTAGTCAACAATATGTGGATATGCAGGATCAGAGTTTAGTATGCAACGCGATAGTTAATGTTCCACCACATACAATTATTGATATGCCAGAGCATAATAACAGTATCTCAAATACTAATTCCACTAAGCTAAACGATTATCAACAATTGTTACTAACACATATAAAAAATATGGGAATGACACTTACACGTAATTTAGTCTCAGTAGGGGTACCAACTGCTGCACGCGAATACGTGAGAAGGTCCGCGCTTCCAGCCTTGTTTGACAATATCCCACAGGCAGCACGCGTGAGCGCGGGGGGAATTGCCATCGCAATGCCAATTGTTCTGCAACTGGCAGGAATTATCCGAGATATTTGCGCGGGAACTCAGACACCAGAAAGCCTGAGTTCGCGACTCGCCGAGATTGCGCTTGTTACCGGGACGGGGGCGGCTTTGGCAGCAACAAGTGGACTTTCTGTAGCAGCAAATGCCCTTATCGCGGCAGTCTTTGTCTATGTACCATTACGAGATTTGTCCCAGTATTTTTTACTGCTACAGGATAATAATAAAGGTGGTGTTAATTTTAGGGCATCAGCGTTATCTGCAGCTGCTTATGCGGGGAATCAGGCTGCTGTTGATCAGGGAATGGAAATACTGGCGAATGCTTTGGAACCGACAATGGGTACATTGGCTGCGAATATTGTCGGTAGAGCGATAGTTAACATTGGCGGTGAAACTCTGGATGAGTTTACAAACCGTGGGCTCCACGCTTATTCATCCAATAACCCCAGACTTGAATTCGGTCTTGGTTTTCGACCTACAGATGAAATAACACAAAAAACAGTGTTTGATAGTATATTCAATACACTAGCTGGCCGCTCTTCCCTATTCAGTTCGGCATATTTGGGAGGGTATGCAGCTCCCGTTCAAGGTGTACTTAACAGTATGGTGACGGGCGCAGTCCTAGGACTCGGATATATACCTTTTATCTATAGCCATGCACAAAAATCTGAAGAGAGCCATAACATAATAGTCTAGCCTGTGTCCCTTAATTAAATAACCGTTGATAAAAGAACTGACTTTCGTTAGCTCGTTCAGGAAACAGACTAGTGTCATCTCATGCCCTTTGGTTGAAAAAAACTGGATAGCGTGATGAAGGCGCACTGGGGTGATTAGCCTGTCATTTATGTGCTAGATCAATACCCAAAGCAGAAAGGCAGCCACGCAGGTGCTGACAATCACCAAAAACATCGGCTTATGGAACAGGGATTGCCAACTGAGCGGCAATGACGCAATCAGCGGGTTAAACAGCGGATGCAGCAATTGTGAGGTCGTGGTCCAGTCTGTTTCCTGTGAACGCTGAATGCGCTGCGTAAACAGGAACGTCAGCAGATCGCTAACCTGCATCGGCGTCAGCGGGGTTTGTAATCCGATATTGAAGCGATTCTGCGTGTAATCCATCAATAAGTGCTGTTCCTGCGCGGTCATAGGCTGTTGTAGCAGAGCCTGCAACGGCGCGAGATTCGGGGAAAGCAGCGTGTTCTGTGCCGATAGTGGCTGTGATGATAGATTCGCTGTGGACGACGGATTCGCGTTTGTCGCGTTAGTGGTGTTGGCTGTCAGCGGTTCTGGCGCTGCGCCTGTCGTGCCTGCATGGGTCTGTGTTCCCTGCTGCGCTGGTGGAGTGGCGCGCAACAGCGTCTGCGTCTGTTGCAGCTCAACCTGTGCTTGCAGGAATTGCGTGATCAGCGGCAGATGTTTTAACGGGATAGCGTCGCCTGGGCTAAGATTTTGCATCATCATCAGATTGTTCAGCACTCTTGCAGGCTGTTCCCCAGTCATGGTCGCTAAGCGGGTGACTAACTGATTCAAGCCGCGCTGTTCCGCAGGAGAGAGCGGGCGATCGGGCGAGTTGGCGGCCTGAGCGGTTTGCGATGCTGTGGCTGATGCCGTTGACTGCGGGATTTGCCCGTTTTGCAGCAGCGTAACAACCTGCTGTAGCTGCGTTTTAGTCAGCGCGCTTAGCGTGGTGCTACCGAACTGTTGCTGGATGAAATTGCTGACCGCCTGACGGTTATTTCCCTGAGACAGCATATCCGTCAGACGCTGAAGCAACTGCTGACGTCCACCGCTATCTTGCGCCTGTGTTAAACGCGTCTGGAGTATCTGCTCGGCAGGTTGGTAATGGCGGGACAGCAGTTCATTATTTTCTGTCAGCCCTAATCCCTGTTTTACCGTTGTCCAGACTTCCGCTGCCTTTGACGTTGTCAGTGCGGCAACTCTAAGCACCAGATTTTCTAACGTCGTACGCTGCGCCAGCGTCAGCGGGCGATCGCCGTTGGCGGAACCCGCGGCGTTAGTGGATGATGCAGAAGTGGACGATGTGGTGGTTGGCGTCACCGAACGTTCGCCGGGCAGCGGGGCACCTGGGCCACTTACAGGTTGCATATCGGTTATCCTCACTGCCGTCATGATTGAGATGAATCATAGCAATCTCCCGTGACGGCCGATAGTCAGACGTCGCCTAAAACGGCACTAATCTTCTGGGGGCTTATGAGCTACGCCCTAGTGGGATGCGCAAGCGCTGGGCGAGGATCACGCCGAGTAGCGTGATGCCACCGCCAACCAGATGATAATGATGTAACGGCTCATGCAAAAAGCCAATGGCGATCATCGCCGTAAAGATCGGCGTCAGGTTCATAAAGATGGAGGCTTTGCTGGCTCCGAGGCGCATAACTCCCTGAATCCACAGAAAAGGTGCAAGGATTGAGGCCATGATGCCAGCGAAAATTACCAGCGGCAGATTTTCGGCATTGAGTTGCACATTGTCCGTCAGTAGGAAATTTGGAATCAGCACGACTACGCCAAAGGCAATTTGCACATAGAGCGATACCCAATTGGGCAACGGGATGCTCCAGCGTTTGGTCAGCACGCCATAGAGTGCATAGGACAACGACGCACAAAACATCATGAGTTCACCGGGGCCGATGCCCTGCGCCAGAATTTGTTCTGGGTGTCCCTCACCGATCAGCCAGACAATCCCGACCAGCGACAGTATGCTACCGAGCAGCACGCCCAGCGTGGGAGCCAGGCGCAGCAACGGAATGCTGAGCAGGACGGTGAGTAGCGGCACGAGTGACCCCATGATCCCCATCATCACGGCGCTGATCGAGTGCGCCGCGTAATAGGCCAGACTTTGATACAACACCATGCCAAGCAGACCCAAAACCAGCAGTTTCCAGGCGTGTTGACGAATGGTCGCCGCGTGCTGACGAAGCGTTGGCAGCATGAACGGCGTCATGACGAGGAACGCCAGCAGCCAGCGATAAAACGAGATAGCGGCTGGGTCAATAACGCTTGCTGAGAGCTTGTTGACGATGACGTTAACTGACCAGATCAGGACGGCAATGGTGGGAAAGAGGGCGTTCAACGTTGGGTTTCTCATAACAGACCAGACGAAAAACGCACCAATTGCCAGTCTGGTCGATAAAAATGGGGCAAGTGCAGCAATGGCAAACAACATAACAGAGCCATGTGATGACTATCAACCTTGTATGGCGTCGGCTTTCTATGGCGACCATCTTGTCAGATCCTCATGGGTGCTAACCGATAACGGAAAGATATCGCGTCGTAATTGCCTTGGGTTTCTGCACCATTCGGTGGCAAAATATCTCCCCGCTTTTTTTGGCTGGCTACCGATGTCGGAGAAGACAATGAAGATTCTGGTTGATGAGAATATGCCGTATGCCCGCGAGCTATTTAGCCGTCTGGGTGAAGTGCAGGCCGTACCGGGACGTCCTTTGCCGCGCGATCTGCTGGCGGACGCGGATGCGTTGATGGTGCGCTCGGTCACGAAGGTGAACGCGGATTTGCTGTCTGGTTCGGCGGTAAAATTTGTCGGCAGCGCGACGGCAGGCACCGACCATGTTGATGACACCTGGCTTAACGCCAACGGGATCGCGTTTTCTGCTGCCCCCGGCTGCAATGCCATCGCGGTAGTGGAATACGTCTTTTCTTCTTTGCTGATGCTGGCCGAGCGTGATGGTTTCCAACTGCGTGATAAAACCGTAGGGATTGTCGGCGTGGGTAATGTTGGCAGACGTCTGGATGCGCGTCTGAAAGCCTGGGGCGTTAACACGCTGCTGTGCGATCCGCCGCGTGCCGATCGCGGTGAGGCGGGGGATTTCCTGCCGCTCGACACGCTGGTGCGTGATGCCGACATTCTGACGCTGCATACGCCGTTGTATCTCGACGGCCCGTACCGTACTCACCATCTGGTTGATGCCGCTGTACTGAACGCGTTTGCGGACGGACGTATTCTGATTAACGCCTGTCGTGGCCCAGTGGTGGACAATGCTGCACTGCTTGAAGCGCTGCAACAGGGTAAAAAGCTCAGCGTCATTCTTGACGTATGGGAGCCGGAACCTGCGTTATCGACCGATCTGCTGGCGCGAGTAGACATTGGCACGGCGCATATCGCTGGCTATACGCTGGAAGGGAAAGCGCGCGGCACCACGCAGGTGTTTGAGGCGTGGAGCGAGTTTATCGGAACCCCGCAGCAGGTGGCGCTTTCGTCGCTTTTGCCTGCACCAGAGTATGCCGAAGTGACATTGACCGCGCCGCTGGATGAGGCGTTGCTAAAACGTCTGGTGCATCTGGTGTATGATGTGCGCCGGGACGATGCGTTGTTGCGCCACGTTGCGCATCAGGAAGGCGAATTCGATCGCCTGCGCAAACATTATCAGGAACGACGCGAATGGTCGTCACTCCATGTTATCTGCGCTGATGCTGATAGCGCAGATTGCCTGAACGCGCTGGGGTTCACGGCGTCAGTGCGGGATGCACGTTAACGGAGCACCGCTGAGGTTCTCCGCTGGCGGATACGTCGCATAAGCATACTATTTATTCATTAATAGACAGTTATTTATTCATGAACTGACAGACGGTGTCGCTATCGTCTGTCGGTTCCATTCGTGATTTGTGTTTCATTCAAAATTTGGGAGAGAACCAAATGTCTGACGGCTGGAATATTGCTCTGCTGGGCGCAACGGGCGCAGTAGGCACGGCGTTACTGGAATTATTGCAGGAACGCGAATTCCCGGTGGGTGAACTGTATCCGCTGGCCAGTGAACGTAGCGCGGGTGAAACCATACGTTTTAACGGCAAATCTTGCCTGGTCACCGATGTGGCGGATTTTGACTGGTCACAGGCGCAGCTGGCGTTTTTTGTTGCTGGTCAGGACGTCAGCGCCCGCTATGCGGAAGACGCGGGGGACGCGGGCTGTCTGGTTATCGACAGCAGCGGTCTGTTTGCGCTGGAGCCGGA
This sequence comes from Pectobacterium parvum, assembly GCF_020971565.1. Classification (NCBI taxonomy): domain Bacteria; kingdom Pseudomonadati; phylum Pseudomonadota; class Gammaproteobacteria; order Enterobacterales; family Pectobacteriaceae; genus Pectobacterium; species Pectobacterium parvum. The sequence continues at coordinate 1,687,360 of NZ_CP087392.1, forward strand.
TGTTCCGCTGGTGGTACCTGGCGTGAATACGCATACGCTGGCAGATTATCGTAACCGTAATATTGTCGCGGTGGCTGACAGCCTGACTAGCCAACTGCTGACGGCGATTAAGCCGTTGACCGATGCGGCTGGGCTCTCGCGCCTGCATGTCGTCAATATGCTGTCCGTTTCCGCACTCGGTAAAGCGGCGATAGACGATCTGGCCGGGCAAAGTGCGCGTCTGCTGAATGGTGTTCCGCCTGAGGCTGGGATTTTCCCGAAACAGCTGGCATTCAATCTATTGCCTTTACTGCCCGATGATGCGGGCAGCGTGCGCGAAGAACGCGCGCTGGTCGATCAGGTGCGTAAAGTCTTACAGGATGACGGATTGCCGATTTCAGTGACCTGTATTCAGTCCCCTGTGTTCTATGGTCACGCGCAGGTTGTTCATCTTGAATCACTGCGTCCGCTGTCTGCGGAAGAAGCGCGCGATGAACTGCTCAATGCCGGGAATATTGAGGTAAGCGACGAGCAGGATTACCCGACGCAGGTTGGCGATGCTTCGGGCAATGGGCAACTGAGCGTCGGCTGTCTGCGTAATGATTATGGTATTCCTGAGCTACTGCAATTCTGGTCGGTCGCCGATAACGCCCGCTTTGGCGGCGCGCTGATGGCGGTGGAAACGGCAGAATGTCTGGTGCAGGAGTATCTCGGGTAATGTCGGAAACCACTCAGGCAGAGGCTATTCAGGCCGATGCCGCTGCGGAAAACGAACGCGCCCCGCTGAAAATCGCGCTAGGCATTGAATACGACGGTAGCCTCTATTATGGCTGGCAGCGTCAGATTGATGTCGCTAGCGTGCAGGCCTGTCTTGAAAAGGCGCTGAGCAAAGTCGCGGATGAACCGATAGAGGTGTTTTGCGCCGGGCGAACCGATGCTGGTGTTCACGGCACCGGGCAGGTGGTGCATTTCACCACGCATGCGATCCGAAAAGATGCCGCCTGGACGATGGGCGTGAATGCAAATTTACCGCCGGATATCGCGGTGCGCTGGGTGAAAACGGTGGATGAGGATTTCCATGCGCGCTTCAGCGCCACGGCACGTCGCTACCGCTATGTCATCTACAATCACCGCTATCGTCCTGCGGTGCTTTCGCGCGGCATGACGCACTTTTATCACCCGTTAGACGTGGAACGCATGGAACGAGCCGGGCAATGCCTGTTGGGGGAGAATGATTTCACCTCCTTTCGTGCAGTGCAGTGCCAGTCGCGCACGCCGTGGCGCTATGTAAATCATTTAAAGGTTACACGTCACGGTGACTATATCGTGGTAGATATTAAGGCCAATGCGTTCGTTCATCATATGGTGCGTAATATCGTTGGTAGCCTGATGGATGTCGGCTGTGGCAATCGCCCAGAGTCGTGGATTGCCGAGCTGCTGGCGGCCAAAGATCGTACGCTGGCTGGCGCAACAGCCAGAGCCGGAGGGCTGTATTTGGTGGCGGTAGATTATCCTGCGCGTTTTGCTTTGCCGCGGCCTACGAGGGGGCCGCTCTTTTTAGCGGATTGACGTTTTTTGTTGTAATGAGTGCGTCTTTTTACCTGTTGCACGCTGCCAGATGGCCGTAGGCCAAAGGCAGGGTGCGATGCGTATTAAGGACGAGGCTATTCAGCGTGCTATACGCAAGGCAACACGGAGAGTGCGGCTGCCTTGCGTATATCGACCGCGTGCGTTCGATAGACACTTTGGGAGAAGAAGTTGTGATGGAATTTATACAGTTTATTATTGATTTTATTCTGCACATTGACGTTCATCTGGCGGAACTGGTGGAGCAATATGGTGTCTGGATTTATGCCCTTTTGTTCCTGATTCTGTTCTGTGAGACCGGGCTGGTGGTGACGCCGTTTCTGCCGGGAGATTCGCTGCTGTTTGTCGCAGGGGCGCTGGCGGCGTTGCCGTCGAACGATCTGAATGTGCACACGATGGTATTCCTGATGATCGTTGCCGCGATTACGGGTGATGCAGTGAACTACACGATTGGACGACTGTTCGGTGAGAAGCTGTTTAGCAATCCGAACTCAAAGATTTTCCGCCGCAGCTATCTGGATAAAACGCATGCGTTTTACGAGCGTCACGGTGGCAAGACGATAATTCTGGCGCGCTTTGTCCCGATTGTGAGAACATTTGCGCCGTTTGTTGCCGGGATGGGGCACATGAGCTATCGGCATTTTGCAGCCTATAATGTCATTGGTGCGCTGCTGTGGGTGTTGTCGTTTACCTATGCGGGCTACCTGTTTGGCGATTTGCCGGTGGTGCAGGAAAATCTGAAATTACTGATTGTTGCAATTATTTTTCTCTCTATCCTGCCGGGCATTATTGAGATTGCCCGTCACCGTAGAGCGGCCTCGCGCGGCAATGTGAAATAAGTGAAGTATTTTAACATCCGGTTTGACCAGTTTTTTATCCACAGTACCGGAACGTTATGGTTTAATGGGCAGCATTTATGGTCTGTTCTTGGGAACACCCTTGGTGCCGATGCCTTTGTACCGCGATTGTCGTGCGTCTCAGGCATTTTTTCATTGGCAATGTTGTCAGGGAATAACATGAACAGCGGACTGGCATTTGCCAGGTTCAAGCAGAAAGGTTATCAATGAGCTGGATTGAACGAATTCTTAACAAAAGCAATATCACACCGACCCGTAAAGCGAACATCCCTGAAGGGGTCTGGACAAAATGTGATAGCTGCGGCCAGGTTCTTTATCGTGCCGAGTTGGAGCGCAATCTGGGTGTCTGCCCGAAGTGCGATCACCATATGCGCCTTTCCGCGCGCGCCCGTCTACAGGCTTTTCTGGATAAAGAAAACACTGTCGAACTGGGAAGCGAACTGGAGCCGAAGGATGTCCTGAAATTCCGGGATTCCAAAAAATATAAAGATCGTCTGGTTTCTGCACAGAAACAGTCCGATGAGAAAGATGCGCTGGTCGTGATGAAAGGCACGCTGTACGGCATGCCAATTGTCGTCGCGTCATTTGAGTTCTCTTTCATGGGCGGTTCAATGGCGTCTGTTGTGGGTGCGCGCTTTGTGCGTGCCGTTGAGCAGTCGTTGGAAGACGGTTGTCCGCTGGTGTGCTTCTCCGCCAGTGGCGGTGCGCGTATGCAGGAAGCGCTGATGTCGCTGATGCAAATGGCGAAAACCAGTGCAGCGTTGGCAAAAATGCGCGATCGCGGCTTGCCTTACATTTCTGTGCTGACCGACCCAACCATGGGGGGTGTTTCCGCGAGTCTGGCGATGCTGGGCGACCTGAACATTGCCGAACCGAAAGCGCTGATCGGCTTTGCCGGCCCACGCGTTATCGAACAAACCGTGCGTGAAAAACTGCCGCCGGGCTTCCAGCGCAGCGAATTCCTGATTGAGAAAGGGGCGATTGATATGATCGTTCGTCGTCCGGAAATGCGCTACAAGCTGGCCACGATTCTTGCCAAACTGACGAACCATCCAGAACCGGGCAACGATGATGTGGAAATCCGCAGCGATGCGCCGTCTGAATCATCACAGGATGACGCATAATTGACATGATGGGCAGGACATGTGGTGCTCGACCACGTCGTTCTCGACCGAGTAGCAATGCACGCTCTGCCCGCAATGAACCGTAAGCTAGTGAACGGGACTCATGGATACTCTTCAAATACCTCAAGCCACGTCACCTTTGGTCACGTGGCTTCATTATCTTGAGCACCTGCACGCTCAGGCCATTGATTTAGGTCTGGAACGCGTTAAGCAGGTTGCCGAACATCTCCAACTGCTCCAGCCTGCCGCCACGATCTTCACCGTCGCGGGGACAAACGGCAAAGGAACGACCTGCTGTACGCTGGAATCCATTCTGTTAGCCGCCGGGCTGCGGGTGGGTGTGTACAGTTCTCCCCATCTTGTTCGCTATACCGAGCGAGTGCGTATTCAGGGCAAGGAATTGCCTGAAGCGCAGCATACGCGGGCGTTTGCGGATATCGAAGCAGGGAGAGGGGCGGTATCGCTCACCTATTTTGAATTCGGTACGCTGTCGGCACTGCAACTCTTCAAGCAGGCGAATCTGGATGTCGTCATTCTGGAAGTGGGGCTAGGCGGGCGTCTGGATGCCACCAATATTGTGGATGCGGATGTATCCGTGGTAACCAGTATTGCTATCGACCATACCGATTGGTTAGGTAACGATCGGGAAAGCATTGGCCGCGAGAAAGCCGGGATATTCCGACAGGGTAGACCTGCCGTCGTCGGTGAACCGGATATGCCGGGAACGATTGCTGATGTTGCCGCAGAGAAAGGTGCACAGCTGCGCCGTCGCGGTCGCGACTGGGAATATTCCGTTCAGCGTGAGACGTGGAGCTGGCAGGATAAACAGCGCGAGTTGTCACGGCTGCCGTTGCCCAACGTCCCGTTAGCCAATGCCGCCACGGCACTGGCTGCATTGCACTATTCTTCACTCAACGTGAGTGAAGAGGCGATTCGACAAGGTTTGCAGCACGCCGCATTACCCGGCCGTTTTCAGACCGTGCAGGCGTCACCGCGATTGATTCTTGATGTTGCACACAACCCGCATGCGGCGGCGTATCTGGCAAACCGTTTGGCTGCACTGCCGAAAACTGGAAAAGTGCGAGCTGTCGTCGGCATGCTGTCGGATAAAGACATCGCCGGTACGTTGGCCCACTTAACGCCGTTGGTGGATGCGTGGTATTGCGCACCGCTGGAAGGGCCGCGTGGTGCCACGGCGCAGCAGATTGCCGAGCACCTGACGCATAGCCAATCGTTCTCCGATGTCGTTGCCGCCTGGCAGCAAGCAATGTTCGAGGCGACGGAGCAGGATATCGTCATTGTGTGTGGATCTTTTCATACGGTAGCGCATGTGATGGAAGCGCTGGATGAGGAGAAGGCGAATGGCGAGTAAATTTCAGAATCGACTGGTCGGTACGGTTATTCTGGTCGCGCTGGGCGTGATCGTCTTACCCGGCCTGCTGGACGGCAAGAAAAAGCACTACGAAGACGAGTTTGCATCGATTCCGCTGATCCCTAAACCGGGTGACAGCAATGAGATGGAAGCGCTGCCTGCGCTGAACCCGTCGCTGCCGAGTCAACCGCCGGAAGGGGCGGAAGCGGCGATGCAAAACAGTGCGGAAGCCGAAGCCGCTGAAGCGAGATCGTCTGCATCATCTACAACGACAGGATCTGAAACCACGACGCAGACGCCGCCATGGTCCCATTTTGGCACGAATACGCCAGCCATGACGGCACCGCCAGTGGTGGTTGAACGTCCGCCGGTTCAGACGCCAGTGCCGGTAACACCGAAGCCTCAGCCAAAGCCTGAGGTGAAGCCAGAAGTGAAACCGAAGCCAGAGCCTAAACCGGAACCCAAACCGGAAGTGAAGCCTGAAACGCAGCCGACGCCGCAAGCGCCTGTCGGGCAGGCCTATATTGTGCAGCTTGGTGCGCTGAAAAACGCCGATAAGGTGAACGAAATTGTCGCTAAGCTTCGTCTCTCTGGCTACCGCGCGTATACCGTGCCATCAACGCCGGTTTCAGGCGAAATCACCCGTATTTACGTGGGGCCAGATGCATCGAAGCAGAAGCTGGAGTCTTCACTGGGCGAGCTGAAACAGCTCAGCGGGCTAAGCGGGCAGGTTCGGGCGCATTCCGTTCGTTAACGGTCGTCGAGCGTGATGATTACGTGATGGATGGTTCTCCGTCGGCCACGTAAGTAAGCAAAAGCAGGCAGCGGGGATGAGGTTCACATCAGCGATACGTCGCCCCGCCGCTGTTTTAAGATGCCTGCTGTGAGTTTTGAGATGCCGAGAGTTAATAGAATCAGGCATGACGTCTTGTCGGTTTTTTCGCCTGATTATCTATCGATGAAATCGGCGGAAATACGCTACGCAAACGTTTTCTTTTTCTGTTAGAATGCGCCGCGAACAGGATGACGTAGCGGCTTATCGGTAGCATCGTTCATTATTAGGATAGTTCATGGTTTGGGTTGATTACGTCATTATTGGCATCATCGGATTTTCGGCTCTGGTTAGCCTGATCCGGGGGTTTGTTCGCGAAGCGCTGTCGTTAGTAACCTGGGGATGTGCTTTTTTTGTTGCCAGCCATTACTACGCTTACCTCGCGGTCTACTTCACCCGTTTTGATGATGAGCTGGTGCGTAACGGCATTGCGATTGCCATTCTGTTTATTGCAACGTTGATTGTGGGAGCTATCGTCAACTATGTGATTAGTTCACTGGTTGAACGTACCGGATTATCCGGCACCGATCGCGTTCTGGGCATCTGTTTTGGTGCTCTGCGCGGGGTGCTGATCGTTTCCGCACTGCTATTCTTTCTGGATACGTTCACCGGTTTTTCACAAAGTGATGACTGGAAGCAGTCCCAGTTAATCCCGCAGTTCAGTTATATTATCAGGTGGTTTTTTGACTACCTGCAAAGCACGTCAAGTTTCTTGCCGCAGCATTTATCGCTGCGGTAGCGCTGATGAGGAAAAGACACCATGTGCGGTATTGTCGGTATCGCCGGTTTTACACCGGTCAACCAGTCGATTTATGACGCGTTAACGGTGTTGCAACACCGTGGGCAGGATGCTGCGGGTATTGTGACCATCGATGCCTTTAATTGTTTTCGCCTGCGTAAGGCCAATGGCCTGGTGAAAGATGTGTTTGAAGCGCGGCACATGCAACGCTTACAGGGCAACATGGGGCTTGGCCATGTGCGTTATCCGACCGCGGGCAGTTCCAGCGCCTCGGAAGCACAGCCTTTCTATGTTAACTCACCGTTCGGTATCACGCTGGCTCACAACGGTAACCTGACTAACGCCCACGAACTGCGTAAAAAGCTGTTCGAGCAGGAACGTCGTCACGTTAACACCACGTCTGATTCTGAAATTCTACTGAATATTTTCGCCAGAGAGCTGGACCGTTTCCAACACTACCCGCTGGAAGCCGATAATGTTTTTGCGGCCGTTGCCGCAACGCACCAGCAAATTCGCGGTGCCTATGCCTGTGTTGGCATGATTATCGGTCACGGCATGGTCGCTTTCCGCGATCCAAACGGGATTCGTCCTCTGGTTATCGGTAAGCGCGATCTGGAAGATGGCCGCAGCGAGTATATGGTGGCGTCAGAAAGTGTCGCGCTGGATACGCTGGGCTTTGAATTTTTACGCGATGTGGCGCCGGGAGAGGCGATCTACATTACGGAAAAAGGGCAGCTGTTTACCCGCCAGTGTGCAGAGAATCCGAAGAGCAATCCGTGCCTGTTCGAATATGTCTACTTCGCGCGCCCGGACTCTTTCATCGATAAAATCTCGGTCTACAGCGCACGCGTTCGTATGGGCCAGAAGCTCGGTGAAAAAATTGCGCGCCAGTGGGAAGATCTCGATATTGATGTTGTGATCCCAATTCCTGAAACCTCTTGTGATATCGCGCTGGAAATCGCGCGCATCATCAACAAGCCGTATCGTCAGGGATTTGTGAAAAACCGCTATGTTGGCCGCACGTTTATCATGCCGGGACAGCAGGCGCGTAAGAAATCGGTACGCCGTAAGCTGAACGCCAACCGTGCTGAGTTCCGTGACAAGAACGTGCTGCTGGTGGATGACTCCATCGTGCGTGGTACAACGTCAGAGCAGATTGTAGAGATGGCGCGTGAAGCAGGAGCCAAGCGTGTTTATCTGGCCTCGGCGGCACCGGAAATTCGCTTCCCTAACGTGTACGGCATCGATATGCCAAGCGTCAATGAGCTGATTGCCCACGGTCGTGAAGTGGATGAAATCTGTAAGATTATTGGTGCCGATGAGCTGATATTCCAGGATCTCGACGATCTGATTGAAGCCGCGCGTGAAGATAACCCGGATATCGCTCAGTTTGAATGCTCGGTGTTCAACGGGATTTACGTGACGAAGGATGTCGATCAAGGTTATCTGGATTATCTGGAAGTCTTGCGTAACGACGATGCCAAAGCGCTGCGTAGCCAGAATGAAGTTGAAGATCTGGAATTGCACAACGAAGGTTAACAGCTAGCCGTACATTAAGCTGTGTTGAAGGGGGGAGGACGCGAAAGTGTCCTCCCCTTTGTTGTATGTAGAGAAAAGTTGTATGTAGAGAAAAACTTTGTATGGAGAGAAAATTGCATATCAAAAACAGGCTTTCGGCGCTTGCCCTTGCTTATCGCTCATCAATGCGGCAGAGTTTGCGCAGATGATTTTTCCGCGTTTCTGCTGACGCGGCCAGCCAGAGGCAGTATGAATGAAGCGACTCATTGTAGGAATTTCCGGTGCCAGCGGCGTCATTTACGGCATCCGACTGCTACAGGTTTTACAGACGCTGGAAGGTATCGAAACGCATCTGATCATGAGTCAGGCCGCCCGGCAGACGCTGGCGTTAGAAACGGATTTTAGCCTGCGTGACGTACAGGCGCTGGCTGATGTGGTACACGACACGCGTGATATTGCTGCCAGTGTCTCTTCCGGGTCGTTTAAAACGGCGGGGATGGTGATTTTACCCTGTTCGATAAAAACCCTTTCCGGCATTGTGCACAGCTACAGCGATAATCTATTGACCCGCGCGGCTGATGTGGTGCTGAAGGAGCGCCGTCCTCTGGTGCTGGGAGTGCGTGAAACGCCGCTGCATTTAGGGCATTTACGGCTGATGACCACTGCCGTTGAACTGGGCGCGATAATCATGCCGCCGGTGCCAGCGTTTTATCATCGCCCAGAAAGTGTGCAGGATATTGTCGATCAGACGGTGAATCGTATTCTGGACCAGTTTGACATCGACCTGCCAAAAGATCTCTTTATCCGCTGGCAAGGTGCGTCGTAGCAGGATAGAGACTCAGACACGCTATTTTTTTCTCTCGGGGCGGTAAACTTTCACTGCCCTTTTTTTGTGCCTTTTTATCACATTGCACTAATTTTGTGCGCAAAGGCACCAAAATGGTGCGATTGAGTTTTTGTATTCATGCCAATGTTATCTATCCTTATTGTTACGCGCCAAAAAGTATCCTCTGAAAATATTGCAGAATCAAATGGTTAACCCTTATTTTCTGCGCGCTTCACTCATGGGGTTTTTACGACGTCCATACGTTTATTGTGGCATGAAAACTGCTACAAAAACGGTAATAGTCGGCGCAGAAAACAAATAGCACTCATATCGTTTATTTTTAAAACAATCCACCCTAAATAATTCGAGTTTCAGGAAGGTGGCAAGAGAAGGAATCCCGATGAGCTTACTTAGGTAAGTGATTCGGGTGAGTGAACGCAGCCAACGCACATGCAACTTGAAGTATGACGGGTATAAATCGTTCCGACATTGACGACATACGACATCAATCACTCATGATAAGGGTAGCAATATGAAGAAACTGATCAAAGTCTTACCATTGGCACTCATTCTGGCTGCGGGTAGCGCGATGGCGGAGATTCCTAAGAATATTAAAATTGGTACCGATCCTACCTATGCTCCCTTTGAATCCAAAAACGCCAGCGGCGAACTGGTTGGGTTTGATATCGATCTGGCGAAAGAGCTATGCAAGCGTATTCAGACTAACTGTACGTTTGTAGAAAGTGACTTTGATGCATTAATTCCGTCCCTGAAAGCTAAAAAAATCGATGCCATCATCTCTTCTCTGTCTATCACCGAAAAACGTCAGCAGGAAATTGCCTTCACTGAGAAGCTGTATGCAGCCAATTCACGCCTGATTGCGAAGAAAGGGACGAGCATTGAACCTACGTTGGCTTCTCTGGGCGGCAAACGTGTTGGCGTATTGCAGGCATCAACACAGGAAGCCTTTGCTAATGCTAACTGGCAGCCGAAAGGCGTTGACGTTGTCGCTTACCAAAATCAGGATCTGATTTATGCCGATCTGGCCGCAGGCCGTATTGATGCAGCCTTTCAGGATGAAGTCGCAGCAAGTGAAGGTTTCCTGAAGTTGGATGCGGGTAAGGACTATGAGTTTGCTGGCCCGGCGGTAAAAGATGACAAGTTCTTCGGTGTGGGGACCGGTATGGGCCTGCGCAAAGCGGATACCGAGCTGAAAGCCGCGCTGGATAAAGCTTTTGAAGAAATGCGTAAAGATGGTACCTACGATACCTTCGCGAAAAAATACTTCGATTTTGACGTCTACGGCGGCTAATGTCGCCAAGGTGACGCTCATTTCTTTATCACATATGTAGCGGGATCGTAGGGCATGCGGCACGGGATCGTTCCTCCCGTGTCGTGTTCCTGACTGATGACGCAGCGTGCCATTAACCGCTATTTCAACGGATATCATTGATGCTCTATGGCTATTCCCCGCTAATTCTGGATGGTGCCATCATGACGCTGGAGCTGGCTGCAAGTTCGTTACTGCTGGCGCTGGTTATCGGCCTGATTGGCGCATCGGCGAAGCTGTCTTCCAACCGTCTGCTGGCGGGGTGTTTTTCCTGCTATACCACGCTGATTCGCGGCATTCCCGATCTGGTACTGATGCTGCTGATTTTCTATGGTCTGCAAATTGTCTTAAACGGCGTGACGGAGTCGATCAGCCTGGATCAGATTGACATCGATCCGTTGACTGCCGGAATTATTACACTGGGCTTTATTTACGGCGCGTATTTCACGGAAACCTTTCGTGGAGCCTATCTTGCCGTGCCGCGCGGGCAAATCGAAGCTGCCGTCGCGTTCGGCTTCTCTCCCATGAAGGTGTTCCGCCGTATTCTGTTTCCTTCCATGATGCGCTTTGCGCTGCCGGGTATCGGCAATAACTGGCTGGTGATTCTGAAAGCGACGGCGCTGGTGTCACTGCTTGGCCTGAATGATGTGATTAAGGCGACGCAACTAGCTGGCAAGGGCACACACGAACCGTTTTATTTTGCGCTGGTTGCTGGGGCGATGTACCTGATTTTTACCACCGTTTCTAACGGCGTGTTGTGGTGGCTGGAAAGGCACTATTCGCAGGGAGTCAAAAAAATAAATTATGAGTGAGATCCTGCAACAATATTGGCAGCCGCTACTGTGGAGCGATGGTTACCGCCTGACCGGGATGGCGATGACGCTCTGGCTGCTCATTTCCTCGGTGGTTATCGGCGGGCTGATGGCGCTGCCGCTGGCGATTGCTCGCGTATCGCCGAGACGCCGATTCAGCTTTCCGGTTTGGCTATTCACCTATGTGTTCCGCGGTACGCCGCTCTACGTACAGCTTTTGGTGTTCTATTCTGGCGTGTATAGCCTGGAGATTGTGCGCGGCACCGACATGCTGAATGCCTTTTTTCGCAGCGGACTAAACTGTGCCATTTTGGCGCTGGCACTGAATACTTGTGCGTACACGACAGAGATTTTCGCGGGGGCCATCCGCTCGGTACCTCATGGGGAAATTGAAGCGGCCAGAGCATACGGCTTCTCCCGCTTTAAGCAGTATCGCTGCATTATTTTGCCGAGTGCACTGCGTATTGCGCTGCCCGCCTACAGCAACGAAGTGATTTTGATGCTGCATTCAACGGCGTTGGCCTTTACCGTAACGGTACCGGATATTCTGAAGGTTGCCCGTGATATCAATGCGGCAACCTACCAGCCGTTTTATGCATTTGGCATCGCGGCGGTCATCTATCTGGCGATCTCGTTTGTATTAATTGGGCTGTTCAGAAAGGCGGAACGGCGCTGGTTACGTCATCTTTATACCCGTTCATCTCATTAAACGCAGGAAAAAAGAGTATGTCGAATAACAAACTGATGGTGACGGAACTGCGTAAACGTTATGGCCAGCATGAGGTGCTGAAAGGGGTCTCATTACAGGCGAAAGCGGGTGACGTTATTTCGATTATTGGATCGTCTGGTTCCGGAAAAAGTACCTTACTGCGCTGCATTAATTTTCTGGAAAAGCCCTGTGAAGGGGCGATTTACGTCAGCGATCAGGAAATCCGCATGGTGCGTGATACTGACGGGCAGCTGAAGGTTTTTGATAAAAAGCAGCTTCAGATGCTGCGGACACGTCTGACGATGGTGTTTCAGCACTTCAACCTGTGGAGCTTCATGACGGCGTTGGAAAACGTGATGGAAGCGCCAATTCAGGTGTTAGGACTCAGTAAAGCGGAAGCGCGTGAGCGGGCGGTGTTCTATCTGAACAAGGTCGGGATCACGGATGCGGCCCAACAGAAATACCCGTCGGATCTCTCCGGTGGTCAACAGCAGCGTGTTTCCATTGCACGGGCGCTGGCGATGGAGCCGGAAGTCTTGTTGTTTGATGAGCCTACGTCAGCGCTCGATCCCGAACTGGTCGGCGAGGTGTTGCGCATCATGCAGCAGCTTGCGGAGGAAGGGAAAACGATGGTGGTGGTGACGCATGAAATGGAGTTTGCCCGCCATGTTTCGAGCCACGTTATCTTTCTGCATCAGGGTGTGATTGAAGAAGAAGGACCACCGGATCAGCTGTTCGGTAGCCCGAAAAGTGCGCGTTTACAGCAGTTTTTGTCAGGTGCGTTGAAGTAGGTTTTGGGGCTGATGGTTATCAGCCGCGGGCGTTTCTCTCAAATAGAACGGTGATAATGGAATAGAAGAATAAAGCGTTTGCGCCAGGGACAAAAACGTCAGGAACGTTTTTGAACGTCGCTAGCGACGGCCCTGCAAGGGTGAATCTCAGGGATGAGATTCATATCTGCGCAAGCCGAGCTTACAGGGATGTACTTGCAGCGTCTTTACGATCTATCCATTATCACCGCTCTCTGCACTGAGTCAGCTCGGTTTTTTGATGACGTCCTGCAGGGCTTCTTCCAGCTCAAAGAAGCGGAAATTAAAGCCTGCGGCCTCTAACCGCTGCGGAATGGCGCGCTGTCCACCCAGTACCAGCGTCGACGCTTCTCCCATCAGTAGTTTGATCACAAAAGCGGGAGCCCGCAGAAAACCGGGGCGATCCAATACGTGTGCCAGCGTGGCAGAAAATTGTTCATTATGAACCGGGTAGGGCGCAACCATATTGAAAGGGCCGCTCAGTATCGGCTGGTTCAGCAGATAAATAATGCCGCTCACCATGTCATCAATATGAATCCACGGCATATATTGCTTGCCGGAACCCATCGGCCCGCCAAGCCCGAGGCGGAAAATCGGCAGCATTTTTGCCAGCGCACCGCCCTGTGCTGAAAGAACAATGCCAGTGCGCAGCAGGCAGATGCGGGTCTTATCGCTTTCGGCGGACTGCGCCAGCGCTTCCCAGCGGGCGCACAGATGATGTGTGAATTCATCGACTGGGGATTCATCTTCCGTGACCAGCGCTTCCCCCTGATCGCCATAATACCCGACAGCGGATCCCGAGATGAAAACCGCTGGCGGCTCACTGCTGGCCTTAATCAGCGTCGCAAGTTGCTCGGTGATGTTCCAGCGGCTCTTTGCCAAGCGCTGTTTTTGCTGTGGCGTCCACCGCTTGTCGACGATAGGTTCGCCCGCCAGATTGATGATGCCGTCAAAGTCGTTCAGTGAGGTGATATTACTCAGCGTGGACCAATATTCCACCTGATTGCCAAGAACGCCTCGGGCGCGCTCAGGATCGCGTGTCAGTACCGTAATGTCATGGGAAAGCAGCTGTAATCGCTGGATAAGGTGACGGCCAATAAGGCCGGTTCCGCCTGTTATAAGTAGTTGCATCGCCCCTCCCTTTATACTCGTCATACTTCAAATTTCATGTGCGTTGGCTTCGCTCACTCACCCGAATCACTTACTTGAGTAAGCTCATCGGGACTCCTTCCCTTGCCGCCTTCCTGAAACTCGAATTATTTAGAGTATATTACTTATGTCTTGTGATAACGCAGGGTCATGGAAACCGAATCGGCGTATCGCAGGGCAAACGGTTTATCGACTTCTACTTCAGCATAGGTGATCCATTCGTGCTCGCTGGCGATGTTGAGCACATCCTGCGTTAATTTTTCCAGCAAAGCGAAGCGGTTATCTTCCACGTGGCGAATAATGCTTTTGGTGATGGTGCGGTAGTTCAGCGCATCAGCGATATTCTCGCTATTGCGTGCCTGTTCTGCTGGGTAGTGAATCACAACGTTGATGATCACATCCTGCTTATTCGTGATTTCCTCATCTTTGATACCGATGAAGGTGCGCAGCCGCAGATTTTTTATACGAATAATGGCGTCAGAATGATGATGTGGCATTGCTCGGCCCTCGGTTGCTTCTGTTACTGCGACTAAACCGCAGCGTCAGGGGGTATCGTTAACGACAATATGTTGATTACCATAGCAGAAGATACCCAAAGGCCGAATCAGATGATGCCAGAATTTTATTGCTCAGCGAGCTGGTAAGCCCGTTGCGTTGCCGGACGCTCACTGATACGCGTATACCATGCTTTCACCGCTGGGTAGTCATCAAGATCGACGCGCTGGCGAGCATAAGAAACCACCCACGGATAGGTTGCGATATCAGCGATGCTGTAATTTTCTCCTGCTAGCCAAGGGCTGTCTTTCAGATGTTTATCCAGCACGCGGTACAGACGCTGCGTCTCCTGCTGATAGCGTTCAATGGCGTAAGGCACGGGCTGAGGCGCATAGTGGTTAAAATGATGGTTCTGCCCCAGCATCGGCCCGAAACCGGCGACCTGCCAGAACAGCCATTGCAGTGTGGCTGTACGCTCACGTAGTGACGAACTCAGCAGCACGCTGTGTTTTTCCGCCAGATAGAGCAGAATCGCGCCGGACTCAAACAGGCTAATTGGTGTGTCACCTTCCGCGGGCTGCGTATCGACAATCGCGGGGATTTTGTTGTTAGGTGAGATAGCCAGAAACTCCGGTCTGAACTGTTCGCCTTTGCTGATATTCACGCGGTGGAGCTGGTAGGGGAGATTAGCTTCTTCCAGAAACAGGGTGATCTTGTGCCCGTTAGGGGTTGGTGCGTAATACAGGTCAATCATGAATCAAGTCTCCGTTTTAATTCAGAAAAACATCATGGACTGTATGGCAGTTGATCGCTTCAGAGAGCGATGCGCTGTCAGAATAGCGTATTGAGGAACGGGTTCTTACCCTACCACTTTTGCGAGTGAAAAATAAGCGATGACGCACCTCGTTGCACGATCTTTATCGGAAGCACGTTGCCAACTTTGGTAGACTACGTCCGATAAAGGATGCGGGTGTTGTCGATGTAACCTTGTTGATATAAACGTTGTGGAGATAACGATGAAGTTGATGTTTTCGTCCGATATACATGGTTCTCTCTGCGCGACGGATCGCGTGCTGGAGATCTTTGAGCAGAGTCATGCCGACTGGCTTATTTTGCTAGGCGATTTTCTCAATCATGGCCCGCGCAACCCGCTGCCGGATAACTATCAGCCCGCAGAAGTGGCTGTCCGGTTGAACGCCTATGCGTCACGCATCATTGCCGTGCGAGGGAACTGCGACAGCGAGGTTGATCAGATGCTGTTGACCTTTCCGATAACGGCACCCTGGCAACATGTGCTATTGCCGCAGAATCGCCTTTTCCTGACGCACGGTCATCTTTATCATCCAGAGAATATGCCGCCGCTACACGCGGGGGATGTTCTGGTATATGGTCATACCCATATCCCGGTTGCTGAGCAACGCGGTGAATATTATTTTTTCAATCCCGGCTCAGTGAGCTTGCCGAAAGAGGGATACCCCGCGAGCTACGGTTTACTTGAACAAGACGAGCTGCGGGTTCTGCCGTTACACGGCGGCGAACCTATTGCACAGGTCGCGATTAGGCACTAATTTAGCGTATACCCTGTTTTTGACCTTGAATAACGGCAAGGCAGCAGGGAATATTCACAGCAAAGTTCGATCATTTAAAACAGACGCGCGTAGCAACGTGCCAATACTAAAGGGTTTCAGAGGATGGCGGAACAAAGTCAGGCAGCAGGCACAGAGTGGGTTGATATCGTCAATGAAAACAACGAGGTAATTGCTCAGTCAAGTCGTCAGCAGATGCGTGCGCAGAGTCTTCGTCATCGTGCCACTTACATTGTTGTGCATGATGGAATGGGTAAAATTCTGGTGCAGCGCCGGACGAAAATCAAAGATTTCTATCCAGGCTGGCTAGATGCGACCGCTGGCGGCGTAGTGCAAAGCGGTGAGCAAATGCTGGAATCCGCACGTCGTGAAGCTGAAGAAGAGCTTGGCATTGCGGGCGTGCCGTTTGCAGAGCATGGCTTGTTCTATTACGAAGGCGAAAATTGCCGGGTGTGGGGCGGGCTGTTTAGCTGCGTCACCCACGGGCCGTTTGCGCTACAGGAAGAAGAGGTTGATGAGGTCAGCTGGCTGACGCCGCAAGAGATCACCGCACGCTGCGATGAGTTTACGCCAGATTCGCTAAAAGCCCTGTCGCTGTGGCTGACGCGCCATAGCGATCAGGAATATGGCAAGCCGATTTCACGTAAGCTGAACGAGGCAGTCGAAGCCGCTGCGACACCTGCTGTTAATGATAAAAACAGTCATGACGAAAATGATCATGATGAAAACGACAGCAATATCGTCACTTCATCAGACGCTGATTCGCAGAAGTAATACCGCTCCTCTCTCGCCGCTGCTTTTCCCCGCAGCGGCGTCTATTTTTTCCGAGTGATCAACTGCGGGCGATCACTCGGGAACATGAATACTCTTTTTGATGTCCTTCAGGTAAATCACGATGGTGAACGTCATGATCACCAGCAAAGCCCACGAGCTCCATTTCCCTACGTGAACCATCGACCAGGCTCCAAGCTGTTCCGGATAGTTCCAGATACTGAAAAACGTACTAATATTTTCAGCTAGCCAGATGAAAAAGCCGATCAGAATAAAGGCCAATGACAGCGGCATCCGTCGTTCCCGATCGTAAGGCGTGAAAATGACGGTGGTACGCGCATAGAGCCCGACGGCCAGTGCAGCAATGTACCAGCGGTAGTCGCCGATGTAGTGGTGGGTGAAGAAATTGGCATAAATGAGTAGCGCAACCAGCGTCGCCAGCCAGTAGGGGGGGTGATGGCGAATTTTCAGATCGAATAGCCTCCAGGATTGAATGATATAGCTACCGACAGAGGCGTACATGAATCCGGCAAACAGCGGCACACCCAATACCTTGGTGTAGGCGAAATCAGGGTAAGACCAGGAACGAATACCTGATGAGGTTTTAAACACCTCAAGCGCAAAACCCACGAGGTGAAACAGCGTGACGGCTTTTAACTCATCCCAGGTTTCCAGCTTGCTGGCGATCATCCATCCCTGAATCACAATGGCAAATATCAACAGCAAATCATAGCGCGGGATAGCGAACCAGCCGGCTTTCGGCACGCTGAAAACGGCAAGAAAGAACAGGCCAACGAAGATACAAGCGCGGGCCTCCTTGACGCCGAAATAGAGAAATTCAATCAAAAAACGGGTTAACCCTTTTGGCGATGAAGGCGTGATCCCTTTTTCCAACTGCTGCTGAAAGTGTTGATCCAATAATCGTATTACAGTCATCCATAGACCCTGTTTATGGTTATTCTTGAGCCTGCTCAGTGTGATTTTTTGTGCGGAGAGCAATAAAAAATGCCAGCGCTGAGGCTGGCATCGAAGATAACAGAATTAATCTGAATATATCCGTCATACTTCAAGCTGATTGTGCGTTGGCTGCCCTTACTCACCCCAGTTACTTGAGTAAGCTCCGGGGATTCGTGCCGTTGCCGCCTGCAAGCAACTCGAATTATTTAGGATATAGATTAGAGCTGTGTAGCCTGAATTGCGGTCAGGGCAACGGTGTAAACGATGTCGTCTACCAGTGCGCCACGAGACAGGTCGTTAACTGGCTTGCGCATACCTTGCAGCATTGGCCCGATGGAGATCAGGTCGGCAGAACGCTGTACCGCTTTGTACGTGGTGTTACCGGTGTTCAGGTCAGGGAAGATGAACACGGTGGCTTTACCCGCAACTGGCGAGTTCGGCGCTTTGGACTGTGCAACGTCAGCCATGATAGCGGCGTCATATTGCAGCGGACCATCGATAACCAGGTCAGGGCGTTTTTCCTGCGCCAAACGGGTTGCTTCACGCACTTTCTCAACATCGCTACCCGCGCCGGAGTTACCGGTAGAGTAAGAGATCATCGCAACGCGTGGGTCGATACCGAACGCGGTAGCGGAATCAGCAGACTGGATAGCGATTTCAGCCAATTGCTCTGCAGTTGGATCTGGGTTGATGGCGCAGTCGCCGTAAACCAGAACCTGCTCAGGCAGCAGCATGAAGAACACAGAAGATACCAGCGAGCTGCCCGGTGCAGTTTTGATCAGCTGCAACGGCGGACGGATGGTGTTTGCGGTGGTATGAACAGCACCAGAAACCAGACCGTCAACTTCGCCCTGTTCCAGCATCAATGTACCCAGAACCACGTTGTCTTCGAGCTGTTCGCGCGCAACCACTTCGGTCATGCCCTTGCTTTTACGCAGCTCAACCAGACGCGCCACATAGCGCTCACGCACGACAATCGGATCGACGATTTCGATGCCTTTGCCCAGTTCTACGCCCTGAGCGGCAGCAACCCGTTGAATCTCTTCCGGGTTACCGATCAGCACACAGTGAGCAATACCACGTTCAGCACAGATAGATGCTGCTTTAACGGTACGTGGTTCATCACCTTCTGGCAGAACGATACGTTTGCCTGCTTTACGCGCCAGCTCGGTAAGCTGATAGCGGAACGCTGGTGGAGACAGACGACGTGAACGCTCAGACGCTGCGCTCAGGGAGTCGATCCACTGGGTATCAATGTGGCGTGCAACATATTCCTGCACTTTCTCAACACGCTGACGGTCATCAGCCGGAACTTCAAGGTTGAAGCTTTGCAGGCTGAGTGACGTCTGCCAGGTGTTGGTGTCGACCATAAATACTGGCAGGCCAGTCTGGAAGGCACGTTCGCACAGCTTGGCAATGTTCGGATCCATTTCGTAGCCGCCAGTCAGCAGCAGGGCACCGATTTCCACGCCATTCATGGCAGCCAGACAAGCGGCAACCAGAACATCAGGACGGTCAGCGGAGGTCACCAGCAGTGAGCCTGGACGGAAATGTTCCAGCATGTGAGGGATGCTGCGTGCGCAGAAGGTTACAGACTTAACGCGACGCGTCTGAATGTCACCTTCGTTGACGATACGCGCATTCAGGTGCTTGGCCATATCGATGGCGCGCGTAGCGATCAGGTCAAAGCTCCACGGGATGCAGCCCAGAACCGGCAGCGGGCTGTTAGCGAACAGCTGCTTCGGATCGATGTTGGCAACGCTGGCTTTCGTGGAATCATCGAAGATTTCAGACAGGTCAGGGCGAGTACGTCCCTGTTCGTCTACTGGCGCATTCAGTTTGTTGATGATCACGCCAGTGATGTTTTTGTTTTTGCTGCCGCCGAAGCTGGAGCGTGCCAGCTCGATGCGGTCTTTCAGCTGTGCTGGGGAATCGTTACCCAGCGCCAGTACGAAGACGATTTCTGCATTCAGCGTTTTGGCGATTTCATAGTTCAATGCGTTAGCAAACTGGTGCTTACGCGTAGGAACCAGACCTTCAACCAGAACGACTTCAGCGTCTTTGGTATTTTCGTGGTAGCGCGCGATGATTTCTTCCATCAGCACGTCTTGCTGGTTGGAGCTCAGCAGGGCTTCAACGCGGCTCATCGCCAGCGGCTCGGCGGCGCTGATGGCGGAATTAGCACGAATAATGGTGGTCGTTTGATCTGGCGTATTGTCGCCACTGCGCGGCTGAGCGATAGGTTTGAACACGCTCAGGCGGACGCCTTTCTGTTCCATGGAGCGGATGACACCCAGGCTGACGCTTGTCAGACCAACGCTGGTGCCAGTTGGGATCAACATGATTATACGGGACACGGCCGAACCTCTTTACGGTTGCTCGTTAGTCAAAACAACACCGTCAGCCTTGGCTGACGGTGTTGGGCGTTACGTGTTTTACGCGGTCAGACGGTAAGCATCTTCGGCGATGACCAACTCTTCATTGGTCGGGATAACTAGCGCAGGGCGAGTGCCATCTTTAGCGATGTTGCCACCTTTACCGAAGCGTGCAGCCAGGTTGCGTTCGTGATCGATGTCAAAGCCCAGCAGGCCCAGTTTTTTCAGCGACAGTTCACGAACCATTGCGGCGTTTTCACCGATACCACCGGTGAAGATGACGGCATCCAGACGGCCTTCCATCAGTGCAGCGTAAGAACCGATGTATTTCGCCAGACGGTGGCAGTAAACGTCCATTGCACGTTTAGCGTCAGCTTTCGTCTCGTAGTTATCTTCAACGTAGCGGCAGTCGCTGGTCACTTCGGTCAGACCCAGCAGACCAGATTCTTTGGTCATCAGGGTGTTGATGCGATCAATGTCCATGCCCAGTGCATCGTGCAGGTGGAAAATCACAGCTGGGTCGATATCGCCGCAGCGCGTACCCATGACCAGACCTTCCAGCGGCGTCAGACCCATAGAGGTGTCAACGCATTCGCCATTACGGATTGCAGTAACGGAACCACCGTTGCCCAGGTGGCAAGTGATCACGTTCAGCTCTTCTACTGGTTTGTTCAGCACTTTAGCGGCTTCACGAGAAACAAAGTAGTGGCTGGTACCGTGGAAACCGTAGCGACGGATGTGGTTTTCTTTATACAGTTTGTACGGCAGTGCATAAAGGTAGGATTCTTCCGGCATGGTCTGGTGGAACGCGGTGTCGAAAACAGCGACGTTCTTATCAGCCAAGTGCGGGAAAGATTTCAGTGCTTCGTCGATGCCGATCAGGTGCGCCGGGTTGTGCAGAGGTGCAAAAGGTACGGAATCTTTGATACCCTGAAGAACATCATCAGTGATGATCGCGGATTGGGTGAACTTCTCACCGCCGTGAACGATACGGTGACCAATAGCAACCAGTTGAGCTGACAGCTCCGGTTTCTGAGACAGAATGGTATTGACGATGAAGTTCAGCGCTTCGCTGTGAGCTGCACCGGCACCCAGTTCGGCGTCTTGTTTACCGCCGTCCATTTTCCATTTGATGCGGGCTTCAGGCAGGTTGAAACACTCGGCTAAACCAGACAGGTACTCTTCTCCGTTAATCGCATCGATGATCGCGAATTTCAGGGATGAACTACCGCAGTTAAGAACCAGTACTAACTTACTCGACATGGAAGTACCTACTTGTTATACATGGTTAAAAAAATATCATCAGGGCATAGCGTATCGCATGCCGCCGCTGGCATTTATGATTAACATCATACCTTGGTGTGATACACCAGACACGATGATGAAATAGGGTCGATACTATGACGTAGGTTATATCGGATAACCGATACAACTAATCTCTACAACAACGTGACATCGACCTGATGTAAACCGCAGCTTTTAAAGCGATGGATAACCGCGTTATGGCCGTTGGCTGCGCTTATGTCGCGAAGGGAATTATACTCCTTGCGTGTAGTCATACTACTTTAGGTATACAGCGGCCAAAAGGCCGATCTAGGATACCGATAGCGTAGGCTAAACACAAAATATATTTTAACCTTATCAACTTGAGTTGTTGATTTGTGCAAAAGTTTTATTTTTTATCTGTAAAGTTGAGGTGTGGCTATGGCGACGAAACCAGACAGTAGAATCAGTTGGCTACAGCTACTCCAACGTGGGCAGCATTACATGAAAACGTGGCCAGCAGAGAAACGGCTGGCTCCGGTATTTCCTGAAAACCGCGTGGCGCGAGCAACGCGGTTCGGTATCCGCATCATGCCGCCGCTGGCGGTGTTTACCTTAACGTGGCAGATTGCGCTCGGTGGTCAGCTCGGTCCGGCTATCGCCACCGCGCTGTTTGCCTGTAGCCTGCCGTTGCAGGGGCTTTGGTGGCTGGGTCGCCGTTCTGTGACGCCTTTACCGCCGACGTTGGCACAGTGGTTCCATGAGATTCGCCATAAGCTCGTGGAGTCAGGGCAGGCATTAGCACCATTGGAAGAAGCGCCCACTTACCAAGCGTTAGCGGATGTGCTGAAGCGTGCGTTTAACCAGCTTGATAAAACCTTCCTGGATGATTTGTGATCGGCGTCAGGCTGTGTGCGGGTTGATGGCTATTTTGTTCTTTCCCCTGTTTCAAATCAAAGAAGCGGTGGCTACCGCTACCGTGACACGATTCAGTATGCGATTCTGAGGCCAATACCTATTTAGCGATATTGGCTTACCCCAAAAAGGGTTCAGGAGAGCAACATGGAAATGACAAATGCCCAGAGATTGATCCTTTCAAATCAATATAAAATGATGACGATGCTCGATCCCGACAACGCCGAGCGCTATCGCCGGTTACAAACGATTATCGAGCGTGGTTACGGTTTGCAGATGCGCGAACTGGACCGTGAGTTTGGTGAGCTGACCGAAGAGGTTTGCCGTGCCATTATTAACATCATGGAAATGCATCATGCCTTGCAGGTGTCGTGGACCAATCTGAAAGATAAGCAGGATTTGGATGAGCGTCGCCTGACCTTCCTGGGCTTTGATGCCGCAACGGAAGCACGCTACCTCGGTTTTGTACGCTTTATGGTACATGTTGAAGGTCGCTATCCCCACTTTGATGCGGGTACGCATGGGTTTAACGCTCAGACAAAAATGTGGGAAAAATACAACAGAATGCTGGCTGTCTGGCAATCCTGCCCGCGCCAGTATCACTTGAGTGCGGTTGAGATCGCACAGATCATCAACGCCTGATTAATGAAAAAGGGGCTTTCTGTGGAGTGTAAAGGTTTTCTGTTCGACCTCGATGGTACGCTGGTTGATTCACTGCCTGCTGTAGAACGTGCGTGGATTAACTGGGCAAAAGATCACGATATTGAACCACAGGAAGTGCTGGATTTTATTCATGGCAAGCAGGCAATCACCTCCCTGCGTCACTTTCTTCAAGGGCAAAGCGAAGAAACGATTCAACAAGAGTTTGATGCGCTGGAGAAAACAGAAGCGTCTGATACGCAGGGCATTGTTGCCATGCCAGGGGCGAAGGCGCTGTTGGAACGTTTGGATGCGCTGGATATTCCCTGGGCGATTGTAACATCTGGCACGGTGCCGATTGCCAGCGCACGTCATCACCGCGGAGAACTGCCTGCTCCTCGTGCCTTTATTACCGCGGAACAGGTTGCTAAAGGTAAACCTCACCCCGATGCCTATTTACTTGGTGCACAGCAGCTAGGGCTGAAGCCGGAAGAGTGTGTCGTCGTTGAGGATGCACCCGCGGGGGTGCTATCGGGCCTAGCCGCTGGCTGCAAGGTCATTGCGGTGAAGGCACCTGCGGATACGCCGAAACTGGATCAGGTCGATCTGATCCTTGATTCGCTGGAGCAGATAGAAATAGAACCATTACCGAATGGTGCTAAGGTGCTTCTGCGCCAGTAGGTCGTCTGTAACATAATGACAAAACTGTGACTAAATATGATCAGACCTCGCATCCGCGAGGTTTTTTTATGGCATGCTGAACCACCACCTCTCAATATGCATTTTTCCGTCAGGGGAACCGTTTTGAATAGCGAACTTCTCTGGGTTTTATCCCTGTTGCTGATCGCCATTGTGTTGTTTACCACCAATAAATTACGCATGGACGTCGTCGCGCTGTTGGTCATTATTGCGTTTGTACTGAGCGGTACACTGACGCTATCTGAAGCGTTGGTAGGGTTCAGCGATCCTAACGTGATATTGATTGCAGCCCTGTTTGTGATTGGTGAGGGGTTGGTTCGTACCGGTGTTGCTTATCAGGTCGGTGATTGGCTGGTTCGCGTGGCGGGTAGCAGTGAGATGAAGATGCTGATCTTACTGATGGTCACCGTTGCGCTGCTGGGGGCTTTCATGAGCTCCACTGGTGTTGTCGCGATTTTTATTCCCGTGGTGCTCAGCGTTTCCGCTCGGATGAAAATTTCCCCCGGAAGGCTGATGATGCCGCTGAGTTTTGCCGGATTGATTAGCGGCATGATGACGTTGGTCGCAACGCCGCCGAATATGGTGGTGAGCAGTGAGTTGATGCGTGAAGGTGTTGCGGGCTTTGGGTTTTTCAGCGTGACGCCGATAGGGATGGTGGTATTGCTGCTGGGCGTGGCGTATATGATGGTGGCGCGTTACTGGCTTGGCGATGCCGAGACGGCAACAGCAAAAGAGATGTGGAAGAGAAGAACGTTTCGCGATCTGATTCGTGATTACCGTCTGACGGGCAGGGCGCGTCGGCTGGCGATTCGGCCAGGATCGCCTTTTATCGGCCACCGTCTTGATGATTTACGCTTGCGTCAGCGCTTTGGGGCGAACGTAGTCGGGATTGAGCGCTGGCGTAAATTTCGCCGTGTGATGATCAGCGTGGCGGGCAATACCGAACTTCGCCTGAATGATGTCTTACTGATCGACATGTCGGCGTCTGAGGTGGACTTACGCGAATTTTGCACTGCACAGCGGCTTGAACCGATGGTGCTGCGCGGTGAGTATTTCTCCGAGCAGGCGCGTGATGTCGGAATGGCGGAAGTCTCTTTGATTCCTGACTCTGAGCTGTTGGGTAAAACGCTGTACGACGTCGGGTTTCGAAGCCGCTATGGCCTGAGCGTAGTAGGGATTCGCCGGGCAGGTGAAGCGATGGAAGGCATCCTCGCCGATGAACCGCTCCAGCTCGGTGATATTCTGCTGGTGATGGGTGACTGGCGCATGATTCGACAACTGCACACGCAGAAAAACGACTTCCTTTTACTTAATCTCCCTGCCGAAGTGGATGACGTTGCGCCCGCGGTGAGTCAGGCTCCACACGCGCTGTTTTGCTTAGCGCTGATGGTAGCGATGATGCTGACGGATGAAATACCGAATGCGGTCGCCGCACTGATCGCGTGTTTGCTGATGGGGAAATTCCGCTGCATCGACATGGAAAGCGCTTATCGAGCCATCCACTGGCCGAGCATTATTCTTATCGTCGGGATGATGCCGTTTGCGCTGGCGTTGCAGCAAACGGGGGGGGTTGCACTAATTGTTAAAGGGTTGATGGATGTTGCCGGGAACGCCGGGCCGCATGTGATGCTGGTGTGCTTGTTCATACTGTGTGCCGTGATCGGCCTGTTTATTTCCAACACGGCGACGGCGGTGCTGATGGCACCCATTGCGATTGCCGCAGCGAAGCAGAGGGGCGTGTCGCCTTATCCTTTTGCGATGATCATCGCCGTGGCGGCATCTGCCGCATTTATGACACCGGTGTCGTCACCAGTGAATACGTTGGTACTGGGGCCAGGCGGTTATAAATTCGGGGACTTTGTACGCATTGGCGTCCCCTTTACCGTGCTGGTAATGTTGGTCAGCGTAGTGATGGTGCCGTGGCTGTATCCGTTCTGACGGTGTCCGCTGTTATTCTCGTTGCTCGCGTATAACGGCAAATGTTATAGCGGCGAGTCCTGACTGATTTCGTCAAGCGACAGGCTAAAGCTGGGCACGAAGACTGTCATGAAATAGTCCATTTCCGGGCTGTGGCGCAGCTGCAAGGTTTTTTCCAGTCGTGCTTTGGCAAGCGTGAATTCTGCGTTGCCTGCCGATAATTCTTCCAGACATTTCAGGTAGGCGCACAGGGCGTCTGCCTGTTTAACGATGAGGCGTTCTTCTTCGCTGGTGTAGTTATCATCCAGTAGCATGCGATAATCCTGCTGCAACTCTTCCGGCAACATCTCAATCAGTTTCTGCTGTGCAATCTTCTCTATCTTCTTGTACTCATGTGCGATCTGTGCGTTGTAGTACTTGATGGGCGTCGGCATGTCACCGGTTAGCACCTCGCTGGCATCATGGTACATCGCCAGTAGTGCGATGCGTTCAGCGTTCAGGCTACCTTCAAATTTGCGGTTTTTGATTACCGCCAGCGCGTGAGCGACGAAGGCGACCTGAAGACTGTGCTCGGAGACGTTTTCCGTGCGCACGTTGCGCATGAGCGGCCAACGGCTGATGAGTTTTAGACGAGATAAATGGGCGAAAAAGTGGCTCTGATTCATGGCGATCTCTCAGACAACAGCGCGGTGAAATAGCAATATCGTGGGCATCTATTGTGGGCACTTGCCAGAGATTATGCAAACGGAGGTGAGGTATTCGCCGAGCGGTGATTGCCCGGCGAGGATAGGCGCGATGACTGCTGGGCTATTGGTGATAGTGACCCAGAAAACGACCTAACTTGTGGATTGCCATGTCTAGTTCATCAATACGCGGTAGCGTGACAATGCGTACGTGGTCTGGGTAAGGCCAGTTAAACGCAGTTCCCTGAACCAGTAACACTTTCTCCTGCAACAGGAGATCCAGCACCAGTTTTTGGTCGTCGTGGATATTAAAGCGCTTAGCATCAATGCGTGGGAACATATACAGCGCGCCGCGTGGTTTTACGCACGACACTCCGGGGATCTGATTGATCAGTTCCCAGGAACGGTTGCGCTGCTCGTACAGGCGTCCGCCGGGCTGAATAAATTCACTGATGCTCTGATAGCCACCTAGCGCGGTTTGAATCGCATGCTGCATTGGCACGTTGGCACACAAACGCATGGAAGCCAGCATTTCCAGCCCTTCAATGTACCCTTTGGCGTGCTTTTTCGGGCCGTTCAGTACCATCCAGCCTTGACGGAAACCCGCTACGCGGTAGGTCTTGGAAAGTCCGTTGAACGTAACGGTCAGCAGATCCGGCGCGAGAGCGGCAATAGAATGATGCTGCGCGTCGTCATACAGAATTTTGTCGTAAATTTCGTCGGCGAAAATGATCAGGTTATGTTCGCGTGCAATCGCCACGATATCCAGCAGCAGCTCTTTGCTGTAGACCGCACCCGTTGGGTTGTTCGGGTTGATGATCACAATACCGCGAGTATTGGACGTGATCTTTTTACGGATATCATCCAGATCGGGGAACCAATCGGAGGATTCATCGCAGAGATAGTGAACGGCATTGCCGTTAGACAGGGAAACTGCGGCGGTCCAAAGTGGGTAATCCGGCGCAGGGACCAGCATTTCATCACCCGGATTAAGCAGCGCCTGCATGGATTGCACGATGAGTTCGGAAACACCGTTACCGATATAGACGTCTTCGACCGTCATATCGCGCATATCCCGCGCCTGATAGTGCTGAACGATGGCCTTACGGGCGGAATAGAGGCCTTTGGAATCACAGTAGCCCTGTGCCGTTGGCAGGTTACGGATGACATCGACCAGAATTTCGTCCGGTGCCTCGAAGCCGAAAGGGGCAGGGTTGCCAATATTCAGTTTAAGGACTTTATTGCCTTCTTCTTCAAGCCGCTTGGCTTCCTTTAAGACTGGGCCACGGATGTCATAGCATACGTTCTCCAGCTTCTTGGATTTTTCAATCGGAGACATAAATAGTACGAACCTTTTGCAGAGAGCGCATATTCCCAGACGGAATAGCATAACCTGCTTAATGTACTCCTCCTATAGTACCTTTTGAAGAATGATTATCGCTTTCGCTGCAAATGATTGCGCATCTGCACTATATGGTTGTGTACTCGTTGGATGGTGCGATATGGTAGGGGGGCGGACAACTGTTCATGCCGCACTTTTTTAGCGCCAAAATAGGGTGACAGGGAGGTCTCGTTTATTTAAGTGTGGAGCGTATTTATTTCGCAAGATGAAATAAAGGGAAGGTGCCGTTGTTATTGAATTAAGGATTAAGGCTGGTGAGCCATTTAATTACATGATGTCTTACCAATGGAAAGGCGATAGTGGTAACGAAATATAAGTATTTTTTTGCCCTTATCGTGCGTCTGCGATAGTGTCTTTAAATGTATCGGTCATTACCTGTACATGTAATAAAACACCAGGAATATTTTGTTAAAATTAAAATAGATAAGTGAAAAATCGTATGACCAGTGCAAATCGACCAGTACTTAATCTCGATCTTGATTTACTGAGGACGTTTGTTGCCGTTGCAGATTTAAATACGTTTGCAGCTGCGGCGGCCGCAGTTAATCGAACTCAATCGGCTGTCAGCCAGCAGATGCAGCGGCTGGAGCAACTCATCGGAAAGGAGCTTTTTGCTCGACACGGGCGTAATAAACTGCTGACCGAACATGGTATTCAGTTTCTGGGTTATGCCAGAAAAATATTACAATTCAATGATGAAGCCTGTATTTCACTAATGTACAGCGATATTCAGGGTACGCTGACCATTGGGGCGTCTGACGATACTGCAGACACTATCCTCCCTTATATTTTACACCGAGTGACATCTGTATTTCCTAAACTCTCCGTCAATGTCAGCGTAAAGCGTAGCGCTGAAATGATGGAGATGCTGAATGAGGGAAAAATAGATCTGGTCATTACCACAATGAACGGTGTGGTGTTTCCTCATGTGTTACTGCGTAGTTCTCCGACGCTATGGTACTGTGCCGCGGATTATCAGTTCCGAGCGCAAGAACCTGTGCCTCTGGTTGTTCTGGATGAACCGAGCCCTTTCCGTACGCTGGCTACGCAGCAGCTGACGGCTGCTGGGATCCCTTGGAGAATTGCTTATGTGGCTTCAACGCTGTCTGCGGTGCGGGCTGCGGTGAAGGCCGGCATGGGTATCACCGTACGTTCAGTAGAAATGATGAGCTCGGAACTGCGGGTATTGGGCGAGGAGGAAGGGTTGCCGAGATTGCCTGAAACACGTTATTTCCTCTGCCAGAATCCTAACCTGGAGAACGAACTGGCGACGGCAATTTTCAATGTGATTGAATCAGGGAAGCCCTCTCACATTACGCCTGTCAGCATGTTAGCAAACAGTGCGAATGGAAAACTGTCTTCCGATCCGTCACTGAAGGACGCGATCTAATCGTAATGGGTAATTAAGTATCATTCGGGGAGGGTAGGGATGCACCCCGAATGATGATGATTTATGACTAACGTGTTAAACCCACATCGGCAGCGCCTTCTTGGCCCGATTTTTTCACGCCGATCCCACTTTGCGTTTTCCATTTCACATCAATAGGCTAGGCGTGGCGAGATTAATGACTCCTTCCATTTTATAAAACGCCGGTTCTATTTTTTTAAAATAATGTTATGGAAAGTAGCATCAAACCTTGTCCAGCATCATCTTGATTTTTTTACTAACTAAATTGGTAAAAATGTGTGCTGGATCAAAAAATACCCCTAATAACCACATGGGGGAACAGGCATTTTCTGTGAAAATGGTATAGTGACGCAGTGAACTTGCTTCCTGTGCTGCTGCACATTGGTTAACTGACAAAAGTACTGACTCGATTTAGCTGCGGGTGAGAACACAAAATGTTAACAAAACAGCGTGCATGTAAAGTAATGTACTGTTATTTTTAGTAAGGTTGAAAAAAAGTTGCAAAT
The DNA here is from genome assembly GCF_020971565.1 of Pectobacterium parvum. Taxonomy (NCBI): domain Bacteria; kingdom Pseudomonadati; phylum Pseudomonadota; class Gammaproteobacteria; order Enterobacterales; family Pectobacteriaceae; genus Pectobacterium; species Pectobacterium parvum. Next base: position 1,716,619 of record NZ_CP087392.1, read on the forward strand.
TTAGGGGCTCAACCATACCAAGCAAGGCTTACCTGATACGTTTCCGTGCTTTTTTGTGGTTATTAATCCTTCCTTTTAATCGATGTGGCGCATTAACTGCCGATAATAGAGCAGAGATGTTACCCGCCACTTTTGATGAGTAAGCAAAGAGAATGTCAACAACGACTGAAATCCTCGCCCATCATTGGGCATTTGGGCTATTCCTTATCATTGCCGTAGGCCTTTGCGTCTTCATGCTGACCGGTGGATTCTTGCTGGGGGGAAGAGCAAAAGGCAGGGCCAAAAACGTACCTTATGAATCCGGTATCGACTCCGTAGGTTCAGCGCGGTTACGCCTGTCTGCTAAATTTTATCTTGTCGCTATGTTCTTCGTTATCTTCGACGTTGAAGCCCTCTATCTCTACGCTTGGGCTGTGTCTATCAAAGAAAGCGGCTGGATTGGCTTCATTGAAGCAACCATTTTCATTTTGGTGCTGTTGGCTGGTTTGATTTACCTGGTTCGCGTTGGGGCACTTGACTGGACCCCGGTACGTTCCAAGAGACAAGTCGTTAAATCAGACATCATCAACACTACCAACAATCATCCGCAGTAACAGCGAGGCATTTTAAGATGGACTATACGCTCACCCGCATAGAGCCGGACGGTGAGAATGACCGTTATCCCCTGCAACGTCAGGAGATCGTTTCCGACCCTCTGGAGCAACATGTTCACCGCAGTGTCTACATGGGCAAACTGGAACATGCATTACACGATACGGTGAACTGGGGTCGTCAGAACTCCCTGTGGCCGTACAACTTTGGCTTGTCCTGTTGCTACGTAGAAATGGTGACGTCATTTACTGCTGTTCATGACGTGGCGCGTTTTGGTGCTGAGGTTCTGCGTGCGTCGCCACGTCAGGCCGACTTCATGGTGGTAGCGGGAACCTGCTTTACCAAGATGGCCCCTGTTATTCAGCGTCTGTATGAGCAAATGCTTGAGCCTAAATGGGTTATCTCCATGGGCGCATGTGCTAACTCCGGCGGTATGTACGATATTTATTCCGTCGTTCAGGGCGTAGATAAATTCCTGCCTGTTGATGTGTATATTCCGGGCTGCCCTCCGCGTCCTGAAGCTTACATGCAAGCGCTGTTGCTGCTGAAAGAATCCATCGGTAAAGAACGCCGCCCTCTGTCATGGGTGGTGGGTGAACAGGGCGTTTACCGCGCCAACATGCAATCTGAGCGTGAGCGCAAACGCGGCGAACGAATCGCTGTGACTAACCTGCGTTCGCCTGATGAGATTTGACCTGTAGATGATAAACTCGGTGGCCGTGTAATACCCCGATAATAGTGTGCGGTCATTATCAGCTACAGAAATAGCACATTTAATGTGGTGACATATTTATGACAGATTTAACGACACACGATCTCGCTCAGCCAGGCTGGCAAACCCGCGATCATCTTAACGATCCGGTCGTTGGCGAACTGTGTAACCGTTTTGGACCAGATGCATTTACTGTACAGGCAACCCGCACAGGTATCCCTGTTGTGTGGGTCAAACGTGAGCAATTACTGGATGTTGTCGCATTCCTGAAAAAACAGCCGAAGCCTTATGTCATGCTGTTTGACCTGCACGGTACGGATGAGCGCCTGCGCACCTATCGTGAAGGTTTACCTGCCGCCGACTACTCCGTCTTTTATCATCTCATTTCCATCGAGCGTAACCGCGACATCATGCTGAAAGTCGCGTTGGCTGAAAATGATATGCATTTGCCGACCGTGACCAAGCTGTTCCCGAATGCCAACTGGTATGAGCGGGAAACGTGGGAGATGTTCGGTATGACCTTTGATGGTCACCCGCACCTGACGCGCATCATGATGCCGCAGACGTGGGAAGGGCATCCGTTACGTAAAGATTATCCAGCGCGTGCGACCGAATTCGATCCTTTCGAGCTGACCAAGCAGAAAGAAGATCTGGAAATGGAATCGCTGACGTTCAAACCGGAAGAGTGGGGAATGAAGCGCGGTACTGAAAATGAGGACTTCATGTTCCTCAACCTCGGTCCGAACCACCCATCTTCACACGGCGCATTCCGTATTATCCTGCAATTGGATGGCGAAGAAATCGTCGACTGCGTGCCTGATGTGGGTTACCACCATCGCGGTGCGGAGAAAATGGGCGAGCGCCAGTCCTGGCACAGCTACATTCCTTATACTGACCGTATTGAATACCTCGGCGGCTGCGTTAACGAAATGCCGTACGTACTGGCTGTGGAAAAACTGGCAGGTATTGAGGTGCCGGATCGCGTCAAGACGATTCGCGTCATGCTGTCTGAGCTGTTCCGTATTAATAGCCATCTGCTGTATATCAGTACTTATATTCAGGACGTCGGTGCGATGACACCGGTGTTCTTTGCGTTTACTGACCGCCAGAAAATTTACGATTTGGTTGAAGCGATTACTGGTTTCCGTATGCACCCAGCGTGGTTCCGTATTGGCGGTGTGGCGCACGATCTGCCACGCGGCTGGGAACGTCTGCTACGTGAATTCCTTGACTGGATGCCGGCTCGTTTGGACACCTATGTCAAATCTGCATTGCAGAACACCATTCTGAAAGGCCGTACTCAGGGCGTTGCTGCCTACAATGCGAAAGAAGCATTGGAATGGGGCGTAACGGGTGCAGGTCTGCGTGCTACTGGTATCGGTTTTGACGTGCGTAAATGGCGTCCGTATTCCGGCTATGAAAACTTTGACTTTGAAGTGCCAGTAGGCGACGGCATCAGCGATTGCTATAGCCGCGTTATGCTGAAAGTTGAAGAACTGCGTCAGAGCTTACGTATTCTGGATCAGTGCCTCAAGAACATGCCGGAAGGCCCGTTCAAAGCGGATCACCCGCTGACGACGCCGCCGCCAAAAGAGCGCACGTTGCAGCATATCGATACGCTGATTAACCACTTCCTGCAGGTTTCCTGGGGACCGGTTATGCCTGCCAATGAATCATTCCAGATGGTTGAGGCAACGAAGGGCATTAACAGCTATTACCTGACCAGTGACGGCGGCACGATGAGCTACCGTACCCGTATTCGCACGCCGAGCTATGCGCATCTGCAACAGATTCCTTCTGTAATTCGCGGATGTCTGGTATCCGACCTGATCGTTTACCTCGGTAGTATTGATTTCGTAATGTCAGATGTGGACCGCTAATTATGCATGATCACAACAATCACGATCATATTGACGCTCAGGGACAACCTGCTGCCGACTCGCTGACAAAAGACAATGCTTTTGTATTGAGTGACGCCGAACGTGACGCTATTGAGCACGAAAAACATCACTACGAAGATGCACGCGCCGCGTCAATCGAAGCACTGAAAATTGTGCAGAAAGAACGCGGCTGGGTACCGGATGGGGCTATCCACGCGATTGCCGATCTGCTGGGTATCCCCGCCAGTGACGTGGAAGGTGTGGCAACGTTCTACAGCCAGATTTTCCGTCAGCCTGTCGGGCGTCATGTTATTCGCTATTGCGACAGCGTCGTGTGCCACATCAATGGCTATCAGGGCGTTCAGGCTGCGCTGGAGCGTAAGCTCAGCATCAAACCGGGACAGACAACGTTCGATGGACGTTTCACGCTGTTGCCGACCTGCTGCCTGGGGAACTGTGACAAGGGGCCGTCAATGATGATTGACGAAGATACCCATACCCATGTGACGCCGGAAGGAATTGAATCGTTATTGGAGCAGTATCAATGAGTAAAGACATTGTTCTGACTGCTGAGCAGCATCCTCTGACCTGGCGTTTACGTGCAGACAAACAGCCAGTATGGCTGGATGAATATCGCAGCAAAAACGGCTATGTCGCCGCGCAAAAAGCGTTAACCGGCATGGCGCAGGATGAAGTGGTCTCACTGGTTAAAGACGCTGGCCTGAAAGGGCGTGGCGGCGCGGGCTTTTCGACAGGCTTGAAGTGGAGCCTGATGCCGAAAGACGAAAGCATGAATATCCGCTACCTGCTATGTAACGCGGATGAGATGGAGCCGGGCACTTATAAAGACCGCCTGCTGATGGAGCAAGAGCCGCATCTGCTGGTTGAAGGCATGCTGATCAGTGCCTTTGCGCTGAAAGCCTACCGTGGCTACATCTTCCTGCGCGGTGAATACATCGAAGCTGCCGTTCACCTGCGTCGCGCAATCGAAGAAGCGAAAGCTGCGGGTCTGCTGGGTAAAAATATTCTGGGCAGCGGATTTGATTTCGAGCTGTTCGTGCATACGGGCGCTGGGCGTTATATCTGCGGTGAAGAAACCGCACTGATTAACTCACTGGAAGGCCGTCGTGCCAACCCTCGCTCTAAGCCGCCGTTCCCGGCGTCTGCGGGTGTTTGGGGCAAACCGACCTGCGTTAACAACGTGGAAACGTTGTGTAACGTACCGGCGATTATCGAGCACGGTGCGGCGTGGTATCAGGGGCTGTCTGCGGGTAAAAGTAAAGATGCAGGCACGAAACTGATGGGGTTCTCCGGCCGCGTCAAGAACCCGGGCCTGTGGGAATTGCCATTCGGTACGACTGCGCGTGAAATTTTGGAAGACTACGCGGGCGGTATGCGCGATGGTCTGAAGCTGAAAGCCTGGCAACCGGGTGGTGCCGGTACGGATTTCCTGACGGAAAGCCATCTCGACCTGCCAATGGATTTTGAGCACATTGCGAAAGCGGGTAGCCGTATGGGTACCGCTCTGGCAATGGCCGTCGATCACGAAATCAATATGGTTTCGCTGACACGCAATCTCGAAGAGTTCTTCTCCCGTGAATCCTGTGGCTGGTGTACGCCGTGCCGTGATGGCCTGCCGTGGAGCGTGAAGATTCTGCGTGCGCTGGAGAATGGCGAAGGCCAGCCTGGTGACATCGAAACGCTGGAACAACTTTGCCGTTTCCTCGGACCGGGTAACACCTTCTGTGCGCATGCGCCGGGTGCGGTCGAGCCGCTGCAAAGTGCCATCAAGTATTTCCGGGAAGAATTCGAAGCGGGTATCTCTAAACAGTATTTAGGCAATCTTAAAGCGATTGGCGGTATTCAGCCTAACCTGTTGAAAGAGCGCTGGTAAGCTATTGCTCAACACGTGCGAGATGCAGTGAATGTATCCGCAGGGTGGCGCAAATAAGCCACCCTCATAAACCCAATAGATTTCAAGGCGCAGGTAGCCAACGCATTTGCGATTTGAAAGATGAGGGTATACAGAATTTTTGATTAGCGCTCGTGGTAACACGGGCCATTATGGAAGCATGCTGACTATGGCTACTATTCATGTAGACGGCAAAGAGTATGAAGTAAACGGAGCAGACAACCTTCTAGAAGCTTGCCTGACTCTGGGACTTGATATTCCTTACTTTTGCTGGCACCCCGCGCTCGGGAGCGTCGGATCCTGCCGCCTCTGTGCGGTAAAACAGTACCAAAACGCGGAAGACACCCGCGGTCGTCTGGTGATGTCTTGTATGACACCAGCAACCGAAGGAACGTTCATCGCGATTGAAGATGAAGAAGCGAAGCTATTCCGTAAGACGATAGTTGAGTTTCTGATGACCAACCACCCGCACGATTGTCCGGTGTGTGAGGAAGGCGGTAACTGTCATTTGCAGGATATGACAGTCATGACGGGACAGAACTTCCGTCGCTATCGCTTCACCAAACGTACCCACCGCAATCAGGATCTCGGGCCGTTCATTTCTCATGAAATGAACCGCTGTATCGCATGCTATCGCTGCGTGCGTTACTACAAAGACTACGCGGATGGCAAAGATCTCGGCGTTTACGGCGCACACGACAATGTCTACTTCGGTCGTCCGGAAGATGGCACGCTGGAAAGCGAGTTCTCCGGAAACCTGGTTGAAGTGTGTCCGACTGGTGTATTCACCGATAAAACGCACTCTGAGCGCTATAACCGTAAATGGGATATGCAGTTTGCACCGAGCGTCTGCCAACAGTGCAGCATCGGCTGTAATACCAGCCCAGGTGAACGCTATGGCGAACTGCGTCGTATCGAAAACCGTTTCAACGGTAGCGTAAACCACTATTTCCTGTGTGACCGCGGCCGTTTTGGTTACGGCTATGTCAACCAGAAAGATCGTCCGAACCAGCCGCTGCAACGTCGTGGTAATGACTGGATCGCGCTGAATGCCGATCAGGCATTGCAAGGTGCGGCGGATGTACTGCGTCAGGCGAAGAAAACGATCGGTATCGGTTCACCGCGCGCCAGCATTGAAAGCAACTTCGCGTTGCGTGAACTGGTGGGTGCCGAGAACTTCTACACCGGCATCGCGCAGGAAGAACAAAATCGTCTGCAACTGATCCTGAAAGTGCTGCGTGAAAGCGGTGTGAGAACGCCAGCGCTGCGTGAGATCGAAGGCTACGATGCAGTTCTGATCCTGGGTGAAGACTTGACGCAGACGGGTGCGCGTATCGCACTAGCTGTTCGTCAGGCCGTGAAAGGTAAAGCTCGCGAAATGGCAGCCGCGCAGAAAGTGGCTGACTGGCAGATTGCGGCGATCATGAACATCGGTCAGCATGCCAAGCACCCGCTGTTTGTCACCAACGTCGACAACACCCGTCTGGACGATATCGCCGCATGGAACTACCGTGCGCCGGTTGCCGATCAGGCACGTCTTGGCTTCGCCATTGCACACGGTCTGGATAGCAGCGCTCCGGCAGTTGCCGATCTGGCTGCGGGTCTCGACCAGAAAGTCGATATCATCGTACAGGCACTGGCCGGTGCGAGAAAACCACTCATCATCTCCGGCACCAATGCTGGCAGCGAAGACGTGATCTCTGCTGCGGCAAACGTTGCCAAGGCGCTGAAAAATCGCGGCTCTGACGTTGGCATTACCTTTGTTGCGACTGCTGCTAACAGCATCGGGTTGTCAATCATGGGTGGCGGTTCGCTGGATGACGCGCTGACGCAGTTGGAAAACGGCGACGCTGACAGCGTGGTGGTTCTGGAGAACGATCTCTACCGTCATGCCCCAATCGCTCGCGTTGACGCGGCGCTGGAAAAAGCTGAGAACCTGATTGTGGTTGACCATCAGCGTACTCGCATCATGGATAAGGCAAGCATCATTCTGTCTGCCGCCAGCTTTGCTGAAAGCGACGGTACGTTGGTGAATCAGGAAGGCCGCGCTCAGCGTTTCTTCCAGGTTTATGACCCAACGTACTACAACGACAAGATTGTGATGCTGGAAAGCTGGCGCTGGCTGCACTCGCTGTATATCACCTATAACAGCCGTCAGGTTGACTGGACGCAGCTGGATAACGTGATTGATGCGTGTGTTGCTGAATTGCCACAGCTGGCTGCGATTAAAGATGCCGCGCCTGATGCCTCGTTCCGTATTCGTGGTCAGAAACTGTCGCGTTCACCGATTCGCTCCAGCGGCCGTACTGCGATGCGTGCCAATATCAGCGTGCATGAACCGCGTCAGCCCGTCGATAAAGACACTATGTTTGCCTTCTCAATGGAAGGGAACAACAGCCCGACAGCTAATCGTCAGCAGATTCCGTTTGCCTGGGCGCCAGGCTGGAACTCACCGCAAGCCTGGAACAAATTCCAGGACGAAGTGGGTGGACATCTGCGTCATGGCGATCCGGGTGTGCGTATGATCGAAGCCGGAGAAGGTTCGCTGGCGTATTTCGACAACATTCCTGCGGCTTTCGTCCCACAAGCGGGTCAATGGCGCGTTGCGCCGTACTATCACCTGTTTGGTAGTGATGAAATGTCACAGCGTTCTGACGTGATTCAGCAGCGTATGCCAGAGCCTTACGTGATGGTGAACCCGGCTGATGCGGCAACGCTGGGCGTGAACGCCGGGACGTTGCTGGAATTGACCTGTGCAGGACAAACGCTACGTCTACCACTGCGCTTAAGTGCGGCATTGAGTCAGGGACAAGTTGGTTTACCGCTGGGCTTACCGGGTATTGCACCGATGCTGGCGGGTGCAACCGTTGAAAATCTGCGGGAGGCCGCACAATGAGTTGGTTAACACCGGAATTAATCGAGATTCTGATCTCTGTCGGAAAAGCGATCGTGATTCTGCTGGTTGTGGTGACCTGTGGCGCATTCATGAGTATGGGTGAACGTCGACTGCTCGGCCTCTTCCAGGGACGTTATGGGTAGAACCGGGTAGGTTGGGGCGGTTCATTGCAGCTTGTCGCTGACATGATCAAAATGTTCTTCAAAGAAGACTGGGTGCCGAATTTCACCGATAAGGTGATCTTCACACTGGCGCCGATGATCGCGTTTACCTCAATGCTGATTGCCTTTGCGATTGTGCCGATCACGCCAACTTGGGGTGTCGCCGATCTGAACATCGGGATCCTGTTCTTCCTGATGATGGCGGGTTTGGCCGTTTACGCGGTGCTGTTTGCTGGCTGGGCGAGTAACAACAAATACTCGCTGCTCGGTGCGGTACGTGCTTCTGCTCAGACCGTAAGCTACGAAGTGTTCATCGGCCTGTCGTTGATGGGCGTTGTCGCGCAAGCGGGCTCGTTCAACATGCGTGACATCGTCGATTCTCAGGAACACCTGTGGAATGTGATCCCGCAGTTCTTCGGCTTTATTACGTTTGCCATCGCAGGCGTGGCGGTGTGTCACCGTCACCCGTTTGACCAGCCTGAAGCTGAACAGGAACTGGCAGATGGTTACCACATTGAATACTCCGGTATGAAATTCGGTCTGTTCTTTGTCGGGGAATATATCGGGATCGTGACAGTTTCCGCGCTGATGGTGACCTTATTCTTCGGTGGCTGGCATGGTCCAATTCTGCCTCCGTTTGTCTGGTTTGCGCTGAAAACAGGCTTTTTCATGATGATGTTCATCCTGATTCGTGCTTCGTTACCCCGTCCGCGTTATGACCAGGTGATGTCTTTCGGTTGGAAAGTCTGTCTGCCGATAACGCTTTTGAATCTGCTGGCGACAGCGGCCGTTATTTTGTACAACGCTTAAGAAGGGGTGAATAAACCATGACATTGAAAGACATAGTGGTTGGTTTCGGCACCCAGATACGCAGTATCTGTATGGTGGGATCGAACGCTTTTAAGAAGCGCGAAACCAGAATGTATCCAGAAGAGCCTGTGAATCCACCGCCGCGCTACCGTGGTCGTATCGTGCTGACGCGCGATCCTGATGGTGAAGAGCGTTGCGTTGCCTGCAACCTGTGTGCGGTGGCCTGTCCGGTCGGCTGTATCTCATTGCAGAAAGCGGAAACCAAAGATGGTCGCTGGTATCCGGAGTTCTTCCGCGTCAACTTCTCGCGCTGCATTTTCTGTGGCTTCTGTGAAGAAGCATGCCCGACAACCGCTATCCAGCTGACGCCGGATTTCGAAATGGGCGACTACAAACGTCAGGATCTGGTGTACGAGAAAGAAGATTTGCTGATATCGGGGCCGGGTAAATATCCGGAATACAATTTCTACCGGATGGCTGGTATGGCAATCGATGGTAAAGACAAAGGCGAAGCTGAAAACGAAGCCAAACCCATTGATGTCAAAGGCCTGTTGCCCTAAGGAGCTAGCATGGAATTCGCTTTTTATACCACAGGCTTGATTGCGATACTGGCGACGTTGCGCGTCATTACGCATACCAATCCTGTGCATGCATTGTTGTATATGGTCACCTCGCTCATGGCGATTGCGGGCGTATTTTTCTCGCTGGGGGCTAATTTTGCCGGCGCGCTGAGCATCATCGTGTATGCGGGTGCCATCATGGTGCTGTTTGTGTTCGTGGTCATGATGCTCAACCTTGGTAATTCCGTAGAAGAACAAGAGCGGAATTGGCTGAAACCCAGCGTCTGGATCGGTCCGAGCATTCTTTCACTGGCGTTACTGGTGATTGTCGTCAATGCCATCCTTAGCCTGAAAGAGCAGGGCATCACGGGTACGCCTGTTGAGGCGAAAGCCGTGGGTATCAGCCTGTTTGGGCCTTATGTTCTGGCCGTTGAATTGGCATCAATGCTGCTGCTGGCGGGATTGGTTGTCGCTTTCCACATTGGTCGTGAAGATAAACGTGGTGACGTTGTCAATAAAGAAGGCGCGAACCAGGACGTTGAGAAGAAAATAACGGGGGAACGCGCATGATTCCGTTACAACATGGGTTAATTTTAGCCGCTATTCTGTTTGTTCTCGGGCTGACTGGTCTGTTGATTCGTCGTAACCTGCTGTTTATGTTGATCAGTCTCGAAATTATGATCAACGCTGCCGCGCTGGCCTTTGTTGTCGCAGGCAGCTATTGGCAGCAGCCTGATGGTCAGGTGATGTACATTCTGGCGATTACGCTGGCAGCGGCCGAGGCCAGTATTGGTCTGGCTCTGTTGCTACAAATGTATCGTCGTCGTCAGACCCTGAATATTGATACAGTCAGTGAGATGCGCGGATGAACTTACTCTATTTAACAATACTCTTCCCGCTGCTCGGCTTTCTGTTGCTGGCATTTTCCCGCGGTCGCTGGTCGGAAAATACATCCGCGACCGTCGGTGTTGGCTCGATTGGTCTGGCAGCGTTGGTTACCGCTTGGGTTGTGGCTGATTTCATGGGGCAACAGCACGGCGGCGTGACCTTCTTTAATCAGCATCTGTGGACATGGATGACCGTTGGCAACTTCGACATCAGCGTCACGCTGACGCTTGATGGCCTTTCGGTGACGATGCTGTCCGTTGTTATCGGTGTTGGGTTCTTTATTCACCTGTTTGCTTCCTGGTATATGCGTGGGGAAGAGGGATATTCCCGCTTCTTCGCCTACACCAACCTGTTCATCGCGAGTATGGTCGTTTTGGTACTGGCAGATAACCTGTTGTTGATGTACCTCGGTTGGGAAGGGGTGGGGCTGTGCAGTTACCTGCTGATCGGTTTCTACTACACCAATCCGAAGAACGGTGCGGCGGCGATGAAAGCCTTCATCGTTACGCGTGTGGGTGACGTCTTCCTCGCCTTTGCCCTGTTCATCCTTTACAAAGAACTGGGTACGCTTAACTTCCGCGAGCTGATGGTATTGGCACCGCAGAAACTGGCTGAAGGTTCACCGGAAATCACCTGGGCTACGCTGATGTTGCTGGGTGGTGCGGTCGGTAAATCGGCACAGCTGCCGCTGCAAACCTGGCTGGCGGATGCGATGGCTGGTCCAACACCTGTATCTGCTCTGATCCACGCCGCGACGATGGTTACCGCGGGCGTTTACCTGATTGCGCGTACCAATGGCCTGTTCCTGATGGCGCCGGATGTTCTGCATCTGGTAGGTATTGTGGGTGCAGTAACGCTGGTGCTGGCGGGTTTTGCCGCTCTGGTTCAAACCGACATCAAGCGCGTCTTGGCTTACTCTACCATGAGCCAGATTGGTTACATGTTCCTGGCGCTGGGCGTTCAGGCATGGGATGCCGCGATTTTCCACCTGATGACGCACGCGTTCTTTAAAGCGCTGCTGTTCCTCTCTTCTGGTTCGGTGATTCTGGCCTGCCACCACGAGCAGAACATCTTCAAGATGGGCGGCCTGCGTAAAACGATTCCACTGGTTTATGTTTGCTTCCTGGTCGGGGGCGCGGCGCTGGCTGCACTGCCGCTGGTTACCGCAGGCTTCTTCAGTAAAGACGAGATTCTGGCTGGCGCATGGGCAAATGGTCACGTCAATCTGATGGTGGCTGGCTTGGCCGGTGCTTTCATGACCTCGCTGTATACGTTCCGTATGATTTTCATCGTGTTCCACGGTGAAGAGAAAACCAAAGCGCATGCAGGAAAAGGCATTTCTCACCACTTACCGCTGGTTGTGCTGATGATTCTGTCCACCTTTATTGGTGCGATGATTGTTCCGCCGTTGCACGGTGTATTGCCGGCGACGACAGAGCTTGAACACGGCCAGTTGATGACGCTGGAAATTACCTCTGGCGTGGTGGCGATTGCCGGTATTCTGCTTGCCGCTGTGCTGTGGCTGGGTAAACGTCAGGCGGTGAATAGCATCGCGAAGAGTGCTCCGGGTCGTTTCTTCTCGACCTGGTGGTTCCACGCGTGGGGCTTCGACTGGTTGTACGACCATGTCTTTGTTAAACCGTATCTGGCTATCGCGAAGCTGTTGCAGCGTGATCCGTTAAATGCCTTGATGACGCTTCCGGCTACAGTTACCCGTTGGGGTAACCGTGGGCTGGCTCTCAGTGCGAATGGTCAGTTGCGCTGGTACGTTGCTTCTATGGGCTTTGGTGCCGTACTGGTGCTGGCCTTGTTACTACTGGTCTAAGGCAGTATCCGGTAACGTATAAAAGGTAGGGCATTCCGCAGATAGGGATGCCCGCCACGGCAAGTTTTCAGATTTCTTTAATTTAGGGACACAAAACGCCATGCTACTACCTTGGCTAATTCTTCTCCCCTTTATCGGCGGTCTACTGTGCTGGCAGTTAGAGCGTTTTGGTACGAAAGTACCGCGCTGGATAGCGTTGATTGCAATGGGGCTGACACTCGCACTGTCTCTGCAACTGTGGTTGCAAGGCGGTTACTCACTGACGGCGCCGACAGGCGTACCACAATGGCAATCCGAGTTTTATGTGCCATGGATCCCACGCTTCGGCATCGGCATCCATCTTGCGCTGGACGGCCTGTCGCTGCTGATGGTGGTGCTGACTGGTTTGCTGGGCGTGTTGGCAATCCTCTGTTCTTGGAATGAAATTCAGCGCTACCAGGGTTTCTTCCACCTGAACCTGCTGTGGATTCTGGGCGGCGTTATTGGCGTGTTCCTTGCCATCGACATGTTCCTGTTCTTCTTCTTCTGGGAAATGATGCTGGTACCGATGTACTTCCTGATTGCACTGTGGGGCCATAAAGGCTCTGACGGTAAAACCAGAATTACGGCGGCAACCAAGTTCTTCATTTATACCCAGTCAAGCGGCCTGATCATGTTGATCGCGATTCTGGCGCTGGTCTTTGTGCATCACAATGCTACCGGCGTTTGGACGTTCAACTATGAAGACCTGCTGAAGACGCCAATGTCATACGGTGTTGAATATCTGCTGATGCTGGGCTTCTTCATCGCGTTTGCTGTAAAAATGCCTGTCGTGCCGTTGCACGGTTGGCTGCCGGATGCACACAGTCAGGCGCCAACTGCGGGTTCTGTTGACCTTGCAGGGATCCTGTTGAAAACGGCGGCCTATGGTCTGCTGCGTTTCAGCCTGCCGCTGTTCCCGAACGCGTCCCATGCCTTTGCACCGATTGCTATGTGGTTGGGTGTGATTGGTATCTTCTACGGTGCCTGGCTGGCGTTTAAACAGACGGATATCAAACGTCTGATTGCTTATACCTCTGTGTCCCACATGGGCTTCGTGATGATTGCCATCTATTCTGGTAATCAACTGGCTTATCAGGGCGCGGTGATTCAGATGATTGCGCACGGCTTGTCCGCTGCTGGTCTGTTCATTCTGTGTGGTCAACTGTACGAACGTCTGCATACCCGTGACATGCGTGAAATGGGTGGCCTGTGGTCGCGTCTGAAGTTCCTGCCTGCGCTGTCTCTGTTCTTTGCTGTGGCAACTTTGGGTATGCCGGGCACAGGTAACTTTGTCGGCGAATTCATGATTCTGTTCGGCAGCTATCAGGTTGTGCCAGTGATTACGGTGATCTCAACCTTCGGTCTGGTCTTTGCGTCGGTCTACTCACTGATCATGATTCAGCGTGCTTATTACGGTACGCCTAAATCTGATGAGCCATTGAAGAGTATGTCGCTCCGCGAATTGTCTATCGTGATGCTGTTGGTGGTATTACTGGTGTTGTTAGGGGTTTACCCGCAACCGATTCTGGATACCTCCAGTGCCGCGATGTCAAATATCCAGCAGTGGTTTATGTCGTCTGCTCCAGATTCAATTATTTCAACAACAAGGCCGTAATTCGCCATGACAATAACTCTTCAACAACTAATTGCGCTATCGCCGCTGTTGATCGTCGGATTGACGGTAGTGGTTGTGATGCTGTGCATTGCGTGGCGACGCAACCATTTTGTCAACGCAACCATGACGGTTATCGGCCTGAATATTGCGTTGCTGTCACTGTACTTTGTTGGTCAGGTTGGCCCAACGGACGTGACGCCGCTGCTGCGTGTTGATGGCTTCTCGATGTTCTATACCGGACTGGTTCTGCTTGCCAGTCTGGCAACCAGCACGTTTGCCTATCCGTGGCTGCAAGGCTATCCAGACAACCGCGATGAGTTCTACCTGCTGGTTCTCATCGCGGCGTTAGGTGGAATTCTGCTGGCGAGTGCTAACCACCTGGCCTCGCTGTTCATCGGGATTGAACTGCTTTCTCTCCCGCTGTTTGGTCTGGTTGGCTATGCCTTCCGTCTGAAACGTTCGCTGGAAGCCAGTATTAAATACATGTTGCTATCGGCAGCCGCGTCTTCCTTCCTGCTGTTTGGTATGGCGCTGATTTATGCTGAATCAGGCGATATGAGCTTTGCCAGCCTCGGTAAGAACCTGAGCGATCACCAAATCCATGAGCCGCTGTTGCTGGCAGGCTTGGGGATGATGATTGTCGGTCTGGGCTTCAAACTGTCTCTGGTTCCGTTCCAGCTGTGGACGCCTGATGTGTATCAGGGCGCGCCTGCACCAGTGTCTACGTTTCTGGCGACGGCCGGTAAAATTGCCGTTTTCGGTGCCGTCATGCGTTTGTTCCTGTACGCGCCGGTGGCTGACAGCGAATCTGTCAGAATCGTGCTGGGTATTATCGCGTTCGCGTCGATCCTGTTCGGTAACGTGATGGCGGTATCGCAAACCAACATCAAGCGTCTGCTCGGCTACTCTTCCATCGCGCATTTAGGCTATTTGCTGGTTGCCTTGATCGCGGTTCAGAGCCATCAACTGGCGCTGGAAACCGTTGGCGTGTATCTGGTGGGTTACCTGTTCAGCAGCCTGGGGGCGTTCGGTGTGGTTAGCCTAATGTCCAGCCCGTACCGTGGCCCGGATGCTGATTCACTGTTCTCTTACCGTGGTTTGTTCTGGCATAAACCGATCCTGTCTGCGGTGATGACAGTGATGATGTTGTCGCTGGCGGGTATCCCGATGACGCTGGGCTTCTTCGGTAAATTCTACGTGCTGGCTGTCGGTGTTAATGCTGAGCTGTGGTGGTTGACCGGTGCAGTCGTGCTGGGTAGCGCCATTGGGCTGTACTACTATCTGCGCGTGATGGTCAGTTTGTTCCTGAATGCGCCGCAGGTGTTGCAGCGTGATACGCCAAACAACTGGGCTTTAACCGCTGGTGGTGTGGTCGTACTGATCTCTTCCATCGCCGTACTGTTCTTTGGTTTGTATCCGCAGCCGCTTATCTCTCTGGTGCAATTGGCGCAGCCAATGATGTAACTGCTGACGAGAGTCTGCTTGAGTAATGAAACGCCGTTGATGAGAATCAACGGCGTTTTTTATGGCGAGCTTCCTGCTCGCCACCCTTCGGGTCGTCGCAAGCGACGTTGAAAAACGCTCCCTGCGTTTTTTTATGGAAGCAAAATACGTTTTAGGAATGATCTGGTCTGTTGAAGCCGTAGGAACGGCGCAAAATTGTCTATAGTTAAGAAGGCAACGACTTATAACTCATGACTTTTCATAACAGAAGGAAGCACTTTATGGCAGCGACAAAAAAACAGCCTGAAGATATTCGTGTTGATGATGATTTAAAACTTCTGTCTGAAACGCTGGATGAGGTATTGCGCTATACGGGCGATCAGGCAGACCAAGCCTACCTTGATTTGAAGAAGGGCGCGGAAAAAGCGCTGCTGGAAGTTAAAGCCCGCATTGGCGTCACTGACAGCTATTATGCGCGTGCCAAGCAGGTAGCTGACAAAGCCGACGTCTATGTGCATGACAAACCCTGGCACGGTATCGGTATCGGTGCCACCGTCGGTCTGGTGTTGGGATTACTGCTGGCTAAGCG
This sequence comes from Pectobacterium parvum, assembly GCF_020971565.1. Lineage (NCBI taxonomy): Bacteria > Pseudomonadati > Pseudomonadota > Gammaproteobacteria > Enterobacterales > Pectobacteriaceae > Pectobacterium > Pectobacterium parvum. The sequence continues at coordinate 1,732,522 of NZ_CP087392.1, forward strand.
TTAATATTATATCGGCTATCTGTACTGTTATGACGATACAACCTGTACCTGTACCTGTACCTGTATAGGATAGCTGTGTTTACTCTCATCATGAATACCTCTGACAAACGTTTTGTGAATGATTTTTGTCTACAAAACGTTTGTTTTTATTTGCCACGATGGTCGCTACCTGCCTTTACTTACCTCCTGCTATCTATTTAGCTGAATTATCCCCTCTGCTGGTTTTCTGAAGAGAGAGAAATGGTTGATGGGGATAGCCGTCACGAGTTATGCCGATACTCAATTTTTGTGCAGAAGGGGCCTTCATGTTGCGAGCATGCTCTCGTTGTTGTACCGGTCACGTACCCTCGGTGAGAATGGGAATATATACCCAATAAACCTCAAGATGCAGGTTTGAGCACCTGAAAACGATCATGAATTCTGGGCGTCAGCGAGTCCGCTATTTCTGGCAACGTGCTCGCAAAAAATTGAATATCGCATCCCGAAAGTCGCGGGTATTTTCAAAATAGCAACTATTCCGCGCATGTTCGTTCATCACTTTCCATAAACACGCTATTGCGTTCAGATTCGGACTGTAAGGCGGTAAATTCACGACAAAGGCTCGGATGGACGACATCGATAAACCGAAGCGGTTCATCACCTGCCGCTTTCAGGTTGAGTTTGCGCTGGTTGACGAAGCCATTGATGTGATGATTTACCGTGGTTTCATGAAGGCAAAAGGCTTGCGCAATTGAACTCCAGTCTTCGGAGGCAAGAAGGACAGCTTTGATGCGATCACAAACAGGCTTATCACGACGGGTATCATGAAGGTATTCGAACTCGGTTTTTTGTTCGTCGATAATGAATATCTTCATAGTGGGTGAGCATGATCTTCTTACCGCTTAAAACCAAGTATCTTCAATAAGTACGAGTATCTTGTTAATTATTAATTGATATTGTTTCTGGTTATTTCAGTTTATGGAATAGAGTCTAACTTTAATCTCTAATAATTAATAATGTATATTATTAGTGTATTTTGTTTTTTTAATTTATTCTATTATTAAGACTTATCTTAATGAGTCAAATATCTCGTAAAGTAATCATTCGTCAAATTTAAATGTTATTTCATTGTGTTTTTTTGCATCATTAATTTGTAATGAATGCGTGTGGCGTTTTTAAAAGATACCATTTAAATAAAACCCTTGACATTTCTAAACAGAAAATGGTTCCATTCTTGTGGCACACTTAATAAGTGATGGCTGATATTTATTTTTCATGAAGTCAGTACGGATGATTATCAACAAGGAAAAGATAATGCCTATTACCAACCCAATTTGGACGGAGAAAGAACTCACTGGTCATATCGATTACAATCAAGACTTTCAAAGTATTATTGAGAAAAATGCGTGGCACGGGTTATTCTCGTCTCATAAATGGATTCTGATGAATCCTGCCGATGAAGTAATAGATTTTTACCACAAATATATTGTTAACCCCTCTAGTGCATTACGAAATCGCTTTTCGCTAACCGGTAATAAACTCCACGATTTAGGTTGTGGTGGTGGCCGTCATTTATATTATTTCGCGGAGAGAGGATTTGACGTAACGGGTAGTGATCTGTCAGAAAATGCGATTAATTATACACGTGAGGAATTAAGAAGAAGGGAGAAAGATGCTGAGCTTGTTTTGTGCCCAATGACTGCATTACCTTTTGAAAATAACAGTTTCGATATTACGCTATCACGTGCCGTCATCAACCATGCGACGCTTCAGGATGTCAAAAAAACCATATTTGAAGTGGCCCGTACCACTAAGCCCGGTGGCTTATTCTTTGTGACCTTTTCATCAGAACGTGCCTCTGACTGGAAAAAAGGATGTGAAGTTGAACCTGACGTTTCTTACATTCCAGAAAGTGGCCCTGAAAAAGGACTCGTACACACTTTCTTGAATGCCGCTAATACCGCCGCGTTACTTGAACCATTTTTCCGTATTGAAGAAATATATCTTTATGAGCATCCTTCATGGGTAACGAATGCGCCAGGAGCATCGGATCCGAACGAATATTTTGGTTCTGAATATGTAGCTATTTGCGTGCGCCGTTAATTTATCCTCCGCCAGAACATACATTCTGGCGAGTATGATAGAGGGATATTTAATATGATATTAACAGGGTTGTCGATTGAAGAGCTGATCGGTGATGGTGACATTCTTGTCGAGCCATTTGTAAAAGAGAATATTACAACAAATTCCTACGATCTGACGTTAGGGAAAACTTTTATTCGATATAAAGGTGATGTGATCGATCCAAAAATTGAGAACGAATACGATACAATTAATGCTGATGAAAATGGCATAATCATGAATAAGGGAGATTTCTTGTTGGCCCATAGCCAAGAGAAAATAGGTAGCTCTAAATTTGTTCCTATTATTCATGCTAAATCGGGCATTGCCCGGCTAGGGTTATTCGTTCATGTTACAGCAGATCTGATTGATATAGGATCGTACGGCTGTGTCACTTTCCAGCTATATAGTACGTTACCTATTCGCTTGTATCCTGGAATGAGAATAGGACAAGTTTCTTTTTGGAAGCCGATGGGCGAAGTGAATCTTTATCATGGTAAATATCAGGGGTCAGTAGGGCCAATCCCATCAAAGGTTTATCAAGATTTTTGAATCCAGCATCATGAGAATCAGGAGGGAATGATGATACTCACGGGTAATGAGATTCATCGGCGTGTCAAATATGGAGAAATTACCATTTCTCCTTTTATTGAATCCCAATTAAATCCGAATAGTTATAATTATCGACTCGGCTCTCGACTGGGTGTCCCCGATGTTAGGGGGGAGAACGTGCAGTTTGATTTCATCACGCTTCCTCCCGAAGGCTATGTCATTGAAGCAAATACAACCTATCTGGGCCATACGCTTGAAACGTTAGGGAGCGACTTTTTTGCTATGTCATTGATTGGGCGGAGTTCACTGGGGCGCCTCGGTTTATGGCTTCAAGTGTCTGCAAATCTTGGACATACGGGATCGTGCCATCAATGGACTCTGGAGCTTGTGGCAGCGAAACCGTTCAGGTTGTACCCCGGCATGCGCATTGGTCAGATATCTTTTTGGGCCAATGAGGGAGACGTTGGGCTTTATAAGGGAGGATATGCATCATTTAATGACCCGAAGACGTCCCGATTACGCCCCGAGTGGGAGGTTTGCCGTGGGTAATAAAATGGTTGATTCATGGCCGGCGCTGTCCGATCGGCTTATTAAGGCGAAAGAAAATAGTGCAGATGCATTTGTTCAATGCTTTGAAAAGCAATCGTTTGCTTTTCATGAGCCTGATAGTCTGTTGCCCACCCGGGATCATTCCACGCTCTTTATCGGGTCAACCATCAGCACGTTTAAATATCTACTGTCTGATCGACACAAGACACGGAAACCTTTGCGTTATTACACACGCCAAACGTGTCTCAGAACACAGAATAACAGGCGGTTTGGTACGAAATATCATCCCTGTTGGTCTTCTTTGTTCAGTAGCGTGGGGGCGCTAAGTGGGTGGGAGGATCGTGAGACAATCATCAGGGCGACAATGGATTTCGCCGAAGCGTTAGCCTGCATCGGGAATATTGATGTTCGTATCCATATATCGAGTACAGATGTCGATTTGGCTACGCTTCTTCACGGGTATGCTTCTCGTATCCCTCTGATCTTTGACAGCAAACCACTTCCCTATTATCGACACAAGTTTGGCATCGAAGGGGTTGGCGGACGTAATTGCAACTTTGCGGTTAGCTTGGATGGTCAACACTACAGCGATATTGGCAATCTGATCGTGATTGAAGATCTCAGCGGCCCCTTGGCCGTGGAGTCCGCGTTTGGTCTTGAAACCATCGCCTCGCGGATGTACGGCCTGGATAGTTCCGTGTATGCCCTCCAGGCCGCCCGCGATATTGAGGATCTCTGCTCTGAATCGCTCCTTCTTGTTGATGCCCTCGTGGCATCTGTCGCCATTATCTCTGTCGGTATCCGTCCCATCGCTGATAATCGTGGTCGCGTATTGCGACGTTATTTGCAAGGGATAAGTCCATTGCGTAAAGAGCTAGCTATGTCTATTGAGGATGTGGTTGCCATTGCTGGTCGCTTCGAAGCGAACTTTAATCACAGTAACCATATTCATACTTTTATTCAGCGCTATTTGTCGGCCTATGAAGACCTGCTGGAGCAGGGAAGAGCACCTGATGCGGTCAATGCTTCACTCAGCCGTCGCTTTGCCGATACCGCAAGTGAAAGGATATAAAATGAAGACTGGAATTATTTCGGACATTCATGAAGATGTTATCAGACTTGAGGCGTCACTTCGGCTACTGGATGCCGCAGGTGTCGATGATGTCATCTGCCTTGGCGACATTGTTGGCTATTCCGTCCCTTTTTACGGTTATCTCAAAACCAGAGATGCGAATCGGTGCGTAGATCTTGTCAGAGCCACATGCTCTGCGACGGTAATTGGAAACCACGATCTCTTTGCGGTACAGCGATTGCCCGTGAAGTCAGGGTCTTTCGTTTTTCCTGATGAATGGTACAGCTTGTCTTTTGCTGAACGTCAGAAACGGGCGAAAGGTGATGTATTCCTTTATGAAGACCATGAGCTTCCCTCTCTGCTTACTGAGGAGAATAAAGCGTGGCTGGGGGCGTTGCCGGAGATGGTGATAAAACATTATGGAACCCATAATGTGTTTATTTCTCATTATGCCAGTCCCGATTTGACGGGATGCTGCACCGCTGAGGTTAGCACCAGCATCGATCTCTCGGCGCATTTCGACGTACTTGAAATGAATCACTGTATCTATGGATTTTCAGGCAACGATCATATTCCCGGCATGAAAATTTTTGATACTGCGCAGGTAAGGCAATACGGTTTTGAAAAAATAGCACTAACAGAGAAAGCCGCGTGGATTACCGGGCCGACCATTTCGTTAGGAACGGTTCCGAACGGTGTCATGCTGTATGATAGTGATGAACGAACGATCTCAGTGCTCCCTCTTGAGGGGCGTTTACATACTCTCCCTTTGTCAATTTAATTCACAGTCTTTCTATGAGGCGCGATATGTCGAGAAAAACGATCCTGTATATTAATGGACGGCAGAATCCTCACGAACGTATGGCAGAAATGAAAGCGGCTCGACAGTCTGGTCTGGATATTGTGCTGCTTGGCAAGCAATTACCCGATTGGGCTATGGAACTGAGTGTGGAATCCGTCTTGCTGGACCTGAATGATGATGAGATGGTTAAAGGCCGCGTGATGGAGTTGGATAAGCGCTATGGTTTTTGTGGCGTAGTCTGTTGGTCTGAAACGGATGTTCCGCTGCGAAGTGTATTGACTGAAGCATTAGGTTTACCCGGTATGAAACCTGATTTTGTCATAGGATGCCGAGACAAAATAACGATGAAACGGAAACTTGATGCATGTCAGGATCTACTTCCGCAGTGGGATAAGGTTGACTCGCTGGCTTCTGCCGTGGCGTCAGCGGCGCGTATAGGGTATCCGGTTATTCTTAAGCCATCTTCGGGATCGGGTTCTAAAGGTATCTTCAAAATAGAGCATGAGGATGAGCTAGAAGCAGCGCTGGCGGCGCTAGCTCATATTGCGAATGCTGAGTTTGATGCGGTCTTCTCTCGTTTTGGGGGGGACATCCTGATGGAGGAGTATGTTGATGGCCCCGAGTTTAGTGTGGATGGCTATGTACATGATCATACGATTACGTTTGTCGGTATTACGGATTATCAATCTGACCAGCAGACGTTCGTTGAAAACAGACATATTTTCCCCTCAGCGCTGCCTGCAACGTATCAGCAGGTAATCCTGAAAAGTGCTGAGCGATTGATTACTGCGCTGAACATTAACGCAAGCATGTTTCATCTGGAAGGGAAGTATAGCCGTCATGGATTTCGTTTTATTGAGTGTGCTGCACGGCCTGCTGGGGGATATATATCGACGCATCTACTTCAGTCTGCTTCGGGTGAAAAGCATCTGAGCAATTATCTTCGCGTCTGTCAGGGTCTTGCCCCCGAACCGCTTCCCGCGATCCACGATACTGTGGGTGTCCGCTATCTCTTTGCGGAAAAGGCAGGAAACTACAGTGGGTGTGAAAATTTGGATGAAATACTCCGCCATCCTGCTATTCAGCACGTCTATATGCATTTTCCTCCTGGCCACCACGTTGTATTACCTCCCGACGATTTTAACGCCTATCGTCTGGGCGTGGTGATTGCAAGCCACCCAGATAGTCAGCAACTGGCATCGATTCTTGAATGGGCGGCACAAACGATCAGGTTTAATATTGTATGAATAACACGATCATTCTTTTTGGTTGCGCATCTTTTCGTCAGGGACCCAGAGCCGTTGAGCAAGCTCGATCTATCGGGCTCTATCCCATATTGGTTGATACGCGTGAAAATCTGGACAGGCTTAACAGCAAGCTTAGACTTGGTATTGAACAGTATGCGATCCCGGATAAAACTTACGGTGCGAGTTTGCCCATCATCGAGCAGCTTTCTGCTTTACACACTCTTATTGGGATCTATACGTTTGAAGAATATTCGGTGCAGACCTGTTCCTTGCTATGTGAACGATTCCGTTTGCCCACGAGCCCCTCTGATGCCGTTGCGACGATAAGAAACAAATACCAGTGTCGGCGCCGTCTTCAGGAGGCGGGGTTGCCACAGCCTGCTGCTGGTGTGTTTGCGTCTATTGAAGAGGCACATGATTTCATCATGCGCTCAGAAGGGGATAGCTGGATAGTCAAACCACTCGACGCCGCAGGAAGTTTGGGGGTGCGCCGAATTGAACGGCATGACTTTCATCAGTTAGAGCAGGCGTTCGCTTCCCTTACTCCCGATCAACAGACGTGCTTTATTGTGGAACAGTTCATCACGGGAAAAGAGTACAGCATTGAAGGCTATTTCTGCGGTGGATCGCCTTGCTATCTTGGCGTGACGGAAAAGCACCTTCGTGCCGGAGAATACTTTGTGGAAGATATGCATGTCTTTCCTGCCCCCATAACAGATGTACAGCGAGCGGCTATTCTGCATCATGCCAGTCAAGCATTAAAAGCCACGGGATTAACCTTTGGTCATTTTCATATCGAGTGCTGGCTTATCAATGGCACAGACGTAATGATGGGAGAAATTCATAATCGTCCTGGTGGAGACTATATTCATCTGCTGACGGAGTTGTGCTCTGGTGTTGAGACATATCGCGTTGTATTCGAACAATATGTTCATTCGGCTGTTAAGCCTTTGACGGTACAATACCATCGTGCCGCCGTCGTGAAGTATTTTGATGCGCCACCGGGCGTTCTTGGGGAGATAGTCGGCCTTGATGATGTGGCGGCCAATCTCTATTTGACAGAAGTCTCTGTGAGTCGTGGCGATCGGATTGTGCCTTGTCATGAATCATCGCACCGGATCGGATGTGTGGTGGCAACAGGGGCAGATACATTGGAAGCCCTGTCAACGGCAAAGGAGAACATGGCGCATGTTGTCTTTAACATGGTATAGAGAACGTGTATCAAGCTATTCGCTGAATGCTTTCCTGTTTTCGTACAGTTGGTTTGCGATTCTCGCCATCTTGGCTCTCTACTTGAGCAATACTCTGGCGCTGTCATCTACGCTTACCGCACTACTTATCATGACGGCTTCTGTTGGCGCGAAGGTGACGCGGCTTATTATCTCCCCTTTTATTGATGTGTTGCCCCCGCAGAAATCTGCCGCCTTGGCGGCGGCAGTGATGGGAACCAGTTGCTTACTGCTGGCGGTGACCCATCTGGTTCCTCTGCTTTTTGTCGCAGTATTGGGCTATGGCGTCTCTTATGGGTCAAATAGTTTGTTATTACGCGCTATAGCAGGTGCAACAGAGGATGAGAGAAAACGTGCCACTTTATTCGTCCAGCTTTCAATCATTGCCAATTTGGCGTCGATGCTTGCGCCTCTTGTCTCCATCATATTGTTCAGTAAATTTTCTCCAGTGCTGCCGTTTTACTGTACGAGTATGGTGATGTATGCGTTGAGTCTGTGGATTTATTTCAAGAATGAACTGCCGCCTTTGCCAGTGCAGAACTCATGGTTAACGTCGCTGAAATACCAGATTGCAAATAAAGCCTTACAGCAATTTTTCTTTTTAACGCTGCTGTGCTGGATGATCTACTCTCAGCTTTTTTCCGCATTGCCACTGTATGCCCAGCAGTTATTAAATCGTACGGAAGACATCGGTTTTTTGCTAAGTTTTAATGCGATTTTGTCGGTGTTTTTGGCACCTAAACTGCAAAGAATATTTATGCAGAATCACATTTCTAATCGGCAGATTATTTTTTTTTCGCTACTCATGCATGCCATCGGTTCTCTGGGGCTGCATTTTTCACAAACGTTAGTACATCTATACCTCTCACTGACACTATGGACGTTAGGCGAATTGCTATTAATTCCGACGCTACAGACCTTATTGTCTGGCATGACGGAAAAAGGCATGTTGGTGAGCGTGATGGCAGTCAATTCGATTGCGATGGGGCTTGGTGAAGGGATTGGCGGGTTTCTCGGTGTGTGGCTGACGCGTAATACGTCGTGGGGATTCGTTTTTTTCTCCGCGCTGAGTCTTTTTACCGCGTTGTATTTTATGACGAATAAATACTTCGTCCGCTTATCTTGAGTGACGATCGTTAACTTCATGGTTAAACACCGAATCGGGCACCCTATGCGCTCAATTCGGGCTATTATAGCTAAACCTTTCCTTCTTTCTCCGGCATGCCTTGTACCCAATAGATGGCTTCAAACGGGCGTAACACCAGTATTGCGGGCTGAGGCTGTGCGTCAGGGTAATTGCTGAGTAACAGTCGCCAGCGGCGGTCATGGGTATCAATGGGAGGTTGCCAGCGTTGGGGCTGTTTGCTGAGATTTGCCAGAACCAGAAGCCGCTGTCCTTCCCAGATGCGCTGATAGCACCAGACAGTAGGATGGTCTGGCAACAGATCCTGATAGTCGCCGTGCGTCAGGAGAGGAAGCGCTTTACGCATAGCAATAAGCTGCTGGTAGGTGTAGAAGACAGATTCTTTATCCACCAGCGCTTGTTCCGCGTTGATGTGGGTGAAATTCTGACATAGCGCAATCCACGGTGTACCACTCGTAAATCCAGCATGCTTGCTGGCATCCCATTGCATCGGAGTACGGCCGTTATCACGCGACTTGCTGGCGAGGATTGCTAAGGTTTGTGTATCTGGCTGGCCGCGATCGCGTTGTTCAGCAAATTGATTCAGGCTTTCAATATCGTGGTATTGTTCAATCTGTGTATAGCCGGGATTGGTCATACCCAGTTCCTCGCCCTGATAGATATAGGGCGTGCCCTGCATACCGTGAAGCACCATCGCCAGCATCTTGGCGGACTGCACACGGAATTCGCCTTCGTCACCAAAGCGTGACACGATGCGCGGCTGATCGTGATTACACCAGAACAACGCATTCCAGGCGTGATTGTGCATCCCCTGCTGCCAGTGATTAAAAATCTGTTTGAGCTGGATAAAATCAGGTTCCGCCAGCGTCCATTTTTCCCCATTGGGGTAATCGACTTTCAGATGATGGAAATTGAACGTCATGGAGAGTTCGCTGCCGTCCAGCGCGGCGTAGCGGCGGCAGTGCTCCAGCGAGGTAGATGACATCTCACCGACGGTCATCAAGCCGCGGGGCTGAAAAACATCCTGACTGAATTCCTGCAGGTAATCATGAATTAGGGGACCATCGGTATAGAAACGGCGTCCATCGCCTTGCTGAGCATCAGACGGGAAATCCTGCTGCTTGGAGACCAGATTGATGACGTCCAGCCGCAGCCCGTCGACGCCTTTATCCGCCCAAAATTCACACACCTGTTTTAATTCATCCCGTACGCGTGGGTGTTCCCAATTCAGATCGGCCTGTTCTGTAGCAAAAAGGTGCAGATAATACTGTTTGCTTTCCACGTGCCACTGCCATGCTGGCCCACCAAATTTTGAACGCCAGTTATTGGGTAGCGCACCGTCATTACCATCGCGCCAGATATAAAAATGACGGTACGGACTACGGCGATCCTGCGCGTTCAGGAACCAGTGATGCTGCGTCGAGGTGTGGTTGAACACCATGTCCATCACGACACGGATACGGCGCTGATGCGCTTGCGCGATCAACGTTTCCATATCGGCCATCGTGCCATAGGTCGGATCGATGGCGCAGTAGTCGGCGACGTCATAGCCGTTATCAACCTGAGGAGAAAGATAAACCGGCGTCAGCCAGATCGCATCGACGCCCAGTTGTTGCAGGTAATCGAATCGGGCGGTGACGCCAGCGATGTCGCCAATGCCACTTCCGGTACTGTCCTGAAAGCTCTTCGGATAGATTTGATAAATCACGCCGTTTTGCCACCAAGGAAGCGAGGCGTTCATCGTCATGAGGTCGCTCCTTTATTACAGTGGGCCGTGTTTACACGGCCTGAGTTGAGATAATAATGATATGTCACTGCTATGCAGGGTCGAGTGTGCCATTACGGATTTTGCGCTTATAGACCAGCGACGTCAGCACAATCGGAATAACGGTGGCAACCAGCGTGGCGATAGCGAAGATCCCCCAAAACTGTGGCTTGATGGAGAGAATGCCCGGTAGCCCACCTACGCCGATGCCATTTGCCGTTACGCCATATAGGCCGCAAATCAGCGCGGCGGCGGCGGAACCGATCATGGCGCACAGCATCGGAAAACGGTATTTCAGGTTGATACCGTACATGGCCGGTTCGGTCACGCCAAGAAAAGCGGAAATCGCCGCGGGAACAGAAATTTCACGTTCGTTAGTTTTTCGGCTGACGAGAATCACCCCGACAACGGCAGCCGCCTGCGCAATGTTGGACAGCGCGATAAGCGGCCAAACTGGCGTGCCGCCCATACTTTGAATCATCTGCATATCAATCGCTAGCGTCGTTTGGTGCACGCCTGTGATGACCAGCGGTGCATACAGGAACCCAAACAGCGCTGCACCAACGGGGGCGAAGCTGCCTGTCATTACTGCCTTAACGGCCCAGGCGACGCCGTCACCAATCATACGACCAAACGGACCAATTAAGGTATGTGTCAGGAACACGGCCAGAATGAGTGAGGTTACGGGCACGACCACCAGATAGAGGTAATCCGGCACGATTTTTTTCAGCCGTGTCTCGATTATCGCCAGCGCCATCCCGGCCAGAACGGACGGAATGACCTGTGCCTGATAACCTATCTTCTCAATCGTGAACCAGCCGAAATTCCACACTTCAGGCGTTTGCTGGCCGATGAGGTAGGCGTTCATTAGCTGCGGCGATACTAGCGTGATGCCCAGCACGATGCCGAGGATGGGCGTGCCGCCCATTTTGCGTACGGTTGACCAGCAGACCGCAACAGGAAGATAGAAGAAGATGGCTTCACCCAACAGCCAGAGGAAATCGTAGATGGTTTGCCAGGTTGGATAGAGCTGAACCAGCGTTTGCCCGTCGCGCATCGGGATATCGCCAATCACGTTACGTGCCCCGAGGATCAAGCCCCCGCTGATGAGCGCGGGAAGCAGCGGAAAAAAGATCTCGGCAAAATGTGAAATGCTGCGTTCAAACCAACTCATGTTCTGGCGAGCGGCGACTTTGGCTTCTTCTTTATTCATCTCGCCTTTTCCCGTGGTGGCGAGCAGCGCTTTGTAATACTCATCCACGTTGGTGCCGATCACGACCTGAAATTGTCCGGCGTTGGTAAAACACCCTTTAACAATACGCAGCTCTTCAATGTTCTTGGGATGGGCTTTGGATGAGTCGTGCAAGACGAAGCGGAGACGAGTAATGCAGTGTGTGACCGCCGCGATGTTCTCACGCCCGCCGACCAGTTCGATCAGACGGTCAATATCCTGTTGTTTAACTTTACTCATAGTCATGTCCTTTTTATACCCGTCATACTTCAAGCTGCTTGTGCGTTGGCTGTCCTTACTCACCCCAGTCACTTACCTGTGTAAGCTCTTGGGGATTCGCTCGGTTGCCGCCTTCACGCAACTCGAATTATTTAGGGTATATCTTTTAGCGCAGACGTCGGGGACGCGAAGCAAGTACAGCTAGAGGAAAGCATAGTCTGTTAACGGTGGTTTTGCCGTGAAAGGAAAACGCATTGAGCTGTTTTTAAAAGAGAATGTTCAGGCATGCGGTGTGCTGCACAAATCTGCGACGTATGGGTAGACAAAAAGGAAAGGGGGATGAACAGAGTGAGAGAGAGGCCGAAAAACAAAAGCCGCCTGTAGGAGGCGGCTTTAGAGATTGTTTATATCACAATCAGAACGGGCTGATGATTGACCCAATACGTTCACAGTAACTGACATAAACATCTCCCATTCTTTTAAAGAATTTGCTGATTTTGCGAAAGGTTTTCATTATCAGACTCCTCTAACGGGTTAGTTAAGTGTGATGTTAATCACATTTTTAATGGTAGCGAAGATGAGATCGGATTTCAACATTTTTGTGATATCAGTCACAAAAATATAACGATATGGAAAAGGAAATGTGTCGTGGAGCGAAAGAACCTGATGCGCAACCGGAAGGTCAGCGCATCAGGTGATGGAAGGCATGCGAGGTAATATCAGGCGGGATAGTGATAAATATTGTGATCGAACCACTGCTCGGCGTCTTTCTCCGTGTGGTGAAAACGGAAGCCAAGCCGTTGAGCGACAGCGTTGCTACGCATGTTGGCGGTTGAGGTAAAGTACGCTATAAGCGTGCTTTTTCCTGCTGAATCAGGGTAAAGAGCGCATTGGTGTCGCTCTCTTCCTGGATAGGAAGGCGTAGATGGGGCTCGTGACGCAATTCATATAGTGCATCTATAAATGACGTATCGACAACTGTCGCTTCCATAAAATCGCTCCCTTTACCGCTGTAACGTTCCATCAACGATTGTGACGCTGTGTCCGCCGATCCACGGTTCATCGTTCAGGTAAGTCACGGTAATGCGGCCATCACGTTGCAGCATGGTGCCCTGTCGCGCACGGTAGCTGAGTGGCGCGGTGACGTTATTGATAGCATGCTGCTGACGAAGCAATACCGCCAGGCATGCATTGGCGCTGCCGGTAACCGGATCTTCCTTGAGATGGCCGCGTTCGATGTAGAAAGCACGAATCTCATAGTCGACAGGCGTTGCGCCATCGTGCGGGCCATAGACAGCGATGCCGCTGGTCTGGCTGAGATTTTGTACGGCTGAGAGTGCTTCTGCATCCGGTGTGATGTTCAGACAGGTGTCTGCGCTGTCTACGCGAATCACAAGCCAACGAATGCCCATTTGTACGGCCGTGGGCGGGTAGCGTTTATCGATACAGGGACTATCAACGCCGGTAATACCCAGCGTTTTTTCCAGCAGTGGCATGTGCTCATCACCAAACGGAACGAGGGTGGCTTGCGGGGCGTGAAAAGCGAGGCTCTCATCATCACCGATGTTGATCGACACGAGACCAATACCACATTGTTGCACCAGTTGGCCCGGAGACTTAGGGCGCAATCCTTCTTCAAGCAGGGCATGTGCGGTGCCTAGCGTAGGGTGTCCGGCAAACGGAATTTCCGATTCTGGCGTAAAAATACGAACATGGTAATCCGCTAAAGGATCGGTGGCTGGCAGGACAAACGTGGTTTCTGACAGGTTTGTCCAGCGAGCGATCTCCTGCATTTGCACATCGGTTAATCCCTTCGCCTCCATAATGACGGCAAGCGGATTGCCCTTGAAAGACTGCTGGGTGAAAACGTCGACCTGTTTGAAACGACGTACTATAGGCATCGCATTTTTCTCCTGTATGCGCTATCGCTTAAATATTACTCAAAACTAACCGCGCTCCTATCGCGCGCTTGTGGCATAATGCGCGCCAAATCACATTCCGACTCGAGTATAAGTGCTGTGTTAAGTACTAACAATATCGCTATGCGGTTTCATATATAATAATTTTCTTTATCCTTGTCTGTGTCTATTAATTATAGATACAGTATAAATACACTTATATACCATAGCCATTTTATCAACGAATTGAATTTCTTCGTCTTCTTTTGTTGAATTTTGATTTTATTATCTACTTGTACTGAAAGTATGTAGAGCTGAAAAATAGTTACTCCTCCAGTTATTCACTATTTCCCCTATGCCTTATTCGTATCGGTTTAATTATTAATTTCCACTCGGCCATTTTATATTTTTACTTTATTGACTGTGAGGAGTTAAGTATTATAAATGTTTGCTCATTTTCCCTGTAATAAATACTATAAACGCTTCATCCTCAAACGATTTTTTAGTTTCTCCTTCAGCGGTATAGGATACCCCAGCAATCAATAGTTTTCTAAATTCAGACTGATCTTATATTTTTCTGTGAAATCAATATCAAAGCTACTTGCGGTGATTCAGTTAAGATCCGAAACATAATATTGCTCGATGATCCGTAGAAAATCATCTAACAAGTTATTAACAACTATAGCTAATGTTACTATCCACTGGCTCCTAATGATTTTGTCAAAAAACGCTACTTTTATTCGCTTGTATATTTATGGATAAATGATTAATAAGATTCACCCTTTGTTGTTTTTAGTAATTATTACCTGTAAATCAACATGTTATTAAATCGATTGAGTGTATTTAACGGAGGGGTAGGGTTTTAACTAGCTTAAATCTATCATGATTTTTATCTCTGCCATTTTGACCATAATATTTTTTTGTGTATACTTTTGCTTAATCGGAATTTAATAAGTGTCAAGATTTTATTTAGGGTGTAAGAAATGTGTTGATGGGTTTTTATTTCAATCTTTTTTTAACTCTTCGTGAGATAGTGTTTTTTTGGAAGTGGAAGCATACCATTCTCTTTAATGTGATGACTTGTATCTGAAGGGATATGGTAGTCTGTTATTGGTGTTAGAGCTAAATAGGTTGGTGGGGTGTAATAATTTCTGTTTATCAATTATTTAATGAATCAATGCTGTATGAAGTTCTTGTTGAAGTGCATCTTTCGAATGGGAATTCTATTCATTATAAAGGTGTAACAACTTTTCAATATAGAAGTAATTAATGACTAGAATGCATTCAAAGTAATCCATTCTTAGTTCAGATTAGTTTATAACTCCGTAGCTTATGGTCAATGGGATTTCTGTTATAAACATTATCCTTAATTATGGATTGAAGTACGCCGCTATCTATATATACACGGGAGAAGAGTATCTAAAAAATTTAATTTTTTCCGACTCGGGTTCTCGATTTATTAAAGACCTTACTTATTATTAATTACGTTAAGATCTGGCCGATTATAACCTGTCGGCCTTTCTAGGAGTTTTTTTGTGAAGGACAGATTTAAACACACCCATTTCGTACCTCTTCATCTTAAATTGCTTGCTTGGATGAATATCGGTATCCAGGTTTCTTTTCCGATCGTAGCGGCATTTACCCCAGCGACTGCTGTGGCAGGAGGTGATGACCGCTTCCTGCAGAATCAGGAACAGATTGCGCTGCAGACTCGGGTATACACCTTGGGTGAAGGGGAAACGGTTTCTACCATTGCAAAGAAGTACCATATGACTCTGGATGCACTGCGCAAGCTGAACCAGTTTCGTACTTTTTCCCAGGGTTTTGATCATCTGCAACAGGGTGATGAGCTGGAGGTTCCTGTTGCTCCGTTGCCTGAAGTTCGGTGGGATGATGCGTCGGTGACAGAAGAGCAGGGTAATGATACGCATGCTCATAAAGTAGCTGGCTATGCTGCACAGGCGGGGGGAACACTGGCAAACGGTGCGGGCAGTGATGCTATTGCATCAATGGCACAAGGCATAGTCTCAAGGGCTGCCAGCGATGAAATTCAACAGTGGCTTGGTCGTTTCGGAACCGCACGAGTACAACTGGAGATGGATAAAAATTTCTCCCTGAAAAACTCACAACTGGACTTGCTTGTCCCTTTGTTCGAACAAAAGGACAGCCTTGTCTTCAGCCAGGGTAGTATTCACCGGACTGATGGACGGACCCAGTCAAATTTGGGTGGGGGATATCGTTGGTTTGCCGATGATTGGATGCTCGGTGTAAATACCTTTCTCGACTATGATCTTTCTCGAGACCATTCCCGCTTGGGGCTAGGAGGGGAATATTGGCGTAATTTTCTTAAACTGGGTGCCAATATCTATTACCGCCTGACAGGCTGGAAAACGTCACCGGAGCTGAGAGACTATGAGGAGCGTCCGGCAAACGGCTGGGATGTCAGGATGCAGGCTTGGGTGCCTTCTCTGCCACAGCTGGGTGGCAAGCTGATGTATGAGCAATACTACGGGGATGAGGTGAGTCTCTTCGGTCAGGATAGCCGACAGAGGAACCCGCATGCTATCACGGCTGGCGTAAATTACACTCCGGTTCCTCTACTGACGTTTGGTGCAGAACAGCGTCAGGGGCAGTCAGGTAAAAGCGACACGCGTTTCAGTATGGACATGAATTACCAGCTAGGCGTACCTTGGCAGCAGCAGGTCAATCCAGACTCGGTGGCGATCATGCGCAGCTTGGTTGGTAGTCGATATGACCTAGTGGAGCGTAACAACAATATCGTTCTGGAATACCGCAAGAAAAAAGATGTGATCCTCCTGAGGACGGCCGATCTGGTGACGGGTTACGCTGGTGAGCAGAAACCACTCGGCGTATCAGTAACTAGCAAGTACGGTATGGAACGTATCGACTGGTCAGCTCCGTCTCTCATTGCCTCAGGAGGTAACATCGTGCAGGACGGCAGCGATTGGTATGTGGTTGTGCCGGAATATAGTTCTGTCAGAGAGGGAGGCAACAGCTATACGGTGAGTGGTGTAGCAGTCGACAAAAAAGGGAACATTTCCGACCGAGCTGACACTCAAGTCACAGCCACACAGGCTGCGCTTGATATAAGTACTAGTTCACTCTCACCTTCGTCAGCTTCACAGCCTGCTAATGGTGTTTCACAACAGAAATTTGTGTTGAAGGTGAATGATAAAGAAGGGCGCCCAGTTGATATTGCTGAAAATGAAATCAGCGTTGTGAGTACATCTAAGCTGCGCGGTAACATCAATGCCACTGTATCTGCATTCACCCGACTTGTTGCGGGTGAATATGAGATGACAGTAACAGCAGGCACTGTGCCTGAATCATTCACGTTGATACCGTCGGCTCGGAACATACAATTTGCGTCAGCCGATGTGATTCTGACTGCAGATAATGCTACCGCACAGGTTGATACGCTGGATGTCATTGAGGACGGCGCCATTGCTGACGGTAAATCCAATAACCGTTTCCGAGTAACGGTTATTGACGCCCATAATAACTCCGTATCTGGCCAGTCTATCAGACTGAAAGCAGACAAGGGGGCCACTGTTGCGGAATCAGTCATCACTGAAGCTGATGGTACCGTCATTGTTCCGATTACATCACAACAGGCTGGTGACACAACGGTTACAGCCAGTATTCACGGCAGAGATGAAAAGACGCTGACGCTTACTTTTCATCCTGACCAGAACACCATGAGGGTAGAACAGAATAATTTAAGCATTCTTCCAGAGGTCTCTCTGGCTGACGGTAAGACACCAAAAAACGTGGTAGCCAAGGTTACCGATGCAAAGGGTAACGCCGTCCCTGATGTGCTGGTCACATTTAGTACCGATAACGGTGCTACGCTCGCTG
Organism: Pectobacterium parvum; assembly: GCF_020971565.1. Lineage (NCBI taxonomy): Bacteria > Pseudomonadati > Pseudomonadota > Gammaproteobacteria > Enterobacterales > Pectobacteriaceae > Pectobacterium > Pectobacterium parvum. The sequence continues at coordinate 1,750,209 of NZ_CP087392.1, forward strand.
AGAAAATAGTAAAAACAGATGCGCAGGGAGTTGTTACCACCACACTTGTCAGTACCATTGCCGGCCCCTCACGCGTGCTGGCTAGCATCAATAACTTGACCACCACAAAAGACACTACGTTCATCGGTAACAATGCGACTGCCATCGTGAGTTCCGTCAGTACGGATGCGACCTCTGGTGTTGCTGATGGGGTAACAGCTGTGACATTCAGGGCGCTGATTAAAGACCTCAACGGCAACCTTCTTTCCGGTATCCCAGTGGATTGGAAATCCGATAAGAACAGCAGCATTGTAGCCTTTAATCATGCCCAGACGCTGACCTCTAAGGAGGGGATTGCTGAAGTGGCCGTGACCAGTACCCGTGCATACAGTGACGTGGTGGTGACTGCATTTACGAACGCATCGTCGGTATCAGCCTCTCCGTTTATATTCAGCGCAGGTGATGTGGATGAAAACCGCTCAGAGCTGGCACTCTCTCCGTCGGTCATTGTTGCCGGGAAAGAGACAGCAACACTTAGGCTGACGTTACGTGATAGTAAAGGCAACCTGCTCACTGGAAAAACGGTCAGCGGCATCAGCGACAACAGCGATGTGAATGTTGGTGAAAGTCAGCAAAACAGCAATACACGAGGCCGCTATACCATGGTGGTGAGCAGCGACAAGGCAGGCACTGCCACGCTGTCAGTTAAGGTAGATGGCCAAACGTTGAACATGAGCCGGATTCTGACAGTGAAAGGAGATAACGATCGCTGGAAACTATCCTCTATCGTGTCAAATACAGCCAGTCTGATAGCGGGTGATAGGAAAGGAGCCACATACCATGCTACGGTTACTGATGCACAAGGGAATTTACTGAATAATGTGGTGGTTTCTTGGCAGCTTAGCGGCCAGGCGGAAAGCTATGAACCAACGTCACGTACGAATGAAAAGGGCGTAGCGATCACAACGGTGAGAAGTAATACCGCTGGGCTGCTTCAGATGACAGCATATCTTGATGCGGATAATTATGCCCAAGCAGACGGTGTCACTGTTGTAGCGGGGGAGATTAAAAACTCTACCTTTGGTGCGGATAAAACCAACATAGGCTCCGACGGTAAGGATAGCGTAACGCTGACAGCTAGCTTGGAAGACAGCTATGGCAACCCAGTTACGGGTAAAATATTGACAATAGAGGGTGCTGATTCCCTGGCAGGCTTTAAGCTCAGTGCTGTCCAGGATCAGCAAAACGGACGCTATGTGGCGACTGGGACCTCGACAACCAAAGGGAAGGTTATTCTCAGTGCTAAGGTTGACGGTAAAAAGGTGGGGAATTCAGTTACCGTTACTGTGGGAGCCATCACACCTGATTTAAGGTTTGATAATGCGGAGCAACCTGTGACCTGGACGAGAAGTTTCACTGCCTCGCAGGTCGTTAGGGGTATGCCTGAAGGTGTGGAACAGAAATGGTCGAGTTCAGACAGTCGTGTCGCCACTGTTGACGGGAACGGGAGAGTTACGCTTCTGAAAGCAGGTTCGGCCAGGATTTCTATCTATACGCCGGGGAATGAGCAATACAACCAGTCAATGGCATCATACACCTTGAGTGTATCCAGAGCCGCCCCAGGACTGAAAGCCGGAACAGGTAATCCCATTACTGCCATATGGGCTGATGGCAAGGAACAAAACATTACCGCCAACTACACCAACAGCGATGTACTGGATGGGCTGACGGCCGTATACACGACTAAAAATACAGCTATTGTCACTGTGGATAACGTCGGCAAGCTGACCGCAGTAAAACCAGGTGCCGCGACCGTCACTGTCAGTACGCCGGAAACGGATCAGTTCCTTGCCGCTTCAGCAGATGTCACATACGTTCTGAACAAAGCGACAGCAGATGTGAGTTTCAATACGACTACTGTGAAAACCACAGACGAAGAAGCTTTCACTCTACAGAGTCCGGTTACGTCGCTGACTCCGCAAGCCAGCATTAAATGGATGTCCAGCAATACAAACGTGGTTAGCGTATCCGGTTCAGGAACCATTGAGGGGAATGTTGGCAAAGGGCAAACCCGACTGACGTTAACAGTACTTGCTAATGACTATTATAATGCCAGCTCTGGCTACTACGATGTCATGGTGTATACGAAGCCATCCATTAGTCTGGGTGATGTCTCTTACATAAGTAAAGGAAGCAAAGGTAGCTCAGGCACATGGACGCCCGTCTTTACCGATGATTCGCTTTCTGTTACATGGAGTGCTGATGTCTCTGATGAATTCAGTAAGCCTGAGAGTGTGACCGTTTATATTCTGGATAATAATGGAAATGAACTCGCCAGACAGACCGAACTGTCTCCATCGGGGAGTAAAACCACGACGGTGAACCCAAATTCTTCATTATGGGATAAAAAGGTACATGTGGCACTGATTGCTAAAGGGTTCGGGAAGCTTGAAACGAATAAGTCGTCTTCAGAGGTTATCGTTAGGAACCTTGAACCAAGGCAGATATGGACGACATTCACCGTTCGATCGCAAGTCAAAACAATGACCTCTCAGGGAGAAGATAATGCATGCCAATCATCCGCCTTTGGTCGAGATCACTGGAATAATGCAGTCGTCACTGGGGAAAGAGTCAGTTTTGGTGGTAAAACGCTAATTTCTCCAATGTCAGTGAGAGCTCGTGTTAATGCATCCCAGAATGGTTCGTCTTTCTCGAAAGAATATTTCCCAAATAGTTATACTACGGTAGTAACAAATCAAAATATCAATTTTGGAACTACTCGAATCGCACAGAATTGCTGGAGAGACCATACAGGGAGATATAACATTGACATTATCGTTGGTTATAATGGGAAGACTTACGAATATTCGGGATTGGGTTATGGGTGGGGAGGGAACGGAGATGGAATGTATGTAGATAGAATAAATGATTTTTGATTTCTGATGGATTTGAGTTATTTTGAAAAATCTACGAGGTAATCAATAATATTCAAGCAAAAACCCTCCCAGGTATTGGGAGGGTTATTTTTCGTGTAAATTTATCAAGAGTTTAACTCTCCGACTCTGGCAGGAAAACTCTACAGTTTCGCCTCCCTAGGTTGATGTTATCGTTATGCTTAATATGGTTTATATGCGGAGTATAAGGTTTTTATTTTTCTGTGATTCTCTATGGATTTTTTTTAGATAAAAATTATCAATTTATGATATTTAAACTGCATTGTTGAAGAGCTCGGGGGGGGGGGCTATTTTGTTATTCTATGGTTGTTTTTTAACAACTCCGAATGGAATATAAAAAATATTATTTTTATCAGTAATTCATATTTTAATGATGTGGGGCATTAACTAAAAAATTCTTTAATTATCTTTAAGATATTCAATCAATAATTATTTATACCAATTGAATCGTTCACAAATTTAAGTTTTTTATTGTCTGGAGTGAAATTTTTCAAATGACTTGATAATGAGAGATGCTAATAAATCAGTTGCATACAGTTATGCGAGTAACATTTTTCAAATCATTCAGGCTGTTTTTTCAATAACAAGCTACCCGAAAGACTAACTACTTACACGTCTTTATGTAGAGTTTTTTTACTGTTTTCTAGCGTTGCACTGATACTGATACTGATACTGATACTGATACTGATACTGATACTGATACTGATACTGATACTGATACTGATACTGATACTGATACTGATACTGAGACGTCAATGTGTCAATCTGACTTTCTTCAATAGGAGCCAGCATGTTAAATAGCGAAGCTCGTTTACCTTAATGCAAGGTGCTGATGCTAAGCTCTTGTTAGAAAATTATAGTCTATTCTTGATTGTGTATACTTCTGCCATTTCAGTCTGTCTTTGCAGGCTATCAGCCATTTCATGACGTTTGCTTGAAAAATGAACACAACTGTAGGCGATCCCGTTGTTTCGTTGTGGCATAATGTGTCTAAAATCACGTTTCTACAAGAGAAGAGTAAATCCTTTGCTATTAAGTAACAATATCACCATGCAGTTCGGCAGCAAGCCGTTGTTTGAAAACATTTCCGTTAAATTTGGCGGCGGCAACCGTTACGGTTTGATTGGCGCAAATGGCTGCGGTAAATCTACATTTATGAAGATTCTCGGTGGCGATCTAGTGCCGAGCGGCGGTAACGTCTCCCTCGATCCTAATGAACGTCTGGGTAAACTGCGTCAGGATCAGTTCGCTTTTGAAAAATACAGCGTGCTGGATACCGTTATCATGGGCCACGGCGAGCTGTGGGCGGTAAAAGAAGAGCGCGACCGTATCTATTCATTGGCTGAAATGAGCGAAGCCGACGGCTATAAAGTTGCCGATCTAGAAGTGCAATACGGTGAGATGGATGGTTACAGCGCAGAATCACGCGCGGGCGAACTGTTGCTGGGCGTGGGGATTCCCGTTGAGCAGCACTATGGCTTGATGAGTGAGATTGCTCCCGGTTGGAAACTGCGTGTCCTGTTGGCGCAGGCGCTGTTTGCCGATCCTGATATCCTGCTGCTTGACGAACCGACCAACAACCTGGATATCGATACGATCCGCTGGCTGGAGCAGGTGCTGAACGAGCGTAACAGCACCATGATCATCATCTCGCATGACCGTCACTTCCTGAACATGGTTTGTACGCACATGGCGGATCTGGACTACGGCGAGCTGCGTATTTATCCCGGCAACTATGATGAATACATGACGGCAGCGACGCAGGCTCGTGAGCGTTTGTTGTCCGATAACGCCAAAAAGAAAGCGCAGATTTCCGAACTGCAATCGTTCGTCAGCCGCTTTAGCGCCAACGCCTCTAAATCCAAGCAGGCGACATCACGCGCACGTCAGATTGATAAAATCCAGCTAGATGAAGTGAAAGCGTCCAGCCGTCAAAACCCGTTTATCCGTTTTGATCAGGATAAGAAATTGTTCCGTAATGCGCTGGAAGTTGAAGCGTTGAGCAAAGGTTTTGATAATGGCCCGCTGTTTAGCAAGCTGGGTCTGATGATCGAAGTGGGTGAGAAAGTCGCAATTCTGGGTGCCAACGGTATCGGTAAATCGACATTGCTGAAAACGCTGGTCGGTGATGTCGAGCCGGATAGCGGTACGGTAAAATGGTCTGAAAACTCAAAAATTGGCTACTACGCGCAGGATCACGAATACGAATTCGATGAGACGCTGACCGTTTTTGACTGGATGAGCCAGTGGAAACAGGAAAAAGACGACGAGCAAGCCGTGCGTAGCATTCTCGGTCGTTTGCTGTTCAGCCAGGATGATATCAAGAAGAAAGTGAAGGTGTTATCCGGTGGTGAAAAAGGCCGCATGCTGTTCGGTAAGCTGATGATGCAGCGTCCGAATATTCTGGTGATGGATGAACCAACCAACCACCTTGATATGGAATCCATTGAATCGCTGAATATGGCGCTGGAAATGTATGAAGGGACGCTGCTGTTCGTCTCTCATGACCGTGAATTTGTCAGCTCATTGGCGACCCGTATTCTGGAAATTACGCCAAATAAAGTGATCGATTTCACCGGCAACTATGAAGATTACCTGCGTAGTCAGGGTATTCAGTAATCCATTAGCCGCTTTCCTAAACAGTTGTTTGGGAAAGCGGATCTTTCAGCGGTTCACTATCTGGCAATGTCTTCGAATTGTAGTGAACCACGCCAGCAGCCCGAGGGTTAATTGTTCAAGGGGGACGTGTTTTGATACTCCGTTAACGGTGACAATATCGGAATCTGTTTCATGCTTCAGGCGGCACAAGTATGCCTTAGAGCCACCTATTCAGCCAGTGCGTTTATATCATCCATCATTATTTACACGCCTCGACGCCTAAGTAATATGCTATTGATTCATAGACTATCCCACTCATACGCGGGTCTGGCGATGATGCCTTCATTTGTTCGAGTGTTTCACCATCTCCAAGGTATTTAACCGTGGAATTCTTGCAATCGTAAATGCGTTTAGAATAAGAGGTTCCCGATGGCCCTACGCGTTTTGTAACGATGGTTTTCATTCCACCTTGCGAACCCTTTTCGAGAATTGTGTACTGCGCTTTAGAGTCTGTTGGAATGGTAATCACATAATTTTTAGCACTCACCCCACCAGAAGCCAGCAATAACGCTGCAATCGCTATCTTCTTCATCGCTATCCCCATTGGTAAATATTAGTTAATCGTAGACGGAACAGTGGGCAATGGGAAGCAAGAAACCCGCCGAAGCGGGTTGGATGAGGGGGGATGCAGGCTAATTTGTAGCTGTAGCGTCAAGGCGATAAGCTATCTCCGTTAAGACTGAACTCAACATGAACTCGACCTGAAACGCGCCTGTCAGAATATCCGCTTTTGCTCTCACCCATTCCTATATATAGTTTTCCAGTATAATTCTCGTGCGAAAAAACCGACTCCCACTTGCCACAGTTGGTGTTTGTTACGCAAGGGAAAAAGGAAAAATCGTCATTGTATACATGTTCGTTAACTTCTTTTGGCGTTCCGTATCTTTCAGTGAGTATTTTCTTCAGCTCATTATAAATGTGCTTACTTTTATCAATACTGTCGAGGCCAGTAAGATCGTATGTATTAAAGGTTATTCTCTTAAGTCTATCGTTTTTATATAAAAAGTTATATGCACCTTCTATATTAAAAGATTCTTTCGGCGGTGTTGTTACATATAGAATTACCCAATCACCTCTTAATGGTATTTTATTGAATGTCGGAAGCCCCAATGAGGACACGCTTCTAGATCTATCATTCCACTCAACACCAAATGGCGCTTCGGATTTTCTATCGCAACCTGAAAGCAAAACTAACAAAGTCGCAATCGCTATCTTCTTCATCCCTATCCCCATTGGTAACATTTTCTCACAGGTTAGCACAGAGACATAGCAACACAACTGATCAAGTATCAGGATTTCAGGAAGGCAATCAATCGATAGCGTAACTTAATCACTTCTCAACCTTTTCCATGTTCTTGGTAGCTTTTCTACATCTACCTTCTTCCAGTCGCAATAGTGGTATTTTTTTCTTCCGCTCATTCATCAATCAGCTGCCGATAGTGCCTTTCAGCTTCGATCTGGTATCCTCTGTCGCTAATTGGTGCATTGCCTCTTCGCCCATTAGTTGGCGGTTCTGTAACTGTCCAGCCATCCAGTTGAAAGCCTGAATGTAGGTTATTTTGCTTTGCATGGCTGCTTTACCCGTGAATCCCATAACTACCAGCATGAAGCCGTCTTTTGTCATGCTGTACATACGGCGCATTTCTCCTTTTTTATCAATATATTCAACCTCCTCAAAATTGAGGTGGTTGAATTCAGGAGGACAATCAACCTCTAACCGTTTAATCGCTCGGATAACGTTGTCGTGCCGCTTGCCGAAAAATTTTGCCTATTAATCTCTCAAATTAACGAACTTTAATAAACGCTGTTTTTTTTTCGTACTTGTTAAAAAAACAAAGAGGGATACATCGTAACCCTCTGAAATAAAATAGCGATACGTTTTTTCGGCATGATTTTCAGTTTGCACAAAAGAAAACGATTTGTTAATCCACTGCGTCATTTTGTCGCACTCACATTCCGCCTGTTTATTTACGCCTCCGTCACGTTGCCAAATAAAAATAATTATCATTTAATTTATTTTATTGATTATTTGGGGGCTGTTAATGAACATCGATTTTACGCCGTATTATGCCGAGCCCGGTGAGCAGCCTTTTGGCGCCCGACGTATGGCAATGCCTTGGCGCAACCATGTGCCGCTTTCACCAGAACAAATTCCGGCCGGTTGGCAGGCGCTGAAGCAACAAACAGTGCCGGCGCGTAAGCGCCTGCTCTACCTGCACATTCCTTTCTGCGCCACGCACTGCACGTTCTGCGGTTTTTATCAAAACAAACTGCGTGATGACAGCACGGCGACCTATACCCGCTATCTGCTTCAGGAATTGGCGATGGAAGCGGACAGCCCGCTGCATCAGTCTGCGCCGATTCATGCGGTGTATTTTGGCGGTGGTACGCCAACGGCGCTGGCGGCCGATGAACTGTTACAGATCATTCGCGCGATCCGTACCTCTCTGCCGCTGGCACCAGACTGTGAAATCACGGTGGAAGGGCGGGCGATGGATTTTGACGATGAGCGAATCGATGCCTGTCTGGATGCGGGAGCGAACCGTTTCTCCATTGGGATTCAGACGTTCGATACCCGTATTCGTCAGCGTATGGCGCGTACGTCAGATAAGCAGCAGTCAATTCGCTTCCTTGAGCGCCTGTGCGAGCGAGACAGAGCCGCCGTAGTGTGCGATCTGATGTTCGGCCTGCCGGAGCAAACGCCGGAAATCTGGCGCGAAGATCTGGCGATTGTCAGTGATTTACCGTTAGACGGCGTCGATCTGTATGCGCTTAATCTGTTACCGACCACGCCGCTGGCGAAAGCGGCCGAAAACCAGCGTGTCGCGCTGCCTGATGTGGTGGCCCGTCGTGATTTTTACCGGACTGGCGCGGCATTTCTGGCCGATGCTGGCTGGCACCAGCTTAGCAACAGTCACTGGGCACGCACCACGCGTGAACGCAACTTGTACAACCTGCTGATTAAACAGGGCGCGGACTGTCTGGCAATGGGAAGTGGTGCGGGCGGCAATATAAACGGGCAAGCCTACATGATGGAACGCAGCCTGGAGCGCTACTACCAGCAGATCGATCAGGGGCAAAAACCGATCATGATGATGACGCCAGCCAGTCCTACCGGGCCGTGGCAGCATCAGCTTCAGGCGGGAATTGAGGTTGGTCGTATCAAGCTGCCTCAACTGACTCGACATGCCCGTGAACTTCAGCCGTTACTCAGCCAGTGGCACCAGGCCGGGTTGACCTGTGACGATTCCACCTGCCTGCGCCTGACCAATGATGGCCGCTTCTGGGCGAATAACCTGATGCAGGCATTACAACAAATTATCCCCCAGCTTAATGCCGAAGAGCATGCGCACTAACCGGAGACGCAACGATGACCATGACACTGAATGAATTACTGGCAACCAACCCTGATGGCACACTGGAAGAGATTGCCGGAAAGTATAATACCTCGCTGTTTGCTGTCGTTGAGGCCTTGCCTGCGGCTCAGCGTACGCTGGCAACGGGCGATCGTTTCGATCAGGTCTGGGATACGATTGCGACCTGGGGTGAAGTGACGCTCATCAGCCACACGGCAGACGCGATTCTGGAATTCAAGAGCGAGCTGCCAACCGGTACGCACCGTCACGGTTACTTTAACCTGCGCGGCAAAAATGGCCTGAGCGGGCATATCCGTGCAACGAGCTGTCAGCACATTGCATTTATTGAGCGCAAGTTCATGGGGATGGACACCGCGTCCGTGGTGTTCTTTAATGCCAGCGGTGCAGCGATGTTTAAAATTTTCCTTGGACGAGACAGCCACCGTCAGCTGCTGAGCGCTCAGGTTGAGGCGTTCCGCGCGCTGGCGAGTGAATTACAACCGGAGCAGGTATGACGTGGTTACTTTTCGGCGCGGGCAATGGGGTCGGCGCCTGCTTATTACAGCGCGCCATTGAGTGCGAGCAGGCGGTCGTACTCGTCTTGCGTAATCCTGAACAGGCCAAACACTGGCGTGAGCAGGGAATGACGGTCGTGGAAGGCGATGCCTGCGACCCGGAAACAGTAGCGGAAGCCTGTCGTGTGGCGGGGCCTTCTGCCATTGTGGTATCGACAATGGGCGGCGGCACGGTAAATTATCAGGGCCATCGCACGGTGATCGATGGCGCAGAGCAGGCTGGTATCAAGCGTATGCTGCTGGTGACATCACTGGGCTGCGGCGATAGCTGGCCGCTGTTGTCGCCACGCGCCAGAGCCGCGTTTGGCTTCGCGGTACGTGAGAAATCACTGGCAGAAAGCTGGTTGCAAAGCAGTACGTTGGATCACTGTATCGTTCGTCCCGGCGGTCTGCTGGACGTGGTCGCGACGCACAATGCAAAACTGACGCAGGGTGCTGCTACGCTGGGATTGGTGTCACGCTGGGATGTCGCGCTGGCGGTTGATCAGCTGTTGCAGCAACCCGTTTTTGGCAATCACATCTACAATCTGATCGATCCCGATCTCACGATGCCCGCCATTCCGTAACATTCGTTACTTTGTCGTCAATGTTGCCGGGAAAATTCATCCCGGCATCAGTCAAACTGTTATAGTCAATCTGTCGAAAACTGTATCTGTTATCTCTCATGTGGCTATGTTCTAATCGATGCAAGCAGTGTTGTATTCCTCAAGCACGATGGTGATGACAATGGATGAAGTAAAACGCCTTCTGACCGAAGAGATAGAACGTATTAATCGGGAAGAAAAACGCGACAATAAAATACGTTTTAGCCGCAAATTCATGCAGTCTCACCCCTATCTGTTTGCCGCGATGCTGGTGAGCTACGTGCCAGTCGCGATCATCCTTTTTTATGCCCCTTATTTTGGTTTGCCCTACCTGCTCGGCTTTACCGTTTTCCTGCTGGTGATGACGCTGGCCCTCTCTGTGGATATCAACCCGACCTATCGCTTTGAAGACATTGATACCCTGGATCTCCGCGTTTGCTATAACGGCGAGTGGTTTACTGTCCGCCACGTGTCGCAGGACACGCAGGATAAGCTGTTACACAACGAGCAGGTGCCGTCAGCCGTGAAAGCGGGGATAGAGAAAATTCGACGCACGAAAGGTGACGTTGATTTCTACGACGTCTTCGCGCTGGCCTACCACCAACAGCCTTCCCGTTAGCAGGCTCTTTCTGCCCTCAAACCGCCCCATTTCACGATGACCAAATAATGCGCATGGCTTTTTCTATGTGCAGATTTTCATGGTGGTTGGTTTTCGTCGAGATACTGGTTTTCATGTAGTCATAATGCTACGTTCGTTATAAGCAGCGAGCGCCGCATTCTTGTGGTTTTTCAGACCGATGGTTTCTCAGGTTGATGGTTTTTCAAATACGGGCAGAACAGGACGATGAGCGAAAAGGTATTGCTGGTGATTCAGTTGGGCCAACCGCCGGAAGGCATCGCGTCTCAGGTGGGGCAGCAGGGGAAGTGGTTTACCGATGCGGTACAGGGTAAGACGCAGCCGGTGCAGGTGGTTCGTCCCGATCTTGGGGAGCCGCTACCGCCGTTTGATACGCTGGCGGCGGTGGTTATTTCCGGCTCGTGGTCGATGGTCACGGATCGGCTGGACTGGAGCGAATACACCGCTGGCTGGCTGCGTGAAGCGTATTATGCGGATATTCCTCTGCTGGGCGTGTGCTATGGGCACCAGCTGCTCGCCGATGCGCTGGGCGGCAAAGTGGGGGATAACCCGAACGGCAAGGAAGTCGGCGTTCAGGTTGTGACAACCCATGAAGCCGCTGCGCAAGACACCTTACTGCGTGATTATCCGCAGCAGTTTGGCGCTTATCTGACGCATCAGCAATCCGTGCTGGAACCGCCAGCGGGCGCGCAGGTTCTGGCGAGTTCAGAGATGGATGGCTGCCAGATTATCCGCTACAGCGATAAAGTATTGACCGTACAATTTCATCCGGAATTCAGCGCGGACATCATGCTGACGTGCCTGCGTCATAATGAAACGGCCCTGCGACAGGGTGGGTGGGATGTCGATCGGATGATGGATATTCCGCAGGAACCCGTCTGGGCGCGCAAGATCCTGCTGGATTTTGTACAACGCTACGCGGCGAAATAGCCCTCGAACAACGCATTATTGTCGATAAAGCGTCCTTCTCGATCGCCACCCATCGGTGGTGATCGAGCCAAAAATCATGACAGACTCATCCACCGAAACCGTAGCGCTATGGCAAAGTTTGAACAGCTCGCTCACCAAATCCGTGAGCAGCTTCAGGAAGGGATCTGGCAGCCGGGCGACAAACTGCCCTCGCTGCGGGAAAAATCACTGCACTCGGGCATGAGCCTGATGACTGTGCTGCACGCGTATCAGCTGCTGGAAAGTCAGGGGCTGATTGTGTCGCGTCCGCAGTCGGGTTATTACGCGGCACCGCAGCTGTCCGCATTATCGGCAGACAGCCTGCATTCGCCCGTGGGGCAGGAGCGCGTTCAGTTGACCGAAGACGTGGACGTCAATGCGTTCATTTTTGATGTGCTTCAGGCCAGTAAAGATCCGGCGGTGATGCCGTTCGGATCGGCGTTTCCCGATCCGCAGCTCTTCCCACAGCGTCAGCTGACGCGCTCGCTGGCCTCGGTGGCGCGTCATATGCAGCCACAGAGCGCGCTGGATAATTTGCCGCCGGGTAATGAGAGCCTGAGGAAGAACATCGCCCAGCGCTATGCGTTGCAGGGGATTGCCGTCTCGCCCGATGAGATTGTGATTACGGCGGGTGCGATGGAATCCCTTAATCTCAGCCTTCAGGCGCTGACGGAGCCGGGCGATTATGTGGTGATCGAGTCTCCTGCTTTTTACGGCGCGCTACAGGCGATCGAACGCCTTAAACTCAAAGCGATTGCGATTGTGACCGATCCACAGCAGGGCATCGATCTTGATGCGTTGCAGCAGGCGCTGAACGACTATCCGATCAAAGCCTGCTGGTTGATGACCAATTTTCATAACCCGCTCGGCTGCACGCTGTCCTGGGAGAAGAAACAGCGGCTGGTGGCGATGCTGGAAAAACACGGTGTCGGGCTGGTAGAAGATGACGTCTACAGCGAGCTTTACACCGGCCTGCAACGTCCGCTTCCCGCGAAGGCGTTGGATAAAAAAGGGACGATTCTGCACTGTTCCTCGTTTTCTAAAAATCTGGTGGCGGGGTTCCGCATTGGCTGGGTGGCGGCAGGGAGCTATGCGGGCAGCATTCAGCGTTTACAGCTGATGAGTACATTATCAACTAGCGCACCGATGCAGCTGGCGATTGCAGATTATCTGGCGACCAGCAGCTATGACAGCCACCTGCGCCGCCTGCGACGGGCGCTGGAACAGCGTAAACACGCGGCATTACAGTCGCTACGCCGACACTTTCCCGGCGACGTTCGCATTAATCATTCTCAAGGTGGTTATTTCCTCTGGCTGGAATTGCCTGAAGGCGTCAGCAGCACGGAGCTATACTGGCGCGCGCTGGAGCAGGGTGTCAGCATTGCGCCGGGGAAAATGTTCACTACTGGCGACAAATACGATCGCTACTTCCGCTTCAACGCATCCTATGAATGGGACGAACGCTGCGAACAAAGCGTAATCGTATTGGCATCGCTGATTCGGGCGCAGATAGGAGAGCGTTTGACTCGATCACCTCTTTAGAGGTGTGGAGATGTTTGCCGCTTTTCTGCTACTGTTCCCGTCATGGCGGAAGGTGACGGAATGGATGGCGAAAAACAGCCATAACCTTGCCGGAAATCAGGAAGTCGATAGGCACGATGCGTATAATCCCCGGCTAAAGGTGAGCTATACCTGCTATCTTTCGGACCGCGCTGGCGGCCTTCCTGCACCCCGAAATCTATCGGATAGACAACGTAAACAACAGGAAAAACCACCCTGATGAGTATTCGCATTGTTCCTCAGGAACAGTTAGAACAGAACGAAAAATCGATGCCGGAAGGGAATATCCCTCCGCTGCTTTTTGCTAATCTGAAAAGCCTGTACAGCAGCCGCGCGGAGCGTCTGCGTCAGTTAGCTGAAGAGCACCCGCTGGGGGATTATCTCACCTTCGCCGCAGGCGTGGTGGAAGCCCAGCAGAAGGTATTGCACGATCATCCGTTGAAGCTTGACCTGAGTGACGTGCTGAAACAGTCCGGTGAACGTCCGCCGCTCGATATCGCGGTGTTCCCGCGTGATGCGCATTGGCACACACTGCTGCGTGCGCTGCTCGAAGAATTAAAACCGGATGCCAGCGGACAGGTGTTATCCACGTTGGAGAATCTGGAAAAAGCCTCAGAGCAGGAGTTGGAAGAACAGGCAACTGCACTGCTGCAACATGAATTTCGTGCCGAGAGCAATGATAAAGCCCCGTTCATCTGGGCGGCGCTATCGCTGTTTTGGGCGCAGATGGCAAGCCAACTGCCCGGTAAAGCGCGTGCCGTACCCGGCGAACATCGCCAGTTCTGCCCCGTGTGCGGCAGTATTCCGGTATCGGGCGTAGTGCAGTTGGGTACGTCCAGCGGGCTGCGTTATCTGCACTGTAATCTGTGCGAGAGCGAATGGCACATGGTGCGGGTGAAATGCAGCAACTGTGAAGAGTCGAGCGAGCTGAATTACTGGTCGCTGGATAGCGAAAATTCCGCTATCAAAGCGGAAAGCTGTGGTCACTGTGGCACGTATCTGAAACTGTTGTATCAGGAAAAAGATCACCGTGTAGAAGCCGTCGCCGACGATTTGGCATCGCTGGTGCTGGATGTGAAAATGGAGGAAGAAGGTTTTTCTCGCAGTAGCATTAATCCCTTCCTGTTCCCGGAAAGTTCGATCGAATAGCCAGCCTAACCGGTGAAGCACGTTTGGGCTTCACCGCCTTTCTTTTAGAAAACCTATCCTTGCCACACGCCGCTGAAGTGCAGCAGCAAGACCAGTGCGGTGAGTACAATTGACGATGATGTAAGGACGATCAGCCCGTGGCTGGCGCGTGATAACACCGGTTGGCAAGAAGCGTTAAAGCGGTAGCGCAGAATCGCCAGCACCGACATCAGAGCAGAGACGCACAAAAGCAGGATGGCGCAGGCAAAAACGGCGCGGCTGTCGTCCACCATGCTCAGGCGAAAACACAGCATGCTGTTGATCAGCATCACAAACAGCGTACGTGACCAGGCCATGCCGGTTCGCTGCGGCTGTAATCCCGGATCGCGTGTCGTGTCCATGTGCTACCCGAACAGGATCATGGCGGCAAGCGCGATGGCAATGAGGGTGATAAACAGCGTCACGATCAGCAGCATTGGTGTGTACGGCATATCACTTTCTTGACGCATCGCCTTCTCATTGCTGACCCAGCGACGATAGGCCAGACCGCCGAGCAATGCTGCGCAGACGACCAGCAGCAGAGCCAGCCCCTGACGCACCAGCGGATCGATATGCACGGTAAATTGGTCGATACCCACCGCACCTGCAAGAAACGCCAGCGCGGTGCGAATCCACGCCAGAAAGGTGCGCTCATTCGCTAATGAAAAACGGTAGTCCGGGGTTTTCCCCTGACTCCACCACGGCGTTTTGTCCTGTCTGGGTGTTGTCATGTCGTCGTCTGATTTCAGGTTAAAAGAGGGCATCCGATTGGGCGCAGCGTCTGCATTCTAGCGCCCTTGGCGGGTTTCGTCTGCCCTGATGACTGTCTTAGTACGAAATGATGAAGCGCCCCATGGCGGCGCTTCGTTCTCTCAAGGGGCGTCTTTGCCCGCCTCATGGTTCTCAACCGCCAGCGCGGTGACCAGCGCGAATGCACAGGCCAGCAGCGTGCCCAGTATCCAGGCGAAATACCACATTTTCTTTCTCCTCAAATTGTTAGTAAACGGAGTGCTTATTTTCTTCGATGTAACGCGCATCGACCCGACCGAACATCTTGTAGTAACACCAACTGGTATAAAGCAGGATGGTGGGGACAAAAATGCAGGCCAGAATGGTCATCACCTGAAGCGTAAGCTGGCTGGACGTCGCATCCCAGATGGTCAGGCTGACATTGGGATCGAAGCTGGAGGGCATCACAAATGGGAACAGCGTAATTCCAGCCGTCAGAATCACGCAGACAATCGTCAATGACGAGGTCAGAAAACCCCAACCGCAGCGGTCTACGCGAGAGAAGAGACAGGTGAACCACGGCAGAACCACACCCAGTGCAGGAATCGCCCACAGAGCAGGGTGAGCTGTAAAGTTGGTTAACCACGCCCCGGCCTGTTGGACCACCTCTTTATTCAGCGGGTTAGACGGGGCTGCTTTATCTAACGTGGAGGTAATCAGGTAGCCGTCGATTCCGGTAACGACCCACAGGCCAGCCAGTAAGAAGGTGAGGCTCATCAGCGCGCTGGTGATTAGGACGGTTTTTTGCGCGCGACGCTGAAGTGCATCTGTGGTGCGCATTTGCAGGTAAATCGCGCCGTGTGCGACGATCATGGCGACACTCACGACGCCAGCTAGCAGCCCGAACGGGTTCAACAGGCCAAAGAACCCGCCGTGGTAGGTGAGGCGCAAATACTTATCAACGCTCAGCGGCACGCCCTGCAACAGGTTGCCTAATGCGATGCCGAACACCAGCGTGGGGACGAAGCTGCCGATGAAAATGCCCCAATCCCACATGTTGCGCCAGCGCTGGTTTTCCAGCTTGGAGCGATAATCAAAGCCAACCGGGCGGAAAAATAGAGCGGCCAGCACCAGAATCATGGCGAAATAGAAACCGGAAAACGCGGCGGCATAAACCATCGGCCAGGCGGCGAACAGTGCGCCCGCTGCGGTGATCAGCCAGACCTGATTGCCGTCCCAGTGCGGGGCAATCACGTTAATCATGACCCTCCGTTCGGTATCATTCTTGCCCAGCAGACGTAGAAGAATGCCGACGCCCATGTCAAAGCCGTCGGTGATGGCGAAGCCGATAAACAACAGGCCAATCAATCCCCACCAAATCAGGCGTAATGTTTCATAATCCAGCATTATTATGGCTCCCGTGACGGTTTTGCAGGTGTTGTGAGTGATTGTGTCGTCGGTTGCTCAAAGTGGTAGCGGCCGGTTTTCAGGCTGCTTGGCCCCAATCGGGCAAACTTGAACATCAGATACATTTCCGCGACCAGAAACAGGGTGTACAGGCCGCAAATCAGCCCCATCGACAGCAGGATGTCGTGTGCTTCCAGAGACGAATTGGCGATGGCGGTAGGCAGAACCTCACCGACTGCCCACGGCTGGCGACCGTACTCGGCGACGAACCAGCCAGATTCAATCGCGATCCAGGGCAGGGGAATGCCGTAGAGCGCCACGCGATGCAGCCATTTACGCTGCCCCATGCGGCCGCGTATGACGCTCCAGAACGACAGAGCAAAAATGCCGAGCATCAGCACGCCGCAGCCCACCATCAGACGAAAAGCGACATACAGCGGCGCGACACGGGGAATCGAGTCTTTGGTTGCCTGCTGGATCTGGTGTTCGCTGGCGTTGGCGACGTCATCGGTATAGCGCTTAAGCAGCATGCCGTAGCCAAGATCGCGCTTGGCAGCTTCAAATTGGGCACGAACGGCGGGGTCGGTGTTACCTGAGCGCAGTTCCTCCAGCAGACCATAGGCCGTCATGCCATTACGAATGCGTATCTTATGTTGCGCCATCAGGTCTTTGATGCCGACGACAGGTTTGTCGAGCGAACGCGTGGCGATGAGCCCCAGCAGATAGGGAACATGGATCGCATAATCGTTCTGCATCGTTTCCTGATTGGGGATGGCGAACAGCGTGAAAGAAGCGGGGGCGGGCTGCGTTTCCCATTCGGCTTCGATCGCTGCCAGCTTGGTTTTTTGCACATCACCCATCACATAGCCGGATTCATCGCCCAGTACGATCACGGACAGCACCGAGGCCAGACCGAAACTGGCGGCAATCGCGAACGAGCGCTTGGCAAAGGCGATATCACGGCCTCTCAACAGATAGTAAGAGCTGATCCCGAGCACAAACATCGCGCCGGCGGTGTAACCTGCTGCCACGGTGTGCACAAATTTCACCTGCGCGACCGGGTTCAGCACCAGTTCGGCGAAGCTCAGCATTTCCATGCGCATGGTTTCGTAATTGAACTCAGCGGCAATCGGGTTTTGCATCCAGCCGTTGGCGACCAGAATCCACAGGGCGGAGAAGTTGGAGCCTAGTGCTACGAACCAGGTCACCAGCATATGCTGGACTTTGGTCAGACGATCCCAGCCGAAAAAGAACAGGCCAATTAGCGTGGATTCGAGGAAGAACGCCATAAGTCCTTCCATCGCCAGCGGTGCGCCAAAAATATCGCCCACGTAGTGAGAATAGTAAGACCAGTTGGTGCCGAACTGGAATTCCAGCGTCAGACCGGTTGCCACGCCCAGCGCAAAGTTGATGGCGAACAGCTTGCCCCAGAATTTGGTCATATCCTTATAGATTGGTTTGCCGGTCAACACATAAGTGGTGTTCATAATGGCCAGCAGGAAAGACAACCCCAGCGTCAGCGGGACGAAAAGAAAGTGATACATGGCAGTCAGGGCAAATTGCAGCCGCGACAGCTCAACGACATCAAACATGTTAGGCTCCTAGCTTCAGGCAGGAAAATGCTGTTATTCCGATGCTTGCCGGAATAAATAGTGATGAATAAAATGCGAATAAATTACCGCCGACGATATTTGCATCCGTCAGAAATTAACGTCACTGATTGAAGTGAGATAAGAATGAATAGTGAATAAAACGTGCGGGGATTATAGCGTGCAAAAACTGAAGGATAAATAGTACAGTTTGTTGATTCGATTTTTTTATCTTTAATGTTATTATTTTGGTTTTATATTTTAACTTTACCTTTATTCTTGGTTTTTAATTTTATTTAACTTTGGTTTCTGGGTTTTTATTCTGCGCTATTATTGGTGTTGAAGATTTAATTTAATTAAAATAGTACAGATTTGAGATGTATAAATATAACAGTTTCATTTTTTATTTAATATTACAT
Source organism: Pectobacterium parvum (assembly GCF_020971565.1). Lineage (NCBI taxonomy): Bacteria > Pseudomonadati > Pseudomonadota > Gammaproteobacteria > Enterobacterales > Pectobacteriaceae > Pectobacterium > Pectobacterium parvum. The sequence continues at coordinate 1,768,771 of NZ_CP087392.1, forward strand.
TTGGCGATAAAAATAATTGGGGATTATCAGAATATCCTTACTAATGAGGCGGAGATGATGCGCGTGTGCCGTATGCTAAATACGGCACACCTAATTGATATGATGAAATACAGGTGCCAGCGATTACACGGAAGGGGCTTCTGGCCACACGACTGATGCTGCGGTGAAATCAATGCGGTTCAACGTAACCAGATAAATTTTCCATTGGGTTAGCCGCTCTTGCTCTTCATCCGTGGCAATAGCCAGGTCCACTGCGTAGTTCAGCTCGGCAATTCGGGTATTTGCTGTCGCGCGTCGTGCCGCCAGTTCCTGCTGTAGGCTTTTAGTTGTAGCAAGCTGTTGCGCTTCTAAGTTTGTCACCCAGGCCGCCCCATCCCACCGATCAAACTCGGTTGCTGGAGCCAGAAATGTCATATTTTCAGGCAGTTCGCCGAACTGCGTCACCGTCTGCGCCTGTCGAGTTTCCGTACTGTAAACCGTCTGGCCGCGATGGTCTGGCACCGGTTCCCATGCCTTACCGTCTGCACTGCGGCGTAAGGCTTGGCCGACAGGCGGCAATTGCGGTTCGTCTGCGTAGCTGTCGGCGGGCAGACCAACGCCTTGCATCACATACTCATAGCTGGCGCTCTGGTATTCCCGCGTAGCCGGATTAACGTGATAAACCGTAATCCATCCCGTGTTGATGGCTAATCCGCGTTCGTTCAGTTCTGCGTTTTTAATTTGTGTTGAATAGTTGCTCATTATGCTGCTCTCACGATGTAGTTAAATGCGATATTGCGGGGACGGGTTTCGTTAGCTGTAGGAACTACGCGTGACGCGTCGAATTTTGATGGATACCAGTGCATGGCTGTAGGGCTTTGTACAACGGACATGTAATTATCAGTATCGGGGATCTTGACACTTGTATCGTAATACGTCGCACCTGTTGATGAATTATTAGTCGGTACATTTGTATCTGCATCGTAGCCATAGAATAACGATCCAGTAATGTTTCTTATTGCATCGCCCTGCGCTGACAACAACGCACGACCAGCATCAGCGCCACGTCCGTCATCCCAACCGCGCACGAATTCGCCGCGTAAATCGGGCAGGAAACCCGATGGATAGAGGGATGCTAAAATTGGATACCGTGATTTATCAAATGACTGTCCGTTACATTTTATCCAGCCTGCTGGCGGCGTTGATAGTGGGTACGGAATGGGTGCGCCTGCAGGAAAATCCAGAGGTAATGTGATATCCGCCGTCCCATCAAACGCCACGCCATTAATTTTCCGCGCCGTCGCCAGCTTCGTTGCCGCCGCTGCTGTTCCTGCCGCAGGCAATGCCCCCACATTTGCCGGAGTCAGTGAGATATTCGCCGTGCCGTCAAATGCCACTCCATTAATGGTACGTGCTGTTGCCAGCTTCGTTGCCGCCGCTGCTGTTCCTGCCGCAGGCAATGCCCCCACATTTGCCGGAGTCAGTGAGATATTCGCCGTGCCGTCAAATGCCACTCCATTAATGGTACGTGCTGTTGCCAGCTTCGTTGCCGCCACCGCCGTTCCTGCCGCAGGCAATGCCCCCACATTTGCTGGAGTCAGTGAAATATTTGCTGTGCCATCAAACGCCACGCCGTTGATCGTTCTCACCACAGCTAGCTTAGTCGCTGCTGCTGCTGTCCCTGTCGCCGGTAAGGCCCCGATGTTTTCAGGCATCAGTGCAATATCCGCAGTACCATCAAACAATATGCCTGCAATCTTTCTCGCTGCGGCCAGTTTTGTTGCTGCTACCGCTGTAGCTGCTTTTCCTAAATAACGAGCATCGCCGATGGTGATATCGGGAATATCACTGGCTCCAGAACCTACCATGCGGGTTGCGGCAGATTTTAACCCAACGTTGTCCATAAATTTTGCTTTGTCGGGAATGTCCGCGCCGTTCTGCCCCTTCTCTAATTTTTGTGCCAGCTTACTGAATATGGTGGTTGAGAAGTTCGGATCGTTGCCCAACGCGTTCGCCAGCTCTTGCAGCGTATCCAGTGCTGCCGGAGAGCCATTGACCAGTGCGGCAAGGGCCGATTTCACAAATGCTGTGGTGGCAATTTGCGTGTTGTTTGCCGTTTGCGCTGTCGTTGGCGCGGTGGGTGTTCCCGTCAGCGCCGGGCTATTTTTTGGGGCATATTGCGAATGCGGGTCGCTGGCAGCGAGATGTACCTGCAAACTCTCACCCGTGGTTTCCTGCATTTTTTTCAGGTAAGCCGTGCGGCTGGCTAATTGCTCTGCCTGACGGTTAGAGATCCCCCCTGGGCCTGCGACAACGGGGTCCGATGTCTCAAGCTGATAAATTCCATCAATCCAGCTTTCTTGTTCAGATAAATTCGCCATGTTCATGCGTTCCTATGGTTGTGACGTCGCTACGATGCGGCTTTAACAGCGATTCTTTCTGTTTCCACGCCGATGTCAGCATCATGCCGATGGCTATAAAACAGTTTTAGTAACGATGATGAGAGTACCTTTTGCGATGGGGTTGGTTTAGTAACGGAGTTTAAAAATTGAAGTGAAACGTGTACGAACTCAGCAGCCATCGTGCGGACAACATGCCCTTGCTTCCCGCTAAATGTGAATGAGTGCAAATGGCGCGCTAATTGCATATTCCTGAACGTGGTTTTTTCAGGAGAGACAGCAATGGTGGCGGAGCCTTCAACGACAATTCGATTTTTACTTGCCTCGCGCCAGTGTGAGCTGAACAGCCTGCGCTACCTGCTGCAAAGCGGTGAGCTGGTGGGCAAAATTAGCCAGCTCGTCCATCTATTGCAGCGTGAACGGGGAACGGCCAACTTGTTTCTGTGCTCCGATGGCCGACTGTTCGCCGACGAACTGGCGCTACGTGAGAAAGACGTGCAGGTGGCGCAGACGCACTTGATGACGCATCTGGCAGGATTGGAAAAAATGGCGGCGGAATTGCCGCAGGCGAGCCGTTTATTCAGCCGTGTTGCCAGCGTGGTTTATGCGCTGAGCCTGCTGCCCGCGCTGCGCCAGCAGATTTGCCAGCGTTTGCTGCCTCAGCCGCAGGCGATGACGTTTTTCAACGACATTGTCCGCAACCTGCTGGCGCTGGTTTTTGAGGTCTCAGATACGGCGGCCGATCCGGGCATTTCCCGTGCGCTGATTGCCATGTTCAGCTTTATGCAGGGGAAAGAGCTGGCGGGGCAGGAACGGGCTATCGGTGCGGCGGCCTATGCGGCGGGCTGCGTTGATGAGGAAACGCGGCAAAAACTGCTGGATTTGATTGAACGGCAGGATCGCTGTTTTGATACCTTTCTGAGTTTTAGCGATGAAGAAAGCCAGCAGCGCTGGCGTGCTATCGCGGTAGACAGCGAGTTTGAGCGCCTGCGTCGCATTGTGTGCACCCGCAGCCCGATAGAAAAGCTGCCGCAAGCCGATAGTCTGCACTGGTTTTCGATTGCCACGCGGCGCATCGATGAAATGAAGCAGATGGAAGATGAGTTGGAGCAGACGCTGATGCAGCGCTGCCGTACCCGTATTGCGGCTGCTGAGAAAGCATGCAGCGATCAGCGCGCGGATCTCGAAGAACTGATGGCGCAGCAGGAGAAGGACGAGCCCGGTTATTCGATATTTATCGCTGGCCATGATGTAGAAGGGCAAAGTGCGCAGCCCGGCTGGCTACATAGCGATGGCGTCAGTCCACAACTGGGGCGATCGCTACTGTCGCTGGTGCAGCAACAATCGCGGCGCTTACAGGCGCAGGATCATGAATTGGCTGCGCTGCGAGCCACGTTGAATGAAAGAAAGCAGATCGATCGTGCGAAGGGCTTGCTGATGCAGCACCGTGGATTAAGCGAAGAAGAGGCCTACAAAACCCTGCGCCGCATGGCGATGAGCCAGAATAAAAAGCTGATTGACATTGCGACGGCGATGCTCGCGGTGGCCGATGTATTTGGTGATACCCCTTAAGAGGTATATGCACATGAACTGTGCGTGTTCTGCCAGTTGGCGGTGCAAGGCATCGTCCCGTGAGGAGGAAATCTCAGAGTCAATGGCAGTATGAAGTGGTTTCGTGCGTAAAAATATCGTCATTTCTATGCTACGTCGTAGCACACGCACGACACGGGGCGCTCAGTCGCCGCCGCCCCGTGACCCGAGGCTTTTTCGCGGGAAATTACGCCGCTGCGCGGTTCCTTCGGAAAATCAGTCGCCTGACGGACCGTGGCTGACGCACTGGCGGCTCGATTAGCGGTCATGTCCACCGATGGCACCGCGTAGCGGCATAATTTAGCCAGAAGCCAGGGTTCGCAGGGCTGCGGCGCTTGAGCGCCCTGCGTCGGGCGCGTGTACGGTATTGCATATCATGGTGGTGGTATGGCGCACGAAACTGTCTCTGAGTCTGTATAGAAATGTGACTAAGAGACGGCTCCTGCGAAGTGGAACGCTCAAAAGTGTGATAGCTGGCACAAACCTTGCTTTAACTCATTAGCAACAACCAAACATTCATAATGCGTTTCGGGCCAACGGCGGTGCGGAAGGTGTTAATCGGACAACGGCGTCCATAAGCGTGCAGATTCTGCATGGGCTTGTGGACGCCGTTTTTGTTTTTACCGCCTGAAAAGGTGTTTTGCGCAAGGGTGTCGTTGATGAGTGATTCCAAAACCAAAAGCATGACCGTCTCTCGCCGCCAGTTTCTGTTGGGGAGTGCTGCACTGGGAGGCAGCCTGATGCTGCCGGGGTTGATGAATAGCGCCTGGGCTGCCGGTTCCGACGCGCCGGAGAAAAAGGAAATTCGGGTCGGGTTTATCCCGTTGACGGACTGCGCCTCGGTCGTGATGGCCGCAGTGAAAGGCTTCGATAAGAAATACGGCATCACCATTGTTCCTAGCAAAGAAGCCAGTTGGGCCGCAGTACGTGACAAGCTGGTATCGGGCGAGCTGGATGCCGCCCACATTCTGTACGGGCAGCTGTACGGTCTGCAAATGGGGCTGTCTGGGGCGCAGAGTAACATGGCGGCACTGATGACGCTCAACCAGAACGGACAAGGTATCACGCTGGCGAACCAGCTGCGTGCAGCCAACGTCACGGATCTCGCTGCGCTGCAAAAGTATGTTGCCGCTAGTCCTGCGGGCACTTACACCTTCGCGCAAACCTTCCCTACCGGTACACACGCCATGTGGCTCTATTACTGGCTGGCCTCCGCCGGCATTCATCCGCTGAACGACGTGCGCACCGTGGTGGTGCCGCCGCCGCAGATGGTGATGAACATGAAGATTGGCAACATGGTCGGCTACTGCGTCGGCGAGCCGTGGAACCAACGTGCCATCAGCGAAAACATCGGCTTTACTGCCGCCACCTCGCAAGACATTTGGCCGGATCACCCGGAAAAAGTGTTGGGCACCCGCGCTGACTGGGTAAACGCCAACCCGAATAGCGCCCGCGCGCTGACCGCCGCGATCCTCGATGCCTCACGCTGGATTGATGCCTCTGATGACAACCGCCGCGAAACAGCAGGCGTGGTTGCCGGACGTGCGTACATCAATGCCAAAGAAGAAACCATCGTCGGACGTATGCTGGGCCAGTACGAGAACGGGCTGGGGAAAAGCTGGAAAGACGAACACGCGATGCGTTTCTACCACGACGGTTCCGTGAACTACCCGTACCTGTCCGACGGCATGTGGTTCCTCACCCAGCACAAACGCTGGGGCTTGCTCACCGAAGAGCCGGATTATCTGGCTGTCGCGAAGCAGGTTAACCGTATTGATATCTATAAGCAGGCAGCCGACGCCGTGGGGAATGTGCCATTGCCCGGTAGCGACATGCGCAGCAGCGTGCTCATCGATGGCCGTCGATGGGATGGTAGCGATCCAGCGGGTTATGTCAACAGTTTTAGCGTGAAGAAATAAGTGAGGTTGATGATGAAAAACCAGGCCCAGGTCATTCCCATTACCGCGGATAACGCCCCAGAAACCGTACGCAGCGCTGACATTACACCGCTGCCAACTAAACCCGTCACGCCCGCAAAAGCACCCGCGGCTCCCACTTTCGCCTACCGCTTGCTGCTGCGTAAGCTGTTTCAGCAACTCTTTCCTGCGGTACTCGGGCTGGGGCTGCTGGTGGCGGTCTGGCAGATTGCCGCGCTCAACAGCGAAAACTTCCCGACGCCGTGGACGACCTGGCTTGCGGCGCTCAGCCTCTTTGCCGATCCGTTTTACATCGCAGGGCCGAACGATCAGGGCATCGGTTGGAACGTATTGGCCTCACTGCAACGTGTTGGCATTGGCTTCGGACTGGCGGCACTGGTCGGCATTCCTGCTGGTTTCCTGATTGGTCGTTTTACGTTTCTGGCCAACATGCTCAACCCGATCATTTCGCTGCTGCGTCCGGTCAGTCCACTGGCCTGGCTGCCTATCGGCCTGCTGCTGTTCCAACGTGCCGAACCGGCATCCAGTTGGACCATTTTTATCTGCTCAATCTGGCCGATGATCCTCAACACCGCCGAAGGCGTGCGCCGCATCCCGCAGGATTACCTGAACGTGGCGCGGGTGTTGAAGCTCTCTGAATTCACCATCATGCGCAAGATTCTGCTGCCGGCGGTGCTGCCTAACGTATTGACCGGTGTGCGTCTGTCGATTGGTGTCGCCTGGCTGGTGATTGTGGCAGCGGAAATGCTGACTGGCGGCGTCGGTATCGGCTTCTGGATTTGGAACGAGTGGAACAACCTGAATGTGGAAAACATCATCATCGCCATCGTGGTGATTGGCGTTATCGGTCTGCTGCTTGAGCAGGGACTGGTGTGGATTGCTAACCGTTTCAGCTATGACAATCGCTAAGGAGCCGACGATGCGTACAACACCGATTATTCAAGTGCAGCAGGTGAGCCAGCGTTTCAATACCGCCAGCGGTGAGTTTCTGGCGCTGGATCAGGTGAGTTTTGATATTCACACCGGTGAGACGATCAGCCTGATCGGCCATTCCGGCTGCGGCAAATCTACGTTATTGAACCTGATTGCTGGCCTGACGCTGCCGAGCAGCGGCGGCCTGCTGTGTGATAACCGTGAAATCGACGGCCCGGGGCCGGAGCGCGGCGTGGTCTTTCAGAACCACTCGCTGCTGCCGTGGCTGACCACCTACGAAAACGTGGCACTGGCGGTACGCCAGGTGTTTCGCGGCCAGATGAACAAGCGCGAAATGCACGAATGGATTACCCACAATCTCGAACTGGTGCATATGGAGCACGCGCTGAACAAGCGACCGAATGAGATCTCCGGCGGGATGAAGCAGCGTGTAGGTATCGCCCGCGCGCTGGCCATGAAGCCGAAAGTCTTGCTGATGGATGAACCGTTCGGCGCGCTGGATGCGCTGACTCGCGCACATCTTCAGGATGCGGTGATGGAGATTCAGCAGCGATTGCAAACCACGATTGTGCTGATCACTCACGACGTCGACGAAGCGGTGCTGCTGTCGGATCGCGTGTTGATGATGACCAACGGCCCCGCGGCGACGGTCGGTGAAATCATGAAAGTTGAGCTGGAACGTCCGCGTTCACGCGTCGTACTGGCCGACGATCCACGCTACCACCACTACCGTCAGCAGGTGCTGCATTTCTTATATGAAAAACAGCCTAAAGCAGCCTGACAGCGAGGCCGGAACGATGATGAAACCGCATCTGATTGTGATTGGTAACGGGATGGCGAGTGCGCGATTCGTCGATGTGCTGCGCCAACTGGCCGCCACGCGCTTCCGAATCACCGTAATTGGTGATGAACCGCGCGCCAGCTATAACCGCATCCTGCTGTCGCCGGTATTGAGTGGCGAAAAAGCGTTTACGGATACGCTGCTGACGCCAGCGACTCTCGACGACGATGCGGCGCTGCCGGTGAGTTATCTGCTGGGTGAGCGGGTAACCCATATCGATCGCCAGCAGCGTGAGGTGACAACGACGCAACGGCAGTTGCATTACGATCATCTGGTGTTGGCGACCGGATCTACGCCGTTTATGCCGCCGATGCCCGGTATCGATCTGGCGGGCGTGTGCGGCTTCCGCACGCTGGATGATGTCGAACTGATGTTGGCGACGATTGGCCAGTCCGTTCCTGCGGTGGTGATTGGCGGCGGTTTGCTCGGCATTGAAGCCGCCGCTGCGCTGCAACTGCGCGGTGCCGACGTCACGTTACTGCATCGCGTCCCGGTTCTGATGGAGCGTCAACTGGACGCCACGGCGAGTAACTTGCTGTGCGACAGCCTGCGCGAACGCGGCATTGCCTGCGAGACGGATGTGCAGGTGGTGGCGCTGCATGGCGATGAACGCGGGGTGACGGCGGTCGCGCTGGCTGATGGCCGCACGATTCCGGCGGGTCTGGTGGTGGTGACCGCTGGGGTGATTCCTGCCAGCCAACTGGCGCGCGACTGCGGCTTACCCTGCAACCGTGGCGTGCTGGTGGACGGACAGTTGCAAACTGCCGACCCGCATATCAGCGCGATCGGCGAATGTTGTGAACTCAATGGCGAAACCTTTGGGCTGGTTGCCCCATGTATTGCCCATGCCACGCTGGTAGCACAGCGCCTTGCCGGACATGCACCGAAAGACTATCAGCGTGAACAGGCGGCGACGCGGCTGAAGGTCACCGGTATTGGCGTGGTCAGCGGCGGCGATATTAACGTTACACCGGATGATGAGGTGTACACCCTTTTTGATCCGCAGACGCAGCACTATCGTCGTCTGCTCGTTCGCGACGGTCGGCTGAGCGGTGTCCTGCTGTATGGCGACACTGACGACAGCCAGCGCCTGCTGGCCGCGATGGATAGCGCGACAGAAGGCGAGATGATTCCGCCTGCCTCGCTGCTTTTCGGCCTTTCTTCCCCTGATTCTGACCCACAGCCTGAAGCTGTAAGGATTCCTGTCATGAGCAAACCTATTTTGGTGGTCGTCGGCCACGGTATGGTCGGCCACTATTTTCTTGAACAGCTGGTTGAGCGCGACCTGCATCAGCATTACCACATCGTCGTATTCGGCGAAGAACGCCATGAAGCCTATGATCGCGTTCACCTCTCCGAGTATTTCTCTGGCCGCAGTGCCGCCTCGCTGTCGCTGGTAAAAGACGGCTTTTTTGCCGAGAGCGGCATTGAACTACGCAGTGCCAGCGAGATCGTGGCTATCGATCGTGAACGTCAGTGCGTGTGTGATGCGCAGGGCAGAGAAACCGCCTACGACAAACTGGTGCTGGCGACGGGGTCTTATGCCTTTGTTCCACCGATTCCCGGCAACACGCGCCCCGGCTGTCTGGTGTATCGCACGCTGGACGATCTGGATGCGATTGCAGCACAGGCGAAAAAGGGCAAGTCTGGTGTGGTGATTGGCGGCGGCTTGCTGGGGCTGGAAGCCGCAAACGCCTTGCGTCAATTGGGGCTGGACACGCATGTGGTGGAATTTGCTCCGCGTCTGATGGCGGTACAGCTGGATGACGGCGGTGCCACCATGCTGCGCCGCAAGATTGAAGCGCTGGGCGTACAGATTCATCTCAGCAAAGAAACGCGGGAAATCACCGACGGCGAGCAGGCGCTACATCGCCTCTGCTTTGCTGACGGCAGCATATTGGAAACCGATCTGGTGCTGTTTTCCGCCGGGATTCGCCCGCGCGACAAACTGGCGGATAGCTGCGATTTAGAGAAAGGGCCGCGTGGCGGCATCGTGATTGACGACCGCTGCCAGACTTCCGATGACGCGATTTTCGCCATCGGCGAGTGTGCGCTGTGGAAAGGGCAGATTTTCGGGCTGGTGGCACCGGGCTACCAGATGGCACGCAGCGTGGCGGATACGCTGGCGCTGCGCGATACGCCATTTACCGGTGCGGACATGAGTACCAAACTGAAATTGTTGGGCGTAGAAGTGGCTTCGATTGGCGATGCGCATGGGCGCACGGTGGGAAGCCAAAGCTACCAGTGGACGGACGGCCCGAACGAGGTTTACAAGAAAATTGTCGTCTCTGCCGATGGCAAGCGTTTACTGGGTGCCGTATTGATTGGCGACAGCAGCGATTACAGCACGCTGTTGCAAATGATGCTCAACGATATGCCGCTGCCTAAACAGCCGGAAGGACTGATTTTGCCCGCGCGTTCCGGTGATGCGCCGAAAGGATTGGGTGTAGCGGCATTACCGGCTAGCGCACAGATTTGCTCCTGTCATAACGTCAGCAAAAGTGATATCTCAGCGGCGGTGGCAGGCGGCTGCGGCGAACTGGGCGCGCTGAAAACCTGTACCAAAGCCGGTACGGGCTGCGGCGGCTGTGTGCCGCTGCTGAAACAGGTGATGGAATATGAACTGACGCAGTTGGGCGTTGAAGTGAAGAAGGACATTTGTGAGCACTTCGCCTATTCGCGTCAGGAACTGTACCACCTGATTCGCGTGCATGAGATCCGCTCGTTCGATGGCCTCCTTGAGCGTTACGGCCACGGCTTGGGCTGCGAAGTCTGTAAGCCGCTGGTGGGCTCTATGCTGGCCTCCTGCTGGAATGACTATCTGCTGCAACCGCAGCACCTGCCGTTGCAGGATACCAACGACCGTTTCTTTGCCAACATCCAAAAAGACGGTACATATTCCGTCGTGCCGCGCGTTCCGGCGGGGGAGATCACGCCGGAAGGACTGATCGCGATCGGTCAGGTGGCGCAGCGCTATAACCTGTACACCAAGATCACCGGCGGTCAGCGGGTGGATTTATTCGGTGCGCGCTTAGAGCAACTTCCTGCGATCTGGCGCGAGCTGATCGATGCTGGATTTGAAACCGGCCATGCCTACGGCAAATCGCTGCGTACCGTGAAATCCTGCGTGGGATCGACCTGGTGCCGCTACGGCGTACAGGATTCCACCGGGTTGGCGATCCAACTAGAGCACCGTTACAAGGGGCTGCGCTCACCGCATAAAGTCAAAATGGCGGTTTCCGGCTGTACCCGCGAATGTGCTGAGGCGCAAAGCAAAGATATCGGCGTGATTGCCACGGATAAAGGCTGGAATCTGTACGTGTGCGGCAATGGTGGTATGAAGCCGCGCCATGCGGATCTCTTCGCCAGCGATCTGGATACAGAAACGCTGTTGCGCACCATCGACCGGGTCTTGATGTTCTATATCCGCACCGGCGATCGTCTCCAACGCACCAGCACCTGGATGGATAATCTGGAAGGCGGTATCGACTATCTGCGTCAGGTGATTCAGGAAGACAGCCTGAATATCGGTGAAGAGTTAGATAAAGAGATGCAGCGCGTGGTAGATGCCTACCAGTGCGAATGGCAAACCACGCTGGAAAGCCCGGAACGTCTGGCGCTATTCCGTGGCTTCCTGAACAGCGATAGCCCGGATGAAGCGGTGGTGATGGTGCCGGAACGTGGACAGATCCGTCCGGCGCAGGATCATGAAAAAGCCGTCTCGCCAGAACCCGTTGCTCTGAAACCCGCCGCGCATGAGGCGGAGTGGGTACAGGTGGCGACGCTGGGCGATATTCCGCGTCATGCCGGTATGGCGGCGCGCCTCGGACAGCAGCAGATCGCGCTGTTCCACCTGCCGGGGAGCGAGCAGCAGGTGTACGCGTTGGAAAACCACGAACCGGGCAGCGGGGCGAATGTGCTGTCGCGTGGGCTACTGGGTGATGTTGCCGGTGAGCCGGTGGTGATTTCACCGCTGTACAAGAAACGCTTCAAGCTGCGGGATGGTGTGAGCCCGGATGACAGCGCGCTGTACGTGCGTGCCTGGCCAGTGCGCGTGGAGGAGGACGAGATTTGGGTATGCCGTCAACCGCTGGCCGTGCCTGAAGACGTCGTTCTGGCAGACACTGCCATGGCAAAAGCATCATGAACGCGCGCGTCTGTCGGACAACCTGCCCCTATTGTGGCGTCGGCTGTGGCGTGCTGGCAGAACACGATGGGCAAGGTGGGGTAAAGATCAGCGGGGATCCCGTACACCCGGCGAATTTGGGGCGGTTGTGCGTCAAAGGCTCTGCGCTGGGAGAAACGCTGGATTTGAAAGGCCGGCTCTTGTGGCCGCTGGTGGAAGGGCGTCGCGTTAGCTGGGAGCAGGCGCTCGATACGGTAGCCGAACGGCTGCTGGCGACCATGCAGCAACACGGCCCGCAGTCGGTCGCGTTTTATGGTTCAGGCCAGCTGTTGACGGAAGATTACTACGTCGCCAACAAGCTGATGAAAGGCTTCATTGGCGTCGCCAATATGGATACCAACTCTCGGCTGTGCATGGCATCTGCGGTGATCGGCTACAAGCGCGGGCTGGGGGCGGATGCCGTTCCCTGTAATTATGAAGATATCGAGCTGGCGGATGTGGTGGTGCTGGTCGGTTCTAATACTGCCTGGGCGCATCCGGTGGTCTATCAGCGGCTGGTGCAAGCGAAACAGCAGCGGCCACATATGCAGGTGGTGGTGATCGATCCTCGACGTACCGCAACCTGCGATATTGCCGATCTGCATTTACCGCTGCAACCCGGCAGCGATGCGGGGCTGTTCAACGGCCTGCTGCATTGGATTGCACAAGATCCACGCATCGATCGCGCCGAATTGGCCGAGCGTTTTTCCGGCGTGGAAGAGGCATTACAGTTAGCGCAGGTGTGGTCGGTGGCGCAGGTGGCGGAATTCTGTCGGTTAGATGAAGCCGATATCGAGTGCTTCTATCACCTGTTCAGCACCAGCGATAAAGTAGTCACACTCTATTCGCAGGGCGTGAATCAATCGTCCTCGGGCAGTGATAAATGCAACGCCATCATTAATGCGCATCTGCTGAGCGGTAAAATCGGCGTGTCGGGTTCCGGCCCCTTTTCGATAACCGGACAGCCAAATGCGATGGGCGGACGGGAAGTCGGCGGACTGGCCAATCAGCTTGCCAGTCATATGGGCTTTACGCCTCAGGACATCGACCGCGTAGGGCGCTTCTGGCAGAGCGATAATGTCGCGACGCAGCCCGGTCTAAACGCGGTGGATCTGTTTCGCGCGGTTGAGCGCGGCGATATTAAAGCGGTATGGATTATGGGCACCAATCCGGTGGTGTCGATGCCAGATGCCGACCGAGTGAAACAGGCGCTGGAACGCTGCCCGCTGGTGATCGTCTCCGAGGTGATGCGCCATACCGATACCGCAGAAACCGCTGATATCTTACTGCCCGCGCTGGGTTGGGGAGAAAAAGACGGCACGGTAACCAATTCCGAACGCCGGGTGTCGCGTCAGCGAGCCTTTCTGCCCGCGCCGGGGGAAGCCAAAGCCAACTGGTGGATACTGAGTCAGGTGGCGCAGCGTATGGGATTTGCTGAAGCGTTTGCTTATCAGCATCCTGCGGAAATCTTTCGTGAACATGCTGCGCTGTCCGGATTTGAGAATAACGGTAGCCGCGCGTTTGATATTAGCGGACTGGCGACGCTCAGCAATCAGCAGTGGCAGCAGTTGGAACCGATACAGTGGCCGGTAAATGCGACATACCCACACGGGCGCGCCCGACTGGGTGACGATGGTCGATTCTGGCATGCCAATGGCAAGGCGCATCTCGTGCCGGTAACCCCGTCGCTGCCGCAAAGTCCGTGGAGCGCGGCGTATCCGCTGATACTGAACACCGGACGTATTCGCGATCAGTGGCACACCATGACGCGGACGGGCAAAGCGGCTCGGCTGATGCGTCATATCAGCGAACCCTACTGCGAGCTGCATCCACAGGATGCGCAGACGCATGATATTCAGGCGGGCGACTTGGTGCGCTTGTCGTCGGTACACGGCTGGATGCTGGCGCGGGCGCGACTCGACGCCGGACAGGCACGCGGCAGCGTGTTTGTACCGATGCACTGGAATCAGCAGTTCAGCGCTCAGGCACGGGCTGACAGTTTAGTCGCGCCGATTACCGACCCGTATTCCGGGCAGCCGGAAAGCAAGCACAGCCGGGTGCGTATCCAACCCTGGCATACCGCTTGGCAGGCAACGCTGTTTTTTGCTGACGAGCCGCCGACTGCACCATTAACGTTACCCGCAGAACATGACGTTCTGCCGCCGCCCGCCACCTACTGGAGCAAAGTGCCTCATGAGGGCGTGACGCAGTATCTGTTTGCCGACCGCGTGCCGGTAGACGATTGGCAGGCATGGCTGACCGAGCATTATGGGTTGGAAAACATGCAGTGTCAGGTTGCGCAGGGCAACGGTGTATTTCATCTGATTGGCTGGCGCGATGGTCGCGTGGTGATGGCCTGCTATGTCAGTGCACGGGCGCTGCGTATCGACAGCGATGCGGTGCGTCAGGCGTTTATCACTCCACCGCAGCTCCCGCACGAGCGCCACGCGCTGCTGGCGGGTCAGGCGCCGCAGGGACAGGTGACGCAAGGGGCAACGATTTGCAGTTGCTATAGCGTTGGCGAAGCGATCATCGTCGGCGCGATTCGTAAAGGTTGCCACAGCGTAGCAGCGTTAGGCGGCACGCTGAAATGTGGCACCAACTGCGGTTCCTGTATCCCCGAACTGAAAGCGTTATTGAGCCAGCATGTGCCGATAACGGTCAATGAATTGAAAAAAGCAGGTTGAGCGCCACGGCGTAATGAGGTGTGACATGATGACAACACAATCAATATTGGCGAAGGGCCAACGGCGTCAGCCTGTACTCGGCGGTGAAATCTGGCTAGTGGGCGCAGGGCCGGGTGACGTAGAACTGCTGACGCTGAAGGCGTTGCGGGCAATCCAGCAGGCGGATGTGGTGGTCTACGATCGGCTGGTGTCGGCGGAGATTATGGATTTGGTGCCTGAACAGGCGCTGTGTATCGACGTCGGAAAAATGCGCGGCTGTCACCGTCTGTCACAGGAAAAAATCAATCAGCTGTTGGTCGAGTTGGCGCAGGCCGAGCAGCGTGTGATCCGTCTGAAAGGCGGCGATCCGTTTATTTTTGGCCGCGGCGGTGAAGAGATGGATTATGCCCAACAGGCTGGAATCGTCTGCCACGTCGTGCCCGGTATTACCGCTGCGACAGGCTGTGCGGCAGCTGTGGGGCTACCGCTGACGCACCGGGCCTGTGCTCAGTCGGTCCGCTTCGTAACCGGTCATTCACGCGATGGCGAGCCGCAATTAGATTGGCCAACGCTAGCAGACAGTCAACAAACGCTAGTGTTCTATCTGGGACTGAGCCACAGCAGTCGATTATGCCAGCGCCTGATCGAACACGGTCTGTCCGCTCAGACGCCCGTCGCGATTATCGAACGCGGCACCCAGCCGGATCAGCGGCTATTAACCGCAACACTGGCAACCTTACCGGCATTGCTGGCACGCTATCAGCCACAGTCGCCTAGCCTGCTGGTGGTCGGTGATGTTGTCCGCTTCTGCCGTCATCCGGCGCTGCAGGTCGACGCAGCCCCAACGCGGTTGACGATGGAAAAACATGAAGCCGCCTGACAGCAACGGCTCCCTGCCTACAGTCAGCGCCTCGAAATAAAGCGGTTTTCTTCGAGGCGCTTTCCACTTTCTACGCTGTTTCCTGTTTTGTTATCGCACCATCGTTACTCTCCCTACTGAATTTTTAGTCATGGTCTACAGGGAAGGGGACGAGATGCCATCGCATGATGCGATCTTCAAACAGTTTCTCAGCGACATCGCGGTCGCACGGGATTTTCTGACTATTCATCTGCCGGATGAAATCCGCAAACGATGTGATTTCAGCACGCTGCAATTGGAATCCGCGTCGTTTATTGATGAAAGGCTGCGTGCGCGGATATCGGACGTGTTGTACTCGCTACGTACCACCGCAGGCAAAGGGTATATTTACTGTGTGATTGAACACCAAAGCCGCCCGGAAAAGCAGATGGCTTTCCGGCTGCTGCGCTATTGTCTGGCTGCCATGCAGCAGCATCTGGATCAGGGACACGATCGCTTACCGCTGGTGGTGCCGCTGCTGTTTTACCATGGCAGAGCGCGTCCTTATCCTTACAGCCTCCGCTGGCTGGACAGTTTCGCCGATCCTGTACTGGCAAAAGCGCTGTATGAACAGCCTTTCCCGTTGGTGGATTTAACTGTCATGCCAGACGATGAAATTCGCACACACCGACGTATGGCGTTACTGGAACTGGTACAGAAGCATATTCGTACCCGTGATATGCTGGAGTTGGCGCGGGAGATTGGGTTACTATTTGAACGCTGGTCGGTGCCGCTGACGCAGCGTCGGGCGCTGTTATTTTATATTGCACAAGCGGGAAACACATCCAAGCCCGCAGATTTCATTGACGCACTGGCTGCACCGCTATCAACCGGTCAGGAGGACATTATGACGATCGCCGAACAATTGAAAAAAATGGGATTCGAGGAAGGCATCCAACGCGGTATTCAGCAAGGATTGGAGCAGGGCATTGAACAAGGGATGAAAAACAGTGCCAGACAAATTGCCCGTAATTTATTGCTAACGGGAATGGATAAGAACAGCGTGCAGCAGGTCACTCAGCTTGAGGAAGAAGAGCTGGAGCAACTGGTCGCGGCCATCTTGCATGACACACAGCATTGATACCGTCCTAAACGATATCGCACTAAACAATACCGTCCTAAAAACCGAGCGTTGCTGATGCCTTTACAAGAAAAGGTCCGTCAGGCAACGCCCACGTCTTTCGTTAACGGCGCTTTTAGCCTTTGCGTACTCGTGCCGTCAGCCCTTTCAGGAAGTAGCGGATCACCTGATCGCCGCAGGTGCGATAGTTTTTATGGTCAGGCGCGCGCATCATCGCGGTGACTTCCGGCACTGAAATGCGAAAATTTTGTGCCAGCAGGATCGCCTGAATATCATCCGTTTTTAGTGAAAACGCGACACGCAGCTTTTTCAGAATAATATTGTTGGTCATCTTGCGCTCAAACTGCGGTGCAGGCTGGTTTTCATCTTGACCGCGTTTTTGCAGAATCAGCCCGTTCAGGAAATAACTCATCACGATGTCCGGGCAAGGCTGATAGCCTTCCTCTCCCTCTTTTTTGACGTAGCTCGCCAACTGCTGGGGGGGGACGGTCATCTCCACCAGCGCCAGGATCTTCAGCAGGTGGTCATTATTGAAATTCAGCATATAGCGCACGCTGCGCAGGACATCGTTGTTCATCATTACGGAGGGGGTCTCGCCGTTCGTCTTCGTACAAAACGCACAGTATAAAGGGAACGGCGGAGAAATGCAGAAACGATCGTGGAATTAGTGAAACTTCATCTTCACTATCGTATGTTTCTATATTCATAGAAATGCAAAGCAAAGCAGCAATATTGGAATAGCGGAGCATGCGGAATGGAGGGGGAATGTGCAATGGCGGAAAGCCGCCATTGACGTGATTATTTTACTCGGCGGGTTGAGACAGAATGGCGTCGAGCAGGCCGGGGAAGCGCTGTTGCATGTCGCTGCGGCGCAGTCGGTTGATGTGCGTGGTGCCGATGTTGGTGGTATGCAGCAGACCCGAGTCACGCAAGACGCGAAAATGGTGCGACACGCTGGATTTTGGGCGACCGCCGTCAAGCTCGCTGCATGTTGCTTCGCCCTGCATAGCCAGATGGCGGACGATTTCCATGCGCAGGGGATCGCTCAGGGCGTACAGGACGCGCTCAAGCGTAAACTCATCGGGGGTAGGGTGCTTAAAAGGTCTCATGGGCGAATTATAGCGTCAGGGTTGTCTAAAATCTATTATTCGAATAATATCGAAATATCGAAGTAACCTGACAAGGTAGGAAAATATTATGTCCGCACTGTTTCAACCCTTCAAACTGAAAGACATTACGTTACGCAACCGCATCGCCGTTCCACCGATGTGTACCTATTCCGCGAATGATGGCCTGATCAACGAGTGGCATCAGGTGCATTATGCTTCTCTGGCGCGTGGTGGTGCCGGGCTGGTTATCGTGGAAGCGACGGCGGTCGCGCCCGAAGGTCGCATCACGCCGCACTGTGCGGGTATCTGGAACGATGAGCAGGCGCAGGCGTTTGCCAAGGTTGCTAAATCCATTAAGGATGCAGGCTCCGTGCCGGGAATTCAGATTGCACACGCTGGACGCAAAGCCAGCGCCAATATTCCCTGGGAAGGCGACGATCATATCCCCGCTGGCGACTCACGCGGCTGGCAGACTATTGCTCCTTCCGCAGAGGCTTTCGGCGCGAATCTGTCGAAGCAGCCGCAGGAAATGACGCTGGAAGATATCGCCCGCGTTCGTGATGATTTTGTCGCTGCGGCTCGCCGCGCGCTGGAAGCCGGGTTTGAATGGCTGGAGCTGCACTTTGCTCACGGCTATCTGGCACAGAGTTTCTTCTCCGTTCACTCCAACAAGCGTAACGATCAATACGGCGGCAGTTTTGACAACCGTAGCCGTTTTCTGCTGGAAACGCTGGCTGCCGTTCGTGACGTGTGGCCGCAACATCTGCCGCTGACCGCCCGTTTCGGCGTGATTGAGTTTGACGGTCGTGATGAAGAAACCTTGCAGGAATCCATTGAACTGACGCGTCGCTTTAAAGCCGCAGGGCTGGATATGCTGAGCGTCAGCATTGGTTTCTCTACACCGGCAGCGAATGTGCCGTGGGCTCCTGCTTTTATGGGACCGATTGCTAAACAGGTGCGTGAACAGGCCGATCTTCCTGTCTCTTCCGCCTGGGGCTTCGGTACGCCGGAACTGGCTGAGCAGGCTGTGGCATCGGGTCAGTTGGATCTGGTGATGGTGGGTAAAGCGCATCTGGCGAACCCGCATTGGAGCTATCATGCCGCCCGCGAACTGGGCGTCGAACGCGCCTCGTGGACGCTGCCAGCGCCTTACGCCCACTGGCTGGAGCGCTATTAATCCCTGTCATGGCGGGTCAATATCTCTGTGACAGTTATACGCATTCTAATATAAGAAATAGTCGGGTTTCGTGGTGATAAACAGAGCCATTTTTCTGTAGCACTGATGCCACACCCGACTGAGGGCGCCAATCGCCGGCGCCCTAAAACCCTGTATTTTGCATGAATGATGCCGCTAATGTGGTTCCTTCTATGCCCAGACCCGCCTTCCGAACCGTCAGTGGTGCGCTCCAGATGTCTTAGATCTGAGCTGACACCTTCGTTGCTCTGAATCATCCCTAATCCGACAGACTGCTTTGTGCTTATTTATCTACTTACCCAATATTACATCCTAAAACTTTGGCAGTCTCTGCATAGAAAATAATTTTCTGGCGGGGGCAACTTGCTGAATTTATATGTACACAACGGTTGCCCAGTTAATATCTTCAAGCGGCGAGAATGGCTGAATGCTGACGAAGATGATTTTGGAAAAGTTGTGCATAATCTGCTGGTACGGCAGCTTTTACGCTTTCCCTTTTTGCAAGTAATGCTTTCCATGCAGAAACACGCGGTAGTCCTTCAAAAATCGACTCAGATACTGAGGCATCGATGATTGAGAAGTAACGGAAAATCGGAGCGTATACCGCATCTACCATACTGAAGTTAGCACCCGAGAAATAAGGCCCCGAGCCCAACTCAGCTTCAATACGTTCAAGCTGGTTACGGAACGACGCACGTTTGTTGTCAGCCACAGCTTGATCTGTGGCATTTAAAAATTGCCATGCATTACCAAGTATCGCCGTAGCGAATTCGATCCATCCGCGCTGTGTAGCACGTATTAATGCATCGTCTGCGTACATTGAAGCACCGTCTTGTGTTTCATTGAGGTACTCGCAGATCACCATACTTTCGAAAATAATGGCATCTTCGCCGTTTGCTTGATGCACTTTCAGTACTGGCACCTTGCCAGTCGGTGACAGGGCTAGAAACCAATCAGGTTTCGCTGATAGGTCTACATTTATGCGTTCAAATGGCACATTTTTTTCGAGCAACACGATTGCTGAACGCTGTACAAAGGGACAGAGTGGGTGGCTAATAAGTGTTAGGTTATGGTTAGGCATTTCAAACTCCAGATAAAATAAAAGCCCGCCGCCATAGCAAGGTGGCGAGCTTGAAGAACAATATCGCTTATTTAGATGACTTAGATTGAAACGCCGCCGTCAATGATGATTTCTGAACCTACGGTCCAGGCAGACTCATCAGATGCGAAATAAAGCACCGCTTGCGCGACTTCTTGAGGCTTACCAAAACGACCCGCTGGGATGGTTGCAATGATATCTTTCATCACTTGATCATGGTATTCCACTGGAATCCCCGCCTTATCGTAAAGCGGTGTGTCAACTGGGCCTGGGCTCACTGCGTTGATACGAATTCCACGAGAAAGTAATTCATTAGAAAGTGTTTTTGACAGGTTCAGCAATGCCGCTTTGGTTGAGCCATAAACGGAAGAGTTCACGGGGCCGGTGTGAGCATTGACTGAGGTATTAAAAACCACGGATGCCGAGCTTGCGAACACGGGTAGCAGTGCCTGCATTAGGAAATAAGGACCTTTAACGTTGATATCATAAATGCGGTCGAACGTCTCTTCTGTCCATACCTCGATTGGCATATACATTGATATACCCGCATTCAGGAAAGCGATATCCAGTTCACCAAAGTGTTCTTTAACCGTTTGAGCCAGAGCTTTCTGCGCATTCACATCAGCGGAATCCGCGCTCACGACTAACACATCATTACCCAGTTCTACTTTCGCCTTTGCGATAGAATCAGGGTTAACACCAGTAACAATTACGCGTGCACCTTCTGCAACAAACAGCTTCGCTGTTTCAAGACCAATACCACTTGTACCACCCGTAATCAGTGCGCGTTTACCTTGTAGTCTAGACATTTCAAATCTCCAAATCGTGTTATCAAGGAATCGGCGAATGACCGATTTGATAGCCACTATAAGTTCATGCGCATATGGTGATAAGATTGTATTTTTAAATATGTTTCATGCTTTAAAAGCATAAATAGGTTTTAGGATGGACAGATTACTTTTGATGACATGCTTTGTCCGTACCGCTGAAACAGGCAGCTTTTCCGCAGCCGGTAGGGATTTAGGCTTAGGGCAACCGAACGTGAGTCGCCATGTTGCCACCCTCGAAGAGCATTTGCAGACCAGATTACTTCACAGATCAACCCGCAAGCTTTCCCTAACTCCTGAAGGAGAACGTTATTATTTGGAAGCAAGGCGTATTCTGGAAGCCGTTGAAGAGTCAGAGTCTTCTTTCAGAGAAAATGTTACACCCACAGGGCTATTACGCGTTGCTTGCCCCACAGCATTAGCTCACACATTCTTAGTCCCGCACATCCCAGATTTTTTAGAACGCTACCCTGAGCTAACACTCGAGCTACAGATTAATGACCGCTATATCAATCTCGTTGATGAAGGGGTTGAACTGGCAATCCGTATTGGACACCTGGAGGACAGTGCTATGCGTGCCCGCAGACTTGGCATGTATGAGCGAGTCTGTGTTGCCAGTAACCAGTATTTAGCTAAACACGGAACCCCTAACACTCCAGAAGATTTAAAAAAACATGATTGTTTGATCTATACCTTGCTAACAACAGGAGCTACCTGGAGATTTCAGGATATCAATGTCCCTGTTTCTGGTCGGCTCAGGGTCAATTCACCGGAAGCAGTACAGAAGTTTGTTAATGCAGGGGTTGGGATCGCACAAGGCCCAGAATGGCTGTTCGAGGAGGGACTGGAAAATGGCAACTTACAGCTATTACTGACTGACTACACTGCACCGCCCGTTCCCATTCAAGCCGTTTATGTTGCTAATCGACTTTTACCAAAACGGGCGATTGTGTTCATGGATTTTGTTGCTGAAATTTTTGAAAAAAATCCCGCATTCAAAGTTTACAACTCAATCAAATGAGCCTGAGATAACGGACATATCTGAATCATTAGTAAAATTTAGTCAATCTTAGGCTGTATCCCTTAAATGACACCAACCTAGTTTAGCAAGGACCGTACATATTGACTTTCATGAGCTTGTCGTCGCTCAGACAGAAATTTAACGGCAGACTTCATCATGATTGCAGTGCAAGGTTCCGGTTTCCATTGTGAGTCCTACAGCAGGCAGCTTCATGCCAGATGCGGACACTGCAAACTCAGGAGTAAACTGGCCAGCCTGGAAATGAATATGAGCGTAGGTCAGCCGGGATTTTTTACATTGGTATAAATATCAGGCCGGGTGATACTCCATGCATAGTTTTCCCGATTAACGGGTTCGTACCCAAATTTTTGATAGAGCCAGGGAGCTGTTGTTGTAAACAACATGATTCTGCGAAGCTGCTCAAAGACGGGATGATGATGTATGCATTGCATCATCCATCTTCCCAGCCCCTCTCCCTGATATTCCTCAAGAATATAAACATCACAAAGATAAGCGAATGTAGCGTAATCTGTTATCAAACGCGCGAAACCTATCTGGGTTTTATCATGGTAAACGCCGAAATTAAGACTGTTTTCTATTGATGCGCCTACAATGGACAGATCAATCCCTTTAGCCCAAGTTGACCTCGTCAGATAGCGATGGATAGCCTGTACATCCAGTTTTTCCCTGTCTGTACTCACCAGATAATTATCCTTATGCCACTCATGCTTCTCTGAAATGCTCACGTACGTACCTGCTCATAAGGTTATGGGAAACCTGACCTTATCACTTGATGTAAAATCGTGCTATCAGTGCTGCTTCGGAATAGCTAAAGCCTGCGGCTGGTATCAATAAGGCATTACGTCCACTCTTTGCTCACCGCAGCCTGCCACTCGATTCATAACGTTTTCAAATAATTCGTGACGGGCCACAGTCTTTCATACTGACAGTCCACCTCAGATCCGAAGCGAGATACCACACCGACAGATTGCTCAGCGCTGATGATAGGTCTACTAAGCAAATGTCGACGACGACGTTCAAGAATGCCGCTCCGGCCACCTGTGGCCGACCACATCGTCGCTCACAGGTGGCATACACCAACTCCTTAGCACTTCAGCTTTCCGCCAGATGCAATACCGATTTAGGGTGTTAAAGTATCAGGTTCAACGAACAGATTACGGCTTTACCCCTTATCACGGGACTGAAGCCATTCCTCATGGATCTTCTGTACTCTGGACCACAATGTTTTGAGTGATTCATCGGAAACATGGTCAAAAGTCAGGCCAAACTCTTCCCTCAGCACGTCCAGCCATTCCGGTAGCGACGCGGAAGTCTGCGTGGTCACGATGTTGCCGTCAGTTTTGGTAAGAACACAGCCCCGCATTACCGTTTTACCGTTAGGCTGTCGAAGTTGCGCAGTGACAACTTTGGCATAACCAGACTCTGGCGAAAACACATTAAAGTGATGGCGGTCTGATAAATTCCCCATATCAGTAGGCGCATCAGCCATACTTACACCTGCAATCCAGCAAGATGGATCGGCAGTGAGATGCCAGTCACCCACGCCATCCTCGCCAACGGCCTCCATTCCAAACTTCATTAATCCCTGGTGGACGGTTGCATTTATAAGAGGCATTTGTTCATGCAGCGCGTCGCCGAGACCGATATCAACCCACCATCGGCCATTAGGGTTGCTTTCACTCGGCATCCCCTCAGCGATAATGGCGACATGATTCTCCAGCTTAATCCGTTCAGGGCCTTCAACACCATGGACGTTTGCAGGGTTGAGACTCACACGATAACCAAGCTGAGTGAGTAATGTGTATAAGCCGCCATTCAACTGAAAACAGTAACCGCCTCGCCGCGTGGTCGCTGCTCTTCTGAAACTTTCAAGTGGATCAATCCCCCATCCTTCTTTGAGGTGGATCCAGAAGGTTTCGTAAGGTATCCGTTCAACATGAGCTCGATGAATTCGGGTCAGTGCCTGTAGGGAGGGTGTCTCGGCATCAAGGCCAAGGCGATTCAGGTAGGCTGTTACTAATTGATTCATTCTAGATAAATTTCCTGTTCAGACCAAAAGTGCTTGCGAGTC
Organism: Pectobacterium parvum; assembly: GCF_020971565.1. Lineage (NCBI taxonomy): Bacteria > Pseudomonadati > Pseudomonadota > Gammaproteobacteria > Enterobacterales > Pectobacteriaceae > Pectobacterium > Pectobacterium parvum. The sequence goes on from NZ_CP087392.1 coordinate 1,792,603, forward strand.
AGCTGGCTTGGATAAACCGTTAGTTCCAGGGGAAGCTGCGCCAGCGCTTGCCATGCTTGCAGGATTTTTGTGCAAAGCCCTCCGGACTGGTGCTTGGGCGAGATGTTGTGATTCTTCATTCAATTTCGCGTCACTATCAGTTGGTACAACAATCACAACGTAAACCCTTTCACATTTGGTAATGCATTTGAAAAGATCCTACGTGGGTTTTCAAAAGGATATTAACGCCATAAAAATGGTAACTTATTGTATTTGCGTTATTTACATAACAATAAGTCCGTTATTTATTGAAAGTGGTTATATTCTAGCTTCCTGTTATGGCTTGGTGTAGAGCCTAAAATGGAAGTAGTGTTTTCATATTTGAGAGGGGCTGGCATCACCTTTAAGCGATAGCTCTGCCAGACGCGGACGTTCTCATGTCACTGCCTATCTATTTAGAGGGGCAGGGCGCTCTCCCGCACGGACTTCGCTTCTTCATTTTCTGAAAAATGTTTTCAGGCTGACGCTTGACTAGGTAGAACGATCGTTCCACCATTAATTCATGAACAAAAAGCCGAACGATACCCGAGAAAAAATCCTGGCGACCGCCGAGCAACTTATCTATCAGAACGGCATTCATGCCACAGGCATGGACCTTCTGGTTAAGACCTCTGGCGTCGCAAGGAAAAGTATTTATCGCTATTTCGCGACCAAGGATGACGTGGCAGCCGCCGCGTTGAATGCACGTGATGAACGCTGGATGCACTGGTTCAGAACTGAATGTGATAAAGGCACTACCCCTCAGGAACGCATCCTGAATATGTTCACTGTACTCAAAGGCTGGTTTGAGTCAGATGGCTTTCGTGGTTGTGCTTTTATTAACACGGCTGGAGAAGTGGGTGACCCTGCCGATCCCGTTCGCCAGATCGCAAAGCTTCATAAACAAAAATTGCTGGATTACACGCTGGAACTCACCGGGCAATTAAACATCGAGCAACCGTCAGCCTTGGCCAAACAGTTGCTGATTCTGATGGAGGGCGCTATCACCATGTCACACGTGATGGGCGATGACAGCGCGGCCGATAGCGCAAGAGAAGTGGCGCAACTGTTGTTGAAGCAGGCCTCTCACTAAGGCCTGAGTTTCAAAAAATCCCGTTCTACTGATATATACCCCAAATAATTCGAGTTGCAGGACAAAACGTTAGCGTTTTGAACAACGCAAGGCGTTGGCCCGTAGGGCGAGGCTCATTTATGCGCCTCGTAACGCGGCAAGAGAGTGAATCCCGATGAGCTTACTCAGGTAAGTGATTCGGGTGAGTGAACGCAGCCAACGCACATGCAGCTTGAAGTATTACGGGGATATCCAAATTTTCTGGAGGCTCTACCATGTCCGATAAACAGACTCGCCCGCCACTTCCTCCTTTCACTCGCGAAACGGCGATTGAGAAGGTGCGACTCGCTGAAGATGGCTGGAACAGCCGAGATGCCGAAAAGGTATCGCTGGCCTACACGCTGGACACCAAATGGCGTAATCGCGCCGAGTTTGCAACTAATCGTGAAGAAGCCAAAGGTTTCCTCACGCGGAAGTGGAAAAAAGAACTTGAGTATCGTCTGATTAAAGAGTTGTGGGCGTTTACTGACAATCGCATTGCCGTGCGGTACGCCTATGAATGGCATGATGACTTGGGTAACTGGTTCCGCTCTTATGGCAATGAAAACTGGGAATTTGAAGCAGATGGCCTGATGCACCGTCGCTTCGCCTGTATCAACGACATGCCGATTAAAGAGAGTGAACGCAAGTTCCACTGGCCGCTGGGTCGTCGTCCGGATGATCATCCAGGTCTGTCGGAGCTGGGTCTGTAAAGTTCTACATTTTCTTCCGCTAAGCCCCCGACAACTGTCTCAGCCGGGGGCTTTTTCTCAACCTAAACATGACGGCATATATTTCTCTCACTAATGATGCCATCCGTGCCTGCGGAACTCCCTATGCCACGTGACGAACGTTTATTTCGTGCGGCAAGAGAACTAATGCTCAGCCATCGGTGGGAGGCGACCTTAATTGACATGGCCGACATTGCGAATATGTCGGAACGTACTTTTCCCCGCCATTTTTACGTGACACAGGTTTCAGCTTCAGAATGTGGAAACAGAGAGCCAGAATATATACATCATTAGACCTTCTCTCTCTAATGGTGTATCCGTTAAACAGATCGCCTACCAACTCGGTTTTTCCTGTCCTGCCGCGTTTTCTGCTGCATTTCGTTCAGTGATGGGCACAACCCCAAGCGAGTTCTAATCTGGCTTTGACGGTTTCTACTTAATAGATTCACTCACTGGGGATACAAGTTTTCGCTTTTCGCTCTTAACTGACGGAGCGGTCCTTTTACCTGACTGCTAAGTGCTGTGAGTTAATCAATCGAGAACAGGTCTGTCAGTTGGTGAAGAGAGTGAGTTGTCAAAAGTTGTCGCCCACCATCGCCGCCAGGAGGATTTTTGAGTGTTTGCACACTCAGTTACAGTTGCTTCAAGTAGAAACTACTAGTTATTATAATTGGCAATCTAATGAATGTTGCTTAATATTAACTTTAATTATTTTTTCTGGAATTATTATGTTCAATTATTTCTGAAATCGATTCAAAAATATAATTAAAATTTGAAAAGTCGATTGCTTTACGCTTTTTTAACACAACACCTGTAGCAAAAAATTCTTTGCCGTATTCATTATCCTTGCATTTGGCATTAGTTCGGTTAAATACTTTACCACCAAGCGTTGTTTGCAATACTGAACTGTGGAAAAGATCTTCCATAGAACTATCTTTTAATCCATTGAGAGGGGTGAAAATTATATATAAGTTTTTTGTAACCCACGTCCACTTCTGGTTTCTTAGTTCATCTCTTGTAAGAGTAATGTTAGGGAAAGATTTTCCAATTAAAGTTTGGAAGATTCCATTAGCACCAGCACTGCCTGAATCATTGTCTAAAATAACAATCACAGGCTTTTGATTGGCGATTACTTTAAACGCATCTGTCTTTTTTTCAAAGCCAACAATGAAGTCTTTGAGATGTGGAGCTCCTCCGTCTAAGTTTAAAAGATATTTTGTTTTAGATGTGTTTTTGAAGAATTTAATCCCATAATCTCGTACTGTTTTATTGCCTAGTTTCTTATTCCCAATTAGATTGGGATGGTTTTCTGATAACGCATCCAAAGCTACCCTCAGGTACGTAATATCTGTTTTTCCCTCAGTCAAGATTGTTGGCTTTGTATTTGCCCAAAAAGCAGAATAATAAAGAAAATCCGAATATACTTTTTCACGCTTGTTATGTTGGGATTTGAGCGCGTGCGGTAATCTGTTGTTGTATTTATCTACAAAATCAATAAAGCTCAACATGCCGCCTAACTCATTGATAGTGCCAGCTCTTTCTTTGCGTATTTTTTTGTCTATTAATGTATATCCCCCTTTTTTAAATAGACTATGTGCCATTGCACGAACTGTTTTTGCATATTTTTTATCTACATTTACAAACCGATTGACAGTTAATCCTGTAACCTCTTGGCGGTTTTTTTTGTCGAGAAGTCTTAATTTGTTATGATTAATTTTAAAGCCTGAAGATGTTATTTCCTTAAGAAATTTGTTATTTAAGGTAATGGATTTTTCATCTTGGTCTCTGATAATCCCCTTAGGGAACTCTTTTTTATTAGTTGAGATTGTTATATCATCAGCATATCGTGTATATGTGCAGCCAACGCTATTACATAAATTACTTAGCCGCCTGTCTAAAGAAACTAGGATTAAGTTGGTTATTACGGGGGAGCAGGGGCTACCTTGAGGTAACTTATCCTGATGACATGCGATTTTTGCTATTAATGTGGAAAGCTCTGTGTTGAGAGAAAAGTTATTATTTTTTAGAAAGTAACCCCTAACCCTTCCAAAATTAAATTCATCAAAGAAATTAAAAAGATCTATATTAAGAACCCACTTCTTTGACTTATGCTTTTCTGCATTTGTAATAATGCTGCGGTTGCGCTCAAACCCATGAGAGAAATGATTATCTTCTTTTAAATTTTCTCGGAGGTTATTTAAACAGTCTTGTAGTAAATCGGAAAGCTTGCTTTGTATTTCTTTGAGCTCGGAGTCTGGGGCTGATATGATTCTATCAGAACCATTCTTTTTTTTAATAGCGAACTGTGAATATAGATTATCAGTATTTTTTATATATATGACACGGGTCATAAAAACCGGGTCAATTCCTAAAAGTCGTGCGAAATCTGGTTTGGAATTACATGCTTTTAATTTTTCTAGGCGGGTAGTCATCACTGCTCCTTGAATAGCGGTGTGCAGGCACTCTTACGCACTTTTACAGTATTCCCAGCAAATTCTGCTATGAGAATCATAGCAGCGAGAGCTTGAGCCCTTGAAATCAAGAATTGCGAAACACAATTCAAAATTCTGCCTGCACACCAGTCTCAAATATTTCACACATTCCGTGTGTTTTCAACATGATTAGCCATTAAATGAATGCTGTCAAACTCCTGGAGGCGGCACCTGAACGTTCCTTGGAACTTGAGTCTTTTGCAGAGTTAACGAGTCCCACAAGCTGGAGTGGCAACCTTGCAAACATATGGCAGTCACGGGCTGACGCTTTCAGTGAACTCATTGAACACTATCGGTACGACATTTTAAACGGTGCAAAAAAATCCACGAGAAGTTAATGCTTATGATTGAGCGTCAAAGAACCCAGGAAGAGCAGGAAGATCGTGAAGGTGAACAGCAGTTTGAGTGATGATAACTACCCTTAAGGATCGACACTTTAATATTAGTGTTTTCAGACATCTCAATTACAGTCAAAACTTCCGCTCCTCGCCCAAAGCAGACGTCCCTTACGAGATTTTAAATCCGGGGTGAGTCGCTGAACAATACCAATACCGCTGAACGACCTATAAACCCCGGCGACTCAATTTCCCCGAGCAGACGTTGGGACTTATCGTTATCCCATTGAGTGAGTCATGGAAAGCAGCTGCCTCCATATAACCTCACTCAATGCGGAGCCACTTTCGAAAGGATATGAATCACCCGCATACCCGTGCAGAATCATCGATTACTGAGCGCCTCTCCTGTGTGGGATCTCATTGTTCATACTCCCATTTCGGAATCACGCAGCCTTTAGGGCCGGGGGCGGTCTGTTTTCCGTTCTCATCGAAACGTGTTTCACAGCCTGTGGTCAGCCTGCCGTCTTTCCAGATTCCGCTGCTTTTGACTTTGCCATCGGGGTAATAACAGGCGCTTTCGCCCTGGCGCAGCGCGCCCTGATAATCTTTGTACTCTTTACCATCGACCACCAACGGTTTGAAACCCTGAGAGCGACTAATGCATTGCATCTGGCCGTTAGGGTAATAGCTGATTTGGGTGTAGCTGTCATCGGTGCCGATACGCGTTTCATCCTGACGCTGACCGTTCGCATACCAGGTATTATTGGTTTGCTGGCGGTTGAACAGATAATCGGCCTCGGTGAGCGGCGTGCCGTCAGGGTTGAAGGTTTGCTGTTTACCGCAGTAGCCGCGACCGCTCATCGACAGAGGGCAGTAATTGCGTTCGGTAATTTTGACGCCAGTGGCGGTAAATTCCTGCATCAGTCCGACTTCATAACCGTGGTCATAGGTCGATACGGACTTCGGTTTTCCGTCGGGGAAATTATAGATATACATGCCGTCGAGTTCGCCATTGCGGTAGCCGCGATCGGCGCGCAGAGTGGTGCCATCGTCATAATATTCGACTTCACGGCCCTCCAGTTTGCCCATGACATAGTCAGCCTGATAAACCATTTTTCCGGCAGCATTGAACTTCTGGTAAAAACCATGAGGAAGATTATCTTTATAATGAATAACTTGTGTCAGACGGCCTTTCTCATCACTCCAGCGCAGTTCTCCCTGCTTTATGCCAGCGATCAGTTCGACCTGCTGGATCTCGCCGTCAGCCGTCTTTAGTTTCCACATACCGTTAGCCACGCCTTTCACAAACGGGCCCTCGCCGTTTTCGGTGATCCACATGCCTTCAGGCTGGTCATCAACATAATCGCCCTTCGAGCGCAGTACACCCGCCAGACGGCGCTCGCTGGGGCCATGACGCTGGCCATTGAGGTAAGTATCGAAGCCACCCAGCTCTGGTGTATTGCCATCCATGCCGTCGGTGATTTCCCAGCGGCCTTCACGCTCATTGTCTTTCATCAATCCCGTTGCCGTTTCTTGCCCATCGCTGATGGTCCACTGGCCTTGCTGTTGTCCCGCTATATAGCTACCTGAACTGCCGAAGTTCTCGCCGACGGTGGTCCATTTTCCGTCAGGAACGCCATGTAGGAAAAAACCTTTTACTAAGCCATACTGCGCCGAGTAATAGACATAAGGCCCATTCTCGCTGCCGCTGAATTTAGCCGGGTCAGCTTGCCAACTGATGGCTGTCACGCGAAATCCGGGCGTTGCGCTATCTTCCACGCGACGGAAGGTTACGGTGAGAAATAAACCGTCTTTTTCCGCAAAGGTTTTTTTATAAGCGTAGACGTTGTCTGCTGGCTGTTTCGCAGCATGAGAAGGTGTGCCATCGTCAAGATACCAGCCGACAACGTTGCCCTGAGTAAAGTCGATGTTATCGAAATCGTGATTATCGAACTTAGGGTACTGCGCGCTGTAGTCATAAGGCGGAAGCTTGCCGAGGGCGCGTTTCACCAGCGTTGAATTGAGATCCTTATTCTCGCGAACCAGCTTGTCCAGAACCGGCTGTAAACTCAGCACCGGAATATAGCTGCCGTCTTCAATGTAACGCCAACCGCGCAGGGCGAACTTGCCCTGGCTTTTACTCAACACCAGCGTGATTTGACCAGCCTGGTCCACGTCAGCATAAAACACGGATTCGATGGTGGAATCGGGGAAGGTACCGAGCAGGTGGGGAAGGTGATCGACACTCTGATCCTCTTCGCTACAGAAGCAATAATAGCCTTTGACCACCTGGTTTTCCTGAATGAAAACCAGAAGGGCGCTGCTGTCGCGTGCGCCCGAAATGATCGGATGCGCCAGCGTTTTACCCGCGTAAAAAGGGTGTGCGGTGTCGTCCGGGGCGGCGATAGCCGTGCTGACCCCTATGACCATATTCAGTAGTAGGATGCCAAACAGTAACTTTACGGCTTTCATTCCCTGACCTGCTCTTTTGAAAAAGTGGCGCTTAGGTTACATGAAATGTTTCTGACGGTTAATATTTCGTTGAATCAATTCGTTGTTGAACTTAGCGCCTCAATCACTGCGCGTGCAAATACGCCTCATACCAGCGGCTGAGCTGTTCGGTTACCGGGCGGTGTTCGGGGTTAAACGGGCGGCCATCCAGCGCGTTTACCGGGGTGATGCCCGCCAGCGTGCCGGTGACGAAGGCTTCGTCAGCGGTAAGGGCGTCTGCCAGCGTAAAATCTTGAGTCTTAACCTTCAGCCCGTTGGCCTCTGCAAGGTTGATAATGGTCTGACGGGTAATGCCGTTGAAGCAGTAGTGGCCTGACGATGTCCACAGTTCACCGCGACGGACGATAAAAAAGTTGGTGGAGTTACAGCTGGCGACAAAACCGTGTGGATCCAGCATCAGCGCCTCATCGGCACCGGCCTGCAACGCCTGTAGCAGCGCCTGAATAAGATTGAGCCGACTGTGTGAGTTCAGCCGCAGATCGAAGACGTCTGGCGTACTGGTGCGATAGGTAGAGGTAAACAGCGTTAGTCCGCGTTTTTTCGCCGCCGTATCGACGACTTTATACTCTGCCACGCACACGACCGTTGCGCCGCCGATAATAAAGCGGGGATCCTGATTCGGGGTATGCTTTTTCCCACGGGTAATCATCAGGCGGATATGCGCGCCATCGGTCATGCCGTTGACGGCCAATGTCTTGTAGAGAATATCGGTCAGCGCTTCTCGGCTATGGCCGATATCTAACTGGATCGTGGCGGCACCCTCAAACAGGCGATCGAGATGCGCCTCCAGCGCAATCAGGCGGCCGTTAACCAAACGCAATCCTTCCCAAACGCCGTCGCCGCACACGTAGCCGGAATCAAAAATCGACACCACCGCGTTATCGCGATGAACAAATTCCCCATTTACATACACCTGTACGTCGTTGTTACGTGGATCTTGCAAATAAGCCTGACTGCTCTGGCTGGATAATGTGGGTTGCATCGTGCTGTTCCTGAATGTGAATGATGAGCTAAAAGGAGCGCTCGGCAAAGCGAGCAAGGAAGGCTTGCGTGCGAGGTTGCTGCGGGTTTTTGAGCACCTGTTCGGCGCTGCCCATTTCATGGATCACGCCGTTCTCGATAAACACGACGCGATCGGCGAAGTGATAGGCAAACCCCAGTTCATGGGTGACTAGCAGAAGGGTACGGCCTTCCTCCGCTAATGCCCGGATGGTGTGCAGCACTTCGCCTACCAGTTCTGGATCCAGTGACGATGTCGGTTCATCGAACAGCATGATCTCTGGCGACATCGCCAGCGCACGTGCAATCGCCACTCGCTGCTGCTGACCGCCGGACAGGCTGCTGGGGCGGGCGTCTTGTTTGTTGCTCAGTCCAACTTTTTCCAACTGTGCTTTGGCGATGATATCCGCGTCATGCCTCGGCATTTTCTTCACCGACAGCAGCGCTTCACGCACATTCTCCAGCACGGTCATATGGGGAAACAGATTGAACTGTTGAAACACCATGCCTACGCGTTCCCGTACGGCGCACAGCTGCTTTTCCGGGTAGTCGCGCTGGCCTTGCGCGTTGGTTTTTCCCAGTACCACGCCATCCAGTTCAATGGTGCCGGTGCTGGGGATCTCCATAAAATTCAGGCAGCGCAGCAGGGTGCTTTTTCCCGATCCGCTGCCGCCGATGATGGCAATTTTTTCGCCGCGTCGTACATCGAGATCGATCCCTTTCAATACCTCAACGGCACCGAAGCGTTTCTGGAGCCCGCGAATGCGCAGGACGATATCGTCCTTCAGAGCTTCATTTCCACTCAACGGATTATTTTCATTCAACGTACTGTTTTCATTCAAAGTACGATTTTTATTCAAACTAATAGCTTCACGCATAGCAATCCTGTGGCGCTGTCAGACTAGGGGGTTGAACGGAAACGACGTTCAAGTCGTGCGGCAAGGTAGCTCCCTGGCCAGATCAAAATGAAATAGAGCAGCGCGACCACCGTCAGGATTTCCAGCGGACGATAATAGGTGCTGCTCAGCAGCCGCCCTTGATACATCAGTTCGTTGACGGCCAGTATCGAGGCCAGCGAGGTCACCTTGGCCAGTTCGATCATCCGGTTGGTGAGGGCGGGCAACATGTTGCGTAATACCTGCGGCAGAACCACGCGCCGCAGGATCACCGTCTGCCGCATGCCCAGCGCTTTTGCGCCTTCCCACTGCCCGTGGTCGATGGATTGCAGCCCGGCACGGAAAATTTCCGTACAGTACGCGGCGCTATACAGCGTAAGAGCCAGCGCGGCGGCGGCAAAGGTGCTGAACTGCAAACCAACCAGAACCGGAAAGGCGTAATAGAACCAGATCAGTTGGATCAGCACTGGCGTATTACGGAAGATTTCGACAAAGCATCTGGCAGGCAATGACAGCCAGCGCTTGCCAAATACGCGAAACAGACCGAGAACCAGACCCAACGCGGTTCCCAGCACGCCGGCCAGCAGCCAGAGTTCGAGCGTGACGCCAAGGCCTTTCAGCAGCACGGGAATGTTGTGCCAGACCAGCGAGAAATCCCATTGATAATGCATGCTGTTCCTTACGCGAGTCGACGGTCTGCCAGTGACAGCCGTTTCTCAATATGTTGACTGAACAGGCTAATCAGCAGCAGCAGGGTGAAATACATCACCGCCACCAGACTGTAGACTTCCAGCGGTCGGTAGGTTTGGCTGTTGATCTGCATCGCCTGATAAAGCAGTTCGCTATAGGCCAGTGATGACGCCAGCGACGTGGATTTGATGAGTTCAAACGAGCGCTCAATAAAGGGTGGGATCATCCGGCGTAACGCCTGCGGAAGAATAACCCGTCGCAGCGCGGTCGATTTCGGCATCCCCAGCGCTTTTGCGCCTTCCCATTGCCCGGTGTGAATAGAAGAGATCGCGCCACGGTAGACTTCGGCATAAAAGGCACCGGACTGTGCGGACAGCGCGATAACAGCGGCGGTGAAAGGCGAAAACGTTAACGGCGTAATGACGGGCAGGGCGTAGTAAATCCAGAAAAAATGCACCAGCGCGGGCGTATTACGATAAAAGCCAATCAATATTGCGGCGGGCAGGCGCAAGAGCCGACGGGGAGACATTTTCATGGCGGCGAGCACCATACCAGCCACCATACCGATCAGGATGCTGGTGGCACCGATCTTTATCGTTCCCCACAGCCCCTCCAGCAGCAGATGGTGATAGGGCCAGATGGCGGAAAAATCCCACTGATACGACATAAATATAGCGCCCCTGGAAAATGCATAATTAGGAAATACGTTTCTTATTTTGTTAGAACTGATGCATCTTAGCAGGTCGAAAAAATGATAAATAAATAATAAAACGTGGTGTTAATATTCCTTTTATTTATAAAAGAATGGCGGTATGCCGATGTCTCACGCTGCTGAACTCCCTCTGACGTTGCGCCTCGCGACCTTTGCTCATCGATTGACGATTCAGGACATTCCCGCGGCGTTAAGACGAAAAATCGTGCTGCATTTTATCGACAGCCTGGGCTGCGGCATTGCAGGCGCACATAGTCAGGTGGTACGGGACTGCGCACGCGTCTCCCGCCTGCACTATGCGGCGGGTAACAGCCCAATAGTGGATGGCGGAGCGCCGCTAGCCGCCATCGGTGCGGCGTTTTTGAATGCGGCGGCGATCAATGCGCTGGATTATGACGACGGTTATGAAGTTGCTGGGCGCGGCATGGGGCACCCCGGTGCTACGCTGGTTGCCGCCACGCTGGCGGCATTAGGAACGCGTCCGATCGACGGCGAAACACTGATCTGTGCGCTAGCTGCGGCGTATGAAATTAATGGTCGGATCATTCAATCTCAGCAGCCGAGTCCGGCGCGTTTTCAGCAGGTTTATGGTGTGTGTCAGCATGAATCCATCGGAGCGGCGGTGGCTTACGGATTGCTAACGGGATGTGATGCCGCAGGACTAGAGAACGCCATCGGTCTGGCGGCGTCGCTGACGCCGTTGCCCAGCTTACACAAATACAACTGGCAGCAGCGGCCGCTGGTTTCCTTCAAAGATTACAACGCCCCTGCGGCGGAGTCGGGCGTCCGTGCTGTCGAACTGCATCGTGGCGGGATTATCGGCCCAAGAGATGTGCTGTCCGGCGAGCACGGGTTCTGGCGCATGATGGGATCTGACCACTTTGATGAAGCGGCATTGATTACCGGCCTGGGAGAACAATGGGCGCTTCAGCACGCCAGTTTCAAAGCGTATCCGGCCTGTCGCTGGATACATACTGCGCTGGAATCCTTCGAGCGCCTACAGCACGAATTGGCGTTATTGCCGCAGGACATCGACGTTATTCGGGTCAAAGGAAGCCAGAGGCTGGCCGCTGATTTTATGGATACGCGACCGCAAAATGAAACGGATGCACAGTTCAGCCTGCCATTTGCGCTGGCGTGTCTTGCCCACCGTATTCCGCGCCATCGCTGGAGTGCCGATGAGACCTTAGCCAACCCGGTGCTTCAAGCGCTGGCTGATAAGGTTCACGTTGAGGTGTCGCCCGAGCTTGACCAGCTTATGGCGCAGGAACGTCGTCCGGTGTTGCAGGTTGATGTTGTTACGCAGGGAAAGGTAGTGAACGGTGAGCGCATTGCGTTTCCGCTGGGGTGTGCGGAACATCCGTTAGCGGAAAGCCGCATCATGGCGAAATTTGCGGAGAACCTATCGTCCCGACGTGCCCCAACACATGTTGCGGAGGCAACGGCGGCGTTATCCGAACTTGAGCACTGTCAGGATGTCGCCGCGCTGCTGACCCCGCTAATAAGTGTGTCCTGAATCCGTTCAGGACCGTTCTGTTATCCGATGCCAATTATTTCCAGTCTTCTTTAATGACCGATGGCACTTTGCTGACGTCCACGCCGCGCAATTTGAGCGCCTGCTCATAGTAGTGCTGCGTCTTGCCGGATTTATACAGTTTGGCAAATTCGTCATTTAGAAAGTTATGGAAGGTCTGGTCGGTTTCTTTACGGATGGCTCCGCTGGTGCTGACTTCAATAATCGGCTTCGGCAGAATCAAATTACCTTTGCCGACTTTAGCCTGTTGCAGTGCCAGCGCCGGATGGAAGTAAGACAGGGCATCGACGCGGCCGGCATAAAACGCCGCTACGCCTTCATCCATATTCGGGAAGCGCACCAGCTGTGCCTTGGGCAGGCGTTTGGTCAGAATCAGGTCTGGGCTGGAACCCAGCGTGACGCCGATTTTAACATCTTCCCGATTGAGGTCGTCCCAGTTGGTCACTGTAATGCCATCGCGAATCAACACGCCTTGCGCATACCAAAAGAAAGGCTGCTCAGGAAAATCGACCGCTTTTTTCCGTTCTTCCGTCGGGTCGAGCACCAGCATGGTATCGATCTGGCCGGTTTGTAAGGCGGCAATGGCGTTGCCCCACGTGGTTTCCACCGTCACCAGTTTTACCCCGAGGTCTTTTGCCAGCTCTTTGCCGATGTTATAGCCGATGCCGTCCCATTCTCCGGTCGAAGGATTTTTAAAATACCAGGGCTCGCCCTGTGCCACGCCGATGCGTAACTCACCGGTCTGTTTGATATGTTGCCACGTCGACGTTTGTGTTTCGGCGGCCTGGCTGAAAAAGGAGGCGCTAATCAGCGTTATCGCCATGAATACCTGGTGAAGAGAACGTTTCATTATAATTACCCTGATGGTTGAGTTTTAATCGAGGCGATATATTTCGCCCATGCAGAGTAGCGAAATACTTATAGCGAAATTAGTTTTTTTCGCCTTATCTCATTCCAGATAAATATAACGATTCATTGAGAGGGAAATCACGTTGGCACGCGGTCAGCCCCCGCTGTAACGCGTGGCGTCTGGGGTTGTTCTGTTTGTCTCGCCATGTAGCCGATGAGTATTGCCACGATTTACCGTGTTTTCCCTCTGCGACAAGGCATAGCAATAATTTCGCTATGCTTTTTAGTTATTGGCAATTGCCGACGGTACGCCGTTCTGTCATGCCGTACGCGGCAGGGTCATGATGATAACCAATCCACCGTTCGCCCCTCGTTCTGCATGACTTTTCGCATGAGATTCAGCCTTAATCGTGCCGCCATGTGCGGTGATAATGGCCGACGCGATGGAAAGCCCCAGCCCGCTGCCGCCGGAGTGCCTTCCGCGCGAATGCTCGGCACGCCAGAAGCGGTCGAAAAGCAGGGGCAGTGATTCTGGCTCAATCCCCGGGCCGCGATCGGTGACGGTAATCTGCCAGCACGGTGCGCTTTCTCGTCCCGCTATTTCGCGCACTTCAATCGCCAGATAGCGGCCGTCGCTGGCGTAGCTTAAGGCATTTTCAATCAGGATAGAGAACACCTGTCCCAATCGTTCGCGGTCGGCAAGGCAAAAGTCGCTCTGTTCGATATCAACCTGCGTCTGAAACCCGGCTTGTTCTAACTGGGGTCGATACCAGGTCAGCCGCTCCGTAATGAGCTCGTCGAAGTAGAAAGGAGTATGCACCAGTTGCAGTTGTCCGGCTCTGGCCAGTGACAGAAAATGCAGATCCTGAATCACGTGATTGAGCTGTTCGAGCTGTTTGATGACCATTGCCAGCTGTGATTTATCCTGCGGGAAGACGTCATCCATCATGCCCTGAACGCGGCCCATTGCCGCATTTAACGGCGTACGCAGTTCATGGGCTAACGCTGCGCTGGATTCGCGAAGTTCCCGCTCATAGCGTTCCAGCTGTGCCGTCATGTTGTTAAAGTCGTCCGCCAGCGTAATTAACTCCATCGGTGCCTGCTCGACGCGCTGCGTGCGGGTATCGAATTTTCCCTGTGCGACGTCGCGTGCGGCGTTGGCGATATTGGAAAATTGCTGTGACAGCGGACGCGCTCGCCACAGCATCACAATCACCATAGTAGGCAACGCGATAAGGACCATGATCGCCAGCACCAGCCAGTCGCTGTTGGCAATATTAGGAGCGAAGACTTCTGGGCCATAGAACTGATTGATGATCTCCTGATAGCGAGGGTTACCGTAATCTTTTTGTGCAGTGAATTGCTGAAATTCCGTGCGTACTGCGTCCGGCATGTGCTGTTCAATATAGATACTGTAGATGGCAAAGCGCAGCCACATCAGACCCGCAATGATGATCACGGCAGCAAGCAGCAGAGAAATAATGCGAAAACACAGCCAGCGCCACAGCGACATGGTTTCTGACAGAAAAATCGATTTTTTCATCATACTCACCGGAATCGATAGCCGACGGAGCGGACGGTGACGAGCACATTGATGATGTTGTGCTGATTGAGTTTCTTCCTGAGGTTGTGAACGTGGGTATCCACAACACGTTCCAGCGCCTCGCTTTCCGGCAGACAGGCTTCGAGCAATTCTCCACGGGTGAAGGCGCGGTTCGGCGCTTTGAGCAGCGTCACTAGAATATTGAACTCGGTCGGCGTCAGATCGAGAACGACGGAGTCTGATGGCGATACCGCAATACTGGCCGTCACGGAGGTCGGATCAACCGAGAGATTTTCAAATGTCAGGGTGGCGTCTTCCCGGATGGCGTAACCGGTTCGTCGCAACACGGCCTGCACCCGCGCCACCACCTCCTGCGGGTTATAGGGCTTGACGACATAATCATCCGCGCCGTAACGCAGCGCGCCAATTCTTTCCGGGTCGTCGCCGATGGCCGTCACCATAATTACCGGAATATTGCTGCGCTGCCGCAGGGCGGACAGCACCTCGGAACCGTTCATCTTCGGCAGCATCACATCCAGCAGAATCAAATCGGGTTTGCTGGTCAGCGCCATGTGCAGGCCTCGTTGTCCATCAGACGCAATCGACACTTGATAGCCATCGCGCCGCAGATAAGCCTCAAGCACGTTGGCTGCATCCATGTCGTCTTCAATAATCAATACCCGTTTTTCCGCCATCGCGAACCTCTTGATGAAATCTTAAAAAACCACACAGCGTTTCTTGACTATGCATCAGCATAATCCGCCACGGTGCTGAAAAGCCAACACCAATCACGCTGCGCCTGTCGGGAAACGTCACGGTGCAAGATTACCGCGTAAAAGAGGGGATGTATGAACATAACAAAAATTATTTTATCCACCAGCTTGTCTGCTATCGCGCTATCTGGCGCGGCATTCGCCGCGGAGCCAGAAGTATCATTGCCCTCGCTCTTGGGTGACCACACGGATGTGACCGTGGGTGTCGCCGTCCTGAATGCACCGCGCTATTTGGGGAGCAAAAATCGTCAAACCACCGCGCTGCCTGTGCTGACTGTTCAGCGCGGCCCACTCTATTTCGATTCCACACGCGGCATCGGCTGGCAATACCAGTCTCCTTCCGGTTTTTATCTCGATCACGCCATCGGTTACGACATGGGAAGGGATGACAAAAACAGCCAGTGGCGTGCAGGTTCAAATCGATTGAAAGGGATGGGTAAGGTTAAAGGATCGGTAACAACCACCGTCACGGCGGGGTATCAGTTTGCGCCCTGGCTGGCGCTGGAGGTGAGTGGCGAATTTGCACTGAGTGAGCGTGCGCGCGGTAATCAGTATCGCGTCGGGGCAAAGAGTACCGTGTGGCAATCAGCAGCAAAGGATGATGTGCTGGCACTGTCGGCGGACATGCTGATAGGGGATGCACGCTTTAACCAAACCTATTACGGTGTGACGCCGCAGCAGAGCCGCCGTTCTGGCTTGGCCGCCTATCGTGCCGACAAAGGTGTCTATGGCTATGCGCTGGGGGCGAACTGGACGCATCAATTTAGCCCCGCGTGGTCAACTAACGTGGCGGTGACGTCAACCTGGCTCACCGATAAGGTGGCGGATAGTCAGGTTGTGGAACGACGCAATGATACTGGCGCCACGTTGGCCGTTCTGTATTCGTTCTGATGCTATTTGTTGAGAGGTTGTAATGATGGTTAGCCGTTTTGCCTTCTGTCTGCTGTCAGCCGTGTTCCTGAGCGGCTGCGACAGCGCTGATGATGCGCCCGTGCCGCCGCCTGTCAGGCCGGTGAAAACGCAGCTCGTCATGCCGGCGATGAATCGTGAACCTGTGTCGTTGACGGGAGAGATTCGTCCGCACGAAGAAACGGTTCTGGGTTTCCGTCTGGATGGACGCGTGCTTAATCGTTTGATGGATGTCGGTGCATCCGTGAAGCGCGGCGATGTGATTGCGACGCTCGACGCGCGCGACAGCGAAAACCAGTTGCGCAGCGCACAGGCGGATTTAGCCAGCGCAGCCTCGGCAGAACGGCTGGCGAAAAGCAATTTCTCCCGTATGAAGACGTTGGCACCGGGTGGGGCAATTGCGCGGGTACAGCTTGATGAAGCACAGGCAAATTGGGATGCCGCTGTTTCCCGCCGTGAAAGTGCACAGGCTACCGTCAAAGGCGCGCAGGAGCGCCTCAGCTATACGCAGCTCACGGCCGCGCAGGTTGGGGTGATCACGACGGTCAGCGTGAACCCCGGTCAGGTGGTCAGTGCCGGGCAGGAGGTGGTCCGGCTGGCTTCGCTTGACGGGCGCGATGCGGTGTTTGATGTGCCGGAGCGTCTGGTCAATCCGTCGCTGCCCTCGCGCGTTATCCGCGTTTCACTGCTGTCTGAACCGAGCGTTCAGGCAGAAGGGCGCGTACGCGATATCAGTCCGCAGGCCGATCCCGTTACGCGAACCTTCCGGATGAGAGTCACCTTAACCTCGCCACCGGCGGCGATGGTCTTGGGTGCCAGCGTGAATGGTGCAATACAGCAATCCGACACGGCTGTCATTGAACTCCCCGCGTCTGCGCTCACGCGTCAGGGGGACAAACCTGCGGTTTATGTCGTGAACGCAGAAGCCCACACCGTGCGTTTGCAACCGGTGACCATCGCGCGCTACAGCGACACGGCGATTTTCGTCGCCGAGGGGCTGAAACAAGGCGACCGCGTGGTGACCGCAGGCGTCAGTAAGCTGCGACCGGATGAAAAAATTCGGCTGGATGAAGAGGGGCGTCGCTAATGGCACAAGAACCGCAATCGGCCGCACGCTTTAATCTCTCCGCCTGGGCGCTGGCGCACCAGCAGTTTGTCGCGTTTATGATGCTGGTGATTATGGCGGCAGGCGTGATGAGCTATCAACGCTTGCCCCGTAACGAAGATCCGGCATTTACCATCAAATCTGCCGTGGTGTCTGCGGCCTGGCCGGGAGCCACGGTGAACGATACCGTGAATTTCGTCACCGATAAGCTGGAGAAAAAATTACAGGAAACGCCGTATCTCGATTACGTCGAGAGCTATACCCGCGCCGGGGAATCGGTGGTTTTCGTTAACCTGCGCGATGATACGCCGCCTTCCGCCGTACCGAATATCTGGTATACGGTGCGTAAGAAAATGACCGATATCGCCAGTTCGTTGCCTGATGGCGTCAGCCCACCGGCCGTGAATGACGAGTTTGATGATACGTTTGGCACCATCTACGGCTTCACCGCCGAGGGATTTTCACCACGGGAACTGCGCGACAAGGTTGACGATATTCGCTCTGTGTTACTGAGCGTGCCGGATGTCGGTAAGGTCGACATGCTGGGCGTGGAGGAAGAGCAGGTTGTGGTGACGTTCTCGCCCCGACGGTTGGCTGGGCTGGGGTTAGATCCGCAACAGGTGATTGATTCACTCAAGGCGCAGAATGCGGTCACGCCCGCCGGCATTATTCGCACCGATGATGAGAAGATCGCCGTGCGCGTCAGCGGGGCGTTTACCTCAGAGCAGAGCCTGCGACAGATTACCTTACGCATCGGTGGGAAATTTGTTCCTCTGACCGATATCGCCACCATTAGCCGTGAAACGGCGGAACCGCCGTCGCCGACGTTTCGGGTGAATGGCGAGAAAGCGATTGGGCTGGCAATCTCTATGGCACCTACCGGTAACATGCTCAATTTCGGTCAGGCCATTCGCGATAAAATGAACGTGATTGCGACGCAGTTGCCGCATGGGATTGACATGACGCGCGTGGCCGATCAATCAGAAGTGGTGAAAGGGGCGGTCGGCGGTTTTATCAAAGTGTTGCTGGAAGCCGTTGCCATTGTGTTAGCGGTCTCGTTCGTCTCTCTTGGCAGCCGTGCCGGATTGGTCGTTGCCGCGTCCATCCCGATTGTATTGGCGATGACCTTTATTGGCATGGAGATAACCGGTATTGGCTTACAGCGCATCTCACTCGGGGCGCTGATTATTTCGCTGGGTCTGCTGGTGGATGACGCCATGATTACGGTGGAAGCGATGGTGTCGCGGCTGGAAGAGGGCTGGGATCGCAAACGGGCGGCGGCCTGGGCGTATGAAAGCACAGCCTTCCCCATGCTGACGGGGACGCTGGTGATGATTGCCGGGTTTATTCCTGTCGGGTTTGCCTCATCAAGCGCGGGCGAATACTGCTTTTCGCTCTTTGTCGTGGTGCTGATCGCCTTGCTCAGTTCCTGGATCGTGGCAATTCTCTTTTCCCCGCTGCTCGGTGTCTGGCTATTGCCAAAAACGTTTCGTCACCAGCATAACGAACCGGGACGAGTGGGCCGTTTTTATCGCCAGTGGTTGCAACGGGCGTTGGCAAAGCGGGGAATAACGTTACTCATCGCGGTGATCTTGCTGGTTGTTGCCCTGTTTGGCGCTACCCGACTAGAGGGCGAGTTTTTTCCCGCGTCGGATAGGCCAGAACTGCTGGTCAGCCTGACGCTGCCTGCGAACGCCTCACAGACGGCGACGGAAGCGCAGGCAAAACGGCTGGAAGCCATTCTGAAAGATGACCCGGACGTTGACCATTTCTCCACCTATGTTGGGTCGGGGGCGGTGCGCTTTTATCTCCCGATGGATGTGTTGCTGAGTCACGAAAATATCGCGCAACTGGTGGTGGTGGCAAAAAGTCTGGAGGCGCGAGACGCGCTGGCAGCAAAACTGAATCAGGTGCTTGAGCGCGATTTCAATCACATTGTGACGCGGGTGTCTGCATTGGAATTGGGGCCGCCAGTGGGCTGGCCGCTTAAATATCGCGTCGCGGGACCGGATATTCATCGCGGCCGTGATATTGCCCAAGGGCTTGCCAGTCTGGTGGGAAGCCAGACCGATGTGCGCGAGGTCAACCTGACGGCGGGGGAGCCGGAACGTTCGGTGAACGTGGTGCTGAATCAGACCGAAGCGCGTGCAGTTGGCATTAGTTCGCAGGATGTGGCTAGCATGCTGGCGGCGATATTCTCCGGTTCAACGTTGACCTCGGTACGTGATGACAATCGACTGGTGGATGTGGTCGTTCGCGGTACGCCGCAGGAGCGCCGGGACGTTGCCACGATCGCGAATTTGCAAATCCCGATTGCAGATGGGCGTTCCGTCCCGCTGGGGCAGATTGCTACCGTGGCGTACGGCGTTGACGATCCGATTATCTGGCGACGTCAGCGTGAACCGTTCATTACGGTGCAAATGGATGTCGCACCGGGCGTGCGGGCGCCTGCGCTATCTGAAAAGCTGGCACCTGAGATTGAACGCTATCGTGCCGCGTTACCGGCTGGTTACCACATCACGGAAGGCGGCGTGGCGGCGGAGTCTGATAAAGGCAATGGCTCCGTATATGCGGTGTTGCCAGTGACGCTGTTAGTGATGCTGGTGCTGTTGATGATTCAGCTCCAGCGCATTTCTCGCATGGTATTGGCCTTCCTGACCGCACCGTTCGGCCTGATCGGCATTGTCGCCGCCATGCTGCCGACCGGCACGCCAATGGGGTTTGTGGCGCTGCTGGGGGCGATTGCACTGGCGGGAATGATTATTCGTAATGCCGTTATTCTGATTGGCGAGGTCGATCTGAATGTGAAAAACGGACAGCCTGCGACAGAGGCGATTGTGAATGCGGCCAGCCATCGTTCACGCCCAATTATACTGACGGCGCTGGCGGCGATTCTTGGCATGATCCCGATTGCGCATCAGGTGTTTTGGGGGCCGATGGCGTACGCGATTATCGGCGGATTGATGGTGGCGACGCTGCTGACCCTGTTGGCACTACCTGCCGCGTTAAGCCTGTTGATGCAGTGGGAAGGGCGGAAAGCGGTTAATCCTACGCAGTAGGTGAAATGACGACAGGTCGTGGCGCGACGCCTGGTCGCCACGACCTGTCGATACGCCGCTATTGATCGACGACGGAACCGTCAACGTGCAGTCGGGTTTTCAGGCCGCGACGGCGATAGGGGAAGCGGTTCTCCAGATCGTCCGCCAGTTCAATACCGATGCCGGACTGCGTCGGTATTTCCATAAAGCCATCCACGCATTTGAACGTGTTCTTCACCACGTCTTTCTTCCGCACGCCGTTCTCGACGCCCGTCGCACCAAATTTTTCCGACAGCGCCGGTTGGTCATCTCCCGGATACTCCAGCAGCGCAAAATTCGGGATGCTGACGGCGATCTGTAAACAGGCGGCGGTAGACACCGGGCTAAGCGGGTTATGCGGCACCACCATCAGATCATTGGCCTCTGCCAATGCGGCCACTTTTTTCGCACCGGTAATCCCGCCGCACATGCAAACGTCAGGACGCACATAGGCGACGGCGTTGCGGCGAATCAGCATCGCGAACTCCTGCGGGTTATTCAGGCGTTCACCGGTGGCGATAGGAATATTGATTTTGTCGGCCACTTCCGCCATCGAATCGAAGTTGTCTGCGCCGATCGGGTCTTCAATAAAATAGGGATAAAACGGCTCAATGCCGCGGGCGAACACCACGGCATCGGCGGGCTTCAGGCGGCGATGGACTTCAATACACAGGTCGACATCGTTACCGACCGCTTCCCGATAGAGGCCGATGCGCTCGATAGCTTCACCGATCTCTTTGGCGTGGGTGGTGAAATAAGGCGTATCGCGCGACTCATCCAGAAACGGTGTGAGATGACCAATTGCGGTAAAGCCGTCTGCTTTGGCTTTTTTCAGATTGGCGATGGTCTCTTCCGTGGTTCGTCCTCCCGCGTGGGCATAAACGCGCGCCTTGTCGCGGCAGCGGCCGCCCAGCAGGTTATAAACCGGCGTGTCGTAATATTTGCCCGCGATATCCCACAGGGCGATATCGATGGCGCTGATGGCACCCATGATCGCGGCACCACGAAAATGCCAGCAGCGATACATATACTGCCAGTGATGTTCGATGCGCAGCGGATCTTGCCCAATCAGGTACGTGCGCAATGCCTCAACGGCCCCTTTGGAGGCATCGAGAAAGCCCCAGGCACCGGATTCGCCAATGCCCGTCAGTCCCTCGTCAGTGGTGACCTCAACAAACATATAGCGGTTCGCGAGAATCACGCGCACGTCGGTAATTTTCATCAATCCTTTCCTTAAGTTAGCCTGCTTAGCATTGAGTCTAATCACAGAGGCGTGCGGGTTGTCAACGCTGGCGTCCGCGACGGTAGCCGTCTTCGAACGCCGGATGACTTAGAGATATCCTGACAGGCGCTGGTGGATTTTGGTGCTCTGGGTATCCAGCCCGACGATCGTGACCTTCGCATCGTAGCGATGATAGCGGGTTTCGATCGCGTCGAGTGCCGCCACGCTGGAGGCATCCCAGATTTGGGCGTGCGTCAGATCGATGGTGACGTTTTGCGGGTCTTGCGCATAAAGAAAGTGCTCGAAGAGATCGTTACTGCTGCCGAAGAAGAGCGGCCCGCGTACCGTGTAGTGCACCGACTGCCCGTCTTCGCTCACCTGACGCTCCGCGTGAATGACGTGCGCCACGCGGCGCGCAAACAGCAGGATGGCAAAGATCACGCCACCCGCCACGCCGATAGCCAGATTCCCCGTCGAGACAGTCGCGACAACCGTCACGATGACCACCAGCGTTTCCGACAGCGGCATCCGTTTCAGCGTGGTTGGGTGCAGGCTATGCCAGTTCATGGTTTTCAGTGCGACGATCATCATAATGCCCGCCAGCACCACCATCGGAATCTTCGCCATGATTTCGCTTAGTCCGGTCACCAGCAGCAACAGCACCAGCGCGGCAGCGAGGGTGGAAATGCGGGTACGTGCTTTGCCCAACTCCACGTTGACCACGGTCTGCCCGATCATTGCGCATCCGGCAATCCCACCATAGAACCCAGCGAAAATATTGGAAACGCCGAGTCCCCAGCATTCACGGCGCTTGCTGGACGGGGTGTCCGTGATGTCGTCGACCAGTTTGGCGGTTAACAGCGATTCCATCAGCCCGACGAAGGCGATACTCAGCGCGGTTGGCCAGATGATGTGCAGCGTTTCAAAATTGAACGGCACCAGCCACTGGGTGAAACTCGGCAATCCGGGTTGCATAGGGCCTGCATCGCCGACGTTAGGCACCGTGATGCCGGTAAACATGGCAATCGCGGTCACCGTCACAATGGCAACCAGCGGTGCGGGAATGCTTTTCACCACATAGGGCAGCAGCAAAACGATCGCCACCGTTAACGCAAACAGCAGCCAGACGAGCGAGGATTGCCCATAAATATGTGGCACCTGCGCGGCAAAAATCAGGATGCCCAGCGCGTTCACGAAACCGATCATCACCGAGCGCGGGATGTAGCGCATCATCCTCGCCAAGCCAGCCAGCCCAAACAGAATCTGGATGATCCCCGCCATAATTACCGCAGGCAGAATGTAGGCTACGCCGTGCGCGTGTACCAGCGGGCCGATCACCAGCGCCACGGCACCCGCTGCGGCGGTCACCATCGCTGGTCTGCCGCCGAGAAAGGACATGGTGAAGCACAGTACGATGGAGGCGAACAGGCTGACTTTGGGATCAACCCCCGCGATGATGGAAAAGGAAATCACCTCTGGGATAAGCGCCAGCGCGGTGATGGTGCCCGCCAAAACCTCGCGCATCAGCAGCGAGGGCGAGCGTAGTACAGCAAGCGTTGACGTGGCAGAAGGCGCTGACGTCGGCGTGGCGTCGGGTGATGAAATCATAGGTGCAGGCTCTTACTTTTTCTTATTTATCGGTCGATGACGAAAGGCGGAAGAGGATAAATTATCGGCAGGATAAAAGATACTGTCCGTCATCGGCAGACAAGGAAAACCAGAGCTTCTAGCGCTTTCTTATTTCCGTGATGTACGTGACGGCAACGTGGTCAGCAAAATGGGGAACATCCTCAAACGCTGCTTTACCCGTTGGTGAGTTGAAGGCTGTCATCGCGTCTTCGATGGAGTCAAACCACAGTTCAGAGAAGCCATCCACCGGCGAGTCTGGGTACTTTTCCCGATCGATAGGATTCAGAACGTATCCCTTTAAGCCGGGTAGGCGCAGGGCGATTTCGGTATGCACCTCATTCCAGTGCTTCACAAACTCGTCAAAGCTCTGACCCTGCTTACGAGTAATAAAACCCACGTGTTTAAAACCTGTTACTGCTGCCATAACGTTCTCCGGTGTCGATGCCTTCTGGGTTATTCCCGCGATAACTGAGGCTGTCGAGCCTTTCATCGTTGCCGTTGCCTCACGGTTTTTTGCTTTGAGGCATCGCGGTAAATTCGGGCATCACTATGATTGTTTTTTATTTCATGATAAACCGGCTTCCATTCGCCTCTTTGTAGACATAAATTCAACAATCACAGTGGGAAGTAAACGGTATCGTGATGCGGAATGCAGTCTGGAGCCCGCGACGCTAACTGGACGTTATCTTTCAAATCAGGCATGCAGGCCGAGCCTGATACGTTTAATGGACAATTGAGTATGCGTACAACCGATCATCTGGGCGGCATCAACGCCTTTGTTACCACGGCACAGCAGGGTAGCTTTACCGCTGCGGCCGAGCGGCTGGGCCTGACGAAATCTGCGGTGGGGAAGAGTGTCGGCCGTCTTGAGGAGCGGCTCGGGTTAAAGCTGTTTCAGCGATCTACGCGTCGCCTCAGCCTCACGCCGGATGGTGAGCGCTTTCTGATCAGCTGTCAGAGCGCCATGGATATTCTTGAGCAGGCAGAAGCCGAACTGACGTCTCACATCTGTCAGCCTGCGGGGCGGCTCAGGGTGGATTTGCCCGCGGCATTCGGCAGGCAGCGCATTCTTCCGGTTCTGCTGAACATCACCCGCAGCTACCCTGAATTGGCGTTAACCGTGACCTTCAGCGAACGGTTTGTTGACCCGATTGAAGACGGGATTGATCTTGTCATTCGCATCGGTGAACTGGCCGACAGCAGTGGTCTGGTGGCGAGGCGGCTGACAACCCAGAAGCTGGTTATTTGCGCTGCACCGGACTACCTGCGTCATCGCGGTGAACCGATATCGGTGGATGAATTGAGTCAACATCACTGTGTGGTGGGGTTTCGCCGGAATCAGCCTATCACCTGGCTTCTGAAGGACGATAACGGGCAGACAACGCGTTATACACCACCGGTAACACATGAGTTTGCTGACGGTGACGCGATGCTGGCCGCCACGCTCGCTGGGTGTGGCCTGTCTCAACTGCCACGGTGGTTGGTCGGTCAATACCTTGAACGTGGCGAGTTGAAAGAGGTGCTTGCCCACCACGCTGGTGGTGAAATGCCGATCAGCGCGCTATGGCCTAAAAGCCGCCAACTGCTGCCCAAGATACGTCACGTGGTGGATACGCTGATTAAGGCGGCAGAAGACGGCCAGTTAGACTGATTACTTTTTGTCGTCGGCTGCGTCCGAATAGAACGGGTAATCGGTATACCCTTCCTCCGTGCCGCCGTACATGGTGGCCCGATTGACGTCATTCAACTGCCAGTCGTGTGCCATGCGCTCGGCAAGGTCAGGGTTGGCAATATACGGCTGACCAAAGGCAATCAGATCAGCTTTTCCTTCTTGCAGATAGGCTTCAGCGCTTTGTTTATCGAACCCGCCAGCGATAACCAGCGTGCCGTCATAGGTTGCCCGGAATTTCTCGACGAACCCGTCAGGAATAGCCTGTTGGCCGAGCGTTTTCTGATCGCTGAGATGGACATACGCGAGCGCACGTTCACCGAGTTTGTTTGCCAACTGTAGCCATGTTTCCTCTTCACCCTCAAAGGCGTGCATATCGAAGAGGCGTCCGAAGGGAGCCAGCCGGATTCCTGTTTTTTCTGAGCCGATAGCGCGTGACACCGCATCGGTCACTTCCAGCACGAAGCGCAGGCGGTTCTCAATAGATGCGCCGCCGTATTCATCATCACGGGTATTCAGTCCGCCATTGATGAACTGTTCCAGCAGATAGCCATTGGCCGCATGAATTTCAATGCCGTCAAACCCTGCACGGATGGCATTCTCTGCTGCGGTAACGTAATCCTGTACCACGGATGCAATCTCCGCCGCTGTCAGCGCACGGGGAGTTGTGACCGGCATGGGGCCGGGCTGACCGTTTTCATCCCAGGCGTAGCAGGTTGAATGCTGTGCTCTGACGGCAACGGAACTGACCGGCGCATTTCCATCATTCTGCAAACTGGTATGAGAAATGCGGCCGACGTGCCAGAGCTGAATGAAGATTTTTCCATTGCGCTCGTGAACGGCTCGCGTCGTTTTTTCCCAGCCTTTTACCTGCGCGTCGTTATAAATGCCCGGCGTAAAAAGATAGCCCTGACCCTGAACGGAGATCTGCGCGCCTTCGGTAATAATCAGCCCGGCGGAGGCGCGCTGTTGGTAATACGTCGCCGTCAGTTCGTCAGCGGTGTCGCCCTGGCGTGCACGAGATCGGGTCATCGGTGCCATTGCAATACGGTTAGTGAGTGCCGTATCGCCGACGATGAATGAGGTAAATAATTTGTCCATGTTTCGGTCCTTTTATTAAGTACCGACCATGATGGGGAAAGGAGAGTGAGGAGGGAACACCTGTCTGTTCCGAACAGATGTTCCATAAATTCTACGTTGCTACTACATCGGCCAGTTAGCGAGATGACAGAAATGGAGCGTTAGCGGATATTAGCTTATGGCTTTTATCGATAACCTCGGCCTTTGACCATAGTCAGGCAGGGTCGGCCAGCCTGAAGAACCTCGCCAAATCCGCTTGAAGTCCCCGTGATAAGCACCCATGCATTGTTTTTTGCTGTCATGTTAATCACTCCAGTAATTGTACAGGTGCCAGTTTGTGGCTGTGTTGGGTGAGCATTTTATGGTGCTTTCGCTGTGGTTTCTGGAGGCTGCCAACCACCGCCGAGCGCCTTGAATGTGGCGACGGCCGCTCGTGCCGATTCGGTTTGCGCCTGAGCTCTGGCATCGGAGGTTTGTAGCAGGGTTTCATCGGCGCGAAGGACGTCAATCAGGCTGCTTGTTCCTTTCTGGTAGGCGATGAAAGACGACTGCCGTGCGCTGGCTAACGCGGTCTCACCGGCGGTTAACGTTGCGGCCTGCGTCTCGCGATTAACTAAAGCCGAGAAGGCGTTCTCAACATCTTCGGTTGCACGAAGTACCGACAGGCGGTAAGCCGCCAGCGCTTCGGCTTCCTGTCCCTTCGCCTGATCGATCTGGGCGTTAATCCGGCCGAAGTCGAAGAGTCGCCAGCGCAGTCCCAACACGCCCGCCGATTGGCTGGCACCGTTGGAGAACAGATTGCCGCTTGACACCGATGTTGCGCTGCCGAGTAAGGCGCTGAGCGAGAATTTAGGATAGTACTCGCTGATGGCTACCCCGATGCGGGCGTTGGACGCCGCGAGATGGCGTTCGGCCACGATAATATCGGGTCTGCGGCGCAGCAGGTCGGCGGGTGTCCCTGTCCCTGTCGCTATGAGCGCCGGAGGCTGTGGAATGGCCTGTGAGGTGGACAGCTGGGCTCGATGGGTGCCGGGAGGTGTGCCGAGCATAACGTCTAATGCGTTCATCGCGGCATCAAGCCCTGTCTGGAGAACCGGCACGGTGGCCTGAACCTGCGCCAATTCCCCTTCGGTCTGGCGTACCTGATACTCGGGAGCCAGTCCTTTGCTGTGAAGTAACTGTACTTTATCCAACAGTTCTTGCTGCGTATTGACCTGTCTAGTGGCGATCGCCAGACGCGTTTGTAAGCCGCGTAGGGTGATATAGATATCGGCAGTCTGAGCGGCGACGGCCAGACGTGTGGCCGCGACGCCTGCTTCCGAAGCCTGATAGTCAGCCAGTGCCGCCTGACGGCCGCGTCTCAGGCCACCGAATACATCAAGCTCCCAACTGGCGTTAAGGTCAGCTTCATAGGCATTGCCGTAGCGATTATAGCCAGGAACCGCGTTAAGCAATCGGCCTTGCGACGTTTCAATCGACTGATAGGCGCGGGCACCTTGTCCGCTGATGTTGCCCGATGGCAGCAGCGCCGCTGTTGCTGCGCCAAGCCCAGCTTGTGCCTGACTCATACGTGCGGACGCCTGGGCTAAATCAAGATTCTGTGCGAGCGCACTTGAAACTAACTCGCTCAGTAAGGGATCATTGAAGCTTTCCCACCAGACCGCCACGTCGGCAGCCTGGGTCGCGTTCCCTGCCTTTGTGACAGATCGTTCTGCGGCGGATTGCGTTTGATAACGTGCCGATAGCGGCGCATCTGGGCGGTGATAATCCGGCCCAACGGTGCAACCTGCCATTAAGCTCGTGGTCACCACCAAGGAAAGGGTACGGAGGGATAACATAGGAATTCCTTGAGTCAAAAAGTTGTGACCATATTACGCATTGGTCACTCGTTGTCAATCAGCGCTCGGTGAGCTAAGCTTGAGTAATGACTAAACACATGAATACACAGTCCCCACGCGGGCCGTCGGATCACAGCGTTCGAGATCAGGTTGTTGAAGCGGCGACTGAGCACTTCGGACACTTTGGATATGAGAAGACTACCGTGTCCGATCTGGCCAAAGCGATTGGTTTTTCTAAGGCCTACATCTACAAGTTTTTTGATTCCAAACAGGCCATCGGTGAGATGATTTGTACTAATCGACTGGCAATGATTATGGATATTGTCAACGCGGCGATGGTGGATGCACCAACGGCTTCAGAAAAGCTGAGACGCCTGTATAAGGCCTTGATAGACGCAGGCAGGGATTTATTTTTTCACGATCGCAAGCTTTATGAGATCGCCGCGGTATCCTCGCGCGAACGCTGGCCTTCAGCCGTTGCTTATGAAGAAAAACTACGTCAGCTTGTTCAGCAAATTCTTCTTGAGGGGCGACAGTCCGGGGAATTTGAGCGCAAGACGCCGCTGGATGAGGCGGCAGATGCTATCTATCTGGTCATGCGTCCTTATGCTTGCCCTATTCAACTGCAATACAACCTGGATTCGTCAGCGTCCGCTGCGGTGTTATTACCGTCGTTAATATTGCGTAGTCTGGCACCTTAAAAATAGTGACCATTGACAATATTAGTCACTAGCTGGAGAATGCGGTTTCTGTCCTGCTCATTTAAGAAGGGAACCCATGCTTCGGCTCAAATCCACCACTCTTGCTGTTTGCCTGTTGCCTCTCGCCCTAGTGGCTTGTGGCGACGCTTCCGATGTCGACGATCCACGCAATCAGCCTCCTATGGTGAGAGCGGCTACCGTGGTGAATGCTGTTGACGCTTCTCGCGCCTTCACCGGTGTTGTTGTCGCACGAGTTCAAAGCGACTTGGGTTTTCGGGTGCAAGGCAAAATCCTTGAGCGTCTGGTTGATACCGGCCAGACCGTGAAACGCGGCCAGCCTTTGATGCGTCTGGACCCTATCGATCTCAGCTTACAGGCACAAGCCCAGCAGCAGGCTGTTGCCGCGGCCCGGGCCCGTGCCAGACAGGCTACCGATGATGAAGCTCGCTATCGTGGTCTGGTTGCCGCAGGTGCGGTATCCGCTTCGGCTTACGATCAGATCAAGGCGGCGGCTGAGACGGCGAAAGCGGAACTGAGCGCCGCGCAGGCTCAGGCTGATGTAGCACGCAATGCGACGGAGTATGCCGTGTTGCTGGCCGATGCCGACGGCGTGGTAATGAATACACTGGCTGAACCCGGTCAAGTGGTGAGTGCAGGACAAGCTGTTGTTCGGCTGGCGCGCGCGGGGCAGCGGGAAGCCATCGTACAACTGCCCGAAACGCTACGCCCCGCGGTTGGAAGCGAAGCGCAGGCAATGCGCTATGGTGCCGGAGAACAGCGTGTTCCAGCGAAACTGCGGTTGCTCTCCGATGCAGCCGATCCGTTGACGCGCACCTTCGAAGCGAGGTATGTGCTTGAAGGTGAACTGGCGAGTGCACCGCTCGGATCCACCGTTACGCTCCACATTGCGCAAGATGACGTATCCCGCCAGATGCTACAGGTGCCTTTAGCGGCAATCTATGACCCGGGGAAAGGGCCGGGTGTCTGGCGTATTTCAGGCGATCCCGCCAAAGTATCATGGCAACCCGTTCAGATGTCTGGCCTTAGCGACGATAGGGCAAAGGTGACCGGGAATCTCAAACCAGGAGAGCAGGTTGTTGCCTTGGGGACGCATTTGCTGCATGACGGCGAGGCGGTCCGAGTGATTGAACAGCGCGATGCCAGCGTCGCTGGGAGTCAGCCATGAGCGAGGGAAGATTCAATCTTTCGGCGCTTGCTGTCCGTGAGCGCTCCATCACGCTGTTTCTTATTATCCTGATTACCGTCGCTGGCATTCTCTCGTTCTTTGAACTGGGGCGGGCAGAAGATCCACCGTTTACGGTCAAGCAGATGACTATTGTTTCTGTCTGGCCGGGGGCGACCGCTCAGGAAATGCAGGATCAGGTGGCCGAACCGTTAGAAAAGCGCATGCAGGAGCTCAAGTGGTACGACCGCTCAGAAACCTACACGCGACCGGGACTCTCCTTCACCATGCTGTCGCTGCTCGATAGTACGCCGCCTTCACAGGTACAGGAGGAGTTCTATCAGGCGCGTAAAAAGCTCAGCGATGAAGCCAGGAACCTGCCGGCAGGCGTGATTGGGCCGATGGTTAATGACGAATTCTCCGATGTGACCTTTGCGCTCTTTGCGCTGAAGGCGAAAGGCGAGCCGCAGCGTCTACTGGTCCGTGATGCCGAATCGTTGCGTCAGCGTCTCTTGCATGTGCCGGGAGTGAAGAAGGTCAATATCATCGGGGAACAGGCTGAACGCATTTTTGTGTCGTTCTCACACGACCGGCTGGCGACGCTGGGTATTGCTCCTCAGGACATTTTCTCCGCGCTGAATAGCCAGAACGAACTGACGCCTGCCGGCTCGATTAATACGAGCGGGCCGCAGGTCTTTATTCGTCTGGATGGCGCTTTTGACAAGTTGGACAAGATCCGTAAAACGCCGATTGTTGTACAGGGTAGGACGTTACAGCTTTCAGACGTAGCAACCGTTGAGCGTGGCTATGAAGACCCTGCGACCTTTCTGGTTCGCAATCAGGGAGAACCGGCGCTGTTGCTGGGCATTGTGATGCGTGAAGGATGGAATGGCCTGGATTTGGGGAAGGCACTGGATGCTGAGACGACCAAAATCAATGAAGGCATGCCGCTTGGCATGACGTTGACGAAAGTCACCGATCAGTCGGTGAATATCAGCTCCTCTGTCGACGAATTCATGATCAAATTCTTCGTCGCGTTGCTTGTCGTGCTCGTCGTTTGCTTTATAAGTATGGGCTGGCGCGTGGGGGTTGTCGTTGCTGCCGCGGTGCCGTTGACGCTGGCTATCGTTTTTGTGGTGATGGAAGCATCCGGTAAAAACTTTGACCGAATTACGTTGGGCTCTCTCATTCTGGCACTGGGTTTGCTGGTTGATGATGCGATTATCGCCATCGAGATGATGGTGGTGAAAATGGAGGAGGGCTACAGCCGTGTCAAAGCCTCCGCCTATGCCTGGAGCCACACGGCTGCCCCGATGCTTGCTGGTACGCTGGTCACCGCGGTGGGGTTTATGCCTAACGGTTTCGCGCAATCCACCGCCGGTGAGTACACCAGCAACATGTTCTGGATCGTCGGCATTGCCCTGATTGCCTCCTGGGTCGTTGCGGTGGTCTTCACGCCTTATTTGGGTGTAAAAATGCTGCCGGAAATCAAAACCGTAGAGGGGGGACACGCCGCCATCTACAACACCCGCCATTACAACCAATTTCGCCGTTTACTGACGCGTGTTATCTCGCGGAAATGGATCGTGGCAGGTACCGTGGTGGCTGCCTTTACCGTAGCGATCTTAGGTATGGCGCTGGTTAAAAAACAATTCTTTCCGACCTCCGATCGTCCTGAAGTGCTGGTAGAAGTGCAGATGCCCTATGGGACTTCCATTGAGCAGACCAGCGCGGCAACGGCGAAGGTAGAGGACTGGCTGAAGAAGCAGGAAGAGGCAAAAATTGTTACGTCTTACACTGGGCAAGGTTCACCGCGCTTTTTTCTGGCTATGTCGCCAGAGCTGCCTGATCCGTCGTTTGCAAAAATTGTCGTGCTGACGGACAGCCAAGAAGCGCGTGAGGTGCTCAAGTTTCGGCTTCGTGAAGCGGCGGCCAATGGCCTGGCACCGGAAGCGCTTGTTCGGGTGACTCAACTAGTGTTTGGCCCCAATTCACCTTATCCGGTGGCCTACCGCGTTATGGGGCCGGATCCGACCACGCTGCGTGAGATTGCAGACAAAGTGAAAACGGTGATGCTGGCAAATCCCATGATGAGGACCGTCAATACCGACTGGGGGCCGCAGGTGCCGACGCTGCATTTCACGCTCGATCAGGATCGTTTGCAGGCGGTGGGATTGACATCGAATGCGGTCGCGCAGCAACTTCAGTTCCTGCTCTCGGGAGTTCCGATCACGTCGGTGCGTGAAGACATTCGGTCGGTGCAGGTCATGGGACGTGCTGCTGGTGATATCCGGCTTGATCCAGCAAAAATAGCGGGCTTCACGCTCGTGGGATCTGCTGGGCAGCGTATTCCTCTGTCACAGATAGGGGAGGTCGACGTGAAGATGGAAGATCCTATCCTGCGCCGCCGCGATCGCACACCGATCATTACTGTACGGGGTGATATCGCCGAAAACCTGCAACCGCCGGATGTCTCTATGGCGATCCTGAAACAGCTACAGCCCATCATCGATACACTTCCGGCCGGATACCGTATTGAACAGGCTGGCCCGATTGAAGAATCAGGAAAAGCCACTCAGGCGATGGCACCACTGTTTCCTATCATGATTGCTATTACGCTACTGATCATCATCCTACAGGTGCGGTCAATGTCGGCAATGGTGATGGTGTTTCTCACTTCACCGCTGGGGCTGATTGGCGTGGTGCCAACGCTGCTGCTCTTCAACCAGCCGTTTGGTATCAATGCGCTTGTGGGGTTGATTGCGCTATCCGGTATCCTGATGCGTAATACTTTGATTCTTATAGGGCAGATCCATCACAACGAGCAGGAAGGACTCTCGCCATTCGATGCGGTGGTGGAGGCGACGGTACAGCGAGCCCGACCCGTGTTGCTGACCGCGCTGGCCGCCATTTTGGCGTTCATCCCGCTTACTCATTCTATTTTCTGGGGCACGCTGGCATACACGCTGATTGGCGGGACGTTTGGCGGCACCATCATCACGCTGGTGTTTCTGCCTGCGATGTACGCTATCTGGTTCAAGATACGTCCAGAGAATGAGAAGCACGTCGATAAACTCGCCGCGGTGTAAGCCGCCATTCATATGAAACGCTCGTCACACAGGGGGGCGAGCGTTATCCAGTCTGCTGCGTGGCACATATTTCCACGCCGTCATTGTCATTAAAATCACCATGAGCACTGTCATTATGGCGAAAGCGCATTCCTTCGAAAGCCCGCAATTGACCGGAAAAATTGTCGCGTTATTGGCTGGCCTTTCGGCTATTAGCATACTGTCTACCAATATCATTCTTCCTGCATTTCCCGATATTGGCGAGCAGCTTGGGGCGTCGGCACGTGAACTGGGTTTGACGCTTTCCAGCTTTTTTATCACTTTCTCGTTAGCTCAACTGGTCGTCGGACCGTTGTCGGACCGCTATGGACGCAAGAAACTGGTATTGGGCGGTAATCCCCCCGAAAAAGCGGTGTGTTTATAAGTAGAATTTTCTCGTAATCTGAACCGGGGAGATCTCTATGAAAAAATCACGTTTTACTGACAGCCAGATCATGTCCATCCTGAAGTAAGCCGAGGCCGGAACACCTGTGGCCGAACTGTGCCGCGAGCATGGTATGAGCAATGCCAGTTTCTATAAGTGGCGTTCTCGCTTTGGCGGTATGGACGCCTCCATGATGACCCGTCTGAAAGAACTGGAAGACGAAAACCGTCGCCTCAAAAAAATGTATGCTGAAGAACGGCTCAAAGCCGAAATCATTCAGGAGGCCATGGCAAAAAAGTGGTGATGCCATCGTGTCGAAAGCAGATGGCACAGGACGCGGTCAGAAACCGAAACGTCACCTGCCAGTTGTTTGTTGTCAGCGAAAGCTGTTATCGCTATCAGCCTCATCTGAATGAAGAAAATGACCTCATTGCTGACTGGCTGCTCCGCATCACTGACAGTCAGCGTAACTGGGGATTTGGTCTGTATTTTTTGTACCTGCGTAATGTCAAAGGCTTCAGGTTCAACCACAAAAGGGTGTACCGGATTTATTGCGAGTTGTCGCTGAACATGCGAATCAAGCCGAAAAAACGACTGAAACGGGATAAACCTGAACCGCTGGCGGTGCCTGAAAACAGAAACGAATGCTGGTCGATGGACGTCATACATGATCAGCTATCGGATGGTCGTTCAGTCCGTTTGCTGAATGTTATTGATGACTTTAATCGTGAAGCACTGGCAATTGAGGTGGATTTTTCCCTGCCCGCCAGTCGGGTAATCAGAACGCTGGAACAACGTATTGAGTGGAAAGGAAAACTGACGGCAATACGGTGTGATAACGGGCCAGAATATACGGGGAAGATGCTGATGTCGTGGGCGGTTCATCAGAATATAACCCTTCGTTTTATTCAGCCCGGCAAACCTCAGCAGAATGCCTATATTGAACGATATAACCGGACGGTGCGTTATGACTGGCTGGGGCAATACCTATTTACATCACTGGATGAATTGCAGAATTATGCCACTCAGTGGCAATGGTTTTATAATAACGAACGTCCAAATATGGCGTTGAATGGCTACACACCGATGCAGCATATTCAACGCATAACCTGATTCTACTTATCACCTCCGCTAAAAATGGGGGGATTACCGTAACAGACGCAATTTTAGCCCAGAGTTTCGCCTCGAAGTGTTGGTATAAGGAAAATCTAACCGGAACTACCAAGAAATCTACCAACAAAATTGCTGGATATAGGTGTATTTCAGTGGATGTTAGTAGACAAGAGAGGGGAGGCAAGTGACTGATTAAATGCAAAAATGTAGACACCCGTAGGTATCTACATTCTTTAATTTGGCTCCTCTGACTGGGATCGCCTTTGCCAGTAACTGGCTAATAAGTAAGCTAAATCAGAATGCCCTTTCTGTCAAGACCACCAGAATGACCCCATTTTTATTTTCTGTAAAGATTATCAGCTATTTTTATCGTAGCCATATCTGCGAAAGATTTTAAATACTAAAATTATTGAAGCATAGGGTCTGGGAACATGAAACTGTATTACGGGTTATGGTTTCGTGTAATGATAACCACTGCAACTCTATCGGATTCAGCCAATGCGAATATGTTGGGAGGGACGGCAATCGGAATTTCTTGTTTTTTCCAGTCAACACTCCACTTTGTATCTTTTATGAATAATGTAGTTATCCTCCACTACCGTGAGCGTTTTTTTTCGCTGGTATGTATGTCGTAATGCCTCTAATATTTTGATAAATAAGAATACTTACTGGTCTGCATACCACAACGCACTGAGGCAACGTGGAGCGCTCACAATATGGTTTGACGAGCCTGCCATTTCGGCATGGACTGACAGTGCAAGGCCTGGAGGCCTGCCTGAAGCTCCGTTGTTATGAACCTCATATCCAGTCATGAAAAGCAGAGTCTAATGCCATCAGAACGACGGATTTTAAAGCCCATAGCTGGGTGGTAGAAAGAACGCATAGTTGGATGAACCGCTACTGTCGGATACCGACCCGTGGGGAAAAGAAGGCTGAAAATTTCGAGGCCATGCTGCATTTTTCCTGCGGTCTCATTGTCTGGAATAAAATCCTATTGGGATAGGTTCTAAGTGTGACTAATTAATGCTTGGTAAGGAATGAGTATGCAATTTTATCGTTATCCGAAACTACTTTTGCTAATTTATATTTAAATATCAATATGTTAATCTTTATTTGCGCAGAGAAATATGAATTTTTTTTTATATTTACGTGAATTTAAACGGTTGACACAAACCTGCGTGCTATGTGAGCATTAATTTGTCTTATTTGTCTTATTTGTCTTATTTGTCTTATTTGTCTTATTTGTCTTATTTGTCTTATTTGTCTTATTTGTCTTATTTGTCTTATTTGTCTTATTTGTCTTATTTGTCTTATTTGTCTTATTAGTCTATTAGGCGAATAAAGGAATGGATCGTTACAAAGGAATGTACCATTACAGTTGTATACTCGATGCTGTGCAGCGAAACTCGTTGCTTAAAATTTACAACTCTCAACACAACAACCTGTTAGACTATTCTGCATTAAATCAGCTAATTGACAGTACTATAAATATATCAAGTGCAGATGTGAGTTTTCCGTTGGTGGTTTCTCTGCATGAAGAAGTAAAAGCCTGCTGCCTGGTTCATTTTTCACATCAAGAAAAAATAAGATCTCTGGGCTCACTTAGTTTTTCAATATTGATCACTGATGGTGATGTTTCTGCGCTGAGTTTTCTTTTTTCAGCGATTTTCTCTGAAGCGGAAAAAAGATCATTTATCAAGAATAAAGACGCTGTGGTCTATGGTCCTGTCCATAATTCAATTCTGATCAATCGGGGCTGCCGTGCCTTTTCAGGCGAACCCTTCACCTACCAAATGCCGGATAATATTCCCAT
This sequence comes from Pectobacterium parvum, assembly GCF_020971565.1. Lineage (NCBI taxonomy): Bacteria > Pseudomonadati > Pseudomonadota > Gammaproteobacteria > Enterobacterales > Pectobacteriaceae > Pectobacterium > Pectobacterium parvum. The sequence continues at coordinate 1,828,628 of NZ_CP087392.1, forward strand.
ACTTTGCGATTGGATAACGGCGGCGGGAGGACGTAAAGAGAAGGATCTGCTGGAAATTATTTATGATTATAACGTCAGAGATACGTTATTAACGCATACCGATGAACGCCTGTTGGAGCGCCTACAGGGAGTAGATTTTCTTTTTGTGCAAAAAGAGCAAATAGCCGCTCGCTGTCAGGAGTTGGCAACTGTTTATAATACCGCTTGGCACGATAACTGGGGTTCCAGTGCGACAACGGCCGATGAAATTGCAATTGCAGCAAATAATGTGCCCAACATCATGGGCATGATTGCCTGCAAAAATGGCGATGTTATTGGTTTTACAATGATGCAATTTATTGCTGATGCCTCAGGAAAGACGGGGCGTGCATTTCTTTCTGGTGTACTCCCTGAATATCGTCAGCGCGGACTGTCGGTTGTGCTGACATCAAAACTCTCTACGATTGCTATTAAGCGGGGCATTAAGAAATTCAGTATTTCTTGGATGTTGGAAGATAACAAAATGATTGTCAGGACGATGCAAAAACTTACCCAGCACGGTGAAAGCCAGCTCAGGCGTTACAGAATTTTTGCGATTGCTCAGAAAAAAACTTAAGGAAAAGGCAATGAGTTTATATGAAATGGTCAATGCAGAGAATGACGACGTCAAATTGCATTATTTCCCACGAGTGCGTTCCGCCTGCGGCCGGTATTTAAATTTGGTGAATGGCGACAAAAATCTGAATTTCTCATCCTGCGATTATCTGGGTATGGCAGACAACCAGTTAATGAAGGATGCGGCGATAAAAGCCATCCAGAAGTACGGTACTAATATCAGCGGGCCGATGATTTTTTGTGGTTATACAGAGTATCATGAAGAGTTAGAAAACCGTTATGCCGAAATGTATTGTGTCAATTCTTCTCTGATGTATACCACATCCTATCAGGCTAACATCGGAGCGCTGCCCGTAATTGCAGAAGATGTTGACCTGATTGTTATGGATAAACTTTGCCATGTATCCCTGTACGATGCGGTCAAACTTAGCGGCAGGCCATTCCGCGTTTATCAACATAACAACATTTCAAAACTGACGGATATCGTAAAAAATAATCTAGGAAAAAAAATACTTGTAGTCTCCGACGGAGTTTTTTCAGCCGACGGTGATTTTTGTGATGTTGCCGCGCTATGTGAACTAAAAGAACGCTACTCGAACATCATTCTCTACATTGATGATGCACATGGTGTTGGTGCTTTGGGTGAGAATGGCTGTGGGTTGGTTGAAGCTAGCGACTGCCTCGGTAAAGTGGATGTGATCATTGGTACTATGAGCAAGTCTTTTGGCTCAACAGGCGGTTTCTGTATCATTAAAGATGACGCGCTGGCGCAAAAAGTGAGATATAAAAGTGCAACCTATAATGCCTCACGGGCTGTTTCGCCAGGTGTTGCCGCAGCGTCTTGCATGGCGTTAGAAATTAACAAGCGTGAAGGGAAAATCCGACGAGCGGAATTGGCAGAATTGATTGACTATGCGCATCGCCGTCTGGAAGATACCCCGGTCAACAAACAGTATTCTGTCTCTGCGGTTATACCAGTCATCTTTGAGAAGGCAGCGCAGGCAGCAGCAGTAAATGATTACTTACTGCAAAAAAATATTATGACCTCGTTGTTTGTTCCGCCTTATGTAGAAAAAAATAAATCACGACTGCGCATCACATTAACACGTAATCATACGAAAGAAGATATCGATCTCTTGGCTGAAGCCTTAGAACAGGCAATTTCCCGTATTAGCTGAAGTAGAGACTGGTTTAATGTCTATAAGCATTGTTCTACCTATTTTCGTACTGGTTTGTAGCTACTGGTTACTTTGTTCAGGTCTTGGCCTACTGGCGCACAGTTACGACATTAAAATAAATTACACCAGAAAAATAGGACATTTTTCAATGTTCATTTTTCCCGGTGTTATTTATATGTTATTTAGTATTAGTAACCCGACAGATAAAATCATTATTGCATCCCTTTCCAGTGTGCTGTTTTTTATCAGTCTGGTTAGTTTTTTTCGCGATAAGTTAAAATATCTTTCTCTGTCTTTTTACGCAATTGATCGCCCAGAAGATCGGCCCTATACTTTGGTTTGGATTTTTTCGCAAACGTTTGTTGGTTTTGTGATCTTAGCGCTGTTTAGCCTGCTTTGGAATAAATGGAATATTCCTCAGGAACTGATGTATATGACTATTTTAACAACCACTCTAGGGGATGGACTTGCTGAGCCAGTTGGCATTAGATTTGGCAAACATAAATATGCTGTGAAAGGTTTTCTTATTGATAGAACCTTTTATCGCAGTTATGAAGGAAGTCTGGTAGTTTTTGTTACCGCGCTAATTTTAGCTCTGTTGTTTATGCAACGTTTTCATGGGATGGGCTTAGCGATGATGGTTATATTGTTTCCTCTCGCAATGACTCTGACGGAGGCTAAGTCCCCTCATACTTGGGATACGCCATTTTTATTTTTTGTCGGTAATCTGATTATCACCTGTGCTTATTTAATATGATTTTTTTAATTAGACATGCAACACCGAAAATTGATTATACCTCCTGCGATTATAAGACAGCGCAATTGCGTTTGCAGGATTATAATCAGACGAAAGATATTGAAGAGAGTGAAATAGCTAAGTTTCTTCTCACTGAACTCTTTCAAAAAATTAAAGAAAGTAATCCTGTGGTGTATTGCTCGCCTGTGGCACGGGCTGAGCGTACCTGCCAACTGCTTTTTAGCCATATTGACGATTATATTATTAATTCTGATCTTTCCGAGGTTGGATTAAAGATTTTTCCCTTGCCGCTAGTGAAACTGAAAGTCAGAACGTGGTTTTTACTTTCCCGTATTGCCTGGCTGTTACGATTAAGTGGTGAGCCGGAGAAAGTTAAGCATGCAAAATGCCGCTCGCAGCGGTTGCTCCCTCAACTTGAACAGGGAGGAAATGTGGCTATTGTTTCGCATGGCTATCTGATTCATTACCTGAAAAAGCGGCTGGTAAAAAATCAGTTCCAGTCGCGTACAGCTTTTAAACACGGCTGCTTTACCGTGGAAGTTTGGGATAAATGAAAAAAATCTTGATCATCGGTGCGACTGGCTTTATTGGCAAGAATGTTGCCGATTATCTTAGCCAGCGTAGTGATATTGAAGTGGTACGCTATGCGCGGCGACCACAGCAGGGTTATTTCTACTGTGAACCCGGCGACATGGCATGGCGGGCGCTGATTGGTGACTGCGCGGCGATTATCAATTGTTCGGGAGTGGGTCTAGCGAAAATCAAAATGCAAAGAGATGCCAACGAAGCGATAGCCCAGCAACTGGTTAACTCACTGCCGGAAGTTGAAGGAAAAAAATACCGACTGCTGCATTTAAGCACTATCAAAGCCTTCAACGCCAATAACTATGCTGATGCATACTCTGTCGATAAACAGCGCGCAGAGCAGGTTTTTGTTGAGTACAGCGATAAGCTGTGCGGTGAGTTGCTACGAATTCCTGCGGTATTCGGTAAGGATGACGCCAATCTTTCCCCGCTTCTGCAAATGGCGAAAAAAGGCAAACTGCCTGAAATACAGGGGGAAATTTGTCGCTGGTATTGCGTCAGTAATCAGGATATCGCTCACTATATTTCCTGCTGGCTGGATAAAAAAGATGAACCTTCGCTGAAGGTTAGTTATTTACTGAGTCAGCATCGCTACAGCGTTAACGATTTGATCCGCGCGGTGAATCAGCATGTGCACGGTAAAAAATATCAGCCAACAAGAAAGAAACTGGTTTTCATCAAGCTTATCTACAAAATATTAGCTGCAAGAAGTTTGATTTCATCCGGTTTTCGTTGGAATCAGTTTCCTGTCGAACGTTTTCAAGATTTATTTCAGCGAGACTGGATAGTCGAAGTGTCGGAAAATATAGCGCTTCATTCTGTTAATTTTGAACCCGGCGATATTTGGAAAATAAAATGAAAAAATTTCGATTATCACTGCTGTTTGCTTTTATCCTTCCACTGACATTTTCTTTAGGATTAGCGTTATACGTTGGTAAAAACACGCTGCTTTATCCGGTAGCATTTATAGCAGTGTTGAATGAAATTTTCTTCCTTAAGGAAATTTCAGATAACCGTTCCCGTGATAAGGGGATGCTGAGCGCCGTGGTTATCTCGTCTACGATTTCTGTACTGATGTATTTTTCCAGTACCGTTGAAAGCCCCCAGGCAATGATATTAACAGGAGGCCTGCTGGTACTACTGGGTTGCGTACTTCGGACATGGGCTAAGGTGACGCTAGGGATACACTTTTCCCATACCTTACGCGTTCTCGACGGACATAAACTGATTAATTATGGCTTGTTTAGGTTTATTCGCCATCCGGCTTACAGCGGGACTATTTTGCTGATGACTGGCTTTGGCTGCTTTCTTCATCTGGATGCTGCATTACTCTGCTTTTTTGTTTTTTTCATTCTGGCCATGCGCCGAATTGAAAATGAAGAAGAGATGATGAAGCAAAGCTTTGGGCACCAGTATTCACTCTACAGGAAATATTCCTGGAAGCTATTCCCCTTTGTTATCTGAACTTGGAGAGTACCATGAATCACGAAAATATCCATGCCAGACTGAAAGAGCTGGTTGCTGAAATTCTTGAAGTTGACAGTGCAGAAATTGCTGAGGATGCGTTATTTAAAACGGAGTTCGGTGCAGATTCTATTACTGGCATCGAAATTCTAGCGGCCATTGAAGCTGAATTCGGTATTCACCTGCCCGAAAGTCATATAGAAAAAATGACGGATATGAATTCGATCTACACGATGATGCAGGAAATTTCTGCAACGCAGTTGGAGGAAACCGGTCAGTGAGCCAATTCAACGCCTCCGTCAGCGAACGGATAGTGGTTACGGGTCTTGGACCTGTCCATGCCTTGGGGATCGGCAGAGAGGCCTTCTTCCGATCGCTCGTCGCAGGGGTCGATGGAGCAGAGCCAGTGCGCTCCATAGAGGTGAGCAATTATAAGCATCAGTACGCCTGTGAAGTCGGTGCAGTAGACCTTAATCAGTATTCACTTGGCACACTGCCCGAGGGCTGCGAAAAAGCCAGCCTGTATGCCATTTTGGGAACTCAGTTGGCGATTGATGATGCCGGTCTGACGAGAGAAGAACTAAAAAATCAGCCAGTTGGCTGTTTTCTTGGCACGACTGATGGTGAATCCCAGCGCATTGATGCGCTGGTATCACAACTGCATAATGCGGAGAGTGTTCCGCAAGATAGTTTTGATGCGGTTGCTCATGCCCGTATCAGCCGTAACATTAATCTTTATCTTGATTCAACTGGGCCAGCATACACTATTGGTAATGCCTGCTCTGCCAGCAATGCGGCGATTGTGTCTGCGGTAGAATATCTGCAAAACTCCGAGGCTGATTTCGCTATCTGCGGTGGCAGTGATGTAGTCTGCCGCAAAACGTTTTCAATCTTTCACCGCCTGTCCGCTATCAGTGAAAAACACTGCACCCCTTTTGATCTTCACCGTAAAGGGATTATTCCCGCGGAAGGTGCGAGCATTCTGTTGCTTGAAAAATTGTCGTCCGCGTTGGCCAGAAAAGCGAAAATTTATGGTGAAGTTGTCGGGTACGGAATGAATTGCGATGCTACTCATATGACCAATCTTAATCCGGAAAAAATTAAAACCTGCCTGAGTCGCTGCCTTAATACCGCCGGCTTGTCGCCTAAAGAGGTGGATTATATCTGTATGCATGGTACTGGTACGCCCGCCAACGACCTCAACGAATACCAGTCACTACAGAAAGTATTTGGCGATGACATTCCGATGTGCGGTTCGATTAAATCTATGACTGGACATGCGATGGGGGCCGCCGCGGGTTTTGGTGCTATTGCCTGTATGTTTGCCCTTAATCACGGAATCCCGCCGACGATTAATCTTACCGAGCAGGATCCAGAAATTCCGCTGCCGCTGACGGTAAAGTATCTGCCTCAGCCGGTTAACGTTGTGCTGAACAACGCTTTTGCTTTTGGCGGGAACAACGCCATCGTGGCTTTCAGGAGTATGAATACGCATGGCTAAATTATCTCTTTCCCTCAGCCACTGGTGCAGTTTGCAGGATGGGATACAATTCGGAAATTGCCAGCCGCTGGCCAGTGAGGAGCGGCAGCAAATCGATGAGTCATCTGTGCTGGTGGGCAAAAAGTTACGTAATATCGACCCGCAAACGGTCAGTATGCTGTGTTGCTTTGCCGCGTTGAGCCAAACCACGAGGTGGGAAGCGCATGCAGCAATGGTCAGTGCCACTTCAATGGGGGCGTTTGACAGCGTCTGTAAACTGCTGATTGAGTCGCGGCAAAATGCGCTACCACACCAGATTTCACCAGGCAACATTCCTAATACAGTAATTAATTCCACAGCCGGAATGTCTGCCATTCACTATGGTTTTGATGGCCCGAATATCAGTTTATGTGCCAGTGAACTGTCTTTCTATGAGGCGCTGACCAAAGCTTTTGCCCTTAAACAACGGGGGCAGGCTGAGGATATTTTTGTCAGCGCTCTGGAGAGTTGGCAAGGACTGTATGGTCAGACGCTTGATCATCATCGAAAAAACATCCAACAGGAGCACTTCCCTCAGCAGTGCTATGCCGCTCTATATCTGTTTTCCGAGCAGCCACAGGCCGCAGCTCGCATTCTTGCAGTCTCCACTGGAAGGCTGTCGCAACGTTTGCTGCTGACTGATCGGCTGGCGAGTTTTCTTTTCAGCCAGGGCGTGGCGGAAACCGACATTGGCCATATCAATCTGTGGGATGCCGTCGGCCATTCAGAGACGTTGGCACAGCAATTCACCAAAGCGACATTGACTATTTTACCTGCTGCTGCGCGGGTGCTGATGGCTGGACTAGGAGCCTGGCAGCTGGAAGATATTTTGTCACGCACCGATGGCAATAGGTTCGGCGTACAGTTAGCGATAGATGCCGACGGTTTTTATGGCATGGCTCTTATTGAGAAGGCATCACTGTGAAATCTGTGGAGGATCGTCACGCGAGTCGGATAACGCACAGCCAGCACTTTACTTCCGAGCACCGGGCTTTCCGGGGACATTTTCCGGACAGACCACTGCTGCCTGGTGTATTTCATTTCAGGGAGATTTTAAGGCTGCTTCCGCCGGAAATAGCCAGCCTTCCTTACGTCATCAGACAGGCGAAATTTGTTAAAATGGTCATGGCGAACACTGAGCTGAATTACCTTATTGAATATTTCCCAACTACGGCGGGCAACATTGATGTTGTGACGCGGGTAGAGGATTTATCGCAGGAAACCGTGGCGAAGATTCATTTTATTTTTTCTGCAGGTAAAGAATATGCAGATTGATACTCAAAATAATATCGGGATGATTGGCGGTAATCCGCACCGTTTTCCGATGGTATTGGTGGACAGAATTATTCAAAATGACAGCAAAGTCATTACGGAAAAATTTGTTTCGCTGAATGACTATGAATTCAGACATGCTAATTTTACAAACCTGCACGAGTTTGTCTATCCGGAATGGCTGGTTGTTGAGTCGTTTTTCCAGTCGGCCGGATTGTTTCTGAACTGCGCCGAGCGGGATCTCTCCCCCTATGTTATTTCCTGTAAAAATATTCAGTTTCAGCGTGCGATTATTGCTGGAGAAATTATCCAGCATCATGTTTTTCTTGATGTCCAAAAGGACAGCTTTATTATTGTCAGCGGTGAAAGCAAGGTTTGCGAGGAAACTGTCGTTAGTTACCAGCAGGTATGGCTGGGCTTTCAGCAACGTGAAACTCAACATGGATAAATATTGGACAGGTTTATGATTGCTATAGTCAGACTGATTTTGATAGGCATTTTTATATTGTTGAGCAGTGTTGTGGTGCTACTTGTTTGCCTTTTACGGCCCCGTAACATCATGAACGTTCACTTCGCAGCCCAGCTTTACAGTAAAGTCTCCTGGCTGCTTGGGGTCAAAGTTACCATCACCGGCAGGGAAAATATTCTTTCAGGTAGTTGCGTCTATGTCGCTAATCATCAAAGCAACTATGACATTTTTTTCCTGACTGGAGCCGTACCGCCTGGCGCGGTGAGCATAGGAAAAAAAAGCATCCTTTACTTCCCTTTCTTTGGGCTGATTTATTGGTTATCGGGTAACATATTTATCGAGCGTGGTAATAAAATCAAGGCGCTTCAGGCGCTGCAAAAAACCAAAGAAAAAATGCTGAAGGAGAATATGTCCGTTTGGTTATTCCCCGAAGGTACGCGTAATTATGGTAAAGGTCTAAAACCGTTCAAAACCGGTGCTTTTCATCTTGCCCGTAATGCCGGATTGCCTTTGGTTCCAGTTAGTGCCAGTAATTATTATAGTAATTTTAAACTTAACAGAATAAATAACGGTGAAATTATTATCAGATTTTTACCGCCGGTGCCAAAAGAAACCATTGATACGCAGCCTGTCCGCGACGTTGTTGCCACTGTATATGAGCAAATGAGCACGGAAATCGCTGCATTGGATAAAGAACTCAGTCTGTCGGGTGAAGATGTTTTAAGGCAAGATGAACAGTAGCTTCTGGCCAATCCAGCCGGACTGGAAATCCTACTTTACTCTTTAATTAGCCTGCTAGTTAATATTGGCAGGCGGTATAATATTATCTTTATTTTAATGCAACCTAGAAAGTTAGCTATGCAGATTAAGTGGGAATGAATAATGGAACAGTTTGGAAAAATAAAAGTCAAATACATTATCCTTATTTTCTGTTTAATCATTTCTGTGTTGGCCAGCTTTTTTTTATGGGGCAGAACGGCATCTCGTTCTGATGTGGTAACTTTACCTCAAGCGCAGAGCGCTCCAGTGCAAACCGCGCTGGCTCATCGGGCCGATGTGCCGGTAACTTTACAGGCATTGGGTAAGGTTGTCTCACAGGCAACAGTGAATGTCGTCAGCCAGGTCGACGGGCAGCTAATTAAGGTTATGTTTACTGAAGGCGATGAAGTAAAAAAAGGGCAACTGCTGGCACAAATCGATCCCCGCGCCTATCAGGCCGTGCTGCAACGTTACCGTGGTGAGTTGGCTGAAAATATGGCGATGCTGAAAAGTGCAGATGAAAAATTAAAGCGTTTTCGTGCCTTGCAGCAGCGTAATTTAATCGCCAGGCAGGAACTGGACGATCAATCTACGGTGGTAGACAAATTGCACGGCGTGATAATGGCAACTGAAGCGCAGATTGCATCGGCACAGCTTAATCTTGATTTTACTCGTATTACGGCACCGATTTCAGGGCGAGTAGGGTTGCGATTAATTGATGAGGGAAATATGATCCTTGCCAGTGAAAACAAGGCGATTGTCACCCTCACTCAGGAAAGCCCTATTGCCGTTACGTTCAGTTTGCCGCAGGAAAACTTACCTGAAATCAGAGCAAAACAGCAGCACCTAGCCTTACCGCTGGTTATTTTTGACGCCAGTAATCGTCATGCTCTGGCGCAATGTTCGCTGCGCTACATCAGTAATGAAATTGACAGCACAACTGGCAGTATTAAATTGAAGGCCGTTTGTGATAATCGTGACGGAATGTTATACCCCAGCCAACTGGTCAATGTTCATTTGCAGGTTGCGTTGCTGAAATCTGTGACGGTTATTCCCCAGCGAGCCATTCAGTATGGGCAGCAGAGTAATTTTGTTTACGTGGTTGATGCTGATCACCGCGTTCATCAACGAGTAGTGGTGCCTGGTGTGCAGTATGGCCGTGAGGGGGTTGTGCTGGAATCTGGTCTGACGAGGGGAGAGAGGGTGGTAACCGAGGGTTTTGCGGTCTTGAGAGAAGGCAGTATGGTCGAGATTGTCAGCCAAGAGGACGGAGAAAAGGCGTCTGGTGTATGAATCCTTCCCGTCCGTTTATTGCTCGCCCAGTAGCCACACTACTGCTTGCGCTGAGTGTGTTTATCGCGGGTCTGATTGCCTGTCTGACCCTACCAGTTTCGGCTTTGCCGCAGGCGGATTATCCCGTCATTCAGTTGACAACGTACTATCCAGGTGCCAGCCCAGCGGTGATTTCCTCTACCGTCACCGCCCCGCTGGAACGCCAACTAGGCATGATGTCCGGCCTGGAACAGATGTATTCTTCCAGCGGGAACGGTATATCCTCTATTACGCTACGTTTTAATCTTGGTCTCCCTCTTGATGTGGCACAGCAGGAAGTTCAGGCAGCCATCAATGCCGCATCAAAATTGCTGCCGGATGACCTGCCTACGCCGCCAGTCTATAAAAAAGTGAACCCGGCGGATAAACCGCTTGTGACGCTGGTGGCAACCTCACGGCAGCGACCGCTTACCGAAGTGCAGGATCTGATTAATACCCGCATCGCCCTGAAAATCGCTCAGTTGAACGGGATAGGTAATCTCACACTACAGGGCGGAAACCGTCCCGCGATCCGTATAACTCTTAATCAACAAGCGATTGCCGCCCGTAATCTGACCTTAGAGGATGTCCGGCAACAGATAGCCGTCAGCAGCCTACAAAGCGCAAAAGGCGATATCAATGGCCGCTACGAAGCGCTGTTGCTTGATACGAATGATCAACTACTAAATATAGAGGATTGGCGCAACCTTATTCTCTCCTGGCATGATGGCGTCGCGCTGCGGCTGAAAGAGGTAGCGGTGGTAGAAAATGGGGCAGAGGATGCGCAGCAAGCGGCCTGGGTCAATCAGCAACCGGCCATTCTGATTACTATTCAGCGCCAGCCGGGCGTGAATGAAATTCAGGTTGCCGACGCCATCCGGCAACATCTACCGGAGTGGCAGGCCTCAATGCCACCTGATGTCAGCCTCACGATGTTGGTCGATCATACCGATATGGTGCGTGCCTCGGTAGCCGGAGTCAGTAAGGAACTGATGTTTTCCGTATTACTGGTGGTGATGGTTACGTTTTTCTTCCTGCGGAGTTTTGCTGCCACGTTGGTAACGGGCATCGTTGTGCCGCTATCCATGGCAGGCACCTGCGTGATCATGCATTTCTGTGGCTTCAGTCTGAATAACTTCACGCTGATGGCCTTAACCGTAGCCAGCGGTTTTATTATTGATGACGCCATTGTGGTGGTTGAGAACATTTCCCGCTGGCTGGAACGCGGCATGTCGCGTCGGGAATCGGCGCTAAAGGGCACGGAAGAGATTGGCTTTACCGTCATCTCGCTCACGCTGTCGTTGGTTGCGGTGCTGATCCCGCTTTTATTTATGGAGGGGATTATTGGTCGGCTGTTACGGGAGTTTTCTATCACGCTGGCGGTCGCCATACTGATGTCGATGATAATTTCCCTGACGCTTGCGCCGATGCTCTGTGCTGCGATGCTTGTACCTGTAAGCCAGCATAAGTCGGGGCAGTTTTTTGCGCGTCTGACCCAGATATATGGCTGTATGTTAGACAAATGCCTGTTGCATGGGGGGCTAACGGTGCTTATCACTGTTGGTTTGGCGTTGTTGACCATCCTGCTTTATCTGCTAGTCCCTAAAAGCTTATTCCCCTCAGAGGATACAGGGGTTATTCAGTTCACAGCCATTGCGCAAGGTGACATCTCATACGCTGAAATGAGCCGCCGGCAGCAGATCCTTACAGGTATTCTTCTACAAAACCCAGCGGTAGCCAGCGTGACGGCCAGTGTGGGCGTCAACGCAGCAAATTCAGCGCTGAACCGCAGTCATATCCAGGTAAATTTAAAACCTTTTTCGTTGCGCGCCAGTTCTGCCAGCCAGATTGCCGCAGAGTTGAAACATGCAGTTGGACATCGGGTAGATATGCAACTTTACGCCACGATGCCGCCGCTGCTGACATTAAACGATTTGGTCGCGCCGGGACGCTATCAATTTACCCTTGAAGGCATTAACCGTACTGAGCTGAGGGATCGCGCGCTGCAACTGGCTGTGGCTCTGCGTCATACTCCGGGACTGGGTGATATCAGCAGCAGTGTTGATTCACTGGCTAAAACGGTCAACATTGTTATCAATCGAGATAAAGCTCAGATGCTAGGGATCAGCGTAGCTGATATCGATGCGGCGCTCTATAACGCCTTCGGGCAGCGGCAAATCGCCACCCTTTACACTGAAGCGAACCAGTATCGTGTGATCCTGAATGCAAAAATGCAGAATCAGGATGGCATCAGTGCATTGAGAGGGCTGTATCTGAAAACGCAGCATACACAGGCTAATGGCGAAAGCACCACGCAGGGTATGGTGCCGCTGAGCGCGGTAGCTAGCCTTAACATCGGACAGGGCGCACTCATTTATGAAAGGATTAATCAGCTACCAACCGTTACTTTTTCCTTTAATCTGGTCGACGGCTATTCCCTGCAGGAAGCGTTAAAAGCTATCCAGCAGCGGAAGGCTCAACTGAGTCAGCCCGAGAGTCTGGTGCTGCGTTTTCAGGGGGAGGCGGGCCTGTTTGAACATTCACCCGCCAGTAAGCTTTGGCTTATAGCCGTCGCGATTTTTTCCGTATATGTGATTCTGGGAATGCTGTATGAAAGCTTTCTGCATCCCGTCACTATTCTTTCTACCCTACCGTCTGCTCTCGTCGGGGCGCTGTTGGCGCTGTGGCTGAGCGACGCGGATTACACTCTGATCGCGATGATCGGCATGATCCTGCTGATTGGTATTGTGAAAAAGAATGCGATTATGATGATTGATTTTGCGCTTCAGGCTCAACAGGGAGGATTATCAGCCAAGGAGGCCATTCGGCAGGCCTGTCTGCTACGTTTTCGCCCAATTATGATGACCACATTTGCCACGTTATTAGGGGCGTTGCCGCTAATGTTAGCTAGTGGGGAGGGGGCGGAACTGCGGCAGCCGCTGGGGCTGGTGATTATCAGCGGGTTGCTGGTCAGCCAGCTACTGACGCTGTTCAGTACGCCGGTAATATATCTGGGTCTGAGTCGGTTCACCGTTCTTTCCGGTGTTATGCGGCAGCAACCAGCATGAGGCTGCTTACCCGACTGTGTATCCGTCGGCCAGTGGCCACGCTGTTGCTGATGATTTCCATCAGTGTGGTTGGTCTGATCGGCTTTCGTTTACTACCAGTTGCTCCCCTGCCGCAGGTCGATCTTCCCACGATTATCGTGACGGCAGCCCTGCCGGGAGCTAGCCCCGATACGATGGCAGCAACCGTTGCCACGCCGTTGGAAAGAATGCTGGGACAGATTGCCGGTATTACCGAGATGACCTCCAGCAACTCGCCAGGCACGACGATGATCGTGCTGCAGTTTGATATTAGTCGCAATATTGACGGGGCTGCGCGTGATGTTCAGGCGGCGATTGATGCTGCGCAGTCACTGCTACCCAGCGGGATGCCAACGCTACCTGCCTGGCGAAAAATCAACCCTGCGGATGTCCCCGTTCTGGTCATTGCCGTAACCTCAGATCGGCTCAGTCGCCCCGAGCTTTATCAACTGGTTTCCGGGCAAATGCAGCAGCGTATTTCGCAGTTGCCGGGAGTCGGGACAGCGGATATTCTCGGCAGTTCCGCGCCAGCCATACGTATAGATCTCAATTTACAGAGGGTGACAAATTTAGGACTGTCTCTTGAAACTGTACGACGGGCGGTGAAAAATGCCACTTCCGCTAGGGCAGAGGGCGAGCTGGAGGATCAGGGTTCTCGCCTGATCATTGAAGGGCAAACGCAGGCTGACAGTGTGCCGCTTTATCGCTCGCTTATTGTCAGTTGGCGGAACGGGCATGCCGTGCGATTAGGCGATATTGCCACAATCGTTGAAGGCGTGGAGGATAACAACAATGTGGGGTTTTATAACCAAAGTCCGGCGGTGATGCTGAGTATCTCACGTCAGGCAGATGCCAATATGCTGGATGTTATTACAGGCGTTAAACAACGGTTACCGTCATTAAAAGCAGGTCTGCCCGACTCCGTTTCGCTGAATATTGTCGTCGATCGTGCCGATTATGTGCGTTCTTCACTGCATGAGGCAGAGTTGACGCTGTTGCTATCAATCCTGCTGGTTATTGTGGTTATTTATTATTTTCTCAGAGACGTCAGGGCGCTTTTCATTGCCAGTATGACGTTGCCGATCGCGCTGCTGGGCAGCTTTGCCGTCATGTGGGGGATGGGGTATAGCTTGAATAACCTTTCGCTGATGGCGCTGATAATCTCGACCGGTTTTATCGTGGATGATGCGATTGTGGTACTGGAAAATGTCAGTCGCCATACGGCAAAAAAAGGGGCGATCCGCGCCGCTCTGGTGGGCACGCAAGAGGTCGGTTTTACCCTTGTGGCCATGACAGCTTCGCTGATTGCTATTCTGCTACCGCTGCTGTTGTTAGATAACCTGATGGGCCGAGTGTTTCGCGAGTTTGCTGTGACTCTGACGGCAACCCTGATCATTTCACTATTCGTTTCGCTTACCCTGACGCCTATGCTGTGTGCTCGTCTGCTGCGTAACAGCCCGTCACTCGCAGCGGAAAATCCTGAGCTGGGTGGGCAGCGCCTACTCACGGCCTGTCACAGTGCATTACAGTGGACGCTGGCACACCGGAGGCTCACTTTGGGCAGTTTGATCGTCATGATTATACTGAACATAGCGCTCTATCGCGCGGTGGACAAAGGATTTTTCCCTCACCAGGATACAGGATTGCTGAAAGGGGTGGTGCAGGTAGAAGACAACGCGTCATTTACGGTGCTTAAACAAAAATTACTCGATAGTGTGCAGGAGATCCGTCAGGATCCGGCTGTGGAAAGTGTGGTAACTGCCAGCAATAATGGCCTGTATGTTAACCGAACATCCGCTACCATCTATATTTTACTGAAGCCTACCAGCCAACGTACGGATAGTGCACTGGCGGTGGCAGAGCGGCTTAATCAGTCTATGAGTAAGCGAGTTGGTGTGAAAGTGTTGCTGCGGCCCGCCGAGGATTTGCATATAGGTGCTCGTAACGCCAATGCAGCTTGGCAATATACCCTAACCGCAGATAGCAGCGATCGGTTGCGTGAATGGGAAGCAAAAATGAAAGCTCGGCTGAACAAGTTGCCTCAATTACGTGACGTTGATAGTGATTTGCAAACCGGCGGTATTAAAGCAATGTTTAACGTCGATCGGGATAGGGCTTCCCAACTGGGTATCAGCATGAGCGATATCAATAATTTGTTTAACAATTTATTCAGCCAGAGGCAGATTGGCACTTTCTACCATGATGACAATCTCTACCATGTGGTGATGAATATGGATGAAGCCAGCTTAGCTAATCCGCGTCTGTTGCAGGATCTGTTTGTCATCAATACGGTCGGGGAAGCCGTGCCGATTTCGGCACTGGCTCAACTGGTGTATACGCCTGCTTCTGTGACGGTCGCGCATCAGGGGGGCATCGCTGCCGCGACACTAAGCTTTAACTTACAGCCCGGTGTGTCGCTGGAGCAGGCTGAGCAGTTGATCGGGCAGCAGGAAGTGGCTTCGGGTTTACCCGATACTGTCCACGCTGCGCTGCAAGGCAGTGCAAGAGCGGCCAGTAAGTTTACAATGACCATCCCACTACTGATATTTTCCGCGCTGTTTATTTTATACGTGGTGATGGGAATATTATATGAAAGCTATATTCATCCGCTGACCATTCTCTCAACGCTGCCTTCTGCCGGTATTGGTGCGCAGTTGCTCATGCTATTAACCCAGACGCCGCTTACTATTGTTTCCTTAATTGGTATTTTGCTGCTGGCGGGTATTGTGCTCAAAAATGGTATTATGATGATTGACGTCGCGCTAACCGCACAGGATCGCGGTGCTCCTCCGTTGGAGGCGATAACGCATGCCTGCCGAGTGCGCTTTCGGCCAATTATGATGACGTCGCTGGCTGCTTTTCTGGGCGCTTTGCCGCTGGCTCTGAATTATGGCGGGGATGCGGCGCTCAGGCGTCCGTTAGGATTGGCAATAGCAGGCGGGTTGGCGCTGAGTCAGATTTTAACCCTGTTTACCACCCCCGTAGTCTGGCTTTATTTTGACCGTTTTCGGAGGCGTAATGGGCGCAATGCGCCAAAAGATAAGGATGCGGCATCTTCGCAATAAATGTGGTATTCAACTCTGGGTACCGAGTTGGAGGGCTGATTTTGATTATAAGCTAAACGCATCTGCGTCGTGCCAAACGAGAAGTTTTTTGCTTTTGATGCTATTGCCAAGGGGGAGACCGCGACGCAATATTCTAATATGAAGTGTAACATTACCTATCTGTGTGTTTGAGCAGTAATCTTTCACTATTACATCTGACTATCCTATTCTGAGGTATTGTTATCAATATCTAATCCCAAACCAAACCAAACCAAACCCAAACCCAAACCAAACCAAACCCAAACCCAAACCCAAACCCAAACCCAAACCCAAACCCAAACCCAAACCCAAACCCAAACCCAAACCCAAACCCAAACCCAAACCCAAACCCAAACCCAAACCCAAACCCAAACCCATTCCACCGCTGCAGAGCAAGGGGCGCTACGCCCGCCTATGCAGGGGCAGTTTTTTCTCCCGTGTGACTTCCGTTCCCGTATCAGCTTCCGGTTAATCGTTTCCCAACACAACCCGTCCCGCAAGGGTAAATGGCACGCATGCTGCGCCCTTGCGTGCCGGAACGATGTCGGGAAAGCGAACCGTCAGGCGATACGAAGACGAAATTCACACCACTGACGGAGAAAAAACATGACCATTTCCCTGCATACCCAGACTAGCGCCCCTAACACCGCAGCGGCGACCTGCGTATCCCCGCTGGAGCAGTCAGGCTCCTCAAAAACGAAATTTTCTAAAGCCAAAACCGATATTTATCAGACCGTCACCGATAACATCATTGCAGCGCTTGAAGCCGGTGTAAAACCGTGGTCTTTCCCGTGGCAACGAGTGCCGGGCATGTCTGGGGTGCCTTCCAACTTCGCAACCGGTATCGCGTATAGCGGAATGAATATCATGCTGTTGTGGTGCAGTGCGTCAAAACAGGGCTTCGGTGATTCACGCTGGATGACCTACAAACAGGCGCAGGCAATAGGCGGGCAGGTTCGCAAAGGCGAGCACGGCACGACAGCCATTTTCTACACAACCTTAGAGAAAGAAAACGAAGACGGTGACATCGACCAGATCCCGATGC
This sequence comes from Pectobacterium parvum, assembly GCF_020971565.1. Classification (NCBI taxonomy): domain Bacteria; kingdom Pseudomonadati; phylum Pseudomonadota; class Gammaproteobacteria; order Enterobacterales; family Pectobacteriaceae; genus Pectobacterium; species Pectobacterium parvum. The sequence goes on from NZ_CP087392.1 coordinate 1,845,750, forward strand.
TGAAAACCTTCAATGTGTTCAATGTTGAACAAATTGATGGCCTTCATCTGCCAACTGAAACAGTCAGCCCGGAAGCAACCTTTGACCCGTTGCCGGAGGCTGAAAATCTGTTCCAGAAGAGCGGCGCAAACATCATTGAGAAAGGACAAAACGCCTTTTTCAGACCCTCAACCGATGAAGTCTGGCTACCAGAGCGCCATCTGTTTTCAGATGCAGCTAATTTCTATGCTACCGGCCTGCATGAGCTGGTTCACTGGAGCGGTGGTAAAAAACGACTTAATCGTGAAATGAAAGGGAAATTTGGCAGTGCAGATTATGCGGAGGAGGAATTAGTGGCGGAGCTGGGAAATGCTTTTCTGATGGCGGATTTGGGGATTGTTGGAGAGGTACAGCATGAAAACTATATTGCTTCCTGGCTGAAAGCACTGAAAAACGATAAGCGCTATGTTTTCAAAGCGACCAGCGCCGCCTCAAAAGCGCATCGTTATTTGATGGATAAGATTTGAGTTGAAGAATAAAAAGCTGCAAAGGAATGCGGCTTTAACCTTATATCGGGGCAGGGAAGGTGACAGATGTTTAAATTTCCCTGAGAATTTTCCGGGCATCGAATGCCCGGAAAATTCTCAGGCTGCGGGTGCGGGCGGCAAAGAGCCCGCGCATCTCGCAAACGGCCTTTGTACAGCGGTGATTGCTGTAAACGACGGCTCAGGTATGGCGGCTGACTGTGAAGTTTGCAGGACTGCAACGGTAGCAGAGCCTGTTTTTGGTGTTATGATAAGTGTATTATGCCGTGTAATACACACGTATTTCATGCAGGAGAGAAACCATGACCGCGAAACAACGCAACACGCAGAGCGTGACCATGACAGTGGAGCGTGCCTTACTGGTAAGAGCGCGTGAGGCGGGTATTAACCTGAGTGCTACCCTGACAACCGCGCTGGATGCAGAGCTTCGCTATCATGAAGCGAAAAAATGGCAGGAAGAAAACAGGGAGGCTCTCGCAGCACTAAATCGTTTTCATGATGAGCAGGGGTGTTTCAGCGATGAATACAGGACGTTTTAACCATGCAATCCACCGTATACGGTAATACCGGGAAAAGCGTCGTTTACCCGCTGTTGCTCGATGTCACGAGCGATATTATTGGACAACTGAATCGTCGGATAGTGATCCCATTGCTCCCTATTGAAAAGTATCCGGCAGGCCGCCGGCCGGAGCGCCTTGTCCCCGTCGTCAGGCTGACGGACGGCAAAGAATACGCCGTAATGACCCACGAGCTGGCAAGTATCCCTGTTCAGGCTCTGGGGGCGGTGTTTTGTGATGCGTCGCAGTACCGCACTCAGGTAAAGGCGGCAATAGACTTCCTCATCGACGGGTTCTGACATTTCTTTCTATGCGGTTAAACAGGCATACCTTTAATCGTCGCTGACGGGGGCCTGTTCAAGTTCGTCTATCGTGCGGAAGAGAAACATCTCCCGGATCTTTGCATCAAACGGGACGGGAACGTTGTTCCTTACCACCGTCCTGATACTGTCAAACAGCCTGATGAGCGCGATTTTGGTTTTGTTGTTCTGCATAACATACATCGCATAGTGCCAACGTCCGGCGTCGCTGGCGGCCAGGTGACTGTTAACGATGCTGATGTAACGGGCGCGGGTTTTCATCGACCGCTCTGTTTCGACCGCAACGATGGCACCGCTGTTTAAGGTAATAATGCCGTCCGGTCTGTGCCGGAAGCCCGGGTATTGCGACATAAACTCTCTCCGATCGCCGTTAAGCCAGCCTGTACCGCCTTTTTCCTCAAGGGCGATCCTGACCCGCTGATTTAACAGTCGATGCTCCAGCGTCGAGTGTTTGAGTTTTCCCGGTTCAAAATAGGCGGGGAAAACCTTGTCATCAGCGCTAACCACCATCGCCAGTCCCTGCATACTGAGCCCCCACAATGATTTTTTCCCGGTCAATACCGGATATTCGTGTTTAATCAGGAGGCCCATCGCAACCGCTTTATTGAGCAGTTTATACATCGCATGGTTATGTTTACCTTTATAGCCGACAACTTTTTTTAAGGTACGCAAATCAGAGAACGTTTCTTCCTTGAGAAAATACAGCAATGCCTGCATTCTCCGTTTTGCGGCTTCATTTCTTTCAGTAACGTTATGAATAAGCATTGATAGCCTCACAGGTTAACGGAGGGTTTGTGAATCTGATTTTCTTTTTCGGTATGCGGAGGTTTTTTATGCTCAAATGAAAACAGGTCGATATATTGCTTCTTCACTGGTATGTGGAATAGTTTGGTTGCCTTCGCCAGATCGTTCTGGGTAAAAACAAAACCAACAAATTTGGGGAGGTTAAGCAACATGTTGCTGTCTATATAATATCGTTCAGCCTGGCGGATCATCCTGTCAGTATCCATTTTCTCCGTCAGGGATATATCCGTTTTAACTTTCCTCATTTCATCGTCTACCAGAATAGAGCCGGTCATCCTTGCCACCCAGTCAGCAGTGTCCGGATCGCGAAGGCGATAAACCAGCATAAACTTGCAGTTCTCAATCACCGAACCGGCTACAGCATCACCCTCCAGATCTGCCGGACAGTCATACAAATCTTTTACCGACTGGTGAGCCATGATGATATGCACACCTTTGTCCCGCGCTGCGCCAAGTCCTTCAAGTGCAGGGCGGGACAGGTGATACTTGAGTTCATCAAGGAAAATAGCGACCGGACGAGGTTTGCCTTTTATCCGGTCACGCGTTTCGGCTATCTGAATCAGGCGGGTTAAAATCATTCGCTGAGCCGAGATGATTTTCTGGTTACGCATCGAGCCGATGATGTAGCAACATCCGCCTTCATCAAAAATGGTCTTTAAGGAAAATCCCTTATTGGCATTAATGGAGTTCACTAAAGCGATTTCCTCAAGCTCGCCATAAAAAGCAGGCACATCTTCACTGAGGGATTTCACAAAGTCGGTGTTAAATAAGTCGCGTAACGTCATTTCCTTTTCATAAATAGCTGCCGTATTTCTGGCTGCCCGACGATCGGCAATACGGTAAAAGTCAGCGCCTTCACCTTTTTTACCTAGGCTGAAACCGGCATTAAACAGTTCCTCCAGTTGTTCATGAGAAATATCAGCCAGTAAATCAAGCTGAAAATTAAGGTCATTCAGGTTAATAAGAACAAATTTTTTTCCCGCTTTCTGACAAGCTTTCCGTAGTACATGCGGTGCCCACTCATCATTTTTAGGATCTTCGACAAATACGCCTTCACCTGAAAGTATTGCCTGATAAAGCAGTACACAGGCACTGACGCCTTTACCGGAACCTGTGGTGCCGATAAGGTCGGCGTGCTGAGTTTGAAATTCGTCGGGGGTGATATATTGCGGCTGATTATCTTTATCCAGCCCGATAAAAATACCTTTACTCAGATCAATATAATCCAACGGGTTATACGCAATACTGTCAGGTAACATGTCTCTGACTTCACGAACATCCGTTCTGACATTTCTTTCCAGTTTACTTTTTTTAATCATCCGATGTTTTAAACTGTCGATTTCACCCGTCAGCAGCCTTCGGGCAGTAATATGAAAAGCCAGACCAGAAAACGTAAATCCGACAGTCAGTATCCAGCGTGATAATCTGAGCAGGATGTTATTATCGAGCACTTTAAAGAAAAAACTTAGCCCCTGAATGGTCAGCGGTGACAGGGTACCAAATATGAAAAAGAAGGTGGATACACCCGCCACCAATTTTAACCAGAAGGGGGCATTTTTTCTTTCTTCACGTGGCAGATTAAATATAAATGGCAGCGTCAGTCCGGCAAATATGGATAATATTACCGGGTTGTGTTGCAGCCAGAGTAGAAAAAAAGAAAAGGCATCCGTAAAGGCATTCAGCCTTTGCATCAGATGAGTTCCCATTACAGTGACCTCCGGTCTGATTTCGGTGTGACGGGCGCATCGCATGGGCGTCACCGATGGACGCTAAACCCCACGCCCATACGCGACGCCTATTGATGACGCCCATAAATGAATGAAAAGCACTGAACGTCTCCGACGCTCATGCCCGTTATCCGCGCTTTCAGAAAACAGCCGACGCATGGTCGTCAATTCCCTGAAACGCCCGAATGACGGGCAACGGCGTGTGACATTACGCTCGTGCTGGACGCTCTCACTGCATGTCATATGGGGGTAATGTCGCGGCTGGACGCTGCGCCAAAACCCCCAAGGTCAAAGGCGGCACACCGTCGCCCGCTACGCGCGACCACCCCCTTTGAGACGCCGTTTTTCGCCTATTTTTTCTTTTGTCCGTTCCGGCCAAGCGAAAAAATGGGAAAACGCCTTCAAAGCGGGTGGTCGCGCCACGCTACCGGCTTTTGGCCGGAGACTTAGCTGCGACGGTGTGCGGGGCAAGCCCCCCAAATAAACCGCTATCGTGGGCGATAGCTTTTCGCTCGCTGGGGCGGCGAAATTTATTCGGCTCCCCCGGCCTGCAAAATCCGCGTGGGCGCGGCTGTTTGCAGATGGGTTCGGCGACGCAAATTAGCTATTTCTACGAAATAGAATTTACTCGCCTTACGCCACTTTTAAATTTCTGCTATTCGCATAAATTTAAAAGCCTAAAACCGTCACGACCAGTGCCGAGTTTGCCATCTCGATTTGACAGGGGAATCGGTAATAATCCAGATGTTGTTATTACCGTTTTTCATTGATTTCAATTACGCACGCGGCCAAATTTATTAATTATCTGGTCGATAATTTTCGGGTTGGCTGATTTGCATTCGAGCAATAAGTCTCTTCGGGCATCGGCGGTACGGTTAGGGTGAAATCCGTGTCTGCTCTTTTTTACAACATTAAAGAAAGAGCTTTCAGCAGACTGACATCCATTTCCTCCGCCGTTACCGGTTGTTTTACCGTACAGACATAAAACAATCTCACAGGCATCAGCGGCCATTACGGAAGAGGGCAGTAAAAAATTCATGCAGAAAAGGCAGGCGGTGAATATGATTGTTTTCATATCAAATACCTTTATTGAGAATGAGCGGGCTTTAACTGTTCGTCTATCTGAATGATTTCTTCATTTGATGAAGGTGTATCGGTTTGAAATAAATATCCCCCATCCGGCGAATATCGCCGTGAATATCTACGCTGACGATGATATCTACGCATTTAAGCACTTTGCGTAACAGCACGTCGAACGGGATATTTTTACAGTCAGGATTTTCATAACAGCGGTCAATGATCCCTTCAATACATTCTTCCGGGCTGCCTGCGTGCAGGGAGGTGATAAGGCCTTCATGCCCGGAGCCGATAATTTTCAGCGCATCCCACGCTTCCCGCCCACGAATTTCCGCCAGCAGAATCCGATCTGGATTCATTCGATAATTCGCTCTGATAAGTCTGCCGGGTGTGATAATCGCCTCGTCTCCTGCATCCGCCGGGTAAAACAGATGAACATAATTAGCGTGGCGGTAAAACCGAATTTCGGGATTATCTTCAATCGTGGTTAGCCTGAGATGTGGCGGAATATAGTGCAGCAACGTCTTCATATAGGTGGTTTTACCGGAGCCAGTTTCACCAACAATAAAGAGGGTTTTGCCATACTCGACGGCCTTTTCGATAAAGTGGGGAATATCACCATTGTTATAACAGCGGGTCAGTTCATCATCTTTGCTTTCGTTTCTCTCCTTACCTGCTATTCGGTTATAAAACCCGGCATCAATCCAGGACTGATGCGTTTTCTGCTCAAATGACGGGTTTCGCAGCGTAATAGATACGGTATTCCACTCGCAGGCTGGGGGGATAATGGTCTGGACACGTTCACCTGATCCTAATGTAGCGGAAAGGATAGGGGAGGTATCATCGATATTGTCCTCATTCCATGAGGCCAGTGCTTTGGCAAACGCATGGCACTGACGCAATGTAACCGGAGAATCATGCTTCTGCCATCGACCGTTTATTTTGGTGTGGATCTCTCCGGGGCGGTTGATGGCGATTTCTGTCAGGCCTGCCAGTGGCAGAAATTCACCAAATAACTGGTTTTTCATAAAATCCAGCGACAGGTTTTCAACGTTCATACCACCTCTTTTTTAAACGCAGTTGATAAACGGAAGAGAAATCGATATCCGTACCTGTCATGATGCCGATCACATCGCCCTGATTGAGGTACATCGTGGGCGGGATATTGATGCTGTTTTCTAAGGCTGTTTTCGCCATTTCTGACGCGGCAGCGCGGGTGTTTTCGGTGTAATCGGTATTGCAGTCTTTCCCCGGTGCTGAATCGGATGCGGCGGCGGCCACATCTTGTACGGTACTCAGCATCAACGCATTGCCGAACCGTTCCCAGAAATGGGTATCAATCCAGCCGCTAATCCCAGCCTCACCCAATGGACCTGTGGCTTCGGTATCAATCAGCGGGATTTGCAGGCTACCGGGTTCCGGTGTGCGTAATTCCGTCCAGATGACAAACATTCGGCTCCGGCCATGTTGCAGCGCCCCGGTGCGGTAGATGCCTCTGGCGACGGTTCCGGCAGGGAGCAACTTCACGTAATGGTTGGCGCTGTAGACATCTTCGCCGATGAGGCACGAAATACGACCGCCCACATCAGAGACAAAACGCCGCATCATTGAACACGGAATATAACGATCAACCGGAAGGTAAAGATTGGGATCGAGACCCAGCCGCCTGACGCTGGTCACTTTCGCCACGCTGGGATTGGCGTCGTTAGTTTCTGTGCCAGATGTGGTTGCAGGCGCGCCTTTGTTCTGATGGCTCTGTGTGCCGGAAGGTGCAGTTTGTGAAGCCTGAGCATGACCGCGTTGTGTGGACTCAGCGGCACTATTTGACCCATCAGTCAGTGCTGCTGCCTTATTTAAAGCAGGTGGCTCTGACGGTGGTGCAGCCTGTATTGGGGGATTATCTGTTGCGGTTTCTTGTTTGTCCTGACGGAATAGGCCGAACGGATTGTTGTCCATGCCGAGGTTTTTACGCTCATGTTGCCCCGTACTGGCTGACGGCGGACTTGGGGTTTCAGCCGCCCTATCATCGCTTTGCTTTAATGATGCAAGGAAGCGATCTCCACCCAATGCCAGCGCAATCAGTGCGCCCAGACTTAGCAGGCTGACCAGCAGTGTCCGGCGGCTTGAGGCTTTCTTGAAACGGGTGACTTCGGGTTGACCGGGAAGCGTGTTCTGCTCCGGTGCCTGACTCGCTATCGCTGAACGGGCGCGTTCACGGGCTTCGGCTTCCAGCTCCGCCACGGTTTTTTCCGTTGTCTCTGAGTCTGCTTTATCAGTCATCTGGCCTCCAGTGTGACGACAGGTGAAACGGTGTTACCGCTGCCAACGGTGGCGTTGCCGAATGACGTATTCTCAATCCCGACCACCGCGCTGCCGTAGCGCAATACCAATTGTGGCGACATTGCCCGCACGACGACCACGGTGTAGTTTCCGTGTTTGGTTATGCGGGGTGTTACGGTCTGTTCCTGCCCGTTAACGACCCGGAAGATAGACGGAAGGATTTTGGCGGGAGAAAAACCCAGATAGATAAAGCGGCCATCATCGTAAGTAAAATCTGGTGCTATGGAGGCTGAACCTGTCGCGACTCGCTTGGTATAAAGCCAGTTACGCGGCGTGGTAGCCTGCTCAAATGCTGTTGTTATCTGCTGCTTTTCCTGTGTTTCACGCAGGAGTTTCAGCCGCGCTGAGCTGGCTGCGTCTGATCGTTTGCGCTCGTCATCCGGATAGCGAAAACGGATAATAAAGGCCTGGAAAGGCGAGTCATTCTCCAGTACGTTCAGTTCCAGACTGTAATCGCGCTTTGATGTTACGACAAAGAGATTGGTTCTCCACTCGCTCGCCGTTGGCAGAAACACCTTATTGACGTTGTTGCCATTATCATCGGTTACCGGTTGGGTGATAGGGTTTGGGCTGATACCGACTCGATTATCGCTTTTTGTGACTTTCCAGCCCTTTGGAAAACCCGCTTGCGCGTCGATGACTTCTTCATCGTCATCAAACAGGAGTGTGGTGAGGTAGCCGGGGCGGGTGTTGACGATGGTCGCATTTTGGCTGTTATAGGTGACATTCTGCATTCGGCTGTCATACGTGCTGCTGCGCGGTATCGCCGCGCTCCAGGCTGTGGATGACATCAGAAGGAGCCACAAAATCACTGTTTTTTTCAGCATCATTCAACCCTCAGTTCTTTATCTCGCTGGTAACTGGTCACGATGAACCCCAGCGGATTCACTTCTCGTTGGCTGTCGGTCAGTTGTTTGCGGGGGAGGTAGCGATAAGTCAGACGAATGTTCCAGACATCTGTTTTAACAGAGTTATCGACAATGCGGCGGATAGTCCGTTTAATGCGTAAGGTCGCCAGATGATCAGGATCTGTCGCGGTCGCGTGAACGTTGGAAATAATGTCGATAGACACGACATATTCCGCTTTATTGAAAATGACATCGGGTGCCTGATTGCTGTTAAACCCGTCGAGATAATCCCGGTTCACGCTGTCGCTGTTGAATAACTGCACATCGTCATAATCGCGCTGGAGAGCAAAATAGTTATACCCCTCGCGGAGCCTGACGTAATGCGCCGCTAACGCCTGAGCCAGTGCTTTTTCAGAGGAAATATTCTGCTCTTTAATCCGAGTCATATATTCATAACGCCCGGTTTGTTTGTCCACCGACCATAATTCTATTTCGGTGGTTGTCAGCGGTAGCAGAATAATCAGTGCGGTGATCGCCATAGCGGCCAAAGCAAACCCTATGGCCGCTATGCGCCACGCCAGTTTTTTTTCCCGTTCATCCTTTTCCAGCAGGACCGATTCAAAGGTTCGGGATGACGCAATGATGTTTTCTGTTTCAGCCATGCTTTGTCAGCTCCTGAATAATCGCTGGAGAATTAACCGGTTGGGGATCGCCAGATACTGGCGGGAGATCGTGCTGACGCTGTGCGCAGCCCATGAGGACGCATAGCATCAGAAAGATGAGGCTGGATTTCATATTGATTCCTGTGTTTGTCGAAGACCGAAATACTTTACCGATGGCGGTTGCCACGGTACGAGATGGAGGGATGGGGTTAGAAGGAGATTAGCGGTTACGCTGTTGGTTGAAACGCTTCATGCTGTCGATAGACGCCGCACGTTTTTGCCATGCGGAGAGGGCTTTGCTGGTGCCTGCGGCGATAAGTGTACCTGTTGCATTAGCGGCGCTGAAGCCCCCTTTTGCCGCCAGTCGAGCACCCGCCGCCCCAGTTTTCATGGCGGGTTTCGCTGCATCGGAAGAGGGTTTCGCCAGCCCACGCAGACCACTCATGGCGGCACCCTGTAGTGCGACCTGAACGGCGACGCCACCTAATGCGTTCGCGATTTTGGCTGAAAACCAAATAATGACGCCTGAAATAACACCCGCAACGCAGCACTGAACACCCAGTGTGATGATGTTGGCGCTATCTGCAAAATTAACCGCTTTATCTAACAGGCCATTAAGATAATTGATGACAATCCTGATGGATAACGCGGAAAACATAATCGTCAGGATCACTGTGAAGATAATTTTCAGCCAGTTGTTAAACATCGGAATAAGGAATCCATACAGCAGGCAGAAAATAAATAGCGGTGCAGTGGTAGTCATTAATACAATGATAATTCCGGCTAACAGGTTAACCGCCGAACCAAATAGCAAAGTGACGATTGCACCTCCCCAGACCAGAAGTTGGGCAATACCGCCGTTGAGCTTTACATAGGTGGAATCATCCTGCTGATAAAGCTTTTGTCCTATTGTTTGCGCTTTCGCCCAAACGGTATCCAGTAACACCCAGACATTGTCATCACCGCTGACGCCGTCGGTTAATCCGTGAATGGCAGAAATGGCTAAATCCAGCCAGCCATCGAGATTTAAAACGAATGTCATGATTAATAGCATTCGCCCGACATCCCATATGACATCTTCTACTGGTGTGTGGAGTTTTCCTGCTAGGGTTTGATAACCCCGATAAGTGACAAATAACGTGAAGGAGCTGACGGCGATAACGCTTACCATATCGCCGTACACGGAGGTTTGTCCCCGCAGTACGGCATGTAAACCGTCAGTGATCGTGTTGTTCATTCCAACAAACATACCACCTGACATAGATGACCCCTTTAATTCAAATCGGGAACCTTGGCATTTTCCTGACGGAGTTCAAATCGCGCCTCTCGTGCATTTTTGCAATCTTGGGTGTCATCACCGGATGATTCACACGCTTTATATCGTTGACTCATTTCATCCGGATGTTCTTTGTACCACTGCGTTGATTTCGGGTTGTCACACCCTGTCAGAAATAATGAACCTAAAATAATCGGGAAAATGCAAAATGACGTTTTCATTCTTACCCTCTCAATGATTAAAGTCAGGAATCGGGGAGACGAGTTGTTGTTCATTGAATGCTTTTTGCCGCTGTTGAGTCAACATCGTGGATCGCTGTTCAGCCTGCTTGACTGACATTTCCCATTGGCTGGTTAATGCATTCAATTGTACGCTTTTGGCTGCTACCGCGTTAGCCAGGTCCTGTGACTCTTTCGAGTCTTTGGCGTTGGCAATGCGGTCAGATAAGTCTGATATATCGTTTAATGTGCTATTAATCTTGTTTTGAACATCGCTGGTATTCTCAATCGAGACCGCCTGATTGAGAACAAGTTGTTTGCAACTTTCCAGATAACGTTGCGATGAACTGAACTGATTACAAATATCAAACGATTGATATTTTTTATATAGGCGCTGAAGGTCAGAAGAGTAATAACCGCTTGGATTAGTCAGCAGGTCATCCAGTGAAATACCATTTTTACTGAGGTGTTCGATATCATTTTTTAGGCTTTTTGCCTCGCGGAGAAACCCCTGAATATCGCGTATGCCTGTTGCGGCTGCTAATTGCTGCTTATAAGCGTCAAGCTCACTTTTATAGTGCGTGACCGTTTCCTGCCATTGCTGGAGTTTCTGTACCCATTGGTTAATCGACTCGGTATTACTGGCGGCATCAAACACCGGGATTCCAGCGCTGAGTGCGGGTGTGGAAATCAATAGCGATAACGCCAGAAAGACGTTTCTGGTTTGCATGATGATAACCTCCGAGGTGAATATCAGATAGCCTGGTTCAGGAACGTTTCTTTCCAGTCGGTGGGTGACATATCTTCCTGATAAATGGCATCAAATATTTTCAGGTTGTCTTCACTGCCGCTCAGGATTTTGGTGATGTTCCCGAGGCCCGATAAATCCATTCTTGCCATGGCGACAAACGGGCGAGTTTCACCAGCACGCAGTGGTGTTTTCAGGGCAACCATATAGTGCTCGCTCGGATCAAGATTACGGACGATGTCGTAAACGCTTTCTGGGACTTTCATTTTCTCCACGTAATCTGTACGGCTGGCCTTGGGATTGGCGAGAAATATTTGAGTGCTGCACTGCTCAATAATCGCCGGAGCGATGGGATGCCTGACGATTTCATCGGGCGACTGGGTGGCTGGGATAAAAATGCCGTTTAGTTTGCGGATCACCTTGAGCATATTGAGGGAGAATTTAGAAAACTCGACATCTGCCAGCCATTTCCAGAATTCATCCATGAACATCACCAGTCGGCGACCATCCAGCAGGCTAGTGACGCGGTACAGCAGGTAAAAGGTGATCGGCCCGCGTATGTCGTCATCATCCAGGAATTCCGTACCGTCGATACCAAAGTTATCAATATTGCTGATGTTGAACGTGTCCTCCTCGTTATCGAACACCCAGCCGAATTCACCGCCTTGTGCCCACTGTTTCAGTCGGATTCGTAAGCCGTTAGTCCGGGCCTCTTTGGTCGGTGGCTCTGGCAAGACTTCTAACAGCCGGGTAATACCATAACGGCGGTATTCCGGCGGGTAGTCCAGCATAATGGTATCCACAGCTGTGCTGATGCGCTCTTCATCGCGGGGATCGAGTGGCTTACCGTCACGACGACACAGCATCCGGATCAGTCGCTTGATAAAGCTGATATTTCGTCGAGTTGGCGCAAGTGAGAACGGGTTGAACCCGGTAGGGATACCGGTCCGGATACGGAAGTAGCGACCGCCCATCTGGCGGATAGACATCTCTGCTGCTCTGTCTTTATCAAAGTAAACGGTGGTCAGCCGTTTGAGAGTGGCAGAGGCGGAAAATGTCGCCGGATTACGGTACTTCTGCATCAACTGTTTCATCATCGTCATCAGCAGGGTCTTTCCTGAACCTGTTTTACCGATGATGGCGGTATTCCCCGGCGTTTTCTCATTGAAGTCATTCCGTCCTGCCTGACTGTCATGCAGATTCAGATAGTAACCGCCACCACCGGGGGATTTTAGGATAGCAATAGCCTCACCCCACGGATTGCCGTGACGTTTGTGGGGATGAAAGTTATGCAGACTCCCCATATCCGCGTAATTCTGGCTACTGACCACCACCAGACGGGGGCGTAACGTATACACGCCGGGAAGTTGAGCCAGATAAGCGGCAGGTAACGACAGCGTAGACAGGGATGTCATGATACCGAGATCGTTAAAAGGCTGAGCCAGCGCATTGGTCTCCTTGACTACCTGATCGGCGCTGGCGGACGAGACCAGCAGCGAGAAGTGATACTTGCCGCAAGACACATGACCAGACTGGAGCAGGTCGCGTAAGACGATCAATTCCTCTCGCTGTGAAATGGCGTCATCATCGGTTGAGTTCAGCCGTTTTTCTGCCAGTCGGATATGATTTTGCGCTTCATCTCGTGCCATGCAGGTGAAAGATTGCGTCAGGACATACTCGCTTTCAGCATACAGCAGTGCATCCAGCAGGCCAGTGTAGGTCTCCGGTGAATAGTCCTTAATTTCCAGACTGCGGAAGAAACGGGAGCTGCCGACCGTCTGACATTCGGCGGTATCGGTGGTAAAGAACACATCCGGCGTGCTGAGTGTGTGATAAAACGGTGTGCGCGTCACCGCCACGCTCTGCCATTTTCCCGTCATCAGGCGATGGTAGAAAGCCAGTTGCGAAGAGTAAACCCGACCTTTCTCCTCATAGAGTCCCAAGGGCGTTGCCACATAACGCGACAGGGCGGTGTGGATGGCGTCATGGTGTTCCAGCATCCCTTTCAGGGCATTATCCAGCGCCGCTTTCCTTTTTCCGGCGGTCTGCGTCTTCATGACTTTTTTCTCCAGCGTGGAGAACGGGGCATAACAGACGGTGAAAAACAGCCGATGCCGCCAGAGCGGCTTCTCTTTTAGTGGCTGGTAATAGCGTTCCGTGACGTCATCTGAAAAGGGAATGCCCGAACTGGCGTTAAAGCCATCCTGATATTTCTCTCGTATGCGGTGAATATAGAAGGTGATCGGTAGCCCTTCATACGCGCGGATCAGGTTGTTGAGGTGGCTTGCCAGCAATGTCAGATGATGTTCATCCTCACATTCAAACACAGTGCCGCCCAATTCCCAGCTAGCGACTAAATCACCGGCGCGATTTCTTATGATGTGAGGATGAATGTGGGAGGAGTAAGGAATGTATTTATCCAGCGTGATGTGCTCGTTTAATTTCATCTTAGCGGTAAACTCCGAAACATTGACGGCGTCATAGTGGCTCGCTAGCATGGCACTGGCACCGAAATGGCGATTCGTGGCAAATCGCCCACGGGTTTTAAAGGCCAGCCACAGCAGTCCGAAATAATGAATATCCGTTCGAGCTTTTGCCTTCATTTCCAGCCAGGCTGGGATCAGTAACAAGGCAAGGTAATAGCTGGTGTAAACCGACAGCAGGACGATAGCCCCGCTGACGATCACAAACGGAACGAGAGGGATACACATAATGGCGGCAGGCCGGGTCAGCGCTTTGTTCAGGGTGGTCATCGGCTCCCCCTAGGATGCCCAATAGGCACCAAAGCCTGATGCACCGACAATCAGGATGGCTCCGATAATGACGTTGCGCATGTCATGCAAACTTTTACCATCAAACAGCACCTTGTAACCCACCCACATGGTTGCCAGTGTGATCGTGACGGCGGCCAGCCCGAGCAAACCAGTGGACGTATTACTCAGCGTATCGTTGGCTTTGTTAAACCCGCTCCCGGCTGCCAGCGTTTGGGTCGATATCAACAGGGAAGAAAACGCAGGCCAGTATTTACGTTTTTGCATCGTCATTTCTCCTCATTAATTACAGGTAGGGATACATCGCCGCGAAGGATGGCGATGGGATAGTGCAGGGAGGTCAAAACCGGTGTGGCTTTATCGGTGAGCTCACCGCGCAGGACGGTGGCCGGATAATGAATCTCTGAAGTAGATTGGCTGGTGGTACTGCGCTTGATATCTTCCCGCGTTGACGGGACCGCATAGCCAATACGCTGGATATAACTGGTTTGGTTAAAGGCGGATTCTGGCTGCTGACCCGTATCGAAATTGCCGGAATAGTAACAACTGAGTGCTCTTTTCAGCGTGCCGCCTCGCTGGTAGCAATCGGTGAGGATACGCTCAAAAACGGACAGATTGGTGCAGGGATCTAACAAGTCATGCGCTGTTACGCCGTAATGGCGAAAGTTGGTACTGGTGATTTGCATTAACCCGACTGAATAGCGGCGGCCTTTTGCGACTACCTGCTCGATGATGTTGATGGCAGTTTGTTTGCTGGTGGGCTGATGAGAAATGACGCCTACGCTATCGGGCGCTCTTTCTTCCTTCGGCACAATCTCAGCGATGGCGTAAGGGTTAAAGCTGGATTCCACTTTAGCTACATCAAACGCGGTGGAGGGGTGAATAGTGGCGGCACACTGCATTACCGCCGCCATAAAAGCAGTGGGTGAAAGCATGGTTGCCTCGATAACAAGTCGAGCCACACGTAGCCATCAGACTGTCGGTGGCAGGGGAAAGGTGCGTGAAGGTTGAGTGTTAATCGTGTTGGGAGGCTTGTGGTATGTCGCTATCGTCTCTCGGTTCCAAGAGCACCAACTTACCGGAGACAGCAATACCGGGTGTCAGTACGATGTTCAATCCAGGTTTTCCGTTATGAGCGAACGCTACGCCGACTTTTGTCCAGTACGTGTTCTTTTCTCTACTGGTATCGGGTTGGCTTTCCTGCGTGACAAACACGTGATAGGTAGGTTTTCTCATGCTATTTCCTTTAATAAAAAGTCATGGTGAATAACTCAATCGATCACATCCCGATTCTGCATTCCGGTTTCAACGGGTCAGCGAGAACATTCAGCGGCACCCTGAATTGTGGTTGTGTGACAGCCCGATTCGCATTGTTAAAGAGCAATACCCGCCCCGGACGAATAAACGTCCATAAAGCTCGCCAGTTGAAGGTGGCGTGATTAGCGTGCGATATAGGCGTCAGGATGAAAATGAGAAAATCAAAAAGGGAATGAGAGAGAAAATGTATAGCGTGGTGATTATTTTTAGCGGATGGATTGTGTTGACTTAGATTTGATTTTTTTTGTGGTTCAGTGCCGTACCTAATATGAGTGACAAGTTTTTTCCAGGGGCGGACATTGATAAATTAATTTTCAAGAGTTTATTTTGGGTTGGTAAGAACTGAAGGAAATATAGCGGAATATGTATTTTTCTGATTGGGTATAATGATTTTTATATAAATTATAGTGAATCTCTGGATGTATGGGAACTATGTGTATACATGCATTTTTTGAATTTTTAGATATAGAGTTTGCGATGTTTTTGGTGATTGTGTGAATGTTAATTTAATGAATGATAGAATTAACCCTCCTGTCAATGAAAGGGTTAAGATATTTTCATCTCATATTTCACTCGGTGGTAGGCGGTAAAAATGAGTTAATTATGTAAGGAGAACATATTTATAACGATGATTTATAATATTACTAAAATATCAATGTGGACGATAAAGTATAAAGATTTATTTTGGCTGACTGATAATGGTTTAGTTGATGTGTCGTTTATGTTTTTTTCGCCAATTATTTCAATACATATCAACAGGATAAGGATGGTAATCTGGTGGGGAGTGTTCAGAATTCTGTGCCATGTATAAAAATAATACAGCCTTATCATATTGTTCAGTCGCACTTCAAAATAAATGATTAACTGCAACAAGATCAAATTTCAGCTCTGGAAGGACACTGTCCATTTCTTCTGTGCATTCATCAGGCCGAAATAAAGTAACTTCAGAAGATGGCTTTCATCTGGGAAATAATATTAAATTATTTTTTGTCAGTAAATTAGTGCTTCCGTAGGGTTTATCATTATTAGAGGAGGTGGTTACAGCACAATGAACACGGGGCGATTATCCTGTGAAATAATCTTATTGATATGCGTCTACCTTGAAACAGAAGCTACACACACTTGAATGACACACTATGCCAGAGCAATTACGATAATTTTTTCCATCGGACATCTCTTTATTTTTCAGTTGTTTTGTACTTACAGTATGTGGCTCATTAAAGCCAATTAAGGGGGAGGTGTCCATTCCATTATCGCATAATAGTAGAAGGTTGTATGAGCATCAGGAGTTGTTTGGAAAATGAACAATATTAACAGCTAAGCACCATCTGGCGGCCGTTTTTAGATGAAACATCCCTGACGTTTTATGCCACAAACCATTCACCAGAATGGAGTGGAAATATGCAAAGTTATTTAGTTTTAGTTGTATGATGCTGCCACTCTCCCCCTGTTTTGGTTGGCATTCTGGCAGATAATAAAAACAGGTATACCGTTACTGCTCATAATTCTACAACAAAGCCTCTCAATATCTCTTCCTGGTACTCGTCAACGCAAAAAATTCGGAAACGACAATATTAATAAGAAATACTGTTGTAAATTTTTGGACTTACCCAGTGAAGTGAAGAAAATAATTAGCATAAAAATTCACTCAAACAATATAATAACTTAAGTTATTAATAGGATATTGATGAATGTCGATGTAATTGCAATGATAATCATGATTACTATTTGATAGTTAACGTTTTTTTGGTTTTTGAATTTTTGTTAATGGATTTTATCTAAACTGTTATTGACTTATAATGTCTTCGATTATAGATTTTTATGCATAAAAACCGATTTATCATTCAGGAAGAAGTATGTCAGCGGATTCGATGGAAGTTACTAATAGCCCCGTAGTTCTAAAAGAATTCATTAAGTATGTGGGTTCTAAACACTTTGCCTGCATCGGCGCTAAAACAGCTGCAGCGATGGAAACATTGATACACAGAGACTGCAGTGGAGAGAGTAAGCTTACGTTGGGTGACGCCTACGGATTTCTCCGGCAGTTCTGTTCTCAGCGCGAAGATATCAGCATGACCAACAGCACCTTTGTACTCACCTTCAGTGACAAAGAATTTGCTGACGAAACTTCATTTGAATCCTTTGTTTGGATCACCCTTGCAGAGATGCATACTTATGACAGAAAGGCTGGTTTTTCATGGAGTGATGAGTGTTCTTCTGATCCTACTTCTCCTGAATTTGGCTTCTCTTTGGTAAATGAACCATTTTTTGTCGTTGGGTTACACCCACTCTCATCCCGTGAAAGTCGTCGTTCTCCCTTTCCGGCTCTAGTATTCAATGCACATAGACAGTTTCGTCACCTGAAGCAGTTAGGAATGTTTGAAAAAATGCAGGCCGAAATCCGCCGACGAGAAATCAATATTCAGGGTGACCTCAATCCTAATCTGAGTAACTTCGGGGATGAGAGCGAAGCAAGACAATATGCAGGGAATGCCACTGCCTCAGATTGGACATGCCCGTTTAGTAAAAAGAACTGAAAATCATCTAAGGTTAAAACAATGGAAACTGTAATTATTACCGGAGCCTCTTCGGGCTTTGGTGAGGCTATCGCTATACGATTTTTGCAGGAAGGCTATAACGTTATAGCTCTGGCGCGTCGCGCTGATAAATTACATATGCTCAGTAATCAATTTCCCGGGCGGGTGCTACCTGCGATAGTGGATATTACCGATAAAGAATCTGTTGATGAGGTGCTCAGTAATTTGCCGGAAGAATTCAGTAATGTTACGGTCCTGGTAAACAATGCGGGCTTATCGCTTGGTTTTGGTCCATCTCAGGTAAATGATATGGACGATTGGGAAACTATGATTAACACGAATATTATTGGACTTATTCATATCACCAAGCTGGTGATTGCCCGATTCATAGCTCGCAATGAGGGGCACGTTATAAATATGGGCTCTGTAGCTGCCAGCTACCCTTATATGGGAAGCAATGTATATGGGGCGACAAAATCATTCGTACAGAATTTTAGCTTAAATCTGAAGACCGATCTTGAAGGGACAAACGTTCGGGTAAGTTGTATTGCTCCGGGATTATCTAAGACTGAATTCGCGTTGGTCAGATTCAAAGGAGATATCAAAAAAGCCGACTCGTTATATGAAAATAAAACTTATCTCACACCTGAAAATATTGCTGAAACCGTCTTCTGGACGTTTTCTCTTCCGAAAAATGTGAATATTAATATTCTCGAAGTAATGCCAACCGGGCAATCATTCGCACTTGGATTCACCAAACAACAGGACGTAAAATGAGCATCATCAACAGCTATAGTGACTGGGGAAAGCTTGAGGAAATTATTCTTGGCAGCCCCGAAAATCTGACACTCCCAGACCTTGATATTTCATCCCGTCATTTCTTCGATCTTCAAGATGATTTCCGTCAGGAAAAAAATGCTGAATTCGTTATTGCAAAAGTAAAGCAGGAAATGGAAGAGGATTTCCAGGAACTTACTTCTATTCTTCAGAGATTTGGGGTAACGGTACGCCGTCCTGAGGCCATTAAACTGGATGCTGAATGCGTCAGCCCGCACTGGAAATCTCAGCAGTCGCACGCACTTATGCCGCGAGATTGCCTTCTCGTTCTGGGCGATACACTTATTGAAGCACCGATGCCTTCCCGTAATCGTTATTTTGAAAGCCAGTCATTCAGGAAAATTGCTCGCGATTACTTTTCTAAAGGGGGAAAGTGGCTTTCTGCGCCTAGACCTGTCCTGACTGATGACACTTACCTCTGGGACGATGCTGTGCCGTATCTTGCAGAAAACGATCCCCTCTTTGATGCCGCCAACATACTGCGTTGTGGTAAAGATGTGTTCTTCAACATCAGTAATAGCGGTAACAGAGCAGGGTTTGAATGGTTGGAGAGGACATTCGGAGATAAATTCAATTTTTACCCTATGTCCATCTGCAGTGACCACGTAGGTACAACGCTTCAGTTGCTGCGTCCGGGTCTTGCTCTTGTCAATGGTTCTCGAATGAAGGCTGCAGATATTCCTCAACAGTTGCGTAACTGGGAACTCGTGTTCTTCAATGAACCAGTTGATATTGGCCATGCTTTTGACTGGGCCCGGGCTTCAGTGTGGATTTCAATGAACGTACTCTCTATTGATGAAAAAACAGTGATTGTTGAAAAAAATCAGCACAAGCTTGCAGAACTTCTAGACCGCTGCGGAATGGAAATAATACCAGCTTCCTTCAGACACGGAAGAACCGTGGGTGGGGGATTCCACTGCTGCTCGCTGGACGTTCGTCGCCAGGGCAGTTCTGAGAGCTACGTTTAATTTCCATTCCTGGCCCTGGAGGCATGCGGAAACATGAGCTTTAATACATTGCTCATAAAGGGAGCAATCAATACTTCAGGCGATAAGCCTGAAGTATTAAAAATGGAAGTCTCACGGTACGATCCTTATCAATATGATGAGGATTGCGCTGTATTTGAAATAATATTTAAACACGGTGAGCTACAGCTCTTAAAAATAGAACTAGTGAACCTGTTCGAGCTTTGTTATCTGCGAGATTTGATTTATCTGGAAGATAGATGGAGTGAGGACGGGTTACTCATGGCTCTTTCGGTTGCTTTGAAGTTTACTGGGTTCGCAGAGTTTCTTATTACAGGCGATTATCTCTTTTCAAAGGTAAACCATCTTCAGGTTCGTAACACTAGATTCAAAGAAATTGTATTCCAAGAAACAACGGTTAAATCCAGTAAAGCCTACCTGGTTAAATATGTTCCGGATGAAATATTGATAACCCATAATCCTGATGGTTTCTCACCGGGAAATGAGGGCTCAATTCTGGATAACGCTCTGAGCAAAGGTATTGAGTTAAAATATATGTGCAGAGCAGGAATCTGTATGAAATGCAGAAAAAGAATTATGTCTGGAGCCTGTGTAGAGCTATCACCTCAGGCAGAAAATAGCATGATCAAGGAAATGCATCTCCTTACGTGTAATTCACAAGCATTAACTTCACTTGTTATAGGATGAATATGGAACACAGTAGTCTTCTTGCATTCGCGCTTGCCGCCTTACTTCTGAACCTGAGTCCAGGTCCTTCACTGCTGTTTGTCAGCGCAAGGGGGATGAGTCAGGGAAAAGCGGCAGGTGCTGCTTCAGCTCTGGGTCTTGCTACGGGCAGTTCTATTCATGCTGTGCTCGCGGGCTTAGGCATCACGGCCATTGTTGCCCAGAGCGCAATGGTGGCTAATGCGGTCGCGCTTGTAGGCGGCGTTTATATACTGTATCTCGGCTATGATTCTATCAAATCAGCCAGAGACACGGGGAATTTCGGTTCTTCTGAGGAAAGCAAACCCAAAAAAAATAGCCTGATGCGACTTTATTTTCAGGCTGTATCCGTAGAGTTTCTCAATCCAAAGACCATTCTTTTTTATCTGTCCATTCTGCCTGGACTTATCCTCTCAGGAGGTTACACGCCAGTTGAAGCGCTCATCGTTTCGCTGATCGTACCAGCCACTGCCTTGCCTGTGGATATGGTGGCGGGATTAACTGGGGGGTTGCTTGCGAAAATGTCACAACGTAATCAAAAAATGACCATTGCGCTTAATTACGTGTCAGGTGCCGCTCTGGTCTTAATCGGACTTATTTTGCTTTATAAAAACTTCATGGCTGGATGATATGTATTTTACGATTGATGAACGCGCTGCTAATGCAGGTGTGACGCATGCTCTTTTACTTGTTGTACGTGGTGTTATCGTTTCTCCGTCACGTGAAGATTTTAAAAAAAAATGTGCGGAAACGGTATCGGGCTCGCTGCCACTATATACTGAGAAGTTTAACAACGGAATGCGTGAAATAATTTCTTTTACTACAGGTAAAAGTGATTTCCGTACAGCGGGTGAGAAGTTAAGAAGTAACTTTTCAGAACGAGGGTTTCGCTCAATAAATAATGTTGTAGACTCTTACAATGAAGCAGCTTATTTTTATGGGCTGGGCATTGGCGGACATGACGTATCTAACATTAGAAACGATGCACATTTGGAGGTCACATTATCTTCAAATGAGGACACGGTCGTTCCCCTGTTTGAGACCCGTACGAAGAAGATCAATCCCGGTGAGCTTATTTATAAATTAGAGGAAAAAATTGTCGCATGGATAGGCAGTAAAGACGTCGATTCTGATGATTTTCGTATAGGAGATGAAACAAACACGTGTGCGTTTGTTATTCTCGGTCATTCATCTGTAAGCGCAACTGACCTCTATACTGTAGGTGCCAGAATAAGGCGAAATCTGACTGAATCATCCTATAATTTTGATTCCATAGGATGCGATTCTCAGGAGTTTTATTATAACACGAGGATGCTACCATGATTAAAATCGAACAGTTAATTAGCTATCCTCTGAAGTCCGGGGCTGGAATAAAAACCGAAGTCATCAACGGTGGAGTTTCCGGTATTGATGGGGACCGGGAATTTTGCCTTTACCGCAAGAGCGATAATAAATTCATCTCAATGAGAGATAATATTCGCATTGCGGACGTTTTGATTGTATCTGATGAAAATAAAATTACAGTGAGGTGCCATCAGAATGAAAAATATTTTGATGTCACTAGTACTAGGAAAAATAATATCCGTATCTGGTCACGGGATGTTGATGTTTCAGTTATGTCATCTGACGCATCAGAATATATAAGTTCACTTATTGGTGAAGACGTCATTTTAGCAAGGTTGTATCATACTGGCGATTACAGTCAGAGCTTTATGGACACGGGCCCTGTGCATATTATTTCTATAGCTGCGCTGACTAGCCTTGCTTCGGCTATAGGATGCGATAGTATTAACCCTCTGGTTTTCAGGCCTAATATAATAGTTCCTGATTTTGCCGGTATATCTGAGGGATGTGTGGAGGAAATTATAATTAACGGTGTCAGATTTATCGTCACTGAGCGTACTGAAAGGTGTAATGCCGTTTCACTGCTTCATAATAAAATTCACGGAATAAGTGATTCAGAGTTACTTGAAAATATTGATGAAGCAAATGACTATGATGGTGCCTTATTTGGGCTATATCTTCAGGCTGAAAATCGGTTTCAATTGAATGTGGGTGACGAAGTTACTGTGTGCTGATAACTCCCGTTATTAAAACGAACGCTTTTTAATCTATGATCTGGTTGTTTAGGAACTGATCCTCAGCAGAGACCCCGCCTTTTTGCTTTCCAGATGACAGGCGGGGAAGCCTGAATGATGTTGATAGTTTCTTCCTGATTAATTCCTGTCTTTGTGAAATGCAACTCTCCGACCCTCTTTCTCATTGGTTACTAAACCAGTAACAAAATAACAATACCGTTCTCCGCCTGAGTCCATGCCAGCGTCAGCCGACGCTAGGTCTGCGGGTATGTATGACCTGCTCACGCTGCCAATGATATTATTCGGTTTGTAAAGTGTTCATTATGACAACTCAGCTAATACAGATAAGTAATAAATGTGACGGCTTTCTGTTCAGTCATTACTGCTTAAAATATGGACAATAATTGATTCAGATACTAAAAACACGCAGAGAAGAGCATTTCTCTGCGTGTTTTTCTGCATATTATCAGCGCTGACGGCGTTCAAGTATGGTTTGGCAATCCGTACAGGTTGTCACGCCCGGCAGGGTTTGCCGTCGCTGCTCGGGAATGGGTTCACCGCACAAACGACAGTAATGTAATGAGGGTGTGGTTGCTGGTTTAAAACGATTCTGTTCAATCATCTCTTCCAGACGTTGCTCATTAAATTCCTGATCGCGATCGATCTCATCTGGCATGCGATGTCCTCCTGTTCAGTGCTTCTTTCTCACAAAGGGTGATACGGTTCCAGACGGCGGTCAGGGAAGGCCCTTTTTCCCTAGAGGACAACGATTCAGTGACCTGCATCATGGCTTCTAGTGCGTCAGGTGTATCAAGATTTTCAGAGCGGTTCTTTTTCCATGACAGCCAAATTTCGGCATCAATGGCTTCATCTGGGATAGGCGTTCGGCCATAAGGGATGGTGACACCCAGCAACCTGCGGCGAGTGCAGACCTCATTCGAGGTGAGGCCAAAAAAATGATTAAGGAGTGCAATAGATCCCCCCAATCTGATGGCCCGATTAATCTGCTGCTGGCGTAGCGCTTCCTGATGGGACAGCGTCAGGATCTGTTGTAGAACGTCATGACGGACAGTGATTGACATAAACTGCGCCGATGCCCGGCTGACGATAAACAGTTCGTCGAGAGATAGCTGATTGAGGGCATTCAATTCGTCGAATGTGAATCCTAACGTTTCACAATAACGAAAATTGCCTTCCTTGAGCGCGGCTAGTGCGTTTGTTAATACCGCGTAATTTAGTGAAGGGAACATAATTCTGTATCTCCCTTCAGCGTGTTAAGCGGTTAGCTAATTTGAGGTTAATCCAGTCGTCAATTTCAGATTCGAGCCAAGCTACGCTGGCAGGTCCAATCTTTATTGAAGAGGGAAAGGTGCCTTCTTTCATGTACAGGTAGATCTGCGAGCGTTTCAGACCGGTTTTTACTTCCACTTGTTTCAGACGTAATAACTGATGAGCTGTCATAAATACCTCCAGTGCAGAAATGGGATATGCCCGGAGATGACAAAAAAACACAATGAGGAAAGGAGTGAAAGTTGAAGAACCCGTATTACGGACACCACAATCCTTAATACGGGTTTTTAGATTGAAGCGTGTAATGTCATTTTAATTTGGAGCCTAAACGGATGTCGGTGAACCACGTTCAAGCGCCGTTTTTAACGTATCGCCACTGAATCGATCGGTCATGCCTTCGTCTGATGCCCATTGTTCAAAGATGGACAGAAGCTTATAAGGTTGCCTGATTAATGGGCTGATAGACTCATTGTTTTTACAGGCAAGCCAGAACAGTCTGGATAATGGCGTGGATATACGTGTTGAGGAGGGGGGAGAGGTATCGTTTTTGGCGGGCATGTTAATTAATTTCTCAAGTTCAGCATGTTTGATGACAAAACAGGCATCCCTTGGTAAATCATGAATCGGAAAATATTCTCTATGGTTATACTGCCTTGTTCTCTGGTATGGGATTTTTTCAGTAATATGTGATGCGATATTTTTAGGAAGTCTCATGATTTGCTGTCTTATCCTTTCACGATACCTGATTTTCTCAAATATTTGAAAGTGATCGTCGCCAATATTGACAGTAAGACCATAGTTAACGTGATTTTCTCCGATTATGGGTTGTGGAATACCCAGAGATCTCGCTAATAAACGTTGAACCAGAACGTATTCATAACCGATGAGCGTTGTATCAATCACTTGTTGAGTGGGGTAAGCATATTTACCCTCGGTGGTGACAATTAAGTTTCTGTTATTGATGAAACAGTTCTTTTCGAGAATGCATAGCTGGTTAATCAAATAATTGCCTATAGGCTTAAGTTTTGCCTTAGCATTTGATGTTTTGATTCTTCGTAAGATGACTGGCGATTGGAAGTAGATTGAAAGGTTGATATCTTCGTATAAGGCATGGCGATAAATATCAGCTTCTGTTAACGGTGAGTTTCTTATCTGAGTCGCGATAACTATGGCTTCTGGTATCGTAATCCAGTTAAATTCATCACTCGTGGTATTGAAAATCCTATTTTTCATTATCATGATTCATCTCCTTTATATGAAAATGATATATGCATAGGTGTCTAACGTTCCCTTATGCAGCCATGACGTATAGATAGGATTCTAAAAATGAGAAATAGGATTAGTGAGGGGTTATTGTGATAGCGGTGATGTTATTAATTGCTTTTCGCTGGCCGTCACAAAAAATGTCTAAATTAGGAATCCATCACCAAAAAAGCTCTCTCGCTCATGTCGTTTTTTATGCCACGCGTTGCCGATTTTATGCAGATCAATACAGTCAAAGCTCTGTATCAACAAAGAAGGGGAATACCCTGAATCAGGCATATCAATTGGTTCGAGGTAATTAACGAACCAATTGATGATGTGGAATGGTTGAATCGAGTGGAGACCAGAATGTTATTCCCTGATTGTTGGCGATTAAGCCCAACAAATGATCTAATTGTTTTTATGACGAATTTCTCGCGGAATGCGCTGCCCTTGGGAATCGAAATAGCGATTCGGCCAGATTTCACTCGCTGGAATGCCCAGTGCGTCGGCGATCAGTCGTTCACCTTTCGGCCAGGGGCGGTTTAGTGCATTTGCGAGCGTTGATGAACTAAGGCCTGCCTCACGTGATACGGCTGCTAACGTTGTCTTACGTTTACGCAGAGCTGCAATGATATCGGCAGGATGCCAGTCCATTCGTTGTTCCTGTTGTTCAATGTTCATACGTCCTCCTCTTTGATTGAAACTTTACTTCTTCCAGTAAACTATATCTTTATTATGGGTGAAAAAACAACCAAAAATAAAGATAAAATTTATTTAGGGAAGAAATGCTTTAAGAAGGGCTTAGTGAGAGAAGCGATAATCAATCTATGTTGATCAGTACCGTGGATAACACCGTGATTGGTAAGCGATTAAGACTAGCCCGAGTGAACAAGGGATTAAAGCAGATAGAGCTCGGTTGCCTCGCTGGTTTGGATGAGGAAACGGCAAGCTCTCGTGTGAGCCAATACGAAAGGGAAGTCAGTGCGCCAGATTTTGGGCTGGTTTCTCGGTTCGCTACAGTGCTGGATGTTCCAGAAGCGTATTTCTATGCTGTCGATGATGATCTCGCCACCTTGATCTTACAGTATCACCGCTTCAAGAAAGCCAACCCAAACTCCGCGCTGCTCATCACACCTCAGTAAGGTTGGTGGCCTAATGCGTCTGGTGTTCAATTCCTGTGCGTTTACCCTTCTAAATTTAATTATCCCTACTCTCAATAAATTAAATCTTCATTTTTGAGTTTAAAATAACCAAAAATAAATTTTAAATTCACTGGGCGAAGAACGACTTCAAGAGCGGCATGGAGGGAACGGCGATAATCGGGTAATGTTAATCTGCGAAGCAGGTAATGCCGTGATTGGTAAACGATTAAGATTGGCCCGAGTGAATGCAGGATTAAAACAGGTCGAGCTCGGTTGTCTCGCTGGACTAGATGAAGAGACGTCGAGTTCCCGCGTAAGCCAATATGAAAGGGAAGTCAGTTCGCCGGATTTTGGTCTGGTTTGCCGATTTGCGGCGGTGCTGGATGTGCCGGAAGCCTATTTTTATGCTGTCGATGAGGATCTCGCTACGCTAATCTTGCAGTACCATCGTTACAAGAAAAGTAACCCTAATTCTACGTTGTTGATTACCCCGCAATAGACCTTCATTCACGTATCCAGTCTGAGCAATTTACTGACATTTATATGTTTTGTGAATTTCTGAGACCGAATTTTCTCGCTGTCTGAAAAGCAGATCCTGTTATCAGGATCTGCTCTTAGGAGCGTTATCGATCAGGCAGCTCCAGCCGTCTTATGTTGTTGAGCATAAATGTATGGCGCAACATATTCTTCCCGGTTGGTATCCAGATAATCCGACCACCATTGCATCATCGCTTTACGGGCATCGAGATACTCTGCTTTATGGATGTAAGCCGCTCTAACGCTATTGCGTTCCTGATGGCTCATTTGGCGCTCAACTGCATCCTGCGCCCATAGTCCAGAGTCCATCAAGGCACTACAGGCCATTGCGCGGAATCCGTGGCCGCAGATTTCATCTTTTGTGTCATAACCCATCAGGCGCAAAGCCTTGTTGACCGTGTTTTCGCACATTGGCTTATACGGATTATGGTCACCGGGAAATATGAGTTCCTGATGCCCAGAGATTTCCCGTATCTGTTTCAGAATAGCGATGGACTGACGGGAGAGGGGAACGATATGCGGCGTGCGCATTTTGGCACCACGCCCAGAATAACGCACTCCGGGGATGGCTTCGCGGGTGGCTGGAATGGTCCAGATTTTGTTTCTGAAATCGATCTCAGCCCAGCGGGCAAAACGCAGTTCGCTGGAACGGATGAACAGGTGCAGGGTGAGTGAGACTGCCAAGCGGGTTAATTCTCGTCCCTGCTTGTAGTCCTCAATGCTAGCCAACAGGTCCGGCAGTCGTTCCAGTGGAAGGGCAGGGTAGTGACGTTTAACGGGAGGAGCGATTATCCCGTCCAGATTGGCCGCCGGATTATGTTCTATCAACTCTTGATGCACGGCATGACGCATGATGTTGCACATGTGCTGCCGGGTACGCGCCGCCACCTCCAGCAAACCTTTTTTCTCAATCCCTTTCAGCAGATCGATGAAGTGGCGAGTTTTCAGTTCTGTGACTGGCAGGTGTCCAATTATTGGGAATATATGATTGTTCATGCTGGAAAGCAGACGGGCGGCATGGTTCTCTGACCACGTTCGGTTGCTTTTATGCCACTCCAGTGCCACATGCTTGAAGGTTTTTTCTGGTGAGGAAGCGGTTTTTTCAGCAGAGCGCTGTTGTGCTGGATTGATATTCTGCGCCAGCAACTTGCGGATACCGTCACGCTGCTGACGAGCGTCGGCTAAAGATACGTCTGGATAAGCACCTAGGCTGAGGCGGGATTCTTTTTTATTGATACGATATTTGAGATACCAGAGACGTGAACCGCCTGGATTAACCAGCAGATACAGACCATGAGAATCGGAAACTTTGAAGGGTTTAGCGGATGGTTTTAAGTTGCGGATTTTTGAGTCGTTAAGAGACATTTGGGGGTCACTCCGTCATCGAACCAACTTGACCCCAAATCTGACCACCAAATTCTCCCGATGCGGAGGGTAAACTAAAAATCCATCGGGAAGACTTTTCACGCTAACCTATTGAATCTGAATTATATAAGGATTCGCAAAGAGGCATGAAAACAAGAATTTGGCTCCTCTGACTGGACTCGAACCAGTGACATACGGATTAACAGTCCGCCGTTCTACCGACTGAACTACAGAGGAATCGTGTGAACGGGGCGGATGATATCTGCCACCCGCAGTACTGTCAACGGCAAAATCAGCTTTATCGTCTGACTGCTTAGGCTGTGTACAATTCGCTGTTTTTTTATGAGTTAATAAATGGATGGCGCACGGTAATTGGTGCTGCTTTGCCAGCTTTTTAGACGGACGAGCGGATCCTGCCGATAGAACTTTTGGAAGCAGCGGTATAGATCGGGGAAACGCTCTTCGAGAAGTTCGGGGGCGCTGAAGAAGTATTCCGACAGCACCGCAAAGCACTCTGCCGGATCGTGGACGGCGTAGGGATCCATGCTGGCGGCATCTTCGCCCACTAGATCGATTTCTTCCTGCAAGGCATCCATCGCGCCGTGCAGATGCTGTTCCCACGCTGCAATCTGACGCAGTGGAATAAGGGGGACGCCCGTCGCTTCGCCGCTGCTGCGGATGTCCAGCTTGTGCGCAACTTCATGAATGATGAGGTTGAAACCGGAGAGATCGAAGGAATCCTGCACTTCCTGCCAATTGAGGACAATCGGCCCCTGATCCCAACTTTGGCCGGACTGCACCATTTTCCCCTTATGCACCAGCCCGATGTCATCCTGCCACTCTTCCTCAACAATAAACGGGCCGGGGTAAATCAGAACTTCATAGAAGCCATCCAGCGCATCCATTCCCAGCGACAGCACCGGCAGGGAAAACAGCAGGGCGATGCGCTGCTGCATGATGTCCGTCAACACCAACTCCTGCAACGGAATCAGGCGCTTTTGCTTCAGAAACTGATCGGCAAGGGCGACCAGTTGCTGGAGCTCTTCGTCGCTTAAAGGTGCGAGAAGTGGGATGGAAATCGCAGCTTGCCAGTGTTCAAGCGTCTGCACTTGAGGTTGAGTGTTTTTCCACGGCCATTTAATCATTGTTATTGCTCGTTCAGTCGTCACTTGAATTTAAAGGCGAGGGCGGGTGCTGTTAACATGCCGTAAAAGTAGGCATCATGGCAACTGCTAAACGGAGAGATGCCGGAGCGGCTGAACGGACCAGTCTCGAAAACTGGAGTCGGGCAACGCTGCTGGGGGAATTCCTTACCTTCTCCACTAATTTAATAAAATCAATGAATTGAGTGCTTGTCTTGGTTTCGTCCTGCATAAAGTAGCCCATTGGCAGTCGATTTTTCTGGCCACTCATTTCTATCATGTTGTATTCTGCTGGGCATTCACTTTTACCTCCTCTAGCTCACATTCTCAAAACAATTTATCTTTAGGCCCTTGTTGGCATGAGGAAACCTGTTCTAGCGGATGTAATAGCCTCCGTTTAAACCGAACACGTCACCAACAAGACCGTCTTATCTACGTAAATTGCTTCAGTGCAGGAACATCTATGCTTCTTAGAGGATAAAAAAGAAACAACAAAAGAGAATACTCATCAGAAAATTATTATCGGTAAAGAGGTTGTCAAAGTCTTCGAGTGTGATATTTATTATGTAGATAAGGAATAGGTTTTTTGGGATTTTACCTGATATCCCGAATCTTAATGAAAGTGAAGTCGAAGCCTACAGGATCAAGCCTATATCGACACTGTTATAAATAAATCCAAATATTAGTCATATGTTTCATGCCCGAGTGGTGAACTGGTCTAAAACTTGTTTTTAGATCGGCAAGTTGTTGAGCAAGCCCCAGAGGGCGCAGTAGTTAATTTTGTCGAAATTGAAGATGGATTAGTGGGTAAGGGTGTCTCTGGCTATCAACCTCAGAACGTCCAATACGTTCAAAGCCAAAATCCTACAGCCAGTGTATTCTGCCCGTTTACATCAGTAGTTAATCGAGAATATGGTGAAAGCGCTGTATGCCTCAGCATTTTGCCTATACCTTGTCCATGATAACTAGGACTATAAAAAGTACCTTCATACGTCCGTTATGTAAATACATAAAACCAATTGCTCGCCCTGTGGGGTCACATGCAAGCGTAAGTTCGACTGTCAAAAGGAATAAGGAAAGTTATTTTCCCATAGCTAAGCGATTTTTTATCGCTAAAAAATGGTGAGTCGCATCAACAGTTTTACACCATATTTCCATAATACGCTGGGTATCTTGTTTTGTGGATAAACGGATTTTAAACATGTATGCTTTTGATTTATTAGATAACCGTCAGCAGTGAATTTTGCTAACGGTTTTTGGAATATGTGTATTAACTTTTACGTCAGATAGCAAAATCTTCCAAACTCTTGCCATTATCAAGCTCTGCTTTAATGGCCTTCGGCGTCCGACCTTGACCTGTCCATTTCTGCTCGTTTCCGTTTTCGTCGATGTATTTGTATTTGGCAGGACGAGGTTCACGTTTAGATTTTACAGACTTGGATGATGTTCCACCAAGTAACTCTGATGGATCAATACCATCTTCTAATAATCTGGCACGTAAGGCTTCGATTTTGGCCTGACGTTCAGAGTTTTGCTGTTGTGCACTGGCTTCTTCTTCACGACGATCTTCAACAATAGTCGTTAGCTTTTCCAGCATTTCTTCCAATGTCGCTAGATCAATTTCACGTGCCTGAGCACGCAGTGTACGAATATTATTTAGTACTTTAAGAGCTTCACTCATTGTTTTCCCCAATAGATTGGTTTAGGTGATGTGTAAAAATTTGACAACAGATGGTGAGAATCATATATCAGTATTATCAATGAGTAAATAATAAAGTATGCCAATATCATGAGAGTAAATATTCGACTGGTTTTAAGCTGGATGTTCATGTATTAGCGAGCAAGGTGAGAGCGTTTAGACTGAATGTTTTTTTGATTCGATGAGGGGATTATTGGGCCGGCTGTGAGTACTTTTATTATTTACCCCTGAAATTCAGGTATTTCAGCGAGTAGAAATGGAAAGTAAGAATATAGTTGCAATTCGGGCAAGAGCTAACGTGCTCTATACTTTAAATAATTCGTGTCTCTCACTTCATCCCGATGAGCTTACTCAGGTAAGGGAGCTGGGTGACTGAAACTTACAGTCAGTGTCGCGATAGGCAATCCATTCTCTCAGCAAAGATTACTCTCAATGATCTCGTTCCGTACTGACAAATCCTGTGCGCTGAACTACTTTCATAAGGAATCATCACGTTACGGAGGTTGATATGGGATTTTGGCGTATTGTACTGACTATTCTCCTGCCACCGCTGGGCGTGTTATTGGGGAACGGCATCGGTGGGGCATTTATTCTGAACATTATTCTGACGTTGTTAGGTTATTTTCCTGGGTTGGTGCATGCGTTTTGGGTGCAGACGAAAGATGATGGCATTTGATGGCTGAAAAGCCTGTTCGACGATTCGGATGAAATAATGGGGAGACATAGCGCTCCCCGTTACCTTTTTATTGATGGCGCGCTATTGCGCGGCACTCACCACCTGATTACGCCCTTGTTGTTTTGCTTGATAGAGCGCGATATCGGCGCGGTTAATCAGCATGTTCAGTGTTTCGCCCGCCCGATATTCCGCAACGCCGCAACTGGCTGTCACCTGAATTCTTCCTTCACGGTAGGGAAGATGCGTGGTTTCAATACTCTGACGTAGGGCTTCGGCACGTTGCTGCGCGGCGTTGAGATCGCAATCGTCGAGCAAAATGACGAACTCTTCTCCTCCCCAACGACAGGATTGATCGCTGGAGCGGGTATTGGCGGATAGGATGGCGGAAACCTCTTTTAAAACCATATCTCCGACGTTGTGGCCGTACTTGTCATTAATTTTCTTAAAGTGGTCAATATCAATCAAAATAATGGAGAGAGATTTATGCTGTAAGGCATTTTTCGTCCCGAGACGACGGAATAAATAATCGAATGCCTGACGGTTCATCAGGCCCGTTAATTTATCGGTCGTCGCCATCTGTTCCAGACGGCGTTGATATCCGCCAATTGTCAACCACAGCAGAAACAGAAAAAGGATGCTGACAAACGTGCTGATGCCCAGATTTTTTAGCAATGTGGTGAACAGTCGTTTTTCACTGGGGTGGCTGGTTTGCTCAACCATCAAATACCAGCCGAATTCAGGGAGTAAACGGGTGTTGAGGAAAATATGTTCCCCGTTTGCTTGATATTCATAGGCACCGCCGGGGGAAGTTAAAATCGTGGTCGCGATCCGGTTCAGTCCCTGCTGTTCTTGAATTTTTAGCGAGCGCGCGTAACTTTCTCCATGTAGCGTGATATTACCTTGTTTATCAACAAAATAGATCGTCCGATTATAGCGATGTTCGTATTTTTCAATCAGGTGCTTAACACGCTCAACGGGGATGCCCACGCCGGTAATGCCAATAAAATTGTCTTCATAATCCATGACTTTATGGTTAATGAAGATGTCTAGACGCGTGCGGTTTTCAGGATCGACACGGAGATCGACAACGTAGGGCATATCATCCGATAGCACTTTGTGCTGGAAATACCATTGATCGTCGGGGGATGTCTCCGAGACGGTTTTTAGGATGCGTTGTTGGTCGTAATAGAGCCCGGTTTTATCAGAAATGAAAAAAGAAAATACGGTGTTGAAGCGGCGATCGATCTCCTTTAGATAGCGGAATAGCGCCTGCGGATCGCTTTCATTTTTTAGTACCCAGTCACGCAAAAAAGTATCGTGCGCCATCAGAGATGAAATAAAGATAGGCTTTAACAAATCCTGCTGGATTTCCGAATAAACGTTATCGCTGGTTAGTGGCAGGGTATTCTCTTCAATTTCTTCTTCCAGTGATTCTTTAGCGACTTCATAGCTGGTCCAACTGATAACCAGAAAGGCGGCGAGCAGCATGGATCCGAGTATTATGATGGCGCGTGTTTTGTCTAACCAGCGGGCGTTATTGATGAATCCGGTCTGCAACATAGTTTCCCCAGAGAATCATTGATGAGATAGGTGAATAAGTAATAAGTCTCTGTTTTCGCCTAAGAATAGTGGTGCGGCATTTTACTGGAATGACGTCATAGCGCAACTGGCTAAAGAGTTTGCTGGCTTGTTGGATTCAGTATAGTGGTTCCGGTGTGGAAGTATTAGCAGCAGGCTGCTGGAACGTAATGTTTTGTATTTTATTGTGGGCTTGTTAAAGCTCCCTTGTCGGTTTGATTATCCCTATGGTTAGATTTCATCAATCAATGATGTTGGGTGGATGACCATGAGCCATTATTCAGCAGCGAAGGAATCAGGCCCAACAGCGCTTTTATTTATTAATAAACAGGCGCGGAATGGCAATTCCTCAGCACGCTATGTGAAAGAATTATTACAGCAAAGCCAGATCGGCATCGTCGAACCGGATGAAAACGACACGGGTTCGTGCAGCGATATTATACGTACGTATGCGGATCGGGTGGATTTTGTGATTATCGGCGGTGGCGATGGCACGCTGAATTCTGCCGCACCCGGCCTGGTCGATACCGGATTGCCGCTAGGCGTGTTGCCATTAGGGACGGCAAATGACTTTGCCCGTACGGTGGGAATCCCCCGAGAGATACGACAGGCCGTGCAGGTTATCGCTAGCGGGCAGCGGCGCGCCGTTGATTTGGGTGAGGTCAACGGGCATCTGTTCTTTAACGTTTCCAGTATTGGGTTTTCTGCGGCACTGGCGCGCGGGCTGTCGGCGAAATCCAAGAAACGCTGGGGCACATTGGGCTATGCGCTGGCGGCCTTTAAGCTCTTGAAGCAAAGTCGTCCTTTTCGCGTTGAAATTGAGCATAACGGTATCAAAGAGCGGGTGAGAACCGTGCAGGTGTCGGTGGGAAACGGGCGTTTCTACGGCGGCGGCATGGCGGTAGCTGACAGTGCCGCACCCGATGACGGTCGGCTGGATGTGTATAGTCTGGAGGTTTCTCACTGGTGGGAAATGGTGGCACTGATCCCCTTTATCCGCAGGGGAACGCACGGTCGCTGGCGCAAAGTCCGCGCTTTTTCCGCCAAACAACTGATGTTGAATACCTCGAAGCCGCACGATATCAATGCCGACGGCGAACTGATTGGTAAAACGCCAGCGGTATTTGGGATCAGAGAAAAGGCGATTCAGGTTTTTGCGCCACCAGTGCCAGATTAGAACCTGAACTAAAATAAACAGGGACACCGTGCGATGTCCCTGTTTATTGATATATCCGTCATACTTCAAGCCGCATGTGCGTTGGCTACGTTCAGTCACCCGAATCACTTACCTGAGTAAGCTCATCGGGATTCCCTCGCTTGCCGCCTTCCTGCAACTCGAATTATTTAGGGTATAAAGGGGGCTTCAGCGAATTATTTAAATACGCGGAAACGCTCTTCAAAGGAAATATAGGTTTTCTCACCGGCTGGCTGCTCGATTGAGCCGAATGGCATTTGAGCACGCAGTTTCCAACTGGCTGGCAGGTTCCACTGTGCTTTAACATCATCGTCAATCAGCGGATTGTAGTGCTGGAGTGAGGCGCCAATTTTTTCCTGCGCCAGCGTAGACCACACGGCAAACTGAGCAATACCGGTTGAATGTTCAGACCAGACGGGGAAGTTATCGGCATAAAGCGCGAATTTTTCCTGTAGCGCTTCAATCACGGCGGTGTCTTCAAAGAACAGGACAGTACCTGCGCCAGCGGCAAAGGAAGCCAGTTTATTTTCTGTTGCGGCAAAGGCGTCCGCCGGTACAATTTTCTTCAACTGCTGCTTAACAATATCCCACACTTTATGATGCTGTTCGCCGAACAGAATCACAACGCGTGAGCTTTGTGAATTAAAAGAGGAGGGGCTTTCATTAACGGCTTCGGTAATGAGGGCGGTAACCTGATCTTCTGATATCGGTAATTTATTACCGATGGCATAGATTGAACGACGGGCCTTGATTGACTGCAAAAAAGCATTACTCATGGTGTGTTCCTCAGTTTACGTGATGATTTGCCTTGATAAGGTGTCACTGATTTTCGCCGTATTCAATGGCTTATCGTGCCGGATGCCAATCTTTCCTTTTTCAGCCTGATCCGCCGCAGACGTCACAGTGTGGGTTTTTCGGCAGCATCATTTCGCGAAATTGTAGCGTCATCGCATCGAACATCAGCAGGCGACCTGTCGCTAGTCTGCCGTAACCGGTCAGCAGCTTAATGGCCTCCATCGCCTGCAAGCTTCCGATGGTGCCCACCAGCGGCGACATTACGCCAGCTTCGACGCAGGTCAGCGCATTGGCACCGAACAGGCGGCTGAGACAATGATAGCAAGGTTCATCGGGTTGATAGGTAAAGACGCTGATTTGGCCTTCCATTCGAATTGCGGCCCCGGAAATCAGCGGCTTCTTGAGCTGAAAGCCAATGCGGTTTAGACGGTTGCGAATGGCGACATTGTCGGTACAGTCCAACACGGCATCGTGTTGGCTGACCAGCGCCTTCAACGCCTCGTCATCAAGATCGCCATCAATCGTATCGAGCGAAAGATGGGGATTCATGTCGGATAATGTCAGGCGCGCAGATTCCACCTTCGCCATGCCGATACGGGCATCGCGATGCAGAACCTGACGTTGCAGGTTAGACAGAGAGACGGTATCAAAATCCAGCAGCGTCAAGTGACCAACGCCCGCCGCGGCCAGATACTGCGCGGCGGCACAGCCTAGCCCACCCAGCCCGACAATCAGCAGGCGCGAAGCTTTCAGTTTTTCCTGTCCGTCAAAATCAAAGCCGCGCAGCACAATCTGTCGATTGTAGCGCAGCATCTCTTCATCGCTCAGCTCCGGCAACATACTCAGTGCCCCAGCAGCGCGTTGAAGGGCTCGATTTCGACCCATTCGCCAGCGGCAACACGACCGCGATCTTGTTCAAGCACAATGAAGCAATTCCCGAGGCTGAACGAGCTGAAAACGTGTGAACCCTGATGCCCGGTGGTTCTCACTTCTAGTTCACCCTGCGCGTTACGGCTGATAATACCGCGTTGGAAATCGGTGCGCCCCGGCGTCTTTTTCAGTGTGCTGGTGGTTTTGACGCGAACCCGTGGCGGCAGGCACCATTGCGTATAGCCAGACAGACGAGCCAGCAGCGGCTGAACCAGTTGATAGAACGTCAGCGCAGCAGAAACCGGATTCCCCGGCAGGCCGCAGAACCAGGCGTGTTGCAGCTTGCCAAAGGCGAAGGGCTTACCGGGTTTGATCGCCAGCTTCCAGAAATGGATATCGCCCAGCTCATCCAGCATTTGCTTGGTGTAATCCGCCTCGCCAACGGAAACACCGCCGCTGCTAATCACCAGATCGGCAAGCTGGTCAGCCTCATGGAACGTGGCACGTAGCGCAGCCGGATCGTCGCGGATGATCCCAAGGTCATGTACCTCGCAGCCCAGCTGTTCCAGCATCAAACGGACGGCAAAACGGTTAGTGTCATAAATCTGACCGTCTGCCAGCGGTTCGCCGACGGGTTGCAGTTCATCACCGGTTGAAAACACCGCGACTTTCAGGCGGCGCACCACGTCAATCTGCGCAATCCCCAGTGACGCCAGCAGCGGCAGCTCCGCTACGCCAAGCTTGCAGCCTGCGGGTAACACGCTGGCGCCAGCCTGAATATCTTCTCCCGCCAGACGAATATTCTGGCCGGGTTTTACCTCATGCGGAAAGCGGATGCCGTCCTCGCTGACGTCAGCCTGTTCCTGCATGATGACGGCGTCGGCGCCTGCGGGAATCGGCGCGCCGGTCATGATGCGAATGCAGGTTCCGGCAGGCCATTCACCGGTGAAGGGCGCGCCCGCGAAGGCTTTTCCAGCCAGCGGCAGCGCTGTTGAAGCGGACAAATCGGCGCAGCGTACGGCATAGCCATCCATCGCGGAATTGGCGAAAGGCGGGACGTTAATCGGTGAGGTGATAGCATGGGCGGTAATCCGTCCTGCGGCGTTGAACAGGGATACACGCTCTGTCTCGGTAAGGGAAGGAACCTGAGAAAACATGTTTTCCAGAGCTTGTTCAAGAGTCAGTAAACCTGCGTTAACGCTTTCCATCTTCACTCCACAGCTTGTTTTATCAATACGACTGATTTCATTAATATGATTTATTTCATCAGTAAGAATCGTGTTCCGGCAACGCGCCGTTCATAGGCGAAAACCCGTTTCCTATGCCAGTATCAATTATGTCAGAGTTCGTAACATGGGTGAATGTACGCAGGTCAAGGAATAGGGCTTTTATACCCGTCATACTTCAAGTTGCATGTGCGTTGGCTGCGTTCAGTCACCCGAATCACTTACCTGAGTAAGCTCATCGGGATGCCTTCTCTTGCCGCCTTCCTGAAACTCGAATTATTTAGGGTATAGCGCATGACTCGTCAGGCATCAAACGACAAGAACGGGGTGCGAAGCGTCACTTTTTTCCCCACAACTCGGCCCATTTCGGGCAAAAGTGGGCGGATTTGCAGGACATATTGCCCCTGATGGCGTGTCTTTATGACAATTAACTTAATGTTATAAAAAGAAATTTTTCACTGTGTCGATTTCAGTTTCCGCTTTACATCATACCTTGCGCTAAATATAGTCGAAAATCGCTGATAATTTGTCCCTGACCGCGTTGCGCTGATTCCAGCCGCATTCATATGGAGATTCGCCGTTCATGTTGCCCACACAGGATCATTATGCCTCGCTATCTTCCCCTGTTCCGGGGCTGATTTTGCCTGAAAAACGGGTGGTGGAGGTGCGCAACCTGAGTGTCTATTTTGAGCAGCAGGGGCAGCGGACCGACGCGGTGCGTAATTTGACGTTCTCTGTCGATCGCGGCGAAACGCTGGCTATCGTCGGAGAATCGGGGTCGGGTAAGTCGGTAACGTCGCTGGCGCTGATGCGGTTGGTTGAGCATGCGGGCGGCGTGATTCACCAAGGCGATATGTTATTTCGCCGTCGCGATGGACAGGTGCTGGATCTCCGCGGTGCCCGCCAGCGTGCGATGCGCATGTTACGCGGTGCGGATCTGGCGATGATTTTCCAGGAGCCGATGACGTCACTGAATCCGGTTTTCCCCGTCGGCGAACAGATTGCCGAGTCGATTCGTTTGCATCAGGGGATGGACAAACGCGCGGCGCGAACAGAAACCTTGCGTATGCTGGAGCTGGTCAGAATACCGGAAGCGCGCAACGTGCTGGATCGCTATCCCCACCAGCTTTCTGGCGGCATGCGCCAGCGGGTGATGATTGCGATGGCGCTCTCCTGCAAGCCGTCGCTGCTCATTGCCGATGAACCGACGACCGCGCTCGATGTCACCATTCAGGCGCAAATTCTGCAACTTATTCGTGTGCTACAGCGTGAAATGGAAATGGCCGTGATTTTCATCACCCATGACATGGGCGTGGTGGCGGAAATGGCCGAGCGTGTACTGGTTATGCACCGTGGGGAAAGCGTCGAAGCGGGGAGCGCTGGGCAGATTTTTACTGCCCCGCAGCATCCGTATACTCAAGGGCTGCTGGCGGCGGTACCGACGTTAGGATCTATGCGTGGTCAACCGTTCCCAGAAAAATTTCCGCTGCTGGATCAACATTCGGGACGTATTGCGGACAATGTCCCGCAGGATACCGTTCCCGCGCAGGCGGAGCCGATCTTACAGGTCAGCAATCTGGTGACGCGTTTTCCCATTCGCAGTGGTTTATTGAACCGCGTAACCCGACAAGTGCATGCGGTGGAAAACGTCAGCTTCGATCTCTGGCCGGGCGAAACGCTCTCGCTGGTCGGCGAATCGGGATGCGGCAAGTCCACCACCAGCCGTGCGTTGCTCCAGTTGGTTGAAAGCCAGAAGGGCGAAATTACCTTTAATGGTCAGCGAATCCATCAACTGAAAGGTGCCGCGTTACAGCACCTGCGGCGTGATATTCAGCTGATTTTTCAGGATCCGTATGCGTCACTGGATCCTCGTTTGACGGTCGGTTTCTCGATTATGGAACCGCTGCTGGTGCATAACATTTGCCGTCGGCAGGAAGCGGAAAAGCGCGTTGAGTGGCTGTTGTCGCGCGTCGGGCTGGAGCCGGAGCACGCCCGACGCTATCCGCATGAATTTTCCGGTGGTCAGCGCCAGCGTGTTTGCATCGCCAGAGCGCTGGCGCTGAACCCTAAAGTGGTGATTGCGGATGAAGCGGTATCCGCGCTGGATGTGTCGATTCAGGCACAAATCATCAACCTGATGCTGGAACTGCAACGTGAATTCGGCATCGCATTTTTGTTTATTTCACATGATATGGCGGTGGTTGAGCGCATTAGCCATCGCGTGGCGGTGATGTATATGGGGCAGATTGTCGAGATCGGCTCACGGCAAGATGTATTCGAGCGGCCTCGGCACCCTTATACCCGCAAGCTGATGTCGGCAGTACCCGTTGCCGATCCCTCACGCCGCCAGCGTGAGCAGGTGCTGCTGGTTGATGAAATACCCAGCCCGATTCGGGCGCTTGGCGATGAGCCGATCACGGCGCCTCTGGTTCAGGTCGGTGAGCGGCACTTTGTTGCGCACCATCCGATAGCCGGCGCGTATTGACAGGGATTCACAAGGAGAACGTAGCATGAGCGTAATGACGATAAAGCGGCGCTGGTTAGTGGCCGCAGGAGTAACCGCTGCGATGGCGGCTTCACCCGTCTGGGCAGCCAAAAATGTGGTTATCGCCGTGGGTTCCACGTTTACCAGCTTGGATCCGTATGATGCCAACGATTCGCTATCGCAGACGGTGGCGAAGTCCTTCTATCAGGGGCTCTTTGGCTTCGATAAAGAGATGAAGCTGGTGAACGTCTTGGCGGATAGCTATGACGTGAGTCCTGATGGCCTGACGTATACCGTCACGCTGCACCCAGATGTCAAATTTCACGATGGATCGGTGTTTAATGCCGCCGCCGTGAAAGTGAATCTGGATCGCGCCAGTAATCCTGACAATCGCCTGAAGCGATATAACCTGTTCAAGATGATCGACAAAACCGAGGCGGTTGACGATCTGACGGTGAAAATTACGCTGAAGACGCCGTTCTCCGCGTTCGTGAATAATCTAGCGCACCCGGCGGCGGTGATGATTTCTCCGGCGGCGTTAAAGCAGTACGGCAAGGAGATTGGTTTCCATCCGGTAGGTACGGGTCCGTACCGTTTTGTGGCCTGGAACCAGACCGACTTTGTCAAAGTTGAGAAATTTAGCGGCTACTGGAAGGCTGGGTTGCCGAAACTGGACAGCATCACCTGGCGTCCGGTCGTCGATAACAATACGCGTGCGGCGCTGTTGCAAACCGGTGAAGCGCAGTTCGCTTATCCGATACCGTTCGAGCAAGCCAAAGTGCTGGAGAAAAATGACAAGCTGGTGCTGGTGGCGTCGCCGTCGATTTTGCACCGCTACATCAGTATGAATGTCACGCAGAAGCCGTTTGATAACCCAAAAGTGCGCGAGGCGCTGAACTACGCGATCAACAAAGAGGCGCTGATTAAAGTGGCGTTCTCCGGCTATGCGACGCCAGCCGAAGGGCCATTGCCGAACAGCATTGATTATTCAGTAAAATATCACCCGTGGCCTTACGATCCAGCCAAAGCGCGCGAGCTGCTGAAAGAAGCGAGCTACCCGGACGGCTTCACCACGACGCTCTGGTCGTCACATAACCACAGTACAGCACAGAAAGTTTTGCAGTTCACGCAGCAACAGCTGGCACAGGTTGGCGTGAAAGTGCAGGTGACCGCGATGGATGCGGGGCAGCGCGCGGCGGAAGTGGAAGGTAAGAGCGTGAAAGAAACGGGCGTTCGCCTGTTCTACACCGGCTGGTCTGCCTCGACGGGCGAAGCGGACTGGGCGCTCTCGCCGCTGTTTGCAACGGCTTCCTGGCCACCCGCGCAGTTCAATACGGCGTTTTACAGCAATCCGCAAGTCGATGCGGATCTGGCGAATGCGCTGAAAACGACGGATCGGACAGAAAAACAGAAGTTGTACAAAGATGCACAGGACAAAATCTGGGCGGATGCGCCGTGGATTTTCCTGGCGACAGAGCGCCTGGTGTCGGCTAACAGTAAAAAACTGACCGGGTTCTACGTGATGCCGGATACCTTATTCAGTTTTGAGGATGCCGATCTAGCGGAGTAATCCGCCGCAAAAGAATGACCAGGGAGTCGGGTAGCCGTGAGGCTGCCCGCAGTGGTCAACACACGTTCACTCATAGGGAGTCCGACGCATGTCTGTGGAAAACTGTTCATGCTGAATTATTTTATCAAACGACTACTGGGACTGATTCCCACGCTCCTGATTGTGATGGTGCTGGTGTTCCTGTTCGTTCATCTGTTACCCGGCGATCCGGCGCGTTTAGCCGCTGGACGGGAAGCGGATGCAGCCGTTATTGAGATGGTCCGGCAGGATTTGGGGTTAGATAAACCGCTGCCGCACCAGTTCTGGCACTTCTTTACCAATGTCCTGCAAGGGGATTTTGGCACGTCGATCGTATCGAAACGCCCCGTCACCGAAGAGATCGCCATGCGCTTTATGCCGACGTTTTGGCTGACGGTGTGCAGCATGGTGTGGGCAGTCATTTTTGGCATGGCGATCGGTATCGTGTCTGCTGTGTGGCGTAACGGCTGGCCGGATAGAATCGGGATGACGCTGGCGGTCTCTGGTCTCTCTTTCCCTGCCTTTGCACTCGGCATGCTGTTAATGCAGGTCTTTTCTGTTGAACTGGGATGGCTGCCAACGGTGGGGGCGGACACCTGGCTGCACTACATTTTGCCCTCGTTGACGCTGGGTGCGGCGGTTGCAGCGGTGATGGCGCGGTTTACCCGTGCATCGTTTGTTGATGTCTTGCAAGAAGATTATATGCGTACTGCGCGGGCAAAGGGCGTGCGCGAATCGCTGGTGGTAGTGAAGCACGGGCTGCGCAATGCGCTGATTCCGGTGGTTACGATGATGGGGCTGCAATTTGGTTTTTTGCTCGGCGGCTCAATCGTCGTGGAGAAGGTCTTCAACTGGCCGGGGCTAGGGCGGCTGCTGGTAGATGCGGTGGAGATGCGCGACTATCCGGTGATTCAGGCCGAGGTGCTGTTGTTTTCACTGGAGTTTATTCTGATCAATCTGCTTGTGGATATGCTGTATGCCGCGATTAACCCAGCCATTCGTTATAAATAAGGAAAGGGAATGAGACACTGGCGACGTAACGCTATGCTGGCGACGCTCCCTGTCATTAGGGATAAATCGGTTCGTACGCCGTGGCGTGAATTTTGGCGGCGCTTTCTTCGGCAGCATGTCGCGGTCACCGCCGGCGTGTTTGTGCTGCTGCTGATTGCGATCGCGTTTCTGGCACCGTACCTGATGCCCTATGATGCCGAGACCTACTTCGATTATGACCGCCTGAATGAAGGCCCGTCGGCGGCACACTGGCTGGGGGTGGATTCATTAGGACGTGATATTTTCAGTCGGATCCTGATGGGGACGCGTATCTCGCTGGCTGCGGGCATTCTCTCGGTGCTGGTCGGGATGATTATCGGCACGACACTCGGTCTGGTGGCGGGCTACTACGAAGGGTGGGCGGACAGGATCATCATGCGCCTATGTGATGTGTTGTTTGCTTTCCCCGGTATTCTGCTGGCGATTGCCGTTGTGGCGATCATGGGCAGCGGGATGGCGAATGTGATTG
Source organism: Pectobacterium parvum (assembly GCF_020971565.1). Classification (NCBI taxonomy): domain Bacteria; kingdom Pseudomonadati; phylum Pseudomonadota; class Gammaproteobacteria; order Enterobacterales; family Pectobacteriaceae; genus Pectobacterium; species Pectobacterium parvum. Next base: position 1,888,434 of record NZ_CP087392.1, read on the forward strand.
TCGCCGTCGCGATCTTCAGCATTCCGGCTTTTGCCCGTCTGGTGCGTGGCAATACGCTGGTGCTGAAGCAGCTTACCTATATCGAATCGGCCCGTAGCATTGGTGCCAGTGACCGGACGATCCTCTTTCGGCATATTCTGCCCGGCTCGGTGTCTTCCATCGTTGTGTTTTTCTCAATGCGCATTGGAATGTCGATCATCGCGGCAGCCAGCCTGTCATTCTTAGGACTGGGTGCACAGCCGCCGATGCCGGAATGGGGAGCGATGCTGAATGAAGCGCGGTCGGATATGGTGATTGCCCCGCACGTTGCGATCTTCCCTAGTCTGGCGATCTTTCTGACGGTTTTGGCGTTTAATTTACTGGGAGACGGTCTGCGCGATGCGCTCGACCCGAAATTGAAAAGCTGAATAAAAATGCCACCTGAACCACCAATTCAAAAAGGAATAGGGCCTGATGCCGTCGGCGCTGCGGCTGGCGCAGAAGTAGACCGGAAAAAATAGACGGGCAAACAGTCAGTGAGGCGTTGTTGAGGCGGACGGGTGTCCGCCTCACGCTTTTCTGGGCGCGGTTATTTCGCCGCCAGCAGGCATAAATTCAATGCCACTTCATACGATTTCACAAACGACGGCACAGGAAGAAACTCAAAGCGCGAGTGGAAATTGTGTGCGCCAGTGAAGAAGTTCGGCGTGAGCAACCCTTTGGCAGACAGCGCAGCGCCGTCCGTGCCGCCGCGCATTGGTGTCACTTTGGGTTCAATGCCCAGCGTGTCGAGTGCGGCAAACAGCAGGTCGATAGCGCGGCGATCGTCGGTGATAGCGTTGCTGATATTGCTGTAGATATCGGTGAGGGCGTAGGTCACGCTGCCAGTCGGATACTGCGCGGCAATCTTCTCTGCGATTGCGGCGATCTGCTGCTTACGCTGTTCAAACGTGGCTAAATCAAAATCGCGGATAGACGCTTTGAGCTTCGCTTCATTGGCGTTCGCCGTCAGGTCGTTAAACCAGACATAACCCTCGCGTCCTTCCGTGTGCTCCGGCGTTTGCTGGCGATCGAACTGGCTGATAAAGTCATGTGCCATGAGCAGCGGGTTAACCAGCACGCCTTTCGCCGACATCGGGTGCGCCGGCACACCGGTAAAGCGAATTTCTGCGGAAGCCGCATTGAAGTTCTCATACACCACTTCACCCAGCCCGCAGCAGTCGATGGTGTAGGCAAAATCGACATCGAAGCGTTTGAGATCGAGCGCTTTAGCCCCACGCAGCCCAATCTCTTCATCTGGTACAAAGGCTACCACGATATCGCCGTGCGGCGTCGCATCGGTCAGGTTCTCCATGAGCGTCATGACCACGGTAACGGCAGATTTGTTGTCCGCGCCGAGTACGCTGGTGCCGTCGCTAAAAATAATGTCCTGCCCAGCATACGGCAGAATTTCTGGGTGTTCCGTCGTGCGTAGCCAGATGTCCTGTTCGGCATTCAGACACAGGTCTTCACCGGTAAAACGCAGCGTTTGCGGGTGAATATGCGGCGACAGACCGACGTCAACCGTATCGATATGAGTAATAAAACCGATACGCGGTGCGGACGGACAGTTACCCGGCTTCACGGCCGTCACGGTGGCGTGCTCATCAATCACCACATCCTGTAGGCCCAGCGCGCGCAGCTCGTCTGCCAGCAATCGCGCCATTTCATGCTGTTCCGGTGTGCTAGGCAACGTTGTCGAACGGGCATCGCTTTGGCTGGTGACGGCGAGGTAACGGTAAAAACGCGTGCTGAGCTGATGAGCCAAACGGTCTGTCATAATGAATCCTTTTTATTCAGTAATAGCTATGACAGTTATCCTAACGTAGAAATTATTTCATTCGGTGGTTTTATTTGTCATTTTATTGTCATGGCTTTTCTCTTTCAGGCAGGGGACGTCAGAAAGCAAACGCACTAAATGGGACATGAATAACACTACAAGCGAGGACTGGAATGAAAAAAGCAGGAATACGATTGACTCTGGCAGCGTTGACGCTGGCGGTCGCCTCAGCGGCCTCGGCGAATACGCTGGTGTACTGCTCTGAAGGATCGCCGGAAAACTTTAACCCGCAGCTTTACACCTCTGGCACCAGCGTGGATGCCAGCGCCGTGCCGATTTATAACCGTCTGGTGGATTTCAAAGTTGGCACCACGGAGCTGGTGCCGAGTCTGGCGGAGCGTTGGGACGTCAGTGCTGATGGGCGTGTCTATACCTTCCATTTGCGCAAAGGCGTGAAATTCCAGAGCAATAAATACTTCAAACCTTCGCGTGATTTTACCGCCGACGACGTTATTTTCTCCTTCATGCGGCAAAAAGATCCGCAGCACCCTTACCACAGCGTCTCGAAAGGGACCTATGCCAATTTTGAAAGCTTGTCCTTTGGCTCGCTGATTCAGAGCATCGAGAAAGTGGATGACCACACGGTGCGCTTTACGCTCTCCCATGCGGAAGCCCCGTTTCTGGCCGATTTAGCCTGGTACTTCGCGTCTATTCTCTCTGCGGAATATGCGGATGCGATGCTCAAAGCTGGGACGCCAGAGCGTGTGGACATGGATCCGATTGGCACCGGACCGTTTGAATTAGCACAATATCAGAAGGATTCTCGCATCCTGTTTAAAGCGTTTCCCGACTATTGGGAAGGCAAGGCCAAACTGGATCGGCTGATTTTCACCATCACGCCGGATGCCTCCGTGCGATACGCCAAGCTGGAGAAGAATGAGTGTCAGGTGATGCCGTTCCCTAATCCCGCCGATCTGCCGCGTATGAAAGAAAACAAGGACATCGTGCTGATGCAAAAGGCCGGACTGAACACCGGCTTCCTGTCGTTCAATACTCAGAAAGCACCGACGGATAATGTGAAAGTGCGGCAGGCGTTAACGATGGCGATTAACAAGCCAGCGATTATCGAAGCTGTTTTCCAGGGAACCGGAACGGCGGCGAAAAACCTGCTGCCGCCGGGTGTCTGGAGTGCCGATAGCGATCTGAAAGATTATGACTACGATCCTGAGAAGGCAAAGGCGTTACTGAAAGAAGCCGGTTTGGCGGAGGGCACCGCTATCGAACTGTGGGCGATGCCAGTACAGCGCCCGTATAACCCGAACGCTCGCCGCATGTCGGAGATGATTCAGGCTGACTGGGCGAACGTCGGTGTGCAGGCCAAAATTGTCACCTTTGAGTGGGGCGAATACCTGAAAAGGGTGAAAGGCGGTGAACATCAAGCGGCACTGATGGGCTGGACAACGGCAACGGGCGATCCTGATAACTTCTTCGGGCCGCTCTTTACCTGTACAGCGGCCAACGGCGGATCCAACTCGGCAAAATGGTGTTATGCGCCGTTTGATAAAATCATTATCGAAGCGCGCGCTTCACAGGATCACGAGCAGCGTATTGCGTTATACAAGCAGGCACAGCAGATGATGCACGATCAGGCGCCGGCCGTCATGATTGCGCACTCCACGCTCTCTATTCCGGTACGAAAGGAAGTGATCGGGTATGAAGTTGACCCGTTCGATAAGCATATTTTTTACCAGGTAGACGTGAAGAAGTAAGACGCAGAAGTCCGGCCCGCTGTGCCGGACTCAAGTGTGGCGTGGTTACTCAGTTTCATCGCCGTAATACAGCTTACCGATGCGGATAATATCGCGCCCCTGTGATTTGCGATGCTTATTGGAATCGCGCAGGGAATAAATGCAGCCGCAATACTCCTGTTGATAGAAACGTTCGCGTTTGCTGATTTCGATCATGCGTGACGAGCCGCCGCCTTTGCGCCAGTTGTAATCCCAATAGGTGATGCCGGGATATTTCTGCGCAGCGTTCTGTCCGCATTCGGTAATCTGCTGCATGTTTTTCCAGCGTGAAATCCCCAGCGAACTGGAAATGACGCTAAAACCGTTTTCTGCGGCGTACAGCGCTGTGCGCTCGAAGCGCATATCAAAACACATGGTGCAGCGAATACCGCGTTCCGGTTCCCATTCCATGCCTTTAGCGCGCTCGAACCAGTTATCCGTATCGTAATCCGCATCGATGAAAGGCACGTTATGCTGTTCGGCGAAACGGATATTCTCTTCTTTGCGGATCAGGTATTCACGCTGCGGGTGGATGTTGGGGTTATAAAAGAAAATGGTGTAGTCGATGCCAGAAGCGGTGATGGCTTCCATGACTTCACCTGAGCAGGGCGCGCAGCAGGAATGCAGCAGCAGTTTGTCTGCGCTGTTGGGCAATGAAAGCTGCGGACGTTTAAATTCTGCGGTTTTGACATTCGACATAAAAAATAGCCACTTCGTTGTGGTCCGTCAGGACGGTGTCGGTACAAATTCGTCACGAATTATTGATGATATGTTCACAAGAGGCAACCTCATGGCCCGCCCTGCGTTATCTTTCCCGTTGCGTTCCCCGTACAATACCCCCTAAGATTGCCTGCTTTTTTTGGCCTGAATGGCTGTGATTAACGATCGAATGGTTACCGAGTAGCGTTATGCGTGTTCTTCTTGCCCCGATGGAAGGGGTTCTCGACTCATTAGTGCGAGAACTGCTGACTGAAGTAAATGATTATGACCTGTGCATCACCGAATTTTTACGCGTGGTGGATCAGTGTCTGCCGGTTAAATCCTTTTATCGCCTTTGCCCGGAGCTACACCATGCCAGCCGCACGCCGTCAGGCACGTTGGTACGTGTTCAGCTACTGGGGCAATATCCACAGTGGCTGGCGGAAAATGCGGCGCGAGCGGTCGAACTGGGCTCGTATGGTGTCGATCTTAACTGCGGCTGCCCGTCGAAGCTGGTGAACGGCAGCGGAGGCGGAGCGACGCTGTTAAAAGATCCTGAACTGATTTATCGGGGCGCAAAAGCGATGCGTGAGGCGGTGCCCGCACACTTGCCGGTTACGGTGAAAATCCGGTTAGGCTGGGATTCCGGCGCTCGCCAGTTTGAAATTGCCGATGCGGTGCAGCAGGCGGGTGCAACTGAACTGGCCGTACATGGCCGCACGAAGGAAGACGGTTATAAAGCCGAATGCATTAACTGGCAGGCAATAGGGGAAATCCGCCAGCGATTGCGGATTCCGGTGATCGCCAACGGCGAAATCTGGGACTGGCAGAGCGCGCAGGACTGTATGGCGACAACGGGCTGCGACGCTATCATGCTGGGGCGAGGCGCGCTGAATGTACCGAACCTGAGCCGTGTGATTAAGTATAATGAATCGCGTATGCCGTGGCCGGAGGTCATGTTGCTGCTACAAAAATATGTCCAGTTGGAAAAGCAGGGTGACACTGGGATGTATCACGTCGCGCGCATCAAACAGTGGCTCGGCTATTTGCGTAAAGAGTACGACGATGCCACCGAGTTATTTAGCGAAATCCGTACCTTGAAGACCTCGGCGGACATCGCCCGTGTGGTTGGTGAGGGCTGACCGGCACAGTCCTGGAAAGGTCTGGTTTTCAAATTGTACTGGTCTAAGACTGCCTCCGGTCCATCTCTAGTGTATCCCAGACGAGCTGGTTTTTATGCTGTATACCGATAAGTCATCAGCTCGGTATTCCATAATGTAGCTTTGCGTTCAGAAAAAGCTCGAGCTATTACAGTAATTAATTTTCATCCACAACTTCGAAGATAAATTGTTTTTTGAAAACATTATCAAACCTTATTTGGATAAAATACCCTGCCAGGCTACATTTTGTAGGTATATATAATACAATTAGAATAATGTAATATAGAAAACAGCCATGCCAAAAATTATTTCAACTTATTATCAACACCGACAGTCTATTGGTCATCATACTTATTGGAATGATAGAAAACAAAGCAGTCAGCAACAGTTCAATACAGTATTAAAAAAGATAGCAAGCAGGCCAGGTCTACATACTGGTAATGTCCATAGACAAAACACCGCACAAGCCATGGTAGGTTTACTTTCGATATTGAGTTCAGTACAAATCAGTGGTGCAAACTTAGGAAGTAGGCAAAATAGAAATAATGAACTTGTTATTGATTATCCTGTTGATAAAAAACCAGAACACTTCAGCTTTAGCCTAAATAATGGAAGTTTATCAATTCCCCATCCTATTAATTTAAGAAAAATTGATTTTTTTAGAGAATTACCTCCTCCGTCAAATATAACAAAAAGAAGTATTCTTTATTCAGATGATATACCTTTTAAAATTCTAAAGGCTATAAATAATTTTAACGGTAACTACCAACTCAGAAATACATTCGATATTTTGTTTCGATTGTCCCGCAATTCGCCTGAATATAGGTATGCTGTAAAAGAAACAAAGGGGTTATTTCTTTTGATGAAATTTATTCAAATGATGAAAATTTTTGTCATAAAAAATGAAAGCATAAAAAATAATGTATTTAATGAAGGGAGGGATATGTTAGATGCATTGATGAATATTGCAAGTGAAATTAATAACCCTCATGGAAAAACTATTTTTGATAAATTCAATGATAAATACATGTCTGAAGCGGCAGTTATAAGAATGATGGATTTACCTGATTCGATAATAAATAAAATTTCTCAGGGGAAACGATTTGATAGTGAATTGATTTATTTTTCAAATGATGAGAAAGATAAAATTATTTTTAGGATGAAACTGCATTTATTAAATAATTTTTTATCAAAAAATAGCCAGATAAATTACAGAATGACATCGTTTGAACAAGTGAATTCTATGATTGACTATATTTCTGGTGAGGGCAATGAAAATAAAATGGATATGATAGTAAATATTTTGTTGGAGCCAGTAAGTATATATGAAAGGATTGAAATAAATCCAATTTCAGAAGCTGGGAAAATGGCTGCCATTTCAGATTTTTTGAATTATAGTATTTTAAACATGTCATTATACTCTTGGTGTGTAAGTAGAATAAAAAATATGAGAGATAATGGGCGTAAGATATTTAATTATGGAAATGTTGAAAATAAACTTATTCATCTTATTAACACTAAGTCAAATAAAGTTAAACTTTCTGACATGGCTCGTGTTTATTATAAAAATAATGTGCTTGGGAAATTAATGCCAACATTGATGTTGCCATTATCATCAGCAGAACGTAAAAAAATGAAGAGAATGGATTTTCTTCAACCGCAATGGGGGTTCGTGCATGCTGGTGCTATGTTATTGAATGCTTTTTCCGTCGATGTTAAAAATTTAATATTGGCAGACTTTGAAGATGTCGGCATGGCATTGGATCTCCTTATTCGTAATAAAATAGTGCCTCAGGAATATATCCTCTATTTTGAGTTGCCCGCCCTTTTATATTATTTTAGTCTTGATGATAGGCAACAAAATCTATCAAATATGAATGAGGGCGATATAAATAAAATATTCATTTCCTATTTTGAAAATACAAGTAATTGGATGGAAAGTAATAATCCTTATACCCAGCTCAATAATCAGGCTAATGGTTGGAAGTCAAGAACGGAACTTGCCATAGAATTACTGAAAAATCATAATGTTAATGAAGGGAGGCTTTCTGACTATCTCAATGCACACGAAAAATTAACAGTTATTACTGATGGAAACTATATTACACTTCCGAATGTAATTACACTTCCGAATATAGACGAGATTTTTAATAAGCAAAATAATGATCTGGCTGATGCCTCATGTAACGTTGATAAATTGCAGTTGTTGAATTTATTTAACTCCTCATTTAGTGAGGAAGATATTTATTTTATTCAACAATCATCAGTAGTTAGCGTTGCGGTTGAATTTAACGCCCGAGAAAGTATTTATAGTGCTGCACTTCCACCTAGTGCAAGAATAGGAATACAAAATGCGCACGCACTGATTTATAGTATGCCTGATCATACTGATTTTTTCCAGTGTAAACTGAATGACGAAAAACGTATTTATGCTTTGGCGTTTTCTAACAAGACTGGGTCGTACCAACTAAAACGTGTCGATTATAATAGGGAAGAGATGCTTTCTTTATTGGATGATAGTTCTGTACCACGTAGAGATAAGGATTACAAACTTAAAGTTTATCCACAGAAAATGTTAAAAAAGGAAGGCGAACCCATTCGAGAAATAATTAATAATTTAGCAGAATCTCATCGTAATAAAATCTTTGCTGAGCTGTATAATAAAGGTTATGACAAAACTTTTAATGAAAAAATGGGTGATTTCTTACTCAGCCTTATACCTTTTTATAGCTGTATTTCTGAGAGCATAAAAGGTAATGAGAAGGAGGCTATCCCTGCATGTATTATTGATATTATAAGTTTCATTCCATTTTTCGGCCAAGTTACCCGAGTGGGGGCCAAGTTTAGCCTTTCATTCGGAAAATATACTTTTCTTTCTCTGAAATATGGGGCGCGGCAGGCGACGCTTAGTGGAATGTTGAAGCAGACGGCTGAAAAAATGTCTATCTATGCCCCTTCAGTTGCGAAAAATATCTCACCTCAGGTTGTTCGTAACTTGGGGGTGGGTTTTTTACGCAGTATAGATCCTGGTTTTGAATTATTAGAATTAGGTGGAAAAGCAGGAATTCATGCGATGGAAAAAGTGTTTCCAAGGTGGACGGATAAATCACCCGGTATGGTTCGACTCACCAATGCTCTAAAGAAAAATAAGGGGAAATCTGGAGATATATTCAGTGAGAATAATGTTGTACATAGTAACTTAAATGGAGGTGTGGCGATTAAAGAATCTATCCTCCAAGGAGGATTTATTAAACGTGAGATTGGTGATGGTTATTATATTCAATATTATACAAAGCCAATGGAAAATGAAGTGGGCAGTAAAGTTCTCGTTATTTCTGCTCATGGCGGATTTATTACGAGTGATACTATCGCCCCTGTGGTTGTGTTGCCTTCAGATATCACGATTAAAATGTTAACACCACATGGTACCTATCTTGAAGATCCTGGATTAGCTACTGTCGTTAATAGAAAGAGTGACTTTACCGCTTATGCTACATTTACACATGGTAAGCTTACTGATGTGAAATTTACACCGCAAACTGAGAATAAAGAGTGGTTGGACGTTGATGGTTATGACCCAAATAATATAATTAATACACAGGGGCGAGAAGAAGGTTTACAAAATTATCGTCATTACAGATATGAAAACGAAAGCGATGAACACATTAGTAACGTGTTAATCGATAATCGTGATCTTGCTAAAAATGGAAAGGCGGAATTGACGGATATCATTACGGTAAGCAATCGTATAAGCGATATCGGAGATACATCGCTAAAAGAAGCCAGTGTTCAGAAAATTATTGATTTAGATAAATCGGGTAAATTAGTGAATGGGAATGGTGAACGTTATAAGACTATCATTTTTTCTCATTGCCGTAATGATTTTCTAAAATCAGATAAGGCAATTTCGACCTATAAAATCGAGCCTCTTCAAACAGATACCTCACAATCGAAAGGTGCAAAAATTAGTAACGTTGAAGTAACTGTCTTATCTCGCAACGATGCCACTTTGCCGTTTACGATAAAACACTACTCTGTTGGCCGTTTTTTATTTAAAGAGGTAATGCCATTCTCTGAGAACCAATAATCTCCTAAAAAGTTGTACATCGGTAACGAATGATAGCCGTTCAGGTTTTATCACTCGCCGCCAGCCTGTACTTTACTTTACGAATCGGTTGACGGTATAACACTCCATCTATCTGGAAGTTTAGACGTCTATAACGAAAGGTCATCATGGAACAACACGCATCAGGCACGGAAGGGCAGTTTAAGCGCACTATGAAAGCTCGCCATTTGGTGATGCTTTCGCTCGGTGGCGTCATCGGTACTGGCCTGTTTTTCAATACGGGCTACATTATTTCAACGACGGGCGCGGCCGGAACGCTATTGGCGTATCTGATCGGCGCGCTGGTGGTGTATCTGGTGATGCTGAGTCTGGGTGAGCTGTCCGTCGCCATGCCGGAAACCGGGGCGTTCCATGTGTATGCTTCCCGCTATCTCAGCCCGGCTACGGGTTATACCGTGGCGTGGCTGTATTGGCTGACGTGGACGGTTGCGCTAGGTTCCAGCCTGACTGCTGCCGGTTTTTGCATGCAGTATTGGTTCCCACAGGTGCCGGTCTGGACCTGGTGTCTGCTGTTTTGTGTGCTGATCTATCTGCTGAATATCGTGTCGTCCCGCTTCTTTGCTGAAGGGGAATTTTGGTTCTCTATCGTTAAAGTCGTCACGATTCTCGCTTTTATCGTGCTCGGTGCTGGCGCGATGTTTGGCTTTATTCCGATGCAGGACGGTTCACCTGCGCCGTTCTTCCAGAACATTACCGCGTCTGGCTGGCTCCCATACGGTGGCCTGCCAATATTGATGACGATGGTGGCGGTGAACTTCGCCTTCTCCGGTACGGAGCTGATCGGCATCGCGGCTGGCGAAACCGAGAATCCGCAGAAGGTCGTGCCGATGGCGATTCGTACTACTGTCGCGCGACTGGTGATCTTCTTTCTGGGCACGGTGCTGGTGCTGGCGGCACTCATTCCGATGGAAGAGGCTGGTATCGCTAAAAGCCCGTTTGTGCTGGTGTTTGAAAAGATTGGTATTCCTTACGCCGCCGACATTTTTAATTTCGTGATTTTGACGGCGATCCTGTCCGCCGCTAACTCGGGGCTTTATGCCTCGGGGCGTATGCTGTGGTCGCTGTCCAACGAAGGGACGCTGCCGCGCCGTTTTTCTCGTCTGACGCGCCGTGGCATTCCGCTTTTTGCGATCTCCATCAGTATGCTGGGCGGGCTGTTGGCGCTGTTTTCCAGCGTGGTCGCGCCGGATACCGTCTATGTGGCGCTGTCCGCGATTTCCGGTTTTGCTGTGGTGGCGGTGTGGTTAAGCATCTGCGCCTCGCACTATATGTTCCGCCGTCATCATGTCCGCTCGGGAAAACCGCTTTCCGACCTTCAATATCGCGCCCCTTGGTTCCCCATCACGCCGATTCTTGGCTTCCTGCTGTGTCTGCTGGCCTGCGTCGGGCTGGCGTTTGACCCAAGCCAGCGGATTGCGCTGTGGTGTGGAATTCCGTTTGTCGCGCTGTGCTATGGTGCTTATTATTTCACGCAGTCAATGAAGAAACGTAGATTAACGGGAGCGGAAGACATTGCGTAAGAATACGGTTACCGAAATGCTGGCGACGGCATCAACGATTGTGCTGGACGGTGCGTTGGCGACCGAACTGGAAGCGCGCGGCTGTGATTTAACGGATCCGCTGTGGTCGGCGAAAGTGCTGGTTGAAAATCCGGCGCTGATTTATCAGGTGCATCTCGATTATTTCAAGGCGGGGGCACAGTGTGCGATTACGGCCAGCTATCAGGCGACGCCGCAAGGATTTGAGGCGCGCGGGTATAGCGAAGCGGAGTCACTGGCGCTGATTGCCAAGAGCGTCCAGTTGGCGGCGCAGGCGCGGGATGATTACCGTCGCGATAATCCGCAAGCTGGGACGCTGCTGGTGGCGGGGTCGGTGGGGCCGTACGGTGCCTATTTGGCGGATGGTTCGGAGTATCGTGGCGATTACCAACTGCCGCAGGCCGAGATGATGGCGTTTCATCGGCTGCGTATCGCGGCGCTGCATGAAGCGGGTGCCGATCTGTTGGCCTGCGAGACGCTGCCGTCTTTTGCCGAAATAGAGGCGCTGATTGCGTTACTGGCCGAGTTCCCTCAGGCGGAGGCCTGGTTCTCCTTCACATTGCGTGACAGCGAACACCTCAGCGACGGCACGCCATTGCGCACCGTGCTGGCGCGGGTCAACGCCTGTTCGCAGGTGGTCGCTGTGGGTATCAACTGCATTGCGCTGGAAAACGTGACGCCAGCGCTGACGCACCTGTCGTCGCTGACGGATTTGCCGTTGGTGGTTTATCCCAATTCCGGCGAGCAGTATGATGCGGTAACGAAAACCTGGAGCAACGCCCACGATGACGCCTGCTCGCTGACCGCCTATTTGCCCGAGTGGCAGGCAGCAGGTGCACGTCTGATTGGTGGCTGTTGCCGAACCACGCCCGCTGATATCGCCGGTATTGCACGCTGCTGTCAGCATGAGGGTCAGCACTAAATAAGGGGATGCCGTGATGGAAAATGATGTGAACCTGCAACAGGCATATTCGCTTGCCAGACAGCGTGTCGCGCCGGGTGTGCCGGTAACGGTGCTGTACATTGGCGAACAGCAGACGACGGTTGTCTGCGGAACGGCGTCACAACCGTCGGCAACCCTGCAATTGACCATCGGTTTTGACAAAACGGCGTCGGCGTTTTTCAAGCATCTTCCCCCCACGCCGGCCGAAATGGAGCGGGCGATCATGGCGGTAGAGGATGAAGTGACGCGTATTCGCCACGACATTCCTGCGGATTCCGTTCTGTTTTCTTTCGACCCCGCATTGGTGGCCCTCGCACAGATTTCGGGAGCAGAAGAAGAGGAAGCAGGCTGGCGTTTACCGCAAGATGACATGGAACGGACATTTAAACGTCTGGAACGCGTCATGCAGGGGAGCCCAGCAAGCTGGGAGGGGATCCCGCTAGAGAACGCTTTCTCCGCCCGATTGCTGATTTTTCGTGAGTTTATGCACCATCACGGCTTCGATTCTGCACTGATTTTGCTATTACCAGCAGTTGCTGCGTGAAGAACTAGCGGTTTTCCTCTTCTCAGCTACTATTAACGGCGGTCAGCGTCCAGCAAGGATTCTGACCGCATTTTTTTGCTGGGAAATCGCCGATAGCATTCATCTACAGATATTCATTGCCAGGAAATTGCACTCGGGATATCTGACGTTGTAAGGTAATAACACGGCATGATTATCGAGGTCATGCCATCGCAGTGCCAGGATGTGACAGGACGTAGGGTGTTAATCAAGGAGGATGAGAGGACGGCCATTGGGCCATATTATGTTACCTGTATGATCTATTTTACGGATGACCGAATCATTATTATCTTGAATTTCCGTATTCAGCGTAATAAAGCGCTGATCGATATTGCGGAGAGTCAATTTTATTTCAGGGAATCCAGTGAGGGGAAAGAACATGGTTGAACATTTCACAGGGAAATATGAAGTTGAACTTAAATTTCGCATCGACGATATAGCCGTTTTTAGGAATACGCTTTTTAGCCTTCATCCCGAGGCTTTCGTCTTTGAAAATAAAGAACATGATGTTTATTACGATGATGCAGAGAATCGCCTGCGACAGCAAAATATCAAAATGCTGGTGCGCCGCATGGAACCATCGGGCATTAAGCTCTGGATTGTGAAAGGGCCGGGCGTCGATCGCTGTGAAGCGGTTAACGTTGAAGGCTTTGAAAAAACCGACAGCATGTTACAGACGTTGGGGTATCAACCTCTTTTTGAAATTCATAAAATCCGCAGCATCTACTTTTTAAACGCCTTCCATATTACGCTCGACTATATTGAATCACTGGGTTATTTCGTCGAAATATCAGTGATGACCGATGATGAAACCCAGTTGAAAGCACTCAGAGAACGGTGTATAGAGTGTGCGCTACGGCTTCAATTGCCATTGGATAATATTGAAACGAAATCTTATTATCAATTATTAGGCTTTAATTAATTGTTCTTTTCTGGTTATTGAATTGTTGTTTTTATTGTTCTATTTGCACACGGGGAAATGATGAAAAAATCTATTTCGGCGGCGCTGGCCACGTTAGTGATGGCGTTCTCTCTGTCCGTTCATGGCAGCGATGGGGTGCACTATAAAGACGGTGCCTACATCGGTAAAGCGCAGGGGAAGGCGGCAGAGGTTGAGGTCACGGTCAGCATTAAAGACGGGAAGATCGCCAATGCTGAAGTGTTGAAGCATGGCGATACGGAAGCGATGATGCTGAGCGCGACGGATCAGATTGTGCCGGAACTTATTGAGAAGCAGGACATTAACAAGGTGGATGCGGTAACGGGGGCAACGTTATCGAGCCAGGGCGTGATTAATGCGGTGAAACAGGCCCTGGAACAGGCCAAAGTCACACCGTAGTCACACCGATTTTTGGTTATCACCGTTGATGAAGGCCTGAGTGATTAAGGAGTCGTACTGCCGTGGAAAACCTGCTGATGATTCTGCGTCACACGCCTTATTGGGTGTGGATCGTGTTGGGTTACCTGATTTATGCCGGCGTAAAAGCCAGCCAGCCACGGCAGCAATCGCTGGCACGGATGTTAGTTGTGCCGACCATTTTCATGGTGTGGGGCATCAGCGCGATTTTTCATACGCTGCGGCTCCCGCTTGCGGCGGCGGGAGGATTTCTGCTGGCGTTGATCATCGGGCTAGGCATCGGATGGGCGTGGGGGAAAACGTCAGGAACCTACTTGCCGGAATCGCGCCATTTTCAACGCACCGGTTCGTGGTGGTCGCTGGTCTTGATGCTGCTGACGTTTTGTTCTCACTTTTACTTTTCCGTCCAGTTGGCTCTGTTTCCCGCGTTGGCGCATGACCCTGTATTCTGCCTGCTGTCCGGCGCGGCAAGTGGGATTACTGCGGGGATATTCAGCGGCGTCAGTCTGCGTTTGCTCAACCACATGCGCAAAATAAGACCGTCTCTGACGTAACATGATAAAAAACAGTAGGTTGCTCAAACCGTCTGTCAACATTTGTCACAAAGCTTTTCTGCTGTATGAGTGCGCAGGGAAGGGCGGTAAATTATAATGCCGATGCCCATCCCTTTTATTTAACAGAATACTGTTTAAGTTATTGAAGAATGACTAAAAATTTTAAGCTTTCTCTTTTTGGCCTGTTGGTGCTATCAACCCATGCTGTGATGTTGCCTCAGGCTGTGGCGAAAGCGCCGACGTACTCCGCTGGCACTGCGCATCAGGAAATTGCTTCCGGTAGCGCCATGGTGGTGGATCTGCGTGATAACCACATCCTTTATTCCAGCAATCCTGATGTGGTGGTGCCGATTGCTTCGGTGACGAAACTGATGACGGCGCTGGTGGTGCTGGATGCCAATCAACCGCTGGATGAAATCATCTCTGTCGATATCAGCCAGACGAAAGAAATGAAAGGGGTCTACTCGCGCGTTCGTCTGAACAGTGAGATCAGTCGCCGTGACATGCTGCTACTGGCGCTGATGTCTTCAGAAAACCGCGCGGCGGCCAGTCTGGCGCACCACTATCCGGGCGGCTATCAGGCGTTTATCCGCGCGATGAATGCTAAAGCCCGTGCGTTGGGGATGGCCCACACGCGCTATGTGGAGCCGACCGGGCTGTCCATCAATAATGTCTCGACTGCCCGCGATCTCACCAAACTCCTGATTGCCAGCAAGCAATATCCGCTGCTGGGCCAGTTGAGTACCACTCAGGAGAAAACGGCGACGTTCTCCCACCCAGCGTACAGCCAGCCGTTCAGAAACACGAACCATCTGGTCTATAAAGAGGACTGGAGCATTCAGCTTACTAAAACGGGCTTCACGAATCAGGCAGGGCACTGTCTGGTGATGCGTACGGTCATTAATCAGCGGCCTGTTGCGCTGGTGGTGTTGGATGCCTTCGGTAAATACACGCACTTTGCGGATGCTAACCGCCTGCGTAAGTGGATTGAAACCGGTAAGGTCAGCGAGGTGCCTGCCGCCGCGTTGAGCTATAAGAAACAAAAATCACTGGCTTCTCGCCAACCGCAGAGCATGGCGAGTATCGAAACCGAATAATCAGTATTCCCCTTCCTGATGGTTTGGAAGGGGATGTCTTGACGGTGGCTGAACGGGCCACCGCTTGACGGGCTGTCACGCTCGAGCGCGAAAATCCTCTATCACTTCACCCGCTTTTTTCACTTCGTCATCATGCGCAGCTTCACGCCAGGTTTCCGCTAACGCATCCTGTAGCCAACGCTGCATGGCAGGCTGTGCTAACAGATGCTCACAATAGGCAGTGGCTTCCGGCGAAACGGGAAGTTGATAGGTTTTGATACGGAAGACAACCGGCGCAAAGAAGGCGTCCACGGCCGAAAACTGTTCTCCTGCCAGAAACGGTCCGCCAAAGCGCGTTAGTCCTTCCTGCCACAGTTCGCAGGTGCGGTTAATATCGTTACTGAGGGCAGGCGATATCTCATTCATTTTAACGCGCACGCCGCAACTCATGGAGCAGATATTACGCAGCTCGGTAAAGCCAGAATGCATTTCGGCAGCGGCACAGCGTGCCCAGGCGCGGGTTTTGGCATCAGCAGGCCAGACGCCGGGATGTTGTTCAGCCAGATATTCGGTAATCGCCAACGAATCCCAGACGGTGGTTTCGCCATCGATCAGGCAGGGAACTTTTGCCGTCGGCGAAAAGGCCTTAAAGGTCGGCTGTGACATGCCCGGCGCAAAGGCAACCAGTTTCTCTTCGAAAGGAATCGACAGTGCTTTCAACAGCACCCACGGACGCAGTGACCAAGAGGAATAGTTTTTATTGGCGATATACAGCTGATACATGTCTGATGCTCCTTGTGTTAACGAAGCCTTAGCATTAGCACGAAAGGTAGGAGAAATCATCCTCCTCTCCGTGGCTCGTCTATCGGTTTTGCGCATTGCTGTCAGGATGATGGTGCAAACTGAATGTGGGGAATGTGAGTTTTGCGTATCGTTTAGCATTATTCTTGCAGTTTTTATTAAATGAAACCTCAACAAATGCACTATATTACGCGCTGTGCATTTGAGTGCGTCGGTGCGGCAACCACTATCGGGAAGCCTTATTCGCTTAAGGCAGGAGAAGGTGTTTTTCGCCTTGTCAGAGAAGGGATGTGACCGTCGGAATCTTCAACCTGTCTTGTGCTTCAGCGCGCTGTTCTGACTCTGACGCCTGGATTGACTGGGTCTTTATAACGAATGAAATGGCTTACTTCACTGACTATAGCAATTGGACTTGCCTGTAATCCGGCGTTTGCGCAGGAGCTGACGTCTGCGCCTGCCTCAATATCGCCTTCACATCAACAACGTGATGCGTTTGTCACGGATCTGCTGAAGAAAATGACGTTGGAAGAGAAAATCGGCCAGCTCCGATTAATCAGCGTCGGGACGGATAACCCGAAAGAAGCCATTCGGGAAATGATCAGAAACGGCCAGGTTGGCGCGATTTTTAATACAGTGACCCGTCCAGATATCCGTGAGATGCAAGATCAGGTGATGCAGCTCAGCCGCCTGAAGATCCCGCTGTTTTTCGCCTACGATGTGGTGCATGGTCAGCGCACGATTTTCCCTATCGCGCTGGGGCTGGCTTCCAGTTGGGATATGGACGCGATTGCGAAAAGTGCGCGCGTAGCGGCGTATGAAGCGACGGAAGACGGCCTGAACATGACTTGGGCGCCGATGGTGGATATCACCCGCGATCCACGCTGGGGTCGTGTGTCAGAAGGCTTCGGTGAAGATACCTGGCTGACCAGCAAAATTGCCGGTGTGGTAGTCAAATCCTTTCAGGGCGATGACGTAACCGGACGCCACTCGCTGATGACCAGCGTAAAACACTACGCGCTCTACGGTGCGGTGGAAGGTGGACGTGACTATAACACCGTGGACATGAGCCCTCAGCGCATGTTCCAGGACTATATGCCGCCTTACAAAGCGGCGATTGACGCGGGCAGCAGCGGCGTGATGGTCGCGCTGAACTCAATCAACGGTACGCCAGCTACTTCCAACAGTTGGTTGCTGAAAGACGTTCTGCGCGATCAGTGGAATTTCAAAGGCATTACCATTACCGATCACGGCGCGATTAAAGAACTGATTAAGCACGGCGTGGCCAGCGATCCGCGTGATGCATCGCGTCTGGCGATTAAATCTGGTATCGGCATGAGCATGAGCGACGAGTATTTCGTGCGCTATCTGCCTGAGCTGGTGAAAAGCGGGGCGGTGAGCGTGCAGGAGATTGACGATGCCAGCCGTCAGGTTCTGAACGTGAAATATGATATGGGGCTGTTTGAAGATCCGTATCGTCATTTGGGGTCAGTCGGTTCCGATCCGGTAGATACTAACGCGGAAAGTCGCTTACACCGTCTGGATGCGCGTGACGTGGCGCGTAAGAGTCTGGTGCTGTTGAAAAACCGCCTGCAAACGCTGCCGTTGAAGAAAGAAGGCACGATTGCCGTTGTGGGGCCATTGGCTGACAGCCAGCGCGATACGATGGGAAGCTGGTCTGCTGCGGGCGTCACGAAACAGACGATTACCGTTTATCAGGGCCTGAAGAATGCTGTCGGCGATAAAGCCACCATTCTCTATGCTAAAGGTGCCAACGTCAGTAATCACAAGGGCATTATCGATTTCCTGAATCAGTATGAAGATGCCGTTCAGGTGGATCAACGTCCTCCGCAGGTGATGATCGATGAAGCGGTAGCAGCAGCGAAGAAGGCGGATGTCGTCGTCGCGGTTGTTGGTGAAGCGGCCGGGATGGCGCACGAAGCGTCCAGCCGTTCGAACATCGACCTGCCACAAGGCCAGCGTGACCTGATTGCCGCGCTGAAAGCCACGGGTAAACCGCTGGTTCTGGTGCTAATGAACGGACGCCCTCTGGCGCTGGTGCGTGAAGATCAGCAGGCTGATGCGTTACTGGAAACCTGGTTCAGCGGTACGGAAGGTGGCAATGCGATCGCCGATGTGCTGTTTGGTGACTATAACCCGTCTGGCAAGTTGCCGATGTCATTCCCGCGTTCCGTCGGCCAGATCCCGATTTATTACAATCACCTGCCGTCCGGCCGCCCTTACACGCCGGAAAATCCAGGCAAATATACCTCTCACTACTACGATGAGGCCAACGGGCCGCTCTATCCGTTCGGTTACGGCCTGAGCTACACCACGTTTAGCGTGTCAGACGTGCGTTTGTCCAGCCAGACGATGAAGCGTAACGGCACGATCACCGCCAGCGTAACGGTGAAAAACACCGGCAGCCGCGCAGGGGAAACGGTAGTCCAGCTGTATCTCCATGATGTGGTGGCTTCCATCAGCCGTCCGCTGAAAGAACTGCGTGGTTTTGAGAAAGTGATGCTACAGCCGGGAGAATCCCGCACGGTCACCTTCACGCTCGATCAGGACGCGCTGAAGTTCTACAATGCCCGCATGCAGCAGGTGGTGGAACCCGGTAAGTTCAATGTAATGATTGGTCTGGATTCACAGCGTGTGAAGAGCGATAGCTTCACCCTGCTATAATGATGTTTGTCTCGCCGCCGGGAATACAATACTGGCGGCGAGACGAATTGTGATGACCGTAATACAGTGTAATTGTCGGAGAATCAGGGATTGCAGGAGAAAGGTATGCCGTTGACTGAAGTGGTGCTGGTTGATGAAAATGACAGGCCAACGGGCGTAATGGAAAAGCAGGAAGCGCATGTAAAAGGAGCATTACATCGTGCGATTACCGTCTATGTTTTCAACTCTCGCCAGCAGTTGTTATTGCAGCAGCGCGCAGAGGAGAAATATCACAGCGGCGGTTTATGGAGTAACACCTGCTGTAGTCACCCTGCGCCCGGTGAAGAGACGTTGCAGGCAGCACATCGCCGCTTGTATGAGGAAATGGGGTTACGCTGTGCGCTGACGCCGATGTTTACGCTGACCTATCGTTTGCCGCTGGATAACGGGCTGATTGAACATGAACTGGGGCATGTGTATTTTGGCGTGACGGACGATGTGCCGCAGATAAATCCCGATGAAGTGTCGAACTATGTATACCAGTCGATAGACGAGATTGCCCAGCAGATGGTGGCGACGCCCGAACAGTTTACAGCCTGGTTCCAACTGACCTTCGCACGTATTCCTGAGTACTGGCAGACGTTTCAGTCAGAGCAATCATCTTAGTTAAAACAATCACATTAGTTAAAACAGTCGCATTAGTTAAAAAATCACGTTAGCTCGAACAACCACGTTAATTGCCGTGTTTCCGTGTGGCACCGTTCGTGCGTTAGTGTATTGGTGCCGTAAGAATAGAGTGCGCACGGCGGGCCGAAAGCCTCAGCCCGAGTGCACGATAATAATGTAACCCACCAGCATCATGCCGGAGATGCCACCTAAGGCAAGCAGGGCAAAGAGACTGATAATACCGATTTTTTTAAGAGTCATCAGGTTATCCTTTTGTTAATTGCCCCGAATTATAAAGCCTTCCGCCCATGAAACAAGGCTAAAACGTTCCGCGCTTTTTAACTGCCCTTCATTACCGAAATAACAATTACCGAAATAACAGCAGTAGACCGAAAAACATCAGAATGACACCGGCTCCGCGTTCAATCGGGTTAAGCCAGCGGGTTAAACGCTGCTGAATCAGCGGGCGAGCGATCAGCGCGGCGATCAACAGATCCCACACCAGAACGACAGAAAACATCCAGCTACCGCTGACGACTTGCTGCGTAGGTGTCACATGTTGCCCAAGAATACTGGTCATCAGACTGATGTAGAACAGCATGTTTTTGGGGTTCAACAGCGCCGAGCCAAGTCCCAGCAGGACTTGTTTACGCAGCGTTGGGCAGCGTTCGGACTGCTGTTCCGCCCGTAGCGATAGCACAGAACGACTTTTCACTAACTGATAGCCAACCCAGAGCAGATAAGCGGCACCGGCTAATTCGATGAGGGTAAACAGCGTGGGCGAATGTTGAATGCCTGCCCAGCCGATTGCCGCCAGCAGAATATAAACGCCGTTGCCCAGCGCGATGCCCAGACAAATTCCCGCACTGCCGCGCAGCCGGTAGCGAATGGCGTAGGCTGTCAGCAGAAAGAAGTCTGGGCCAGGGCTCAGTAGCGCCACAAAATGCGCCAGCGCCAGAGCAGGAAAGTGAGTGGGAAAGAGAGAATCGGCGGAAAAAAGGGTGCTGATAAACATGATATTTCTGACCTCGATAAGTAATCGAGGTCAGTCTAGACAAGGTGTTCGGCTATTTATTGTCAAATATTGATCGCGCGTACTGACCCGGTGTCGCGGCGGTGTATTGCACAAACGTTTTGTGAAAATGGCTTTGATCGCAGAAGCCGCTTTGATAGCTGGCATCAACCAGTGGCGTGCCCTGTTTCAGCAGCGATTTGGCATACTCAATGCGGGCATTATTCAGGAATGCCATCGGTGTAATGCCGGTATCGTGACGAAACTGTCGCACGATGGTTTCACGTCGCAGGTTCAGTTCCTCCGCCAGCGTTTCCAGCGAGGGTGACTCTTGTAAATTATTCAGCAGACGTTCGCGTACGTGTCGCGTCGTGGTTTGCGAAGCATGATGGGGTAAGGCGGGTAAACAGGATGGCGCAGGCTGGCAATATTGTCGCCAAATGGGTTCGAGCATCGCTTTGAGCTGATTATCTGCCGCTGTCATGTCTCCCCGATACAGCAGGGCAACCACGTGCTGATAACGTATAAACAGGGCGGGATCGCGCAGAATAACGCGGTTGCAATGCAAGGTCTCCGCCTGATAACCACAGTGAGCTGCGATCTGATCGAGACACCATACGGTATCCAGATAAAGCATGTGATAACTGCGTGTTTTTCCGGGAAGTGGATTACAGCTGTGCGGCTGTTGAGGATCGATGAAGATCAGATCGCCAACCTGTAAGTGATAGGTTTCGTTGCGGTAATGGCAAAGCGTTTCGCCGTGTTCTATCGCGCCAATCGAAAATTGTGCATGGCTGTGTGTTTTATAGGCGTGGCTGCTGTGACGCGTGCTGCGGCTTTCAACATGCGGTAGTCGTGGCGAAAACCAGTACGATTGGTTAATGGCGTGGACTGAAGACATAACTTACCGCTCGTGACAAATAGGGGGCTTAACCCTAATCGCTGGGCAGACGATTGTCGAGGTCGGAATGGTCACGAACGTGATATCGGCTGACGTCGCCGGGCGTCTGTGGGACAATGGCGGCCAGATTACCCAGATACAGAGTATGCATGACGCTGTCCCCCGCAATAAAATTGCAGATTGGTCAATGGTATAAGGCCCTGCAAGAGCAAATCCCGGATTTTATTTCCCGCGTTCCCCAGCGACAGATGATTGCCGAAGTGGCGAAAACGCTAGCGGGTGATTACCCGCGCCATTTGGCTATTGAAGCGCCAACCGGCGTCGGGAAAACGCTTTCTTACCTGATTCCGGGTATTGCGGTAGGGCGTGCGGAGGACAAAACGCTGGTGGTCAGCACCGCGAATGTGGCGTTGCAGGATCAGATTTACAGCAAAGATTTGCCACTGTTGCAGAAGTTTATTCCCGAACTGAAATTCACCGCTGCATTTGGCCGCCGTCGTTATATTTGCCCACGTAATTTGGCGATGCTGGCAACCGATCCCGATGCGCAGGGGGATTTACCGCTCTTTCTGGATGATGAACTGATGTCCGCCAGCAAGGAGGAAAAACGTACCTGTGTGCGGCTTGAAAAAGCGCTGCAAGGTCATGCCTGGGATGGGCTGCGCGATCATTATCAAGATTCAATTGACGATAGCCTGTGGCAGAAATTGTGTACGGACAAAGCGAACTGTCTCGCGCACAACTGTCATTATTACCGCGAGTGCCCGTTCTTTATCGCCCGGCGTGAGATCGAGCAGGCCGATGTTGTCGTCACCAACCATGCGCTGGTGATGGCGGCGATGGAAAGCGAATCGGTACTTCCTCCTCCTAAGAATCTCCTGCTGGTGCTCGACGAAGGCCACCATATCCCCGACGTTGCCCGTGATACGTTGGAGATGTCTGGCGACATTCATCCGGCGTATATGATGGCGCAACTGGAACAGCTGGTACAGCTTATCGGCCAGTGCATGGCGCAATTTGCCCCTAAGTCACCGCCGCGACTCGCTAACAGCGAGCGGTTAACCAGCCACTGTGAGGAGATCCGCGAGTGCGTGCTGTCTTTCTCGAAAATGTGCGGGCTGTTTCTTCCGCATGACGGGCAGGAAACCGAATACCGTTTTGCGATGGGCAAAATGCCGGATGAAATGCGTGAACTCTGCGTGCGGTTGTTCAAACTGACGGACACGCTGCGGGCGCTGGTGGAGTATATGCTTAACGATCTCAGCGAGAAAACCGGCAAGCATGACGTGGTGCGGGTCTATCAGGCATTACTGAAAATGAGTCGTCAACAGGGCTATCTTGAAGCGCTGAGTAAACTGTGGCGATTGGCAGCGATGGAGAAATCATCGAACGCACCGGTCTCCAAATGGATCACGCGGGAAATGCGCGATAACCAGCCGCATCTTCACCTGCACTGTGCGGGCATTCGCGTCTGCGATCAGCTTGAAAGGCTGCTGTGGGGGAAGGTATCGCACGTTGTGATGACCTCGGCAACGCTGCGCTCGCTGAACAGTTTTTCTCGTATACAGGAGCTTTCTGGCCTGAGCGAGCAGGAAGGGGACACCTTCATCGCGCTGGATTCGCCGTTCAACCACCGCGAGCAGGGGCGTCTGGTGATTCCCAAAATGCGTTATGAACCGCTGATGGAATCTGAAGCGCAGCATATTGCTGAAATGGCGCAATTTTTCCGAGCAGAGCTAAAACAGGATAAGCATAAAGGGATGTTGATGCTGTTTGCCAGCCAGCGTGCGATGCAGTTCTTTCTGACGCAGGTGACCGATTTACGCCTGATGCTGCTGGTTCAGGGAGATAAGCCGCGCTACAGGCTGGTCGAGCTACATCGTCAGCGGGTACAGGAAGGCCAGACCAGCGTGCTGATTGGTTTGCAGTCCTTTGCGGAAGGGTTGGATCTGAAAGGGGAGCTCCTTACTCAGGTGCATATCCATAAAATTGCGTTTCCGCCTATCGATAGCCCGGTCATTCTGACGGAAGGCGAATGGTTAAAAAGCCTCAAACGGCATCCGTTTATCGTACAAAGTTTGCCCAGCGCCTCGTTTAACCTCATCCAGCAGGTTGGACGCCTTATTCGTAGCCATGACTGCTTTGGTGAAATCGTCATTTACGATCGTCGCCTGTTGACTAAAGGCTATGGCGCACAGCTGCTGGCGGCGCTGCCCGTCTTCCCGATTGAACAACGGGATATGCCATAACAAATTCTTCTATATCAGTCCCCCGAATAAGGGGGTAATTAGTCCCTATTTAGCGCTATATTTTTTTATTCTTATTTGTTAGATTTGTCTCGGAACAGCAAGGATGCCGTTAATACGTGTGACAAAGTATGTCATTACGTGGCGCGGTTTTATCAACCAAGGACAGGAACCGTGATGAAAATTAACGCAGTGAATAACAATTCCTTCCTTTTCAAAAATGAATGCCGCTTGGCATCCGTTTCTCTTGCTGTCTATCTCAATACCAATAATAAAAATTAGTCACCGTGACTTTATTATTTATCATTTGATAATAACGAAAATAATTGTCGTTTTTTCTTAATTATTTCCTTATAGAGATAATTTTTATTTATATGTGTTTTTTGGATATAAATATTTTTAGTGAGCGTTATCTACCCAGGAGACGATTAGACCGCGGCCACACGCGGTACATGCAATACCGCTATTGCATGAAGGGATTTAGGATTCTGATCATCCCGATCAGACTTATGGAGAAGAAAAGATGGCTTTACGAGATTTACAAGATGAAGACACGGTAACATCCGCATTGGATGCGACTGGTACGGGATTGAACGATGTGGCTCCACTGTTTTATAACCATGTTCGTGGTGGTGATGTCGTTTTGTCGGGTAAACCTTCTTTCACCAGCGAAGAGGCTGGCTGGGAAATTGTCCGCGACGGTCTGACCTGGAATGGCACGAACGTATTCGGTAAATCCGCTAATTTGACCTATTCGTTCTTACAGAACGTGCGGTCTATCCCTTCTGGCGATCAGGGTTTTGTGAAATTCAGCGCAGCTCAGGAACAACAAGCTAAGCTGTCTCTACAATCGTGGTCAGATGTCGCTAATATCACGTTTACTCAGGTTAGCCCTACCCAAAAAGCCACCATCACGTTCGGTAACTACACCCGTGATTCAAGTGGCCGGATGGACTACGATACTCAGGCTTACGCCTATATGCCGGGTAACCATTCGGCAGCGGGCTCGACTTGGTATAACTACAACGCTGACACGGTGCGTGACCCAACGACGGAGTATGGCAAGCAGACGCTGACACATGAAATCGGCCATGCACTGGGGCTGAATCACCCTGGTGATTACAATGCGGGTGAAGGTAACCCGACCTACAACGATGTGACTTATGCGGAAGATACACGTCAATATAGCCTGATGAGCTACTGGAGTGAGCACAATACCGGTGGTGACTTCAAGGGGCACTATGCTGCTGGTCCGTTGATTGATGATATCGCAGCGATTCAACTGCTGTACGGTGCGAATATGAACACGCGTACTGGTGATACGGTATACGGTTTCAATTCCAACACTGGCCGTGACTTCTATACCACCAACAGCAATAGCCAGAAACTGATCTTCTCCGTCTGGGATGCCGGCGGTAACGATACGTTTGATTTCTCTGGTTACAGAGACAATCAGACTATCGATCTGAATGAAGGTCGTTTTTCTGATGTTGGTGGCCTGAAAGGTAACGTGTCTATTGCTCATGGCGTCACAATTGAAAACGCGATTGGCGGCTCTGGCAACGATATTATTATCGGCAACAGCGCGGATAATATTTTGCAAGGTGGTGCTGGTGCCGATACGTTGACGGGGGGGGCTGGCAGCGATACTTTCGTCTACACCAAAGCGAGCGATTCTTCATTGAAGCTCGGGAACGATACGATTACTGACTTTGAGCGCGGTATCGACAAAATCGATCTGTCTGCACTGAATACTAAAGGTGATTTGCAGTTTGTTGAAAATTATTTCACTGGCCGTGGTACAGAAGTGATTCTCAACTGGGACGAAAGTAGCAATATCAGCAAGTTGTGGATGCATTTTGAAGGGCAAAGCACCACCGATTTTTTGATCGAAATCGTTGGGCGTCCATCTGTTGAAACGGATTTTATTGTGTAAGTTAATAAGGACGGGGAAACCCGTCCTTTTCTGTTATCGACTTGGGGCCACTATGAAAAAGTTAATCATCGCGGCGCTGTTAAGTGCAATAAGCGGAGGATGTATGGCGAGTAGTTTGAAGTTGCCTTCAGCAAGTGAGCTAAGCGGCGTATGGCAATTGCGTGGCGGGGAACAGCAGTGTGAGGTTGTGCTGCACAATACGCCGTTAGTGGATAACACCTGGCGTCTTGAGGGTGATGCGCCGTGTTTAAACGCGCTGCTATCTGATGTGCCAGCGGGCTGGAGGCCTACGCCGGACGGTATCACGCTGACGAAAGAACAGGGTCAATCCGTGGCGTTCTTTAGCAAGGAAAAAGAGGGCTATACGCTGATATTGCCTGATGGCAGTACGCGTACGTTGCATAAACAGCCCTGACAGGAGAGGCAAACGCAGTGAGTCAACTAGCAAATAAGGAACGTTCGTTGTTGAGTATACTGCGTCCTTTCCGGCGCAGCTTTTGGAGCATTGGGATTTTCAGCGCCATCGTTAATCTACTGATGCTGTCGCCTTCGATTTATATGCTGCAGGTTTACGATCGTGTACTGGCTTCGGGAAATGGCACCACGTTGCTGATGCTCACTCTGCTGATTGCCGGCCTGGGGATATTCATGGCGGCACTCGAATGGGTGCGAAGTCTGGTGGTCGTGAGACTCGGTACCCGTATCGACCTACAGCTGAATCAACAGGTTTTCAACGCCGCATTTGAGCGCAATCTGGAGGCCGGTGAGGCCAAAGCGGGTCAGGCGCTGAACGATCTCACGCTACTGCGGCAGTTTATTACGGGCAACTCACTGTTTGCCTTCTTCGATATTCCCTGGTTTCCCTTCTTTTTACTGGTGCTGTTCCTGATCCATCCGGTTCTCGGCTTTCTGGCGCTGGGAGGAACTGTGGTGCTGGTGCTGCTGGCATGGCTGAATCAGTATCTCACCACGTCGCCTTTGGAAGAGGCAAACCATGAAGCGCTACAGGCAACCCATCTTGCAGATACGCAATTGCGTAATGCCGAAGTCATTGAATCAATGGGAATGCTGCCTAATCTGCGCCGCCGTTGGCTGGGGCAACACTACCGTTTTATTACGCTGCAAAATCTGGCAAGTGAACGGGCCGCGGTTGTCGGGGCCGCATCAAAACATGCGCGTATTTTTCTGCAATCGCTGATGCTCGGCGTGGGGGCCATGTTAGCGATTAAAGGCGAAATCACACCAGGGATGATGATTGCGGGATCGATTCTTGTCGGGCGCGTATTGAGCCCTATCGATCAGTTTATCGGTATTTGGAAACCGCTGAGCAGCGCGCGGCAAGCCTGGTATCGACTCAGCCGGATCATGACGGCTTATCCGCCCAAAGCGGAGGCGATGGCGCTGCCCGCACCGGTTGGCCAGCTTAGCGTCGAGAATGTGTTATTGCAGACGCCGCAAGGGGCATCACGATTGCAGGATATCCATTTCTCGCTTCAGGCGGGAGAAACGCTGGCGATTCTGGGCGCATCGGGTTCAGGGAAGTCGACGCTGGCACGTCTGTTGGTTGCGACGCAAGCACCGACGCGTGGCAAGGTTCGACTGGATGGGGCCGATCTCAGTCAGGTAGATAAAACGGCGTTTGGCCCAGCAATGGGCTACCTGCCACAGGATGTGCAGCTCTTTAAAGGCACGCTGGCGGAGAATATTTCCCGCTTTGGCGAGCATGACGCGGAAAAGATTGTCGCGGCGGCGAAGCTGGCTGGCGTCCACGAAATGATTCTTAGCCAGCCGCAGGGATATGACACGCCTCTTGGCGCTGACGGCAACGGGCTGTCGGGCGGACAGCGGCAGCGTATTGCTCTGGCGCGTGCGGTGTATGGCGATCCCTGCCTGCTGGTACTCGATGAACCGAACTCCAGCCTCGATAACGAAGGTGAAATGGCATTGGCGCAGGCGATCTCGCATCTTCAGAAGCGGGGAGCGACGGTGGTACTGATTACGCATCGTCCCGCATTAACCACGCTGGCGCATAAAATTCTGGTGCTCAATCAGGGTAAGCAACAGCGCTTTGGGCCAGCGCGCGACATTCTGAACGAATTGCAGCCGCGTCGTGCCGCCAATCAAGCACAAATGACACCTGCTGCCGCTGTCCAGCCGTAACAGGGAATGACGAATACAGGGAAAGACATGTCCGCATCAGAAATAAGTGAAGAGAGTATGAACCAGACGGCGCGACGCGATGAAAAACGTGCTGTGCGTCTGGGATGGTTGCTTGTGCTCGCTGGGTTCGGCGGTTTTCTTCTGTGGGCACTGTTTGCACCGTTGGATAAGGGCGTCATGGTGAATGGTAGCGTCGTGATTTCCGGCAACCGTAAGGTTGTGCAGCACAATCAGGGCGGCATCGTCGATAAAATCCAGGTGAAAGACGGTGACAGGGTCGAAGCTGGTCAGGTTCTGCTCACGCTGAATGAGGTTGATGCGCGTTCAGCGAGTGAAGGACTGGATGGTCAGTATTTGCAGTTGGTCGCGCGGGAAGGCCGGCTGCTTGCTGAGCAGCAGCGCCTGAGTGACATGGTAATAACGCCTCGCCTGCAACCGCTAGCGGAAAAGCCGGAGATGCGCGTGATTACGGCATTACAGCGTGATTTACTGCACAGCCGTCAGCAGTCGCTTAAGCTTGAGGCAGAAGGAATGCGCTCGAGTATCGCGGGGATGGAGGCGTCACTCAGCGCCCAGCGTCAGGTGATGTCCAGTAAGCAGAAACAGCGGGAGACGCTGGAACAACAGCTGCAAGGGCTGCGTTCACTGGCGGCGGAAAATTATGTGCCGCGCAACAAAATGCTGGAGAACGAACGTTTGCTGGCGCAGCTTAACGGCGATATCGCCCAGCTGGCGGGGGATATTAACCGTACCCGTCGTGATATTGAACAACAAACGCTGCTGATCGCCCAGCGCCAGCAGGAATACGACAAAGAAGTGAACAGCGAGCTGGCGGACGTGCGGGCGCTGCTGAGCGATGTGGGCAGCAAGAAGGAAAAAGCTGATTTCAATCTGGCGAATATCCAGATGCGCGCACCGGTTTCTGGCACGGTGGTTGGGCTGAAAGTGTTTACGGAAGGCGGTGTGATTGCGCCGGGTCAGACGCTTCTGGAGATCGTACCGGACGATCAGCCTTTATTCGTGGATGCGCGTCTTCCCGTTGAGCTGGTAGATAAAGTCTGGCCGGGATTACCCGTTGAACTTCAGTTCGTCGCGTTTAACCAGAGCACGACACCGCGCGTGGCGGGGACGGTCGAGCTGTTGTCCGCCGACCGCCTGCTGGATGAGCGAGACGGTTCACCTTATTACAGCCTGCGTGTTCAGGTGGATGAGGCTGGGAAACGTGCGCTGGAGGGGCTGGAAGTCAAGCCCGGCATGCCGGTACAAGGGTTTGTTCGTACCGGAGAGCGGTCGTTCGTCAATTATCTCTTTAAGCCTTTAATGGATCGCCTGCATCTGGCATTAACGGAAGAATAATCATGCAAAGGATCGCGATAATCGTGTTGTTTGGGCTGCTTTCTTCGGGGGCCAACGCATTAGGGCTGCTTGATGCCTGGGAATTGGCGCTGCGTAACGACGCCCAGTTTCGCGCGGCGGGGTTTGAGCATGCGGCAGGTCAGGAAGAGGAGACAATTGGGCGCGCCAATCTGCTTCCCAATCTCCAGTATGGCTATAACGCTAACCGCAGCCATTCCAAAGTCACCCAAACTGATAGCTTCACGGGTAACACGCTAAAACGCGATTATGATAGCTACACGTCAACGCTATCGCTGCGCCAGCCGCTGCTGGACTATGCGGCCTGGGCACGTTATCAGCAGGGCGTTGCCCGCACGCTGATGGCCGATCAGCGTTTTCGCGATCGCAGTCAGGATTTGATGGTGCGATTATATCAAGCTTGGAGTAATGCGCTGCTGGCACAGGAAAAGCTGCAGTTGCTGGATGCGCAGCAGCGGGCGTATCAGGAACAGCTGGCGCTGAATAAACGTCTGCTGCTGGCGGGCGAAGGCACGCTAACGGATGTGCGGGAAACGGAGGCGCGTTTTACGCTGATCGAGGCGCAGCGTATTGAGCAGCAGGACAATCTGGATGCTGCGATCACCGATCTGGAAAATATGACGGGGACGGCGCTGGATATCACGACGCTGTATCCCATGACGCTGACTCAACTGCCGTCTGCGGAATCAGGTAAGCAGACGCTGGCGCAGTGGCGCGATCTTGCCGTGCAGCACAATGCCAAACTGGCGACGCAGCGTGAAGGGCTAGCGGTCAGCCGCTATGAAATCGAACGTAGCCGTGCCGGGCATTTACCCACGCTGTCGCTGGTCGCATCGTCCCGTAACAGCCGTTCGGAAAGTGAATACAACTACAACCAGAAATACGACACGCAGAGCGTCGGTTTGCAACTGAATATCCCGCTTTACGCTGGTGGTTCCGTCTCGGCATCCATGCGGCAGGCGGCAGCGGAATATCAGCAAAGCCAGGCGGAGCTGGACGATCAAACCAAGAAAACGTTGGCGGAATTGAAAAAGTACTACAACCTGTACAATAACGGGTCGGCGAAAATTAAGGCCTGGCAAATGACGGCCTCGTCGGCGCAAGAAGCGGTCAACGCCACGCGGCTGAGTGTTGCAGGCGGAGAACGTATCAATCTGGATATTTTGCTGGCCGAACAGGATTGGTATAATGCCCGACGAGAGCTGGCAGAGGCGAAATACAGCTGGCTTCAGGCATGGCTGTTACTGCGCTATACCGCGGGTACGCTGAACGAGAAAGATATTCTGGAACTGGCGGCCTGGTTTCAGCCTGCAACAACGTAACTAGCCAACAATAAGACCATTCGCCAATAACAAGACTATCAAAAACTAAAACAGATGATAAAAATCATATACGGATAATCGGCTATGATTTTTATCAGCAGAGAAGTCTACGCACGTGTAACGTGAAGTATGAAAAGTAGAAATGCATGACGAATAGAAGGGTTCGATTTTATGTGATATCGCGCCTCAGTAATACTTAAACTCCTTTAAAATCATAAAACCCCCGCATTTTGCATAATGGCCTCCATTCTTATCAGGAGGCTTTATCGTGAAAAAAATCAAAAAACCGCGTCTTACCGGCTGGATTGTGACATCCGCTTTGCTCTTTGCTGTTATCGGGCTGATTTCACCGCAACAGCTTCCCGTCACCGTCTATAAGCTCTCGCTTATCTCACTCGCTGCGGTATTAGGTTATTGGCTGGATCGCTCGCTGTTTCCTAAAGCGCGCCCTGGTTTGTTCCTCGAACAAGGTGATGAACCTGTACCGCGTGGACGTTTCCCCGTTCGGGACGGCCACCACACCGTATTTGCTGCCTCGATGTTACGACGTGCGCTGATTGTGTCAGCCGTTTGCATCGGCGTAGCGATGGGGTTGTGATATGCGACACTTTCTCATCACGCTGCTTGTTAGCCCGATGCTTTTTAGCGCGACGGTCTGCGCCGACACGATCCCTCGTGCCGCGCAGGCGTACCGCAGTGATGTGATCCGCAGCGCACGGCTGGATTGGGGCATGAATGCCCCGATTGCTGACTTTGCGGCGCAGTTGCATCAGGAAAGCGGCTGGAATCCTCGGGCCGTTTCACCCGTCGGTGCGCAGGGGCTGGCACAGTTTATGCCGACCACCGCCGACTGGTTTAGCAGTATTGTCCCTGAACTTCGCGCCAATCAACCGTTTAATCCTGCCTGGGCTATCCGTGCCCTGACGGGCTACGATCGCTGGCTGTGGACGCGAATCAGCGCCAGCAACGACTGCGAACGTATGGCAATGACCTTGTCGTCCTACAATGGCGGGCTTGGCTGGTTACAGCGTGATAAGCAACGCGCGAAGATCGCCGAGAAGGACATACTCCGCTGGTTCGATCATGTGGAAACCGTCAATGCCGGACGCAGTGCCGCCAACTGGCGTGAAAACCGCCATTACCCCGATCGTATTTTGCATCAGTTGGCGCCACGGTATTTGAGCTGGGGGAGGGCGAGCTGTGTGGAATAGTCTGTTTATCAATAGTCTGAAATCCTTTCTTTCGCCACGTATGGTCGCCGTCCTGCTTGTCGTTGTGTTGCTACTCGCGGTCTATCTGACCGGTCGTAATCAGGGTTATCAACTGGCGCAGGCACTGGGGGATGCCGCGCTGGCGAAACAGCAGGCGGCATTCAATTTGCTACAGCAACAGCAGGTCGAAACCCAGAACCAGCTATTACGCGCGGCGGCGGAGCAATACCAGCAACAGGTAGAGCGTGGAAATCAACTCGAACAGCGCTATGTTGCAGCGCGTCAAAAACTGTCGGCGGATAACGCCGCTCTGCAACGGAAAATTGACCATGTTACTCAGCAATACATTGACGAAAAAGGCAAAGTTCAGCCTGTGCAGTGCGTGTTTACTCGTGGCTTCGTGCAGCACTACAACGCCGCTTTCGGTCTGTCCGCCAACAGTGCTTCAGACACTACCGCCGCTACCCGCCGCACTGGCGCAGCGTCCGGTGCCAGCGCAACCGCTGACGCCGAATTACAACGTTCAGGCGTCTCCCAGCGCGATATTCTCGCCAACATCAGCGACAACGGAGAGCGCTATCAAGCACTGAGTGCGCAGGTTAACGCGCTGCTGGATTACATCGAAGCGTTACAACAGGCAGGGGAGGTAACACGTGAAGATTGAAGTGGAATTCTGGTCGTTGGTCGGCCTGTTGTTGTCGTTTATGAGCTTCCTGTTTGCCGCCGGGCGGATTTTGCTCACGCAGATTGAAAAACGGCTGAACGAGCGTTTCGCCGCCCTGGAGAATGCTCGCCAGAAGAGCGAGCAGGGATGGACGCGGCTGGAGCGTGAGTTTCTGGAATTCCGCGCCGATTTACCGCTGGTTTATGTACGACGTGAGGATTACATCCGTGGTCAGACGGTCATCGAAGCCAAACTGGATGCGCTTTATAACAAGCTGGAATTGGTGCAGCAGCGCTATTCGGGAGGCAATCATGGCTGATACGCAGCGTATCCGACAGGAATCGATGCGTTGGCACTTGCTCATCGCATTAAATAAAACGCGGCCTTACACCGCGAATGAAATGTTCCTGCTAGCGCTGATGCAGCGGCTGTATGCCGATGCTTCAGAGCCGGAGCTGCGTCATGCACTGGATTATCTGGCCGATCGCAAGATGGCCGTATTGACCAAAGAGGTAGGCGGCGTCTGGTTGGCGAATCTTACCCGCCTTGGTATAGATGTCGTGGAATATGCGGTTGATTGTATGGTTGGCATCGCTCGGCCGGAAAAATATTGGGATCGGTAATCCCATTGCATTGGTTTCTTTTCTGTCTTTGCACGTTATCGATATTGTCATATTCCTTTACGCCAGCACGGTTGTGTTGGCGTTTTTTTTATCGAAATAATTTTTTATTTTTCAGTCTATTAGGTTTTTTTTATCAAATAAATCACTTCGCTGTTTTTTCTAAAACAGATTAAAAGCCGCAGCCAACCCTTATCCGGATACTAGCGCCATCAACACGATGCGCCACCAAAATAGTGTGCCATCAACACAGCGGGTGAACGGATATGAATACCAGACCAATTATCGATGCGGTGATAGCCCGCCTCCAGCAGCAATTACCGGAACGGCGGATTGCGTCCTGTCCAGAAAACATTCTGATCGGGCCAGACCTTCTGACTGTTGGCGATGTGCTGGTGGGGTATCGCGGTTCCGAATTTTCCGCACCGGAAGATGTGGATTCTCCGGTTCAGACGCAGCGACCACAGCTGATGGTTGCCGTGCTGTTACCGGAGCTGGATGGCGAAGACGGCGTACTGGCCACACTCGATACCGTCCGTCAGGCGCTGGGAGGATACCGACTGCCTGACTGTCATCGCGGTATTCGGCTAGTACGTGACCGTTACGTTGGTCACACCGAAGGACGCTGGCATTACGCCATCGATTGCACCACAGAAACCCTTTTTATCGAAGACCGCGAGCAGACGGATGGTCCGCTGCTTACCACGGTTAATTATGAGGAGAAAGACGCATGAAATACCGCTACACCGGCCCCGCCAGCGGCGTCACGCTGGCAGATGGTCAGGAAATTCTGCTTTGGCCCGCTCAGGTGACTGAACTGCCAGCAGATCATGAGTATGTGAAAACGCTGATCGCGCTGGGCTATTTGCTGCCTGTCGCGGATCAGGTTCTGGCTGATAGCGCAACGGAGGTGACCCTTGGCCGCTAATTATTTGCATGGTGTAGAAACAATTGAAGTTGAAACCGGTGCTCGTCCGGTGAAAACCGTCAAATCCGCGGTGATTGGGCTGATTGGTACGGCGCCGCAGGGTGCGGTAAATGACGTCACGCTGTGCCTGTCCGAAAAAGACGCAGCGCAGTTTGGTAGCCAGTTCGGCGGCTATACCATCCCGCAGGCGCTGGATGCAATTTACGATCATGGTGCGGGTACGGTTCTGGTCATCAACGTGCTGGATCCGGCCAAACACAAATCGTCTGTGAGCGCAGAAAAAGTCACGTTTGACAAAGCGACTGGCACGGCACAGCTGGTAAACCGTGTGGTTGCCAAGCTGGTACTGACGGCGGCAGAAGGCGGCCAGCCGTTTATCGAAGGTCAGGACTATACGCTGGATGCGCAAACCGGCGTCCTGAAAAATCTGGGTAAAAATATTGATGTTGCGGCTGTGGTCAGCGCGTCTTATGACTTTGCTGATGTCTCGAAAGTGACCGCCGCTGACATCATCGGCAGCATCAACGCCGCGGGAAAACGCACTGGTATGAAGCTGCTGAACGATACCTACAACCTGTACGGCTTCTTTGCCAAGATTCTGATTTCGCCGGTGTTCTGTACGCAAAATAGCGTAACGACCGAGCTGATTTCGCTGGCTGACAAACTGGGCGCGATTGCCTATATCGATGCGCCAATCGGTACCACCTTTGCGCAGGCGTTGAGCGGCCGTGGCCCGGAAGGCACGATCAACTTCAACACCAGCTCTGAACGCGCTCGTCTGTGCTATCCGCACGTAAAAGTGTACGACGCGGAAACCAACAGCGAACGTCTGGAGCCGCTGTCGGCGCGTGCCGCCGGTCTGCGTGCCAAAGTCGATCTGGAGAAAGGTTTCTGGTGGTCGTCGTCCAATCAGGAAATCAAAGGGATCACCGGCGTAGAGCGCCAGCTGTCCGCGATGATTGACGATCCGCAGAGTGAAGTGAACCTGCTGAACGAGCAGGGCATCAGCACCATTTTCAACAGCTATGGTTCCGGCCTGCGCCTGTGGGGCAATCGCACCGCTGCCTGGCCAACCGTGACGCATATGAAGAACTTCGAAAACGTGCGTCGTACTGGCGATGTGATTAACGAATCCATCCGCTATTTCAGTCAGCAGTACATCGATATGCCGATCAATCAGGCGCTGATCGATGCGCTGGTGGAATCCGTCAACGCCTACGGTCGCAAGCTGATCGGGGACGGCGCACTGCTGGGCTTCAAATGCTGGTTTGATGCCGCGCGTAACGAACAAACCGAACTGGCGGCAGGGCACCTGTTGCTTAACTACAAATTCACTCCGCCGCCGCCGCTTGAGCGTCTGACCTTTGAGACGGAGATCACCTCGGAATACCTGGTAACGCTGGAGGGCACTAACTGATGGCCGGGAAAATTGAAGTAAACCGTATTACCAACGCCAACATCTATATCAACGGCACCAACCTGCTGGGGCGTGCGCAGGAAATCAAGCTGCCGGATGTCTCCATGATTATGCAGGAGCACAAGGCGCTGGGCATGGTCGGCAAGATCGAACTGCCTGCGGGCTTCGATAAGCTGGAAGGCGAGATCAAATGGAACTCCTTCTACCGTGAAGCGATGCTGGCGGCGGCGAATCCGTACCAATCGTTGGCACTGCAGTGTCGCTCCAGCGTGGAACGCTACGGCTCTCAAGGTCGTATCGAAGAAGTGCCGTTGGTGACGTACATGACCATCATGTTCAAAAAGAATCCGCTGGGCACGTTCAAGCAGCACGAAAACCCAGATTTTAGCAGCGCGTTCAGCTGTACCTACATCAAGCAGGTGATGAACGGTGAAGACCTGCTGGAGCTGGATTACCTGTCCAACATCTTCATGGTAGGCGGCGTGGATCAACTGAACAGCTACCGCGCTAATATCGGCGGTTAATTTATCTTCCAAGCCCGCCAGTGGGGCGGGTTTTGCTATCAATCAGTGAGGTGACTATGTCAGCAAAAGTATTTGATATTATCGACTTGGAAAATAATATTCATTTCCAGTGCCGTGAGGATGTTTACATTTTGGATGCAGCAGAAGAAGCCAGTATTTCTCTGCCGTATTCCGGCCGAGCTGGATCAGACTCGTCATCTGTGGCTCGATTGATCTCTGGTCAGGTTGATCAGAGCGATGGTTCATTTTTAGATGATAACCAGAAGGCCGCGGGGTTTTTTCTGACAGATACCTCTTACCCACTAAGCGACTGTTTTGTTCGCTTTTTTGCAGAAGAAGAGTTGCGACGTTAATTACCTATGTTTGCGTTATCGTAATGAAAGGGGCTTCGGCCCCTTTCTTATGCCTGCGCCTTTCTTTTTCTAATTCACTTTAAAATCGTTATTCCTCGCCGCACGCGATACTGCTCCCGACATTTACTAAGGAGCCGTTATGCACACTGAAACCTATTCTCTGCAATTCCCTTACACCACCTCTGCTGGTCAACGCATGGAGTCCATTTCGCTCAAGCGTCTGAAAGTCAAAGACATTAAAGCGGTGAAAAAAATCAGCGATGACCCAAGCAACTGGGATGACGCGCTGCTGTCGCGCATGACCGGTCTGGTGCCGGAAGACATCGATGAGATGGACGCACAGGACTACATGGCGCTGCAAAAACGATTTCAGCAGCTACTTGGGTTGGATAACGCAGCCGGCGCTGCTGTGGAAAGCGCAAGCCCTGCTGGCGAGGTGGTTTCGCTTTCAGCCGAGTGAGATTGATGCGCTGGAACTGGATGACTTTGAACGCTGGCTGGATGAAGCCAGTGAACAGATAAAACGTGAGAACGGTGAGGAAGACTGATTACTGACAGGATTAATTAGCCCACTATCCACCCTAACCCGGCCAGCGATAAGGACGCTGGCCGTTTTCTCCCTCACCACCTGTCTTCTTCTCCCGTTTATCACCCGTCCTTTTCCTCGTTTTATCCCCTGTTTGTGATGGGGAAACCAAACTGGAGCGGCGCGAGCCGCCGTCTCCGATCCGCCCCGCAGGGGGCTTTTCTGAATGAGAGTGAACCGTGGATATGCTTTTAAACGGCGTCATGCTGGGCAGGACGTTTGGCGCCACGCTGGATGACACAAAAAAATCGCTGCAGTCACTTAGTGATAGCCTCAAGCAAGCTCAGGAACGGCAGCGGCAGTTTAATCAGTCGCTGGAGCGCTTTGGCGCTATTAGCACGCAAATTGTGTCTCAGTTAAACCAATCGCTGGAGCGTTTCGGTGCGGTTTGCACACAAACCGTATCCCAATTAAATCAGTCGCGGCTTGAACTGGAAATCAATCAGGAGCGGCTAGCGAGCAGTCAGCCACGTCAGGAAGCGCTACGTGAGAACCATACCGAACGCACCGAAAGCTTCCAGGAAATAAAGGAGACATTTGGTTCGGTGATGGCACCTATTGTGGCGTCGGTCACACGCTATGCGTCATTTGAGGCGCAATTGCGTGATATCCGCGTTGCACATGGGATGTCGAGCGAGCAAGAAAAAGAGATGGGGCAGCGCCTGCGTCAATATTCTCAACAGGTGAACCAAACGCCGGATGCGTTGCTCAGCAGTGCCGGAAAGCTGCTTGATAACGGGATGTCGCAGCAGCAGGCAACGGATGTTGCGGCAGTGTTGGGGAAAACCTCAACGGCATCCGGCGCGGCGTTGTCCGATCTTACCGCGCTCACGACCATGCTTGATGACAAGTTTAACCTGAAAGGCGCGAAGGCACTGGAGGAATCCTTCTCTCGCATGTTGGCGGGCACTAAACAGGGTTTCTCCATGGCATCGATGACGCAATATGCAACCGAGCTGGCTCCAGGATTTACGGCGATGGGGGCGACGGGTAATCAGGCGCTGAGCCAATTGGTTTCCAGTCTGAGTGCGACAAAAGGTGCGGATACGGAAGCGGACACGGCTGCTCGGCTGGGGAGCTTTATGAATGCCATGGGGCGAACGGACATTGCCGACAGCTACTACAACGCGGGCATGGATTATAACGCGTCACTGAAAAGCCACATGAAAGGTGGGTATTCACAGTACGACGCTTCGGTTCTGGTTGGTACTGAGCTTATCGACAGTAAAGGTAGCCAATTCAGGAAACAGTGGGACATGGCCAGCAATACGGGAAATGTGGGGGCGCAGCAAAATTTAATGCAGCGTTATGGATTGCAGGAGGTGTTCCACACGCCAGAAGCCGTCAATCATGCGCTGTCGATGAAACAAAACTGGGCGAGCTATCAAGCTAACCAGCAGGTGATGAACAGCCCCGCCGCAACCCAAACGTTGAATATCGATTTTGCCCAAAAAAACGACACATTGACCGGACGCTGGCAGAAAATGACAACGTCATTGCTGAATATTGCGCTCAACGTGGGTGAAGCGCTGCTGCCAGTATTGGTTTCCCTGAGTGATGCGCTGATCCCCATTTTGGATCAATTGGTGACCTGGACAGCCGAGAACCCCGAACTGGTTCGCCGCATTGTGGTGACCGTTGCGAGTTTCTTTATGTTCGGAAAAGCGGTGAGTGGCGCGTGGCAGGGGATTAGCACGTTGTTATCTTGGTTTCAGGCATTCAAGGACGGTATTTTACAGATTAAGACGGGCTGGCAATTATTTTCCGCAGGGCTAAGAACAACGGGATTCTTGCAGGGGCTTGGCGCAGCATTGCACTGGCTGGTTGGTGGAGCCGGAACATTAGGGCGCATGCTTGGCGGCGTGTTACGTAGCGGCTTGATGATGGCGGGGCGAGCAGTATTGTCTCTGGGGATTATGCTGATGACGACGCCTGTGGGGTGGGCGATCGCGGCGGCTGCCGCACTAGTTGGAATAGTTGCTTTGGTTTACAAATATCGGGACCAAATCAGTTCATTCTTTAGTCACCACTGGTCTGATATCAGTCAGAAAGCTAAAGCGTTTTGGGCCGATCTCAAAAATGGCACGTCTGGAGGCGTGGCTGGTGTTCTCGGTGTTCTGGTTGACTGGTCGCCATTGGGTACATGGTATTCAAACTGGGTTAAAGGTCTTAATGAGTTAGAAACCAAATGGCCTGCGAGTTTAAGCGGATTAGCCAGCAAAGTTATTGATAAATTTGTGAGCGAGTTTGAAAAAGAATATCCAAAGTTGCAGGCTGTTTTTAACAAAATCGGTGAGTTTATACCCGGTGGTGTTAAAGACTTTCTGGGTATGGGTTCAAAAACGGTGTCTATCGAAGCTGGTGGTCAACCTGTGGCTGCCAGTGCTGTAGCCACGCCAGTTCTAAAACCCACGTCGGTATCTGCACTGTCGCTACAGCCAACACTGCCTGTTGAATCACCTAGCGCTGAGAGCAATGTGTCAACCCCGCAACAGCGTGTTGCACTGACACCAACTGTCGGTGGAGCAAAAGGTAAGTTAGTCACCGCAGCCCCTTCCGAACGTGTTCAGGTTGCTTTCTCACCCACCATTTATCTCAACGGTCAGAAGGCAGCGCCAACGCCTGAAATGACGAAGACGCTGACGCTTAGCATGAATGAACTGGAAAATATGTTGAACAAGCTGCTCACCCAGCGTGAGCGCAGGGGGTATGCCTGATGTTTGCGGTATTAGGAAATATTGAATTTAAAGTGACCGCCTACTGGGACGGCTTCAATACGTCATTCGGCGCAGATTATGCCGAGCATGGCCGCATTGAGGGTAAACCCAGTCTGCAGTTCATCGGTGCGAAGTTGGACGAGATTAATATTAGCCTCGTGTTTCACAAGCAGTACTGTACGCCGGATGTGGAGCTGAAACGGTTGGTTGAGGCGATGCGGGCGCATCAGGCAATGGCGTTAGTCTTCGGCAATGGTGATTATCGTGGCTGGTTTGTGATTACGGCACTGACCTCGACCAGCGAACATACCGACGCGAAGGGCAACGTATTGGCCATGAATGCCGCGCTAACGCTGCGAGAATACATTGGCGATCCGAAGAATCCGCTCAA
Organism: Pectobacterium parvum; assembly: GCF_020971565.1. Classification (NCBI taxonomy): domain Bacteria; kingdom Pseudomonadati; phylum Pseudomonadota; class Gammaproteobacteria; order Enterobacterales; family Pectobacteriaceae; genus Pectobacterium; species Pectobacterium parvum. The sequence continues at coordinate 1,928,524 of NZ_CP087392.1, forward strand.
GCCGCCTGCGATAGAGACCCCTGTTCCTAACGTCAGCGCCATCACCACGGCGGTCCAGAAAGTGAGCAATTTTTCAGCTTCACTACGCACGGCTGTCACGTATGCCAAGAAGGCACAATCTGCCGTTAAGGCGGTGAGAACTACTGTTCAGATTGTAAAACGGATGAAGGACAATCCCGAAACCGCGCTGTTGCAAATTCCCGGACTGCTAACGCAAGTCGGGAATGTATTGACGCCGTTAAGTCAGGTGGTGCCGGCGTTTAAAACAGCGGCAGAGGCCATATCTGATACGGCGGTTCAGGCAGAGAAGATGATGCCTGAAATTACAGCGGTTAATAACGCGGCGAATGAAATGCTGAAGCAGGTCAAGCAAGTTGCCGTCTTGTTGCAGGGCGTCGACAGCAAAAATGTTATCGAGAAGCTGGAAGCCATCAGTAAACATGTTGAGGCCGCGAGCGACACATTTAAAGGCGCTGAACCTGCGATGAGCAAACTGACGGCAGAAATTGTGAAGAGGGTTGAAGCATATGCACCTTGAACATATCACTACACAGGGCGAACGCTGGGATACCTTGTCCTACCTGTATTACGGCGATCCGCTTGGCTATCCGCGGATCATTGCGGCTAACCCGCATGTACCCATCGTACCGCTGTTGCCATCGGGTGTGGTGGTGCTGATTCCGATTATTGAACAGGCAGAGGCCAGTAAAGCGGAGGACACCCCACCATGGCTGCGTTAACGGAAGAACTAACCCTGCTCTCTCCAGCGGTGTCGGAAGTACTGCAACCGGCGTTCACCCTGTGGTATCTGCAAAAGGATATCACCAATGATATCGCACCGTATGTTACCAGCGTGACGTATACCGACAGCATCAAGAATGAATCGGATTCGATCGAGGTCAGCCTCGATGATACCGATGGTCGCTGGATGGGTAAGTGGTATCCCGGCACGGGCGATACATTATCGCTCAAGCTAGGCTATCTCGGTGAAATGCTGTTTGACTGCGGTACTTTCTCGATTGATGAAATTGAGGTTAGCGCACCGCCGAGCGAAGTGATGATTCGCGGCGTCGCGACATCGGTCAATCGTGCATTGCGAACCAAATCAAACTGCGGTTTTGAAGATACGACGTTAGCTGCCATTGCGACGCGCATCGCGAAAAAGCATCAGTTGATGCTCGTAGGGATGATTCAGATCATCAAGATCGATCGCGTTACGCAATATGCGGAAACCGATGTCGCTTTTCTAAAGCGGCTCGCCAGTGAATATGGCTATGCCGTGAAAGTGGTCAGCGACCAGCTGATTTTTTCCCATCTGGCAACGCTGCGCAATCAGGCGTCTGTTCGACAAATTAAGCCAACGGACGTCGCGCGTTTTTCACTGAGCGACACGATCAGCCACGTCTATAAAAACGCCAAGACGAAATATCAGAAAGGGAGTGAAAAGAAACTGATGGTTTGTGAAGCCAACGGTGGCGCGAACGACGAAATGAAGTCTGCTGGTGCTGAGACTAGTGCGGATACGTTGAAAGTTAACGTGCGCGCGGCGGATGCTTCTGGAGCGAGGATGAAAACGGATGCTGCATTGGATGCGCACAACGAAAAGCAACAAAAGGGGTCGATGACATTGATGGGCAGCCCGCAGTTGGCGGCGGGGAATAAAGTTGAGCTGGTGTCGTTCGGCCAACTTTCTGGCCATTGGTTGATCGAATCGGCTCGCCATGTTCTGGAACGTGGCAGTGGTTACACCACGGAGATTGGGTTGATTCGTGGGCCGATTACGGCGGGCAAGCGAAAATCGGAGAGCGGAAAAACGCTGGTGACTTACCACCCGAATGGCAGCCAGACAACACGGACTGTCAGGAGTAAAAAGGAGGTGTTGCCATGAGTTTATCTCGTCGAATTGGCACGATAAGCGCGGTGGATGAGGCTCGCGTAATGGTGCGCGTTCGTCTACCAGAGTGTGACAATCTGCGTACGGCCTGGCTGCCGGTATTACAGCGCAATACGCAGAATAATAAGGATTATTGGTTGCCGGATATTGGCGAACAGGTCGAAATTCTGCTGGATGGCAACGGCGAGGACGGCTTGGTGCTGGGGGCGATTTATTCTGCCGCCGATGTGCCAACGCTGGCAGATAAGGACAAAAGGGCGGTAACGTTCGCTGACGGCGCGCATATTGAATACGATCGCCGGACGCATACGTTAACGATCAACGGCGGCGTGCAGCATATTGCGATTAGCAGCGGTACCGACGTGGTGGTTAACGCTCAGCGTGTCACTATTAATGCGCCAGAAACGAAGGTGACCGGCAAGCTACTGGTGCAAGGGCAACTCACCTACGAGAGCGGAATGTCTGGTTCCGGCGGTGCCAGCCTCAGCGGTGATGTCAGTATCTCCGGCAACGTAAGCGCCAGCGGCAGTGTCATGGATGCCAGCGGCAACTCCAACCACCACTCGCACTAGCGTTTTCCTAAACCGCTTTAATATTCCTTCCTCTCACTGGGGGCGACAATAGCCCCCTATGAAAACTCAATCTGTTTTTTGGCAACCGGCGCTGCAACGTTCTGGCGACATCGTCGAAGGAACGGCAGATATCATGCAGGCGATTCACATCATCCTGCGGACACCCTGCGGCAGCGACCCACATCGGCCTGACTTTGGTAGCAATCTACATCTGTATCTCGATTATCCGATCGAACGTGCGATCCCGCATGTCGTTAGGGAATCGGTAGAAGCGATCAAACGATGGGAACCTCGCTGCCAGTTACTGGCGGTTAAACCTTCTGTGAATGGGGCTCACCTGACGCTGCACGTTAGCTGGAAAACCGCTAATGGCGCGACACAGACCACGGAGTTGTTATGGCGCTGACAGAACCCAATTTTATTGAACGCGATGCGGCGAAGATTACCGCCGAAATGATCGCGAAATATGAAGCTGATTCGGGGAAAACACTCTATCCAGCGCAGGCCGAACGCCTGCTGATTAACCTCTTTGCTTACCGGGAAACTTTATTGCGTAGTGCGGTCCAGGAAACCGCCAAGCAAAACCTGGTTGCGTTTGCTCGTGCACCGATGCTGGATTATCTGGCGGAACTGGTTGGCGTCTACCGTTTGGCGGCGCAGCCGGCGCGTGCAGAGCTCCGCTTTACCCCTGAAACGCCTTTAGTCAGCGATCTGCTGATTCCTGCGGGCACTCGCGTTAGTGCGTCGGACAGCGTGATTTTCACCACCGACAGCGACGCGCTGCTGAGAGCGAATGGTAGCGGTGTCACCGTGCTGGCGACCTGTACCGAAAGTGGCGATGTGGGCAATGACTGGCTGCCTGCCCAAATCAGTACGCTGCTGGATGAGATTGGCGACAGTGATTTAAGCGTTGTCAACATCACCAAAAGTAGCGGCGGTTCCGCAGAAGAAGATGACGATCGCCTGCGTGAGCGTATCCAACTGGCACCGGAATCATTCAGTACGGCGGGATCGAAACTGGCGTATCGCTTCCATGCGCTGCGAGCACACCAAAACATTGTTGATGTCGCGGTGATGTCGCCTGAACCGGGTGAAGTGGTGCTTTATCCGTTGCTCAGTACTGGCCTGCCGGACAGCAGCATACTCTCGCTGGTGGAAAGTTTTTGCTCCGACGAACAGGTGCGTCCACTGACGGATTTTGTTTCCGCCAAATCCCCCACGCAGGTGGATTACGCCATCAGCGCCAAATTGACGCTGTTTAACGGCGAACAGGCTGGCGTCGTTCAGGCCGCTGCGGAGAAAGCGGTGCAGGCCTGGGTGGAAACCCGTACCGCCACGTTGGGGCGCGACATTGTTCCGAGCCAGATTATTGCCACGTTATCCATCCCCGGCGTGTATCAGGTGGAGCTGGTTTCTCCATCATTGATGGTGCTTGATGACAGCGAATGGGCGAACTGTACGGGCATCAATGTCAGCGTCGTCGGGGTGTCGAATGGCTGATTCACTACGACTGTTGCCACCGCCGCTGGCGGCTGACGCCCGCTTTCGTTCGCTGGCGGAATTGGCAGATCGCTTTGATGACATCGATCTGAATGCCTTGCTGGTTTATCTGATCGACATTGCTGACAGCAGCGTGTTGCCTTGGCTGGCAGAACAGTTCTCGTTGTTTGGCGATGGTTGGGAACTGGCAGAATCGGATGACTCCAAACGTGCGTTGATCAAAGCGGCTATCGATCTGCATCGCAGTAAAGGTACGCCCTGGAGCATTAAAGAGATCATCCGTCGTTTCGGATTCGGCGAGAGCACGCTGATCGAGAATATTGGCCGCCTGAGCTACGACGGTGAAGCCACCTACAACAACCTTTATGTGCACGGCGACAAAGCGGCGTGGGCGGTTTATCGCGTGCTGCTAAAACAACCAATTACCAACGATCAGGCCAGAATGCTGCGCAATGCCATTGGGATGTTTGCCCCGGCACGGTGTCATCTGGCCAGTATCGAATATTGGGAAGTGCCTATCCGCTACAACCGGACGGCAATATACGATAGTAACTACAATCATGGGAGCGCTTGAACATGGCGAATTTGTCAGAGAACCCGCAATGGGTTGATGGTATTTACCAAATCGAAACGTCAGATCCGGTCGTGGGTGGACCGGACGGTGTTTCAAACCGACAGGCTAAAGAATTGGCTAATCGTACCCGCTATTTGAAAAAAGAGCAGGAAAAAACAGGCAGCGATCTGGCGACACACGCTGCCGCCGCCGATCCGCATACGCAATATGCGCCGAAGGCGAACCCCACTTTCACCGGCACACCGAAAGCACCAACGCCTGCAACCGATAACAATAGCCAGCAGGTGGCGACAACGGCGTTTGTTAAATCTGTTGCTGCAACGAAACTGGCGAAAGACCAAAACGGTGCAGATATTCAGGATAGAGAACTGTTTAACCGCAATCTTGGTTCATCGCGTGCATACAGCTCATCGATCCCCATCGGAGGAAGTGCCGGTTCATGGACAACGGCTGAGTTTATTGGCTGGTTAGAAAGTCAGGGCGCTTTTGTCCATGCCTATTGGGCTTGTCGTGGTTCGTGGTCGTACACCCACAATAAAATCATTTCTGATACAGAGTGTGGTCAGATACCACTGGCTGGCTCCGTGGTTGAGGTTATGGGACAACACGATGCCACGACAATCAGGATAACTACGCCTTCAACAACGCCAGCTGGGCTTAGTGACTCAGCGAATGCACAATTCACTTATATCTATAACGGGGTTGATTATTCTCCTGGCTGGAGACGTGATTACAATACGAAAAACAAACCTACCGCAACTGATGTAGGTGCGTTACCAGAGAAGGCAGTTGCTCAGGCGGCGGCAAAACTTGCAACGCCTCGCACCATCAACGGCGTACCGTTTGATGGTTCGGCGAATATTGCCCTGACGCCAGCAAATATTGGTGCGTTGCCAGTGGCGGGAACGGCGGCAGCCGCGACAAAATTGGCCGTCGCGAGAAAGATTGCTGGTGTGGCATTTGACGGCACGGCAGATATCGATGTGAATTCTCAGGGTATTTTCTCGGCATCGTTATCTATCGGCAATGCTGTTGATTTGAATACCTATACCACACCGGGGCTATACCATCAGGCGGTAAATGCGCAGGCAGCATCGGGCAAAAATTATCCAGAAGCGCAGGCCGGTTCGCTTGAAGTGCTGAAACATGCTGGCATTACTCAGGTTTACCGTATTTACAACAACTCCCGCTGTTACAAACGAACCCAATATTCAGGAGCATGGTCTGCCTGGGTGTTGGATTACGATACGGCAAATAAGCCTACCGCAGCAGATGTTGGAGCTATAACAAAAGCAGATGCCGATAATCATTATGTCCGACAGGGCTCATCAGGTGTCGTTTATAAAAATGATGATCTTGCATGGAATAGCCCCACTGGTGCTTATTTAAAAGATAATGGAGGGGATGCCTCTCTTATTTGGCATATAGGGTTAAATACCGGTTCAACATCAGCCGCCCAGTTTCACTTCAACTATGCGAATGGTGGGTTGAAATACCGAAGTGCTCGCGATAATCACGGTTTTGAAAGGCCATGGGCGCGTATTTATACCGATCAAGATAAACCGACCGCTGCTGATATTGGGGCATTACCTATTGCTGGAACTGCGGTGGCGGCTACCAAGCTGGCGACATCTCGAAAAATTAACGGTGTTGAGTTCGATGGGTCAAAAGATATTACTCTGACTCCCGCAAACCTCGGTTTGGGGGAATTTAATTTGACACCTGTTGCGTTGCTGCAATTTTCATCGCATTTAATGCAAAGTTTAAATTTTACGGCGATTAGCAATGATACTCTTGAGGTAGTCTTTGAAATTAGATCGCATGGCCGTTTTGTTGAGGTTGGAAAGACCCTTTTATTTCTTCTGGAAAATAACGCAGTAGTCATACCGGGGAAATCGACCAGTCGATATAATCCTGTTGGGAAATTTGTTGTTACATCAATGACATTTCCAGCAGGAAATAATAATCAGGCAACCATCCGTATTCGCTATCAAAATCATGGTATCCAGGTCGGGAACAGCAAGACGTTCAGAGTGGCAGGATTTATCTATCGTGAGGTCGGCTGCTCATGGATGGGACATATAAGTACATCTGGTGCATCATATAATTCGTATTATATGACTCTTAATAAACCTGTTTCAGTACCAAACGCACCTATAGTTTCCTCATCATATTCATCTCATTATGATTTTGATGACTCATTAGATTCGGTCACTATAGGAGCAGATAATCAACCCACGTCAATTAGTGCTGCAATGTTGGGGAAAAATATAGTTTCATTTTCTGTCGCAGATACAGATATTGTTTCTCCTCGTGATACTGATATGGCAACAATCATTGTTTATGATATTAAATAAAAATCCTAAAATATATATTTAGTATGAAAAGTGGCCCAATAGGGCCACAACCTATGCTGATTTAGCAATTATATGGTAGTAAAGTGTTTTTTTGTTCCAAATACCATTTTCATTAAATCTATCCCATGAAACCAAAAAACCAGTGTTTGTTACATTAGAAATCCGTACTGTGTAAGCATTTCCACCATTGTATCCTCCGATATCATTTGCAGTGATAAAAATCATCTCCTTGATATTAATTGGAAATATAACATTTTTATTAGAACCCATTACGACATCTTCGCTGGCAAAAAGCTCTATCATCGCATCCGCATATTTTCGCCAGTAATATCCTGCACCAGCACCCGTCTCAATAATTTCTTTAAAACCGAGGTTTGCGAGAATGAGATAATAAAAATACAATCAATCATTTCATGGGGTTATGAAATGTTGATTGGCTATGCGCGAGTGTCTACTACCGATCAAAATACGGAATTACAGAAAAGAGCGCTGATTCGCGCAGAATGTGAGCTGATTTTTGAGGATACTGCCAGTGGCAAGAATGCACAGCGGCCGGGGTTAAAAAAGGCGATCAGGCGGTTGCGGCGTGGCGATACGCTGATGGTATGGAAGCTGGACAGGCTAGGGCGCAGCGTGCGTGATTTGATTGAGCTGGTATCCGCATTGCAGGCGAAAGGCATCCATTTTCGCAGCCTGACGGATAGTATTGATACTTCTACCCCCGCGGGTCGTTTCTTCTTTCATGTGATGAGTGCACTGGCGGAGATGGAACGGGAACTGATTGTCGAACGGACACGTGCTGGCCTCGATGCTGCTCGGTTAGAGGGGCGCATCGGCGGGCGTAAACGGCTTATGACGCAAAATGTGCTTTGTCGAGCCGGGGCGATGTTAGCGACAGGGGCTACGCGCCTTCAGGTAGCGAATATTATCGGCGTGTCAGAAAAAACCATCTATAAGTACTTTCCCGCGCGGGGTAAGGATGGCGTTCCTGATGCTGGCTAAAAAGCCGCGTGATAGCAATTTCCTCTGCGCCAGAGTGACCAGAAACTCGGTAAACATGTTATTTTCATTGATAAGTTCTTTACTGTGTCGCCGCAAATGAGAGGCCAACATGGATTACACCAAAATTATCAAAGAAGTGGGGCGCGGGAAAAATCATGCGCGTGATGTCGATCGGACCACGGCTTATGAACTGTATAGCGCAATGCTGCGTGGTGATGTGCCGGATCTGGAGCTCGGTGGGCTGTTGATTGCGTTTCGCATCAAAGGCGAATCGGAATCCGAGATGCTGGGTTTTTATCAGGCGATGAACGAGCATGTGTTGCGCCTGACGCCGCCTGCGGGCTTTCCTATGCCAGTCGTGGTTCCTAGCTATAACGGGGCGCGGAAGCAGGCAAACCTGACGCCGCTCTTGGCGCTGCTGTTGGCAAAACTGGGTTTTCCGGTTGTGGTTCACGGCGTCAACGAGGATCCGACCCGTGTTACCAGCGCCGAGATTTTGCGTAACCTCGGTGTGACGATTGCCGAGAGTGCCGAGCAGGCTCAGCAGGAGCTTGATAACGGTAGCCCGGTATTTATCCCTGTTTCGACGTTATGTCCGGCTATCGATCGCCAGCTACAGCTGCGCTGGCGTATGGGCGTGCGTAACAGTAGCCACACGCTGGCTAAGGTGGCGACGCCGTTTGGTGAAAGCGACGCGCTGCGTGTCGCCAGCGTTTCCCACCCTGAGTATGTTTCCCGCGTGGGGACATTTTTTAATGACATCAACGGGCGTGCGCTTTTGATGCACGGTACGGAGGGCGAGGTTTACGCCAACCCGCAGCGTTGCCCGGAAATTCATTTCATCCATCAGCAAAATACCAACGTGCTGCAACTTCGGCAGGATATCAGCGTCGCACCTGATGCGTTGCCGATTGCGAAGGATGCCGCAACCACGGCGCGCTGGACGGTACAGTGCCTGACGGGTGAAATTGCCATACCGCAGGCGATCCGTCTGCAACTGGCATGCTGTCTGGTTGCTGCTGGTGAAGCGGCGACAATGGAACAGGCTGTCGCCACGATTAAAAAACGCCTTGGCTGATCGGTTTGCCGGAGCGGATTCGGACGCGTTTATCGCGCCACTTCACGCAGCCAGACGGCTGTCATTTGAAGAGAGAAGGAATAGCATGCAACAGGTAGCGGACTATTTTAACGCCTTGAATCGCGACTATCTTGCGGTTCATCACGCGAAAGAAGAACTGTTTTGGCAACTGTATATGGGAACGGGCAACGCTGAGGTATCTGAGTGTTTCTCCGCCGCAGAAAGTGCTTATAAGCGCTTTATTTCGCAGCCACAGCGTCTGGCTGAACTCAGAGCCCATCTTACGACACTGGAAAATAGCCCGCGCGATGAGCAACAGCAGGCGCTGTCGCACGGTTTGCAAGGCTGGTATCGATTTTTCGACTGCAACGTGATTGAAGACCCGCAGGCGCAGGCGTTGATGGATGAAATTATTGCGGCCGAAAGTGCGTTATACGCCAAGCGTAAATCCTATGAAATGACGCATCTGGATGCCAAAGGGGAACGGGTTCCCGCCTCGCTCGGAGAACTGCTGACCAACCAGACGACCAATAATACCGAAGCCTATCGTCAAAGTTCCCAGCAGGCGCTGCGCGATCTTGAGCAGTGGCTGTTGCAGAATGGTTTCCCTGAGCTGATTTCATTGCGCAACCGCTTTGCCCGTCAGATAGGCTACCGTAACTATTTTGACTATAAGCTCAACAAGACGGAGCGGATGACGCCGGAGCAGCTTTTTGCCATCCTCGATCCTTTTGAAGAACAGACGCGTGAAGCGAATGCTCGTAGCCTGAAAAATCTGGCGGATGAAAAGGGCGAGGATGCTCTGCAACCGTGGAATATTCGCTATGCCAGCGCGGGTGATGTGACGCGCCAGCTCGATCCCTATTTCCCTTTCTCTGCGTCGCTGGAGCGTTGGATCAACAGCTTTAAGCGTTTGCGCATTGGGTTTAACGGTGCAGAAATGCAGCTCGATTTGCTGGTGCGCAAAGGTAAATACGAGAACGGCTTTATGCATGGCCCGGTGCCGCCGTTTGTGCAGGAAGGAAAATGGGTTCCTGCACGGATTAATTTCACCAGTCTGGCAAAACCGGATCAGATTGGCAGCGGTGCCAGCGGCATTAATACGCTGTTTCATGAAGGTGGGCACGCCGCGCATTTTGCCAATATCCGGCAGAATGCACCCTGTTTTTCACAGGAGTTTCCGCCAACCTCAATGGCTTATGCGGAAACGCAGTCCATGTTCTGCGACAGCCTGCTGGGTGATGCTGACTGGTTAAAACGCTATGCAAAGAATGCACAGGGAGAGACGATTCCTGATGAATTGATCCGCGCGGATATCAGCACGCAGCAGCCGATGCGCGCTTTCAATGAGCGGCACATCCTGCTGGTGCCGTACTTCGAGTGGCAGCTCTATTCGTGGGACGACGAGGCGCGTACGCCGGAAGCGATGACAAAACTGGCACGTGACACCGAACAGCGTATTTTGGGCATTAGCGGTAGCCCGCGCCCGACGTTGGCGATCCCTCATCTTCTGTCCATGGAGTCGGCGTGTTCTTATCAGGGATATCTGCTGGCATTGATGGCGGTTGAGCAGACGCGCAGCTATTTCCTGCAACGTGACGGCTACCTGACGGATAACCCGGCCATCGGCCCTGATTTGGCACAACACTATTGGCATCCGGGCAATAGCGTAAGTCATGACGATACGCTGCGTAGCCTGACCGGTGAGGGCTTCAATCCTGCTTATCTAGCGCAGGCCTGTAATCTAACGGTCGATGAAGCCTGGCAACAGGCGGAAAGCACCATGGCTCAGGCAACGTGTCGTCCTCAGCCTGCTGCGGATTTCGATCTGGACGCACGTATTCGCGTGGTCGATGGCAGTCGCGTGCTGGCGGATAATGAACAGGGCGATGAGAAGATGTGCCAGGATTTTGCAGCGTTTATTGAACGAGAATATCCGCGTTCGCAGGCATAACGTTCGCTGACATTGCGAGTAAGAGAAAGGGGGCGAAAGCCCCCTTGTTGATCAAGATACGTGTTGCAGGAATTCACGCAGACGATCGCTGGGTGGATTCGTAATCAGCGTTTCCGGGTCGCCATCTTCTGCGATGCGGCCTTTATCAATAAAGATCAGACGCGAAGCTACTTTATGGGCAAAGCCCACTTCGTGAGTGACGATGACCATCGTCATGCCTTCTTCGGCCAGATCTTTCATGACGGTCAGCACTTCATGGCGCAGTTCCGGGTCGAGTGCCGATGTCGGCTCATCAAACAGCATCAGTTTCGGTTTAACTGCTAAAGCGCGGGCGATGGCCACACGCTGCTGTTGACCGCCGGAAAGCTCGGAAGGGTAATGATGCGCGCGTTCTGACAGGCCCACTTTCGCCAGCAATTCCAGCGCCAGCTTCTCGGCATCGGCTTTACTCGCGCCGCGTACCCGAATAGGGCCGAACGCGACGTTTTCCAGCGCGGTAAGATGCGGGAACAGGTAAAACTGCTGGAATACCATCCCGGCTTCCTGACGGATTAAACGCTCGTCAACGCGCGGATCGTTCACTTTAAGGCCGTCAACAACCAATTCACCGCTGGTAATTTCTTCCAGCTTGTTGATGCAGCGCAGAAGCGTGGATTTACCCGAACCCGAAGGCCCGATGATGACCACAACTTCACCCTGACCGATGGTGAGATCGATATTGTGTAAGACCTGTGTCTTGCCAAAGTGTTTGGATACGTTTTTAAATTCAATCATATAATCTTAAGTCTTCTTTCCAGACGACGCAGAATAAAGCTGAGGATCAGCGTGATGCACAGGTAAATAATGGCAACCGCAGTCCAGATTTCCAGCGCACGGAAGTTGCCCGCGATGATTTCCTGGCCTGAACGCGTGAGTTCAGCCACGCCGATAACAATAAACAGTGACGTATCTTTGATGCTGATAATCCACTGGTTACCCAGCGGCGGCAGCATGCGGCGCAGGGCGAGTGGGGCAATCACATGGCGTAACGTCGCGCTGCGAGACAGCCCAAGCGCCAGACCTGCTTCACGGAAGCCGTTATGAATCGACAATACCGAACCACGGGTGATTTCCGCGATGTAAGCACCAGAGTTAATCATGATGGTGACGACGGCGGCGGCAAAAGGGTCGATTCGTACGGATGTGAAAATCATCGGCAAGGCGAAGTAAATAAACATCACCTGCACAACAATCGGGGTGCCGCGAATAATTTCAATAAAAACGAGCGAAATGCGGCTGGAAAACCAGCCGCCGTAGGCGCGGGCAAAACCCGCGACTACGCCAATCACTAGGCCGCCAAGCAGACCCAGAACAGAAATCAACAACGTCATTTTTGCCCCTTCCATCAGGAGGGGCAGAGAAGGCCAAATGGCACTCCAATCAAACTGCATGAAATATCTCCAGATTAAATCGGCAATTACTTAGGTTCTACGCCAAACCACTTCTTGTAGATCTCAGCATAAGTGCCGTTTTCACGCAGTGTTTTCAGAGCGCCATTCACTTTTTCACGCAGCTCGTTGCTGCCTTTCGGGAACGCGATGCCGTATTGCTGAGCTTTAATGGAATCACCTACCGCTTTAAACTGGCCGTTGCCTGCGGTTTTGATGAAGTAGAGGATATTTGGCGTGTCGTGCAGGACGGCATCAGCACGGTTGGTACCCAGTTCCATATAGGCGTTGTCGATGTTCGGGAACTGGCGCAGATCTTTGGTTTTGATATTGGCTTTCGCGTAATCAACGGAACCTGTGCCGCTCTTCACCGCAACCACTTTACCGGCCAAATCCTGCTCGCCTTTAATATCGTTGTTGTCCGCTTTGACCATTACCAGCAGGCCGCTGTTGTAGTAACCGTCAGAGAAATCGATTGCTTTTTTACGCTCTTCAGTAATGGTAATGCCTGCGAGCGCCAGATCAATGTTGCGCGTTTGCAGTGCAGGAATAATGCCGCCGAAGTCCATTGGCTTCAGGGTGTACTTCAGATTGAGCTGTTTAGCGATAGCATCCCAGAGGTCGATGTCAAAACCGACGTACTTGTCGCCTTGTTTGAATTCAAAAGGGACGAAAGCGGTGTCTGTCGCGACAATCAGTTCTTTCTCAGCGGCATAGCTAGATACGCTCATCATCAGCGTCAGTGCAGCCAAAGAGGCCTTAAGTAGTGATTTCATCAAACCCTTCCTATTAGCAGTTGTGGGAGCTTTTTGTTTTACAGGCGTTTTAAGCATAGTACGAAAGTGAAACCTATTTAAGCATGAGGTTAATAATCATGCGTTACACTTAACCTGTTGTTTTTATTTTATTACCTTGCCTGCGATGAAATTTTAATCGCCGATTCGCTCAGGCAAGGTACTGCTATGATTAACTGATTTATAGGAGGGAAACAACCGTTGATTAGCGTTCTGCACAATTAATGCAGGCGAAAGCTAATTTTTTGAGCGTCTTAACGGATAAAATACGTGGTTTATGCAGGTTATGCCAGAAAAGAGGGCGGTTTGAGTCGGGAGACGGGCAGAAAAAAGGCTGCCTAAGCAGTAATGCCAGTCAGTTAAGCAACTGACTGGCTGTTTTTCTTCGCTTTTCGATATTTATAAGGCCTTTCTTTCACCACTCTCGGGAAGGTTCTTTCTCTTCTTATCGGCAGCTTCACCATCTGTCCCATACTCTCCAGATCTCGCAGTAGTTCAGGGATACGACCCGGCGATGCACCCTGAAGCGTCATCAACATCCTCATGACCAGCCCGCAGGATTCTGAGAAGCTCAGCTGATTTGGCCAGTAACCTTTCAGTTGACTGGCCATTTTAATCATCTGATATCTCACGAGATTATACGCCAGCAGCACACCCCATAACTCCTGCTCCACAAGTTCCGGTTTTTTGCTTCTCAGTGTCAGTCTGCTCAGTTGCATTGTCTGTTTGATTTCACGGTAACCCAACTCGATTTCCCAACGGTGACTGTAAAGCTCAACCATTTCACCTCCCGGATAACGCATGCCATCAGTCATCGAAGTCAGTAACTGATAGATTTTTCCTTTACGGCTATAGGTCAGTAATCGGGCTGTCACTTCTGTACTCAGTCCCGGCCATTTTTTGCGGGATTGTGGCGTAGTTTTCAACTGTACCAGATGATCGCCTTTTCCCAGTTTCCGGACCTCCTCGTAACGGGTACCTTTCTTAAGCGGTATCATCCAGTGTCGGTGTTCTCCCGCACGCTTCGAGGCATTCAGCAACCCTAATGAGTAATACCCTTTATCGAGCAGCGTCAGCGTATTATCTGCGGTCTGGTCTATCAGTTGCTCAGCCAGGGTATATTCGCTGTCTTTCATCGTACCGAAGGCTGCTGCGGTTATCAGATGGCTGGTCAGCTCCATCTGACAGACCATTTTGACCTGCGGGTAGGGGCCAGGTTGGCCGCAGTAAGTCTGGCGCGGGAAGGCGGTATCATTTTCAGGTGTTTCCTGTGTGCGCCAGACGACGCCATCCATCGCCAGTAACGTCAATCCACACCAGTGGGGATGCGCCACAGCGTTGTGCCACAAGTGAGCGGTGTGCGTGAACACCCGTCGAACGGCGTCACTTCCGAGCCGCTGTCGGGCCTGGATAACCGCGCTGGGAGCAACAAAGGGACGGTTACCGGGCAGCATAATATCCAGCCGATTGACAATCTGATGAAGCGGCTCCTTACGTTCAAGCGCCATGCCGACAACGCACCAGACCATCATTTCGAGAGGAAGACGGCGTTTACGCAGGGTGACCACGCCGGACTCAGCAAGGCAACGGGCAATAAGTTCTGGGTCAAGAAAGTCGCCAAGAGAAGTCAAAGGATTACGGGTCGAATCGTAACGTGAAACGAGGTCGATGGCCTGAGAGATACGCATAAAAAATCCGGAAATGAAGAACACTTCCGGATTCTTACACAGCTATTGGATCGTTCAACTGATCCTTAACTGATCAGCATTACTGCCTAAGCAGCCTTGAACGCGTTCGCGGGATGATAACGCCGACTATTCGATGTTTGATTCAATGAACCACAGGAACTGATCCAGATCGCGTGATGCGGCGGTCAGAATGTCTGCAGAGGCCTCATCTTCCGTTTTACCAATGGCTTTACGTACGTTGTTGGCAACAATCGCATAGCGCTCGGCCAACGCTTTAAGATGATCCTGAACGTTATGGATGTTGGTTGGATAGCTTTTCAGCGAAGTTTGTTTACCCACAATTTGCACAGTACCCAGCGCAACACCGCCTATTTGTACTACGCGCTCGGCGATGGTGTCCTGGTGGTCAATAATTGACGTACGGAAGCCATCCAGCATTTCATGAACCGCGATAAAATTTGCGCCGCGCATGTTCCAGTGCGCCTGTTTGGTAATCAACGACAGGTCGATAAAATCAACAACCAGTTGGTTTAACAGCGTGATCGTCGAGGTCTTCACGCTATCATCCAAATCATTGCGAGTGTAAAGCAGTTCGGATGGTGCTGATTTCACGAGTTTGGCGGTAGACATAATCGTTATCCTCTAATTATTCATCGTTTAATGTGACTAATTATAGCAGTGATAAAAATTAATATTGAAAAGAATTGCCTATCAAATGAATAGCTCTAGCATAACGATATTCTGATTGTTTTTGGTCAGGATTTATCTGATATCAATAATATGAAAGTGACGACAAGTAACTCTTTTAACTACCTATGAAACATAATCTCATATATTAATAAATATCATCATAACTTAGATGGAAATAGTTATTATTCTCCATCTTTCTCGTTGAAAAGAATGAATGCATCGTTTTTCTCTTAAAGTATATTATGTGTTGGAAAAGAGAGCTGTTCAGAATGATAATGAATATTATTGGCACCAGCAGAAGTGGCAAATCGACGCTTGCTCGCCGTTTGTCTGGAAAATTGACTATTCCGTACATTGAAATGGATGCATTATTTTTAAATGAATGCATAGTTTTGGCTGAAGAACTGGCAAGCACAGACGGATGCCGATTTTTTTCAACGGCTTGAAAGTGTACTGGCGCCTAACTGTTGGGTACTGGATGGCAACTATAATCGAACACGTGATATCAAATGACGCAATGTTGATGTTGTGATTTGGGTCGACTACGGTTTTACCCGCACGCTCTATCAGGCGATACGGCGCGCGTATCGTCGGTCGGCATGGCGTAAAGAGGATCTCTGGAGTGGCACAGGTAATAAAAAATCTTTTATCCGCAGTTTCCTTAGCCGAGATTCGATTACCCTCTGGACAATAAAAACGTATGCGAGAAACTGTGAACGGTATTTGGCGGATTTAGCAGATCCGTGCTACCGCCATATCCGCTTTATTATTCTGCGTTCACCTCGGGAATGTGAAGCCTTTCTGCAACACTTCCCCAAGGAAATAAGCATTCATTCTGCCTGAGCTGTTGCTTTTGTTGCGCCTGCTGGTTTTATTGTCAACGTTGCACCTATTGACGCGATAATAATAAAGATAAGCGCCATCCATTGCATGAACGCCAAGTGTTCGCCGAGGAATATAATCCCCGATAAGGCGGCAATAGCAGGTTCCATACTCATCAGGGTGCTGAACGTTCTGGCGGGTAGGCGCGTTAGTGCCACCATCTCCAGAGAGTAGGGAAGCGCGGTGGACAGAATCGCGACGGCAATACCGAGCGGGAGTATCGAGAGTGAAAACAGCGTGCTTTCCGCGTAATATGCACCGATAGGGCAAAATATCAGCGCGGCTATGCAGGAGCCGATGGCAACGGTTCCCGGACCATGATTTGCCCCTGCTTTTTGCCCAAACAGAATATAGAACGCCCAGCAGGCACCGGCACCAACAGCACAGGTTGCGCCCACCAAATCAACATTGCTGATGTTGTGGCCCAGCGGCAATAAAAACCATAACCCGGCAACTGCCAGAAAAACCCAGAGAAAATCAATCGGTCTACGTGAGGCTAACATAGCAACGGCAAGCGGGCCGGTGAATTCCAGTGCGACAGCAATGCCGAGCGGCACCGTTTGTAATGAGAGGTAAAACAGAAAGTTCATCCCGCCCAGCGTAATGCCATACACCAGCAGCGGCAGGCGGTTACTGCTAAATCGCATCCGCCACGGCTTGAAGATGATGCACAGAATGATCGTACCAATTCCCAGACGCAGTGCTGTGACACCAGTGGCTCCAATGAGCGGAAACAGACTTTTGGCCAGAGCAGCACCGCTTTGGATAGAAAGCATCGAGATAATGATGAGCAAGACAGGTAAAAATGATGGCGAGCGATGGGTAAATAAGGTCATTCTTTTGGCCTTAAAACAGATACAACATTCCGTTGCTATTATATCCAATTGTAAACAATTTGTCTGGTATGAATTGACTTTTATTGACCTTTATTTACGCATCATTTAACTGGCGCGTTTTTGTGCAATACCATTAGCATACAAACTGAGCGGGGAATTAGGAATTGTCTGTTTTACTACTGTGTGGTGAATTTATTTTTAATCTAACTGTCACAATAAAAAACTCAATATAATTAGTGTGATAGATTGGTTTTGACAATATTTGTTACATCTAAAGTCTAATTGATAAATATTTATAGGGCGGCAAGTTCCGAGTTTCTTTGTTATATTTACTCCGTTAGTTAGTCTTTCATAAAATGAATTTGAGGCTGTAAATATGAAAAAAATCGCGTGTCTTTCCGCTCTGGCTTGTGTATTAGCCGTTGGCGCAGGTTCTGCATTTGCTGGTCAAAGTACTGTAACTGCAGGCTATGCTCAAGGTGATGCTCAGGGCGTACAAAATAAAGTTAAAGGCTTTAACCTGAAATATCGTTACGAGCAAGATAATAACCCACTGGGCGTTATTAGCTCATTCACCTACCTGGAAAAAAATGGTAGCGATGGCAGCGACTACAATAAAGGCCAATACATGGGCTTTACTGCTGGTCCAGCTTACCGCCTGAATGACTGGGCAAGCCTGTACGGCGTTGTTGGTTTCAGCCATGGTAAAGTAACGAACAACGCTACCAACGGCCAGAACAACAGCAGCAACGACGATTATGGCTTCACCTACGGTGCGGGTGTTCAGTTCAACCCAATGCAGGACGTTGCTCTGGATGTGGGTTACGAACAAAGCCGTATCCGCAGTGTTGACGTTGGTGCCTGGGCTGTTGGCGTAGGTTACCGCTTCTAATCTAATCCTGTAGGGGTTGTTTACCCTCCGCGTTGGTTGTTAGCTGTGTCGAAAAAATCCGCTCTTTTCAGAGCGGATTTTTTTATGGCGAATTTCCTGCCCGTCACCCTACGGGCCATCGCAAGCGACGTTTTTTATGGCTGTTTGTCTAAATCAGCGATGAGTATCATCAGTCATTTATCCAGTCACTTTCCAGTCGGTCGATATTTAGTTGTTCTTGCTAACGCTGATCAAATCAAATGCATGCGGTGTCGGCCTGTCATAAGATTTTATCTTGACGTTAAGATTCTTTATGTGAAGATAATGTTCATCAAGTCGTAGTGATTTACTCAAGCTATTGAGGTTATACATGGTAGTGACATCAACGGCCCGCACGCGGGCTTTTCTGTTCTTCTCGATTATCCTGTTGGGTCTGAATTTACGTCCTGTTCTGGCGGGGATTGGCCCATTGCTGAATCAGATTCAGGCTGCAACGGGTCTGGATGACAGCATGGCGGGGATGTTAACCACGCTCCCAGTGTTTGCTATGGGGTGGTGTGCGTTATATGGCGGCCAGTTGCAGGCGCGTCTTGGTGAATATCGGGGAATCACGTTGGGCATCGTGGTCATTGCTTTGGCGTGTAGTGCCCGCTGGTGGCTGAATAGCGGTATTGCGTTGCTGGTTAGTGCTGCGCTTGCCGGAATCGGGATTGCCTTGATTCAGGCGCTGGTGCCATCGTTTATCAAGCTTCATTTTGGTCGCCACAGCAGTCTCCTCATGGGTTTTTATACTACTGCGATTATGAGCGGTGCGGCGTTTGCGGCTTCATCGGTTTCTCCGCTGGCAAATGTGTGGGGCTGGCAAAGTGCACTGGCCTGCTGGGGAATGGTGGCGCTGGTGGCTGCGGTGGCTTGGCGATGTATCCCTAAAGCCTATACCGTGAAGCAGGATGCGGTGGCTGTCGTAGCAACGCGCCGAAGCGGAATGGACTGGCTGCTGATGGTGTTCTTCGGCATTGGTACGGGCGCGTATACGCTGGTGCTGGCATGGTTGCCGCCGTATTACATTCAACTGGGGCTAGATGCAACGCAAAGCGGCCTGATGTTGGGCGGATTAACGATGACGGAAGTGATTTCCGGCCTGCTGGTGTCAACGTTCATCAACCGTTTTCCCGATCGACGCAAGCTGCTGCTCCCTATCCTGATGGTGATGCTAGTGGGGATGATTGGATTGATTGTGGTACCGCTGACGTTCACGTATCCCATCATTATCATGCTGGGCGTTGGCATTGGTGCGCTGTTCCCTCTATCGCTGATTGTGGCGTTGGATCAGGTGACAGAAGCACATAAAACCGGTTCACTGATGGGCTTTGTGCAGGGTGGTGGCTACATCCTCGCCAGCTTGATGCCTTTGCTGGCCGGTTTTATACGTCAGCATACCGCGGGTCTGGAGCAGGCCTGGATGATTATGACCGTCGGTGTGGTCGTGTTGATTATCATGGCGACCCGTTTTGCTCCGGTGAAGAGCCCGAGTCGCTAAGCCGTTTGCTGTGTGATAAGCGAGCGGAAATCCGCTCGCTATCACCAATTTGTTGGTGGACGAGATAGCGCCATAGCCAGCGTCCGCTCATCAGGCGGCGGTAATAGAAGAACCCGCGTACAATCCAGTCAAAGAACATCCCCATCCACACGCCGATCACGCCAAAACCGAGCATCACGCCGAGGATATATCCCGCGATGACCCGACATCCCCACATGCCTGCCATTGCCACCCACATGGTGTAGCTGGCGTCTTTAGCGCCTTTTAGGCCGGCAGGGAGCACCCAGGACGCCGCCCAGATGGGCATAAATAGCGCGTTGAGCCACAGGAGATGTTTTGCCACGTCGATAACTTCCGGCTCATTGGTGTAAAACGACGCCAAAAAGCTGGCACCGGGCACCGACAGGACGGCAAGTACGCACAGCCCGATATTGGATAGCCAGAAGATGTGCTTCAACTGGCGGGTGGACTGCATGATTTGGCCTTTCCCCAGCCTTGTGCCAACGATAATGGTAGCAGCGGCACCGAGTGAATTACCGGGAAGGTTGATCAGCGTTGCGATGGAGAAAGCAATAAAGTTTCCGGCAATGACCTCGGTTCCCATATCTGCCACAAAACGCTGGGTGATCAGCTTACCGATGTTAAACATCACGGATTCAATGCTGGCGGGAATACCGATACTGAGTACTTCATAGAGGATCGACAGGGTAAAAGGCGCAAAGTAAGACTTGAAGGGAATGCGCAGCGCACCGTTAAAACCGTGCATCAGCGTCAGAATCACGAATACCGCGCCGATATAGCGCGAAATGGTAATACCAATTCCCGCGCCAACAAAGCCAAGGCCATCCCAGGAGAATGCCCCGTAAATCAGCAGACTACTGATGCCAATATTGAGAATGTTCATCCCAATGTTGATGACCATAGGCAACTTGGTATTGCCCGCGCCCCGCAACGCTCCGCAGCCTACCAGTGCGATGGCGACCGCAGGGTAGCCCCACACCGTCCAGCGAAGGAACATGAGGGCAAGTTCTTTAACCTGTATGTCGGCCTGTCCTGCGATCAGATCGATGATCGCTGAACCCGCGAATTCAACCAGCGCGACTAACAGAAATGATGACAGAACCAATAATGACATCGATTGACGGGCGGCCGATCGTGCCTGCTTTCTGTTACGCTGTCCTAGACTGAACGCGACAACAACGGCGGTCCCCAATGCGACGGCAGTAAAGAACGCGATGATGACCATATTGAAGCTATCAGCCAGACCGACGGCCGCCATGGCCTCTTTCCCCAGCCAACTGACCAGGACGGTGCTGAAAACCCCCCTCAACACGACGCAAAGGCCTTCAATAAAGATCGGGAAGGCGAGCGGTGAGATTTCTCTCCAGAAGAGAACGCGGTTGGAGTAACGCTTTTTATACCAGTCGGTGTCTTTTAATTTTTTCATGAAACGATCTTGGCAGTATCTCAAGTTTCCCAGTCGGCGCGGTAAACAGAGCCACAAGGTGGCTCGCAAATAGCATTATTTTTGCACGGTACTTATACATACCGTGACTTATCCATACCGCTATTGATCCATTTTGTGCGATCTCGGCAGTATGTCTGTTTTTTAAAATAGCGTTTCTATTTATAGAGTATCAGTCGCTAAATCGATGTCCAGTCTGGATTGCTTTCCCCGTGTGGAAAGTTGTTGCGCGTGCCCATTATTTAATTTAGATTTTACTTGATTAGATTTATCTAAATTAATGGTGACACGCAAACAATCAGCGATATCACCTTCCTTGCTGGCTGAATACCACGTTGAACGATGCATGCTGACGGATTTCAGAAGCGTAAAAAGAGGATCACGATCATGCCAACGCCACTTGCTATCTCACCCGCCCAGGCCCGTAAATTGTTAGATGAAGGTGTGGTGCTCATTGATATTCGCCAGCCGGAAGAACATGCCCGCGAGCACATCGCACAGGCAAGGTTGCACCCGCTGAACTCCTTTGCTGGGCATGTCCTTCCTGATGATGACAAAGAAGGACAGGTTGTGATTTTCCATTGTTTGTCCGGCATGCGCTCGGAACAGAATGCCGACTTGCTGGCACAGGCGGTTTCCCCCGCAACGGCATTTCTTCTTGAAGGGGGAATGAACGCATGGAAAAAGGCAGGATTCCCGACAGAAGTGAATCGTAAACAACCGATTGAACTCATGCGGCAGGTCCAAATCGCCGCTGGCGTACTTATTCTGGGTGGTGTATTACTGGGTTACAGCGTAAACAGCGCTTTCTTCCTGCTCTCTGGCTTTGTAGGTGCAGGGTTGCTGTTTGCAGGGATCACGGGTTTTTGTGGCATGGCAAGACTGTTGATGAAAATGCCGTGGAACCGTGCCGCCAAACGCTGATGTGCTGGGATGGTTTGCCGGAAGAGTAAGCGGAGTGTTAACCGATAACGTTAAAGAATAGGGGCAGTAATATGGACATGAAAAACATTCCGTTTGGTACGACTGACTGGTCACAAATAGAGCCCACCGAGCACCGGGGCGACACGGGGATAGCCTACTGGCGAACACAGCGTTTTGATAACATTCGGGTTCGTATTGTTGAGTATACGCCAGGCTATCTGGCCGACCACTGGTGCTCAAAAGGGCATGTTCTGCTGTGCCTTGAAGGTGAACTTCATACGGAATTGGACGATGGCCGTGTTTTTGTCCTCACACCGGGAATGAGCTATCAGGTTGCGGATAACGCAGAAGTTCATCGCTCCTACACTGAGACGGGTGCCAAGCTGTTTGTTGTGGATTGATGTGAAGGGCTAACCCAGAGGGTGGTTGTTAGCCTGCATTTTTCCCGACACGGCAATGTTCTCTCGTCAATATCCAAAAAATATTTCATTAAAGCTTTTTACGTTTCTCGATCTCAATGGAATATTTTGGGTAACTGCATACCTCTCCACCTCGTGAATTCGTGGGAATCATTTCCAGTTTACTGCTGTCTTGTATGAGTTCCAGCGCGGTATGAAGTGATTAGCGGCAAGGTGTGTAGTCGGCAATATTTAGATTAACGTGAGTAGATATTTCTCTAGCGAGCGCCAGATATCTTTCATAGGTGTTCTTGGCCTGTGGTTGGTGTTTTTCACTGCGTATCCGTTGACGGAGACTTTGGCGGCTTCTCGTATTTGCTTGGTACCCGCTAAATAGATTGCTGGATAACTGGCAAATGTAGTGTGTCGCGATTTTGGGTTTGTGTGTGACAATGTTAAATCATCAGTAGGTTTTAGCCGCTGTTGCTGATATTTCTGCGCATCCAGCAGATCATGTTTTCCAGAAGTCGTTGTGGCGTTATCGAATCTATTGGAACATAAAAACTTTCCCTTCCACATCCTATGGAAACTTGCAACCAATAATATCATATTGAGAGAGTTTACCGGATAGTGATATTTTCAAAGAAAGTTGGTGCAGGAAAAAGCCAGTTTGATACTAAATTGTAAAAAAAAATCCGCCGAAGCGAACTTTTGTTCAGAAAAAATCCATATGTGATATTTAACATATCGACTTTGTCAAAAGTATGGCGGTGAGGAAGGGATTCGAACCCTTGATACGTTTTCACGTATACACACTTTCCAGGCGTGCTCCTTCAGCCTCTCGGACACCTCACCGGGGGTCGCCTACAAGGGGCAACGGGGGGCTACTATAGGGAGTCGCTTAGCTTCGGTCAAGCAGTATTTAGCGCGAACGGTGCGTATGGCTAAGCATTGAACGGTAACGGATAGTCGGCGTAACTGGGTCGTTAAAATGTAGACAAACTGCATGGGGAATTGGCATAAAAAAACCACAGACCGCAATGGCCTGTGGTTTTTTTCAGCTATTGACGATTATGCCAGCAGAGTTTTGATGTAGCTGGTCAGTGCTTCGTCTTTGCTGTTAGCGAAGAAGTATTCCTGGAATTTAGGACCAGCAATCGCACCTTTAACCAGATCCTGATCGAGGCCTTTCAGGATGGTGATCAGATCGTTGTAGGTCACTGCTTTTACAGCATCCAGGATTTTCTTGTTACGTTGTTGAGGAGCAACGCGATCGCTCGGATAGCCTCGGCCGCCTTCTTCTTTGAACAGCTGGGTAAACAGGTTTTCCAGGTTCAGTTCAGCGCCCCAGCCAAAACCTTTAGCGTAAGGAACGGATACAGCGTTGCCGTTGTTGATCTGAGAGAACAGGTAAGCATCAGATGGGTCAACAACCAGACCGCAGATTACGCCTGGGAAAGAGTTACAAGCCAGCATTGCGCCCTGGCCAGTACCACAACCGGTCACAACGAAATCAGCCGCGCCAGAGTTCAGCAGGATAGCTGCCAGAATACCGTTCTGGATGTAGGTCAGCTGCGCTGCATCTTCAACGGCGTATTGACCGTAGTTGTGTACAGTGTGGCCCAACGGTGCAACCGCTTTGGTCAGAGACTCGGCGATGATGGCGTTTTTGGCAGCTTGGCTGTTCTCGTTAATCAGTGCAATTTTCATGTTCGTTCCTTTTCTGTGACGGACAAATACATTTTTTAAAACTGTATTTCAATTTGTTGTGTGCAGTATACCGTTTCAAAAATAAAGCGCAAATCGTGGAAGCAAAGAATGCGGCACAGCCCATAAACTCAGGAAAAATACGATGCAAGAAAAAGGGAGAATAAAAGCATAACATATTGAAAATGGCGCTGTATTTCAGCGCCATAGGGGAGGAGGTTATGCGTCAGGGAAGGTCAGCGTATTGCCCGGAGCCTCTCGATTAAGATGAAGAAAATTCAGGTGTCGTTCGTACTGATCCAAAATGTCGTTAATCACCTGTTCTTTGCTGTAATCCATCAGGTCATTCCCCTGACTTCCTTCTAACAGGAAGGTTTCAAGGCGGTAATAATCTGATTTACCCGAGCGGGCGCGGTAGGTAAACGCCGGGACGCTATAGCGCTGTGGCCAAATTTGGTAAAGAAAGTTCTGTTCATCACCCAAATCAACCAACAGTTCGAGATGATTCAAGCGCTCATCTTCGACAGGCGGCAAGTCGTTGACTTCAACGCTGGCACCTCTCAGGCGCAGTTCGCGCGCGACGTCATCCATGGCGGCTTTACAAACGTTATCCAGCATTTTTTGCGTATGCGTTGTACCGGGGAAATTCATGACGCGTGAGATACGTTGTTTCCAGTTCAGACGATCGTCGCCTGATATTGGCATCGGGGCTGATGTTTGTAAGGAGCTGGCTTTACGGTAATCCTCAACCCGCAGTGATTTATATAACCCCGCCATAATAAAGAACATCACAAAGCTAAACGGTAATCCCATAATGACGGTGGTGTTCTGTAAGGCTGACACGCCGTTTGTCATCAGCATGCCCAACGTCAGCAGGCCAATGGCGACTGACCAGAAAATTCGCAGCCAGTTTGGCGCATCATTGTTGATATCGCCAAGGCGAGAGGTAAAGTTGCCCAGCACCAGTGAGCCGGAATCGGCAGAGGTGACATAAAACAGTAAGCCGGTGATGGTCGCGACAGAGGCGCTCAGGCTGAAGCCGGGGTACTGTGCCAGCAGGCTGTAGAATCCGCGCTCCGGGTGCTGCATGACTTCATTGGCAAAATCCAGATTACCGTGGAGCACCTGATAAAGCGCGCTGTTGCCAAAAATGGAGAGCCACAGCAGCGTAAAGACAAACGGAATGATCAACGTGCCGACGACGAACTGTCGAATCGTTCTGCCGCGTGAGATTCGCGCCAGAAACAGCCCGACAAACGGTGCCCATGCGACCCACCATGCCCAGAAGAACAACGTCCAGCTATTCATCCACTCTGTCGGGCGATCGAACGCAAAGCTGTTGAGCGTCATACCTGTAAAGCGATTGATGTAATCCCCGACGTTCAGCACCAATGCGTTTAGCAGAAACTCGGTATCACCCCAGAAAAGTAGAAAGAGAATCAAGCCCAGCGCGAGCAGGACGTTAAGCTCGGAGAGGAAACGAATACCGCGATTGACCCCGGACGTCACGGAAACAGTCGCCATGACGACGGAAAGCAGGATGAGCGAGGCCTGAACAGTGAGATTCTCTGGGATCTGTAACAGGACTTTCAGCCCGTAGTTAAGCTGAACGACGCCGATGCCCAGTGTGGTCGCGATACCGAAGATGGTTCCGAGTACGGCCGCGATATCAACGCTGTGGCCAATCGAGCCATTAATACGTTTACCAAAGATAGGGTACAGGGCAGAGCGAATCGTCAGCGGCAGATTATACCGGTAGCTGAAGTAGCCCAGAGCAATGCCCATCAGCGCGTACATTGACCAACCCGTTAACCCGTAGTGAAACAGCGTCCAGACCATGGCTTGCCGTGCCGCTTCTATCGTCTGGCCCTGTCCTTCCGGTGGCATCATGTATTGCGTGATCGGTTCCGCAACGGAAAAGAACATTAAATCGATACCAATCCCCGCCGCAAACAGCATGGCTGCCCAACTCATCAGGCTAAATTCAGGTTTCGACTGTTCTGGCCCGAGCTTGATCGATCCAAATCGAGATGACGCAATGAAGATGACGAAAACGATGTAAAGCGTGGCGGCTAGCAGGTAGTACCAACCAAATGTGGCAGAAACCCAGTTAAGCGCGTGGGTAATCCAGGCATTCGCTTCTTGGTTAAACAACATGGTCATCAGCGAGAAGGTCAGGATGAGTCCCGCTGATGTGTAGAACACGACAGGATTCAGGCGATCCTGTTGGGTGGTCGTTTCTGATGCTGGCATGGTTATCCCTTGCGTGACGTGAACAGATACTCTGATTCCTCTCTCCACGAAGCGCGCTTAGCGCATATAAAGAATATGGCGCAGGACATCCGCTGAGTACGCTTTCCGTTGAAGAGGGTCGTCAGAACAAAAAAGAAATTATTCTTTTTAAGGTGGAGTTATCGTCTGAGCTCACACCATTTTTCATGATAATTGATACGAATTTTTAACCTTTCGGCAATAAAAGATATTCATTTTTTATTGAACGTTCAATAAAAAAAAAGTTTAATAGGACAAATCGGAGCATGAATCACCGTCGTTTATCGTGATTCATCAGGCAAAAATGAAGGGAAGAAAATGAAGAGGAAGTGCGGTGCCTAAAGTCGGAATGCAGCCTATCAGACGGCAGCAACTCATCGAGGCGACGCTGGCCGCGATTAACGATGTGGGGATGCATGATGCCTCAGTCGTACAGATTGCCCGACGTGCGGGAGTGTCTAATGGGATCATCAGTCATTACTTCCGCGATAAAAATGGCTTGCTGGAAGCGACGATGCGCTATCTGATTAGTCATCTGGGGCTGGCGGTGAAATCAAGGTTGCTGAACTTGACAGAAAATACGCCTCGTGCACGTTTGCGGGCGATTGTTCAGGGGAATTTTGATGATAGCCAGACGAATAGTGCGGCGATGAAAACTTGGCTGGCGTTTTGGGCCAGTAGCCTGCATTCCCCCATGCTCCATCGGCTACAGCAGGTTAACGATAGGCGACTTTACTCCAACCTGTGTGTCGAATTCAGCCACTGTTTGCCGAAGCACAGCGCGCGCGTTGCAGCAAAAGGATTGGCAGGTCTGATCGATGGGCTGTGGCTGCGTGGTGCGCTAAGCCATGAGGCCTTCAACCGCGAAGAAGCACTGAGTATTACCTACGACTATATCGAACAGCAGCTCGTCCGCACGTAACCCTTCCTTATCATTTTTGCCTTTTCTGCCCGGACGTGCGTTCGGGCTGCCATCAGACAGGAGAATTTATGTCTCACTACGGTTTACAACAGCTTTATATCAACGGCGCTTATGTCGATAGCACGGGTGACGATACGTTTGAGGCGATTAACCCCGCGAATGGCGACATCATTGCCCACATTCAGTCTGCCACTACTGCTGATGTTGACCGTGCGGTCAGTGCAGCAACCGCAGGGCAGAAAGTATGGGCGGCGATGACGGCGATGGAGCGTTCGCGCATTTTACGTCGCGCCGTGGATATCCTGCGTGAGCGTAACGATGAACTCGCCTTGCTTGAAACGTACGATACTGGCAAGCCGCTCTCGGAAACCCGAACCGTCGATATCGTGACTGGTGCGGATGTTCTGGAATACTACGCGGGGCTGATTCCTATGCTGGAAGGTCAGCAGATCCCGCTGCGTGATACCTCATTCGCCTACACCCGTCGTGAACCGCTTGGCGTGGTCGCGGGTATTGGTGCCTGGAACTACCCCATTCAGATCGCATTGTGGAAATCCGCCCCTGCGCTGGCGGCAGGCAATGCAATGATCTTCAAACCCAGTGAAGTCACGTCGCTCACCGCGCTAAAACTGGCGGAAATCTATACCGAGGCTGGGCTACCGGCTGGCGTATTCAACGTGCTGACAGGAACGGGGAAATCCGTTGGTCAGGCATTAACCACGCATCCAGGTATTGCCAAAGTCTCTTTCACCGGTGGGATCGCCAGCGGGAAAACGGTAATGGCCAATGCCGCGGGCTCGACCCTGAAAGACGTCACGATGGAACTGGGCGGGAAATCGCCGCTGATCATTTTTGATGATGCCGATCTGGATAAGGCGGCGGATATCGCAATGATGGCGAATTTCTTCAGCTCAGGTCAGGTGTGCACCAACGGTACACGCGTCTTCATTCCGCAGGCATTGCAGGCGCAGTTTGAGGAAAAAATTCTGGCGCGCGTTCAGCGTATCCGGATTGGCGATCCGACTGACGAGCAGGTGAATTTTGGTCCGCTGGTCAGCTTCCCGCACAGAGAATCCGTATTGCGCTACATCGAAAGCGGAAAACGCGAAGGTGCTCGCGTGCTGGTGGGCGGCGAACCGATGACTGACGAGAAGTATGCGCAAGGTGCGTTCGTTGCCCCGACGGTGTTCACCGATTGCCAGGATGATATGAAGATTGTGCGAGAGGAAATCTTTGGCCCGGTCATGAGCATTCTGACATATCAGAATGAGGATGAGGTTATCCGCCGCGCCAATGAGAGTGAGTATGGGCTGGCGGCTGGCATCGTGACCTGCGATCTGAATCGGGCACATCGGGTGATTCATCAGCTCGACGCGGGGATTTGCTGGATCAACACCTGGGGTGAGTCTCCGGCTGAAATGCCTGTGGGCGGCTACAAACATTCGGGTGTCGGACGTGAAAACGGCATCACAACATTGGAACACTATACGCAAATTAAATCGGTACAGGTTGAACTGGGTGAATTCCGCTCGGTATTTTAAACGAAGGGGAGAAAGCCTAATGGAATATGATTACATCATTATCGGAGCCGGTTCCTCCGGCAACGTGCTGGCAACGCGTCTAACAGAAGAAAGCGACGTGAGCGTGCTGCTGCTTGAAGCGGGCGGCCCAGACTATCGGCTGGATTTTCGCACGCAAATGCCCGCCGCATTGGCTTTCCCATTGCAGGGAAAACGCTATAACTGGGCTTATGAAACCGACCCGGAACCTCACATGAATAATCGCCGCATGGAATGTGGCCGCGGCAAAGGGCTGGGCGGTTCATCGCTGATTAACGGCATGTGCTACATCCGTGGCAATGCGATGGATTTTGATAACTGGGCGACCATGCCGGGTCTGGAAGACTGGAGTTACCTTGACTGCCTGCCGTATTTCCGTAAAGCGGAAACGCGGGATGTGGGATCGAATGACTATCATGGCGCAAGCGGTCCTGTTTCGGTGACAACGCCGAAGATGGGAAACAACGAACTGTTTCACGCGATGGTTGAAGCGGGCGTACAGGCGGGATATCCGCGTACGGACGATCTTAACGGCTATCAGCAGGAAGGCTTTGGGCCGATGGACAGAACCGTCACGCCGAAGGGACGTCGCGCCAGTACCGCGAGAGGTTATTTGGATCAGGCGAAAAACCGTAAGAATCTGACCATCGTGACGCATGCCTTAACCGACAAGATTCTCTTCGACGGAAAACGTGCCATTGGCGTGGCTTACTTTAAAGGGGAAAGTGCGCAGACGGCGAAGGCACGCCGTGAGGTGCTGCTGTGTGCAGGCGCGATTGCTTCGCCGCAAATTCTGCAACGTTCCGGCGTGGGGCCGAAAGACTTGCTTCAGCGTCTTGATATTCCCGTGGTGCACGATTTGCCCGGTGTCGGTGAGAATTTGCAGGACCATCTGGAAATGTATTTGCAGTATGCTTGCAAAGAGCCGGTATCGTTGTATCCGGCGTTGCAGTGGTTTAATCAGCCAAAAATCGGCGCGGAATGGTTGTTCAACGGCACTGGTGTTGGGGCTAGCAACCAGTTCGAGGCGGGGGGCTTTATTCGCAGTCGGGATGAGTTTACCTGGCCGAATATTCAATATCACTTCTTGCCCGTTGCGATTAATTACAACGGCAGCAATGCGGTGAAAGAGCACGGATTTCAGGCGCACGTCGGCTCCATGCGTTCACTCAGCCGAGGGCGTGTGCAGGTGCAATCCAAAGACGCCCGCGAGCACCCGAGTATCTTGTTCAACTATATGTCGACGGATCAGGATTGGCAGGAATTTCGCGATGCGATCCGCATTACGCGTGAAATCATGGCGCAGCCCGCACTGGATAAATACCGTGGGCGAGAGATCAGCCCCGGGCTGGAAGTTCAGACTGATGAGGAACTGGACGAGTTTATCCGCAATCACGCCGAGACGGCATTCCATCCCTCCTGTTCCTGTAAGATGGGTGAGGATGAGATGGCGGTGGTTGATGGGCAAGGCCGAGTTCACGGTATGGAAGGGCTACGCGTAGTAGATGCCTCCATCATGCCGCAAATTATTACCGGTAATCTGAACGCGACAACCATCATGATTGCCGAGAGAATTGCCGACCGAATCCGCCGGCGTCAGCCGCTGCCGCGCAGCAAAGCACGCTACTATATTTCTGGAAATACCCCAGTGAGAAAAGCGCCGCTGAAGCCAGCCTCGTGATGTTTCCTACATAGTAGGATGGATCGCCAGATGGACCGTAGAGTAAGCGCGGTCCATACTTTTCATTGCTATACACAATCTGACAAACAAACGCCTTCCGCACCATTACTATGAGTGACATCGCCATCAGTGATGTCACTTTTCCTTGAGGAATGAAAATGAATAATTGGCTGCAACAGATTCAGGGCTTATTGGGTTCCGTTAGCAAGCAGGGGAATCAGCATCAAGGGGGAAAAAACGGCAATTTGGGCGACATGCTGAAGCCTGCTGCGCTGGGTGGTTTGGCGGGTGTGCTGTTATCGAATAAATCCACGCGGAAAATCATGGGTTCATTGGGTAAAAATGCGTTGATCATTGGCGGTAGTGCAGCGGCGGGTGTGGTGTTGTGGAACCAGTATAAAAAACGCGTTCGCGACACGCATCAGGACGATCCGCAGTTTGGCACCCAGTCCTCTGGCGACACTATTCGTGCCCGCCGTCTGATTCAGGCTCTGGTTTTTGCTGCTAAGAGTGACGGCCATATTGATGCAACCGAGAAACAGCGTATTGATGAAAATATCCAGCAACTGCAACTGGGCAGTGAAGCGCACCGCTGGGTACAGGAAGCTATAGAACAACCGCTTGACCCGATTTTGCTGGCGAAAGATGTGAAGAATGAGGAAGAGGCGCTTGAGGTTTACTTCCTGAGCTGCGCGGTCATTGATGTCGATCACTTCATGGAGAAAAGCTATCTGGATGCATTAGCGACCGAATTGAAGATACCGCAAGACGTACGGCAGTCGATCACTAATGAACTGAAAAGTCCATCATGATAGGGCGAGTGGTTTAAGCTGTGGTGAGATAACATCGGATAAATAAACGGATAACGCGGGCGAAAAGGTTTTCGCCCGCAGTGCTATCTGATACTTAGAAAGCGCTGGTGTCTTTGAACAGACCCACTTTCAGTTCGTCAGCGGTATAGATTTGATGACCGTCAACCCACACTTCACCATCAGCAATACCCATCACCAAACGGCGATTGATCACGCGTTTGAAGTGAATGCGATAAGTCACTTTTTTCGCTGTCGGCAGCACTTGTCCGGTGAACTTAACTTCGCCCACGCCGAGCGCGCGGCCTTTGCCTTCGCCACCCAACCAGCCCAGATAAAATCCGACTAATTGCCACATCGCATCCAGACCGAGACAACCTGGCATCACCGGATCGCCGATGAAATGGCAGCCGAAGAACCACAGGTCAGGCGTGATATCCAATTCGGCTTCCACATAGCCTTTGCCATACTTACCGCCGTCTTCCGTCATTTTAACGACGCGGTCCATCATGAGCATGTTAGGGGCAGGCAACTGAGGGCCTTGCGGGCCGAACAGTTCACCACGACTGGAGGCAAGGAGGTCTTCTTTTGTATAGGATTCGCGTTTATCTACCATGGTCTCTGTAAGCCTTGTTTTAATGAAGCACGCAGGTTAGCGTACACCTGTACGCTGGGCAAGTCTGTTGCGTCTGGTTGAACCAGTTGGTTTAACGGAAAAACCAAGGGAAACGTCTACGTTCTTGCGGTGTAAGTTGCCCAATTCGCTCACGAATGGCGGACAGCAGGTTTGGCTGCTGTTCATCGTAATAAGCGAAATTGGTCAATAATGACAACGCTTCCGGCGCAGTTTCTACCGGGAATAAATGGAATTTCCCTTCGCGTACCGCTTCAACGACATCTTCCTGTAAACAGAGATGGCGTAAATTAGCCGCAGGTAAAATCACGCCCTGTGTTCCCGTCAATCCACGACGCTGGCAGACCTCAAAGAAACCTTCAATTTTCTCATTCACGCCGCCAATGGGTTGCACGTGACCAAATTGATCGACGGATCCGGTCACCGCGAACTGCTGATTGATTGGCCGCAAGGAGAGGGCGCTAACCAGCGCGCACAGCTCTGCCAGTGAGGCGCTGTCGCCATCAACTTCGCTGTACGATTGTTCGAAGACCATGGAAGCCGAGAAAGGCAGTTGCTGATCAAGCTCCAGTTCCGTAATCAGGAACGCCTGCATGATCATCATACCCTTGGCGTGTAAATTGCCAGCCAGTTCGGCTTTGCGTTCAACGTCGGTGAATTCACCGTCGCCAGCGTGAACCACGCAGCTGATACGCGTCGGCTCGCCAAAGGCAACGGGATAGCCTGGAAATTCCAATACGGAAAGCCCGTTAATCTGGCCGACGACTTCGCCTTCCGTTTCGATCAGGATCTGGCCTAATTCTATTTCATCCTGCATACGTTCACGAAGGTAGCCTTCACGCCATTGGCGAGCAGCAACGGCGTCAACCAGCGCCTGCTCCGTGATCTGACCATCTCTGGCGTACAGAGACGCATATTTTAACTGGCCGATTAGCCAGCGCGGACATAATGGCAAATTGCCCTGATCGCCGCTGTAGCGTACTGCAATGTTGACCAATGCCGGCCAGGCATCTGCGTCCAGCAGCGGCAGTTGATTTTCGCTGCACAGTGCATTGATGTAGGTACACCAGTGCGCCATATCATCCGTTTCAATCAGCTGTAATTGCGCTTCGAACTCGCCGTAAATAGCGTGTTCGCCTAATTCCGGTTCCATATCATGAATATCTGCCAGACTTTCGCGGTCACCGAGAATAATCAGGCGAATATCAAGCGGCATCGGTGGCACATCAACAGGAAGCGGCTTGCGCTCGTCTGGTGACTGCCAACGATAGATGCCTTCAGCCATAATCTGCTTCAGACGCAGCCACATCAGGGGCTGAGCCAGCAGTGCTCTGGCTGACAGGATCAACGTACCGCCATTAACCTGATGAATCAGCCCTGGGTGCAGCGTGATTTCATCGTGAAAACTGCGTACGCAGCCGAAGAGCTGTTCAGATTCAATCCATTCCTGATAGCCACAGAGCTGCTGTGCGGCAAAGTTGTCCGCAGGCTGTGTGGCGGGCTCGACCCGGATATGACGACCCTCAATGATATATTTACTGCCATGTATCGCCCCGGAGTCTGGCCTGATGGCGCTCAGCGCACGGGCGATCAATGACATATATTCATCATTCTCTTGCGCTTTCAACAGCATAAAGCGCGAAGGAGATCGAGGGTGGCAAAAGAGCGTCAGGCTGTCTGCCAGACGCGACTGAATAGCGGAGAATTCAGCAGGAGCAAGTTGAGCTGCCTGAGTGAATAGCGTTTGATAAGGCGCATTATTAGGCAGTAAATGCTGCCATGAGAGTCGGTTACTGGTCAAAGTATCAATGTAATCGTCTGAAGGAAAAGCGTGATTATACAAGAATAATGCGCACTTCGCATAAGGAGAGTCATCTCTCCGTCATCTTTCATATATTGAGGCTTAGACTGCGTTTGGTTAATCGTCTTAAAAGCTGCCAGAAAGCGGTCAAAATCAGGGAAAACTGTTATGCTGAAAGTCACGTTACGTGGTCACTGAAGAATTTAATATGAAATATCAACAACTAGAAAATCTTGAGTGCGGGTGGAAATGGAAATACTTGGTGAAGAAGCATCGGGAGGGAGAAGAGATTACGTGTTTTCTCGAGCAAAGCGCTGCGGATGACGCGGTACAGGCGTTGCTTAAAATGGAAAATCAGCCGGTTAAAGTACTGGAGTGGATTGCGAAATGCATGAATCCCACCTTAGAAAACCGGATGAAGCAAACGATTCGTGCACGGCGTAAACGTCATTTCAACGCAGAGCACCAGCATACACGCAAGAAATCGATCGATCTGGAATATCTGGTCTGGCAGCGCCTTGCTGCTCTCGCTCAGAGACGCGGAGTGACCTTATCAGAAACGATTGTGCAGTTAATCGAAGATGCTGAGCACAAAGAAAAATATGCCAGCCAGATGTCGCTGCTTAAACAGGATCTTAAAGCCATTTTAAATAAAGACGAGACGTGATCGGTTTTTTGTCATTTATCGCGCTAACAAGCGCGCATAAAAAACTCAGGGAACGTTTTTCAACGTTGCATAGCAATGGCCCACAGGGTGACGGGCAAGAATATCAGTTATAAAAAAACCTCGCCGGAGCGAGGTTTTTTTTCGTTAATAACTTAAGCCTGAGGCTGAGTTACAACGTCTTTGATGCCTTTAACTTCGATCTCTACGCGACGATCCGGTGCCAGGCAGTCGATCAGCGCAGCACGAGGTTTCACGTTGTCACAGGTAGAACCCGTAACTGGTTGAGATTTACCCAGACCACGAGCAGAGACTTTGTTCGCAGGGATACCTTTAGAAACCAGGTAATCAACTACGCTCTGTGCACGTTTTTCAGACAGGCCTTGGTTGTATTGCTCTGAACCTAAACGGTCAGTGAAGCCCAGAACAACAACGGAACCGTCTTTCGGATCCAGAGAGCTCAGCTGGGTGTACAGTTGATCCAGTGATTGCTGGCCTTCTGCTTTCAGCGTTGCTTTGTTGAAGTTGAACAGGACGTCAGATTTCAGTGTGAAACGCTTGGTTTCAACAACTGGAGCTGGAGCTGGGGTCGGAGCCGGAGCAACAACTGGTGCTACGCGGTCATCCTGGCCGAAACGGTAAGACAGGCCAACGCTCATCAGCAGGTTGTCTGGACGGGCACCAACGGTACCAGCATCACCAATGTTGCTTACCCATTGGTAGTCAACACGAGTAGCCCAGTTTTTGTCGATAGCGTATTCAACACCGATTGCAGCCAGCGGAGAAACGCCAGTGTCGTCGTTGTTGATGTCAGCTCTTGTACCAGTGTTTACTGACGTAGCTGCATGGCTGTCAGCGCGCCATACCATACCGCCCAGACGAGTATAAACGTCCAGATCAGGCATAACAGGGTAGCTCAGTTTGGCAGCCAGTTGGATGCCCTGTGCTTTGAAGCTTGCGCTGTCTGCTGGGTTAGCAGTAGAACCTGCATACTTCATGCGGCCCAACCAATCGTAGCCCATTTCAAAGCCCAGGTACGGGTTGGCTTGATAACCAACAAATGCACCAGCGCCTAACTTGCTTTTGATCGGGTTGTTGTTGATACCGGTGTAACCATTGCCGTAGAAACCAGTATCATGGAATTGAGACACACCCAGTTTACCACCGGTGTACCAGGTATTGTCTTTAGGAGCTGCTTGCGCGACGGTCGCGAAGCTAGCCAGTGCCACTGCAACTGCGATAGCTGTTTTTTTCATTTTACGCCTCATTATCATCCAAATCGGCAATTAACCCGGAGGGCTAATAAACCTTTGGTTAAAATCCTTTGGTCGGAGACTTTGCCCTTATTTATGACTCACTGTCAGTCAACTGACGTTATAAAAGAGCAACTCCAGCGAGTTAAAGTCTACAACGTGATGAGAAAGTTACAAGTATGATGTGATTTACGTCATAAGAAAATCGCACGATTCATACATACTTGCTAACAAATAGTAGATGCTTTTGACAGATCTTACGTCTTTTAGCTGTATTAAATATACCCAAAAATCCCGCAGAATACCGCTCTGCGGCGATCGACAAGACATATAACCTTAAGAGGCTGAGAAAATTCTTAATTTACTTAATGATACAATGTCGAATGAATTTTAAGGCTAGGAAACAGTCTATAGGCGTCACCGCCAGCACTTTCTGGCCGCATAATAAAGCCATACGTATTACCTGCCTGTGCGGCGTGCTGCAACCGAAGCTTCTCTTCTTCCGTCAATTCGTGCGGTAACCAGCATAAAACAGCGCTGTAATTCCCTGTCAGCAAGGCTCTTTCCATTGCATCAACTGTAAACAGCGGATTGATGTGGTGGAGTTGTACCATTTTATCCAGCGGGAGCCCAGATTGCTGTACCCAAGGGCGGCTCAATTTTTGCTGAGGGGAAAGCCATAACAGCCACCGAGACTGCGTGCCTAGCTGCTGTAAGAGCGGTAATAACAGATGTGTGACTATGGGCTGATCGGCGTTGTACACGATTTCGCTGATAATTCCACCTGTGGCAACCGAGGGCACCGCAGCGTGTTGATTTGCAGAAAACGATGATGGCTCGATGTTGTGAGAGCGGATTGATTGCGTACGCATAATGAGTTCTACCCATAGTGTCACTGTATAAACATACAGTATATGCTGTGTGCGTGAAAATCAACCTGATTTTTTGAAAGCGCTTCGCATATTCCTTATGCAAGAGACAGTAAACACATTTACTGTTTGAAGCCGCATCGGGGCTGTGGTTAATTATTTGTTCCTGCTACAGATATTTTTAATTGTTCAGGAAGAGATCATTTCAATACTAAGGATTATGGCAATGAAGCAATTATGCAAAAAAAGGATTTTGCAATCTCAGCAGTCTTTTTCATCTTTGGGGGACATCACTTCGCGTTCCCAATTTGGTGGCTACAGCATCGCAGCAAATAAAACGATTTTTGGACTGGTATCGGAAGGGGAGCTTTATCTTCGCGCCAGTAAGAAGGATGAAAAATATTTTCAACAGCGTGATATGCCTAATCTGATTTATACCAAGCGCGGCATGCCTGTTCCTTTGAATTACTTTCTTGTCGATGAGGCATTATGGCAAGAATCTGAGCAGCTACTATATTTCGCCCATCTGGCGCTGGGAGGCGCGCAGTATGATCAAGCAGTCAGAAGTGCCAACGGGCGGTTAAAGGATCTCCCGAATCTTAACCATGATATCGAACGGCTGCTGTGGAAAGCGGGGATCAAGAATGTCGATGAGTTACAGCATTTCGGTGCCAAAAACAGCTATCTCAAGCTGCGGAAGGTTCGCGCTAATCTGAGTGTGAATGTACTATTGGCACTTGCTGGTGCAATTTGTGGTACGCATCAGGCGGCACTCCCTCGCGGTATCCGCAATGAACTGTTGGAATGGTATAAAAACAACGCCGTCTCCAAAGGGCCAAAGCACTAAGAGATACGTCATATTTTTACTGTGCCATCATGTCATTTTTTAGCTGTACGAGTTCAGGTAAGAGACCGATCAGCAGGCCGATTTGCTGAATAATTAATGATTCTTTACTGTCTGACTCGGGTGAAAGGGATTGAAGGCTGGCGGTAATAGTTTTCAATCCCTGATTGATACGCAAACTTTCTTCTTCGCTGCAGTGTAGCGCATCATCAACATGACAAACGGCATCATCCAGCAATTGCAGCGTTTCCGTTGAGGTAATTTTCCCGCGATGTGCGCCGAGCGTCGAAATATAGCTTAGTAACGTATGATTCAGGCACATGAAGCGGAATGCGCTGTCCAGCTTACTTCTGGTTGCATGAGGTTCTGAAGACATATTCGACACAACGGATGCCAGTTCGGCATCGCAGTTATGCGCATCGCGGCGGGCAATGCGATAAGGCAGGCTATTATCTTTCCCCTGATAATATTGAACCATGATCGCATCAAGATAACGGCAGTTGGCGTCCAATGTCTTATTGATGACGGTTGGCAGACCGCGAAAACGCCAGTCCGGCCAGATAAAACTGACAGCAGCCCATGCGATGGCACACCCGAGTAGCGTATCGATAATGCGTGGCACCGCAACGTCAAAGCCTTCACCCAACAGGTTGAAACAGAGCAGGACAAGCAGCGTAATAAACATGGTCGCGTGGGCGTACTGCACGTTGCGAAAGGCGAAAAATAGTACGCCACTAATAACGATCAGCGTTAGCTGTCCTTCCAGCGAAGGAACGAAATACAGGATGGGCAAGCCGAGCAAAATACCGGTCAATGTCCCGATAATTCTCAACGTCAGCCGACGCCGAGTGGCGTTATAGTTGGGCTGACAAACAAACAGGCTGGTGAGCAAAATCCAATAACCGTGTTGCAAGCCTGTGACCTGAATCAACGCGTAGCCGCTACAGAGCAGCACGGACATACGGATGGCATGACGAAACAGTGCTGACTGCGGTGTCAGGTGGCGGCTAATGCGTAAGCAGATGTCACTCCAGCCCGTGATTTTGTCATCTGCCAGCGTGTTTTCTGGGTTGTTTTCTTGCTCAATAGCCTGTTCGGATTCGATAGTCGCCAACTGGGCATCAATGGCGCGTAAGTTATTTAAGAGATAGGTGAGCGCTTTGATTTGTGCAGCGTCTGCCATGTTGTTGGCCGCTATACGCGCAATAGCAGATTCGAGATGCACGAAAGCCCGCTCAATGCGGCTGTCATGCTGATATTTTTGGTGCAGCAGGATAGATTGCGACAACTGCTGACAGGCTTTGGCCTGCATACTCAGCAGGCGTTGAAAGCGAAATAGGACGTCGCTATAACGCAGTTTCTCACGCAATTGCGGATAGTAAACATGCGATGAGCTTGCTCGTTCGTGAATATCCTGCGCGACGAAATAGTAGTGCAGTGTTTGACGCGTTCCGCGCTGGCCGCG
Organism: Pectobacterium parvum; assembly: GCF_020971565.1. NCBI lineage: Bacteria > Pseudomonadati > Pseudomonadota > Gammaproteobacteria > Enterobacterales > Pectobacteriaceae > Pectobacterium > Pectobacterium parvum. Next base: position 1,967,449 of record NZ_CP087392.1, read on the forward strand.
ATCGCCACGCAGACGCGTTAACAGCGATGACTTGGTCTGATTGAGCGTCGCAACCAATTGGCTGTTTGCCATCGCGACGTCAATCAAGGGCTTGTCGGTTTCTTCTTCAATATCAGGATCGAAGAGGTTGGCTTTGGCATCCAGATAGCGGGCCAACTGTTGATAACACTGCGCGAGGTTGTCCTGCAACGGGCGGATGGGAAAGATCAGATGGCCGAATAGCGTCAGCAGATTGTACCAGGAGGCCCCGATCAACAGCATGATGGGCTGCTGATACCAGTTGTCGTAAAGGGATATGCCCAGCATGGTGTAAATCGTGATCAGCAGTGCGCCGAAAGCGATGGTTGCATAGCGTTGCCCTAACGCGCCGAGCAAAATAAAACCGCAGGTCGACACCGCCAGACCGAGGCCAAACAGCCAAGGGTGGGGGAAAAGCAGTTCGATCGAAACGGAAGCGATAAAAAAACAGGCTAGCGTAATGAACAAATTACGCAGACGCCCGGTGAGGCGGTCGTCAAGGTCAGTGAGGGCTGCCGCGACGACGCCAAGCGTGACGGGGATTGTCGATGTTGGCTGACCCAGCCACCAGGGAACTGCCGCCGCCCCACTCAGTGCAATGAGGATGCGAATGGTATACAGCCAACTGCTGTTATACACATAGCGGCGAATTCCCGGGGCGAAGGTGAGCAACGTAATATCCTTAGATGCCGTTAGCGAAAGTGGCGGCGGGCATTGTTTTCCCTTGCTGCCTGTGCCAGTTCGACGGAAACCACGCGACGCCCGACTGGCCACAGCGCGATGGCAGCAATTTTAAAATTGGCGATGCCAACAGGAATGCCAATGATCGTAATGCACTGTGCGATGCCTGTAATGATGTGCGACAGGCAAAGCCACCAGCCAAAGAAAATGAACCAGAAGATATTCAGCAGCGATCCGCCAGCGCTGAGGATCGTGCTCTTGTCATCTGGGCGTAGCTCATCAACATGGATAGCCTCATTACCATAAGGCAAGAGCGACAGCTTGGTGATTTCCCAGCATGAGCGTGTTAGCGGTAAGGTAAAAATCAGCAGCACGCTGACAACTGTCGCCAGAAGCCAGGCTAACGTGGTGAAAAAACCACCTAATACGAAATTAAGGATGTTCAACACAGTACGCATAGTTTCTCCTGCACTTGTAAGGTAACCAGATAACGTCCCAAATTCGCTGATGGTAAAAGAATTATCACATTAAGCATCAGGATATCCTAACCTGTTTTTAAGGCTAGAGCGTGAAGTCCGATAACGGGTAAACTAGAGTCAGATAAACGACAAGAAATGGACGAATATCCTCTCACATAGTCATGGCGCGAACATCATGGAACTGAAATCTACCTCGTTAGGTAAACATCTGGCCCAGCATCCTTACAACCGGGTGCGGTTACTGAATGCCGGTGTCGAAGTGAGTGGCGATAAACATCAATATCTGGTCCCCTTTAATCAGTTGCTGAGTATTCACTGTAAAAGAGGGCTGGTGTGGGGAGAGCTGGAATTTGAATTGCCAGCCGGAAAAGTGGTGCGTCTGCATGGAACAGAGTGGCAGGAAACGCAGGCTTTTTACCGCCATCTTCTTAAATCCTGGCTCGACTGGAGCGAGGAGATGAGCCTGATCAGCGCTGAAGTTTTGCAGCGCCAAACGGACAATATTCAAACGCTGACGCAGCAGGATAAATGGTTTAGCCGTCAGGCTCTGGTCACGTTGCAGAATGCCATTCGTGATTCGCTGGGGGCTTTGCCTCTGCCTGTTTCTCGCCTTGAAACTTTTGATAATTGCCGTGATAACTACCAGCATTGCTTGCGCTGGCTTGAGCAGGGCGATGAGATGCGCACTGCGGCGAATCAGGCATGGATGGATCGCACGCTGGCGGCAGAGCAGCCTTTCTTTGAAACGGTGGAGAGTTCGCCATTAAATGTGTCGCAGAGTAAAGCGGTGATCAATGGCGAAGAAGGTGTACTGGTACTGGCGGGTGCCGGCAGTGGAAAGACCTCTGTGCTGGTGGCTCGAGCGGCGTGGTTAATGCATCGACAAGAGGCCACGCCCGATCAGATTTTGCTGCTGGCATTTGGTCGTAAAGCGGCAGAAGAGATGAACGAGCGCATCTGGGAGCGGCTCAACACGGATGAAATTCAGGCTAAGACGTTCCATGCGTTGGCATTGCACATTATTCAGCAGGCTAGCCGCAAGGTCCCGATGATAAGCCAACTGGAAAGTGATACAAAACAGCGTCGCGAACTGCTGATTTCTCACTGGCAGCAGCAGTGTGCAGAGAAAAAAACGCAGGCTAACGGGTGGCGACGCTGGTTAACGGAAGAGTTGGAATGGGATGTACCAGAAGGCGATTTCTGGAACGATCCGAAGCTGGCGGGGCGGTTGGCCGGGCGACTTGAGCGCTGGTTAGGGTTGATGCGTATGCACGGCGGCAGCCAGAGCGAAATGGTTGAGCAGGCGCCAGAATCTATTCGGACAGAGTTTCAGCAACGAATTCGCCTGATGGCACCGTTATTGAAAGCCTGGAAAAAAGCGCTTAAGGATGAGAATGCCGTCGACTTCTCCGGCCTCATCCATCAGGCCGTGAACTTGCTGGATAAAGGGCGTTTTGTCAGCCCCTGGAAGCACATTCTGGTGGACGAATTTCAGGATATTTCGCCACAGCGTGCAAGCTTGCTTGCAGCACTGCGTCGACAAAATAGCCGCACCTGCCTTTTTGCCGTCGGGGATGACTGGCAGGCAATTTACCGTTTTAGCGGTGCTGAGCTGGCGTTGACGACAGCATTTGAACAGCATTTCGGCGTGGGTGAGCAGTGCGCGCTGGATACCACCTATCGCTTTAATGAACGCATTGGTGAAATTGCGAATACGTTCATACAGCAAAATCCGTATCAGCTGAAGAAATCGCTTAATAGCCTGAGCAAAGGGGATAAAAAAGCGGTGACGATTCTGCCTCAGGATCAGCTTGAACCACTTCTGGATAAACTGAGCGGCTTTGTGAAAGCGGATGAGCGCATTCTTGTGCTTGCGCGTTATCACCATTTACGCCCGGCGATTTTGGAGAAGGCGGCAACTAAATGGCCGAATTTGCAGATTGATTTCATGACGGTGCATGCCAGTAAAGGGCAGCAGGCGGAATATGTCATTATCGTGGGTATGCATGAAGGAAAAGATGGCTTCCCGGCCCCGGCAAGAGAGTCTGTGATTGAGGCGGTGCTGTTACCTGAACCGGAGGATTTCCCCGATGCGGAAGAGCGGCGTTTGCTCTATGTGGCGTTGACGAGAGCGAAACATCGCGTCTGGTTGCTACAGGATGTGGCGAATCCATCGGTGTTTATTGAACATCTTCATCGTTTAGGTGTATCGACGCAGCGTAAGCTGGGATAACGAAAAGAGAGAAGTAGAACAGAAGAGACCAGCGTCGACGGTGTAGTACGCCGCTGGTCCAGTATGATGTACGGATATTATTTCAGTCGATCTTGCAGGTAGCGCTGATAATCAGGAATGGCGATTTGAACCTGCTCGTTAAATAGCGCTGAGTTAATCAGGAAATCCGCCGTTGCCCGGTTGGTAGCAACAGGAATGTTCCAAACCGTAGCCAGTCTCAGCAGCGCCTTCACATCGGGATCGTGGGGCACGGCATTAAGCGGATCCCAAAAGAAGATCATCAAATCGATTTTCCCTTCGGAAATGAGTGCGCCAACCTGCTGGTCACCCCCCATCGGTCCACTTAGCATGCTTTTTACAGGCAGACCCGTGTTCAACTGAATCAGGTTACCGGTGGTTCCGGTAGCGTAAAGCGTGTGCTCTGTGAGCTGTTGTTTATTCGTACCAACCCAATCCAGCAAAGATTGTTTACAGTGGTCGTGTGCGACCAGCGCGATATGTTTTTGCGCAGGGATGGTACGGGTGGTGAACTCCATGGTTACGTCCTTCAATCTGGTGTAGTAAAGCTGACGCTAGGGTACAGACAGATTACGGAAACGTAGTTTCAGTGCAAAGAGATAAAAGCATGAAAAGGCGAACGGGTATCAAAAATCAGATGTGACTGCGCGTAAAATCACCAGCTTACGGATTCATTCAGTGCGGTCGCAAAGCCCGCAACCGAAGCCCCTTTTGCCGCCGCGTTGTACTCTGACATTTTTCGCTCTATATCGAGTAGCTCATTGTCTGTGATCACAAACGCATCGGTACGCACGGGGATTGTCTGATTTTTTTCATCAAGCAATTGATATTGAGGCTGGTCGGTAAAGTTCTTGCGATCCTGAAGGGTTTGCAGCGGGGGGAGCTTAAATGACACCGATGCCACTTTTTCCGTGTTAAAGGTCGCAATAAATGTTGAAGGGAAATAGGTCTCTGGTGCACCGGTCTGTGTATCGACAGTATCGACAACTTTGAACAAAATCTGGTGTTGCCCACTGCCAAGTTCGAGGCTATCGGCACCTTTCAGCAACGAGCCTGACATCTTTTGCCCGTCAACCATAAGGAGATCGATTTTCTGATCTAATTTCAACGTTGTTGCCGCCATTGCAGAGGTACTTAAACCTGCAATAAAAAGGCAGACAGTGATGAAGCCGAATTTCATAATTTTCCCAGATGGCACGTAATCCGAGTATTGTTGAGGAATTGTCTGAATGTGTCAAAGGTTTCAATTTGAAACAGGCTGTTATGGCATCTTTCGCGCTATAAGGCACAGATGGAGGTGATTTTAAGCTATTTCCTGCTATTGGTAGAATGTGAGATACACTGTAATCAATCACGCAAGAGAGGTTGAATAGTATGAATGACAGAGAGATTGAGTCTGTACTGACAACGGTAAAAATCATTGCGGTAGTGGGGGCCAGCGATAATCCGTCCCGCCCGAGCTATGGTGTGATGGCGTATTTGCTTAAGCAGGGCTACGAGGTTATCCCCGTTACTCCCAAACTGGCCGGCCAGACACTTTTAGGTCAAAAAGCGTATGCCAGCTTAGAGGACATTCCTAAACCGATTGATATGGTCGATGTTTTTCGCCAGCCGGAAGCGGCCTATGAGATTGCCAAAGAGGCCATCGCCATCGGCGCGACCGTTCTGTGGCTACAGATTGGCGTCATTAATGAGCAAGCCGCCATTTTAGCTCACGATGCCGGGCTAAAAGTCGTCATGGATCGCTGTCCAAAAATTGAAATCCCGCGGCTGGGGTTAGAGAAATAAGCTGCAGATAGTCGGCGATGCTGAATACCACAACATCGCCAATACTTGCCTTTGGTCGTCAGTATCTGCTTTTAGTGAACAACTAATGGCGCAGCTGTGGTGCGCGGCGTTGAATGACTTCGGCTAATTCGTTTAGCGAAGGGTGTTCATCCTCAGAAAGCTCTTCCTTTATCAACTGCGCTTCTGCCAGATAAGTATGGATCGGTTGGCCTTCGTCATCTTCCATCACAACGTAGTACCACGGTTCGGCGCGCGGCGTGTCATTGCCGCTAATTTCTTCCCAGGTGGGCGTGTCTAATGAGTATTCGGGATCGATATCAATAACGACCCCTGGAAATCCCAGTTGTCTATGACGAATCTGTTGTCCAAGACCGAATTTACAGATGATCATATAACCCCCTGGAAATAGATTACACTTTCTACTCGTTGCGGATGGCGTGGAGGAAAAGCAACCGCATCCGATAACGCCTTTTAGCGTATAGCGTTTTTTCAAATAATGTGTTCGTTGATGAATCGCAGGCTGAACACATTATTAACAGTATGGTGTAAATTTTTAGAAGATACAGGTCTGCTAATGAAATGTTGTGTGGTCACAGGCTGGAAAGGGGGAAGAAGATGGCAAAGATAGCGATGGCCGCCTATGTCTATGGCGTGGTCCAAGACGTTGGATTTCGTTACAGCACGCAGCATCAGGCTATGCAGCTTGGGCTAAATGGCTATGCACGCAATTGTGATGATGGCAGCGTGGAGGTGGTAGCAAGCGGCGAACCTCATGCGGTAGACGCATTGATTGAGTGGCTGAAGCAAGGAGGCCCAGGAAGCGCCAGAGTGGATAAGGTGCTTATTGAGCCACATGGTAAGACGGACTATGCCGATTTTATGATCCGCTACTGAAACGGGGGCGTGCTAGATGCATTTTACCGGTTTGGGTAAGCCAGCGATTTTGGTTGCCTGCTTGGCTGGCCCTTTCGGAAATAGTTTATACAGATAGCGGCTATTTCCTTTCTCCTCACCATACTTTTTCGCCATCGCCTTAACCAACATGCGTATCGCGGGTGACGTATTGAACTCCTGATAAAAATTCCGCACAAACCGGACGACTTCCCAATGCGGTTCTGTCAACACGATGCCTTCCTGTTCCGCTAACACGGGAGCCAATGCTTCGCTCCATTCGGTGCTGTCCATCAGGTAACCCTGCGCGTCAGTTGCGATTGTTCGCCCTTCAAACTCTAACATCTTCTCTCCGACTGCGATATCTCAGCCCGCAGTTTAACAAATATTGCCGTCTGCACCGGAATAAAAAAAGCCCCAGATGGGGCTTTCTCGGTGTGGCAATAGACGAGACTTAGTCGTTACGCATGATGCCCAGAATGCTCAACAAGCTAACGAAGATATTGTATATCGCGACATACAGGCTAACTGTCGCCCGGATGTAGTTGGTTTCGCCACCGTGAATGATGTTACTGGTTTCCCACAGGATGGCACCCGCAGAGAACAGAATAAACAGGGCACTGATTGCCAGATGCAGGGCCGGAATCTGCAAGAACAGATTGGCGATAACGGCAACAACCAGAACAACGAATCCTGCCATCATCATGCCAGACAGGAAGGACATATCCTTACGTGTCGTTAAGACATAGGCTGAACAGCAGAAGAACACCACCGCCGTGCCGCCCAGAGCCAGCATGACAATGTCGCCTGCGCCGGAGGAAATCAGCGAGCTTAAAATCGGGCCCAGCGTATAACCCATGAATCCGGTCAGTGCGAACGCCGCCAGAATACCCGCAGGGCTGTTAGCCAGCTTGTGCGTCAGGAACATCAGACCATAAAACCCAACCAGCATCAGAATTAAGCCAGGGGCAGGCAGATTAAATACGGTACTTGCCGTTGCGGTAACGGCGGAAAAACCCAGTGTCAGCGACAGCAGGAAATAAGTATTACGCAGCACTTTATGGGTGCTGAGTAGCGAGTTTTCACGGGTAGAGGAAACAACAATACGATCCATAGTCAGCGACTCTCTCTTCAGGGTGCTATTATCCAATGTCAAAGGATAAATAGTTGCAGGACGTTATTAAAGACGTTTTACCCTTCTTTACTCTGAAAGTTTTCATTTTTCGGAACAGCGTTCGTATTTTGCCCCGCTCGTCGTATTATACCGGAGATAAATTGCACTATTTTATTTGTTGCGTGGCGATTTTACGTCCAATTACGTTGTGTTAGACTATTTTTTAGGCGATTGAGCGCTGTGATGCTTTACAAGATCTCATACACTGTTTATAGTTCGCGTCATTGCGGAGGAGTGGCCGAGTGGTTGAAGGCACCGGTCTTGAAAACCGGCGACGCGAAAGTGTTCTAGAGTTCGAATCTCTACTCCTCCGCCAAAAAAATTCAACGGGTTAGCTTAGGCTAGCCCGTTTTCGTTTCTGCTATCCGAACCAGCTAGTGTTTTTACTTGCATCGCTGATGCGGCTGTTAGTCGTAACGACATTCATATTGAACCGGTGTGAGCGTGTATTGACGCTGCGATACGAATTTTTCCCTTACATAATTCATTCAGAAATGAATGTTAACGATTGGTAAAATAAATAGATGCCGCGCTCTTCGTCATTAATAAATCAATATACCCGTCATATTTCAAGTTGCATGTGCGTTGGCGACGTTCAGTCACTCGAATCACTTACTTGAGTAAGCTCATCGGGATTCCTTCGCTTGCCACCTTCCTGAAACTCGAATTATTTAGTATATAGCTGTTTGTCAGGAATAATAACGACATAAATATCTGTGCTACTTATCGTGGACATATCCATAGCCGGCTGTACGCGTTAAATAAAATGCTGGCTGAAAAAGTATAAATGTTACTGGAAAACGATAGAGTAGCGTCTGAACGTAGATTAAATCAGGAAGTCGTCCTGAGTTTTATAAACAATTAGTTCTAACAATGCTCGATATTTCTCCTGAAAAACGGCATTGGCTTCTGTTTCAATCTTGTGAATTAATTTAACAATGATGGCCTTGTTACTGATGGAATGGCCGGATTGAATGATCTCTTCCACAATGTTGCCGAGCATCTCCATGTCGCTAACCCGAGAGTAAAGGCCAAGAGCGTCAGATATCAGGAACTCATTTTGGGGCACCTCTAAATGCATTGCTTTTCCTCCCTTGCGTTGCGCGTTTTCTGACGTGATTAATGCACAGTCTTGCCAGACTGCAATGTCCGCCAGACATGAAGAAATGGTTAGTTAACTTTAGTCGATCATACGTATAAAACCAGTCAATAAGCTAAATAAACGCGGCGTGACCTGTCGATAATTCTGAACGAGAAAGGATGATGCCGATCGATGGTCAGGCGTATAAATATGAATTTATCGTTCCCCACCAATATTATGTGAGATGCACGACTTCAATAAGTTAAACATAACGAGAGGAAAAGAGGCAGGGAAAAACATTAACTGAACATAAAGACTATTAATGCATTTTGATTACATCCTATAAGATTTTGATCTGTACAGAAGATGACATTTTCCTGCGATACATGCTTTTTATCAATAAATGTCTTTTTGTCAAAAAAATTGTCCGTTTACCCCAAAGTGTCTCTTTATCAAAAATGTCTTTTTATCAAAAGAGTGCTGTAGTTTACCTGGAGCGTTGGCATGCAAAAGATCAGAGCAAAAGCAGTTTGTCTTTTCCGCAATAATGGCAAGATTCTGTTAGCAGAAGGGTATGACCCGATAAAAGATGAGCACTATGTGTTGCCGCTCGGTGGTGGCATCGATTTTGGCGAACTGTCGCAGGCTGCGGCGAAGAGGGAGGTTCAGGAGGAAATCAGTGCAGCGACCAAGGACTTTTCGCTATTGGGCGTTTCAGAGAATATTTTCTCCTACAATGGCAAGTTGGGCCATGAGATTGTCTTTGTTTATGAGGCTCGTTTTCAGGATGAGTCGCTTTATCAACAAGATATCATTCATGGTATAGAGACAAACGGTGTTCCGATCATTACCCGCTGGTTTGATATTGATTTGCTGCGCTCAGGGGAAATCAAGTTTTATCCTCATGGTATAGTGGACATGATCTAGCCGGAACTAAGGGTTGGGATGATGGCAGACTGTTACCTCCGTGATGATAATGCGTGCCGATGTTAAGCGTCGAAATAAGGAAAAAAGATGCAGGTTTTGATAGTGATTGATATGCAGAATGCGGTGTTTGCAACGCCAAGAGCGCGACAAGCGCAGACGGTTGAATTGATAAACCAGCTTTCAGCTGCCGCAGATCGGACGATTTTTATTCAGCATGAAGAAGACGGCATGTTGTCAGGCAGCGATGGGTGGCAGTTATTGCCTGAGTTGCACCAGCCTGAGGGCAGTTTGTCGATCACTAAAACGGCGTGCGACTCGTTTTATCGGACGCCGTTAGCCGATGTGCTGGCTGAGTTGAATGTTAGCCACCTGACGATTTGCGGATGCGCGACGGATTATTGCGTTGATGCAACCATTAAAAATGCAGCCAGTCGAGGCTATGCGTTGACAATTGCAGCTGATGCGCACACGACGGCCAATCGCGGCGAACTGAAAGCCGAACAGCTCATCACGCATTACAACGATGTGTGGCGGAATTTTATTATTCCGGGCAACACGATTACGGTAGAAACCACGGAGCACATCGTTGCTTCATGGAAGGTGAGTCGTTAGTTCCATGTTGAATATTATTTCTGTCAGAAATCGCCCCGAATACAAAGAGCAGGCGATCCATTATTTCCAACGCCACTGGGCATCAGATGAGACGTTGATGCTTTACGAAGACTGTATCAGCCACTGCATTGATGCGGAAAACCCATTGCCAGATTGGTATCTGCTGGAAAAGGACGGGCAGATTATTGGTGGTGCAGGGTTAATTACCAATGATTTCATCAGCCGCATGGATCTTTATCCTTGGCTGTGCGCGCTTTATGTTGAAGAAAACCATCGTGGCAAGGGTTATGCGGGGCAGTTGATTGAGCATCTTACTCAGGAAACTCGCCGTGCTGGTTTTTCTGCGCTGCATTTATGCACCGAGCTGATCGGTTTTTATGAACGGTATAGATTTCACTTTACTGGAATGGGCTATCACCCTTGGGGTGAATCGTCACGTATCTATTCACGATCGCTTTAAAGCATTCATCCGTGACCTAACGGCTCGATTTATGCGCCGATTGGGCTAAAAATTGCAGGCAACATGCGTAAAAGTGAACGGGATCATATTTTGCTGACGAGGGGCAGACTACGCTTCTTACATACTGACAGGTAATCAGTTATCCATGTAGGGGAGAGGTGATTATGTACACGAGCATCCTGGTGCCAGTAGATATAGAAGAAGATGAACTCACCAAACACGCGCTTACGCATGCAGTCCGGTTGGCTAAAATGTCGGGTGCCGCAATCCACCTCTTTCATTCCCTCCCAGATGCGTCGGCGTTTTTATCTGCTTATTCTTTTGGCATAAAAGAGTTTGAGAACGAAGCGGTGGTGAAAGCGAATGACAAGCTGAAATCACTGATGAAAACGATCGACCTTCCTGCATCGCGTTTGTCATGCAGCGTCAGCTTCGGATCGGCCAGAGACGAAGTGTTAGCGCTGGCGGAGGAGATTAATGCAGATTTAATTGTCATTGGTTCACGGAGACCGAATGTGAAAACCTATCTGCTTGGCTCAAATGCTGCCGCCATTGTTCGTCATGCGAAAATGTCGGTATTAGTTGTCCGTTAGTTTTTGCATAACGCTGCTGCTGCGTTTGGGTTTGTTTTCGGGGCAGCGGCGCATGCTATGCATTAGCATGGCGATCGCAATATTCAACACGTTCGATCAACCGCTCGATTTCGCGATCGGAAAATACTTCGATACCGTGATGACGCAGTAATTCAGCGGTGACGCCGCTGCCTGCTACTTGTGAACCATCAAAGCGCCCGCTGTATATGATGTGTGTACCACAGGATGGACTCCCTTCTGTCAGGAGAGCGAAGCGGCAGTTATTCTGTTGTGCCATTTGCAACGTTAGCCAAGCACCCAAAATATAACGCTCGGTTACATCGCCGCCAGTGGCTTCAACAACGTTGGCGCCAGCCTTGATGACCGAATGACCACCCGAAGCGGGAATAATCTCCGCAGAAGGCCTGGGTGTAGAGAAACCCGCAGCAAGTTCTGGGCAAAACGTAATCAGTCTCGCCTGTTGTCGCCACTGGGCAAGATACTCGCCGACAGATTTCTTTTCAGTACCGTTATAGCGAACGGGAAAACCAGACAGGCAGGCGCTGATCAGAATGTTACTCATCGTGGGGCATTCCCTCTAAAAGGTAAGCATAGGCGTGGCTGCATTGAGTCATCATGCTCATTGTCTGGAAGAGAAAGGCCGCTTCAAAAAATGGAAAACAGCAGGACAACGGGAAAACTCAACGGCCAGGTTAGCCCCACTATTAACGAGGCAAAGAATCGGATGAACAGGGATTTGTCTTTACTTAACAAGAATGTCACGATCAGGGAAACGACAAAGCCGATCATGTAGGTAAGTTTAATGAGTTCCCAGAGGGAGTGATGTGGCACGTTTGTTTCCTTTTATCCTCGAAGCGCCTGCATTTTATGTTGTTAATATTTTCTGATCAATTTTTTAACCCATAATGCGTCGTCGGGTGATATCGCTTTGCGGTGCGTATTTTATACTACAGTTATTATCCTCTGGTTAGAATGAGACCCTCGGTATGAAAACAACGCTGGCTGTTGCGATGGTATGTGCTGTGGCCCTGCTTTCTGTTTCTACGCCTAGTATGGCGAAAAACGTCCGAATTTCTGATGAGCAGATCAAAGAACAGATCATTCAGGAATCTATTTCGTCTTATTCTGGTAATTGTCCTTGCCCTTATAATTCAGTACGAAATGGCAGCAAGTGCGGTAAGCGTAGTGCATGGAGTCGGGCAGGAGGCTATTCGCCAATTTGTTACAAAGAGGATGTGACCCGGAAAATGATTGATGACTGGAGAATGAGAAATTGAAATACATAACATTCGACAGGGAAATAAAAATAGCAAAATAATAATCTCTTTGCTAAGAGATCAATTAAACTATTTCTGTGACAGAAATATTAAATTTTTATTTCAGTATGGACATTGTAGGCTAGCTGTCATAGCTTACTATTTTACCCCATGAGAAAGGTAATAAAATGAGTGAGATATCTAGCCTGTCCCTGAAGATTTCCCCAGAGCTGAAAGAAAAAATCAAAGCGGCTGCCCTGGAAAACGAAGTATCTATCAGTGCAGAAGTTAGTGCCCGGTTACTGAGGAGCTTTGATGAAAGCCATCAGGCTTCTGAACTGTCTTCTGAGTCGGTGGACAGCCAGGGGACAGAAGAAGTCGGTGCAGAAGTGCCGCTGACGCAGAAAGAGCTAAAGAAAGTCCGAGAATTGCTGAAAGGTAAATCTAAAGCGACTTCCAAGAAAAAGTAATGTTGGAATGTGACTTTGAATCTCAGATCGATTACAAAAAGTAAATAGCAAAATACGCACCCAGGCGTCTCGATAAAAGACATCTGGGTGCGTATTTTTGTTCAAAGCATTCTGCTTGTCATGTTGCTTGTATAGAAAGCAAAAATCACTAGAAAGTATGCGATCGCACCTTATTTGTTTAATCTCATCTATTCCCATTTCCCATGCGCGACATAATATAAATGTAGACAGTGTTTATTTAATTTTATAACGAATTGTTACCTTTTATTTTTGAATTTATTGTTACATCCTAAATGCAATATTTATCTTCTCTGAAAAAATACATATCTTATAAATAGATAGATTATAAAAAAATGATCGATTTAATAGATATTAATGTCATAAGTTAGAAAATATAAAGATTATCTACAAAAGGCCGATACCCCCCTTCGGCGTAAGGAAAAATTGTTCTGGTTTTTATTCACCCTTATTGCTGCTATTTAACCCTAATTTCAGTAGCGATAATGTTCCTGAGTTTTATGGGACATGGGGATGTAAGAAGCCACTCATGGTACGGGAACGTGCGGTGAAAGATGAGGTGTAAAGGATGACATTTTTTCCACTGCCAGTATGTGCAGATATCTGGCATCAAGCGCGGTATCTGGCTAGACCCATTCGACTGCATCGCGATGGGTGTGGTTTGATGAGCATACCTGACTACATATTTTTTATGTTTCTCACCAGGGCATATAAATAGTCTGTCCAGAGATGTGTGTTTTTTGTTATGAAAAAGGGTATTGGAGCTATCTGTATTTATTGAATAAATATTAATTTTTTAATTATATGTTTTTATACAGATAGAGAAAATTAATTAAGGAGATGTTAATGAATTTGTCCAAATGGCGTATAGGATATCGATTAGGGGCGGGGTTTTCTTTTTTGGTATTAATGCTTTTGGTAATTGGTAGTGTTGCCATCTCAAAGCTAAGTGATTTTCACGAAAAAATGGATGAGATTGTTTCGCAAAATTACCCACTCACCGTCAAAAGTAACAAGCTCATTGATGAGCTGAATAATTACCTCAATAACCAGCAGCTGCTTCTACTACTGAAATCAGAAAGCGAAATTAACAAACAGTTGGCGCTGAACAAAGAGCGTTCAGGAACGATATCTGAACTCATGGAGTATTTGAACCAATCGGTAAGCGACGATAAATCCGTTGCGATACTGCGTGATATTGGCGACATTCGCCGTGATTTCCTCGGCTCCGCGAATAAGCTCTCTTCACTGGTTTCGGCAGGAAATACCGACGCCGCTGCGGAAGAATACTTCAACGTAACGCGTGTTACTCAGGCGAAATACACCAGCAAAGTTCATGAGTTCATCGACGTACAGGATGACAAAATGTCATCCTCAGCGCGAGAGGTGGGTGACAGTTATAAAAACGCACTGATGGTTCTCGCCACGATCATTATCATCAGTGCGCTGGCCGGATTGATCATTGCTTCGTTGATTACCCGCAGCGTCACTCAGCCGATAAAGGAAGCGCTGGGGGTTGCCGAAAATGTCGCGAAAGGCGATCTGACTTCTGAAATTTACACCGATCGTAAAGATGAAACCGGCCAGCTGTTATCCGCCTTGAATAATATGAACAGCAGCTTAAGGCAGATTGTCAGCCAGGTACGTGACGGGGCAGAAACGATCTCCAGCGCTGCATCGCAAATTGCTGCGGGGAACCAGGATTTATCTGCCCGCACGGAAGAACAGGCCAGCTCGCTGGAAGAAACGGCGTCATCGATGGAACAATTGACGTCGACGATAAGAAATACCGCCGATAATACGACGCAGGCGACAGACCTTGCGGCTAGCGCGTCTGAAACCGTGAAAAAAAGCGGTATCATGATGGAAACAGTCACGCAGGAAATGCGCGGTATCCGTGATTCGTCACAGCGTATGGCGGAAATTATCGGCGTGATTGATGGCATTGCATTCCAAACTAACATTCTGGCGCTGAACGCGGCCGTTGAAGCGGCACGTGCCGGTGAACAGGGCAGAGGGTTTGCCGTTGTCGCCAGTGAGGTACGCGCGCTGGCTCAGCGAAGCGCTACGGCGGCAAAAGAAATCAAAGAACTTATCGATGACTCGTTCAAGAAAGTGCAGGATGGCATGGGGTTGGTAGAAAAAACCGGCGTCACGATGAACTCGTTGGTGACGAATGTGCAGGGCGTAACGGGAATCATCAGCGAAATTGCGCAGGCCAGCCGTGAGCAAAGTGATGGGATCAACCAAATCAACCTAGCCGTTGGACAGATTGATACAACGACCCAGCAAAATGCGGCGTTGGTTGAAGAATCTGCCGCCGCTGCGCTCTCTTTACAGGATCAGGCGAATAGCCTTGCGCGTACGGTTAGCGTATTTAATCTTGGGGCATCGTATAAAAGTGCAGCGTTAAATAGAAAAGTAGAAACGCCTGCGTTGGCTGCCCCTAAACATGGCCGTACAGAAAAAACAGCAGCCAAAGGTGAGTTAGCAGACTGGACCACGTTCTAACGTCTTGTCGTTAACTGGTATTGCTGATTGACCGCCATTGTGTGCACAAATTGTGTAGCACAATGGCGGTTTTTTATTGCCGTGTCGGGCAATGATGGCAGTACGAAAATCAGTGTTTAGCGATGGCCTGCTTAGGGTGTAATGCTGATCAGTTAAGGATCAGTTGAACGATCCAATAGCTGTGTAAGAATCCGGAAGTGTTCTTCATTTCCGGATTTTTTATGCGTATCTCTCAGGCCATCGACCTCGTTTCACGTTACGATTCGACCCGTAATCCTTTGACTTCTCTTGGCGACTTTCTTGACCCAGAACTTATTGCCCGTTGCCTTGCTGAGTCCGGCGTGGTCACCCTGCGTAAACGCCGTCTTCCTCTCGAAATGATGGTCTGGTGCGTTGTCGGCATGGCGCTTGAACGTAAGGAGCCGCTTCATCAGATTGTCAATCGGCTGGATATTATGCTGCCCGGTAACCGTCCCTTTGTTGCTCCCAGCGCGGTTATCCATACTGACAGCGGCTCGGAAGTGACGCCGTTCGACGGGTGTTCACGCACACCGCTCACTTGTGGCACAACGCTGTGGCGCATCCCCACTGGTGTGGATTGACGTTACTGGCGATGGATGGCGTCGTCTGGCGCACACAGGAAACACCTGAAAATGATACCGCCTTCCCGCGCCAGACTTACTGCGGCCAACCTGGCACCCTACCCGCAGGTCAAAATGGTCTGTCAGATGGAGCTGACCAGCCATCTGATAACCGCAGCAGCCTTCGGTACGATGAAAGACAGCGAATATACCCTACTGGCTGAGCAACTGATAGACCAGACCGCAGATAATACGCTGACGCTGCTCGATAAAGGGTATTACTCATTAGGGTTGCTGAATGCTTAAAGCGTGCGGGAGAACACCGACACTGGATGATACCGCTTAAGAAAGGTACCCGTTACGAGGAGGTCCGGAAACTGGGAAAAGGCGATCATCTGGTACAGTTGAAAACTACGCCACAATCCCGCAAAAAATGGCCGGGACTGAGTACAGAAGTGACAGCCCGATTACTGACCTATAGCCGTAAAGGAAAAATCTATCAGTTACTGACTTCGATGACTGATGGCATGCGTTATCCGGGAGGTGAAATGGTTGAGCTTTACAGTCACCGTTGGGAAATCGAGTTGGGTTACCGTGAAATCAAACAGACAATGCAACTGAGCAGACTGACACTGAGAAGCAAAAAACCGGAACTTGTGGAGCAGGAGTTATGGGGTGTGCTGCTGGCGTATAATCTCGTGAGATATCAGATGATTAAAATGGCCAGTCAACTGAAAGGTTACTGGCCAAATCAGCTGAGCTTCTCAGAATCCTGCGGGCTGGTCATGAGGATGTTGATGACGCTTCAGGGTGCATCGCCGGGTCGTATCCCTGAACTACTGCGAGATCTGGAGAGTATGGGACAGATGGTGAAGCTGCCGATAAGAAGAGAAAGAACCTTCCCGAGAGTGGTGAAAGAAAGGCCTTATAAATATCGAAAAGCGAAGAAAAACAGCCAGTCAGTTGCTTAACTGACTGGCATTACTGCTTAGGGTGATTCATATACCACCGAATAACATCAATGAGCAGGAAGATGAGCAGGCTGATCCCCATAACGGGCAAGCTTACGGCCAGTAGTAGCGTAATAAGCGCAATCAGCACGCGGTGAAAGACTGGGACCAGTAATAAGGCCGCGGTCAGCGTGTTGACCGGATTAGCGTCATGGCGAGATTTTGGACGACGTATCCACCACATCCGATAACTCCATACAATCATCGTGCAGAGCCCAAGACCAAATGCCGCGAGGATGAGCTGATTGGGTAAACCGAACAACACGCCCATGTGTGCATCCACTCCCCAGCGGGTGAGTTTGGCAGCAAGCGGGAAGGTGTTGAAATCGGTTTTGTCTATAATCTCCAGCGTATCTGGATTAACCGACACGGCATCAACCTGCGTTGGCCAGGAACGATCGATCTCACTGACGGTCCAGGCACGGTGCGGCTTGGTGGCAGGGCGGATTTCGATTTTATTGGCATCAATCCCAGCATGACGTGCGGCAGCCAGCACCTCATCAAATAACGCCGGTGAATAGGCTTCAGCATCCCCCATTGGCATTGACGCATGGTGTTCAGCATGTTCATCCGTAGCCATCGCCGCCATATCGTGACCGTGC
Source organism: Pectobacterium parvum (assembly GCF_020971565.1). Classification (NCBI taxonomy): domain Bacteria; kingdom Pseudomonadati; phylum Pseudomonadota; class Gammaproteobacteria; order Enterobacterales; family Pectobacteriaceae; genus Pectobacterium; species Pectobacterium parvum. The sequence goes on from NZ_CP087392.1 coordinate 1,984,852, forward strand.
ATCATATCGTGATGAGACATCGGTGCGGGCAACTGCGTGTTCACCGATGGAGTCTGCCACCCTAGCGCGGTACGCGCGACAGAAATGTTGCTTCCCGCCCATTGCGACCAGGTTAACCCCGTTACGGAGAAAAAGAGCAAACCCAGCACAAGGGTCAGCCCCATCGTGGCGTGCCAGTGGCGCAGACGCTGCGTCTTTGCTGTCGTTGTCTGGCTATTCTTCAATTTCTGCCGTCTGGTCGCTGATGACAGGTGTCGGGTTGACCACCAGATAACAATGCCGCCCAGTGCCGCAACCCACAGCCAGGATGCTGCCAGCTCGCTGTAATTACGCCCGACATCGCCTAACAGCAGCCCGCGGTGCAGGTAATCAAGCCAGGTACGGAAGGGCAGAATGCCGCTGGTGCCGTAAACAATCTCACTGCCGCGATTTTCCAGCGAAACGGGATCGATGAAAACGGCGCGACTTTCTGATGGCCCCAATTCCGGCAAGGCAAACATGACGCGGGTGGTTTCCCCGGCGGCAGGTGCAGGACGTATCGCAAGTAATTTTGCATCCTGATGGTGAGCGAGCCCCGCCTGTGCAGCATGGATTTGATCCGCCAGAGAGTGCGTCGTCCCCTGACTTTCCGTGAAAAGCTGGTGTGAATACAGCCGATTTTCAATCTGCGGCGTAAGGACATATAGCGTCCCTGTGAGAGCGGCGACAAAAATAAAAGGACCGACAAAAATACCGATATAAAAATGAAGACGGATGAACAGGGCAACGATTGCAGCACGTGGCGATACGTTATCCATTGCGCGTTTATCCGACGCCGTTTCTCCGGCTGGGCGCGCGCCAGAGGCGGCAGCAGTGGCTGATGCCTGATTAGGGTGTGACATAGAACCCTCTGAAATCACTTAGCAAAAAAATGATCAAACGCCACACCTGAAAGGGTATAGCGCGATGCGTTATAAATGCACATAAGCATGATGATGCGTGATTCAGAAAGGCGGGGCGCGGACTACAGGGGAAGCATAACGTTCAGGAAGGACAATGCGGGAGATAAAGTGAATAACCAGCGCTTCAGATAAAGATGCGGTCAGTATGGGATTGAGAGATCCTGTTGCGAACAACGCTGGCGTATACGAAAAGAGTACGCAATAACCGCAAGCGGCATGATCCATCACCATGGACGGTGATGAGGGAGAATGGTGTGATTGCGTCGCGTGGTGCCCGGACATCTCATGTCCGGTATGATTATGATGTGGTTCGGTTATACTGCCGCTGTGGCTGGTGGACGCTGTTGTATCATGCGCGCTGGTCGTATCTACAGCAGTACTATGTGCAGCAGTGCTATGTGTAGTCGAACTATGCGGGTTTGCACCATTTTCATGAGTATGGACCCCATGAAGCACCAGTGTTTGTGAAATCACTGGGGCAATGAAAATGGTCAAAATAGCGAAGATGCCGACCCAGGCTGGGAAACTTCGCCGTCGTAGCGCGGACAAAAGCATAGCAGTCTTAATTCAATAATACCGGGTTCAGCCAAGGAGTGTACTTTACTTGCCCTGGCATTGTTACACAAATGTTTATATCCACCCGACCTCACACGTCATGTGAACTGTCGTCGCTATCCGTTACGGTTTTTATCGGTGGGGCAAAGGAAATGGCGCGGGCGTAAACGGAATAATCCTACGCACGCGCAGGTCGATATTCGCTATAGTCCGTGGCTGTTTTCCATTTTTACAACCCGGTTTATCATGCTTTATCGTTCTCGTTGTTTAAACGCTGACCTATTATGATGAACAATATCTTTATCAAGTTGTCGGAAAGCTAACTTATCCATTAATATGGATTTTAGTTGATTGAAGCACACCAACAGGGGGAGCTGTGCTGGATAATAAATTTGGGTTTAAACAGCGGGTTGCTAGCCTTCGCTGGCTGTCCGCCGCCGTTATGCTGTCTGTAAGCGCAGTGCCTGCTTGGGCATTTTCTATTGATGATGTGGCACAGCAGGCTGAAAAGCTGGCACAAAAGGGTTTTGAAGCGCCGAAAAGTAATCTGCCTGCGCAATTCCGTGATATGAAATTTGCGGACTATCAGCAGATTCGTTTCAATAACGATAAATCATACTGGAATAATGTACAGACGCCTTTTAAGCTCCAGTTTTACCATCAGGGCATGTATTTCGATACGCCGGTAAAAATTAATGAAGTGACGGCGACAACGGTTGATGAGATTAAATACTCTCCTGAGTATTTTGATTTTGGTTCCGTTAATCACGATCCTGAAACGGTTAAAAATCTCGGCTTTGCTGGTTTTAAAGTTCTCTATCCGATCAATAAAGCAGATAAGAACGATGAAATCGTCAGCATGCTGGGTGCTAGTTATTTCCGTGTGGTAGGTAAAGGCCAGATTTATGGCTTGTCAGCCCGTGGTCTGGCTATCGATACGGCTTTGCCTTCTGGTGAAGAGTTCCCGCGCTTCCGTGAGTTCTGGATTGAACGTCCAAAACAAAATGATAAACACCTGGTGATTTATGCGCTGTTGGATTCGCCGCGTGCCGCAGGGGCTTACCGTTTTACCGTTTATCCAGGTCGTGACAGCGTCGTAGATGTTCAGGCTAAAGTCTTCCTGCGTGATAAAGTGGGCAAGCTGGGTATCGCTCCGCTGACCAGTATGTATCTGTTTGGGCCGAACCAGCCGTCACCAACGCTGAATTATCGTCCAGCGCTGAACGACTCTAACGGTCTGTCAATCCATGCCGGTAATGGCGAATGGATTTGGCGTCCGCTGAATAATCCTAAGCATCTGTCCGTGAGCACGTATGCGGTAGAAAATCCGAAAGGGTTTGGTCTGCTACAGCGTGGCCGTGATTTCGCTGCCTACGAAGATCTTGACGACCGTTACGATCTGCGTCCAAGCGGCTGGATTGAGCCGAAAGGCGAATGGGGCAAAGGGAAAGTTGAACTGGTTGAAATCCCTACCGCGGATGAAACCAATGACAACATCGTTGCCTTCTGGACGCCGGATGTGTTGCCTGAAACGGGCAAACCGTTGGATATCAAATATCGTCTGCACTTTACGCGCGACGAAGATCAACTGCACTCCCCGAACATTGCCTATGTTCAACAAACTCGCCGTTCTGCCGGTGATGTTAAACAATCTAACCTGATCCGCCAGCCTGACGGCACGATCGCTTACATTGTGGATTTTGTTGGACCGAATTTAAAAGAGTTGGATGAGAACGCGCCGGTAGTCTCTCAGGTCAGCATTGGCGACAACGGCGAGATTGTAGAAAATAATGTTCGCTATAACCCGGTAACTCATGGCTGGCGTCTGACGCTGCGTTTGCGTGTGAAGGATGCGAAACAGCCGACTGAAATGAGAGCTGCGTTGGTTAATGGCGAGACGACATTGACTGAAACCTGGAGCAATCAGCTGCCTGCTAATGAATAAGTCAACTTCTTCTCTCGATTACATTGAGAAACTTCCTCTGCCTGCTCCGCAGGCAGAGGTTCTTCGCGAAAAATTACCGCAAGCGGCCTGGAACGATCAGGCCGTTTTGCATCAGGCCTTGTCTGAAGGTAGCCAAGTCAATGTTCAGTCTGAAGAGGATGCAGCGTTGCATTCCGTGCAGGCTCGTCTTGAAATGGCTTGGGCTGATGGCCTGGCCAGCGGTAAGCAGCTCGGAACAGACAGGGAAGGGCGGACGGCATTAAAAGCGATGCCCGTCATTACCCGTGCCTCTATGTTCCCTGATGTTTGGCGGACGAACCCACTGATTCGCTGGTGGGAAAGTCTGCTGGGCCGTACCGTACCGCCTCGTCCTCATTACAGCCCAGAAGAGAAAATTTCCGAAAACCGCTGGCGTCTGGTGGGGACAATCCGCCGCTATATTCTGCTGGCGTTGACGCTGTTCCAGACGGCGATCGCAACCTGGTATATGAAAACCATCCTGCCTTATCAGGGGTGGGCGCTGATCGATCCGTTTGAAATGGCGGGTCAGCCTTGGACGCGCTCGGTGATGCAGTTGCTGCCTTATGTGTTACAAAGCGGCATACTCGTTCTGTTTGCGGTGCTGTTCTGTTGGGTGTCGGCTGGGTTCTGGACCGCGCTGATGGGGTTCCTGCAACTGCTGATTGGTCGAGACAAATACAGTATCTCTTCCACGACGGTGGGTAACGAGGCGCTGAATCCCGAGCATCGCACGGCGTTAATCATGCCGATTTGTAACGAAGACGTAGAACGCGTGTTTGCGGGATTACGTGCGACGTATGAATCAGTTGAAGCGACGGGCAACCTTGAGCATTTTGATATTTACGTCCTGAGTGACAGTAATGATCCCGATATCTGCGTAGCAGAGCAAAAAGCCTGGATGGAACTGTGCCGTGATGTTGGTGGAGCAGGGCGTATCTTCTATCGCCGTCGCCGTCGTCGCGTCAAACGTAAGAGCGGCAATATCGATGACTTCTGCCGCCGCTGGGGTAATCAGTATAGCTATATGGTGATACTGGATGCCGATAGCGTAATGAGCGGTGAATGTCTGACGTCTTTGGTCAGACTGATGGAAGCGAACCCGAACGCCGGTATCATCCAGTCCTCGCCGAAAGCCTCTGGCATGGATACGCTGTATGCACGCTGCCAGCAGTTTGCAACGCGTGTTTACGGCCCGTTGTTCACCGCTGGCCTGCATTTTTGGCAACTGGGTGAGTCGCATTACTGGGGGCATAACGCGATTATCCGCGTTAAACCGTTCATCGAGCACTGTGCCTTGGCACCGCTGCCGGGTGAAGGTTCGTTTGCTGGTGCGATTCTGTCTCACGACTTCGTTGAAGCGGCGCTGATGCGTCGTGCAGGATGGGGAGTGTGGATCGCATACGACCTGCCGGGAAGTTATGAAGAGCTGCCGCCTAACCTGTTGGATGAACTGAAACGTGACCGCCGCTGGTGCCATGGTAACCTGATGAATTTCCGGTTGTTCCTGGTGAAAGGCATGCATCCGGTTCACCGTGCTGTTTTCCTTACTGGTGTGATGTCTTATCTGTCTGCACCGCTGTGGTTTATGTTCCTGGTGCTCTCTACAGCTTTACAGGTTGTGCATACGCTGATGGAACCACAATACTTCTTGCAGCCTCGACAGCTGTTCCCCGTCTGGCCACAGTGGCGGCCGGAACTGGCTATCGCACTCTTTTCAACGACATTAGTCTTGCTGTTCTTGCCAAAATTATTGAGCGTGATTCTTGTGTGGGCGAAAGGAGCAAAAGAGTACGGCGGCGCTGTCCGAGTCTTCCTTTCTCTGTTGCTGGAAATGCTGTTCTCGGTTCTGCTGGCACCGGTTCGTATGCTGTTCCACACGGTGTTTGTAGTCAGTGCGTTTCTCGGCTGGTCAGTACAGTGGAATTCTCCACAGCGTGACGATGATGCGACACCGTGGAGCGAAGCATTTGTGCGCCATGGTTCCCAGCTGATTCTCGGACTGGTCTGGGCGATTGGCATGGCATGGTTGGATCTGCGCTTCTTATGGTGGCTGTCACCGATTGTCTTCTCACTGATTCTGTCGCCGTTCGTATCGGTTTATTCGAGCCGTGCAGCATTGGGTTTGGGCTGTAAGCGTGCGAAGCTGTTGATGATCCCTGAAGAGTTTAATCCGCCACGCGAACTGGTCGCTACGGATGAATATTGCCGATTGAACCACCAACGTAGACTCGATAACGGGTTTATGCAGGCTGTCTTTGATCCGTCAGTTAACGCCCTTGCCAGTGCAATGGCAACGGCCCGTCATCGCTTCAGCCAGGCAATTGAAGACGTACGTGAGCAAAATGTGCGTGATGCCTTGAGTCGTAAGCCAGAAGAGGTGAGCAATAATCAGCGTCTGGCATTGCTTAGCGATCCCGTTACGATCTCGCGCTTGCACTACCATGTGTGGCAAAAACCGGAAGCGTATGCTGCGTGGGTTGAGTCTTACCAAAAACTTCCCGCACCTCATATCAAAAGCTAACTGCTTGTAGTATAGAAAATTAGTGGTGTGAAAGATAAAGCAACGGCAATCAATGCCGTTGCTTTTTTTCGTCTGTCATAAGGTGTCGCAATGCCTGAAACTACAGGAGTACATTCGTTAATAAAGGTACGGTTCACCTTCTGGGCGGGTTTTGAAACGGCGATGTAGCCACATGTATTGATCCGGGGCGAACAGAATATTCTTTTCAACAATCTTGTTCATCCAGGCAGCGGTCACGGTTTCATTATCTACAGGTGCACCCTGTTCAGCAGGCTGAATCAGTAATTCATAACCTTTTCCTTCGGGCAGTCGGCGTGGCACAAATGGGATGATTGCCGGAAGCGCCGTTTTTATCAGCATATAGCTCCCGCGGGTGGTTGCCGCGGTGTCTACGGCAAACAACGGGGCGAATACGCTACTGCGCGGGCCATAATCATGATCTGGGGCATACCAGATGATGTCACCCTGTTTGAGGGCGCGTATCATGCCCTTAAGATCTTTCCGGTCCAGCATGGATTTATTGGAACGCAGTCTTCCCCATGTCTGTAACCAGTCAATCAGCTTGTTATCATTCGGACGATACACGCCGATTCCCGGATTGTGCATCCCAAAAACGCGCGCACCGAGTTCCAACGTTAAAAAATGTAGCCCGATCAGTAATACGCCTTGCTCCCGCTCGTTCTCAGGGCGTATGTGCTCAAGGCCTGTAACCGTAAACCAGCGTTCGAGACGCCAATTTGGCCAAAACCAGGCCATACCTGTTTCAACTACGCCCATGCCGACCGATTCAAAATTCTTCCTAACTAATACATCACGCTCGGCCTGTGGCATGTCGGGGAAACACAGTTCAAGGTTGCGAGTGGCGATCTTGACGCGCTTTGGTAGCAGGTGTATAGCCAGACAGCCGAGCGCAGTACCGATACGATAAATAACGGGGTAGGGCAGCAAAACGATCAGGTAAAGGATACCGATGCCCAACCAGGTGAGCCAGTAGCGCGGATGTAGCAATGAACGATTAAAAGAAGGGATTTGGGTCATGGCCTCAGTATCAACATTTTGGTGCTGGTCAGCACGCGAACCGTTAAAAAAATCGATTTAATGACTAACTGCAAGATAGATTATTGCGGTGCTTTGCCAATAAAACAAATTATCGCCGCCTTATTGGCTGATTTTTATGCAAAAAACGGTCTTAATCGTATCATTCCCAGAGAATGAGTTTTGACATTTGGTGGCATGCCGCATGCTGAGAGAGGGACGCGGCGACCCTGATTGGGTCGCCTGGCACATCATACTTATCGCTATTGTTTGAAAATACCTCTGGCGTAACGTGGCTCGCTGCGCCAGTACTGTGGGGGAGCAGATACTTGTGCGCCCAGTCGGGCGGCGGCATGCCACGGCCAGCGTGGATCGAAAAGTATAGCGCGAGCCAGCCCGATAGCGTCTGCCTCACCGGTTGCAACGATCGCTTCAGCCTGTTCCGGTTCGGTGATCAATCCAACAGCGATGGTCGTAATACCAACCTCTTGCTTAATTCGCTGCGCATACGGCACCTGATAATTAGGTGCAGGATGAATCTGTTGTAACGGCGATAGCCCGCCGCTGGAAACATGGATGAAGTCGCAGCCTAATTCGTGTAGCGCTTTACTGAGCTGTACAGATTGTTCCAGATCCCAGCCTTCTTTCACACCATCTGTTGCAGAAATACGCACGCCGACGGCTTTATGTGCAGGGAAAACGTCGCGTATCGCGCGGTAAATTTCAATGACCAGACGCATACGATTCTGAAGCGAGCTGCCATAGCGATCTGTGCGCTGATTTGTCAGCGGTGAAAGGAACTGGTGCAGTAAATAGCCGTGAGCCGCGTGAATCTCTATCAGGTCAAAGCCCAGACGGTCCGCACGTTTAGCGGAGTCAACGAACGAGTCAATTAGCGCACGGATTTGCGGTTCTGACATGGCCTGTGGTGTCGCATCGCTGGCGTTATAAGGAACAGCCGATGGTGCGATAGTTTGCCACCCCCCCTGTTCCGGGCGCAGAAATGCCCGCCCGCTCCACGGAACGCCTGTTGATGCTTTGCGACCTGCATGCCCCAACTGTATGCCGAGAGGTATGGCAGAATAGGTTTTTACCGCGTGAATCGCACCAGCAAGAGCGTGTTCGGTCGCGTCATCCCACAAACCAAGGTCGTGCGGGGAAATCCGCCCTTCTGGTGAGACTGCGGTCGCCTCAATAATAAGTAGCCCTGCTCCAGAATGTGACAGATTACCTAAATGCATGGTATGCCAGGCTGTTGCCTTGCCGTCCTCAGCTGAATACTGACACATAGGTGCAATGATAATTCGGTTGGGCAGTTCGAGTTTACCGAGCGATACGGGAGAGAAAAGCTGACTCATAATGACAAATCCTTCGATGATGGTGCTTCATGAAAGCGAAAATGAATCCCAGAAGCTATTGGTTTACGGTAAGATCATGGGTTTACGGTAGATCACTCTTTGTCGTTGCGCTATCCATTTCATGCCCTGACAGGCTTGGCGCTATCAGGTATGATGCCGGGCGATTCAGTATGTCGAGCCATAGCTCGATGATAAACGTCACACGCTAACCTCAATGAAGACAGGAACGTACACCATGCCAGTGTTACATAACCGAATTTCTAATGAGGAACTGAAGGCGCGTATGCTTGCGGAAACCGAGCCGCGTACCACAGTTTCCTTCTATAAATATTTTATGATTGACGATCCAAAAGCCTTTCGCGATCGTCTGTATATTCAGCTTGAGCAATATAAGGTCTTCGGGCGCATTTATATTGCTACTGAAGGGATTAATGCCCAAATCAGCGTGCCCAATAATCAGTTCGATGCCTTTAAAGCCGCATTGTTCAGTGCGCATCCGGCACTCGATCAGATTCGCTTAAATATCGCTTTGGAAGATGACGGGAAATCGTTCTGGGTATTGCGTATGAAAGTACGCGAACGGATTGTTGCCGATGGCATTGACGATCCTACCTTTAACCCAGCGAATGTCGGGCAATACCTGAAAGCCGATCAGGTTAATGCGATGGCCGACGATCCTGATACCGTATTCGTCGATATGCGTAATCATTACGAATACGAAGTCGGACATTTCGAGAATGCGCTGGAAGTACCGTCGGATACTTTTCGTGAGCAGTTACCGATGGCCGTGGATATGCTGGATGAGGCGCGTGATAAAAATATTGTCATGTACTGCACGGGCGGTATCCGCTGCGAAAAGGCCAGCGCCTACATGCTGCATCACGGTTTTAAAAACGTGTATCACGTAGAGGGCGGTATCATTGAATATGCTCGCCAGGCTAAAGCTCAAGGGCTACCGCTGAAGTTTATCGGCAAGAATTTCGTGTTTGATGAGCGAATGGGAGAGCGTATCTCTGATGACGTTATCGCGCATTGCCATCAGTGCGGAGTATCGTGTGACAGTCACACTAACTGCCGTAATGAAGGATGCCATCTTCTGTTTATCCAATGTCCGAGCTGTGCTGAAAAATACGAAGGTTGCTGTAGCACGCCGTGTCAGGAAGAGATGAAGCTGCCGCTGGAAGAACAAAGAGCGATACGCAGCGGGCGTGAAAATGGGATGAAAATCTTCAATAAATCCAAAGGGTTATTGCAGTCAACGTTGCACATTCCGGTACCCGCAGCAAAAGATAAGGCTAAATAGCCAACGGCTTATCGTGCAATATAAAAGCCCTTTCCAACGGAAAGGGCTGTGTATTGTTGATGCGCAGTGCCGCCTTATTTCTGGCGAACGCCTTCAACGGCAATAATCAATTCTACATCCTGTGAAGCTGGACCCAAATCGGTTGTAATGTTGAAGTCTTTCAGCTTGATAGTGCCTTCGGCTTGGAATCCTGCACGATAGTTACCCCAAGGATCATCACCCTGACCAATGAGTTTGGCATCCAGCTTAACGGGCTTGGTGACGCCATTTAAGGTCAGGTTGCCGGTAATATCGTAATCTTCGCCATCTTTCTTCACTTCAGTGGACGTAAACGTTGCCTGCGGATGCTTGGTAACGTTTAAAAATTCTGCACTGCGAAGGTGCTTGTCACGTTCAGCGTGGTTAGTGTCAACGCTGTTGGTGTTGATAGTGACATTCACTTTATCCGCTGATGGGTTTTTCTCATCAAAGGTAAAAGCGCCATCGAAGTCGTTAAAGCTGCCGTAAAGCCAGCTATAACCGAGGTGTTTAATGCGGAATTCGATAAACGCGTGCTGGCCTTCTTTATCGAACTTGTACTCTGCTGACAGTGCGGAACCGGCAGAGGTAAGCATGGATACTGCAGTCAGGCTCAGTAGTGTTTTCTTCAGCATTGGTATTTCTCCATAAATCCAGAAAGTTAAGGAACGTTGCGACCCAACATCCGTTTCAACGTGTTATCACCATCGATAAAGTGGTGTTTTAATGCGGCTAAACCGTGCAGCGCTGATAAGGCAACCACCGCCCATGCAAGATAAAGATGCACGTCGCCTGCTATATCGGCCTGATCCGTCAAGCCGCTGACAATGGCCGGAATAGAAAACCAGCCAAAAACTGAGATGGAATGCCCTTCGGCAGTGGAAATGAGATATCCACTAATGAGAATGGCGAAAAGAATGACATAAAGTGCAATATGAGCCAGCATCGCGCTGACGCGGGTTAATGTGGAGTAACTTTTCAACGCCGGAGGCGGTGGGGAGATAAAACGCCACACCACGCGAAAGATTAAGATGGCAAAGAACAGCACGCCAATCGCTTTGTGAATCTCTGGGGCACGGTGATACCAAATATTGTAGTACCCTAATGTGACCATCCACAGCCCTAAAGCGAACATGCCATAAACGGTTAACGCTGCAATCCAGTGCAACAGAATGCTGATATGGCCATAACGAGAAGAGGTATTACGCCAAAGCATGGTGATAACTCCTTATCAGATCGGTAACGCAGTCAATTCGGCGAAATTTAACAGGAAGAAACATAAAATCAATATAAACTTTCAAATTGTAACATTATCATAAACATGAACAATTTTTTTGAATTTAAATTCATAATTTATTCAGTTTGGTTATGGAAGATCTTTACTAGAAATAGATATTTCTGATACCTGTTTTCAGGTGAAAGATGAATAAAGATGGCGGCTAATTAAATTAATTGTGCCGGAAAGACACTCGATTAGTTGAATAATTATGTAGCGGGTGATTATTGGTATAAAATCAGGCGAGTGTGACGTAGTCTATATATGCTATAAAAAGAAATGAGAACAAACCTAAAATAACAACACCGCCAATAAGGCGGTGTTGTTATTTTAACAATTGTCATTAACGTAAATCATTGGGTATTGAATATAATATTAATAACGTTATCAATTACTAATGTTTTCGATAATCACTGGCGTCACAGTCTGTTGATTCGATTTTTGCAATACCGGCTTCGAGTATGTGTATCAACTGCCTTGCAACATCTGTCGTTAGCCAGAGCGTCCGGTCTACATGTGCTTCATCTGGTGCTTGGTCCGAGGTGGATAAGTAGTGCAAACGGATCATCATGGCGTCATAACTGTCAACGGTGCTGATGTCCCAACCTACAAGAGGATGTGTCTGAATAACTTCATTTTTTCTATCCATAAATACCCCTTATTGACTAGTTACTAACATGAGTGACTAACGAGGCTTCAGGTGGATCATTATTTTTAAACAAGCATTATCAGTATACTGTGGCTTATTTAATTTATTGGAAATATTTTCAATTTTTCGTAAAACACATTAGACATGCAGGTATGACTAAGGGATAAGCGATGCGTCAGATAAAATATCGGGACGAATAGGCTTTCATCCCGAAGGTGTTGTTACAGGGCAATCGAACATTATTCTACAGCAGGCCCCGAATTTTTCTCTAATGCGGCAGCAAGTCGGGTAAGGTATTTCTTCATTGCTGGATCCCGATTTTCATTTTGAGATTCCAGTGTCAGATTGTGAATCATCAGCTTATTTGCTTTCTCATCAAGGCAGAATGCCAGGGATGAAAAGGCGAGTTCCAGAGCATCGATCTTGCGTTGTTGCTCGCCAATCAGCTCCAGCAATTCCCCGAATGTCATTGCCTCTTCTGGTTTTTCTACCGTCATAACAGATACCCTCGGTCATAGCACATGGCGAAATGCCGCTTTAAACTGCCATTACAGCCTATATCTTCGTTATCTTTCAAGCTTTAGATTACTCTGCCGTAAACCAGTCATCGGCACTTTCCCACGTTTCCTGCAAGATTTCAGAGATACGATCTTTGTCCTCTTTGCCAGCTCCCATTACCGTCAGGCTGTTTGCGGATGTATAACGAACCTGAATGGGGGTATCGGGATAAATTTTATGAATACGTTTTTCCAACTCATGCCTGAGCGCGTCGATGGCACCGACGGGTAAAGGCGTTGTCTTTGCAAGAGTGATTTCTACGCGCATGCTGACCTCCAAACTTTAAACTGTTTATTTATACAGCCATTGCAAGTGGAGAACAAGACGCGCAATAAAATTTAGCCCATCGGCATAATGCGGTTGGGCTTGTCGACTAACGGACTGACCAGTTGAGGCTTTGTCCGGCGAGGAAGGGGATTAGCGACTCGTCGCCGAGAGGGATTTCTTCTGGGAATGTGACGGTTTCACGGTGAAGCTCAATCCAACTGTCGTTCACCGGCAGGCCATAAAAACGCGGGCCGTTTAGGGAGCAGAATGCTTCGAGTTTATCCAACGCGTTCATTTCTTCAAAAACGGTGGCGTATGTACTTAATGCCGCCTGAGCATTGAACACACCGGCACAGCCGCAGCTGGACTCTTTTCTGTGTTTGGCATGCGGTGCGGAGTCCGTGCCGAGGAAAAGCCGGTCACAGCCGCTGGCGACGGCTTCACGTAGCGCCTGCTGATGCGTATTGCGTTTTAAGATAGGCAGGCAATACAGGTGAGGACGAACGCCACCAACCAGCATATGATTGCGATTAAACATCAGGTGCTGCGGCGTAATGGTTGCGGCGAGGTAATCATTACCGTCAACAACATACTGTGCGGCTTCTTTCGTTGTAATGTGCTCAAGGACGACTTTCAGTTCAGGGAACTGTTGGCGTAATGGTTCCAGCACGGTTTCGATGAAGCGTGCTTCCCGATCGAAAATATCCACGGCGGAATCGGTAACTTCACCGTGGATGAGTAACGGCATGCCAATTTTCTGCATTTGTTCCAGAATGCCGAAAATATTGGCGATGCTGGTCACCCCATGGCTGGAGTTCGTTGTGGCGTTGGCTGGATAGAGTTTGGCCGCGGTAAAAACGCCTTGCTCAAAACCACTCACGACTTCGTTAGCATCAAGCGCATCGGTCAGGTAGCACGTCATCAGCGGATGAAAATCATCACCCTGCGGGACCGCGGCTAAAATACGCTGACGATACGCGATAGCGCTGGCTACGCTGGTAATCGGCGGCGTCAGGTTAGGCATAACAATCGCACGGCCAAAGAAACGACTGGTATAGGGGAGAACGGTTTCCAGCATCCGATCGTCACGCAGGTGAATGTGCCAATCGTCAGGGCGACGGATTTTAAGAATAGTGGGCTGTGCGGTCATGGAATTGCGCTCCGGCGGTCAGTAGAAAAACAGCATCTTTCGGTTGGTTTTGGGACTGATACGGCGGGGGATAAGGATAAGCGTAAAGCCATTTGAATGCATCCGTTTGTTGATGAATGCTTGAAATTAACCGTGGATTGGCATTTGATAGCATTATCTTTTCATTGATAAATAAGGGATGTATATGGAAATTCGTATTGTGGCCACTATTCAGGCAAAAGCAGAGTTCATTGCAGATGTTACTGAAACGCTAAAACGGTTGGTATCGCCAAGCCGACAGGAAGTAGGCAATGTGCAGTATGATCTGCATGAAGTTGTGGATAAACCGGGTTTGTTTGTGTTCTTCGAGCGTTGGAAGAATCAAGATGCTGTGGCATCACATGGGCAGAGTGAGCACTTTAAACGCTTCTTGGTGGAACTGGATGGCAAAACAGACAGCGTAGATATTAAGACGTTGAGCTTTTTAGGCTAACGACAGTTTCTGAATAAAAAAACACCCGCCAATTGGCGGGTGTTTATCTATAGAAGCCAGAATTACTCGCTGACGGGTGTAGGTTTGGTTGCTGGTGCAGTTGATTGGTTAACTGCCGCATGACCGCCTGCCGAACCTTTTCCTAAGAACGGATAGTCTGGACGTACCCAATCACTGTGTCGAGCAGGCTCAGCATGGTATGCCGGCGCTGGCGCTTTAGTCATTGGTGCTGTCGCATGGAGCTTATAACGAGGCTGATCAACATCAGCAACCGCAGCTGCTTTTGTTTCGCTCAATACCGGCTCTTCCGCAATCTGCTGTTCGTTGGTCGTGGTTACAGGCTTATCCTGAACGCTCAGTGTTGCGCTAATTTCCTGAACTGCGGAAACCGCCGGAGTAGAAACAGGTTCTGTCACATCTGCTTTCTCGGTTGTATCAGCGATGTTGTCCGTCTGCTTGTCTTCTGCAACTGCTTCCATTGCGACATCGTCAGTCACGATAGTTTCAGCCACTACAGCTTCAACTAATGTGTTTTCAGTAGCAATAGGTTCAACGATCTGTACGTCTTCAGCAGCCTTTGCTTCCTCAACGGCACTTACGGCAACTGCAGCGATAGCATCATCGATAGCGGTGTTCTCGGTAACGGGTTCGACGACGGTTTCTTCGTCTGCGGCACTTACCTCGACATCTGCGACATTGCTATCCTGAATCACGTCGGCAGACTGTGCTGTTGCGGTTACAGCGACTTCTTCCTGAACCACTGCTTCAATAATCGCAACGTTTTCAACCGCGTTGGATTCCACTGTATCTGCTTGTGCAGTCACTGCGGCTTCAACGACGGCAGGTAACAGCGGTGTTTCAATCGCTGCAACGTTTTCGTCCTGTGGTTGGCTTTCAGCCTGCTGTGTCTGTACAAGAGGATAGCTGACCCATACTTTTCCTGATGCCATTTCCGGTGATGCGGCGGCAAATTCCAACTGCATAGGAGACTGAGACGGGTAACGCTCATCACGATAGCGACGGCGACGTTGACCGCTAACGCGCAGGTGACGCGGTGAGCGACGTGAACGACGTGGCATACCGCTATTCTCGGCGTTGGCACGATTTGCGTCATTTTGCTCGCTATCGACTTCGTTATTGTCTACCGCAGCATTGTTTGGTTTGACGTAAGCTTGAGTCTGCTCGGATGCTTCAGCAACAGGCACAGTGTTACCAGAGAGAGTATCCTGCTCAGTTTCAGACTGGACACGTACTTTCTGCGTCAACTGACGGCGTTGACGGCGTGGCATAACCTGAGTCGGTGTATCCTGCTCGGCTACATTGTCATCAATGACTGGTTGTGCTTTTGCCTCAGCCGGAGCCTGTCGGCGCTCATCCTGACGACGACGCTGACGCTCGGCACGTGGTTCACGACGCGGCTGCTCTTCCGATCCAGCTTTCTCAGCATCTTCTGCAACGCGGGTTTCAACAACTGCTTCCTCGTTTTGTCGCTTATTACGGCGCTGGTCATCGCGTTGTTCACGTGAGCCACGGTCACGGCGATTATTACCCTGACGGCGTGAGTTCCGACGTTCAGACCGCTGACCCTCAGTAGATTTCTCTTCTTCTGCTTTCTTATCGTCAGCAGCATCCACTGTTTTTTCAACAGGTTCAGAAGCGAATACGCCTTTCAAGGCACTGAGGAAACGGCTAATGAGGCCCGGTTGAGCATCCTCTGTGGCTTTCGCTACAGCAGGAGCCTCTTTGGCAACTGGAGGCGTGGTTTCCTCTGGCATTTCAGTCATGCTAAATGTTGCTAAAGCCGGTTGTTCAGGCTGTTTACGCTCGATCGTTTGTTCGTCTTGCAACTGCTGCGTTTCCGTTTCCAAACGCTGAGGCAGCAAATAGCTGAGCGTCGGTTTTTCTTCGCCTTTACGGACGCGAACAACGGAGTAGTGCGGTGTCTGCATACCGTCGTGTGGCACGATGATCGCGCGCACGCCGCCTTGACGTTTCTCAATGGCGTTAACGGCATCACGCTTTTCGTTCAGCAGATAAGACGCAATCTGAACTGGAACAATCGCGTGGACTTCTTTGGTATTTTCTTTCAGCGCTTCTTCTTCGATCAGACGAAGAATAGACAGTGAAAGTGATTCATTGTCACGAACTGTGCCTGTGCCGCTACAGCGTGGGCAGACGTGGTGGCTGGATTCACCCAGCGAAGGGCTCAGACGCTGACGCGACATTTCCAGCAAGCCAAAGCGGGAAATCCGGCCGATCTGAATACGTGCACGATCCTGGCGTACAGAGTCGCGCAGGCGGTTTTCAACTTCACGTTGGTGACGAACTGGTGTCATATCGATGAAGTCGATAACGATCAGGCCACCGAGGTCACGCAAGCGCAACTGACGGGCAATTTCGTCTGCGGCTTCAAGGTTGGTATTGAACGCAGTTTCTTCAATATCACCACCGCGCGTTGCACGGGCGGAGTTGATATCGATTGCTGTCAGCGCTTCGGTCGTATCGATAACGATAGAGCCACCGGACGGCAGGCGAACTTCACGCTGGAAAGCCGATTCGATCTGCGATTCGATTTGATAGTGGCTGAAAAGCGGAATTTCGCCACTGTACAATTTGATTTTGCTGCTGAAATCGGGGCGACCTAGCGCAGAAATGTGTTCTTTCGCCAGATCGAGAATTTTTGGGTTGTCGATCAGGATTTCGCCAATGTCCGGGCGCAGATAGTCACGGAAAGCACGGACGATCACATTACTTTCCTGATGGATCAGGAACGGTGCAGAGCGGCCTTCGGCGGCTTTTTTGATCGCGTCCCAGTGTTTCAGACGGAAAGCCAGATCCCATTGCAGCGCTTCAGCGGATTTGCCCACGCCAGCGGTACGAACAATAAGCCCCATGCCATCGGGCAGTTGCAACGATCCCAACGCTTCTTTGAGCTCGGTACGATCGTCACCTTCGATACGGCGTGAAATACCGCCTGCACGAGGATTATTCGGCATTAAGACCAGATAGCTGCCTGCCAGACTGATAAAGGTGGTCAGTGCCGCGCCTTTGTTGCCACGCTCTTCTTTGTCTACCTGAACAATGACTTCCTGACCTTCACGTAACACGTCTTTGATGTTAGGACGACCGTGGGAAGAATAGTTGCTAGGGAAGTATTCGCGGGCGATTTCTTTAAGAGGGAGGAAACCGTGTCTTTCAGCGCCGTAATCAACAAAAGCCGCTTCAAGACTGGGTTCGATACGAGTGATTTTACCTTTGTAGATATTTGCTTTCTTCTGCTCATGGCCTGGACTTTCGATATCCAAATCATACAGCCGTTGACCATCAACCAAGGCAACACGCAACTCTTCTTGCTGAGTTGCGTTAATTAACATTCTTTTCATCTTCAACTTACTCGTTATTTTTACTTGCATTATTGATAGAGCTGCGGACAAAAGAACCGCATGACCGGAGTGAACCGATGGTCTCGTGGCTTATCGCAGGGACGTCAACCTCCCGGTTGTCGCCTGCATAGAGACGCATGTTTCGGTAGCCTGTGTTTCCTGATGGAAAACAGCGCATTTACTGAGGGAACAGCTTCTGAATTATGTCGCCAGATCTGATTCCATTTGCCGGCCAAGCTGCAATCCGCAGCCCGCTAACTGCTTGATATCACATTACGTCTTACGCCATTGCTGCGTGTGTGTGTCATCAGGCAAACTTAATAATTTCGCAATTTCCCCTTGTTCTATCGGAAATCCGCGTGGGAAACGCAAAAGCATTATTCCACTGCTGATACCGTTATAGCAAGGTGACTTTACCTGTCTGTATAAAGATAGTTCTGTTGTTATCACTAAAACGGACAGGGTTTGATGCTATAGCCCAACTCACCCGCCCACTTATTCGATAGTGCAACAATATCTTCATAAGTCAGACACACAGTTAAGCACAGAAAAAGAAGTGGCGCTATCGGGTTGCTCTATTTAGAATCGCGCATCATGAAAACAGATAATCCTTCAGTACAATTTGTGACGATCTCCGCAGATGAAGCGGGGCAGCGCATCGATAATTTTTTACATACCCACTTAAAGGGTGTGCCTAAAAGCATGGTTTACCGTATCTTGCGAAAAGGTGAGGTAAGGATAAATAAGAAACGGGTCAAACCTGAGTATAAATTGCTCGATGGTGATGTCATTCGTATTCCGCCTGTTCGACAGGCAGAACGCGATGAAACCCCTGTTTCTGCCAGTCTTGGTAAAGTGGCGGCGTTGGCCGAGTGCATTATTTATGAAGATGATTACCTGCTGGTGCTAAATAAGCCCTCAGGTACAGCCGTGCATGGCGGCAGTGGCTTAAGTTTTGGCGTGATTGAAGGGTTACGGGCTTTACGCCCTGAAGCGCGTTTTCTGGAATTAGTACACCGCCTCGATCGCGATACCTCTGGCGTTTTGCTGGTCGCCAAAAAACGTTCGGCCTTACGTTCTCTGCATGAACAACTACGGCTGAAAGGCATGCAAAAAGACTATCTGGCGCTGGTTCGCGGCCAGTGGCAGTCTCACTGCAAGGTCGTTCAGGCTCCACTGTTAAAAAATATCCTGCAAAGCGGTGAACGCATCGTACGGGTAAACAGCGACGGTAAACCGTCAGAAACTCGCTTTAAAATAGAAGAGCGTTTTGAACACGCGACGCTGGTGCGGGCTAGCCCTGTTACTGGGCGTACGCACCAAATTCGTGTACACGCGCAGTATGCCGGGCATCCTATAGCATTCGATGACCGCTACGGCGATCGTGAGTTCGATCAGCAACTGGTAGGCACAGGCCTAAAACGTCTGTTCCTGCATGCACAAGCGCTGCGTTTTGAGCACCCGAACACAGGTGAGACGCTGAGGGTCGAAGCCCCATTGGATAGTGGATTGCGTCGCTGTCTGCAAGCGTTGCGCAAGACAAAAGCATAACCTCGCATACCTACATGCCTTATTTGTCGGGATAGTGCTTCATCGTGCTATCCCGATTCATTTCACATCGTCAGTGGATTCACGCCTTCCTTTTGTAACATCTGTGTTAGCGCGATCAGTGGCAACCCAATGAGCGTATTAGGATCGCGCCCAGATAGCCGCTCAAAGAGGGTAATGCCCAATCCTTCGCTTTTAAAACTGCCCGCGCAGTTCCACGGCTGTTCTTTCTCCAGATAACCGTCAATTTCCGCTTCCGTTAGCGTACGAAAATGCACGTCAAATGGCTCTGCGAGGCTCTGTATTTCTTGGGTCGCGCTATTGAAGAGCGCTAAACCCGTAAAGAAGGAAACACACTTTCCGCTGGCCTGCTGTAACTGGCGTGTTGCGTTACCCTTGTTATGTGGTTTTCCTGTTATCGCGTTCCCAAGGACGCAAACCTGATCGGAACCGATAATCAGGTGATTAGGGTAGTGAGCGGCCAGCACTCGTGCTTTGCTTTCAGCAAGGCGGATCACGAGATCGACGGCGTTTTCTCCGGGGTGAGGGGTTTCATCAATGTCTGGCGATGCGCAAACAAAGGGGATCGCCAGCTTTTCCAACAAGGCTCGGCGGTAAGGTGACGTTGAGGCGAGAACAATCTGCTGCATAATTTTTTGATAAACCGTAGCGTAATGATGAAAGGCATTTTAAACTATGCGCCGCTCTGGAAGCGAATATTGGTGAAAGGTGGTGTATCACTGCCTTTTTCTTTGACTCTATGTCGTTACGACGTTAATATGCGCGCCCTATGCAAAAGGTAAAATTACCCTTAACCCTTGATGCGGTCCGCACTGCTCAGAAGCGTTTAGATTACGTTGGTATCTATTCAGCTGAACAAGTAGAGCGTGTTGCCGAATCAGTGGTGAGTGTGGATGGTGATGTTCAGGCCTCTTTATCTTTCAATATTGATAATCAGCGTCTGGCGGTGATTGACGGTAACGCTGACGTTACTGTCACTCTGATGTGTCAGCGTTGCGGAAAGCCGTTTGAACATCAAGTCCATGCGACATTCTGTTTCAGCCCGGTCGTCAATGATGAGCAGGCCGAAGCGTTACCGGAAGCGTATGAGCCGATCGGCGTCGATGGTTTTGGCGAAGTCGATCTGCTGGCAATGATTGAAGATGAAATTATTCTGATGTTGCCTATCGCCCCGGTGCATGATTCTGAACACTGTGAAGTGTCCGAAGCGGATATGGTATTTGGTCAACTGCCTGCAGAGGCGGAAAAACCAAATCCATTTGCCGTATTAGCCAGTTTAAAGCATAAGCAATAAGGAGTAAGGTCCATGGCCGTACAACAAAACAAACCTAGCCGTTCCAAACGTGGTATGCGTCGTTCACATGATGCGCTGACTACCGCTTCTGTATCCGTAGATAAAGTTTCTGGCGAAACTCACCTGCGTCACCACATCACTGCGGATGGTTACTACCGCGGTCGCAAGGTCATTGCTAAGTAATTCTTGCGAATTATTTGCAAGGCAATACCTTGACACGCCTAACTCTGGCGTTAGATGCGATGGGCGGGGATTTTGGTCCCTGCGTAACAGTGCCTGCTGCATTGCAGGCACTGGCTTCTAATCCAGCTCTCAATTTGTTATTAGTCGGCGATCCTGCTGCGATTACTCCATTACTTGCCAAAGTCGATTCAGATTTACTTTCCCGCTTAGAAGTTATACCGGCGGAGTCGGTTATTGCTAGTGATGCGAGGCCGTCGCAGGCTATTCGTGCGAGCCGTGGTACCTCAATGCGCATAGCGCTTGAGTTGATTAAAGACGGCAGGGCACAGGCCTGTGTAAGTGCAGGCAACACCGGTGCGCTTATGGGGCTGGCAAAGCTCCTGATTAAGCCACTGGACGGAATTGAGCGACCCGCGTTGGTATCAGTATTACCTCACCAGCAACACGGAAAAACAGTCGTGTTGGATCTGGGGGCAAATGTTGACTGTGACAGCACGATGCTGGTTCAGTTTGCCGTGATGGGCTCAGTGATGGCAGAAGAAGTGCTGGAACTGACTAATCCTCGGGTCGCGTTGTTGAATATCGGTGAAGAAGAAAGCAAAGGGCTGAGCACTATCCGTGAAGCAGCGGCACAGCTAAAAGAGGCACCATCAATAAATTATATCGGTTATCTGGAAGGCAACGATCTGCTGACTGGGAAAACGGATGTGATGGTCTGTGACGGCTTTGTGGGCAATGTCACCCTGAAAACGGTGGAAGGCGTGGTAAGGATGTTCCTGTCACTGCTGAAATCTCCAACTTCAGACCCTGGGCAAAAACAAAAGCGATCCTGGTGGCTGAAATGGCTAGGGCGTTTGTTACAAAAACGCTTATCAAAGCGTTTCGGTCATTTGAATCCCGATCAATATAATGGCGCATGCCTGCTAGGGTTACGGGGAACTGTAATCAAAAGCCATGGTGCAGCAAACCAGAGAGCGTTTGCGGTTGCTATTGAACAGGCAATGCAGACGGTACGGCGGCAGCTTCCCGAGCGGATTGCCGCTCGTCTAGAAGCGGTATTACCCAAGAGTGATTAAGCGTACATGTATACAAAAATAATCGGAACGGGCAGCTACCTGCCTGAAGAAATCAGGACGAACGCTGATTTAGAAAAGATGGTGGAAACGACGGACAACTGGATCGTCACACGTACTGGAATCCGTGAGCGCCGTATTGCTGCGCCGGATGAAAACGTGGCGACCATGGGATACCGTGCCGCGCAAAAAGCGCTGGAAATGGCGAATGTCGATCCTTCTGAAGTCGGTCTTCTGATTGTTGCTACAACATCATCAAGCCATGCTTTCCCTAGCTCAGCCTGTCAGGTTCAGCAACTGCTAGGGATCAAAGATACGATCGCCTTCGATCTGGCCGCTGCGTGTGCAGGTTTTACCTACGCTCTGAGCGTTGCCGATCAATATGTTAAAAGTGGTGCGGTAAAATACGCACTGGTGATCGGTTCTGATACGTTGTCTCGTACATTGGATCCTGAAGATCGCGGCACGCTGATTCTATTCGGTGATGGTGCGGGTGCTGTCCTGTTAACGACGTCAGAGCAACCGGGTATTCTTTCTACCCATCTGCATGCCGATGGCCGTTATGGCGAACTGCTGACGTTGCCACATCAGGATCGTAATCATACGGATACGCCTGCTTACCTGACGATGGCGGGTAATGAAGTCTTTAAAGTGGCCGTGACTGAACTGGCACATATCGTTGAAGAAACGCTGCAAGCGGCTCAACTGGATAAAAGTGAATTAGACTGGCTGGTGCCTCATCAGGCTAACCTGCGCATCATCAGCGCCACGGCGAAAAAGCTGGGTATGGGGATGGACAAGGTGGTTGTGACGCTGGATCGTCATGGTAATACCTCCGCAGCCTCTGTGCCTTCAGCGCTTGATGAAGCGGTGCGCGATGGGCGTATTAAACCAGGGCAACTGGTGCTGCTTGAAGCCTTCGGTGGCGGTTTTACCTGGGGTTCTGCACTGGTTCGTTTTTAATTAAACAGGATTGTGATATGACGCAATTTGCAATGGTGTTCCCAGGTCAGGGATCGCAGACGGTAGGGATGTTGGCTGAACTTGCTGCAGAATACCCGATCGTCACTGAAACGTTTGCTCAGGCTTCTGAAGCGTTAGGTTATGATTTGTGGCAATTGACCCAGCAAGGGCCGGCTGAAGAGTTGAATAAAACTTGGCAGACGCAGCCTGCATTACTGACCGCTTCTGTCGCTATCTGGCGCGCCTGGCAGCAGCAGGGCGGCAAAACACCTGCTCTGATGTCTGGTCATAGCCTTGGTGAGTATTCAGCACTGGTTTGTGCCGGTGTTCTGGATTTCCAACAGGCTGTTCGTCTGGTTGAATTGCGTGGCAAACTGATGCAGGAAGCGGTGCCGGAAGGTACGGGTGCGATGTATGCCATTATCGGGCTTGATAACGATGCCATTGCTAAAGCGTGTGAAGAATCCGCGCAGGGGCAGGTGGTGTCTCCGGTAAACTTCAACTCACCGGGTCAGGTGGTGATCGCGGGCAATAAAGACGCCGTTGAGCGTGCTGGTGCTGCGTGTAAAGCAGCGGGTGCGAAGCGTGCGCTGCCGCTGCCTGTCAGCGTACCGTCACACTGTGCGCTGATGGAGCCAGCAGCGAAGAAACTCGCTGTCGCGCTGGAATCCGTGACGTTTAATTCTCCGGTCATCCCCGTTGTGAATAATGTTGATGCTCGCATCGAAACCACGCCGGAAGCCATTCGCGATGCGCTGGTGCGCCAGCTTCATTGCCCAGTGCGCTGGACTGACTGTGTTGAATTTATGGCTTCTCAGGGCATTGAGTCGCTGCTAGAAGTCGGGCCGGGTAAAGTATTGACTGGCTTAACCAAACGAATCGTCGATACCCTGACAGCAGCAGCGGTGAACGATCCTGCTTCTCTATCAGCGGCGATTGAGAAATAAGAACGGAGAAGACAATGAGTTTTGAGGGGAAAATTGCACTGGTTACCGGTGCAAGCCGTGGTATTGGGCGTGCCATCGCCGAGACGTTGGTTGCCCGCGGGGCAAAAGTCATTGGTACCGCAACCAGCGAAAAAGGTGCTGAAGCCATTAGTGGCTGGCTGGGTGAGAACGGTAAAGGTTATATGCTGAATGTTGCCGATGCAGCATCAGTAGAAAGCGTATTAGCAGAAATTCGCGCAGAATTCGGGGAAATTGATATTCTTATCAATAACGCGGGTATCACCCGTGATAACCTGCTGATGCGTATGAAAGATGATGAGTGGCACGATATTCTGGATACCAATTTAACGTCGGTATTCCGCATGTCTAAAGCAGTGATGCGTGCCATGATGAAGAAACGTTTTGGCCGGATCATTACCATCGGTTCCGTTGTGGGAACGATGGGCAATGCAGGACAAGCTAACTACGCGGCAGCGAAGGCGGGACTGATTGGTTTCAGTAAATCCCTCGCGCGTGAAGTGGCTTCTCGTGGTATTACGGTCAACGTTGTCGCGCCTGGTTTTATCGAAACAGATATGACTCAGGCATTGACAGAAGAACAGCGAGCAGGCATTTTGACGTCGGTTCCAGCTAACCGACTCGGTGATGCTAAAGAAATCGCCAGTGCTGTTGTATTTTTAGCCTCTGATGAAGCTGCTTACATTACTGGCGAAACATTGCATGTCAATGGCGGCATGTATATGATCTAAAAAGCTCGAAAACTATTTGCATTATTTGCGGTGATAACCGCAAAATAGCACAAAATCGTGGTTCAACCAGCCGAGATTTTGTTGCATCTTTTCAAACATTTTATACACTACGAAAACCATCGCGAAAGCGAGTTTTGATAGGAAATTTAAGAGTATGAGCACTATCGAAGAACGCGTTAAGAAAATCATCGTTGAACAGCTTGGTGTTAAGCAGGAAGAAGTCGTAAACAATGCTTCTTTCGTTGACGACCTCGGCGCTGATTCTCTTGACACTGTTGAGCTGGTAATGGCTCTGGAAGAAGAATTTGATACTGAGATTCCAGACGAAGAAGCTGAAAAAATCACGACTGTTCAAGCAGCCATTGATTTCATTCAGGCTAACCAGCAGTAAGCGAACATATCTAGGCGGTCATTCGACCGCCTAAGTTTTTTTGTCCCGCAGTGTCTTTTTTTCCCTCCCTGGAGGATAAGCGTGTCTAAGCGTCGAGTAGTTGTGACCGGACTGGGCATGTTATCTCCTGTCGGCAATACAGTTGAGTCTACCTGGAGTGCTCTTCTTGCCGGTCAGAGTGGTATCAGCCTGATCGACCATTTCGATACTAGTGCCTACGCAACGCGTTTTGCTGGCTTAGTAAAGAATTTTAATTCTGAGGAATTCATTTCGCGTAAAGAAGCACGCAAAATGGATGCCTTTATTCAATACGGTGTTGCTGCTGGCGTTCAAGCTATGCAGGATTCCGGTTTGGAAATCACGGAAGAAAACGCTCCGCGTATCGGTGCGGCGATTGGTTCCGGCATCGGCGGTCTGGGTCTTATTGAAGAGAACCACACTGCGCTGGTGAATGGCGGCCCGCGTAAAATCAGCCCGTTCTTCGTGCCATCAACCATCGTCAATATGGTGGCTGGGCATCTTACTATCATGTACGGAATGCGTGGCCCGAGCATCTCTATCGCTACGGCCTGTACGTCTGGCGTACACAATATTGGTCAAGCCGCTCGCATTATTGCTTACAACGATGCGGATGTGATGTTGGCTGGTGGTGCAGAAAAAGCCAGTACGCCATTGGGTGTCGGTGGATTCGGTGCCGCTCGTGCATTGTCTACGCGCAATGATAATCCTCAGGCGGCAAGCCGTCCGTGGGATAAAGACCGTGATGGCTTTGTACTGGGTGACGGTGCTGGCCTTATGGTGCTGGAAGAGTATGAACACGCGAAAAAGCGCGGTGCAAAAATCTATGCAGAAATTGTTGGATTTGGCATGAGCAGCGATGCGTATCATATGACGTCTCCACCAGAGAACGGTTCTGGTGCTGCGTTGGCGATGGAAAATGCGCTGCGTGACGCGGGTCTGGCAACGAGCCAGATCGGTTATATCAACGCGCATGGCACCTCTACGCCTGCGGGTGATAAAGCTGAAACGCAGGCAGTGAAATCCGTATTTGGCGCAGACGCCAGCAGTGTGCTGGTGAGCTCGACAAAATCCATGACGGGTCACTTGCTCGGTGCTGCAGGCGCAGTAGAGTCTATTTTCAGTATTCTTGCTCTGCGCGATCAGTCTGTTCCGCCAACGCTCAATCTGGACAATCCAGATGAAGGCTGCGATCTGGATTTCGTGCCCCATGAGGCGCGTCAGGTCAGCAACCTGGAATACGTACTCTGCAACTCTTTCGGCTTCGGTGGAACCAACGGTTCTCTGATCTTCCGTAAAGTTTGATTGCGATAGCGTTTTTAAAAAACCCGGTTTCCGGGTTTTTTTTTGCCTGCATAAAATCAGACACACCTGCTTGTCTGCAACGCCGCTTTGCTGGCAAGCTGACGACGATGAATGATGCGGAGCTTATATGCTGTGGATTAATGGTCAGTTACAGGAACAGCTTTCGGTACTCGATCGGGGTACACAGTACGGTGACGGCTGTTTTACGACAGCCAGAGTATGCGATGGCGAGATTGTCTGGCTTGATCGGCACGTCGTGCGTCTGCAACAGGCCGCTACGCGCTTATTATTTCCGACGCTTGATTGGGAAAGCCTAATCGCTGAAATGAAACAGGCTGCGCTGGGGCGGGCGGACGGCGTAGTGAAAGTGATGCTAACGCGGGGTGTCG
Organism: Pectobacterium parvum; assembly: GCF_020971565.1. Taxonomy (NCBI): domain Bacteria; kingdom Pseudomonadati; phylum Pseudomonadota; class Gammaproteobacteria; order Enterobacterales; family Pectobacteriaceae; genus Pectobacterium; species Pectobacterium parvum. The sequence goes on from NZ_CP087392.1 coordinate 2,011,185, forward strand.
GCGGGCGAGGTTATAGTGCTCAAGGCTGTGCGCAGCCAACCCGAGTCGTCATGCAGGTAAGTTATCCTGCGCACTATGCCGGCTGGCGTGAGCACGGTATTAGCCTGAATCTCAGCCCGGTGGCGCTCGCTAAAAGTCCGCTGTTGGCGGGGATAAAGCATCTGAATCGGCTCGAACAAGTGCTGATCCGCGCGCATCTTGACCAGACCTCAGCCGATGAGACCCTCGTGCTTGACACTTCTGGTGCGCTAGTGGAATGCTGTGCCGCGAATTTATTCTGGCGTAAGGGGCATCGGGTTTATACGCCGGATTTATCCGAGTCAGGTGTGGATGGCGTTGCCCGGCAGCATATTATTGCCTTGCTGGCAGATTCTGATTTCGAGCTACAGATCGTCAGCGAACCCCAGACCGCACTGTCTGATGCGGATGAAGTGCTGGTTTGTAATGCATTAATGCCGATTGTCCCTGTAAATCAGGCGCACATCTGGCGTTATCACTCCCGAGAGCTTTATCAATTCCTAAGTCCTGACTGCTAGTAGATGGTTGATTTATGAAGAAAAAGAAAATTGGTTTGCTGATTATCGCTGCTGTTGTGCTGATATTACTGGTCGCATGGCAGAAAATGCAGCGTTTTGCTGGTTCTCCATTGGCTATCGAAAAGGAGGCTATCTTTACGCTTCCTGCCGGTACGGGAAGGGAAGGGCTGGAAACGCTGCTTCTCGATCAGAAAATCATTACTGATGACACATTTTTTCCGTGGCTGCTGCGTGTTGAACCTGAGTTGGCAAAATTCAAAGCGGGTACGTATCGCTTTACTGCGGGCATGACCGTGCGCGAGATGCTGGCGCTGCTGTCCAGCGGAAAGGAAGCGCAATTCTCCATTCGTTTTGTCGAAGGCTCACGTTTGAAAGAGTGGCTTGCCACGCTGCAACAAGCACCTTACATCAAGCATTCACTGGCCGATAAAACCGAACAGGACGTCGCCACCCAGTTGGAAATCAAAGATAAGACGAACCCAGAAGGCTGGTTTTATCCTGATACCTACTCATACACGGCCGGTACGAGCGATAGCGCCCTGTTGCAGCGTGCGCATCAGCGCATGAAAAAAACGGTGGATGAGGTATGGAAAGGGCGCGAAGAAGAATTACCGTATAAGACACCGGACGAATTGCTGACGATGGCGTCAATCATTGAAAAAGAAACGGCGATCAATGAAGAACGTACTCAAGTTGCTTCCGTTTTTGTCAATCGCTTACGGCTTGGTATGCGCTTGCAGACTGACCCCACGGTGATTTATGGCATGGGTGATGACTATAAAGGCGTGATAACTCGTAAAGCATTAGACACGCCGACGCCTTACAATACGTATGTTATTTCCGGCCTGCCGCCGACGCCAATCGCGATGCCGGGGAAAGCCTCATTGGATGCGGCTGCGCACCCAGCCAAAACGTCATACCTGTATTTTGTGGCGGATGGAAAAGGCGGACACAGTTTTACCACTAACCTTGCAGACCATAATCGTGCTGTGAGGGTATACCGCTCAGCGTTAAAGGAACGGGATGAACAGTAAATTTATCGTCATTGAAGGATTGGAAGGCGCAGGGAAGACCACCGCACGCAATATCGTGGTGGAAACGCTGCGCTCACATGGCGTGAAAGACGTGGTGTTCACGCGAGAGCCCGGTGGTACGCCGCTGGCGGAGAAGCTGCGTGAGCTTATCAAGCAAGGCATAGCCGATGAGAAGGTCACCGACAAAGCAGAAGTCCTGATGTTATACGCGGCCAGAGTTCAGCTGGTGGATAACGTCATCAAACCGGCGTTGGAGAATGGAAACTGGGTCATCGGCGATCGTCACGATCTCTCTTCACAGGCTTATCAGGGCGGTGGACGTGGGATCGATCAACAACTGTTGCGCTCACTGCGCGATACTGTGCTAGGTGATTTTCGCCCTGACCTGACGCTCTATCTTGATCTTCCTCCAGCCATCGGCTTGCAGCGTGCGCGTCAGCGCGGCGAGCTGGATCGGATTGAGCAGGAGTCGCTGGCTTTCTTTGATCGCACCCGTTCCCGCTATCAGGAACTGGCGGCGGAGGATGACAGCATCCTGACGATCGATGCCTCACAGTCTATTGATGCCGTCAGTGCGGATATTCAGGCGACGTTACAGCAATGGTTGCAGCAACAAGGGTTGCAGCCTGTCGTACAGAGGCAGGGCTGATGGATTGGTATCCGTGGCTGAATGCATCCTATCGGCAGCTTATCGGCCAATATCAGGCGGGTAGGGGGCATCATGCGCTGTTGCTGCATGCGCTGCCGGGCATGGGCGATGAATCGCTGATTTATGCGCTGAGCCGTTGGCTGATCTGTCAGCGTCCTGATGGGATGAAAAGCTGCGGTCAGTGCCACTCTTGTAACCTGATGACCGCAGGAACGCATCCGGACTGGCATGTGCTGAGCCCGGAGAAAGGCAAGCAAAGTCTGGGCGTCGATCCGGTGCGTGATGTCGTGGAAAAAGTGTATCAACACTCCCGACAAGGCGGAGCAAAAGTGATCTGGCTGTCTGCTGCTGAGCTGCTGACAGAGGCTGCCGCGAACGCACTGCTGAAAACGCTGGAAGAGCCGCCGCAGAATACCTTCTTTTTATTTGGCTGCCGCGAACCAGCCCGGTTATTGGTTACGTTGCGCAGCCGTTGCCTGTATCACTATCTGGATGTCCCGAGTGAGACGCAGAGTGTGCTGTGGCTGAATGCTCGCCATCGCCATGACAGCAAGGCATTGCGCACGGCATTGAGATTGCAATCGGGCGCGCCGCTAGCCGCCGAGGCGTTATTGCAGCCAGAGCGTTGGAAACAACGTAGCGCGCTGTGTCAGGCGTTTTCTACCGTGCTGACTTCACGAGATCAGCTCTCGTTGATACCACAGCTGAATCATGACGATGCTGATGTTCGTATTCACTGGTTGGCTGCGCTACTGCTGGATGCCATGAAATGGCAGCAGGGGGCAAGCGAGCATTGGGTGAATCAGGATCAGATTGAATTGGTTGAGCGTCTGGCGCGCGAACCTTCCGCACATTTGCAGTATGAGCTGCAAATGTGGCTGGCTTGTCGGCAAAAATTGCTGACCGTCACGGGTGTTAACCGTGAACTGCTGCTGACGGAACGCCTGCTTGATGGAGAGCGCACGTTTGCTTCATCGGTTAAGCGCGACAGCCACCCTTTTTCTGTTTAATTACTATCGAGTAAATATCATGTTGTTAGTGGATTCCCACTGTCATCTTGACGGTTTGGATTATGAGTCATTGCATAAAGATGTCTCCGATGTGCTGGATAAAGCGAAAAGCCGTGATGTCGGTTTCCTTCTGGCGGTGGCGACAACGCTGCCCGGCTATCGTGCCATGGTTGACCTAATCGGCGAGCGCGATAACGTGGCCTTTTCCTGCGGCGTTCATCCGCTCAATCAGGAAGCCCCTTATGATTATGCCGAACTGCGTGAGCTAGCCAGTGCCAGCCGTGTGGTGGCGATGGGGGAAACGGGCCTGGACTATTTCTATCAGCAAGAGACGAAAGCCCAGCAGCAAGAATCGTTTCGTGAACACATCCGTATTGGCAATGATCTGAACAAGCCGGTCATTGTGCATACGCGCGCTGCCCGTGAAGATACGCTTGCAATTCTACGTGACGAGCAGGCGGAGAAATGTAGCGGTGTGCTGCACTGCTTTACGGAAGATTTGATCACGGCAAAAGCGCTGCTGGACATGGGGTTCTATATCTCGTTTTCTGGGATTGTCACGTTCCGTAATGCAGAAGAGTTGCGTGACGTCGCGCGTTACGTGCCACTGGATCGGATGCTGATTGAGACGGATTCCCCTTGGCTCGCGCCAGTTCCGTTTCGGGGGCAGGAAAACCAGCCTGCGTACGTACGCGATGTAGCAGAATATCTCGCTGTACTGAAAGGCACATCGTTGGAAACCCTCGCTGCCGCCACGACAGAAAACTTCTCCCGCCTGTTTCACATCGATCCGGCTCGGTTGACCGCTGCGCAATAGTGGCTGAGAATAGCTGAGTTTTTTTTATCCGTGTAATTAATAGCGCTTCATAATCCCCTTGATTAGGTTTTTCCTCTTCAGGGGGACGTGTTTTTTAGCGATATATCACAGAAAAGTGCAATATCTGTTCGATCTTAGCCTGTTGGCTTGTGGAAACGTGATAGCAATCAAACATTGTGAACGCTATTTATTTTACTCTGCGTAAAAATTAAAGGGGGCTAAGACACCCCAACTCGCAAAGGTCATCCTCCCCGTCTTTGCTTATATGAAGTATCAGAAGTAAAAGCACTATTACTCAGGAGCACACTCAATTATGTTCAAGAATGCATTCGCAAACCTGCAAAAAGTAGGTAAGTCGCTAATGCTGCCCGTATCCGTACTCCCTATCGCAGGTATCCTGCTGGGTGTCGGTTCGGCCAATTTTAGCTGGTTGCCTGAAATTGTCTCCAGCGTCATGGCACAGGCCGGTGACTCGGTGTTTGCCAACATGCCGTTGATTTTTGCTATTGGTGTTGCCCTGGGCTTCACTAATAACGACGGTGTTTCCGCACTGGCGGCGGTGGTGGCTTATGGCATCATGGTCAAAACCATGGCTGCGATTGCGCCGCTGGTTCTTAATCTACCAGCTGCCGAGATCACGGCGAAGCATCTGGCAGATACCGGTGTTCTGGGCGGGATCATTGCCGGTGCGATTGCCGCGTATATGTTTAACCGTTTCTACCGTATTCAGCTGCCTGAGTATCTGGGCTTCTTTGCCGGTAAACGTTTTGTGCCGATTATTTCCGGCCTGACGGCAATCATTGTCGGTACGCTGTTGTCGTTCATCTGGCCACCGGTTGGTAGCGCGATCCAGGTATTCTCTCACTGGGCAGCGAATGAGAACCCAATGCTGGCATTCGGTATCTATGGGGTCGTTGAACGTTCTCTGGTACCGTTTGGTCTGCACCATATCTGGAACGTACCTTTCCAAATGCAGGTTGGTGAGTTCACCAATGCGGCGGGTCAGGTTTTCCACGGCGATATCCCTCGTTACATTGCAGGTGACCCGACTGCGGGTAAACTGTCCGGCGGTTTCCTGTTTAAAATGTACGGCTTGCCAGCAGCAGCTATTGCTATCTGGCATTCAGCGAAGCCAGAAAACCGCGCGAAAGTGGGCGGTATCATGATCTCTGCGGCGCTGACCTCGTTCCTGACGGGCATCACTGAGCCGATTGAGTTCTCCTTCATGTTTGTCGCGCCGATCCTGTATGTGATCCATGCGATTCTGGCGGGTCTGGCGTTCCCAATCTGTATTCTGCTGGGTATGCGTGATGGTACAAGCTTCTCTCACGGTCTGATCGACTTCGTGGTACTGAGCGGCAACGGTAGCAACCTGTGGCTGTTCCCGATTGTGGGTCTGTGCTATGCGCTGATTTACTACACCATCTTCCGCGTTCTGATTACTAAACTGAATCTGAAAACGCCGGGTCGTGAAGATAGCGCATCTGAGCAAACCTCACAGGACAGCACTGAAATGGCTGCCGCACTGGTTAGCGCGTTTGGTGGTAAAGAAAACATCACTAACCTGGATGCGTGCATCACCCGTCTGCGTGTTAGCGTAGGCGATGTGGCTAAAGTTGATCAGGCTGGCCTGAAAAAACTGGGCGCAGCAGGTGTGGTTGTGGCAGGTTCCGGTGTTCAGGCAATTTTCGGTACCAAATCCGATAACCTGAAAACTGATATGGACGACTACATCCGTAACCACTGATGTGTTGTTGGGGAGTGGTAAAAAGGGGCGAAAGCCCCTTTTTTTTATGGTCAGAACCGCCTTATTCCTCTTCCTGAGACTGCCGCCCGTAAACCACCAGCCGCAGATGGCGATCTTCATCGATGGTCAGCGAGGTATGTTCAAAAGCTTCAGCCTTGCCGTCGATCATCAGTTGCCGCACGCCGCTACATGGGGCGTGTACCTCATGCTGCCGCCACCACATTTTGAAATCTGGCGATACCTGCTCTAGTTCGTCCACCAGTTCATGAATGTCTGCTTCCTGCGTCGCACGTGCGAAATCGCGGCGAAAACTCGACAGCATCTGTTGAGCCTGTTGCTCCCAGCCGATGAATCGCTCATGCAGCAACGGATCGGTGAACAAGAGCCAGAGCAGATTACGCCTTTCGGAAGGATGGGCGTCAAAGTTGAAAAGCTGATTCGCCGGTTCATTGAAGGCCAGCACATCCCAGCGCAGGTTGAGGATATAGGCCGGATGCGGAGCCAGATCGTGCATCAGACGCCGTACCAGCGGTGGCACGACGCACCACGTCTTACCCGGTTCGGCAGGCGGTCGCTCATGCGCCAGCAGGAACAGATGGCGACGTTCGGCGGCATCGAGTTTTAGCACCCGTGCCAGACTGTCCAGGAATGCCGCCGACACACCGATATCACGTCCCTGTTCGAGCCAGGTGTACCACGTCAGGCCAACGCCAGCCAATGCCGCCACTTCTTCGCGTCTCAACCCCGGCGTGCGCCGTCTTCCTCCGCTAGGCAAGCCTACGTCGGCGGGTGACACCCGTTCACGGCGCGCGCGCAAAAATGCAGCCAGATCATGGCGAGTTCTTTCCAATGTTCGCATCGTTTACCGCATTGCTTTTAGTAATAGCATAAGTGGTTAAATTGTAATTGTTTAAAAAGGATTTGAGAATGGCGGCGTCATCATTTTCGATACGCAACTTCTCGATATGCAAGGATATACAGATGAACTCAAATTATCGTGCGTCGGCATTGCCTACGCCAGCCGTAAACAGTCCGCCGTGGCTTGGCCTCTCTGTGCTGCTGATGGCCGGTTTTGTCACGATCTTCGACCTGTTCGTGGTCAATGTCGCGATTCCCAGTATGCAGGCCGATCTGGGCGCTAGCTTCTCTCAAATCGGTTTCATCGTAGCGGGTTATGAACTGGCTTTCGGCGTACTGCTGATTACGGGCGGGCGACTGGGGGATGTCTTTGGTCGACGCCGCCTGTTTGTAGTGGGTATGGCCGGGTTTACGCTCGCCTCTGCGCTGTGTGGTTTAGCGCCCAGTGCGGGGTTCCTGATTGGTGCTCGCATCTTACAGGGACTTGCGGCCGCTTTGCTGTTTCCACAGGTTTATGCCTCTATCCGCGTCAATTTCGACGGTGACGATAGTCGCCGTGCCTTCGGTCTACTGGGCATGACGCTAGGGCTCGCCGCTATCGCGGGTCAGGTACTGGGAGGATGGCTGGTGCATGCCAATCTGTTTGGACTGGGCTGGCGCAGTATTTTTCTTATCAATGTACCCATTAGTCTGCTGGCTATCGTGGCTGCACGATTTATTCCTGAGTCCCGAACACCGCAGCGTCCTTCGCTTGATTGGACGGGTGTGGCGTTGGTCTGCGTTGGGTTGACGCTGCTGCTGGTGCCGCTGATCGAAGGGCCGGGGCAAGGGTGGCCAGCATGGAGCCTGTGGATGTTGGCCACAGCGACGCTCTTGTTAGCGATTTTTTACCGCCAGCAGGAACGCCGACAGCGGGCGGGGCATCTTCCGCTGGTGGATATGCGTCTGCTCGCACAGCGCCGTTTCCTGCTGGGTGTGTTGCTGGTGCTGCTAGTGTATTCCACATCCAGCTCATTTTTCCTGTGTTTTGCTTTGCTGGTGCAAACAGGGTTAGGGCTTGATCCGTTTCTCGCGGGCAGCATTTTTGCGCCGTGTAGCGTGGGCTTTGTTCTGGCATCGCTGGCGGCACCACGACTGGTTGCCCGCTGGGGCACGGCTGCTATCGTTGCGGGAGCGCTGGTTTACGCTGTCTCGATCAGCCTGTTGATTATGCAGGTGCAGATAGCGGGCGCCGATTTGGTGGCCGTTCGGCTGATCCCTGTGTTGGTGGTGGTCGGTGCGGGTCAAGGCTTCATCATGACGCCGCTGTTAAATCTGGTACTGGGCTTTGTGGATGAGATTCAGGCGGGTATGGCATCGGGCGTGATCTCGACGGTTCAGCAGGTTGGGGCGGCGCTGGGTGTGGCCGTGGTGGGCATCCTGTTTGGTACTGCACTGGCGACAGGCGATGACGCAGCTGCGCAAGCGGGCCAATACGTTTCAGCCTTTGTGGCGGGAATGCTCTACAACCTGGTCGCGGCTCTGCTGGTCTGCATCCTGTTGCTGATGCTGGTAAGAACGCAGCGGTCATTCGGTTGATGAGAAGGCGCATACATGAATTTTCGATGGACGGTACGAAAGCCTTACCGTAGCGGCAATAGCGTCGCTGTTTTCGGGAGAAGGTTGGCGTATTTCTGGTTTTTACTGGGAGTCGTATTTTGACCACCCGCACCAGAAATAGACGAAGAAGGTTGAAAGAAATGGAATATGTCACTCATACTGCCTACATGACGCCGTTCAACGCCAGCTTTAACAAGGAAATCAATCATGGCTGAAGAAACCATCTTTAGTAAAATTATCCGCCGGGAAATTCCTGCCGATATCGTGTATCAGGATGAACTGGTCACCGCCTTTCGTGACATCGCGCCTCGCACACCAACCCATATCCTGATTATCCCGAACGTACTGATCCCTACTGTTAACGACACGGCCCCCGAGCATGAAGCAGCGCTGGGACGTATGGTGACGGTTGCGGGTAAAATTGCGCAGCAGGAAGGGATTGCAGAAGATGGCTATCGCCTGATCATTAACTGCAACCGACACGGCGGGCAGGAAGTTTATCACATCCACATGCATCTGCTGGGTGGCCGCGCATTAGGGCCTTTGCTGGCGAACTAGATCTTACAGAACTAGATCTTATAGAACTAGATCTTACAGAACTAAGTTCGATAGTCATGGGTAGACTGTCGTGCGAGAAAACCATCATGCGAGAACATCATGCGTAACCCGATGCTTTTTCTGTCCGCGTGTTTGATGGCTGGGCTGCTGGCGGGCTGTAGCGCGCCAAAAGTGCTGACCATCAATGAGCGGCAAACGCTGGTATTGGATGCACCTGTGTTATCGGCCGGGATTACCGCGGGGAACCCGTCGCTGGATTCAGAAAATGGCCGACTGCGTGCGTCTTCCGTCGTCAGCAACGACGCCTCACAGGCGGTGACCGTGCATTACCGTTTCTATTGGTATGACGAAAACGGGCTGGATGTGCTGCCTTTTGAAGAAGTGCAGTCCATTGAAATCCCGCCACAGACGGAAATGACGGTTTTTTCAACGCGCAGCAGTCCTAATGCGCGTCAGGTCCGTCTTCATCTGTTTTTGTAATGGTGTACAGAGAGAGAATATATGAAAAAGTATCTAGGGGTGATGGTGGCGGTATTGGTACTGACAGGGTGCCCCAGCCGTCCGCCAGAACCGACCGAACCGCCTGCGACGATTGAGCCCGTTGAGCCTCAAGTGCCGACTACGCCAACGCCGCCACCGGGTGAGTCCGTACCGCAACCGCCAAAAATCCAGACGTTGAACTGGGAAGCCAGCATTAATCCGCTGGTAGCACAGATGCTGAAAGCCGATGGCGTCACGCCGGGTAGCATCCTGCTGGTGGATAGCGTGAAAAACAACACCAACGGTTCATTGCCGATAGCGAAAGCGACAGGGGCATTGTACAGCGCATTATCTTCCGGCAAGGCGTTTACGCTGGTGCCGCGCGAGCAGTTGGCTGCCGCGAAACAAACGCTGGGTCTGTCGGTTGATGACAGCTTAGGATCGCGCAGCAAGGCGATTGGTCTGGCGCGTTATGTCAGCGCGCAGTATGTGCTGTACAGCGACGTCAGTGGCGATGTGAAATCGCCGCAGCTCGACATGCAACTGATGCTGGTGCAGACCGGTGAAATTGTGTGGTCAGGCAATGGCGCCGTTCAGCATTAAGCCAGCAGGCATCCAGCAGCAGCTGACTGCGACGATCCAGAAACATTTCCCGGCTGTGGAGATGGCGGATATTCGCTTTGAGCTGGTTGGCGGGCTGAGTAGTAAAAGCTGGCGTATCCGTGGGCCGGACATCGAATGGCTTGCGCGTCGCCAATCGCCAACCGAGCGGAAAATGGGTGTCGATCGCCAGCGCGAGTTCGCTCTGCTGCGGCAAATGTCGGCGATAGGTCTCGCGCCACGGCCGTTGCTGTGGCGTGATGGCTGGCTGATTGTCGAGTGGGTGCCGGGGCGCATTGCCACATCGGATGAGTTCCTGATGATGCTGGCTAATGGTGAAGTGGCACGCCTATTGTCTCAGCTTCATCGCCAGCCGCGTAGCGGCCATCCTCTCGATCTCAAAACGTTATTCGCGCAGCACTGGCAGTTGATGGATCCTCGCCGCCGTTCGCCCGCGTTGTTGCGTGCGCACCATTATTTTCAGGGCGCGGCGCTACCCACGCCTTTGGCGCTGGTGCCTCTCCATCTCGATGTGCATGCTGAAAACCTGCTGATTACTCCACAAGGAACGATGCTGATTGACTGGGAATATGCCTCAGATGGCGATATTGCCTTTGAGCTGGCGTTCATTGTGCGAGCCAGTCAGATGGAAAGCTTGGCGCAAACGCATTTTCTACAGAGCTACCAGCGACATCGGCGAGGGTTTTCCGTGAGCCGCCTCCAGCAACAGATGATGCAGTGGTTCCCCTGGGTCGATTATCTGGTATTGATGTGGTTTGAGGTTCGCTGGCAGCAAACGAAGAACCCCGAGTTTCTAGCGGAAATTCCCGCGCTATATCATCGGCTACAGTTGGGCCATCGGTTGTAGACAGGCTGACGGTGTGGCGTTTGTAGTAAAGATCATTTCATTAAGCAATACACTCTAAAGAATGAGGTTTTTGTGGGTCCGGTAATGTTAGACGTTGCCAGCTATGAGCTGGATGCAGAAGATCGTGAAGTGCTGGAACATCCGCTGGTTGGCGGCGTGATTCTGTTTACCCGTAATTTTCATGATGCAGCGCAGCTACGGGAATTAGTGCGTCAAATCCGCGCGGCGTCGCGCGAGCGCCTTGTGGTGTCCGTAGATCAGGAAGGCGGACGGGTTCAGCGTTTTCGTGATGGGTTTACTCGTCTGCCTGCCGCGCAGGCGTTTGCGGCATTAAACAGCGAGTCAGAAGCCTTGCGTTTGGCGGAAGAGGGCGGCTGGCTGATGGCGGCAGAAATGATCGCGATGGATATCGATATTAGCTTTGCACCGGTGCTGGATATCGGCCACCAGAGCGCGGCGATTGGTGAGCGTTCATTCCATGCCAATCCAGAGACGGCGCTGGCCGTCGCGCAAAGCTTTATTCGCGGTATGCACAGCGCGGGCATGAAGGTCACGGGTAAGCACTTCCCCGGCCACGGTGCGGTCAGCGCCGATTCACATAAAGAAACGCCGCGCGATCCGCGTCCGCTTGCAGAAATTCGCGCCCACGACATGTCGATTTTTAAAGAACTGATCCAGCGCCAGCAGTTGGATGCGATCATGCCTGCCCACGTGATTTATACCGAGGCCGATCCGCATCCCGCCAGTGGTTCGACCTATTGGCTAAAAACGGTGCTGCGTGACGAGCTGGGTTTTGATGGCATCATTTTCTCCGACGATCTCTCGATGGAAGGCGCCGCCGTGATGGGCAGTTATCCCGAGCGGGCGCAGGCGGCGTTGCAGGCAGGATGTGACATGATTCTGGTTTGCAATCATCGTGAAGGGGCGGTCAGCGTGCTGGATAACCTGTCCCCGGTCAAAGCGGAGCAACTGACGCGCTTATATCATCAGGGTTCGTTTTCTCGTCGGGAACTGCTGGATTCGCCACGCTGGAAGCAGGCGAATCAGGCGCTCACATTGCTCAGCGAGCGCTGGCAGGCGCATAAAAATGGCGAGAAATAGGCAACTTAGTCTGCGGTGAGGATGAAAGATGATTATCTATTTACACGGTTTTGACTCGACCAGCCCCGGCAACCATGAAAAGGTCTTGCAGCTTCAGTTTATTGATGAAGATGTACGGCTGATCAGCTACAGCACGCTGCACCCGCGTCATGATATGCAACATCTGCTAAAGCAGGTGGATAAGACGATTCAGCAGTCTGATGACGATCGTCCGCTGATCTGTGGCGTAGGATTGGGGGGCTTCTGGGCCGAACGCGTCGGTTTCCTGTGTGATATACGACAAGTCATCGTTAATCCTAACCTTTTCCCGCAGGAAAACATGAGCGGGAAAATCGATCGCCCGGAAGAGTATCTGGATATCGCCACCAAGTGCGTGGCGAACTTTCGCGAAAAGAACCGCGATCGCTGCATGGTGATGCTTTCCCGTCAGGATGAAATGCTCGACAGCCAGCGTAGTGCGCAGACGTTGGGAACGTATTACGAGATCGTCTGGGACGATATTCAGACGCATAAATTTAAAAGCATCTCTCCCCATTTGCAGCGGATAAAAGCCTTCAAAACGCTCGGCTAACCCTGCGTTAGCGATGACCTGTTCATTGCGGCTGTCGTTCCTTCTGATACCCTTATTTGAGGGGGAACAGAAGGAATGACGCAATTTATTTACTTTTCTTAGTTCATCCAGCGGTGCATTTCCGCACGATTCAGCATTTTCTCTTCCCACCGGTTTTCGCTAATTTACTGAAATAAAGATGGAATTTTCGCGCTAAAAAACTGCTCAGTAAAATAAATTGATATATATCAATTTTGGTATGACCAAATAACCTAGCGTGCTATTCTTGCAGCAGATATCAGGCTTAACTTACGCGAACCCTATGTTATATAAGGATATTATTATTTACTCTTTATTAACGATTGGTTCACATTTTAGGGGGTCATTTTGACATCACCAACCAAAAAAATTGTCATTGTCGGCGGGGGAGCTGGCGGACTTGAACTCGCAACGAGTTTGGGCCACAAGTTAGGACGCAAGAAAAAAGCGGAGATTACACTGGTGGATCGTAACCACAGCCACCTGTGGAAACCGCTGCTGCACGAAGTAGCGACCGGTTCGCTGGACGACGATATGGATGCGCTGAGCTACCTTGCGCACGCTCGCAATCACAATTTCCAGTTTCAACTGGGCATGCTGACGGATATCGATCGTGAACAGCAGCAGATTCAACTGGCTGAAGTGTGTGATGAACAAGGCGACGTACTGGTTGCGGCACGTCGCATCCCGTATGACATTTTGGTGGTGGCATTAGGCAGCGCCTCCAATGACTTCGGCACGCCGGGCGTGAAAGATCACTGTATTTTCCTGGATAATCCGAAACAAGCCCGCCGTTTCCATAATGAAATGCTGAATTTGTTCCTGAAATTCACGGCAAATCAGGACGAAAAAGAGCGTGTGAATATCGCGATTGTGGGCGGCGGTGCGACAGGGGTCGAACTGTCTGCTGAGTTACATAACGCGGTGAAACAGCTGCACAGCTACGGCTTTGACGGGCTGGATAATCAAACGCTGAACGTGACGCTGGTGGAAGCGGGCGAACGTATTCTGCCTGCGCTGCCGCCACGCATTTCAGCGGCCGCGCATCAAGAGTTGAACAACATTGGCGTCCGTGTGCTGACGAAAACCATGGTGACCAGCGCAGAAAGCGGCGGTCTGAATACCAAGGACGGTGAATTTATCGAAGCCGACCTGATGGTTTGGGCCGCGGGCATCAAAGCACCGGATGCGATGAAAGAGATTGCAGGTCTGGAAACGAACCGGATTAACCAACTGGTGGTTGAGCCGACGTTGCAGACGACGCGCGATCCCAACATTTTCGCCATTGGCGATTGTGCCTCCTGCCCGCAGGAAGGCGGCGGTTTTGTGCCACCACGTGCGCAGGCCGCTCACCAGATGGCATCACGCTGCCACAGCAATATTATCGCGTTGCTGAACGGACAAACGCTGAAACCTTACGTCTATAAAGATCACGGTTCGCTGGTTTCACTGTCTAAATTCAGTACGGTTGGCAGCCTGATGGGGAACCTGATGCGGGGCTCTGTTATGGTAGAAGGGCGGATTGCGCGTTTCGTGTATATCTCTCTCTATCGCATGCACCAGGTTGCTTTGCATGGCTATGTCAAAACAGGCCTGATGATGCTGGTTGGTGGGATCAACCGGGTAATTCGCCCGCGTCTGAAGCTGCATTAATCCATCGTTGCTGACACCTTTCTGATACGGGCATGAACGTGATTTCATGCCCGTATTCTTTTTGTAAGCGACTATCTTATTTTTACTCAATAACCCTCTCTTTTCGCTAATCCACTCAGAAGACCCTGTTTCTGAGTCGTAGCGCTATTGGTCATTTCGCTGATATATCAGTATAAAATATCGTTCTATTAGCAATTCCAGTTAAGATAATTCTCAAATGACGGTTTTATGTTACGAATCTGACACTTTTGGTTAATTAGTCTTATTGCGAGAGTGTGAAACATTGTGCAGACTTTCCACTGTTTACAGATGGCGTAGCACGCACGTCGAAAATTCTGAATGCTGATATTCAGAAGGAACCATCGGATTCATCGCGTTAAACGCGAGCTGGCGTAAAACAAAAGATTTACGCCAGGATTGCAGGTGGGGAATGCGTGAGAATAGATTCGGGAGGTATCCTGTGAACAAATCCATGTTAGCGGGTGTAGGTATTGGTGTGGCTGCGGCATTGGGTGTGGCAGCGGTGGCGAGTATGGACGTTTTTTCCTCTAAACCTCAGTTTGCACAGGTGCTAACAGCAACACCGATTAAAGAAACGGTCAAAACGCCTCGTCAAGAGTGCCGTAACGTCAATGTGACTCACCGTCGTCCGGTACAGGATGAAAACCAGATTGCTGGCTCGGTACTGGGTGCCGTAGCGGGTGGGGTTCTGGGGCATCAGTTCGGCGGCGGACGCGGTAAGGATGTCGCAACGGTAGCGGGTGCACTGGCTGGCGGCTATGCGGGCAACCGTGTACAAAGCGGCATGCAGGATAATGATACGTACACGACGCAGCAACAGCGCTGTCAGACGGTGTACGACAAATCACAAAAAGTTCTGGGTTATGATGTCACCTATAAAATCGGCGACCAGCAGGGTAAAATCCGCATGGATCGCGATCCTGGTACACAAATTCCAGTAGATCGAAACGGACAATTAATTCTGAATCAGCAGAGTTAACTGACCCCAACGTCTACGGTTTGCGCTGACACCATCGCTAAAAACCGCGAGACACCTGAAGAAGGTGCTCGCGGTTTTTTCATTCTACGTTCTTTCTGCTTTCGGTTAGCTTCATGCTCAGGGATAGCAGCAAGGCGGCCACAGCGAGCCCACCCGCCAGCCAAAGTGTTGCGATCGGGCCTGAGCTATCCACGACTTGACCACCGACCCACGATCCGAGCGCAATGCCAACATTGAAAATGCCAACATACAGCGCGGAGGCAATCTCTACGGCGCGTGGTGCCGCTTTCATCATCCATGTCATCAAACCGACGGACACGCCGCCGTAGGCCAATCCCCAGACGAGCAGCGTCACACCACCGCCAAAATGCGAGCCCCCGATGATCAGGAACAGAATCGGAGTCAACAACAACCCCAATGCGATCGCCATCAAGGTTAACGCCGTGCGCTGTGCTGCGATGATACCCGCCAGAAAATTGCCGATGATGCCTGCTATACCGTAGGCGAACAGCAGTACGCCGATCCATCGCGCATCGAATCCCGACACCGATAGCAGCAGCGGCCGTACGAAGGTAAAGGCCATGAAGTGTCCGGCTACCAGCAGTAGCGTCAGGGTTAGCCCAACTTGCAGCTTACGGTTGCTCAACTGCTCGCCGAACTGGCGTAGGGTGACCGAATGGGCAACGGGCAAGGCAGGAATAACCGCGAGGTGAAGCACTAGCACCAGCCCGCTAAACACAGCCATGCAGCCGAAGGCCCAGCGCCACCCGGCGAGATCGCCAATCAGTGCGCCGAACGGCACACCCAGCACAGATGCCGCTGCGACACCGCCAAAGATGATGGATGTCGCTAGACCGATGGCGTGCTCGGGAACGAGTCGTGCTGCCAGACCACCAGCAATCGCCCAGATACCGCCCATACAGAAACCGACCAGCACGCGCGCAGCCAGCATCCAACCGATGTCTGGTGCCAGTGCCGAGGCAATGTTAGCGATAACCAGCAGCGTCAGCAGTCTGCATAGGATCCTGCGTCTATCCATGCCGCCGGATGCGATCACCACCAGCGGGGCGAATAGCGCAGCCAGCAGCGCGGGGAGTGAAATCATCAGGCCGGCGGTTCCGGTAGAAGTCTGTAGCGTATCGGCAATCGGCGTTAGCAAGCCGACCGGAAGCATTTCCGTCGTGACGACAGAGAAGGTCGCAAGGCCGACAGCGATGACGGCCAGCCAGGAATGCTGTGCAGCAGCACCTAGAGGGATAGAGGAAGACGTGTTCATGGTTCAGTCCTTAATAGGGGGAAGCAGGCGATGTAACCGTCAAACGGCGTGGGGAAGAGGAGGAATCGTCCGCAGGCGTTGATATCCCCACAGCGCAACCAGTAGCACCAACACGCCAGCGCATAGCGCAACGGCGAATCCGGCTCGGGCACCGCTGTCGTCGACAACGTAGCCTGATAGCGCTGCGCCTAGCGCCACGCCGACATTCAGCCCCGCCAGCAGCCAGGTCATGCCCTCGGTAAGACGATGCTCGGGAACCAGACGTTCGACCAGCGACATTGCCACGATCATGGTGGGGGCGAAGAACAGCCCTGCGATCAGCACGGCCGCAGCCAGTGCGGGAATGCTGCCAACCAGCAGTAAAGGCAACGTGGTTGCTGCCGTTGCTAAGCCGCCCAGCAACAACAACTGGTGCAATGCAGTTCGCAGCTTGAGAGCACCGAACACCAGCCCGGCCAAGCATGAACCGACCGCATAAGCCGACAACACCAGACTGGCCGCCGCCGGCTGACCATACTGCTCGGCGAAGGCCACGCTGACGATATCCACGGTTCCGACGATGATGCCCATCGCGCCCATCAGCAGCGCCAGCAAACGCACGTTCGCCTGTTTGATCACCGACCCCGAACGATCCGTGCGGACATTCTGCACTTCTACCGGTGGTTCGGTGCCGCGCTGTGTCACCAGAGCAAACACGCCGACAATCAGCAAGAACGCCGATGCCAGCGGGCCAGCCTGAGGAAATACCGCGACGGACAGCCCGACAGCCAGCGGTGGTCCGGCGATAAAAGTAACTTCATCGAGCACCGTCTCCAGCGAATAAGCGGTCTGCAAGCGAGGCTGACCGCGATAGATTGCTGTCCAGCGCGCTCTTACCATTGCGGACATGCTGGGCATGAAACCGGCCAGCAAGGCACCGATGAATAAGCTCCAGTCAGGCGCTTGCCACCAGGTGCTGGCGAGCAGAAGCAGCATGCCAATCACGCTGATAGCGGTTGCAATCGGCAGCACGCGGCCTTGCCCGTGGCGATCGACCAGACGGGAGATCTGCGGTGACAGCAGCGCGTAAGTCAGCACAAAAGTAGCGGAGACGGCACCCGCCAACGCATAGCTGCCGCGTAGTTGCGACAGCATGGTGATAATGCCAATGCCCGTCATGGGCAGCGGAATCCGCGCCAGCAGGCCGGCCAGCGCAAAACCTCTGGTGCTGGGCGCGGCAAAAAGTTCTCGATAAGGATTAACCATCTCATTCTCCAAAGTGAATCCACTTGCCACCGCATGGTGGTACAGCGACAATACATACAGAGCGTATGAATAAAAGCATATATTCATACGGAGTGAATGTAAATAATCATACGATGTGTATGTAAGGATGTGTCGATGGTTCGTCGTACCCGTGCTGAAATGGAAGAAACCCGCGCTACGCTGCTGGCGATCGCCCGCAAGGTCTTTAGCGAACGCGGCTATGCTGACACCTCAATGGACGATCTCACCGCGCAGGCGAGCCTGACCCGTGGGGCGCTTTATCACCACTTTGGTGACAAGAAGGGATTGTTGGCGGCAGTAGTGGAACAGATCGATGCCGAGATGGACGCACGACTGCAAGTCATCTCCGACACCGCCGAGGATGCCTGGGACGGTTTTCGCCGCCGCTGCCGCGCCTATCTGGAAATGGCGCTGGAGCCGGAGATTCAGCGCATCGTGCTGCGTGATGCCCGGGTAGTTTTGGGGGGCGCTTCGCCGGATTCACAGCGCCATTGCGTTGAGTCGATGCAGCGGCTGATCGATAACCTTATCCGACAGGGCGTGGTGGCTGACGCCGATCCCCAGGCGCTGGCATCGTTAATCTACGGCAGTCTGGCCGAAGCGGCGTTCTGGATTGCGGACGGAGAGGATGGAAATGCGCGGCTGGCACAAGGTGTAGCCGCGCTGGAATTATTGCTGCGTGGGTTGTTAGTCAAGCCACGGTAGTGATCAAAAGAACAGCCTGACGAGACGCGTGGTTGGCGTCCCGTCTTTGGCTTAACGGCGGAAGATAATCTCTGCCCAGCGCGCCAGTCCGGCGGTAACTGAGCCAAAATCGTTGCCGCTGGCGATAGGAATATCAGGAAGCAACTGCTGAATAGCCTGACGCAGCAGCGGAGAACGGGCGCTACCGCCGGTCAGGTAGATCACTTCCGGTCGGGTTTGACTGGTTTCTAACGCCAGCGTCACCTGTTGCTGAATACGCGTGAGCGGATTCTCGATGGCGGCATTGAGTTCATCAGCATGAATGTGCGTTGCCAGACCCGATTCGATAAAGTGCAAATCGGCTGCCGTTTCCGACTGATTGGACAGCGCAATCTTGCTTTCTTCCGCCAGTTGAATCAGACGGTAGCTTAGGCGCTGTTGCCAAACGGTCAGTAATCTTTTTACAAGTTCTGGCTGGCGGGCATCGCGGATCATTTCGTTGATTAAGGCGCGGCTGGCGGTGCTATGAAACTCTTTTTGCGCCGGAATATCGTTAATCGCAACCGCATTCCACCAGGTCATGAGTGGCAGAGCGATGCCTTTTTCCGACTCGCTATTCATGCCAAGCAGTGGCATCAGCTGTTTGAACGCGAGCATGATGTCCAGATCGTTACCGCCAACGCGGCAGCCGCTGTGCCCTAACAGGCTTTGTGAACGTTCATGCTGCTTATGCCACTCTGGGCATCAGCAGCATGGAGCAGTCGGTGGTTCCGCCGCCGATATCCACGACCAGCACGCGCGTTTCTTTCGTCAGCGTGGATTCGAAATCCAGCCCGGCGGCCACGGGTTCAAACTGGAAGACGACGTCTTCAAACCCGGCACGGTGTGCCGCACGATCTAAAATGCCTTGCGCCTGCTGGTTGGCTTCTTCGCCGCCGATGCTTTGAAAGTTAATCGGGCGACCGATGACGGCCTGACGAATAGGCTGATCAAGCTGGCTTTCTGCCTGCGTGCGGATATGCAGCATCATGGAGCAGACCAGATCTTCAAACAGCGCAATTTGCTGGGCTTTCAGCCCGACGGCACCGAGGAAGGACTTCGGTGATTTAACGAACCACGTCTCTTCCGGGTCATCCATATAGTGGCGCAACGCATCGCGCCCGAATTTCACGCTATCAGGCTGCACGCGAATATCTTCTTCGCGGTTGTAGCTGATGGCGCGCTTCAACAGCAGCGCGTTCTCACCCTCAGCATTGACCTGATGGTGTCGCCATAACCACTCGCTAACCGCTTCGCGCACGGGCGCGCACAGCAGGGAAGAAAGATAAGGCGAGCCATTTTCCAGCGACAGGAGCCGTGGCGTTCCTGCATCCATAACCGCCACTGAACAGTTGGCTGTACCGTAGTCAAAACCGATAAACATAGTGAGGCCCATGCCATAAAAAATTTCCGGGAGACATTTTTAACGTCGCACCCGCGACGGCCCGGAAGGGTGGCCGCCAAAGATGGCGGACCATAAAAAAGGTTGGCGACTTTACTGCGTTACGGCAGTGGATGCAACGGGGGAGGGATTTTTGCGGGAACACACAGGTTCCCGTTTATGTTGAAAACGAGTTACGCCGCCAGCGTATGCTGCGCCATGTTCCCCAGCAGTGAACCGATAAATTCGATGCGCTGTGGACGGTCGCTCAGATCCTTCATGAATTTCAGGCGGGTTGGGCCATCGAGACGGTAGGTGCCCGGATCGCGCTGTAACAGACCGATAAGGTGGGACGGATCGACGCGGTTTTGCTCGCTGAATTCGATAAATCCACCTTTTTCATTCCCTTCAATACGGCGAATACCCAGCGCCTGTGCCTGCTGACGCAAGGCGGCAATCTGCAACAGATAGCGACTTGCATCGGGAAGGAGACCGAAGCGATCGATCAGTTCGACCTTCAACTCATCCAGCTCGGTGGTGGTTTTCGCGCTGGCGATACGTTTGTATAACGACAGACGCGTATTGACGTCGGGAATGAAATCGTCAGGCAGCAGGGCAGGCAAACGCAGTTCGACGTCGGTCTGGCTGTTGATCAGATCTTCCAGCGATGGCTCCCGACCCGCTTTCAGGGCCTCGACGGCGCTTTCCAGCAATTCCATATAGAGCGAGAAACCGACGCTGGTCATTTGTCCGCTCTGATCGTCCCCGAGCAGTTCGCCTGCGCCACGGATTTCCAGATCGTGCGTGGCCAACGCAAAACCGGCGCCGAGGTCTTCCAATGAGGCAATCGCTTCCAGACGCTTCTGCGCATCGGTGCTCATCGCTTTAGGATTCGGCGTCAGCAGGTAGGCGTAAGCCTGATGATGGGAGCGCCCGACACGACCACGCAGCTGGTGCAACTGTGCCAGACCGAAGTGATCGGCACGCTCGATGATAATGGTGTTAGCGCTCGGGATATCGATCCCGGTTTCGATGATCGTGGTACATACCAGCACGTTAAAACGCTGGTGGTGGAAGTCGTTCATGACCCGTTCCAGCTCACGTTCGCGCATCTGACCGTGACCGATCGCGATGCGTGCTTCTGGCACCAACTCTGCCAGCCGCTGGGTGGCTTTCTCGATATTTTCGACGTCGTTATAGAGGTAATACACCTGTCCACCGCGCAGAGTTTCACGCAGAATCGCTTCGCGCACCACCAGATTGTCATATTCGCGGACGAAGGTTTTCACCGCTAAACGGCGGGCTGGCGGCGTGGCGATGATCGACAGATCGCGCATTCCACTCATGGCCATGTTGAGCGTACGCGGAATCGGCGTAGCGGTCAGCGTCAGGATATCGACATCCGCCCGCATCGCTTTGATCCGCTCTTTGTGCCGCACGCCGAAGCGATGCTCTTCGTCCACAATTAGCAGCCCTAAATCACGCCAGTGTACGTCGCTCTGTAACAGCTTATGGGTGCCAATCAGAATATCGACTTTGCCTTCCTGCGTTTCCTTTAGCACCTGAGTTTGTTCACGCGCGCTGCGGAAGCGGGAGATCATTTCAATCTTCACCGGCCAGTTGGCAAAGCGATCGCGAAAGTTGTCAAAGTGCTGCTGTGCCAACAGCGTTGTTGGCACCAGAACGGCAACCTGTTTATGGTTTTCAACTGCCAAAAACGCGGCGCGCATCGCCACTTCGGTTTTCCCAAAGCCGACATCGCCACAGACCAGACGATCCATCGCCAGCGGCTGGCACATGTCGCTCAGCACGGCGTTGATGGCCTGCGCCTGATCGGGCGTGGTTTCGAAGGGGAAACTTTCGCAGAAAAGCTGATACTGCGTTTTGTCATGCTTAAACGCAAAGCCGCTTTTCGCCGCACGCTGAGCATAAATATCCAGCAGCTCGGCAGCGACATCGCGCACTCTTTCTGCCGCTTTTTGCCGCGCGCGTGACCAGGCATCGCCACCCAGTTTATGCAGCGGCGCATTCTCATCGGCACCGCCCGCGTAGCGGCTGATCAAATGCAGCGAGGAAACAGGAACGTACAGCTTGTCTTCGCCCGCATAAGTCAAAATCAGGTATTCGGCCTTGATGCCGCCTGCTTCTAGCGTGGTTAGCCCAGCATAACGGCCAACGCCGTGTTCGAGGTGGACAACGGGCTGCCCCGGCCGTAGTTCCGCCAGATTGCGAATCAGCGTATCGGTATTGATCGTGCGGCGGCTATCCTGACGGCGGCGACTGACGCGCTCACCCAGCAGATCGCTTTCGCAGATCAATGCACGCTGACGCAGCGTGTCGATAAAACCGTGTTCGCTGGCACCGATGATCAGGTAAGTGCCGCGCTCCTGAGCCTGCTCCAGCGTGTTAATGAGTGTCGGATTCAGTTTGATACGCGCCAGCAGCTCTTGAAGCGTTTCACGTCGGCCTTCGCTCTCGACGGAGAAAATAATCTGGCCTTCGAACTGTTCGATAAAACGGCGTAGCGCGTCCAGCGGGGATTTCTGCTGATGCTGAATCGCCAGCTCCGGCAGCGGCAGATAGGCCAGATTCACGTTGGCGGCTTTTTCCGGCAGCGTATCGGTTCTTAATTGCACGCGCGGCCACGCTTTCAGCTCCGTGAACAGACCGTCTACGCGCAGCCAGAGTGAATCCGACGGCAGCAGCGGACGCATAGGATCGACACGACGGCTTTCAAAGCGCTGCTGAATATCCTGCCAGAAACGCTCGGCGCTCTGTTCGATATTGCCTGTGTTGACGATCAGCGTGTTGTTCGGGAAATAGCTGAACAACGACGGCAGTGGCTCACTGAAGAATAACGGCTGCCAGTATTCGATCCCGGCGGGCCAGACGCCTTTGCTGACCTGCTGATAAATGTGCTCGGCATCGCGTCGCACCTCAAACTGCTCGCGCCACTGGCTGCGGAAAAGTTCGATGGCGGATTTATCGGTCGGAAACTCGTGGGCGGGCAGCAGATTAATGTGCGGCACTTCATTCAGCGTGCGCTGCGTATCCACATCGAACAGACGCAGGCTGTCGATCTCGTCGTCAAAGAAATCGATACGGTAGGGCTCTTCGCTCCCCATCGGGAACAGGTCCAGCAGCGCGCCGCGCGTGGCATATTCACCGTGTTCCATGACCTGATCGACGCTGCGGTAGCCCGCCTGCTCTAATTGCGAACGCAGCTTATCGCGCGAGAGGCGCTGGCCTTTTTTCAACACCAGCGCATAGCCGTGCAGGAAACTGTGCGGACAAATGCGCTGCATCAGCGTGTTGACCGGCAGAATCAGAACGCCGCGCGTCATGTTGGGCAATTGATAGAGCGTGGAAAGGCGGGTCGAAATAATTTCCTGATGCGGAGAAAAACTATCGTAGGGCAGCGTTTCCCAGTCAGGCAGGGTGGTGACGTGCTGGTCGGTAAATTGCTGAATTTCATCACGCAATCGCAGAGCGTTTTGCATATCCGGCGCGATAAGCACCACTAGCCCGGCGTGGCGTTCAATGATTTCTGCACATTCAACGGCGCAGGCAGCGCCGGTTAACTGGCCCAGCAGGCGCTGCTCACCCGCTTTGGGCGGCAGCGAATAACGGTAATTTTCAGGCATCATCTGATTATCGGGTCTCGCCTCTCTGCATCCGGCCAAGAATAAGAAAAAGCCGTAGAGTGAGGGTGTTAGGGTTCCATAAAGCAGTACTACCCTTTATTATCCTTGATCACTTTGCTTTGGCAACCTTATCCAGACGGATTTCATGTATCAACCTGTCGCTTTATTTATTGGCCTGCGTTACATGCGTGGGCGTGCATCAGACCGCTTCGGCCGGTTTGTCTCTTGGTTATCCGCGATTGGCATCACGCTGGGCGTGATGGCGTTGGTCACCGTGCTTTCCGTGATGAATGGCTTCGAGCGCGAACTGGAAGGCAATATTCTGGGCGTGATGCCTCAGGCAGTTATCTCTACGCCACAAGGTTCGCTTAACCCGGCGTTGATTCCTGCTTCCTCCTTAGACTCGCTGGAAGGCGTAACGCGCGTTGCGCCGCTGACGACGGGCGATGTGGTGCTACAAAGCGCCCGCAGCGTCGCCGTGGGCGTGATGTTAGGCATTGATCCTGACGAACAGGAACCGCTGTCACGCTATCTGGTTAACGTCAAACAGCAGCAGCTGCAATCCGGTCAGTATCAGGCCATTTTGGGCGATAAACTTGCCGCACAGCTGGGCGTGAAAACCGGCGATCAGATTCGCATGATGGTCACGAGCGCCAGCCAACTGACGCCGATGGGCCGTATCCCGAGCCAGCGTATCTTCACCGTTGCCGGCACCTTTGCCGCGAACAGCGAAGTGGATAGCTACCAGCTGTTAGTGAACCAGCAGGATGCTTCACGGCTGATGCGCTACCCCGCGAACCAGATTACCGGCTGGCGTTTGTGGCTGGAAAAGCCGCTGTCGGTCGATACGCTGAGCACGCAAACGCTGCCGGAAGGCACGGTCTGGAAAGACTGGCGCGAGCGTAAAGGTGAGCTGTTTCAGGCCGTACGCATGGAGAAAAATATGAGGGGGCTGCTGCTCAGCCTGATCGTCGCGGTGGCCGCGTTCAATATTATTACCTCGCTGGGTTTACTGGTGATGGAAAAACAGGGAGAAGTCGCCATTCTGCAAACGCAGGGGCTGACTCAACGTCAGATTATGGCGGTGTTTATGGTGCAAGGGGGGAGCGCTGGCGTGATTGGCGCGTTGTTAGGGGCATTGCTAGGGACGTTACTGGCCAGCCAACTGAATACGCTGATGCCAATATTGGGCGTATTGCTGGATGGTGCCGCGTTGCCTGTAGATATTGATCCCATGCAGGTCGTGACCATCGCCATTTCTGCGATGGTCATTGCCCTCTTATCGACACTTTACCCGTCATGGCGCGCTGCCGCCGTTCAACCCGCTGAGGCTTTACGTTATGAGTGATTTACCGTTATTGCAGTGTACTAACCTGTCGAAGCGCTATCAGGACGGCAAGCTGTCTACCGACGTGTTACGCGATGTCTCATTCGAAATGAGCAGCGGCGAGATGATGGCCATCGTCGGGAGCTCCGGCTCGGGGAAAAGTACGTTGCTGCATGTGCTGGGCGGGTTAGATACGCCGACGTCAGGTGAGGTTATCTTTAAAGGCCAGCCGCTGAATACGCTCTCAGCGGCGGCAAAATCGGATTTACGCAATCGTGAGCTGGGCTTTATTTATCAGTTCCACCATCTGCTGCCGGATTTTACCGCGTTGGAAAACGTAGCAATGCCGTTGCTGATTGGCAAAGTGCCGACGTCACAGGCGCAGGATAAAGCACGCGAAATGCTGGCGGCTGTTGGGCTGGAAGCACGCAGCCACCACCGTTCATCGGAGTTGTCCGGCGGTGAACGGCAGCGTGTCGCCATTGCCAGAGCGTTGGTGAATAGCCCGTCGCTGGTGCTGGCGGATGAGCCAACCGGTAACCTCGATCAGCGTACGACAGACACCATTTTTGAACTGCTGGGTGAGCTGAACGTCCGTCAGGGCACTGCCTTTCTGGTGGTGACGCATGACCTGCAACTGGCTAGCCGACTGAACCGCCAACTGGAAATGCGCGACGGTCAGTTGCAGCAGGAACTGACCCTGATGGGAGCGCGGCAATGAGATTTCCTCCGCTCTCGTTGCTGATTGGCCTGCGCTTTAGCCGCGGCCGTCGGCGTGGCGGCATGGTTTCGCTGATTTCGGTCATTTCGACGCTCGGGATTGCCCTCGGCGTAGCGGTGTTGATTCTTGGACTGAGCGCGATGAATGGCTTTGAACGTGAACTGAATAACCGCATTTTGGCCGTGGTGCCGCATGGCGAGATTGCACCAGTCAATCAGCCTTTCGACGGTTGGCAGGACATTCTTCCGAAAATAGAACAGGTGCCAGGCGTTGCGGCCGCGGCACCTTATATCAATTTCACCGGGCTGCTGGAGAACGGTGCCAAACTTCAGGCGGTTCAGGTAAAAGGCGTCGATCCACAGCAGGAGAAACGTCTTAGCGCGCTGCCCAACTATGTGCTGAATGATGCCTGGCAGCGGTTCCGCGCGGGTGAACAGCAGGTCATTATCGGTCAGGGCGTGGCGAAAGCGCTGAATGTGACTGAAGGCGACTGGGTCACCGTGATGATCCCGAACAGCGACCCAGAAATGAAGCTGATGCAGCCGAAACGCATCCGACTGCACGTCAGCGGTATTTTACAGCTGAGCGGCCAGCTCGATCACGGCTTAGCGCTGATTCCGTTGGTGGATGCCCAGCAATATCTGGATATGGGGCCGAGCGTAACGGGGATCGCCATCAAAGCCAATGACGTGTTCTCCGCCAATAAACTGGTGCGCGATGCGGGCGAAGTCACGAATGCCTATGTCTCTATTCGCAGCTGGATTGGCACCTATGGTTATATGTATCGGGACATTCAGATGGTGAGAACCATCATGTATCTGGCGATGATTCTGGTGATTGGCGTGGCCTGTTTTAATATTGTTTCAACGCTGGTGATGGCGGTGAAAGACAAAAGCAGCGACATCGCAGTCTTGCGTACGCTGGGAGCCCCAGACGGGCTGATTCGGGCTATCTTTATTTGGTACGGGCTATTGGCTGGGCTGCTGGGTAGCGTGATAGGCGCGGTGATTGGTGTGATTGTGACCTTGCAACTGACGCCGATTATTCGCGGTATTGAGGCACTCATCGGCCATAAACTGCTGTCCGGCGACATCTATTTTATCGATTTCCTGCCATCTGAACTGCATCTGATGGACGTCTTTATCGTATTAGGCACGTCGCTGGTGTTGAGTTTGATTGCCAGCTGGTATCCGGCACGGCGCGCCAGCCGGATTGATCCTGCTCGCGTGTTGAGCGGACAGTAAGCCAAGCCAACGCACATGCGGCTTGAGATATGACGGGGATATTCCCTATCGTGTGGGAAAGCGATCACACCCTAAGGAGCAGTCATGTACTACGGTTTTGACATGGGCGGCACGAAAATTGAGCTGGGCGTGTTCGACGCAGAGTTGAACAAGGTGTGGCAAAAGCGGGTGCCGACGCCGCGCAATAATTATGATGACCTACTCTTGACGCTGGTCAATCTGGTGCATGAAGCCGATGCTCAGGTTGGTATGCAGGGGAAGGTCGGTCTCGGCGTACCGGGCATGGAGACAGGTAACGACGGTGCACTATTTACCGCTAACCTGCCTGCGACGATGAGAAAACCGCTGCGTACAGATTTGTCGCAGCGTTTGCAGCGAGATATCCGCATCAGTAACGACGCGAATTGCTTTGTGCTGTCGGAAGCCTGGGATGCGGAATTTCGTTCCTATCCTATCGTGCTGGGCATGATTTTAGGCACGGGGCTGGGTGGTGGTCTGGTGATTAACGGACGTCCGGTTGACGGGCGCAACGGCATCGCGGGCGAGTTCGGCCATCTCCGTCTGCCGTCCGACGCGCTGGATATCATCGGTGTGGATATTCCCCGCGTGAAGTGCGGCTGTGGTCAATCAGGCTGTATCGAGAATTATATTTCCGGTCGCGGTTTTGAATGGCTGTACGAGCATCTGTATGGTGAAGCGCTGCCTGCTGTGACCATCATCCGGCACTATCGTGGCGGAGAAGAAAAAGCGCAGGAGTTTGTCGATCGCTTTATGGATTTGTTGGCGGCCTGTTTGGGCAATCTGTTGACCCTGTTCGATCCGCACCTGCTGGTGTTGGGCGGTGGACTGTCGAATTTTGATGAAATTTATCAAATTCTGCCGACGCGCCTTCCTTCACGACTTTTACCGATTGCGAAACTGCCACGTATAGAAAAAGCGCGTCATGGCGATGCGGGCGGCGTACGTGGTGCGGCGTTGCTACACTTAATGGATAACTAGCTGGAGAAAGTATGTATACGCGTCAACGATTAGGGCGGTTTCATAAGGGAAAGCGTATGCGGCAACAGCGTCTTCGTGCGCGTATTTTTCATCGTGATTATCTTGCAGCAAGCGAAGTGAAAAAACCGCGCGTGGTGATACTGACGGGCGCAGGTATTTCAGCAGAGTCGGGAATCCGTACCTTTCGTGCGGCCGATGGCCTGTGGGAAGAGCACCGCATTGAGGATGTTGCGACGCCCGAAGGCTTTCAGCGTAACCCCGAGCTGGTGCAGGAATTTTATAACGCCCGTCGTCGTCAGCTACAGCAGCCGGAAATTGTACCCAATGCTGCGCATCTGGCATTAGCGAATCTGGAAGCGATGCTGGAAGACAACTTCCTGCTGATTACGCAAAACATCGATAACCTTCATGAACGTGCTGGCAGCAAGCGCATCATTCATATGCACGGTGAGCTACTGAAAGTACGCTGTACCCAAAGTGGACAGATTTTTGAGTGGCCGGGCGATCTCGCCGTCGGCGAACGCTGCCACTGCTGCCAATTTCCCGCGCCGTTACGCCCGCATGTGGTGTGGTTTGGTGAAATGCCGCTGCACATGGACAAGATTTACCATGCGTTGTCGGAGGCCGATTACTTCATTGCGATTGGCACGTCGGGGCATGTCTATCCTGCCGCCGGTTTTGTCCATGAGGCTCATTCGCACGGTACCTACACGCTGGAGCTGAATCTGGAGCCCAGTCAGGTAGAAAGCCAGTTTGATGAAAAAATGTACGGCCCCGCCAGCGCCGTGGTGCCCGAGTTTGTCGCTGCCTGGTTGACGCGCGGTCAAAGCATTAAGTTTTAAGCGTCAACAAAAAGTTTTAAACGCCCGCCAAAAGAGAAAACGTCATGAATCGTATGAGGATGGCGTTTTCTCTTGCCGATCGTTGCCGCAGCAACATTCATCAAGCTGATCGAACGGCAACATCGCAGCGTGGTTAAAGAAACAATATTCACTCTCGCTACAGCGAGCATGCGCAACGGTTTCTGTCGGCGAGTCCACCTGCGGATGTGGCGGCTGTTGGCTGTCATGGCGTGACGATGCTCCATGAAGCGACCGTGTTCCATTAAGCGATAAGGTTCGTCGGAAAAAGCCTAGCATAGCGTTACCCTCACGGTATCTCACCACGATATGAATGAGATAATTATGTTAATGAGAGCTATTCTCATCAATGTAAGCTAAGCCTAGTTGATAATGTGATGATGTGGGAATGACAATTGTCAAAAAATATTTACTCGTCATACTTCAAGTTGCATGTGCGTTGGCTGCGTTCACTCACCCGAATCACTTACTCAAGTAAGCTCATCGGGATTCCCTCTCTTGCCGCCTTCCTGAAACTTGAATTATTTAGAGTATAACCGCCGTTGTTCTATCCACTCGTCATGCCGGAATCAAC
This sequence comes from Pectobacterium parvum, assembly GCF_020971565.1. NCBI lineage: Bacteria > Pseudomonadati > Pseudomonadota > Gammaproteobacteria > Enterobacterales > Pectobacteriaceae > Pectobacterium > Pectobacterium parvum. Next base: position 2,040,299 of record NZ_CP087392.1, read on the forward strand.
AAAGGCTTAGAACGTTCAGAATGTCCGTCGGGCTTCGACCGCCAGCGCTTTCAGATAATTCAGATCGCACAATTCCACCTGATGACCCCGATAGGTAATGTGGCCTTGCCGCTTCCAGTCGGACATCAATCGACTCAATGTTTCACTGCGCATCCCTAATGACGTCGCGAGCTGGCCCCGACTCACCGGTAATGTCAGTTGCTGAGTTTGCTGAATGTGGTGCTGGCGCAGCAGGTAATCCGCCAGACGCTGCGGTGCGGAGCTGGACGTCAGCCAGTCGATTTGGTTGATTGTCGAGTAGAGTTTCTTGCCCAGATAATTAAGCAAACGCAGTGCCAGCTCCGGGCGTTGTAAACAAAACTGATGAATATCCTGCCGTGGGATCATCAGCGTGTGACCCTCGCTCTGCGCGCGGATATTCATCGGGAAGCGGCCGTGATCCATAAACACCGCGGCGATGGCGACAAATTCTCCGCGCTCAAACTGCCCGAAAATCTTCTCATCGCCGCCATAGGTATGGCGAAAAGCCTGCAATTTTCCTGTTTCAACCAGCAAACAGTGCTGCATTTTGTCGCCTTCGCGAAACAGAACATCATCCTGCCGGAAAAACAGACGCTCGCTTTTTGCCAATAGCTCACACACCACATCATTGGGTTCATCGCACATCCAGTCATGCCGAAACAGCACCTCGCCGTATTCATCGGGCGATAGCGCTTTTTTGACAAATGTCATTTGCCCTCCCAGAGGCTGGTATTACCATCAAGCTAGCAAATGAAAATAATAATCACTTGCATGAATTCAGCAAGCAAAATCACGGCGCGCTGAATCGAGAATAGCGGAGAGTTTCCATGAAAGAAAATACCCTTCCAGCGGCACAGGCGCTGGTTCTCCATGAATTGATTACCCCAACCGAACACGGTATCGCCAGTTGCGTGTTGGCCCGTACCGACGGCGGCAATGTCACGCTGTTTGCCTTCGATCAGGGGCAGGGACTGAGCGAACACAGTGCCCCTTATGATGCACTGGTTATGGTACTTGAAGGTGAATTATTGCTGACGATTGGTGGCGAGCCCGTTGTCGCGCAGCCTGGTACGCTAGTGCGTATGCCAGCCAATGTTCCGCATGCCGTTGATGCGCAGCAGTCTTCACGTATGTTGCTGACGATGTTGAAGACGCTGAAAACTGACTAAGCGCTATTCCATTAAGCGCTAAACGGCTACCGCGATAACACCGAATTAAGGAGTGACAGTATGAGCGATCATGAAGCAGGACATAAATTTTTAGCCCGATTAGGGAAAAAACGTCTGCGCCCTGGCGGCAGAAAGGCAACTGAATGGCTGCTCAGTCAGGCTGGGTTCCAGCAGGACAGCGTAGTGCTGGAAGTTGCCTGCAATATGGGCACCACGGCGATGGAGATTGCACGCCGTTTTGGCTGTCAGGTTATCGGCGCGGATATGGATAAAGTGGCGCTACAGAAGGCGCAGGAGAATGTCGCGGCGAACGGTCTGGCATCGCAGGTCACGATTATGCAGGCAAATGCGCTGGAGCTGCCGTTTCCCGATAATCACTTTGATGTAGTGATTAATGAAGCCATGTTGACGATGTATGCCGACAAGGCCAAGAGCCGCATTATTGCCGAATATTATCGCGTGTTGAAACCGGGTGGTCGCCTGATTACGCACGACATCATGCTGCTTTCCGAGAAGGATACCGGGGCCTTGCAGGCGGTGGAACAGATGCACAAAGCGATCAATGTGCATGCTCAGCCGATGCTGCGTGAGCGCTGGGTGACGCTGTTTCAGGAGTGTGGTTTTAGCAAGGTTAGCTACGATAACGGCGCAATGACGCTGCTGACGCCACAAGGGCTGATTTATGATGAAGGCGTAGCGGGTGCGGCACGTATCGTAAAAAATGCGCTGAAGAAAGAGAATCGCGACATGTTCTTCAACATGTTTCATACCTTCCGCCGCAATCGAAACCAGCTTAACTATATTGCGGCATGCAGTACCAAGTAGTGGCCGTATTCATTTTGACCGCGTCGCGGTAATAAGGAAAAAGCGTGTAAGGCAGGCGAAATCGTTTAACATACGTGACAATACGTTATCTTAACTGCGCTTTTTTATTGCGCTGGATTCCTTGTTACGGTGAACAATGCAGCCATTATCGCCGGGTGATATCCCGCTAAAGCACGCGACGCAGTTACTTCATTACAGCCAGCTAAAGCAACAGCAGTGCAGACGCGATCGTCGGAGTCTGGCACTGCTGTTGGCGTTTCTCGTGCTCACGCTGGTCGTCAGCCTGTGCGCGGGGGAACGCTGGATTTGGCCGACGGCCTGGCTGGATGACGCTCAGCAGCTCTTTGTCTGGCAGCTACGTTTGCCCAGGACGCTGGCCGTGATGCTGGTGGGGGCCAGTCTGGCGATGTCAGGCACCGTGATGCAGGCCGTTTTTGATAATCCGCTGGCGGAACCGGGGTTGCTGGGTGTCGCCAACGGCGCAGGCGTGGCCTTAGTACTGACGGTACTGCTGGGGCAGGGATTGCTGCCCGTCTGGATGTTAAGCCTGAGCGCCATTGCTGGCGCGCTGCTGGTTACCTTTCTGTTACTCCATTTTGCCCGTCGTCATATTTCCAATACCCGTTTATTGCTCATCGGCATTGCGCTCGGGATTATCTGTAGCGCGGTGATGACCTGGGCCGTTTATTTCAGTACCAGCCTCGACTTACGCCAACTGATGTACTGGATGATGGGCGGTTTCAGTGGTATTGACTGGCGGCACGGCTGGCTGATGTTGACGCTCTTGCCGCTGCTACTGTGGCTGAGTCGTCAGGGCGCGGTACTGAACGGGTTGACGCTCGGTGAGATTCAGGCGCGTCAATTGGGCATTCCGGTCTATCGCTGGCGCACGATTCTCGTGCTGGTCATGGGCGTACAGGTCGGGCTGAGCGTGGCGCTGGCCGGCATCATCGCGTTTATTGGCTTGGTGATCCCACACATGTTGCGGCTGTGCGGGCTGACCGATCAGCGTTATTTATTAACCGGATGTGCGCTGGCCGGCGGTGGTGTTCTGCTGCTGGCGGATACGGTTGCGCGCGTTGCGCTGAGTTCAGCCGAGTTGCCGATAGGCGTGGTTACCGCTACGCTGGGATCGCCATGGTTTATCTGGCTGTTATTACGTAATCGACTGTAGCGATATGTCTTGTTTTATCCACTTTTGTTTATCAACTCTATTTTATCACTGAAGGGAGCAAAACGATGAGCACTGAAATCCATGCTATTCCGCTGACCACTATCGACGGGAAAGCAACAACGTTTGAAGCGTTTAAAGGGCAGGTGGCTTTAGTCGTCAACGTCGCCTCTCAATGCGGCCTGACTAAACAATACGACGCGTTGGAAAAACTCTACGAAACCTATCGCGACAAAGGTCTGGTCGTGCTGGGATTCCCTTCCAATGAATTTGCAGGACAGGAACCAGGCTCGGAAGAAGAGATTCAGGAATTCTGCCGTGGGACGTTTGGCGTTCAGTTCCCGATGTTCAGCAAAATTGAAGTCAATGGCGAGAACCGTCACCCGCTGTACCAAGTGTTGATTCGCGATCAGCCGGAAGCCAACGGGACCTGGAAAAGTGACTTTTTTGCCCGTTTGGTCAACAAAGGCCGTAAGCCTAAGAACCCAGAAGACATTCTGTGGAATTTCGAAAAATTCCTGGTGGATCGCGAAGGGCGTGTGATTGATCGCTTTGCGCCGGATATGGCTCCTGACCATGACACCATTGTGAAAGCGATCGAAGAGGCGCTGGCAAAATAAGTGACGCAGCAGACTTCCCCCATATTACAGCTGTTGCAGGCCTGCGTCTTGCCGCGTTTGTCGCCGACGAGTGCGGAGTGCCATCGTGGTGAACTGTTGCACATCATCGGCCCGAACGGCGCAGGCAAGAGTACTCTGCTGGCAAGAGCGGCTGGCTTGCTGGCGGGGGAAGGAGAAGTCTGTCTGGCCGGCACGCCGCTGTCGCAGTATACGGCAGCGGATCTGGCTGTGCGACGCGCCTATCTGGCACAGCAACAGCCTCCGCTTGCGCTGATGCCGGTATTCCAGTATTGGCAACGGCATCAGCCGCCTCTGACTGAGGAATACGCGGTCGAAAAGGTGGTGCATTTTCTGGCGGAACGTCTGATGTTAACCGACAAGCTAGCGCGCCCGCTCACGCAGCTGTCGGGAGGCGAGTGGCAGCGTGTAAGGCTGGTGGCGGCGCTGTTGCAGATTTGGCCGACGATCAATGCGCACGCGCGTTTGTTGCTGCTGGACGAACCGACCAACAGCCTGGATGTGGCTCAGCAGGTGGCACTAGATGCGTTACTGAGTGAGCTCTGTCGTTTGGGCATCGCAGTCGTGGTTTGCGCACACGATCTGAACCACAGCGCCCATCATGCGGATCGCGTGTGGCTGCTGTCGGCAGGGACTCTGGTGGCGCAGGGCGATACGGCGGAAGTTATGCTGCCGGAGGTGCTGTCTCCTGTATTCGGTGTCGCGTTTCAGCGGCACGTGGTCGATGGCAGAAACTGGATCATCACGCGCAGCGCCTGACTGCAGCCAGAAAATGGCGTCGTTAGAAAATAGGAAAAATCGCCTTTACTTGCCAGCCACCCCGATTAAACGCTAAATTAATCAATACTCATCATACTTCAAGTTGCATGTGCGTTGGCTGCGTTCACTCACCCGAATCACTTACTTATGTAAGCTCATTGGGATTCCTTCGCTTGCCGCGTTACGAGGTACATAAATGAGCCTCGCCCTAGCGGGCCAACGCTTTGCGTTGTTCAAAACGTTAACGTTTTGTCCTGAAACTCGAATTATGTAGAGTATATCCTTGGCATTCTTCTCTGCCGCTGTCAGTCTATGGCCTCGGCGGTTTTATGGTAATCGCGATGATACGTTTACGACATGCTTTGATCCTCGCCAGCCTGATTTTGGTCGGCTGTAGCAGTAGTCGGCATAATAATCCGCCGCCGAATGCGCGTTTGAGCGATTCGATCATGGTGATGGTGCAGCTAAACGACCAACTGGGGCAATGGTATAGAACGCCTTATCGCTATGGTGGGCTGGATCGTAACGGCGTTGATTGTTCCGGCTTTGTCTACCTGACATTTCGCGATAGGTTTGGCATGCAGTTGCCGCGCACCACGGAAGCACAAACCGAACTGGGCGAGCGCGTTGACCGTGACAATCTGTTACCGGGTGATTTGGTCTTTTTCAAAACGGGCAGCGGCAGCAGTGGGCTGCACGTCGGCATTTATGATAAAGACGACCAGTTTATTCATGCTTCCACTAGTCAGGGCGTAATCCGCTCGTCGCTGGATAACGTGTACTGGAAACGGGCGTACTGGCAGGCCCGCCGCATCTAATTTCCCCCTTTTATTATGCTTACAGCACGGAGCTGCTCATGTCCTCTCTGCGTTTATTGATTTCTGACTCTTACGATCCCTGGTTTAATCTGGCCGTTGAGGAGTGCATCTTTCGCCAGATGCCCACCACGCAACGGGTACTATTTTTATGGCGCAATGCGGAAACGGTAGTCATTGGCCGTGCCCAGAACCCGTGGAAAGAGTGCAATACGCGGCGGATGGAAGAAGATGGCATCAAGCTAGCACGACGCAGCAGCGGCGGTGGGGCGGTCTTCCACGATCTCGGTAATACCTGCTTTACCTTCATGGCGGGCAAGCCGGAATACGACAAAAGCGTCTCAACACAGATTGTGCTGGATGCACTCAGTTCGCTGGGGTTAAAGGCTAGCGCCTCGGGTCGTAACGATCTGGTGGTGGAAACCACGGACGGCGTGCGCAAGGTGTCCGGTTCTGCCTATCGCGAAACTAAAGATCGCGGCTTTCATCATGGCACGCTGCTGTTGAATGCCGATCTCAGCCGCTTAGCCGATTATTTGAACCCAGACGTTAAGAAGCTACAGGCAAAAGGAATTACGTCCGTGCGTTCCCGCGTCGCCAATCTGGTGGAATTGCTGCCCTCTGTCGATCACCAGATCATTAGTCAGGCGGTGACGCAGGCCTTCTTTGATTATTTCGGCGAACAGTGCACACCGGAAATCATTTCGCCTTCTACTTACCCGAATCTGCCGGGATTCAGCGAACAGTTTGCGCGTCAAAGTAGCTGGGAGTGGAACTTCGGTCAGGCTCCGGATTTCTCGCATTTACTCGATAACCGCTTTACCTGGGGCGGCGTTGAATTACATTTCGATGTGGAACGCGGCGTCATTGTGCGTGCGCAGATTTATACCGATAGCCTGAATCCGGCACCGTTAGAAGCACTTGCCTCTGCATTACAGGGAACAGCATATCGCCCGGAAGCCTTGGCGGCCGCGTGTCAGGCACTGATTACGACGTTCCCCGAACAGCAAAACGAATTGCAGGAACTAGCCGATTGGCTGGAGCAGAGCTTGCGCTAATGCAGTAAATGATGTTTTTAGAATAAATATCATGACCGTTAGAACAAGAGGGAACACTGAGCTTTTTTATCTGTCTGTTGGGAAGTTGGTGCAGGAAAAAACGAGCTTAATGAGGAGGATGCCGGGTTTCACAAACAAAAAAGTCCGCCGGAGCGAACTTTTTATGTATTATTTTATGTAGGACAAAACCAAATTTTATATCTAAATAATTGATTCTGTTAATAATATGGCGGTGAGGAAGGGATTCGAACCCTTGATACGTTTTCACGTATACACACTTTCCAGGCGTGCTCCTTCAGCCTCTCGGACACCTCACCGTGGTCTCGCTGTATCGCATAGCAGCGGACGGCGCTAATGTAGGGAAATTGCCGAACAGCGTCAACAAACTTCTGCATTCAATGCGCGCAATTAGCTAAAGTTAACGCAATTTGTTGCTTTGCTCACCGTTTTTCGTTCTTGGCCTCGAGCACTCTCCAGCCGTATGCCAAAAGTTGATGTTTCATTTGTGTTAGTCATGCGTTGTAATTTCGTTCACTGGCTGCGGAATAGCCCTGAAAATGGTATGCTGATTTGCAAACGTTGACTCAGGAGAACCTATGTATCCCGTCGATTTACATATGCACACCGTTGCCAGTACACATGCTTACAGTACCTTGCATGACTACATCGTCGAAGCACAGCAGAAGAACATCCGCCTGTTTGCTATTACCGATCATGGTCCGGATATGGCGGATGCGCCGCATTATTGGCACTTCATGAACATGCGTGTTTGGCCGCGTCTGGTGGATGGCGTCGGAATCCTACGCGGTATCGAAGCGAATATTAAAAACATCGAAGGCGATATCGACTGCACCGGACCGATGCTGGGTCAGGTGGATGTGATTATTGCGGGCTTTCATGAGCCGGTTTTTCCACCACAGGATAAAGACACGCATACTACGGCGATGATCGCGACCATGGCACGTGGCGATGCACATATCATTAGCCATCCCGGTAACCCGAAATTTCCTGTCGATATCCGCGCGATTGCGGAAGCCGCGGCGAAATACAACGTTGCGCTGGAGCTAAATAACTCCTCTTTCATGCATTCACGCCAAGGCAGTGAGCCAAACTGTCGGGCGATTGCTGAAGCCGTTCGCGACGCGGGTGGATTACTTTCTTTAGGTTCTGATTCCCATATTGCGTTTTCTCTGGGAGACTTTACCCACTGCGAACGTATTTTGCAGGAAGTTAATTTTCCGCAGGATCGGATATTGAACGTAAGCCCTCGGCGCGTGTTGGATTTCCTCGAACAGCGTGGAATGCCTGCTATCGCTGAACTTGCTGACTTGTGACGCTGTCACCTAAAAGTAATGTCACTTAACAATAAATAGGGTTATGAATGAACGAGTTTTCTATTGTGTGCCGCCTATTGGGCACACTGCTTTATCGCCAGCCGCAGGATCCTTTGCTGACGCCGTTATTCACGCTGATTAAAGACGGGAAACTGGTGCAGCACTGGCCGTTAGAACAGGATGCGTTGTTGGAGCGTTTGCAAAAGGGGCTGGATTTGCCCGCAATGGCGGCGGATTATCAGGCGCTGTTCGACAGTGAAAACGGCGCGGTGTCACCGTTGCGTTCATCCTATGAAAGCGATGCTGATGACGCGGAAATTCGTACCTTTTTACAACAGCGCGGCATGCCGCTAAATGACGGTGGTGCGGTTGGTCATTTTGGTAGCTTATTGCTTGCCGCGTCATGGCTGGAAGATCAGGCACAAGAAGACGAAACAGCGGCACAGATTACCCTGTTCGATGAGTATCTTTTACCGTGGAGCGATCGTTTTCTCGGGAAAGTGGAAAGCCACGCCACCACCGCATTTTATCGTACGCTGGCGATTGTGTGCCGCGAAGCGCTGGAAGCGATGCGAGATGAACTGGGTGAAAGCGACGAAGAAGACGAGTCGGAAGCGGAAGAATAATACCGCGGTATGAAACCTCGCAGTATGAAATTTAGTGCGCCGATAGCAGACATGATGTGTGCTATCGGCAAGTCAGTATTAGTCGGTAAACAGGATAACGATCTGGCCGGGTTTGATTTCGATGCCTTTTGCCATCTTCTTCGCCATCGATTCCGCCGTGCTCTTATCCGCATTCAACACGTAAGCTGGCTTTTGGTCAAAATAGCTTTTTAGCGATTGATTAAGATATGGGCTTAGCGTTTTCATTACCGTCTGCATTTTCTCCGGCTGTACGGTGTAATCAACCAGTTCCATGTCCTTCAGGTAAATCGCGCCCTGCGTTTTATCAAAAACTGGCTGTGCTTTCAGCGTCAGCTTCATGTCGGCAGCCTGATTGCCCAACAGGGACGAAATATCGACCTTCGCATTGCCCGTCAGAGTCACTTTCCCCGGTTCTGCCCGACCAATCTGGCTGGACAGTTCGGTCAACACGATGTGGGCATCCACCACGCCAGGCACGCCCAACTGTTTCTGATAATCATTGTGTTTTTGCAGGTACTCATTCACTTCTTGCTCACTGAGCGTGTATTGCGTGAGTTTATTACAGCCACTGAGTGTAAAAGCCAGCAGCACTGCGGCCGCTGCCATCCATCCTGATTTTTTCATTATTCTGACCTCTTGATGCTATTTACGCGCACAATTTATTCATATAGCGGTCTATTCACATGAACGATCTCTTTATGTGAATAATCAACACGATTCTGCACGAGCAGCGTGCGCCTGATGCGCAGGGTAAACAATAGGATAGCACTGAAATGGCGGATAATGCCGCTTCAGAACGAAGCGGCGGAGTAAAACTAAACGGTTAGATTGCCAGACTACTGAGTAGCGTGACTTGAGTCTGTTTTGCCATGTTATCCCGATAGTCCGCAACGCGGGAAGGCGGCGTAACACCCGCAACGATGGACAACGAGCGGAGCAGTGGGAAGAGGTTGATGTCGTCTGTTGATAACGTACCGTTACAGGCATTCGGCTGAACAATCAGCGGATCCAGATCCTGTAAGTCATTGTTCAATTTCTTAATCAGCCCCTGTGAATGACTCAGGTGGTCAGCAAAATTGCCTAGCTGGGCTTCCTTCTTATTGACGAAATAGTGTCGGGCGGAAGCGGAGGCAAATTCTTCAAAGGCCGCCTGAGCAAAGCGGGGGATAATCAGACGTGGCGTATACTCGGAGACTTTACGCAGCCAGGCGGCGATGGCCGGATTGGTTGAGCCAGTCAACAGCGGTTTGCGGTTGTAATTATCGATGTAATGAACAATGTCCATGCTTTCTGGCATGTAGCTGCCATCGTCTTTTTGCAGAATGGGCACCATCTTTTGGCCGATTAATCGCTCTGGCGTTGCGGCGTCATCGTTCGCCACTATTTGCAGTTCGACAGGAAGATTTTTTAGACCGAAGATCATGCGCGCTTTAACGCAGTAGGGGCAGTGATCGTAAATGTAGAGCTTCATGCATCGTCTCCTAAATCACAGGTTGTATACCCGTCATACTTCAAGTTGCAAGTATGTTGGCTGCGTTCAGTCACCCGAATCACTTACTCCAGTAAGCTCATCGGGATTCCTTCGCTTGCCGCCTTCCTGAAACTCGAATTATTTAGGGTATAGACAAAGGCCGCGGGGCGACCAAGCGTGTAACCCATCATCAAACAAGATAGACCGAGTGTGCGAGAACGCTCGCACCGATAACAATTGTTTGAATGTATTAGGAAAGTATAGAAGGGCTTTACCGACGAGATCAAACTCGTCGGTAAAATTCAGACTAATGACCACCCAGCATTGCGGGCTCAATGCGGCGTTGGTTGAACTGCCAATACAGTGCGGCTAACGTCAGGAACCCGATGGTGCCGAGCATGAACCACGGCAGTTCCGGTTGATTCAGTGCGTGTCCGGTATCGAATAACCAGCCGCCGCCGCTGTAACCAATCGCACCACCAAGTGCCAATCCAAGTCGGCTGAAGCCCATATAGCTGCCTCTGGCTCTGGAGTCTGCCAGCGAAGCGCTTAAAGTTTCACGCGCAGGTTCGGCGATAATGGAGCCAATATAAAACAAGCTGATCAGCAGCAGCAGAGTTTGCAACTCCGTCGTCATCCCGATTGGGAACATGCTGACGGACATGATGAAAAGCCCCGCCATCAGGCGCTGTTCCAGCCGGAAGCGTTTCTCGCTCCAGCGGGCGATAGGGTACAGCAGCGTCAGCGATAGCATCGCTTCAATGGCGTACATCCATTTCACCGCAGACGGCGTTCCGGCGAGCTCGTTGACCATAATGGGCAGCATCAGCAAAACCTGAACGGCCAGCATGTAGTAGCCCGTCAGCGTTAAGACATACATCAGGAAACGGCGGTCTCGAATCACGCGCGTCAGGCCTTCTCGGATTGGTGTCTTGACCGTTGAGATGCGGTAGGCTGGCAGCAGCCAGGCATTGAGCGCAGCGGCAAGCACAAAGATGACCGCACCTGTCCAGCAGACAATCTCGAAATCGTACTGGAGCAGCCAACTGCCGATTAGGGCACCGATAACGGCACCCGCGCTATCCTGCATCATGAGCAGAGAATAAAAACGCCCACGTTCCTGCGGACGAATTAACTTGATGACCAGTGCGGTACGCGGCGGATCGAATAGCGTGCCACCCAAACCGGACAACGCACAGGACAGCCAGAGCAGCCAGGGTTCATCGGCAATCGCCATGAACACAAAACCGGAGGCGCGTAGCAGCATCCCGGTAATAATCATCGGTTTGGCACCAAAACGGTCAGCAATGGCCCCGCCGAAAATACCGAGCCCTTGCTGAATAAACTGGCGCAATCCCAATGCGATACCAACTAATAATGCAGCCCAGCCGAGATCGTCGACAAAACGAATGGAAATAAGGGGAAAGACAACGAAGAATCCCAAAACCACCAGCATATTATCGAGTAATAAAAAATATTTACCCAAGCTCCGAGCTTGCGACATCAGAGGCATGTTTCACCACAACAAAGAAAGGAGGAAAATAACAGACGTGACTATTTTGTACTCTAATTCGACTTTGGTATAGCCTATTGTTGGATAATATTTTTTTATCGATTTAACGTTATCCGAGTAGCATTTCGGCGAGAAAAAATGCCTTTCCTGACTCAACTGCGCAATAACTCGACGACGGGGATTTTACGTCTATGAATTTATGTGGTTATAGTAAGGATTATCAGAAATACCGATATTTTCTGCTTGTGTGGAATAGTCACTTTTTCAGCGGCGATGAATTTTACTTATCGATAACATGGAGAGGTAGGGGGAAAAATGTTTGGCTACCGTTCAACGCCAGCAAGAGTGCAATTGACAACTGACAGGCTGGTGGTGCGTCTGGCCCATGAACGCGATGCATGGCGTCTGGCCGAATACTATTCTGAAAACCGTGATTTTCTTAAGCCGTGGGAACCTGTGAGAGACGCCAGCCATTGCTACCCATCAGGCTGGCAAGCGCGTCTGAGTGTGATTAACGATATGCATAAGCAGGGCAGCGCCTATTACTTCCTTCTGTTGGATCAGAATGAAAACGAAGTATACGGCGTGGCGAATTTCAGCAACGTGCTGCGGGGATCGTTTCACGCCTGCTATCTGGGCTATTCACTCGGTCAAAAATGGCAGGGGCAAGGGCTGATGTATGAAGCGTTGCAACCGGCAATACGTTATATGCAGCGTCAGCAGCATATGCATCGCATCATGGCTAACTATATGCCGCATAACCAGCGTAGTGGGGGGTTACTGACGCGTTTGGGGTTTGAGCGTGAAGGCTATGCGAAGAATTATCTGCTCATTGATGGCAAATGGCAGGATCATGTATTAACCGCGCTGACCAACGCCGAGTGGAAGTCTCCGCGTTAAGGAAAAATGATGAAATACCAATTAGATGCTCGTGAAGCCCGCGTGATTGGTTGCATGCTGGAAAAGCAGATCACCACGCCAGATCAATACCCGATGTCGTTAAACGGTATCACCACGGCCTGTAATCAGAAAACCAACCGTGAACCTGTGATGGAACTGAGCGAAAGCGAGGTTCAGCAAACGCTGGATTTGCTCGTGAAGAAACATTTTCTGCGCACGCTCAGCGGGTTTGGTAACCGTGTCGTGAAGTATGAACATCGTTTTTGCAATTCTGAATTTGGTGACCTGAAGCTTTCGCCTGCGGAAGTGGCGCTGGTGACGACGCTGCTTCTGCGCGGACCACAGACGCCGGGTGAACTGCGGACGCGCGCGGCCCGTTTGTATGAATTTTCAGATGTCGGTGAAGCGGAATCCACCCTTGAACATTTGCAACAGCGTGAGGATGGGCCGTTTGTCGTCCGGTTGGCGCGGGAAGCGGGTAAACGGGAAAGCCGTTATCAGCATCTTTTCAGCGGCGAGGCCAGTGATGTTGCTGCTCCCGAAGTGGACAGCGGAAGCGATCATTCACCGCTAGCTGAGCGCGTTGAGGCATTAGAAAAAGAGGTTGCTGAACTCAAACGACAGCTTGCCGCACTGTTAGCGTAATGAACTAGTATCAGGGAGAAAACTCGTCATGAAGCCTCAGCTTACGCCTGCGGAAAGCATCGCAGAACATCGTATTTCAGAACATAACGCCTCCGCCCGACGTCCTCGTATCGGCGTCGTCGGGCTGGGATCCATCGCGCAGAAAGCCTATTTGCCGATTCTCAGTCAGGCTGAACGCTGGGAGCTGGTTGGCGCGTTTTCTCCCGACCAGCAAAAGACGCAGCGGATTTGTCAGCAGTATCGGATGACGAACTTCTCGGCGCTGGACGAGCTGGCAGCACAGTGCGATGCCGTTTTCGTGCACAGCAGTACCGCCAGCCATTTTTCCGTTGTGAGCCAACTGCTTAACGCGGGTGTCGATGTTTATGTGGATAAACCGCTGGCAGAGACGCTGGAGCAGGCGGAAGCGCTGGTCGAATTGGCAGAGCAACGACAAAAAATTCTGATGGTCGGTTTTAATCGCCGTTTCGCGCCGTGCTATCAGCAGCTAAAACAGCGGCTGGATCAGCCGGCGTCTTTGCGCATGGATAAACACCGTATTAATGGCGTTGGGCCGCAGGATGTCCGTTTTACTCTGCTGGATGATTATCTGCATGTGGTGGACACTGCACTTTGGCTCGCGGGCGGCGATGCTCAACTGATTGATGGCGTGTTGCATGCGAATGCGGACGGTCAACTGCTGTATGCCGAGCACCATTTCCAGAGCGGCGGTTGTCAGGTGACGACCAGCATGCACCGTCAGGCTGGAAGCCAGCGCGAATGGGTTCAGGCTGTTACCCAGGGTGGGCTCTATCAGGTGGATGAGATGCGTGAATGGCGCGAAGATCTCGACGGAATAACGATCCGCCCGGCCGTACCATCCTGGCAAACGACGCTGGAACAACGCGGATTTGTCGGTGCGGTGCAGCATTTTATCGCGGCCATTGAACAACGGAAACCAGCGGAAACATCAGGTAACCAGGCGTTGCTGTCCCAGCGCATGATTGAAAAATTGCTGGGAAAAAGCTGAAAAGTTCAGCGGTTATGACAATGTGCGGTAGCTATTACACGTGCAATGCGTAGACTAGTCCCACCTCGTAATCAGGATAACCTCAACGGGTTAATAATCGGTCCTGAACCGTTCAGAACATAATCGGATGAATCTACTTAAATCACTGGCTGCCGTCAGTTCCATGACCATGGTATCGCGCGTTTTAGGCTTTGTGCGTGATGCTATCGTCGCTCGTATTTTTGGTGCAGGTATGGCGACAGACGCCTTCTTTGTGGCGTTTAAACTGCCTAACCTGCTCCGCCGAATTTTCGCGGAAGGCGCATTTTCACAGGCTTTTGTGCCGATTCTGGCCGAATATAAAAGCCAGCAGGGCGACGAGGCCACGCGAACATTCCTTGCCTATGTTTCCGGCATGTTGACGTTGATTCTGGCGTTAGTCACTGTGGCGGGGATGGTCGCCGCACCGTGGGTCATCATGGTGACCGCGCCCGGTTTTGCCGCGACGCCAGAGCGCTTTGAGCTCACTTCGGATCTATTAAGAGTCACGTTTCCCTATATCCTGCTGATCTCGCTGACCTCGATGGTCGGTTCGGTGTTAAATACCTGGAACCGTTTTTCGGTGCCCGCGTTTGCTCCGACATTGCTTAACGTCAGCATGATTGGCTTCTCGCTGTTTGCTGCCCCGTATTTTAACCCACCGGTGATGGCGCTGGCCTGGGCGGTTTTGGTTGGCGGCTTACTGCAACTCGGCTATCAGCTACCGCATCTGAAAAAGATTGGCATGCTGGTATTGCCGCGCCTGAAGTGGCGTGACCCGAGCGTCTGGCGTGTCATGAAGCTAATGGGGCCTGCGGTTCTGGGCGTCTCGGTGAGCCAGATTTCGTTAATCATCAATACCATTTTCGCGTCCTTCCTTAGCGAAGGGGCGGTGTCATGGATGTATTACGCTGACCGTCTGATGGAATTTCCTTCCGGCGTTCTCGGCGTGGCGTTAGGGACGATCTTACTGCCATCGCTGGCGAAGAGTTTTGCCAGTGGTAATCATGACGAATACTCCCGCCTGATGGATTGGGGGCTCCGCCTGTGTTTCCTGTTGGCGCTGCCGAGTGCGGTGGCATTAGGCATTTTGGCTAAGCCTTTAACCGTGTCGCTGTTCCAGTACGGCAAATTTAGCGCCTTTGACGCACTAATGACCCAGCGGGCGCTGATTGCCTACTCAGTTGGGCTGATGGGACTGATTGTCGTCAAAGTGCTAGTGCCCGGTTTTTATTCCCGGCAGGATATCAAGACACCGGTCAAAATAGCGATAGTCACGCTGATCCTGACGCAAGTGATGAACCTGATCTTTATCGGTCCGCTACAACATGCGGGTCTGGCGTTGTCTATCGGTCTGGCCTCCTGCCTGAATGCAGGCTTGCTGTATTGGCAACTGCGTAAACAGGATATTTTCCAGCCTCTGCCGGGTTGGCGGGGGTTTCTGGTTCGCCTTCTCGCTGCGGTTATCGTGATGTCGCTGGTTTTACTGGGTCTGCTGTGGTGGATGCCTGCATGGGATGACGGCAATATGACGATGCGAATTCTGCGCTTGTTGCTGGTCGTGGTCGCAGGGGCCGGATCCTATTTTGCCACGTTGGCGCTGTTGGGATTCCGCCCTCGGGATTTCGCTCGCCGTAGCGTGTAACAACGCTACGTCGTTGTTCGTTTATTTTTTGCCTATAATGTAAAACGCCATTGGTGGCAGCACCAATGGCGTTTTTGTTGTCAATCGACGGATAGGCTTTCAGTCGATGGAGAATTACATCTTCTCGACGGTTTCGATGCCCAGTGTATCCAGACCTTGCTTCAGCGTTTTTGCAGTCAGCAGTGCCAGTCTCAGACGGCTTTGACGCACGTCGTCGCTTTCGGCATTGAGAATCGGACAGTGCTCGTAGAAACCAGAGAACAGACCCGCCAGATCGTACAGGTAGCTACACATCACATGCGGCGTGCCTTCACGGGCGACGGAGGTGATGGTTTCTTCAAATTGCAGCAGACGCGTGGCAAGCGCAAATTCGCGCTCATCGCTCAGCGTAATCGGCTGCGTTAAGCTGTCTTCCTGTATGCCTGCACGCTTGAAAATAGACGCGACACGCGTATAGGCGTATTGCATGTAAGGCGCGGTATTGCCTTCAAACGCCAACATGTTGTCCCAATCGAAAACGTAGTCCGTGGTACGGCTTTTTGACAGGTCGGCGTATTTGATCGCGCCGATAGAAACCACTTTCGCCAGCGCGGTTAATTCATCGCTTTCCATCTGTGGATTTTTCTCTGCGATGAGCTTCAGTGCACGATCGTAGGCTTCATCCAATAGCTCAGACAGTTTGATCGTTCCGCCTGAACGCGTTTTGAATGGTTTGCCATCTTTGCCCAGCATCATGCCGAACATATGGTGTTCCAGACTAACCGAATCAGGTACGTAACCCGCTTTACGCACGATGGTCCAGGCCTGTATCAAATGTTGATGTTGGCGGGAGTCGATGTAGTAAAGCACGCGGTCGGCGTTCAGGGTTTCATAACGGTATTTGGCGCAGGCGATATCCGTTGTCGTATAGAGGTAGCCGCCATCCTTTTTCTGAATGATGACGCCCATCGGTTCACCTTCCTTGTTTTTGTATTCATCAAGGAAAACAACCGTTGCGCCTTCGCTCTCAACGGCCAGACCTTTTGCCTTCAGGTCGGCAACGATGCTCGGCAGCATGCTGTTATACAGGCTTTCACCCATCACATCCTGTTTGGTCAGCGTAACATTGAGGCGTTCATAGTTGATCTGATTCTGCGTCATGGTGATATCGACGAGCTTGCGCCACATCTGACGGCAATATTCATCGCCACCCTGCAATTTCACCACGTAAGCGCGCGCGCGTTCGGCGAAATCGGCATCATCATCATAGTGTTTCTTCGCTTCACGATAGAACGCTTCAAGATCGGACAAATCCATCTCGTTGGCGCTTTCGTTTTGCATTTTTTCAAGGTAGGCGATCAGCATGCCGAACTGCGTACCCCAGTCGCCAACGTGGTTCGCACGAATCACGTTGTGGCCGAGAAACGCCAGCGTACGAGCTGCAGCATCACCAATAATGGTTGAGCGCAGGTGACCGACGTGCATTTCTTTCGCGACGTTAGGAGCAGAGTAGTCAATCACAATCGTTTGTGGTTCAACGGGCGTTAAACCCAGTTTTGGTGCATTCAGGGCGTTCTCAACCTGGCTCGCAACCCACTGCTTATCGAGAAAAATATTAATAAATCCCGGGCCTGCGATTTCTGTTTTTTCCGCAATGCCCTCCAGCGCCAAAAATTGGACGACTTTTTCTGCCAATTGTCGCGGCGGCATGCCCAGTTTTTTGGCCACGGCCATGACGCCGTTGGCTTGATAATCACCAAACTGTGCTTTTGCCGACTGACGAATCTGAGCTTCGCTGTCTGCTGGCGCGCCCGCGGCGGTTAACGCCTGGCTGACTTTTTCGGAGAGAAGGGCCTGAATATTCACCGGTTTACCTTAAATAAAAAATTAAGCCTTGCTTATACCATATTTGCCTTTCCTCGTCAGCAGACGGGGCGAGGCAAAGGAATGTTCAGGTGAAAAAACACCCAGGCAGCGGGAGAGTAAAGAAGAGGGAACGAGATAAAAAAGGATAAGGAGAACACGACAAAAAAGGAAAAGTAGTTTTAGGTAGAATAAAAATAAATCAAATCGCGATCTTAACGTTTTTTTGATCGACTATGTGAACCAATTTTATGTGAGTCTCTGGTTTTAAAATGACGAAAAATAGCATATGCCGCAATAGCGATAAGTGCGATGGATATAATGAGTAAAACCATGGTGATATCTCTGCGTTATTATTTGTTTTATTAATTTATACGTTTTTTTTTCGGCGTTCAATGGGGCGTGCTTTATTTAAGATTCCTCCCAGAATAGATTGCGAGAAGTATCGCAGATTACACTAGGTAAAAAACATTTCCGCTTATTAATCAAACGGCATCATTACCTTTTCTTTGCATTTAATGCGTTTCACGTAATGAAGGTGTAAATAAATGTACCTGGAGAAAAATAGAATTTAATTAGAATGTGTTATGGGTGTGATATTCTCACTGCGTAAATGGTGATTGACAATATGAGATGCAGCAAGGAGTTTTACCCGATATGTTACCCGATGATTTGATAACGGATTTAGCGCGTTTTGAGCAAACGCTACAGGAATTGGCCGATGTGCTTCAACTGGATTTAGGCGCATTTCATGCTGATCATCTCTCGTTGCGCTGCCATCAGAATGCGACGGCTGAATCATGGAAAGCGGCGCTGCTAAAGGTCGGCAGCCTGCTGTCTGAAAACCGAATCAATGGCCGCACAATCTGCTTGTTTATTCTGGACAATCCCATCGCGGTCGGCCCCTGGCAGATTACCTGTATCGAGCTACCGTGGCCGGGGAAAAAGCATTACCCGCATGAAGGATGGGAGCATGTGGAGCTGGTGTTGCCTGGTGACGCGGAAACGCTGCATCAGCGTGCGCTGGCCTGCTTGTCTGATGACGCACTGCGTACGCCGGGCATCAAGCTTAAATTCAGTTCTCCGCAAGGTGAAAAAGAACGAATCCCTAATCCGACGCTGGCGGTAACTAACGGGAAAGTGACAATAAAATTTCATCCATTTGATATACGCGATGTTGTCGCAAGCGAAATGTCATCGCTATAAAAATAGCGTATGGCGCGTACGTAGCGTAATCAGAAAGATAACATTGGCGGAAAGATAAAATGGTGTGCCACGTTATTCATGCCACTTTCTTTTACTGTGGAAAAGATTAATAAAATTGTGGTTTATGTCATGTTTATTTCGGCAATGTATCGCGTTCATTGTGACTCCTGTCTCCTCACGATATGAATGCGAATGCCATAGTTATTACTTTAATCGGCGTGATGATTCGTCGATTTTTCGATAATTAAGAAAAGTAGTCTGGGAGTTTACATGGAGGAGCAGCGATGACGAAACTGGAAGTATGCTGTTATAGCGTTGATTGTGCGATAACAGCAGCGCAGTCTGGGGCTGACAGAATTGAACTCTGTGCAGGGCAGCGGGAAGGTGGATTAACGCCATCCTATGGTGCGCTGCGTGGCGCGTGCGAAAAGGTCGCGATTCCTGTCCACCCGATTGTGCGCCCGCGAGGGGGCGATTTTTGCTACAGCGCGGCGGAATTTGCTGCCATCAAATACGACATTGAGCAGATTCGTGAGATGGGTTTTCCCGGCGTTGTTGTTGGCGCACTCAATGAGGAAGGGCACATTGATTTGCCCAAAATGCGCGAAATTATGGCGGTGGCTCAAGGGATGGCGGTGACTTTTCATCGCGCGTTCGATATGTGTCTGAACCCGTACATTGCGCTGGAACAGCTCACTGAACTTGGCGTATCGCGCATATTGACCTCTGGGCAGCAGCAGACAGCGGAAAATGGGCTCCGGTTATTACGTGAACTAACACAGGCCAGTCGCGGTCCAATTATTATGGCGGGTTCCGGCGTGCGGCTGACTAACGTGCACAAATTTCAGCAGGCCGGTATCCGGGAACTGCACAGTTCGGCAGGCCAGTGGACACCGTCTCCGATGCGCTATCGTAAAATCGGCGTGTCGATGTGTTCTGATACGGAATTGGATGAGTTTAGCCAGTATTGCGTGGATGGTGATGTGGTGGAAGCCATGAAGCGGGCCGTCAGCCCGGACCGTGAAATGCAGTACGTGTCATAACGTAAGGGATTTCACGGTGTAGGGGGAGAGAGACAGCGTTGTTCTAAACACCACATCGTCATTCTTCAATTTTGCCGCGCCGCATACCATCAGGTGTGCATGGCAAGTACCAAGCCCCAGCGTGTTGCTGGGGCTTTTTTTGTCAAGCGCAGTAATTTAGAACGAATGAGACTTACTGGTAGATCCCAGGTTTACGGGCAACCAGAACGGCCCGTACTGGTGCAGGGTAACCTTCCACCGTTTTCGTCGGATCTTCAGGATCGAGGAATTCAGCCAGTGATTCCGTGATCATCCAGTCTGTCCGGCGCTGTTCCTGCGTTGTCGTGGTGCAGATATCCACGACGCGGACATCAACAAAGCCGCATTTCTCAAGCCATTTCGTCAAGGCCGCGGCAGAAGGGATGAAATACACATTGCGCATTTGTGCATAGCGTTCTCCCGGTACCAGCACCTGATTTTCATCGCCTTCAATAACCAGCGTTTCCAGCACCAGTTCGCCACCCGCCACCAGTTGATTCTTCAATTGCCACAGGTGATCAAGCGGGGAACGGCGGTGGTACAGCACGCCCATAGAAAACACAGTGTCAAACGCAGCAAGTTCGGGGAGTTGCTCAATACCGAGCGGCAGAACGTGCGCACGCTGATCGTCGCCGAGCAGCTTACGCACAGCTTCAAACTGGCATAAGAACAGCTGCATAGGATCGATGCCGACTGCCATCGTGGCGCCTTCGCCGACCATCCGCCACAGGTGATAGCCGCTGCCGCAGCCTACATCCAGAATCAGGCGATTTTTCAACGGGCTGATATGCGGCAGAACGCGCTGCCATTTCCAGTCAGAACGCCATTCCGTGTTGATATCTACGCCGTAAAGCGAAAAGGGGCCTTTACGCCAAGGCATCAGGTTACGCAGCAACTTTTCGATACCTTCACGCTGGCCGATGGAAATATCGGGTTCCATGCGCGCCGTAACGCTGTCGTTCAAATCCAGAGAGGTTGGCGTCAGCGATGGAAGGTGTTCCAGCGAGTTAAACCAGAGTTTGAACTTACCGTGCAACGATTCCTGCTGCCAACTACTGAGCTGTGAAGGTAGCGTGTTAAGCCAGTGGCTGAGTGGGCCTTTTGCGATTTGTTGATAAAAATTGCCGAAATCGATCACGCCTTTTCCTCTGCTTTCACGGCTAATAACGAACCAAAATTAAAACACTGAAACCAAATCTCGCTGTGCTCAAAACCGGCATCTGCCAGTCGAGCTTTATGGGTGTCTACCGAATCGGTCAGCATGACGTTTTCCAGCATGCTGCGCTTCTGACTGATTTCTAACTCGCTGTAGCCATTTGCCCGTTTGAAATCGAGATGCATGTTGAACAGCAATTCGCCGACGTCTTTGTCCGCAAAATTGAATTTCTCGGAGAGCACGAGCACGCCGCCGGGATTCAATCCCTGATAAATACGCTCGATGAGCACCTGACGCTGAGAAGGTTCCAGAAACTGAAGGGTAAAGTTCAGAACCACCATAGACGCATTTTCGATATCAATATTCAGGATATCGGCTTCTATAATGTCGACAGGCGTATCGGAACGGAAAGCGTCAATGTGGCTGCGGCAGCGCTTCACCATTGCCGGAGAATTGTCTACCGCGATAATTTTGCAGCCCAGTACAGCGATATTACGTCGCATAGACAACGTAGCCGCGCCCAGCGAGCACCCTAGATCGTAAACGTGGCTATTTGGGCGGACGAAGCGTTCTGTCAGCATGCCAATCATCGAGATGATGTTGGAATAGCCGGGAACGGAGCGTTGGATCATATCGGGGAAGACGTCGGCAACGCGTTCGTCGAATGTCCAGTCGCCTAAATTGGCAATTGGCACAGAGAAAAGCATATCGCGGTTTGGCATGGCGGAAAGTGCACTGAGAGTAATAAAGAAGCGCGTATTCTAGCAGAATACGCCATACCCGTCATACTTCAAGTTGCATGTGCGTTGGCTACGTTCAAATACTTGGCACATCGTGGGCCTCGCCCTGAAGGGCCGCTGCAAGCAGCGTTCAAATCTGCTCCCGGCAGATTTGTCACCCGAATCACTTACTTGAGTAAGCTCATCGGGACTCCCTCGCTTACCGCCTGCCTTAAACTCGAATTATTTAGGGTATATGGTCTTCACCTTCCACAGAGTGTGGACAAATTTTTTGATTCCCGGGCGCATAAATGTTCGTGCGTCCGGGAGGAACAGGTGTCGTTCTTGTTTCACGCCATCAATACAGCGTGAAAACCAGATCCCAGGGGAGGTAGTAGAGATTTGCTGCAATCATCAGGATGAGTGAGGCGTAGGTTGCCGACATACCGGAACGCCGCCAGCGGAATTCGCGATGCCGAAGGCCGTAATAGTGCGCTAAACGCCCAGTAATCAATAAAATACCGCAGAAATGGATCATGATGATAAGGGCGCCGTTCATTTCCATCAGCACCAGCAGAATTGCCGCAATCGGAATATATTCCACCGCGTTGCCATGTACTCGGATCGCCGTTTGCAATTCATAAAATCCGCCGTCGCCATAGGCCACGCGATACTGCATTCTGAGTTTCACAACATCAATAGATAGCTTTATCAACAAGATTGCGCCAAGCACGATATAAAGCGCACTTACCATTTTTTACTCCATGACCTAACCGAAAACGGCTTGCAGAATAATAGCTTTACCCAACGCAACTGTCGCCTGGAAAGGCCGATTTTTTTAGCGGAAATGGATTATGCCGTGAAATTGCTTATAATCAAACGGACTAACACATATTGATATTGGGTGGATCAAAATAGCGTCGCCTGCTGTGGCCAATTCGGTTGAGGCGGCAAGGTTGGGGCGATTTCGGCGAGTAATGGCCAAAGCTGCTGCGCCAGCAGCGGGGCCTCACCGATATCGGGTGTATGAATAAAGAAGAATGGGTTTGTTTCATCCCACTGCGGCAGCTTGTTACGCCATGATTCGAACCAGCGAAGGCTTTCTTCCAGCGTTTCACTGCCGATAAAGCGAATCAGCGGTTGCGTAGCTGTCAGCACGGCATGTACTGGCACGCGAGGCTTTTTCCGCTGGGCTTCACGCATGGCGGCGCTATCTGGTGGGGCGTGGTGAACCGGACGGCTGTCGAGAATCACGCGGTTGATACCGCGCTGCTGTAGCCCTTGATTTAGCACCCGCTCCTCGTTGCCTTTGGCAAAAAACAGCAAGTGACGCACTTCCACACCGTAGCTAAACCCCTGCGGCAAGGCATCAAGAAAACGCCACAGAACGGGTAACTGCGCAGGGCCAAAGGCGGCTGGGAGCTGCAACCAGAGCTGTCCGATACGGTGTCCAATCGGTTCAAGACATTGATAAAAAAGCCTGACATCGTTATCACAGTTCTGCAAGGCAGCTTTATGGCTGATCGCTGAGGGAAACTTGAAACAAAAGCGAAAGTCATCATGCGTCATATCACGCCAGCGTCCGACAACTTCGCGTGAAGGTAACGCATAAAAGGTCGTGTTACCTTCAACACAGGTAAAATAGCGGCTGTAGTCGGCAAGGTCGTTTAAGCCTAACCGACTCCAGGCAGGATGCTGCCATTGTGGTAATCCGATATACATCATCGCACCATAACGTCATTGAATCTTAATAGAATGCCGACGATTATCACGTAATTGTCGGGGCAGCGCGAGCGAACCGAGAGATATCGTTTATAAAATCTCGTCCGCCCACAGTGTGGCCTCTATGATCATGGTAAAGAAGTTTTCTTCATCAATACCCAACTGGGTTAACAGTTGTTCAAGCTCTTCCCACTCTTGTTGTTCATATTTCGCGATTAATGTCAGATAAATCGCAAGTTCACCGGTATTTTCTAATAAGCTCTGGTTAATCTTTTCCGATAGGGCGATTTGTGAGAGCAATAGCGGCATGGGTGAATCTAATACGGCATCAAGCAGCGATAATAATCCGCAGAGAAACGCCTCGGTGGTATCGTCCTTCACATTGAAAGAGGCATGCAACAACTCGAAGAATCTGGCGCGAATTAAACTCGTGCGATAAAGCTCGCTGGGTTTATTTTCATTACTGTTGGTTATGCTAATTAATGACACAAAACGTTTAAGCTCCCGTTGCCCAAGCAGCATCGCCATCGCGCGGAAAGACATGGTGGTTGCCGTGATACCAAAGCGGGTATTGTATTTGATATTGGTGATGTGGCGCATCAATTTATAATAAAGCGACAGATCGGCACAGACCAATTCTTCGATCGTGGCATAGTTGAGCTCTGGTTTATTCACTTCTCTCAGCAGCCTGATGGTATTGCTGGAGTTATTGACCAATTTTTTGGATTTGATCATTTCAGGACGACTGAAAAAATAGCCCTGAAACAGTGAGATGCCCAGTTTCTTACTTTTCAGGTACTGCTCATGTGTCTCTACTTTCTCTGCCAAGTAGATTAGCTTGCGCTGCGTGGTTTTTTTGATGAAATTTTCAATATCATCAAAGGTCGACAGAGTTAAATCGAATTTGATGATATCAACGTAAGGCAAAAACCGATCCCATTCTGAATCCATCGAAAAATCATCAAGTGCAATTTTGAAGCCCTTTCTTTTTAGCTTTTTTACGGCAGCAAAGAGATCATTATTGGGAATCGAATTTTCAAGGATCTCAATAACGACCTTTTCCTGTGGCAATACCTCAGCTTGGCCATTGATCAACATCTGATGGGGGAAATTAATGTAGTAAGGCTGTTCAACCACAGATTTTGTCAACGGATTGGTTAAGAACTGATCGGAAATAAGCTGTGCGGTTGCAAATTCAGGACTCACGTCAGGAAATCTATTGGTGATGTCCATGCGAAAAAGTAGCTCATAGGCAACGGTTTGGAGGTGTTGATTTAAAATGGGTTGACGGGCAACAAATGAATACATACTTGTTCTCCATGTAAACCATACGCATTAGCCAATAATGGAAAAGCGTTTTTTATTAAAATTTTTATAAAAATAAGCAGTTACTTGGTAATTTTAGCAGATTTTATTAAAAGGGAAGATCGGTTTCCTCAAATCCTCACGCTGTGCGCGTTGGCATGCCCTATGCCTTTGGGCCGATGACGTTTCAGAAAATTGGCCTGCTGAGAAGTTGCCTTCCTGGTGGTTTTCGGGTCACCGTATTCTGCTGACTTGGGTTTCCTCTGTCGTTCAGTTTTGCAACAACTCCATCTCTATTCGTGAACATTCTGTTAACCAGAAAGGAAATTTCGTAAAAAGAGTAGGCGGTGGCGTCGCAGAGCGTTACCTTCATGCTTATCGTTCGGGCGAATATCCTTTATAATAGCCGCCTTTTTTCATCGGACAGTAACCCAGAAAAACCATGCCGTGCAGCGAAAATGCCACTGTTTTTGCACTGTGATTTACCGTGAAAAGTAATCTACCGTGAGAACGTGTGAGCTGGCGGATGAGTAAAAGGACATCGTGATGCGTACTAATTATTGCGGGCAGTTGAATTCGTCCCATGTGGGCCAGGAAGTGACATTGTGCGGTTGGGTTAACCGCCGCCGCGATCTGGGTGGTTTGATTTTTATTGATATGCGTGACCGCGAAGGGCTGGTTCAGGTGTTCTTTGACCCAGACCGTCAGGACGCATTTAAACTGGCATCCGAGTTGCGTAACGAATTCTGCATCCAACTTACTGGTGTCGTACGCGCCCGTCCAGACAGCCAAATCAACAAAGATATGGCGACGGGTGAAGTCGAGATTTTTGCCAACGCACTGACGATTATTAACCGTTCTGAAGCGCTGCCGTTGGACTCCAACCAAACCAATACCGAAGAAGCGCGTCTCAAATTCCGCTATCTGGATTTGCGCCGTCCTGAAATGGCGCAGCGCCTGAAAACGCGTGCCCGTATCACCAGTTTTGTGCGTCGTTTTATGGACGACCACGGCTTCCTGGACATCGAAACCCCGATGTTGACGAAAGCAACGCCGGAAGGCGCGCGTGACTATCTGGTGCCGAGCCGCGTACATAAAGGCAAATTTTATGCGCTGCCGCAGTCCCCACAGCTGTTCAAACAGCTGCTGATGATGTCCGGCTTTGACCGCTACTATCAGATCGTCAAATGCTTCCGTGACGAAGACCTGCGTGCCGACAGACAGCCTGAATTTACCCAGATCGATGTGGAAACCTCTTTCATGACCGCGCCACAGGTGCGTGAAGTGATGGAGAAACTGGTGCGTGAACTGTGGCAGGACGTGAAAGGCGTCGATCTGGGCGATTTCCCGATCATGACGTTCGCAGAAGCCATGCGCCGTTTCGGTTCCGACAAGCCAGATTTGCGTAACCCGCTGGAACTGGTTGATGTTGCCGATCTGGTGAAGGACATCGAGTTCAAAGTTTTCTCCGGCCCGGCAAACGATGCTAAAGGCCGCGTTGCCGCTATCCGTGTACCGGGCGGCGCACAGCTGAGCCGTAAGCAGATTGATGAATACGGCAAGTTTATTGAAATCTACGGCGCGAAAGGGCTGGCTTACATCAAGGTCAATGAGCGTGCCAAGGGTCTGGAAGGCGTTCAAAGCCCGGTAGCAAAATTCCTGAGCGAAGACGTGTTGTCTGCCGTATTGGATCGTACCGCGGCACAAGATGGCGACATCCTGTTCTTTGGTGCGGACAGCGCGAAAGTGGTGACCGATGCGCTGGGCGCGCTGCGTCTCAAGCTGGGTCGCGATCTGAACCTGACAAAAAACAGCTGGGAACCGCTGTGGGTTGTCGATTTCCCAATGTTTGAGGAAGATGGCGACGGCGGTCTTGCGGCGATGCACCATCCGTTTACCGCACCGCGTGACATGCTGCCTGCTGAACTGGCCGCTAACCCAGTTTCGGCGATCGCCAACGCGTATGACATGGTCATTAACGGTTATGAAGTGGGCGGCGGTTCCGTGCGTATTCACCGTGGTGAGATGCAACAAACCGTGTTCAGCATTCTGGGCATTACTGAACAAGAGCAGCGTGAGAAATTTGGCTTCCTGCTGGACGCTCTGAAATATGGTACGCCGCCGCACGCGGGTCTGGCGTTTGGCCTTGACCGTCTGGTGATGTTGCTGACGGGCACCGATAACATTCGTGACGTTATCGCTTTCCCGAAAACGACGGCAGCAGCGTGTCTGATGACGGAAGCGCCAAGTTTTGCCAACTCGGCTTCGCTGGACGAGCTTGCCATTGCGGTTGTCGTGAAAGGGAAAGCGGCTCAGGATGGAAAATCCGAGAACGAATAAGATGGTATATAAGCGACCCGTTTCGGTTCTGGTGGTGATCTATGCCCGTGACACCGGGCGGGTGCTGATGTTGCAACGGCGCGACGATCCTGAATTCTGGCAGTCAGTAACTGGCAGCATAGAAGAAGGGGAAAGCGCGCCGTATGCCGCACAGCGTGAAGTCAAAGAAGAAGTTAACATCGATATATCCGCGGAAGCGTTATCACTCTTTGACTGTCAGCGCTGTATTGAGTTTGAGCTATTTGCTCATTTGAGACGTCGCTATGCGCCGGGGGTTACGCACAATACCGAACACTGGTTTTGTCTGGCGTTACCTGCTGAGCGCGAGGTGCAATTATCCGAGCATCTTGCTTACCAGTGGCTGGATGTGCCCCACGCGGCACAGTTGACCAAGTCCTGGAGCAACCGGCAGGCGATTGAGGAATTTGTTATTTATCCGGCCTGAACAGGCTTTTTTCGGAGATTTTTATGGCAGGTCATAGTAAGTGGGCTAACACAAAGCATCGTAAAGCAGCACAGGACGCCAAACGCGGTAAAATTTTTACCAAGATTATCCGCGAACTGGTTACCGCAGCCCGTCTGGGTGGTGGCGATCCGGGTTCTAACCCACGTCTGCGCGCCGCGATCGATAAAGCTCTGTCCAACAACATGACGCGCGATACGTTGAACCGCGCGATTGCCCGTGGCGTCGGCGGTGACGATGATGCCAACATGGAAACCATCATTTATGAAGGCTACGGCCCAGGCGGCACGGCCGTCATGGTGGAATGCTTGAGTGACAACCGTAACCGTACCGTTTCCGAAGTGCGTCACGCGTTTACGAAAACTGGCGGCAATCTGGGTACCGATGGCTCCGTTTCGTACCTCTTCACCAAGAAAGGCGTCATTTCTTACGCGCCGGGTCTGGATGAAGATGCGATCATGGATGCAGCGTTGGAAGCCGGTGCTGATGATGTCGTGACGTACGACGACGGTGCGATTGACGTCTTCACGCCGTGGGAAACGTTCGGTGATGTGAAGGACGCATTAGATGCGGCTGGCCTGAAAGCGGAATCGGCTGAAGTCTCTATGATCCCGTCTACCAAAGCGGATATGGATGCAGAAACGGCACCGAAGCTGATGCGTCTGATCGACATGCTGGAAGACTGCGACGATGTGCAGGAGGTTTACCATAACGGTGAGATCTCCGATGAGATAGCTGAACTGCTGTAATGGCAGGTTGGTAATGCAACGTAGCAACAGCTATCCACACGGGCGAATCGGCGGAGCGGCACTATGACAATAATAGTCGGCATTGACCCCGGTTCGCGCGTGACGGGTTATGGCATTATCCGTCAGCAGGGTCGTCATCTGACGTATCTCGGCAGCGGCTGTATCCGTACCGTGGTGGATGACATGCCCACGCGGCTTAAGCTGATTTACGCCGGTGTCAGTGAAATCATTACGCAATTTCGCCCAGACTGTATGGCGATTGAGCAGGTTTTCATGGCGAAAAACCCGGATTCAGCTTTGAAGCTGGGACAGGCACGCGGTGTGGCTATCGTCGCGGGTGTGAATCAGGATCTGCCCGTGTTTGAATACGCGGCGCGGTTGGTTAAGCAAACGGTGGTAGGAACGGGCGCGGCGGATAAAAAGCAGGTGCAGCATATGGTTCGCTCACTGCTGAAACTGTCGGCCAGCCCGCAGGCGGATGCCGCCGACGCGCTGGCGATTGCCATTACTCACTGCCACTTTAGCCAAAGCCTGCTGCAAACCGCGGTGGCGAAAGTGAACCCACTGGCAGGAAGACTGCGCTGAAACAAGAGGCTGGATATTCATCCAGCCTTTTTTATGTTATATACTCGTCATACTTCAAGCCATTCTTTCCCTACGTAAAAGGAAGCGCAACGTGATAGGTCGTCTCAGAGGCATTATTCTGGAAAAACAGCCGCCGCAGGTGCTGATAGAAGCTAACGGCGTGGGTTACGAAGTCCATATGCCGATGACGTGCTTTTACGAACTCCCTGAACTCAATCAGGAAGCGATCATCTTTACCCAGTTTGTTGTCCGCGAAGATGCACAGCTGCTGTTTGGTTTTAATGATAAGCAGGAGAGGGCGCTGTTCCGTGAGCTAATCAAAGTGAATGGCGTCGGGCCGAAACTGGCGCTGGCCATCCTCTCTGGGATGTCTGCGACGCAGTTTGTCAGCGCAGTCGAACGCGAAGAAATCGGTACATTGATTAAACTGCCGGGCGTCGGTAAGAAAACGGCGGAAAGATTGGTTGTTGAAATGAAAGATCGCTTCAAAGGCTTGAGTGGCGATCTGTTTAATCCGGTCAGCGATATTCCGCTGGCATCGCCTGCTACCGCAGACAGCCGTGTTGGCGAACCTGAGGCGGAAGCCGCCGCTGCACTGGTTGCGCTGGGCTATAAACCACAAGAAGCTAGCCGCATGATCTCCAAGATCGCGCGTCCCGATGCTGACTGTGAAACCCTGATCAGGGATGCACTGCGCGCGGCGCTGTGAGGTATTCATGATAGAAGCCGATCGTTTAATTTCCGCTGACGCCGTTCCTGAAGAAGAATTTATCGACCGTGCGATCCGCCCTAAATTCCTCACCGAGTATGTGGGGCAGCCGCAGGTGCGTGAGCAGATGGAAATTTTCATTCAGGCGGCCCGCAAGCGCGGGGATGCGCTGGACCATCTGTTAATTTTTGGTCCTCCCGGTCTGGGTAAAACGACGCTGGCGAACATCGTTGCTAACGAGATGGGCGTGAATATGCGCACGACGTCAGGCCCGGTACTGGAAAAAGCCGGCGATCTCGCCGCGTTGCTGACCAATCTCGAACCGCATGACGTACTGTTCATTGATGAAATTCATCGCCTGTCACCCGTTGTGGAAGAAGTGCTGTATCCGGCGATGGAAGACTATCAGTTGGATATCATGATCGGCGAAGGGCCGGCCGCCCGTTCGATCAAACTCGATTTGCCGCCTTTTACGCTGATTGGCGCAACAACGCGTGCAGGTTCGTTAACTTCACCGCTGCGCGATCGTTTCGGCATTGTGCAACGTTTGGAGTTTTATAAAGTTGAGGATTTGCAGTATATCGTCAGCCGCAGCGCACAGTGTTTAGGGCTTGATCTGACATCTGAGGGCGCGCTTGAAGTAGCGCGGCGCGCGCGGGGTACGCCGCGTATTGCCAACCGATTATTACGGCGGGTGCGCGATTTCTCCGAGGTTAAATCGGAAGGGGCGATTACCGGTGACGTGGCGACGCAAGCGCTGGATATGCTGGCGGTGGATACCGAAGGCTTTGACTATATGGACCGCAAGCTGCTGTTGGCGATCATCGATAAATTCATGGGCGGCCCCGTCGGGCTGGACAATTTAGCAGCCGCGATTGGCGAAGAGCGCGAAACCATTGAAGACGTGCTGGAACCGTTTCTGATTCAGCAAGGGTTCATTCAGCGTACGCCTCGCGGTCGAATGGCGACGCAGCATGCCTATCGTCATTTTGGTTTAACGCGTGAAGACGTGAGCTAAAGTGTGGAGAAGCGTATTGTCTAAGAAATCATTTCCACATTCAGGGAGAGCACGCGGTCTCCCTGAATTTATGTGATTAGAACCAGGCTTCCCACATTGCCCCAACGTTGAACGAATCGAGCTGCGTGTTGACGCCGGTCGTTGTCCGCGCGGTGTGTTTGTTATCCACTTCCCCGCCGGTGACATAGAAGCGCAGCATCGGTCTGAACTCCGGGCCCATGGCAATCGAGACATTCTGGGAAAGCGTCAGTTTCCACCCTTTGTTATCACCCCCCTGACTGTAATCTACATGTTGATAGCCCGCTTCAAGCCAGGTGGAATGCACATCATTCCAGAAATACATCGGGCGAACGATGGCATTGTAGTTACGACGATCGTCCTGACTGGCTGAGTCATTCGAGTAGTCGTGGTAGGCCAGCAGATATTCGACCTGTGTTTGCGGTGTGAATTTGTATTTACCTTCAAAGCTGGCATAGAAGGTTTTCAGGTTGTCCGTTTTGTTGTAAACGCTGTTATCCGCATTGTTCGAATAGCGAGTGATAAACTGATTGAGGCTATTTTTCCCCGTGTGGCTCAGGACCGCGCCGCCTTGCCAGGCTTTCAGTCGCGTATCGTTATCGACCGCTTTCGAATCAAAGCCGTAGTTCGCGTACAGCGCAAGATCCAACTCCCCCAGCTTGATGCCATGCACTTTGGACGTCAGTGCGTAATTGCCTTTGTCGCCCGTGCCGGAACTGCCAGTACAGCTGATGCGTGAAGGGTTCGCATTATTCGTGATGATTTCGGGGTTACAGGATTCCACGGCCGCGACGGTCGCGACATCGAATTGAATACCGCCGATATCAAAGTTCTTTATCCCCGCGCCTTGACCGTCATGGTTCATCCAGAAGTAGTCGTTAATCCCTTGCTGTGGGCGTTGGTGGAAATCACGTCCGGCCCAGAGATAGGCATTTGGCTGAGAAGCAAACAGGTTGGTGACGCCCGCATAGGCTTTTTTCAGGTTAACTTCGTCGCCCCAGTGGTCGATCATCACGACGACATCCCAGATTGCGCCATTGTCACTTTTGAAAGCCTTGGAAAGCTGGAATTCACCGCCATTACCTTCGTTGCCCAAACGGCCCAGCGCTGAGGCACCGTTATAGGAGCCATCAACCGCAACATATTTCTGGTCACCGCTCTGGAATTGCGCCCCATAACGCGCATAGCCGGTGAAATTGATGCCATAAGGTATCGCCATGTCAGGTGTCTTGGGTGCGTCCGGCGTAGTCAGCGGGTCGATCTGTTTACTAGCAATCGCGTCTAATTTGGCCTGACGCTCCGCCAGCGCTTTTTCCACTGCCTGAGCAACGATACGATCTAATTGCTCTGGAGTAATCGTTTCTTGTGCGAATGCGGAACCGGAGCAAAGGGCAGCCAGTACCGCCAGTGTAACGGGCAGTTTTTTGGAATTTTTCATCATCATCTCAATTCGGTAAGTTATTTTCAGACAATAACCATCCCGCTCTGATTGGCGTGAATAATGGCACGGCGCTCAGAACAAGGTGATTGTTATTTTTTTTACGGGTACAATTTAATTAAATAACTGACGTAATCAATCCTCCCTATAAGGGTATTAAAATGAACTATTGCCTCTGGTAAAGATGAATAATTTCTTCTGATAATTCGCGAGCGAGTAGTGATGTCATTAAATGGTCTTGGGCATGCACCATAATTAATGTCATCGGCTGTCTGGCTTCTCCCGCATCCTGTTCAATCAGTTGGGTCTGCATATGGTGGGCTTTACGCGCGTAGCCATCGGCTTCCTTCAACAGATTTTTGGCTTCATCGATGTGGCCTTTACGCGCGGCGTGTAGCGCCTCAAAACACAGGCTGCGCGATTGTCCAGCATTGACGATAATTTCCATTACTGCATCTTCTAATGTAATCATCATATGACCTATTTTTATGTGAACGGATATTCGCGGCACGTATTTTCTATGCCGCGTTCTTGAATGTCGTCTAGGCCGGTGAATGCGAATAATAAAAATACCCCAACCCTGAACGCTTTATTTCATTTCTTCTATTTAATATCTATCGCTGTTTTTTATTAATCCCATTAATTACTGCTCACCGTTTTCGTCAGTGACAGGTCGCCCTGTATTTTTTGCTCCTCGGTTTTCATTAATGTACGTTCGTAGGCACGCAGGAACGGCAAATACATCAGCGCGGAAAACACCATACACAGCAAACACATGATTAGCGGACTGAAACTCCAGTTTGCGGCCCACGATGCGCCAATGGGGGCGGGGGTTGTCCACGGCGTTAACGACACCACCTGCGCTAGCCATCCCATCTTGGTTGCGGTGTAAGCCAGCACGGCGTTAACCATCGGCACGAAGACGAAAGGGAGGAACAACATCGGGTTCATGATGATGGGCGCGCCGAACATGATCGGCTCGTTGATGTTAAAGAAGCTGGGTACGACGCCCATTCTACCGATGGTGCGCAAGTGCGTGACCTTGCTACGCAATAACAGAAATGCCAGCGGGAGCGTCGAACCAACGCCGCCAATCAACAGATAGTGATCCCAAAATCCCTGTAAATAGATATGTGGCAAGACTTCACCTGCCGCTAGTGCGGCCTGATTCACGGCCAGATTGGTCATCCAGAACGGATTCATGATACCCGTGACAATCAGCGAACCGTGGATCCCTGAGAACCAGAAAAGCTGGCACAGCAGCACAGATAGAAGAATGGCAGGCAGCGAGTCTGAGGCAGAAACCAGCGGTGCCAGCAGGTGCATCATCGCTTCAGGAATGATCATGCCCGTTTGCGCTTCAATGAAGAGATTAAGCGGATGCAGCGTTGCGACAATCACCAACACGGGAATGAGAATTTCAAACGAGCGGGCGACCCCCGTCGGTACTTCTTTCGGTAAGCGAATGGTAATGTTGTGCTGTTTCAGCGCCGCATAAACTTGGGTGGCATAGATAGACGTCAGTAAGGCGGTGAAAATCCCTTGCCCTGACAGATACTCGGTAGAAATTTTGTTATCGGCGTAAGGCGCGGCGACGAGCAGGAAAGCCATAAACGCCAGCAGGCCGGACATGACGGAGTCGAGATTAAGCTGTCGTCCCAGACTGGCACCCACACCGACGGAGATGAAAAAGGTCATTAGCCCCATACTCAGCTCGAAAGGCAGCATCAGCTGTGCGCGATAGGTGATAGAAAAATCGAGCCAGGTACGGGCAAATCCGACAGTGGTATCGGCGGAAAAGGGAGGGAAAATAAACACCAGCATAAATGAGCCGATGATCATAAAAGGTAGCGCGGCGGTAAAGCCATCGCGGATAGCGATCACATATTTTTGCTGCCCCAAACGCCCTGCAAGCGGGGTAATCGATTGTTCGATAGCGGCAATCATTGATTGATATAAGGAACTCATGTGAACACCTTTTTAATGTGTCGCCGTGATGACGACAGATCGTCATCACGTGCGTTATCGCCACGTTTTGTACCATAACCTGCTGTATCGACAGGCTTAACGAAAGTTTTAAGTGTGGCAGTCTTTTATAAACGTGCACCTAGACCAGTCTATTTTTTCCGCGGCGGACCGCATTTTCCGCCACGAACAATGTAAAAAGTGATTGCTAATATGATTGGATATCATATGGAAACCGTTTTCCATGCAAAGAAAAGAGAAGTGTGATGACCGTCAATATGTGATGATTTCTGGCGGTATTAATTAGATTTACATCACATCTTATTGGCAAAATACACATTGGATGTTAAACGGATAATCGGTTTCCATGCTGGATAGAAACAGTTATACTGCGAAGCAACGCAATGCGCGGTTGGTGTTTAGGGTTTTGAGTCAGATTTAGCGTTTTTCAGGGGCAAATGATGTCTACAATCAACGATGTATCGCGTTTAGCTGGGGTGTCCAAAGCCACAGTCTCCCGGGTGTTGAGTGGTTCACGCGGCGTAAAGGAAGCTAGCCGTCTTGCAGTGTTAAAAGCGGTTGATGAGCTTAAATATCGGCCGAACGTCATCGCCCAGTCTCTGCTGAGTCAGTCAACCGGATGTATTGGCGTCATTTGCGCTCAGGACAACATCAATCAAACGACCGGCTATCTTTATGCGCTGGAAAAACACTTTAGCCGACATCAAAAGCATCTCTTGTTGCGCTTTGCCAGCAGCAAGGCTGAAGTAATGAACGTGCTTGATGAGCTGACCAGCGGCCTGTGTGATGACATTTTAATCATCGGCGCGCGTTTTCCGCTGAATCTGGC
Source organism: Pectobacterium parvum (assembly GCF_020971565.1). Classification (NCBI taxonomy): domain Bacteria; kingdom Pseudomonadati; phylum Pseudomonadota; class Gammaproteobacteria; order Enterobacterales; family Pectobacteriaceae; genus Pectobacterium; species Pectobacterium parvum. Next base: position 2,075,083 of record NZ_CP087392.1, read on the forward strand.
CGATAAGAACATCATTCTGATCGATTGCATGGAAACGGATACCACGAACAGCCTGCAATTTGATCACGCTTTCGCCACAGAAACCGCGTGTAATTACCTGATTCGGCAAGGAAGACGGCAAATTGCGCTGATCAATCCCGCCGCCAGCAGTTCAGCGGAGCAGGTGCTCTTAGGATATAAGCGGGCGCTGGAAAATAACTTCTTACCGTTCAACCGCAACCTGATCTTTATGGATGCATCTTCATCGTCGTCGGTGGCGCTGCAAGTATTGCTCAATAACAGCACGACGCTGAATTTCAATGCGCTTCTGGTGGCGGATGAGCTGGAAGCCAAACGGGTTATTACGCAGCTTCAGGCATTTAACAAATCTGTGCCAAAAGACATCATGGTATTCAGCCTGGCAGGGTCTCTCGATATTCCGGGCATTCCGGCGATACCGGCCATTGAATATTCGATGGATGCGATAGCGGCTAGAATCGTGTCCTGGCTCAATGAGAAAACACAGGATGTGCTGGGATCGTATGTCTTGCGGGGTGATTTAATCATTCCAGATATGGTTAACCAGCAATAAACGTTGTTCGTGCAGTCTTCAAAATATAAAGCCCTTCTGAGATGTACATTCAGAAGGGCTTTTTCCTTTTGATTTTTTACTCGCGGGCTAGGCGGGTTGTCGCTTAATCAGGCTGACAATAAACAGCAGCGATGCGCACAGCACCACCGACGGCCCTGCTGGCGTATTGTAGCCGGCTGAGAAGGCCAAACCGCCTGTCACGGCAATCATTCCTACAATAATCGCGATACTCGCCATTTGTTCCGGCGTCCGGGCGAAGCGTCTGGCGCTGGCGGCGGGAATAATCAGCAGTGACGTAATGATCAGCGCACCAACAAATTTCATGGCGATGCCAATCGTTAATGCGGTGGTCAGCATCAAGAGCAGCTTGGTGCGCTGTAGCTTGACGCCATCGACGTGCGCCAGTTCTGGGCTGATCGTCATAGAAAGTAGTGCGCGCCATTGCCAGCACATAATGGCAACAACAACGATAACACCAGCGGCGATAACCCACAGATCCTCTGTTGTGACAGAGAGCAAATCGCCAAACAGGTAAGCCATCAAATCCACGCGCACGTTATTCATCAGGCTGACGACCACCAATCCAAGTGACAGAGCGCTGTGTGCCATGATGCCGAGTAACGTATCGATAGCCAGATAGGGGCGTCGCTCCAGCCAGACAAGCCCCAACGCCAGAATGAGCGTCACGGCGATGACGGCAGCAAATAGATTGATGTTCAGCAGCAGGCCGAAGGCGACGCCGAGTAAAGACGCGTGCGCCAGCGTGTCACCGAAGTAAGACATCCGTCGCCAGACGACGAACGAACCGAGTGGACCGGCCGCAATCGCCAGCAAAATCCCCGCCAGCCAACCGGGAAAGAGCAGTTCTATCATGCGTCGTTTCCACCTTGTCTCTTCAAAATGATACGTCCTTGTAGATCGTGACGATGATTATGATGGTGGCGGTAAATCGCCAATTGCTCTGCGCCGCGGTGGCCAAACATCGCTAAAAACTCGGGATGAAGCGAAACGACCTCGGGTGTGCCGGAGCAGCAAACATGCTGATTGAGGCAAAGAACTTCATCAGTTTTCGCCATCACCAAATGGAGATCGTGCGACACCATCAGCACGCCGCAGTGAAATTCCTGCCGCAATTGGTTAATGAGATCGTACAGCGCCAGTTGCCCATTGACGTCGACACCCTGTGTCGGTTCATCCAATACCAGCAGTTGGGGCTGGTTGAGCAACGCACGCGCCAACAGCACGCGTTGGGTTTCGCCACCGGAAAGTTTCTGCATCGGCTGTTCCAGCAGATGCGCAGCCTGAACCCGCTTAAGCGCCGGTAAAATATCCTGCTTTTTCACGCCGGGGCGCAGTTGCATAAAACGGCTGACGGTCAAGGGCAGGGTGGTATCCAGATGCAGCTTCTGCGGAACGTAGCCGATACGCAGTGCAGGATCGCGGACTAGCGAACCGGAGGTGGGGGACAGTAGACCCAATACCACGCGCACCAGCGTCGATTTCCCTGCGCCATTCGGCCCGAGCAGCGTCAGAATTCGACCTGCCTGCAAGGTAAGAGAGATATCTGACAGAACCTTTCGGCTGCCAAATGTAACTGAAATATTATTAAGTGATACCAATGTGGACATAGAATTTGGTTTGCATAACCCATGTAACGTTATAATATAACAAGCAACACCATAAAAATCGATGGGATCGACTTTCATGCAGCAATCTATTCAGCAAAAAAAATGGTTAAAAAGTGTGTTTGTTGCCAGCGCGCTACTCGCAAGCGGGATGTCAATCAGCGCGGCATCCGCTGCGGTCATTACGTCAATTCGTCCTTTGGGATTCATTGCGTCGGCTATTGCCGATGGCGTGACGCCCACTGAGGTTTTGTTACCTGATGGCGCGTCGCCCCACGATTATGCCTTGCGCCCGTCTGATGTCCAGCGTTTACAGTCCGCAGAACTGGTGATTTGGGTGGGGCCGGAAATGGAAGCCTTTCTCGGAAAGCCGTTAGCGAAAGTCTCACCTGAAAAGCAGATTGCGCTTTCCGCGCTGCCAGCGATTAAATCTGAGCTGGAAAAAGAGGCCGGACACGATCATGAGGATGGTCATGAACAGGCGCATGATGACCATGAAAAAGGCCACGATCATAGCCATGCCGCCCATGATGACGGCGACGATGGCCACCATCATGGCGAATATAATATGCACATTTGGCTATCGCCGGAGATGACAAAACAGGCGGCAATGGCCATTCATGCAAAATTATTGGAACTTATGCCTCAGAATAAGGACAAACTAGACGCGAATCTGCTTTATTTCACGGATAAAATCGGGCAAGCAGATGAAAAAATTGTTAAGATGCTAGCGCCTGTGCAGGGTAAAGGCTATTTCGTGTTCCATGATGCCTATGGCTATTTTGAGAAACACTATGGGTTAAGCCCCTTGGGTTACTTCACGGTTAACCCCGAAATCCAACCTGGTGCACAGCGTTTACATCAAATACGAACACAGTTGGTTGAGCACAAAGCCGTATGCGTTTTTGCTGAACCACAATTCAGGCCAGCCGTTATTAATGCTGTTGCCAAGGGAACCGACGTGCGCTCGGGTGTGCTCGATCCATTGGGAAGCAATATTGCACTGGGTAGAGATAGCTATGCCGATTTCTTGTTGCAGCTATCGAACCAGTATGTGAGCTGTCTGGAGGAAAAATCATGAGGATACGAATAAGTGCAGCAGATAGTCCGAACTATCGCTCTGGCGTATAACAGCTTACCTCGGCCCCATCGCGTCATGCTGGGGTCGCTTACCGTTGTAACATTGGCCGTTGCTGTTTGGCGGCCTTTTGTTTATCCCCACGTCGATGATGCCCCTGTCATCGTGAAAGATATCGACCTGGAAACCAGCCAACTGCGTACGTTGACGCCTGAAGCCAGTGAACCGATAGACCAACCTTCGCCAGATGACGAGATTCCTCAAGATGAGCTGGATGATAAGGTGGCCGATGAAGGCGGCGTACATGAGTACGTGGTCTCTACGGGCGATACCTTAAGCAGCATTTTGACGCAGTACGGCATTGATATTGCGGATGTCACCCAGCTTGCGGAGCAGAATAAAGATTTGCGGAACCTGAAAATTGGTCAGCAAATCTCATGGGCTCTGGCAGAAAACGGTGATCTGCAAAGTTTGACCTGGCAGATGTCCCGCCGTGAAACACGCATTTATGAGCGTGTTGGTGCCGATTTCAAAGAGCGTATTGAAACGTTGAAAGGCGAGTGGCGCAACAGCGTCCTGAATGGCCGAGTCAGCGGCAGCTTTGTCAGCAGCGCAAAAAACGCCGGTTTGACCAGTACAGAAGTGCGTGAAGTCATTAAAGCGCTGCAATGGCAGTTGGATTTCCGTAAATTACGCAAAGACGATACCTTCTCTGTCCTGATGTCCCGCGAAATGCTCGATGGTAAAAGTGAGCAGAGTGAGCTGGTCGGTGTTCGTCTGAATACGGGTGGCAAAGACTATTACGCTATTCGTGCAGAAGACGGTAAATTCTACGATCGTGAAGGTTCTGGGTTGACGCGCGGCTTTATGCGTTTCCCAACCATGAAACAATTCCGTATTTCCTCCAACTTCAATCCACGCCGTCTGAATCCTGTGACAGGGCGCGTCGCACCACATAAAGGTGTCGATTTTGCCATGCCAGTCGGTTCACCGGTTCTGGCCGTCGGTGATGGCGAAGTGGTGATCGCGAAACGCAGCGGTGCAGCGGGGAACTATGTTGCGATCCGCCATGGTCGCCAGTACACCACGCGCTATATGCATATGCATCGCATCTTGGTTAAACCGGGACAGAAAGTGAAACGTGGCGATCGTATCGGGTTGTCCGGTAACACTGGACGTTCTACTGGTCCGCATCTGCACTACGAATTCTGGATCAACCAGCAGGCGGTAAACCCGTTAACGGCTAAGCTGCCGCGTTCTGAAGGGCTGGCGGGTAAAGAGCGTCGTGATTATCTGGCGCAGGTTAAGGAAGTGGTACCGCAGCTTAAGTTTGATTAATGATATCCGTCATACTTCAAGCTGCTTGTGCGTTGGCCGCCCTTACTCACCCCAGTCACTTACTTGTGTAAGCTCCTGGGGATTCATGCGGTTGCCGCCTTCATGCAACTTGAATTATTTAGGATAGATATTGATTGCATGTTATGCCGGTGGGGCTTGCTGCCGGCATTTTCATTTATAGAACACAGGTTCCTGATTCTTTATTATCGAGCAGGCGTGTTTTTGCGTAACTGTCGTCGGTGTTGCTAAACGCCGAGCGGCAATTATGATTATGTTTACTGATTGATCTGAAGAGTTTAGGCATGGAAAAAGAAAAAAAATCGAACGCTGAATTTGTTCCCCAGTTTCAACGCGCCTTTTTTCATCCGCGCTATTGGGGCGTTTGGTTAGGCGTTGGTGTGATGGCGCTCGCTGCCTATGTTCCAGCGCGATTAAGAAATCCGGTGCTGGGTGGGCTAGGGCGTTTTGTTGGGAGAATATCAAAAGGCGCCCGCCGCCGTGCCCGTATTAATCTGCTGTATTGCATGCCGGAATTAACGGAAGCACAGCGCGAAGCTATCATCGATGACATGTTTGCGACGGCTCCTCAGTCGATGATCATGATGGTGGAAGTGGGAATTCGTAACCCGAAGAAAATCGAAAAATACGTTCGCTGGCATGGCGAAGACATTCTGGATCGTATTAAAGAACAAGAGAAGAACGTGATTTTTCTGGTTCCGCATGGTTGGGGGGTTGATATCCCCGCGATGCTGCTGACCTCGCGTGGCCAGCGTATGGCGGCCATGTTCCACAACCAGAAGAATGCGTTGGTGGACTACTGGTGGAATCGGTTACGCCGTCGTTTTGGTGGCCGCATCCATGCTCGTAACGACGGTATTAAACCGTTTATCAGCTCCGTGCGCTCCGGGTGCTGGGGTTATTACCTGCCCGATCAGGATCACGGCGCTGAGCACAGCGAATTCGTCGACTTCTTTGCGACCTATAAAGCAACGCTGCCTGCCGTCGGACGGCTGATGAAAGTGTGTCGTGCTGATATCGTGCCGCTGTTCCCGGTGTATAACGCCAAAGACGGCTGCTTGGATGTGTTTATCCGTCCGCCGATGGACGATCTAGCGGATGCGGATGACGTATATATTGCGCGGCGTATGAATGAAGAAGTGGAAATTCTGGTCAAACCGAACCCTGAGCAGTACACCTGGATTCTGAAGCTGTTGAAAACCCGCAAACCGGGTGAGATTGAACCGTACTGTCGGGATGATTTATACCGCGACTAACTTATACGGTAGATAACAGCGGGCTGATAGGCTGCATAGATAAAAAAGCCGGACGAGAAATCGTCCGGCTTTTTGCTGGTATGAACCGTCCACCACCTCAGCAGCAGAGCGGTTATGGTACTGATTATTCCACGCGCAGGATACGGATCGTGTTGGTGGTGCCCACAGTACCCATGATGTCACCTTGTGTGACGATGACCAGATCCCCAGACATCAGGAACCCTTTGTCACGCAGCAGGATCACTGCATCATTGGCGGCAGCAACGCCGTCCGTGTAGCTGTCGAAATGCACGGGAGTAACGCCACGATACAGCGCGGTCAGGTTCAGCGTGTGCTCATGACGAGACATCGCGAAAATCGGCAGACCAGAACTGATACGCGACATCATCAGGGCGGTACGACCCGATTCCGTCATGGCGATCAGCGCCGTAACCCCTTTCAGATGGTTGGCGGCGTACATGGAAGACATCGCGATGGATTCTTCGGTGTTATCAAACTGTACGTCAAGACGGTGCTTGGAGACGTTGATGCTTGGGATTTTCTCCGCGCCTAAACACACTTTCGCCATGGCTGCTACGGTTTCAGCCGGATACTGGCCCGCAGCGGTTTCTGCTGACAGCATCACGGCATCGGTGCCATCTAGTACGGCGTTGGCAACATCCATCACCTCGGCGCGCGTTGGCATCGGGTTGGTGATCATCGATTCCATCATCTGCGTAGCGGTGATGACCGCACGGTTCAACTGACGGGCGCGACGAATCAATTTCTTCTGAATACCCACCAGCTCTGGGTCGCCGATTTCAACGCCCAGATCGCCCCTCGCCACCATCACCACGTCGGAAGCCAGAATAATGTCATCCATTGCGGCATCTGAGCAGACAGCTTCAGCACGTTCAACTTTTGATACGATCTTGGCGTGACAGCCCGCATCACGCGCAAGGCGGCGTGCGTAGTTGAGGTCTTCACCGGTACGAGGGAAAGAGACGGCCAGATAGTCGACGCCAATTTTTGCGGCGGTAATAATGTCGGCTTTATCTTTTTCCGTCAGCGCTTCGGCAGACAGACCGCCACCGAGTTTGTTGATGCCTTTGTTGTTAGACAGCGGACCGCCAACGGTGACTTCGGTATACACTTTCAGGCCTTCAACCTGAAGGACTTTCAACTGCACTCGGCCGTCATCCAGTAACAGGATATCGCCAGGTACCACGTCGCTCGGTAAGCCCTTGTAATCGATCCCGACTTTTTCTTTATCGCCTTCGCCTTTCGCTAAGTTGGCATCCAGCAAGAATTTGTCGCCGATATTCAGGAAAATTTTACCCTCTTTGAAGGTAGAAACACGAATTTTTGGACCCTGTAGATCGCCAAGAATGGCAACGTGGCGGCCTAATTTAGCCGCAATTTCACGAACTTTGTTGGCACGTAATAGATGATCTTCTGCTGTGCCGTGAGAGAAATTCATTCGTACTACGTTCGCGCCCGCACTGATAATCTTTTCGAGATTATTATCACGGTCGGTAGCGGGCCCCAGGGTGGTGACAATCTTGGTTCTTCTGAGCCGTCTGGACATGTATAACTCCGTTCACTTGTGAAGCTGTAGTGTTGCGATTAAGCGTCGAATAACGGTGCAAAATGTCACTTTACAACAAAACTATTTCACCTGCGTTATCCGAACATCGTGTTGAGTCTGATTATCATACTGTACAGGTAATCCCCGCCATCTTTCCATGCCTGTAGTCTGTGACCATATCAAGATGAAACAGGTTGATGATACCGCTCATTTTCCATTACCCGTCATACTTCAAGTTTCATGTGCGTTGACTGCGCTTACTCACCCGAATCACTTACTTGAGTAAGCTCATCGGGACTCCCTCGCTTGCCGCCTGCCTGAAACTCGAATTATTTAGGGTACAAAATATAGCTAAAAAACAAAGCATAACGTAAAACTTATCTATCACCTGAAGGGGTTAATCAATCGCTCGTCTTTATCAAAGCGTGACTCACGCAGGGCCTCTTTGACCCGTTTCAGGTTATCACGAAATTTTTCCCCGCGGCGTAGCGTGAAGCCCGTCGCCAGAACGTCGATCAACGTCAACTGAGCGATGCGGGACACCATCGGCATATAAACGTCGGTATCTTCAGGCACATCAAGCCGCAAGGCCAGCGACGCCTCACGCGCCAGCGGCGTGCCGTCCGAGGTAATGGCGATAACGGTCGCGTCGTTCTCGCGTGCCAACTGCGCCATTTCGACCAGACTTTTGGTTCTGCCTGTGTGTGATATCAATACCACGACGTCGCCGTCGCTGGAATTCATACAGCTCATGCGCTGCATAACGATGTCATCGAAATAGACAACGGGGATATTGAAGCGGAAAAATTTGTTCATCGCATCGTGTGCGACCGCAGCGGAAGCGCCCAGACCAAAGAAAGAGATTTTCTTCGCCTGCGTCAGCAAATCCACGGCGCGGTTAACGGCGGTGACATCCAGACTGGATTTCACCTGCTCCAGGCCAGCCATCGCGGATTCAAAAATTTTACTGGTATAGGCGTCAACGCTGTCATCTTCTTCAACGTTACGGTTCACATACGGTGTACCGTTTGCCAGACTTTGCGCCAGATGTAGTTTAAAATCGGGAAAACCTTTAGTTTCAAGGCGGCGACAGAAACGATTAACCGTTGGTTCGCTGACATCGGCCATTTTGGCTAAGGTTGCGATGCTGGAGTGAATGGCCGTCTGCGGAGTGCTCAGGATCACTTCAGCAACTTTTCTTTCTGATTTGCTCAAGAGTTCTAAGTGACTCTGGATTTTTTCCAGCATATTCATACGACAAGGGCCATGTAAGTTTTTTCCAATTTCAACTAAAGGTACAACTGGCATGTATTACGTGAAAAAATGTTACGTGAAAAAATGCACGTCGTGAAAATATACTACGACCCTGTAGTGGTTGGCAGAGGGCAACAGGCCAAGTTAGGTCCTTTTTTTGCCAGAACATGACATGTGTCTAACTTTCAGAAAAGTAATCGACTGTCAGAAACGACGAAAAATTTCGTTTTAGGGCGAATGCATAAGTGACTTCAGCCACTGCACAGACCGATTTATGCATGGTTTTCAGTCAATCCCGACCATTATTTAGCATTTTTATGATGGGTTTACTGGCTGTAGTCAAAAAGAGTACATTATCGCTGTAATAAAATTACAGCATCCTGCAACGAGGAGATGAACATGGCGGTAACTTCAACAGCCCAAGCGTGCGATCTGGTTATTTTCGGTGCTAAGGGCGATCTGGCACGCCGTAAATTGCTGCCTTCCCTTTACCAGTTGGAAAAAGCAGGGCACATCCATGCGGACACCAGAATTATCGGGGTGGGCCGTGCGGATTGGGATAAAGCGGAGTATACCCGCGTCGTGCGCGAAGCGCTTGACACCTTTATGAAAGAAGCCATCGACGATAAGTTGTGGGAAACGCTAAGCAGTCGGCTGGATTTCTGCAATCTTGATGTGGAAGACACCAAAGCCTTCAACAAACTGGGCAAGATGCTTGACCAGAAAAACCGTACCACCATCAACTATTTTGCGATGCCGCCGAGTACATTCGGTGCGATCTGCAAAGGATTGGGAACAGCAGGGCTGAATAAAGAGCCCGCGCGCGTGGTAATGGAAAAACCGCTCGGTACCGATCTGGCGTCTTCTCGCGTCATTAACGATCAGGTCGCGGAATTCTTTAACGAGTGTCAGGTTTACCGCATCGACCACTATCTGGGTAAAGAGACCGTTCTGAACCTGCTGGCGCTGCGTTTTGCCAACTCGTTGTTCTCCTCAAACTGGGACAACCGGACGATCGACCATGTGCAGATCACGGTAGCCGAGGAAGTTGGGATTGAAGGGCGCTGGGGCTATTTCGATAAAGCCGGCCAGATGCGCGACATGATCCAGAACCACCTGTTACAGATTCTGACGATGATTGCGATGTCGCCGCCGTCTGATTTGACGACTGATCGCATCCGTGATGAAAAAGTGAAAGTGCTGCGTTCACTGCGTCGTATCGACCGCTCCAACGTGCATGAAACGACGGTACGCGGCCAATACACGTCTGGCTTTGTTCAGGGACATAAAGTGCCGGGCTATCTGGAAGAAGAGGGCGCGAACAAAAGCAGCAGCACGGAAACCTTCGTCTCGATTCGCGTTGATATCGATGACTGGCGCTGGTCTGGCGTGCCGTTCTACCTGCGTACTGGTAAACGTCTGCCGACCAAATGTTCAGAAGTGGTGGTGTACTTTAAGAATCCTGCGCTGAACCTGTTCCGTGATTCTTACCAGCAACTGCCGCAGAACAAGCTGATTATTCGCTTGCAGCCGGATGAGGGTGTGGAAATCCAGATTCTGAATAAAGTGCCAGGGTTAGAGCACAAACACCGTCTGCAAACGGTGAAGCTGGATCTGAGCTTCTCGGAAACCTTTAATCAGCAGCATTTAGCCGATGCTTATGAGCGTCTGCTGCTGGAAACCATGCGTGGGATTCAGGCGCTGTTTGTCCGTCGTGATGAAGTGGAAGAAGCCTGGAAGTGGGTGGATTCCATCATGGATGCGTGGGCGATGGACAACGATGCACCGAAGCCGTATCAGGCAGGAAGCTGGGGGCCGGTGGCATCTGTGGCGATGATTACCCGCGATGGCCGTTCCTGGAATGAGTTTGAGTAATTTTTTGATAATACGTCAGTAATGGGGGGCTGGCCGAGGACGGTCGGCCTCCCACAGTTTTTAATGTATGGCTCACGGTGCGGTCGGACATCTGTGGCAACGCAGATCCCTGTGGCAGGGGCGCGCTATATAATTAATGATGCCCTCGGGCATGACTGGAGATATTTTTGATGAAAAACTGGAAAACGAGCGCGGAACAGATTTTGACAACGGGTCCCGTTGTTCCTGTGATTGTGGTCAACAAACTGGAACACGCGGTGCCGATGGCAAAAGCGTTAGTCGCGGGCGGCGTTCGCGTTCTGGAACTGACATTGCGTACCGACTGCGCCATCGAAGCGATTCGCGCGATTGCGAAAGAAGTACCGGAGGCCATCGTGGGCGCGGGTACGGTAACAAACCCTGAGCAACTGGCTGCGGTCGTTGAGGCCGGTGCGCAGTTTGCCATCAGCCCTGGTCTGACTGAGCCGCTGCTGAAAGCCGCAACGGAAGGCAACATCCCGTTGATCCCAGGTATCAGCACCGTATCTGAACTGATGCTGGGTATGGATTACGGCCTGCGTGAGTTCAAATTCTTCCCAGCGGAAGCTAACGGCGGTGTGAAAGCGCTCCAGGCGATCGCTGGTCCGTTTGCTCAGATCCGTTTCTGCCCAACCGGTGGCATTACGCCGAATAACTACCGCGACTATCTGGCGCTGAAAAGCGTGCTGTGCGTAGGTGGTTCATGGCTGGTGCCGAACGACGCGCTGGAAAGCGGTGATTACGCGCGTATTACTGAACTGGCGCGTGAAGCGGTTGCAGGCGCGAAAGCGTAAGTTTGTTTGTGATTGAATGACAAAGGCCACTCACTGAGAGTTAATGCTGATCAGTTAAGGATCAGTTGAACGATCCAATAGCTGTGTAAGAATCCGGAAGTGTTCTTCATTTCCGGATTTTTTATGCGTATCTCTCAGGCCATCGACCTCGTTTCACGTTACGATTCGACCCGTAATCCTTTGACTTCTCTTGGCGACTTTCTTGACCCAGAACTTATTGCCCGTTGCCTTGCTGAGTCCGGCGTGGTCACCCTGCGTAAACGCCGTCTTCCTCTCGAAATGATGGTCTGGTGCGTTGTCGGCATGGCGCTTGAACGTAAGGAGCCGCTTCATCAGATTGTCAATCGGCTGGATATTATGCTGCCCGGTAACCGTCCCTTTGTTGCTCCCAGCGCGGTTATCCAGCTCGACAGCGGCTCGGAAGTGACGCCGTTCGACGGGTGTTCACGCACACCGCTCACTTGTGGCACAACGCTGTGGCGCATCCCCACTGGTGTGGATTGACGTTACTGGCGATGGATGGCGTCGTCTGGCGCACACAGGAAACACCTGAAAATGATACCGCCTTCCCGCGCCAGACTTACTGCGGCCAACCTGGCCCCTACCCGCAGGTCAAAATGGTCTGTCAGATGGAGCTGACCAGCCATCTGATAACCGCAGCAGCCTTCGGTACGATGAAAGACAGCGAATATACCCTGGCTGAGCAACTGATAGACCAGACCGCAGATAATACGCTGACGCTGCTCGATAAAGGGTATTACTCATTAGGGTTGCTGAATGCTTATGGAAGCGTGCGGGAGAACACCGACACTGGATGATACCGCTTAAGAAAGGTACCCGTTACGAGGAGGTGGAAACTGGGAAAAGGCGATCATCTGGTACAGTTGAAAACTACGCCACAATCCCGCAAAAAATGGCCGGGACTGAGTACAGAAGTGACAGCCCGATTACTGACCTATAGCCGTAAAGGAAAAATCTATCAGTTACTGACTTCGATGACTGATGGCATGCGTTATCCGGGAGGTGAAATGGTTGAGCTTTACAGTCACCGTTGGGAAATCGAGTTGGGTTACCGTGAAATCAAACAGACAATGCAACTGAGCAGACTGACACTGAGAAGCAAAAAACCGGAACTTGTGGAGCAGGAGTTATGGGGTGTGCTGCTGGCGTATAATCTCGTGAGATATCAGATGATTAAAATGGCCAGTCAACTGAAAGGTTACTGGCCAAATCAGCTGAGCTTCTCAGAATCCTGCGGGCTGGTCATGAGGATGTTGATGACGCTTCAGGGTGCATCGCCGGGTCGTATCCCTGAACTACTGCGAGATCTGGAGAGTATGGGACAGATGGTGAAGCTGCCGATAAGAAGAGAAAGAACCTTCCCGAGAGTGGTGAAAGAAAGGCCTTATAAATATCGAAAAGCGAAGAAAAACAGCCAGTCAGTTGCTTAACTGACTGGCATTACTCACTGAGAGTGGCCTTTTTTGTATCAGCCGCTGACTTTTACACCCGCTGCAACGCGCTTGGCGATTGCTACAGCATCATCCGTGGTTTCCGCACTGGCTAATGCGACACCCATACGGCGCTTGCCGCTGATATCCGGTTTACCAAACAGGCGAATTTGTGTATGAGGGAGCAGTGCGCTTTCCAGTCCCTGATAACGCACGTTGTTGCTGTCCAGTTCCGGTAAAATCACGGCGGAAGCCGATGCGCCATACTGACGAACTGCGCCAATGGGCAGCCCCAGGAAAGCACGAACGTGCAGCGCAAACTCGGACAAGTCCTGAGAAATCATCGTCACCATGCCAGTATCGTGCGGGCGAGGGGAGACTTCACTGAAAATAACCTCATCGCCGCAAACGAACAGCTCAACGCCGAATAGGCCATAGCCGCCGAGCGCTTTCACAACATCGCTGGCCATCTTCTGCGCGCGTTCCTGCGCCAGCGCACTCATCTGCTGTGGCTGCCAGGATTCACGATAGTCGCCGTCTTCCTGTCGATGACCGATTGGCGCACAGAAATGAATGCCGTCAACCGCATGGATGGTCAGTAAGGTGATCTCAAAATCAAAATTAACCAGTCCTTCCACGATGACGCGTCCGCCGCCTGCACGTCCCCCCTGTTGGGCGTAGCTCCACGCCTGATCTAACTGCTCCGCAGAGCGAATCAGGCTTTGCCCTTTGCCAGAAGAACTCATGACAGGTTTAACAATACAAGGATAGCCAATCGCATCTACCGCCTGACGGAAGTTCTCTTCGCTGTCGGCAAAACGGTAGGTGGAAGTGGGAACGCCGAGTGTCTCGGCAGCCAGACGACGGATGCCTTCACGATTCATTGTCAGGCGCGTCGCTTCAGCACAAGGAACAACATGGTGACCCTGCTTTTCCAGCGTCACCAGCATGTCGGTCGCGATGGCTTCAATTTCCGGCACGATGTAATCAGGGCGTTCGGCTTCAACTAACGCTTTTAATGCATCGCCATCCAACATATTGATGACGTGGCTGCGGTGCGCAACCTGCATGGCGGGAGCATCGGCATAGCGATCGACCGCAATCACTTCGATTCCCAGGCGCTGACACTCAATCGCCACTTCTTTGCCTAATTCACCGGAGCCAAGCAGCATCACTCGTGTGGCATCCGCACGCAGGGCGGTTCCAATTGTTAACATAACCTTATACCTGATCGGGTTGTGAAAAATGGCCGCAGTATAAACGAAAACGTTTGCGTGCGCATTAAAGAGGGCGTGCAGTGGAATGCGATGCGCAAAAGCGCACCAAGAGACAAGGACGTGGCTTGGCATTGCTGGGCAATCGTGCCACTCTTCTTACAAAGCGAAAATTTTATGTCAAGACAACGAGATCCGACGCCATGAAGACACCGCAAGCTGAAAAAAGACCCCATGCACTAAGTACACATGGCGATACGCGCATCGACAATTATTACTGGCTGCGTGATGACCAGCGTACCGATCCGCAGGTGTTGGACTATCTGACGCAGGAAAACGCCTACAGCGAAGCCGTCATGGCACCTCATGAAGCACGTAAACGGTCGCTGTATGACGAAATGGTCAAACGCATTCCGTCGACGGATATGTCTGTACCGTATGTCAGAAAAGGCTATCGCTACCAAAGTCGCTATGAGCAGGGTAAAGAGTACGCTATCTATCTGCGTCAACCTGAGCAGGCAACAGACACGTGGGAAACGTTGCTGGATGGGAATCAACGTGCGGAAGGGCATGAGTTTTATAGCCTCGGCACGCTTGAGGTTAGCCCTGACAACACGCTGCTGGCGCTCTCGGAGGACTTTTTATCCCGTCGGCAGTACACGCTTCGTTTTCGCGATCTGAACAGCGGCGAGTGGCTGCCTGATGTGATCGAAAATGTGACTGCAGGGGCGGAATGGGCGGCGGATTCGACGGTTCTGTATTACGTGCGCAAACATGAGCAAACGCTGTTGCCGTATCAGGTCTATCGCCACCGTCTGGGTAGCGATCCGGCGTTGGATGAATTGGTCTATGAAGAGAAAGACGACACCTATTACGTTAGCCTGAGTAAAACGACCTCAGAGCACTACATCACTATTTATCTCAGTAGCACAACGACGAGTGAGGTGCTATTGCTCGACGCTACGCGCCCGGATGCGGTGCCGCAGGTATGCATTCCACGTCGAAAAGATCATGAATATGGCATCGATCACTATCAGGACACGTTTTATCTACGTTCCAATCGGGAAGGGAAAAACTTTGGCCTCTACCGTTCAGATAGGCCCGATGAGCAAGCGTTGGAAACGCTGATTGCGCCACATGAACACCGCGTGTTGGAAGGCTTTGAGCTGTTCCGTGACTGGCTGGTGGTTGAAGAACGGGAACGCGGTTTGACCAGCTTGCGCCAGATTCACTGGCATACGCGGGAAGAGAAAGCGATCACCTTTAATGATGCGAGCTATGTGACGTGGCTGTCGTACAACCCTACGCCAGAAACGACACTAATGCGGTATGGTTATTCATCAATGACGACCCCCAGCACGCAGTATGAATTGAATCTGGATACGGGCGAACAGCAGTTACTTAAGCAAGCCGAAGTGAAAGATTTCTCCCCGGACAATTACCGGAGTGAACGCTTGTGGATCACGGTTCGGGATGGCGTCGACGTTCCGGTTTCCCTTGTTTATCATCGCGATCATTTCAGCCCAGGTAAGAACCCGATACTGGTCTACGGCTATGGCGCGTACAGCCATAGCCTGGATCCCGATTTTAGCGTTAGCCGTCTGAGCCTGCTGGACAGAGGGTTCGTCTTTGCCTTAACGCATATACGCGGTGGCGGTGAACTGGGTCAACAGTGGTACGATGATGGCCGCCTGCTCAATAAAATGCATTCCTTCACCGATTTCATCGATGTGTCTCAGGCATTGATAGAAAAAGGTTATGGCGACAGGGACAATATGTTCGCGATGGGGGGCAGCGCGGGCGGACTATTGATGGGCGCGGTAGTGAACATGGCTCCCGATCTATTTAAGGGCGTCGTTGCTCAGGTTCCATTCGTTGATGTGCTGACGACAATGCTGGATGAGTCTATCCCGTTGACGACCGGAGAGTATGACGAGTGGGGCGATCCGAATGAACAAATCTATTATGACTACATCAAACAATATAGCCCCTATGACGGCATTACCGCGCAACGCTATCCGCATTTGCTGGTGACTACTGGGTTACACGACTCTCAGGTTCAGTATTGGGAACCTGCGAAGTGGGTGGCGAAATTGCGGGAAATCAAAACGGACGATCGTCTGGTGCTGCTATACACCGATATGGATGCTGGGCACGGCGGAAAATCCGGTCGTTTTAAACGCTATGATGATATTGCGTTGGAATATGCTTTTCTGTTGATGGTGCTTGAAATGGTTGAGGATGATCACAAGGGATAAACGGTGACTATGAGAATAAATGATCTATCGAACTTAATAACAAAGCAACTCGAGCCTGTCAGTAATTCTGTGTAACTGCCCAGTCGTTAAAGGTGATCGCTCAGGCGGTCACCGAACTCGATAATAAAACGACTCATCACAAGTAGCTAATTCTGGAGAAACATATATTTTTCCTGTCTCTGTTGTTGGAATGAGAATATCAAAGACAGGCAATTACACAATTTAAACTTCAGTCTCTATATGTGATTAAAATTAGAGGCTATCGCTGTTATTCAATCATCTATTTTTATTATGTTCCTTTAATTACTATCTGGTTGTTAATGTATGATTTTTTTCATTATACTTGAAAGTGTTGTTTTGCCTGTAATTCCTCTTTTCGCATTGTTCTGACAATTTTATAAATCCATTGCAGCGAGACATTATATTTTTTAGCCAGCGCGCTGTGATTGCGTCCGTCAAATTCTTCATAGATTTGAAGATCGCGTTGAGAAGCTCGCCAGGATATTCCCATTGGGAAATAAACATTTTGTCCGCCCCATACGGTCATCATATGTTTGGCAACGGCGTTGCCTACCAGCTCGGCTGTTTGCAGATCCAGCTCTGTGACGTTTTTGACCGTATCGGCCACGTGTTGAGAAAGTTCGACCAGAAGCTCAGGACCTTTACTGCGAAATTGTGGTTCAGTCATAAATCACCTTATTGTTTTATGCATGTGTGTTGTTACTGAAGTGAAAGCTGGGTTGTTATCTTTGCAGAGTGTGTCCTGCTGCCATGTGCCCATTTAAAACTATAGTTGTTTTTGTGTCAACATCTTTAGTTTTAATTTGAGTTGTTTTTGGTTGTAAGAAGAAATGACAACCTATAGGAGGACACGCAAAAGAGGCCAGATGAGAGGCAAAAAAAATCCCGCCACAAGGCGGGAAAGGAACACACTGACAGGATGAATAACACAACATCAACAAGGGTTGATGAAACAATAGCACGGTGATTGTATAAAACTGTTGCGTGAGGGTAAGGTTATCTGGGCGAGGGTAAACGTTTTTTAGCGATGAAATTTTTTTGATAAAACAAAGCCGATGTCCGTATCGATTCGTCGGCTTTGGTGAGAGGAAAAGAGATAACTATGGTGCGTGATACCGCCAATATCAGGCTATAACAGTACCGAATACCAGAATACGCGACCGATGATCTCGACTTCCGATTCATAGGCTTCTTCATCAGACTCTCGATTGAAGCTATGGATGACGAGAAGGCCGCCAGGTTTGCGGTAAAGCTGTTTAATTCGCTTTAGTTTATCGTTGCCGCCGCCTTCCTGAGCGATGGCGTAGAGCTTCCCATCAATAATGCGTTTGTTGTTGGTATCAACCGCGACGGTAGTTCCATCAGGAATGATGGGCTCCATACTGTCACCCGCAGCCGGGAAACAAAGAACGCCTGAACCGTCCGTATTTGCACCAACTTTACGCAGCGTAGCTTTAGAAAAACGGAGCTTAAAGCCGTTGTAATCCTCGCTTTGAACGCGTCCGTCGCCGCAGGCAAACTCAATATCCTTTAAAAAAGGCACTTCCACCTCGTCCTCTGATAGTTCTGTCGTGCTGTCCCAAGCTGATACGGTGCCCCATTCTGATTTTGGCGGAATGCTTGGTTCCTGAAGCGAACGGGTGACTCCGCTGCTACGCATTGTGCCTTCGCCATTTGCCAACCATTCAGGGCGAACATGTAGTGCATTGGAAAGCTCAACAATCTTGGTTGTCTGCGACGCTTTCCCCACCTCGATTTTCTGTATGGCGGCTTGAGATACGCCAATCATGCCGCCAAGTGCTTTTTGGCTAAGCCCTTGTGCAGTTCTGGCGGTCTTTAATCGTTCTGCAAGTGTCGTTTTCATCCGTTCAATGTACAACCTAGGTTGTCATTTATCAAGCGAGTATTAATCTTGTTTAAAAAAACTAAAGTTATGTCGTGTCGATTTGTACAAAAATACCCATGACTACCACTTTAAAAACGATTTAAGTTGTTTTTAAGAGGCCGGCATGGATGCATGAGATAACATCTAAGTAAGCGCCATTGCCGACTATCAAAAATCCTAATAAGTATCAGGCAGTCATAGTATCGTCTTATTCCACCCCTGATTTGTTTTAAACGTGTGTGTCACTTGATCTAAATCACAATCTGACCGTATGCATTTTGCTTTTATGGAAATCCCGTTGTGGGAAATATAACCAATAAATTCGTTTCATTAAGCATGCGCATGACTGCGTGTCGCGGAGGGTGTATGTCTGTAATTCGCACGTGTTTAAGTCTGTTTGGTGGTGATACGGTAATTGTTCGGTGTACAAATACATTTGAAGTGCAAATGATCAGTAGTGAACAGGAAACTATGGCCGAAGAGAATAGTGCTGCACAGGATTCTATTTGCCGTCATGCGGAAGGTGAGGTGTATTTAACGGTGCCTTATACAGGGGTTTGGGATGTCGTGATACGAGCAAAAAATGATACACCTGAGCATTCAATAACCTATTTCCCCGCCTGATGACGCTCTGGTTGGTTATATTCTGTTGATAACTTGATAATACATTGTCGTTATCCGGTTATGAGCACTTGAATATACCAACCTTCTCCTTTCTTTTCTTCACTCATTGCTCAACGTTGTGAGTGCGTCGGTATCTTTCTATTTCGCTTTTCATCTATTATCTTAATTGTTGCTTTCACTTGTTATTATTCATGATTCGCAGAGGTGATAGAGTCTGGATCTTTTGCCATACTCATACTTAGCCACCACGCATCTGACTCTTGGCAGGATAGGGGCTTTGGTTTGCTAATGTTGGCTTGCTGTTCTTATCGTGCTCATTGCTGCAACATTTTGGATTTATAGCTAAAATTTTGTCTAATCTGAACATTATACGATGGGAGGGGGGAACCCATGAGTCGTGCCCCAATAAGCAAAGATGAAGACAAACGTCTTGCTGCTCTTCGTGAGTATGGCATTAAGAACGTATTATTTGACCCAGGTCTAAGTAACCTGATTAGTCTGGCCGCTAACATCTTCAGCGTGCCTATCGTTTTGGTGTCGTTGGTAGAGGCTGAACGCCAACTGTTTGCCGCCAACGTGGGCGTTCCTTTTTGCGAAACGCCTCGCGATATCTCTTTTTGCGCCCATACGATCCTAAAGAAAAAGATCATGGTTGTGCCTGATGCCCTTAAGGATGCGCGTTTTAAAAATAACCCGCTGGTTGTGGGCGTTCCCTACATTCGTTTTTATGCTGGAATTCCATTAATTACACCGTCCGGGCATGCCATCGGCACCTTGTGCATTATCGATTTGAAACCCAGAACGACATTCACCAAACGTGATGAGCATAATTTGCAGGATCTGGCTTCATTAGTTATGGATAAGCTGGAAATGCGACGTCTGGAACTGGCGCGGAAAGCCAGTCAGGTGCGTTTTGAGAATATTGCCAATACCTCGCCCGATACCATTTTGTGCGTTAATGAGAAGGGGATGATCACCTTCTGGAATATCGCTGCTGAACACATGCTGGAATATACTGACGAGGAGATTATTGGCCGCAGTATTAATACCATCGTGCCCGATGCCTTTGTCGTGCAGCTCAATCACCTAGTCACCGATCGGGATTCGCTGATGAAAGGTGTAACGCTGGAGCTGAACGTACAAGCCAAAGGCGGGGGCTTGGTTCCAGTCGAATTGTCGGTTTCTATGTGGGAAGACAACGACAATATTAGCTATGGCGCGATATTGCGTGACATTACAGAGCGACGGCGCAATGAAGAACGGCTGTTTTTGCTGGCGCATCTGGATCCGTTAACCGGTTTGGCAAACCGGACGTTGCTGACATCCAATCTGGAAACCGCGCTAAAGAATGAACCTGCGGTTTGTATCATGATGGTCGATTTGGACGGGTTTAAAGATGTGAATGACAGTCTGGGGCATTCCAGCGGCGATAATATTTTGGTGCATGTCGCCAAAAAAATAAAAGCTGCGGTTCGTTCCGGTGATGTTGTGGCGCGAATGGGCGGTGATGAATTTGCGCTGTTGTTTCCCGGCCTGAGCGACAAAAAGGTCGCGGGAAAAATTGCCGAACAAATTATCCATGAAATTTCTCAGGCGATGATGATTGACGATCATCAAATCAATATTAGTGCCAGCATTGGTGCGGTGCTGTACCCAGAATATGGGTTGACCGTGCAGGATCTGTTGACCAGCGCGGATCTCGCGCTGTATCAGGCGAAATCTGAAGGTCGAAACTGCTACCGTTTTTTTACGCGCGAACTGCTTGAGGTCTTTCAGGCTAAGCATGCTTTCCAGTTAGAATTTGTGCGCGCTTACGAGCTGCATGAGTTTGAGATGTTCTATCAGCCACAGGTCAAACTGGCGACGAATGAGATTGTTGGTGCGGAGGCGCTGCTGCGCTGGCGTCACCCGGAAAGAGGGCTGCTTAGCCCTGCTGCATTTCTTACCGCACTGGAAAACGGCCCGTGGGCAGAACGAATCGGGGATTGGATCGTCGAAACGGCATGCAGGCAGGCGGCTGAATGGAGCCAGGCGAGCGACAGCTATTTTCGTATCAGCATTAATCTTTTCAGCGCACAGTTTCGTACCGGTATGCTGGCGCAAAAGATTATGGATATTCTTGCGCGTACCGGATTACAACCCAGTTCTCTGGAGCTGGAAATCACGGAAAATATCATCCTGCGTTACGATGAAAGCATGCTGCAGCCGTTAAATACGCTGCGGGAAGCGGGAATCGGTATTGCCTTTGATGATTATGGAACGGGCTATGCGTCGCTCAGTATGCTTAAAAACTACCCGGTGACTCGGCTGAAAATCGATCAAACTTTTGTTCGAACCATGTGCGAATCCCCGCCGGATGCGGCGATTGTTCGAGCGATCCTGTATCTCGGGAAAAGTTTCGGTCTGGGTGTGATTGCCGAGGGGGTGGAAACATTAGAGCAGAGCGAGCGTCTGCGGGGTAAAGGGTGTGAGGAAGCGCAGGGATATCTGTTTGGGCATCCAATGTCTGCCGAGGAATTTACCCAGTTACTGAAACTGAATAAGCCAATAGACGTTTAAGCAAGATAGACGAACAGCAGCTTTACCATCCTGCCTTCTCAGAAAGCCAGCGTCCGCTGGCTTTCATATTTTGCACTCCCTGCGCGGTTCACAGACTAAAAAGTGGAATCCGGATCACATTTTTTCTATAGTGCTGGCCCGTAACCCTGTACCGGATGTCCCGTGCACGAAATATTTGAAATGCTCCTTGCGGTCTTCGACCGCGCCGCGCTGATGCTGATTTGTCTGTTTTTCCTGACAAGAACCCGTCAATTCCGGCAATTACTGCAAAAAGAGCAACATTCGCCAGGAGAGCGGGTGACGGTGACGGCCATCTTTTCACTGTTTGCGCTGTTCGGTACGTATTCCGGCATTAATGTTGAAGGGTCGCTCGTCAACGTGCGCGTGATTGCCGTGATGTCCGGCGGTATTCTCTTTGGCCCTTGGGTAGGGATTGCAACTGGCATCATTGCGGGTGCGCACCGTTATCTCATTGATATCGATGGCATCACCTCCGTACCTTGCCTGATTACCAGCATCATCGCGGGTATCATTTCCGGTTACATCAATAAGAAAGTCAAAAAAGAGCAGCAGTGGAGCATTGGGATTCTGGGCGGCATGCTGTGTGAGTCGTTAACTATGCTGCTGGTTGTGGCATGGGCGACGCCGATCGAATTAGGGTTGGATATTGTTTCAAAGATTGCGGTGCCGATGATTCTTGGCTCCGTTTGTATTGGCCTGATCGTCCTGCTGGTACAAAGTGTGGCGAATGAAAAAGAGGTCATTGCCGCCAGACAGGCTAAACTCGCGCTGGATATCGCACACAAAACGCTGCCGTATTTCCGCAATATCAACAGTGATTCACTGACGGCCATCTGTAGGATCATTCGGACTGAAATTAATGCAGATGCGGTGGCGATAACGAACACGCAGCACATTCAGGCGTATGTGGGGATTGGGGAAGAAAAGTATAATATCGGCCACGATATAATTAGCCCAATGACACAGCAGGCGATCCATGACGGGAAAATCATCATTAAAAATAATGATGAACAGCACCTGACGCCGGAAATCCATTCGATGATTGTCATCCCGCTGTGGGAACACGGGCAGGTGACTGGCACGTTGAAAATATATTATCGCCATGCGCATAAAATTACCTATTCATTACGCGTGATGGCGGTCGGTTTATCGCAAATCATGTCAACGCAAATTGAAGTGTCTCGCACAGAACAACTGCGTGATATGGCAAATAAAGCAGAATTGAGAGCGCTGCAAAGTAAGATCAATCCGCACTTTCTTTTTAATGCGCTGAATGCGATTTCCTCATCTATTCGTATTAATCCCGATACCGCGCGCCAACTGGTGATCAATCTGTCTCGCTATTTGCGCTATAACCTCGAACTCAACGACGATGCGCTGATCGATATAAAGAAAGAGCTGTACCAGATTCAGGATTATATCGCGATTGAGCAGGCACGGTTCGGTGCCAAGCTAACGGTGATCTACGATATCGACGACGATTTAGCGTACAAAATCCCCAGTTTGTTAATTCAGCCGCTGGTGGAAAACGCGATTGTGCATGGCATTCAACCTTGCAGAGGCAAGGGAACTGTGGTGCTGTCCGTGAAGGAGCAGGGCGATAAACTGCTGGTGACGGTAAAAGACACGGGTAATGGCATTAGTCAGGAAACGATGGATCGCGTCGCGCGTAATGAACTGCCAGGGAATAGAATTGGTCTGTTGAATGTCCATCACCGAGTCCGCTTACTCTATGGCGATGGTTTGCATATTCGCCGGCTGGAACCGGGGACCGAAATTTATTTCTACATTCCACGAGAAGATAAAACCCCGTCGGCGTTGCCGGATACCGTTCAGGTGCCGCCGTCGGGAGATTCTGCTGCTGAACAAACAGGAGGCAACCCATGAAAGCCATTATTGTTGAAGATGAGTTCCTCGCGCAGCAAGAGCTGAGTTACCTCATCAAACAGCACAGTGATATTACGATTGAGGCGACATTTGATGACGGGCTGGATGTACTGAAATATCTGCAACATAACGACGTCGATGCGATCTTTTTGGATATCAATATTCCTTCGTTAGATGGCGTCTGGCTAGCGCAAAATATCAGCAAATTCGCGCATAAGCCTTACATCATTTTTATTACGGCGTACAAAGAGCATGCAGTCGAGGCATTTGAAGTCGAAGCCTTCGATTACATTCTCAAGCCGTATCATGAATCACGCATCACCACGATGCTGCGTAAATTGGAAACAACCTGGCAGCAGCGGCAAATAGCACCAGCTGTTGAAACGGGCACGCAGGCGAGTGCCCCGAGAAGTGCACAGCACACTATTAACCTGATGAAAGACGAACGAATTATCGTCACGGATATTAACAATATCTACTATGCTGCCGCGCAGGAAAAGGTCACGCTGGTTTATACCCGGCGTGAAGAATTCATCATGCCGATGAATATTACGGAGTTTTGCAGCCGCTTACCGGAAGAGTACTTCTTCCGCTGCCATCGTTCTTACTGCGTCAACCTGACGAAAATCCGTGAAATTGTGCCGTGGTTTAACAATACTTATATCCTGCGATTGAACGATCTGGATTTTGAAGTCCCGGTAAGTCGAAGCAAGATAAAGGCGTTCAGGTCATTGATGCGTCTTTAACGGCATTTCATTCCGCGTTTCAGGCATCTCATTCCCCATTCGATCAACCACTGTCAGCCCGCTTGTATACTGGCCTCAGCCCATAAGCTGACAGTGTTTTGATGGATTTTCTCTTCTCCACATCAGCTTATATTTTTTAGCGTGCCGAGTGAATCGGACCAATTTTGATGTAGGGGAAAGCCCATGAATACCAAACCTGTTAACCGGGGATTGATTGTCCTCGGTACTATCATCACCCAAATGGGACTCGGCACGATTTACACTTGGAGTTTATTCAACCAGCCGCTGGTGGACAAATTTGGCTGGACGCTGAGCTCTGTGGCGACGACGTTTTCCATTACCAGTTTCTGTCTGGCATTTGCCACGCTGTTTGCCGGTAAATTTCAGGAGCGTATTGGTCTGCGCCGCTTAACGATGATCGCTGGTATCGCGCTGGGTGCGGGCCTGATGGCGAGTGCGGCAAGCCCGTCACTGACGCTGATTTATCTGCTGATGGGCGTTGTTGTCGGTTTTGCGGACGGCACGGCTTACATCACGACCCTGTCCAATTTGATCAAATGGTTCCCTAACCGCAAAGGGCTGATAGCGGGCATTTCTGTTGGCGCATTCGGTACCGGAAGCCTGCTGTTCAAATACGTAAACAGCTTTTTGATTGCGGAAGTCGGTGTGTCAGAAGCCTTTTTCTACTGGGGCATTATCGTCATGGCGATGATTCTGGTCGGTAGCTCACTGCTGAAAGAACCTGCTGCGGTGCCGGTTCAGCAGGCTGCGGTTCAGGGGCAGACACGTGATTTCTCACTGGCTGAAATGTTGGCGACCAAAGAATCGTATTTGCTGTTTATTATCTTCTTCACCGCGTGCATGAGCGGCCTGTATTTGATTGGTATTGTGAAAGATATCGGTGTGCAAATGGCCGGAATGGATATGGCGACGGCGGCCAACGCGGTGTCTGCAATTGCGATTTTTAATACTGTTGGGCGTATTGTGCTTGGCGCGCTTTCCGATAATGTCGGACGTATGCGGGTGATCAGTTTTACCCTGTTCGTGACGATTCTCGCCGTCTCCGTGATGACATTCCTGCCGCTGAATCCGATTCTGTTCTTTATCTGTGTCAGCGCGATTGCCTTCTGCTTTGGTGGCAATATCACGGTGTTCCCGGCGATTGTTGGCGACTTCTTCGGCCTGAAAAATCACAGCAAAAACTATGGCGTGATTTATCAGGGATTCGGTATTGGCGCATTGTCTGGCTCATTTATCGCCGCCCAGTTAGGGGGCTTTCAGGCCACCTTTATGGCTATCATCATTATGTCTGTCGTTTCGCTGCTGATCACCCTGTGGGTTAAACCACCGAAATATCAGCCCGTTGCTGCCTTAATGCGTACGGATATGGCACACGCACAGAGCTAATCGAATACCGCGGCGGGCAGTCGAAGGACTACTCGCCACAACGTTTTTTTGACACAAGGTTTTCCTGACATAAGGTTTTTCTGCCACACAATTTCCCCTCTCTTACCTGCTGAAATATTGCGATACAGTTCATCACTTCCCCGATCATCTACGTGTCACAGGCGAACTCTAGCGTCGTTGTCAGCACATCTTTTTCCTAAAACACGTTTTCCAAAAATGAAATTTTCCTAAAAGCAACGCGATTTTCCTAAAAACAAATCGTACCGGAGAAAACATCATGATGATTCGGTTTAGATTCACGTCTGTTTTTTTGATGCTGTTAAGTGTGGTCTTGCTCATTCCGCTGTCTGCCAAGGCGGCTGTTGAGCTGACGTTTTGGCATAGCATGGACAGCAACCTGAACACGGAATTGATACGGCTGGTCAATCGGTTTAACGAATCTCAGACGGTGTATCACGTTGAGCCTATCTACAAGGGCAGCTATGAACAGACGCTGGCTGCTGGTATTGCTGCTTATCGCACGGGTAACGCGCCGGATATTTTGCAGGTTTATGATGTCGGTACACCGAATATGATGCACAGCGGGGCGATTATCCCAGTGTTCGATCTGTTCAATCAGGTTGGTATCGATAATGACGAAAAAGCCTTTTTGCCTGCGGTGGAGCTGTTTTACAGCGATAGCCATACCGGACACCTGATTTCCCAGCCGTTTAACAGTTCAACCCCCGTTCTCTACTACAACAAAGATGCGTTTATTAAAGCAGGGCTCGATCCTGATAAGCCTCCACGCACCTGGAATGAGTTGGCGTACGACGCGATGCGGCTGCGTGAGAGTGGGATGACATGTGGCTATACGAATGCAGGGCAGCAAGGCTGGATATTATTGGAAGCGTTTAGCGTCTGGAACGGGCTACCGATTGCGACGAAAAACAATGGCTTCGATGGTGTCGATGCACACCTGTTGGTGAATGGTCCGTTGCAGGTTGCGCACATCACCCAGCTTGCGGAGATGATGAAGAAGAAATCGTTCAGCTATTTTGGTCGTAATGACGAAGGCACCACGCGCTTTTATAACGGCGACTGCGGCATATTGACGACGTCATCGGGCGGGCTACGTAAGATTCAGAACTATGCCAAATTTCACTACGGCGTAGGGATGCTGCCTTACAGCGAAGAGGCGAAAGGCGCGCCGCAGAATACGTTCATCGGAGGGGCAAGCCTCTGGGTTATGAAAGGGAAAGTGGCATCGCATTATCAAGGGATTGCTGAATTCCTGCATTTCCTCACGCTGCCGGAAAATGCCGCCGAATGGCATCAGATGACGGGCTATCTACCGGTGACACAGCCTGCCTACGAACTCACGTGCGAGCAGGGATTTTATGCCAGATACCCCGGCAGCGATGTTGCGATGAAACAGCTCACCAATAAACCGCCACAGCCTTATACGCGCGGGTTCCGCTTGGGCAACATGCCACAAATTCGCACCATCATGGATGAAGAGCTGGAGAAGGTCTGGGCAGAGCAAGAAACGCCGCAGCAGGCGCTGGACAATGTGGTTTCACGGGGAGATAGCCTATTGCAGCATTTTGCACAGTCGGTTTCCCGTCACTCGTGACATTTCTCGTTTATTTGGAGCTTTCGACAGATGACAAAGCAAAATAGAGGCATCACTCAGGACGTGATTGCGGCGCAAAATGCGACGGTTCTGGCAGTGGCACATCGCGGTGTTTGGGCATCGGCACCGGAAAATTCGCTGGCGGCGCTGCGTGAGGCGATTCGTCTGGGCGTTGATATCGTGGAGATTGATGCGCAATTGACGGCAGATAGCCACGTTGTCGTGATTCACGATGATACGCTCGATCGCACGAGCGATATGAGCGGCTGTATTGGCCAGATGACGCTGGCGGAGATTCGTCAGGCACGTCTACGTGGGAGCGATGGCGGTTCGGCATGGCCATTGAGTAACGAAAAAGTCCCGTTGTTGTATGAAGTTCTCGAAAAGGCGCGAGGGCGAGTTGTCATCAATGTGGATGTCAAACATGAGCACGAATTTGGTGTGATCGCCCGCGATATTCGCGATAAAGGCCTGAGTGCAGGCGTGATCATAAAAAGCCCGGTTGATCTTGCTTCTGCCCATTTTCCCATTGCATCACCGTCGCTCGATACCCAAGTACCCTATATGCCGATGGTCCACCTCAAATGGGGGAAAACCGTCAATATTTTACGACAGATTGATGATATCGGCGTCGGCATTGTGGAAGCCAGCTTTGATCATATTGAGGTGTTGACCGAAGTGTATGCCGAGTTTCAACGGCTTGGGGTTCGGATTTGGGTGAACACGCTGGATTGTTCGCATTCACTTGACTACAGCGACACGCGAGCCTTAGTGGATCCTGACGCCGTATGGGGGGCATTAATTCGCGCCGGGGTAGGGGCGATTCAGGTGGACCACGCTGCCGAATTTATCGAGTTTCGCTCAACGTTGTCACGCTGACATATCCGGATTGACAGCAGGTAGGATGCCGCTTTCCTTTTGAAACGTGTAAAGTTATGTGGATTTAGTAACTGAAAAGTTAAGAATGCTTGAAAATGCCACGGCAACCCATACGATGTATGTGTGTAAACTTTATCTTTCTGCAAGAGGAAATCAGACCTTTATGATGCGTATTGCGCTTTTCCTGATCACCAACCTGGCGGTGATGTTGGTTTTCGGGCTGGTACTCAGCCTGACGGGAATTCAGTCCAGCAGTGTCCAGGGCTTAATGATTATGGCTGGGCTGTTTGGCTTTGGCGGTGCGTTTGTTTCACTGCTGATGTCTAAATGGATGGCGTTACGGTCCGTTGGTGGTGAAGTCATTGAACAACCACGTAACGAAACTGAACGCTGGCTGATGGAAACGGTTCGTTCACAGTCACAGCAGGCTGGGATCGCGATGCCACAGGTAGCAATCTACCATGCACCGGACATCAATGCGTTCGCCACGGGAGCCCGTCGTGATGCGTCGCTGGTGGCTGTGAGTACCGGTTTACTGCAAAACATGAGCCGTGACGAGGCTGAAGCGGTTATCGCGCATGAAATTAGCCATATCGCGAATGGCGACATGGTGACGATGACGTTGGTTCAGGGGATCGTAAACACCTTCGTTATCTTTATCTCTCGTCTCATCGCGCAAGTTGTTTCCGGTTTCCTGTCCGGCAACCGTGACGAAGGTGAAAGCAGCAATGGCAACCCGCTGGTTTACTTTGCTGTCGCCACCGTGCTGGAACTGGTGTTTGGTATTCTTGCCAGCATCATCACCATGTGGTTCTCACGCTACCGCGAATTCCATGCGGATGCTGGTTCAGCCAAGCTAGTGGGGCGTGAGAAAATGATCGCTGCACTGCAACGCTTGAAGACCAGCTATGAGCCGCAGGAAGAGAGCAGCATGATGGCTTTCTGCATTAACGGAAAATCGAAATCCTTCAGCGAATTGTTCATGTCACACCCACCGTTGGATAAGCGTATCGAAGCGCTGCGCTCCGGCGAATACCTGAAGTAATTTACAATACTATCTTCCCAAAGGCCCATTCGGGCCTTTGTTATTTCTGCGTTTATTGGTTCATTGATCCTGCGTTTTCTCCGCCTGAATGTTTTCATTTGATCTGAAACAGGTGGTGAAAATATGAAGAATATTTTATAAAATAAAACCACGATCACGGAAAAATGAAACATTGTTTCTATAATGCCGATATAACAGGTGTCTCGCGTGAGATTGGTGGCCTGATTTTTGAACAGCTGGTGTCGGGATGACCGATTCATCGGTCGAACGGAATGTCAGGTTATCGAAGAGCATGCGCGTGTGGCGTCAGATTCTTCATGATAAGTTCTAAGGATTTACGGATGGCCAAAGGTAACAAGATCCCCCTAACGTTTCATACCTACCAGGATTCAGCAACCGGCACCGAAGTTGTGCGTTTAACCCCGCCCGATGTTATCTGCCACCGCAACTATTTCTATCAGAAGTGTTTCTTCAATGACGGCAGCAAGCTGCTGTTTGGCGCTGCGTTTGATGGCCCGTGGAATTACTATCTGCTGGATTTAAAAGAGCAGAGCGCCATGCAGCTGACGGAAGGCAAAGGCGACAACACCTTCGGTGGTTTCCTGTCTCCGAATGACGATGCGCTGTATTACGTTAAAAATACCCGTAATCTGATGCGTGTCGATCTGGCTACGCTGGAAGAGAAAACGATTTATCAGGTGCCTGACGATTGGGTCGGCTACGGTACCTGGGTTGCCAACTCCGATTGCACCAAAATGGTCGGTATTGAGATCAAAAAAGAAGACTGGAAACCACTGACCGATTGGAAAAAGTTCCAGGAATTCTATTTCACCAATCCTTGCTGTCGTCTGATTCGCGTCGATTTGATAACGGGCGAAGCAGAGACTATCCTTCAGGAAAACCAGTGGCTGGGTCACCCAATCTACCGTCCGAGTGATGACAACACGGTTGCGTTCTGCCACGAAGGTCCGCATGACCTGGTTGATGCGCGTATGTGGTTCATCAATGAAGATGGCACCAACATGCGTAAAGTGAAAGAGCATGCTGAAGGCGAAAGCTGCACCCACGAATTCTGGGTTCCAGATGGTTCAGCGATGATTTACGTCTCTTACCTTAAAGACGATACCAATCGCTACATCCGCAGCATCGACCCGGTTACGTTGGAAGATCGCCAACTGCGCGTCATGCCGCCGTGTTCTCACCTGATGAGTAACTATGATGGTACGCTGTTGGTCGGCGATGGTTCCGATGCGCCAGTCGACGTGCAGGACGATGGCGGCTATAAAATTGAGAACGATCCATTCCTGTATGTTTTCAATCTGAAAACCGGCAAGGAACATCGCATTGCACAGCACAATACATCCTGGGAAGTGCTGGAAGGTGACCGTCAGGTTACTCACCCGCACCCGTCTTTCACGCCGGATAATAAACAAGTCCTGTTTACTTCTGACGTAGATGGAAAACCTGCGCTGTATTTGGCAAAGGTTCCTGATTCAGTCTGGAACTAATAATACTAATAAATCCGCGTCACACTTTATGGCGCGGATTATTTTAAAATATTTACTTACATATTATTTTATTAAGTCTCTGACGCGGTTATTTCTCAAACTTAACTTGATTATCGTTGTTGTTCCATTGCCATAATCAAAGCGTTCCCTTTATACTAAAACCATTGTTCTATTTTTTTTAAAACAAAAAAACCTGAGTAGGGTAACCACAAAAATGGCTATTGCAGATTTAGATAAACAACCCGATTCCGTGTCGTCCGTTTTAAAGGTTTTTGGTATTTTACAGGCATTAGGTGAAGAGAGAGAAATTGGTATTACCGAGCTTTCTCAGCGCGTCATGATGTCTAAGAGTACCGTTTACCGCTTCTTGCAGACGATGAAATCTCTGGGCTATGTTGCGCAGGAAGGTGAATCAGAGAAATATTCGCTGACGCTCAAGTTGTTTGAACTTGGGGCCAAGGCATTGCAGAACGTAGATTTAATCCGCAGTGCGGATATACAGATGCGTGAGTTGTCTGCACTAACGCGGGAAACAATCCACCTTGGCGCGTTGGATGAAGACGGCATCGTTTATATCCACAAAATTGACTCGATGTATAACCTGCGTATGTATTCGCGCATTGGTCGCCGTAATCCGCTGCACAGTACCGCAATTGGTAAAGTGCTGTTGGCATGGCGCGATCGTGGCGAAGTGGAAGAGGTTCTGTCGACTGTCGAATTCACGCGCAGTACGCCGCACACGCTGTGTTCTGCTGAAGCGCTTCTCAACCAATTGGATGTCGTGCGTGAGCAAGGCTACGGGGAAGACAACGAAGAGCAAGAAGAAGGGCTGCGTTGTATTGCTGTGCCAGTATTCGATCGTTTTGGCGTAGTGATTGCTGGTCTCAGTATTTCTTTCCCAACGATTCGTTTTTCAGAAGATAATAAACACGAATATGTGGCTATGCTGCACACTGCGGCCAGAAATATCTCTGAGCAAATGGGTTACCACGATTATCCTTTCTGATATTCCCTATCAATGCCTGAGCCTGTCCTTGTCGACAGGCTTTTTTTATTTTTGCACCAATACGATAGCGATGCGCATCAACACGATGTGGATAACGGATAGGGTTGGGTATCGAACTTGGCTATGCCACGGTGTTAAGATAGCCCACAGGTACCTGTCATAAGTGGTTATAAGTGGAGTCGTTGTGAACATATTAGAAGTGGTTTTTGTCTTGCTAGTTGTGCTGCTGGCTGTGTTGGTCTGGTTTTTTGTTAATCGGGCGAGTGTCAGAGCGAATGAGCAAGTGAAATTGTTGCAGGAAATCGTAGAGCAGCAACGCCAGCAGTTAGCATTATTGAAAAAATTGTTGCCTCAGAATGCAGAGAAAAGTGAGCCTGAAGCGCTTGCCGCTGAGCGCGATCGTGATGATGTGGAGTTAACGTTTAAAAGTGTCATCCCAGAACGTTAATGGCTCAAGCACTGTGTAACGCGTAAACATCTATCCCTTTGCCAGCTCACGCCATCCTTCATGCTGATGGTGTGAGCTGGCATTGTTATAAAATGAAGAAGGCTTTACAGGAAGCACAAAAACAACATGGCAAATGATCAAAACAACATAGCAAACGATCAACAGGAATTGGTTCTAAAACGAGGGTTAAAGAATCGACATATTCAACTGATTGCGCTGGGTGGCGCGATTGGTACCGGATTGTTTTTAGGGATTTCGCAGACTATACAAATGGCAGGGCCGTCCGTTTTATTGGGCTATGCGGTTGCTGGAATGATTGCGTTTCTGATTATGCGACAGCTGGGTGAGATGGTGGTGGAAGAACCGGTAGCGGGTTCGTTTAGCCATTTTGCCTATAAGTACTGGGGCGATTTTGCGGGCTTTCTGGCTGGCTGGAACTACTGGGCGATGTTTATTCTGGTAGGGATGGCTGAACTGACGGCCGTGGGGATTTATATCCAATACTGGTGGCCTGAAACGCCAACCTGGCTGTCCGCCGCGATATTCTTCGTGCTGATCAACCTTATCAATCTGGTTAATGTGCGGATGTTTGGGGAAACGGAATTCTGGTTTGCCCTTATCAAAGTGCTTGCCATCGTTGGGATGATTGTCTTCGGCAGTTGGTTGCTGCTGAGTGGCAATGGCGGCGAAACGGCAACGGTGCGTAACTTATGGATCCATGGCGGATTCATGCCGAATGGCGCAAGTGGATTGATCATGGCGATGGCCGTGATCATGTTTTCATTCGGTGGTCTGGAATTGGTGGGAATTACCGCTGCCGAAGCGGCCGATCCGAAGCGCTCTATTCCGCAGGCGACCAATCAGGTGGTCTATCGCATCCTGATTTTCTATATCGGTGCGCTGTCTATTTTGTTATCGCTTTATCCGTGGGGAAAGGTTGTCGATGGCGGGAGTCCGTTTGTCCTGATTTTCCAGGCGCTGAATAGCAATATAGTGGCAAACGTACTTAACATCGTGGTACTCACGGCAGCGTTATCGGTTTACAACAGCGGCGTGTACTGCAATAGCCGGATGCTGTACGGTTTGGCAAAACAGGGAAATGCGCCAAAATCTCTCGCGAAGGTCAACGCACGAGGCGTCCCCGTTCGTTCTATCGCGCTGTCAGCGTTAGCGACATCGTTCGGCGTCGCGATCAACTATCTGATGCCAGGAAAAGCCTTTGAGCTGTTGATGGCGCTGGTGGTATCGACGCTGGTGATTAACTGGATCATGATTTGCTTTGCTCACCTGCGTTTTCGTCAGGCGATGATAGAGAAGGGCATTGTTCCTGCGTTTAAAGCCTTCTGGTATCCGTGGGGCAACTACCTGTGTCTGGCGTTTCTGGCGGGGATTCTGGTCATTATGCTGCTATCTCCGGGGATTCGCATTTCGGTCATCTTAATTCCGTTCTGGATTGCCGTTATTTGGCTTGGCTTCCGATTGTCCCGCAAAAATAATGCATCGCTGAAGTCTGTGCAGACACAGTAAACTCCTCCGTAGCCTGTTCATCACGATGCAAAGATGAACAGGCTACCCATCCGGCTTTAACACGTAAGTTATAAGGTGTATTATTGCCCCGACGTTATCCATGTCACGCTAATGCGCACCTTTAGTGTTCGCATCATGTGTATATATTTCACAGAGTAAAGAGAAATAGCAGGGTTAACACTTTTGATTTTCAATTGATATGCGATTTTTTGCATGTGAGCTTTCGTGTGGCTCACCACTGTAAATAAGGGAATTATAATGCCAGTTATCACTCTTCCTGATGGAAGTCAGCGTCATTACGACCACGCCGTTTCTCCCCTCGATGTTGCACTTGATATTGGTCCCGGTCTGGCAAAAGCCTGTATCGCAGGACGTGTCAATGGCGAACTGGTTGATGCCAGTGATAAGATCGATACCGATGCGCAGTTAGCCATCATCACCGCTAAAGATGAAGCCGGTCTGGAAATTATTCGCCACTCCTGTGCGCACCTACTGGGCCATGCGATTAAGCAACTGTGGCCAGATACCAAAATGGCGATTGGTCCAGTTATCGATAACGGTTTTTACTATGACGTTGATATCGACCGTACCCTGACTCAGGAAGATATTGAGCTGCTCGAAAAGCGTATGCACGAACTTGCTGACACTGACTATGACGTCATTAAGAAAAAAGTCAGCTGGCAGGAAGCGCGCGATGCGTTCGCTGCACGCGGCGAGACCTACAAAATTGCGATTCTGGATGAGAACATCAGTCGAGACGATCGTCCGGGTCTGTATCACCATGAAGAATACATCGATATGTGCCGTGGTCCGCACGTACCGAATATGCGTTTCTGCCACCATTTCAAATTGCAGAAAACGTCCGGCGCTTACTGGCGTGGCGACAGCAAAAACAAAATGCTGCAACGCGTTTACGGCACTGCATGGGCAGATAAAAAGCAACTGGCTTCTTACCTGCAACGTCTTGAAGAAGCGTCTAAGCGCGACCACCGCAAGATCGGCAAACAGCTTGACCTGTACCATATGCAGGAAGAAGCACCAGGTATGGTGTTCTGGCACAACGACGGCTGGACGATCTTCCGCGAGCTGGAAGCGTTTGTACGCATGAAGCTGAAGTCGTACCAGTATCAGGAAGTAAAAGGTCCATTCATGATGGATCGCGTGATGTGGGAAAAAACGGGCCACTGGGAAAACTACAAAGAAGCGATGTTCACGACGTCATCAGAAAATCGTGAATACTGCATCAAGCCAATGAACTGCCCAGGCCACGTACAGATTTTCAATCAGGGATTGAAATCATACCGCGATCTGCCGCTGCGTATGGCCGAGTTCGGTAGCTGTCACCGTAATGAACCGTCAGGCTCTCTGCATGGCTTAATGCGCGTGCGTGGCTTCACTCAGGACGATGCGCACATCTTCTGTACGGAAGAGCAGGTTCGTGATGAAGTGAACAGCTGCATCAAAATGGTGTATGACATGTACAGCACCTTCGGTTTTGAAAAAATCGTGGTGAAACTGTCTACGCGTCCTGAAAAACGTATTGGTAGCGATGAGATGTGGGATCGCGCTGAGGCCGATTTGGCTGCCGCGTTGACTGAAAATAACATCGAATTCGCCTATCAGCCGGGTGAAGGGGCGTTCTACGGCCCAAAAATTGAATTTACCTTGCATGACTGTTTGGATCGTGCGTGGCAGTGTGGTACGGTGCAACTCGACTTTTCATTACCGGGTCGTCTGAACGCGTCTTACGTTGGCGAAAGCAACGAGCGTCAGGTTCCGGTTATGATCCACCGGGCTATTTTGGGATCAATGGAGCGTTTTATCGGTATTCTAACCGAAGAATTCGCCGGTTTCTTCCCGACCTGGTTAGCCCCGGTTCAAGCGGTGATTATAAATATCACCGATAGCCAGTCTGATTATGTCAACGAATTGACCCGAAAACTGCAAGAAGCGGGCATTCGTGTAAAAGCAGACTTGAGAAATGAGAAGATTGGCTTTAAAATCCGCGAACACACTTTACGACGTGTTCCCTATATGCTGGTTTGTGGCGACAAAGAAGTCGAGGCAGGAAAAGTTGCTGTCCGTACTCGTCGCGGTAAAGACCTGGGGAGCTTGGACGTTAGTGAAGTCATCAGTAAGCTGCAACAAGAGATTCGCAGCCGTAGTCTTCATCAATTGGAGGTATAAGTATTAAAGGCGGAAAACGAGTTCAACCGGCGCGTCCTAATCGCATCAACAGAGAGATTCGCGCAAACGAGGTACGCCTATCAGGCGTCGAAGGCGAACAGCTGGGCATCGTAAGTCTAAATGAAGCATTAGAAAAAGCCGAAGAAGCAGGTGTTGATTTAGTCGAAATCAGTCCGAACGCCGAGCCGCCGGTTTGCCGAATTATGGATTACGGCAAGTTCCTTTATGAGAAGAGTAAGTCCACAAAGGAACAGAAGAAAAAACAAAAAGTTATTCAGGTCAAGGAAATCAAATTCCGACCTGGTACCGATGATGGCGACTATCAGGTCAAACTACGCAACCTGATTCGCTTTCTTGAAGACGGTGACAAAGCTAAAATCACACTGCGTTTCCGCGGTCGTGAAATGGCGCACCAACAGATTGGTATGGAAGTGCTTAACCGCGTTCGTGACGATCTGAGTGAACTGGCAGTTGTCGAATCCTTCCCATCGAAGATCGAAGGCCGCCAGATGATCATGGTGCTAGCACCGAAGAAGAAACAGTAAGGCATTCAAGTAGCAAGACCGTACAACCTTACAACCTTTGTGTTGTACGGCTTTGTTCGCCTTATCTGATTCGTTTTATTAACAATGCGAAGTGGAAATAACAATGCCAAAGATCAAAACAGTACGTGGCGCCGCTAAACGCTTTAAGAAAACCGCAAGCGGTGGTTTTAAGCGTAAGCATGCTAACCTGCGTCATATTCTGACCAAAAAGTCAACTAAGCGTAAACGTCACCTGCGTCCAAAAGGTCTGGTCTCCAAAGGGGATTTGGGTCTTGTTATCGCATGTCTGCCGTACGCATAAGTAACCTTTTTTTAATTCAGAATAAGACTTTAGGAGAGAGCATATGGCTCGCG
Source organism: Pectobacterium parvum (assembly GCF_020971565.1). NCBI lineage: Bacteria > Pseudomonadati > Pseudomonadota > Gammaproteobacteria > Enterobacterales > Pectobacteriaceae > Pectobacterium > Pectobacterium parvum. Next base: position 2,111,664 of record NZ_CP087392.1, read on the forward strand.
TAAAACGTGGTGTAGTTGCCCGTGCACGTCACAAGAAAATATTGAAACAAGCGAAAGGTTACTACGGTGCCCGTTCGCGTGTTTATCGTGTTGCCTTCCAGGCAGTAATCAAAGCTGGTCAATACGCTTACCGCGACCGTCGTCAACGTAAACGTCAATTCCGCCAGCTGTGGATTGCACGTATCAATGCGGCAGCTCGTCAAAACGGCTTGTCTTACAGCAAATTCATCAACGGCTTGAAAAAAGCTTCTGTTGAAATTGACCGTAAGATTCTGGCTGATATCGCAGTATTCGATAAGTTAGCGTTCAGCGCGCTGGTCGAAAAAGCGAAAGCAGCACTGGCGTAAGCCAGTTGAGAGAGGGAGCTTTGGCTCCCTCTTTTCGTCGAGAGCTATACTTTTATTATTTACAAGACAAGGTAACGCAAGTATGAACGCTGCTATTTTCCGTTTCTTTTTTTACTTCAGCGCCTGAACACAGGGGGCTTTGCGCGTAAGAAAAGAAACGAAAAGTAGCGCTTAAGCCTCCCTCAGGGAGGCTTTTTTGTTTACAATAATCGGTTTTTACTCTTGTTTTTAGTAACATTTATCGTTTTGAGTAAAACGACATTCTTCAATCATGACCGTTGGCCGCATAGGCAGAAAAAGAGGAACACAATGCCACATCTCGCAGAACTGGTTGTTAAAGCCAGAACAGCTATAGAAGAGGCTCAGGATGTTGCCGCACTGGAAAATGTGCGTGTCGAATATCTGGGTAAAAAAGGTCACTTAACCCTTCAGATGACCTCGCTGCGCGAGTTACCGGCTGAAGAACGTCCTGCGGCCGGTGCTGTCATTAACCAGGCTAAGCAAGACGTTCAGGACGCGCTGAATGCCCGTAAGCACATGCTGGAATCCGCTGAGTTAAATGCGCGTCTGGCGCAAGAAACCATCGACGTTTCCCTGCCGGGCCGCACCATTGAAAATGGTGGCTTGCATCCAGTGACGCGTACCATCGATCGCATCGAAACCTTTTTCGGCGAGCTGGGTTTTTCGGTTGTTACCGGGCCAGAGATCGAAGATGACTATCACAACTTTGATGCGCTGAATATTCCAGGGCATCACCCTGCGCGTGCTGACCACGACACGTTCTGGTTTGATGCGACACGCCTGCTGCGCACACAGACTTCTGGCGTTCAGATTCGTACCATGGAAAAGCAGCAACCGCCTATCCGTATCATTGCGCCGGGCCGCGTTTATCGTAACGATTACGATCAGACCCACACGCCGATGTTCCATCAGATGGAAGGGTTGATCGTCGATAAAGACATCAGCTTCACCAACCTGAAAGGCACGCTGCATGATTTCCTGCGTAATTTCTTTGAGGAAGATTTGCAGGTTCGCTTCCGCCCCTCTTATTTCCCGTTTACCGAACCGTCTGCTGAAGTGGATGTGATGGGTAAAAACGGTAAATGGCTGGAAGTTCTGGGCTGCGGCATGGTGCACCCGAATGTCCTGCGTAATGTCGGTATCGACCCAGAAGTGTATTCCGGCTTCGCGTTCGGTATGGGTATGGAGCGTCTGACGATGCTGCGCTATGGCGTGACCGATCTGCGTGCATTCTTCGAAAACGATCTGCGTTTCCTCAAACAGTTTAAGTAAGGCGGGTATACATCATGAAATTCAGTGAACTCTGGTTACGCGAGTGGGTAAACCCGGCAGTTGACAGCGAAACGCTATCTGAACAGATCACGATGGCAGGGCTGGAAGTGGATGGCGTTGAGCCGGTTGCTGGCGCATTCCACGGCGTGGTTGTTGGTGAAGTGGTTGAATGTGGGCAGCACCCGAACGCAGACAAACTGCGTGTGACGAAAGTCAATGTCGGCGGTGAACGCCTGCTGGACATCGTCTGTGGTGCGCCGAACTGCCGTCAGGGCCTGAAAGTGGCGGTGGCGACGGTCGGTGCTGTGCTGCCGGGCGATTTCAAAATTAAAGCCGCTAAACTGCGTGGCGAGCCGTCTGAAGGCATGCTGTGCTCATTTTCTGAGTTAGGTATTTCCGACGATCACGATGGCATCATCGAACTGCCGTTAGACGCGCCGATTGGCACGGATATCCGTGAGTACCTGAAGCTGGATGACAACGCGATTGAAATCAGCGTGACGCCGAACCGTGCTGATTGCTTAGGCATTATCGGCGTGGCGCGTGATGTCGCCGTGTTGAATCAGCTGGTGTTGAATGAACCGACTATTGAGCCCGTTGCCGCAACGATTCAGGATACCTTCCCGATTCAGGTCGATGCGCCGCAGGCATGCCCGCGTTACTTAGGCCGTGTGGTGAAAGGCATCAACGTTAAGGCGGCAACGCCGCTGTGGATGCGTGAAAAGCTGCGCCGCTGCGGTATTCGTTCTATCGATCCAGTGGTCGACGTGACTAACTACGTTCTGCTGGAGCTCGGTCAACCAATGCACGCGTTCGATCTTGACCGTCTCAACGGCGGCATTATCGTGCGTATGGCGACAGAAGGCGAAACGCTGACGCTGCTGGATGGTAACGAAGCGAAGCTGAATGCGGATACGCTGGTTATCGCTGACCAGCAGAATGCGCTGGCGATGGGCGGTATCTTTGGCGGTGAGCATTCTGGCGTCAATGAAGAAACGCAAAACGTTCTGCTGGAATGCGCTTATTTCAATCCGCTGTCGATTACCGGTCGTGCACGTCGTCACGGTTTGCACACTGATGCGTCTCACCGCTACGAGCGTGGCGTCGATCCTGCGTTACAACACAAGGCCATTGAACGCGCGACTCGCTTGTTGATCGATATCTGTGGCGGTGAAGCAGGCCCGGTGGTTGATGTTACCAGCGAGGCAGACTTGCCGACGCGCGCAACGATTACGCTGCGCCGTGAAAAACTGGATCGCCTGATTGGCCATGTGATTGCCGATGAGCAGGTGAGCGATATTCTGCAACGTCTGGGCTGTAACGTCGCGAAAACCGATGCAGGTTGGCAGGCGACGGCACCGAGCTGGCGCTTCGACATGGAAATTGAAGAGGATCTGGTTGAAGAAGTCGCGCGTATTTACGGCTACAACAACATTCCGAATATTCCGACTCAAGCGCCATTGATTATGACCTCGCATCGCGAAGCGTCACTGTCATTGAAGCGCGTGAAGACATTATTAGTCGATCACGGGTATCAGGAAGCAATTACTTACAGTTTTGTTGACCCGAAAATTCAGGGGTTAATCCACCCTAATGAAGCGTCGCTGAGCCTGCCGAGCCCGATTTCCGCAGAGATGTCGGTGATGCGTTTATCGCTGTGGAGTGGCTTGCTGAGTGCTGCGGTGTATAACCAAAACCGTCAACAAAGCCGCCTGCGCCTGTTTGAAAGCGGCCTCCGTTTTGTACCGGACACCAGTGCTGACCTGGGTATTCGTCAGGATCTGATGCTGGCGGGTGTGATTACTGGCACCCGTTATGAAGAGCATTGGGATCTGGCGCGTCAGGCCGTTGACTTCTATGATTTAAAAGGCGATTTGGAAGCGGTACTGGCATTGACGGGCAAGTTGTCTGAGATTGAGTTCAAAGCCGAAAATAATCCGGCATTGCATCCAGGACAAAGTGCTGCTATTTATCTGTGCGGAGAACGCATTGGATTTATTGGCGTTATTCACCCAGAACTGGAGCGCAAGTTGGATCTTAACGGGCGCACCGTGGTGTTCGAATTGTTGTGGGATAAGGTCGTAGACCGCGTATTGCCTGAGGCGAACGAGATTTCCCGCTTCCCGGCGAACCGTCGCGATATCGCCGTTGTGGTCGCTGAAAATGTCCCTGCGGGCGATATTTTGGCTGAGTGTAAGAAAGTTGGCGCAAATCAGTTAGTTGGCGTAAACTTATTCGACGTGTACCGAGGGAAGGGCGTAGCGGAAGGTTATAAGAGTCTGGCTATCAGTCTGACCCTGCAAGATACCACGCGTACACTGGCAGAAGAGGAAATTGCCGCTACCGTTGCAGAATGCGTAGCAGCATTAAAACAGCGATTCCAAGCATCCTTGAGGGATTGAACCTATGGCGCTTACTAAAGCTGAAATGTCAGAATACCTGTTTGAGAAGCTCGGGCTGAGCAAACGGGATGCCAAAGAGCTAGTCGAGCTGTTTTTTGAAGAAGTTCGTCGCGCTTTGGAAAATGGCGAGCAGGTCAAGTTGTCAGGTTTTGGCAATTTTGATTTGCGAGACAAGAACCAACGTCCGGGACGTAACCCAAAAACTGGCGAAGATATTCCGATTACGGCGCGCCGTGTGGTCACGTTCCGTCCGGGGCAAAAGCTAAAAAGCAGGGTAGAGAACGCCTCTCCCAAAGAGTAACAGAGTCACCCAAAAAGGCCGCGCAAGCGGCCTTTTCCTATCTTATTCGTCTTCACATTATCTATTTCAACGTCGATTCGGTATCTGCTGGTGCAGTATGCTGCGAGGCTAAACGCGTTGCCCGTCCATTTGGCGTTTTTGGCGCGGTCTCTTTTTTCGGATAGTCCGGCACGGGCCGATGGTCGTCAATTAAATGGCGTATTGCCAGAATCGGGTGGCGCAACAACATCCGTGGCCCCGACCAGCGCATAATCGCTTTGATCGCCTCACGTCGGGCGGGTTGATAGCAGTGAATGGGGCAATGCTTACACGCGGGTTTATCTTCGCCGAATTGACAGCGTTCCAGACGCTTGATGGCGTAGTTGAATAAGTCTTTATGCTGCGCGTTATCGTCGGTTTCAGGATGATGCTTTTCATACAGCTCGATCATCAATCCGACGGTACGGATCTCCCGCTGTCGGTATTTTCCCAGGGGTTTTCTCGCCATGTGCGTCGTGTCCTGATGAAATCATAATAGATGTATTTTAAATGCAATTTATGACAAAGGAAACCACTGAAGTCACATCTATGTGGGAAAAGGCAGTGAATAACACCGTTTGAGGATGTTGGCAAAAATAGTGGGGCGGTAGCAACGGATAGATCGTAAAGACGCTATAAACACATCCCTGTGTGCTCGACTTGCGCCATCCATGGCGCAAACGCTTTACTCTTCTATTCCGTTACTACCGTTTTCGTTCGAAAAATAGGTTTGTCAGCAGTCTGAGGCAAGGAGGTAATCAGACCTGACCGAACTGCGCTTGATGTAATCTGGCATAGATACCACTTTGTTCCAGCAGCACCTGATGGCTACCTTGCTCAATGATGCTACCGTTATCTACCACCACAATGCGTCCCGCGTTCTGTATGGTGGCCAGCCTGTGGGCGATGACCAACGTAGTGCGGCCAGTAGAAAGCTCGCTGAGCGACTGTTGTATTGCTTGCTCTGTTGCGGTATCCAGCGCAGATGTCGCTTCATCCAGAATCAGGATCGGCGGGTTTTTCAGGAAGATTCGCGCGATAGACAAACGCTGCTTTTGCCCACCCGATAGCTTAACGCCGCGCTCGCCGACCACGGTATCCAGTCCGTCAGGCAGGTTTTCGATCAGTTCATCTAATCTGGCCCGTCGTGCAGCGTCCATGATGTCGTCATCACTGGCATCAAGTTTTCCGTAGGCTATGTTTTCCCTAATGGTGCCGCCGAACAGGAAGACATCCTGCTGCACGATGCCGATTTGGCTGCGTAGCGACGCCTGCGTCATCTGCCGTATATCCATGCCGTCAATGGTGATGGCGCCGCTGGTTAAATCGTAGAAGCGGGGAAGCAGGGAACAGAGGGTTGTTTTGCCCGCACCGGAGGGGCCGACAAACGCCACGGTTTCTCCTGCGCGAATCGACAGGTCGATATTACGCAGAATCGGACGATCGGCGGAATAACCAAAGCTCACTTGGTTAAAGCGGATATCGCCTTTCAGCAGCCCAGCATCATGCGCATTGGGGGCGTCGGCAATCTCGGGAACGGTGTCGATCAACTGAGTAAAGCGTTTGAACCCCGCAATCCCTTTGGGATAGCTCTCCAGCACCGAAGTAATCTTGGCGACCGGACGGAAGAACACTTCAATCAGCAGCAAGAAGCCGATAAAACCACCGTAGGTGAGTTCGCCCTGAATCACATACCAAATACCGGCCAGCATCACGATAAGCTGTATCAGGCGCGTGCTGAGGTAACTGAGCGTCATACTGGCGGTCATGATGCGATAGGCCTGCAACTTGGTACGGCGGTAGTTTTCGTTATCGTTAGAGAACAGTTTCTTCTCATGATCTTCATTGGCAAAAGCTTTAACGACGCGGATACCGCCAACGCTTTCCTCAATTCGGGCGTTGAAGTTACCAACCTGACCGAATAACTGACGCCAGGTCTCCGTCATGCGGGCACCATAGCGACTGACGAGAAATGTCATGAAAGGCACGATAATAATCGTCAGCAGCGCCAGATTCAGGTGAACCGTCGCCATCAGAATGAACGCACCAATAAACGTCATGATCGCGAGGAAGAAGTCTTCCGGGCCGTGGTGGGCGATCTCACCGACTTCTTCCAGATCTTTGGTGACGTGGGTGATGATATGGCCGGTCTTCATATTGTCGTAATAACGGAACGGTAAATTTTGCAGGTGTTCAAATGCCTGCCGCCGCATGTCGGTTTCAATACCGACGCCCAGCGCATGTCCCCAATAGTTGACGATGGCCATCAGCGCGGTATTCAGCAGATACACCACCAACAGTGCCACCGACGCCAATAGGATCAGCGACCAGTCCTGAGCCGGCAATAGTTTGTCGATGAACGCTTTAATCGCCATCGGAAACCCTAATTCAAGCAGACCAGCGATAATAGCGCAGCCAAAATCGAGGACGAATAACCCTTTGTAAGGGGAATAGTAGGAAAAGAAACGCCTTAACATGTGTGACTATTTTTTAGGTAACGAAATGTGGGGACGACTATAACAGGTTAGTACGAAGAATGTGACCGCGGGAAGGACGGGGTTTTTATTCGCCGGGAAACCCGGCGGAAGACCAAATCAGCCCGCTGTGGGGCGTGTCGCATACCAACAGAGCAGTGAACCTGCGGTGACCATTGCAACGCCTTGCCAGAATGAAATGGCCGGTGTGATGTTGAGCCAGAGCGCGGCCAGTAGTGTGGAAAGCACGGGCGTGAAATAAGAAGCGGTTGCCAGAAATGTCAGATTGCCATGCTGAATACCGGCATTCCAGGCGGAATAGGCCAATGCGGTTGATGTGCCAATAAAGAGCAGTTCCAGCGAACTCGGCAAAGTTAATGAAATTGCACCTTCAGCGCTGAAGGAATACTGAACCCAGAGCACGAGTGCGGTGATAAAAAAGAACAGCGATACGCCGCTTTTTCCCTGCCCGTAACGCTTAGTTATATTGCAGTAGAGCGCCCAGGTAAAGGCTGCAGAAAATGCCAGGCCGTAGGCCAGTGGATTGGTAATAATGTTGTGCCACAGTCGCTCTGGCGTCCAATCGCTTTCGCCTTTCATCATCCACATGATACCGCACAGTGAGAGTGCCAGGCCGGGCCAAAGCAGAAAACGGCTTTTCTGCTGATTGATAAAGAGAGAAAAGAATACGGTCAAGCTGGGCCACAAATAGTTAATCATCCCTATTTCTATCGCCTGCATGCGGCTATGGGCTAACCCGATGGACAGCGATAGAAATATCTCATAGCAGACAAACATTGCACCGCCTGCGAACAAATAGATTCTGGGCAGCGTTTTAATGCGAGGAAGACCATAAAAAGCCAGTAGACATAGTGTGCTGGTGGAGTAAATCATCGCCGCGCCGCCGATGGGGCCGAGCGCTTCTGTCAGGCTGCGGATAAGCCCGACGGATGTGCTCCATAAAACGATCGCCAATAAGCCCGTGAGCGTGGCGCGTTGTGGCGTCATATTCATACCTGATTATGAAATTTGTACAGAAAAAATCAAAAACAAACCGGACGCCGTTATTCGCGCCCGGTAGTGCTCATCGCGATGATTTACCTCCAGAAGTCATCAAAAACAGTAATAGGCGGACGACGCTTGTGTTCGGTTTTGCGATACCAGTTTTCGATAATCGCCGCATCGTTAGCCTCGATCTGTTTACCTTCCAGATAGTCGTCGATCTTTTCATAGGTGACGCCCAGCGCGACCTCATCGGGGAGCGAGGGACGATCTTCTTCCAGATCGGCGGTAGGCGCTTTGGTATAAAGATGCGAAGGGCAGCCAAGTTCGCGCAGCAGCGCTTTGCCCTGGCGTTTGTTCAACCGGAAAATCGGGTTGATATCGGTACCGCCATCACCGTATTTGGTGAAAAAGCCCGTTACTGCTTCTGCCGCATGATCGGTACCGACGACGAGCCCGGCATTCATGCCCGCGATGCTGTACTGCGCTTTCATGCGTTCTCTGGCTTTCTCGTTGCCTTTTACAAAATCGGAAAGCTCCACGCCAATAGCGCGCAAGGTAGCTTCACTGGCCTCGATAGCGGGCTTAATGTTGACGGTTAATACGCGGTCAGGTTGGATAAAAGCGATGGCATCCTGACAGTCGGCTTCATCCGCCTGCACGCCATAAGGCAGTCGAACGGCGATGAATTGGTAGTGAGAGTTTCCCGTTTCATTGCGTAATTCCGTGATAGCCGTCTGGCACAGTTTGCCTGTCAACGTAGAGTCTTGCCCGCCGCTGATGCCCAAAACTAACGACGTAACGAACGGGTGAGCATTCAGATAATTCTTTAAAAAATCAACGCTAACACGGATTTCTTGTGCTGGATCGATGCTGCTTTTCACGCCCAACGCAGTGATAATGTCGTTTTGTAATGACATGCCATCTCCCTCCTGAACTTATTGATACTGCAAAAGAATTATTAAGATTGCCTGAGTGTAAAACGAATCGACGTGAAGAAAAAGAGCAAGCTGTCAGGTAGTCGTTTTCCCTATAGGTAGCTCGTTTTAGACTATCGGACAATAGGTTACATCTTCACGTTATGATTTGAAAAAGTGGTCGCCGCCGACTAGCCTTAGGGTGACCCATTAATAATGAGATGATGAAATGAAAAATAGCAGATTATTGGTATGTATTGCGGCAGCAGGTGCTGTCATGTTGGCGGGATGTTCGGCTTATAACAAGGCGGAAAGCTATGTTAATGAGCCTGTGGTGAAAGATGTGAAAGTGGGAATGATGAAGCAGCAGGTTCATCAACTCGCCGGTAGCGGAGTGGAAAAACGTCTGGTGAATGCCAAAGGCACCTGTAGCGATTATTTGCTGAAAAATCGCGATGGTACTGCGCAGAACTATTTCGTTAGCTACGGCGAGACGGGCTACGTTCTCAATAAAGGCTTCCAGAGCTGTCAGGCTTATGACACAAACCCACAGCGCTAAGTCGCCTGACTACACGAAATTGTTATTAGAAAAGCGTCATAAAAAAACGTAGGGAACGTTTTTCAACGTTGCGTAGCAACGGCCCGTAGGGTGACGGGCAAGGATGTCCGTCATAAAAAAACGCCGACGGCATCAACCGTCGGCGTTTTCTTTTGTGTAGCAAGTATGATTAACGGTTCGCCAACTCAGCGTCATCCTGCGCGTTGAAAACCGTTTTATCTGTCTGCTTCATCAACTGGCTGGTAACGGTCCCTGCCGTCATCGAGCCACTGACGTTAAGCGCGGTACGGCCCATATCGATAAGCGGTTCAATGGAGATCAGCAGCGCGACGAGCGTTACCGGCAGCCCCATTGCGGGAAGCACAATTAACGCAGCAAAGGTTGCGCCGCCGCCTACACCGGCTACGCCAGCAGAACTGATGGTGACGATACCGACCAGCGTCGCGATCCAGACCGGATCGAGCGGGTTGATGCCTACCGTTGGCGCGACCATCACGGCCAGCATCGCGGGGTAAAGCCCCGCGCAGCCGTTCTGACCGATTGTCGTACCGAAAGACGCCGCAAAGCTGGCGATAGATTGCGGTACGCCAATACGGCGCGTTTGTGCCTCAATACTAAGAGGAATCGTCGCCGCGCTGGAACGACTGGTAAACGCGAACGTTAATACCGGCCAGACCTTACGATAAAAACGTGCTGGATTGATGCCCGTGAAAGACAGAATCAGCGCATGGACACCGAACATAATCGCCAGACCGAGATAGGACGCGACAACGAAGCTGCCCAGCTTGAGGATGTCTTGCAGGTTAGAACTGGCGACCATCTTGGTCATCAGCGCCATGACGCCGTACGGGGTCAACTTCATCACCAGACGAATGAGCTTCATCACCCAAGATTGCAGTGTATCAATGGCGGTCAAAACACGTTCACCTTTGACAGCGTCATCTTTCAGCAACTGTAGCGCCGCAATGCCAAGGAACGCTGCGAAAACGACGACGCTGATGATAGACGTTGGGTTAGCACCAGTCAGCTCAGCAAACGGGTTTTTAGGGATGAATGACAAGATAAGCTGAGGCACGTTAAGGTCAGCGACTTTACCAGCATAGTTGCTTTCAATCGTCGTTAATCGCGCGGTTTCTTGCGCCCCTTGCACCAGCCCGGTAGCCGTCAGGCCAAACAGGTTGGTGACAAAAACACCGACCAACGCGGAAATCAGCGTGGTGATCAACAGGGTAGAAAGCGTCAACACGCTAATTTTCCCCAATGACGAGGCATTATGTAGCTTGGCAACGGAATTAAGGATGGAGATAAAGACCAGCGGCATTACGATCATCTGTAACAGCTGCACATAGCCATTACCTACGATGTTAAACCATGAGATGGACTGTTTAATAACTGGATTGTCGCTGCCATAAATCAGATGCAGCGCCAGACCAAATAGCACCCCGACAACCAGACCCAGTAACACTTTTTTTGCCAAACTCCAGGATGGGTTGCGGCTGGCGTAACCTAATCCGAGCAGTAATGCGACAAATAGCAGAATATTTATAAGTAGCGGAAAATTCATCCGGCCTTGCTCCCTATCAGTGAGTCGCGACATGTGCCCACAATCTCGCGTAATAACGCAGATCGGCGGAGGGCAGCATGATTTTTCGCGATAAAAAATAACAAACGCGCATAGGATAGCAGGTCTTTTACCATCATGTTACAGGGATATGTCTGACGTTAGGTAACGCTGTTACTTCACGTATTGGAAGAGGTAGGTTTGTGCTGACTGTAAAAAGCGAAATGACTGCTCATAGGTGCAGCAATCCCAATTTTTTTGCGGCTGATACAGCGAAAAACCGATACAGGCAAGACACAGAAAGCGTTCTAACTGATTGCCTTTTTGGCTGTTCAAAATTGGTAAACGGAAACGCCAGCGACAGGGCCACAACAGAGGAACGCCGGAAGGCGTTAGCATGTCAGCGACAATGTGACTCAGATAACCGACGATCATGGCATGGTAGACATCCGTCGGAATGGGCCAGTCTGGCGGCAGGCGCGTCTGAATAAAGAAAATACCGGCGGCGATAGCGAGAAGGCTGTGTGTAAACCCGCGGTGACCAAAGAGGCGGGCAATCGGCGAAGAAAGCCACTTCAGGCGCTGTCCGAGAACGGATTTGGGGTGATCGATATCGGGCAGCAGCGCGGTAAGGAGTGCACCGGGAATAATGTGCCACCAGTCTCCGGTAGCCAGCGCAGGTGATAGCTCAACTTTTTTAGCCAGAATCGCGCAGGCAACAGAAAATAGCAGGTGTCCTTCCGCAGTCATGAAACTTCTCAAATAAAACTGTTATTTTATACAGTATAAGAGATTATCCCTGCCTGCGGAAGCGGTGACGGCGTAATGATTTATTTCGGTTGTTCGTTGTTTACCGGTAAAACGCGCAACCAGTTGTCCAGCAACTGAGGCCAGGCCGCCGCAGGGAGTCCTTTGGTGCCGCGCAGGCCGAAACCGTGTTTACCTTTCTCAAACAGATGCATTTCGACTGGAATTTTTTTTTCCCGCAGCGCGCTGAACATCACCAGACTGTTATCAACCGACACTGACGGATCGTCAACGGCATGCACCAGAAACGTGGGGGGCGTCTGAGCAGTAACCTGCTTCTCTGGAGAATAGCGAATCACCTGTGCATCTGTCGGTTGCTCGCCGATTAACTGTTTACGCGAACCGGCGTGTGCAATATCTGCCTGCATCGAAATCACGGGATACATTAGTACCATGAAGTCAGGGCGTGCGCTTACGCTATCAATGGCATCTGTCGCAGGGTAAACGGACTGCGCGTATCGGGTTCCGAGACTGGCAGCAACATGGCCTCCGGCGGAGAAACCCATAATGCCGATGCGCTGTGGGTTAATGTGCCATTTCTCGGCGTTGGCTCTCAGGGTTCTGATGGCTCGTTGTGCGTCGGCTAGCGGGGCGTCAGCGCCTTCTTTATGACCTTCACCGGGCATGCGATAGGTCATCACGAAAAGGGTATAGCCCTGTTGATTAAAGAACGGTGCCAGATCGCTGCCTTCCTTATCCAACACGACGCGCTGGTAAGAACCGCCAGGCGTAATGAGCAAAGCCATGCCATTGGGCTTCTCTGCCGGATAAACGGTAATTTCTGGACTGCGAATCCCAGTTGCAGCCCGATCGAGAAGAGAGGGATCTTTGCTACGCTCGACCACTTGCGGCTGTGCCGTTGAAGAAGAGGCTCTTGGCGCTTCGCCATGTGGCCATACAGGGAAAACAGGTTGGGCGTAACTTAATCCATTTACAGACATCATAATGGCCCCGACAAGCAGAGAACGAACAATCATGATAGATCACCTGACAAAGGGAAGGAGGGGGGAAATCGTTGGGCGGTGATAAAAAAATAGGGTAGCCATCACATCGGAGAAAAAATGACCACCCTGAACCGCAAATTTTAATAAAGAAATAACATTCATACACGAAGAGGGTAAATCAGACACAGCAATTCCAACAGCTAAATCGCAGTTAACGACACTACATGTAACAACAAAATGTAACTAACCTGCTAATCTACGACGGATATCTTAGTAAAGGGATGCTAATGATAAAGCTGAGTGAATCAATTAACAATAACATCCCTTTTGCCAACTAATAACGCTTATTTAAATAACAAGGCCGTTATTAGAAGCTGTATTGCACACCAACACGGAAACGAGTCTGACGGCGATCTGTTTTTCCATCCTCAGCTACGTTACCTACAGCCGTATATGGTTTCCAGTTTTTATCCCATTTATAAGAAAGTTTTACGTCGTGATCGAAATTATCATTATCGTTGTCGTAGAGTGTTTTTCCAGCTTTAGTTGCTTTTTTATAATCTAACTCATAATCAACTTGAAAATCTTTCAGGAATTTATAACTTAATACAGTTGTTAAATTGTAACCTTTTTCAACGGAAGGGTCACTGTTTGCTTTTCCAATATTAAGTCCACTGTTTCTTAAATAGTATGGGCGATAGCGGAAAGAAACAGAAAAATCATCAGTAACTGCCGCACGCCCACGCAAATAAGGACGGTAGTTGTTAGAAGTAGAACTTGAATCTAAAGAGAAACCAGGTTCAATTTGGAAGGTTTTGTTAATTTTATACACATAGCTGGCAACCACTTCTGTACCATTGCTGACGGTTTCATTAAATGGTTTATTCGGCGTGTTGTCGTTATTTGCCTGACGCCATTTTGCTTCGGCAGAAAGGCCAAAGCCGTTATCAAAACGGTGTGATATTGACAAACGATCGCGATGATCATTTTTTGGTGTGTCTTTCATTTCATGACGATAATCAATTGTCACCGCCATTGCATTCACACTAATTAATGACGTAACAGCCAGAGCTAATAATTTAAATTTCATTGTTATATTCCCTATTGGTTAGGATGATGCTTAATACTTTATTTCGAAAGACGCATTATGCTTTTTGGGACAAGTTCTATTTTATTTATTATTAAACCACGTTCTGTGATCGAGATCGTCTTGAGTAAAAAAAAGTAAAATAGGGTTTCAAATTGTGAAGGAGATCGAGTTGAATATAGCGGTTGTTTTAATTTAAATGAAAAATCCCTGCCGTCAGTACGGCAGGGATGAATTACAGGGTAAATCGGGTATTACATTATTTCATTGCACGTTTCAGAATACGTTCTGATTGACGCTGGAAGTATTTCGCCGCGTCTTCTACAGATTTCTGACCATAATCGATAGACTGGATGGTATCACCAAACAGAGAAACGATTTGCGGATCGTCGAAATAAGGAGAGACAGATACTTCATGCGGCAGAGCCAGCGCCAGCTTCAACCCGGCAACAGCTGGTGCATCATCTTTGATGACGCCATCCGCAGTCAGCTGAGCCACAGCGGCTTTACTCAACGGCACACCACGTTCCAGACCCAGAGCCTGAGCACCTTCTTTGCTGTTCAGCAGGAAGTTGATCAACTGAGCAGACTCTTTAGGATACTTAGTCGATTTACCGATAGACAGCATCTGTGCAGGTTTGAAGAACAAGCCGGCATCTTTCGCACCAGGCAGCATCGGATAGTTACCCAATGCCAGTTTTGCCGGTGGTTGCAGGTTGTCAGAGTACTTAGTAATAGTGGAGTTCCACATGTAAGTACCAGACCATTCGCCATTGATCCATGGCTTCATCTCATACATGTTGCTCTTGCCGAAAGAGGCATAGTACTTCGCATCAGGCATGACATGGCTGTCGATCAATTTCTTATACATGCCAAAGAACTCAACCCATTGCGCATCGCTGTAGGCGAACTTCTGAGCTTTTACATCAATTGCTGAAATGTTGTACTTCTGAACCATGTAAGAGTTCAGCAATGCCAGAGAATCCTGATGTTCCAATACGATAGGATAGTATTGGTCGCCCAGTTTTTCTTTGAACACTTTACCGGCGTTCAGCAGCTCGTCCCACGTTTTTGGATATTCCAGTCCCGCTTTTTGCCAGCTTTCAGTGTTGAAGTAGAACACGCGAGCCGTAACGGAAATTGGAATACCGTTCAGTTTCCCATCGACCGTGGTACTTTGCAGCTCTTTTGGATCGAACTGTGCCAGATCCAGCGTATCTTTCACTTTGTTCAGGTCATAAAAACCAGTGCCGTTTTTAGAGAAAATCGGCAGCCAGTTCCAGTTAGTCTGCATCACATCTGGCTCGGTGTTACCGGCAATCTGTGTTGTCAGACGAGACAGGTGACCATCCCAGCCGGTGTATTCCGCTTTCACGGTGATGTTTGGATGCTGTTTATGGAACTCTTCAATCGCTTTGAGCGTCTGTTGGTGACGGCTGTTGCCGCCCCACCAGGACATTCTCAATTCAACATTATCAGCGGCTAAAGACGGCATTGCCACTAACGCCAGAGATGAAACTATTAACGTGTGTAGGATCGCTTTTTTCATCGGTTACTACTCCTGTTAAAGAGAGATATTTTTTTCTGTTTTTGCATCAAAAATATGGCATTTTTCCATGTCGAACTGGAAATACACCGGACGATGCAGGCCCTTCTCAATAATCAGCCGACCTTCGTCATAAGGAATGCGGCTGGTTAATTCAAAGCCATCGACTTTAATGTACATAAAGAATTCGTGACCCATGTTTTCTACGCGAACCAGCTCACCCTGTGAGTGGCTGCCTTCAAATGGCGTATCTGACACGGAAACATAATCTGGGCGAACGCCGAAGAATACGTCTTGTCCTACATAGCTGCGGACTTTGTCTTGCTTCGCGCTGTTTAACACCAGCGCGTTATTACCCACTACAACGCCAATCTGACCGTCTTTCTCGACCAGTTTACACGGCTTAATGTTCATTTCTGGTGAGCCAATGAAGCCAGCAACGAACATGTTGACAGGGAAGTGGTACAGGTTATCCGGCGTATCGACCTGCATGATGTGACCGAGTTTCATGACGCAGATACGGTCGCCCATGGTCATTGCTTCAGTCTGATCGTGGGTAACATAGACCGTTGTTGCTGCTTTACCGCTTTTCTTCAACTGCTTATGCAGGTCAGAAATACGGATACGCATCGAAGCACGTAGTTTCGCATCCAGGTTAGACAATGGTTCGTCAAACAGGAACACATCTGGCTTTTTAACGATGGCGCGGCCTACGGCCACACGCTGTGCCTGACCACCAGACAGCTGGCGCGGCAGACGATCCATCAGGTCTTCCAACTCCAGAATTTTGGACGCTTCAGCGACCTGCGCTTCAATTTGCTCTTTAGGCAGTTTGCTCAGCTTCAGACCAAATGCTAGATTCTCTTTTACCGTCATGTGAGGGTAGAGGGCGTAGTTCTGGAACACCATGGCAATCCCACGCTCTTTTGGCGCCAGATTGTTAACAACGCGCTCGCCGATACGGACTTCACCGCCGCTGATGGTTTCCAGACCCGCCAGCATACGCAGCGTAGTGGATTTCGCACAGCCAGACGGGCCGACGATAACCATGAATTCACCATCTTTAATGGTCAGGTCGATACCGTGAACCGCTTTGAAACCGTTGGTGTATACTTTTTCCAACTTTTTGAAAATAACTTCAGCCATGATAAATCCTCTATTAACCTTTAATTCCGCTGCTGGTCACGCCTTGTACGAAGTAACGCTGTGCCAGGAAGAAAACAATAATGGATGGCAGAATGGAGATGCTGGACATGGCCAGGATTTCATTCCACGGAGCGCCTTCAGTAACGTCGATAGACATTTTCAGCGCCAGCGCAATCGGATATTTATCCACGCTATAGACATAAATCAGCGGACCGATGAAGTCGTTCATTGACCACATGAACTGGAACAGCGCAACAGAGATGATGGCTGGTTTCAGAATCGGCACGACCACATACCACAGCACCTGGAAGGAGTTACAGCCATCGATCTGGGCAGCTTCTTCCATATCACGTGGTACACCGCGCAGGAACTGGATCAGCATGAATACAAAGAACCCTTGTGTTGCAAACGCCAGCGGCAAATACAGTGGTAGATAGCTGTTCAGCATGCCCATTTCACGGAACATGAGGTACTGCGGAATCAACAGTACGGTGCTTGGCAACAGCATGGTGGTAATCAGCGTGGCAAACCAGAAGTTCTTCCACGGAATGTCAAAGCGAGCGAAGCCATAAGCCACAATCACCGAGGAAATGACGGTCAGAACCACTTTCGGAATCACATACTGGAAAGTGTTAATCATGTAGTGACCGAAGTTATATTCCGTACCGGTTTTCCAACCGTTAACGAAACCGTCCCAAGTGGCGTGTTCTGGCCACAGGCCCAGTGTCGTGAAGATCTCGTGGTTCGGTTTGAACGACGCTGAGAACATCCACGCTAGTGGGTAAAGCATCAGCAAGCCAACGAACAGCAGAACCACGTAACGGATGGTGGCACTGAGTTTCTCTTTACGCAGCGTACGGCGTACTTCTGCAGCGGCAATTTCTTGTGCTGTAGTCAGGTTTGAATGCATGTCAGCCATTTTTTCCTCCTTTATCAGCGGAGTAGAACACCCAGTATTTCGACGACTTAAAGGAGATAGACGCAAATACCGCAACAACCAGGAACAGAACCCATGCCAAGGCAGCACCGTAGCCCATATCGAAATACTTGAACGCCGTATCATAGATATAGAGTGAGAACAGGTAGGTATAGTGCGTTGGACCACCGCCAGTGATGACGTAAGGGGCCGTAAACTCCTGGAATGCCTGAGTGGTCTGCATGATAAAGTTAAAGAAAATAACCGGTGTAATCAGCGGTACCGTTACTTTCAGGAACATTTGCCATTTGGATGCACCGTCGATCATGGCGGCTTCATACTGTGATTGCGGAACGTTCTGCAATGCAGCCAGGAAGATAACCATGGCGGAACCAAACTGCCATACGCGCAGCAGGGTTACCGACATCAGTGCCAGCGACGGTTCGCCCAGCCAGTTGATGGCGTCAAAGCCAAATACGCCGAGGAAGCTGTTCAGCAAGCCATCGATGGCGAACAGAGCACGCCACAGAACGGCGATTGCCACGCTGCTACCCAGAATAGAAGGCACATAGTAAGCAGTACGGAAGAAACCGATACCACGTAATTTGAAATTAAGGACAAACGCAATTAACAGTGCGAAGATTAATTTCAATGGAATGGTCAGAAATACATAGGCAAAGGTGACGCCCATTGATTTCCAAAAGAGATCATCCTCCATGAACATACGGTGATAGTTCTCAAGACCCGTAAATTCAGGCGGATTTATCAAATCATACTCAGTAAAACTGAGGATAAATGACGAAACAAAGGGGAAAGCGGTAAAAACTATCAGCCCTATAATATAGGGGGAGATATAGGCTAACCCCAGCATTCTGTTTTCATTCATAATGCTTACCTATTGATTAATTGTGAACCATTAAAAAAACATAAAATTAAGCTGTTAATAACTCTGGATAAATTAATTCCACGTCATAAACAATTCTATTTTCCCCGTTAACGTGAAAATCACCGTGAACATATCCACCTTGTGTCAGATACGGCGGGATATCGTTTAATTTGTTGCGACAAGCGGCAACGAAAGTCAGTAAAGCCAG
Source organism: Pectobacterium parvum (assembly GCF_020971565.1). Lineage (NCBI taxonomy): Bacteria > Pseudomonadati > Pseudomonadota > Gammaproteobacteria > Enterobacterales > Pectobacteriaceae > Pectobacterium > Pectobacterium parvum. The sequence goes on from NZ_CP087392.1 coordinate 2,130,078, forward strand.
CGGATAGCTATCATCCAGACGAACATAACGATGCTGTGCGGAGCGAACGAACAAACCACGATGGAAGTGTTGTTCAAACAAAACGCCAGCCAACTGCGCGGCGTAATGTGCCCAGGATTCTGATTGTTTGTGATCGGCCAGTTCAATGACGGTCAACAAGAGTAACGGGCTGGCGATGTGCTGAATGTCTTCTTTGTTCAGCCGCGTTAGCATGGTGTTAACCAGAGCGTACAGGTCCTCATCGCCACTCAGACGATAAGCACGAACCAGCGGTAATAAATAATCACCTTCTAATGCAAACGGTTTTAATTCCGTACCCGCTTTGCCGTAATAGCCATCGCGTTTAAAACGGTAGCCTGTCATGTCCTGGCCGTTGTTCCACATCGGGCGCAATGTATTGCTGGTGACATCGTAGGCGTACTGATAGTAATTTTTTAACCCTGAAATAACCCAGTCCAGCATTTCTGCATCAGGCTGTGTGCGGAGAATATCCAGCATTGCCAGTGGGTTATCAATCAGCAGTGGGCGCATATCACGGAACAGCACATTGGCTTCACGCGCGATTTCACCGAACTCTGGGCCAAACTGGCGTTGGGCGCGATCGCCAAACCAGGACTGCGTCTGGTTGTCGTCTTCCGGCACCGGCTGGCGCTGCTGTGGTGAGCTGAACTGATACACAGGCATTCCGGTTTCTGGGTTACGAGCCAGAACGTATTGGCGATAAAGGTGCTTACCCCATGCGGCTGCTTGGCTATCGCCCGTGTATTCTGCGTATTTGAACGCGGCGTAAATCAGATCTGTACCCGCATTAACAAAGGTCAGTCCTTTCGTTAATGGTAGAACAGGCCACTGTGCCGGATCGACAACATCATGGCGTGCATGCTGGAAAACATCAGGATTGCGTTTTTTGCTGTAATCCCCATGGCGACCTAGATCCAGTGAATCCCAGTCTTCAACGTGCGCGTTCCAGAACCCCTGAAAGAAGTTCAGTGTCTTTTTCGCATTAACACGATGCAGCAGCGCGTAATAAGGCAGGTGGTGCTTTAATTCATGCACCTGAGCTTTGGATTCTGGCCCTTCGCCTTCCAGCGTATCGAGATTAATAAAACGGTGACCACCCCAGTAGAACAGGCCACTATTATCATCAACGAAATGATCCAGAAAATATTCGCTCTGTGCGATAGCCTGCTGCTGGTAATTATCATTACCCGTAATCACGCTCATCGCGCATAGCGTTCTCAACCAATTTTGCTGGCTGGCAAAATTAGAAATAGGTGCGGTGTGCCCATCTGGGAATTGCCACACTACAGGTGCATAATTTTTCACATCAAAGCCGTCGGCCAATAATAACGTTGGCTTAGTTTGACTGCGGCCTTTATCCTGAACGCAGGTAATGTGGCTATCAAGTGCAGCAACCCATTCGTCGAGCTGCGATTTCCTGCTGGTGTATAAGCTTTCAAAAATACTCATGGAGTACCTTCTTATGGAACCGTGTGAACAGTTCCTTATAAATAGAAACACTGTTTTGATTGATTATATTGCGCTATTAACCTTGTCGTCATGCACGCAATATCGAAAGTGTGATCAAAGTCGGAACGTTGTTTTGATTTTTTTTAAGAAAGGATTTTGGCAGGAGAAAGAATCATGAAAAACGAAATAACAACTTGAAAAACAAATAAAAAGCACAACCGAAATTGTGCTTTTTATCGTAGGTTGGCGAAATGCCGCTAAGAAAAATTTCCCTTAGCGAGCCAGCCAGCCACCATCAACGGCAATCGTGTAACCATTGATGTAGTCAGATGCGCTGGATGCCAGGAAGACGGACGGGCCCATCAGGTCCTGTGGCAAGCCCCAACGGCCAGCTGGGATACGATCCAGAATTTCTTTGCTGCGTTCTTCATCGGCGCGCAGTTGCTGGGTATTGTTGGTAGCCATATATCCAGGTGCAATTGCGTTGACATTAATACCGTGTTTTGCCCACTCGTTCGCCATCAGACGGGTTACACCCATAACGGCGCTTTTTGATGCGGTATAAGAAGGAACGCGGATACCACCCTGGAAGGACAGCATAGAAGCGATGTTGATGATCTTACCGCCTTTACCTTGCTTGATGAACTGGCGAGCAACGGTCTGAGACATAAAGAAAACGCTCTTAATGTTCAGGTTCATTACGTCGTCCCAGTTTTTCTCGCTGAAATCGATCGCATCTTCACGACGGATGATACCGGCGTTGTTGACCAGAATGTCAACGTGACCAAATTCAGCAACGGCTTTTTCTACCAATTCGGCATGACCAGCGACATTGCTCATGTCGGCAGTCAGGCTGAGGAAACGGCGTCCCAGAGCGGTGACTTTCTCGATAGTGTCTTTCGGTTCAACGATGTTGACGCCGACGATATCACAGCCTGCTTGTGCCAGGCCGATAGCCATACCCTGACCCAAACCCGTATCACAACCCGTGATCAGAGCAACTTTACCTTGCAAATCAAAAGAATTTAAAATCATATCTGTAATCTCTCTATAAGCGACAATACATAGTCGTTAGCTGTTACTGTAGGGAACACCGGTAATTCCGGTTGAAAGCGATTAACGTAACTCGCTAACCTTGACGTGATCCATGTCACCGAAAACGTGATTCTCGCCAACCATGCCCCAGATAAAGGTGTAGCGTCTGGTGCTAACACCGGAATGAATCGACCAGATCGATGAAATCACCGCCCGCTCGTTTTTTATTACGCTATGACGGGTTCCTGCTGCTGACCCACCATGTGGAAAACTGCCGTTTCATTACTGACTGTTTCGGGTGAAAGCGCCGGGCGAAACAGATGATGTTGCGTGGCAGTGACAACGTCACCTGTTCCTCAACCTGCCCGGTTCTTTCTTGTTATGCGGGATGATAGTTTGGATGGGATGTGAATTCAATAAAAATGAAATAATGTTTTATTTATTTCTTGAGGGCCGTCATGGTTTTGCTTATTTTATGTTTCTTCTGGTACTGATGTGGCTAAAATGTCGCAATCCATAGTCATACCCTTGTTGTCGGTCGTACACGGTTTGTTGACGCAATAAAAGGTATGGGCAATAAAAGCGTTAGAGGAGAGATGATGATGAGAAGATACTTTATTGATGATGAAACGCCATGGGAAGAGTTGGGCGGTGGCATTAAACGTAAAATCATGACCTGGAGCGATGAGCTGATGATGGTTTACGTGCACTTTGATAAAGGTGCGATTGGTACGCCACACTTCCATGAGATTCACGATCAGATTGCTTATGTTGCCGCTGGCAGCTTTGAAGTCGTGATCGAAGGTGAGAAACGTATCCTGAAAACCGGCGACGCCTATCTGGCGGTGAAAAACGAGATGCATGGCGTGGTCTCGCTGGAAGACGGCAGCGTTCTGATCGATGCTTTTTCGCCTAAGCGAGCTGATTTCCTGTAATGCTTCAAAGCGTGGTCAGCCAATAGACTGACCACGCTTTCGTCATATCCCGCAAGGTCTGTTTTTCTATTCCTTTCCTTCTTTATTCCTAATTCCTACACCCAAATTTCTAGACTACGTGTTTAGCGGCAAGCTGATTCAGAGAATCCAGCTTATAATCGGCCAGCGCCCAGCGTGCGTCATCGCGAAACTCAGCCTGTGGAATAACGATTGAACGCATGCGTGCCGCCTTGGTTGCGATCATGCCGTTCACCGAATCTTCCAGCGTCACACATTGTGTCGGAGGAACGCCGAGTCCGTTTGCTGCATTCAAATACACTTCTGGATGAGGCTTGCTATACGGCAGCGTCTCGGCTGACATTAAGACATCAAAGTCGTGTTCCAGATTAAACATTCGCAGCACCTGCTGCTGCATGTGAAGCGGCGAAGCGGAAGCCAGCCCGATTTTGAGATTCTGTTTACGACACAGTTGCAACGCGTGTTCGACGCCGGGCAGGAGGGGACGCTGTTCGGCAACGAGCTCAATGGCGCGATCGATAATACGGCGGACAACCTCGTCCCGGCTTGGTGTCGCCCAGGGGGAATGCTGATACCAGAGTTCAACCACCATATCGATGCGTAAACCCAGAGTATCTTTCATGGATTCTCGTCGTGAAATATCGACGCCAAGCGAGGCGATAACCTCCAGTTCAGCTTTGTCCCACAACGGTTCTGAATCAATCAGCAGCCCATCCATATCGAAAATCGCCGCTCGTATAGAAGAATCAAAGGACATACCACTGGCTCCGTCAGCAAAGGAAAAGAAAATTTACTGGTAAACTATACCCTAAATAAGTCGAGTTGCAGGGCGCTACGCGAGCATTTTGAACAATGCGAAGCGCTGGACCAGTAGGGAGAGGCACTTGGAAGGGCTGAGTGACAGCCAACGTACACGTAGCGTGATGTATGACGGGGTAAACCGCTATTGTGGCCGATCAGGCGGTGCGGGAGATAAAGTGTTGACTGCGCGTAAAGTTACAGTAGGCTACCCGTCGTACTAAAACGATACATTACCGATGTTGCGTCGCTAAGAAGGGGTTCTCATGACGTATCAACAGGCTGGCCGTATTGCCGTCGTTAAACGCATTGCCGGATGGATCTTTTTTATTCCCGCGCTGCTTTCAACCTTCGTCTCGCTAGCTAATTATCTCTACGCTTATACCCAGAAAAAACAGGGTATTGATGCTGTTCTTCTGGATTTTGTGCACCTGATGGTCGACATGGTGCGCTTTAATACGCCTTTCCTGAACATTTTTTGGTACAACTCGCCAGTACCGGATTTCACGCGTTTTTTTAGTGGGGCGACGCTGATGTTTTGGCTGATTTACATCCTGATTTTTATTGGCCTAGCTTTGCAAGTTTCGGGTGCCCGGATGTCGCGTCAAGCGAAGACCATTAAGGAAGGCATTGAAGATCAACTGATTCTGGAAAAAATGAAAGGTGATGGCGGGAATACGCGTGAGACACTGGAATCACGTGTTACTGTTCCTGGACACTCGATTTTTGTGCAATTCTTTCCGCTTTATATCCTGCCAGTGATTATCGCGGGTATTGGCTACCTGGTGTTACGTTTACTCGGGTTGCCAGTCTGATTGACGGTCTGGCGCAACGATTGCGCCAGACGCTGTATTCTTCTCATTTTTTAGATCAAGCCCTCATCTAAGTGCCACCGTCTCGCCTTAGATCAACAGCTGCTGCTCAATGAGCTGTTGTGCCTCAACAATATGTTTACCACCGAAAAGATTGGCCCGGTTAAGCAGATAATAAATCTGGTAAATGGGCTGGCGATCGATAAAGCCTTTATCCAGCGGCCACACGCTCTGGTAACCATCATAAATCTGTGGGGGCAGGGCCGGATAGCGTGGTAGCATCGCTAAATCACATTCTCTGTCTCCCCAATAGCAGGCCGGATCGAACAGATAAGCGCCATCCTGACTATTCGCACAATTATCTGGCCATAGGTCACCATGCAAGAGCGACGGCTGAGGCTGATGTCCTGCCAGACGTTCCTCAACGCGTGCGATCAGCGTTTCAATGTGGCCAAAGTGCATCCCTTTTTCTGCCGCCAGCTGTAATTGCCAGCCAATACGCTGTTCGGCAAAAAAGGTCGCCCAGCGCCGCTGCCAGCTGTTTGGCTGCGGCGTTGTTGAGAGGTCGTTATCGAAATCCAGCCCAAATTGCGGCTGGTCGCTCCATTGATGCAGGCGTGCTAACTGTTCACCCAGGCACCAGGCGCTGTGCGCATCCAACGGTTTGACGGGAAGATATTGCAGAAGCAGGAAACTGTTATCGCGTGAGCTACCGACACCATAGACGATGGGTACACGCACCGTATTACTGCGGCTCAGCAAATGAAGTTGATCGGCTTCAGCCGTGAATTTAGCCAGCATCTCACGACTATCGCATTTTACGAAGACGTCATGCTCACCGTAGCGGACGTACCAGGCGGGATGTATTTCACCGCCGGATAATTCTCGACGCTCCTGAATATCCGCAGCACCGTGATGTTCTTCCAAAAGTCGGCTGATAGCTTGCCACATAAGGTCATCCTCCCGTTGATGTTGCCAGATACCCTGCTGTTCACTGAGGTGATTTGTTTACGGTAACCCATTGAGCGCAATAAAAATGGAATCTATACCTCAAATAATTCGAGTTGCAGGAAGGCGGCAAGAGAATGAATCCCGATGAGCTTACTCATGTAAGTGATTCGGGTGAGTGAACGCAGCCAACGCACATGCAGCTTGAAGTATTACAGGTATATAGCACAGTGATAACCGATAGGCGGTGATAGCGAGAAACAAGTATAGCCGGAATTAAAAATAGCGGGGTTAGGATGACGCTCAATCTGCTGGATGAAGATATGACATCGCAGATTAATGACGTAACCGGCGTTTTTTCCGGTTACGTCATGCAAAGAGGCCTTTGAATCGAGGGAATTACAGTGTGTCGGTGACAACCTGAGAGGTTGCCTGACGACGCTGTTTAAACTGGTGGTAGGTCAGTGCTAGCGTAAAGAACAGTGCCTGAACGATGACGATGCAAGGGCCTGTGGCACCATCGATGTAGAAACTGATCAGGGTGCCAGCAATGCAGGAAATGACGGAAACCAGCGTGGCAACGAGAACCATCCGTTCGAAGCGCTTACAGACCATGAAGGCAATAATGCCCGGAGCAATCAGCATCGCGATCACCAGAATAACGCCGACGGCTTGTAATGACGCAACAATCGTCATCGCCAGCAGACTCAGTAATCCGTAGTGCAGCAGCTTAACGGGCAGGCCGATAACGCGGGCATGGTTGGGATCGAAGCAGTACAGCATGAAATCTCGCCGCTTCAATAAAATGATGACTAGCGTCACTCCGGCAATCAGTAAGATTTGCGTCAGCTCTTGCTGAGTGATGCCCAGCACGTTACCAAACAGAATATGGTTCAGGTGCTGATCGGTATCGATGCGCGCAAACATCACGAGCCCCAACGCAAACATGCCGGAAAAAATGATCCCCATTACCGTGTCTTCTTTTACCCGGCTGTGTTCTTTCACGTATCCCGTTGCTACCGCACAAAAAATACCGGAAACGAAAGCGCCGATAACCAGCGGGATCCCCAGTAAGAACGCAACAACGATGCCGGGCAGCACGGCATGGGAAATGGCATCACCCATTAACGACCAGCCTTTCAGCACCAGATAGCACGACAGCACGGCGCAGACCGTACCGGTGACGACGGCGGCGAGTAGCGCACGCTGCATGAACGGGTAGGTCAGGGGATCGATGAGCCAGCTAATAAGCGTCATAATGCATCTCCTGATTGATCGCGTAACCGTAGGCGGCGCGAGGCCAGCAACCCATGCTTAGGTGCAAAGACAAACGCCAACAGGAAGACGACGGTTTGCAACGTGACAATCACGCCGCCGGTTGCACCATCAAGGAAGAAGCTCAGATACGCCCCGACCGCGCTGGTGATCGCGCCCAGTGCAATAGCAATCACAACCAGACGACCAAACCGATCGGTGAGCAGGTAAGCCGTGGCACCCGGTGTAATCACCATCGCAATGACCAAAATTGCGCCGACAGTTTGCAGCGCCGCGACCGTACAGGCACTCAGCAGCGTAAAGAACAGAATTTTCAGCTTCAGCGGGGAAAGACCGATCGAGCGGGCATGGTTCTCATCAAAGAACACGGCCAGCAGATCCTTCCACAGCAGGCAGAGAATCATGAACGTCACGCCGATGATGATTTCAACTTGCAGGACATCTTCGTCGGCGATGCCCAAAATATTGCCGAAAATGATGGATTGCACGTTAACCGATGTCGGGTTGAGCGAAATAATCAGCAGGCCAACAGCGAAAAACGTTGAGAAAATAAAGCCGATAATCGCATCTTCGCGCAATCGGGTAATGTGACGGATGAGGGTCATTGCCAGTGCGGCGAGCATGCCGGTAAAAAAGGCACCCGCCGCGTAGGGCAGGCCCAGAGCATAGGCTCCTGCAACACCGGGGACGACAGAGTGGGAGAGCGCATCGCCCATCAACGACCAGCCTTTCAGCATCAGGTACGCCGAAAGAAAAGCACACACGCCGCCGACAATCGCGCTGACCCAGATCGCCTTGACCATGTAGTTATAGCTGAATGGCTGCAACAGGATATCGATCATCAGGGCTTTTTCTCCTCCGGTATCACGCGTGACGCAGGAGGATCGCTCTTGGTCGACCCATAGAACACGGCCGGACGCTCATCGTCGGTCAACACCGTCACCGAACGGACATCATCATCATCGTGAAGATGAGATCCCCCGAGGTTGATGTGTCGCAGAACACCGCCGAATGTTTTCTCCAAGTTGCTTTGGGTAAAGGTACTGTGCGTCGGTCCTGCGGCTAAAACGGTGCGATTGACCAAGATAACGTTGTCACAAAACTCAGGAACGCTACCGAGGTTATGGGTTGCCACCAGAATCAAATGCCCTTCATCACGCAAGGTGCGAAGCAGGTCGATAATGGCGTTCTCTGTCTTGACGTCTACGCCAGTAAAAGGCTCATCCAGCAGCAACACGCTGCCTTGTTGAGCCAGCGCCCGCGCCAGAAAGACGCGCTTTTTCTGGCCGCCGGACAGTTCACCAATCTGGCGATGTTGCAGCGTCGATAGCCCGACGCGCTCCAGCGATTCCGCCACAATAGCGCGGTCTTGTTTGCTGGGAATGCGTAGGAAATTCATCCTCCCGTAGCGCCCCATCATGACCACGTCGGAAACCAAAACGGGGAAATTCCAATCCACGTCTTCCGTTTGTGGAACATAGGCAACCAGATTCTGTTTCAGCGCCTGGTAGATCGGTTGCTGGTTGAGCAGTACCTGCCCTGAGGTTGGTTTAACCAACCCCATGATGCTTTTGAACAACGTCGACTTTCCGCTGCCGTTGATGCCAACCAAGGCGCAAATCGTTCCACCGGTCAGGGAAAAAGAAGCATGGCGAATAGCCTGATGCCCGTTGCCGTAAGTAACCGAAACATCATTGACGTCTAATGACTGTACTGCTCGATCACTACTCATTGATTAAATCCTTTAGCGATGGTCTCCACCGTCACTTGTAACAGGTCGATATAGGTCGGCACAGGGCCTTTCTCTGTAGACAGCGAATCAACATACAGCACGCCGCCATATTTCGCCCCGGTTTCTTTACTGACCTGCTTTGCTGGCTTATCGGAAATAGTACTTTCGCTGAATACGACAGGGATAGCCTTCTCTCGCACGGTATCAATAACCCGACGTACCTGCTGCGGCGAACCTTGTTCGTCAGCATTGATTGGCCAGAGATAGACTTCATTGAACTGATAATCCTTCGCCAGATAGCTGAATGCGCCCTCACTGGTGACTAACCAGCGTTGTTGCTCTGGGATACGGGAGAGACGTTCACGCAGCGGCGCGTCGAGAGCCTTGATTTTTTCCACATAGGCTTTGGCGTTACGGTTATACGTCTCTGCATTGGTGGGATCGGCTTGCACCAGACCTTTGCGGATATTTTCAATATAGATTAATGCATTGGAAGGGGACATCCAGGCATGCGGGTTTGGGTTGCCATTATAGGCACCTTCGCGGATAGGAAGCGGCGTGATGCCTTCCGTCACCACAACGGCCGGCACATCTTTCACGTTCTCGAAAAAGCGCGTAAACCAACGTTCGAGATTCATGCCGTTCCACAGCACCAACTGTGCGGACTGTGTTTTAACAATATCACGCGGTGTCGGTTGATAATCATGAATCTCCGCGCCGGGTTTGGTGATGGACTCAACCGTTGCGGCATCGCCTGCAATATTCTGTGCGATATCCTGAATGATGGTAAAGGTCGTGATGACTTTAAGCTTTTCAGCCGCCTGAACAGAGGTGCTGGCTAAAAGCAGTAAAGCGCACGGCAGCGCGATGCGACGGAATAGGGCAGGTAGATGAGCGTGAAAACCGATCATGCGGATATCCTTACAAACCGTGAAAGTGTTATTTGAGAATAATTATCAATATCATTTAAGTCAAGGGGCAGAAAAGGTCGGGGAGTGAATATTAGAAGGTGTCTCATGACACAAGGAATCACTGTTCGCAGGCACGTAGCACGCACTTTCACGGGTAAGGAATGCATCATGCCCCTTTGATAACAGAAATGTTGCCTTAATTTAATGAATCGTACTTAAGGTTACAACGAAAATCTAACGGTAACGACGATAGCCGGTGTGCACAGAGTAAGGTTTATATCCGTTATACTTCAAACTGCTTGTGTGTTGGCAACACTTGGGTTATCTCTGAGCCTCACCTGATTTGAGCAGCGTTGTTCAAAAGTGTTAGCGTTTTGTCATACAACTCGAATATGTCAAAAAACGAGAAAAAAACGATACAACCTTAAAAAAACCTCGATAGCTGCCGATAAATTAGAAATCATGTAGATGATGATATTTCTTGATTTAATATGAAAGGGTTACAGTGATATGAGTACTAAATCAGAACGACGTTGGAAGCTGGCAAGTATAGTCTTATTGACGTTTTTGGTGATGTTATTAGCTTTATTGATTCAAACAAGTTAATTCATCTCATGGCTGAACAATTAGGTTATAAATAATATCCATTATGTAGTGTATTAATGAAAATTAATAGATAGCATAAAATAGATAATCGATTTTAAACATCGAAATAGGTATGCAAATTATAATTTTTTGTTATTTTTGCAGTCGCTTCTGTAGCAGAAGCATGACGATTCTTGCGTATTTATTACATAATAGAACCTGAAATGCGCTTATTGTGTAGCTTCAAAGAAGCTGGTGAATATAGATGCCAACGTGTGCTATCGAGTATTAATGAATCAGTGATGACGTGAATTTGTGCGGCATATCCACGACTGATAAAAAAGCCCTTGCCATCGTTTACAGAGTGTGTAATAAACCTTTCTGGGTAAAACGAGGTACAGTTCTGTATATGAATGGCATTTTCAGTAAAGAAGACCTAAGTACAACCTTCAGTGTTGCATGCTGCTTCTCTGCCGATCTTTATCTTAGTGCCTCAAGCAGTAACGACTTTGGTTTGTCTGTATAACGCCTTTTTGGCGGTTTAAACAATTAAAGGAAATATTTGAAATGGCAAAGATTAAAGGTCAGGTTAAGTGGTTCAACGAGTCTAAAGGCTTTGGTTTCATCACTCCTGCTGACGGTAGCAAAGATGTATTCGTACACTTCTCTGCAATTCAAGGCAACGGCTTCAAAACTCTGGCTGAAGGCCAGAACGTAGAATTCGAAATTCAGGATGGCCAGAAAGGTCCTTCTGCAGTAAACGTTACTGCGCTGTAATTTTACAGCTCTGTTGCAAAACCCGCCATGGTGCGGGTTTTTTGTTGTCTGCGTTTTATCTACACCCGTAATACTTTTATCTACACGCATAATGCAATGAAGACGTTTTTAATGAGGAAAATGTGCCGATGAGTTATCAGTGTCCGCTATGCCAGTTACCTCTGGAGCGACACCCGCGGCAATGGACGTGTGGTAAACATAGTTTTGACCGTGCGAAAGAAGGGTACGTTAACCTGTTGCCGGTACAGTTTAAGCGTTCAAAGCAGCCTGGTGATAGCGCTGAAATGATGCAGGCGCGTCGCAGCTTTCTGGAGGCCGGTCACTATCAACCGCTACGTGACGCCGTTGCGCAGCACGTTGATCGTATTGTGACAGATGACGCTGCGGCGTTGTTGGATATCGGCTGTGGTGAAGGGTATTACACTGCAGAGTTTGCCCATCGTCTGACATCTCGCAGAACGATGACGATATACGGGCTGGATGTTTCCAAGGCGGCGATTCAGCGGGCGGCAAAGCGGTATGACAACGTTGAGTTTTGTGTCGCATCCAGCCAGCGACTGCCTTTCCAGGACCAATCCCTTGATGCTGTGGTAAAGATCTATGCGCCCTGTAATGACGCGGAATTGCAGCGCACCGTTAAGGTTGGCGGTTGGGTGGTGACGGTATCTCCGGGGCCACGACATCTTTATCAACTGAAAGCAGAAGTCTACGATGAGGTGTTATTACACCCAAGTAAAGATGAAGTGCTTGCAGGTTTTCAGCTTATTGATCAGCAAACGCTCGCGTACCCAATGCAGTTATCTGGGAATGAGGCCGCGGCGCTATTGCAAATGACGCCCTTTGCCTGGCGGGCAACGCCAGACGTTAGCGAGCGACTGCAAGCGGCCACCGCTTTTAGTTGTGAAACGGATTTTATTATCCGCTTGCATCAGCGTGTTGATAGCGATGCGGTAGGTGCGTAATCAGGAATAATAAAAACGGGCAGCGCGATAATCGGGCTGCCCGTTAATGTGAAATGTATTTTATACCCTAGATAATTCGCGTTGCGTGAAGGCGACAATCGCGGGAATCCCCAGAAGCTTACATGAGTAAGTGACTGGGGTGACTAAGAGCAGCCAACGCACAAGCAACGTGAAGTATGACGGGTATATCAGGCGGCGTAGCCGAGGTGCTCGTACAGAATATTGCAGCCGATACCAATCAGAACCAACCCGCCAACAACTTCCGCTTTCTTGCCGAAGATAGGGCCGATATAGCGGCCAATCATCATTCCGAGCGTCACCATAATCATGGTGGCACAGCCAATGACCATCGCGGTATGGAAAATATTGACCTGAAGGAAGGCCAGACCGACGCCAATTGCCATGGCATCCAGGCTGGTGGCGATGGCGGTACAAACTAACAGTGCCAGGCTATGGTTTTTGACTTTTTCGCAGCGGCAGTCTGAGGAGTTTTTGAGCCCCTCAACGACCATACGACCGCCCAAAATGACTAACAGGGTAAAGGCAACCCAGTGATCCCATTCGAGAATATATTGGCTGGCAAAAAGACCAAGTGCCCAGCCGATGAGCGGGGTGATAGCTTCGATAACGCCAAAGATGAGGCCGGTACGAATGGCATCGCGGAAACGGGGGTTATGCAGTACGGCACCTTTACCAATTGACGCGGCGAAGGCATCCATTGACATACCAAATGCTAGGATAAGTGTTGCTGACATGTTCATTGTAAGTAGCCTCGGCTGGACGATTAACCATATACACGCAGATCATCCCCAACCCGAATGACGATCTTACGTGTCTATGGTCTCGCCTGCCAATCACGCTTGGCCGCCCGCACCACGTCTATGCTCCGGTAATAGGAGATAAAACGAGTATGTTGATACGAGCATTTCTGATGAATTATTGTGAATGTTAATTAATCAGAAATCGGCTACTCCCCAATGACGGCGCAACCTTACCATATTATTTGTGGTGCAAACAACACTAAAAGTTTTAAGTGTTAATAATGCAATTGATAATTATTTTCATTTGGGCGTTGATAATGGAGGATCGTATAAAATAACGACAAAGTCATTGTGGTTAAAATACCATCTAAATATGAGGTGTATAGCCAACGTTATTTTAAATAATTTAAAGGTAAACTTACCTCATTGATTCTCAATCATAAATTTATATATTCTCTCTAAATCGTCGAGCTGTGCAACCTGTATCAATAAACGGCGTTTCTCCAGTTCAATAACTAATATGCCATCCTCAGATAAATTCATATTTTTAATTCTGGTATAAGGAATGAATATATTCGCATAAAAGAATCCGGTTGATTTAAACACCAGTTTGGGACGACGAATATAGGCCAGATAGCACGCCATGAAGGCCAGCGAAATCAAAAGATAGGTGGTGATAATGGCACCATTACTCATCACATTCTGGTAAATAAGAATGCCGACTAAGCCGACAAAAATCAGCGTATCGAGTCGATTCATCCGCTTCAGCGGGACGAGGAGTTGGGTTTTTCCTTTGAGTTTATCCATGATGAACTCATCATAGATGGCATAAACCAGTGCTAACGCAATCAACACCACCAGCGTGATATCCGTCATCGTCATCCGTATTACCCTTGTCCGTTAACTATCTGTGTTCGTGAATAAAATGGCCGGGCGTGTTGGCACCCGGCCACTGAACATTACACGCCGAGCAGGCCGATCCAGTACCCGAAGATACCAATGGCGAAGAAGCCCATAATTAGCCACAGCGCATTTACCTTGCGCCGTAATAGCCACATACAGCCGAACGTCAGCAGCAGGGGAACAAGCCCCGGCATGAGCTGGTCAAGGATGGATTGAACGGTGGTCACCGTGGTTTCCCCGTTCTGATTCGTCACTGTCGACACCACCATCGGGATGTTGACGTGAGTCCATTTATTGACCAATGCCCCCATGACGAACAAGCCGAGGATAGAAGCCGCTTCGGTCATTTTTTGCAGGAAACCGCCGCCCATATCACTGACGATATCGATCCCTTTGCGGTAGCCGTAGGCGACGCCATAGTAACGCACCAGCAGGCGAACCAGGTTAAACAGGACGAAGAAGAGCACTGGCCCCAACAGACTGCCGCTCATGGCAATCCCTGCGCCTAGCGCAGCGAATACCGGACGGGCGGTACCCCAGAATATTGGGTCGCCGACACCCGCTAGTGGCCCCATCAGCCCGACTTTCAGACCGTTTATTGCCGCGTCGTCAATAGGAGCACCGTTAGCACGTTGCTCTTCCATCGCCATTGTTACGCCGAGTATCGGAGCGGCAACAAAAGGCTGCGTATTGAAAAACTCCAGATGGCGCTTGATTGCTTGTTTACGCTCTTCCGAATTTTCAGGATAAAGACGGCGAATCACTGGCACCATGGAAAAACAGAAGCCGAGTGCCTGCATACGTTCAAAGTTCCAGGAGCCTTGAAACAGGTTGGAACGGATAAACACCGCGCGGATATCGCCGTCAGTGAGTTTTTTGACTTTCGTATTTTCGACCATTTCTCTCACTCCTGTTAATCCAGTTCGTTATCAAGACCGTTATTGCCTGATGCGACAGACTGGCCTTGAACCTTGTTATATTTCGGGCTGAGTTGGATATACAGCACCGCCATCACAATACCGATTACGCCCAAAGCCACCAGATTGAACTCAGTGAAGGCAGCGGTAACGAAACCAAGATAGAAGAACGGCATCAGGTAACCCGCGCGCATCATGTTGATGACCATCGCGTAACCAACAACGACAATCATCCCACCGGCGATATTCAAGCCGTTAGTGACAACGTCTGGGATGGAGTTCAGCAGAGCGTGAACGGCGTCGGTGCCAACGGAAACGGCAACGATCACGGCAGGAATCGCGATACGCATGGCTTGAAGCAGCAAGGCGGAGACGTGAATCCAACTGATAGCCGTTAGATTACCTCGCTCTGCCGCGCTGTCCGCCGCATGCTGGAACGCAACCGTGATGGTACGAACAATGATGGTTAAGACTTGCCCAGCTGCCGCAAGCGGAATTGCCAGAGCAATCCCAGCACCAATCCCTTGACCGCCAGCAATAACCAGAATGGTTGAGATAATGGACGCCAGCGCCGCATCTGGTGCCACAGCTGCACCGATGTTCATCCAGCCTAACGCGATCATTTCCAGCGTACCGCCAATAATGATCCCGGTTTTTAAATCACCTAATACTGCGCCAATCAGCGTACAAGCGACGAGTGGACGGTGGAATTGGAATTCATCAAGAATCGAACCCATCCCCGAAACACAAGCGACGAGAAATATCAGCACAATTTGAAGTGTGGTAATCTCCATCGTACTTCTCCTATAAAATGTGTCTGAGTAAAAATAAATCGCCATCCCCGTTGATTTTCTATGTCAACGTAAAATTTTCAATGTCGACATAAATACCTATCTTGAAAATCGTCAGGTCGATAAAACTATTATTGATGGTGACAGTAGCGTTAATAACCTTCGCAGCACGATAGGTATCAACGCGGCATTTTGTTAATCAAGTCCATCATTTTAATCCGGGAATCGGTTGATACTTTTCGAACCTCCAATTCAATACCGCGTTTATCTAATTCACGGAATGCCGCAATATCCTTCTCATCGATAGAGACGGCATTATTCACCTGCGTTTTTCCTTGTTTGAATGCCATCCCGCCAATATTGACCGAGGTGATATTTACGCCATTTTCGATCAGCGTTAAGACATCCGTCGGATTGGTGAACAACAGCATCACGCGGTCGGCGGCATATTTCGGATTGTCATAAACACGAACGGCCTTTGCCACATCCACCACGTGCGCGGTAACGCCCGGTGGCGCAACTTGAGTCAGCAACGTTTTACGCACGTGATCGGCAGCAACTTCATCGCTGACAACAATAATGCGTGAAACATTGGTTTCTTTCGTCCAGCGGGTGGCGACCTGACCATGAATCAGACGGTCGTCGATACGCGCCAACCCAATCTTCATATGTTCGCCGGGTCCTGCCGGTGTGGGGACAGCTTTTGGGGGCGGTGGAGGAGAAAGGGGGGCTACTTTGGCTTTTTCCTGATGCTTTAGGGCTTTTACGCCATCTCTACCAGCTTCCAACGCGATAGAAACCAGATCGGAGAAGGACGGGTTATCATCCCGAGCCATAAAGGTTTCCGCTAGCATGGGAATATTTACGCCGGCGATAACATCATGGTTTTCTTTGTCGGTGACGAGGCGGCTGGCGGCGTTGAACGGGCTGCCGCCCCAGGTATCAACGAGAAACAGCACGCCTTGTGATGTGTCTAACTGCGTGAGTTTTTCCTGATATTTTTCTATCAATGTTTCGGCGTTTTCTCCAGGAACGAAATCAATCCAGGCGACATTACTTTGCTCGCCAAGAATCATTTCTGCTGTCTTTAACAGCGGTCCCGCAGTGGCGCCGTGAGTGCATAACATGATTGCAATACTCACTTGCTACCTCCTCACGTTCACGATCAAAAAAGAGTCAATGTGTCAGGAAACCGGGTCAGCGTTCACAAGCTGAACGTTAACCGTCGCGGTATTAGTATGGCTGCAAGAAAAAATTTTACCGTGGATTCATGACATTCACTGTGTTCCTCCAGGTTGTCAGGTTAGAAATCGTGACTGACAGATTTATTTTACTTATCGAAAAAATAAATAGTGTGATGATGCTCTAATGCTGACCAGTTAAACCAAGGGCTAAAAGGGCTCTGAATGGGAAAGTTTGGGCGTGTTATCAATGCGAAGTCGGCCGGAAGAAATTCTTTGTGAAAATTGGTAACAACCTGTTAGAGTAAACGTCCCTTAAATTGCTTAGGAGCACTGGGCATCAGCCCTTCCCATGGACTGTCACCGACAAAACGTTCTCTGTTTTCCCGCTAATGCTGGCGGTTTTCTGTACTCAGCTGGTCACTCAGACCACATTCAGAATCTCTCTGATTCACACCAACTCTTTTTATTACCATTCAATGCGGCTCATGCATTGATGTCATCTGCTCGTTCATTTTCTGGAGTCTGACATGGAATTTTTGCTAGATCCTTCAATCTGGGCAGGCTTATTGACGCTGGTGGTACTGGAAATTGTTCTGGGTATCGACAATTTGGTGTTTATCGCCATTTTGGCGGATAAATTACCCCCCAAACAGCGAGATAAAGCCCGCATTATCGGTTTAAGCTTGGCGCTGTTAATGCGTCTGGGGCTGTTGTCTTTGATTTCCTGGATGGTCACACTGACGCGTCCATTGTTTAGCCTTGGCGATTTCAGTTTCTCGGGTCGTGACCTGATTTTGCTGTTCGGTGGTGTGTTCCTCTTGTTCAAAGCTACGATGGAGCTGCATGAACGGCTAGAGAATAAAACGCACGATGGCAACGGCAATCGTGCCCACGCGAGTTTCTGGGCTGTGGTGGCGCAGATCGTCGTGCTGGATGCCGTGTTCTCGCTGGATGCTGTGATTACTGCGGTGGGCATGGTCGATCACTTGGGCGTCATGATGACGGCGGTGATCATCGCAATGGGTGTCATGCTGATTGCTTCTAAACCGTTGACCAACTTTGTTAACGAACATCCAACGGTGGTTGTCCTGTGTCTCAGCTTCTTGCTGATGATTGGTTTGAGCCTGATGGCGGAAGGTCTTGGCTTCCATATTCCTAAAGGTTATCTGTACGCGGCGATTGGCTTCTCTATCCTGATCGAAATGTTTAACCAGATTGCCCGTCATAACTTTATGAAGCATCAGTCGCACCGTCCTTTGCGTGAACGTACCGCAGAGGCCATTCTGCGCCTGATGGGCTCACGGAAAAACACGGACGATGTGGATTCTGATGAACCGCAGAAGAAGCTCACAACAGAGGAATTCGCCGAAGAAGAGCGCAATATGATCAGCGGCGTGCTGACGTTAGCCTCGCGTTCACTGCGTAGCGTGATGACGCCGCGGACTGAAATTTCCTGGGTGGATAGTGCAAGTTCTGTCGAACAGATCCGTATGCAATTGCTGGATACGCCTCACAGCCTGTTCCCAATCTGTCGCGGGTCGCTGGATGAAATTATCGGCGTGGTCCGTGCCAAGGATCTGCTGGTGGCGTTGGAAACACAAACTGATGTGGAAAATTTTGCTGCGGCTAACCCACCTATCGTCGTGCCGGAAACGCTGGATGTGATTAACCTGCTGCCCGTTCTGCGTCGTGCGAAAGGTAGCCTGGTCATAATTGCCAACGAATTTGGTGTGGTGCAAGGGTTGGTCACGCCACTGGACGTACTGGAAGCGATCGCGGGTGAGTTCCCGGATGAAGACGAAACGCTGGATATCATCCCAGACGGCGAAGGCTGGCTGGTGAAAGGCGGAACGGATCTACACGCTTTGCAACAGGTGGTGGATAGCAGCGAGCTGGTTGATCCGAAGGAAGAGTATGCATCACTGGCAGGAATGCTGTTGGCGCATAGTGATGAATTCCCGAAAGTCGGTGCCATCATTGAGTTGTACAACCTGCGCTTCCACATCATCGAAGTGTCCGAATACCGTATTGAATTGGTGCGTGTAGAACGTATCGTCGATCGGGAAGAGGATGAAGACGCGTAAGTCGTTCTGCGTAAGTAGATGACAAAATGAAGCCCCGCCAATGTGGCGGGGCTTTTTCGTGGTGTGAATAAAAGCAGGTGTGGAGTTAAAACGAATGGCTCACACTGCTTTTTAATTACAGAGTACGTTAATCACACTGTACTTTAATCGCCAGTCCGCCCCGTGAGGTTTCGCGGTATTTGGCGTTCATGTCTTTACCCGTTTCGTACATGGTTTCAATCACCTTATCCAGCGAGACGCGTGCTTCGCTAGTGCGGCGGGTCGCCATGCGGGCAGCGTTAATCGCCTTAACGGAAGCAATCGCGTTACGTTCGATGCACGGAACCTGTACTTGGCCGGCAACCGGATCGCAGGTTAAACCCAGATTGTGTTCCATGCCGATCTCGGCGGCGACGCAAACCTGTTCCGGGCTCGCGCCCATCAGCTCTGCCAGTCCAGCGGCGGCCATGGAACAGGCGACGCCCACTTCACCCTGACAGCCCACTTCGGCACCGGAGATGGAGGCGTTCATTTTGTACAGAATGCCGACCGCGCCCGCTGCGAGGAAATAACGAATATAAATGGTCGGACTAACGGGCTCGATGAAGTGGTCGTAATAAGCGAGGACGGCAGGGACGATGCCGCACGCACCGTTCGTTGGCGCGGTAACCACTCGGCCACCTGCGGCGTTTTCTTCGTTCACCGCCAGCGCGAACATATTGACCCAGTCCACCACGTTCATCGGGTCGTTGGACAGCTTATCGGTAGACACCAGCATACGACGCAGAGCAGAGGCACGACGTGGTACGCGCAGCGGGCCGGGCAATACGCCTTCGGTGTTCATGCCACGATCGATACAGGCACGCATTGTCTGCCAGATATCGGCGAAGTAGGCGTCAATGTCCTGACGGCTGTGCAGCGCCAGCTCGTTACGCATCACCATCCCGGAAAGCGACAGGCCACTTTGTTTGCAGTGATCCAGCATCTCTTTGGCGGAATTGAACGTATAAGGAACGGATACATCAGTGGCGCTGTCTTTGCCAAAATTCTCTGCATCAACGATGAAGCCACCACCGATGGAATAATAGGTTTTGCTATAAATTTCTTTATTGCCAGCAAAGGCGGTGACCGTCATGCCGTTTTCGTGCAGCGGCAGATTTTCACTGCGGAAAACCATACCGCCTTCGCGTGGGAAATCTACCTCGTGCTGCCCGTTAGCCAGCAGCAGGCGTTCGCGTTGCTCAACATCGCGGATGAAACCGGGAATGGCATCAATATCAACGGTATCTGGCATGTTGCCCGCCAGACCCATAATGATAGCGATATCTGTATGGTGGCCTTTACCCGTCAGCGACAGCGAGCCATACACATCGACGGCAATGCGCGTGGTTGCGGTCAGTCGATCCTGGTCGATCAATTCATCGACAAATTGTTTACCGGCTTTCATCGGTCCAACCGTATGAGAGCTAGAGGGGCCAATACCGATCTTAAACATGTCGAAAACGCTTATCACGCGAAACTCCTCAAAGACTCAGAGCCGTACTCACTCTTTGTTATCTGATCGCCTGCATCCGGTTCCTTCATCATAATCAGATAGTTATGCTGAGAATTATCTGATGATTTCAGTTCCAGCGAGACATGACCTGAATTTTAGTGAATACATACCCCCAAGATTAGAATAAAACTCGTCAAATCGCGCTATTGTAGTGTGGAATATGTCGTGTGGCTTTCTTTTTCGCATGAAATAAACTTATGTCATCACATAATTTAACTTATCCTAAATACGATCTAAGTCATTGTAAATGCTATGGGTGGGTGTTTTTTGATCGTAAAGGCCTCTTTTTAAATAAGGATATTTGGCGAGGGAAAAGAAGTGGTGAGCCAAAAGCCGCTGAACGCGGCCTTAAGCTTAGAGCCTGTCGGAAATCTGTAAGGCGAGCTGGTGGATGATGGCGGCGGTTAGCCCCCAAACAAACTGCTGCTGATACCAGGAAAGATAAACCCGATGCCGTTGCTGCTTGCGCTCGATATCCAGTGGATAATAGCGCGTCAGCGCGAAGGCCTCGTCCAGCGGCATTTCAAACAGTTCGGCGACTTCATCTTCATTGGGATGGAAGCGAGTCTGTGGAGCGATCAGCCCGACAACCGGTGTGACCTGAAATCCACTGACGCTGTCCAGCGGCGGTAATACGCCCAACACCTGTACGTTTTCCGGTGGGATAGCTACTTCTTCCTGCGCTTCACGCAGCGCCGTTTCGATGATTGAACGATCTTCTTTATCCGCCGCCCCGCCGGGGAACGCCACTTGCCCTGCATGCTTACGCAGTTCAGCAGAACGTCGGGTCAATAACAGCGTGGGCGTAGGGTGACAAATAATTGGCACCAGAACCGCAGCCTGACGCTGCTGGTGCACAGGCCGCAGCGATGGCGGAAGCTGTAACTGAAAGCGCGTAATAAAATCGTTCAGCGCAAAAACCGTTGGCGGCAAGGCGATCTCACTCATTGACTCGGTACCTGAATTGTCTGGGAGCCATCCAGCAGGGGAAGAATGCGGCCCACTTTATCAAACGTTTCCTGATATTCAGCCTGTTCCTGACTGTCAGCGACGATGCCGCCGCCCGCCCAGCAGTAAATTCTGCCGTGTTCGGTTAATAGCGTTCTGATGGTGATATTGGTATCCATGGTGCCGCACAGGCTGATGTAGCCGACGCTGCCGCAGTAGGCGTTGCGACGCTGAGGTTCCAGTTCTTCAATAATCTGCATCGCGCGGATTTTGGGCGCGCCGGTAATCGAGCCGCCGGGGAAACAGGCGCGTAGCAGCGTGGTTGCGGGGCAATCTTCCGGTAGCTGTGCTTCAATGGTGCTGACCAGATGGTGCACCGCGGGGAAAGGCTCGACGACGAACAACTCCGGCACGCGGACGCTGCCCGGCACGGCGACGCGACCGATGTCGTTACGCAGGAGATCGACAATCATCAGGTTCTCTGAGCGATCTTTCTCCGAATTAGCGAGCCGCACCGCCTGTTGTTTATCGGCATCTGGGTCGGCGAGGCGCGGCAGTGTGCCTTTAATCGGGCGCGTTTGAATGCGGTGATTTTCCAGCCAGAGAAAACGCTCTGGCGATACGCTGATGACGGTATTTTCCGGCAGGCGCAGGAAGGCGGAAAAGGGCGCTTTATTGCCTACTGACAGTCGTAAAAATGCCTGCCATTCATCGCCCTCGTAAGCCGCAGAAAAGCGCTGTGCCAGATTGACTTGATAGCAGTCTCCCGCCAGAAGGTAGTCCTGTATTTTGCAGAATTTTTCGCCATATGCTTCGCGTGACATATTCGGCTGCCAGGCGCTGGTAAGGCTGAAATCGGATTTTGGGGCGTTAACGGACGGAGTCGCTAACCAATCGAGCCGTGCCTGAAGGGAATGATGTACGATCAACGTTAACGTTTTTCGATGGTGATCGGCAACCAGCGCCCAGTCGTAGAGACCCACCGCCATATCCGGTAAATCAATATCTTGCTCGGCCTGTGCGGGCGGCGTTTCAATCTGCCGTCCCAAATCATAGCCGAACAGGCCAAGTGCACCTCCCTGAAAAGGGAAATCAGGATGTACTTCAGCGGGCAACGCCAATGAATCAAGCTGCTCTTGCAGTAAAGTGAATGGATCGCCGTCCACGATGTTCGTTACACCGTCACGTGTGATTTCCGTTTTGCTTCCGCGCGTGCAAAGTGTGACTCGCGGATCGGCGACTATAATATCGAAGCGATTATGCGGATGATCGGCAAACCCGGAATGCAGCAACATCGCCCACGGCTGGTGGGAAAAGGGCGCAAAGCGATCGAGCAGCACGGTCGGGTAGTAAGGCTGCGCGTGATAAATAGCGGCGGCAGCCGTCGCGATAGTCGAATCGCTGGTGTCAGTTACGTGAGTCGTATTGGCGGCAGTCATGTTCTTCGTGTTGTGTCTACAGTATGGTTGTGTTGATAGCGCGTCGATTTTCCTGACCACAGCGTACCACAAAGCAGAAATGCTGGTGTATGCTGAAGCGGGCATGCGATGATACGCGCGAATTTACCAACCAGGAAACTATCATGATTGCAGGTATGCCCGCGCTGACGCACAAGCAGCAGCAAGATGCTGTAGAGCGTATTCAGGAACTCATGTCTGAGGGCATGAGCAGCGGCCAGGCGATAGCACTGGTTGCGGCGGAGATCCGTCAGAATCATCAAGGTGACACCGTCGCGATGATGTTTGACGAAGAGAATGACGAATTTAATGACAGTAATGACAGCGACGAAGAACACCATTTTGATGATGGTGAAGAAGAGGAAGAGCAGTAACCACAATGTCTCTCCCTCTTCTGGATATATAAGACGGTGGCTTATATCGCCGCAATCGCTTTGATTTCGACTTTGAATTTCGGATGCATCAATTTAGCCTGCACGGTGCAGCGTACAGGCGCACTACCCGCCACGACCCAGGCATCCCACGCGACGTTCATCGCGGCAAAATCATCCGCATTGGCGAGAAAAATCGTCACGTCTAACAGCTTGCTCTTATCCGTTCCCGCCTGTTGCAGGATCGCATCTAACTCGCCCAGCGCGTTTTCCGTTTGCGCCTGTGCGTCATCATCCAGATTTTCTGGCACGCTGGTGTAATAGAGAGTGTTGTTATGGATGACGGCGTCTGACCAGCGTGCTTCAGGATTAATTCGTGTGATCGCCATGAGGTGGTGTTTCTCCATTGTGGGGATAATTAAAGTGGGGATAATTAAAAGAGTGACATCAATCAATGCCAGCCGCCAAGCCTAACACAGCAGGTTGCGGCACGCTTTCCTGATTTAAGGTGGTAGCGTTGGGTGACTCTTGGCATAATCAGCGCGATATTTTGCCGCGACCTGAAACGGTTAGCGGCTTACCGATACAGCATTCCCTTGAAAAAGAGAGCAGGCGTGACGAACGATCGTGTAATTGATGATTTTGCTAATGACGGTGTGCTGGCGAAAGCGATCACAGGCTTCAAGCCTCGTGAACCACAGCGGCAGATGGCGCAGGCCGTCATGCAGGCTATCGACGATAAAACTGCGCTGGTGGTGGAAGCGGGCACCGGAACCGGTAAAACCTATGCCTACCTCGCGCCCGCCTTGCGTTCAGATAAAAAAGTCATCATTTCAACCGGTTCGAAAGCGCTACAGGATCAGCTCTATAGCCGTGATTTACCGACGATCGCGCAGGCGCTGAAGTACAAAGGCAAATTAGCGCTGTTGAAAGGTCGCTCGAACTACCTCTGTCTGGAACGGCTTGAACAGCAATCGCTGGGCGGTGGTGATTTACCCGGCGAAACGCTGAGCGAACTGGTTCGGCTGCGTGGCTGGTCGTCGGAAACGACGGAAGGCGATGTCACGACCTGTTCAGGCGTTGCGGAAGACAGCGCGATCTGGCCGTTAGTGACCAGCACCAACGATAACTGTCTGGGCAGCGACTGTCCGCACTATAAAGAGTGTTTCGTAGTGAAAGCACGGCGTAAGGCGATGGATGCCGATATCGTGGTGGTTAACCACCATCTCTATCTGGCCGATATGGTGGTGAAGGAGAGCGGTTTTGCGGAGCTGATCCCAGAAAGCGACGTCGTCATTTTCGATGAAGCCCACCAGATTCCCGATATCGCCAGCCAATATTTCGGGCAGCAGCTTTCCAGCCGCCAACTGCTGGATCTGGCAAAAGACATCATCATTGCTTACCGCACCGAAGTGCGCGACGCCTCTCAACTGCAAAAAAGTGCCGATCGTCTGACGCAAAGCACGCAGGATTTTCGGCTGGCGCTGGGCGATCCGGGGTTTCGCGGTAATCTGCGTGATGTGCTCGAACAGCCGTTGATTCAGCGTGCGCTGGTGCTGCTGGATGATGCGCTGGAGCTGTGCTACGACGTTGCGAAACTGTCGCTCGGGCGTTCAGCGCTGCTGGATGCCGCCTTTGAGCGCGCTACGCTTTATCGCAACCGCCTGAAACGGCTGAAAGACGTGCAGCAACCGGGTTACAGCTACTGGTACGAATGTAATTCACGTCATTTCGTGTTGGCGCTGACGCCGTTGTCCGTCTCCGATCGCTTTCGTGAACTGATAAAAGAGAAGCCTGCGGCCTGGGTGTTTACCTCCGCGACGCTGTCTGTTAACGATCAACTCTTCCACTTCACCGATAGACTAGGGCTGGATAACGCGAATACGCTCCTGTTACCCAGCCCGTTTGATTATGCCAATCAGGCGCTGCTCTGCGTCCCCCGTAATTTACCGGAAACCAATCGTCCCAGTGCAGCAAAAAGGCTGGCGGCGATGCTGCGACCGTTGATTGAGGCGAATCAGGGGCG
Source organism: Pectobacterium parvum (assembly GCF_020971565.1). Classification (NCBI taxonomy): domain Bacteria; kingdom Pseudomonadati; phylum Pseudomonadota; class Gammaproteobacteria; order Enterobacterales; family Pectobacteriaceae; genus Pectobacterium; species Pectobacterium parvum. Next base: position 2,155,312 of record NZ_CP087392.1, read on the forward strand.
CTGCTTTATGCTGTGTACCTCGCATCAGATGATGCGTGATTTGGCAGCCGAATTCCGCGCCACGCTAACGCTACCGGTGCTGTTACAGGGCGAAACTGGCAAGGCGCAATTGCTGTCGCAGTTTGTGTCGGCAGGTAATGCCTTGCTGGTGGCGACCAGCAGCTTCTGGGAAGGTGTGGATGTGCGTGGCGATACGCTCTCCTGCGTCATTATCGATAAGCTGCCGTTTACCTCACCGGACGATCCGCTGCTGAAGGCGCGTATTGAAGACTGTCGCTTGCGTGGCGGTGAGCCTTTCGGCGATGTACAGGTTCCCGATGCGGTGATTACCCTGAAGCAAGGCGTGGGTCGCCTCATCCGTGATGTGGAGGATCGCGGTGTGATTGTGATTTGCGATAATCGACTGGTGATGCGTCCGTATGGTGCCGTGTTCCTTAATAGCCTGCCGCCGACGCCACGTACCCGCGACATTGGGCAGGCGATTAATTTCCTGACGCGTAACACATAATTCCTCACTGGCGATTACTGCATGGCCTGACCGATGGTGGGAATGGCTGCGGCACGGCAGGGGCTTATGCTATGATACGGGCCATTAAGATTTATTTATCCTGCCTGAGGTTGGCATGTCTACGCGAATTCTAGCGCTTGATACCGCAACGGAAGCCTGTTCCGTCGCACTCTGGAATGAAGGTGAAATTCATTCTCTGTTCGAAATTTGTCCCCGTGAACACACACAACGTATTCTGCCGATGGTTCAGCAGGTGCTTGCCGACAGCGGCCTGACGCTCAAGGATCTTGATGCACTGGCCTTTGGTCAGGGGCCGGGAAGCTTTACCGGCGTGCGGATTGGTATCGGCATTGCCCAAGGGCTGGCGTTGGGAGCGGATTTACCGCTGCTTGGCGTCTCGTCATTGGCGACCATGGCGCAGGGCGCTTTCCGCCTGACGCAGGCAACGCAGGTGCTGGCGGCCATCGATGCGCGGATGGGAGAAGTATACTGGGGCTGCTATCAGCGCGATGCTGACGGCGGCTGGCAGGGAGAATCTGAGGAGGCGGTCTTGAAACCTGAGCAGGTGCAGGCGTTAACTGCCGCGCTGTCAGGCGAATGGGCCACGGTAGGAACCGGATGGGAAACTTACCCTGAACTGGTAAACCATTCCTCACTGGTGTTATCAAAGGGCGAGGTGCTGTTGCCGCAGGCGCAGGACATGTTGCCGCTGGCCTGTCAGCTATGGCAGGCAGGAAAAGCGGTCAGCGTCGAGAATGCGCAACCACGCTACCTGCGCAATGAAGTGACCTGGAAAAAACTGCCCGGCCGCGACTAGTCAGAATGCACATTTGGCGTGAAGTATACCCGTCATAAACAGCAACTTATTCGATGCTGAGCAGTCTAACTATCAGATATCTGAAGAGGGGGTTGTGCTATGTCCGTACAAATAAAAAGTGTGCATCTGAATCAGAAAAAAGCACGCCTCGGTATGCTGGTTGCGACAGCGCTTCTGCTGTCAGGCTGTGTCACGGTGCCGGATGCCATTAAAGGCACGTCGCCAACGCCGCAGGACGATTTAGTACGCGTGATGAATGCGCCGCAGATTTATGTCGGTCAGGAATCACGTTTTGGCGGACGAGTAGTCAGCATTCGCAATGAAGCGAATAAAACGCGGCTGGAAATTGCCAGCATGCCGCTGGATAGCGGCGCAAAACCGCTGCTGGATATGCCGTCAGAAGGGCGCTTTATTGCCTATGTGAATCGCTTTCTGGAACCTGTCGATTTTAAAGACCAACTGGTTACCGTTGTCGGGCCGATTGTCGGCACCGAACAGGGCGCTATCGGGGATAAACCCTATCGCTATGTCGTGATCGACGCGCAAGGCTACAAACGCTGGAATGTTGTGCAGCGTCTGATAACACCACCCGGCGGCTATGGCGGCCCGTGGGGATGGCGTGCAGGTTACGGCTACGGCTGGGGGCCTGGATGGGGATTTGACGGCGGTTGGCCTGGCCCGGCGCGTATTGAGAATATTGTCACAGAATAAGAACTTATCCATAGGGCTATTGAGATCAGGCGACGCAGGTTGCCTGATTTTTTTTGAATAAAGAATAAATTAGTGATCGCTCTCGCAACCTTAACATTGTTTGTTAGCTAACTGGTAAGCTGAGTTAAAATAATGTTAATAACAACAAGCCTCTGAGGGCGACGACGATGCCACTAAAAAAATATCTCGGGAGTGACGTCTTGGCAAAAATTTGGTTATCACGTTATCCGGCGGATGTGCCGGCGGAAATCGATCCAGACCGCTATTCGTCGTTGATTGACATGTTTGAAAATAGCGTGAAGCGCTATGCCGACCGACCTGCATTCGTCAACATGGGTGAAGTGATGACGTTTCGTAAGCTGGAAGAGCGGAGTCGGGCGTTTGCGGCCTATTTGCAAAACCAGCTTAAATTGCAAAAGGGCGATCGTGTCGCGTTGATGATGCCCAACCTGCTGCAATATCCCGTTGCGCTGTTTGGCGTGTTGCGCGCGGGTCTGGTGGTGGTTAACGTTAACCCACTGTATACGCCGCGTGAGCTGGAACATCAGCTAAAAGACAGCGGTGCCAGCACGATTGTTATCGTGTCGAATTTCGCGCATACGCTGGAAAAAGTCGTCCATAATACGGCGGTGAAGCACGTAATCCTGACCCGTATGGGAGATCAGCTCTCCACGGCGAAAGGGACGCTAGTCAACTTCGTGGTGAAGTACATTAAGCGGCTGGTGCCGAAGTATCATCTGCCGGATGCGATATCGTTTCGTCGTGCTTTGCAAGAAGGGCGGCGTCAACAGTATATTCGCCCCGATATTATCAATACCGATCTGGCATTTCTGCAATATACCGGCGGCACCACAGGCGTCGCTAAAGGTGCCATGCTTACGCACCGCAATATGTTGGCGAATCTTGAGCAGTGTAAAGGCGCATACGGTGCCGTTTTGCGTGAAGGAACTGAGCTGGTAGTAACCGCACTCCCGCTGTACCACATCTATGCGCTGATGGTGAATGGCCTGCTGTTCTTTGAACTGGGCGGGAAGAATCTCCTGATTACTAACCCCCGCGATATTCCCGCAGTGGTGAAAGAGCTGAAGCAGTATCCGTTTACCGCAATCACGGGCGTGAATACGTTATTTAACGCGTTGCTCAATAATAAAGAATTCCATGAACTGGATTTTTCGGCACTGCGGCTATCCGCAGGTGGCGGCGCGTCGGTGCAGCAGTCGGTGGCAGAGCGCTGGGAAAAATTGACCGGTAAACATCTGCTCGAAGGCTACGGATTGACGGAGAGTTCTCCGGTAGTATCGGGCAACCCGTACGATCTGAAGCATTACAGCGGCAGTATTGGGCTACCGATGCCGTCAACGGATGTCAGAATCATTGATGATAACGGCAACGACGCAGGTCCGGGGGAATCCGGTGAGCTGTGGGTGCGTGGGCCGCAGGTGATGTTAGGGTACTGGCAGCAGCCTGCCGCAACGGATGAGGTGTTAAAAGACGGCTGGCTGGCGACGGGTGACGTTGTCATGTCTGATGATGAAGGATTCCTTCGGGTTATCGACCGTAAGAAAGACATGATTCTGGTCTCCGGCTTTAACGTCTATCCGACCGAAATTGAAGATGTGATCAGCCGTCATCCCAAAGTGTCCGAGTCGGCAGTGGTTGGGGTGGAGAATGAGGTCTCCGGTGAGGCAGTTAAAGCCTTTGTCGTCAGACGCGACAACTCGTTAACGAAAGAAGAACTCATTACCCACTGCCGCCGTAACCTTACGGGCTACAAAGTGCCGAAAGAGATCGAATTCCGCGACGATCTGCCGAAGTCTAACGTGGGGAAAATTCTGCGTCGCGAATTACGCGGCGAGAAAACGGCGAAGAAAGACGCTGCCGCCTGACGATTTTCCACGAAAACGACTGCCAGAGAGAGGCAGGACGCGATATGATGTTTTCACGCCGGTTTATCCGGCGTTCTTTTTTATGGCGGACTTGCAGCCGTCCCCTATGGGCCGTCGCTTGCGACGTTAAAAATATCCGCCGGGAATTTTTTACGGCGATACGGATTTGACCCAGAACCGTAAAGTAAAAACAACCAAGAGAATGACGTTTTGAATTATCAGTTGATCACTTCCGACATCGGGTTACAAGAGGTTTGCGCCCAGGCGCGACGCTTTCCGCAGGTGGCATTGGACACGGAGTTCGTCAGAACCCGCACGTATTACCCGCAATTAGGGTTGATTCAATTGTATGACGGCGAACAGCTTTCACTTATCGACCCGTTAACGATTACCGACTGGGCACCTTTTCAGGCGTTACTGCGTGACGAACAGGTCACTAAATTCCTGCACGCGGGCAGCGAAGATCTGGAAGTGTTTCTCAATGCATTTGGAACACTGCCGACGCCTTTCATTGATACACAGATTCTGGCCGCATTTTTAGGCAAGCCGCTCTCGTATGGTTTTGCTGCGCTGGTGGCCGACTACATGGGCGTGACGCTGGATAAAAGTGAGTCGAGAACGGACTGGCTGGCACGTCCGCTGAGCGAAAAACAGTGTGATTACGCCGCTGCCGATGTGTTCTATCTGTTACCGATGGCTATTCAACTGGTGGCCGATACGCAAGCCGCAGGGTGGATGAACGCGGCGCTGGATGAGTGTCTCCTGCTGTGTCAGCGCAAACAGGATATTTTAGCGCCGGCGCTGGCCTATCGCGAATTTGGCAACGCCTGGCAGCTGCGTGGCCGGAATCTGGCTTGCCTTCAGCGTCTGGCTGAGTGGCGTTTGCGTAAAGCGCGTGAGCGAGACAGCGCAGTGAATTTTGTCGTACGTGAAGAGAACCTGTTGCAGGTGGCGCGTTGTCTGCCGACGTCGCTGGGTGAACTGAGTTCACTGGGGCTGAGCGGCCCGGAAATTCGCTACCACGGCAAAACGCTGCTGGACTGCGTTGCACAGACGGACGGTATTGCTGATGCGGATTGCCCACCACCGGTGATTAATTTGATCGACTATCCCGGCTATAAAAAAGCGTTTAAAGATATCAAAGCGCTGGTGCAGCGCGTGAGCGAACAGAGTGGATTATCCGCTGAACTATTGGCCTCACGTCGCCAAATTAATCGTCTGCTGAACTGGCACTGGAAATTAAGCGGGCAAGATGCGGGAATGCCGGAAATGTTGTCTGGCTGGCGCGGTCAGTTATATGGCGATGAACTGCGTGAAATTGTGCAGGGCTATTAATCACCGATAAACACGTCTTATCAATCCGCCTTATTTGCTGTGATGATGTAATCATGAAAAAAGCAGCAAATAGGGTGATAAGAATGCGGTGAAAAAACAAAACAAGAAAAAAAGGCTGGCTAAATATACAGTTTATTATGAAGTGAAACGCACTTAATTTTATGTATGACGGGAATAGATATCCCCTGCATAAAAGCAGGGGATACTACAGCAGAGAAATCATTTAGGTGTTTCTTCCGCTTCCGGTAATGTAACGTTCAATTCAAGCACGGAAATATCATCTCCTTTTTGCTCAAGCTGAACTGTCACCATCTCAGGATCAATCTGTACATATCTACAGATAACCTCAAGAATGTCTCGCTTTAATTGCGGCAGATAATGGGGTTCGCTATCTCCCCGGCGTCGCTCCGCGACAATAATTTGCAGCCGTTCCTTGGCAATATTGGCTGTCGTTTTTTTGCGGGACAGAAAGAAGTCCAGTAAAGCCATAATTTATCCCCCAAAAAGTCGTTTAAGGAAACCCTTCTTCTCTTCTTCAACAAAGCGGAAAGGGCGTTCTTCACCAAGCAGACGTTCAACGGTGTCCGCGTAGGCTTTACCTGCATCGGCTTCCGCATCCAGAATGACCGGCTCGCCTTGGTTAGAGGCGCGGAGTACGGATTGGTCTTCAGGGATCACTCCAAGCAGTGGAATCCGCAGGATCTCAAGAACGTCTTCCATACTCAGCATGTCGCCACGGCTCACTCGGCCTGGATTGTAACGCGTCAACAGCAAATGCTCTTTGATCGGATCTTCAGAACGCTCCGCACGACGTGATTTCGAAGACAGAATGCCCAGAATACGGTCGGAGTCGCGAACGGAAGAGACTTCTGGGTTGGTGGTGATAATCGCTTCATCAGCGAAATAGAGCGCCATCAACGCACCGGTTTCAATCCCGGCAGGTGAATCACACACGATAAAATCAAATTCCATATTGCCCAGATCGTTGAGCACTTTCTCTACGCCTTCATGCGTTAACGCGTCTTTATCACGCGTTTGTGATGCTGGCAGAATGTAGAGATTATCCGTTCTCTTATCTTTGATCAGCGCCTGATTCAGCGTGGCATCACCCTGAATCACGTTGACGAAGTCATACACTACGCGACGCTCGCATCCCATGATCAGGTCGAGGTTACGCAGACCAATGTCAAAATCGATGACAACCGTCTTTTTTCCTTTCTGGGCTAAACCGGTAGCAATGGCCGCGCTTGATGTGGTCTTGCCAACGCCCCCTTTACCCGATGTAACAACAATGATGCGTGCCATAAATGTTTCCTTGGGAGATTCTAGTCTAGAGGTTTTATCGTTAAAACATTGTCCAGCTGGTTCAGATTGATCCGTGCTGGCTGCCCAAAATACGGTTCAGGGATCTGATCGCTCAGCCAGTAACGGCCAGCAATCGAGACCAGTTCTGCGGCCAGATGCGTACAGAATATCTGGCTCTGAACATCGCCAGAAACGCCTGCGAGGGCTCGGCCGCGCATCATGCCGTAAATATGAATATTGCCATCGGCAATCACCTCAGCACCCGCGCTAACGCTGCTTGTGACGATTAAGTCACAGTTCCGAGCGTAAATCTGTTGGCCGGAGCGAACGGGGGTGTTGATGACTTTTGTTTTCACCGCAGCAGGAACGGCGGCGACGGGCTCGACTACCCGGCGTTGTGCTTTACCTTCGCTCAGAAGGGGAAGCCCCGCTTGTGCAATGGTTTTCTTTAATTCGTCGTCGTTGCATCCGCTGACGCCAACGACATGCAGGCCAGTTGACGAAATGGCCTGCTGCAATTTTATCCAGTCGGTTTCCGCTGTTAATGCAGCAACATTAATGACAACAGGGGCATTTTTCAGGAAAGCAGGCGCTTGCTCTATTTTTTCCTGTAGTGCCTGGTAAATTACCTCAGGTTGGGAATCATGCAAATGAACAACCGATAAGGTAAAGCTGCTGCCTTTTAGCTCTATTGGCGTTTGTGACATCTATCCTGACTCAGTTTCAGCATCTTTTAATCCCTAGAGTAACATTTAAGGCATGATATTCCAGAGCGCTGTAAGCATGTTATAGTCACAATTATATACAGGCAAGATGGCATTCCCATCAAATAGAGTAAAAAAAATGTTTTGTGTGATCTATCGAAGTGCGAAACGCGATCAGACCTATCTTTATGTTGAAAAAAAAGACGATTTCTCACGCGTGCCGGAAGAATTAATGAAAAGTTTCGGCACGCCGCAGCTAGCCATGCTCTTACCGTTAGATGGGCGTAAAAAATTGGCGAATGCCGATATAGAAAAAGTGAAACTTGCGCTAGAGGAACAGGGTTTTTATCTGCAAGTTCCTCCTCCGGTCGAGAGCTTATTAAACATGCCCGTGTAAGTGTAAAAAAATAATACCAAGGTACACTTTCAGATAAAGCCGCAAACATAATTTGGCGTGGAATATCTCGGTTATTTATAGGATATTCCGCGCGATAAATATTCATCTTCCACGTTTTACTCCGTCATAATTTAATTTTTTCATTTTGGTGGTATACGACGCCGCTTCCCTCCTTAAATGGATTGCTTAGCTTTCATAGCTAACCGCATGGGCTTCCGTCGGTGCGGGAAGCTCCCATTTCGTCAGCATGCCTTGCAGCGTTTTATTGCTCAATGTGGTGTCTCGTTTCCCGTTGCGGCGCAGCAATTCCTGACGCGGACGCTCCAGATAGACAATCTCCACTTCTGCGCCGTAGGCGTAGCACAGATCCAACGTGCGGGTGCGCATTTGCTGGCTGAGATGCGTGGCATTCCACACGAACGGTTCATGCGTTCGCAGCAGTGAACGGGCTTTGTCGGTTGCCCAGTGCACGGCTTTTCCTTCATTCTCTCCGTGTTTCAGCCCCAGCTCTGTTCGCGCATCGTCGAAAGACACCACGGGTAAATCGCGCCGATGCGTCCGCACCCAGGTGTCTTTTCCCGACGCGGGCAAACCGCACATCACGGTGACTTTCGATCCCGGCTCCTGAAACAGCGGATAGTCTGGATGAACATCGGCACCGCGAAAATAGCTCAGGCGCGTGTGGGCATCGACAAACGATCTCGGCTGGCCGTAACAGCCTTCTTCCCGCGCCAGCTCGCGAAACAGCTCAATACTGTCGAGCACGCGTGATTGATCCTGACAGATGCGCCCACGCATATCGGCTTCCGCCAGCGTTGCGAGCAGCGGAATGCTCAACTGCCAAGATAATTCGCGAATCGTAAAGATCGGCGACATCCGACGGCGTTCATCCTCAAGGCAGTAAAACGGCACCTGATGCACCGAAATTAAGCGGCAAATTGCTTCCCGAATCGCAAACGGGACGCCTGCATCCCATAGCAGCACGCGGGCGTCGATGGCGCCTTTGCGCGAGTGTCCCGGCTGACCAATCTGACCCGTTACCGGGTCAATTACCGTCGTGCGGTACTTTGCAACGTCATGCAGCAACGCAGCAAAAAACAAGATTTCTTGCTGCTCACGCGTAGCATTCTGGTAATCGGGAAGCTTCAATAGCGACTCGACCACCATGATGGTGTGTGTCCAGACATCGCCTTCGCCATGATAGCGCGGCTCCTGCGACGTCTCTTTGGCGCGTTGAAGCACCGGAAACGCGTCCAGACAATCAGCAAAATCTGGCTGCGCGCCAGAGGCGGGGACCAATCCCCTAATGGTATTCCAATCCATGATAGTCATACTCCTTACTTATTGGGCATGGCGGCGGCGAGTGCGTCTAAAGAACGCAGCGTATTCAGCCCCAGCATTTCCCAGGATAGGGTTGGACAGGGCGCGTACAGATCAACGCCTTCAGCCAGTTGGTTCGGTAAAATTGGGCGTCGGGAATGATGCGATCCGCTGTCCAAAATGGTCTGGATGAAGTCATGGCGTACCAGTTTGTAGCGTGCCAGTACCTGTTCATCATCTTCAACCTTTAAATACAGTCCTTCCGAACGGTCCGATTTATCGGTTTGCTGCCAGCACAGCGCGAGCGGTAAGCCTTCACGCTGAACGGTGGATTCAAACGCCGTCTTCCAGTTCTGGCTTTTCGCCAGCGAACGGAACACCAGTTTCCACAGCAACGCCGGATTCGTTGGCATCTCCCCGGCATAGAGCACCGGAACGGACAACACGGGCGAACCGGCCAGCATCGCGTGTCGGCGTGCCGTCGATAAAAAAACACCGTCACGACGATCGTAAATATCAAATTCGTGAAAGTAGTGCGGCAACCGGTCGTAAAACACGGAATGCTTGCTGTAAGCCCATTCGCCGTACATCACGAAACGGTCTTCCAGCAGCTCAAGAAAACGCATTTCGTGCGCGGTAGCCCAGAGCTTGAACTGGTTGAACTGCCGTTCCCGTGAACCGCCAGCCAGATAGTGGCCGCGTGACTGGAGCAAAAGTTCTGCCGTTTCATTGAAGGACACGCCGCTGTTTGCGCCGTCGATCTTTTCTTCGATCACGACGTAACGGCCTGCCAGCGCTTTCAGTGCAATTTGATCCGACGCATCATCGCCGGGTTGTAAACGTGAACCTTCCAGATGCGGGGTTCGCGGATACTTTAATAACGGTATTGAATGTAAATACATGTTTTTCGCCTGCTGCGTTATTGGCGCAGCCAGGCCCATCTACGGTAAAAAAGAGGGCCGACGAACGTATTCTGGCGCGAGTCAATAGCTGGCCGCTGGCATTCAAGAGGTCAGAGTCGCGGGGGAGGACGCGGGAGGTTCGTTTTCTGCTCCGCACGATAGCGGGGAAAACAGGGAACTTGTACCGCAGCCAACGCTGGCGCAGACTGCGCCGAATCGAGGCTGCTTAATGCAGTCGTCGGCGGTTAGTGGGGGGCTGACGTACAGGGCACTTTGGGGCTCCAAATGACACATGGGGGTGAGTAAACGGCGCGATTCTAGCGAAGGAATTCTCCGACAACAAGTTTTTGTATAAAAAATGCTATTCTTTCCTGTAGTTGTAAAATGCGTTGTCGCGTGTAAACGTGGTAAAAAGGCCAGAGGCTATCGACGTCAGCGTGATAAGAATAGCGAGTGGTGAGATAGGGGATGCACACAATGAAGAGTCGAGGAATATAATGAAAATCAGTGTGATAAAGAAAGGGATTGCGGGTCTGTTACTGGTGCTGCCGCTGTACGGTGTCGCAGAGAAAAAAGATCCAGATTTATTCGTTGGCTATACCACGCAGGATCTTACCGATGCGTTGCCTGCGCAGCTGTTGAACATGATTCAGCGAGACAAAGTGGTCGATCCGGCAAACCACATGGTGCAGACCGAATATGTTGACCCTACGACAGGCAATAAGGCGTTGGTTTCATTGTTCATGCTGCCGCCAGATAGAGATGGCAATGTCCCGATTGCCTCCAAACCCAGCGATCTGGATGCGGTGATCGCCAGTACCGAAAAAGAGATGCTGCGCCAACGTATTAAGCCCGACCAGCGTGCGGGAAACATTGACGGTGCGACGCCTTTTCGCTGCTTACAAACGATTCTGAATAACAAGGTTCTGCATTCGCTGTGTTCGACGCTGATTAAAGGCCGCGTGCTGGAAGTGCAGGCGATCAACACGGTTGAAAATATTCAGGATGAAGCCGGACTGAATAAGGTCATCGGGCAACAGAATGAATTCGTTGTCGAGATGGGGAAAACGCTGCTGGCGCTGAAAAAGTAATCCGTACTGACGTAGCAGGACAGGCGTCAGCGGTGACAGACCACCACGGTTTCTCATCAACATTTCTGAGCGAAGGCGAACACCTTCGCTTTTTTTGCACCAAAAATCCCCCGGTTCTCCCTTGCCAGATTCTCAGCGTTCGTGCATAACTGCCGGTGCCCAAGGGCCGATGCCTGAAATCAGGCATGACGAAACGACATTCATGACGAAATATATTCATCACGAAACGACACCGGATAAACGCTATGCTTTTGTTACTCGTTTTGGCTGTGATTGTAGTCGCCGTTTACGGTTGGTTAAAACAGCCGCAGTATGTATCACCAGAGGTCAAGCCCCAGCCGGAAAACCCACTCTTTCGCGATGGCGCGTTTCATAACCCAGTGGCTCGCCCGACGGTCGATAGCCCGAACCGATTCGCGCTGCTGTACCGCTTTCTTTTCGAGAAAGACGCTGGCGCGTTGCCAGATACTCGCCTGCCGTCGGAAAAGACCGATCTGCACCAGTTGAGTAAAACGGATAACGTCATCATCTGGATGGGACATTCCAGCTATTTCATTCAGCTGGAAGGGAAAACGTTCCTGCTGGATCCGGTATTTAGCGACAACGCCTCGCCAGTGCCGCGCACCAATGTCGCCTTCAAGGGCAGCAATGTGTATTCACCGGACGATGTTCCCACCATCGACTATCTGCTGATCACCCACGATCACTGGGATCATCTGGATTATCCCACGCTGAATGCGCTACGCGGAAAAATCCGCCGCATCGTCACGCCAACGGGCGTAGGTTCCTATTTTGTAAAATGGGGTTTCCCGCAGAAAGATATTACGGAAGGCGGCTGGTTCAGTTGCCTGAAAGAGAACGGGGTCGACATCCATGTGCTTCCGACACAGCATTTTTCTGGCCGACTCCTCAAACATAACCAAACGCTGTGGGGCTCATTTGCGCTGATTACGCCACAGTATCGTCTGTATCTCGGCGGGGATAGCGGCTATGGCGCGCATTACAAAGCGATCGCTGAGCGTCTGGGCGGATTCGATATCGCGATACTGGAATGTGGGCAATACGATCGGGACTGGCCATACGTGCATATGACACCGGAAGAGAGCGCACAGGCAGCCAGTGATTTGCAGGCCAAAGCGGTATTGCCGAGTCATAACAGCAAATTTAAGCTGGCGCACCATCGCTGGAACGATCCGCTGGAACGTATTGCGCAAGCCAGCGAAAACCAAGACTGGCGACTGATGACGCCCCGCATTGGTGAACGCGTTCAGGTTGATAATCCGCAGCAGACGTTTAGTCAGTGGTGGTAGCGGGGCGGAACGAGAGTTAAGCTTGTGCCCCTCCGCCACGGAGCGCTATTCGTGTTCCTTAAAATATTCTGGCGCACCGACCAGCACACGGCGGAACGTGCCCATCTGACGGCGCTTGAGCCCTGAATCCGCCAGGGTTCCGGTGCGTACCATCACCAATAACATCCACTAAACGATCGTGGGGGCTTATGGACGCGTTGGCTGTCAACGTGGTAACGCCTGAGCGGGTCGGAATGGCAACGGAGATTTTTCAATACCGTGCGGGTCTCCGTTGACGGTGTCGCTATCGCCATCATTAGCGCTTTACTCGCCGCCCATGAGCATGTTGCTGAAAACTTCGGCGCGGAGCCATTCGTCCGGCGTCCCCCTACTCAGAATATACGAACTGAGGAAATCAGATAAATGATCCGGCTAACTGAATTTAAAAAGAGTACCTCAGGCCGACTGTTGTCATAAAATTATAGCTCTCAATAGCGCTGCTATTCACTGCGCTATTTATCTCGCCAGTGCTGTAATCATTGGCAGACAAACTGCCTTTTTTGTTGTTTATGCGGTTCCAGGATCCCTCCACATAAACTTTTGCATTGGGCGTTAAGTAATAACCAGCGTTCGCGGCAAGAGAGTAAAAATTCTGGTTCTTAATATTTGCTCTGAAGGTTGTATTTGTTAGGTAGTGTTCATCGTTGTCAGATGCGCGTACCCATCCACTATATTTAAAGCTGCCACCGAACTCGAAACGTTCATAACGGTAGCTACCCACAAGGCCGATATACGGCATTTTAAAGCGCTGCTTGTAGCCGATTACTACTGTCTCGGCAGGGAAAGAGCCAATATCAGGTAAGCCCGTATTCTCATTAGTATAGTGGTAGGATCCTCCAGAAGCCTTGAAGCTGTAGCGACTCTCCTGATAGCCAGCCATCACGCCGAAACGATAATCAGGTTCGTTTAGTACCCACCCTTTTACGTTGAAATCAAATTCGTTTGCGTAGTTTAAGCGGGTATCAGAATGCTTACTCTGATCCGTCCATCCTTCCTGGCTTTCGTCCAGCCAGTCAGTGTCATCCATATAGCCACCACGGCTGGAGAGAGTTGTTCAGCCTGAAGCGCCGATCGATATCAATGGAGTTAAACCCCAGTCAAGAGAACCTTTAATGATTGCGGCATTACTGTATTTCCAGTTTAGTTGGCTGTTCTTATGTCCGGCAGAATCTGGGTCGTAAACCTGTTCCTTGGTCTTGCCACTCAGGCTACCCAAACCAATTTCACCGTTAACACTTTCGGGGGTAAAAAAATGATTTCTCGCATCCGCCATGGCAGCAAAAGGAATAGACACGGCAATGGTTAGAGCCAGAATTGAAAACCTCATTAATATCTATCCTTATACATTAATTAATGTGCTTTAATTTTATTCTCGTAACCACTTTTCGAGTCAACTGCTAACCAATTGTGGTTTAGGTTATATTTAGAACCAGATGAATTTGAATTGCACTATTCTGTACTTCGTAATATTCCTTTCGCTCAACTATAAGCGTCAGCCCCCGTGACTATCGGCAGGTAATTGGTCGATCGTGCATTATCGAGATTGTAGTAGCCCCCATTTAAACCGGACACTTCATCAATAAGACATAGGCATAGACCTATGTTTAAGGAGTGTCTTGTGCAAAGAATCGAAGTGATCACTGGCGAGCAGAAGCGACGCCGTTATACTGCCGAAGAAAAGTCCCGTTTTGTTGCGCTGTCCATGCAACCCGGCTATTCCATTTCTCTGGTTGCCCGGCAATATGGCATTACACCCAGTCTACTTTTTAAATGGAAACGACTTATGAACGAAGGTGGCCAATCTGCGATCGCTGCTGGCGATGACGTTGTCAGTGTTGCTGAAGTTAAGGCACTGGAAAAAAAGGTAAAACAGCTTGAGCAGATGCTGGGACGTAAAACAATGGAAGCCGAAATCCTCCGCGATGCGCTGGAGATAGCGCAGTCAAAAAAGTTGATATCGCGCATGCCATTGCTGCCACCGGACGATATCCCCTAATCCGGATAACACAGGTACTGCAGGTATCACGATCTAATCTTTATGAACGCCTGAGTGGGCAGCGACTGCCCCGTATGGCGCGTTACAGCAAAGAAGCGGATGAGGAATTATTGCCATCAATCAGACAGATATGCAGCCAGCGCTCGACAAATGGCTATCGCAGGGTCACCGCACATCTGAATCGCAGGTTAAAGGAAGGCGGTCGCCGGGTAAATCCAAAGCGGATATACCGGATCATGAAACACCATAACCTGCTGCTGGCAAAATCGGGTCATGAGAAAAAACACCGCAACCATATCGGTAGTGTGATCACACTGAAACCGGATACCCGGTGGTGCTCTGACGGCTTTGAAATCCGCTGCTGGAACCGTGAAGTAGTACGAGTGGTGTTCAGCCTAGACTGCTGTGACCGAGAGGTTATCGGCTGGAGTGCCACCACAGGGGGTATCAGCAGTGTAATGGTACAGGATCTGCTGACAGAAAGTCTGGAGAAGCGGTTCGGTAACGCACTGATGGTTCCACATGCAGTAGAATGGCTGACTGATAACGGCAGTTGCTACATAGCCGATGCCACGCGTACGTTCGCCAGTTCACTGGGGTTCATCGTGTGTACCACCCCAGTACGTAGCCCGGAAAGCAACGGCATGGCAGAATCGTTCGTCAAGACGTTCAAGCGGGATTACGTCTACGTAAATGACCTGCCGGATGCAGTATCAGTGATGGAAAAAATGGCAGAATGGATGGAGGACTATAATAACCTGCATCCGCACAAGGGGCTGAATATGAAATCCCCCACGCGAATATCGCGATGCCATGTTAGCTGTTAATTAGCCGTGTCCGTTTTAGTAGGGGCAACTCCAGAGATTGAACTCTGACCATTTCGCTTTGGTGATTTCGGCAGGCCGTGCCTGCGTCCTTAAAATGAAGATGGGAACTGATTGTACTCATGCCAGTACTCATTTTTGACTGCGCTGTCATGAGATAACCTGAGGCGCCATGAAAAGCAATTGCGTGGATTTTATGGGGCGTGTTGGTCTTCATGCGATGTATTGCGATCCCATGAGACAACCGAAGCAAATTAGACGCTGATTCGCTACTGCACGATGACGATCTCTGTACTCTCCGGGCCAGTAACCTGCGCCTTTTCTCGGCGGGATGAGAGCACTGATTTTCTTACGCCGCAGTTCATCGTGACATAACCGGGTGTCGTAAGCACCATCTGCAGCGGCTGACCTGATTTTTCGGTGGGTCTGCCGGATTAATCCGGGGAAAGCCTCTGAGTCCGTGACGTTGTTTAGCGACAGGTCGGCACAGATGACCTCATGTGTTTTGCTGTCAACGGCCAGATGCAGCTTTCGCCAGATACGACGGCGCTCTTTGCCGTGTTTTTTGACTTTCCACTCGCCTTCACCGAAGACCTTAAGCCCGGTGGAATCAATCACCAGATGGGCAATCTCACCCCGGGTGGGCGTTTTGAAACTGACATGAACCGACTTTGCCCGCTTACTGACACTGGTGTAATCCGGACAACGCAACGGAACGTTCATCATGGCAAAAATAGAATCAATAAAACCCTGCGCAGCCCGCAGGGTCAGCCGGAATAGACGTTTAATCACCAGGACAGTCGTGATGGCAAGATCTGAATAGCGCTGAGGTCTTCCGCGGGATGAAGGCGTTGCTGACTCATACCAGGCCTGAATCGCCTCATCGTCCAGCCATAAAGTGAGGGAGCCACGGTTGATGAGGGCTTTGTTGTAGGTCTTCCAGTTGGTGATTCTGAACTTTTGCTTTGTCACGGAACGGTCTGTGTTGTCGGGAGAGTGCGTGATCTGATTCTTCAACTCAGCAAAAGTTCGATTTATTCAACAAAGCCGATGGCCGATTATGAATAATTATAATTTTATCAGATAGTTAGTGCGTTTGACGCTGGGAAATAGAGAATATAAACAATGATTAAACATTAAATGATGTTTAACAATTAGGAAGCTAATTTGTCATGTTTTTGAAACAAAAGATGTCTATTTTTTACGGTAGCGCATTAGCATACGTCAATCTGGAGTAAGGAAACTATGACACAACGCTGGGTAGCATACACATTTTATTTCCTCCTCTACTTCCAGTCAGGCATGTTATTAGGATTTATGCCACTCTTTATTACAGAGAAAGGATTTAGCCTAAACCAGTTTGGTATTATATCTTCGGTCGCGATTTTAAGTCGACTGTTAGTCAACCCACTTGTAGGATGGTTTGCAACGAAACATTATCTTGCATATAAAACGCTCAGTGCCCTGGCATTAATTTCGGCTATTTTATTTTTGTTGGTAGCCTATAGTGTAAAGCCAGCTATAATTCTCTTTTTTATGCTGGCAAATATTGTTAGCCTGCCTATTCGGCCTTTAGGTGATGCGCAGATAATTTCATGGGTTAAGCAAAGTGGGCAAAACTATAGTACATTAAGAATATGGGGGTCAATTTCATTTCTTATTGCTATTATGCTTTCTCAAAGGATTATAGAACAAACAGGTTTGGTTGTCGTGCCACTTGTTGCATCCTTATCTTATATGCTCATATCATCAATTTTTTTCATAGGTGGCAAGAATTCATCAGTACCGAAAAAGAAGGAAAAACTACAACCTGTTTCTTTAACTATATTTAAAGATATGACCGTTGTAGGTGCGGCTATATGTCAAGCAACACATGGGGTTTTTTACGCATATGCAACATTACTATGGGTCAGTAAAGGCTTCAGTATAACTATAATTTCATATGTTTGGATGTGCGGGATTATCTGCGAAATACTTGCATTTTATTATTTGTCTGCTTTCAAGTTGAAGTTAAAGGAAATTCATTTGATTATAATTTGTTTGATGGCGGCAACTATTAGATGGCTTGGAATTAGTTGTTTCGAAAGCATAATTTTGATATTGGTCTGTCAAGCGTTGCAAGGGTTTACGATAGCGTTGATGCAATATACTTTATCAATGATATGGAGAAAGAAAGAAACAGAAGAAGAAATTGTTCACGCGGTGACACTATATGACGCTGTGAGCTATGGTGGTTTACAGGCTTTATTGGTTTTTATAGCTTCATTCTTATCATTATCTCAAGCGTTTGCAATGGCTGGTGCACTGACATTTATAGCGATAGTTCTCATTGTACTTCAACAAAAAGGAAATATGAGAGCTTAAGGTTCAATATCTCGAGACAATATATGTTAATAAAATATTTTGTAGTGAATGTTCTTACGCTTTTTATCGCAGTTATAAGCATCTTTGCAATACGGTATATTGAGTATCCATCCGTATATGGACTTATATTATGCTTGGCATGGTTTACTGACGCCGTTGATGGCCCACTAGCTAGAAAACTAAAAGTCACATCTAAAGCTGGCGATGATATCGACCGCTTGGTCGATTACGTGGCTTATGGGGTAGTACCTGGCACGATCCTGATTTTTTATGGCTTGGATTATGAAGGCTCAAATTTCTGGCTTTATATATCACTGGGTATTTTATTTATTATGTCAATCACATTACGTATAACATGTTTTTTGGACCCCTTATTTTCTGAACGTTGGAAAATAAATCGAAGTTCACTTTGGCAGCCACGTTATACAATTGGAATGTCACTCCCTATAGCTACGATTATTTTCACATGCGGTTTGCAGTTGATCACCCGCAGTCAATATGAAACCTTAGGCTGGGTGTGTTGTTTACTTTCTATAATGTCATTACAAGTGCCGTTACCATTTATTCGATTCAAAAAACCAGAGTACTTTATTGTATGGCCATTATTGATGGTTTTATTCTATATAGGAAATATAACCTGTCTAATATTAACTCCTGTGATTTTATTAATTGTTTCATACGTAAATATTTTTATTTTTCGATATAACTTGAAGGTGACTGCATGAAAACAGTCATAACATTTGGGACCTTTGATCTTTTTCATGTTGGTCACCTCAATATTATAGAAAGGGCTTCTAAGCTTGGGGGGCGTTTAGTGGTTGGAGTGTCTGCGGATGAGTTAAATATTGTAAAAGGAAAGGAACTTCCTGCAATACCTCAAAATGAGAGGCTGGCGATTATCAAGGCGTTGTATTGTGTAGACGAAGTGTTCCTTGAAGAATCTCTAGAGCTTAAAAGTGAATATATTGTTAATTATAAAGCTGATTTATTGGTAATGGGGGATGACTGGAGGGGGCGATTTGATGATTGCTCACAGGTCTGCGAAGTGATTTATCTACCAAGAACCCCCGGCATCTCAAGCACCTTAATCAAAGCGAAATTATCCAACATTCTATGAAGGAATAAAAAATGCTTAAAAGTAATGCATTTGCGGAATATATTGACGGTAAGCTTGTTTTTGATGACAGTGAAAAAAAATTTAGAATGGCAAACAGTTTTGGTACAGGGATACCTTTGGTTAAACATGATCAATTCGGTGCCGATCTTATTCGTTTCGAAGCTGGAAAAGGTGTAGGCAATCACATCCATGATGGAGACCATATTTTATTCGTTTTGTCTGGCAGTGGCTATGTGGTGTATGCCGGTGAAGCTAAAAAATTAGAGCCGGGAATCTGTTACTTAATTGAAGGTGAAATTGATCATGCAATAAAGGCAGAGACAGATTTGCTGATGATAGCCGTTGGGAATGCACATTTTGATGTTGATAGTAAAAGTAGAATGACACCTGTTCCTTATCGTGATGAAACAGCCCAGAAATACAGAATACATAGCAACTAAGAGAGTAGACGATGTTAAATAAATTAATTAGTGATTACATAGATAATAAACGCTACAAGATAAACTTGGTTGCTAGTGAAAATGTGACATCACCTTTAGTAACTAAGGTTATCGGTTCTGACTTAAACCATCGTTACTGTATTCCTCCTAAAGGGGAGAGACCTGAGGCGATATGGGACTATCCTGATCAGATAGAGCCTAGACAAATATATAAGATTACACAGGACCTTGCCTGTGAGTTATACAACGGTTCAGCAGCTGATATTCGACCGCTTTCGGGTAATCAGGTCGCCCATATAATTATTTCTACCTTGGTTAAACCAGGCGAAACAGTGTGGTCTGTACCTGCTGACTGTGGTGGACATTTCGCGACTAAAGTTATATGTGAAAAACACAACATCGTTCTCCGTGACTTACCATATGATCGTATTAAAGAATGCATAGACCTTAAGGCTATAATGCGTAGGGTAAACATTGAAAAACCTAAGCTTGTCTTTTTAGATTCAAGCATGTTAACACATCCCTATGACGTGAAGGGACTACGTGCTGCGGTTGGTCCAGATGTCATTATTTCATATGACGCTTCACATGTATTTGGTTTGATAGCAGGTAAAGGCTTCCAGTCGCCACTTAACGAAGGTGCTGATCTTATCCATGGTAGCACGCATAAATCTTTATGGGGCCCTCAAAAAGGCATAATCATTTTCAAGCGACGTGACACATTGTATGAGAAAATTCATACTGCAGTGCTTCCCGAATACGTCTCCAATATCCATCTGCACCATGTTGCGGCACTTGGATTGGCTCTTCAAGAACACCAGAAGCATGGTGTTTCCTATGTTGCGGCGATTAACAATTTGATTTTAGCATTAGCACAAGGTCTCGATAGTGTATCTATGAAACCTAGATCTCTAGGGGGGATATACAGTTCTTCTCATCAGCTTATATTGCGCATAGGAAGCCGGGAAGAGGCTGAGTCAGCTTTTGCGCGACTCGAAAAGGTCGGACTAAATCTTAACTTGATCAAAGTACCTTTTACAGATGGCTACGGATTTCGAATAGGCGTTAGCGAAATTGCACGTCGTGGTTTTTGTTCTGAAGAGGCCAATCTTATTGGGATTATGATTGAGAAGGTTATTAGGAACAATTGCGATTTAGACAGTATTCATAAGCAAGTTAGAGATTTAGCTGAAAAAAATAACCAAATTTTTTTTTGCTGAGAGTAAACAATATGTGTGGAATAGCTGGTGTCATTGGAAGAGATGCAAGTCATAACGATCTAAATCTAATGTTAAATACTATCAAGCATCGCGGTGAAATAAGATATAGCCATGAAAGCATATGTACGTCTGGCGTATGTATGGGTACTAACCGTCTGGCGATTGTTGACGAAAGCTACGGGGTTCAGCCAGTAATAACGTCAAATGGTCGATTTTCATGTTGCATGAATGGTGAGATCTACAATCATAAAGAATTGAGAAGGGAATTATCTTTTCATTATGATTTTAAAACCGAAAGTGATACTGAGGTTTGTTTGGCTGCGTGGGTACACTGGGGGAAAGAATTTGTCGAAAAGTTACAAGGAATGTTCGCGATTGCTATATATGACCATGCCGAATCAAAATTTTTACTTATAAGAGACTACTTAGGAGTTAAACCTTTATATTATACCACCATTGGTGAATCGATTTATTTTTGCTCTGAGATTAAAGGAATTACTGCTGTTTCAGATAGCTCGAAAGTTAATCTTCTGGTCCCAGGTTCTTATTATGATGGTGAAAATATTATAACCTATTACACTCCTAAACTAACCTACCTCGATTTAAGCAATGCTGAATATATTTCTGAACAACAGGTAATTAATGAATTAGATGATGTGCTGTCTGGTGCTGTATTAAAAATGATACCGGAAAGTACCTCAAAAATCGCATGCTTACTTAGTGGTGGTGTGGACAGTAGTTCTGTATTGAAAATACTAGCGAAGTATTATAAAGGAGATGTGGTCGCTTATACATTCAGCATAAACCCTGAGTCATCGGAGGATTTATTACATGCCAAACAACTTACTCATGAGTTAGGTATTAAGCATGAAGTGGTTATACCATCGTTATCGGAAATTACGCAATTCTACCTCGAACAAGGAGTGCGTATGACTGAAACATTTGAGCCAGCTTTAGTTCGTAATGCGGTTAGTTACCATTTTTTATGTAAGCGTGTTGTTCAGGATGGATTTAAATGGTGTTTTAGTGGAGAAGGGGCTGATGAAATATTCGGTGGCTATGATTATTTTAAACATGTATCGAACTCTGATGAAGCAATACTTGACTCATTGAAGAATATTCATCAAACATACCTTCAAATGGCTGATCGTGCCTCAATGTTTACTACTCTTGAAGTGAGGGTGCCGTATATGGAAAAGGAGGTTGTTGATTTTGTTTTCAGCTTGCCTCCTGAATATCGCATACGGAATGGACAGGATAAATGGATTCTTAGGAAACACTATTCTGAAGATGGAATAGCTGTCGGGATTGCCGCAAAAGCAAAATTAGGCATGAATGCAGGAGCAGGGGCAGGTAATAATGATTCAGGAAATGGTATCTATTATGATTCAATAAGAATGTTTTATAAAGATTATCCGGAACTACGATCTTATCATCAAAAAATTGCTACTGATATTGGAAGTGATTTTTCCGTTGACCTAAACGATATTGAGGAGGTTTATAATTTCTTTAAGTACTGCGAATATGGATACAAACAGTATGGCAATGGTGCCACCAGACTCCAGCTTAATACAAAGAAAATTGTAAAATGACTAAATATAATAAATATCAATTCCGTGATAAAAAGGATTTTAGAACTTCTTCGAAAGTTGAAAGCGAACAGCTTTTACAAAGATTCAATTTAAGGCGTAACAAAGTTAGCTCCTGTTCTGCCATAACGGAAAATGAGCTTTATAATTTTTGCATTGAAAATGGCTATATAGATGCACATGAGATGTCAAAAGGTTTTACGGTTACTACACCCAAGGGAATGATTTTCGAGGACGCGGCTAGAATCATAAATGAAGAATTTATGGGCGCAGATGATAGCGAATGTCAGCTTCCTGTTGTTTACAAGCTTAATAATGCGTTAGTGAATTTAACTGATCGATTTGAAAAAACGAAACAAGTCTTTAACGTGGTTGGAAAAGATGAGGCTCGACTTAGTTATGCTGCAGATCCTAATCTATTTAACTGGTTGAGCGGGCGTATTTTAGCTGACTCTATCTTAGGGACAAGAATACGTACCTGTATTCCAGCGTTACGTAATTTTCCATCGGGGGCACTTAATAAACTGACTCGTGTGAAGCAGTTTATACTCTATGATGCTCATACCTTCGTTTTGCCGGAAGATGCATGTTCAACATTAGCATCCATCATCGAAAGGAATTATCGTATTTTAGATTCTATTGGTGTTTATTCTCGTTTTGTTTGGCTTGAAACAACCAAAGATTATTATTCACAAAATTCGTGGTTGAAAAATGTAATCACACAGAATGAAAAGGAGTTATGCTGTATCGACTTGATTGAACATCAGAGTCATTACTATATAGCAAAAATAGGATTTATGGTTGACTGCGGATATGGTGAGATGATGCTATTCAATATCCAAATTGATGAAAGGAATGGAGAATCGTTCGATATAAAAATAAAAGATGGACGGCATCCAATTATTATTCATCATAACGAGATAACTGGTTCTGGATTGATGACACTTTATGCTGGTCAACTCTTGGCCTATAAAAAACCATTACCACTATGGCTTGCTCCTTGGCAAATAGAAGTGATTTATTCTCAAGATGCAAGTAGTTATCTTAAAATAATTAATTCTGCTCTGAAATCCTTTTATTTAAGAATTAAATATACAGTTTGTGATGAACCTGAATATTATAATGTTGACTGTTCTGTTCCTTATAAAGTGTTTGTAGATAGTAAGAATATTAGCATAATAGAATGCAAGACGGGGCTACAAATAGACCTTTCTTATTTGGTCAGAAAATTTAAGGATATAGAGATTTTCTCCAGAAATAAAATAATGAAAAAATCTTATGTCAATAACATTATGGTGGGATAATGAATGTTGCTATTATAGGAACGGGCGATGCCCGGGATTTTTCTACTTTTCGAAAGTTAAAGTCTGAAGCGATTTTGGACACGGATGCTGTTTTTCTTTTTATTTATAACATGAGTCCATCTGGCTGTTTTAAAGATACTGACGTTCATTATGTCAAGTCAGATTCTGAACTCATCGGGTTATGTTCTGATTATTCGATAGATTGTGCAGTTGTATTTAATACAAATATTTTATTCTCACCAGTCATGAAAGACTTGTATCAAGTTGGCATGAGGATTTATGGCCCCTCAGAGCAAGCAATCCCGTTAGAGAAAAGTAAAGCATTTGGTAAAAAAATCATTAATGAGGCTGGGATCAAAACCCCGTCATCTAGGGAGTTTGACATTTCTGAAAGCCTTAATAAAATGCTTCCTGAACTAATGCAGAATTCATCTAGGTGGGTTGTTAAATCCGATTTTATGCTGAAGGATGCCAATATCAGAACATGCATTGTCAAGTCAGTAGAACAGGCACAAGAAGCTATCAAAGCAATTGATACTCAAGCAAAACTTGAAGGCTCCACATCACGGATATTACTTGAGGAATTTGTAAGTGGTTCGGAGCTTTCTGTTCATTTATTTATTAGCACTGAAGGATATACATTAATTCCTCCCGTACGTGATTATAAAAAGCGCTATATTGATGGTGAGGGTCTTAACACCCATGGTCTTGGGGCTATTTGTGCCTCAAACTTTCCACTACCTTTATTGGTTAAGATCGAAGAAGAAATTGTAGCGCCTTTATTCCAATGTATGAAGAAAAAACAATTAATTTATACAGGTGTTCTTTATCTTGGAGTAATCTTGACTGATACTGGCCTTCAGCTTCTTGAAATAAATGTAAGGCCAGGCAATCCTGAATGGATTTCAATACTTTCTCTTATGAAATCACCTTTACTCCAGTGTATAAAAAACTCCATAATAGGTTCGCATGGCTCCATAATTTTTCATTCGAATTCAATTTCAATTTCTCGTTTTATTGTTTCTGTTCGTTACCCTCTGATTGACAATGACACAACTATAGATGTTGCAGATAATTATCTAGAGCATGCTCATTCTCTATCTATAGATATTAGCCCAGAAAATTTCTTTCTTGAGCGAGCCGGTAGATACTCCATCAAAGATAGAGCTTTATGTATTACTCTTCGAGGCAATGATTTCTTGCAAATAGTGGAGGCTTTAGATTCATACATTAATCGGAATTTCCCAAAAAATGTGTTTTCTGCATGGAATGTCGGATTCGATTTTAATCGAGAATTCTTAGTTGGTTTAAGGTGATTGAATATGTGCGGTTTATTTGTCGCAATAAGCAAGTCTAAGCCTTTTGAAGATATCAAACCATTCATAGATGCCACAAGAAAAATGAACTCTCGTGGCCCTGACTCATTTAATTACTGGAGTAACGAGTACGTTTTCCTCGGACATACAAGGCTAGCTATTGTAGATATTGAGGGTGGCGCACAACCAGTAAAAAATGAAGATTTAACATTATATGCTGTAGTTAATGGAGAGTTTTATGATTATATAAAAATTTCTAAAATGTTAGATGGAAGAGGGCATAAACTCAACAGTGCAAGCGACTCGGAAGTTATATGTCATCTTTATGAAGAGTTGAAAGGTGATTGTGTTAATGACTTAGATGGTATGTTCGCCATTATTATATTTGACAGTGCCAATAACAGCATTTTCATAGCGCGGGACCGTCTCGGCATTAAGCCGCTAGTTTATTATGAAAATGATGATCATATTTATTTTTGCTCATCGATCTTACCAATAGTTGAGCTACTTCCCGAAAGTCATAGAAAAATCAATCGTGAAGCTGTAAGACAGTTTTTGATTACGGGATATTTACCACCTGATTCCACCCTTGTTAAAGATGTTATGATTTTCCCGGCGGCCACTACCCGCCTTATCAATTTAAATAAAAAATCAAACAATCATACCGAATTTTGGAAGCCTCAATTTGTTGCATCAAAAGAAACTTCATTTTCTGGCGCTACCATGCATGCACTTTTGAAAAACGAAGCTGAAAAAACGTTACCATCTGTACCATTCGCAATTTACTTAAGTGGCGGCATTGATTCATCTTTAATATATAATGTAGTTAAAGATCATGGTGGTAAGGCTCTTAGTCTGCGTTTCGATGATCATTTTGATGAGGGTAAGTTTCAACATCAGGTATGTCCGGAAACTATCGAAACTACTTTCAATAGAAGTGATTATACTTCTGGATCAGACCAATTTCGACAAGTTGTCATTGCTCTAGAGCAACCTCAAATCTTTTCATTAGATTTTCCGATGCAGCTACTTGCTGCTACTGCTAAAGATTTGGGATGTAAAGTTGCCTTGACTGGAGATGGAGTTGACGAACTTCTTGGTGGTTATGATCACTTCCAGGCTATTACAGTTGGGATGGCTATGCGTCGTAAACTCACTAATTATGCTGAGCAACAGTCTTTTCTACGTTATTTAAAGCATCTTGGCTTTCCTTCCGACTACGGGGAAAAACTTATTTCACTTCTTAACACTCACTCAGAGCAAGAAGAAGGGCTGGGTATGTTGTTACCTTGGTCTGTGGTATGGGCATTCAGTGAAGAAGCCAGTGCCGTTGTTCTCAAGGATCCCCCCCCTCCTTTTTGGAATAAACAAGATGCTTATTTGACAAGACAAGCCAGGACTATTTTGGAACAGCATTCAGAATCAGGAGAGTTCAATCGGTTCATTGCGTTTGAGATAAAATCTCGTCTCGTTGCTTGGACACTCTGGAGAGCAGATAAGAATTCTATGACCCATGCCATTGAAGTTAGGCCTCCCTTTTTAACGAATAAAATGACAGAATTTTTACTTACATTACCTGAGAGTAAGAAAAAGGGACTATATAGAGAAAAGTTGATATTAAAATGGGCTGCTAGAGGAAATTTACCCAAAGCGATATATCAACGTAAGAAATTTGCTTTTAACATAGACAATAATAATTTTTTCTGTAAAAAGGAACTTCAGGAGTTATTAGCTAAAAATAGTATTTCAACATATGACATGTTTGACGAGAATGGCGTCAATTTATTGATTGAAAAAATTTTACAACCGAAGTCAAAATTATACTTTAAAGACATCATTGAACAACAAACACTAATAGGCGTTTTATCATGCCTGATTCTATTTGAACATTTTAATATAACCTAGAATGGATATGACAATATGATTTTATATAATTTATCTGATGCTGTATCTATGGTTAATAGTATTAAGGAAAAAGGAACTCTCGGAAGTATTCATACTCTTGGTGCCCTCCACGAAGGGCATGCTGAATTGATCAGACGCTCAAGTAAAGAAAATGACTTCACTTTAATTACAATATATCCTAACAAGTTACAACTTAATCCAAATAAGCCATATGTTTATAATATTGATGATGATATAGCGTTGGCGCAGTCAGCAGGTGCAAGTATTATATTCATTGGTGATAGCGATCAAATGTACCCAGATGGTTTTACTACTTTCCTTGATCAAGGGGATATGTATCATAGACTCGATTGCTTAGCATTACCCGGGTTATATCGAGGTATGGTTTCAATGAGCTTTCGGTGGATAAATCTTTTTCGTCCTACCCGTTCTTACTGGGGAACTAAAGACATTGCACAATATCTTTTAGTAAAGCGTGCTGTTAAAGATTTCTTGTTAGACGTTGAGATTGTTCCGGTTCCTTGCGTCCGTTTGCCGAATGGCATTCCTGTCTCATCAAGGCTTAAGGGGCTTGAACAATGTCATTTAAATGATGTCGTGATGATTTACCAGCAGCTTGAAAAAATAAAAAATAAACTTACTGAAAATATGATTTCTCAGTTCATTATTGAAGATGTCTCGAAGTATTTGGAGTGGAATTTAACTAAATTTAGACTAGTGTATGTACAAATTGTATCGCCAAATGATTTCGCTCCCCTCAAGGTGATAACATTTCCATTGGTTGTTCATATATGTATTCAAAAAGACACGCTTTATCATTTTGATGGACTCTATCTCGAAAGTAAGGTTAGAGAGTTTTAAGTACTGTCATTTTTCAAGAATGCTTTATAATTTTAATTAAACGCCAACAATCACTGTTGGTGTTCTTTTACAAATTGCACTTTTAAAAAATGAACCTTAATTAGGCACTGGTTCGTAAGGAAAGCGCTGGCGGAGGCGGCGGCGATACTGGTGCTGCGAAAGCAGTTGCGGGATTTTTACGGGGAAACCGACGAGGACGACTGACGCCCGGAACAGAGCGGCAGGCACTTATCGGTTACGTGCGGGAAGCGATGGCGTCAGGAGCTCGGCTGTCAATAGCGCTGACGGAAGCTGGATTAAGTGAACGGACGTGGCGACGCTGGCAAACGTCGTGGGAAGACAAGCGTGTCAGCGCGGTCAGGCCCTCCCCAGTGAACCAGTTAAGTGAGCAAGAAGAGCAACAGATACTGGCAGTGTGCCATCAGCCAGACCCCTCAGTGTCAGGATAGTTGTCACCCCCACTGAAAATAAATTCGAGGGTGATGGAATTGTAGTCCCCCCTAAATTTAGTCTTACCGCTTAATGGAGTTCTCTGGTTAAAATACAACCAATGGAGGCTCATCATGAAGAAAGCGCGTTTCACTGAGACTCAGATCCTGCGGGTTTTGAAAGAAGTTGAAGGTGGTCGGCATGTGAAGGATGTGTGCCGTGAAAACGGTGTGTCGGAAGCCAGCTATTACAACTGGAAATCTAAATACGGCGGCATGGAGTCCTCTGATATCAAACGGATGAAAGAGTTGGAAGAGGAAAATCGCCGGTTAAAGCAAATGTACGCATCCCTGAGCTTAGATCATGAAATTCTTAAGGATGTTGTTTCAAAAAAACTTTAACGGTGCCTGAGAAGCGTGAACTGGTGCATTATGTTATGACGGAACATCAGGCCAGCGAACGACGCGGGTGCCGGATTATCGGTATCAGTCGAAGTCTGTTGCATTATTGCCCGAATACGGCGCGGGATCTGCCTGTAGTCGAGGCGCTACAAAAACTGGCGCATCAGTATCCGGCCTATGGTTTTGGACTTATGTTCAATAAGTTACGACAGGCAGGGTTACTGTGGAATGCAAAGCGGGTTTACCGGATCTATCGATTGTTGAAACTCAACTTTCGGCGCAAAGGGAAAAAACGTTTACCTAACAGGCATCCACAGCCGTTAGTTATACCGCATAAAATGAACCACTGTTGGTCAGTTGATTTTATGAGTGATGCCTTGAGCGACGGGCGGCGATTCAGGTTATTTAACGTCGTTGATGACTTTAATCGGGAAGCGCTGGCCATCGATGTTGATTTGAATATACCGGCTCATCGTGTTGTGCGAATTCTGGAACGATTAAGCGCAGAACGAGGCTACCCGGCTTTTATACGAAGTGATAATGGGCCAGAGCTCACCGCCGCAGTCTTAGCCGAATGGGCAGAACGCCACGGTGTGAAACTCGATTTTATTCAGCCCGGAAAGCCGATGCAGAACGGATTTATCGAGCGATTTAACAAAACGCTACGAACAGAAATACTCGATATGTATCTGTTCAGAACCTTGTCTGAAGTGCGTGAACTCACAGAGGACTGGCGCACAGAATATAACGAAGAACGCCCGCATAGCTCACTGGGTGATATGCCACCTGTTATCTATGCGCGGCAAAAACTGGCCGGAGATCCTCATTGGCGGTGGTACTAAAAACCGGAGGGACTACAGAATGACAAATGAAACGTATTTCCCCTGAACGAAAAGCCAGCATACTGGCAAAACTGCTGCCACCCTACAATATGACCGTGGCTGCTGTTGCACAGATGGAAGGAATATCCGAAGCTACCCTCTATAACTGGCGAAATCAGGCTAGATCAGAGGGAAAACCCGTGCCCGGAGCAGAGAAAACAACAGACCAGTGGTCAGCAGAAGCACGCTTTGCCGTGATAGTCGAAACCGCCACGTTCAGTGAGGCAGAAATTGCGGAATACTGCCGCAAGAAAGGACTCTACCCGGAGCAACTTATTCAGTGGAAACAGGGCTTTATGCAGACTGAAAACCCCGGTGATAACGCTGCCCTGAAACAGAGTCAGAAAGAAATTAAACAGCTGAAAAAAGAGCTGCTTCGTAAAGAAAAGGCCCTTGCGGAGGCGGCAGCCATACTGGTATTGCGAAAAAAGCTTACAGACTACTACGGGGAAGCCGACGGGGACGACTGACACCTGAAGGTGAGCGACAGCAGTTTATTCTCTGGATAAATGAAGCGGTAACCTCGGGAGCGAGACTTGCCATTGCCTGCCGTGAAGTCAACATCAGCCTGCGTACCTGGCGACGCTGGCAGTGCTTTCCCCGTGACCGGCGAGCTGAGGCGGTAAGAGCCGTGCCGTTTAATCGGCTGAGTCCGGAGGAAGAAAACCGGATACGGGATGTCTGTCATGAACCGGAATATGCCAGCCTTCCCCCCTCACAAATCGTGCCGCGCCTGGCCGACAGAGGTATTTACCTGGCCAGTGAGTCAACATTCTATCGGGTGTTGCGTCGCTCAGGTGAAGTCCATCGCAGAGGACGTCAGGCACGGCAGCAGAAGGTATCAGCACCGACAACCTTTATAGCGTCCGGGCCTTGTCAGGTGTGGTCGTGGGACATCACCTGGCTACCCTCTGTAGTGCGTGGTCGCTGGTTTTATCTGTATATGATACTCGACCTGTACAGCCGAAAAATCACCGGTTATGAGGTGTATGAGACGGAAAGTGGTGAACAGGCAGCGGCACTGATGCAACGTAGCGTGATACGGGAAGGCTGCTGGCGTCAGCCCCTGGTGTTACATGCTGATAATGGTGCGGCGATGAAATCGCAGACGCTGCGGATGAAACTACATGAACTGAATATCACAGCGTCTCACAGCAGACCGCGAGTCAGTAATGATAATGCGTATGCAGAGTCGCTGTTCCGGACGCTGAAATATGTGCCACAGTGGCCCTCGTCGGGGTTCAGAACGCTGAGTGAGGCACGTCAGTGGGTGGATAAATTTACCCACTGGTATAACGAAGAGCATCGTCACAGTGGAATACGCTATGTGACACCGGCAGAACGACGTCGTGGTAAAGACAGAGCTCTGCTGACCCAGCGGGATGAACTGTATCGTCAGGCACAGAAAGCGCATCCTGAGCGCTGGTCAGGGAAGACAAGAAACTGGCAGCCGGAAGGCCCGGTAACGTTGAATCCGGAACGGGAAAAACAGGCGGCTTAAATTAACCAAGGGTGCCAACTTCCTTGACACTTACCGTCCACTACACGGCGTGTATTGAGCCAGATACCTGGTGTCGAATTCGTTTAGCAGTTTTGGCAACTGTAATGAGAGGGCAAACATAAAGCCGCCCTTGCTGATATTCACAGTTCTTTCTTGTCCAGCCCACTCGTAGATGTTACCTAATCAACGGCGGTGCCAGCTTTTTAGCATGGCTACGCTGATTTGACCTTCCGGGAACTGTTCTTCAAAAACGGACTGGTAGAGTTGTTCTAACAGGACAAGTTCAGCCCCATCCATCTCATCAGAAGTAGCGATCCCCAGCTTATTAGCCAAAACTTGCTCACCAGAGCCTTTCTCATATTGGCCCTCACTGCTGGATACCTGGTATCGGCTCATGGAGGTGCTCTGTGTCAATGGAGGGATGGACATCAGAGAGATGTATAACGCCAAGTATGAATGGCAAAAAATTATGGTAGAATCAGTTAGTTAAATAAATTTAAGTTAATTTATAGCTTTTATCATATTTATGAAAAAAATCGTTATTTATCAATCATGACACACGCAGCATCATCGTTTGCGAAACATCAGTACTAATGTCAGTGCTTCTTACCCATACATCAAGCTTATCTGCCCATTCCTGCATCATCACTTCACGTTCACCAAGATAGGTCGCATGGTTATATGTGCGACGAATATTGTTGGTATCAGCATGCGCAAGCTGAGCCTCAATAGCATCTGGCCAATATTAAACGCGTACTCCCTGTAGTTCTGGTGGCATGGGGGCTGTAAGTGCCACTCCAGCCGAGATTTTTAAGTAGTTGACGTAGAGAGTGCGATGTCATTGGGCCTAGCGGATTATCTCTTCCCGGGAAAAGGTGCTGCCGATGCCCGGTTAATCCCTGTAGTGTTCTGAGCATTTTGACAGCTTGGGAGGGAAGGGGAATAACATGTTCTCTTCGGGCTTTCATTCGCGCTGCCGGAATGGTCCAGAGGGCATTATCTAGATCGATTTCTGCCCACTCCGCTTCAGTGGCTTCTGCTGGACGAGCCAGCGTCCACCACATTAGCCACATGCAATAGTTAACCTGATATGAGCCTCGACTATTGTCAAAGCAGCTTAACAGCTTCCCAATTTGCTGCGGATTCAATGCTTGTTTGTGCTGTGTTTTGTTTGCCGGAAGAGCTTTACGCACCGGCCAGACAGGATCGCTGTCATGAGATAACGTGAGACACTATGAAAAGAAAAATCCACGCAAACGCGTGGATTTTATGGTTTTTGTTGGTCTTCATGAGGCTCGCTAAAACTTCATGAGACAAAGCGAATTAGACGTTGAACAGGAAGTTCATCACATCGCCATCTTTTACGATGTATTCCTTGCCTTCTGAACGCATTTTTCCGGCTTCTTTCGCGCCTTGTTCACCTTTGTAGGTGATGAAATCTTCAAAGGCGATAGTCTGGGCGCGGATGAAGCCTTTTTCGAAGTCGGTGTGAATCTTACCGGCGGCCTGCGGGGCGGTTGCGCCGACAGGGATGGTCCAGGCACGAACTTCTTTCACGCCAGCGGTGAAGTAGGTTTGCAGATCCAGCAGTTCATAGCCCGCACGGATTACGCGATTCAGGCCCGGCTCTTCTAACCCTAACTCAGCCATGAATTCTTCACGGTCTGCATCATCCAGTTCGGCAATATCCGATTCAACGGCGGCGCAGACGGCCACAACGACAGAACCTTCAGCGGCGGCGATTTCACGCACTTTATCGAGGTATGGATTGTTTTCGAAACCGTCTTCGTTGACGTTAGCGATGTACATCGTTGGTTTCAGCGTCAGGAAGCTCAGGTAGCGGATAGCTGCTTTATCTTCATCGCTTAAATCCAGCGAGCGCAGCATGCCAGCATTTTCCAACTGCGGTAAACATTTCTCCAGCGCGGCCAGCTCAGCTTTAGCGTCTTTATCGCCGCCTTTGGCTCTCTTCTGCACGCGATGAATGGCGCGTTCACAGGTGTCGAGGTCAGACAGTGCTAATTCAGTGTTGATGACTTCGATGTCATCAGCTGGATCAACTTTGTTGTTTACATGGATGATGTTGTCGTTTTCGAAGCAGCGTACAACGTGGCCGATGGCTTCCGTTTCACGAATGTTGGTCAGGAACTGGTTACCCAAACCTTCACCTTTGGACGCGCCTTTTACCAGACCGGCGATATCAACAAATTCCATGGTGGTAGGGAGGATACGCTGCGGCTTAACGATTTCAGCCAGCTTGTCCAGACGTGGATCGGGCATTGGCACTACGCCGGTGTTCGGCTCGATGGTACAAAACGGGAAGTTGGCCGCTTCGATGCCGGCTTTGGTCAGCGCATTGAACAGAGTGGATTTACCGACGTTAGGCAGCCCAACGATACCGCATTTGAATCCCATGTTTATATCACCTTAAATAACTTATTAATCAGACAATTACTATCTCTTGCCTGTCAGAATGGAAATATTTCGGCCGATTATACACGGAATGGCGATTTATCTCGATCTGCTATCCGCATTCTGACCAGATTATGCCGCTTTAAAGGCATGCAAGCGGTTCATCGCTTTGATCATATCTTCTTTCATCAGGATTTCTGTGCAGCGTACGGCTTCATCAATGGCATCGTCGATCAGCGTCTGCTCGCTCGTCGGCGGTTTGCCCAGCACAAAACCGGTCACTTTGCTTTTATCGCCCGGATGGCCGATACCGATGCGTAAACGATGGAAGTTCGGGTTGTTACCCAATTTACTGATGATGTCTTTCAGACCGTTATGGCCGCCGTGTCCGCCGCCCAACTTAAGTTTGGCAATTCCCGGTAATAAATCCAGTTCATCGTGTGCAACCAGAATTTCATCAGGCTGGATGCGGTAGAAGGTGGCCATTGCCGCGACGGCTTTGCCGCTCAAGTTCATGAACGTGGTGGGAACCAACAGGCGTACATCTTGCCCAGCCAGATTCAGGCGGGAAGTGTAACCATAAAACTTACTTTCTTCTTTCAGCGGCTGACGGTAAGACTCGGCCAGACGATCGACAAACCAGGCGCCCGCATTATGGCGGGTGGCGGCGTATTCAGCGCCGGGATTCGCCAGGCCGACAATTAATTTAATGCTGCTCACGGTATATTCCAGATTACGTGCTTAAACTGACGCAGGGTCGCGTGATAAACGAGAGCGCTAGTTTACACACCGCGTAGTCGATAGCAAAATCTCCATGTCGGAATGTAAAAGTATTGTTATTTGTTTAGTGATGTGATTATTCGGATTTTTGTCTATTTGTTTGTTTAAACGTAAAAAAATATTAATCATTCCCCTTATCTGTGATCCCTCCCGCAATCATCTAAGTACATTATTGTCTATAATTACATCAATAATAAGACAGTAAACAGTAATGGCACTCCGATTCATCCACAGAATTAATCTGGAGGTGGCAGATGAAACGCAAGAACATGACAGTACTAGGTAATGTATTGATGGGTATCGGGATGATCATGATGATTGGCGGCATCGGTTTTTCTATCGCCAGCCAGTTCCCGAAACTGAATGTTCCTGAATATATGACTTACATTGATCTGGTCAGTATTTTTTCTGGTGCAATATTTTGGTTGGCGGGGGCGCGTATTAGCGGGCGTGAAGAAGTTGCAGACCGTTATTGGTGGGTTAAGCACTTTGATAAGCGTTGCCGCCGCCAGCGTCATCCATAACCGTCAATGACGTCATTGTGGCGTTAATGAAAATGAAATAATAGAGCCGCTGTAGCCTCGCTATGGCGGTTTTTTGTTTTTTACAGCGATATACACTAAATAATTCGAGTTTCAGGCAGGCGGCAAGGGAAGGAATCCCGATGAGCTTACTTCAGTAAGTGATTCGGGTGAGTGAACGAAGCCAACGCACATGCAACTTGAAGTATGACGTGTATAGAAATAAGAAAGCCACCTTGTTACAGGTGGCTCCTTCATTATCGTTTTTGAACGGTTACCCGATCAGCGGCGATTAATGCTCAAACATCGCAGAAATGGATTCTTCGTTGCTGATACGACGAATCGCTTCGGCCAACATCCCGGACAGCGTTAGCGTACGAACATTCGGCAGTGAACGAATGTTTTCCGCCAGCGGAATGGTATCGCAGACAATCACTTCATCAATCACAGAGTTCTTGATGTTCTCGTAAGCATTGCCTGAGAAGATTGGGTGTGTGGCATAAGCGAATACACGTTTAGCCCCACGTTCCTTCAGCGCTTCCGCCGCTTTACACAGCGTACCGCCGGTGTCGATCATATCATCAACCAGCACACAGTCACGGCCAGCGACGTCACCGATGATGTGCATCACCTGAGAAACGTTGGCACGCGGACGGCGCTTGTCGATGATCGCCATGTCGGTATCGTTCAGCAGTTTAGCGATTGCGCGGGCACGCACAACGCCACCGATATCAGGAGAAACCACGATCGGGTTTTCCAGATTCTGTTGCAACATGTCTTCCAGCAGGATCGGGCTACCAAATACGTTATCTACCGGCACATCGAAGAAACCCTGAATCTGCTCAGCGTGCAGATCCACTGTCAGAACACGGTCAACACCCACGCTGGACAGGAAGTCAGCAACGACTTTCGCGGTGATTGGCACACGTGCGGAACGCACGCGACGATCCTGACGGGCATAGCCGAAGTAGGGGATAACGGCGGTAATACGTCCCGCGGAAGCGCGACGCAGAGCATCGACCATCACAACCAGTTCCATCAGGTTGTCATTGGTGGGTGCACAGGTGGACTGGATGATGAAAATATCACCACCGCGTACATTTTCATTGATTTGCACGCTGACTTCGCCATCGCTAAAACGACCGACAGCGGCGTCGCCAAGGCTAGTGTACAAACGGTTGGCAATACGTTGTGCTAGTTCCGGGATGGCGTTACCAGCAAAAAGCTTCATATCAGGCACGAGAAGAACCTCAGGCTTGCGTCCAGAGAAATATTGCACCTGCCAAGCAAGGAAAAACAACAGGTACAACATGCATACGGGTGTATGAATTAAGTTTGCTACAGACTGGCCGCATGGCAGCCGGTGTGTGGCAAAACCTAACGTTGCCCAGAGAGCGTACGGTGTAACGGAGAGATATTAACACCTTTCGCGACGAAACCGTTTAACCATTCCGGGGCCTGGTCAAGCACCTGACAGGCTGCGAACTCGGTGTCAAACTCTGCAAACACACAAGCCCCCGTTCCAGTCAGGCGCGCCGGGGCATATTCTAGCAGCCATGAAAGTAGCTGTTCAACCTCACGAAAACGTTTTCTTGCGATAGCTTCACAATCATTGACGAAGGTCTGGTTTAATAAAGTTTCTAAATCACGAATTGGCGAATTCCGCGTCAACTCAGGATCGCTGAAAATCAACGGTGTGGCAATACTTACGCCAGGGTGAGCGACCAGATACCATTTCTCTGGCGGATTTGCGGGGGTTAACCGCTCGCCAATGCCTTCGGCGAAGGCAGAATGCCCACGAACAAAGACGGGAACATCTGCACCCAATTGCAGCCCCAGCTCGGCCAACGTATCCACGTTCAGCCCACTTTGCCACAAATGGTTGAGGGCGACCAAAACGGTCGCTGCATTGGATGAACCGCCGCCCAGCCCGCCGCCCATCGGCAGACATTTCTCAATACTGATGTCTGCGCCGAACTGGGCAGGGCGAATATTGTCGCGTTCGCAGTGTTGCTGTAATAAGCGTGCTGCGCGGACGATCAGGTTTTGCTCGTTCTCTACACCGTCGACAGGAGTAAGCAGGTTAATCTGGTCGTCATCACGCGGTCGAATCGTCAGGGTGTCACCGTAATCCAGAAACTGGAATAACGTTTGCAGCAGGTGATACCCGTCCTCTCTCTGGCCGGTAATATAAAGAAACAGGTTCAGTTTGGCGGGGGCAGGCCATGTCTCGATAACCGTCGGTTGCATCGCTTATTTAACCATCCAGTTATTCATCTTCAGCTTAATACGCTGTTCGCCCTGAACCAGTTCCAGACTGGTTGGCAGCGGAGGCGTTAACTCAGTGTTGTAGCTCTGATAGCTGACATTCCAGTTTTGGTTGCCTTGCCGATAGGTGATGGTTTTCAGCAAATAGCGTTCATCCAGCGTGAATTCGGTGGCATCACCTGGAATGCCGAGAATCCACTGGCGCAGATTGTTCAGCGGGATCGCCATGCCGGTCAGTTGCTGAATCATGTATTCGGCATCTTTACCCACGTAACGCTTGCCCTGATTGTCGGTGATTTGCACGCCGTCAGGTTGGGCACGCAGTTCTAATTCGGTGCTACCGAGCGGGTTAGTCAGCAGCAGCCGATAACGCTGCGGCGGTGTGTCCTGCCAGAAGAAATTGGCTGATACTCTTTTACTATCGGAGATATAGGCAAAAGCGCCGCGCGTCTGATATTGGCTGAGCTGCTGGACTTTTTGCTGATGCTGTTGCCACTCTGGCGAGGTGGGGCTTGTGCCCGTTTGGGTTGGTTGATTAATGCTACAGGCGGCGAGCAATACGCTGGTTAAAGGCAGTAAACGCAGGCATCGGACGGTTTTGGTTGGCATATCGATCGTATCCTGTAATGAACGAAGTCCGTGAAATACGTCACGCTAACGGGCTTACCGCTCAGCGTCAATGGTTGTTATTCGTTAATGGCATTTATTATTTTTTGTCAAAAAGTGACTACCTCAGACGAGGTGTATCGCGTGCTGTCGCTTTTATTGCACTCCTGCATCAAGTAGAATGCGGTTCAAACGAAATCCATACTAAGACCGGTATTACTCAGAAACAGCCTAATGACCCTGCTTGCGCTTGGTATTAATCACAAAACCGCACCGGTTTCTCTGCGTGAACGTGTTGTGTTCTCACCAGATAAACTCGGTGTGGCCCTCGACAGTCTGTTACAGCAACCGCTGGTGCAGGGCGGCGTTGTGCTGTCTACCTGCAATCGCACAGAACTCTACCTTAGCGTTGACGAACAGGAAAACCAGCGTGAACAACTGATTCGCTGGCTGTGTGAATATCATCAATTGCGCCCGGAAGAGGTCAACGGCAGCCTGTATTGGCATCAGGATAATGCTGCCGTTAGCCATCTGATGCGCGTTGCCAGCGGTCTGGACTCTCTGGTGTTAGGCGAACCACAGATTTTAGGGCAGGTGAAGAAAGCGTTTGCCGAATCACAGCGTGGTCATTCCTTGTCCAGCGAGCTGGAGCGGCTGTTTCAGAAATCCTTTACCGTGGCCAAACGCGTTCGTACGGAAACGGATATCGGCGCCAGTGCGGTGTCGGTGGCGTTTGCTGCCTGTACGCTGGCGCGGCAGATCTTTGAGTCACTATCGGATGTCACGGTGCTGCTGGTTGGTGCCGGAGAAACCATTGAATTGGTCGCTCGCTATCTTCGCGAGCACAAAGTACAGAAAATGGTGATTGCAAACCGCACCCGTGAACGCGCACAAGCGCTGGCAACGGAAGTCGGCGCAGAAGTCATCACGCTGGCAGAGCTGGACGAACAACTCGTTCAGGCCGATATCGTGATCAGTTCAACGGCAAGTACGTTGCCGATTATCGGAAAAGGGATGATGGAACGGACGCTGAAGGCGAGACGGAATCAGCCAATGCTGATGGTGGATATTGCGGTGCCACGTGATATTGAGCCTGAAGTCGGCAAATTGCCGAACGTTTATCTCTATAGTGTGGACGATCTGCACGCGATCATTCAGCATAACCTCGCGCAGCGCAAAGCAGCAGCGGTACAGGCTGAATCTATCGTGCAGCAGGAAAGCTCCGACTTCATGGCGTGGCTGCGTGCGCAGTCCGCGGTGGAGACCATTCGCGATTATCGTGCTCAGGCCGATGAATTGCGTGCGGAAATGACGGCCAAGGCGCTGGCTGCCATCCAACAAGGCAATGACGTTGAAGCGGTGATTCAGGAACTGACACACCGTTTGACCAATCGTCTGATTCACGCGCCGACCAAATCTCTTCAGCAAGCCGCTCGTGACGGCGACCAAAACCGGTTACAAATTTTACGTGACAGCCTTGGGCTGGACTAGCATTCATCTCTATTACAGGATTTAACCGCCCGCATGAAGCCTTCTATTGTTGCTAAACTGGAAGCGTTACAAGAACGCCATGAAGAAATCCAGGCGTTACTCGGTGAGCCCAGCGTCATCGCTGATATGGATCGCTTTCGCGCGTTGTCGCGAGAATATGCGCAGCTCACTGATATTACCCGCTGTTTCCAGCAATGGCAGCAGGCGCAAGAGGATCAGCAAACCGCAGAAATGATGCTGGACGATCCTGAAATGC
Organism: Pectobacterium parvum; assembly: GCF_020971565.1. Taxonomy (NCBI): domain Bacteria; kingdom Pseudomonadati; phylum Pseudomonadota; class Gammaproteobacteria; order Enterobacterales; family Pectobacteriaceae; genus Pectobacterium; species Pectobacterium parvum. The sequence goes on from NZ_CP087392.1 coordinate 2,194,119, forward strand.
GCGATATGGCTCAGGAAGAGTTGAAAGAAAGCAAAGCAACAATTGAAGCACTGGAGCAGCAGCTTCAGGTGCTATTGTTGCCGAAAGATCCCGACGATGAGCTCGGCTGTTTTCTGGAAGTGCGCGCCGGAACGGGCGGCGACGAAGCAGCGATCTTTGCCGGCGATCTGTTCCGTATGTACAGCCGTTATGCCGAATCACGCCGTTGGCGTGTTGAGGTGGTGAGCGCCAGCGATGGTGAACATGGTGGTTACAAAGAGGTTATCGCCAAAATTTCCGGCGACGGCGTGTACGGCCAGCTCAAATTTGAATCCGGCGGCCATCGTGTGCAGCGCGTTCCTGCCACGGAATCGCAAGGGCGCATTCATACGTCAGCCTGTACGGTCGCCGTCATGGCAGCCGTGCCGGAAGCCGAACTGCCAGAAATCAACCCTTCAGATTTACGTATCGATACCTTCCGCTCTTCTGGCGCGGGCGGTCAGCACGTTAACACCACCGATTCCGCCATCCGTATTACCCACTTGCCAACCGGTATTGTCGTGGAGTGTCAGGACGAGCGCTCACAGCACAAAAACAAAGCTAAAGCGCTGTCTGTGTTGGGGGCCCGTATTCGCGCAGCAGAAGTACATAAACGTCAGCAGGAAGAAGCGTCAACGCGCCGTAACCTGCTGGGTAGTGGCGATCGCTCAGACCGCATCCGTACTTACAACTTCCCACAGGGAAGGGTGACCGATCACCGTATTAACCTGACGCTTTACCGGCTGGATGAAGTCATGGAAGGGAAACTGGACACGCTGATTCAACCGGTCGTGCAGGAATACCAGGCCGATCAGCTTGCTGCGTTGTCCGAGCAGGAATAATGACGTATCAGGATTGGTTAATCTCGGCTACGGCGCAGCTCGTAGCGGGAGAAAGCCCGAAGCGAGATGCGGAGATTTTGCTGGGCTTTGTGACTGGCAAGTCCCGCACGTTCCTGCTGGCGTTTGGTGAAACTGAGCTGAACGCGGCAGAACAGCAGCAATTAACTGAACTGCTGGCGCGTCGTGAACAGGGAGAACCTATCGCTTATTTGATTGGCGTGCGCGAGTTCTGGTCACTGCCGCTGGCCGTTTCACCCGCCACGCTGATTCCTCGGCCTGATACCGAATGTCTGGTCGAACAAGCCTTGCTACGCTTGCCTCAAACGCCGTGTGCCGTTCTGGATTTGGGCACGGGAACCGGCGCGATCGCGCTGGCGCTGGCCAGTGAACGGTGTGATTGCCGGGTGACTGGCGTTGATGTTCAACCCGATGCCGTGGCGTTAGCGACAAAAAACGCCCAGCAATTGGGGCTCGATAACGCCCATTTCTTATCTGGAAGCTGGTATTCACCGCTTGATCACACGCGCTTTGCGCTTATCGCCAGTAACCCACCCTATATCGATGCGGATGATGTGCATCTGTCGCAAGGAGATGTCCGTTTTGAACCTGCCAGCGCGCTGATTGCTGCCGATAACGGACTGGCGGATCTACGTACCATTATTGAATCCGCTCCGCAGTATTTAGACGCCGGTGGCTGGCTGCTGCTAGAACATGGCTGGCAGCAGGCTGACGCGGTGCGTCAGCTATTGCAGGCCCGAGGATTTACACAAATAGAAACTTGTCAGGACTATGGTGGCAATGACCGCGTGTCGTTAGGACGCTGGTTGGATACCCCAATTTATTAGGAGCAATGGACGTGATCTCTCTTTACCCAGCCACGATATATCTGCATCTGGCAACGGTTGGCATCAGTATTTCTCTGTTTGTAATTCGTTTTTTTTGGCTGTGCCGGCAATCCGCTATGCTGCAACAGCGCTGGGTGAAAATCCTGCCGCATATTAACGACACCTTGTTATTAATCAGCGGTATTGGTTTAATCGTTCTCAGCCATACGTATCCGTTTACTCCCGAGCAAAGCTGGCTGACGGAAAAACTGTTTGGCGTTATCATTTATATCCTTCTTGGCGCTATCGCCTTGGGGAAACGCCCCCGTAGTCAGAACGTTCGCTGGCTGGCGTTTGTATCTGCTTTAATATGCTTTGGTGTGGTCGTGCTGTTGGCACTGACGCAGTCACCGTTGCTGATGGAATAATTATGAGTGCTATTGCTGATTTTGAATTCAACCAGTCACTGCTAAGTGATGGTGTCGTGTTGGTTTCACAGGCGATTCGCCGCGACTTTCCCGCTCAGGATGTGCGGCAAAATCTGCAACAGCTGGTTGAGAGCGCCCGAGCCGCTATTCCTGACGGCCTTGAGCAAGATCTTCAGCTTGAAAAACTGATTGAGCTGTTTTATCACACCTGGGGATTCGGCGGTGCGGGCGGCGTTTATCGCCTGTCTGATGCACTGTGGCTGGATCAGGTGCTTGAATCTCGTCAGGGCCTGCCTGTGTCGCTGGGTATCATCTTTCTGCATATCGCCAATGAGCTTGGTCTGCCGCTGATGCCGGTGATTTTCCCGACACAGTTGATTCTGCGTGCCGACTGGCTTGATGAAGAGATGTGGCTGATCAATCCGCTAAATGGCGATACGCTGAGTGAGCACGTTCTGGAAGTGTGGCTGAAAGGTAATATTGGCCCGTCAACTCGTCTGCTGGATGAAGATCTGGATGAAGCTGAGAATGTCCTGATCGTGCGTAAAATGCTCGACACGCTGAAAGTTGCCCTGATGGAAGAAAAACAGATGGAGCTGGCGTTGAGAGCTAGCGAAGCGGTGCTGCAGTTTGACCCGGACGACCCTTACGAAATCCGCGATCGCGGCCTGATTTATGCTCAACTGGATTGCGACCATATTGCGCTGTCCGATCTCAACTATTTCGTTGAACAGTGCCCGGAAGATCCGGTGAGTGAAATGATAAAAGTACAGATTCACTCGATAGAGCAGAAACAGATTGTCTTGCATTAAAAAAACAGTCTTACATTAAGAAACCGTTTTGCAGTTACGTTAATTTATTTCCCGACATGAAGGTAAAAGTATGACGAATAAAGTGGTCAAGATAGGGGATATCCCAGTCGCCAACGATCTGCCTTTTGTGCTGTTTGGCGGCATGAATGTTCTTGAATCACGCGATCTGGCGATGCGCATTTGTGAGCATTACGTCACGGTCACGCAGAAGTTGGGCATTCCTTACGTGTTCAAGGCGTCATTCGATAAGGCTAACCGCTCCTCGATTCACTCTTACCGTGGTCCAGGTCTGGAAGAAGGGATGAAAATCTTCCAGGAACTGAAACAGACCTTTGGCGTAAAAATTATCACTGACGTGCATGAATCACATCAGGCCCAGCCCGTTGCTGATGTCGTTGATGTGATCCAGCTTCCTGCATTTTTGGCGCGTCAAACCGATCTGGTGGAAGCAATGGCGAAAACCGGTGCAGTAATCAACGTGAAAAAACCGCAGTTCGTCAGCCCGGGGCAAATGGGTAACATCGTCGACAAATTCATCGAAGGTGGCAACGATCAGGTGATTCTGTGCGATCGCGGCAGCAACTTCGGTTACGACAATCTGGTTGTCGATATGCTGGGCTTCAATGTCATGAAGCACGCTTCTAACGGTGCGCCGGTGATTTTTGACGTGACACATGCGTTGCAGTGCCGCGACCCGTTTGGTGCGGCGTCTGGTGGCCGTCGTGGACAGGTCACTGAACTGGCGCGTGCTGGTATGGCTGTCGGTCTGGCGGGGCTATTCATTGAAGCTCATCCAGATCCTGCGAATGCGAAGTGTGATGGTCCATCTGCGCTGCCGCTGGATAAGCTGGAACCGTTCCTGCAACAGATCAAAGCGATTGACGATCTGGTGAAAAACTTCCCAGAACTGGATACCAGCAAGTAATCTTACTCACAGTCGATTGATTGTTGACGTAAAAAAACGTAGGGAACGTTTTTCAACGTCGCTTGCGACGGCCCGCAGGGTGGCGGGCAGGACGCTCGCCATAAAAAACCCGCGATATCGCGGGTTTTTGTGTTTATAACGTTCGGCGTTTTCTACGACACAGCGTGATGGCGGTTATTTATAGAGGTCGGCGCTGATCGTGAGGTTGTTGCCTTTACCTTCCCACTGTCTGGTGATGTGGTAATACTTAGCCCCTTTCTCGCCTGCACGTTTAGCAACGGCTTCAGACACCTGCGTCATGTTGGTGTAGTTGCCGCGGAATTTAATCGAATCGAAAGGCACCATCTGCGCTGCCGTAGCATTGTTCAGTTCCTGAATTTGGGAACCATCCGCTAACGTTACCGTGTAACGTCCACCTTTTGACGACTGCGTTTCGAAGAAATTACCTACGTTACGGCTAGGGCTGCCAGAGTTGGCAACACCAGGAATTTCCACTTTGGCGGCTTCTGCACCACCCGCAGCCAACGCGGCACGGCCTGCATCAGAATCTGCAGGGATGACGTCGGTACTCTGGGTCTGGCGCTTCGGTGCGTCAGCTTTATAAATGTAGGCGGTAATTTTTTGGTTGCCGCTATTCGAATTCACATCAACCTGACGAACGATGTAGAACGAATCGGCATTTTTCTCTTTTGCCGCTTTCGCAATGGCGTCGTTCACGTCCGGTTGGCTGCGGAAGAATCCGCCAACGGTTACCGTGTCATAGGGTTCCAACCCGTACGCCACATCTTTCGGCAGCTCTTTCACACCGTAGAAGGTGCGGAATTGGACGTCCTGATTCGCCTTTGGTGCATCTTTGCGATACAGGTCGACCGTGACATTCCAGTTGCCACTCGAATTAGCGTCATCCATCGCTTGTACATAAAACGACTCTGCACCCAGCTTGTCGGCGCGTTTTGAGGCTGCGGCTACCGCTTCATTGATCGCGTTAAAACGTCCTTTAAACGTAATTCGTTCAAAGGGTTGCAGGGATTCTGCCTGCTCAGGCGTAAGTTCCTGTGCAGCCTGCGCTGAAAATGCTGAGAGTGATAACAACAATGTGGATGCAATAACAGTAGTCTTCAGCTTCATAAAAAATCCTTTCGCCTTCCTGCCACTCGAATTATTTAAGGTATAGCAATCAACCTGTAACGGAATAGGGCTGATTATCGCACGGAATAAATTCTTGTGCTTTAGCATTTTCAGCGGGCTGAAAAGCCATGATACTTCGGCTCGCAACAAGAAAAGTGCTAATAATAACGGTTAATGATTGTTTTAGCATCATAAGGGATATTTATACAATTTATCGCGTTAACAACCTTGTAACACGTCATTTTTGTGAAACAGCCCAGAAAAATACTTCTGTAATAATGCTACAAAAGGCGGAGAAAACCATGATTTTCGACCAAGAAAGGTCGGCAGAACCTGTGATAACTCGGCTTTTCTGTGAAATTCATTTTATTTATGGATCATCGATCACATTTTCAGTACGTTATAAATGAGTTCGCCTACAGTGAGACGCCTCAAAAAACGTGTGGTAAGAAGATGATAAGACCCTCTTCCTACCGCGTGAATGTGAGGATACAGGGTGCGGTAGGTCTCGGCGAATTCGTATAACAGAATAGGGTGAGAATAATAACCTTCGTTAAAAATAAGCGAAAAGGGTATCAGCATGCGTATTGGTGTACCAAGAGAGCGGTTGGCCAATGAAGCCCGTGTAGCAGCGACGCCGAAAACGGTTGAACAGCTGCTGAAACTGGGTTTTACGGTCTCGATAGAACGTGAAGCGGGAAAACTGGCAAGTTTTGACGATGCGGCATATGAAGAAGTCGGTGCGTCAATTGTTGACAGTTCGGAAGTCTGGCAAGCCGATATTGTCCTGAAGGTGAATGCGCCGCAGGATGATGAAATCGAACTGACCCGAGCGGGCAGTACGGTTGTCAGCTTTATCTGGCCAGCGCAGAACCCAGAACTGCTGGCGAAGCTGTCTGCCCGTCAGGTGACGGTGATGGCGATGGATTCCGTGCCGCGTATTTCGCGCGCGCAGTCACTGGATGCGCTCAGTTCGATGGCTAACATCGCGGGCTACCGTGCCATCGTTGAGGCCGCCCACGAATTTGGCCGCTTCTTTACCGGACAGATTACCGCTGCAGGTAAGGTTCCGCCTGCTAAGGTCATGATTATCGGTGCTGGCGTGGCTGGTTTGGCTGCGATCGGTGCCGCAGGTAGCTTAGGTGCTATCGTGCGTGCTTTTGATACCCGCCCTGAAGTAAAAGAGCAGGTTAAGAGCATGGGGGCTGAGTTCCTCGAACTCGACTTTGAAGAAGAAGCAGGCAGCGGCGACGGCTATGCCAAAGTTATGTCCGAAGCCTTTATCAAAGCGGAAATGGAACTGTTTGCCGCTCAGGCAAAAGACGTCGACATTATCGTCACTACCGCCCTGATCCCTGGAAAGCCGGCACCACGCCTGATCACCAAAGAAATGGTGCTGAGCATGAAGCCCGGCAGCGTGATTGTCGATTTAGCGGCGCAAACAGGCGGGAACTGCGAACTGACCGTAGCCGATCGCATCACCGTGACGGAAAACGGCGTCAAAATTATCGGTTACACCGATTTGCCTAGCCGTCTGCCGACGCAATCTTCTCAGCTTTACGGCACGAACCTGGTTAACCTGCTGAAATTACTCTGCAAAGAGAAAAATGGCGAAATCGACGTCGATTTTGACGATACCGTGATTCGCGGTGTGACCGTCATTAAAGACGGTGAAATCACCTGGCCAGCACCGCCGATTCAGGTTTCCGCACAGCCACAGCAGGCAAAACCCGCCGCTGCGGTGGTGAAGGAAGCAGCTAAACCGACGTCGCCGTGGAAGAAATATGCCTTCCTCGTGATCGCTATCCTGCTGTTTGGCTGGCTGGCCGATGTTGCGCCTAAAGAGTTCTTGTCTCACTTTACCGTTTTTGCGCTGTCCTGCGTGGTGGGCTATTACGTGGTCTGGAATGTCAGCCACGCATTGCACACGCCATTGATGTCAGTCACTAACGCAATATCAGGCATTATCGTTGTCGGAGCATTGTTGCAGATCGGCCACGGTGGATGGGTGTCGTTCTTCTCATTCATTGCCGTATTGATCGCCAGCATCAATATTTTCGGTGGTTTCACCGTGACTCAGCGCATGCTGAAAATGTTCCGTAAAAACTAAGGGGTAACACATGTCTGGTGGATTAGTAACTGCTGCATACATTGTTGCCGCAATTCTCTTTATTTTCAGTTTGGCTGGGTTGTCCAAGCACGAAACGTCGCAACAAGGGAACATCTTTGGTATCAGCGGTATGGCGCTTGCGCTGATCGCGACGATTCTGGGGCCGGATTCTGGCAACGTAGGTTGGATTATCGTCGCGATGGCGATCGGTGGGTCAATCGGTATTTATCTGGCGCGTAAGGTTGAAATGACCGAAATGCCAGAACTGGTCGCAGTTCTTCACAGCTTTGTGGGCTTGGCTGCGGTACTGGTTGGCTTTAACAGCTTCCTCGATCACGGTGAAATCACCGATCCGGTGATGGTCAATATCCATTTGACGGAAGTCTTTCTGGGTATCTTCATCGGTGCCGTGACCTTCACGGGCTCGGTGATCGCGTTCGGTAAACTGCGTGGCAATATCTCCTCCAAGCCACTGATGCTGCCTCATCGCCATAAAATGAATCTGGCGGCGCTGATTGTGTCCTTCCTGCTGCTGCTGGTTTTCGTCAATACAGGCAGCGTGGCGTTGCAGGTACTGGTGCTGATCCTGATGACGGCTATTGCACTGGTATTTGGCTGGCATCTGGTTGCATCGATTGGCGGCGCGGACATGCCAGTAGTCGTTTCTATGCTGAACTCCTACTCCGGTTGGGCAGCAGCAGCAGCGGGCTTCATGCTGAGCAATGACCTGCTGATCGTGACCGGTGCTCTGGTGGGTTCTTCTGGTGCGATTCTGTCTTACATCATGTGTAAAGCGATGAACCGTTCCTTTATCAGCGTGATTGCCGGTGGTTTTGGTACGGATGGCGTTTCCTCTAGTGAAAGCGAAGAGGTGGGTGAATATCGTGAGGCTTCAGCGGAAGATGTGGCTGATTTGCTGAAGAATTCGACCTCAGTCATCATCACGCCAGGATACGGTATGGCCGTCGCACAAGCGCAGTACCCTGTGCATGATATCACCGCAAAACTGCGTGCGCGTGGTATCAAGGTTCGCTTTGGTATCCACCCGGTTGCAGGACGTCTGCCTGGCCATATGAACGTGCTGTTGGCTGAAGCAAAAGTCCCTTACGACATCGTGTTGGAAATGGATGAAGTTAACGACGATTTCACCGATACCGATACCGTTCTGGTCATTGGCGCGAATGACACCGTTAACCCGGCGGCGCAAGAAGATCCACACAGCCCAATCGCTGGCATGCCAGTGCTGGAAGTGTGGAAAGCGCAGAATGTCATCGTGTTCAAGCGTTCCATGAACACCGGTTACGCTGGCGTACAGAACCCGCTGTTCTTTAAAGAAAACACGCAGATGCTGTTTGGCGATGCCAAAGATAGCGTTGAGGCGATTCTGAAAGCGCTGTAAGCGTGGCAGGAAGTAGAAAACGAAAGGGGCGATTTCGCCCCTTTTTTACATCTTAAGTATAGCGATGCATGACATCGCCAAAAAATAATGCCAGCGCTGAGGCTGGCATTATTTGGTGCTGAGTGTGATGACACCAGCAATCAGCTGTTGTCGCCTTCTTCGAGCGTAATTGGTGACACGAAATCATCGGGTTTGATCGCAAGTAAATCGCACTTCAAGTGGTCGATAACATGCTCGACGGTGTTGCCGATAAAGGCCGCGGAAAGGCCGGTTCTACCCAGCGAGCCTAACACCACGACACCCGCCTGCAAATGCTCCGCCAGATCGGGAATCACTTCTTCCGGCAACCCTTTTTCTACGTGCGTCACGCGTTCATCCAGGCTGAATTTCTGCCTTAGCGATTTCATGGCGATAAGGTGCTGCCCTCGAATCGCATCGTTGTAGACGCTGGGATCGAAATCAGGCAGTTCAATGGCGATATTGATGGGGGTAACAGGGTAGGCACCGACCAGATGAACCTCGGTCTGGTCAACCTGCTGTGCCAGCTCCAGCGTTTCCGATACCAGTTTGATATTGAGCGGATCGTGATAAGGGTCTTCGCTAGCCAGATTGACGGCAACCAGCGCACGGCCTTCGACTGGCCAGGGCTGATCTTTCACCATCCACACAGGGCAAGGGCATTTGCGCAGTAGTTGCCAGTCGGTTGGCGTAAAGATAACCGCTTCCAGCCGATCGTGCTGATGTGCCATTTTCAACAACAGGTCATGTTGCCCGGCAATGACTTCCCGGATAATGGCTTCAAAGGGTTTATTGTGCCACACCACTTTGATTTCTATCGACACGCCAGCGTCAAGGTAGTATTTGCACTGTTCCGCAATCCACTCGGTCCGCTGCTGAATAACGCCCTGACGCATTTCCACCCGTTCATCGGGGGAAAGTAGGGTGGTCATTTCATAAGAGAAATCATAAATCGGCAGAAATGCCTTGATACGGCCGCCAAGTCGCTGAACCAGATAAACCGCCCGACGCAGTGCTGGTTGGTCATCCTGATTTGGGTCAATAGCTACCAGTAAGTTCTGATACTTTGCCATAGCTCCTCCAAACAGCTGTTACTCCACAGCCTGTCATTCAAGAGTACCGCAATGGAATCGTTTTGGACAACAGAGATAAGCCGCAGAATAACAAAATAGGAAATATCACGGATGAGGCGGAAAAGAGGGGATAAAATTGACGTTGCCACAGTAAAAAAAGCGGCAACGTCAAATAGTTAGGCTGGAAAGATTATTTGCGTGAGGAACCGGCTAATTCGGAAAGCGCATCAATATTTTCGATCGTGATGTATTTTCCTTTTACCGCCAGCGTACCGCTTTTCTGGAAACGCCCCAGCAGACGGCTGATGGTTTCAACGGTCAGCCCCAGATAGTTACCGATATCACCACGCGTCATGGTCAAACGGAACTCACGCGGCGAGAAACCACGCTGAGCGAAACGGCGGGAGAGGTTGTAGACAAAGGCCGCCAGACGCTCTTCAGCATTCTTTTTCGACAGCAGCAGAATCATGTCCTGATCGCCACGGATTTCGCCGCTCATCAGACGCATCATCTGCTGGCGCAGGTTAGGCATTTTCCCTGAGAGATCGTCCAGCGTCTCGAAAGGAATCTCGCAGACCATTGAGGTTTCCAGCGCCTGCGCGAAGCTCGGGTGTTGGGCTGTACCGATAGCATCAAAGCCCACCAAGTCACCCGCCAGATGAAAACCGGTGATCTGCTCGTCGCCTTGCTCCGTGATGGTATAGCTTTTTATCGTACCGGAGCGGATGGCGTATAGCGATCTCAGTTCATCGCCAGCCTTAAACAGCGCCTGCCCCTTCTGGATAGGCTTCTTCCTTTCAATGATGTTGTCGAGCTGATCGAGCTCGTGTTCATTCAGGGTGAAAGGGATGCATAGCTGACTGATACTGCAATCCTGACAGTGGATTGCACAACCGCCAGACTGGATGCGTCGGATAATTCGCTTTTCCGGGATCATAGGCTTTGCTCAGGCAATAATTGATATTGGTCAATTTTAACAGCTTTTATCGGCTCTGATAAGACCGATAATCACCGGAATAGACCAATAAATAGTGAACTAACTATAATTTTTCGATTTTGCTGGAAAATATTCCGATATATAAATCCCGTGTGGCGATAATATTTTCGTCCATTACGTTACCGAACGGTTAACACGTTGATTAATCCGAATCACTTACGATGATAGGCAATTCGGAAGGCATTTTCGTGTGTCGCGAAGCGTAAAATTATAACGGCAAACTATTCTGTTGAAACAAATAGCGGTTTAGGTAAATAGCCTTCGTGAGTGAGCAGCCACTGCTTACGGTGAATGCCACCCGCATAGCCCGTCAACGCACCGCCAGTACCGATAACACGATGGCACGGAACCACGATGCTGACAGGGTTTGAGCCGTTTGCCATGCCGACTGCACGCGCTGCGCCGGTGCGTCCCAGCAGCGTCGCGAGCTCGCCGTATGTGGTAATTTCTCCACAAGGGATTCGACGTAATTCCTGCCAGACCTGCTGTTGAAATTCGGTCCCGACAGAAGCAACGGGTAGCGTATCAATAATCGCTAATTCACCCTCAAAATAGCGTTGCAGGCTCTCTGTCAGACCACCGGGATTATGACGCGACTGTAACGAAAAGGGATCATTTCGATAACGGCGATTGAGCGAGCGAAATAAATCGTCTTCATACTCGCGCCACTCGACGGCACGCAAATGATTATTTTCATCCGCAATAATCAATAACTCTCCAAGCGGGGTTGCCATCGTGTCCTGAAAAAAAGTCTGCATAGTAATTCCTTACGCGCTCGTCGCTTTCTTGCTTCTCTCGTGAGTGACGTGTCGATTATCCGGCATCCTCAGGCGGATTGAAAATAAAGTTTGAATGTGGCGATCGGCATCCCGTCAGAACGAATTCCGTTGACGTACGAACACTGAAGAAAGGCAATGCACCTCCAACGTGAGGTATGAGATGCCATCCATCTAATATTGCTAATAAAATCAATTGTTAATGTGGAAGATGCTCAATTTGTATTTATGAGAGATGGAACATGCCAATCTTCATCTTACTGCCAGACAACATCATCACATGGCAATAATATGAAGGTGAACGAGGTTGGGATGTTTTATTTTTTTATGGCAAAGGCTGTATGAATAGCTATGTGCCCTACGTTATTTGGAGGAAATGCGCAGAATGAAAAAAAAATATGCCGTAGTGGGAACGGGAGGCCGCGCGGGCCTTTATCTGGAGTCGATCGCCAGGGATTATCAGGATCAGGGACAGTTTGTTGCTTTTTGCGATACCAACCAGACGCGAATGAATTACGCCAACCAGATTGTCCATAAATATGGACACGATAATGTGCCGACGTACCTCGCCGAACAGTTTGAGCAGATGATCGCGGAAACCAAGCCGGATGTGGTTATTGTGACGTCTCTGGATCGTACGCATCATCACTATATTATCCGGGCAATGGAATTAGGCTGTGATGTCATCAGTGAAAAGCCGATGACGATTGATGAAGAAAAATGTCAGGCGATTATCGATGCGATTGACCGTACTGGCCGTCAATTGCGTGTGACCTTTAATTACCGCTATGCACCGCATCACAGCAAAGTCCGTGAATTAATTGCTGCTGGCGTGATTGGCGAAGTCTATTCCGTTCACTTTGAGTGGCTGCTGAATACCGAGCACGGGGCGGATTATTTCCGTCGCTGGCACCGTGACAAACGCAATAGCGGCGGGCTGTTGGTACACAAATCCACGCACCATTTTGATCTGGTGAATTTCTGGCTGAATAGCGAACCGGAAACGGTCTATGCGCAGGGCGATTTACGTTTTTACGGTAAAGCGAATGCTGAAGCGCGCGGTGTCACAGAATTTTATTCCCGTTCACATAATAGCGCGGCGGCAGAAAACGATCCGTTTGCGCTGCATATGAATAAAAGCGAACAGCTGACCGCCTTATATTTAGACGCCGAACATGAAGACGGCTATTACCGCGATAAAAGCGTGTTCGATGACGGTATTAATATTGAAGATGTGTTAGGTGTGATGGTGCGCTATAAGAGCAAAGCCATCATGACGTACTCATTAAACGCCTATTTGCCCTGGGAAGGGCTGAATGTGATGTTTAATGGCAGCAAGGGCCGGTTAGAAATGAAACTGGTAGAAAAATCTTATGTAAACGGAGGCGGACAAAAAGAGGATGAAGGTGCGCTGAATGAATGTGAAATAAAGATCTATCCGATGTTTGACGAGCCTTATGTCGTACCGGTTGAATTTAAATCTGGCGGACACGGCGGCGGCGATCAGGTCATGTTAAACGATCTGTTTGGTACACCGGAACCCGATCCATTACATCGCGCAGCAGATTATCGTGATGGGGCAATGTCTATTTTAACTGGCATCGCTGCCAATCGATCATTACGCACCGAACTGCCAGTGAAAATAAGCGAACTGGCCGTTAACCTGAAAAGAGGGAATTAATCAGAGTACCTGCCATTTCAGGCAGAAAACGCTTCCGCATCCGTAGTACCCGTCTGTCTGCATACCGGCAGACGGGTGGAAACCTCCGAATACTATTATAAGGGTTCTATTATGGCGAAAACACGGAAAAAATTATCTCACCTACTCCTGCTCTGTGCTGCGCTTCCGGTGGGCGCGGCATTTTCTCACTCTGCTGACGCCGCCGAGATCCGTATCTCCTGGTGGGGTGGCAATCAGCGGCATGAGGCGACACTCGCTGCTATTAACGCGTTCCAAAAAGCCAATCCGACGATTACCGTCAAAGCCGAATATGCTGGCTGGGACGGCTATCTCTCCCGCTTATCAACCCAGATGGCGGGTGGACAAGAACCTGATGTCATGCGTATTGACTGGAACTGGCTGCCGCAGTTTTCACGCAATGGCGACGGCTTTTATGATTTGAATAAGCAAAAAGAGGTGCTGGGGCTTGGAGATTTTCCGCCTAGCGCCCTGAAAACGGCGGACGTAAAAGGGAAGCTGCAAGGTCTCCCTATTTCCATGACGTCCCGTAGCATGATTTACAACAAAACCACCTGGGATAAAGCAGGCGTCGCCTACCCGCAAACCTGGGATGAGCTGTTTGCCGCTGGCCCGGTGTTTAAACAAAAACTGGGCGACAATTATTACCCGCTTGGCGTTGCTCAAGGTTCAAGCGATGTGCTGGATATTTTGACGCTCGGCCGTAGTTACATGGCACAGAAATACGGCATTGATATGATCGATGAGAAAAAGCAGAGCATTGCCTATAGCCGCGATCAGGTACGGGAACTCTTCAGCTTTTATAAAAAGCTGGTTGATTCCCATGTGATACCCGATCAGCGCTATTTCTCCTCGTTCGGCCGCACCAACGTCTATGAAATTCGCCCCTGGATTAACGGTGAATTAGCCGGGATGTATTTATGGGATTCAGCCATCTATACCTATTCCAGCAATATGCCGAAGGATGCGGTGCTGGAAACCGGGCCGTTCCTCACCATGCCCAATGCCAAAGATTCAGGGCTGACCACCAAACCGTCTTCGCTGTTCGCCATCAGCAAGAACAGCAAGCATCCTAAAGAGGCGGCGATTCTGATGAGTTTCATGCTGAGTAACCCGGAAGGCGTGAAAGCATTAGGATTGCAAAACGGGATGCCTGCTAACCCGAAAGCGCAAAAATTGCTGGAAGATATCGGCGTGATCAACCCCGGTAATCTGTTAGCGAATGCCTATCGGGCGGCAGCGGAGCAACCGGCGTCTAAGGTGCCCGTTTCACCGTTTATGGAAAATCAGGAGTTGGTTCAGCTGTGGACAAGCAGTCTGCAAAAACTGGATTACGGTAACGGAGAAGTGAATAAAGTTGCTGATGATTTTCTGAACGGCGCTAACCGTATATTAAAACGTGCTATCCGCTAACTACCGCTGTTAATGTGCGATGCCATGTCAAAAACGATATGGCATCGCATTTCTCGAACGCTACGCTTTACTTAATCACACCACACGCCATTCTGGCACCGCCACCGCCCAGTTTTGCTGGCATGTCAGCGTAGTTATCTCCACCGGCGTGAACCATCAGCGCGTGATTTTTTACTTCAGACAGCGATTTTATCCGAAGAGCCAGAATCGGATAGGTTGATGTTCCATCCGCATTCACGACCAGACCGGGGAGGTCGCCCAAATGCCCCTGATCGTTATAAGGCCCAAGGTGTTTACCGGTTTTTTTCGGATCGAGATGGCCGCCTGCCGCCAGTGCGGGAACTGACTTACCGTCTTGCTCGGCAGGTTCACAGCTGGCATTTTCATGCACATGGAACCCGTGAATCCCCGCTTCCAATCCCTTCAGATTCGGCGTGAAAAGCAGGCCGTACGGCGTTTCCGTAATGGATATCTCCCCGATGCTGTTTCCCGCTCCCGTTGGCAGCGCTTCATTTAGCGTCACCGTGGTATCTGCCGCGAAGGTGGAACAGGAAAAGAACACGCCTGTCAGGATAAGTGCCTTCAGTTTCATTGCCTTTTGCCTCTTAGGGGGTGAGTGTAAAGGATCGAACACCATGCTTTTTGCTCATGGCCTTTCTGCGGTGAGCTGTACCGTGCTGATGGTGCGTGCGCGAAAGCCCGCTTCGCAATAGCACAGGTAAAACACCCACAGACGTTGGAATGGTTCATCAAAGCCCTGAGCACTAAGCATATGCCACTGCTGATAAAAGCGTTGCCGCCATTCGCTAAGGGTGCGGGCATAATCCTGACCGATATCAAACAGATCGCGAGTGATAAAATCGGTATGCCGCGTCATGGTGGTGGTCATCGCGGTAATCGAGGGTAGAAAACCGCCGGGGAAAATATAGCGTTGGATAAAATCGACATTGCGGCTGTAGTGGCTGTAGCGTTGGTCGGCAATGGTGATTGCCTGAAGCACCATGCGACCTTGTGGACGTAGCAGTTGCTGGCAGCGCTTGAAGAAGGTGGGTAAATACGCTTTTCCGACCGCTTCGATCATTTCGACCGACACCAGCTTGTCATACTGACCGGTCAACGCGCGGTAATCCTGTAGCAGCACCGTCACTTTATGGCTCAGACCGGCTTGCTGAATGCGCTCAACCGCGTAGTCATACTGCTGTTGCGACAATGTAGTCGTGGTGACATGACAGCCATATTCACGCGCGGCCAGCTCGGCTAATCCTCCCCAGCCAGTGCCAATTTCCAGTAAATGATCCGTTTCACAGAGTGCCAACTGTTCGCAGAGGCGATGCAGTTTGGCGCGCTGTGCGTCTTCCAGCGTCATCTCGGGTTGCTGATACCAGGCGCTGGAGTAGAGCATCTCGCTATCGAGAAAGCTGCGGTAAAAATGGTTACCCAGATCGTAATGGGCGGCGATATTTTTTTGCGCCTGCTGTGGACGGTTACGGCGGCACCAGTGGATGAAACGATGAAATGGCCCCGTCAGCCAGCCAAAGCGCGTTTCAAGCGTATCGACTAGCGCCTGATTCTGCGCCAAAAGCTGGAGAACGCGCGTGAGGTTAGTTGAGCTCCAGTCGCCATCGATATAGCTCTCACCCGCAGCGATACTTCCACCTAGCAAGACGCGGCGATAAACACGGGAGTTATGTATCGTGATATCGCCTTGCAGTGCCGCGTGGCGATCGCCGAATAACGTTTCATTGCCTTCTGGTTCGCGAAGGCGCAACCCTCCGCCTTCTATCCGACTAAGCAGAAGAAAGACCACTTTTCTGGCCCGAGTATAGCGAGCGCTATTGCTTGGGTGACGCACCAACTGTGTTTCCGTTGAACTCATGAGTTGTCCTTCTTTCCAGACTGCGGATGAGGATAAACGGGCGAGCGTTTAATCAACAGTTTCAAAGCCTGCCAATATATGGTGCAGGCGGTTTTCATCGTCATTAACGGCAGAGACCAAAGCTGAGCGCGCAGGGCGGCACGAGTGAGCGGCTGACGATGCAGCACCAGCGTCGCGTCAAACTCGCGTCCTTGCCTGTGGTTCTCGATGTGGATCCGCAGACGCGCGTCGGGCGGCGTGAGACGCCAGTGATACACCATGTCCATCGGGTTAAAAGGCGACACATGAAACGCTTTGGAAATCGGCATAGAACCATCGGGGACGACGGCATAAGTATGACGTTCGTTCCAGGGGGTATTACGCACTTCCGCCAATAACCAGCGTAGTTCGTTATGCTCATCGTACAAATAATAGAAATTGACCGGGTTGAAATAGCAGCCCAGATAGCGTAACTGGCACAGTAGCAGCACTTTCCCGGTGAGGCGTTCCTCAGTTAGTTCCGCAATCCGATCCTGTGCTTTGGTTTTGATATCGCCGCCACCGAGATAATCGCCGCGACAAAATGACGCAGGGGAAAAACGCTCCAGTGCAATGCCGATATGCGGCAAAGCGGGAATCTCATCTAAATCGATTAACGTCATGAATAACGCATAGTCGAAACGATGCGTGACGGGCGTGAAACGTCGATGACGAACCTTGCCAACATATAAAGCGCTATTCATCTTGCACACTCTGATGGAGGAGGTTGACGACATCCAGCGCGCTTTTGACGCCATCTTCATGAAAACCGTTGTACCAATAGGCACCACAAAACCAGCTGCGGTTGTGCCCATTAATACGTTCACGCTGCTGCTGGTACTCTGTCGTCTGTTGAGTAAATACCGGGTGATGATAAATCGCGTGGTGCAGTATTGTATTCGGGTCGATATCCTGCTGAGGGTTCAGCGAGACACAGAAGGTGGTGGATGAATGAATACCTTGCAGGATGTTCATGTTATAGGTCACAGAGGCACGCGCGCGGCTAAACGCCTGATCGACCGGCAGACGGTAATTCCAGCTTGCCCACGCTCGCCGACTATGAGGTAGAAGCCGGGTATCGGTATGCAGGATCACGTGGTTCGGCTGATAGTGCATGCCGCCGAGGATTCGCTGTTCATCGGGCGTACTCGTTGCCAGCAGCGCCAGCGCCTGATCGGAATGGCAGGTGAAAATCACCTGATCGAACCGATATGTCTGATCGGCGGTACATACCGTAACACCCGCGTCATCGCGTATGACCTGACTGACGGGCGTCTGGAGGTGGATCGTCGCCCGATCGCGGATACGTTCTGCGAGTCGCCGTACATACTCCCGTGAACCACCGGGTACGACCATCCACTGCGGGCGATTGACCAAATCCAGTAACCCGTGATGGTTGAAGAAGGTCAGGAAAAGCGACAGAGGAAAATGCCGCATATCCTCAAGCGACGACGACCAGATCGCCGCGCCCATCGGCAAAAGATAGTGCTGGGCAAAGAACGGCGAAAATTTTTCCTGCTGCAACAAATGGCTTAGCGTCAGCCCTTGATAATCGCCGTTGGCAAGATACCGCTTGCAGACGCGGTTAAAGCGCACAATCTCCGCAACGAAACGATAGAAACTGAGGCGGAGCAGGTTGCCGCGTTGGGCGAACAGCGTGTTTAACGTATGGCCGTTATATTCCAGACCCGAAACTGGATTACTGACTGAAAAGCTCATTTCTGTTGGCTGGCCGATTAATCCCAGCTCATCCAGCAGCGCAATAAAATGGGGATAGGTCCGCTCGTTGTAGACAATAAATCCCGTATCGATGGCGTAGGTCGTGCCATCCTGAACCACATCGACCGTTGCCGTGTGGCCACCCAGATAATCGTTCGCTTCAAACACCGACACCTGAAAGCGCTCGGATAATCTGAGTGCGCAGGTTAAGCCAGAAATACCGCTACCAATAATGGCAATCTTCATACTTTTACCTTACTAACCGGCTGGCGAGCAGACGTTGCCATGACTGCGGGAGCACAGAAATCGCTTTGAGCAGTAGCGCAAAGCGCAAAGCGCAAAGGGAAGGCGATCTCGCGTTTTTTCTTTGCCAGACCACGGCGAATAGCTTCTGAGGCGTGTGATACGGAAATCAGCATCGGCATCGGGAAGTCATTACGTGCGGTCAACGGGGTATCGACAAAACCGGGCAGGATCAGCGACACGGTGATATTGCGAGCCTGCAGATCCAGCGACAGGCTGCGGGCGAAGTAGGCCAGCGCGGCCTTTGAGGCACCATAGGCTTCCGCTCTTGGCAGCGCAACGAGGCTGGCGGTCGAGCCAACCAGCGCCAGATGGCTTCCGTTGGCAAGTTGTGGCAATAACACCGACAGGCAATTCACCGGGCCGATCACATTGGTTGTTAGCACCCGACTGACTTTTTCCGCTTCAACGACGCCGTTATCCAGATACTCACCGATTCCCGCACTGAGAATCACCAGATTGACCGTGACGCCGTCCAACGCCTGCTGTGTATCTGCCAGATTCGTCATATCAAAGGCTATCGTGCGAATGGTTGGGAAGGCGACAGTTAATGCGTTAAGTCGTTGTTCATCGCGCCCGCAGGCGAGGACGTCCCAGCCGTCTCTGGCATAATCCAGCGCCAACTGCTGGCCGATTCCAGAACTCGCCCCGGTAATCAACACGCGGTTCATGTCTGAAGTCTCGACTTCAGGTGGCTGATGAGCGAGCCAAGCAAGGGAACATGCTGATAAAGCATCGCGCCCATGTCGTAATAATCACGGTGATAGATAACTTTGTTGTCGGCGAAGAGCAGGTGGCTACAGCCTGCTAACGTCAGCGGTGCGTTACGCTTTAACGACGGATGCGCATAGTGCATCGTCCAGAACATTGTCGCACCGCCGCGGAAGGTATGGATATCGGCGATCTCGAACTGACAGTAGCTCAGATTGTCGAGTGAATGAGAAAAGTAGCGATGCAAAGCACTCAACCCATGATGGCTGGAAACAGGGTCGATAAAGTGGATATCCTGATGATAGATACCACCCAACTCCGTTAATCTCTCGGCTGTCAGCCCTCGATAAAATGCCCTTATTTTCAGCAGAATAGGTTCATACTCGCCATTTTCTACCGAGATGCCGTCTTCCTCGCGCGCTTTTTCTATCGTCATAACCACTCCTGTTAAGGTCACCCATTCCCACACGGTGGAAATGGCTAACAGATAGAGGAACGTCAACGCTTATTAATTGAAAGATATCAACTTAGGTATAGATTGAATCCGCCGTTCGTCAATAAGATTTTTCAGAATGGCTAAGGTTCAGTGATCCTAAATAGCTGCGCCTAATACCGCTCCACTTTTGCCAACCCATGTTTACCTCCCGGGAATGGACTGACAGTTTTCATAAAATGGTGAACCTTTCTCAGTAACTGCCACATCGAACGGCACTGATGGTTGCGGGTTATCGTGTCGTGAAGCGCCTGCCATAGACGCTCAACATGGTTCACCCACGGCGAGTAGACCGGCTGATAAATTACGCTGAACTTCGGGTTACCTTTCAGCCAGCGCTGTGTTTCACGGCTCTTGTGGATGATGTAGTTATCCACTATAAGCGTGACGGTTTTTGCCCGTCGATAAGTGGATTTCAGGTGCTTCAGCAGGCCGATGAACAGTACCGAACTCTTGCTGTTGCCGCCAACGTAACTGACTTTACCCGTACCACTGTGCAACGCTCCGGCCAGGTAGTATTTTTCATTCTGCCCCGGCGTAACTACACGCTTTTGGTGACCACGCAACTGCCAGTCTGCACCGATTTTTGGATTAAGGTGGATATCCACCTTATCTTCGTAAAACACCGGATGTTCAATGCTACATTCATCCAGAGCCTTACGGATTACCGCCATTTTTTCATCTTTATGCGGGTCACGGATACGCAATGTAGGCGCGGCTCTGCGCCACACAAGCCCCGCTGACGGAAGCCAGCGACGGACGGTTCCGGCGTGTAACCGGCACCCGGTTATCTCATTGATTTTTATTGCCAGAAGTTCGGTGCTCCAGCGTGAACGCTGATAGCCAAAATCAGCGGGAGAGTGCTTTATCAGTTCCCGTAATAAGGTACAGATGTGCTCAAAAGGCCAGCGACGGGAGCGCCCTGCGGGTAAGGATGTCAGGCCTTCAACACCCGACAACGTAAACCAGTTAATCCAGCGACCGACGGATGAACGGGCGCAACAGAGCGTTTTGGCGACATCGCTGACACGGTCTCCTCGGTGCAACATCAGTATGGCGGTGAGTCTGCGGGCATGATTTTTATCGCGCGTTTTATGGATAGCTTTCTGCATCAGGCGTCGCTCGTCGCGAGGAATGGGTGCTATGATCGGCATTGCTCAGTCCGGTTGGTGATTTGTTTTGATTTGGCGATTGATCAGATCGCACAATCCGGGCTGAGTTCCCTCAAAGTGATCTACTATTCCGCGCAGCTATTTAGAGTCATATAGAAAAGGGGGATATTTAATTATTTTTAATAAAATCATTAATAAATAAATGATTGCCGGTTGATTTTTTATTTTATTTGCAATTTTTAAATGTTCGGTTATATAAATTTTTTCTGGAGTTATATGCTTGATGTGTGAAATTTAATTTCCATATGTGGAATATATTAAAAATAAACAAGGATAAACCATGCCAATAGTTTTTAAATCAATAAACAACACAGTTAGCACTTCATCTCAATCATGGGAAGATATCCCTGACCTTGCTATTAGTGTAACCGATTTTGCCTATCAAGGTTCAAAGGAAGCATTAGTTACATTAACTATCCCCTCTCCATACGCTACTGGTAATAATTATCCTGGGATAGGTTTTGCAATCACTATGAATGGTAAAATCCTTTCATCTGGTTCAGTGACTAACTCTATTGAAAAGCCCACGGCCTTCGGGAGAACTCCATTTTCTCTTCAAGTGCTTGTAGATTTATCTAACCATACTCAATTGGGTTTAATAAAAGCACAATGGCACGGTATTCGGGGTAGCAAAATAAATATTGATAGTCCCTGCAGTATTAGTGCGGTTGTTAATTAATTTAATTGCCCTAAATATAATAATTCTGGATATTATCAATTAAATCTATTTGGTTAATTTTCGATATGTAGTAATCGAGAAGTCAGAATATCAAGCTTATGATGTTTGGTATTCTGATCTTTACAAAGAGTGTATTATGTTTTTTAATTTATGAGATTCTCTTCCAGTGTATAAATATTAATTAAGTATGTCTGAGACTTAGTTGATTTTCCTCTCAAACCTTGTATTGCAGAAAAAAGGAAACATGACGTAAAATGTAGTGACGACGTCACGCCATGTTTCCTCGGTCGACAGCAGTAGGTCGAATGTTATTTCTCAGCAGGCTTAATCAACGTCAGAATCGTGCCCAACTGCTCACGCTGTTCATCACTGACTTCGCGCGCAGCGGAATAGCCCGCATTCTGGATGATCATCTCATTCAGACCCACCAGCCAGTCATAGATATAAAACGCCGTATTGTTGGTCGGCGTCAGCGACAGTTTGGTTAAGCGCTGTGAAGCACCAAAGCTGACCGCCTGTTTTTCGGGTTTAGCGAAAATTTTATGACCACGATTGATACGGCTTGCAGGGCGCAGGGATTCATCGAGCTGCTGAAAGCCGAGCCAGGCAACGAAGTCGCCGAGAATGGTCAGCACGCGTGAAACCTGACGGTCTGCCTTATTCTCGCGGTTGATGCCCAATTGCTCGCCGTCGACCAGCATATCGACCAGCGCCTCTTCGATCCGTAAGCGGATGCTGCCGGTAATCAATTCTTCAACCAGCATTTCGATCGTCGCTTTCGGCACGTTCAGCAAATCGAGAAGCGGGGCATTTTCCGGCAGGCCACGCAGATAGTTAATCCAGTAACGATAAACGCCGTGCGCGTAGTCCGCCTCATAGCTGTGGTCGATCGTCAAAATCGGCGGTGCAGGCTGATCGATAGCGATCGGCTCATCGGCAAACAGATCGATTTCGATCCCGACACCAAACGGATCGCTATGAGCGGACGGGGCGGAGAGGTCTTCGGCATCAGCGTGGAAACCGCCATAGCTTGCCCCTTTCTGTTGCAAGTACAGACGGCGCAGTTCATCACGCGAAGGCAGCAGCCGTTCCAGCAGTTCACCGTGTACGCCGGTGCGAGTCTGGAGCGATTTGAGCAAGGTTTCTGCGATGCGTTGTTTTTCCGCCGGATCGTCAACATCAACGGGCAGATACCAGTTACCCAGCAAGTTATCGCTGAGTTCACGTTGAATCTCGCTAAGCTGTTCGCTGATGCGCCCCAGTTTTACATCCCGGTGAACTTCCGCGCCCAGCCACGTTGCCATCCGCGCTACGCCGCGTTTATCCATCGCCAGCATCGTTCCCCAGGCGTCGCCCGGATTACCGACATAGCGCTGTACCGCGGCATCATAGTTTTGCCCGTGCGTAATACGGCGGTCGTGACGGGTGACCGCCCAAATCAGCCCCGGTTTACGGTGGCTACGAACCTGTGCGTTTTCGCCTTGAGTCTGTTTAACCCAGTGATCCAGCGCCTTGCCGACGACTTTAACGTCGGCGCGGTTGCCTGCGGCGCTGCATACCATCAGTACGTTCATTTCCTGATTGTCGGTATAGCGCTCCAGCAGATAGGCACGTTTCGCCCGCAATAGCGTGTGCGCCAGTGGATGCTGCGTGCTTTGCTGTTTTGCTGGTGGCTCGTTCCGCGCCTCGCGGATCTCACCAAAGCCGGGGAAATCCAGCACATCAACCTGCTCGAACAGCGCTTCTTTAGGCGGCAAATGCAGTGGGATAAGCAACTCCGCCGTCAGCATTGTTAATTCAGCCAGCGAAAGCTCCGTTGTTTTCCCTGCGCGACCATTCTGAACCGGCCGCACCAGCACGCCGGGATCGTCGGCACTGTGTAAGCGTTCCAGCGCCGAACCGTCGATCAGACCGTCTGCCGGATTTAACTCATCATCCACCAGTATTCGCAACGGTGCTAACAGCTTGCGCGTACCGGACAGGTGTTGCAGCGTGTGGCTGAAATGACGATATGCAGTGGTCAGCGAATTCAGCTCGCCCCACAGTACGGAGAAGAGCTGGGCGCGATCGTCAACGGTGAGATAAGGCGCTAATTCAATCGCCACCGGCCAGAAGTGGGCTTCCAGCTGTTTTTGCCGTTTGACATCGTGACGCGCGAGATAGTCCCAGAGTTCGACGACTTCATCGCGGCTCATCCCCTCAACGGGTTCTGGCTGACGGTGCATCAACAGCGTTTTAATGTGTTCGGCAATATGGCGCTCGTCCAGCTCTTCAAACGTGCTCTCTTGATTGAGATCGTTTAAAAACGCGTTGGCCATGATCTTGCCGATATCCAGCTCGCTGAGCAGTTGCAGCTGAACGGGGAACGATTTGTTCTTCACGCCCGACTGTCGGCTAAAGCGCGTAACGAGTGCGGTTGCTCGGTCGGACGGATTAATATGATCGATAAAATCCAGCTGTTGCCCCTCAAACGAGGTTTCCAGCTTGCCGTTTTCGCCCCCGGCCAGCGCTGCGATCAGATAGGATTTTCCCGCCTGAGACAGGCCAAAAAAGCCGATGGCGATCTCTTTCTGCGCCACGTCGGACAGGTGCTGCGCTTTATTGTGATTACGGCGCAGTTTGACGATAAGACGGTCGGCTTCGATATCCAGACGCGGAGCGTTCTGGCGTGTGCTGTCAACCCAGTCGATGGCCTGTTCAACACCTTGCGCGACGGCCTGTAGCTGGCCGTGAAGTCGGGTAGAGAGCTGTTTGGGCGTTAATCGTTTCATTTTTTAAATACACTCCCACTATCGATCCAATAATGGGTCGCACCTGAGCCGTTAGCGGATAATGTGTTCAATTTGAGTCGTAAATGATGTGACGGAACGCGAGTGCCGTCTTCCAGTACCGCATCGGCAATTTCAAAGCGCTCGGGGCTGTCTTGATCGTCGCTTTTCGTCACGGCCAATCGGACACGCAGCTTACTGTCACCGACGACTTTACGCGCTAAATCCTGATCGACAATTGAGAGCATATAGAGCGAGGATGCAGGCCAGCGTTCGTTGTCCAACTGGCGGAAGCCGAGGCAGAGTGAGCCACGTACCTGGAAGCTGAGTTTCGGGTCAAGCTCGAAATCCGGCGCATCCAAATCGATATCGCTGTAGTAAACGTTATCCAGCGTCAGCGCGTTGCTGCTGTCCATCATGCCGAGGTAGCGCACTGTAGAATAAGGCTGGAAATCACCGACCTTAAAGTAAAAGCCCGGCAAGCGCAGATCGAGCGCCAGCAGGCACAGCATCGCGCCGACGGCGGCAGTAGATTTCGGGTTATCGATGCGTCCACGTTTGTTAAACGGATACCAGTCGTTGGTGTGATAACCATCCAGCGATAGCATCCGGTTAATCGGCAGCGGCTGCAGGTGGCGGAACAGCGCCTGAATTCCTGGGAAGCGCGAAGGGCGACCGGTCAGCAGCAGCACATCGCATGAATACAGCGATACCACTTCAGACATCAGGCGCAGATTCTGCGTGATGTTCATTTTGTTAGACAGGAATTCGCCGTGCAGCTTGTTCAGTTTAAGAATCAGCGGCACCTGCAAAATATCGAAAACTTTGTCGCTGACTGGCAGCTCGCGCTGTACTTCCGTATTGATGTATTCCAGCACTTTTTCCGTTGGTGCCTGTTCCAGCAATTCGCCGAAGGTGGATTCGATCTCGGCGCTGGTATCCAGCGGGTCAAAGCGCTCATAGGCTTCCAGAATCGCGCGACCCATCGGGATGAAGACCTGCAACGTTATCTGTTGACGCAGCGTGAGCTGTGCGTCCATACGGCCTTCATTGCCAAACAGTTTCGCCATTAGCGCATCTGGGCTGGCCATTCCGGCGGTTTTTAGCGCAGTCTGTAGCGCGGGGAGGATATAAAGCTGAATCACATCCAGCAAGATATCGTCGCCCGCGACCTTAAAGCCTTCGCGGAACAGCAGGCGGGGAATGATTTTAACGTTGTTGCCGACGCCGTCATCAAGCAGATATTGCGTAATGGCGAGGTCGGTGGTGCCGCCGCCGATGTCGATTGAGGCAATGCGCAGCGTTTTGCCCGCGGGTTCACCTTCATCGAGTTCTTTATCGGGGCGAGCCATGCTGGCGAAGAAATCTTCCGCACGGCCACCAAAGTTCACCTGCGCTTCGTTATACAGATAAACCATCTGTCCGCATGTGGCTTCATCCCATTCGATTTGCACGTCAGGCACCGGAACTCGGCTCTGCTGCTTGGCGGCTGGCGTGGTGAAATCCTCATCCATCGGGTGCCAGTCCATCGCTTTCCAGACCAGCGCGATCGCTTCATGCATGCGGCGGCGGAAAATTTCACGCTCGGGTTTCGGCATCGCGGAAGGCAACGTCAGAATGATATTTCGTAATTGGCGCGGTGCGCTGCTGTGGATCATCTTCAACCGCTGAGCGGCGCTGTTCATCTGCATCAGCGCTTGGGCCAGCAGTTCGGAGAGCATGAATGTCATGATCGAACTGCGGCTGTAGTGCGGTGAAAACACCGGTAGGCGCTCTTCCAACGGCTGGTTATAGAGCGGCTGGCCTTCATCATTCAGCATGATGGTCAACGGCATGGCTGTCGCTAACGGTTCAGTCTGCGAATGGGCATCCGTCTGGCTAAAACGCCAGCCTGGTGCATAGCTTTCTTCGTCCCATAGATAGCGGCCCGGGCTGGAAATACCGCTCGATCCTTCCGTTCCCTGACGCAGCAGCGCCATGTGGCTGGCTTCGCGTCCGACGCGGGTGATTGACGGCCAGATGAACGCGTCATCACGACCGCTTTCCACGGAGAAGTTGTCTTTACCGAATTTCGCCTGCGAGAACTCAACGCGGCTCTCAAACAGTTCGTTGTACAGATAATGTGGCTCACTCAGATCGCGCAATTGCAGTTCATAGGTCTGCTTCAGGCCGTTACTTTCGTCCGCATGGTCCTCAACCAGAATGCCGCAAGTGTGCGAGTTACCGACGTCCAAAATCAGGTCAACGTTGACTGCAGGTTCCTGTAGCGTGCTGGTATTGATGCGAATTTCGGGTATTTCGAGTTGGTTGCCCAGCATATCCAACACATTCAGGTAATGTGCCTGATACTCAAAGCCCCTGAGCGCCACTTTCACATCATGGCTGTCACGGTTTTCCTGTTTTTTGACCTGTTGGGCAAAAACTTCGCGCAGCCAACCGTCGACCCAGGTTTCATCAAGGAATTCACCCAGCTCATCGCTGTGGTAAGCGAGTGCGAAGTTCCCGCCAGTTTTGATGTCATTGGCATTAGGTGCCAGCGACTCGTACTCGTGGCCTTCCGGATAGGTTTTGGTATCGAATGCCAGACAAATGCGGTGCGTATTGCCGTCCTGATCGGGCTTATCCAACGCGAGAATCTGCATCCGCGCCCAGTTATCCGGCCCGCCCATGAAGGTGCGCGGCGGGTTAAAGCGGAAGAAGGGCAGCGGCAGCCAAATGTTCTCTAGCAGCTTCAGCGATTGCTCAAGCGAAACACTCAACTCAGGTTTCACGACTTCAGGCGGCATACCCGTTGCAGAAGGCAGCAGGAATTTGTCCGACTGCTCATCGTACAGCAGGTGCAGCAGGGGGCCGTTAGCACTTTTGCGCACATAGCGGTTAGGTTGTTCAGCCGAAAATTGCGGCTTTAAAGCAAAATCCAGAAACTGAATTCCGCTGTCCTGAATCAACGTAATGCGTTGTTTATAATCGGTAATCGTCGCCAGCATGATTATTTACTCTCGCGCTTTATCGTCATCGGGAAAACGGTGTCTGCATCATAACGACCAATACACTCCGCCGCGGTGCCGGATGCGCCTTGTTTACAGACCAGTTCTGGCATTTGGAAACGAGAATTATCGGAACAGCGGGCGCCGGAACGACTGTTGATGATCAGATTGCCGGAGCTCATTAATCCTGCCTCAATATTGGCGCGACACGTGACACCGTCACCATGAGTGATGCGCGCGGTACCTTTTCCATTTTGAATCTGGTAACGCAGGCTAGGCGGTCTGCCGGTAATCGGGGCTTTGCTATCAACGATGACGCGCCAGTTGCCGTTCAGGAACTTGATGGAGCCAATTTTCACCGCGTCGGCTGGCATGACTAAATCATCCTTGCCTGCAGGAATCGCTGGCACTTGCTCGACAACGGGCTCAACTGGCGGTGCAGCAGGCTCTTTCGGTTCCGTGACTGTAGGCGCTTCCGGTTTGGCCGCATCTGCTACAGGCGCAGCAGCAACCGGTGCCGTAGCAACTGATGGCTCAGCGGCTTTCACGACCTCTTTTTCTGCGACAGGCGGAACGGGTGTGCTTTCTTGCGGTGGCGCAGGTTCAGCCGGAGTAGAAGAAGGCAGGGCGCGTTTTTCTGACTTGACCGTCGCGGCTACATCGGATGTCG
Source organism: Pectobacterium parvum (assembly GCF_020971565.1). Taxonomy (NCBI): domain Bacteria; kingdom Pseudomonadati; phylum Pseudomonadota; class Gammaproteobacteria; order Enterobacterales; family Pectobacteriaceae; genus Pectobacterium; species Pectobacterium parvum. The sequence continues at coordinate 2,221,977 of NZ_CP087392.1, forward strand.
GTTTGTCGTCTTGTCCTGATACGCAGCCACGTATTTGCAGTGACAAAATCGCTAACAGCGCAGCGGCAGGTAACAGCCACCACAGGCGGAAGAACGGTGCGCGAACAGGCGCTGCCGCAGCGGCGACAGGCGCAGGCGTTGGCTCGGTGGCTTCCGGTGGGCTGACTGGCTGTGGTTCGGGTTCGGGTTCTGGCTCGGGAACGGGTTCAACCAGCGGTAATGTTGGGGCGCTTGCTGCGGGGGGGGGGGCAACAAAAAGCGGTTCCGCTTCCTTGATGAGCGGTCGCAGGCAGTCCAATGCATCAAGACGGGATTTCTTATCGAGATTGACGAAGCCCCAGAACGTTAAGACCGGTTTGCCATCAACCAGATAGACGTGGTTCGCTCCAGGGAACTGTATCGCTTTTGCCAGCAGGACACCGAAAAGTTTCTGCCCGGCTTTTTCTGCATTTTGCGCACGCTGGCTGATGTCGGCAACCGCAGCTTGATAGGTTTCCAGTAACGCCAGCGCCTTTTCTCGTTCTTCTTCGCTCGCGGCAATCCAGGAGGTGACTTTACCGTCAACCGGCGAATACCAGTCAATGCGGTCGCCATGCTCGTTGGGTTGGGGAATCGCCAGGCAATCGGCAATCTGCTGCTGTTTTCTGAGACGTAACGTTTCCCGCAATTGAAGTGCTGATGCGTAAACTGGCTGCCCGTTCTCACCCAGCGCCAGAAAATCATCCAAACTTCCACTACGTAAAAATAATTTTGCCACGCAAAAGAGACCTTTTGTAATGATGCCTAAAGCAGAAAATAGAGTGTAATCTGCGACAGGGTATACTGTAGTGCGAATGATGGCGAATCAAACGCTTAAAGAAGTGATAAAACTAACAAATATTTGAGCAATAGAAAAAGTGGGAAGCGGGAAGTGTACGCACGTGCAGCCGACGACGTCCAGATAATATGATGAAAACGCTGATAAAAACGAGGCATTCTCTTTCAGTAATGATGTGCGGAAACGAGGGACGCTGCGCGACGTCAGCCTCCCTCAAGGCAGTGAGAATTAAAGCTGGACGTTACCCGTGATCAGGTAAGCGGATGAGGTACTTTGTGACATCGGCGGCAGCGTATCGCTGAGGACATTACCTTTTACGTCGGTAAATTCAACGGGAATATCGTTCATTCCAACGTGCTCAACAATAAAGTGGTTATAATCGGTTTTCTGTGCAGCAATCCATTGGTTATTGCGCATATATTTCATCTCAATAACGGGATATTTTACATTCCTGAATTGCACCGCAGCCCAATGTCCTATCAGCATTCCCATTCACTGGCGATGCCGATAGGACAAGCCACCTTCTCAGCAGTATATCAATAAAGAAATTGTAGGCGCTTCTCAAATCCGGAAAGTTCGGTATCAGTAGAATTCTTATATAAAAAATCAATCTCACCTAAGAATTCGTTGTACAATACTCCATTTTTACTAGAGAAACTAATGATTGAAAGCGGTACGGTTGCATTTTCATGATAAAACGAACCTATGCGCCGTATTTCTATTTTTCTTAATCGATAGGTTTTTTCTTCGGTTAAAGAACTTACCCTTTCATAATGAGAAATGACATTAATTTTGCAATTTTTATTTAGACTTGTTCGTTCCTGAGAAGTCATCGCCTTTTTTATCCTACCTAGTTCCATTATAAATTCATTCATAATATCATGTTTTTTTCCTTCTTCCCCTAATCTATTAAGTTTATTCATGGAACCATCTTTTTTTTCTTTCATTATCAAGGGTATTTTCTCAAAGTCACGCAAAAAACAACTGGCGCGATAATTGCTATCAGTGTCATTTTTTTTATATTTTCCAGTTTTATCATTTAATGGTGGTATATCTCTGTTTGGTTTCTTTTTACAAATTTTAACTCCAAGGGCAGGCCTGTAAGATTTAAGCGCTACGGATTTTTCGGGCAATGGTAAGGGGAAACACCAGAGTTCATTCCCCTGAACCATCGGAATAGGCATGATCTTCGCTTCTCTGAAGACATCACATTCGGGAACTAACCCATCAATGTCGATGCTACTATACTGGGTGAGGTTGTTATTTTCGTTAATAACAGATTCAGTCGTCGAATTAATTTTTAATAAATTTATAGCAGCTCTGGCCCCCAGAGCAGTACGTGGCATCACCATGTAGGTATTTTCATTAATCATCCTCCCATACTGTAACCTGAGCTCACTTTTCGCTTCTAGCATAGCGACTAAATTTTTTTCTTTTATACTCTTTAATTCTGAGTTATTGAAAATAAATTCATTTAAGCTTGAGTTTTTATTTTTTATATTAAATTGTTTGGCGAAAATTTCAAAATTCTCCGGTGATAATGAGAAAGTAAAATTGTGGATATGATTGCGATTCATAGCCAGAATGAAATTTGCTTCAGCAGGTAACACTGTCATATAATCTACCAAACCTGCATTAAGAAAGGCTTTTTCTAACCCTTGGCCAGTACCGGCAAGACCGATAACTCCGCTCTTAGTTTTATTCGAAAATGCTATACTAATATTCCCATCCTTTTTCTTGGATAATAAAAAATGATGTGTGTCGGAGAACTCCCCCAACACGCCAGCAAACCATCCAGGACTAAATGGTATCCCCCCAGCAGCGATGCCAAAAAAACCAGATATCCGGTCGATACTTTGCAGAGTAATTTCATCTCTGGTTTTAAGATTTTTAGTCACCTCGATTAACGAATCCCCTAAATCAAGTTGACCTCTTTTCCCTAAAATATCTGTCAATACATTAGATGACGAATTAGTGCGCGCCTGCATATAGCTTAATATTTCATTTTTATCTTTAACATTGCGGCAAGATTGACGTAATTTAGTATTTTTAGCTATCCCTGATGTGGTAGTGATAATTCCGTTAATACCTAAATCCACACCTTTGATAAAATCAATTGTGGCACGACCTTTATTTCCTTGATATATGTTTTCTTTTCCTGACTTAAGATGAAATCTGAAATTATCGACAGTTGAGGGAAATAGAGGAATGTGTTTACTGCTAAAATTCCCTTTCCGGTCTGAAGAAAATGGCTGTCCGGCATGATATTTTTCATGTGGATCGTTACCAAAATGTGATGAAAAACCTTGTGGGGGTTTATGGCTGAGATGCCTAGCGCGTAGATTACATATAGAAATATGCTTAGGGTCAAGATAATGTATTCTTGTCTTATTATTTTTGAGCGTTTCTATCTGTAAAACGTTTTCCATTCTTTTAACGCTTTTAACACAGCACCCCTTCTTTAGAGGGAGTTGTATCGTGTAATCAAGTATTGTAAAATCATTCTTTTTGTCCGCGTGTTGCAGTGATTCAATCATTAAGTTGTTTTTTACAAATCGTAATGATATAGCATGCTCATCATCTATTTTAAATTTTAGACTATCATCTTCGTTTTTTTTATACTCTACAAAAAATATTTTTATTGATTGTTCATTTTCATCGCTTTTAGTCGGTATATTAACTATATTTATAGAGTAACTTTTCTCACTATCTTTTTCATCACCAATTAGCATACCATTGGCATTAACATAAAGGTGATTAAACTTAATGTTGTAGTTAGCGTCGGTGAGTTTCGCCATTTGAGTAGCGTGTTTTGATTTGTATTTTTTAAACATCCCTTTAATGAGATCATGGCTTTTACCTTTAATTAAAACCAACTCACCCAATTCATTGAGTGATACACCAAGATTATTTTTAGGAAACCCATCAATCCCACCACAATACACATAACTTCCAGCATTAATTACTTAGCTTTTATCTATGCTTTGGTAATTTATTTTTTTCCTAAAATTCAATTTTTTGTAATTAACAATATTGTACAACATTGAGGTCTGCGTATTCTCTATTCGAAAAATATTTTCCACGGATTTTTCATTTACATTGGAAGATAAGGTTTTTTTTCTTTCTGGAAAATCCAAATTACATTTGGGAGGGGTGTTTCTCTCTGAAGTGGATATTATCTTTACCATAAGTCCTCTATTTTTAAATGTAACGTGAGTAATGCGAAAGTTATAAATATTATACTGTATGTAATAGGGTAAACTATGCAATAAAGCAAGGTTTCAATTTCAAATGTGTGATCTGAGTTGCTATTAATAAGTGATTCCATTAGATAATTTGCTAACTTAAAGCCAAGCAGCCAAGCGTGAAATATAATATAGCGATATTTTAATTACTTAACCTAGCAATTCCTCCAATTAGTAGATTGTGATATGTAATGCTCGCTTTTAAGGTTTTCTCATGGCCAGCGTTAATGTTCATTGTCCCCGTTGTCAGTCTCGATGAGCAATGGAGTTTTGTCAGCAGTAAAGCCTGCCGTGAGTTATTGGCACTCCTTATACCGTTTAGCATCGGAATGGTAACCAGTGATGAGTGGGCAGCTATGTCAGAGTAGTTTCGAAGAATAAGCATCTGATAGGTAAAATCTTCACTCAATGTATTGAGCGTAACAACCTGACATTGAGGACGCGCATTAAACGTCTGGCTCGGAAAATAATCTGTTTCTCACGCTCGATTGAATTGCATGAAAAAGTTATCGGTGCGCTCATCGGAAGTTACATTTTCTACTAATTGAAGGCACTATCAATAAATCAGAACACTTTTTGCTGCCGCCGATGTAATGGCGCCGCCTCGTATCCGAACGAAGTGTCCCTGCCAGATAATACTTTTGGTTATGTCCCAGTGTAGTTATACGTTTCTGTTGCCCTTTAAGTATCCAGTCCGCGCCGATTTTCGGGTTCAGGTCGATATCAACTTCGTCCTGATAAAATACCAGATGGGTCGCCAGCTTCCGAGAGACGGCCTGTTCGATGGCAAGCCGCTTTTCCTCATAATACGGGTCTTTGATTCTCAGTGTTGGCGCGGCTCTACGCCAAACAATGCCCGCTCGTCTCAGGTAGCGGTGCAACGTGGTGGGATAGAGCGCTATATTAAAAAGCCGATTAACAATAAGTGCCAACAACGCAGTGCTCCAGCGGGAACGCAGCCAGCCAAAATCTTGAGGAGAGCACCGAACCAGAAGCGGTAAAATATGCAAGATATCCGTGACTGGCCAGCGAGGTTTTTGTCCAGACTTGAGGTTCTTTAGCCCTTCAATATTCTGTAAAGTAAACTACTTTATCCATCTTCCAACGGATGAGCGAACGGCACAGAGCAGTCTGGAATGGTTTTTATCGCATGTTTGTTGGGCTTCTTTACGCATTAGTCTTCGTTCTTTATCAGGAATTGCTGCTATGATCGGCATCGCTCAGTCCGGTTGGTGATTTGATTTGGCGATTGATCAGATCGCACACTCGGACTGAGTTCCCGTCAAGTGATCTACTATTTGGCAAAGCCATTTAGCCATTCGAGTTTCAGGACAAACCGTTAATGTTTTGAACAATACCAAAATCGTGCTGCACAGTACGGTGAGACGGTCGAGTATTGATGAAATCACATTATCACAAAAAGCGAAGGTGGGCTGCCCGGTGTCAAAAGTGCTCAAAGCCGACATCACGCTGGACTATCAATTGAATTAAGAGCTAGCGGCTGAACGAAGGTTGTTTGCCTTTTTTAGCGATAAAAATTGTGTTGATAAAAAGGCTTACCGGCGTCGCGCGGTAAGCCTTTTTACATTTATACAATTAAAAGTAACGAAACGATTAAAAATAATTTAACATCTTTACGATAATAACCATAAAATTAGCATAGTCATTGCTGCATGATGCGGGCTATGGCGTAGGACGCAATATAACAAGAGCAATATTGGGCTGGCCGGTTTGTGGTGGTCAGATTCTCTGAGTATGTCGTGCTGTGGAACACAAGCGAGAGTTCAAGATGAATAAAATGACCAAGATCTGTTTTTCTGTGCTGTTGGCCGGTAGTTTGCTGACTCCTGTTTTGGCAAACGCCACCACGTCGGAAGACATGCGCGGTATGCAGAAAAGTTATACCGCCGCCACTAAAGCGGACGATGCTGCCGCGCTGAAAACCGCGCTGAACACATTCCGTGAGCACGTTGAGCATGCTAAAACGCAGGTGCCGCCTGATTTCGCTAAACAGTCTGCCGATGGCCCAGACAGAAAAGCCTATGTGGAAGGTCTGGATAAGATTTTGCAAAAAGTGGACAGCGCACAGGCTCTGGCGGATGCTGGTAAACTGAGCGAAGCCAAAGCGGTGTTGGCTGAAATCAATACCTTAAAAGGCGAATATCACAGTAAATTGAGAGGCTAAGCCGCTTTTCGTTTACCATAAGCCGCCAGTGGGATCGCACTCACTGGCGGCTTTTTTTGTTATAAACGTTAGGACAGTCAGGATTGCCAGCTAAGGGGAAACAGGATGATGTCACCATCACACGATGCAACGCATGATGGCAAAGATACACAAAGCAGAATTCTTGAGGCCGCGCTGGAAGTCATACTGGATCACGGCGTGAGAGGGGCAACCTACCGAAAAATAGCGCAGCAGGCCGGATTGTCGCCGGGGACGCTAACCTATCGCTACAGCAGTATTGAATTGCTGTTGAGCAGCGCGTTCATTTATATGGTCGATGGGATCTCACACGCATTCCGTGTTCGCCTCAAGCAGGCAAAGGATATCGACAGCGCGCGCGAAGCGGTAGTTGACCTGATCTGTGGAGACATCTGGGCAACGCCGCGTCACCTGACGTTAAGTTTTGAATTGTACGCGCTGGCATCGCGGAAAGAAGAGTATCGGCTGATATTGCAGGAGTGGATGACGCGCAGCAGAAAATCGCTTCACCTCCATTTCAGTATCGCAACCGCGTGTTCACTGGATGCGATGATTGAAGGATATACGATTCATAACTATCTCAATAATGAAGCCGTCAGCCGTGAAGACATTCTTAATACGGTAATCAAACTGACCTCTTGACTCTGTCCGACGCGATCTTGTCAGGCATCTTCCCATTAAAAAAGAACCTAATGAAACAGGTGCAAAACGGTGTATATTCGTGCGATAGTTGTTCGTACATATGTACGAATTGGTTTAAATAAAGACGACGAGAACCATGACCACAAAACCCGCTATCAATAAATTTGCACTGTTCGGGCTGATGTTCATCCCCGGTTTTACGTGGGCAACCTGGGTGACCCGAACTCCCGTTATACGTGACGTTCTGAATGCCTCAACGGAAACGATGGGCATGATTCTGTTCGGTTTTTCATGTGGTTCCATGCTCGGCGTATTGGGGGCAGGTAAAGTCATTAACGTTCTCGGCATTCGTAAAACCATGGCCGGTGGGTTCCTGCTGCTTCTGCTTGGGCTACTTATGCTTGCTGCGTCGCTTTCGATTCAAAGCACGCCCAGCGCCTTTATGGGATTGTTGATTTTCGGCGCGGGCGTCGGCCTGGTTGATATCGCCATCAACATTGAAGGAGCCGCGTTTGAACAGCATCTGAATAAAAGTCTGATGACCACGCTGCATGGTTTTTTTAGCCTGGGAACGCTGGTCGGCGCACTGACAGGGATGGCAATGACGGCGTTCGATATCAATACTACGCTGCATTTTGTGGTGGCCGTAGCACTGTCGATATTCACCGCGATTGTGCTGATGCGCCAAATGCCGTGGCTGAGCGACTTGGCCCGTTCTGAGCAAGAGGAAAAGGGAGACTACAAGACGCAGGTCTTCAATGAACTTAAAGACAGTCGCTTGCTGATTCTCGGCGTGGTTATTCTTGCGATGGCGCTTGCCGAAGGTTCTGCCAACGACTGGTTGCCACTATTGATGATCGATGGTCACAACTTTGGTCACACGTCGGGGACGCTGGTTTATGTCGGATTCACTGCTGGTATGACGCTGGGGCGTTTTGCCGGAGGGTACTTTGTCGATCGCTTCGGCAAGGTCAATATGCTCCGCTTCAGTGCCGCCTCTGCCGCACTTGGGCTGACGCTGGTCATTTTCTCTAATGCGCCGTTGTTGGCCGCCGCTGCGGTTATCTTCTGGGGTATCGGCGCATCGCTTGGCTTCCCGCTCACCATTTCCGCTGCAGGAAGCGGAGAAAACAGCGCCGTTCGCGTCACGATTGCGGCAACATTGGGCTACTTTGCTTTCCTCGTCGGTCCGCCTGCACTGGGCTTCCTTGGCGAGGTCGCAGGGTTACGCATCGCCATGCTGCCGGTGCTTATTATGGTGGTTCTGGCCTTTGTCTGCTCGTCTGCCGCCCGTGAACGTACGGCCAAAATGGCATCTGAAACCCCATCCTGACGTTTCTGCGCGGTTCCGTTTTGTGTTACCGGAGCCGCGCAATCTGTGCCATTCTATTGATTACGTTGATAATAAATGATGTGATGAATCTCGATTAGCAAGGCTGGTCATCACTCCGAACTGGGAAAGTGAACACAATGGTAAATTTAACAGATATGGCCGAAGGGGATTACCCCGAATATCGCCAGTTTTTTATTCTTGAGTATGCTCAGGATCTACAAGAATCCCGGGGATATGACGCGGAAAAGGCGAGGGCGATCGCCACGCAATCGATCGATATTGCGCTACCGCAGGGCGTTCACACGAGAGCCAATAAGTTATGGTGCATTCATTCCTCAGATAATGCAGGCGTCATCATTGGCTACTTGTGGGTCGTTCTGAAAGAAAACGCAGCCTGGGTGTCTGATTTTTGCCTTCTGCCCGCGTGGCGAGGTCGTGGTTTCGGTAAAGCCTCGCTTGCCGCGATGGACGTCGCACTCATGGCGCTAGATATTGGCGAAATCGGGCTGAGAGTGGCTGCACATAATCCGGTTGCCAAGGCGTTATATGAAAAAAATGGCTTCCAAATCACCGGTTTTAACATGCACAAAACTCTGGAACCGAACCCTCCATCAGACCGCCATTAACCCGATGAAATAGGGCAAGTACATCTCAGCAACCACCGGCCCCCTAATGCCACTCTTTTGTTCACATCTGTGTAACTAAAGTTCAAAAAAAAGACGCCGATAAACAAATAGTAGGAGCTCATTGCAACGGAATGTTGATTACGATAAGTATCAACTCTAGGGGAGCCATAATGGCCAAACAATTAATACAAAAAAAAACAATGAGTACCCGCGCTCAAGTGCTGCTAACTGGCGCATTAACCATCGCACTCGGTTTTGCTGTCACCATTGGGGTGCTCAGTTGGCAGTCTAGTGAAGAACAAAAATCTCTGGCCGAACGCTACTTACAGCAGATAGCCCAAAGTGAAGCATTAAGAATTCAACAGGAACTCAACTACGCCCGGGATGTGGCACATAACCTCGGACAAGGGCTGGCTGCATTGCCCGCCGTAGGCATTAAAGACCGCGCAGTGGTCGATAAAATGGCGGAATATGCCCTGCGGGATAACCCAGAGTACCTCTCGATTTCAGTCATTTTTGAAGAGAATGTGTTTGACGGTCGTGACGCCGAGTTTGCCGATCAGCCGGGTCAGGCACCTAAAGGCCGCTACGCCTGGTTTGTCGACCGCGATCAGGCTGGCAATTACAAGATGCACCCCCTGCAGTCCTACCTGACTCCCGGCCAAGGCGATTACTATCTGTTGCCGCAAAAAAGCCAGAAAGATACGCTCATCGAACCCTATTCCTATGCTTACAACGGCGTTCCAACGCTGCTGACGTCAGTCGCCGCACCGATTGTCAGTCAGGGTAAACTGTGGGGCGTCGTGACTTCAGACATTTCCCTTGCGTCATTACAGCAAAAAGTTAACCAGATTAAACCTTGGGAAGGCGGCGGCTACGCGATGCTGCTATCCAGTGAAAGTAAAGTCATCTCTTATCCTGATAAATCCCAGACGAGCAAAGCCTGGCAAGGGCCGACGGATAATTTCACGTCCTCAGTGGTACAACACGACGACGCCATTCTTGGTGAAGAAGCGTTGATTACCTGGCAACCCATTACTATCGGCAACAGCACAGATAAATGGCATTTGGCCATTGTTGTCCCTGTGAGTCAGGTGATGGCTGCTTCTGAACGCCAGTTAATGAATGCCGTCATCATGATGGTGATCAGTATCCTGTTGGTGAGCGCGCTGCTGGGCTGGGTATTCAGCCGTAAAGTGCTTAAACCACTGGGTGGTGAACCACGCGAAGCGGCCACCATTGCGCTAGCTGTTGCGGAAGGTCGACTGAGTAATGTGATTGACGTGCAACCCAACGATCGTAATAGCCTGTTTTTCGCGCTGAATACGATGCAGTCACAGCTGCGTCAGGTGGTCGGACAGATCAAAGACGCCAGTGATTCCGTGCGACAAGGCGCAGCAGAAATTGCCAGTGGTAACCTCAATCTTGCATCGCGTACGGAGCAGCAGGCTGCTGCGCTGGAACAAACTGCGGCGAGTATGGAAGAAATCACCGCAACGGTGAAACACAATGCCAACAATGCCCATCAGGCCACGACGCTGACAGAAAATGCCACGAAGATTGCTCAGCGCGGCGAATCGCTGGTTAGTCAGGTGGTTCAGACGATGTCGCAGATTGATGAGAGTGCGAAGAAGATTGGCGATATTACCGCCATGATTAATAGCATTGCTTTCCAGACCAACATTCTTGCTCTGAATGCCGCAGTAGAAGCGGCACGAGCGGGCGAGCAGGGAAGAGGATTCGCCGTTGTGGCATCGGAAGTTCGCAGCCTGGCACAGCGCAGTGCCAGCGCGGTGAAAGAAATTGCCGCACTGATTGAGGAATCCAGCCAGCGAGTTGAAAGCGGCGTTAAACTGGTGAACGATGCCGGTAAAACCATGCAGGACATGACACACGCCGTCAACTCGGTGCAAAGTATCATCGGTGAGATCGTCACGGCATCGGATGAGCAAGCGAAAGGCATTAGTCAGGTCACGATTGCCGTCAATGAAATGGATGGTGTGACGCAGCAAAACTCCGCGCTGGTACAGCAGATGTCGGCTGCTGCCAGTTCGCTGGAAGATCAGTCTATGTCGTTAGCGCAGGCGATAGAGCATTTTCGTTTGGAACAGCAGCACGTATCCCCTCATGCGCTCTTAAAGTAAAGAAATGACGCCGTCACTCGGCTGCCTAACGGTTGCCGAGTGACATCTTTAATCCTTCCGTGATTTTCGCTCACATTCCCCCCAATGATCCGTTCTGTATCTCTGGAGGCGTTGAGTCAAGGTGTGCGAGCAACAGCAGTTCGACATCTTTTCTGTAATGAGTGTTAAACCAGAAACACAAACGACCGTTGACGTAAATACTAGCGGCGGCCCCGTAGATTTGTACTGGCTGACCATTCATATGTCGCTGAGGAATCAGGTTTAAATTTATTTTTCTTCTTCTCGGCCTTCGCCTGTTTTGCTACGGCTTCACGTTCCTTCATCAGTTTATCGATGTAATCATCTTTAATATGATTGCTCTCAGAATTGGTCAGCGTGCGGTCCTGTTTTTTTCGTGCCTGATCGAGTAACGTCTTAAGCTGACGTTGTTCAATTTCAGTCATGTCTTTCTGAGTCAGTCTTTGCATGGGAATGAACCTGATAAGCGGGCTGGAAAGTACATTGTAGAGGAAAACGCTCTGAGACCCAGATAAATCGTACCGCGAGCCTTCCTGATTTCTTGATAATTGGCACACAACTTATTTATTCAGGCACAGTAGAAAACACATAGTGGGGAAAAATGATGTCACCAGAATCGGCCGTAGCGGCACAATTTAAGGCCTATAACGAACATGACATCGATGCATTCGTGTCATGTTTTGCACCTGATTTCAAAGCATACCGAATACCGGCAGAAGCACCGTCGATGGTAGGAAAAGAGGCGCTGAGAGAGTTTTACGTGAATAACCGATTCAACAACCCAAAACTGAGAGCGGAATTGGTATCTCGCACCGTGTTAGGCAATAAGGTATTTGACCATGAGTTAATTCATGGGCTTTCAGCTGAGCCTATAGAAAGTATTGCCGTCTTTGAGGTAGATAACGGGCTTATTAATACAGCCTGGTTTTTCTTTTCTTAGTAAATACAAAAGAGAGTGTTGGCGATCTGATTCTGTACTCCATCAATAATTTGATTCATTCAATAAGGTCGAATAATAGATAAATGTTATCGTTGAAACGGGTGACAATTCCCTCCCAACTGCTAGAGTGGTCTTCAATTTCACCTGTTACCTGGTGTTTTATTCCATTAAATAAATAGTTTTCTAGAAGATTAGACGGTCTTTAGTGGAGAGAAAGGGAGAGCGGTAGCATGCGGGTTGTGATTCTGGGAAGTGGTGTAGTTGGCGTGAGTACCGCTTGGTATCTTGCGCAGGCAGGGCATGATGTTACCGTGATCGACAGACAGCCGGAGCCCGCGTTGGAAACCAGCGCCGGGAATGCCGGACAGATTTCCCCCGGCTATGCCGCGCCTTGGGCTGCTCCGGGCATACCGCTGAAAGCGATAAAGTGGATGTTTCAGCGTCATGCACCGCTGGCCATCCGACCGGACTTCACGGCAGCACAGCTATGCTGGATGTGGAAAATGTTGCTCAACTGCGATGCGCGCCACTATAAAACCAATAAAGCGCGGATGGTGCGTCTGGCGGAATACAGCCGCGACTGTTTGCAAGCGCTGCGGCGAGATACTGGTATTGAGTACGAAGGTCGGCAAGGTGGAACACTGCAATTGTTCCGCACTGAGCAGCAGTATGAAAACGCGACACGTGATATCGCCGTGCTGGAAGAGGCTGGCGTACCGTATCAATTACTGACTCGTCATGAGCTGGCCACGGCTGAACCTGCGCTGGGGCACGTGGCGGGAAAACTGACTGGCGGGCTGCGTTTACCGCATGATGAGACGGGCGACTGCCAGCTGTTCACTTGCCAACTGGCGGCGATGGCTGCCGATGCCGGTGTCATCTTTAAACTGGGGCGTAACGTTCGCCAGCTGCGAGTGGAAGGGCAAAGTGTTACGGGCGTCCAGTGCGACGATGAAATGATCGTGGCAGATGCCTATGTGATGGCCTGCGGCTCCTATTCCACCGGATTACTACGTCAGTGGTTCGATATTCCGGTTTATCCGCTGAAGGGCTATTCACTGACAATTCCGCTGACGGATGATGCCTTGGCACCGGTTTCTACCGTATTGGATGAAACCTATAAAATAGCGATTACTCGCTTTGATCGTCGCATTCGCGTCGGAGGAATGGCCGAGGTCGTGGGCTTCAACACCGAGCTGAATCCTAAGCGTCGTGAAACGCTGGAAATGGTGGTGCGCGATCTGTATCCCCATTGTGGCCCGATTGAGCAAGCAACATTCTGGACGGGATTACGTCCGATGACGCCGGACGGTACGCCGCTGGTAGGGCGCTCACCGCTGAAAAATCTGTACCTGAATACGGGACATGGCACGTTGGGCTGGACGATGGCCTGTGGATCGGGGAAATTGCTGGCGGATATTCTGTCGAACAAATCACCGGAGATTGAAGCCGATGATTTGTCCGTGGAAAGGTATGCTCGCTAGTTTGGAACTACTTATTTTTTAACTGCTTAGCTTTGAACTACGTACGGGGCAGTGACGTAATGCTGCCCTTGTGGTGCCGCGTAAGCAGGCGGGCGCGTATTGCCAGCAGGGCGGCACAGAGCATGACCAGCGCCAGTGATACTTTTGACGGCAGAGGGAGCGCCATAGCCATCAAGCCCAGCGCTGCGCCGCCCGCCATCTGCACAAATCCTACCATCGCCGACGCAATCCCCGCCTCATTGGAATAAGGTTCCAGTGCATAGCTGGTGGACGGCCCGATCAAAAATGCCAGACCGGCACAGGCCAGCGCGACGGGCAGCATGTAGGTCGGCCAGGTGTCTTGCATCGTTTCGGGTAAGAGAACGACGCCGCTCAGCAGCGAAACAAACCCAGCACCCATCAGCAGGCTACCGATAGCCAGACAGCGCGGTCGGCCGACTTTGCGAATAATGCGATTTGCAAAGAAGCTAACCAGCATGATCCAAAAGCCGTTTGCGCCAAAGGCAATGGAAAACTCAAGCGGCGTGAGCTGAGCCTCGTTCATCAATACCACGGGAGAGAAGGTGACATAGGTCAATGCCATCCCCATGGCACCCGCGTTGACTGAGGCGAATCCCAGAAATTGGCGATCGGATAACAGACGTGTGTATTGGCGCAGCGGTAAGCCGTGTACGGGCAACGTTGAGTCTGGGCGCGTTTCGGGCAGGAAGCGGATGACGAGTGCCAGTACCAAAATGCTGTAGCCCGCAAGGAACCAGAAGGGCGCTCGCCAGCCGAAGGCTTCGGCCAAAAGCCCACCTAATAGCGGCGCCAGCGCCGGCACAATGTTCAGCGTGCCGTTAAGAAAGCCATAGGTTCTAGCGGCATCGTCGCCGTTCAGTTTGTCACGCACGCTGCTGAAAATGGCGACGGCGGTACAACAGACGGCCAGTCCCTGAAAAAGGCGTGAGAGGATGAACAGCGTGGCGCTGGTAGCCAGCGCAGCCATGATCGCACCGACGAGATAGATAATCACGCCAGCCAGCGCCATAGGGCGGCGACCATACTTATCGACTAGCGGCCCCGCCAGCAGTTGGCCTAATCCCATGATCAGAATAAACAGTGCGACGGTGGATTGAATCAGCGATTCAGGGCTGTTCAGTGCCACGGCGATAGCGGGAATAAGCGGTAAATAGATGTCGATGCCCAGAGGGCCGAGTAGAACCAGAGTCAGTAAAATCAGAACAAATCGTTGCATAACAAAAGCAGAAATCTATGTTTTATGGGTTCGACAGGGTAATGCGCACACTGGCGGAAAGAAAGCGTTATCTTTGTGACAATGTCACGATAATGCGAAGGAAAATGGCGTGGCGAGGTTGCATGAAGGCGCTAATCAACAGGGCGGAGCAGAGATTTTCCGCCCTTTAGTCAAACGTGCTTAATCCACTCAGGCCGTTTCAATGCGGGGATAAAAATCGTGATTCTCCCGCTGCATACGTTCATAGACCTTACGCAACACGTTATTGGCGTCAGCCCGGAAATCCCTGTCGTGACCCATCAATTGCGAAGCCGTATTCCAGCGACGGGAAAACGCATCGTAATCGGCGGCAATGGTTTGCATTTCATTCTGATAATGCTGACTCATCTTCGTTAACTGCTCGTCACCGCTACGCTGAAGCGAAGGGTACAGCACGCGATCTTCTGCGGAAAGGTGCAGCTTGATGGTTGAGCTCATAGCGACGATGGCGCGGGCGATGTCATTGGCGTTCTCTGTCACACCGGCCCGGGATAGCTGACGCAGGATATCAATGCTTTCGAGTATTTCGTTGTGCTGGTGTTTGAATTTATCAATGTTCATAAGCGATTCTCTGTGCAGGTATAATGCTATTTATAATACATGTATTTTAAATACATGTTTATAGAAAAATGCCCAGAGAGAAAAAATCAGCCAGCTAACGATTAATCATTAACAGATAACTGGCCGATCGAGAAGGGTCAATGCCCTACCGTTTGTTTACGGAAGAGTTCACGGAAGACAGGGTAGATATCATCCTGATCGCGAATATGTTGCATGGCGAAATTATCGAATTTATCGCGTAGCGTTTCATATTCGCGCCAGAGCGTCTGGTGTGAACGCCGGGTGATTTCAATGTAGCTATAGTAACGCACCATCGGCAGAAGTTGATTTGCCAGAATCTGGTGGCACAGCGGTGAATCATCGGCCCAGTTATCGCCATCCGAGGCCTGTGCCGCGTAGATATTCCACTGCGACGGATCGTAACGTTCGCGAACCACTTCCTCCATCAGCTTTAACGCGCTGGAGACAATGGTGCCGCCGGTTTCCTGAGAGTAGAAGAACTCCTGTTCATCGACCTCTTTGGCCTGCGTGTGGTGGCGAATGTAGACGACGTCGACGTTTTTATAATTTCGGCTGAGGAACAGATACAGCAGAATATAAAAGCGCTTCGCCATGTCTTTTGTCGCTTGATCCATCGAGCCGGACACGTCCATCAAACAGAACATCACGGCCTGACTCGACGGCTCTGCCCGGCGCTCGTAGTTCTTGTAGCGCAGGTCAAACGTATCGATAAAAGGCACGCGGGCGATTTTCTGGCGCAGTTCGGTAATTTCCTGCCGTAGCCGTTCCTCTTCCAGCAACTGTGCGGGTTCGGTATGCGCCAGCTGTTCCAGTGACTCTTCCAATTCATGCAGCGTGCGCCGTTTACCTGCTGTCATCGCCATACGACGTGCCAGCGAGTTTTGCAGCGAACGTACCACGCTGATATTGGCAGGGACTCCGTTAGCAGTGTACCCAGCGCGGTGCGTTTTGTACTCGTTCATCTGCCGATGCTGGGTCTTCTTCAGGTTCGGCAGCGCCAGATCTTCAAACAGCAGGTCCAGATATTCATCTTTGGAGATCTGAAAGACAAATTCATCTTCGCCTTCGCCATCTTTACTGGCGTCCCCCTGACCGGAACCACCGCCGCCACCTCCTTGTGGCCGCTCGATTTTGTCATTCTGTACGAAATGATCGTTGCCCGGGTGGACGCGGTGGCGGCGTCCTCCACGGCCCTGATGGAACATCGGTTCGTTGATGTCTGCATTGGGGATCGAGACTGACTCCCCGCTTTCGATGTCGGTCACCGAACGCTTATTAATGGCCTCGGAAATCGACTGTTTTATTTGCGACTTATAGCGGCGCAGAAAGCGTTGGCGGTTCACCGTGCTTTTGTTTTTTCCGTTCAGTCGTCGGTCAATAAAATAGGCCATGTTTCCCCCAAACGCTGCTGCTAGCATCGTGCGTCATTATGATGACTTCCTCACCCGCAGATACCATTCGCATAGCAAACGAACCTGTTTCCGGGTGTAGCCTTTCTCCATCATGCGATCGACGAAGTCGTCATGTTTTTTCTGTTCATCCGTTGAGGTTTTGGTATTAAACGAAATCACAGGCAGCAGCTCTTCCGTATTGGAGAACATCTTCTTCTCAATGACCGTACGCAGCTTCTCGTAACTGGTCCAGTTTGGATTCCGGCCGCTATTGCTGGCACGGGCGCGCAGGACGAAGTTGACGATCTCATTACGGAAGTCTTTAGGGTTGCTGATGCCCGCAGGCTTCTCGATTTTTTCCAGCTCGGCGTTTAACGATTCGCGGTCAAACAGCTGGCCAGTATCTGGGTCACGGTACTCCTGATCCTGAATCCAGAAATCCGCATAGGTAACATAACGGTCAAAAATGTTCTGGCCGTATTCGGAATAGGATTCGAGATAGGCGGTCTGGATTTCTTTACCGATAAATTCGGCGTATTTCGGCGTCAGATAGCCTTTCAGGTGCTCTAAATACTTCTCTGCCAGCTCCTGTGGGAACTGTTCGCGCTCGATCTGCTGCTCCAGCACGTAGAACAGGTGTACTGGGTTGGCCGCAACTTCACTGTGATCGAAGTTAAAGACGCGCGACAGAATCTTAAACGCAAAGCGGGTCGACAGGCCGTTCATTCCCTCATCGACGCCCGCATAATCGCGATACTCCTGATAGGATTTTGCTTTCGGATCGGTGTCTTTCAGGCTTTCCCCGTCATAAACCCGCATCTTGGAGTAGATGCTGGAGTTTTCGGGATCTTTCAGACGTGACAGAATGGAGAAACGGGCCAGTGTTTCCAGCGTGCCAGGCGCGCAAGGGGCGTGCGTCAGTTCGCTGTGATCCAGCAGCTTGTCGTAGATCTTGACCTCTTCGGATACGCGCAGGCAGTACGGCACCTTCACGATATACACGCGGTCAAGAAACGCTTCATTGTTCTTGTTGTTACGGAACTGCACCCATTCGGATTCATTGGAGTGCGCCAGAATAATCCCGTTGAACGGCAGGGCGGCAATGCCTTCCGTGCCGTTATAGTTGCCTTCTTGTGTCGCCGTCAGCAGTGGGTGAAGCACCTTGATTGGCGCTTTGAACATTTCGACGAATTCCATAATGCCCTGGTTCGCGCGGCACAATGCGCCGGAGTAGCCGTAGGCATCGGGATCGTTCTGAGCATAATGCTCCAGCTTGCGGATATCGACTTTACCGACCAGCGCTGAAATGTCCTGGTTGTTCTCATCGCCGGGCTCGGTTTTCGCGATCCCAATCTGTGCCAGAATCGATGGCCACACTTTGACGACTTTGAACTTGGTAATGTCGCCGCCGAAATCCTGAAGACGCTTAGCCGCCCACGGCGACATAATAGTGCCGATATAGCGACGTGGAATGGCATACTCTTTCTCAAGTATCGCGGCATCTTCCTGCGGATTGAACAGGCAGAGCGGATGGTCATTCACTGGGCTACGCTCGCCGTTGGCGCTGAGGATGTAAATCGGTACGCGCTGCATCAGTGCTTTCAGGCGTTCGGCCAGAGAAGATTTCCCGCCGCCGACCGGCCCCAACAGATACAGAATTTGTTTCTTCTCTTCCAATCCCTGCGCGGCATGTTTCAGGTAAGAGACAATCTGTTCGATAGCCTCTTCCATGCCGTAAAATTCTTCAAAAGCAGGGTAGCGAGCAATCACCCGGTTCGAGAATAGGCGTGACATTCGTGATTCTTGGGCGGTATCCACCATTACAGGCTCACCGATAGCCGTTAACAATCGTTCAGCCGCGTTCGCATAAGCGTTGCGATCCTGCTGACAGATGGTAAGGAATTCCTGCAGAGTGAACTCTTCGTCCTTGGCAGCGTCGTAGCGCTGGCGGTAGTGATCAAATATGTTCATAGCGATGCCCGTCCTTCGTCGATTAGCACAGATTAAGAGAGCGTGTGGAATATATGCCTATTAATGTATTGCCCTCCGAAAGAAGAAATCTCCTGAGTCCAGCAACCCTTATGCCAACTTGTCGCATCAGGGCGTCGTGATTTTATTCATACCGGCTGGTCAGGAAGACGTCACCTTCTGTATTAAAGCGTAGTTTGCATCCGTAAAATTTCCTCTAGTCCACAGACGTATTTTTAAGATATTTCAAGGACTCACTTTCAGGAAAACCCGTGTAACATTATAGAGAATGGGCGTTCAGCCTTAAGGACACTGCCTATTACCGACGTTAGCGCACGTAAAACCTATCGAATAGTTAGGTTATTCGTTAATGTTATTTTTATATAACCTGAACGCGAACGTGTGTAATTGGCTTATCATGTTTCATGATATTTATCTGTAATAGGAAATAGAAAACTGTGAAAAAACCTCAACTATGTGTGCTGGCCGCACTGATTTCTGGTGCTGTGCTCCTGCCTTCAGCCTATGCCGCAGATGTCTCTCTGGGCCTTGGCGCTGCGGGTTCAACGTCCGTATACCGTGGTGTTGATAATGATGTTTATCCGCTTCCTGTACTGAATTATGAAAGTGAAAGTTTTTATTTCCGCGGGCTGGGTGGTGGATACTACCTGTGGAATGACGGCGCAAATCGTTTCTCTTTAACGGCGTACTACCTGCCTTTAGGGTTTAAGCCGGGAGATAGCGACGATCTGCGTATGAAGCAGTTGGACAAACGACGCGGTACGCTGATGGCGGGTGCGGCTTATCGTCATACTGCCGACTGGGGTGAAATTCGTACTGTGCTGGCCGGGGATACGCTGGATTACAGCAACGGCTTTGCGTGGGATACCGCCTATCTTTACCGCTTCTCAATGGGCGATTTGAGTATCACTCCCGGTATCGGTGCCACCTGGTTCAGTGAAAACATGAACCAGTATTACTACGGCGTTAGCGCACAGGAGTCAGCCCGTTCTGGCTTTAACCAGTATAGCCCTGGCGATGGCTGGGCCCCGTATCTTGAACTGAGCGCGGGTTATCAAATTAACCAAAGCTGGAGCGCCTGGGCCGTGGGCCGTTACACGCGTCTGTCTGACGAAATGAAAGACAGCCCGATAGTTGATAGTAACCACAGCATCTTAATGAGCGCGGGCGTCAGCTATCGCTTCTGATGCTTTTCGTGAGCGCTTTTAATGCTCTTCGTAAGCATAGTGCATCTGCCGTACAATAATGGGGTGATATCACCCCATTTGCACATTTATGGTGCGCTGAATGCCATGTTAGGTTGACGGTAAATTCGTTACGTTGACAGCAAACAGGGAGGAACACGTGACAAAAGCGATTCGTTTTCCAGATGACACTCGCGTACCGGCGATCGGTCAGGGAACGTGGTACATGGGCGAAGATGCCCGAATGAAAGCGCAGGAAGTGATGGCGCTGCAAACGGGGATCGACCTTGGGTTAACGCTGATTGATACGGCCGAAATGTATGCGGAAGGCAGAGCGGAGGAGGTCGTCGGTGAAGCGATACGTGGCCGGCGTGACCGCGTTTATTTGGTGTCGAAAGTCTATCCGCACAATGCAGGAGGCGAAAAGGCGATACAGGCGTGTGAGCGCAGCTTGAAGCGGCTGCAAACCGATCGCATTGACTTGTATCTGCTGCATTGGCGCGGCGGTATCCCGTTAGTGGATACGATTGTGGCGATGGAGCGATTACAGCAGGCGGGAAAAATCGGCCAGTGGGGCGTCTCCAATCTCGACCTTGAGGATATGCAGGAGCTCTGGTCGCTAAGCGGCGGACAGCGCTGCATGACCAATCAGGTGCTTTACCATTTGGCCTCGCGCGGTATTGAGTTTGATTTGTTGCCGTGGTGTCAGCAACAGCAGCTTCCGGTGATGGCGTATTGCCCGTTGGCGCAGGCAGAGCGTTTACGTGATGGATTATTCTCGCATCCGGTGGTGAACCGTATTGCGGGTGAACATAACATCACGCCTGCTCAACTTTTACTGGCGTGGGCAATTCGTCAACCGGGCGTGATCGCGATTCCTAAAGCCAGCTCTGTGAAGCATGTTCAGGAAAATGCCAAAGCGCTGGACGTGGTGCTATCGACGGAAGATATCGTGCAGCTCGATCAGGCCTTTCCACCGCCGACGCGTAAACAGCATCTGGACGTGGTGTAACGGAAGCGAAAGGATTGGCGTAAAAGGATTTGCAGAAGGGGTGTATGGCGAAGCCGCCGTACACCTTATAGCTAAGGGTATAGATAGTTGTGGTTATTTCTTAATGCGGATAACCGTCGATAGACGCGCTGGCGCGTTGGCGGATGCGACAAACGGTTGATTAATGCGCGCAGTTTCCACACACACGAACGTTTTATAGCCCTCATCGGTCATATCGCTAATCGTTCGAGAGAGCTCTGCACCGGGGTTCCATGACACCACATCGCTATGGTGCGTATGGTGCACTTCGATAGCGCGTTTCAGCACTGCATCATGTACCACACTGGTGTCTTGCGGCTGGGTATAAATGCGGTCTGTACGGTCGGTAAAGACCAGATCGCCTTGCTGCGTTGCTAGCTTGCCCTGATCCACTTTATCAATGAATGTCTCACCCAGACCCGCAATGCGGATATCGCGGATATCGCCGATATTGAAATAGGTGTGCAGCGCGCTGGTAATGCTGTAATCGCCATGCGCTTCCAGTTCAATGCCACACTCCTTGCCCAGCTTGAAGCGGGCGATGAGCGTGAACGCATGCGGCCAGCTCTTGCGCGTTTCTTCATTGTCTTGCAGCGTGAACGTGAGCTGTACGCCGTGTTCATCTTCGCTGTGGGCGGTAAATTCCCACGGCAGCAGACGGGCAAAACCATGGTTAGGATCGGCGAAAGGGCCAAACCAAGGGAAACAGATCGGGACACCGCCGCGAATCGCAACGCGATGAGTAAAAGGCGTATTGTCGCTCAGCCAGAGCACCGGCTCTTCGTTTGTTGGCTGCCAGCTAAGCAGGTGAGCACCTTGTAAGGCGACTGCCGCGCGAACTTCAGGATGGTCAACGACGATAATAGGTAATTGGTCCAACTGACGCTGGGTGAGGGCGGCGCTAATTTGCTTCGTGACGGGGAGCGAGAAAATTGTGTTATGCATGATAGTGCCTTTTTTTGATTGTTTTTCGTGGTAAAAAGAAATCTGCAATTAACAATAAAAAAGGGCGACATTACGTCGCCCTTTTTTCACAGAATCATCGCTGACGTTTATTTAGAGATGTGAGCGATCAGATCCAGAACTTTGTTTGAGTAACCTGTTTCGTTATCGTACCAAGAAACCAGTTTCACAAAGTTATCGCTCAGTGCGATACCGGCTTTAGCATCGAATACGGAAGTCAGTTTTTCACCGTTGAAATCGGTAGAAACTACTTCGTCTTCGGTGTAGCCCAGAACGCCTTTCAGCTCGCCTTCAGAAGCGGCTTTGATTGCTGCACAAATTTCTTTGTAAGACGCTGGTTTTTCCAGACGTGCAGTCAGGTCAACAACAGAAACGTTCGGGGTAGGAACGCGGAACGCCATACCCGTCAGTTTGCCGTTCAGCTCAGGAATCACTTTACCTACTGCTTTAGCAGCACCGGTAGAAGATGGAATGATGTTCTGTGCTGCGCCGCGGCCGCCGCGCCAGTCTTTGTGAGACGGGCCATCAACCGTTTTCTGTGTTGCAGTGGTTGCGTGAACAGTGGTCATCAGTGCTTCAACGATACCGAAGTTGTCGTTGATAACTTTTGCCAGTGGCGCCAAGCAGTTGGTGGTGCAAGATGCGTTAGAAACGATTTCCTGACCAGCGTAAGTTTTGTGGTTTACGCCCATAACGAACATCGGGGTGTCATCTTTAGATGGACCAGTCAGAACGACTTTCTTCGCACCAGCAGCAATGTGTTTACGTGCAGTGTCGTCAGTCAGGAACAGACCAGTTGCTTCAGCAACAACGTCCACGTTGACTTCGTTCCACTTCAGGTTTGCAGGATCGCGCTCTGCGGTAACACGAATGGTTTTGCCGTTAACAACCAGGTGGCCATCTTTAACTTCAACGGTGCCGTTGAAACGACCATGAGTTGAGTCGTACTTCAGCATGTACGCCATGTAATCAGCATCTAACAGGTCGTTGATTGCAACGATCTCGATGTCAGAACGCTCTTGCGCAGCGCGAAAAACAATACGGCCGATACGGCCAAAACCGTTGATACCTACTTTGATAGTCATATATTCCACCAGCTATTGGTTTGTGAATAAAGGTTGGTTGTAAAATTACAAAAACCTTGCTGAGCGTCAAGCGGAATCGTGTCAATAGTTGCTGTAAGTCAAACCTATGACCAAACTTTGTGCGAAAACCGCTCGACCCTGTAACTAAGTAACATCTAAGCCTGATATGAGGGCGGAATGCATCATATAAAGCCTGTGTAATCTCAATGTGTGATGTGCATCACAATTAAATATTGATGCTAATAACATTCCTAATATTAGGCCAGAACAGCCTGTTAGGTTGTTAATTTTTTGTTATAATCAATGATTAATTGAATTGATAGCACCCGCTGTGAGACTTCTATGACTAACGACTCCGCTTCGCGTACCCCGTCCGACAATACTGAATTGACAGAGATGCAGCGCTATGTCACCCAGCAACGTGGTACGGAACCTGCGTTTTCAGGTAAATTGCTGCATAACAAGCGCACTGGCGCTTATCACTGCCTGTGCTGCCAGGCTCCGCTGTTTTATTCCGACAGCAAATACGACTCCGGTTGTGGCTGGCCGAGTTTTGATCAGCCGATCTCTTCAGAGGCTATTCGCTACCTGGAAGACGATTCACACAATATGCGCCGTATCGAGATCCGCTGCGGGCAGTGTGATGCGCACCTAGGCCACGTGTTCCCTGATGGTCCGAAAACCACGGGCGAACGTTACTGCGTGAATTCGGCTTCACTAAGTTTCATCGACGACGTTGATGGCGAACGCGTTGACGGGTAATCTGTCTGTGATAGATGCGACGGCGATAGGCTAGATGATAGATTGCTTTAAACGATTCAGCTATTAAAGACGCTTTTAGCACAAGAACCCAGTAAGAATAAATCGGACCTTTCTCGGAGCAGAAACCGGATATGGAACTCAATGATCTGATCGACGTTATGACGCCAGAAATTTACCAACGGTTAGTCACGGCGGTGGAACTGGGCAAATGGCCAGATGGTGTCGCATTGACGGCTGAGCAGAAAGAAAACTGTCTGCAAATGGTGATGATGTGGCAGGCTCGCTATAACGAACAGGCTGAGCACATGACGATTGGCACTGATGGCGAAATCGTGATGAAGAGTAAGCAGGAGCTGAAACGCGAGTTTAACATCGCTGACGCTATTATTACGCTGAAACCCAACGCGTAAAACATAAGCAGGCAGCCGCAACGGCTGCCGCTATTTGTTGTCAGTAGCCGTTGCGTTAGTGGGCGGCAGATAACGTAGTAAGAAACTGCGTCATATCCGTCAGGATCGCCCCACGCTGTGCCATTTCCCTGAATGCCGATTCGCTGTCATCAGGCGAAAGATTCAGGCCACGACAGCCATCCACCAAAACTTCGGTGTGATAGCCCAGAGCAATCGCATCCAGCACGCTGAACTTGACGCAATAATCTGTCGCCAGCCCAAGAATCGTCAAATGAGTGATGTGATTGGCGTGTAGCCATGCATCCAATTCGGTTTTCACCCGATGTCCGTTATCGAAAAAAGCGCTATAGCTATCGATCTCCAACTGAGTTCCTTTTTGCACTACCCACTGAATAGCCGACTGATTCAGTGCTGGATGAAAATCAGCGCCGGATGTTCCCTGTACACAGTGAACCGGCCACCAAATCTGTGGCCACCCGTTTAACTCACCGAGTTCTCCGATTTTGGTATTTGCATTAACCGCAAAACTGCCGTGATTAGCGGGGTGCCAATCCCGACTGGCAATTACCGCGATGCCAGCGGCGACGCAGGCTTCAATAGCGCGGTTAGCCACCTCAATGACGCGATCGCCTTCATTAACCGCTAATGTACCACTGGGACAAAAATCATTTTGCAGATCAACTAATAGTAATGCTTTTTTCATTATCTACTCCGTGATTGACTCAATCGTTATCGCTCAATTCCCCGCGCAGGTTCTGCTGCATCAACTGGCGAATGTCATCGGCGCTTAAGTCTTGCTGGCTTAGTAAGTAATGCAGCTTGGTCAATGCGGCTTCGACGGTCATGTCAAATCCGCTGATAACGCCCGCATTCGCCAGCGCATTGCCTGTCGCATAGCCGCCCATGTTCACGCGCCCAGAAATGCACTGTGTCAGGTTAACGACCACAATACCGCGTGCAGAGGCTTCACGTAATTCATGCAGCAGCCCAGGGCTTTGCGGCGCGTTGCCAACGCCGTAGGAGCGCAGGATAAGCGCTTTTACCGGCTGACGGAGGAAATTACTGATGACATCAGCAGAAATGCCGGGGTAAATCGTAATCACCCCGATAGGCTGCGGCGTAATGTGATGCACTTTCAGCGGAGGACAATTGCTGCATTCCACGGCCGGTGCCAGCCGACGAATATGGATACCAGCTTCCAGCAGCGGCGGATAGTTGGGGGAGGCAAAGGCATCAAAGCCATCCGCGTGGGCTTTGGTGGTGCGGTTGCCGCGCAGCAGTTTGTTATTGAAGAAGAGGGCGACTTCATTAATCGGATGGTTAGCCGCAACATACAGCGCATTCAGCAGGTTGGTCTGGCCGTCTGAGCGCAATTCCGCTAACGGAATTTGTGACCCTGTCACGATAACTGGCTTGGCAAGATTTTCCAGCATAAACGAGAGCGCGGATGCGGTGAACGCCATCGTGTCAGTACCATGCAGAATCACGAAACCGTCGTAGTCATCGTAATGGTTTTGAATATCGTCCGCGATGGATTGCCAATCCGCTGGCGTCATATCGGACGAGTCAATCAGTGGGTCATATTCATGAATCGTGAACGACGGCATCTCTTCACGGTGGAATTCCGGCATTTTTGCCAACTGCTGCTGTAAATGACCGGATACCGGAACATAGCCATTGGCGGAGCGCTGCATACCGATGGTACCGCCCGTGTAGGCGACATAAATGGATTTCTTTCGCATGGTGGTGTGAGTCAGGATTAAACCGAGAATTATAGAGGGAAAAGTAGCCCGATAATATCATCATAAGTAATGACTATTACTACCGGGCTATACCCGTCATACTTCAAGCTGCTTGTGCGTTGGCTTCCCTTACTCACCCCAGTCACTTACTGGTGTAAGCTTCTGGGGATTCGTTCAGTTGCCGCCTTCACGCAACTCGAATTATTTAGGGTATATATGGGCGGCCGATGTAACTGCTACCGGACTTCTCCGCAGTTGAGGCAAAATGCGTACCGGTTCTGCGGGTCGTTCAGGTTATTCATGATGGACGGCTGTGACCGCATGACTTCCGCCAGCTGTGCGACCGGCGCTGGCAGCATAGACTGGACGACAACGGGCAGCAGGGCATAAACGGAAGCGTTCACCTGATTCAGCATTGTGTCGAGCAGACCTGGCTGTTCGGCATACCAGTTCAACTGATATTGCCCCAGTTTTGCCAGCTCAGCGGCTTTCTTCACCGCATCATCAAAATCGCCGATCTGATCGACCAAACCATTTTCTTTCGCATCGCTACCGACCCAGACGTGACCTTGCGCGATCTGATCGATTTGCTCAGGCGTTTTCTTACGCGCCTGCGCCACGATATCGACGAAGTTCTTATAACCACGTTCGATACTCAACTGCATCATCTGCGAGAATTCAGGCGGCAGTGATTTCGTAATCGACAGATCGGCCAGCGGCGAGGTAGCTACGCCATCCGTGTGGACGCCAAGGTTTTCCAGCGAATCTTCGAACGTGGTAATCACGCCAAAAATACCGATAGAACCGGTCAGCGTACTGGCGCTGGAGATGATTGCGTTCGCAGGCGTTGAGATCCAGTAGCCGCCTGATGCCGCCATGCCGCCCATGGATACCACGATCGGTTTACCCGCCAAACGGAGCGCCATCAGTTCTGAGCGAATCAGCTCCGACGCGGTAACGCTACCACCGGGGCTATTGACGCGTAATACCAGCGCTTTGACTTTAGGATCGAGGCGCGCGGCGCGGATTTGTGCCGCCGTGGTATCACCGCCGACCATTCCCGGCGTTTCCGGACCATCAATGATTGCGCCATTGGCAAACACAACCGCGATCTGGTTGTTGTTTTGTACCGGTGGTTTGATGGTGTAGTCGTAAATGCTGATGAAATTAAAGTTGTTCTTCTGACTATTCCAGCCGAACGCTTTAACCAGCGATTGCTCAGTCACGGAACGTGATGCCACTTCATCGACCAGCTTGTTATCCAGCGCATAGCGTGCGGTATCGCCCTGAACGGCCTGCAGGCTTGCAAGGATACTGGTCGCGCCCGGGAAGAGCTGCTGAGGTGTAATCTGGCGGTTAGCGGAAACGGTATTTAAATACTGCTGCCACAGGGCATTGATCCAACGGCCATCGGCATCGCGCGCAGCAGGTGACATATCGTCACGCAGATACGGCTCAACGGCTGATTTATAGGTTCCCACACGGAAGATATTGGTGGTCACTTTCAGCTTGTCCAGCATGGACTTGAAGTAGAGATTGTTGGTCGCGAAACCGTGCAGATCAACACTGCCTTGTGGCGTCAATGACACCGTATTGGCAAAACTGGCCAAATAGTATTGAGACTGGTTGTAGCTGTCGCCGACTGCATAAATAGGTTTGCCGCTATCGCGAAATTCGCGCAGCGCCTTACCGATGTATTGCATAGACGGTTGGTCGGCACCGGTAAAGTCGCTGAGATCCAGCACCATTCCCGTGATGTTGTCGTCACTCTTTGCCTGACGAATACTGTCGACAATATCGAACAGTGAGTTCTCCTGGCGACGGTTGTTCGATGCGCCGAAGAATTCGCGTCCTAATTGACGCAATTTGTTGTTAACGGTGGGTTGATCAACGACCACGCCCGTCAGATCGACCAGCAGCGCACCCTTCGTGGCTTCTTCAGGCGTCGTTTTTACCTGTGAGTAGATCCCAACACCCACTAAAATCAGAGCAATAAGGAAAATATTGAGAATAAATTCTCTGATAAAATTAAGCAGACGCCATGTCCACTTAAAAAATCCGCTAAAAATTCGCCACAATGTGCGCATGATATCTCCATGAACGGGTAAACAGCGTGTGCCCTACGTCCTTCAACTCGCCCTCTGGCAAGTGATGAAGCACAAGGAGTGATAGTATCCTAATGAGCGGACAGTAAAAAGTCAGCATTAAATCACCGTAGGAGCGCGCCCTGTCGGGGTTATCTTGTAACAAAACTTCTACTTGTGCTAACGTGGCGCGCAACGTTGCCGTTCAGTCGTTTCTACCGTAGAAATAGGTTGTACCGCAGAAATTATATTGCCAGACAGGAGATGTGCGATGGATGCTCTTGAATTGCTATTGAATCGTCGTTCGGCCTCGCGCCTGACCGCGCCAGCACCGACGGGTGACGCATTGAATAACATTATCCACGCCGGTATGCGTGCGCCGGATCATGGCGCAATGAAGCCGTGGCGCTTTTTTATGATCGAAAATGACGGTTTGGATCGTTTTAGTTCGCTACTGACCCGTGCAGCGCAGCAGGAAGGATTGGACGATGCCGGTATCGATAAAGCGCGTCAGGCACCTTATCGCGCGCCGCTGATTATCACCGTTGTTGCGCATTGCGAAGAGAACCCGAAAGTCCCGCTCTGGGAGCAAATTGTCTCCGCAGGCTGTGCGGTTCAGGCCATGCAGATGGCGGCATTGGCGCAGGGCTTTAACGGTATCTGGCGTAGCGGTGCCTGGACGCACAATACGCTGGTGCGTGAAGCGTTCAACTGCCGTGAACAGGATGAAATCGTCGGTTTCCTCTATCTGGGGACGCCCGTGCTCAAGGCCTCGACGACGGTCACGCCGCTTGATACCGACGCGTTTGTTCACTACTTCTGATCGTCATCTCTTGAACAATATCGATTTCCACCCCGTTTTACAGCGTGCTTTCCCGCGAGTTACGCGGGAAATGCCCAGTCTGCTTGATGGTGAATAATGCGACTTTTTATTGCCGAAAAGCCCAGCCTTGCGCGGGCGATTGCAGACGTGTTACCCAAACCGCATCGACGCGGCGATGGCTTTATTGCCTGCGGTCAAAATGATGTTGTGACGTGGTGCGTGGGGCACTTGCTGGAGCAGGCGCAGCCAGATGTTTATGATGCGCGCTATGCTCGCTGGTCGCTTGCCGATCTGCCGATCATTCCCCAGAAATGGCTGTTGCAGCCGCGACCCTCTGTCAGTAAGCAGCTCAACGCCATAAAAAAGCTCCTGAATGATGCCACCGAAGTAATTCACGCGGGAGACCCCGATCGTGAAGGTCAGCTGCTGGTGGATGAGGTGCTGGAATATCTTTCGCTGCCGGAAGAAAAACGCCAGCAGGTACGTCGTTGTCTGGTTAACGATCTCAACCCACAGGCGGTGGAACGTGCCGTTTCTCGTCTGCGTGAGAACCGAGAGTTCATCCCTTTGTGTGTATCGGCGCTGGCGCGTTCCCGTGCAGATTGGCTCTACGGCATTAACATGACCCGCGCCTATACGATATTAGGGCGCAATGCGGGCTATGACGGCGTGCTGTCGGTTGGCCGCGTGCAAACGCCAGTGCTGGGGCTGGTGGTGCGACGAGATGAAGAGATAGAAAACTTCGTTTCCAAAGATTACTTTGAAGTGAAAGCCCATATCGTGACGCCTGCCGATGAGCGTTTTGTCGCGATGTGGCAGCCTAGCGAATCCTGTGAACCTTATCAGGATGAAGAAGGGCGATTGCTGCATCGCTCGTTGGCGGATCATGTCATCAAGCGTATCGAAGGCCAGCCCGCGATTGTCACCAGCTATAATGATAAACGGGAATCAGAAATCGCGCCGTTGCCTTATTCGCTGTCGACATTACAAATCGAAGCGGCGAAGCGTTTCGGGCTGAGTGCGCAGCAGGTGCTGGACGTGTGCCAGAAGCTCTATGAAACCCATAAGCTGATTACGTACCCGCGTTCTGACTGTCGCTATCTGCCAGAGGAGCATTTTGCCGGGCGTCATGCCGTCTTGAATGCGATATCCGTATACCAACCCGATCTGTTGCCACAGCCGGTCATGGATGTGGATCGACGTAATCGCTGCTGGGACGATGGTAAGGTCGATGCTCACCATGCGATTATTCCCACCGCCCGCAGTGCAAGTGCCTCGCTGACGGAGAATGAGCGCAAGGTGTATGGTTTAGTCGCGCGGCAGTACATCATGCAGTTCTGTCCGGACGCCGTGTTTCGCAAGTGTGTCATTGAACTGGATATTGCGGGTGGTAAATTTATTGCCAAAGCGCGGTTCCTGGCCGAAGCCGGTTGGCGCACGTTGTTAGGTGGCAAAGAGCGGGACGAAGAAAATGAAGGGACTCCGCTGCCCGTGGTGGCAAAAGGTGATGAGTTACTGTGTGAACGCGGTGAGGTGGTTGAGCGCCAAACACAGCCGCCGCGGCCGTTTACCGATGCCACGCTGTTGTCGGCGATTACGGGCATCGCGCGTTTTGTGCAGGATAAAGAACTGAAGAAAATTCTGCGGGCGACCGATGGATTAGGAACTGAGGCGACGCGCGCGGGTATTATCGAGCTATTGTTTAAACGGACATTTCTGTTTAAGAAAGCCCGCTATATTCACGCGAGTGAAGCGGGGCGGGCGTTGATTCACTCACTGCCTGCGAGCGCGGCGCACCCTGACATGACAGCACATTGGGAAGCGACGTTGACGCAAATCAGCGAGAAGAAATGTCGCTATCAGGATTTTATGCAACCGTTGACCCACTCCTTGCAGGAGCTGATTCAGCAAGCAAAACAGAACGGCGCGGTGAGGGCGTTTAAAGGGCTTTCTGCACCGGCGTCGGGTGCCTCAAAACGGCGTAAGCCTCAGACTAAAAAAGCGAAGGAGCAGGAGCAATGAAATCGTTAGTGTCTTTGTGTTTCGCCAGTGTGATGCTGGTGCTGCCCACGTTGGCACAGGCTAATCGTGGCGGAACGGATATTGTTGTTCCTGTTCCACCGGAAGTGTGGGGCGCTGGGACCACGGTACGTGAGCAAAATAACAATTGCCTGCGCTGCTGCGTGTATGAAAACCGGAACTACTCTGAGGGCGCGGTGGTAAAGGTCGACGGGGTGATTCTGCAATGCGTGCGAGACAAGCAAACGCTGGGAACGAACAATTTGATATGGCAGTTGGTTAAGCAATAACGGTGATAAAAAAGCACTACGCTTAATACTTTTACCTATTTTAATCACCGCTGTGGCTTTGATGCACAGCGGTGATGTTATTTTTACTACGTACGATCTTTTACAACGTACTATTTCTACAGCGAAAATGTCTACAACGAAAACTGTGCCCAGATCGGTGCATGATCGGACGGTTTTTCCATCCCTCGGATATCGTAATCAATCCCGGTAGCGACACAGCGTTCGGCCAAAAAAGTACTGGCGAGAATCAGGTCAATACGTAGGCCGCGGTTGTCATCGAACCCAGCGGAACGGTAGTCAAACCATGAAAAACGATCGTTGCTGTCTGGATTCGCGGCACGGAAGGTATCGATAAGCCCCCAGCCTTGCAAACGCGCCATCCATTCACGCTCTTCCGGCAGGAAAGAACATTTACCGGTACGCAACCAGCGCTTACGGTTCTCTTCGCCGATGCCGATATCCAGATCGGTAGGGCTGATATTGACATCACCCATCACGATCAGCGGTTGTGTCGCGCTGTGGTGCTGTTCCAGATAGGTTTGGAGGTCCTGATAAAAGCGCGTCTTGGCGGGGAATTTCACCGGATGGTCGCGGCTTTCTCCCTGCGGGAAATACCCGTTAACGACCGTGAGCGTGCCGTGCTCGGTGGCAAAGTCAGCCATGATGATCCGGCGCTGTGCGTCTTCTTCATCCGTTGGGAAACCGCAACGAACCGCGATGGGCTGCGTTTTACACAGCAACGCGACGCCGTAGTGACCTTTTTGTCCGTGATAATAAACGTGGTAGCCGTATTGGCTGACATCCTCTAACGGAAACATGTCATCGTGGACTTTGGTTTCCTGCAACCCGATCACATCCGGCTGGTGTTGTTCGATAATGGCGGCCAACTGATGAGGGCGCGCCCGCAGGCCATTGATATTAAAAGATACAAATTTCATGTTCGCTGCCATTCGCTAAAAAATGTGACCAGATGGTAGCAGAAAATGAGGGATGCCGTCACGGTGAGGCGGCACTTTCTAACGGCGTTGATGGGCTTATTGCTGTGGCTTCAGAGACGGTTGGCGCAGATGAGAATCGTTAAAAATAAGATTCACTTATATTCAGTTGAACACGAGGCTTGTCGACCGTTATACTCCGCTCTCTCGCAGGAGAGAGGGCGTATACCCGTCATACTTCAAGCTGCATGTGCGTTGGCATTCCTCGCTCACCCCAGTCACTTACTGGTGTAAGCTCCTGGGGATTCACTGTGTCGCCGCCTTCATGCAACTCGAATTATTTAGGGTATATAACGCTCCGCCGAAGGCGCAAACTCCCATAATCGCTCAGGCTACCCTAACTGCGAATTCCATTGAAGCCAACTGGAGAGAGGTTGCAATGCAACCCACCGAAGGGGCAAGCAGCACTGCTGCGTAAACTCTCAGGTAAAGCGGACAGAGGGAGTGGCACATTTCACAGGATAACTTGTGTGCTGACTTACATCTATCTGATCGCGATTACGGCTGAAGGGATGTCCGGGGCGCTGGCCGCTGGACGTCGTAATATGGATATTTTTGGCGTAGGCATGATTGCCTTTATCACCGCGCTTGGCGGTGGCACCGTTCGCGATATTCTCCTCGGTAATTATCCCATCGGCTGGACGCAACATCCCGGCTATATCTACCTCACCATTGGTGCGGGTCTTTTCACGATTATCATTGCGCGCTTCATGCACCACTTGCACCGACTCTTTCTGGTGCTGGATGCGAGGGGGCTGATTGCGTTTACGGTTATTGGCTGCAACGTCGCACTGCAACTGAATTATTCAACGACGGTGGTGGTGATGGCGGGTATCGTAACCGGAATTTTCGGTGGAATATTGCGTGATATTTTCTGCAACCGTACGCCAATGGTGCTGAAGAAAGAGCTGTACGCCAGCGTCTCGCTTTTAGTCGCACTTTTATATCTGGGACTAAAGTCGCTTAATATTAATCACGATATTAACCTGCTGGCGTCATTCACTATCGGTTTGGCCGTGCGTCTGGCAGCAATTCGCTGGTCGTGGCAGCTTCCCGTGTTCTCTTATGTTCCTGGGCGCTGGAAAGGGAAGGCGTAAGGTTATATTCCCCCCATTCTATATAGCGCCTGATATTGGTGCGAGTACGAGTGGGGAAATAACGCTGCGCGTTGCTCAAAACCGTGCCGGTTTTGTCGAACCTTGGTCGAAGGTTCTCACCTTCCCCTGATGGGAATCTGATGCTTTAGCGTTGGGATTTAATTCAGAAGTATTACTTGAAATGGTGGTGGGGGAAGGATAATTCGGTGCTTCGCACCTCACCCTGCGGGTCAACGCTGCGCGTTGCTCAAAACCATGCCGGTTTTGTCGAACCTTGGTCGAAGGTTCTCACCTTCCCCTGATGGGAATCTGACGCTTTAGTGTTGGGATGTAATTCAGAAGTACTACTTTGAAATGGTGGTGGGGGAAGGATTCGAACCTTCGAAGTCTGTGACGGCAGATTTACAGTCTGCTCCCTTTGGCCGCTCGGGAACCCCACCACTGGCCTTGCTGCAAGAAGCTTTCGCTTCAAGCGGGGCGCATCATATCAAATGACGCGCCCCTGTAAAGCGGTATATATCAAAAATAAATGCGGTTGCCGTTTTTTTATTCCTTTCGGCGCATCCTTATACAAAAAGATGCCCGATCAACCAATTACAGAATAATGGTGCGGTTACCGTAGACAAAAACACGCTGTCCCAGCACGCGATACAGCGCACGACTCAGGACATTTTTCTCAACGTCACGGCCTGCACGCATCATGTCGTCGCCTGAATAAGTATGGTCGACGTGAATGACGTCCTGCATGATGATTGGGCCTTCATCCAGATTATCGTTGACGTAATGTGCCGTCGCGCCAATGATTTTTACTCCGCGCTCATAAGCCTGGTGGTACGGGCGAGCACCGATAAAGGCGGGTAAGAACGAATGGTGAATGTTGATCACCTGATTCGGGTAGTGCTGAACAAACGCTGGTGTAAGAACGCGCATATATTTCGCCAGCACGACGTAATCGGGTTTGTATTGATCGATCTGCGCGATCATTTTTTGATCGTGCTCTTCGCGAGTCAGTCCTTCATGGCTGACCAAATGGAAAGGAATATCAAACCGCTCGACCAGCGTCTGCAAGGTATCGTGGTTGCCGATGACGGCAGAGATTTCGACATCCAAACCACCATAGGCGCTTTTCATCAACAGATCGCCCAGACAGTGGGCTTCTTTCGTCACCAGAACGACGATGCGACGACGGCCAGCCGCAGTTAATTCGCGAGAAGATCCTTCGGGAAGCGCGCTATCCAGATCGGCTAACAGCGTGGTGTCGTTGAAAATCCCTTCCAACTCGGTCCGCATGAAAAAGCGCCCCGTGCGATGATCGACAAACTCATTGTTTTGCACGATGTTCAGTTCGTGCTTATAACAAATATTCGTAATTTTCGCGATGAGCCCTTTTGCGTCGGGGCAAATGGTTCGTAATACTTTTCTTTGTATATTTTGGGATTGCATGAGCGTGTGGATCCTGTCCAAAAACTAAAATAACGATCTTATGGTAACGCAGCAATAAAGCCGCGTGGGCGACTGCCTGTGTTCTATTGTCCGCAACACTTTTTATATTTCTTGCCGGAACCACACGGGCAAGGTTCATTTCTGCCGGTCTGCAAATGAACGCCGTCTATATAGTACCAGCGATTATGCTGGCGAAGGAAGCGTGAGCGCTCTCGCATCACTTCTGTTCGCTGATTGTCGGTTTCCGATATATAACGTGCGGCGAATTCCACATAGTCCTCATCGGACGTTTTTCCGGGAGACGTTGCCAGTATAGTAAGGCCGAGCCACTGCGAATTCTGGCAGCTTTCAGCGAGGGACTCGCGCCATTGCTCGGGTTGAAGATCGGGATGCCAGGTGGCGATAAGGTAATCGACATTGTGTTTGACATAGGCGGTATAGCGCGATCGCATTAATATGGCGGGCTCAGCCGCTGTTGCGGCATGCGTGAGGTACGGTTGACAGCATGCGTTATACTGCAACCCACTGCAACAGGGGCAAGATTCTGACACAACGTCTCCTGAAGAAAATTTAAGATAAAAACTGATAGATAATAGACAGATCACTATGCAGGATGCCGATATGTTACCTAAGAAACTCTACGTGTAGCAATGTACGCTAAAATGAAGGCAGGTGGATCGATCATGCAGCGGAAAAAAATTGGAATAGCCTTGGGATCTGGGGCAGCGAAAGGATGGGCGCATATTGGTGTGTTTAATGCGTTAACAAAAATGGGGGTAAATATTGATATTGTGGCCGGTTGTTCTATCGGCGCACTGGTTGGCGCGGCGTATGCCACAAACAATCTATCTTCGATGGATCGCTGGGTGAGGGCGTTTGGTTACTGGGACGTGATTCGATTGATGGATCTCTCCTGGCAGCGTGGTAGTTTGTTGCGTGGAGATCGTGTTTTTAATAGTGTGAAGCATTTGTTACATACAACACAGATTGAAGACTGTGATATTAAATACGGCGTAGTGACGACAAATCTCAGCACAGGGCGTGAACTCTGGCTGACGGAAGGCGACCTGCATCAGGCTATGCGGGCGTCTTGCAGTATGCCAGGCCTGCTATCCCCCGTTCGATTTAACGATTACTGGCTGGTGGATGGCGCGGTGGTAAACCCTGTTCCTGTGTCTCTGGCGCGGGCAATGGGGGCCGACATTGTTATCGCAGTTGATCTCCAGCACGATGCCAGTCTTAATCATCAGGATTTGCTGTCGATTAAACCGACGGCGTCAGACATTGATGTGGAGAATGTTCCGCAGGATTGGCGTAGCAGAATTCGTGAACGTTTACTGCGAAGCCGTCGTCAGCCAGCGGAAAGTTCGCCAACGGCGATGGAGATAATGAGTACGTCGATCCAGATTCTGGAAAATCGGTTGAAGATGACGCGGATGGCGGGCGATCCGCCGGATGTGCTGCTACAACCGCATTGTCCCCAGATTGCTACCTTAGATTTTCATCGGGCGCAGGAGGCGATTGAGGCGGGTTATAAGGCGGTGGAAAAGATGCGTGATGAATTGTTGCCGCTCGTGAGAGAGGCATAATGAGGCGCGCAGCATGTAGTTAAACATGTAGCGAAGAAGACAAGGTGTGCCATCTATCCGGCACATTGGCGCTAAAGCAGGTGTGATTATTCGGTGTTTGAAGTAAGGGGTACTGATGGAACGACCACTGGCGGGTAAGCATATTTTAGTCATTGATGACGAGGCTGTTTTTCGATCTGTGCTCGCTGGTTATCTGACTTCTCTTGGGGCTTCCGTTCAGGAGGCGATTAATGGATTAGACGCACTAAGTATTCTTGAACATTACCAACCCGATTTAATAATTTGCGATCTGAAGATGCCGACGATGGGAGGTATCGAGTTCCTTGAACGTCTGCGCTTGAAAGACAACGACACGCCAATATTGATCATTTCCGCAACCAGCCAGATGGCAGATATCGCCAAAGTCTTGCGGCTTGGTGTTCAGGATGTATTACTGAAACCGATTCGTGACTATGCACGTTTACGTGAAGCTGTAATGTCCTGTCTGTATCCTGATATGTTCACCTCACAGCTGAATGAGCTGGATCAACTCATGCAGGATATGGATTCCCTTAATCAATCTCCTGAAGCCGTCACCAAACTGCTTACTCAGCTACAGCCGCCTGTTCAGCAAACACTTGCTCGTTGCCGTGTTAACTATCGTCAGTTGACGGCAGCGGAACAACCAGGGCTGGTGTTGGATATTGCCGCGCTTTCGGAGACGGAGCTGGCGTTCTACTGTCTTGATGTCACTCAGGGCGTCAATAATAATGGGACACTGGCAGCGTTACTACTTCGAACCTTGTTCAATGGGGTACTTCAGGAGCATTTGACCGATCAGCAACATCGTTTACCGTACCTGCCTACTCTATTAAAGCAGGTAAACCAGCTGCTGCGTCAGGCGAGTCTGAAAGGTCGTTTTCCTTTACTGGTGGGGTATTACCATCAACAGTTGAAACAGCTGATACTGATTTCTGCTGGGCTAAATGCGACGCTGAACGTTAACGAACAGCAGATTGCGCTAAATAGCGGTGTCCCTTTAGGCACGCTTGAAGGGGCTTATCTCAACCAGTTAAATTACCAGTGTGAAGCATGGCAATGCCAGATATGGGGAGGGGGCGGCCGTTTACGACTGATGTTGACTACAGAATAGTCTGATAGCGCGAGATGAAGCTGGTTTCAGGTGATGCTCATCTTTCGGTATTATTTTTTACTATGTAGGGAGTTATCTTATTTTTTATTGAACGGTAACGTTGGGACAAGCGTGCTCTTGTTAAAGTCGTTATACTCTCGCGGTTATCTTGATTAGATAAATAAAGTTCATTATTTGAACGGTATATAAGAGGCTGTTTATGTCTATTGTGAATAAAAAAGTAAAAAAAGCGGTCATACCGGTTGCTGGGTTAGGGACGCGTATGCTGCCCGCCACCAAAGCCATTCCTAAAGAAATGCTGCCATTGGTAGATAAACCGCTGATCCAATATGTTGTTAATGAGTGTATCGCTGCAGGGATTAATGAAATTATTCTGGTTACACACTCTTCTAAAAATTCTATCGAAAACCATTTCGATACCAGTTTTGAACTGGAAGCCATATTAGAAAAGCGTGTTAAACGTCAGCTGCTGGAAGAGATTCAATCCATCTGTCCTAAGCACGTCACTATTATGCAAGTACGTCAGGGATTAGCGAAAGGGTTAGGTCACGCCGTATTGTGCGCGCACCCGTTAGTTGGAGATGAACCTGTCGCAGTTATTCTGCCGGATGTGATTATTGATGAGTATGAATCCGATCTGAAGAAAGATAACCTAAGCGAAATGCTGCAACGTTTTTCCATTACAGGCCACAGCCAGATTATGGTTGAGCCGGTTGAAAATGTAAGTAGCTACGGCGTTGTTGATTGTAAGGGCGTGGAATTAAAGGCTGGGGATAGTGCACCTATGGTTGGTGTGGTTGAGAAACCTGAAGCTTCTGAAGCTCCGTCTAATTTAGCTGTCGTTGGCCGTTATGTCCTTTCTGCGGATATTTGGTCTCTGCTGGAAAAAACACCGCCAGGCGCAGGTAATGAAATTCAGTTAACTGATGCTATCGCGATGTTGATGGAAAAAGAAATAGTAGAAGCGTATCACCTGAAAGGCGTGAGTCATGACTGTGGTAATAAATTAGGCTATATGCAGGCATTTGTGGAATATGGTTTACGCCATGATGGTTTAGGCCAGGAATTTGCGCAGTGGCTGCAGGAAACGATTGAAGCAGAAGAAAAATAACAGAATGTAATGATTGCTCTCTGTTTACAAAAAACAGAGAGCAGGCAAAAATGGCGACATATCTGTTGTCTCTTTGCAATATGCGTTACCAAAGAAAAACCCCCGATAGTTATCGGGGTCTTTTCGTATTCAGTACTTATAAATGATTACAGCAGGAAATCGTCTAAAGATTTACCTTGCTCTTCGATTGCTTTCTTGATTACTGCTGGTGTGCGACCCTGACCGGTCCAGGTTTTAAGTTCGCCGTTTTCGTCAGTGTATTGATATTTTGCCGGGCGGGCAGCGCGTTTGCTTTTACCTGCAACTTTCGCTGAACCTAAAGATTGCAATAATTCGTTAGGGTCAATACCATCCGCAATCAGCATATCGCGATATTGTTGCAATTTACGCGCACGTTCTTCAACTTCAGCCTGAACTTGGCTATCTTCTTCGCGGCGTTCATTAACTACGACTTCCAATTTTTCCAGCATTTCTTCCAAAGTGTCTAAGGTACATTCTCTTGCTTGGGCTCGTAGAGTACGGATGTTGTTAAGAATCTTTAGTGCTTCGCTCATTGTGATAATCTCAAATTAATATTATTGGTGGCATGTAATGTGATAATAGAGCGCTATTTTCCTTTCTGCAATAGTCAAATTTGTAAGTTTGTTAAAAAATATCATTTTTAAAACAGAACTCACACTGCCTGTTACATAAATATAAATATTTTTCTGTTATCAAAAAATACATTTGGTACGCTGTCTTTCTATCTCAAACGGTAGGGAATGACTTATTGATGCCGCACCGTTGTTATAGGGAACGTTTATATATTTTATCATAACGGACCGTCACTGGTAGGCGTGTGGACAAAATGTGGTCGAAGAATAGACCATTGCGCAGCATGAAGACGAGTTGTTACAATAAGTGTTTACGACCCGAAGATCATTACCCCAAATAATTCAAGTTTCAGGCAGGCGGCAAGAGACGGACAAATTCGTCGGGAACGAATTTAACCAGCCAACGGCTGGCCTCTGGTGAGAGACAGGATGTCTATCATTTAATCCCGATGCGCTTACACAGGTAAGTGATTCGGGTGACAAATCTGCTCTCGGCAGATTTGAACGCTGCTCGCAGCGGCTTTTTAGGGCGAGGACCACGACGGGCCGAGTATTTAAACGTAGCCAACGCACATGCAACTTGAAGTATTACGAGTATATAGCCTGCCTTTTGGAGTAGCTAAGTGGCCCAACTTTATTTTTATTATTCTGCAATGAATGCAGGGAAATCGACGGCGCTATTGCAGTCGTCATATAACTACCAGGAGCGTGGGATGCGCACGCTGGTGTTCACTGCAGAAATAGATAATCGGCATGGCGTGGGGATAGTCAGTTCACGGATTGGCCTTTCTTCTCCGGCATTATTGTTTAATCCGCAGACATCCTTATTTGGATTGCTGGAGAAAGAGCACCGTGCTCAGCCCGTAGATTGTGTATTAATTGATGAATGTCAATTTTTAACCCGCGAGCAGGTGGGGGAGCTTTCCGATGTCGTGGACCAATTAGATATCCCGGTATTGTGTTACGGACTGCGTACTGATTTCCGTGGTGATTTGTTTTCCGGAAGTCACTATTTATTAGCGTGGGCAGATAAGCTGATCGAGTTAAAAACGGTCTGTCATTGCGGCCGTAAAGCCAACTGTGTATTGCGGTTAGATGCACAAGGTAATGCTGTCCACGAAGGAGAGCAGGTCGTTATTGGCGGCAATGAGAGCTATGTTTCTGTGTGCCGTAAGCATTATAAAATTGCGCTGGGATTAACCCGTAAAGAAAGCGAGTAATGCGGTTAAATATTCGGCAGGCAGAGCAATTAATAAACGGCGTATTGATGCGTGTCGATGCGGAGTACGAGTAATAAAAATGCCCAACCTTAAAAGGTTGGGCATCATTGAGAGATAAACCGCCTTTAGGTTAAGACGGTTACAGCCAGAACGTTAGTGTGCGGCTTTCTTGCTGATTTTAGCGGCTTTTGCTACAGGCTCAACCGCTTCTGTTTTTTCTTCTTCAGAGAATTTACGACCATAGTAAGTATCCAGCAGAATCTGTTTCAGTTCGGAAATAAGTGGGTAACGCGGGTTAGCGCCAGTACACTGATCGTCGAACGCATCTTCTGACAGCTTATCGACCTTAGCCAGGAAATCGGCTTCCTGTACGCCCGCTTCACGAATGGATGTTGGGATCCCCAGCTCAGTCTTCATTTCTTCCAGCCAGTTCAGCAATTTCTCGATTTTCTGCGCGGTACGATCGCTTGGAGTAGTCAAACGCAAGTGGTCGGCTATTTCCGCGTAACGACGGCGAGCCTGCGGACGGTCATATTGGCTGAACGTCGTCTGCTTGGTCGGGTTGTCGTTCGCGTTATAGCGAATCACGTTTGAAATCAGCAGGGCGTTAGCCAAGCCGTGTGGAATATGGAATTCAGAGCCCAGTTTATGCGCCATGGAGTGACAGACGCCGAGGAAGGCGTTGGCAAACGCGATACCTGCAATCGTCGCGGCGTTATGCACACGCTCACGGGCAACTGGGTTTTTCGCGCCGTCGCGGTAGCTGTCTGGCAGGTTCTCCTTCAGGAGTTTCAGCGCTTGTAACGCCTGGCCATCTGAATATTCGTTTGCCAGCACAGAAACATAAGCTTCCAGCGAGTGGGTTACAGCATCGAGCCCACCAAACGCACACAGTGATTTCGGCATATTCATGACCAAATTGGCATCAACAATCGCCATATCTGGCGTCAGCGCGTAGTCCGCTAACGGATATTTTTGCCCAGTTGCATCGTCGGTCACCACGGCAAACGGTGTTACTTCAGAACCGGTACCGGATGTGGTGGTAATCGCCACCATTTTGGCTTTGACGCCCATTTTCGGGAATTTGTAGATACGTTTACGGATATCCATAAAGCGCAGCGCCAGCTCTTCGAAGTGCGTCGTCGGGTGCTCATACATCACCCACATGATCTTCGCGGCATCCATTGGAGAACCGCCACCCAGCGCAATAATCACATCCGGTTTGAAGGAATGCATTTGTTCTGCACCTTTACGCACGATGCTCAGCGTCGGGTCAGCTTCAACTTCGAAGAACACCTCGGTTTCCAGTCCGTGCTGTTTCAGTACGGACGTCACCTGATCGACATAGCCGTTGTTGAACAAGAAGCGGTCGGTCACGATAAATGCACGTTTTGCGCCATCGGAGGCGACTTCTTCCAGTGCGATAGGCAGTGAGCCACGACGGAAATAAATAGATTTAGGAAGTTTATGCCACAACATATTCTCTGCTCGCTTGGCTACCGTTTTCTTGTTGATCAAGTGCTTCGGACCGACGTTTTCGGAGATGGAGTTTCCGCCCCAGGAGCCACAGCCCAGCGTCAGAGACGGAGCGAGTTTGAAGTTATAGAGATCGCCGATACCACCCTGAGACGCTGGGGTGTTAATCAGGATACGCGCCGTTTTCATCATATTACCGAAATGATTCACGCGCTCTGGCTGATTGTCCTGATCGGTATACAGGCAGGATGTGTGACCGATGCCACCCATTGCGACCAGTTTTTCCGCTTTAATGACGGCATCGTTGAAGTCTTTCGCACGGTACATCGCCAGCGTTGGCGACAGTTTTTCATGCGCAAACGGTTCGGATTCATCGACGGCTGTCACTTCACCGATCAGCACTTTGGTGTTCGCTGGGACGGTGATGCCCGCCATTTCTGCGATCTTCGGTGCAGGCTGGCCCACAATATCGGCGTTCAGTGAACCGTTTTTCAGCAGGATACCCTGTACGGCATGCAATTCTTTGCCTTTCAGCATGTAGCCGCCGTGGGTGGCAAAACGCTCACGCACAGCATCATAGATGCTGTCTACCACGATGACTGACTGTTCTGACGCGCAAATTACGCCGTTATCGAAGGTTTTCGACATCAGAATAGACGCAACAGCACGCTTGATATCCGCAGTTTCGTCAACGACAACAGGCGTGTTACCGGCACCTACGCCGATTGCTGGTTTACCGGAGCTGTATGCGGCTTTTACCATGCCCGGGCCGCCAGTCGCCAGAATCAGGTTGATATCTGGGTGGTGCATAAGCTGGTTGGACAGGTCGACAGACGGTTGGTCGATCCAGCCGATGATATCTTTCGGCGCACCTGCCGCAATTGCCGCTTGCAGAACAATGTCAGCGGCTTTATTGGTCGCATTTTTTGCACGTGGATGGGGAGAGAAGATAATCCCGTTACGGGTCTTCAGGCTGATCAACGCTTTAAAAATTGCAGTAGACGTGGGGTTGGTGGTGGGAACAATACCGCAGATCAGGCCAATCGGTTCGGCAATCGTAATGGTACCAAAAGTGTCATCAGTAGAGAGGACGCCGCAGGTCTTTTCATCTTGGTAGGCGTTATAAATGTACTCGGATGCGAAGTGGTTTTTGATGACTTTGTCTTCCACTATCCCCATGCCAGATTCGGCAACCGCCATTTTTGCCAGCGGGATACGGGCATCCGATGCAGCGAGTGCGGCGGCGCGGAAGATTTTGTCCACTTGTTCCTGAGTGTAAGTGGCAAATTCCTGCTGTGCCTTTTTCACTCTTTCGACCAATGCGTTAAGTTCAGCAACGTTGGTTACGGCCATAATGCTCTCCTGATAAATGTTAAACTCTTTCAGTCAATTGTTCGCCGGATAGAACAGTATAGATAAACAAGCGGGGTGCGTTTTCGTTACCTTGCTATTCTTTTCTGCCTATTTCGCATTAATTGACTCAAAGAGCTTGTCAGCCGCCGTTGTGGCGCGATTGTTGCTTTTTAAAATACTGTAACCGCCAATATCGTAGATTTTTGAAATATTGTTTTGAAATTACGTCAAAATTAAGAACATCTACGTGTCCGTTACGGTGTGAAGTGAGCATACCCATTTGTGGGTGCTTTTTTTGTGATCAATATCGATTTTTCTTTAAGCTGACACCATTCAGCAGGTTGATATTGATAACGATTATCATTAACCAGACAAAATAAGCGGCTTTTCTACCCAAAGGGGATTGTAAGGGATGGAACAGGCACCAGAGCAGGGCGTTGTTAGG
The DNA here is from genome assembly GCF_020971565.1 of Pectobacterium parvum. Classification (NCBI taxonomy): domain Bacteria; kingdom Pseudomonadati; phylum Pseudomonadota; class Gammaproteobacteria; order Enterobacterales; family Pectobacteriaceae; genus Pectobacterium; species Pectobacterium parvum. The sequence continues at coordinate 2,265,513 of NZ_CP087392.1, forward strand.
GGGAAATTCCGGGCACGACGTTGTGCACATAATCGGAATGATCTGTTCGTATAAAACGTGTTCGCATAAACGAGGCTTATATCTTAATCGAGTTAGTTATTTTACGCGTGGCCGGCCGTAAGGGAATCGTGTGCTGTTGTCGTGCAAGATGAGTAGCGGAGTTGTTAAAATAATAACATTTTGGTCAGGTAATGACGCGGATAGGTAAGCATGCATCATCATTTTTGTGCTATGAAAATGATGAAACCCACTACGATGTTTTTTTGTTCAAAATATATAAATTGCTTAATATTTAAAAAACATCTGTTCTAAAATAGAAAAATAATTGTTTATCATGTAGTTAGTTATTATTTCGAACGATTGAAATAAAATGTTCACTGGGCTGTAGTAAAGAAAATTAAGCAACATCAATGTAAACATATTGGCGAATGTGTCTGCTTTTGATAGCTTCGAGTATCGACCTGCTATTCGTTATTCACCCATAAATTAATTTTATGATTTATTTGGATAATAGGCGATCTTTTCTGCTCTATGTGACGGCGATTTTTATACATAGGGTCCGGTATGGCGTTGTATCAAGACAGGGGCGTTTATAAAGTGAAAATTCGCAAAACAAAACGATGCTTTGTTACCAGTATGATTGCCGCAGCAGTGATGGCGTCATGCGTGAATGTTCAGGCTGCTAATGTACCTGCCGGTGTTGAGCTGGCGAAAGAGCAGGTTCTGGTGAGAAACAATGGCGCTGAGGTGTCATCACTGGATCCGCATAAAATAGAAGGTGTGCCGGAATCCAACGTCGCGCGCGATTTATATGAAGGGTTGGTGATTTCCGATCCTGATGGACACCCGATTCCTGGCGTCGCTGAGAAGTGGGAAAGCAGCGATTTTAAAGTCTGGACGTTCCATTTACGTAAAGATGCCAAATGGTCTAATGGCGAACCGATTACCGCACAAGATTTCGTTTATAGCTGGCAGCGTCTGGCCGATCCGAAAACCGTTTCTCCTTACGCCAGCTATTTGCAATATGGTCATCTGCTGAATATCGATGACATTATCGCCAGCAAGAAATCTCCCGATACGTTGGGTGTAAAAGCCCTCGACGACCATACGCTGGAAGTCACATTAAGCGAACCGATCCCTTACTTTTATAAATTACTGAATCACTCATCCCTGTCGCCTGTAAATAAAGCTACGGTGGAGAAATTTGGTGATAAATGGACCCAGCCGGAAAACTGGGTAGGGAATGGCGCCTACCGCCTTAAATCTTGGGTCGTGAATGAGCGGCTTGTGCTAGAGCGTAATACCCAATATTGGGATAACGCCAAGACCGTGATTAATCAGGTCACCTATCTGCCGATTGCTTCTGAAGTGACGGATGTCAACCGCTACCGTGCGGGTGAGATTGATGTCACCAATAATAAATTACCCATCGAGCTATTTCAGAAGCTGAAAAAAGAAATCCCACAAGAAGTTAACGTCAATCCCTACCTCTGCACGTATTATTACGAAATCAATAATCAGAAACCGCCATTTAACGATGTCCGGGTACGTACGGCTCTGCGCATGGGGCTTGATCAAGACATATTGACCAATAAAGTGAAAAATCAGGGCGATATTCCTGCCTATGGCTATATTCCTCCGTTTACGGACGGCTTGAAAGCGCATACGCCAGAGTGGTTTACCTGGCCACAGGCGAAACGTAATGAAGAAGCAAAAAGACTGCTGGCGGAAGCGGGTTATACCGCAGAGAAACCGCTGACATTTAATTTGCTCTATAACTCGTCAGATCTGCATAAAAAGATGGCGATCGCGGCGGCTTCTATCTGGAGACAGAATCTGGGCGTTGACGCGAAGTTGGAAAACCAAGAGTGGAAAACTTATCTCAGCACGCGTCATCAGGGCAATTATGACGTTGCGCGTGCCGGATGGTGTGCGGACTATAACGAACCGACATCGTTCCTGAACAGCATGCTGTCAGACAGTAGCAACAACACGGCGCATTATAAGAGCGCGGCGTTCGACAAACTGATGGAGCAGGCGGTTCAGGCGAAAACGGACGACGAACGTGCGCAAGTTTATCAGCAGGCAGAATCGCAGTTGGATAAAGATGCCGCGATTGTACCGGTCTATTATTACGCGAACGCTAGACTGATCAAACCTTATGTCGGTGGCATCACTGGCAAGGATCCGTTGGATAATATACGGGTGAAGGATCTCTATATCATTAAGCATTAATCCGCGGCTGTTTACGGTTTGATGCAAATGAAGTGAGCAAGCAGTGATTAATTTGGTGTTTAATCTCTGGTTACCCATTCCTGCCATGTGGGAATGGGTCGTGAGTCGAATCGATTAATCTTTTTCTCACCGGGCTCTAATTCAGGAATCGTGCTGGGATAACTTGCACGACAACATTACAGGAGAAAATAATGACACACATCACAACTAAAAAAAGAGTAGCTGCCGCTATTATCGCGGCATTAAGTAGCACGATGGCTGTTTCTGCCTTCGCCGCGACCGTTCCCGCAGGCGTTCAGTTAGCAGAAAAACAGGAGTTGGTCCGTAACAACGGTGCTGAAGTTTCCTCCCTTGACCCGCATAAAATCGAAGGCGTACCGGAATCCAACGTGTCGCGCGATCTGCTGGAAGGGTTGGTTATTTCCGACGTTAACGGTAAAACCAGTCCCGGCGTAGCAGAAAGCTGGGATAACAAAGATTTTAAAGTGTGGACGTTCCACCTGCGTAAAGATGCCAAATGGTCCAACGGTGAGCCGGTTACTGCACAAGATTTCGTCTATAGCTGGCAGCGTCTGGCCGATCCAAAGACAGCATCGCCTTACGCTAGCTATCTGCAATATGGTCATCTGCTGAATATCGATGACATCATCGCTGGCAAAAAATCCCCAGATACGCTGGGCGTGAAAGCGATCGACGATCATACCTTTGAGGTGACGCTTTCTGAAGCGGTGCCTTACTTCTATAAGCTGCCTGTTTACGTTGCGATGTCCCCAATCAATAAAGCCGTTGTTGAAAAATTCGGTGAAAAATGGACGCAGCCGCAAAACTGGGTCGGCAACGGTGCCTACAAGCTGAAAAGCTGGGTCGTAAACGAAAAAATGGTGCTGGAGCGTAACCCGCAATATTGGGATAACGCCCACACCGTGATTAATCAGGTGACGTATCTGCCGATTGCGTCTGAAGTGACGGACGTTAACCGCTACCGCAGCGGTGAAATCGACATGACATACAACAACCTGCCAATCGAACTCTTCCAAAAGCTGAAGAAAGAAATCCCGGATGAAGTGAAGGTTAACCCGTACCTGTGTACCTATTACTACGAAGTTAACAACCAGAAGCCGCCGTTTAACGATGTACGGGTGCGTACGGCGCTGCGTCTGGGCCTGAGCCAGGATATTCTGACCAACAAGGTGAAGAATCAGGGCGATATTCCTGCCTATGGCTTTGTTCCACCGTATATCGATGGCCTGAAAGCGTCAGTTCCAGAGTGGTTCACTTGGCCACAGGCGAAACGTAATGAAGAAGCGAAAAAACTGCTGGCAGAAGCGGGTTATACCGCGGACAAACCGCTGACGCTGAACCTGCTGTATAACACCTCCGATCTGCATAAGAAAATGGCGATCGCGGCGGCTTCTATCTGGAAACAGAATATCGGTGTGGACGTTAAGCTGGAAAATCAGGAATGGAAAACCTTCCTCAGCACGCGTCATCAGGGGACCTATGATGTTGCACGCGCCGGATGGTGTGCCGACTATAACGAACCTTCAACCTTCCTGAACAGCATGCTGTCTGACAGTAGCAGTAATACCTCGCACTATAAGAGCAAAGAGTTTGATGCACTGGTGGCGAAATCCTTGCAGGTGAAAACCGATGAGGAGCGCGCTGCGGTTTACCAGCAGGCGGAATCGCAGCTGGATAAAGACGCTGTCACCATACCGGTCTATTACTATGCGAATACCCGACTGGTGAAACCTTATGTGGGTGGATTAACGGGCAACGATCCGCAGGATAATGTTTACGTGAAAGATCTTTATATCATCAAGCACTAATAATAATGGCTGGCGCACGCTGCTGTGCTGCCAGCCTTTTATAGGTACGAGCAATGTTAAAATTTATTCTTCGCCGCTGTTTAGAGGCGATTCCAACGCTATTTATCCTGATCACCATCTCGTTTTTCATGATGCGATTGGCACCCGGCAGCCCTTTTACCGGTGAACGTAATTTACCGCCGGAAGTGATGGCGAATATTGAAGCCAAATACCATCTGAACGACCCCATTATGACGCAATACGGCAACTACTTGCTGCAATTGGTGCAGGGTGATTTCGGTCCTTCTTTTAAATACAAAGACTATTCCGTGAACGATCTGGTCGCGACGTCTTTCCCTGTTTCTGCAAAACTGGGGGCTGCGGCATTCGTTCTGGCCGTTGTTTTTGGTGTGAGTGCCGGTGTGATCGCCGCGCTGAATCAGAATACGAAATGGGACTATACCGTGATGGGCTTTGCCATGACGGGGGTGGTGATACCCAGCTTTGTCGTCGCGCCGTTGCTGGTGCTGGTTTTCGCCATTACGCTGCGGTGGCTACCCGGCGGTGGGTGGAACGGTGGGGCACCCAAATACATGATTTTACCGATGGTGGCACTGTCTCTGTCTTATATCGCCAGCATCGCGCGTATTACCCGAGGATCGATGATCGAGGTTTTACACTCTAACTTTATTCGCACCGCGCGCGCTAAAGGGTTACCGATGCGCCGCATCGTCCTGCGCCATGCGTTAAAACCTGCGCTGCTGCCCGTGCTCTCTTATATGGGGCCGGCGTTTGTGGGGATTATTACCGGTTCGATGGTTGTTGAAACCATTTTTGGTTTACCCGGTATTGGGCAACTGTTCGTAAACGGTGCACTGAACCGCGACTATTCACTGGTACTGAGCCTGACGATTCTGGTTGGCGGCTTAACTATTTTATTTAATGCGATCATTGACGTGCTCTACGCTGTTATCGATCCGAAAATTCGCTATTAATTGGGGGCGTTATGTTTTGGAATCGAAAAAACGTTGAAGCGTTAGAGAACTTCACCGAGCAGTCTGAGATTGAAGGACGCAGTTTGTGGCAGGATGCGCGTCTGCGCTTTATCCACAACCGTGCGGCGCTGGCCAGTCTGCTTGTTTTGGCCGTGATTACCGTGTTCGTGATTTTCGCCCCGATGCTGTCTGCATTTGACTACGCGGATACAGATTGGGGAATGATGTCAGCCGCGCCGGATATGACGTCTGGACACTATTTTGGTACGGATTCCTCCGGTCGTGATCTGCTGGTCCGTGTTGCCATCGGGGGCCGCGTCTCGCTGATGGTTGGCGTCGCGGCGGCGCTGGTTGCGGTGATCGTCGGAACGCTGTACGGCGCGATGTCCGGCTATCTGGGCGGGAAAGTGGATTCAGTGATGATGCGTCTGCTGGAAATCCTCAACTCATTCCCGTTCATGTTCTTCGTTATTCTGCTTGTGACGTTCTTCGGGCAGAACATGCTGTTGATCTTCGTGGCTATCGGCATGGTGTCCTGGCTGGATATGGCGCGTATCGTGCGCGGCCAGACGCTGAGCCTGAAACGTAAAGAGTTCATTGAAGCAGCGATGGTTTCCGGTGTCTCCACGCGCGGTATCGTGCTGCGCCACATTGTGCCTAACGTGCTGGGCGTAGTGGTCGTTTACGCCTCTCTGCTGGTGCCAAGCATGATCCTGTTCGAATCCTTCCTGAGCTTCCTGGGTCTGGGAACGCAGGAACCGTTAAGCAGCTGGGGCGCCTTGCTGAATGATGGTGCGAACTCAATGGAAGTGTCGCCGTGGTTACTGTTCTATCCGGCGGCGTTTCTGGTTGTGACGTTGTTTTGTTTTAACTTTATCGGCGATGGCCTGCGTGATGCCCTCGACCCGAAAGATCGCTGAGGAATATCGACATGAGCAAGATTGAATTAACTGGCGCGCACGACGCGCTGCTACATGTTCAGGATCTCCGGGTAACGTTCAAAACGCAGGATGGCGACGTGACGGCGGTTAACGACCTGAACTTCACGCTTAACGCCGGTGAAACGCTGGGGATTGTTGGTGAGTCCGGTTCCGGTAAATCACAAACGGCGTTTGCGTTGATGGGGCTGCTGGCTCGCAATGGTCGTATTGGCGGCTCGGCACGTTTTCGTGGCAAAGAGATTCTCAATTTGCCTGAAAGCCAGCTGAATAAGCTGCGCGCTGAAGAAATCAGTATGATTTTCCAGGACCCGATGACCTCGCTGAACCCTTACATGCGCGTCGGCGAACAGCTGATGGAAGTGCTGATGCTGCACAAACGTTTGAGCAAAAGCGAAGCGTTTGAAGAATCCGTCAAAATGCTGGATGCGGTCAAAATGCCGGAAGCGCGCAAGCGTATGAAGATGTATCCGCATGAGTTTTCCGGTGGGATGCGTCAGCGCGTGATGATCGCAATGGCGCTGCTGTGTCGTCCGAAGCTGCTGATTGCTGATGAACCGACAACAGCGCTGGATGTGACAGTTCAGGCACAGATTATGACGCTGCTGAACGAGCTGAAACGTGAGTTCAATACATCCATCATCATGATCACCCACGACCTGGGTGTGGTGGCGGGTATTTGTGACAAAGTGCTGGTGATGTACGCCGGACGTACCATGGAATACGGCGCTGCACGCGACGTCTTTTATCATCCGAGCCACCCGTATTCTGTTGGCCTGCTCAACGCCGTGCCGCGTCTGGATGCGGAAGATGACGTGCTGGCAACCATTCCGGGCAATCCGCCTAACTTATTACGTTTGCCGAAAGGCTGTCCGTTCCAACCACGCTGCCCGTATTCAATGGATGTCTGCCATAGCGCACCGGCGCTGGAATCTTTTGGTGATGGCCGCTTGCGCGCCTGCTTTAGAGCGATTGAGGAGGTGGTATGAACAACGCGGACGAAAAAAAGGTGTTGTTAGAAGTGGACGATCTGAAAGTCCACTTTGATGTCAGAGATGATAAGCAGTGGTTCTGGCAGCCGCCGAAAAAACTGAAAGCCGTTGATGGTGTGACGCTACGTTTATATGAAGGCGAAACGCTGGGCGTGGTGGGGGAATCCGGCTGCGGCAAATCCACGCTGGCGCGTGCGATTATCGGTCTGGTAAAAGCGACCGACGGACGCGTCACCTGGCTGGGCAAAGACTTGCTGGGTATGAGCGCTGCTCAATGGCGTGCCGCGCGTAGCGATATTCAGATGATATTCCAAGATCCGCTGGCATCACTGAATCCGCGTATGACCATCGGCGAAATTATTGCCGAGCCGTTAAAGGTTTATCACCCAGAGCTGGATCGACAGACGGTAAAAGATCGTGTGAAAGCGATGATGCTGAAGGTTGGGCTGCTGCCAAACCTGATCAACCGCTATCCGCATGAATTCTCTGGCGGGCAGTGTCAGCGTATCGGCATCGCGCGCGCGTTGATTCTGGAACCGAAGCTGATTATCTGTGATGAGCCGGTTTCCGCGCTGGACGTGTCGATTCAGGCACAGGTGGTTAACCTGCTGCGTCAGCTACAGCGCGAAATGCGTCTGTCACTGATTTTCATCGCTCATGACTTATCGGTCGTGAAACACATCTCCGATCGCGTGTTGGTGATGTATCTGGGTCATGCGGTAGAACTGGGAACGTACGATCAGGTCTATAAAAACCCGCAGCACCCGTATACCCGCGCGCTGATGTCCGCTGTGCCGACGCCCGATCCCGATCAGGAGCGGAACAAGAAGATACAGCTGCTGGAAGGGGATTTGCCTTCGCCAATCAATCCGCCATCGGGCTGTGTGTTCTGCACGCGTTGCCCGATTGTCGGCCCTGAGTGCTCGAAAACCCGGCCATTGCTGGAAGGGAGCTTTACGCACGCCGTTTCGTGTCTGAAGGTCGATCCGCAGGCGTTATTACCGGTGGCAGAAGCCGAAGCACAGTAATCGGTTATCGGCTATCGATGTAAAAAAGGCGTCTCCTGCGGGAGTAATGCTGATCAGTTAAGGATCAGTTGAACGAGCCAATAGCTGTGTAAGAATCCGGAAATGTTCTTCATTTCCGGATTTTTTTATGCGTATCTCTCAGGCCATCAACCTCGTTTGGTAATCCCCCCGAAAAAGCGGTGTGTTTATAAGTAGAATTTTCTCGTAATCTGAACTGGGGAGATCTCTATGAAAAAATCACGTTTTACTGACAGCCAGATCATGTCCATCCTGAAGCAAGCCGAGGCCGGAACACCTGTGGCCGAACTGTGCCGCGAGCATGGTATGAGCAATGCCAGTTTCTATAAGTGGCGTTCTCGCTTTGGCGGTATGGACGCCTCCATGATGACCCGTCTGAAAGAACTGGAAGACGAAAACCGTCGCCTCAAAAAAATGTATGCTGAAGAACGGCTCAAAGCCGAAATCATTCAGGAGGCCATGGCAAAAAAGTGGTGATGCCATCGTGTCGAAAGCAGATGGCACAGGACGCGGTCAGAAACCGAAACGTCAGTGTGCGTTTTGCCTGCCAGTTGTTTGTTGTCAGCGAAAGCTGTTATCGCTATCAGCCTCATCTGAATGAAGAAAATGACCTCATTGCTGACTGGCTGCTCCGCATCACTGACAGTCAGCGCAACTGGGGATTTGGTCTGTGTTTTTTGTACCTGCGTAATGTCAAAGGCTTCAGGTTCAACCACAAAAGGGTGTACCGGATTTATTGCGAGTTGTCGCTGAACATGCGAATCAAGCCGAAAAAACGACTGAAACGGGATAAACCTGAACCGCTGGCGGTGCCTGAAAACAGAAACGAATGCTGGTCGATGGACGTCATACATGATCAGCTATCGGATGGTCGTTCAGTCCGTTTGCTGAATGTTATTGATGACTTTAATCGTGAAGCACTGGCAATTGAGGTGGATTTTTCCCTGCCCGCCAGTCGGGTAATCAGAACGCTGGAACAACGTATTGAGTGGAAAGGAAAACTGACGGCAATACGGTGTGATAACGGGCCAGAATATACGGGGAAGATGCTGATGTCGTGGGCGGTTCATCAGAATATAACCCTTCGTTTTATTCAGCCCGGCAAACCTCAGCAGAATGCCTATATTGAACGATATAACCGGACGGTGCGTTATGACTGGCTGGCAGAGACTGTAATTAAAATTGTGTAATTGCCTGTTTTTGATATGTTCACTCCAGCAAAGGAGACAGGCAATTATGGACGAAAAGAAACTCAAAGCCCTCGCGGCTGAACTGGCTAAAGGTCTTAAAACCGAAGCCGACCTCAATCAGTTTTCCCGGATGCGATAAACAGCGTCTACCCCCAGACCCATATCCAGCTGTTCATCATCCATATGGTGCGTAACAACCTGAAATACGTATCCTGGGAGGACTACAAAGCGGTCACCAGCGGGCTGAAGGCGGTTTATCAGGCCCCGACCGAAGAGGCGGCACTGATGGCGCTGGATGCGTTCGCGAAAGTCTGGGACGACAAATACCCGCAAATCAGCAAAAGCTGGCGTGCGCACTGGGAAAACCTGAATACGTTCTTCAACTATCCACCGGATATCCGCAAGGCCATCTACACCACAAACGCTATCGAATCGCTGAACAGCGTAATCCGTCAGGCGATAAAGAAACGTAAAGTGTTCCCGACAGATGACTCGGTACGGAAAGTGATTTATCTGGCGATCAGGGATGCGTCGAAAAAATGGAGTATGCCGATCCAGAACTGGCGACTGGCGATGAGTCGTTTTATTATCGAGTTCGGTGACCGCCTGAGCGATCACCTTTAACGACTGGGCAGTTACACAGAATTACTGACAGGCTCTCGAGCTGCGCAAATATGAATCTCATTACTGAGATTCACCCTTTCAGGGCCGTCGTAAGCGACGTTCAAAAGCGTTAGAAACGCTTTTGTCCCTGTCGCGGACGCTTTACCCTTCTATTCCATTATCACCGTTTTCGTTTCGTAAATAGAATTACCCGTATTTTAGAGGCTTTGCATTGAGGCGAAATGAATTATTCTTTCCACAGGATGTGGCAAAGCTTGTGATCTTTTTCCCGGCAAATCAGCACGCGGGCAAAAATATCCGTGATCTGTTCACCGTCTTCTTCGGCCAGCCCAATGACGACTTCGGCAAAAAAGTCAGGATTCAGATCGAAATCAACGTGCTCGACCCAGTCTTCAGCGGGATCGAACAACTCTGCACCGCCTCGCTCTTCGAATTGAAGGTTGAACAGCAGAATATCTGCTGGATCGAGATTATCAGCCGCGAGTTCCAAAAAGATATCGTAGGCCTGTTCCAATGCTTCGTCTTCGGTCAGGCGATTATTCAAATCCATAACGTCATTCCTGTTAATTCCCAATAGCCTTATTAGAACACGGGAAAACGCGTATTTATAGCAGAGGGCTGAAAAAGTAGAACAGCCTCTCGACGATGCGTTGCCAGTAAGGGCGGTTTTGCCACTGCGTCGCGTTTAACAGGCGTGAACGGGCGATATAGTCTTCCTGTACGCAGGCTAAATCGCTGCCGAAGCCGGCATCGTCAATCACCAGCGTAATTTCAAAATTCAGCCACAGGCTGCGCATATCCAGATTCACCGTGCCGACCAGACTGAGCTGTCCATCAACCAGTACGCTTTTGGTGTGCAGCAGTCCATCCTTAAACTGATAAATCTTCACACCTGCGGCAAGCAGTTCTGTGAAGAATGCACGACTGGCCCAGCCGACCAGTACGGAGTCGTTTTTGTGTGGAACAATAATGCTGACATCAACACCGCGCTGGGCGGCGGTACAGATGGCATGTAGCAGATCGTCGCTGGGCACGAAGTAGGGGGTCGTCATGATCAACTGCTTACGTGCCGAATAGACGGATGTAAGCAGCGCTTGATGAATCATCTCTTCCGGGTAACCGGGGCCGGAAGCAATCACCTGAATGGTGTGGCCGCTCTCCTGCTCGAACGGCATGACGTTCACATCCGGCGGCGGCGGAAGCAGGCGTTTTCCCGTCTCCATTTCCCAGTCGCAGCAGTAAATAATCCCCAGCGTAGTCGCTACCGGGCCTTCAATACGTGCCATCAGGTCAATCCATTGCCCGACGCCGGCACCTTGTTTGAAGAAACGCGGGTCGACCATATTCATGCTACCGGTATAGGCAATACGGTTGTCGATCAGGATGATTTTACGGTGTTGTCGCAAATCCATGCGGCGCAGGAAAGCACGAAACAGATTGACTTTCAGGGCTTCGACCACTTCGATCCCGGCGGTGCGCATCAGTTCGGGATGATGTTGGCGGAAAAATTGTACGCTGCCAGCGGAGTCCAGCAGAATGCGGCAATGTACGCCGCGTCGTGCCGCCGCGATCAGGGAAGAAGTGACTTGCTCGACCAGTCCGCCGGGTTGCCAGATATAGAACACCATCTCGATGTTATTACGTGCGAGTTCAATATCACGCACCAACGCTTTAATGGTGTCATCAAACGTGGTTATCAGCTGCAATTGGTTGCCTTTGACACCGCCCACTCCCTGCCGGCGTTCACAAAGCTGAAATAATGCGCTGGCGACTTCGCTGTTTTCCGTCGCGAAAATGCGGCGATACTCCTTCAATTCGCGGAGCCATTTTGCCGTTGATGGCCACATTTTACTGGCGCGTTCAGCTCGACGTTTTCCCAGATGGAGTTCGCCAAACGAAAGATAAGCGACAATACCGACAAGTGGCAGAATATAAATCACCAGCAGCCAGGCCATCGCAGAAGGCACCGCCCGACGTTTCATCAGAATACGTAAGGTCACACTTGCAATCAGCAACCAGTAGCTAAAAACCAGTAACCAACTTATTACGGTATAAAATGTCGACATAAAAGCAGCATCGTTCTCTTCTGCAAGGAATTAACAAAGTGTACGCATAGATTTATAAAAGGGGAAATGCCTTTCCTCTGAATATAGCGCTTACCGCAGTAAAACGTTGGTGGGATGCTACGTCGAGCCGGCTGGGGAAATTGAAGCGACGCCTATCAATCACACATTTGTTGTGTGCTTAATCCGCTTGCAAGGCACTAATGGTTAGACAGCCCAGTATCATTGACGGCCATGCCATCTGATTTCTTCTCTCTATAATGAGAATAAAGACATAAAAAGGCATGTTTGCACAACGATCGATTAACGCCTATTCCTGCAATTTATTTTCCTCTGGCAGATTTCGTTTTTCTACCAAGAGGGCTATACATTAAGAAATACGAAGAAAGGACGATATAATGGAAATAAATAAAATCAACGCTAATAATTCATATAAAAATAATAAGAGCAATATTAATGAAAGAGAAGTGAATGAAAACTGTATGAATACTTTACCTAAACATGGTGCGGGTAATCTTGAAGGGAATATCGTAACAAGCCAATTGGACCATGTTCGACAAACCGTCGATGATGATGAACTCTCAGTTCAACCGTTAAAAATAGAGTATAACGCATATCGATCTGTGAAAAGCTTCAATTCCCGCATTCGCTTTATCGTCATGCATTACACGGCCTTAAATTTTAAGGACTCGGTCAATGCGTTGACAGGCAACAGCGTTAGCGCACATTACCTTGTTCCAGACCCGACCGAACAGTCTTATATTGATGCGGGTTTCAACAATATGCGCGTTTTTAATTTGGTGGATGAAAAAGAAAGAGCGTGGCATGCAGGGAACAGCTCATGGGCTAACCGTACAAATATAAATGACACATCAATTGGTATTGAGATAGTTAATTTAGCATCTGATGATGGTCATGGGAATATTACCTATCCTGCATTCAATGCGGTTCAGGTAAACACCGTAAAAGCGCTAGCTTTAAATATTATCCAACGCTATCCAGATATTACACCTGTCAATATCGTCGGTCATTCGGATATTGCGCCTGGCCGTAAGAACGATCCCGGAGCCGCTTTCCCATGGGAAGAACTTTATGCTAGTGGGATTGGTGCGTGGTTTGACCAACGCACCAAAGAAAAATATGAATCACAATTTCAGCAGGCATTGCCCGCAGAGCGTGAAATTATTTTGAAGCTCAAGGAATATGGCTATGATGTGACCGATGCGGATTCAGACAAAGGGCGACAAGGTCTGATTCGAGCTTTTCAACTTCATTTTCGGCAGAGTGATTACAGTGGGATTATCGATATTGAAACAGCCGCTATTCTTTACGCTTTGGTAGAGAAATATTTTCATAAATAGGCGATTTTATCGGTAATTTGGTTTTTCCCGCGCCCCTCAATTTTAAGGGGAGCGCGTTTATTGATGAGTTAGGGGATAAAGGTAAACGTGATATGTTGGTGATGTAATAGAAAAATCTGTTTTCTAAAAAACAGAAAGGTGATTTGCTTTTTTTATCATTGACGCAAAGCTCATTTCTCTCTAATTTAAATAGACGAATATTTTTTAATATATCATTGATTTATAAGAAATTAATTTAATTATAACAAAAATGGCAACCATAAATAGCCCGGTTATTCCTCAATGCAAAAATGCGATGAAAAGCCTATTTCTGTTCAACATAACAAGTGAAACGGTTCTGTGGAATAGGCTTAACACCCGTTAATGCGAAATCAGCGTTTCCCTACATCAAACAGGCATACGTTTGCTTATGCCGACGATACATTTCTTAAAATAGTCAGTCAGCAGGAGTGAGTCAGGTAATGATTCGGTTAGAAAACGTGAGCGTTGATTTCCTCGCCGGTAAAGCAGCACAGTCCAGGGCGGTAAACAACGTCAACCTGACCATTCAACAGGGTGAAGTTTTTGGGATTGTCGGCACCAGCGGCGCAGGAAAAAGTACGCTGCTGCGGACGATCAATTTATTGCAGCGCCCAACTGAAGGGCGCGTGTTTCTGGGCGATACGCTGATTAGCGATGCGTCCGGCCGCGAACTGCGGCAGCATCGGCAGCGGATCGGGATGATATTCCAGCATTTTAATCTGATGCATACCCGCAACGTGTATGACAACGTGGCGTTCAGCCTGCGTGCTGCGGGGAAGGGTAAAGAAGAGATTGCCTCGCGCGTGCCGGAAATCTTGGCGCTGGTCGGGTTGCAGGACAAAGGGACTGCCTATCCGGCACAGCTGAGCGGCGGACAGAAACAGCGTGTGGGCATCGCCCGCGCCATCGCTAACCATCCCGAAGTGCTGTTGTGTGATGAACCCACCTCGGCGCTGGATCTGGAAACGTCGGCGTCTATTCTGGCGCTCTTGAAAAGTATCAATGTCCGGTTAGGTATCACGATCGTGCTTATTTCCCACGAAATGAGCGTGATTAAAAGTATTTGTCAGCGAATGGCGGTGATGACGGGCGGAAATATTGTGGAAGAGGGCGACGTCTTTACGATCTTCTCCTCACCGCAGCACGCCTACACCAAACAGCTGGTTAGCCATACCAACCCAGTCGAATTACCTGAACGCTTTAAGCAGAATAATAAAGGCGTCTTGCTGAAAATACTCTTCGCTGATGATTCGGTAGAACAACCGATATTATCCGACGTGGCGCAGCAGTTTCAGGTATCGGTCAATATTCTGCACGGCAATATTGAATACATTAACGATCGCGCGCTGGGGCATATTATTGCTCAGATTTCATACCGTGACGATCCGGCGGCGGATAATTTAGCCGCTGCTATTGCTTATATTCGACAGAATACCTTTGGGGTGGAGGTCATCAATGACTGATTTAATCGGTGAATTAATCTTCGCCTTCGGTGAAACCTTCACGATGGTCTGTATTTCAACGCTCTGTGCGGTGATATTCGGCCTGCCGTTAGGTATCGCGATTTATGTGACCGATCGTCATTTATTCTGGCAGAACCGTTTTGTCTATCTGGTCTCGACCATTCTGGTGAATATCATCCGCTCGATTCCGTTTGTGATCCTGCTGGTGCTACTGTTGCCATTAACGCAGCTGCTGCTGGGGAACACAATTGGGCCAGTTGCGGCGGCGGTGCCGATGTCGGTCGCGGCGATTGCCTTTTATGCGCGTCTGGTGGATTCCGCGCTGCGTGAAGTCGATCCGGGCATTGTGGAAGCGGCAGAAGCCTTTGGTGCCAGCCCAACGCGTATCATCGGGACTGTGTTGTTGCCGGAAGCGCTGGCTGGATTGTTACGCGGCCTGACGATCACGCTGGTCAGCCTGATTGGCTACTCGGCGATGGCCGGGATTGTTGGCGGCGGCGGTGTCGGCGATCTGGCGATCCGCTTTGGCTATTACCGCTATGAAACCGAAGTGATGGTGGTGACCGTGATTGCACTGGTGGTGTTGGTGCAGGTCGTGCAAACGCTGGGCGATATGTTATCGCGTCGGGCGAATAAGCGCGAACGCCGCTAAACCACGACAGAATAGGGTATTCAGGGCAGCAGAGAGATGTCATGAAAATAGACAAAATTGTATTAAGAAAAATGAAAATGGCGCTGAAAACGCCATTTACGACCAGCTTTGCGACGCAGACGGAGAAACACTTCTCCATCGCGGAAGTCCACGCTGGCGGACAGATTGGTTACGGCGATTGCTCGGCAATTTCGCTGCCGTTTTATAACGAAGAAACCAACGTCACCGCCTGGCATATTATGCGTGACTTCCTGATCCCGATGATTAAGCAGGCTGGGGATATTGAACATCCTTCGCAGGTGCGCGATATTTTCGCCCCGGTAAAGCGTAATAACTGCGCTAAAGCGGCAATCGAAGGCGGTATTTGGGATGCTTACGCGAAGATAAAAGGCGTACCGCTGCATCAATTACTGGGCGGCGTGCGAAATAAAGTCGAAGCGGGAGTGAGTATTGGTATTCAGGAAACGCCCGATAAATTAGTCAGCGTGGTCGATAATTTCCTGAATGAAGGCTACAAGCGCATCAAAATAAAGATCAAGCCGGGAAAAGATTACGACTATATTCTGGCGCTGCGTCAGGCATTTGGTGATATCACGCTGATGGTGGATGCCAATTCCGCCTACACGCTGGACGATATCGATTTCTTTAAGCGTATTGATCAATTCAACCTGTTGATGATCGAGCAGCCGCTGGCGCACGACGACATTATCGACCACCGCAAACTTCAGGCGGCGGTGAATACCCCTATCTGTCTGGATGAAAGCATTGCGTCGGTAGAGGACGCGCGTAAGGCGATCGAGCTGGGCAGCGCCAAAATCATCAATATTAAAGTCGCGCGTGTCGGCGGGATTACTGAAACCAAGCTGATTCATGACTACTGTCAGGCCCACAATATTCCGGTGTGGTGCGGCGGTATGCTGGATACGGCGGTCGGTAAAGCACACAACATTGCGGTATCTACGCTGTCGAACTTTATCTACGCGCACGATATTCCGCCATCTTCCCGCTACTGGCATGAAGATTTCATGCTGCCGTTTGTCGAATTAGACAACGACAGCTGCGTCGCAGTGCCAAATAAACCGGGAATCGGCTTCGAGATTAACCCTGAACTGTACGACAAATATTGCTACGGACAGGAAACCTTCTTGTTTTAACTGATTATTAAATAATCCTTTTTTAGTAACCTTTTTTTAGTAAAACATGTGAGCAGTAAAGCGTTATCCAACACCAGGGAATAACGTTATAAAAATAGAGAAAAATAATGAGCGATGTTGCATCGCGCGTAAGAGGATGGATTTAGGGAGAAACACGGTGATTAGGTTCCCTCAGGGATGCCTCGCACCGTGGTCGCTCCCGGTATCTCGATCTTAACCGTGGCGACAGACGCCCAACATAACGAGAATGCCGTTAGCAAAACGGCGAAGACTGACTAACTCGGACAGACAGGAACGCGACGATGCGATTGAAAAAACTCATTCCACTCATGCTGGCATTGGGCATCTCTCAGGCCTACGCAGCAGATTCAGGCAAAGAAATCACCATCGGCGTCTCGCCGGGGCCGTATGGCGATATGGTCACGAAAGCGATCAAGCCGGAAATGGTGAAAAAAGGCTACGAGGTAAAAGTGCGCGAATTCAGCGACTATATCCAGCCGAATCTGGCGCTGTCGAACAGCAGTATCGACGCCAACCTGTTCCAAAACCGCCGCTATCTTGATCGTTTCAGCGCGGATAAAGGGTTGAAACTGGCAGAAGTGATTTCCGTACCGACAGCCAGCATGGGCTTTTACTCCAACAAAGTACGCTTGTTGGATGAGCTGAAAGCGGGCGATATCGTGACGCTGCCAAACGATCCGTCCAATCTGGCACGTTCGCTGGATTTCCTGCAAAAATACGGCCTGATCAAGATCAATCCAGACATTACGCCGACTAAAGCCTCGCTGCGTGATATCACCGAAAACCCGAAAGGGTTGGTCTTTAAACCGCTGGAAGCCGCACAACTACCGCGTGCTTTGGGTGGCGTAACGGGCTCGCTGATTAACGCCAACTTCGCGATTTCTGCGGGTCTGAACCTGTCTGACGCGATTCAACTGGATGTGCTGCCGGAAGATCTGAAAAACATGATCGTTGTGCGTGCGGAAGATGCCGACAAACCGTTTGCTCAGGATCTGAAAGCGGCCGTTCAATCCTCGGAATTCGCGGCGTTCTTTGAGGATAAAAACTCCATGTTCCACGCGTTCCAAAAGCCTGAGTGGATGAAGAAAGGCACGCAATCCGAGTAAACGATTCCCGAACCAATTGACGCTATTGCTCGATATTACTATGGTAGTTATTACTCTAGTAATGTCGGGCATTTTTATGGGGCAAGCATGGGACAAAAAAGGATTTTTGTTGAGTGCCACTACGATAAATCTCATAGAAAATCAGGCATAACCGATCAACAGTTACGTGATATTGCGGTAGACATTATTGATCATCCAGATAAAGGAGGCCTCGGTGGCGGTGTTTATAAAAAGCGGGAGGCTACCAGTCTGGGTAAACGTGGCGGTGCTTGGCTTATCATCGAGAAGGTAAGGTGTTTTTTTTTGATGGATGGGAGAGAAACACGGTATCAACGCGTGGGAAAGAAATTCCCGATGATGTATTGGCGGCTTTTAAAATTGCGTCAACGGTGTTTAAAAATAAATCAGCTGCCGATCTCGAAATAGACCTTAAAAACAAAGAGCTTGTTGAGGTGATAAATGGTTGATAAGCGCTGTATTAAATATACAGAGTATGATTCAGCGTCAACATGCCGCAGGTACGGCCAGTGACGTCGATCTTGACGCTATCAATCGCTTGGTAGCGGAAAGTCAAAAAACAGAATCACGTGCCAGCATGGACGCGAGCAGAGTGCGGGCCATCCGTGAGCGTGAAAAAATTAGTCAAAGCCAACTAGCTGGCATCATTAATATGTCGGCTAACAGCGTTCAGAAATGGGAACGTGGAGTAAGTGCACCAACGGGTGCGGCGTTACGAATACTGGAGGTCATCGAGAGAAAAGGCTTAAATGCTATTCTTTGATGATACAGTTACGAAAGATAAATGGTTGTTTCATTGCTATACACAAAAGTGGCCGTTTGATACGGCCACTTTTGTGTATAGCAATGAACTCAGGTTCTAAACATCACTCATGACGCGCATATTCCAAGTGTTTTTCTAATAGCGTATGCCCTTGCTCCCCCAGTTCCCAGAACATACCGGTCATGATCGCTAACCCTTCGCGGGCGACAGATTTCAGCAGATGTTCGTTGACCGCGTGCTGGCCGCATGCCGGATAAGAGTGGGGGATCCACAGCGTCGGCAGGCCGAGGATGTCGGCGAAAACGTCATTAGGTAGCGATCCGCCCAAATTCGGTAACAACGCGGGCTGTTTGCCGCTGATGTGCTGCATCAGTGCCAGCGTCCAGTTCACCAGCGGATCTTCGGGGTTAAAGCGCGTCGCCGGAGATGTGTTAAGCACCTCAACGTCCACCTGCGTAAAGCCGTGCTGGTCGAGGTGTTGACGCACATGTTGCGCCAGATGCTGCCAGTCGGTGCCGACCACAAAGCGCAGTTGGCAAATCGCCGTCGCGTCGGCGGGAATCGCGTTCACCGGTTTGCTCGGGTTGCCGGTAATAAACGACAGCACTTCCAGCGTGTTCCAGCCAAATAGCCGTTCGGCAGGCGTGAGACCGTCTTCGCCCCAGTTTTCATCAATCGCCGGATCGCCCTCGCTGCCTGCGGGGGCGATTGTGCTGAGGATTTCGCGCAGCGCTGGCGTTAACGGTGGTGGCAGCAGGGCGTCGATCTTCATCCGTCCTTGTCCATCAACCAGACTTGCTACGGCGTTCGCCAACTGAGTGCCCGGATTGCTCAGCAGGCCGCCCCAGTTGCCAGAGTGGTATGCCTGATCGCGCGCCTGGATGCGCAAACGGAAATTGATGCAGCCGCGAGAGCCGAGGAACAGCGTCGGGCGCTCTGCGCTGAGGCGCGGCCCGTCGGAGGCGATAAAGATATCGGCCGCCAGTGCCTGCTTGTGCTGTTGGCACAGCTCAGCTAGTCCCGGTGAGCCAATTTCTTCACCCATCTCGAACAGCAGTTTGCAGTTGAAGCCTAAACGCTGTCCGCGAGCCTGAAACACCTGCTCCAGTGCCATCAGGTTGATGCTGTGCTGACCTTTGTTATCGGCGCTGCCGCGTCCGTACCAGTGGTCACCTTCTTCCACCAACTCCCACGGTTTGAGCCCGTCGCGCCAGTTTTCTTCATCACCGAAAACCACGTCGCCGTGGCCGTAAGACAGCACGGTCGGCAGGCTAAGATCTTCAATGCGTTCGGCCAGCAGAAAAGGGGGATAACGCTCATCTGGCGAGGCAATCAGCCTTACGCTGAACCTCATCGCCTGCAAGGCGGGCTGGATCTCGTCCGTCAGATAGCGGTTCAGCGCGGGATGGTTACCGGCTTTCTGGCTCTCGCTGGCGTGGGCAATACGCCGGGCCAGTGTCTGTTTAAATTCTCCGCGATCGAAACGCTCACAGGCGATACGAATAAGGTCTGCGCTGGTCATGCCTTTCCTTGCTGGATAATGTGTCGAAGTTACCGATATTTAAAGAAAAAATGAGCTTTGCAACAATAATAAAAATTGCAATTAAGCTTTGCTTTTAATATAAACCTGCGAATCCCCCGCGATGTCTGAAAGGAACGCCGCCATGCACAGCTCCGAGATTCGTTATTTTCTGGTGGTTGCCACCACCGGTTCGCTCAGCGCCGCCAGTCAGCACCTGTTTGTCGCCGTATCTGCGATCAGTCGCCAAATCCAGCGGCTGGAAGAACGCATAGGCGTGCCGCTGTTCGAGCGTCATGCGCGCGGCATGGTGTTAAACGATGCCGGACGCATTCTGGAAAATCACGTGCGCAAGAGCATGATGGACATGGATGCTGCCGTGGCGGAGATTCAGGGGCTGAAAGCCAGCCGCCGGGCGCTGCTGCGTATCGGCTGCACGGAGGGGATGGCGTTTGATCTGCTGCCGACGCTATTTGCGCGTTTTCGTCAGCATGATCCGGATACCACCTTTGCACTGAAAGTGGACTCGGCGATGCAGGTGTCCCAGATGATCCGCAATGGCGAAGTGGATATTGCGCTCCAGTTTGCGCTAGCGCCCGAGCAGGGCGTGAATGTGGAACTGGCGCTCCCTGCGCCGCTGATGCTGCTGATGTCTGACGATCACCCGCTGGCGCAGCAGTCTATTCAACTGGCGGATCTGCATCCTTTCCCGCTGGCCTTGCCGGAATCCTCTACCACGTTACGGCAGCTGTTTGACCTATCATGCCGCATGAACGGTACCTTTCTGGAACCGACGCTGTGCTGCAACAACTTCACCACGCTTTATTACTATGCGATGAGCACGCCGGGGGCAGTCACCGCCTGTAGTTTCTATTCCGTGATGTACAAGTGCTTACAGCAACCGATGTGCCTGAAACCGCTGAATATTAAGCAGCTTGACCAGCGCTCGCTTCAAATCCAAACGCTGGCAGGCAAAGCGCATGCGCCGCAGCAACAGGCTTTCCTTGATTTCATGATGGCGGAGCTGCGTCAGGGGGAAGTGTATTACCTGAGTCAGGTGGCTACGGATACGGTTTGATACTGTTTATTGCTATCGCTGGCTAGGAGAAATACGGGGATGAGGTTCCCGTAGGGATGCCTCGCCCCGTGGTCGCTCTGGATATCTCGATCTTTCCCCAGCGATTTTATGTCTTTGTTTCGCCTTCACTCCATCTCAGTAATGTCGCACTTTTGCTCGTCTTCGAGCTGGCGCAGAACGCGATACACTTGCGCTACGGCCTGAGGTGTTTCGCGCGGAATGTAGTGGCCTTCTGGCGAGGTGCGATACAGCGTACGGGTCAGCCAGATGAAGCGAATCACTGGAATGTTCGCTTTTTGCGCCTGTGCGATAAGTTCCCGCACCGTGCTGTCTTCCCCCTTAAACAAGATGCGTGGTAACGGCGTTTTGCCGAGGCTATAGTAAAGACCCACCGCATAGTGCGTCGGGTACCAGTAGCATATCAGCGTTTTCTATTTTGGTTTTGGGGCGCAGGGCGGCAGGTTCGTTCATCAGTTCGTGTGCCAGCGATTTACGGTGACCTTTCATATGCGGATCGCCTTCGGAATCCTTACGCTCGTTGCGTAAATCCTCGTGGCTCATACGCTGCTGCTTGAGGAAGAAATACGTTTGCAGACCGAAATCCAGTGCGGGCAATGCGCATCAGCAGCGCTTTAACCCTTTGCTTGACCACACGATTGCCGAGCTGCTGGTGTTTTCCAATTATACGGGGGGTGACAGAGCCGCGCACGATGTGCTGATGGTCCAAATTATGATTATGTTTGCGCAGGGGATGGGCATCAGCGCCATCGCCAATGAGCTGGCTATCAGCAATAAAACGGTCAGCACTCATAAAGCGCGTCCGATGGAGAAAATACAGTTCAGTACCAATGTGGAAATTGTGAAGTATGTTGTTAGTGAGAAGCTCATTCCCTAGTAATCATTATCACTACGAATGTTTAACGAGTTTGGTTTTTCCTCAGTGATGTCGAATGCCATTGGGTCGCTTTTCTGGATGTGTGATCTTACCCACGTAATGTGGACACTGCGCCAAGTGAAAACGTGGTTTTTTATCTTTAATATCAATTGGTTATTTAATTTAAGGCGACTAAAGAAATCGTATTCAGTCTTTTTTGCTTCAAAAAATCAATACGAGAAATAATGTATCTAGCCTTCCATGTCTTTGGCTTACTCCGCATTTTGTATGTGCGCATAAAATAGTACAGGTGGAATCTCATATGACCACTGTTTTTCTGGTGTACCGGTTGCCGATTTTTGCCAATTAAGGTGTTGAGATGAGATGAATTTCGTCTCTGTGGGCCTTTATAAAGGTTTTTTAAAATAAATGCTTGCTAAAGATATTGATACATGAGTTAATGACTCGTCGGTTTGATTCGCAGACGTGAAAAGCAGTTTAGTAAAGCAGTTCTCATTTCAAAGTGTTATCCATAGATATCCCTTCTTTTGAGCCTCCTTATCGTTGCTAATTAAATTCTGTGCACAGGCCCTATTTGCCGGAAGGCGCTATACAAATTAAGGTAATTTCTATGTCTAATAAAATGACTGGTTTAGTAAAATGGTTTGACGCTGGTAAAGGTTTTGGTTTCATTACTCCTGACAACGGCAGCAAAGATGTATTCGTACATTTCTCTGCTATTCAGAGCAACGATTTCAAAACTCTGGACGAAGGCCAAAAGGTTGAGTTCACCATTGAAAATGGCCAGAAAGGCCCATCAGCTGGCAACGTTGTCGCGCTGTAATAGCCGCGCCATGATAGCCAAGTGAGCTAATGTTTCTCTTGCGATAGCGATGATGGTTTAATCCGGAGCGGTCAAGAAAAGCACTCAGAACCCCTAGCGTAAAGCTAGGGGTTTTTGTTTATATCGCATCGTGATTTACTGCGTTTTTTATATTTCGATCTCAGCAACTCGTATTGCTTCATACCTAATCGTCCGTAAGTGTTCGGCTTAATGAGCTACTGCATAGCGAACGGACATAGTTATTATCCCTCTATTATAAAAATATCTTTTGTCGCGATCCAATCGATGAAAATGTGGCTATTTTCTCAACGGTAAGCCAATGCTTTTTTCTCTGAAATGAATTTTCGGTATTTATTTGATGATCAAAGCTAAAAATAGATACTTTCTGATGGTATTTAAGCGTAATCGACAGATCCATATCCCATTCTAAAGATTATCGACTAAATTGATAGAACACGACGTAATGGGAGAAAACGATGACTGAGAAAAATACGGGCACCAAACATCAGGATGAAAATGACCATCCAGCAAAAGATGCGCCGAAAGATCAGGGCGAGATTCCGCGCAAACGTGATGACAGCAAGGATGATGTCGATGATCCGTTTGATGCGAATAAGGATTAATAGGTTGGCGACAGGCTTCTGTCGCCAATATATAGCGAAAAATTAGTGCGCTTTAGGCGCGACGGTAACCGATGCATCGGGGGTGAAATAATCACTATCATCCACAATCGGAATATAAATCCTGATCCATTCAGTTCCTTCAACCATCTCCCAGCTATGTCCTTCTCCCTGCGTATCGGCGGCAATCAAGACGGTGCCAGGAGAAAGCAGAAAAGTGGAACCATCGCTAACCCGAAATTTCAACGTGCCTTTCAGCGTGATGACATATTGTTTACGCGGAGCTGTGTGAACGTTCATCTCCCACGCTTCCGTGGAATTACTGAGCCAAAATTTTTGTGCAGTGATTTTTTCCAGCGCAGGCACGCTGCCTGTGACGAAGGCCGAGTGATTATCTGGTGTATTGATGAGTTTGATGGCCGGTATCCGGGTTTTCTCTGTCTGAGTCGAAGAGGTCGTTGCGGAATAAGCTGTAACGGAAAACCATAATCCGGCAAGCGCCAGAAGAAAACGCGATGTCTTTTTCATTTAAATAAAGTCCATATTATCTATGCCCGATAAGCAGGCAACCCTATATATGTCAGCCGTCTCTGTGTACGCCTTACAACGTCGGGGATGGTACTGCTGGGGGAGATCCTTCACCAGATGGTTAAAGCAATCGCACTGATTGGTATCTCGCTTGATTTGTTTATATTTTATTCGCTCCAGTTCCGCAGTAGGATGAAATCGGTGAAGCGTAAATCAGTAAATGAAGGGAAGAGAGATGCAGATTTCAGCCAGTCGTCTGATGGCGATGATACAAAGCGTATTGCAAAAAGCAGGATGTGAAGAAAACGAAGCTCGTACTGTTACTGAACACCTCGTGGCCGCTAACCTTAAAGGGCATGACAGCCACGGTGTGGGGATGTTGCCACACTATGTGGCGTTCATCGAGAAAGGCATCATGCACCCGAATACGCCCGCGCGCTTAGTGCGTGACTGCGGTGCGGTGCTGCAATTTACTGGCGATCGCGGTTTTGGTCAGCGTACGGGCAAAGAAGCGATGCAGGCGGCTATTGATCGGGTGAAAACGACGGGCGTGTGTTTAATGACGCTGTCGTCTACCTGCCATTTGGGACGCATCGGCACCTAGGGGGAAATGGCGGCTGACGCCGGGCTCGTATCGATACACTTCGTCAACGTTAACGATCTCGACCCTATTGTGGCTCCTTGGTGTGGCAGTGAAGCCCGTTTCGGAACGAACCCTATCTGCATTGCGTTCCCGCCAACGGAGCATAACGCAGCCTTTGTGCTGGATTTCGCCACCAGCGTGGTTGCGCTGGGGAAAACCCGCGTCGCGTATCTGGCGGGCAAAACGTTTGATGAAGAGGTCATGTTGGATTGCCACGGCGTTTCCACTAACGATCCGAAAGTCATGTGGGAAGGTGAAAAGCACGGTGCCTTGAAACCCATTGCGAAACATAAAGGCGGCGGGTTGATTTTAGCGGCTGAAATGCTGGCTGGGCTGTTGTCTGGCGGCGGAACGATTCAACCGGAAAATGCGCGTCAGGGGGCGATAGTGAATAACATGACGACGATTGTTATCGATCCCGCCAGTATGGTTTCTATGGCGTGGTTGCAGAAAGAATATGATGCGATGCTGGATTACGTTCGCACGTCAACGGCTCCCGATCCGACACAGCCTATTTTAATCGCTGGTGAACCAGAACGTATTTCGCAGGCGCAACGTAGCGCTGACGGTATTTATTTGTCCGATCAGGAGTGGCAGAAAATCGTGGAGGCGGGAGTTTCTTTGGGGATGAATCCGGCCGAGTTCACGTTAATAGCATAGTATTATTCAGGAGAAGACAATAATCGGGAGACGAAACGGATGCGGGGATGGGTAATCGTTGTGGCGATATTAGGAGCCTTAGTGGCTCTGGCACCCTGGATCCAGCGTCAACTCCCGCCTGGTTACGATCCTTTCTCTCCACTGTCCGTTGATGATCCACCCACGTTTATTACTCGGCTGAAAATGAAGTCTGTCGCCAACGATCCTGAGGCCTGTCTGGCAATATTAAAGCAGGCGCAGGAAAACGGGCGACTGCGATTCTCCGAGGCCAATGATATCAGTGGGCAATGTCCGGTCGTGTCACCCGTGCGGGTACAAGGCTTTGGCTCGGTCACGCTCAGTTCCAGTTTTCTTGCCAGTTGCCCACTGGCGCTGAGTAGCACCATGTTTGTGGCACAGGTCGCAGTGCCGCAGGCGCAATCTCTTGGCACGTCGCTGACGCGTATCGACCATATGGGTAGCTACGCCTGTCGGAATATCTACCATCGACCGGAAGGACGATTGAGCGAGCATGCGACGGCAGACGCGTGGGATATTGCCTCTTTTCGTCTCTCTGACGGTCGGCAGATTAGCGTCCTGAATCAGTGGTCGGCAACGGACGATCGCGGCAGCTATTTGCGTACCACGTTCAGGGAAAGCTGTCGCTTTTTCGGTAACGCGCTAGGGCCGGAATATAACGCCGCACACGCTAATCACTTTCACTTTGGCATGCGCGGTTTTGGCGTGTGTCGATGAAAATACTCAGGCGGGAAAACTAAAAGTCAGCGTATTCCTGAGCGGGGATCCAGAAGCCGTCAATATACTCTTCGATGGGGAAGCAGCCGGCGCGGCGCAGGCGCTGTTCATCCATCGCTTGCAGGCACTGTGCTTCGGTGTTGTAGGCACCGACGACCAAATCGTCACAGCCATGCCCGAGATAACAAACAAATATCACTAACGCAAACATGTCGTTCTCCAGACATTACCGATTTTCTCTATCTGTCAGGATAATTGTAGATGAAAATCAGTGAGGAAAGGGAGAACGGGCGGTTCATCAGGTGGTTTTATCGCCACCTGATGCAGAAACCGCATTTATTCTTTAGAAAGAGGCTGGGCAGCGGATGCGCCATCTCGCACTAAATCGCGTGGCAGGCTGTTTTTTATCCGGCTGCTGATACGTTTTGCCAGACCGACAGGCGTGTTTTGGTAGGTTAAAATCAGCTCATCCGCAGTAGGAAGCGGTTCTGGGTAGCTGTCTTTACCCTGAAACCACTCGCAGGCGATGCGATCGGTTAGCGCGTAGGCATTCTTCGCGTTCGGATCGGCCAGAGCGACAATGGCTTCATGCTGCCAGCGGAAACCTTTGGGGAAACGCTCAGCGAGCTTAAGGCCAATACGTGAGAATCTGATATTGCCAAAAGCGGAGGTCAGCGCCGCAGGGAAGAGCCAGATCTCGCTATCACGCTGCCACAGCTGAAGTAACGTCTCATCCCAGTGGATGCCCTGTTTGCCTGCCGCCTGTGTAAGTAACGCACTGTCTTTGGGCGGGATCGGAGAGAACGGGAATTTACCCACTTTATAGCCAGGCCGCGGTAGCGGTGGCACGCTGGCGGTTTTCCGCAAACGGGCAACAAAGAAGCCTTCGCTGTCATAAATCTGTGGGAAGACGTGCAGGAAGCCTTCTTCGGTTATGGCGCGTTCGGCGTCAGCGAAGAGATCGTGTAACGATTCAAATTCGCACGCATCAGGAAACTGTGCCTGCAACCAACGGCAGACCTGTTGGTTTTCCTGTCTATTCAGCGTACAGGTGGAATAAATCATCACGCCGCCGGGCTTCAGAGCATGGAACGCGCTCAGAATCAGGTCGCGCTGTGTGGCGGCAATATCGGTAATGCTCTCTTGCGACCAGTGGCTCATCGCCGCGGGATCCTTACGCACCACGCCTTCACCCGAGCACGGGGCATCCAGCAGAATCGCATCAAAATATTCCGGCAGCGCTGCACCGAAAACCCGCCCGTCAAAGTGTGTAATCGCGGTATTGCTGACGCCGCAGCGGCTGATGTTGGCATGCAACACTTTTACCCGGCTGGCTGAATACTCGTTGGCGACGATAGCCCCTTCATTATTCAGTCTCGCGGCAATCTGAGTCGTCTTGGAGCCCGGCGCAGCCGCGACATCCAAAACTGTTTCCAGCGCATCGTTACGATGGAACAGGGCGCTGACGGGCAGCATGGAGCTGGCTTCCTGAATATAAAACAGCCCGCTCAGGTGCTCCAGCGTATTGCCTAGCCGCGTGTTTTCTTCTTCCGCATTCAGCAGCCAGAAACCTTCCTGACACCAGGGAATCGGCTCAAGCTGCCAGCCATAAGGCTGCACAAGCTGAAGAAAGGCATCGACGCTGATTTTTAACGTATTCACGCGGATGCTCCGGCGCAGCGGACGCTGGCAGGCGGCAATAAAATCCTCCATCGAAAGGGATGAAGGCATGATGTCCCGCATAGTGTCGAGAAATTCAGCAGGTAGGTTGGCTGGGGTAAATTTTGCCACGGCGAGGTTCCGTACAGGTTATTCTGTAAAACGAGGGGAAGAAGCGGCGAAGTGTAGCACGGATCCTTCATACATTATGTGAAAACGGCGAGACGGCACGTGAAAACGACAGGGCGACCATCGCCGCCCCGTCAGGTGTAAGCATTAATTATTCGGTGTCGGAATCGCCGTACCCCATTGGCGCCACTCTTTGGGCTCTTCGTTCCTCAGCAGGAAATGCTTTCCTTCCTGTGCTTTGGGGGCGAGAGGCGTGCTGGGTGGCGTGGCAAACGCGATACCGCCGCGAATGAACTGCTGGAAGGTTCCGCTCTTGATGACGCCGCCAACCAATCCGAATTCCAGGTTGTAACCCGAAGCCTGCCAGAAGACGGAATTGTCGCGTACCAGATGCTGATAGCGTTTGCTGATGCGCAGCGACACCGCGATACGATCGGAAAGCGTGCCCAGCGACAGCCCGGTTACCGTACCGACTTCAATGCCGCGGAACAGCACTGGCGTACCAACCTGCAATGCGCCCGCTTCCGGCGCATCAACGCTGATATTCAAGCCGTCCTGATAGCGAGAATCGGAGATAGTTGCCTGTTGCAACTCAAAATTGCGTGTTACGCTGCCGTTACCCGGTTCGACGTTGATATAAGGTTGGAATAACGTCTCCAGATGATTCACACCGGCGGCGGAAATTTCTGGCGTGACGACGGAAAAACGCGTCCCAGAACGGGCGAAATTACGCACGTATTCAGGGTAGAGAACAGCCTGCACCAGCACTTCATTACGCTGTTCGGATAGCTTCAGCGAATCCAACTGGCCGATATCGATTCCCAGATAGCGGATCGGCATGCCCGGCGCGAGTTTGCTGGCATCGTAGGTGCGCAGAATGATGCGACTCCCCACGGCGCGCGCCGCCGTTTCGTTGTTATACAGGACGCGTTTGCCGCCTTTAATTTCCGGGGCGCCCTCCAGATTGTCAAAACTGATCGCCCCTTTAAGCGCTCTGTTCAGCGGGGATGCCTGCACGGTCAGGCCCGACGTATTCAACTGCACACGGGCTCCGCCTTCTGCCCAGAACACGCTGTTTTCCGTCAGCAGCTTGCGGTGTTCGGGACGAATATAAACGTCAACCTCAAAGGTATCCGCCTTCGGCCGCACCCGCATGATTTCGCCCACCTGGAACTTACGGTACAGCACGATAGAGCCATCCTGAATATCCGGCAGGCTGTCGGTCACTAAGGTGAGTGTCGGGGAAGGCGTGGCACCGCGAATGCCTTCTTCGGCTTTTTCGAGATCGCTGAACAGCGGGTAACGTGTCTGAACCTCACCTTTGCTGCCCGGTAAAACCTGAATACCACCGCTGACCCATTCTTGCGCGCTGGCACCCAACACTTGAATCCCATCCAGCCCCATCTTCACATTCACACGGCTGTTCACGATGAATTTGCTGTCACGGTGTAATAACTGGCGATATCGCGGCTCGATCACCAAAAGGAAGCTGACACCTTGTTCGTCCAACGTGCGCTTCACTACCTGACCGACCTGCACGCCGTGCAGCAGCACGGGTTGACCGCTATCAATGCCATAGCTTTGTGCGGCCGTGAGCTGAATAGAAAGCGCGCCGGGTTGGGTGAGCTGCTGTTGCCCGCTATCCAGTACGTCAAAATGCTGTCGCGGTTCGCCTTCGCCGGGGATGAGCGTCAGCGTTGGGCCGCTCAGCAGACGTGAAACATTCAGGTCACTGAGCGAAAGCTGGGGCTTGCTGAGTTCGATACGCGTGCCTTCCCGCATCAGCGAAATAACGGAAGGATCGATGATGAGCTCTCCGCTGACCTTGCCGTTGTCTGGGTTCAACGTGATTTTATTTAGCGTGCCGACTTCCAATCCCTGATACATCAGCGGGGTGCGCCCTTCGGATAGGCTGTCGCCGGAAGGTAAATCCAGCGTGATTTTTACACCGCGCTGGCTTTGCGCCAGATCGGGATAGAGACGGTAGGATTGCTCGGCACCCGCATTCTCGCTCTCTTCCGGTGAATCGAACGCGATCGCGCCGTTAACCAGCGCCGCCAGATTCTCCATCTCAATTTTTGCGCCGCTGACGCTAATGTCCGCATTAAAGCCAGACACATTCCAGAAGCGGCTATTTTTCTTCACCAGATGGGTAAAGCGGCGTTCAACCAGCACGTCAATCATCACACCGTGGCTATCTTGGGAAACGGTGTAATCGTAGACTTTCCCCACCGGGATTTTACGGTAGTAAACCAGCGAGCCGGTATTCAGTGAACCGAGATCGTCGGCATGGAGATGAATCAGCAGTTCTCCGGTATTCAGGCGGTATTTGGGCTGCGTATCCAGTGCGGAAAAGTGCTCTTGCGGCTCGCCAGAGCCGGGCATCATGCCGATGTAGTTACCGCCCACCAGCGCATCCAGCCCTGACACCCCAGCGAGAGACGCTTTCGGGGTAACCAACCAGAACTGCGTGCCGCTGCGCAACGCTTCCTTCATGTCGCTTTTGATACTGGCTTCGACCTGTATGGTGCGCAGGTCTTCACTCAGCTTGATATTTTGTACGGTGCCGACTTCGACCCCCTGATAGCGCACGGGGGTACGCCCGGCGACAATACCGTCAGCGGAGACAAAATCGATAGTGACCGTTGTGCCGCGCTCCTGCTGATTGGTGTAAATCAGCCAGCCGGCAATCATCAACGCAATCAGCGGCAACAGCCAAAACGGCGACAGGCGACGCTTGTTCTTCACGGTAGCTTCAGTTGGTGTCCCAGGCGTATTATCTTGCATTGTTATTCCACATCAGTCGGCTATCCAGCCATTCAACGGCAAGGATAGTGAGAATCACTGCTGCGCCAAAGTAAAAGGCAGCTGGCCCCATGGTGAAAGCGAGTAATTG
This sequence comes from Pectobacterium parvum, assembly GCF_020971565.1. Classification (NCBI taxonomy): domain Bacteria; kingdom Pseudomonadati; phylum Pseudomonadota; class Gammaproteobacteria; order Enterobacterales; family Pectobacteriaceae; genus Pectobacterium; species Pectobacterium parvum. The sequence continues at coordinate 2,296,148 of NZ_CP087392.1, forward strand.
ATCGCGATTGACGAGCGACATCGTCAGAGCAATCACAAATAAATCGAGCATGGACCAGCGACCGATCCAACGGATAACGCGCAGCATCTTCATGCGCATCATTATGTTGCCTTCTGAGCAGAGATGGATACTCACCAGCAGCCCGAACAGCACAATAACCTTAGTAAACGGCACCAGAATACTGGCGATAAAGACCACCAGCGCAATCGGAACATTGCCTGATGCAAGCGAAAGAATGCCGGAGAAAATCGTGTCCTCCGTCCGCGCGCCGTTGACATAAATCATCGATATGGGCAACAGGTTGGCGGGGAACAGTAAAATTATAGAAGCAATGAGCGCTGCCCAGGATTTTTGCAGGCTTTGCCGCTGACGCAAGCGAAGCGGAATGTGGCAACGGGGGCAGCGTCCTCGGTTGTCGGGCGAACTGGTGAAATGGCAGGAAAGGCAGATTCGATAGCGATCCGGCGAAATCAACGGCCTCATGCGCGGATAAAATCGCTGCCAAAGCTGGTCAGTATTTAAATGGATCAGCGTCAACAGGCTTAAGATCATCAGCGCCAGAAAGGCGACCAGCCCGATACCTGCCTGAACATCCGCGAATTCACGGACTTTGATTGCGGCGACGGCCATGCCGACCAGATAGATATCCAGCATCATCCACTCTTTTAGCCGTTGCAACATGAGCAAAATGGGGCGCAGGTTCATCCCAATTCGGGGAGCAAAAAACAGGTACAGCAGAGAAAAAACCAGCGTGAGCGGGGCACCAACGGTACAGAAGGCAACCATGCTTGCCGTGAGTGGATGTCCTTGACGGGTGATTTGCCAAATGCCTTCGAACAGGCTGGCATTGATGGTCACACCCAACAGGCGAATACTGATCAACGGTTCGGTGAAGGCAAACGGCATCAGGACCAGCATGGCGACGGCCATCGCCGCCAACCGGGAAATGCTCCAGTCTCTGCCTGAACTGACTTTGGCATCGCAGCGTGGACAATTCGCCGTCTGGGTACGCTTCAACTGCGGCAGTGCAAAAAAGGCATCGCATTCCGAGCAGCGATGATAGCGATCGATTGCGGACGCGGCGTTTTTCGCACCACCCGCTAGCGGCGGTCGGGGAGAGGAAAACGGCGCAGGACTGACTATATTATGTATTTTCATCTTTCCTGCGATCCGGTAAAAGGTGTTAAGTCCACGATGGATAACGTATTCACAGCTATTCAGTGTAACTGAAGGTCCACTGAATGATAAATTCATAATTAAGGTTCTGATCTCTGCCCGATATTATTTTGCCAACGGAAATAGCACGATATGCATGACAACGGTACAGTAAAGCGGATGATTCTTCGCGCGAAGGCGCGAATCTTATGGCATTCTGTAACCGATGCTAATGTAGTCTGTGTGGAAACTGTTCGCACTGTTTTGAAAAGACAACAATATACTTTATGAATAAACAAGCATGAATAAACAAGCATGAATAAACAAGAATTTTATCAGGATCTCATTCGCGATATGTCATCGCTTATCGCGGATGAAAACCGTTTTATTACGATTTTATCAAACAGTAGTGCGCTGCTGTTTGAGCGTTTGGATGGGGTTAATTGGGCAGGGTTTTACCTGTTGGATAACGACACGCTTTTCTTGGGACCATTTCAGGGCAAGGTTGCCTGTATGCGTATTCCGGTTGGCAAAGGCGTATGCGGTGCGGCGATAACTGAAAGTCGCATTCAACGCGTGGATGATGTCCATGCGTTCCCCGGTCATATTGCCTGTGATGTCGCGAGTAATGCTGAAATTGTGCTACCGCTTGTCGTTAAGGGGCAACTGATTGGCGTTCTGGATATTGACAGTACCCTTTATCAGCGTTTTGACGCGGATGATGAAGAGGGGCTGAAGGCCGTAGTTAGCGTGCTTTGTGCTCAACTGGACGCGAGCGATATGATGACATTCATCAATTCTCTCACGTTGAAGCAAGGTTAACGTGGCAATTGCCGATAGCGTCATTATAATGACGCCTGTTCATGCCTGCGCCGGTTGGCAAACCCGTTGTAATCAGGAAATTTCATGGAAAATCAACCTAAGTTGAACAGTAGTAAAGAAGTCATTGCCTTTTTGGCAGAGCGGTTCCCGCTTTGTTTCACCACTGAAGGTGAAACTCGTCCGTTAAAGATCGGTATTTTTCAGGATCTTGTTGAGCGTGTATCGGAGTCCGATAACGTCAGTAAGACGCAATTACGCTCTGCGCTGCGTCTTTATACCTCAAGCTGGCGGTATCTGTACGGTGTAAAATTGGGTGCCCAACGTGTGGATCTGGATGGTAACCCATGCGGTGAGTTGGAACAGCAGCATGTCGATCATGCTCGTAAGCAGTTGGAAGAAGCGAAAGCGCGAGTTCAGGCTCAGCGTGCTGAGCAACAGGCGAAGAAACGTGAAGCAGCCGGAGAATCGGCAGAAGCAGCGCGTACGCCTCGTCCCGCTCAGAAACGTGCGCCGCGCCGTGATGCTTCAAACAATGCATCTCGAAACAACGCACCGCGTAATCCACGTCAGCCTTCTTCCGGCCGATCGCAGCCTTCTTCTCAGCAATCCGAGAATGCTCAATCTCGTCAGGCAAAGCCTGCCAGTAATGAGCGTCAACGGGTAGCGGTTACGGATGTTTCCAAACTGCAAATCGGTCAGGAAATCAAAGTCAGAGCCGGCAAAGACGCCATGGACGCCACCGTGCTTGAAATTGCCAAAGGCGAAGTCAGAGTACAATTGGCTTCTGGATTGGCAATGATTGTACGCGCAGAACACTTGCAGTTCTGATACGGAGGCCAACCTGGGCATGAACAACTTAGTCAAAATAACCGCCATCGCAGGTTTACTGCTGGCGGGCTCTAGTTTTGCAAATGAAAACATTACGCGTGTTGAACAGATTCCTCAGCTACATCAGGAGCCTCAACATGCTACCGTTAGCGACAGGGTGGCCTCACGTTTCCTGCGTTCGCACTATCGCCAGTTTATGCTGGATGCGCAGTTCTCTGAGAAAATTTTTAACCGCTACCTCAATATGCTGGACTACAGCCACAACGTGCTGTTGGCCTCTGATGTGGCACAATTTTCCGGGCAAAAAGCCCAGTTGGGCGACGCGCTGAAATCCGGTCAACTGGATATTCCGTACGCGTTGTACAATCTGGCGCAGAAGCGTCGGTTTGAGCGTTTTCAATATGCATTGTCGCTGCTGGATAAACCGGTCGATCTGACGGGCAATGATACGTTTGAGCTCGATCGCAGCAAAGCCCCTTGGCCGCAGAACGCGGGTGAACTTAACCGCCTGTGGGATGCCAAGGTAAAATATGACTGGCTCAGCCTGAAGCTGACCGGTAAAGATGATAAAGACATCAAAGAGACGCTGACCAAGCGTTACCAGTTTGCCATTCGCCGTCTGGCGCAGAGCAACAGCGAAGATGTTTTCCAACTCGCCATGAACGCCTTTGCGCGTGAAATCGACCCGCATACCAGCTACCTGTCACCGCGTAATACCGAGCAATTCAATACCGAAATGAGCCTGTCTCTCGAAGGGATTGGCGCGGTGCTGCAGATGGATGACGACTACACCATGATTAATTCCATGGTGCCAGGCGGTCCGGCAGCGAAAAGCAAAAACATTACCGTCGGTGACCGCGTAGTTGGCGTAGGCCAAAGCGGCAAGCCAATGGTGGATGTTATCGGCTGGCGTCTGGATGATGTCGTTGCGCTGATTAAAGGCCCGAAAGGCAGCAAGGTCCGTCTGGAAATCCTGCCTGCTGGCAAAGGGACGAAAACCCGCATTGTTACGCTGACGCGTGAGCGTATTCGCCTTGAAGACCGCGCGGTTAAAATGTCCGTCAAGACGGTCGGCAAGGATAAAGTCGGCGTCCTGGACATCCCCGGTTTCTATGTCGGCCTGACGGATGACGTGAAGGTTCAGCTCCAGAAGCTGGAAAAACAGAACGTCAGCAGCATTGTGATTGACTTACGTACTAACGGCGGCGGTGCGCTGACGGAAGCGGTAGGGCTTTCCGGTCTGTTTATCCCAGGCGGCCCTGTGGTTCAGGTACGCGATAATAATGGTAAAGTGCGCGAAGACAGCGACACCGACGGCATTGTGTATTACAAAGGCCCGCTGGTGGTGCTGGTAGACCGCTTCAGTGCTTCCGCTTCCGAGATCTTCGCGGCGGCGATGCAGGATTATGGCCGCGCCTTGATCGTGGGTGAACCGACGTTTGGTAAAGGCACCGTGCAGCAGTATCGCTCGCTGAATCGGATTTACGATCAGATGCTGCGTCCTGACTGGCCAGCGCTGGGCTCCGTGCAATACACGATTCAGAAGTTCTATCGTATTGACGGTGGCAGTACTCAGATGAAAGGCGTGACGCCTGACGTGATGATGCCAACCGGTACGGAAACGGTCGATACCGGTGAGAAATTTGAAGACAACGCGTTACCGTGGGACAGCATCAAAGCGGCTAACTACACGAAGAGCAACGATCTGAAGGCACTGATTAGCAAACTGAATGAACATCATCAGGAGCGTATCGCCAAAGATCCTGAGTTCCAGTATGTCGCGCAAGATATTGCCCGCTACAACGCGCTGAAGGATAAGCGTAACATCGTGTCGCTCAATCTTGCCCAGCGCGAGAAAGAGAATGACGATGATGAAGCGATGCGTCTGAAGCGGATTAACGATCGACTGACGAGAGAAGGTAAAAAACCGCTCAAATCACTGGAAGATCTGCCGAAGGACTATCAGGCACCCGATCCTTATCTGGATGAAACGGTGAAAATCGCTAACGATTTGGCACAGGAAGAGAAAGAGTAAAGAGTCATACGCTAAAATCGTTCTGAGCATCTGAGATCATCAAGCGCCTTGTGGGTTTATCCGACAGGGCGCTTTTTTTTGAACCTAATCGTTGTTTTTGGATATGTTCGTTGTTGAACGCTACAGAATGACAGCACTGCACCGTCAATGACGGACTAACGAATCTTGGTTGGCGAACAGCCAAAACGAGTTTTAAACCGTTCGGAAAAACGTGCTGAGGATTTATACCCGCAGGCTTCGGCCAGACGCTGCATACTCCATGACGTTGTCTGTACCAGCATCATCGCGTGTTGCATTCGCGTCTCCAGCAAGAGCACTTCAAAACGCGTCTGCTCGGCGGATAGCCTCCGGCGCAGCGTGGCCTCGCTCATCGCCAGCAGGCGACCCGCAGACTGTGCGGTCCAGTGGTGTTCCGGCTCTTCGCTGATAAGTGCACGTAACTGAGCGGTAACGCTGGGCTGTGGCGGTGCGCCAAAACGATATCCCCGTTCTGACAGCGCCAGCAGCATATCCATCAGCCGCAGTTCGAGACGTGATTCATTAAGTGTGTTGCCCGTGATCCCTTCAACCAGATACTGCAATGTGCAGGAGAGATCGTTATCCAGCGCGAGAGTAGTGAAGGGGCGGGGATGATGCGTAGCGGGGAATTCATCAGGATAGCGATGATAAAACCGCGCCAGAAGCGCGGATGAAAACGTCAGAAAGATCGACCGGAAAGCGGAGTCATGGCCGCCGAGCGTTTTCGCCAGATCGGCATTTGCGTCAGGTGTAATCAGGCAAAGCTGAGACGGCGTGTCGACAACCGTCGTTTCGTTCTGTTCAAAAATGGTTAATCTGCCAGAGAGAACCAGCAGAAGCGTGGCCTCATAGAAATGGAAACGCGTTGTCTGCTGTGGCGTACGCAAGTGAGGCTGAGCTAGCGCACACAGGCCATACCGCTGTAGCGGCTGGCCTGATGGCAATCGCCAGTCCGCCTCTGCAATGAGAGACGGAGAAGCAGGGCGTAAAGCGGTCACGCTCATAGCCAGTCATTCTTATAACAAATCATGATAATGCTGGATTCAGCGTATACAGCCCGGTGAGTGTCGCTTCTGCCAATACCGGTGCGTTAGCCAGCGCAGCGCGTACATTCGCTCCGTTAAGTTCACCTTCTATCGTTAAAGCAGGCGTCGCGAGAGCGTAGAGAGTGAAGATGTAATGATGGACGATTGCATCGTTCCACGGTGGGCAAGGACCATCATAGCCATAGTAGGTACCTTTCATCTGTTCGTCCGTGGCGAACCAGCCTGTGTAATCATTGATGCCGTGTCGGAGCCCTGCCAGTGCATCCGGGCCTGCTTTCCCACGCGGTGTGATGCCTCTGGAATGTGAGGCGGCAGGAATTTCATTAATGCTGGCTGGAATGTCCAGCAATAGCCAATGGTAGAAATCGACACGCGGCAGAGAGGCACTAACTTCGCGACCTTCCTGATTCACATCGTCACCACGGCTGGGTACATCTGGATCGTGGCAGATCAATACGAAAGACTGTGTCCCTTCGGGCGCGCCGTGCTAGGCAAGATGGGGATTGTGGTTAGAAGACTGCGCAATGTGGCTAGTGGCGTCCGGCACGGCAAACGCAAATTCGCCCAGAATAGTTTCGCCGTCCTGAAAACTGTGGCTGGAGAGTTGCAGCATGGTGGTGCTCCTTATCGTGATTCCGGTGGGTGTGGAATCATTATAGAAGAAGCTGCGCGTAATTATTTTCCTAATGCCGTCAGGATAATGATTTTAGCGGTCAATTTGAGTGGTTTTGATGTTATGACTTGCCGGGTGATGTAAAAACGGCTTCCCATAAGAGAAGCCGCTGTGACTTAGTCGGATGTGTATCGGTGTAGCGCGTGTGATTAACGACCGGCTTTTAGCTGCTGGAAGTAGGTTTCATACAGCGTGCTGGCGCTGCCAACGTCATTCTGCCATTCGCCTTTCGCGATGGTTTCATCATCCGGGTACAGCGTTTTGTCCCCTGAAACTTCTGGCGGCAGTAATTTTTTCGCCGCCAGATTTGGCGTTGGATAACCGATAGTTTCCGCGACCTGTGCCGCGACTTCTGGGCGCAGCAGGAAGTCGATCAGCTTCATCGCACCGTCAACGTTTTTGGCATTGGCCGGAATCGCCAGACTGTCCATCCAGAAGATGCCGCCTTCTTTGGGCCAAATGACATCCAGCGGAGTACCTGCCTGACGCGCCACGTAGGCAGAACCATTCCACACCATACCCAGATTGACTTCACCTTCAATGAACGGGTTGCCGGGGTTGTCTGAGTTGAATGTCAGCACGTTCGGCATCAGAGCCTGCAGTTCTTTATAGGCCGCCTCAATCTCTTTAGGGTCGGTGGTATTCGCGGAGTAACCCAGTTTACGCAGAGCGATTTGGAACACCTCACGCGCGTCGTCTGTCAGCAGCAGGCTGTTTTTGTACTTTGTATCCCACAGGTCGGCCCAACGGGTAACGCTGGCAGGGTCAATCATTTCATGATTAATGCCAATCGCCGTTGCGCCCCAGATATAGGGAATGGAGTAGTCGTTATTTGGGTCGAAGGATTTGTGCAGCAGATTTGGGTCGAGATTATGGAAGTTGCTGAGCTTGCTAGTATCAATCTTTTGCAGCATGCCTTCTTTGCTCATCTTAGAGATGAAATAAGTTGAAGGCACAACCAGATCGTAAGCACCGTCCTTATAGGTCTTCAGCTTGGCATACATACTTTCGTTGGATTCATAGGTGGAGTAAATCACCTTGATGCCCGTTTCTTTAGTGAACTGTTCTAACAGGCCCGGCGGCACGTATTCGGTCCAGTTATAGAAATAGAGCGTTTTGCCATCATCGGCGTTGGCGGTGCTGATGCCAAACGCCATCGCGCAGGCTGCCAGTAGGTGTGGCCACTTTTTCATTATGTTTACCTCCTTACAGGTCCCAAAGGAAATACCCACTGATATCAGCAGATATGAAAATAACAGTATTCATCGTGCTCGCCACTACCTTACTTTCCGGTGCGATCGCGTAAAATCAGCTGGCTACTGAGCACCATCACCAGCGACAGAATGAGTAAAATCGTTGCCAGCGCGTTGACTTCTGGGGATACGCCGACCTTTACCATCGAGTAAATCTTCAACGGCAGAATCTCATACGCGGGCCCGGTGACAAACGAGGATACCACTACGTCATCCATCGACAGCGTAAAGCTGAGCAGCCAACTGGCGGCTACTGCCGGCATAGCCAGCGGCAGAATGATTTTGCGCAGAATAATCACTTCGCTGGCCCCCAAATCGCGCGCGGCTTCCAACATCCGCACGTCAAAGCCTTTCAGGCGCGAATAGACCGTCACTACCACAAACGGCAGGCAGAACGTGATATGGTAAAACAGCAGCGACCAGAATCCGAGCGAGATGCCCAGCAGCATGAAGAGCACCAGCAGTGAGATCGCCATAACGATATCCGGTGACATCATCACCACGAACAGCATGCCGCCGACAAAAGGCTTGCCGCGAAAGCGGTAGCGATACAGCGCGACGGCCGTCAGTGAGCCAATCAGCGTGGCGAATGTTGCAGAAAAAACGGCCATCGTCAGTGAGTGCTGTGCGGCCTGAAGCAGGCTGTCGTTGTTTATCAGCAGCCGATACCAGTCCAGCGTAAACCCCTGCCAGTTGATGCCGAAACGCGCCTGATTAAACGAGTTCACAATCAGAATGATGATCGGGATATACAGGTAAGCGTAAATGATGGACATAAATCCACCGCGGATTAAGCATCCGGTCATTCCAGCTCTCCCTTTTTATTCAGCAGGCGGGCCGTGCGGTAATAGATAAATAGCAGTACGCCCATGACCAGCGTCAGGCAGATGCTGGTGGCGGCACCAAACGGCCAGTCGCGGATATTAAGGAACTGACTTTTAATGACGTTACCGATCAGCAAATTCTTGGCCCCGCCCATCAGATCGGCAACGAAGAACAAGCCCATGGCAGGCAGCAGCACCAGCAGGCAGCCAGCGATAATCCCCGGCATGGTCAGCGGGATGACGACGCGAATGAAGGTTTGCCATTTATTGGCACCCAGATCGCGGGCGGCTTCAAGGTAGGATTTATCTAGCTTCTCAATGCTGGAGTAGAGCGGTAGCACCATGAACGGCAGCAGGATATAAATCAGTCCGAGAATCACCGCTTCGGAGGTGTACATAATCCGGATCGGCGTATCGATAAGGCCCGTCCAGAGTAGAAATTCATTCAGATGGCCGCGTGTACTCAGAAAGATTTTCAGGCCGTAAATGCGGATCAGCGAGTTAGTCCAAAACGGCACAATCAGCAGAAACAGCATCAGGGGCTGAGTTTTTTTCGGTAAGCGCGCCAGAATAAAGGCGAACGGGTAACCCAGCAGCAGACAGCAGAGCGTGGCGATAGCAGCCATGTTCAGCGAATGCAGCAGCACAGAGGCATAAAGCGGATCGGCTAGTCGCGTATAGTTTTCCAGCGTAAAGACCAGGCTGACGAAATGAGTGTCATCGCGCGTCAGGAAACTGGTTCCGATGATCATCAGGTTGGGCAGGAAAACAAACAGCACCAGCCAGGCAACGATGAGTGTGATAATGATGTTTTGAAAGCGTTTACGCGACTTCTTCATCGTGCAGGACTACCTCCCAACTTTCCACCCAGGTGACATCTACTTTCTGGTTGAGTGAATGGTCGAAGTCGGGATCGTCTTCGTTAAAGAACTCGCTGACCATGACCATCTTGCCGTTTTCCAGCTCAATGTTGGATTCCAGCGTCATGCCTTTATAGTTGCGCTCACGGACGTAGCCCACCATGCCTTCCGCCTGCATGCCGTCGCCCAGTTCTTCGACGCGTAAATCTTCCGGTCGCAGCAGCACGTTGAGGTGTTGCCCGACGTTGACGGGAAAGCTGACGGTGATAACGCATTCGTGGCCTTCGACCTGAGCACGCACCCGCTGTTCGTCTAACTGCTCCAGCACCACGGCATCAAAGATGTTGATTTCACCGATAAAACTGGCGACGAACAGGTTTTTTGGCTCTTCGTAGATTTCACGCGGCGTGCCGTCTTGCTCGATGCGTCCATCTCGCATCACGACGATGCGGTCAGACATGGTCAGTGCTTCTTCCTGATCGTGCGTGACGAAAATAAAGGTGATACCTAGCTTGCGTTGTAGCGCCTTCAGTTCGTTCTGCATCTGCTTGCGCAGTTTATAATCAAGCGCGGACAGGGATTCATCCAGCAACAGAACCTTCGGCTGATTGACGACGGCGCGGGCGATGGCGACACGTTGCTGTTGGCCACCGGATAACTGATGTGGGCGACGCTGCGCCAGCTCTTCTAACTGCACCATTTTCAGTGCTTCAATCACACGTGGCGCAATCTCTGCGGCAGGTGTTTTCTGCATGCGCAGGCCGAATGCCACGTTCTCAAACACGCTGAGATGAGGAAACAGGGCGTAGCTTTGAAATACGGTATTAACGTGTCGCTGCTCGGCGGGCTGGTGGGTGATGTCCTGCTTTTCCAGCATGACGTTGCCGCTATCGACCGTTTCCAGACCGGCAATCAGGCGCAGTACGGTGGTTTTGCCGCAGCCGGATGGCCCGAGGATCGTCAGAAACTCACCGTTATTAATGGTGAGATTAAAATGCGAAATGATGTCTTTACCATCAAAGCCTTTATGGACGTTGAGCAATTCAACGACCGGCACAGTCAGGGAGTTTTCTTTCATTAAGGTATAGCTCTATGTCCTGATTTGGCCGACCAACGGTATGTCCGTTGCGATCGTACCAAGGGTTATCACCTTTCAGCTAGCGTGCGCAGTTAAGGGCGGCATTTTACGGGAAACGCTGCCTGACGCCAACTTGTGTGACCCACTTACTGCCAATTGGTGGCGATTCAGCCAATGAATGAGGGCGTATGTTTCCCGATTGTTACCTGATTTGGGCATTCTTCGTGACGTGTTCACCGCTTTTTGGCCTGAATTCTGGTCTGCCGGTTTGTTAAATCGGAAAAAAACTGACCTGACGCAATATTTACCGTGGGAGCCCTATCCATAATGCCTTTCAGGGTTCAGGGGGCATAAATAAGATGGATAGATTACTCGACAGATTTTTGAATTACGTTTCGTTCGATACACAGTCTAAATCCGGCGTTCGACAGGTGCCGAGCACCGACGGTCAGTTGAAACTGGCGCGTGCGTTGCAGCAGGAACTGCTCGAACTGGGATTTGAGCAAGTGGTGTTGAGCAAACAAGGTTGCCTGATGGCGACGCTTCCGGCAAACGTTGCCTGGCCCGTTCCGGCCATTGGCTTTATTTCACATATGGATACGTCACCGGATTTTAGCGGCAAGAATGTTAATCCGCAGATTCTGGAAAACTACCGCGGCGGTGATATTGCCTTGGGCGTGGGGGACGAAGTACTGTCACCCGTGATGTTCCCGGTGTTACATCAGCTACTGGGGCACACGCTGATTACCACAGACGGCAAAACGCTGCTGGGGGCGGATGATAAAGCGGGGATCGCGGAAATTATTACCGCGCTGGTGCGTTTGAAGAAAAGCCAGTTACCGCACGGCGATATTCGCATAGCCTTTACGCCTGATGAAGAAATTGGCAAGGGTGCTCAATTTTTTGATGTCAACGCGTTTAACGCACAGTGGGCTTATACCGTGGACGGCGGTGGTGTCGGCGAGCTGGAGTATGAGAATTTTAATGCCGCATCGGTTCAGGTGAAAATCGTGGGCAACAATGTACATCCCGGTAGCGCCAAAGGCGTGATGGTGAATGCGCTGACGTTGGCCTCTCGCTATCACCAGCATGTGCCGGAGAGTCAATCGCCGGAGCAGACGGACGGCTATCAGGGGTTCTATCATCTTCACACCATGAAAGGCTCTGTGGAACGCGCAGATTTGCATTACATCGTCCGGGATTTTGACCGCAACGGCTTTGAACAGCGTAAACAGACGATGCTGGATATTGCGGAAAAGGTCGGCGCAGGGCTGCACCCAGATTGCTATATTGAAGTCACGATTACCGATACCTATTACAACATGCGTGAGCAGGTTGAGCAGCATCCGCATATTATTGCGTTGGCGCAGCAGGCGATGCGGGATTGCGACATTGAGCCGAATATGAAGCCGATTCGCGGCGGCACCGACGGCGCACACCTGTCATTTCAAGGACTACCGTGCCCGAATCTGTTTACCGGCGGCTACAACTATCATGGCAAACATGAATTTGTCACGCTGGAAGGCATGGAAAAGGCGGTGTCTGTGATTATGCGCATTGCCGAACTGACGGCGCTGCGCGCGAAGCCGTAAGTGTTTCCATTTTGCAGAAATGAATAAGGCGGGAAAGTCCCGCCTTATCGTTGTACTAACCCGTATTCAAGATGGGTCTTAATCCGCGAAGTACCAGTAACCGCTGTTGATCAGCACGGTGAGCTGTGCGAGGAAAGAGGGATCGTCCAGCGCATCGCCCAGTTGTTCTGCACCAATAGCAGGATGCTCAGCCAGTGCAAACAGCGCCGCTTTGTGCGTACTGTTTACTTTTTCCCCGTTCACGAAGCAGCTATCTCCAACGCAGATGACCCGCAGGCCGCCTAAACGACGCAGCGGTTCACCCTGTTGCAGATATTCATACACCTCGCCTGCCTGATAAGGTGGCTCCGGCGGTGAGAGATCGAGCTCGTGACGGGACTGGGAAATAAATTCGCCAAACCAGTTCTGGAAATGCTCCGGCTGCTGCACCAGCTCCAGCATCATTTTTTGCAGCGCATCCAGCTCTTGTGGTAGTACGCTGGCGATATGATCGCGGGAGGGGATCTCGGGGTCGCTGTAGCGATAGCTGCCGAGTTCGCGGGAAAGCACATAATCCGCAAAGCCGCTGACCAGCTCGCGAGCATTCGGTGCACGGAAACCTACCGAGTAGTTCAGCGAGTTCTCCAGCGAATAGCCTTCGTGCGGGAAACCCGGTGGAATATAGACGATATCGCCCGGCTCCAGTTCCTCATCAATAATGGCGTCAAACGGATCGACCTGAAGCAGATCAGGATGCGGACAGTGCTGCTTCATCGGGATTTTTTCACCGACGCGCCAGCGGCGACGCCCCGTTCCCTGAATGATGAAAACATCATACTGATCCAGATGTGGCCCTACGCCACCGCCGGGAACGGAAAATGAAATCATCAAATCATCGGTACGCCAGTCCGGCAGCTGTCGAAAGGGCTGCATCAAGGCAGAAGAGGGCTCGTGCCAGTGATCGACGGCCTGTACCAGCAGCGACCAGTTACTTTCCCCCAGATGATCGTAGCTCTCGAAAGGACCGTGGCTGACCTGCCAACGTCCATTCTGATGGCTGACCAGACGGCTATCAACCTCATTTTCCAACGCTAGACCTGCGAGTTCGTCAGGTGAAATCGGGTCGATAAAATGTGTAAAACCGCCTTTAATCAGGAGCGGACGTTTTTGCCAGTAGTTCGCTAAAAAATCCTGCCAGTCGAGATTGAGCTGATAGTCCATACTGTTTTCCAGAAACTTGTTTTTTTGAGGAAATGACTGTTCTTGAAGATATGATTTTTCTTGAAATAATCAGCATTTTAAAACAATCAGTATTTTGGCGATAAATAGATACTCTAAATAATTCGAGTTTCATGCAGGCGGCAAGAGAAGGAGTCCCGATGAGCTTACTCAGGTAAGTGATTCGGGTGAGTGAACGTAGCCAACGTACATGTAACTTGAAGTATGACGAGTATAGCGGAAGCATCGTGCGCTGTACCGCTTTTCACCCCTCATTCTGGCTCAGGTTTTGGCGGGAGAAAATAGCTTCGACTCGGGCACCGCCCAGTGCGCTGTCGCTGATGAGGATCTCACCCTGATACTGTTCGATAATTTCGACGGCAACGGCAAGGCCGATACCTTGTCCGGGGCGCATACGGTCTGCACGTTGCCCACGCAGGAAAATCATTTCGCGCTTGCTTTCGTGGATGCCGGGGCCATCGTCATCAATAATTAGGTGCAGTTTGTGATCGGAGTATTGCACGCTAATTTCGACAAACTCCAGACAGTACTTACAGGCGTTATCGAGAATATTGCCGAGCACTTCCATGAAATCATTCTTCTCACCGACAAAGGTCAACTCGGGCGGAATATCGAGCGTCAACACCACGCCCTTGCGCTGATATACCTTATTTAACGCGGAACACAGGCCATCCAGCAGCGCTGGAACCGAATGCACTTCGCGTATCAGTAGATTATGTTCAGAGCGCACGCTGGCGCGATGCAGGTAGTAACCAATCTGCTGTGAGATGCGGCTGATCTGCGACAGCATGATGGGTTCAGCCTGATCGATCGTGATCTCTTTGCCGGTTCGCAGCGCGCGTAACGTGGTCTGTAAAACCGCCAGCGGCGTTTTCAGGCTATGGGTGAGGTCGGTGAGCGTTGTGCGGTACTTATGGTAGCGCTGGCGTTCGTTATTCAGCAGAATATTCAGGTTTTTTACCAGACTGAACAACTCGCGCGGCGGATTTTCATCCAGCTGTTCGCGCGAGCCTTTCTCCAGCTCTGCGATCTGTTTTACCAAATGCTGAATAGGACGCAGGCTCCAGTGAGCGCCCAGCCACAGCAGGGGAAGCACCAGCAGAAGGTTGGCGATTAATACATAGCTGAACCATTCCCACACCATATCTTCCTGCTGAAGCTCCTGCGGGATGCGATCGACCACAACAATCGTGATGGAGGGGAGATGCTCGGTCTTTGGATAAACGTTCACGGCGATGGAGTGCGTTAACGCATGACTCTGCGCGCCATTCAGCGCTCGCAGATTGCCCAGCAGTAAGGTATTGCCCGTTAATACTGCGCTGCTGGTATTCGTATCGGTATCCAGTTCGTGATAGGCCGTTTTGTTCAGCCACTCTGGATTGATTAGCGCTTCCAACTCGGGAACGTATTTTTCGCGCCAGAGCATATTGCCATGTTCATCGTATATCAACACCAGCGTGGGGAAATTGATATCAATGTCGGGGGGCGTGACGATATTCAACTGGTTATTGCGCCATTGTGCAAGACTGTAGTAAAGGTTACTTTCACCGCGCAGTAAACGGAATGACGTTTTATCAAAGTTGATGCTATAACCGATAATCGCAACGATGCCATAAGCCAGCGACAGCGCCAGTACGATGGCCGCTGTCGCGAGTAAAAAACGAATACGAAGCGAGAACGGTAGCTTTCTATCGCTCATGCTGATCCTGAAGGAGTATCTATATCAAAGCGATATCCTTGTCCGCGTATGGTATTGATGACATCCGGTGCCTCTGCCTGCTGAATTTTCTTACGTAGTCGACCCATCAGCACATCGATGGTGTGACTCTCCCGCAGTTCTGCATCGGGGTACAGCTGTAACATCAGTGACTCTTTGCTGACGACTTTTCCTTTGTTGCGAATCAACGTCTCGATAATTGTGTATTCAAACGCGGTGAGCTTGATCGGGTTGCCGTGGATCATCAGTTCGCGGCGTGATAAGTCGATCTCAAAGGGGAACATGCTGATGACTTGCGATGCTAGTCCGCTGTTGCGCCGCATCAGCGCTTGCAAACGTGCCACGACTTCTTCCATATGGAACGGCTTGGTCACGTAATCGTCTGCCCCGGCTTCGAGCACCGCAACTTTGTCCTGCCAGCCTTCACGGGCGGTCAATACCAGAATCGGGAGTTTGACCTGACGGGCGCGCCAGCGACGGATCATACTCATGCCGTCTTCATCGGGCAATCCCAGATCGAGAATGGCGATATCTGGTGTATTTTCATGTAGAAAATAGTCTGCTTCTTTGGCATCAGATGCTGCATCGACCTGATGCCCCATTTCGTTCATTTGAACGGTCAAATGATGGCGTAATAATACATTATCTTCAACGACCAAAATCCGCATTGCGATATCCTCTGTCGAATAGAAATGGTGATGTTTATCGTACAATTTTATTACACCATGTTTTACGCATTTCCCGCCCGTACATATCATAGTTATATACAAGGAGAATAGTCTATTTTACCCACTGAATTATCCATAGTAGAGAGTAAACCGAATGTAAACGGTGTGAAAATGCTGAGTAATTGTTAATGTAGCTAAGAACTAGCGGGCAGGGCGCCCGCCAGAGAGAGTCGTGATAGAGGATTATTTCAGGTCATTGACCATCGCGATAGCACGGCCGATATAGTTGGCTGGTGTCATCGTCTTCAGACGCGTTTTTTCCGCTTCTGGCAATTCCAAACCATCGATAAACTCCTGAATACCGGCAGCATCAACGCGTTTGCCACGGGTCAGTTCTTTCAGCTTCTCGTACGGTTTTTCAATTCCGTAGCGGCGCATCACTGTTTGGATCGGCTCTGCCAACACTTCCCAGTTGTGATCCAGTTCGTCAGCAAGACGATCGCGGTTCACTTCCAGTTTGCTGATGCCTTTCATCGTGGCTTGATACGCAATCAGCGCATAGCCCACGCCGACGCCCAGATTGCGCAGTACGGTAGAGTCAGTGAGGTCACGCTGCCAACGGGAAACCGGCAGTTTGCTAGCCAGATGCCCCAGAACGGCATTCGCCAGACCCAGGTTGCCTTCCGAGTTTTCGAAGTCAATCGGGTTAACTTTATGCGGCATAGTGGAGGAACCGATTTCGCCAGCAATCGTCTTCTGCTTGAAGTGATTCAGGGCAATGTAGCCCCAAATATCACGGTCAAAGTCGATCAAAATCGTGTTGAAACGCGCGATGCAGTCAAACAGCTCTGCGATGTAATCGTGCGGTTCGATCTGCGTGGTGTACGGGTTCCAGTTGATACCCAGTGAGGTAACAAAACTTTCGCTGAACTGGTGCCAGTCCACTTCTGGGTAGGCTGCCAGATGGGCGTTATAGTTACCGACGGCACCATTAATCTTGCCTAGAATCTCAACCTGTTGCAGTTGGCGATATTGGCGGTCCATACGGTAAGCCACGTTAGCGAACTCTTTACCGATAGTGGACGGCGTAGCGGGCTGGCCGTGTGTACGGGAAAGCAGCGGGATATCGCGGTATTCCTGTGCCAGCGTTTTCAGCGCATCAATGATTTGACGCCAGTGCGGCAGGATCACATCGCGGCGAGCGGTATCCAGCATCAGCGCATGAGACAGGTTGTTGATGTCTTCTGAAGTACAGGCGAAGTGAATGAATTCGTTGACGGCGTGCAGCGCCGGAATAGCGGCAACTTTCTCTTTCAGGAAGTACTCCACGGCTTTCACGTCGTGGTTGGTCGTACGCTCGATCGTTTTAATGCGGGACGCATCTTCTTCACTGAATTCAGCGACAATTTTATCAAGGAAAGCGTTTGCGTCAGCGTCAAATGCAGGAACTTCCTGGATCTCTGCACAGGCTGCCAGTTTTTGCAGCCAACGTACTTCAACCTGCACACGGAATTTCAGCAAACCGAATTCGCTGAAAATGGTGCGCAACGTGCTGACTTTATCGCCGTAGCGTCCATCAATAGGGGAAACGGCGGTCAGTGAGGATAATTCCATCGCAAGCAACTCCTGAGATTGGTTTCAATAACGATTAATTTCGATAAGGACAGTAGTTTTAACAATAATCATTTCGTGACGCTGGCATCACACCAGCGTCGCTCATAACGGCAAGAATACCATCAATCGGCTGGGCAACGCGCCAATATCTGTTTTGCTTCTTTAACCAACTTGCCGCGTGAGAGCATCAGCTGTAGGCGTCCGCCGCCAATTTGCTGCCAGAGCACCGCAGAGCGGATTCCGGCCAGCAGTGCCGCGCGCACTTTAGCTTGCACCTGACTGTTTTTCAGCACTTCCGGTGAACCGGTAACCTGAATACGTGGCCCCAGCGTACTGATGACATCCACGTAAATGGCAGCCAACGCGCTCACAATCGTTTCGGAGAGCAGCTCGAAATGCTCTAGTTGGCGCTCCAACTGCCCGATGCGTTTGCCCAATTCGTCAAGCGCAGCAGACTTCGCATTCAGCTTGCGCTCTAACACAATCAGGCTGAAAGCGTAGCGCGATAGTTCTGCACCCGCGCCTTTATTGCTGCTGGTATTCAGAATCCCTAACAGTGTTTCCAGCCCAACTTTCAGCTTTTGCTCGTCATTACCGTAAACGGCCAGCGTGGACGCCGGATTGAGATTCAAAACGCTGTTCAGCGCGGTATGCAGCACATCGTTATTACAGCTACCCGTATGGGCCAACTGCTGGACTACATACGCCGATTGGCAAACGCCTGCTAACGCCAGCGTAATTTCATAATAATTCTTAGCCACGGTTACTCCTGTAAGCGTTCTTCGATGATGCCGCCGCCAAGGCAAACGTCGTCCAGATAAAAGACGGCGGATTGGCCTGGAGTCACGGCTGCGACAGGCTCATCAAAACGCACGGTAATGCGATCGTCGCCCAGTGGCGTGACGGTGCAGGGGATATCCGCCTGACGATAACGGGTTTTCATCGTACAACGTAATTCAGCGGTGAGCGGCTGACGATCGACCCAGTGTAGCTGCTGTGCGATTAAACCGTACGACATCAGGCGAGGGTGTTCGTGGCCCTGTGCGACATACAGAATATTGTTGGCGACATCTTTATCCACCACGTACCAAGGATCTTCGCCGCCATCTTTGACGCCGCCAATACCCAGACCTTTGCGTTGCCCCAGCGTGTGGTACATCAACCCCTGATGCTGCCCCATCGGTTTGTTGTCATCGACGGACAGAATCGGACCTGGCTGTGCAGGCAGGTAGCGCGCCAGAAAATCGGTGAATTTGCGCTCACCGATGAAGCAAATACCGGTAGAGTCTTTTTTCTTCGCGGTTGCCAGTTCCAGCTCTTCAGCAATTTTACGTACCTGCGGCTTTTCCAGTTCGCCGACCGGGAACAGGCTCTGTGCGATCTGCTCGTGGCTCAGCGTATAAAGAAAATAGCTCTGGTCTTTGTTGCCGTCCATGCCGCGCAATAAACGGCTCTTACCGTCAACGTCGTGACGACGAACATAGTGGCCTGTCGCGATGTAGTCTGCCCCGAGATCCTCGGCGGCGAATTCCAGGAAGGCTTTGAATTTGATTTCTTTATTGCACAGGATATCGGGGTTGGGGGTACGGCCCGCTTTGTATTCTTCAAGGAAGAGTTCAAAAACGTTGTCCCAATATTCAGCGGCAAAGTTGACGGTATGTAATTCGATACCCAGTTTGTCGCAAACGGCCTGCGCATCGGCAAGATCGGTGGCCGCTGAGCAATATTCCGTGTCGTCATCCTCTTCCCAGTTCTTCATGAACAGGCCTTCAACATGATAGCCCTGTTGCTGTAACAGGTAAGCGGAAACGGAGGAGTCAACACCGCCGGACATACCGACAATCACTTTTTTCTGGCTGTTATCTGACATGGGAGTCTCACGAACTGAAATTTACTGACGCATTGATGCGAAAAACAAGCGGCATATTTTAGCATGTTGAGCCGAGGGCTGCATCGCTATTCCTGCCGTGAAGTGGTCAGGCCATTCACGGCAGGTTTAAAACAGATTTCTGTCTAAAAAGGCCAGTTGAACGCGCCCAATACGGTTAACGAATAGCGCTCCGGTTGCTGATAGCAGCGAATGCTTTCGGCCACCAGCGGCGAACGAAGCTGGCGCGAATGTAGAATTTCCTCGGCAGTCAGCCAGCGGCAGCATTCGATATCGCTGTCGTGCGGCTGAGTGTCGACCCGCGTAGGCAGATCGAGCGCGAAGCAAAAGCGTAAAAACGGCGTGTTGTCGGGGGCGATCCATTGGTGCAGACGTAAAAAGCTCTGCGGCGTGGCCTGAATGCCGGTTTCTTCCCACAGCTCACGGCTTGCAGCCTGAATCAGCGTCTCGTCAGCTTCCAGATGGCCCGCGGGCTGGTTCCACAATAATTTATCGTTAATTAACTCTTCGACGACCAGAAAATGGTTTTCGGCCTGAACCACACAGGCGACTGTCACATGGGGTTTAAACATCCATTATCTCCTTCCATTCTCCGGGTAACAGGTTTTCTACCGTCTGATTGGCCATGCCGTATCGAATCAGACGCAATGTAGGATACCCGATATTTGCCGTCATACGACGGACTTGCCGATTACGGCCTTCATAAAGCGTGATTTTTAACCAGCAGTCGGGAATGCTTTTACGCTCGCGTATGGGCGGATTACGCGGCCACAGCCAACTGGGTTCTGGTACGATCTCCGCACCAGCGGGCAGCGTTTTGCCGTCATTCAGATCTAAACCCGTACGAAAGCGCGTCAATGCGGCGTCGTCAGGAATACCTTCGACCTGCACATAGTAAATTTTGGCCGTTTTTTGCGTCGGTTGGGTCAGTCGAGCCTGAAGTTTGCCGTCATTGGTGAGAATCATCAGGCCTTCGCTGTCGCGATCCAGACGCCCGGCGGCATAAATACCGCTAATCGGAATATAATCTTTCAGCGTGCGACGCCCAGCTTCATCAGTGAATTGCGGTAGCACATCGAAGGGTTTATTGAACAAAACGATGCGGCGCGGCGCGTTGTCAGGCGGCCTTTTTCTCGCTGGCTGTGAGCTGAATCGTTTAACTTTGTGATTTTTAACAGAGAATTTATTCATCATCTTTATAGTCGCGGATAACAAAAGCATTATACTCAAATGGTTTGCGATTGGCGCGGGCTAAATATTCAAGTAGTATTGACACGTATCTTACAAGTCATTAACAAAATTGCGCTCGAAGGAGAGGTTAATGGAAAGCAAAGTAGTTGTACCGACAGAAGGTCAGAAAATCACGGTTGATGCTCAAGGTAAACTGGTTGTTCCAAACAACCCGGTCATTCCGTTTATCGAAGGTGACGGCATCGGTATCGATGTAACGCCAGCCATGATCAACGTCGTTGACGCCGCCGTGAAGAAAGCCTATCAAGGCAAGCGCACGATTTCCTGGATGGAGATCTACACGGGTGAAAAATCCACGCAGGTCTACGGTAAAGATGTCTGGCTGCCGGAAGAAACGCTGGATTTGATTCGTGAATATCGTGTGGCGATTAAGGGCCCGCTGACAACGCCAGTCGGCGGTGGTATTCGTTCTCTGAACGTTGCACTGCGCCAACAGTTGGATCTGTATGTTTGCCTGCGTCCGGTACGCTACTACGAAGGTACACCTAGCCCGGTTAAACAGCCTGAGCTGACCGACATGGTAATCTTCCGCGAAAACGCCGAAGACATCTATGCAGGTATCGAGTGGAAAGCGGGTTCTGCTGAAGCAGACAAAGTGATCAAATTCCTGCGTGAAGAAATGGGTGTTAGTAAAATCCGTTTCCCTGAGCAGTGCGGTATCGGCGTGAAGCCGTGTTCCGAAGAAGGTACCAAACGTCTGGTTCGCGCCGCTATCGAATACGCGATCACCAACGACCGTGACTCCCTCACGCTGGTACACAAAGGCAACATCATGAAATTCACCGAAGGCGCGTTCAAAGACTGGGGTTACCAGTTGGCGCGTGAAGAATTCGGCGGTGAGCTGATCGATGGCGGCCCGTGGGTGAAAATCAAGAACCCGAACACCGGCAAAGAGGTCGTGGTAAAAGACGTGATCGCCGATGCATTCCTGCAACAAATCCTGTTGCGTCCTGCTGAATACGATGTGATCGCCTGTATGAACCTGAACGGTGACTACATTTCCGATGCATTGGCAGCACAGGTTGGCGGTATCGGTATTGCTCCGGGTGCGAACATTGGTGACGAATGTGCACTGTTTGAAGCTACGCACGGTACAGCACCGAAATATGCGGGTCAGGACAAAGTGAACCCAGGTTCCGTGATTCTGTCTGCTGAAATGATGTTACGTCACCTGCAATGGTTCGAAGCGGCTGACCTGATTGTTAAGGGCGTTGAAGGCGCGATCAAGAACAAGACCGTGACTTACGATTTCGAACGTCTGATGGAAGGTGCTACGCTGCGTAAATGTAGCGAGTTCGCGCAGGACATCATCGATAACATGTAATCCAGTGTTAAGCATGGGTTAACAATAGGGGCCTCGATTGGCCCCTTATTTTTTGTGTTAAAAACCTTTCCCCAAAACCCTCCCCCAAAATGTTTCCCCAAAACCGTTCAATAACTAGGCTAGTTTTGTGCCGATAATCACCTAATCCTTACCTCTGTCATCGTTATATTTGTCAGTCATTTTCCTCGATCTGTGACCTGGTAGTTTCTGAGTGTCGATCCCTCGATCGCGATAAAGCCTTTCTGAAAGAAATCGCTGTTCGTGAAAGGTTGGCTCAGTTCCCTAATCCCATATCGATCCGTTTTTATCTCTGACTTTTTGAATGTAGAAGTCAGTATTTTTGTTGATACGCGTTGCGTATACGGGCGGTTGTTGGAGAAAAATAATGTTGGAGGCGGTGTTATACGGAGTTTTCACACTAGCGGTGATTTTCGCTCTGGAATATCACGACGTCCACAATGAGATTGCCCATCAGGACAATCAGCACAAATATTAAAGTGAATTCAGATGAAAAGCAGACTGTTTACAGGACAATTATCAAATGTGACCCGGTCGGTCGTCAGTGCGTTAGCGATGATGTTACTGACCGGTTGCTTGGCTACACGTACCGTTTACGTGCCAGCGCAATGCATTCCATTACCAACGGAACTGACTCAGCCGGTATTGGTTCCACTGCCACCGGTTGCAGACTGGCATATGCGCAGGCTGTTTATTGGATTGATCCGCTATTGACGGCTATTGATCAAGCTAACAATCAGCTTTCTGGAATACGCAGAACGGAATCCATTTATTCCTCGCAATAGTGGGGATATTTTATCAAGAGGAAGTGAAATGAAAAAATACGTTATTGCGCTAATGTGCCTGTTTTCAGTTTCAGCATTTGCAGAGACCTATAAAGGCTATCCTGATATCCCAGGCAATGCAGTTGGTTTTGCTACAGGGGTCATCAGTTATACTCCAGGGAAAAATGTAGACTCAAATCGTAAAGTGCCAGAGCGGGTTTTGGGGGAGCCTACTGTTTACAGTACCGGTAATGCGTCATTATCTCTTGGTTCAGCAGGCAGTATGGTTGTCGGTTTTGCTCCGTACGCTATTAAGAAAAGTGGCACAGCAGACGCTGATTTTTATATTTATGAAGTTGGGATTTACGAATCATGGGATGCTTATGTTTCTAATGATGGCAATTTATGGATCAAGGCTACTGCGGTATTTACTGAGATCAATCCTGAGCCGGACAGTATCGTCGCAACTCGTGGTTCAGTTATTGGCTATGATGTTGACGTTATTGATTCGACAGAAGATTCATTTGCCTATCTAAAAATCGTAGACACGAGCCTATCATCCTATACAGGGTCAGCCGGTTCAGATATTGATTCTATTGTTATTACGAGTGCTAAAGCACTCGGCACTGAAATATTTGTCGACACCGACTCACGCAACGGCAAGGTTTACAATCTGTATCAGAATGATGTCACTGGAGCAGTAGGCGTCAAAATCATTAATAAAGATAACGTTGTGTCGTATGTCCCTTTCTCTACCGATGACTCTTTGAAGGCTATGGCATTATCGCTACAAGGTGATTTCAATTGTGATGATGAAAAAGATATTAACATCTTGGCAGCGCGTAAATCTGATAACACCTACTTAAACATCATCAAGCAGCAAAATGGCACAGCCATTAAAACTATCGATAACTCAGTTATCAAATAAGGCATTACAGCAGGCATTCACTGAGTGCCTGTGATAATGCTACATTAATTTTTTCAAATATTCGGGATCGCTTATAAAAACTGATAAAGATTATTTGAAGGGGTTACTGGCTGAGGGATCCCCACAAAATCAGCGCTAATAAACCAACACCATACTTCGGTAGGTTTTGGCGAGGTGGTTAAGAACGGTGTTCAACACCGTTCGTCTTAACATTAGCGGAGAGTGTCGCAGGACATTCTCCGCTAACGTCATATACGAGATTACCCGCCGCGATTTGATGCTGTTGGCCTGATATTTCAGGTGTAGTCCTTTATTTTCAGCTTCATAGCCCAAAAGCCAGAGAACTGCTGTTGCCAGCGTCGCGAGCAGACTCAGTACCAACAGGCGTCCTACCGTACCACTGTGACTGGCACGCAGACCAAAACCAAAGCGTTCGCTTTTCTCGTCACGAAAATTCTGTTCAATCTGCATTCTGCAGCTGTAAATTTTCATCACTTCACGCGGCTTAAATTCATCTGTACTGCTGAAAATAAGCCAGGGGTCTTTAGCTGCTGAGCGCCCGTCGCGCTCCTGCGACTTACGCTTAATACGGCAGCGGGCATGGTGATGCTTTCTGCCTTTCGCCTCTTTTTTATGCAGGTAAAAATGACCGTCACAACGGGAATACTCTGCACGGGCGAATGTACCCGGCCCGAGATATTCCGGTTTATTACTGGCCTTCAGTTCCTGTCTTCTGAACCAGTGCTCCCCCTTTCTGTTCAGTCGGAGCAGAGTCGTTCTGTAGTGGTCAAGTAATACTGGCCACAGTTTTACAGTAAGAATGGTATCTGTTCTCTGATTCTTCCGGTGTTAGCCCCCCGTTGTAATGATGAGGTCTGACGCTATTGTAGTAATTCAGGATATAACCGCCGATTTGTCGCCGGGCCTCGTCCTTACCTGCGTAACCATTTGTCGGCACCCATTCTGTTTTCAGACTATGGAAGAAGCGTTCCATGGGGCTGTTATCCCAGCAGTTTCCCCGCCAGCTGACGCTTTGCTTTATTCTGTAACGCCAGAGAACTTGTTGATATTTAAGGCCTGTATACTGGCTCCCTGGTCGCTATGGAACATGACATCACGGGGTTGACCATGCGTCTCATAGGCCATACGCAGAGCACTGCTTATCAGTGTGGTATCGGGATGCGCCGACAGACTCCAGCCGATAACCCTGCGGGCAAAAAGATCCATAACAACCGCCAGATAGCACCAGCGATTTCCTGCCCAGATATACGTAATATCTCCACACCATACCCGGTCTGGCTCCAGCACAGCGAACTGGCGCTCAAGCAAATTCGGCAGGCAGGTATGCTCTTGACGGGCATTTTTGTACTGATGTTTTCCGGGCTGGCAACTGCTCAGGTTCAGATATTTCATCAGACGCCCGGCACGGTAACGTGTCATCGGAACACCATCCTGGGTCAGCATTTCAGCAAGAGTGCGTGCGCCTGCTGAGCCTCGGCTCTGGTTCCACGCCCGGCGTATTTCGCTGTACAGCCTGACTCGTGCCGGATTGACAGTATCGCGCCGTTTTCGCCAGTACCGATAACTGCTACGGTGTATTTCCAGCGCGGAACAAAGGCTTAAAATTGTGTGGCTGTCACTGAGTCTGGCGGCTATCGTGAACCGTTCAGTGAGTCGGACATCAAGAGTGCGGTAGCCTTTTTTAATATCGTATTCTGTTCCTCCAGACGACGAACCTGCTTTTCCAGCTCGCGAATACGTTGCTGCTCTGCAGTAATGGGAGTTGCAGAGGGCGTAATCCCCTGACGCTCTCGCCTTAGCTGGCGCACCCAGCTCTCAAGCGTTGTAGAACCTACATTCATCGCTTCACTGGCTTGTCGATATGAGTAGCCCTTATCAACAATCAGCTGTGCACATTCCAGCCTGAACTCAGGGGTGAAAGTACGCTTAGTTTTCTTGTTCATTAAGTCACCTGTTTTATGTTGTGGTGAGAATATCACCTTTAATCAGGTGGCCAAATTTACTGTGCCACTACAAGATTGAGGGGCGCTGTTTAGTGCATCCTGTACTTCCGGGGCGGAGTACATTTCTGCGCCAGTATTCTGATATGACCTGTCAGGGGACTTTGGCTAGCTTTTTATATCATCAGGAGATATCTTTTTATCTTTAAAAAATGGATTTGAAATTAAATATATTCCTATTAAATAGTTTGATTCTGTATTAAATTCAGCCATCACAAATGTATTGCTTTGCAAATAAAGTGTAGGTGAAAAATAAATTATGCGTAATAATTTAGGTGTCATTAAAAAATTTAATTATTACCGAATAATACTATTTAAATTAAAATTATTTATAAGGTAAATAATATCCCGCCCATATTTTCATCTATCCTGTGACTGAACTGAATACAATGATTTGTTTTTATCCATTCAATATTTTTAACTATATTGTTCGCTTTTTCTTCGTATGTGTTTTTATTTAATCCTGTAAACTCAAGGCTAAATATCCTAATGGAATCGGGGAAATCACCCTCGAACGGGAGATATATCAATGAAGGACCATGCGCTTTCTATTCTGATTTCATTTTTGACGATCTCATCTCGTTGAGCCAATCCTGCGCGTCGCTGGCTTGCGATCCGCTGGTTAGACCGTTGCCGTTTTAACGGCTGCTATCTGCCGTTTGTCGGTACGGGTTTTATTCATTAAGTGAAGGAAATCACAATGCAATACACTGGGAAGTACCTGAAGAAAACAGTGCTGATGCTGGCCATGATGGCCGGGCTCAGCGTCGGGCAAAGTCAGGCGGGCGTCGAAATTGAGACGCGCTCGCTGGATCAAATCTATCAGAGTGCGTTGAGAGAAGGCGGTACGGTCACCGTTTATGCCGGTGGCGATGTGCAGTCACAGCAGGCGGGTTTCAAGCGGGCATTTGAGACACGTTTTCCTGGCATGAAACTGAATGTGATTGTCGATTACAGCAAATACCATGATGCTCGTATCGATAACCAATTGGCGACCGGCACCCTGATTCCTGATGTGGTGCAACTGCAAACAGTGCAGAATTTTCCACGCTGGAAAAAAGAAGGCGTGCTGCTGAATTACAAAGCGCGTGGTTGGGACAAAATATACCCGGAATTCCGTGATGCAGATGGGGCCTGGACCGGTGCCTATGTCATCGCGTTCAGTAACCTGGTCAATACCCAGCTTCTGGATGAAAAATCCTGGCCGCGTGAGGTTAATGATTACCTTCGTCCCAATCTAAGAGGTAATTTGATTCTGGCTTATCCGAACGACGACGATGCAGTACTGTTCTGGTACAAGCTGGTCGTGGATAAATACGGCTGGGATTTTGTGAAAAAATTGCAGGAGCAGGATCCCGTCTATGTGCGCGGCACCAACGTGCCCGGCGCTGAAATCGCGACAGGAAAATACAGCGCGACCTTTACCAGTTCCGGTGCACTTGTGCCAGCAGCCGATGCTGTGACCCGCTTTGTGCTGCCGAAGTCCGATCCTTTTGTCTCCTGGGCGCAACGTGCCGCCATCTTCAAACAGGCGAAACACCCGGAAAGTGCCAAGCTGTACCTGAGCTGGGTGCTGGATCCGCAAACGCAGACTCAGGTCTCGCGTATGTGGTCGGTGCGCACCGACGTTGAGCCGCCAGTAGGTTACAAACATATCTGGGAATACCGTAACACTCGTCCGCAGGCATTTGCTGATTTCATGTACGATCGCGGTGCGGTCGAGCGCTTCCGCGCACAGATGAGCCTGTATGTCGGTGAAGCGAAAGGCGAACCCACGCCGGGCTGGCTTGGTGTGAACCCAGAGGTGCCTCTGGTTAACTAGCACTTGAGAACCTTTAACCTATGCTGATCACATTAATAGTGGTCAGCATTGCACTATGTATAAGCATAACATCACACTTTGTTATGGTGCTCTCGTTCTGTGAATGGTAAAGCTGGGGAGGGAATCCCCCCGAAAAAGCAGAGTGTTTATAAGTGGAACTTTCTCGTAATCTGAATACAGGAGATTCTTTATGAAAAGATCCTGCTTTACTGGTGCCAGACCATCACCATTCTCAAGCAGATTGAAGCCAGCACCTATTGATTTTTCGAGAAACTACAGTTAAGGATGAAGTTATTAACTGCTACAGGCCATTTAATTTATTTGATTATCCGCAGAGTATTCAAAGCTATTTACGGTTAATAAATCACTTCACTTAGCAGCCTCATTATAATTGTACCTAAAATTTAGCAAATGTCTTATTGCTCTATTGATTAATTCACCATGTTTGGTAATATCCAGAAGCATTCTCATTTAATCGAAACTAATGTCTCTAGGGATGTTGGTTTTTATTTTTCCGTAAAATAAAAGTGGCTGATATGGGGCTGGGTTTGATTCATGGTTAGCTCATGGCTAAAGGAGATATATCGAACTTTCAAATATCCATTATCAAAAGAATTAAATCAAAATAAATAGCAGTGAAATTATTAATGCATTTATCCTTCTGGTAATGCTTAATCATGTTTATGGTGAATGAAATGAGTGAAGATAATAATCTTATTGACTTGGATTTTGAGTCGGTTAAAAATGCGATTTTTTCGTTAATGAGTAAGACAATAAAGAACACCAAGCAATCTTTGTTAATTGAAGAGCAAGAGAATGTGGATCTTTACGTAACTGATCTGAATTTAAAAAATTCTCTGATATTTACGCAGAGTTCATTTAAAAATTATGCTCATGATTTTAATAATATTTCTTATTCTAAAGTTTCAAGTTTTCTTCAGTTAATTAGAATTAACAGTAATTATATATCAATCGGTTTTCAGTGTATCGCTGATGACGCTAAATTAGCATCATCTATTATAAAGAAAATCAATGATATCTACGAGAGCTCTGTCACCGTTACAGCTGAATTTGATAATGATTATAGTGATATTACGAATTTTTTTTCTAATAACATTCAAAATAGAATATCTGAATTACAAGGTTCTGACGGAATAGAAAAAACAAGGGCGGAGATTAAAAAGTGTCAGGAAAAAATGTCAGAAGATCTTGACAAAATACTAGAAATAAATAAAGACATTGGAAAAAACATTAGTAAGATAGTCGTTAAATATTTGAAAGATGCCGTTATGCCACTTCAGGCAAATAAAAAAATGAAAGATAATAGCGTGGAAAAACGTAATCTTTCCAGAGGGGAGAACGGGCTAAAAAAAGATCCGACAGACGATATAAAAATAATTGCAGATATTGGATCTGATGAGGTCGAGGTTAAAAAAATATTTGATGATATAAATGAAAATATTGTTGAATTAGACAGATTATACCAAACCCTTGCAAAGGAAAATGCAGCCATAGCTATGGCAACAACGATTGAGTTACAGTCAAATGATTTTAATAATTATTATAAAGAGATTCATCCAAAGGCTGAGGATACAGAAAAAGCGTGGTTGGATGTTTACTCTAAGTATAGTGATCTAAAAGATAGTTTGTTAAATATGAGTGAGAGTGATTCTAATGCATTATCTAAATTATGGGCTGATTTAAGTGTTTATGCAAAATATGTCAGTGATCAAATGTACATAAGTAATAACTAAATTAAACAAAAGGATAAATATATGAAAACTCAACACGTTTTACAATACGTTGATATGCGTCAAAGAGCAGATCAGCAGATTAACGATAGTAATAATCAAGTCAGTAGTGCTCTAATTGTAAACGGTTATTGTTTAGCCTTAACCGAGCAGCCTAAATTTGATTTTAGTGCTGATCCTCATTTAAAAAGTTTACAGAAAGATCTAAATGATAGTTTAGCTGATGCCATCAATCATGCGAATGATTATATAAATAACGTCCAAAATCAATGTTTAGTCACTTTGAACAATCTTTTAGATGTTTTTAACCGCACGGATGAGACGATTAAACTCTATCCCAACTCTATTGCTAGAGAGGATGTTGTAGAATCTATAAATAGCATCCATAAAAAATGCGGAGTATATCAGAATCAGTCTGAAGACTATAAAAAGCAATGTGATGATTTCAGAGAAAATATTACCAAATCGTCTGGTGATTTTTCTGGTGCTAACGATAAGGTACAAGCGGCTGTTACGGGAGACAAAGGTGAAATAACCGATTTGAATAATCAGGTCGCCGATCTTGATAAAAGAATTAATGAATTAACTGCTGGATCAGTTCTGAGTGCAATCGGCATCCTTGGTGGTGCAGTCTTGGTTTGTGTTGGTGCAGCGACAGAGGTATTTACGGGAGGGGCGGCAACCGCAGCTATTGTGGTAGGTGTGGGAGTGGTGGGGACTAGCATTGCAGGGGAGGCAGCATCAACTATTTCGCTGGTTGACTGCTATAAACAAAAAAATACACTTCTAGCTGAAATCTATAGCTTGAAGCAAGAAAGCTCCCAAGCCACAGCGGTAAATGGTCAACTACTAAGCTTAGTTCAGCACGCAAATGATGCGGCCACAGCGCTG
The DNA here is from genome assembly GCF_020971565.1 of Pectobacterium parvum. Lineage (NCBI taxonomy): Bacteria > Pseudomonadati > Pseudomonadota > Gammaproteobacteria > Enterobacterales > Pectobacteriaceae > Pectobacterium > Pectobacterium parvum. The sequence goes on from NZ_CP087392.1 coordinate 2,326,207, forward strand.
GTTGACATCTCAAAGCAATGGACTGATTTGGCATCAAATCTTGAAATTCTAAACAAAAATCTTAACGATGCTGATAGTGATGAGAGTTTCACAGAACATCTTATTGCTTATAAATCGGCGAATCAACCGATAGAAGAATCTGCTAAGCTTCTTAAAAGCCAGTATATGCAAGTTCAACCGACAACAGATAAAACAACCTCTGTTTCTGACCAGTTAGAACAAGCAACGAAAGCATCTGCCGCATAATAATATTTTAATAAGTAAGCACCGTGTATGTTGGTGCTTACTTAATACTATCCATTTATTAATGGGGGAGTTATGCCAGGAAATACAATAAATAGCCTAAAAGAGTATTGTGAGCAATGGAAAGAATACTCGTTGAAGATAATGTTTTCTGATATTGGTACATATATGGTGATTTTAGATTATAATATCAATCAATTTCCTTTGCTTAATGCATTACCTAACAAATTAATCTACTTCATAAACAATTCAAATAATTTAATTTCGGAGTACAAAAAAAACAGATCAAAGGATGTTTATAATAATTTGTTATCTTATGTTCTGACGTTTTGTCAAGAACAAATCCCCATTATAAATTTATGTGATAGTAAGCTTAAAGATATTAGAGTGGAGCTCACCCATGGGGTTTCAGATATAAAATCAGAACTTAATAAACTTAATTATGAATATGACTTGCTTACGAAAAAATATGAAGGCTGTGTTAAGTCAGCACCTTCTTCATCACCATTTATTATGGATCCTAGTGTATATATTATGGCTTGTATGGGGCCGGATTCTTATGAGGAATGGCTTTGTGATGGTTATTTGATAAATCGATTGAATTTTACGGAAAAGATTTTGGATGGAACCGTGGTTAATATCATTGATATTAACCAAATACTTACCCCGCTCAATGCAAAAATAGAAAACATGAAAGATGATATAAATAATGATGACGCCGATCTTGTAGAGATAATATCTTTTATTGATCAACTGGATAGCTGATTTTCTATCTGCTTTGACAAGCATGGTAAGGAACATAGCAGAAGTTGGGCGGTTTTTAGTTCTCTTAGGGTTTAGTCTTACCGTTTAAATTTTTTAAATAGTGATGCACACAAAACCTTACCAATTAGTTTCTTCTCCAATAAATAGATGTAATTTCAGACGTTTAATGAGTTCAAGAATAATATAAAAAGGTAAAAAATGAATAATAATGAAAAACAAAATATTCAATGTAGTGCCATAGGAATTTATCCAAGAGGTTCATATCAAAATCCCAAAATGTGGAATGAGGCAGGTTTTTTTGGCGATATCTATTATTATCCGGAATATAGGTACTATTTTCAGTTTTTGAGTTCAGGGAATCCATCAGTTGGTTATCGCTATTTCCCGACAAAACCTGAAAACAATGCAAATTGGAAATTTTTAGGAGGATTTAATCTGGGTCTAACAGATTGGATGTCTAGTATTCCAGATAATACATCATTAAATAAGATGTCGATACCAGGAACTCACGACAGTTGTACATACACATATACTAACGCTGTAAAAAAAGGATGGGTGAGAACCCAGAATTGGAGCATAGAAGACCAACTTAATAATGGTATTCGATTTTTAGATCTTCGTTGTAGCATCAAGAACAGTAGCGATTGTATAATTTGGATGTATCATGGAGAATATGATTAAAACATAAAATTGACTGATGTACTATCAATTTGTAAGATTTTTTTAGAGAAACATCCATTGGAAACAATACTGTTATCTATACAGAAAGAATATAACAGCTATCGTGGAGTTACCGACTCTGAATTCAGATATTGCTTTAATTCTAACATTAGAGGGTATGAGCAATATATATGGCAACAGAGTAGAACACCCAAATTAGTCGATGTTAGAAAGAAAATGGTAATCGTTTCTCGAATTAATGGATTAGATGGACTTCAATGGGACCAGATGAAGATAGAGGATTACAGTGATGGTGAGATCTTCACTAACTATCCAAATGAAAAAATCAAAAAAATCGAATCACATTTGGTTTTAGCAACATCAACCAATAAAAAGGTAGATGATGTTACATTCGTTACTTTCTTGAGTATAAATCCAACCAGTGACATTTTTGAAACAAATTTCAAGTTATCTAACTATATAAATGAATCAATATATACGTATTTAATGGATGGTGTTGGTATAAACTCGGAACTTACTATTAATGACACTCCTTACTTGGGAATAATTCCGATGGATTTTCCCGATAACTGTAAATATATTGTTCATGCGATAGTTAAATTTAACGATCATACAATCATTAACAATGCAAACTTGATTGATATATATAACACGGAATATAATAATTATATTTACGCCTCATCATTACTTGATGATGTTGTAAAAAATAATGCTAATAATATGAGAAAGATTGTTGGTTGGGAAACAGTAGGACAGCAAGTCTCACAGGGAAGGTGGAAAGTCATACAGGCAGATGAAGGTGTTTATTTATTCAATACATTCTATAAAGAGTTTATGTACGCAAGTTATTATGTTACAGATAATAGAAGATCTGTATGCAGTTGGATACCTGGAGTTCAGAATGAAATTGATGATGCATGCATGTGGTATATATCTAGAGTGGGTGATATGTTTATTATAAAAAATAGACGGTATGCTGAATATTTTTATGCGACATCATTAAATGATGGTGGTAATCGTCGTAAAACAGCTTGTTGGCACCCAGGAAATTTAGTCAAACAAGCCTATTTTAAGCTGTGATAAATATATACCCTAAATAATTTGAATTGTAGGCAACCAAAAATAGTAATAGAGAGCTGAAAATTCGACGGGGATACCTGGTATCGATAACTTTCAAGGTAGTTACCGTGTCCAATTTTATGAGTAAGTTGCCAATGGCAGCGAACCACCATTGGCATGTTGAGGATTAACGCTTATTTCTTGTTGTTGGGTTTCAAGGTTTCGCCAACGTTCAACAGGAAAATCTCGTTATCGCGAGTGGACACGCGAGTTGAGCCATCTTCCATACGGTAGCCACCCTCGGTGAAGCCGGCACCATTCAGGAACGGTGCAATGGACTGTGGCTGATTGCGCACTGCCGCTTCCAGCGCTAACAGGGCATAAGGCTCGATGGTATCGACATCGGCATATTGTCTGTCGGGCTCGGCCATAAAGAAGCCGTTTTGATAACGCGTGCTGATAATGTTATCGCCTATTTTTTCCGCCAGCGACAGATAGTCTTTCACTCTGCTAGCCTGATACAGATCCAGCAGCGCGAACAGAGCGTAAGGATCGTTGTTCTTGGTGGCGAGATCCACTTTAACGTCTTTACCCGGTGCTGAACCTAACTCACCTAACCCCTGTGCGCGAGCGATGCCGCGTGCGACACGCCACAGCTCGGCGTCTGGTAACACGGTATAGGCGCGAGCATAGGAAAGCAGGAATGAATTATCCGCAGGATAAGGCTTGATCACGGTACCTTTTTTGCCGTAGTAACCATCACGCGGCAGAACGTAGTTGGAAAGATCTTTGCCGTTAGCCAGCATCGGACGGAATGTGTTATCTGACTCATTGTAGGCATATTTGGCAAAGGCTTTCAGGCCATCGGTTGTCCACGTTAGCAGTTCTTTGCCTTCCGCCCCTAAATCTTTACCCAACTGGAGCTGCATGAGCGCATTTTCGGAATAGATTGTGCTGGTGCGTCCTTTCAGCATCATATTGCCTTCCAGCGCAGTGGGGCCGAATTCTGGGCCAAACTGACGCTGGGCGCGATCGCCGTATTTGGAATGCGTATCGGCATCGTCGGTAGTTTCATCGCGCTTCAGCGCCTGCGTAAACTGATACACGCCGAGTCCGGTCGCTTTATCCCGTGGCAGCACGTACTGCTGTGCCAGACGTTTTGCCCAGACCAGCGCGCCGTCTTCTTTATTGTATTTGTACAGCAGCGAGGCGGAATAGATCAGATCGTTCCCCGCATTCAGGAAGCTGAGGCCTTTGGTGGCGAAGAAGGGCGGCTGTTGCTCAAACGGACTTTGCCAGAGCGCACCTATTTTTTGCCCGTATTTACCGTGGCGACTGGTTTCCATAATCTTCCAGTCATAAACGTGCGCATTCCAGAAACCGCGGATAAAGCGTGCGGTTGCGTCTTTATCGACGCTGAACATTAAATCGTAGTAGGGATAGGCATTTTTCAGCTCATGCACCATCTCTTTTTCACTCGGGCCTTCCGGCTGTAGCGTTTTTAAATCCACAAAACGGTGGCCGCCCCAAATCAGCAGGCCGCTCTCATCCTGATAATGCTGAAAGTGATACTTCACGATCGCTTCGGCACGCTGCTTATAGCTAGGGTTGCCGCTTAGATTACTGAGCCCGACCAGCACGCGCATCAGGTTCTGCTGAGCGGAGAAATTAGATAACACGGCGTGGCGACCATCGGGGAAGATCCACTCCATTTGTTTGCCCGTGCGAGGATCGACACCATCAGCAAGTAATGGCGTAGGCGACTGACCGTGATAGTGGTCACCGGCTTTGGTCAGCACGTTATCAACATACTGATTGACGATGGTGAGACGGTCAGGCGTAGCGGCGCTGGCCTGTAAAGCGACCAGACCCGCAAGGAGCGACAGCGCAAATTTTTTCATTTTGTCTACCTGTAACGATGATTCATCCATATGCTCGTCATACTTCAAGCTGCATGTGCGTCGGCTACGTTCACTCACCCGAATCACTTACCTGAGTAAGCTCATCGGGATGAAATGAGAGACATCCTGTCTCTCACCGAAGGCCAGCCAATGGCTGGTCAAATTCGTTCCCGACGAATTTGTCCTTCTCTTGCCGCCTTCTTGCAACTCGAATTATTTAGTGCATAGCTTGTAATAAAGGGATCCCGCTTGATGAACAGGATCCCCGAGAAATATGGCGTAGCAGTAAGCTGTTTTAGAAAGGTAAATCGTTGTTAGAACGTATAGGTGAAGCCGACTTTCCCTTTCCCTTCACGCGATTTCACATCGCGCCCGCTGGCGACATCTTCAACGCCAACGTGGGCCGTCCAGTTGTCGTTGATGGTGTAAGACACGTCGAAATCCTGTTGGTAGTCATGCTTTTTGTTGTTTTGCAGCACGTAATCCGCGTGATAGTAGTAAACGGTGTACGCCAGCGTGAAATTGTCGAAACCTTTGTAGGCCACGCCCGCTTCGTAGCGGTGACGGTGAGTGTCATCATCCGTGCTGGTGCGTTTGCTGCGGGTGATTTTTCTGAGGTCATAGCGATATTGCGCATGAAGATCCGTCTTATCAGTCACAGCCCAGGTCAGTTTCAAACCTGGCGTATAGCGTGCGCCGGAACTCTGGCTAGCGCCGATATCGCCCACGGTGCCTTCACCGCTGGTGCCGCCGGAATAGAAGCGCGCTTCCAGATTCGGCGTCAGGGTTAATTCAGGCGTTAAGTTATAGGCATAGCCGGTATAAAAAGCATAAGAATTCGAGACGACATCATCGATGGTCAGATCTTTATTCTTATTATAAAAACTCAGTTCAACACCGACGTACAGGCCATTATCCATAAAGTGCCGCATGCCGATTTCATCACCGTGATAGCGATTCATTGTTCCCCAGCTATGTTCATAGCTGAGTTTAGTATCAGACGCAGACGCGGAAACAGCATAAATTTGGGCAAAAAGAATACCGGCCACAAGGTAGCGTTTTTTCATTATGGGCACCATTAATATTGATCGTTAATTATGAAAACTGTGCGCTGATAGACAAAATTCATTCATGAATTTATTTTTTCATCAACACGGCAGGAAATACGGCGTATTTCCTTTATAAAATTCTGCATTTCTTAGAAAACGTAGTTGAAACCAACTTTGATTTTCCCCTGACGGCTTGATGATGTGCTGGATTGGCTAATATCATCATACTCAATGTAAGGAGTTAGCTGTTTGTTTAACTTATATTGAACTTTGAACTGATGTTCATAATCCGTTTTCCCATTATCGTAAACCGCATATTCTCTTTCTGTGAATTCACCCTTGCTATATTTATACGATTTTGTGGTGTTATCACCGATGTAGTAGTTAAAGACGTAAGTCAGATTAATATTATCCAAACCAGAATACGTTACCCCTGCATCCAGACGATGACGACCGGTGTCGGATTTCGACAAATAAGATTCCCCTGCGTAACCATATTTGTCAGACGTGGAAATGGTTGAATAGCGTGAGCTGCGAGAGGGCTTTTTATATTCATAGCGGTAGCGGCCATAAGTGGACCAGTCGCTGTTAATTCGGTAGTTATATTTCAGCCCCGACTGGTACATCATGGTCGAATTGCCGATGGAGAATTCAAAGGTCGGCGTTAAGGTGGCGGCCTTGCTGAGCTTGAAATCTTTACCGATTACCATGCCGCCAGAGCCGCCCTGCATGTCATCATAGGCAACGTCGTAGTTGCTGTTCCCACCTGCTGAGGTACTGAATTTGACTTCGTACGACCAGCCGTTGGTTTTCTTATGAATGAGCTTAATGGAATCTGAGTGGCGGCGATCTTCCGTCTTCCAGTTATGTTCATACTGGAAGGTGGTTTTGCCGTCGGTTTCTGCCTGAGTGAGGAACGGCGTGAATCCGGCACAAACAATGAGTAGGTTACGGGTATTTATTTTCATTTTATCTTTCTCTTTTGGGTAAACAATATTATTGGCGAGCGCAGTCTCTATCTTTAAAACCAGACAGTTGATGTCATTTTTTGGGCGTAAAAATAGAATCACCAGGAATGATGATGACGCCATTTATAATGTCAGACAGGGATTTCTCCCTGGTAAATCAGGTTGCTATCAATGCATCGATGACTCCTTATATACGACGTAGCTTATGAGTATTTCAATCAGCGAAATGGCTTATGCTGCTGAGTGAAGGTTGATAATTCCCACCGTTTACCGGTTAATCTAATTATCAGCAGACTTGATAATTAGGATGAGTGGCATTATGGTGAAAAGGAAACGTTGTTTCATTTATGTGGATCACACATTTGGTTACTCTTTGAAATTTTTTGTAATTATTTCGTCTGATTATTGTAAGCGTCAGGAATAGGCGTAACGGAGAAAAGGGTTATCAGAGAAGGAGCGGTATCTCTTGAATGTTAGTGATAATAATGGCATGTAATTGAACAACAATTAACCTATTGTCGGCCTTATTTCCCCGCCATCATTCCGAGAATATTCTGTGGAAAGCGATTTCCATAAAAATGAATAAACCGCTAATCGCTATCAAACGTCCCTGAAAATTATCAGGGAACGCACCGTATTGTTATCCCCAAACCATGCTGATGCGTCAGCATCAATTTCAAAGCTTAAATCTCAAAACCCGGGGCGACTTCTTTCACCGGCTTTTTACACGCTTCGGGCTTTGGTTGATTTGCCGGGAGGTTTTTACAGTCCGGCGCAAAAGGATTCAGCGCATCGCGATTCAGATAGAGTACAAACAGGATCAGAATGATGAGAGGGATCAGAATACGTTTTCTTTTCATGGTTATCTTTAGTTGCGTTGCGGAAAATGTGGATAGGTTAAAAAACAGGAAAAATTCTAACGCGTTATACGGCTTTTGTCTTTAGCCCGCTCGGTTTCCGCCTTATTGTAGGTGCTTCGGCATGACGACATCGGCAGAGGTGAAGATGAAAAAGATTCGATTTGCGGCGATTGGGCTAGCGCACAACCACATTTATGACATGTGTCGGCAACTGGTTGAGGCGGGCGCGGAACTGGTCGGCGTGTTTGAGTCCGATCCGCATAATCGGGAAAAATTTATCTCACTGTTCCCCGCCGTTCCTTTTGCCGATTCTGCGGAACAGCTGATTGCCGACGCGTCTATCGATCTTATTGCCTGTGCGGTTATTCCCTGTGACCGAGCCGAACTGGCGCTGCGCACGCTGGATGCCGGTAAAGATTTCTTCACCGCCAAACCGCCGCTGACCACGCTGGAGCAGTTGGATGCCGTCCAGCGTCGGGTTGCCGAAACCGGCTGCAAGTTTGCCGTGTACTTTAATGAGCGAATCAATGTGGATAGCGCGCTGTTTGCTGGTGAACTGGTGCAACAGGGTGAGATCGGTCGAGTGATTCAGACCATTGGCGTTGGCCCACATCGTGAACGCGGCGCGCGGCCTGACTGGTTTTATCAAAAGCGTCAGTACGGCGGGATCCTCTGCGATATTGGTATCCACCAGATCGAACAGTTCCTCTATTTTACTGGCAATACCGACGCGCGAGTGGTGACCAGCCAGACGGCGAATTATCACCACCCGCACCAGCCAGAATTTGAGGATTTTGGCGATGCCATGCTGCTGGGCGACAATGGGGCAACGGGCTATTTCCGCTGTGACTGGTTTACGCCGGATGGGCTGAGCGTCTGGGGCGACGGCCGCCTGACGATACTGGGGACGGAAGGCTATATCGAAATCAGGAAATATGTCGATCTGACGCGCGGTGAAGGCAACGTCGTTTATCTGGCGAATGGCAAGGGCGAACAGCGCTTTACCCCCGCAGGCAGTGTCGAACGCACTTTTTTCCCGGATTTTCTTCGTGACTGCCGTGAGCGCACCGAACTGTCGATGTCGCAAGCGCATATCTTCAAAGCGACTGCGCTGTCAATTCTGGCGCAGCAGGCCGCGAAGAAGATCGCCTGAGAGAAGGCGTTACCTGTGTATCAATGACCAATCCTTTTTTGTAACCGTGCTCCGCGATGGCGCACGGTTGTTCCTTTTCTGTGCATGAAAATTGAGCATCTCAATCTAATTTCATAAAAATCAACAGGGTAAAAGCTGGCATGGTTTTCGCTTTAGTGAATTCAATCTTGTATACCAGATGGGATTCACATCATGCCAAGAATGACAGGGCTCACGCTTCAGGAATGGAAACAGCATTATCAACAGCAGGCCGAACGCGTTGGTGAAACGCTAGGCGCGCTGCTCGCCAGTTTGTCGCCGGACGATCCCGCGTGGATCGCGCTTGCGACACCTGAATTGCTTCAGGCACAGATCGCGGCACTATTGCCTCGGTATCGTGAAAATCCAGACGCGCTGCCGCTGTTCGGCGTTCCTTTTGCCGTCAAAGACAATATTGATGTCGCGGGCTGGCCGACGAGCGCGGCGTGTCCGGCATTTACCTATCTGGCTGATAAGGATGCGACTGCCGTTGCCAAACTGAAAGCGGCGGGGGCGATTGTGATTGGTAAAACCAACCTCGATCAGTTTGCGACCGGTCTGGTCGGCACGCGCTCGCCGTTCGGTGCGGTGCCAAACACCTTTAATGCGGAATACATCAGCGGCGGATCCAGTTCCGGTTCGGCGTCAGTGCTGGCGCGCGGGCTGGTTGCGTTTTCATTAGGTACCGATACCGCCGGATCGGGGCGCGTTCCCGCCGGATTTAACAATATTGTCGGCCTGAAGCCGACGAAAGGGTGGCTATCGGCAAGCGGTGTTGTACCGGCCTGTCGCCTGAATGACACGATTTCCGTGTTTGCGCTGACCGTCGATGATGCATTTACCGTCGCTGAACTGGCTGGTGGGTACGATGCGGCGGATGCCTACTCGCGCCACCATCCCGCTAGTACGCCGGCGGCGCTGCCAGCGAAGCCGCGCTTTGCGATTCCCAGCGATCCCACTTTCTTTGCTGATGCCGTTGCACAGGCGGCATGGCAGCACGCGCTGGTCGAGTTGGAAGCGGCGGGCGCGACGCTGCATCCCATCGATTTCAGCATTTTCACACAGCTAGCCGATCAGCTTTATCAAGGCCCTTGGGTGGCGGAACGCACCGTCGCGGTGGGCAACATGCTGCAACAGCCAGAAAACATGGATCCGGTGGTGCACAGCATTGTGGCGAACGGCGAGCGTTTCAGCGCGGTAGAGGCCTTTAAAGCTGAGTATCTGCGTGCTGAACTGGCGCGTCAGATTCAGCAGACGCTGGCGTCGTTTGATGCGCTAGTCGTGCCGACCTCACCGACGATCCACACGCTTGAGGCGATGAAGCAAGAGCCAGTGCGTTACAACTCACAGTTGGGCACTTACACCAATTTTACCAATCTGGCCGATCTCTCGGCGCTGGCGCTACCAGCCCCTTTCCGTACTGATGGTTTACCGGCAGGGATCACGTTGATTGCGCCCGCCTGGCACGACCGCGCATTAGCCAGCTTCGGCCTGCGCTGGCAGGCGCAATTAGCGCTCACGCTGGGCGCAACGGGAAAAGCGCTGCCCGCCGTATCTGGCACCTTGCCACCTTCGGCATTGCACGTTCGCCTCGCCGTTGTTGGCGCGCACCTGACGGGCATGCCGCTCAATCACCAACTGACCAGCCGCGATGCCGTGCGGGTAGAAGAGACGCGCACGGCGGAAAACTATCGCCTTTATGCACTGGCGAATACGCAGCCGGCCAAGCCCGGTTTAGTGAAAAGCACCGACGGCGCGGCGATTATCGTCGAGCTGTGGGACATCCCGCTAGCGCGCTTTGGTGAGTTTGTCGCAGAAATTCCTGCGCCGCTGGGCATTGGTACGCTGACGTTAATCGACGGGCGACAGGTTAAAGGCTTTATCTGCGAACCGGCTGCGCTGAGCGATGCCGTGGATATCACCGAATTCGGCGGCTGGCGTCACTGGCTTGCCCGTCAGGAGGCGTCCCATGTTTAAGACGGTATTGATCGCTAACCGGGGTGAAATTGCCTGTCGCGCCATACGCACGCTGAAACGTCTGGGAATAACCAGCGTGGCGATGTATTCCGATGCGGATAAAAACGCGCAGCATGTGAAAGACGCAGATATTGCTGTACCGATTGGCGGCGAGAAGGCCAGCGACAGCTATCTGTGTATCGATAAGGTACTGGCCGCCGCACAACAGACGGGGGCAGAGGCGGTCTGGCCGGGCTACGGTTTTCTGTCAGAGAGCCTGCCGTTTGCCGCCGCATGTGAAAAGGCCGGCATTGCGTTTGTCGGGCCAACCGCGCAGCAAATTGGCGAGTTTGGCCTAAAACACCGCGCCCGTGAATTGGCCGCTGCCGCTGGTGTGCCAATGACGCCAGGAACGCCGCTGTTGGCCTCGCTGGAGGACGCGCTGGTCGCCGCCGAAGACATCGGCTATCCGGTGATGCTGAAAAGTACTGCCGGTGGCGGCGGCATTGGCCTGACGCGCTGTTCGGATGCCGTAGCGCTACAGGCTGCATGGGAAAACGTGCGCCGTTTGGGCGAACAGTTCTTTAGCGATGCAGGCGTTTTTCTTGAACGCTGCATCGATCGGGCGCGTCACGTCGAAGTACAAATTTTTGGCGATGGCAAAGGCCGGTTGGTCGCGCTGGGCGAACGCGACTGTTCACTGCAACGCCGTAACCAGAAAGTCGTGGAAGAAACCCCCGCACCGCATTTGCCGGACGCTACGCGAGCCGCGCTGCTGGCCTCGGCGGTGAAGCTCGGTGAACTGGTTAACTATCGCAGCGCGGGAACGGTGGAATATATCTACGATGCCGAGCGTGATGCGTTCTTTTTCCTCGAAGTGAATACCCGTTTGCAGGTTGAACACCCGGTGACGGAGTGCGTCACCGGGCTGGATTTGGTCGAATGCATGCTGTGCGTCGCGGCGGATGAACCAGTGGACTGGTCGCAACTGACGCAGGCACCGCGTGGAGCCGCGATTGAGGTGCGCATTTATGCGGAAGATCCGCTGAAAAACTTCCAGCCTAGCCCCGGCGTGCTGACCGAAGTCGCGTTTCCCGATGGCGTGCGGGTTGACGGCTGGGTGAGCACCGGCACCGAAGTATCGGCGTATTACGATCCGATGATCGCCAAACTGATCGTCCACGCAGAAACCCGTGAGCTGGCGCTGGAAAAGATGCAGCAGGCGTTGAATGCCACGCGTTTGCACGGTATTGCCACCAATCTGGATTACCTGCGACAGATTATCGCTACTGACGCGTTTCGCAACGGAACGGTATGGACGCGGATGCTCGACAGCTTTACGCCGGCCGCGTCGGTGATTGAAGTGATTCAACCCGGCACCTGGAGCAGCGTGCAGGACTATCCCGGACGCCTTGGCTATTGGGATATCGGCGTGCCGCCGTCTGGCCCGATGGATGATTTCGCGTTCCGTCTGGCGAACCGTATTGTCGGCAACGATGAGGCCGCCGCTGGGCTGGAATTTACGCTGCAAGGCCCGACGCTGCGTTTCCACCGCGATACCGTGATTGCACTGACGGGAGCAGACTGTCCGGCGACGCTGGATGGGGAAGCGGTGCCGTACTGGCAACCCGTTACAGTAACGGCGGGGCAAACGCTGACGCTGGGGCGTGCGCAGTCCGGCTGTCGCACCTATCTGGCGGTACGCAACGGCATTGATGTACCGCAGTATCTCGGCAGCCGCTCAACTTTCGCGCTGGGGGAATTTGGCGGTCACGCCGGACGAACGCTGCGCGTGGCGGATATGCTGGCGATTTCTCAACCCGACTTGCCCGCCTGCACCACGCCCGCGCCGGTGAGCGCACCGCAGGCGGTGGACGCTGCACTGATTCCGCAGTACGGCGATGAGTGGCGCATTGGCGTGCTCTATGGCCCGCACGGCGCGCCGGATTTCTTTACCCACGCGGCGATTGATGAATTCTTCGCAGCGGAATGGCAGGTGCACTACAACTCGAACCGGCTTGGCGTGCGTCTGGTCGGGCCGAAACCCACTTGGACGCGGGCGAACGGCGGTGAGGCTGGCCTGCATCCTTCCAACGTTCACGACTGTGAATACGCCATTGGTGCCGTGAATTTTACCGGCGATTTCCCGGTGATCCTCACCCGAGACGGGCCGAGTCTGGGCGGGTTTGTCTGTCCGGTCACCATCGCCAAAGCGGAACTGTGGAAAGTCGGTCAGGTGAAACCGGGCGACCGTATCCGTTTCCATCCCATCAGCGCGGATGAAGCGCTGGCGCTGGAACAGGCGCAGTCTACCTGTGTCTCCACGCTAGGTACGGCGCATTCACCCGCGTTTGACGTGCCTTCGTTGGCAACAACCGAATTGGGTTCCGCCACGGTGCTGGCTGCGGTACCCGCCACCGCTACGACACCCGCCGCCGTGTATCGTCAGGCAGGAGATAACTACGTTCTGATCGAATACGGCGACAACGTGTTGGATCTGGCGCTGCGGCTGCGTATTCACCTGCTAATGGTAGCGATCCGCGCGTCTGAAACAGCGGGGATAGAAGAACTGTCGCCCGGCGTACGGTCGCTACAGGTGCGCTACGACAGCAGGGTTCTCCGCCAGCGTGCGCTGCTGGACGTGCTGCTGCATCTGGAAAGTCAGCTTGGCGACGTGAGCCAGATGAAAGTGCCGTCGCGCATCGTCTATTTGCCGATGGCGTTTGAAGACAGCGCCACGCTCAGCGCGGTGGAACGCTACTGTGAAACCGTACGCGCCAGCGCCCCCTGGCTGCCGAATAACGTCGATTTCATTCAGCGCATTAACGGCTTGCCGAGCCGTAATGACGTGCGCGACATCATTTTCGATGCCAGCTACCTGATTCTGGGATTAGGTGACGTTTATCTCGGCGCCCCCTGCGCGGTGCCGGTCGATCCGCGCCACCGTCTGCTGAGTTCCAAATACAATCCGGCGCGCACCTTCACTGCCGAAGGCACCGTCGGTATCGGTGGGATGTACATGTGTATTTATGGCATGGACTCGCCGGGCGGCTATCAACTGGTGGGGCGCACGTTGCCTATCTGGAACAAATTCCTCAAAAACGATCAGTTCATTGCGGGTGAACCGTGGCTACTGCGCTTCTTCGATCAGGTGCGGTTTTATCCGGTCAGCGAAGCCGAACTTACGGCGTTACGCGATGACTTCCGCGAAGGACGCGCGGCGATCCGCATCGAAGAAACCGAATTTGATTTTGCCGAGCACTCACGCTTCCTGACCACGCAGGCCGACGATATTGCCGCGTTCCGCCAGCGTCAGGCCACGGCGTTTGAAACGGAAGTGGCGCTGTGGCAGCAGGAGGATGACAGCACGCCGCAGGAAGTGATTTCTGCTGCTCCTGTGGAGAACGACGAGAGCGCGTTTCAGGTCAGTGCGGATATGAACGGCAACATCTGGAAAGTGTTGGTGAACGTGGGGGATGTCATCGAAGCCGGACAGCCGCTGATTATCGTCGAAGCGATGAAGATGGAGCTGACGATTAGCGCGCCGGAGTCCGGTCGGGTGAAACGCATTGGCTGCCAGCCGGGTCGACCGGTCAGCCCCGGCGATGCCTTGCTGTGGCTGGAGTAGGCAGCGGTTGGAACAAGCGGTTAGAACAAAAGGACAGACTGGAATAAGGCGCGAACCTAAATAAACGGCAAAGGCGGAGAGCACGATGCGAGCAGGCACACAAAAGAGCAGCAAAGATCGCCCGGAAGCGCTGGCGGAGCGGGTGTATCAAACGCTGAAAAACGACATTTTCGACTTTCGCCTGATGCCGGGTGACCGCTTTAGTGAAAATGAGATTGCCGAACGGATGTCGGTCAGCCGCACGCCGGTGCGTCAGGCGCTGTTCTGGCTGGAGCGGGAAGGCTATGTCGAAGTCTATTTCCGCAGCGGCTGGCAGGTTCGTCCGTTTGATTTCGGATATTTCGAAGAACTGTATGACTTTCGCATCGTGCTGGAGCGCGAAGCCATTCGGCGGCTATGCGGGATGCCGCCAGGGCGCTGCGCCGAGCTATTGGCGGATCTAAAACGCTTCTGGATTGAGGATCCGCGACTGGACGACGGCAAGATCGTCTCCCGCTACGACGAAGGGTTTCACCGTGGGCTGGTGACGGCGGCGGGCAACAGCGAAATGGCGCGGGTTCACGGCGAACTGACGGAGAAAATCCGCATTATTCGCCGTCTCGATTTCACCCGCGAGGATCGCATCGACGCGACCTATAAAGAACATGCCCGCATTCTGCTGGCGATATTGCAACAGCACACCGAGGAGGCGCAGCGCATTCTGACCGACCACATTGCCGTCAGTAAGGCCGAAGTCAGGAAGATCACCTTACACATGCTACAGCAGGCACGGCCTCAATCTGTCTCAACTGAATCCGTTTCAACGGAAGTGGTTCCACCTGACGCCTCACACGATTCCATTCTCACTCAACACGACTTAAGGGCTAATAAATGAAAAGACGTTCATTGCTAAAAGTTTTTGCGCTTTCTGCGACAGTGGTTGGTATGGGGTTGACCTGGAGCGTGCAGGCGGCGGACACCATCAAAGTCGGCATTATGCATTCACTGTCCGGCACGATGGCGATTTCGGAAACGCCGCTGAAGGATGTGGCGTTGATGGCGATTGATGAAATCAACGCCAAAGGCGGCGTGTTGGGTAAAAAACTGGAGCCGATGGTGGTCGATCCGGCGTCTAACTGGCCGCTGTTTGCCGAAAAGGCGCGTCAGCTGCTGACACAGGATAAAGCGGCGGTGGTGTTCGGCTGCTGGACCTCGGTGTCGCGCAAGTCGGTCCTGCCAGTATTTGAGGAACTGAACGGGCTGCTGTTCTACCCGGTGCAGTATGAAGGCGAAGAGATGTCGCCGAACGTGTTCTACACCGGCGCGGCACCGAATCAGCAGGCGATCCCTGCGGTGGAATATCTGATGAGTGAAGACGGCGGGGCGGCGAAGCGTTTCTTCCTGCTGGGTACGGACTATGTGTATCCGCGCACCACCAACAAAATCCTGCGCGCGTTCCTGCATTCCAAAGGCGTACAGGACAAAGATATTGAGGAAGTCTATACGCCGTTCGGCCACAGCGATTATCAGACCATCGTTTCCAACATCAAGAAGTTCTCGACGGGCGGTAAAACCGCAGTGGTTTCCACCATCAACGGTGATTCCAATGTGCCGTTCTATAAAGAGCTGGCGAATCAGGGGATCAAAGCGACTGATGTGCCAGTTATTGCGTTCTCTGTCGGTGAAGAAGAGCTGCGCGGGATCGATACCAAACCGCTGGTCGGCCATTTAGCCGCGTGGAACTACTTTGAGTCGGTCGATAACCCAACCAATGCCGACTTCGTGGAAGCCTACAAAGCCTATGCCAAAGCGAAAAATCTGCCGAACGCGGGCTCGGTGGTGACTAACGATCCGATGGAAGCCACGTATGTCGGCATTCATATGTGGGCGCAGGCGGTAGAGAAAGCAGGCACCACGGACGTGGATAAAGTCCGCGCCGCGATGGCCGGACAGACCTTTGCCGCACCGGATGGCTTTACACTGACGATGGACAGCACCAATCACCATCTGCACAAACCGGTGATGATTGGTGAAATTGAAGAAAACGGTCAGTTCAACGTGGTCTGGCAAACCGAACAGCCAGTTCGCGCCCAGCCGTGGAGCCCGTACATCGCCGGTAATGATAAGAAGCCCGATCATCCAATCAAAGCCGCGCAGTAAGCATTGTTCCTATACGCCCCGTCCAGCATGTCGGACGGGATACTCCCTCTCTTATATGGCGGACATTGCGATGATGAGTCATCGATTATCTACGTTTGTGCTGTCGCTGTGTCTGATGTTTCCCCTGTTGGCACAGGCCGGGCCTGCGGCTGATTTCGCCGCAGCCAGCCGCACGCAACAGGCTGAACTGCTGCAACAATGGGCCGCCGCGCCGGAACCCGCACGCTTGCCGCTGTTACAAGCGCTGCACGACGAGTCGGTTGTGCTCGATCGGAACCAACAGCCGTTTATGGATGTGAAGGGCACGTTAACGCCGCTGGAAGGGAATGCGGAACCGGTGGGCGCGACCAAAAAACTGTTTATGAATAACCGTCTGCGCGGGCTAGTTGCCACTGCGCTGGCTTCGCATCAGCTCGTCAGCGATGACGCAGCAACGCGCCTGAATGCGGTACGGCAGTTGCAAAGCGACAGCAGTGCGGAACAGCTGCCGCTGTTGGTACAGCGTCTTGGGGTAGAAAAAGAGGCGCAGGTGCATGAGGCGCTGAATACTGCTATTGCGACGCGGCAGTTAAACGATCCCAATCCGCTGGTACGTCTTGAGGCAGTCAAACGCTTAGGGCAGGCCGGCGACCCGCAGATGCAGGCGCGCTTACAGCCGTTGACACAGGTGCAGAACGAGCCGGATACCGGCGTGCGGGCGGCGGCGCAGGAGAGTCTGGATCAGATTAAGCAAAGTTTGATCGTCGGCGATCTGCTGGGACAGGCGTTTACCGGGCTGTCGCTTGGATCTATCCTGCTGCTGGCGGCGCTGGGGCTGGTGATCACGTATGGGCTACTGGGCGTCATCAACATGGCGCACGGCGAAATGTTGATGCTGGGCGCGTACGCAACCTGGCTGGTGCAGTCGCTGTGTCAGCAGTTTGCGCCGAGCTGGCTGGCGTATTATCCGCTGCTGGCGCTGCCTGTTGCCTTCTTTATCACCGCTGGCGTCGGTATGGTACTGGAGCGTACGGTGATTCGTCATTTGTACGGTCGACCGCTGGAAACGCTGCTGGCGACCTGGGGTATCAGTTTGATGTTGATCCAACTGGTGCGGATGCTGTTCGGCACGCAAAATCTGGAAGTGGCGAACCCCGCGTGGCTGTCCGGTGGTCTGCGCCTGCTGCCGAATCTGGTACTGCCGTATAACCGCATCGCGGTGATTGTGTTCGTTCTCGGCGTGCTGCTGCTCACCTGGCTCATTCTCAATAAAACCCGTCTTGGTATGAATGTACGTGCGGTGACACAAAACCGGGCGATGGCGGACTGCTGCGGCGTGCCGACCGGACGTGTCGATATGCTGGCCTTTGGGCTGGGCTCCGGCATCGCCGGGCTGGGCGGCGTGGCGCTGTCGCAGTTGGGCAACGTTGGGCCGGAGCTGGGACAGGGCTACATCATCGATTCATTCCTCGTCGTCGTGCTGGGCGGCGTCGGACAACTGGCGGGGACGGTGGTCGCCGCGTTCAGCCTCGGCATTCTCAACAAAGTGCTCGAACCGCAGATTGGTGCCGTGCTGGGAAAAATCGTCATTCTGGTATTGATCGTGCTGTTTATTCAGAAGCGGCCACAGGGGCTGTTTGCATTCAAAGGACGGGTGATTGACTGATGACGCAACCTATTACGCAACCCGTGACGATAACGCTGACGCAGCGCGCGCCACGGCTCATGCTTAGCCTTGGTTCGATCGTGTTTCTGGCTTTGCTGATCCTGCCATTTCTCGCGCTGTTGCCCGCAGAGAACCCGCTGGCGATCTCAACCTATACGCTGACGCTGATCGGCAAAATTCTGTGCTATGCGATTGTCGCTGTCGCGCTGGATCTGGTGTGGGGCTATGCTGGGCTGCTGTCGCTCGGTCACGGTCTGTTTTTCGCGCTGGGTGGCTACGCGATGGGTATGTACCTGATGCGGCAGGCCGCTGGTGAAGGAATGCCTGCGTTTATGTCATTTCTGTCGTGGACGGAACTGCCGTGGTTCTGGGCGGGAACCCAGTACTTTGCCTGGGCGCTGTGCCTGATTGTGCTGGTGCCGAGTGTGCTGGCATTTGTGTTCGGCTGGTTCGCGTTCCGCTCTAAAATCAAAGGCGTGTATTTCTCAATCATGACGCAGGCGCTGACCTACGCCGGCATGCTGCTGTTTTTCCGTAACGAAACCGGCTTTGGCGGCAATAATGGATTTACTGGCTTTACGACGCTGCTCGGTTTCCCCATTACGGCCACCGGTACGCGCATTGGGTTATTTGTCGCCACCGTGCTGCTGTTGATTGCCAGCCTGCTGGTGGGTTTTGCGCTGGCGCGCAGTAAATTTGGCCGCGTACTCACTGCGGTACGTGATGCGGAAAACCGTCTGATGTTCTGCGGCTACGATCCGAAAGGCTTCAAGCTGTTTGTCTGGACACTTTCCGCCGTGCTGTGCGGGCTGGCGGGCGCGCTGTATGTGCCGCAGGTCGGCATTATCAATCCTGGCGAAATGTCGCCGACCAACTCCATCGAAGCCGCTATTTGGGTGGCGCTGGGTGGGCGCGGGACGCTGATCGGGCCGTTGCTCGGTGCGGGCATTGTCAACGGGGCGAAAAGCTGGTTTACCGTCGCCTTTCCCGAATACTGGCTGTTCTTTTTGGGGCTGATGTTTATTCTCGTCACGCTATTTTTGCCACGTGGCGTGATTGGACTGCTGATGAGGAAGAAACATGACTGAGTCTTTATCTGTGCCATCGGTTCCAGCACAAGCCGCGCCTTCACAAACTGCGCCTTCAAAAACTGTCGCGGCTCTGCCCGTATTGATGGAGCCAAAGTTCGCGCAGCCGCATCCGTCGGATCGTCATCGGCATCAGACCGATCCGGTGTTGCAACTCGACAAGATTAACGTGAGTTTTGACGGTTTCCGCGCGCTTACCGATCTCTCGTTGCAGATTGGTGTGGGGGAACTGCGCTGTATCATCGGCCCAAACGGCGCGGGGAAAACGACGCTGATGGATGTCATCACTGGTAAAACGCGACCGGATAACGGCAAAGCATTTTACGATCAGTACACCGACCTAACGACGCTGTCGCCGGTAGACATCGCCCGAGCAGGAATTGGGCGGAAATTCCAAAAGCCGACCGTGTTTGAAGCGCTGACGGTGTTTGAAAACCTCGACATCGCGCTGAAAACCGACAAATCGGTGTGGGCGAGTCTGCGTGCCAGACTGAACAGCGAGCAGCGTGACCGGATTGACGAAACACTGACGCTGCTGCGACTCGGTCATGAACGGCAGCGGCCTGCGGGGCTGCTGTCGCACGGCCAAAAGCAGTTTCTGGAGATTGGCATGCTGCTGGTACAAGAGCCGCATCTGCTGCTGCTCGATGAACCTGCCGCGGGGATGACGGACGCCGAAACGGCTTATACAGCCGAGCTATTCCGCAGTCTGGCGGGCAAGCATTCGCTGATGGTGGTGGAGCACGATATGGGCTTTGTTGAGAGCATCGCTGACCGCGTGACCGTGCTGCATCAGGGGCAGGTGCTGGCGGAGGGATCGCTGCGCGAGGTGCAGGCGAATGAGCAGGTGATTGACGTTTATCTGGGGCGCTAACATGTTAGAGATTGCTGAACTGAATCAATACTACGGCGGCAGCCACATTCTGCGCGGCCTGTCATTTGAGGTAAAACCTGGCGAAATTACCTGCCTGTTAGGACGTAACGGCGTAGGGAAAACCACGCTGCTGAAATGCCTGAGGGGGTTGATTCCGGCGAAGTCCGGCACGATTCGCTGGCAGGGTGAAGCGATTAACTCGCGTAAACCCTATCAGCGTGTGCTGGCGGGGATTGCCTACGTGCCGCAGGGACGAGAGATTTTTCCTCGGTTAACCGTGGAAGAAAACCTACTGATGGGGCTGTCGCGTTTTCCGGGCAAACAGGCGCGGCAGGTGCCGGATGAAATCTACCAGCTTTTCCCGGTGCTGGATGAAATGAAACAGCGGCGCGGCGGCGATTTGTCCGGTGGACAACAGCAACAGTTGGCGATTGGACGTGCGCTGGCCTGCAAACCGCAGTTGCTGATTCTGGACGAACCAACAGAAGGCATACAGCCGTCGGTGATTAAAGAGATCGGCGCGGTCATCCGCCAACTGGCACAGCGTGGCGACATGGCAATTCTGCTGGTTGAGCAGTTTTACGACTTCGCCGCCGAACTGGCAGACAGCTATCTGGTGATGTCACGTGGGGAAATCATACAGCGTGGACGGGGAGAAACCATGGAACAGGACGGCGTACGGGGGCTGGTCGCGATTTAATACGTGCTGTTTATTATTTTGTATGGAATGAGAGATAGGCTGCATCTATAGATTCTCAATATTACAGAATAGAGAGAGGCAGCCTAATTTTCTGTAGCAGACACATCGCTAGTGGATCAACACGTTGCGGTGTTCAAAGCGTTAACGGTTATCCAGAGTTTCGAATTATTTAGAATATTAAATTATAAATTTATCTTGATATTTAAAATTAAATGCAAATTCGAAAATTAATTTAACTGGAAGTGAGTTATTCTGCTTTTTGTATTAATAATGTTGCCTTGCCGATATTATCATTACAATTATCGTCACTGACATAGGCGATAAAAGGCAATCCTGTGGTATCCACCACCGTTGGCGTGCTGGTGACGACGCCTCCCCATCGAGTGGTTTTAAATCCACCTTGTAACAGAACACTATCGATAATGCACTTATTCGGTGTGCGATCACAGTTCATGCTATTAGAAACGAGAGAAAAAACATACCGCCCTTGGTCTAACGTGAATTTCACTGGCGTGCCGGCTAAGGTATCCGTTATCGCTGCACTCACACAATTCCTCTGAGGATCGATAGCTATGCTCGTTGCAGCGTCTGCGGCGAAGGAAAAAAGAGCCAGCATGAACATGCTGATGGATGTCTTGCGCATGAGTAAATCTCCTGAAAAAGTAATTTATTGGTAAATTAATACAATTTTATAATTCATGTAATAATCAATAAATCGGTCCATTAAAAAACCGCCATTAGCTTAAGCGATAAAACTTAAAAAACCGTCAATGTTTTAACCTATCAATTAATTGGTTTTATCCAATATAATTTCTCGACTACGGGTCGTTTATAATTTCCTAAAGTCTGTTTTTTGGAATTTATTATTCAATAAGTTTATACTGTATCAAACGTAATGCCGCGTTCAAAAAATGGTTGTTTCTGGATGAATCAGCAGAATGAATACAGCCGTCGGTAATTAAAGGGGCGGCGTGGTCTTCGTCAACTGGCGCAGCGTGGCGACGGTGAACTTCTATGGCACTGACGATACTGGCAAGGTTCACACCTATCTGATGTCGATGGGTTATGAGAAACAGGATCATTGCGATGTTGAGGCTGAATGTTGGCGAGCGGCGGGCACTCATGATGTTGTGACGGTGGCTGCGTTTGATACAGATAAAAGCGTGATGGTTTAGGTTTACAGCAGTCCGTATGCTGAGCCATTGCCAGCAAAGTAATCATTTACGCGCGATCTCATTAGGCTCACTCATTGCGAGCCTAATGCGTATGTCATCGATGAATAGCCTTCTCTTTTCCTCACAGCACTTTATTCAAAAAGTTGATCGTCCGTGGGTGACGGGGATGGTTCAGTACCTGCCAGGAATCGCCGCTTTCGACGATTTTCCCGTCCACCATGAACACGACGCGGTCGGCTAC
The DNA here is from genome assembly GCF_020971565.1 of Pectobacterium parvum. Classification (NCBI taxonomy): domain Bacteria; kingdom Pseudomonadati; phylum Pseudomonadota; class Gammaproteobacteria; order Enterobacterales; family Pectobacteriaceae; genus Pectobacterium; species Pectobacterium parvum. Next base: position 2,348,350 of record NZ_CP087392.1, read on the forward strand.
TTCACGTGCAAAGCCGATTTCATGTGTGACGACGACCAGCGTAACGCCGGAGCGAGCGAGTGATTTGATCACGTCCAGCACTTCCCCAACCAGCTCGGGATCGAGCGCGGACGTCGGTTCATCAAACAACATCACTTTTGGCTTAAGTGCCAGCGCGCGGGCGATGGCGACGCGCTGCTGCTGGCCGCCAGACAGGTGACGGGGATAAGACTGCGCTTTATGACGCAGGCCGACGCTTTCCAGCAGGGTAAAGGCGATGTCTTCGGCTTCCTGACGTGAATAAAGTTTATGCGCCAACGGGGCTTCAATGATGTTTTCCAGCACGGAAAGGTGAGGGAACAGATTGAAATTCTGGAACACATATCCGACGTTGATGCGCTGGCGTAGCACTTCCTTTTCTTTCAATTCATAGAGCGTATTCCCTTTGCGCCGATAGCCGATGTAGTCGCCGTCGATGCGGATAAAGCCTTCATCCACGCGCTCAAGGTGATTAATGGTACGCAACAGCGTGGATTTTCCCGAACCGGACGGCCCCAGGATCACCGTGACGGAACCAGGTGCCAGCGTCAGATTGATATCCTCCAGCGCTTTGTGCTGACCAAAATGTTTCGCCACGTTGCGGATCTCAATCAGCCCACGAGCGTTTTCTGCCTGTGGCTGTGCGGTGGTGCGCGCGTGAGCAAAGTAGTCGATAGCTTCAGACATGGTGACTCTCCAGAATCGGGTAGATTAACGTGCGCGCTTGCGCGTGAGGAAACGGACGAGCCTCTGGCGCGGCGTTAGCGGCATTTCACGCACGGCACCGCGGGACACATAGCGTTCCACGTAGTATTGGACGACGGATAGCACCGTGGTGATCAGCAGATACCAAATGGTGGCGACCATCAGCAGCGGAATAACCTGCTGCGTACGGTTGTAGATGACCTGAACGGTGTAAAACAGCTCTGGCAGCGCCAGCACGTAAACGATCGACGTGCCTTTTGCCAGACTGATGATCTCATTGAAACCGGTGGGCAGAATTGAACGCAGCGCCTGCGGCAGAATGATGCGTACCGTACGGCGACCGCCGGGCAGACCGAGTGCAGCGGAGGCTTCAAACTGCCCAGCATCTACGCCAAGAATACCGCCGCGAATAATCTCTGCTGTATAGGCGGATTGCACCAGCGTCAGGCCAAGTACCGCGACGGAAAATTGATCCAGTAAATCGATGGTCGGATAGCGTAGGAAGACTACGGAGGTAAACGGAATCCCCAGCGCCAGTTCGTCATAGAGATACGAGAAATTGTAGAGAATGATCAGCACCAGAATCAGCGGCAGCGATCGGAATAGCCAGATATAGAGCCACGACAGGGTGGACAGCAGATAAGACGGCGAAAGCCGGGCCAGCGCCAGCGCGGTGCCGAAAATAATGCTGAATAATGTGCCCAGCGCGGTCAACAGCAGCGTTTGCCCCAGACCGGCGAGAATGACCGGATTAAAAAACCACTCGGCAAACACCGCCCATTCCCAGCGTGGATTCAGTGCGATTGACTGAATCACTCCAGCAAAAATGAACAGGGAAAATAGTGCACCGGCAACACGAAAGGGATAACGCGCGGGCACAACGTGCAACGGCGGTTCCTGCGTCTGACCCAGCGGCGCTTGCTGAGAAGACGTGTGTAGAGATTGCGTCATAATCGATACCCTTTGAAGGTGATTCTGAAAAACGTCCTTTTGCTTTTAATCACCGCACAGGGTGAGTCTCGGTGTGCTGGGGTCAACACACTTTCAAATGGCGAGCGATAAGTTCGACTTCCGTTTGGCGGGCAGCCTGAGGCGCTGCGACGTCAAACAGCGCTTTCTTAAATGGCAGCCGTCCATCGTAAGGCGGGATGCTGTAGGTTGCGGGATCGACGCTGATATCGAACTGAGGCGTATAGCCGTGGCTCAGATAGAGATTCACCGCTTCTGGCTGGCGGAAACCCGTGGTCAGAAAAAAGTGCTGATAACCTAACCGTCGGGCGTGCTGCTCCAGTTCCTGCATCACTTTTCCTGCCAGCCCCTGACGGCGCAGCGAATGATCCGTCCATACCCGCTTAATCTCGGCCGTGGTGCTGTCGTAGCGTTTAAACGCGCCGGTGGCAATCGGTACGCCCCGACGCAGCAGCGCAATAAAAATGCCGTGCGGCTGCTGGTAGATTCCCGGAGGATCGCTTTCCCGCTCACCAAAAAAGTCGCCATAGCGCTGTTCATATTCCGCAAACAGGCCGTCGATAATGGGGGCCACGATAGGGTCCTCGGGCTGGGTCACAATGAAGATGTCGTCGGACATGGGATGCTCCTGATTCGTTAACATATTCGAACTATCGGTAACCATTGCGTGTCGAGCGTGGCGTCCCGATAGCCATCGGGCGGTATTAGTCGCCCAGCCCTGGCGGATTGATTTCTGAACGGTCAATACGTTCGATGCTTTCTCCCCAGCGGTTCAGCACCTTGTCGTATTCACCGCTTTTAATTACGCCGTTCAGCGCGGTATTAATCGGCTGCACCAGCCCGCTGCCTTTGCGTGTGGTGACCGCGATATGTGCGACGTTGGGGTAGCCGCCGTTGACCGTACCGACATGCTTAACCTTGCCAGTCAGCTCCGCTTTGTAGGCACCGATAACGTTCGGGCCGAAATAGGCATCGGAACGACCGGATTGCAGACTCAGGTTGGCGGCCGCATCGTCCGTGACATAAATCGGCTGAAAGGCGGGCAGGCCGTTAGCGCGATTCTGCTTATCCCACGCCAGCAGTACCGCTTCCTGATTGGTGCCGGAGCCGACAATAATCTTCAGTCCAGCGATGTCCTTCGCTTCCTTGATGGACTGAATCTTACTGGTGGATTTCACATAGAAGCCGAGCGAGTCGATACGGTAGGTGGCGAAATCGAACTTTTCCTTGCGCGCTTTGGTGACGGTAATGTTGATGATGGCGGCGTCATACTTGCCGGAAGCGACGCCGAGCGGCCAGTCTTCCCACGAGGTTGGAACAATATTGAGTTCCAGCCCGAGGCTGTCGGCCACCAGCCGGGCGATATCCGGCTCGCTGCCCACCACGGTTTTGTTGTCGTCGGCCAGAAACGCCAGCGGCGGTGACGATCCCAGTGCGGCAATCGCGACGGTGAATTTACCCGGCGTGACGAAGGTAAAGTCAGCCGGAATCTGTGCGATAGCTTCTGCATTCTTCGGCGCATGGATCGGCTGCTGATTGGCTTTCAGGTCGATGGCGGCCTGTGCGCCAGTCGTGACGGACAGCGATCCGAGCAGCAGCGATCCCGTCAGTAGCTTTGTCAGCAGTGATGGGCGTAAACGGTGTGTCTTGGATGAATAGACGATCTCTTTTTGCATTTGTTTTTCCCTTGCAGGTGACTATTTATAATGGTTTTAGTGACGCTGTCACTTTATGGTGTTCTGTTGTTACTTAATCGCCGATACCCGGCGGATTCACGACGGACTGTGTGATTTTTTCATCGTCTTCACCCCAGCGATCCAGCACCTGTGCATAACTGCCGTTGTGGATCGCGCCATTGATGGCGGTGCTGATGGGCTGTGCCAGACCGTTACCTTTTTGCGTAGTGACCGCGACATAAGCGACCGTCGGACCTTTGCCTACCATGCGTGTCTTGCCCGTCAGCGCCGCTTTATACGCCCCGATGGAATGCGGACCGAAAAACGCATCAACGCGCCCGGACTGAATGCTCAGGTTGGCGGCGGCATCATCGGTAACGTAAACAGGTTGTACGGGAGGAAGGCCGTTAGCGCGGTTTTGCCGATCCCAGCCCAGCAGAATGTTTTCCTGATTGGTGCCGGAACCGACGATCACTTTCAGACCCGCTACGTCCTCCGGTTTGTTAATCGACGTAATCTTGCTGGTCGATTTCACGTAGAAACCGAGCGTATCAATGCGATACGTGGCGAAGTCGAATTTCTCTTTGCGGAGTTTTGTCACCGCGATATTAAAAATGGCGGCGTCGTATTTCCCCGCGGTGATGCCCAACGGCCAATCTTCCCAGGAGGCGGGCACCAGTTTCAGCTCCAATCCGAGGCCGTCGGCCACCAGACGCGCGATATCGGCATCGCTGCCGATAAGCGTTTTGTTATCGTCGGCCAGCAGCGACAGCGGCGGTGAACTGAGCGCCGAGACGGCAATCGTCAGCTTTCCCGGCGTCACGAATTTGAAATGAGCCGGGATCTGCGCGATAGCCTCGGCGTTCTTCTCGGTACGAATAGGCGTTTGGTTGGCTTTCAGGTCGATACGGCTAACGAATCCCGCATCTTGCGCCTGCGCATGGGTTACCAGCGTGGCGCTTAATAATGTCGCCAGACCGGTAGCGGTGATAAAAGGGGAATGCTTCACGGTGAATCTCCTGTTGCGTGAATTAACGCGTGAATTGATTCACCGGATAATCCAGCGCCAGATTTTCCCGCAGCGTGTAGCCGGGATACTCCTGACGGAACAGGCCGCGCTGTTGCAGTAGGGGAACGACGCGATCGACAAAGTGGTTGAGCGTATCCGGCGTGCCGCCCTGAATGATGAAGCCGTCGGCGGCACCGTTTTCAAACCAACGCTGCAAGCCATCCGCCACCTGTTCGGGCGTCCCGCTGAAGACGGGGCGCGGCGATGCTGCTTCCAGCGCGACCTGCCGCAGCGTTAAGCCTTTTTCCTGCGCGTTGCGTTTGATTTCATCGGTGGTGCTGCGGAAGCTGTTTTTCCCCAGATCGCCGATATCAGGGAAGGGTTCGTCCAGCGGATGCTGTGAGAAGTCGTAGTGTTCAAAGTAGCGTCCCAGATAATTGAGGGCATCTTCAATCGTGACCAGTTGTGCGGTTTCCTGATACTGACGCTCCACGTCTTCCGCATCGTTACCGACAATCACGCTGACGCCCTGAAAAACATGGAGTTGATCGGCTCGGCGACCGTTTTCTTCCAGCTTCTGTTTTACTTCACGGTAATAACGCTGCGACTCTTCCAGCGTGTGTTGGTGGGTGAAGATGGCATCGGCGTGTTTAGCGGCCAGTTTTTGGCCGTCTTCAGATGCACCGGCCTGAAACACAATAGGGCGGCCCTGCGCGGATCGGCCAATATTCAGCGGCCCCTGTACCGAGAAGAATTCCCCTTTATGGTTCAGCGTGTGCAGCTTTTCGGGATCGAAGAACTGTCCGCTGGCTTTGTCACGAATAAAGGCATCGTCTTCCCAGGAATCCCACAGGCCTTTCGCCACCTGAAGGAATTCATCGGCAATGCGGTAGCGCAGCGCGTGTTCCGGGTGCTGCGCGCGGGAAAAGTTTTTCGCCGATCCTTCCAGCGGCGATGTCACCACGTTCCAACCTGCGCGACCGTTGCTCACGTGGTCAAGGCTGGCAAACTGCCGGGCGGTGGTGAAGGGTTCGGAATACGATGTCGAGAGCGTACCGACCAGTCCAATCTGGGTGGTGACGGTAGCCAGCGCAGACAGTAGCGTTAGAGGTTCAAAGCGATTGAGAAAGTGGGGGATCGATTTTTCATTGATATACAGACCGTCGGCCACGAAGACAAAATCAAATTTCCCTTGTTCGGCTTTTTTTACCGCATCCAGAACAAAACCAAAATTAATGCTGGCGTCGGGTACGACGTTTTTATGTCGCCACGCGGACATATTTCCTGCTGCGCCTTGTAATATTAAACCCAGCCTTAATTGTCGGTTTGAAGGTGTTTGTTGTTTACTCATTATCGAGAACCTTTTATTAATTGAATGTGCTTGTTATTCGTTGAATAGGTTTATTCTTAATTGGTCGTACTTCCATGAAAGTGAAAACAGTCCATCAATAAACCGGCTATCAATTAACAAGCCATCAATAGGTATTCACGTATTCAATGAAAGGTTAATAGGGCGTTAACGGCGTGTTTTCACTATTGATGAGGCGAGGCATGATGTAAAACAACAAAAATGGATAATGAAATTCGAAAATTTCAGATGATGACACGGTTTATTTTGTTAGTATAATGTTAATGATTGTGTCTCTCGCCGTATTTAAAGGAAGCATGTAATGTCTGATCTTGTTGCTGAACGACTCGTTACCGCGAATGACGCGGCTCTCTCTGCGGCGGTTGCCAGCGTTGACCAGCAGGCGTTTCGCGATGCGATGGCAAAGCTGAGCGCGGCGGTCAATGTCGTTACGACGGATGGCCCGGCAGGTAAGGCCGGATTTACGGCATCCGCCGTATCCAGCGTTAGTGATACGCCCGGCACGCTGCTGGTGTGTCTGAATCGCGGGTCGTCGGTGTATCCCACGTTTCAGGCGAATACGCATTTGTGCATCAATACGCTGGCCGCCCATCATGAAACACTGTCGACGCTGTTTGGCAGCCGCTCCTCTACTGAAGAACGGTTTGCCGCGGCGGAGTGGGATGTGCTGCACACGGGCTCACCGGTGTTGCGGGATGCGCTGGTGGCGTTTGACTGCCTGGTTGAAGAAGTGGTGAGCGCGGCGACGCACGATATCTTTATTTGCCGGGTGTTAGCGATTAAGCAGGGCGAAAGCACCGATGGTCTGGTGTATTTTTCCCGCCGTTATCATGCGGTTCACGGTTAATCGGTATAACTTTCTCACCCAATGCCCTCATCGTAATTAATTGATTTATAAAAATTGCTGCCTCCGTCAGGTCAATCTGGCGGAGGTGATGAGTTGATTACGTCAGTCCGATATTAGGAGAGACACGGGGATGAGGTTCCCGCAGGGACGCCTCACCCCGTGGTTGCTCCGGGTATCTCGCTCGTCAAACGATCGGCATTACGGCCTTTGGTGGGGTGACTTTCGTGGTACGCAGGCGATGCAGTGCGGCTTCCGCCAATTGAGCGAAATAGCGTGAGGCTGGCGCAATCGCGCTTTCATCCGGGTTGAACTGAGGATGATGCAAGCCAAATTCGCTGTTTGATCCAATGCTGACGAACGTGCCCGGCACGTCCTGAAGATACAGCGCAAAGTCCTCGCCGCTCATTTGCAGTTCGGCGTTTTCTACCTGATAGCCTGCATCTCGGGCAATTTGCTTGCTGAAATCAGCCCATTCGCTAGTATTTACGACCGCTGGCGGGCCGGGATACCATTTCAGCTCCGCTTTTGCGCCCAGCGCAAGGGCAATACCACCAATCAACTGTTCAATGCGTTCCGGAATTTCCGCGCGAATCGCGGCATTGTAGGTGCGTACCGTGCCTTCCAATTCTACCGTTTGCGGCAGTACGTTCCAGGTGTTGCCGCCCTGAATACGCGTGACGCTGATGACCAGCGATTCCAACGAACTGAAGCTGCGGCTCGGTAGTGTTTGCAGCGCATTGACGATATTGCAGGCGGTGACGATGCTGTCGATGCCCTGTTCGGGTTTGGCCGCGTGTGCACCTTTGCCGGTAATGTGAATAGCGAAGCGATCCACGTTGGCATAAAACGGGCCGCTGCGTGTCGCGAAGGTGCCAGCGGGAAGCTCAGGGGCGTTGTGCAGGCCGAAAACGGCGGCCACATCGGCGAGCGCGCCGGCGCGGATGAGCTGTTTGGCACCGGTAGAAACTTCTTCTGCGGGTTGGAAGAACAGCCTGATTTTACCCGGTAAGACAGATTCGCGCTTTTTCAGCAAACAGGCGGCACCGAGCATCACCGCGGTGTGGAAGTCGTGTCCGCAGGCATGCATGACGCCAGCGTGCTGAGAGCGAAACGGCACATCGACCAATTCTTCAATCGGCAGGGCATCAATATCGGCTCGCAACGCAATCGTCGGGCCGCTGCCGTGACCAATCTCGGCAACGACGCCCGTGGTTAAGGCAAGGGGCAACAGGCGGATGTCTTTCTCTTGTAGCCAGCGGGTAATGTGCGCGGTGGTTTGGTGTTCCTGATTGGACAGTTCTGGGTACTGATGCAAGTGCCGTCGCCAGTTAATTAACTGCTGCTCGAATGACGTATCACAACAGGGGATAGAGTCAGCCATATCAATACACCTCCTTAACAAAACGTAAACACGATAAAGGTAGCTGATAGCCACTCAATGGATAAATACCGTCTGGTTATATTTCATATCTTTTTATCCCCGTGTATTTCAGACTTCCTGCATTTTGCCGTTATTAAAATATCTGCTAACAAAACCCATTATTGATATTTATATTTCACGCTATTATGCAACATCCTTCTTATTCTTCTTTTGCACTGACTGATTTTATTGCCCCGTTTATTTAAACGGCGTTTGGAAATGACGGTTTTTTAAATGCATAGCCTTGCAATAAATAGCGCTAACGGGTAGTCGCTGAAAATAAGGAAACATCGTGGGATATAAGCTCAGTTTATTAGATCAAAGCCCGATTGCTGAAGGAATGAATGCGGCGCATGCGTTGGCGCAAACCGTGTCGCTGGCGAAAGCGGCAGAGGCGCTCGGCTATTACCGCTTTTGGGTTTCCGAGCATCATAATTCCGATGAGTTGGCGGGATCGTCTCCCGAGGTCTTGATCACCTGGCTGCTGGCGCACACGACAACGCTGCGCATTGGCTCCGGCGGCGTGATGTTACAGCACTACAGCCCGTATAAGGTTGCGGAGAATTTTCATGTGATCAGCGCTCTGGCCGGCGGGCGTGTGGATTTGGGGATCGGCAAAGCACCGGGCGGATTGCCGCTGGCGACGCGGGCGCTACAGCAGGAGATCGGTGAGACGCAGCGGGTTGCCTTTACGGAGAAGCTACATCAGCTAAACCGCTTTCTCGACAGTCATGACGAGACGGCCGAGCGCCTGAATGCGACGCCATTGCCTGACCATACGCCGCAGCGCTTTCTGTTGGGCGCCAGTCAGGAGAGTGCACGGTTAGCTGCCTCGCTGGGCTGGAGTTTTGTCTTCGCCGGGTTCATCAATGCCAGTGAAGCGCTGCTGACGGAATCTCTCTTGAGCTATCGGGAGTTGAAACCCGCCAACGCCCAGACGCTGCTGTCGCTGTCGGTGATTGCCGCTGAACGTCATGAGGATGCGAAGGCGCTGGCCAGCTCGCAGCATAACTATAAAGTTTACATTGAGAACAAGCCGCCGCTGACGGTAGGCAGTCAGGAGCAGGCCGATAACTTCGTTCGGCAAGCGGGCGCGACGGATTTCCGTATCGTGCAGGAGCCGCGCAATGTGCTTTACGGTACGCCGGAGCACATTCATCAGCGACTGAAAAGCTACCATCAGCGCTTTGGCGTGGACGAGTTCATCATCCACACGCCCGTGACGTCCCCCCGCGAGCGTGAAGCGTCGATTCGGCTGCTGGCGCAGCGCTGAAAACGTGAGCGATGACAAGGCGGTGCCGCCGTTTGATCAGTAACCTGATTCTGTACATATACCCTAAATAATTCGAGTTTCAGGAAGGCGGCAAGTGAGGGAATCCCGATGAGCTTACACTGGTAAGTGATTCGGGTGACTAAACGCAGCCAACGCACATGCAACTTGAAGTATGACGGGGATAGCAGAATAGTTGGGGGAGATGATGGCGGTGCCAGACAGCAAGGAAGCCTTGATCAAGGCAATCAACAGTCAGTTTGCGCTGTTAATGAAGCGAATCGAGGCCGTTCCCGCCGATCGCGCATTCTTGCCGGAAATGGTAGGACATGCGCAGGGAACGCAGATGAGCGCGGCAAATCTGGTGGCGTATTTGCTGGGCTGGGGCAATCTGGTGCTGAAATGGCATCAGCAGGAAGAGCAGGGTAATCCCATCGATTTCCCAGAGACGGGCTACCAGTGGAATCAGCTTGGTTTACTCGCGCAAAAGTTCTATCAGGACTTCGCCCACATTACCGATTGGTCTGAACGGGTCGCGTTGCTTACCGCGAATAAACGGGAACTCATCGCGCTGGTTGAACGCTATACCGATGCACAGCTCTATGGTGAATGCTGGTACGGTAAGTGGACGCGTGGTCGGATGATTCAGTTCAATACCGCCTCGCCTTATAAAAATGCGGCAGGGCGGCTGCGTGCGTGGGAGAAGAATAAATAAACATATGATAATAAATAAAAAATAGTGCTGATTGTTTGTCTTCTCTTTCCCTTCGTCAATAGCGCACTAGCGGTATTTTTTCAGACAAAACCTTACATATTCCCCCTGCTTGATTGTTCTATACTCAGTAGTAAGCAAGATAAGTTTTACTGACAGATGAGATGAATAGGGGGAAGAAAAATGATTGGTCTTAACCTAGTTTCTCCAGTGTCATATAGCGCCATGCCTGACAAACCTGATCATGTTCAGGGTATTTCCCGCTCGTCGCAGCTGTCTGGTTACCCTAATCAGGACGCGTCTACCCGAACCCGGACGACGTACGACAATAGCGCGTCGGTCTTTAAGCCACCGATAGCCGATGGGGTTAATCGCCCAACGGAAAATAACCAGCTTAACGTCTACGTTTAAGATGGGTAACATGGCAATCGCGTGCCGCCCCTTTTTTCTCACTTTATAGCCAACCAGTGACAATATTCTATACTCGCCATACTTCAGGTTGCATGTGCGTTGGAGGGGCCGCTGCAAGCAGCGTTCAAATCTGCCTTTGGCTGGTCAAATTCGTTCCTGACGAATTTGACCTTACCTTGCTGCTTTATGAGGCTCATAAATATATCTGGTCCTAAAGGGTCAACGCTTTGCGTTGTTCAAAACGCTGACGTTTTGTCCTGAAACTTGAATCATTTCGAGCATATAAATATCATATTACTTTCGTATATAAGAGAGGATCATCACTCCTATTTCGGTCATATTGCAACTGGCTCTTCTCTCTTGTACAAGGTGCGCTTCTATCAAACGCATTGAAATCAGTTCATTAATTGAATGACTTATTCTGTTTGTTATTTTCGGGTCCTCAATTTTTTTGCTGTCAGCATATGCTTGTGTAAAATGAGTTAGCCAGTCAGATGTTACTTTTGAGCCATTTGCTGTGTAGCTACCTAGTCCTATTAATGGCCATGAGTCGTTGTCTGATAGTATCGTTAGGGCTTGTGGTGTTAGTTTCTCTATTTGGCCTAGGGCATACTTATGTTCCTCAAAAAGATCTTGGAAGTTATTGTTAACAATGTATTTCAAAGCATTTGAAAGATGCTTTGAAAGCTCCATGTCTGGTGGCGTGTCGTCTAGAATTCGAAGTATTTTATTGAAAAGTGTGTTCCCTTGGGCATTGGATAGGAATTCTTTTATTTTAGTTAAAGCCATTTCATTTCTGTCGTTCTTATCGAAGTATTGTGCAAGTAAATACTCTTTTTTAGCTTCCTTTATATCTTCATCCACTGACTCATTCCATTTTATTATTTCTGAAATTAGTTCCCCAACCTTAAAAAAACCAAGGGCCTTATCTCTTATGAATTTCTTCGCGTGATTTTTGGAAATTTCATTTTCTTCTTCTTCACTTATTTTAATGTTTTCTAACCGTGAATCTAAAGATTTTGACTGTGCGTTAAAATAGTAATCTGGATATTTTATTATCTCTGTTTTTACTAAATCATTTCCAGGCATGAGGTTCACCATTCCTTTTATTATCGTGGTTTTAATTTAAATAGTTAGAGTTGTGTTTACTCTTAGATATCTCCAACGCGATCCATGTGGCTTGTTTCAGGGGAGGTATATATTCCACTTATTTCATAGAAATCGGTTTTCGACAAGAATTTTCAACTATATTCTACTACATGGAAGTGATCTTATCTATGTAAAGTAGGCACAGCCCTAAGCGAAGTTCTGACTTTAAAACTTTTCAGGGCTGAGACTGCCGCAGGCGCTCGTATAGTCCTTTTTTGTTGCCGTGAAAAACGGGGTCTGAAATGACCCCGTAGCAGATTCAAACGGACTGATTACCGTACGGCCCGTTCTGAATGGAATCTCTGACCTGTAACTCCGACAAGAACAGATTTTCTTTCGAGAAATAACCGCCGTCCAGCATCGCGATCAGGCGGTTAATTACTTCGTTGATCATATCGCTCACCGGATCTTTGACGCTGGAGAGTGACGGCTTCAAAAACGGGGCAGTGGGAATATCGTCGAACCCGACGACAGAAACGTCGTGCGGTACGGCAACGCCAGCGTCATCCAGCGCTTTTATCGCGCCAATCGCCATATCGTCATTGCTGGCGAGAACGGCGCTGAATGATACCCGGTTATCGCACAGGGTCGTAATGGCGAGCGACCCGCTGCGCGGCGTCCATTTTCCTTTCACAATCAACTCATCCCGTACCGCGATATTGGCCGCCGTCAGGGCGTCTTTATAGCCGGAAAGGCGTTCGATAGCCGTCGGCGAATCCAGTGAACCGGTGATAAAAGCGATGTCTCTATGGCCGCGCGCAATCAGATGTTGCGTCGCGTTATAGCTGGAACCTTTGTGATCGCAACAGATGCAGTGGCTCTGGTGTTTACGCAGTTTACGGTTGACCACCATGATCGGCTGCTTGTGCTTCTCGATGATGTCGTCCATTTCATCCACGGTGAGAAAACGGGGATAGATGATGATCGCATCACAACGTAACCCCAACAGGAATTGAATCGCGGCGCGCTCTTCATCGGCACTGTGTTTGCCATCGACCAGAATCAATTGACGACCGTTGTCTTCCAATTTCTTGGCGGCCTGTGACAGCAGCTCGTTAAAATAGCTGCCGTTATAGAGCGTGTTGGTCACCACCAGCCCAATGCAGGCGGATTTGCTGGTCGCCAGATTCCGCGCCAGTAAATTTGGCCGATATCCCGTCTCCTCAATGGCCTGATAGACCAGCGTTTTGGTTTCTTCACTGGTATAGCCTTTGCCCGATAGCACGCGCGACACCGTCGCTTTCGATACGCCTGCTTTCTTCGCCACTTCCTGCATTGTCGACATGGGACATCCTGAGACGTTGAACACCTTTGCCATTTTACACACTTTGGACTGGTAGCAGGGTGATGAGTGCAGAACCGAAGCGATCGAGGGGAGTAATACGCTATTCATGACGATCACGATCACATAAGAAAAATATTCATAACAAAATTATTGAAATTGTATTCATATATAAACACTATCATGTGGAACCGGTTACCCATCGGCGTTTCATCACGTTGCATGGAGCAGGGATACCGGCATGAATACTTTCATAACTGTATGAAATTGAATAATAAATGTGCGCGCATCAAGTGATATTCCCGTTTTGGACGTGTTGAATTGGGTGTAGCGCGCGCGATTACGAGAGATTGTCTATCCATGTCAAAGAATTATGCGGCTGTATCCCGTTCGATCGTCGATGCCATCGGTGGTGCTGATAACATCGCCGCCGTGACGCACTGTATGACCCGTCTGCGCTTTGTGCTGAAAGATAATGATGCGGCGAATGTGGCCGAATTGAAGGCGATAAGCGGCGTGTTGGGTGTCGTGAAAAATGATAACCAGTGTCAGGTCATCATCGGCAACACCGTTTCTCAGGCCTACGTCGAAGTGGTGAAACTGCTGCCAGAAGGCGTGGAAGCTGAAAAAACCGTACCGGTGAACAATAAAATTACGCTGCGACGCATCGGCGCGGGGATTCTGGATGCGCTGATTGGCACGATGTCACCGCTCATTCCTGCGATTATCGGCGGCTCAATGGTGAAACTGCTCGCCATGATCCTCGATATGACCGGGCTGTTTGAGAAGGGCGCCTCGACGATAACGATTCTGAACGTGATTGGTGACGGCGCGTTCTTCTTCCTGCCGATCATGGTAGCGGCGTCTGCGGCGGTAAAATTCAAAACCAATATGTCGCTGGCGATTGCTATCGCCGGGGTGCTGGTTCATCCGACGTTTATCGATCTGATGGCAAAAGCGGCGCAGGGTCAGCAGGTGGTGTTTATGGGGCTAACCGTCACGGCGGTGAAGTATACCTACACCGTGATTCCGGCGCTGTGTATGACCTGGATTCTGTCTTACATTGAAAAATGGGTAGACCGCATTACGCCAGCGGTGACCAAAAACTTCCTGAAACCGATGTTAATCGTGCTGATTGCCTCCCCGATTGCCATTATGCTGATCGGCCCGATTGGGATCTGGATTGGTAGCGGTATTTCTGCGGTGGTGTACACCGTACATGACTATCTGGGCTGGCTGTCCGTTGCCATTATGGGGGCTATTTGGCCGCTGCTGGTGATGACCGGTATGCACCGCGTGTTTACCCCGACGATCATTCAGACCATCGCTGAAACCGGCAAAGAAGGCATGGTAATGCCGTCTGAAATCGGTGCGAACCTGTCGCTGGGCGGATCTTCACTGGCGGTTGCCTGGCGCACCAAAAACCCGGAACTGCGCCAGACGGCGCTGGCGGCGGCGGCCTCGGCCATTGTTGCCGGGATCTCTGAACCGGCGCTGTACGGTGTCGCTTTGCGTCTGAAGCGTCCGCTGATCGCCTGTTTAATTACCGGTTTTATCTGTGGTGCCGTTGCCGGTATCGGCGGGTTGGCAAGTCATTCAATGGCGTCGCCGGGGCTGTTTACCAGCGTGCAGTTCTTCGATCCGACCAACCCGATGAGTATTGCCTGGGTATTCGGTGTCATGCTTCTGTCCGTCGTGATTTCCTTCTTTGTCACCTTGCTGCTGGGCTTTGAAGACATCCCAGTCGAAGAAAAACCGGAAGAGAAACGCGTGCAGGGCGATGAGGTTTCCGCGCCGCAGCACGCAGCGAACACGAATTAAATGAAGCACTAATTAGTACAAAGGAGAATAGCGTATGTCTGCATCAACATTTCCCAATGGATTCTTATGGGGGGGCGCGATTGCGGCCAATCAGGCAGAAGGCGCGTACCTCGAGGGCGGTAAAGGGCTGACGACGGTGGACATGATTCCCCACGGAGTCAATCGTCTGCCGGTGAAACTGGGGCAAGAACCGCGTTTCGCGCTGCGTGAGGATGAGTTTTATCCCAGCCATCAGGCGATCGATTTCTATCATCGCTATAAAGAAGATATCGCGCTGATGGCGGAAATGGGGTTCACGGTGTTCCGTACCTCGATCGCCTGGAGCCGACTCTATCCGAACGGCGATGAGTTGACGCCCAACGCGGACGGCATCGCCTTTTATCGCGATATGTTTGCCGAGTGCAAGAAGTACAACATCGAGCCGCTGGTGACGCTGTGCCATTTCGATGTGCCGATGCATCTGGTCACCGAGTACGGTTCATGGCGTAACCGGAAAATGGTCGAGTTCTTCGCCCGCTACGCACGCACCTGTTTTGAAGCCTTTGACGGGCTGGTGAAATACTGGCTGACGTTCAATGAAATCAATATCTTGCTGCATAGTCCGTTCTCTGGCGCGGGGCTGGCCTTTGCCGAAGGGGAAAATCAGGAGCAAGTGAAATACCAGGCCGCGCACCATGAACTGGTAGCGAGCGCGTTGGCGACGAAGATTGCGCATGAGGTTAACCCGGAAAATCAGGTCGGCTGTATGCTGGCTGGCGGCAATTTCTATCCGTGGTCGTGCAAACCGGAAGATGTCTGGGCGGCGCTGAATAAAGATCGGGAAAACCTGTTTTTTATCGACGTGCAGGCACGCGGCACCTATCCGGCGTATACCGGCCGTTTGTTTAAAGAGAAGGGCATCACGATTGCGTCCGAGCTGGGCGATGATGAGATTCTCAAGAACACGGTGGATTTTGTGTCCTTCAGCTATTACGCCTCCCGCTGCGCCTCGGCGGATATGAACGAGCACAATAGCAGCGCGGCGAATATCGTTAAGTCGTTAAAGAACCCGCACATCAAGGCGAGCGAATGGGGTTGGGGAATCGATCCGCTGGGCCTGCGCATCACCATGAACATGATGTATGACCGCTATCAGAAGCCGCTGTTTTTGGTCGAAAACGGGCTGGGCGCGAAGGACGAGATTAACGCACAGGGCGAGATTGATGATGACTATCGCATCAGCTACCTGCGCGAGCACATCAGCGCGATGGCGGACGCCATTGGTGACGGTATTCCGGTCATCGGCTATACCTCATGGGGCTGTATCGATCTGGTCTCTGCCTCCACCGGTGAAATGAGCAAACGCTACGGTTTCATCTATGTCGATCGCGACGACCGGGGCGAAGGGACGTTAGCCAGAAAGAAAAAGAAATCGTTCTACTGGTATAAAAAGGTCATCGCCAGCAACGGAGTTGACCTAAGCTAAAGGCAATAAGGTTACTCAGCAATTCCTGTTATAGCACCCTGACGGAGACGTCTGGGGCTATTTTTTGTCGTGTACCTGCTGAACCATATTTATGAGGATATGGCTTCGGGTCGGCGCGATGATCGCCCCGGATTGACTGCCTGCCTGAAAACACTCCGCGAAGGAGACACATTGATGGTATGGAAGCTCGACCGTCTCGGTCGAGACCTGCGTCATCTCATCAACACCGTGCATGACCTGACTGTGCGTAGAGTTGGATTGAAATTGCTGACAGGGCACGGCGCAGCGATCGATACGACGACGGTGGCCGGTAAACTAGTCTTCGGTATTTTTGCGGCCCTAGCGGAATTTGAACGTGAGTTGATTTCTGAACGGACGGTTGCCGGATTGGCTTCGGCCCGTGCGCGAGGACGTAGCGGCGGTCGGGCATTCAAGATGACAGCGGCCAAGTTGCGTCTGGCGATGGCGGCAATGGGGCAATCGGAAACTAAGGTAGGCGAGCTTGGCATTACCAGACAGACGTTATACCGACATGTTTCTCCGAAAGGTGAATTGCGACCAGATGGAACAAAATTGCCAAACCGGAATTAATGTTTTTGGTTTTTAGATAAAAATAGAAATATGCTTTTATTTTATAAAAAATTAATCTGAGGAATATAAATGAAAGTTTCCAGTATTAAAGAGCAGCTGGTTGTTTTATCAGAATATAATAATTCAGCAGCAATCATAAAAAAAATCTACCCAGATATCAGAGCTTCTTTTTTTTCAGAAAAACCCAATGTATATGACCAAAGTTACATAATAGGTTCAACCAGAGAGGCAGCAACGTTTAAACTTGATGGATACATTAATAAAAAAATAGCCATAGATTCTGATATTAAAAAGATGTACTCGGAATGCTTAATTAATACTGACGGCATTTCCCCCAGTGAGGCTAACACCCGAGAGGGAAGTTGGGGGACTGTTATTTCAGGGAGGCGTCCAGTGGGACAATTTTCTGTTGATAGCCTGTATTCACCAGAATTACACGTAATACTTGAATTGCCAAATATCGGTTGTAAGATTTTCCCCAAAGAAAACAATGATTTTTTATATATGATAGTAGTATACAGAAAAAATTGTGAACAAGGGGAAAAGCATGCAAATCGTTTTGTTGAATTATACAATGAAAAGATAGAGTTAATGAGTGCGCTAGCAGATGAATCGCATGAGACGAAAGTTATAAAGTCAGAACTGGTTATTGCGAGGGAAATGGGCAGAATATTAAGCTATTTGCCAGAAGAAATAGACAACTACATGCATAAACTGAATTCGTCTGCTTTACAAACGTCAGCAACGCCACACATTAGTGATAAAGTAAAAAACAATTCTCGCCATACAAAAATAATAATAGGATGTGGAGAGTTGCACAAAAGGAAAATGATGGATGAAGGAACCCATATAGGCGAACATTTACAATGTGATACTATGGATTTAGATCCAAATATGGGAAGCAGCATTTTAGCTGACGTAACGTTACCGTTACATCCGCAAATGCATAATAAATACAATGCAGTAATGTGTGAAGGATTACCGCCGGAAGTGTATCATTCTGATATGTTTTATACAAATCTTAAGTTGATGACGCAAAACAAAGCATCATTTGTTTTTAGTGGGCTAACAGAAAACACCAAAAAAATTCTAACTGAAAAATTGAAATCTCACAGGCTGAACTTCTCAGAAACTGAAAGTATATCAGATCTCCCTCAGTCACTGTTTATAGATGAGGAATTGTTCTGGAATATGAGGTTAGAATACTCAGCAGAATTTAAGAAGCATCCACCAGTTGTTGCTAATAAATAAATTAGCCAATAAAAGTACGAACACGCTAAGTTTATTCATTAAAGAAATTCTTGGGAAATCAACTTATTCCCCCGAGCTAATTTCTGAACAGACAGTGCCGGATTGGCTTCGGCTCGAGCACGATGACGTAGTCGCGATTAGCCTTTGAAGATCTTTGTGCATAATCGAACGAATTAATTATGCAAGATAGCGCACAATCGAGCTATGGTGAGCATTCCGGTTTATCATCGTCAGTACTCAACAACGCCGTTATGCCAACGCGATAGGAAGGTAAAACACCATGAGTCAGTCGCTTCCCGATATTCCCTTTTTTCATGAACTCGCCACGCTGGCCAGTCAGGAAACGTTACCGCGTTTTCGTGCCCTTACCGCAAACCAAATTGAGACGAAGCCAAAAGAGGGCTTTCGCTTTGATCCGGTCACGGAAGCTGACCGAAAGGCTGAGCGGATCATCCGTGAGCACATCACTCACCATTACCCCGGTCACGCGATTATGGGCGAAGAGTTTGGCCTGAGCGGGGAAGGTCCGGTGCGTTGGGTCTTGGATCCCGTTGATGGAACCCGGCCTTTCTTATGTGGGTTACCCGTGTGGGGAACGCTCATCGGCCTGCTGCACCATGAACGCGCCGTGATGGGGATGATGAGCCAGCCGTTTACTGGGGAGCGTTTCTGGGCCGATGGTTCACAGGCATGGCGTAGCGATCGGCATGGGGAAATGCGTTTAAGCACGCGCAAAGGCGTGTCGCTCGAACAGGCGATTCTCCACACCACCGCCCCGGAACCGCTGGCGATGCACCCTGCGGTTCGCTTCGCCGATCTAGCAGAAAGCACGCTCATGACGCGCTACGGCGGCGAATGTTACGCGATGGCGATGCTGGCAGCAGGCCAGATTGATATCTGCGTGGAATTTGCATTACAGCCTTACGATATTGTTGCGCTGATCCCGATTATTGAGCAGGCGGGCGGCATCATTACCGATCTCAACGGACAACGAGCGGAAGCGGGCGGCACGGTAGTCGCGACCGGTAATCCCGAGCTACACCAACAGGTGTTAGCCATTCTGAATGGAACGCGGTCATAACCGCTTGTTTGTAAACCAGCAAAAGATAACTGCTAAGAAGGAATCATGATGAAAGTGGCACACGTGGCGTTATGGACGGCCGATCTGGCCGCGCAGGCGGCATTTTGGCAAGAGTTATTCTCCGCTCAGGTGGGGGAAAAGTATGTGAGCCGGAATCGCCCCGGTTTTGAATCGCATTTTGTTCAACTGAGTGAAGGCGCATCTATTGAGTTGATGACGCTGCCAGTGCTGGCAGAAGCCTTAACCAATAAAGAAGGCTGCGGCTGGGCGCACGTCGCGATTTCGGTCGGGAGCAAAGCGGATGTGGAAGCGTTAGCCAGCAAAGCAGCGGAACGCGGCATTCTGATTGCCCAACCTCGAATGACGGGGGACGGATTTTACGAAGCGATCGTCAGCGACCCAGATGGTAATCTGATTGAGATAACCTCAGATTGATTCGAGACCTCTTCCACCTGATAGCACGGTCCCTACGGTATCTCTTTGGTGCATTGAAGCATCTACGTAAAAAGGCCAGACACTGTCTGGCTTTTTATCATCTGGCTATCATCTAATTCTTCACCAATAGCACGTCATACTGTCATGTGTGTGACGTGTTCCGGCGAGTTATCAGGCCGAGGCTGTTGTAGTGACGGCGTCCACAGGCGCGTCGGTGACATCCTGCGTCATGCGCGTCAGTTTCGGCGCGGTCAGCAGCATCAGAACGGCGATGACGCCCGTGACGATACCAATCTGCATGAAGACATTGCTATAAATCTCAAGAGACGCGTGCGGATCTACGACGTTCTCAGGCACGGCCATCATATTAGCAACGTAGCCCGCGATAATGGCGGCACCCGCTGACGTCAGGAACCAGGCCCCCATAATGAAGCCCATCAGACGCTGTGGTACCAGTTGAGCGACCATCGCCAGACCCAGACCGGAAATCATCAACTCCCCGATACTTTGCAGGCCATAGCAGAGGATCAGCCAGTTGACGGACACAATACCCTGTTCGTTTGCCATGCTGGCACCCCACGGCAGCACCAGAAACGCGCCGGAGCATAACACCATACCCACCGCAAACTTGTGCGCCATCGGCAGCTGGTCGCCCATTTTGTTGTAAACCGCAGCCAGAATCGGGCTGGCAACCATAATCCAGAACGGGTTGAGCGCCTGATACTGCTCTGGCTCAAAGGTAAAACCTAAAATCGAGTGTTCAACGTTGCGAATAGCAAAGAAGTTCAGCGATGTTGGCATCTGGTTGTACAGCACAAAGAAGACAACGGCTTCCAGCATCAGCAGTAGTGCGACAATCATTTTCCGGCGTTCCGCACCGCTCACCGCCAGCATCTCTTTGATGAAAATGGTAACAACGGCCAGTGAAATAAGCGTCAGAATCCAGCGTGCGACGCTCTGGTTGTGCAGCAGCCAGGTGGAAAGGGCGACCAGCGCGACAATACCCGCGAGCGTGACGGCGAGCTTCGGCAGATTGATCGGTTGGAAATCTGGCTGAGAACCTTGTGTGCTAACCCACTTGCGGCAGAACATAAAGTTAATCAGCGTCAGAATCATACCCACTACGCTCAGGGAGAAGGCTACGCTCCAGCCATAGTTCGCGGCAAGTACCGGTGTAGCCAGCATAGAAAAGAAGGAGCCGATGTTCACCGCCATGTAGTACATGGTGAAAGCACCGTCCAGACGCGGATCGTCTTTCGCATAGCTGGTAGACAGCAGGGCTGACGGGTTGGCTTTAAACAATCCGTTACCGACGGCAATGGTCGCCATACCGATGTACACCCACGTCACGCTGTGGCCTGAATAGGCAATCATGGTGTAACCGATCGCCAGCACGATAGCTCCCAGCACGATCACACGTTTGGTGCCGAGGACTTTATCACCCAGCCAGCCGCCAATGGCGACGAAACCGTATACCAGCGCACTGAATGAGGAGAAAAGGGTAATGGAATCTGTTTCGGACATGCCCAGCATTTTGACCAGATAAACCGCCATAATGCCTTGCAGACCGTAGTAACCAAAACGCTCCCACAGCTCGATGCTAAAGATGAGATAAAACGCTTTTGGTTGTTTGAAAGCGTTCATGCTGACGCTTTCAGGGGATTCGCTGTTGTTGTTTGCTGTTGACACAAAGACCTCTGATTTTACCTGTCTCGTTTTTTTTAACGAGAAAATAACAAGAGTGAAGCAGTGAAACTGCAACCTCTTTTGACTAGTTATGGGGAGGAAAAACGGCGCTATATTGACGCGATTTTACGGACAGGCAAGTCATTTGACATGTTTTGTTACAAGTGGTTTTGGGTGTTGGATAAAACCAGAAATTAAATGTTATGCAGAGTTTAATTTCATAACTTTCTTTTGCTTCAAATGATTATATTGGTTTTACCTATTTGTTTTTCACAAAAGGGATATAATCTTCCTTTTACTTAAAATCAAGACAATATCATTAACTATGAATGAATATGCGGTTTAATATTTTGCATATCACTAAATATGCAGTGAGTATAAAAACACATCAATAGCGTGCAATAAGATAAATATCGATATAGTCACGCTGTGTGACTTTAAATCACTAAATTTTCTATTAAAAATAACTTATTAGCCTTAAATAGTGGTTATCTGTACTTTTATACAGGCTTTTTGATAGAGGAATACGCTACAGCACATCGAGTAAACCGCCTGAGATCATCGTTGTCTGAGCAGTAAGATGCAGAGAACACACAGATCACGCCGATCGTGGGGGAGCAAAAGACGAGGTGGGGTGAGGAATAACGGAGAAGGCGATCTGGTGAGAAGGATTCCACCAGACCATGATAGATCAGGCGTCTACCTTTTCGCCAAATTCACATAAATCTTCAATCAGGCAGGAACCACAGCGCGGTTTGCGTGCGATACAGGTGTAACGACCATGCAGGATTAACCAATGATGGCAGTCGACTTTAAATTCTGCCGGAACCACTTTCAGCAGTTTTTCCTCTACCTGTTCGACATTTTTACCCGGTGCGAATCCTGTCCGGTTACTGACGCGAAAGATGTGCGTATCAACAGCAATTGTCGGCCAGCCAAACGCAGTATTCAGGACGACGTTTGCCGTTTTTCGTCCTACGCCGGGTAAGGCTTCCAGCGCGGCGCGATCTTCGGGAACCTGTCCCTGATGCTTTTCCAGCAATAAACGGCAGGTCTTGATGACATTTTCTGCTTTGCTGTTAAACAGGCCGATTGTCTTGATGTAGTCTTTCACACCGTCTACGCCGAGCTCAAGCATCGCTTCCGGCGTGTTGGCAACAGGGTAGAGCTTTGCGGTTGCCTTGTTCACGCTGACATCGGTTGCCTGTGCGGAAAGTAATACGGCGATCAGCAGTTCAAACGTCGTGCTGAAATGTAACTCAGTCGTCGGATGGGGATTGTTGTCGCGTAAACGCGTTAAGATCTCAACCCGTTTGACCTTGTTCACAGCGATTCCCCTACAGCACCCGTTGTTGGCACCGCTTTCCCTTCGGCGGCAGCGGCACGGGCTCGGCGTTGTTTCATTTTCTCATCGATCAAATATTTCACGGCCAGCAACAGTCCCAGACCGATAAACGCGCCCGGTGGCAGCATCGCCAGCAGGAATGGGGAATCGAGGTGGACAACCTCAATGCGCAGAGCTTTAGCCCAACTGCCCAGCAGCAAATCTGCGCCGTCGAATAATGTGCCGTTACCCAGAATTTCACGTAAAGAGCCGAGCACCACCAGTGCGCTGGTTGCGCCTAACCCCATTGCCAGACCGTCAATAGCGGAGGGGAAGACGGCATTCTTGGAAGCGAAGGCTTCTGCCCGACCGATAACGATACAGTTCGTCACGATCAGCGGGATAAAAATCCCCAGCGATTGATATAAGCCATAGGCATAGGCGTTGATCAGCATCTGCACGGTACTGACCACCGAAGCGATGATCATGACGTAAATGGGAATACGGATTTCCGCCGGTACCCAGCGACGCAGCGCAGAGACGGCCATGTTGGTACAGGTGAGAACCAGCGTAGTTGCCAGCCCTAATCCCAGCGCGTTAGTCGCGGTTGATGACACGGCCAGCAGGGGGCAAAGGCCCAGCAATTGAACCAGTGCCGAGTTGTTCTTCCATAATCCGTCAATGAAAAGTGCTTTGGTCTGACTCATTGATTCTCTCCACAGGCGGACAGTGTGTTGATTTGTGGCGGCAGCTTTTGCAGGTAAAGGGCGCTGCGTTTTACGCTGTTAATGACGGCGCGCGGCGTAATGGTGGCGCCGGTAAATTGATCAAACATTCCGCCTTCTTTCTTCACAGCCCAGCGGACATCCAGCTCGTCCTGTACCGTTTGTGCACTGAATCGGGTGATCCACTTCGAGATTCGCACTTCGATTTTATCACCCAGTCCAGGTGTTTCATGATGCTCGGTAACGCGAACACCGAGTACTTTACCGTGAAAATCGGCCCCGACCAGCAGCCGAATAGCACCCGAATAGCCATCCGGCGCAGTACTTTCCAGTGCGGCGGCAATCGGCTCACCATTCTGGCGGGCGATGAACACGCGGTGTGGCGCTGACGATCCGAGTGCAGGGTTAGTGACAATGTAACACTCTTTTTGCATGTCACTGTTGTATAACTCGGCGGGAACCACCTGATCCAACAGCATCTTTTGCTGCAACATCGCCTGATGCGAGATCGTCGGTTCCGTCAGCATATTCACCACGGCGGTTAATGCAGTCGTGCCAGCAGCAAACAGGGCCAGTGTTGTCGCGTGGCGGCGCATTGTCGTCATCATGGGCATCTCCTCAGCGATGGTGGCCATAAGCGCGTGGCTTGGTGTAATAGTCGATCAGCGGCACAGTGATATTTGCCAGCAGAACGGCAAACGCGATGCCGTCCGGATAGCCACCGTAGGTACGAATAAGCCAGACTAGTAACCCAATCAGTGCCCCGAAAATCAGACGCCCTCGGTTGGTGGTTGATGCGGTAACGGGATCGGTGGCGATGAAAAATGCGCCGAGCATGGTGGCACCCGACAGCAGATGTAGCATCGGTGGCGCGAATTCCTCAGGCGAAATGATCCAGCTTAGCGAAGCGCAGAACATCAGCGACAGCAGGAAACTGACCGGAATATGCCAGCGAATGGTGCCGCGCATCAGCAAAAACAGTCCGCCGATAAGAAAACCGATATTCACCCACTGCCAGCCAATACCGGACAGCGATTGAGCAAACATCGGCTGTTGCAGAATGTCCTGCGGCGTTTGGCCAGAGCGCAGGCTGGTTTTAAACGAATCCAGCGGGGTGGCTTGGCTGACGCCATCAACGTTGTGCATCAGCTGCTGCATGGTGTACCCGTCAGGCGTGTGTCCGGTAAAAATGATAATTAACGCATCATGGAAGCCGACGGGAATGGTTTGCAGCGGCGCGGGCGGCAGCCAGCTTGTCATTTGAACTGGGAAAGAGATTAGCAGCACCACATAGCCAATCATCGCGGGGTTAAAAGGGTTTTGCCCTAAGCCGCCATACAGTTGTTTAGCGATAATGATCGCGAAGACAGTTGCCATGACCACCATCCACCAGGGCGCAAGTGGCGGCAGACTGATGCCGA
Source organism: Pectobacterium parvum (assembly GCF_020971565.1). NCBI lineage: Bacteria > Pseudomonadati > Pseudomonadota > Gammaproteobacteria > Enterobacterales > Pectobacteriaceae > Pectobacterium > Pectobacterium parvum. The sequence goes on from NZ_CP087392.1 coordinate 2,372,987, forward strand.
GCAGCACCGCGGTCAATAGTGCGGAGTTGTCTGCCAACGTGGTGCGTACGGCAAATTTCCTCAGTGACAGTGTCACACCTTCTGCAATAAGCGCGGTGGCCGACGCCAGCCCGACCTGAATCAGGTTACCGTAGCCAAAGAAGTAATACTGCGCCAGCATACCCGGTAGACAGGCCAGAATGACCAGCAGCATGATGCGCTGTGTGCGCTGCTGGTTATGCGTGAACGGTGAACTCGCAATTCTAAAAGCCATTTATTCCTCTTGATATGACGATGCCTGCGCGGCTTTACGGGCTTTAACGCGAGCGATAGCGGCGGCAACGGCAGCCTTACGCGGATCTTCCGGCTCTTGTACTTCAACAACGGCAGTCGGTTCTGCTACTACGTCAGGAGCAGCCGCCGAAACAGGCTCTTCAGTGTTTGTTGCAGCTTGCTGCGCGGCTTTACGGGCTTTAACGCGAGCGATAGCGGCGGCAACGGCAGCCTTACGCGGATCTTCCGGCTCTTGTGCTTCAACAACGGCAATCGGTTCTGCTACTACGTCAGGAGCAGCCGACGAAACCGGCTCTTCAGTGTTTGTTGCAGCTTGCTGCGCGGCTTTGCGAGCTTTAACGCGCGCGATAGCGGCGGCAACGGCAGCCTTACGTGGATCTTCCGGTTCTTGTACTTCAACGACGGCAATCGGCTCTGCTGCCACCGCCGCTTTGCGTGGGTCATCAAGATCGGCAGAAGGAACATTGGCCGCAGGCGTTTCCTGCTGCGCCCGTTCTTCACGCGCTAAGGCTTTGCGGGCAGCGCGCGCGGCGATGGCCGCGCTGTTATCCGGTTGTGCATCGGGGATTACCTCGATTGGCGAACCGACCTCTGTTGCGGCGGTTTGCTTACGGCGTACGCGCTCCAGTGCGGCCTGAACAGCATCTTTATCCGTGGTGGATACGCCAGCCGCCGCCTGTTTATGGCGCAACTCGCGAGCGGCTTTTTCTCGTTCCAGACGGGCTTGTTTAGCGTCAAAGCGCACTTTGGCCTGCGCGGCACGCTGTGCCTCTTCATCGATGGCCCGAATTTCAGCCTTTTCCTGACGGTAATACTGCACCAGCGGAATATTGCTAGGACAGACATAAGCGCAGGCACCGCATTCGATGCAGTCAAACAGATGGTGATTGCGGGCTTTTTCGTGTTCCTGCCCGCGGCTGAACCAGTAAAGCTGCTGCGGCAAGAGTCCCGCCGGACAGGCATCGGCACATTTGCTACAGCGAATACAGGATTGTTCTTCAGCAACTGGCTCCATTTCTGCATGTGACGGCGCGAGCAGGCAGTTGCTGATTTTGACGATAGGGACATCCAGCGACGGCAGGGTAAAGCCCATCAGCGGCCCGCCCATCACGACCCTCGGCTGCTTATTGACGTGGAAACCGCCCTGTTTGAGCAGGTGGCGTACCGGTGTCCCTAGTCGTGCCCAGACGTTGCCAGGTTGGCGCAAAGCTTCACCAGTCAGCGTCACCACGCGTTCGGTGAGTGGTTCGCCGTCGATCACGGCACGTTTGATAGCAAAGGCCGTACCGACGTTCTGCATCAGTACGCCAATGGCGGCGGAGTGTTTACCGAACGGGACTTCCTTGCCAGTCAGAATCTTGGTGAGCTGCTTGGCACCGCCTGACGGATACTTGGTTGGGATGACGCGCAGCTGTATGTCGCTGCGTTTACCCAAGGCCAGCCGCAGGGCGCTGATGGCTTCCGGTTTATTATCTTCGATACCAATCAGAATGCGTTTGGGCTGCAACAGGAATGACAAAATCTCGACGCCCTGAATAATCTCCTCGGCGCACTCCTGCATGAGTCGATCGTCGGCGGTGATATAGGGTTCACACTCTGCGCCGTTGATAATTAGGGTTTCAATCCCGCGCATCCCGCCTTGTAACTTGGCTGCGGTAGGGAAACCGGCGCCGCCCAATCCCGCGATACCAGCCTGATGCAGATGGGCAAGCAGGGTATCGACGCTTTGTGCACGGTAATCCGTCAAGGTCTGGCGTTCGCACCAGCGATCCTCGCCATCCGGCACGATGATAATACTGAGTTCGGACAGGCCAGATGGATGCGCCGTCATATGCTGACGAATGGCGTTCACCGTTCCCGATGTCGGTGCGTGAACGGGCAAGGTGCGGCCTTTTCCCCGCGTTAACGGCTGACCGCGCAGGACTTTATCGCCGACGCTGACACAGATCTCGCCTTCCGGCCCTAGATGCTGCTTGAGCGGAATAATGAACTGTTCTGGCAGCGGGATCTGGCGCAGTGGTATCTGGCTGGACTGCGTCTTCATTTCCGGCGGATGAATGCCGCCGTCGAAATCCCAGATCCTGTCTTTTTTAAAGGCGGAAAACAGCTTAAGCATGTCGTTCTACTTGAATAACGCGTACTGGAATCGTATCGAGATCCCATTTCCAGTTAGCGGGAGTCGGCGCGATAGGACGTAATTCGATACAGTCCGTCGGGCAAGGGGAGACGCAGAGATCGCAGCCGGTGCACAAATCGCTGACGACGGTGTGTACAGCTTTGGTACTGCCGATGATGGCATCAACCGGACACGCCTGAATGCACTTTGTGCAGCCGATGCAGTTGCTCTCATCGATCCAGGCAACCTGGCGTGTGGGAGTTTGAACGTCGGCATCGCCTTCCAGCGGTTGCGGATCGACATTGAGCTTTTCAGACAGCTTCAGCATCATCACTTCGCCGCCAGGGCCGCATTTATTAATATTTTCCCCATTCAGCGCGACCGCTTCGGCGTAAGGCCGACAGCCGGGGTAGCCGCACTGGCCGCACTGGCTTTGTGGCAGCATGGCTTCCACTTCTTCCACGATCGGATCGTTTTCGACCTCAAACCGACGGGAGGCGTAGCCGAGCACCAAACCGAATACCAGCGCGAGAGCGCTTAATGCCGCAATGGCAATCCAGATAGGGATCATCAGAATTTCACCAGTCCGGTAAAGCCCATAAACGCCAGAGACATGAGGCCTGCGGTGATCAGCGCGATAGACGAACCGCGGAACGGCGCAGGAATATCCGACACGGCAAGACGTTCACGAATGGCGGCAAAAAGCACCATCACCAGCGAGAAGCCGGCCGCCCCGCCAAAACCATAAATCGTCGATTGCAGGAAACCGTGTGACAGGTTGATGTTGAGCAGAACAACGCCAAGTACCGCACAGTTGGTGGTAATAAGCGGCAGGAAGATCCCCAGCAGGCGATAGAGCTCAGGGCTGACTTTGCGCACGAACATCTCGGAGAACTGTACCACCACGGCGAGCACCAGAATAAACGCCATGGTGCGCAAATAGAGGATATCGAGCGGAACAAGGATAAATTCGTTGATAAGCCAAGAGAACATGGAGCCCAACGTCATAACAAACGTGGTCGCCATTCCCATGCCAATTGCCGTCTCCAGCTTTTTGGACACGCCCATAAAGGGGCACAGACCAAGAAACTTCACTAAGACGAAATTATTTACCAGAAGGATGCTAACAAAGAGCAATGCGTATTCGGTCATTACGGTGCCTAAAAAACAAAACCTGACTATTATCAGGCATTGTTGGGTTTTCGACAACATACCCAAAGTAGGGTTATCACCATTCTTCTCCAAAGGGAGAAGGTCAGATTCGCTTAATAAGGGAGGATCCGAGCTATCATACAGCAAATGCACGGTGCGTTCTGAGTAATAGCTCGAAAGGAAATTATTGCATAATTATTCTTTTTCCCGCTAATAACTATATTGATTGCTAACCACGACTAAAGAACGTGGTGCCATACGGATTTTGGTACGCAACCGAGATCGAACAAACGCCCGCCAGATGCTAACTCAGCCCGCCGATGGTCCGCAGCACGGTACATGTTGATGATTTCCTGACTATCGGTCAGAGAATAGTTGAGATGATCAAAGAGTTTTTCCAGACTTTCTGTTGAGCTGACTTTTCTGAATTTGAGCAAATAATCATGAACGGTCATGGTGATTGGTCTAATAGTTATGTAATTGAGATGACTAAGTATATGCAAGCAAGAAAGCCTGTCTAGAGGGGGATGAAAAAAGTACGTTTATTTGTTAATAACAAATAAACGTAGATGAAGAATGATGAGTTGACAGGAAAATATCGCTGATTTTAATGCCAAATCTAGTATCAGGAGGTGAGAATCAGACGATAGGAGAAGTTGAGAGCGAAAGGACGATAAGAAGGGGCAGATTATTAACGCATAATTTGCCCCTGGCAATAGTGTTGTTTATCGATTACAAAGTTTGTAATACACCTCGTTCCAGCGCAGCGCATCTTTGAATTCGTGGAGTTGGGTTTCGTTGTCGATCACCAGCAGTTCAATGTTCTGCATCTCGGCGTAGAGCCGTATGTGTTCGAGATCCAACGCCTGACTAAAGACGGTGTGGTGCGCACCGCCGGCCAGAATCCAAGCTTCGGCCGCCACTTCCAGCGATGGCTGCGCTTTCCAGATGGCGCGGGCAACCGGCAGTTTCGGCAGCGGGCGCGGCTGTTCGATGGTATCGACCAGATTAACCAGCATCCTGAAACGGTCGCCCATGTCGATTACGCTGGCGTTGAGAGACGGCCCAGCCGGCGTTGAGAAAATCAAACGAGCAGGGTCGGCTTTGCCGCCAATACCAAGGTATTGCGCATCCAGAATCGGTTTCTGCTCTTTCGCAATCGTTGGGCAGACTTCCAGCATGTGGGAGCCGACGACTAGATCGTTACCATTCTGGAAGTTATAGGTGTAGTCCTCCATGAAGGACGTACCACCCGGCAACCCGCCGGCCATCACTTTCATAATGCGCAGCAGCGCGGCGGTTTTCCAGTCGCCTTCACCACCGAAACCATAGCCTTGCTGCATTAGGCGCTGTACCGCCAGACCCGGCAGCTGTTTCAAGCCGTACAAGTTTTCAAAATCGGTGGTGAACGCGTGATAGCCGCCTTGCTCCAGAAAACGTTTCATTCCGAGTTCGATCTGTGCCGCATCCAGCAGGTTCTGACGATTAGCGCCGTTGAGTTTCACCGCGTCCGTTAACTGGTAGCTGGCTTCGTATTCTTCGACCAGCGCATCGATATCGCCTTTAGTTACGGCATCGACCACGTCGGTTAAATCTCCTAATCCCCAGGCGCTGACGGAGTAACCAAACTGGATCTGCGCGCCGACTTTATCGCCTTCGGTGACGGCGACTTCACGCATGTTGTCGCCAAAGCGCGCAACCTTCAGCTGTTTGCTTTCCTGAATGGCGGCGGCAACCCGCATCCATTTGCCGATACGATCATGGGCGTTCTTATCCTGCCAGTGGCCGACGACAACCTGATGCGCCTGCCGCATCCGGGCACCGATGAAGCCAAATTCACGTCCACCGTGTGCGGTTTGGTTCAGGTTCATGAAATCCATGTCCATGGTGTCCCACGGTACTTCGGCATTGAACTGGGTATGGAATTGCAGCAGGGGTTTACTGAGTACGCTCAGGCCGCCAATCCACATTTTGGCCGGAGAGAAGGTATGCAGCCAGGTCAGCAGGCCGATACAGTTATCCTGATAGTTGGCATCGCGACACAGCGCCAGAATTTCGTCCGGCGTTTTCACCAGCGGTTTCAGTACCAGCTTAACGGGCAGGTTGGCCTGTTGATTCAATCCGGCGACGACTTTTTCCGCGTTCTCTTTTACCTGACGTAACGTTTCCGGCCCGTAGAGATGTTGGCTACCGATGACGAACCAGACTTCAAGCTGCTTAAAATGATCCATGATGACTCCTGTAACGTGATCCCCTGAGGGATAAAATTAGTTTTTTTCCGTAGACATTGGGCTATAGGCTGGTTCCGCGAGGCGGCACCACTGCTGATAGCGCTCATAAAGCTGCTGATAACGGGGGACGCGCTGGCTGTCTGGCATTAAGGTGCGCTCTATGCCGCTGGCCATATGCTGCTGTGCCGTGGGGATATCGCCGTGAACGCCAGCGGCGACGGCGGCAAAGATCGCGGCACCCAGAGCACAGCACTGATCGGAGGCGACAATCTGCAAGGGGCGATTCATCACGTCGGTACAGACCTGCATGATGACGGGAGATTTCCGTGCGATGCCGCCCAGCGCCAGCACGTTCTCGACGGGTACGCCCTGATCTTCAAAGCATTCCATAATCGCGCGTGCGCCAAAGGCCGTGGCAGCAATGAAACCGCCGAACAGCGTGGGGGCATCGGTGCCCAGATTGAGATCGGTAATCACGCCTTTCAGTCGCTGATTGGCGAACGGCGTTCTGCGGCCATTAAACCAGTCCAGCACGACAGGTAGGTGATCCAGCGTCGGGTTTTCCGCCCAGCTGTGCGTCAGTCGCTCCAGCAGTTTGGCTTCCATCGCCTGTAATGACGTTTTGAGTTCAGGATTGTCTTTCGCGGCTTCCTGTAACGACCAGCCCAACAGTCGCCCAAACCAGGCGTACATGTCGCCGAAAGCGGACTGCCCAGCTTCGAGACCGATATAACCGGGAACAACGCTGCCGTCGACCTGCCCACAGATACCGGCGATGGTGCGCTCGGCAATGCGTGCGTCGTCGGCGATCAGAATGTCGCAGGTGGACGTGCCAATGACTTTGACTAGCGTATAAGGTTGTGCGCCCGCGCCGACGGTGCCGACGTGGCAGTCAAACGCGCCGCCCGCCAGAATAACCGTTTCGGGGATGCCGAGCCGCTGTGCCCACTCGGCGGTGATGGTGCCGACCGGCTGTTCAGCGGTCCAGGTGTCGGTAAACAGCGGGTACTGTAATGTCTCGGTCAGGCAGGAATCGAGTGCATGCAAGAAATCTTTCGGCGGTAGTCCGCCCCAGCTTGGGTGCCAGAGTGATTTGTGTCCGGCGCTACACCGTCCACGACGAATATCGGCTGGCGCTTGGGTACCAGAAAGCAGGGCGGGTACCCAGTCACACAGTTCTATCCAGGAAACGGCCGCCTGACGCACCGCGGCATCGTCGCGGGAAACATGCAGAATTTTGGCCCAGAACCACTCGGACGAATAAACGCCGCCGATATAGCGGGTGTAATCCGGGAATTGGCCGCTACGGCACAGCGCGTTGATGGCTTCTGCTTCTTCTATTGCCGTGTGGTCTTTCCACAGCACGAACATCGCATTGGGGTTGTCGGCAAACTCGGGGCGTAGTGCGAGGATCTGGCCTTGCTCATCAACCGGTGCAGGGGTTGACCCGGTTGAATCCACGCCAATACCGATGATGCTCTGCCGCTGTTCAGGCGTCAGGCGAGAAACCACGATCTTAACCGCCTGTTCCAGCGATTCAATATAGTCCAATGGGTGATGACGGAACTGGTTGTTGGCAGGCTGACAATATTTCCCCTCGCGCCAGCGGGGGTAGTAGACCACCTCTGTTTCCAACTCTTGCCCGCTTTGGCAGTCAACGGCTAAGGCGCGTACCGAATCACTGCCGAAGTCGAGACCAATCGTAATAGCGCCCGCACTCATGCTTTGCTCCTCATTAATCCCAGAACGTTGGTGTTTACGATGGCAGGGATAACGAGAGGCGGTGAGGAGCGGTTAGCTGGAAGTATGTATTTTTCTGTCGCCAGCAGCCATTTTGTGATGCTGGTCAAAGGTTAATGATTGGTTAAATTCGCTAAATGTATGCACAAACCTGTCATTGTTCCGGACTGTGATAAAGCTCTACATTCTTGCCGGGAATAACGACTAAAACATAAAGCGTCTGAATGCTACTGAGTAAAGGAATCGTGCTAAGCCTGTGTTTTTCCTTTATCCAGACCGGAAATACCCTACCAGGAACTCGAACTCGTTTCAGCGTTGCTGACGAATGAAAAGATAATTACACCGGAGAACATCATGCATAAATTCACTAAGGCGCTGGCAGCAATCGGGTTGGCCGCTGTTATGTCACAATCAGCTATGGCAGAGAACTTAAAGCTGGGCTTTCTGGTTAAACAGCCGGAAGAACCCTGGTTCCAGACGGAATGGAAGTTCGCTGATAAAGCAGGGAAAGACCTTGGTTTTGATGTGATAAAAATCGCAGTTCCTGATGGTGAAAAGACCCTGAACGCGATCGACAGTCTGGCGGCCAGTGGCGCGAAAGGCTTCGTTATCTGTACGCCGGATCCAAAGTTGGGGCCAGCCATTATAGCGAAAGCACGCAGCTACAATCTGAAAGTGATTGCGGTTGATGACCAGTTCGTGAATGCCAAAGGCCAACCGATGGATACCGTGCCATTGGTGATGATGGCGGCCACCAAAATTGGCGAGCGTCAGGGGCAGGAACTGTATAAAGAGATGACTAAACGCGGCTGGAAAGTAGAGGAAACCGCCGTGATGGCGATTACCGCTGATGAGCTGGATACCGCACGTCGCCGCACGTCTGGCTCTATGGACGCGCTGAAAACCGCAGGGTTCCCAGAAAAACAGATCTACAAAGTGCCGACCAAATCTAACGATATCCCCGGTGCATTTGACGCCGCTAACTCCATGCTGGTTCAGCATCCGGGCGTGAAAAACTGGCTGATTATCGGCATGAACGACAACACCGTACTGGGCGGCGTGCGTGCAACGGAAGGTCAGGGCTTTAAAGCCGCAAACGTCATTGGTATCGGTATCAACGGCGTGGATGCGGTGAGTGAGCTGTCTAAAGGTCAGGCAACGGGCTTCTTTGGTTCACTGCTGCCAAGCCCGGATATCCACGGTTACAAGAGTATCCAGATGTTGAATGACTGGGTGACCAAAGGCGTTGAGCCGGAGAAATTCACCGAAGTGACCGACGTAGTGCTGATCACTCGTGACAACTTTAAGGTCGAACTGGAGAAAAAAGGCCTGATGTAATCACGCCTGATTTCGTAAAGACGCGGATAACACCGATCAGCATGACGCTGGTCGAGGTTATCCGCGCTCTACCTGCATTGTTATGAGGAAGCAGACATGACAGCACAGTCACCCTATTTGTCGTTTCATGGGATTGGCAAAGAATTTCCCGGTGTTAAGGCGCTTTCGGATATCAGTTTTTCCTGCCATGCCGGCCAGATCCATGCATTGATGGGGGAAAACGGGGCGGGCAAGTCGACGCTGTTAAAGATCCTGAGTGGTAACTATTCACCGTCAGCGGGCGAAATTCATATTCAGGGCAAGCCCGTGCAGTTCAACAACACGATGGATGCCCTGAATGCGGGCGTTGCCATCATTTATCAGGAACTGCATCTGGTGCCGGAAATGACGGTCGCCGAGAACATCTACTTAGGTCAGCTGCCGCATAAATATGGCATGGTGAACTATTCGCTGCTGCGCTATGAAGCCAAACTTCAGTTGCAGCATCTGGGGTTGGATATCGATCCTGATACCCCGCTGAAATACCTCTCTATCGGGCAATGGCAGATGGTGGAAATCGCCAAGGCGCTGGCCCGTAACGCCAAGGTTATTGCTTTTGATGAGCCGACCAGTTCGCTGTCTGCCCGTGAAATCGAGCAGCTTTTCCGCGTGATTAAGGAATTGCGCAGTGAAGGCCGGGTCATTTTGTACGTTTCGCACCGGATGGAAGAAATTTTTGCGCTGAGCGATGCCATTACCGTGTTTAAAGATGGCCGCTATGTGCGCACGTTCGACGATATGCAGCAGGTGAACCATGAGTCGCTGGTACAGGCGATGGTAGGGCGTAACCTGGGGGATATCTATGGCTATGCGCCGCGTCCGCACGGCGAAGAGCGTCTGACGCTGAAAGACGTGAAAGCACCGGGTGTGAAATCCACGGTTTCCCTGAACGTGAAGCGGGGGGAAATTGTCGGGCTATTTGGTCTGGTGGGGGCGGGCCGCAGCGAACTGATGAAAGGGCTGTTTGGCGCGACCAAAATCACCAACGGTCAGGTGCTGCTGGATGGCAAACCGCTGGTGGTGAATTCCCCCATTGATGCGATTCGTCAGGGCGTGATGCTCTGCCCAGAAGATCGTAAAGCCGACGGCATCATTCCGGTGCACTCGGTGCGTGACAACATCAATATCAGCGCAAGGCGTAAGAGCCTGAAAGCCGGTTTTATTATTAATAATCAGTGGGAGGCGGATAACGCCGCGAAGCGCATTGACGCGTTGAACATCAAAACGCCGTCCGATGAACAGCTGATTATGAATCTTTCCGGGGGAAACCAGCAGAAAGCCATTCTTGGCCGTTGGCTGTCCGAAGAGATGAAGGTCATTTTGCTCGATGAACCCACGCGCGGCATTGACGTCGGCGCGAAGCACGAAATTTATCATGTCATCTATGAACTAGCGAATCAGGGGATCGCGGTGCTGTTTGCCTCCAGCGATTTACCAGAAGTGCTTGGGCTGGCCGACCGGATTATCGTCATGCGCGAAGGTGCCGTCTCCGGCGAACTGCTGCATACCGATGCCACGGAGCAGAAGGTGCTCAGTCTGGCCATGTTACGAACCCCCGATATCGAATCTGCGGTTGCCTGACCGCGAAGGAGCAAAATAATGTCAACGGTTACGTCTGCAACCTCAGAAAAAAAGAAAAACGGCGCGGGATTATCTCGCATTTGGGATAACTACGGCATGCTGGTGGTGTTTGCCGTGCTGTTTCTTGGCTGCGCGATTTTCGTCCCCAACTTCGCCTCGTTTATCAATATGAAAGGGCTTGGGCTGGCGATCTCCATGTCCGGTATGGTCGCCTGCGGAATGCTGTTCTGTCTGGCTTCCGGTGATTTTGACCTGTCGGTCGCGTCTATCATTGCCTGTGCTGGCGTAGCGACGGCGGTGGTGATCAATATTAGTGAAAGCCTGTGGATCGGCGTCGGTGCCGGGCTGCTGCTGGGCGTGGCGTTCGGTTTGCTTAACGGGTTTGTGATAGCTCGTTTGAAGATCAATGCGCTGATCACCACGCTGGCAACGATGCAGATTGCGCGCGGTCTGGCGTACATCATTTCCGATGGTAAAGCGGTAGGGATTGAAGATGAGCGTTTCTTCGAACTGGGCTATGCCAACTGGCTGGGCTTGCCTGCGCCAATCTGGATCACCATCGGCTGTATGATTCTGTTTGGCCTGCTGCTGAACAAAACCACCTTTGGCCGTAATACGCTGGCGATTGGGGGCAATGAAGAGGCCGCGCGTCTGGCTGGGGTGCCGGTCGTACGTACCAAAATCATCATTTTCGCCTTGTCTGGTCTGGTGTCGGCGGCAGCGGGGATCATTCTGGCATCGCGTATGACTAGCGGCCAGCCGATGACTTCCATCGGGTATGAGCTGATCGTGATTTCTGCGTGCGTGCTGGGCGGTGTGTCGTTGAAAGGCGGGATCGGTAAAATTTCCTATGTCATCGCCGGTGTGCTGATTTTAGGTACGGTGGAAAACGCAATGAACCTGCTGAATATCTCGCCGTTTTCCCAGTATGTGGTACGCGGTCTGATTCTGCTGGCGGCGGTTATCTTCGACCGCTACAAACAGCTGTCGAAGAAAACGGTATAAATGCCCGTGCGGCAGGTCAGAGCCTATCCCAGTAGGCGTTATTGGTGCAGTCAGTTTGGACTCGGACAGCGCGCAGAAACCGGAACGTACACGTAGTACGTGAGGATGTCGAGCACTGCCCAGGTTCAAAATGGCAAATAAAATAGTCCTAATGGGATGGCTCTAAGTGAGCCTGCCGCTTTCTCTCATTACTAGTGTGTACCGGAGGCTCGATGTATCACCGTATGGCGCATGACTCTCAGCCTAATCCGCTGCTGCCGGGATATTCGTTCAACGCTTATCTTGTGGCAGGTATGACACCGATTCTGGCAGAAGGGCCGCTCGACTTCTTTATCGATCGGCCCGATGGCATGAAAGGCTACATCATTAACCTCACTATGAAAGGTCAGGGACAGGTCTTTGATGGCGATGAGACCTTTTTCTGTAATCCTGGTGACCTGCTGCTGTTCCCGCCGAAATCGAAGCATTTTTATGGTCGTTCATCTAGCAGCGACTGCTGGTATCACCGCTGGGTCTATTTTCGCCCGCGTGCCTACTGGGCTGACTGGTTGGAATGGCATACCAAAAGCAGCGGTATTGGTCGCATGAGCCTGCCGAATAACCAACTGTTGCTGGAATTCGACAGGCTGTTTGCCAATATCGAGCAGACCCAGCGTTCCGGGCGTCGCTTTTCAGAAGAGTTGGGTATGAATCTGCTGGAGCGACTGTTGCTCCGCGCGATGGAAGAAGATCCGCAAAGCCCGCAGAAGATTATGGATCCGCGTGTGATAGAGGCCTGCCAGTTTATTACCAGCAATCTGGCTGGAGAGCTGCGTATTGACGAAGTCGCGCGGCACGTTTGTCTGTCGCCTTCTCGACTGGCGCATCTGTTCCGTGAACAGGTAGGCATTAACATTCTGCGCTGGCGTGAAGATCAGCGCGTGATTCGCGCCAAACTGTTATTGCAGACGACGCAGGAATCTATCGCCAACATTGGTCGCGTGGTGGGGTATGACGATCAACTGTATTTCTCACGCGTGTTCCGTAAGCGGGTTGGCGTTAGCCCCAGCGATTTCCGCCGTCGCAGCAGTGAAATCAACTATCCGGCAGCCAAAACGCTGCCCGTGGCGTGGGAAGAACGGATGCCCAGCGCTGTGAGCGGTTAGCGAGCCAAAACGAATCAGATTCCCCTGGCTATTATCCCACTCTGCAATCTGGCGGATGACGGGTATATACTGAGTGAGAAATCACAAAGTTAAAATAAGCTAAGGGGAATCGTCATGAGTGAGACCGTTCGTGTTGGACTGCTGGGCTATGGCTATGCCAGTAAGACATTCCACGCGCCGTTGATTGCAGGTACGACGGGTATGGAGCTGGTGGCCGTGTCCAGCAGCAGTGCTGAAAAAGTGCATGCAGATTGGGCAAATCTGCGAGTAGAGAAAGACCCTCAGGCGTTATTTAACGATCCCGATATTGACCTCATTGTTATTCCTACCCCCAATGACACGCACTTCCCGCTGGCGAAACAGGCGCTGGAAGCGGGCAAGCATGTCGTCGTCGATAAACCGTTTACCGTGACGTTGTCACAAGCATATGACTTGGGTACCATCGCCGACCGCGTTGGAAAAATGCTTTCTGTTTTCCATAACCGCCGTTGGGACAGCGATTTTCTGACGCTGAAACAGCTGCTGGCGGCAGGAACGTTAGGAAATGTGGTGTATATGGAATCGCATTTCGATCGCTTCCGCCCCGAAGTGCGCCAGCGCTGGCGGGAAGACGGCAGTGAAGGCAGCGGGATTTGGTACGATCTTGGACCGCACTTGCTGGATCAGGCGCTGGAGCTGTTTGGCTTGCCGGTGGCGATTCAGGTCGATATGGCACGGTTGAGACCTGGCAGTAAGGCAATAGATTATTTCCACGCAACGCTGATTTACCCGCAACGCCGGGTTGTCCTGCATGCCAGCATGCTGGTGGCGGCGGCGTCTGCCCGTTATATCGTGCATGGCACACGCGGCAGCTTTGTTAAATACGGTCTTGACCCACAAGAAGATCGCCTGAAAGCGGGCGAACGTCCACCGCTGGCCGACTGGGGACAGGATAAGCACGATGGCGTGCTGACGTTGTCTCGCGATGGCATAACGGCGGAGCAAACGATCGCCACGATTCCGGGGAACTATCCGGCTTACTATGCGGCAGTGCGCGATGCGCTGACGGGTAAAGGCGAAAACCCCGTCAGCGTGCATCAGGCGATTCAGGTGATGGAACTGATCGAGCTAGGGCTGCTTTCCCACGAGCAGAAAAAAGCCGTCACGGTGAAAAATAGCTAGATTTACCGCGTTTTATTCCAGATAGTTAATGGTTTGTTTAAACAGGCGATCTATAGGATCGCCCTAGATTGCTGAGAAAATCAATCGAACGGTGAATGGGTCGAGGGTAAAAATGCGGTATATGCGTCTTTTTACGCCCGATTTACGATGTTCGGAAGGCGCTTCTGATGCCTTTATCTCATTACCACCGTTTTCTGTCTGTAAACAGATTTATCGGCTCAGATTTCTGGATTCACATTTAGTCATAGATAACTTTGGGCGATCTTCGAATCGCCCGTCTTGTTAGGGTGTTCATTCGGCTGATAAGAGGCTAGGGGAAAGGTGTTGAGCATGGGGTGGTTACAACGGTTACGCATTGATAAATTCTTATTGGTTCTGATTCTGGTGGTGGTGACAGCGTCGGTTCTTCCGGCTGAAGGCTCCGTAAAGGTTTTCTTTGAGCATCTGACCACCGCGGCGATTGCTCTGCTGTTCTTTATGCACGGCGCGAAGCTATCGCGGGAAGCGATTACCACTGGCATGGGGCACTGGCGTTTGCATCTGGTGGTGTTTGCCAGCACGTTTATTCTGTTCCCGCTGCTGGGAATCGGCATGAGTCTGCTGTCGCCCGTTGTGCTGACGCCGACCTTGTATCTGGGCTTCCTCTACCTGTGCGCGCTACCAGCGACGGTACAGTCAGCGATTGCTTATACCTCAATGGCGGGTGGTAACGTCGCAGCAGCGATTTGTAGCGCCTCGGCATCCAGTATTTTGGGCGTATTTCTCTCGCCGATTTTGGTCGGTTTGCTGATGCATACGCAAGGGGGAGAAACGGATACGCTGCACGCTATTGGTTCTATTATCATGCAGTTAATGGTGCCTTTCGTGATTGGCCATCTGTCTCGCCCGTTGATTGCCAAGTGGGTTGAGCGTAACCGTAAGCTGATTAATATTACTGACCGGTCATCGATTCTTTTGGTGGTGTATGTCGCCTTCAGCGAGGCGGTTGTGCAGGGGATTTGGGGACAGATCAACGTCTGGTCATTGCTCGCCGTCGTCGGCTGTTCGATAGTGCTGCTAGCGATTGTGCTGGTGGTGAATACGCTGGTCGCCCGTAAGCTGGGCTTTAATACTGCCGATGAAATCACCATCGTATTCTGCGGTTCGAAGAAGAGCCTGGCGAATGGGATCCCGATGGCAAACGTGCTATTTCCTGCCGCTGCGGTTGGTGCGATGGTGCTGCCGCTGATGATTTTCCATCAAATTCAGCTGATGGTCTGCGCCGCGCTGGCCCAGCGCTATGCCAAGCGGATAAACAAGGAACAGGATACGCACCGTCAGTAAGAGATTATCGGTCTCTCGTATCATGCAAAACGCCCTCGGTCTTACACAGGCCGAGGGCGTTGTCATTTGTAACAAACACGTGTAACTACGCGGAAACACAAGAAATAATCTATTACAGTGATAGTTTCGCAGGGGTGTTACTTTTCTGTTGCGTTACGTTATAACAATAGTCGCTCATCGAGATGTGTTAGCGATAGAGCAAGACACAGTTAATGATAATTATTATTTTGAGATCGAGGGAAATATGTTTAAAAAAACGGTGTTAACTTTAGCGATGTTAGGGACGCTGGCTTCCGCATCTGTGCAGGCTGCTCAGGGTACACAATGCGTAAAAACCAGTCAAAAAGAGATTGCGTCGTTATTTGACCGTTGGAATGCATCGCTGAAAACGGGCGATGCGAAGCAAGTTGCGAAAAACTATGCGTCAGACGCGGTGCTGCTGCCAACGCTGTCCGATCAACCGCGTACGACTGACGCAGAGCGTATTGATTACTTCGAACATTTCCTGGCGAAAAAGCCGGTTGGTAAGATTGACACCAGCACGATCCGCATCGGCTGTAATAAGGCCGTTGATACCGGAACCTACACCTTCACATTCGGTGATGGTAGCGTAGCCAAAGCGCGCTATACCTACACTTACGCTTGGGACGTGAAACAGAAGCAGTGGTTGATTACGTCGCACCACTCCTCAGCAAACCCAAGCTGATCTCTGTAATTTATCTTTAACAGGTGCGTATCAAACGGCTAACAAAAGTTAGCCGTTTTTTGTGTGCTGATGATAAAAATTACTGCGTAGCACCGCGTTTGCGCAGAACCTTTTCACGCAGTTGCTGCTTTTCCTGCTCGCTGATAAACGCAATGTTCAGGCCGTTTTCCTGCGCTTTGCGCGTTTCTACCGCCGTCAGGCCAGCAAGCGGGGCTGCGACCTCATATTCGTGACGAATCTCTATACCCTGAACTGCTGGGTCGTCCGTATTAATAGTTGCAGGGATTTCATAACGCAGGAAGTGGATCAGCGGATGTTTATCCAGTGTTTCCACGGTGCTGGTTTGAATGTTAGAGGTTAGGCAGGATTCAATGCCGATCCCATGCTCTGCCATGTGCGTCATCAAGCGAGGATCGATAATGGCGGTGACGCCGTGCCCGATGCGCTCTGCACCCAGATGGTTAATCGCTTGCCAGATACTTTCTGGCCCAGCCGCTTCCCCCGCATGAACGGTGATATGCCAGCCGGCATCGCGAGCTTGTCGGAAATGCGAAGTAAACTGCGCGCCAGGATAGCCCAACTCATCACCCGCCAGATCGAGTGCGACGATGCGATCGCGTTGTGACAGCAGGGCGTCCAGCTCTTGCTGGCAGGCCTCAGTGCCGAATGTCCGACTCATGATGCCAATCAGACGGATATCGGTATCGAAATCACGACTGCCAGCAGTAATACCGTCGATCACGGCTTCAACAACGCCAGCAATCGGCAGTTTATGATTCATTGCCATATAGTAGGGAGAGAAACGCAGTTCTGCGTAATCCAACCCAGCTTTCATGGCATCTTCAACGTTCTCGTAAGCCACGCGGCGGCAGGCATCCAGTGAACCGAGTACGGCTACGCCCCAGTCGAGCTTTTGTAAAAAGCTCAGTAAGTCAGGTTCATTCTTGGTGACTTGGACGTGAGGGCGGAGCATGTCAAGATCGCTGGCAGGTAATGCAATATTGTACTGGCGGCCTAGCTCCAGAATACTCTGGGCGCGGATATTGCCATCCAAATGGCGGTGGATGTCTGTCAATGGTAAGCGAGAATCAATCATAATATTATTGTCTGATTACTGTTTTTCGTACGACAAAGTATAAAAAGAAATCGTGGTAAATAGCTAATTGTTACCGTCGAAATTCATGTGATATGGACAATCATTGAGCAAAAACAATCTGTTATTACTTTTCCTGACCCGTAGAACGGGCGTTCAACTTAGGAATAACGCGGATATAAATGAGTTCGCTGAGCAACTCGACTAACGTTTGGCAGACAATCACGGCCGGAAGCAGCGGCAGTGCGCCGGGTATTGCCAACGCCAGCGGCAGAATAACCAGAGAATTTCGCGTGCTGGCGCTGAAGGCCACGGCACGCCCGCCAGCCGAATCCAATCGAAACACGCGGGCAGTGAACCAGCCGAGCAGTGGTGCCAGCAGCGCAAAGAGCAGATAAAACGGCACCGCGAGCAGCACCGATGCCCAGGTGGTACGGAGTTGAGGAATGACCGCCGCAATGACGATAAACAGCACCAGAGCGGTAACCGGAACGGGAAGATAGCTCAATGCATTCGCAAATGTTGCCATTGTGCGTTGGCGCGCCGCTAGCCATTGCAGAAGCGCGGCCAGCGCTAAAGGCACGGCAATCAGCCAGATAAACGCGTCGATAAAGGGCGCGAAGACGATAAGCCCCGCAGCATCGTGGCCGAGAAATAGCGTCAGGTAGAAGGGCAAGGCCAGCATTTGCAGCAACAGTAAAATAGGCGTTGCGGCCAACAGGCGGGCGGCATCGGCCCGACCCAGATATGCAAATGTCACTACGTAGTCAATACAGGGTGCGAGTAACACCAATATGATGCCCAGCTTCACCAGTGGATCGGCGGGGAGAAAGGGCAACAGCGCCGCGACCAGCAAGGGTATCACGATGAAGTTGGCAGTCAGCAACGCGCCGATGAATCTGACTTGAGTGATGCTTTTTCCGATGGTGGTCAGCGGCACTTGCAGAAACGTGACAAACAACATCAGCGCCAGCGCCGGATTAATCACGACATCCAGTTGCTCTGTCCCCGGCAGCGCCAGAGCTGCTGCCACTGCCGCGATCACGGCAACAAAATAGATCGCGGCCTGATGGGCTTCCATGAAGGGCTTCAACGCGGACATGGTGTTATCTCAAAATCAAACTGGAGAGGTAGGGCAGGAAAAACGGTGGCGGCAAGTGCGGCCACCGTGTGTTTTAGCACGTCATACGATGTGCTGACTTATTGCGCCGGAGGTGTGACGGGTTCTTCCTGTGCGCCAGGCAGAGACTCTTCACCTTGTTCCGTTGGAACGGAGAAATACGGCGCGATGAAATCAGCCAGTGGTATTTTGTTGCCGTTGAAATCAATTTGACCATCGGCATAGTGCAGTGAACTGGTAATGGCGTTGTCTTTTGTGACGCTCAGTTGGTTACCCTCACCAATCTGGGCCATCATTTCAACCTGTTGTTTCGCCATGTCAGCGAGCTGCTTTTGCTCTTCATCGTTCGCCGGTTTCGGTGCTGCTTGTATCATTAGCTCTGCCAGCATATCCAGCGGAACATTGAGTTTGGCATCGAGTTTTTTGACCGACTGACGAATAATTTTTTCTTCATCCGACAGGGTGGCATCGTTCGCTTTATCTGTGCTCTGCAACGGGTCGGTTAAATCCAGCGCCAGCGTGAACGTGCCTTCACCCTTGCTGTTTTTCCAACTGATCGGGGAAATCGCAATGCTCGGGTTGCCTTTCAGCAACTGTGGCAGATATTGCAGAACAGACATGGCGACATCCTGCTGATAAGCGTCAGGATCGATAGCGGCCGGATCCTGCAACAGTTTCTGCACTTTTTCCTGATAGGCGGTGAGGAACTGTTTGGTGCCCGCGCCATCAAGCTGTGAAATGGACATGCTGACGTTACCAGAGCCCAGATTGCGGTCGCCGATGATTAACGATCCCAGCGTCACGGCCATTTTGCCTGCCAGATTCTTGTCGTCTTCCGTTGCGCTACTTTTCAGGGAGAAATCGTTCAACGTAACGGGCTCGCCACCTTCTACGGTAAACGTCATCGCTTTGAAGGACAGATTACCATCGCCTAAATCCAGATCGAATTTGCCTTTTTGATTGGTGCCTTTGATGGAGAAATCGGTGAGATCGACGTTCTCTGTTTGACCCCAGGCATTTTTCCTTTCCATCTTCACGCTGCTGATGGTGGTATCCAGCTTGCTGCTGCGCAGGTCGTGTCCGATATCCACCACGGCTTGCGCGCCGCTGAAGGAAAATTTCTGTTCTGGTGTCTGATGGTCGATAGGGGCCAGCGTAACGAGTGACTGCGTATCACCGCTGTAAGCGACGCGAGTTTCGGCCGTAAAGAACGGCTTATCTTTCGTCAGCTCAAACCAGGCTTTGATGGCGGGTGTGTTGGCCAACTCGGTATGGACAGATGCCATCGCCGGAGCGAGGTTGAATTTCTTGAGCTGTGCTAGCGGGAACGGCCCGTGATACACGGTTTCGTTGAAGACCAGTTCTTCGCCAGGCGCAAGGAACTGCGCCCCTTTTGCTGTGCCGTCTGTCTGTAAAACATAGGCCAGGGTACTGCTGAAAATGCCGCCCTGGTAGTCGCGATAGACCACTTTCAGGCCCGCGTTCGGGTAGGCTTGCTTGAGCTTGGTATTCAGCGTATCGGTAAAACCATCAATTTGCTGAGCCATCTGTTTGCCGGTGTACCAGGAGGCGCCGGTCCAGACTGCACCCAGAGCAACAATAACGCCTACGGCGACTAACGACTTCTTCATTTTTATTCATCCTTTAGTAAAAAAATGCGCGTTTTCAACGCGAAACGCTGGCAGCTTACCCAGAGATAACTGCTGCGTATGGAACAAGTTATCGGTTAAATACGCGAGCGAGACGCCCCTGTCCCTCAACCGTTATCGGTGACTCACTGGCTGAAATGAAGCAGGACTCTCCCGGACGTAGCGAGAGCCGCTGCTCATTTTTTTGCAGGACGGCATCGCCGTCAATACAAAATACAATGGCGGCACTGTTCTGGCTGAGCGTCTGTGGGCTTTGGCTCAGTTCGTGCAGCGAAAAAGCAAAATCCTCAACAGGAATCGGGAAGCTGAGTTCATTACCCTGTCGGTGTGGTGTCGTCAGCAACTGGTTTGCGGGTTTGGCTTCGAACATGACATTATCCAATAGCTCTGGAATATCAATGTATTTCGGCGTTAACCCAGCACGCAGCACGTTATCCGAATTCGCCATGACTTCTAATGCCACGCCTTTCAGATAAGCATGCGGCGTTTGCGCAAACAGGAACATGGCTTCGCCGGGTTGCAGCGTAATGACGTTCAGCAGCAGCGGAGAGAACAATCCGCTGTCGTCGGAATAGTATTGGGTGATCGCGCGGATGGTCGCCCAGGGCTCGTCATTTTGACTATTTAGCGCGGCCTTCAAGACGCCGAGCGCCCGCGATTTTTGCTCACCTTCCATACTCAACAGGTTGGTGAACAGCATGGCGAGATTCTTCGCGTCGGGCTGTTGTAAAAACGCGGTGATTGACGGATGTGCGCTGGCGACGGGCTCTAGCAACTGCACAATTTCAGATAATTCTCGGAACCCATTCATAGCCTGAAAGGGCGTTAATGCGTAGACCAATTCCGGTTTGTGATTGGCATCTTTGTAGTTTCTTTCGGCCGCATCGAGCGGGATGCCCGCGGCATTCTCTTTCACAAAGCCTTGTTCTGCCGACGATTTACTGGGGTGAACCTGTATGGAAAGCGGCTGTTCCGCGCACAATACCTTAAACAAAAAGGGCAATTCGCCAAAACGTTGCGCGATCGTTGCGCCAAGATGGGTGGTCGCGTCTTCGGCAATCACATCTCGCAGGCTGCGGGTGTTGCCTTTTTCATCAATAATCGCCGAACTGCTTTTAGGATGGGCGCCCATCCAAAGTTCTGCCATCGGTAAATCGTTAGGGTTATCAATGCCATATAGCTCATTTAAGGCGTGCTTGCTGCCCCAGGCGTAGTGCTGGACGCAATTGAGCATTTTTTGCATGTCGGCTCCCTGCTATTACATTAATTGTTAATTTCTGTGATGCTGGCTGTTAATTACCTGAGTGATTATGAATACACTGCATCTTCTTCGCTTCATGGTAATGTTTTATGTAGCGCGATACCAGACAGTGTTAGTGGGCCAATAAGCGCGATAAGGCCAGTGAGTGTTATCAGAATAGGCCCAGCGATGTGATTCGATGTCTTCTACTAGTTGAATGTGTATTTTAAGGAGGAAAGGTAATGAGCACGACGCGTAGTGAAAAAGACTCAATGGGACCGATTGATGTTCCTGCTGAACGGTTATGGGGCGCCCAAACGCAACGATCGCTGGAACACTTCCGTATTTCTGAAGAGAAAATGCCCCGTGCGCTGATTTATGCGCTGGCACAAACCAAGCGAGCGGCAGCCCGCGTCAACATGGATCTCACGCTTCTGCCAGCCGATCGGGGAAATGCGATTATTCAGGCGGCGGACGAAGTGTTGGCTGGCCAGCATGCCGAGGAATTCCCGTTAGCGATCTGGCAGACGGGGTCTGGCACGCAAAGCAATATGAATATGAACGAGGTGTTGGCTAACCGCGCCAGTGAACTGCTGGGGGGAGTGCGGGGCAACAATCGGCTGGTTCATCCCAATGACGATGTCAACAAAAGTCAGAGTTCCAACGATGTCTTCCCGACGGCGATGCATGTCGCCGCTGTAGTCGCGATCAACGAACACCTGATTCCTGAATTGAAAGCGTTACACGCCACGCTGGCGTCGAAGGCTGAGCAGTTTAAGGATATCGTCAAGATCGGCCGTACGCATTTACAGGATGCCACGCCGCTGACGCTGGGGCAGGAAATCTCCGGCTGGGCCGCGATGTTGCAGCATAACCTGAAGCATATCGAAAACAGCGTGCCACACATTTGCGAGCTGGCGCTGGGCGGCACGGCGGTCGGAACAGGGTTAAACACGCATCCCGAATATGCGGTGCGCGTGGCGGCCGAGCTGGCGACGCTGACCGGTCAACCGTTTGTGACTTCGCCGAATAAATTCGAAGCGCTGGCGACCTGTGATGCGTTGGTTCATGGGCACGGTGCTTTGAAAGGGCTGGCTGCATCGTTAATGAAGATTGCCAACGATGTACGCTGGCTGGCGTCCGGCCCGCGCTGTGGTATCGGCGAACTGAGCATTCCTGAGAACGAGCCGGGTAGCTCCATCATGCCAGGCAAGGTCAATCCGACCCAGTGCGAAGCGCTGACGATGCTGTGTTGTCAGGTGATGGGCAACGATGTCGCGGTGAATATCGGCGGTGCGTCTGGTAACTTTGAGCTGAACGTATATCGCCCGATGGTGATTCATAACTTCCTGCAATCGATTCGCCTGCTGGCTGATGGCATGAAGAGCTTCGATGAGCACTGTGCGGTAGGAATCGAACCGAATCGCGATCGCATCAATCAGTTGCTGAATGAATCGCTGATGCTGGTGACGGCGCTCAACACGCATATTGGCTATGACAAAGCGGCAGAAATTGCCAAAAAAGCGCACAAAGAAGGGCTGACGCTGAAGGCAGCTGCGCTCAAACTGAACTACCTAACCGAAGCACAGTTTGATGAGTGGGTTCGACCGGAAGAGATGGTCGGTAGCCTGAAAAAGTAATGGCGCGGTATTAGCGCGTTATCCCGCAGCCTGCTGGTGTTTATCAGCAGGCTTTTTCATTCTGGAGCATCGGTATACCGATGCAAATGTGGTATCAGCAGGCGAAGTTCGGCCGCTTTCGGTTTGTGCTTACGAACGATAGACCATTTAGTAAAATACGAATATAAATATGAATTATTTTTCAGCATCAATTAATTGTTAGTTAACATAAAGGAAAATCGCGAATTATGATATTTTTATTTTTCCTTTCAGTTATAATTAAGTTCATTTAATAAGCATATTGAGAATAAAATTATGAATAATTTATCAGCATCAGTTAGTCATTCTCAAAAATCTGTAGTTATTAACACTAAATCCCTCCCAGAAAGTAATAAAAAAGAATCATGTGGTTTATTATCAAGACTTTTTAAAATAAAAAATAGAAATTACAATATAAAATTCAATACAAAGCCATCTGAAGTTGTAAAGATATTTTCAAATAATTATGATTCGAAAAATGGAATCATAACAAAGACAAGGTATGAGAGTCATTTCGGTTGCAGTCAGGAACCTGCGCTTATCATATCTAAAGATAGAGATAATAATTTTTTATATTACAAAGGGAACACCGTAGATAACAAAGACATTAATGGTGAAAAAATCTCTTACTTACGATTAAATAAAGACGATTTTGCATATCAAATTAAAAAAGATTTTAATTTACCTCCGTTTGATATTCGTAAAATATTAACTATTGAGATAAGCGACTACAAATATTGATTTTTTTATGTTGACGGTAAAGTAGAGGGCGCTATGTAAGCGAGTTTATGAGGATCATAGGCCATGAGAGCGTAAAAGATAAAGAGAGTAGCGCGGAGTTTACCTGAATGTAGGTAAACTCCGGTAAGAAGGGCGTTTAAAGGCGTTTTTTAAGCATCAGACTCACTCCCAGCGCGAGCAGTAAGAGTGCGCTCAAAAAGACGGTGATACCCATCCACCCAAACGCGTGCCAGAAGAATCCCCCCAGCGTGCCGGCCAGACTGGAGCCCAGATAGTAAGAAAAGAGATACATTGATGATGCCTGACCTTTCGCGCGCCGCGCCCGTTGACCAATCCAACTGCTGGCTACCGAGTGGGCGGCAAAGAAACCCGCGGTAAAAAGCATCATCCCGCCAAAGATCGCGAAGAGCGGGCTCAGTGCCGTCATTCCCAGTCCCGCTAGCATCAGGAGGATAGCGACGCTTAGCACCGGAGCGCGTCCATAGCGGGCCGTTAATGCGCCGGCTTTCGGCGAGCTGTAACTTCCGGTGAGATAAACCACGGAAAGTAAGCCAACCACCGCCTGACTGAGTAAATAAGGCGCAGCCAGCAACCGATACCCAATGTAGTTAAACAGGGTAACGAACGCGCCCATCAGCAAAAATCCCTGAAGGAACAGCAGTGGCAAGCCCGCATCGCGCCAGTGCAGTTTGCTGTTCAGCAACAGCGTTTTCGGGCGTAGCGAACCGGGGCGGAAATGGCGTGATTCTGGCAGGATACGCCAGAACGTGATCGCGGCAATGAGCGCCAGTACGCCGATCGTACCGATGGCGACTCGCCACGGGAAATAGTCCGTTAAGACCCCGCTGACCAGACGTCCACTCATGCCGCCGATTGAATTACCGCTGATATATAACCCCCTCGAAAACGCCAGCACGCTGGGGTGAATTTCTTCACTCAGGTAGCTCATGGCGACGGCCGCAACGCCGCTTAGCGACAGCCCCATCATCGCCCGCATGATCAATACGCCGTTCCAGCTGGTCATAAATGCGCAAATCACGGTACAGATCGCGGCCAGCATCAAGGACACGACCATCACATTCTTACGACCGATCGCGTCGGAGAGCGGTCCGGTAAACAGCAGCCCAAACGCCAGCATTACCGTTGAGACGGAAAGCGACAGGCTGCTGGTCGCTGGCGAAATACCGAAATCCTGAGATAGCACCGGCAGCAGCGGCTGAACACAATACAGTAGGGCAAACGTTGCTAACCCAGCAGAAAACAGCGCCAGCGTGACGCGCATAAATTGTGGCGTACCACGCGTGATATAAGGCGTTTTACCAGAAGATTTCGGGGCAGTATCATCCGCATCGTCGGCCGCAGGAATAAGCCAGTCGTTCGGTGCAGAAGATGGCGGGTTATTCACAATAATTCCTTACCAGAAAGGGTAAATCAGGCGTAAAACAACAATGAGAGGATCATAGAAGAGTGATATTATTTTGTATAATATATTAATAATCATGATTGATATGTTTAAAGTATGAATATCGAACTACGTCACCTTCGCTATTTTATTGCGGTCGCTGAAGAGCTGCATTTTGGCCGAGCCGCAGAACGATTACGCATTTCACAGCCGCCACTGAGCCAACAGATTCAGATTCTGGAGGAGCAGGTGGGAGCGAAATTGTTGGCGCGCAACAACCGGAATGTCCAACTCACGCCAGCAGGCGAGATGTTCCTGAAAGAGGCCTGGTCGATTATCAGTCAGGTCGATCAGGCGGCGGAACGGGCGTCCCGCATTCAACGCGGCGAGATTGGGGAATTAACGATCGGTTTTACGTCCTCTGCGCCGTTTATCAAAAAGATCTCCAGCAGCCTGCTGCGTTTTCGCCAAACCTACCCAGAAGTGCATATTCAGATGATGGAGCTCAATACCAAGCAGCAAATTGAACCGCTGCTGAACGGTAAGCTCGATATCGGCATTATGCGCAATAACCCGTTGCCGGACGCATTGGATCATCAGTTGCTGCTGTGTGAACCGCTAATTGCTGTCGTGCAGGAGTCCCATCCTTTAGCGCAACAGAAAACAGGGCGGGCCATCAGCATTACACAGCTGGCGAATGAGCCGTTCGTTTTCTTCTCCCGCGCGGTTGGAACGGCGCTGTATGACGATACGCTGACGCTACTGAAACGCTATGGCATCAGCCCCTACATTACGCAGGAAGTGGGCGAGGCGATGACCATCGTCGGGCTGGTATCCGCGGGATTGGGCGTGTCCATTTTGCCTGCATCGTTTTTGCGTATTCGGGTCGATGGTGTGAAATATTTGCTGCTGGAAGAAGAGGACGCCACAACGGAAGTCTGGCTGGTGACGGCACGACATCAGCCGCAAAGTGCGGCTGCGAAAGTGCTGATTTCGCTGATGCTGGGCGGATAATCGTTAAAATATGCGCGCTAAATCACATAACGAATCAAATATTTGACGAGTTTAGTGAAAAGCCCCACCATACCCGCAGTTTTTTTATTTTGCAGCGTGAAAAATAGTCATGCCGCAATAATAAAGATAAATTTTTCAACAGCAGTGCCAGATATACCCTAAATAATTCGGGGTGCAGGACAAAACGTATTCGTTTTGAACAACGCGAAGCGTTAGCCCTTTAGGGCGATGCTCAGTCATGAGCATCGTAACGCGGCAAGGGAAGGAATCCCGATGAGCTTACTGAGGTAAGTGATTCGGGTGACTGAGCGAAGCCAACGCACATGCAGCTTGAAGTATGACGGGTATATAATGAGTAGGAGCCAGGTTTGTGATAGCCGACGGTCAACCAGGACACATCGATCAAATTAAACAAATGAATGCCGGTGCAGTGTATCGGCTGATCGATAAGTACGGCCCGATATCACGTATCGAACTGTCTAAACGCGCTCAGCTCGCGCCCGCCAGTATTACCAAAATCGTCCGCGAACTGCTGGAAGCCCATCTGGTACAGGAAACTGAATATCAGGATGTGGGCAGCAGAGGGCGTCCCGCTATCGGCCTGATTCTCGATACCGAGGCCTGGCATTATCTTTCCGCACGCATCAGCCACAATACCCTGTTATTGGCGCTGCGCGATCTCAGCAGTAAGCTGGTTGTGGAAGAAGACATCCCGCTTCCTGCCACATCGCCACAGCCACTGCTCGACCGTATTTTGAATGAAATCGACCAGTTTTTTATTCGTCATCAAAAGCGGTTGGAGCGACTAACGGCAATCGCGATTACCGCACCGGGCATGATTGATGCCAGTAAGGGCATTATTCACCGGATGCCATTTTATGACGTTGAGGAAATGGCGATTGGCCCAGCGCTGGAACAGCGCACGGGGTTGCCAGTATATTTGCAGCATGATATCTGCGCCTGGACGATGGCCGAAGCGCTATACGGCGCATCGCGCGATTGCCAAAATGTGATTCAGGTGGTGATCGACCATAACGTCGGGGCGGGTGTGATTACCGGTGGCCGCATCCTCCATGCGAGAAGTCGGAATCTGGTCGAAATCGGGCACACGCAGGTCGATCCCTATGGCAAGCGTTGCTATTGCGGCAATCACGGCTGTCTGGAAACGGTCGCCAGCACGGAAAATATGCTGGAACTGGCGCAACAGCGCATGAATACGTCCATGAGTTCACTTCTGCACGGTTCACCGCTTAGCGTTGAGAACCTGTGTGACGCTGCGCTCAAGGGCGATCAGTTAGCCAAAGATATTATTAACGATGTCGGTCATAACGTAGGCCGCATTGTCGCTATCATGGTGAATCTCTTCAATCCCGATAAAATTCTGGTGGGATCTCCTCTGAATAAAGCGGCCAGCATTTTACATCCCGCCATTTTAGGCTGTATTCAACAGCAATCATTCCCGCCCTATAGCCACAACCTCCAGGTGGAAGCGACTCAATTCTACAATCAGGGCACGATGCCCGGTGCAGCACTGGTCAAGGACGCGCTCTATAACGGATCGCTGCTGGTTAAACTGCTACAGGGATAACCATAAAGGCGTAGAGCAACAAAACATTGCGCTAACGCAAACTGCCCGAATGAGGCATAGCCTAGACTTTCACGCTTGGAAAGCATTTTAGCTGTGCTTGTTTTTTGATATTCAGGTGGTCTGGAGTTATCCCATGTTGAAACGTATTTTTGTCACTGGTACTGATACCGCCGTTGGCAAAACAGTGGTATCCAAGGCGCTACTGCAAAAACTGGCGCTGGCAGGCAAATCGGTTGCGGGCTACAAACCGATAGCAAAAGGGTGCGAAGAGACGGAAGCGGGTCTGCGTAATAAAGACGCGCTGTTGCTACAGGCGGCCTCTACGCTGGAATTGCCCTATAACATGGTTAACCCCATCGCACTGCGGGAAGATGAAATCAGCGCCAGTGAAGGAACCATTGATTACTGCACGATGACGCAAGGTCTGCGCCACATGGGCGAGACAGCGGATATCGTGGTGGTTGAAGGGACAGGCGGATGGCGAACCGTTATGAACGATCTGCGCCCGTATTCCGAATGGGTGGTGCAGGAACAGCTGCCTGTTGTGCTGGTTGTTGGCATCAAACTGGGCTGTATCAGCCATGCACTGCTGACCGCACAGGCGATCATCAACGATGGTTTACCGCTGGTCGGCTGGGTCGCTAACCGTATTAACCCAGGACTGGCGAATTACGCAGAAATCATTCACGTTCTGCGGAAAAAAATTCCGGCACCGCAGCTGGGTGAACTGCCTTACTTGCCGCGCGCCGAACAGCGGGATCTCTCGTCTTATATCGATCTTTCTGCCGTCAGCTATTAATTTCTTTCGTCTTCTATTCCCGCTTCTCTGCGGGAATAAATTTTCTCCGTCACGCCACCTGTTATACTCACAGGCAGTTTTTCTTCTTACCCTGAAAATATAATGAAAACAGAGAATAACCCGCAGCAAACACCTGTCCCACATCGCCATTGGATTTTAATTGCCTGTATGTTGGCCATGTTCACGGCCGCGATTGAAGTGACGATTGTCGCCACCGCGCTGCCCACCATCATCGCGGATTTAGGCGGGTTTTCCTTATTGGGCTGGGTCTTTGCGGGTTATTTGCTGACGCAGTCGATCAGTATTCCGATTTATGGCCGATTGGCCGATCTGTATGGCCGCAAAAAGATATTCTTCTTCGGCATGATCGTGTTCCTGCTGGGGTCTATTCTGTGCGGATTCTCGACGCAGATGGGCTGGCTGATCGTCTTCCGCACCTTGCAAGGGCTGGGCGCGGGCGCGATTACGCCGATTGCCTTCACTATTGTTGCTGATGTGTACAGCTCGACCGAGCGCCCGAAAATACAGGGCTATTTGTCCAGCGTGTGGGGCTTTTCTGCGATTATCGGCCCGCTGCTGGGGGCGTTTATCGTGCAACACTTCAACTGGGCGCTGGTCTTCTGGGTCAACGTGCCGATTGGGTTATTCTCTATCTTCCTGCTGGCTCGTTATCTGCCGACGATGAATGCCGTACGCCAGCATCAGTTGGACTGGATGGGGGCGTTCTATCTGATTGTGTCCGTCGCCAGTTTGCTGATGGCGCTGCTACAGGCTGAGGTGTTCGGCTACTGGGTGATCCCGCTGCTTGCGATCTCCGCCGTGGGCAGCATTCTGCTGGTTCGACAGGAAAAGCGCACGCCGGAGCCGCTGTTTCCGCTGGCGCTGTGGCGCAATCGGGTCATTATCGCTGGTAATCTCGGCGGATTGGTCGTCGGTGCCGCCATGATGGGCGTGAGCGCCTTTTTGCCAACGTTTATTCAGGGCGTAATGGGTAAAACGCCGCTGGAAGCTGGCAGTATACTGGCGATGATGTCGATTGGCTGGCCGTTGGCCAGTACGCTGAGCGGGCGCTTAATGCTGTGGACGTCTTACCGCTTTACGGCAATGCTCGGCGGCGTTGTGCTGATTATCGGCAGTCTGACGCTGCTAACCGTTCAACCGGACAGCAACCTTATGTGGGCGCGGCTCGCGGCATTTCTGATCGGTTCGGGAATGGGGCTGAGTAGCACAACGTTTCTGGTATCGATACAAAACTCGGTGGACTATTCCATCCGCGGCATTGCGACGGCTTCCGCCATGTTTACCCGCATGCTAGGTTCCGCGCTGGGAACAGCCATCCTTGGCGCCACGCTGAACATCAGTCTGCACTGGCGATTGCCGGACGTGAGCGATCCGCTCCAGACGCTAATGGACCCGGCCAAGCGCATCCTGTTGAGCGTCAACCAGCTCGATACGCTGGCATCGCAAGTCGCCTCATCAATCCACGGCGTATTTATCGTTTCTGCACTCATCGCCGCCATTACGCTGCTTTCCGCCAGAATGATCCCGGCAAGTCAGCGGCCGGGGCAGGCTGAAACCAGACAAAAATAAGGCAAAAGAAAAGGCGCGAAAGCGCCTTTTGAACATCTATGCTAGAACACCTAGAGGAAGGGCTACGGTGTGGTCGTCGGCTGGCCTTCTGTTGGCGCTGGCGCACTTTCCGTATTGGCGTCGCCCTCAGCATGGCGGGTGTAAACAATCTTGTGAGAATCACTCTCGCAGTGACCAACCACCTGACCACCGGCCTGATTCACCTGATCGTTCGGGACGATATCCAGCGTAAAACCGGATTCTGGTACGCCATTGGCGATGATTTTCTGGGTAATATCCGCTTTCACGCTTTCGCAAGATGCCTGTGCAGCCAACGGAGCAACCAGGAATAACGCGGCACCAAAAATGACGGTTTTTTTCATCTTTTGATCCTTTTCTCTGAAAAAAGTCCCTTTGAGTATATCAAACGATGACGATAACGCGAAAAAGCCGCGAAACCCGGCCATCAGTGATGGCCGGAGAAAGCTAAACGCAGGGCCCAGTGGCGCAGCCATACATCATAAAGAGTGGGAAAAGGATAACAGCCGGAACCATGAGGGGAGCAAGTAGCACTTCTTCGCCGGAGTTATCGCTGTTATTGATCACCACAGGAATGGGCTGCGGCAGGCGACCCTGTGTTGTCGGGCTGACCAGTGAGCCGTCTTTTTTACTAAATGTGCCATTCGCGCTAAACGTGACTTCACCTTTTCCCATTGCTGAAGGAATTCTCGCCGCGTAAAGCTCGCGTAAATCGACCAACTGCTCTTTGGTTAGTTGGCGTGTGTCGATCATGTTTTTATAGCTTGCATAGACTTGACCATTATTACGGAGAGAAAAATCGACCCTCACGCCAAGGATGATGTCTTTGTAATCACGATAAAACCCATAATAGTCCTGATACTCTTTTTGAGTGCGTGCGTCGGAGAACTTATAAACGTAATTAGCAGACTCCGCGATAAGCGTCCCATTGTCATTGGTGATATTCGTGATGTTGTCCGTCTTCGGATAGGTGTTTGCACACGAACTGACCAATAGACACATAATAAACACACCCCACAGTTTGATGTGAAAAGGGCGTGAAAGTAACTGCACGAGATCCATATTCATCCTGATGCACTCCATTTTGGATAACAATGCGTGTTGCTACGATACAGCGATAATCGTTGAGTTTAACGGTGATGTCCCCTCGGGTGCAGGCTAATTTTCTGCATTATTTTGCTGCGCTATTTTGTTTGCTGCACTACGAAGAGAAAAGGGGAAACCCACACCAGAAGGCGTGGGTGAAAAATCAGGGGGTAACGGGGCGGCCAGTACGACGATCGAGGCAGCGATCGGTGGTGTTTTCCCAGTAAGCATTGACGTTGTAGCTGGCGTTGCATTTTTCACGCCCATCAATCGCTTTTTCCGTTTTATCGAATTCTTTCTCAACGCGGTTATTGACTTTGTTACGCAGTGAGCGGGTTGAGTCCCATTGCTCTTTGCTTTGACGCGCCGCTTCTTTCGACAACGCGCTGTCGCCGGAATCAACAATGATATGGCGTGTCTCTGCCAGTGCGGCAGGCTGCCAGGCAGCGGAAACGATAACCAGAGAAAGCGGGATGAAGGCCCGAATCAAAGAAGAGAAAGAGTAGTGGTTCATGTTTCACCTTGACAGAACGAATGATAAAAACAAACGCCGGTGCCGCAGAACGATAAAGCGCACGGCAAGCGATAGACAACAAAAGGCGACCGCCGTTCCCTGTAACCTCCGCGCTTTGTGCAAAAGGAAGGTTACCTATAACAAGAAGTATACATCCTTCGCTTCAACGGCACTATAACCGCACAGCACTGAAAGGAAAGGGGCGCTGACAAAAGAAAAGGGCATGAAACAGCGTTCATGCCCTTAATTCTTGTGTTTCAGTAATGATTAGCCTTCGCGATGTACGCTTAGCCCAGCAAAAGACTGGCTGACGGGCATCATTTCCAGCGTATTGATGTTGACGTGTGCTGGCAGGGTGGACACCCAGAAAACGGCTTCGGATACATCTTCAGCGGTCAGCGGTGTCGTGTTGTCATAGGTTTTACTGACTTTGTCATCGTTACCCTTGAAGCGCACGGCCGAGAACTCCGTTCCACCGACCAAGCCCGGTTCGATATTTGTTACGCGGATTCGGGTGCCAGACAGATCGGCACGCAATCCCAGGCTAAACTGCTGCACGAACGCCTTGCTGGCCCCGTACACGTTACCGCCCGCATATGGCCAGTTTCCTGCGGTAGAACCGATGTTGATGACGTGACCGATATTACGCTCCACCATGGCGGGCAGCAGCGCGCGCGTCATGAACACCAGCCCTTTGTTGTTGGTATCGATCATGTTTTCCCAATCGTCGACCGATGCTTTATGCGCAGGTTCCAGACCCAGCGCCAGTCCGGCGTTGTTCACCAGCACATCAATGGCCTGCCATTCGGCTGGCAGGGAGGCAACGGCTTGTTCAATCGCCTGACGGTCACGCACATCCAGTTTTAGCGGATACAGCGCGTCGCCCAGTTCTGCCTTCAGCGCATCCAGACGTTCCTGACGGCGGCCGGTCGCGACCACTTTATGGCCCGCACTAATAAATTTACGTGTAATTGACTCACCAAACCCAGCCGTTGCACCGGTAACAAAAATAATCATGCTCTTATTTCTCCCTGACCGTTTTCATATTTTGCTTGTGCCTGATATCAATATAAATAATGAAAGGCATGCGATCATTTAGCCGTGCAATTCCCCGTGGGTCAAGCGTTACTCCGGTTTCAACAATGCCGTTCAGGAATAATCGCCCCTCAAAACGAGAGGCGAATGTCTTGCCACGGCGATGCGGTAAGGTTGGTATGACGAAGGATTAAATCCAGTTCTTGTTACGGAATTCGCGCATAGTATCCGCGACCCACTGCATTTCCTGCGGTGTCCCTAACGATATACGACACCAGTTATCCGCCGGAGGAAACGCACGGCCAATCAGCACGCCCGTGTCTGCCATATGCTTTTGGTAATCCTTAAGCGGCACGACCAACTGGTGGAACACAAAATTTCCTTCTGACGGTAAGTAAGGCAGTCTCAGGTCATCTAGCGCTTTCAGCAGGATCTGACGCGACACATCATTACTCTTTTTGCTGTAGGTAATGAATGCCGAGTCGTCCATAGATGCCAATGCGGCATCCACACCGCTAAAATTGATTTTTTCGCCCGCGACATACCGTCCCATCAACGCAATGACTTTGGGATGGGCGACGGCATACCCAACGCGCATACCGGCCATAGCGTGTATTTTGGAGAACGTTTTGAGCAGAATAATGTTCTCTGCACCCTGCGTGATCATCGGTGAAATTGATCGAAAACGCGGGTCATTGACGAATTCGGCATAAGCCTCATCGACGATAAACATCGTATTGGCTGGCTTGCTGGCAATCCACGGTTCGATTAAATCCGCTGGCGTAATCGTGCCCGTTGGATTGTTGGGATTAACCAGATAAACGATGGAAGGGCCGCTGTAACCTGCCACGGCGGCTTTCAGTCCTTCAATATCAAACACCCAGTTGTCGAGCATTTTGACTTTCGTGACTTTAATTCCGGCAATTTTCGCAAAGTGTTCGCCGTCGCCGTAGGTTAATTCAGGAATCACCAACTGTGCATCCAGCGAGGCGTAGGCTTCAATGGCCGCCCGGATGCCTTCGGACGATCCGGCCGTCAGCAAGATGGAAGGGGCTTCAACCTGATGATGCGCCGCCAGCTTATTGCCAAGCAGTAAAATTTCATTTTTTGCATAGCGGTTGGCTTTCACGACAGCCTCGCGCGCGGCGGCTTGCGCTTTGGGCGACATGCCCAGTGGGTTCTCATTGAAGTTAATACGGATTGGGTTAGTGGCCGACGGCGCGGTAAATGCGGCATTCTCAGGTTGAGTCTCGGCAAAAGCCCGCGAACTTAACCCTGTTGTTACCGCCGCCGTTCCCAGCAGGGCGCCAGAAAGTTTTAATAATGCTCTGCGTTTTGGGTTTAACACGTCGCTTTCATTGATTAAAAAATTCATCAAAACACTCTCCTTAGTTACATAATGACAGGAGAGCTAAAGCATAAATCGCGCCAACTTCCATAATCAATTGAACGCTAATGCCTTGTCAAATAGGTGAAATAATATTTTCTTACGACACGCATGCCCGTCTGGCGGGAAATGTTGGATTTTCTGATGTGTCGATTAAAGGTAAAGAAAATTGGTTGATTCATCGAGTGATTAAATCGAATAATATGAATTGCTTATGCAAGGGATGCATCATGATGCGTTTGCCCTATAAGATAGCGAGTACATAGCGGAGGGCATCACATTTCCTGATTGTCGGCTTCTACCGCCGCATACAACCTCTCAAGGATATCGGGAAACGCAGACTGGACGCGGTTCCAGCTCGGCACAAACGGTTTATCACCCAGGACATCGCTATAGGCATGACCAGCAAAGGTGATGACATCAGAAAATAACTCCACCGCTGACTCCTCTTTATGACGGTCGAAACTCAGGCCGTTCATACGTGCGTCATGTTCGAAAGCATCGATCATATCAAGCGCGGTGCGATAGTAGGTCGCCCGCAGGACGCGGAAAGAGTCTGTGGTGATATCCACGCCGAGAATCGCCAGCTTGCGATACAGCGCTTTTGTGATGTCCGCCGCCATGCGCTGCAATCCCGCGTTAGGATCGTCTTCAGACATCGGCTGATGTTTATGGTCGTAGCGATCGGCGATATCCACCTGACAAATACGGCGAGTTGCGGTGCCGCGATAAATTTCTGACAGCACGCCAATTTCCAGTCCCCAATCGCCAGGAATGCGCAGATTGTTCAGAATAGTGGTGCGCATCGCAAACTCGCCGGAAAGCGGATAGCGGTAACTGCGCATGTAATCCAGATAGTCGGAATTGCCGTAGACCTTTTGCAGCGATTTCAGTAACGGATAGACCAGCAGACGCCCCACGCGGCCATTCAGTTTTCCCTCTGCAACACGGGAGTAATAGCCTTTGCAGAAGTCGTAATTAAAGTGCGGATTCGCCACGGGATAGAGCAGGCGAGCCAGCATCGCACGGTCATAGGTGACAATGTCACAATCGTGCAAAGCAACACAGGCAGAACGACGCGATGCCAGCGTGTAGCCGACACAAAACCAGACATTCCGGCCCTTGCCGGGTTCCTCCGGTGCCAGTGATTTTTCTGCCAGTTCGTCGCTGAGTGCTTTCAGGCGCGGGCCATCGTTCCATAGGATGCGATGTCGGTGCGGCAGGCGAGAGAAGAACTTTCGGGCGTAAAGAAACTGCTCCCGATCGGCGCGATCGAGACCGATCACAATTTCGCCAAGGTAAGAAACCTGAGACAGCTGATCGACAATGTGGCTCAGCGCAGGGCCTTCCAGCTCCGAGTACAGCGAGGGCAGAATCAGTCCCATACTGTTTTGCCCGGAAAATACCTGAAGTTCATACTCCAGCTCTGCCGTGCTTCTCTGAGTGAGATTGTGAAAATTGGTAATGATGCCATCTTGATAAAATTCGCTCATCCTATGCTCCCATACCCTTCTGCGGCTACGTCATGCCGAGAAATGATCGTTGCCAATAAAATGCTCCAGTCCTTCACTCCAGCCTTGAGGACCTGAATTCTGCGTGCAATATTGCTTGCCGCCGTATGATTCAGGTAGGTTAACAATTTGATTTCCCTTGCCTTTAATTAATACGGCGCAGTCCACCGCGCATAACAGAGATATATCGTTCGGACCGTCGCCCAGACCAAGCGTTTTGACGTCAATACCGTATTTTTCGATATACTGTGTTTTTATCCAGTTAACCATAAGTCCCTTACTCGTCTGAGCACTCATGACGTGATAAAAGCGACCACCTTGGGTCAGAATCAGACCCGCCTCTGCTAATAACTGGCAAAAACGCGGTAGGGCATTTTGCTCGTCCAGCCACAGCAGCGGTTCAGTGGCTTCTCGCTCTTGCGCTCGCTGGGCGTCTTGCTCGGTTAATCCCGTCATTTCTGCTATTTCCGTACTGCTCATATCGCCAAAGCCTTTGAAACGGAAACCGGATGCGCGCAGCGACTCCAACTGAGTGCGGATAACGGAATACCCAGCACCCATCCTCTTCCTTGGATAATCAGGATGTGATTGCCATGTCGGCGGCAGCACGGCAATGGCACCGTTTTCCGCAATATAGGGATACGGTTCCAGCCCGAGCGCCCGCCGTAAGGGCTCAACTTCAGCCGCCGTTTTACTGGTGGTGATAATCAGTGGAATTCCCTCATTCGCCAGCCGTGTCAGCCACAACTGTGCGGCATCCCACCGATAAGTCTCATGATCGAGCAACGATCCATCGAGATCGCTGAAGATAATCAGCTTCGTATTATGCGTTTGCATGGGTTCTCCATGTTTTATCGTGGATAAACAGAGAGTAACGATGGACGATTAACGTTAGTCAGAAAGGGCGTGTGTTTGTCAGTGAAGTGTTGTGTTCGTGGTATTGATGACTGTGAGCATCATCACACTTTAAGGATAGGTGGCAATCCGTATCTTCACCAATAATATAATGATCTGGCTATTTTTCGGCAGACGCTGAACATCAGCGGGTGCTTCTTTTATCCTGAAACGTTTTACGCCAGTCGGTCGGGTTCACTCTAAAACGCTGTTTGAATTGCTGTCGAAAAGTGACTACTGACTGAAAACCCACGCTATCCGCAATCGCTTCGATGGAGTGAGAGGTCGACTCTAGCAATGCCTGGCTATGGTGAAGCCGTTCCGCCGTTAACCAGTCGCTAACCGTCATGCCTGTGGCTCGGAAGAAATGTCGGGTAAATGTCCTGCGGCTCATCTGCACGCGGCTTGCCAGCGCATCCAAAGAGTGGGGCGAACGGAGATGGCTACGCAGATAGTCCAGCAGCTGATTGATTTTACTATCCCGCGTATTTTCCGGCACCGGATGTTCAATAAACTGAGCCTGTCCACCTTCACGGTAAGGTGGGATCACCAGACGGCGGGCGGCACGGTTAGCGATAGTGCTGCCGCAATGTTGACGAACCAGATGAAGGCAGCAGTCTATTGCTGCCACCGTTCCCGCAGACGTAATCAGATGTTCGTCTTCGACATAGAGCGCGTTGGTATCCAACTGCACATGAAGAAAGCGAGCGATAAAATCCTGCTCAAACGCCCAGTGTGTCGAGGCGCGGCGGCCATCTAGCAATCCGGCATAAGCCAGCACATAAGTCCCCAAACATAATCCGGCGATCTGTGCTTTACGGGTTGCGGCAGCGCGTAACGCATCCAGAAGCGGTGCAGAAGGGCGCGTCTCTGGATGGCTCCAGTGCGGGACTACGATAAGGTCGGCTTTCTCCAACGCGGAAAAACCGTGTTCAACGTTGATAGAAAACCCGTGTTCTGATGCCACCATGCCCGGCGTTTCCGCACAGAAAAAGAGCTCAAATTGTTTTTCTTCATAGAGCATGTCGCTGAAAACCATACTCGGTATGGATAAATGAAACGGGCTAAAATTCTCGGAGACAATCACCGCAACGGTTAGCACAGCCATAATAGCCCTCATCAAATAATCAATAGGTTCCGGTTACTGTCCGGTTCAGAATTGCACGCTTTCGCCATCGTTCGGTACGTGCGCGACGGATTGAAGCTTTTCTTCATGCAGATAGTCACGCAGTTCAGCACGACTCAGAAGGCAATGGTTCACCGCTTCCATATGTGTTGCGACTATCGTCGCATTGGGTACGAGCTGATGCACACGCCGTACATCCTCTTTTCCCATGATAATAGAACCGAAACCGGGAATGACCGCATTGCCGATATTCAGCGCCACCACATCGGGCGTGTGATGCGTCAGTGCAGCAATAACATGCTGATTCCAGACGGTATCGCCAGCCAGATAAAACGATTTCTCATGCGCATGTCGAAAGACAATCCCGCAGACATCACCCAGTCGTTCCGCCATCTGTGGATTAGCATAGGTTTCATCAGAACCGTGCTGGCCAGACGTTTTGATCAGCGTTATACCGTCATATTCCGTCTGCTCATCTAGTACACACACAGAGGTAAACCCCGCCTGCCGAATGAGGTCAGCATCCTGCGCATTTTGGCTAAAGATCGGCATCGTTTTCGGGATAGCGTCGATGGCTGCATCATCCCAATGGTCGAGGTGCGTATGCGTCACAATTACGGCATCAACATCCAGAATTGTCGCCATAGGCAGAGGAAGATCGACCAGTGGATTACGCAGATGTGCATTTGCCGTTCCCGGGAAGCCGGGATAGGTCGCCTTTGGTGCCAACATCGGGTCAATCAGAAACGTTTTCCCACCAAATTCCAGTCGTAATGTCGCATTGCGAATCTGCGTTATTTTCATCTTATTGCTCCCATATCCGGTTAACTGGCAGCGCTGTTACGCGCCAAACAGGAGCAGTATAAGAATCTGGCAGATCGCTAACAGTGGCCTGAATGACACACTTCGATGAGTTTAGGCCAATTTGTCTCAAGCGGATTGTTTATCATCGGGCGAACTATACTATTGCCGTCTTCATGCGCACTAGCTATCTTAACTCACTGGCTAGCTTAACCAACGTGCTGTTTCATCACTGAAAAGGACTATTCCATGCCCCATATCGATGTCAAACACTTCCCAAGGAATCTGTCTGAAGAAGAGAAGAAAGCCGTCGCGGAAGATCTTGCTGCGGTCCTGAAGAAACATTTCGGTTCCTCCGACGAATCGCTTTCTGTCGCGTTAAACGAAATCCAGCCGGAGCGCTGGAAAGATGACGTTTACGACCCGTTTATCAAACCGCAGTTGGATACGTTGCCGAAAAAGCCGGGATATTCGTATTAATTTTCCCCGCATCCTGGCGCATTAATTGGCCTGCTCTGAGACGTTTTTCAAGGTGGCGGTGTAGAACGTAAAAAGCCGATAACCTATTATTGCTATCGGCTTTTCACGATGCAGTAAAGCAGGGGAATTACGCAGTCAGCAGAGGCTGTGCCGTGCTTTCAACCAGATCCAGCAGAACTTTGACATCGTCCAAGCTGACCGTTGGGTTCAGCAACGTCAGTTTCAGGCAGGTAACACCGTTAAATTCGGTGACACCTACGTTGGCACGACCTGATTCCAGCAATGCATCGCCAATGCGTTGGTTAAGTAATGCGATAGTCGCGTCATCCGCTGTCGCCAGCTGCTGCGGGCGGAAACGGAACAGAACGCTTGCCAACTGTGGCTGCATCACCAATTCCAGCGAGGCATGTTCATCCACATACTGTGCAACCTGCTGTGCCAGCGTAACGCCGTGATCGATGATCGCCGCGTACTGCTGTTGACCCAATGCTTCCAGACCCATCCACAGTTTCAGCGCATCAAAACGGCGCGTCGTCTGCAATGATTTCGACACCAGATTAGGGACGCCCTGCGCTTCATCGAACTCAGAGTTCAGGTAAGCCGCCTGATAGCGCATCAGCTCATAGTGACGTGCTTCTTTCAACAAGAAAGCGCCGCAGCTGATGGTCTGGAAGAATTGTTTGTGGAAATCCAACGTAATGGAATCCACCAATTCAATGCCGTCCAGATAATCGCGATACTTCTCGGACAGCAGCAGTGCGCTGCCCCAGGCTGCATCAACGTGTACCCAAATCTGATGTTCTGCCGCCAGTGTTGCAATCGCCCGTAAAGGATCGATCGCACCCGCATCAGTGGTACCGGCCGTCGCCACAATCGCCAGAATCTGCTCGCCGTTAGCCTTGGCCTGCGCCACTTTCTCCGCTAAATCGTTCAGATCCATCCGCGCGAAGCGATCGGTTTTCACCAGCGTAACGCATTGATAACCCAGACCCAGTAAAGCCATGTTCTTTTGCACCGAGAAATGGGCATTTTCAGAACAGAACACTTTAATTTTCTTCAGGTTACCAACCAATCCATCTTGCTGGATCGAATGTCCCTGACGGGCAAAGAAGGCATCACGCGCCAGCATCAGCCCCATCAGGTTACTCTGGGTGCCACCACTGGTGAATACACCAGCATCGCCAGACTGGTAGCCAACCTGAGTACGCAGCCATTCAATCAGCTTCATCTCGATGATGGTCGCTGACGGGCTTTGATCCCAAGAGTCCATGCTCTGGTTCGTGGCGTTAATCAAGACTTCCGCCGCCTGACTGACCACCAGACTCGGGCAGTGCAGGTGAGCGACACACTGTGGGTGATGCACCGACAGGCTGTCTTTCAAAAAGTACTCAATCGCACGCTCGATAGCGGCCTGGTTACCCAGGCCCTGCGGATTAAAATCCAGCGTGATGCGTTCACGCAGTTCAGCAACGGTTTTGCCCTGATACATCTCAGGTTGTTGCAGCCACTGCATGACGGCTTGGCTACTCTGCGTAATCGCTTCCTGATAGGCTTCGATACTCTGTGCAGAAGAGGCCAGAATCGGGTTGATTTTTGTTTCCACTGCTTCTGTTTCCACTAATTGGGACATCGTGGTCATTCGCTCCACTCAGACTGGCTTCACGCCAGCAGACAGCAGGGCGTTTTCAAATTTATCCAGGAAAATTTCCAATTCAGCATTGCTGATCAGCAGGGAAGGCAGCAGACGCAGAACGCAACCATGACGGCCACCGCGCTCCAGA
This sequence comes from Pectobacterium parvum, assembly GCF_020971565.1. Taxonomy (NCBI): domain Bacteria; kingdom Pseudomonadati; phylum Pseudomonadota; class Gammaproteobacteria; order Enterobacterales; family Pectobacteriaceae; genus Pectobacterium; species Pectobacterium parvum. Next base: position 2,413,324 of record NZ_CP087392.1, read on the forward strand.
ATCAGACCCGTTTCAAAGCATTTTTTCTGCAACAGGGCAGACAGCTCACCGTCAGCCGGATAGCAACCCATGTGATCCTGCGCTTCATTAGGCTTAACAATCTCAATCCCGATCATTAATCCCAGACCGCGAATGTGGCCGATCACCGGATAACGTTTTTGTAGCTCAGCCAGTTTGGCTTTCAGCCATTCACCTTGCTCAGCGACTTTGTTTGCTACCTGATTGTCTTTGAGGTGCTTCAGCGTCGTCAGGCCGGTTGCCATCGCCAGTTGGTTACCACGGAAAGTACCGGTATGGTGACCCGGGGCCCAGGCATCGAACTGCTTCTTGATACCCAGCACAGCTAATGGCAAGCCGCCACCTACTGCTTTAGACATCACGATGATGTCAGGCTCAATACCAGCGTGTTCAAAGGCGAAGAATTTACCTGTACGTGCAAAACCAGCCTGAACTTCGTCGATGATCAGCAGAATACCGTGTTCCTGCGTGACTTTACGGATGCGCTGTAACCACTCGACAGGTGCTGGGTTAACGCCGCCTTCACCCTGAACGGCTTCCAGAATGACCGCCGCCGGTTTGCGTACGCCACTCTCAACGTCGTTGATCAGGTTTTCAAAGTAGTAGGTCAATGCTTTCACGCCAGCTTCACCGCCAATGCCCAGCGGGCAGCGGTACTGATGCGGATAAGGCATAAACTGGACTTCAGGCATCATGCCGTCGACGGCTTCTTTAGGTGACAGGTTACCCGTTACCGACAGCGCGCCATGCGTCATGCCGTGGTAGCCACCGGAGAAGCTGATCACACCAGCACGACCGGTGTATTTTTTTGCCAGTTTCAGCGCAGCTTCAACAGCATCGGCACCAGAAGGGCCCGTAAACTGGAGGCAGTACTCTTTGCCCTGACCAGGCAATAAGGAAAGCAGATATTCGGAGAACTGATCTTTCAACGGTGTTGTCAGATCGAGTGTATGTAACGGCAAGCCGCTAGTAATGACACGTTGGATGCTTTGCAGCACGTCAGGATGGTTATGTCCAAGCGCCAGCGTTCCCGCCCCAGCCAGACAGTCAAGATATTGATTATTCTCAACATCGGTGATCCACACGCCTTCGGCTTTCGCAATTGCCAGAGGCAATTTGCGTGGATAACTCCTCACGTTCGATTCAAATTCAGCTTGTCTTGCCAAATAGGTTTCATTGTTTCCGTTTAATGAATTCGCACCTAAACTGTCAATACGGACTTTATCCGTCATCATATCTCTCCTACAACCGTGAGCTCGCAGGCAACCACAGTTGAATAAATGAATTAAACACGTAACTACTATAAGAAAAACGCGGCCAATATAGGTTTTTTCAGTCACCGACTCAATGATTTATTTCGTTTCGAAACTTTTATTTTTTCACATAAAAATCAACTGGTTGATTGGTTTTTTACGAATCATGATGTCATAGCTACTTTACATGCTTATTAAATAAGCAAAAAAAATCCGCCTACCGCAGAATTCTTGAACCGAAAAAGCGGCAATAAGAGGGATAAACAGCACGTTTAGCTATAGCGATCAGGGAGAAAACCACAAGTAAGAGAGAGGCATGATCATGCTTTACACATTGTTTTCAGTCTATATAAAGACTAAATTAAGACTGAAACCGATATCAGGAGGAAAGCATCATGAAGATCGAAACGATTAGCTATATAAAGAAAAACGCAGCCACGCTTGACCTCGCTGAACCTATTCTGGTGACCCAGAATGGCGTTCCTGCCTACGTTATTGAATCCTACGATCAACAGCAGGAACGGGAAAATGCTATTGCACTGCTGAAGCTTCTAACGCTGTCTGAGAAAGATAAAGCTGAAGGAAAAGTGTTCAGCAGGGATCAATTGCTGGATGGGCTGGAATTCTGAACTGACAATGTCATCAGGAAGGGACGCTAAATGGAAGAACCGAGAGTAACGATAGAATACACCTCGACGGTCAGAGTCTGTATCAGCGATATTGTCAGCCATCTCCGCCGTGTTGATGTAGAACCCGGCCCGGTGATCAATGAAATTCTGGACCAATTTGAGAGTAAAATCCGGCAGTTTCCGTTGAGCTGTCAGATCAGCCCAGAACTGTTAAAAATCGGGTGCGGAAAATACAGGGAATATAATACTTCGGGAGGATATCGAGTCCTCTATTCAATCGAAAATAATCTGGTTACCGTCCACGCTCTTCTTGCTCACCGACAAGATATTCAGCAATTATTATTTAAGCGCTTGATTCAGGCATGAATCAGTACCAGAGGTAGGTGCAGAGGTTTTGAAGCCTCTGCCGTTCGTTAAATTGGATTCCAGCGGTTTCTGAGGTAATTAACCGCTTCTTGGGTTTGTGGTTGATTGAGATAGTTCTCTCTGAACAGAATCGTCCCGTTGATTTGCGGAATAGACTCGTTCAAATCGAGCTGCTTTTTCAGCTCCGGCACGCCGCCATTTATCGTCCAGTCAGGCTCATTCTTTGAAGGCTCACCCACTTTATACAGCGCAACGCCAATATAGAGACGCGTATTTGTGGGCTTCACCACATCCGCCCACCATTTTGCCAAGACATCATAGCGAGCCGCATCGCGCGCGAAGGGCCAGTAGATCTGCGGGGCAATGTAATCCAGCAGCCCTTGTTGCACCCACAGGCGGGTATCAGCATACGCTTCATCGTAAGCGGCCGCACCTCGCGTGTCGGAACCTGCTGCATCGTGTGACCTGTTGCGCCATACGCCCGCTGGGCTGACGCCAAATTCAATCTCAGGTTTCAGTTGCTTGATAGTGCGCGACACCTGCTCAATTAACAGCTGTGTATTGTACCGCCGCCAGTCTGCCTTTGAGCCAAATCCCTGACCCTGTTTTTTAAAGGTTTCACCATCGTTAAGCATCGAGCCGGATGATTCTGCATAGAAGTAGTCATCAAACTGCACACCATCAATAGGGTAACGCGCCACGACTTCAGCCACGATACTGGTGATCCAGTTTCGTGCTTCTGGGATACCTGGGTCGAGCACAAAGCGATCGCCTGCCGTGCGAATCCAGTCACGATGTAACACAAATACGCTGGCCGGATTTTGCGACAGGGTGCGATTTAGCTTCGTCACAGTTGACTGCTTCGTGTTAACGGAGACGCGATAGGGATTAAACCAGGCATGGACTTTCATACCACGTTTGTGCGCTTCATCCAGCATGAACTTGAGCGGATCGTAGCCCGGATCCTCACCAATATTGCCCGTTAGCATATCTGACCAGGGCAATATTTTAGAAGGCCAGAGCGCGGTACCATCAGGCTTAACCTGAAAAAATACGGTATTGATACCGAGACTTTTCAATTTATCCAGCTTGCCTGTCAGCGCTTCCTGCTGCTGAGTTATGCGGATCGCAGGGCTACTGGCATTGACGGATGCTATCGGCGGCCAATCCAAGCGGGAGACGGTCGCCAGCCAAACACCGCGCATGGGTTCCTTATTCTGCTGCGATTTCGCCGGAAGCGGCGGTTTAACAGGAGGAAGCGGGGTGACAAGCGAACTCGGTGGTTTAGACGCGCAACTGACAAATAGAAGCGCAGCGGCAATAAGTACGACTGGCTTTTTCACGTTGGTTAGCTCTTATTTTTGCGACTATTAGCCCAGGGATCAGCAGCGCTATCATCTGATTTTACGGGAGCGGAACCGTCCAGGGAATCAAGGTACAGAGCTTCAACTTCGGCACGCGCCCAAGGTGTCCGACGCAGAAACTTTAAACTGGATTTGACGCTTGGATCGCTTTTAAAGCAATTGATGTTGATCCGTTTACCCAACTCAACCCAGCCAAAACGGGCAACCAACGCATTGACTTGCATTTCAAGTGTTACGCCATGCAAAGGATCTTTAGAAGTATGAGCTGTCATGTAACGTCCGGTAGTTTCAGATTTTTGTGTTCAGGATTAGGCTTGTAGCAAGGGAGGTTACAAGAAAGCGGGGCGAGCGGCAATGCTCCAGACCGCGCTGATTTGTACCTTCATTTCCCAGCGACCAATTTTCGTGTTGTATTGGCAGATATCGCAATTTGTGGAGGAAGTGAATCCACAATCCATAGGGTAAGTTTGCGTGGGTTCGCAGCAGCAAGAGCGTTATCTACTAGTCCATATTTAATTTAACTTATGTTGATCGAGAATCCAGTTCATAAGGTAAATATGCTATATCTAATTGTTCTAAATGAATACTTTTAATGTGGATACCAACTCAATTCCAGGTAGCTTCATGAACTAACAGAGAATCCGCTTCTTATGGGCATTTTCTGTCAGCTCATTTTACTCCAGTTCATGAACTATTCGCATAACCAGGCCCATCAACTTTTAGGGGTTATCTGATTGTCTTCTTGAACAATTTATGAATTTCGGTAACATTTAGATACATCAATACTTAATCAGAACTGATATCTCTGAGGGCGGTAGCGTTGTCAAAGTGTAGTGGTTTAATGAATTTGGCCAACTGATAATGTAAGTAGACCGCTTTTAGGTAGAACTGAGGCTTGTCAGTTACGAGCAACCGGTACACAGATATAAACGCGGTAGGCAGGAGCACATAGTTATACCGAATCATCTTGATCGCCTGTTCGCTGTACCAGTGGGCTGGGCATATCAGGTTTACAGCCAAAGCGCTGGAAGGTGATTCAGCAATATATGCATACAGCACGTTTTTCCTTTCTGAAGAGATGTTGAGGCGTTAACACCACAGAAGCTCGACAAAACAGCCCTGAATATAAGTTGACCCCGGCATAGAATGAAACCTTTAGTGCTGCCAGTAAGATCACTGAAGATGTACTGCTTTGATATTTGGCTAGCTGGTTTATTGTGGCTTTATTCTTTACTATGGAGTATTTATGAGCAATCTAAGAAATCCAATAAAATCAATAGTTTTACCTAGTTCCGCGTTTGGTATTATAAATAAACCAGAAAACTATTGGGCCATGTTTTACTATGCAATTATAAAAACACTACGATACCAGATAACTATTTCCGTTCCTTGGACGGAAAACGAATTAAGTCTTAGCGAATACAAAGGTGCCCCTAGGGAAGTAATGCCAGTCAGTTAAGCAACTGACTGGCTGTTTTTCTTCGCTTTTCGATATTTATAAGGCCTTTCTTTCACCACTCTCGGGAAGGTTCTTTCTCTTCTTATCGGCAGCTTCACCATCTGTCCCATACTCTCCAGATCTCGCAGTAGTTCAGGGATACGACCCGGCGATGCACCCTGAAGCGTCATCAACATCCTCATGACCAGCCCGCAGGATTCTGAGAAGCTCAGCTGATTTGGCCAGTAACCTTTCAGTTGACTGGCCATTTTAATCATCTGATATCTCACGAGATTATACGCCAGCAGCACACCCCATAACTCCTGCTCCACAAGTTCCGGTTTTTTGCTTCTCAGTGTCAGTCTGCTCAGTTGCATTGTCTGTTTGATTTCACGGTAACCCAACTCGATTTCCCAACGGTGACTGTAAAGCTCAACCATTTCACCTCCCGGATAACGCATGCCATCAGTCATCGAAGTCAGTAACTGATAGATTTTTCCTTTACGGCTATAGGTCAGTAATCGGGCTGTCACTTCTGTACTCAGTCCCGGCCATTTTTTGCGGGATTGTGGCGTAGTTTTCAACTGTACCAGATGATCGCCTTTTCCCAGTTTCCGGACCTCCTCGTAACGGGTACCTTTCTTAAGCGGTATCATCCAGTGTCGGTGTTCTCCCGCACGCTTCCAGGCATTCAGCAACCCTAATGAGTAATACCCTTTATCGAGCAGCGTCAGCGTATTATCTGCGGTCTGGTCTATCAGTTGCTCAGCCAGGGTATATTCGCTGTCTTTCATCGTACCGAAGGCTGCTGCGGTTATCAGATGGCTGGTCAGCTCCATCTGACAGACCATTTTGACCTGCGGGTAGGGGCCAGGTTGGCCGCAGTAAGTCTGGCGCGGGAAGGCGGTATCATTTTCAGGTGTTTCCTGTGTGCGCCAGACGACGCCATCCATCGCCAGTAACGTCAATCCACACCAGTGGGGATGCGCCACAGCGTTGTGCCACAAGTGAGCGGTGTGCGTGAACACCCGTCGAACGGCGTCACTTCCGAGCCGCTGTCGGGCCTGGATAACCGCGCTGGGAGCAACAAAGGGACGGTTACCGGGCAGCATAATATCCAGCCGATTGACAATCTGATGAAGCGGCTCCTTACGTTCAAGCGCCATGCCGACAACGCACCAGACCATCATTTCGAGAGGAAGACGGCGTTTACGCAGGGTGACCACGCCGGACTCAGCAAGGCAACGGGCAATAAGTTCTGGGTCAAGAAAGTCGCCAAGAGAAGTCAAAGGATTACGGGTCGAATCGTAACGTGAAACGAGGTCGATGGCCTGAGAGATACGCATAAAAAATCCGGAAATGAAGAACACTTCCGGATTCTTACACAGCTATTGGATCGTTCAACTGATCCTTAACTGATCAGCATTACCCCTAGGGAAGGCGGTATTTTTCAGAGAATGAAAAATACCATTACAAATCATGCTTTTGAATATTTAATGGAGGATTTTTTTCTCAGTACAAATGGTGAGAAAATCTTCAAGGAATTTTGCAATCTCATTCTGGAAGGATACAATATTCACGATTTTCAAATTAAAAAAATGGTAGTTCTTAAAGTTGGTAAGGACACCTCCCAGGTTGACTATAGAAAAATTATTTTAACTGAAAAAACCAAATATTTACTTCCTAATAAATTGCAGACAGATGGTGTGCTTATAAATACATTAAAAAAAAGCGATATAATTAAAAACACAGATTTATTGGTCGCTATATCTGACGGCACTAGCGATTATGCCTTTGTTGGTGAGGTTGAAGGTCACCATGGTGAATCACTATATCAGCCATCATATTTTTCCAAAGGCGGTGGTATAAAGGCTTATTATTCATCTTTTTTCATTGGAGCATCGGATAAAACCAAAGGGGCAGGGAATATTGATATCAAAGGAAAAGTATCATTTAATCAACTCACTAACGGCCGTTGGGTTTTAAATTTCTCAGAAAACCATTTTTTTATTAAAGACTATAAGACTGTGATTAATTGCATGCAAGGAATTATTGATGGGCATTTCTCCGTAATTGAAAACATATCAGATGAATCTCACAAAAAAATAATCAACTATATCATTAATGGTTGGCAGATGAATGTTTGTGAGTTACTTTTCAACATGAGAACAGATTTTGCTCTTTACATACATGGACATGATACTTATCAGGCAGGAACTGACCCCAATAGTATTGTTTATAGACCAAGTTCTGACCCATCATTGAAACCACTTGAACATATGTTATTACAACTTGTTAATATTGATAAATCCTCTATCTAATCGATGAATGCTAGATCGGATCTCAGATAAAATATTGACTATGTTCATATTTCTCTTAACAACTATTTAAGAATAATTCGCTCCCGCCAATTCAAAAAGCAGATCCAGATTGGCAATTTAAATGAACTGAACCCAATACAGGAAGTGAAGATGCAGTGGATCGATGAAAAAGATCTTGTTACGTGGGCGAAACGTACCGACGCTCGTGCATTGCTGATCGATATGGTCGCCGACCTTATTCGTGCAACCATCCCAGATGCTAATCGCTATCGTTTCCGGTTCCCCGGCGGAGACGTAGGTCAAGTCAGAGGCTGGGATGGCGACTTGGAAACCGTTGAAGCCGTTGGATTTGTACCAGCCGGCAAGTCTAAGTGGGAATTCGGAGCTGGTGCCGGAGCTGCTAAGGCGTCAAAAGACTACGGAAAGCGTACAGAGAAGACTGCTTCTGAAATCATGACCGAAAATGCATTTGTATTGGTCAATCTCGAAGCGTGGGACACACCACGAGAGATGCTGACCAAATGGGAGGACGAACGCAGGGCTGAGGGCAAGTGGCGAGAGGTTAAGTACATTGATGCGGTGACGCTGGTACACTGGCTCGACAGCCACCCTGCCGTTGCGGCCAAGTATGCTCGGAATGTGCTCGGAAATGCGCCGAAAGAAGGCGCGCTAAGCACTGATGAGTACTGGGAAGAGTTTAGTAACCAGTTCACTCCTAGGCTTAGTGAAAAGGTTGTCATTGGTGACAGGCAGAAAGCTGCGGGCGAGCTCATAACCAAACTCCTCGGCCCGTCCGGTACCATCTTGATTGGTGCAGAAACAGCAGAAGACGTAGTTGCTTTCGCAGTTGCGGCAATCCGTAGCACCGAGCCTGAAAAGCGCGTTTTGCTTGAATCGAGAACGCTAATCGTGCGTACCGAATCAGCCGCCCGCGAGTTGAGCAGAAAGTCGTGTCTGGTTTTTATTGCAACCAAAGGCGCTGAGACACTCGCTGGTGTACTTAGCGTGAATTGCCCTACGCTGTCTGCAGCAACTGGCGCGCATGCTCGCAAGTACCAACCACTAGAGCGCCCCTCTGCCAGCAGCATGGCTGAAGGTTTTGTGCTTATGGGACTCGACCGAGATCAGGGGTATGAACTCGCTCAACGGTGTGGGCGCAGCTTGACGATTCTGAAGCGGCTAATTCCTAATGGTGCCCCCGTGCAGCCCGAGTGGATATTTCAGGCTGCCGCGCTCAAATCGGCATTTCTTGCAGGTGGATGGTCTTCCAATGTGCAGATGGACTGTGATTTGCTGAAGGAGCTGGGCGGGTTTAACTCCTACACCGATTTGGACAGTGTGCTGATGCCGATGTTGGCACTATCCGACCGTCCGATCGATAAAGTTGCAGAGGTCTGGCAGACACGCGCACCAGTAGATGCGTTCTACTTTTACGGCCAGCAGGTCACCGATGCAGATCTCAATCGCCTTCGTGACGCTATCGTAAAGGTTTTTAGTCATGTTGCGCCCCCCCCTGAACGCAACGAGAAATTCACTCTCACCTATGCAGCACCGGCAGACTACAGCAATTGGTTACGGGATGGTTTGGCGTTAACTCTGGTAATTATCGCATCCATGCATGGCGTTGCCGGACTTCATATCAACGGTAAGTCGCCCCAACAATACGTAGATGAGGTCGTAGCTGCTTTGCCTGACTGGGGAAGAAGCCACCACTCCATTATTCGACTGGGGGACCAAGCTGCGCTTTTTGCGGAGGCAGCTCCAAACCCTTTTTTGACGGCCCTCGAGTCTATCCTCGAGGGCTCCCCTGACGAACTGGTAGAAATTTTTGGGAAAGAGGATGGCAGCATTTTTGGGCCGTCGAGCCCACATATTAAATTCCTCTGGGGTCTTGAGGCTATAGCTTGGGACCCGAAGTATTTGAACCGTGCAGCTCTCGTGCTAGCCAAGCTCGCCGAAATTGACCCGGAGCCCGATTCCAATCTCGTCAACCGTCCGATTAACAGTTTACGCGCGATTCTTCTCAGCTGGTCTCCAAACACCTATGCACCACAGGAACGGAGAATCGCATGCTTAGATGCGATTTTGGGTGCTTACCCTGAGGTGGGCTGGCAATTGCTGGTCAAATTGCTGCCAAGACAACACGACTCATCCTCGCGGACGCATCACCCGAAAATTAGAGACCTTGCACCAAAGGTTACCGAGGAAATGACGTTTGGCTTGGTATGGGACTTTGAGGCTGCGATTGTCAACCGCGCATTGGCTTCGGCTGGCAATGACGAAGATCGTATCACAGTGCTGATCGGCTCTTTCGGGGCTTTCCAGACTGGCAGTCGCGCATCGGTACTTGCCCAAGTCGACAACTATCTAGATTCCTATCAGACCGATGAAGGATGTAAGGTCTGGCATGCTCTCCAAGAAGAAGCTGCGCGTCACAACTATTTCTCCGATTCTGACTGGGCGATGAAGCCCGAAGAGCGAGCGTCGATTGCTGAGGTTGTTGAGCGCCATCGCCCCGCTGATCCTCTGGTAAAGGATCGACAAGCTTTCGACGACTGGTTACCGCACATCGGAAAGTACCAAGCTGGGGGCGGCACATTTACGGACTTTGATGAAATACGTAAGGAAGTATTGGAACGAGTTCTCATTCGGGACGGTGTGAAGGGTATCTTGCGGCTAGCTCTGATGGTCAAACTCCCGAATCTTATTGGTCCAACGCTCCGGCATACCTCGATTTCAATGGGGCAGATGATTGAGTTACTCCATGGCACATTCAATCATGGTGCCCTGAAAGAGCTGGCTTTTAACATATCTGCAGCAGGTGCCGCACGTTTTGGCGATCAATGGAAGGAAGCTTTCTCCGAGCGGGTACTAGCCCACGTTCAAGACGAGCCGACTAAGGTTCGGTTGATACTTGGCTGGCCGCAAGACGAGGCGACATGGTCGCTGCTCGACAGCTTGGGAAGCCAAATACGCGAACTGTATTGGACACAGATCTATTTGCTTCCTATTCACGGCACACTCGATCAATTGCTGTACGCCATTGAACAGTTGCGCCAGCACAACCGAGATATTGACGTGCTCGGCCTCGTGCATATGCGATTAAAGGATCTGTCAACAGACCTGATTCAGGCTCTCTTAATCAAGGGTGTCTCTCAAGTGGAAGAGGCGGAAAAGCATATGGGCACAATGCTTTCGTACTACGTCTCGCAAGCACTTACAGAGCTGAGGAATAGGAGTGATGCCCAAGAATTAGATATAGCCAAGATCGAATATGCTTATCTCCCCGTCATCCGTTTCGAGGAGCAGTCACTGAGTATTATCAGACTGATGGCGCGTGTCCCCGACATATTTGTTGATGTGCTATCTCACGTGTTCAGAGGTGAAAGTACCGCGCCAGCAGAGGTTGTTACTGACGAAATGAAAGCACGTGCCCGCGCGTCCTATAGATTGCTGAACGTATTCAAGACAGTACCAGGAATAAAAGGAATGGAGGTGGATTCTGACATTCTCGCAGAGTGGGTCTCACAAGCTCGCAGTATTGCCGCGGCAAAAGATTTGACCGAAATTTGCGACATCCATATCGGAAAGCTTCTTGCTCATGCTCCAAGCGACACGAATAAGACTTTTTGGCCGCCATCAGCTGTATGCAAAGTCATTGAGGACACCGCCTCTAGCGATCTAGAGAGTGGCTTCAGCATAGAGTGTCATAACAAGCGCGGTGTATATACAAAAGCTCCCAATGAGGGGGGGAGCCAAGAACGACGCCTTGCGGAGCAGTATCAACAATGGGCAGATAGCATACATTTATACCCAAGGATATCGGTAATGCTGGCAAATATTGCTGACAGCTGGCTCCGTCAGGCAGCAGATGAGGACATCCGAGCGGAACAAGGCAAAATGAAATGGTAGAAGGCACCGAGTCGGTCGGGATTGTCTCTGAGTTTATCATGAGGCTAATACCCCAGCATTGATTGTAGTGGTCAACTAAAACTGGCCACCTCGTTAGAGTTTTTCCAATATCGGTTTTCCGATTCGTTTGGTGGCAACCTACCGTTATATTCATGTGGCCTGAGTGCGCTGTAATACCCAACGATATAGCCCGTTATTGCGTGGGCTGCATCGCTGAAGCTTACGTAACCCGTCACTGGCACCCATTCATTCTTCAGACTCCGGAAGAAGCGTTCCATTGGACTATTATCCCAGCAGTTTCCACGCCGACTCACACTCTGCCTGATCCGGTATCGCCACAGTAACTGCCGGAACTGTCTGCTTGTATAATGACTCCCCTGATCGCTGTGGAACATTACTCCGACGGGCTTGCCGCGCGTTTCCCACGCCATTTCCAGTGAGTCTGCTGTCCGGTGAGAACGACATTGCCCAGCCCACTGGTTTCCTTGCAAACAGGTCGAGAACAACGGCGAGGTACGCCCAGCGCTTACCTGTCCAGATATAGGTCACATCACCGCACCACACCTGGTTTGGCTCGGTTACGGCGAACTGTCGCTCAAGATGATTCGGGATAGCAACGTGCTCATGACCGCCACGCCTGTACCGGTGAGTCGGCTGCTGGCAACTGACCAACCCCAGCTCCTTCATGAGCCTGCCAGCGCCCCATCTGGTAGCCCCTCTGGGTTGCCATTGTGGCGATGCTTCTTGCTCCGGCCGAACCGTGGCTGATGCCATGTAGCTCAAGTACCTGACTGCGTAATACAGCCCGTCTGCCGTCTGGTTTATCAGGACGGTTTTTTCCAGTATTTGTAGCTACTGCGATGAACCCCGAACACGTGGCAGAGAGTGACCACAGGATAACGCGCCCTGAGTTTCCCGATTATCGAGAACTGTTCAGAGAGTCCGACATCAAGAACGCGGTAGCCTTTTTTAATATTTCGTTTTCCATTTCAATGCGTTGTAGCTTTTTCTTTAGCTCACGTATTTCGATTTGTTCCGGAGTTATGGGGGAGGCTTTTGGTGTTTTGCCCTGGCGCTCATCACGCAGTTGTTTGACCCATTTCGTCATCGTGGAAAGACCAACATCCATAGCCTTAGCCTTAGCAGCGTCAGAGACGGTGTAATTTTGGTCGACAACCAGCTGAGCTGATTCGCGTTTGAATTCAGGACTAAAATTTCTTCTTTTCATTGGTGCACCTGTGTTGTTCTGAGGTGAGCATATCACCTCTGTTCAGGTGGCCAAATTCAGTGTGCCACTACAGTTATGCTTTTGGGGAGAGGAGGGGGCTATTATACCGTACAAGCTGATCACCATAGCACCAGTTAAGCTCTGAAATCCCTGGCTACTGTGACTGCGTTGCGAAGATTTCCTTGGTGTCGTCAGTGTTCGATAGTTGTCCCGGCAAAGATGCAAACGGGTATGTAAACGTGAAGCCACAAGTGATAATGCTTTGGGAGAATCATCACAAAATGTTGGTGATATATAAGTGTTAATTAAAAAAGAAATAAAGTGAACCACCGCCCTAAATCGGGCTGCGTTAGTAGAACCGTGGGGCTCAGAGACCGTCGTAAATGGCAGTCGCTTTGACTGGATGATGCGACCATTTTCAAGATACAGTAAAAAATCGGGCATTTCCCCGATAGCAATGTCCGGATTATGGCCAGATGAATAGAAGCTGTAGCAAAACGTGACGCGATGCTTTTGCTGCCAGAATTCGTAGAAGAATTTCACAGCCTGTAGCGAAGCATTCTGTGTGGACAATGAACGATGAGCAAGATGATCAATGTAATACCTGAGTGGATACAACAATGGCAAACAGGTTGCCATGTCCATCAGGATCCATTGCCGTTTATAGTCGGAGATAACCAACTGATTGAGTGAGTACATGACTTAACCTCATAATGATTGTGGTTATGAAGAAAATGTACTCTGAACCTAACGCAAGAAACGAGAGGGAAGTCAGAAATTACTAACGTATTGATTTATCGTAACGTGGATGTGACTTATGAACTTATTAACCACCACAGGTGATTTAACTTATGTTGCGTGAGAATCCAGTTCATAAAGGAAATTCTCAATCTATCTTTGATTTAAATGAGTATTTTTAATGTAAATATCAACTCATTTCCAGATAACTTCATGAACTAACAGAGAATCCGCTTCTTATGGGCATTTGCTGTCAGCTTACTTGACTCCAGTTCATGAACCTTTTCCCTCCGTAATCGTATAACCAGCCCCATCAAGATTTAGGGGTTATCTGATTGTCTTCTTGAACAATTTATTAAATTTGATAGCATTTGGATACATAGATACTTAACCGGAACTGATGTTTCTGATGGCGGTAGCGTTCTGAAGGCTGGCTGGGGATATCTGAGGATATATCGGTAGGGAAGCTTAAGCTAAAGGAGTGTCTTTATTAAGATTGAAGTCCATTTTGCTTGAATGGTACCGACGATACCGAACACTCCAGAATTATGGTCGAAAAATATAAGATCCACGAGCCTTATGTCGGTATGCATACATAGACATGGCATTATCGTAACGTTGCCCCTTAACGGTATGGTGTAATTGCAACCTTATCCACGTATAGTCAGAGAATAAGATACTTTTGATTAGTAACAAGCCACAAAGAAAATAAACAACCTGGATTAATGATATAAATATATGGCAAATATAAAAGCTTTAGAGGCTGGAGCCCTTTTTGATAATTGGGTTTTAGTAGAAAAAAAAGGGGCTGGCGGTAACGGAGAAGTTTGGCATGCAAAAAATGAGACGGGTCAAAGCTGCGCAATTAAATTTCTAAAAAGTGGAAGTCAGGAAAAAATTGAGCGATTCAGGCGTGAAATAGAAATAATTCAACTTCATAATATTACAGGCGTAGTGCCCGTTATCGACTTTCATATACCTGATGACTTTAATCGAAATTATGCTTGGTATAGTATGCCATTAGCTACTTCATTTGAAGATTTCACTAAAGATATAACAATACAGAAAATTGCTAAAGCATTTCTAGGGCTAATTGAAACTTTAAAAAAATTACATGAGTTAGGAGTATCTCATAGAGATATTAAACCCGATAATTTCTTATATTATAACGAAAGACTTTGTTTAGCTGACTTTGGATTGGCTAAAACATCTGATAGTGGAAATCTCACACCAGAGAGAAGAGATGTTGGTGCTAAATTTACAATGGCACCTGAAATGAGAAGGACAGCATCCACTGCAGATGGAAAGTTAGCAGACATATTTTCTCTTGCTAAATCGTTATGGATTGCATTAACTAAACAGAACCTTGGCTTCGATGGTCAATACAATCCCAACAGTTCATTAGCTTTAAGTAACTTTCACTCTAATGTCTTTTTCTCACCATTAGATGAATTTCTATTAGCGGCAACTCAGAACAGCCCAGAATTAAGACCATCTCTTGATGATTTTACGTCATCAATTAATCGGTGGTTATATTTTACTGAGCATTTTCACGAAAGGAATCAGGCTGAATGGCAATGGTTTTTAAATAAATTATTCCCAGTAGGTTCACCCAAAAGAGCTGAATGGGAAAATCAAGAAGATATAATATCCATATTGTCATTGCTTTCCAAAAACAGTAACTTAAATCATATGTTCTATCCTGATGGTGGAGGCAATGACCTAACAGGTATAAGTAAGGCAGCCGAACCAGGGTTCATAGCACTTCATGTTGATGAAAAAAGTGTAGAACTCATCAAGCCACTTAAATTATGTTTTGAGTCATTCGGATTTTCTTCAGAATGGAATTATTTTTGGTTAGAAGTGGATAATATTCCAAGCATAGGGATACCAAACTGTATGCGGCATAATGACGTTGCGGAAGACTTAACTGAGATTTCACCAGGTTCTTATGGAAGTATAGGTTGCTGGGAATATAATGAGTTTAATGGCGAGCCTCTACCAAATAATTCACGTCCTGTGACCCGCTATTGCAAGGGGGCTTTTGTTTTTTTCTGTAAAAGGTCTACCTATAATCTAAATTCTTCAACATACGACGGACGCCATTACAAAATGGGAGAAATAATTTTTCGAGAATATATAGAAAGAAATGCCAAGTTTCATTGCAAGCCTTCCGGGGCACTGTAGTATGCAGCTAGCAGATAACGTATCTATCGTGCTAATCCTTACTAAATCCTTATATCTTTTGGGCCGAGAAAGGAGGGTAGATGTATAAGAATAGATTTCCGAAAAGAGATAATAACCACATCAGAGAAACTTTTTCGTACAAGGTTTTTAGTAACTCGATCCCTAATCAATGGATAATAAGAGATTTAACTGAACGAGACTATGGGACAGATATTTTAATTGAGTACGTCACTTGTATCTTGAACTAGGTAGTGGGTGATGGTTAGCTACCATCACCTGAAACAGGGTGAATCTGGTACGTCCTATAAGGTCAGACCTTGTCTTACAGCTGAGATCCCCTGTTTCACCTTTCACGCCAGCATCAACTTTGAACGGTAGCCAGGAGCATAGACTCCGCATGAACAAGGAAAATGGGCGTGATGGTTATATGTGAAAGGAGACACGTATGATTCAGTTAGGTATTGATGTCGGAAAAAGCAAAATAGACTTATGCCTCAGGCCAGATGGCCCGGAAGGTCGCAAGAAAACCAAAATACTGACTAACGGACCTGATGTCGCAGTCAGCGTTCTGGAATGGCTGGCAAAGCAGAAAGTCGCTCCCGCGGATGTTCAGGTGGTGATGGAGTCAACGGGCACTTACCATGAACATCTGGCTTACGGCCTTTATGAGCGGGCGGTACGCGTCATCATTGCCAATCCTGCTCGCGTCCGTGCCTTTGCTCAGGGCATGGGTATCCTCACTAAAAATGATACTGTCGATGCTGACGTTTTAGCCCGGTATGGTGCTATGCGTCAGCCGGATGTGTGGCAGCCCCCTTCTCCCGCTATCCAGGAACTGAAAGCACTCCTCAGCAGACGTGATGCGTTGGTACACGATGTGGGTCGTGAACAAAGCCGACTCGAGAAACTTCTCTCAACGCGATGTTCATTGCTGGTTGAAGCCTCTGTCAGAAAGATACTTCAGGTGCTGAACAACGAACTGCAGGTGGTACAAGCGCTGATTGATAACCATATCGATAACCATCCTGAGCTGAAACGGGATATGGAATACCTGACGTCGATAAAAGGGATAGGGTCAGCAGTCGGGAGTACAATGCTGGTAGTCCTGAGGGGAAATCACTTCATCAGTGCAGAACAGGCAGCATCCTGGGTGGGGGTTGTCCCTAAGGAAAAACGTTCAGGAAGCTCTGTCCGCGGCAGAACAAGACTCTCAAAGAATGGTCCTCCAGAAGTGAGAGCCAAACTCTTTATGGCTGCAATAGTTGCCGTCAAACACAACCCTCTACTCAAACAGTTTTATGACCGCCTTCTGGCGGCGGGAAAAGCGAAGATGTCAGCGCTGGGTGGGGTGATGAGAAAGCTGGTACACATCTGCTACGGTGTTGTGATGAAACAGCAAAAGTATGACGAGAATTACGCTACAGCAGCTTGACGCTCAAGACGGTAGCTGATAGTGGTGATGTAACCGGGTATAGTGGGTGTAACAGGCAGCACAAATCTGCTGCCCTCGGGAAATAACAAACCAAAGCTGGTTAGCGTAGCTCTCTCGTCACTGAGGCAGCCAGCTCCAGACATAGCAGGAATATCGGATAGGCAGTCCCCTTGTTAATAATTGCGCCATTCTGATGTTGCCCAAAATCACCAAAACTTTGCGTTGAATTGATCAGATAAAACGTCGTTTTGCTAATTTTTAACGCCCTAGGTGAGCAGTTTTCAGTGCCTGTCATTAATTTCAACAAATAGACTCGTTTCCCTCCCTGAGGGAATCCCGACGTCAGGCCATAGATGCTTTCATTATTGGACTGCCAGTAATTTAACCAGTCAGCAGGGATGCTTCTGCCCGGTAACTCAGCAGCCCAGATAAGCTCAAAGACACGATCGACGATTCCTCGGATGTTGGTCATAAAGACACTCGGATAATCGGGTAGGTCACCAATGGCTCGCTCAAGATAACGTTTTAACTCAGGGTCAATACCTGCAATATGATCAATTCGCCGCTCAAAAACCGATTTCATGTTAGAGTGATAGTTATCAGGGGTGCCAAAGAGGCGCATTAATGCATTGCCTTCATTTGGCTGATCTTTCAGGTAGCTGGTCAGCAGCCGACAAGGTTTCTGTATTTTGTTTCCAGCTTGAGTAACAAAACCTTTTTCGATCAAACGATCGATGTCGCTTTGTGCGACCCCGGATCTCAAAATAGCTTTTTCGTCCATGACCCGAAGGAAGAGATCTTGTGATGAAGCAGGGCAGTCAACCCATAATGATTCTAACTGGTCCCGTAAAACAGCTAAAGCCTGGATGGCCACATCGCACACGATTTTTGAACTGACGGTTCCACTGTAGGATGTATTGTCAAGGACATTGAGTATCCCCAATAGTAAAACCGGATAGCCATTGCTTTCATTCCAGAGTTCAGAGATTGCACCCTGGTCGAAATTCATACCAGGCAACTTACCAAGCAGTTCACCGAGGTCATTGTCATCAAAACATCCGATGTGGACGGGTTCTGAGTTGAAGATATTCCAAAAATCACTGGTCTGCGCTTGCGGATTTCTGATTAACTCCCTTAATCTGCGCCGACTGGCGGTTATCAACCTAAGACTAGGTAATTGAGCAAGTTCACGCAACTGGTCCCATAAATTCCTCGTCAATTTACCATTTTCGAGCGGTTTATCAAACCCGTCCATGATCATCAGGACACGTTTATTCTCCGCTTTTAACGCCTCAAGTACTTCGGTGATGTCAGCATACAACTCGTCTTCCGATGTCTGTAAAAGCGTTGCATAATCTGGATAATTTTTTGCTAAACCAAATGCAAGCTTCTCTGCGAAAGCAGATAAAAACTGTTCATCTGTAGCTGGGGTCTGGTGACCTAAATCCCACATTAGCACGGAAATGTAGGTGCTATTGTCTTGACTTAATATGTTGACAAGCTCCTGCAGGACGACCGTTTTGCCTGCAAAACGTGCTCCCGTTACTTGTAGATGGTCTGGAAGAGGTTTTGTAAGCGAAGCTTTCATTCTTCCTATAACATTCCGCCTTCCAATTGCTGGGGGAATACTGGTCCCAAGGATAGGGAAACGCATATCAGACATTTTCTTCCTCTGCTTCTGTCCGGGCGTGACTTAACACGACATTAATATCCTGCTGCTGAGCTATCCATTCAGCCATGAGTGGGATGGCGAGTCGATATTCTCCACCATCAAGTTGTCCTGAATAATCAATTAACTCAAGTTCTCTGAGATAGGCCAAATCTGTATCCAAAGCATCCTCATGCACATCGACACCATTTTGCGTGAGTAGCTCCTGTAATGAACCAAAGCTAAGGGGTTCATTATTTCGACTGGACTGGGTGCAAAGCATTAACACTAATTGTCGGCGATAATATCCGGTAGCAGGACCTTGCCCCGCATAATCCCATAAAGTTGCAAAATGTTCGTTGTCACGAGCCAGTTCTTTGGCACAGCTGTCAATAAAACTGGCGGTGATGTTTTTACTGCGAGTTTCAATCGAGAAATCAAAAACCTTATTACACAAACACTGCAACAAATAAGGATGCATGGCGGTGAGTTGCAGTGCTTTGTCAACTGCATCAGGCGCAAAAATAAGTCTGTCACGGACGGGTTCGGTAACAACTTTACTAGCATTGAGCTTATCAAGTGCTGTGACCTGGACGCTAGTGCCCAAGCCGAATAATGCGGACCAGTACTCTTCTCTCAATCGTTTAAGTCGCCGGGAACCGGTGAGAATGGCAGAGAAACGAGGATTATTTTGTATCAGATAACGTATGTTTTCGGGCACCTGGGGTGAGGTTATACCGCTATCAATACCTTCCTGGAGCTTATCGAACTCGTCCAGCATTAAAACGAGACCCAATTTCAAAGGGGCCAATACCTTATCTATGTCATCCAGATACACTGAAAAATCGACAAAAGGTTCTGCTTCACTGATACCTTCGCGGCAGGCTTTTGATATAAGGCGTGCGGTACCTAACTGTTGAGCCCCACCCGGTATCATATTTCCGTCAGGTAAGGGCAGATCGATACTGTTTTTATTAAGGGCTGTAGCAATACTTCTGGCCATACCTCTGAATACTTCGACCGAAGGAACGCCGGCGACATTCGATGCCCCACCGACACCTTGCAGGCTACAGTATACTGATAGCCAGCCGGGAATAATATCCTTGCCCTCCAAGTGTTTTAATATGGAAGTTTTCCCGGCGCGTCGGTTCCCTTCGAGTAATACGACATTTCCATGGGTTAATATTTGTCGACGAATACGCTCAAGAATAACTTCGCGGCCAAAGAACACATTATGTCCACTCTCTGGCTCTAAAGGACTACCCGTTACATAGGGACTACTGCTGAGATCCTGATCGGTAAGCCTGCTTACCTCGCGGGTTTCGGAAACTATGAATGCGAGTTCTATGATTCCGTTGTTTTCCCGTCCAGATAAGCCAATGGCTTGCCATTGTAGACGAATATTAAAGCGGCCTTCGACTTGGGGGGTGTCGCCGCGCAGGTTTAGTGAGAAACTGGACTTTTCAGGAAGATAAGCCAGATATTCGGATCCCCAGTCAGGTTGAGTTTGAATCCGGAGGCCTCTTAGTGGTAAAACGCCCGGGTTCTCAATTTCAATAAAAAACGAATGATAGCTATCTGAAGGAAGTGACACTGGTGCTTTTAAAAGCTTCAGTTCAACTGACGCTAAGAGATCAGTTATGGCGGCTTTTAGCCATACTCGTAAACGTTCAGCCGCATACCGTAACGGCGTGTCATTATTAAGCAGATTTTCATGAACTGAAAATAATACGCGTTCTGATTCCTGTAATACGTTGAGCAGTCCTGTCCCCGAGGGAATTTTTCCTACATCTTCAAGTAAAGAGACAGCCTGGAGAAAAGGGGGAATACTCCTCGACATGCGCTCGTCAGAATAAGAGGCCAGAGGGTGTTTCTGGGCATTACGAACCAAATCGACAATGGATTCAAGCAGATCCAAAGAAGGTGTGGCCTCCACCCCTGGAACGAAACGCGGGAGCTGGCTTTCAATCTCAAGAACCAAGCTGCCAAAGGTATCCATTTCGCTATAATTGGCGAGCGTCGAAATAAAGGTAAGAATATCAGTGCCTGACTGCTGGTATCTGGCTACTGCGCGTCTCTGTATAGGTAAAGGGAGCACAGGAATGGGTAATTTCAAAACGGTATCACGATTAATGTTTTGAATTGCTGTACCGCGAGCGTGCGCTGAAAACCAATTTTGACAGGCGCGGCTATTTATATATGCAAGTAGATAATCAGAGTCTAAATAGTTTTTATCAGGGCGAATGATATAAAGCCCGTGTCCTGCCAGCGCCCCCGTTGCAGCCTCACTGACAACGGCATTTTTACCAATTGTTCCTGAGCGTGAAATAAGGATATCGCCGGGTTGGAGGTTCACGTGTGAATTATAAGGGACATCGGGTTTTAACCAACGCGACACCCGGACGATCCTGCCATGAGCAAGATCGCTAATCCGGATGTAGCTCTTGGCCTGCACGTCATGCGGCGCTAAGGTTAAATCGATTGCCTTAATCGTGCGTCCCGCGAAAATAGAGGACATTGTGGAAAGCTGATCGACATAACCTGGGGCAGACGCTTTTGTGAAAGGTTTCAGGGCGTTAAGTAATTCATTTTTTTCTCGGCGACGAGGCGTGAGATCCCAGTCTGTGTCGGCCAGCTCGGTTACTGAAACTTGCCATCCAGCATATTCTTCCGTGTCTTCATCCCCCCAGATCGTCGTTTCGTCTGGGTAGAAACGTAATGAAGAATTCCCTCTTTCTAGATCATATCGTCCGAGAATAAGGCCACTGAGTTTTTCAGCATCCAATTGAAGGGGGGAGGACGCTTTGCTGACTGCTCTTAGCCCGGCCAGGTTCGTTGCATCCACCATTTGTACATGCTGAAAATCGCCAGTTTTATTCAGTATTAAAAGACATCCTCGAATGCTGGAGCCGGGAATAATGACGCCTGCAGGCAAGCCTACGACAGCCTGAACCATACCTTTTCTCAGCAGATGCTTACGTAAATCCCGATCAGCACCTCCCCTGAATAAAAAACCTTCCGGAACAACGATTACTGCACGCCCATTAGTATTTAAGCGGGATATTGCTTGCTGAACGAACAGACCAGTGATGTCAGGTGATTTGAACTGGAAGTGACGGTAATAATGGGCGGTTGAGTGCGTTTTGATGCCAACCGGAGGATGGGCGACGACAATATCAAATGTTCCATCTTTACCTGCATTATCGTCAAGACTGTTCCCAAGAGTCAGCTGCGTCGACGAAATTCCAGAAAGCGTTATTCTTGTCAGACCCGTGAGAAACGCGCTGATATTTACATCATTACCACAGACCTGTAATGTGTTGCTTGAATTTTGCTGTTTATTCTGACGCAGCTGAAACAGGTTCCACGCGGAAATAAGGAAATTGCCAGATCCAAAACAGGGATCATATATTGATTCGCCAGGCTTTGGATTAATAAGTTCTGCTATCAGGCGAGAAAGGGATTCCGCCGAAGAGTATTCGCCGTCGTGCGGATCTCTGGTTTCAGTTAGGATGCGTTCAAAAATATCAGACAGAGTTTTGGGAGCCGTCAATGGGGTTAGTTGAAGAGAACAGAGCCACTGAATGACGGGCATCAGGAGTGATGCATCGATACTCTGAATGTGCCGTAATGGGTTGTTGAGGTATTTTACATAACCAAAACCAGCAGCATTAAACTCTTCAGCATTGTTCCATTCGATATGCGAGGCCAGTGCATTGATGTTTTCTGTCACGTCTGCAGGATTAATCAGGTCTGCCCAGTTGCGCATCTGCAGAGCGGTGGGAAGCAAAGGAAGATACTCGCTTCCTTCAAATTCTGCGATAAACTGCTTTTCTTCATCTTTTACATCTTGCCATCGCAGCAATAAAAAAACGGAGAAGAGCTCCCGGAATGATTGAGCTGACAGAAAACGTTTGAGCTCTGCCATGCAGTTAGTTGCTCTGAAGCTTGTCTCGTAATTATCTGGTTTTGTATTCATCTCTCACCACAGTGTCTTCAGCTCCTACGCGGGGGTGTACAGCTGTTTTTTTATCCGTTCCAGGTCCGTTCGAAACGCTTGTGCGCAGCCAAACTGTCGAACAATTTCTACAAACCCACCAAACAGTTCGACAAAAAGAGGCGAATTATAGGTATCTGCCAGCTCAAGTTCATCAACCCCACTATGGCTGTAGTGATCTAATACAGCCTGCCAGAATTGGGGCATAAAATCGGTTTGTTGTGTATTTCCGGATGCCCGTCGCCACTCATTTCTCTTTTCCAGTAACTGCTCAACGCGTTCTGCTCTGGTTGGGATTTCAGTGAGCTGGAATCCAATTTTCGCAATAATATCGATTTCATCAGAATCGGAGAGGTGCAAGTATTGTCTCAAAACAGGAATATTGACGTACTGGCTCTGTAGCTGGTTACGAAGTGAAACACGGGCTTCTTTACTGATCCAAAGTTGATAAAGCTCATCCATATCGTTATGGCATGCAGACTGAATAGCAATTTGCGCGAGATCCAGATATTCATCAACAGAAAGTAAGCGGCCATCGGCGAGATGAACTTCATTACCAGTTATTGACGCAGAGGACGACAATTCCCAGAAGGGATTTCTAGCAAGGTCATGGGAGTGCCGATTACCTGCACTTGATACTTTTGGATACTTACCGAATAGCTTATCTTGCAAGCTTTCTTCCAAAAGAGTAGCACCTGAATAATCATAAATGGTGAGGCGAGTTTTCCCTATTTGTGAACAGGGTCTTGAGCCAATACCTTTCATCTGTCTGAAATGGAGAATATTGTTGATATGCCGGATAAAAACAACGTTTTGAATATCCGGGACATCTAATCCCACGAACATATCAACCACGACAAGTATTCTGGGATAACTTTCTCCAATGCGCGAAAAAGATCTTATTATTTGCGCTGAGTTTTCTTGAACAGTCGTTAGGCTGGCTACATAGTCTGAGCTACCTGATAAACGCTGTAGCTCACTGACTATCAACGAAGCATGGGTAATGTCGGAACTAAATATGACGGTTTTTTCGTCCCTTGCCTTGCGTTCACCGAGTAAATTCCATAAGTCCTTTACAATTTCACGCGTGCGCGAATGCATACGCAGATTGAGGTTTTGGTCAAATGCTATAGAGGCGTTTCGCTGTGGGGAGGTATATCCCTTCCCTTTGTCATCAGGCAGGCGCTGGATGATGTAATCGGGCACCAAATATCCGTCATTCATTGCCTGCGTTGAGGTATAGGCGAAAACGGGAGGGCCAAAATACTCATTTGCACGTTCAGAGTACGACAATTTGATACTGTCTTTTTCCTCAATATCCAGACCATTGGATATGCGTAGTTGCAATGCATTATTAAAATATCTAAGGATATTAATAGTTTGCTCATTTAATAAGCTTGAAGTATCATTCAGAACGATCAAGTCAAAAAAATCAGGGGATAAGTATCTGAAAAGAGTGAAATCATTCTTTTCATACAAACGCTGGACCGTCGAAAAGTAAAGCTTTTCAGGCCCTGAAAAATCATTTTTAGCTAATTCATATTCGATCAGATGACGTTCAGAGTAAGGAAATGAATTGAACAGTTCGTGCATTTGTAGGTTGAGAGTTTTACGATCTGTCAGAAAAAGAACCCGTCGCTGAGCGGTGTTCTGCTCCAGAAATTTCCATACAAGTTGAAGCATAACAAGGCTTTTGCCTGAACCTGTAACCATTGAGATTTGTGCCCGACGGTTACCCTGCGCGAAATGCGTTAACGTGCGTTCAATGGCCATTTCCTGTTGAGTGCGCAGAGACATGTCGTTCAGGTATGGAGAAGATAAAACGTTACCCCATTGTGCCCATTTAATTGACCAGCCAGCACGTTTGATGAGTTCTTCTGGGGAGGGGGGGGAAGATAATGTTTCAAATTCACGTGTCGTGTTATCGGTGAGGATCCAGTCGTGTCCATTTGTCGAAATGGAAAAACGAATGAACAGCAGGTTTGCATAATGAGATGCCTGCCGCATACCTTCCGCAGCCCCCCTGAACTCTGCTTTTACATCAAGTACCGCCAAGGTGATGTTGCGAAAAGTCAAAAGGTAGTCAATGAAAATGCGAGAGGCATCTTCATTCGGACCTATGCGCACATCTTGCTTCCATTCCCATCCGAATTTCATGAGTGCCGGTTCGATAAGTTCAACACCGATTTGCTTTTCGCTACGTTCCATTAGTTTGTCCTGATACTCTTATTTATCAATTCCTTAGCGCTGTTTTGGCAAGGGCGGACAATTGACTCAGCGCCGGCTGACTGTCATTATATCTAACGAGGCCATGTTTTCGAAAGATTTAAGCATATTTATCAAGGGATGAATATTGATAAACACCGTGGTTTTTTCATCGTACTTACTGAGTCTGTAACGGAATAGTTTTAACAGGGTAGGGGTAGTAGCGCTGATAACTCGTCCGTATTTTCGAGTTTTCTTGGCATGTTACCCCCATCAACCAAAAATATTAGTTTAGTCAGGTGTTACATTTTAATTCGCTAATAAAGGAATTGGTGGTATTCACTTAGTTGGAGTATGAATTCGTATTTATAGATGAGTAGGATTATGCAAGAAGAAAAGTTTATATGTTATCAATGCGTACTGGATGAACACGTAAAAGCAAAAATAAAAAATAAAGGGAACTATGAGCAAAATTGCAGTTATTGCCAAAAACGGTTGAAAAACATCAATATTGAACAACTCGGCGAATGGATCGATAGTATGTTCAATGTTTACTATGAGTTGGCCGGATATGATTACTATGGCAATGCTAGGGGCGATGAGGCCACTGACATTATCCAGGATGAACTAGGTGTTGAATACGACATAGCCGCTGATATTTATGAATCCATGAAAGATAATTTTTCTATCGCGAATTATTATTATGGCGATGAGATTAAATATGAAGATGATTCCACTTTTGTTCCTGCTCAAAATAGAAGTGGTAATTATGATACGAAATGGGAAGAAATCACCCGGTCGTTAAAACATGAATCTCGCTTTTTTAACAAGGATGCGAAAGCCTTTCTAGATGAACTTTTTAAAGATATTCACGCCATGCATACCAATGAAAGTGGAACGGCAATAAAAACATATACTCCAGAGAACGTGTTCTATCGCGCGCGGTATTTTACTGAAATCAATGAGGTTGAAAAGGTGCTATCTCAACCGGAACGCTATTTGGGACCACCGCCACCTGATAGTGCAAAATCGGGACGTATGAATGCTTTGGGTGTGCCTGTCTTTTATGGTGCTCTTGCGCCAGAAACGGCAATTGCAGAAATTAGGCCGGTAGTCGGCAGTTGGGTCATCGTCGCTCAATTTAGACCCTTGCGTGCGCTACGAATACTGGATCTCTCCTCAATGAACTTCGTGTCTTCCGTGAAAACTAGTAAATTTGATCATACACAACTACAGATAAGAGAAAAAATATTTTTTTTAAAAACTCTGTCACATAAACTGACTTTTCCTGTGTTAAATGGCGCCAATGGGAATGAATATTTAATGACACAAGCGGTGGCCGAATATCTTGGACTAGATGAAGAACTTGACTTGGATGGTATATCCTTTTCATCAACTCAAGTGAATAAAGATGATATTGACAATACTAATATTGTGTTATTCAACAAATCCTCAAAAGTAAAAGGGGCAGGTTCAGAAGAGAAAGTTTCAGAATACAATGTATCCCTGTATGAATATGAAGAATACGATGATGATGTTTATGAGTCACTCAATCCTAAAATAAGAAAAATCATTAAAAAAAAGCATCAAAATAAATTTAATTCAAGATATATAGTTATCAATGAATCAAAATTGGTTTTGGCATTGGATATGGAAAATATCATTATAAAGTACGTGAAGGGAATCAGTTTCTCCGTGGATGATTACCCGGTTAGCCTAGAGTACAATACTGAGTCTCAGCATTGCTACTCAAAAAATGATGATGAACAGGAGTTTTAAATGTAAATATCTTGGTAAACCGGACCATTCACATTTAGAGATCTTCCGACATACTGATTATGTTCCTTTGAGGAGAGCACGATGCGCAAAGCCAGACTGTAAGCATCCCTGTTAAACGGACCATTCATTTTGGTCGCGTTAAGGAAAAGTCGCCAGTGCAACCTACAGGATTACTAATACGGCAGTCGCCGATGTTTTGGGCAAGAAATTAGACATACAAGCCACCCCAGCACGGGTCTCGTAATAAAAAACGATATTACTTACCCCCATAACGTATAAGGAATTTTGCAATGTCAGCGAGAGACAACTTCACTGTATCCACTAAAACAGCACTTGCCAGACGGGCAGCACACTTTTGTTCCAATCCGCGTTGTCTCAAACTCACTGTCGGGCCTTCTTCGGTACCAACTAAAGCCCTGACCACGGGCCATGCGGCTCATATACATGCAGCGTCCAAGTTAGGTCCCCGCTACAAGGCATCGCAAACCCCTAGTGAGCGTAAATCGATTGAAAATGGCATTTGGCTGTGCAGGGAGTGCGGCGTCCTCGTCGACAACGATGAGGACGGATACACAGGCGATCAACTGAGAAAATGGAAGATTAACCACGAGGCCATGATTTCGGAGGTTCGTACAGAAGGGTATTCGCGCAGTCTCGCCTTGCTTCAATCCGGTCGCATGGAACCGCAGATTGCAAAGAAAATTATTGCTTCCATGGAGGATCGTAGGTCACTGTGGGTCACCTTCGATGCCGAATTTCCTGACCGTGTCCGACTGTCACTCGACGATCTTCGCTCGCGGTTCATTGCCATTCGAGGCGATCTTCTGGATGGAACGCCCCTTGATGGAATTTTATTGTCGCTGACCAAGACAATCCTGACGTTCTTCAATGCAGTTGAGTCATCTAATCTGCAGACATTACGATGTAATTCGAACGATCCTGAGTGGCTCCAATTCAACGATGCACTGGCGATACTCAGAAAAGCCATTGGACTGCAGATTGCTAATCTCGCATATGCCTATGACATTACGCTCAGTGAAGATCTGCAATCTATTGCACCGTTCAGAGTTTAATTGCACTCAAGCGCATATATATAGACCGCAGCCTCGGTGTAGCTTGTTTAGCACCTGCAAAGCTCCAGATCTGAATACGTGGGTACCGTTCTTTTCTTCAAGAAATATTACATGAAGCCGGTGTTTGTAAAGAAAGATCTTGCAATGCTCCTGAAAAGTGATGAGATCTCTTTACCTATTAAACAAGTAGTTGTTGTGCAGAGGAGTGGCATAAATGATAAAGAAAATACGCATTTGTGGATATCGCATTTATAAAGACTTCCTTCTTATTCCTAATCCTAAACTGAATATATTGGTCGGGGGGAATGACGCAGGGAAATCCACACTGCTGGAGGCTATTTCCCTTGCTTTGAACGGTCGGATTGGAGGAAGAGGAATACTAGAAGAATTGAATCCTTACTGGTTCAATGCTGAAATAGTATCTGATTTTGTTGCGCACAGAAAATCAGGAATGAAGCCTGCATTACCAGAAATCCTCATCGAGATTTACTTGCAGAATAGAGACGACCTTCAAGTATTATGTGGGGCAATTAATACTGATATTCCTACTAATGCTTGTCCAGGTGTTTTTTTGCGTATTTATCCAAATGATGAATATCAGGACATGCTGGATGAATGGTTAAAGGAACCTAGTTCTTTACTTCCAGTAGAATATTATACATATGAATGGCGCTCTTTTGCGGACAAGGAACTCACCAAGCGGCCCCGAGCACTATCTGTGGCCACTATCGATTCACGTACAATTAAAGCCTCAGCCAGTGTTGATTATCACTTGCGACAGATTCTTAATGATAACCTAGAAACATCTGAGAAAGCTGCAATTTCCTTGGGCTTTCGTAACGTGAAAGCATCTATGACTGAATGTGCACTCGCTCCCGTTAACAGCCGCTTATCTACATTAAACGCATCCCTACAGAATGAACTCATGGCGTTGGCTATGGATCAGACAACCAGAACATCATGGGAGAATGTTATTACTCCTCATGTTGATGGCCTACCGTTTGCTATGGCTGGACAGGGACAACAGGCAGCTATTAAGATCTCGCTTGCAATGAAACGTCACAGTGAGAAAGTTAAAATAGTCATGATTGAAGAGCCAGAGAATCACCTTTCTCATACCAGCCTGACAACCTTACTTGATCGCATTCAGTCATTAGTAACGGACGAGCAACAGTTATTTATTTCAACTCATAGTGCATATGTTCTTAATAGACTTGGTCTTGATGCACTGCACTTACTGAACCGTAATAAACTATCTAAAATTACCGAACTTACCCCTGATACTGTTAGCTATTTTCAGCGTTTACCTGGTTATGACACCTTGCGCCTAGTTCTGGCAAAGAAAGTTGTGCTAGTTGAGGGACCATCTGATGAAATAATTTTCGAACGAATATATTTAGATCTGTTTGGTCACCAACCAATGGCAAATGGTATCGATGTTATAAGTATGAGAGGGCTGACTTTGGCTCGTTGCTTGGAACTTTGCGCAGCAATAAACAAACCTGTAGCAGTGATGCGCGATAATGATGGAGAAAATCCTGCGGGTCTTCGCCTATCAGTGGAGAAATGGCTGGACGGTAAAATAAGTGAATTATTCGTAGGTCCAATTATTGACGGAAGAACTCTTGAGCCCCAACTCATTGCAGCTAATGGTGAAGCTCACTTAAGAAATGTTATGGGGATTACTGATGTAGCTAAATTGGAAATATGGATGTCACGTGAAAAAACGGAGGGTGCTTTGCGTATAGCTAAGTCTAAAAAAGAGATAGTGCCTCCTGCATATATGAAGGCTGCTGCAGAGTTTATCCATAATGTCTAATTACCTGACATTAGCAGTAGCGGGCGGAAGGAAGACCCAAGGACTGATAGATTACTGCCGATCAATGTCTGTCGAACGGCGGATTGCATTCGTCACTTTCACACAGACTAATCAACAAGAAATACGGCACCGTCTTGCAGTTCAGGCCAGCGACCACCACAATCTTGAGGTTCTTGGGTGGTATTCTTTTTTGCTCCACCACTTCGCAAAGCCGTTTCTACGCTTCAAATTCCCAACATTGCGAGTCGGCGGATTCGACTATGAAGGGCGTCCTAACAGAATGGCAACAGGAAAGAACAGGTTCATGAACCAAAGAAACGAGATCTATAGCTGTGAACTTGGACGTTTATCTGCAGAGTTAATGAACCACACTCCGGCGTTGTTACGGAGACTAGAATGTATTTATGACGAGCTATTGATAGATGAGGTTCAGGATCTAAGTGGGTACGACTGGGAAATACTCCGTGCACTCATGAAATCACGTATCACTATCCGCTTAGTGGGTGACGTTCGCCAAGCTGTTCTTTCGACCAATCCTCGCGGTCAAAAAAACAAACAGTATGGATATGCTGCTTCGCTCGAATGGTTTCGCCAGTGTGAAGCGGAAGGTATTCTTAACATTAACTATGCAACAAAAACTTATCGTTGTCGTAAAGAAATCGCTGAATTTTCAGATTCAATTTTCGATTCATCATGGGCCTTTCCACCCACAATATCAGAAAACGATGCAGTAACTGGTCACGACGGAGTTTTTTTGGTTAAAAATCGCGACGTTGAATCGTACATTGAGCAATTTCAACCTCAATGCCTGCGTAATACAGCGGCTTCAGCAAAAAAACTGCCGTTAAACTTCATGAATTTCAAAATTTCCAAGGGCGCGACTTTTGCGCGGGTTTTAATCGCGCCGACAAAAAATATTGAGGAGTTTGTCAAACAGAATATATATCTTGAAGCAACCTCAGCCGCGTCATTTTATGTTGCGGTGACCAGAGCGGAGCAAAGCGTCGCCATAATTATTGATAATCCTGGAGAATCGAGATTACCGGTGTGGGCACCATGAAAAGGGCATAGAGGCACTCAATCATTTTTTACAATCTGAGGCTCGTTTAAAGTGGAGCGATAATATGCAAAGTTATTTATTCTAAACTGTTTATGGATAAACGCCATGCTGCAACTGAGCGATCAACCTGAGAACGGTATCTATTCCAGTTGGGGCCGGCAACATTTCATTAGGAGATATCCATCCTAATGCCCGATTTGGCTCCGCTAACCATTTTTTAGCCAGATCAGCATCGCCCTCAAATAATTCTATCGCACGTTCTGATATCAATGAAGACCGCAATGTGTCTTTTTTATATGCGTCATCAAATGATTTTTTCAGCAGCGTCATTTCGTGTATTTTCCTCTGAATCAGCGTCATTTTTTTCAAGCTGACAATGTCAGTCATCGTGGAATTTCGCACTGATTTTTTCATAGAAAACACCTATAATAATTTAATACTAAAAATAACGTTATACTTATTAGTATACTAATCGCTCAGTTAAGCTATGACCTCAACGGATAGCAGCGTTTTCCTTTATACAACGTCAGAAATATGAGATTTTATTCTACCAATTGCGTTAATTTTACCCATTAAACGAAAAACCTGCTTATTAAGTTCATCTGAAATTGTCGTGAACTCCAGCTTATGCTCTGGAAAATCGGTGATTATTTCATCAAAAGCCTCTTTCTCACCAATTACATGAGCGAGTTCCGTTTCATATCTAATTCTGTGTCGATTCAACTTAATTGCATAACTTTTTTTTAATATTTCATCGGTTCCGTTAGTTTTTAGTTCATTATTTAGGCTTTCTGATTCAAACTTTAGAAGTAAGGAAGAGCTCCTCATTTCAGAGACGATGTTAAAGAATTGCTTAGTTAATGTATATTCAAATTGGTTGATGCTTTTCATCTTTTTTCTAACGAGTAAACCTTTTTTGATCATTTTCTGGAATTGGTGATATACAAAATTTCTGGCATTGCCAGCATTTTTTTTGACTAAGAATTCACCAACAACAATAGATGCAATTTCATTGACTGTGAAGCTATCTCTATCTACCTTTTTGATTGCAGCATAAATATAAGCTTCAGCATTGGCTACCCGAGTATTCATAGCGATGTGGTTCTGTAAAATTGTTGCTTAGGATTGCTAAGTATACAGCAATGCAAGATACTTAGACAATCTAAGCAACACTAGGCTATTCAAGATGATTACGTGTCCACAACCAACCCAATACCAGAACGACTCAAAGAAGCCCGTATCAAAGCAGGCATCTCGCAACGAGCGTTGGGTATACTTGTCGGTTTTGATCCAGCCTCAGCCAGCAGTCGCATGAATCATTATGAGAAGGGGAGACATATCCCTGACATTGACACATTGCGCCGTATGGCAAGTGAACTGGGAGTTCCTCTGAACTACTTTTTTTGCGACGACCAGATAACAGCAGAGTTATCATTGCTCATATCTAAGATGACGCCAGAAGAACGTATCCAGTTGATCGAAAGGTTGAAAAATCAGAGCTAAACAGTCGTGAATATCAAAAATTAGAGCATTTTTCAAACAGTTACTGCACTTTCGGCGCATCACAACTAACCACCATGTTATTAGTGATAGCCTTCATCCAATTGTTTCATTACGATTTATGCAACTCTTTGATTACGTGCGGTGCGAGCAGACTTTCCACCGGAATCGTTGTATTAATTTTCACCGCTTTAACAATTGCAATCAGGGCAGTGGTATTTTGTGCCAGTTTATCGCGTAGCTCATTGATTTCATTCTGTAATTGCTGATTTCGTGCCAATAACGCCTGGCGGGTTTTACGGTTAACATATTGCTGTTTTTCTTTAGGACGTAAGTTCAGGGGATTGAGCTGCTGATCAACGTAGGCTGCAATAAGCCGCTTTCGCTCCAAGCTGCTCAGTGTGCTTAAACCTCCGTTGAGAATACCCTTTTCCTTAAGGCGGGTATGCAAAGCTTTGGCAGAAATAGGCGATTTATCAAAGCCTTCAATCATCATAAGTTGTAGTTCATGTTCAATCAGTGTGTCCAGTTCTTTTCCACGCATCAGAGGTTCCCCCTAGTCAGTTTTTTGTGCTCTAAAGCAAAGAGTTGTGACAATGTCTTTATTTCTCCTTCAACTTTTATCTCTCCTGACAGCACATTTTCTGTTGAGATTAACCGTTGTGCTTCAGCGCGACTCAACCATTGTGATTGAATAGTATCCAGATGTTGCAAACTTTGTTCGATCTGAGCCAGTTTGGACTGGTAATCCGTTTGGTGTTTAGCAAGCTGAGTCAGTTTTGAGTGTGATTGCAGTAGTGCCTGTTTTTTCGCGAAGAGGTTGGACAACTCATCAATGCGTCCTGTAAGGGTGAAATGCTCGCAAAAAGCCACACTCTGGCATTTCAGCCGATAAGGACACCCCCAGAGATTAACTGTACGCGTACAGGAACCGAATTTCAGTGGATGTAGTACAGCATGTCTTTCCACCATCTCGGTTGCTTGTTCTGGGCCTTCATTGTTACTGATTTCTTCAAAAGCTGCGGCAATATCCTCAAATAAACCATCGGCAAATGACGCCTCGATAAACCCAGCCACATCGTTGCGATCATCAAAGGTGTGTAGATTGGCTTTAATGTTGTTATCAAGCACCATATTCTCTGTGACCACCATATATCCCGTGTGTTTTACAATATCCAGCGGCGTTGTAACTGAGGAGGAATGAGGTTCAGTGGCTAATGCTGTGGATGTTGACTGAAAGCCAATCAGTGAAGCCACTTTTCTACGTTCAGCAAGTGCCAGATGTTGGTAATGTCTGTTTTGCGTAATATCTACACGTCCCATCAACATAGCCTGTAAATGATCAGAAACCTCCGCAATAGCGAGGAAGGTATTAATATTATGCCGGGGAATATGGGTACGCATATGAGTAGGGATGCCGTCATCTTCCAGCAACTTGTATTTACTGAATATCGACCCATTAGCATCAACATTGCCCAGAAATTTATTCATTAACTGGTTACTGAGCGGTATGGGTACAGCTAGTAATGCTAGGGTACGACGCAACGCCAATGATCCTTTTACATGTATGAACAGCAATTCTTCATAGTTGATCGTATACTTCTTGCCGCCCTCGGACCAAGCGTGAGTGCAGGGAGAACGAGTATTGTCCCCTCCAAATTCAGCTTTTAGGTACCGGTCTAGATCTGTTTTGAAATAATAAATGGATTTACTGTTTTGCGATTCCAAAATTTCATTAGCAGGAAAAATGCTACGCTTTGTCAGCGCCTTGATAGCCTTATCTCGCCGTCCAGCGCGGCCACGATGATTTGATGAAGTTTGGACGATATGTCTTACCACATTATCCAATTCGACTAACTCACCGGACAGGTTGCTGATGCCCATTGGCAAAAAATCACTAAACGATTTTTCCCGCAAATAGATCAGATGGCGACGCATCGGAGCGGTCAACTGTTTGACCACTTTGAATATGTTCTCAACCAACGGTACCGCTAACGGTTCTATCCAGTGCGTGCGTTCTCCAGCGCCTTTAACACCAACATAACGTATGCCAAGGAAATAATCAGGAAGTCCCTTGTCCTGAAGTCGCTTACGTGCTGCTGAGTCATCAATATGGCGTTTAACCAGAGCATCCTGTCTGAGGTTGAATGCTTCAACAGAACGAAAACCAGTAATAATTAGTAATAACAAGCAATTCAGAGCTATCTTCTCGGCATCACTTTCTACTTGATGGATTAAAGCAACAATGTTCAAGAAGCCACGAATAGTAATCAATGAATCCTCACCATCGGTCGCCATATCCGCCAGCTTATCTTGGCGTTTTAGTGCAATGGTTTCCTGAGCCTTACGAGTCAAATTCGTTTGGTTGGTATATTGGTTATCAGAAACATATTGCAAAGTGACGAGGGTAAATGCCTGATGATTTATAAATTTTTGGAGACTCACACAGCGACCTTTGTAATTAGCCGTATTAGGGTCGCCTGGTGTTGATGCGGCGCTGAGGACATCCATTGCACGGAGAATAACGTCTGTGGTCAAATAGACTGGGTGAGTTTGTCCGGTAATTTCCACCAATGCGTGGTACCAGCGTTTCAAAATCATCATCGTTGCAGTTGCTACAGCAGCAGATATGCTTCGGTTTTTTCCTTTATATACGAGAATCAGCATCGACTTCATAAACTGTCTATAGGCATCATCTATTGCCAGACTTCCTTCAATGCCTTTTAAACGGCCAATTTTATCAAACTGCAACGAACCTTTACCGTTGCCACGTAACCAACCGCTACCTTTAGTACCACATGTCCATGCAGAGTCATCCCATGATTGGGCAAAGTCAGTTGCAAGATGTTGTTCAAACCAGGTTTGTTGTTCGGTAATGAACATTTGAAATTGCTCAAAGTTTTTTTTCATCATGTACCTCTTTTTTCAGATGAAAACGGCAACGAGCAATAACAGACTGGATTTCAAATTGCGTGGTTTCATGGATGGAAATGAGAGGATTACGCGCGTTACCAACACTATCTGAAATGGTTATTAATTCATCAACTTCTTTGATTACACTATCCAGAACTGCCTGATGATCGCCGTCAGTGAAAGGGCGGTAATACAAACAGCCGTAACAGCATCGCACTTCACAGAAAGGACACTTACCATCAGTTCTGGAGCAACCACCTATATCATAATGCAATTGGTCGCCAACCACTCCTGTCACTCGGTAACCTTGCCAATCTTGAGCGGATGTCAGTTTTCCTGTCAACATCATGGCAACCATATTTTGCCAGACAGGATTAACACCGAGCGCTTTGGCTCTGATCAATGCCAGCGCTGGTGTAGCTAAAATATAATGTTTTGCGGCCACCAATGAGGAATGTCCAAGTACATGGGCTATTTCCTCAGCGCTTGCACCTTGCATGGCCAGAGAGTGACCAACGTTGTGACGTAAATCAGTAGGTGTAATTATGGGTTCGGCAGCATCTCCGCGAGCGACTGCCGCCTGATAATCTGGCGGACTGAAGTTAAGTATGGCGCGGTTGATAGCATTGGAAACAAATTCAGGTGCTGAACAGCCTGTCTCAAATAGCTTGTCGTCTGGTTTGAGTTGAGTACGTTCAATATAGTGCCGAATAAGCCCTCCGATTTCCGGTGGGATCGCCAAAAACAATCGTTCAGTGGTGACACGACGCTGCTTTGCGTAGGGGAGAAGAATACTATAGCGAATTAGTCCAGTATCAAGACTACGGGTATCAATACGCAAATCCCTTACTGCAAGTTTAGCCAGTTGAACTGGCCGAGCACCGGTGACATAGATCAATCCAAGGATGGCGACATTGCGCAGAAATTTTCGGCTGTAGGGCTTGCCTTGGCGTATGTTAGCGTCTATTTCAAACAGTCCCTTACTGATCATGTTTTTTTCGAGTGGATCTAAGACGTTATCTATTTCTTGGTAGACTCCCCAGCCGTTGGAATGTGGACGAGCAATGAATTCAAGGTCTTCATAGTCTTCGATGGTAAAGCCTGGAAATTCTTCGATACAGAACACCTTGAGACCAAAAATGATGAAGAAAAAATATGTGGAATGAATATCTTTGCATTCAAGATAATTTTTTATGACCTGAAAGTTAAAAGCTGACTGAGTATTGCAATACTCAATAACATCTGACCATGCCTGATATACTCGATATAATGATGCAGGAGATCTAGTTGAAGCATAATGAAACAGAATGTACTTAAGTAATCTGTTGCTTTTTTTATCTTTTTTGAAGTGAATATACAAACGGCTACCAGAATAGTCGAAAATCCAGTCGTTACCTTCTGAAATTATATGCTTATCGTCAAATACGTCAGCCGATTTCAGGTATATTTCTGATGGGATTTTAAGTTTCTTGATTTTCTCAACCTGTTTAACGTCATAAAAATTATTTTCAAACTCACCAATTTCCAACTGATTATTATTCATGTATTTATTTCCGTAAATGCCTTAGCAGTAATATCAAAAAGATTGTCATCTGAGGTATCTGTGATAATTCTGTTGATATTTGCTATATTCGCTCGTTCTGACAGGAAGCGACGTGCGTAAAGATCTGGCATGTTACTGTCGTGGCTCCAACCTCCTAGAATTCTTAGCTCATCCTTGGCTTCACTCATCAAGCCAGCAATGGAGAAATCAAATCCAGAAAGCCGTGAGTTATGTTTAATTTTATGATATTTATCACGGTATATTTTTTGCAAAGTCAGGTAAGCCCATGTGTGTCGAGTGACATGAGGGGTTATATTATAGACAGAATCAAAATACTCTGTTTTTTTGTATTTTGAAAATTTATTCTCAATGACCTTATCTATTTTAGTAAAAAGATTATATACAGAGTGATAGGATAATGGGGCGTTATTATTTACAGTAGAAACAAATACAAAATCATGCGCCACCTGACGTCGTATCTTATTGATATAGATAATTAAATGTTGATAATCATGTAATTCAAGAGCCAACACTCGACTTGCCCAAATGTTTTTTAGAGTTGGCAGTCGTTTTCTAGGATCCCTGACATCATCTTCGACAGATGATACTATAATACTGAACTGGTCTCCCTTGATATTGGTTTTTATTGAATTTATTTCCAGAAGTAGGAGTTCACTAACACGCAAGCCATAATTTAGCAAAAGACGACAAATTAAATAATTACGAAACTGAATTTCGCCGATAGGGAAGGGATTAAGAGGATTCGCTCGGGAACGTGAATTTGGCCTGATAATCTCGTAAAAAAATCTTACCATCTCTGGCGTTAAGCTACGGAATTGTTTATGAGATTTTTTAATTTTACTAGTTTGAAACTCCTCCCGGATCATCGATACTCGATTTGTCAATCTTGAGGAAAGACGAGACAGTTCCTTGGGAGATTCATCCATATACCGTGGTGAAATATAAGTATTAATCATATATGTGATAAAGCGAATAACAGCATGCACATGCTTTGCATTCGTGCAACTTTGAGTAGCAGGTTTTTGGTGGTTTGCAATCCTAAGTATAGGAACACTAGATTTTCCGCATTCCAAATAATGGAAAAAAGCTTCCAACTCTTCAATAGCAATCAGAGGATTATGTCCCGACTGGTAAAAACTGAAGCAAAAAGTTACTCCATATTTATTAAACCAAAAATCATAGAAAAACTTTAGCGCCTGGAGGGTAGTTGCTTGAGTGGACACAGAACGCAAAGACAGGCGATCGACAAGAAATCTAAGTGGAAACAAAAGTGGCAGGCTTGTTTCTGAATCGACCAAAACCCACAGTCGCTTATGCGGTACAACATTGAGTTGAGTGACTACAAACATCATAAAGTCCTCATCAAATGCATGGATATGAAGAAAGTAACTCTTAAACATAACTACTGCAATGAAAAGGTGAGTGGCGCTTTAACTACATGATTTTTAGTGGTGAGAATTGGTTCGTGAAGTAATTGTGCATTAAACAAGATTTAACATAATATACATTATGCGAACCAATGAAGGCGTTCGCGGGAACTGGCCGTTCCGTTGAGTAAATCCCCGCATCCACAAAACTCTTTTTTGCCTATAATGCACTGAACTAAGCGACGAGTTTAAATCATGGCGATGGCAATTCTACAAACTGAACAGGAATATCTGGCGGCTCTCTCAGAGGTTGAACCGCTGTTCGATCTCGACATGACTGTAGGTTCGGCTGAAGAAAACCGATTTCTATCGTTATGCACAGCTATTCATGAATACGAAAAAATACATTTTACTGAGTGCTACAAAAACCAGCGCAGCTAATCTGCCGCGCCGCAATCAGTACCCAAAATACACTCAGGAACTATTGCGGCTTGGCCAACGGCGGTCAGCAACAAAAGCAAGTTTTGTTACTGTCCGTCGTTACGATAAAAACAGAAAGCTGTGTTGGTAAATCTGTACCTGCTTGCATAAAAATCAATAAAAACAGTAACTAAAAACCTCAAACAACGTTATGACAGTGTGCTGACGGGGCTCCGCACCCATCAGCACACCATCATAACGCCCGAATAACATGCGCAGTCAGCAACACGTACATAATGCGCTGATTATTGCTGTCAGAGTGACTTTGGAATAACCAGCCGATGATGGGGATCTGGCTGATAAATGGCACTGAGCGTTCTCCTTCTGTCTGCGCAGTATCAATTAACCCGCCTAGCAAAAGAGTCTGGCCATCCTTAATCTGAACCGTAGTCTGTATCTGGCGTTGATTCGTAACGATATCGGAGGCCTGTTCATCATTATTGATTGAGTCAGCGCGGGTGTCGATCGTTAGAACTAACTGACTGTTACCCATGACAACAGGTGTAACCTTTAATGAAATCCCAATATCATGGCGTTCAATTGTCTGGAAAGGATTGTTGACCCCAGCAGCTTCCCCCGTTACACGTCCTGTGATGAAAGGTACATTTTTACCAACGGAAATATACCCTGTCTGGCCTGACTGCGTAAGAATGCGCGGAGTTGATATCACTTTTGAATTAGCATTGCTTTGAACCGCACGAAGCGATAATGCCAGTACATTACCGTCAAATATACCGAAAGAGCCGCCTGCTGTAGAAAGTGCGTTACCCAGCACGGAAGTATTAAAGCCCCCTGCTACCTTATGCCCTGATGCAGATCCCGCAGCAAAAGATAAATCGACACCATCAGACAGGCTGGTTTCAAACATCAATGACTGAATAAGCACCTGGTCACGGGCAACATCCACTGACTGAATAAATTCAGCCAACATTGGTAAGATTGATTCCGGTGCAGAAACGATAAGTGCATTATTTCCCGGATAATCAACAACATTACCGCCACCGTTAGACTGCAAAAAAATCTTAATCAGTTCCTGAACATCGGAGGATCGGACCTGATGCAGTTTGAAGTTACGAATAGCCAGTTCAACCGTTTCTGGCATGGGTGTTGCCTGATATGTATCATAACTAGCTGATTCATAGCCACTATCCTCAGTAATTTGAGACGGAAGCTTAGACGGCAATGACACAATAGCGGGATCGCCGGCGATCATAATAAAGCCGTTAGCATTTAAGACGGATTTAAAAAAATTGTCGACGTTATCCTGATTAACATCTGCATTGAATACGGTGATATTTCCCTTAACATCAGAATTAATAATAACCGCCCTCCCCGTTTTTTCTGAATACCATTGAACAAAGGATCTAATCGGAGAATTATTAAGGCTAACAGGTTCAGCATACACATGAACAGAGAAACTAAGAATAAGTAAAGTGAGTAATCTTCGCATAGATATCATTCCTGACAGGTTATTGTCTGAACGTAATTGTTTTTCTTGACGATAATTCGACATGCACTTTTTATTTCTATCACATGCCCTTTCTTTATCAGGTCGAAACTGTTATATAAGTTTCCTTTTTCATCTCGAAATGTAACTGATGCATCAAGACCAAACTGAGAAAATGAGAAAATAGATAACCGAGGTAAAGCCTCATCTTTTTCTGTAGATAACGATGGGATTGTTTTGACAGAGACTGACTCACCTGCATCTTTATACTGTTGATAATACATCCCACAGGCAATACCGAGAGCAAGAAATGAAGCCATCATAAAAATACGATTTCCACGTCTAAACCAGATTTTAGTGATTCTCATGTAATAACTCATTCCTTTATTAACTGAAAACTGACCATGCGTGAGATAAGGTGGAAGATAACAGAATGCCCCATTTGGATAACTATCTGAGAAAGCTTGCTTTGTATTATATGCAGCGTAGAGACTGGCACCTGTATAAACCCACTTATCTACAGTTATAGAATTAATATTATCTCCGTATTTTACAATACCAAAATGGATCTTTGGAAAGCTAAATCTGGAATTAGCAATAATGGATAATAACGTCCCAACAAAAGGTATAGCTAACTTATCCGTTCGCCGACAATAAACTACATGTTCAGCCAATGCCAATCTGGCTTGCTTATCCATGATGCTAATATCTTGAATAAGAAAAATGATATCCCACCCAAATTTACGGGCGTGTAAAAACCAGTTAATAACATCCTGACGCTCTTTATCAGCCCAAGAGCGGCTATTAAACCATGTGCCGCATTCATCAAGAACTAACAGGCCATTATCTGACTCATCGTAAGATGTGTTTCCATAACCTAATGATTGCAAGTCACAAATGTTCGGTTTGTCAGGTATTCTTATTACTCGTGTTCTTTTTGCATTACGGCCAACATCAGGCATGTTATGCAACTTTAAGTCTAAATTAGTGGCAACGGTACATCCTCGAACCAGTTTTTCTTGAATTTTTGACACGCTGACAAGCGTTTTTCCTGAACCTAATTTCCCAGTAACAACATAAACGGCCATTCATACAACCTTATTAGCAATGGATATAAACC
Source organism: Pectobacterium parvum (assembly GCF_020971565.1). NCBI lineage: Bacteria > Pseudomonadati > Pseudomonadota > Gammaproteobacteria > Enterobacterales > Pectobacteriaceae > Pectobacterium > Pectobacterium parvum. Next base: position 2,454,182 of record NZ_CP087392.1, read on the forward strand.
GTTCTTTAAGGTCAAAAACAAAAACAGATATTCTTGTTATCATTAAAGTATTAACACATTCCTGAAAATGATCGGGGAGTATTGAAGATATTAAATTTGAAAAATCAGGAGGCATCACCCCGCCAATAACTGAGGAAAGGTGTTCTGTCAGTAGACCAACAGTTGCTGAAATCATAGCAACAAAAACGAAAGCAATAATTCCCCCTCTGGTTACAAGACGAGAAAAAAACTTTGCTATATAGCCTAAAACCAGAGGGACAAATCCAATAAGAAGACGGAATAAAACAGGAAGACCGAGAAGAACTGGCATTAGTTACTCTCCTTTCCGAAGTAAAGAGGTAAATGATGTAAACACATACCAGAAAGTTAATGCGTAAAACACCCAAGATAATGTTTGTTTAATAGTCACTAGCTTAGTACAGTCAATTTTTATCTGATATATCTCACCAGAAAACATAATAAAATCAGAGCATCCATTCCCATTAGGCAGCGTTGGAAGTAATGCACCCTGACTTAAAAAAGCCTCCCAGGTGGAACCATGTGAGTTTTTATCAATTCCATAAAGTGAGTCAGCCAAATCTGTCGCGTGATCTAACTCAGAGTACTCTGTACCATATTGAGCTGCGCGATTAGGATCAGCATAACGTGCCGCACCACGTACTAAATTATCCAGTGAAGCGCCGATTGACGTTACATAAGTCTGAGACTGTTTATCAGAGTCAGCTGTGAATTTTGTTACGTCACCCTTTTCTGTCAATTGCGAAGCAATGGCGTCGGATTGCAGAGCGTTGTTTTCTTTCAGAGATTCACTAACCGCTGATTTAACGTCACTTTTAGTTAAAACTGAACCAGAAGGCTCTGATGGTTCGTCAGTGGACGAGTTATCACTTATAACGGATGATGAGGGATAAGAATCATTAGTTAATTGCCCTGTAGATACCCAACTTGCTGTGCATGTTGAACCATCCGAACGACAAACGACGACTCCTCCTGCCTCATACTGGCAATTATTATAGTTAATATAACGGTTATCTTTATCGGAGTAGACATTGTTAAACACACCATCAATAGCTGGCCGAGACAGACATTCTTTTTGCTGTGATGATGTCGCATTAATATCTTCATCTGTCACCGTGTAAGTAATGGTTATTTTTATATTAGCGGTGTCAGCTATTGGTTTTGATGACGGTATACCGGTAACTGCAATAGTTCCACAACGAGAAAAAACATAGGATGAATCAACTTTTTTCCCAAAAGACGATTGCAAGTTAGCTATAAAATATTCTTTCTGTGCCAACGCATTATCTTGTGCCAACTGACAAAGGCTTTGCTGGTCTTCAGGTGATGCCACATATTTCCCATTACTATTTTTTGTTTCATATGCTGTTGTGGCTTCACCTCTAAATACCTGCGTATCTGCTGCATAACTAAAAACTGGTACAAGAAATAAAGTAAAGATCGTTTTCTTCATATAACGCCCTATAAAAAAGGGCGCACAGCGCCCTAATAAAATTGATGATGCGTTATCAAACGGCTTTGGAAGAAAATTTCTTAAAGAGTCGAATCGCCAGACCTGCGCCAACAACAGCAACCACAACAGGCCATACTTTAGCAATAAGATCGTTTGCCTGAGTCAGTAAAGAGTCCATCGCCTGCCCTGCATAATCCGTTGAGCTGTCAGCAGCAAAAGAACTTGCGGAGAAAAAAATTGCAAAAGATGCGGTGGTAATTTTTGATTTAATAACTGTAATTAATTTCATGAAAACACCATTTTTACGTTAAATTAAACGATCGGTTATTGACTTAAAAGAACCTATCGCATAAAAAAGGGCAAAGCCCATTACATATGCTCCGAAAAAATAAGCAATATACATTATCGGAGAACTCCTGCTGTTATTGCGCCCAGACCAAAAGAAATAACAATGCCAGACGCGATAAGAATCTGAATGATATCCTCCATGAAATACATTTATTTAGATTGATCTTGATAAGGGACAAGTACTATTTTTCCTACCCTCAATTTCTGAAAGTCTCCGACATAAATACTGGACTCATGAAGAGAGTAGATCCCAGCAGGATATGGCGGTTGTCCATTCTCAAGATTTATCTTGAACATCTGAGGATAATCGCCACCGAGAAAAATATATGCCGATTGCTCAGAAATAGTATAAGGCTTACCTGTTGCCTTAGAAACACCACTGCGTGTATCGGCAACTGCTTGTGAGGGCTTTATTTCAATTTTAATCATTTATAATCTCTCCATTATCTTATCGCCAGTTACTGGCATGTGAAATACGGCTGTAATCAAAAATCAATCCTTTTTCATGAACCCATGCAGGGATTTGGGCTGATTTGGCTTCCAATGTTCTGACGAGCGGCACGACATTATTCGAATCTGGCGATTCACAATAAAAATTTATATCTATTCCAAATGAAAGTAATTCTTTTCTATGACGGTAAAAAGTTGGTTTAGGTAGCATTTCCCTCATATTAGCCCCCTGCTTCCATAACAAATAAGTAGATTGAATTTTTCTTGGCAATCGAGTTATTTTCTCATCATTTAAAATTGTATTCTGATTCATTTCTATCCTCCCTATATAGTCAGAGAATAATTTACGGGGAGTCTCAATATCCCACTTAACACCAAGTGTAAGATTCAAATCAATTAACTCAGTTGTTCTGACTGTTAATTCAATACGTAGTTTGTCTTTAGACCAGTCGAGTAACCCTGCCTGTACAAATTCGTCTGCAATTTGGTGACCTTTTTTTCCCGATATGTGCTCATCATATTTTGAATAAAACTTCAGGCTCCAGCGACGAGAGTTCTTACCCAAATAAACAGTTCCACCCTTTCCACAGGCTCGGCCATGACGAGTTTTTGCCTTAAATTCTGCGGCATAAAGCCATGCTCTGACATTTTCTAATGTCGATAAAGAATACATATAGTTAATATCAACGCGGGAAATTTTATACTGACCATCCATTACCATTCGATAAGAAGGAAGATCATGAGGGATAGACAATAAGGCCAGTATTCTTGCGTAAGCAGTTAATATAAGTCCCTGCAAGTCATCAGAACCGATAACAGAATGCCCTTGTAAAAACTTGGACGGATTGCCATCAATGTAGAGATGTGTTGCATGGCCTTCACCATCAGATCCTATAGATCTTACTTTCATCGTTGACTCATGAGAGCCGCGAACCGTCAACCGCTTTACTGTTTCCCACTCAATAGCGCCATCGGCATCAACGCTAACGACACTCCCAGACGGCAATGGTCGGTGTGTACAGGGTAAAACGCCAGTAAACCAGTCAATCATCAGGATTCACACTCATCAAAATACGTGTCAATAGTCACTTTTGAGCACATCTAATAGCCATAATGTAATATGCTCAGATCTGACAGTCAATTCATTTGCATTGTTTGAATTGTCAGAAGTGAGCATCAAAACGACCTACTGAAAAACCACTGTTAAGATGGAGTAAAACTGATGGGCAACACTGAGCACGAAGTTATGGCGGATAAGCAGAGAGCAGAGCGGATCAAAAAAGCGATCCTGGAACATTCGACTTATGAAGAGCTAGCCGAAAAATCAGGGATTAGCGTGAGTACGTTGGTCAGAATAGCGTCTGGTAAAACTGAACCAAAATTCAGCGATATCATCCAGATAGCCAGAATCACAGGGGCAGATCTGAATACTCTGGCTCATGGTGATGCGCTTGCCGTTAAAGAGGATGCTACGGAAAGGAAATTAATGACTTCCGCTGATGGCTATACAGATAAAGAGACCACAAACGCCCACAACTTCATTGTCTGGAACATCAGAACGCTGGAAAAACAAGATATTCTGGCTCTCGCCAGACAGGTTTCTGCCTTAAGTTCATATACTTACAGCACAAAAATGTTTATAAAAAAGGAACTATCAGAAGAGGAATAACAGAGGCATAGTCTCAGGAATGAGACAAACGTGCAGTATTACCTACACTGCACGTTTTGGATTGTGCGATTTTTGAACATAATGATAGAAGGACGAATCATGAATAAAACCGTATATGTTCCCAGTTTTTTCCAGCCAATCTATAAAGAAGTTACAGTAAAAGTCCCAACAGGAAACACAAAACGTTTTCTTGGGATCATCGATATTGATGAAAAAATACGCCAAAAAAAAATCATTCAGGATGGATGGTCTGACTGTCAAATCGATGGTGAAAGACTAAATGAAGATATAAACAATGCTTTAAATAAGCTCAATCAGGATAATTATGAAGTCATATCCATATCACCGATTACATCAGGAACATGGGCATATAAATATCAACAAAATGATATTAATAATGGAAATGGTAAAGGTAGTTATGGGTATGGTTATGGGTATTCTTATACGGAAGGTGTGGTTATTTTAGCCAAAAAAAACAAAAATCCGGAGGTGTAAAATGGAAGGAAATAATTATAAAACAATGAGTTGTGAAGGATTGGTTAATCGTGCATTAGATTTGATAAAGGCTAGTGATGGTTACAAAATAAATGGAAGATGGCTGGCTAATCAAACAAACCTAAACGGCTCAAGCGATGATGAAATTCAGCCTGTTGTAAAAGCACATCTAATTACAGCATTAAGTATTTTTAATTTAGACTGTAATGAAAATGAACTGGACGATGACATAGTTAAATTAGTCGAAGCAAAAACAAAAGGTGAGGTTCGAAAAATATTAGGTGAAGTTATGCCAAAGTTATCAGATAAATAAACTCATCAAAACCAAAAGATAAGAAGTTAAATACCGAGGGAAACCACGGTAAAGTTCGGGGCTCAGTGCCCCGAACCGCTTCGCGGCGTTTAAATGATAGATTTTTGCAACAGCCGCCATCGGTAAAATAAGACTAACCAGAGCCTATAATGAATAAAATAAAAGTAAAAATAATCACCCTCGGACATATGCCAGCAAGATTTGATAAGAATAAATTATTGAAATGGGAGTCATCACATTTTTTTATTGACCAAAGCATTGATGATTATACATTAACCTGTGACTCTGACATAGAAGACTGGGCTTTCTCAGATAGGTTAATGCTAGAGCAACTCCCTTCATTAAGTGAATATGATTTTCTAATAGCAATAACAAATGTTCCATTAGAGGATAATTGGTACAGTCGGCGCTTGGGTAACAATAAGGTATTATTTACCTTTCATGAAATCAAAGATTACCTTGCGTATGCAAATATTCCTTTAGAGAATGCAATTCTTAGGGTTTTGTATGCATATTCAATGGTTTACATGAGAAATTGCAAAAGCATCCCTGATTATGACACTGCACTTGGTTTTACTCATGACGAAACTAAAGGCTGTTTATTTGATATGAATGGAATAAAGACGGATTTAATCGAATCCTGTGCACCTCCAATAATATGCAGTGATTGTGAACATAAGTTTTCTGGTAAAAACATACCGATAAATTTAGTTCAAAGAATTAAAAAAGAAATAAAGAGAATAAAGAAACCTTTATACTATCGTTGGGTTGATTTTGTGAAAATTCATCCAGTTAGATCGCTGATTTTATCGGCGCTCACCGTTATTACGTTAGGTATATTAAGCTCTATATTTGCAACATTAATCTATGAGCATCTAGTTAAATAGAGAAAAGATTACTCAATAATAAATATAGGTTCGCATAATAACGTTATGCTAAAGAGGCCGCTGCGGGAATGATTTTCGCAGCGGCCTTTTCAACATAACGCGTATCACATTATACGCACCAATGTAGAGATAGACGCGATTTAACGGTTCTGTGGTCATGACTGGACTGATGCGACAACGCCGGTGCTTTGCTCTATCATCGCAGATGCAGCTTGTAAGCGATTATGCTGAGCGGATGGCCATGTTGCTGCGGCACCGGCTAAGACATGGCGAAGCGTCTGCGACGACACAGGCCGGATGAATTTAACGGTAATGCGATGGCTCATAACCTTACTTGTCTCTTGCCGTAGAAAGAATCCTGTTTCCTGAAGTTGTTAGGCTTCAGGGTCGCTACAGCTGCATCTAAACAAATCGCTGATACATTCGCTCGTCTTCGACCGTCAGATGCTTAAATCGCTTCTGAGGCTGCCAAAAGCAAAACCCGCTTTGCAGGACTGGATGGGATCGGTGTTTCTCTGAGATGTTGCGCCGCTGCGCGGGTTTCGGCGGTCAGGCGATAACGCAGCATGCAACGAACGCCACACCGCCTTCCATGCTGCAAGCAGCATCCAGTTCACGACCAACGTCGGCAAAGGTAGCCAATTTTCAGGCTACAGGTAGACAGATTTCAGGATAAAGCCGCCTGTGCTGACGGCTTGCAAAGGATCACTTGCTAGAAAAATCCTTCAGCCATTTTTTAGCATTGGCTTTATTCACTGCTGTTTTGGCATTTTGGCAATTGTCGCCGGAAACATCACCATTCTCACATTTTTGTACTACTTCTTTTGCTTCTTCAATATGAGCACTGTAATACGATTCGTCATAAACCTTTGGCTCACAAGCTGAGATAAATAAACATCCCGCTGTAATAATGATTACTTTTTTTAAGTCAATCACCCTATTCTCCTTGTATATTAAGCCTCGTAGAGGCAATCACCGAAGGGTTTCAAAGGGACACCCTTTGGCACGCGATTATACAACCCGGAACGGGCGTGTATACATCGGCAGCGTGCCTATCTTTTCCTTCGAATATTTCAATGCACACATAATGCACACACTCTACATACAGAACGCACACGCTTTACACACAGATTTGCTATCTTAATGCTCTCCGATTGCTATCTGTGTGCTCACAAAACGCTATCTTTCTGCAATCCAAATGCTATCGACTACCCCATTCATTACCCTCTCTCTTTTCATTTACCTCAAAATATACCTCATTTTATACCCTTTAAAATTATGATGTTGAAACACAGGCACGTTATCGATGTATACACGCCCGTTCCGGGCTATATAATCGTGGTGCTGATATCTCTACGAGCTATTCATAATTAATTAAACCTGTAAACGTTCGCCATTGAGTGGAGAGATGTCAAGGCTCGCATAGCGACCGCTTGCGGCATGGCCTTTACATCTCGTAGCGTTATATAGAATACCGGGCGGTGGTTGTCTTCACGCAGTGAGGGCAACCACCTGCCAAAAAGATTTACGCTCCTTTAATACCTGATTTAAGAAAGTTAGAAACAACAGAACTACCCTTCGCTTTCATTCCCTGAGCTAAACGTTGAACGCCCCCAGTACCTTTTCCCATTAAAGAATTCGTTGCGCCGGTTAACCCATTAATTCCCATGCCGCCGGTTAAAGTTGAAACAAGAACGCTAATTTGCTGAATAATAAAAACACTAATGAAGAATACAATGATAATTTGGAATGCAGATACAAGGCCGAAATTATCAAAATCAAATTTGCTCATAATAAAAGCATTCAATATCCCAATAGTTATTGTATACATAATACTTAGCAAAATATAATTTAAGCATTGACCACACCAACTTTGAAAATATCCGCGAGTTGTCGGGTAGAATGAGAAACATATAAATATCGTACCTACAGATAATAATAAACCAACCATAAACTTAGCTACTAACAGATATGCAGCAGCATAGAATATAAAAATAAACGATCCAATATAGGTTAATCCCACAGCAAAAACCGTCTGAAATATTATATCCAAATCAGAGCTGAATAAGCTAAAATGCATTTCTGATAGCATTTTATTTATGCATGCACTCGTATTGTTAATCATTGAGTCCAGTGCCGTTGCTGTGGCTGGACTTCCCGTGATAGCCGAGCTAATTTGATCTCCAGCACCCATTACGAATGGCACGACGTACTGCATGTAATATGGCGTACTGGCAGCGAATGCCGATACGAGAGCCAATGACATTACATTCTTTATAATTTCTGACATAAACACTTCATTGTTTGTATATATTATTTTGTAGGTAATATAAACGACATAGACACATAGAGCTGCACCCATAACGGGAGCAATGGATGTTGTTATAGAAGAGACTGTACTACCAATTTGCCCCTCTATAACCGACGATAAATCATTAAATAATTCGGTTATTAAATTCTGAATAGCCATGTGGTCACCTTTGATAATGTAAAGTGCATAAAATGATTGGAATTTACATTTAAATACTAGTTTGTTTATTACTGTTTCTCGTATATTCCCCAAAGCGTCCTGAATATAAAAATTGTCCTTATGGATTCTATCGAGTCTACATTAAGAGCTTCTTTGCAACGCTGAAGCATCTTCTTCGTTGCCTCATAATTTCGGTTATTAATCGAAGACGTACGAGATACACTTCTTCCCATTGCATATGTTGCTGCTACATGGAATTGCTTCTCTGTTAACTCGGGGAAAAATTGCTTTAGATTTAGCATAGCGTTAGCCATGCGCATATCAGTGACTGTGGGGCTTGTATTTGGCATGTAAAACACTCCTAAATACTATTTATCTTTTAATGGAATAAGTTTTACACGCCCAACAGTAAGCTTATTGAACTGACCAATATACAATGATGTTTCATGCAAGCTATAGAAGCCAGCCGGGTATGGTTCTTGCCCTGTTTCCAATGTGATTTTAAATAGCTCAGGATAATCCCCACCGAGAAATATGTACGCTGATTGCTCTGATATTGTATAAGGCTTACCCGTTGTCTTTGATGTGCCGCTGCGAGTATCTGCAAGAGCCTGAGATGGTTTTATTTCAATTTTAATTAATGACATTTTAAGCCTCATAATTATGCTACACGTAAGTGATTAGCTTTTTGATACCAAGATGGAATAGTGCAATCGGACACAACAACTTCCCTTTTCTGCTTTACAATAACCGGGCTGAATTTAGCGATATTGCAATGTTGAGCAATATCAATACCTATCCTTCGCAATCTTGCTCTATGGACTTTAACCTGAGACTTTGAAAGATCGAAAGTATGACCATGAAACCACTGTAAAGCATACATTGCTGTTGTATTTGCAGCTCTTACCGTGTCAACAATTCCAGTTGAAATAAGATGTTCACTTATAGTTTCAAAATCCATAGCAGTCACCGATAATGTTTTGTCCAGATTAATGAATTGGTTGTGTAATTTCTCAAGTTGAGAGTAATCGGATAACCCCCAGAATAAGTAACCATGTTTTTGCAAAAATCGTGATTTAAGTTTTTGTTCAAATCTGACTATTCCATTTTTTTTGCAAAAACTAATAACTTCGTTTAAATATTTAAACTCGGATGAGTTTTCTCCAAATCTGTTTTTTATTTTCTGTACCGTGTGAAGTTCCAGCTCATTAGCTTTATTATAAACTGTAGGGTAAATCAATGTTGCATTTCCCTTTTTAGATAACCAATCAACTGATTTACCATTGCTGTGTAGCCGAGGGACACTGTTACGATAAGGGAGTGTAGAGATCGCTGAGATATAAGCATCTTCATTACCCTCTCCCACCGCCCGATTTGAAGTTATGTGTATTTCACGAATTATTCCGCCATCAGCAACAAGTGAAACAGATTCATTTTCTTTTCCCTGTCGTGGCATTAATCGAGTACAGCGAGTGAATGTCGGTAGCCCAAGCGATAAAACGATCTGGTTATAAACATCTACACACGCATCAACAGATTTGAGGCCAAAAAGATTGTCTACCCTTCCCCATCGCGACGGATTGCCAGAAACTTTCAGCGAGGATCCCCTGATTGAAATAGAGATCACGTCGCAAAATGATCCTTTATGCTGAAAAGTTGGCTGGCATCAGTGCTGATGCTTCACCACTTTCGATGTGAATCCGCTGATAGGCTATATCGCCAAGAATAGGCAACTGATAGTCAAAATCCTGTTCAATGGTCAGCCAGTCGTAGAACATCATAGAATCCATTTGCATGTAAGCATGTAGGCATGCGATAAAAAAATCATACACCATGTGCATGCAGTGATGCACACCATACCTTAAAAAGGTATATTGCACGCATGTATACTTACATACAGCTTCTACAATCTAACCAGGTGAACAATGCAACAGCCCAAAAGAACATCAATGGCTATTACTGCTGAGAGAAAGCTAAAACTGGAAAGGATAGCGATTGATGCAAGCCAGAAAGCTGGCAAACAGATTACATGGACAGATATTGTGAACCATCTCATTGATGACTACGCAAAAGAAGCCGCAGAAGAACTGACGGAAAGAGCAAAGATTGAACACGAGATAGCCACGGCTCATCATCGTTAAAAAGTACGGGTTATCATACTAAAGTTCGGGTGTCACAGAACCCCGAACCGCTTCGCGGTGAAAAATTGAACGCTTGAGAGAATATGGATTACAACACACTGCTCGGAATCATTGGAGGCTTGGGAATTGGCACTTTGCTAAATTCTGTCATCTCCAACTTGATGGCAAAAAAAGCAAAACAAAATGAGCGACTTTATGAAGAAAAAAAAAGCGCATATTTGGGGTTGTTAACAGCACTTCATAAAGCAGCCGTTAAACCATCAGCCGAAGCATCAAAAGAATATGCTCTATGGCAAACACATTGCACTCTATTCGGTTCTGATAAGGTTGCTTATTACGCTCAAAAAATTGTCGATACCAATGATGGCCCTCGTTCAGAAAGGGACATGGCTTTTAATAAATTAATAGAATCCATGAGAAATGATCTTTCTAAATGAGTGGTAATTTTTATGGCAAAGAAATCAAGAGTTTATGGCGTAAGAGTTAGAACTGCCCAAGATGGTGTTTTTATATACAAAAAACCCGTCCCAGGAATGAGTAAGAATCATGTGTTTAATGAAGTAAATAGCCAATTGATGGCCGTGCTTGAAGTTAAATATCTTGGCTGGTATGACATTACTTTAACAGCATATAGCCCAACAGATTACTTCTTCGAGCTTACCTCCAAGAAGAGCGGAAATACGTACACTTTTGAGTCCGGTGATTTTGGTTGGGGTCATTTAAACTACCAGTTTCAGCAAGATGTTGATGAAATGGTTGAGATTATGGATTCCGATTATTAAAGAGAAAATATTGGTTCGTACAATGACGTTATGTAAAAGAGCCGCCTGCGGGATTCTATTTTCGCAGACGGCTTTTCTACATAACGCGTGGTACATTATGCGAACCAGTAGATAAGGAGGCGGAATCTGGCGTTCTGGCCAGCGTGATTGGTTTATCCGTTATCGCTGATACGTTATCTTGTCTTCGACCGTCAGCCGCTTAAATCACTGTTTAGTGCGTCACAGATAAAACCCGCTAACGCGCTGCGCTTGTTCAACACCTCACGCCAACAAATTAAAATTTGTCAGCGCTCGCTGTTCCGGTTGCCAGCCGTTCTGTCTTTCCGTCATATTTATACTGTGCTTAATGACTCTACGGGCTCAAATCATGACGACTAAATTTCTACAAACTGAACAAGAATACCTTGCAGCACTCAAGGAAGTCTCGCCGCTGTTTGACCTCGACTCCGCTGAAGACGACCGATTCTTAGAGTTATGCACGGCCATTCAGGATTATGAAAAAAGACATTTCCCTGAATTTAATGTGAACATAATTAAATATACAATCTGCATTCATCAAGCTGAAAATGGCGATCATTCCGGTTTTGTGCCCGATATCACCGCATGAAATAAAAATTTATGGTTTAGAAAGTCAGGAAACATCTGTTACTAGCAACCCCATATCAGTTGTTGAGAAAATAATACAACGTTTTCATGCAGTTGCGAAGCAAATGCGTCATAGGTATAACGACAGAGAAACCATTGAGATAAAAGATGAATATGATGTCCAAGACTTATTACATGGCTTGCTGAAAATTGATTTTGATGATGTTAGGCCGGAAGAATACACGCCTAGTTATGCAGGTGCTTCAACAAGAGTTGATTTTCTTTTAAAGAATGAAAAGATAATAATAGAAGTAAAAAAAACCAGAAAGGGTTTAAATTCCAAAGAAATTGGCGAGCAGTTGATTATAGATATTGCGAGATATAAGTCTCATCCTGATTGCGAGACTTTAATTTGCTTTGTTTATGACCCAGAGGAACGAGTAGCGAACCCAGTTGGTCTTGAGTCGGACTTAGAAAGAAACACCTCTGACATTAAAGTGAAAGTAATCATATCGCCCAAATAAAGTTTGGTTCGTATAATAACGTTATGCTAAAGAGGCCACTGCGGGAAAAATTTTCGCAGCGGCCTTTTCAACATAACGTGTAGCACATTATGCGCACCAATTGATGTAGAGGCTCAATGCTAATGTCTATTTGTGGTTCATTAGGAATGTCCAGGCTATAGTTTTCAAACCTGTATGCCTAAATAGCTGCGCCTAATACCGCTCCACTTTTGCCAACCCATGTTTACCTCCCAAGAATGGACTGACAGTTTTCATAAAATGGTGAACCTTTCTCAGTAACTGCCACATCGAACGGCACTGATGGTTGCGGGTTATCGTGTCGTGAAGCGCCTGCCATAGACGCTCAACGTGGTTCACCCACGGCGAGTAGACCGGCTGATAAATTACGCTGAATTCGGGTTACCTTTCAGCCAGCGCTGTGTTTCACGGCTCTTGTGGATGATGTAGTTATCCACTATAAGCGTGACGGTTTTTGCCCGTCGATAAGTGGATTTCAGGTGCTTCAGCAGGCCGATGAACAGTACCGTACTCTTGCTGTTGCCGCCAACGTAACTGACTTTACCCTGCTCAAATGTTTTCGTGTATTTTCGTGAAAACAAAAAATAAACACTTAAAAATCAAATGCATAAAAAAAGACTGAATACGATTCCTGTATTCAGTCTAAGGAAATGGCTCTTGGGAGAGCCGTGCGCTAAAAGTTGGCATTTATACAAGCTGTACTAGCCCTGTAGAGTTAAGCTTAGCCAACTCCCCTGCGTTTTCCAGCCTTAACCTATTCGCAATCATCACAAATGGAACATGTTTCACACTTTACCTTAACCACAAAGAAATAATTATTTAACATTGATAATTAAATCAATCACTTCATGGTTTAGCATCTGGCTGACACAGCTGCTCCGCACGTTCGATAAAGGGCTGAAGGCTTTTCTTCTGTCCGGGATGCTTAGGGTCATCCAGCCGGATCGCGTCTATCGGCTGCGCACTCACCTGCCCAGATTTCATTTGCGCAATGGCAATATCATTTAGTGGATATTGCATCAGCGTCCCGGTATGTAAGGCATACAGCGCATTGCCAGGGCGGCAAATCAGTTGAACTTCTTCACGCGTGAAAGCCCAGCGATCGCCGTATTCAAACCGACTGACATTTGCCAGTTTAGCGGCAGCAAAAGCATTCACAGAAAGTGAGGCAAGCACGATAGATAGCAAAAATTTCTTCATCATGATATTCCCGACATCGCGTATTCAGGCAAGGATGTGTGTGAGTTTGGCGGTCTTATCCGAATCAGAGAAAGACAGCCTCAAACCTTATAAAACAGAATGTTGTATATCGCTACTGAGACGATCATAGCGACAGAGGGAGGTGAAGTCGAGTGCGGAATTCAGGAATAACATCGCTAGCTTGGGTCAGGTAGAAGGGGCGTTCGGCGGGGAAAAATGGCGGGATAAGGAGAATGTTATCCCGCGTCATTCAAATCATCATTGGTCGACAGAAGTGTCGCTTGTCGTTAGGCTGACGGTGCCGCCATAGACATTTTTTTCAGATCCTGATCGATGAAGAACAGGCCGCCTTCGCTGGCTTTGACTAACGCCAGTTTGTCCAGAATAGAACGGAACAGTTTCTCTTCTTCGTGCTGCTCAGCAACGTACCATTGCAGGAAGTTAAATGTGGAGTAATCCTGCAGCGCCATCGCCTCATGTGCCAGCTCATTAATTTTTGCTGTAATTAGCTGTTCGTGTTCATAGGTCAGCTTGAAAACATCAGCCAGTGAATCAAAATCAATCGGCGGTGCAGCAATCGCGCCTAATACAGGCAGGCTTCCGGTGTCGTCCAGATAGTCAAACAGACGCTGCATGTGCTGCATTTCTTCCTGAGAATGCGTTTTCAGGAAACTGGATGCGCCTTCAAAACCTTTGTCACCGCACCATGCGCTCATTTGCAGATACAAATTCGCGGAATAAAATTCCAGATTAAGTTGCTCATTCAGCTTCTGAATCATTTCTTTTTTTAACATACTAACTCCCTATTTTCCCGGCAGGTCAAATTATTCAGGGCATTATGCCTGAAAAAACAAAATAAAAAACACTTTATTAACATTGATGAAAGGTCAAAATAAAATACATAAAAATCAATAATTTGAATACAAATTGATTGATATTTATTATCATTTAACCCTTGGTTTAAATATATTATTGCGAATCGTTTTTATTATCAAAAATAACAACCACGAGCGATATCATTTATGGCACCACTGTATTAAAAATGATTCCCATTTCATAATGAGAATAATAAACATACACATGCTCAGGTGAACACTTGCCATTTTCCTGTCGCTACTTTACCGTGGCACACATCAATTTGTGGTAAGTAGGCAGGAGAAAACGGTATGTGATACAATCTGGCAGAATTGTCCAAAGAAGAGATGGATAAAGTTAACGTAGATTTGGCGGCCTCAGGCGTTGCCTTCAAAGAACGTTACAATATGCCGGTCATTCCAGAGGTCGTTGAGAGAGAGCAACCTGAGCACTTGCGTAACTACTTTCGCGAACGCGTGATGTTTTACCGCCAGCGTTCACTGCAATTTTCTCGTTTACCCTACGAACCCAAGTCTAAATAGCGATTCCCCTCGTTCCCATCCTAAGGCTGCTTTGCCGTGGAAAACATCGCTTTCCACGGGTTACACTCTTATACAGCAAAAACAATTTTCTGCTTACATAGCGGCCCGCACAGGAGGTTAATGGAGTGGCAACCTACCCTTTTATCACGCGAGGCAAGATATGAGTAAAGGTCTGGATAGCAAAAAGAACAGTAAGAAGAAGCCCCTGAAAACGGCAGCCGAAAAACGGGCTGATAAAAGGGCAAAGAAACCGCAGGTTGATATTACCTGAGTTGTGATGTGATCTAAGTAATGAGTCATGCCAATCGGGTAAACCCAAAAATGGGTTTACCCGATTGGCTGTAATTTAAATTGTATAATTACCTGTTTTTGATATGTTCACTCCAGTAAAAAAGACAGATGAAATATATAAGATTGAAAATTAGCGACCATACCTTGAGTCGCTAATTTCCTAACTGACTTACCAGTCATAAGTTACCGCATAAAGTAATACCCGACGCTTATGCTTTTGCTGCAGATAACGGGCAGAGCGAATATGGCGATACATACGTGATTGAGCCTCCAACCAGCGACATCTTCTACGTTGAACCTGGCGCAACATCCGCCAGCGCCCCACTTCGTTCCGACTGCGTTTCATTATGCGACTATAATTCCTCCAGTTAAACCATCTCAGACCCATAACATTAACTATAATCCAACGAGCAGTACGTTAACTATTCACTTCAATGTGAACAAAAAATCAGTTACTCATGTAGTACCATGGGATCATGGTGGAACACTGCTGTAAAACGATCTGGCATTCGTCGCCGTAATCCGTACCATACGCGCCATACTTATGCTTGCTGGTTACTCTCGGCAGGTGCAAACCCTTCGTTTATTGCAAACCAAATGGGACATGAAAACGCGCAAATGGTGTATGAAATCTATGGGAAATGGATTGAAGACATGAATGAAGATCAGGTTGGCATGCTGAATCGGAAACTCGCGCTGTGAATCGTTTTGCCCCTTCGGTGCCCCTTATGGGTGTAGGAACAAAATAAAATGCAAGAAAATCAACAAACTAACCAGAAACAGCAATACAATTTGAACAAATTGCAAAAGCGCCTGCGGCGTAACGTCGGCGAAGCTATCGCTGATTTTAATATGATTGAAGAAGGCGACCGCATCATGGTGTGCCTGTCCGGCGGGAAAGATAGCTTCACCATGCTGGAAATTCTGCGCAATCTGCAACAGAGCGCGCCGATTAACTTTTCTCTGGTCGCGGTGAATCTGGATCAGAAGCAGCCTGGGTTCCCGGAGCACGTTCTGCCGCAGTACCTTGATAGCATCGGCGTGGAATACAAGATCGTCGAAGAAAATACCTACGGAATTGTGAAAGACAAGATTCCTGAAGGGAAAACCACCTGTTCACTGTGTTCACGCCTGCGCCGTGGGATTTTGTATCGTACTGCGACGGAGCTCGGCGCAACGAAAATCGCCCTCGGTCACCACCGTGACGATATTCTGCAAACGCTGTTCCTGAACATGTTCTACGGCGGAAAACTGAAAGGCATGCCGCCGAAGCTGATGAGCGACGACGGTAAGCATATCGTCATCCGCCCTCTCGCTTACTGCCGTGAAAAAGATATCGAACGCTTTGCTGAAGCCCGTCAATATCCGATTATTCCGTGCAACCTGTGCGGTTCGCAGCCAAATCTGCAACGTCAGGTGATTAAAGATATGCTGCGTGATTGGGACAAGCGTCACCCAGGGCGTATTGAGACCATGTTCAGCGCCATGCAGAACGTTGTGCCTTCTCATCTTGCCGATCATGCGCTGTTCGATTTTAAAGGCATTCGTCACGGTAGCGACGTGGTGGATGGTGGCGATCTCGCTTTTGATCGTGAAGACCTGCCGTTGCAGCCCGTTGGCTGGCAGCCGGAAGACGATGACGACGCGCCGTCAATGACCCGCCTTGACGTGTTGGAAATAAAATAAGCGCGACTTTTCCGAAAGAATAATGACACGGTGGCAAAAAGCAACGGTTGTTTCGCCACACTTTCATAACGCCGTTTGGAATGGACAGGCAAAAGTTGGATCGAGGGACAAAAAAATGCCGACAAAACTGTCGGCATGGTGTGAATCAATTGTGCTATGCAGTAATTCAAAAAAGGAAGTAAGACAATATGGAGCGCAACGCCCATCGCTTGACGTTGCATTCACCTGCGGGAATGATAGTGCCGCACAACAAGGTAAAAAATGTTGATATTGCTCAATTTACACGTGGTTTTTTAGCCGTTCGCGACAGTTTGTGATTATCTGCGCACCCATTCGCCGCAAGTCGTTATAGCCATTTACTGCGTTTTAACCACCATGCAACGCCGCCCACCAATATCACCAACATCAGGCAGAACGTGAAAAAACCAAACGGCGCATCGCCGCCAGGAATTCCCCCTAAGTTGACGCCAAATAAGCCGGTTAAGAACGTCGTTGGCAAGAAAACCATCGCCAAAAGCGACATTGTATAGGTACGGCGGTTCATCGCTTCGGTCATTAGCGCAGTGATTTCATCCGACAGTACCGTGGTGCGCGCAATACTGGCATCCAAATCCTCCAGCCCACGCCCTAATCGATCGGCGATTTCCTGCATTCTGCGGCGATCGTCATCCTGCATCCAGGGCAGTTTCTCGCCGGAAATACGCGAAAATACATCACGCTGTGGCGTCATATAACGGCGTAACACGATAAGCTGCTTGCGAATCAGCGCCAGCTCGCCGCGCGGCGGAATTTTTTGCTCCAGCAAATCCTCTTCCAGATCGATGATTTTCTCGTGCAAATCATCAATAAACTCGCTGGTATGATCGGTCAACGATTCCGCCATGGAGACGAGCCAGCTTCCGCTGTCCGTCGGGCCATTTCCTTCCTTCAGGTCGGTAAGAATCTCGTCGATAGCCAGAATCTTACGGCGTCGGGTAGAAATAATCAGTTTATCGGTAATAAACACCCGAACGGCCACTAGCTGATCCGGCCGCGCATTGGCATTCAGGTTAATGCTGCGCAGCGTGATCAGCGTACCTTCACCCAAACGCGTGACTCTGGGGCGGGCGCTTTCCCCCGCCAGCGCATTGCGTACGCTATCCGGCACCAGCGTCGTTTTATTCAACCAGCGCACGCTAGCGGGCAAGGTAGAATCCAGGTGTAGCCAGCAGGGTTTCTCGCTGTTAACCACATCCTGCTCACCAATCGGGGTCACGCCCCCTTTTCCATCCAACTGATACGCATGAACCGCACCGCTGTGTTGCAACTCTTTTCCTGCCAAGGATTCCACGTCTTGCCTCCAACGGTTTTGCTATCAGCTTTTTTGCTATCAGTGTTGCGCTCTGCCAGCCGGAGCGGCCATCACGATCGCTCCGGCTTTATCGCCACATCATTCGATACCTTAATACGGTACTTAATGCTTTTCGATGTAAAGCATGTGGCTGTATGCCACGTCTTCAGGGTTAGTAATCGGGTAGCCCTTCACCCACGGTTTGATCAAGCGTCCGTTGGTGTATTGATAGATCGGCGCAATCGGTGCTTCATCCATCAATATTTGCTCTGCTCGGTTGTAGTCCGCATTCAGCGCCTGCGGGTTAGTCTGATTCCCCGCTTCATCTAGGACGCGATCGTAATTCGCGTTTTTAAAGCGCGCGATATTCCCGCTATGGTGCGAGGCCAGCAGCGAAAGGAATGTCGACGGTTCGTTGTAGTCGCCGACCCAGGACGCTCGCACGACGTCAAAATTACCGCTATTGCGGCTGTCGATATAGGTTTGCCACTCTTGATTGGACAAACGCACGTCTACGCCCAGCGTTTTCTTCCACATGGAGGCCACGGCAATCGCGATCTTCTGGTGGCTTTCCGACGTGTTGTACAGCAGCGATAATTTCAGCGGATTGTTTGGACCATAGCCCGCCGCTGCCATCAGCGCTTTTGCCTGTGCATCCAGTTCATCCTGAGAATACTGCTGCAACAGGCTTTCCGCCGGTTTGAAGCCCGCGGTGACATCCGGCGTAAAGTGCCAGGCCGGTTTTTCCCCCGTGCCCAATACTTTTTCCGCAATCACTTTACGATCGATGGCGTAAGACAGCGCTTTTCGTAGTCGGGCATCGTTAGTCGGCGCACGCTGCGTGTTAAACGCGTAATAGTAGGTGCCAAGCTGATCTGGCGTATAAACCTGGCCGGGCAAGTCTTTCAGCAGCTTCTGGTACAGGTTTTTAGGAAACGACTCGGTGATATCGATATCGCCGGACAGGTAGCGCTTCGTCGCGTTCGATTCCTGATTGATCGGAACAAAGGTCACCTTTGTCAGCCGCGTGTTAGCGTTATCCCAATAATATGGATTCTGCGTGAGCACCAGCTTCTCATTGACGACGCGCTGATCCAGCTTAAACGCGCCATTGCCAATCAGATTGCCCGGCTTCGTCCAGTCGTTCCCGAATTTTTCTATCGTGGCCTGATGTACCGGAAATAGGCTGAAATTCGCCGTCAGGCTGACAAAATAAGGTACGGGCTTGCTGAGCTGCACTTTCAGCGTGTGATCATTGACGGCCGTCACGCCAAGCTGATCGACGGGCTGCTTGCCCGCGAGAATCTGCTCGGCGTTTTGAATCCCCGCCAGTCGAGCAAACCAGGCAAACGGCGAGCTGTTTTCAGGAGTGACCAGACGACGCCAGCTGTAGACAAAATCCTTTGCCGTCACGGGTTCACCGTTAGACCAGCGGGCATTATCACGCAGGGTAAAGATAAACGTGCGGTTATCGGTCGTCTGCCAACGCAGCGCTACGCCCGGAACCAGGTTCCCCTGCGCGTCCTGATTGACCAGCCCTTCAAACAGATCGCGTGCCACCTGAGCTTCCGGCAACCCCACAGCTTTGATTGGATCGAGAGAAGCCGGTTCATCTTTAATGTGCCGGACGATTTCCTGTTTCTCAGCCAGAACCGTTCCCGCTGGAACCTGCGCCGCAACGGCATTGCCCGTCATGGCCGCCATTAACGCGGCATAAAATGCAGAATATCCATAGTGCATGATGATTTGACCTGAAAGCGTAATGAATTGATTGAAGAATATAATAGTCAGAAATCAGCGCTATCATCCAGCGATACCCCCGCAATTTGTCAGCTTGCATCGCCGTTTGCGTCTCCGGGCCGATTTTTTTATGATGAAACGCATAGGTAATCACAGGGCGATAACATGGAAAACCCGATCATTCCGCTTCAGGCACGCCAGCAACGAGGCAATTTACCGTCGCTGGGCGAACCGTATTGGAAATCGCTGCTGGGCGCGCCGCTGCTGTATTTCCCAGCCGAATTAGCCCCTTCAGAGAGCGGGCTGATTATTGCCGGCACACACGGCGATG
Source organism: Pectobacterium parvum (assembly GCF_020971565.1). NCBI lineage: Bacteria > Pseudomonadati > Pseudomonadota > Gammaproteobacteria > Enterobacterales > Pectobacteriaceae > Pectobacterium > Pectobacterium parvum. The sequence goes on from NZ_CP087392.1 coordinate 2,474,310, forward strand.
AAACCGCCGCAGTCGTGGCGCTGTCCTGCGCGCTGCGTACCCTTTTTTCAGGCCAGCGTCGCCACCATGTGATTCTTGCAGTGAACCCAGATGGCTGTCAGTTGGGTCTACGTGCCAACGCTAACGGCGTCGATCTCAATCGCAATTTTCCGGCCAGTAATTGGCAGCCGGGGAAGACGGTCTACCGCTGGAATAGCGCCGCAGATGAACGTGATGTCGAGCTCTCTACCGGTGAAACCGCAGGTTCAGAGCCGGAAACAAAAGCCCTTTGCACGCTGATTGAGAAACTTAATCCCCACTGGGTTGTCTCTTTTCATGAGCCACTCGCCTGCATTGAGGATCCACATCGTTCCGAACTGGGTCGATGGTTGGCGCAACAGTGCGAGCTGCCGTTAGTATCGAGTATCGGTTACGACACACCTGGCTCTTTCGGAAGTTGGTGCGCCGATCGTTCGCTTCATTGCATTACCGCTGAGCTTCCGCCAATCTCGGCTGATGCCGCCAGCGAATGCTACCTGAAAGCGATGGTCGCGTTGCTAAGCCAGCAATTTTAATCGTAATTTTTATACCAATGTTGCTAATGTTGCCCTAAACTGAGCAGCGTGTTAATCACCTGTAATTAAGGAAGCAAACATGTCACAGAACGTACATTTTCAAGGCAATCCTGTGCCAGTAGCAGGGTCATTCCCAACCACAGGAAGCAAAGCCCCAGCATTTACTCTGGTGGCTAAAGATCTGTCCGATACCCCGCTGAGCAACTATGCTGGCAAGCGCAAAATCCTGAATATTTTCCCAAGCATCGATACCGGTGTTTGTGCCACGTCCGTGCGCAAATTCAACCAACTGGGTTCTGAACTGGATAACACCGTTGTTCTGTGTATCTCTTCCGATCTGCCGTTCGCGCAGTCCCGCTTTTGCGGCGCGGAAGGTCTGAACAACGTGGTTGTGCTGTCTACCCTGCGTGACGGTGAGTTCAAAGAAAGCTATGGCGTTGCTATCGCCGATGGCGCGCTGAAAGGTCTGACCGCGCGCGCAGTTGTTGTACTGGATGAAAACGACAACGTGCTGCACAGCGAACTGGTGAACGAAATCACCACTGAACCAGACTACGACGCAGCACTGGCTGTTCTGAAATAAGCCATACTGGCATTACGTGAAAAACGGCTGCGCAAGCAGCCGTTTTGTTATCTTAGTATCTATCGATTTCCCATACATATAATTGGGTTACTCTGTTAATCACCTTGTATCTATTTGAACATGAATTTTTATTAATGATTTATTTCATCATGCTTATGATATGAAGGTATCTGTTTTTTGATACTCCCCGTCTTATATAGACTTTTTCGCCACGTTTTGGCGTTTTCATCACGACAAGTACGATGCCAATAATAACCACTATTTTCTGTATGGAATAATGGACATGGTAAAGAGAAAGTAATTGCACCATAACTAACTCTGATATGTTAGTGCTATTCAAAGGAGTGATGACTGTTGAGAATATTATTACTTCCCCTTCAAATAACCATTTTATTTTCTGGACTTGCTTTTAGCAAGAGCAGTGAAGCGGCATTCACGTTTGATCCACAAAAGTGCCACGTCCCTGACCCTGAGGGCAAAGCCTATGTAGCCCTACGTGATACGGTATTCCATATCTCTATCGATCAACTCAGTATCCTGCACGACCCTGTTTTACGCGATGGAGAAAACCTGCCACTCCCGCCCGATCCTAGCGAGCCTCTCGGGTGTAAAGGTAATCCGCTAAGCCAGCAAAGTTTACTGTTCAGTCGCAATTTCAACGGAAAGCTGGGAGACCGTCCTGACTGGCCCAAAGCCTGGCCGTTACGAAAATTTCAGCTATTCAGCTCAACGCCGAGTCATTGGGGATTTCAACTAGACAAACTCTACGACAAGATGTGTGAAACTCGACCAAAACAAACAGGGCTGATACCCAACATGACAGCCTGTTTATATGAGAAGAATCCTGAACGCCTAGATCGGTATGACGTCGAGGAGGCAGGAAGCTGGCTGATTGATCCTGAGGTATATTCTGCTCCGTTTAATAAGAGACTCGCTATTTTTTGTATGTTTGCCATTTCTGGAGGAACCGACTGCGAAGTCGGTTATAAAATTTTCCCTACGGTGAACCTTCACTATGAATTTAAGCCCAAGGAATTTTCACTTACCGAGGTTATTAATTTTGATAAACATCTGAGGGCAGAACTAGAACAGGCTGTGGTTAAAGATTATCCCTGGAAGAAGAAAACTCGCTAATTTAACCTTATATAATATGGAGATAAATATATGGCAATCACCTATGAATATCATTATGGAAATGGTGGGTTTATTCTATCTGAATCACAACAGAAAGAACTTGAAAAATTACTGATTAAACAACTAGCCTTGGCTGGTACAGGAGCAAAATCGCTCGCCGTCCCACTATATGATAAGATCCTCAGTTATCTTCCTGTACCCGATATAAATGTAGGTGAATACTTCAAGATATATACCTGGTTACAAGGGGCCCGTGAAGTTAATAATGATTCGAGTGTCTACTCTGTTTTTATTAGAAATTACACCAAAATACAGTATGAGCTACGTCATGGAGAATTAACCGAGCCTGAATTAGATATACTTGACAATAAAATTAATGAGGCATCAAACAATATAGGATTTGAGTTGGTTAGAAATATAATTAACCACAATGGTTTACTTCCAGGATTAGAAGGACTAGGTGTATTAGACGGTGGTGAAGCTGCCAGAAAGGTATTTCAAGGTGACATTTATCCAGAAGGTGACTTTACCGGCTGGGCTGGCACAATGCTTTTCCCTTTCTTAGGCTATGATCGGTTTTATGAAGAGTGGTTATTAACCACAGAAGAAATTAATGCAGAAATCCGCACGGGGAGCGGTATTGTAGACCGCATCATAAAAGAGCATAGCGGCACTTATGACTTGATTGCAGCACTACAGGCTAATCAGGAAACCATTGATAGTTATAATTTACTAGAATCTATTTACGCTGTCATTCGTAGCTTTGAAAACGTCGATAAATCACAGCAAGAAATTATCGAACAAACCAATAATTTTATTAGCACAACCTATGCGCTGCCAGTCGATCATCCGTTTTTAGCCGGTAATAAATTACCTTATGATAAAATCTTATTTCAAACTACAAATTTAGGATTCTCATCTGGTAGTCAAGTCGATGATGATTATAAGGACTTTTGGATAGGTGACAGAGCAAACTATCTTAATTACATCGTGCATGCCGGTATAGGAAATGACAACATCCTTGGCGTCCCTACGACTTATTTAGGTCTAATTCCCGGCAGTGCTCTGATTGATGGTGGGCCAGGTTACGACACGTTATCCTATCATGCGACTCGTGATGGTGGAGATAACGCAGTCCCCCTTAAACTCAGTATTAGTTTTGAGAAAATAGATAGTCCTTTATACAACTGGAGATTCTCTATCGATAAATCACCCTCTGAAGGGTATAGTATTTATAAAGGGCATGATTATGCTTATAGTATAGAGAAATTCGAAGGGACAAATAACTCTGACACTATCATTATAAAAGAACTCCCTATATTTAATGAAAACATCATCGTGGACTTATTAGGTTCTAAGACTGGATATGGCGATACGATTGACCTTTCCCATATTAACCATGGCGTGGAAGTTTCATTAGTCGGTAATGAAGTGGTCTTTCCCTTTGAAGGTGAAGATAATAGCTCACTGATAATAAGAAATATGGAAAATATCATTGGCACATCATTTGATGATATATTATACGGCAATGACGACAGTAATATTATTGTTGGTGGAAGAGGTGATAATATTATTTACGGAAATGGGGGTGCAGATAAATTTGTTATCACTCAAGGCGTAAATACCATAAAAGATGCCGATAGTAATGATAAATTGTACATTAATCTCTCTTCTGTAAATCAGTTAACTAACCAAAGAGACCTCGGTATAGAATTAAAAGGTGGATTTATTATTCGTAGTAGTTCATCCAATCCAGGAGGAGACGTCGTGCTTCAAGATGGTGATACCGCCGTATTTTATCCTACGATCCCTAATCCGATGAATTTTTCGCCTGCGCTTGGAGGAAGCAGAAATATGATTGATGACACGCTGGGCGATCAATTCATTGTCCGTTACACCTTGTCAGGGTCGACACTATTCGTATCGGCTTCTTTTGCTAATCTGGATCCCGCAGAAGCCATTATTGAAAACTACAATGCTGGCGATCTCGGACTGAAATTTAAATCGCTTGTTGTTCCTAACTATTCCAATGCCGCAGCTTCACATGCCAGTAATATGGATCAGTTAGTTGACCAATACGTTCAATTACACTCAGAGATGATTACAGATCGTTTCACTCTCCCTACCTCTTCTGATTTATGGTACGCCTGAGACTGATATCCTTCTAATCATAACAAAACGGCTGCGCAAGCAGCCGTTTTGTTATTTACTCCTCGTCATCCCCCGCGGGTTTGCGTTGGCTGAGTCCATATTCCCGGAGCTTGTTGGCTATCGCCGTGTGCGATACGCCTAACCGCTTCGCCAGTTTGCGAGTGCTTGGATAAGATTGATAAAGGCGGGTCAGCACAGAACGCTCGAAGCGTTTGTTGATGTCATCCAGCGAGCCATCAAGCAGGGTTTCATCTTGCGGTGCATCAATCGAAAACGCTGGGAGATCGATGTCCTGCATATGCAGTTCGTTACCGTCCAACTGCGTCAGTGCCCGATAAATGGTGTTTCTCAACTGCCGAACGTTACCCGGCCAGCCGTACTGCGGCAGGAAATGTTCCACATCTGCGGCCAATTTGGGACGCGGAATCCCCTGTTCGTCGGCAAAGCGCGCCACGAAAAGCTCGGCCAGCGGCATAATATCCGCCGGCCGCTCGCGCAGAGGCGGTAACATCAGCGAGAGCACATTGAGACGATAGTAAAGATCCTCTCGGAACTCGCCGCGCTGCACCAGCTCCAACAGGTTTTTCTTGGTCGCGCAAATCACCCGCACGTCCACATGGACTTCGTGATCTTCACCGACGCGACGGAATGTCCCGTCATTCAGGAAACGCAGCAGTTTAGTCTGCATCTGTGCCGACATTTCACCGACTTCATCCAGCAGAACCGAACCGCCGTTCGCCTGTTCGAAGAAACCTTTCTTGCCTTCCTGCGCATTGAGATACGCGCCGGGCGCATGGCCGAATAGCTCGCTTTCCATCACGTCATCGGGTAACGCCGCGCAGTTCAGTGCCAGGAAAGGATTCTTGCCGCGCGGCCCGCGCAGGTGGCAGGCTCGCGCCAGCATATCCTTGCCCGTCCCCGTGTCGCCAACGATCAGCAGCGGCGCGTCCAGCATCGCTAATTTGCGCGCCTGCTCAACCACCTGACGCATTTTCGGGCTAACGGCCACGATGTGATCGAACTCATTTTCATCATTCACGGCGAGATTCTGCAACTGGCGGCCCATGCGAGCGGCCGATTTCAGCATCACCAATGCGCCCGCCGTTGCCACTTTACCGGCATCATCTTCCAGACGGACGGGCGTCATTTCCAGCAAGAAATCCTGACCGCGAATCACCACACGCTCCGCGACGACAGCGCTGTTCTTTTCCAGCCAATTGGCGAAATTGAAACCGGGGATCATGCTGCCAATCGTCAATTCGCTGATGGTCTCTGACGATTGTTCAAACAACGCCAGCGCGGCGGGGTTAAACAGCTCCAGCTTGCCTTTCATATCCAGCGAGAATACGGGTTCAGGCATCGATTCCAGCAGCGCATTCAATGCCCGATGCTCGCGCTCAGACGGCATGAACGCCACGGTACGCACATCGCTGACGCTTTCAATACGGCGGATTTCCGTCATCAGCAGACGGAAATCATCAAAATCGAGGGTGGCAAAGTTGAGGTAGATACGACCAATAGACGCAATTTCAATGCCGCGTAAATCAATATTGCGTGACGCAAGTAGATCTAACAGTTCACGGACCATACCAATGCGGTCTTCACAAATCACTTCCAGATGCATCAACGGCTACCTTCTTCAAGAGACACGACATGGCTATTGCTACTGATAATACCCTTTCGTTTGCACCGGATGAAGTAAGGTGGCAGCAAAAGTTGACACATCTGTACGTTTTTTCCACGTCAATGACGAAACGGGGTTAAGACAGTGGCGTCGTTGCCATCGCCACAATGGTTCGAATGCCTTCCAGATAGTTACCGAGGCGTAAATTCTCATCAAAACTATGCTGATTATTATCGGAATTCACCAAAGGGATGATGACGTAAGGCACTTTCAATACGCTGACCGCACCGCTCATCGGCAGCGTCCCACCCATCATACGATTCTTCTCCGGTGCGATGCCGCGTGGTGCGGTTGTAGTCGCCACTGCCCAGTGACCCAGCGGGGAATCGATCTCGGTTCTGGCCGCATAGGCGCTGCTCGGATAGGCCGTCAGGCTAAGGGATATCAGATGCGGATACTGCTCACGTTCGGCCTGCGTAGGCGCTTCTCCGGCAATGATATGAAAGCCTTTGCTGGCGATATACTGACGTAACAGCGTTCCGCATCGGTGGGTACCAGTATCAGCTGTACGCTAGTAGGTAAGCAGAGAATGGCTGCCGACAGCGCCGCAAGCGTCAATTTTTTACCGAGGATCATAAAAATGTCCTGTTATACAGAAATGAGGTGTTTTTATCCTACACACGATTCTATAACAACGGTACTGTCTGCAATAATGACGATGCTTAGCTAGCTTAATCAAGCCCTACTAATTTTTCATTATTAACTCATCCTTCTTCTTCCTATATATATATTATAAATACTGTTATACTAATGAAAAAAATGAGTACCCTATACATAGAAACCATATCTATAATTTAAAATGTTGTAAGAACCACCTCCCCTATATTTAGTCTATTAAACACTTTGCATACAAAGGAGGTTCTTCATACTTAACTTAAATTAACTATTGCAGATTTCAGTTCCTTCCAACTAACTCTCATATCGCTCTTGCTTTCAACCAACCACTTTTCTTCATCTTTATCATAATAACAAATAGATAAATCAGGGCATTCATCAGATAAAGCATCATTAACTATGCATAAACGATAGTTAGCTTCTTTTTTCAAGAAATGATTATATTCATTTGGTGATAATTGAACCTGTTTACCTAAACCATGTAATCCTTTAACTTCTATTCTTATCAACTCATCGTTTTTTACTGCCTCTAAATCCCAACCTAAATTATCCTTTTCAACACTTTTTAATGAATATCCTAAATTAGAGTAATACCCCCAAACAAACTCAATAGCGGCCTTTTCAGTTTTTAAACGTTGTTCAACGTTACTATTGCGAAATGAACCACTATTTTTTAAAATTTCCTTTAGATTATTGACAGAAGGATGATTTGAATTTATATATTTTATCACCTTTTTAATATAGTCTTTAGACTCTTCTGAATTACCATACCAGAAAGGCGTTTGCCCCATAAACCCTTTACCGCTTGGGTATTCAAAATGGCGTTTTTCAACTGGCAATAAAACGCAGTCTTCCTGTTTAGCAACAAATCGATAATATCCTTGTTCATCATGTTCATCTGAAGAAGAAGGTGTCTGTTCTTTCTTTAAAATCTCTCCAACCACAGGTAATTTTAAATTTTCTTTTATTATCTGTCGTTGCTTATAAACTCTTGCATTTTTATACCAGCCTACGATTACTCGACCTTTTTCACCTTTTGCGACCCATACAATATCTACACCATCAACATGCCCTTTTTTTATAACGTCTCTATCTGATGTGAGTTTTTTAAGATTAAAATCACCTTTATTTCTAACATAACCATAATACATTTCATTGCTTGGATAAAAGTTAATTATTTCCCCACCAATCTTATTTTTATTAACATATTCTCCTCCGTTTTTTATCTCATCACCTATGATGCCCGCATACTTCTCCATCCATCCAATATTACAAAATAAAATAGCCATATTCCCTCATTATTTCCTTAAAGCCCATGCTTCATAAAAAAAACATATCTAGACAGATAACAATAAATGTAAAAAATTATAACCCCAATTGAATTAGGCTATTTTCCTCTAGCAATAATATCATCGTTCTTTTCAGTTTTTTACGAAAAAAATTCAATGTCGTTACACTTTCATTTGCCGTTATACGTCATCTCAACTTCCTTTTTCAACAACAATTGTTCTGGGCTAAGCCCGCCGCAAGCGCTATGTCGCCCCAGCAACGCCTGATAATCCCCTGAACAGTACTGGCTACCACGGTCAGTATGCACAATTACCTATTTTGGCCGTTTTCTCCTCTACAGGGGCATTATAGCTCAGCTCTGCCGTCATCCGCGATGACATCGACCAGCCGATAACCGCCCGCGACCATAAGTCGATGACTACCGCCAGATACAGCCAGCCTTCTCCGGTTCGTAACGACTTTAGACCCCCGAAACCTAGAACAGGCACGTGCGGTGACCGATTTTGCACTTGCCAATAACGTGACGTTTTTGGTCTTTATGTCGCGTTCAACCGTCCGGCGAATTAACGCTTCTCTTTAGGCACAGTACGCCCAGCGTGACTCTCCAGCCCACACAGTAGCGCTGCAAGGTTAACATCAAGAGAAGCCAATACATCGGCAGGCAGTACAGAGAGCACCTGACGTTCATTCTCGATGTGTGCCTCAACGGCACGATTAATCAGTTCAAGCCCTGTGCCAGTGAGTTGCACAAGCGTACTGCGCGCATCCTGTTCGTTCTGCACGCGTTCGATAAAGCCGCGGGTTTCAAGGCGTTTGAGTCGGTGAGTCATGGTGCCTGACGTCACCATCAGCGCGGAGAACAGCTCCGTCGGGCTAAGGCAATGCGGCGCACCTGCACGCCGCAGCGTAGCCAGCATATCAAACTCCCAACTGCTCAGTTCAAATCTGGAGAAACAGGCTTCCAGCCGCAGTTCGATGAACGCGGCACATCGTCTGAGGCGTCCAATCGGCCCCATGGGGCTGGCATCCAGATCGGGTCGCTCGCGCTGCCACTGTTCAAGGATGGCATCTACCGCATCATATTCGCGTTCGCTGGTTTGATTTTTCATTTATCTTGACTTCAAGGTAATTAATCAACACTATCATGATATCTTGAATTGAAGGTAAAGTCATGAACACTACATCCTCACCACACTATTGGCGTGACGTTATACTCACGGCGCTGGCTCCCGCAATTTGGGGATCGACCTACATCGTGACATCAGAAATCCTGCCACCGGATCGCCCCTTCACGGCAGCGTTGATTCGTGTGCTGCCTGCCGGCCTGCTGTTACTTTTATTCACCCGCCGCTTTCCCGCCCGGCAAGACTGGTGGCGAGTGGTCGTACTCAGCGCCCTGAATATCGGCGTTTTTCAGGCTCTGCTGTTCGTCGCCGCTTACCGTTTACCTGGCGGGCTGGCTGCGGTACTTGGCGCGATCCAGCCGCTGTTGGTCATGGTGTTAGTCTGGGTAGTGGATCATCGTGCGCCCAGACTGGCTACGCTGTGGTCAGCGATCATCGGTGTGGGCGGCATGGCTATTTTACTGCTGTCGCCGCAGACGACATTTGAACCCGTGGGCGTCGCGGCCGCTCTGCTGGGTGCGGTCTGTATGGCGACGGGAGTCTGGTTAACGCGTCGCTGGCAACTTGATTTGCCCGTACTGCCGCTGACCGGCTGGCAACTCTTTATCGGTGGGTTGATGCTGGCCCCCGTCGCGTGGGTAGTCGATGCGCCTCTACCTGCGTTAACGCTGTCGCAATACGTCGCCTATACCTATCTCTGCTTGGCTGGTGCCGTAATCTCTTATGGGCTGTGGTTTCGTGGTATAGCCCGCCTTCCGACGGTTGCCGTTGCCTCATTGGGATTACTGAGTCCGTTAACTGCCGTCGTGCTGGGTTGGGTGTTACTTTCACAGTCGATGACCGGTACGGCGTGTCTGGGTTTGGCGATCGTATTAGCTAGCGTCTTCGCCGTGCAATGGACGACGGCACGAGGTAAATAATCAGTAAAATAACCGACGATAATTGCTATCGTCGGCTACCTTAAACATCCGGTGCTAATATCTTACTGCAACCGATTTTCTTATACCGGAAATTTATGCTCATGATAGCTGACCGAGCAATATTCAGTATTTTCGGACGCTGCGCGTTAAGTTCATTTTTTGAGCGATTGTAATGTGCAGGGCCGAAAAACATCTGAGTCTACCGATTGATGTTGTTAGTCTATTCCCAAATTTTCTTTTATTTCCTCTGGGAGAAAAACTAACATGCCATTAGCCAGAATCATTCCATCAAGTTTGATTTGATCGTCTGATGCAGGATTTTCACATGCTATATAATCATCATAAAATTTATTAAGGGTTTTTATAGTGATGAATAATGGATCGTTTTTTGCCTCCTCCTCAATTCCAAAAGAAGACTTACATAATTTTTGGGCTATTTTTGTGTTTGCGGCAGCAACAGCAACATTTTCAGGAATATTATCTTTATTAAACTCATCAAAATATCTGGAAAATTCCTCCTGCCTTTGATAATCAGGGGCTGACATTCCATCATAAATAATGTTGTATGCAAAATTGTATCGGCAACAGTTCCAATGGAATTCTCTTTCTTCTGTTGTTATTTTTTGTATTCTCTGCTCGTCAACCGTCAATAAAAAGGCGTTTGATTTTGAAAAATTTTCATTATTTTCAAAAACTTCCCCAGACAACCCAAAACTCTCCCAGTCAGCATCTCCCGTTTTCATTGCTGCCATACCAAATTTAATTTGCAATATCTGAAGCTCTTTTTTGGATGTACTATCCAAATTTTTATCTTTATTTAATATTTTTTCCACTTTATTGAGATATTCAAACACTTCATTATTTAGCTCATCCTTTCTTTTTTTATCTATTTCACGGTCACTAAATATTTCTTTTTCTATTTTTAATAATGTATTATTAATTCCTTTTATAACATCTGAAGTATTATAATTGCTTGTATAACTAGACATTGAACTGGTTGCGTTAATTTTCAAAATACGCTCCTTAATAAATACCCACTAATGAAGTGGAACGGGTATAGAGTCGCACTGTCAGGGCGCCCGCATGAACGCACTCTAAACAACTTGCTCAGCTGAACAAAAAGAATACAAACTAAGCCATCCAGCCGACAAAAAATTGAACGTCAACAGTACATTGGTGTTGGCCAGAGGTCGTCTGAGGTTCACGAGTATTGAAACGACCCTTGGATAGCGAATGCACAGGTATGATGAGTATACGGCGGCATTATGATAACGCCGCCGTTTTTATCATATCTAGCGACGGTTACGCACAAGCTGGTAGCGACGCGTCAGATACTCGACCGGTGCGCTCCAGATGTGAACCAGACGGCAGAACGGGAATAGAACGAACAGCGTCAGACCCAACACGATGTGCAGCTTAAAGATCAGCGCAACACCCGCCAGATGCTCAGATGCTCCCCCCTGGAAGAACGCCACGCTCTGCGCCCAGCCGACCAGTTTCAGCATTTCACTGCCGTCCATATGCTGTGCAGAGAACGGGATGGTCAGTAGACCCAAACCAGCCTGAATCACCAGCAGAGACAGAATGAGAATGTCGCCAACGCTGGACGTGGCACGAATGCGTGGGTTGGTCAGACGGCGTTTTAACAGCAGCACGCCACCGACAAACGTTAGCAGACCTGCAGCACCACCGCCGAACATCGCCATTTTCTGTTTTACATCCATTGGCAGGAAGGCTTCGTACATCCAGTGCGGCGTCAGCATACCGAGGAAGTGCCCGGCAAAGACGCCCAGAATCCCCAGATGGAACAGGTTAGACGCGAGACGCATCCCTTTCTTATCCAGCATTTGGCTCGAACCGGCACGCCAGCTGTACTGGCCGTAGTCATAGCGCAACCAGCTGCCAATCAGGAAAATAGCCATCGCCAGATAGGGATAGATGTCAAAAAAGAACACATTGAAATAATTCGTGATTGCACTCATTAGCGTTGCCCTCCCGCCGATGTCGCGTCAAGATTCAGATATTGCGGCACCACCGCGCCAGCGAAGCGGCGTTGGTGTTGCGTTTGTTGGGCTGATGCGCAGCCTTCTTCGCCGAGGAACTTAACCTGTTCCTCTTCCCACACGGCATCCAGCGCCTGCGGCGTATCGTCGCGCGCTTCGTCAGCGACCTGATGTGTGACATCGTCACTTTTCAGATCGCTGCCGGACAGCGCCAACAGCAGATCAAACAGCGCGGCATAGCTGCTGTCACGCTGCTGCAAACGCGCACCAATCAACGCCAGAATCGGCGCGATGTCGAGCAAACCCGCGCGACTCTGCGCGGGCTCCAGACGAGAAAGGTACTCAAGATACAGCGGCAGGTAGTCCGGCAACTCACGGCAATCCAGTGCCAGACCGGCATCCTGATATTGCTGCATGAGATCGACCATCGCCTGACCACGGTCACGAGACTCACCGTGAACGTGTTCGAATAGCAGCAGCGAGGTCGCCCGACCGCGGTCAAACAGGCCGCTATACTCCGCCTGTTTGTCCAACAGATCCTGCGCGCACAACGTGTTGATGAACTGCATGAGCTGATTGCTCTCACGCAGCGGTAAAGCATCAGTTTGCTCTACCGCTTCGATCAACTCAGCCCGGTTTTCCCACAGCTCGCTATCGGGATAGTCCAGCAGGCGGGCAATAATCCGCAGGCTAATCATGATTCGTCTCCCGCATGATTTTGCTGTTCATGTCGCGCGTTTTGTTGCTGACATCAATGGCATCAATACGCTTGCTGTTGAACAGGTTGAATTTGGTATCGCTACCGTGGCAACCATCGCCAAAGCTGAAACCACAGCCCTTGCTTTCTGGGAAGGCTTCACGCGCCAGTTCACGATGACTTGATGGAATCACGAAACGGTCTTCGTAGTTCGCAATCGCCAAGTAGCGGTACATTTCCTGCGCCTGCGCTTCCGTCAGCCCAACCTGCTCCAGCGCGCTGGTATCGATTTTGCCTTCTACGGTTTCTGCACGTTTGTAGTGACGCATCGCCAGCATACGTTTCAGCGCCAGCAATACAGGCTCGGTATCCCCTGCAGTCAGCAGGTTCGCCAGATATTGCACTGGAATACGCAGGCTTTCGACGTCCGGCAGTACGCCGGTGTGCGCCAATTGACCTGCATCCGCGGCAGACTGAATCGGTGACAACGGCGGCACGTACCACACCATCGGCAGTGTGCGGTATTCTGGGTGCAACGGCAGCGCCAGCTTCCAGTCCATTGCCATTTTGTACACCGGTGACTGCTGTGCCGCTTCAATGACGCTGTTTGGAATGCCATCTTTCAGTGCTTGTTCAATGACCTTCGGATCGTGCGGGTCAAGGAACACATCCAATTGGCTCTGGTACAGATCTTTCTCGTTTTCCACAGAGGCTGCTTGCTCGATGCGGTCGGCATCATAGAGCAGCACGCCCAGATAGCGGATACGTCCGACGCAGGTTTCTGAGCAGAGCGTCGGTTGACCACTTTCGATGCGCGGGTAGCAGAAAATACATTTTTCTGATTTGCCGCTCTTCCAGTTGAAGTAGATTTTCTTGTACGGGCAACCAGTCAAGCACATACGCCAGCCGCGGCATTTATCCTGATCGATCAGGACAATACCGTCTTCGCCGCGTTTGTAGATCGCGCCGCTCGGACAGGTCGCCACACACGCCGGGTTCAGGCAGTGTTCGCACAGACGCGGCAGATACATCATGAACGTGTTTTCGAACTGGCCGTACATCTCTTTCTGCATATCATTGAAATGGACAGGATCGAAGTTCTTATCCTTGGAGCGTTTGCTGAATTCGCCGCCCAGATCGTCTTCCCAGTTCGGGCCGTTCTCGATTTTCTTCATTCGCTGACCGGTAATCAGCGAGCGTGGACGGGCGACAGGCTGATGCTTGCCTTCCGGCGCTTTACGCAGGTTCTGGTAGTCGTAGTCGAACGGCTCATAGTAGTCGTCGATTTCCGGCACATCCGGGTTAGCAAAGATTTTGGACAACACGCTGATGCGGTTACCCATACGCGGTTCGAGCTTGCCGCTGATTTTACGGATCCAGCCGCCCTTCCACTTTTCCTGATCTTCCCAGGCATGGGGATAGCCCACGCCCGGTTTGGTTTCGACGTTGTTGAACCAGGCGTATTCCATCCCTTCACGGCTGGTCCAGACGTTTTTACAGCTGACGGAGCAGGTGTGACAGCCGATGCATTTGTCCAGATTCAGCACCATGCCCACTTGTGAACGAATTTTCATCAGGCTTTCTCCTGCTGTACCGCTTTTTGTACATAGTCCTGACCTTCATCATCCAGCCAGTCGATGCGTTTCATTTTACGAACTACGACGAACTCATCGCGGTTTGACCCAACGGTGCCGTAGTAGTTAAAGCCATAAGCCAGTTGGGCATAGCCGCCGATCATATGGGTCGGTTTCGGCGTGATACGGGTGACCGAGTTATGAATACCGCCGCGCTGCTGGGTAATTTCCGATCCCGGCAGGTTAATAATGCGTTCCTGCGCGTGGTACATCATGGTCATTCCCGCCGGCACACGCTGGCTGACAACCGCACGCGCCGTCAGCGCACCGTTGGCGTTGAACGCTTCTATCCAGTCGTTATCCTCAATACCCAAATCGCGTGCATCGTCTTCGCTCAGCCAGATAATTGGGCCACCGCGACCCAGCGTCAGCATCAACAGGTTGTCGCTGTACGTGGAGTGAATGCCCCATTTCTGGTGCGGCGTCAGGAAGTTCAACGCTTTTTCCGGGTTGCCGTTAGGTTTCTGATTCATCACCGGTGCAGCAGCACGGGTATCGACTGGCGGACGGTATACCAGCAGGCTTTCACCGAAGGCGCGCATCCACTCATGGTCTTGATACAGCTGTTGGCGACCGGACAGTGTGCGCCACGGAATCAGCTCATGAACGTTGGTATAACAGGCGTTATAGGAAACGTGTTCGTCTTCCAAACCAGACCAGGTCGGGCTGGAGATAATCTTGCGCGGCTGCGCCTGAATATCGCGGAAGCGAATTTTCTCGTCTTCTTTATTCAGTGCCAGATGCGCGTGGTCACGACCGGTGAATTTGCTCAGTGCTTCCCACGCCTTCACCGCTACCTGACCATTGGTTTCCGGGGCCAGAGACAGAATCACTTCTGCCGCATCGATCGCCGTTTCAATCTTCGGACGACCTGCCGCCGCACCTTCAGTCTTGGTGTAGTTCAGCTTTTTCAGGAAATCGACTTCGGTTTGCGTGTTCCAGCCGATGCCTTTACCACCGTTGCCCAGCTTGTCCATCAACGGACCGAGCGAGGTGAAACGTTCGTACAGGTTCGGGTAGTCGCGCTCCACCATCATCAGGTGCGGTGCAGTTTTGCCCGGAATCAGATCACATTCGCCTTTTTTCCAGTCATCCACGCCGAACGGCTGCGCCATTTCTGCCGGAGAGTCGTGTTGAATTGGCAAGGTAACCAGATCGGTTTCCTGACCAAGGTGTCCCTGACAGACGCGGGAGAAGGCTTTCGCGATGCCTTTGTAGATTTCCCAGTCGCTTTTGGAATCCCATGCCGGATCGACGGCCGCAGACAGCGGGTGAATAAACGGATGCATATCCGAGGTATTCATGTCGTCTTTTTCGTACCAGGTTGCCGTTGGCAGGACGATGTCGGAGTACAGGCAGGTGCTGGACATACGGAAATCAAGCGTCACCACCAGATCCAGTTTGCCTTCAACGCCTTGATCGTGCCATTCCACTTCTTCCGGCTTCACGCTGCCCGCCGTGCCCAGATCTTGTCCTTGAATACCGTGCTCCGTACCCAGCAGGTACTTCAGCATGTATTCGTGGCCTTTACCGGAGGAACCCAGCAGGTTAGAACGCCAGATGAACAGGTTGCGCGGGTAGTTTTGCGGACTATCCGGCTGTTCAGCGGCAAATTTGATGTCGCCTGATTTCAACGCGGCAACGGTATATTCCTGCGGCGTCACGCCAGCGGCACGCGCTTTCTCTGCAATATCCAGCGGGTTAACGTTCAGCTGTGGTGCAGATGGCAGCCAGCCCATACGCTCGGCGCGCACGTTGAAGTCAATCATGCTGCCGGTAAAGCGGGATTTATCTGCCAGTGGTGACAGCAGTTCCTGCGGCGCGACGGTTTCATAACGCCACTGGCTAGAGTGGTTATAGAAGAACGACGTACTGTTCATGTGACGAGGCGGACGCTGCCAGTCCAGACCAAACGCCAGCGGCGTCCAACCGGTTTGCGGACGCAGTTTTTCTTGTCCGACGTAGTGCGCCCAACCGCCACCGCTCTGACCGACACAGCCGCAGAAAATCAGCATGTTGATGATGCCGCGGTAGTTCATGTCCATGTGATACCAGTGGTTGATACCAGCGCCGACGATGATCATAGAACGACCGTGCGTTTTATCAGCGTTATCCGCGAATTCACGCGCAATACGGATGATGTTCTGGCGAGAAACGCCAGTAATCTCTTCGGCCCAGGCTGGGCTGTACGCTTTCACATCGTCGTAATCACGTGCACAGTTGTCGTCGCCCAGGCCACGATCCAAGCCGTAGTTCGCCATTGTCAGGTCATACACGCAGGCAACCAGCGCTTCGCTACCGTCAGCCAGCATCAGGCGCTTAACTGGCAGTTTGTGCAGCAGGATTTCTTCTAGCGCAACGTTGTTGAAATGTTCGCTGACCGCGCCGCCAAAATACGGGAAGCCGACATCAACTACATCGTCGTGCGACCCCAGCAGGCTCAAGCGCAGCTTCACTTCTTCGCCGCTCACGCCGTCGCGCTGTTCCAGGTTCCATTTGCCCTGATCGCCCCAACGGTAGCCGATCGACCCTTGTGGAGCCGTCAGGTTGCCGCTTTCATCGTCAATCGCGATGGTTTTCCACTGCGGATTATTGTCTTGGCCGAGGTTATCCACCAGATCGGAGGCACGCAGCATACGACCCGCTGCGTAGTAACCGTCTTCACGTGGTTCCAGCAGCACCAGCATCGGTAAGTCCGTGTATTGACGAACGTACTCGCTGAAATACTGGCTCGGTTTGTCGAGGTGGAACTCTTTCAGAATAACGTGGCCCATTGCCAGCGCCATCGCGCTGTCGGTACCTTGTTTCGGGTTCAGCCAGTGGTCGCACAGTTTGGCGATTTCAGCGTAGTCCGGTGTGACCGCAACGGTTTTAGTGCCTTTGTAGCGAACTTCCGTAAAGAAGTGGGCATCCGGCGTACGGGTTTGCGGAACGTTAGAGCCCCAGGCAATGATGTAAGAGGAGTTATACCAGTCAGCAGACTCCGGTACGTCAGTCTGCTCACCCCAGGTCATCGGTGACGCCGGTGGCAAGTCACAGTACCAGTCGTAGAAGCTCAGGCACACGCCGCCGAGCAGAGAAAGGTAACGTGCACCCGCGGCGTAGGACACCATCGACATCGCAGGAATCGGTGAGAAACCGATCACGCGGTCTGGGCCGAAGGTCTTGGTGGTGTAAACGTTAGAGGCAGCGATCAGCTCGTTAACTTCATTCCAGTCAGAACGAACGAAACCACCGCGGCCACGAATTTGCTTGTAGTATTTGGTTTTTTCGGGGTCATTAACGATGGACGCCCAGGCATCAACTGGATCGCTGTGCGTCAGTTTCGCTTCACGCCACAGTTTCAGCAGGCGCTTACGCATCATCGGGTATTTCAGGCGGTTAGCGCTGTAGAGATACCAGGAATAGCTGGCACCGCGCGGGCAGCCGCGAGGTTCATGGTTAGGCAGGTCCGGGCGGGTACGCGGATAGTCAGTCTGCTGCGTTTCCCACGTCACCAGACCGTTTTTCACATAAATCTTCCAGCTACATGAACCGGTACAGTTTACCCCGTGGGTAGAACGTACGATTTTGTCATGCTGCCAGCGACTGCGATAGCCGTCTTCCCAGTCACGATTGGTATTGAGGGTCTGGCCATGACCATCAGAAAACGGTTCGGCCAGTTGTTTGAAGTAACGTAACCGGTCAAGGAATTTGCTCATCCGGACTCTCCTGCTGCGAAGCCTGCTGGCCCCTGTCGTTATGAAATGCTCGTAGCAGACATCTGTTTTTGCTTACGACACATCGCTCAAGTTGGCGCTAGGGTATCCAGCAACCGCGTTGTCAAACTTGATAACGATCAAGAGTGTCACCCTGTGAAAAACGGAGTATATCGCTAACTACCACCAAAGAATTATTACAATATAAACACATAATTAATTGATTTTAAAAGATAAAAATAAAACCATTCGTTTTGTGCTTATACTGAATTCATACACACGACTATTTAGAGGTAGTAGTCGGAAGACGACGAAAAATCGTACAGATTCAGGAAAGGGGGGTAGCTGAATGCGGCGCAAAAAAAACGCCTCCCCGAAAAGGAGGAGGCGCTGAGAAAGGGACACCGATCTTTCTGACCGTGAGTCCCCGATCGTTATCGAGAGGAACCAGCTTTTCTTTCTGGCGAATCAGTTTTTCTTTCTGGCATAGAACAGCCAGGTCACCAATACGCAGACGACGTAGCACACCACAAACACCTTCATCGCTCCAGTGGGTGAACCAGTTAACTCAAGCGACATACCGAAGGCCTGAGGAATGAAGAAGCCGCCGATAGCGCCAATGGCCGAAATAAAACCCAGCGCCGCTGCAGTATCCGTGGCTGCCGCGCGCTGTGCGTCGGAATCATTTCCGCCTTCCAATTTAACGCGATCTGCCGTTAATTTACGGAAAATCACGGCGATCATCTGGAAGGTTGACCCACTACCCAGACCGGCCGTCAGGAACAGCATCATGAAGATGCCAAAGAACATCCCGAATGAACCCGCAGAGTTCGCACTCGGCAGGGACAGGAACAGTAATACCGAGAGAATCACCATCAAGATGAAGTTAATCAACGTGACTTTCACACCACCAAAGCGGTCAGACAGCATGCCACCAACCGGACGCGCCAACGCGCCCAGCAGCGGTCCGAAGAACGCGTAGTACAGAATCACGATGTCTGGGAACTGCGTTCTGGACAGCATACCGAAGCCTGCAGAGAAACCGATAAATGAGCCAAACGTGGACAGATACAGGAAGCTGAGTATCCACAGGTGCATTTGCTTCAAAACCGGCAGTTGCTTACGTATCGACGCATTAACCATAGGCAGATCGTTCATGCCAAACCAGGCAGCGGTTGCAGCAATCACCAGCAACGGCACCCACATCCAGGCAGCATGATGCAGCCAGATCTGTGTGCCGTCAGGTTGCACCACGCCGTTGTCAGAAAATCCCAGCATCGGCAGGAAAATCACCACCGGCACCAGCAGTTGCATTACACTCACGCCGAGGTTGCCCAATCCACCGTTAATGCCGAGCGCACTACCCTGACGTGATTTGGGGAAGAAGAAACTGATGTTCGCCATGCTGGACGCAAAGTTAGCACCGGCGAAGCCGCACAGCAGAGAAATCGTAACGAAGACGCTGTAAGGCGTTTGCGGATTCTGTACGACAAACCCAAGCCAGATGCATGGGATGACCAGAATAATGGTACTCAGCGTCGTCCAGCGGCGACCGCCAACCAGCGGGATGACGAAGGAGTAAGGAACGCGCAACAGCGCGCCGGAGACGGAAGGCAGCGCGGCAAGTAAAAATAACTGGTCTGTGCTAAAACTAAATCCGACCTTGTTTAGGTTAACGGCTACGGTGCTGAAAATCATCCAGACACAAAACGACAACAGCAGACAAGGTACAGAGATCCAAAGATTACGCTGTGCTATCCGTTGTCCGCCAGATTGCCAGAATTTTGTATCTTCAGGATTCCATTCCCTTATCAGCGTGCTTTGCGATACTTTTTCGGGTGATGAAGGCTGCGTCATAAAAAACCTCGATAAATAAAAACGCGGTAGAATTAAGGCGCAACATTAGGGATTACACCGCAGGTAAAGTTGATGCAAATCAACGCGCTGTCAGGTAAAAAAATCGTGTAAAAATAACCACACTCCTTAATGAGTAATAAAAATAGAAAAATAAGCAACGATAATTCAAGCTGTTATATCTCTATTTTTTCTTACTGTCATATCCCCTTTCAAGGCATGGATATTCGGTGGTACTCACTAGTGGGTATAGGGTTATCATGTAGGATCGGGAAAAATGCCAAAAGGGTTATCCTTCTCGGTACTGGTTTTCTACTCCTCCAGCAGAGGCTGCTTTATTATGTTGAAACGTTTCCTGCTGCCGCTGTCGCTCGTCAATCAGGTTGCCTTATTGATGCTGCTACTCGGTTTGCTGGGTATTGCAGGTATGTCGGTTTCCAGTTGGATGTCTCAAAGCATCCAAGGGAACGCGCACGCCATTAATAAAGCGGGCTCGTTGCGTATGCAAAGTTACCGTCTGCTCTCGATGGTGCCGCTCTCTGCCAAAAATGAAATTTATCTGCGAGAACTCGAAGAAGACGAAATCAGCAGTGACCTACAGCAGGCAGTACGTCGGGAAGGGCTTAGTAAGCAATTCACTGCACTGCGCGTTTTCTGGTTGGAGAACCTGCAACCGCATCTGCGGCAGGCAACGAATTCTGCTGATGCCTCGGCGGATGTCGCCCGCTTCGTGAAACAGCTGGACGATCTGGTTTCCGCTATCGATCATAAAACCGAACAGCGGTTGAGAATGGTCACGCTGGTACAGCGCATCTTCATCGGCATCATGTTTATTCTGCTGGTTACCACGTTCTTTTACCTGCGTCGCCGCCTGTTGAGACCGTGGCGACGTCTGGTCTCGATGGGGCAAGCTATCGGGCAAGGTGATTTCACCCAACGCGTCGCCATCAGCGGCCATGACGAAATGAGCACGCTGGGACAGGTACTGAACAGCATGTCGGATGAACTTTCCGCCATGTACCACAGTCTGGAACTGCGTGTCGCCGAGAAAACGGCCGACCTGCAACAGAAAAATGATCTACTTTCTTTCCTCTATCGCGCCAGTCGACGCCTGCATACCGGTGCACCGCTGTGTAGCCGACTGATGCCGATCCTGAACGAACTACCGTCGTTGACACCGCTGCGCAATGTTCAACTGCGGCTGTATGAAGATAATAATCAGGAACAGTTTCACCAGTTTAGCGATTGCAGCCAGTCGCAGCCGGATCACTGCCCGGATAACAGCTGTCAGAGCTGCGGTATGCAGGTAAAGCGAGAAGAACTGCCGGGTGAACCTAACTGTTGGGATCTGCATGATAAACACGGGCAATATGGCGTCGTGTTAGCTACGCTGCCGGGCAATACCGTGCTGACCCGCGATCAAAATCAGTTACTGAATACCTTATTGGAACAGTTAACCAGCACGCTGGCGCTGGAACGTCAATCCAACCATCAACAGCAGTTGATGCTGATGGAAGAGCGCGCCACCATTGCCCGCGAGCTGCACGACTCTATCGCCCAGTCCCTTTCCTGCCTGAAAATTCAGGTGAGCTGTCTGCAAATGCAGGGCGGCGATTTACCCCCTGCTTCACAGCAGTTGCTGACGGAAATGCGGGAAGAGTTGAACACCGCCTATCGTCAACTGCGTGAGCTGCTGACGACGTTCCGGTTGAAGCTGTCGGAATCCGGCTTACTTGCCGCGCTGCGGGCGTCGGTCGATGAATTTGGCAAGCGACTGGGTTATCCCATCGAATTACATTACCGCCTGCCGCCGCAGTCGGTTTCCGCACATCAAGGCATTCACGTCCTGCAAATTGTGCGTGAAGCGCTGAGCAATATTTATAAACACGCGCAGGCCACACAGGTCGATATTACGCTGCAACTACGTCAGGGTTACATCGAACTCAGCGTAGCCGACAACGGTATCGGTATTCCTGATGATGCCAGCCGCGCCAACCACTATGGACTTATTATCATGCGCGACCGTGCACGGGGTTTGCACGGCGAATGCATTGTTCGACGCCGGCCGTCGGGGGGCACTGAAGTCAATGTCAACTTCCTCTCCGAATACCGTCACCGGCTGCCATTAACAGGAGAAACTCATGATTAACGAAGATGCCGCCACCCTACTGCTGATTGACGACCATCCCATGTTGCGGAATGGTGTTAAGCAACTCATCAGCATGGATCCAGAATTACAGGTGGCAGGTGAAGCCAGTCACGGCGAACAGGGTGTCGAGCTAGCGGAACAGCTGGACCCGGATTTGATTCTGCTCGATTTGAACATGCCCGGCATGAATGGCCTAGAAACGTTGAATCGTCTGCGGGAAAAATCGCTGTCTGGCCGCATTGTCGTCTTTAGCGTATCCAACCATGAAGACGATGTTGTCAATGCCCTGAAAAATGGTGCCGATGGTTACCTGCTGAAAGATATGGAGCCGGAAGATTTACTGGCTGCGCTGCATCAGGCGGCGTCAGGGAAAATGGTGCTAAGTGAAACGTTGACGCCGATTCTGGCCGCCAGCCTGCGCGAAAGCCGTCATAGCAGCGATCGAGACATTCAACTGCTCACGCCACGCGAACGCGATATTCTGAAGCTGCTAGCCCAAGGATTGTCCAATAAAGTGATCGCCCGCAAGCTCACGATTACCGAAAGTACCGTTAAGGTTCACGTCAAACACCTGTTGAAAAAAATGAAGCTAAAATCACGGGTTGAAGCGGCTGTCTGGGTATTACAAGAAAAAGTGATTTAATCACATCGTCACAAGATACCGCGATTGTCAGCGGTACGGATAAGGCGCTCCGGCGCCCTTCCGCCCGAGATTATCCTCGCGTGAGCGAGGATGCCGCCGTGGTTCATGAAAACAAAGTTGATGAAAATAATTGTTGGAAATACTACCAACGCCCCGCCAAACCTAAACGATTACTAAACGGCATCGGCATTTATAGCCGTTATCCTAATTAATGTGACGTCGCTCTCGTCTAAACTAGTTCGTAATCGCATTTTTCGGCTTTTACACCGAGTTTAACGTTGAGGAACAACATGAAAAAGGTTAGTAAGGAGCGGTTTATCGGCCTGGAATGGTTACGATTTCTGCTCGGCTGCTATGTGATGATTTATCACACGGTACACGTTTATCCCCAGCGTGAGCGCATTCCCTTCCTGAGCGAGCTCACCAGCATGGGATTCTTCGCGACCAGCACGTTCTTTGTCCTGTCTGGCTTCTTGCTAGCCCATGTCTACATTAAGGACGGACGTCTGCGTGAACCGGTTCGCCAGTTCTGGGCCAAACGCTTCTTTAATCTTTATCCCATCCATATCATTGCCCTGCTATCTTCGATTGCCGTTGTCACGCTGATGCAGTGGCTGGCCGTGCCGCCGGAAGGACAAGTCGCCAGCGCACGCTTCGTTATTTATGACACCAACGACCCCGCGGCCGACCCCGAAACGCTGCGCCATTACATGACGAATGCACAGTTGGCGTTCAACGGGTTATTGCAGGTACTGATGTTGCAGGCATGGAATCCTTACTTCCTGACCTTCAATGCCCCGTTATGGTCGCTTTCCACGCTGTTCTTTTTCTATCTGGCGTTCCCGCTATTGGCACCGCGTCTGTTGAACAGCCGCCATCCGTGGCTGTGGCTGGGGATCGTCTGCCTGCTGTATCTGCTGCCGCCGATTTGGGTAATTTGGCAACAGCAGTTCGGTATGCCGTACACCGGGCTGTTGCAGCGTGGGCCGATCTTCCGTCTGCCGGAATTCCTGGCCGGGATATTGGGCTATGCGCTGTTCCGCCATTATCGCCAGAAAGATCGCTTACCGTCGACCAAAGGCCAGTGCTACGCACTCGCCTTCTTCATCGGTGTGAATTTCCTTGTCGCTACCTGGCTGTTCACAAAAGGCGAAGCCTATTGGTACTTCTTGCTGCACAACGGATTGCTTCTGCCGGCTCAGGTCGGTCTGGTTTGTCTCAGTGCGCTGGCGCGTGAACCTAACAGTGAATGGCTGCGGCATTGGTCGCCCCGACTGGGAGCAGCCTCGCTGTCTATCTTTGCGCTACACGTTCCGCTCTTCAATCTGTTCCGTACGCTGGAACAGCTGGTGCGCGGTAACCCGATGGCTTGCTTCAACGATTGGGACCAGTGCATTACCGCGGCAGGTCAGGTGCAGCTGTCCATGACGGGCTATGTCATTTTCCTGCTCAGCACCGTGACGCTCTGTGTTCTCTTCCAGGAACGGATCGTGTTCCGCGTAAGGACGTTCCTGACCTCGCGTTTCCTGAACAACAACAGTGCATCCCGCACGCAGCGCACCGCATAGCGTCATCTATCGCACACGCTCTCTGGCCTGAAACAGGCTGGGCCAGAGAGCATCATCTCCGCACGACTCATCCCCTTTCCGCCAGTCAAAAATGTGACAACCGTCGCGTTATAGCGGTTAATCATCAATAGCCACTTTTATAACTATTTACATTCTAATCAATTTTCGTTTTCGGGTAGAGCATCACTACGATTCCTGTTAATGTTTGCCGTTCCGGACTAAACCGGTTCGTTATCATCGGCTGTACGTCTTTGTCTTTGACGGACATCTCACTACCTGTCACCACTGTTTACTTGGCAATAATGACACTATCCAAACACGCACTCTCTTCCCTCAGCCTGGTTATCGCCCTCTCTGCTGGCATTACACAGAGCCGCGCTGACACCATTTGGCTGACCAATGGCGACCAGCTCACAGGGAAAATCACGCTGCTTGACGGCGGAAAACTCTTTATCAACACCGACTATGCAGGCTCTATTTCTGTTGCCTGGGACAAGGTGAAAACCTTCGAATCCGATCATGGTCTGGTGATTCAAGGCGAACGCTACGAAAAAGGCGTACTGTATCCGACGATCAAAGCAGGCGAAAACCGCGCCATCGTCGCGAACCCGTCGCTGGCTAACGAAGCCGCTGGCCCGCAAACATTGCCGCTTTCCGAAATCACGTCCATCGTCGCACAGAAGCCGCTGGTGACCGATTTAGCCTGGAAAGGCAACATTGACGCCGGTATGTCGCACAAGAAAAGCTCGACAGAAACCGACAACTACGATGTGACGCTGAACACCAAAGCGCGTCACGATACGTGGCGACACAACCTTGATGCCAGCTACCATTTGGCAAAAGAGGATAAAGTCGAGAGCACCAAGAATGCGGCTGGCGAATATGCACTGGATAAGTTCGTGGATGAGAACTGGTTCTGGCAGGGTCGTTATCAGTACAAACGCGACTGGATTGAAAGCATTAAAATCAACCGCTCTTTCGGTCTCGGTCCCGGTTATCAGTTCTGGGATAACGATTTAGGCGCGTTCTCACTGACGTCGCTGGTCAACTCCCAAACCTTCGTCTACCGCGATCAGGGCGATGATGACTTCTACTCCGGTGCGATTAAGTGGGCGTACAACCGCTACCTGTTCAGCAAATCGGTTGAAGCCTTCACCAACGGTGAATTGGGTCGTTCATTTGATGGCACTGCGCCAATCTATCTGAAAGCAGATGCAGGCCTGCGCTTCAAGCTGACCGACTGGTCTTCTATGAGCATGAAAGTGTCACGTACCCGTATCGAAAGTAATCAGGGGAATGTTGACGACACGCTTTACACCATGGGTGTTGGCGTCGGCTGGTAAGTCAGTTGCTTCACATTGTCTCAAGGTGAACGGCGATCTCGTCGTTCACCTCAATGCTTCCACTCATCGCGATTTCGTTATTAACCGTTCCCTGCTGCCGCAGAACACGACTGTTGCAGGATTCTCACCCGCTGCGCCAGTTCACTCACGCTTTCGTCTTCCGTTCCGTGATTCTTCAGCTCTTGCTCGAGTGCAAACAGATATTGCGCATTGGTGCCGAGCGGACCACTCGCGCGCGCAATCAGCGGGGCAACGCTCTGAATGCAGGTATCATTTTCGTTGAGGGGATGCTCAGGCTCGGAGACAAACACCAGCGCCGTCAGCGGTGCGCCGTTCTTGCGATGCAGTTCGCACCAGAGTGGACGATAGCAGCCCGTCAGCATTTCACGCTTCCACAGCAGCTCCAGATCTTCACGCAATGAGGTTTCCGGCAGTCGGAAAGCCAACCCCGTCGTTTGCCCGCCGGGTTTCAGCGCCAGCATCCGCCCTGGCTGCGTTAGCGTGCCGCGACCGATGGTGAGGCGCAGGCAAAAGGCACGCTGCCACCCTGCCAACGTGGCGAGACAGGTTTCTTCGGCGTCAAAAACCGGATTCCACATGAGTGAACCGTAGCCAAATACCCAGATAGGACAACTATTCGGCCGTAACGCCAACGTTCTGTCCAATGAATCAGCCCGCTGTTGCGGGGTGAGCAGTAAGGTTTCTTCAATACACCCAAAAGACGTTCTACAATCTGCTTTCTGCAAAAAATCGCGTGTTAACACTACTTACTACCCCCCAACCTTACTCTTTTGCTGCTCGTCAGATCGGCTCTCGCCCTGCGTGTAAAAACCTAACTGCTTCATCTGCTTAATTTTACAACACTATCTATATTGAGGTTATTCATTTATGGCTTTGCGATCAAGTTTGATACTGGTCACAAAGACTGAAAAAGTTCGTGATAATGTTTCACTCACGCAAGATTCCGATTTTGTACCCTAAATAATTCGAGTTTCAGGAAGGCGGCAAGAGAAGGCATCCCGATGAGCTTACTTAGGTAAGTGATTCGGGTGACTGAATGCAGCCAACGCACATGCAACTTGAAGTATGACGGGTATATCAACTAATCGGCAACTCACCGCCAGACTTGACGCATTCTTGATACAAACCTCATTTTTGTGAGGCCAGGAGCCTGCCGTACGCTTGGCATGAAAGCCATCGACTTCAATAAAAAGTATCGGCGGCGACAAGAATAATAACGGCAGGCATCAAATGATAATAATTATCATCTCGTGTTATTATCATCCTTAATTTGGAATCGACTATCCACGGAGACACTGAATGGCAACGCCGCGTCAGCCTGTTTTAGTTCAGGTTAAACACATCCACGATATTTCCCCTCATTTACGCTGCATTACTTTCCATCACGACGCGCTGCGCGATTATCCGGTCGAGCGATACGGTGCACACATCAAGCTCTTTTTGCCTCAGGCTGGGCAGCAAAAACCGGCTCTGCCAGCGATTAGCGAACGCGGCCCGCTCTGGCCAGAAGGCGAAGCCCGCCCTATCGTCCGCACCTATAGCGTCCGTGCGGTGCGCCCGGAGGATGCGGAGCTGGATATGGTTTTCGCGCTGCATGAGCACGCCGGCCCTGCCGTCACCTTTGCCCGTCAGGCCAAGCCCGGCGACTGGGTCGGCATTTCACAACCCGGTGGCCCGCTCCCGATGCTGCCGCCAGCAGCCGCTTATTATCTGGCTGCTGACCCAACATCGTTCCCCGCGCTCATGGCGCTGTTGGAGAACCTGCCTGATGACGCAACGGGGCATGCGGTAATCCGTGTCGACAGCGAGGCTGATAAACTTGATATCGCTAAACCAGCACAGCTTCAGCTGCACTGGATTATCGGTGGAACGGACGTGACCGACGCATTGTTGCAGCAGTTTCAGGCACTTCCGTCGACTGAAAATGCGTTTTACTGGTTAGCCGGTGAGGATCGCATCGTGGTTCAGCTTCGCCGCCACGTGCGTCGCGAACGCAGGTGTGAGCGAAATCAGATGTATGCCGTGCCTTATTGGCGAGAAGGGTTAAATGAAGAGGATTATCATCATAAACGTCACGATATTATGGACAATCCTGACGCATAACCACAAAAAATACATTTGATATTATCATGATAGGGAGAAGACACGCAGATTCTCCCTTTTCATTTAAATTTCATCTCAAAGCGTAAAAATCCGTAAAAAAAACCGCATCAACATGACAATCTGTTATCATATTGTTCGTTTTATTACGTTATAACTACTTTTTAGTAACCTTTTGCTGTTTATTGTTGTTCTACCCCCTTAATAAAGGGCTTACGACCTGAATAAAGGATTTTACGACCACAATAAATGGCTTTATGCCCTAAATAGTTTGAGTTGCCAGTAGGCTGACTTGAAATATGACGGGGATATTTTGCCGTATCATTCCTCTGGATAAGGAGAACTCCCGCAATGAAGTCTCATGCTGAGGTGGTCAAAACTCGCCATCATGAATACTCACTCATTTTTCCTGTTATCGCGCTGGCTGTGCTCTACATGTGGGGCACGTCACAAGATTTTATCGCCATTCTCGGCATCAACGCCATCGCGCTAGCCGGGATACTGTTTAGCGCCTTCAGCGTAGTGCGTCACGCCGACGTGCTCGCACACCGTCTGGGTGAACCCTACGGTTCATTGATCCTCAGTCTATCCGTCGTCATTCTTGAAGTCAGCCTGATTTCAGCACTGATGGCAACCGGTGACGCTGGCCCGGATCTGATGCGTGACACCCTCTATTCCATTATCGTGATTGTCACCGGTGGTCTGGTCGGTTTCGCTCTCTTACTCGGCGGCCGTAAATTCGCCACACAGTACGTCAACCTGAGCGGCATCAAGCAGTACCTGATGGCGATCTTCCCATTGGCTGTGATCGTGTTGGTTTTCCCCAGCGCCTTGCCCGGTGGTAATTTCAGCGTAGCGCAATCGTTGATTGTTGCCGCTATTTCTGCGGCGATGTACGGCGTTTTCCTGCTGATTCAAACGCGTACGCACCAAAGCCTGTTTGTGTATGAGCACGAAGACGAAGGCGACGGTGACGATCCGCACCATGGTAAACCGTCCGCGCACAGTTCCCTGTGGCACACCGCCTGGCTGCTGGTTCATCTGGTTGCTGTTATCGCGGTCACCAAGACGAACTCCATGCCGCTGGAAACGCTGCTGACCGAAATGAACGCACCGACGCAGTTTACGGGCTTCCTGGTCGCACTGTTAATCCTCTCTCCTGAAGGGCTGGGAGCGATCCGCGCCGTCCTGAAAAATCAGGTGCAGCGTGCCATGAACCTGTTTTTCGGTTCCGTGCTGGCAACCATTTCACTGACGGTCCCTACCGTCACGATCATCGCCATGCTGACCGGCCGCACGCTGAACTTCGGTCTGGATATGCCGCACATTGTCGTGATGCTGTCGGTACTGGTGCTGTGCCACATTACGTTCTCCACCGGTAGAACCAACGTGTTGAGCGGCAGCGCGCATCTGGCGCTCTTTGCCGCCTATCTGATCACCATCACGCTGTAATTCCCCTGCCGACGCGGTTTTCGCCGCGTCGGCCTCGCCAAAAACCATTTCTCTTGATGTATATCTGGATCTTCTGAGCGCGTCCGGCGTATCGTAAGGCTGTCGTCGACGGACCGGCAGGCCCGCCATATTGATTTACTTCCTTACTTTGGTTTCTGCTTAGATGAAAACGCACGGAATTAACGGCGTCAGGCCGTTCAGCGCACTGATCGATGCGTGCTGGCGCGAAAAATATACGCTACAACGTTTTACCCACGACATTATCGCTGGCGTGACCGTCGGCATCATCGCCATACCGCTAGCGATGGCACTGGCGATTGCCAGCGGCGTTCCTCCACAGTACGGACTGTATACGTCAGCCATTGCCGGGATTGTCATCGCCATCAGCGGCGGCTCACGCTACAGCGTCTCAGGCCCGACGGCCGCCTTCGTCGTCATTTTGTATCCGGTGTCGCAACAGTTCGGGCTATCCGGCCTGCTGGTTGCCACCTTGCTGTCCGGTGTCTTTCTGCTGCTGATGGGGCTCTGCCGCTTTGGCCGCCTGATTGAATACATTCCGCTTTCCGTAACGCTGGGATTCACCTCCGGGATAGCTATCACCATCGGCACCATGCAAATCAAGGATTTCTTCGGCTTGCAGATGGCGGTAGTCCCCGAGCATTACGTCGAAAAAGTGGCGGCGCTGGCGCAATCGCTGCCGACCCTGCATCTTGCTGATACGCTGATTGGCGCAACGACGCTTTTGGTGCTCATCGTCTGGCCCAGACTCGGTATTCGCCTGCCCGGCCATTTGCCTGCGCTGCTGGCAGGCGTCGCGGTGATGGGAATCATGTCGCTGCTCGGTGAAAATGTGGCCACCATCGGTTCCCGATTCAGCTATATGTTGGCGGACGGTTCGCAGGGGCAAGGGATTCCGCCTATCCTGCCGCAGCTCATTCTGCCGTGGGATATTCCGTCGCCGGATGGGAAGACGATGACGCTGGATTGGCAAAGTATTTCCGCACTGCTGCCTGCGGCGTTCTCTATGGCGATGCTGGGGGCGATTGAGTCGCTGCTGTGCGCCGTCGTGCTGGACGGGATGACGGGCAAAAAACACAATTCTAATGCGGAGCTGATGGGGCAGGGCTTCGGTAACATCATCGCGCCTTTCTTTGGCGGCATTACCGCGACCGCCGCGATTGCCCGCTCCGCCGCCAACGTGCGCGCGGGCGCAAACTCGCCGATCTCCGCCGTGATCCATGCGCTGCTGGTGTTACTGGCGTTGCTGATCCTTGCGCCGTGGCTGTCTTATCTGCCGCTAGCGGCAATGGCATCGCTGCTGCTGATCGTCGCTTGGAACATGAGCGAAGCACATAAAGTGGTGGATTTGCTACGCCACGGGCCGAAAGACGACATTATCGTGATGCTGCTCTGTATGTCGCTGACTGTGCTGTTCGATATGGTGATCGCGATTACCGTCGGTATCGTACTGGCATCCCTGCTCTTCATGCGTCGCATCGCGCAGATGACCCGCCTGAGCGAACTGCCGGAGACCAAAATCCCAGATCATCTGGTGCTGCGCGTTAACGGCCCGCTGTTCTTCGCGGCGGCCGAACGCATCTTCAACGATCTGACTGTGCGCAGCGAAGGCTATCAAAATATCATCTTGCAGTGGGATGCGGTGCCGGTGCTGGATGCTGGCGGACTCAATGCGTTCCTGCGCTTTAGTGAAACGCTATCCGAAGGTAAACAGCTCATCATCACCGATCTTCCCTTCCAGCCGTTAAAAACGCTGGCGCGGGCAAAGGTTCATCCGATTGAAGGACGGCTCAGCTTCTACGGTTCACTCGCACAGGCGATTGAGGCAACAATGGCACAACGCGGTATAAAATGAACCAAGGTGATGTTATGGGCAGAACGACATTTGCCCATGACATGTACCAATAAACAATGACCGAACTTAAAGCTAACCCGTGGCGGAGTAGAATGAAGGAGTCCATGCGGATAGTTCTAAGGGACGGTCGGCAACCAATTGTTTAAAAAGCGCAGGGAGTGGGCGGGTTTTAACGGTAAACCGGAAATCCAGACTCACTCGTGTAACATTACTATCATTTTTTACCGTACCATGGTTTAGACAGCTTCCATCAAAAATTAACGCTTCACCATAACGAACAGGAATCGGCCGAAAATCTTTGCGGCCATAATCGGTTTCAATCCACAGGCAGCAGCTTTCATTAGTATCGACAAACGGCATCCAAACATTGACCTGATCATAGCGACCAGTTACCTGTGCATCCGTATGCCATGCGCTACAGGCAGGTAATCCAGCCAGATGAACACGCATTTCTGGATGTTCGGTATAGACTATTTTTTCACCGAAATGAGAAGAAATAAGGTTTTTTATAAAACGATGATATAACGAGTAGAATAGTCCATTCTCAGGAACAGCACGCATCCGATTGCGTAAATAGGTCATATCCTCCGTAGAAAGGCGCGTAGCACGCCCCTTTTTTTCATGAGCTCTAATGCAGTGCTCATGCAGTCGCGAAAGCGATAAACCAAAAAATGCTTCTTTCTTAAAGGCCCAAGCAAACGGAAACTCTCGCGTGTCGTAACGAAGAATCATCAGCTTTTTATCACCCTGATAGCCTTGCGAGTCAAGCACACCATTTATCATAGCCTCACTCCTGTTCTAACAGCACGGTCAACTTTGCAGTTGCCAAATTACTCTGTACAATTTTCTGCCAGTTTGCCCAGAACAGAATGCCACCGCTATCCGCCCCAAGACGAGCAAACTGAGTAATGTATCGAGCCTCCGCCTCAGGCACACCCAACTCAAACCAAGGAACAGGTCGTAATACAACACCATCTTCCAACTTTTTCATTCCGGTGAGTCCACTGCCGCTTTCATCAACGCCAAAGCAATGATGCGTACCCGATAAGGGATCAAAAACAAATGATAACCGTCCAGTCTCGTTCTTACCCTGCCATACAATACTATTCCCCTCACGACGGCAAAGTGGTACAGGTTTACCATTCAAAAACAGCGTGCACCCCTCTACATAGGCTTCAAGTATTTGAGAGATACCATACTGTTTTCTTCTTAACAAATATGAGCCACTGAATAGATCAGCTATTTGCTCAGCCATGATAGCCTCTCGCTCGGCTAGCTTTGCTGTCGATGCCGTGAATGGCATAAGAGCGACGGCGTCAATCCGCCCTTCTGCGTACCCTGCTCTTCCGTTTGCTGAAATGCTCCCGACAGCGACAGTGCGATACCGATTGGTCCGCGCAAAACGAAACATGCCTTCCGTCTGATTGCCTCCTTCTGTTTTCCAGCTCAAACAGCCATTATGAAAATCGGCACGATGTATCGCTTCCCCATTAATATATAAAGCAATTTTGTTATGACCAGAAAACGGCGCCAGCATACATATCACCGTTCGGGTATTCGCATCGTAATAGATCCCACTCCAAACATATGCCGTTCGCTGCCCAGCACGTGCCGCATCATGAGGTAATTCGTTATAAGACACGCCATAGTGTTCAAATAAATCATGGAGTTGAGAAATTTTTTTTGTTTTTATAATACGACGCGCAATGCGTGGGTGACGGACAATATCGTCCAGTAGCGCTCTGTTCCCTGCCGAACGTTTATGGAGACCTTTTGCTGCAATCTGCACCATGCCAGGGTCTTTGCTCGCCATCAACTTCATTTCTCGCTCCCCCATTCCTTGAAAAGGGGGGGTGCTGAGCGCATCAAATGAGTTTGCCTCATAACGCTTGAGCAAATCGGGGTTTTGCAACAATTCAACAATAAAGCGCGCCGCTAAGGTATCTTCCTGCCATTTGTAACCTGCAGGGACTTTGAAATCGACAAGTGCGTCAAGTGCACGTTTCTCTTTTTTAGAATATTCGGCAATTTTGCGCAGCGGGCTGGAAGGATTGAGCGGCTTATGACCTGGTTTCAGAAGGCCCAGCTGGATAGCACGTTCAGGATTAATCGGACGAATATCTTTTGGCGGCAGGTAAAAGGTCGAAATGCCAGTGACTTTCTGCTGAATACTTGGGTCGTACAAATCACGAATACAGTATTGTTCAATCGTGGGTGGAATTCCCGGATAGCGCGATGCCACATAATTAATGACGGTATGATCTTCGCTATAAAATGCTTTCAGGTAGTCAACGAGTAAAATGAAGTTATTATTGAGATAGCCGAGCCGCCGATAGCCGAGTTCACCGATCAAACCAACCTGCCACAGCACAACATGCGCTGCGGTATCAGGCTGCTTATCCCGGATCATCATATCACTCGCTTCATAGGTCTGGAGACCCGGAGAACTGGGGTCGACACCCAGATCGGCACACAAGCAGTCAAGCGCACTAATACCTGGGCGCATTAACGCGGTATGCCCCTCTTTGCGCGCAATTTCTATAGCACGGTGCGTAGACAAAACAAAAATGCCAGGGTGTCCATAATAAACACCAACAACATGCTTACCACGGCGAACATGATGCAGCATGGCCTCGGTCATTTGCATGTAAGTTGCATAGCGGGGCTTGCTGTCATCGTAGAAGACATAAAGGTCAAACGCATCAGGCCGCTGCTCTTTAATCCAAACCACAGTGGCAGGATCGGCGACGCAATAAAAAACATAGTCCGCCGTGTTAATAAAGTTCTCATCCTGACGACTAAAACTCACTGCCTCGATCCCAGAGCCAATGATAGTCAGCTTTCCAGGGGCGCCTCCCGCCACTACGCCACCATTATGCACATTTGCTTTCGCGATATCCCGAGCTAGATCTTCCCATGCCTGTGTCCGTTCTTTTTTTTGGGGATAACATTTTGAGTGATGAATATCGAGCATAGACATGTTCCTCAGGAAATTTTATTCAAATAACGAATGGCGACACCACATGCGACCTTGATAGGCAGGCATTGATCGTCATATGTCGCTTTAGATAATATGATGTAACCTTGATATTGTTCGCTTCCCGAACCCGCATTGACCATTTGGTTGACTACATCATCGATGCCGGATTCCGGCCATGTCCAATTTTTGAGAGCTGAATCTTCCGCAGCGTTCTTCGTCATTAGAATGTTGGCGACGAGCATATTTTGCTCATCTACCGTTGGATTTCCTTGCTGAACCCAATCTGCAAATGTTTTCCAGCGTGTTTCTACTGAGTTGTTGCCATTGAACATATAGTTAACCAACATGCCCGTTGATGAGGCTTGTTGGGGCGCCTGGTTATAGAGGTTTTCTTCACCTGCTTTACGCCAAACACCAAGTAACTTACTTGCACTCTGAAAAGCGAACATAATGGCCAGATTTTTTGCCAGCGCTTGGAAACCTTTATTGATTATCCAATTGCCAATTTTGGTAAGCGAAGAATCGACAGTACCGGAAGGCACATCAACATCGGTATCAACGCTGGTATCCGTATCAACATCAATATTCGTATCCTGATCGGTATCCACATCCACATCCACGTCAACATCCACATCAATATCCACATCTATATCGACATCGACAAATACCACATCAACATCAATATCCACATCGATATCCACGTCAATATCCGTGTCCTGCACCACATCAATATCCGTGTCCACGTCAATGTCCGTGTCAACATCGATATCGATATCGACATCGACATTAATCGGGTCGATATCTTCTACGTCATCCGGCTCAAAACTGGCGGATTCATTACTATTTTGAAACCGATCGGCAATTTTGTTGTAGAGAGACTGAGACTGATTCGCCAGAGATTTCATACCGCCGGGTATCGCTTTCATAATAGTAGCAGCCATATCAGCCATCATATAAACCTGGAGGCCAAGATAAGCGGTATAGGTTAGGTCATAGGAGATAACCCACCAAGGAACCGTTGGCCCGGTATAAGTTTGAGCGATAGTTTTATTCCCGTTATTCGTGCCTAACCAGCACATGCCAAACGTATCCGGCTTCCCTTCCCACGCCATCTCACGATAGATACCTCGAAGATCAATGCCAGAGGTTTTCGTTGCACCGCTCGTTGTTAAGTTACCATTTGCATAGGATAATACTTGTGCGGATGAGCCATCGGTCGGTTGATATGTCGCCTGACCATCAGCCACAATAATCGTCGCACTAAGCTCATCAGGGAACACAAATCCATAATCATTATTGCTTTGATAAAGGTAATATTTACCTGGCCAGGCATAAAGAGAATTTAATGCCCAGTAAGTCACCATTGAAAAGGCATTGTAGGTACAACCTTTATAGGATGTACTATCGAAAAAATTTTCTATTTGTGTATTAAGCGTTAGTACATTATCCGGATTAAGCAGAATTTCATTAAATTGTAACGCAGTTGGAGAGTACGGTTGTGCGGTATATTGCTTATAAAAAGCAAAAGCCTGGTTAGAAGCATTCTGCATATCCGTTGTGACGGTAAATGTCTGCGTTCCACTAGGTGCAAAGATACCAGGCACCCACAGAGCAACGGGAAACTGGTCTTCTGCTCTGACAATGACCAAGCGAGCAACTAAAGCCTCGATATTAATATTGGCAGAGCCATTCCCTGGAACCGTGCCAACTTGAGTATAAACCTGGTCTAAATCCTCAGGAGAAAGATTATCCGAATTAGACGCCGAACCATCCACTGTTGAATAGATAACAACATTTGACGAAAGCGTGTTTTTTATATTAACAAAATTATCATATGCCATTCAAATACCTCATGCTTTATGAAAATTAAATATAAAAATAAAAAATACAATATAAAACCCAACATTAATAAAACCCAAAAATATCAGGGTAATAAAAAAAGAGAAATCCATTTCTCTCCAATAAGGTTAAATTAAAAGTCCCCAGCATCCATATCTGGGTCATCAGGGGACTCTCCATTTTCTTCCGTAGCCTGCCTCTCATCCATGCCATCTTGTTGTACTTTCAAATCATCTATATTACTATTAGATTGATTAATTTCAGCTTTTACATCTGCACTCATTTGATCGCCTAACGCATTAATATGGGAATTAATACTTGAATTGACTTCATTTAAAACAGGTTCAGCATTTGAACTTACTTTTTTTATGTCAGCAAGCGTTGATGCGTTATTTACGTCATTTGATATATTTTTCAACTGTACAATGGTTGATTCTAATTGTTTATCTACATCAAACTGAGCTATTTTTTCAATCTGACTACCATACTCATCAATTTCACCATTCAGAACAGTTTTTTGCTGCTGAAGTGACAAATTATCAGAAGCGGCCTTCACACTATCACTAGCCGTATTAATATCGCCATCAGTATTAACATCCAATTTTAATCGATCAGCGACAGCTTGTTCATCTTTAGCCACTTGTTCAGAAAGTTTATCTAATTTATCATTAATATCTTGATTCTGCTTATCCGTTAACTCCTTTTCTGCATTCTTTTGTTTTTCTGCATTCCTTTCTTTCCATTTTACCCAGGTGTGTTTATAAATAAGATCAGCCCCTCCCATCAAACCAAAAACAGATGTTACATATCCTAGAACGGTTTTAAAACTAACTGAACTTTTCGTACTAAGGTCTTTCTTGTTTTTTGTACCACAAGATTGATTTCCATTTACCGTCCCTGCAATGATAGGAATAACACTATCCGTTGAATTATTTTCATTATTTATCCGATTGTTTGATATCCAACTAACGGCTAAACAAACAGATGGAAAAGCTGCATTTATATCGGAAACAAACTGGCCGTTATTGTAAGTCAGATTCGTATTAGCACCACTTCCATCAGTATAAACTATGCTGTAGCCACCATTGCTATCAGTCAAATCAAACGGCGGATTTTTATTATTTAAAGTAAATTTAACCTGACCATTGGCAACTACTTTATCAGATGCTGACTGATACAGATAGAATGTATAAGAAGGATTAAACCCAACTGAAGCGCCAGCAAAAGTTTTTATATAACTCATAACACTTGCATACGTCACTGAAGTACAATTGTTGAATTGATTTATCCCCTTGAAGAAGGTATCAATAGCATTCTCTGTAGGAGGCTGGGTCTGCATGCCATTATTTTTCTGGGCTTGCACCGCACTAATGAACTTGGTTGCAGTATTGGAAGTAGGATATGCTTGAATATATTGGTAGAATTTATAAGTATTTTGCATTGCATCTAACGCACCACTCGCTATGCTGTAAGGAGGGTAGATATCCGAATTCGGATCGAATGGTAGACTCGCGCTTGTATCCGCTACCGGAAAGCCATTCGATGGCAAAGAAAACACCACATCATAAATGGAATTATCGGTATCAAGTATAACATCGGACGTACTATTCGCTGCTATTTGATTATCACTCCCAGACGTATCCAAATAGTTTAATGATGCTTGATAAATAATTTCCATCGACGTAGAATCGCTTTTATCAAAAGAGCTAATCGCCTTAACCGATTTATTACCTTTATTGCTTACCGACCAGTTGCTATTGGTACCCATATCTATTTCCTCACGTCAATTTATGTTAGAAAAAATCTACAAAAATATTTTTGGTTTAGCTGTCAAGAATAAAAAACCAATTACATTGAATATCACCCATCTCATAACAGAGAATAAAAACATTCAATTAAAAACAACACTATCATTATCTACTGCTGACGCTATAGCGCTGTAATACTGGCAAGCCTGATCGATATTAAGCGAGCTGTTAGGCGCCCAGATAGCCATACCCCCATAACCATTATCTGCACATTTTAAGGCAGTTTCTGAAGCTAACGACTGACTATCATCATAATGCGGAGAAAGACAAAGATAGAGACTATCTGGACTCATTCCGATATTTATAAACGTTTGTAAATCTTCGATGTCATCTCCGTAATCCATCCAATAGCCTTCTGTCAGCAAATGAACAACACTAGTCGAACCAGATAAGTACAGCGTGTTATATAATGCCTTTGACAATATCTTACCCCGAAATAATTCATTTCCTTTTATTGCACTTAGCACATCAAAAAAAGGCTGCTAATTTCCTGATTGAGCTGAATATCCATCATCAATAAAAATCCCATCTAAATTGTACTTTGTAACATCAGCAACCATCATCGTGGCAAGATTAACGCAGGTATCAAAATCCATATTTGCTGACCAACCTGCAGTTTGATGATTACCTAAATAGGCAATTTGAACCTTAATGCTACTGCTCTGAAGCGCTCTGACAATAGAAATATTGTCATTAAGAATTGCAGAAAGTTGTTCGTTATAAAACAACTGTGGTTGTTGAGCATTATCACCATTAATATTAGCAGCAAACAACACCACTTCGGAGAAAAAGGGTTGGCCATTTGAACGAAAAACATATTGGCCAATATTACTCACATCATCTACAGACGGATTGTTAAGAATGGCAATATATTTTTGCATTATAGCATTTACCCTTATTTATATTTGGCAAGCATAAAAAGCATCATCTATATAGAAGAGTGTCGTAACTGTATGAATAAAGATCAACGTGACAAATGGCCGACGGCTAAATATCAATAGTGTGTTAGACGCCATTAACCGGCAGATATGTGTCGATGAAACGCCAATATTTCTTGCTCAGAATCGCTAAATAATCCGTGTCGTTCAAACAGCGTGGCTCACATGAAACATGTAGAGCCAGCGGATTTTTCCATATACCCTTTTATCCTTAGTGGTTAATTCAGGTATATTGTCATGGTTCCCACTTTTGACTAACGTGTTGAGGAGATCTAATTGTGGCAACTTTTTCTTCTGCTCCCGTGTTAATTACAGGCGGCGCGCGGCGTATTGGGCTGGCACTGGCGCGTTCGTTTATGGCTCAGTCGATCCCTGTTATCATCAGCTATCGCACACCTTATCCCGAACTAGAGACGCTACAGCAAAACGGTGCTATTTGCCTGATAGCCGATTTTTACACCACGGAAAACCTCTATGCGTTTGCGGAGCAAATCCAGTCGCTTACGCCGCAGTTACGCGCCATCATTCACAATGCTAGCCGCTGGGAGCCAGAAAGCCCCGCGACACCACCAGAACAAACGCTGGCCGATATGCTACAAATTCACGTCTATACGCCCTATTTACTCAATCAACTGTTGGAATCTTGCCTGCGTGGGCAAGGCATCGCAGGTGCCGACATTATTCATCTGACGGATTACGTAGTAGAAAAAGGCAGCGAGAAACACATCGCCTATGCTGCCAATAAGGCGGCACTGGATAACATGACGCGTTCCTTTGCCCGCAAACTGGCACCGGAAGTAAAGGTAAACGCCATTGCCCCCAGTTTAAAGCAGGATGACGAAGGATATCGTCAACAGGCGCGGGACAAATCCTTGATGAAAATTGCCCCCGGTGAAGAGGAAATCGTCCGACTGGTGGATTATCTATTCAGCAGTAACTACGTCACTGGAAAAACGTTGGGAGTTGATGGCGGTCGGGCTTTGCGCTAAAGCCCCACACCACAGAAATGGCGGGGTACTTACACCATTTCTTTTTCCCCATATATTTAATGAGTAGATGGTGGGAATTATTTCGTCTCTTTTTTCTTCACTCGCGCCTTACGCTGGTACGCTTTATTGTCGGCGACATACGCCAGATAAGCCGCACGCGTCAGGCCGCCAGTACGCTGGGCAAAGGCATCGTAGGTCGTATCCGATGGAAAACCAAACTCGGCCAGTGCCTGTTCCCATACTTCACGATGCTCCGGGTTGTGCAGCGTTTTATCGTAGCCAGGGAAGCCTTTATCAGCGAAGCATTCGGCTGATACGCTGCTATAAGCCCCATTGTTCATATAGCTGCGCCCGGCTTTAAAAGCGGTATCCTGACTAGCTTTATTGATCGAGCAAGGTCCCCACGACAGACGATAGTCGCTTTTCTGTGCGCTAATGCTTGGGCCATAGCCAACGGGAAACAGAATGTCATCTTCCGACAACGTTTTCGATCCCACATACTCATAGTTACCGCGCAGAAACGAGTTATCCATAACAATCCAGCACTTCTCAGACAAGGACGATGCCACAATCTCCGACAGAGGGAGATTACGCTCGGTTGTGCGAAGAAGATAAGGTCGGACAAACAGCGGCATCGTCATCACATCATTCCAGATGCTGTGTTCCGCAAATAGCTCGTCCTTTTGCATCTGACGCAGGTTACCAATAACCAAAACATACCCATCGGTATGTAAGTCTATTTCGACCCGGAAGATGTCGCCCGGAACCGTTTTATGCTGCTGGTTTTTCATACTCATCAGCCGTTCCAGCTTGTGCGCATAATCAGCCGGTAATTGTTCGCGATAAGATCGCAGCCACTCGACAATCTCTGCTTTGCTGGTCAAATGACGGCATTCCGGCAACGGTAGTCCGATGGAGTTGCGGTAATTGCTGGCGCTGATATAACCGTAGCTTCCCGAATTCAGCGTTCTGACGCCCGCAGAAAACACAATGCCATCGGCCATCACGCTGGAAACGCTAGTGTACGTCAGCTTTTTTTCTTTACCGCGCGCGGTTCTCGGCAGAATAACGTCACGTCCGCGCGTGTGAATAATGACATCTTCTTCCTGATAATCTAGCTCGGTGGCGGTAATCCGTTTGCGGATCGTGTCGCCATCAAAGCAGATAAAATAGCCGTCACGTACGGTTAAAATATCCCATTCAGACGAGAGCAGTTCTAGCCCAAAATAAGGACGTAAGGCTTCCTGCATCCAGCTATTTATCTGGTCAATCGGTTTCATCTTCAGCGCGGTTCCCAGTGGAATAATCGGTCATTATGTCGTGACTGCTCTCGTTAAATGCCGAGAGTCAGGTGCGATATCGCCTAAAAAAGCACGCTCCGGAGCTTATCTAATTTGGGCAAGCAAACAAACACTTAACACCCATTTACGCTTCATTTCTCGTTTATCGCCTATCATCAGGCTATGCTATCAACAGTGAGTTGGGGATAACGTAGATACCATGCATAAGATTGTTTTTATAGAAGATGATACCGAGGTGGGAAAATTGATCGCCGCTTACCTCGGCAAGCATGACATTGATGTTCAGGTTGAAGCGCGGGGCGATCAGGCATTGGCCTTTATTGAACAGCAGCAGCCCGACCTTGTGCTGTTGGACATCATGCTGCCCGGCAAAGACGGCATGACAATCTGTCGGGAACTGCGGCCACAGTACAGCGGCCCGATTGTGCTGCTGACCTCGCTGGACAGCGATATGAATCATATTCTGGCGCTGGAAATGGGTGCCGATGATTACATTCTGAAAACTACACCGCCCGCCGTGTTGCTCGCCCGCCTGCGTCTGCATTTGCGGCAATACGCTGCGACGACACAGGCCGTGACGGAAAATGCTGCGCCCGCCGCGTTACAGGTGCACAAATCCCTGCACTTCGGCCTGCTCTGTATCGATCCGGTCAATCGGGAAGTGACATTAGGGCAAGAACACATTGTGTTATCCACCGCGGATTTCGATCTGCTCTGGCAGTTGGCGACCCATGCGGGTCACATCATGGATCGGGATGCGCTGCTGAAAAATCTGCGCGGCGTGACCTACGACGGCATGGATCGCAGCATTGACGTTGCGATCTCCCGCCTGCGTAAGAAACTGTACGACAACCCGCTGGAGCCGTTCCGCATTAAAACGGTGCGCAACAAAGGTTATCTGTTTGCCCCCAACACCTGGGAGAGCGTCACGCTATGAGAAAGCTGTTCGTCCAGTTTTTTCTATTGCTGTTCGCCTGCTTTGTCGTCATGACACTTTTAGTCGGGCTGGTCTATAAAGTCACGGCCGAACGCGCCGGACGTCAGTCGATGGATGACCTGATGAAAAGCTCGCTGTATCTCATTCGTAATGAGCTGCGCGCGATTCCGCCTCGCGACTGGCATAAAACCATCAGCCAGCTTGATTTAAACCTGTCATTCAAATTGCACATCGAACCGGTGAGCAAATATGCGCTGAGCCCCAAGAATCGGCAGCGTCTGAATCAGGGAGAGATTATCGCGCTGGATGACGAATACACATTTATCCAACGCATTCCCCGCAGCCACTATGTTCTTGCCGTCGGCCCTATTCCTTATTTGTTCTTCCTGCATGAAATGCGGCTGCTGGATTTACTGCTGGTGATGCTCATCGGACTATCGCTGGCGCTGCCAGTTTTCCTCTGGATGCGGCCACATTGGCAGGCCATGCTAAAACTGGAGAATGCCGCGCAGCGCCTCGGGGATGGTCATCTGGAGGAGCGCATTCATTTCGATAGCACCTCAAGCCTGTACCGGCTTGGTGTCGCCTTCAACCGCATGGCGGATAACCTGAACCAGCTCATCAACAGCAAAAAGCAGCTGATTGACAATATTGCGCACGAACTGCGTACGCCGCTAGTCAGGCTGCGCTATCGGCTGGCCATGAGCGACAACCTGACAGAAGACGAGCAGCAGGCGTTAAACCGGGATATTGGTCAACTCGAAGCGCTGATTGACGAGCTGCTGACGTATGCCAGACTCGACCGACCGCAGGTGACGTTGCATCTTGCCGATATTGATATTCCTTCGTGGCTACAGGCAAAAGTTGACGATTTCCGCCTGATCCACCCTGACAAACACATCTCGTTGGACATGCCCCATTCGGCACGGATTGGGGCGCTCGATTTACGCCTGATGGAACGAGTGCTGAATAACCTGATCGGCAATGGGTTGCGCTTCTGCCACAGCCGATTGCATATCAGCCTGACATCCGACGCCGGGCACATCGCGTGTCTGCAAGTCGAAGATGACGGCCCCGGTATTCCGCCCGACAGACGGGAAAGCGTGTTTGAACCGTTTGTCCGTCTGGAAGCGGGTATCGAGAACAGCAGCGGCGGATGTGGGCTGGGGCTGGCGATTGTTCATGCTATCGCCCGGGCTTACGACGGCAGCATTACCGTGGATGACAGCCCGCTCGGCGGCGCCCGTTTCCGTTTTTGCTGGCCGGTAAAAACCGCAACAACGCAGGCCGCAATCGCCGTTCAGCACTAGCACTGAGACGGCGGTAATCCCGCCGTTTTTCCCTGTCTTTCCCACTTTTTCTGGCTTGTACATTAGGTTACACGCCGAAACCAATCACTCACTGAAGCCGTCCGCTGTTTCTCCTATTCTCTCTCTACCAGCCCAACTGAGGGCTACGAAACGTGAATGAGACAACGAGGAAATGAAGATGAATAAAGTATTAGTTATGATCGCAGGTGCGGCACTGGGTCTGTCCTCTGTAGCGTTTGCCGCGGATACCGTAACCAGCGCACCAGCTCAGCCTACGGCGACCACGTCTGCTCCGGCTAAAGCCGCTCACCATAAAAAACAGGTGAAGAAAGCTCAACCAGCTCCTGCCCAGAAAGCGCAGGCCGCTAAAAAACACGTGAAGAAAGCCAAGCCAGCCCCTGCTCAGAAAGCACAGGCTGCCAAGAAACACGTGAAGAAAGCCAAACCTGCTCCTGCCCAGAAAGCGCAGGCTGCCAAGAAACACGTGAAGAAAGCCAAAACGGCAAAACCAGCGACCACTACGCCAGCAGCGTAATCGGTAAGCACCACGCCTTCCCTACAGGGAAGGAGTCACTTTCGGTTAGCCCTATTTGAAATCTATCGCTAAGAGCTTGCCGTAGAACAATCATTAAACACCCGGTTTACCGGGTGTTTATTTCATGGGGGACGAGAGAATGATGCGGCGTTACTCATTTGAAATTATGTTATCCCTCGTTCTGCTCTGTGGCATTGTCACCCTGAGTTTTTTCCTCTAGTTGCAGGGACTGCATCACGCCGTGATTAATCGCACCGCTATTAATCATGAGGTTATTGAACGTCCAAAACATTACACGTCAAAAATAAAAACATTAAACGTCAAAAATGTAGACAACTCGCTAAATAAAGAGTGTGGAGCAGTAAAGTTTTATCACTCATCGCCGTTTATATCATTACACTCCGGGCAATACCGAGAACTGTATAATGAAAAGAACCCTGCAAATATCTGCCCTATTGCTGAGCACGCTGGCTGCAACATCGTATACCTTCGCCTCTTCCTCTTCATCGTCCGGTATCATCCGCTTTTCGGGTGCCGTCGTCGAACCGGTCTGTGATGTGACAACACGCTCAAATAATGTGACCGTCAGCTGTGAACGACAAGGTGAAATACAAACGCTACACATGAAAAACAGCTCGCAACACGCTGTTTTGCCGCAAGGCATCGGCTCGGTGAGTTCGAAAACGTTAAGTTCAGATGCGCGTGTCGTGATCGTCAGCTACGAATAAAACAGGTGTCATTCGCTGTACTGTTGATGTAAAAACGCGACGCCACTTCAGATCGTGGCGTCGCGTTTTGAGCATTGGGGTATTATGATGAAATAAGCGCAATGATGTTATCCGACGCCTTTTACACTCGATAACATTTTAATTTTCAGTCCCTCACCAACAAATAC
Source organism: Pectobacterium parvum (assembly GCF_020971565.1). Lineage (NCBI taxonomy): Bacteria > Pseudomonadati > Pseudomonadota > Gammaproteobacteria > Enterobacterales > Pectobacteriaceae > Pectobacterium > Pectobacterium parvum. The sequence goes on from NZ_CP087392.1 coordinate 2,518,932, forward strand.
ATCTATAGTTAATTCAACGCGCTATATTTAGCGCCTCAAGATGGCTTCTCTCATAAGGTTTATTCACTGCATGCGCATATCAGCCTGGTTGTTATGTTCGTTATCATTTATCGCCCCGCTCAGTTGGGCAGAATCCTCACCAACGGATACCGCCGCGCAGAAGCAGCAACAAATCTTATTCTTTAACCATGACGATCGAGATATCGTTCCCGACACGGCGATTTGGCCGTGGCAAGCGATTGGGCAATTGGAAACCGCCAGCGGCAACCTCTGTACCGCAACGCTGATTTCCCCGCATCTGGCGCTGACTGCCGGGCACTGCGTAGTCACGCCACCGAAAGGTGAGATAGATAAACCCGTCGCGCTGCGCTTTCTGGCGACAGAAAATGGCTGGCGGTATGAAACAACGGAAATTGAAGCGCTGGCGAATAAAACGCTCGCCAAAAGACTGAAAGCCGACGGCGAGGGATGGATTGTTCCCCCGTCAGCTGCCCCGCTGGATTACGCTCTGATTCGGTTAAAACAAACTCCACCTGACATTCGCCCACTCCCGCTCTGGCAAGGCAGCCGCCAGGAATTGATGCAGGCCTTGAAGGATAACGGTCAGCGCGTTACGCAGGCGGGCTACCCCGAGGATCATCAGGAAACGCTTTATCGCCATCAAAACTGTTTGATCACTGGTTGGGTTCACGCCGCCGTTATGGCGCACCAGTGCGACACGCTACCTGGCGATAGCGGCTCTCCGCTGATGCTGAATTCAGCCACAGGTTGGGTACTCATGGGCATCCAAAGCTCAGCCCCCGACGCCAGCGAACGCGACCAGGCCGATAATCATGCGGTTTCCGTTACCGCCATTCGCCAGCAGTTAGAAACATTGACAAAACTACGATCGCCAAAATAACGCTGATGTCCCCACAGAAACCCACCATCAGGCGGAAACCGTTATTCAGGATACCGCCTGACGCCATCGTTTCATGGTATAAATAAATATCTGTTCTATTCTTATCAGAGATATAGGTTATATCATCCATATTGTCACCCCATAGCAACGTGACAATTATCAGAATGTTATTTCTATCTTATGAGAGAGGCCGGTTTTTATAATTAGACCCCCATTTATTTTCAGAGCACTTTCTCAAAAAAACTGTCTATCTCTGCTCGCAAGCGATGTGAAAATAACATAAATTCATACAATACACTGAAAAGCGAAAACACGATTTAAGACAAGAAAGTCTCAGATCCGTCACGGAAAGATAAAGGTGATATAATAAGTTACCTCAATTTTTAGCCTCTATGTTATTGTGTCGCCGTTAAATTAAATTGATGTTGTCGCGATTATTATTGCGGAAAGGAAGAGTCTACATGTTAAAACATTTGAGCCATGACGAAAAAAAACGCATGCAGACTCTCGACGAATTACAGAAAACCGATACATCTCAAGACGATATTCTTCACAAACTCACGAATATGGCCTGCCAACTGCTCGAAACCCCCACGGCACTCGTCACATTAACCGGCTCTAAATCTCTGCATGTTAAAGCGAAAACCCATTTTCCTTTGGATGATATGGATAAAATCGGTTCCTTCGACCATTTTACCGTACAAACGGGTCAATCCTTTATCTGCCCCGATGCCACTCAGGACGACCGTTTTAAAGACAGCCCTTACGTAACCGGCGAACCTTTTATCCGTTTTTACGCGGGTGTACCGCTGAAAACCAAAGGCGGCTATTCCATCGGTACGTTCAGCGTCATCGATTGTATTCCACGCACCTTCAGCAAGATCCAACTGCGGCTACTGCATGATTTAGCAACGATTGCGATGGTGCTAATGGAATACCGCAACGCGATTGGGCTGATTGATGCCGTCACACTGTTGCCCAATCGCCAGCGTCTGATTGACGACATTAGTCACATTACCGACATTCACGAGCCCTACCTGCTTATTCTGATTGATACCATCGACATTTCTTACGCCTATGAAATGGGATGTGCGCTGGGTATGCCAACCGTAGAAGGCTTGCTGAAAGATATCGGAGTCTTTTTACGTCTTAGCTTAAATTCATCAGACAATCTGTACTCTGCCGCCGTAGGCCGTTTCGCCCTGCTGGTGAAGGCAGATAGGAAGGAGCAAGTTCTGGCGGAACTCGACGCCTGTGCTGAGCGGATTCATGAAAGTATCACCAGCCATATTCCGCTCAAGCTGGAGTTCTTCGTTGGTTACACCGAATTCCAGATTCCGGCCAAAGAGCCGCAGCAAATCTTGCGTGAATCAATGAGTGCACTGCACACTGCCATCACCAAGAATATTCGCCAGTTTGCCTACGACCCAGAGGCCGATAAAGCGCAACAAATCGCCTTTACCTTGCTCAATGAGCTGGCCGATGTGCTACAGAACAAGAAGCAAGGCCTCTATTTGGTTTATCAGCCGAAATTAAACATCAAGACCAACACTGTGATTGGTGCCGAAGCGCTGATTCGCTGGCGCCACCCCGAGTTAGGTGAAATTTATCCTGACCAGTTTATTCCGCTCGCGGAAGGTACGACGCTGATGCGTCCGTTAACGGACTGGGTCACCCGAGAAGCGGCATGTCAGGTGAAGCAGTGGCGTCAGGAGGGGCTAACGTTCCCCGTGTCGATTAACGTTTCTGCCAAAAATTTTTCCGAGAATGACTTTATCCCACGCCTCATCACCATTCTGGAGAACCACGGCCTCACACCTCAGGACATTGACATTGAGTGTGTCGAGACGCAGAAAATCATCGAAAGCACTGAGACGCTCGCGACAATCCAAACGCTGCAACAGCTCGGATTTACTATCGCGCTTGATGATTTCGGTACGGGATATAGCAACTTGAGCTATCTGCGCAATATTCCCTCTACGGTGATAAAGCTGGATAAATCGCTGATTAAAGATATAAAAACTGACCGCAAAAGCCGCGTCATTGTGCAATCCGTTATCAGCATGCTGCACAAATTGAATTACATTGTGCTAGCGGAAGGCGTAGAAAATAAGGAAACACTCGAATACCTGGCTCATTTTGGGTGTGATGAAGTCCAGGGCTACTATTTCTCCCGGCCTATCCCTCCTGATGCGTTCACCACTTGGTTAACGACGCGCTCGTCACAAACGTCTGCATAACATCCCCCGTCAGGCGGGCTATTCAACCAACGGTACGGAGAACGCCTATGACTCTTCTTACTCAGCAGGATGCGCTCGCCATCAGACAGGCCATGGCGCTGCTGGAAGCCCCCTCTTTTACCATACAGGCAGCAAATCTGGTTGGAAAACCGATTGAATGGAGTCTGTCGAAGCTACCCGCCATGGTGAGAAATAAAATACAGGATGTGGTTCATTCCGCACTCTACAAAGCGGTAGACGCCGCACTCTATACGCTGGACGATGCGCCTGACCGCGTGGCATCACCAAAGACACACAAGCTGGTCGTTGCCGCTTCCGGTGCAGTCAGCGGTTTTTTTGGCGCGGCGGGCCTGCTGGTTGAACTGCCTATCAGCACCACAATCATGATGCGTTCCGTGGCGGATATTGCCCGCAGCGAAGGTTTCTCCCTCACTAATCTTTCCGTCAAAGCCGCCTGTGTGGAGGTTTTCGCGCTCGGTGGGACACAAGACAGCGACGACGCTGCCGATTCTGCTTATTACACGTCACGCGCCGTTCTGGCCGATATCACCCGACATGCCAGCCGCGAATTAATCGGCATTGCTGGCAAGAAAAGCGCAGGGAAAGCGTCTACTCGAATGAGCACCTCACAGGCAGGAAAAACGCTGGCAAAATTGATTGATGCAGTCGCCACCAGACTGGGCGTAACCATGACGGAAAAAATGGCCGCGCAGATTGCTCCGGTGATTGGGGCTGCCAGTGGTGCAGCCATTAATACGCTGTTTATTCACCACTACCAAAACATGGCGAAAGGTCATTTCATCATAAAACGTCTGGAACAGCAGTATGGTGAAGAAGCCATCAGGTCGGCTTACCTTGAGATCAAAAAGCAGCCCTTGCCGACCTGATGTGATACCGAGAAAATTACCCTTCTACCTGCTCCATCGCCTGCAAAACGCGCTTATCCGAGATCGGGAACGGCGTTCCTAGCTGCTGAGCAAAGTAGCTGACGCGCAGCTCCTCAAGCATCCAGCGCACCGCTTTCACATCGTCGTCGTCACGTAGCTCCGCAGGCAGTTTATTCCACCACTGCTGCCACGCCTGTTGAACGTGCTCCACTTTCAGCATCTGCGCTCGATCACGGTGGACATCCTGCGCCAGTTTCTCCAGACGGCGCTCTATCGCTTGCAGATAACGCAGCACGTCCGGCAGGCGCTGCCAGCCGTTTGCGGTCACAAAGCCACGGAACACCAGACCGGTCATCTGGCTCTTGATATCGCTTAACGCCAGCGCCATCGCCATGTCTACACGCCCTTTCAGACGCTTGTTAATGGTGAAGACCGCCGTCAGGATTTGCTCAACCTGTTTGGCGATATCCACCACCGTATCGTTCAGCTCCGCCCGCACTTTTTCATGCAACTGCTGGAAGGCCTCTTCCTGCCAGACCGGGCCACCGGATGATTCAATCAGCTTATCCACCGCGCAAGCGATGCAGTCGTCGATGAGATCCAACACTTTGCCGTACGGGTTGAAATAGAGGCCGAGTTTCGCCTTGTTTGGCAGCTTTTCATGTAGATATTTGATCGGCGACGGAATGTTTAGCAGTAACAGGCGGCGCAGCCCTTGCCGCATGACCTGCTGCTGCTGATGCGGCGTGTCAAACAGACGAATAGCCACGCTATCCTTTTCATCCACCAATGCCGGATAGGCTTTAACCGAGTAGCCGCCACGCTTCTGCTCATAGCAATCCGGCAGCGAACCGAAGCTCCAGACGTGCAGACCGCGCTGCTCCAGCCCGTCATCCACGACAGATGACAGCGTTTGCTGCACTTTATCCTTGAGTTGATCTTTCAGCGCATTCAGATCTTTGCCTTCTCGCTGCGTCCGATTCTTCTCATCGATAACGCGGAACGTAATTTTCAGATGATCGGGCACCTGATCCCACTGCCATGCCTCGCGTGGCACCGTGACGCCCGTCATCAGCCGCAGTTCACGCTCCAGCGCATCCAAGAGTCCTTTCTCTAATGGCGTGGTACGGGCCAGAAACGCTTCGGCATAGTTCGGCGCGGGCACGAAGTTACGACGTAACGGCTTAGGCAATGATTTAATCAGCGCGATCGTCAGTTCGCGGCGCACGCCGGGAATCTGCCACTCAAAGCCCTCTTCACGCACCTGATTGAGAATAGGCAAAGGAATGTGTACCGTGACGCCATCGGCGTCCGCGCCCGGTTCAAACTGATAGGACAAGCGCAATTTCAGGCTGCCCTGATGCCAGAAGTTCGGATAATCCAGCGCGCTCACCTTCTCCGCGCCATCTTTAATCAACATGCTCTTTTCAAAATTAAGCAGGTCAGCGTTGTCCCGGCTGGCGGCTTTCCACCATGTATCAAAATGGCGTGACGACACCACATCGTGTGGCAACCGCTGGTCATAGAAAGCAAACAGGGTTTCGTCATCCACCAGAATGTCGCGGCGGCGCGATTTATGCTCGAGATCTTCCACTTCCGCAAGCAACTTGAGGTTGGCGCGGAAAAAAGCGTGATGCGTTTGCCAGTCACCTTCCACCAGCGCGTGGCGGATGAACATTTCACGCGACAGCGTCGGATCAATTTGGCTGTAGTTCACCTTGCGCGCCGCGACAATCGGCAGCCCGAAGAGTGTCACCTTCTCCTGCGCCATCACCGTGCCCTGCGCTTTCTCCCAGTGAGGATCGCTGTAGCTCCGTTTAATCAGATGCTGAGCCAGCGGCTCGATCCACTCGGGTTCAATACGCGCGGCAATGCGTCCCCACAGACGACTGGTTTCCACCAGTTCCGCCACCATCGTCCACTTAGGCGGCTTTTTGAATAACCCCGAGCCTGGGAAAATCGCAAACCGCGCGTTACGCGCACCGCTGAACTCCTGTTTCTCAATATCTTTCTGCCCGACATGCGACAACAAGCCGGTGAGCAGCGCACAGTGAATACTCAGATAATCGGCCGGTTCGCTATTGACTGGCAGCCCCAGTTCTTTCACGACCTGACGCAGTTGCGTGTAGATATCCTGCCATTCGCGCACGCGCAGGTAGTTAAGGAAATCTGTGCGGCACTGGCGGCGGAACTGGCCGGATGAGAGCGCTTTTTGCTGATCGCGCAGGTAATCCCACAGATTGACGAAAGCCAGAAAATCGGAGTCTTTATCGGCAAAACGGCGGTGTTTCTCATCCGATGCCTGCTTCTTATCCATCGGTCTTTCGCGCGGGTCCTGAATCGACAGTGCAGCGGTGATGATCATCACTTCACGCACACAGCCGGTTTTACGCGCTTCCAGCACCATTCGCGCCAAACGCGGATCGATCGGCAATTGCGCCAGCTGTTGCCCCTGCGGCGTCAGGCGGTAATGCCCGTTCTCTGCCAGATTAATCGCGCCTAATTCCTCCAGCAGCCGCACACCGTCCTGAATATTGCGTTTATCCGGCGCTTCAACAAACGGGAACGCGGCGATATCACCTAGTCCCAGCGACGTCATTTGCAGAATAACGGAAGCCAGATTGGTACGCAGAATTTCAGGATCGGTAAATTCAGGCCGCGACAGGAAATCCTGCTCGGAATAGAGACGGATACACACCCCAGCGGCGACACGGCCACAGCGTCCTTTACGCTGATTCGCCGACGCCTGCGAGACAGGTTCAATCGGCAGGCGCTGGACCTTGGTACGGAAACTGTAGCGGCTGATGCGCGCGGTGCCCGGATCGATGACATAGCGAATCCCCGGCACGGTAAGCGAGGTTTCCGCCACGTTGGTTGCCAGTACGATGCGGCGGCCGTGATGTGACTGAAAGACGCGGTTCTGTTCCTGATTCGACAGGCGCGCGTACAGCGGGAGGATCTCGGTATGCGGCAAGTCCAGACGGGTCAGCGCCTCTGCCGTATCACGAATTTCTCGTTCACCGCTCATGAAGACCAGAATATCCCCCGGCCCTTCGCGCGTCAGTTCATCGACCGCATCAAAAATCGCCTGTAGCTGATCGCGCTCGCTGTCATCAGCGTCTTCCACCACGGGACGATAGCGCACGTCCACCGGATAGGTCCGGCCGGATACTTCAATGATCGGTGCGTTATTAAAGTGGCGAGAGAAGCGCTGCGGATCGATGGTCGCCGACGTAATAATCACTTTTAAATCAGGGCGCTTTGGCAACAGCTGGCGCAAATAGCCCATGATAAAATCGATATTCAGGCTGCGTTCGTGCGCTTCATCGATAATCAGCGTGTCGTACTGCATCAGCAGGCGATCCTGCTGAATTTCCGCCAGCAGAATACCGTCGGTCATCAGTTTGACCAGCGTATTGTCACCCACCTGATCGTTAAAACGAACTTTATAACCGACGCTGCCACCCAGCGGCGTTTCCAGCTCGGCAGCAATGCGGTCAGCAACGGTTCTGGCTGCCAGACGACGCGGCTGCGTGTGGCCGATCAGACCGTGTACCCCTCGCCCCAGTTCGAGACAGATTTTCGGCAGCTGCGTGGTTTTACCCGATCCCGTTTCACCCGCGACGATAATCACCTGATGATGACGCAGCGCATCCAGTATCTCGTCTTTTTTCTGGCTAACGGGCAACTGTTCAGGATAGTGAATCGTCGGACAGCTTGCCCGACGGTTCTCGACTTTCTGGCGCGCGGCAGCGATTTCCCCCTCAATTTCCTGAGCGATCGCCGCCTGAGCCTGCGGGCTGCTGACCTTCGCCGCGCCCTGTAAACGGCGGCGCAGACGTTGCCGATCGCGAAGCATTAGCTCACTTAACTGCGTAGATAATGCACTGAGAGGTGATTTCACGTTGCTCTTCCTTAATCGTTTTCTCTAATTCTTGTCTCTGCCGGGGCGATGCTCGCCGCCGAATCTGGCTCGATGGAGCCTAATCTACTTTCAAGGCACGAAATTTTTAAGCCGTGGATAGTAGCACATTGTCATAAATCGCTCTAATAGCACCATTTTGTCTTATTCAAGAAAATCGAATAAAGACCTCGAATATTTGCACTTTTCTCTTTGCAGATCACCGCATAAGATGTGACGCATCAAGGGGCGTTATGTTGTCGCCCACTTCAATCACTAAAGGAATTGGCAATGAGCAAAGTATTGGTTCTGAAATCAAGCATTCTGGCAGGTTATTCTCAGTCAAACCAACTGGCCGACCACTTCACCGCCGAGTGGCAGTCTGCACATCCAAGCGACAGTATCACCGTCCGCGACCTGGCAGCTCAACCGATTCCGGTTCTTGATGGCGAATTAGTCGGCGCTCTGCGTCCTTCCGATGCTGCCCTGACCCCACGTCAACAAGAAGCACTGACACTGTCCGACGAACTGATCGCCGAACTGCAGGCGCATGACATTATTGTGATCGCTGCACCAATGTATAACTTCAACATTCCGACTCAGTTGAAGAACTACTTCGACCTGGTTGCCCGTGCTGGTGTGACGTTCCGCTACACCGAGCAAGGCCCAGAAGGTCTGGTGAAAGGTAAACGCGCTATCGTCTTAACCAGCCGTGGTGGCATCCATAAAGGCACACCAACCGATCTGCTGGAACCGTACCTGCGCGTCTTCCTGGGCTTCCTCGGCCTGACCGACCTTGAGTTTGTGTTCGCTGAAGGCTACGGCTACGGCCCGGATGTGGCACAGAAAGCCACCGACGCGGCAAAAACTCAGCTGTCTCAGCTGGTCACCGCATAAAGAATCCTTGTTCATACGAATAAGTGTTACCGACCTTGCCATTGATTGACTTGGTTTAATTATTGCGCGCCTTCCGGCGCGCTTTTCTTTATCTCATCGCCAGCCGCATTGTCCGACCTTTGCAACAATTGCGTCGCCTCTTTATCCGCTTTGATGTGAATCTCATGCTCGATCTTCACGTTCATATTGATGGTGATCGGCTCTTTGGGCGCAGCCACTTCGATGCGCGGCACACATCCCGTCAGGAACGCGACCATGCAACCTACCGCCAGCAATGTCTCGCACTTGTTCATTGTTCTACCTTGAATTTATTCATTGGCCTGCTGCTCCAGCGTATCCCGCAAGTTATCGCCAAAACGCAAGCTGCGCCATAGCTGGAAGATATTCTCCTGATGGCGATAGTTAAGAATCACCTGGCGTTTCGCACTGAGCTGCGGGTTTTTCCCCTGCACCTGCGACGTTAATGTCAACTCGCCCTGATTAGTCAGGTCAAGCGTGGCATAGGAACGCCCAATTTCCAGATAGCGCAGCCAGCCAATCGCCGCCCCGCCGGCCAGATTTTTACTCGCTAACTCATCGGCCAGTTGGTTATCCAGCCGCAGCGTCAGAAAACCATCATTGGTAATCCGTCCGCCTTCAATCAGCGTGGTCGGGTGATTAAAATTCAGCGGAAGCGTGCCGCTCACGCGCCCGGACAGGGCAAGCTGCTTTTGCTTCAGCACCGTCATGAGTTCGCTAAGATCCACACTCTTAACGGTGAATAGCGCGGGTTCCCGCTGTGGCCAGCGTAGCGTAGACAGACCAATATGCCCATCTAATACGTCCATATCGGCTTGAGACATAACCAGCGGCTGTCGTTCACTGTACGGGTAAAAACCCTGGAGATCGACGCGGATATTGCTCATCCGAAACAGGTTGTCCAGCACGTCAATTCGCAGCGCAACAGGCTGCTTGACGCCCAGTTGCCAGCGCTGATCTTTCAGACGATAAGGCAAGACAAAGTTGACGCCGCTCACCTCACCATCCTGTAGCCACAGTCCGCCATTTTTCACCACCCAGTGTCCGCCTGCGATGAATCCTTCTTTACGTGCGGCAGAGAATGCCGCCTGCGCGTAAAATTGTCCGGCGCGGATGTTCATTTTCAACAGCGGAGAAAGCAGAGGTTGAAACACCTTAAGCGGCTGTGTCGGCCACCACGCCCCCCCGCGCAGTCGCTCCCCCTCCCAGCGGCCACGCAGCCTGACCGGCCCGATATCTTCAGCCTGTAGCTGCCCCTGTAGCTGGAAATCATCCGGGCTACGCCCCTGCATCGCCAGCGTTAGCAACGAAGGCGGCAAGTAGCCCCCGTAGCTGAAGTGTGCCCGTTCGGAAGCCAGTTGCAGCGCGCCTTGAAAGTGTTCGCCGGAACGAGCACGCTGCCACCGGATCGGCTCAGTGATCGTCAGGCGGGGCTGGTGTACCGTCACAATGCCATAGCCCAACTGATCCAAGCCGCTCAACAGCTGGGTGACTTCTATCAGGGTATCCTGCCACTGGCCTCGACCGGCTACGTCCCACTGACCTTTCAGCGGCGGTAGCTGACCATTGCCCCAATAACGCCATTGCCACTGCCCTTGATCCGGCCAGAAATCCTGTGCCTGACCGTCAAGGTGCAAGCTAAAACGCCCCCAATACGCTTCCCGCGCCTTCACAATCGCCTGTAATCGTCCATTCACGCCCGTTGCACTGACTCGGACGCCCGCCAGCGGCCAGCGCGCTTCTTCAAGATAAATTTGCGGCGCAGGCGTTCCCCAGGCACGCAGCAGCGCTCCGGGTAAAAGAGAAAGTTCGGGATTGAGAATCGAGCCCTGCAACACCCCCGGCAGCGTCGCCGTCAGGGAGAGTGCGGGTAAGTTTGCTTGCCCAGTAAGCTGAAAGCGCAATTCGCTGTTGAGCAGACCGATATTGCCCGGCCCCAGCACTAACACGGCGTTCGCCTTGCCATTATGCCCTTGCGTCAGCATGTTCAACCGCGCGTTAATCGTGGTGGCATCCAGCCCTTGTCGCCAGTGCTGTAATGTCATGGCTATCTGTCCGGAGAGGGGCTGATCGGCATAAGGCCAGCGCCAGACACCGTTAGTCACCTGAATCACTTCATCCGTCAGTTGCCACGGCAGCGATATCAGCGGCGTCTCATCATTCGCCGCATTCAGTACCAATTCACCCGCTTGATGATGCCAATCCAGCAGAAGCGAAAGCGGATCCGGCGTTTGCCCTGAATCCAGTTTTCCGGTGAGCCGCCCCTTCACCGGTGCGGCATCCAGCGTATCGGCCAGTTCCATATCACCACTGACTAGCAGGCGCGCGAACCCCGCTGGCGTTGCGATCATGCTCTCATGCAGGGTCAGACGTTTATCGTTCAGTTCTGCCTTAAACGCCAGTTGATCGCCCTGATAATCCAGCGTTTGTTGCCGCTTGCCGTCGCTGCTGAGTCGCACCTGTCCGGCGTAATCCTGCCAAGGCTGTAACGTAAACGTCTTCACCTGAATATCGGCCGCAGGCAATCGCTGCTGCCATTGCGCCAACTGCGCCGCTGGCTCAGTGCTGCTGCTTGCTGGCACATACTGTAGGCAGTCGCTGTTTAACGTCACGGCATCAATGTCGACATGCCATCTCCAGCTATCCCAACGCAGCGTCATATTCCGTACGTCAACAAGCATGCACTCCCCAGCCATAAGACTGACCCCTGCGCTATCCAGCCCACCGCCCTGCCAGCCAGGCGTCCCATTCACGACCAAAGACATCTCCGTCGGGAGCCAGAGGTTAGCAAGGCGCGGTAGCCACTGTGGCAGTGCTCGCCAGGAAATAAACAGCAGTGCGGCGAGCAGGAAAGTAACTGAAAGTGCACGTTTTTTAATCATTGGCGCGAGTTAAGCATCCTGTTCAATAGCGGTAAAATTCGTCCTGTATAACCCTGCCGGTTATTCATTCACAAATCGCTCCATTTGTTAACAAATAAACCTATCTAACGCACATTTATCATTATTGTGCGTACATACTCATTACCCTTTCGTGGTAAAATGTTTAATTGAGGTTATATTTTGTAATGAATCACGTTATCTCATCATGAACAAAGCGTTTACGGGTGGATATCAGGATTATCTCCTTTTGCCCGCATCGCCTTAAAAAAAGCAATGAGCAACCTGAATCATTACCGCTATCCGCTGATTCATTTTCGTGGGTATGCCTCATGTTAAATCAGTATTCGGACACAGCATATCAAGGACTGCTTTATGCGTAATAACACCCCTGTAACTGACCGCCAACTCCCTCTTTCTGAAAAAACCAGACTCATGTCGGTCACCACGCCAGAAAGTTATATTACCTACGCGAACAAAGATTTTATTGATGTCAGTGGCTATACCACTGATGAGCTGATGGGGCAGCCCCATAATCTTATCCGACACCCGGATATGCCACCAGCCGCCTTCGCGGATATGTGGAAAACGCTGCGCGCGGGCAATATCTGGACGGGAATTGTGAAAAATCGGTGCAAAAATGGCGACCATTACTGGGTAAAATCCAGCACCACGCCGCTGAGAAAAGGCGGTGAAATTGCGGGTTATATGTCTGTGCGGACCGTTGCCTCACCCGAAGAAATTCGTCAAGCCGAGGCGCTCTATGCCAGTGCAAACGAAGGTAAACTGAAGTATCGTACCTTCCATCATGGCCTACTGATTTATACTGGGCCATTGCGCATCCTGAGTCTTTTTAAAACCATGCCGTTACGCTGGCGCATCCGCAGCTATTTTCTGCTCTTTAGCCTGCTTCCGCTCATCGCCGCCTATTCCCTGCTGCCGGGAACCGCATTGGCTTCCATCCTCTTCCCGCTACTTATCGCCTGCTGTTTTGTCAGTGGTGAGCTTCTGGTACACCATGTTGCCCGTCCTATCGAGCAAATTCTGGCTCAGGCCATGCGTTCCGCCGCCGGACAGGCAGACAACCTGACGCAGCTTAATCGCGTGGATGAAATTGGCATGTTAATGCGCGCGGTAAACCAGTCCGGTATGAATTTCCGTACCTTCGTGGACGATGTGAACACCAATCTGAGCGAGCTGAAAAACGCCTGTAATGAAATCGCGCAAGGCAACCATACATTGGCACAGTGCTGCGAGGAAACGGAAGAAAGCCTGCAACAAACCGCCGCCTCCGTGGAACAGCTCACTGCAACAATAAAAAGTAATGCGGAAGCCTCACTTCAGGCCTCACTCTATACGCAGGATGTGAATCAGGCGGTGAACTCTGGTGAGCAGGCTGTCAGCCAGGTCTCCGATACGATGGAGACGATCACCCGTTCCAGCGAACGGATTACGGATATCGTCAGCGTGATGGATAATCTCGCGTTCCAGACCAATATTCTGGCCGTGAACGCTGCTGTTGAAGCTGCCCATGCCGGAGAACAGGGCAAGAGCTTTGCGGTGGTCGCCAGTGAAGTGCGTTCGTTGGCACAGCGTAGCGCCTCTTCTTCCAGCGATATCTCGACCATTATTGACGAAACACTGAATAGTATTCGTACCGGCGAACAGCAGGTCTCACACACGCATAAATCCATGAGCAATATTCTGCTGCAGGTTCAACACGTCACCAATTTGATGAATGAGATCAGCCTCGCAACGCAGGAACAATCTCAGGGGCTAGATCAAATTAATGAAGCGGTAAACCGCATCGATGAACTCACGCATCAGAATACCGCGTTAGCCAGTCAGTCGCATTCGGCCACCGATCACCTGCAACAGCAGATATCAAGCATGGTGCAGGCCGCCTCTGTCTTCAGCCTTTCCCGCTAGCTAATCTTATTCTCACGGGCGCTCCTATCAGGGCGTCCGTCGCCCTGTTTCCTCATCATTTTTCCCTTTCTTTAACATGCGTTGGCCACAGTGCAAATTCGCAGAGTCATAATATACTTAACAAATGAATGCTTTTGGTCATCGGCGCGTGCTCTGGTAGCGAGTTGGGTTAGGCAACGACTTTTCTAAACAAAAATAACGATTTCCTAAAGAAAAAATAACGGGCGAAACTAGTAAGAATATATAAGTCTCCTCGCTAAGTATTTCGTGAAGATTGCCGTTAATTAAATAGCATTAACCGCTTTTCCGTTCGCTAATGGATCTAAAAACATTACGTTTATGCTTGCTTATACTAAAAGGATCAATAAATGCGTAAGAATTTTCCGGTCAGTGATATTCAGTATTTATTAGATGAAAAAGCCAAGCTGATGTCGGTTACCACCACCGATAGCCATATTACTTATGCCAATGACGATTTTATTGATGCCAGTGGTTACGACTTTGAGGAAATCCTCCACCAACCTCACAATATCGTGCGCCACCCGGACATGCCCCCGCAGGCGTTTGCCGACATGTGGGCAACGCTGAAGGCAGGTAAAATCTGGACGGCCGTCGTCAAGAACCGCCGCAAGAGTGGCGACTATTATTGGGTAAAAGCCAGTACGACGCCGCTGATGAAGGAAGGGAAAATCACAGGATATATGTCGGTGAGAACCCGCGTTTCACAGGAAGAGATTCGGCAAGCAGAAGCGCTTTACCACCAAATGAACGAGAATAAATTAAAAAACCGCCAGCTCTTTCAGGGACTATTGATTTATAAAGGGCCGCTAAAACTTCTTAGCTTATTTACCGTCATCCCCATACGGTGGCGGATAAGAAGCTACGTTTTCCTTTTCATGCTATTTGCGCTTCTTTTCTTATTGGCGACCCTTCCACTCACCACACCGCTATTAACTTTTGTTCTGGCACTACTCGCTGGCGCGACAATAACCAGTGAATTATTAGTTCAACATCTGGCAAAACCACTGGAAAAGATTCTACGCCAGGCTATTAATTCCGCATCCGGGCAGGCGGACAACTCGTTTCAACTTAATCGCGTGGATGAAGTTGGCATGTTATTACGCGCCGTCAACCAATCCGGCATGAATTTCCGCACGTTTGTCGATGATGTCAACGGCAAGCTGGCCGAACTGCGCCACGCCTGCGGCGAGATTGCTTCCGGGAATTACACGCTAAGCCAGCGCTGTGAGGATACCGCGCAAAGCTTGCAATCCACCGCATCATCAATGGAAGAACTGACGGCGACGATTCAAAGTAATGCTTCTGCCTCTCAACTGGCGACACGCTGTGCGAACGATGCCAATCAGGCCGTTGATGCAGGAGAGAAGGCAGTCAATCAGGTCACGGACACCATGGCGGTCATGACCCGTTCCAGTAAAGAGATCACCGACATCATCAGCGTGTTGGATAATCTGGCGTTCCAGACCAATATTCTGGCACTTAATGCAGCAGTAGAAGCCGCTCACGCCGGAGAACAGGGCAAGAGTTTCGCCGTGGTTGCGGGGGAAGTCCGTATTCTGGCACAGCGTAGCGCCGCCGCCGCCAAAGACATCGCGGCGATTATCGACACCACGATCGCCAACATCCACACCAGCGATAAACTGGTCAGCCACACAAGTCAGTCGATGAACCATATATTGACTCAGGTGCAGCAGGTCACGCAGCTTGTGAATCAAATCAGCCTGGCCACACAAGAGCAATCACAAGGGCTGGGGCAGATTAATTCTGCGGTGAACAACATTGATGAATTGACGCGCCAGAACACCATTTTGGCCACGCACTCCAGTTCTGCCATTAACAGTCTGGAACAGCAGATCTCCACAATGTCCGAAGCCGTGTCGGTTTTCAGTACGTCTCGCTAAAATCGGTCTTACGCTATTATTGCCTCTCAATTTCAAACCGTTACTGTCAGTCAGGTAACGGTTTGTCACCGCCCAATTTTCTGATAGCTTAACCTAAGGATTTTTCGGAGAAACTATCAATGAAACTGGCAATTTACAGCACTAAGCAGTATGACCGTAAATATCTGGAGCAGGTCAATCAGCAGTTTGGCTATGAGCTGGAGTTTTTTGATTTCATGCTGACATCGCGCACCGCGAAAACCGCCGCGGGCTGTCAGGCCGTCTGCATCTTTGTGAACGATGACGGTAGCCGCGAGGTGTTGACTGAACTGGCTGCGTTGGGCATTAAAACGCTGGCGCTGCGCTGTGCGGGCTTTAACAATGTCGATTTGGAAGCCGCTAAGGAACTGGGTATTAGCGTGGTGCGCGTTCCCGCGTATTCCCCTGAAGCTGTCGCCGAACATGCGGTCGGCCTGATGCTGACGCTTAACCGCCGCATTCACCGCGCCTATCAGCGTACTCGCGACGCGAACTTCTCTCTGGAGGGGCTGATTGGCTTCAATATGCACAACCGGACGGCGGGCATTATCGGCACAGGAAAAATCGGTATCGCCACGATGCGCATCCTGAAAGGCTTTGGCATGCGGTTGCTGGCTTTCGATCCCTATCCGAACCCGCAGGCCTTGGAATTAGGGGCGGAGTACGTCGATCTCAAAACGCTGTACGCCAACGCGGACGTCATCTCCCTGCACTGTCCGCTGACGCCGGAGAATCATCATCTGCTGAATCAGGCGGCCTTTGCGCAAATGAAAAACGGCGTCATGATCGTCAATACCAGCCGTGGTGGACTGATCGACTCACAGGCTGCTATCGACGCGTTGAAGCAGCAGAAAATTGGCGCGCTGGGTATGGACGTTTATGAAAACGAGCGCGATCTCTTCTTTGCCGATAAATCCAACGATGTGATTCAGGACGATATTTTCCGCCGCTTATCCGCGTGCCACAACGTACTGTTTACCGGACATCAGGCGTTCCTGACAGAAGAGGCACTAATCAGCATTTCCCAAACCACGCTACAGAATTTGAAAGACATCAGCCAGAACGTGCCTTGCGAAAATCTGGTTACATCTTGACCTTCTATACCCTAAATAATTAGGGTTTCAGGAAGGCGGCAAGAAAAGGAATCCCGATGAGCTTACTCAGGTAAGTGATTCGGGTGACGAATCTGCCGGGAGCAGATTTGAACGCTGCTAGCAGCGGCCCTTCAGGCCGAGGCCCACGACGGGCCGAGTATTTGAGCGCAGCCAACGCACATGAGACTTGAAGTATGACGGGTATATTGCGGCAGTGCTGACTGCCGCAATCCTCACCCTGCCGGGCAACTTCCATTCATCAGCGATTGTTCGCTACAGCGTTTACCGTTGGCTAACTGACAGGCCCCCACGCTCGCACCATCAAGCTGCCGGGAAATCGCCATCGTTCCACCAATCAACGTACAGTTAACGTCAACCGGCGAACTGCTTTTCAGCAACACCACGGTGCTTGTGTCATCATTTTGCGTGGCGTTTTGCTGGGTAGCGACAGTGTTATCAGTATGATTACTGCATCCTGCCAGCAGGAGCGCAGCGGCAGTACATAGCCATGGCAATAATTTCATGTTTTGGCCTCGGATCGGGTGGAGCAAAAGTTCTGATACCACGTTTGGCATCAACACCTATCGAACAGACTTTTAAGACAAGGACTATATCCACCATAACACTCTTCGGCAACACATTGATAAATGCTATAAGGGGTTCTACGTCGGAACTGACGAAAATCGTTCGTCAAAAAGAACCAAATTCACCAGCTATTGGGGTCGCACTGTAGTCATGGCAAATGATTTTATGCCCGTTGAGCCAGATAATCAGCTAAATGGCAACAAAACCAAGGGCCACGTCACGGAGAATAAAAAAATAAAACTGGCATCTGAGCGGACGAATATTTTAATACATTTTTTAGATAAAACCATAACATAACACCATTAGATATTAACGTCGAAATATAGAAAAACATTTAATTTTTTCTGACAGAAGCTATTTCTGTACAAAAAAACAATCAAAATAGTTGTTAGTCTATACCAATGTAGGTGTAAAAATTGTATTAAATCTTTTTATTAAAAAGTGAATTAGTTAATCATGCCAGTATCTCCATCACAACACAGATCTTCAATCGGTTCTCACCAAAATAAAATTCACAAAACTTTCAGGGAAAATAGGGAGAAAAAATCAAACCCCTCAGCTATCCCAGATACCATACTCTATTTTTGGGAATATATTTACCAGAGTATACATTCCCATGAAGAGCTTAATAGGTCATCAAGCTCAAGGAATTTCCATCAGCCGAGCATAATTGCTCCTTTGATCATGCTGCTCAGTCAAATTAGGCTTACCGATTTCCCACTTTCATCACGGCCTTACAGCCCTGTCTCCATACTCAGAGATACTGTGATACCTTCAAGCTCTGAATACTCCATCCTTACTGACAGAAATAATGCTGATCTCAGCACACCCCTAACCCCAATAATAAATGCAATATATAAGGTTGGTGATTTTATATCTCAACATGATCCATTGAAATTTCCTGGGGCAGATGCTCATCCTGTTAGCGAAAATAAAAACAGCGGCACTCATAGAAATATTGAAAAGATCAGACATAGTCAGAGATATATACCATCTCCCTCAATGAAGAGGGAAAACAATAAAATCACAAAACTACTTCGTAAAGAAAATATTATCGAAAAAGGTAAATTAACCAAAGAAGAGCTAATTTCCGCCGTCGCGGATTATTTATTTAGTGGTGACAATGGCATTACAGGTAATAAAAAAGAAGTAAAAAAACTAGCCAGAAATATTTTAGCTGCTAATGGACTGTGGGGTGGTGAAAAACATGAGAAAATATCCATTTCTCAGGCAGAATCAGCAATTCGTCAATGGACATTCAATAATATACTAGGCATGTTTCCTGTAGACTACATTCTTAATAAAATAGCAGAGAATGACTACCCGGGATATTATACTGTCAGCGGCGTTTATTATTTATTATCTATAAACAAATTACTTGAAGATAAGTATTTACATCTTAACAGAATCCCTTCATCAAAATTGGGGGTATTGAATACCATGTGGTATCATTTCTTGACAGAAGAAATGCCCTTCCTAAAATTCAGTGATAGATCTTTAGAAGGTATGCCATTAAATGATTATAATTTTGCTCACCTCTATTCAGGATCACGTTTTTTTCAAGAAACCTCAATTAAGGAATATACATCTGAAGAAGCAATGAATGCTGGTGAAAAAATGTGGGATTTAGCTGCTCGAGAAGGGGTTAAGGAAGATGACCTTCCTTATTACAGCGTACCAGCTTTATTTTTCAAAAATTCAATTTCATTAAAGAAAGAAAAAAACATTAACCACCTTAATGCTGTCAACGATTATATTCAGTACAGAGAAAAAACAAGTGAAATAAAAAAAGATATAGAAAAGAAATATGATGAGTATATATCATCAACTAAAAAATGGGTTAGAAAAGGAAAATTAGCAGATAATATTATAGAAAAATGCCCCACCCACTCTCTTAAGTCAGGCATCACTAATATAGCCGATGCTATCCTCACTCCGGAAAAAAGAAGAGAAAAAGCTGTAAATTTTTCAAAACAAAGCTATTTAAATGGTATGAGTCTTTCCTGTAAAAGTGCGCCAAAGAATTTAGATACTGAATACCAAAAAATCACGTCAGACGTTGCTAACCGTTTTGGGGAGATTGATAAATATCTTATTTTATCAGCGTTCAGTACACTACCAGAAGAAGAATGTGAATTTATTTCCTCACCAAATTCTAGCATACAGCCAGCAAATGCCTATGTTCAACTGTTGCAGCCCGGTCATATTTCCCCATCCCAAAAACACTATGTAGAAAATACAGATTTATTTGTAGTTTCACAAGGAGAAGAAGAAAGGACATATGCCTTAAAGGGAGATAAGACTTTTGATAATGGATATCGAATTATAAGAGTAGACTCTGACATCAGAAAGTATATAAAGAATGGGATTTTTGGCGAAATTTTTAGTGAGTATAAATTCACATGGGATAATATCGAAGATAGTCGGGATATTAACTGTTTTAACGTAGCGAAAACTGACTCCGTCATTACTGGTGATGTTAATCATATAGTATTAATCACAGACTACCTAAGGAATAAACATCGAGATATTTTATATAATACGCTTTATGAAGCAGGCAATGATAAATCTGACATCCAAAAAATATGGAGTGTCGTTAAGCATATCATTCCTTTTTATGACTGTGTTGAAGGAATTATAAACAAAGACATTGAGCATGCTGTTCCTGCATGTCTTATCGATGCGATTTCATTTATCTCTGTTTTTGGATCAGTCGCAAGCCTGAATGGAAAATTTGGGATGGGACTTGTCAGGGGGGGGGTTAGTGGCGCATTTACAGTAGGCAAGAACGGTATGAACGTTGCGGGTAAAAATCTGTTGCGGGAAATTAACTTGCCAGCAACTGAAGAACTAGCCCAGCTAGGGAAAAACTCACTCAACGCTATTGATCCCGGTATTGGGCTGGTCACAGGTATCAGTAAAAAATTAGGTAACAGCGTGATAGACCTACTCTCCAGCGATAAAAAAACGGCTGAATTTGCAAAAAATATTATCTCGGCGGGTGTTTTAGATAAGCTGCCGCATAATCCACCAAGTAACGTTATCATGGCTTCATTACCACAAACACAATTACAGCATCCCGTAACTATTGTTGGAAAGCAGGGAGAGAAAAATATTTATGCACGCGTAAATATTGAAACAGGGGAAAATTTTGGGGGGAAATATTTTCTTGATAGTATGGGAAACCTCGAACCTGTTCCTATTCCTATTCCAGTAAGTACACAGATTAAAAATATACAAAGAGAAGTCCTTGTGGGAAGAGGCTCGATACTTTCATCTCAAAATTCTAGGATTTCTCCGGTTAACATTGAGATGACTGAGAGTAAAAGATATCTGGAACAGAAAATTACACCTGATATGTTTGCTAAAAATGTGGATGCGAACACTTTATCGGCTCCAGACCACATGGGAGTGAGAACAGGTACTAACGGAAATAAATATATTAATTATAACCTTGAACTTATCAAGATTGAACAACGTAAAGGTCATCCCTTCATCAAATTAGATAATGGCGATAAAGTGTATGTAAAATATCAAAATTATGAATTTAATGTGGTTAATGTTGTAAGTAAAAATGGTTTATTATCATCACATATCTCCGAAGTGAATGCAGATAGTCTATTGATGACTCAATCTGGTCTTGAGTTATCAGGCATAAAGCAATTAAACGCAGCATGGTCTATTGAAAAAGTAAATATTAAAAACCCTGGTTTTTCTAAAAACGATAGTATAGGTTCTCGTATTGATGTCACACTAACAATGAAATATAAAAAACAACATGATAATAAATATATAGAAATTCCTGCAATTGAGTGGAATGAAAAAATAAATTCCAAAGAAGAAAAATCAATTTGGCAATTCCATGTGGATATGTACAAACACAACCCTACCAGTGTAACATTTTTCCCCTGGCGTAACAGATATGTGGCGGCATATGATTTCGCGAAGGAAAAGAATAAATCATCTTTTAATGGTTCGGTTAAGATTTATAAAGAAAACATGGAACCATTAGGAATAAAAGATATAAAAAAATCAGACTCTCCAATTGAAAAAACAGAAAGCATTCAGAAATACCTTTCTAAGAATGGAGGTGTTATAGAAATAACTATAACCGACTATCCTCAATTATTAAAAAGGAGAGGGAATGTGAATAGGGAAAGGAAAATTGCATTCAATATAGGTTTTAACAATGAAGTCGTAGCACATTTTTCTCAAGGGATCATTCTGCGCCCTAATGGTTATACCGATGCCTTTGTTACCACGAGCGATAAAGTTAAAATAGCTCACGGAAAAATTAATTCTCAGCCTCCTGAAATAGTAACAAAACCTCGAGAACATCATTTTTTACAGGGAGAGGTACATTGATACGAAATGAATCAGTATCTGCAATTCATATTGTATTAATTAAGCCCTACCAACAAAGGTAAAAATAGGGCTGCCCTCATGGGTGACCCTATTCCATACATATGGCAAGTATTTCACGTCCTACTATTTCACTGGCAGCGTGACGTCCTTGAACATCGCTTCTATTTCATCATTTGAACGCAGCGCAACAGCAGTATCGACGACATCACGCGTTAAATGCGGCGCAAAACGCTGGATGAAATCGTACATGTAACTACGCAGGAATGTGCTGCGGCGGAAACCAATTTTCGTCGTGCTGTAGCTGAAGATACTGTTCGCGTTGATGGTCACCAGATCGGTTTCCGTTTGTAGATCGACCGCCATATTCGCAATCACCCCTACACCCAACCCTAAACGCACGTAGGTCTTAATGACATCGGCATCCGTTGCGGTAAAGACGATACGCGGCGTAAGGCCGGCGCGGTTAAACGCGGTATCCAGCTCGGAGCGCCCCGTAAAACCAAAGGTATAGGTGACGATAGGATAAGCTGCTAGATCTTCGATGGTGATATCTGTCTTAGACGCCAACGGGTGATCTGGTTTGACTACCACCGCGCGATTCCAGTGGTAGCACGGCAGCATGATCAGGTCGTCGTACAAATGCAGCGCTTCGGTCGCAATAGCAAAATCCGCAGAGCCTTTCGCAACGGCCTCAGCAATCTGCGTCGGCGAGCCCTGATGCATGTGTAGCGACACGCGAGGATAGCGATCGATGAAGCCTTTAATGACACTTGGCAACGCGTAGCGCGCCTGCGTATGCGTGGTCGCTACATACAGCGACCCTTTATCAGGATAAGTATGTTCTCCAGCAACCGCTTTGATGGCATCGACTTTCGACAACACTTCACGTGCAATGCGGATGACTTCCTGTCCGGCGGGTGTCACCTGTGTCAGGTGCTTTCCACTACGGGCAAAAATCTGAATGCCCAACTCATCCTCCAGCATGCGGACCTGTTTACTGATCCCCGGCTGGGAGGTGTACAACCCTTCTGCGGTAGAAGATACATTCAGGTTGTGATTAACAACTTCAACAATATAACGAAGCTGTTGTAGTTTCATAATTTATCCCATTCCCAATTGAAGTGTGCACGTGGCATCTCACGACGTTCTGACGACGTTCCGTTTTATTGATTTTGATTGCGCCTTAACCACCTGGCGCATATTTCCATCAATTAATGTCATTAAATCATAAAAACTATTTTTATATAACCATTTTTGCATGGCGGCAGCGATAAAGAACGCGGTGCAGGCGATTATCACCGAGGTAAACCGCATTATTCTCTATCACGGATCAACAATCCTTATGCTACCGCAGCACAATCTTCATATATCTGTTTTATCTGGATATTTTCTGCGATCAAAAAAGCCAGCCTTGCGGCTGGCTTGATGTAGCGATGTCTTACACATAACCCAGTTATGCGCAGGGTAACTGAAAGAAGTTACTTCTTCCCTTCAACCCATTTGCCATCAATGTAAAACGCTGACCAGCCCGTTGCCTTGCCGTCTTTCTCTGACGAGACATATTGCTGTTTGGTCTTACGGCTGAAACGCACCTGCGTTTTGTTGCCGTCTTTATCAGCCACAGGAGCATCGGCCAGATAGCGCAGTTTTTCCGATAAACGATCCTTGAAGCGCACCAGTTCTTCTACCAGCGGTGCCCGCGTTTCGCGAGATTTCGGGAACGTATTAGCGGCAAGGAAGACCCCTGCTGCGCCATCACGTAATACGAAATAGGCATCTGACTTCTCGCAAGGCAGCTCAGGTAACGGCACCGGATCTTCTTTCGGTGGCGCAACATCGCCATTACGCAGGATTTTACGCGTGTTACTACACGTCTCGCCAGTGCACGCCATGTATTTACCGAAGCGACCCATTTTGAGGTGCATCTCGGAGCCACATTTCTCGCACTCAACAATCGGACCATCGTAGCCTTTGATGCGGAATTCACCGGCTTCGATCTCATATCCGTCACAAGCTGGGTTATTTCCGCAAACGTGTAGCTTGCGCTGATTATCAATCAGGTAGCTGTCCATCGCCGTACCGCATTTTTCGCAGCGACGACGAGCACGCAGCGCGTTGGTTTCGGCATCATCACCTTCCAACACGTTCAGCACTTCCGTTTCCGGTATCAGGTTGATCGTGGTCTTACAGCGCTCTTTCGGCGGCAGTGCATAGCCGGAACAGCCCAGGAACACCCCGGTACTGGCAGTACGGATACCCATTTGACGAGAGCAAGTTGGGCAGTCAATGCTGGTTAATACCATCGCATTGGGACGCATGCCGCCTTCTTCAGGATCCTGCTCTGCTTTTTCCAACTGCTGGCTAAATTCGTTGAAGAACTCATCCAGTACCGCTTTCCATTCCGCCTGATTATTGGCGACCTGATCGAGACGGCTTTCCATCCGGGCGGTGAAATCGTAATTCATCAGTTCGCGGAAGTTTTCTTCCAGTCGATCGGTAACGATTTCACCCATTTTCTCGGCGTAGAAACGGCGATTCTCCGCTCGGACATAGCCGCGATCCTGGATGGTTGAAATAATAGACGCGTAGGTAGACGGACGACCAATCCCGCGTTTTTCCAGCTCTTTAACCAGAGAGGCATCGCTGTAACGTGCAGGTGGTTTAGTGAAGTGTTGCCCTGGCAGCAGTTTCTGCAGCGACAGCGCTTCGCCCACCGCCACGGTCGGCAACGTGCGGTCTTCATCATTTTTACGCAGCGCAGGCATGACTTTCGTCCAGCCATCGAAGCGTAGCGTACGGCCTTTGGCACGCAGCTGATAATCGGCAGCTTTCACGATTAACGTGGTGGAATCGTATTGCGCTGGTGTCATTTGGCAGGCGACGAACTGACGCCAAATCAGCTGATACAGTTTCTGCGCATCGGCTTCCATATCTTTCAGGTTGTCAGCTAACACGCCAACATCGGAAGGACGAATCGCTTCGTGCGCTTCCTGCGAGTTTTCTTTGCTGCTGTAAAGGTTCGCAGACTCGGGCAGATAACGCTTGCCGAACTCTTCGCCAATATAGCCACGTACCATCGTCAAGGCATCCTGACTGAGGTTCGTTGAGTCGGTACGCATGTAGGTAATGTAGCCCGCTTCGTACAGACGCTGCGCCATCATCATGGTCTTTTTCACGCCGAAGCCAAGGCGTGTACTGGCAGCCTGTTGCAGCGTGGAGGTGATGAACGGTGCGCCTGGCTTGCTGCTGGTCGGCTTATCTTCACGATCGGCAACCACATAGCGCGCGTTCTCAAGCAGGCTGACCGCTGCATGTGTTTGTTCTTTATTAATCGGTTTAAACAGCTTGCCGTTGTGATGCGTCACCTGCATTTGCAGTTGAATATCGCTGCCTGCCAGTAAATCAGCGTGCAGTTCCCAATATTCTTCCGGCACGAACGCTTTGATTTCACGCTCGCGATCGACAATCAGGCGTACCGCAACCGACTGTACGCGCCCAGCGGACAGGCCACGGGCGATTTTTTTCCACAGCAGCGGAGAAACCATGTAACCCACCACGCGATCCATAAATCGACGTGCCTGCTGGGCATTCACGCGGTCAATATTCAACGTGTCTGGTTTTTCAAACGCCTGTTTAATGGCATTTTTCGTGATTTCGTTAAACACCACGCGGCTGAAACGCTGATCGTCACCACCAATGATTTCCCGCAGGTGCCAGGCAATGGCTTCCCCTTCGCGGTCAAGGTCGGTTGCGAGATAGATGTGGTCAGCATTTTCCGCCAGTGTTTTTAATTCGGAGACAACCTTCTCCTTACCCGGCAGTATCTCGTAGTTGGCTTTCCAGCCATGATAAGGGTCGACGCCCATACGATTAACTAGCGCGGATTTCTCATCCTTTTTGACTTTCTTTTTCGTTTTATCTTTAGTCGTTGAGTCCGCGCTCTTTTTACTGACTGAGCCACTCGTCGGCAAATCGCGCACATGACCGACGCTGGATTTAACCACGTAGTCATTGCCTAAATACTTATTGATCGTTTTGGCTTTTGCCGGGGACTCGACGATAACGAGAGCTTTACCCATATGTACTATTACCTGCTGAATTCTTCTGAAAATCAGATATTTTTCGGAGCATCAGAGCGGATTCTACTGAATGCGCAAAATCCCACACTCTACCTGATAAATACTGCCACGCAACCTAATTAGCATGGAAATCCTATTTTACCCGCTTCCTGCCATACTGAATATCGGCAGGTAAGCCCCTAAAATGTAGTCCCTTTGCATCATAATCTACCTTTACGCTGAAACCGTATCGCAGTACCCTTTCTCTTGGTGCGACTTTTGAAATAACCGCATTGCGTTTTGAAATCGCGGTGTTGATTTTAGAAATAGCCTTGTTGATATAGTACAATCCCCCCCTTTTTCAAGGGTGAGTACAGGAGTAACAATCATGTCACCTGAACATCAGGTTAACGAAGAAAAGCGTCCTATTGACCGCCAGAGCTTATTAATTGAAGCCAATGACATCATTAAACATCACGATGATTATTTGCATGGCATGGTCGCTGATAGCGTAGAACAAAAAAACGGCGTGCTGGTTTTTCGCGGTGAGTTTTTTCTCGATGAGAACGGAATACCGACCTTAAAAAGCACCGCGGTATTTAACATGTTCAAGCATCTTGCGCATGTTTTATCCGAAAAATACGACTTGATCGATTAAAAACGAATACCCGCAAATTCGCGGGCATTTGATTGTGTACGGTTTAATGTTTTAGCAATTACAGCAGCGGTTTTGAACCACGTTGCCACCAGCGTAGCATCAGACGTTCTGCGGTCTCGCCTGCGCTGCCCGTCAGACGATCCAGCAGGCGTTTACGCCGCGTATAGCGAACGCTTAAGACTTCATGGCTGGCCATTTCAGCAATCAGTAGATCGTCACTGGTACCGATAGAATCGACCAACCCCAACTCTTTCGCCTGTGAACCAAACCAGTGCTCTCCTGTCGCGACCGAATCAATATCCAGCGAAGGACGCATCTGCTGCACAAAGTCCTTAAACAGCGTGTGCGTGACATTCAGATCTTCGCGGAACTTCTCACGGCCTTGTTCAGTATTCTCACCAAACAGCGTCAGCGTACGCTTGAATTCACCCGCAGTGTGCAGCTCAACATCAATGTCTTTGTTTTTCAGCAAACGGTGGAAGTTGGGGATTTGTGCCACAACACCAATAGACCCGACAATCGCAAACGGTGCCGCTACGATACGGTCAGCCACACAGGCCATCATATAGCCGCCACTGGCAGCCACTTTATCCACAGAGACCGTCAAGCGTACGCCGCCCTGACGTAAACGTTGCAATTGCGAGGCCGCCAACCCATAACCGTGCACGACACCGCCAGGGCTTTCCAGACGCAGCAATACCTCATCTTTTGGTTTCGCCACAGCGAGCACGGCGGAGATCTCTTCACGCAGCGAACTGACTTCGCCCGCATCCATACTGCCGTTGAAATCGAGCACGTACAGGCACGGCTTAACACTCTTTTCTTCGCCACGTTTGGCGCGCTGTTTATCTTGCTTCGCGGTTTCTTTTTCTTTCTTCTTTTCTTGTTTCGATAACAGCTTACGCTCGGTGTCGCTCATACAGGCAGTCTGCATTTCGCGCTGCATTTCCTGATATTGTTCACCCAGATTCGTGACCTGCAACTCACCTTTATGTGGGCGTTTACGCTGCGTCATCCCGAATGCCAGAACGACTAACGCACCAATAGCCACCACGATGGTGAGTACCTTAGCCAGGAATAAACCGTACAGAGAAAGTAATTCCACAAACACCGTCCTCATTGACTGCGTATTAATTAATGTTGGTTTACTCACCAACCATGGCGTTGACGTCGTGCGCCATTCCCTTCCTATAACCTAACTGATGGCACGCAATATGGCGATGTTATTCCTGCGGTTTTTACGCCTGTTGCTGCTTTTTACAACAGCACGGGGATAAATAGAGGCAGTCTCATTGAAAACAGTCGATATTTGAGGCATAACACCCCCATTCACCCTGCCCGGATGCGCCGTTATCTGACGTTCCGAGCGGCACGACTGACGCATATCGTCGTGCCGACACGCGATGGCAGGTCTATTATCTGAAGCGTGGCTGTTTTGCGCCACGGCAAGAGGAATTCATTGTGCATTACCAACCTAAAATCGATTTACTGCAAAACCGCATCATTCTGGTCACCGGTGCGGGCGACGGCATTGGTCGGGAAGCTGCGCTGACCTACGCCCGCTACGGCGCGCACGTCATCTTATTAGGGCGGACAGAAAGTAAACTTCAGTCGGTTAAACAGCAGATCGAGCAGGATCACGGTACGCCAGCGCATGTTGTTGTTTGCGATATGCTGGCTTTATCCTCCGCGCAGTGCTTTCAACTGGCTGACGAACTGGCGCAGGTTGTGCCGCATCTGGATGGGGTTCTCCACAACGCCGGATTACTCGGGGAAATTGCCCCTATCACACAGCAAACGCCGGAGATCTGGCATCAGGTTATGCAGGTCAACGTCAACGCAACCTTTATGCTGACGCAGGCGCTGCTACCTCTGTTATTGAAATCACTGTGCTCTTCTCTGGTTTTCACCAGTTCCAGCGTGGGCCGCGAAGGTCGCGCCGGCTGGGGAGCCTATTCCGTATCCAAGTTCGCGACAGAAGGCTTGATGCAAGTGCTGGCCGAAGAATACCATTCACAAAATCTACGCGTGAACTGTATTAATCCCGGTGGAACACGTACGGGAATGCGTGCATCGGCCTTCCCCAATGAAGATCCGATGAGACTGAAAACGCCAGCAGATATTATGCCGCTGTATCTCTACCTGATGGGCGATGACAGCCGCCGCAAGACGGGGATGAGTTTTGACGCACAGCCGGGCAGAAAAGCCGGTCCAGCCGAATAATAGAGAAGAGCCGCACGATGAGCGATGAACGCCACCAGCAACGCCAACAACGCCTGAAAGAAAAGGTCGACGCCCGCATTGCCGCCGCGAATGAAACGCGCGGTATCTTGATCGTTTTCACCGGGAACGGGAAAGGAAAAACCACCGCGGCGTTTGGTACCGTCACGCGAGCGATAGGCCACGGATTACGGGCAGGCGTGATCCAGTTTATTAAAGGCGAATGGCCTAACGGTGAGAAGAATCTGCTGCAACAACACGGCGTGGAATTTCAGGTCATGGCGACGGGCTTTACCTGGGATACACAGAATCGCCAGACGGATACCGAAGC
Source organism: Pectobacterium parvum (assembly GCF_020971565.1). NCBI lineage: Bacteria > Pseudomonadati > Pseudomonadota > Gammaproteobacteria > Enterobacterales > Pectobacteriaceae > Pectobacterium > Pectobacterium parvum. The sequence continues at coordinate 2,547,835 of NZ_CP087392.1, forward strand.
GGCACAGCACGTCTGGCAACATGGCAAACGCATGTTGGCCGATCCACAGCTCGACCTCGTCGTGTTGGATGAACTGACGTATATGATTAGCTATGATTATCTGGATTTAAGTGACGTTGTCACTGCATTAAAACAGCGCCCTGCCGGTCAGACGGTCATTATTACCGGACGAGGTTGCCATCGAGACTTGCTAGAAATGGCCGATACCGTGACGGAAATGCGTCCGGTAAAACATGCGTTTGATAACGGGATTCAGGCACAGCAAGGCATTGACTGGTAGTCGTTAGCCTTATTGCTGACAAAGGCCGGTGCGCGGGAGTAACGGATAGATCGTAAAGACGCTGCAAGTACGTCCATGTAAGCTCGGATTGCGCCATCCCTGGCGCAAACGCTTTACTCTTCTATTCCGTTACGCCCGTTTTCATTCGGTAAATAACAACCTATTCGGGCAGCGAAGGCTGCCCGTAAAGCGTAGGAATAACGATATTAACCGTTGCGCTTCGACTTTGGCGAGGTACGGCGCGCCGGAGCACTGTTGAGCTGGCTGTGACGTTTTACCGCACGACGGATCTGGTTCGCTTTCACCCGACGGCGCTCACGCTCAACCGGTAGTTTCGATACCGTTTCTGCCGGAAGCTGCACTAATTCACGCAGATAGTTCAATTGTTCCAACGGCATTTCTGTCCAGCCACCGCGAGGAATACCTTTCGGCAACGAAATGTCGCCGTAGCGCACGCGAATCAGGCGGCTAACCTGCACGCCAACCGCTTCCCACAGACGGCGAACTTCACGGTTGCGCCCTTCGGTCAGCGTCACGTTATACCACTGGTTCAGACCTTCACCGCCCTGATAGCGGATAGTGCGGAATGATGCAGGGCCGTCTTCCAGCTGTACACCTTTACTCAGCTGTTTGATTTTTTCGTCGTCAACAACACCGAAGACACGCACAGCATATTCACGCTCAACTTCACGGCTTGGGTGCATCAGGCGATTGGCTAACTCACCGTCGGTCGTGAACAGCAGCAGACCGGAAGTGTTCACATCCAGACGCCCTACTGCAACCCAGCGAGAGCCCTGAATTTTTGGCAAACGGTCAAATACCGTCGGGCGGCCATCAGGATCGTTACGGGTGCACAACTCACCTTCCGGTTTATAGTACATCAGTACGCGGCACACGGACTCTTCGGTTTCCTTAACGGTAACCACATGACCATCGATACGGATTTTGGTGGCTTTCGTCACTTCAACGCGATCGCCCAGAGTGGCAATCTTACCGTCAACGCTGACGCGTCCAGCCTGAATGATAACTTCAACTTCGCGGCGTGAGCCATGTCCGGCACGCGCCAGAACTTTTTGTAACTTTTCGCTCATTGAGCAACCTCTAGTGTCGCCTTCCCAGGCGTCGGGGGGAGTCATAACTGCTGATAAAATTCAGCACGTTACGTAAAAATAGTGTGTACGTAAAAATCGTTCGTCGTATTAAAAACTTGCGTGATTATACCGATCTTCGCGCCATTTGTATTCCCATTGTTACCGCTCGTCGTTGCGCTTATAGGAACGGCGTGACATCACCGGTACCTTCACGGGCGACGCGCGGCACGGATTCGGTCAAGTCGATAACCGTCGTCGGCTGTTGACCCAATGAGCCACCGTGAATAATCAAATCCACCAGTTTTCCCAATCTGTCCTGAATTTCTTCTGGATCGGATTCAGCAAAATCATTTCCTGGTAGCATCAGCGTGGTCGACATCAACGGCTCATTCAGCGCGGCAAGCAGCTCCAGTGCGATAGGATTGGACGGAACGCGCAGGCCGATGGTTTTACGCTTTTCATTCATTAAGCGGCGAGGCACCTCTTTCGTCGCTTTCAGAATAAACGTGTAATTACCCGGCGTATTATTTTTAATCAACCGGAAAGCAGAGTTATCAACATGGGCATATGTCGACAGTTCAGACAGATCGCGACACATCAACGTGAAGTTATGATCGCTACCCAGATCGCGAATCCGGCAGATGCGTTCCAGCGCGTTCTTTTCGCCCAACATACAGCCCAACGCGTAACCGGAATCCGTTGGATAAACAATCACCCCACCTTTATGCAAAAATTCCACCGACTGATTGATCAATCGCGGCTGCGGATTCTGCGGGTGAATATAGAAAAACTGGCTCATGACCCTACCTCGTACGTCTGACATTTCGCGGCGTTGTGCATTCCAACCCGCTTCATCGTGCAAATAGTGTAATAGGATTATTATAGAACGTGTTGATAGTAAAAGATTGTTATTCCATGAATTTGTTATTTCAAAAAGAACGACATGGCATCAACACGGCTATGCACCGCTAGTCTACCAACACGGGATGATGCCAAACGGGTTCGACATCGGCAGGCAGCCACAGCTTGCGGCCCAGCTCAATCCAGGCGCATGGCAGGTGGAAATCCGATCCTTGCGACGCCATTAGGTTGAAGTCGCGCGCATAGCGCCCCAGTTGCGTACGCTCATCCGGTGCCTGTTGGCATTGCGCCACTTCCATCGCGATCCCGCCGCTTTCTGCGAAGGTAGCTAACAGACGCTTTAACCATTTGGCAGTCAAATCGTAGCGCCCCGGATGCGCCAACACCGACACACCGCCGGATTGATGAATCGCCTCAATCGCTTGCGGAATGGTGCACCACTGCGGTGGCACGTAACCGATTTTGCCTTTCGCCAGATATTTTTTGAACACCTGATTCATATTCGCCGCGATACCCAGTTCGATCAGATAACGGGCAAAATGCGCACGTGTAATCTGCCCTCCGGTCGCCAGACGCTGTGCGCCCGCCAGCGCATCGGGAATACGATTTTTTTCCAATCGAGCCGCAATCTGTTCCGCCCGACTCTGCCGACACGCTGCCTGCTGTTGCAGCAACCCCGTTAACGCTGGATGTGCAATATCCATCCCCAACCCGACAATATGGATCTCATGATTTTCCCACAGCGTGGAGATCTCCACGCCAGGAATCAACCTCAGCGGCAACCCCTGCTGTGCAATCGCATTCTGCGCTTCGTCAAGTCCAGCCGTCGTGTCGTGATCGGTAATGGCCAGCACGCTCACCCGCATGTCTACCGCCCGACTGACCAGCGCCGTCGGCGTTAAAAGGCCATCAGATGCCGTGGTATGGCTATGCAAATCATAAAGTGGAAATGACGATATCGGTTGAGAATCTTCTGGCACAAGCCTATCCATTAACAAGAATAATGCGAAGGCCGCATGATGCCATTAATAGGAAGCAAATGGTAATGCCCGCCGTTTCCCTGAGTAATAAAATAATCATATTGAAGGTGTTGACATTTTATCGCCGAACCAGTTAACTAGTACGCAAGTTCGGTACGCAGACAGTATACAAACAGTGAGATGATGATAATGGCAACGCAGAAAATGATGAAACATGGTTGGTGGCGCGCTTCCCTATCGCGGGTGGACTAATCACGCATCGCTGTTATCACACATGCAGATATTCCCAGGCCCGCTTAACTAAGCGGGCTTTTTATTTGATGGGCACAACATTAAACGGGTAGCAAGAATGCAAACAACACAACCTAAACTGGAACTGCTGCGTATCGAGGCCGTTTATCGTAACGACCCCAGCGCCATCTTCCATCAGCTCTGCGGTGCCAGACCGGCAACGTTGCTGTTAGAGTCGGCTGAAATCGACAGCAAGCAAAACCTGAAAAGCCTGTTGATCGTCGATAGCGCACTGCGCATCACTGCACTGGGTCAGCAGGTTTCCATTCAAGCATTAACCGCAAACGGCGCCAGCCTCCTGCCGCTTCTGGATGCCGCGCTGCCAGCGGAGATTATCAATCAACCGCGTCCAAACGGTCGTGAACTCACGTTCCCACTGGCAGACGCCATGCAGGACGAAGATGCTCGCCTGCGTTCGCTGTCCGTGTTTGATGCCTTACGCCAGATTCTGACGCTGGTCGCCTGCCCGACAGACGAGCGTGAAGCCATGTTTCTCGGCGGCCTGTTCGCCTACGATCTGGTCGCAGGATTTGAAGAATTACCTGCGCTGAGCCAGCAGCAGCGTTGCCCGGACTTTTGCTTCTATCTGGCAGAAACGCTGCTGGTGCTTGACCACCAAAAACGTGTGACCGCACTGCAAGCCAGCCTGTTTACACCGGACCATAGCGAAAAGCAGCGTCTGCAACAGCGTCTGGAACAGCTGCAACTTCAGCTCACCCAGCCAGCACCTGCGCTGCCACGTCAGTCCATCGAAGACATGACGCTGAGCTGCAACCAGAGCGATGAAGCCTTCGGTGAAGTCGTCAGTCAGATGCAAGCAGCCATCCGCATCGGTGAAATTTTCCAGGTCGTGCCATCACGTCGTTTCTCTCTGCCGTGTCCTTCACCGCTGGCCGCCTACCAAACGCTGAAGGATAGCAATCCCAGCCCTTACATGTTTTACATGCAGGATCAGGATTTCACGCTGTTCGGTGCCTCGCCGGAAAGCTCGCTGAAATACGATGCCGACAGCCGTCAAATCGAAATCTATCCCATTGCCGGTACCCGCCCACGCGGTCGCCGTGCCGATGGCTCGCTAGATCGCGATCTCGATAGCCGTATTGAGTTGGAAATGCGTACCGACCATAAAGAGCTGGCTGAACATTTGATGCTGGTCGATTTAGCCCGTAACGATCTGGCGCGCATCTGTCAGCCGGGCAGCCGTTACGTTGCTGATTTGACCAAAGTTGACCGCTATTCCTTTGTGATGCATCTGGTCTCCCGCGTAGTGGGCACATTGCGTGAAGATTTAGATGTGCTGCACGCCTACCGCGCCTGCATGAACATGGGCACGCTGAGCGGCGCACCGAAAGTCCGGGCCATGCAGCTGATTGCCGAAAGTGAGAAAACCCGACGCGGCAGCTACGGCGGCGCGGTGGGCTACTTCACGGCTCACGGCGACCTGGACACCTGCATCGTCATTCGCTCCGCCTATGTCGAAGACGGTATTGCCACCGTTCAGGCTGGTGCGGGCGTGGTGCTGGATTCTAACCCTCAGGCCGAAGCCGACGAAACGCGTAATAAAGCCCGGGCCGTACTGCGAGCCATTGCCAGTGCGCACCATGCAAAGGAGATTTTCTGATGGCCGACATCCTGCTGCTCGATAATATCGATTCATTCACCTACAACCTGGTGGATCAACTGCGTTCCAGCGGTCATCAGGTCGTGATTTACCGTAACCATCTGCCTGCCGATGTCATCATCACACGGTTACAGCAAATGGAAAGACCGATTCTGATGCTCTCCCCCGGCCCTGGCACGCCAGCCGAAGCGGGTTGTATGCCAGAACTCCTACAACGTTTGCGCGGTCAGTTGCCGATCATCGGCATTTGCCTCGGCCATCAGGCCATCGTGGAAGCCTACGGCGGCCATGTCGGTCAGGCGGGTGAAATTCTGCATGGCAAAGCGTCTGCCATCGATCACGATGCCAGTGGCATGTTTAGCGGTTTGCCGCATCCGTTGCCCGTCGCTCGCTACCACTCGCTGGTCGGTAGCAACATTCCTTCGACGCTGACCGTCAATGCACACTTCAACACGATGGTCATGGCCGTGCGAAACGATGCGGATCGCGTCTGCGGTTTTCAATTCCACCCTGAGTCGATCCTGACCACGCACGGCGCTCGACTGCTGGAACAAACGCTGGACTGGGCGCTGGCTTAACGAGGGATACGATTATGCAACTGTCTTCTACACAACAGTCTTCTAAGACCCAGGAACCGTCTACTGCTCAGGATGTCATGACCATGCAACACATATTGGAAAAATTATACGGCGCGAACCCTATCAGCCGTCAGGAAAGTCAGGCGCTGTTTGGCGCCATTATTCGCGGTGAACTGGAAGCCAGCCAGCTGGCAGCGGCATTGATTAGCATGAAAGTGCGCGGCGAGCATCCCGATGAGATCGCCGGTGCCGCCACGGCCTTGCTAGCCGATGCGCAGCCGTTCCCGCGCCCTGACTATTTATTTGCCGATATCGTCGGCACAGGCGGTGACGGCACCAACAGCATCAACATTTCGACGGCCAGTGCCTTCGTTGCTGCCAGCTGTGGCCTGAAAATCACCAAGCACGGCAACCGCAGCGTCTCCAGCCGTTCCGGCTCCTCAGACTTGCTCTCCGCTTTCGGTATTAAGCTGGATATGAGCGCGCAGGACTCCCGTCAGGCGCTGGACGATCTGGGTGTATGTTTCCTGTTTGCTCCGCAATACCATCTGGGCTTCCGTCATGCCATGCCGGTTCGTCAGCAGCTCAAAACGCGCACCGTCTTCAACGTGCTGGGGCCGTTGGTTAACCCCGCTCGCCCACCGCTGGCGCTGATTGGCGTGTATAGCCCCGAATTAGTTCGCCCTATCGCCGAAACGCTGAAGGTGCTGGGCTACCAGCGTGCCGCGGTTGTACACGGTGGAGGAATGGATGAAGTCGCAATTCATGCACCGACGCAGGTTGCCGAGTTGAACAATGGCGAGATCGAAACCTACGAACTGACGCACCGCGATTTCGGTCTCGATGCGTATCCGCTGTCGGCATTACAAGGCGGTACGCCAGAAGAAAATCGTGACATTCTCGCGTCACTGCTACAAGGTAAAGGTGAACGCGCGCACGCCGCGGCGGTTGCCGCCAACGTTGCGCTGCTCCTGAGATTATTCGGACAAGAAGATCTGCGCCAAAATGCGCAACAGGCGCTTGAAGTCATTCATAGTGGACAGGCTTATCAGCGCGTTATCGCCCTGTCCGCCAGAGGATAATGGAACCATGCAGGAAACCGTATTACATAAAATTGTGCGTGATAAAGCGCTCTGGGTTGCGGAACGAGAAAAAGCACAGCCGCTGACCTCTTTTCAGCATGAGATCGTTCCCAGCCAGCGCGACTTTTATCAGGCGCTGAAACAAGATAAACCCGCCTTTATTCTTGAATGCAAAAAGGCTTCACCATCGAAGGGATTGATTCGCGATGATTTCGACCCAGTAGCAATAGCTCGGGTCTATAAAGATTACGCGTCCGCCATTTCCGTTTTAACCGACGAGAAGTATTTTCAGGGCGATTTTGCTTTCCTGCCGCAGGTTAGCGCGGCAGTACATCAGCCGGTGTTGTGCAAAGACTTTATTATTTCGCCCTACCAGATCTATCTGGCTCGCTACTATCAGGCCGATGCCATTCTGCTGATGCTGTCCGTGCTGGACGACGAGCAGTATCAGCAACTGGCTGAAGTGGCGCACAGCCTGAAGCTGGGCGTGTTGACAGAAGTCAGTAATGAAGAAGAGCTGCTGCGTGCCATTCAGCTCGAAGCACGCGTCGTCGGGATCAACAACCGCGACCTGCGCGATCTCTCGATTGACCTCAACCGCACCCAGACGCTTGCACCGCGTCTGCCCGCAGGCGTCACCGTGATCAGTGAATCCGGTATCAATTGTCAGGCACAGATTCGTGAACTCAGCGCGTTTGCCCAGGGCTTCCTGATCGGCAGTTCACTGATGTCTGAACCGGATCAGAACGGCGCGGTACGTCGCGTTATTTTGGGTGAAAACAAGGTCTGTGGCCTAATGCGTGCAGCAGATGCACAGGCCGCCTATCACGCGGGTGCGCTCTATGGTGGTTTAATCTTTGTCGCCAGTTCCCCACGCTACGTTGACGCCAAACAAGCCGCCGACGTTATGACGGGTGCCCCACTGCGCTATGTCGGTGTTTTCCGCAATGCGCCTGTCGAACACATCGTTGCTATCACGACGCAGTTGGGATTAGCGGCCGTTCAACTCCACGGCGATGAAGATCAACAGATCATCAGCCAGCTACGTCAGCAATTACCGGCGGCTTGCCAAATTTGGAAAGCGCTGAGCATCGCGGATGTCCTGCCTGAGCGCAATCTCGCCCACGTCGATCGCTACGTGTTTGACAACGGTCAGGGCGGTAGCGGTAAAACCTTCAACTGGTCGCTGCTGGCGAATCAGTCATTGGATAACGTGCTGTTGGCCGGTGGCCTGAATAGCGATAACTGCGCACTGGCAGCACAGCAAGGTTGCGCAGGACTGGATTTCAATTCCGGGGTAGAAAGCGAACCGGGAAAAAAAGACTCACATAAAATTGCTGCGGTTTTTGCGACATTACGTCAACCGCAGCACTAAAACAGACGGGAAAATTATGACATTACTCAACCCTTACTTCGGTGAATTCGGCGGACAGTTTGTTCCGCAGATCCTCATCCCGGCGTTACGCCAGCTGGAAGAGGCTTTCGTCAGTGCACAAAAAGATCCTGAATTTCAGGCCGAATTTATCGATCTGCTAAAAAACTACGCGGGTCGCCCGACAGCGTTAACCCTGTGTAAAAACCTGACCGCTGGGACGAAAACCAAGCTGTACCTGAAACGTGAAGATCTGCTGCACGGCGGTGCACACAAAACCAATCAGGTACTCGGACAGGCTCTGCTGGCTAAGCGCATGGGTAAAAGCGAAATCATCGCCGAAACCGGTGCGGGCCAACATGGTGTCGCTACGGCACTGGCTTGCGCCCTGCTCGGCCTGAAATGCCGCGTCTATAGGGGTGCCAAAGACGTTGAGCGCCAGTCGCCGAACGTCTTCCACATGCGTCTGATGGGGGCAGAAGTGATTCCGGTTCATAGCGGCTCCTCCACGCTGAAAGATGCCTGTAACGAAGCGCTACGTGACTGGTCCGGCAGCTATGAAACGGCACACTATCTGCTGGGAACGGCCGCTGGCCCGCATCCTTATCCGACTATCGTGCGCGAGTTTCAACGCATGATTGGCGAAGAGACCAAAGCACAGATCCTGGAAAAAGAAGGTCGCTTGCCGGATGCGGTACTAGCCTGTGTCGGCGGTGGATCTAACGCGATTGGGATGTTCGCTGATTTCATCGACGATACCGATGTCCGTCTGATCGGCATTGAGCCAGGCGGCTTGGGCATTGAATCTGGGCAGCACGGTGCACCGTTAAAACACGGCCGCGTAGGCATCTATTTCGGCATGAAGTCTCCGATGATGCAAACGTCTGACGGGCAAATTGAAGAGTCCTATTCTATTTCTGCCGGGCTGGATTTCCCCTCCGTAGGGCCGCAGCACGCCTATCTGAACAGCATTGGCCGTGCCGACTATGTCTCGATTACCGATGATGAAGCGTTGGATGCTTTCAAAGCGCTCTGCCGCGGCGAAGGGATTATTCCCGCGCTGGAATCCTCCCACGCGCTGGCGCACGCCTTGAAGATGATCAAAGCGGAACCGGAAAAAGAGCAACTGCTGGTGGTCAACCTGTCCGGCCGTGGTGATAAAGACATCTTTACCGTGCACGATATTTTGAAAGATCGGGGAGAAATCTAATGGAGCGCTATCAACAGTTATTTAACCGCCTGTCAGAGAAAAAGGAAGGCGCGTTCGTTCCGTTTGTGACGCTGGGCGATCCCTCTCCCGAGCAGTCCCTGAAAATTATCGACACGCTGATTGCCGCCGGTGCCGATGCGTTGGAGCTGGGCGTGCCCTTCTCTGACCCGTTGGCAGATGGCCCAACCATTCAGGATGCCAACCTGCGCGCCTTTGCGGCAGGTGTCACTCCAGACCAATGCTTCGAAATGCTGGCGGCTATACGTCAGAAATACCCAGAAATTCCGATTGGCCTGCTGATGTATGCCAATCTGGTCTTCAGCAACGGTATTGATGAATTTTATCAGCGCTGCGCGCAGGTTGGCGTCGATTCGGTGTTAGTGGCGGATGTCCCGGTAGTAGAATCTGCGCCTTTCCGTGCGGCTGCGCTGCGACACGGCATCGCCCCCATTTTTATCTGTCCGCCTAATGCTGATGATGAACTGCTGCGCGAGATCGCCTCTTATGGTCGCGGCTATACCTATTTAGTGTCACGTGCGGGCGTGACCGGGGCAGAAAAGCGCGCACAACTGCCGCTGCATCATCTGGTTGCCAAACTGAACGCGTATCATGCTGCCCCGCCGTTACAAGGATTTGGCATTTCCGATCCCGCTCAAGTACGGGAAACGTTAGCCTCAGGCGCAGCGGGTGCCATTTCTGGCTCCGCGATCGTACGGATTATCGAAAAAAATCTGAACCAGCCTGACGTTATGCTGTCCGAGTTACACGCCTTTGTGAGTGAAATGAAAGCCGCTACGCGTTCATAACACTTTTCAGGCGCGCGATTTGTGTTTCACACAAGCCCTATCGCGCGCCGAGTAATGTTTCAAATTATTTCTTATTCAATTAATGCGAAACACATCCAATTAGTATTTAGTTTCCACTTTATTATAATTGTAAGAAATGTTTTCAAATTGAAATAATTACTTAATTCCACACCAACAAAATAAGTTAATTACCTCTTAATTTTGAAACCGCATAAATTCCACGAATAAAATACGAAGAAAATCACAGAATTGAGATCATTTAAAATTATCTCTTTTTAACGATCTTGTTCACATTACTGTAAGAAATAATAAATAGAATGGAACTGCTGAACAAAAGTGGCAGCGCGTTTTTAAATAATAATTCTCTTTGACTTGGGATAATAAAATGAAAGTTAAAATATTGACGATGGTGGTAACCTCCTTAATCAGCTTAAGCTCCATGGCAGTGACGATTGACTACCGTCATGAAATGAATGATTCGGCAAAGAACGATCATAAAGATCGCCTGCTGATGTCCCACCGTTTTGACAACGGTTTTGGCCTGTCACTGGAAGGCAAATGGGGCCAATCAAAAAATGATACCACCCCAAATAAACCGTATAACGAAACGGTCAGCAACGGTACTGAAGTGACCGCCAGCTACCTGTACAAATTCGATAAAACTTTTGGACTGGAAACCGGCCTAAACATGGTTACCACTTCAGACGATAACAACTACCGTCCTTACATCAAAGGTACGGCCAACATTACCGATTCCTTATACTATGGTCTGCGCTACCGTGCATCTTACCTGCGTAAAAGTAACAACATCGGTAATACCAGCACAGCTGCGAACCCTACCGATATTAAAGGCTACACCATCACCAGTACGCTGGGTTATAAACTGCCTGCGAACTTTGTGGTTGAATACGAATTTGAATACGATAAGAAAACTAAAGCAGGTGCTCCTGGTTACATCGCCGACAACGACAACTATGGCCTGACTCACAACGTTAAATTAGCGTATAAATATGACAAAAACTGGACGCCTTACGCTGAAGTCGGCAACGTTGTTGGCAGCAAAAACACTGACGAGCGTCAAACTCGCTACCGTGTTGGCGTACAATACAATTTCTAATGGCTAACGCCATCTAGATAATTGCTGTAATAAAAATAGCGTTCTCTTTATTGGTTTGTTATTTCCTGTCTATAAAAACGGCGACGTTATTTACGTCGCCGTTTTTTATGGCGAGCCATCCCTGGTCGCCACCCTTACGGGCCATTGCTGACGCAACGTTAAAAATTTTTCCCGGAAATTTTTTATTCTTCAAGAAAAATTACGTTAACAATCAGAAGCGATAGCCTACACCAAACATAAAGGCCCACGGGTCAATCTTCGTATGGATACTTTGCTGATCGTTACCGGCTTTAAACTTCACATCGGTATCAATATCCATCCACCACACGGACATATTTACCAACCAGTTTTTATCCAGGTTGTAATCCAACCCTGCCTGCGCAGCAAGGCCCCAGGAATTCTTCAGGCTCAGATCGCTCAACCCAGCCCCTTTCCCCGTATCATTAAATTTCTCATCGAAGAACAAGGTATAGTTCAGGCCAACGCCTAAGTAAGGACGTAATTTATCTTGAGCATCACCAAAATAGTACTGTGCGACCAGTGAAGGCGGCAGATGTTTCACTTCCGCAATGGTCCCTGTTCCCGGTGTTCCGACTTTATGTTTGAACGGCGTGGCGGCGAGTAATTCAACCCCAATATTGTCCGTCACCATGTAGCTAAAAGTCAGACCCAGTTGCGTATTGTTACTAACCTGAAACTCGCCTAAACCCAGTACGTTGTCCGAACTTTCAGCAGGCCGCACGGTTGCTGAACCGGCCCGAACAATGAAATCACCCGCTTGATGAGCCTGTGCCAATGCAGGCATGAGCGCCGCTGCCAACAATAAGAAAGATGTCTTTTTCATTACCCACTCCATTTATAGGGTTTAAATTTCGAGCGAATATACCCCTAAGTAGGTATTCTTGTTTTAAGCCAGATCACATCTTTTAAAGATTTTACGCCCAAATTGAACTGAATCATTTATCGCTAACTCATTAAAATTCATGAAATTGATCCAGATCAATAATGATGCAAGGATATCAAATGCACCGCAGGTGACGATAAGCGCCACGATGAGTAGCCATACCACACTAACCTCATAGTGAGGCGAAAAGCAGCATTGCGTCGTTGACGGGGTGCCACAGCGCGAATTAACAGGTTACAATTGGGAGTTAAGTTCTCTCTGTCGATTTATCTTTTTTCAAGGAGCCTGCATGCCTATCACGGCTAACACGTTGTACCGTGACACGATGAATTTCACCCGCAACCAGTTCATCAGCATCTTAATGATGTCACTGTTGACGGCATTCATTACTGTCATACTGAATCATGCGCTATCGCCTTCTGGAGACGAGTTACAGATTCTGAGCAGTTCCAGCAGCGATCTGTCATCTTCTGTCGAAGCTGGCTTGATGGATATGATTCAGCAGATGACGCCGGAACAACAAACCGTGTTACTGAAAATGTCGGCAGCAGGCACCTTTGCTGCGTTAGTGGGCAATGCGCTGCTGACGGGCGGAGTTCTGATGCTGATCCAGCTGGTTTCTGACGGACAGCGCACCAGCGCACTGCGCGCGATTGGCGCTTCTGCACCTTTTTTACTGCGTCTGCTTATCCTGATCCTGCTGTGCACTCTGCTCATCCAGCTTGGCATGATGCTTCTGGTCATTCCTGGCGTACTGCTCGCTATTGCGCTGAGTTTGTCACCCGTGATTGTCGTCACGGAAAAAAGCGGGATTTTCAACGCCATTAAAGTGAGCACCAAACTGGCTTACGGCAACCTGCGTGCAACCGCGCCTGCCATCGTGATGTGGCTACTGGCTAAAATCGCTATTTTGCTGATCGTGTCAAAGTTACCGATTTCCTCACCGACCGTGCTCGGTGTGGTTCTGAATGGCTTGGGCAACCTGATCTCCGCGATCCTGCTCATTTATCTGTTCCGCCTTTATATGCTGCTGCGCGCTTAACTGCCGCTCTCTGCCTATGCCATCGCTCTGGTGGCATAGGTTCTGCTAAATCTCCGTTCGCTATCTACCCAATCGTAATTTTCTGCAAATTATTACAATATCTCGGGAATGGTGTTCCACAATAAAGGATAATGGCATGAGCTATCGGATAACTCTCGCGGGTTATGATTACGACACTGTTGAGTGATGGATTGACATAATGAAGCAACTTCTTGATTTTATACCGTTGGTCGTTTTTTTTGCGGCCTATAAACTTTATGACATCTATATCGCATCGGGTGCACTGATTGCCGCAACGGCGCTGTCACTCGTGGTCACCTGGGTGATGTATCGTAAAATAGAGAAAATGACGCTGGTCACTTTTGCGATGGTCGTCGTTTTCGGTTCGCTTACTCTGGTGTTCCATAACGATCTGTTTATCAAGTGGAAAGTCACCATCATCTATGCGTTATTTGCCGCCGCTCTGCTGGTTAGCCAGTTCGTGATGAAACAGACCCTGATTCAAAAAATGCTGGGTAAAGAGTTAACCCTTCCGCAGCCCGTCTGGGGGAAACTGAATTTCGCCTGGGCCATGTTCTTTCTGGTGTGTGGGCTGGTTAACATCTATATTGCTTTCTGGTTACCGCAAAACGTTTGGGTTAATTTCAAAGTCTTTGGTCTGACCGGTGTGACGCTGCTGTTTACGCTGATTTGTGGCGTTTATATCTATCGTCACTTGCCTAACGATCAGGAAAAGTCAGAAGAAGAAAAAAGCGAGCAACAGCAATAGCCAAAGCGAGATAGACACAATGAGCACACAAAACGTGTTACCACAGGGCGAACTGGTTCTCCGCACGCTGGCAATGCCAGCCGATACCAATGCGAACGGCGATATTTTTGGCGGTTGGTTGATGTCGCAAATGGACATCGGCGGCGCGATTCTGGCGAAAGAAATTGCCGAAGGACGTGTCGTTACCGTACGGGTTGATGGGATGTCATTCTTAAAACCTGTCGCCGTCGGCGATGTGGTTTGCTGCTATGCACGTTGTTTACGTACTGGCCGTAGCTCTATCAACGTCAACGTTGAAGTGTGGGTGAAGAAAGTCTCCTCTGAGCCGATTGGTCAGCGCTATCGGGCGACCGAAGCGTTATTCACCTACGTTGCAGTAGATGAAGAAGGCCATCCGCGCGAACTGCCTGCGGGTAAAAGCAACTTCACGCCAAGCGAGTAACGTTTAGCGCTCATCGGCGTAAGCTGCTTTGAATAGCGATCGATACGAAAACGGGGCGTCATCTGCTAAAGATGACGTCCCGTTTCTTTGTACTGGCGTGAATTATTCGACTGCCGCCCCGCCGTCAATTTTAAAGACGATGGTCACAACCAAATCTTTGCCCGGTTTACCCGCTTCATAACGCCATTTACGCATGGCCTGTTTGATATCACGTTCGAACATATTACGTGGCTCAGCAGAAAGCACGCGCACGTTGTCAACACGTCCGGACTCGTCCACATCAAACTGCATCTTCACCCGCCCTTCAACGCGCAGAGAAAACGCGCGAGCCGGATACTGAGGCTGTGCGCGGCTCAACGGACGTGGCCCGCTTGACTGCGTGCTTGCTGCAGGTGCCGGTGCCTGCTTCACTGGCGCATTAGTTACATTGCGCGTTGGCTCTGTGCTGGTAAACGGTGAAGGCGGCTGTTTTTCAACCGTCGGTTCACGTTTAACCGGCTTCGGTTGCTCAACCTTCTTCACCGGCTTAGGCTCCGGTTTAGGTTTCGGCGGCTTGGGCTTTGGCTCAGGTAATGGCATAGGAACCGGCTGCGGCACTGGCTCCGGTTCAGGAATGGGTTCCGGCTCTGGTTCAGGCTGCTTAACCGGCTCTGGCTCCGGGGCAGATTTCGCAGCAGGTGCCGCTTCATAGGCCGCAGGGTTCACCATCACCACGCTGATGGGCTTAGATTCCTGCGGTAATTCGATTGAATTATTAAATGATGCGTACAGCAAACCTGCAATCAGTGAACCGTGAAAACCGACTGAAAGTATGAATGGCCATGAGTAACGGCGGGTCAAAAAAAACTTTTTTTGCGGCATAGTCTGTCTTTATCCTCTTATGCCGCCCAAGTTTAAATGCAAATAGCAATCATATTCAATAACAACCCGTGGAATTGTTAAAAAAACCGAAATCGCGGGGGGATTACTCTGGCAAATCAACCTATTGTCCTCGCACTATTGTCTTCAAACAACATCACGTATGATGATAGAAACTCGTTTCTCTTACCCAATAGCGTTTGACCGCTGGGGGTCTCAAACCCGGCACCCCAAACGATGAAGGGTACCTTCCCACCTGTGAGGTCGCTATGCTCTACGTCATTTATGCTGAAGATAATGTTGATTCATTAGCAAAACGCCTGTCGGTCAGACCGGACCATCTTGCCCGTTTACAGGCATTGCGCGATCAAGGGCGACTGATTACCGCTGGCCCTTTGCCTGCAATCGACAGCGAGGATCCCGGCCAGGCTGGCTTTAGCGGCTCCGTGATTATCGCCGAATTCACATCGCTGGATGAGGCAACAGCATGGGCCAACGCCGACCCTTACCTCGCAGCAGGCGTCTATAAACACGTCAGCGTGAAGCCATTCAAAAAAGTGTTTTAAACATCCAATTGATACAGGTCATGGTTGCATGAAAAAGCCATGGCCCTTTTCGCTCCCGTCAAAAGCTGAAATATTTTAGTCATTTAACAGTGATAGTTTGACCGCTATTCATCTATAGAGGGTCAGCAATCATGTTAATGCCTGCGATTTTGCGAAACGGAGTTGCTACTATCCACCGCCGTCATCGCCTCAGTATTCTCTCCGGATTGTTATTGATCATTGGGTTATTTTCTTTACTGCAATTGGTTTCCGTCGGCGTCATTTCGCAAACGATGACGCAGGTTCGGCAGGATATTTCCGCTAACGAGAGCCTTCGCCAGCAACAAGCCTTAATGGATAAAGCGCGGATGGAAGTGATGAGTGCCAGCGATAAACTCAACCGCGCGGGCATTTATCTGTTAGTAGACAAAGAAACGGGGTCTGAAGGCAGTTGGCACAGCCTGATGGATGAGGCGGAAGTGTCTCTAAAACAGGCACAGGAGCACTACCAATTACTGGGAACGGTCACAACAGCTGAAGCGGACACCGCGGCTTTTATCGATTTGAAAAAGAGCTACAGCCAGCTCTATTCCGGGCTCGTCGAGCTGGCCGAGGGAATAAAGACCACGAATCAGATCGATATTTTCTTTGCCGTTCCGGTACAGGCTTACCAAAGCGACTTTACCCAGAAGTATTCACACTATCTGCAAGATACCGATGCGCTGCAAAAGCAGCATGGCCAACAATTTTTATCCTCTCTCGATAACGCAAAAACGATTTTCATTATGGTTCTTGGCCTCTTGCTGGCGATCGCCATCGCCGTGTGGATTGGCGTAAGTCGGATCATTATTCGTCCGCTGACGCACATTATTGCCCATTTAAAATTGATCGCTGCGGGCGACCTTTCGCATGCGGTCAATACAAAAACGCGCGGTACACGCGAAGTTGAACAGCTTAATGCTAGCGTCATTCAAATGCAGGAAGGTCTGGTGACCTTGGTCAATCAGGTTCGCCAGGGCGTTGACCATATGGTGACGCAGGTCGATCGGGTCGCGGCAGATAACCATCGGCTTTCCGAACAGGCAAACCGCCAATCTCACGAGCTCAAAGTCACCACAGAACATATTATTCAGCTTAGCCAACATCTGGAACAAAATACCCAGCATACCCAACAGGCCAATTTGCATGCGGAAGACACCAGCAAGATCGCCGCGCAGGGTGAGACAATGATGAATGACGTCAAGGTGGCGATGTCAGACATTGCAGGCAGAACGCGTGAGATGACGGAAGCGATTGGGATGATTGAGAACGTGGCGTTCCAGACGCACATTCTGTCGTTGAACGCCGCCATTGAAGCCGCACGAGCTGGGACGATGGGACGCGGCTTTGCCGTTGTCGCGCGGGAAGTTGGCACGCTGGCGTCGCAAAGCAGCCATTCTGCACAAAATATTAATGTGCTGATTCGTGATTCTGATAACAGCGTCACCGCCGGAACGCGACTGGTGAACAAACTGAATGACAGCCTGCAACACATCATTCAGACCGCGAAAGGCACGGGCACGTTTCTGAGCGAGATTTCGGAGATATCACACCAGCAGAACGTGAGCATTCATGAAGTCACCGCTCGGCTCAGTACGCTGAACGACACCGTCAGAGAAAATGCGGGACAGGTTGAAGCCTCCGCACACACCTTCGCTTCACTGCTGGAGCAAACAGAACGCTTAAATACGTCGGTATCGCTGTTCATCCTGCCCTCAACGAAGGGTGACATTAACCCGACTCTCGATCAGAGAGAAATAACCCAGCGCATTCCGATGATGGGATGAGAAATACCCACACCGGCAGGCCAGAATATATTAATACGTTCTTTGGCTACCTGATGGGCTTCGCAGGACTGAGTAGTCGAAATATTCAAAGATAGTGCTGTCTAGCAATTAATAGAATGGGTACACTTTTGTACCCATTCTTTTTCACATCACTAACGAAAGCATTCCTTCTCGTACACTATCCCCTCATGCAATGAATACCACGTTATTTCCTCCTTATCTTATTTAAATCAACCAGCTAAAAAATCATAAACTTGCATTTATAATACACAAATCAATTTTTAACCGTTAAGAACGTGATAACGTTGCCCCACGATCTCTTCGGTGTATTGAAAGCGCCGAGTGAAAGAAATAAATGGGGGCAATTGAGAGCCATGAGTGAGAAAGCAAGAAAGCGGTGGCAACGCCGTCTTGGCACGACCGGAGGTAAACTTCCCTGGAACAACTGGCGCAATGCTCTAAGCTGGCGCAGAGCAACACAAATTCTTCTACTGGCACTCAACGTTTATATCGGCATCACCTTCTATTTTTGGGTTCGCTACTTTGAAACTGGTGGCGTAAGTCTTTATATGTCAAGACCGGGCGGTATTGAGGGCTGGCTGCCGATTGCCGGATTGATGAACGTGAAGTTCACGTGGGAAACGGGTAATTTCCCCCCTATCCACCTTGCGTCAATGTTATTACTTCTCGCATTTATTCTTATTAGCCTGTTGCTGAAGAAATCGTTCTGTTCCTGGCTGTGCCCTATCGGCACGATTTCCGAGTGGGTAGGTGCATTGGGGAAAAAAATATTTGGCCGCCATTTCATTCTTCCGAAGTGGCTGGATATTCCGCTGCGCAGTCTGAAATATCTGTTATTAGGCTTTTTTCTCTACATCGCCTTATCAATGCCGGCACAAGGTATTTATATGTTCCTAATGTCGCCCTACGGCCTAATCGCCGACGTTAAAATGCTCGGCTTCTTTCGCAATATCGGCACCATCACGCTGGTCTGCGTTTTTCTCTTCACGTTTGCCAGTCTGTTTATCCGTCATTTCTGGTGTCGTTACTTCTGCCCTTACGGTGCACTCATGGGGTTATTTTCACTACTGTCCCCCTTCAAAGTCCGTCGTAACGCCAGCAGCTGTATCGACTGCGGCAAGTGCGCTAGAGCCTGTCCGTCTAACATCCCAGTAGATAAACTGATTCAGGTGAGAACGGCGGAGTGCACGGCCTGCATGACCTGCGTCGAATCTTGCCCAGTGGACTCAACGCTCCATTTTTCGCTTACCGCCCCTTCAGGTTTGCAGACAAAAGACAGTAAAACACTCAAACCATTATGCCGACAAACTGCGCTGTCCGGCATTGTGATGGCGGGGCTGGTACTCGGTATTCTTTTCGGCATGATCGGCTTTGCAATGTACATCGGCGGCTGGGACAGCCCGATTCCCGAACACATGTATTTCCGGCTCATCCCCGGCTCACAAAGTATTGGCCATCCATAAAGCAAAGGGTCGGCTAACGCCGATCGTTTAAGGAGCACTTGAACGATCCAGCTATTCGTGTAAACAAGTACCCTTTCCAGTATTATTTCCAGACTTGCCTGCTCCACCAATAATACCAGCCGCACTTGTCGCCCCTGCTTGAGCAATCTTATTAATTACAAGCTGTGATGCCTCATCCGAACCGCCCACTGCCTGCGCGTTATGTATCGCCTGTAAACGTCCAGCTTCCAGTGTCGCCGATTACACAACACTGCCGGTACAAGTCTTCGGTAGAGCTCAGCGCCCGCAACCCTGCACGGATGACCTCGCTGACATTGTTGTAACGACCACTTTCGATTTGTTCACGGATAAATTGCTCGAAGTAAGGACTTAACGCAATAATGTCCTGACTGACCAGCAGTTGCGGCCTCACTTGATGTTGGTAGTGACTCAGCCAGCGCAGCGCCCGTCCGCCGATGGGAACGAGTCGATCTTTCCTTCCCTTGCCCTGTCTCACCGTTACCGTTTTACGGTTCCCGTCCACGCTGTAGATATCCAGCTTCGCCACCTCGCCCCAGCGCAGACCTTGCAGAGTTATTACGTAAAAAGCTCGGCCTGTCACAGCAGGCAATGGCTGATGCTGTCGGCCTGCATGTTAACAGTTGGAAGAAGTATGAGAGCGGGCAGGCCATGCCGTCGCTGGATGCATTCAAGAAGATTGTAACCACGCTGCATGTCAGTACCGATCACTTGCTGTTTGAAGAACATGAACGTGGCCCAAGTGACACGCTGACGCTTCAGTTTGAGGCCGTCAGTCAGCTACTCGAGAACGAGCAGACGATTGTCAGGGAAGTGCTGGAGAGCCTGATTATCAAGTACCAGTCCCGCCGCTGTGGTACCCCAGTAATCATAAGTTTTATTTTCATTACCCTTCTGGCTCAGGTCATACCATTGATAGGCGGCATTCGCACCACCACTCAATGCCGAACCAACCGCCACTTTACCTATTGACGCCGCCGGCCCCAGATACCACGCGCCAGCAATCAGTACCCCATTCGTATAACCATCCACTATCGCTTCGGAGATATCCTGCCCTTCCGGCATCGTCCCCGTGACTAGCTTATGCATCGCGTATTGCCGCTGTTCTTCCGTTATGGGGTTCAGCACATTACCGTTTTCATCCACCATGTTGGTATTAGTGTACAACGATGTCATCAATGCCCCTACATCCTGCAATCCCTTCGGCGCAATATTACTCAGATTGAAGTTGTTATTCTCAACCGCATTGTGCTCTTCATAGTTCTGGTAGTTCTCTACGCTGGCAGCGGTGTTGACGTCATGATTCGCCAGCAGCGTGACCTGTTTGTCGCCGACCACCGAGGAGCCCTGCAGGTTGATATCCTGATTGGCCGCCATCGTGACACTGTCACTCGACAATGAACTGCTTTTCTCATCGGTCTGCAACGTTTCCCGCAGGGTATGCGTCACCGTCTTCGAGAAGGCCTTTTTCTTGACCGTGGTTTCTTCAAAGAAGGTGTGCTGCGTTTCGGTGGCCGACAGTAGGTTGATGTTGTTGCCCGCCTGTGCCGTCACCGCGCCACTCGCCACGCCTTGAGCCGCCTGCAGGTTGAGATCGCGTCCGGCCGCCAGTGCCACATTACCTTTGGCGTTCAGGCTGGCCGCTTCGAACAGGACAGCACATCCCGCCCAGCCACCAGACTCAGATCGCCCCCACTCAGGAGCTGGCTGTTTGCCACGTCCTGCGTACGGCGCTGTGCGGTACTGCCGCCCGCGTTCAGCTCGACTTTATTCGCGACAATTGCGCTGCCCTGCAGGTTGCTTTATCCGCCTACGCCAGATATAGCTTCGGTGCCAGCACGGTCTGGCCGTTGACCTCGATATTTTCCCACCAGACCAGGCTCTGGCTAAGATTCGCGACCTGATCCGGCGTCAGGCTGATGTCCAGTTGCAGGTTCATGCCTTTCTGTGCCGCCGCGGCGTTATCCAGCAGCATTTGCATCTGTGCCAGATCGGAGCCGGTGCCATTCAGGTGACGCTGCCCCTTCTGTTTCAGCACCGCCTGACTGATGTAGCGGGTATCAAACTCCGCATCCCCGAGGAAGCGGTAATCATGGTCTGCATCCAGATTCAGCTTATCCAGCAGATAGGATGAGCCCAGTACCCTGTCGGCCTGCGTCCACTGAGAGCGCGTTTCAACCGGCACCACCGTTGACGGCTGTTGCCCCAGCAGTAGTTGCAGGTCGCTGAACTGCGCGTTACCCAGCTGTTCCAGTTTCGGGTTGGTGTGGATCAGGTAACGGCTGTCAGCATTCGGATCGACAACCAGCAGCCCGTTATTGCCCGTCGGCAGCGGGTACTCGGCAAGCGGGTTGGTGCTCAGGTTTTGCAGCCCGATGGCGCTCAGCAGCAGAGAGAGGTGGTGGCGCAGCAGGCGTCGGGTGTCTGCACTGACCGCCTGCTTTGGTGCCTCAACCGCGGCCATATCCGGTGTGGTCAGTGTGGCGGGGTGCCCACCGTACCCGCTATCGTGACGCCCGTTGCGGTATTGTCCACGTTAACCGCCGTCAGGCTTGTACCAGTATCAGGTCGTTGACCCGTCGACGTCAGCGCGACCGCATCGGGATTGCTGATGTGACCAGAAGTAGGGTAGGCAGCAACGCGGTAAAGCGTTTTGTCCACCTGTTTCTCCGCGCCGATCTGATAGCGGCCGAGCATCGAAATCGCTTTGTTGGCATCGTCCTCCGACAGCCAGCGATTCAGAAGACCGGCCATCGCGGTACCCAGAGTCTGAGAAGCCACCTGGTAAAACCCTAAATACATGATATATATACAAATATTATAACTGTTTACGGTGGTGAACTGTCATGCTGTACATACAGTCATCTTGTTCATTCATTAAGTGGGAGAGCGGGTCAGTGAGTTTCAACGGAAAGGAAATTCTTTCGGCAATAACGATGTGAGGGGAAGAACTAGCCTAGTTTTATTCGTGTTTCCGGCCGTTAGGCATCATGGATTTTCTTTTAGAATAATAGAAAACGTTATTACCTTACCGAAAGGCCGTACGTTGTTTCTGATTTGCAGGAACGTTTTTATGCTGTGCAACTGGCAAGGATGCGATATTTGAACCCATGCCGTACTATTCCCGTCACGCTACCAAATGGTCGCTATGCTCACCTTAACTACCAATACCGGATTGTGGTTCAGACTTATTTTGATTTCATTTGCCAGCGCATTGCTGGCGCTGTTTATTGGTCAGGGAATTTTAGCCAGACTGGAACAAACGCAGTTGCAGCACTATAGCCAAGACGTACTCGAACAAGGCACCGCCGTCGCCCGTGAAAGCCGGGAAACCATTGACCGCGTGCTGACACTAAATAACACGCCTTGCTCCAGCGCCGATCTGAAAGAATTACGCCTGCTCTCCTTTTACTCCGTCTATCTGCGTGATATTGGGCGAATCAAGAACAACTATCTCATCTGTTCCGCGGGCTGGGGCATCCTCAACCCACCGATTTATCTGCTGCCGCCGAACCTGACGACCGATGAGGGCGTGCAACTGTGGACCGCGATGAAAGATGTGGTGGATCCGCGTATTACCGCAGATATGGCGAGCCTCAACGGTGTCGTCACTGTCACCGCAGCCGCCGCATTTCGTCATTTCACTCAACCACCCGCCGAATACAGCGCGATGCTGCTCACGCGCAATCTGGGGCATATCTACCAGACCTTTGGCAACATCGACCTCTCAATGTTCAAAGAGACGCGACATGAGAGTAACGGGTGGCTGACCATGGGTAAACGCCAGACGTTTTTCTGCGCGGCGACCCTGAATGTCTGCGTGCTGGCTCAGTTGGATTCTGCCGGCATCCTGTATCGCCCGTGGTATATCATCGCTGCGCTGTTTTTTGTCGGGGCGCTCCTCGGGACCAGTTTTACCCTGTCCTACCAGCTCTATGACGATCGGCACCATACTTTACCCTCACAGCTAAAACGCGCGATCAAACACCAGCGGTTTCAGGTACATTACCAGCCGCTGATTAGCCTGCCGCAGCGCACCATTATTGGTGTAGAGGCGCTGGCGCGTTGGAAAAACGAGCGTGGCGACAACGTTTCTCCAGAGTTTTTTATCAGCGCGGCTGAAAAAATGGGCTACTCAGATGAGCTAACCCGCATCATTACGCGTCAGGCGCTGCGTGACATGCAGCCGTACCTCACGCATGACACGCCCTTTCTTCTGAGTATTAATCTGTCCGTCTCCGACATTATTTCGCCGGATTATCATCACTTCCTACAGCAAATGTGTGATGAATTGGCGATCGATAAAACCCGCGTCATGCTGGAACTCACCGAGCGGTCGAGCACGTCCCACAAGACGCTGGCTGATGGCCTTGAGGCGCTACGGCGCTCGGGCTATAAGATCGCGCTTGATGATTTCGGCACGGGTTATTCCAACCTCGATTATCTGAGCCATTTACCGTTCGATATGATCAAGATCGACAAGATTTTTGTCGACGCCATCGGCACGGATACGGTTAATGCCGCCATGGCCGATCTGTTATTTACTCTTATCAAAAAACTCGACGTCCCGGTGATCATCGAAGGGGTAGAAACGCGCGAGCAAGCCGCCTACATCCTGCAACAGTGCCCGTCGGCGATTATGCAAGGATGGTATTTCAGTAAGGCCGTGCCATTGCACGATCTACCGGATATCCATCACTATCCATGCCCGCCGATAGAAACGGTGTAACCTGACAGCAGGTCGGCTGGCAAGAGTCGGCCTACTGTCATTGGCTACCGTGTCCCGTTCCACTAGATATTAGCTTTATGGATAAGGGACGGGCGTATCAAAGTCTTTCCTTTCTGAAATTGATCTGACACCAATTGAAAAAGAAATAACATACGCGATAGTATTACACGCCTCATCGGTACTGGTGGCTACAAAACCCATATAATTTACCTCCCTTTTTGCAGCGTTTCTTTTACCTGACTAATCAGTTCGCGGCGGAAATCGCCGAGGCGCGGTTTGTCATCCAGCCACGGCAACGGACGGCACAGCTCCATCGCTTTGATACCCAAGCGCGCGGTCAGCAGCCCTGCGCCAATGCCCTGTGCAGCGCGAGTTGATAGCCGCGCGGCAAGATCCTGCGACATCCAGTCCATGCCAATTTCCCGCACCAGCTCCGATGCGCCGGCAAACGCGATATTGACCAGCACCAGCCGGAACAGGCGAATGCGGCTGAAATAGCCAAGCTCGATGCCGTACAGCGCGGCAATACGGTTAATCAGGCGCAGATTGCGCCATGCGATAAATGCCATATCCACCAGCGCCAGTGGGCTGACGGCGATCATCAAGGTGGATTCCGCCGCCGAGCGGCTGATTTCACGCCGCGCCTGCGTGTCCAGTACAGGCTGAACCAGACGCGCATACAGCTCCAGCACTTCACGGTCGTTGTGGGTTTCATGCAGCGAAGCCTGCCAACGTTGTATCGCCGGATGGCCGCTATCCAGTTCCGCCTGTCGCGCCAGCTTTTCACAGAATTCGCGCCCGCGCCCCACGCCGTGGCTATGTAACAGATCGCGGGCCACGTCGCGCTCTTCCGCACGTTCCCGCAGGCGATAGAGCCGCCGCCACTCGACGGCCAGCGAGCCGACGCCCGCCGCCACAATCAGGCTGCCTGCGGTAATGCCGCCCAGTGCGATCCAGTCCTGCTGTACCCAGGCGGTATGCAGCGACTGCACGCCCTGCGCCAGCGCGCTAACGCCAAACAGCCCGATTCCCGCCATCACCATACGCCGCCACAGACTGCGCTTTGGTCGCAGCGCCGCGCTGATCGCCTCTTCTGCCGCGCCTTCTTCCGGCACTTCTTCTTCGCGGCTGATAGGGGAAAACGGCGTGCCGCTCTGCTCGTCAAACGCCAACCCGGCACGCAGCTGCGGTTGTGGCTCTTGCGGTGAAACGTCATCGAACGTGACGCGAGGTTTCAGTGGTTCGCTCATCGCAATTTATCCTTTAACAGAAAGTCCATGACCGTATCCAACCGTATATGCGGCAACGGCGTGTCTACCGTCATTTCTCGCGGACGAAATTGATCGAAATGGAAGCCCTGCGTTTGCCAGAATGCCGCACCTGGTAAACGCGCAGGTACTTCACCGGGGTAGACCGTCAGCGGCTGGCCGTCGCTGAGCCGATGCCCTTTCAGCGCCGGAATTTTCTGTCCCTGATGATCGACGACACCGCTCTGCGTTGACTGGATCGACGCAATGCCTTCACAGCGCATATCAATGCCTTCAAACGCCGCGTTCTGCCACGCTTCCTGCACCAGTTGCTGAAGCAACGACACCAGATTGGCGTGCTGGTCGGCGGTAATGTGATCCGCTTTACTCGCCGCAAACATCAGTTTGTCGATGCAGGGCGAGAACAAACGCCGGAACAGCGTGCGCTTCCCGTAATGAAAACTTTGCATCAGTTGGGTCAACGCCAGTCGCATATCGTTAAACGCATGAATGCCGCTATTGAGCGGTTGTAGGCAATCGACCAGAACAATTTGCCGGTCGAAGCGTACAAAGTGATCCTTATAAAATCCTTTGACGACCGACTGACAGTAATAGTCAAAACGCTTGCGCAGCATGCCGATGTTGGTTTTCTCATCTGCCTGCGCCAGCTTAGCTTCACCGATCTGATTCACCTGCGGCCAAGGGAAGAATTGCAGCACTGGCGCACCCGCCAGATCGCCCGGCAGCACAAATCGACCCGGTTGGATAAAGTGCAGCCCTTCCTGTTTGCATCGGTGCAGATAGTCGGTGTAAGCCTGCGCCACCTCGGCAAGCTGGTTTTCATCCGCTGGGGCCAGCGGATCGATTTTCTCACACAGTGCCAACCAGGGTTTCGCCCACTCGGTGCGTCCGCCTTGCAGCAAGCCGCTCATCTGCTGTGACCAGCTCAAATAGGTCTGCTCCAGCAGCGGCAGATCCAGCAGCCATTCGCCGGGGTAATCGACAATTTCCAGATAGAGCGTCGAGGTGTCTTTGAAATGACGCAGCAGCGAATCCTTGGAACGATAGCGCAGCGCCAGACGAATCTCACTCACGCCGCGCGTCGGTGTCGGCCAAGCCGGCGGCGAGCCATACAGCGCGGCCATGCCTTCATCATAAGCGAAGCGCGGCACGCCCAAATCGCGCTGCGGCACACGTTTCACCCCCAGCAAACGCTCTTCGCGCACGGGGGAAAACATCGGCAGATGGGCACCGCTGTGGGTATTCAATAATTGATTAACGAACGCGGTGATAAACGCGGTTTTGCCACTGCGGCTCAACCCGGTGACGGCAATCCGCAGGTGGCGATCTACGCCGCGATTGACCAGAGAGTTAATTTCGTTCTGTAGTCGACTCATCGAATGAACTATCACTCCTTTGGTTGGGAGATATACTGTTGAGAGCTATATGTAGTTGAGAACTGTATGTCGTTGAGAACCATATATCGCTGAGAGAGATATCGTATCAATATAATAAAATCAGACAAACGCCTCACGCCGACATAAATTCAACCACGATCACCTATCTCATACCGTATTTTTGCCGCCAAAATGTAAAGAAACGATAATTTTAAGACAACTCTTAGCAAGCAATAAGACAACTCTTAGCAAACAAATTGCTAACGTATATAACCTGAAATTGTACCAAGTAACCAATTGTTTCTGGAAACGAATGGTGTCCCAATAACAATTAATAATTCAGGTTAATTCATTATGCTACGGAATGCGTCATTCACTGACGGGTATCAACCTGCGCGTCTCAGCCAACTTGCGCTCTTTATTTTATTGACCACCTCAGCAAGCAGCTGGGCGGCAGATAATAATCTGACGCCTCTTGCCGCACCGGACCGGGTGGATGAACAGCTGAATATCAACCAGCAGGATCGCCAGCGTGCGATTCAGCAACAATTAGCGCCACAAACGCCCGATGTACGTTTGCAGCCCCCCTCGTCATTCTTTACTAAACTGCAATTTCCTCAGGAACAACAGTGTTTTACGCTGTATCACATTATCCTGACCGGCAAAGAAGATTTTCCCTCCTGGCTGCGTATCCCGCTGCAACAGCTGGCCGATCAAGGTAAAGGTCAATGCCTGGGCGCTCAGGGTGTCAACCTGCTGATGAGCGCACTGCAAAACCGTCTGATCGACCATGGCTACGTCACCGCGCGCGTGATGGCGCCGCCGCAAAACCTGAAAACCGGCACCCTGCATATCACTCTGATTCCAGGCAAAACGCGCCAGATCGAATTGGCCAAAGAGAGCGATCGCTACGTGAGCCTCTGGAGCGCCATGCCAGCGCGTGAAGGCGAACTGCTAGATCTGCGTGATATCGAGCAGGGACTGGAAAACCTGCAGCGCGTGCCAACCGTACAGGCAGAAATGGCGATTGTTCCAGGCGAACAGCCAGGCGAAAGCGACATTGACGTGACCTGGAAACAGGAAAAAATGTGGCGTCTCGGTGCGACGCTCGATGACTCTGGCACCGAAACCACCGGTCGTTATCAAGGCGGCTTGACGCTGTATATCGATAATCCCTTCGCGCTCAGCGATCTGTTCTATATTTCCGGCAACCATGATCTGGAATCCGGCAGCGAAAAAGGCAGCAAGAACTACATGCTGCACTACTCTGTGCCGTTCGGTTACTGGATGGCGGGCGTCACCGCCAGCGGCTACGACTACAACCAGAATGTAGCGGGCGCGTATGAAGACTACAACTACAGCGGCAACAGCAAAAACCTTAACTTCCAGCTGAGCCGGGTGCTGTACCGCAGCGGCAGTCAGAAAACCTCGATGAGCTATGAAATTCTGACGCGCGAATCACAGAACTTCGTCAACGATACCGAAGTGGATGTGCAGCGGCGTAAAACCAGCGCCTGGCGTCTGGGCCTGCAGCACCGCCACTATTTCGGCGCCACCACGCTTGATGCCGCAGTGAGCTACCAGCGCGGCACTCGCTGGTTCGGCGCTATTCCGGCGCAGGAAGAGTATTTCGATGAAGGCACCGCACTGGCGAAAATTATCCAACTGAATGCACAACTCGATGTGCCGTTTACGCTGGGCAATCAGACCTTCCGCTACAACGTGCAGTATCTGCGCCAGATCAACCACACCAAACTAACGCCTCAAGATCAACTGTCGATTGGTAACCGCTGGACCGTGCGCGGCTTTGACGGTGAACGTACCCTGACGGCCGACAACGGCTGGTTCGTGCGCAACGATCTGGCCTGGCGCACGCCGCTGCCCAATCAGGAACTGTATCTCGGCGCTGACTACGGCGAAGTTGACGGCACGCGTGATTACCTCGTTGGAAAACATCTGGCGGGCGGCGTCCTTGGCCTGCGCGGCAACGCCTTTAACACGGGCTACGACCTGTTTGTCGGTGTGCCGTTCTCCAAACCGGAAGGTTTCCACACCAGCCCGGTCACCCTCGGTTTCAACCTCAGCTGGCAGTACTAAGGAGGCGCGTGATGAAGATTCCTGTTAATGGCTATCAGTTAACCGCCCCGCTGCTCGGCGGTCAGTTCAGCGAAGCGGAAGCACTTGGCGCGGCAGTCTGGCTGTGGATGCATTCGGCACAGCACCGCGATATTCCGCTCAGTGTGCTGCCAACGTTGCTGTTGCCCGCCATCAAACATCAGCAGTTTGTTATCGCCAGCCGCGATGATAAGCCCATGTTTTTCCTTAGCTGGGCGTGGATGGATGAAGAATCGGAACAACGCTACCTCACCGGCCCCGGCATTCTGGTGCAGCCGCAGGACTGGACCAGCGGCAACCGCCTGTGGTTCCGCGACTGGGTCGCGCCATTCGGCGACCAGCAGACGTTTCGCCGCATCGTCGGCGGCACGCTGTTTCCCCACTTATGTGGCCGGGCGCTGTACCACAAAGGGGCGGAACGCGGACAACGGGTACTGCAGTTCCGTGGCGATGACGTCACACAACAACAATTCAGACTCTGGCAGCAGAACACGCCGCTGGTTGCTTAACATCACTTTTAGCAGGGATAACTTTTCGTGAATAAGAACCTCTATCGCATCATTTTCAACAAAGCTCGCGGCCTGTTAATGGTGGTTTCCGAAATCAACCGCGGCCAGGGTAAAAGCGGTGCAAACGGCGTCGGCCATACGCTGAGCCAGCTGATTGGCCGCATGAAGCCCACCGCCTTCCTGACCATGACCGCACTCGGTCTGGTCACGCTCGCACCACAGGCGCTGGCGGCAGGGATTGTTGCCGACAAGAGCGCCCCGGGCGGCCAGCAGCCGAATATCATGCAGAGCGCCAACGGCACGCCGCAGGTCAATATCCAGACGCCGAGCGCGGGTGGTGTTTCGCATAACAAATACACCCAGTTTGACGTCGATAACAAAGGTGCCATCCTCAATAACTCGCATAAGCAAGTACAAACCCAGATGGGTGGATGGGTGGCGGGCAACCCATGGCTGGCGAAAGGCGAAGCCAAAATCATTCTTAACGAGGTCAACTCGCGCGACCCAAGCAAGCTGAATGGCTACGTCGAAGTCGCAGGCCGTAAGGCGCAGGTGGTCATTGCCAACCCGGCGGGCATCAGTTGCGACGGCTGTGGCTTCATTAACGCCAACCGCGCCACCCTGACCACCGGCACGCCGCAGATGACCAACGGCGAACTGCGCGGTTACCGCGTGGGCAATGGTGAGATCGTGGTTGAAGGCGCTGGCATGGACAGTAGCCGGCAAGACTACACCGACCTGATTGCCCGCACCGTGAAAGTGAATGCCGGTATCTGGGCGAAAGATGTGACCGTCACCACCGGTAAAAACGAAGTGGCCGCCGATAACAATAGGATTGTCGATAACAATAAGGTTGTCGATAACAACAGCGCCACCGCCAGCACTACAGCGGAGAGCGACAGCAGCGACGTCAAGCCGACGCTGGCGATCGACGTCGCCCAACTGGGCGGCATGTATGCCGGTAAAATCCGTCTGGTGGCGACCGAGCAAGGGGTCGGCGTCAGCAACAAAGGCACACTCGGCACGCAGGCGGGCGATATCACCATTAACGCTAATGGCGATATCGTTAACAGCGGCACCGTCAATGCCGGACAGGATCTGCTGCTGGGCGGTAAAAAAGTCGATAACAGCGGCACCCTGTTTGCCCAGCGCGACCATAGCACCACCGCCAGTGACGAGGTGACCAACAGCGGCCTGATCGCCGCCAAAGGCAACACCCGTGTGCGCGGCGCCACCATCCGCAACAGCAAAGGCGCGGCCATTGCCGCCGGGATGAAAACCGATGGCACGCTGGCCGACAGCGGCAATCTGACACTCGCCAGCGACGGCAAACTGACCAGTCAGGGTCAGGCGCTGGCCGGTGGCGATCTGAACGCCAGCGCCAGCCAGATTGATCTCAGCGGCAGCGATACCGCCGCGCATCACGCCACGCTGACCAGCAGCAGCGATATCATCACCGACGACGCGCAGTTGCTGGCAAGTGGCGACTTGAAACTCTCCGCTGCCGGTAAACTCAGCAACGATCGTGGCGTCATTAACGCCAATGCGCTACAGGTCAGTACGCCAGTTATCAGCAACCGTGGCGGACAGTTACTGCAAAGCGGCGACCGCGATCTGCAACTCAGCAGCAACAGCATTAATAACCAGAATGGCCGCATCGCGGCCAATGCCAAAAAATTCAGCGTACAGAGCGCCAGCCTGAATAACCAGAGCGGCACCATCATGGCGGCCGGTTCTGGCTCGCTGGATGTTGCGGCCAGCAATGAACTGAATAATCAGAACGGTACGCTGGCCGCCGCCAGCGATCTGGCCATCGCCACGCCGGTGTTGCACAACAATCTGGGGCAGATCTCCGCCAATAAACAGCTGACACTCGATGAGCAAAACACCAGCGCCCTCTCCCGCGCCGCAGCCACCAGCAGCGATCTGCGTATCAGCAATGAAGGGGGTCGTCTGGTGGCGGGTCAGCAGTTGATCTTCCGCGGTCGCGAGATTAATGGCAGCGGTGAAATTCTGTCGCTTGGTGATATGGATCTCAGCTTCGCGGACGGCTTCAGTAACAACAATAAAACGCTGGTGAACGGCGATCTGACGCTGAATGTAAACAATAGTCTGATCAATACAGCGCTGCTTGGCGCAGGCGGTAAGCTGAATGTGCAGGCCAGTAACATCGACAACCAGCTCACTGGCGAACTGAGCGCGCAGCAGACCACGCTGAACGCCAGCGATACGCTGAGCAACCGTGGCCTGATCGACGGCGTGTTGACCCGCATCAATGCCAGCACCGTGAACAATATCGGCACCGGCCGCATTTATGGCGACGGCCTGGCGATCGGCGCAGCGACGCTGAATAACCTGGCGGAAAATAACAGCACGGCCACCATTGCGGCGCGTCAGCGTCTCGATCTGGGCGTCGGCACGCTGAATAACCATACTCATTCACTGATCTACAGCGGTGGCGATCTGGCTATTGGTGGCAATCTCGATGAAAACGGTGTGGCCAGCGGCAAAGCGGGCGTCCTTAACAACCACAGTGCCACAATAGAGTCTGTCGGCAATATGGCGCTCAGCTTCACCGCGCTGAACAATATCAACGACAATTTTGTAACCCGCTTCGTACAACTGTCACAGAAGCAGAAAAATGAGTATATGGTGGTCGACCTGAATAATGGCGTTCACTATAGCCCTGACGACTACAACATCAGTTTCTACAAAAATGAAGTGCGTCATATCTGTATTGAAGGTGTGGTGTGTGGTCGTGACCACTATTATCAGTACAGCTACACCGAAACGGTGCGCGAAGAACAGATCGCCCAGAGCGATCCAGCGAAAATTATCGCGGGCGGCCAGATCTCACTCTCCGGCGATAAGCTCCTGAACGACAAGAGCCAGATTATTGCTGGCGGCAGCCTGCTGACCGCCGTCAAAGAACTGCTGAACACCGAAGTCACTGGTCAGAAACTGACGGAAAAAGTCGGACAGGTGATTGAGTGGGATCGTATTCATAAGAAAGGCACCGACAGCCAGAAAGCCAGAGCGTCCGCCTATACCCCGCCAACGGAAATTCAGTCTATCAGCCTCAGCCCGAGCGTGATGAAGGAAAATACCCAGGCGACCAACAACGTGCCATCGTTGGCGGATTATGCCGCGCAGCGTGTGGAAGTGGCCGGACAGAACACCGATGTCATTCGTTCCATGACACCGGACGCTTCTCTGCCAACCGGCAGCCTGTTCACCACCCTGCCGGATGCCACCAGCAGCTATCTGATTGAAACCGATCCGCGTTTCACCAATCAGAGAACCTGGCTGAGTTCCGACTATATGCTGAGCCAGTTGCGGACCGATCCGTCGATCACGCAAAAACGCCTCGGCGATGGTTTCTATGAACAGCGCCTGGTGCGCGAGCAGATCGTTGAGCTGGTCGGCCAGCGTTACCTGGCGGATTACACCAGCGATGAAGAACAGTACAAAGGTCTGATGGAAGCGGGCGTCAGCTTCGCGAAGAAATTCAACCTGGTACCGGGCGTGGCGCTGACCGCCGAGCAAATGAAGCAGATCACCCAGGATATGGTGTGGCTGGTGGCGCAGGATATGAAGATGCCAGATGGCACCACCCAGCGCGTGCTGGTCCCGCAGGTTTATGCTCAGGTGCAGCAAGGCGATATGGACGGCAGCGGCGCACTGCTAGCGGGTAAGAACGTCAGCATCGGTGTCAGCGGCGGCATGCTGAACAGCGGTCGCATCAACGCGACCCAACTGGTCAGCATTTCCGGTGACGAGATCGTGAATGTGGGCGGCATCATCGCCGGTAAATCCGTGTCCCTGCAGGCAACCAACGACATCACCAATACCGGTGGCACGGTACGTGCGACCGATACCCTGCTGGCACAGGCCGGACGTGATATCACCGTCGCCAGCGAGACCAATCACGCCGAGAGCCAGAACGGCAGCAACCGTTTCAGCCGTGACAATATCGACCGCGTGGCGGGCATGTATGTGCAGGGTGACGACGGCAAACTGCTGCTGCAGGCAGGCCGTGATGTCAATCTGCAGGCCGCGCAGGTGGTCAGTTCCGGTGAAAACAGCCAGACGCAGATCGCCGCTAACCGCGATATCAATATGACCACCATTACCACCGGCAGCAGCGACAAGGTGGTATGGGATAAAGATAACCACGTCACGCAGACGCTGACTCAGGTACAGGGCAGTGACGTCACCAGTGACGGTAATATCACGCTGAATGCTGGCAATAATATTAACGCTCAGGCGGCGAAACTGAATGCCGATCGGCAGCTTGCGCTGACGGCCACCAATGATATCAACCTCGGCAGCGCCAGCAGCCAGGAATATCTCGATATGAACTCGAAGGTGAAAGGTTCCGGCTTCCTGTCGAAACGCACCACGACCACCCGCGCCGGCTACGATGCCACGCTGGCGAACGGCAGCAGCCTCGGCGGGGAAAATATCGCCGTCAGCGCGGGTAACAACCTGAATATCACCGGCAGCGCTGTGGCGGCGGATCGGGATCTGGCGCTGCGTGCCGGTAACGACCTCAACGTCACGGCGGCAGAAGAGAGCCGCGACAGCTGGTCGATGAAGAAAACCACCAAGTCGGGCCTGATGAGCAGCGGCGGCATTGGCTTCTTTGTCGGTTCAATCAAAGAGGCCTCAACTTCTGATACTGACACACTGACCCATCACAACCGCACGCTGGGCAGCGTCGATGGCGATACCCGTCTGGTCGCAGGCAATAATATCGCCGTGCAGGGTTCTGATGTGATCGCTGGTAACGACATCAATATGGTGGCGAACAACATCACCATTGATGCCGCGAATAACCAAAGCACTACCGACACTACGTACGAACGCAAACAGACAGGGCTGACGTTGGCGCTGTCCGGCGCGATTGGCAGCGCGATCAACACCGCCTACACCAGCGCGAAAGCCGCCGATGAGCAGCAGGATGGCCGTATGGCATCGCTGCAGAAGCTGAAATCCGGTCTGGCAGGCGTACAGGCCGCTCAGGCGGCAGTACTGGCGTCGCAGAACACCACCGACCAGAACGCCATTGGTGTCAGCCTGTCGCTGAGTACCTCGAAGTCGAAGAGCGAGAGCCACAGCGAAGCGGTCAACGCCTCCGGCAGCACCGTGCAGGCGGGCAACAATATCAACCTAATGGCGACCGGTTCAGAGAATGGCGACGATGGCGATCTGACCATCGGCGGCAGTCAGCTGAAAGCGGGCAATGATGTGCTGCTGTCGGCAAACCGCGATATCAACCTGCTGTCAGCGCAGAATACTCAGTTGCAGACCGGCAAAAACAGCAACAGCGGTGGCGGCATCGGCATCAGCATCGGTGCGGGCCAGGGCGGTGCAGGAATCAGTGTGTTTGCCAATGCCAGTAAAGGTTCCGGTAACGAGAATGGCGATGGCCTGACACATACAGAAACCACCGTCGACGCCGGTAATAAGCTGACGGTCAACAGCGGGCGTGACACTACCCTGCGCGGCGCACAGCTGAGTGCCGATCAGGTTGTCGCCAATGTCGGCCGTAACCTGACGCTGCAGAGTGAGCAGGACGTTAATAACTACGACTCGAAGCAAAAAAACAGCTCAGCAGGCGCCAGTTTTACCTTTGGCAGCATGACTGGCAGCGTCAGCGCCAACGTGGCGAAGGACAAAATCCACAGCACCTATAACAGTGTGCAGGAACAAACCGGCATCTTCGCGGGTGACGGCGGCTTCGATATCACTGTCGGTAACCACACGCAGTTGGATGGCGCCGTGATTGGCAGCACCGCCAGCGAAGATAAAAACCGTCTCAGTACTGGCACGCTGGGCTTCAGCAATATCAACAACAGTGCAGAGTTTGAGGTGTCACACAGCAGCGTCGGTATCAGCACTGGCGGGCTGGGCGCGCAGGATCTGCTGAAAAACGCCGTGCAAAATCTGGCGGCCAATGGCCTGGGAGCGGGTGGCAGCGATGGGAATGCTTCCGGTACGACTTATGCTGCCGTTTCTCCGGGTTCGCTGATTATCCGTGACCAGGCGAACCAGCAGCAGGATGTCAGCGAGCTGAGCCGCGATGTCGAGCACGCTAACCAAAGTATCAGCCCAATCTTCGATAAAGCGAAGGAACAGCAGCGTCTAAGCCGATTGCGATTGATTGGTGATATCGCGAATCAGGCTGTCGATATTACCCTGACTCAAGGCCAGATTCAGGCGAACAATGCGGGAATTAAAGAAGCTGGGGAGTGGGATGGTAAAGAAAAGCGTGATGTTTACTGGAATCGAGTCAAAAACACAGAAGCTTATAAAAGCGTGAGTGACCAGTATAAGGCAGGGGGTGATCTTGACCGTGGAGTTCGAGCTGCTGCGGCTGCAATTACTGCTCTGGCTGGTGGAGACCCTGCGAAAGCGCTGGCCGCAGGAGCTGCGCCTTATATGGCTGGAGTAGTAAAAGGCATGACAGTAGGTTTTGATGAAGACCCTACTGCCGGTCAAATTGCGGCAAATGCCATTGGACATGCTGTATTAGGCGGTGTGGTTGCGGAATTGTCAGGAACAAATGCTGCTGCAGGCGCCATAGGCGCGGCGAGTGGAGAACTCGCTGCACGTGCTATTCGTGAATATTTATACCCTGGTATTAAAACGGAAGATCTCAAACCAGAAGAGCGCACTAAGATTAGCAATCTGGCATCACTGGCAGGAGCCCTTGCTGGCGGGCTCAGCACGGATACTTCTTCTGGTGTTATCACTGCACATGATTCCAGTAAAAATGCCGTGGACAACAATGATTTGTTAAGCCCTGGTATGATGTCCTGGGGTTCTGGTGCGGTGTCACTCGCCAAATATGAGATTGAGCAGGGTAAAACACCTGAGCAGGTCAGTGAATCACTACGCATCTACAACAGAGGCACCCTTTCCGAGAATCAGGATCCGGTAAGAGGATTATTGCAAGCCTGGGGCTTCTTTATGGTTAATGCCCTGACACTCGGTGGAGGTAGTACAGTGACGGGTGGAGCAATCACAGTCAATGGACTCATCGGTGGTGCAGCCAATATTAATAATCAGGTAATAACGATGAAACCGGGTGAAAAAATAAGTTACACCGATGCTTTAATTGCTACAGGCGTCAGCGCCGTCACCACTGGGAAGAGCTTTCTGGCAACCCAGGTTTGGGGGATGAGCGGAGCCTATGTTGGCAGTAAAATTAAGGGTGATCAAGATTCTACTGGGGCTGTTACTGGCGCTGGTGTCGGTAACGTTGCCGGTGCCACTACGTCGACCATTATCAGTGGCGCAGCGGGTACGAAATTGCCGAAACCTGCAGCGGATATGCTGGGAAGTACTTTTGGATCCGCTGTTTCTGAGGGGACCGGGACAGTAATCCAGAAAGCAATTGATAAGAAACCACAGGATCAACAAGGAAAATAAACCGTGAGTACAAAAAAACCTCGCTTTAGTACACTTTTCTTTCTGATGGGAGGCTGCTTCCTGGCGCTCTCCTGCACGGTGGCACTTGTCTATTTTGGGGTATGGCTCTACTACCAGTTTATCCTGCAAATGCCATCAGGTATGCAGTGGCAACCGTTACTGACTAAGGCTCTGCGAATTGGCATCGCTTCAGGGCCAGTCATTGGCCTGGGTGTCTGGATACATATGCGCATGGAATACAGTAAAGGAGATAAACGGTGAAACGGTTGCTGCGTTCTGCGAACGCAGCGGTCATTCTGACCGCTGCAGGCTGTGCCTTTATTCCAGACCATACTTTTTTCGTCCCCCCACCTCAAAGTGCTCATGCCCCATGGCTGAGGATTGTCGATAACACTGAGCAAACCAGCCTTTATCAAATGCTCAATGGTGAAAGCAAAGGTGGACTAATACGCTCCAGTGAGTGGGTATTACAGAATACAGTGGATCGGGGGATGCCAAAAGTTGCCGGAGAGAAATACAATATTGACTACTACGAAACGCAACTCATTGCAGGTGCAGAAACCGAAGTCGTCAATGTTTACGTTGAAGGTAAGCATACCTGCCTTGTGGATACTTATTTCACGCCGGAAGAAGGGAAGCTTTATCAGTTCCAACTGGAAACCGATACATTGCAGTTCCGCTGTCGCGTTCATGCCAGTGAAATCGTGAAAGACAGTAATGGTATGTGGCAGTTGAAGCCATTAAATACGGTACGCTACACAGCCAAAGCAGGCAGTGGCTGGCATCCGATGCACAGTGGCATTTAACAAAGCATAGTTGTACTAGATAAAAACTGAGTGCCTGAATTTGGCACCCTTTTAACTGGGTTTGCGATGGACAAACACGGCAGAATCGCCGTTATGGTAAATAACTGCTTTGGCAATTTACCTGATGCCCTTCTTGCAATCGCTGATGCTGAATCATTACTCGATCAACTACATGATTACTTATGGGAAGAATCACAGATGTTTTGTTTTTACCCGAAA
Source organism: Pectobacterium parvum (assembly GCF_020971565.1). Lineage (NCBI taxonomy): Bacteria > Pseudomonadati > Pseudomonadota > Gammaproteobacteria > Enterobacterales > Pectobacteriaceae > Pectobacterium > Pectobacterium parvum. Next base: position 2,585,471 of record NZ_CP087392.1, read on the forward strand.
AATAAGGAAGAAAACACAACACATTATCTCTATTCTGCATCAAAATTCAGCCATATTCAGAACAGACAACAGGTTGAACAGTGGATTGATAATTACAAAATCAACGACCTATTTCCCAGAATACATCGCGAACAACCATAGATTACAGTTCACTTCCCATTGCGCATAAAATCATAAAAAGGTTTCATCATGATATTACAACTGCGTGACCGCCCTGTTCTGATGAAGTCTGTTTATCTTCTTTCAACCGAGCTTAAATCTGACTCTGAGTATGTCATGCAGGTGCAACGATTAACGCTGGATCAATCGAAACCGTTTATGGGACTCAAAGGGACACAGGGTCTTTTTGGTTCCAAAGAGTGGTGGGAAAATATCACTCAGGGAAAAATGCGTTTACTGCACAGATCTGGCACGATCACAAGAACCTATGTGGCAGGACAAGATCCCTCTCCGGTAGATAACTGTTTCAGTTTGCGGCTGGATGATGGATCTGTCATTGAAGAAAGCATTTATAGCCATATCGATGATGAAGATAAGAAGCTGTTCCGCCCGGGAGCCAGGGTGGATATCGTTTATGCACTTGATGAACTTAAGAGAACATCAGCCAATGGCGATAAATGCTATTCTGATATCGTGCTGGAAATAGCGATTTCTTTACAACCAATTAAATGATAACGAAATACGCTAATTAAAATAATGACGCCTTTACAATATCGCACTCCCCCACCTCTGGTGGGGAGTTGTTAGTCTTAAAAACTGAGCGCAGCATTACTGTAAAATACTCATTGCTTTTCAAACCCCTTAGGAATGAAACAAGTGAAAAGTTACTGCGAAATAATCTGGCAATGATAACACTTCTCTCTTCAGGCTGTTCTATTATGCCAAACAACTCTTTTTTCATTCCGCCTCATGAAACCAATAATTCCCCGTGGGTACGTATCGTAGATAATACAGAACAGACAAGTATCTACCAGACGTTAAACGGCAAACGCACTGGCGGTCTTATTCGTTCCAGTGAATGGGTATTACAAAACAGCCAGGATCGTGGAATGCCAAAAGTATCCGGAGAGAAATACGATATTGACTACTACGAAACACCATTAGTGTCTGGTGTTGAAACAGCGATTATCAACGTTTATGTTGAAAGCAAATACTTATGCCTGATCACCACCCGCTTTATTCCGGAAAAAGGCAAAAAATATGAATTCCAGTTGGAGACCGATACGCTGCATTATCAATGTCGTGCGATTGCCAGCGAAATCGTGCAGAACAGCAATGGCCAGTGGCAGCGCATACCACTGCAAAACGTGCGCTACAGCGCGAAAGAAGGAAATGGCTGGCATCCGATGCACAGTGGGATCGGATCATAGAGATTGCAGCGAAAAAGCTGCGCGACATTATCCACTTTCGACCCCAGTCGTACGGTGGATAACGTCAGCGAAAGCGTATAACCGATGACAAATTACAGGTGACGAAAGCGGTTCTGAACGCCAAACGTCTCCGAGGTGACATAACGTTCAATGTTGCGCAAGCGCTGTTCGCTGGCCTGCAACGTCGCATCAGCTTCATTCAGCAATTGGCTAGGGGTACGAGCCGTCTTTTCATCCTCAAATTCCATTCCCGCTGGAGCCGGATCGAGCATAAAAGTCAGGATGATGTAAGCCACCACGGTGAAAAAGAACAGGCCGAAAAATATCGACAGCACCGTAATCAGCCGTACGAGCTTCACTGGCACGTCAAAATAACGTGCTAAACCAGCGCAAACCCCCTTCAGCATACCTTCTTCCGGTAAACGGTATAATTTTTTACCTGACCACGTATTTTTCATTACGATTTTCTCCAGTCCGGGTGTTCTGCATCCAGAATGTCTTCCAGTGCTCTGATACGCTCGCGCATACGGGTAGACTCTTCCGTTAAACGCGTCAGACGTTGTATATCGTTTTGTCCCAGTTGAGCACTGTTTTTACGCTGACTGTAATGTAGCCAAAGCCATATCGGTGCCACAAACAACATGAAAATGGTCAGCGGAATGGCAAGAAACAACGCACTCATTGTGTCTCCTTAGTTATTATTTACACGCCCTATGGCGGCTGCCGTTTTCTAACGACAGCCATCCGATGGCGTTTACGCTCTAATTACTCTGCTGGCTTAACTTTAGCTTTAAGTGCCGCCAGCTGCGCGCTGATTTCATCGTCCGCTTTCAGCTCGGCAAACTGCTGATCCAGCGATTTTTGTTTCCCCAGCCCGTGGCTTTCCGCTTCCGCCTCCATCGTGTCGATACGACGTTCGAACTGATCGAAACGCGCCATGGCTTCGTCCAGCTTACCGCTATCCAACTGGCGGCGCACATCACGTGACGATGCCGCAGCCTGATGGCGTAACGTCAGCGCCTGCTGGCGAGCGCGGGTTTCGCTCAATTTGTTTTCCAGCTCGCCGATTTCACGCTTCATACGCTCCAGCGTTTCATCCACACTTTCGGCTTCATGCTGCAACACCGCGATCAGGTCAGTCAGCTTCTGCTTTTCAATCAGCGCCGCACGAGCCAGATCGTCTTTATCTTTACGCAGCGCCAGCTCGGCTTTTTCCTGCCATTGATCTTGCTGACCGTGCGCTTGTTCAATACGGCGGGCAATCTGTTTCTTTTCTGCCAACGCCCGCGCCGAGGTTGAACGCACTTCAACCAGCGTATCTTCCATTTCCTGAATCATCAGCCGCACCAATTTCTGCGGATCTTCAGCTTTATCCAGCAATGAATTGATGTTGGCGTTCACGATGTCGGCAAAACGAGAAAAAATACACATAATTACATCCTCTTCATGATTTCCAGCGTCTGATTACGCCTGATTTATCACCGTGACCAGCCGATCCAGTCGCGATCTCCCTATAGGTATATCAATAAGCATGCCAATTTTTAATTTAATCTAACTAATTGAAAATAAAAGAATAGATAATTTTGACTATTTTTCCTTTTCCGTTAGATTAGTCAAATACGCTAATAGTTGGTAAAAATAACACGGTGAAACATCATGCTTCAGGAAAAAGAGAACCTGCTCGGCGAAGCCAACAGCTTTCTGGAGGTACTGGAACAGGTGTCGCAGTTGGCACAACTGAATAAGCCCGTGCTGGTGATTGGCGAACGCGGTACTGGTAAAGAGCTGATCGCCAGCCGTCTGCATTACCTTTCCCCGCGTTGGCAAGGGCCGTTCGTTTCCCTCAACTGCGCGGCGCTCAACGAGAATCTGCTCGACTCCGAGCTATTTGGTCATGAAGCCGGTGCCTTTACCGGGGCACAGAAACGCCATCTGGGGCGCTTCGAACGCGCCGACGGCGGAACGCTGTTTTTGGATGAGCTGGCTACCGCGCCGATGCTGGTGCAGGAAAAATTATTGCGGGTGATCGAATACGGCATGCTGGAACGTGTCGGCGGCCGAGATCAGCTACAGGTTGATGTGCGTCTGGTATGCGCGACCAATGACGATCTGCCTGCGCTTGCCGCCAGCGGTAAATTCCGCGCGGACCTGCTCGACCGTTTGGCCTTTGACGTTGTCCAGCTCCCGCCGCTGCGTGAACGCCAACAGGACATCATGTTGCTGGCAGATAACTTTGCGATTCAGATGTGCCGCGAATTGCATCTGCCGCTCTTTCCCGGTTTTACGCCAGCCGCACGCGAGACGCTGCTGAATTACGGCTGGCCGGGCAATATTCGTGAGCTGAAAAACGTGGTTGAACGTTCGGTGTACCGCCACGGCGACAGCGAGCAACCTCTCGATGCCATCATTCTGAACCCCTTCCGCCGAACTCCCGCTGTTCAGGAAACGCCATCGCGTACGGTAATCGGCCAGCCGGATTTACCGCTGGAGATGAAACCGTGGCTGTTGGAACAAGAGAAAGGCTTGATCGAACGGGCATTGAATCAGGCAAAGTTTAACCAGCGTAAGGCTGCTGAACTGCTGGGATTAACCTATCACCAACTGCGTGGATTGCTAAAGAAACACGATATTGTGGTGAATGAGTAAGAGGCGGGAAAGAAAATGCGGGCGAATTAACGCCCGCAGAGGAAATGGATTAATAGGTTAACAGCACGCGATTACGGCTCCGTTCCCCATACCAGCGTGCCTTTATCGTGCACGGTGATCTTATCCCAGTTAGCGTAGCTCGTGACGTTAGCGCCGTATGAATAGTCGTTGGTTTCATTCACATTGCTCCAGTCACCGGCGTGGATACGCACCTGCACTTCACCGGTTTCCGCGCCCGGCTGAAGGGAGCCAGCTCCGCTGCTGAAGGTCACCAGAACATAGCGATTAGCCTTATCGGTGCTGGCGGCTGGCGTCCCCGTGCTGGTCACAATGTTGTGAGGACCAACGTTCGCCCAGTCAACAAAGAGGTTCGCGCCAGGTTTGCCATCATCATGGAAGTAGTAACGCACTTGCAGATCGCTCAGTTTGATCGGCGTACTTCCGGTATTTTTGATGTTGACGGCCATACGAATCGCATCATCGGAAGGGTTGTTATCGACATTACGATATTGCAGCACGACGTCACCCGTTGTTCCGTTACCCGGGTTAGTCGGTTCCGTTGGCGGAGTCGGTGTATCGCCACCATTATCGCCATTGCTCAGATCCGCACCTGCACGAATCTGCTCTCTGACAAATTTGCCTGACGTCGACAGATTCTGCTCCGTCCAGCCACCTGATTTGCTCGCACCCGGAGCCAGCGCCGCAGACGCTTCTGACTTATCGGTAAGCGACCAGTTCACCCAGCTTACGCCACGGTTATTCAGGAAATCGATCCAAGTCTGTGATTCAGGCAGGAACGGTCCACCGTTGCCGGACGCATCGCTGGTGCCCCACTCGCTGACGAAAATCGCCGCGCCACGGCTTTGCGCATAGTCAATACGGTCGCGCAGGAACTGCCCGTGCGTACCTGCATAGAAATGCAACGCGTAAAGGATATTCGGATCGGGCAGCTGATTATCCGCTGCATCGTGGATATCCTGACTCCAGGTACCCGTACCGACGATAATCAGGTTATCGGGATCTTTGCTACGGATAGTGTCAGTCACTTCCAGCGCATAAGGCCGAATTTGCCCGTTCCATGTCACGCCGCCGTTTGGCTCATTAGCGATTTCATAAATCACGTTCGGCGAGTTGCCATACAGCCCCGCCATTTCGGCAAAGAAGGTTTTTGCCTGTGCTTTATAAATATTCGGATCGTTATCCGACAAGATATGCCAGTCGATGATGATGTAAACGCCGAGGCTTTGCGCCGCCGCAACGGCCTCTTTTACCTTATTGGCGAGGGAGGGATTGGAAATATAGCCATCCGCCGCCGTGTACATGGCGACGCGGAATACGTTAATCCCCCAGTCATCACGCAGCCACTTCATCGAATCTTTGTTGACATAGTCACCAAACCACTGCAAACCGTGCGAACTGACCCCTCTCAGTTGCACCCTTTTCCCCTGTTCATCCACCAGTCGTCCGTTTTCGATGGACAGCTGACCATGCGTTTCTACCGGCGTAGCGGATAATGCTGAAAAGCTGAGTGACATCCCCAGCACCGTTGTTACCACCCCTAACGTCAATTTCCTGACGATTTGATTCCTTCTCATCCACATATTCCTTATCTCCATTGTGTACACCCATGATCTTGGGTGTAGGCATGATAAGGGAGATTTTTGTTCCCGCAAACAATTTAGGAAATTTCCAAACCATATTGATTTTATTAATTATTTACAGGAAAATAGAAAGCAGGGTAAGCATCTGACGAAGTCATTTTTTAGGCAAAAAAAAGCCAGCACGTAGGCTGGCTAAAATAATACTGGAAGCAATGTGAGCAATGTCGTGCTCTCCTTCAGTGCCTGCGAGAAGCCACCGTCGAAGTGCGAAAATGATGATAATAGTTATCAGTATCATCTGTAAAGTACTTTGTTGAGAATTTTTCTCATTACCATACTGATTATGGGGTTCCTGCCAGCCTCATCGCTGTCGATTACAGGCTTAGTATCCGATCGGGTTAAACAGCCTATGGCTGTAAAAATCCGGGATCGCCTCAATCAGGCGTAGCTGGCTTAACGCAGGATGTAGCGGATTAATCAGTGCATTACGCATGCTGCCAAACGGCTTAACCGCGCTGGTCGGTACCCAAACCACCAGCGATTGCCCGGCGTTCAGGCAGCGCGACCCCAGTGCCTGCACGTCCGGCATAAAGGGATAGCGATGCCAGTCTTCAGGCAGCATGTCCAACGTGATGGATTCTTGCGGGACATCGTCCGGCAGTTCATACACGCCCAAACGATAGCTGGCGGGCAGCAACTGCGGTGAAGGGAGATAATTCCCCATTTCCAACATCGCGACGGCAGGCGTTTCACTGAAATATAGCACCGGCGTGTTGGGCTGATTGAAACGCGCACCGTGCTGGAAACTTACGCCCGTTTGTCCTGAAAACGCCTCCAACCAGACCGCTTTAGTAATGCGGTAAAGCCTCATATAAATTCGCCGTATTCAATACGATTCAGCGCATTATCAACCAACTGACGCCCTTTGTGCGTATCCAGCATTTCCGCCGGCGTTTTCCCGCCAAAGGCCGGAATGCCGCTCTCCATCCACAGCTGCGCCTTCGCTTCATCTTCAAACGTCGTCATGGCTTTCAGCCACAGGCGAAACGTCTCCAACGCAGCTTCCCCCTGCTCCAGCGTTAAATGCTTACGACGGAATAAACGGGAGATATTAGACGGATCGACGGACAGTGCCGAGCCAATCAACTTACGGCTTAGCCCGCTGGCATCCGCACCGCGCTTCAACATCGCGCCGGAGATCCCGCCGCGCACGACATTAACGAACATTAACGGGTCATGGAAAACGCCATCAGGCAACTCGGCTTCACGAGCAAAGTTTTCAACTTTAAGACTAATTTCTGCATTCATGGTTATTTCCTCGTCATTATGACTTAACTATAGCATTCACTATGACGTTTTCAATCATTCGTCTGGTGACTCAAACGGTTGGAAAGTCGCCAGACGCGCATAACAAGAGTGGGGAGGATGCCAAGAGTACGATACACTCTGTCTATAACCGTCTTGACTGAAAAATCCCGTATGTTCGGAAAAACCTGTTTCGCACTGGCACTCACCTGGCTAGCGTTGCCTGCACTGGCCGCACCACCGTCCGTGCTAACGCCGCCTGCTCCGCTGGAAAATATTCGCCAGAGCGGTTTTGTCTATTGCGTCAATGATGTCCTGAACACGTTTAACCCGCAGATGGCGCGCAGCGGCGTCACGATTGATACGCTGGCGGCGCAGCTTTACGACCGCCTGCTGGATGTCGATCCTTATACCTATCGTCTGATGCCAGAACTGGCTCAACGCTGGGAAGTCTTGGATAACGGTTCGACATACCGTTTCTACCTGCGCCGCGATGTGCCGTTTCAGCACACCGCCTGGTTCAGCCCAACCCGTAATATGAACGCTGACGACGTGATATTCAGCTTCCAGCGCATGCTGGACAAAAAGCACCCGTATCATGATGTCAACGGCGGCGAATACCCCTATTTCGACAGCCTGCAATTCGCCGATTCGGTGCAAAGTATCCGCAAGCTGGGCGAGTACAGTATTGAGATCCGGCTCAACAGCCCGGACGCCTCTTTCCTCTGGCATCTGGCCACACACTACGCTCCGGTTCTGTCCGCGGAATACGCGCAGCGTCTGGCAAACGAGGACAAAAAAGAGCTGTTGGATCGCGAACCGGTCGGCACCGGCCCTTATCTGCTCGATGAATACCGCAACGGGCAATATATCCGACTGACGCGCAACGGCGATTATTGGCGCGGCCTGCCACGTATGCGGCAGGTGGTTGTCGATCTCGGCGCCGGCGGGACAGGCCGCTTATCCAAGCTGCTGACCGGTGAATGTGATGTCCTTGCCTATCCGGCGGCCAGCCAGTTGACGATCCTGCGTAATGACCCGCGTCTGCGTCTCTCACTGCGTCCCGGCATGAACGTCGCCTATCTGGCCTTCAACGTGCGTAAAACGCCGTTGGACGACCGCCGCGTACGGGAAGCCATCGCGCTGGCGATCAATAACGACAGGCTGATGCAGTCGATCTATTACGGTACGGCGGAAACGGCGGCGTCGATTCTGCCCCGCGCCTCGTGGGCGTACGACAATGAATCGCAGATTACGGAATATAACCCGCAAAAAGCGCGACAAATCTTGCAGGAACTGGGGCTGACGAACCTCAACCTGCGCCTGTGGGTACCCAGCGCGTCGCAGTCCTACAACCCCAGTCCGCTGAAAACGGCAGAGCTGATACAGGCCGATCTGGCGCAAATTGGCGTCACCGTGACCATCGTTCCGGTGGAAGGTCGTTTTCAGGAAGCGCGACTGATGGAGCTTAGCCACGATTTAACGCTGGCAGGCTGGGCAACGGACAGTAACGATCCGGACAGTTTTTTCCGACCATTGCTAAGCTGCGCGGCGATTCGCTCCCAGAGCAACTACGCGCACTGGTGCGATCCCACTTTTGATGAAGTGCTGCAAAACGCGCTCTCGTCACAGCAGCTTTCTAAGCGGATTGACTATTATCAGCAGGCACAGCGCATTCTGGCGGAGCAGTTACCCGTTCTGCCGCTGGCGTCGTCATTACGACTGCTGGCCTACCGCTATGATATGAAAGGGCTGGTATTGAGTCCCTTCGGCAATGCCTCGTTCGCGGGCGTCTTCCGCGAGGATCAACAGGCGCAGCAGAAGCCTTCTGCACCGGAAACCGTGGAGGAAGCACAGCCGTGATTATCTTTACCTTGCGACGTCTGGTGCTACTGATAGTGACCTTGTCACTGCTGACGCTGGTTGGCTTTAGCCTCAGCTACTACACTCCCAACGCCCCGCTCAACGGCGCCGCGCTGTTTGATGCCTATCACTTTTACCTCACCAGCCTGCTTCAGGGGGATTTCGGTCGCTCCAGCATTAACGGACAGGCCATCAGCGAGCTGCTGAAAGAAGTGTTCCCGGCCACGATTGAGCTTTGTCTGCTGGCGTTTGCGCTCTCGCTGCTGGTCGGTATTCCGCTGGGCATTACCGCTGGCGTGATGCAGAACCGCGGCGCGGACATTGTAATCAGTACGCTGGCGCTCATTGGTTTTTCCCTGCCCGTGTTCTGGCTGGCGCTGCTGCTGACGCTCTTCTTCTCGCTGCACCTCGGCTGGCTACCGGTTTCAGGCCGTTTCGACCTGCTCTATCAGGTGAAAACCGTCACCGGATTTGCACTGATTGATGCGTGGCTGTCAGATTCACCCCATCGCGGTGAAATGATCGTCAGCGCCATCCGCCACCTGATTTTACCGATTACCGTGCTGGCCGTCGGGCCGACCACCGAAGTGATTCGCCTGATGCGCGTTAGCACTACGGAAATTATCAGCAAAAACTACATTAAAGCGGCAGCCACCCGCGGACTGTCGCGCTTTACGATCATTCGTCGTCACCTGATTCATAACGCGCTGCCGCCGATTATTCCCAAACTGGGATTACAATTTTCCACGATGCTGACGCTGACGATGATTACCGAAGTGGTCTTTAACTGGCCGGGTATCGGTCGCTGGCTGGTGAACGCCATTCGCCAGCAGGACTTCGCGGCCATTTCTGCGGGCGTGATGGTGGTTGGTGCAATGGTCATCACGGTCAACATCCTGTCCGATATTTGGGGCGCCATGGCAAATCCGTTGAAACACAAGGAATGGTATGCCCTACGATAACGTTTATAGCGAAAAGCGGCTGCCTAGCCGACTAGGCGATACCTGGCGGGCATTCCATCAGGACATGCTGGCGATGGTCGGGCTATACGGCTTTCTGATCCTGATCGGCCTGTGTTTGTTCGGCAAATTTCTCGTACCTTATGAAGTTGATCAGCAATTTTTGGGCTATCAGTTGCTGCCTCCTTCCTGGTCGCACTATGGTGAAGTGTCGTTCTTTCTTGGCACCGACGATTTAGGCCGCGATCAGCTAAGCCGTCTGTTGAGTGGTGCAGCGCCGACGGTCGGCGCGTCGCTCATCGTCACCTACGCGGCAGCGCTGTGCGGCATCGTGCTGGGCGTCTTTGCGGGCGTCACGCGCGGGCTACGCTCTGCGATGCTCAACCATATTCTGGATACGCTGCTGTCCATTCCGTCGCTGCTGCTGGCGATTGTCGTCATCGCCTTTATCGGCCCTAAGCTCGAGCACGCGATGCTCGCCGTCTGGCTAGCGCTGTTACCACGCATGGTGCGCACCATCTACAACGCTGTACACGATGAAATGGACAAAGAGTACGTGATCGCCGCCCGCCTCGACGGCGCTTCCACGCTTTATCTGGTCTGGTACGTTGTGCTGCCAAACATTGCCGCACTGCTGGTCTCCGAATTTACCCGCGCGCTGTCGATTGCCATTCTGGATATCGCTGCACTGGGCTTTCTCGATTTGGGCGCGCAGCTGCCGACGACCGAATGGGGTGCCCTGCTTGGCAACTCGCTGGAGCTGGTTTATGCCGCACCGTGGACCGTGATGCTGCCCGGTGCGGCTATTGCACTGAGCGTGTTAATCGTCAACCTGCTGGGCGACGGCATCCGCCGTGCGCTCGTCGCGGAAACGGAATAAGAGGCGACGACTCCCTATGCCATTACTTGATATCCGTAATCTGACGATTGAATTTCTGACCGCCGACGGCGCGGTAAAAGCTGTCGACCGCGTCAGTATGACGCTGAGTGAGGGTGAGATTCGCGGGCTGGTGGGCGAATCGGGCTCAGGTAAAAGCCTGATCGCCAAAGCCATCTGCGGGATCACCAAAGAAAACTGGCGCGTGACCGCCGATCGTTTCCGCTTCGATGATATCGACCTGCTACAACTGTCGTCGCGCGAGCGGCGTAAGCTGGTCGGCCATAACGTCTCCATGATTTTCCAGGAGCCGCAATCCTGTCTCGATCCGTCCGAAAGTGTGGGCCGTCAGCTGGTACAGGCGATTCCGAGCTGGACGTACAAAGGCCGCTGGTGGCAGCGGTTTAACTGGCGCAAGCGCCGCGCGATCGAACTGCTGCACCGCGTCGGGATTAAAGATCACAAAGATATTATGGGCAGCTACCCTTATGAGCTGAGCGACGGCGAGTGTCAGAAAGTGATGATTGCCATCGCGCTGGCAAACCAGCCGCGCCTGCTGATTGCCGATGAACCGACCAACGCGATGGAATCCACCACGCAGGCGCAGATTTTCCGCCTGCTGTCGCGCCTGAACCAGAACAATAACACCACGATTCTGCTCATCAGCCATGACCTGCAAACCATGAGCAAATGGGCTGACCGGATCAACGTGCTCTATTGTGGGCAAACGGTGGAGAGCGCCACCTGTGAAGATTTGATCACCGCGCCGCACCACCCCTATACGCAGGCGCTGATTCGCGCAATGCCCGATTTCGGTCGTTCTCTGCCGCACAAAAGCCGGCTAAACACTCTGAACGGGGCGATCCCCTCGTTAGAGCACCTGCCGATTGGCTGCCGGCTTGGTCCGCGCTGCCCGTATTCACAAAAACAGTGTATGCAAACGCCGCCGCTGCTTTCCGTTAAGAACCACTTATATGCGTGCCACTTTCCGCTCAACATGGAGGAACCGTGATGGTTGAGATGCTGTTTGAAGCCCGCAACCTGACCAAGACGTTCCGCTACCGGACCGGGCTGTTCCGTCGTCAACATGTTGAGGCGGTGAAATCCGTCAGCTTTACACTGCGTGAACGGCAAACGCTCGCCATCATCGGCGAGAACGGATCGGGGAAATCAACGCTGGCTAAAATGCTGTCGGGCATGATCGCGCCGACGTCCGGCGAGCTGGTTATCGATGACCATCCGCTGCACTACGGCGATTACCGCTACCGCAGCCAGCGCATCCGCATGATCTTTCAGGATGCGAGCAACGCGCTTAATCCGCGCCAGCGCATCGGGCAACTGCTGGATGTTCCGCTGCGACTGAATACCGATCTCAGCGCCGAAGCGCGTGAAAGAGCGATTAATCAGGCGCTGCATCAGGTCGGGCTACGTCCCGATCACGCCTATTACTATCCGCATGCGCTCGCGCCAGGGCAAAAACAGCGTGTCGGTCTGGCACGTGCGCTGATCCTGCAACCGAAAGTGATTGTCGCCGATGAGGCACTGGCGTCACTGGATATGTCTATGCGGTCACAGATTATCAATCTGATGCTGGAGTTACAGGAAAAGCACGGTATCTCTTATATTTACGTGACGCAGCATCTGGGCATGATGAAGCACATCAGCGACCAGATTCTGGTGATGCAGGCAGGCGAAGTGGTCGAACGCGGCAGTACCGCCGATGTGTTGTCCGCCCCGCTTCATGACCTGACGAAACGTTTGATTGCCAGCCACTTCGGCGAAGCGCTCAGCGCCGACGCCTGGCGACGCGACGGCGCACAACGTTAATCCCCGCGACAGCCACAGGGCTGTGGAAAAAGGCGGATACTGCTCGGAGTACCCCTGCCGTCCCCAACATGGTAGAATCGCGCGGTTTATTCATCTCGGTCGTCACTCGCCACGTATGTTTACAGGCGCAGAGGTGGCGATCGCAGCAACAATGATCACAAGGATTACTGCTATGGGTTTTCTTACCGGTAAGCGCATTCTGGTAACAGGTGTTGCCAGTACCCGTTCTATTGCCTACGGTATTGCACAAGCAATGCAGCGTGAGGGTGCCGAACTGGCCTTCACGTATCAGAACGAAAAATTGAAATCACGCGTTGAAGGCTTTGCCAGCGAACTGGGTTCCAGCATCGTTCTGCCGTGTGATGTCGCTGAAGATGCCAGCATCGAAGCACTGTTTACCGAACTGGCTAATGTATGGCCGAACTTTGATGGCTTCGTGCACTCCATTGCTTACGCACCGGGCGATCAACTGGACGGTGACTACGTTGATGCCGTTACCCGTGAAGGTTTCAGCATTTCTCACGATATCAGCTCTTACAGCTTCGTCGCGATGGCGAAAGCCTGCCGTAAGATGCTGAACCCGGACTCTGCGCTGGTTACCCTATCCTACCTGGGTGCTGAGCGTGCCATCCCTAACTACAACGTAATGGGTCTGGCAAAAGCGTCTCTGGAAGCAAACGTACGTTACATGGCGAACGCCATGGGTGCTCAGGGCGTGCGCGTCAACGCCATCTCTGCGGGCCCGATTCGTACACTGGCTGCATCCGGCATCAAAGACTTCAAGAAAATGCTGTCGCATTGCGAAGCCGTTACGCCAATCCGCCGTGTCGTTACCATTGAAGACGTGGGCAACTCTGCTGCGTTCCTGTGTTCCGATCTGGCTGCCGGTATCTCCGGTGAAGTTCTGCACGTTGACGGCGGCTTCAGCATCGCTGCAATGAACGAGTTGGAACTGAAGTAAGTCATCAAAAGTAGCCTATCAGGGATAGGCTACTTTTTTATTTAAAAGATATAATTGCTTAAATTAACATATAAAATAATAATCATTAATATTTAAATACACTAGATATAATAATTTAAGAAAGTAACCTCAATTAAATAATAACCAAAATAAGAAAAATAAAAAAATTTATTTTTGTAAAAACAAAATAACAAACTATGATAAAAATCGAGCGATTCATATATGCTCTCAAAAAAAAAACCATAGCATGCAATTATTATTGCATAAAATATTATTTAGCGTGAACAAGTGAGGTTATCCCATGAGTGAAATTAATCCTAATGATACTAGATCAAGCCATAATGTTATTAATGTTACTGTTGTTATAGATACTGACTTGATTATTAGTAAATTTATCGGAAGAAACGCCAGTCAGGATCAAAAGAAACCAACCCAAATTGGTCATGAATATTCTTACATGGTAGCAACCAATAAATCTGTCATTAAAGGTTCTGGTACGGCAGATCTTAATATAAAAGCCAATGTAGGGGATGTCATTCGTTGGACCGGAGTCTCAGAATCCAATAACTTTGATTCCAGTGTTTTAATTTATGATTTACCAAAATTTGGCGGCACACATGTGTTTACAGATGCAGCATTCAAAATGTATACGAAAAAATCCATGTTACCGAAACCAGGCTCAACTGGCCCTTTCCCTGTAAAATTCGAGGAACAATCTAATTGGTTTATTCAAGCTGATATTACTAAAGCAGGGACTGAAAAGTACCAAGTACAATTTGGGGTATATTACCGTCCTGAAGGTGGAGAACAGAAACTTTTTGGTTACTTCCAATGGGACCCGACTATTACTGTATCTAATTAAAAAATCACATCTAGTGGAATAAATGGCTAATGAATTTTAACCATTTATTCCTATACTTTAAATAGTCTCTTTTACCGAAAAATCATTATCAAGAAATTCAAGTGTATAATATTGCCAAGAAGAAAATAAATACGAATTAGTTTTGCATCTTAGTGATGCCAAGCAGGCTATCGTGATTAGCAGAAAGATGTCTGCAACCTAACGCCGCAAACTAACTATCATGAGAGGGCATAACCTCAGTGTTCTTTCTCCAGCAACACGCTCAATTCGTCAATTGCCGCGTTTCCAAAGCTCAGCTATAACTAAATGAACCACGATGATTTTTTGACAGGAGCCAGCGGGAAGGCAGTAAACGAGATCTCACGTACAGACTTGTTATGTTAGGGGGCGCGCTGATGGCTATATCGACGGATAATCAGGTAAAAAAAACACTTCGCCTGAGTGATGGACCGGACTGGACGTTTGAGTTATTGCAGGTTTACCTTGATGAGATTGATCGGGTGGCGAAGCTGTATCGTCTGGCAACCTACCCTCATCAGATTGAAGTCATCACTTCAGAACAAATGATGGACGCCTATTCTAGTATAGGCATGCCGATCAACTATGCCCACTGGTCGTTCGGGAAGAAATTTATCGAAACCGAACAGCGTTACAAACACGGGCAGCAGGGGCTGGCCTACGAAATCGTCATTAACTCCGATCCCTGTATCGCGTATTTGATGGAAGAGAACACGCTGCCGATGCAGGCGCTGGTGATGGCGCATGCCTGCTACGGGCATAACTCGTTTTTCAAAGGTAATTACCTATTCCGCAGTTGGACCGACGCCAGCTCCATTGTCGATTACCTGCTGTTTGCCCGGCAGTATATCGCGCAATGCGAAGAGCGTTATGGCGTGGACGAGGTAGAACGCCTGTTAGATTCCTGCCATGCGCTCATGAATTATGGCGTTGACCGCTATAAGCGCCCGCAGAAGATTTCGCTCGAAGAAGAAAAGTCCCGCCAAAAAAGCCGTGAGGCCTACCTGCAAAGCCAGGTTAACGATCTCTGGAAGACCTTACCGCGCCGCGAACAGGGTGCCGCACCAGAACAAGCCAGACGTTTTCCGCAAGAACCGCAGGAAAATCTGCTCTATTTTATGGAGAAAAACGCGCCGCTGCTGGAGCCTTGGCAGCGTGAGGTTCTGCGTATCGTGCGGAAAGTCAGCCAGTACTTCTATCCACAGAAGCAGACTCAGGTGATGAATGAAGGCTGGGCCACATTCTGGCACTACACCATTCTGAACCATCTCTACGATGAAGGCCGAGTTACCGAGCGTTTCATGCTGGAGTTCCTGCACAGCCATACCAACGTGATCTATCAGCCGCCGTACAATAGTCCGTACTACAACGGGATAAACCCTTATGCGTTGGGCTTCGCGATGTTTCAGGACATCAAGCGTATTTGTCAGTCGCCGACGGACGAAGACCGCTACTGGTTCCCGGATATCGCGGGTAAAGACTGGCTCGATACGCTGCATTTTGCGATGAAAAACTTCAAGGACGAGAGTTTCATCAGCCAGTTCCTGTCGCCTAAATTGATGCGTGATTTCCGGCTGTTTACGGTTCTGGACGACGATCGCAATAATTATCTGGAAATTGCCGCGATTCACGATGAAGAAGGCTATCGTTTGATCCGACAGGAACTCTCCGCGCAGTACAACCTGAGCCATCTGGAACCGAACATTCAGGTCTGGAACGTGGATTTACGCGGTAATCGCGCACTGACGCTGCGCTATGTTCCGCATAATCGTGCACCGCTGGATAAAAGTAGTCAGGAAGTGTTGAAGCACGTCCATCGCCTGTGGGGATTTGACGTTTATCTGGAACAGGCTAACACGGATGGCAGCATCGAGTTGATTGAGCGCTGCCCGCCACGTAACGGGACGGCAGCCACATAACGGAACTCGGTTCACAGATCAGCGACAAGACCAAAGAGAAAGGGGATTCAGGCAATAACCTGAATCCCCTTTTCATATTTTCACAATGACGCTGCGGTATGAGCCTTAGCGGCGTACTTCCGCAATATCCCGCGGGATCGCACTCTGCATACTGTGCCAGATCGCCCCACTTTCTTTACCGTAATGCCTGACGACATCCATCACCTGATCGTAGAGCTCTTCGCTGCGCAACGCGTCCAACCGACCGTAAAAATTCACCGCCAGTTTGCGGGCTTCCGGATTGGAAAAGTAGTAGCGCCCTACCCGAATATACAGCCCTTTCAGACCGTTCAGGATCAGACCATAAATCGGATTGCCAGAGGCAAAGGCCAAACCACGAAACACGTTGTAGTCAAGTTGTGCAAAGGCTTCTGCGCTATCGTCTACCGCGCTTGTCTGAGTTAATACATCACGCACTTTTTCCGGGTTATGGCGTAGCGCCGTCCGAATAAAAATGGCAGCGATGTTGGTTCGCACGGCCAGCAGGTTATCGATCAGTTGCGGCACGCTATCGTGATCGAGTCGCGCCAGCGTTTCCAGAATATTGAGCCCTGAGGTTTCCCAAAAGTTGTTAATTTTTGTGGGCTTCCCGTGCTGTATCGTCAGCCAACCATCGCGGGCTAGGCGCTGAAGCACTTCACGCAGCGTAGTACGGGTCACGCCGATCAGTTCGGAAAGCTCTCTTTCCGCGGGCAAAATAGAGCCAGGAGGAAAGCGGTTATTCCATATACTCTCGATAATGTATTCTTCCGCGAATCCAGCCGGACTTTGCGCCTTTATAACCATGTGTTTGATAATCCGTAGCGGTGATTGCCGAAAAAAGCTAAGTCATAATACCAGACGAAAGAATCATGATATAGCGCCGCACTCGGGCACCAGGCAATTTCAATGAAAAATTGTGACTGCAAACCGCTCTCTCAGGCCTTAGAACGGTAGACTTCTGCCCGTTTGTAAAGTTTTTACGATATGATAAAAACCATCAAACTATTCTAACGAATAAGGATTTCCCTTCCATTATGATCGCCATGCCCCTCCACCGCGCGCTGCTAAAAAATTTCCTGGGATATGCGCCAGACTGGTACAAACTGACTATTTTTTGCTTCTTGCTGATTAATCCGCTGCTGTTCTATTTTGTCAGCCCGTTTTGGGCCGGTTGGTTACTCGTCGTGGAGTTTATTTTTACGCTAGGCATGGCGCTGAAATGCTACCCATTACAGCCTGGCGGCCTGCTGGCACTACAGGCAATCTTCATCGGTATGACCAGCCCGCAGCAGGTGTGGCATGAAATAACGGGGAATATTGAAGTCCTCATGCTGCTGGTGTTTATGGTGGCAGGCATCTACTTCATGAAGCAACTGCTGCTCTTTGTGTTTACCAAACTACTGCTGCGCATTCATTCCAAGACGCTGCTTTCGCTTGCTTTTTGTATCGCCGCCGCCTTTCTTTCCGCATTCCTTGATGCGTTAACCGTGATTGCCGTTATTATCAGCGTCGCGATCGGGTTTTATGGTATTTACCACCGTTTCGTTTCCCAGCAAGGTGAGGACGAGGCCGATATCAGCGATGACAGCGCGTTAAACGGCGAGGAACATCATCGTACGCTGGAGCAATTCCGTGCATTTCTGCGTAGTCTGATGGTGCACGCAGGCGTCGGTACCGCGCTGGGCGGGGTGATGACGATGGTTGGCGAACCTCAGAACCTGATTATCGCGAAAAGCGCCGGTTGGGATTTCGTCAGCTTTTTCCTGCGCATGTCACCCGTGACTGTACCCGTCTTTATCTGCGGTGTTCTGACCTGCGTGCTGGTCGAACGCTTCAAGCTGTTCGGCTATGGGGTAAACCTGCCAGATAACGTGCGCCGCGTGCTTGAGGATTACGATCGGGACATGACAGAAAAGCGCACACCGCAGGATAACGTGCGTTTACTCGTGCAGGCAGTGATTGGCGTCTGGCTCATTATTGCACTAGCGTTTCATCTGGCCGAGGTTGGGTTAATTGGCCTCTCTGTGATTATTATGGCCACCACATTCTGCGGCGTGACCGAAGAACACGCTATTGGTAAAGCATTTCAGGATGCCATGCCGTTTACCGCACTGTTGACGGTCTTCTTTGCCATCGTCGCCGTCATTATCGACCAGCAGTTGTTTTCACCGATGATCCACTATGTCCTACAATCTTCTGCTAGTGCGCAACTGACGCAGTTTTATCTGTTCAATGGCCTGCTATCATCAATATCGGATAACGTCTTCGTTGGCTCGGTTTATATCAATGAAGCGCGTAACGCGTTTGAAAATGGCCAACTCTCGCGCTCCCAGTTCGAGTTACTCGCAGTGGCAATCAATACCGGAACCAACCTGCCTTCCGTTGCGACGCCGAATGGGCAAGCCGCATTTCTGTTCCTGCTAACGTCCTCGCTGGCACCGCTTATCCGTCTGTCTTACGGCCGCATGGTGATCATGGCACTGCCATACACTATTGTAATGACGCTGGTCGGGCTGTTTTGCGTTGAATTCACGCTCGTGCCGTTTACTGAGTTTTTGATGAATAATCATTGGATTTCTTTGCCAAATTTGACCCTATCGGGCAATCACTCATAATCACGATCGTGTATAGTAATCACGGTGGCGACAATTTCTGTCTTGATGACGTTATCAATACCGGTTTCGCCGCCATGAAATGATAGGAAAACATCAAATAAACATATCGTTACGTTTTGCACAGTGAAATGATGGCAGTGAAGCCAGAACGGTTTACACTGCTGCTTTAATCATGTTTAGCATGGAATATTTTTATGTTGCGATTTCTTAATAGTTGTTCACGCGGGCGTGGTGCGTGGCTGCTGCTGGCGTTTACTGCTTTAGCGTTGGAATTGGTCGCGCTCTATTTTCAGCACGTTATGTTATTAAAACCGTGCGTGCTGTGTATCTATCAGCGTTGTGCGCTGTGGGGCGTGTTCGCCGCAGGCATTGTTGGTGCCATCGCGCCATCAACGGCGTTGCGTTACCCGGCCATCGCGCTATGGATATACAGTTCTTATGAAGGGTTCCGACTGGCATGGAAACACACGGATATTTTGTTAAATCCGTCGCCGTTTACCACCTGTGATTTCTTTGTCAGCTTCCCGTCATGGCTACCTTTAGATAAATGGCTTCCAGCCATTTTCAATGCAACAGGTGATTGCTCAGTGCGTCAGTGGGAATTCCTTTCGATGGAAATGCCGCAGTGGCTGCTTGGCATCTTTGCCGCTTATCTGTTGATTGCCGTGCTGGTATTGATCGCTCAGCCTTTCCGCCCTAAGCGCCGCGACCTCTTCAGCCGTTAATCCATAATCGGATTAATACAGAAGGCGATTCACACAGAAACAGAAAAGCCCGACATCTTGTCGGGCTTTTCTGTTTCCACGCTGTATACCCACTCTCACTGCTGTGGTTGGTAAATATCGCGATAATGGCCTAAGCGTTCGTTAAAAAAAGCCTCTTTTCCTGCGGGATTCTTCGCGATATTTCATCAGCGTCGATCTTTTTTTCCTGATTTTCCATAAAAGCAATGGTGGAGGCAGCAAAGTCGGTGTACTGCTCGCTGTACTCAAGAATAATTTTCTCAAAGTTAATCACATGCTCTCCCTCCTTCTGATTTAACTGCTTTAAAATCATACAACACGTCACGATTTGTGCTGGAGGCAACATCATGATTCGCACAAGGAAAATGTGACGTAGTTGGCAAAAAAGATGAGCATTTCAGTTCCATCTCAACGATATGTAAACCACCTATCCCTTTCTGAGCATTTTTTCTTCATTAGGACGCCACTTATCCCTAGAGTTCATACCGCAGATCAACAACGGCTTTTCACCCAATAAGGTATCGCTATCGCAATAGATTTATTCAGGAGAAACAAAGATGTTAGGCAATATCAACCTTTTCATCGCCGTATTGGGCGGCATCCAAAAGCCCCCCTTCTGAGACATTCAGATTGAGGGGCTTCTTGTTTCAATTTGATGTTTTATAGACAAATAGGTTGCCTTTGTCGGCAACCTATTTGCTTTCAGGTCTGACTGACCTGAAAGCAAATCTTCATCTAGTGTCAAAGGAATAGTTAATAATGAATAACTACATGATAGCGTTGGGCATTCTAGGTTTGATGGCGACTAATGTCACCCTAGCTCAAAATGAAAAAGAACCTTCTGCCGATAGCATAACCGTCAGTACCTCGTTGGGTTGGCTTGCCGGTGAGTCCAAAGAGTATGTGTATGACACCAATACCAGCAGAAAGCTCAGCGAGCTCGACTGGAAGATCAACAATACGGCCATCATTAAAGGTGATATATCCTGGGATCCGCATTTTTGGTTGACGCTGAACGCAAGGGGCTGGACTACATTCGCCTCAAGTGGAGCGGGAATGGATGATTACGACTGGCTCGATGCCAGCCAGTCACATTGGACTCACTGGTCAAACAGCCCGAATACCCTCCTTAATTATGCTAATGAATTTGATGTCAATGCCAAAGCATGGCTGGTAAAACGCCCTAATTATAAAGTAGGCGCGGTAGTTGGTTACCAGCAGACACGCTTTAGCTGGACTGCTTTTGGCGGCCACTTCCAATACGATAATGGTAGTTATATCAGCGATTTTCCTCGCGGAAAGCCTTCCATTGGCTACCAGCAAAAATTCAGTATGCCGTACGTAGTAAGAAAGGCGCACAGTGCGGACGGTCAATGTTTACCTAACCTGCTCTTCTGGAATGTTGGATTGTGCTGAGAAAAGCGGTTACATCCAAAAACCCTCATTCTTAGGAATCACGCCGCTGAAAAGTCAAAGAACGAACCCGATCCTCTATCACGTGGCGAGTACCATCGCCTACTAAATGGGCATGCAGCTGCACAAATGGTTTATAGCGTTTATGGCAAATGGATGAGTGACAACGATGCTGATCAACCAAGTATTTTGACAGATATTGTCCCACCTATGCCCTAAGCATCAAATCAGTAGATACAATATCCATATTCATCATATAGTTACCTAGCCCAATCCGGTTTATTCAGTATATGATCCTGCCAGTCCACCACCTCACTCTCACGTACAGCGATATGCCGCACGGAGATACGTTCTCGGTGCATCGCCGTCTTAGTGCCGCTGACCAACGGATGCCACTGCGGTAAATCTTCACGTTCATGGATCAGGCGATATGCACAGGTCGCCGGCAGCCAGTTAAACGTCAGCAGGTTTTCGCGCGTTAGCTTGATACAGTCCGGTTCGTATTCGAAGCGTTTCTCATAGTTACGACACTGGCAGCTTTTAATATTCAGTTGATTACAGGCGACGTTGGTAAAATAGATTTCCTCCGTATCCTCATCAATCAGTTTATGCAAACAGCACTGACCGCAGCCATCGCACAGCGACTCCCATTCATCGTCAGACATCTCAGACAACGTTTTTTGCTGCCAAAAAGGGCGTTCAGTCATGTCTCTTCCAGTTAACTTAAGTTGATAAATCGATAACGTTGTAAATAAGAATACGTGATTCTGGCAGGCGCAGCGGTGTCGTTGCAAAAGCGGGAAGTGTTGCTGCCCGTCGTTCAACACGGGCAGCCAGAGCGTTAAATAACACGTGTACTCAACGTCCGGTCATTCACCGTAATCGTCAGCATATCGCCAGATAGAATCGGACCGACCCCTTTTGGGGTACCCGTCAAAATAATGTCGCCCGCGCGCAGCGTAAAGAAACGGCTCATGTAGGCAATCAGCGGCAGAATCGGCGTAATCATATCACGTGTGTTACCCTGCTGGCGCACTTCATCATTCACTTTTACACCCAGTTCGGTTAGCTGCGGATCGCCAAACTCGGCAACCGGAATAAAACCGGAGATCGGGCAGGAACCGTCAAACGCTTTAGCTTTTTCCCACGGCTGACCCGCTTTTTTGAAGTCGAACTGCAAATCACGCAGCGTCAGATCCAGCGCCACACCATAACCCGCAATCGCCCGGGCAACGCGCTCTTCATTAGCCTGCTTTAACGGCATACCGATGAGTACAGCTAGCTCGACCTCATGGTGAACCGATCCCAGATTTTTGGGGATGACAACGGGCTGGCATAAGTCACATAGTGCGGTTTCAGGCTTGATGAATAACACGGGCTCACTCGGGGCCGCACTACCCATTTCTTTAATGTGTTCTGAGTAGTTACTTCCGACGCAAACGACTTTATTTACTGGAAAATCAAGCAGCGCGCCCTGCCAGTCTCTGTGTTGATACATGGGTATTCTCCTGCCCTGTCTGTTGGATTCTCGCTGCCTTCGTGGCACAGAACACGTCCAAAAGGAAAACAGCTACAAAAACACGATGGTGTAAAACTATCGTTATATCATCGCAACAGAGGTTACCCCAACAGATTTCAGGAGAGCAAGACTAACGGACTTTACTGCCGACAACATAACATGTTTCATCGATAGGCCCCACTTCAGCATGAGCAACAGGCCAGAATATTAGGGGACTGATAACGTAGACAATTAACATTAATGCAGAACATGAGAGAACCTTAAGAAAGAAATTATATATAAGGATAAATCAACTGGAAACACCACACTATTTTTACCCACACTCGGAAATAATTATTGTTAGATGAAAAATAACTCTATACTTTAACTTATTGATATAACCCCCACACCTACCAAAGTCAAGACTCATATAATTTAAAAATACAATGCATTTGTTATGCAAAAATATAAAAACCATCTAATATTTAATTGCAGGTGTAGCAAAATCCATAAAAATGAAACAACCCACATCAAAAATAATTAGGTCTTTAATTAAAATAAAATGAGGTAAATATGATTACCACCCTAGACTCAAGCCATAAAATTATTAATATAATCACCATTTTCGATACAGACGCCATCTGTAGCGATAGCACAATAAAGCCCAGTACTGACATAGAAAAACCGACATTAATTAGCAATAATTTTGCTTATATGGTAACAACAAGCTCTTTAGTTATTGCTGGTTCTGGAACCGGAAATCTTAGTGTAAAAGCAAATATCGATGATATTATTCGCTGGTCTGCCATGTCCGAGTCATCTAACTCAGACTCGAGTGTTTTAATCCATCAGATAAGTAAAAAATCAGGCGTTGACGCATTCAAAGTTCCGGATTTTAACAAAAGAAAACGTTCTGCAATGGAGCCAGGCGCAACAAAACCGATCCCCCCCTCTTTTGTTGAACAACAACACTGGTATATGCAGTCAACAGTGCAGATGAAAGGAAAAGAAGAGTATTACATTCAATTCGCATTATACAATAGACCGACAAGTGGCGACCAAGTACTTTACTCTTATTTCCAAATGGCGACGTCAGTCAATGTCATCAGTTAAATAATAATTTTTTCTTTTCACTTTACTGTAAAAAAAACCTCCCAGACGTGAAGCCAGTTGGTTTTTAACCAACTGGTTTTTAACAATATTTTATATATTTTTAGTCTTCCCTTTACTTCTCTTGAGAGGCGAGACATCTCTCACCGAAAGCCAGCCGTTGGATGTTCAAACTCGTTCCCGACAAATCTGACCATCTTCTTTCATCTGTCTGAAATTCGAATTATTTAGAGTAAAAATAAATTACATTAAAAAAAACAACAAAGATAAAATAACCCAACTAATAATAAATACCTTAGCCGATAAATTAAAAAAATAATTCCACGTTGTTATTGCAAAAATAAAACAACGCAACTAGTATCAATAGCAGGGCAGATTGACCAGCCCTTAAATAAACTCACCTCCTATTGCGTAATATTCCCTTTCGCAATTATTAAAAATTAAAAAAGGATACTTCATGAGTAACATCACTCCAAGTAACTCAACTAATAATGTTATCAACATTATAGTCATTATTGATACAGATAGTGTTATTAATGATTTCCCACTTAATGCTGTTAGTCGAGATGAAAAACATCCAAAATCGATCGCTCACAAATACGCATACATGGTTGCACCTAGCCAGTCCACCCTATCAGGAAATGGAACCAGCGACCTCAATGTGCAAGCAAATCGCGATGATGTTATTCGCTGGACAGGTATATCAGAATCTGACAACTCAGACTCAGGCGTTTTGATTTATGGGTTGCCTAAATATGCAGGAAAAACTGTTTTTGCAGGCCTTGAATTCATTAATAGCGCTCGTGTAGAATCAGAACCAAGCCCAACAAATAGTAATTCATCTCTCCCTGTTACATTCGCTGAACGAAAACACTGGTATGCTCAGGCAATTGTAAATGACGTAGGAACAGAGCATTACCAAATACAATTTGCATTGTACTATAGACCACACGGCGGAGACCAAGAACTTTATGGTTACTTCCAGTGGGATCCAACAATTACAGTTAAAGAATAATAAGTAATCTCTTAGAAAGAAGATAATGGCTCAATAATTATATTAAGCCATTATCTATTAGTGCATTAGCCAAGTATATCAAAAAAACCTATGACTACAACAAACCCAATTGCCACTAATGATAAGCGAGTTATCGTCAAAACCGATACTGCTTGATATTTATTACCTGATATGGACGAAGTAACTGTCATCTCGCAAATTAAACACACAATGTTGTTGAGAAGAAAAGATGATCTCTTTATTTTTCGTCACAAAGATGGCTTCGATATCCGGCCGATTTTGTAGAAAGTGAATGCCTGCGCTGACGCCCAAACCATAAAGCAACGTGGTGTAGATATCGCCGTCGAGAGAGTCGTTCGAGATAACCGTTACGCTGTGCAACTCATTATCCAGCGGATACCCCGTCCGGGGATCGATAATATGATGATAAATACGGTCGTCCACGGTAAAAAAACGTTCATAGATGCCGGATGTCACCACAGATTTGTTCTTCACTTTAATAATGCCCAACAGGCTATCGCGATCCGCGAAAGGCTTCTGTAACCCGACGCTCCATAGCCCTTGTTCATCCGTCAACGCGCTGCCGATAGCGAGCACGTTTCCCCCCAGATTGATCAACGCATCCTGAATCGCATGTTGATGCAGGACGTCTCGGACGATATCGGCGATATAGCCTTTCGCAATCGCGCCCAGGTCGATCTCCATTCCCGCGCTTTCTAGCATCACGGCGCAGTCCTGCTCTCTGAGAATAATGCGCTCGGGATGCGTTAATGCCAGCGCCCGTTGTATCGATTCGCTGTCAGGCACCGTGCTGCCGCTAAAACCGATTTTCCATAGTTTCACGACGGGGCCAATCGCGACGTTAAAGCCGCTGTTTTCAATCAGACTCACCGCTTTGGCGCGCTTAATCAACTCAAAGACAACTGGACTGACCGAAACGTATCCTCTCCCCGCCGCATGGTTGATGCTCATCACTTCTGACTGCGCTCGATTAACGGTTAGCAAGTCTTCAAGCTGCTTGATGCGTTGGAAAACCTGCCTGACCGGGGTTTCATCATGGACAAACAGTTTGAGCAGAATGGGGCTGCCCATCAGGTGAACGGAATAGGCGTAAGCGTTATCGACAGAAGGCATACGGTGACTCCCATGATCGAATGGCGGTACAGAGAGGAAACGGTCGGAAAAATCGCGAGCGCCCTTTCAGACGCCCGCCATTAGCACTACTCTTTTATCACGTTCTTTTCTATCACTTACTCGGCTACCAGCATCGGCTGATTTTCAGCCGTTTTCGCCACAGCTTTCGCAAACTTTGCCTTGCGCGCCTTCGTCGGAAAAGCATCGGAACGACGCGGTGCCCGCGCATAGGCCGCTGCCTGAATCCCCGCCTGAATACCGAAGATAATGATATCCGCTACGGCGTTGCCGCCAATGCGGTTCGCCCCGTGGATCCCGCCAACCACTTCCCCTGCGGCATAAGCCCCAGAGATCGTCTCTTTATGGCGATTCAGCACTTCCGCTTTTTCGTTAATGGTCACGCCGCCCATCGTATGATGCACGCCCGGTGCCACTTTAATCGCGTAGTAAGGTGCCTGATTCAGCAGATCACGCATCCCCGTGGTACGACCAAAATCTTCATCGTGTTTACCGGCAATAAAGGCATTGTAACGTTCGAACGTGGCGTGCAGCGCCGCTGGCGGCATATTGAGCTTGTCAGCCAGTTCAGCAACGCTACCCGCACTGACGGTCAGCCCCTGTGCGACATACTCTTCGACCGCCCGATTGCGGTTTCTGACCTGCTCGTCGAACAGGATGTACGCGCATTCTTCCGGCAGGTTGACGATGGCGGACGAAACGTTATCCCGCGTCTCCATTTCGTTAAAGAAACGCTCCCCGCGCTGCGACACCAGAATAGCCCCGCCGCCGCGAATGGATTCGGAGATCAGATAAGAGGTTGTCTGTTCAACCGTCGGATGGGTTTGAATTTCCCCCATGTCCACCGTATCCGCGCCGATCTGTTCCAGCAGACGAATGCCGCCGCCCGTGGCGCCTTTGTGGTTGGTGGTGACGAAGCCTTTCAGGTCTGGGCGGTATGACTCCACCATCGCCTGATTGGCACTAAAACCGCCCGTGGCGACAATCACCGTTTTTGTCGCAATCAGGCTCGCTTCCTGCTCCTCATTGACGACTCTGACGGCACTAACCTTGCCTTTCTCCTGCACAATTTCAGTTACCGACGTTTCCAGCAGCACCTCAATATTGTATTTATTGAGGTTCTTAATCAGCCCGCTGACCAGATAGCCGCCCACCGCTGCGCCGTTAGCAGGGCGATGCGTTCTGTCAACGCTCATACCACCCGTCGTGGTGATGTCGCTCAGTTCAATCTCGTGCTGCACCAGCCAGTTGATCGCGTCAGGCGCATGATCGACGAAGTATTGCACCAGTGCGGGATTGTTCTTCTGTTTGCCGCTTTTCAGCGTTTCGTCATAGAACAGCGCCTGGCTATCTTCGATACCTTTATTTTGTTGGAAGACGGTTCCCGCCGCGTTCATACCGGCAGAGGCCTTGATGGTATTGCCGCCGATGACTGGCATCTTTTCAATGACGATAACGCGCGCGCCCTCTTCGCTGGCTTGAATCGCTGCCGCCAGCCCCGCGCCACCGCTGCCAATCACCACCACATCCGCTTCGCGACGCGCGTCTGGGTTACCGCCGTCGGCAATAATGGCGTCTTTGCTCGATTTCACCATCGCCTTGGTAACGGCTTTTTTAATGGCTTCACTCTGCGCCGTTGCGCCCGTTACGGCATCAACGTGGGGGCTATTGGTATCCAGAATGCGTTCGCGGATAATTTCAAAACTGATTTTCAGTGAATCATCAATCTCGCTATTCTCCAGCGCAATATCGGCGACCCGATTCTGCTCAAAATGGATAGCAATTCGCAGCTCGCCACATTCATCCTGAACATTTTCCTGATAAATCCCGGATTTAAATTTTTTACCGGTTAAATTCACGTCCCGAATCATGGCTTCAACCAATGAAAAGCGCCACAGCGGTTCAGGGATCGTTAATGCTTCACGTTTATCGCTGGCAATATAAAGATCGAGTTTTTCCTGCTCGGCAATGCGATCTGTCCAGTCTGGATAAGCAATACAGGCTCTGCCGACGGCAATCAGGTCATAACCATTTTCCAGCGCCGCATCCGCGTCTGCCTGATTGACAATATCCCCTACGCCAATCACCGGAACTGCCGCTAATGTCACGGAACGGCGGGCAACATATTTCTTAATCAGCGGGGTCGGGTCGTTTGTTTCGATAATGGACGAGCGCAGAATATTTACCATAGAGAAATGAACATAATCCAGCCCACGCGCCGCCAATTTTTCCAGCAGATAGAGAGAATCATCAAAATGAATACCCGGTTCTTCGATCTCTTCCGGCGAGAAACGATAACCGATGATGAACGAAGGATCGGCGTATTTACCCGCGACCTCGTGGGTGATATCCAACACTGCCAGCGGGAAGGCCGCGCGTTTGTCACGACTGCCGCCCCATTTATCTGAACGCTGATTAGAGTGAGGAGAATAGAATTGTTGGATCAGGTAGGTATTCGCGCCGTGAATTTCCACGCCATCGAAACCCGCCTGAATGGCACGATGAACGGCATCGCCAAACTTGCCGATCATGGCCTCAACCTCGTCGCCCGACAGTGCAACCGGAACGATAGCACCCGCGCGCGGCGCGGCAATGGCGCTCGGAGCAACCGGCGTCGCGCCACCGATGAAACGCGGTTCGACCATCCGCCCGCCGTGATAAATTTGCAGGATCGCCGTCGAACCTTTTTCTTTAATCGCCGTCGCAATTTTGGTCAGTCCGGCAATTTTTTCGTCGTTGTCGATTCCTATCGCACCGGGAAAAGCCAACCCTTTGTCATCAATAAAACAGCATTCCACAATCACGGTGCCGATGCTGCCTGCCCTAGCCTGATAATATTCCACCAGCTCTTTGGTCACACTCCCATCGTAAAACCCACTACAGGTGGTCATGGGAGCCATCAGTACCCGATTTTTCAGCGTTGCGCCGTTGGGGAGTGTAAAAGCGGCAAATAGATCATGGTGATTATTCTTCATAGCGAATACTCCACTTAAAATAAAAACTCTGTTCGCGAATGAATCAGAAGCCGCCATGTTTGTTTTTATTAATTTTTCTGGCTGATAATTTGCGAACTTATTACTTACCAAGTATCTATTTTTTTAACTGTTATAAAATCTTTTCTTACTATTTAAACTATTTTGTAGATCCACTTTTATTAAGGGTATTCGCACAACTCTTTTTTATATTTAATATCTCACTCACTTCATTAACATCTCATTATCCTGAAGATGACCAATCGGTTATTGTTTGTATTCTGCATAACAAAAAACGCCTCAGTAATAAAACCGAGGCGTTACAGGAAAAAATTAGGTATATACCCTAAATAATTCGAATTGCAGGAAGGCGGCGACACAGTGAATCCCCAGGAGCTTACATCAGTAAGTGACTGGGGTGAGCGAGGAAAGCCAACGCACATGCAGCTTGAAGTATGACGGGTAGAGCTGATTATTGGTGTTGATAGGTCTCCGTGCGGACGCCGTTAATGTACAGCTGACGTTGCTCGCCCACCGGCAGGCGCAGCGTCGCGTGCCGCCAGGCAAGCTGATACCGCCCTTCCGACGTGAACGTCACGTCAATCCGCTGGCTATCCGTGCGGATTTCCCAGCGCAGCCACAGCGCGTTACCTTCACGCCATTGCCACGTTTCACCATCGTCCTCAAACAGCAGCCCGCTATCTGTGCCGCCAGCAACAGGCGGGAAGAGCAGGAATTCACGCTGGTCATCTTCATGCGGGCTGACGTGCGCTGTTCGCGCCGACAGCGGGATCATCGCACCCGCTCTGACCAGTAGCGGGAGCCGTTCCAACGGCGCATCCAGCACGATCGTCTGTCCGCCGCTGAACCACTGGCCAGAATGGAAATCGTACCAGCCTGACGTATTCGCCGGCAGGTACACCGTGCGCTGGCGCTGCCCCTGCTCAACTACACTAGCGACCAGAATGTCTCGTCCCAGCATGAAATCATCGGTTTCTTCCAGCGTTCTGCTGTCCTGCTCGTGGTCGAGGAACATCGGGCGCAGCATCGGTTCGTCGTCCGCGCTGGCCTGCCATAGCAAGGTATAAAAATACGGCAGCAGACGGTAGCGCAGTTCGATAGCGCTGCGTATTGCGGGCGTTATCGCAGGATACATCCACGGTTCGTTTACCGTATGGTCGTCATTCCAGGAATGAATGGTGAAACGCGGGTGCATCACACCGTTTTGTACCCAGCGCACAAAAAGCTCGGCGTCCGGCTTGTCGCCTGAAAACCCGCCGACGTCATGCCCGACATTAAACAGGCCGGACAGGCTCATCCCGATTCCCATCCGCGTGTTGTAACGCAGCGTCTGCCAGTTGGTGCGGTTATCGCCGCTCCAGGTCTGCACGTAGCGCTGCATGCCCGCACAGCCAGAACGCGAGATCAGATAAGGGCGCAGCGTCGGAGCAAAGCGCTGCTGTGCCTCCAGCGAGGCGCGCATCATCAACAACGGCATCAGCGGGCGAATGTGTTTGATCGCCATCGTTTCACCGAATCCGTGACAGCGAGCTTCACCATCCCAGACTTCATATTCGTTATTGTCATTCCATGTCGAATCAATCCCTTTCTCCAACAGCTGTCGGGTGACGTTCTCCTGCCACCACGCCACCGTTGCCGGATTGGTGAAATCAAGGTGCGAGCCTTCATCGTCCCAAAAGCTGGAGCGCTCTGGCACATCGGATTCGGAATCGCGGATAAACAGCCCCTGCGCCGACACCTCGTCGTATTTCGGGTGATCTTGCAGTAAACAGGGTTTGATATTGGCAGCCAGCTTGAGGCCCGCATCGTGGAAGGCCTGCGACATCACCTCCGGCTGGGGGACTTTGTCGTCGTTCCAATTAAACACATAGCGCTTATTGTTGATCGACGTGTAGCCCGATGAGAGTTGGAACGAATCACACGGAATATGATGTTCCCG
Source organism: Pectobacterium parvum (assembly GCF_020971565.1). Classification (NCBI taxonomy): domain Bacteria; kingdom Pseudomonadati; phylum Pseudomonadota; class Gammaproteobacteria; order Enterobacterales; family Pectobacteriaceae; genus Pectobacterium; species Pectobacterium parvum. The sequence continues at coordinate 2,616,178 of NZ_CP087392.1, forward strand.
GCACAGCGCGATAAATTTCATCAGTTGCTGCTGCGCATCCGGTGCGTCGGTGTAATGCATGGTGGAACCGCTGTAGCCGAGGCTCCATTTTGGCCCAAAGAGCGTTTTCCCCGTCAGGCGCACAAATGCTTTCGTGACATCTAACACGCGCGGCCCGATGAACAGGTAATAGTCGAGATCGCCCGCCTCCGCCTGATAGCGCCGATAAGCCAGATGATAATTATCGATCTCATTGCCGAGATCGAGCCAGGTCGTGCTCAGGTTATCGTAAAACAGGCCGAAGCTGACATCGTCACGTCGGGTAATGGTAAACGGCACATGCTTATACAGCGGATCGGTGCTCGCCGCGTTGTAGCCCATCGCATCCAGATTGCGGAACTCAAACCGACGTCCGGTGCGTTCAAGGTCGCCAGCCTTCTCACCCAAGCCGTAATAGCGTTCTGTCGGGAAACGGCGCTGATAGTGCGCCACGCCTTCACCGTGTGGGTTGAGCAGATAGGCGCTGGTGGGTCGATCGGCGGCAAACGGCTGCCATTCGCCCTGTTCATCGTGGTACTCCCATGCCAGCCACAGCGGCTGATGAATCGTAATGCGCATCCGCGCGGTGCTGATACGCAGCGCATCGTCCAGCTGTTCCAGCGAGAATCCCGGCAGGCTGAAACCGTCGCTGCTTTCACGGCTGCGTCCCTGCCAGGGAACATCCTGCTGCGGCGCGATGCTCCAGGTGCGGTTCAGCTTCAGCTCGCCATGCTGTTTAACCAGCACGCGAGCCAACATCGGCTCCAGCACGTACAGGCGAAACACATGTTTGTCGTCCACCAACAGTTCAACATGGTCGGCGCTCTGATGACGGAACACCCAATTTTTCAACGTTTTCATACAGCGTCCTTTTCAGGAAAAAATAAATGAGCCGTTATGCCTGCGACCGCGTTTTCCCGCAACGTTCAGCAATAAATGCGATCAGGAAGATGGCACCGATCAAATCGAAGAATCCCATCGCGACAAACAGCGGGTTAAACCCAATTTTGTCGGCGGTGACGCCAATCAACAGCGAGAACAGGAAGCTGGCAATCCAGGCAAACGAACCGCGCATCCCGTTCACCGTGGCCATCTGTCCTTTATCAAACGACTCCACCACCAGTGCGCTCAACATGCAGGAAATCACCTGATGGCCGAATCCGCCGATGGAAATCAGCAGAATCGCCACCCACGGATCTTTACTGATGGCAACCAGCGCCAGCGACAGCATCAGAAACGCGCCCGTGACCGAACTCGCCACAATCGAGTTAACGCGCGAGCAGCCGAACCAGCGGGTATAAAGTCGGGTGAGATAGCCACTGGCGATACTGCCAAGATCGGCGGCAAGAAACGGCAGCCACGCGAACATCGCGATTTGTTTCAGATCCATACCGCGTTCATTCGCCAGATAGAGCGGTACCCAAAAACTGAGCACGGCCCACGCGGGCTCCGCCATAAATGCGGGAATGGCGATACCGTAAAAGCGTTTGTTTTTTGAGACGGTTTTCAATGCGGTGAAGAAAGGCAGTTTGACCGGCGGTGCCTCATTGTCCTGACGGATGAAATCCAGTTCCTCACGGCTTAAATTGGGGTGATTTTCGGGGTTGTGGTAGAACAGCCACCACAGAATCACCCACAGCAGCGCCAGCCCGCCGCTGAACATAAACGCGCCCTGCCAGCCCAGATAGGCATGCGCCACAACGATAATCGGCGGTGCCAGCATCGCACCGATAGAGAAACCGACACCGGCCCAACCTGCCGCAATCGGGCGTTCCTTTTTAGGGAACCACTCGCCCAGCGTTTTGGCATTCGCCGGCGTCGCCGCCGCTTCAGATGCCCCCATAAAGAAGCGCAAGATCGCCAGGTGCAGCCAGCTTCCCGCGCCCGCGTGGAAAATGCACATCATCGCCCAGATCACCGCGCAGACCATAAAGCCAATTTTCAGGCCGATGACATCGATCAGCCAGCCGCAAATCGGTTGGAAAATGGTATACGCCAGCTGGAATGCACCGACAATCCAGGAGTATTGCTCGGTGGTGATGCCCATACTGGTTTTCAGTTCTGGTGCCAGGATGCCCAGCGAATTACGGGTGATGTAATTCACGGTAACGCCGAGCAGGAACAGGCTCAGTACCCACCAGCGCAGGTTTCTGACTGTCCGTTTACCTTTGGTAGCGATGGAGGACGAATTGATGTCGAGACTCATGGTGACTCCTTTACAGGAAAATAGGGTGACATTGGTCTGATATCTCGACGGCATTTTTGTATTTATAGCCTGCCGAGTAATCAAACCATTTTCATATCGTTGTATTTATTGAGTTAAATCCCTTTTTATTGCATCTAATCACTGAAATTGGTTTACCAAAATGAGAGTAGAACAATTGAAAATCGTGAAACACTCACTTTTTTGAAAACATTTTCATGCTATGGTCAAAATGCAGACAAAATCCTGTCTATAGCGCCTAAAAACAGGTAACAGATAGCAATGAAAACTTTGTCATTTTCGAAGGTGAACGGGATCACAAAATGAAAGGAAACCTGAAAATACGCGAAATCGCGCAGCGGACGGGCTACTCGATCAGTACGGTCTCACGCGTGCTGTCTGGTCAGTCCAATACCAGCGAGCAGGCAAAAGCGGACATTCTCAACTGCGCCCGCCAGTGCGGCGTACTGGCCGATCTCGCCAACGGTCGCCTGCTGTTGAACGGACTCACGATTTTTGCCCCACCGCGCGCGTTTGATATTCGGTCCGACATCTTCTATCACAAGGTGGTACAGAGCATCATTGATGCCCTGAAGCCACACGATGTGCGAGTGCGCTACTGCGGGTTGGAGGAAAATGACAGCGATGCGGCGCTCTTTTTAGACAAAATGCGCGATCCGGCTACGGAGGCGGCGCTGCTGATCGGCATCGACGATCCCTATATTCACGCGCTGGCAGCGGACAGCGGTAAGCCCTGCATATTGATTAACTGCATCGACCGTAAGATGCGATTGCCGGGTGTGGCACCCGCACATCGCTTGATAGGCGAGTTCTCCGCCCACTATCTCTTTGAGCAAGGACACCATACCGTGTTGACGCTGCTGTGCCTGCGTCGCTACACGATGGAGCTGCGTCTGGACGGGATTCGGGATGCCTATCAGCACCATAATCTGCCGTTTTCCTCTGAGGATAATTTGCTGGCGTTAGATAATTTCAGCACGACGGATGCCGAACAGGCGATGACGGCCTTTTTAGCCCGCTGCCCGCCGGATAAGCGACCTACAGCGATCTTGGCAGGCGGTGATTTCATCGCGGTTGGGGTGGTCAATGCATTGACCAAAGCAGGATTGCGCGTGCCGCAAGATGTCTCGGTGATGAGCATGGATGGATTCAATCTCTCGGCCATTCACGACGTGCCGCTCACATCGGTGCATGTACCGCGTGAGGCGCTGGGCGAAGAGGCCGTCAGGCTATTGCAATATCGCCTGATTCGCCCCGAAGCCCCCGTCGGCAACCTGCTACTCAATGGCACGCTGGTGGTTCGCCAGTCCGTCAGGCGGCTGCGCGCCAGTAAATCCGTTGCGCCGATACAGGATGAAAGCCTCTACGACTGAGCCTGCAACCACGCCTGCGCCGCGTCAAAGAAGTTCTGCGCCAGCGGCGTCGCTCTACCTGCCTGGGCGACGACGACAGCCGCACGGCGGCGCATTGGCGGAAACAGCAGCGGTCGCAGCGTTAATGCGGGCGTCATGTCCGGGATCAGGCTGCCGTGGGGCACAATGCCGCACCCAAGCCCGACATAGGCGCTTTGGATCAGTTGCAGGACGGAAGCGCTTTCCACCTTAACCCACGGCGAAACGCCCATTTCGCGGAAATGGCTATCCAGATAGCGACGGAAGTAGCGGCTGGCCTCCGCCAAACAGAGCGGAACCTCAGAAAGCGCAGCGAGAGGCAGCGGCGTCTCCCCTACCAGCTGTGGGAAATGGTGCGGATGGAACAAGAGATCAACACCCTGCTCCGTCAACGGCGACGCCTGAAAGTGCAGCTCCTCTAGCGTCGAAAACTCAAAAAAGCCGATGCCGACATCCACCGAATGCGCATTCAGCGCTTCCAGCAGTTGATCCGCACTGAACAGCGAGATCTGAAAATCCAGCTGCGGGTAAACCTTGTTCACCGCTGCCAGCAGGCTCGACAGCGCGATACTGCTTTGCGGCACTGCGCCGATGCGCAATACGCCGCTCACACCGCGTTTCAGCGACGCGACTTCCAGCTTTAGCCCCTGATAAACCGAGACGATTTCCCGCGCCCAGGCCAGCACGCGTTCACCTTCGGCGGTAAAGCCTTCAAAATTGTTACCCCGATTGATTAACGCCAGATCCAGCTCTCGCTCCAGATTTTTCAACCGCATGGAGAGCGTGGGCTGACTGACAAAACTGGCTTCCGCTGCCCGGCCAAAATGGCGCTCTTTCTCCAGATTGCACAGGTATTGCAGTTGCTTAATATCCATCGTCAGGCTCGATCGTCAGACACAGTAGTGGGTAAGCCCGGAGTATATACCGATAAACCGCCTCTATCCCACCATAGCCGCATTTGATTAGACGCGATCGCCGACGACACCTAAACTTCATTTCAAGAGCAAACATTTAAAATTTTGCTCACATAAAAACAACATTATCACCTGCGGATTCGAACATGAAATTCAAACCATCCATCAAGCCATACCGCAATGCGGCTGGCGGCTGGGGCTCGTTGGAAGCCACCACGCGTTTTGTTCTCGACAGCAAGCAAGCGCTGAAAAATATCCGAAACTTGTTGCGGGTCAATAAATCGAAAGGATTTGACTGCCCCGGCTGTGCCTGGGGTGATGACAACAGCAGCACATTCAGCTTCTGTGAAAACGGCGCGAAAGCGGTCAGTTGGGAAGCGACACGCAAAGCGGTCGATCTGGATTTTTTCGCCGCCCACAGCGTCACGACGCTACGTCAGCAAAGTAACTATTTCCTGGAGTATCAGGGGCGCTTAACCCACCCGATGCGCTACGATCGTGCCAGCGATCGCTATGTCCCTATCAGTTGGGACGCGGCGTTTGCGCTGATCGCTCGCCACATCAGTAACATGGCACACCCTAATCAGGTGGAGCTTTATACGTCTGGCCGCGCCAGCAATGAAGCGTCTTATCTGTATCAGCTTTTTGGCCGCATGCTGGGTACCAACAATTTCCCTGACTGCTCGAATATGTGCCATGAGGCCAGCGGCATCGGTCTGAAACAGAGTATCGGCGTCGGTAAAGGCACGATTCGACTGGATGATTTCGAACACGCTGACGCAATTTTCGTCTTCGGGCAAAACCCTGGTACCAATCACCCACGCATGCTGCACAGCCTGCGCCACGCCGCCGACCGAGGCGCGCACGTCGTCTCGTTTAATACGCTACGCGAGCGCGGTCTGGAACGTTTTGCCAATCCGCAGAACCCGCTGGAGCTGCTCACGCCAATGTCTGGCACCATTAGCGAAACCTACCTGCAACCCAATCTGGGCGGCGATATGGCCGCCGTGCGCGGCATGGTAAAAGCGCTGCTGGAAACGCATCGCCAGCGTCTGTCCGCTGGGGAAGCCGGTTTATTCGATCAGGATTTCTTGTCCACGCATACTCAACAGATGAACGACTATCTGGCGGCTGTCGATGCCACAAGCTGGCAGAAAATCGAACAGCAGTCCGGCCTGAGCGAAGTGCAGCTGCGCTATGTGGCAGCGATTTATCAGCAGTCGCCGCGCGTGATTTGCACCTGGGCGATGGGGATTACCCAGCACAAGCATTCCGTCGCCACCGTGCGGGAAATCGTGAACCTGCAACTGCTGTTCGGGCAGCTAGGGAAGCCGGGCGCGGGACTGTGTCCGGTACGCGGCCATAGTAATGTGCAGGGCAACCGCACCATGGGGATCGACGAGAAACCGACGGCCGCGTTTCTCGATCGTCTGGCGGCACATTATAACTTCACACCGCCTTACGCCGCAGGCCACAATACGGTAGAAGCGCTGGAAGCGATGCTGCGCGACGAGATAAAAGTGCTGATCGCGCTGGGCGGTAACCTCGCTGCCGCCGCACCGGATTCGGCACGCACCGAAGAAGCGCTCAACCGCTGCGATCTCACCGTACATATCAGCACCAAGCTCAACCGCAGCCATCTGGTGACGGGCAAGGTCGATGCGTTGATTCTGCCGACGCTCGGCCGTACCGATCTCGATATGCAGGCCAGCGGCGCGCAGTTTATTACCGTCGAAGACTCTTTCAGCATGGTGCACGCGTCGCAGGGCGTCGGGCAGCCGCTTTCGCCGTTGCAGCGTTCGGAAACGGCGATTATTGCCGGGATTGCCAATGCGGTGTTCGGTCATGAAAAGCTCGACTGGCTGGCGCTGGCGGGCGATTACTCACGTATCCGTGACCATATCGCCGCGACTATTCCCAACTTTACCGATTTCAATGCCAATTGCGACCTGCCGGGTGGGTTCTATCTCGGTAACGCCGCCGCTGAACTGCACTTCAATACCCTCAACGGGAAAGCGCAATTCAGCCATGCCGCGCTGCCCGACACGCTGTTTCCGCAACTACAAGGCAGCGACGTGCCCTTTACGCTGCAAACCCTGCGCTCACACGATCAGTACAACACCACCATCTATGGACTGGATGACCGCTATCGCGGCGTGTACGGGCAGCGGGAAGTGCTATTCATGCACCCAGATGACATCAGTGCGTTAGGGCTGGAAGACGGCGATCTCGTCGATATCGAAACGCTGTGGAATGACGGCATTACCCGTATCGTCAACGGCTTTAAGCTGGTGAGCTACGCGATTCCGCGCGGCAATCTGGCGGCCTATTACCCAGAAACCAACCCGCTGGTGCCGCTGTCCAGCTTTGGGGATGAAACGCACACGCCGACCTCTAAGTCTGTGCCGGTTGTCGTTCGTCGTAGTACGCAAGAAGAGTCTCTGCTGCGTATCGCCTAAGCATCTGTCCACTAGGCTATTTTATTTGCCATTTTGAACCTAGGCAGTGCTCAAAATCCTCACGTACTACGTGTACGCTCCGGTTTTTCCGCGCTGTCCGTGTCCAAACTGGCTGCATCAATAACGCCTAGTGGAATAGATTCCATTTCATAACTCGTGCTTTGAAATCAGTCGCGTGCACGGCAGGTGGACACGTTCAAATCAGCGTTGACTTTACTCGGGTTTATCCGCGCTTCTGCTACCGATCTGCGACCACACTTTCCCCGATTATTCTTGCCGCCAGCACCCGATTCGAGTAAAACTGTGAATCGCTAATTGAGCTACTCACAACCGTATTTCTGGACGCTATGTTTCAAGATAATCCGCTGCTTGCACAGCTAAAACAGCAACTTCACTCTCAGACACCGCGTGTTGAAGGTGTCGTCAAAGGCACCGATAAAGGATTTGGCTTTCTTGAAGCTGACGGACAAAAAAGCTATTTCATTCCCCCTCCGCACATGAAAAAAGTGATGCACGGTGACCGGATTACCGCCACCCTGCATACGGAAAAAGAGCGGGAAATTGTCGAGCCAGAAACGCTGATCGAACCCTTCCTGACCCGATTTGTTGGGCGCATCCATAAAAAAGACGATCGCTTATCCATTACGCCTGACCACCCGCTGCTGAAAGATGCCATCCCTTGCCGCGCCGCGCGCGATGTCACGCACGATTTTCAGGAAGGTGATTGGGCCGTAGCCGAAATGCGCCGTCACCCGTTGAAGGGCGACCGTGGATTTCATGCTGAACTGACGCAGTACATCACCACGGGCAATGACCCGCTGGTGCCGTGGTGGGTGACATTGTCACGTCATAATCTGGAGCGCACAGCCCCAAAGGTTGAAACGACTGAGCGCCATGACGGCGAACTCGTCCGTGAAGATCTCACCGCGCTGAGCTTTGTCACTATCGACAGCGCCAGCACGGAAGATATGGACGATGCGCTGTACGTGCAGGACAACGGTGATGGTTCGCTGCAATTAACCATCGCTATCGCCGACCCGACTGCGTATGTCGCGGCGGGTAGCGAGCTGGACAACATTGCACGCCAGCGCGCCTTCACCAACTATCTGCCTGGCTTCAACATCCCGATGCTGCCGCGCCCGCTGTCGGACGATATCTGTTCCCTGCGCCCGGACGAACGTCGTCCTGTCCTCGCCTGCCGCGTGACGATTGCCACCGACGGTGCACTGGGTGACGACATTCACTTCTTTGCCGCCTGGATCGAATCCAAAGCCAAGTTAGCGTATGACAACGTCTCTGACTGGCTGGAAGATCAAGGTGAATGGCAGCCGCAAAATGACGCGATTGCCGAACAAATTCGTTTGCTGCAACGTCTCTGTCTGGCTCGTAGCGAATGGCGCACCACTCACGCGCTGGTGTTTAAAGATCGCCCGGATTACCGCTTCCTGCTGGGTGAGAAAGGCGACGTGTTGGATATCGTGGTTGAACATCGCCGCATCGCTAACCGTATCGTTGAAGAATCCATGATTACGGCCAACGTCTGTGCGGCCATTGTGCTGCGCGATAAGCTGGGCTTCGGCATCTATAACGTGCATAACGGCTTCGATCCTGCCTCGATCGAACAAGCGGTTGCCGTATTGGATACCCACGGTGTTCAAGCCGACGCGCAAGCATTGTTGACGCTGGGTGGCTTCTGTACGCTGCGCCGCGAGCTGGATGCCCAACCGACGCAGTTCCTGGACAGCCGCATTCGCCGCTTCCAGTCGTTCGCGGAAGTGAGCACCACGCCGGGGCCGCACTTTGGTCTGGGGCTCGAAGCCTACGCCACCTGGACATCGCCGATCCGTAAATACGGCGATATGGTGAACCACCGTTTGTTGAAAGCGGTTATCACCGGACAGGCCGCGGAAAAACCGCAGGACGACGTCACCGTACAACTGGCCGAACGCCGCCGCCTTAATCGTATGGCTGAGCGTGATGTCGGCGACTGGCTGTACGCCCGCTACCTCAAAGATAAAGCCGGTACGGATAGTCGCTTCAATGCGGAAATCATTGACGTCACGCGCGGTGGCCTGCGCGTTCGCCTGCTGGATAACGGCGCTGTCGCATTTATCCCGTCCTCCTTTATCCACGCTGTGCGCGATGAGCTGGTGTGCAGTCAGGAAATGGGCACCCTCTCAGTGAAAGGCGACGTGGTTTATCGTCAGGGGGATACGCTGGACGTGGTCATCGCTGAAGTTCGTCTGGAAACCCGCAGCATCGTGGCAAAACCTGCCGCCTAAGTGCCATGCCGCCGAGTCATCTCGGCGGACGTGCAACCCTCATCACAGGAGTGTTCCCGATGAAGAAAATGACAATCGGTACATCCGCGATACAGGCTTCCAACATTGCGTTGGGCTGTATGCGAATGGCAAAGAAAAGCACGAGTGAAGCGGCTGATATCCTCAATGCTTCCGTCGAGGCGGGCATCGATTTCTTCGATCACGCCGATATCTATGGCTCAGGTTTGTCGGAAGAGATTTTCGCCGCCGGCTTACAGAAGACCGCCATCCGCCGTGAATCAATTTTTCTGCAATCCAAATGCGGTATTCGTCAGGGCTTCTTTGACTTCTCTAAGGCGCACATCATCGCCTCCGTCGAAGGTAGCCTACAGCGTTTAAAAACGGACTATCTTGATACGCTGCTGCTGCACCGCCCGGACACGCTGTTTGAACCCGATGAAGTCGCAGCCGCTTTCGATGAGCTGGAGAGCAGCGGAAAAGTGCGCCATTTCGGCGTCAGCAATCAGAATCCGTTGCAGATTGAACTGCTGAAAAAATCCGTACGCCAGTCGCTGATCGCCAACCAGTTGCAGTTCAGCATCATGCATACAGGCATGATTGATGCCGGCCTTAACGTGAATATGACGAACCCGGCATCGGTGAATCACGATGGCGCGATTCTGGAATACAGCCGTCTGAATAACATGACGATTCAGGCTTGGTCACCCTTCCAGTACGGCTTTTTTGACGGCGTTTTCCTCGATAACGAGAAATTCCCCAAACTGAACACCACCCTTGATCGCATCGCCGAGCAACATCGCGTCACCAATACCGCGATCGCCACCGCGTGGATCTTGCGTCACCCTGCCGCGATGCAGGTGGTTATCGGCACCATGAGCCCGGAACGTATCCGTGACATCGCGGCGGCGTCTACCCTGTCGCTCAGCCGCGAAGAATGGTACGAAATTTACCGCGCCGCCGGGAATGTTCTGCCTTAAGACGCGTGTTGCACAGCCCCTGCGTCTCTGGCAACAGGGACGCGTTACAAACTGGGGGGCCGTTCTCGCACGTTAGCCATTGTTTACCCTTTAAGTTTCTTTACAAAAATTCACCTTCGCTCACATTTTCTCATCCATTCCCTTCTCTTCGCCATTAAACCCACTATGGTTAAATTGCATTAACACCCGCGCCATATACCTCAAATAATTCGAGTTGCAGGAAGGCGGCAACCGCATGAATCCCCGGGAGCTTACACAAGTAAGTGACTGGGGTGAGTAAGGACAAATCGGCTAAGCCGATTTGAACGCCGCTTGCGGCGGCCCTTCAGGGCGAGGCTCAGAAATGAGCCGAGTATTGCCAACGCACATGCAGCTTGAAGTATTACGGTATACCTTTTCTGAATAACGAAGGAGCCGTTGTTATGAGTAACGTAAAGAGCATTGTGATCTGGCTGCTAGTCGGCCTGGCGGGCGCCTTTTCGTTCGCCACGCTGGCGCTAAGCCGCGGTGAACACGTCAATGCCGTGTGGTTGGTTATCGCGGCAGTATCGTGTTACAGCATCGCCTATCGGTTTTACAGCCTGTTTATCGCCAAAAAAGTGTTTGAGCTCGACGATCGCCGACTGACACCGGCGGAGCGTCATAACGACGGTCTGGATTACGTTCCCACCAATAAATGGGTCCTATTCGGCCACCACTTCGCCGCCATCGCTGGGGCCGGTCCGCTGGTCGGGCCGATTCTCGCCGCACAGATGGGCTTCCTCCCCGGTACGATCTGGATCTTGGTCGGCGTCATGCTGGCGGGTGCGGTGCAGGATTTTCTGGTGCTGTTTATCTCAACCCGCCGGGACGGTCGTTCTCTGGGTGAGATGGCAAAACAGGAGCTGGGCACGTTCGCGGGTATTATCACCATGCTCGGTGCGCTGGGCGTGATGATCATCATTCTCTCGGCGCTGGCGCTGGTTGTCGTTAAAGCGCTGGCAGAAAGTCCGTGGGGATTGTTCACCATTGCCGCCACCATCCCTATCGCGCTCTTCATGGGCGTTTACATGCGCTTTTTACGTCCGGGCAAAATCGCTGAAGTCTCTATCATCGGCTTTGTGCTGATGATGCTGGCGATTGTCTACGGCGGTAACATCGCCGTACACCCTTACTGGGGACCGTTCTTCACATTGAAAGGGACGTCACTCACCTGGGTTCTGGTGATTTATGGCTTCGTGGCCTCAGTCCTGCCCGTCTGGCTGCTGCTGGCACCGCGTGATTATCTCTCTACGTTCCTGAAAATCGGGGTCATTGTCGGGCTGGCCTTCGGTATTGTGTTCGCCATGCCGGAAATGAAAATGCCTGCCGTTTCTCGTTTTATTGACGGCACCGGCCCAGTCTTCTCCGGTACGCTGTTCCCCTTCCTGTTTATCACCATCGCCTGCGGCGCGATTTCCGGCTTCCATGCGCTGGTTTCCAGCGGCACCACGCCGAAGCTGGTTGAACGTGAAAGCCATATCCGCTTCATCGGCTATGGTGCAATGTTGATGGAATCCTTCGTGGCGATCATGGCGCTGATTTGTGCCTCGGTTATTGAACCGGGTATCTACTTCGCCATGAACTCACCCGCCGCCTTGATCGGCACCACGGTTGAGAGTGCCTCGCTAGCCATCAATAACTGGGGATTTGTGATTACCCCGCAGGAATTGAGCGCCATTGCCAATGACGTTGGCGAAGCCTCTATTCTTTCCCGTGCGGGTGGCGCACCGACCTTCGCGGTCGGTATGGCTTACATCATCACCGAAATCTTTAACAGCCGGGCAATGATGGCATTCTGGTATCACTTCGCGATTCTGTTTGAAGCGCTGTTCATTCTGACCGCGGTTGACGCCGGAACGCGCGCCTGTCGCTTCATGGTGCAGGATCTGGTCGGTATTGCGATTCCCAGATTAGCGAACAGCCGTTCCTGGCTGGGGAATCTGGCCGGTACCACCGTCGCCGTTTCCGGCTGGGGATTCTTCGTCTATCAAGGCGTGATCGATCCGCTGGGCGGCATCAACACGCTCTGGCCGCTGTTCGGTATCGGTAACCAGATGCTGGCCTCGATGGCGTTGATTCTCGGCACCGTGGTGTTGTTTAAGATGAAGAAACAGCGCTATGCGTGGGTGACTATCGTGCCTACTGTCTGGCTGTTTATTACGTCGATGACGGCGGGTTGGCAGAAAATTTTCCATGAAAAACCGAGCATCGGCTTTCTGGCTCAGGCAAAACGCTTCGCGGCAGGTATTGAACAGAATACGCTGATTGCACCAGCCAAATCGATTAAAGACATGGAAACTATCGTCTTCAGTAATCAGATCAACGCCGCGCTGTGCGGGTTCTTCATGCTGGTGGCGGTGACAATGCTGGTTTCCGCCTTCTTCGTCATTCGTCGTGCGATGAATAGCGATGCCCCAACGGCAAAAGAGAGCCCGATTGTCTTACGAGACGGCGCTCAGCCTTAAGCATCATCGATACATCTTCTCCAATCCCTCCCTCGCGGAGGGATTTTTTATGGCGTGCCATCACTGGCCGACACCCAAGCCCCAAAAATAACAATAGCGCCGCATTTGCGGCGCTATGTGGCTTAAAGGGCATGAGGAAGGAACACTGCGGTTTATTGTCCGTAATACGCGTTCTTGCCGTGCTTGCGTAAGTAGTGTTTATACAACAGCGTTTGCTGCATCTCGCCCAACTGAGGCGTTAACTGGCGTGAGAAAATCCCCATGTAGGCAAGCTCTTCCAGAACAACGGCGTTGTGCACCGCGTTATCTGCATCTTTCCCCCACGCAAAGGGGCCATGTGAGTTAACCAAGACGGCAGGGACATCCACCGGAGAAATGCCACGCTGGCGGAAAGTTTCGACGATCACCCTTCCCGTTTCCCACTCATAGCGCCCGTTGATTTCCGCATCCGACATCAGACGCGTGCAGGGAATAGGCCCATAAAAGTAGTCCGCGTGCGTCGTTCCCCAGGCGGGGATATCTTTACCGGCTTGCGCCCAGATCGTGGCATGACGGGAATGGGTATGCACAATACCGCCGATATCGGCAAATTCCAGATACAGCACACGATGGGTATCGGTATCTGACGAGGGTTTCTTCGTCCCCTCCACCACCTTGCCACTTTCCAGCTCAACCACAACCATGTCCTCCAGCGTCATGGCCGAATACTCCACGCCGGAAGGTTTGATCACCATCAGGCCGCGCTGTCGATCGACCGCGCTGACATTTCCCCAGGTAAACGTCACCAGATTGTGCTGCGGCAAGGCCAGATTGGCTTCCAATACCTGTTTTTTTAGCGTTTCTAACATAGTCAGCCTCCATCGGCGCGATAACACCATTCTCGCGGCCTGACGAGTTCGTCGCTATGGGCTAAATCGCTAAAGACCTAGCGGTGTTCTGCTATGGGAAAAAGAAAGAGACACTCCACAGGATTGATTAAAAAACAGCCAAATTTATCAATTATTGCTATCGTTAACATAACGCAGGGGAATTAAGAGTTTTTACCTGTTGCCGTTTTTCCCGATGATTATACTTGTCATAAAGCGGTAAAAGGCTCGGTTTTTTTATTTAATACCGTAAAAAGCACATTGTTCGATATTTCCTCACAAGAAACGTGAGACCAAGAGCAGAAAGGGGAAAAAGATGAAATTAAACAAACGTTTTGCAACAGCCGCTCTGGCAATTACGCTTGCTGTAACGCTTGCAGGCTGTTCAAACATGTCCAAACGTGACCGTAATACCGCGATTGGTGCCGGTGCGGGTGCAGTAGGTGGGGCTATCTTAACGGATGGCGGAACATTAGGAACACTGGGCGGTGCAGCTATCGGCGGGCTGATTGGCCGTCAGGTCGATAAATAACGAATTTGTGGGCAGCAGGTTCACGGGAGTAAACCTGCTGCTTTTTTTATACTCGTCATACTTCAAGCTGCATGTGCTTTAGCCGCCAGCCAGCTTAACTTTCATTCCTTTCGCTTCCAGCAGCTGTTTTAGCAGGTCGCGCTTATCTCCCTGGATTTCGATCACGCCGTCTTTCACTGAACCGCCACAGCCACATTTTTTCTTTAATTCAGCCGCCAGCTTATCCAGCGCAGCATCATCAAGATCGAGACCGCTAATCAGGCATACGCCTTTTCCTTTGCGCCCGCTGGTCTGACGCTGGATGCGCACAATGCCGTCGCCTTTTGGCCGAGCTACTTGTTCTTCTTCCGGCTTAATACGCCCGGTTTCCGTGGAGTAAACCAACTGGCTATTTTCGTCACGACGCATGCTCATGATGACGCACCATTTAGCAGTGAGGCGCGAATCTCACGCAGCGTCTGCGCTGGGTCCGCTGATTGGGTGATCGGACGCCCAATCACCATATAATCGACGCCAGCCTGCTGTGCCTGAATCGGCGTCATAATACGGCGCTGATCGCCAACGTCACTGCCCGCCGGACGAATTCCTGGCGTGACTAATTTAAATGCCTGACCGCATACCTGCTTCAACCGCTGCGCTTCATGCGCGGAACACACCACGCCATCCAGCCCGCTGTTATGCGTTAGCACAGCCAGTCGTTCCGCCTGCTCTGCTGGGCTGACGGTAATACCAAGCCCGCGCAGGTCATCTTCGTCCATGCTGGTTAACACGGTTACGGCAATTAGCCGCGGCGCATCGTTACCAAACGGCACCAGCGCTTCTTTCGCCGCGGTCATCATGCGCGAACCACCGCTGGCGTGGACATTCACCATCCACACGCCAAGATCGGCCGCGGCCGCAACGGCGTGAGCGACAGTGTTTGGAATATCGTGGAATTTCAGATCGAGAAACACATCAAAGCCGCGCTGTTGCAATGTCTGCACGAACTGTGGGCCGAATAAGGTAAACATCTCTTTACCTACCTTCAAACGGCAATCCTGGGGATCGATACGATCAACAAACGACAGCGCCGCCTGCTGACTGGCATAGTCCAGCGCGACTACAATCGGGGATGATACCGTTTGATTCTTTTGCTGTAGATTTTCGTTTTTCATTCGTCACCCTGTTTCTTTCGAAGCCAAAATTCCCGCCGCATTCTACATGCCCCGCTCCTGAAATCCCAGCCGCCTGAAGACCAATGCGTTTAAAGACGCTGGCTGGCACCGAAATCGCGCGCAGTTATTAGTATGTTGTAACTAAATTGCGTTAAATAACACTAGATCGATATCGTGAAACGCTACTGGCCGTCGAGCCCACGGATCGGCTTGATGCTAGCCCAGGTGCGGCAGGAAGGACATTGCCAATAGAGCGATTGCGACGCGAAGCCACACTTGCGGCAGTTATAGCGCGGTTTGGTGCGAATCTGTTCGCCTACCATGTCGCGCAATCCCTGAAGATTCTCTTTTGTTCGTCCATCTTCCGCTTCATGCAGGTGAAAATCCATCAGGCGATGGAACACGCGCATCGTGGGGTGGCGTTGAAGCTGACGGTTAATATAAGCCTGTGCAACCTCGGCGCCCTCTTCTCTTTCGAGAATATCGGCCAGCATCAATTCCGCCGTCGCGCCGGTATTTTCTTCTACGCAGCGTTTGATGAAATTCGCCCAATCCAAGGGCTTATCTAAATGCTGATAGCACTCTTGCAGCATCGGCAGCGTTTCGCTAACCAGTTCTTTATCCTGATCGAGAACCTGTCGTAAGGCTTCCACGGCACGCGCATAATCCTGCTGCGCCATGTAGATGCGTCCCATCATGATAGACGCACGGGCACATTGACTATCCGCCGCCGCCCCTTTTTTCAGGAGTGTTAGCGCCTTATCCAGATCGTCGCTACCCATCGCCAACAGCGCCAATTCACAGTAAAAATGCGCGATGTCCACACGAAGCTGGTCTTTTCCCATTTTGACCAATTTTTCCGCCACATCGATTGCCGTCGGCCAATCGCTGGTCGCCTGATGGATCTGCAAAAGCTGCTGTAAGGCGCTGCGGCGAAAATCGTCTTCATCCACCAACTGGTTGAAACTTTCTTCGGCGCGGTCATACAGCCCTGCGGCCATGTAGTCACGACCCAGCTGTTGCACCGCCAGCAGGCGTTGTTCAAAGGTTAGCGATGCGCTTTCAGTTAAAGCCTGATGGATGCGAATCGCACGGTCAACTTCGCCGCGCGAACGGAACAGGTTACCGAGCGTGAGGTGGGCTTCAAAGGTGTTGCTGTCATCCTTGAGCATGTCGAGGAACAGCTCAACCGCCTTATCCTGCTGATTGGACAACAGGAAGTTAACCCCGGTGACATACTCACGGGACAGGCGGTTAGATTCCTGCTCTTTGTCCTGCTGCGCACTTCTGCGACCCATGTACCAACCGTACGCGGCGGCCACGGGCAGCAACAGAAACAGCAGTTCTAACATAGAGAGAATTCCTTAGTGGGTGACCGTCTGCACTGGCGCCACGTTCTCCTCGGTGGAGGTAGAAAGCTGTTGTTCCAGGCGCTTGATTTTACGTTGTGCACGGCCAAGCGCAATGCGCTGACGCAGATAAAACAGACCACAGATAACCCAGCCAAGAGCAAAACCCAAGGCAAACAGCGTGGCGAGCAGTGTGGAGATACGATACTCCCCCTGTGCCAGCAGGTAGTTAAATGTCACAACCTGATCGTTGTGCGCACCCAGTGTGACAGAAATGATGAATATCGCCAGCACGAGTAAAAAAATCAGCAAATATTTCACATTGTCCTTCCTGTGATATCCATTAACCGGATGAATTATGCCAAATTTTGGCGACAAACCCCATTAAATTACCATGTCCGATGCAGACAGGGAAATCAAGAACCGCACTCCACTGCCGTCTGCGCTTGTTATTTATTCTGTGCTGAATAAAAATGACAGCAGCAAGCTAGCAAGGGGAAAAGTCATGTCAAAGCAAGACGAACAGCGATTATTGGTCAAGATCGCTACGCTCTATTATAGCGAAGGGATGAAACAAGCAGAAATTGCCGCCTCACTCCATTTGTCACAGTCTTTTGTCTCCCGCGCGATCACGCGCAGTGTTAAAGAAGGTGTGGTCAAAATCAGCGTAATTCAACCCCCAAACATGTTCATGGGGCTGGAAGCAGCGATTCAGAAGCGCTACGGCATCGATCAGGCTATCGTGGTGGATGTCGCCGATAACGCCACGCTGGCGCAAATCAAGCAGGCGATTGGTTCTGCTGCCGCACACTATGTCCAAACCAGTATCCGCCCTGACGATCTGGTCGGTATTTCGTCTTGGAGCAGCACGCTGCGGGCGATGGTGGGCAGCCTGCATCCGCAAAGCGTCAAGGCACAGGGCGTCATCCAATTGTTAGGTGGCGTTGGGCCGAACGGCAACGTGCAGGCAACGATCCTGACGCAAACCTTAGCCAATCAGCTCAGTTGCCCCGCTTACCTCTTGCCCGCGCAGAGTATCGAACGGTCGGTGGAAGATCGCGCCCGTTTGGTGACCAGCGATGAGGTTTCCAGCGTGGTTGATAAATTCAGCGAGGTGAGTCTGGCACTAGTCGGTATTGGCGTGCTGGAGCCGTCGCAACTGCTGAAAAACTCCGGTAACTACTATCACGAAGCGATGCTGCAACAGTTAGCCGAGTGTGGTGCTGTGGGCGATTTATGCCTGCATTACTACAACGCGGAAGGCGAACCGGTGTTGCAGGACGATGAAGATCCCGTGATTGGTATGGCGCTGCCGCAGTTGCGTCAGTGTCCACGCGTGGTGGCGTTAGCGGGTGGTGTCGAGAAAAGTGCCGCGATTCGCGGAGCATTAACTGGGCACTACGTTGATGTGTTGATTACCGATCGATTAACCGC
Organism: Pectobacterium parvum; assembly: GCF_020971565.1. Lineage (NCBI taxonomy): Bacteria > Pseudomonadati > Pseudomonadota > Gammaproteobacteria > Enterobacterales > Pectobacteriaceae > Pectobacterium > Pectobacterium parvum. The sequence goes on from NZ_CP087392.1 coordinate 2,634,264, forward strand.
TGAGACGTTGATCTAAACACTCATCACCCAGCGGTTAGCAAATAATAGTCACGTCAGGCGCAGAATGATTCCCCTGCTCCGTGCCTAACGTAGCGTGACGTGATTACTCGTCAACGTTAATGGATGTCAGCAGCGCATCCTGCACAATTCGCTGCGCCTGTAACGGATTTTGTGCTTCCTGCGCCGCTTGAAGCGCCGGGATATCCAGCTTATCCAGCGCGCGATAGATGTGCTTCAGGAAACGGATAGACAGCTGCGCCGCCTCAACGTGGTTCTCACGGAACGGGAACTGATCGAGCTGCCAGACGCCCTGCCAGTTGTTGATTTTCAGCACGTAGAAGAATTCGAAGATCTCGGTCATATGCACCGTGCCGACCACCAGATCGTCATCCCAGCCGCGCAGGTTGTCGTTCACATCCATGCCGAACAGACGACCGCGATCGATAATCAACTGGGCAGAATCGGCTGGTGATTCGCCGCCATACAGCGCATGCCCAAAGTCCAGCAGCACGCCCACGTTATCCAGCCCGATATCTTCGATGCCCAGCAGCGTTCGCGCGGCAGAATCCCAGGTCATTTTCACGCGCGGCTCACGCGGTTTGTATTCGATAGCAAATTTCACATCGGGGTTAGCTCCGGCCAGATCGCGCATGCCGTCAACCGCCAGCTTCCACAGGTTTTTATGGCTGACCTGGAACGGATAATCCCAGCCATCCTGACCCGGCCAGACTTTGACGTAATTCGCGCCGAGTTCACGCACAATGCCCGCAGATTCGTGCATTAATTCAAACGCCGCCGCTCGGGCCGCGGGATCGGGGTTGGTAAAAGCACCACGCGACCACTTTTGCAGATAAATTTCCGGCGTGATGCCAATCGCTTTCAGCCCTGCATCTTTCAGCGCGTCTTTCACTTCGCTGAGCGTCACGCCCGGCGTGAAGGGATAAGGCAAGTCGACATAGGAAAGTTCGCCGACCTCTTTCGCCGCTTTGATCTGATCGATCGTGCTCAATGCCGGGCCGTAGCCATCTACGGCATAGCGGTCGATATAGTTCGCAAAATGCCACAAACCGGCACCAAATTCAGGGTAGTTATACGTTGCCATAAAAGTCACCTCATTGATTTCTGATGGTATTGAGCTGCTTGTCTTTTCTTTCGTATCGGATAGGTTTTTACTGTTAAAAATGGTTATGACTCGGGCCGCAGACGCGCACGCGCTACCGCCGTGCGCCACTGTTGATAGCTCTCCAAAATCCCGTAATTAGTCGTCGACGGTTCAATAACCTCGACTTCTCTTGGTAGTGCGGCAATCTGTTCGTGGTGTTCCCACCACCCCAGCATTTTTCCGCCCAGATAAGCCGCTCCCAGCGCCGACACTTCCGCGTTATGGTTGCGAATCAATGGGCGCTGCAAGAGGTCGGCCTGAAACTGCATCAGCCAGCGATTTTGTGTCGCGCCGCCGTCCACGCGCAGCGCGGGTAAGGCAGCCTGCGATGCCTGTTCCATCGCGAAAAAGACGTCGGCAATTTGGTACGCGATGGCTTCAAGCCCAGCGCGGGCGATGATGGCGGGCGTGGTGGCATCGCATAAGCCGCACAACAGGCCACGTGCTTGCACATCCCAATAGGGTGCGCCCAGCCCGGATAACGCAGGAACAAAGAAAACGCCCTCATTAGCGTCGGCGCTGAGCGCCAGCTCGGTAAGTTGTGTAACGGAAGGAATGCCCAGCATCTGACCAATCCAGGCAAATCCCGAACCGGTGTGGGTAATATTGCCTTCCAGCGCATAGCGCAGTTCGCCATCGTGCCAGGCAATGGTGGTGCTAAGCCCTACGGCCTGTTGATGCGGCGTGTTGATGGTGGTCATCAGCGACGAACCGGTGCCGTATGTCGCCTTGATTTCACCGCTTTGGGTAATGCCCTGACCGTACAAGGCTGCATGAGAATCACCAATCAGCGCCACAATCGGTACGCCAGCGGCAAGCCCCTTGATGCCCGTCACGCCAGTGTGACCATGTAACGCCGAGGACGGCGTAACGGCAGGCAGGCACACGCTGGGAATACCGAACAGCGCCAGCAGATCCTCATCCCAGCAGCCGCGGTGGATATTAAACAGCTGCGTTCTCGCCGCGTTGGAATAGTCGGTGGAATACGCTCGTCCGCCGCTAAACTGCCAGTTAAGCCAGCAGTCCACCGTTCCGATGCACAGTTCCCCCTGCATCGCCCGGACGACACCATCCGGCAGTTCTGCCAGCATGGCGTGCAGTTTGGCGGCGGGAAAAAGTGGATCGACCTGTAGACCGGTACGGGATTCGATCAGACGTGCTTCCGCACTGCCCTGCAATGCCTGACAAAATTTCTCGGCGCGGCGATCCTGCCAACTGACCAGCGGCGTCAGTGGCTTTCCGGTTCGCCTGTCCCAAATCAGCACCGACTCACGCTGATTGCTGATCGCAACGCCCACCACCTGAGCCCGATGTAATGACGACAGGCAGGCTTCTGCCGCCTGACAAACCGCATGCCAGATCGCCATCGCGTCCTGCTCGGCTCTGCCCGGTTGCGGGTGCGTCACCTGCAAAGCGACTGCCGCCTTAGCCAGAATGCGCCCCCGCTCATCGACGGCAATCGCCTTGGCGTTCGTCGTTCCTTCATCGATTGCCAAAATAACCGGCGTAAACATCATCAGCCTCCCGGGCAAAGACGCAGTGCTGCGTTGACAATGCCCGTCGCGTCCAGCCCGTGATGCGCTCGCATCGCGCTCCGATCGGCGGCAATCGCGTATTGACCATCAGGAATTCCCAACCGCACAAGAGGAATTCCGCTGCCCGCTTCCGCCAGCACTTCCGCTACCAGACTGCCTGCACCGCCGTTGACGTTATGTTCCTCGACTGTGATGACTCGAGGTGTTTCACTCAGAATTTCAAGCAATTGCTGAGTATTGCACGGGCGGATAGAGGAAAGATTAACCACCGTAGCGGAAAGTCCTTTTTCTGCTAATAATTCAGCGGCCGTCACAATTTCATGCACGGTCGACCCCAGCCCGACCAGCGTGATATCGCGACCTTTGCGCAGCACATCGATCTGCCCTGGCACAAAGCGATACTGCTTATCATGCAAGGCAGGCAGCGGTTTCCCATCGAGGCGGATATAGACCGGCCCCTGATGTTCAAACGCATAATCGATAATCTGACGGCACTCTTCCGGGCTGGATGGCGCGTAGATCTCAATATTACCAAACCCTCGCAGCACCGCGATGTCGTCAATACTGTGGTGCGTGCTGGCGAGCGGGCCGTAGCTACAGCCCGCATTCAGCCCAAACAGCTTAACGTTGCTGTTGTTGTAACAGACGTCGACTTTGAGCTGTTCATTCGCACGGGAGATCAAAAACGGGGCCGCGTTACAGGTCACCGCAATCTTTCCGCCGATGGACAGCCCTACCGCCGTCCCCACCATGGTTTGTTCTGCGATCCCCACGTTGACGATGCGGTCGGGGAAACGCTGTATAAACGGTGAAATCTTCGCCGTAGAGGTCGAATCCGCCAACACTGGAACGATATCAATCCCCTGTTCGACGGCCTTGATGAACTGCTCGATCATGACGGTTGCCAGATGCTCTGCGTTACTCATCTTTTAATTCCTCCAGCGCCAGTGCAATTTCCTCGCCTTTCGGCACGCGGTGATGCCACTCAGCCCGCCCCTGAATAAACGACACGCCTGCACCTTTCTCCGTATTCGCAATCACCACATTCGGTTTGCCGTTGCGCGGCAGATTCTCCAGCGTTTCCACCACCGAGCGCATATCATTACCCGCGCATTCCGTGACCTGGAGGCCAAAAGCCTGCCACTTTTCCGCCAGCGGATCGGTGTTCATAATGGAACAGGTCGTTCCCGCCAGTTGCAGCTTGTTCTTGTCGTTGATGATGATCAGGTTATCCAGTTGGTAATGTGCCGCTGCCAGCGCCGCTTCCCAGTTACTGCCTTCCGCCAGCTCACCATCCCCCGTCAGGACAAACACCCGACGCGGGCTGTTATCGCGCTTCGCTGCCAGCGCAATGCCGACAGCAACCGGCAGCCCGTGCCCGAGCGCGCCGGTGTTCAGTTCAATCCCCGGCGTTTTATGCTTGACCGGATGCCCCGGCAAATGCGAATCCGGGTGCTGATAGGTCGCCAGCCACGCTTCCGGGAAATAGCCCGCTTCCGCCAGACAGCAGTAATAGCCGCCGACCGCATGACCTTTTGACTGGATGTAAATATCCCGCTGCGGATCCTGAAGGCGATCCGGAGCACAGTTCAGAATGCGAAAGTACATCGCCGTCAGAATCTCGACCTGTGACAGGTCGGCACCCGTGTGCCCGCCAGCCGGGCTATTGGCATTCAGATGAATAATGCGGCGACGAATGGCGCGGGCTTTGTGCGTCAGCGCCTCCACCGACAATGCGTACGGATTCATACTTCACCTCACTTGAATTTTTACTCAAAAACGAATATTTATTCATATCAAATCAAAAAAAATTGCGCTCAAATCGGGCCTCGGTATGCCTACCGACATCGTTATCGCCACAACTCAACGCCCCGTGCTAGTTACGCTTAACGTACGATTTATGCTTAATGTGCGATCTATGCTTAATTAACTACGTCCCTTCATTAACTATGTTCCTTCCGCCGCGGCCTTCTGGGACACGATTGCGGCCTTGTGCTGCATACGGTTTTGCATCTGGTCGATAATCACCGCCACAATGATGACAATGCCTTTAATCACCATCTGCCAGAATTCACTCACGCCCATCATCACCAGCCCGTCAGCAAGAATCCCGATGACAAATGCGCCAATCAGCGTGCCCAGAATCGTGCCGCGTCCGCCTGCCAGCGACGTTCCGCCAAGCACCACAGCAGCAATCGCGTTCATTTCAAAAGCAGTACCAGTTGCCGGATGGCTGGCGACCAACTGAGAAGACACCACAATGCCCGCGATAGCCGCGCAGAAACCGGAAATGGTATAGACCCAGACTTTGACTTGACGCACTTTGACGCCGGAAAGTTCAGCAGCACGCTCGTTGTCACCAATCGCATAGACATGGCGGCCAAACGGCAGGCGGCGCGCCACGTAAGCAATCACCACGGCCAGCACCAGCATCAGCCAGATAGCCAGCGGTAATCCCAAGATCGTGGCGGAGCCAATCAGCTCAAAACCGGTGTTGCCCAACTGCGGATTACCGCCCAAACCGGGGAACGTCTCCCCGCCGGAAATCAGCATCGATGCTCCACGTACGATGTACATCGTTCCGAGCGTGCAGATAAAGGGCGCAACGTTATACCGCGTGATGATCCAGCCGTTGATGGCACCAATGAGCGCGCCAATCAGCAGCACGACAGGCACGATGACCCACACGCTGGGGAAAATTGCGACGCCGAACATCGGCAGCACAATTCCCTGAGTAATCATGTAGCCCGCTACCATGCCGCACAGCCCTAACGTGGCGCCGATGGACAGGTCAATCCCGGCGGTGATGATGACAAACGTGATCCCCAGCGCCAGAAACGCATTGATGGCAATGTGCTTCACCATGATGATCAGGCTGCCGGTTGCCAAAAATCCGGGTACCGTGAAGGCAAAGAACCCCAGAATCAGGAACAGCGCGATAAACGTGCGCAGCCTGAGAATCAACAGCAGGATGCTCTCTCGTGAGCGTACAAACTTACCCGGAGATAGCGCGCCTGACGCCGCCGGAAGGTGAGTCGTTTTCATGTCAGAACCCTTGTGCACTTGCCGAAACTAATGCCGACTCGCTGGCCGACTGACACACGATATTCGCCGTCAGCTTGCCATTCGACATCACCAAAATACGGTCCGATACCGCCATAATTTCTTTCAGATCCGAAGTGGAAAACAGCACGCCGATACCCTGTTCGGACAGCCCGACCATCATTTCAAAGACATCGGCCTTGGCACCCACATCGATACCCCGCGTTGGTTCATCCAGCAGCAGTACCTTCGGGCTGGTCAGCAACGAGCGGCCAATTACCACTTTTTGCTGATTGCCGCCGCTGAGCGCCTGAATTTCCACCTCGGGCGAAGAGACTTTGATCGCCAGTTGCCCAATCGTGCTGGCCACCACCTCCTGCTCCTGCCGCTGGAAAATCGCCATACCGTATTTCAGCCGTCGCCACAGGCTGGCAATCGTGAGATTGGAAGCCACCGACGAAAGCGGAAAGATACCGGTTTTTTTACGATCTTCCGGCACCAGACTCATGCCCATACGAATGCGCTGCGCGGTAGCAAGCCGCGGATTAACCGGTTTGCTATCGAGATAAATCTTGCCCAGATAGTCATTCTGAATACCCAGCAGACATTCGAAGAGTTCGGTACGTCCCGCGCCCATCAGCCCGTAAATGCCGACAATTTCCCCTTCACGCACCATCAGCGAGACATCATTGACCACCTGATGTCCGGCATCATTGAGGCAGGTAAGGTGCTCCGCTTCCAATAACGGCGCGCCAAACGTCCTGCCCGGATGCAGGAAACTGGTGACAGGGTCACCGCCGAGCATTTCCCGCACGATCCACGGCACGTCGATATCGCTAACGGCCGCTTCCGCCTGAAAACATCCGTCGCGCAGGATGGTGATGTAGTCGCCGATCGCCATCAGCTCTTCCAGCCGGTGTGAAATGTAGATAATCGACACATTCTGGCGGGTCAGCTCGCGGATCACGCGAAACAGAATCTCCACCTCAGTTTTGCTCAGCGCGGAGGTGGGTTCGTCCAGAATCAGAATGTCGGCCTGATCCGCTAGCGCCTTGGCAATTTCCACCAGCTGCTGTTGGCCTACTTTCAGGCTGGCAACCTCGGTACGCGGGGAAATATCCTGATCAAGACGCGCCATCAGCTCCGCCGCAATCCGCTCCTGCGCCAGATAATCGATAGGCGCAACGCCCTTTTGCAATTCTCGGCCCAGGAAGATGTTCTCCGCCACGCTCAGGTTCTCGGACAGGTTGAGTTCCTGATGCACCATGCCGATGCCTTTTGCCGCCGCATCTCGCGTATCCGCGATGCGCACCACTTCGCCATTCAGCAGAATCTGGCCGGATGTCGGCTGCTGCACGCCGGCCAGAATCTTCATCAGCGTCGATTTGCCCGCGCCGTTTTCACCGATAATCACGTTAACCTTGCCGCGATAAACGTTGTAATCGACGTTATCCAGCGCTTTGGTGCCGGGAAACAACATGGTGATGCCGCGGGTCGCCATCACGATATCGGGTCGGCTCACCGCATTTGATTGCAGAGAAGCGTCTGGTTTTTCCATCATTGCGCCCCTCCGCTGCTCGCTTCAGTCAGGTTTAACGTCATCGGCACCGCCTCGCTGATACCCTGTTTAGTCACCACCAATGCCGCCAGTACGTTAACAGACTTGCCCTGCACACCCGGATCCAGCGCCGGCAATGACGCGAGCGCGTTGTTATTCAACGCACGGGCCAGTTGGGCAAACTGCACCTGATTTTTGAAATCATCAAAGCGAATAAACCCAGCTGCATCGCGAATGGCATTGCCTTTGACGATGTGCCCTAATTGAAGCGTGACGGCGTCACCTTGCACATCAAGCGTCAATTTTCCTTCGCGACTTTCCCGGTCAATTCCGCTGACCGTGCCCTGAAGCCGTGCGTAGACGGCTTTACGCCCTGAATCCTCCAGTGCGGCCTGCGTTTTCTTCACCTCATCCCAGGACAGCGCCTGCTGCTGCGCAGCTGGGAGCAGCGTTGGCTGCCACAGCGCTGTCGCGATGTTCTCTGGCGTCATGGTGCTATAGCCCGGCGTAGCCGTGGGGTCGACCGGAATGATCGGCTTACCGTTTTCATCCAGATCGACCACCGTACAGGCCGACAGCAGCAAGGCACAGATCCCAATCCAACTGGCGCGGTATCGTTCATCGAACAGCATAACGACTCCTTTATCGGCAGGAGCTGACGCTCCTGCCGCCTCGATTACGGTTTCAACGCAAAGGTGTTGAGTTTGGTCGCGTTAGATTCGTCGATCAGAATGCAGTCCATCAGCTGTTTTTCTTCGTGCTGTGCCTTGCCGTTCTTCAGGTAGTAATCCGCCTGTTCGACCGCCATCTGCGCCTGTTGCCAGCCGGGTTGCAGCACCGTGGCCTTGATGTTGCTTTTATTGATGATGGAATCACGCACGTAGTCACTGCCGTCAAAACCCACCACAATCACGTCGTGACGCCCCGCCGCTTTCAACGCGGCTTCCGCTCCTAGTGCCATGGTGTCATTACCGGAAATCACACCGGTGATATCTGGGTTTGCCTGCAAGATGGCTTCCATGCGGGTAAAGGCTTCCGTCTGGCTCCAGTTCGCCGTTTGTCTGGCGACTCGCTTCATGTCGCTATATTGGTCGATCACATCGTGGTAGCCCTGCGAACGGACGTGCGCATTGGTGTCTGACTCACGGCCAATCAACTCGACGTATTTGCCTTTCTGCCCCATCAGTTCGACGAATTTCTCCGCACCGAGCTGCGCGCCCTGATAGTTATTGGAAACGATCTGCGCCACGGCCACGCCGGTTTCATTGATTTCACGGTCAATCAGGAAAGCGGGAATACCGGCGGCTTTCGCTTTTTTCAACGGGCCAATGGTGGCATCAGCCCCGGCATTATCCAGAATGATGGCTTTCGCCTTGCGGGCAATGGCGGTTTCAATCAGTTGGTTTTGTTTGCTGACGTCATCGTCATGCGATGCCACCAGCGTGGTGTAGCCCAGTTCAATGGCTTTGGTTCTGGCGCCTTCGGCTTCAGCTTTAAAGAACGGGTTGTCGTGCGAAGGGGTAATTATGGCGATCAACCCGTTATCTGCGGCAAACGCACCAGCAGAAAAGGAAAACATGATGGCCAGCAGGGAGGATTTCAGACGGTAAGGTTTCATTGTTATTCTCCTGTTTGAATATATATTCAATATTGAATTAACATTCAAATGGAGTTTTGCAACCAACCGAAAAATTGTCCAACAGCAAAAACAGGAATAGCGAAGCAGCTCACAAATTGTTTACATTTTGCGCGAGGCGATAACGCTGAGAGTCGGGCAGAAACAGCGACGAGAAATTTTTAACGTTACGTCAGCAACGGCCCGCAGGGTGACGGACAAAACGGCGTCATAAAAAATGCGGATGACGAATACCATCCGCAGATTACGTGCTACTGGTGATTAACTCTGGAGTACAACGTACAACAGGAACAACAACTCAAGCGCTACGAGGATTTATTCTCGGCGGCATCCTCCTCCGCCTGTTCTTTGATTTCTTCATACTGGAGCGAGAGCGGGCCACACCAGCGCTGCGCCAGCCAACTGGCGACCACCACCAGCAGCCAGCTAATTAACGTCGCCACCACCAAATCCTGCGGCCAATGCATGCCGAGTACCAAACGGCTGCCCATCACGCCGCTAGCCCACAGCATCAGGATCACCACCGTTTTATAATGCCGACGTGCCCACAGCAGCCCGACGCCCAGCAGCGCCCAGGTTGCAGCAAACATGGTGTGCCCAGAAGGGAAAGCAAAGCCGGTTTCAAACTGCCAATGACTGCGTAGCCATTGTGGAATCTGCGTTTGATCCTGCAACTGCGTTTTCACCAGTTCCGAACGCTCCTTGCGCGGCAGCGAGTAGAAATAGCTGTCGTCCACCTGATGATTTTTCTCCAGCCAGACCACATAGGGCCGTGATTCCTGCACCCACTCTTTAATTGCCGATTTGATTCCCTGCCCAATCAGCACCGTAATTGCCATGATGACCAACAGGCCAAGTGCAGGCTTCAGGCGAAAACGCAGGCACCAGAGAAACCAGAGGCTTAGCACGATGCTGGTCAGAATGCCCCACGGCGATGTCACCGTTTCGGTAATCCAGAAGAGTACGCGTAACCAAAGTCCGTCATACTCCGGTTGCCACTGCCAACCGCTCATCCAGATAATCATTGGCATAATCAGTAATAGCGCGGCGCCGATGGTGGTTCGTTTGGCAATTTCGTACATAGTCTCTTCCCATAATGCAGATAGTTTCTTCCCATAATTCAGTATGATGCTTTGCAACAAAACTTTCACAATTCTATCAGAAAATCCGACACGGACTGTCAGTATGGCGTAAAATAGCGCTCAGTTCTGTCAACGAACCTGAAACCAGACGGCAGTCAGGCCACGTTGTAATTCAATTTTTATGACGTTCTTAAACAGGCTTTTTTGCTGGTCAAGCACGATGGGCAGCAGTAGGATTCGCCTCAGCATTCTTGTTTTTGAACATGGTTTTTTAGACACAGCTTTTTTGGAGAAAAGTATGCAGCTAAAACGGGTGGCGGAAGCCAAGTTACCCACTCCGTGGGGCGATTTTCTGATGGTGGGTTTTGAAGAGATCGCCACGGGTCACGATCACCTTGCACTGGTTTATGGTGATATTTCCGGTCCAGTTCCCGTACTTGCCCGCGTGCACTCCGAGTGCCTGACAGGGGATGCTCTGTTTAGCCTGCGCTGCGACTGCGGTTTCCAGCTTGAAGCGGCACTGAACCACATCGCCGAAGAAGGTCGCGGCGTGCTGCTATACCACCGTCAGGAAGGCCGTAATATTGGGCTGCTCAATAAAATCCGCGCGTATGCGTTGCAGGATCTGGGAGCGGATACGGTGGAAGCGAATCACCAGCTTGGGTTCGCCGCCGACGAGCGCGATTTCACACTGTGCGCCGACATCTTCAAGCTGCTCGACGTTGATGAAGTTCGCCTGCTGACCAATAACCCTCAGAAAGTGAAAATACTCAACGAAGCAGGCATCAATATCGTTGAACGTGTGCCATTAATCGTCGGGCGCAACCCAAAAAACGAGAACTATCTGGCGACCAAAGCGGCCAAAATGGGTCACTTGCTGGATATGAAGTAACGATCCCGCTTCACATCAGGATCGTTTTTTTCAATGCTGACAGCCGGTTTTTAACCGGCTGTTTTATTGGGATCAATGCTTGAGGATATACATGTCTTGCGTGTAATAATCACCACGCACGTTGGGAGAAAAACCACCGATGTAGGTTTTAACCATCTGTGGCTGGACATAGTAGTAGATGGGCAACAAAGGAATATTGCTATCTAAAATATCCGAAGCTTGTTGATAAATCGCCTCCTTCTCCTGCTTATCCTTCGCCGTCAGCGCCTTTTTCAACAACGCATCATAGTGTGCATTACTGAATTTACCGTTGTTGTTGCTGTCATTCGTTTCCAGCGTATTCAGGAACGTACTGGCTTCGTTGTAATCCCCAGTCCAGGACTGTCTGACCACCTCAAAGTTACCGGTACGTACAGTATCCAGCATCGTTTTCCATTCCTGATTTTGCAACGTCACTTCCGACCCAAGATTCTTCTTCCACATTGAACTGGCGGCAATTGCCACGCGTAAATGCGACTCAGAGGTGTTGTAAAGCAGGTTGAATTTCAGCGGATGCTTGTCATCAAACCCGGCCTCTTTCAACAATTTCTTCGCTTCATCATTACGCTGCTGCTGCGTCCAGCTTGCCCACTCGGGATCCTTGCGCTGGAAACCGCCTACGTTTTTGGGAATCAAACTGTAAGCCGGCGTCTGCCCCATACCTAGCACATTGTTTGCGATAATATCTTTATCCAAACTGAGATCCAGTGCACGACGGACGCGTGGATCGTCAAAAGGCGCTTTTTGCGTATTGAAGCGATAAAAATAGGTTCCGATCTGTGGTGATACTTTCACCTCCTGCGGATATAATGCCAGTCAGTTAAGCAACTGACTGGCTGTTTTTCTTCGCTTTTCGATATTTATAAGGCCTTTCTTTCACCACTCTCGGGAAGGTTCTTTCTCTTCTTATCGGCAGCTTCACCATCTGTCCCATACTCTCCAGATCTCGCAGTAGTTCAGGGATACGACCCGGCGATGCACCCTGAAGCGTCATCAACATCCTCATGACCAGCCCGCAGGATTCTGAGAAGCTCAGCTGATTTGGCCAGTAACCTTTCAGTTGACTGGCCATTTTAATCATCTGATATCTCACGAGATTATACGCCAGCAGCACACCCCATAACTCCTGCTCCACAAGTTCCGGTTTTTTGCTTCTCAGTGTCAGTCTGCTCAGTTGCATTGTCTGTTTGATTTCACGGTAACCCAACTCGATTTCCCAACGGTGACTGTAAAGCTCAACCATTTCACCTCCGGGATAACGCATACCATCGGTCATCGAGGTCAGTAACTGATAGGTTTTGCCTTTACGGCTATAGGTCAGTAATCGGGCTGTCACTTCTGTACCCAGTCCCGGCCATTTTTTGCGGGATTGTGGCGTAGTTTTCAACTGTACCAGATGATCGCCTTTTCCCAGTTTCCGGACCTCCTCGTAACGGGTACCTTTCTTAAGCGGTATCATCCAGTGTCGGTGTTCTCCCGCACGCTTCCAGGCATTCAGCAACCCTAATGAGTAATACCCTTTATCGAGCAGCGTCAGCGTATTATCTGCGGTCTGGTCTATCAGTTGCTCAGCCAGGGTATATTCGCTGTCTTTCATCGTACCGAAGGCTGCTGCGGTTATCAGATGGCTGGTCAGCTCCATCTGACAGACCATTTTGACCTGCGGGTAGGGGCCAGGTTGGCCGCAGTAAGTCTGGCGCGGGAAGGCGGTATCATTTTCAGGTGTTTCCTGTGTGCGCCAGACGACGCCATCCATCGCCAGTAACGTCAATCCACACCAGTGGGGATGCGCCACAGCGTTGTGCCACAAGTGAGCAGTGTGTGCGAACACCCGTCGAACGGCGTCACTTCCGAGCCGCTGTCGGGCCTGGATAACCGCGCTGGGAGCAACAAAGGGACGGTTACCGGGCAGCATAATATCCAGCCGATTGACAATCTGATGAAGCGGCTCCTTACGTTCAAGCGCCATGCCGACAACGCACCAGACCATCATTTCGAGAGGAAGACGGCGTTTACGCAGGGTGACCACGCCGGACTCAGCAAGGCAACGGGCAATAAGTTCTGGGTCAAGAAAGTCGCCAAGAGAAGTCAAAGGGTTACGGGTCGAATCGTAACGTGAAACGAGGTCGATGGCCTGAGAAATACGCATAAAAAAATCCGGAAATGAAGAACATTTCCGGATTCTTACACAGCTATTGGATCGTTCAACTGATCCTTAACTGATCAGCATTACTCCTGCGGATACTCTTTTTTCAGCGATGCAAATTGAACGGGCGACAAAATGCCCGTGACATCAATTTCGCCGGATTTATAGCGGTTCAGCTCCGCCGCCTGAGAGCTGATCGGCAGGTACGTCACTTTGTTAATGACGGTGTGCGCGTTATCCCAATACTGACTATTGCGCTTGCCGACGATACGTTCGTTAACCACCCATTCGCTCAGCGTATAGGGGCCGCTGCTGACGAAATTCCCGACCTGCGTCCAGTTATCAGGATGTTTTTCGAGAACCGCTTTCGGCAGCGGGGCCAAAACATGGTACGCCGACATTTCCAGGAAATACGACAGCGGGTGTTCTAACGTGACTTCAACCGTGTGACTATCCAGCGCTCGGCCAGCCGCGGCTGGATAGTGCCGTCATCGCCCACGCGAACCAAATTATCGAAGAAGTCGTTAATAATGTGGCCTTCCACATCGCTTTCCACCTTATGCGGATCCAACGACGCAGGTTCTGAGCCATTACCTCGCACCAGCTCTTGTTTATCCGCCAGCACCGTCCCGGCAGGAACCTGAGCAGCAAAAGCCGATGTCATCGCGCCTGTTGCACACAGCGTGAGAAACAGCAGCGAATGTTTAAAGCGTTTTTTGATCAACTCATTCATATAACCTCCTGTTATATCCCCGTCATTCTCAAGCGGCATTGGCGTTGTATTCGGGGCGTGGCTGGGCAATAGTTTTTACTTATTCCCCATATAGTTAGCATCACGACAACATAACCACAATTCATCTAAGGATTCGAGTATTTAATGTGAAGAAACGTGTGCTGGTGCAGAGGAAGAAATGCACCAGCACGGTAGGAGTATGTGGGGTAGCGTTACAGCATATTGCGGATAACGTAGTGCAGGATGCCGTCGTTCTGGTAGTAGGTTAGTTCGTTGCGGGTGTCGATGCGGCAGCGGGTGCTGATGGTCTGCGTGTTACCGCGGGTATCCGTGATGTTGACCTCAACCGTCGCCCCCGGCGTCAGCTGATTTAGCCCCGTAATCGAAATTTGCTCGTCGCCGGTGAATTGCAGCGTTTTACGCGTCACACCGTCAGGAAACTCCAGCGGCAGAATCCCCATCCCGATCAGGTTAGAACGGTGAATACGTTCAAACGATTCAGCAATCACCACGCGGACGCCCAACAGACGTGGGCCTTTCGCGGCCCAGTCACGGCTGGAGCCGGAGCCGTACTCTTTACCCGCAAACAGTGCCAACGGGACATTTTCGTCCTTGTAGCGCATCGCCGCGTCATAGATCGTCATCTCATTCTGCGACGGGATATGGCGGGTATAACCGCCCTCTTTACCAGGCACCATTTCATTACGGATACGAATGTTGGCAAACGTCCCGCGCATCATCACTTCGTGGTTACCACGCCGTGAACCGTAAGAGTTGAACTCCGCAGTTTCGACGCCGCGCTCCAGCAAATATTTCCCTGCTGGGCTATCGCGCTTGATGTTGCCTGCCGGCGAGATATGGTCGGTGGTGACCGAATCACCCAACATCGCCAGAATGCGCGCGTTGTGGATATCCTGAACCGGCTCAGGCTCTTTTCCCATATCCAGGAAGAAAGGCGTCTGACGGATATAGGTCGATTCTTCCGGCCATTGATAGGTAGGATTGTTGTCGACTTCGATGTCTTGCCACTCCTGCGTACCTTCAAACACCGCAGCATACTGTTTGTGGAACATGCCTGCGCTGACGTTCAACACCGCATCCGCCACCGCTTTCGTCGACGGCCAGATATCTTTCAGGTAGACGGCTTTCCCGTCACGATCTTCACCCAGCGGTTCTTGCGTCAGATCGACGTTCATATTCCCCGCCAACGCATACGCGACCACCAACGGCGGCGATGCCAGCCAGTTCGTCTTCACCAGCGGATGGATGCGGCCTTCAAAGTTGCGGTTGCCTGACAGCACCGCGCCAACTGTCAGATCCCCTGCTTTTATCGCCGCTTCAATCGCATCCGGCAGCGGGCCGGAGTTACCGATACAGGTGGTACAGCCGTAGCCCACCAGATTGAATCCCAGCTCGTCGAGGAACGGCGTCAATCCCGCTTTAGCATAGTAATCCGTTACAACCCGCGAACCGGGTGCCAGCGAAGTCTTAACCCACGGCTTGGTTTTCAGACCGCGCTCTACGGCATTTTTTGCCAGCAGCCCGGCAGTCATTAGCACGCTCGGGTTAGAGGTGTTGGTACAGGAAGTAATCGCGGCGATCACGACGGCCCCCTGCTGTAAACGGTGCGTTTCGCCTTCCAGCGTGAATTCTTCATAGTCAGAATGGTTCTTCACCGTGCTGACTTCCAGCTCACGGCTGGCTTTAAAGGCTTCCGGCACGCCCGCTAACGGCACGCGATCCTGCGGGCGTTTCGGCCCTGCCAGACTGGTTTCTACCGTCGACAAATTCAGTGCAAGCTGGCTGGTAAAGACCGGTTCATCACCCGCATTACGCCACAGCCCCTGCTGCTTACTGTAGGCTTCCACCAGCGCGATCTGCTCTTCCGCACGGTTGGTCAACCGCATGTAATCGAGCGTAATTTGGTCGATGGGGAAAAAGCCACAGGTCGCACCATACTCCGGTGCCATGTTGGCGATGGTCGCGCGATCCGCCAATGGCAGCGAATCCAGTCCATCACCGTAAAATTCCACAAACTTACCGACTACGCCGTGTTTACGCAGCATCTGCGTGACCGTCAGGACCAGATCGGTTGCCGTGATCCCTTCGCGCATCTTGCCGCTTAGCTTGACGCCGACTACATCGGGGATCAGCATCGAAACAGGTTGTCCGAGCATCGCCGCTTCGGCTTCTATCCCGCCGACTCCCCAGCCGAGCACGCCCAAACCGTTAATCATCGTGGTATGCGAATCGGTTCCCACCAGCGTATCGGGATAGGCAAACTGTTTGTCGCCCTGCTTTTCGTACCAGATGGCCTTAGCGAGATACTCCAGATTCACCTGATGGCAAATCCCGGTTCCCGGCGGCACGACGCTGAAGTAACTAAAGGCATTCTGCCCCCAGCGCAAAAACTCATAACGCTCACGATTACGCGCCATTTCCAACTGCGTATTATCCGTGAGCGCCTGACGATCGCCGAAGTGGTCAACCGTCACCGAGTGGTCAATAACCAGATCGACCGGCGATAGCGGGTTAACCTTATTCACATCACCGCCCAGCCGTTTCACCGCCGCTCGCATCGCCGCCAGATCGACCACGGCGGGCACGCCGGTAAAATCCTGCATCAATACACGCGCGGGACGATAGGCGATTTCCCGGTCGACATGGCCCGTTTTCAGCCAGTCTACGACCGCCTGAAGATCGTCCTGCTCTACCGTGTCGCCATCCTGATGGCGCAATAAATTCTCCAACAGCACTTTGAGCGACTTCGGTAATTTATCGATGTTACCGAGCGTTTTCGCCGCCGCCGGCAGGCTGTAGTAATGGTAAATCTGCTTCTGTACCGTCAGTGTGTCCAGACAAGTGTCGCGAAGGTGTGATGACATGCTTCCTCCCAAATTAACTTGCTATTCGTTATTCTGCATCGGGCGATTAATCAATAACCAGCCTGAGCTTGCGGTCTTATTTAAAGATAACACAAACAAAAAATAACGTTTTTGCAACAATACGATATGAACGCAGCGATAGCCGTTAGCTATTGAAAAGAAGCAAATCAGAATAAACGCCAATGGGAACGTGAAGGGGATGAAAAACAGTCACGGCAGCGTACGGAGGCGAGTGACGAGAAAAGAGAAAAACGGCCCGAAGGCCGTCTGTCTCAATGCATTAACCTGACGTTAATTTAAGCATTCCCCGTTGCCATCACGGGTGCTTCTTCGTCGGCATGGTCTTGCTCTTCCAGGTCATGGTTTCGTTCCAGTTTGGCAACAACCGCGGTCGCCATGCCGTTACCAATCACATTGGTCGCCGTGCGGCCCATATCCAGGAACTGATCGATACCAATAATCAGCAAAATGCCCGCTTCCGGTAAGCTGAACATCGGCAAGGTGGCAGCGACTACCACGACCGCGGCACGTGCCACGCCAGCCATACCTTTACTAGTGATCATCAGCGTCAGCAGAATCAGGGTCTGCTCCGTCAAACTTAAGTGGATATTGTAAGCCTGTGCGATAAACAGAATGGCAAAAGCCTGATAGATCATGGAACCGACAAGGTTAAAGGAATACCCCAACGGGAGTACAAAGCTGGTGATTTTTTTGGGAACGCCAAATTCGCTAAGCGCTTCCATCGTTTTTGGATAGGCCGCTTCGCTACTGGCGGTGGCAAATGCCAGCATACTGGGTTCGCGCAGCAGTTTGATCAGGCCCCAGGTTGCTTTCTTACCGAGGAACATCGCCCCAGCACCAAACATGAGCCCCCATAACAGCGCCAGACCAAGGTAGAACTCACCAATAACTTTGCCAAAGTCGAGGAGAAGCCCCAGCCCTTCGGTCGTAATAGACGACGCCAACGAGGAAAATACGGCCAGAGGCGCTAACCGCATAACATAGTCTGTCACCCGGAACATCACTTTCGCCAGTTCCTCTATCATCGATTCCATCGTGACAGCATGTTTATTCTGGCCTTTCACAAAAGCCAGCGCGGAACCGAAGAACATGGAGAACACCAGAATCTGCAATATTTCGTTATTCGCCATCGCTTCGACGATGCTGCGTGGGAATATATGGGCAATGAAGCTTTTCAGTGTAAACCCACCGGTACTTACGCCCGTCTCTACCGCTATTGGCGTACTTGGAATAGCGAGATTCATTCCAACACCTGGCTCGAAGATGTTTGCTAACATCATGCCAATAAAAAGGGAAACCACGGAAGAACAAATAAACCACACCATCGCCTTCAGCCCTATTCGGCCGACGGAAGAAGAGTTTCCCATGCTAGCAAGGCCAGAGACCAACGTTGCGAATACCAATGGCGCAATAATCATTTTTATCAGGCGAAGAAAAACATCGGTCACTAAATTAAAATAGGATACGACCTCTTTGGCTTCCTGCTGCGTTAATAAAGAATGACAGGCACCGCCGACAATAATCCCGAGAAGAATAGCCAAGGCTATAAAAAATAATAACCTGTTCTTTTTCATAGTAACCTCATGATAATGAATAGAATCAGACAATACGCACTATTAGCCAACATGAGCCACCTAACGCCTAGGCGTAAGCAACCTACGGCTTATCCGATTTTTATCGGCGTATTCTCTGTGTCTTGATATAGTGATAATAGTTACTCGGGAAGCGTATTGACTTTTCCATCACTGATAGAAAAATCTTCGACGGTACGTAACGTATAATTGAAAACGTCGCTATTAATTAATATGGTGCGAGCGCGATGGAAATCGTTGGACATGACTACCCCTCATTTATTACATGCGATAAATAAAGGGGTAGCTTGATCAATTTCACTTTGAAATAATCCCCCTTCATACTTTTTCCTATTTTTATTTTCTAATATCCATTAGATACTAATCATGGGGAAATAACTTAAATCGACGGTATCATGAAAAATACGAAACCTGTCACTAATGAAATTTTTCTTATCAACAGATTTAGTAATGATTAATTAACCGCTATAAATCATGCGTCGAAAAACGTCCCCAACGTAGCTGATTTCACCGTATTAGCGTCAAAAACCAACAATACCATTTTATTTAACGCTTCCCCCTGACCTATCCTCCTTACCATCACCCTATCGCGATCTTGCCAGCCCATAAGTCGTCTTCAGCCCGTAACGCGGCTGTTTTCGCCCCAGTCAAAAGCGGCATGTGTCACACGCGATACAGCTTCACTTATCGCCGCCGTTAAAACCAACAAGCTCGCCCCAAAAGGCGGATGAAAATTTGGCTTTGCACCGCAAAAATCGCCCAAATTTCACGCAAAAATCATACATAAGGAGTATTTTGCAAGAGGCCTCACACTCTCACGTTACGTTTTGTTGTAAAAAAACGACATGTCGTTATTCAACAGTCATCAGCGCATGTGTTGATGGAAAAATAATAATAGGAAGGGGTTCCCATGAAACTGTTTTACAAAGCTGAAAGCAGTTCTCTTTTTACACACATTGTTTTGATCGAATCCAAACTGGAATTCAAGCTGGAGAAGGTCAATTTGCGCACGAAAAAGACAGAGCGTGGAACCGACTATACGTTCATCAACCCGAAAGGGATGGTGCCAGCGTTAGAGCTGGATGATGGGTCTGTCCTGACTGAAGGCGTCGCTATCGCCGAGTACATTGCCGATCTGGTTCCGCACTGTAACCTTATCGCCCCGACTGGCAGCATGGCGCGCTACCATACGCTCGAATGGCTGAATTACATTTCTGCTGAGCTGCACAAAACGTTTACGCCGCTCTTCCGTCCTGGTACGCCGGAAACGTATAAAGAGCTGCTGATGGAATATTTGCAGGCCAAATTCCGCTATATCAATCTGGTGTTGAGTGAACAGAACTATCTGGTCGCCAACCGCTTTAGTATCGCCGATGCGTACCTGTTTACCGTGATGCGCTGGGCGCAGTCGCTAAAACTGGATATGTTCCGCTACCCTGCGCTGGCGGCTTACCTCGACCATATTGCCGAGCGCCCTTCCGTCGTTACCGCGCTTAAGGTTGAAAGGTTGAAAGGCTAACATGCAATAACGCCCCAGCATTCGGGGCGTTATATGTATTACGACAGGCGAACCGCCTGGAAGTGATGACGCGGATTGGCAATTCCATCCTGAGCCGCCACCAACTGTAGCTCATACTCATTCATCTCTTTCGTCACCAGCATGACTTCATACACTGCTGCCGTCGTGTGCTCCAACGCTTTATCCAACGCCACGCCCTTCAGCAAGTTCACCAGCAGTAATCCACTGGTCAAATCGCCCACGCCGACAGGTTGACGTTCAAACTCTACCAACGGGCGGCTGATGTGCCAAGCATCCGTCTGCGTCACCAGCAGCATTTCAAAGCTGTCTTCACGTGTGGCGGCGCGACTCAGGTGTTTTACCAGAACGATTTTTGGCCCTTTTTCACACAGCATACGCGCCGTCTCTACGGCTTCCGCCACGTTATGTACGGTACGGCCACCCAGCAGCTCCAGTTCAGGCAGATTCGGCGCGATAATGTCGGCTGCGAGCAGCGACTGCTGGCAGTGGAAATCAGACACACCGGGCGCGACGATACAGCCTTTCTCCGGCGTACCCATCACCGGATCGCAGAAGTACAGCGCATCAGGATTAGCCGCTTTCACCTGACGAACAATATCCAGAATATGTTCCCCTTGCTCGGCGGAGCCGATATAGCCGCTCAACACCGCATTACAGGTCTTCAGTTTATCGATGTTCGCAATTCCCTGCACTACCTCGGTCAGGTGGCTGGCGGGCATCACACATCCCGTCCAGTGACCGTATTGGGTATGGTTCGAGAACTGCACCGTATTCAGCGGCCAAACGTTTGCGCCCATCCGACGCATCGTAAACTCTGCCGCGCTGTTACCGGCATGACCAAAAACGACATGTGATTGGATGGAAAGTATATTTTTCATTAGCTATGACTCAAATCCTTGCCAGCGCCTGTGCGCCTCAACTTACAAGAAGAAAGGGAGCTAACGCTCCCTTATCGGTAATGCTTATGCTTTCCAGCAGATCAGGCAGTAATGCTTTTTGCCGCGACGCAGCAAGGTGTAGCGATCAAACAGACGGTCGGCATCGCTGAAGGTGTATTCAGGATCGGCCTGTTTCTCGCCGTTAATGGTGACCGCATTTGAAGAGATCATCGTACGAGCCTGGCCACGTGACGGCACTAGTTCAGCGCTGACCAACGCCTGTTGCAAATCCGCACCGTTTTCCAGTTCGATAATCGGCATACCATCCTGCGCCAGCTGCGCAAAGTCGTCCTGCGTCATATCCTGCAATGCGCCAGAGAACAGGCTTTGTGTAATGCGACGAGCCGCTTCCAGACCTGCTTCGCCGTGAACCATACGGGTCACGTCTTCCGCCAGCACGTACTGCGCGCGTGGAGCCTTACCGCTGTTTTTGTCTTCTTCTTCCAGTGCATCGATATCTTCGAGGCTCATGAACGTGAAGAATTTCAGGAAGCGGTACACATCGGCATCCGCCGTGTTGATCCAGAACTGGTAGAATTTGTAAGGGCTGGTCTTGCTGGCATCCAGCCAGATTGCGCCGCCTTCCGTTTTGCCAAATTTCGTCCCATCAGATTTGGTGATCAGCGGCACAGTCAAACCGTAAACCTGTTTCTGGTTCATGCGGCGAGTCAAATCGATACCGGACGTGATGTTGCCCCACTGGTCGGAACCACCGATTTGCAGCTCGACATCATGCTGCTTGTTCAGCGAGGCAAAGTCGTATCCCTGCAACAGGTTGTAAGAAAACTCGGTGAACGAAATGCCGACGTCATCGCGGTTTAAACGCTGCTTCACGGCTTCTTTGCTAATCATCTGATTAACAGAGAAGTGTTTGCCGATATCACGCAGGAAATCCAGCACGTTCATATTGCCGAACCAATCATAGTTATTGGCGGCGATCGCGCTGTTGTTACCACAGTCAAAATCCAGGAATGGGGAAACCTGACGACGAATTTTCTCTACCCACTCACCCACAGTTTCAGCCGTGTTCAGCTTACGTTCTGTAGCTTTAAAGCTTGGGTCACCGATCAGCCCCGTGGCACCGCCAACCAGCGCAACCGGCTTGTGGCCAGATAGCTGGAAGCGTTTCAGGCAGAGCAGCGGCACCAGATGCCCCAAATGCAAGCTGTCGGCGGTGGGATCAAAACCGCAATACAGTGCAATTGGCCCTTGCGCCAGCCGCTCTGCTAACGCTTCCTCATCCGTCACCTGGGCAATCAAGCCCCGCTCTTGCAATTGTTTAATCAGGTTACTACTCGCCATCGATAACTCCATTTTTATAAAAATAGGCCGTTACGTTCCCGTTGGGTTTACGCACAACGCCGTGAGAGATGCACAGCATACCTGTCTGCTGTCGCATGATGATTTCGCTGCTGCATGACTTTATGCAACAGGCTATGAACGCCATATCGCCGCGCAATGCCCAGTCAACGCGAAACTTCATAGGATAAAGTGCTGATGATAGGAGCGCCAGCGTTTAACACGGATATTTCGCGATTAAGGCGCTAAACGATCAATCTGCCAGCCTTCGTCCTGCCGCTGGTAGAAAAAGCGGTCATGCAGGCGGTGTTCGCCGCCCTGCCAAAACTCGACAGAATCGATAACGACGCGGAAGCCCCCCCAAAAACTCGGCAAAGGCACCTCGCCATTCTGGAATTTTTGCTTCAATTCCAAAAATTTGCTTTCCAGCACGCCGCGCGCTGAAATCCGGCTGGACTGCTTTGATACCCACGCGCCAATCTGGCTGTCTTTCGGACGGCTGTGGAAATACTTCAGCACCTCAAGCGCTGGCAGCTTCTCTACGCGACCCAGCACCATGACCTGCCGCTCTAACATATGCCAAGGGAACAGCAGGCTGATGCGCGGATTGTTTTCCAGATGATGGGTTTTGCGGCTGCCCATGTTGGTATAAAACACCATGCCTTTCTCATCATAGTGTTTCAACAAAACGATACGCTGGTAAGGCTGCCCGTGCTCATCCACGGTCGCGACGGACATCGCGGTAGGATCGGCCAGTTTTGCATCGCAGGCCTGCTTCAGCCAGCGTTCAAATAAATCCAGCGGGTTCGCGGGAAGATCGCTACGGCGAAGCCCACCACGCGTGTATTCACGGCGGATGTCGGCAATATCGGCGGGTTGAATAAGAGGAGAACCGTCAGAAGGGGAGCGTTCCTGAGTCATAATATCCTGCTGTCGCAATGTCGGGCCAGAAGCGGGCGAAAATCCCATTTTGCTCCCGTACCCGAAAAATCGCAATCAGCAGCGACACCACTAGCATGCGGCGTCAGTTACATCGGAGCCAACACGCAGTCGTCTATGATAACTCGTTCACCCCGCTGGATAAATGCACGATCGCCTTTGCTCCAGAATGTGTAGGTGTCATTGCTGTATCTGACACCAGAAGCGGACACCACTTGGGGGAGCGTGAGACGTTCACCGTCCAGCAGGAAACTCACCTGTGGAGTCGCTTCACCGCCCTGCTGTAGCGTCACGGTTAGCGGCATTGTGCCGCATTGATAGTGCAGCGTTTCCACCGTCTGTTTATGACTAAAATAGCTGCATCCGCTCAGCAGAATCAACGCTGTCCCTGTCAGTAATCGTTTCATTTTTTTCCCCTGTCATTCTTGTCGATGGCGGCAACTGGCGCTGCCGCTCATTTAAGTTTAACAAGAGGATAACCATGAACCTCTCGGCAAAATCTGATTAATCCGCGTTAACCGGATAAATCGCGCCTAACACCGTTTCCTGACTCGCCCCCGTGACGGACGGCAGATTGCCCGGCAGCCCTGATAGCGTGCGAGAAGCCAGCCAAGCAAACGCCAGCGCTTCCATATCATCGCCACTCACGCCGCACTCATCCGTCGGGCTGACTTCGATACCCGGCAGCAGCGCCGAGAGACGCGCCATGATGAGCGGATTACGCGCGCCACCGCCACAAACCAGTAAGCGTTCGCATCCACCAACCAATAGCGCCTGTTCAGCAATGCTCACAACCGTTAACTCAGCCAGCGTCGCCTGAACATCCTGCGGCGCGATCGGCGGCAGGCCAGCCAGCATTCTTTCCAGCCAGCCCAGATTGAAATACTCACGCCCAGTGCTTTTCGGTGCCCGTAACGCAAAATAAGGATCGCTCAGCATTCGACGTAGCAATAGCGGATTCACCTGACCGCTCATCGCCCACACGGCATCTTTATCATACGGCTGCGCGCAGTGCCGCCAGATCCAAGCATCCAGCAGCATATTTCCGGGACCCGTGTCGTAACCACGCACGGGCGCACCCGGCACCAACAGCGACAGATTGGCGATGCCACCGATGTTGAGTACGATACGTCGTTCGACAGGATGCAATAGCAACGCATGGTGGAACGATGGCACCAGCGGCGCGCCCTGCCCGCCATAAGCCAAATCGCGGCGGCGAAAATCCCCTACGGTCGTGATGCCAGTCAAGGCAGCAACGCGGTTATTATCGCCGATCTGCAACGTACAAGGCGCATCGCCCGTGGGCTCATGCCAGACCGTCTGCCCGTGGCAACCAATCGCGGTAATATCCTGAGCCCTCAATTCCGTCTCTTTAAGCAGCGTCAGCACCGCTTCGGCAAACAAGATGCCCAGACGCGTATCCAACTGCCCCAGCGCCGACAGCGTCACCGCCTGCCCCTGACACATCCCCAGGATGGCCATCTTGATATCCTGCGGTATCGGGTGACAGTAGCTGGCCTGCTGAGCAACCGTATGTTCGTCAATCGCGGCTAGCACAACATCCACACCATCCAGGCTGGTGCCGGACATTACGCCAATATATCTGCCTGATCTCATTATGTAGCCTTTGCCCCTGTGGGATAAAAAGAGAACACCGATAACAACCGTTACGTCGAGAATAAAAATAGCACGTTAACACGCTGAATTATTAAATTTTTTGTATTTTTGCCACACGAGCTAGGTTTTAACCGGATGAGGTTTTTTGATAAAACTTGCTACAAAAAAAGCCCTTTCTCGTACTATTTACTCTTCTGTTTATGCGCAATTTAAGCACACTATTAATTCTGAAAAAAAGAGTAAAAAGAGTGGCATGCTACACTGAGCCAGACCATAATTTATGGGTATAACACTGCGTCGGCTCTGGCTGAGCCAGCCCGACATATTCGCTATTAAGGAGTTTATATATGATGAAGCGTTTACTTGTGGTTACCCTTGCAGGTATCACGCTGGCTGGTTGTGCTAATACCAGTACACTTTCAGGTGATGTTTACAGTGCGTCTGAAGCTAAACAAGTGCAGACCGTGACCTACGGTACGATTGTTTCTATGCGCCCAGTTCAAATTCAAGCGGGAGAAGATTCTAACGTGATCGGTGCGCTAGGCGGCGCCGTACTGGGAGGTTTCTTGGGCAATACGGTTGGCGGTGGTACTGGTCGTAGTCTGGCGACAGCAGCCGGTGCAGTAGCGGGTGGGGTAGCGGGTCAAAGCGCAACGAGCGCACTGAACCGCACACAGGGTGTAGAACTGGAAATCCGTCGCGATGACGGCAGTACCATTATGGTAGTACAAAAACAAGGCGACACTAAATTCAGCACGGGTCAACGCGTTGCTATAGCCAGCAATGGTCGCAGCATCACCGTTTCCCCACGCTGATGCTGTGTGACGATCGCCACTCTCTGCGGCGATCGTCACAACGAATAATCAACTCCCAGAATGAATGACCAATAATAGATATCGATATATTCGCCATAATTCAAATTACTGGAATCTAATTCTCTCTATGCGTCAAATAGCCCCATCCAATCCAGCTACGCTTGGCTTTCATGCAATGCCAATATATTTTTCTCAAGACGTGCAACCAACAGCGCTAATTCATCAACCTGCTCAGACGTAATTCCAAATAATACTTCATTACGTGTATGACTAATTACATCAGTGACAGCCTGTATGATCGGCTCGGCTGATTCAGTCAACATAATACGTTTTGCTCGGCGATCGTGCTCACAAACGTGGCGAGTAATTAACCCTTTTTCTTCAAGCTGATCCAGCGTTCGAACCAATGAAGGTTGTTCAATACCTATCGCTTTAGCCAGTTGAATTTGCGACTGTCCTGGTGGCAAATGGTATATATTATGCAACGTAACCCAATGCGTTTGGGTGAGTTCGAGCGGTTTTAAACGATGATCGACCAGTGCACGCCATACACGCACAAGACGAGCTAAATCAGATCCTAATGGCAGTTCCATCATCTTTCCTTATTGTTAGCACGCTAAATTATATCCCTGGATGGCAATCAACTCTGATTTATAAAAAATACAAAATGGTTTTATTATTGTATGAAATATATCCTTCGCGGAAGGCAGCTATTATCAAATAGATAACTTTTAAAAATGCTCTCCCGTTTATTTCATTTAAGCGAACATATCAGCATTTCTTAAGAGAATTCCCGCGTAAATAAAAAGCTTAAAAAAACATCTAAAAAAACGGTAGCTGACTAAATTCTGCAGGTATATCAGCTCTATCCGAATGCTGTAACCGTTTCATTCTCTGCTGGCACAGGCGCAGTATATTCTGTTTCTGCATATCACTCATTTTATCCCAGCTGAAACGTTCATTACGGTTACGAAAGCAACCTCCGCGTTCATCGGTCTGACAAATACCACGACATGGGTTAAGGATAGCAAAGAGTTCAAGTTGCTCTGGCACCCTTATCCCCCCGCTAAAATTCTCTTTATTGAAACCTCATTCTTTAGTGCTGGCAAGCCTAAATAGACAACCACGTAAATAATAATTGTAACCACTGGCTATTTTTTACACATAAGGCGCGTCTATATCAACCCAGTACACCATTAATCCTTTCTTACAATACGTTTTAACACAAACCTTATCGCAGTGCCGCATTTTTAGCATCATCCGAATGGCTTAGACTCGATAGCGCCACAACGCTATACTTTCTTATACGTTGCGCTTTTTAACGAGGATACTATGCGTTTACTTCATACCATGCTGCGTGTTGCCGATTTACAACGCTCTATTGATTTCTATACCCAAATTTTGGGAATGCGCGTGCTGCGTACCAGCGAGAATACCGAATACAAATACACGTTAGCTTTCGTCGGTTATACTGAAGAGAGCGAAGGTGCAGTTATCGAACTGACCTACAACTGGGGCGTCGACAGCTATGATTTGGGCAACGCCTACGGTCATATCGCGCTGGGCGTTGACGATGTTGCCGCAACTTGTGAGCGTATCCGCAAAGCGGGTGGCAATGTAACGCGCGAAGCGGGCCCGGTCAAAGGCGGTACTACCGTGATCGCGTTCATCGAAGATCCAGACGGTTATAAAATCGAATTGATCGAGAACGCCCACGCCGGTAACGGCATCGGTCACTAATCCCCCCGCATTCTACAGGTGCTGCATCGGCACCTGTTCTCCCTCCCTTTTTCTGCTATCTCCGCCTTTTGAAACAGCAACGGGCATGCTGCATCTCCGGCCAAAATTTGCAATAATGCGCGCTGCGTTTTGCTAACAATTAAGAGAAAAATGGCTGATAAAAGTGATCTGAACGCCCTGAGCGGCCGTTTTCGTGGGTTTTACCCGGTAGTGATCGATGTTGAAACCGCCGGATTTAATGCGAAAACCGATGCCTTGCTGGAAGTTGCGGCGGTAACATTAAAAATGGATCAAGACGGTTGGTTACAGCCAGATGAAACACTACATTTTCATGTCGAGCCATTTGAGGGTGCGATTCTGGAACCCGCTGCACTAGCGTTTAATGGCATTGACCCCACCAACCCACTGCGTGGCGCGGTGAGCGAATATGATGCGCTGCATGAAATTTTCAAAGTCGTGCGTAAAGGGATCAAAGATCAAGGCTGTAACCGCGCGATTATCGTGGCGCATAATGCCACATTCGATCATAGCTTTATGGCCGCAGCAGCCGAGCGCTGTAGCCTGAAACGTAATCCGTTCCATCCTTTCGCCACTTTCGATACCGCAGCACTTAGCGGGCTGGTGTTAGGCCAAACGGTTCTTGCTAAAGCTTGTATTACCGCCGGTATCGCGTTTGATTCCAGCCAGGCACACTCTGCGCTGTATGACACCAACCAGACCGCATTGCTGTTCTGTGAGTTGGTTAACCGCTGGAAACGTCTGGGCGGATGGCCGATTGCACTGGAAGAAAATTCGCTGGAAGACGCGTCAGCCAAAGACTGAAAAGGCTGAGATCAAAAAACGGGTGCCATAAAGGCACCCGTTGGAAGAATTTACGCTCGCCTCGTAACAACATTTGACATCGTCATTACGCCAGACGAAAGCATTACTCTTGATCGGCCTGCTGCGCTTTATATTTATCTGCCGTTTCTTTGATCAGCGGTTGCAGTTCACCGCGCTGAAACATTTCTACCACGATATCACAACCGCCAACCAGCTCACCGTCAACCCACAGCTGTGGGAATGTCGGCCAGTTTGCGTATTTCGGCAGTTCAGCACGAATGTCTGGGTTCTGCAAAATATCAACATACGCAAAACGTTCGCCACAGGCAGATAACGCCTGAACCGTCTGTGCAGAAAAGCCGCAGCTTGGCAATTTCGGGGAGCCTTTCATGTACAGCAGAATCGGGTTTTCAGCAATTTGGCGCTGAATTTTTTCAATTGTCGGTGTCGTCATCTTCTTGCTTCCTTAATTCTATAGGATGGCTAACGTCCAAAACGCTAGCCATGAGCCGCCGTCAGAGGTGCTACGACAGCGACATTGACTCAGTGATATTGTACCGATGCCACTAGCTACAAAAAAACGCCATTTTTTGTAGGGTTATTTTTTTTCCTGAAGGCCTTCGTCATTGATGAAATCAGCGCCAGAAAACGCTGATAAATCAATCGAAAAAATAACTATTAACGTTTTTTCACTATTCTGTATGAATAAAGCGACCGTGCCCACTTTTTTATGACGCCGTTTTCAGGAATACTGTGAGGATTGAGCGAGTTAAGGATTATGTTCGGTCACTGTTAATATGCGCTTATTTATTACTCTTTTTATATTATTTTTCAATAATCTATCCCTGAACATCGTTCAGGCTGCGCCGCATACCCCGCATTCTGCGCCGAAGAAAAGCGCCGTGGCAGAAACGAATAAGAAAAGCCGCCAAACAAAGGGTAATGCTAAATCCCCGACGCCGATCAAAAGCAAAAAACCAGAATCTACCGCCGTCAGCAATAAAACCAAATCCCGCACCGCGAGCAAAGTGACAGAGAAAAAGCCGTCACGAACGCAAAGCAGCACGCCCGCGCTAGTGAAAAAAAATCTTAAAAAGCTGAAGCCTGAAGAAGAGAAGCAAACAACCGCCCAAGCCAGAGTCAAAACCGGACTGAAGAAGACCGCACTCAAGGGGAAAGCGGATAAAAATCCAGCGCCGACAGAAAAAGGAATGGCGCTAAGCGCTGCGCATAAAAAACGCTATCAGCATGCCAAAACGACCGCAATGAATAAGTTGATGAGTCAGATAGGCAAACCTTACCACTGGGGCGGCTCCTCTCCTTTTACCGGATTCGACTGTAGCGGACTGGTTTATTACGCCTACAAAGATGTCGTTAAGATCCAAATTCCACGCACCGCAAACGAAATGTATCACCTGCGTGATGCTGCTCCGATTAAAAAGAGTGAGCTGGAAAGTGGCGATCTGGTCTTCTTCCGCATCAATAATCGTGGCGCAGCCGATCACGTCGGGGTTTATCTGGGTGAAGGGAAATTTATTCAGTCGCCGCGTACAGGCTCAGATATTCGTATCAGCAAGCTGAGTGAAGATTATTGGCAGGAGCACTACGTTGGCGCACGTCGCGTGGTGACGCCGCAGACGATTCGTTAAGAGACAGGTTGTACGTAGTAAAGAAAAGCAATGTGAAGAAAACGATCCAGACACGTTATGGCATCATCAACGTGTCTGAATATCTAACCCGCCCAGAGGCACCCTTCGGTTAGTTCATCACCGCAATAAAACTAAACGCGATGATCACAGCCAACGAGCCAACGGTTGTTAGCAAAGACATCTTCAGATCTGTATCCATAAATTACTCCTTATTAACGAACAAATTTTATCTGAAAGCTTCATCTGAAAAGACACCACCATTCACAGCCGAACCCGCTTAGGTAGTTAAAGCTACAAATAATAGGGTTATTACGATTCTTTCATAATTGTAGCGAAAAATCTCGGACGAATGCATCACTAATAGTATAAATTAGCCCTTTCACTTTCATGATAAATCGGACACAATCCGCTGTTTATGAAAGCGCTGCGTATCAGTCGAAAAACGTCAACCCAGATCCCTTCGGTATAACATTCGGCATTCTCCTTCTGAAATCCTGTTTTTTAGCTTAGAAGAAGAACATTAAACGTAGGCAAACGATTAACAATATACTTACGTCTGTAACAGGTAAGTTCAGGAGTCATTTTTAGATGGCAACGATTAAAGATGTGGCAAAACGTGCTGGCGTTTCCACCACAACCGTATCGCACGTGATCAATAAAACACGTTTCGTCGCCGAAGAGACTAAGGCAGCCGTCAGGGCAGCAATCAAAGAATTGCACTATTCACCCAGCGCCGTCGCCCGCAGCCTCAAAGTTAATCACACTAAATCTATCGGCTTGCTGGCCACTTCCAGCGAAGCCCCCTATTTCGCCGAGATCATTGAAGCCGTTGAAAACAGCTGCTACGCCAAAGGCTACACGCTGGTGCTGTGTAATTCGCATAACGACATCGGCAAGCAGCGCGCCTATCTTTCCATGTTGGCGCAAAAACGCGTCGACGGCCTGTTGGTGATGTGTGCCGAATATCCGCCCGAGTTATTAGGTATGCTGGAAGACTATCGCAGCATTCCGATGGTCGTGATGGACTGGGGACAGATGCACAGCGATTTTACCGATACGATTATCGATAACGCCTTTGAAGGCGGTTATATGGCAGGTCGTTACCTGATTGAACGTGGCCACCGAGATATCGGCGCCATCCCCGGTACTCAAGAACGCAACACCGGCAGCGGACGCTACCTCGGCTTTTTGAAAGCATTGAAGGAAGCCGACATCACCGTGCGTGACGAATGGGTGGTTCGGGGTGATTTTGAACCGGAATCCGGCTACAAAGCCATGCATCAGATCCTCGCACAGAAACAGCGACCTACAGCCGTATTCTGCGGTGGCGATATCATGGCGATGGGGGCTATCTGTGCGGCAGATGAACTGGGTCTGCGCGTACCGCAGGATATTTCGGTGATCGGTTATGACAACGTGCGCCACGCGCGTTTCTTTACGCCTGCGCTGACCACCATCCATCAGCCAAAGGAGCGTCTGGGTCAATCTGCGTTCGCTATGCTACTGGATCGCATTACTAGTAAGCGGGAAGATGCGCACGTCATTGAAGTGCATCCGACGCTGATTGAGCGCCGCTCGGTTGCAGACGGCCCCTACCTCGACTATCGCCGCTAGCCGTAGCCATTCTGTACAGACGATTTTCTTATTCCTGCTGCTTCCCCTCTCTGCTTCAGCCAATTCTCTTGTATGCTGGCTGAAGCAGTTCTAAATTTAATACCGTGTTTCATTTTCTCTGGTGACAGCCGATACCTC
The DNA here is from genome assembly GCF_020971565.1 of Pectobacterium parvum. Lineage (NCBI taxonomy): Bacteria > Pseudomonadati > Pseudomonadota > Gammaproteobacteria > Enterobacterales > Pectobacteriaceae > Pectobacterium > Pectobacterium parvum. The sequence continues at coordinate 2,665,698 of NZ_CP087392.1, forward strand.
GGCTGCGATAAGTGTTGTCCTGGTGTGTTTTACGATACTTTTGCATGTGAAAAGTTAAGGAGACATGATGGGTTTACCTTATACAGAAGAATGGGATCCTGATACCGCGCCTTGGTTCCACATCGTGCAGGGCATGCTGGCCGCCGCGAATATCACCATCAACGGCACTCGCCCTTTTGACATCCGCGTGACCAACCCCAATTTCTTTAAGCGTATCCTGCGTGAGGGATCGCTGGGGCTGGGAGAAAGCTACATGGACGAATGGTGGGAGTGTGAACGGCTGGATATGTTTTCCCATCGCGTTCTGCGCGCAGGGCTGGATACTCAACTGCCCCGCCGCCTCCACAACCTGACGCGCGTTGCCCTCTCCCGCATCACGAATTTGCAATCCCGCCGACGCGCTCAGGTTGTCGGTAAAGCGCATTACGATTTAGGTAATGATCTCTTTACCCTGATGCTAGATCCTTACATGCAATACTCCTGCGCTTATTGGAAACAGGCGCAAACGCTGGAACAGGCGCAGGAAGATAAACTCACCATGATCTGCGAAAAGCTCCAGCTAAAATCAGGAATGACGCTGTTGGATATCGGCTGTGGTTGGGGCGGGCTTGCCGAGTTCGCGGCACGCCACTACGGCGTGTCAGTTTACGGCGTCACTATTTCCAGAGAACAGCAGATGTTGGCACAGCGACGTTGTCAGGATCTGAACGTCATCATTGAATTGCAGGATTATCGCGATCTCGAGCGGCAATTCGATCGCGTGGTGTCAGTTGGCATGTTTGAACACGTCGGGCCGCGCAACTATGACAACTACTTCCGCGTCGTTCTGCGTAATCTAAAACCCGACGGGCTGTTTCTGCTACATACCATCGGGGCCAATAAGACTAACCCGCACATCGATCCCTGGATTCATAAATACATATTCCCCAACGGCTGTATTCCCTCCATACAGCATATTGCACAGGCGAGTGAGCCTTATTTGGTAATGGAAGACTGGCACAATTTCGGTGCTGATTACGATCGTACATTAATGGCCTGGCACGCTCGCTTTCAGCAGAACTGGCCACCGCTTTCCACACGCTATACGGCCCGCTTCCGCCGGATGTTCAGCTACTATCTTAACTTTTGTGCAGGGGCTTTCAGAGCAAGAAACCTTCAGCTCTGGCAGGTCGTGTTCAGCACGGATGGGGTCGAAGGTGGATTGCGCGTTGCGCGCTAACAGCATTGTGTGTTGACAGAAAATCGTGTGCTGACAGAAAAGAGAAAACCGGACGGTAGAAACGCCGTCCGGTTTACCAGAATGTGCAACGTAGAATTACTCTTCCTTGCCGAGATCGCTCGCCTGCTTGCTAGCCAACACGCGCTCGACCGTATCGACCACGGCCTGTGTCTGCGGATCGATTTCGATATTAATGCGGTTTCCCAGACGCTTCTGTCCCAGCGTGGTGCGGTTCAGCGTTTCTGGAATTAAATGCACGCAGAAACGTCCACGGGTCACTTCTCCCACCGTCAGGCTGATACCGTCAATTCCAACGAAGCCTTTATGTAGCACGTATTTCATCAGCGCTTCATCTGCAAGGCGGAACCAAATCTGATGGTTATTCTCTGAAACCTGAATCTTAACCACTTCCGCGGTACACATGATGTGGCCCGACATGACGTGCCCACCGATCTCGTCACCGAATTTCGCGGCTCGCTCAATATTCACGACATCGCCTTCATGAATATCGCCCAGATTCGTTAACCGCAGCGTTTCCTTCATGAGATCAAAACTGACACGATCGCCGTCAACAGCGGTGACCGTCAGGCAGCAGCCATTATGCGCCACCGATGCGCCGGGCACGAGCCCTGGCAACAACTCAGGCGGGAGCTGGACAATGTGCGTGCGAAAGTTGGATTTTTCTTCAATCGACACCACCGGCGCGGTGCCCTGAACAATACCGGTAAACATGCGGTTTGCCTCTTAAAAACAAAGAAATGACTCTGTGCAGTGTGCCCGATATTTCGCGGAAAACCAAACCGGAATGCCGTATACCGCATAGCTATCGAAACCGTAGCGTAACAAATAGAATATATTCTCTTCCATGCTGGTTTACTTTCGTTAAGTCGTTACAATAATGCTCGCTTTACCCCGATCTGTTTTTCATATCTGAGTCATTTACCCTGCTATTACGTTAGTCATTCAAGGAAGGTATCCGTGCAACAGTATCTGACAGAAGCGCGTAAATTATCGGCGCTTGCTGTTCCTGTCATTATTGCGCAAGTGTCCCAAACGTCGATGGGTGTAGTTGACACCATCATGGCCGGTGCTTATAGCGCCACCGATATGGCCGCCGTCGCCGTGGGAACCTCTATCTGGCTACCCGCCATTCTTTTTGGTCATGGTCTGCTACTGGCGTTAACGCCCGTTGTCGCACAGCTCAACGGCTCAGGCCGACGCGATCGTATTTCTCATCAGGTGCGACAGTCTTTCTTTCTCGCCGCCATCATTTCTGTGCTTACGATGCTGGTGCTGTATCAGGGGGAATACGCCATCAACCTGATGAGCGACGATTCGCCTGAGCTGGCTGCGAAAGCCATCGGCTATCTGCATGCGCTGCTGTGGGGCGTTCCCGGCTATCTGTTCTATCAGGTTTTACGCTGCCAGTGTGAAGGGCTGTCCAAAACCTATCCCGGCATGATGATTGGGTTCATCGGGTTGTTAATCAACATCCCGATCAACTACATCTTTATCCTCGGTAAATTTGGCATGCCCGAACTAGGTGGCGTCGGCTGCGGCGTGGCTACCGCCTCGGTTTACTGGATCATGATGCTGTTGATGATGCTTTATACCCGACGCGCCTCCTGGCTACGCGATATCCGCTCGCACCGTCCCGCATTCCGTCCAGACGTTGCTGTGCTGAAGCGCCTCTTTGGCCTCGGTTTACCTATCGCGCTGGCACTGCTTTTTGAAGTGACACTATTTGCCGTGGTGGCGCTGTTGGTGTTGCCGCTGGGCGTCGTCGATGTGGCCGGTCACCAGATTGCCCTGAACTTCAGCTCGCTGATGTTCGTTCTTCCGCTCTCGGTTGGCGTCGCCACGACCATTCGCGTCGGGCATCGCTTAGGAGAAGGCTCGGTTGAGAACGCCCGCATTGCCGCGCACACGGGTATCATGGCGGGTGTGGCATTAGCCTGCTGCACAGCCATTTTCACCACGCTGCTGCGTGAGCCTATCGCCCTGCTCTACAATCAGGATCCGCTGGTTGTGGCGATGGCTTCTCAGCTCATGCTGCTGGCCGCCGTTTATCAAATTTCCGATGCCGTTCAAGTGATCGGCACTGGCGTTTTGCGTGGCTATAAAGATACCCGTTCAATTTTCTATATTACCTTTGTCGCCTATTGGGTATTGGGATTACCGAGCGGTTACCTGCTGGCCTTGACGGATACCATCGTACCGCGCATGGGGCCTGCGGGCTTCTGGTGTGGTTTCATCATTGGCCTGACGGCAGCGGCAGTGATGATGGTGACGCGGATTCGTTTTCTCCAGCGCCAACCCGCCGCACGGATTTTAGCGCGCGCCGCCCGCTAGATAACGTTTCACCCTGCTTTATACCCTAAATAATTCGAGTTGCGTGAAGGCGGCAACCGAGCGACAAATCGGTCTTACCGATTTGAACAGCGCTAGCGCTGGCCCGAAGGGTGAGCTTCATTTATGAGGCTCATTAATCCCCAGGAGCTTACTCAGGTAAGTAACTGGGGTGAGTAAGGACAACCAACGCACAAGCGGCTTGAAGTATGACGGGTATCGTCGAAAAAAACGACACAATGGATACAACCCCAGCAATCGCACTGGCAAGAGCACAAAATTGCATTTTTCCTCTTGCCAGCTTTCCCCTTGCTCGCTACTATGCGCCTCGCTGTCGGACAGGCAGCACGGTATCTCAATGCGTTCATAGCTCAGTTGGTTAGAGCACCACCTTGACATGGTGGGGGTCGTTGGTTCGAGTCCAATTGAACGCACCATTCCTTCTTCGCAGTACCTCACTCAGTTCGTTAATCCACTAAAATCTCTGTTGAATCTGCACTCATGCTTTTCAGCAACATCGCTCTCATTCCACCTGTGTTCGCACAATCTACGTCCATTTGACCTGAGTCAAAAGCAATACAATGAAGCGCCACAGGTTTGGTAAACATTGGCGGTTATGATAAAGGAAGCGGCACAGCGCCCCCGAAAATACCTCACAGTGGAAATACACCACAGCGGAAAATGATGCTCCCTGCGCAGTAATGCCAGTCAGTTAAGCAACTGACTGGCTGTTTTTCTTCGCTTTTCGATATTTATAAGGCCTTTCTTTCACCACTCTCGGGAAGGTTCTTTCTCTTCTTATCGGCAGCTTCACCATCTGTCCCATACTCTCCAGATCTCGCAGTAGTTCAGGGATACGACCCGGCGATGCACCCTGAAGCGTCATCAACATCCTCATGACCAGCCCGCAGGATTCTGAGAAGCTCAGCTGATTTGGCCAGTAACCTTTCAGTTGACTGGCCATTTTAATCATCTGATATCTCACGAGATTATACGCCAGCAGCACACCCCATAACTCCTGCTCCACAAGTTCCGGTTTTTTGCTTCTCAGTGTCAGTCTGCTCAGTTGCATTGTCTGTTTGATTTCACGGTAACCCAACTCGATTTCCCAACGGTGACTGTAAAGCTCAACCATTTCACCTCCCGGATAACGCATGCCATCAGTCATCGAAGTCAGTAACTGATAGATTTTTCCTTTACGGCTATAGGTCAGTAATCGGGCTGTCACTTCTGTACTCAGTCCCGGCCATTTTTTGCGGGATTGTGGCGTAGTTTTCAACTGTACCAGATGATCGCCTTTTCCCAGTTTCCGGGTACCTCCTCGTAACGGGTACCTTTCTTAAGCGGTATCATCCAGTGTCGGTGTTCTCCCGCACGCTTCCAGGCATTCAGCAACCCTAATGAGTAATACCCTTTATCGAGCAGCGTCAGCGTATTATCTGCGGTCTGGTCTATCAGTTGCTCAGCCAGGGTATATTCGCTGTCTTTCATCGTACCGAAGGCTGCTGCGGTTATCAGATGGCTGGTCAGCTCCATCTGACAGACCATTTTGACCTGCGGGTAGGGGCCAGGTTGGCCGCAGTAAGTCTGGCGCGGGAAGGCGGTATCATTTTCAGGTGTTTCCTGTGTGCGCCAGACGACGCCATCCATCGCCAGTAACGTCAATCCACACCAGTGGGGATGCGCCACAGCGTTGTGCCACAAGTGAGCGGTGTGCGTGAACACCCGTCGAACGGCGTCACTTCCGAGCCGCTGTCGAGCCTGGATAACCGCGCTGGGAGCAACAAAGGGACGGTTACCGGGCAGCATAATATCCAGCCGATTGACAATCTGATGAAGCGGCTCCTTACGTTCAAGCGCCATGCCGACAACGCACCAGACCATCATTTCGAGAGGAAGACGGCGTTTACGCAGGGTGACCACGCCGGACTCAGCAAGGCAACGGGCAATAAGTTCTGGGTCAAGAAAGTCGCCAAGAGAAGTCAAAGGATTACGGGTCGAATCGTAACGTGAAACGAGGTCGATGGCCTGAGAGATACGCATAAAAAATCCGGAAATGAAGAACACTTCCGGATTCTTACACAGCTATTGGATCGTTCAACTGATCCTTAACTGATCAGCATTACTCCCTGCGCAGCATGATCGCCAACGCGAGGAGCATAATCTCTTACTCCGCCAGATCGAAGCGATCCGCATTCATCACTTTCACCCAGGCAGCAACAAAGTCATTCACAAACTTCTCTTTGCTGTCGTCCTGTGCGTAAACCTCAGCGTAAGCGCGCAGAATGGAATTGGAGCCAAAGACCAGATCCAGACGCGTCGCAGTCCATTTGACTTCACCCGTTTTACGATCGCGGATTTCATACAGGTCTTTACGGTACGGTTTCCACGTGTATTTCATATCGGTCAGGTTGACGAAGAAATCATTCGTCAGCGCCCCTTCACGATTCGTAAACACGCCGTGTTTTGTGCCGCCGTAGTTGGTCCCCAGCACACGCAGGCCGCCAACCAGCACTGTCATCTCTTTCGCCGTCAGCCCCATCAGTTGGGTACGATCGAGCATCAGCTCTTCCACGCTCACGGCATAGTCTTTCTTCAGCCAGTTACGGTAGCCATCGTGGATAGGTTCAAGGACGTCAAAAGACTCTGCGTCGGTCAGGGCATCGGTGGTGTCGCCACGTCCCGGAGCAAAAGGCACGGTGATATTCACGCCAGCCGCTTTCGCCGCTTTCTCAATCCCCACATTACCCGCCAGCACAATGGTATCGGCCACGCTGGCCCCCGTTGCGGCGGCAATACTTTCCAGAACGACTAACACACGCGCCAGACGATCAGGTTCGTTCCCTACCCAGTCTTTCTGCGGAGCGAGGCGAATACGCGCGCCGTTGGCACCGCCGCGCATATCGGAACCACGGAATGTACGGGCGCTGTCCCAAGCGGTTGCGACCAGTTCACTGATGGAAAGGCTACTTTCTGCAATGCGTGCTTTGACCACATCAACATCATAGTCGGTACGGCCAGCCGGAACCGGATCCTGCCACAGCAACTCTTCCTGCGGCACATCTGGACCTACGTAGCGCGCTTTCGGCCCCATATCGCGGTGCGTCAGTTTGAACCATGCTCGGGCAAACACTTCGGAGAAGTACGCCTGATCCTGATAGAAACGCTCGGAAATTTTGCGATATTCCGAGTCAACTTTCAGCGCCATGTCGGCATCGGTCATCATCGGATTGTAGCGGATAGACGGATCTTCAACGTCAACCGGTTTGTCTTCTTCTTTAATACTGACGGGCTCCCACTGCGATGCACCTGCCGGGCTTTTTCTCAGTTCCCATTCGTGGTTCAACAGCATGTGGAAGAAGCCGTTATCCCATTGCGTCGGATGCGTCGTCCAGGCTCCTTCCAGCCCGCTGGTGACGGTGTAGCGCCCTTTGCCCGATCCCGTCGGGTTATGCCAGCCGAGACCTTGTTCCTCAACATCCGCACTTTCTGGTGCCGCACCCAGCAGACTGGCATCGCCATTACCGTGGGTTTTACCTACCGTGTGCCCACCCGCCGTCAGCGCAACGGTTTCTTCATCATTCATCGCCATACGGGAAAACGTCACGCGCATATCCTGTGCGGTACGCAGCGGGTCGGGATTGCCATCAACGCCTTCTGGGTTAACGTAAATCAGCCCCATTTGTACGGCCGCCAGCGGGTTTTCCAGCGTGGTACGATCGTCGCTGCCATAGCGCCCGGTGCTCTTCGCCAGCCACTCTTTTTCCGAGCCCCAGTAGGTGTCTTTTTCCGGGTGCCAGATGTCTTCACGACCAAAGGCGAAGCCAAATGTTTTCAGCCCCATGGATTCATACGCGATATTGCCCGCCAGAATAATCAAGTCCGCCCAGCTGAGTTTATTGCCGTATTTTCTTTTGATGGGCCACAGTAAGCGGCGCGCTTTATCAAGACTGACGTTATCTGGCCAGGAGTTAAGTGGTGCAAAGCGCTGGTTACCAGTTCCGCCGCCGCCGCGACCGTCGATCGTACGGTAGGAACCCGCCGAGTGCCAGGCCATACGAATCATCAGGCCGCCGTAGTGACCCCAGTCCGCTGGCCACCACTCCTGGCTGTCGGTCATCAGTGCATGCAAATCTTTTTTGAGGGCATCGACATCGAGGGTTTTGAGGGCATCGCGGTAGCTGAAATCGCTGCCGAGCGGGTTGGTCTTGGTATCATGCTGATGAAGAATGTCGAGATTGAGGGCATTTGGCCACCAGTCGGTGTTTGATGAGCCAGTAGAAGTGTTTCCGCCGTGCATAACCGGACACTTGCCGGCTGGTTTCGTTTTATTCTCGTCCATCGTTATCTCCCAGTATGTTGCATTGCCTTAATCGCTGTGCAAGAAGGTGGGTGTGTTCTCCGATAGCCTTGCCTTATGGCAACAGAGCGCTTCACCGATTCCTTCCTCTTGATGCAAGACAGTGCCAGAGTCTCCCTATAATTTATAATTGTATATGCTAACTTCTGCGATAGCTTAACCTGATGAAAAGTAGCTCAATCGCACATTTTTCCTATCTATACCCGTCATACTTCAAGTTGCATGTGCGTTGGCTGCGTTCAGTCACCCGAATCACTTACTTGAGTAAGCTCATCGGGACTCCCTCACTTTCCGCCTGCCTGAAACTCGAATTATTTAGGGTATGCATAATAATCTCGCTTATAGAACCATGCGTGACAATAAGCCTGCTTGTCATCGCGGCCTCTTTTAAGAGGCCGCAGATTCTTCTGCTATCCCAAAACTACAGCGACGGTGAACGGAGTATGAACTGGGTAATTTCGGCACGTTTCCCTAAGCGGATCGGAAAACCGTTCCACAGGCCCGCGCCATTGCTCACGTACAGATGCATGCCATCCACGTCATAGCTGCCGGACACATAGCCTTCATTCGCCAACTGCGTCACCCAATGCATGCCCAGCACCTGACCGCCGTGCGTATGGCCGGATAGCTGTAAATCCGCTCCGGCACGCGCATTCTCTTTCGCTCCCGTTGGCCGATGGCTGAGCAGAACGACGGCACTATCCGGCGCTATTCCGTTGAGCGCCGCGCCCGTATCTGGCAGCAATTGTTGAAAATCAGCGGCAGTGCGATCGGTGATCCCTGCCAGCACAAACGTGGCATTATCGCGGCCGATCGATACATTCTCATTGAGTAACATGCGTAAACCCAGTGCATTCAGTCGCTGCACCCATTGCGTATATTCCACGTAATACTCATGGTTGCCCACAATGGCAAACACGCCGTGTGGCGCGGTCAGATTACGCAGCGGTTCCATATCATCGTGACGGGCATTCACGGTACCGTCAGCCAGATCGCCGGTAATCACCGTCAGATCGGGGTTAAGCGCGTTGGTTTTTGCCACCACCGCTTCCATCCAGGGGCGCTGTAACAGGCGACTGGCATGTAAATCGGTTAGCTGTACCAGCCGGAAACCATCCAGCGCAGGCGGTAGCTGTTTCAACTCGACTTCTACCGTGCGCACTTCAGGAACGCGCACCGCCTCCCAAACGCCAATCGCCGCTAGCCCCATCGCCACCACGGCAATTCCGCCACGCAGCGCCATATTGTTCAGCAAAACCTGCCCAACTGAGCGGGATAACAGACGCCCCACGACGCCGAACAGATCGACGGCCAACAGCAGAAATGCGGATATCAGCAGCGCGCCAAACGCCCATCCCAGAAACATCAGGACAAACGCGGGCACTTCCGGCGACGCCATCGTGCCAAAAAAGGTGCGCGTAATCAGATGATGCTGCGAAGCCAGCAGCACTAACACCGCCAGTATGCGCTTTACAGGCACACCAACACGCAAGCGCCAGACCAGACGCCAGATAACATAGAGGGCGATAAGCCCAGTAATGACATGAAACACGGCTGTTTTTCTCTCTTTATCGGTGATGTCGGTATATTGACGCGTAAATTTTACACTATGACTCACGCATTGCAGATCAACGCGGTAGAGGTGTTGTGTTGCCAGAAGGTGCAGATTAACATGGCGCAATTCCATGCTGTACACATCATTGACCCGAATGAAGCCTGCTCGCTGGCGGCAGGTTGTGCATCATTTTGATTAACCAAGGACATGTATGTTCGATTACACCGACTTTCCCGAGCAACGGCAATCCAAAATCAGGCAGATCCTCAGCGAGGAAGGCAAAGTCGTCTGCGCCCAGCTCTCACGTGAATTGAACGTCTCCGAGCACACCATACGGCGTGACCTGAAAGAACTGGCGCAATCCGGTGCCTGCAAGCGCGTCTACGGCGGTGCGGTTAGCATGCCGCCAGAGGTGATTGATTTTGCCAGCCGAGCCACCATCGATGCCGCCCAGAAAGATCGCATCGCTCAGGCCGTCATCCCACTGATAAAACCCAACAGCTGCGTCTTCTTTGACACCGGCACCACCAATCTGGCCGTGGCGAAGCAGATCCCGGCGGGGTTAAAGTTTACCGCTGTGTGTAATTCGCCCATTATCGCGGCAGAACTGATGCAGAATCCTGATGTAGAAGTGATTTTTCTTGGCGGAAGGATCCAGAAAGAGGTCGGCGGCGCGATTGGTATCGATACGCTCAGGCAGCTAGAGAAAATGTTTTTCGATCAATGCCTGCTGGGAGGCTGTGCCTTTGATGCTAATGAAGGCCTGACCGTTTTTGAATATGACGATGCCGAATTCAAAAAATGTTTGGTGACCCGCAGCAGCGAAGTGATCGTTGCCCTGACCGCCAATAAAATCTCCGCCCTCACTCGCTATCGTGTGGCTGCATGTGATGAAATCACCACGCTGGTGACCGATGATGAAATCTCTCCTGCCTGCCAGAGCGTCTTAAGCGAAAAAAATCTGGATGTGATTATTGCCCGATAATGCAACGGTAGCCCCAGCGGTTGCCGGTTTGCTTCATGCAGTTCACTTTATGAAAGCAGCAGCTTTATCGTTTTCAGTACCCCATCGTCATCATTGCTACGGGCAATAAAATTCGCCGCAGCTTTGGTTTCCTCAAACGCATTGCGCATCGCAAAACTGTAAGCCCCGCGGCTCATTAGCTCAATATCATTGTAACCGTCGCCAAACACCATCGTTTCCTCTGGCGTAACCGCCAATTTCTCCTGAAGGATGTCTACGGTGTGCCCTTTGTGTACGCCGACATCCGCAATGTCGATCCAGGCCGCTTCAGAGACGACGATATAGACATGATCGTGAAACGCATCAAGATACTTCGCCGTCTCGTGGCAGTGCCCTTCTGGGTCATAAACCGTGATTTTTACAAAGTCATCGGTCACGGTAGCAAAGCTGGAGATCAACGTCACATTGGTGTACGACTTTTTCACCTTTTCCAGTAGAGCAGGATCGATCGTTTCCTTCACCATCGCACCGTGTGGGGTACAACCGATGACGACGTGCCGATCGTCTACGCTTTCCAGCACGCCAATCAGGCTCAAGGCAAGGCGGTTTTTGATGAGTGACTGGTAAACGTATTCTCCCTGATACTTGATGCGCGTCGCGCTGTCTCCCAGAATCCAGATGTCTTTCGCATCATCGCCAAAAAGCGCTTCGACCCGCTCGCACTGCTTGCCTGTGCAGACAGCAAACCGCACGTCCTTCTCTTTCATTAATGCATAAACATCGGCAAACAAGGCCCTGTTGTAATCGCCATCGCTGTGAAGAAACGTGCCGTCGAGATCGGTAATTACCAACTTGATCATTCCACTCCCCTTGCAGATTGTACGTACACAGATAGCCGCGAGTCAGGCCGTAACCTGCCTGGACCAAGAGATATCGTTTTTGTGCGGTTGTTAGATGACTGACGTGATAATTAATCGCCAGCGCTCGATTTAGCTCGATAAAGCAGTAAATACACTTGAAAGAGCATAAAGCACACTAATGAAAATCATTTTCGCCAGATTTATTGAGATATTACGCGAAAACCAGCATAGCACTTATTGATAATACGCAACAAGAAGCAAAAACAATCAACAGTGAGCAATAAGTGAGTGAGAGAAAGTGGCAGAGTCAGATGACAATGGCTCTGCCACACGCCAGATGCTCCCATGAAGACGAACCTGGCGTTCAGACGCAATACGTTATTCAAAAACTATACCCTAAATAATTCGAGTTGCGTGAAGGCGGCAACCGCGCGAGTCCCCAGGAGCTTACTCAGGTAAGTGACTGGGGTGAGTAAGGGCAGACAACGCACAAGCAGCTTGAAGTATGACGGGTATATACGTTATGAGGACAGCTTCATCATGACCAAACCGCTGACGATCAACAGCGCAGCGATAATCCTCATCGCATTTGCGGGTTCATTCAGGAAGACCAATCCCACCACAAACGCCCCGACCGCGCCAATTCCCGTCCAGATGGTGTAGGCCGTGCCCAGAGGAAGAGATTTCATCGCCATGGATAACAGCGCAAAGCTGACGATCATGGCGACAATCGTGACAACCGATGCGCCTACTTTCGTGAAGCCATCAGACAGCTTCATGCTGTAAGACCAGACAATTTCAAACAAACCGGCAAGCGCTAATAGAAACCAGGCCATACCCTGTTCTCCTTAAACATTGAATAGGGGTCGTCCCGTGAATCCTTTCCGTGTCAGAGGTCGTCCCCTGTCAGGATGCTATGCCGCGATACGATAACGTTGCGCTATCAGGGAGTAAAGCCTTTGCGCAACAGGCCGTCGTCAGCCGTCTGAATTGCATAAAAATTTCTGGGAGCAATTTTTAACGTTACGTCAGCAACGGCTTTATCCGACGAATTCGGCTAAACATTCAACACTTGAAAGAGGATGATAAACAAAGCGCTTGCCACCAACGTCAGAGCCGTCCATAATAGCGCCCATTCCAAACGCTGGAATGAAGAAAAGCATTCTAATCAAAACGTTACTGATTAAGATGTTATCTACTGTACGACCGTAGCTCAGTTGGTTAGAGCACCACCTTGACATGGTGGGGGTCGGTGGTTCGAGTCCACTCGGTCGTACCAATTCATGTTCTATAAATATTACCCTACGCCCGTAGGCTAATGAATGTGAATTGAAATTCTCTCTACTCGTATCTTGTTAATTTCATCAAACTCAATCCAATTTTTTCATCTGTTTTATCTGCTAATTGTTTTGGATTCAGGCTACTGCTATGAATCGCTCTTGATAAGAATCTGCCTTCCTTTAGGCTTGATTCGTGAAAAACCATTCGTCATTTATGATCCGTGTTAGTACTCGAAAGGAAACGAGAATATGGAACGTAGTGAAGCTAAAGATATCGTAACGGCATTGATAAACGGTATTGATCCTATAACAGGAGAAGTCTTGCCAGAGGAAAGTCCATACAACAACCCACAGGTCATTCGAGCCCTATTCACCGTGTTGGACACACTCAACGTCAAGAAACAACCTAAGAAGACACTCGAAGAAAAGCAGCAGGACAATATTAAAGCAGGCCGCCCGAAAAATGCAGGTATTTCATGGGATGATGAATTAAAGGCGTTGTTGGCCTCGACATTCCAAAATGGCGCGTCTATTGACGAACTGGCTACAAACTTTGAGAGAACAAAGGGCGCCATTGTGTCAGAGTTGACGAAGCAAGGGCTAATTGAGCCAAAGGTTGATAATAAAATTAGCTAACAAAGCGAAGCACGCGACACCGCGGCCCAACTAGCCGCGATAATCGATCTTACCGCGAACTAAAACCCAGCCTCAACCTATTGCGCCAATGCCCGATCGATATAGCGGGTAAACTGTTGATAGAGTTTCCCTGGTCGCGTCACGCTGAGCACAAGCTGAATCGCCGGAACGCTGGGAGCGCCATCTTCCGGGCCCAGAACATACAGCGCATCGGACAGTGCGCTTTTCGGCAGTAAACCAATCCCCAGCCCCTTTGCCGCCGCGCTGCGGATATTATCGAAAGACCCGCTCACATAAGAAAAGTAATACGGGCGTCCGACATGCTCCAGCGCAGAAACCGCGCATTTCCGAATCACACAGCCGTCAGGGAACGTGACGAGAGGGACTTCATCCATCTCACGGAAATTCACCGCGCCAGAGCTAACCCAGTGAAGGGATTCAACACGCAAAATTCTTTCTGTTTCAGAAATCAGCGGCTGCCCCGCCAGCCCCTTGAGGATCACGACATCCAGGCGTTGCTGGGCAACCATCGAAGACAGCACGGCCGATGACGCCGCCGTGATTTCCACCCTTAATTCAGGATTCTCTTCAAGACATAGCGAAATGATTTCATGCAGATTCTTAACCTCGAAGTCATCCGGGACGCCGAGCGCTACGCGTCCTGTCATCGGGGATTTCTGCAATGCGCCGATGGCCCGATGCGTACGTAGCAGGATGTCACGCGCGGCAGGCAGCAGCTGTCGCCCTTCTTCGGTCAACCCAAGAATGTGTCCCTGACGCCGTTCGATGAGGCGACAACCGACATCCTCTTCTAAGCGTTTCAGGCCAGCACTCAGCGTTGATTGCGTCCGTCCCAGCTCTTCACCTGCACGTCCGAAGCCACCGCACTCCGCGATGGAGACAAAGCCAGCGTGATACCACGCCCTTCTATCCGCTCGACCTGTGCTCGCACCGTTATCCTGACCTCTTGAGATTATCGTTATTGATTAAATCAATTATGAACACATCATAATTCATTTAGCGGTTTATGAAACACCCCGCAAAATCCACGGGTCGATATCTTCAAAAATATAAAGCAAGAGGCCCATTCATGTTCTTGATTGTCATTCCCTTATTTCTGGTGATTCTCGTTGGCTACGGTTATGGAAGAGCAAAACCCGACAGCGGCCAAGCAGATAAGTTAATCAACGACTATGTCCTGTATATCGCGCTGCCAGCCTTACTGTTTATTGCCGTGGCGCGTGCCGACACCAGCGATCTGAAACAGTGGGGCTTTATGCTGTCAACGCTGATCGGAATCGCAGCATCTTACATACTTGCCGCGTTGCTGGCGAAGCGCATGAGGATCGGATTACCCCACTCCTCCCTTCTTAGCATGGGCGCGTGTTATGGCACCACGGGATATATGGGCGTGCCGATGTTGATTTCAGTCTATGGCGAACAGGCGGCACTACCCGCAGCGATGGCAACCATTCTGCACAATATCCCCGCCATCATGGCCGTGATCGTCAGTTGGGATGTGTTCTCTACACGAGCGACAGACGCGAATACGCGACTGATTCACAGTGTGGGAAACTCGGCGCTGACGACCGTGAAGAATCCATTAACGCTCGCGGTGCTCGCTGGACTGATGTTCGTCCTGCTCGACATTCAGGTCCCCGTTGTCATCGAATCCTTTGCGCGCTTTCTGGGCAATGCTGCGGGCCCTACCGCGCTATTTGCTCTCGGACTGGGCCTTGCCAGACTGAAGGTAAAAGAGCACCTGAACGTCACGGTCAGCAAAACGGTGCTACCGATGGTTGTGCTAAAACTCGTGATACAGCCTGCCGTCACGTTCGCGATAGCCGTCTATGTATTCGGGATGGGTCAATCTCAGGGGGTCTGGCAGGCAACCGCCGTGGTGATGGCCGCGCAGCCAATTGGCGCTGGCGTGTATGTGTTTGCCAAGAAGTATAATTATCAACCGGATGTGATCGCGTTATCGATCATCGTCTCGTTACTGCTCGCACTCGTCACGATTCCCGCAGTATTGAGCCTTTTTCCGCCTTCGTGAATAACCGTTTGGGCTTCTGGTAATGATTCGGAAGCCCTATTCACACTGTCTATTTCAACGGCCCTACTGGCCGCGAGTTTCCAGATACAGCACCGTGGCGGCGACGCGGGAGCGCACGTTTAATTTGCGCAGCATGTTGCGGATATGCACTTTTACCGTCTCTTCCGAGATATACAGCACACTCGCAATTTGCTTGTTGGATAGTCCTGATGCGACTTCCTGAAGCACATCCAGTTCGCGCTCTGTCAACACGGTAAAGGGCGACGGCGTGTCCTGTATGGCGATACGGTGGCGCAGCACGTCCCGCACCTGTTCGCTGAAGGCATCACCGTTACGAATGGCCTCCAACAAGTGTTCCGGGGCGCTGTCTTTAAGCAGATAGCCATCGGCACCTGCATCCATCAGCGCATAAATATCGCTGGGCGCATCGGAGACCGTCAACACAATTACACGGGCGCAGATCCCATCGCGCCGCAGCGCGTGAAGCGTATCCAACCCGCTCAATCCTTTCATGTTGAGATCGAGCAAGATGATATCGGGTGAATCCCGATTCGCGAGGCTCAGCGCCTCCATGCCATTACTGGCTTCCCCGATCACATCAAAAATGGCATCGGTTGCCAGTAACTGACGGATTCCCCGGCGCATAAGCGGATGATCGTCGACGATCAAAACACGATAAGATGGTTTTTCTGACATGCCCAGCCCCAATGTAATATGGATCTTATTATTTTATTTATGATTATGGTCTATGATTTATCGCCGTCATACTTCAAGCGGCCTGCTTCCCACTCGACTTATTCAGGGTAGAGATTGTTCGTATTGTCGCGTTCACGCGCGGTCGTTGGCGTAGAAAAACAGACGCTCACCTGCGTTCCCCCTTCAGGGTGGAGGCCAATAGAGAGCTTTCCTCCTAACCGTTCGGCGCGCTCCTGCATAATATTTAAGCCGTAATGTCCCGCAGGTTCCTCCTGATTGATAATGCCGCAGCCGTCATCACGAATATCAACACAATGACGGCCATCAGGCTGCGTACGGCAGTTGACGGTAATCGTCGTCGCCTGCGCGTGTTTAATGGCGTTCAGCACCGCTTCACGGATGATTTGCAGCAAATGAACCTGCTGTGAGGCATCCAACGCCTGCGTAGGAATCCGGCAATCAATCGCGATGGTCGCTGGGGTCTGCGTGCGCAGCGGCTCAATCATTTCCTGCATTGCCGCCGGCAAATCGGCCTGTTGCAGCGTCAGTCGGAATGTGCCCAATAGTTCGCGCAGCTGGCGATAAGCATCGCTTAACGCCTGTTCGAAATCTGTGATGATCTGCCGGGCCTGCGCATTTTCTTCTGCTACCGAACGCTTTAATAACGCCATCTGGATATTCAGATAAGAAAGCACCTGAGCCAGTGAGTCATGCAATTCACGCGCAATCGTGGCACGCTCTTCCATCAGTAACAGCTGCTGATAGTGCTTCTGCGCCTGATTAAAATAGAGTCCGCGACCCAGCATAGTGGCGACGCTTTCCATCAGCTGCGCCGACGGCTGTTGCGTTGATGCCTGCCACCGTAGCTGTCCAAACTCGACGTCTTGCAAACGGATGGGCAAGGCCTGCCACGCCGTCTGCTCGTCCGGCTGACCTTCACATAACCGCCAGTTCTCCCCGACCCGCATTTCCAGACAGTCGACCGTTTCATAGCGACGAACAATTTGCAGAATCTGCTGAAAACAATGCCGGTCTATCGTGCTGACGTTCATCGCCTGAGAGCAGTTGTACAGCACCTTCAGCATGCGGTTCACTTCCTGCAAGCGCAGCGTTTTCTGCCGTACCTTATCTTCCAGAGAGCGGTAAAGTTTTTGCAGCTCGTCAGTCATATTACTGAAGGTTTGCGCCAGTAATCCCAGTTCGTTAGGCAGATTGACGTCCAGCCGCGAATGGGTAAAACGCCCCTTCTCAATGGACGTACAGGCCGCCATGAGCTTATTCAACGGCACGACGACCTGACGACGGATGCGGCGCAGCGTAAAGAAGATCAGTATATAGATAGTGATCGAGCCAATTATTGATGTCACAACGACTATCATCATCTTGCGTTCGGAATAGTGCTGCAACGCCAGCACAAAGAGATCGATCTGCGTGACATAGCCAACAATATTGTCCTGATACCACACCCGCTCCCCCGCGTTCAGGCGCTCATCCATCGTTTTCCAGCTCTGCAACAGCGCGGCA
Source organism: Pectobacterium parvum (assembly GCF_020971565.1). NCBI lineage: Bacteria > Pseudomonadati > Pseudomonadota > Gammaproteobacteria > Enterobacterales > Pectobacteriaceae > Pectobacterium > Pectobacterium parvum. Next base: position 2,683,194 of record NZ_CP087392.1, read on the forward strand.
TAGCGATCGCGCACATCACGCGGCACATACCAGCGATCCAGCAGGTGAAAAACCGGGGAGTCCAGCGTTTGCGCATAGAGGCGGCGATGCGGTTCTAACGCTGCGCGATCGCCCTGTAGGTCATACCCCATGCGATAGCTTTGCATGCGCATGGAACCGGCTACGTTGATCGCTTCCGCATCACGTAAACCGCTGGCTAACGTCAGCAGCGCAATGCCCGTCGTCAGGAATGAAAGCAACGCGATATAAAAAAACGCGCGAGCCAGGCTGGTAGAAACAGGACGTTTGACCATCACAGCGAGTAATCCTCTTTTACGTCATACCTACTCTAAATAAGTAGATCAACATTTCAGCGTACTATCACGATCCCCACACGCTCCCGCAAGCCAATGAGACGCGAATCCCACATAAGCTTGATCCGGCACCCCCATTTACCTCTAAAGGGTGATTATCGCATACACCCCAAGAGGAATAGTGTACCCCCTACAAAAACAGCGTGTTTTTTATTGGATATTTCATTGAGTACCAGAGCGACAAACTGCCATGACTAACCTCTCCCGGCGTTCCCTACTGACTGGTGGCCTACAGCGGGCAGACAACGCGTTGCGTCCGCCGTGGAGCGGCACAGAAAGCCAGTTCCTGAGCCAGTGCACGCGCTGCAACGTCTGCATTGATGCCTGCGGTTCCGGGATTATCCAGCGCGGTTCAGGCGGTTTCCCCACCATCGACTTTCAGCGCGGCGAATGCACGTTCTGCTACGACTGCGCTCGCGCGTGTCCACAAGCGCTGTTCGCGGAGAGCCACACTCCGCCGTGGGAATACCACCTGACGATTCAGGATGCCTGTTTATCGCTGCATCAGGTGGAATGCCGCAGCTGTCAGGATGCGTGTGAAACAGGCGCGATACGGTTTCGTCCCGCCCTAGGGCGCGTTGCCGCACTGTCCATCGATGACGACGCCTGTACCACCTGTGGCGCATGTATTTCTGGGTGCCCTGTCAGCGCCATCTCGATGAAAAAAATCACCGCGGGATATCACACCGCGCCAGCGCGTCTCCCGACGCAACAGGAAAACCGATGAGCACAGTCTGGCATGTTTGCAGTGTAGTGGTTCACGTCAACCCAGCGCAGTTGGCGGCCGTTGACGAGGCGTTAGCGACGCAACCCAATTTAGAAGTGGGTGCCAGCGATAGCGATACCGGAAAAATGGTCGTGGTGCTGGAGTCAGATTCAGAAGACACGCTGTTAAAACAAATAGCGTCAATACGCGAGCTTACAGGCGTACTGGCGGTTTCGCTGGTTTATCACCAGCTTGATGAACCATCTTTTGATGAACAATCTTTTGCTTTCGATGAACAACCTCTTGATCAACAAGCTCAGGGTGAGGAAATACTATGAAACTCAGTCGACGACACTTTATGAAGGCGAACGCGGTTGCAGCGGCAGCCGCGGTCGCAGGCATCACCATACCCACCGCGGTTCGTGCCGTGACCGAACAGTCGGATGCTATCCACTGGGATAAAGCCCCCTGCCGCTTCTGTGGCGTTGGGTGCGGTGTACTGGTCGGAACGCAAAACGGCCGCATCGTCGCTAGTCAGGGCGATCCCGAAGCGCCAGTTAACCGTGGATTAAACTGCATCAAAGGCTATTTCCTGCCAAAAATCATGTACGGACAGGATCGCGTGACCCAGCCTTTGCTGCGTATGCGTGACGGAAAATTCGATAAAGAAGGCGAATTTACGCCGATCTCCTGGGATCAGGCGTTTGACATCATGGCGGAGAAATTCAAAACCGCCCTGAAGGAGAAAGGCCCGAACGCGATAGGAATGTTTGGCTCTGGGCAATCAACCATTTGGGAAGGCTATGCGGCCGCCAAACTGTTCAAAGCGGGCTTCCGTTCCAACAACATTGACCCCAACGCGCGCCACTGTATGGCATCGGCGGTCGTCGGCTTTATGCGTACCTTCGGTATGGATGAACCGATGGGCTGCTACGACGACATCGAGCAGACCGATGCGTTTGTACTGTGGGGCTCTAATATGGCGGAGATGCACCCGATTCTCTGGTCGCGCATCACCGACCGTCGCCTGTCGAACAGCAATGTTACGGTCGCCGTGCTGTCCACCTATCAGCACCGCAGTTTTGAGCTGGCGGATAACGGCATGGTGTTTACGCCGCAAACCGATCTGGCCATTCTCAACTACATCGCCAATTACATTATCCAAAACAATGCGGTGAACGAGGCCTTCTTTACCCGCCACGTGAACCTGCGCCGAGGCGTGACCGATATCGGCTACGGGCTGCGTCCGACGCATCCGTTGGAAAAAGCGGCGAAAAATCCAGGTTCCGATGCGTCTGAGCCGATGAGTTTTGAAGAATACAAAGCCTTTGTCGCCGACTACACGCTGGAAAAAACGGTCGCGCTCAGCGGCGTTCCAGCCGATCAGTTAGAAGCGCTGGCAAAACTCTATGCCGATCCGAAGAAGAAAGTGATCTCCTACTGGACGATGGGCTTTAACCAGCACACGCGCGGCGTCTGGGCGAACAATCTGGTTTATAACATCCACCTGCTGACGGGAAAGATCTCTCAGCCGGGCTGCGGGCCGTTCTCGTTAACCGGTCAACCATCTGCCTGCGGCACCGCACGTGAAGTTGGCACCTTCGCCCACCGCCTGCCTGCGGACATGGTGGTGACCAACGAGAAACACCGCGCGATAGCGGAAAAGCTGTGGCAGTTACCGACAGGCACGATTCCTGAAAAGATCGGCTTGCACGCCGTCGCACAGGATCGAGCGCTGAAAGACGGCACGCTGAATGCCTATTGGGTGATGTGTAACAACAACATGCAGGCCGGCCCGAACATCAATCAGGAGCGTATGCCGGGCTGGCGCGATCCGCGTAACTTCATCGTCGTGTCCGACCCCTATCCGACGATCAGCGCATTGTCTGCTGACCTGATTTTACCGACTGCAATGTGGGTAGAAAAAGAAGGTGCCTATGGCAACGCCGAGCGTCGGACGCAGTTCTGGCGTCAGCAGGTTAAAGCACCGGGCGAGTCAAAATCGGACCTGTGGCAGGTCGTGAGCTTTGCCAAGCGCTTCGCCATCGAGGACGTGTGGCCGGAAGAACTCTTGGCGCAGAAACCAGCCTATCGCGGCAAGACGCTCTACGACGTGCTGTTTGCGAACGATGCCACCACGCGCTTCCCACTCAGCGAATTAGCGGAAAACCAGCTGAACGATGAATCTCGCGAGTTCGGTTTTTACCTGCAAAAAGGCCTGTTTGAAGAATACGCCGCGTTTGGTCGTGGGCACGGTCACGACCTGGCACCGTTCGATACCTACCACAAAGTGCGCGGACTGCGCTGGCCAGTAGTTGATGGCAAAGAAACGCAATGGCGTTACAGCGAAGGAAACGATCCTTACGTCAAAGCGGGAGAAGCCTACCGTTTCTACGGCAAACCGGATGGCAAGGCGGTGATTTTCGCGCTGCCGTACGAGCCTGCCGCCGAAGCGCCGGACGAAGAATACGATCTCTGGCTCTCCACCGGTCGCGTGCTGGAACACTGGCATACCGGCAGCATGACGCGCCGCGTACCGGAACTGCACCGCGCCTTCCCCGAAGCCGTGCTGTTTATGCACCCGCAGGATGCCAAAGCGCGCGATCTGCGTCGCGGTGAGAAAGTCCGCATTATCTCGCGCCGTGGTGAAGTCGTCTCGATTGTTGAGACGCGCGGCCGCAATAAACCGCCGCGCGGCCTGGTGTATATGCCGTTCTTCGATGCCGCACAGATGACCAACGTCCTGACGCTGGATGCGACCGATCCGCTGTCAAAAGAAGCGGACTTTAAGAAATGCGCCGTCAAGCTGGCTAAGGTATAGCGCACATGGCACGCCCGGAGAATTCATCACCCGCTCGCCGTCGCTTTCTGCGTGACGCCGTCCGCGCCGTTGCTGGCTTATCAGCAGCGGTGACGGTTCTCGGCATTCAGCAGCGACGCGCTCAGGCAGACGTACTCCGGTTGCGGCCGCCAGGTGCGCTGTCTGAGGCGGCATTTTCCGGTGCCTGCATACGCTGTGGCCAATGTGTTCAGGCCTGTCCGTACGACACGCTGAAGCTGGCAACGTTGGTTTCCGGTTCCGCCGCGGGTAGCCCTTACTTTGTCGCACGCGATATCCCGTGCGAGATGTGTGAGAACATTCCCTGTGTGGTCGCCTGCCCCAGCGGTGCGTTACAGCCGTTGGACACGATTGATGATGCCCGCATGGGATTAGCGGTGCTGTTAGATCAGGAAAACTGCCTGAACTATCAGGGGTTACGTTGCGATGTCTGCTATCGCGTCTGCCCCCTCATCGATAGCGCCATCACATTGGAGCCAGAGCGCAATCCCCGCACCGGAAAACATGCCCGTTTTCTGCCTACGGTGCATAGCGATGTCTGTACTGGCTGTGGCAAATGTGAAAAAGCCTGCGTGCTGGAACAGCCGGCGATCAAGGTCTTACCGCGCGCGCTGGCAAAAGGCGAACTCGGACATCACTACCGTTTCAGTTGGCTGGAGGCACGCGATGGCAAATCGTAAGCAGGACGCCGGACGAGAAGCTCGGGCGAAAAAAGGCTGGTGGCGCAGCCACCGCTGGCTGGTCTTACGCCGTCTAACCCAGTCTCTGGTGCTGCTCATGTTTCTCAGCGGCCCGCTGTTAGAGTTCTGGATCCTGCACGGTAACTACAGCGCCAGCCGCTTGCTCGACACCGTGCCGCTCAGCGATCCGCTGATGGTGCTGCAAAGTATGGCTAGCGGCCATCTGCCCGCCACCCTCGCGCTGGTCGGCGCGCTGATTATCGCGTTGAGCTATGCGCTGGCAGGCAAACGCCTGTTCTGTAGCTGGGTCTGCCCGGTTAATCCGCTCACCGATTTAGCCGCTTGGCTGCGTCGTCGTTTCGGCATCACTGCCTCGGCGACGATCCCCCGCAATCTACGCTATCTGCTGCTAATGCTTATTCTGGCAGGGAGTGCGCTGACGGGCGGGCTGCTGTGGGAGTGGGTCAACCCGGTTTCACTGATGGGTCGCGGGCTGATTTTCGGGTTTGGGGCAGGTATCTGGCTGCTGCCGGCGCTATTTCTGTTTGATTTGTGGGTCGTGGAACACGGCTGGTGCGGACACCTTTGTCCCACTGGCGCGCTGTATGGTGCGCTTGGCGGTAAAGGCGCGCTGGTTGTGGATGCCCCTGAACGTGAACGCTGTACGCGCTGTATGGACTGCTTTCATGTCTGTCCAGAGCCACAGGTGCTGCGCGCCCCCTTGCTTGATAAACACAGTCCGGCACAGGTTACTGACCGAGACTGCATAACATGCGGACGCTGTATTGATGTCTGCGCTGAAGACGTTTTTAAAATAACCCTTAGATGGAAATCGGGAGCAAAGTCATGAAAAGCCTGAGAATGGGATGGTTTCGCTGGATCACCGCCCTGGCGATAATGGGCAGTACCATAATAGGTAGTGCAATAATAGGCAGTGCAATCGCCACTGCACAGGTCGATTTAAGCCAATCGCCAGAAGTTGCCGCGACACAGCCGGGAAATAGCCGGATGCCGAAGCAGCAGGAGCGTATGGCGCTCAACTATGTCAACCAACCACCGATGATCCCGCATAGCGTGGATGGCTATCAGGTCACCCCGACCTTTAACCGTTGCCTACAGTGTCACGGCGTGGAGAGCTATCGTTCCACCAGCGCCCCCCGCGTCAGCCCGACCCATTTTGTCGACAGAGACGGCAAAGTGCTGAGCAATGTCGCCCCTGCGCGCCATTTCTGCCTGCAATGCCACGTGCCGCAAGCGGACAGTTCGCCGATTACCGGTAACACGTTCACCCCTTCTAAAGGCTTTGGTCAGTGAGGTTTGCTATGAAACAACCAGGAAAAGTGGGACGGTTGTTGCGCCAGCTGTGGCAATGGTGGCGCCGCCCGAGTCGGCTGGCGCTGGGAACATTGCTCATTATCGGCTTCGCGGGCGGTATTTTCTTTCTGGCAACATCCCAGAAAGGCATGGAAATGAGCAACAGCGAAGCGTTCTGCATCAGCTGTCATGAAATGCGCAATACGGTTTATCAGGAATATATGGAAACCGCACACTACAGTAACCGCAGTGGCGTGCGCGCCACCTGCCCGGATTGCCACGTTCCGCATGAATTTGTGCCGAAAATGGTGCGTAAGATTCAGGCCAGTAAAGAGCTGTACGGCAAAATAATGGGCACGATTGATACGCCACAAAAATTTGAAGCCCACCGGCTGACGATGGCGCAGAGCGAATGGCGGCGCATGAAAAATAACAATTCTCAGGAATGCCGCAACTGTCACAACGTTGACTACATGGACTTCTCAGGGCAAAAAACCGTCGCGGCGGAGAAACACAGCGAAGCGATAAAACTCGGTCAAACCTGTATCGATTGCCACAAAGGCATCGCCCACAAACTGCCGGACATGCACGGCGTCAAAAGCGGGTTATAACCTGCGCCTCGAAGTAACGGGACGGCGTCTGCCGTCCTCAACACATCTGGTTATCTTACTTTTGTGAATCCGTGAGGGTTTCGTGCGCAGTAAGTAGTGTGATCTTCTGCAACTCGCGTCGCATGCGCCCGACGCGGGTGTGGCTAAGGCCGCTCTCAGCACAGCCAGAAAAAGCCGTCCCAAAATAACAATGTACTCAGTCCAGCCTTGTGATTTTATGGGGTTGGCTCGCGTAAAAAAATCGCGCAGAGGTGTACATGACCGCCGGATGAGCGGCATGGACGCCGCGAAAGCCTGCGCCGCGTAAGGAACGCGTCGCAGACGGTCCGAACAGCGGGCATGAACACTGACGGCACCGCGAAGCGGCGCGATTTACCGCGAAAAGCCAGGGGTCACGGGGCGACGGCAACTGAGCCGCCCCGTGTCGGGCGCGTGCTGCAACGGTTGCAGAAATTCACGCAGCTTGTTGCGCACGAAACCTGCACCGTAACAACAGAAACAACAAAAGGGCGATATATCGCCCTTCTGCTATTGATGATGAAGATAAAAAAGGATTATTTCCCCGTGGTAGCCTGCACCGACATTGACGCTTTCGCCTGTGCCACGCTGCGTTCAATGACCGCTCGGCGCGTGTCGTTTTGCGGTAACAGCTTCAACATGGCTTCCCAGGCGTTAATCGCGTCCTGATAGCGCTGGGCTTCATAGGCATTGAAAGCCAATAGGCTCAGTACACGCACATTGGTCGAGCCGGAATTCATCAGTTCACGCAGCATGTCACCACCACGCTGGCTATCACGCGGGTTGGTGGATCGTGATAGCAGATCGGCATAGTCCAGCGCCAGATCCGTATTCTTCGGATCGAGTTGGAACGCCTTGGCAAACGCCTGCACGGACATGTCGTAGTTATTCAGCAAGCCCGCAATGCGCCCCAGCATCCACCAGTCTTGTGCATTGTCTGGCTGCGTTTCTAGCTGACTACGCAATCCTAGGCCGAGACGTGCGACCTCTTCGATGGTCAGCGGTTCAGCGTCAGGACCCAGCGCTCGCTTCATCAGATCCGGCGTTAACGCCATAACCTGCTGCAATTCCTGCACGCGATTAACCGCCGAGGTTTTCCAGAACACGCCGAGGCTGACAATGACCAGCAGCAGCACTCCCGGCAGTAAAACCCAGCGGTTTAACGGACGCTGTTGTGCCTTCGCACCGCCAGGAATATCCTGCAACAGCGTATGCTGAAGCTCTTCAACCAGTTGAGCACGTTCCTGTTCATTGGCAACATCCCCATTAAGCTCACGCAGACGATCGCGATACAGCGCCTGATTGATCGCATCGCGATCGTATTCGCCTCGTGACGACCACGGTGCAAGCAGCAGCGCGGAAAGCGCAATCAGCGATAGCACAATGACGGTTGTCAGTAACATCATTCCGATTTCTCCTCACGTCCCAACAACATCTGCAAGCGCTTTTTATCCTGTTCGCTCATGGGTTCTTTGGCACTTCTGATGCGGCGTGCACGCCGGATAATCATCCCTGCGCCCAACGCCAGAAACAGCGCTGGCAGCAGCCACAGCAGGATGGTAAACGGTGTGATCGGCGGTTCATACGTCACAAAGTAGCCGTAACGATCCACCATATAATCGACAACCTGCTCTTTCGTTTGCCCCTGCTGCATCAGCTCGTACACTTTCTGCCGCATATCCGAAGCAATCATCGAGTTGGAATCGGCGATGCTGTTGTTCTGACATTTTGGGCAGCGCAACTGCATCGTCAACTCACGAAACTGTTGCTCCTGCGTGTCGTTGTCAAAACGCAATACTTCGGATGACGCCAGCACGCTGAACGACAGCAGCAATGCACCAAGGAAGCTCAGCACTCTCATGCGCCGCCCTCCTTGCTGTATTTCTCCCACAGCGGTTGCAGCGTTTCTTGCCACACCTGCATGTTGAGATCGCCCGCATGGCGATAGCGAATGATGCCTTTCCCGTCGATCAGGAACGTTTCCGGCGCGCCGTACACGCCCAGATCTAGCCCCAGCATGCCGTCGCCATCAAACAGGCTCATCGCATAGGGGTTGCCTAGCGTCTTCAGCCACTCAATCGCTTTGGGGCGTTCATCTTTATAATTCATGCCAACGACGCGAATTCCCTGCGCCGCCAGCGTGTTGAGAAACTGGTGCTCCGCGCGGCACGTCGGGCACCAGGTCGCCCAGACGTTCAGCAGCAGCGGCTTGCCATCACTCAGCTCAGATTGGTTATAAACTTTCCCCGGCTGATCCAACGATTCAAGACGAAACGCGGGAGTCGGTTTACCAATCAGGGCGGACTCCAGCCGCATGGGATCGTCGCCATCGCTGTTGCGCACCAACTGCCACAGCAAGGCAACGGCCAGCAGTAAAAACAGGGCGAGCGGGATTAACAAAATCTTACGGCTCATGATGCTGTCTCCCGAACCGCGCGACGCAGGCGATAGCGCGGGTCAAACATGCACAGGATGCCCCCTAACGCCATCAGCCCTCCACCGTACCAAATCCAGCGAATAAACGGTTTGTAATACAGCCGCACCGCCCAGCTACCGTCATCCAGCTTTTCACCCAAGGCGGCATAGAGATCGCGCGTCACACCCGCATCAATGGCGGCTTCCGTCATGATCGCGCCGCTGGTGTTGTAGAAGCGTTTTTCCGCTTTCAGCGTCGCTTCCGGTTTACCGTTGCGCGTCACCTCAATCGTTCCTTTCGCACTTTGCCAGTTCGGCCCCACGACATCACGCACGCCTTGAAACGTAAAACGGTAATCGTGGATCGCGATGCTGTCGCCAGCCCGCATCCGTACATCCCGCTCAACGCTATAATTCTGGCTGAAGGCGATGCCTACCACCGTCACCGCCAGCCCAATATGACCGCACACCATGCCCCACTGGCTCAGTGAGAGCGTGGTCAAACCGCGCAGAAAACCATGACGACGGGTGGAACTGGTATGTAGCTCGTACACCGTTAAGAAGAACACCCACAGCGCCATCGATAGGCCGACCACCGTCATGGCAACAACGGAATCCTGGAACAGCCACGGCAGCAGCAGCGACAGCGCGGCGGTCACGGCCAGCGCAATCAGCAGCAGCTTACGCAGCTTTTGCGGCTCGTCGCGCCGCCAGCGCACCAGCGGCCCCACGCCCAGCAGTAAGGCAAACGGTGCCATTAACAGGGTGAACATGGTGTTGAAGAACGGTGCGCCAATCGAGATGCTGCCTAAGCCAAGCTGTTTATGCACCAGCGGCAGCAGCGTTCCCAGCAGCACCACAAGCGTGGCCGCCATCAGGATCAGGTTATTGCCGAGCAGGAACGTTTCGCGCGACCAGAGCGAGTTCGTGACCCGCGCCCGAACTCGATTGCCTTTGATGGCGAACAGCAGCAAAGAGCCGCCGATAACAATGACCAGAAACGCGAGAATAAACATGCCGCGTGCCGGATCGGAGGCAAACGCGTGCACCGATACCAGAACGCCGGAACGCACCAGAAACGTCCCCAACAGACAGAGTGAGAACGCGCCGATGGCCAGCAACACTGTCCAGGCCTTGAAGCTGCCGCGTTTTTCGGTGACCGACAGCGAGTGCAGCAGCGCCGTGCCCACCAGCCACGGCATCAATGACGCATTCTCCACCGGATCCCAGAACCACCAGCCGCCCCAGCCGAGCTCGTAATACGCCCAGCCCGAACCGAGCACGATACCTAGCGTCAGGAACGACCACGCCGCCTGCGTCCACGGCCGCGACCAGCGAGCCCACGCGCTGTCCAATCGCTCAGCCAGCAGCGAGGCGACCGCAAACGCAAACGCCACGGAAAACCCGACATAGCCCATGTAAAGCAGCGGAGGGTGAAAGATTAACCCGACATCCTGCAACAGCGGATTGAGATCGCGTCCGTCAATCGGATAGTCCGGCAACGTGCGCGTAAAGGGATTCGACGTCAGGATGATGAACAGCAAGAAGCCGACATTAATCATCCCCATGACGGCCAGCACGCGGGCGACCGCATCCAGCGACATCCCGCGACTGAATACCGCCACGGCGAAAGTCCAGCCGCTCATCAGCAGTACCCAGAGCAGCAGCGACCCTTCATGTGCGCCCCACGCTGCCGCCACGCGATACCATACCGGCAGCGCACGGTTCGAGTTGTTGGCTACGTAGAGAACGGTGAAATCATTGATCACCAGCGCATGCACCAATACGAGGAAAGACGCCAAAATGCATGCAAACAGCGCCCAGGCAAGCGGACGCGCCAACGCCATCAGACGAGTATCCTGACGCGATGCGCCCCACAGCGGGTACACGCTGAGCAACAGCGCAACCCCCAGCGCCAGACAGAGCAGATAATTGCCCACTTCAGGCATCATAACCGTTTACCCTCTGTGGCCGCGGCTGGTGCATGACCGTTTTGTTCTTCCATCGCCGCTTTGATTTCCGGTGGCGTGTAGTTTTCATCATGTCGGGCAAGCACTTCTTTCGCCATAATATGATCGTCGGTATCCAGAATGCCTTGTGCCACCACCCCTTGCCCCTCGCGGAACAGATCCGGCAGCATCCCGTTATAGGTCACATCGACTGAACCCTGCGCATCATAAACGGTGAAGCGGACTTCCAGACTTTGGCTGTCGCGACGTACGCTGCCCGGCATCACCATGCCGCCGACGCGCAAACGCTGTCCAATCGCCGGTTTTTCCTGCGTTTCATTCTTGCCGTAAAGAATTTCACTGGGCGTATAAAAGAGATCGATATTTGAGCTCAACGCATAGAGCGTCAGCGCTATCGTCAACACCGCGCCGCAGACGACGGCCAGAATGGCATAGAGGCGGGTTTTACGCGGTGCACTCATTGCGTCACCTCCATCGTTTTCGACTGACGAGCCGTATTCTTGCGCTGCTCACGCGCCTGCTGGCGACGGATATCACTCAGCAATGCGCGACGGTTCAAGAGGGTATGACTGACCAATGCACTCAGCGGTAACAGCGTGAGCACCACGGCCAGCCAGACATAAAAGGCATAGCCGCCCATCGCAAAGAAATCCTGCCAACTTGTGAAAGCGATGTTCATCGTGCTATCCCTCCTTTATTAAGCAGCGCAACCACCCAAGGCGCACGGCGCTGCTGCACCAGTATCAAGTTACGCAATCGCATCAGTGACAACGTCACGAATAAGCTCATAAACCCTAACATCATGATTCGCAGCGGGAGACGCATAGCGGGATCGATGGTTTTCTGCATTTTTGTCGACCCCTGATGCAGGGTATTCCACCACTCGACCGAGAAATGGATGATGGGTAAATTCACCACACCCACCAGCACCAGAATGGCCGCCGCGCGACCAGCAAGGCGGCGATCGTCAAACGCGTTGTAGAGCGCGATGATGCCCACATACAGAAACAGCAGAACGAGTTCCGACGTCAGACGCGCATCCCAGACCCACCAGGTTCCCCACATCGGTTTGCCCCAGGTGGCACCCGTCGTTAGCGCAATAAAGGTAAACACCGCGCCAACGGGTGCCATCGCCGCCACGGCAAGCTCCGCCGTTTTTGACTGCCGAATCATCCCGACAAGCGCACATATCGCCATCACGGCATAGACGCCCATCGACCACACGGCCGCCGGCACATGCACGTACATGATGCGATATCCTTGCCCTTGCTGATAATCCGCGGGCGCAAAGCCAAATCCCAGCAGGCAACCGCCGATCAACAGCGCCGCGCTAAGCAGGGAAAACCAGGGGATAAGCCTGCCGCAAAGGCCATAAAGGCGATCCGGCTGCGTAAGCTGATAGTTCTTTTTCAACATAATCGTGTGCTCACTCTGCGTAAAACTCATCCCAGCGGGACGATGAAGGCGATCCTGAGATCGGAAAATTACTGAATGCTCACCCGCAACGCCGCTGCCGTGGCAAACGGGCTCAGGGTAGCGCTGCCCGCCAGAAAGGCACCGAGGATCGCCAGATACCCGCCCACCGGCAGTTGCATCATGGCGGCCTCGACCGCCGCCGTTGCAAAAATCAACAGCGGTATGGTGAGCGGCAAGACCAGCAGACTTAACAGCACACCGCTGCGACGCAGCCCGACCGTTAATCCCGCGCCAATAGCCCCCAGAAAACTGAGCGTTGGCGTGCAGAGCAACAGCGTGAGCGCCATCACCCACCAGCCGTGGCTGTCCAGCCCAAACAGAAGCGCCGCCAGCGGAGAAAGCAGTAACAGCGGCAGCCCGCTGACCATCCAATGCACCACCACTTTCGCCAGCACCACTAACGGCAGCGGCAAAGGCAACAGCGTCAGCTGTTCCAGTGAACCGTCCTGATAGTCATCGCGGAAAAGCCGATCCATCCCCAGCAGCGAAGCGAGCAACGCCGCCACCCACACCACACCGGGAGCCACGCGCATCAACAGCTGCGGCTCTGGTCCAATAGCCAGAGGAAACAAAATGATGACGATCAGGAAGAACCACAGAGGGTTGAGAATTTCCGCGTTATTGCGCAACGCGACGCGCAGTTCTCGGGCAATCAGACGCCGCATGATGGGGTTCCTTCACTCGGTGTCAGTTGGATACAGCGAATGCCCTGAGCGAACGGACGCAGCGGCTGATGGGTGGTTAAAATGATGATGCCGCCGCGCGCAATATGGTGTTCCATACGCTGAGTCAGCATTTCGACGCCCGCCACATCAAGCGCGGTCAACGGTTCATCCAGAATCCACAGCGGAACATCGGTGAGCCACAAACGCGCCAGCGCGACGCGACGCTGTTGTCCCGCAGAAAGACGCGCCACTGGCACGTCTTCATAGCCGGCCAGCCCGACGGCGGCCAGCGCCTGCCAAAGTGCATCCTGCTGCTGTTGCGGATAGAAAAAGCGCAGGTTCTCTTCACCGGTCAGGGCGCTCTTGATGCCCGGCTGATGGCCTAGCCATAGAAGCTGCTGATTAAACTGCTCGCGCATACGGTTGATACGTTGCCCTTGCCAGCAGATTTCCCCCGATTCAGGCGTCGCCAGGCCACTTAAAATACGCAACAGCGACGTTTTTCCCACCCCGTTGGCGCCAGCAATCTGCACCATTTCTCCCGCGCTGGCCGTAAACGACAACGCGCTGAACAGCACATGCTCATCGCGTATGCAAACCACATCGCGCGCTTCTAACATCGGGGTGTACTCCTACTTTCTTAGTGGCTATAGAATAACATGGTGCCCGTACTCCCCCTCTCGGGGGCCGTAACCATAAAGAGTTAATCTTTTTTATTGAGATCAATAAAATCAGCGATTCTGGTTATCCCCCGCCATCATGGCGGTGCAAAAAGCCTCGCTTGTCCCTCTGATTCAAGGTATCTCACGTTATTTCTGACTGTTCTTCAGCAGCGTTGCCGTGTTGATCGCCTCGATTAACTGGACGCGGTTAACTCGCGGGCTGTACGTATCCAGCAAGCGCTGCCAAATCGTAATCGCACGCGCATAGTCCGCTTTCAGGAACGCGTCAGATGCCAGCAGCATCAGCGCCGTCACTTCATTGGCATCCAGTGCCAGCGCTTTATCGACCATCTCTTGCATCGGGGGCGTGACGGCCTGACCCGCCTGGTAATACAGCACCGTCGCCAGCGCCGAATACAGTTCCGCGCTGTCGCCCTTTAGCGCAATCGCCTGCCGATAAGCGCGCAGCGCGTTGTCGTACGCGTTACGGTAAAGATAATATTCACCCAACTCAGCCCAGAGGACGCTGTTGCCCGGCGTCTTACGAATGTTGTCCTGCAAGGTCGCGAGCTGTTTTTCCTGCTGTTGCGCGTCGCTAAAATCGTGTAGCGGATCGGCAAGCCGCTGGCGTTCCACCTGAACCAGCGCAACACGCGGACTTAGCATGTAGAACGTCGCACTACTCAACAGGATAGCGATGACCGCGGCCACAACCGCGATGGCGGGCAGAGGGCGCTGCGCGGACGAAGACGATGGGGCTAACGGCAGATCGTGGGACAGTTCTCGACCCAGCATCTTTGCCTCATGCTCGGACAGATGCTTTCCTGCCTGTTCACACTGGAAATGCCAGATGCGCTCCGCCAAACGCGGTAGCTTGCCATCCCCCTCCGACTGACGCAGGGGCAAGAGCGGCCATAACAGCCCGGCAGCCAGAACGACAACCGCGATGGCGACAAACACCATGCTTAATAAGTTCAGGTCTAGCAGGCTCACGCTTAACAGGCTCATAGACGCGCCCCTCGGTTCTGTCGCCGTATCACCCGCCACGCGATAACCGCAATCGCTAACAGCAAAAGCAGCGGCGTGAGCCAGAGGATGCCGGTTTGCATTTTCATCGGCGGGTTGTACTGAACAAAGTCACCATAGCGCTGGTTCATAAACGCCATAATTTCTGGCTTATCTTTGCCCTGCTCCACCATGGAGAAGACCTCATGGCGCATGCTGACCGCCACGGGCGAATTCGATTCCAGCAGGCTCTGGTTCTGACATTGTGGGCAGCGCAACTCGCCAGCAATCGCCATCGCAGTCTGACGCTGCACCTGACTGGAAAACGCCCAGGTATCGACCACCTGAGCCTGCGCAGAAAAAGTCAGCAGCATGAAAAAGAGCGCAATGTATTTAGTCATAGGCCCTTCTCCCTCTGAACCACCCCAGCAGTGCGCCTGCGACCATCAGCAGGCCGCCGCCCCACACCCAGCGAACGCCGGTTTGCACGTAGAAACGCATCGCATAGCGGTTTTCGCCGGTTTTCTCTCCCATCACGGCATACCATTCTCTGATCGGCCCCCAGGCAATGCCCGGCTCAACCATCTGCTGTTTACGTGCGTTGTAATAACGGCGTTCCGGCATGACCTGAGCAATTGGTGAATCACCACGATAAATCGCAATCACAGCCTGCTCCGCGGTGTAGTTCTGTGCCGCGACTAACTCCAGCTGTAAAAATCGGAAATGGTAGTCGCCCAGCGTGACCTGTTCTCCCTGACCCACATTGGCGCTGATTTCCTGCTTGCTGCCCGCAGAGAACGCAATCCCCAAGGCAAATAGCGCCACGCCCGTATGCGCCAGCAGTGCAGGAAGTTGATGACGTATCGCCGACAGCGGCTGTAACCACTGCGCAGCCATAGCCCAGCCGATCAAACCCGCAGCCAGTGCGACAGCGTACCCATACGGCCATAAGATCAGAGCGGTAATAATGCCGACGGCCAGCGTCATGCCTACACGCCGGACAGGCCATCGCGTGCTACGTTTCCAGTAGCCTCCCGCGGCGACCCCGATGAGCAACAGCATCAGGCCACCGAAGGGCAAGAGCACGCGGTTAAAATAGGGTGCGCCGACGGAGATTTTCCCCCAGCCCGCCAGCCCGTAGATCATTGGGTAAAGCGTGCCGAGCAGTACCACCAGTGCGACAGCGCTGAATAACAACAGCACCAGCAGTATCGCCATTTCCCGCGACCAACCGGAGAAACGGGCAGCAGAGCGGACAAGCTGAGCACGCCAGCCATAAACCGCCAGCGCCGCCATGCTCAAGCAGGCAAACAGGATAAATAGAGGTACCGCGCGATCGTGTTCGAGCGCGAAGGCATGGACAGATACCAGTATCCCGGAGCGCACAATCAGCGTGCCCAGCAGGCATAAAATGAACGTCAGCAGCGCCAACATCAGCGACCAATGGCGGAAGATGCCGCGCATGCGGGTGACAGACAAACTGTGCAGTAATGCGCTAGCCGTGAGCCACGGGAGCAGCGAGGCGTTCTCTACCGGATCCCAGAACCACCATCCTCCCCAGCCCAGTTCGTTATAGGCCCACCACGATCCGAGGATGATGCCCAGCGTTAACAGGCTCCAGGCGGGCAGCGTCCAACGCCAGCAAATCCAGGCGGCTGGCGCAGTAAACTCACCGTGAATCAGGGCGGCTAGCGCTAGCGCCGCACTCACGGTTAATCCGCCATAACCCAGATAGAGCAACGGTGGATGAAGGATAAGGCCAATGTGTTGCAGCATGGGATTGAGATCCCTACCCGCCACCGCGGGCGGGAAGAGACGCACAAAAGGATCGGAAAAGAACAGAATGAACACCAGCAGCGCGGTCGCGATCGCGGCCAGCATCGCCAGCGTCAGTGGGAATAGATCGCTCGTCTCCTTACGATAGCGGCAGGCAAACGCGGCGCTCCAGCCGGTTAAACATAACAGCCACAGCAGCAGCGATCCTTCATGCCCGCCCCAGACTGCCGCAATTTTTAGCCCTAGCGGTAAATCACGATGGCTATGCTGGGCGACGTAGTTAACAGAGAAATCATCCTGTACCACGCTCAGCGTCAGCGCGATAAACGCAAACAGCACAAGACCAAACAGTACTAACGTCCAGCACCGCGCCAGTCGGTAAGTGCCCGACCAGCGCAGGGAGTAGCCTGAAAATGTCAGCAACGCCGTTGCCACACCGACGCAAACCGCCAGCGACAGCGCGACATACCCAAATTCTGGCAATAACAACATCAACAGGCCTCTTGCTGGGAATTAGACAACGGTTAACTGCCCCGCATAGAGGATAAAAAAGCGCAGTAACAAGACGCCCACCAGACTCAGGCCGCACACCGCCAGCACGCCATAAGGTGAATGCTGTCGGCTGGCCCATGACTTGAGCAGCAAGGGAATGACTAATCCAATCCCTACCACGCCCAGCCAGAACCACACGGCCCAGAATCCTCCGCCCACAGCCGCCACCAGCGCCCGCTGCTTCCCATCGTCCCCTAAAGCAAGGCCGATAAAGAACGCGAACAGCAAGAAGATCTCTAACCACACGACGGGCGTTTCGACACGGTGTACAAAATGCGCTTCTTCGCTATGCGGATTGCGGCGATAGCGGCAGGCCATGGCGATCAGCGCCACGGCTGCACCGGAGGACACTCCCGAAAACAGGAATAAAGCCGGTAAGATCGGGTTATTCAGTAGCGGATAGGTCTTCAGCGCGGAGAGTAAAAATCCGGTGTAAGCGCCTAACATCACCGCCAGCAGCAACATCACGATATCCAGTGATTTCTGCATTGGTGCCAGCCAGCCGAGCACCTTGGGAAGTATGACCAGCTTCGGCAACCAGCGCTGTTGCAGCACGATAACCTGCTCGCTGAAAATGTTGACCAACCAGATCGCCAGCGCCGCCATATAGACCTGAAACAGCATGACCCCAACCGACATCACCGAGGTAAAGCTGTAATGGAACATCAACTTCCAGAACGTCCAGGGACGCGTCAGGTGGAAGATCAGAATCAGCAATCCCAAAATGATGGTGCACGGCGCAAGAATCAGCGTGGTGCGCATGAGCGTACTGTCTGCGGTTGCCTGTTCGGGGTGGTAGCGCCGCAGTAAGGCCGACAGCGTCACCAGCCCCGCAGAAATGCCCACCAAAAACAGGTAAATCGCAATCGGCCAGTCCCAGACTAACGAAGCAAAATGGAATGCGCTTGAAGACACGGGCGTCATTGATGAACCTCCCCGTATTTAAACGGTACGCGATAAACCTTAGGACGAGTGCCGAGCGCGATTTTGTAGCGATACGTCGGCTGTTGACGAAGCAATCGGGAAATCTCGCTGTCAGGATCGTCAAGGTTACCGAACGTCAGCGCGTTAGTCGGACAAGACAACACACAGGCGGGCAGTTTTCCGGCTTTCAGGTTGGTCTTGCGGCAAAAATCGCACTTATCCGCCGTTTTCGTCTTCGGATGAATAAAGCGCACCTGATAAGGACAGGCAGCAAGACAGTATTGGCACCCTACGCACAGATCGGGGTTCACATCCACAATGCCGCTTGCCGCATCGCGATACGACGCCCCTGTAGGACACACGTCAACACAAGGTGCATGGTCGCAGTGCTGGCAGGAGTGACGGAAAAAACGGTATTTCACGTCAGGGAAAGTCCCAATCGGCTCGCTGCGAACGATCGTCAAGCGCGATACGCCTTCCGGCACCTGATTAACCTCCCGGCAGGCATCCATGCACGCCGTACAGCCGATACAGAGCGATTCATCGTGGATCATGCCGTAGCGGACGCCGTTGATATTCAGCGTCTGTGCGACGACTTGCCCCGCCGTACTGGTGATGGCAATCAGCCCCCCCATCCGGGCAAGAAATTGACGACGAGAGCAACTCATGGCTGCCTCTTATTACCCAGATGAACTGAGGCTGGGTTGAAGTCTGGGTTATTACGCTGATCGCTATGGCAATCCACACACAGTTTGATGCGACCCTTGTCGTTCAGCGTCTGCATACTATCCTGCGTGGGGTGCAGTTGATGGCAGCTGGCACAGGCCACTTTAGCGACGTGCACATCGTGTGGCCAAAACGACTTCTGCAACTGCTCCGGCGTATGGCATGACATACAGACGCTGTTTTGCTCTTCCACCTTATACATCGGGAAGTTAAAGCGCATGACATCTTTAACGCCTTCGCGGTGCAGCAGAGACGGCTTACCGTGACAGTTTGTGCAGGTCAGCTGTTGCTGATTATGCGGGTTGACGGCGGAGGCATGCTTGCCCTGCATGCCATCCTCTTCCGGTTTATGGCACTGTAGACAAGCCTCATCGGGATTACGCTGCGGCATGACCTCCCAGCGCTCTCCTTTTTCCGCCTGAGGTGCGGGCTGCGTCAGCCCTGGCAATGCCCAAAGCAGGCCTGATACCAGCACCCCGGCAGTCAATAACGAACGTAATACGCTCATATCCACTCCATTTTATGATCGCCCGCGTCCACGGGCGATGAGGGGTTATTAGTTCAGTCGTCCCGCTTTACGCGCTTGCTCATCCCACTGCGGCACTACCGTGTTCAGGAAATCCTGTTTTTCGGCTTTGATTTGCTGCATGTTGAGCCCAATCGCCTGCTGCGCTTTTTCTTTCGTCGAGATATCCGGCAGCTTGATTTCTCCTGTTATCCCTTTCTGGGCCAACAGGCGCACTAGCTTGGTTCTCGCCTCGGCGGATTTACTCAGCGAGGTGCCAAGCATGCGTAAGCCTTCATCCGGCGCATGCATGTGAATACCGTGAGAGGCAACCGCCAGATCCCAGCGCCATTGCGCATGGCGAATATCCATCAGAATCGGCTGCATTTCTGCTTCGGTTGCACCGGCATCCCAGGCTGCTTTCGCCTCAAAGTGCGCGTGAACCAGTTGCTCTTCTGCTTTCAGTTTTAAGTCCTGAATGGCCGTTTTGCGTTCAGCAACCACCGCCTGCATCGCCGCTTTATCCTGCGTGTGGCAATTGGTACAGGTTTCGCCGTAATTATCGAAAGGGTTACCAATCTTGTGATCGGTATACAGTTTGCCGTCCGCGTTTTTCACTTTCGGCATATGGCAGTCGATGCAGGTCACGTTGTTTTTACCGTGAATACCAATGCTCCAGGTTTCATATTCTGGATGTTGGGCTTTCAGCATCGGTGCGCGGGAAAGGGTGTTGGTCCAGTCGGAGAAGGAAATGGCGTCATAGTATTTTTCCATGTCTTCGACTTTCGTGCCGTTATCCCATGGAAATTTCACCGCTTTGTCTTTACCGGAAAAATAATACTCAACGTGGCATTGCCCACAGACCATAGACTGCTGGCCGAATCGACTGGTTTGATCAAACGGTTTGCCAATCGCTTCCATTGCACGCTCGGCATAAGGGCGGGACAGCGTCAGCGCCGGTTTGCCCTGAGCAAAATCCGGGGACGCGGTATCATGACAGTCCGCACAGCCGAGATCGTTAGTAATCTCCGGCCCGCCTCGTGCCCATTTGCCTTTGAAGTAGCCGTCCTCGCCTTCCTGTTGAATCAAGCGGGCGACATCCGGGCTTTTACAACTCCAGCACGCCATCGGCAGAGGGCCATCTTCTGCCGTCTTGGGTGCACCGGTACGCAGCGTTTCACGCACATCCGTGATGGCGTAGGCGTGGCCGCGCGGCTTGTTATAGTCTCTGGAGAAGGGATAGCCCGCCCAGAGGACCACCATCATGGGGTCTTCTGCCAGCGCATCGTGACGCTCAGACTGTTCACTGGTCGCTTTCCACGAGTTGAACTGATCGGGGTGTTGATTGGTGAAGACGGAGTTTCTTGCTTCTATCGGGGCGGGAGGGGGTGACGCCGGAGCATCAGCGGAATAGGCTGGCATCATTAGAAAGAGACTGGCTACCATGCCCCACAGATAGGAGACTGACATGCTTATCCTGACCATGCGTTTGTGTCCAAATTAAGCCGCCTACTGGCGGTCGTTTTAGTTATCCATTTGACAGAAACCACAACAACTGTCGTGACATTACTCGCACTATGAATAACAAAAAGATGCATTCAAAATATTGTTTTTGATCAAAGGTAAAGAAAAGTAATGAATCGTATCGAAAGTTATATGAGGATTGTCTCAGTCACAGAGGGTGGACATAGCAGGATATGGCGAGGGAATTAAACGCTGAGGGCTTAAAAACTAAGCACTTAAAAAGCGGGGCTTAAGCATCAAGGTAGGTGGCACAAGTACTGGGATGACGTGTCCATGTCGGCCGTTCATCCCCGAGTATTTGCTGACAAAGCGCGGCGTTTTGCCTGATAGAGAAAGTTCAGACGCTCAATAAGTGGGGCTTAAGTGAAAAATGTTGCCCCAGAGTATGCCCTTCCGGGATGTTTATTTCCCTTGGCCATAGGCCAACGTCAGCTTGGCGTAGAAATCTTCCAACGTGAAGCGGGCATCAACGGCGTTATATACCCGAATCTGGCGCAAATTTTTCTGAGGCGCATAGGTCAGATCGTCATTTAACTTCGGTGCATTAACCAATGTGTAGTGATATTCGTGGTCATCCAACAGCAGAGAAACCGCGGGGTTATCGCCCAAGGCCCAGACTTCACTTTTCGGCCACGGAACATCCTTGATGGTTTCGGAAATCGCACGATTAAACTCGATCAGCTGTTGCCACAGGTACTCCCCGACCTTCCCCTGCGGCTTAACGCGCACGGCAAGCTCAGACAGCGAGACGCGCACGGACATATAGACATTA
Source organism: Pectobacterium parvum (assembly GCF_020971565.1). Taxonomy (NCBI): domain Bacteria; kingdom Pseudomonadati; phylum Pseudomonadota; class Gammaproteobacteria; order Enterobacterales; family Pectobacteriaceae; genus Pectobacterium; species Pectobacterium parvum. The sequence goes on from NZ_CP087392.1 coordinate 2,704,687, forward strand.
TGCGGCACCTGCCACAAAGGCACCTGAGACTTGAATACGCTGTTCGCCGCGACCGGATCGTTAAACATATTGTATTCCCAGCCACCTTTCGGATAAGGCATGCCACCAATCCACACTACCGTCATTTTGCTGGCGATCTTTGGTTCAGCCTGCAATGCGGCAGCGATATCCGTAATCGGCCCCATGACTAACACAAACAGCGGGGGCGAATCCTCTTTTAACGCTTCCTTGATCAGCATTTGCGCCCCTTCACTCAACGCAGGCGCGCCACCGTCGGCTTTCAGCGCGTGCGTCGCACCGCGATACACGGGAATGTCCGTTTTTCCCATCACGTTCATCAGGCGCTGGAGCTCATGGTAGCTTTCCATCATGCTGTTTTCGCCATCACGTTTCATCAACGGCGCAGCACGGGAGTAATGGGCAGCAATCAGCCCTTTCACCTGCATCGTCGGCGTCAGCACCGCATGGGCAACGGCAAAATCATCGTCAGCCTCGTTTTTCGCATCAGCGCTGATAATGACGCGAATCTGCTTATGATCGGCCACGTCAAAAGGGGAATTTTGAGCCTGTGCGCTGAACGCACTGAGGAAAGGCAATGCCATGATCAACATGGCAAAACGGGAAAAGTAGCTGCGAATAGACATGATTATCCTTAACGCTAACGGTGCTTGGCCGTCGTTGATATGGCAGCCCAGCGATCCAACTGCCATCAGAGAAGCGGGCATGCGACGACGCTGCCCGCAGCATGAAGACGCTATTTAAAAAGCTTCTGAACAAACTCGCTGTAGGCCGGTCGCCAGACATCCATTTCATGACCAAGATCGGGATAATGGCGGTAATCAAACCGGATATTCTTCTGTTCTAGGATGGTTTTCAGGCCCGCAATATCCTTACCCGTAATGTTGTCGGTCTCGCCAATCACTACAGTAAAGTTCTTCAGTTGCTGGTTAATCTGCTCCGGTCGTTCAAGCTGTGCCGCAACGGCCGTGTTCGGCACCGTTTCTGTGGTCACGCCGCTAAACGTTGCCAGCCAGCCGAAATGATCCAAGTGGCTCATGCCGGATACCAACGCCTGATAGCCGCCCTGAGACAGCCCGGCCAGTGCCCTGCCGTTTGCATCCTGACGGACGTTAAAGCGTTTGCCGATCTCGGGGATAATGTCATGAATGAGTTCCCTGTCCGCCGCTAACGCATTGCGCGGATAGAACACCTTGCGGCGCTCCTGCGGGGGATAGTCTTCCGGAATGATGCCGGGAACGTCCGTTTCCGTATCAGGAATGACGACCAGCATTGGCTCAATCTTTTTCTCTGCCAGCAGGTTATCCATCATCTGCGGTATCCGTCCTTGCACCACGGCCGATGCGCCCGTGTCGCCAAAGCCATGATAGAAATAGAGTACCGGCAGCGGTTTTGACGATTCGCTATAGCCCGGCGGCGTCCAGACATGCACCTGACGCTCTGATTTCAAGGCTTTCGAATGGTAGGTCAGCGTTCTCAGCTCACCGTGTGGCACCTGACGCACGTCCAGAATGCTCCCCGGCACCAGAATCAGGCTGGTATTCACCTGACGCTGTGGCTTGGTCAACGCCGTGCCGGTATCAATGGTGCGAAAACCGTCCACGCTGAAGAAATATTCATACAGGTTCGGCGCCAGCGCTGACGTCTTGAACGACCATACGCCAGATTCATCTTTCGTCATCGCGTGGGAAGCGATTTTATCGGGCGTCGAACCGGTAAAAACACTGACCTGCTTCGCTGTTGGCGCAAACAGGCGGAAAGTAATACTGCTATCGGCATTCACCGCCGTGACGTATTGGCTCACAGGGACGGTTGCCGCAGGCATAACCGGGAAATCGGCAGGTAGTGCGAATGCATGCATGGAGGCACAGGCAAACAGACTGGTTGCCAGTATCGATACCGTTCGATGCTTTAAATTTATCAGCATATTGTTGCTCCATCTTGTAAGGATGGCAGGCGTTTCAGCCTGCCCTATTTGCGGCAATCCGTCGTTACCACCACACCTCAGCCTGAACACCGACAATAAACTGAGATTTATTCTTATCATCCGAGAATTTGTAACCCGAAATCTCATTATCCAGAATATTTAAGTACGTACCGTAGAGGCGAATTTCTGGTCTGGAATTCAGGATGCTGGTATCCACTTTCAGCGCATGATAAAGCGTGGTTTTATAACCAGACTCGCGGAAGTTTGCACCGGCTTGATTGGTATTTTTCTGCGTAAACCAACCTAGCTCCACACCAGTTTGGTTATAGGTATCCCAAATATAGGCGGGACGAATAACGGTACGGATACTTTCGAAATCGCTGTGCGCCCCCGTTTCATAGCTATAAATATCTTTACCCCAAGAGTACACCAACGCATTAGCCATGATGATGTTGTCATGCAAATACATTTCACCCTGTGATATTACGCGAAACGCATTACCGCCCGTGTGATCGCCATAATAATTTTCACCCTGTCCAATTGACGGATTACCGTCATTGTATCGGGCAAACCCACTGGCGATAGAATTATTCGCTGACTGCAACGTAAATTCGTTAAATCCACCACGCGCATCCAGTTTCTGCTTGACGATTGCCGTCGCCAGATAGCTGTCCTTCATTTTGAAGTATTCATTATTGCTTTCGTTATGTTTCTGGCTATCGTTCTTATTTGCCATCACATACTTACCAATCAGCGTTAGCGCACCGTCGTCCCACAATGGCAGATTTTTATACCGAATCTCCATCGTGTTGGTATTCATTTTGGTTTTATCCGCGTTTCTACCAATATTCGGGTTTTCGTATTCTCGAGCATAAACGTTAACGTCTTCACGCGTCAAAGCAAGATCTAATTTACCCGGCCCCGCGTTCATATTCTCTATACCGACCCCAGCACCGGCATAAACACGATCGCTTTTCCAGTCCAGCATTTGAATTTCATACACGGGGAGGACATGTTTACCGACCCAAAAATCTGCTTCTGGCACAAAAGGCAGGAATCCGTTGGTTGTCAGGTACAAATCGGAGAACTGAAGGACGTTCTCATTACCCGTATTATCACCAAACCAGCCCGCGCTGTATTGCTGTCCAACGTTTCCGTCGAGTTTAACCACGGCGTGTGCCGTCTTGCCATCTTTGTTATAAACGCGCTGGGTGAGAAGAAGATCGAACCAACCAGAATGTTCATTACCAAAACGACCTAAAGAACCAATGGCATAGGATTCCGGTGAACCATTTGTCCCAGTTGCCCAACCGGAACGTAAATAACCGGTATAGGAGAAACCAATGTCATCTTTAACGTATTTGCTAATTTCATCCAACGTGAGCGGTTTTTGCTGTGTATTTGCAGCCGTAGCAACATCAACCGAGCTTGTCGCAGAGGCCGCTACCGTATGGTTAGCCGGAGAACTGTCAATAGATACAACAGCTCGTGTTTTATCTTTCGCCGTTGAATTTGCGGCAACTTGGGTTTTGTTCTCTGCGATCGTCTTATATTCGCGCAGCTCTTTTTTCGTTGACTGCAATTCGGCTTTATTTGCCGCCAGTTCTTTCTCCAATAGTTCCAGCCTTTCTTCTACGGTCAATTTCGCGGCCATAGCACCATTAGACAAAAACACTGACGACATCAGTAATACCATCATCTTTACAGGGAATTTTTTACGCATATTTATTATCCGAGTAGGGTATATTTTAAAATATTAAACATCGATTTTAAATTGAAACAGTCCCCTCACGACGCTAGCCGTAAGTCCGCCTGTTTGTACACGTTGTGTAAATCCTAAATAACCGTTTATATGATTTAATGGCTAGCCCATTCCCTCCCGCTTCATCTTATTTCCTCGCCATCTTTCCCATGGGTAGTAAAAAAATAGAGTTCGCATTCATCCCAGAACTTATTTTTCTGAGAATGAATGCGCAAATGACTCATCGATGCGATGGTTTATTTCAACGTTTCACCATTAGAGGAAATGACCTCTTTATACCAGTAGAAACTTTTCTTACGCCGACGTTCTAACGTGCCGTTCCCTTCATCATCACGATCGACATAAATGAAGCCGTAGCGTTTCGACATTTCGGCTTTTGACGCGCTGACCAGATCGATAGGCCCCCAGCAGGTGTAACCCATCACCTCAACGCCATCTTCCAGCGCTTCACCCACTTGATACAGGTGATCGTTCAGGTATTGGATGCGATAGTCATCGTTAATGCTGCCATCGCTTTCAAGTTTGTCTTTGGCACCTAAACCGTTTTCCACAATGAACAGCGGCTTTTGGTAGCGGTCATACAGATAGTTCAGTAAATAACGCAGCCCTTCCGGGTCGATCTGCCAGCCCCATTCGGAGCTTTCCAGATGCGGATTCGGCACCATATTCAAAATATTGCCACGGGCTTTCAGGTTCACTTCTTCATCGGTGGTCACGCAGCCCGTCATGTAATAGCTGAAAGAAATGAAATCGATAGTTTCTTTCAGCGACTGACGATCGTCTTCCGTTACCGTTAGCGTAATACCGTGCTGTGCAAAGAAACGCTTCATGTACGCCGGGTAGTATCCTCGGGCTTGGACATCACCGAAGAACAGCCAATCGCGGTTTTGCTGCATGGTTTCCATGACATCCGCAGGCTTGCAGGTTAATGGATAGAACATGGAACCCAACATCATATTGCCGATTTTGGCATCAGGGATGATGTCATGACACGCCTTCACCGCTTTAGCACTCGCCACGAGCTGGTGATGAATCGCCTGATAAATATCCTGCTTACTACTCTCGGTAGGTAAACCAATTCCAGTAAATGGTGCATGTAATGCGCAGTTAATTTCGTTGAACGTCAGCCAGTATTTCACTTTGTCTTTATAGCGCTGGAATACCGTGCGGGCGTAACGCTCAAAGAACGTAATCGTTTCACGGCTGCCCCAGCCACCGTAATTCTTCACCAGACCGTACGGCATTTCATAGTGGGACAGCGTCACCAGCGGCTGAATGCCATACTTTGCCATTTCATCAAACAGGCGATCGTAAAATGCCAGCCCCGCCTCATTCGGCTGGGTTTCATCGCCCTGCGGGAAAATGCGCGTCCAGGCAATGGAGATTCTCAGGCATTTGAAGCCCATTTCAGCAAAGAGCGCGATATCTTCGGGATAGCGGTGATAAAAATCGATCGCAATGTCTTTGATTCCGCTGTCGCCCGGCGTACGCGTGACGATCTCGCCAAAAATACCCTGTGGCTGTAAATCGGACGTTGATAATCCTTTGCCGTCCGTTAAGTACGCGCCTTCAACCTGATTGGCTGCGATCGCGCCGCCCCACAAGAATTCTTTCGGAAACTGATGGCTCATCTTTTCTCCTCCCAATTGGGTCGTAAATGTCAATGTCAGCGGATTAACGTCAGCAAAGCGCCCTGTTCCTGCACGGCGTTTCCGGCGGTAGGCAGAACATCAACGTAATCTTCGCTATTGGTGATAATGACGGGCGTTGTCGTGTCATAGCCGGCTTTCTCAATCGCCTGATAATCAAACTCCACCAGAAGATCGCCCTGCTTCACGACATCGCCGGTCTTAATGTGTGCAGTGAAATACTGACCATCCAATTTCACCGTATCGATACCGACGTGAATGAGCACCTCGGCTCCCTCTTCCGATTCAAGTCCAATGGCATGGTTGGTCTTAAACAGCGAGGCAACCGTACCGTTCACCGGGGAAACCACGCGCCCGGCCAGCGGTTTAATCGCAATCCCTTTTCCCATTAAGCCACTGGCAAACGTTTCATCGCCGACCTGTTCAAGTGGCAGAACCGTACCTTCGATCGGGCTGTTTATCTCTTGTTTACGCGTTGCATCACTCTGATGCTGTGTGGCTTGTGGTGCCGCCTCAGTCGCATTTGCTTCTGTTGCTTTTTCTTGCGCGGGAATCCCGAACGCCCAGGTCGTCACAGCCGCGAAGGTAAAGGCAATGACCGTACCAATAATGGCAGCCCAGACCGTGTTATCGACACCGGTCGGCGGAATAACCTGAGTAAAGGTGAAGATGCTCGGGAAGCCGAAGGAGTAAATCGTGGTGTTGAAATATCCCAAAACACCCGCGCCGATGGCACCGCCTAAACAGCCAAAGATGAAAGGACGTTTCAGCGGCAGCGTGACGCCATACACCGCAGGTTCGGTAATACCAAAGATTGCTGCCGAGAACGCCGAACCAGAAATCCCTTTCAGCTTCATATCACGGGTACGCAGCAACACGCCGAGCACCGCGCCTGCCTGCCCTAATACCGCAGGCGTCAGCAACGGCAGCAGTGTGTCGTGTCCCAACACGCTGAGGTTGTTGATCATCAGCGGCGTTAAACCCCAGTGCAGACCAAAAATCACGAACACCTGCCACAGCGCGCCCATCAGTGCGCCCGCAATCGTGGAGTTCAGCCCGTAGATCAGCTGGTAGCCGCCGGCCAGCATATGCCCAAGCCAGGTTGCCGCCGGCCCAATCAGCAGGAACGTAACGGGGACCGTAATACAGAGGCACAGTAACGGCGTGAAGAAATTGCGGATGTTGATGTGCAATATCGCATTCAGTGGCTTTTCCAGACGTGAGGAGAGCCAGGCTGAGAAAATAATGGGAATAACGGAAGAGGCATAATTAATAAATGTGATCGGAATGCCGAGGAAATAAAGTTGCTGATAATTCGCATTTTGCATAGCGCCAAATTCAGCAATCATGGAAGGATGCACCAGCGTGGCACCAATCACCATGGTAACGAATGGATTACCACCAAATTTTTTCCCAGCGGTATAACCTAGCACCACGGGGAAGAAAAAGAATAATGCGTCGCTTGCTGCAAACAGAACTTTATAGGTTCCGCTGGTTTCAACCATCCAGCCGCACACTAAACTCAGTGCTAAGAATCCCTTTAAAATACCGGAAGCAACCATGACACCAATTAATGGCGTAAATATACCAGAAATAATATCGATGAAGCGGGAAAGAAGATTGCCTTTCTTCTCATCGCCTTCCTCATTATTTGAGGAATCAGCCTGATCGGTCAATCCAGCAATATTCTGTAAACTGCGATAGACGTCACTGACATGATTGCCGACGACGACCTGAAACTGTCCGCCACTTTCAACCACCATGATCACGCCTGAATTACTTTTCAGCGCAGCGGCATCCGCTTTTTTGTTGTCTCTTAATTTAAAGCGTAATCGGGTTGCGCAGTGCATCACGCTAATGATGTTGCCACGTCCGCCGACACCATCAAGTATCTCTGTTGCTAATGCTTTGTATTCCATCGTCTATCCTTAATACTAAACAGACTTAAATATCAATAATTTAAGATTGCCAGCTCTGTTTGAGACAAAAAAAAACCTAAATCGTTTTTCCCAATAAGCATTGAGAAAACGATTTAGGTTTTGCCTGCCCGCCTAGACTAGCCTGACAGTAACAATCCTGCTTGTTTATCAGTGTGATTACTGCACCGACAATAAAACCAACTTCATCTGATAATTTTCTTTCCACCTACTCTATGCTTTCACTTTCACCGTATGCAAGAGCATTTATCTTGTCATACTGTTATTTTGTGACGAAAAGCAAATTAGCAGAAATTATTCTCCATCACCGGGCTCTATTTTATCCTGACCTTCTGTCCGTACGCGTTCAATATGAATCGTTAAGAACATCAACTCTTCTTTCGTTAACGTATACTGATACTTTTGAATAATATGAACCTGTATTTTTTCCGCACAGCGATAAGACAATTGATACCTTTCCTTCACGACATCATGTAATGATTCGTCATCACTAAATACCGTACTCTTTCCTATTAACCGCTGCGCAAAAAATTTCAGATGCGTAACAAAACGATGATAGCTTAACGCCTGTTCGTTATAATCCAGACTCAGCTGATATTTTACAATATTCAGTATTTCCTGCATGATTTTAGTAATCTGCAAGACTTCCGGCATTTCGCTGTCAAGCTGCGCATTCACCAAATGCAGCGCAATAAATCCCGCCTCATCTTCCGGTAACCGCACGGCAAGACGCAGCTCAATAATATCCAGCGCCTCCAGGCCAACCGCGAATTCCTTTGGATACAGCCGTTTTATTTCCCATAATAGCACATTGCGGATGTCCACCCCTTGTTTGTGGCGCTCTATCGCAAAATGACAGTGATCCGTTAAGGAGATATAGACGCTGTTTTGCAGTTTCCCGGGCAAACGGTCTTTTGCCAGCAGAATGATTTTGTCTGCCGTCGTGATGACATCCATCGGAATCTCTGACAGCAGCTCCTGTAGACGCGATGTCAGCTCGCCGGATTTCATCACAAACACACGTTCAATCAGCGTTTCGTCCAGCAGATCGCCAGAGTGCTTTTTGAAGCCCAGCCCGCGTCCCATCACAACCGACTCATTATTGTTTTCGTCGATCACGGTGACGACATTATTGTTGAGTATTTTGGCAATCTTCATTTTTCAAACCCTGGAAACAAAAAAAACCAGACACCCGTAGCAAGAACGAGCATCTGGTTTTGCCTGCTTACGCAGTAACAATCCGAAATGGCAGGTAAACTACCATTTGCATTCATCTTCTCAAGAAGCATGACACAAAAACGTGATACGGATCGACAGAAAAACATGCCGCTTACACGTGTTTTCTTTATTTATTGTCGACTGTTACAAGAATCAACCACTTGCTGGTCGTTCGCCGTAATACCGTCTTTATACCGTGGGTTTCTTAGGCAGTTGCGCAACAAAGTTAGGTAAAAACACCAAATCGCTCAGTTTTTTGCGTAAACACGACAAAATATTCAATTTCATCCCTTTTACCACCTTGTTTCTCGTCGCTTAATAACTATAATACGAAACGTCGTTTCAATTGAATGGTTTCAGCTAAACAACGTGCCACTATCAATAACATTATTATCAACGGCATCACCAACGCGAATCCCACTCTCATGCGACGAGCGGCTGCGCACTTCATCACCCATTCACGACGACCATCTATACTTACCTCCTATACTGTTCCTTCACACATTCTTTCCAGCGGCCTGTCTCGCCTCGCCACTGGTTCACTCGTTTTTTTATCCATCACAACTTGTAGAAACTATCTTATGAAAAAGACAAAAATTGTTTGTACCATCGGGCCGAAAACTGAGTCGGAAGAAATGCTTGGCAACCTGCTGTCTGCCGGCATGAATGTTATGCGCCTGAATTTCTCTCACGGGGATTACGCAGAACACGGTCAACGCATCAAGAACCTGCGTGCCGTCATGGAAAAAACCGGTAAACAAGCCGCTATCCTCCTTGACACCAAAGGCCCAGAAATTCGTACCATGAAGCTGGAAAACGGCGCTGACGTCACGCTGACCGCAGGTCAAACGTTCACGTTCACCACCGATCAAAGCATCGTGGGTAACAAAGATCGCGTTGCAGTAACCTACGCTGGATTTACTGAAGACCTGAGCGTCGGTAACACCGTTCTGGTTGATGACGGCTTGATCGGTATGCAGGTTACCGCAGTCAACGGTAACGACGTCGTTTGTAAAGTGCTGAATAATGGCGATCTGGGCGAGAATAAAGGCGTTAACCTGCCTGGCGTTTCCATCCAACTGCCTGCGCTGGCCGAAAAAGACAAACGCGACCTGATTTTCGGTTGCGAACAAGGCGTCGATTTCGTTGCGGCATCCTTTATCCGTAAACGTTCTGACGTTGAAGAGATCCGCGCTCACCTGAAAGCACACGGTGGCGAGCACATCCAGATCATCTCCAAGATTGAAAACCAGGAAGGCCTGAACAATTTTGACGAAATCCTGGAAGCCTCTGACGGCATCATGGTTGCTCGTGGCGATCTGGGCGTTGAAATTCCAGTTGAAGAAGTCATCTTCGCGCAGAAGATGATGATTGAAAAATGTAACCTGGCACGCAAAGTGGTGATCACCGCAACGCAAATGCTGGATTCCATGATCAAAAACCCACGCCCTACCCGTGCTGAAGCTGGCGACGTGGCGAACGCCATCATCGACGGCACCGATGCCGTTATGCTGTCTGGCGAAAGTGCGAAAGGTAAATACCCGCTGGAATCCGTTACCATCATGGCGACAATCTGTCAGCGTACCGATTCCGTGATGAAAAGCCGTCTGGATACCATCAAGACTCCTCCGGTTCTGCGTATCACCGAGGCTGTCTGCCGTGGTGCGGTAGAAACTGCAGAGAAACTGGATGCGCCACTGATTGTGGTTGCGACCAGCGGCGGTAAGTCTGCCAAGTCTATCCGTAAATACTTCCCGAATGCCCGCATTCTGGCGCTGACGACTAACGAAGTCACTGCGCGTCAGCTTCTGCTGAGCAAAGGCATTGATACGCTGCTGGTGAAGGAAATTGCCTCTACTGATGATTTCTACCGCATCGGTAAAGAAGCTGCGCTGAACACCGGCCATGCGCAAGCTGGCGATGTTGTCGTTATGGTGTCCGGTGCACTGGTTTCCAGCGGCACAACCAACACCGCTTCCGTACACCGTCTCTGATCCCAACAATCAGATCGATAAAAAGCGCCTTAATGGCGCTTTTTTTATATTCTGAAATGACTTTCTACAGTGCGATAACCTAATTAATGCGTCTGTGTAACACGTCATTTAATAGCCGAAAACCTCAGAGTTATCCGATAAAAATAGCACTGTTTTCCTTACTTTTTTAATGAATATGTAAAACTCGCTGTTTCTTTGAGCGAACGATCAAAATTAAGCATGTTCTCATCAAAAATTTATTCTCATTAGAAAAAAGTTTGTGTAATACTTGTAACGCTACATGGAGATTAACTCAATCTAGAGGGTATTAATAATGAATCGTACTAAACTGGTACTGGGCGCGGTAATCCTGGGTTCTACTCTGCTTGCTGGTTGTTCAAGCAACGCTAAAATTGATCAGCTGTCTTCCGACGTTCAGACTCTGAACGCTAAAGTTGACCAACTGAGCAACGACGTGAACGCAATCCGCTCTGACGTACAAGCTGCTAAAGATGACGCAGCTCGTGCTAACCAGCGTCTGGACAACCAAGTTCGTACTTACAAAAAGTAATCGAACTGGTTAAGTAGTGAAAATGGCGCACACTGTGTGCCATTTTTTTTGCCTGCGTTTTACCTTTTTAGCGTTCTCTTTCAATCCTTTTTTCGCTTTGTCAGGCATCTTCATCCTTCTGCCCCATCCTTGGGTCAGCACAGATGCGCCTAAACGCATCTGGCCGATTTATTTCATTATTACCGAGCGGTGGTACTGATCGCCGAGATCGGCGCAACCTGATGCGTTTCAGGCGCTTCTGGAGCCGATTCTACTGGTGGCTGGTAGGTATTGATGTCTTGTCCTACGCTAACCACGATTGGCATGCCTGAACGACGCACAATGGCATCAGCAACGGCTTTACTGTCCGTCTCCGCATCTTTAACAAACTTCTGCGTCTTCGCCGTCAGCGCAATCGGCATGGTTTGTGGATCGTCCTTATCGGTTTTCGACAGAGGCTGATGCACTTCAACGTAGCGTTTGCCGTCGGGTTCAACGGACGTTTTAATCGCATCGTTAACAATCTGCACTCGCGTACCAACTGGTACGTTGTCGAACAACGCCTTGATGTCATCCGGGCGCAGACGGATACAGCCGGAACTTACGCGCATACCGATACCGAAGTCCGCGTTCGTACCGTGCAGCAGATAAACGCCACCGTGTGCTGACAGGCGCAGCGCATGTAACCCCATCGGGTTATCTGGGCCAGCTGGAACGACGGCAGGCAGTTTAATACCCTGCTCTTCAAGGTAATGCTTACGGATGTTCGCCGTTGGCGTCCAGGTCGGATTTTCACGCTTCTCGCTTACGCTGGTCGTCATCAGTGGCGTATTGCGCCCCAGTTGACCAATGCCGATCGGGTAAACGATGACGGTATTCTTCCCTTTCGGGTAGTAGTAAAGGCGCAGTTCCGCCAGATTGACCACAATGCCTTCGCGCGGGGTATCCGGCAGCAGCATTTGCGTCGGGATCGTGAGCGTGGAACCGGCTGTCGGCAAGTAAGGATCGACGCCTGAATTCGCTTCCATCATGCCCAACAGGCCAATTTTGAAATCCGCTGCGATAGCTTCCAGCGGACGACCATCATTGGGGACCGTATAAGCGATATTCTCACCGATAAGGCGGCTATTGGGTGGTGGTAGCGGGTATTCCGTCGCTGTAGCGGCGGTGCTGGTCAGGTATGCCGCGAAGGCCATACCAAGTAAAGTTAACGCGCGTTTCATATTAGGTTCCCTACATCACAACTAACATAAGTAATTTATCAACGACATCCGGTTCTGTACCCAGAATGCGGTATCCGGTTGGCTATATCCTGTTTACCCCGTCATACCTCAAGCTGCCTGTGCATTAGCGTTTTTGCAACCTGAATGGTTCGGGGATATCTGGTGTCAATGCGGCTATTGTTGCCCCTTTCCACCGAGCGTGGGTATATATTAGCATTGTTGTAACAAAAGAATATTTTATTTAAAAATCAAAGCATTGATATTCAATTCTTTACAAAGCAGAGCCAGCATAAAATTTAATGGGAAATAAATATACGGGACGAATTCTGAAATATCAGCGAGTTAATAAATCTGCCAAAAAACAATAACGTGCCGTTGGTAAATATCAGTAAATGAAAAAACAAAAAAAGCGCTGGACGTTTTTTCCGTCACAGCGCTTTTTTATACTTCAGGAAAGCAGAAAACAGGGAAGAAAATTAAAGCAGTGCCGCAGCATGCGCACGAATCGCGCGCAGCATCGCCTCAAGCCCCTGAGAACGGGATGGCGTCAGGTGTTGATTCAACGCCAGCGATTCAAAGAATGGCCGCACGTCCAGTTCAACAATCTCCTGCGCTGTCAGCCCCTGATACAGGCTGAACACCACCGCAATCAGCCCCTTCACAATCGCGGCATCACTGTCGCCGTGCAGAGTGATAACGCCCTGTTCATCAGGCTGTGTCACAATCCAAACCTGACTTTGGCACCCTGAAATCAGGTTATCTGGATTACGCCACTCGTCGGGCAGAGGGTCAAGACGCTCCCCTAACTCGATGACATAAAGATATTTTTCTTCCCAGTCATTACAGCGCGCAAAGTTGCGCGCCAGTTTCTTCGGTTCTGGCAGACTCGCCATGTTTTTCTCCCCGAACAGGTCCGCGCGCGGCGCTTAACTGCCCAGTAATCGATGGATACGTTGCAATCCGGCAACCAGCCGGTCAATTTCTTCGCGTGTAGTATAAACGGCCAGCGAGGCGCGGCACATACTAGGAACACCGTAGTGTTCCATCAGCGGCATCGCGCAATGGTGGCCGGTGCGAATCGCAATACCGTACCGATCGAGGAAACTTCCGACATCATAGGCGTGGTGCTGCCCAAGGTTAAATGCAATAACGCCGTGGCGTTCAGCAGGCCCGTACAATGTCAGATCGGGCACCTGCGTGAGCGCTTCCAGCGCATACTGCATCAGAGAGGATTCATAACGTTGAATCTCTTCACGCCCCAGCGCCGTCACATAATCCAGTGCGGCACCTAAGCCCATGATGCCGCCAGTATTAGGCGAACCAGCTTCAAAGCGCCACGGGGAATCGGCATAGGTGGTACCCGTACGTAGGCTCACCTGACGAATCATCGCCCCGCCGCCTTCCCACGGCGGCATGGCCTGAAGCAGGTCACGTTTGCCGTATAGCACGCCAATGCCCGAAGGGCCGTAGATTTTATGTCCTGAAAAGACAAAGAAATCGCAGTTCAGATCCTGTACATCGACAGGCTGATGCATAATCGACTGCGCGCCATCGACCAGCACGACCGCACCAACCGCTTTTGCCTGCGCGATCATGGCCTTCACCGGATTCAGCGCGCCGAGTACGTTAGAGATCTGCGTCACCGCCAGCAGGCGAGTACGTTCGTCCAGCAATACAGGAAGCTGTGCGATATCCAGCGAACCATCTTCAGCCAGCGGCAATACGCGAACCTCAACGCCACACGCTTCCGCCAGTATCTGCCAGGGAACGATATTCGCGTGGTGTTCCATCTCGGTGATGATCAGGTTGTCGCCCGGCTGAATGAAAGCGCGACCATAGCTGTTAGCCACCAGATTGATGGCCTCCGTCGTCCCGCGGACAAAAACAATCTCTTCCGCTGAGGCCGCATTGATAAAGGAGGCGACCTTCTCGCGCACCGCTTCCATCGCGCTGGTCGCCTGTGCGCTCAGCGTGTGAATACCGCGATGCACTGCGGCATATTCATGACGATAGAATTCGGCTTCGCGATCGATAACCGCGTGCGGTTTTTGCGCACTCGCGGCGCTATCAAGATAGGCTAACGGCTGGCCGTTAACCTCGCTTGCCAGCAACGGGAAATCGGCACGAACCCGTTCAATAGGATAACTCATCATACCGCCTTGCCGGCATTCGCCAGCGCGTTTGGCAAACGCTGCGCGATACGTTCCAGAACCACATCTCGCAGAGACTCGTTTTCAATCGCTTCTGTGACTTCCGCCGCAAAGGCGAAGATGATCATCTGTTGCGCATCCTGCTGCGTAATACCACGAGAACGCAGATAGAACAGTTGTTCTTCGTCCATACGGCCAATAGTGGCACCGTGACTGCATTTCACGTCGTCTGCGTAGATTTCTAACTGCGGCTTGGTATCAACCTCAGCCAGTCGCCCCAGCAGCAGGTTGTTGTTAGTCATCTGTCCGTCAGTTTTCAGCGCATGCGGCGCAACTTTGATCATGCCGTTAAACACCGCTCTGGCGCGATCGTTGACGATGACTTTATGCAACTGGCGGCTTTCGCCATAGCCCTGATTGTGCTCCAGATACGTGCGCGTATCGCACACTTCGCTGCCAACCGGCAGGATCAGGCTGTTCATGGACAGATTGGTGCCTTCGCCGTTCAACTGGGCGCTGGTGTGGTGACGCGTCAGCCCCGCCCCCAGCAGGAAGCTGTGGCTACGAACCCGAGCATCACGCGCCAGCACCAGATCGTTATGCGCGAAGTGGTAGCCCGCTGCCGCTTCAAACGCCAGCTTATAGTGGCTAACCTGGCTATTTTCCGCCGCATTCACCGTCAGGCGTGCGCCGGTAAAGTGCGCATGCTCATCCAGACTGACGTAGTGCTCGATAATTTCCGCACTCGCGCCACGTTCCACGTTCAGATGATGACGATGGTGAACCGTGTTCAACGCGGCTTCCTGGCTGCTACTAATGTGCAACAGGTAAAGCGGTTTTTCCGCCTGCTGTCCGGCAGCCAGACGAATCAGCGTACTGGTGCTAGCCAGACTTTCGGTCAGGTGCAGGAACACTTCAGGCTGGATGGCCGCAGGCAGCACGCCATGCGCATGCGCCGCCTGTACGTCCACCTGATAAGGGACCCAGGCGCTGTCGCTGAGTTCGGCGTTGAATACGCCATCGACAAACACCAAACGCCAGCTATCCACCGCTAATGCCAAGGCGTCTACCGCTGCACGATCGAGAGACGGTGCCTGTGGTGCGACAAATTCGTTGCTCAGCAAACCATCCAGCGGCGTGTATTTCCAGTGCTCATGCTTACGGTGCGGTAAGCCGAGGTGCACCACGTCCTGCCAGTGTTGGTTCGCTTCTTCAGAGCGGCGCGATGCATCACGTTCAAACAGGCCATGCCATTGCTGCAGCGCCTGCTCTTGTTTCTGTGCGATGCTGGTTTTACCCGTCGCGTTATCGCTCGTCTTATTGCTCGTCGGTAAGCCAGCCATAGCCTTGCTCCTCCAACTGTTTCACCAGCGAGAAATCACCGGACTTCACAATACGTCCCTGATACAGAACGTGGACATGATCCGGTTTAATGTAATCAAGAATACGCTGGTAGTGCGTGACGATGATAAACGAACGTTTGCCATCGCGCAGGGAGTTCACGCCGTTAGAGACGATTTTCAGTGCATCGATGTCCAGACCGGAGTCGGTTTCATCCAGAATGCACAGATCCGGCTCCAACGCCGCCATTTGCAGAATGTCGTTACGCTTCTTCTCACCGCCGGAGAAGCCTACGTTGACCGAACGGGTCAGCAAATCTTCTGGCATATTCAACAGCGCGATTTTTTCTTCGATAAAGTCGGCGAAATCAAAGCGATCCAGCGGTTCCTGCTCGCGGTATTTGCGTACCGCGTTAACGGAGGTTTGCAGGAAGAACTGGTTGCTGACGCCGGGGATCTCGACAGGGTACTGAAACGCCATGAAGACGCCTTCGCCCGCACGATCTTCTGGAGACAATTCCAGCAAATCTTTCCCTTTGAAGCTGACCGAACCGTCAGTCACTTCATATTCTTCGCGTCCAGCCAGCGTCGCGGAGAGCGTACTTTTTCCTGAGCCATTCGGGCCCATAATTGCGTGAACTTCACCTGGCTTAATAGTGAGATTAAGCCCTTTGATGATCTCTTTGCCTTCTACGCTGACTTTTAAATTTTCGATGCTTAACATGCTTATTCCTTCCAACGCCCAATGTGGCGGGCGCTTAATGAATTCTGGGACCGATGATTCTCATTATTCTCTGTGAAAATCCCGGTAACCGCCGAATTAACCCACGCTGTGTTCCAGGCTAATCGCCAGTAACTTTTGTGCTTCTACCGCGAATTCCAGCGGCAATTCAGAGAAGACGTCCTTACAGAATCCGTTCACGATCATCGAGATGGCGTCATCTTCGCTGATACCGCGTTGCAGACAGTAGAACAGCTGGTCTTCACCAATTTTCGAGGTCGTCGCTTCGTGCTCCAACTGCGCGGTATTGTTGCGCACTTCCACGTATGGGAAGGTGTGCGCGCCGCACTCGCTACCAATCAGCATGGAATCACACTGGGTGAAGTTACGGGCGTTGGTCGCGCTCGGCATGATCTTCACCAGACCACGGTAAGTGTTCTCACTGCGCCCAGCGGAAATCCCTTTAGAGATGATGGTCGAACGGGTGTTTTTACCGATGTGAATCATCTTGGTGCCGGTATCGGCCTGCTGACGACCGTTGGTCAACGCGACAGAGAAGAACTCGCCGACAGAGTAGTCACCGCGCAGAATAACGCTCGGGTATTTCCAGGTGATCGCGGAGCCAGTTTCTGACTGCGTCCATGACATTTTTGAATGCTCGCCTGCACACAGCGCGCGCTTGGTCACGAAGTTCAGAATCCCGCCTTCTGCGTCATCTTTACCGGAGAACCAGTTCTGCACCGTGGAGTATTTCACTTCGGCATTCTTGTTGATGATGACTTCCACCACGGCGGCGTGCAGCTGGTAGGTGTCACGAACAGGCGCGGAACAGCCTTCGATGTAGCTGACGTAGCTGTCGTCATCGGCGATCAGGATCGTACGCTCGAACTGACCGGTTTTCGCGGCGTTGATGCGGAAATACGTCGACAGTTCCATCGGGCAGCGTACGCCTTTCGGGATGTACACAAACGTGCCGTCGGAGGCAACCGCCGAGTTCAGCGCCGCAAAGAAGTTGTCGTTCGCCGGGACGACCGTACCGAGATACTGACGCACCAGATCGGGATGTTCCTGAATCGCTTCGCTGAATGAGCAGAAAATAATGCCTTTTTCAGCCAGCTCATGCCGATACGTGGTCGCAACAGAAACGGAGTCGAAAATCGCGTCGACCGCGACTTTTTTGCCTTCACGGACAGGAACACCCAGCTGATTAAACGCATTCTCTACTTCGCTGGTCAGGTAATTATTCACGTCCGTAATCCCGGATTGCTGCTTGGCACCGGGCTCAGAGCCGCAGCTGTCATCGCAGTTACCGCAGGAAGGCGCGGAATAATAGCTATAGTCCTGGTAGTCCAGTTTCTCGTAATGGGCTTTCAGCCAATGTGGTTCTTCCATCTCCAGCCACGCTTTGAAGGCATTGAGACGGAATTCCAGCATCCACTCAGGTTCGTTACGCTTCGCCGAGATCGCCCGTACGACATCTTCGTTGATGCCGTGCGCCAGCTCATCGGTTTCCAGCTGCGTGAAGAAACCTTCTTTATAGCGTCCATCACCCATCCAGATCTGGACATCATCAGGTACATCTACCGTGCTACGTGCCATAATTTTTCATCACTTAAATGCCAAAGCTTTCGCCACATCCACAAGCATGCTGCGCTCTGGGATTATTAAACTTGAATATCTGATTCAGCCCTTCACGGACGAAATCAAGTTCTGTGCCGTCAATGAAAGGCATCGCCTTCAAGGGGACATACAGTTTTGCGCCATCACGTTCGAACACCAAATCGTCGGTCTCGAACTCTTGTACCAGATCCAGCACATAGCCAAACCCTGCACAGCCTGACTGTTTAACGCCGAGCCGTAGTCCTTGCACGGCGTCATCCTGCTTCATCAGATTCTTAATCTGCTTCACGGCGCTGTCGGTCAGCGTCAATCCTTGCCAGACATTTTCATCCAGTGAAAACGTCCCTACATTTTCCGCTTGCATATGGAATACCTCATTGCGTGTGGTACCAGTTTTAGGCTGGTTTCCCCTAATGTTAGTGATAATGAAACTAGCTTCAACCTCTTGTTTCGCAGGGCTATTCGTAACATTTCGGTTTTTAACGAGCCAATAGCGCTATTTTACACGTCTCTGACGCGTCAAACAATGCGGCAAAAAATCAACTAACCAATTGATAATAAATGAATTAAATTCATCACCCCTGTCCCTTTCGGGAAGGTGAAAATTATCATCTCGTTATCATTATTATAACATTTATCGACGATACCTATTTGTAAAAGAGGGAAGGTATATGAAGATTTATGTGATTTCCGATCGGACTTTTAACGCTAAAGCACATTTTACCCATTGATCATGGCCTTTTTTATTAATATGATAATGATTATCATTTAATATTCAGGGTCGATAACCATGCTTTCCATGAATGCCTGGCTGCACCACCAAATTGACGAATATAAATTTCAGATTCGCGATGCTACCGTTGATTTCTATATGGCGGAAGCTCGCCTGAACCGTCCGGGAAGCAATATTGACCATTTACGTCGCTATCATAACGCCTGCATGGACATGGTTGAACTCTGTTTGAGAAATGGCGATGACGACAGCTATCTGCATGCGCTGGTCAAGCTGCACAATCGGTTGATTAAAGAGATTAATAATGAAGGGCGTTGCCAACTCTTTCGAGTGCAAAGCTACTACTTTGCCCGTAACACGCTGAAGTCGATTTGCCATCAGTTAAGCATGCAAGGCTCGTGGGATAAAGCAACCGCGTTTCAGACGGATTTCGTTAAGCGTGTGCTGTTTCTCCCCTGAAGAGCAATGTTTTCTTGAGAACAGTGTTTTCCCAGAACCACGAAACCAGACCGGCCAGCAATCTGGTTTCGTGCTTGATGTTTACGGCGTAATGACCGACGTCGTCAGACGTGAAATGCAGCACAGGCGATTCTGGTTATCAAAAATCTCAATCTGCCACACCTGACTACGGCGGCCAACGTGAAGCGCACGACACACGCCCCGCACTTCCCCTTCGCGCACGGCTCGCAGATGGTTGGCATTGATTTCAAGCCCCACCACCTGCTGATCGCCCTCAGAACACAGATAGCCCGCGACAGAGCCCAGCGATTCCGCCAGCACAACAGATGCACCGCCGTGCAATAAGCCAAATGGCTGACGCGTGCGAGAATCCACCGGCATCACCGCTTCCAGATAATCCTCCGCGATATAGGTATAACGAATACCGACATGACCCACCATACATGTTTGGCTCGGTTCGTTAAGTTGCTCAAGCGTAACCTGTCGTTTCCATAGCATTAAATAATCTCCAGCAAGGCCTGTAGCGGATGGCGCAATGCGCTACCTTCCATGCGTTTCACCTGACTACGGCATGAATAGCCCGTAGTCAGGCAGCGTTTCTGCGGTAACTTCTGCAACACCTGCTGCCAGGAAAGCGCATAGATTCCCTGCGAGTTAGCGAGGTTCTTGGTTTCATGCCCGTAGGTTCCCGCCATGCCGCAGCAGCCAACGCTGACATTCTCCAATTTGGCACCAAAGCGCGAGAAAATGTCGGACCACTGTTTCGTGCTGATCGGCAGCGCCGTGGTTTCCGTACAGTGCCCCAGCAGATACCAGGATTCGCCAGTGGCAGGCTGCGGCGTGCTGTCTGCCAATGCCGTCACTAGCCATTCATGCACCAGTTGCACCTGAAAATCGCCACGCTTCTCGCCCAAAATTTCACGGTATTCGTCGCGATAACACAACACCAGCGCCGGATCGACGCCCACCATCGGCATCCCTAATTTAGCGACGCGGTTCAGGAAATCTGCCGTCTTCGACGCCGTTTTGGCAAAGCGCTGCAGGAAACCTTTAATATGTTGTGCCTTCCCGTTCGGCGAGAACGGCAACAGGACTGGCTTCAGCTTCAGTTTTTCGATCAGATGGACGAAATCTGCCACCACTTGCGCATCGTAATAGCTGGTAAACGGATCCTGCACGATTAACACGTACTGCTGGCGTTCCGCTTCCGGCAACTGTTCCAACTGCTCAAGCGTGGTGTTGACGCCGCTGTGTCCTGCAAATTGCTGGCGCAGCGATGGCGATGACAGCAGGGGTAAATCGACCATGCCGATCTGGCTGCGGCTCAGGTTATTCAGCAGCGGCATTTTCAGGAAGAAGTTAAACGTCTTCGGGCTGCGTGCCATCAGCGGCGCATAGCTTTCGACACCGGCAACCAGATAGTCACGCACTGGTCGCAGATAGCGCGTGTGGTAAAGCTGCAGAAAGCGAGAACGGAAACCGGGCACGTCAATTTTGATTGGGCACTGCGTTGAGCAGGCTTTACACGCCAGACAGCCCGACATCGCGTCTTTAACTTCGTGCGAGAAATCGTAATCCCCTTGCTTCGCCTGCCAGGTATTGCGGGTCTTCTGGATAAAGGCGCGCAGGCTCAGTTTCTGCTGCGGCAACGCTTTCTCCAGCGCTACTGGATCGACGCCCTGCTCCGCCAGCAGGCGTAACCATTCACGCACCAGCGTCGCACGACCTTTCGGGGAATGAATCCGGTTACCGCTAATTTTCATCGACGGGCACATTGGGCTACGGGCATCAAAGTTAAAACACAACCCGTTACCATTACATTCCATCGCGCCACGGAACGCCGTGCGCACCGTCAGCGGGATCGTGCGATCGAACGTGCCACGCTTGACCGCATCGACTTTCATCATCGGCGCATCCACGTCTAGCGGCGCACAAATCTTACCGGGATTAAGTCGGTTATCAGGGTCGAACGCAGCCTTGATACGGCGCAGTTCGGCATACAGTTCCGGCCCAAAGAATTCAGGGCTGTACTCGGCGCGGAAGCCTTTACCGTGCTCACCCCACAGCAGACCGCCGTATTTGGCCGTCAGCGCAACAATCTGGTCAGAAAGCTGTTTCATCAGTATTTCCTGTTGTGGGTCGCACATATCCAGCGCCGGACGAACGTGCAGCACCCCAGCATCCACATGACCGAACATGCCGTACGTCAGGTTATGGCTGTCCAACAGCGCGCGGAACTCTTCGATGTAATCCGCCAGATGCTGTGGTGGCACGCAGGTATCTTCCGCAAACGGAATCGGCTTCGCCAATCCTTTGCTGTTGCCCAGCAGCCCGACGGCTTTTTTCCGCATGGCATAAATACGCTCGATTCCGGCCAGATCGTTACAGGTTTGGTAACCAATCACCCCGCCTTCTCCGCTTGCCAGCAGCGTATCCAGCCGTTGACAGAGCGAATCGACCTGCCCATTAATCAGTGCTTCATCATCACCTGCGAATTCAACGATATTCAGGCCAAGCATTTCCTGATTAGGCACATCGGTAATCAGTTCGCTAACGGAATGCCAGACAATATCTTCGCGAGCAAGGTTTAAGACTTTGGAATCCACGGTTTCAACGGATAACGCCTTCGCTTCCACCATGAACGGCGCATTGCGCAACGCGGAGTTGAAGGAGTCGTATTTGATATTGACCAGACGACGGCTCTTCGGCAGCGGCGTGATATCGAGCTTCGCTTCGGTGATAAACGCCAGCGTCCCTTCCGCCCCGGTCAGAATACGCGTCAGGTCAAAGGTGCGGAGATCGTCTCTGAACACATGACGCAGGTCATAACCCGTCAGAAAACGATTCAGCTTAGGGAATTTGTCGATAATCAACGCTCGCTGTTCGCGACAGCGGTGCAGCACCGTATGGTAAATACGGCCGATGGCGGAATCTTCTAACGCCAGCTTCTCTGCCAGTTCTATCGGCATCGCCTGCGTATCCAGCATTTCGCCGCCCAGTAGCACCGCACGCAGCCCCAGCACATGGTCTGAGGTTTTCCCGTACACCAGCGAACCCTGCCCTGAGGCATCGGTATTGATCATGCCGCCCAGCGTCGCCCGGTTACTGGTCGACAGCTCGGGTGCGAAGAAATAGCCATAAGGCTTCAGATACTGGTTAAGCTGATCTTTAATGACGCCAGCTTCGACGCGCACCCAGCCTTTCTCAGGATTGATCTCCAGAATGCGGTTCATATAACGCGACATATCGACCACGATGCCGCGATTCAGCGCCTGCCCGTTCGTTCCTGTCCCGCCACCGCGTGGAGTAAAGGTCAGCCCTGAAAAACGCGTATCGCCCGCCAGCCGTGAGAGGATCGCGACATCGGCGGTTGAACGGGGGAAAACCACCGCATCCGGCAAAAGTTGATAGATGCTGTTATCCGTTGCCATCGTCAGACGATCGGCATAATTGGTCGCCGTATCGCCTGTGAATCCATTTTTCTTTAATGCTTCCAGAAAATTAAGCACCGGCTGGACCAGCCCGGGAGATTGCGTGATCTGTGGGATCATTATTTTTTGACCCTGTCCGTACATGATGTGTTTGCCAATATGTCGTGATATGCCTGTGAAGAGCCCGATATAGCCGCTCTGTCATCGGGGACATCACGTTTTATCACATTTCGCAATCGTGTGCGCTCCCGGATCGGCAAAAACATACAGCGTATTGGCTAATGGCCGTTTCACCAACAAAATGTTCAACACGCTGTCAAAACCCTCGGAAATATCTCATGATGGCTCGTGACTACATGGCTTCACCCAAGCAACCTCGCCTAAGCCCTTTCTTTTGCTATTGAGGAACGATTCATTGAGCAAATATTCCCAGCCACCACGATTTGATCTGGCCAGAATCCTGTTCAGTCTGGTGTTTATTACCATCATGATTATTGCCTGTTTTTGGGTGGTACAGCCTTTTATTCTGGGATTCGCCTGGGCGTGTATGGTGGTTATTGCCACCTGGCCGATGCTGATTAAATTTCAGGCGCTATTATGGGGGAGACGTTCTCTCGCCGTGCTCGTTATGACGCTACTGCTCATCCTGCTATTTATTGTCCCGATTGCCGTGCTTGTGAGTAGCGTGGTGGAGAACAGTTCGGCGCTAATGAGCTGGGGAGCCAGACAGGAAAACTTTTCGCCGCCAACGTTGGAGTGGCTGACGTCCATTCCTTTAGTCGGTGAGAAATTATTCAACAGCTGGCAGACGCTGTTGCAAAGCGGCGGCAGCGGTTTGTTCGCCAAGGTGCAGCCCTATTTTGGTAAAACCGCGACCTGGCTGGTTGCACAGGCGGCGCATGTCGGGCGCTTTCTGATGCACTGTTCCCTGATGCTGATCTTCAGCGCCCTGCTGTATTACAAAGGTGAAGCCGTTGCGAAGGCCGTGCGACACTTCGCTATCCGGCTGGGACAGGAGCGCGGCGATGCCGCTGTGATTCTGGCAGCGCAATCAATTCGCGCCGTCGCACTGGGCGTCGTGGTAACAGCCATCGTGCAGTCGGTATTAGGCGGGATTGGTCTGGGGCTGTCTGGGATTCCTTACACCACGCTATTAACCGTGCTGATGTTTCTGTGTTGTCTGGCGCAGTTAGGGCCGCTTCCGGTATTGATTCCTGCCATTATCTGGCTGTATTGGACGGGCGATAACACCTGGGGCACCATCCTGCTGGTCTGGAGCTGCGTCGTTGGCACCATCGATAACGTTATCCGCCCGGTATTAATCAGAATGGGTGCCGATCTTCCTATGTTGTTGATTCTTTCCGGCGTGATTGGCGGCTTGCTGGCGTTTGGCATGATAGGGATATTTATTGGCCCGGTCGTCCTCGCCGTTTCCTACCGTCTGCTGTTTGCCTGGATGCGTGAAATCCCCGAACCGCAAAGCATCCTCTCCGTTAATACGTCTAACACCACAGATAAAGAGTAAGACCGACAGTCACCGTTTTCTCTTCCCGTGGGCGGTACGCCGCCCACACATTCCCTCTATCTGCATCGCTTCTTCGGCACTCTTTGCGTACACGGCTTTGGCACTATTTTTCGGCGCTATCATTCCCTTACTTTTCCAATAGGTAAAAATAGCTAATGATTAACCCTCTATTCCTGGGGATTAGTCCTAAAAATTTTGATATCATTTCTCTAATGCATCAATTTTATTGACAATAAAAAAACCCTGAGGTGCCAATCCTTAAAAGATAATTAACTATTAGGATGATTCTTAATGACTGAATCGGGCATAATCCATAGGATAAGTACCGGAGCTAGTATTAACCTACTGTTTGTCAATGAGGTTTCCTCCTCGTCAGAGTTAGTAACGAATTGCTGTGTGTAGTCTTTGCCCATCCCCTGAGATGGGCCTTTTTTTTCCTTTCATTTGTCTTCCATTCAATTACGCTTCATCCCTTTTTTGTTACTCTCCTGTCTGCCTACCCTTAGTTCAGTTTTTCAGGAGTTTTTCATGATGCCTCTTGCCGCGAAGAGAGTGCTACTCTGTGGCTTATTCAGCCTTCTGACAGCCTGCGATAATTCAACGCCTACGACACAGCGGCCTTTGTTGACCATTGAAGGCAAAACCATGGGGACGTTTTACAGCGTAAAAATTAGCGGCGACATCCCCGAAGACAAAACGCAGCTGCAACGGGAAATCGATGTCCTGCTGGAGCAGGCCAATGACGATATTTCCACCTACCGTGACGATTCAGTCCTGTCGCGTTTTAACCAGTACCGAGGAACGGATCCTCAGCCCATCAGCAATGGCATGGCGGATATCATTCTGGCCGCACTGCGTATCGGTAAAGCCACGCACGGTGCGATGGATATCACCGTCGGCCCGTTGGTTAATCTTTGGGGATTCGGCCCACAGAAGCAGCAGACACGGATCCCCAGCCAGCAGCAGATCGATGTAGCGCGACAAAATGTCGGGCTGCGTCACCTGAAGCTGATCGGTGACGAAAAAGGAGAATGGATTCAGAAAGATCTCCCGGATTTGTATGTGGACCTCTCCACGCTGGGCGAAGGATACGGTGCCGACGTTCTCGCGCAGTTAATGACGCGTAAAGGAATCACCAATTATCTGGTTTCCGTCGGTGGCGCGGTTTCCAGCCGTGGAGTGAACGCCGAGGGTACGCCGTGGCGCGTGGCGATACAGAAACCCACTGACCAGGAAAATGCAGCACAGGCGGCGGTGAATTTGCAGGGGTATGCGATCAGTACTTCCGGCAGCTATCGGAATTATTTTGAAGAGGACAGCAAGCGCTATTCTCACGTTATCGATCCCGAGACGGGCAGACCGATTACTCATCAGTTGGTTTCTGCAACCGTGATTGCACCAACCGCGCTGGAAGCCGATGGTTGGGATACCGGTTTGATGGTGTTAGGAACGGAGAAGGCGTTGAAACTGGCAGAACAACAGGGGCTAGCGGTTTATCTGATTACCAAAACGGATAAGGGCTTTAGCGCGGTGATGACGCCACAGTTTAAATCCTTCTTGATTGCGGCACCGTAAGAAATGCCAAGGCCAACGGCAACCCCATCGCGATAAGATCGAGATACACGGGGCGACCACGAAGTGAGGCATCCCTGCGGGAACCTCATCTCCGTGTTTCCCCTAAAATCTGACATCGTCGGTTACTATGACGCCCGGCAGTCACCGAGCGTCATAGCATTCACCGTACTGATTACTTGTGCTCAGCCAGATTCAGCCAGGTTTGCACCACGGTGTCCGGGTTAAGCGACAGGCTATCGATGCCCTGCTCCATCAGCCAGATCGCGAAATCTTCGTGATCTGACGGACCTTGACCGCAGATACCGACGTATTTGCCCTGTTTCTTGGCGGCCTTGATCGCCATCGACAGCAGCGCCTTCACCGCATCGTTACGTTCATCAAACAGTGACGATACCACGCCAGAATCGCGATCCAGACCCAGCGCAAGCTGTGTCATGTCGTTTGAGCCGATAGAGAAACCATCAAAGTGTTGCAGGAATTCATCGGCCAACAGCGCGTTGGACGGAATTTCGCACATCATGATGATTTTCAGACCGTCTTCGCCACGGCGCAAACCTTGATTCGCCAGTTCAGCCACCACCGCTTCCGCTTGTGCCACGGTACGTACGAACGGGATCATGATCTCGACGTTTTTCAAGCCCATCACGTTACGCACGCGTTTGACGGCTTCGCATTCCAGCGCAAAACAGGCTTTGAAGTCCGGCGACACGTAGCGACCCGCACCGCGGAAGCCCAGCATCGGGTTTTCTTCTTCCGGCTCATAGCGCTCACCACCGACCAGATTGGCGTATTCGTTCGATTTAAAATCGGACAGGCGGACGATAACGCGCTTCGGCGAGAATGCCGCTGCCAGCGTCGCGATTCCTTCCGTCAGGCGACCGACATAGAACTCCACCGGGTCGTCGAAGCCCTGCATCAGCGTTTTGATTTCACGTTGCACTTCAGGGGCTTGCTGATCGAATTCCAGCAGCGCACGCGGGTGCACGCCAATCATGCGGTTGATGATGAATTCCAGACGCGCCAGACCGACGCCATCGTTTGGCAGGCAGGCAAAATCAAATGCACGGTCAGGGTTACCCACGTTCATCATGATTTTCAGCGGCAGTGCTGGCATTTCATCAATCTGTGAACTCTTCACGGAGAAATCCAGCAGGTCCTGATACACGTAGCCCGTGTCGCCTTCCGCACAGGAAACCGTCACTTTCTGGCCTTTGCGCAAACGCTCGGTTGCATCGCCGCAGCCCACAACGGCCGGGATACCCAACTCGCGTGCGATAATCGCCGCATGACAGGTACGTCCACCGCGATTGGTGACAATCGCCGCCGCTTTCTTCATGATCGGTTCCCAATCTGGGTCGGTCATGTCGGTCACCAGCACATCGCCTGCGTTGATCAGGTGCATCTCGCTGATGTCCTGAATCACTTTCACTTCACCCGCACCAATGCGGTGGCCGATCGCACGGCCTTCCACCAGCACCGTACCGCTAGCTGGCAGGTGGTAACGTTCCATCACCTGACCATTGGAACGAACCGTTTCTGGGCGCGCCTGCACAATATAAAGCTTGCCGGTATGACCATCTTTCGCCCACTCGATGTCCATCGGACGGCCGTAGTGTTTTTCAATCAGCAGTGCCTGACGCGCCAGCGCCTGCACTTCATCATCCGTCAGGCTGAAACGCGTCGTTTGTTCTGTCGGCACATCTTCAATCCGCACCTGCTTGCCATGTTCCTGGCTCGCGGCATACACCATACGGATTTTTTTCGATCCCATGTTACGGCGCACAATCGCAGGTTTGTTGTTCTGCAACGTCGGCTTGTGAACATAGAACTCGTCTGGGTTCACTGCACCCTGCACCACCATTTCACCCAAACCGTAAGCCGACGTAATGAACACTACCTGATCAAAACCGGATTCGGTATCAATGGTAAACATCACGCCCGCAGAGGCCAGATCGGATCTCACCATGCGCTGCACACCCGCCGACAGCGCCACGCCACGGTGGTCATACCCCTGATGTACACGATAGGAGATCGCACGATCGTTAAACAGCGATGCAAATACGTGCTTCACAGCCACCATCACCGCATCAATGCCCTGCACGTTCAGGAAGGTTTCCTGTTGACCGGCAAAGGATGCATCCGGCATATCTTCTGCCGTGGCGGAAGAACGCACAGCAAACGAGGCGTCTTTCTCACCGTCGGCCAGTTGCTGATAGGCGTCACTGATTGCCTTTTCCAGCTCCGGCTGGAATGGCGTATCAATAATCCACTGGCGAATCTGCGTACCGGCGCTCGACAGCTGGCTCAGATCGTCAATGTCGGTGCGATCGAGCAGCGCATAAATGCGCTGGTTAATCCCGCTTTGATTAAGAAAATCATTAAACGCCTGCGCCGTTGTCGCAAAGCCGTTGGGAACGGCTACGCCCAATCCTGAAAGGTTGGTGATCATTTCACCCAGAGAGGCATTTTTGCCTCCCACCCTTTCAACGTCGTGCATACCGAGCTGGTTATACCAAAGGACATTACGCAAATCAGGGCCGTTATTGGACATCGAAAATAATCCTTTCTGCATACAATTAAGGTATGAAAGAGTTCGGTTGAGAATCGCCTCAACGCAATCAGGTTAGCATAGCGTTTTGATGAACATGGACAGGTGAATCGATCAACCTATGAAAAAAAACTGATTTCACGGCGAATGATTGCTTAACACGGTAAAAATCCAATATCGTAGAAGATTAGTATTCTTTATCATGAAGATAATGAAATAGCGTTTTAATAAAAGTATTCTTGAAACGCAATTTTTGACGAGGTTGACGTGTTCGAGTTGTCTGAAATATCAACAGGGGGTTATGTGGAAAGAAGCGTATTTTATGTCTCGGACGGTACGGCCATTACGGCAGAAGTACTGGGCCATGCGGTGCTGTCCCAGTTCCCTGTGAACACGGTTAGCTATACCTTACCTTTCGTGGAAAGTGAAGCGCGCGCCAAAGCCGTGTGTGAGCAAATCAATACGCTGTATCAGCAAACTGGTGTGCGCCCGCTGGTATTTTACTCCATCGTCACGCCGACCGTGCGTAACATTATTACCAGCAGCGAAGGGTTTTGCCAGGACATCGTACAGGCGCTGGTTGCCCCCTTGCAGGAAGAATTGAACACGCCACCTACGCCGATTGCCAACCGCACTCACGGTTTGACGGCCAATAACCTAAGCAAATACGACGCCCGTATTGCCGCCATCGATTATACGCTGGCGCACGATGACGGCATTTCGCTGCGCAACCTCGATCAGGCACAGGTTATTTTGCTGGGCGTGTCACGCTGCGGTAAAACGCCGACCAGCCTGTATCTGGCGATGCAGTTCGGCATTCGCGCTGCCAACTATCCTTTTATTGCCGATGATATGGATAACCTGCGCCTGCCCGACGCGTTAAAACCTTTCCAGCACAAGCTATTCGGGCTCACTATTGATGCCGAACGGCTGGCGGCCATTCGGGAAGAGCGCCGGGGCAACAGTCGCTATGCTTCGTTGCGCCAGTGCCGCATGGAACTCAGTGAAGTTGAAGCGCTATTTCGCAAACACCAGATTAAATATCTCAATACCACCAATTATTCCGTTGAGGAAATTTCCGCCAAAATCATCGACATTCTCGGCATGAGTCGAAGAATGTACTAGTACATGATAGATTTTTTATCCTGATGCGGTTGTAATGTGCGCCAGTTCGTTTATTGTGTGCACCATCACTTCCCGGCATTTCGCCGCTGCGAAGCAACCTTTTAGTCGGAAACATAGCCTGAAAACGCTGTCTGAAAACACCGCCATGTTTATTCATTTCGGTGACGGCAGGTTTTCGGCTTGACCGCATTCAGAGATAAAACATGCTGCAAACAGATGAACTGCGGAGCGCGCGCATCGAGAGTCTGGTTACGCCTCAAACGCTACTCGCCAGACTCCCGATTACCCCTGCCGTTGCCGAAAATGTCACCTCGTCACGCAAGAAAATCGAAGCCATTCTAACCGGTCAAGATTCCCACCTACTCGTCGTGATTGGCCCCTGTTCGATCCATGACACCGACAGCGCGTTAGATTATGCACGCCGTCTGGCCGCGCTGCGCACGCAATATCAGGATCGACTGGAAATCGTCATGCGCACCTATTTTGAAAAACCACGCACGGTGGTGGGCTGGAAAGGACTCATTTCCGATCCCGCGCTTAATGGAACGTTTCAGGTGAATGAAGGGCTGGAGATTGCGCGCCGCCTGCTGCTGGACGTCAACCAGCTTGGATTGCCGACCGCGACGGAATTCCTCGATATGGTCACCGGCCAATATATCGTTGACCTGATTAGCTGGGGCGCGATTGGTGCGAGAACCACCGAAAGCCAGATCCACCGCGAAATGGCTTCTGCGCTGTCCTGCCCTGTCGGCTTCAAGAACGGGACGGACGGTAATACACGTATCGCCGTTGATGCCATTCGTGCCGCTCGCGCCCAGCATATGTTTCTCTCGCCGGATAAGCAGGGATTCATGTCGGTCTACAAAACGCAGGGCAACCCGTTCGGCCACATTATTATGCGTGGCGGGAAAAAACCGAACTACCACGCGGAAGATATCGCTGCAGCCTGCACTCATCTGCGTGAATTCTCGCTGCCCGAGCATCTGGTGATCGATTTCAGTCATGCCAACTGTCAGAAACAGCATCGCCGCCAGCTCGACGTAGCCGATGATATCTGCCAGCAAATTCGTGCCGGTTCACACGCTATCGCGGGCATCATGGCGGAAAGTTTCTTAGTCGAAGGTAACCAGCCAGCGATCAATCCTCTGGCATTGACGTATGGGCAATCCATTACCGATCCGTGCCTGAGCTGGCAGGACACCGAAACGCTGCTGGCACGTCTGGCGGACGCCGTCGACAGTCGTTTTTAATCCGATATACTCTGGCACACTCACCTTCCCCCGGTAGTGTGCCAGCCGTTTTCCAGCTTTCCCGTCGCTTATCCCGCTATCTCGTCGTATGTAACCGCAGTACGTAAATACCTCTTACGATTCCTCTTATTCCACTTATTAAGAAAACTTCACTTGAGGTTGCGTTTTTGTTACATGAAAATGATTCTCATTCATTGCTATGATTAATACGACAACGATTAAGGGAACGAACGAGATGCAGACGTCCATTTACCAACAATACCTCCAGGCAAAAGTTGAACATCCACGTAAATACGCCCGCGATTTGGCTGCGCAACTCGGCATCAGCGAAGCGGAACTGACCCACGCCCGTGTCGGACACGATGCGCAGCGCTTACAGGGTGACGCCAAAGTTTGGTTAAGCGCGCTGGAGCAGGTTGGTAATACCAAGTCGATCACACGTAACGAATACGCCGTGCATGAGCATACTGGTTACTATCAGAACCAGACGCTTGATGGGCATGCCGGCCTTATCCTCAACCCGCGCGAGCTGGATCTGCGTTTGTTCCTTTCTCAATGGGCTTCCGCTTTTGCGATGCGTGAAAACACCGCACGCGGTGAGCGTCAGAGCATTCAATTTTTCGATCATCAGGGTGATGCCATCCTGAAGGTCTACACAACTGACACCACGGACATGGCCGCCTGGCAGCTATTTGTTGAGAAGTTTACCAGCAGCGAAAATCCCGCGTTGGCACTTCGTCCAGCAAACAGCGCAGCAGCCGAGCAGGTCGTTGCCCATAATCCTCAGCTTGAAGCGGAATGGCGTGCGATGACGGACGTGCATGATTTCTTCATTCTGCTCAAGCGCCATAACCTGACGCGCCAGCAGGCGTTTAACTCAGTCGCTGATGATTTGGCCTACCGTGTAGACAACGACGCGCTGTCACAGATTCTGTTTGCCGCGCGTGAAGATCAGAACGAGATCATGGTATTTGTCGGTAACCGTGGCTGTGTGCAAATCTTCACCGGTACGCTTGAGCGTGTAGAGCGTATGGAACAACATGCAGAGTGGATTAACATCTTTAATAAAGATTTCACCCTGCACCTGATCGAAGGCGCGATCGCTGAAAGCTGGATCACGCGTAAACCGACGGCCGACGGCATTGTGACCAGCCTCGAACTCTATGCCGCAGACGGTTCTCAAATTGCACAACTCTTTGGGCAACGTACCGAAGGCACGCCGGAACAACAGCAGTGGCGCGACCAGGTTGATGCTCTGAAACCATACAAGGATCTCGCCGCATGAAAAACTGGCTATTCCCCCTGCTATTGACACTCCCGCTGGGGGTGTCTGCTGCCGAGCGTATCGTTTCTATCGGCGGCGACGTCACAGAAATCATCTATGCGCTGGGCGCGGAGAAAGATCTGGTGGCGCGCGACAGCACCAGCCTACACCCGGAAGCCGTGAAGAAACTGCCTGACGTGGGCTACATGCGTCAGCTCAACACCGAAGGCATTCTGGCAATGAAACCGTCTCTGGTGGTCGCCAGCGATCTGTCTCAACCTTCGCTCATCTTGCAGCAGGTAGCGGACAGCGGTACCAAAGTGATTCACGTTCCTGCTCAGCCTTCGCTGGATGTGGTGCCGCAGAAAATCGGCGTCATCGCACAGGCGCTGGGCAAAGACACAGAAGGTAAAAAGCTGACGGAAACCTATCAGCAGCAGTTGGCGGCAGTCAAAACGTCACCGCTGCCGGTTAACGTGCTGTTCGTTCTCAGCCACGGCGGCATGACCGCAATGGCAGCAGGCAAAAACACCCCAGCGGACACGATTATCCGCCACGCCGGGTTGAAGAATGCCATGCAGAACGTTGAACGCTACCAGCCGTTGTCGCAGGAAGGCGTGATTGCCAGCGCACCGGATCTGATTCTGATCTCCAGTCAGGGACTGAAAACGCTGGGCGGTGAAGCGCAAGTCTGGAAATTACCCGGCCTGGAACTGACGCCTGCGGGCAAAAACAAGCGTCTGTTAGTGGTCGATGATATGGCGATGCTGGGCTTTACACTCGACACCCCAACGCTTATGGCGACGCTGCGTCAGACAGCTGAAGCGATAAAATGACATCACGGTTTCACCCACGCACGTGGTTGATCGCGCTGTTGTTATTGATGGTGGCACTGATGGTGGGTGCCGCCAACATGGGCGCACTAACCCTATCGCTCAAGATGTTATGGCAAACGCCGCTTGACGATCCGATCTGGCATATCTGGTTGAATATCCGCGTGCCCCGTGTGCTGCTGGCGATCCTCGTCGGCGGCGCGCTGGCCTGTTCGGGCGCGATTATGCAGGGGTTATTTCGCAATCCTCTCGCCGATCCCGGCCTGCTTGGGATCAGCAGCGGTGCCGCACTCTGCGTCGCGATAACTATCGTGCTGCCGCTCGGCCTTCCCCCTCTGCTAGCGCTTTATGGTCCGATGTTCGCCGCTTTCGCGGGCAGTCTGGCGATTACCGCGATCATTTTCATCCTCAGCCGCTCCGAACAAGGTGGGTTAACCCGGCTGCTGTTGGCAGGCATCGCGCTCAATGCACTGTGTATCGCACTGATCGGCGTGTTGACCTACATCAGCACTGACCAACAGCTGCGCCAGTTTTCGCTCTGGGGCATGGGCAGTCTCGGGCAGGCACAGTGGCCGATGCTGCTGGTTGCCAGTACGCTGACCATCCCTGCGATGATCGCGACGCTGTACTATGCACGTCGTCTGAACCTGTTGCAGTTAGGAGATGAGGAAGCGCATTACCTTGGCGTCAACGTGAAGCGCACCAAGCACATTCTGCTGCTGCTCAGCTCGCTGCTGGTAGGTGTCGCGGTAGCGGTGAGCGGCGTGATCGGTTTCGTCGGGCTTATTATCCCGCATCTGATACGTTTGCATCTGGGTGCCGATCATCGCTGGCTTATTCCCGGTTCTATCCTCGGCGGTGCCTGTCTGCTGCTGTTTGCCGACACGCTGGCACGCACGCTGCTTGCTCCGGCAGAAATGCCCGTTGGGTTGTTAAGTAGCCTGATCGGCGGGCCGTATTTCTTATGGCTGATCGTTCAGCATAAAGGACGGGGCAATGACTAACTCAGCACTTGATCGGACGTTAGTCGCACGCCATCTACGCTTTCAGGCCAACGGCCGTTATCTGACGGACGACGTTTCTCTGGAACTTCACAGCGGGGAAATCGTCGCGATTATCGGCCCTAACGGCGCGGGGAAATCGACCCTGCTCCGTTTACTGACAGGTTATTTGACGCCAGATGAAGGCGAGTGCCTGTTGGCCGGACAGCCTTTCTCACACTGGCAGCCCGGCGCACTGGCAAAAACGCGAGCGGTGATGCGCCAGCATAGCGGTATGGCGTTTGCGTTTAGCGTGCGGGATGTCGTTGCGATGGGTCGCTCCCCTCATGGTCGCTACCCGAAAAATGATGATGTGATTCAGCAGGTCATGGCGCAAACGGGCTGTCTGGAACTGGCTACGCGCGACTATCGCCAGCTTTCTGGCGGGGAACAGCAACGTGTACAGCTCGCTCGCGTGCTGGCACAGCTGTGGCATCCAGAACCGACGCCGGGTTGGTTGTTCCTCGATGAACCGACTTCGGCGCTGGATCTATACCATCAGCAGCACCTCTTGCGGCTGCTCAAGCAGCTTACGCGCGAACAGCCGTTATCCGTATGTTGCGTCCTGCACGACCTGAATCTGGCCGCGCTGTATGCCGACCGTATTCTGCTGTTGCATGAAGGGAAGCTGGTCGCACAAGGCACGCCCGCGCAGGTATTACAGGCGGACACGCTGACTCACTGGTATCGCGCCGATCTCAGCGTCGGTTCACACCCTGACTACACCATTCCGCAGGTTTATCTGCGGCAATAGCCAAGTCCCCTGCTCCGGCTCAGCTGGAGCAGGAAATCTCCAGATGCTTGCCCCACTCTGGCGGTAAGGCCGCTAAATCGTTATTCTCCGGCTGTTCATCAAACGGTTGGCACAGCGCCTGATGCAGACGCGCCAGCACGCTAATGTCATCACTTTCCGCCCGTTCAATCGCCATTTGCGCCAGATAATTACGCAGAATATATTTTGGGTTCGTTGCATTCATCAGCCGACGACGTTCTTCATCGCTCTGATCTTCCTGCATCAGCCTCTGGCGATAGGTCGCAAACCAGCTATCGAACGCGGCCCTGTCGATGAATTCATCACGGAGCGGCGAGTGCGATGCTTGCTTTTCGCTGTCTGCCAGCAGGCGGAACGTGCGGGTGTAATCGCTGCCTTCCTGCTGCATCAGACGCAACAGCCCGACCAGCACGTCATTATCCTCCGCGCTCGCGGTAAAGAGGCCCAGCTTGGCGCGCATCAGCGTGCCGTAGTGCTGCATCAGCGCCGGTTCATAACGGGCAAGCGCGCGCTCCAGCGTTTCAGTGTCCATCAGTCCCGACAGCGCCTGCGCCAGACGATGCAGATTCCACAGTCCCACGGCGGGCTGATTGTCAAACGCGTAGCGCCCGCGGTGGTCGGAGTGATTGCAAATGAAATCGGGTTGGTACGCATCTAAAAAGCCATAAGGGCCGTAGTCGATGGTCAGTCCCAGTATCGACATGTTGTCCGTATTCATTACGCCGTGCACAAATCCGACAGCCTGCCAATGCGTAATCAGCCGGGCGGTACGTTCTACCACATCGCCGAACCACAGTTCATAGCGACGCTCGTCGTTTTCCCACTGTGGCCAGTGACGGGCAATCACATACTCCGCCAATTGACGCACTTTTTCCGGTTCACGGCGATAGTAGAAGTGCTCAAAATGACCAAAACGCACATGACTTTCCGCCACACGCAACAGCATCGCACCCTTCTCTTCCTGCTCACGCTGCACCGGATTTGTGCTGGTGACAATCGTCAGCGCCCGCGTGGTGGGAATGCCCAAATGGTGCATCGCTTCCGAGGCCAGAAATTCGCGTATCGCCGAGCGCAGCACTGCACGACCGTCTCCCATACGCGAATACGGCGTTAGCCCGGCACCTTTGAGATGCCAGTCCATGCTGCGGCCATCCGCCAGCTGTTGTTCTCCCAGCAGGATGCCGCGTCCGTCACCCAGTTGGCCGGCCCACGCGCCAAACTGATGCCCGCTATAAACCTGCGCCAGCGGCTCCATTCCCGGCAGCAAACGCTCACCGCTCCAGACGGCATCCTGTTCTGGCGTAAACCAGTCGGAAGACAGCCCAAGCTCTGCGGCCAATCCCTCACTGTGATAAAGCAGGCGAGCGCCATGCAACGGCGTAGGCTGTAGCGCGGTGTAGAACCCCGGCAACTGGTGAAAATAGTGATTATTGAATAACGGTGTTTGTTGCATCCTGTCTCCCTAATACCACTCTGTTCAAGTGAAGAGAGCCACGCGCTCACCACACAACGACTTATGGGTAAACAGAAAGTGTAGAGGGATGGCAATCGAATTAACACGGAGGAAACGCAGGGATATTATTTTACAGCGGGTTCAAGAAACTCCTTATGCGAAAACTTTTTAAGCTATGCAACTTACATCACACTAAATAGGTAAGTATAGCGGCAGAAAAATACGGTAATAATGAATCCATCAATAGCTTCTAATGTCAGAGTAACACCGCATGCTTCCTACGATGAGGCTCACTATACTTCACAATCCAAACCATAACCCGCCCTCATATAATAAAAAAACCAATATCAATCATTCCAACAATCGCAATACGTGTTGCGATTCTCGTCATATGGGGGATCTTTCACGGATAGAAGATGAACGGGGCGTATCTCTTAATGGTAGGATTGATTTCATCAATCAGGTTGTTTCTAATGTTGTGAACGAGATGCCATCAAGAGACACACCAATAACATTTATATCATTAGAGTCAGGTGGGTTATTAACGGAGTTTTTTATACACGATCAACTCAAAAAATCTGGCTATGATAGTCTGAACTGGCGTGTTATAGATACAGGCTATCAAAATGATGGCTATCGCAAATAATTTAGAGAGCGAGTTAATAACTATTTTAGAGCTTTCACGACCGAACAAGCATATCTAAATAAAAATATTGGAAATAATTACTTAGCCAAAGATGATAGAAATCGATGGGCAATAGTTGTTTTATCCATTAATTCCCCAACTCTATTAGGAATCTCCGCTGATTATTTTTAAACAATAAGCCAAGCAGATATAATGGACATCACAGGCACTCCTATTGATGATACACACATTGAAAAAGCAAATGCTATTTATCTTCTCTCAATAGAAAATAGTGAATATGATTTTATTAAATCCCAACTGTATGATAGTTGGGTATGTTTATAAATAGTTCTAAAATGCACAGTTGGCAATGATGGAAATATACTATTAAACCCACCTCAGACACAGAGGAAAATATGCTACATGATGAAATAAAACTCTATATGGATACTCTCAAAAACATCCGAAAAAATGCAAAAAAATAATTTGATTAGCATAAATGAAACGTTTAGTAAGTATATAGCGAGCATGAAAGATAAGGGTGTTAGTATTTCTAAATTATGTATTACCAATTATGATGCTGACTTAGCTAATTTACAAAAAATATTTCCTTGAAATAATAACAGTTCGACACTTACCTCATTTTATAAAATATTATTTCTTTTGAGAAAAATAAAATATCTTGGGAATATTTAAAAGTTTATAAAATACAAGGATCTTTTAAGAAAAGGTCTTTTCCTAATTATTTTTACCTCTCTAATAAAAACTGACACCGTATGTTTCTACACATTGACATTTAATCACGTGGTACTTAAAAGCACATCAATTCTAAAATACGCCAAAGAAAATCTATTTTTCAATAAATATCAATATCTTACAAGATCTCCCACTAACAATTCAAAGTTGACAAAACAGCAGGGCTGATATGCTGGTTACCAAAACTAACCTTTGGGCAAGATGGTTCAAGTCCCACAGCATAAATAGTCTATTTTTAATCGGTAAGATAAGATATATAATTGCTGGTATGTTTTAAATAATAGCACACTAACTACTATCGAGATCATCATGGAAAACTCTCAAAAAATATATTCGAAAAATTTATTTTTTATTTTATTTATCTTCATTATCTCCTTATGCATTCCTTATGCTAAAAACAACTTATTTAAAATCACATTATTGTTAGGGACATTATCTTTATATGTGTATATGTTTATCATTCTACTCAGTGTAGCAAAGAGAGTCAGTGACCCAAAGATATCAATAAAAGAACTTAAATTTCTTTTTATCACCATCGCAGCCTTTTATTCTGGCTGCTATTTTTTTCTTGCCACAGTAGACCAAAATGAAATAATGATATCAGGAATAAGGGAGGTAAACTCTTCATTAGATTATGATTTTTATTCATTTACTGGTTTTTATGACTATGTAAAAGATATATTTAGCACTTATCTGAATTGCGTTTATTATTCAGTGATGATAATGGCTACATTAGGTGACTCAAATATAGAGGCGAGCGGCGGAATTGCTAAACTTTTAGTTGCATCGGAAGTCGGACTCACGTTGACGATAACAATATTTAAAGTTGGTGAATATTACAGTTTACGCTCATCTCAAGAAGCACTGGAAATGGAAAAAAACATCATCTGCCGAATCGATAGTATCAACCGCCCCTCACTGACCTTAAAAGAAAAGATATTCAGAGTGATTTTTAAACAATCACGATAAAAGTATATCAATGACATGAACAACGTGGTTTATAAAAACGTTAAACCACGTTGCTACAGCACGATTAAGCGTAGATTATCTTTCCCCTAGCGCCAGATAACTGCCCGCAGACTCATCGACGCGGAACTGTTCAACGGTGCGTGACAAATCCTGTGCCTGCTCATTCAGCGATCTCGCCGCAGCCAGTGCTTCTTCAACCAGTGCAGCATTCTGTTCGGTACTCTGATCCATCTGCGATATCGCGAGATTGACCTGTTCAATACCCGAACGCTGTTCTGCACTCGCCACGCTGATCTCGCCCATCATGGACGTGACGCGGTGCACGCTTTCAACCACTTCACTCATGGTATCGCCAGCCTGCTTCACGAAATCCGTGCCCTCACCCACCTTGGCAACAGAGTCATCAATCAAGCCTTTAATTTCCCGAGCGGCGGATGCAGAGCGCTGCGCTAGCGTGCGGACTTCACTCGCGACTACTGCGAAGCCGCGGCCTTGTTCTCCGGCACGTGCCGCTTCTACCGCCGCATTCAGCGCCAGAATATTCGTCTGGAAAGCGATGCTGTCAATAACGCCGATAATATCCACAATCTTACGCGATGATGTACTGATGGAGTCCATCGTCATCACGACCCGGCTGACAACATCCCCACCGCGCACCGCGACATCCGATGCCGACACCGCGAGTTCATTCGCATAGCGCGCGTTATCCGCATTCTGTGTCACTGTCGCGGTCAGCTGCTCCATCGCCGCAGCCGTCTGCTCTAATGCGCTGGCCTGCGATTCAGTACGAGCAGACAAATCGCCGTTACCCGATGCTATCTGCGTCGAGGCTGTGGCAATGGAGTTTGTGCTGCTGCGAACCTGATTAACCAGATGCGACAGGTTATCGCGCATCGCGC
This sequence comes from Pectobacterium parvum, assembly GCF_020971565.1. Taxonomy (NCBI): domain Bacteria; kingdom Pseudomonadati; phylum Pseudomonadota; class Gammaproteobacteria; order Enterobacterales; family Pectobacteriaceae; genus Pectobacterium; species Pectobacterium parvum. The sequence continues at coordinate 2,744,032 of NZ_CP087392.1, forward strand.
GGATAGCGTAAAGAATACTGGTTTGATCGCCCAGCTTCGTTTCAACATCGACGCGCAAATTGCCTTCCGCAATTTCGCGCACAACCTCCACCGCATATTGCGGCTCGCCGCCAAGCTGGCGCATCAACGTTCGCAACATATTCCATGCAAACGCGGAAATAATTAACAGTAGAACCAGCCCTAAAGACAGCAAGATCAGCGCATTGCGCCAGAACGTTTGTTGGATATCGTCAATATAGTCACCGTAGCCAATCGTCCAGTCCCAAGGTTCGAATTTAATGACGGCATAAAGCTTCTCAACTTTATTCTGCTGCCCCGGACGTGTCCCTTCCGCGATCACCGTGCCAATCGTATTGCCTTGAAGCGACGCGCGGTAGCGCTCCCCCGCTTCTTTACCACCATTGGCGTCGATGATGCCAATGCGTTTAGGGTTAGGGTGAACGTAGTTCACATCATTCGTATAACCGCGCACGAAGAAATAGCGATCGTCCTGATGGAAACTGCCAATCGCCCGTTTGGCCTCTTTCTCTGCTTCCTCGCGTGACAGCTGACCGCTTTTCTCAAGGTCATATGCCTTTTGAGCTGCCGCGTGAGCCAGTTGAACCAGCGTAGAAAGCTGACCGGTGCGTTCGCTCATCATCGTGTTATAGAGCGTATTCAGCGCCACCGCAGATAAAATTAACATCCCTAACAAGGTCGTACTGCACAGCAGTGCAATTCTGGTTCGTAATTTCACGATATTCTTCTCTCTAACCGCTTTTCAGAAAATTCCGAGCAAAAAACTACACTACATTGCCGCCTTGAGCCATACCATCCAGGTAGTAATGATAGATTTTTTAACAAAAAATAATGAATAATTACCTAAATCGCTCAATTTAAAATCAATATCGAGCAATAACGAATAAAGAAATGATCAAAATGATCGAAATCGAAATTAATAGGTAAATAACGTTACAGAAGTAACAACGCTCTGGATCGTTGTGAGAGGCCATATAGTTGTTGAGGACGTGTATCGATCGTATTGAACGCTGTATCGATTGAACAGAGAGAAGCAGAATCGGGCATTTAGCCCCTAAAAACAAAAGCCTCCGCAAAAGCGGAGGCGTTCCCTTTAATGACAAGGCGCGCTAAGCGGTAACAGCCCTGTCCTCCATGGCTTTTCGCCAACCTCCCAACCAGTAAGACCGAGCATTAATTGATTGATAAGGACAAAATTCCTTTGGTCTACCGACAATACCTGCTTGATAACCACGTGAATGAGCCCGTTCCAGGCGATCGCGTTTCTGTCTCTTCATGCCTTGTTTCCCTCATTACTTATCTGGTGGAAAGAAAACAATGATTACTTTATAAGCAACCACAGACTATCAATACCGATTCTGTCGCCAAAGATCAAGGCGCAAAATTCACGCCAGTGTCATATTTGTGATCCAAAATAGGAATTTTCCCCGCTAAAAAACAGAAAACCCTAACTAATTGAAAACAATAAAAAACCCATAAAAACGTAATGCAATCACAGCATTACATCTTTAGAGGCCTGATTTTTAGGGATTTGGTTTTTAGAACCATTGTTATTTCAGTGTCCCCGCCTGCTGAGCAATCGACTGGGAAACCTGCTGCCAGCCTTGCGCCAGCGTTGTTACCAGCGCGTCATAACCATCTTCTGTTTGTGGCAGCATCACGCTAAAAGGGCGTTTAACCACTTTCTCCTGATAGGTCAGCATCCATTCGCCACGGACGATAACCTTGCCATCATAACGGCCGTGAAAACCCGTAACCGCCACGTTCAGCACCGCCTGTTCGCTTCCCTGCGGCTGCGTGGTCACAACCCAGCCGGGCAATTTATTCCCCAGATTAGTCACCAGCGCCTGCTGTAATTGCTGATCCAACGGGCTGGCCCACAGGTTGTTACTGGCAATGACATACTGCACATCGTTAGTCTGATAAACCAAGCCTGCATTGACGAGATAATCCGCCACGCTGACATGTTCAACCCATAGCGGATAGCCCTGAGTCACCGCTGTCTGCGTCGTATTGGTCTCTGCGATTGTCGGCAACTGATAGTACGTTTTTTGCGTATTGCTACTGCTGCACGCGCTCAATACCAAAGCCAGAACCAGTGTCCATGTTTTCATCATTATTTTGCCCTCTTCGGCTGAGGATCCTGACTACCCGAGGCCTCAAAGACCAACGCATTACTTTTCTCGTTCAAGGTACGCAGCACAGGCTGTAGCTCCCTCAGCACCTGATCCAAGCGCTGCATGTCCGCCACCATCTTGTTATACGCCGGTGAACCGGGCTGGAAGCCTTTCATGCTGCGATTCAACTCAAGCAACGTTTTTTGCATATCTTCCGGCAGATCCTGCATCGCTTTGCTAGACGTCAGCTTGTTCAGCGTCGCCAGCGTTTTTTGCATTTCACGCAGCGTTGCCTGACTTTCCGTCAGCGTCTTCGTTGCTTCATTGACCATCGGGTTCAGCGGCAGGTTATTCACCTTATCCAGCACCGCCATCAGCTTCTGCTGAATCTGTGACAGGCCACCGTCAATGGTGGGCAGAACCGGGTAGCCATCCAGAACGAACAGCCGTTTATCCACTTTCTCTTTTGGATAAAAATCGAGATCGATATAGAGCGCGCCCGTCAGGAGGTTAGCCGACTTCATCGACGCGCGCAGCCCCAGAGACTGGGCTTGCTGCAGATGTTGTTCAAAGTCGAACGAGCCGCCAATCTTTTTCTCGAACCGATCGGGTTCAATACGAATCAGCACCGGAATGCGATAATCATCATCCAGTTCCTGCTTCATATTGCGTGGGAAAAACGGTGCTTCAGCAACCGTTCCCAGCCGAATACCCCGGAATTCAACCGGTGCCCCCGCCTGCAAACCACGGATCGATTCGCTAAAGAACAGCAGATACTCTTTATATTCGGTGTATAGCGAGTCCTGAATACTGCGTTGGTTATCAAACAGTCGGTACTGCGCCATTGTCTTGGCCGCATCGCCCAGCTCCCATCCAGCGGGAACATCAAAGCTGACGCCGCCGCTGAATAGCGTAGTCAGCGAGCCCATTTCGACACGCATGCCCTGCGCCGACATATCGAACGCAACACCGCTGTCTTTCCAGAAACGAACATTGCTGGTGACCAGACCGTCATACGGCGCAGAGATAAACAGCTGATAACGCATTTTGCGCGCTTTCGGATCGAATTCGCTGGTTTCCACCGATCCTACCCGATAACCGCGGAACAGGACCGGATCGCCCGCATTCAGCTGCCCGGATTGCTCACTGTCTAATATCACCCTGATGCCTTTCGCATCCGGTGAGGCCAGCGGCGGCGCATCCAGCAGAGTAAACTCACGTTTATCATCTTTACTGGCACCGGGCTGTAGCTCAATGTAAGCGCCGGATAAGAGCGTCCCCAAACCGGACACCCCTTCGCGGCCAATTTGCGGCTTCACCACCCAGAAAGCGGAGTCCTGCTTGAGCAATTTATCCATACCGTCATGCAGGCGTGCTTTGATCTCCACCCGATGGAGATCGTCACTCAGCACAACACTCTCTACGATCCCAACGTCTACGCTACGACTCTTGATGGCAGTTTTTCCCGCTTCAATGCCTTCTGCGTTGCTGGTAATCAGCGTAATTTGCGGCCCCTGATGGCTGAAATGGTAAAACAGTATCCAGGCACCGATCAGCACTGTGACAATCGGCACAATCCAGACCGGCGACCAGCGTTTAATCGTTTCTACATCCGCAATGGCATGGTTATCTTTCGCCAACGGCAGGCTCCTTATGAAGAACATCATCGCGACGATCCCACAACAAGCGGGGATCAAACATCATCGCGGCAAACATGGTCAGAATCACCACGGCCGCGAACAACACCGCCCCAACGGCGGGATAAATACTCATCAGGCGACCGATACGCACCATCGCAGACAGGACGGCAATAACGAACACATCAATCATCGACCAGCGTCCAACAAACTCAACCATCTCATAAATGACATGCATCCGCTCGCTGTCTTCCGTTTTCTTGGTTTTGCGATTGGCTTGCCAACAAAGCCAGCCTAACGCCAGCATTTTTAGCGATGGCACCATGACGCTGGCGATAAAAATCACCAGCGCGACGGGATAAGACCCCATTCCCCACAGCAGGATAACGCCCGACATAATCGTCGATCCCATGCGATCGCCGAGGGCTTCTGTCACCATGATCGGCATCAGATTCGAGGGGATATACAGCATGATGGAGGTAATCAGCAGGGCCAGCGTCCATTGCAGGCTGTGCTTCTTACGGGCATGTCCGCGTGAGTGGCAGCGCGGGCAGATTAACTGGTTGGCTGGCAGAATAGCGGTGCAACATGTGCATGAACGCAGGCCTTGCGATAGCCCGCTTTGTCCCAGAACCGGTGGCGCAGGCAGCGCGGGGGGCGGCACAATATCATTCCACAACCAGCGGCGGTCGAGGCTTTGGAAGGCCAGCAGCTGTAGCAGACAGAACAGAACAAAAGGCATAAAACTGGTGCCGATGCCGATATCACCATAGGCCATCAGTTTGACAAAGCTGACCAGCACGCCAGCCAGAAAAATCTCTGCCATACCCCAGCTTTTGAGGTGGAACAGCATTTTGCCCATGTTTTTTTTCAATGCCAGCGGCAGCGAAGCGTGTAGGCAAAGCAGAATGAGGGTCGCCATACTGAAAGCTGGAATCAGTTGAACAAACAGCATAAACAGCGTCGCGACGCTGGCGTAGTTTTCCGCCACCATCACTTTAGGAATTTGTATCAGGGTAATTTCGCTGGTGATTCCCGCTACACGCATAGAAACGAAGGGGAAGAGGTTTGCCAGCAATAGCATGACCAGCGCGCTCACCGCGTAGCCAACTGGCCGTTTACGCGGTTCCGTCTGGTGGTTGGTTAGCGTGGTTTTACAGCGTGGGCAGGCCGCTTTCTGGCCGCGTGACAGCTCAGGTAACTCCACCAGCAGGTCGCACTGCGGGCAAAGCATATAGTCATCATGGTGATGCTCGTGTTGAAGATTACAGTCATGCCGATCGTGATGGGAACACACACGTTCTCTCCTTCAAAATTCGTCAGCTTCTGACTGAAAACCCCATCAATACGGGATATTACACCCATATTGATGGCGTCATACAACCAAGTGGATTAGCCGTTTTTCTGGGCTTCCAGCTCTTCCCAACGTTCGAAACAAGTTTCCAGCGCACTTTCCGCTTCCGCCAGCGCGCTTAAGACCTGTTGCGTCTCTTCGCGTGGGCGGTTAAAGAAATTGGCGTCATTCATTTGCGCTTGCAGCGACGCAATTTCCTGCTCCAGTTGCTCAAGACGCTGCGGCAATTGGTCTAATTCGCGCTGCTGGTTATAACTTAATTTCCCCGTGCTTCGTTTAGCGGACGGTGCGGTGTTCGCCGCCGTCGTTGGCGCAGTTACCGCCGATGCAGCCGTCGTCCGTAGTGGTGTCGCCGTTGCACGCTGCTGTTGCGCATCAAAATACCCGCCGACAAAGCGAGAAATCTTGCCCTCGCCTTCAAAGATCCAGCATTCGGTAACCGAATTATCAACGAACTGACGATCGTGGCTAACCAGCAGAACCGTTCCCTGATAGCTTTCGATTAACTCTTCCAGCAATTCCAGCGTTTCCACATCCAGATCGTTGGTCGGTTCATCGAGAATCAACAGGTTACTGGGTTTGAGGAACAAACGCGCCAACAGCAGGCGGTTACGCTCCCCGCCCGACAACGCTTTTACTGGCGTCATGGCGCGTTTCGGATGGAACAGGAAGTCCTGCAAATAGCCCAGCACATGACGTGAACGGCCGTTGACCATCACTTCCTGTTTACCTTCTGCCAAGTTGTCCATCACCGTACGTTCTGGATCGAGTTCAGCACGGTGTTGATCGAAATAGGCAACTTCCAGCTTCGTGCCACAGTGTACGCGTCCGCTGATCGGCTCTAACCCACCCAGCATTAATTTTAGCAGCGTGGTTTTACCGCAGCCATTCGGCCCGACTAACGCAATCTTATCGCCACGTTGTACCTGAGCGGAGAAATTACTCGTCAGCACTTTATTGTCAACCTGATAGCTTACCTCTTCCAGCTCAAACACAATCTTGCCGGAGCGGGCAGCTTCTTCAACCTGCATTTTCGCCGAGCCCATCACTTCACGGCGCTGCGCGCGATCCTGACGCATGGCTTTCAGCGCTCGTACGCGGCCTTCATTACGGGTACGACGCGCTTTGATGCCCTGACGGATCCACACTTCTTCCTGCGCCAGCTTGCGATCGAACTCTGCATTTTGCAGATCTTCCACCCGCAGCGCTTCTTCTTTCCCTTCCAGATATTTTTCGTAGTTACCCGGCCAGGAAACCAGTTTTCCGCGATCGAGGTCGACAATGCGGGTCGCCATATTGCGAATAAACGAGCGGTCATGGGAGATAAACACAATGCTGCCTTGGAACGTTTTCAGGAAGGTTTCCAGCCAGTCAATCGTCTCAATATCCAGATGGTTAGTTGGTTCATCCAGCAGCAGCACGCGCGGCGAACTCACCAGCGCTCTGCCGAGTGCAGCTTTACGCAGCCAGCCACCGGAAAGCGAAGCCAGCGGTGCATCGGCGGACAGACCAAGCTGTTCCAGCACCTCGTGAATACGGCTTTCCAGTTGCCACAGGCCCTGATGCTCCAAAACGTCCTGCAACTTAGCCAGTTGATTCAGGTTCTTTTCACTCGGATCGCTTTCTACCAAACGCAGCATGGCATGATAGTTTTTCAGGTGATCCGCCTGTGCGGCGACCCCTTCAGCAACAAAATCAAAGACGCTACCAGCAACATCACGCGGGGGATCCTGTTGCAGGCGCGCGACAATCAAATCCTGTTCATAGGTGATACGGCCATCATCCAGCGGGATCTCTTTGGCCAGAATTTTCAGCAGGGTCGATTTGCCCGCGCCATTACGGCCAACCAGACAAACGCGCTCATTCTCTTCGATATGGAGTTCGGTGTTATCCAACAGCGGCGCATCGCTGAACGACAGCCACGCACCTGAAACACTGATTAAAGACATCGGTTACTTTTCCTCACCGGCATGCGTTAGCAGCCAGCAGTTATGAATTTGACGATTACGGGCAAAATCCTGCGATTGAGTCTGTGCGGTAATTTCTTTGGCGTTCAGCCCCAGCGCAGTCAGACCAGCGGTATCCATCTGGAAGCCGCGTTTATTGTTCGAGAACATGATGGTGCCGCCACGACGCAGCAGGCGTTTGAGATCTTTCATCAGCGCCAAATGATCGCGCTGAACATCAAACGACTCTTCCATCCGTTTTGAGTTAGAGAAGGTCGGCGGGTCAATGAAGATCACATCAAATTGCTCATGGCCGTTATGTAACCATGACAGGCAATCGGCTTGGATCAGACGGTGCTGACGCCCGGTCAGGCCATTTACCCGCAGGTTTTTCTCTGCCCATTCCAGATAGGTGCGTGACATATCAACGGTGGTCGTTGAACGTGCGCCGCCCAGTCCAGCATGCACACTCGCCGTGCCAGTGTAGGCAAACAGGTTAAGAAAATCTTTGCCACGGCTCATCTCACCCAGCATTTTGCGGGCGATACGGTGGTCGAGGAATAGACCGGTATCGAGGTAGTCAGTCAGGTTGACCCACAGTTTGGCACCAAACTCTTCCATCAGCAGGAAATCGCCTTTCTGCGCCAGCTTCTCGTACTGGTTTTTCCCTTTCTGACGTTCACGCGTTTTCAGCACCAAACGGTTCGACGGTAATTCCAGCACGCTCAGCGTCGCGTTGATCACATCAAACAGGCGCTGACGGGCTTTTTGCGCATCAATGGTTTTCGGCGGCGCATACTCTTGTACGACGACCCAACTGCCGTAGCGGTCAACCGCCACATTATATTCAGGCAAGTCAGCATCATAAATGCGATAGCACTCAATCCCCTGCTGCTTCGCCCACTTCTCCAGCTTGCGCAGGTTCTTGCGCAGACGGTTGGCAAAGTCTTCCGCGATTTGCCCCGCAGATTCACCCTGCGTTTCCGCCAGTTGATAGTTCTTCTGTACGCAGTCCAGTGGGCCATTTTTCGCTTTGAACTGGCGCTCAGCACGCAGTTGCAGACAGCTCAGCAGCTCCGGCGATGCGCTAAACAGCGAGAGCTGCCAGCCACCAAAGTCGCTTTTCATCTTACGACCCAGCATATTATGCAGGGCGATCAGCGCGGGTTCACTTTCCAAACGCTCACCGTAAGGCGGGTTGCTGACAACCGTGCCTTTCGGGCCTTCCGGCAGTGGATTTTTTAGCTGTGCGGCATCCCTCACGTCGAAAGAAATCAGTTCGGCCACGCCTGCGCGACGCGCATTCGCTTTGGCGATCTCGATCACTCGACGGTCGTTATCCGACCCGAAGAAACGCGACGTCGTCGTCTGCAAACCTTGGCTAGCCCGCTGCTGTGCTTCCGACGTCACTTCACGCCACAGTTCGGCATCGTGTTTTAACCAGGCGTTAAATCCCCAGTGCGTACGATGCAAACCCGGCGCGCGATCGGACGCGATCATTGCGGCTTCGATCAGCAAGGTACCGGAACCACACATTGGATCGACCAGCGGCGTGCCGCTCTGCCAGCCGGAGCGCAATACAATCGCCGCCGCCAAGTTCTCTTTTAGCGGCGCCAGTCCGGCCAGATCGCGGTAACCACGCTGATGTAAGCCATCACCGCTTAAATCCAACGACACGCTGGCCATATCACGCTGTAAAAAGACGTTAACACGAATATCCGGCTGCTGTTTCGCCACATCAGGCCGCTGCCCAGTTTTGCGCGTGAAGCTATCCACAATCGCATCTTTGACTTTTAACGCGCCGTACTGGCTGTTGCGGATATCTTCATTGGTACCGGTAAAATGCACGGCAAAGGTTTTATCGATACTGAAGATCGTTGACCAGTCAATCGCCTGCACGCCCAGATACAAATCCAGATCGCTGTGTACCTTGAATTCATTCAGCGGCAGCAGAATGCGCGATGCCAGACGGCTCCACAGCAGGCTCTGGTACAGCAGGCGATTGTCACCCTCAAAATGGACACCGCCCTGCACAACCGCACAGGACTGCGCACCCAATGATTCGAGTTCGCTTTTTAATAATTCTTCCAATCCCCGCGCCGTACTGGCAAACAAAGCATTCATGTCGTCACTATCACCAAAAAATAGATTCATAAAAGAAATTGAGGCGCATTATAGCTAATCCGAGACGCTTGTCATAAAGTTGCCGTTTTACTTTGGCAAGGAACAGGTCAGTGATTGGCGTAACGCGGCTTTATATTCATCCGGTAAAATCGATGCGGGGGCTACAGCTGTCCCACGCAATGGCGTCTGTCAGCGGTTTGGCGAACGATCGTGCCTTCATGATTACCGAATCGGATGGCACATTTATTACTGCCCGCCAGTATCCGCAGATGGTGCTATTTACCCCCGCCTTGTTACCCGATGGACTGTTTATTGCTGCGCCGGATGGTCAAACGGCCACGATACGTTTTGCCGACTTCACCGAAACACCTCAGCCGACAGAAGTCTGGGGGACACACTTTACGGCACTCGTCGCCCCTGAAGCCATCAATGTCTGGTTAAGCCACTATTTTCAGCGTGCCGTACAGCTTCGCTGGGTGGGCAATGAGCCATCGCGGCGAGTGAAGCATTATCCAGACGTTCCTTTAGCATTTGCCGACGGCTATCCGTTCCTGTTAATTAATGATGCCTCATTTCAGGCGCTACGCCAGCGCTGTTCCGCCGGCATTAAAATCGAACAATTCCGTCCCAATTTGGTCGTAACAGGCGCGGAAGCCTTTGCCGAAGACAGTTGGAAGACCATTCGGATTGGCGAGGTTATTTTTGACGTCGTCAAACCCTGTAGCCGCTGCATTTTCACCACCGTCAGCATCGAACGTGGCCGTAAGCATCCGTCAGGAGAACCACTGGCAACGCTGCAATCTTTCCGTACAGCCGAGAACGGCGACGTTGATTTTGGGCAAAATCTGGTCGCCAGAAATACGGGCATCATTCGCGTGGGCGACACATTGGAAGTGTTAGCAACCAAACCGCCGCGTCCTTATGGTTCCGGTCAGGTAGTCGAAAGCCTTGTCGTTCCCGAAAAAAGCGAACAGGCCGTCACCATCCACTATCAGGGAAAATCGTTACAAGGGAATAATCAGCAGATTTTACTGGAACAGTTGGAGCAACAGGGTATTCGAATCCCCTATTCTTGTCGGGCAGGACTGTGCGGTTGCTGTAAATTGACGTTAGTCAGCGGAGAGGTCTCCGCACTGAAGCAAAGTGCCATCAGGGAAAACGGCGAGATTCTTAGCTGTAGCTGTATTCCGCAGAGTGACCTGCATTTGCAATAGAAAAGCATCTGCAATAGTCGAAGAAAAGCCAGCACGTATGCAGCTTAAAGTATGACGGGGTTTAGACGACCTTGGCGTACTCAAATGCCGACGTGCCTTCACCCAACGCGGTTTCCCACTCAGCTCTATTCTGAACGACGGCAGGCATTAGCCTGTCGTGCATGATTTTTATGGCGTCGCCCAGCCCCATGGTCTTTCCACTTAATGACAGTTGTTCTTGCGCCAGCAGACAGAGACAGGCTTTATCCCCTGCTTCCGCCACCAGAAAACAGGCCGTTTCATGGGTTTCAGTGAGCTGTACCTGTACAACATCACCCGCCTGCGGCGAATACGTTACGGCATCCGGCTGTTGGATGAAGTGCCAGCTTTTTGGCATAAGCGGTTTTAAGAATCGGCTTGCGACCAACGCATTCAGAACTAATTCGCCTTGAAGGTCACGATGCAGCGCCGCTTTCTGACATTTGTCGTTATAGGTAAAAAATAGCGCAGCATCGTCAACACAGAATGCACATTCATTAAATGCATCCGGCGTTAGCATTTTAGATGGAAAACGAGAACGGAATAACATGCCGTTAGCCAAATCCAACATCAGGCGATCGTGTTCGGTATCAAAATACCAGCGCCAGTTATCGTCAGGTTTTAACTTCATATTATTTACCCTTCGCCTTCACAGTAGAAATATCAGAAATGGCTGATTGTGTTTTCTCACATTGCAATAATCGTTCATCGTCATAAACGTTGCGGTAAGACGATCAGACATCGGTTGATAGATTATTTACGCAAACGGATAAAATATAGACTAGCTGGGGGGATAAATAAACCCCCAGCTAAAAATGAAAGGCATTTCGGATTAAATATGTGTAACGATATCTTTAATCAAGCGAGGACCGTGGAAAATAAAGCCTGAATATATCTGTACCAGCGACGCACCAGCCGCCATTTTTTCGCGTGCGGCAACCAAAGAATCAATTCCGCCAACGCCAATAATTGGTAAACGCCCTGCTAATTCCTGTGACAAACGGCGGATAATTTCCGTGCTGCTTGTCTGCAAAGGACGCCCACTTAATCCTCCGGTTTGCCCGCAGTGGTTTAATCCCTGAATCAGTTTTCTGTCGAGCGTCGTATTGGTGGCAATCACCCCGTCGATGTTATGGCGAACCAAACTGTCGGCAATTTGGATCAATTCTTCTTCAGAAAGATCCGGCGCGATCTTCACCGCCACGGGAACATATTTCTGATGCTTATCTTTTAATTCCGTCTGCTTGTTCTTTATCGCCAGCAAAAGATCGTCCAGCGCTTCACCATATTGCAGGTTGCGTAATCCAGGCGTATTCGGTGACGAAATATTGATCGCAATATAGCCTGCGTGAGGATAGACCTTATTCATGCAGATCAAATAATCGTCTTTACCTTGCTCAACCGGCGTATCTTTATTCTTGCCGATGTTGATCCCTAATACGCCGCCAAAGCGTGTTTTCTTTACATTCTCGACCAGATAATCCACGCCTTTATTATTGAAACCCATCCGGTTGATCAATCCTTCCGCTTCCACTACACGGAATAATCTCGGTTTATCATTACCGGATTGTGGACGCGGCGTTACCGTCCCCACTTCAATAAAACCAAATCCCATTGCGCCTAACGCATCGATACATTCGCCGTCTTTATCTAATCCCGCCGCTAGACCAAGTGGGTTTTTAAAAGATAACCCCATGCAGGTAACCGGTTTAGTAGGAACAGATTGGCGGACGAGAAATTCAAAAGGCGTGTTGGTAATACGGCGTAATTGTTGGAAGGTCAGCTCATGTGCACGCTCTGGATCGAGCTGAAACAGGGCTTTTTTGATAACGGGATAGAACATATTGTCTCCTGAGATCCCTATCGCAAAGGTATCTTGCTTACGCTGGAAGTAAGCAATAGTGGATTACGGTTTAACTCACGGTCGGTGATGGTAGTGCCATCTCTGCGGAAAGTAAAACGTTTGCGGAAGTAAGAAATTAGCGCGAGGGAGAATGTCACACGCGGCAAGCTACCGCGTGTGACAGAAGAATTACTGTGGCAGGATTAGTCTTGCAGTGCCTTGCTGATTTTCTCGAACAGATCGCCAGACAGATTTTCCAACGTCTTCAGTTGCTCCAGCGCCTGACGCATTTGCGCCTGACGTTTAGCATCATAGCGTTTCAAACGGATCAATGGTTCGATCACCCGCGCCGCAACCTGCGGGTTACGGGTGTTCAAGTCGCTCAGGATCTCTGTCAGGAAGCGATAGCCGCTGCCGTCTTCGGCATGGAACGCCGACGGATTAGCGGCCGCAAACGCTCCCACCAGCGAACGCAAGCGGTTAGGGTTGTTCAGGCTGAATGAACGGTGTTGTAGCAGCTCGCGCACGCGGGTCAACACATCGGCTGCTGGGCTGGTGGCTTGCAGTACAAACCACTTATCCATGACCAAGCCATCCTGATGCCAGCGGTTATCAAACTGCGTCAGTAGTTCATCACGCACCGGCAACTGAGCCTCAACCGCCGCCGACAGCGCCGCCAGCAAATCTGTCATGTTATCCGCCTGACGGAACTGCGCTTGCACCAGTTTATCCGCCTGATCGGCATCGTTGAATGCCAGATAATGCAGGCAGACGTTGCGCAGCGCACGTTTGCCCATATCCGCGTGTTCGATACGATATTGCGGCGCGTGATTCGCGTGGTATACCGCCAGCCACTCATCCGCCATCTCTTTCGCCATCGTACGCGTCATGCTCTCACGCACGGCAGCGATCGCCGTCGGATCGATGATGTCAAACAGCTCGGCAATCTCATTTTCGCTCGGCAATGTCAGAATCTGAGAAGCCAGCATCGGATCCAGCTTTTCATCCAGCAACACGCCACGGAAAGCATCAACAACGTGCATCGGCACGGAAAGCGGCTGTTTCTGCTGATAGCGGGAAACGTTCAGACGGATATAGTTAGCCAGCAGGCTCTGTGCAGCATCCCAACGCGAGAACGCATTGCTGGCGTGGCGCATCAGGAATGTCAGTTGCTCATCGCTCCACGCATAGTTCAGTTTTACCGGTGCAGAGAACTCACGTAATAAAGAAGGAATCGGACGGCAAGGCACCTGATCGAAAATGAACGTCTGTTCAGATTCGGTCACATTAAGCACCGACGCCAACAGTTGGCCGTCTTTCTGTAGCGGAATAACCTGCCCTTGCGGATCGTACAGTTCGATATCCAACGGAATGTGCAGCGGCAGCTTCTGCTGTTTGTCGGCACCGACTGGGGTCATCTGGCTCACGCTCAGCAGATATTGTTGCGTCTGCGGATCGTAATCATCACGCACGGTCAGCACCGGCGTGCCCGACTGGCTATACCAGCGGCGGAACTGCGTGAGATCGACACCGGAAGCATCTTCCATCGCCAGCACAAAATCATCACAGGTCGCTGCGCTGCCATCGTGACGCTCAAAATACAGGCGAATACCGGCCTGGAAGCCTTCTTCACCTAATAAGGTGTGCATCATGCGGATCACTTCCGATCCCTTTTCATAGACCGTCAACGTGTAGAAGTTATTCATCTCGATCACCTGATCAGGACGAATCGGATGCGACATCGGGCTGGCATCTTCAGCAAACTGCGCACCGCGCATCACGCGCACGTTATCAATACGGTTCACCGGGCGCGAACCCAAATCGGAGCTGAACTCCTGATCGCGGAATACCGTCAGCCCTTCTTTCAGGCTAAGCTGGAACCAGTCGCGGCAGGTGACGCGGTTACCCGTCCAGTTGTGGAAATATTCATGGCCGATCACCGCTTCAATATTCAGATAGTCTTTATCCGTCGCGGTTTCTGCCTTGGCCAGCACGTATTTAGAGTTGAATACGTTTAGCCCTTTGTTTTCCATCGCCCCCATGTTGAAGAAATCAACGGCGACGATCATATAGATGTCGAGATCGTATTCCAGACCGAAACGCTCTTCATCCCACTTCATCGAATTCTTCAGCGAGGTCATCGCCCAGCCAGCACGATCGAGGTTGCCACGGTCAACGTACAGCTCCAGCGCCACATCGCGACCAGAACGTGTCGTGAAGCGATCCTGAAGCACATCAAAATCGCCAGCAACCAGCGCGAACAGATAAGCCGGTTTCGGGAACGGATCCTGCCATTCAATCCAGTGGCGACCGCCCTCCAGCTCTCCTTGTGCAATACGATTGCCGTTAGAGAGTAAATAAGGATAGCGAGCTTTATCCGCTGTGATGCGCGTCGTGAATTTCGCCAGCACATCTGGTCGGTCGAGATAATAGGTAATGTGGCGGAATCCTTCGGCCTCACACTGTGTACAGAGCGCGTCGCCAGAGAGGTATAGCCCTTCCAACGCGCTATTGGCGGCAGGATTGATTTCGGTTTCGATGCTGAGCGTGAAACGTGCGGGTAATTGTGTCAGAATCAGGCCATCGTCCTGCTGCTGGTAATGTGTCCACGGCTGGCCATCAACACTCAGGCTAATCAGTTTCAGCCCTTCGCCATTCAGCTTCAACGGCGCGCCAGCGTCCCCCTGCAACACCACCTGACTAACGGCTTTTACGTGCGTTTTTTCAGCATGGAGATCGAAATCCAGTGCAATGTCGGTAATGGTGTAATCCGGTGCACGGTAGTCATGGCGATATTTTATTTGCGGCTGTTGATTCATATAAATTTTCCACCTCGTCATAAGCATCAAAGATCAAGTCTAAGCCTGTTATCTTAATGTTACCACGACAAAATAATGAGGATAATCATCGTACCGCGGTTCATTCCCGCACGTCTCGCTATGTTGTCGTAATGTAATAAACGGATAATCAAGGTATACTGACCGAACATTGCTGATTGTCCCAATGGTGGATAGGCATCTTACAAGGATGCTGTAACGCATTATGACTTTGCACACTTCCCCGATTCTGCACTCATTGCTGGATACCGATGCCTACAAGCTGCACATGCAACAGGCGGTGTATCATCACTATTATGATGTCGACGTTGCGGCTGAATTTCGCTGTCGCGGTGATGAGTTATTAGGCGTTTACGCTGATGAGATAGCCCATCAGGTCGATCTGATGCGTTTCTTGTCATTGAGTGACGATGAGTTCACCTATCTTTCTTCTCTGCCGTTCTTTCAGCCCGATTATCTCCACTGGCTGCGGGACTTCCGTTTTAATCCACAGCAGGTTTCGATCAAGAATCATGCTGGCAAGCTGGATATCCGCATCACCGGGCCGTGGCGTGAAGTGATTTTGTGGGAAGTTCCCTTGCTGGCTGTGATCAGTGAAGTCGTGCATCGGGATCGCTCGCCCGACGTCACGGCCGAGCAGGCGTTCACCCAGCTGTCTGCCTCGCTGGAAAGCTTCCGCCAGAACAGCGCGAATGTGGATCTCAGCCAATTCAAGCTAATGGATTTCGGCACACGGCGGCGTTTCTCTCGTGATGTCCAGCAGACGATTGTTACGACGCTACGAGCCGATTTCCCTTATTTCATTGGCACCAGCAATTACGATCTGGCACGCCGTTTGGATATCACACCTGTCGGCACGCAGGCACATGAGTGGTTTCAGGCGCATCAGCAGATTAGTCCGACACTGGCAAACAGCCAGCGCGCCGCGCTACAAATGTGGCTACATGAATATCCCACGCATTTGGGCATTGCGTTGACCGATTGCATCACTATGGATGCCTTCCTGCGCGATTTCGATTTGTCGTTCGCCGAAGCCTATCAGGGGCTGCGTCACGACTCTGGCGATCCGGTCGATTGGGGCGAAAAAGCCATTGCGCATTATCAGCGCCTCATCATCGATCCGATGAGCAAAACATTGGTCTTCTCCGACAACCTGAATCTGGATAAAGCGCTGACGCTGTACCGTCATTTCGGGCAGCGCGTGAATCTGGTATTTGGTATCGGCACGCGCCTGACGTGTGATATCCCCGGCGTGAAACCGCTGAATATCGTCATCAAACTGGTGGAATGCAACGGCAAACCGGTGGCAAAGCTCTCCGATAGCCCCGGAAAAACCATCTGTCAGGATCAGAACTTCGTGTGTGAGTTACGCAAAGCGTTTGACTTACCCTGCGTGAAAAAGGCCAGTTAAGGCTTTCCCCTATAGATGTTGACCAACTTTGCAGCAGATTCACCCACATGAGCGAAAACTTCGCGCCATTCCGGTGATTTCTGCTTGTGTCCTGTTGCATCGCAAGTAACATAGCAAATGGCTCGGATTGGGCCATTTGACGTTTTAACCACGATATTATTTTTCTTAAACACGATTAATTAAAGAGAGAATTTTATGAGCGTAGTGCCTGTAGTCGATGTACTGCAAGGCCGTGTTGCCGTTGACAGCGAAGTCACCGTGCGCGGCTGGGTACGTACCCGGAGAGATTCTAAAGCCGGTATCTCCTTTATCGCCGTTTATGACGGCTCCTGCTTTAATCCATTACAGGCTGTCGTTAATAATAATCTCTCCAATTATCAGGATGACGTACTGCGCCTGACTACCGGCTGCTCCGTTGAAATAACCGGTAACGTCGTCGCGTCTCCGGGTGAAGGCCAGAGCTTCGAGCTGCAAGCCACCAACGTCAACGTCGTTGGCTGGGTTGACGATCCCGATACCTACCCGATGGCGGCAAAGCGTCACAGCATCGAATATCTGCGTGAAGTGGCGCACCTGCGTCCGCGTACCAATCTGATCGGTGCCGTTGCGCGCGTTCGTCATACGCTGGCGCAGGCGATTCACCGCTTCTTCCACGAGAACGGTTACTTCTGGGTATCAACCCCGCTGATTACCGCATCCGATACCGAAGGCGCGGGCGAAATGTTCCGTGTTTCTACTCTCGATCTGGAAAACCTGCCGCGTACCGAACAAGGTAAAGTGGATTTCAGCGAAGATTTCTTCGGTAAAGAAGCGTTCCTGACCGTATCCGGCCAGTTGAATGGCGAAACCTACGCCTGTGCGCTGTCTAATGTGTATACCTTTGGCCCAACGTTCCGTGCGGAAAACTCTAACACCAGCCGCCATCTGGCTGAGTTTTGGATGATCGAACCGGAAGTCGCTTTCGCCTCTTTGGATGACGTCGCGGCGTTGGCAGAAAATCTGCTGAAATATGTTTTTCAGGCCGTACTGAATGAGCGTGCCGATGATATGGCGTTCTTTGCTGAGCGCGTTGATAAAGAAGCCATCACTCGACTGGAAAAATTCGTTAGCTCTGATTTCGCACAGGTGGACTACACCGATGCTGTCGAGATCCTGCTGAACTGCGGGCAGCAGTTCGAGAACCCGGTTTACTGGGGCGTTGACCTCTCCTCCGAACATGAGCGTTATCTGGCGGAGCAGCACTTCAAAGCACCGGTTGTCGTTAAAAACTACCCGAAAGACATCAAAGCTTTCTATATGCGGATGAATGAAGACGGTAAGACCGTTGCTGCAATGGATGTTCTGGCACCAGGAATCGGTGAAATCATCGGTGGCTCTCAGCGTGAAGAGCGTCTGGCGCAGTTGGATAGCCGTCTGGAAGAGATGGGACTGAATAAAGAAGACTACTGGTGGTATCGTGATTTACGTCGTTACGGCACCATTCCCCATTCCGGTTTCGGTTTAGGTTTTGAACGATTGATTGCCTATGTTACCGGTGTACAAAATGTGCGCGATGTTATTCCTTTCCCACGCACACCACGGAACGCCAGTTTCTAAATAAAAATTTAATATAAGTAAAACAAATATGTAGAAAAGAAGAGTCGGGCTTCCCGGCTCTTTTTTTTATTTTTTATTCTGTCTCATAAAGTTCCCTATTTTTTACATTTTGAAACACATTATTTCCATTTGTTACCCGATTGCGAACTTTGTAGCACCTTTAGAGTGGATAAACGGGCGCATGAATGGAAAACTGCGTTCAGACACAGGAAGACACCAAACTTTCAGGAATAGTTCCGCAAAGAATTATTTATGGCAGTGGCAGGTGTCCAAATAACACCAATGAGGGTAATAATGATGAAACGCAACATTCTTGCAGTAGTAATCCCAGCTCTGTTAGTCGCAGGCGCAGCCAACGCTGCTGAAGTTTATAACAAAGACGGCAACAAGCTGAATCTGACTGGTCGCGTACATGCAGGTTATGCGTTCCAAAACCAAAGCGCTGAAAACGAAGACAACACCAATGCTCGTATTGGTTTTAAAGGTGAAACTCAGATCAACAACGATCTGACTGGTTATGGCCGTTTTGAATATCAATTTGATGGTAACAGTACTGAGGACTCTTTAAGTACTAGCGATAACAAAACCCGTTACGCTTTTGCTGGACTGAAATTTGCTGATTTCGGTTCTTTCGATTACGGTCGTAACATGGGTGTTGCTTACGACGTTCTGGCTTATACCGACGTTCTGCCAGAAAATGGCGGCGATAGCAGCATCACGGATACCCTGACTGGTCGTATCGGTAACGCAGCAACCTTCCGTACTACTAACCTGTTTGGTTTAGTTGAAAACTTGGGCTTCGGTCTGCAATACGTTGCTAAAGATGAAACATCTTCTCCAAACATCAGCCGTAGCCACGGTGATGCATGGGCAACCTCACTATCCTATGACACTGATTTTGGCGTAGGTGTGATTGCATCTTACGGTGCGTATGATCGTACTCAATTTCAGCAGCAGGCTGCTACTGGCGCTCGAGGTGATCGTGCTGACGTATGGTCAACGGGTCTGAAATATGACGCAAACAACATCTATGTTGCAGCAGTTTACGGCGAAGGTCGTAATTTCTTCCGCGCTAGCAGCACAGCTGGAATTGCTGATGAGAGCAAAATCTTTGAAGTTGTTGCACAGTACAACTTTGATTTTGGCCTAACACCTACCATTGCTTACGTATCTCGTAAAGACAAAATTAATAACGTTGCCAACGATTACGCTGTTAAATATGCAAGCGTTGGTGCAACTTACGCATTCAACAAAAACTTCTCTACCTATGTTGAATACGACATCAGCCTGCTTGACAAAGATCAGACTAAAACATTCAATCAAGAAAACAGCGACCGTGTAGACGTCGGTGTAATCTACCAGTTCTAAGTTGGCATCGCATAACGTAACGAGTTAATCGTTCGTATTGCATGAAAAGACAGAGCCTCGGCTCTGTCTTTTTTATTGCGTGCTGGGTCGCGTCGCGATAGCTCTCCACTTTTACGAGCAATCGCCTGCAACGTTGAAAAACGCTCTCCCGCATTTTCTGTTTCTGCTTTACGCCACGCTGCGCCAATTATTCTCGCCTAACCAGTCTTTTATTTCGTCTCTCTCCTTCTCCCTGTTATTTCCCTTTCTTTTTGACATCAACGGTTGGCAAAGCCTTTTACTGACGGTACTCTGAGAATTCTTATTTCATCTCAGTTATGGAACATTCTGGCAATGTTTGAAAATATCTCTGCCGCACCGGCCGATCCTATTCTCGGGCTGACCGATCTTTTCCGCGCCGATGACCGCGCGAATAAAATCAATCTGGGTATTGGTGTCTACAAAGATGAAACCGGTAAAACTCCGGTTCTGACCAGCGTAAAAAAAGCAGAACACTATCTGCTGGAAAATGAAACCACCAAAAATTATCTGGGCATTGACGGTTTGCCAGCATTCGGTCAGTGCACGCAGGAGCTGTTGTTTGGCAAGCAGAATGCCATCATTGCCGACAAACGTGCCCGCACGGCGCAAACGCCGGGCGGAACAGGTGCGTTGCGCGTAGCCGCTGATTTCATTGCAAATCAAACGTCTGCAAAACGCATTTGGATCAGCAATCCAACCTGGCCAAATCACAACAACGTCTTCTCTGCTGTCGGTTTGGAAATTTGCCAGTATGACTACTACGATGCCGCTAACCATGCGCTGGATTTTGATGGCCTGCTGAACAGCCTGAACGCCGCACAAGCCGGTGACGTGGTACTGTTCCACGGCTGTTGCCACAACCCAACCGGTATCGATCCTACCGCTGAGCAGTGGGCTACGTTGGCCGAACTGTCCGTAGCAAAAGGCTGGCTGCCGCTGTTTGACTTCGCCTATCAGGGCTTTGCTCGTGGGCTCGAAGAAGATGCGGAAGGCCTGCGTCTCTTCGCCGCGAAGCACGATGAACTGATCGTATGCAGCTCGTACTCTAAAAACTTCGGTTTGTACAATGAGCGCGTCGGTGCCTGCACACTGGTTGCCGCCGATGCCGCTACGGCAGACACAGCATTCAGCCAGGTGAAAGCGGCTATTCGCGCAAACTACTCCAACCCACCGTCACACGGCGCAACCGTTGTTGCGACCATTCTGGGCAACGATGCACTGAAAGCCGTCTGGGAACAGGAATTGACGGCGATGCGTGAGCGTATTCAACGCATGCGTCAGCTGTTCGTGAATACCTTGCAGGAAAAAGGGGCAAATCAGGATTTCTCCTTCATCATCAACCAGAATGGGATGTTCTCATTCAGTGGTTTGACCAAAGAGCAGGTCCTGCGTCTGCGTGATGAATTCGGCGTTTACGCGGTGAATTCTGGCCGTATCAACGTTGCAGGAATGACGCCGGAAAACATGGCTCCACTCTGCGAAGCGATTGTTGCCGTACTCTGATCGTTCTGCGATTAAAAAAGCCGACACACTGTGTCGGCTTTTTCATTTCTGTCCTTTATTGATAAATTTCTGCCCTTTACTGATAACAAGAACAGAAACTACCAAATCGCGGCATCTTCACGCAGGAAAGGGTTGGTCTTGCGTTCATGTCCTAAGGTCGACATCGGGCCATGTCCTGGAATAAACGTCACATCGTCACCCAGCGGCAGCAGCTTATTTTTGATAGACGCAATCAACGCTTGATGATCCCCCTGTGGGAAATCGGTACGCCCTACGCCACCGTTGAAAATAACATCGCCCACCTGTGCCAGCCGCGATTCTGCATCAAAGAAAACAATGTGTCCCGGTGTATGGCCTGGGCAATGGAAAACCGCCAGCGTTGTCTCGCCCACGCTAATCTCATCACCTTCCTGCAACCAGCGCGATGGCGTCAGCGGCGCGCATTCTTCCAGACCAAACATCCGGCTCTGTGCCGGCAGCCCTTCCAGCCAGAATGCATCTTCAATCTGCGGGCCAATAATTGCGACCTGATAGTGCTCGGCCAATTCCGCCGCTGCACCTACATGATCCAGATGGCCGTGCGTTAACAGAATCTGTTTAACTGAAACCCCTGCATCCGCGACGGCACGTTTGATTTTTTCCGCATCGCCACCGGGATCGACAATCGCCGCTTCATTCGTTTTTTCACACCATAACAACGTGCAGTTCTGGCTAAATGCCGTCACCGGGACAATTTGATATTTCATATCACTCCATGTTGAATAAACTGAGCGGTTCGCTCTGCATAACGAACCGTATCAGGAAAAAATATACCCGTCATACTTCAAGTTGCATGTGTGTTGGCTGCGTTCACTCACCCGAATCACTTACCTCAGTAAGCTCATCGGGATTCCTTCCCTTGCCGCCTGCCTGAAACTCGAATTATTTAGGGTATGCGCTGCGGTAGCGAATTACCAGGTGCGGACGGGGCCGGTATCGATGTGAACGAAATCACTGCGTGGGTAGTAGCCAACGCCGCCGGCACGCATCTTCATCGCCGCTTTACGAATGTTAGCGAGTTGAACACCTTCAATATGGAAATCCATCGCCTGCCCTTTCGTGTGGTAGCTCTGCTTTGCTACACCTCTGCTATGCGCACGTAATTCGTTATTCGTATCTATCGCGCGATAACCAGAAATCAGCTGTACGGGCTTGTTGGTGCCCAACATGACCTGTAAGCGATAGAGCTGATCGAAAAGTTGGGGATCAATCGTTTTGACTTTATTGGCGCGATAGTCGCGGAAAAAGTGATTCAGGCGGGAAAGTTCTGACTTGTTATACCGTTTGCCATCAAAGAATTCCGTTTTCAGCAGCTCTCCGGTATTCAGATTGTTCAGCGTCAAAATTCGTGGTCGGGGTGTAGATAACGTCGCAAATGCCTGACCGGGAAGCAGTGCGATACCCAACGCGGCACCACCCAGTGCAAGCCACTTACGGCGATGATTGTCAATGTGATCCATAGAACAAGTACCCTGGCTAAAGAACGGTATAAAAGGAAGCACAAAACGTGCCGCCTTGAACCTTAACTGCCAGAGAAAAGTGAGTCAACCCGCTTTGCTTACGGGTTTGCGGGAGATCGCATCGATCCCCCGCAAAAACGATAAAATACCGATACCGCTAATGCCCGTGTTTTCAATACTTACTGAAGCAACAGCCCTGCTCTGGACAGCACTTTCGTCCCAGCACGAGCGGTGTCATCATAATTGTAAATATCTGTTCGGAACTGTGCTCTACCATCTTCGGCCACCCACGCGGTCAGGTAATAGAGGTTGACCGGAATCCGATGTTTCATTGACACAAAGGTGGTATTTCCCTGATCCAGCGTGGAAGAAATACGGTTATTATTCCATCCCGCATCCTGCAATAGCATGCTAGCCAGTTCCGATGCCTTATTAACCCGCACACAGCCGGAGCTCAGCGCCCGGATATCACGCTGGAATAGATTGTGATTAGGCGTGTCGTGCAGATAAATCGCTTCTGAATTCGGCATATTAAATTTATAGCGTCCCAGCGAGTTATTCGCACCTGGGGCCTGACGCAGGCGATAGGGGAAGCGCTCTGCTGAGACCATCGGCCAATCGATCATGGAAGGATCGATCGCTTCAGCATCCTGACTCCAGCCGGACAACACCGTGTAGCCATGACGCTGTAGATAACCGGGATCGCGCACCACTTTAGGAATGATGTCCTGCCGAGTCAGCGTCGTAGGGACATTCCACGGCGGATTGACCACCACGTTATACAGCGAGCTGCTCATCAATGGCGTTTTGCGTTTAGGCTGCCCAACAATCACGCGCGATGATAAGCGTTCAGCGCCATCTTGATAATAGATCAGTGAATAATTGGGGATGTTCACCATGATGCCGGTGTGAACATTGTCCGGTAACAGACGCAGACGCTGGATATTCAGCGCCAGCAGCGTTGCGCGCATTTGCGGGGACACATTGAGCCAATCGCGCGTACGCTTACCAATAACGCCATCACCCTCCAGCCCTTGCCAATGCTGGAAGCGTTTAACCGCGTCAACCAGTTCGCCAGTATAACGATCGTCGATAGCAACGCCCTCGACCTGCGGAACCTGTCCTGTCGATACTGCCGTCGCTGCGGTATTTTCGTTAAATAGCGTAATGCTCTCCGTTGAAGACAGCATGCCAGTACGTTGCAGAATTTCACGCAGTACCGCCAGTTCTCGACTCTGCTGTTCCGGGCGCAAAGACTCCGCCAGATTCAGGCTCGGCCACGGGCGATTGTCCGTCAGCATGGTCTTCAGCGCTTCATGCATTTTGGCGTATTGCGAATGCTGGGGTACCAGCGAAACGACATAAGCCGCGCTGGTGCCGGATTTCACGGCCTGTTGCCATTGCGAAACGATATTGAGCGCCGGTGATTGCAGACGGTAAGGCACGCTGCTGTACAGCCAGTCGTTACCGCTGCGTTCTACACCCGAGACGAACTGCAAATAGCCCAGCATCGCATCCGAGAGCACGACATCACGCGCAAATCCGGTTAATTGCGGATCGGTCAGCCAGGTTACCCATGTGGTGAACTGCGGCTGTACGCCGGCTATCGCCAATTCGGCCAGCTGTTGTTGAAACTGTTGAACCGCACGGTTATCTGCCCACATAGGCTGCATCTGATGTTGGGCATAAAGCGATGATAAATCAGAGAGATAATGTAACGACATACCGTGCGGCAGCGCGGCCAGAAGCCCTGCACGGCTATTTTCTACAGACACCACGCCCGAGCTTTGCGATAAGCCGGATACCACCGTCGGAGATGCTGCCAGCACCGAAAACGAAGGAGACAGGCTTCCGACCCAAATACAACCCACGCGTAACAGCAGCCTGACCATTTTTCGTTTATGTAACAACAACATCCATTTATCCCCTGTACTCATTAATCACTATGCTTTCACGACAATCCACGTTGGATATGGAAATAACAAACCGAATTCGCTCGTATACGGTCATACTGGCGTAAGCACATTCTTTAGGTTTTCTTGTGTAGAAAATGAAAAAGAATGAAATATGATCATTTTTATATCGCGTCCGTTATTACGGTACGCCACCTTGCAACATAAAACCGCAAATCCTTCTACGGTCTGTAATCGTTTCATCGTCAGTATATAAAGAGAAAAATATTTTTGCTTCTTCTTCTGGTTATTATCTTACGCGTTTGATGAAGCTATTCGTATTCAACATTCCCTTTACGCAACGCTTTACGAAAAAAATAAAGCCGCTTAAAAAAGCGGCTTTATCATTATAGAGGAAAATAGCGGCAAGGTTTGCAACGATAAAATTTACCGCTCCCCACTACGAGGCTTGCTCTTGCGTCTCTGGCGCTTCCGTTCCGAAACCACGCAGCCCGACCACATGGACGTGCTCGTTGTTCTGGTAGACTTTACGCACCAGCTTATAGGTGGTTCCCTTCTCGGGGCTGATATTTTCCGGTGCCGCGATGACCAGCTGCATTTCCAGACGATCGCAGAGCTCGAACAGCGTCGCAATCGACTTGGCATCCAGACGCGCCGCCTCATCGAGGAAGAGCAGACGGCACGGAATAATATCTTTACCACGCAGGCGCTTCGACTCTTCTTCCCAGCTCTGTACCACCATAACCAGAATCGACATCCCGGTCCCGATGGCTTCCCCGGTCGACAGCGCCCCACTTTCCGCTCGCAGCCAGCCATCCGCGCCACGGTTAACCTCAACTTCCATTTCAAGGTAGTTCCGGTAATCCAGTAGCTCTTCACCGATCGTTTGCGGCGTGCGCTGTCCCATATCAATTTCAGGATTCAGACGCTGATACAGTTTTGCCAACGCTTCCGAGAAGGTCAGACGGTTGCTGTTAAACAGATCCTGATGCATTTCCTGCTGTTCGGACAACACGTTGAGCAGCGTGGTATGCGTTTCGCGCACGTTAACGTTGAGACGAACACTCTTCACCTGACCAAACGCGACCGCTTGCAGCCCCTGATTTAGCATCCGAATGCGGTTCTGCTCACGTTGGATCGTTTTACGAATGATGTTTGCCACGCTGCGAGAGCTGATGGCCAGCATCTGTTCACGCGCCGTTAGTTCTTCAGTCAGACGGTTAAGCTCGATTTCCATCTGCTCAATGGCTTCTACCGGATCATCGGTGCGAATAATATCCTGACGGATACGTTCGCGCAGATGCTGGTAAACGGCGATATAGAACTGAATTTTGCGTTCTGGCCGCTTCGGATCTTCGGAAAGCCGCAGCACATCGCGCAGATGTTCGTTATCCGCAACCGCCAGACGCAGCGCACCCAACGCCTTATCCGACATGGAACGCAGTTCATCGCCTTCCATATATGCCAATTCACGACGGTGCAGACGACGCTCGACGCCATTGTCTTTCACCAAACGCATCACTGCACACCAGCCTGCTTTCGCCGTAACAACCTGCTCACGCATCTGGTGATAATCACGTTCCAGTTTGCGCAGTTTCTTCTGCAAACTGTCCATTTCCGCTTCACAGAATGTAATCTGTTTTTCCAACTGATTCCGGCGCGAGCGGTTAGTGCTTAATGCCGCATGCAGCTCATCACGGCGCTGACGGGCGCGCGCTTCGGCATCAGCGTCCGCGCGTACACCGATATCCTGAAGCTCTTGCGTCAGTTCCTTAAGCATGTCCTGCTTGGCATCGTAAGAACTTTTCAGCGATGCCTGAACCTGACTGTACTGCGTCAGCTGTGCCTGATGCTGGCGTAGCTGCTCACGTGCTTTTGTCCGTTCTGCCTCAGCCAGTTCCAAACGATGGCGCAGTTTGTCATTCAAGCCAGCATTCTCACCCAGCATTCCAGCCGAATCGGCATAGCTGAAGTGCGCGCGACGCTGCACAACCTCAGTCAGTGCAAACGCCTGCTGTTTTGCCTGCCGTTGTGCGTTCTGCGCCTGCGTATAATCCTCCTGCAACTGCTCATGCTGCTGCGGATCGCTTTGCAGGACAGAAACCAGCGGTTCCAGCTTAGCCAGCGTTGTACCGTGCTGCTGAATGAAGCGAGCAGACTCTTCGGTTTCATCCAATTCCGCACGAATCTCTTCCACGCGATCCTGCAATGTCTCATCGCAAAGCAGGCTAATGCGCGGAATCAGTTTATTCAGCTGTGCGCTGGCTTCTTTCGCTTGTTCGTACTGCTGACGCTGCTGCTGATTTTCGCCATCAAAGCTGGCCATCGCACGATCCAGCTCGCCACGACGGGAACTGAGCGTACGAATCTCCACTTCGGGATCGTCATCAAAAACGACTGCCAGATGGGTACCGATAAAGCGACCAAAAGACTGGTGCAGGCGCTGCGTTTTCTGCACGTCAAACGACAGCGTTGCGTACTGTTCCGCCAGCGCTTCGCGCTCATCACGCAAGCTTTCCAGACGCATTTCCCGCGCAGCACGGCCAAACAGCGGCACCTCAGGGAAACGGGAATAACGCCACTGGCGCTCCGCGACTTTCACCACGACGGCACGTTCCAGCTCGTCAACGGCAAATACGCTGTCATCAAACGACTGCGGATCCCCCTCGATCAGATACAGATCTTCCGGGCAGTCTTCGAGACCCGCAAGCTGATCGCGCACCAGCGAGAGATCGGACACCACAATCGCATGGCGGGAGGGACCATAAAGCGCCGAGAAGTACGGCGCATCATCCAGTGTCACGTCATCATAAATTTCAGACAGCAGCACGCCGCCAAAACGTTCCGCCAGCGCGTTCAGACGCGGGTCTTCCGAACCTCCGGGCTGGCTGAGTCGCTCAACCTGCGCTTCAATCTGGCGTTTGCGGGCGGCGATGTCATCACGTTCAACCGTAGTTTCACGTTCGCGCTCCAGCAGTTGCTGCATGAATTCCGTCACCTGACGGCTATCTTCAAACGTTTCGCCGCTCTGCTCGCTCAACTGCGTCAGCATTTCCTGTGCGGCCAGCCAGACTGGCGCGCGCGCCGTCAGCTTCTGAATGCGCTGCTGGGTTTGCTCCAGCTCTTGGCGTAGTGCCATACGGCGCTCGCCCGCTTCTGCCACCAGCGATGACAGCGTTTCGATGCGGGCATCAAGTTCTTGCTGGAGGGATTCCAGCTCTTCCGGTTGATAATCTTGGCCGTTGCGTTTGCTGAAATCCTGCAATAACCGCTCGGCATCCTGCTGTTCGCGTAGGCGCTGTTCCAACTCAGACAGACGCATCCGCAGCGGCTGTACCCGCTCCGCCTGGTAGCGTTGTGAAGAGCTGTCACGCAGCAAATCGCGCGCAACCTGCCAGGCTTCGTTGCGATTCACCGCACCGGCAATCTTAGTCACCAGCTGATAGGCTTGTTCAAACTGCCCGTGCGCCGCATCGGCCACGCTCAGTTTCTGCTCCAGCATCAGCAGAATTTCTGTCGCTTCCTGCTCTTTCGCCTGATAGCTGTCCAGCCACTCATCCGCATTGTCTGCCGTTAAATCTGGCAACTGACACAGCGTGCGGGCGCGTTCCAACGCCTGTTGAGCTTGCTGGTACTGAATGGCACGTGTTTGCTGCACGTCCAGCGCCTGCTGATAATCGGCAAGCTGGCTTTTCAGCTCATCCACTTCCAGCTCGGTCGCATCGGCGCGTTCTTCATTTTCCGCCTGCTGCTCCCGCGCTTCTTCCACCACCTCGTTCTGTTCTTCGAGGCGATAGCTCAATTCTTCCAGGTCGGCGTTATAGCGCTCGATTTTTTCCTGCTGGCGCATGGCGGTCTGCACCAGATTCAGGTGATCGCTGGCCGCCTGATAATCCGTTTCCAGATCGCCTTCGGCACCGCTCTGTTCTGCCAGTTCTCGCGCCATTTCTACATGACGATATTGCTCACTGGACAGTTGCTTACGGCTGGAGAACAGGTCACGGCGCAGTTCCAACGCCCCATCCAAATGAATACGGCGCTCATTGGCGTGCCGCATATAGTCGGCGGCCACATAGGACGTTGCTTCAGAGATCAGGTGCTTAAACAGGTCGCGATCGGACTGGGTAACGCGAATCGCCTCCAGCGTCATGCGGTTTTCACGCAGCGCGGCTTCCATATCCTGAAACGCTTTACGCACGCCGCTATTTTCCGGCAGCAGGTAGTCACGCAGCGAGCGAGTAATCGCACTGGAAATACCGCCGTACAGCGAAGCTTCGATCAGACGATAGAACTTACTGCGATCGGAAGCAGAACGCAGGCGACGCGGCACCACGCCCAAATCAAACATCAGCGAGTGATAGTCGGTGATGGAGTTAAACTGCTTGAACTGAACGCCTTCCATCTCCTCGACGCGATCTTTCAGCTCCTGCAATGAGAGCACGCGCGCCTGACGATCGCCGACCACCTGCGTCAGAATTTGCGTCGGCTGTATCGCCGTCGGTAATCCCTGAATGGTGAAAGGTTTGATATCGACTTTACGGTCGCGCCCTGCAACCTGCTGGAGACGAACCCCAACCAGCACGCGCTGATGACGCGAGTTAACGACATCCAGCGTGGAGTAGCAGACGCCGGCGCGCAATTTACCGTGCAGGCCTTTATCGCGTGAACCGCTGGTGGCACCGGCTTCGGTGGTGTTCCTGAAGTGCAACAGCGTCAAGTCAGGGATCAGCGCCGTAATAAAGGCGGCCATCGTGGTGGATTTCCCAGCACCGTTACCGCCGGATAGCGTGGTAACCAGTTCATCCAGATCGAAGGTGCGGGCGAAAAAGCCGTTCCAGTTGACCAGCGTTAGTGAGCGAAATTTACCGCGTTCAATCATTCCTGTTCATCCTCAACACTGAGAGCCCATCCCAGTAGGCGTTATTGGTGCAGTCAGTTTGGACACGGACAGCGCGCAGAAACCGGAGCGTACACGTAGTACGTGAGGATTTCGAGCACTGCCCAGGTTCAAACTGGCAAATGAAATAGCTCTAATGGGATAAGCTCTTATTCATCCTCGCCCGTTTCTGGCGCGGTATCATCGGTGCGATCATTGTCGTCGCTGTCATCTTTCAGCGACAAACTACCTTCAACAGGCATCGCTTCACCATCGCGAATCATGCGTAGCTGTGCTTCGCGGGCATCATCGCCGCTGCGCACATCAGCTCCGAAGCGGAACACCGATTCAGTAATTCTGAATTTGCTGCTGTCATTGCCCATAAAGTAGATCATACCTAACCGACGTAAGCGGTTAAGCGACGTTCTGACTTTTTCCTGCAATTTTTGGCGATCCAGATCGGAACCGGTAGAACGCTGGTTAACCAGCTTCAGCAGTTTGCTTTCATCCGCCAGACTCAGCAGCTCTTCATACAGTTCCTGCTGGCTGAAAATGCCTTCGTGCGCCAAACGCTCCGGGCTCAGATAGAGATAGCAGAGAATTTTCCCTACCATCATATCCAGCTCAGACAGCACCGAGCGCGGGATCAGCGTGGTAGAACGCGGACGCAGATAGAAGAACCCTTCCGGCGCGCGAATCAGCTCTACGTTGTAACGGCTGTAGAACTCTTCCAGCACGTCCTGGAAATCCATCAAAAACACATGGTTTTCCAGCTCTTCAATGCCAACATGACGCCCGGCGCGCAATTGGCTGTCCAGCGCAGGAAAGAGGTTATTCGACAGCGCGGTTGCCAGCTTCACTGGCATAAATTGTTCAATATTTGTCGATGACATGGGCCTGTACCTTGGCTCCGTAATCATTGATCGCCTGCCACAATGCAGGCAATCCGGTGAAATCTGTTTCGGCTACGCCCAGACGTACTGCCTGGTCGACCACGATTCGGGCAACATCAAAATGCTGCGAGCGAGGATGCTGTGCGAGGTACTCACGCATTACTTCACTCAAATCCAGCGGAATCTGTTGCGCTTTATATTTATGCAACGCCTGCTCGACTAGCGCGATCAGCTGCTCTCGCATTTCACTAAACTCTTCGTATTCCAGCTCCGGCGGCAGTTCACCAGTGACTTCTTCACTACGCAGCGCCAGTTCTTCGTCGCGCATATCCAGCAGGCGATTCGCGTTGGCAAACGTCAGCGCCCAGGGGCTATCGAAATAGCTCTGCACCGACTGACGCAACCGCTGGGCAAAGACGCGGTTTTTATCCATATCAATCGCGGTACGGATAAACTTATGTACGTGGCGGTCGTAACCAATCCACAGATCTATCGTCTGCTGTCCCCAACTCACAATGCGATCGAGTTTGTTTTGCAGGTCAAACACCAGCTTGTCGACAAACTCCAGATTATGCGGATTATTCATAATCGCATCCTGAATGCTCAACAGGCTCGTCTGCAATTTGTCGCCTGCGGCTTCCAGCGTATCCTGTAGCTCACGCAGCGTCGATGACGTTTCCGTCAGCAGTTGTTCACAGCTACTGATCGCGGCTCGCCAGTCCTGATTTAACAGCGCGGCGATATCGTCTTTAACGCCCTGCTGCTGCTCATCCATCACCCGCTGTGACAGATCGATACTGTCAAAAATTTCTGCAACGGAATATTTCAGCGGCGCAAATACGTTGCGGTGCCAATGAAACTCATCACCGTCTTCCTCCGCCGCATCGGCTGCGCGACTGAGTTCTTGCGCCACGATAGAGAGCTGCATGGAAAGGCGCAGCGTCGAGAACTCACGCTGCCGAATGTAATAATCGGTAATGCCAATCCCCAGCGGCGTCAGACGATAAATCGCATTACCTTCGGCCTGCTCGCTGGTAAAGCGGTTAAGCAAGCGCTGGCGCACCAGATCGTTAATCGCGTTGTTGGCGCGAAGGGTAATGGTTTCGTTCGTCTGATCAAATCCCTGACTCACATGACGGAAGGCATCAATCAACTCACCTTCACTCATTTCACCATCCATGCGTTCGCCGTTAAGCGTGGCAATCGCCATCAAAAACGCCAAGCGTTCGGTGGGGAGGGAAATGGAGAAATCGTTTTTTCGTGCCCAGGCGACCAGTTCGGGTACAGTCTGGGAAAAATCACTCATAATGCATCCTTCAAATGGGGTTTATGCGCCATGACATGGATATAACGGCCCAAACTCACAAAAGGCTCTTGCCGACAATACCGCTGTTCAATCTCCAGAATGTCGTCAAATTTCTCAACTTGCTGCTGTTTGTTTTTCAAGTAGTCATGAAACACGCGCACGCCCGTTTTTCCGCTAATGGTCAGCCCCATCTCATCAAGCCAGCCGTACACGTCTTGCGGGTTCAGCGGGTGATCTGGCGAGAGCGAGCGCCGTTTGCCCTTAGGCATTCCGGCCTGAACATAATCAAAGTTGCCCACCACCATGTTACGCATCAACAGCCCATGATGGTTATAGAACATCAGGGACAATGCGCCACCCGGCGACAGGCTATCGCACAGTGTTTTCAGTACCTGCTGCGGTTGCGCGACCCATTCCAGCACCGCATGGAACAATATCAGATCGGCGGGGCTATCCATATATTGCGCGATATCCTGTGCGGCACACTGCACAAAACGCATATTATGGGTAACGCCCTGCTCCGCTGCCGCATTTTTGGCGCGCTGAATCATCTCACCGGAAACATCGCACAACAATACCTGATGTCCTAAAGCCGCCAAACGACAGGCCATCTGCCCTTCACCGCCTCCCGCATCAAGGATGCGTAAAGGCCGTGCCGGAAGTCGGGTCAAAAGATCGCTAAGATCCTGCCACAATACCGCCAGCCGAAGTCTCCCCTTCGTCGTGCCATAGATATTCTGAGCAAATTTTTCGGCGATATCGTTAAAATTGCGATCCTGCATCAGTCATTGTTCCGCATCATATAAACGGGGATCTCGTGCAGGACATGTCTGCGCGATGCGATTTTTTTCCAGCCTGCCATTTTGGCACAGGCTGGCTTAGAATAAATGGCCTTACCGCATGATATCTTCCCGGATGCGGTTTTTTCACTCAAAAGGAATGCAATTTTATGCTTTTCACACTCAAAAAGTTCGTCGGTGGCCTTCTTCAGCCCCTGCCATTGCTATTGCTTCTGATGGGTGTTGGTCTGTTGCTGCTTTGGTTTACCCAACGGCAACGCACGGGGAAAGCGATAATATTAGCCAGTTGGCTGATGCTTACTCTGCTCAGCCTACAGCCTGTTGCCGATCGACTGTTGTTACCACTGGAATCACACTACCCAACCTGGCGGCAAACGCCGGAGGCGAGCAAAGCAGAGCATATTGTCGTGCTAGGCGGGGGATATACCTATAACGCGGAATGGGCACCCAGTTCTAATCTCATCAGCAACAGTCTCCCGCGCGTCACGGAAGGTGTTCGCCTTTATCATGCCAACCCCGGCGCAAAGTTGATTTTTACCGGTGGAGCCGCACAGGGTAACCCTGTCAGCAGCGCGAAAACCGCGGCGCTGGTCGCCGAAAGTTTGGGTATTCCCCAGCAGGATATCATCATTCTGGATACGCCACGGGATACGGAAGAGGAAGCGGCTGCAACCGCTAAGATTGTTGGCGATCGCCCTTTCTTGCTGGTGACCTCAGCCAACCATTTGCCTCGCGCCATTCGATTCTTCCAGGCTCAGGGGTTAGCGCCGATTCCCGCGCCCGCAAATCAGATGGCGATCACCTCCGCGCTCAACCCGTGGGAAAAAGTGTTCCCTTCCGCTTACTATTTATCGCACAGCGAGCGAGCCTGGTACGAAACGCTCGGTCGCCTCTGGCAGGCACTGAAGGGAACCACAGCAGAACCGCACGACGCGGAACCACCGCAGGCTCACTCCAGCCAGGGAGATAACTCGCGGGAAGCGACATCAAATAGCTGACGGTCTAGCTGTCCCGTATGGATATAGCGGGAGACGGCTTCCCAAATGACGTATAGCCAGCGCCGGTAGACAAAGGATTCAGATACCGGCGCCTGTTTCAGATAGTGATAAAGCAACTGCTCCGGCATACCGGATTCACAAAGCCGGAAGAGTTCATACTCTCTGGGTGCCCACAGCATCATTCCCGGATTGATCATTGCCAATAGCTGATCGCTCCGCGCGTCCTTCAACATACTGCGCAGCGACAGATTACCGTGTACCAACACACAGCCATCCTCGAAATCGTCAAACAACATCTCTAAGCACTGGCGAGAACGATAAAGTACGCTCCGATCCTGCTGCGTAAGCTGTGGCGCATTGACATTGAGCAACGTGGACCACAGCACTTCCAGACGCTGTTGATACCAGCTGAACCAATCATTGTCCTGCGTGCTGTCCACGGAACCGACGCAACCATGGCTATCAATTCGATGCCAGGCCAATACGTTTTCAACAATTTGGTCCATCAGCAGCGTCCAGCGCTGCCCGTTTCTTGGCGGCGCTTCCACCGACACACCGCGCAAGCGCTCAATCAGCAGCAGTTCCCGATAAGGCTGCTGTTGCGTCAACACCAGCCCATAAACGGTTGGCAAACGCACGTCACCTTCACGCGCCAGCATCGAAAGTTTGTAGGCTTCCTGCTGCGCCACGCCCTGACAAACATAACTTTTAGCCAACAAAGGCATCGCGTTGCCTTCTTTATCATACAAGGCATACAGATCCGCATAGGGCTGTTCGCTTATGCGCTCAAGTCGGCTGAGGCTTTCCCCCAACACCGTACTGAGTTCCGATTTCAATTGTTCCATAAACGGCTATACCTGAGTTGAGCCAAATAGCTCCGCTCACAATGATGCGGCGAGCGGATGACAAATACTTCAACGCAGATCAAATATACTCGTCATACTTCAAGTTGCATGTGCGTTGGCATCGTTCAGTCACCCGAATCACTTACCTATGTAAGCTCATCGGGATGAAATGAGAGACATCCTGTCTCTCACCGAAGGCCAACCGCTGGCTGGACAAATTCGTTCCCGACGAATTTGTCCTTCGCTTGCCGTCTGCCTGAAACTCGAATTATTTAGAGTATAAGCGGGGATCAACTCCAGCAGGGAGAACTCCCTGCTGGAGTTGTTGCAGCGATATTCCCTACTCGTCAGCAGGGGATATCATGAGTGACAGGCTAGCGTGTTAACACGCTGCCATTATTCGCGTTCGAAAGCACCCAGGTCTGGGGCTGAACCTTTGTAAGGCAGTTTGACATCCCCACCCTTGTTGATCAGCGCACTGCCTGAAGCAAGACGCAGGCTTTTCAGTACGGGCAGGCTACCATCCGCCTGACGCGGTGCGTCCCATCCGGTCACGGAAACGCTCTCGAAATCAGAATCTGATACCGCAATTTTCAGATCCCACGAGTTGTAGCGCATGTTCGCGCCATCCGAGAACGACAGGTCTTTACCACCGTGAGAAACGTTATTGCGTAGCGTACCCAGCCCAATCGCTTTTCCGTTTGCATCGATGCCGCGGATATTAAAGTTCGGGTTATTTTTATAGCCCGTGTTGTTGAAGAAATCATTCGCTACCGGATGGTGATTGGCATAAAAACCAGCTGCTTTATTTAAAAATGCAACCGAGTTACGCACGGTATGTTTCACCGCATTCGCCACATAAACGCCGCCATAGCCACCGATTTTAAAACCATTGCCGTTACCCGCAGCCAGTGATTGTGTCGTCCCCGGTAAATAACCGTGTGACCAGGCCCAGGAATTTTCAATCAACACTGGAGAATAGGCATTAATTAAATCAAAGCCATCATCCGAGTTTGACCACGCCCGGCAACCGCGGAAAATATTACCCGGTTGGTTAGCAGGGATATGCGCACCAAAGCCATCTCCGCTTTGGCCAGCACCATTAGAGGTCAGTGGATCGTAATTATGGTGAGAGTCACTATTCAATACCAGGTTATTCCCCCCACGCTGGATGAACAGCCCCGTTCCCATAATATGGTGAATATTCAACTGCTCGAATATATTATTGCTGCCCCTTATCCACACGCCCCAGGACTCATGGTTAAGGTTATTGCGCTGTGGGACACCGGTTATTTCCAGTCCT
Source organism: Pectobacterium parvum (assembly GCF_020971565.1). Taxonomy (NCBI): domain Bacteria; kingdom Pseudomonadati; phylum Pseudomonadota; class Gammaproteobacteria; order Enterobacterales; family Pectobacteriaceae; genus Pectobacterium; species Pectobacterium parvum. Next base: position 2,779,472 of record NZ_CP087392.1, read on the forward strand.
TTTACGGAAACCCAATCTGCAACGACGTTGAACCCTTTAACCCGGCAATCATCCTGCATCTGGCTGAAATCAAAAATCGGCACTTCGCCGCTAGAGGCCCAATACTCAATGCGCTTACCTTCAGTGCCGCTCTTACTCAGCGTGATCGCATTCACCACATCGGTACGCGTCGTACAGACATTTAGCCCTTTGGTAAACACGTATTTACCGCCACGGATCCACAGGCGGTCGCCAGGGTTTAATGTTTTCTGTGCGCGGTCGATTGTTTTCCAGGGGGAATTTTTACTGCCGTTATTCGCGTCGTTGCCGTTGGGAGCCATGTAATAGACCGCCGCGCTGCTGCCCGCGGCAGCCCCCATTAACATACCGCCGAGAAGAATTTTTGCGATGTAACGTTTAGCATTCATATCATTACCGTCCTTAGTTGAAATAACAAAAACACCATGCAAAAACATGGCGAATTGATAGTAGCATTTAACTATGAAAATAAAAGTTCCACTCGCGACGATTTAATTCATCATGGGAATAAGCCATCTGCATAAATAAAGCGACGTAGCGTAATTTGAGAATTTTTAAGAATAGTTATCTAAATAAGTGCTACATAATTTAAAAGATAAAATATCGTATTAAGAGAGACGTTATACCCTAAATAATTCGAGTTGCGTGAAGGCGGCAACTGCGCGAATCCCCAGGAGCTTACACCAGTAAGTGACTGGAGTGAGTAAGGACAAATTGGCTTAGCCGATTTGAACGCCGCTTGCGGCGGCCCGCTAGGGCGAGGCTCAAAAATGAGCCGAGTATTGCCAACGCACAAGCAGCTTGAAGTATGACGGGTATATAGGGAAAATCTATTCCGGCAAGAATAGATTCCCCCCATGACGTATTCATCGCTGCATAGCGTGATAGATCTTACTGACCTGCTATGACCTGCCGCACACGGGCTAAATCTTCTGGGGTATCCACGCCGACGCTAGGAATAGCTTTGGCGACCGCAACGTGAATTTTCTCGCCGTACCACAGCACACGCAGTTGCTCCAGTAGCTCGATTTGCTCCAGCTGGCTCGGTGCCCAACTGACGTAACGACGCACAAAACCCGCACGGTAAGCATAGATACCGATATGACGCAGGAAGTGATCGCCAATGGTTTCCTTAGACTGAGCAAAACGCTCTCTGTCCCAGGGAATCGTCGCTCGGGAAAAATACAGCGCGTATCCCTCAGCGTCAGTAACGACTTTTACCGCATTCGGGTTAAATGCTTCTTCGCTGGTTTCAATCGGCACCGCCAGCGTTGCCATTCCTGCTTTACTGGCGGCAAGATTTTCTGCCACCTGACGAATGATAACGGAAGGAATAAGCGGCTCATCGCCCTGAACGTTCACGATAATGTCATCATCGGTAAAACCGTAACGCTCGATGACTTCAGCCAAACGCTCTGTACCAGAATTATGATCGGCGCGGGTCAGGCACACTTCGCCACCAGCTTGCTGCACGGCAGACTCGACGTCGGGATGATCGGTGGCCACAATAACGCGCTGCGCCCCCGATTCCAGCGCCCGCTCCATCACATGGACGACCATCGGTTTACCATTGATGTCCGCCAGCGGTTTACCTGGCAGTCGGCTTGACGCAAAACGCGCAGGAATGATCACAGTAAAGGTCATTGTGTTATCTCATCAGCCCCGAGTTTACGCGCTTCATTTTCCAGCAGCACAGGGATACCATCACGAACCGGATAGGCCAAACCATCGACCTTGCATATCAGTTCCAGTTTCTCTTTATTAAAGTACAGCCGACCACTACAAACAGGACAGGCAACAATCTCAAGTAAACGGTGATCCATGCTTCCTCCATCTTTGACCGATCGATGACCGATATTTTCTTTCTCGCTACAGCAGCGATCTAATAAGGTTGATATCCACAAGGGATATCTGAAACCGTGGTAGCAGACCAATTTATGCTCTGCTGCCCGCATTCCGATTAAGCACATTTTCCAGTTTGTCGAGCAATTGCGTGCCGTAGGGCTCAGCTAACACGGCATCGACGGGCAGATACCACCAGTTATCCTGAGCAAATGCCTTACATTTTACGGCATCTTTCTCCGTCATCAGCAGCGGCTGTGTCGCATCCTGAGTCAGCGAATCGAGCTGTTCTGACTGATACGATTGATGGTCAGCGAAGGTGACTTCACGTGCAATGCTAACACCTGCATCACGCAGCGTCGCAAAAAAACGCGGGGGATGTCCGATGCCCGCCATCGCAACGACATCATGCAGTTGGTTCAGCGGTCGTGACTCACCAGAAAGCAAGTTAACCGCCATACCCGCCGTCAATGTCATGCCTATCTCATTTGCACGCGGCGTGCCGCCGTTAACAATGACGGCATCCACCGACGCCAGACGGCTTTCTCTTTCCCGCATTGGGCCAGCAGGCAGCCACCATCCGTTGCCAAAACGCCGCATCCCGTCAATAACAACCAGTTCGATATCTCTTTCCAGCGCATAGTGCTGTAATCCATCGTCGGTGATCACCACATCTAGCGTGTGCTGTGCCAATAATGAGCTCACCGCATCCCGCCGACGCGGGGCAACCGCAACGGGTGCCCCGGTACGCTGGAAAATCAGCATCGGCTCATCACCGGCCTGCGCCGTCGTTACCGAGTCATCCAGCAGCAGCGGATAACGTTCAGCGTTCCCACCGTAACCGCGTGACACCACACCGACACGATAGCCTCTGCGTTGCAACTGTTCGACGAGCCAAATGACGACCGGTGTTTTCCCATTGCCACCTGCCGTCAGATTCCCCACAACCACGACGGGAACAGGAGATCGCCAGCTTTTCCGCCACCCCAGTCGATAGCTCTGGCGAATCAGAAACGTGATGAGTCCGTATAGCCACGCAAGCGGTAGCAGCAGCCAATAGAGCCGCGACCGCCCAGACCAGATGCGCTCAATCATTCGCCAAACTGCATTCTATGCAGTTGAGCATAGGCACCGTTCGCCGCCAGTAACGCAGTATGATCACCACGCTCAATGATTCTGCCATCTTCAACTACCAGAATCTCATCTGCTTTTTCAATCGTGGAAAGACGGTGTGCAATTACCAGCGCGGTACGATCTTTTTGCAGTTCGTCTAATGCAGCCTGAATGGCACGTTCAGATTCCGTGTCCAGCGCCGACGTAGCCTCGTCTAATATCAGGATCGGGCTATTACGTAGTAGGGCACGGGCAATTGCGATACGCTGCCGCTGTCCGCCGGAAAGCATTACGCCATTTTCACCAATAATCGTATCCAGGCCGTGCTCCATCTTATTGATGAAGTCCATCGCATACGCCATTGTCGCCGCACGCTCAATTTCCTCACGGCTATAGTGTTCATTACGGGCATAGGCGATGTTATTCGCTATCGTATCGTTAAACAGATGCACGTTTTGAGAAACCAGCGCCACCTGATTACGTAAGGAAGACAAACGATACTCACGTAGATCGTGACCATCGAGCAGAATCTCACCGGATTGAATATCGTAAAAACGCGTGATCAAACTGGCAATGGTTGATTTACCTGAACCAGAACGGCCTACCAACGCCACCGTTTTACCCACGGGAATATGCAGATTGATATTCTTCAGCGCCAGATTTTCTCTTCCCGGATAAGCGAAATTTACCTGACGGAATTCGAGTTCACCTTTCGCACGCTCGAGCTCGAGTTTGCCCGTGTCACGCTCCTGCTCCATGTCCAGAATGGCAAACAGCGTCTGGCACGCGGCCATTCCGCGCTGGAACTGCGCATTGACGTTAGTCAGTGATTTTAACGGGCGCATCAGTGCGATCATGGAAGAGAATACCACCGTGATCGTCCCAGCAGTCAACGTTTCCATCACGCTGGGGAAACTGGCAGCATACAGGACAAATGCCAACGCCAGCGACGCGATTAGCTGGATAATAGGATCGGAAATCGACGAAGCAGACACCATTTTCATGCCCTGTTGACGCATCCGGTTGCTGACCTGATCAAAACGCTTGGTTTCCGCTTCCTGACCGCCAAACATCAGCACTTCTTTGTGGCCTTTAAGCATTTGCTCCGTGCTGGTCGTGACATGCCCCATCGTATCCTGCATGTTTTTACTGATATTGCGGAAGCGTTTGGATACCACACGCATGGCAATCGATACGATCGGTGCAATCACAATCAGAATGATGGACAGTTGCCAGCTGTAGTAGAACATCAGAATAAACAGACCAATAATTGAGGCCCCTTCTCTGATAACCGTAATCAACGCGCCAGATGACGACGCCGCAACCTGCTCCGAATCGTAGGTGATACGGGATAACAATGTCCCCGTTGACTGCTGATCGAAGAACGACACGGGCATGTCCATAATGTGGGAGAACAGGCGGCGACGCATATTCATTACCACTTTGCCGGAAACCCAGGAAACGCAGTAGCTGGAGACAAAGCCTGACGCCCCCCGCACTAGCATTAATCCAATGACGACCAGCGGCATCCACAGCAATACAGAACGCTCTGCTTTGCCAAATCCCTCATCCAATAAGGGCTTGAGCAGAGAAAGCATTAACGTATCGCCAGCTGCGTTAATAATGAGTGCGATTGCAGCAGCAGCAAGCCCTGCCTTAAAAGGAGAGATCATCGGCCATAGGCGGCGAAAAGTCTGCCAAGTGGAGAGATCTTTATCATTCAGCATGTAGTGAACCTGAATCGGGAAGAAATAGCCGACCATTTTACTCATTATACCGCTCTACGCCAAACCACTGATGATACCAACGAGGCGATATGTGATCCCTGAACCGCAGAATGTGCCATGAATCGCTGAAAAAACGCGCACTTAACTGCCCGAATGACGCAGTATCAAGCCATGAATAGCCGTATTGACGATATCGCTCAACAATTTTTACAGAAGGCAGTCGCCACGGGTTATAGCGCGCCGCCGAAGCCATAACGAACTCGGCATTAACCGCACGAATAAAAGGAGGAGACGAGGAAGTCTTACTGCCATGATGAGGGATTTGTAACAAATTCGCACGTAGCGCACTGCGTTCTAGCCTCATCAGCGCTTTTTCCGCATTAGACTCCAGATCGCCCGTCAGTAAGACACTGTATTTTCCATCATCAACACGAATAACGCAGGAATCATTATTTTCTGCTCGTTCTACGAGCGCTAACGGCCACAGCACCGTAAACGTAAGATTCTGCCAGCGCCAAATCTCGCCGCGTTGACAAGGAAGATGATTCATAGATTTGATCGCGCTGTATATCATTGCTTCAGGGTAAGCATTCTGTAACGTTTCCAGCCCACCGATGTGATCCATATGGCTATGGCTCAGGATAATTTTTTCTACGTCGACGCCCTGCCATCGCAGGTAAGGTAAAATTTCTCGTGTCGCCATGTCGCCCCCTTCCCAGCGGTTTCCCGTATCGTATAATACCGCTTTCCCACGCTGTTCGATTACGATGGCCAGACCGTGGCCGACATCCAGCATGTCCACGCGCCAATCCGGCTCATCACTCTTTATGCGGAAAACCAGTAAAACCACAATCAGCGCGCCGACACTTGCGGGATAAATTCGCCACCAGCTAAAGCGCCATATCACAACCGCGCCCCATCCCGCGACGCTCCCTAGCAGCAGCGACGCATCCAGATACACCCATCCCGTCTGTAGATACGTCAGCGGCGCGAATACCACACGCAGCGAAATATCTGCCAGCCACCAGAGCATTTCACTCAGCGGCGCGAATGCCATCGTGCTCAATGCCAGCAAAATAAGTGGTGTAGTAACGAAGGAGACCAAAGGCACGGCCCAAAGGTTTGCGGGCAGCGAGGTGATACTGAAACCGTGAAAAATATGAAGCTGCAAGGGCATCAATAGCAAAGTGATTCCCGTTTGCAGGTGGATCCAGCGCAGCCAGAACCAACGCCGTCGGGTCTGTAGCCGATGAGGAAGCGGTGCCCATTGAAACCAAAAAATTAGCGACGCGACGGCAAGGCAAGATAGCCAAAAACTGTCTGACAGTACGCTCAATGGATCGCTGACCAAAATCAACGCGACACACCATAGCCAAACCTGCCAGGCTGAGCCGTTGGCACTCCACACTTTTAAGCAAACCCATACGCTAAGCGCCAGTGCAGATCGCACCGCAGGCGGATTTCCTCCTGCCAACCAGACATATCCCCAGGCAACCACGGCGCTCGTCAGTAATGGGAAGCGATAGCCAATCCACTGCACGGGGAAGCCATACTGTAACGCCCGCGCTATTCCCCAACCCACTAGCCCTGCAAGCACGATATGGAGACCGGAGATCGCCATCAAATGCATCGTTCCGGTATTCTGAAGTAGCGCCTTGAGTTCCGGGCTAACCGTTTTCATCTCGCCAAACGTCAGCGCCAGTAAAATAGAACGCCACGCTAATCCCTGCACCTGCTGCTCCGCCTGTACAATCGTGCGCTGGCGGAAATCACAGTGGCTATCAACCGCCTTTGCCGTTAGCACTCGACCCGACAACGATTGCCGTTTGGCTATCGCCCAGCGTTGACTATCAAAGCCACCTTCATTGAGTCGACTGTGAATAGGTCGCAAACTGGCGGTTATTGCCCAACGTTGACCACCACACCAGTTTTCCATAGCCGATGATAAGGTGAGTTGGGCATATAATGGAGGGAAGATCCGGCGTTGATTGATTTCTTCCAGTCGAACGGTGATCGAGGTGTCATCATGTTCACTAAATCGTATGCTGCTTATCGTTACGACAGCGTTAACCGAATCCTGCGTGAAGCGTTCAATTTGTAGCAGCAGGGTTTGGGCATTCAACGAAGCCCAGCAAAAACTCACGGCAACAAGCGCTACACATCGTATCCCTGCGTGACGATATCCGACTAGCATCATGCAGGTGGATAGCCCAATCCCCCACAACAGCAGCGTTTGCGCTGGGATCTGCGGTAAAAAAAGCAGCGGCAGAATACCCAGCACGCTCGCCCAAGCCAGACTATTTACTGACATCATCCCTTTTACGAACATCGTCCCTTGCAATGACACATCTTTCCCTCTTTCCCTGTGGTTCGTTCTGGCATGTTGCAGCAACTCAACCTGATGTAACAGAACGAAAAACTCAGGTAGGAAAACGCTTCGCAAGAAACTGATTAACTTGCAGATAATGACATTCAGCCTGCGAGCTGAATTCCAATTCAGCTGAGCGTTCGGCATTATTATCGGCGTCAGCGCCGTCGGTGCACCAACGCAGGTTAAGTAGCGAAAGGAAAGGTTATGGGATAAACACTAAAAGAAAAAGGACCGCAGAAGCGATCCTTTTACGGTAGCTATTTACAGTAAAACATGGCGCGTCAGGTTACTTAACTTCGCCCATCGCTTTCAGCTTTTTAGACAGCTCACGGCGTTCTTTCGACAGATCGGCATTTTTGATGATGTAGTCATCGACGCGGTCTTCATAATCACCGCGCATGTTGGCGATGATATTCTGTACGTCCTCAATGGACATGCCAGGTTTAAGATATTCGCTCAGGTTGTCCAGCAGCAGAACGCGCTTCTGGTTATCACGAATTTTCTTCTCGTTGTCGACGATTTCACGCTGAAGTTTGTTTTTACGACGAAACATGCGCACGAATTCCAGCACATCCTGGAAACACGGCTTAGTGTCCTTATCCATCTTTTACCCTTACCTTAAGTCATACATAAATTCTTTATGTATTCACCATACAGGTTATACCCAGCGTCTTTCAAGCAGTGCTTACTCCCTTTGCGCTAACACCACGCTGAGCGGATAATCTGTCATCAACCAATACCCTAAATAATTCGAGTTGCATGCAGGCGGCGACCGCACGAGTCCCCAAGAGTTTACTCAAGTAAGTGACTGGAGTGAGCAAGGGAAGCCAACGTACATGCGGCTTGAAGTATGACGGGTATTCAGCGGTAATATACCGCAATACGCTGGTTATGCACCTGCTCGATGGCCACTTCCGTATCAAAAATATCTTCCAACACCTCGGATACCATAATGTCTTCCGGTTTTCCCGTGTAGATGATCTGCCCTTTGCGCATCGCAATGATGTAATCCGAATAGGCGGAAGCAAAGTTGATATCGTGGATAACCAGCACGATGGTTTTACCTAGCTCATCGGCCGCACGGCGAATTTGCTTCATCATCGCCACTGCGTGCTTCATATCCAGATTATTCAGCGGTTCATCCAGTAGTACATATTCCGTGTCCTGACACAGTACCATCGCGACATAGGCTCGCTGGCGTTGGCCGCCGGAAAGCTCATCTAAAAATCGCTCTTTCAATTCGGTCAGGTTGAGGAATGCCAGCGCAGCGCTGATGCGTTCACGATCGTCAGCATTCAGCCGCCCTTTGGTATAAGGGTAGCGGCCGAAACCCACCAGCTCCGCTACCGTTAAGCGGCTGGTAAACTGGTTTTCCTGACGCAGCACGGACAAACACGTCGCCAGCTTATCGCTTGGCGTGGTCACCACGTCCATGCCGTTGACCTTTACCTGTCCGCGATCCGCGTCCAGCAGGCGGCTGATGATGGACAACAATGTCGACTTCCCTGCACCATTCGGGCCGATAATCGACGTGACGCCACCGCGGGGCACCGTCGCGGTGACATTATCTAATACCTTAACGTTATTATACGCTTTGGTTACATTGCCGATCTCAATCACACGGAAACCTTTTTCAGTAGCAACACAATAAACAGCGATCCACCCACAAATTCGATCACGACCGACAGCGCCCCAGACATATCCAGCAGATGTTCAAGCACCAACTGTCCACCAACCAGTGCAATGACGCCCAGCAGGAAAGCCGCGGGCAGCAACAGGCGATGCTGGCTGGAACCAATCACTAAATAGGCAAGGTTTGCGACCATAAAGCCCAAAAAGGTAAGCGGACCGACCAACGCCGTTGAAATGGCAACCAGCACGGAAACCAGCAGCAGAATGATCGTGACGCTGCGTTTGTAGTCGATACCCAGGTTAATCGCGTTATTACGCCCCAGTGCCAGTACATCAAACCGAAAGCGCATACGCCAGATCACCACGGCGACCACCAGCGTAATCACAACCGACAAAGCTACCAGTTCAGGCACGGTACGGGTGAAGGTGGCAAACATCCGCCCCTGTAAGATGGCAAACTCGCCGGGCGTCAGCAGACGCTGCATTAAGCCCGCCATGCTGCGAAACAGCGTGCCGCAGATAATCCCGACCAGTAAAACCAGATGCAGGTTATTGCGGCTGCCGGTAAACAACCAGCGGTACAGCAGCGCGGAGAAGAGAATGAGTAGCAGCGTCTCAAGAACGAATTTACCTTCAACGCCCAGACCCGGAATGCCGCTAACCCCGAAAACAAAGACCAGCGAGGTCTGAATCAGGATAAACAGGGCTTCAAATCCCATAATCGACGGCGTCAGCACCCGATTATTCGTCACCGTTTGGAACAGCACGGTCGACGCACTGGCGGCAAACGCCACCAGCAGCATCGTCGTTAGCATCAACCCGCGGTGCGTCAAAATGTAGCGCAGGTTGCTGCCTAGATTGATGGTCATAAACAGCACGATCACCACAGCAGCCGCAACAGCCAGCCACATCAACCGCTGCGTTGGCGATAACCCCGCACGTTTTTCGCTGACGGATTCGGTCAGCACCGTATTACGTTCATTGACTGACATGGCGTTTCTGGCTTAGCAATAAGAGAAGGAAAACGGCAGCGCCAATGACGCCAAGAATCACGCTCACCGGAATCTCGAAAGGATAGCGAATCACGCGGCTGATGATATCGCAGCACAGCACCAGACCGCCGCCGAGCAGGCACACCCACGGGATCGTTTTGCGCACATTGTCGCCCATCATCATGCTGATCAGGTTCGGCACGATCAGCCCGATAAACGGCAAGCTGCCGACCACCACGACGACCACACCGCTGACGATGGCGATAATGCTCAGCCCCATCATCATCACCTGCCGATAGTTAAGGCCGACATTAACGGAGAACTCGCGACCCATGCCCGCAACCGTGAAGCGGTCAGCGATCCAGCAAGCTACCAGCGTTAACGCGCCAACCAACCAGAGCAGCTCGTAACGTCCCTGCAAGACACCGGAGAAATCGCCGGATTCCCAACTGCCGAGCGCCTGTAGCAGATCAAAATACATCGCGCCAAACGTGGTGATTGAACTGATCACCGCGCCCAGCATAATGCCGACCAGCGGCACTACTAGTGCGGATTTCAGCACAATCCGCTGGAGCAGCATCATGAACAGGAAGGTACCCGCTAAAGCGAACAGGCTCGCCACCACCATCTTGGTGAAGATCGTCGCACCGGGCACAGCGATCATCACCACCAGCAAACCTAAGCTAGCCGACTGTGTGGTCCCCGCCAGAGACGGTTCAACAAAACGGTTTTGCGTCAGCAACTGCATGATGAGGCCAGCCACACTCATGGCGCTACCTGCCAGCAGCAAAGCTAGCGTACGGGGAACGCGGCTGATAAAGAAGATATCGCGCATTTCTGGGTCGTTCCACACAGCCTGCATATTCAGTTGCCCTGCCCCGACAAACAGGCTGACAACGATCATGCAGGCCAGAAAAACAAGACCCAGCGAATAGTAAAAAGACTTCATTGATTCTGCCGTAACCTGCCGTTATTGCTTATCTAACGCGTCACTGACGGTAGTCACGAGGTTTTTATAGCTTTGCAGCCCCCCAGCGATATACAGCGATGCAGAATCCAGATAGATCACGCGATTATTTTTCCAAGCGTTGGTTTTATGAATCAGCGGGTTATCCAGCACCTGCTGGGCCGATTCCCCACCTGGGCGACCAATCGCACTGTCACGATCGAGGATGAACAGCCATTCTGGGTTCACGCTCAACAAGAATTCAGAGGTCACTACGTTGCCATGACGCCCAGAATCAGGGAACTCGGTCGCCGGTTTAAAGCCCAGCTCATCAAACACGAAGCCAAAGCGCGATTTAGGACCGTAGGCAGACATTTTGCCGCCGCTGACCATCAGAACCAGCGCATTGCCTGCATTTTCCGTTTTAGCGCGCGTTTGGGCGATCTGCTGTTTGAAATCATCAATCTGTTTCTTCGCTTCATCTTCTTTACCGAAGATGGTGCCCAGTTGCTCGATGCGTTGGATAAAGCTCGTCATAAACTGGTGCTCATCCACGTCCATTGAGATCGTCGGTGCAATACCGCTCAACTTGTCGTAGGCATCACGCGTACGTCCACCGGCAATAATCAGATCGGGTTTCGCGCTGCTGAGCGCTTCATAGGCAGGTTCAAACAGCGTCCCGGCGTTCAGGTAAGTATCGCTGTTGTATTTTGATAAAAACGCAGGCAGCGGCGTGCTGCTTTTCGGTACACCGGCAATCCCTTCGACCTTCAACGCGTCCAGCGTATCCAATGAGGCAGGATCAAACACAATCACTTTCTTCGGCGGCTGTGGAACCTGAGTGGTGCCCTGCGCATGCTCAATGCTGACCGTGTGACTTCCTTCTGAAGACGATGCCTGCTGATCGCAGCCAGCCAGAACAAACATAGATGCCAATAACGTCGCCTTCACTGCAAACGTTGCATTCAATCGCACCGCATTTAACCGCATAAGTGTGTTCTCCATTTCGCTGTTTGTTGCCGAATGCTACCCCGCAGAGTGATCTACGAGGCAGTAAAGAATTTAATTATCATTCGCATTAGAACGAAAATTGTAACCGAATGGACACAGTCATGCCTAGCGATTATGTCTACCCTCCTATTGATGTAAGTCAGGGAAGTGATGCAAATCAGGAAAGCGCCACAGAAAAGTGGATTCAATGGTATCCTTGCCGTTTTCCAGATTGTTTTGCCTGACTTCAGGCTCAGCGCGCACACGTAGCTAACTGCATATATGGCCGAGAAAACACAACCCACTTTTTTCATTCATGACTACGAGACGTTCGGTAAACATCCAGCGCGCGATCGCCCCGCGCAGTTTGCGGGTGTCCGTACCGATATGGATTTCAATATTATCGGTGAGCCGCTCGTCATTTATTGTCGTCCGACGGATGATTACCTGCCGGAACCAGAAGCGGTGATGATCACCGGAATTACGCCACAGGTCGCGCTGGCAAAAGGCGTCAATGAAGCGGAGTTCGCTCGTCAAATCCATGACGCGTTCAGCGTGCCCGGCACCTGCATTATGGGCTACAACAACATTCGCTTTGATGATGAAGTCAGCCGCAATATTTTCTATCGTAACTTCTACGATCCTTACGCCTACAGCTGGCAAAACGGTAATTCCCGCTGGGATTTGCTGGATGCACTACGCGCCTGCTATGCCCTGCGACCGGAAGGCATCGTCTGGCCCGAAAACGATGACGGCTTACCTAGTTTCCGTCTTGAACATCTGACGAAAGCCAATGGTATTTCGCACGAGCAGGCGCATGATGCGATGTCCGACGTTTATGCCACTATCGCTATGGCGAAGCTGTTTAAGCAGGCGCAGCCTAAATTGTTTGAATATCTGTTCCCGCTGCGTAACAAAAACAAAATTTCCGCGCTGATTGATATCCCACAAATGAAGCCGCTCGTTCACGTGTCTGGTATGTTTGGCGCGGCGAGGAGTAACACCAGTTGGATTGTACCGCTCGCCTGGCACCCAGATAACCGTAATGCGGTCATCATGTGCGATCTGGCTGGCGATATGACGCCGCTGCTGGAGCTGGACAGCGCAGCATTACGCGAACGGTTATACACCCGCCGTGATGCGTTAGAAGCGGATCAGAGCGCAGTTCCACTCAAGCTGGTGCACATCAATAAATGTCCGGTCTTAGCACCGGCCAATACTTTACGGCCGGAAGATGCAGAAAGGCTGGGTATCGATCGTCAACGCTGTCTGGACAATTTATCGCTGCTGCGTAACAACGCGAGCGTCAGGGAAAAAGTGGTGGAGCTGTTTGCCGAAGCCCCCGCGTTCGCCGCCTCTGATGATGTCGATTTGCGGCTTTATGATGGCTTCTTTGGCGATGCTGACCGCATGGCGATGAAGATTATTCAGGAGACCGCGCCGCAGAATCTTCCCGCACTGGATCTCACATTTGCCGATAATCGTCTGGAACCGCTGCTCTTCCGCTATCGCGCCCGCAATTTCCCCGGCACGCTGGACGACCGCGAACAACAGCGTTGGTTACAGCATCGGCGTGCAGTATTTACGCCGGAGCGCTTGCAGTCCTATCTGTCAGAACTCAGCAACCTTTATCAACTGCATGAAGACGATAAAGAGAAAATGGCACAGCTAAAAGCGCTGTACGCCTATGCGCAGGAGCTGGTGGGCTAAGATAGCCGCCTAAAACCATAAAAAAAGCGGAGCTCATGGGCTCCGCTTTTCTCTTTTATGCGTGTCGTCGGTTTATTTAAACCGGCTCTTCACTACATTGCGGTACTGGCTGACGGAAACTGCGCGTCACAAAGGCCAGATAGAGCAATCCAATCGTTGCCCACACCAGACCCAGCGTCATCGAGCTCGCTTCCAGATTCACCCACAGCGCACCCACCGTCAACGCGCCCAGCACAGGCATCACGAGGAAGTTAATGGTGTCTTTCGCGGTGCGGTTACGGCGCTCACGAATATAGAACTGTGAAATGACCGACAGGTTCACGAACGTAAACGCCACCAGCGCACCGAAGTTGATCAGCGCAGTGGCCGTCACCAGATCGAACGACACCGCAGACAGTGCAATCACGCCAACCAGCAAGACGTTCAAAGACGGTGTACGCCATTTCGGGTGGATATAGCCGAAGAAGCGCTCTGGGAATACGCCATCACGCCCCATGACATACATCAGGCGAGACACGCCTGCATGTGCCGCCATACCGGATGCCAGTACCGTGACGCAGGAGAACACCAGAATAACGGACTGGAAGAATTTACCCGCGACGTACAGCATGATTTCCGGTTGAGACGCATCCGGCTCTTTAAAGCGCGAGATATCAGGGAAATACAGTTGCAGGAAGTACGCCACGGCAACAAAGATCACGCCGCCGATCAGCGCCGTCAGAAAGATGGCTTTTGGAATCACTCGACCGGCATCCTGCGTTTCTTCCGACAGCGAACTGATGCCGTCAAAACCCAGGAACGAGAAACAGAGAATGGTTGCTCCGGTAATCATCGGCACCACCTGAGCGCCCTCTGACCAGAACGGACGCGTACTGGTCAGTGTACCCGCACCTTCGCCCAGATAAACACCGTGAATCACCAGACCGAGGAATACCGCCATGATCGCAACCTGCACCACCACGATAATGGAGTTCAGATTAGCAACCAGACTGATGCCACGCAGGTTAAACAGCGTCATCAAGCCGACCAGCGCCGCGACAAAAATCCATGACGGTACGCCGGGGAAGATCGCTTCCAGATAGATTTTCGCCAGCAGAATGTTGATCATCGGCATGAACAGATAGTCCAGCAGTGACGACCAACCGACCATAAACCCGACGTGCGGGCTGATCGCTTTTTGCGCATAGGTATAAGCAGAACCGGCGGACGGAAAACGTTTTACCAATTTGCCATAGCTCAGCGCCGTAAACAGAATAGCGACCAGCGCAAACGCATAAGCGGTAGCCACATGGCCGTCGGTCAGGCCAGACACGATACCGAAGGTATCAAAAATGGTCATCGGCTGCATGTACGCCAGCCCCATCATAACGACAGGCCACAGCGTGAGCGTTCTTTTTAACTGAGCACGTTTTGCGCCAGCACTAGGCAGCTGAGAATCAAGCGACATGGCGCACACCTCCGTTCATCACGGCAGGCGCATACGCACCGAAAACAAATGAATGGATACAGGGCTCGCCTGAATCACGATGAGAAGAGGTGGCTGTAACAGCACCAGAGATAACTTGCGACTGCGTCGCGCCATAACCAATACCTTTGCAGCACAAACCGGCGGGCACCGGTGCGAAACGTGTTAATTGCCCCATCTTTCCTTTCCTCACTGTGCTCACAGGCACACACAAATTATCTATCCGGATCGTTGTCCGGCCTCTTTGGTTGAAGACCCTATACCCAGCAAACCTGAGTCACAGAGAAAGGCAAAAAACCACACCAATACCCCTGTAACCTGAAGGTTGACGAGCATAAATGTAAAAAAATAACCGACGCTATTAGACGTCGGTTATTTGCACGGCGCGTATTTTGCACCACTCGATCTCATCTGACAAGGCTCAGAGAACATTGGAAACCATTTATTTATCCCCACCCTTCTTCGAACAGCCTATACGTTGGCTTTTCGCATGAGTTATGGGTAATAAGTAGGATAAATAAGATAATACTCGTTATAAAAACGTTGCTGTTATGTGTGAAGCCCAAATAAAAGTTGTGCTTAAAAATTACAACTCCTGGAACCGCTTTTTCTTTTCGTTTTGTAATCTTTCCAACTCAAAAATCACCTGCTGAAGATCGCGTTCCTGCGCCGCGTTCAGTGAAGGGAATTTGAAGCTCAAACGCTGCGTCAACTTAAATTCACCTTTGTTGTCAACGATCTTCACCACTGCCTGACCGACGAACTGCAAATCAACGCAGAAGAAACCGTGGTCAGCCAGGTCCATCTCGACGCTCTTAATGATGTCACCGTCAGTCAACAGCCCTGTGGTATCACGGTCGGTATATAGGCTCAATCCACCCAGAGAGAGATCTTTGATGGTGAACAGGAAAACGCTCTCATCCGGCAGCTCGCCACGGCACGTCAACGGCGGCCACAGCGGCGTGTTGATGCGGAAATAGGTTCTACGTTGGATGAGATAAAGCAGTTCAGGAATCTGCGCGCTAAAGGCTGGCAGCCCGTCGTAAGTGACCGTCTTCGCAATTTCTGCATTAAATTCAACTTTTGCGCCGGCAGGCTCAGCAACAAAAGACAGCGCTCCCGCATACAGTGCGCGGTTGTTTTCACGCTCAATGCCTCCTAAATCGAAGACAAACAGGTTGTTATCGGGTACAACGTCAAGAATTTTACTCATGAACTGTCCGTGAGGATGATGAACCATCAGAGACGTATCATTCTTCTTTAACTCGCGCAGTGTTGCACAGATGGCCAGTTTGTTGCGCTTAACAAACTGCTCTTTCAAATTTTCATTCACCGCTTTCATCCCCACCATTGTTTACACCGAATATGTGTCAATGGCTTATATTGATGCACGCCTCTTCGTTATCTTTCAAGTCCCATATGTGCCAACACGATGTACTGCACTGGCTACATATTGAAAACGATTACTCGGAGTACCTGAAACAGCATGAAACCTACCTTAAATACCTCGAGTGACAGGACAAAACGCTATCGTTTTGAACAACGTAAACGTTGGCCCTTAGGGCGAGGCACACTTATACGCCTCGTCACGTGACAAGCGAAGAACAAACTCGTGGAAAGGAATTTGAGCAGCCAGCACGTACGTAACTTGAAGTATGACGGGTAGAAGTTGGTGAAAACGATATCGGCAATTTTCTCAATAACTTTAGTGGAACAAGAGGAAAAGTGTTAAGGCGCGGTCAAATAATGAAACGTACCGCCGCCAGCCATCGCAAGATCCGCTCGCTCCTTTTATCGCCCCCGTTCATTTGCTATTCGGCAGGATAGTGATACAGCAGCCAGGTTAAGGCCAGTAGATCGGCGCTACCGCCTGGGCTAAGGTTTCTGGCAATCAGCACGTCGCCCATCTCTCTCAGTGCCTGACGATCCAGCGGACCAATCAGCAATCTCCGCGCGTAATCTTGCACAAACTCCAGCCCGTCCATGCCGCCGCGTGAAACGACATTGGTATCAGGATTGTGAGC
Source organism: Pectobacterium parvum (assembly GCF_020971565.1). Taxonomy (NCBI): domain Bacteria; kingdom Pseudomonadati; phylum Pseudomonadota; class Gammaproteobacteria; order Enterobacterales; family Pectobacteriaceae; genus Pectobacterium; species Pectobacterium parvum. Next base: position 2,796,302 of record NZ_CP087392.1, read on the forward strand.
CATCAGCACCAACAGCGTCCGTAACAACGCGGTGTCGTCATCCGCTCCGGCAGCAATCGCCTGCTGCAAGGCAGGCAACGCGTACTGGCATACAGTACTGAAACCGCTGGCGGCTTCTCCCCTCGCCTCCGTCAGGCCATGGCGCTGATAGAGATGTTCACCCGCCGTCGCCGCACCAGAACACGTCTCCAGTTCATTTCGTACCAAATCGTGGCACATTGCGGCAACGCTTTCACACAGACTGCGCTGCGTCACACGCTCTCCCCGCCCTGCCAGCCAACCAGCGGCCGTACACAGCAGGCCAAACGCGAAAATCCCACCTTTATGGGTATTCACACCTTTCGTCGCTGACAGCATCGCCTGTTCACAGGCAATGCCGATAGGTCGAACCTGAAACAGCAGCTGCGCGAGTGGTGTGTTAGCGTGCTGATAACCGGCATCGGTAAAATGCCGGAACCAGGGTGAAATCGCCTGAATGCTGGTCTGAAACAGCGCAACATCCATATCACGGTGAGATCCGTTGTTGGCGCGATCCACCAGTCCGAGCTTCGGCGTCAACATCACTTCCATCGTCAACGCACTCGCCACCCGCTGGTCGATATCCGGTAACGCGTCGCGCTCCCGATAATCGCCGACTGCGGAATGGGATACCGCAGCCGACAGAACACCGTCAGGCTGCTGTAAAGTAGGCATTAACCTTTTCCTCAATGTGCTCAAGCAACTCAGGCAGCGAATGGCGGCGCGAACGGTTACAGGCGTGTGCCATCTGGTCGCACAATAGGCAAGTGCGCCCGCTGTGCGCCAGCATCGACCGGCCAATCGATCCGTCTTCCGGGCTAAAGATATCGAAATCCCAGAGCCGTCCCAGCTCATGGCTATCTTCCAGCGCAATAGTCACTGCCTTCACGGACAGCGCATCTTTGGTGATCGCCTACAGCCCTTCTGCCCCCCTTGCCAGCCAGCATGTCTGCTGCTCCAGCACCGTCCCCCCCCCCGCGCCTGACACAGCAAGGCAAAAGATTTGATAGCTTCGCCCATCACCTGCCGCTAGCCTTCGCTATCTTTTACCGGCCTCGGCATGACCAGAGTCAGCGACACCAGCGTCACACCGTGGCGGGCAAGCCATTCTTGTTGGCGAACTGCGCGGCGTTCCTTCGCCGCGAGTAAGGTTTCCAGCGAGATGGAAACAGTCTTTGTCATCGTCGATTCCCTCATGCGTTTACCGCTTATTCGTCGGTTTCTTTCACCTGACGAACGACGTCAATCACGCTGCCATCGCGATAGCGAATAACGCCGACGATGCGATCGTGAAACTCGATAGCACGTGGTTCACCCACCAGCGCAATCGCACGCTGATACAGCGCTTCAATCGTCGTCACCGTCAGCCCCGCCTGTTTCAGGCGTTCAGCAACCTCAGGTCGCGCTGGGTTGACCGCAATACCGTGATCGGTCACCAGTACATCAATACTTTCTCCCGGCGTAACGCGCGTCGTCACCTGACGTACCACGGTCGGGATGCGGCTACGAATCAGCGGCGCAACAACGATGGTCAGGTTCGCTGCCGTCGCGACGTCACAGTGTCCGCCGGACGCACCGCGCATCACACCATCTGAACCGATGATGACGTTGACATTAAAGTCGGTGTCAATTTCCAGCACGCTGAGAATTACCATATCCAGCTGATCGCAGCAGGCCGCTTTAGAGCTTGGGTTGGCGTAAACGTTAGTGGAAATCTCGACATGATTCGGGTTCTTCGCCAGCGATGCGGCCGCATTGGCATCGAAACATTGGGTATCGATCAGTTTTTCGATCAGCCCTTTTTCGTGCAGATCGACGATACCGCCCGTGATGCCGCCGAGGGCAAAGCGCGCCACGATGTTCTGCTGACGCATTTTATCTTCGAGGAAACGCGTACAGGCCGTCGAGGCCGCGCCTGAACCGGTCTGGATCGAGAAACCATTTTTAAAATAACCGGCATGTTCAATCACGTCTGCCGCAGAACGGGCAATCAACAGCTCGCGCGGGTTGCTGGTGACGCGCGCCGCGCCCACGCTGATTTTGGCCGGATCGCCCACTTCATCGACCTGAACGATGTAGTCCACCTGATCCTGCACAATGCTGGCTGGCATGTTCGGGAACGGCACCAGCGCTTCGGTTAGCAACACCACTTTACGGGCAAACTGCGCATCAACCATCGCATAGCCCAACGAGCCGCAGCTGGATTTCCCCGCGGTGCCGTTGGCATTACCAAATTCATCGCTGCACGGCACCCCCAAGAAAGCGACATCGATATTCAGTTCACCGCTTTGCAGCAGATGAACGCGACCACCGTGGGAATGAATCTGTACCGGTTCTTTCATTAATCCGTGAGAAATCGCATCGGCCAATTTTCCGCGCATCCCCGAGGTGTAAATCCGGCTGACCACGCCCGCTTTAATATGGTCGATCAGCGATGCGTTACAGCTCATCAGCGAGCTGGATGCCAGCGTCAGATCGCGAAAACCCATCCGTGCCAGCGTATCAATCACCCGATTAATGACTTTATCGCCTTCGCGGAAATGGTGGTGGAAAGAGATCGTCATCCCGTCTTTCAGCCCGCTGTGACGAATCGCCTCCTCCAGATCGGCGCACAGTTTGCGTTCATGCTTTTGTGCGACATCATTCAGCCACGGCGTATGTTGATTAGCGTTGACGAAGGGTTGCAGATGGCGTTTTTCCGGGTACTGCTTTTGCAGTGCTTCAATAAAATGACTCATTGTCTAATCCTGTGATTCCTGAGAGCGGCAATTGCGGTGCAATCACGCAATGGCTATTTGCGAACGCCGGAGGCCTGAGCACGTCCCAGCACGCTTCTGGCGTGGTCGATAATCGGCCCGTCGATCATTTTCCCGTTCAGGGAAATCACGCCCAGACCGGCACGTTCACCCTCCTCGGCGGCTTTGATCACCAGATGGGAATAGTCCACTTCATCCTGTGTAGGGGCATAGGCGTTGTGTAACAGCTCAATCTGGCGCGGGTTGATCAGGGATTTACCATTGAAGCCCAGTCTGCGGATCAGATCGACCTCTTTCAGGAAGCCCGCGTCATCATTAACGTTGGAATAGACCACGTCGAAGGCGTCGATACCGGCAGCGCGAGCCGCGTGCAGCACCGCGCAACGGGCATAAAACAGCTCCGTGCCATCACCGCGTTCTGTTTGCATATCCATCACATAGTCAAACGCCGCCAGCGCAATCCCAATCATGCGCTCGGAAGAGCGTGCAATCGCGACGGCGTTAATCACGCCCACCGCAGACTCAATCGCGGCCATAATGCGCGTGGAGCCGACTTCACGACCGCAGGCTTTTTCGATACGAACCAGATGGTGTTCCAGCTCATCGACATCATCGGTGGAGTCAGTTTTCGGCAGACGGATCACATCGGCACCACCGCGCACGGCCGCTTCCAGATCCAGCAGGCCAAACGGCGTACTGAGCTGGTTGATGCGTACCACGGTTTCAATATCACGGTACATCGGGTGCTGGAGCGCATGGAAAACCAGCAGGCGCGCGGTATCTTTCTCACGCAGGGAAACGGCATCTTCCAGATCGAACATGATGGAATCAGGCTTGTAGATAAACGCATTGGACAGCATGGCGGCGTTCGCGCCGGGGAGGAATAACATGCTGCGGCGAAGTTTATTCATGACAATTTCTCCCATTCAATCTGCTGTCCGTCTGCGGCGCGCAGCACCGCACTTTGCACGCGAGCACGGATGACACAATCCAGCGCGCCTTTGTCATCCACAATGATCGTCCCTTCCTGTACGCCCAGCGCTTTCAGCGTGTCATTCACGACCTGTTTGATTTGATGGCCGAACTGTTTCATCACTTCACTGTTGATGACCACGGTGAGTTTCCCGTCAGCCGGTGCCACTTTGACCAGCAAAACACAGGGCGATCACGGGCTGGGGCTGCATCTGGTCGCCAGCTACGTCAATCAGGCTCAGGGAATGATCGAAGTCTCGGCCAACCAGCCGAATGGCAGCATATTTTCCCTATTTATTCCGATGTCCCCCCAATAATTTGAGCGGCAGCGTATTGAATAACGCACAGACCGCTTGAGGTATAGCGGACACACTATTTTATAATTCAGAGACTAACAGGGATTTACACCATGCAGCACACTGAACATTTCGATGTTTTAATCGTTGAAGATGAAAGTAAGCTGGCAAATATTCATGCTGAATTTATTGAGAAACATTTCAATCTGCGTGTCGTAGGGATTGCCGCTACGCTTTTTGAAGCCAAAAAGCTCCTTCAGCAACACAGGCCGCGCCTGATCCTGCTGGATAACTATTTGCCTGACGGCGAAGGGGTTTCGCTGATTGAAAGCCAACTACTCAAAGGGATGGATTGTTCCGTCATCTTTATTACCGCCGCCAGCGATATGAATACCTGCGCTCAGGCGATTCGCTGCGGGGCTTTTGACTACATTATCAAACCGCTTTCCTACCCACGGCTGCGCTCTTCGCTGGAGCGATTTATTCAATTCGTGAAAACTCAGCACTCTTACAAAATTGTCGATCAGCAGAACGTCGATATTCTCTATCAGCTGCAATCGTCCGGCACAGCCACCTCCTCGTCAGCAAAAGGCATTGAAGAGAACACGCTGGGGCTGATCAAGCAGATTTTTGCCAACGATGGCGGCGATACACTCTTTTCTGTCGATGATATCGTCGAAAAAACCGGACTCAGTAAAACGACGGCGCGCCGCTATCTGGAGTTCTGCGTTGAAAATCAGTTCCTCGACATCGAAATGCGTTACGGCAAGATTGGTCATCCACGCCGGCTGTATCGCACAAAAAGCACCGGCTAGAGCTTGTAGTCCCTAGCCTATGGCGGCGAAGTTAGCCGTCATAGGGCATGCGGTACAGTCAGACGACGGTGTGCGATAAAAGTTGAGATAAAAGTCAGATAAAGTAATAACGTCATTCACTACTTGGGTACGCGTCAGCAATATTACGTCCAAACTTAACCATTCGTTATTTTCATCCTATTTATATTTTAATATATGTCTAAATTAACTCATTCCCTCTAAAATTTTTAAAAGTTAAAAAAACAATCATAATTTTCTGTGCTTATTCTTATAACGGTTAGCATAACGCAGATTGGTAATTCAACCGGCGCCTGCTGTGCAGTTGTCCAAAAATAAGAGAGAAGCCTCACAAATTATTATTAGCTTCTTCACTCACACTAAAAAAAACCACTATAAATCCGATAAGCATTATGGGTCATGCCTTGATTAATTTGTTACCTGACACCAGTAATTCATCCCCGGAGAGACGTCATGTTCTTAGCCAAAAAAATCAGAAATCTTAAAATATCCCAAAAGCTGTATCTTGGGTTTGGGGTGATCCTGCTACTGGTCATCATTGCATCGCTACTGAGCGCAGGTCGCTTCAGAGAAATTCGTGATATTTATGAGAAAACCAATCTTATTTACAACATCAACATCGAAGTCTTTCAGGCCAAAATAAACCGCCTGAAGTATTTTTATTCGTATGAAGAAAAGTCGCGTGAAACCATGGCAGGCTTTGTTAAACATGCTTCAGAGTTAACCACGGAAGCGAAAACGCTCTCATGGAGTCCAGAAGGCGCTCCCCTCGTCAACGATCTCGGCCAGAATCTGACCGAATTCCAGAACGCGATCACCGAGATGGGGAAAGCCACGCAGCGCGTGGTAGAAAATCGCGACAAAATCAGCGCCGCCAACGGGCAAAACATTACCACGGATTTTTACGCCAAACTGCGTCAGCAGCCTTCTGATAGCGCAACGCAATATCAGGCTGAAGATTTGGCAGCGCAGGTTTCAGATCTCAAGCAGTTATCTTATGAGTTACAGCTTAAGCAAAATGCCGATGCTGCGAAGAAGCTCGATGAGGCTTTTAGCCGCTTTGACAGCAGCTACCAGGCCGCCACTGCGGCACTGACACCTGAACAACAGGTCGCCGCAGAGGGTCTACGAAGCTATGTCACCAGCTATAAAAAGCTCAACGCTGATTACTTCCAGAGCATCAGCGGCCTGAAAAAAGCCGAAGACGGCGTGAAGGTCGGCGGGGATAAAAGCAGCGCCTCCATTAAAGCGCTTATCACTATCGTCAAAGAGAAGAATGACGCACTGGCATACGGTTCCGCAACTATCACGATGATCATTGGCCTCATCGCCGTCGTGATCGGCATTATCATCTCGCTGCTGATTACCCGCCAAATCACCCGCCCTGTGATTCACAACCTTTCTCTGGCGGAAAAAATCGCCGCAGGCGATCTAACCTCAACCATTGTGGCCGATCGCGATGATGAGCTGGGTCAGTTAACGGCCGCCATGGGGAGAATGAACGAAAAGCTGCGCCATATGATCAGCGATGTGCGTGACAGCGTGGACAGCGTGTCAACCTCTGCGGCCAAGATTGCTGCCGGTAATAGCGATCTCTCCTCGCGCACCGAGCAGCAGTCTGCCGCCGTAGTAGAAACCGCCGCCAGTATGGAAGAACTGACGTCGACCGTGAAAAACAACGCCGAAAACGCCAAACAGGCGAGCCAAATCAGTACCGAAGCCTCGCAAAATGCGCACAAAGGCGGCGAAGTGGTTCGGAATGTGGTGGATACCATGTCAGGCATTTCAGACAGCTCACGGAAGATTGCCGACATCACTGCCGTTATCAACAGCATTGCGTTCCAGACCAATATTCTGGCGCTGAACGCCGCGGTAGAGGCCGCGCGAGCCGGTGAGCAAGGCCGTGGATTTGCCGTGGTTGCCAGCGAGGTGCGGACACTTTCTCAACGCACATCGCAAGCCGCAAAAGAAATCGCCAGCCTGATATCTGAATCGGTGTCGCGTATCAATGTGGGCACACAACTGGTCGCCAATGCGGGAACGGCGATGGATCAGATCGTCTCCTCTGTCTCGCGGGTTAACGACATCATGGGGGAAATTGCCTCCGCCTCCGATGAGCAAAGCCGCGGCATTGAGCAAATCTCCCGTGCCATCAGCGAACTGGATACCACCACACAGCAGAATGCGGCGCTGGTGATGGAATCCTCGATCTCCGCTAACTCGCTGGAAGAACAGTCTGCGATACTGGAAAGCATGGTAGCGAACTTCCGCCTATCCGATCACGAGGGGCGTAAACCCAAAGCAAATCTCTCCGGCTTGCCGCCACAGCAGAAACGCCTGCCGCCTGCATCAAAACAGTCGCAGGACTCAGGCTGGACAACGTTCTAACTCCTAACGTCTAACGTTCGAGATCTCAGCCCTGATATAACGTCAGGGCTGAATTTATCAATAAAATATTATTTCAATGATAAATAAATCGTTAAATAATCAGTAAGCTACGTTATTTTGGCCGTATTCCCATAAAAGACTATGCATTTGCACAGCCCGCCTTGATATCCATCACAAAATGTTATTATCCCCTACTTTTGCTCTAACATCGTGATAAGAAAACCCGATAACTCATAGTAGTTACAGTAGTTAGAAACGACATTGTCGTTAACCGTGAAATAATCGTTAGCAATAAAACCGTAGTCATTATTACTAAAATCGTTATACATGGAGAGTTATAATGCAGAATCTTGCTAGTCGAATCCGTAACACAAAAATCGCACATAAACTGTATGCGGGATTTGGCATTATTTTATTACTCGTTATTGTTGCCTCATCGCTTAGTACAAAAAGATTTAAAGACATCAAAGATATCTATGAAAAAACCAATCTTATTTACAGCATCAACATTGAGGTATTTCAGGCAAAAATAAACCGCGTGAAATATTTCTACGCCCCCGATGAGAAGACAAAAGATATTCTGGCGAAATTTGTTAAAAGCGCGACAGACTTAACAGACAGCGCAAAAACTCTGGCCTGGAGCGCCGATGAGTTAGGCCACATCAATAGCTTAAAAGAAAACTTAGAGGGCTTTCAGACATCGGTATCCGGTATGTCTGTTGCAACACAAAAAGCGGTTGATATTCAGGGAAAAATGAATCAACTGCATGCACAAGCCACGCTGGAACCTGTTGCACAGACTATTCATAGCACCAGCTCATTCCCCGATAATGATGCTTATTACGCGATGAGCAGATTGGCTTTCTTGTTAAGTGAAGTGCAAAAGCTGAGTTATGAGCTGCAAATAACAAAAGATGAGAAAACAGTCACTGCGCTGAATAACCGTTATGCGGAAACGGAATCAGCCTATCAGGCCTTACCGATTTTACCTGCCGACCTGAAAGATCAGGCTGACGCGCTGCGAAATTACATCAAGCAATATCAACAGATTAACGCAGACTATTACACCGCTTTTGATGACGTGAAAAAAGCAGAATATCTGGTAATGAGGGCAGGAACAAAAAGCAGCGCGGACATCAATGCGCTGACGGCCATTATCAAAGCGAAAAACGATGAGCTGGCCTATAACTCCGCCACCATTACCATGATTATCGGTCTCATCGCCGTCATCATCGGTATCATTATTTCGATCTACATCACCCGGATTATCACCAGACCTATCATCCATAACCTGTCGCTGGCGGAACGTATTGCCAGTGGCGATCTAACCACCTCGATTCAGACCGATCGCCACGATGAACTGGGACGGCTTACCCACGCGATGGGGACGATGAACGAACAGCTGCGTCACGTTATCTCCGAAGTGCGGGACAGCGTCGGTAGCGTCAGTCAGTCGGCAAGCAAAATTGCCACAGGCAATAGCGATCTGTCTTCACGTACCGAGCAGCAGTCGGCAGCCGTCGTTGAAACCGCAGCTAGCATGGAAGAACTGACGTCAACGGTGAAAAACAACGCCGACAACGCCAAACATGCCAGCCAAATTGCCGCCGATGCTTCCAAAAATGCCCTTAAAGGTGGTGAGGTCGTGAAACAGGTTGTGACGACCATGGACAATATCGCCGCCAGTTCCAAAAAAATCGCTGACATCACCACCGTCATTAATAGCATTGCTTTCCAGACCAACATTCTGGCGCTGAACGCGGCGGTAGAAGCCGCGCGGGCGGGTGAACAAGGCCGTGGTTTTGCCGTGGTCGCAGGCGAAGTACGCAGTTTATCGCAGCGCAGTTCTCAGGCCGCCAAAGACATCGAATTCCTGATCGCAGAGTCCGTCGAACGTACCAATGCAGGGAGTCATCTTGTGGCGGTTGCGGGCGAAACCATGGAGCAAATCGTCGATTCCGTTTCCCGCGTGAACGACATCATGGGGGAAATTTCCTCCGCCTCTGAAGAACAGAGCCGGGGAATTGGGCAAATTGCACAGGCGATCAGTGAACTGGACACCACGACACAGCAGAACGCCTCGCTGGTAATGGAATCTTCCATTTCTGCCAACTCGCTGGAAGAACAGGCCGTGCTGTTAGAGAAGTTGCTTGAGCACTTCCGCGTGTCCCAATCTGACAACCGCGCGGGCTCACGCGCCTCATCCTCTACGTCACGACACGCGCTGCCAAAACGTGTGTCAACGACAGACAAAAAAGCCGCATCGTCAGAAGGCGACTGGACGTCGTTTTAACACCTCACGCCCGGATGCTTCACACACATCCGGGCCTATCAGAACCCCTGTTGCGGTATCAAAAATCGTGGCAAACATCGTGGCAAACAAAGCAGCACGCATTGCGGTTAGCGCTACAAACCCTCGTTCAGCGGCATCGTTGAGGGATTAGGGTACTGATACTCAAACCCGAGTTCATGGCAGATACGCTGCCCATCAACAATCTTCCCCTGATCGCTGTCGGTTACGGGTGCAAACTGCGGCGGAGACAGGTGCAATCTGCGCGCCTGCTCAGGGTAAAAATCCTGTTTGGCCGGATGTTCTGGCGCACACAGGTTATAGATATGCCCACCGTTCGGAAGCTTAAGCAACAACAGGATCGCCGCCAGCACATCTTCCTGATGCACCAGATTCACCCCCTGGTTACCGCGCGGCAGATTGGTTTTGCCCGCAAGGAAACGTCCAGGATGGCGTTCACCACCGACCAGCCCCGCAAGACGCAAGATATCCACGGAGGTGTCAGGTAGATGCTGCAACCATTGTTCGAGGGACACCAGCGTTTTCCCTGCGACCGTCGTCGGCTGTAGCGGCGAGTTTTCTTTTGCCGTGCCGCTGCTATCGCCATAAACCGAGGTTGAACTGGTGAAAATGATACGCGGGACATGAAACACACGCGCCATATTCACCAGTTGCTGTACCGCTTGCGCATACCCTTCGCCCCCTTCCGCCGTTCGGCTGGCGGGCAAGGTCACGATCAACACGTCAACCTGTAATAGCGCGCTAAGCTCGTCTGCGTCGCATTCCAGTTCCGGCGTCAGCGCCAGTTGATAGCACTCAATGCCGCTCATTCGTGCTGCTTCCACGCCATCCAGAGTGGTTTTCGTCCCTGTCACGTGGTAGCCGTGCCCATTCAACGCCAGAGCCAGTGGCATACCCAACCAGCCCAATCCAACAATCGATACTTTTTTCATCAGCCGTTCTCCCCTGCAAGGAGTCTGTTATTAACACTTAGTACTCTAAATAATTCGAGTTTCAGGCAGGCGGCAAAAGAAGGAATCCCGATGAGCTTACTCAAGTAAGTGATTCGGGTGACTGAATGCAGCCAACGCACATGCAACTTGAAGTATGACGAGTACATACACGCCTACAGAGTAAACGGCTTTTACGCCCATCGCTACAGAGCCTGTCCGATTTCAGCAGCGCGTTCTCTCTATCAAAGGCCGATATCCAGCGTGATTATGCTGGCGTATCACCCAAGCAAAATGAACTTCCCATATCTGCTAAAAAAATGTTGCACAACAACCCGAACATGGTTTAGGTTATTCGACAGAAATCATTATTGATTTAATACACATTGACACAACAAAGAGACATCTTATGACACGCGTTCTGTTTAACCACCATCATCACCATCATCCTGATTAGTCTTTCGGGCAGTTGGTGCTGGAAGACGTTAAGATCTTCCAGTGGCGCAGAACACAAAGAGAGCCCTCGGAAGATCAACTTCCGAGGGTTTTTTTATGCGCGCTATCCTTGCGAGCACCTTACAGGCCGTTGCTATGCAACGTTAAAAAACGTTCCCGACGTTTTTTTATGACCCAATGTTTCTAAAAATTTTAAATTTGACAGGTTAATGAGGTTTCCATGCTGGATAAAACACGTTTACGGATAGCAATGCAGAAGTCAGGCCGCCTGAGCGATGATTCACGCGAACTGCTGGCGCGCTGCGGGATCAAAATCAACTTACAGCAACAGCGTCTGATCGCGTTTGCAGAGAATATGCCGATTGATATCCTGCGCGTACGCGATGACGATATTCCCGGTCTGGTCATGGATGGCGTGGTCGATCTGGGCATCATCGGCGAAAACGTGCTGGAAGAAGAGCTGTTAAACCGTCGTGCTCAGGGTGAAGATCCGCGTTACTTCACGCTGCGTCGTCTGGATTTCGGCGGTTGCCGCCTGTCGCTGGCGATGCCGCTGGACGAAGCCTATACCGGTCCTGAATGTCTGCAAAACAAACGTATCGCCACCTCTTATCCTCACCTGCTCAAACAATATCTCGACAGACAATCTGTCAATTTCAAATCCTGTCTGCTCAACGGTTCCGTCGAAGTGGCTCCACGCGCTGGTCTGGCCGATGCCATCTGCGATCTGGTATCAACTGGTGCCACGCTGGAAGCCAACGGCCTGCGCGAAGTCGAAGTTATTTACCGTTCCAAGGCCAGCCTGATTCAGCGCGACGGCGACATGCCAGCAGAGAAACAGCAGTTGATCGATAAGCTACTGACCCGTATGCAAGGCGTAATTCAGGCACGTGAATCAAAATACATCATGCTGCACGCGCCTAGCGAACGTCTGGACGAAATCATTGCCCTGTTGCCTGGTGCCGAGCGCCCGACCATTCTGCCGCTGGCCGGCGATCAGCGTCGTGTTGCCATGCACATGGTCAGTAGCGAAACGCTGTTCTGGGAAACCATGGAGAAGCTGAAGTCATTAGGTGCCAGCTCCATTCTGGTCCTGCCTATTGAAAAAATGATGGAGTGATGACGATGGCTGACAACACCAAAAGCACTGGCAGCTTCAGCACGCTCGTTGACTGGCAGCGCTGTTCAGTAGAAGAGCAGCGTCAGCTACTGACTCGTCCGGCGATTTCCGCGTCAGATCGCATTACCGCTGTCGTGAGCGATATTCTGGCAAACGTGAAAAGTCGTGGTGATAACGCCTTACGCGACTACAGCGCGCAGTTCGATAAGGTTCAGGTGAATGCGATTCGCGTCACCGAGGCTGAGATCGCTGCCGCCTCCGCCCGTCTGGGCGATGAAGTAAAACAGGCGATGGCGATCGCCGTGCGTAATATCGAGACATTCCACAACGCGCAAAAGCTGCCAGTTGTCAATATCGAAACGCAGCCAGGCGTACGTTGCCAGCAGCTCACTCGCCCCATCGCAACCGTCGGACTGTATATTCCTGGGGGCTCTGCCCCGCTGCCATCAACCGTGCTGATGCTGGGAACGCCTTCACGCATCGCAGGCTGTGGTCGCGTGGTGCTGTGCTCACCGCCGCCGATTGCCGATGAAATTCTGTATGCCGCACAGCTGTGCGGCATTAAAGAAGTCTTTCAGCTCGGTGGCGCGCAAGCGATTGCCGCGATGGCTTTTGGCACCGAGAGCGTGCCAAAAGTGGATAAGATTTTTGGCCCCGGCAACGCATATGTGACGGAAGCCAAGCGTCAGGTTAGCCAGCAGCTTGATGGCGCAGCCATTGATATGCCCGCTGGGCCATCCGAAGTTCTGGTGATCGCTGACAGTGGTGCAACGCCTGCGTTTGTCGCTTCCGACCTGTTATCACAGGCAGAGCATGGCCCAGACTCACAGGTCATTCTGCTCACGCCTGACGCAGCAATAGCTAAGGCCGTGGCGGACGCTGTTGAAGAACAGCTCATGCAGCTGTCCCGTGCGGACATCGCGCGTCAGGCGCTTGCCAGCAGCCGCGTCATCGTCGCACGTGATTTGGCACAGTGCATTGAAATCAGCAATCAATATGGCCCAGAGCACCTGATCATACAGACGCGTGACGCCGAGTCACTGGTTGATAGCATCACCAGCGCGGGTTCCGTGTTCCTTGGCGACTGGTCACCGGAATCCGCTGGCGACTACGCCTCCGGCACCAACCATGTTCTGCCGACCTATGGCTACACCTCGACCTATTCAAGCCTGGGCCTGGCCGACTTCCAGAAGCGAATGACCGTACAGCAGCTCACGCCGCAGGGGTTACTGCAACTGGCGCCGACCATAGAAATATTGGCACAGGCCGAACAGCTGACCGCCCACAAAAACGCCGTTACCCTGCGTGTTGCAGCACTGAAGGAGCAAGCATGAGCAGCATTGAAGAACTGGCACGTGCCAACGTCCGTGCGTTGACCCCCTACCAATCTGCCCGTCGTCTGGGTGGGAACGGCGATGTCTGGCTAAATGCCAATGAATATCCTCAAGCACCGGAATTTCAGTTAACGCTGCAAACGCTGAACCGCTACCCGGAATGTCAGCCGGTCATGGTGATCAAACGTTACGCTGAATATGCTGGCGTAGCGCCGGAGCAGGTTCTGGTCAGCCGCGGTGCCGACGAAGGTATCGAGCTACTGATCCGCGCGTTCTGCGAACCGGGAAAAGATGCCATCCTGTTCTGTCCGCCAACCTACGGCATGTACGCCGTCAGCGCCGAGACATTTGGCGTGGAACGCCGCACCGTAGCCAGCAAATCAGACTGGCAGTTGGATCTCGACGCGATTGAAGCGCAGTTGGACGGCACCAAAGTCATTTACGTATGCAGCCCAAATAACCCAACCGGCAACCTGATTGCACGGGAGGATTTACGCCAGTTGCTCACGCTAGCACAGGGCAAAGCGCTGGTCGTTATCGATGAAGCCTATATTGAATTCTGTCCGCAGGCGACCACCTCAGTCTGGCTGGCCGAGTTTCCTCATTTGGTGATTCTGCGTACCTTGTCAAAAGCCTTTTCACTCGCCGGACTGCGCTGTGGCTTCACGCTGGCGAACCCTGACGTGATTCAGCTTCTGCTGAAGGTGATTGCCCCTTATCCGCTGTCCACCCCGGTGGCAGATATCGCCGCGCAGGCGCTGAGCCACGAAGGGATCGCTAAAATGAAGGCGAATGTTGAGGAAATTACCTCCGCTCGCCGCTGGCTAAGCTATGCCTTAAAAGACATTCCCTGCATTGAAGAAATCTTCCCCAGCGAGAGTAATTATCTGCTGGTGCGCTTTACCGCCTCCCCTTCTGTATTTAAAACGCTGTGGGATCAAGGCATTATTCTGCGTGACCAAAATAAGCAACCGAGCCTCGCAGGCTGTTTGCGCATTACTATCGGCAACCGCTACGAATGTGAACGCGTTGTTGCTGCATTACAATCATTGCCGGGCATCAACGCTTAATTTTAAGGAGCTCACGTGGGCCAGAAATACCTCTTTATCGACCGTGACGGAACACTGATTGCTGAACCGCCTGAGGATTTTCAGGTTGACCGTCTGGATAAACTGGCGCTGGAACCAGATGTCATCCCCTCGCTGCTGGCGCTGCAAAAAGCGGGCTATACGCTGGTGATGATCACCAATCAGGATGGTCTGGGAACCGATAGTTTTCCGCAGGAAACCTTCGATCCACCGCACAACCTGATGATGCAGATTCTGACATCGCAGGGTATCCATTTTGAGCACGTGCTGATTTGCCCGCATTTGCCAGCGGATAACTGCACCTGCCGCAAACCCAAAACCGAACTGGTGACCGCCTATTTGAATAATGGCCTAATGGATGTGGCGAATAGCTACGTCATCGGCGACCGCCAGACCGATATTCAACTGGCGCAGAATATGGGCATAACCGGCCTGCTCTACCAACGCGGTGGACTGAACTGGCAAGCCATTACCAACCAATTGACCAAGCGTGACCGTCATGCACACGTCAACCGTGTCACGCGTGAAACCGCGATTGATGTGAACGTCTGGCTGGATCAGGAAGGCGGCAGCAAAATCAACACCGGCGTCGGCTTCTTCGATCACATGCTGGATCAAATCGCCACCCACGGCGGGTTCCGCATGAACATTGAAGTGAAAGGCGACCTGTACATTGACGATCACCACACGGTGGAAGATACCGGTCTGGCACTGGGCGAAGCCCTGAATAAAGCGCTGGGCGACAAACGCGGCATTGGCCGTTTTGGCTTCGTTCTGCCGATGGATGAGTGTCTGGCACGCTGCGCACTGGATATTTCAGGGCGTCCGCATCTGGAATACAAAGCGGAATTCAGCTACCAGCGCGTCGGCGATCTGAGTACGGAAATGGTCGAACACTTCTTCCGCTCGCTGTCTTATTCCATGGCCTGTACGCTGCACCTGAAAACCAAGGGGCGTAACGATCATCACCGTGTGGAAAGCCTGTTTAAAGTCTTCGGACGCACGCTGCGTCAGGCCATTCGCGTCGAGGGTGATACGCTGCCGAGTTCGAAAGGAGTGCTCTGATGAAGGTCGTCATTCTTGATACCGGCTGCGCTAACCTCTCTTCGGTGACCTATGCCGTGCAGCGGTTGGGGTATACGCCCGTTGTGAGCCGTGAGGCCGAGATTGTCCTGCAAGCGGACAAGCTGTTTCTGCCGGGGGTTGGCACCGCGCAAGCCGCGATGAATCAACTGGAAGAACGCGACCTGATTGCGTTGATCAAGGCCTGTACCCAGCCCGTTCTCGGTATTTGCCTCGGCATGCAGTTGCTGGGCACAAACAGCGACGAAAACGGTGGCATCCCAACGTTGGGGATTGTCGATACGCCAGTGAAAAAGATGGTTGACCGCGGCTTACCGCTGCCACATATGGGCTGGAATCAGGTCATTCCGAAGGCCGGACATCGTTTGTTCCGCGATATCGATGACGGTGCCTATTTCTATTTCGTTCACAGCTATGCCATGCCGGTCTGCGAAAACACGATTGCACAAGCCAACTATGGCGAAGCCTTCACCGCCGCGCTGGAAAAAGATAACTTCTTTGGCGTGCAGTTCCACCCTGAGCGTTCGGGTGCTGCGGGCGCGCAGCTGCTGAAAAACTTTCTGGAGATGTAGAGCGTCATGATTATTCCCGCATTAGATCTGATTGATGGACAGGTTGTCCGTCTGCATCAGGGCGATTATGGCCAACAGCGCCAGTACGGCAGCGATCCGCTTCCTCGTTTACAGGATTACCAGCAGCAAGGCGCAGGCGTGCTGCATTTGGTGGATTTGACTGGTGCAAAAGATCCCTCTGCTCGCCAGATCCCCTTGTTAACCACGCTGTTGGCAGGCGTTAGCGTACCGGTTCAAATCGGCGGCGGTATCCGCACCGAACAGGACGTGGAAGCGTTATTAAAAGCCGGTGCCAGCCGTGTCGTTATCGGCTCCACCGCGGTTAAGCAGCCGGAACTCGTTCAGCAATGGTTCACCCGCTACGGCGCAGAAGCACTGGTGCTGGCACTGGACGTGCGTATCGACGCCAACGGCACAAAGTTCGTCGCCATCAGCGGCTGGCAGGAAAATTCAGACGCCACGCTTGAGCAGGTCGTCGAACAATATCTGCCGTTCGGCCTGAAACATGTACTGTGTACCGACATTTCTCGCGACGGTACGCTGAGCGGTTCCAACGTCGAGCTCTATCGTGAAATCAGCCAGCACTACCCGCAGATTGCCTTTCAGGCATCTGGCGGCATCGGTAATCTGACGGATATTGCCAATTTACGCGGCAGCGGTGTGCAGGGCGTGATCGTGGGTCGTGCGCTGCTAGAAGGTAAATTCAACGTCGCGGAGGCTATTTCATGCTGGCAAAACGGATAATCCCCTGTCTGGACGTGCGTAACGGTCAGGTCGTCAAAGGCGTACAGTTCCGCAATCACGAAATCATCGGTGACATCGTACCGCTGGCGCAGCGCTACGCGCAGGAAGGGGCCGATGAGTTAGTCTTTTATGATATCACCGCCTCTTCCGACGGCCGTGTGGTCGATAAAAGCTGGGTATCCCGTGTCGCGGAAGTGATTGATATTCCTTTCTGCGTAGCTGGCGGCATTAAAAGCGTGGAAGAAGCAGGTCAAATCCTCTCTTTCGGCGCGGATAAAATCTCCATTAACTCACCGGCGCTGGCCGATCCTGAGCTGATCACCCGCCTTGCCGATCGTTATGGCGTGCAGTGCATCGTCG
The DNA here is from genome assembly GCF_020971565.1 of Pectobacterium parvum. NCBI lineage: Bacteria > Pseudomonadati > Pseudomonadota > Gammaproteobacteria > Enterobacterales > Pectobacteriaceae > Pectobacterium > Pectobacterium parvum. The sequence continues at coordinate 2,813,562 of NZ_CP087392.1, forward strand.
TCGGGATTGATACCTGGCACGATGCTGCGACAGGTCGCTACCATGTCAATCAATACACGGGTGATGAAGCGCGAACCAAGGTCACCACCTGGGAAACGCTGGATTGGGTAGAAGAAGTGCAGAAGCGCGGTGCGGGTGAGATTGTCCTGAACATGATGAATCAGGACGGCGTGCGCAACGGCTACGATTTACACCAGTTAAATCTGGTGCGTGATGTCTGCAATGTTCCGCTTATTGCTTCCGGCGGCGCAGGCACCATGGAGCATTTTCTGGATGCGTTCCAAACCGCCCATGTTGATGGCGCGCTGGCCGCATCGGTGTTTCACAAGCAAATTATTAATATTGGCGAACTGAAACAATATCTTAAGCAACAAGGTGTGGAGATTCGAGTGTGTTAAGCGAAGCAGTTTTTCTAAACGACGAACAACGAAACCAACTCGATTGGGAAAAAACGGACGGTATGCTGCCAGCTGTCGTGCAACATGCGGTGTCCGGTGAAGTGTTGATGCTGGGCTACATGAATCAGGATGCCTTACAGGCCACGGAAGAGAGCGGAAAAGTTACGTTCTTTTCACGCACCAAGCAGCGTCTGTGGACGAAAGGCGAATCTTCCGGCCATTTTCTGAATGTCATCTCTATCACGCCAGACTGCGATAACGACACGCTGCTGATTCTGGTCAATCCTATCGGACCAACCTGTCACCTTGGCACAAGCAGCTGCTTCTCGCCTGCTGCCAGCGACTGGACGTTCCTCTATCAGTTAGAGCAACTGCTGGCCGAGCGTAAGCATGCTGACCCGGATAGTTCTTACACTGCACGTCTGTATGCCAGCGGCACCAAGCGCATTGCGCAGAAAGTCGGTGAGGAAGGATTGGAAGCTGCATTAGCAGCGACGGTGCATGACCGCGAAGAACTGACCAACGAAGCCGCGGATTTAATGTACCACCTGCTGGTGCTGTTGCAGGATCAGGATTTAGATCTGGCGACCATCATCAATCGCCTAAAAGAGCGTCACAATAAGTAAACCTGTCCCCGCGTTGTCAGTCGTTGATAACGCGGGATGATATATCCGATGTCAGATAACCACGTCATGACGATGGAAGTGTGGAGAAGATGATGGTTATAAATGTAAAAAAGCACCCGAGATGGGTGCTTTTATAAGGCTGGTATTTAAGACTAACGATTAGCCGTAAATATTAGCGCGGTCGCGGAGTTCCTTGCCCGGTTTAAAGTGAGGGACGTACTTACCTTCCAACTCAACTTTGTCACCCGTTTTCGGATTACGACCTACACGCGGTGCACGGTAGTGAAGTGAAAAACTGCCAAACCCACGGATTTCAATACGGTCGCCTTCGGCTAGCGTAGAAGCCATTTGTTCGAGCATTTCTTTCACTGCATCCTCAACCACTTTGGCTGGGATATGAGATTGCTGTCCAGCAAGCCTTTCAATAAGTTCAGACTTGGTCATAGCTCCTCCAAGTGCGGTTATCAATAACCAGGATAACTGACTACCGTTACAAGAATGAGCAACTTACGTTGCTCATTCCACCGTAGTGATTACTCGCCTTTAGCTGCTTTGAACGCTTCTGCCATCGCGCTGGAGAAATTGTTTTCTTCCGGCTTGTTGTTAACAGTTGCGATTGCATCTTTCTCGTCAGCTTCGTCTTTCGCACGAACAGACAGGCTAACAACGCGGTTTTTACGATCAACACCGGTGTATTTCGCTTCAACGCTGTCGCCAACGCTCAGTACCAGAGTTGCATCTTCAACACGGTCACGTGAAGCGTCAGAAGCACGCAGATAGCCTTCAACACCGTCTGCTAATTCAACTGTAGCACCTTTGGCGTCAACTGCTGTAACTTTACCAGTAACAATAGCACCTTTCTTGTTAACAGACAGGTAGTTATTGAACGGGTCTTCAGACAGTTGTTTCACACCCAGGGAGATACGCTCGCGCTCTGCGTCAACCTGCAGAACAACAGCGGCGATTTCATCACCTTTCTTGAAGTCGCGAACGGCTTCTTCGCCAGCCACGTTCCAGGAGATGTCGGACAGGTGAACCAGACCGTCGATGCCGCCGTCCAGACCGATGAAGATACCAAAGTCAGTGATAGACTTGATTTTACCTTCAACGCGGTCGCCCTTGTTGTGGGTTTCTGCGAACAGCTGCCATGGGTTAGATTTGCACTGTTTCAGGCCCAGAGAGATACGACGACGTTCTTCGTCGATGTCCAGAACCATGACTTCCACTACATCACCAACGTTAACAACTTTGGATGGGTGGATGTTTTTGTTGGTCCAATCCATTTCGGAAACGTGCACCAGACCTTCAACGCCTTCTTCGATTTCAACGAAGCAGCCGTAGTCAGTCAGGTTGGTTACGCGGCCAGTCAGACGCGTGCTTTCTGGGTAACGCTTAGCGATAGCGACCCATGGATCTTCGCCCAGCTGTTTCAGACCCAGAGACACACGGGTACGTTCGCGGTCGAATTTCAGCACTTTAACAGTGATTTCGTCGCCCACATTGACGATTTCGCTTGGATGTTTAACACGTTTCCAAGCCATATCAGTGATATGCAGCAGGCCATCAACGCCGCCCAGATCAACGAATGCACCGTAGTCAGTAAGGTTCTTAACGATACCTTTAACTTCCATGCCTTCCTGCAGGTTTTCCAGCAGTTGATCGCGCTCAGCACTGTTTTCAGATTCGATAACTGCACGGCGGGAAACAACAACGTTGTTGCGTTTCTGATCCAGCTTGATAACTTTGAACTCAAGCTCTTTGCCTTCCAGATGCAGCGTGTCGCGAACCGGACGAACGTCTACCAGAGAACCTGGCAGGAACGCGCGAATGCCGTTCAGCTCAACAGTGAAACCGCCTTTAACTTTACCGTTGATAATACCGGTAACAGTTGCAGCTTCTTCGTAAGCTTTTTCCAGCGTCAGCCATGCTTCATGACGTTTAGCTTTTTCGCGAGAAAGCAGCGTTTCACCGAAGCCATCTTCGATAGCGTCCAGAGCAACGTCAACTTCATCACCAACCTGAATTTCCAGTTCGCCTTGTGCGTTCTTGAATTGCTCGATCGGAATGGCAGATTCAGATTTCAGACCAGCGTCAACCAGTACGACATCTTTATCAATAGAAACAACAACGCCACGTACGATGGAACCAGGACGGGTTTCGATTTCTTTCAGGGATTCTTCAAAGAGTTGAGCAAAAGATTCAGTCATGTTTGATAATCTTAAGGGTTTCATTTTAACGTCCATCTGGCATCCTGCTCGATGGGGTTGTTTAACATGCCCCGCTGTGCATCCTTACAGCGAGGTAAAAATTCAGTTTTCTGTGATTACGCTAAAATTTCGCGGGCATAAACCAACGCGCGCGCTATCACTTCATCGATCGTCATTTCCGTTGAATCTAGCACCAACGCATCGGCAGCAGGCACTAACGGCGCAACGGGGCGGCTGCGATCGCGCTCATCCCGTTCTTTTATCTCAGACAAAAGACGTTCAAAGTTAACATTAAAGCCCTTCCCCTGCAACTGTAGCATGCGACGTTGTGCACGTTCTTCCGCACTGGCATCCAAAAAAATCTTCACTGGGGCATCAGGAAAGACTACCGTTCCCATGTCTCTGCCGTCAGCAATCAACCCTGGGGCCTCGCGAAATGCACGCTGCCGACGTAATAATGCTTCACGAACGCGAGGGAAAGCCGCAGCCTGAGACGCCGTGTTGCCGACCGCTTCGGTACGAATTTCATGGCTAACGTCTTCACCTTCCAGGATAACTTTCAGCTGCCCGTCTTCTGCAACAAAACGCACATCAAGATGAGAGGCCAGCGGAACCAGCGCGTCTTCCGAACTGATATCCACATGGTGGTGCAATGCCGCCAGAGCCAAAACACGATAGATAGCCCCCGAGTCCAGCAGGTTCCATTGTAAAGCCTCAGCCAATGCCTTACACAAGGTACCTTTGCCTACGCCGCTCGGTCCGTCAACCGTAATTACCGGTGCCATCACCGTCATCTCTCTCTCCTTTAATACTGGGAAGTTCCGCTTATGCCGTTTTATGGCATCACGGAGCATCATTATACGCATCAATACACAGAAAGGTTACCCCAATGCCGGAATGGCGGGAAAAATAAGGCATTCTCTGAACGCGGTACGCAATTTCAGAAGAAAAGCTGAGCGTAGCTCGGAGAAATCGATAGAGAAAAAAGGCACGGAAACCGTGCCTTAGAGAGAGATCAGGCAAACTCGCTGAGGCGTGCCAGCTGTTCGAAGTAGTCAGGGAAGGTTTTAGCCGTACATTTCGGATCCAGAATCGTAACTGGCGTATCCGATAGCGCCACCAGCGAGAAACACATCGCCATACGATGATCGTTGTACGTGCCGATTTCTGCCGCTTTCAGCTTGGTCGGCGGAGTAATGCGAATATAGTCATTACCCTCTTCCACTTCCGCGCCAACTTTACGCAGTTCAATCGCCATTGCCGCCAGACGATCGGTTTCTTTCACGCGCCAGTTGTAGATATTACGCAGCGTAGTGGTGCCACCTTGAGCGAAAAGCGCCGCCGTCGCGATGGTCATCGCAGCATCAGGAATGTGGTTCATATCCATGTCGATCGCGTGCAGCTCACCGCGTTCGCATTCGATATAATCCTCCCCCCAGCGCACGGTCGCGCCCATCTTTTCCAACACGTCAGCAAAGCGAATGTCGCCCTGTACGCTATTACGGCCTACGCCGGTCACACGTACAACACCGCCTTTAATCGCCGCGGCGGCTAGGAAGTAAGAAGCCGATGACGCATCACCTTCCACCAGATAGTCACCCGGTGAGCAATACTGCTGGCGACCCGCCACGAAGAATCGCTGATAGTTTTCATGACGCACTTCAATGCCAAACGCTTTCATCATATGCAGCGTGATATCGATATACGGTTTGGAAACCAAATCGCCCTGAATGCTGATTTGCGTATCCTGCACGGCCAGAGGCGCAGTCATCAGCAATGCGGTCAAGAACTGGCTTGATACGCTGCCATCTACGCTGATTTCGCCGCCCTGAAAACCACCGTGCAGACGAAGCGGTGGGTAGTTTTCCTGCTCCAGATAGTCAATTTTCGCCCCGCCCTGACGCAGTGCATCGACCAGATGCCCGATCGGGCGCTCTTTCATCCGCGGTTCGCCGGTCAGCACAATATCGCCATCTGTCAGACACAGCGCGGCAGCCAGTGGGCGCATCGCTGTACCTGCATTCCCTAAAAACAGTTCCAGCGGTTGCGATGCCGTAAACGCGCCACCCAGCCCCGTAATCTCACACACGGTCCGGTCAGACGACAGATGATATTCCACTCCCAACGCCGTTAGAGCGGTAAGCATATGGCGGACATCGTCACTGTCTAACAGGTTAGTCAGCCGGGTCTTTCCTTCAGCCAAGGCCGCCAGCAAAAGCGCACGGTTAGAGACGCTTTTTGAGCCAGGAAGGTTAAGGGTACCGTTAATCAGTTTGATGGGTTGTAGCGTCAGGGATTCCTGCATGTAAAGCCTATTCTTTCAACGTGGACATAAAAACCCCGGAAAGTCCGGGGCTGATCAAAATGTATCGAGGGGCGGTCTTAATCAACCGTGGCGACGAGCGAAGTCAGCCATAAATTCCGTCAGCGCTTTCACGCCTTCCAACGGCATCGCATTGTAGATAGAAGCACGCATGCCGCCCACTACGCGATGGCCTTTCAGCGCGTGCAGACCCGCAGCAACTGATTCTTCCAGGAAGACTTTATCCAGCGCAGAGTCCGCCAGCAGGAACGGCACATTCATGCGAGAACGGTTCGCTACCGCGACGTCATTACGATAGAAATCGTTACCGTCAATCGCGCTATACAGCAGGTCGGCTTTCTCTTGGTTACGTTTTTCCATTTCAGCCAGACCGCCGTACTCTTTCAGCCATTTGAAGACCATGCCGGACAGGTACCAGGCAAACGTTGGCGGCGTGTTAAACATCGAGTCATTGTCCGCCAGAACCTGATAATCCAGAATCGATGGCAGCTCACGGCGCGCTTTGCCCAGCAAATCTTCACGTACGATGACCAGCGTCAGACCGGCCGGGCCGATATTTTTCTGTGCGCCAGCATAGATCACGCCGTAACGGCTAACGTCAATACGGCGAGACAGGATGCTGGAAGAATAGTCGGCAACCACAATTTTATCGCCAAAATCTGGCTCTTCTTCGATCGCAATACCGTCAATGGTTTCATTTGGACAGTAATGTACAAACGCGGCGTCATCAGACAATTTCCATTCGCGCATCGGCTTAATGCCGCGCAGATCGCCTACGCGTGTTTTCACGTCAATCACGTTAGGTGTGCAGTACTTTTCTGCTTCATTGATTGCGCTGTGTGCCCAATATCCACCGTCGATGTAGTCGGCTGTTGAGCGTTCGCCCAGGAGATTTAACGGCACTGCGGCGAATTGCGCACGCGCACCACCGTGGCAAAAGAGCACTTTGTAGTTGGAGGGGATTTTCAGCAAATCACGCAGATCTTGTTCGGATTCAGCGGCAACCTGCATAAACTCTTTACTGCGGTGGCTGATTTCCATAACCGATGTGCCCAGGCCATTCCAATTACACAATTCCTGTTCAGCACGACGCAGTACTTCAACCGGCAGCATTGCTGGACCGGCGCTAAAATTAAAAATCTGAGTCATTTCCCCTCACCACACCTGAAAAATAGCGGCTCTTTTTATCACCGTTGTTACAAATACCATTTTTATAAACCTGACGGTTATAAAAATACCGCTGTTACAAGATAGTAGTTATAACGGAACGACCGCCATAACCACACTACTTTTACCCTGCTATCGGTTTTATCACTCGTCAATCGCGGCTGCAACGCTTATTGCGCTTTCATTATGCAAAACGGCACGTTACGCAGTCTGTTCTTTTTCACTGTTGCCGATCGGTTATGAATAAATAGAGTCTGAACAGAAAAATCCGTATCATGCCGCTTCCGCTAATCTCGATAAGAGTGAACACCATGACTCAAACGTTTATCCCAGGCAAAGACGCCGCCCTGGAAGATTCCATCGCCCGTTTTCAACAACAGCTCCAGGACCTGGGGTTTAACATCGAAGAAGCGTCATGGCTGAACCCAGTACCAAACGTCTGGTCTGTCCATATTCGAGACCGCGATTGCCCGCTTTGCTTCACTAACGGTAAAGGTGCCAGTAAGAAAGCGGCGCTGGCCTCTGCGTTAGGCGAGTATTTCGAGCGTCTGTCTACCAACTATTTCTTTGCTGACTTCTATCTCGGCAAAAACATCGCTAATGGCGATTTCGTTCACTACCCGAATGAAAAATGGTTCCCAATTCCAGAGGATGATGCGTTGCCGGAAGGCATTCTGGATGCCCGTCTGCACCAGTTTTACGATCCTGAGCAGGAATTGAGCGCCAGCGATCTGATCGATCTGCAATCTGGCAATGCCGACAGAGGCATTTGCGCGCTGCCATTTACACGTCAGTCCGATCAGCAAACCGTCTATATCCCGATGAACATCATCGGTAACCTATACGTTTCTAACGGGATGTCTGCAGGTAACACCGCCAACGAAGCTCGCGTTCAGGGGCTGTCTGAAGTGTTTGAGCGCAGCATCAAGAACCGCATAATTGCCGAGTCCATCAGCCTGCCAGAAATTCCGCAAGAGGTGCTGAACCGCTACCCTGGCGTGGTCGAAGCGATTGCAACGTTGGAAAAAGAAGGTTTCCCGATTTTCTCTTACGATGCCTCACTGGGCGGGAAATATCCGGTTATCTGCGTGGTGCTGTTTAACCCCGCTAACGGCACCTGTTTTGCCTCCTTCGGCGCACACCCTGACTTCGGCGTAGCGCTGGAGCGTACCGTTACCGAACTGCTGCAAGGTCGCGGCCTGAAAGATCTGGACGTGTTCACCCCGCCGACGTTCGATGATGAAGAAGTGGCCGAGCACGCCAATCTGGAAACCCACTTTATCGATTCCAGCGGTCTGATCTCCTGGGATACGTTCAAGAAAACAGCGGATTATGAATTTGCTGACTGGAGCTTTAAAGGATCAACGGAAGAAGAATTCGCTACATTGATGGCGATCTTCAAGCAGGAAGATAAAGAAGTCTACATTGCTGACTATGAGCATCTGGCCGTTTATGCCTGCCGCATCATCGTGCCGGGAATGTCGGACATCTACCCTGCCGACGATCTGTTGTTAGCCAATAACAGCATGGGTGCTCACCTGCGTGACACGCTGCTAGCGCTGCCTGACAGCAAGTGGGAACAAGAAGATTATCTTGCCCTGTTGCAGCAGTTGGACGACGAAGGGCTGGATGACTTCACCCGCATACGCGAGCTGCTTGGTATTGCCACTGGCAAAGATAATGGTTGGCTCACACTGCGCGTTGGCGAATTGAAAGCCATGCTGGCTCTGGCTGGCGGCGATCTGGATCAGGCGCTGACCTGGACAGAGTGGACGCAGGATTTCAACGACTCCGTCTTTACGGCACAGCGCAGCAACTACTACCGTTGCCTGCAAACGCTGTTGTTACTGGCGCAAGAGCCTGAACGCGATCCGGCAGAATACTACGATGCCTTTACCAAAATGTACGGCAGTGAGACGGTCGATGCCGCCAGTGCCGCCGTCGCTGGCGAAACGTGCTTCTATGGTCTGTTTGCCGTGGATGACACTTTTGCTTCTTTACCTGCGCACCAATCGCTGCTGGCCGCCTATGAAAAACTGCAACAGGCGAAACGTCGTTATTGGCAAGCAAAATAATGCCAGAGTGATGCCGTCAGCACGCGTCTTATATTGATGAGTGCGATCGAGTACAAATAGCAACCGACAAATAGCCCTTTATCTTAAAGGGCTATTTTATTGTCCAAAGGGCAATATTTATTATTCGTAATGCATAATCAGAACATTGTTATTGAATGGTGAATTTTTAATTAAATTACATCGACAAGGTGGTACTGAAATTCTACAAAACATGATTTTTATTAACGCTAAATCGGTAGGTTTAACGTATGCCATTCAACTCTTTTTGTAAAATTTAAAATATTTTTTTATTATAAAATTCAATAGATTAACTATAAAACCCCAGTATCCCACCCTCCCCACCAACCTGTTAATTTCTTGCAATATGATCCACGTCAAATTTTACCGTATACTGCTTTGTTAGTATCTCAACGCTGATAATTTTTAAGAGAGAGTTAGTGTGAAAGCTGACAACCCCTTTACTCTATTACTCCCGGCCGCGATGGCAAAAGTTGCTGAAGACGCCGGAGTCTATAAAGCTACCAAACAACCGTGTACGACGTTTTATTTAGCGATCACAGCGGGTGTGTTTATTTCGATCGCCTTCGTCTTTTATATTACGGCCACCACGGGAACCGCGACGATGCCTTTCGGTATCGCGAAATTGATCGGTGGTATCTGTTTCTCCCTTGGCCTCATGTTGGTGGTCGTTTGCGGTGCGGACTTGTTTACCTCAACCGTTCTCATCGTGATTGCCAAAGCCAGTGGACGTATTACCTGGAAGCAACTAGCCTGTAACTGGGCAAATGTCTATGTCGGCAACCTGATTGGCGCACTTTTCTTCGTTGGGCTTATCTGGTTCTCGGGAGAGCACATGGTCGCAAACGGTGCGTGGGGGCTTAACGTCCTGCAAACAGCTGAACACAAACTTGAACACACGTTTGTTGAAGCGCTGTGTCTGGGGATTCTAGCCAACCTGCTAGTTTGTCTGGCCGTGTGGATGAGCTATTCCGGCCGTACGCTTACCGACAAAATGTTTGCCATGATTCTGCCTGTCGCCATGTTCGTTTCCAGCGGCTTTGAGCACAGTATCGCCAACATGTTCATGATTCCTATGGGCATCGTTATCAAAAATTTTGCGGCCCCAGAATTCTGGAATGCCATTGGCATGGTGCCGTCTCAGTTTGAACATTTAACCGTTAGCCACTTCATTACCGATAACCTGATTCCCGTCACCCTAGGGAACATCATCGGCGGCGGCGTAATGGTCGGTTTGACATATTGGGTAATTTATTTGCGCGGTGGAGACAAGCACCACTAAGGTGCAATCGGCCGCAACGTCGGGTTTTAAGAAATCCATATCAAAGGTAGGTGTAAAATGACCGAGCTGAATGAAAAATTGGCCAATGCATGGCAAGGCTTTAGCAAAGGTGAATGGCAGGATAACGTCAATGTTCGTGACTTTATCCAGAAAAACTACACGCCGTATGAAGGTGATGAGTCTTTCCTGGCTGGCGCAACCAAAGCGACCTCAGCGCTGTGGGACAGCGTCATGGAAGGCATCAAACAGGAAAACCGTACTCACGCCCCTGTTGATTTTGATACCAATGTTGCTGCAACGATCACGTCTCACGACGCGGGATACATCAACAAAGGTCTGGAAAAAATCGTCGGTCTTCAGACCGACGCTCCGCTGAAACGTGCATTAATTCCGTTCGGCGGCATCAAAATGGTTGAAGGTTCATGCAAAGTTTACGGTCGTGAACTGGATCCTCAATTGAAAAAAATCTTCACTGAATACCGCAAAACGCACAACCAGGGCGTGTTCGATGTTTACACCCCAGACATCCTGCGTTGTCGTAAATCTGGTATTCTGACAGGTCTGCCAGATGCGTATGGCCGTGGCCGTATCATCGGTGACTACCGTCGCGTTGCGCTGTACGGTATCGACTACCTGATGAAAGACAAGTTTGCTCAATTCACGTCGCTGCAAAACAAACTGGAAAACGGCGAAGATCTGGAAGCAACGATCCGTCTGCGTGAAGAAATTGCCGATCAGCATCATGCGTTGAGCCAAATTAAAGAAATGGCAGCGAAGTACGGCTGTGATATCTCTGGCCCGGCGGTGACTTCTCAGGAAGCCGTTCAGTGGACTTACTTCGGCTATCTGGCTGCGGTGAAATCACAGAATGGGGCGGCAATGTCCTTCGGACGTGTCTCTACCTTCCTGGATATCTACCTTGAGCGCGACCTGAAAGCAGGCAAAATCACTGAAGAAGAAGCTCAGGAAATGATTGACCACCTGGTCATGAAACTGCGTATGGTGCGTTTCCTGCGTACACCTGAGTATGATGAGCTGTTCTCTGGTGACCCGATCTGGGCAACAGAATCTCTGGCTGGTATGGGTCTAGATGGTCGTACACTGGTGAGCAAAACCAGCTTCCGCTTCCTGAACACCCTGTACACCATGGGGCCGTCTCCAGAGCCGAACATGACCATTCTGTGGTCTGAAAAACTGCCACAAAGCTTTAAAAACTATGCGGCTAAAGTCTCCATCGATACCTCTTCTCTGCAATACGAGAATGACGATCTGATGCGTCCTGACTTTAACAACGATGACTACGCGATTGCTTGTTGCGTAAGCCCGATGATCGTTGGCAAACAAATGCAATTTTTCGGTGCTCGCGCAAACCTGGCGAAAACCATGCTGTATGCGATCAATGGCGGCGTGGACGAAAAACTGAAAATGCAGGTTGGTCCGAAATCAGAACCAATCAAAGGCGACGTTCTGAACTTCGACGAAGTGATGGAACGTATGGACCACTTCATGGATTGGCTGGCTAAGCAGTATGTCACCTCTCTGAACATCATCCACTACATGCATGACAAATACAGCTACGAAGCGGCGCTGATGGCACTGCACGATCGTGACGTGTTCCGTACCATGGCGTGTGGTATCGCGGGTCTGTCTGTTGCGGCTGACTCCCTGTCTGCCATCAAATATGCCAAAGTTAAACCAATTCGTGATGAAGATGGCCTAGCTATCGACTTTGATATCGAAGGCGAATATCCGCAATTCGGTAACAACGATGCTCGCGTAGATGAACTGGCTTGTGACTTGGTTGAACGTTTCATGAAGAAAATTCAGAAACTGAATACCTACCGTGGTGCAACACCAACACAGTCTGTTCTGACCATCACCTCTAACGTGGTATATGGTAAGAAAACGGGTAACACGCCAGATGGTCGCCGCGCAGGTGCTCCGTTCGGACCAGGTGCTAACCCAATGCACGGTCGTGACCAGAAAGGCGCGGTTGCTTCTCTGACTTCTGTTGCCAAACTACCGTTTGCTTACGCGAAAGATGGTATTTCTTATACCTTCTCCATCGTACCTAATGCGTTAGGTAAAGACGACAACGTACGTAAAGCTAACCTTGCCGGCCTGATGGATGGTTATTTCCACCACGAAGCCAGCATCGAAGGCGGTCAGCACCTGAACGTTAACGTCATGAACCGTGAAATGCTGCTTGATGCGATGGAAAATCCGGAGAAATATCCGCAGTTGACTATCCGTGTATCTGGCTACGCAGTGCGTTTCAACTCACTGACGAAAGAACAGCAACAAGACGTCATCACCCGTACGTTCACACAGTCAATCTAATTTCCATGACTGTCTGAAAAGGCGTAAAATAAAGGCTCCACATCAGTGGGGCCTTTTTCTCACCCTCGCTTGTCGTTCAGATTGTTAGCCTGTTTTGCCAGCCCGCTATATTGCCCTCATTATGTGGATGGCTCGCAAAACAGATTCGACGCAGCATCTGTCACACGGTGTTCTTCTGTCAGAAACTCTTGTCAGAGCAGCATCTGCCTTCTTATGACTGCGCTCATAAAGACCGCTATTGTTCGGTCAAATTTGGAGAAAACCTCGCAATGTCACTTATCGGTCGCATCCACTCCTTTGAATCCTGTGGCACCGTCGATGGCCCAGGCATCCGTTTCATCATCTTCTTTCAAGGCTGCCTGATGCGCTGCCTGTATTGCCATAACCGTGATACCTGGGATACGCACAGCGGTAAGGAAGTAACGGTTGAAGAACTCATGAAAGAAGTCGTGACCTATCGCCACTTTATGAATGCATCCGGCGGCGGCGTAACGGCATCCGGCGGCGAGGCTATTCTCCAGGCCGAATTTGTGCGCGACTGGTTCCGTGCCTGTAAGGCAGAAGGCATCAACACCTGTCTGGACACCAATGGGTTCGTGCGTCGTTACGACCCTGTCATTGACGAGCTATTGGACGTCAGCGATTTAGTGATGCTCGACCTGAAGCAAATGAATGACGACATACACCAGAATTTAGTGGGCGTATCCAACCACCGTACTCTCGATTTTGCTCGCTATTTGGCAAAGCGCAACCAGCGCACCTGGATACGTTACGTGGTCGTTCCCGGTTGGTCTGACGATGATGCGTCCGCACACAAGCTGGGCGAATTCACCAAAGATATGACGAACATCGAGAAAATTGAGCTTCTCCCCTACCATGAGCTTGGCAAACACAAATGGATTGCGATGGGTGAAGAGTACAAATTAGACGGCGTTAAACCGCCGAAGGCCGATACGATGGATCGCGTTAAATCGATTCTTGAAAGCTACGGTCACAAGGTCATGTACTAACTTCTGACATTTTCTAGAAAATAGCGCGCTCACGGCGCGCTATTTTCATTTTGGCGGGTAAACCATCCCTGCAATGTTAATACGCTGCGCTAAGCCAGATTTCCTGCTGCCTTAATTTTCACCTGTACCGCATTCCCCGGCAGATACGCCAACGGAATTTCCTGATAGTCGATGATTTCAACGCTGCCCGGCCTCGCTCCCATCTCTTCTGCAAGACAAATGGTTTGCTGCTGCAATTCGTTTTTTATCTTTTCACGATCGTTATCCGGCATTTTAACCACGCGTTCGATCTGTGCGCCCACCGCCCCTAACGCCACACCAACCGCATTAGCCGCATCAAAGTTCTGCGGACGCATGACCTGACTGACACCGGATAAAACGTCAGGCAGTAAAATGCTGCCACCGCCCACAAGCACGGCGGGGATTGCTGCGCTTGACGATTTAATTCGATCGATAGCGCTTTCTACTTTCTCAATCATCTGACGATAAGCCTGCTGGCAAAGTGCGTTATCCAGTTCTGGCAGTGGATGAGGAAGATCCGCAATCCATCGTTCACGATGAAGTTGCAGCATGATATCGCTGAGCGTTAACGTCTCCCCGCCGAAGCTGACACCCTGTTCAAGCAGGCGATAGCCGACACTATCCGGCCCAAGGGTAAGTTTTCCATCCTGAGACTGCCGAACGCAGGTTCCACCGCCAATGCCGATAGAAATAATGTCCGGCATTCTGAAATTCGTCCGTACATCACCGACTTCAACGGCAATGGCCGATTCACGCGGGAAGCCATTCACCAACACGCCAATATCGGTTGTCGTGCCGCCAACATCGATAATCAACGCATTATCCAGCCCGGAAAGGTGGCACGCTCCGCGAATCGAGTTCGTTGGTCCACAGGCCATCGTCAAAATGGGATACTGCTTCACCATGCTCTCGGACATCAATGTGCCATCGTTTTGCCCGAAGAATGGCGTAGCCTTGACACCGTGCCGAACTAGCGCTTGCGTAAAGCCGTTAACAAAACGGTTCGCGGTGCTTTGCAACGACGCATTCAGTATGGTCGCGTTTTCCCTTTCCAGTAATCCTGTGCTGCCTATCCAGTGGGATAACGACAGAGAGACATCCGGTAATGCCGCATTCACCCACTGGGCAACCAGCAGTTCCTGCTCATTATTTACGGGAGAAAACACGCCACAGATAGCCACGCTATCGACATGTCCGCGCATCTTGTCACAAACCGCGAGCACTTCATCCCGCAGTACAGCGTGAATTTCTCGGCCATCGAATTCATAGCCGCCATGAATCTGGTAGAAATGCTCGCCTAATGTCCTTTGCCACTCGTCATCCCAGCCACACAGCGGCGGGACGCTATCGCTACTTGGCAGGCTCAGGCGCAATAACCCAACGCGATCCAGCCCTTTCCGCTCAACAATCGCATTGGTACATTGGGTTGTACCCAGCATCGCATAGCGAATATGCTGCGGTGCGATGCCAGACTGCGCCAATACCTCAGCAATCACCCGGTCGATGCCGCTGTAGATATCCATACTGGTAGGAAATTTGGCCGTCGCAATGCAGCGCAGGTTAGCATCTAAAATTGCCGCATCCGTGTTGGTGCCACCGACATCAATCCCGAGTCGGTAATCATTTTTATGTAACATCGGGAAAGCCTCAGCGATTCGCAAGCAGTTCTATCGGTACATACTGCACCGGATAACCGAAATACTCCGGTCCCGCAACGTCAATCCCTTTTGGCGTACGCCACTTGTCATTGCACGGATAGGCAATCACATCAACTCGCTGCCCATAACGTAAATGTTCCGTGATGATCGGACGTCCGGTTTCACTATCTACTATGGAGATTAAATCAGGCACAACGGCCAGCAGATTATCCTGCGTAGGTTCAGCCGTCTGTGACGAACGATAAGCCAGCAGGAGCTCATTCTGGAAAAGCACCGTAAACGATTCGCCTTTGTCGTTTCCCATACCATCCAGCACTACTTTGCCCCGAGCAAAACCGCCCGTTGTGCGCCGAGCTACATCAACAATCTTGCCAGATGCCACGATATGACCATTCAGCACAGTAAGCAGGGACTGCACTGGATGACTGCCTGACTGGTGAGCCTGACGCAGCATTCTTCCGATATCCTGCGCCAGCGTCAGCGTGCCTTTGATAGCGCTACGCTTAAGTTGACTACCGCGTAAGGGGTAATCGCACATCGCGCAAGCTGCGCCCATTTGTTCAACAATCGCGCGGGCCAACCGTTCCGACCACATACCATCTATGGGATTCAGAATGACGGCATTGCCCTTCTCATCTGCCAATGTATTCGGTGCGGAGGTTAAATCATCGAGGAAAAAAGTCACCATTTGCGCTTCGGGGAAGGCTCTCCCCATCGCGTCACAGTCGATAACAGGTAGCCCTTTTGCAGCCGCAACAACTAAAGGTATTAGCGAATTGATGCCGCCGACTTCGATAGAAAAAGTCCCAGATGCTGATTCAGCGAGATAGTTCTCCATTGTTTCAAATGCCAAGAGAATTTGCCGCGGTGAAATGATTTTTTCTACGGAAACCGTCGGTGCACCCATCGTACTGCACGGGATAAAGAGCTCGTTATCCTTTACGTCGTCCAGATTGCACAACGTTACAGACTTTCCATGGCGCAAAGCATTTTTCGCAATTAGCGATCCTAAATAAGGATCCCCACCACCGCCGGTGCCAAGGATTGACGCTCCCAGAGCGATATCATCTATCATTTCAAAATCAATATAGCGGACCATTACCTATCCAATAACCACTGAGCAACCTAGGATTTAGAGAACGAATGGGCAGACTCTGCCAACTGCGGGAACATTTTCCGCATAGCGATATACATCACTAGGCTGATTATTATGCCATCCAATGTAGAAACGGATGTGATCGTAAACAAATCAAAGAAATCTGTAGCGGTTAATAAGCTTACAAAACTGCCGCATAACCATGCGATAGAGGCACAAATATTCAGTAAAGGTGGTTGTGATGCATCCTGCTTTAGGCGCGAGGAATCAAAAAAGTAATATTCAGCAAGGTAAACCCCTGCAATAGGGGAAATCAGAACACCGAGTAACGACAGAAACTGGGTGAAGTTATTAATCATCCCGTTATAGGCCAGAAAAAGACCCGCAAATGCCATCAACACAACGAGTATTGGCCGAGATATTACTCTGATAACAACAGATAAACCTAATGAGGCGGAAATTAGATTAGAGCTATTCGTCGTCCATTGCGCAAAAATTAAAATCACAATCGCTGAAACACCAAGCCCTATGGTGAAAAATATTTCAACCAAATCGTCACTACCAACCATATGAGTCAATATGAGTGCAACAAGAATCGTTGCGCTGTTTCCCAGTAAGAACCCTAAGCCTGAGCCTAATATGGCATCTTTACGCGTTCTGGAGTAACGAGCGATATCAGGTGATACGATACTGGCCGCCACTATCCAGATAGAAACAACGTAAGAAATAGCACTTCCTAAACTTATCGGATTTTTAATGACAACTTCAGCAGGAGAAGAATGGCCGTTAGCGGCGAGAGATATTCCTGAAACGATGAGTATAAGCATTAGCGGGACACTTAATACGCTTAATTTCCCTAACGCCCTAACGCCCCAAATGGCCGTCAGTGCCATTAATATCATGCCGAAAAGCAGGATAAAAAAACGTCCAGGTTCAAATTGATAATGTAACAGTGCTTTTTGCAGCATCACGCCAAAGAAATCGAGTTGAAAGGCAAACCATCCAACCAGTGAAACAGCGGAGAATACGCCGATCACTTTCCCACCTAGTCGCCCAAAAACAGAGATACTCAGTAGCGTTGTTGATAGCCCACAGCCATAACCAACATTCGCACATAATGCAGCAAGAATACCCAGTAAGGCGGAGCCAATAAGTGTGGCACTGACAGCCTGAGAAAACGGCAATCCACTACTTAGAAAAGATCCGAGAAACAAACCAGAAATGTCGATCCCTACGGCCAGCCATATTAAGGCAATGACATACCAACTTTTCCTTGCTTCGACAGGAACTTTTTCGTATTCGTAATCATAGATTTGCCGCTCCTGTAGTTCTTTTTCAGGCACAGCTTTCCCGTGAGACATATTTCCTCCATTAAATAAGCAGCAAATAATTATTGTATCGTTGTGATATTTTATAGAGGTTGCCTGGCGGCGTATAGAACAATGGTGCCGTCAGCAAGCTAACAACACCATTGTGCTTATGAGAGACCCTGATGTGACGCATAAAACCACACTTTTTGTGGTAACCACATCAGTGATGTGGCGTGACAACACGATAAATGGGTTTCATATCGATTAATACAGATATATTTTGATGTTAACATTCAGATATGTGATGTATGCGAAGGACATGCTATGCGCTTAGATAAACTGGAGATTCGCTGGTTAAAACTTTTCTGTAAAATTGTTGAAAAACAAGGGATTACTAATGCACAAGCCGCAACAGGCTTAAGCCAGCCCGTACTCAGTCACTACCTGTCTCGCCTTGAGGATACACTCGGGCTTGTCTTGTGTGAACGTGGACGTGGTGGTTTTGCCTTAACGACCGAAGGTGAGGTTGTCTATCAGGAAGCAAAATCTGTCATTTCCACACTTGATGACTTTGCTAACAGACTAGCCCGTATCAAGCATCAGTTGATAGGTAAAGTCAAATTAGGCTGTCTGGATAACATTGCAACCCACCCCAATAATGTTGTATCTCAGGCGATAACCCAGCTTTATGCCCAAAGCCCAGAAGTTAATGTCGAACTTGAAATTATGGAATACCTTCCACTCATGGAGCGGTTAAAAAACGGACATCTCGACATTGTTCTCAGTGCCCTGCCCGATGATATTCCCTCAGACATTTTTTATGAGCCTGTATTCGTTGAACACAGTTACTTTTATTCACTAGCAGAAAATGCTGAAATTATAGAGCGCGAATGGATCAATGGTGAATTAAATCCTCGTCGATTGCTAATCGGTGGACACGCCTTCAACGAAATATCTAAACAGTTAGGTCCTGTATCAAAGCAAGGTTTCCACCAAACGGCCTGGCATCTTGAGGGAAGCCTACTGCTTCTGCTGGCAGGAACCCATATTGGCTTTCTTCCCGATCATTATGCTAACGCCTGGGTTGAAAAAGGAAAGCTTGCTGCGGTCGCCCCAGATCGTTTAAAGCTAACCAGCATATTTTATCTGGTGCGAAACGCAAAACAGCGCCTTAGCCCAGTAGCGGAAGCGCTGTGGAATAACATGGTAGAAGCTGGACAAAGTTCGTTGGCCAGCCTTGATGCCGCTGGCTCAAGCAGCAGCTAATGGCGTTGGGTGGTGATCGGCCTTTCTGAGCAACAGCATCAGGTAGATCATGGCAACAACAGCGATCAGAACAAACAGCAATCGATCGGAGTAGCTCTGCATCAACACCGCAGCAACGCTTGGTCCGCAAAGACTGCCAAGCGTGTAGCTGAGGAGCAGCGCCTGATTCATCGCGACCAGTTCGTCAGGGCGCACTTTTTCACATGCCCACGACATAGCAACGGGATACAGCGTAAACCCTGCACATCCCAGCAGGAACAGCGATGGTGCCATCGCATAGTGGCTAATGCTTAACATTGCAATACAGCCAATAATCACCACAAAGACTAATACCCGCAGAACCAACAGCCGGCCATATCGATCGGCCATACGTCCAACAGGCCATTGACCGATAATCCCAGAACTGATCAACAGCGCCATCCAGTATCCAACCTGCGCATCATTCATTCCCTGATGAGAGAGGTACAGCGGCATCAGGCCATACAGCGATCCTAAAATTGCGCCGGAAATAATACAGCCGTGAACGCCTAAACGGGCACTGCGATACGTCAGCATTTTCCACATATTGATATGCTTTTCTTGCTGCTCTGGTGGCGTAGGGAGACGAGTAAACAGCAGTGGTAATACGGCCAAAGTCACTAGCGCAACCATCCACGGCAGCACGCCCAGCAACGCAGCTGGCAATACGCCAAGCAGAAGCTGTCCAATCACGCTACCGAGATAATAAGCGATCATATAAGCAGCCAGCAGTTGCCCTCTCTGCGTCGGCGTTCCGCTACATAACAAGGCGCTTTCAACCACGACCCAGATTAATGCACAGCCGATACCGGCAAGGAAGCGCCAGAACAGCCAGCTAGCGATATCCCCAGAAATACCGAGGCCAACGATCGCAATACCAAATAATAAAGCCGCGAAATAATAGCTACGGTTAAATCCATAAAGTTTGATTAACTTACCGGCTAATAACGTGCCAACCAAATTGCCGCCGAAGTAGGATGACCCAACAAGGCCAACCTGCCAGACAGGAAGAGATTGATAACTCAGCCACAGTGGTACCAGGGTATTTAATACCGCAATACAAACCGTCAGCAGCAAAAGTCCGCAGAGCAATAACAGCACTGGGCGGGAATAAGCAGACATAGCGAAGTGGATAACCAAGCAACCGGAGAAGAGTGAGCGCATCATGCCACTGCGTATATAAAAGTCAATCCGGGCAAAAAGTGCTAAAAGTCCTTTCTCAAATGATGGATTGAAAGTATTCATCAACGTCCATAGGAAGGCCGTCACGCTAAAAAAAGGATGCTGCTATTTTACTGATTTTAAATCAGTTTTAACTTAAAAATTAAGTGATGCAGGTTGATACGCTACTTTTACGATGAAAAAATATTACCGACGCTATGGCATAAAAAAAGCGCCCTTAGGCGCTTGATTCAGGTAACTGCGATTAGCCAATAAATTCCAAGCCGCCCATATACGGACGCAGCACTTCAGGAACTTCAATACGGCCATCAGCCTGCTGGTAGTTTTCCAGAACGGCCACTAGTGTACGTCCGACTGCCAGACCAGAACCGTTCAGCGTGTGAACCAGTCGAGTCTTTTTATCGGACTTACTACGGCAGCGAGCCTGCATACGGCGCGCCTGGAAATCCCACATGTTTGAGCAGGAAGAGATTTCACGGTACGTATCCTGCGCCGGCAACCAGACTTCCAGATCGTAAGTTTTAGTGGAGCCAAAGCCCATATCACCCGTACACAGCAAGACCTTACGATAAGGTAATTGCAGCAGTTGCAGTACAGTTTCAGCGTGAGTCGTCAATTCTTCCAACGCCTGCATGGAATCTTCAGGACGGACGATTTGTACCAGTTCAACCTTGTCAAACTGGTGCATACGAATCAACCCACGCGTATCACGACCATACGAGCCAGCTTCTGAACGGAAGCACGGCGTGTGTGCAGTCATTTTCAACGGTAAGGATTCTTCATCAAGAATCTCGTCACGCACCAGATTGGTCAACGGAACTTCAGCCGTCGGAATCAACGCATAGCTGCTGCTTTCTGCTTCTTCGCTCAGCGGAGTGGTATGAAACAGGTCTTCACCAAACTTAGGCAGCTGGCCTGTACCGTATAGCGTGGCGTGGTTGACCAGATAAGGGACATACGCTTCCTGATAGCCATGCTGCTGTGTGTGCAAATCTAGCATGAACTGGGCAAGCGCACGATGCAGACGGGCAATCTGTCCTTTCATCACGACAAAACGCGCACCGGTTAATTTCACCGCAGCGGCAAAATCCAGCCCGGCAGCCATCTCACCGAGTTCCACATGATCGCGTACCGGGAAATCGTACTTACGTGGCTCACCCCAGCGAGTCACTTCCTGGTTCTGCGTGTCATCCTTTCCAAGCGGCACAGAGTCGTCCGGCAGGTTCGGGATCGTTAACGCCAGATCGCGAATGTCATTCTGCAACTGATCCAGCTCGGCTTTCGCGGCATCCAGTTTTTCGCCTAATGTGTTAACTTCACGACGCAAAGGCTCGATATCTTCACCGCGTGCTTTCGCTGCACCAATCTCTTTCGATCGGGAGTTACGCTCTGCCTGCAGGTTTTCGGTTTCTACCTGCAATACTTTACGACGTTCTTCCTGCTTACGCAGGGTCTCAACATCCAGCTTAAAGCCTCTGCGAGCCAGTAACTTTTCGGCGACTGCGTCTAGCTCATTACGCAGTAAATTGGGATCGAGCATGCTAATCCTGTGCTTATGATTATCAGATGAAATAATGGCGTACACGGCGCGCTACGCGGCCGGTTTCAGAAAATACCGTAATAACCTTACCGCAACGCTTAGTTCAACGGTAGCGTTTTGTCGGGCTATTTTGATCCTGAGTGGCAAGCCAGGCGAGCTTTTCACCAATTTTGCCCTCAAGGCCGCGTGAGGTCGGCGCGTAATAGTGCGTATCGGCCATTTCCGGCGGAAAATAGCTCTCGCCAGCGGCATAGGCATTAGGTTCATTGTGTGCGTACCGATACTCTGCGCCGAGCCCCATTTCTTTCATTAACTTGGTAGGCGCATTACGCAAATGCTCGGGAACATCATAGTCTGGCTTCTCGCGCGCATCCTGCATCGCGGCTTTAAACGCGCTATAGACAGCGTTACTTTTAGGGGCACAGGCCAGATAAACAATCGCCTGAGCAATAGCACGCTCCCCTTCTGCCGGGCCGACGCGAGTGAAGCAATCCCAGGCGGAGATAGCCACCTGCATCGCACGCGGGTCAGCATTGCCGACATCTTCCGATGCAATCGCCAACAGTCGTCGGGCAACATACAGCGGATCGCCACCGGCGGTGATGATTCTGGCGTACCAATAAAGCGCCGCATCCGGCGAAGAACCTCTTACCGATTTATGCAACGCCGAAATCAGGTCGTAATATCGGTCACCTTTTTTATCAAAGCGGGCACTACGCTCGCCAGCGATTTCGTTGAGGAGTGCTGGCGTCAGAACACGTATGCCCTGCGCGTCGATTTCCGCCATATCCACCATCATTTCCAGACTATTCAGCGCACGTCTGGCATCGCCGTTGACCAATTCGGCCAGCATTCGCGCGGTGTCGGCAGGCAGGACAATATTCTGTCCGCCATATCCTCGCTCGCTGTCGCTCATGGCCTGCTGCAAGACCTGTTCGATATCTTCCGCCGTCAGCGCTTTTAGCAAATAGACGCGGGCACGAGATAACAATGCGGAATTGAGTTCGAAAGAGGGGTTTTCGGTTGTCGCACCAATGAAGGTGATCGTTCCATCTTCGATATGTGGCAGAAACGCATCCTGCTGACTTTTGTTGAAACGATGGACTTCATCGACAAACAAAATAGTGCGGCGCCCTGCATTGCGATTTTGACGGGCACGCTCAATCGCTTCACGAATCTCCTTGATACCGGACGTCACGGCAGAAATACGTTCAACATCAGCCTGCCCGTAATGACCAATCAGTTCTGCCAGCGTGGTTTTTCCCGTTCCTGGCGGCCCCCAGAGAATCATTGAGTGCAACTGCCCTGCCTCAATGGCTCGTGGCAGAGGCTTACCGGCCCCTAACAGGTGCTGTTGGCCGATATACTGTGCCAACGTCGCAGGCCGCATACGCGCGGCCAGCGGTTGGAATTCATTATGGGAAAAATCAAGTGACAGGTTGCTCACTCTGGCCTCACTGACGCTGGTCATCCAGCGTGACGCCTTTCGGCGGTGTGAACGTGAATTGCGCGGCATCAACAGCGCCGTTTTGCTGGTTTTTCAGCACATAAGTGCTTCGCTGCCCATCTTGTTCCGTTGCGGTAAACTGCTTGATTGTGCCGCTTGTCGTCACGTTAATCACGAACTGCTTCAGATTACCGCTCGCTGATTTCGGCGTAAGCTCAAAGTCATCACCTTTCTGGCGCACATCGTATTTATTCCAGTCGCTGGTGTCGTTACGCGTAATCAGAATAAACGGCGTATTGCCTGTTGCATCTTTCAGCCAGGTTGCCGTGACTTGTTCAACAAACGGATTGTAGAACCAAAGCGTTTTACCGTCAGAAATCAATGCACTTTCGTCAGGTGATGTGGTTTTCCAGTTAAATAGGTTAGGACGTTTCAACCACAGTTCGCCTTCCCCTTCCTGCACCGCTGCACCATCGGCGCTGGTGACTTTCTGGCTAAAATTGGCGTGGAAACTGTTTACTTTATTGAGGCGACCCTGCAAATCTTTTGCCGCGTCCGCATAGACAGCGGTTGAGGTAACACCTGCAATCAGGCAACTGATAGCTAACCACTTTTTCATACGCATAATCCTTTGAATTTCTTAATATAACAAATCTTCATCTATCGAAGCCAGACGCTTTTCATAGCGCCTATGTTCTTTACAGATCGGTGTTATTCGTCGAACTACGTTATCTATAGATCTATGTTATCTGAACCCACTCGGACGGTGATAGGTGAATTATCTGCTTATTGCCGCTTTTACGCTTCTTTGCATAAGGGCTGCTCGCGCAGCCCTTAGTGGGGTGACGTCAATAAGTACTGTATTCTCATTCCATCGATGGCGGTGCCAATACCTCGCGGTTACCGTTGTGTCCTGGAGAGCTGACAATACCCTGCGCCTCCATTTGCTCAACAATTCGCGCGGCGCGGTTATATCCGATTCGGAACTGACGCTGCACGCCAGAGATTGATGCACGACGCTTATCGACGACAAACGCTACCGCCTGATCGAACAGCGGATCGAGTTCTTCATCGCCATCAAGACCGAGACTTCCGCCTTCAGCATCGTCGCCACCGCTGACAATATTATCGACATATTGAGGGCGACCGCGCGCTTTCCAATCCTGAACAACAGCGTGAACTTCCTCATCGCGCACAAAAGCACCATGAACACGAACAGGTATTGAGGAGTTAGGTGCCATATACAGCATATCCCCCATTCCCAATAGCGACTCTGCCCCTGCTTGATCGAGGATAGTCCGTGAGTCGATTTTGCTGGAAACGGTAAACGCGATACGCGTCGGAATGTTTGCTTTGATCAATCCGGTGATGACATCAACCGAAGGACGCTGCGTCGCCAGCACCAAGTGAATCCCCGCAGCACGCGCTTTTTGCGCCAGTCGGGCAATCAGTTCTTCAACTTTCTTACCCACCGCCATCATCAGGTCAGCAAATTCATCGACCATCACGACAATATACGGTAGTTTTTCCAGCACCGGCGGCGTCATATCCATACTGTCACCTGGCTTCCAGAACGGATCGGGGATCGGACGCCCCATTGCATTTGCCGTCATCACCCGTTCGTTGTATCCCGCCAGATTACGTACGCCAAGCGCTGACATCAGCTTATAGCGACGTTCCATTTCACCGACACACCAGCGCAGCGCATTGGCCGCATCCTTCATGTCGGTCACGACTTCCGTCAACAAATGCGGAATACCTTCGTACACCGAGAGTTCCAGCATTTTCGGGTCGATCATGATAAAGCGTACATCTTCCGGCGTGGCTTTATACAACATACTGATGATCATGGCGTTGACGCCGACCGATTTACCCGACCCCGTTGTACCCGCAACCAACAGGTGTGGCATTTTCGCTAAATCGGCAACGACAGGTTCGCCCGCAATATCTTTACCCAGCACAATCGACAGCGGCGATGGATTATCCCGGAACTGATCGCAGTCCAGCACTTCTCGCAGGTAAACCGTCTGGCGATGCGCATTCGGCAACTCCAGTCCGACGTATGGTCGGCCGGGGATAACCTCAACAATACGCACCGCGACAACCGACAGTGAACGTGCCAAATCGCGCGATAAATTCGAGATACGAGCCGCTTTAACGCCCGGAGCCAGATCCAATTCAAACCGTGTGATCACCGGTCCAGGAGAGTGATCAACCACATCAGCTTTTACCCGGAAATCAGCCAGACGCGCTTCAATCAGCCGCGCCGTCTGTTCCAGTGCAAAATTATCAACAGGCGCTTCGCTAGCCGGCGGTGGCGTCAACAAATCTAACGTTGGCAGCGGCGTAGTTGGCTTCTGTAGCGGTTGTTCATTACGCATCAGGAACGGGTGAATCAAGCCATCCATTGCCGGATGATGCGTTGGTGTTGCCACAGTTTCCTGTTTCGCAGCCTCAACAGGCGCTGACGCCGGCTGCATTGGATGACTAAACGCCAACGGGTTGCGATCATCGTCGTCGTCCTCATCTTCACCAGCATGCATCGGCGGAAGCTCTGGCTCGGCGTTATAGGACGGCTGTGAATAGGTAGAGGTGGGTTCACTGAACGTATGCGGTTCAGGTTCGCGTTCATTCTCCGCACTAAACGGCGAGAATGAAAAAGCGTTGTGCGATGTGGCAGAGTTTGGCTGAACAGGCTCACTGATCGCAGGCGGTGCTATCGGAGCAGGGATTTCCTCATCGCGCTGCAACGCACTGTCGTCATAACGTGACTGCTGCTGTGCTGCGAAATCTCTGGCTAGCTGCGCTTGCAGAAGCGCGTCTTCATCGTCTTCTTGCAGTGGGTATTCATCACCATAACGCTGACGTTGCTGATCCAGATACGCTTGCTGCAATGCCGCTTCCTGCTGGGCGATGTCATCCGGTGTCTCTTCCTGATACACGTCATTCGCCAATTCCGTTTCTGCGCTACCGTTCTGCGCCTGCAGCCTTGCTTGTTCTTCAGCCAGCCGCTGCGACGGCAGTTTGATTCCGTATGACGCCAGCTCGCGGCGAGTAGGAATGCGTACCGGGTTAGGACGTGGCAGTTCAGGCCCTACGCCGCGTTTAATCTGCGGATTATCAGCGCCATCGGCACTGAACGCAGGCATAAACGTGCTGTTCGTATTGAAATCCGTATCGCGTGCAGGTTGTGGCGGCTCAGCAAAAGGTTGAACCACAGGTGCCGTGACAATCGGTGGTACGGCACTCTCTCCGTAACTATTTCCGTAAGGTGCATACACACTGCTATGGAGTTCAGGCGAGGTTGCGATCTCTGGCATTGTCGCTGGCGTTTCAGGGACTTCAAACGAATACAACGGCGGATTTAGCGACGGCGTCGAATCAATCGCAGATGGAGTAACGGGCGGCACCATGCCAGACGATGAAGCAGAGAAGACTGATTCTGATAATGCTGAATCAGGCACTGCCGCATCAGACAATGTTGACCCTGCCACTAGCGTTTCTGCGGAGAGTACTGGTTGTGTCGCTGTCGGTGCGTTCTCAGCTAACGGTGATGACACGTCTATCTTATTTTCTGCCGCCGTGTCGTTTACCGCATCAGCAACGGAAGACGCAGAAAACAGAACGTCATCGTCATCACGCTGTTGTGTTATTTCCTCGCCCGACGCTTCATCGTGGCGCAGATTAAGCACGTCGCTTTCATCCTCTTCACGATCGTTTTCTTCACGATAGTCCTCGTCGCGGCGCGAACGATTTGACATAAACGTCAGACAGCCCAACACACCTGCGCCAATTTTTTCAGCGATCGTTAACCATGACCAGCCGGTAAACAGCGTTAATCCTGCGCCCCACACACAGAGCAGAATCAGCGTTGCACCCATGCTGTTGAAACGCGGGATCATTGAGCTGCTCAACAAGCTTCCCAAAACACCACCGGAAGCAAAATAGTAGAGATCGTCAATATTCAACGCAGCCAAACCACAAGAGGTCAGGATCAGCGCCAATGTCCCAATCAGGCGAAGTGAAAAGGTAAAATATTCAATAGATTGTTGGTTATCACGCTGACGGAAAGCCGCCCAACACAGGGATAACATGATCGGTGGAATAGCATAGGCCAGAACGCCAAAAATGAAGAACAGCGTATCCGCCAGCCAGGCACCCGCCACACCACCAAAGTTGTGGATAGGTTCATGCCACGCAGTTTGTGACCAACTAGGATCGGAGGGGCTGAAACTGAGTAGTGCGACACCGAGATAAACAGCAAAAAGTGCCACAACGATTAAAATCGCTTCGAGCAAGCGACGCGTTCCGCTGAGTTTCTTCAGGGTAACGTCTTTGTCTTCTGTATATTCCTGGCTCAAGAGTCTCTCCAGGGGCCTGTAAGGTTTATGACAAAGCGCCGAGAAAACCCGGCGCTGGGACTGTATAAATTCACAGGAGTGTAGCTGAATTTATCGGGTTTTGCACCCACACGTTTACCGGGTCTTAATGACCAGACGGTTGCTTTGCTTCACTTCTTCCATCACCACGTAAGTACGTGTGTCGTTTACGCCCGGCAAACGCAGCAGCGTTTCGCCCAGGAGCTTACGATAAGCAGACATGTCCGGCACGCGTGTTTTCAACAGGTAGTCAAAATCACCGGAAACCAGATGACACTCCTGAATTTCTTCCAGCTTCTGCACCGCAGAGTTAAACTGTTCAAACACATCAGGCGCACCGCGGTTTAGCGTTATTTCAACAAAAACCAGCAGTGACGCATCCAGATAATGCGGGTTTAGCAGCGCTGTGTAGCCATTAATAAAACCCTGTCTCTCCAGACGACGCACACGTTCCAGACAAGGCGTTGGCGACAGCCCAACACGTTTGGAAAGCTCGACATTGGAAATACGCCCATCTTTTTGCAATTCGTTCAGGATGTTACGATCAATACGATCGAGATCTTTTCCTGGCCGTTTTTTAGTGTCTACCATTATTATTGTCTCTCTTCACTTTTCCCTGCACCCGCTTTACCCCGATAGACCTCATGTATCAGAGCTACCCTTAAAGAAGACACGCTGCCTATTTTGTATATCAACAGTCATTAACTTCTCGTTCTCGCCCCACGTATTGCTTACCCGCGAAGAAGACCATCACGTCATATCCGTGGCCCAAAGGCCTACCTGCGCAAAAACGAATAAAAAGCCGAGCTTTTAACTGTTCACATACAAAAAATTTCCTCTTACCCAGATGTTTTCGCAAATGCACAGCCGATTGTCAAAGCAAAACAACGAAAATCAGAAGAAACTGCCAGATTGGATAAGCCAGAGCCCTTCGCCGAGGTAACTTCAATCATTTTACTTATGAATGTGGCTGATTTTTCAGCGATTTGTCGTCACCATCGTCATTAACGATTAAACAAATAGCCAGCAACTTTTCTGCATACTTTTTTTACTCTTGTAATTTCCTTACAATCATTCGCATTGTCCGTGGTAGAGACGGTTCGTAGTAAAGAAACGTGTTTGTCGTAGAGACCGTTCATATGAACCTTATCCGCCGTCATGAAATGAGGAAAGCATGGGTACTGTTAAACATCACAAGTTATTGATTCTGGGTTCAGGCCCGGCTGGCTACACTGCCGCTGTTTATGCTGCACGGGCGAATTTACAGCCAGTATTAATCACGGGTATGGAAAAAGGCGGTCAGCTGACGACCACGACCGAAGTAGAAAATTGGCCGGGTGATGCCGATGATTTAACTGGCCCGCTGTTAATGGAGCGTATGCATGCACACGCGACCAAATTCAATACTGAAGTGATCTTCGATCATATTGAACGTGTTGATTTGCAGAACCGTCCCTTCCGTTTATTCGGTGATAGCGCCGAATACACCTGTGACGCACTAATCATCGCTACCGGGGCATCAGCGCGTTATCTTGGTCTGCCATCTGAAGACGCGTTTAAAGGCAAAGGGGTTTCTGCCTGCGCAACCTGTGACGGGTTCTTCTACCGTAACCAGAAAGTCGCCGTGGTTGGCGGCGGGAATACCGCAGTAGAAGAAGCCTTGTATTTGTCTAACATCGCGGCGGAAGTGCATTTAATTCACCGTCGCGAGACGTTCCGTTCAGAGAAGATTCTGATCGATCGCCTGATGGACAAAGTTAAAAACGGCAACATCATCCTGCATACCAATCGTACGCTGGACGAAGTACTGGGCGATGACATGGGCGTAACCGGTGTGCGTATCCGCGATACGCAGAGCGACGCCGCAGAAGAACTGGAGCTGGCTGGCGTGTTTATCGCTATCGGCCACAGTCCGAACACGGCCGTATTTGGCGGTCAGTTGGAACTGGAAAACGGTTATATCAAAGTGCAGTCCGGTATTCATGGCAACGCAACACAAACCAGCATTCCTGGCGTCTTTGCCGCAGGCGACGTCATGGATCACATCTACCGTCAGGCCATTACCTCCGCAGGTACCGGCTGTATGGCGGCACTGGATGCTGAACGTTATCTTGACGGGCTGACCGTCAACAAGTAATACGCTGCTGATAACGGAGCGGCGACGGCCGTTCCGTTTTCTTCACTTCTGGCTTACCTTCCGCAACACAAAATTGATCGCCTCACCCATTTCCCTTCTCCTTTTCGTTTGCAGCGCGCCCCTGTCGCGGTAACATGGCGTCATTCTGCGTGATAGAAGATAATTTTGTTAACTAACAGTTGCATGAGAGTTATTTTCTGTTAAGTCCATTTCTGCAATATAACGAACTGGTGCCTGATGAAAAAAACCAGACAGCAAGAACTGACCGCCTGGCTGAAACAGCAGAGTAAGCTGGCGCAACGTTGGCTACGGATTTCACTCCTGCTTGGATTCCTGAGCGGTGCGTTAATCGTGGCGCAAGCCTGGCTGTTAGCTACGCTGCTTCATGCCTTGATTATCGAGCATGCTACTCGCGAATCCCTGCTCTCCCCCTTCCTTCTGCTGATCGGCACATTTATTCTGCGCGCACTCAACAGTGTGTTACGCGAGCGTGTTGGCTTTCTTTGCGGACAAGCCGTTCGACAGCAAATTCGTAAGCTGGTACTGGACCGATTACAACAGCTTGGTCCTGCCTGGGTACAGGGCAAACCCGCTGGCAGTTGGGCAACGATGATTCTTGAGCAGGTTGATGACATGCAGGATTATTACGCCCGCTACCTGCCGCAGATGTATCTTGCTGCGCTGATTCCGCTGCTTATCTTAATCACGATTTTCCCGCTCAACTGGGCCGCAGGCCTGATTCTGTTTCTCACTGCCCCGCTTATCCCGCTTTTTATGGCACTGGTTGGCATGGGCGCGGCGGATGCCAACCGACGTAACTTTCTGGCGCTGGCACGCCTGAGCGGACACTTCCTCGATCGCCTGCGCGGGATGGAGACGTTACGCCTGTTCCATCGTGGCAAGGCTGAAATCGAACAAATCCGTCATGCTTCCGAAGATTTCCGTAGTCGCACGATGGAAGTGCTGCGCATGGCGTTTCTCTCCTCGGGCGTGCTGGAGTTTTTCGCCTCCATTTCAATCGCCGTAGTCGCCGTTTATTTCGGTTTCTCTTATCTCGGGGAACTGGATTTTGGTCATTACGGCATGGGTGTGACGCTCTTCGCTGGTTTTCTTGTATTGATTCTGGCACCGGAATTCTTTCAGCCTTTACGCGATTTGGGCACCTTCTATCATGCCAAGGCTCAGGCTATCGGTGCAGCGGAATCGCTGGTGACCTTTTTGTCAGAGGAAGGCGAGACGGTCGGCTTTGGCACACACGAATTCAGCAGTGATACCGCCATTGCTATCCGAGCGGAAGATCTGGTTGTCCTCGCGCCGAATGGCACACCGCTGACCCAACCGTTGACGTTCGATATTCGCGCAGGTGAACGTATCGCGCTGGTCGGCCTCAGCGGAGCAGGAAAAAGCTCACTGCTTAATGTGCTGCTGGGATTCCTGCCCTACCGCGGTTCACTCACCGTCAACGGTCAGGCATTGAACACGCTAACGCCTGAATCATGGCGTAAGCAGTTAAGCTGGGTCGGACAAAATCCCCACCTGCCGGAGCAGACGCTACGCAGCAATATTCTGCTGGGTAATCCGCAGGCCAGCCCTTTGGAATTGCAGTATGCGATTGAGCACGCGTATGTACAGGAATTTTTACCGCAGCTCCCGCAAGGTCTGGAAACGACAATCGGTGACGGTGCGGCACGCCTTTCTGTCGGACAAGCACAGCGTGTCGCCGTTGCCCGTGCGCTCATTCATCCTTGCAACTTACTGCTGCTGGATGAGCCGTCAGCGAGCCTGGATGCCCATAGCGAGGATCTGGTTATGACAGCGCTGAACGACGCGGCGCGTTCGCAGACCACGCTGCTGGTCACGCATCAACTCACCGAGATTGCCGAGTATGACACGATCTGGGTCATGGACGGCGGTCGGTTAGTTCAACAAGGTGATTATCAAACACTCCGAGCTGAAGCGGGTCCCTTCGCGACGCTGCTGGCACAAAGACAGGAGGCGCTGTAATGGCTCAGATGAAAACGATGCAGGTATTAAAACCGTTTCTGGCGCTTTATCGTCAGCACTTCTGGTATTTGAGTCTGGGCGTGGTATTGGCTATTGCTACGCTGCTCGCCAGTATTGGTCTACTCGCCCTATCTGGCTGGTTTCTGGCAGGTGCCGCGCTGGCAGGGATCGTCGGGTTGCTCACCTTTAACTATATGCTGCCCGCCGCTGGCGTACGGGGTGCAGCGATTGCACGTACGGCCGGACGCTACGGGGAAAGAGTCGTCAGCCACGATGCCACCTTCCGCGTTTTGCTACGCTTGCGTGTTTTCACCTTTTCTCGCATTCTGCCGCTCTCTCCGGGGGGATTAGCGCAATTTCGTCAGGCTGAACTGCTAAACCGGCTCGTGGCGGACGTAGATACGCTCGACCACCTTTATCTCCGCGTAATTTCACCCATCGTCAGCGCATTCGCCGTCATTCTTATCGTTTGCTACGGTCTGAGTTTCATTGATGCCTCACTCGCTCTGACGCTGGGTGCCATTATGCTGGCACTGCTGCTGTGCCTGCCGATTGTCTTTTATCGGGCAGGAAACGGCATCGGACAAGATTTGACCGCGCTGCGTGCGCAATACCGCCTTCAGTTAACGACCTGGCTGCAAGGTCAGGCGGAGCTCACCGTCTTCGGCGCACTCAGTCGCGTCCGTCAGCAGTTGGCTCTGGTGGAAATTAACTGGCTGCGCCGCCAGCGCCAGCAGGCCAACCTTACCGGCCTATCTCAGGCGGTGATGATTTTATGCAGCGGACTGACCGTTACGCTGATTCTGTGGCTGGCAGCAGATGGCGTTGGCGGTAATCCACAGCCCGGTGCGTTGATTGCCCTGTTCGTGTTCGCCTCACTTGCGGCTTTCGAAGCGCTGGCACCCGTCACGGTGGCCTTCCAGCATATGGGACAAGTGATTGCCTCCGCTGCTCGGGTCGATCAAATCATTCGCCAGCCCGTTGACGTCACGTTCCCAGAGAGTGGGCCAGAAACCTCACGCGAGGCGTCTCTCGATGTCTCACATGTCGGTTTCACCTATCCCGGTCAACCACTGCCCGTGCTGCAGAATATTACCCTTTCCATTCAACCGGGCGAGCATCTGGCGCTGCTGGGGCGTACCGGATGCGGGAAATCGACGCTATTGCAATTGCTGACCCGTGCATGGAATTGTGAATACGGCGAGATTACGCTGAATGGACATCCCCTTGCCGATTGGCGGGAAGACGATCTCCGCGCCATGATGAGCGTGGTGCCACAACGCGTGCACATTTTCAGCGCAACGCTGCGTGATAACCTGCTGCTGGCAGCACCGACCGCACGAGATGAAAAACTGGCCGAGGTATTACAGCAGGTTGGGTTAGAAAAACTGCTGGAAAACGAAGGGCTGAATGCCTGGTTGGGAGAAGGCGGTCGACAGCTGTCCGGTGGCGAACAGCGCCGTATCGCGTTGGCACGTGCCTTATTGCACGACGCACCGCTCGTTCTATTGGATGAACCGACTGAAGGGTTGGATGCAGAAACCGAAAAGCGTATTCTGCAACTGCTCCGCCAGCACTGTGCCAATAAGACGCTGATCGTCATCACTCATCGGCTATACGGCTTAGAATCGATGGATCGCATCTGCATTCTGGACGATGGTAAAGTGATCGAACAGGGCAGCCATCAGGCTTTAATGGCACAACAAGGTCGTTATTGGCAATTCCGCCAGCACGTTTAAGGCAATTTCCGTGAAACACAACGTTTGAAAAACATGCGCTTATACCAGCTTTCGTCTCAATCGCTTCAGTTCCCTGATCCGAACCATGCGCTAGATGACCCCAACGGCCTACTGGCCGTTGGCGGCGATCTCTCCGTCGCCCGGTTAAACGCAGCTTACCGACAGGGCATTTTCCCTTGGTTCTCTCCCAGTGAGCCGATCTTATGGTGGTCACCAAACCCACGCGCGGTCCTGTTTCCTGGTGAACTCCATCTCAGCCGCAGCATGAAAAAATTTCTGAAGCGCCATACGTTTCACGCGACGCTGAATCAGGCATTTGATGATGTCATTCACGCCTGCGCGCATGAGCACCATGACGGCACCTGGATTACGCCGGACATTATCTCGGCTTATCGCCAGCTTCATCAGGTCGGAAAAGCACATTCTGTCGAAGTGTGGCAGAATGGCGCACTGGTGGGTGGGCTCTATGGTATTGAGCAAGGACGATTATTTTGCGGCGAGTCGATGTTCAGCCGCACGGATAATGCGTCAAAATACGCGCTGCTGGCGTTTCAACAACATTTTATTCGCCATAGTGGTCATCTGATCGACTGTCAGGTGCTAAACTCCCATACCGCTTCTCTCGGCGTGAGTGAAATACCCCGAGATCGCTTTCTGCAACAGCTTTCTCAGTGGCAGGATATTGCGGTCGATGATGGCTGCTGGCAACCACAACAGCTCGCAGAACCCGCATTCTGACAGAGAAATCGGGCAAATAACGCCCCAAACGCGAACGCTTCTTTACATAGTGTCAGTTTTTCGGCATTATCTTGCGGTTAAAAAATAAAGGTAGTTAGACCTAGAGGATTCGATGGCCAAAGAAGACAATATTGAAATGCAAGGCACCGTGCTTGATACGCTGCCCAACACCATGTTCCGCGTTGAATTGGAAAACGGGCATGTGGTTACCGCTCATATCTCCGGTAAAATGCGTAAAAACTATATCCGCATCCTGACGGGTGACAAAGTCACTGTAGAGTTAACCCCGTACGACCTGAGTAAAGGCCGCATTGTCTTCCGCAGCCGCTAACCGGTTCGCCCATCGCTGATCACAGCGATATATGAGGATGTGACTCCCTCCCCAGCCCTTCCCTTCATGGCAAGGGCTTTTGTTTTTTAAAACAGTTTTTGGGGAGCCACACTATTCAGCACGGGCTAAGAACGTAAAAAGGGATGCCTCAGCATCCCTTTTAGATAACACACTATGTGATTAATTAACGCTTTCTGCTTTCCGCTTCTGCGCACTCTGGAAGCCGTACGTCAGCTGTTGCGTCTCTTTATCCAATTCCACCGTAACCGAACCACCGTCCACCAGCGAACCAAATAACAGCTCGTTGGCCAGCGGTTTCTTAAGGCTTTCCTGCATCACGCGCGCCATTGGTCGGGCACCCATTGCTTTGTCGTAGCCTTTCTCTGCCAGCCAGTCGCGCGCTTCATCGCTCACTTCCAGCGATACGCCTTTCGCATCCAGCTGCGCCTGAAGTTCTACGATAAACTTATCGACAACCTGCTGAATGACATCGGTCGACAGATGGTTGAACCAGATAATGCCGTCCAGACGGTTACGGAACTCTGGCGTAAACACCTTCTTAATTTCTTCCATCGCATCAGTACTGTTGTCCTGATGAATGATGCCGATGGATTTACGCTGTGTTTCCCGCACGCCCGCGTTGGTGGTCATGACGACAATGACATTGCGGAAATCCGCTTTACGGCCATTGTTGTCCGTCAGCGTACCGTTATCCATCACCTGCAACAGCAGGTTAAAGACGTCAGGATGCGCTTTTTCGATCTCATCCAACAGCAGCACCGCATGAGGATGCTTAATCACCGCATCCGTCAGCAGACCGCCCTGATCGTAACCCACATAGCCGGGAGGCGCGCCAATCAAGCGGCTAACCGTATGACGCTCCATGTATTCGGACATATCAAAGCGCAGCAGTTCAATATCCAGCGCTTTGGCCAGTTGTAACGTCACTTCCGTCTTACCGACACCGGTAGGACCCGCGAACAGGAAGGAACCGACCGGTTTACGCTCCTGACCCAGCCCTGCACGGCTCATCTTGATAGACTCAGACAGGGCTTCGATTGCTTTGTCCTGCCCAAACACCAGCATTTTCAGGCGGTCACTGAGGTTTTTCAGCACATCGCGATCGCTGGCGGAGACGGTTTTCTCTGGAATACGGGCGATACGAGCGACAACCGATTCGATGTCACTCACGTTGACCGTTTTCTTACGTTTGCTGACCGGCATCAGACGGCTGCGCGCACCAGCCTCATCGATCACATCAATCGCTTTATCCGGCAGATGACGATCGTTGATATATTTCACAGCCAGCTCTACTGCGGCACGAACCGCTTTCGACGTATAGCGAACATCATGGTGAGCCTCATATTTCGGCTTCAGACCATTAATGATTTGTACGGTTTCTTCCACGCTCGGTTCAGTGATATCGATTTTCTGGAAACGACGCGCCAACGCCCGATCCTTTTCAAAGATATTGCTGAATTCCTGATAGGTGGTAGAGCCAATAACGCGAATCTTGCCGCTGGAAAGCAGGGGCTTAATCAGATTAGCGGCATCGACCTGACCACCGGACGCCGCGCCAGCGCCGATAATCGTGTGGATTTCATCAATGAACAGAATACTGTTTTTATCCTGCTCCAACTGCTTCAACAGCGCCTTGAAGCGTTTTTCAAAATCACCACGGTATTTGGTGCCTGCCAGCAGCGCGCCGATGTCCAGCGAGTACAGGGTGCACTCCGCCATCACTTCCGGTACATCGCCCTGCACAATACGCCAGGCCAGCCCTTCAGCAATCGCGGTTTTACCGACGCCGGATTCGCCGACCAGCAGGGGGTTATTTTTACGGCGACGGCACAATACCTGAACCGTGCGCTCCAGTTCCTTATCCCGGCCAATGAGCGGATCGATACCGCCAACGCGAGCCAGTTGATTCAGATTGGTGGTGAAGTTTTCCATACGGTCTTCCCCTCCTGCCTGTTCTTCATTGACGGGACTTTCAGGGTTTGGCGCCTGATCGGATTCTTCTTTACGTGTGCCGTGAGAAATAAAGTTCACGACATCCAGGCGGCTGACGTCATGCTTGCGCAGCAGGTAGGCGGCCTGAGATTCCTGCTCGCTAAAAATTGCAACCAGAACGTTGGCGCCAGACACTTCGCTGCGGCCGGAGGACTGCACGTGGAAGACGGCGCGTTGGAGTACGCGCTGGAAGCTGAGCGTGGGTTGCGTTTCACGCTCGTCGTCACTCTGCGGTAATGTTGGTGTGGTTTGCTCAATGAACGCTTCCAGTTCCTGACGCAGCGCGGCTAAATCTACCGTGCAGGCTTCCAATGCTTCACGGGCGGCTGGGTTACTGAGCAGAGCCAACAGCAGGTGCTCCACGGTCATAAACTCGTGTCGGTGCTCACGCGCTCTGGCGAAAGCCATGTTGAGACTGAGTTCCAGTTCTTGATTGAGCATAGGCACCTCTCCCAATAAATCGCCTGATTTCAGGCTTTTTCCAGCGTACAGAGCAGCGGGTGCTCGTTTTCTCTGGCATAACGATTGACTTGTACAACCTTGGTCTCAGCCACTTCAGCGCTGAATACGCCACAAATCGCTTTACCCTGATAATGCACAGTTAACATAAGCTGTGTGGCACGTTCAATATCATAAGAAAAGAACTTTTGCAGAACGTCAATAACAAATTCCATCGGGGTATAATCATCGTTATTCAACACCACGTTATACATGGAAGGCGGCTGCAATTTTTCTTTCTGTTTATCGGTGGTCAGGTTCTCAGATTGTGACCACGTACTGTTGTTTCCCATTCTCTATCCACATCATGCAACGAATATCGCGACTCACGACATTGGTCTGTTTATTCCTAATAGATCCGAGAAGCAGGAAATGAGCGCCTGCGACTTGAAAGATGACGGGTATCGCTACATTTACAGTAGCACGTCTGCTTTTTATTTTACCACCTGAGGGATTAAATGGTTCCCGGAAAGCAAAATTCAAGGCCTGTAACCGATATCTTGATGACGCAACGCGATCGTGGATTCATCAATAGCGTTATCTGCATCAAATTTTGGCAAACTGCCCTCCTCACCGCGTGGTGGATCGCTTGACGCCGAGATCGATTTCACTAAAGTGTACGGATGAATTGATGGAGTTTTAATCAATTCGTATTCGTAGTAACCAAATAACCACACCTTACTGAAAAGAATACTCTTGCGAAGGATGTCAATGCATGGAGACAGGTACTGTTAAATGGTTCAATAATGCCAAAGGGTTTGGTTTTATCTGTCCAGAAGGGGGCGGTGACGATATCTTCGCGCACTACTCAACCATTCAAATGGATGGCTACCGGACTCTGAAAGCCGGGCAGGTTGTCAGGTTTGATGTTCATCAAGGGCTAAAAGGCAATCATGCCTGCCTGATCGTGCCGCAAATCGCCGAGGCCGTATCCTGACCGTTTCTACACCCTACACATCGACTCAGAACACACTACGCTAAACCGTAAAATGACTATAATGCGACAAATGCCGTTCGTTATATCGAGCGGCATTTTTTTATTTGTAGATACTGTTAATCTGCGCGCCCGCGGGCCAACCACAGCACGCGGGAGAACATGCTGCGAATAAGCGGTGGGATTGCCTCGCTGCCCATTGCCGCGGCCTCCATCGCCACTTCAATCGCCAAGTCGGGCTTGGATGAACGATGGATCGCCTTGATGATGATTTTATGCATCGAGAGCGGCACTTTCTCCGGCAACTGCGCGATGCGGTGATAAACGTGGCTGAATCCCTCACGATACATGTAGTGTTCCATGTCCGATGCAGGCAAGACGGTCAAGTGATCGCGCTCGCTTTCGCCCTGTGCGGTTAACATGCTTTTTGCCGTTGCGGCATATTTTTTCCCCGCGTCGTCACCATCAACCAGCACATGCCATTCAATCCCCATATGACGTGCGAACCTCAACAATGGCCGGAGCCCAGACTGGGCAAATTCAATCACTTTCACCCCTTCCGCCTCAAAATGATGTCCGCATTGGCGCGCCAGTTCATTCAGCATCCAGACTTCGGTTTCCCCTTCCACCAGCAGCCAGCAACGGGCAAAGAGTGATGCGGGTCGATTCATACGAATGTGAAACGCAATGCGTCGGCTGTCTTCCGCATTCATCCCCTGACGGCCAATGCGGTATGTCGCTACCCGTGAGGATTCACGCACCAGACGGCACACCTGCTCCATCGGCACCAGCGACAGCAGCTCGCCTGAATTCGTTGTGGTGAGCTTTTGGAGCGGCAACTGCACCAGAAGCCCCCAGGCGACGGATAGCATAATCGGGTGCAGCCGGGTTTCCGGGTCTTCAATCAGCAAAAGCGGACGCGCATGGGGATCCAACGCAACCGATCCTTTTGCCTGTAACAACGTAGAAAACAATTCCAGCAGGATAATCCGGCGACTGCGGCTATTGGGGTCGGCAATCAGGCGGTTGATATTATCCAGCGATCGCCATGATTTACCGTTATGCGTTCGCGCATGCCGATGATGGCGCCGGTCGTTACCCGTGGCGTTCTGCTCGGAAAAATAGTGCTCCAGCAGTTGCCGCATCGCCACCAGCCCCTGACGTAGTTCTTTATCCGTCAGCTTCTGCGGATTTTGCACCAGCTCACGCATCAGTTGCTCAAACTGCTGAGCCAGTTTTTCATTGCTGTTATCTAACGTCGCGGCCAACGTCCCGGAACGCAGGCGCCGCATAAAACGCGCATCACGCAGCCGTAGCACCGGATGCAGGCGGATAATCTCTCTAGCCAATTCATCAATATCATCCAACGGTATCGGGTGCCCGTCGGCGTCCAGAAAGCTGCGCCAGGTGAAGACCGACTGGCTTTCGTCCACCTCACCTTCCAACCGATAAAAAACGCGGTATAGCGACGCATCGCCTTCCACCCAAACGGGACTAAGCGAACGGTAGCGAGGAGATAAATGATGGCCGGGTGCCGTCTCGCAAAACGTGAAAATAACCTGAAGATGCTTTTCCCGGCTATTTTCATCTCCCGGCGTGAAGTGAAAATCCTGCATATCAAAATGATAAAGTGGTAGCGTCGGTGCCAGCAGCAGCGAGAGCGCATCCAGCAGGCTTGATTTCCCCCACGCGTTCTCACCAATCAGTACGTTGTTCTCGTCCAGCGTCAGCGACAGACGATTGATTCCCCGAAATCCCAGGATTTCAATACTTTCCAGATGCATCTTTCCCTCCTTTAGCAGCGGCCTGCGCGTTTCTGCTGCAAAAATGCTCACTGTATAGAATATCCTGCCAGACAGCGCTTTACTCATCCCGATAATTTGTTTAATTTTAATAGATTATCGTTTTTCTTCCCGCCAAGTGTAGCCGATGAATCCCACGATGCTGTTAATGACAATATTGTTAATGACGATGTTGCCAACGCACGGTTTGTGTTTCTGCCGTGTCGATACCTATCGGGGTAGAACTGAAGAAGAAAAGCCTCATGGTTTAACTACGGCCCCTGCCAATCCTAAAATACGGATTAGCGCCGTTTTTATCGCGCAAGGACATCAATTCTGTGATGTATTCAGGATTATTAATTATTTTATTACCGCTTATCATTGGCTATCTGGTACCGCTGCGCGGCAAAAAAGGATTACAGCTGATTAACCGACTGCTGAGTTGGATGGTGTACGTTATTCTGTTTTTGATGGGCATAAGCTTGGCTTTTCTGGAAAATCTCAGCAGCAATTTGTTACTGATCTTCCGTTATACCGCCGTCTTCGCCTTCTGTATTGTCGCGGCAAACGGCATTGCCCTGTGGCTGTGGGAAAAACGCAGCGCGTGGCGTAGCAAGTACAAAGACGCCGCTCCGCCGTCCAGACTGCGGATGATCCTTGAATCGTTCAAACTCTGTGGCGTGGTATTCGGTGGTTTTTTGCTGGGCTTAACGCAATGGCCAGGATTCACCTACGCCAGCAAAGGCAGCGAATATGCCCTGATCTTCCTGCTCTTTCTGGTCGGCGTTCAACTGCGTAACAGCGGGATGACGCTGCGCCAAATCGTATTAAACCGTCGCGGCCTGGTCATCGCGCTTATCGTCGGTATCAGTGCGCTCGGTGGTGGCCTGCTGGCCGCGTGGATTCTGGGCCTGCCGCTGAAAACCGGTCTGGCGATGGCGTCCGGCTCTGGGTGGTATTCGCTGTCAGGCATTTTGCTAACCGATGCCCTCGGGCCCGTCATCGGCAGCACCGCGTTTTTCAACGATCTGACTCGCGAGCTACTGGCGATTATGCTGGTTCCCGTGTTGGCACAGCGTAATCGCTCGGGTGCATTAGGCCTTTGTGGTGCAACCTCGATGGATTTCACGCTGCCCGTTTTGCAGCGCAGCGCGGGTATCGATGTCGTGCCTGCTGCCATCGTACACGGTTTCTTATTAAGCCTCGCGGCTCCCATATTGATGGCGTTATTTTCTTCATAAGCGCACACTGAACACCGTTTCTCCCCTCGTTTATGGGCTGTGATTGAGAGTGATTTTCATTGACCATCACCAAACTTGCGCTAAATCAAATTTACCTAAAGTTGCAGTAAAAAAGCCTTTTTACCTGCCTCGGCTAACACTATGCTTTAAACAAGCATTTAAAATGCAACTTAAAAAAGGAAGTCATTATGTTTTGTGTGCAATGTGAACAAACGATTCGTACCCCTGTTGGAAACGGCTGCTCTTACGCGCAGGGCATGTGCGGCAAAACCGCAGAAACCTCCGATCTGCAAGACCTGCTGGTCGCTGTGCTGCAAGGGCTTTCTGCCTGGGCGTTGAAAGCGCGCGAGTTGGATATCATCGATCACGATGTCGACAACTTTGCGCCACGCGCCTTCTTCTCTACGTTGACCAACGTTAACTTCGATTCCCAACGTATTATTGGCTACGCACAGGAAGCCATTACACTGCGTGAGTCATTGGCTGTTCGCTGCCGTCTGCATGACGCCACCGCGACCGTCGACCACCCAATGGCAGCCCTGCAACTGGCGGGCAACGATATTCCGACCTTACTGCAACAGGCAGCAGATTTTGCGCTGGACAGCGATAAAGCCAGCGTCGGTGACGACGTTCATGGCTTGCGCATGCTCAACCTTTACGGCCTGAAAGGTGCGGCAGCTTATATGGAGCACGCCCACGTTCTCGGTCAGTATGACAACGCGATCTATGCCGAATATCATGCTTTCATGGCATGGCTGGGCACCCAGCCATCCGATGTTGACACCCTGCTGAACAACGCAATGGGCATCGGTAAAATGAACTTCAACGTGATGGCGATCCTTGACCATGGCGAGACTAATGCTTACGGCCATCCACAGCCGACCTCCGTTAACGTCCGCCCAATTGCGGGTAAAGCGATTCTGATTTCGGGTCATGACCTGAAAGATCTGCGCATGCTGCTGGAGCAAACCGAAGGCACCGGCGTGAATATTTATACCCACGGTGAAATGCTGCCTGCACACGGTTATCCAGAGCTGAAAAAATTCACGCATCTGGCAGGCAACTACGGCAGCGGCTGGCAGAACCAGCAGACTGAGTTTGCCAAATTCCCTGGCGCAATCGTCATGACCTCCAACTGTATTATCGATCCAAACGTGGGCAACTACGGCGACCGCATCTGGACGCGCAGCATCGTTGGCTGGCCGGGCGTGAACCATCTGGAAGGCGACGATTTTAGCCAAGTGATCGAACAGGCACAGGGTCTGGCCGGTTTCCCATACAGCGAAATCGAGCACATGATCACCGTCGGTTTTGGTCGTGAAACACTGTTGAGCGCCGCGGATACCGTTATCGATCTGGTTGCACAGAAAAAACTGCGCCATGTCTTCCTGGTTGGTGGATGTGACGGTAGCCGTGAAGAACGTAGCTACTTCACGGACTTTACGCTGAACGTTCCGCAAGATTGCCTGATCATGACGCTAGCCTGTGGTAAATACCGTTTCAACAAACTGGACTTCGGTACGCTGGAAGGCCTGCCACGTCTGCTGGATGTCGGCCAATGTAATGACGCCTACGCGGCAATTATTCTGGCCGTTAAGCTGGCGGAGAAACTGGGCTGTGGCGTGAACGACCTGCCGCTGAGTCTGGTGCTGTCTTGGTTTGAACAGAAAGCCATTGTCATCCTGCTCACCCTGCTGTCCCTCGGCGTGAAGAATATCTACACCGGGCCAACGGCACCGGGCTTCCTGACGGACAACCTGCTTGCCATTCTGAACGACAAATTCGGTATGCGAGCAATTACCACCGTTGAACAGGACATGAACACCATTCTGGCCGCTTGATGAATCAATGCGGACGGAGGAGCGCGTTCCTCGTCACGCAGCGTGAGGTATCGGCATTGATGCCTCACGCTCAGCCCACTGCTTATGGGCCGCCATTTTTACACGCTTCACCGTACCCGTTTGTTATGGAGATTGATTATGACCATGCCCGCACTACAGATTGGGCCGACACCGCTTTGCTCTAACCGCATGCAGGTACACTCGATTACCCAGGAAACGCCTGATGTCTGGACGATTTCACTGGTTAATCATGATTTTTATCCGTATCAGCCGGGTCAGTATGCGTTAGTCAGCATTGCCAACAGCGCGGAGACGCTACGGGCTTATACGATTTCTTCTTCACCGGGCCTCAGCCGTTTTATTACCTTGACGGTAAGAAGACTGGACGACGGTGTCGGTTCCCGCTGGCTGACCCAAGCGCTAAAAGTCGGTGATTATCTGTGGCTGTCCGATGCACAGGGCGAGTTTACCTGCGCCAACGCGGTCAGCGATCGCTACCTGATGGCGGCGGCAGGCTGTGGCGTCACGCCGATTATGTCGATGTGCCGCTGGCTGCTGGCAAACAAACCGCAAACCGATATTCACGTTATTTTCAACGTGCGCAATCCGTTGCAGGTGATCTTCGCCAAAGAATGGCAGGATCTGGTGCAGCGTTATCCGCAGCAACTGCATCTGACGCTAATGGCAGAGTTTGACGCTGCGCCCGGTTTTCTCTCTGGACGCATCAGCGGCGACCTGCTGATCGAACACGTGCCGGATATCGCCAGCCGCACCGTGATGACCTGCGGCCCAGCCCCGTACATGAACCAGATTGAAACCCTGAGTCAGCAGCTTGGCGTTGCTTCAAACCGCATCTTCAAAGAACAGTTCCGCCCGGCAGATGAAATACTGGATGAAGATGCCGATCAGCTCACGCTGACCATCAGCCGTCCGCTGAAAAACCTGCGCGTTCCGGTAGGCATCAGTCTGCTGGCCGCACTTGAAGCCAATAAGGTGCCGGTTGTCGCCGCCTGCCGCGCCGGTGTTTGCGGGAGCTGTAAAACCCGCGTGCTATCCGGTAATTACACCACCAGCAGTACCATGACGCTAACACCAGCCGAGATCGAACAGGG
Organism: Pectobacterium parvum; assembly: GCF_020971565.1. Lineage (NCBI taxonomy): Bacteria > Pseudomonadati > Pseudomonadota > Gammaproteobacteria > Enterobacterales > Pectobacteriaceae > Pectobacterium > Pectobacterium parvum. Next base: position 2,857,294 of record NZ_CP087392.1, read on the forward strand.
CTATGTTTTGGCCTGTAGTTGCCAGCTGCAAGGCGACACCGTTCTGGCCTGATACGCCCGCGTTTTACCCCCTTCTGCCCGGTAGCCTCGGCTATCGGGCAGGTAGGCCATGTTAAATTACGCGTGGTTTCAGGCGAGTATTAATCCCCTATTTTTCATCGCTTTTTACCCTTTCCCTATTCATCTTTTACCGATTTGTCTTTTCCAGATTTGCCTTTTCCCGATTATAGTAAGCCATGGTTATATTTTGCTGTGGAGCCACTGGCACATGACATCCCCCTCAGCCCCGATCTTGATTCTGGGCGCAACTGGCTACATTGGCCGCCATTTAACCGAGCGGTTGAGCAAACAAGGCAATCGAGTCATCGCTGCCGGTCGGAATATCGAATCCCTCGCGTCACGAAATTGGCCGGGCGTCGACTGCCAACAGGTTGATCTCGCTAAGCCAGAAAGCCTGCCTGATGGTCTATGGGGCGCGGAGACGATCTATTATCTGGTGCACAGCATGGGCGACGGTGCGGACTTCGTCGCGAGAGAGCGGATGACGGCCATGAACCTGCTGCTGGCACTGGCCTCCAGCCGCGTAAAACAGATTATCTATCTGGGATCGCTTCAGGCGAAAGACGATACCTCACCGCACATGCAAGCACGCCAGATCACGGGAGATGTTTTACGCAGCAGCGGTATTCCCGTCACAGAGCTGCGTGCGGGCATTATTATCGGTACTGGTTCGGCGGCGTTCGAGATCATGCGCGATATGGTCTATAACCTGCCGATACTGACGCCACCGCGCTGGGTGCGTTCTAAATCGTCCCCCATTGCGCTGGAAAACCTGCTGGTATATCTGATCGGCATCGCGCAGCACCCCGCGACAGAAAACCGCATCATGGATGCCGCAGGCCCCGAATACATCAGTTACCAGACCATGTTCGAGCGTTTCATTCAGATCAGCGGCAAGCGCAGATTGCTAATTCCCGTTCCCATGCCGACGCATCTGGTGTCTGTCTGGTTCTTGCATCTGGTGACCTCGGTTCCTCCCTCGATTGCCCGCGCCCTCATTCAGGGGCTAAAACACGATTTACAGGCCGATGGCAGCGAATTGCAGGCATTAATCCCACAAACGCTGATGAGCTTTGATGACGCCGTGCGCCTCACGCTGCAAAGCGAAATGGAGAGCGTACAGCAGGCGGACTGGGGCGATGACACCGAGGTTCGCGCGCGCTGGAAACCAAATTACGGTTTTTACCCCAAACAGGCGGGCCATACGATGGAGACGACAGCCTCCAGTCAGGCGCTCTGGCAGGTCATCCAGCAGGTCGGCGGCAAGGAAGGCTATTTTTACGCCAATGCGCTGTGGAACATCCGCGCCCGGCTGGACGATCTGTGCGGCAACGGCGTCACTTACGGACGCCCCGAGCGCCCAACGCTAGAAGTGGGCGACAAGATTGACGGCTGGAAGGTTATCTCGATCAAGCCACAGCGTCAGCTAGTGCTGCTATTCGGCATGAAAGCACCGGGGCTGGGGAAACTCAACTTTACTATCACGGACAAAGGCACTCACCGAACCGTGGATGTGCGCGCCCGCTGGCACCCTTCTGGGTTCAACGGACTGGTCTACTGGTTTCTGATGATGCCTGCTCACCTGTTTATCTTCCGTGGTATGGCGGCGCGTATTGCGAAACTGGCAGAGAAGGAAACGGTTTAGCGGCTGCCGTATTTCTCCAGCAGCGCATCAACGATCGCTTCACTCTGCGCATCTGGCTTGCCTTGATAGTTCTCAGGTCGGAAATGCATCTGGAAGGCGGCAATCACCTGCCGCTTTTCACGCGACGTCATCGTGTCCTGCATCGAGTAGCCATAGCGCCCCAGCTTTTCCAGCAGAACCGCTTCATCCACTGGCTGCAACGGTAGCCGTCTGTTCAAATAGAACGCGACCCGCTGCGCGTCCGGCCAGGCACCTACGCCCGCTTGTGCCAGAGTCTGCCAGGGGAACAGCGGCCCAGGGTCTTGTTTGCGCAATGGGGCAATATCGCTGTGTGCCACCACATTCCGCGGCGCAATCCGATAGCGATCGACAATATCGCGGGCGATCGCAGTCACGAGCTGAATCTGCGAAGCGGTAAACGGCTCCCACGTATAGCCCGTTAGCGTGCGTTGATAGCCTGCGTTTTCAATCTCAATACCAATTGAGGAATTATTCAGGCGACTAAATCCACGCCAGCTACTGGCTCCCGCATGCCAGGCAGCCTGAGACTCCGGCACCAGTTGCCAGGCAAGCGGCTTGCCGCGCCGCAAAGGTGGGTGTGCTGGAATCAGATAATGGGCGCTGACGTGATCATCCGTCAGAATATTCAGTGAGGTGGCAAAATTTTCCGCCGTGTAGTGAATCACCAGAAAGCGGATACGGGACTCCTGCGCCCGCGACTGCAATGCGGTCTCCAGCACATAATTATTCTGTTCTTTCAGCGAGGAAGCTGATTGGCAACCCGCCAACAGCCCCAACGCTATGCAGACCATCCATTTCAACATCGTTATTCCACTCTATATGCTCTTCCACACCATCTCTTCGCCAACTCACTATATATACTCTAAATAATTCGAGTTTCAGGAAGGCGGCAAGAGAACGAATCCCGATGAGCTTACTTGAGTAAGTGATTCGGGTGAGTGAGCGCAGCCAACGCACATGCAACTTGAAGTATGACGAGTATAAGCTGCTAGCGGCGAACTTTTACTGCGGTACCGCTAACTGTCACCATCAGCATGCTGCCATCCTTCCCGACGGTTTCATAGTCAAGATCAATGCCCACAATGGCGTTCGCCCCTAAATCTGTGGCTTGCTCCTGTAACTCTTTGAACGCAATTTGCCGCGCCTTACGCAGCTCCTTCTCATAGGCACCAGACCGGCCGCCGACGACATCGCGAATACTGGCAAAAAAGTCACGGAAGATGTTCGCGCCCAGAATGGCTTCGCCAGTCACGACGCCACAATATTCAGTAATGGTGAAGCCTTCCAGATTCGGCGTAGTGGATAATTGCATGTCGTCTCCTTTTACTGCTTTTTAATGTCAATGCTCAGCGCTGCTGATGAGAAAGCGCGAGCTCAGCGGTAAGTCACTATTTTGTGCTATTATTTAACCAACAAATCGCTTATTGGCAAATTTTAACCCACGGTGATTGCATAACTATTCTGCCGACGTTAACATTCGCCGCATCAATGTCTATTCAATTCTTACGCATGAGTATTCAACTAAACGGCATTAACTGTTTCTACGGTACATACCAGGCGCTATTTGATATCACCCTCGATTGTCCTGCGGGTGAAACGCTGGTTCTTCTTGGTCCCAGCGGTGCGGGAAAGAGCTCGCTAATACGCGTTCTTAATCTGTTGGAAATGCCACGTTCTGGCAAGCTTTCCATCGCCGGTAATCAGTTTGATTTTCAGCGCACGCCATCTGACAGCGCGATCCGTGAATTGCGTCAGAACGTCGGGATGGTGTTCCAGCAATATAATTTGTGGCCGCATCTGACCGTGGTGCAGAACCTGATCGAAGCGCCCTGCCGCGTGCTGGGGCTGAGCAAGGAAGAAGCAAAAGCACGGGCAGACAAGCTGCTCACGCGCCTGCGCCTCAATGACTTTGCCGATCGCTTCCCTCTTCATCTTTCTGGCGGACAGCAACAGCGTGTCGCGATTGCCCGTGCGCTGATGATGGAACCTCAGGTTCTGTTATTTGATGAACCGACTGCCGCGCTGGATCCAGAAATTACCGCTCAGGTTGTCAACATCATCCGTGAATTGGCAGAAACCGGGATTACGCAGGTGATTGTGACCCACGAAGTTGAATTTGCCCGTAAAACGGCCAGCCGTGTGGTGTATATGGAAAACGGCCGCATCGTTGAACAAGGGGATGCGACGCACTTTACCCAGCCGCAGACGCCTGAATTCGCTGGCTATTTGTCACATTGATTACTATCAGGAAAATGATAATGAAAAAATTGATTGTTGCAGCCTTATTCGCCGTTGGTGCCGCCTCTGCTAATGCCGCAGATACCATCCGTTTCGCGACTGAAGCCTCCTACCCTCCGTTCGAATTTGTCGATGCCAATAACCAGATCCAGGGTTTTGATATCGATCTGGCGAATGCACTGTGCAAAGAAATGCAGGCGACCTGTACGTTCAGCAATCAGGCTTTCGACAGCCTGATCCCCGGCCTGAAATTCCGTCGCTTCGAAGCTGTCATCGCGGGAATGGATATTACCCCTGAGCGTCAACAGCAGGTGTCGTTCACTCAGCCTTACTATGACAACTCCGCGCAGTTTATTGCCCAGAAAGGGAAAGTGGCCGATATCGCCGCGCTGACAGGCAAACGCGTTGGCGTACAGAATGGCACCACCCACCAGAAATACCTGATGGAAAAGCATAGCGATATTAAAACTGTGCCTTACGACAGCTACCAGAATGCCGTGCTGGACCTGAAAAATGGTCGTCTGGATGCCGTGTTCGGTGACACCGCTGTGGTTAACGAATGGCTGAAACAGAACGATGCGCTGGCAACCGTGGGTCAGAAAGTGACGGATAAAGGTTACTTCGGTATCGGTCTGGGCATCGCCGTGCGCCAGAACAACGATGAGCTGCTGAAGAAATTCGACACTGCGCTCAACAAAATCAAGCAGGATGGCACTTACGAGACCATCTACAAAAAATGGTTCCAGCAGTAATCTGACGCTCAATGATTGAATTTCAACCTCTTGCAAGCGCCGCCGGGATGACCGTCGGCCTTGCCGTTTGTGCACTGGTGCTCGGCCTCGCGCTGGCGATGCTGTTTGCCATTTGGGAAACTGTCCGCTGGAAAGCCGTTAGCTGGACGGGAACCGCCGTAGTGACGCTGCTGCGCGGCTTGCCAGAAATTCTGGTCGTGCTGTTCATCTATTTCGGCTCTTCGCAGTTGCTGATGATGCTGGCAGACGGGTTTACCCTGAATCTCTTCATCGTACAGATTCCGGTAAAACTGGATATCGGCATGTTTGAAATCAGCCCCTTCCTGTGCGGTGTGATTGCGCTGGCGCTGCTGTATGCTGCCTACGCCTCCCAAACGCTGCGCGGTGCGCTGAAAGCTGTTCCGCAAGGGCAGTGGGAATCGGGTCAGGCGCTGGGGCTCAGTAAATCCGCGATCTTTTTCCGTCTGATTATGCCGCAGATGTGGCGTCACGCCCTGCCGGGATTAGGCAATCAGTGGCTGGTATTGCTGAAAGATACCGCGCTGGTGTCGCTGATCAGCGTGAACGATTTGATGCTGCAAACCAAAAGCATTGCGACACGGACGCAGGAGCCCTTCACTTGGTACGTTGTCGCGGCGGCGATCTATTTGATTATTACGCTGTTAAGTCAGTATGTGCTGAAACGCATTGAACTGCGCACCACGCGTTTTGAGCGGAGGCCTTCCTGATGCTCGCTTATTTGCCTGAGCTCGTAAAAGGCCTGCATACCAGCCTGACCTTAACCGCTGTCTCCATCGTCGTGGCGCTGGTGTTATCACTGCTGCTGACTGTGGTGCTGACGCTCAAAACGCCAGTCATATCGCTGTTGGCGAAAGGCTACATTACGCTGTTTACCGGTACGCCGCTGCTGGTGCAAATCTTTCTGATTTACTACGGCCCTGGGCAATTTACCTCTATCCAGCAAATCCCCTGGCTATGGAGCCTGCTTTCGCAGCCGTGGCTGTGTGCAATGGTGGCACTGGCGCTCAATAGCGCAGCTTATACTACGCAGCTGTTCTACGGTGCGGTAAAAGCGATTCCTGCCGGACAGTGGCAATCCTGTGCCGCGTTAGGCATGGATCAGAAGCAGACATTACGTATTTTGCTGCCGTTTGCATTTAAACGCGCGCTGTCTTCTTATTCAAATGAAGTAGTGCTGGTGTTTAAGAGTACCTCACTGGCTTACACCATCACGCTGATGGAAGTCATGGGCTACAGCCAACTGATGTACGGTCGGACGTATGATGTGACGGTGTTTGGTGCCGCTGGGATTATCTACCTGTGCGTCAACGGGTTACTGACACTACTGATGCGCTGGGTTGAGCGTCGTTCGCTGGCATTCGAACGTCGTAATTAACCCTTATCGCATTTATCCACTTAGAAAGCAGGCTTTGATAGCCTGCTTTTTTTATGGCGTGCCATCCCTAGCCGCCCCCCTTACGGGCCGTTGCTGACGCAACGTTAAAAATTTCTCCCGAAAGTCTTCTATTGCCTGCTGATGTAAAAACATGCAATAAACCGACTTATTAATCATTTTAATTGCATATAAATTCAATAAATGGCATGGTAATCGCTATGACGTCGGAACCCTTCCGCACATATATTCATACCCTAAATAATTCGAGTTTCAGGAAGGCGGCAAGAGAAGGCATCCCGATGAGCTTACTCAGGTAAGTGATTCGGGTGCGTGAACGCAGCCAACGCACATGCAACTTGAAGTATGACGGGTATGCACTATAAGAAAAACAGACAGGAGTAGGTAATGAAAAAATTAGTGCTCGCCACGTTACTGGCAGGAATCGCCTTCAGCGCCACCGCCGCAGACACCATCCGTTTTGCATCATCAGCTACCTACCCGCCATTCGAGTCACTGGATGCCAGCAACGAAATCGTCGGTTTCGATATGGATCTGGCGAAAGCGCTGTGTAAGCAAATGCAAGCGACCTGTACGTTCACCAATCAGGCGTTTGACAGCCTGATCCCTGCGCTGAAATTCCGTCGCTATGACGCCGTGATTTCCGGTATGGACATCACGCCAGAGCGCAGCAAGCAGGTCGCGTTCACGCAGCCTTACTATGCCAACTCAGCCGTGGTTATCGCACAAAAAGGGAAATTCAGTGATTTTGCTGCGATGAAAGGCAAACGTATCGGTATGGAAAACGGCACTACGCACCAGAAGTACATGCACGATAAGCACCCGGAAGTGCAAACCGTCTCTTATGACAGCTACCAGAACGCGGTACTGGATCTGAAGAATGGCCGTATCGACGGCGTATTCGGTGATACCGCCGTCGTCAACGAGTGGATTAAGACGAACCCTGAACTGGCAACGGTTGGCGAGCATGTGACTGACGCAGAATACTTCGGCACCGGATTAGGCATCGCCGTTCGCCCTGATGACAAAGCGCTGCTGGAGAAACTGAATAAAGCGCTGGACGCCATCAAAGCGGACGGCACTTACAAAACCATTAACGACAAATGGTTCCCGCAATAAGGTTCGATCTGCGCGGTGTGATATCGTATGAAATCATGCATATAACGCCGCTTTTTTGTCGTCAAGGCGTAAGAAATTGCGCTGAGGTGATCGTTACCGTCGAGTGAGCGGCAGGACGCCGCGAAAGACAGTGCCGCGTCGGGAACGCGTCACTGGCGGCTCGAAAAACGGGAACGCTCACCGAAGGCACCGCGCAGCGGCGCAATTCACGCCGAAAAGCCAGTGGTCAAGGAGCTGCGGCAACTGAGCGCTCCTTGTCGGGCGTGTGATGAAATCATAGAAAAGCACCAGAATTGGCACGCCCGAAACTTTCATACTGTCGAACATGGATACAACAACGTAGTAAGTTGCCATCAATATATTTTTTATTACATATAGTTATCGCTTATCAAGCACGTTTCAATAACGTCAGCACTTCGTAGTGTGCCGTGTGCGGGAACATGTCGAATAGCTGTACGCGCAGCGCGCGGTAGTTCGTCAGCTCTGTCATGTCTTTCGCCATGCTTTCGGCGTTACAGCTGGAATAGAGAATATAGTCCGGTGCCATGCGGCTCAGGTAGGCGCACAGTTCACTGCCGATACCACGACGTGGCGGGTTGACTAGCACCAGATCCGGGATTTCCGCTTTAGCGGTCGCAAACTGCGTTGAATCCAGCGCCTGAAACTCCACCTGCTTCAATCCTAACTGTTCCGCAGAGCGACGCGCACAGGCTATCGCCTCGGCGCTGATTTCAATGCCCGTCAGACGCATCTCCGATGATGCACAGTGCAGACCAAAACCCCCTACCCCGCAAAACAGATCCCACATGCTGGTAATATTCAGCTCTGCCACCCAGTCGTGAGCCGTCGCATACAGCGCGGCTGCCACCTGCGGGTTCGTCTGGAAAAAGCTTTGTGGACGGATATACAACGGCACCTGATTGAACTGTTCAGCCAGCGCGGCAGCATCACTCAGGATAATTTCCGTTTTCCCTTCCATAATTGCCTGATGTACTGGCTGGATATTGGCGGATATCACCTCAAGCTGAGGCAACTGCTGCTGTAGCCAGGGCAATGCGGTACGCAGCTGTGCCAGCTTGGTTTCCGAACGTAAGACAAAGCGCAGCATGAACGTACCGTGCTGCGTACTTTCCGTCAGCAGTAGGTATTTCAGCTCCCCACGGCGTCGGGCCACGTTATAAGGCGTCAGTCCCGCCCGAGCGATGAAGACTTTAAGCACGTCGAAAATCGGTGCGAAGCTGGACGGATAAAGCGGGCAATCGCAGAGATCCACCGCCGTTCCATCGCGATGCAGCATCCCCAGCAGCGGGCGTTCCACGCTACCGCTCACCACCATTTTGGCTTTATTACGAAATGCAGACTGCGCAGAAGGTTGCACGGGCAACCAGCACTGCACGGCGTGCGGTTGCAGCAAACCTTCAAGATGCTGCTGCTTATCAGACAATTGCTGCGGGTAGGCTTTTTCCAGCCATTGGCAGGAACGACAGGTTCCCGTGCTGTAGCGGGCACAATGCATAAAAATCTAACTATTAAAATAATACGGAATGCGAGGATTATATCACTCTGACGGCGTCACCCTGCGACCTTTTACCGATTTATGGGCGACGCCAGCAGCCAGAGTGGCTCATAAGAGAGAAATGTCTATTTCTGACGCATAAAGAAGCGCTTACTGCGTCGTGGCAGAAACAGTAAAACAATCACCAGAAGATCTGGGATCTTTTGCAGCAAGAGCTGATGCAGCACGGCAGCGTTGTTCTCTCCTGAGATATGGAATATCGCTGGCATAAATTCACTCAGTGATGCCAGTAGCAGGTAACACACCACGACGGCCTGACAGACCACATAGCCCCATCGTCCCCCGTTCACACCGGCCAAAACGGCAAAGCCACAGCGAATTTCAACACCGACGATAACCAGCGACAGCAGTAACACCAGCGTTGAATCCCAGGATTCTGCGTTGCTGCCGATCCAGCCGCTCAAATCGCTGAACCCTAGCTCCCAGACAAGCAGCAAAATCCCCAAAATGCGGGTAGCAATAATCGCAATCCCCGCCACCATCACAGGTACCGGGGCATAAACTTTGCGTTGCGTCATTTCCTTCTTCATATACAGAATTTCAACGCTCTCCCTTCATGCGGTATTTACCCGCCAAAAATACAGCATCAATATAAAGTCTGATGCCAATATAAAACTTGCTCGTCATACAAAACTTGATTGTCATACAAAACAGCAACGCCCCCATACTCTGGCGGCGTTGCTGGAAATCTTCGCTAGGCTAACAAATTACGATGAGAGATCGAATCAGCCGCGTCTCGCTTTTTGCATATCGCGATAGCGCTGCTTCTCTGCTCTCGCCATAAACCACCAGGCGATAAATCCAATAATACCAACGACTAACAATATCAGGGAAGCCAACGCGTTAATTTGTGGATTAACGCCCATTCTGACGCTGGAGAACACCAGCATTGGCAGCGTTGTCGAGCCGGGCCCTGCTACGAAGCTGGCGATAACCAGATCGTCTAGCGACAGCGTAAACGCCAGCAGCCAGCCGGAAAACAGCGCGGGAGCAATCATCGGCACCGTGATAATGAAGAACACCTTGAGCGGATTTGCGCCCAGATCCATCGCCGCTTCTTCAATCGAACGATCCAGTTCACGCAGTCGAGCACTGATCACCACGGTGACATACGCGGTACAAAACGTGACATGCGCCAGCCAGATGGTGAACATCCCTCGCTCTGCTGGCCACCCGATGGCATGCCCTAATGCCACAAAGAGCAACAGCAGCGACAGACCGGTAATCACATCTGGCATGACCAGCGGTGCCGTCAGCATAAAAGCAAACCCATTGGAGCCACGGAAACGGCCAAAACGCACCATGACCACGGCGGCGATCGTCCCAAGAATCACGGCCATCGTGGCCGAGGCGGCAGCAATCGTCAGGCTCAGGAGCACCGCGCTGATCATCGCCGTATTGTGGAACAGTTCGACGTACCAACGTGCCGACCAGCCAGCCCATACGGTCACCAGCTTGGAGCTGTTGAACGAGTAGATCACCAGCATCAGCATCGGCGCATAGAGGAACGTAAAGCACAGCACCAAAATCACAATACGCCACGGTGAGCGAACGACAGGTAAATTATTCACGCTTCACCCTCCGCCGTTTTACTCTGATGTTTGTGGAACCAGATAATCGGCATAATCAACAGCAGCAGCATGACGACGGCAACGGCAGAAGCTACCGGCCAATCGCGGTTATTGAAGAATTCCTGCCACAGAATACGGCCAATCATAATACTGTCCGGCCCGCCGAGCAGTTCTGGAATCACGTACTCCCCCACCGCAGGGATGAAGACCAGCATCGAGCCCGCAATGATTCCGCCTTTCGTTAAGGGGACGATCACGCTGAAGAAGGTTCTCAGCGGCCGCGCACCCAGATCCAACGACGCTTCCACTAACGAATAGTCCAGCCGCATCAGCGCGGTATAGATAGGCAACACCATAAACGGCAGATAGGAATACACAACGCCGATATACACCGCCAAATTGGTATGCAGAATAACCAACGGTTCATCGATCACGCCCAGCCACAGCAGGAAGTTATTCAGGATACCGTTATTTTTCAGAATCCCCATCCAGGCGTAGACGCGAATCAGGAATGACGTCCACGACGGAAGAATCACCAGCAACAACAGGATATTACGCGTTGACGGTTTACTGTGCGCCACCGCCCAGGCTAGCGGGTAGCCGATAAACAGACAGCACAGCGTCGACACAGCAGCAACCTGAAGCGATTGCATATAAGCATCGAAATACAGCGGATCGTCCAACAAATGCAGGTAGTTCCCAAGGTTCAGGGAAATATCCAGCTTGCCGTCCAGCCACGAGACCAAATCGGTATAAGGCGGGATCGCCCGCGCCATCTCTGCAAGACTGATTTTGAACACGATCAGGAATGGCAGCATGAACAGCAGCAGCAGCCATAGATATGGCAGTGCGATGACCAGCTTGCGCCCGTGTTTTTGACGCCAACGCGCCATCAGTACACGAAGCCAGAGTCTGGCCTTGCCTGGTGGTTCCGCCGTGTTATGTTCGGGAAATAAAGTCATGACATTCTTCCTCGCTACACCGTCAGAACCACACAGCTATCCGCATCCCAACATAACCGAACCTCATCTCCCCAGGTCGGCATGCCTTTGCGATAGCGGTAGGCATTTTGTAACTGCGCGCTGATGATTTGCCCGCTGTTGAGCCTGACGTGGTAAATCGACAGGTCGCCCAGGTAGGCGATATGGACCACTTCCCCTACCGCGAAGTTACAGCCATCAGCCGGCACCTCTTCGCACAGCATGATTTTCTCAGGACGCAACGCGATGTAGACAGGAACGCCATCGACCACCGAAACATCCGAATCCACCTTCAGCGGATGCACCAATCCGGGGCTTTTGATGATCAGCGCATCATCCTGACGTTCCTGTAAGATCCCTTCAAACATATTGACCGAGCCGATGAACTCCGCACTGAAACGCGTATTTGGGTGCTCATAAATCTCTTCCGGCTCGCCAATTTGTACGAACTTACCGCGATTCATAATGGCAATTCGACCCGCCATCGTCATCGCTTCTTCTTGATCGTGCGTCACCATTACGCAGGTCACGCCGACACGTTCCAGAATATCGACAACTTCAAGCTGCATGCGGTCGCGCAATTTTTTGTCCAGCGCACCCATCGGTTCGTCCAGCAGCAGCAATTTGGGACGCTTCGCCAGACTACGAGCCAGCGCAACACGCTGACGTTGACCGCCGGAAAGCTGATGCGGTTTACGATTGGCGAACTCTTGCATGTGCACCAGCGACAACATCTCTTCCACACGATCTTTGATTTCCGCACGCGGCAGTTTGTCCTGCTTCAGACCAAACGCAATATTCTTTTCCACCGTCATGTGTGGGAACAGCGCATAAGACTGGAACATCATATTGATGGGACGCTGGTAAGGCGGCACCAATGACAAATCCTGACCATCCAGAACAATCTGCCCCTGCGTGGGGAGCTCAAAACCTGCCAGCATACGCAGCAGCGTGGATTTCCCACAGCCGGATGCCCCCAGCAGCGCAAAAATTTCGCCTTTATAAATAGTCAGACTGACATCATCGACAGCGGCCTGGCCATCGAACGACTTTGTCAGGTTACGCACTTCCAGCAGCGGCGTGACCGCTTTGGGAGGTTTTGATTGAGGGCGGGGGATTGCGTCATTCACTTCGCATTGCTCTCCGGCAAAAGCAGAACAAGCCACACCGCAGATGCCGCCATTTGGCGCTTTTGCATTCAGCAGTGTGACACAATATAGAGCGCAAACAGGCGGGTTATCCGCCTGTTCGCCACATTTTATACCCCTCCATTCTCAGGTTGCCGAAATCAGCAACCGTCAAGCGAGTGGGTAACGATTCAGATCAAAGAGGCTATTTGCCGCTTTTAACCTTAGTCCATGCACGCGTACGCGTACGGTCAATCTGAGGAGATTGAACTTTGAGCGTAAACAGTTTGGCGCGGACATCCGCTGGCGGATAAACGCCCGGATTGTTACGAATCTCTGCGTTCACCAACGGCAAGGAGGCTAGGTTACCGCTCGCGTAATATACGTGGTTACTGATTCCCGCCATCACTTCCGGCTTCATCAGGTAATCCAGAAACGCATAGGCTTCATCCAGATTTTTAGCATCTTTTGGAATAGCGAGGACATCAAAGAATGCCAGCGCGCCCTCTTTTGGAATGCTGTATTGGATATTCACCCCGTTCTTCGCTTCTTTCGCACGGTTTCCTGCCTGCAGGATATCGCCCGCCCAGCCGACTGCGACGCAGATATCGCCGTTTGCCAGGTCGTTGATGTACTGAGACGAATGGAAGTAGCGAATGCTCGGACGCAGTTTCAGCAGCAGGTCGGTTGCAGACGTAGTGTAATCACCCGGTTTAGTGCTGTTCGGATCTTTACCCTGATAATTCAGCACGGTTGCAAAGATCTCTTCCGGTGCATCCAGGAAGGAGACGCCGCAGCTTTTCAGTTTTTCCAGGTTCTCTGGCTTCAGAACCAGATCCCAGCTGTCAACCGGTGCATCGGCACCTAGCGCAGCTTTCACTTTCTCAACGTTATAGCCGATGCCCGTGGTCGCCCACAGGTAAGGCAGGGCATATTTATTGTCTGGATCGTGCTGCGCAATCAGCTTCATCAGATCAGGATCCAGATTTTTGTAATTCGGTAACTTGCTCTTGTCTAATGGCTGAAACACTCCCGCAGAGAGCTGGCGCTCCAGGAAGCTGGCAGAAGGCACCACCAGATCAAAACCCGTGCTGCCCGCCATGAGCTTGCCTTCCAACACTTCGTTGGAGTCAAACACGTCATAGACGACTTTAATACCGGTTTCTTTCTGGAAATTGGCTAACGTGTCCGGCGCGATATAGTCGGACCAGTTATAAACATGCAGCGTTTTCTCTTCCGCAGATGCGGTGACGGACGCGGCCATCAGCAAGCCGGTAACAACACCCGATAGCCATTTTTTACGTTGGGTGAACATCCGTTCCTTCCTCCATTCAAGGGGGTGATTCATGGGGGTTAATCTGTATCGTTCCGATACAAAATAGAGCCTGTCGCGCTATCCAATCGATGAATGAGTATGCACCGATTTTTATTTGCTCAGACACAGACATAGCGCTGATTCCGCCGTCTGTGTCTTACAGGAATAAAGCATAACCCCACAACATCGTACGCACCATACTCGAACGTAAAAATGGGTTTTAACGATTATTTATTCACATTTTATCGATGTGATGAAGGCATTTAGCGGCAAACAAAGAGAAATATCTGGTAATAATGCGAAATAACCAGAATAAATGGCGGCGAAAGGAAAATAAGTAAAACCAATTGCTGCCGTTGGCAGCAACCGTATCAATGCAGATGAGTGGTGGTAACTCTGGCAGCAGAGCCCTCTTCTTCCTCGCCGATAAACAGCAGATTATTAGCGCCGGCCTCAAGGATCACCATTGAAATTTGTTCTTCGGACTGCTGCATGAAATGTCTGAATTGTTCCAGCGTCATGCCAGCGGCCACGCTGAATGACTGGCAAACAATCAACTTCGGCAGATTATCGTCCTGAACGTCGATAAATGCCTTGACGGTCAACGAGCTGGCATTGATTTGGCTCAGGTCACCGAACAGAGGAATCAACGCGCTGGGCTTCACTTCGGCAAGGGCAGAAAACAGAATCACGTTATCTACCAGATCAACTTTCGCATCGAACACGCCATCAAAATTTTGCATATGAGGAAGATGGAGCGCCTGACAGGAATCACATTCGAAATACAGAATGTTCAGTTGATCCAGCCATCGCCGTAGCATTGCCAAATCAGGGACGATGAGTGAATCCATCATGTTTGCCTCATACCTGTCGCTGTAAAAACAGCGTTGTTGAAAAGAAAGCACCACCCACGCCGGAGCGATGTTAAAACGTAAAACAGAAGCTACCGTAAAACAGAGGCAGCGTTAAAAATGACCCCACAGCTTACGGAATATTGCACGACGATGCCATGATAAAAGCGCGCTATCACCCGCTTTTATCATTCCACTGCGCGGCAGTATGCTGAATAGCGCAGCTGCACGATGCCCACATGCCAATCGGGAACGTCGTATTTTACGGCGCGATCCCTGTTTCAGAAAGCTAACTTTTGCTTATTGTTGCCGATATTGCGAGGCGCCTCTGGGTATTTTGCTCAATAAATTCAATCATCATGTCAGCAATATCGAGCCCGGTCGTCGTTTCAATCCCTTCCAACCCCGGCGAGGCGTTGACTTCCATCACCAGTGGCCCCCGATCGGCACGCAAAATATCGACGCCCGCGATATTCAGCCCCAGCGTTTTTGTCGCCTTGATGGCAATCGCACGCTCCTTCGCCGTAATTTTCACTTTATTCGCCGAGCCGCCGCGATGCAGGTTTGAACGAAACTCCCCCGCTTTCGCCTGCCGCTCAATCGCCGCAACAACGCGGTTGCCGATCACAAAACAGCGGATATCTTTGCCTTGCGCTTCATGCACGTATTCCTGCACCAGAATATGCGCATTCAGCCCACGAAAGGCATCAATCACGCTTTCCGCCGCCTGTCGCGTTTCTGCCAATACCACACCGATTCCCTGCGTGCCCTCCACCAGTTTTACAACCAGTGGCGCCCCACCCACCATCGCAATCAAATCACCAGTATCATCCGGCGAATGAGCAAATCCGGTGATCGGCAGGTCAATTCCCTCACGAGCAAGCAGTTGCAGAGAATGCAGTTTGTCGCGGGCGCGAATGATGGCGACAGAATTATTCAGCGGGTAGCTGCCCAGCATTTCAAACTGGCGCAATACCGCCGTACCATAGAACGTGATCTGTGAACCGATACGCGGAATAACCGCATCAAATTTATCCAGCCGACGCCCGCGATAATGCACCGACGGCGCTGCCGAATTGATATTCATGTAGCAGGAAAGCGGGTCAATAATCTCAATGCTGTGCTGGCCCGCCTCCGCCGCTTCACGCAGACGTTTGCAGGAATATAACGACCCATCACGAGACAGAATGGCTATCTTCATAAATATCCTACGGATACTAGCGTATCGCCCATCCTTGTTGATGTAAGTAGTCCAGCATAAATGGACGTAACTCTTTTTTCAGCGTCCGTTCAACGTGCTCACTCCAGCTTTCACGGCGGCTACCAGTACGTTCCAGATAATACTCCACCATTTGCTGGTCATATTGTGCCAGCACATCGCGGTCAAGCGGCTGATAGACATTCTCATGCAGCATCATCGCGGTTGGCATGCGCGGTTTCAGCATAGGTTCCGCGTCTGGGTGCCCCAGACACAGGCCAAACAACGGCAGAACTCGCGTTGGCAGTTGCAACAGCTGCGTCACGTCAGCGATGCGATTGCGGATCCCGCCGATAAATACCCCACCTAACCCCAGCGACTCGGCGGCAATTAGCGCATTCTGTGCCATGAGCGCGGTATCGACGCAGCCAATCAGCAATTGCTCAGCCAGCCCGGTTTCTGCCTGTGGGAAGATCTCTACATGCCGATGAAAGTCGGCGCAAAAGACCCAAAATTCTGCTGACTGCGCCACATAGCCTTGCTCACCGGTATAGTGAACAAGCGTTTCACGCACAGCAGGATCGGTAATACAGATAATTGAGCTGCATTGTAAAAAGCTAGAGCTGGACGCACTTTGTGCAGCGCTAATGATAGCGTGGCGTTGCTCATCCGTTATGGCCTGAGACGTAAACGCGCGAATAGAACGGTGGCGCTGTAGCAAATCAATCGTTGGTGTCACACTGGCATCCTTCAGTCGGTAAAGTACATCTCATAGGCAGCTTGAAGTATGACGGAATTATATCGTAGCTCAGGCGAAATCTGCATTACTCCACCACCTAATCGCTTCGGCAAATCGTTATAACAGGTAATGACTACTTTTTTTCATCAATGAATGCGGGCATAGTATTGATAAATTTCGGTATAGTAGCGCGATTCGCAGTAACCTCATTAAGCGTAACATTTTTAGCCGTGACCTTGTCTGTAACAGACATCACGCTATACGTTTCAAGAATGAGAACATTTTTCTAATTTTACAAAGGAGTTTACATGTTCGCTGTAATTTTCGGGCGCCCAGCTTGCCCTTATTGTGTACGTGCGAAAGAACTGGCAGAGAAACTGGCCGAGCAACGTGATGACTTCAGCTTCCGCTATGTAGATATTCACGCAGAAGGCATCTCGAAAGAAGATTTGTCCAAGACGGTAGGAAAGCCGGTTGAAACCGTACCGCAGATTTTTCTGGATGAAAAACACATCGGCGGTTGCACCGATTTTGAAGCCTATGCCAAAGAGCACTTGGCGCTGTTCCAGTCATAATCACCCGATTGGCAGAACACCTAGATCATCGAACTGACAAAACAATAGCGCGGCGACAGTCCGCGCTTTTTTATGAGTTCGGAATAGAACCCATTCAACGAAGATAACGTCGATAAAGGCTGCGTAAACACAGCACGCCCATTGCACCCAAAACACACCAAAAGACTGCACTCATCACGTAGGCCAGCTCTTGCCAGAAAGAGCGCATTGGGGTATTCCACAGGTGGAGCACCAACAAACACACGGGCATTGCCGCCAGCGCGCCAAACAGCGGGTAAAGCAGGCGACCGCGCGCAGAAAGAAAACAGGCCACCATACCGGGCAGCAAAAAAAGCAACATTCCCGGACTACCACGCAGCTCATCACTCACCGCAACTTCTGATGCCTCAATCTTTTGACTCAGAAACACGACGGTGAACAATAAAAAACAGCAGGTCGCACCGACCCAACCTTTATTTCTTGCCATAAATCGCCCCCACTCAATATGCCTCCCAACCTGCATCAACCAGATACCGAAAATATGCGGCATGGTAAAAATGATTGGTGTATCTATTCCCCGATATGAAAAACATGAGGCTTCGCTACGATTTATTCGACATGCAGGTTGTCCACAGAAAAAGACGATAACCCGACGCATTTCGTCAACAGCGACACCACAATCATTAAATTAAACAATAATTACACTGAACAATTTTTATCGGATAAATTATACTGAACGAGGCTGATTCCTTTCAGCTGACGCGTATTGATACCGTCACGGGAATTCATGCATTTCATGGCTAAATCTAGCCGCTATAATGAATAACATCAAGAACTTACTGGTAAACAACAAGTTACATTCCATGAATATAAACGTCGCTGATTTGTTAAATGGGAATTACATTCTACTTTTATTCGTGGTTCTTTCATTAGGACTCTGCCTGGGGAAATTACGCCTTGGGCCAGTACAACTCGGTAATTCTATTGGAGTTTTAGTTGTTTCTTTATTACTCGGCCAGCAGCATTTTTCGATTAATACCGAAGCACTGAGCCTCGGTTTTATGTTATTTATTTTTTGCGTGGGCGTGGAAGCAGGGCCGAATTTCTTTTCTATTTTTTTCCGCGACGGAAAGAATTATTTCATGCTAGCGCTGGTGATGGTCGGCAGTGCCATGTTACTCGCGTTAGGCTTAGGCAAATTCTTTGGTTGGGGTATTGGCCTGACGGCGGGGATGCTGGCCGGATCCATGACCTCAACGCCGGTGCTGGTCGGTGCGGGCGACACGCTGCGCAACACCGCCAGCTTGGGTAACCAGCTCGGTATTGAGCAAGATCATCTGAGTTTGGGCTATGCGCTGACGTATCTGGTCGGGCTGGTCAGCCTCATTTTTGGCGCACGCTACCTGCCCAAACTCCAGCATCAGGATTTGCCTACCAGCGCTCAACAGATTGCACGCGAGCGCGGATTAGACCCAGACAGCCAGAGAAAAGTGTATCTGCCAGTGATTCGCGCCTATCGCGTCGGGCCGGAATTGGTTGACTGGGCGGACGGCAAGAATCTGCGCGAGCTGGGGATCTATCGCCAGACCGGCTGCTACATCGAGCGCATCCGACGAAACGGGATTCTGGCCAGCCCCGATGGTGACGCCGTCTTGCAAATCGGCGATGAGATCGCGCTGGTCGGCTATCCCGACGCCCATTCTCGCCTGAACTCCAATTTCCGCGATGGCAAAGAGGTTTTCGACCGCGATTTGCTGGATATGCGCATCGTAACGGAAGAGATTGTCGTCAAGAACCACAATGCCGTCGGTAAACGCCTGAGCCAATTGAAGCTGACCGATCACGGCTGTTTCCTCAACCGTATTGTCCGTAGCCAGATTGAAATGCCGATTGACGATAACGTCGTGCTGAATAAAGGCGATGTCTTGCAGGTCAGCGGGGACGCCCGCCGGGTCAAAAGCATTGCTGACAGAATCGGGTTCATTTCTATTCATAGCCAGGTCACCGACCTGCTCGCCTTCTGCGCCTTTTTCGTCATCGGCGTGATGGTCGGGCTGATCACCATCCAATTCAGCAACTTCACCTTTGGCATCGGTAACGCGGCTGGGTTGCTGTTCGCCGGTATCATGCTGGGGTTCCTGCGCGCCAACCACCCGACCTTCGGTTATATTCCGCAAGGCGCGCTTAACATGGTCAAAGAATTCGGCCTGATGGTTTTTATGGCTGGCGTTGGCCTGAGCGCAGGTAGCACCATCAACAGTAGCCTGGGAGAAGTCGGTATTCAGATGCTGGCTTCAGGGCTAATTGTTAGCCTTCTGCCGGTGGTGATTTGCTTTCTGTTTGGTGCGTATGTGCTGAAAATGAACCGTGCGCTGCTGTTTGGCGCCATGATGGGTGCACGAACCTGCGCCCCTGCGATGGAAATTATCAGCGATACGGCGCGCAGTAACATCCCTGCGCTCGGCTATGCGGGTACCTATGCCATCGCTAACGTGCTACTCACCTTAGCAGGTTCACTTATCGTGGTTATCTGGCCTGAACTGCCCGGCTGAGAAAGTGTAAAAAATCGTCAATATTATTTTCTAAAAGCCAGAACTTTTTCTTTGCCCTACAGTCTGAATAAGTGCCACTGCTTTTCTTTGATTCCCCTTATTGAGGAGCCCATCGTTCCCGCCTTTCAGGTTCAAGAACGATGGGCGTTTTCTTTTCTGCCCTACGTTAGCCAAAACACCTCCTCTTCTCACTCATCATACACCCACTATCACATCCGCTTCATTTTTTGTTATTAAAATAACAAAAACTAATTTTATTGTTATCTTTATGACATTAAGGTTATTGAGTGTCATAATCACGCTATATGATTTCTTATCGCTACCCTAAATAATTCGAGTTGCGTGAAGGCAGCAACCGCGCGAATCCTTAGGAGCTTACACTAGTAAGTGACTGGGGTAAGTAAGGGCAGCCAACGCACAAGCAGCTTGAAGTATGACGGGTATACACCTCTAAGGATTTGCCATGACTGACTACGCACGCTATATCGACCACACACTGCTGGCAGCCAATGCCACCGAACAGCAAATCGCCACCCTGTGCGATGAAGCGATTGCTCACCGTTTTTATGCCGTCTGTGTTAACTCAGGTTACGTTCCCTTAGTGGCCGAAAAGCTGAAAGGCACTGGAGTACAGGTATGTTCTGTTATCGGTTTCCCTCTTGGTGCAGGCCTGACATCCAGCAAAGCTTTTGAAGCGAAAGCAGCGATTGATGCTGGTGCGCAAGAAATCGATATGGTGATTAACGTCGGCTGGCTGAAAAGTGGGAATATTGCCGCCGTCAAAGCGGATATTCAGGCCGTGCGTGAGGTTTGCGCCGCTATACCGTTGAAGGTAATATTGGAAACCTGTCTGCTTGATGACGAACAGATTGTCCTGGTGTGTGAAATGTGTCGTCAGTTGGATGTCGCGTTCGTCAAAACGTCTACCGGTTTCAGCACGGGCGGCGCGCGTGAAGAACACGTTCGACTGATGCGTAGCACCGTCGGCATCGAGATGGGTGTCAAAGCATCCGGCGCGGTTCGCGATCGCCAAACGGCACAGCGTATGATCGAAGCCGGCGCCACACGTATCGGCACCAGTTCAGGCGTCGCTATCGTTTCAGGTGAAACGGCCGCAGCAGGAAACTACTAACAACAAAAATATAGCTTACTAGCAGGGAATTTTATGGAAACGCGGCGCGACGAACGAATCGGCAGACTGGCTCAGGCATTAAAGAAAACCGATAAACTCCATCTTAAAGACGCCGCACAGCTACTCGGCGTGTCCGAGATGACCGTGCGCCGCGATCTGAATGCAGATTCCACCAGCGTCATGCTGCTCGGCGGCTACGTCGTAAGCGACCTGAAGAATAACGGCGTCACAAATTATTTTGTCTCCGACCAGCAGACCAAACACGTAAGAGAGAAGCAGGCTATCGGTACCGCTGCTGCCTATCTGGTGGAAGCAAACGATACCGTTTTTTTCGACTGTGGCACCACGATTCCCTTCATCATTGATGCCATTCCTGATGAGTTACCCTTTACTGCGATTTGCTATTCCCTGAACACCTTTTTAGCGCTACAGGAAAAAAAGGCGTGCAGAGTAATTTTGTGCGGCGGGGAATACCATCCTGATAACGCGATCTTTACCCCGCTCAACCAGCGAAGCGAGCTGGACAACATCTGTCCGAATAAAGCCTTTATCTCTGCGGCGGGTATCGAACTGACTGCGGGCGCCACCTGCTTTAACTTTGCCGAGCTGGGCATGAAGCAACGCGCGATGGCGACCGCACAGCGAATCATCATTGTGGCGGACAGCAGCAAGTTCGGTCAGATTAAACGCGCCTGCATTGGCCCGATGACGCTGTTTGATACGGTCATTTCCGACAGCGCCCCGAGCGAGTCCTACTTACGTTACTTTTCCAACAACGGCATTCAGTTAATCCACCCCGGAAATTAGCCGAATATCCCGCCGAACCACTGCTGCACCTTCATCACCACCGTATCCCAGAGGCGGCTAAAGAAACCAGCCTCAGGGATATCATCCATCGCGACCAGTTCGCGCTGTCCGATGCTTTTACCGTCCAGTTGGAAGTCGACAGTGCCGACAACCTGATTCTTGGTCAATGGTGCGGAAAGCTGCGGCTGGTTTAGCGTAAAGCTGGCTTTCAGGTTCTTCATTTGCCCTTTCGGGATGGTCAGCGCAGCATCCTGTGCGACGCCGAGTCGAGCCTCTTTCTCAGTACCAAACCAGACCCGCTGCGTGGTAAAAGGCGCATCCGTCTTGATAGGCGTTACCGTTTCGAAAAAGCGGAAGCCCCAGGTGAGCAGTTTTTCACTTTCGCGGAAGCGAATGGCATCCGTTTTCCCCCCCAGCACCACGGAAATCAGGCGCATATTGCCTTCGGTTGCTGAGGCCACCAGATTGTGCCCCGCGCCGTTGGTATGGCCCGTTTTCACACCGTCCACATTCAGATTGGTACTCCACAGCAGACGGTTACGGTTAGGCTGGCGAATGTTATTGAAGGTGAACTCTTTTTCCTTGTGCAACGCGTACTCTTCCGGCACATCGCGAATCAGCGCCTGCCCTAACAGCGCCATATCGCGCGCGGTGCTGTACTGCCCCAGCGCATCAAGCCCGTGCACGGTCAGAAAATGCGTATTCGTCAGATTAAGCGCCTTCGCATAATTGTTCATCAGGCTGACGAACGCGTCCTGACTGCCCGCGACGTAATCCGCCAGTGCGATACTGGCATCATTGCCTGACTGAATGACAATGCCTTTATTTAACTCAGAAACGGGGATGCGGTCGCCCGGTTTAAGGAACATCAGCGACGAGCCACGCAGCGCCGGATTACCCGTTGCCCAGGCATCTTTTCCGACGGTCACATCATCCGTCGGACGAATTTTACCGGATTTGATCGCCTGTCCAATCACATAGCTCGCCATAATTTTTGTCAGGCTGGCAGGGTCAAGGCGCTCATCGGCATTACTTTCTGCCAGCACTTTACCGCTGTGGTGATCGATCAGGATATAGGCTTTAGCATCAATCTGCGGCACCGCTGGCAACTGTTCCGCATAGGTGAATGGCACTAAACCAACAAGCAATACCGTACCTATAGAGAAAGACGTGAGTTTGGTCAGGAAAGGAGTTGTTTTCATGAGTTCGCCGCGATATCCATCAGTCGTTAAAAATTCTTAATTTTCAATATGTTTTGAAAACTTTAGTAACATACAAAGGTAACGCGTCATCTCTGGGATGAAAACCATTCATTCTGTAAAGATAGTCAAAGAAATGAAAGTTTCTAAAAAAACGCAGATAAAAAAATGACTTAGGGAAAAATGAGGAACATCTGAAAATACAGGCGGCAAGACCATCAGGAAAATAGCGGACAGCACGAGGGACATCGCAGCGCAGCCTCCCCCCGTGCTCAGTGGGTGGACACAACCTTAACGACGTTCGCGCTTATCGGCGCGTTTTGACAGCCAGTCACCCAGCGTCTGTACCACCTGCACCAGAATAACGAGCGCAATAACGGTAATCACCATCACCTCAGTTTCATAGCGGTAATAGCCGAAGCGGATCGCTAAATCACCGACCCCCCCGCCGCCAACAATGCCTGCCATCGCAGAATAGCCGATGAGGCTCACTAGCGTGATCGTCAGGCCGCGCAATAACCCCGCTTTGGCCTCCGGCAGCAGCACCGTGCCGATAATACGCATCGGGCTGGCTCCAAACGCTTCAGCAGTTTCCACGATACCGGGATCGATTTCACGAAGCGCGCTATCTACCAAACGCGCATAAAACGCAATCGCGGCGACCGACATTGGCACCGCCGCCGCTACAGGCCCAATCGTATTCCCCAACAGGATCTGCGTCAGCGGTAACAGCAAGACCAGCAGGATAACGAAGGGAATAGAACGGATGATATTCACCAGCACCGTGCCAAACAGATAAACAGCGCGGTTTTGCCAGAACAGGTTCCTGTCGGTGACGTAAATCAGCAGCCCCAGCGGTAAACCGCCGATCACGGCAAATAGCGTGGAAATCCCCACCATCTGGAATGTTTCGCCGAATGCTGCGACCAGATCGATCCATAAATCAGCCATGCAGTACCTCCACATTTGCCGTTCTTACCTGAATATGTTCTACCGCTTCCGTCACTTTTCCGGGATCGGAAGGATGAGTCAGTAGTGCGACAAGTATGCCTAGCGCACGGTTACCGATGTATTCGATCTTGCCGTGCAGGATATTGACGGACACGCCAAAGCGCGTCGCAACGTCCGACAGCACGGGTTGCTCCGCCGATTCACCAACGAACAGAATCTTCAGTAGTGTGCCCTGTAAATCCACCAGCAAGCGAGGCGGCAATGCAAGATCGAGCGTGTGGGAGACCAGTTGACGCGTAAAGGCGTGCTGCGGCGTCGCAAAAATATCGAAAACATCGCCCTCTTCCACAACCCGACCGCCCGTCATCACCGCCACCCGATCGCAGACCGCCTTAATCACGCTCATTTCATGAGAAATCAGTACGATGGTAATGCCCAGTTTCTCGTTAATCTCTTTCAGCAGCGCCAGAATAGCGGCAGAGGTTTCCAGATCGAGTGCCGAGGTCGGCTCATCACACAACAACACTTCGGGATCGTTGGCAATGGCTCTGGCGATACCTACACGCTGTTTCTGCCCGCCGCTGAGCTGCGCTGGATAAGCCGACGCTTTATCCGTCAGCCCCACCAGCGTCAGAATTTCCGGCACCCGGGCAGCAATGACCGCACTGGATTTCCCAGCGGCTTTCAGGCTGAACGCCACGTTTTCCGCCACGGTACGCGTCTGCATCAGGTTGAAATGCTGAAAGATCATACCGATTTTTTGCCGCTGTTCCCGCAGCGGTTGCCCGGCTAATTCGCTGATGAGCACGCCATTGACGAGCACACGGCCGGCAGTCGGTCGCTGCAAGAGATTGATGGTCCGCAACAGCGTGCTTTTCCCTGCGCCGCTGGTGCCGACAATCCCGTAAACCTCGCCACGTTGGATGTGCAACGACACGTTGTCTACCGCAAGATTTTTTGGTTGCTTCCCTTGTGAGAAGTCAACGCTTACCCCTTCTAGCTGAATCATTATCCGCAAACTCCTGGCCTGAGCGGAAAAGAAGAAAGCCGGTCATAGACCGGCCAAAAGATATTCTGTGTCGCCTGAAACTTACTGTGCGGGCGCTGGCGTTTTCGCCTGCATCCACTCTGGTTTCTGGAATTGGCTATACATCAACGCAGGATCGTTGATCACCGCGGCATACGCAGGTGATTCCACAATCGCTTTGGTATCTTTAACAAATGGCTTATCGAGATCGTCGGTACGCACGGCAATAATATTTTTCAGGTTTTCATCCAGCGTTTCCAGCTTGATAGCCGATGACAGTTTCATACCGGACGCCAGCGCAAAATTACCGTTCACCAGCGATGCCGTCACGCTATCCAGCGTACGGGGTAACTGCGCCGCTTCCATCGGTTTGAAGACCAAGCCGTGCGGGTTTTCAAGAATATCTTTCTCCGATGCTTTGGTCGGATCGATATCAGCTTTGATCGTAACCAACCCTATCGATTGCAGGAAACGCAGACCGCGCGCCAGATTGGTAGCGTCGTTAGAGAGCGTGACCACGTCTCCTTTTTTCAGCTCATCCAGCGATTTGATTTTCTTCGAGTAGAAGCCCATGCTGGCTGTCGGTACGGTAATCAGCGGGGAGATTTTTAACCCTTTATCGGCAGCGAATTTTTCCAGATACAGCGTATGCTGGAAGAGGTTGGCATCGATGCTGCCGTTGGCCAGCGCCAGATTAGGCTGAACGTAATCGCTGAATTCACGCACGACGACCTTGTAGCCTTTTTTCACCAACTCAGGTTTGATGGCCAGATTCACCATGTCGCCATACGGCCCGGGTGCTACGCCAAACGTGATCGTCTGTGGATCGCTGCTGGCCAGCGCCAGTTGCATACCGGCGGCAAGCAGTGTGATGCCCAGCGCGGCACGAACAGAATGCGTCAATGTCATTGTGTAACTTTCCTGTCTGAATGTAACTTGCTGTCATTATTAAGAATGACGAGTTAAATCATAAAGACTAAAAAGGCATATCATTATTTCTCATCAACTGTCGCGGATAACCGGGGCAGGCTTCACGAAGAAAGGGGACAGCTATGATAACGATTTGGGGTCGTGATAACTCGACCAACGTAAAGAAAGTCCTGTGGTGTGCGGAAGAACTTGCGCTGCCTTATCAGCATATTGTGGCAGGCGGACAATTCGGTCTTAACCATGAAGCCGACTATCTGGCGATGAATCCTAATGGCCTCATCCCCTGTTTACGTGACGACGATCTGGTGCTGTGGGAATCCAATACCATCGTACGTTATCTGGCGGCACAGTATGGTCAGGACTCGCTGTATCTTGCCGATCCGGGCAAGCGCGCCAGTGCCGAAAAATGGATGGACTGGGCAACCTCTCTCGCCTTCTCCTTCGGGCCAGTGTTCGTTAATATCGTGCGTACGCCACCGGAAAAACGCGATACTGCATTGGTACAGAAAGGCATCGCTGAATGTGAACGTTTGTTTGATATTGTGGATACCGTTCTGGCTAATCAGCCGTGGCTATCCGGCGATCAATTCGGCGTTGGCGATATTCCGCTAGGCTGTATTGCTTACGGCTGGCTAAATATGCCGATTGAACAACAGTCGCATCCTCATCTGGAACGCTGGTATCAGCAACTCACCGAGCGTCCGGCGTATCAGAAACACGTCATGATTCCACTGTCTTAAGGTTGAGAGGTTGCTGACAAAGACTGTCGAGCGGTAGTAACGGATAGATCGTAAAGACGCTGTGAACACCTCCCTGTGCGCTCGGCTTGCGCCATCCCTGGCGCAAACGCTTTACTCTTCTATTCCGTTACTACCGTCTTCGTTCCGCAAATAGATTTTTCACAGTCTGACAGGCACCGTAAGGTGCCTGATTTCTTACTCCAGCCCGACTTTCAGCAATTTGCCATTGTCGTGATCGGTCAACAAATAGAGGTAGCCGTCTGGCCCCAGCCTTACGTCGCGGATGCGTTCACCGCGATCGCTTAGCAAGCGCTCTTGGGACGCGACTTTGTCGCCATCAAGCGTCAACCGAATCAGGTTCTTCTCTGCCAGCGCGCCGATAAAGACTGAGTTTTTCCACTGCGGGAAACGGTCGCTGTTATAGAAAGCCATGCCGCTAATGCCCGGTGATTTCTCCCAGTAAAAATCAGGATTAGCCATATTCGCGATTTCTTTTCCTTTCGCTTCTGGAATCTTCAGTCCGGAATAGTTAATGCCATGCGTTGCAATCGGCCAGCCGTAATTTTCGCCCGCTTTGGGAATGTTGATTTCATCGCCGCCTTTCGGGCCATGCTCATTTTCCCACAGCACGCCAGACCACGGATTAATCGCCAATCCCTGCGGATTACGATGTCCGTAAGACCAGATTTCCGGTCGGGCGTTAGGCGTATTCACAAACGGGTTATCGGACGGCACTTTACCCTCCGCAGTCAGGCGAACAATTTTGCCCTGTAATTTATCCAGATCTTGTGCGGTCGGGCGTTCGTTGTTTTCGCCCAGTGCGATAAACAGATGCCCTTGTCGATCAAAGGCCAGCTTGCCGCCGAAATGGTTACCCGTCGACAGCTTCGGTTCCTGACGGAAGAAGACCGTGAAATTCTCTAACCGCTTATTATCCTCGGAGAGTTTACCGTAACCGACAGCGGTTCCCGCTTTACCCTCACTCCCCTCTTCGGCAAAGCTCAGGTAGATGCGTCGATTCTGCGCAAAATCCGGCGATAGCGCGACTTCCAGCAATCCGCCCTGAGATTTAGCGAAGACCTTCGGTACACCAGTTATCGGTGCAGATAGCGCACTGCCCGCTTTCCATAAGCGTAAATTCCCAGCGCGTTCTGTAATCAAAATCCCCTGATCTTCCGGCAAAAACGCTAATGACCACGGGTGATCCAGCTTATCCTGCAATTCCGTCACCTTCGGTTCCGCCGCCAATAACTGGCTGGAAAACAGCAGCGTCGCGCTAAGCAGCAGCCAATGCGGCGCAGCAGAAAATCGTCGTAACAGGGTGTGTGAAGCAGAATTGCGAGGCATCAGGCGATAGGGCATAGCGTTGTCTCCATCCAACAAAAGTCCTGTAAATTTAGGCGGCAGGCCGTGTTTGTGCAAAAAAACGATGCAAGGTTTACATTTATTGAAGAAATCAGCCACAAAAATCATCATCTCCACGGCGATAAAATGCTGAGTTTTACACCACTGACTATAAGGATAATCAACTATGGTGTAGAATCCTCCGGTTTTTATTTTCTGTTTATTTTGTGAGCGAATAATATGCAACAACCACGTATCGGCTTTGTTTCCCTCGGTTGCCCGAAAAACCTCGTCGACTCCGAGAGGATTCTGACCGAACTGCGTACTGAAGGTTATCAAGTCGTCCCACGTTATGACGACGCTGAACTGGTGATCGTCAATACCTGTGGTTTTATTGACAGCGCCGTACAAGAGTCGCTGGAAGCCATCGGCGAAGCGCTGAATGAGAACGGTAAAGTCATCGTAACAGGCTGTCTGGGTGCCAAAGAAAACCAAATACGCGAAGTGCACCCCAAGGTTCTGGAAATTACCGGTCCGCATAGCTACGAGCAGGTGCTGTCGCACGTACATCAATACGTCCCTAAACCGACACACAACCCGTTTACCAGTCTGGTTCCCGAGCAGGGAGTGAAGCTCACACCGCGCCATTACGCGTATCTGAAAATTTCAGAAGGCTGTAACCACCGCTGCACGTTCTGCATCATCCCTTCTATGCGTGGCGATTTGGACAGCCGTCCAATCGGTTCGGTGTTGGATGAAGCAAAACGCCTAGTGGATGCCGGGGTAAAAGAGCTGTTGGTGATTTCTCAGGATACCTCAGCGTACGGTGCAGATGTGAAGCAGCGTACTGGCTTTTGGAACGGGCAACCGGTCAAAACCAGCATGGTCAGCCTATGTGAACAACTGGCATCGCTGGGCGTGTGGGTGCGTCTGCACTATGTCTACCCTTACCCGCACGTAGACGATGTGATCCCCTTAATGGCCGAAGGCAAAATCCTGCCTTATCTGGATATTCCGCTCCAGCACGCCAGCCCGAAAATTCTCAAGCTGATGAAACGTCCGGGTGCAGTAGAAAGAACGTTAGAGCGCATTAAGCGCTGGCGCGAAATCTGCCCAGATTTAACGCTGCGTTCTACCTTTATTGTCGGCTTCCCCGGCGAGACGGAAGAAGATTTCCAGATGCTGCTCGACTTCCTGACAGAAGCCAAGCTCGACCGCGTGGGCTGCTTTAAATTCAGCCCAGTCGAAGGCGCGTCGGCAAATGAATTGCCAGATCAGGTGCCAGAAGAGATTAAAGAAGCGCGTTTCCACCGCTTCATGCAGCTTCAGCAGGCGATTTCCACCCAGCGTTTGCAGGATAAAATTGGCCGTGAAGTGCTGGTGCTGATCGATGAAATCGACGAAGAAGGTGCAATTGGTCGCAGCATGGCCGATGCCCCTGAAATTGACGGCGCAGTTTACCTGAACGGCGAAACCAACGTAAAAGTCGGTGATATCGTCAAAGTGAAAGTCGAACACGCGGACGAGTACGATCTGTGGGGTAGCCGGGTTTAACGCGCCCATTACGCCTAATACCGATCGTTTAAGGATCGAGATACACGGGGCGACCACAGGGGTGAGGCATCCCTGCGGGAACCTCCCCCTGTGTTTCCCCTAACAACGGGCTAAGTAACCAGTATTACCCATAATGCCAGCTTTTCCGCCCGAAAGGCTGGCGTTTTATTTTCACGCCATCTCACTCCGAACGCTGAAAATTCAACCAATAAACCACTTGTTTCTCGCCTTCATCTTGCGTCGCCCTGTCAGGTAAAGTAGCCTTGAGGCATGATTAATTTACTCGCCTTACCTGAGGCATAAGCATGTGGAAACGCCTGACATTCGGTTTGTTAGCTCTTATTGGCGTGCTGCTGCTCTCTGCTTTTGCCCTCGATCGTTGGATCAGTTGGAAAACCGCGCCATTTATTTACGATGAGCTTCAGACCTTGCCGAAGCGCCAGGTCGGCGTTGTATTGGGGACGGCGAAATACTACCGTACCGGCGTGATCAATCAGTATTACCTGTTCCGCATGCAAGGGACGATTAATGCTTACAACAGCGGCAAAGTCAGCTATCTGCTATTAAGCGGTGATAACGCGCTGCAAAGTTACAATGAACCGATGACGATGCGTCGTGATTTGATTACCGCAGGGGTTCCGCCTTCGGATATCGTGCTGGACTATGCGGGGTTCCGCACGCTGGATTCCATCATCAGGACGCGCAAGGTGTTTGATACCAACGATTTCACCATCATCACCCAGCGTTTCCACTGTGAACGAGCGCTATTTATCGCGCTGCACCTTGGCATTCAGGCACAGTGTTACGCCGTGCCCTCCCCCAAAAATATGATG
Organism: Pectobacterium parvum; assembly: GCF_020971565.1. Taxonomy (NCBI): domain Bacteria; kingdom Pseudomonadati; phylum Pseudomonadota; class Gammaproteobacteria; order Enterobacterales; family Pectobacteriaceae; genus Pectobacterium; species Pectobacterium parvum. Next base: position 2,887,523 of record NZ_CP087392.1, read on the forward strand.
ACCGTGCGAATTCGTGAATTTGGCGCTCGTCTGGGTGCGCTGTTCGATCTGTATATTCTCAAACGCGAGCCGCGCTTTTTAGGGCCACAGGTGCCGATTCCCGCAGAACATACCATTCCAGAGGATGCCCCAGATTATCCTGCCGTCCTGCCGGAACAGATGCTTTCAGCGCCAGCGCATCAGGCTAAAACGGAGCAACCGGCAAAAGCCGAGCCCGAATCCGAACCGCACCACGAGCACGCTGCGCCGTAGCGTCTTTCTCTACGCCGTCTTCCCTATCGCATTGGTGAGTTTGCGCCATAGCCATTCGAGCGGTCCCTGACGGAAATAGCGCAGCCAGTAGTGAGAAAAGACCAGATTGGCGATCCAGATAGCGGGCACCAGTGCCAGCAGTTGCAGGCGGCTGAACGCCATAAACAGGCCAAGCTGATTAAACAACACCACACAAATCAGCGTTTGCAGCAAATAGTTGGTTAACGCCATGCGCCCGACATCCGTAATCCAATACGTGATGCGCCATTGGCACAGCGTGGCCCAAAAGCCATAACACAGCGCGAGATACCCTATCGCCTGCAAAGGTGAACTCAATTCACGCGGGATCTGCAATAACAGCCCGCTCCAGCGATACTCCCAGTCCACCAGCCACTGCCCCACCACGCCAACGCTGTTAATCGCCACACCCAGCGGAATCAGCCACAGCGCAACCTTACGGTAGTGTGCCGTACTGAACTCACCTTTCAGCCAGCCGCTGCGCATTAATCCTGCACCCAGCAGCATCGACCCTGCCAGCAGCCAGCCGTACTGCACGCCCAGCGATAACAGACTTTCCGTCAGCAGATCGACACGGTTCCCCCACGCTAGCGGTCCACCTAACGCCCGCCAGTAGGCCTCATAGGCGATATCTGCCATGCCCGGTAACCAAAATCGTCCCGGTTGCAGGCTCAAAATCTGGCTCAGCACAAACAGTACACCGATGCCCACCAGATACAGAACCGCTCCGGTTCGCATTAACAACCGGCTGCTTTCCGCATGACGAATCATGCCGTAACACACCAGTCCAATCAGCGCATAGTCGAGCAAAATATCGCCATCCCACAGGAAAATGGCATGAATCAGACCAATGATCATCAACCAGAACAGACGTGCATGTACCCAACGTTTCCCCCGCGACAGCAGCAGCTGTAACCCTGCACCAAACAGAAGCGAAAACAGCGTCAGAAATTTTGCCTGCGCCAGCAGATCCATCGCCGCCCAGGTTAAGACATCAGACAGCGTGGGTTCCCCTTGCCAGGCCGGATTCAGGTAGGCCGCATGTGGTAAACCAAACGCCGTAATATTCAGCAGTAAAATGCCCAAGATGGCGACGCCGCGCGCAAAATCCAGCGCAACGATCCGTGAGGGTGGCGAATGAGGTGACGGTATAGTGTGAGAAGGCATACAAATTACATTTTCAAATCATCGAAGTAGCGATTGTATGCACATACAGAGAAAAAGCGAAGATGCTTGCTAATTTGACCATGACCGATTTGACGATGACGAAGCGTATTTTCTTCATCATCGCCAATAAGAGAGGGCTTAATTGTGGTGACGCACCGCGCGCAAGAATTCCTGACGCGTATTTTGGCTGGATTTAAACAGCCCACCGAGCGATGTCGTGGTCGTGGCGCTGGTTGCATCACGAATGCCGCGTGCCTTCACGCAGTAGTGCACCGCATCAATCGAGACCGCAACGTTGTTGGTTCCCAACAGCGTTTGCAGCGCAACCAGTATCTGCTGTGTTAAGCGCTCCTGCACCTGAGGGCGCTGAGAGAAAAACTGGACAATTCGGTTGAGCTTCGACAAGCCGATGACACCATCTTTCGGAATATACGCCACCGTCGCTTTCCCATCGATCGTCACGAAATGGTGTTCACAGGTACTGGTCAGCGTGATGTCCCGTACGGTGACCATTTCATCGACCTTCATTTTGTTTTCAATGATGGTGATTTTGGGAAAATTGGCGTAGTCCAAGCCGGAGAATATTTCATCAACGTACATTTTAGCGATACGAGTCGGTGTTTCAACCAGGCTGTCATCGCTCAGATCGAGACTCAGCAAATTCATAATTTCCGTCATATGCTCGGCAATACGTTGCTTACGCGTATCCCGATCTAACAACGCCCCGCGCAGCGGCGTTTCCAGACCGCGTGCCAGCAGCGCTTCGTGCACCATAACGGCTTCTTTACTTAGTGATGACATTATTATTCTCCTGCAGGTGTAACTATGCCTATCGCACTATCACGGCCTTGGTCAGACCCTAGCGCCGTCAACACTCTAGTTGAGAGAGTCACGATTATCCAGCGATTGTATGTCATGATTGTTGAAATAGATTCAAGTTATCAAGCGTAGCGGATATGCCTGAACGCAGTAACAAGGTCGAATCATATGCACAAAAAAACGCCTGTTCAGACTTAACTATTCAGTGATAAACAAAAAGCACCGGGAGGCTATCCCAGTGCTTTTAACGATCAATCACCTGACTTTTGCGGCTGTCAGCGCCCTACGCCGCGTGTTGTCGGGTTATCAGAAGGTTTCCCAGTTATCGTTCGCGTTGCCTTTTTTACCGCCAGCGGCGGCTAATAACATCGGCTTCTGTACTGCTGATGCGCTCTCCGCCAGACGCTGCTGAGGACGACGAGGGGCATCTGCAGCCGACAGCTGGAATACCGATACGGCTTCAGTTAACTGACGGGCCTGATCTTCGAGCGATGCAGCAGCGGCAGCAGATTCCTGTACCAGTGCGGAGTTCTGCTGTGTGACGCCATCCATCTCGGTAACAGCCTGACCAATCTGGGTAATACCACGACTCTGTTCATCCGATGCAGAGGCGATTTCGCCCATCAGATCGTTCACTCGAGTAATGGCGGAAATGATGGAATCCATCGCTTCGCCGGTTTGTGTAACCTGATTCGAACCCACGTTGATACGTGCAACCGATTCGGTGATCAGGCTTTCAATTTCTTTCGCTGCCTGCGCGCTGCGCTGCGCCAGATTACGAACTTCACCCGCAACCACCGCAAAACCACGCCCTTGTTCACCGGCTCTGGCGGCTTCTACGGCTGCGTTCAACGCCAGAATATTGGTCTGGAAGGCAATACCGTTAATTACACTGGTGATATCGGCAATTTTCTTCGAGCTGGTCGTAATACTTGCCATCGTCGCCATCACATCTGCCGTGACGTCGCCGCCTTTCTTCGCCGCAACAGAAGCGTCCTGCGCCAGCTTGGTAGCCTGATGGACGTTATCGGCATTCTGTTTCACCGTCGCGCTTAACTCTTCCATACTGGCAGCAGTCTGCTCCAGTGCGGCGGCCTGCTGTTCGGTACGTGCGGACAGATCGTTGTTGCCGCTTTTAATTTCGCTTGAGCCCTGATGAATCGATGCCGAACTGTCGCGGATGATGGAAACGGTATTAACCAGACTGCCTTGCATCTCTTTCAGGTAAGGAATCAACTGTCCGGCACAGTTGCGGCCAAACTCTTCAAGCGGGCGACCAAGCTGCCCGGCAGACAGAACCTGGAAATAGCCTTTGATCATATTTAACGGCTTGACCAGATAGTGAACCAGATAGCGATCCGTCAACAGCAGGATAAGCAACCCAATAACCGCCGCACCCAGCAGAATACGATTACTCCAGTCAACCAGGCCGTAGACCTCGCTCATCGACGCCTCTGACGATGACATAATCGCGATCTGGTATTTATCCATGTTCGCGCCGAATGCCACGCTCAGCGGTGGGTAGGTTTTACGGAAAAGCTGACGAAAATCCTCTTGACGATTCTCACGCGCAGCGTTCAGCATCGGCGTCAACCCGTTATCCAATATCTGGGTCCACGCGGCGATCATATTGTCTGCCGTTTCTTTATCGACGCCGACATGCCCAACAGCTTTAAACGCAGCCAGTTGATCTGACGTGTTTTTAAATGCGGTGGTTGCTGCCGTAAATACTTTTTCTGCTTCCGCAGTTTCGCCTGTTTGCTGGAAATCCATAGAACGCAGCAAGCGAGTAACCGTACGAAAATACTGGTCATTGCCTTTTACCAACATCTCTACGTTTTTACGCTGAGTTTCGCCGGATTCCAATAGTTTGGTCATGCTGTTTAATGAGGTGGTGGTAAAGAAAGACGCTCCCCCCCATACAACCAGAAACAGACCCAATATTGTTAAAAGCATTGCCCTGATGGTGATATTTTTTAAAAAATTCACAGAAGACTCCTATAAATTATCTGGCGATTTTCCTCTGCGCTTTCTGCAAGACAGCCGCACATTTTTAATTGGAAATACGCCGGGTGTTACGTCATTTAATGAAGAGCAGAGGCTCTCATTAGTTAGAGTTATTTTCCTTTAATGACAAAAAGACACACTTCCTTACAATAAGGATAAAGCATTCCTACCATACATTAACATTATCGGCACTTTAGGCGGGCACTTTACGCCTTCCCATCAACAAATGCGATAAAAATGAAGAATTGCGATAGTTTCTGGCTATTGCTCCGATACAACAATTTATCTTCACATTTAACTGTTTATTTTAATTATCTATTTATTTCCACGCTTCCGCTATGCGTCAGGATAAAATACGGTTTTATTTTTCTGTGATTATTCTTATTTTTTCATTCTGCCCTATTCATTAGAAAATATGCCCCTATTCGAGGTAATAGTTGATTGTGGTGCTATTAATTCCGGCCGCGATCATTTTATCGCTTTCTTCTCTTTCTAATCTCCCCACTATTAATCCTGATGATAATTACGTCCGTCATTTTTATCATTCAGAGCACATCTCATCACGCTGGGTTTACGTTACGTTCACATCAGTGTGGCGTAAGCCAGTTGCGAAATGTGCTGCTTGCCGCTACACTTCACAAAAAGTGAATAATCAAACGCCAGTTCATTACGAAAAGAGAAAGATATGGATTTGACCCAGTTGCGCATGTTCTGCCTCGTTGCCGAAACGGGTTCCGTCGCGCGCGCCGCAGAGCAGCTTCATCGGGTACCCTCCAATCTGACCACGCGGTTGCGCCAGTTGGAACTGGAACTGGGCACCGATCTGTTTATCCGTGAGAAACAGCGCCTGCGCCTGTCCCCTATTGGGCACAATTTCTTATGTTATGCACAGCGTATTCTGGCTCTCAGTGAGGAAGCGATCAGCATGACGCGCACGGGGGAACCCGCTGGTAACTTCGCGCTCGGCTCGATGGAAAGCACCGCAGCAACCCGTTTGCCTACGCTATTAGCGGCTTACCATCAGCGTTACCCCAACGTTTCGCTGTCCCTGAATACCGGTACATCAGGGGAAATCATCGAACGCGTCCGGGCGGGAACGCTGGCTGCCGCGTTAGTTGATGGGCCCGTCGTCTACGATGAACTGAATGGGTGTTCGTGTTTTGCGGAACGGTTAGTGCTGATATCTGACCCTGCACACGCGCCGATTACCCATGCGCGGGATGCCAGTAACGATACCCTGTTTGCATTCCGCCCCAGCTGTTCTTATAGAAAACGCCTTGAGAACTGGTTCCGGCAGGATGGCGTGGTGCCGGGCACCATCATGGAAATCCACTCATACCATGCCATGCTTGCCTGTGTCGCCAGCGGCGCTGGGCTCGCCATGCTCCCGTATGCCGTCCTCGAATCACTGCCCGCAGGCACGCGCGTTCAGGTGCATGAATTACCGCCCGACATCGCCGCCGCGTCCACCTGGCTCGTCTGGCGACGCGACGCCTTCGGCCCGAATGTCGAGGCGCTTAAAAAACTCATTATTGAACAGGGCCGCACTATTGAACCACCCTCTCAGTCGGAATGAACCCTTACTGCCGATGAACGACCCTTTTCACGAGAGGACGACACAGCGATCAATACCACGTCCTATCATTTAATTTACAACCCATAACGGAATGCCATTAGGAGTCACCACCATGCAAATGATTAAAACCCGCGCCGCCATCGCCTGGGGTCCAAACCAGCCACTGTCGGTTGAAGAAGTGGACCTGATGCCACCGCAGAAAGGTGAAGTGTTGGTGCGCATCGTCGCAACTGGCGTATGCCACACTGACGCCTACACGCTGTCCGGTAAAGATCCTGAAGGCGTGTTCCCAGCGATTCTTGGCCATGAAGGCGGCGGGATTGTCGAAGCCATCGGGGAAGGCGTGACCAGCGTTGCCGTTGGCGATCATGTTATTCCGCTATACACCCCAGAATGTGGCGAATGTAAATTCTGCCGCTCCGGCAAAACCAACCTGTGTCAGGCTATTCGCTCCACGCAGGGTAAAGGTTTGATGCCAGACGGCACCACCCGTTTCTCCAAAAACGGCCAGCCGATTTTCCATTACATGGGCACATCCACCTTCGCAGAGCACACCGTTGTGCCTGAAATTTCACTGGCGAAAGTCAATAAAGCAGCGCCGCTGGAAGAAGTCTGCCTGCTGGGCTGTGGCGTCACCACCGGGATGGGTGCTGTGCTGAATACTGCAAAAGTGAAAGCGGGCGATACCGTTGCGATTTTCGGCCTCGGCGGCATTGGTCTATCGGCGATTATCGGTGCACAAATGGCAGGTGCCGGACGCATCATCGGTATCGATCTCAACACCAGCAAATTCGATCTGGCGCGTAAACTGGGTGCGACCGATCTGATCAATCCGAAAGATTACGATAAGCCGATTCAGGACGTCATCGTTGAACTGACCGATGGTGGCGTGGACTTCTCCTTCGAGTGTATCGGTAACGTCAATGTCATGCGTTCCGCGCTAGAGTGCTGTCATAAAGGCTGGGGTGAATCCATCATCATCGGCGTGGCAGGTGCTGGCGAAGAAATCGCAACCCGTCCGTTCCAACTGGTCACCGGTCGCGTCTGGCGCGGTTCTGCCTTCGGCGGCGTGAAAGGCCGTAGCGAGCTGCCAGGCATTGTCGATCGTTACCTGAAAGGTGAATTCCCGCTGAATGACTTCATCACCCACACCATGGGGCTGGACGACATCAACACCGCATTCGATTTAATGCACGAAGGCAAATCGATTCGCTCTGTGATTCATTTCGGTTAATTGCGCTACTGTCAGGAACAGAATAAAGGAGGCTGTACAGCGATGACTTCATCACTGGAACTGCTGGAAGAACACCGTATGTTTGGCGGCTGGCAACAGCGCTACCGCCATGTGTCAGAAACGCTGAACACATCGATGACGTTCAGCATTTATCTGCCACCAACACAGGATGACACGCCGCCGCCCGTGCTTTACTGGCTGTCTGGGCTAACCTGCAACGACGAAAACTTTACGACGAAAGCTGGTGCGCAGCGCGTTGCCTCCGAGCTGGGTCTGGTGCTGGTCATGCCGGACACCAGCCCGCGCGGCGATGGCGTCGCAGACGACGCAGGGTACGATCTGGGCCAGGGTGCAGGATTCTACGTGAATGCCACGCAGGCACCTTGGGCAGCACACTACCGGATGTATGACTACATCAGCAGCGAATTACCGGCACTGATCCAGCAGCATTTTAACGTGAACGGCCGTCAGTCCATCAGTGGACATTCGATGGGCGGGCACGGTGCGCTGATGCTGGCGCTACGCAACCCGGATCAATTTCTGTCTGCGTCAGCGTTCGCACCGATCGTTAACCCAAGTCAGGTTCCCTGGGGTCGCAAGGCGCTTACCGCCTACCTCGGCGAGGATGAAACGCAGTGGTTGCAGTATGATAGCTGCCATTTGCTGGCAAATAGCCAGAAGAAGCTGCCCATGTTGGTCGATCAGGGCGATTGCGATCAGTTCCTCCCCGATCAGCTGCAACCGGCGAAACTGGAAGCCCTGGCAAGCCAGTATGACTGGCCGTTGACGCTGCGGACACAGTCTGGCTATGACCATAGCTATTTCTTCATCGCCAGTTTCATCGAAGATCACCTGCGCTTCCACGCTCAGTATTTATTGGAAGAATAGGTGTTTACCGAATAGCGGTTGGCTTAAACAGCGCAACGAATAATGAGCTATGCTCATCTCGCTGATAACAGTACTCGGGGATGGATACCTACGGTTCCCGAGTGCTATTTCCCTTCTCTATTACAGCAAATCACAGTAAAAACGATCACACCTGCCCGTGCTGAATAACGGAACCAAGACAAACAAAAAGGAAACCTTGATGATACACGTTCATCACCTCGAGAAATCCCGTTCAACCCGCGCGACCTGGCTACTGGAAGAGCTGGGCGTTGACTATGAAATCATTCGCTACGCACGTGATCCAAAAACGTTTAGCGCCCCGGCATCACTTAAACAAATCCATCCGTTAGGGAAATCGCCAGTGATTACCGATGGCGAACTAACGATTGCCGAATCCGGGGCCATTGTGGAATACCTGATTGAGACTTACGGCAACGCCAGACTCCGCCCACAGAGCGGGCAAGCGCTGTTGGATTATCGCTTCTGGCTGCATTTCGCGGAAGGTTCCCTCATGCCGCTGCTGGTGATGCGTTTAGTCTTGGCGAAAACAGAATCCGCGCCGATGCCATTTTTCGTCCGCCCCATCGCACGCAAAATTGTGCAAAGCATCGAGCAGGCCTTTATTGTGCCGCGATTGACGACGCAACTTCAGTTCATCGAACAGCATTTGAGTAAACAAGACTGGTTTGCGGGAGAGTCGCTCAGCGGTGCCGATATCCAAATGGCCGTCCCGCTAGTTTTGGCGAAAACGCGTTTGGATTTCAGCCACTACCCGCACATCAAGCAATACATTGAGCGGATAGAAAGCCAGCCAGCGTTTCAGCGTGCTCTCGCTCAGGATTAACAATCCGATCGGGATATCACCTCATCATCAACAACAAACAAAGCGGGTCGATGGGCGACAGAGCAAGAATTCTGTGAGCGTTTACTGATTATTCATGAACTGATAACGATATGCTGCTGTTTACCCCCGATATATTTCGAGCTATAACACAATATAGCTAAAAAGGTGGTATACCGTCAGGATGCGGCATTGATACGTTGGGAGTGATTAATTTTGCAGAGAAAGCGAGTTTCATCAACAGAGTTGTTTTCAGTCGGATACGATGCAGAAAAAAGCCAGTTGGAAGTCGAACTGCTGAACGGGAGCATCTATCTCTACAGCGGCGTAGCACGCATGATTTATGAAGAGCTGATGGCAAGCAAAACGAAGTACCGTTACTACGCCAGCTTTATCAAAAATTCATTCCCCTACGAGAAAACGCAGTAGTTTTTGAAGATAAAGAATAGCCCTTAGGGCGGAGAATACTCTCCGCCCTTCTCTTTTTCCTACCCGCTTATTTTCCAGCAGATTCAACGGTGTTAAATGCCGCCAGCAAGACCTCTTCATTGAGCGTCAACGGCAGATAATGAATAGATTCTCCTGCCTGCAACGTGCGAGCAATAACTGCCTGAAGCGCGGCGCGATCGTGAATATCCACATCCAGCGCCGCCAGCGAGGTCGGCAAACCAAACGCCTTAAACGCTTCCTTCAACTGGAGCAACGTGTCGTTATCGCCCAGTAAAGCGCTTTGCACCAGAATGCCATAAGCCACCTTGGTGCCGTGCAGGAAGCGTTCAGTTTGTGGCAACACCGTTAAACCGTTATGCACCGCATGCGCTGCTGCCACGCGGGTATAGCGCTCACCCAACCCGCCAACCATGCCGCCACCGGCAATGATCGCATCGACGACATCCAGAAAATCCTGCGTCAATTCGCCACGCTCGACGGCTTCCAGCGCTGCCGCACTTTGTTGCAGCAACACATTGCGGATATCCAGCGCGGCCTGTAAGCCCAACCGAACAGAAAGCGGCAGCGTTTCCGGCTGAGGACTGAGAACGACGGCTTCATACCACTTCGCCAGCGTATCACCGACCCCAGCCAGCAGGTATTCCACCGGTGCCGCCAACATAATCCGCGGTTCAACCAGCAACAGATGGTTAGCATCAGTGAAAATCTCGAAGCGCAGCGCCTGCCCGGCATCGTTATACCACACGGACAGCGGCGTCCAGGCCGCACAGGTCGCTGCAATAGTCGGGATTGCCACCAGCGGCACGCCGATATGACGCGCGGCAACCTTCGCAGTATCCAGCACCGCCCCGCCACCGACACCGATGACGACCTGACATTCATCGCCCGCCTGCGCCACCAGTTTTGCGACTTCCCCTTCGCTACAATGCGCACCAAACTGCACGCGGCGGGCTGAAGGCGCATCGAATTCGGCCGGTAAATACGGTCGAGCCGCAGCAATCGCCCGCTCACCGTAGATCCACAGCGCGTTTTTCAGTACATCCGGTGGATAAAACTCCAGCAGCTTATCGATAGCGCTGGGGAAAGAGAAATAGTTAGCAGGGCCAACCTGTACGCGGACTGTCGTTGTGTGCATGTTTGAATCTTCCTCGCCGCGCCCTCTCTTGAGTACGGCTCTTATCTTATATTTGTCTGATAGATGAATCTGCTGCGCTACCCTATTGATAAACCCATCTTATTCACTTGCCTGCGCCAGCTTAAGAACTTTTTTATTTAATTTATGCCTTTTCGTTCATAGCCAATAACTCTCAAACACTTGAAGCTGTATTAAATTCTCTGGGATATGTGCTACCTTTCTTTTCCGTTATTTCATGACCCTGACCGCCAAGAGCGTTACCGACCATGATTCCTACCTCCCAAAGCCGACTGGAAATGCACAACATTTCCATCTCCTTTTCTGGTTTCCACGCCCTCAAGCAGGTTAATTTCACACTGGAAGGTGGTTCGATTCATGCCCTGACTGGCGCAAACGGCGCGGGTAAATCCACGCTAATGACGATCTTATCGGGCGCTTACGATCACTATCAGGGTGACATTCTGATTAATGGTAAGCAGGTCGATGTCCATTCACCGCGTGATGCCAAGCGATACGGCATTCATCTGGTGCAGCAGGAAGTCGATGTCGCGCTGGTCCCCACGTTGTCCGTGGCGGAAAACATTATGCTGGATACGCTGGCGCAGGACGGACATCTGCTGAGTTGGCCGCAGATTTATCGTCAGGCGCAGGCACTGCTTGACCAGCTTGGCGTCCATCTCAATGTTCGTCAACGGCTGGATACCTGCTCGCTCGCTGAGAAACAGCAAATTCTGCTCGCCCGCGCATTATCTCACGAATGTCGCTTCCTGATTCTGGATGAACCCACCGCCCCGCTGGATCAGGCCGAAAGCGCGCGCCTCTTCGAGGTGGTACGCCGTTTACAGGCCGATGGCATCGGGATTGTGTTTATTTCCCACCGTATTCATGAGCTGAGCGAAATCTGCGATACGTTGACTGTTCTGCGTGACGGCGAATTTGTCAGCAGCGGTGCGATGCAGGGGCTCAGTGGCGAAGAGATCGTAGAGAGAATGCTGGGGCACCGGCTTGACGATATCTTCCCACCGCGCCGAACGACGCCTGCCGCAGAGACGCTGCTTCAGGTCACCGGTTTGCACGACGAAACGCTGCTGCACAATATTTCGCTTACGCTGCGCAAAGGGGAAATTCTGGGTATTGCCGGGCTGGCTGGCGCGGGGAAAACCGAGCTGTGTAAAGCGCTGTTCGGCGCTGAACCCTGCCAGATCGCGCAGGGAGAATATCGCGGTAAACCCTGGCGACCGCATTCACCGCACCAGTCGGTTGAACAGGGGCTGGCGCTGGTTCCTGAAGAGCGGCGCAAAGAAGGCATTTTTATTGATGAGTCCGTCACCATGAATCTCAGTATCACTGCCACCGACAGCTTTTCCCGCTGGGGACTGTTCAGCCGTCGCAAGGCGTTGAACTGGGCAAAACAGATCGTTGAACGGCTGGCAGTTCGTACCACGGGTCCGGCGCAAAAGCTGGCGCGCCTGTCGGGCGGGAATCAGCAGAAAGTGGCTATCGGCAAGTGGCTACGCAGTGAAGCACAGGTTTTGATTTTTGACGAACCCACCAAAGGCGTTGATATCAAGGCCAAACAGGACTTGTTCACCCTGATTGATGGCCTCGCACGTCAGGGTAAAGGCATTATTTATGCGTCGGGCGAGTTCTCCGAACTTGTCGGGCTCTGCGATCGCATCTGCGTGCTATGGGACGGGCGCATTGTCGCAGAGTTAAATGCCGCTGAGATTGACGAAGAAACCCTACTTTTATATTCAACTGGAGGAACTCCCGCGTGAGTCACCCACTTTCATCTAACGGGGCGCTCCCCTTCCGTCACCACGTTTTCGAGTTTCTCTATAAGTGGGGCATGCTGATCACCGTCGTCGCGCTGATTGCCCTCTTCGGGCTGGCGTCGGAAAATTTTCTCGATCCATATAATATCATCAATATCCTGCGTTCTATCGCCATCGTTACGGTGATTGCCATTGGCGTCTCCATTTCGCTGTCTGTGGGCGGATTCGATCTTTCCGTAGGATCGACGGCCTCGCTGGCTAATGCGCTGGTTATCTCGCTTTTCGTCTGGCATGGATTCGGCACCACCGGAGCGATTGTCCTGACGCTGCTGCTGTGTACGCTGGTCGGGCTATTCAACGCCTTCCTCATCGTCGTGCTGAAGATTCCCGATATGCTGGCGACGCTCGCCAGCCTGTTCGTCATTCAGGGCGTAGCGATGACCTACAGCTATGGCGGTTCCATCACGCAGAACATGGTGCTGCCTAGCGGCGAAATGGCGGAAGGCGTCATTCCTGAATTCTTTGCCACGCTGGGTCAGGTGCCGGTCATTGTTGTCATCATGCTGGCGGTAACGGTACTGGTGCAGCTGTACCTATCCCTCACCAAGCACGGTCGACGGATGTATGCCATCGGCGGCAACCCAGAAGCCGCGCGGTTGGCGGGTATTCGCACGGCGCGTTATCGGGTGCAGGCATATGTGTTTTCTTCACTACTCGCAGCGCTGGGTGGGATCTTACTGGCATCGCGCATCGGCTCTTCGCAGGTCAATGCCGGGGGCGGCTATTTGATGGATGCCGTTGCCGCAGCCTACATCGGTTTCTCGCTGGCGGGATCCGGCAAGCCGAACGCGCTGGGTACGCTGCTCGGTGCCGTTATTCTTGGTGTCTTGCAGAATGGGCTGGTGATGCTCTCCGTGCCTTATTACGCGATGGATATCATCAAAGGTCTGGTTCTGGCACTCGCGCTGGCCATGACGTATATCCAGAAACGCTGATTTGCACTGACTTCCGCCCCGTTCACTCGAACTCGGGGCGGATTCACCATACAGCCCATCCCCCTTCCCTCATTGAATTGGTTTTTGCATCAACAAGTCGCACGGCATTCGTTCTATTATTTACTAACGTTATTATTAATAAATATTCCCTTATACAACAAAGAGGCGAATCAGCATAATCACAACGAATAACGTTTTCGCTTTAGGCCTGATGTGCGGCACTTTCATTCCCTCGTGGATATCTTTATTCCCTTGTGGATATAACGTACTTGACGCAGATAATCGATGACAAAAGGTTCAATCTGATAAAACGTTCAATTTTGATAATCAATTAAAATTGATGAATATCATCATTCCTCTGCCGGGCTATATTCCTTCATACTCGGCGAAATCAAATTACCTCTTATTATCGATGTCCGTTCTGCTGAGCATACTCATCAATATTTTCAATCGTCTTTTCCATCAACAGTTGCAGCGATGAGGCAGACGTCCAAGAGATATGCGGGGTAATCAGAAGATTAGGCAGGGTTTTCGCCGCAACCATTAATAGGTTGTCTTTTGCTGGCGGTTCCTGTGTCAGGCAGTCTAGCGCGGCACCGGCAATGGCGCGCTGCTGCAAGGCTTCTGCCAGTGCGTGCTCATCAATCAGCCCGCCTCTGGCGGTGTTAATAATAAACGCGGTGGGCTTACACAGGGCGAGCGTTTCCGCATTAATCAGATGCTGCGTGCTCTCATTCAGCGGGCAGTTGAGTGAAATCACATTCGCTAACCGCAGGACGTCTTCAAACGGCAGATACCCCGCGCGACACTGTGAGACACCTCTGCGCTCGGCAAAAATCACCTTCATTCCCAGCGCCTGCGCCAGCCGCGCGACTTCCCGCCCAATCGTACCCGCGCCGATGATACCCAGCGTCGCGCCTGCGATGTCCTTAACCGGATGATCAAAATAAGCAAATTGCGACTGGCTGGCCCAGCGGTCACTCAGTTGATCGCGATACCACGCCATCAGGCTGTGCTTTAGCGCAAAGATCATGGCGATCACGTGCTCGGATACGGCTTGCGTCGAGTAGCCCGGTACATTTTTGACCGTGATACCCCGTTCTTTAGCAGCAACAAGATCGATATTGTCGGTGCCTGTTGCCGTTACAGCAATCAGCTTCAACGCAGGCAACGCAGCCAAGGTGTCTCGCGTTAATAGGGCTTTATTCGTGATGATAACGTGGGTGTCTTTTGCTCGGGCGATAACGTGATCGGGCGAGGTATAGTTATATTCAACCCATTCATGGCGGCACTGTGGACGCCTAAAACTCGTCTTTTTCAGGAAAATGGTTTCAGGCAGTGAGCCTTTATCCAAAAAGGTAATTTTTAACATCATCGTGCCCTGGTTGCTATTCATACACTGATTTCCGCTTGCAGATATCAAAGGCTCCACAGTCGGCAATCACGACAGGTATTCTCATACAAAAATAATGAATTAAATTCTCTGTATGACACAAGACAACGAACGTATTAATAACGTTACACTTCCTGCCTCATTGGAAATCCATCACTCCGTAACGTGAAGCGTAGTCAGCATTAAAGCAATTAACAATACCTAATATAATGAATTTCATTCATCGACATTGTTAGCCACGATATTCAGAAATATCACAAAAACAATAAAATCTGCTGCTCACTGTTATCATGACACCGGCAAAGAGATAACCGTAATAGCAGGTCACAACGAAGCGTCGTTGTTAATCAGAAAGAATACATTCGTGAGAAAAACCGCAGAAGTGGTGCCATGTCGTTGGAGTGAGGAAGTAAGCGAGGGTCATAATGCCCCGGAACGAGCTGACCCATTCCGGGGAGGTGCTACATCAGAAGTTGACGTTTACCGATAGCCAGTAGTTACGACCTGGCATGACATAGCCCGTCGTAAAAGCACTGTTTCCAAAGTAATCACCAGCATAGTAAGTAGTGGAGCGACCATTTACGGTAGCGGTATAAGGATGCACATCTGAGAAGTCCTTATCCAGTAAATTGTTTACCGTACCATTCAATGTCACGTTTTTCGTGACTTTGTAAGACGCACCGAGATTCACAACAGTCCATGCTTTAAGATCGGTGCCACGATCGTTATATACCAGCTTTTGTGCATCATTCAGATTCGCATAATTGTCGGTAAAGCGAGGTGTTTTAGCGCGATATTCAGCGGCTAACCACGTATTCCACTGCTCATCGAGCTGCCAGTTCAAGCGGGCATTAGCCATATGCTTGGCCGTTGTCGTCAATGCCGCCCCCGGATTATTACCGCCAATCTGTTCGCTGTGCGTATAGGTGTAATTCAGGCCTAGAGTCAGTTCTGGTACAAATACCGGAAAGGATGTTGCAAGCTCAACGCCCTGTGTTCTGGCTTTACCAATGTTACGGAAACTTCCTACTGAAGGCGTAACCTCTACTGAGGAAATAGCATTCTTATAGTGGTTCACAAACCCCGTGATGTTGGCTTTTACGCTCGCATCATTCTCATAATACACACCGGTCTCAATGTTGGTACTTTCTTCCGGTTTCAGATTCGGATTACCAATGGTACTCGCTGCCCCATTCCTTCCCACACCACTGACGCCGTTATGCAACTGTGCAAGCGAAGGTACTTTGTATCCCGTGCTGACACCTCCTTTTACCGTCCAGTCATCCGCCACATTCCATACCAGATAAGCGCGTGGGCTGAGGTGTCCGCCAAAGCTATCGTGTTTTTCATAACGAGCACCCAGCGTCAGCGTTAGCGGATCGAGTAATTGCCAGTCATCTTCCGCATAGAGTGACCAGCTCTTCTGCTCAAATGTTTCACCCGTGTTAGCCAGCACAATGCCGTCTTTAACACGCGCATCCCAATATTGACCGCCAACAGTCAGCAGGTGGCTATCGCCAAGAGGGGAAACTAGGCTGGTATCGAATATCGTGTTGGTATTTTTCAGCTCGCGATCTTGGCCGGATAAACCCACGTTAGCGGGACTCAATACGCTAGGTGTTAGCACTCGACCTGTATTTTCAGTGACGGCATAAGACAGGTTGGAGCTCCACCGGCCAAACGACAAATCGGTATCATGCCCTATCGCCAGTTTATTACGCTCATAGCGAAGCTCATCACGATATCCGCCACCACCAACACCAACGGGCCCAAGCTGGCTGTTATAGTTATCGTAAGTCTGACGTGATACATCGCCGTCAACCCACAGGGTATTCGCATCACTGGTCTTCGCACTCAATTTAGCACCGACATTGTAGTTATCGGTTTTCGTCGGGAACGGTACTCGCGTATCACCACTATCGCTTAGTGACGTCACACTCGAGCCTTGACGGTGTTCAAGATTACCGCGCACCGCCAGACTTAATTTATCATTAGCCAATGGTCCGGAAGCATAGATCCCCAGCGTGGAGCCATCGCCCCATTTACGGTGTTCCTGCACAGAATGTGACAGGTTAACGTTGCCACGCCACTGTTTACTGTCTTTCTTGGTAATGATGTTAACCACACCACCGATCGCATCAGAACCATATAACGTCGACATTGGCCCGCGGATAACTTCAATACGCTCAATAGAGGCCAACGGCGGTATTACTGCTGTATTCATCGTCCCAAAGCCATTAGGCGTGATATCACCGCTGGCATTCTGACGCACACCATCAATCAGGATCAGGGTGTAACTGCTTGGCATACCACGAATGCTGATGTCCAATCCGCCAGTTTTTCCCGTGCCACTGCGCACATCTACGCCTTCTACCCCGCTCAGTGCTTCACCCAGATCGTGGTAACTTTTCTGAGAGAGCTCCTCCTCGCTGATGACAGAAATAGAGGCTGGCGCATTGGTCAGTTTCTTCTCATAACCACTGGCGGTGACCACCAGTACATCATTCTTATCTGCTGCTATCGCTGTGTTTGTTGCTGTTGCCACTAGAGCCAACGCCACTGCATTCTTGAGATTAATCAGAGAATTTCCTTTCATAATTCCTCGTTATTTTATTGATTTTTTTTGCAAGAAATAGTGTAAAGGAATGCATTTAAACGTAAATGATAAGTATTAGCATTTTGGTTTTCGTTTAACTACGGTTTATAAATGCCAGTTTTTCTCGGTATAAACAGACTCAACAGGAAGAGGAAGAAACAATCAGAAAGGTATGTACGGCAACAATAAAATTCAAAATATTTGATATAAAAATTAAGTTACTACGAATAAAAACGCCGCTGATAAAAATTTCATCAGCGGCGTGGAAATAAATGGCAAGGTAAAAAGCGGCTCTTAACCGCGTTCTTACGATTTAGTCTTTATGATCGGGGTACGTCATCTCTTGATACTTGATGAAGTGCGTTCCACGATACAGCTTGTAACCGAACCAAATCAGCAGGAACAGCGGAATACCGATGTACGTTGCCGTCACGCCATACCAGTCGATGTTATCTTCCAGAAACGCCTGATAGTTCTGCCCCAGCGTGATGATCAGACAGAGCACAAACGCGAAAATCGGCCCGAGCGGGAAGAAACGAGATTGATAAGGCAGACGATTCAGATCATGCCCTTGCATGACATAGCCACGACGGAAACGGTAATGGCTAATCGCGATCCCCAGCCAGGCAATAAAGCCAGTCATGCCGGAGGTATTCAACAGCCACAGATAAACCGTTTGGTTGCCATATAAAGAAGACAGGAAACACAGCGCCGCCACCACGGTGGTGGCGTACAGCGCATTACGCGGCACGCCGCCTTTTGACAGTCTGGCGAAAATGCGCGGCGCTTTACCTTCCGATGCCAGCGTAAACAGCATACGCGTAGAAGCATACATCCCGGAGTTACCCGCCGACAGCACCGCCGTCAGAATCACCGCATTCATGACCGCCGCAGCTGACAGCAGGCCCGCGTTCTCAAACACCAGCGTGAACGGGCTCACCGTAATGTCTTTGACATCATTACGCAGCAGGTTCGGATCGGTATACGGAATGATTAAGCTGATAATCAGAATCGCGAAGATGTAGAACAACAGAATGCGCCAGAAAACCTGACGGATGGCACGTGGAATGTTTTTGCTTGGCTCCTGCGATTCCCCAGCAGCGATACCGATCAGTTCCGTTCCCTGAAAAGAGAAGCCGACGATCATCGCCACACCAATCATGGCAGAGAAACCACCAGCAAAGGGCGCATCGCCAATTTCCCAATTGTGGAATCCCGCATTTTCCGCACCGCTCATGATGCCCGTAATCATCATCACGCCAACGGCAATGAAAACAACGACCGTGACCACTTTAATCAGTGAGAACCAGTACTCTGCTTCACCAAATCCTTTCACGGAAATGTAGTTAAGCAGGAACATCAGCGCCAGAAACAGCGCGCTCCAGATCCAGCCGGAGACGTCAGGGAACCAATATCCCATCACCAGTTGCGCCGCCACCAGATCAACCGCGATGGTCACCGCCCAGTTGTACCAGTAGTTCCAGCCCAGCGCGAAGCCGAACCCTTCTTCTACATAGCGGGAACCGTAGCTGGAGAACGAACCCGAAACCGGCATAAACGCCGCCAGCTCACCCAGACTGGTCATCAGGAAGTAAACCATCAGCCCAATCAGGGCATAAGACAGAAGTGCGCCACCCGGGCCTGCTTGTGAAACCGTCGCACCAGACGCGACAAATAACCCGGTGCCAATCGATCCGCCAATGGCGATCATCGTTAAATGCCGTGCTTTCAGTTCACGGCGCAGGGTCGGTGCGCCCTGTGTAGTTTGTTGAATATCGTGCTGAGCCATTGTTATCCTGCATGCTCGTGCTAAAAATCGAGGCGGGATTGTAGCAAATAGCGTTGTGCTGAATAGTTAAGATCGTCGAGTTATAAGAGAGGTTAATAACTCGAGCCCGATCATTAGCAGCAGAAAATATTTTCGCTATGCCGTTTCGCAGCAATAACTCAAGAAACGCTGTAGCACATTTGAAAGATGTTTCTGTCGGTGATGAACCAGATACAGCGTCCGCGTGAGTTTAGGCAACGGCACTTTCAACTCCACCAGCGAACCTGACGCTAACTGCTCGGCAATGACATGCCGCGACAGGCAGCTGATGCCAATCCCGTGGCGAACCGCATGCTTGATCGCCTCTGAATTACCTAACTCCATCACCAGATGGAAATGTGACAGGTGCGTCAGCAGCAGATGATCCAGCACTTCGCGCGTACCCGAGCCACGTTCACGCAGGATCCAGTGCGCATCCGCCAGCGCCGTTAATGAGGCAGAACCGCGGCTGAGCGGATGTTCGGGAGAACAAAACACCACCAGCTCATCTTCCAGCCAGGGCTGCGTAATCAAATCAGGGTGATGGCAAGGCCCTTCGATCAAGCCCAAATCGACACTGAATTCAGACACACGGGTGATCACATCTTTCGTATTACCAACATGCAGCTCCAGCGGAATGTCAGGGTAGTCATGACGATAGCGGGCAATCATCGCAGGCAATAAATAGTTGCCGATGGTGCTGCTGGCATACACACGTAGCGCCCCATTATCACGCCGGAACAGTTGCTCAATTTCCATCGACTGTTCAAGCAATGCTAACGCCTTGGGGTACAGCAGACGGCCGTGTTCATTAACCACCAGGCGTTTACCCACGCGGTCGAAAAGTTGAACCCCCAACTGCCCTTCTAAATCCGCCAGAGCCGCGCTGACAGCCGATTGAGACAAGGCAAGCACCACCGAGGCCTGTGTCGTTGAACCACTTTTCAGGACTTCGGCAAAGACTTCCAGTTGACGTAACGTGATATGCATAGTGCGCTCTTTATCTGAAATACTTATAGGTTATAAATATATAATCAATTTCTCTTTTAATCTCGTGGATTATAAGCTGGCTTCTCAATTTTCGGTACGGTCAGAATAGGCACCAAACCCATGGCTCTTCCTGCGACATTACACACGATAGACCCGCCCGATGGAGCAAAAGCGCGATTACCCGGTCTGCTGTTAATAAGTTTAATGACTTTTTCGCTCCTCTGGCTGGCAAATATTCCGAAAATCGCCCATTGGGGACCGGGCTCGCTGACATTGGCGATCCTAAGTGGGATCGTGCTGGGAAATAGCGTTTATCCGCGCCTTCATCCTCTGTGTGACCCGGGCGTGCAGTGGGCCAAACAGCATTTACTTCGCTGGGGCATCATACTTTATGGTTTTCGCCTCAGCTTTCAGCAGGTTGCATCCGTTGGCTTTACCGGTGTTGCGGTCGATCTTACCGTCGTCACGCTGACGTTTTTACTCGCCTGCTGGGTCGGCAAGCACTGGTTGAAACTCGACAATCAGACCGTGATTCTCATCGGTGCTGGCAGCAGCATCTGCGGTGCGGCGGCGATCATGGCAACCGCGCCCGTTGTCAAAGCGTCCAGCAATGCGATTGCCGTCTCCGTTTCCACCGTGGTGATTTTCGGTACGACGGCGATGTTTTTGTATCCGTGGCTCTATCAGCTCAATCTCGAACATCACTGGATTGACGTCACACCGCAGATCGTCGGTCTGTACTTCGGCTCGACGATACATGAAGTTGCTCAGGTCGTTGCCGCTGGGCATGCCGTAGATGGTGCGACGGAAAACATTGCCGTCATCAGCAAGATGCTGCGCGTGATGATGCTGGCCCCTTTCCTTCTCATTCTTGGGTTTTACCTGAAAAAAACGGCGCAAAAAAATGACGTTCAAGACGCGATTCTACTGATGTTCCCGTGGTTTGCGCTGGGGTTTATCGCCGTAGCCGCCTTCAATTCCTTCCAGCTACTTCCTCCTACGTTCGTCACGCAGTTGGTACAGCTCGATAATATGCTGTTGACCATGGCGATGGTGGCGCTGGGGCTCACAACCCGATTCAGTGCCATCCGTCAGGCCGGAGCAAAACCGCTGCTGCTGGCTCTCGTTCTGTTTCTCTGGCTGGTCGTTGGCGGTGCGGGCATCAATCTGTTCTTCGAGCATTTATTCGGCTAACGATAAATTATTTACCTGTTAACGTCTCATTAACGTGCCCGACGGCGCCATGTCGATGCCATAATGTCTCCGTTACCAAAGGAGACCAACATGAAATACATCGGGGCGCACGTTAGCGCATCTGGCGGGGTCGATCAGGCCGTGATTCGCGCACATGAGATAAAGGCGACGGCTTTCGCTTTATTTACCAAGAATCAGCGCCAATGGCAGGCCGCACCGCTCAGCGCCGAGGTCATCGACCGTTTTAAAGCCGCCTGTGAGCAGTACGCGTATACGTCAGCACAGATTCTGCCCCACGATAGCTATCTGATTAATCTGGGTCACCCCGACTCCGAGGCGCTGGAGAAGTCACGCATCGCGTTTATTGATGAAATGTCCCGCTGCCAGCAGCTTGGGCTAAGCCTGCTGAATTTTCACCCCGGCAGCCATCTAAAGCAGATAGAGGAAGCTGACTGTTTGGCACGTATCGCCGAGTCCATCAACATCGCGCTGGCGGAAACGGATGGCGTCACTGCCGTGATTGAAAACACCGCCGGCCAAGGCAGCAATTTGGGTTTCCGCTTTGAGCATCTGGCGGCCATCATCAATGGTGTTGAAGATAA
The DNA here is from genome assembly GCF_020971565.1 of Pectobacterium parvum. Classification (NCBI taxonomy): domain Bacteria; kingdom Pseudomonadati; phylum Pseudomonadota; class Gammaproteobacteria; order Enterobacterales; family Pectobacteriaceae; genus Pectobacterium; species Pectobacterium parvum. The sequence goes on from NZ_CP087392.1 coordinate 2,909,262, forward strand.
AAGCCGCGTCGGCGTCTGTATCGATACCTGCCACGCCTTCGCTGGCGGCTACGATCTGCGGACAGAAGCCGATTGCGAAGCTACTTTCGCTGAATTCGATCGCATTGTTGGGTTTCGCTATCTGCGCGGAATGCATTTGAATGATGCCAAAAGCGCGTTCGCCAGTCGCGTTGACCGACACCATAGCTTGGGGGAAGGCAATATCGGCAAAACCGCTTTCAGCTATATCATGAAAGATGCTCGCTTTGATGGTATCCCGATGATTCTGGAAACGATCAACCCCGATATCTGGGCCGACGAAATCGCCTGGCTCAAGTCCGAAGCCCAGTGCTGATTATACTCTAAATAATTCAAGTTTCAGGAAGGCGGCAAGAGAGTGAATCCCGATGAGCTTACTCAAGTAAGTGATTCGGGTGAATGAACGTAGCCAACGCACATGCAACTTGAAGTATGACGAGTATATACATAAAAAAGCGCCAGATGGTGAATACCAACTGGCGCTATCTCATCCACATCCTTGTGTTATGGCATTACTTTTTATTCACGACGATGATCAAACTTACGCAACTTTCGCCAATTGTTCATCAGAGCGTTTCAGCAGCGCGTACAGCACGCCAGCAACCGCGGTTCCCGCAATGATCGCTAACAGATAGCCAATAACTGGGGTAATCGCACCAGGAATTAACAGCACGAACAGACCACCGTGTGGTGCCATCAGCTTAGCGCCCACTGCCATTGACAGCGCACCAGTCAGTGCCCCACCAATGATGCAGCAAGGCAGAACGCGCATCGGATCACGCGCCGCGTAAGGAATCGCCCCTTCGGAGATAAAGCACAGGCCCAGTACAAACGCCGCTTTACCGCCTTCACGCTCGGTCGGGTTGAATTTCTTACTTGCCAGCACGGTCGCCAGGCCCATTGCCAACGGTGGCACCATACCGGCTGCCATAACGGCGGCCATCGGAGCGTAAATCTGGCTACTGAGCAAGGTCGTACCGAAGACGTAAGCCACTTTGTTAACCGGCCCGCCCATATCCGTACACATCATCGCGCCCAGGATTGCACCCAGAATCACCGCATTCGCCGTGCCCATGGATTGCAACCAGCCTGTCAGGCCAGTCAGGATTTTCGCCACTGGCGTACCAACGACGTAAATCATGATAAGACCCGTCGCCAACGTGGCGAACAGCGGGATGATCAGAATCGGTTTTAGCGCAGTCAAACTTTGCGGCAGAATCAGTTTATTGTTGATCGCTCTGGCAATATAACCCGCTAGGAAACCAGCAATGATCCCACCAAGGAAGCCTGCACCCGTACTCACCGCCAACATCCCGCCAACCAGACCCGGCGTTAAGCCCGGACGATCCGCAATGGAGAACGCGATATAGCCCGCCAGCACCGGCACCATCAGTGCAAAGGCAGAACCGCCGCCGATCTTCATCAGCGCCGCTGCCAGCGTACCTTCTTGTTTAAAGGCTTCGATACCAAAGACAAACGACAGTGCGATACACAAACCACCCGCGACAACCATCGGCAGCATGTAAGACACGCCGGTCAACAGGTGACGATACGGGCCTGCTCCGCCTTTCTGACCAGACTCGCTAGCGCTTGACGCACTGGCTTGCCCAGATGGCTGATACACTTTAGCTTCAGCCTGCGCTTTATCTAACTCCTGCGCCGTCTTCTTCAGCGCCAACCCGGTCGACGTGCGATACATTTTCTTACCGGCAAACTTAGCCAGATCGACTTCAATATCCGCAGCGACGATCACCAGATCGGCCTGTTCAACTTCTTCAGGAGTAATCGCGTTGCCCGCGCCAACAGAGCCACGCGTTTCCACTTTGACCCACCAGCCGCGTTTTTTCGCTTCGCTTTCAATCGCTTCTGCCGCCATAAACGTGTGCGCGACGCCCGTCGGGCACGCCGTTATCGCCACAATACGCTTGGCAGCTGCGGGTTGCTGAACAGGTGCTGACGCAGCGGCCTGATAGACCGAGGCTTCAGCCTGTGCTTTCGCCAAGAAGGCTTCCGGCTGCGAAACGGCCAGTTCGATGTCACCGACATAAACCCGCTTGCCATTCAGTGCGCTGTCCGCCGCAGCGGATGCACCCAGAACGATCGCCAGTTCAGCGTCGTTAGCCTGTTCTGTAAACGTCACCCCTGCTTTCGCAGCGGCAGCGCCGAGTAGGTTCTTCACCAGTTGGCTTCTCGCCAGGCCCAGTGATTTATCCAAAATCAGCAGCGTTTTCATTGTTTATCTCCTGCTGTATCAGTTAAAGGGTTTGAGGTCGACACGCGCCATCATTGCGGCCAACTGAGGACGATCGGTAATACCAACATTGCTTTGGCTGACGGCCAGTGCTGAAACCGCCGTAGCTAAACGCAGAGTGTGCTCACTGGACTCACGCATTAATAAGCCATAAATCAACCCCCCAACCATGGAGTCGCCCGCACCTACCGTACTTACCACATCACAGGCCGGTGGTTTTGCCAGCCACGCGCCGGATGCATTCACCCACAGCGCGCCTTCCGCACCCAGTGAGATCACAACATGCGCGATACCCTGCTCACGCAGTGCGTGGGCGGCATCCACCACATCAGCCAGCGTAGGTAATTTACGCCCAGCCCATATCTCCAGCTCCCGGCGGTTTGGTTTCACCAACCAAGGAGAGGCTTTCAGTCCCGCCACCAGCGCTTCACGGCTGCTGTCGAAAATAATGCAAGGACACTGCGTGCGCAGACGCGACATCCAGCCGGTAAACGCATCCGGATCGACGCCAGCAGGCAGACTGCCGCTCACCGCGACCATGTCGAACTGCCCCAGCCAGCTCAGCGAGTCATTGACGAAACGCTGCCAATCCTGCTGTGTCACTTCAAAACCGGAAAAGTTGAAGTCGGTTACGTCACCATCTTTTTCGGTTAACTTGACATTAATACGCGTACGTCCTGGCACAACCTGGAAACGGTTGGCAATGCCCAGCTCGCTGAACAATTGCTGAAAACCATCCTGATTGTCTTTACCCAGAAAGCCACCTACCGTGACATCAATCCCGAGATCTTTCAGCACCTTGGCAACGTTGATACCTTTGCCTGCGGCGTGCAGACCCGCTGTCTGAACCAGATTGACTTCGCCTTTCTCAACTTCTGGGCAATAGCCAACCAGGTCATAAGCTGGATTCAGGGTGATTGTGGCTACTCTCCTGCTCATGCTGCCCCCTCGCCCAAACCGGACGTAATCGCTTCGCCAATAGCGGCCAGTGCTTGTTCTGCATCGCTACCGCTCGCGGTGAAACGCAATTTGTGACCTTTCTTCACGCCCAGCGCGACGACTTTCATCAGGCTGCGGCCATTTGCCGGTTTGCCTGTGCCGTCCAGATTGGTGACGGTGATGTCACTGCTGAACTGCTTGATCACGTTCACCAGCATGGTGCCCGGACGCGCGTGCAGGCCGTGTTCGTTGCGAATGCTAAATTCTGCCGTCAGCACTTCACTTTCTTCCGGTACGTCGCTGGTCAAAAGGGCCAGCAGCGTCGGTGCGTCAGCCGTCAGCAGGCGTTCCGCTTTTTGCGCAACCAGCAGGTTGCTCAGGTAATCGATCGGCGCAAAAGCCTGATCGTCAGCCGCAGCTACCGTCACCAGTAAGGCGACGTTTTCGCCGTCAACGCTGAAAGGCGTAGCCGGACGTGCCACCGCAGCCGCGCTGCTGAGGTTACCGACAGCGCTATCGCTGAACCACACGCCTTGCCCCAAATTCAGCGGTTTATTGCTGACTGCGGTGCTGACGAAGCTGGCGTCTGCTGCACCAACCTGCTGAAGACGACCGGCGTTCAGTGCCTGAAGCGTCAACAGATTATCGGTCGCCACATCCAGCGCAATCAGTGAGGTATCAAAGCGGAACTCCGCCAGTTGCTGCTCGCCCATCAGCAGGCTACGCAATTCTTCTGCTGACGTTGTGCTTGCCAAACGTGCCGCTACGCGATCGTCGCTCAGGACGTGGGTAAGTTGACGCAGCAACGCAAGGTGTTCATCAGAACGGGCTGCAATCCCCAACACCACGTAGGCGGTTTGATCTTCACCCCAGGAAATACCCTGAGGAAACTGAAATACTTGAACCCCGGTCTTCAATACCAGATCGCGGGTATCGGTTGTGCCGTGAGGGATAGCAATGCCGCTTCCCAAATAGGTGGATGTTTGCTGTTCGCGCTGTAGCATGCCGTCGACATACCCTGCGTTAACGCACCCGGCCTCGGTCAGTGCTGAAGCAACAAGCTGGATAGCTTCCTGCTTAGTACTGGCCGCTGCGCCCAAATGAATATCTTGCTGTGACAACTGGAACATGGCACTCCTCTCTTGCTGAAAGTTGAATCGTTTCAGCTTTTATGAGAAAAAAATGTGTCGATTGTTAGGGCGTTTCAAAAAAATTCCGCTGAAACGTTTCAAAAGTCTCATTCTATTACGTCATTTATGCAAGCTTTCTACGCTGCTGACGTAACAGAATTTTGACATCACGCACATTTTAACGTGGATAACGCGCTGCCCGCCAACAAAAATCACCGAATAGCTGAAACAGTGCTGACGAAAAATAATGAAACAAGATTTCTGTTTCATTATAAACCCGAGTACTATGTCGCGCTCGACAGACTCTGCCTATTTTCCAAGCGCTATCAATTTATGTTCACTCCTGCAAACACAACGCGACGTCCGCTCGACCTGACATCGTCAGCATTTTTAGTTATTGCCTTCCTGACCGGAACGGCCGGTGCCCTGCAACTTCCTACGCTCAGTCTCTTTCTTTCCAGCGAAGTACAGGTTCGTCCTTTCTTAGTTGGGATGTTTTATACCGGCAGCGCGGTTATCGGTATTGTCGTCAGCCAAATGCTGGCCACGCGTTCGGACCGTCAAGGCGATCGCAAATCGCTGATTTTCGTCTGCTGCCTGCTGGGCGCACTCGCCTGCATGCTGTTTGCCTGGAACCGTAACTACTTTATTCTGCTCTTTATCGGTGTGTTGCTGAGCAGCTTTGGCTCGACCGCGAACCCGCAGCTTTTTGCGCTGGCGCGAGAGCATGCGGATAAAACCGGTCGTGAAGCAGCGATGTTCAGCTCCATACTCCGTGCGCAAATCTCTCTCGCCTGGGTTGTCGGCCCACCGATCGCCTTTGCGCTGGCACTGGGATTCGGTTTCACGACGATGTATCTGACCGCCGCGGTCGTCTTTATCTTGTGCGGCATTCTGGTCAAACTCTTTCTGCCTTCCATGCCCAAAGCCGTGGAAAAGACCACCTCTACGCTGGAATCACCGCGCCGTAACCGCCGTGACACGCTCTTGCTGTTCGTGGCGTGTACCTTGATGTGGACCTGCAACGGCATTTACCTCATTAATATGCCGCTGTATCTGGTGCATGAACTGCATCTGCCGGAAAAACTGGCGGGTATCATGATGGGCGTTGCGGCTGGATTAGAAATTCCGGTGATGCTGATTGCTGGCTACGTTGCCAAACGCTTCGGTAAACGCTTCCTGATGCGGCTTGCCGTTGCCTCCGGTTTACTGTTCTTCGGCGGCTTGCTGGTTCTTGATGGCGAAATAGCACTGCTGGCGTTACAAGCGTTGAACGCCGTTTTCATCGGTATTCTGGCGGGAATCGGCATGCTTTACTTTCAGGACTTGATGCCCGGACAGGCAGGCGCGGCAACCACGCTGTTTACCAATACGACGCGCGTTGGCTGGATCATCTCTGGCTCACTGGCTGGGATTGTTGCTGAAATCTGGAACTATCACGCCGTCTTCTTCTTCGCGCTGCTGATGATCACCGGTTCCATCTATTGTATGTGGCGCATCAAAGACGCCTGATCGCTGCACATTAAGGGGCGGTGTCGGTTTCCAGTTTCAGCAGGTAAATCATCGCCTCATCACGATGGCTGAAACACATATCCGCGCGCGGTTTTAGCCCCGCGCAAACCGCGGGCCGCAGTGGAGAATGGAACAGCCCGCAGCGCATCGCGTCATCAAGATGAATACAGGGCGTGTTTGCAGGCTTGCCGTGCGGCAGACCCGGCATCGGCGTTGAAATCGATGCCGCGATGCAGCAGGCACCGCAATGGGGGCGACAGTCCATCAGCAAGCTCTCCGGTGGGCTGACAAGAAGTAGAGCGCGCCACCATAACAGCCCTTCTACCAAAAACCAATATAAGACCACGTATCTTATGCTTGCCTGAACTCTTCGGCGCGAGTAACGTGTCGCCACAAAAATCACACTCCTTATAGCAGGTAATTTTTATGGCAAGAGCGAACGAAGTTAAACGCGGAATGGTCGTTAACTATAACGACAAGTTATTGCTGGTAAAGGACATCGACGTCCAAAGCCCCAGCGCCCGCGGTGCCAGCACGCTGTACAAAATGCGTTTTTCCGATGTCCGTACGGGTTTGAAAGTGGAAGAGCGTTTTAAAGGCGATGACATTATCGATACCATCACGCTGACACGCCGCACGGTCACTTTCTCTTATATTGACGGCGACGAATACGTCTTTATGGATGATGAGGATTACGCGCCTTACCTCTTCAAAAAAGATCAAATAGAAGAAGAGCTGCTGTTTATCCCTGAAGGCGGCATGCCGGGAATTCAGGTATTGAGCTGGGACGGCCAAATCATCGCGCTGGAACTGCCACAAACGGTCGATCTGGAAATTGTTGAGACGGCACCGGGCATTAAAGGCGCTTCCGCCAGTTCACGCAACAAACCTGCAACCATGAGCACCGGTCTGGTTATTCCCGTTCCAGAATATCTGAGCGCGGGTGAAAAGATCCGTATTCATATTCCAGAACGTCGCTACATGGGTCGCGCAGACTAACATTCTACCTTGTGCTTCGCGCACAATACTTGTCGCCGGATGATCTATCCGGCACACGTCAACCCTCCCCTGCATTAGGAGCCTGCCATGCTAACGAAAGTCAATTTGATTACAGGGTTTCTGGGTAGTGGAAAAACCACCACGATTCGTCATCTTCTGTCGCAAAAACCTGAAGACGAAGTCTGGGCAGTGCTGGTCAATGAATTCGGCGAAGTGGGCATTGACGGTGCGCTACTGGCGGACAGCGGCGCGGTGTTGAAAGAGATTCCCGGCGGCTGCATGTGCTGCGTAAACGGCTTGCCGATGCAGGTTGGCCTGAATATGTTGCTGCAACAAAAGAAGCCCCATCGGTTGCTCATCGAGCCTACGGGACTCGGCCACCCGAAACAAATTCTCTCCTTGCTGACAAGTGATATCTATCAGCCCTGGCTGACATTACAGTCTACGCTGTGTCTGCTGGATGCGCGTCAGCTAAGCGACGCACGTTACACAGAAAATGAGAATTTCCGCGATCAGCTTGCCGCCGCTGACATGATTATCGCCAACAAGCGCGATACTTATACCGCCGACGATCTCGCTGCCTTACAGCAGTGGCAGCAGGCGAACGGCGATGGTCGGCAAATTATCGAGGCCAGTCAGGGAAATGTTGACCTGCTGCTGCTCGACCAACCTCGCCCCCCTTCATCGCAAGAGCGTATGCGCGAACTTCCAGATGGCGCCCACCACCACGCGCATAAGCCAAAAAATAACTTGGCCGCGCTGCAATTACCGAGTGGGCAGTCCTGGCGACGTTCTCTTAATCAGGGACAGGGATACCACGCCTGTGGCTGGATATTCGCCCCTGAGATCGCTTTTGATACCGCCGCCCTGCTGGACTGGGTCCGCCTTTCTCCCGTGAATCGGGTTAAAGGGGTGATGCATATAAAAGAAGGGACGCTCGTCGTGAACCGTCAAGGACACGATCTGCATATAGAAACTCGGTCGACGGCACCGATTGATAGCCGTATCGAAATCATTAATGAAACACCAGCAGAATGGAATACGTTACAAGCCTCATTGTTAAAGGCTCGTTTAGCCAACGTGGACTAAACTGGAGTTTTTCGTCTTTGTTTGGATGCTTTGCCTTATGTCATTTGCTCGTCTTTCTTCTATTTTAGTGCTCAATGTGTTGGGCATTGGTCTGTTTTTATCCTGGTATCTACCGGAAAATCATGGTTTTTGGCTCACGCTCGACAGCCATATCTTTTTCTATTTCAACCGCCTCTTGGTTGATAGCCCGACGTTTTTACATCTGGTTGCCCTTACCAATAACCGCGCTTTTGACGGTTTTGCGCTCGTTGCGATGGGATTGCTATATCTGTCGTTTTATCTAAAAGCGACCTCCACAGAGCGCCGCCGTTTGTTGATCCTCGGTTTTATCATGCTGTTAACTGCCGTCGTGCTGAATCAGGCAGGACATTTATTACCGGTGCAGCACGCGAGCCCGACGCTCTATTTTAGTGACGTCAACCGCGTTTCAGACTTAACAGGTATTCCGACCAAAGATGCGTCATCGGACAGCTTCCCCGGCGACCACGGCATGATGCTGATGATCTTTGCGGCTTTTATACTGCGCTATTTTACCCGCACCGCTTTCGCTATCGGTCTGGTCATCATGGTGATTTTCTCATTGCCTCGCATCATGATTGGTGCACATTGGTTTACCGATATTGCCGTCGGTTCGCTCTCGGTTGTTCTGGTCGGACTGAGTTGGTGGTTATTAACGCCAGCAAGCGATGCCGCGATTACCCTGTTAAATCGGCTATTACCTAAAAAATGGACACGATAAATCCACATAATTCCAAATTTTTACATCGATATTTTTTAGCTGAACACATCATTAAATCTTATAAATAAAACAGTTAAAACTTCTCGCAATCCTGCTGCTGTTACGGTAGTCTCGGTGTTGCTTGATTTTTAGTACACACTGAGCTACCAGCGGCAAGAGAAATAATGTGCATTCCGGCACACTTTCGCTGATGAGTGTTTGGCTAAGAAGAAACTCTGATTTAGTCTGAGTCTCGTTTTCGTTTGGCATTTATACCCCAGTGAAATGGGGATACTACATAACGGTATTTATCGTTAAGGACAGCAAGGGAACATAACAATAATGGTCAAGTCTCAACCGATTCTGAGATATATCTGGCGGGTAGTGCCTGCCGTTGCGGTAGCAATAGTGCTCTCCGCATGTGGAAGTAACAACGCATACAACCACAAACCTCAGACTGATATGCGTGCAGTTAATGATAAAGATGGTCTTTTACTGCAAGCCTCTCAGGATGAATTTGAAGCATTAGTTCGTAATGTAGACATCAAGTCCAAATTACTGAACCAATATGCCAGTTGGAAAGGCGTTCGCTACCGTTTAGGTGGTGATAGTCGCGGTGGCATTGACTGCTCCGCTTTCGTTCAGCGCACTTTCCGCGAACAGTTTGGTATGGATTTACCGCGTTCAACCTATGAACAGCAAGAGATGGGCCAGCAAATTCAGCGCAACAAACTGCGCGTTGGCGATCTTGTTCTGTTCCGCGCAGGTTCAACCGGTCGCCACGTTGGCATTTATCTCGGCAACGATCAATTCGTCCACGCATCAACCAGCAGTGGCGTCATCATTTCCAAAATGACGGAAGACTACTGGAATAAGCGTTATCAAGAAGGACGTCGTGTCCTGAGTAAAGGAAAAACCAGCTAAACACTATCGCTCCCTTGCTGTGATATTGTTTTGTTAGTAAAAGAACTTTGCTGTTAGCCAACGAAACCAGACGACATCAACGCCGCTTATCATCATAAGCGGCGTTTTTTATGCCTGCTTTTCACCCGAATATCACCGTGTTCCTCCCCTTCTGCGGCGCACTGCGCAAAATATGACTGACTCAACAACCTGAAACATTAACAGGCCGTGATTAAGGTAGGTTTATCACCTGATTTCATGATAAAAAGAAAATACGCAACTTCCCGATGGGAATGTTAATTATTTCAAGAACTTTATGCCGAGGAAATCGGCATTGTTGACGTTACGATATGGCGTGTCTACATCAGACGATGCCTAGCCAGATAACGTCTACTCGCAGGAGATTACCGTCAGATGTTAAAGCGCGTTATCGCTGCCGTATTGCTTTGCACGGCCCATCTTGGGGCGTATGCCGAGACGACTGAAAACAGCACCCGCTTTGCACTTTTGGGTGAACCCAAATATGCCGAGAACTTCAGCCATTTTGATTACGTCAATCCTGATGCTCCCAAAGGCGGTAGCATCACTCTCAGTTCACTGGGTACCTTTGACAATTTCAACCGTTACGCACTACGCGGCGTGGCAGCGGCACGTACTGAACGCCTCTACGATTCGCTCTTTGTCTCCTCTGATGACGAACCCGGCAGCTATTATCCGCTGGTCGCCCTGACGACACGCCATTCGGCGGATTTCCGCTGGATTGAGATCGAGATGAATCCCAAAGCCCGCTTTCATGACGGTTCGCCAATCACGGCCGCTGACGTCGCGTTTACCTACAATATGTTTATGACGCAGGGCGTGCCGCAGTTTCGCATCTATTTTAAAGATGTCACCGCCAAAGCCGTTGCACCGCTGACCGTACGCTTTGGTTTTCCCGTATCCGACAAAAACCGCATGTTCAGTCTGATGACATTGCCCATCATGCCGGAGAAATTCTGGAAGAATCATAAATTCAACGAACCGTTACCATATCCGCCGCCGGCTAGCGGGCCTTACCGCATCACCGCCTATCGTACCGGACAATATGTCACCTACTCCCGCGTGAAAGACTATTGGGGTGCCGATCTGCCGGTCAATAAAGGTCAGTACAATTTCGATAAAATCCGCTACGACTACTATATGGATGACAGCGTCGCCCTGGAGGCCTTTAAGGCCGGCGCTTTCGATCTGCGTGAGGAAGGATCGCCAAAACATTGGGCAACCCAATATCAAGGCGGCAACTTTGCGCGCGGCTACATCATCAAACAGGATCAGGTCAACCAATCCGCTCAGTCTACGCGCTGGCTGGTCTTCAATATCCAGCGACCGCTGTTTCAGGATCGCCGGGTGCGTCAGGCGCTAGCGCTGGCATTTGACTTCAACTGGATGAACAAGGCGCTGTATTACAACGCTTATCAACGTACCGACAGCTATTTCCAAAACACCGAGTATGCCGCTAAAGGCGAGCCCAGCGCAGAAGAATTGGTCTGGCTGACGCCGCTGAAGGACAACGTGCCCGCCGAGGTCTTTGGCTCCAGCTATCAACCGCCCTCCTCCGACGGCAGCGGCTATGACCGACAAAACTGGCTTAAAGCACTCAAACTGCTGGAAGAGGCAGGTTGGGAATTGAAAGATCAGAAGCTGGTCAATAGCAAAACCGGGCAGCCATTTACGTTTGAACTGCTGCTGCCAAGCGCCGGCAACTCGCAGTATGTCCTGCCCTTTCAACAGAGCCTGAAAAAACTCGGTATCACGATGAACGTGCGTAACATCGACAGCACGCAGTTCAACAGTCGCCTGCGCAAACGCGATTTAGATATGACGGCAACAGTGTACCCTGCATACATCTACCCCGATGACAGCCTGCAAATGCGCTGGAGCTCGCAGTATATCGACTCAACCTACAATACGTCCGGCGTCAGCGATCCCGCGATTGATTCGCTCATCGCGGACATCGTTAAGCACCAAGGGCAGAAAGTCCCCCTGCTGTCATTAGGCCGCGCGCTGGACAGGGTATTGACCTGGAATCAGCTCATGATCCCCATGTGGTATTCCAATCATGACCGTTTCGCCTATTGGAACAAGTTTGCCATGCCCGCTGTACGCCCAGCCTATTCGCTTGGTTTTGATGGCTGGTGGTTCGATACCAAACAGGCAGCCACGCTGCCCGCAGAGCGACGTTAAGGAATAAAAATGGGAACGTATCTGTTACGCCGCCTCTTGCTGGTCATTCCAACCCTGTGGGCAATCATCACGATTAATTTCTTCATTGTACAAATTGCACCCGGCGGCCCGGTGGATCAGGCCATCGCGGCAATTGAAATGGGGCACGGCAGCGGTTATACCGCCAGTAACGGAATGGATGCCGGTATGGCTCGGACTGGCACCAGCGGCGCACCGAATATCGAGAACGCTTACCGCGGTTCACGCGGCCTCGACCCGGAAGTCATCGAAGAAATCACCAAACGCTATGGCTTCGATAAGCCGATTCATGAACGTTATTTTAAGCTGCTGTGGGATTATGTGCGCTTTGACTTCGGCGACAGCCTGTTCCGTGGTTCTTCGGTGATGCAGCTCATTAAGGAGAGCATGCCGGTTTCGATTACGTTGGGGCTCTGGAGTACGCTGATTGTCTACCTGATTTCCATTCCACTTGGCATCAAAAAAGCCGTGAAGAACGGCACACCGTTCGATACCTGGAGCAGCACGTTAATCATTATCGGCTATGCCATTCCGGCGTTTTTGTTTGCGATCATTTTGATTGTGCTATTCGCGGGCGGCAGTTACCTAGACTGGTTCCCACTTCGAGGGCTGGTTTCCAGCAATTTTGATACCCTGCCGTGGTACAGCAAGATTACCGACTATTTGTGGCATATCGTGCTACCGGTTCTGGCTTCCGTCATTGGCGGTTTCGCTACGCTAACGATGCTCACCAAGAACTCTTTTATGGATGAAATTCGTAAGCAGTACGTTGTTACCGCGCGCGCTAAAGGGCTGGATGAAAAGAGTATTCTCTACCGCCACGTGTTCCGTAATGCCATGTTGCTGGTGATTGCCGGCTTCCCCGCCACGTTTATCAGTATGTTTTTCACTGGTTCACTGCTGATTGAGGTGATGTTCTCGCTCAACGGGCTGGGCCTGTTGGGCTATGACGCCACGCTGCAACGTGACTATCCCGTCATGTTCGGTACGCTGTACATCTTCACACTGATCGGCTTATTGCTGAATATCGTCAGTGACATCACCTATACGCTGGTGGATCCGCGTATCGATTTTGAGGGACGCCAATGAGCCGCTTAAGCCCGATTAATCAGGCGCGCTGGGCGCGTTTTAAAAGTAATCGTCGCGGTTACTGGTCGCTGTGGATTTTCATGGTGCTGTTTATCGTCAGCCTGTTTTCCGAGTTGATCGCCAACGACAAACCGCTGCTGGTGAAGTATGACGGTCAGCTCTATACGCCGGTGCTTATTGACCACAGCGAGAGGACGTTTGGCGGACAGTTGGATACCACCGCTGACTTCCGCGATCCTTATATCGCCGAACGCATCAGCAGCCACGGCTGGGCGATCTGGCCGCTAATTCACTACAGTTACGACACCATAAACTATGCCACTACCGCATCCTTCCCCTCGGCACCAAACTGGCAGAACTGGTTGGGCACGGATAGTCAGGGGAAAGATGTGGTTGCGCAGGTGCTCTATGGCTTCCGTATCTCACTGCTGTTCGGTCTGGCGCTCACGATCCTGTCCAGCGTGAGGGGTATTGCCGTCGGTGCCACACAGGGCTATTACGGCGGGCGTTTCGACCTCTGGGGTCAACGCTTTATCGAAGTCTGGTCCGGCATGCCGACGCTGTTTCTGATTATCCTACTGTCCAGCGTGATTCAACCGGACTTCTGGTGGCTATTGGGTATTACTGTCCTTTTCGGCTGGATGAGTCTGGTTGGCGTGGTACGGGCGGAATTTCTGCGTACTCGCAACTTTGACTACATTCGTGCCGCGCAGGCGATGGGCGTCAGTGACCGCGCCATTATGTTCCGCTGCATGCTGCCAAACGCGATGGTCGCTACGCTGACCTATCTGCCCTTTATTCTTTGCGGCTCGATTACCACGTTGACATCGCTGGATTTTCTCGGCTTTGGTCTGCCGATGGGCTCGCCATCATTAGGCACTTTATTGCTGGAAGGGAAAAATAACCTTCAGGCACCGTGGCTGGGCATTACCGTGTTTATGGTGCTTTCCATCGTGCTTTCCTTACTCATTTTTATCGGCGAAGCGGTGCGCGACGCCTTTGACCCCAGCAAGGCGCATTAATATGTCCAGTTCACCTTTATTGCAGATAGATAATCTCAGCATTGCCTTCCGCAAAGGCGGTCAGGAACAGCGCGTTGTCGACCAGCTTTCCCTGGCGGTGAACGCGGGTGAGACGCTGGCGCTGGTCGGTGAATCAGGTTCGGGGAAAAGCGTCACCGCGCTGTCGGTTTTGCGTTTGCTCCCCTCCCCGCCCGTGGTTTATCCGCAAGGGGATATCCGCTTCGCAGGGCAGTCGCTGCTGCATGCTGATGAAAAAACACTGCGTCAGATACGTGGCAATCGGATCGCGATGATCTTTCAGGAACCGATGGTGTCGCTTAATCCTTTGCAAAGCATCGAGAAACAACTGATTGAAGTGCTTTCGCTCCACCGTGGCATGCGCACCGAGGCAGCCCGCAGCGAAGTCATCACCTGTCTGGATCGCGTGGGTATTCGGCAGGCTAAAAGCCGGTTGAATGATTTCCCGCACCAGCTTTCCGGCGGGGAACGCCAGCGTGTCATGATTGCGATGGCGCTGCTAACACAGCCGGATTTACTGATTGCCGATGAACCCACAACGGCGCTGGACGTGACCGTTCAAGCGCAAATATTAAAATTGCTGAACGAGCTGAAGCAGGAGCTGGGGATGAGTTTACTATTCATCACCCATAACCTGAATATTGTCCACAAGTTGGCAGATAACGTCTCGGTCATGAAAGCCGGTCAGGCCGTGGAACATAATAGCTGTCAGCAGCTTTTCAGCGCGCCTCAGCATCCCTACACGCGCCAGTTGCTGGATGCAGAACCGTCGGGCGAGCCACTTCCGGTAACCGATGACGGTGAACCAATTCTGCGGGTAGAAAAACTGCACGTTTCGTTTCCCATCAAACGCGGCCTTTTGCGCCGTACCGTTGACGAAAAGCAGGTAGTGAACAATATCAATTTCACCTTGCGACGCGGCGAAAGTCTGGGTCTGGTGGGGGAATCCGGCTCAGGTAAAAGCACGACTGGATTAGCGCTGCTGCGCCTGATTCAATCACGCGGCGATATCTGGTTTGATGGCCAGCCCTTACAAGGGCTGACCCGTAAGCAAATGCTGCCTTTCCGCCACCGAATTCAGGTTGTCTTTCAGGATCCGAACTCCGCGCTGAACCCACGACTGAATGTGGAACAAATTATTGCTGAGGGATTGACCGTCCATCATAAGTTGAGCAAAGAGGCGCTCGACCAGCGCGTGATTGAGGCGATGCAGGAAGTGGGACTGGATCCCACGACCCGCTACCGCTATCCCTCCGAGTTTTCCGGCGGTCAGCGTCAGCGTATCGCTATCGCTCGCGCCCTGATACTGCAACCGGAGCTGCTGATCCTTGATGAACCGACATCCTCGCTGGACAGAACGGTTCAGGCGCAAATTCTGGCGCTGCTGAAGTCATTACAGGAAAAGCACAAAATAGCCTACCTGTTTATCAGCCATGACTTACAGGTTATCCGTTCGCTGTGCCATCAGGTTATTGTATTGCGACAAGGCGAAGTGGTCGAACAAGGGGAATGCAAACAGGTATTCGCGCACCCTGCCGAACATTACACGCGGGAACTACTACAGTTTTCATCCTACACGGCGGAAACGCAGTCAGCATAAATGAGGGAATACCGCAGCGTCAGTCTGCTGACGCTGCGGTTTAAAAAGGGTATTGTGCTGATACGGACTCAGCGATAGCGACACCGACATTCTTCAGACGGCACATTGCTGTGCTTTCATCATTGCGATGCAAAAACAGACACGGCTCGCCTTCCCACTCCAGAACGGCGCATTCAACCTGTATTTCAGACAGGGATTGATTCAGCTGACGCATGATATTCCATGCGATATCACCATCGTGGCTCAACAGTTTGAGACCAATCAGGTTGTTGTCTTCTTCTCTGCCGCTCAGCGGAATCGGTTCAACATTGATACCTGCAAAACCCGATAACCAGCGATAACTTTGCGGCAAACGATGAACTACCGAAAGTTGGAAACTGTCCACTACTGTTTTCCTCAGGTAATAATTCACAAAATAGTAACATATTTATCATAGTAGCGTGTTCACACCATTTCTTGCCACTTTTAGCGAACAAAAAAACAACAAACACGCTTTTCATATCGTGATAGTGGCTAACAGTTCTGATTGCAAGGACTATTAATGCCAAATTGATCACGAATTTTTCTTCTTTTCTGGCTATATGTAACCTTTTCCATTTAATATCTCAACCCTTTTCAGCCCACTTGTTCACTTTTGGGTCAACTATTTTACATTAACAAAACAAAAAGCCATGCCTAGGTATCGCCTTAAGAAGGAAAATGAGGAATAAAAGAGAACAGACTCAGATGCAGGAACATCTTTCCTGCATCTGAGAGGAAGGGAAAATCAGGATGCGGGAGAACGGTTCGCGTACAGATATAGCAGAAAAGCAGCTACCGAACAGATTGCCATCGATAGCACCATCGGCCAGGCGCTATTGAATGAGGCCAGCGATAGGATAACGCCTACGATCGCACCCAGACCGAAGCGTAGCGTGCCAGCCAACGACGATGCCGTCCCTGCCATATGCGGGAAACCATCGAGAATCACCGCCATCGCATTCGACGCCACCATCGCAATACAGCCGACAAACAGTGCCACGCCAAATACCAGCGGTAAGAATCCGAGATCGAACAGGCAGACAATCACCAACCATATTCCCATCGCAAACTGGATCACCAGTCCTGCGCGGAACATCGCCAGCGCACCCAACCGCCGTACATTGCGGCTGTTAAACAACGTCACAACAAAGAGAAAAACGACGTTCAGGGCAAAGTAGTAGCCAAAATTCTGAGGAGAAACGCCATACAGATTGATATACACAAACGGCCCGGCGCTCAGGAAGGAGAACATGCCGCAAAACGACAGCCCGCTTGCCACCATATAGCTGAACACCCGCTTGTGGCGGAACAGGATAGCGAAATTCCCGATGGTGGTGCGCAGATGAAATTTCTGCCGCTTAGCGGGCGGTAGGGTTTCTTTGATAAAAAAGAAAATCAGCGCTGACGCCAGAAAAGCTGCACCAGAGATCGTCCAAAAAATGGAATGCCAGCTAAACCACAGCAGCAGCCAGCCACCAGCAATAGGCGCAATGAGCGGCGCGACAGTCATCACCAACACGACAAACGACATCATGCGAGAAAAATCATCCCGCGAGAACATATCGCGCATCAGAGCATTGATCACCACTGCAGCCGCAGCCGCGGAGACACCGTGCAGAAAACGCATGTAGATCAGCTGCTCTACCGTTTGTGCCAGCGCACAGGCCACACCTGCAAACGCAAAAATCAGCGTACCGCCGAGAATCACAGGCTTACGTCCCAGACTGTCCGCCATCGGCCCGTAGAACATCTGGCCAATCGCAAAGCCCAGTACATAGGTGCTGAGCGTCATTTGGACATGCCCGTCCCCCACGCCAAATTCGTTAGCAATGGTCGGCAACGCAGGTAAATACATATCGATAGCTAACGGCATTAGCATCGAAATCAGGCCGAGAATAAAAATCAGCCCGAAATGAGAAGAGCGGCGTAATTGCACTAATAACTCCAGATTAGAAAAAAGGTCATGCTATGCAGCATTATTTTACGCTGGCGATCTCCTCAGCACTTAACTCCCGGTATTCCCCCGGTTCCAGTTCGCTATCCAGACAGATGCCACCGATACGTTCGCGATGCAGCTCAACGACCCGATTCCCGACCGCCGCAAACATCCTTTTCACCTGATGGTAGCGACCTTCGCTAATCGTCAGTCGAACGACATAATCCGTTATTTTCTCAAGCGTAGCGGGTTTGGTGAGGTTCTTCTCGTTATGCAGTTGCACACCTGCCGTAAATTGCGCGGCGGTGTCCTCGGCCAGCGGCTGTTCCAGCGTCACCAGATAGGTTTTTTCACACTGGTGCTTAGGCGAGGTAATGCGATGCGACCATTGCCCATCGTCAGTTAACAGCACCAGTCCGGTGGTATCGATATCCAGACGCCCTGCCGCGTGCAGTTTGTACGCCACTGGGACATCCATGAAATACAGAATAGTGGGATGATCGGGATCGTCCGTTGAACAGACGTAACCCTGAGGCTTATTCAACATGAAATAGCGCGGGCCATTCTGTTGTTTCAGCGGTTCGCCATCAAACTCAACCTGATGCTCAGGGGATAACTTGAACGCGCCGCTTTTTACCACTTCACCATCAACGGTAACACGCTCTGCATGGAGTTCACGCGCTACCAGTGAGCGGCTAATTTCCAACTGCTGGGATAAAAATTTGTCCAATCGCATTAACACTCACTACCTATCTCAAATAACTGCCAATCTCAAATCGTGAGACCCTAAATTGTGAGAGGGTAGTATAACGGGGCTTTGCTCACTCGTCCTGCAATTCACTGCCCCTACGTTGCTCTTTTTAGCCCACTTTCAGGCTACACGCCCTCTGTTTATCCCTCGCGCTGGGTATTATCAACAGGCATAATAGGGGTAATTTTTTATCTCTTGAGGGCAACCGCATGTCATCTATCCACGGTCATGAAGTTTTGCAAATGATGCTTGCGTCCGGTGAGTCGTTTACCACTGAACAGCTGATTACCACCATAGAAGATCGCTTCGGCAGCGCGGCGCGCTTTCATACCTGCTCCGCCGAAAATATGACGGCCTCAATGCTGGTGCAATTTCTGTCTGAACGAGGAAAATTCATCCCGCACGATGCAGGCTTTACCACCAGCGCCAGTAAAATCTGCCAGCACTAGTTATGTCGTTCACGCTGCGGCCTTACCAGCGTGAGGCTGTTTCCGCCACACTCGACTATTTTCGCCGTCACACCCAACCGGCCGTCATCGTTTTGCCTACCGGTGCGGGGAAAAGCCTGGTTATCGCCGAACTGGCGCGGCTTGCTCGTGGTCGTGTACTGGTGCTTGCACACGTCAAGGAACTGGTCGCGCAAAACCATGCCAAATACCGCGCCCTGGATTTGGAAGCGGATATCTTCGCGGCAGGACTGCAGCAGCGCGAGAGTCAGGGAAAGGTGGTCTTTGGCAGCGTGCAGTCCGTCGCGCGTAATCTCGACCAGTTCGATAGCGCCTTCTCCCTGCTGATTATTGATGAATGCCACCGCATTAGTGACGACGATAACAGCCAATATCAACAAATCATCCAGCATCTGCAAAAGACTAACCCCCAGCTGCGGCTGCTCGGTTTAACGGCGACGCCCTATCGGCTTGGCAAAGGCTGGATATATCAGTATCACTATCACGGCATGATCCGTGGCGATGAACGCAGTTTGTTTCGCGACTGCATCTATGAGCTGCCGCTGCGTTACATGATCAAGCATGGCTTTCTGGTACCGCCTGACAGACTGGATATGCCGGTGGTGCAATATGATTTCAGTAAGCTCGTCGCCCGCCGCAACGGGCTATTCAGCGAAGCCGACCTGAACCTCGAACTCAAGCGTCAGCAGCGCGTCACGCCGCATATCATCAGCCAGGTCATCGATTATGCGCAAACGCGGCGCGGCGTGATGATTTTTGCGTCCACCGTCGAGCATGCCAAAGAAATTACGGCCTTATTACCAAGCGGTCAGGCTGCGCTGGTCAGCGCCGATACACCAGCAGCGGAACGTGATGCGCTGATTGAGGCTTTTAAACAGCAGTCGCTACGCTATCTGGTCAACGTGGCGGTGCTGACAACCGGGTTTGATGCCCCGCATGTCGACCTTATTGCTATCCTTCGCCCAACAGAATCCGTCAGCTTGTATCAGCAAATCGTCGGACGCGGCTTACGTTTATATCCGGGGAAAACGGACTGTCTGATTCTGGATTACGCGGGTAATCCGCACGATCTCTATACGCCAGAGGTTGGCAACAGCAAACCGCATGCTGGCAGCCAGCCAGTACAGGTCTTCTGCCCCGAATGTGGCTTTGCCAATCTATTCTGGGGAAAAACCACCCCAGACGGCGACATCATCGAACACTATGGCCGCCGCTGTCAGGGCTGGGAAATGACGGAAAGCAGCCAACGCCAACAGTGTGATTTCCGGTTTAGGTTTAAAGTCTGTCCGCACTGCGGCGCGGAAAACGACATTGCCGCGCGGCGCTGCCATCAGTGTGACGAAGTATTGGTCGATCCTGACGATATGCTGAAAGCGGCGCTGAAGCTAAAAGATGCATTGGTTTTACGCTGTAGCGGCATGAGTTTCGAGCAGGGGCAGGATGCGAAGGGAGAATGGCTGAAGATTACCTACCATGATGAAGAAGGTGCCGAAGTTAGCGAACGTTTTCGCCTGCACACTACCGCTCAGCGCCACGTTTTCCTGCAACAGTTCTTACGTGTTCACCAACGCGCACCGGGAACCCCGTTTAACTGGCAAAATGCCGCTGACGTCATCTCACAGCAACCTTTATTACGCGCGCCTGATTTTGTCGTCGCCCGCAAACACGGAAAATTCTGGCAAATACGCGAAAAGCTCTTTGATTATCAGGGACGCTTTCGCCGCGCCAACGAGTTCCGCGGCTAAGGTATACTCTAAATAATTCGAGTTTCAGGCAGGCGGCAAGTGAGGGAATCCCGATGAGCTTACTCAGGTAAGTGATTCGGGTGACTGAACGTAGCCAACGCACATACAACTTGAAGTATGACGAGTAATTTTGGGATTCATTTGCCCGCAGAGCCATATTCCGCTAGAATTCAGCCCGCTTTTGTTCGCAAAAGCTGAATAGTCCCACCTGTTGCTGGGTCGCCTGTAGCAGGAATACTTTATATAAGTAGAGAAGAAAATGATTATTATCAAAGCAGAAGCACGTCAAGGTCAGGGTAAGGGTGCGAGCCGCCGCCTGCGTTCAGCTGGTAAATTCCCAGCCATCGTTTACGGTGGTTCAGAAGCACCAGTATCTATCGAACTGGATCACGATTCAGTAAAAAACCAAGAAGTGAAAGATGGCTTCTACGGTGAAACACTGATCCTGTCTATCGATGGCAAAGAAGTTCAAGTTAAAGTTCAGGCTGTACAACGTCACGTTTACAAGCCAAAACTGACTCACATCGACTTCGTTCGCGTTTAGTTTGCGCTGAAGTTGTTTTCCGGGACGCCGGAAAAGAAGAACGCCGCTTATGCGGCGTTTTTTTTATAAAAATTTATTCATTCACAAAGGAATGTGAACATGTCTCGTGATATCTCACAGCGACTTATCGCTATCGATGCACTGCGCGGTCTGGTTATGGTACTGATGCTACTGGACCATGTGCGGGAAACCTTTTATCTGCACCTGCAACTCGCCGATCCGATTGATGTAACCAGTACCGACCCCATGCTATTCATCAACCGTACGCTGGCGCATCTGTGTGCTCCCGTATTTGTCTTTTTAACCGGGCTTTCTGCGGCGCTTTATCATCAGAAAGTGCAAGATCGTCGACAAACCGCCCTCTTCCTGTTCCAGCGCGGCTTAATTCTCATTCTTCTTGAGCTCACGCTAATCAACTTCGCGTGGACGTTCCAATTCCCGCCGCAGGTCATCTATTTACAGGTCATCTGGGCAATCGGTATGAGCATGCTCGCCCTCAGCGCGCTGATCTGGCTCCCTGCCGGGCTGGTTTTCATACTAGGCATCGTTATTGTGGGTGGACATAACCTGCTGGACCCTCTGCATGCTTCCGCAGGCTCCATCTGGTCTATTCCCTGGGCAATTCTGCACGATCGCGGTTGGATAGACATCGGCGACACATTCCGTATGCGTACTTCATACCCGGTATTGCCTTGGATTGGCGTCATTTCGCTTGGCTATGTGGCTGGGGCGCTATACCGAAAAGAGGTATTTCCGCTTCAGCGCCAGAAAGCCCTGCTCACTCTGGCAGGGATCACGCTAGCGCTGTTCTTCGTTCTGCGTAGCATCAATCTGTATGGCGAAAAGCCCTGGCAGCAAGGTGATGTCATCACGCAGACGCTCATGAGTTATTTCAACATCACGAAATACCCGCCATCGCTGCTGTTCCTCTGTCTGACGCTGAGCATCGGGCTTTGCCTGCTTGCCGTATTCGAGCGTCAGCAACAAAAGCGCTGGCTCGTTATACTGGCAAGCTTCGGCGCCGCACCGATGTTTTTCTACCTACTGCATCTGTATGTTTTAAAAGGGATGTATTTAACCGCTGTCGCGATCTGGGGGAAGAATCAGGGAGAATGGTTCGGCTTTTCCGCCGTCTGGCAATTGTGGGTGTGCACTCTGGTGCTGATGGTCGTGTTATTTTCACCAGTTCGTGCGTTTGCCCGCTTAAAAGCACGCCGCAGAGACATCAGCTGGCTTAAATACTTCTAATCACTATCATTTCAAACCATTATCAGCTACGGCCCTTTTCCTGAAGTCAGAAAAAGGGCCGTGTCGTCTTCTGGCGCGATGTCTACTGCTTACCGCTGCTCGTCCGACGTTGTAACTGATCGCGCAGATTCGGTGGCGTGCCTTTAATCGTTAACGTATCCGTCGCGGGATCCCAGAAAATTCGCTCGCCGAGCAATAGCGCATCAAAATTCAGGCTAATACCGCCGCCGCTGCCAGCAAATTTGGTCAACTGGCGCAGTGTTCCACGATCGGCAGGGAAACTCTCTTCCAGCTCATAGCCCTGATCGGCTGAAAACTGCTGAAAGGTTTTCTCGCCCAGCGGCGGCAGTTCTTGCGACAGCGATGCCAGTTCGATTTCCTCACCGGACTGCAACTGCTCATTACAGTAGCTATACACCTGCTGACGATAATTCTGGCGCTCGTTTTTATCTAGCTGTGCCTCATCACAATACTCATCGACTGCTTTCAGCAAGCCACGGTTTTGTGCTTTGGTGTCCAGCCCTTCTGACGCTGCCAGAAAATCCATAAAGAAGTCAGATACTTTGCGCCCGACGCGGCCTTTGAGGAACGTCAGATAGCGAGTGGATTCCGGATTAACTTCCCATTCCGTCAAATCGATACGCGCAACGATATCGGCATGATTGATATCCAGATAGTGCGTGGTGCTGATATCCAGCTGTTCATTCACTCGCATGCTGTTGCAGCTATTGAGCACCGATATCAGTAAATACTCGACCGCTAAATAGCGATACTGGCAGAACAACACGATACCGCCTTCAGCAAACGGGTACTTCG
The DNA here is from genome assembly GCF_020971565.1 of Pectobacterium parvum. Classification (NCBI taxonomy): domain Bacteria; kingdom Pseudomonadati; phylum Pseudomonadota; class Gammaproteobacteria; order Enterobacterales; family Pectobacteriaceae; genus Pectobacterium; species Pectobacterium parvum. The sequence goes on from NZ_CP087392.1 coordinate 2,932,319, forward strand.
CCAGCTCCTCACGCAAGCGTCCGGTCGCGGCGCGTGAGAAACTGAGAAAATCCTCATCCCCTTTGCGACAAGCCCGCAGTGCATCCGCCAGCTCGCTTTGCTCATTAAACAGCCCATAGGCCTTACTCTTGGCGCTGTAGACGCGATGCAGTTCAGCCATCATCTCTTCTACTGCCGCATTGGTTGGCAATAGGGAATCACGCAACACCATTTCCAGCGTTTGCTCGTCACGTTTAATTAGCTGATGCAGGGCAATCTGGGCGATATCCAGACTCATGATAAACTCTCCTTTTGGCAAGGCGCGTATTCAAACACTGATACGAACGCCCCGCAACACATTAAAGCTGGCCCTTTACATCTGTACGCGCGCTAAGCGTCTACACTACTTATTGATAAAATTCCGTTTATTGATAAAAGTACGCCAGCGATAAAAGTACGTTAATGATAAAAGTGCAGAAAAGCATAAGCCTATACGGTAAGATAAGCGACTTTACCAGCTTGAGATACGCCATTTTATGCCACAATCATCCCGTTATAGTGACGAACACGTTGAACAACTGCTTTCTGAGATGGTCAATGTTCTGGAAAAGCACCACGCCCCAACCGATCTTGCTTTGATGGTGCTCGGTAACATGGTGACGAACCTGATTAACACCAGCATCGCGCCTGCACAACGTCAGGTTCTGGCACGTTCTTTCGCTGAAGCCTTACAGGCTTCGATTAAAAAAGCCGATAAAGCTCACTAAGTTTTGACCAACGTATGGTAACCAACCGTCAGCGCTACCGCGAAAAAGTCTCCCAGATGATCAGTTGGGGACACTGGTTCGCCTTATTCAACATTTTGCTCACTTTGGGGCTGGGTAGCCGCTACCTGTTTGTTGCCGATTGGCCGACGTCCCTGTTCGGTCGACTTTACGCACTGGTTAGCTGGCTGGGTCATTTTAGCTTTATCGTCTTTGCTGCCTATCTGCTGGTCATCTTCCCGCTCACGTTTATTGTGATGTCGCAGCGCCTGTTGCGGTTCCTGTCTGCGGCGCTGGCAACGGCCGGGCTGACGATACTGCTAGTGGATGTTGAAGTCTTTACACGCTTTCACTTGCACCTCAACAGCACCGTTTGGGAACTCGTCGTCAACCCGGGACAGGGTGAGATTGCCCGCGACTGGCAGTGGATGTTTATCGGCATTCCGTTGATTTTCATGGCAGAAATGCTGTTCGGCACCTGGTGCTGGCAGAAACTCCGCAGCCTGAACCGTCGCCATTTTGGCAAACCGTTAGCGGGCGTTTTCATCTCAGCGTTCTTTGCGTCACATCTGATGTATATCTGGGCCGATGCGAATTTCTATCGCCCAATTACCATGCAGCGCGCCAACCTGCCGCTGTCTTATCCGATGACGGCACGTCGTTTTCTGGAAAAACATGGCCTGCTGGATGCACAGGTATATCAGCGTCGGCTGACTCAGCAGGGCAATCCTGAAGCCATGACGGTGGAGTATCCGCTCAGTAACATCTCCTTCCGCGATAGCGGCAGCGGCTACAACCTGCTGATGGTGATGATCGACGATACGCAACCCGACGCCATACAAAACCGGATGCCGAAGCTATCGCGCTTCGCCGAGGAAAACGTGCGGTTTAGCGATCATTACGATTCAGGATCTCAGCCAGACGCCGCCTTGTTTAACCTGTTTTACGGCCTCTCGACGACCTATATGGACGGCATCCTGAGCGCGCGCAAACCTTCCGCCTTGATCACCGCGTTAAGCCAGCAGGGCTATCAGTTTGGGCTATTTTCGGCGAACGGCTTCAACAGCCCGCTTTATCGTCAAGCGCTGCTTTCTGATTTCTCTTTGCCTGCGCCGCAGCAGCAAGGCGGCGATGCCATCATTACGCAATGGCAGGAATGGCTCAACCGCGATAATAATCCAGCGCCTTGGTTCTCTTACGTTGAACTGAGCAGCGCACCGAAAACCGCAGATGGCAAAGGTGCGGAGCCTAACGGCCGCATGAATATTCAGGACGTTGACCGCCAGATTGGGCAAATCATTAGTACCCTGCAGGAAAAAAACATTCTGAATAACACGGTCGTCATCGTGACAACGGCACAAAACCAGAATGCCAATACCAGCAACGCGACACGTTTTGCCCGTACCCAATGGCAAACGCCACTCATTGTTCACTGGCCGAACACGCCTGCGCAGACCATTACGAAAATGACGGATAACAAAGACGTCATGACCACGCTAATGCAGCGCCTGCTCCACGTTAAAAACAGCACGGATGATTATTCACAGGGTGAAGACCTGTTCTCTGCCCAACGACGCTACCCGTGGTTGATTAACGGCAACGGCGGCACGCTGCTCATCACGACGCAGGATCAGCTCATCGTCTTGGAAAGCAACGGCAACTACCGGGCTTACGACATGGCGGGAAATCGGTTGAATGATGAAAAACCGCAGCTTGCCCTACTCTTGCAGGTACTAACGAATGAAAGGCGCTTCATTGCCAACTAACTGCCTAAATCTAAAGCAGTCATTCCATCCGGCTATTGCAATAAAGTCAGGAAAAGGTAGTATAAATGCCCATAGCATCGGCACGTAGCGCAGCCTGGTAGCGCACCGTCATGGGGTGTCGGGGGTCGGAGGTTCAAATCCTCTCGTGCCGACCAAATACATATTCGGTTAGTATCGTTTACTACCGGAAACCCCACAAGAACCCGCATTCTCACTGAGTTTGCGGGTTTTTTGTTGCCTGTTATCTATCGGCATACCCCGTTTACAGCCGGAAAGTTTGGGACTACATTTGGGACTAAATCAACGTAGTCCCATAAAACCGTAGTCCCAAAGGTAACGATCATGGCAATTCAGGCAAAGCCCCTCACAAACACGGAAGTCAAAGCTGCTAAAGCAATAGACAAAGAATTGTCGCTACATGATGGTGGCGGGCTGCTATTGTTCGTCAAACCTTCCGGCACAAAGACATGGCGTTTTCGCTATTACCACCCACAAGCTAAAAAGCGCACTACGCTGACGTTTGGTAGCTATCCGGCAATTTCTTTGGCTGATGCAAGGCAAATGCGGGAAGCCGCAAAAGCGCTCTTAGAAAAAAATATCGATCCACAATTCCACCAGCAACAGCAGCGCGAACAAGAGCAAGCCATCAACCTGAACACGTTCGCCAAAGTTTCCGCCGACTGGTACGAAGTGAAAAAGTCTCAACCGCTGGCCGAGAACACCATTAAAGATATCTGGCGCTCGCTGGAAAAATACGTGTTCCCGTTCATCGGAACCTTACCGATCACCCAGCTTACCGCTCGTCACTTCATCACCGCGTTGGAACCGATACAGGCCAGCGGCAAACTGGAAACCGTCAAGCGGGTAAGCCAGCGAATTAACGAGGTAATGGATTATGCGGTTAACTCTGGGCTGATTCCTGCTAACCCCGCAGCCAAGATCCGCAAAGCCTTTCAGACGCCAGTGAAAACCCATATGCCGACCATTCGGCCAGAGGCATTACCTGGCTTGATGAAAACGCTATCGGTCGCCAGCATTGAGTTACAGACCCGCTTATTGATTGAATGGCAGCTACTGACCGTTACCCGCCCTGCCGAAGCCGCTGAGACCCGCTGGAGCGAAATAAACCTTACAGATAACACCTGGACGATCCCCGCTGGCCGCATGAAGATGCGCCGCGAGCACGTTATTCCCCTACCCCCGCAGGCATTAGCCATTTTGGACGCCATGAAGCCCATCAGCGGCCATCGAGAATACCTGTTTCCTTCCAGTAAAGATCCCAAACAGCCGATGAACAGCCAGACCGCTAATGCCGCATTGCGTCGTATGTGTTACAAAGGTGTGCTGGTGTCTCATGGCCTACGCGCCATATTCAGTACAGCGGCCAATGAAGAAGGCTTCCCGCCAGATGTGATTGAAGCCGCCCTCGCCCACGTAGACACCAACGAAGTGCGCCGCGCCTATAACCGATCCACTTATCTGGAACAGCGCAAAATATTGATGTGCTGGTGGGGTGAATTTGTAGAAACAGCCGCAACGGGAAAAGTCATGGCGTCGGAAGGAGCCAGAGGATTGCGCGCAGTTAATGGCTGACACTGTATTTACATATGGGGCAATAAACGGAACCAGAAAAACACGCGGAATAAGAATGAATTTTTTCATAAACTGATTGCAAAACAGCGTTCAATCACCAGAATCATTTATTTGAGTAAGTGATTCTGGATTTTTTCACTTTCTCTATCCCTGAAACTCGAATTATTTAGCTCATATCATTATTCCAAAAATTTACTTACCTTCCAATTTTAAACCTTAATTATCATACACCTCCCTCTAGAACCGTTTAACTATCTGCACTGACCGGACAACGCCGGTTTCATTGGAGATAAACACGTATGAACCTGTTAGACAGAAAAATCCTGTTAAAGAAAGAAGTGAAAGCCATTCTGCGCGTTAATTCAGACAGCAGCTTTCAGGAAATGATCAATGCCGGAGAATTCCCCAAAGGGTTTCGGGTTGGTTTACGGCGCGTAGGCTGGTTCGAGGATGAAGTTAGCGATTGGTTAAGGCAACGCATTGCCGAACGTGACCAGCAAACCGAAACCGCATAAGTCGACACATCCATTCTTATTGCCGCGATAGCGGCATATCGGAATCAAAAAATATGATGATCCAAAAATCTGGCACTGGCTGGAACGGGCATTGCTACGCCGAAAGTCAGGAAACAGCCTTTTTTATACACAATAGCGAGTCCATTTTTCTCACTCTGAAAAATGCGCAACGCTTAGCAAACCCAATACAAAACGTATTGACGCTGGCGGGGCATCTGGCTTATCGTTTCACCGTTGCCGCAAAATCGGCGACCAGGTTTGACAGCCTGAATGTACAAGCGGACGACCGCTTTAGTTTCATGCGGTTTTTTTACGTCCGTAAACCAAGTTATGCCCAAATTATGGTGGGGCGTAATGGGGGAGCCTTCGGGCTCGCCGGTTTCTTGTACGCCGGTCTGTCAACCCTGTTACGTCTCACCACCCCGATTGACAGCGGAGTGGTGGGGTTTTCAATCCCGTACAAGAGGCCGCCGCTATGGTTGCTACCCCTACCCCGTTTCACCCTCATTTCACCTTTCTCTTTCTGGCGGTCTACCGCACAGCACCGCACGAAAAACCGCAACGTAAAACCATCATTGCGCCGAACGAGCGATCCGCTCATCAGCATTTTGAGCCTGATTTTATTCTGTTCTTTGCTGGCCGCCTTCCCGTTCAGGAGGTGCGCCATGTTTGATAACACGCCGCTGGAACAGGAAGAACTGATCGATCAGTGCCGTGCATTGGCTTATGCCATCGTGGAGTTAAGGGAGCCGCAGGCAAAAGAGATCCTGATGTTCATTCTTGCCGAACGGCTTGATGCGCTCCACCGTGCGTAGGAGGACGAGGCCGCATGAGCAACACGTTTATTCAAGACGTGCGGACAAAAGCCAACGGCCATTGGGAGGGAATTTTGCAGCGGTTAGGCATCCCGACCAATCGGCAGGAAAGTGAATGTCCCAACTGTGGCGGGAATACCCGCTACCGTTTTGACGATAAAGAAGGTCGTGGCACCTATTTTTGTTCTCACTGCGGCGCAGGAACCGGACTGGATCTGGTGATGAAAGTGAATAAGTGCGATGCGTGGCAAGCAGCGGAACGGGTCGCCGAGGTGCTGGCGCTTCCGTTGCCAGTCGTTCCCCCCTCCAGTGAAAAGCCTGATCATCGTCTGATTGCCGAGCGGGTAAATTCGCTAGTGGCGAAAGCGGTATCGGGTCAATCTGACTATCTGCTGAATAAGGGGCTGCAACGCCCCTCACTACTGCTGGATGATGGTTCCCTGTTGCTGGCACTGCAAAACATGAACGGCACCACCACTGGCGCACAGCTAATCAAACCTAATGGCGAGAAAAAGTTAATTGCTGGTAGTCGCAAGAAAGGCGCATTGATTCCCGTTAATATTCTGCCTGAACATACGGATACGGTGATTATTGCCGAAGGTTACGCCACGGCAATTACGGCATCGTTACTGATGCAATGTGTCGCTATCAGCGCGTTAGATAGCGGGAATCTGATTCACGTTGCACGATCTTGCCGTGCTGTCTGGCCGGACGCCAAAATCATCCTTGCAGCGGACAATGACAACAAACCTGATGGTAGTAACACTGGAAAAATCGCGGCTGAAAAAGCGGCACAGGCGGTAAACGGTTGGGTGGCACTCCCGCCGACAACTGAAAAAGCTGACTGGAATGATTACTATCAGCAGCATGGCGCGACGGTATCCATATCGACCTTTGCCGCTTCACTTTATCAGCCAGGACAAAAACCGCTGCCGTCTTCCGATTCCCCCTTAAAACCTTACGCAGACATTCGTCATGGCGGGCTGTATTGGGTAGAGCCGAAGACTGACCATGACAGCAGCGACATTATCGAGCGTGAAAGCTGGCTGTCTGATCCTATTACGGTAGCGGGTATCGGATCGGATGAGTCAGAGCGTTATCTGGTTCTAAGCTGGACGCCAAGCGGTGAAAATCAGCTCCGCACCGAAGCCATTCCAATGCGCGATATTGGCGAACGTGAAGGCTGGGCGCGATTACGTGCGGGTGGGCTGGCAGTCACGGCCAAAGGTGGGTTACGAGCAATACTAGCCGATCACTTATGTCGCAGTCATGCGGGTTGCCGCTGGGCAATCGCCAGCGCGACCGGCTGGCAACATGGAGCGTACCTAATGCCGGACGGTTCTGTTATCGGCACACCGAGCATTCCTGTCTTGTTCAACGGTAAATCGGGTGCTGCCAAAGGTTATGCTACCAGAGGAACAGCGCAAAGCTGGCGCGAAAACGTCGCAGCGCTGGCACAGGGTAATCCCTCCATGATGTTGGGGGTCGCTTGTGCCTTTGCTGCCCCGCTTATCGGGCTGGTAAACGCGGACGGATTCGGCGTCCATCTATTTGGCGGTTCCTCTGCGGGTAAAACCACCACTGGCAATATCGCATCTTCTGTCTATGGCGATCCTAATGCGCTTAAACTAACGTGGTATTCCACTGCGCCAGGACTGGTGAACGAAGCCGCCGCCCACAATGACGGTTTTATGCCGCTGGATGAAATCGGGCAAGGCAGCAATCGCAAAGCCGTGGCCGATGCCGCCTATGCACTGTTTAACGGCGTGGGTAAAATTCAGGGAGCCAGAGAAGGCGGCAACCGAGAGCTAAAACGCTGGCGGGCAATGGCGTTCAGTACCGGCGAGATAGACCTGGAAAGCTATATCCGCGCTGACGGTGGACGGGTAAATGCTGGTCAATTGGTGCGCCTGCTGAATGTCCCGATCACCAAAGCGACGGTATTTCATGGTTATCAGGATGGCAAAGCTCATGCCGACGCGATCCGTGATGCCAGCAACGCGCATTATGGTGCAGTCGGTCGAGCGTGGATCACCGGCCTTACCAGCCAGAAAGAAAACGCGCTGGCAACCTACCGCGAAACAGAACGGCGCTGGTTATCACTGTTACCCGATGATGCCAGCGAACAAGTGCGGCGTGTGGCGTCACGTTTTGCCGTGCTGGAAGCCGCTTTATTAGTCTCAGCCTCTTTAACTGGCTGGACAGCGCAAGAATGCCACGATGCGCTACAACATAGCTTCTATGCCTGGGTAAATGAATTTGGCATGGGCAACCGTGAGGCCAAAGCCTGGGTAGAACAGGCTGATGCCTTTTTGCACCAGTTTGGCTACAGCCGTTATTTACCGCATCCCAATCCAGATCCACGCGATTTACCCATCAAGGATCTGGCAGGCTATCGGGTGAAAAAGCCAGGAGCCGATACGCTGGTGTTTCACACCTTCCCCGCAGTGTTCAATAACGAGATTGCCGCTGGTGCCAATGCCGCTGCGTTTGCGCAGGTGCTGGCCGACGCCGGAATGCTGGACAAACCTGCCAAAGGCATTACACGTAAATCACTGCGCATTGACGGCAAACAGCCGCGCTTTGTGGTGCTCATGACGCTCGACGACGAGGAAGAGTAAATCACGTGTAAGGTAAAATAAGGTCGGTTCGGTAGGTTCAGTCGGTTCATTATTTTAATACATTGATTTATCGTTATTTTTATTTGAATAGTGAACCGACCCTGAACCGACTTTAGCCATTTTGAACCGACCTGACCAAACGCCCCTTTTCTGGCTGGCTTGATGAACCGACCTACACACCGCGTGAACCTACCCATAAGTCGGTTCAATTCTGAAAATAATTACCCTATCTATCAATCAGTTGACTACGTGAACCGACTGAACCTACCGAACCGACCCACTTTTGCTTATCTATAAGAATTTGGCACACAAAAATCATGCCGTGTTAATCCATTGCCAGCGAGCAAGTACGCAAAATGAAACGGAGCTGCTACGATAAAATTCGCAATGTGGTTCGCAGTTGTGCGCATTACTGTGCGAACTGCGTACCGCGCTGTAACCCGCACCACGCCTCATTTCATTCAATTTGAAATCAATTTTTTGGTCGGTACGCATGTATCGAAATGCTATGGTTTTTTGCGAAGTCGGCGCGGCGGGAAACGTGCTTAAAATGGTAGATTGAGGGGGGACAGCCTCGATCTGTGGTCGGGTCAAACACTACTGGAGATCGGCTAAACTCGACGGTCTGCAATGTGCCAGGAGCGGAAGTTAGAGATTATCTGCCAATCGATAAGATGGCTGCCTAAGTCGTAGCGATTCAGCACTGTTTTTAGCGGCGCTAGATTGCGAAGTCATGCTTTGCTGACTTGCCATTGTGCTCTTTACGAGCAAGGTTTTCAGGCATTGCCAGTGCTAACAGTAGCGTGAAATCAGAGGGATAGGTGAAGAAAAACAAAGGGGCTTTGGCTAATCTTTAGCATTGTTTCTGCTATAGTAGGGCGAAATTTTATCTGTATGATTTTGTTTGATTAACTCTGAGAAGTAGCTCTCTCGGTGAAGATGGGGAAAGGATATCAATGAGTGATGACAGCTATAAATTTCAAAAGCTAACGCCGATCAGCGATGTTGAGCTGGGTATATATAAAAATGCGATTGATTTTGTTTTTGCCAATGACGATCTAAAAAACATTGCAATATCAGGGCAATATAGCGCAGGGAAAAGTAGTCTTGTCGAATCCTATAAGAAAAGTCATTCGAATATAAAATTTGTTCATATCTCACTTGCTCATTTCAGAACGATGGAGGAAACTGAAACTAATGAACCAGGTAAAGATATAAATGAAACCGCATTAGAAGGTAAAATTCTTAACCAGTTAATTCACCAGATTAATGCTGATGATATTCCCCAGACGCATTTTAAAGTAAAGAAAAAAATAAGAACGAGCAGCGTTGTGATAAATACCATCTTCACGGTGTTATTGATCGCCACGGTACTACATATCACTCTATTTAATAAGTGGGAGAAATATGTTTCACTTTTATCTGATGGTAATTTAAAGACACCACTTACATTATCAACTAAATACGATACGCTTTTAATTAGTGGATTTATATGCACTATCCTATCTTGTGTTTTTATTTACAAGTTAATAAAAACCCAAAAGAATCGTAATGTTCTTAAGAAAATAAATTTACAGGGCAATGAAATAGAGATTTTTGAAGAAAGTAAAGAGTCTTATTTTGATAGGTATTTGAATGAAGTATTGTACCTTTTCGAGAACGTTGATGCTGATGCTATTATTTTTGAAGACATGGACCGTTTTAATAGTAATAACATCTTTGAACGTCTTCATGAGGTGAATAGACTGGTTAATATTCAACGGAGCATAGCAGGGCACAAGAAATCGAAGTTACGTTTTATTTACTTACTTCGTGATGACATCTTCATTTCGAAGGATAGAACGAAATTCTTTGATTATATCATTCCAGTTATTCCTGTTGTTGATAGTTCTAACTCTTACGATCAGTTTATCTCACATTTTGATGATGGGGGTATTCTCAAGTTGTTCAATGAAAGATTTCTACAAGAGATGTCGCTATATATTGATGACATGAGAATATTGAAGAATATTTATAATGAATTTCAAATTTATTATAACAAATTAAATACGACAGAACTTGACTGTAATAAAATGTTGGCCGTTATTGCCTATAAAAATATTTTTCCACGAGATTTTAGTGAGTTGCAACTTAATCAAGGTATGGTTTTTGCCTTATTTAGTGAAAAGGATAATTTTATTATAAGAGAAATAAAAGAAATAGAAAAATATATTAGCGATAGAAAAAAAGAAATTGAGGTAATCAATGGTGAAATACTCAATTCTAGTCAGGAGGTTGATGCTATATATGATAAGGAACTGTCTAAATACAGTAACTCTTACTATCATCAGGCTGAGAAAGCTGATATAGAAAAGAGAAGAGCGGCTAGAAAAGAAAGTGTTGAAAATAAAACCAATGGGAAAATAGAAGAAATCAATGAGCTTATATCAAGATCAAGAGAGAGTTTGGTTTATTCTAGGAATAAAAAACTTAAAGAAATAATAACAAGAGAAAACATTGATGAAATATTTAAGCTCACCTATATCAATGAAATTGGAGAAAAAAGAGATTTTAATGAAATAAAAAGCAGTGAGTATTTTGACTTGCTTAAATACCTTATTCGTGATGGCTATATTGATGAAACCTATGCCGACTATATGACCTATTTTTATGAAAATAGCCTGAGTCGAATTGATAAGATGTTTTTACGCAGCATTACCGATCAAAAAGGCAAAGAGTTCACTTATCAACTCAAGAACCCCAAGCTGGTCCTTGCCCGCCTTCGAGAAGTGGATTTTGAACAGGAAGAGGCGCTTAATTTTGATCTATTAGCTTATCTGCTTCAAACGCCAGCCCAAGTAAACTTAATAAAACGTTTATTCAAACAACTAAGAAAAGATAGAAGAGTTGAGTTTATTCGCGGCTACTTTGAAACTGAGAGGGCTCAGCCAGGCTTCATTAATCGATTAAATACACAGTGGCCTGAGTTCTTTTCTTATGCGCTGACAGAGAGTGAATTTTCTGCTGATTGGGTTAGACGCTACTCTATAGGCACATTTTATTATTCTGCCAGTAACGACATTGAGGCCATTAACATTGATGATTGTCTGACTGATTACATCTCCGATTCGGCGGATTATTTAGCAATATCAGAACCGAAGGTTGACAAGTTAATTAGTGGTTTTAAGTTGCTTAACGTCTCTTTTATCAGTATCAAATTTGAAAACGCAAATAAAATACTCTTTGATGAGGTTTATCAGCATTCACTTTATGATATTAATTTTGCCAACCTGACCTTAATGCTGAATAAGGTTTACACGCTTAACAGTGAAGATGATATTCGCCATAAGAACTATACACTAGTGATGTCACAGCCTGATTCTCCCTTGGCTAGTTATGTTAATAACCATATTAATGACTATCTGGATATGGTTTTATCGAGTTGTGAGGGTTCAATCGTGGATGATGAAGCCATTGTTTTATCCGTTCTTAATAATGAGAAAATATCTGATGAACAAAAAGGGCAGTATATAAACTCTTTGCAAACTTTCGTGACCTCTTTGAGTGAGGTTGAGAGCGAATCCTTATGGTCATCTTTGTTGGATAAAGATAGAGCTGTTTTCTCTGAGGAAAATATAGTCTTTTATTTTGAACATGTTGATGGACTGGATGACTCACTCATCGAATTTATCAATAGAACTCATGTAGAGCTGAATTTTCAAAAAATCAACATTGACGATGAGCTTAAAGGTAAATTATTTAAGTCGATTGTAATTTGTAATGATTTATCAAATAATAAATATGAGAAATTAATTTGTTCACTAAATCTTATTTATAAAACCTCCTTTAGCGTTAGTAATATCGCGCGTGATAAGTTCAAAATATTAGTGGATAAAAATATTATTCGTATGAGTATTGCCCCGCTTAATTTCATACGAGATAACTATCCGGAGCAACTTTCCTATTATATTCATAAGAATATCAGCACATACGTTGAACTAATGACGATTGATAACTTTATTTTGGATGAGGCTATATCAATACTTTCTTGGAAAGTTGATGATGATTTGAAAGTTAAGCTACTCGAGTTTGTTAAAACACCGTTGGCTATTCATGGTAAGAATTACTCTCAGGTCGTTAATGACTATATTTTAGAAAATAATTTTAAACCAGATGAACTTCTATTCTTAACGTCATCGTATAAAACTTGGGGAACCTCTACTCAGTCGCTCATCTTGAGTCGAGCAATACAGAATATATCAGCATTGATAGCAAGCCCTAATGATGTTTCTGAACCTTTACAAAAAAACCTGTTTGTGGCAGAGGGACTGAATATGCAGAATAAAATAGCACTGCTAATCGCTTTGTTACTGGGTAAGGATTTGAGTAAGACGGCTTGCAAAGAGTATCTTGATCTGCTTGGTTTATCGGAGTTCAGTAAAATTTTGGGGCGAGGCAAACCTAAAATTGAAGTTGATTCAACTAATCAAAATTTATTAACAGCATTAAGAGATAACCACTTCTTCTCTGATTTTGAGGTGGATGATGAAAATCCCACTTATTATAAAATAACAAGGCGGCGCTCTATGTCTGGCTCAGATACATAGCATTATATATTTTTCTACAGTTTGGGCACTTTTATAGTGCCCAATTTTTACGCTGAAACTTACGTAGCTAATCTGACTTTTTCCCAGTTGACGAATACACCTAGGTGTTCGTAAAGCCCTCAGTGTGTTGGGACAGATGCGAGCGTCCGCTGTTCGTTCTTAACAAACACCAGCAGCTAATTCACACCTGCATAGAGAACAACATCCCAAATACCATTAAGTAGCCACTTGCCTCTCTCTTCTCACCTCACTACAATGTATACAAAACGCACAATGTAGTGGAGTAGCAGTATGGGTGTCATGTCCGTTCGATTAAATGATGAAACCACTGCGCAGCTTGATGCGCTGGCTAAAGCCACGGGGCGTACCCGCTCATTTCTGGCTGGACAAGCCATTGAAGACTATCTTGCGCGGGAAGCCTGGCAGATAGCAGAGATCGAGCAAGCTATTAAAGAAGCCGATGTGGGTGATTTTGTCTCATCAGATGATATGAACAATCTCTTTAAAAAATTAGGTACGGCAAGACATGGAAATTAAATGGCTGCGTAAAGCTGCGGCCAATTTGGAAGCCGAGTACCTCTATATCGCGCAGGACGATCCACAAGCCGCCAGCCAATTCGTAGATGAAGTCCAAAGGTTGACGGAATTACTACCGCAACAGCCAGCAATGGGAAGACCTGGCCGTGTACCTGGAACGCGTGAACTGGTGTTAACGCATTATCCCTACATAATCCCCTACCGCGTAAAAGATAATATGATCCAGATTCTGCGCGTCTTTCATACGCACAGGCGTTTACCCGCAAAATGGTGAACAACTGCCTTTCTGAGTTTTAACGAACGTACATCCACCAACTAACCGTCACTCAGCCATGAAAGACAATAAAAAACATAACCAACAATCAAGATCATCAGGCTGGGGCGGGAAACGTGCCGGTGCAGGTGCACCAATTGGTAACACCAACGCAGTGAAACATGGGGAACGCAGCCGTCAGGCATTCTTTCCTTTGGCGGGTGATGAGGGGCAATTTACGCCGTTGCAATTGCTACGAGCAAGAAACCTACTCCTTGCTGAACGTGTCGGAGAGTTGATGCACAGATCTCTTTCTTTGGGTACAGCCGAGTGGCGCGAGTTTATGTTGCTAGATGGGATTCTATGGCAACACACCCGAAAAATGATGGTATTAGAACGTCGTAAAGCAAAGTTAAATTTGCAGCACAGCCAACACTAAAAGCCAGCGTATACAACGGGCGAGATATAGCCATTTTAACCTGACTTTTCTCTATGGGACTACGATTGGGACTATCAAGTAAAAATAAAAAATACAAATCATAATATTGAATAACAAATTCAATTTCTCTCGTGCCAACGTTTTGTCTAGTGAAGTCCAGAAAAGACTATAAAAAAAATATAAACAGTAGGTTGCATAGATTTATTGTTTTTCTGTTGTCTACTGAATTCCATATTGATACATTGAAATCCACATTTTTTAGGCATACGACGCAATATGTAGCCTAACCCCTATGACTAAACAGCTTTGCGGATTTTGTTGATGGATATGAATCCTACATATATCAGCTCCACCAGTCCAATGTTGTGGAGAATATCGTCTTCGATCACTTTCACATGGTAAATTCTCATGATGGCTTTTCTTTATAGTTAAAATAAAAACATAGCCTTATGAATTCGATTTATCTGATACCCCTGATTTACATCAGGGGTATTTTTGATGGTGATAGCTTAGAAATTTTCATTCCCGCGCCACACAGACATCAGCCATAGGCATGGAGCGTACGCTGGCACAGCGCCGAGCGCACGCAGTCCTCTTTACCGAAAGAGACCACGCCAATCATGTCATCCTCAACAAAACGCTCCAGTGCATCGCGCAGGCCGGATTTAACCCCAGATGGCAAATCGCACTGCGTGATATCACCATTGACGATAACCGTGACATTTTCACCTAAACGCGTCAGGAACATTTTCATTTGGTTCACTGTCACGTTTTGCGCCTCATCCAGAATCACAACCGCATTTTCAAATGTCCGTCCGCGCATATACGCAAATGGCGCAATTTCGACTTTGGCGATTTCCGGCCGCAAACAGTACTGCATGAAAGAGGCCCCCAGCCGACGCAAAAGTATGTCGTAAACCGGGCGGAAATAAGGCGCAAATTTTGCTGTAATATCTCCGGGTAAAAAGCCAAGATCCTCGTCGGCCTGTAATACTGGCCGCGTAACAATAATACGCTCAACCTCTTTATGGATTAGTGCCTCCGCCGCTTTCGCAGCGCTCAGATACGTTTTACCGCAGCCAGCTTCACCTGTGGCAAAAATCAACTGTTTTTTTTCTATCGCAGACAAGTAATGTTCCTGGGCAACGGTACGAGCTTGAATAACGGAATTATCACGACTTTCGCGCGCCATTCCGATTGCTTCAATCCCACCCATCTGTACCAGAGAAGTGACCGATTCTTCCTCACGCTGACGATGGCTACGCGAGTCACGACGGATAACGCGTTTGGCTTCACGACGAGCTTTGATCACTGCTTTTTGTCTTCCCATAGTGGCACCTTACAGTTTGTTTCACTTACCGCGCTGTTCTACAGCGCGTGACGTTTAACTCACTAACGAGGTTAGGCTTCCTTATTAAGCCAATAGCGGACAGAGAATACGCATGATTCATCCACAAACGGAGTGAAAAACGAGCCGAGCATTCATGGATAGAAAAAGAAAATAAACGGAGAGTTTGGGTAAAGAGAGAATGGCGCAGTGTTGAAAATAAGTGGGAGGAACATCCCTCGCACCGGCGAGTCAGCGGCGTAGAATCTTGGCATCGACTACAAAGTCCAGAAAAGGACATTACCATTCGCGTTCCTCACTGTGACAACGACTATTCCACTGAATAATGATTGATCGCATCGTAGAACTACTGCTAACCATTGCCTAAAACTAGTGCCGAATGATTTCAGTAGTATGACAGTGCAATAATTTGCCTCTGCAATGCAAGCATTTTTTACACTGTCATAACATTTATCTATAGTCAGTATCTCATGGTTTGGCAATGTCAGCCTGAAAACAACGCATGATGCACGTCAGAAATGCCGCTGCCAGTCCAGATATTGATCGTATTTTCGTAAGGCACTACGGTAAATATTTTGCTCAATATCGGGAAGGTAATCACATACGCGCTGCTGTACCCCATCGCGGTGCCGAGAAAAGGTTTCTGTGGGATAGTTATTGGCAGCCAGCAGTTCGTCCAACCGCCGCAGACGAATGACATACTCACGCATCGTGCTATGGCGGACTTCAGTCTGCTCGATCAGATACTGTGTGAAAGCTTTAATATCGAAATAGCTAGCAGTCGTATTGCATAATATTTCGCTACAAAAGCGGCAAAGTGGGATTAATTCCTGTTGCAGACCGGACCATATTTCGTCATCGATCAGCCTGTCGATGCTGCCAATCGATTTTTTATTGATAAGCTGATTGCGAAATACCAGTGAAACGCGGTCAAGCTCTTTATCACACTGGGAACAGTTGGCCTGCCTGTGTTTGAAGTCTTTCAGATAACGGCTTAGCAGCTGTTTCTTCCGAATTGATGGGTGCATGAATCCATTCCATAACGATATATAACTTCAATGTGAAGCAATAGCACCTTCATTACGTCAGAAATGCTGGAGTGCTAAAAACAGGTAGCATTAATCATTTAAATACTGATGAAAAACACTCATCAATATTCAAACGTTGCCATGATCCCGTGCTTCAGAGACTAAAGATATATTTGATAACAGTATTCCTACGCAGCGTAATTAAACATCGTTCATTAATTTCACGCGCAGGCGCTTTATCGCCTGGCTATGCAACTGACTGACTCTCGACTCCCCGACTTCAAGAACGGCACCAATCTCTTTCAGGTTCAACTCTTCCTGATAGTAAAGCGTCAACACCAACTTCTCGCGCTCTGGCAGATTTTCAATCGCATCCATTACACGATGGCGCAAATTGCCTTCCATCAGTTGATGCAATGGGTTCGCATCTTCATTACCTTCCAGTAACGCTTCTGCGCTGTCACCATGTTCTTCACGCCATTCATCGTAAGAGAAAAGCTGGCTATTGTTCGTATCCAGCAGTATCTGACGATAATCCTCAAGCGTGATATTCAAGGTCTGCGCAACTTCCTGCTCCGTTGGAGTACGACCGAGCTGCTGTTCAGCCTGCTGCATTGCTTGTGCCACTTCCCGCGCATTACGCCGTACACTGCGTGGAGCCCAATCACGACTGCGTAATTCATCCAGCATCGAACCTCGAATTCGTTGGACGGCATAGGTGGTAAACGCCGTACCTTGTAACGAATCATAACGTTCAACTGCGCTTAACAAGCCGATACCGCCAGCCTGTAGCAGATCGTCAAGTTCAACACTCGCGGGGAGACGAACCTGTAAACGCAAGGCTTCATGGCGCACTAGTGGTACATAGCGCTTCCAAAGGGAATTTTTATCCATTGTGCCTTCGGCGGTATACAAATCGCTCACAGTGACAAATACCTACGATGATAATGTTATCGACACTATTATGCTTTTAGGTAGGGTAGCCAATCGCCTGAATAGCGTCAAAAAATGAGGGTTATTCATGCCATGTATGACAGGATTGAGTAAGGAGCCTGCGGAGAGAAACACAAATGGCACGTACAGATGGTGCAGTGCGACAGCAAATCTGTGATGTATATCTCTTTCAAAGGGAGATGATGCTGGCGCAACCATTCTTACTCCTTATGGGCTCATAAGACCCTATGAAATTTTTAGTGCCAATAATATAAACATTAATGATACTGAAAGCATTATAGCCGATAATATAACGTCCTACAGCCACGTATTCATCTCCTTTCTCAACTGCCGATGGCAAGCAAGCATCAAATTGTTATTACTGACAAATTGATATAGTATTGATTAATATCAAGCCTTTAAAATGCGGTACATAATAAATGATATCAGTCTGCATGATCGTGAAAAACGAAGCTTTGCACTTAGGCAACACGCTGAAAGCAATAAATAAATATTTTGACGACATTGTTGTCGTTGACACTGGCTCAACCGATGACTCCAAAAATATTGCCAGAAAATTTACTGATAAAGTTTATGACTTTGAATGGATATCAGATTTTTCTGCTGCGCGAAATTATTCACTGAAATTTGCCAAATATGATTGGGTTTTAGTTGTCGATGCTGATGAAGAAATTCAATCAGTTGATATAACAATGTTGTCTAAGCTCATACACCAATATACAACCCATATCGGCAACATAGAAAGATTGGATTATTTAGACGAAGATGGTGAAGAGAGTGTTGTTAAAGAGTGCTTTAATCGACTTTTTAGAAAAGAAATATATCACTATGAAGGGATTATTCACGAACAAATTATCCCCAGGAAAATTAAATCGCATACAGTAAAACGATTTATGGCTCCCATAGTATTAAATCACGTCGGTTATCAACAAGAGATTCTGCGCCAAACAAATAAAATAGAAAGAAATATTAGCATGTTAGAAAAAGCGATTAGCGACGCACCAAAAGAACCGTACCTTCATTATCAGTTAGGAAAAAGCCATTACCTGAATAAAGATTATTTAGCTGCTATAAAAAGCTTCTCCATCGCACTAGAAATCCAAGAAAGTGTCTTCCCTACCTATAATGAAAATTTAATTGAATGCTATGGATATAGCCTTATAAATATTGGTGAATATGTAAAATCATTAGATATATTAAAATATGAAAAATACTGTTCATCTACTGATTTTGTTTTTTTAAAAGCTTTAGTGCTTATGAACAACTCCGACTTTCAGGGGGCATTGGATCACTTCCACAAATGTATTAACATGCCTTCCGGAAGAAAAAGCGGTGTCAACTCTTACAAAGCCAATCACAATATTGCAGTCATTCTAGAATGCCATAACATGCTAAATGAAGCGGTTACATTTTATAGAAAATGTGGGGATTATGCACCAGCGCAAGCTGGGATCTCTCGAATATTAAAATAAAAATAAGCAAGGCATATTGGCCTTGCTTATTCATAAGAAATATTAAATGCTATGGTATTTCTCAATCAGCTGTTTTTTATAATCGGAATATTTCCCATTTGCATTTTTCACCGTCGTTACCATCCATAGTAGTGAATAACCTACATGGTTGACATCATAAATGATAGCAGAATCTATTCTAGAAATATCACCTGGCATACCGACAGCGTCAATGGCAGCAGAAAGCGCAACCTGATCTAAAAACCAGACACTGTTATCATTTAGCAGATTACTGTGGATAAAAGATGCAACCTTATCGATAAATATCTTTGAGGTTAGCCCTCCGCCCAGATAAACAAATCCTCCAAGAGCTTTTTCCCAGAACGGCGCACTTTCACTTTCTGTTAGGACAAGATCTGATGAACGCCATTGTTTAATTGTTTCTGATAAATTTTTCCTAAATAAACAATCGGCATCAAGTATTAAAATTGGTGAATTAAAAATCGATAGCGCATGGCGAGCAAAAATAAAACGCCTTGACGCGTAGTGAACATTCATGCCCTTCATTCCAGAGAAATACTCGGTGGTACACGATATATTTAACTCAGGGAAAGAGGATTTTTTCTTTAATACATCACTATAAGTTTCATCATCTATATTATAAACATGAAAATGCACATTAAAATTATCTTTATTAGTCTCATATATTGAGAACAAGGCTGATATCGCATGCTCATAATAATATTTTATATCACACGAGATAATTACCGTTACTTTTTCATTATTTTCTTCTTGCTTAATTAACCATTTATAATCATCATCAGAAGGAAATTCATTGCCTTTTAAAAGTGGTCGAAAATCTATATAAGAATCAGGGTGGCCGCCTAGTTTATAAATGGCGCAAGTCACCATTAATAACGTAAACCAGTGATCACCAATGAGGTGTTGCTTGGTTGTCATTTCTTGCACTAATGGAAGTGCCAGATCGTAATCCTCTTCAATCATACAAATCATGAGCAGTATTCTAAATGCAGCGGGAGAGTCACTCAAGACGGAAAAATTATTATTTATTAGTGTGACTGCCGCTTCTACAGCACCGATTCTAAATAGTAATTGAATAGCAACAACAAGATATTCCACGCAAGGTTTAAGGTTTATTATCTCCACCAATGAATTTTGTATATTCGCAATATAATCCACTGGTAACCTTACGTTTCTCCCTTCAAATTTCCCATCAAGTGCTATATTTGCCAGTGATATAGTAAGTAACAACTGCTTTAAAGCTTCATCATGACTTGTTTCTAACCCACTATCATAGCCATAAATTTTTTTATTAATTAACAGAGTATCTGTATTTCCCTCAATGATAGAGGCAACAAGTTCTTGGGGTAAACTCCCAATATCCCCTAGATCCAACTCACGGGAAAAAACATCACGATAAAACTGAGGCATCGATTTTGCATATTTATACTCAGTCATACATCATACTCCTAGATGAAGATCCTTCATTAAAAAGAAAACTACCTAAACACTCTATTGCTATCATTTTCTCTTACTATTTTCGCAGGGTTCCCTAAAACTACCATTTTATCAGGTACTGATGAAACCACGTTAGCCGCCATCCCGACAATAACATCATTACCGATACGAATTTTTTCCTTAATCAACGCTCCCATGCCAATAAATGTTCTAGTGCCAACATAAACAGCCCCGGCCATAGCAGAATAAGTAGACGTTATTGAATGAGCGGCAATATGGCAGTCATGACTAATACTAGAAAAAGCCTGCATAACCACGTTATCTTCGACACAGGTATCACATGAAACATTCACCCCCTGATAAATAATAACGCCGTTCCCTATCTTACTACACGGTGAAATATAAGCAGATGGATCAATCAGTGTAGCTAAATTAACTCCGCTACCCCTAATTTTTTCAGCCATCGAAGCTCTAATTGCAGGTTCGCCAATTGCAATAACTACTTCTAGAAATTTTATGTTTTTTGCCTGAGCGAACGATTTAACCGAGATGTTTTTCAATACACGTTCAGGATTGATATCATCGATAAAGATAATCTCTTCCCATCGTTTTTCTTTCGCGTTGATAAGTTGAGCTAGCATTAGTGTTTCACGCCCCAACCCTCCAGCTCCATAAATACCTAATATCATTCATGTCACCTCAGAAATTCAGAAAACCGATTATTATAACGTTATAGAAAAGATAGAATTTCATTAATAATCTGATCTTGCTCATCCCCTGCCAAGTCAGGGTATATTGGCAAGCATAAAACCATATTAGAAATATAGTTAGCAACAGAAAGATCATTTTTTATCACACTTTCTAAACCCCGGTACATAGGAAATGAACTAATTAATGGATAAAAATAACGACGAGTATAAATATTCTTCTCTTTCAATTTTTCATATAGCACTTCACGATCGACGGGAAACGACGAATCGACGAAT
Organism: Pectobacterium parvum; assembly: GCF_020971565.1. Classification (NCBI taxonomy): domain Bacteria; kingdom Pseudomonadati; phylum Pseudomonadota; class Gammaproteobacteria; order Enterobacterales; family Pectobacteriaceae; genus Pectobacterium; species Pectobacterium parvum. The sequence goes on from NZ_CP087392.1 coordinate 2,953,433, forward strand.
ATTGGGCAATATGCATAATTCCATGTGATATTTTCAGGGACATTAATCAGTCGGATACCCGGAATATCGTTCAATCGCTCACAGTAACGATTGTATATTTTCTCACGATTTAGCAAAGCGCTATCAATATAATTTAACTGTAATAAGCCAAAAGCAGCCTGTACTTCATTCATTTTACCATTGATACCAGGAGCAACGACTGTTAACTCATCTGCAAAACCAAAATTCTTTAAATAATCGATACGTTTTTTGGTTTTAGCATCAGGACAAATAATCGCTCCGCCCTCAATGGTATTAAATACTTTAGTTGCATGAAAACTGAGAATAGACAAATCACCATGATTCAAAACACTGGCACCATCCTTTTTAACACCGAAAGCATGCGCAGCATCATAAATTACACGTAAACCATAGTTATCAGCGAGTTGCTGAATTCTTTCGACGTTAGCGGGGATACCGTAACAATGTACAGGCAAAATAGCAGAAGTGGCGGGGGTAATGGCTTCTTCTATTTTATCTGGATCAAGGTTACAGGTAACAGGGTCGATATCGACAAATACTGGTTTTAGTCCATTCCACAACAAGCTATGCGATGTTGCTACAAAAGAATAAGGTGTTGTAATGACTTCACCAGTAATTCGTAGTGTTTGAAGCGCAGTAAGCAGTGCCAATGTGCCATTACTAAATAAGCTCAGATACTCGACCCCAAGATATTGGGCCAATTCATTTTCCAAGCGTTGATGGAATGCGCCGTTATTTGTCAAATATTTATTTTTCCAAATTTCTTCCAAATACGGCGTAAACTCCTCCAACGGTGGAAGTAATGGGCTTGTTACATATATCGGATTTTTCATTATCGTTCTCGCAGAAATTAACATCCGTAGTTACAACACAAAGGTATATAACCGACCAAGTAACGAGCAAAGAGCACAGCAAGGCTGTGCTCAATATATTTTAATCGTACGAATCGCGCTCAATAGAAAAACTTATCGTCGCCTCTCCTGCACAATAACGCTGCCAGGCTATCTGCAAAGCACGCTCAAAATAGGTTGCAGGGGTTACTTCTTCATTATAATCATTAGCTAACCGAGCACGTAAGTTAGCACGAACTAACGCTAACTCGTCCAGACGCAGACTCCAGTTGATTGAACGTTGGATATAATCCTCTTCAGAGGTTGCGATAAACTCTGATAATCCTGCAGCATTCAATGTCGCTACACCTTGACGGGTAGCAAGTGTATCACCTGCTATCGTCAGCGTAGGAACCCCCATCCACAAAGCATAGTTTGTCGTCGTTCCGCCAGTATAAGGGAAGGTGTCCAATAGGAGATCGATTTCATTATGCATGGCTAAATATCCCGTTATGTTGGTTCTTTCACGGAATATTAATTGTTCAGCTAACACCCCCATAGACACCATCTTATTGCGAATATTATCAATAACCTGTTGCCCTGAAAGTGCGCCAATAATCATCTTACTAGTAGGAAGCGCCATCAGAATCTTTGACCATGCTGTTAAAACCTGATCGTTGATTTTTTTGGGACGATTAAAACTGGCAAACGTAAAGTAGCCCTTATCAAGAGCGGGTAACTTCCCGACATCAGGACTGTCTGTAATCACTTGAAACTGTTGGGTAAATGGTACATAAAGTATTTTTTCAATAAACTGATGGTCGAAAATTTCAGGCTGCGGGGCATGGTTAATATTCATAAAATAATCCATTGCCTGTAACCCCGTTGTCCCCGGATAGCCGATCCAGCTAATCTGTATTGGCGCCGGCTTCAATGCAAACATGGGTAAACGGTTATACGCAGTATGACCCGAAAGATCGAATAAGATATCTATCTTGTCTTCACCAATCAGCTTTGCCAGATCAACATCGCTTTTATCTCTTACAAAATGCCAAGCAGCTGTTTTTTCTTTTAAACGCTGGGTTACTTCATCATTCAATGTTGATGTTGCATAGACATATAATGAAAAACAATCGAGATTAATTGAATTCCAAACCGGTTCAAGAAAATTAGTCACTGGGTGCAGCCCTAAATCCCCAGAGACAAAACCGATACGTAAAACCCGATTAGGATTTTTATCATACTGGCGCTCAGGGAGTTGTAGCTTCAATTTCGCTACTTTAGCCTCAGTACGCAGACCAAACTCGCGGTGTTCCTGGAAAAGGGTTTCTGGTGAAATCGTACTACTATGCGTTAAGCCAAAGAGAAAATTACTATGCAGATTCGAAGCGTTAGGAGAAAGCTCCATAATACGCCGATAATAATTATTTGCTTCGTCCTGTTGAGAATTTGATTCATAAATAGCAGCCATGCTATTCAATATAGACACATCGCTTTCATTCAGGCCAATAGCTTTTTTTCCGCAAAATTCCGCTTGTTCTAAGTTATAGTAACTTAAATGCACAACAGCTAAAAGATTCCAGGCCTGCGCATTTGCTGGGTCACATCGGATAATTTTTCGTACCAGATTTAATGTTTCACGCTTTAGCCCGGCGTCCTGGCTTTGGGTTGCCAGATCGTAATAGACACTCCAACTGAACAAATGTCTGGAGATAATTTGTACTAATGCTAAGGAAGCGCCTTCTGCGTCCCCTGTTTTTCTTAATGTGTCGGCCAGTAGGTTCCAGTTTTCAATATTCTCAGGATCTTTTTGTGTCAATCTCTCTGCAATATTCCTTGCCTGAGTGAAGTCACCATTGGAAATTAACCAAGCGATCTCCTTCACCGTTTTTTCAGCAATCTTAACCGCTTTTACCGCATATCCACTTGTGAGTAAGGGTGATTTGTACACACCGCCTGTTTTAGGATCGCTGACATAAAACACTAATGCACCGATATACGACATAATCTCCTTTATGTCAGAACTTGCCAGTAATGCATTCTGGAAGTAGCGATGCCATGCACGTACCCTTCCCTGTAAAACACCGTGCTGATGCAAACGCCGCATAACAGGGAAGTAATTTTCATTTTGCTGATTACCCCACAAATCCCAGGAAGCCAGAGATATTTTTTCAGCATCCGACAGCTTTAGCGATACGGGCTCATGCCAGAAGTTAAAGTTATCTTTTACCTTTAGGACACCAGGTAACAGGCAAAGCACAGGCGATGAGCTCTTCTGATAAACGCACTCACCAAGCCTAAAATGCAACTCGCCTAATCCTTTGATAAACAAAGCTTTCAATGCATTTTGCAAGCTAACTCGTTCATCTGTTTCAGGCTTTTCTGGTTCACGAGTATTAAATAAAAGTTGTTCAAAAGACTGAGCTAATGGCCAAGACTCACCTAACGTAGTTAACACACGCTGCGTCAGAGGATGGCTGGTTGTAACCATGACGCCAGAGGCAGAACGCCACCCATTGGTGCTTGTACCCTGCTCTGTATAAAACGGAAGGAAACTGCCAGCCCAGTGAAAATCGGCTAGCCGCGACCAATCCGGTTCAGGTAAGACTTCTTCTGAACGTTCTTGTGCCACAAGTAAAGTAAACCGACTTTCTCTTCCAACAGCAAAATCAAGATATTGTTGCTTCAACACTTTATGCATCGACGCACAAATGACCTGATGCATGCTGGAAACATTTTCACCATAATGTTCAGCTAATTCTGTATGTGGCTGAATATCGCCGACATAAGTCAGGCCTGCCCCGGTAGCTAATGTGTTAAAATCCAACAGATAGCATGGTTCATTCAGGCCTTGCAGATAATTCAGGGCAAGTTGAACATCATTCTGCTGCTCAGCCTGTTCAACCCATTTGTGTAACGCCTTTTCCTGAGCATTATTGGGTGACAACCCGAGCGACAGATAAGTCAGCATAGCTCTGGCACTTTCTTGCTGTTGTTCCACGGTTTCGGCCAGGCTGCTATGAAGGCTTAATGCATCCTTCAATACATCAGCCATTTTCCCACCGGGATAAGTAGCGTATTTGAAGCTTACCGTGCCAACAGGAGAAAGATGCTTCTGGCAAAATTGCAGTAATGCAGTTCGAGCTTCACCGCTCACCAGGCCAAAAATGCCATGTACTATGATATAATCGAACTGTCCTAGCTCACTTTCCAGCAGGGTGTTTAAATCCATTGCTGCAAGTTGAAGATTTTCAACGCCGAGTTCAATCAGCAGTTGTTGCCCTTCCTCAACCTTTTCCACGTCCAAATCGATGCCAATAGATGAGCTCTGAGGATAGGCCAGTGCAAAAGGAAAAAGATTCTCTCCAGCCATACACCCAAGCTCTAGCACCCTTGCGTTTTCAGGTGCAGCGCATTTTACGCCATGCAACCATGCAACGGCTTGTAGATGTACCGGCGAGGTATAAGGAAGGATAGTAGAAGCAGCAGTACTATTGGCAGATGGAGGAATACCAACAGACGAGGGCGTATTACGAACCATTAGGAAGCAGACCTATCTCTATTCACAATAACCCATAAACCTAACAAAAATCAGGAATAACAATCGAAAGAACAGCGCTGCCTTAGCAGGGCAATTATCAGTATTGCTGCATACATATAAAAAAACCAGCCCGAAGGCTGGTTCAACATTATCATTGTATTGATAAAGATGTGCGTCGAAAAATTAACGCAGCAGAGACAATACGTTTTGTGGAACCTGGTTAGCCTGAGACAATACAGAAGTACCAGCCTGTTGCAGGATGTTAGCCTTGCTCATGTTGGAAACTTCAGTTGCATAGTCAGCATCTTCGATACGGCCACGAGCAGCAGACAGGTTGTTAACTGTGTTGTTCAGGTTAGTAATGGTAGATTCAAAACGGTTCTGAATCGCACCCAGGTTACTACGCGCAGTGTCAACTTGTTTCAGAGCGGCATCAATCGCGCTGATTGATGCTGTTGCAGCAGCAGCGGTTGAAACATCAAGGCCAGTAACACCCAGGTCGCCAGAAGAAGAACCAATCAGCGCGCTTGAACCGATAGTGATAGCATCGTCAGCTTCGGTATTTGCACCAACCTGAATAGAGAGGTTAGCGTCACCTTTCAGCAGATCGATACCGTTGAATTTAGCGGTATTGGTGATACGGTCGATTTCAGAAACACGCTGAGAGATTTCAAGTGCGATTGATTCACGGTTTTCAGTGGTGTTGGTGTCACTTGCAGCCTGAACTGACAGTTCACGAATACGTTGCAGGTTGTTGTTGATTTCGTTCAGGTTAGTTTCAGCAGTCTGAACCAGAGAAATACCGTCATTGGCGTTACGAGAAGCCTGAGTCAGACCTTTGATCTGTGCAGTCATACCGTTTGCAATCGCCTGACCAGCAGCATCGTCTTTAGCGCTGTTGATACGCAGACCAGAAGACAGACGCTCGATAGCAGTACCCAGAGAAGACTGAGATTTGCTCAGGTTGTTCTGAGTCAGCAGAGACATTACGTTAGTGTTAATACCGGCCATAATAGATTTCCTTAATCGATGAGGTGTAAGTTTCGGGTTAGACCCACGGGTTCATCCCCGTCGCTAACATTTATCGGAACGCTTTTCAGAAGCTTTAATTTTTTTTGCCAAATTTATTTTTAAACAGGTTCTCATCTTTTGCTAAGTGTCCAAGCCATCTTGTGATTTTGCTTCACCCACAATGAGAACTACGGCATGATGAGGATGCCCCACCAAGGGAAGGTATGGCACAGTAAAGCTACGTAATCTTACCTGCTAAACTTATTACTGATACTGCCGATAACTCTTACATAGATAGCTAAACTCGGAATAAAAGGATTCGATCATGGCAAGCATTTCCTCATTAGGTGTAGGCTCAGGTCTGGATTTATCAACATTGTTAACTAATTTAAGGACTGCTGAAAACCAGCGCCTAACGCCAATTACCAGTCAGCAAAGTAGTTACAAAGCTCAACTTACAGGTGTTAGCGCACTCAAAAGTGCCCTCGACAAATTCAATACCGCTAACAACACCTTAGCCAAGTCCGAGTCTTTTGGTATAGTGACGGGTTCTATTGATGGCATTACTAATACCAAGGTCTCCAGCACTAATAAGGCTTTCACTGCAACAACAGCCAGCAAGTCAGTTGCGGGCAGCTATAGCGTAGAAGTAAAACAATTAGCGCAAGCACATTCGATTACGTCTTCGGTTCAAGCCAGTGCAACAGCCGCATTAAGCGCAACGGATACTACGCTTAAGATTGCTCAAGCTGACGGAAAATCACTGACCATTGACATTAAAGGAGGAGAAACCTCACTCAATGGTGTCCGTGATGCGATTAACAAAGCGAATGGTGGAGTGACCGCAAGCGTAGTGAAGGCGAAAGATAACGAGTACTATTTGATGTTAACCGCTAAAAATAGCGGTGAAAAAGGTGAGATTACATTAACTGATAGCGGCAATGTTTTGGGTTCAACAACCGAGAAAGTCGCGGCACAAAACTCAGTAATTATTGCAAACGGTATCGAAATTGAACGCCAAAGTAATACGATCGATGATGCATTCGAAGGTGTCACACTAACGTTGCAAGCAAAAACAGAAACAGGCAAACCTGAAACCTTGACCATCGATCAAGATATTACTGGGATGAAAGACGCGGTTAAGGCATGGGTTGATGCCTATAATGCTCTACAAGACACCATTATTTCACAAACCAAATACACCGCCGTTGACGCAGGGGAAGCTCAGTCCACTAGCAACGGAGCCCTGATAGGCGACTCAACCGTCCGTGGTATCCAGGATAAACTCAAATCCCAGTTGACGACCGTTCAGAGCTCAAGCGGCGAATTTCGCATTCTTGCTGATTTAGGCATTACGCAAAACTTTAAGACAGGCAAGCTTGAAATAAACAATACGGTTCTCGACAAGGCGCTGAAAGAAGAGCCAGGAAAAGTTCAAGAATTTTTCGTAGGGAACAATGATAAAACCGGTTTTGCAACACAGACCCGTAGTTATTTGAAAGAAGTTCTCGATACGAAAGAGGGAACGATTAAGACTAAAGAAGATAGTATAAACAGTACATTGAAATCGTTAGATACTCAGTACAAACGAGTCAGTGACGGTATCGAACAGACAATTGCTCGCTACCAGAAGCAGTTTACTGACTTGGATAAAGCCATGTCTAATATGAGCAGCACCGTCAACCAGTTGACCAGCATGTTCTCTAAACTCTAAATTCTCGATGAAAGACATATAGGTAATCTGATGTACAACATGAAAGGCAGCCAGGCCTACGCTCAGGTAGGCCTTGAAAGCAGTGTGATGAGCGCAAGCCCGCACCAGCTTATCGTCATGCTGTTTGATGGTGCGCGTAGTGCAATGGTGCGCGCACGCATCCTCATGGAGCAAGGTGATATACCAGGTAAAGGCATGGCGTTATCTAAAGCAATTAATATTATCAATAACGGACTAAAAGCGGGATTAGACATGGAAAGAGGGGGGGAACTCGTTGAAAATCTGTCCGCCCTGTATGACTACATGTCTCAACGTTTGTTGATTGCTAATCTACATAACGATCCCAAAGCGATAGAAGAAGTCGAAGTGTTACTGGAAAATATCGCTGATGCCTGGCGACAAATCGGTCCTAACTATAAACCAGAGCAGGAAGTACGTTAATGGCCTCCCCCATCGGCTTCTAAAAGATTACCAACAGCTTTTGTCTCTGAGTCAAAAAATTCTTCATTTGGCCGTCAGCGGCCAATGGGATACGTTGGTTGAGCAAGAGATTGTTTATGTTCAGTCCGTTGAAGGCTTAGTTAACACGCCAATTCCTGACGAAATTGACAGTGTGATGCGTTTGCATCTGCGACAGATTTTGCAGGAAGTGATGGATAATGAAGCGAAAGTAAAACAACTTCTGCAGAAGCGGATGGACGAGTTAAGTTCGTTAATGGGACAATCACTGAAGCAAAAGTCAATTAATACGACTTATAGCGAATTTGCTGGGCAGCGACTGCTTCCAGGTGAACCCGCTCCAGGTGAGCCAAGCTCATAATTTCATACTCGTTATATACGACACTCGCGCCCTTACTCTTGCCTGATACGGGCGCGTTTTTTTACCCACAAACGCGGCTTTTACTCTGGATGCTCAGACTATCAGCATAACGAAATCAGTACGCGTTAAGAATTTAGAGATGAGAGGACGTGAAAACAGGGAATAGACACAGGTGGGAAGCCGGCATAAATAAAGATTGTGCGTAATTTCATTGCATTAGCAGTGAGATTACGCACAATGACTTTGCTAGTTGCAGGTTGATGTCATTAGACGACATCAAACAGACATATTCATCACTTCCTGATACGCAGATACCAGTTTATTACGTACCTGAATGCCCATCTGCATTGAAATGGATGATTTCTGCAAATCCACCATCACATCATTCAATGCTACGCCTGGCACACCCAAGGTAAATTTTTCAGCCTGCGTACGAGCCGTCTGCTGTGTGTCGCTGATCTTATCGATCGCGGCCTTCAGCTCACTGGCAAAACCAGGTTCTACCGATGGTCTGGCTATTGGCGTGTCAGCAGCCTGCAGAGCTTTGACCTGCATTTGCTGTAAAACGCCATCTATACCTTGAACTGACATAACACCTCACTACATCATACAGAGTAGACTGCTTATGCATTTTCTATGACAGCATTACCCTATCACACAGCTTTTCAGATAAATCGCACAATTAGCGCGAAAAATGCCACCTTATCGACCCATCGATTTTTCTTTTACGGAAAATAATGACATGCCGATAAATGTAGGCGAAATGTTTTATTGATTGCGCAATCAGGGAGTTCTGTTTTGTCACGTCACAACGTTAAGTATATCGTTCAACAACCAAGCAGAGATAGAGTATGAACGCCTCATTCACCGGAACCGCTACCGGTAAAAATAGCTTTGGCGAAATACTCAACCGGTTACGCGCCAATCCGAAAATTCCGCTATTGATCGCAGCCGCTGCGACCATAGCGATCGTCGTTGCGTTGACGCTATGGGCCAAAGGTCCAGACTATCGAGTGCTTTATAGCAATATAAATGACCGTGACGGTGGTGCGATTGTCAGCGAATTAACGAAGCTGAATATCCCTTATCGCTTTGCGGAAAATGGCGGGGCGATCATGATTCCCGCCGCAAATGTCTATGAGACCCGTCTCCGACTTGCTCAATTGGGGCTGCCAAAAGGCGGCGCGGTTGGCTTTGAATTGCTCGATCAGGAAAAGTTTGGCATCAGCCAATTCAGCGAGCAGATTAATTACCAGCGTGCACTCGAAGGTGAGTTGTCCAGAACGATAGAAACGCTCGGCCCCGTTCAGAATGCGCGAGTTCACCTTGCTATACCGAAGCCTTCACTGTTCGTTCGTGAGCAAAAAGCCCCCTCTTCGTCCGTCACCCTGACATTACAACCGGGTCGTGCATTAGATGAAGGGCAAATCAATTCCATCGTTTATATGGTTTCCAGCAGTGTTGCTGGTCTGCCACCAGATAATGTTACGGTCGTCGATCAGACTGGGCGCCTGTTAACTCAGGCTGGCGGCAGCGGCCGCGATCTGAATGCTGCGCAACTGAAGTACAGCAACGAAGTCGAGGCGATGTACCAACGCCGCATAGAGTCAATTATCGCGCCGATGGTTGGCATGGGTAACGTACATGCCCAGGTCACCGCACAAATCGATTTCTCTGCTCGTGAACAAACTGATGAGCAGTATCAACCCAACCAACCGCCAGATAAAGCGGCTGTTCGCTCTCAGCAAACCAGCCAGAGTGAGCAAAAAGGCGGCCCGAACGTCGGTGGCGTTCCAGGTGCATTAACCAATCAGCCCGCACCGGCGCCTACAGCCCCTATCGCGACACCGCCAAGTAATGCCAATGCGAACAATCAGGCTGGCCAGCAGAACCAAAACAATGCGGCAGGTGCGCAAGCTAATGCGGCAAATGCAAATACCGTTATTCAGACATCAAATGTTCGTAATGATGCAACAACCAACTATGAAGTCGACAAGACGATTTTACATACCAAACACAGTTCGGGTGGTGTGAAGCGCTTGTCTGCGGCCGTTATTGTTAACTACCAGCCTCCTGGTGAGGATGGCAAACCGGTTGCACTGACGGAAGAACAGATCAAACAGATTGAAACAGTAGCACGCGAAGCAATGGGCTTCTCCACTGAACGTGGCGATACATTAAATGTCGTGAATACGCCATTTATGGATAGCACTGACGGTTCTGGCGAACTCCCCTTCTGGCAAAAACAGGCATTTTTCGATCTCCTAATGGAAGCTGGCCGCTGGCTGCTGGTTCTGATCGTTGCTTGGATTCTGTGGCGTAAACTGGTTCGTCCACAATTGCAGAGAAAAGCACAGCAACAAGAAGCGGCGCTGGCGGCGGCGGCCCTGTCTCAAGGTACAGACAGCGATGTTATGGTCAACTTGAGTAGCTCGGAAGTTGAACAGCAACGGAAATCGCAGCAACGCGTCAATGCAGAAATGCAAAGTAACCGCATACGTGAAATGGCAGAGAACGATCCACGCGTTGTCGCTCTGGTAATCCGTCAATGGATGAGTACTGAACTATGACCCTCACAGGAACAGAAAAAAGCGCCATCTTATTGATGACCATCGGTGAAGACCGCGCAGCGGAAGTGTTTACTCATCTTTCGACCAAAGAAGTGCAGCACCTGAGTTCTGCAATGGCGAACCTGAGACAGGTATCACAACAGCAGTTGCTCGAAATCCTGAGGGAGTTTGAGGCTGACTCAGAGCAATATGCCGCTCTCAGTGTGAATGCCAGCGATTACCTCCGCTCAGTGCTTATCAAAGCCCTTGGTGAAGAACGAGCGTCTAGCCTGCTGGAAGATATTCTGGAGAGCCGTGACTCTACGAGTGGAATGGAAACACTCAACTTTATGGAGCCGCAGATTGCCGCAGACCTTATTCGCGACGAACACCCGCAGATTATCGCAACAATCTTGGTGCACCTGAAGCGTGCTCAGGCTGCCGATATCTTAGCCCTGTTTGACGAACGTCTTCGTCATGACGTTATGCTACGTATCGCGACCTTCGGCGGCGTTCAACCTTCCGCACTGGCAGAATTGACAGACGTTCTGAATGGCTTGCTGGATGGTCAGAATCTCAAACGCAGCAAAATGGGTGGTGTTCGTACTGCGGCTGAGATTATCAACCTGATGAAAACCCAGCAGGAAGAAGCGGTTATCGATGCTGTACGCGAATTCGATGGCGAACTGGCACAGAAAATCATCGACGAAATGTTCCTGTTCGAAAATCTGGTGGACGTGGACGACCGCAGTATCCAGCGCCTTCTGCAAGAAGTCGAGTCCGAGTCTCTGCTGTTGGCATTGAAAGGTGCCGAAGAGCCTTTACGCGAGAAATTCCTGCGCAATATGTCTCAGCGTGCTGCAGAAATTCTTCGCGACGACCTTTCAACTCGCGGTCCAGTACGTATGTCGCAGGTTGAAAACGAACAGAAAGCCATTCTGCTTATCGTCCGTCGACTGGCAGACAGCGGCGAGATGATTATCGGTGGCGGCGAGGATGCTTATGTCTAACGCCCCCAAAAACCTGGCCTGGCAGCCTTGGAAGCCTAACGATTTGGCTGAATCCGTTTCAAAGTCCGTTCCAACATATCAGGTAAGTGATGAACCTGAATTGTCGGACATCGAGAATTTCTCTGAAGAAAACGTCCTTTCTACCGCAGAGGACGAACTCGCCTCTCTGCGTGAAAGTACGATGCAACAGGCACGAGAAACGGGTTTTGCGCAAGGCCACCAACAAGGTTATGACGCCGGTTATCAGGAGGGTTTAGCCAAAGGGCAACAGCAGGGCTTACAAAACGCCTTGCAGCAGCAGCAGCCGATCATCGAACAAATGCAGCACATGGTCACCGAATTCCAACAGACGCTGGATACACTCGACAGTGTGATCCCCGCTCGTTTGATGCAGTTGGCGTTGACCGCAGCCAAGCAGATTCTGGGGCAACCTCCGGTATGCGACGGTAATGCGCTGCTCGGTCAGATACAGCAATTGATTCAGCAAGAGCCTATGTTTTCAGGTAGAACGCAGTTACGCGTTCACCCTTCAGATCTGGAACGTGTTGAACAGTTTTTGGGCCCAACGCTCAGCTTACATGGTTGGAGATTGCTTGCCGATAGCCAACTTCATCCTGGTGGTTGTAAAGTCAGCGCGGAAGAAGGCGATTTGGATGCCAGTCTGGCAACACGCTGGCACGAACTTTGCCGTTTAGCCGCACCAGGAGAACTATGATGACTTCGCGCCTCGGACGCTGGCTTTCTTCTCTCGATTCATTTGAGAAGCGCATTGATGACACGCCTTCGGTGCGTCGTTACGGCCGCTTAACCCGGGCGACAGGTTTGGTATTGGAAGCGACAGGGTTACATATGCCACTGGGTGCCACCTGCCTCATTGAACGGCAGAATGGCTCACAGGTTGAAGAAATCGAAAGTGAAGTTGTCGGTTTCAACGGGCAAAAACTCTTTCTTATGCCGCTGGAAGAAGTTGAAGGTATTACCCCTGGAGCACGCGTCTACGCCCGCGTCGGCCAAGACAGCAGCAGCCAGGGGAAGCAATTACCATTAGGCCCTGAATTACTGGGTCGAGTACTGGATGGTAGCGCGAAACCGCTGGATGGTTTACCAGCACCGGATACAGGCTATCGCGCAGCGCTGATTACGCCACCGTTCAACCCATTACAAAGAACGGCTATCGACAGTGTTCTGGATGTAGGTGTTCGAGCCATCAACGCATTGCTTACCGTGGGCCGGGGGCAGCGAATGGGTCTGTTTGCGGGTTCCGGGGTAGGTAAAAGTGTGCTGTTGGGTATGATGGCGCGCTATACTCAGGCTGACGTCATCGTTGTTGGCCTTATCGGTGAACGTGGCCGAGAAGTGAAAGACTTTATCGAGAATATCCTAGGTACGGAAGGACGAGCGCGTTCCGTCGTTATTGCCGCACCGGCTGATGTTTCTCCATTATTAAGAATGCAGGGCGCCGCGTATGCCACGCGTATTGCTGAAGATTTTCGCGATCGCGGGCATCACGTTCTGCTCATCATGGATTCGCTCACGCGTTATGCCATGGCACAGCGTGAAATTGCTTTAGCGATTGGCGAACCGCCAGCGACCAAGGGTTATCCCCCTTCTGTCTTCGCTAAATTACCTGCGCTAGTAGAGCGCGCAGGAAATGGTATTCATGGAGGTGGTTCAGTCACCGCCTTCTATACTGTTCTAACAGAAGGTGACGATCAGCAGGATCCTATCGCTGACTCCGCTCGCGCCATCCTTGACGGGCATATCGTATTGTCACGTCAATTAGCTGAGTCTGGCCATTATCCGGCAATTGATATTGAAGCATCGATTAGTCGTGCGATGACAGCGCTGATCGATGAAGGTCATTATGCTTCTGTCAGGCAGTTTAAACAGTTACTATCCAGCTACCAACGTAACCGTGATTTAGTCAGTGTTGGTGCCTACGCCGCAGGCAGCGACCCTATGCTTGATAAAGCAATTCGGCTTTACCCGCACCTGGAAGCTTTCTTGCAGCAGGGTATGTTTGAACAAAGTAACTATGAAGAGTCCTGCCAGGCGTTGCACACTATTTTCCCTCGTAGCGAGTAGGAGAGCAGATGAAAACCCAGTCACCGCTGGTTACACTACGCGAACTGGCGCAGAAGGACGTTGAGAAAGCAGCAGGCCAGTTGGGTCAAGTGCGTCAGGCACATCAGCAGGCCGAGCAGCAGCTCAATATGCTGTTAAACTATCAGGATGACTATCGTCAAAAATTGAACTCGACGATGACCTCTGGTATGGCAAATAATAGCTGGCAAAATTATCAGCAGTTCATCCGGACGTTGGACGGTGCAATTGAGCAACACAGGCAACAGCTCTCGCAGTGGACATCACGTTTAGATTTAGCAATGAAGACCTGGCAAGAAAAACAGCAACGCTTGAACGCATTTGAAAAACTGCAGGATCGTGAACTGACAAGACAGCTTGCCAAAGAGAACAAAATAGAACAAAAACAAATGGATGAATTTGCCCAACGGGCCTCACAGAGGAAAGCAGAATCATGAATCTGTCCGCGTTACCTATAGCTACCACTGCCAGTGATACAAGCGGTTCTTCCGCTTCGTTACTGACACAGGGTGAGCTGCCAAAAGATTTTGTTGATCTGTTGAGCAAACGCATATCACAAGTAGCCGATACTTCGGGTAAAAAAACGCTCGATAAAGTAGACGAAGAAGCCCTGCTAAGCGCGTTAGGGAAAGATAATGCTTCGCTGAGCCGTGACGATTTAAATGCCCTGCTTTCTTCCTTCAGTTCTCTCACGGGAGCAACGATTACAGCGGGTAAGCAAAATCCAGAAATTGTAGGGCAGGCGAAGTTTAAGAATCTGGACAAAAAAGAAAGTGACAGCACGGCAAATGACACTATCGCCATGCAGGCACTGCTTGCCATGTTGCAGACAGCGCCACTTCCTATACAACCTGCCGCTGATAGTATTGCAGCAACTGCCGTAAATGCAGGGTTAATGATTCCAGGTCTTATTGACGCTAAACGCCAGAATGAGGCGTCCGCATCGGTACTAAACAATACGGGTGAAAGTGCTAAAGGCACGCTGGCAAAATTACTCGACACGTCAGTGATGCCAGATAAAGATGCAGGCATATCACGCGATTTGCATCATGCCGCTAAGCAAACCTCATCAGCAACAACCGAATCTGCGGATGAGGCTGCAAAGTTTGCGCTAACGACGCCAAACTCCCTTACAGGCGATCGCAATGTGTCTGAATCAGTCTCTACGTTAGGCAACGGCGCGTCTCAAACAACACCGCCTGTCGCACAGGCTATGCATATTCAGCCGGCATCGGTGGGAACAACCACCCCAGCCCCTCAGGCAGCTAGCGCACAAAGCGCACAACTGAATGCACCATTTGGCTCACCGCAATGGCAAGATGCATTGGGCCAGCAAATCATTATGTTCAGCCGTAATGGTCAACAGACCGTAGAGTTACGTTTGAACCCACAGGAATTGGGCGCCCTGCACATCAGTCTAAAAATTGATGATAATCAGGCTCAAATTCATCTGGCTTCAGCAAGCGGTCAGGTTCGTTCAGCGCTGGAAGCTGCACTGCCTCACCTGCGTAATGCGATGGCAGAGAGCGGAATTAACCTTGGCCAGAGCAGCGTAGGCAGTGATTCCTCTGCCTGGCAGCAGCAAATGGCGGGTAATAACAACGATGGCAACAACCGTGGCCCGTCTTACCAACAACAATTTGGCCATTCATCAGACAGCACAAATGAATTATTAGACGTACCAGAACAGTTAAGATCAATGGCATCATCGGTCAACGGCGTTGATATCTTTGCCTGAAAGTGAAGTAAACGAATAAGTTAGCACGATTTTCCCTGCCTATTCTCTGTATTGAACATTGCAATAGGCAGGATAATCATCAACATTACGCATTTATTTATTGTTGGTTTCATCCAGCAATAAATATCGATAAGTAACGGGAACTATCTTTGGCTATGTCTGATATGCAAGTTCGACCAGGACGTAAACGGTCTATTTGGCTAATACTACTGATTATCGTTGCTCTCGCTGCAACTGGTGCTGCGGGTGCCGCTTGGTGGCTATTAAGTCAGAAAAATACGGCAACGGCTGAGCAGGAAGCACCGCCACCGCCAGAGCCTGTTTTCATGCCACTGGATACCTTTACCGTTAATCTCGTCAATGCAGATAATGACCCTGATCGCGTGTTATATGTTGGATTCACGCTGCGTTTACCAGATGAAGCAACGCGTACACGGTTTACGAATTATCTGCCAGAAGTTCGCAGCAGACTGTTATTACTGCTTTCTCGTCAGGACGCGATTGCGCTTGCCAATGAGCAAGGTAAACAAAAGCTGATAGAGCAAATTAAGCAAGTGCTAAGCCCACCATTAGTTCCTGGTCAACCTAACCAGGTCGTTACTGATGTTCTGTTCACGGCCTTTATACTGCGGTAACCATTATGGGCGATAGTATTCTTTCACAAGCAGAAATTGACGCATTATTAAACGGCGACAGCGGCGATAGTGACACTGAAGCAAATGCGGCATCAAAAACGGATGGCGGCGTTAAGCCCTATGATCCGAATACTCAGCGACGCGTTATCCGTGAGCGTTTACAGGCGTTAGAGATCATTAATGAACGTTTTGCTCGCCAGTTCAGAATGTCATTATTTAACCTGTTACGCCGTAGCCCTGATATCACCGTAGGTGGAATCAAGATCCAGCCTTACCATGAGTTCGCCAGAAACCTTCCGGTACCGACGAACCTGAATCTGATTCACTTAAAACCGCTACGTGGTACTGCATTATTTGTATTTTCACCAAGCCTGGTATTTATCGCCGTAGATAACCTTTTTGGCGGTGATGGGCGCTTCCCGACGAAAGTTGAAGGACGTGAATTTACCCACACAGAGCAGCGCGTAGTTAAGCGTATGTTGCGCTTGGCTCTGGAAGCCTATGGCGAAGCCTGGAATGCGATTTACAAACTTGACATCGAATACGTACGTTCAGAAATGCAGGTCAAGTTTACCAACATCACAACGTCGCCTAACGATATCGTCGTAACGACACCGTTCCATGTTGAAATCGGCTCACTGACTGGCGAATTTAACATCTGTATTCCTTTTTCAATGATCGAACCGCTACGCGAACTGCTCGCGAATCCGCCATTGGAAAACTCTCGTCAGGAAGACCAGAGCTGGCGTGACACTCTAGCCAAGCAGGTACAGCATTCCGAATTGGAACTCGTTGCAAGCTTTGTTGATATTCCGCTGCGATTGTCCAAGATTCTGAAGCTGCAGCCCGGCGATGTTTTACCGATCGACAAACCTGACAAAATCGTTGCTCATGTTGACGGCGTGCCTGTGCTGACCAGCCAATATGGCACATTAAACGGGCAATATGCCCTACGTGTTGAACATTTGATTAACCCTATATTGAATTCTCTGGATAACGAGGAACAGCCCCATGAGTGACACCAAGAAACCGTCCGACGATAAGGAATCAGTGGACGATCTGTGGGCTGATGCATTTAACGAGCAGCAGGCTGCAGAAAAACCGGCCGCGACAACGGAAGGCATTTTTAAGTCTCTAGACGGTCATGATCCGCTGGGTGCCCTACAAGATATCGATCTGATATTGGATATTCCTGTCAAACTCACCGTTGAGCTTGGCCGAACCAAAATGACGATAAAAGAACTGCTGCGTCTGACCCAGGGGTCTGTTGTTGCACTTGATGGTTTAGCGGGTGAACCGTTGGATATCCTGATTAACGGCTATCTGATCGCTCAGGGTGAGGTTGTTGTTGTATCTGACAAGTACGGTGTTCGTATTACAGATATCATCACGCCATCCGAACGTATGCGCCGCCTGAGTCGTTAATGGCAACAGCCTCGATATCATCCCCGGCCCCAGTAGCAAGTCAGCAGTCAACACTTGTTACTGAGCCACCACTTACCGGCAGCATGTTACTGACACAGGTTGGTAGCGTGCTCGCTGGTATTTTATTATTTATTCTGCTGATTGCCTGGCTGGCTCGCAAACTCGGCTTTGCTCCCCAAGCCAAGCAAAACAAGTTGCTGAAAGTGGTATCCAGTTGCCCTATCGGGCAGCGTGAACGTGTCGTCATTGTAGAGGTTGATAATACCTGGCTGGTGTTAGGTGTTACGGCTCAGCAAATCACACCGCTGCATACACTTCCGGCACAACCAACCAACGACAGTTCCTCCACTGGCGATACCAAGCCGGTAGATTTCAATCAACTGTTAAAGAAAGTTTTAAAGCGTCCGGAAAAATCGGAATGAGTGTCTTGCCTAATTATTTTCGTATCACCGCCCTGCTTCGCACACTGCGCTATGGTTTAGCTATCGGTTTATTATTCATGGCACCATCCGTATGGGCACAGCTTCCCGGAATTGTGACGCAGCCGCTACCTAACGGTGGACAGAGTTGGACGCTATCAGTACAAACACTGGTTTTCCTCACGTCATTAACATTTCTTCCTGCCGCATTGCTAATGATGACCAGCTTCACCCGCATCATTATTGTACTGAGTTTGTTACGTAATGCGCTGGGTACACCAACCGCACCACCGAATCAGGTATTGCTCGGGTTGACGCTTTTCCTGACATTTTTTGTCATGTCGCCAGTATTCAACCGCGTTTATGACGAAGCCTATCTTCCCTTCAGTCAGGATCAAATCAGCATGGAAGTCGCCATAGAACGTGGTGCGGAACCCGTGCGTGAGTTCATGCTGCGGCAGACTAGGGAAACCGATCTAGCGTTATTTACCCGGCTGGCAGCAATTCCAGAGATTCAGGGACCTGAAGCGGTACCCATGCGTGTACTTCTCCCTGCATTTGTGACCAGTGAGCTAAAGACAGCTTTCCAGATTGGTTTCACTGTATTTATTCCTTTCCTCATCATCGACCTCGTTGTTGCCAGTGTATTAATGGCATTGGGGATGATGATGGTTCCTCCAGCAACAATTTCTTTGCCTTTTAAACTCATGCTTTTCGTATTAGTCGATGGCTGGCAGCTGCTACTCGGTTCATTAGCACAAAGTTTTTATAGTTAGACGAATAGAGGAATGCGGCTATGACACCAGAATCGGTGATGGCACTTGGCTATGAAGCAATGAAAGTAGCATTGGCACTGGCGGCGCCTCCCCTGATGGCGGCACTGCTCAGCGGGCTGACCATTAGCCTCTTGCAGGCTGCCACCCAAATAAACGAAATGACACTGTCATTTATCCCTAAAATCCTAACGGTGTTCCTTACATTAGTGATCGCAGGTCCTTGGATGTTAAACCTCATGCTGGACTATATGCGTACGCTATTCGGCCAGTTACCTAATATTATTGGGTAAGCATGCTGACGTTTAACAGTTGGGACATGGTGAATTGGGTTAGCCAGTTTTTTTGGCCTTTTGTCAGAATTCTTGCACTGATCAGTACCGCACCTGTCTTTAACGAAAGAGCGATTGGTAATCGGGTGAAGATCGGTCTGGGTGTACTAATCACCCTGCTCGTTGCGCCCTATTTACCGTTAAACACCACGCCTATTTTTTCCGTCGCAGGTGTGTGGCTCTTAATACAGCAAATACTCATCGGCGTTACGCTAGGCCTGTCAATGCAGTTAGCATTTGCTGCTATTCGCCATGCTGGCGAACTTATTGGCTTACAAATGGGGCTCGCTTTTGCGACCTTCTTTGATCCCACCGGTGGCCCGAATATGCAGGTAATCGCTCGTTTCCTGAATATTCTCGCGATTTTATTGTTCTTAACCTTCGATGGACACCTCTGGCTGATTTCGCTGTTAGCTGATAGCTTCTATACCCTGCCTATCAGTGCTAATCCTATCAACAGCTATGCATTTCTCGCTCTTGCACGTGCCGGTGGGCTGATTTTTATTAATGGATTGATGTTAGCGTTGCCAATCATAACCTTATTACTGACCATTAACCTGGCATTAGGTATGCTTAACCGTATGGCACCTCAACTCTCGATATTTGTCGTTGGTTTCCCGATTACACTCACCGTGGGAATTATGACGCTGGGTTTATTACTCCCACTCGTTCCCCCCTTTGCAGAGCATTTATTCAGCGAAGTATTCGACTTACTCGCTGATATTCTCACTCAGCTATCAAGTCCTAGCTCCCAATAGTAAAATTAAGAAATCCGTAGTGGTCGACGTTAGACCAATACGGATATCGTGCGCGTATATTTATTCCTCACTTCAACATCCTATCGCGACTTGTCATATGGCTATGCAAAGCTGTAATTTTGCCAAATCACGCGTAGGAAGTTGCGCCAGACATCGATGCACTAGAACAATCGATATACTAAAACAATCTATGCGCTAAAGAAACAGGTGTTATATAAACGAGATGCCAGAGAGAAGTGGGGGACGATCGGAGGAATAAAAAATGGCATGTCATCCATTCAATATAATGAAAGAAGTGACACGCCTAAAAAATACGCCCGGTTTAAGCGTATTCAAATCGTAAAGTAGAATAGATGAATATCCTCTATTACTACTATTTCATCTGGAACAACGACATTCCCTGCATGTTCTGAAACGTTGTGTAAGAAGCTTGCAAAGAAGACATCTGCATCATGTAAGAAGAAATCGCCTCAACCCAGTCAGTATCCTGCAATTGCGACAATGTCGTTTTGTTTGCTACATCGCGATCTTTACCAATAGCGTCAAGATTATCAATTTCATTGAGCTGAATGCCCAGTTCAGCACGGGCAGACGAAATATTACTCAATGAATTATTTAAACCGCGATTTGCCGTATTCATTGCAGCAGCAACACTTTCCTTTGTTGCATCATCTTCACCATCGAGCGGAGTTTCTAGCGCTTTGATAGCAATATCGAGGCTTTCAAACAAATCAGCCTGTACGCTACCATCAGGTTCAGTTTTTGCACCACCAGTTGCGCGCATAAATACGTCAGAACCAATATGGCTCACCGTCATAGAACGAGAAGAGTCCACTTGTTGTGAAATAGCCTGATATCCACCTTGATATTCGATACCAGATGCACCTTCGACAAAGGGAGTTTTATCAGTTTCATAACCGGCGAAAATATAATTACCATTACCATCGGTACTATTAGCCATATTAAGCAATTCAGCTTTCATGCCACGTAACGATGCTGCAATTGAGCTGCGGTTATCATCATTATTAGTTCCACCAGACTTAATTACTTCACTTAATGCGCTAGTGATCGTAATAGTACTTTTGCTTAAAATAGACTCTTCCAGAGACATACTTTGCTTAGCAAACGTACGCGCTAGCGTATATTGGCTGTTCTCCGACTGAGCCTGGTCAAGCATAATAACATTCGCTGCTGCAATCGGATCGTCTGATGGGTTTACGACACGTTTGCCCGTTGCTAACTGCTCACCTGTTTTTTGCCACGTTGCCTGACCATTAATAATGCCTTGCATATTTTGCTGATATATCATGCTGGTACTTAAACGCATGGTATTAATTCCTCTCAATCAAATGGTCAAACTAGTTACGGGCAGCTAAAAGCGCATCGAATATAGATTGTGCTGTTTTGATGACTTGAGCATTTGCCATATAATATTGCTGATAACGCATCAGATCGCCGTACTCTTCATCCAGGTTTACACCGGATACGGATTGCTGTTCTGCTGTCAGCTGCTTAACAACGTTTTGCTGCGATGTATTATTTATCTTCAACGTGCTAGTTTGGTTACCAATTGTACCTACCAGACTAGCATAGGCTCCGGAAACGCTCGCTTTCCCGCCTACAATTTTCTCATTTTGTAGAGCAAGCAGTGCCTTAGCATTGGTATTATCACCTACCCCACCAAAGACAGGATTACCGCTTGCGTCCAAAACCGGAGCACCATTTTCGTCAAGCTTAACGGATGCCGCCGCAATTTTATTAGGATCTGAAACAGCTACTGCCATATCGATAATGACGTCATTAACCGGCTTAAGCAGGAAGCTGTCATTCGTTGCTGGCGTCCCTGTGATAACCATTTTGACGCCATCAAAGTTCAGGCTGTTATCAGAGGTATCCACCGCCGCCGTGAATTTTGAATTATCAGACAAACGGGTTACTTGCCAATTAGCGCCATCGTATTTAATCGCATAATTAGTTGCCTGCACATCTTTGGTTTCGGTGTAAGACGGAGTTAACGCCGCGTTACCCCCGTTCTTACTGTCGTTCAGAACGACAGCCTTACCAAAAGAGAAGAAATCGCCGCCCTTAACACCATCACGATCGTAACCTTGCTGATGTTGGGTATTGAACGCATCGGCAAATGCCAGCGCTAACTGCCCTAATTGGCCACGTGCTTCATCTAGCGTTTCAGTGCGGAAAGAAAGTAAGCCGCCTAATGAACCACCAGTTAACGTACTCTCATTTAATGAGACAACATCGTTTGTCTGGTCTTTATATCCAATAGTCAGACGCGTTGGATCATTGCTTGAACCGATGGCTACCAGCTCATTGCTTATTCCAGCCTGAACCAGATTGGTACCATTTTTCAATGCTACGTTATAGACGATTCCATCCTGAACGGTAACGTCAACGCCTACTAATTTGTTAAGCTGATCGACAAGAAGATCGCGCTGATCGAGCAAATCATTAGGCATCGTGCCGCTATTCGCGCCCATTAGCTTCGTGATTTCATTATTTAAAGACGCAATCTGATCGGTATACGTATTAACTTGGCCAACAGTACTTTGAATCTGTGTATTCAGCCCACTGTCCATGTCACGCAAATATTTATCTGTAACTTTAAATTGGTTTACCAGCCCTTCAGCCTTGCCCAGTACGGTTTGGCGAGTCGACGAGTCGCCCGGATTACTGGTGAGGTTTTGCAGGTTAGAAAAGAACCCCTGAATCGTTGATGAAAGGCTCGTTGTGCTGCTAGCCAGAAGATTATCGATCTTGGAGATTTGCTCATAGTAAGCAGAAACCGAGCTGCTTGTCGTTTGTGCCGCACGCAGCTGATTAGTGATGAACTCATTGTATTGACGATTAATGCTAACAACATTGACACCGTTACCAATATACCCAGCCGATGTGGTGCTGCTAATAGCTTGCTCAAGTATCGCATTCTGCCGACTGTAGCCAGTAACAGCCTGATTACTAATGTTGTTACTCACTGTACTCAGCGCAACCTGTGCACCTTTTAAGCCACTCATCGCGGTGTTAATTAAATTGGACATAGGGTGTTGTTCCTTTTACACAGGCTTTTGTCGCCCTGCGCGATTAACCAAATGCTGAAAGCAGCAAATACGCTACATAAGTTAATTACTTTATCGGTCAGGAAGCGCAAATCTTGAATAAAAAATTAAAATAGCCGACTCAAATCGTGAGTGTAAGCTTTCGCCACTTTCTCGCCAGAACTCTTCATTTGCTGGATCATGCTAACCAGCTTCTGGGCATATTGTGGGTCGGTCGCATAACCCGCCTTTTGTAACGCATGAGCGGCTTGCTCAGCCGTTCCGGCGCTCATCACAGCAGAATAGCGTGGGTTATTGGTCAACAATTTCACATAGTCGCCAATAGCCTCAATATAGGAATCGTATACTCGGAAGCTGGCTTTTACTTTTTTGGCCACGCCTTGCTCATACTCTGTCGTCGTTATTTCTGTTGTCGGCCCATTCCAGCTACTGCCTGCTTTGATACCGAACAGGTTATGACTTGGTCGCCCGTCTTCGGTAGGGATTTCACGCTGCCCCCAGCCAGACTCAAGCGCAGCCTGAGCGATGATGAGGTGGTGAGGTATACCGCTATGCTGGCTGGCAATCTGAGCAGGTAAGGAAATCTGAGACACAAAATTACTATTGGATAGCGGCAACGCTGAACCCGTAGTGGGCAATTTGGG
Organism: Pectobacterium parvum; assembly: GCF_020971565.1. Classification (NCBI taxonomy): domain Bacteria; kingdom Pseudomonadati; phylum Pseudomonadota; class Gammaproteobacteria; order Enterobacterales; family Pectobacteriaceae; genus Pectobacterium; species Pectobacterium parvum. Next base: position 2,976,827 of record NZ_CP087392.1, read on the forward strand.
CAGCGCTTTACGTACCATCTGTTCCACGGCCGCGGTTGGCATGCTTTTAAGCACATCACCATCAAATGTTAATGGAACAGATGGAACAGCGGCTTTAGCCGCCGTAGCATCTGGCGATTGTCGGGTCAATTGCTCAACCATAACATCCGCGAGCCCAAGCCCCTTGCCCTTAGTCGAGATCTCTTGAGCAATTTGCTGGTCATACATTGAGGTATACAGACGCGTCTGATCGCTGTTGAAAAGCCCATCCTGCGGAATCGCAGAACGCATGCTTTTCATCATCAATTGTACAAACACGCCTTCCATTTGTTGCGCAACTGCCCTGATGCCCTCTTTGCTTTGAGGATTGCCTGAAACTTCACGCTTCAGCGTATTCAGGGACTGCGCATCATAGGCTGCGTTATTCAGCGTCTGCATATCACTCATCAGATAATTTCCAGTTTGGCACGCAAGCAGCCAGCACTTTGCATCGCCTGCAGAATAGACATCAGCTCCATCGGAGTCGCACCCAAAGAGTTCAATGCACGCACGACATTGTTGAGGTTGGCGCTGGAATTGACACGCTGTAAAGCCCCACCCGCTTGCTGAACCGAAATCTCTGTTTGCGGCGTAACCACCGTCTGACCACCGCCAAATGGGGTATTAGGTTGGCTAACGTTGGCCTGCTGATTGATCGTCACAGAGAGGTTACCCTGAGCGATAGCACAGCTATCCAGCGTGACATCGCGGTTCATCACGACAGATCCAGTACGAGAATTAATAATCACCTTGGCATCCTGAATACCGACGTTGATTTCAATATTCTGGACATCGGCCAAAAAGCGAACCTGAGAACTGTTGCCATGCGGAGCAAGTACCTGAATGGTACGAGAATCCAGCGGGGTCGCAGTACCACCGTATCCAGAGCGATTAATTGCATCGCTGACTTTCTGCGCCATCGAGAAGTCGTCGTTCTTCAGTTGCAGCATTATTGTATTTGACGTGCCAAACGTGCTTGGCAACTCTCTCTCGATGACGGCACCATTGCTGATTCGACCGCCAGCAAGTTGGTTAACCTGAACACTGCTTCCACCGGCAGAAGCACCAGCACCGCCAACCAAAACATTCCCCTGAGCGAGGGCATATACCTGGTTATCGACCCCTTTCAATGGGGTCATCAACAGCGTCCCGCCACGCAAGCTCTTCGCGTTACCGAGTGAAGACACCACGATATCAATATTTTGGCCTGTTCTGCCAAAAGGCGGAAGTTCCGCCGTTACCATAACCGCCGCCACATTCTTCAACTGCATGTTGGTACCGGCAGGAACAGTAATCCCTAACTGGGAAAGCATGTTAGTCAAGCTTTGCGTGGTAAACGGCGTCTGCATGGTCTGGTCACCAGAGCCGTCCAGACCAACAACTAAACCGTAACCAATTAACGCATTACCGCGTACGCCCTGGATATTCACCAGATCGCGAATTCTCTCTGCCGACGCAGGGGCAATATTCAGCGTCAGTAACGTCAGCAGTACAGTGAAAAATGATGCAATCCGCATGGCAGGCCTCTTAAGCTTAGAACGGAGAAACATTGAGGAAGAACCGCTGTAACCAGCCCATGTTTTGCGCTTCGTTAATATAGCCATTACCGACATATTCAATGCGCGCATCCGCAACCTGGGTTGATGGTACCGAGTTGTTACCACTAATGGTTCTCGGATTAACTACCCCAGAGAAACGGATAAACTCTGTTCCCTGATTAATTGCAATTTGTTTTTCGCCAACGACCTGCAGATTGCCATTAGCTAATACTTGACCAACCGTGACCGTAATCGTGCCACTGAAGGTGTTGTTCGCATTCGCACCGCCCTGCCCAGTGAAGTCATTCGTTCCTGTCGCATTCAGAGACGCACGATTATTACCCAACGGCCCGTCAAGATAACGCGGTACCACCGTTGCACCGAACGTTGACGAACCATTACGAGCAGCATTGGCTGACGAGCTTTTACTGGCGCTCACATTTTCCTGCAACACGATCGTCAATGTGTCACCAATATTACGTGGGCGACGATCTTCAAACATTGGCTGATAGCCATAATTCATCGGCTGCACGGTTTGGAAGATAGAACCATTAGGACCCGCTAATACAGGCGATCCAGGCTGAGCAGTCGTAGGCCCAGTGACAACTTTATCATGCGGAATATAGGCGCAACCGTTAAGTGCTAACATCGCGATCAATGCCAACAGACGGTGTCGGCGGAGTGGTTTGATAACCGACTTTGCATTCATTATCACTGCGGATATCGCCTTAAATTAATCTATTTCACATATTCACGGGGTAAATCAAAACCATATCTGCAGCACCTATCTGGTGCCAATGGCCATCATTACCCCGTTAAACACTGTCTACATTGCTACTATCAGGCAGCCAGAGCACCCGCTCTCGCTCCTGAAATTAGCGGGTCACCCATTACAGCTGAGTCAATTTCTGCAACATTTGGTCAGAAGAAGAAATTGCTTTACTGTTGATCTCATAGGCTCGCTGAGTCTGAATCATCGATACCAATTCCTCTGCCACATTGACGTTGGAGGTTTCGACATATTTCTGATACAGCAGGCCCGCGCCATTCAAACCTGGGTTTGTTTCATTCGGCGCACCTGAACTCGCGGTTTCCAGATACAGGTTCTCACCCATGCTCTCAAGGCCGCTATCATTAATAAAGGTCGTCAGTGTCAGCTGGCCAATCTGGTTTGTTGCCGCCTGTCCCTGCACTTTAACGCTGACAATACCGTCACGACCAATATTCAGTTCGGTCGCATTCGCCGGAACAGTAATCGCGGGCTGAACATGATAACCGCTGGACGTCACTAACTGGCCGTTACCATCAAGCTGGAAGGCGCCGTCACGCGTATAAGCCGTTGTCCCATCAGGCAGCTGAACCTGAAAGAATCCCTGACCTTTAATCGCAACGTCTTTAGAGTTACCCGTTTCGGAAAAGGTCCCTTGAGTATGAATACGCTCTGTTGATACCGGACGAACACCTGTACCCAGCTGCAAGCCGGACGGTAGCATGGTTTGCTCTGAAGATTGAGCCCCAGGCTGACGAATTGTTTGGTACATCAAGTCTTCAAATACCGCACGCTGACGCTTGAAACCATTAGTGCTGACGTTTGCCAAGTTATTGGAAATAACGTCCATATTGGTTTGCTGAGCATTCAAGCCGGTTTTTGCAATCCACAAAGAACGGATCATTTATTCACTCCTGTGCGCACTCGGCGCTTAACCCATTGCTAATATCTGATTAGCGCGTTGTGCATTATCGTCGACGCTGCTAATGATTTTCATCTGCATTTCAAAGCGACGAGCATTGGCAATCATATCGACCATCGTATCGACCGTGTTCACATTACTGCCCTCGATCACACCCGGCATAATACGCACAGTAGGATCGTTTTGCAGAACATTACCACGTTGTTGCTGAGCCTGCTGCGTCAAGCGGAATAACCCGTCATCAGACCGCTCAACTTCTTGTCCGGTAGCCTTAACAAGCTTCAAACGCCCCAGCTGGGCAATCGTATTCGGCGGATCCCCAGCGTTAAGAGCAGAAATTGTACCATCAGCAGAAATGCTGATCTGAGCCTGCGGAGGAATGTCAATCGGTCCACCGTCGCCCATCACAACACGCCCCTGAATAGTCAACTGCCCATCAGCGCTGATCTCCATATTACCATTACGGGTGTACGCTTCACCGCCATCAGCCGTTTGCACTGCCAGCCAACTCTCTTTCGGTAAAGCGACATCCATTGCACGGCCAGTATAATTCATCACGCCTTCAGTCATATCAGCGCCAGGCGTTGAAGCGACAACCAGCGTTCGGGTGGGCAGTGTCAACCCATTTACCGGTACAGCACGCAGTGCGGAAAGCTGTGCCCGGAAACCCGGCGTTGAGGCGTTAGCCAAGTTGTTCGCAGTAATTGCCTGCTTTTCCAATGACTGGCTTGCGCCCCCCATTGCCGTATAAATCGCGTGATCCATGCAATGTCCCCGTTAGGATAATTAACGCAGGCTAACCAGCGTTTGCAGAATGGAATCCTGCGTTTTGATAGTTTGCGCGTTTGACTGGTAGTTACGCTGCGCAACAATCATACTGACCAGCTCTTTACTCAGGTCAACGTTTGAACTTTCGGTAGATTTGCCGATCAGTTTACCCAGACTTCCGGTACCTGCCAGACCAACGACAGCCTGACCAGAACTCGCCGTTTCAGACCAGGCGTTATCGCCTTCAGGCGATAAACCTTCTGGGTTGGCAAAGCTAGCCAGCAGGATCTGACCCAGCGCCTGCTTCTGACCGTTGCTGTAGCTGCCTTCGATCGTGCCATCGTCATTGATAGCAAAACCGGTCAGCGACCCCGGAGCGAAACCGTTCTGAGTTGGGCTCTTATAGCTATATTCGGTATTTTGCTGCACGCTGCCAGTCAAATTGAGAGTGAATTTACCTGTAGCAGCACCATTCGTACCAACAAGGTCGATGTCGAAAGGCGTATGCCCCGTTAATGCACCATTAGAAGCAAAGTTCAATGCTCCTGCATTTTGATACACGGCGGGAGTAATGGAGTCATCCTTAGCATACGTTTGCCATGTATTGTCTGCCGTTTTAACAAAATACAGGGTGAAGTTATGCACATTACCCTGACTGTCATAGGTTGTTAGTGCCGTTTTGCTGTTGTAGGTGCCTTCCGCACCTGGCGTTGTAGCCCAGGCATTTGTGGGGACTGCGTCTGAAGATTTCAGGTTAGCCTTAATTGATGCGATTGTCGTTGCGCTCGCCAACATGTCCCCATCAGGAACCGTCAACGGTACTGGATCGGCACCCGTTTGCACCGTTGGCGGCGTACCGGCGACCGGATAGCCCGTCAGTTGCATACCTTGCGCGTTGACGATATTACGACCGTTCAGCATGAACTGACCATTACGGCTGTAATAAGTCGAACCGTTGGTGTCTTGCAGACGGTAAAAACCACCGCCGCTAATCGCAACATCCAGGTCTCGTGAGGACGACGTCACAGTACCGTTACCAAAATCCTGCAATACCGATGCGACCTTCACACCCATACCGACTTTAGAACCCGCAAACATATCAGCGAATGTGACGGTCCCGGATTTAAAACCCACTGTCGCTGAGTTAGCGATGTTATTACCGATAACATCCAGGTTATTAGATGCCGCGTTTAAACCACTGACCGCCTGAGAAAAACCCATGTCGCTCTCCAGAGAATTGATTAAGTCATATTCCAGATAGTGAATTTCACTGGAATAACATGAAATTTACACCGTTACAGAATCTGCCGGACATCGTCCATGGTGGCTCTGCCGCGTAGTCCTAAATCCAGTAATGCACCGCCATCAGCGCGAATAACACTATTTACCACCGCATAACTCAATGGTTGAACAACCTGCTGCGCGCCGCCAGTACTGGCAGCAACAGTGAAGGTATAAGCCCCATCAGGCGCAACCGTGCCATCAGAAAGTTTACTATCCCAGTTGAATGAGTGAACGCCAGCAGAAAGCGTACCCAGTTCGATCGTACGAACAGCTTTACCTGTCGCATCATTAACGGTGACGGTAACAACCTCTGCGGCTTTTTCCAGTTCCACGCCAAAGGGGGTACTGGTTTCTTTACCAACAAGAATGTCTTTTCCAGGGATCATGACACTGTGGCCAATCAGCGTTGTTGCCTGCATGGATTGGTTGTTATTAATCTGACCAGAGATAGAACCCAATGTGGTATTCAACTTCTCAATACCGCTGACCGTATTAAGCTGAGCAAGTTGGCTTACCAACTGATCGTTGCTCATCGGATTCGTCGGGTCCTGATTCTTCAGCTGTGCAACAAGAAGTGTCAGGAACTGATTCTGTAGGTCAGCACCGCTGTTTTTCTCTACCGGTGTAGATATCGAAGTATTCGATGTGCTCTGTGTTCTCGTTGCCGAGGACGTATCATTCGTTGTTATAGACATTATTTCGCCTCCCGATTATTGCCCGATCGTTAACGTCTTCAGCATCATCGATTTTGTCGTATTCAAGACTTCGACGTTTGCCTGATAACTGCGCGATGCAGAAATGGTGTTTACCATCTCAGCCACTGGGTCAACATTCGGCATGCGAACGTATCCCTGCCCATCAGCCAGCGGATTACCCGGTTCGTAAACCAGACGAGCAGGTGATGGATCTTCAATAACATTGGAAACGCGTACGCCACCCGTAGACTGCCCCGGAGCGGCATTCACTTCGAATACAACCTGCTTGGCGCGATAAGGCTCGCCATCAGGGCCCGTCACACTGTCTGCGTTAGCCAGGTTACTGGCGCTCACATTCAGACGCTGAGATTGCGCAGAAAGCGCTGAGCCTGAAATTTCGAATATATTTAATAACGACATGAATCTTTACCTTCCTATCGCGCTACGATCACGAACCTGACTGCAGGACTGACATCATGCCTTTAATCTGTCCGCCCAGAACGGTCAGGCTGGATTGATATTTCAGGCTATTATCGGCAAAATTAGTGCGTTCGCGGTCCATATCGACCGTATTGCCATCCAACGCAGGCTGATCGGGTACGCGATAAAGCAAATCAAGTTCCGGCGGCTGAAAATTCTGTGCCGGTATATGCCGTACAGACGTGGTTTTCAGCGCGATACCCGTACCGTTCACCCGCCCTTGCTCCATCGTTTTACTGAGCTGGCTGGCAAAATCGATATCCCTGGCCTGATAGCCTGGCGTATCCGCATTAGCAATATTCGCGGCCAAGATTTCCTGCCGCTGGGCACGCAAGTTCAACGCTTCCTGCTGAAACCGCAACGAGGCGTCTAATTTATCAAGCATGCTCCCTCCGCAAGTTAGAATTTGGAGTGAGTAGGATAATTCTCATGGTGGCTATGCCATCGAACGAATAGACACCAAATGCAGCGCTATTTATTGCCTTAACCTCACGCTGACATTGTTACACTTAATGCCCGATATAATCTGAATCAGGAGAGCCGAACAGGAATGAAAACAATACATTATTACCTCTATCTGGCGGCGTCCTGTTTTTTCATCCTGTGTGCCCCTGTCAATGCGAACGACCTTCCTGCACAGATCAACCAATTTTTCGCCTCACGCTTTCAGGGAAGCACGAATACCGTAAACGTTGTGGTAAAATCGCCAGAATCGCAATGGCCACAGTGCGAAGCGCCCCAAATCACGCTGCCCGGGAATACGAAAATGTGGGGTAATGTGAGCCTGTCCATACGCTGCGGGCAACAGCGTCGCTTCATTCAAACCGAAGTTCAGGTAACAGGGAATTATGTCACCAGTGCTCGGCTTATAAATCGTGGAACCACGTTGACGGAAAAAGACATTCGTTTGACAAAAGGCCGGCTCGATTTATTACCGTTGCGCCCTATACTGACGTTACCTGGCGCACAGGGCGCAGTCCTTTTGCGCGATCTCACGCCTGGCCAGGTTATTACCGCCTCCATGATCAGACGCGCCTGGGTCGTAAAGGCAGGTCAGTCAGTGCAGATTATCGCCCAAGGGGAAGGCTTCACAATTAATGGCGAAGGAAAGGCCATGAACAACGCGGCAGCCGGACAAGCGGTCAGAGTCAGAACGGCAAATGGACAAATAGTCAGCGGAATCACAAACGAAGATGGGATTATTCTGATCTCACAGTAATTAATTAAAGATTTGCTCATGTTTGCCGATGATAGGTACAGAGTCATTACTGATGACGTTTTAAAATTGAACACCAATGTGATGAGAATTCTGTAAAACATTGATGATTAACCATTTATCCTCAAATCAGAGGGATGTATTATGAGTATTGATCGCACCCAGTCACTGAAGCCGGTCAGTCAAGTTCAGCAACGCGAATCTGGCGATGTCGCTAAAGCTAAACGTAAACAGGCTGAAGCTCAGTCTGAAGTTAGCGCAACTCAGGTAAAACTGAGCGACGCGCAGGCAAAATTGATGCAACCGGGTACGCAGGACATAGACATGAACCGCGTTGAAACCTTAAAGCAGGCAATTCGTGATGGCTCACTTAAAATTGATGCCGGAAAAATCGCGGATGCGTTGCTTAAAGAGACTCAGGATTTTTTAGCAGGTAATTAATATTTATGGAAAATCTGCAATCGATTTTGGATCAACTGCTGAGCAGCCTACGTGAGCTCAATGTTGTTATGTCCGAAGAGCAAACGCTGCTTTGCGCTGGCCACATTAACAGCATTGCTCTGCAACAGGTGACAGAGAAGAAAACTTCTCTGCTGGCGACAATGCAGCATTTGGAAACACGGCGCCATGAGACTGAGTCGACTCTTAAGCTGCAAGCGCCTTATGACGGTATTGAAAAACTATCGGCTTACTGGCAGCAAGTACAAAAGTTAACCAGACGTTTGAATGACCAGAATCAGCACAATGGTCTTCTGCTTAGCCGACATATTGCCTACACGAATGAAGCCATCAATATATTGAAGCCTCGCCATGGCCAGGGTCTGTATGGTCCGGATGGTCAGTCGAAAGGCGTGACAGTTGGTGGTAGAAAAATTACATTCTAAAAGTCTCTGCATTTCTGGCAGAGACTTTTCATCTTTTAAAACAGCCAGTTATTTAAATTACCGCTTAAAAACCTACTTGTAATTTACCGCAATATCGATCGTACGCACGCTGAACGTATGATTAATACGTCCATTCCCTTCAATGTAGTATACGAAACGAAACTCATTATTAGCCGCTAATCCGTCAAATGCTCGAGTTTGCCCGTCACCACTTCCGTCTAAGTCAACACAGCGCTGCGGCGATTGTGAACACAGTTTCACAACAAGCCCCACAGGTATCGCAGAATCAATCATGTGCCGCCAATATATTGTCGTAATCGTTTCATCTGGATTAACCGCTATGTTAGGAACAAAAGCTGACGTCGTAACCATTTCGCCACGATGATCAAGTTTTATTCCTGACATACTTCCGTTCCAACTACCTGGCATCGCGATGGCACTGAACGAGAGTGCCAGTGGCAGCAAGGCTGCTGCCAGAGCGCGCATCATCTTCCTCACTTCTGAGCTTCCCCAATAACTGATGTCATGCGAATCTGGCGATGATCGCTGATTTCTAAATTAGACAGTACGGCCATGTTTGGCAGACTACGATGCAGGAATCGAGCAAGTAAAGCGCGTAAAGCATGGTTCACAAGCAGCACCGGCGGAGCACCCAACATTTCCTGCCGCTGTAGCGCTTGTTTCGCCTGTTCAAGCAGACGATCGGCAAGTCCCGGTTCGAGGCCACCACCGCCTTGAAGCGCCTGTAACAGAAGCCGCTCCAACGATCCTTCCAGACCGATAACCTGAAGTTCGCTGTCTCCTGGGAACCACTGCTGGGTAATCGCACGCCCCAGAGCAACCCTCACCACTGTGGTGAGCTCATAAGGGTCTGGCTGCACTGGCGCATGTTCAGCCAATGTCTCCATAATGGTGCGCATATCCCTAATCGAAACTCTCTCACTAAGTAGATTTTGCAAAACCTTATGCAAGGTCGTTAACGTCACTACGCCCGGAATGAAATCTTCTGTCAGCTTTGGCATTTCCTGTGCAACGCGATCCATCAGTTGCTGAGCTTCCTGTCGTCCAAACAGTTCACTGGCATGTAATGCAATTAAGTGGTTCAGGTGCGTTGCTACTACGGTACTTGCCTCTACGACCGTGAATCCCTGAGCTTGAGCCTGATCTTTCAGGGCATTATCAATCCAGACTGCTGGCAGCCCAAACGCAGGATCCTGCGTGATATCGCCAGATAAAGAGCCAACCGCATTGCCCGGATTGATCGCCATCCAACGACCGGGATGAGCCTCACCGCTACCCACCTCGACACCTTTCATCAGTATGCGATAGCTGGCAGGCTGAAGTTCCAAATTATCCCGGATATGAACCACCGGCGGTAAGTATCCCATTTCCTGGGCAAACTTCTTCCTGATACTACGAATCCTGCCCAGTAACTCGCCATCTTGCTGTGCGTCAACCATTGGGATCAATCGATAGCCAACTTCCATACCCAGCGGATCTTCAAGCTGTACATCAGACCAACTGGCTTCAATAATCTGATGTTTCTCCATTGATGCTGGTATAGGCTGCATAACAGGTTCTTTTTGCTGTTCACCACGCATCCACCAGGCAAGCCCTAACAAAGATGCGGTAAATAACAGAAAGACAAAGTTGGGCATTCCAGGAACCAGCCCAATAAGCCCAATAACCGCCGCACTCAGTACCATCACTCGTGGGTTATTGAACAACTGAGTGACCATCTGCTGGCCAACGTCCTGATCGGTACTCACGCGAGTAACAATCACACCCGCTGCGGTAGAGATAATCAGAGCAGGAATCTGGGCAACCAAGCCATCACCGATGGTAAGCAGCGTATAGCTTTCAGCGGCCTGCCCTACCGGCATGTTGTGCTGTACAACACCGACGATCAATCCACCAACAATGTTGATGATCATGATAATCAGTCCCGCGACAGCGTCACCGCGCACGAACTTACTGGCACCGTCCATTGAGCCGTAGAAATCTGACTCCTGAGTAACTTCAGCACGGCGCTTTTTCGCTTCTTCTTCACCAATGATCCCAGCATTAAGATCGGCATCGATCGCCATCTGTTTACCGGGCATACCATCCAACACAAAGCGGGCACCAACTTCAGCGATACGTCCGGCACCTTTGGTGATAACCATGAAGTTGATTAAGACAAGAATGATAAAGACCACAATACCAATGGCGAAATTTCCACCTACCAGAAAGTGTCCGAATGCTTCAACGACCTTCCCTGCTGCTGCAGTCCCTGTGTGCCCTTCGAGCAAAATAATACGGGTTGATGCAACGTTGAGTGACAAGCGCAGTAATGTAGAAAACAGAAGGATCGTAGGAAACGCAGCAAACTCGAGCGTTCGCTGCGTAAACATCGCAACCAGCAGTACCATGATTGATAACGCGATGTTAAAGGTAAATAGCAGATCCAGAATGAATGGCGGCAGCGGCAATACCATCATGGAAAGTATCAGCAGGATCAGTATTGGCCCAGCTAATATTTGCCATTGGGCACCCTTCATATTACTCGGTAAACGAAGCAAAGAGGCCAAATTAGCCATCAGTAGTATTCTCTTTAGCAAAATCCAGTGCATCCGGCACTGGTAGATGTTTCGGTTTTCTAGGAATTAATCCACCTTCTCGCTTCCAGCGTTTCAGTTGATAAACCCAGGCTAAGACTTCTGCAACGGCAGCATACAGCGCGGCCGGAATGTGCTGTCCGACCTCTGAATGACGAAATAACGCTCGCGCCAACGGTGGTGCTTCTAAAATAGGAACACGGTGTTCTGTCCCCAATTCACGAATACGCAAAGCGACGTCGCCAGCCCCTTTAGCCAACACCTTCGGCGCATTCATTTTTTTCTCATCATAACGTAATGCTACCGCATAATGCGTCGGGTTAGTGACTATAACATCAGCTTTAGGCACATCAGCCATCATCCTACGTTGGGCCATTGCCCTTTGTTGCTGACGAATACGTCCTTTAACGTGGGGATCGCCTTCACTCTGTTTATGCTCATCACGAATTTCCTGTTTCGTCATCCGTAATTTTTTGATGTGACTCCACACTTGCCAAAACACATCAAAAGCGACCATGGGAATACCCCATAATAATAAGGAAACCACACATCACGGCAAGTTCCAGCGCATCCCCCATCGCCGCAATCGGCGCTTCGGATACCAGATGCAATATCTTCGGCCAGTTATGAATCAAGAACAAGGTACTAATGATCCCGACCATGACTGATTTCAATATCGCTTTGAAAAGCTCAGCCAATGATTGGGAAGAAAATAACCGTTTCAGCCCAGAAATAGGATCTAATTTTTTGAAATCAACTTTTAATGACTTAGTACTAAATAGTATCCCACCCAGCAGCATCGGCGCAGACAGTGCAACCAATACGGCCCCGAGCATAATCGGTACCAACGCAGATGCTGCTTGTCGCAGTAGTGAACCAACGTGACGTAGCATTTGGGTATCATCGCCAATCGTTGCGTAATCAAAATTTAACGACTGTGAGACAATTCTGGCCAATCGGCCAGCCATGACATCACCTCCTATCCACAAAATAGCCAATCCTGCGACCATCATCACAACAGAAGTCAGCTCTCGAGATCGCGGGATTTGCCCTTCTTCTCGTGCCTTTTCCTCTTTTTGGGGAGTGGGGGCTTCTGTTTTTTCTAGATCGCTATCTTCAGCCACGATGTGTTCCTGTTACGACTTTCAGGATAGGAATTTGCTGCCTAGCATGACAAATACGAGAAAGTTTTATGGCTGGAACAAAGAGAAAAACCGACGCTTCTTTAACGAATAGTAAGGATACACAGGCGGGAAAGTCGAGTTTAGCTATTTATGGCCATAAATACTGGCCATAAATAACCGAGCGATGGTGTTCATCATTCTTTCAAAAAAGGGAATAGTCCCCTTTTCTGAAGCAAGATTCATTAGAACCCAAGGCTATCCAGAAGGTCATCAACCTGATCCTGATTGGCGACGATACCTGCTGCACCTTTATCCATCTGAGGTCCGTTCAGCAGACCATCATTTGCACGCTTAGGCGCGTCTGGTTTTTCTGGGATATTTTCCAGCAATACCATCAGCAGTTGTTTTTCAATCTCCTGGACAACATCCATCATACGCTTGATTACCTGACCAGTAAGGTCCTGGAAATCCTGCGCCATCATAATTTCCAACAGTTGGGCGTTGGTAAACGAGGTATGCTGTGGTACATCTTCAAGATAGCTACGCGTATCCGTCACTAATTCGCGCGCATCAGCCAGTTCGATTGGATTTTCAAACCATTCATCCCAACGAGTTTTCAGAGATTTGGCATCAGCTTCTAGTTGGTTTTGACGTGGCTGTGCAGCTTCTACGCAGTTAAGAGCACGCTCTGCCGCTTGCGCAGTCATCTGGACAACATAGTCAAGACGATCGCGGGCATCAGGAATAGCCTCTGCTGCTTCTGCTATCGCATTATCCAGACCCAGCTCTTTCAAACTGTCACGCAGCATACGAGTCAATTGGCCGATACGCGAAATGATCTCGGTTGCTGAAGCTGTGTCGTTCACGGACGGCATATGTGGCGTCATAAGATCCCCTTACATACCCAATTTTTCGAAAATCTTACTCAGTTTTTCTTCAAGGGTAGCTGCAGTAAATGGTTTAACTACATAGCCGCTAGCACCTGCTTGTGCCGCAGCGATAATGTTCTCTTTCTTCGCTTCTGCCGTTACCATCAGCACGGGAAGGCTGGAAAGCGCGCCGTCAGCACGAATAGTCTGTAATAGCTCCAGTCCATCCATGTTGGGCATATTCCAGTCAGAAATGACGAAATCAAAAGTACTGGAGCGAAGCTTGTTCAGTGCATCAGCACCATCTTCTGCCTCTTCTACATTATTAAAGCCCAGTTCCTTCAGCAGGTTACGGACAATTCGGCGCATCGTCGAAAAATCATCCACTACCAAAAATCTGAGTTCTTTATCGGCCATACCTACTCCTAAAATATTTATTGCTCACCGAGAGCTGCTTATATACGTAATGCCTGTCCGGCAGAGATTTGTGCCAACATACGCTGGCTCACCTGGTGCAAATCCACCACTTCATCGACGCCACTCATCGCAATCGCTTCGCGCGGCATCCCGAAAACCACACAACTTGCTTCATTCTGGGCCAGAGTATAAGCACCAGCCTGATGGAGTTCCAACATGCCAGCCGCCCCATCATTCCCCAGTCCAGTAAGGATTACCCCTACAGCATTTCGCCCGGCGTATTGCGCAACCGAACGGAATAACACATCAACTGATGGACGATGCCGATTGACGGGAGGCCCATCATTTAAACGTACTTGATAGTTTGCCCCACTACGCGCCAGTTCAAGATGGCGTGCTCCTGGAGCAATATAGGCGTGACCAGGAAGAACACGTTCACCATCCTCTGCTTCTTTCACCGTAATCTGGCATAACTTGTTCAAACGCTCGGCAAAAGACTTCGTAAAGCCCGGTGGCATATGCTGTGTGATCAGTAATGCAGGGCTTGTCGGCGGCAGGGGCTGTAATACATGCCGTATCGCTTCCGTTCCCCCTGTCGATGCACCAATCGCGATCAATTTCTCACTACTGAGCAATGGCATATGCTGAATAATTCTTGTCGGTTCTGCCGCTGCACTACGTTGCGGAAGTCGCGCCTTCGCTGCCATGCGAATTTTTTCCGCAATCAGTTCGCTGTATGCCAGCATTCCCTCACGGATACCTAACTGCGGTTTGGTGACAAAATCAATCGCACCAAGTTCCAGCGCGCGAAGCGTAATCTCTGAGCCTTTTCCTGTCAGGGACGACACCATGACAACAGGCATCGGACGCAAGCGCATAAGTTTTTCAAGAAAATCCAATCCATCCATGCGAGGCATTTCAACATCCAGCGTTAGTACCTGGGGATTGAATTTTTTAATCAAATCACGAGCAACTAATGGATCTGGCGCAGTTGCAACAACTTCCATATCAGGATGGCTATTGATTATTTCAGTCATGATCTGGCGCATTAGGGCAGAATCATCAACGCATAATACTCTTATCTTGCTCATTATCTTTCCTTAGCCAGCCCATATACAGTTTGCCCACGCAAATAGAATTCACGACTAATCTGGCTGAAATTCTCTGAATGTCCGGCAAATAACAATCCACCCGGTTTAAGCATCGGGACGAATCGACGAAGAATACGCTCTTGAGTTTCTTTATCGAAGTAAATCATTATATTACGACAAAAAATGGCATCGAATGGTGCAGGAACGGACCAATCGGGTGCAAGCAGATTTAGTTGTTGGAAATGCACCATTGATGCAAGCTCAGGACGTACACGAACCAAACCACTATGTGGCCCGGTGCCACGCAAAAAAAACCGCTGTAGTTGTTGTGGAGAAAGAGAGCGCAATTCTTCTTGCCGATAGATGCCAGCCGTTGCCTTTTCTAACACCTGAGTATCAATATCACTGGCCCATACCTGACACCCACTCGCCTTATTACCTAAAACCTCAGCAAGTGTCATTGCCAACGAATAAGGTTCTTCCCCTGTAGAAGCCGCCGTACTCCAGATGGTGTAGCCATTTGGACGTTTTCTGACATGCTCGGCCAATATAGGAAAATGGTGGGCTTCGCGGAAAAATGCCGTCAGGTTAGTGGTTAATGCATTAACAAAGGCTTGCCACTCGGCGCTGTTAAGATCTGACTCCAGTAATGCTAAATACTGGCCGAAATCATTGATTCCGAGCAAACGGAGACGTCTAACCAAACGGTTATAAACCATTTCACGTTTGTGGTCGGCCAGAACAATGCCGGCACGCTGGTATATTAATTGACTGATTCGACGGAAATGGGTATCCGACAACGGCAACCTGTCAACCATCTGCGTCAGGATAGAGGCAGATTCAGGGCGATTTTGCGACGGTGTGCTTTTCATATCAAATCGCTCGAATAGTGTTTTTTGCTATGGTTTTTTTCAATCTGAACTTTCCTTTACAGCTAACGCAGGTTTTTATTGTCATTCGTCAATTACTCATCGCATTACGATTAAAACTGACACTGTATTGGTAATACACACTGCAAGTTCTGCAAACTGAACCGGTCAGCATGTTCGTTCTACCAAAGCCACATGCTGTCGGGTGGCGTTGTCCCTCTCATCACAGCTGCGCTACCTGCTTTATTCTTTGGCTTTAATACCAAAGCCAACCTCACCCCATCATATCCATAACATACGTTACAGATTGAACAATATCATGAATTACCCTACTTCAAAGCACCAGGTGCTGTATCACTTACAACCCCCAAGAGTGCACTGATCGATTACTCGCATGTTCATTTTTTAAATTATGGCGAGTAAACCATCACCCAGCCACCTACATGTAAGCGGCTGGGGATTAGCTCAGTAACAATATCCCTACAGCTTGGATTATTTATAGCTTATACGACGGTTCTGATCAGAACGTTTCCCAATTATCATTTGGTGAACCTTCTTTCGCTTTCTTACCACCATTCGCTGATGAAGCCAACAATGCCGGTTTTTGACCCGCTGTCGCCGGTGTCGTCCTTCTAAACGAACCAGTATCTTCAGACAGACGGAATACAGCAACCGCCTGATTCAGCACTTTCACTTGTTCTTCCAAAGCAACCGCTGCGGTCGCAGACTCTTCAACCAAGGAGGCGTTTTGCTGCGTCACACGATCCATCTCAGTAACAGCCTGACCAACCTGATCGATACCTTTGCTCTGCTCATCAGAAGCAGAGGCAATTTCGCCCATGATATCCGTTACACGAGTGACTGCACTGACGATTTCTCCCATCGTCTCGCCCGCACTTTCAACCAGTACAGAACCTTCATCAACTCGGCTTACAGAATCTTCAATCAAACTTTTAATTTCTTTCGCAGCTTGAGCACTACGCTGTGCCAAATTACGAACTTCACCAGCAACAACCGCAAACCCGCGGCCTTGCTCACCGGCTCTGGCTGCTTCAACCGCCGCATTCAGTGCAAGAATGTTGGTTTGGAAAGCAATACCATCAATCACACTAGTTATATCGGCAATCTTTTGCGAACTTCCAGCAATATTGTGCATGGTTTTGACGACATTATCGACGACCTTGCCGCCCTTCTGCGCTGTCTCTGATGCACTCAGTGCCAACTGACTGGCCTGACGAGCATTTTCCGCATTCTGTTTAACTGTTGCGGTCAACTGTTCCATACTTGCTGCCGTTTCTTCTAGTGAAGCAGCCTGTTGCTCAGTACGTGAAGAAAGATCGTTATTTCCAGCGCTAATTTCTGTAGCACCGGTATAAATGGCATCAGCACCTTGTCGAACCGCACTAACCGTTGAAACAAACTCACTTTGCATATGGCGAATACTGTCAGCCAGAATGCCCATTTCATTACTGCTGTGAAAGTGAGTGGTTTTTGTCAGATCGCCTTTCGCAATATGACGAATGTGTTCAACAATACTATTTAGCGGCCTTATTAATAGCTGTTGAATACCAATCCAGGAAATCAGCGCTAACGCAAAAACCAACACGATAATGAAGCCAAGGATCCAGAGCGCCGAATCGTAAGCTGCATCATTCTTAGCTATACCAGCCTGATAAAGTTTATCGCTTTCAGCTTTATAGGCGTAATACGCTTTTTCAAAGTTGTCCTGAAAACTCTGTGTTGGCTGCTCAACAAACTTCTTAAATTCCCCTGCATTCAAAAACTGAATTAATTCAGTTAATGCGCCATTCAGAGCCACATAATTCTCTTTTACGCCCCGAGTAACATTTTCATCCTGATGCGCATCCTGCGGTACTTTCTCATAACGGGAGAAAAAATCGTTTGCGACAGACAGTTGCCTTTGAGCAGAAACCAGAAGCTCTTTACCGCCAGCACCGGCGCCCGTACCGCTTGCATCAAGTGCAAAACGCGTACCCGCACGGTTAAGTGTATTACGGGTCTGTAATAAATATGACCATGCTGAATCCAGTTCGGAACGCTTTTGGTTAATAACCTGCGTTGAACTGAAGATATCCTTATCATTTTTTAATGCACTAAAGAATAAACCACCAGAAATAAGCTGAAGTGCCCCAAACAACACGAGTACAAGCATCAAACCTGTAACAACTTTTATACGGTTAAACATATAACGCCTTTTGAGTAGACCAACCACCGATGATATCGGCACTATTCTGGATATCTTTACAAATTTCTGAACTGACAAGGATATAGCTAAGGAAGGTTTTCGGGGCCACTTTCGTAGCCCCTGAAGGCCGATGTATTAGGCTTTCAAAACGCTATCAACCAGCGCCATTTCTTCGCTGCTCAACAGTTTTTCGATATCAACCAAAATCAGCATTCTCTCGCCCAGAGAGCCTAAACCAGTCAGGTACTCTGTTGACAGTGTTACAGCAAACTCCGGCGCAGGACGAATTTGGTCTGTAGTCAGTGACAACACATCAGACACGCCATCTACGACAATACCGACAACACGCTGGCCAAGGTTCAGAACAATAACAACCGTGTTGTCATCGTATTCAACATCCTGCTTGGCAAATTTAATGCGCAAGTCAACGATCGGTACAATGACACCGCGTAGGTTGGTGACACCTTTAATGAAGGAAGGTGTGTTGGCAATACGCGTTACCTGGTCATAACCGCGAATTTCTTGTACTTTTAAAATATCAACGCCGTACTCTTCGTCACCCAGCGTAAAAATCAGGAATTCCTGTCCTACTGTTTCGCCAGTTAATTTCGTGACGCTTGCAAGTCCAGTCATGTTTTCCACCCTTTATTAACAATCTGTTTTATTAAGCAGCAGTTTCAACCGCACGCTTTTCACGATTAAGCGCTTGTAACGCTGAAACATCCACAATCAGCGCAACGCTGCCATCACCAAGGATGGTAGCGGCTGAAACGCCTGGTACCTTGCGATAATTACTTTCCAGGTTTTTGACGACGACCTGATGTTGGCCAATCAACTGATCGACCAACAAGGCATAACGTCGACCCGCACTTTGCAGGATAACGACAATACCCTGAGTAGCATCCGTCTTAGCGCCATCCACATCAAAGATATGGAACAGTTCAACGAGAGGTAAATATTCACCACGAACCTGCAATACTCGCTCTCCGCCGGCTAACGGGTACAGGTCTTCGGACTGCGGCTGCAAGGATTCCATCACGGCGTTAAGCGGGAGAATAAAGACTTCTTTGTTAACTTTAACGGACATGCCATCGAGGATAGCAAGTGTTAATGGCAACAGGATTCTGATCGTCGTGCCTTTTCCAGCCTGGAAGTGGATTTCAACATGACCACCCATTTCCTGGATATTCCGCTTCACCACGTCCATCCCGACGCCACGGCCAGAGACGTCCGTGACTTTCTCAGCGGTTGAGAAGCCAGGAGCAAAGATCAGCATGCCCACTTCTTCATCAGACATCGAGTCACTTACTGCTAGCCCTTGAGACAAGGCTTTGGCCAGAATTCTCTCGCGGTTGAGCCCAGCTCCATCGTCGATAACTTCAATACAGATGTTACCACCCTGATGTTCCGCAGAAAGCGTCAAGTTACCTACAGCAGCTTTACCTGCAGCAACGCGTTTATCTGGAGATTCGATACCGTGATCGAGGCTGTTACGCACCAAGTGTGTCAGAGGATCGATAATACGTTCGATCAAACTCTTATCCAGCTCAGTCGAACTCCCCATCAGCGTTAGTTCGACCTGCTTATCCAATTTCGCAGCCAGGTCACGAACCAATCGAGGGAAACGACTAAATACATATTCCATCGGCATCATACGGATGGACATAACCGATTCTTGCAGGTCACGGGCGTTGCGTTCCAACTGACCCATACTATTGAGCAGGTCGCCGTGCGCCACAGGATCGAGTTCGCTTGAGCGTTGTGCCAGCATGGATTGCGTAATCACTAACTCACCGACGAGGTTGATAAGCTGGTCAACCTTCTCAACCGCTACACGAATACTGGTATCACCGGTTTTTGCTTTATTTTTTCCATTTTCCGGTGCAACTTGCGGTTTTGCAGCCACTGGTGCAGACGGCGCAACTGGAGCAGCGGCGGCGACAGGTGCTTCAACAACAGCTAATGTTTCTACGACTTCAGCGACGGCAGGTTGGCTGGCGACGGCAGACTTGAAGCTGATTTGCTCAGGCTCAAGAACAAAACACAGTACCGCACTAATATCGTCTTCGCTTTCAGACGTGACTAATGTCACTTCTACGCTAGTGTCAGTCTGGTGCGGATCTTTAACCGTCCCCAGATTACCAAGCTCTTCCAGCATCTGAGGTATTTCCTGAGACTTCAGGCCGGTTAATGCGATACGCATTTCACCTTTACCATTAGATGCTGGGCTAGCAGAGTGCTGTGTTACAGCCGACGCATCAGATTGGGCTGCGTCACCATCGGCTTTAGACTCCAGAGCAAGCTGGCGCAAGGCCTGACAGATATACTCAAAGCTTTCAGCATTGGGTTCCTGTGCGGTTTTATAAGCGTCCAACTGATCCTGCATAATGTCTTTTGTTTCCAGAAACAGGTTGATGATATCAGTGCTAAGACGCATTTCGCCACGTCTTGCCCCATCGAGTAAGTTTTCTAACAGGTGCGTAGTTTCCTGCAATGCTTTAAAGCCGAATGTGCCAGCCCCTCCTTTTATGGAGTGCGCAGCACGGAAAATCGCATTCAATTGCTCGGTGTCGGGTTCTGACGGATCCAACAACAATAAGTGTTGTTCCATATCTGCCAGTAATTCATCTGCTTCATCAAAGAACGTTTGATAGAAAGCACTCATGTCCATGCTCACGTGGTCACCTCTGCTGTGAATCGCGGCTTATTGAGAAGGCGTCGCCTGGCTATCGGGCGCAGCAGGCAACGCGGTGGTTGGCTGTTGACGCTCTGGAGCAGGAACTCCATTAGTTGGTTGTGGCGATGCCCCACCACTTCCACTCGTATTGTTGTTATCACTATTTTCGGCAGCCGGAGTGGTAGGTTTAGGCTTATCCAACTCCATATTTTGTAAATTTTCCACCTTGTCTATATTTACAGCAGAGCTTTCTGCATTTTCTTCTTCAATATCCTTTTGAGCTTGTCTGCTCAATACCAGCAAACTGATACGTCGGTTAATCGCATCACTTCCACCTGCCGCCTGTTTGAGGCTCATTGTCGCAGCCATGCCCACAACGCGCAAAACTTTTCCATCAGACAAGCCCCCAAAAATAAGCTCTCGACGTGATGCATTGGCACGATCTGCGGACAATTCCCAGTTACTATAACCACGCTCCCCTGTCGTATACTGAACATCATCGGTATGGCCGGAGATACTCAGCTTATTGGGGAAATCGTTCATGATAGGCGCTATCGCACGCAGGATATCTCGCATATAGGGCTCAACCTGCGCGCTCCCAGTTTTAAACATGGGGCGATTTTGACTATCGATGATTTGGATACGTAACCCTTCCTCAATCATTTCAATTAACAGATGGGGACGGAGTGCACGTAAGCGAGGATCGGCTTCAATTAACTGATCAAGGCGTTCACGCAATCTATTGAGTCGAACCTGATCCAGCTTCTTTTCTACGTTATCTGTCTTGATGGCCTTTTTCACTTCACCATCTTGCTGGGTGGGATCATTCCCCCCACCTGGAATCGGGCTGGAACTGTCGCTTGATTTAGAGCCAGAAGTTAATGCAACTTTTAGCGGGGTACGAAAATACTCTGCGATTTGGGCGAGTTGCATTGGCGTAGAAATTGCGATAAGCCACATTACAAGAAACAATGCCATCATTGCTGTCATAAAGTCAGCGTAGGCAATCTTCCAGGAGCCACCATGGTGGCCCCCATGTCCAGACTTACGCTTTTTGCGAATAATGGGATGCTGATGTTTCATGCGTTACTGTCCGACGCTTGCTGAGTCGGCGATTTCACACGACGAATATGTTCTTCCAATTCGGTAAAGGAAGGACGCTCCGTTGAGTACAACGTTTTACGACCGAATTCAACGGCAATTTGTGGAGCGTAGCCATTAAGGCTCGACAATAACGTGATTTTAATGCACTGCAGTACTTTGATTTTTTCTGCATTTTTCTGACGCAGTAACGCGGCTAATGGGGAGACAAAGCCGTAAGCAAGTAGAATACCCAGGAAGGTACCCACCATCGCGTGAGCGATCATCATACCCAACTCAGCAGCAGGTCGGTCAACATAGGCCAGTGAGTGAACAACCCCCATAACCGCAGCGACGATACCAAATGCAGGGAGACCGTCACCCATCATCGTCAAGCTGGACGCGGGTACTTCGCTTTCATGTTCAATTGTCTCGATCTCTTCATCCATCAGCGTTTCAATCTCAAACGCATTCATGTTACCGCTGACCATCAAACGCAAATAATCGGTAATAAACTCAACGACGGTATTGTCAGCAAGAATATTCGGATAGCTCGAGAAGATTTCACTCTCCCGAGGATTATCAATATCAAATTCCAGGGAAAGCATGCCTTGCTGGCGGGATTTGGCCATCACTCGAAAGAGTAAGGCCATGAGGTCCATATACAATGCTTTATTGTACTTGGAACTTTTGACCAAAAGAGGTAGTGCACGTAATGTTGCTTTTATCGCCTTTCCATTGTTACCAACGATGAAAGCACCTACCGCCGCACCACCGATGATCAGTAGCTCCGAAGGTTGATAAAGCGCACCCAAGGCCCCACCGACCATGAGATAACCGCCGAGTATCGAGGCCACAATTACGATATAACCCAATATAACCAGCACAAGAAATCCTTATAATAAAAAAGGTGGGCGGAAAGAGAGATAAAACTGCGGAGCCGTAGCCAGGACGTTCTAGAGGAAGAAATCTATCACCGCCTTCACAACACACAGTGATAGATTCACAAATCGCTACAGGCTCAGACTGCGTGTTTTACCTGTTCATCCAGCAGTTGAGGTATTATATCGGCAAGATTTTGCGAAAGTTTACGCCTTTTTACCGCTC
The DNA here is from genome assembly GCF_020971565.1 of Pectobacterium parvum. Lineage (NCBI taxonomy): Bacteria > Pseudomonadati > Pseudomonadota > Gammaproteobacteria > Enterobacterales > Pectobacteriaceae > Pectobacterium > Pectobacterium parvum. Next base: position 2,999,438 of record NZ_CP087392.1, read on the forward strand.
TGGAAGGGGGTTGGCACAAACTACAAACAAAACTGTTTTTAGGTTGATGAGCGTGGGTAATGAACATCCCTTTGCAGCAATTACATGACGATAGTTGCAGCATACCGCTGTCAACAAACCGGACTAATGTCCAGGCACGCGTCAATGCCAACAGTGGAGAATCGCTCTGCGGCGCACACTGTTCCAAGTAAAGTCGATAAGATTTAATAACCGCTTCAACACCGCTGCACTGCCCATTCTTGATTAAAAAGCTGTAAGCGTTGTAGAACATTGATGAATGAATATTCTGTTCCCAGGTCATAAACCAATCCGTTGAAAAAGGTAGCATTCCCTTTGGCGGCGGACTTCCTCTAAGTTCTTTGTACAGTTTAATCAAACGTCCGCGACTTAACTGAGTTTCACTTTCCAGCATCTGTAAACGAGCACCGAGCGAAATGAGCTCCATCGCCAATTGGATGTCTTTCGCCTCCTGAACAATACTTTTCTCCGCCATTACTTATGCCCTTTTCTTAGGCAGGTTTTCTTCTTTCGAAGTTAACTGTTGTAATAAGTTACTCGACAACAAAATCCCCGTATGGATTTGCTGTAAATCATCCACACGTGATTCCTGAGTCAAGACTTTGATTGTATTGTGATCGTTAAAGCGGAAATGGCATATCAGTTGGTTAGTTTCTGCCAATTTCACCATCTGCGGTAAAGTCAGTTGCATCAAGATATCTGCCATCTCGTCATTGATTCCCAGACGAAACATTGCAGAAGCTTTTTCATCATTAATTAAGCGTTGCGCCAGTAACAAATAAGACAGATTAATGTCATAAATGTGTTTGAGTAATTCAGAGGTACCCATATTTCCCATCCCGACAGGCTATGTTTAAAACATAAGTTAGGTGATAGACCATATCGCCCAGTTCGAAAATCACTCTCCATTGATGGCATAAAAAACTATCGGTGCCAGATACTGCGAGTTACTACTTTATCATTTCTTATTCGGGCAATCGTTACTTGCCAACTTTACGCATCACGCTGCGAATCCGTTCATCCGTTGCTTTCTAGTTCCACCCTGAAGATTTGCTTCAACCAAAGCATAGGATTAATCCTAAAACAGCGCAACTGTACCGCCTAATCCGTAGCACATACAACGCGACTGAAGAATGATTTTGGCCATTATGTGACACGGATCACACAAATGAAAGCATTATGAGCTAAACCCTGTCTGGTCTGATCACTTTTATGCCTATTTTCCCGCCAAAATCGCACACTAAACGTTACAAAAAAGAGCATTGAAAATAATAAAAAAGAAACAATTTTCTTGCTATATAAATGATAGATATACAAAAAATCCCTTGAGCCCAGAACACACTCCTTTATGTAAGTTTATACCTTTCACGAAAAACTTACACTTTTTACCCAAAAAACTCTTAACCTCATGTTATGAAGCAATATTTATCTATCCCTATCAGAATACAAACCAATGGCAACAAAGCAATCGAACTACTAGCAAGAGGTAGGTAAAGAGTTAGCTCATTGATATTAAATAAATTAGTGATTTTCTGGGATTGAGTGCAGGCACTGCAGCATGAAGTGGTTCGCGGCTTCAACGAGCTCAAAAATCACGCTACAAACAGTGCCTTCAGGACAATAGATGCGTTGGATCACAGAGGCGTTTTCCGATCGCTTTTCACCATTCGGTTAACCAGCCAAATACCTGAACATACCAGGACAAGTGCAAAGAAATATTTCCACTCCAGAATGCTTTCATTAAGAAACAATGCTGACAACAGCGTACCAGAGACAGGGATAAGGAAATTAAATGGTGCGACCATACCGACCCGATTATATTTCAGCAATTGGCTCCATAATGAAAAAGCGACTGAAGAAAGCAAAATAAGGTAGCCTAGCATCAGCACCGCTTTCCAATCAGGTATGATGAGTGTCCCGCCGGTACAGTATCCTGATATGGTTAAAATAATCCCGCCAATAGCCAGTTGATAACCGGTCATAACGGTTGGATCCATCGTTTGTGATATTCGCTTACCATATATAGTCGATGCAGACAAAATAAATGCGGCAATAACAACGAATCCATCACCCAATAGCGTAAAACCGATGCTCATTCCATTACTGTTGATATTAACGACCATCACACCGACAAAGCCTAATATACAACCAGTTAGCTTGCTGATATTTAATTTATCATTTTGGTATAAATAATGAGCAAGCAGCACGCTGAAAAAAGTGCTGGTTGCATTCATGATCGAACCTTTAACACCCGTGGTATAAGCCAGACCGATATAGAAAAAAACGTACTGTAGTGATGTCTGAAATATTCCCAAGATGCTTAGCTGGACTAACTGCATACGCTGAAAGCGTCCGATAGACCGCCCACTTAGCACGGCAAGCGCTAGCAGCAACAGCCCGGCGAGCGCGAATCTGTAGCCTGCAAAAACGAGTTTTCCAGGAATATCATTATCTGCAATGTGAAACAGCTCATAGCCATTTTTAATTGCCGGATAAGCACTTCCCCAGAGCAAACAGCATAATGTGGCGATAAAAAAAACAACTTTTTTATCAGAAAAAAAATGCGGGCGCTTTTCCAAGAAAAATCCCTCCGAAGATAGACTCGCCATAATAGCGTTGAACCTCCGATAAATAAAGTTAGGAGGCAGACTCTTTATTTTTTATTATCAATCTGTATGATTTCGCATCACGTATTTCTCTTTTCTTTTTAAAGAGTTAAAAACGTGATCGGGATCGCACCGAATTTGATTAAGGTTTCTCAATATATGCCGATTATCTTTTACATTGGTTGTTTAGCTAATGGATTGTCATTAATGTAGACACTAAAATCTAAATGCCAATGCCACCACTAGTGGCATGGTAAATCATAAATTCCTGAGAATGAGCGAATGGATATGAAAATAACGTCAAGGTCTGAGCAGCACGCCGAGGCCGGCATGCTGAGCAATTTACGGCTAGTTCCCTTATTCATCATTATTCTGGGTGGTATCATGCTGTTATTTGCAGCATCTATCGGCACATCCAGCTATTTTCTACAAAGCAGCAATCAGTCATTAGACGACGTCACACAAGAAATCGATACCCGCATGGGGATCTCAAACAGTTCCAATCACCTTCGTACCGCGCGTCTTTTACTAATCCAGGCAGCTGCAGCTGCGCGTATTGGTGATTCTCAGGTCTTCAATGACAACCTGAAGCAAGCTGAACAGCGGCTGGAACAGTCAAAAAAAGCATTCATGGTCTATGAAGAGCGTCCGGTTAAAACACCGCAGGATATGGCGTTGGACGGCGATCTGCGTAAGTCCTATGACGCGTACGTCAACCAAGGTCTTATGCTGATGCTCACCGCGGCAAAACAAGGCTTGTTTGAAGAGGTTATCACTCTCGAATCCGAAGAAACTCGGGTTTTAGATTTGGCCTATAACAAATTTTTGCTAGAGGCTGTCGCTTACCGCACACAAAGAGCGAAAGACTTAAACGAAACCGCGCATAAAAATGCACTGCTTGGATATTCGTTAATGGGCGGCAGCTTTGCGCTGGCCACCATTTTAACGCTTCTGACATTCTTCCTGCTGCGCGGGATCCTCATCAAACCAATAAATCAATTGGTTCTGAGAATTCAGCGCATTGCGCAGGGTGACTTGACTCAAATGTCGGACCGTTATGGCAGGAATGAAATTGGCACGCTAGCCAGCAACGTTCAACAAATGCAGTCTTCTCTGGTCACGACCGTCACTACCGTTCGGGAAAGTGCAGACTCTATTTACCAAGGTTCGACCGAGATCTCATCCGGTAACACTGACCTTTCCTCACGAACCGAACAGCAAGCCGCAGCGCTTGAACAGACCGCGGCAAGCATGGAGCAATTAACCGCAACCGTGAAGCAAAACTCAGAAAATGCGCACCATGCCAGCCAGCTCGCGGCAAATGCTTCAGGAAAAGCCAAGCAAGGCGGTGAGATCGTTGCAAACGTTGTGAACACGATGAACAGTATTTCAGGTAGCTCAAAGAAAATATCTGAGATTACCAGCGTTATTAACAGCATTGCTTTCCAAACGAATATTCTCGCACTCAATGCGGCAGTTGAAGCAGCCAGAGCGGGAGAGCAAGGTCGCGGTTTTGCCGTCGTAGCAAGTGAAGTTCGCAGCCTCGCACAGCGCAGTGCACAAGCCGCAAAAGAGATAGAAACGCTGATTTCTGAATCGGTAAATCTGGTCAGCAGTGGTTCTGTTCTGGTTGATAACGCGGGTCAAACCATGAAAGAGATCGTCGATGCCGTCACTAACGTCACCGACATCATGGGTGAGATTGCTTCTGCTTCTGACGAACAAAGCCGGGGAATTACTCAGGTCGGTCAGGCGATATCTGAAATGGACAGCGTGACGCAGCAGAATGCTTCGCTCGTTCAGGAAGCCAGTGCTGCTGCGGCATCGCTAGAGGAGCAAGCTGCATTACTTACCCGTGCAGTTGCAACATTTAAGTTATCCAGCCATTTATCAAATTCAGCGCCTGCTCGGCCGAACGCTCTCGCCGCCAAGGGCCGTTCATCACTCGCCCTACCCCGCCAAGCTAATACAGAAAACGGTAACTGGGAAACGTTCTAATACTGATACCAAAGCCACTGCGAGCATTGTTCACTCGGACAATGCTCGTATACTGCGGCGTTCCCCTTTACTCTTTTTCTGGCAAGATCTTTGGCTCAACAAACGTACCGTCTCTGCTATCAACCTCATTGAAAAACCAGATACCAGCTGGGTAATCTTTTAATGCAACTAAATACATTATCCCTTCCTGAAACGTTTCTACAGCAAGAATCGTCCCTTCCCGGCGCGTCTTCCCGTCGGTTTTAACCGTAACCAGATCATTAACTTTCATAAATTTATCTCAAAATAGCTTCTAACATCAAAAAAACAGCATTATCATTTACAACTACGGTAGGAATAGTACCTATATGAAATGATTAATTTTATTTGTTTTTAACAACGCTATATTGACCCTCTCTGTCATTACATATCAATTATTCAGGCAAAAAATTGATCGTTTCTATCCTAGTACATCCGACATATTCGCAAAAGAGATTAAAAGTTGAACGAACTATTGAACGTTAATGAACAGAGAGATAACGGTGAGTCAGACTACAATCAAGTCATAACATCAGAATGGATGCAACTGATAGTTACAACCTCACAGAAATCTTTTACTCTACTGCGAGCCCTCGCCGATCAGAAAGCCTCCGACTTTGCTGACGCGTTCTACTCCTACATGCTCAAAGATCAAGAAGCCTCCCTATTTCTTTCCAGTCAGCAAGTCCACGATCGACTCCATGGATCGATGAGCAAATGGATAGCGGACATTTTAACGAATACGGGAGATCGTCTGGCTGACCTGATTAACCACCAAAAGAAAATTGGTCAGATTCATGCACGTATTGGTATTCCCGTCGATCTCGTTGAGCGCGGAGCTCGGCGTCTAAAATGGCACCTTTATGAAGACATCGCACAGGTGGCAGAGGATAAAACGCTATGCTTTGATGCCATGCGTTTTGCCTCTATCTCTATGGATATCGCCATAGAGATAATGAGCAAAACCTATTCACAATCGCACGATCTGGCTGCTAAAAATGAAGAATCCTATCGGCTATTTTCTATTCTGGAAAATGCCAGCATGGAGAGAGAGCGCCAAAATGCATCACTGCTAAATTGGGAAAATGCTTTTATTTTTAGTGTTGCCACTGGTACGCCTCTTTCCAGCATCCAGGACCTGAGTGATTCGGAGTTTGGCCTGTGGTTTAACCATAAGGGGAAATCCAGTTTCAGCAACATTCAGGGAATACGCACTATCGCCTCAATCATGACGGAAACGGATGACTACATTCGCGGCCATAGTACTACCGCACTACTGACACAACAGGATTACGCCCCGCTACTTAAAACGGTCAGAAGCAAAATTTATAAAATAAATATGCTGCTGGGATCGCTATTTGACGAAGTCCAAAAACTGGAAAGCGGCAAGGATACGTTGACTCTTCTGTTAAACCGTCGCTTCCTACCAACCATCCTTAGACATGAAATATCGCTGGCAATGCACTCAAGCACCTCGCTCAGCATCGCCATGATTGATATTGACCATTTTAAAACCGTGAATGACACCTATGGCCATGCCGCTGGTGATAGCATCCTGAAAAGGATTGCAGAAGTGCTATATGAGAGCACGAGGAACAGCGACTATGTTTTCCGCTACGGCGGGGAAGAATTTATGATCGTACTTATTGAAACGCCTAAAGTCGCCGCCTACACCATCATCGAGCGGCTGAGAAAGAAAATCCAGGATCACCCTATTTATCTTCAAAACGGTGAAAGTGTTACAATGACCATCAGTGCAGGCATCGCCGTCTATAGCGGTCATCCCGATTATGAATGCTTGATAAAAGCAGCAGACGATGCGCTCTATCAAGCCAAGGACAACGGCAGAAACAGGATTGAATACGCGCCGGAAGAATAATCATTCTAGCTTGTTGCAAGCCTGCACTTCAGCTCACAGCCGAAAAGAATAGCTCGCTATTCATCATCGCAGGTTTGCATCATTCCCCTAGCCAAACAGATGAATTCCCCTCCATTGAACAAATTCACAGCATGAAAATGATAAACCAACGATTTTACTAACCAATCCGCCAAAAATTTGATACATATTCAATAAATAAGCATGATCGTCGACAATATGTCATGCAGTGAATCTTTTTATAGTTTGATCTTATTTTGCACAAGGGAGGAACGAACATTGCAGCGACAGCAGGTATCATCGTCACGAATTTATTCCATTGGGTACGATCCAAAGACGCACAACCTTGAGATAGAATTTAATAATAAAGATATCTATCAATATGTTAGCGTGCCTGAATCTATCTATAAAAAATTTATTTCTGACGCTGTCGTCTCTAAAGGTCGTTTCTTTGATGGCGTGATAAAAGATAAGTTTTTATGCCGAAAAATCAGATAGATAAAAATTCACCGATAGTGATATCGGTATTTGTCGCCGTTCCTTAACGGCGATGAAAACATCCCTTTATGCCACATCAACTTGCCACTTAATACTCCAGCCGCCTCCCAAAATCACAGCTAATCATATGAATTAAACATATATCCAGATGGTATCTCCTCGATAGCTCCCTTCAGACGGTGTGAGTATCTATATGTTCGTATCGGATATTCTGGAGGCTAATCTGTTATTTGCCCAGACCAGTAAGCATGCTATTGCGACAAGTGAAGATACTTTCAAAATGGCACTAGAGAAGGCAAAGGATAGCGGGCAGATCTCTAGGCACGAACCCAGCGCTAAAATTGAGCCTCAACGCTCGAAGGCAGCACAGGAGTTTATGGACTGGATATCCAAAGAGCAATACGAGGCAACGCCAGCAGAAGAACACATGGCGTTAGATCTCAAAGTACAAGAACGTATAAAAGAAATGGCGGAACAAGGTCAACAGCTCGCGTAATTTCTAATATTGGATATAAAAAATGTCGGTATAACTTAGGGAGTCCCTATTTTAACACCATATATTAGACCATCAGTGATGATGGTACAGCCACCCCCTTAATACCATTCCGTTGTTCTAAATAATTTTTGCATATTACCACTCTGCTTTAGCTAAATAGCTGCGCGGAATAGTAGATCACTTTAAGGGAACTCAGCCCGGATTGTGCGATCTGATCAATCGCCAAATCAAAACAAATCACCAACCGGACTGAGCAATGCCGATCATAGCACCCATTCCTCGCGACGAGCGACGCCTGATGCAGAAAGCTATCCATAAAACGCGCGATAAAAATCATGCCCGCAGACTCACCGCCATACTGATGTTGCACCGAGGAGACCGTGTCAGCGATGTCGCCAAAACGCTCTGTTGCGCCCGTTCATCGGTAATCCCCCCATTTTTAGCGGAGGTGATAAGTAGAATCAGGTTATGCGTTGAATATGCTGCATCGGTGTGTAGCCATTCAACGCCATATTCGGACGTTCGTTATTATAAAACCATTGCCACTGAGTGGCATAATTCTGCAATTCATCCAGTGATGTAAATAGGTATTGCCCCAGCCAGTCATAACGCACCGTCCGGTTATATCGTTCAATATAGGCATTCTGCTGAGGTTTGCCGGGCTGAATAAAACGAAGGGTTATATTCTGATGAACCGCCCACGACATCAGCATCTTCCCCGTATATTCTGGCCCGTTATCACACCGTATTGCCGTCAGTTTTCCTTTCCACTCAATACGTTGTTCTAGCGTTCTGATTACCCGACTGGCGGGCAGGGAAAAATCCACCTCAATTGCCAGTGCTTCACGATTAAAGTCATCAATAACATTCAGCAAACGGACTGAACGACCATCCGATAGCTGATCATGCATGACGTCCATCGACCAGCATTCGTTTCTGTTTTCAGGCACCGCCAGCGGTTCAGGTTTATCCCGTTTCAGTCGTTTTTTCGGCTTGATTCGCATGTTCAGCGACAACTCGCAATAAATCCGGTACACCCTTTTGTGGTTGAACCTGAAGCCTTTGACATTACGCAGGTACAAAAAACACAGACCAAATCCCCAGTTGCGCTGACTGTCAGTGATGCGGAGCAGCCAGTCAGCAATGAGGTCATTTTCTTCATTCAGATGAGGCTGATAGCGATAACAGCTTTCGCTGACAACAAACAACTGGCAGGCAAAACGCACACTGACGTTTCGGTTTCTGACCGCGTCCTGTGCCATCTGCTTTCGACACGATGGCATCACCACTTTTTTGCCATGGCCTCCTGAATGATTTCGGCTTTGAGCCGTTCTTCAGCATACATTTTTTTGAGGCGACGGTTTTCGTCTTCCAGTTCTTTCAGACGGGTCATCATGGAGGCGTCCATACCGCCAAAGCGAGAACGCCACTTATAGAAACTGGCATTGCTCATACCATGCTCGCGGCACAGTTCGGCCACAGGTGTTCCGGCCTCGGCTTGCTTCAGGATGGACATGATCTGGCTGTCAGTAAAACGTGATTTTTTCATAGAGATCTCCCCAGTTCAGATTACGAGAAAATTCTACTTATAAACACACCGCTTTTTCGGGGGGGATTACCCATCCGTCGGACGCTGGATTAACTGGTTTACGTTGTCGGGTGTTGAAGGCCTGACATCCTTACCCGCAGGGCGCTCCCGTCGCTGGCCTTTTGAGCACATCTGTACCTTATTACGGGAACTGATAAAGCACTCTCCCGCTGATTTTGGCTATCAGCGTTCACGCTGGAGCACCGAACTTCTGGCAATAAAAATCAATGAGATAACCGGGTGCCGGTTACACGCCGGAACCGTCCGTCGCTGGCTTCCGTCAGCGGGGCTTGTGTGGCGCAGAGCCGCGCCTACATTGTGCATCCGTGACCCGCATAAAGATGAAAAAATGGCGGTAATCCGTAAGGCTCTGGATGAATGTAGCATTGAACATCCGGTGTTTTACGAAGATAAGGTGGATATCCACCTTAATCCAAAAATCGGTGCAGACTGGCAGTTGCGTGGTCACCAAAAGCGTGTAGTTACGCCGGGGCAGAATGAAAAATACTACCTGGCCGGAGCGTTGCACAGTGGTACGGGTAAAGTCAGTTACGTTGGCGGCAACAGCAAGAGTTCGGTACTGTTCATCGGCCTGCTGAAGCACCTGAAATCCACTTATCGACGGGCAAAAACCGTCACGCTTATAGTGGATAACTACATCATCCACAAGAGCCGTGAAACACAGCGCTGGCTGAAAGGTAACCCGAAGTTCAGTGTAATTTATCAGCCGGTCTACTCGCCGTGGGTGAACCACGTTGAGCGTCTATGGCAGGCGCTTCACGACACGATAACCCGCAACCATCAGTGCCGTTCGATGTGGCAGTTACTGAGAAAGGTTCACCATTTTATGAAAACTGTCAGTCCATTCCCGGGAGGTAAACATGGGTTGGCAAAAGTGGAGCGGTATTAGGCGCAGCTATTTAGACCATAGTAATTGACGAGAAACGGTGAGGTTGCTTTCATAAATTGTTTTACCTGTTCCAGCAACTCCCTCATATACCAACACCGATGAAAGTGGGCAATGCCCATCCTCAAGCACAGCATAAAAAAGCGGCATTACAGCACGTTGCATGTATGTTGGCTGCACTCGCTTACCTGAGTAAGCTCATCGGAATTCCTTCCCCTACCACACGACAAGTCGGTTTAACCAATTTGAACGCTGCTTGCGGCTGCCCCTCAGGGCGAGGCTCAGAGATGAGCCAAGTATTACCAACCCCCAAGCAGCTTGAAGTATGGCGAGTATTCTGTTAAGCCGATTCCATTTTACTTATCTGCTATTGCTCGCCTCTTGATTCCCCCGCATTATGACGTTTTGATGACTTGAATTCACACGGCGAAACCATGATTAATGTGGCTTTGGTTGACGATCACATCGTTGTACGGTCTGGCTTTGCACAGCTTCTGACATTAGAAAATGACATTCAGGTTGTTGGACAATATGCTTCGGCGGCGCAGGCGTGGCCCCATCTACTCAAACAGCCGATTGACGTTGCTGTGATTGATATTGCCATGCCGGATGAAAGCGGCCTGTCGCTATTAACCCGCCTGCGTCAGCAGCGCCCCAATTTTCGCGCCATTATTCTAAGCATCTATGACACCACCGCATTTGTACAAAGCGCGCTGGATGCAGGTGCAGGCGGCTATCTCACGAAGCGCTGTGGCCCGGAAGAGTTAGTGCAGGCGGTTCGCGTGGTCAGCAGCGGTGGCCTTTACCTGTGTGCCGATGCACTGCACGCCATTCGCCATCAGCAGCAGCCACCGAAAGAGCTGCTGGCGCTAACCCCACGAGAGCGGGAAATATTCAGCCTGCTGATTAACGGGATTAGTGTGAAAAGCATCGCTGAACAGCTCGAGCTCAGCCATAAGACCGTTCACGTTCACCGCGCCAATATTCTCAGTAAATTACAGTGTGAATCCACGGTAGAGCTGGTGCACTTTGCACTGCAACACCAACTGCTGGCTGGGAAATAAATCATGCGCCGCCTGCACGTCATCGGCATGACGCTGTTTCTGACCTTTTTTTATAGCTTGATTTGGCTGGCGCTGTGGACCATCAGTTTCTATTTGAGCAACAACGGCCAACAGGCGGCGCTGCTGTTACCGCAAGGGCTGCGGCTGGCGTTGATGATTTTGCTGCCGCGCAAATACTGGCCAACCTTGCTGCTTGCGGAAATCGCCATCCAGAGCTGGCTTATCAGCGAGCAGCTTATCACGCGTTCGCTGCTGCTACTTTCCCCGTTCCTCAGCCTGATTCCGGCCATCATCACGCATAAAATCTGGCATCGCTATACGCTTTATTGGCAACGACTTCTGCTGTTGCTGGCGGCGCTGACGCTCAATACCGTTCTGCACGGTATCGCTATCGGCCCTTGGTTACACTCGCAGCTGACACAAACGCTGCTGGCGACGTTTACCGGCGGCGTCCTGCTGATTCCGTTCATCTATCTGCTGTACGAATACATCAAACAGCAGCACTTGCAGACGCTGCTGGCACAGGAAATCCCCGATCCGCCGCTGCGCACCTCGCTGCTGATTTGGTGTTCGCTGTTTTTTTCTATCGGCGTTTGCCTGCAAATGACGTTCACACCCGAGATGGAACGCCTGCTGCTGATCTTCGTTTTTCTGCCTAACGTGGTCATGGCGTATAAATTCGGCTGGCAAGGCGGCGTGCTCTCCGCCGTACTCGGCAGCCTGATGATTACCGTCACGCGTCAGGTGAGCGGTGCCTTCGACGATCTGCGCGAACTGGAACTCTTTCTCTCTACGCAGGCACTGCTCGGCATTGGGCTGGGTATCGCGATAAGCCGTCAGCAACAGCTGGCACAGCGGCTCCAGCGCTATCGTCATCAGTTGGAGCAGGAGTTGAAAACCCGGCGGCAGCTCATGGAGCGCATCATCCATACCGAAGAGGCCGTGCGCAAAGACATCGCGCGCGAACTGCACGATGACATCGGCCAAAACATCACTGCCATTCAGATTCAGGCCATGCTGGTGAAACACAGCGCGCCAGCCGATGCAGCTCAGCATGCCGCCGGACAAATCAGCGAGCTGTCGCGGCGTATCCACCACACCACGCGCCAACTTCTGCGCCAGCTGCGCCCACCAGTGCTGGATGAAATGGTGTTGGATAAAGCGCTGCATCATCTGGCGGACGAATTTGCCTTCTCGGCTCGCGGCATCCAGTTTCAGCTGGATTATCAGCTCCCCACGCCTCCGCATGATGACGTGGTGGTTTTCACCCTTTATCGGTTGGTGCAGGAGCTGCTGAACAACATCAACAAACACGCCAGCGCCACGCAGATTACGGTTCGGCTTTCCCAACAGGATGACCTGATTACGCTCGATGTTATTGATAACGGCGTGGGCATCGCACAAAAAGACAGCTCGCATCCGACAGGCGGCGGTTTCGGTCTGCGGGGTATCGAGGAGCGCGTACAGGCGTTAGGCGGTAACTGGCTGGTAAAAGCAGCCACCATTGGCGACTCCGCCACGCCGCGCGGTACGCACATAATTGTTAACCTGCCCACAAAATTTAAACAAAAAGACGATTAGCTAGGAATTATTCCTAGTCATCTAAAACCTTGTCTCATCCTTTTTAATTCACATCCTCCTACTCTTCTCTCAACGCGACGGAGAATCCCATGCAGGCACCCATGTTTCCAGCGGGACAGCTTTCACCCACACAAATCAGCCAGCGTTATCGCTACTGGCGACCACGGTTGCTGATTTCCATGGTCATCGGGTATGCCACGTTTTACCTGACGCGTAAAAGCATCAACTTCGTCATGCCGGTGATGCAGTTGGAATTAGGGTTAAGCAAAGGCGATATCGGTCTGCTGGGGACGCTGTTTTATCTCTGTTATGGCGCGTCCAAGTTTATTTCCGGCATCGTGTGCGATCGCAGTCAGGTGCGCTGGTTTATGGGTGTCGGACTAATGATTACCGGCGTGCTGAACATTCTGTTCATGTACTGCCAGTCGCTCACGGGGTTATTGATTGTCTGGGCGCTGAACGGGTTCTTTCAGGGCTGGGGGTGGCCGCCTTGCGCCAGACTGCTGAGCAGTTGGTATTCGCGCAATGAGCGCGGCCTCTGGTGGGGATGCTGGAATACGTCGATCAATATCGGCGGTGCGGCGGTTCCCCTGCTGGCGGGCTACCTGGCCTCCGAATGGGGATGGCAGGCGGCGCTGCTGGTGCCGGGCATCATCGGCATTGTGATTGGTCTGTGGCTGTGCTGGCAGTTGTGCGACAAACCGCAGCAACAGGGATTACCCAGCGTCGGCCAGTGGCGGCGTGATGCGCTGGAGCTTCGTCAGGAGCAACAAAGCCCGCCGATGCCGATGCGCCAGATTCTGCGCGATGCGATTTTGCGTAACCGTACCATCTGGCTGCTCGGGTTTTCCTACATTCTGGTGTACCTGATTCGTATCGCACTGAATGACTGGGGGAACATCTGGCTGTCGGAGAGCCACGGTTTCAACTTGCTCAGCGCGAACGCCACGCTGTCGCTGTTTGAACTGGGCGGATTAATGGGGGCACTGTTTGCCGGTTGGGGTTCGGACCTGCTGTTTCGTGGTCAACGCGCACCGATGATTTTGCTGTTTGCACTAGGGTTGTTTTTAACCATGACCGCGCTGTGGCTGGCACCGATCCACCACTATTCACTGCTCGCGGCCTGTTTCTTCAGTATCGGTTTTTTTGTTTTTGGACCACAGATGTTGATTGGTCTGGCTGCGACGGAATACAGCCATAAGGATGCCGCAGGCACGGTGACAGGTTTTCTGGCGTTGTTTGCCTATCTGGGGGCAGCGCTGGCGGGCTGGCCGCTAGCACAGGTGCTGCAACACTACGGATGGTCGGGATTTTTTACTCTGCTGGCGTTGGCTTCAGCCTGTATCGGATTGTTACTGATGCCGCTGCTGATGGCAGGTGTCAGCCGCCGGGAACGTTTGATGACATCAAAATAGCAATAACAACAGATAGACACCTATAAGGAAAACATCATGAAACTGAGTACCTTAACTACCCTCATCGCCGCTGGACTGACCGTTGCTGCTGTTACCACCACCACTGCTCGGGCGGAAGGACGCCTGGTCATTTACTGTAGCGCCACTAACGCCTTCTGCGAGGAAGAAGCCAAGGCCTTCGGTGAGAAACACAACGTTAAAACCTCCTTTATCCGCAACGGCTCTGGCAGCACGCTGGCGAAAGTCGATGCAGAGAAGAAAAATCCACAGGCTGACGTCTGGTACGGCGGCACGCTGGATCCGCAATCTCAAGCGGGCGAAATGGATCTGTTGGAACCTTATCAGTCTAAAAACCTTGAGCAGATCATGCCGCAGTTCCGCGATCCCGCCAAACGTAAAGGCAACTACTCGTCTGCCGTTTACGTCGGTATCCTCGGCTTCGGCGTCAACACCGACCGCCTGAAAGAGAAAAACCTGCCCGTTCCACAGTGCTGGAAAGATCTGACCAATCCGATCTACAAAGGCGAGATCCAGATTGCCGATCCACAAAGTTCTGGTACGGCCTATACCGCACTGGCGACCTTCTCCCAGCTGTGGGGTCAGGATCAGGCCTTTGATTACCTGAAAAAACTGAATACCAACGTGTCACAGTACACCAAATCCGGTATTGCCCCAGCACGTAACGCCGCACGTGGTGAAACCGCTATCGGTATCGGCTTCCTGCATGACTACTCGCTGGAAAAAGAGAAAGGCGCACCGCTGACGCTGATCTCCCCGTGTGAAGGTACCGGTTATGAAATTGGCGGCGTCAGCATCCTGAAAGGCGCGCGCAATATGGATAACGCCAAGCTGTTCGTTGACTGGGCGCTGTCAAAAGAAGCACAGGAACTCTCCTGGAAGAAAGGCCAGTCCTACCAGATTCTGACCAACACCACCGCAGAAGCCTCTCCGCTGTCGCTGAAGTTGCAGGATCTGAAACTGATCAACTACGACATGGACAAATACGGCGCAGCAGACGTGCGTAAAGAGCTGATTTCCAAGTGGGTTAACGAAGTCAAAATGGGCCAATAATCTCGATTCATTGCCCTTAATTTATTGACCTTTATTGATTAAAAAATAACGGGAACACGGCGGCAAAGCTTGCTCGCATTTCGCTGAACGCCGCGTTCTCAGCATCGCTAATTAACCATTACTCAATATTATTCAACACCTAATACCTGTGACGATTCAATCTCATAAAACAACTCAATATCCCTAAATAATTCGAGTTGAGTGACAAAACGTTAGCGTTTTGAACAACGCTATGCGTTGGCCCGTTAGGGCAAGGCTCATTTATAGCCTTGTAAGGCGGCAACCGAGCGAATCCCCAGGAGCTTACTCAGGTAAGTGACTGGGGTGAGTAAGGGCAGCCAACGCACAGGCAGCTTGAAGTATGACGGGTATAAAACTTGCACGCACCAGGGAACCATATGTCACACACACTAACTCTTTCACCGACGCCTAAGCGGGATCCCGTTTTCCTGTGGCTGGCGCTGATTGCAGCAACATTTTTGCTGCTGCCAGCGTGGAGCCTGGATTACGGCCTGCTGGATGCCTCACTCGATGAACTACTGGCGGCTTACAGCTGGTCGAGCCTCAATATCAGCCTGCTGTGGTTCCTGCTCCCAGTAGGATTGCTGGCACGTCCACTGCTTACGCCCGGTCGGGAACAGCGTGGCCGCCACCGTTTTGATGCGGCTTACGCGTTGTTCTGTGCTCTTTTCGTGGTCATCAGTGCCACGGTTGAAGGACGCGGAATGGGCTATGGCACTATTGCGCTGTTTGTCGCGCTGAGTGCGATTATTACGCTGGCGCTCTCTAGGCTGGACTGGCTGGGTGGCGATCGCTTCGTCATCGGCTCGCTCATCAGCATCATCGCGCTGATTGGCGTCTTTATCCTTTACCCCAGCATCGCTATCTTCATCCCGATGTTCACCAACGACAGCGGTGAATTCGCGCCGCTGTCGTTTATGCAGGTTTTGGGTCAGGCGCACATCTTACGGGTGATCTGGAACTCATTCCTGCTGTCGGTTGCCGTCGGTATCGGCTGTACTTTCTTCGGTATGGTGCTAGCGATTTATACCTCGCGCATCGCCCGCCGCTCCGCCATTATTGGCCGTATTTTCTCCATTCTGCCTATCGTTACGCCACCATTTGTCGTCGGGTTAGGCGTGACGCTGATGATGGGCCGCTCCGGTTACATGACGGAGCTGATGGTGGATTGGTTCGGACTGACGAACACCAACTGGCTGTACGGTTTTACCGGCATCTGGCTGGCGCAGGTTCTCGCCTTCACGCCAATGTCATTTATGATTCTGGAAGGCGCGATGAAGACCATTCATCCATCGCTGGAAGAAGCGTCATACACCCTGCGTGCTAACCGTTATCAAACCTTTCAGCGGGTTTTCCTGCCCTTGCTGAAACCGGCGCTCGCCAACTCGTTCCTGATCGTGATCGTCCAGTCGCTGGCCGACTTCAGTAACCCACTGGTACTGGGCGGCAACTTCGACGTACTCGCCACCCAGATTTACTTCTATATCACCGGCGCACAGCTGGATTACCAGTCAGCCAGTACGCTCGGCGTTGTTCTGCTGGTGTTCTCACTGGCCGTGTTCTGCGTGCAATATCTGTGGATCGGTAAACGCTCCTACGTGACGATTTCTGGTAAATCCTCTCGGGGTGATGTACAGCCGCTACCCGTTTCGCTGGTGTGGATCGTCAGCATCCTGCTCTATGTCTGGATTGCCTTTAACGTCCTGCTGTACGGCAGCATTTTCTACGGCAGCTTTACCGTTAACTGGGGCGTGGATTACACCCTGACGCTGGATAACTTCAGCAAGCTGTTCGGGCAAGGCTTTAGCGACGGCGCCTGGCCTTCCCTGCTGGATACGCTGTTGTTCGCAGGCATCGCAGCACCGATTACGGCACTGTTCGGGCTACTTATCGCCTACATCGTGGTGCGCCAGCAGTTCTACGGCAAGAAGGCTATCGAGTTCACCACCATGCTGTGCTTTGCGGTGCCGGGCACGGTTGCCGGTGTGTCTTACATCCTGGCCTTTAACAGCGCGCCGGTTTACTTAACGGGAACTGCGGTGATCGTCATCATGTCGATGGTGATGCGTAACGTGCCGGTTGGTATCCGTGCGGGTATCGCCGGACTGGGACAGTTGGATAAATCGCTCGATGAGGCGTCGCTCAGCCTACGTGCGGGTTCGATGCGCACGGTGTTCTATATTCTGCTCCCGCTGCTGCGTCCGGCCATTTTGTCTGCGCTGATATACAGCTTCGTACGTGCGATTACCACCGTCAGCGCCATTATCTTTCTGGTTACACCGGATACTCGCGTCGCCACGTCTTACATTCTTAACCGCGTGGAAGACGGTGAATACGGTATGGCAATTGCCTACGGTTCCATCCTGATTGTGGTCATGCTGGCCATTATTTTCCTGTTCGATTATCTGGTCGGTGAAGCGCGGATTTCCCGCACGAAAGCCAAGAATAATGCCTAAGCGGAGTGATTACCTTGAATACTGAAAAAAGCTTTGTCGAACTGAAGCACATCACTAAACGTTTCGGCAACAACACCGTCATTGATGATTTGAATCTGGCGATCCCACAGGGAAAAATGGTCACGCTGCTGGGGCCGTCTGGCTGCGGTAAAACCACGGTACTGCGGGCCGTTGCCGGTCTGGAAAAGCCGACAGAAGGCCAGATTTTCATCGATGGCGAAGACGTCACCGAGCGCTCCATTCAGCAGCGTGATATCTGCATGGTGTTCCAGTCTTACGCCCTCTTCCCGCACATGTCTCTGGGGGAAAACATCGGCTACGGGCTGAAAATGCTCGGTCGCCCGAAGGCAGAAATCAATAAGCGGGTAAAAGAAGCGCTGGCGCTGGTCGATCTGGAAGGGTTTGAAGATCGTTACGTCGACCAAATTTCTGGTGGACAGCAGCAGCGTGTCGCTCTGGCGCGTGCGCTGATCCTCAAACCTAAAGTGCTGCTGTTCGATGAGCCGCTGAGTAACCTTGATGCCAACCTGCGCCGCAGCATGCGTGAGAAAATCCGTGAGCTTCAGCAGCAGTTCAACATCACCTCGCTGTATGTTACGCACGATCAGAGCGAAGCCTTTGCGGTGTCCGACATGGTTCTGGTGATGAACAAAGGCAAAATCATGCAGTTGGGCGCACCGCAGGAGCTCTACCGCCAGCCAGCTTCCCGCTTCATGGCCAGCTTTATGGGGGATGCCAATATCTTCCCTGCCACCTTTACGGCAGACAGTGTGAATATCTACGGCTATCTCATTCCGCGTCCGCAGGGCTTTGCCGCCGGATTAAGCGAATCCGTCGTCGGTATTCGTCCGGAAGCCATTACGCTCAGCCATCAGGGTGACGAAAGCCAGCGCTGCACCATCACACAGGTCGCCTACATGGGGCCACAGTACGAAGTGCAGGTGGACTGGCACGGTCAGTCTATGCTGTTGCAGGTTAACGCAACCCAGCTTCAGCCGAATCCGGGCGACAGCTACTATCTGCAAATCCACCCTTACGGCATGTTTGTGTTGTCCGAGCAGTAAACATCGGGTAACCATCCCCTCAAACCGGGAGCACTTGCTCCCGGTTTTACTTTTTACAACCATCTAAAAACGCCTATAAACGTCCGCTTCTCTTCGTCTACCTTGATTGCGCCGGAATACATACGCCTGTTACGGATTCCCCGCGCGATTTGTTATGATGATGCTCTTTTACGCATAGAATCACGCACGGAATAGCCGCTATGAAACAGAAACCCATAACCTTAAACGATGTCGCCGAGTACGCTGGGGTTTCCTATCAGACGGTTTCCCGCGTGCTGAACCAAGCGCCTCATGTTTCATCCCGTACTCGCAGTAAAGTGGAACAGGCGATGGCGGCGCTTAACTACACGCCAAATCGCGTTGCACAGCAACTGGCAGGGAAAACCATCACCACGCTGGGGCTGGTCACTACCGATCTTTCACTGCACGCACCTTCACAAATTGCTGCAGCGATTAAGACCACCGCCGGCCAGCTAGGTATTAACATCGTGATGTCTATGCTAAGCAGCTCGGATGTCAATACCTGCAATAACGCCGTGAACGACCTGCTTTCTCAGCGTGTCAGTGGCGTTATCGTGAATGTTCCGCTATCCACGGATGAAGTCGCTCACATTAGCCAGACCTGTGCCGACACGCCTGTCCTGTTTATGGATGCCGATCCGCATACCGACATACTCAACGTCATGTTCGACCCCGATCACGGCGCACGTTTAGCCATCACGCATCTGGTACAGCTGGGGCATCAACACATCGCCCTGTTGACCGGACCAATGACGTCGATCTCCGCCCGCCTACGTTATGAAGGCTGGCTCGCCGAGCTGGAAAAACAGCAGCTTTCCCCTGCTTCGGTGCTACACGGTGACTGGAGCGCCGCATCCGGTTACCACCAGACGCTGGCCCTGTTGGGAGAATCTCTGCGCGTCTCTGCCATTGTTGTCGCGAACGATCAAATGGCGCTTGGCGTCCTGCGTGCACTGCACGAGTATGGCCTGCGCGTACCAGAGCAGATGTCAGTGATCGGTTTTGACGATACTCAGGACAGCGCGTATTACACCCCACCACTGACAACCATTCGCCAGAATTTCAGGCTATTAGGTAAAGAAGGCGTCACTCGTTTGCTCGAGACGCTGCGCGATCCTACCCAGAGCACATCGCTGCTGTTACCCACCGAACTGATCGTACGCCATAGCACCGCCGAACATTCATCAACCCATGCCTCCCTGCAAGAACTCACCAAAAACCTGTTGGACATTACACGCCAGCTACAAAGGCTGTAACCCTCTATGTTTGTAACCCTTTACACTATTTGTAATCCTTTACACAACAGCACCTTTTTCACCATCGATGCCAAACCCTAACAAAATAAGATGATAAACAATAAGTTATTTATCATCTCTCGTTAATTTACTGCGTAGCGCTTTCCAAATCCGATGTATCACCACTCATTTTACAAACGATCTTTGTGATCGCTTCCACTTTATTGTCACGTTCCACTTTACTCGCCCTGACGAGTCGATATGTTATGAACAACATAAATTGTGAGCGGATGACAATTTTAATATCCAATCACAAAAATAGACTCAAGACGTTCAGGAGCCAAGCCATCATGAGCGATACCGTTTTACCGTATCCAGCACGCCATCGCGCCACACTGCAAGAGATCCTTGCCCGACGTGATTGGGAAAACCCAGCCTGTACTCACTATCAGCGGCTCCCAGCTCACCCACCGTTCAACAGCTGGCGCAGCGTAGCTGCCGCACAGCAAGATGAGCCTTCTCAGCGGCTTCGTCGCCTGAATGGTGAATGGACGTTTAGCTATTTCACCCGCCCTGAAGCCGTACCGGAAAGCTGGTTACAGCAAGATCTGCCTGATTCAGACACCATTCCAGTGCCTGCCAATTGGCAGCTACAGGGCTATGACACGCCGATTTACACCAACGTAAAATACCCGATCCCCGTCAACCCACCCTATGTGCCAGAAGACAATCCTACAGGTTGTTACTCGCTCACTTTTAAGGTCAATCAAGACTGGATCAATAGCGGACAAACCCGGATTATTTTTGATGGCGTTAACTCCGCGTTTTATCTCTGGTGTAACGGCCACTGGGTGGGATATTCGCAGGATAGTCGCCTGCCTGCGGAGTTTGATATCGGTCGCTATCTGACGACCGGAGAGAATCGGCTGGCGGTGATGGTGCTACGCTGGTCTGACGGCAGCTATCTGGAGGATCAGGACATGTGGCGTATGAGCGGTATTTTCCGCGACGTCACACTTCTGCACAAACCGACGGTTCACCTTAGTGATATCCAACTCACTACACCGCTCAGCGCTGATTTCCGCCACGGCACGCTGGATATTCAGGTGGAGGCAACGCTCTCTGAAGATGAGGCCAAGAACCATCGCGTCCACGCACAGCTCTGGCGTGGTAGTAAGCTCATCGGTGGTACGCGGCAGGCATTCGGCAGCAACATTGTCGATGAGCGCGGTGCCTATCACGATAAATCTTTTCTCCGCATCGACGTGCCACAGCCCGACCTGTGGAGCGCCGAACTGCCTCACCTGTATCGCGTTGTTGTCGCACTGGAAACGGCGGAAGGCGAGCTAGTCGAAGCGGAAGCCTATGATGTCGGCTTCAGAAAAGTTGAAATCCGCAGCGGCCTGCTGCTGCTGAACGGTCAACCGCTGCTGATTCGCGGGGTTAACCGTCACGAACACCATCCGCAGCACGGTCAGGTCATGGATGAAGACACCATGCGGCACGATATTATGCTAATGAAGCAGCATAACTTTAACGCCGTACGCTGCTCACATTATCCCAACCATCCGCTGTGGTATCGGCTGTGCGATCGCTACGGCCTGTATGTTGTGGATGAAGCAAACATTGAGACGCACGGCATGCAGCCGATGAATCGTCTGTCGGACGATCCGGTCTGGCTGCCAGCCTATAGCGAACGCGTATCAAGGATGGTGCAGCGCGACCGCAATCATCCTTGCATCATTATCTGGTCATTGGGGAATGAATCCGGCTACGGCGCAAACCATGATGCACTCTATCAGTGGATCAAACGCCACGATCCGACTCGCCCAGTGCATTACGAAGGCGGCGGCGCGAATAGCCGAGCGACCGACATTGTGTGCCCAATGTACGCTCGCGTTGATGAAGATCAGCCCTTCCCCAGCGTCCCCAAATGGTCGATCACCAAATGGGTCAGCATGCCAGACGAGCATCGGCCCCTCATCCTCTGCGAGTATGCACACGCGATGGGCAACAGTCTGGGAGGATTCGCGCGCTACTGGCAGGCATTCCGCCACTATCCTCGGCTACAAGGCGGATTTATTTGGGACTGGGTCGATCAGGCACTGACCCGCCATGATGAACAAGGTAATGCTTACTGGGCGTACGGCGGAGATTTTGGCGACATGCCTAACGATCGCCAGTTCTGTCTGGACGGCCTGCTTTTTCCCGATCGCACTCCGCATCCCAGCCTGTATGAAGCCCAGCGGGCACAGCAGCACATTCAATTCGCCTGGCAGGCTGAATCGCCGTGTGAACTGCACGTCACCAGCGGGTACCTGTTTCGCCATACGGACAATGAACAGTTGAACTGGTGCATTATGCTGAATGATAAGACGCTCGCAGAAGGTTCGCTGCCGCTGACGCTAGCTCCGCAGGCCACCCAGACTCTGACGCTGCTGGAAGCCCTCCCCACTGTCGACTACGCAGGGGAACTTTGGCTCAATGTTGAAGTTGTACAGCCGAAAGCCACCGCTTGGTCAGAAGCCAATCACCGCTGCGCCTGGGATCAGTGGCAACTTCCTGCACCGCTTCATTTTCCCGAGGCATCGTGTTCTGGACAGAAGAATCCCCCCGTTTTGCGATCGTCCGATGCGTACTTTGACATCGTTCAGGGCGAACAGCATTGGCGCTTTAACCGCCAGAGCGGCTGGCTGGAACAGTGGTGGACGGCGGATGCACCAACGCTGCTAACTCCCTTGCAGGATCAGTTTGTTCGGGCACCGCTGGATAACGACATCGGCATCAGCGAAATCGATCGCATCGATCCACGCGCCTGGGCCGAACGTTGGAAATCGGCCGGACTTTATCAACTGCAGACGCAGTGTGTTGCGATTCAGGCTGACCAACTCGCCGATGCCGTGCACATTGTCACCGAGCACGTATTCCGCCATGCCGGACAGATCCTGCTACGGAGTAAAAAGCGCTGGCAGATTGATGCGCATGGCGTGATGACCGTGGATGTCGATGTTGATGTCGCCACCGTGCTGCCGTCACTGGCCAGAGTGGGCTTGAGTTGCCAGCTAGCCGACGTCGCGCCTCAGGTCAGTTGGGTCGGACTTGGGCCACATGAAAATTACCCAGACCGACAGCTCGCAGCACAGCATGGGCACTGGAATCTGCCGTTGGATGACCTTCACACACCTTACATTTTCCCGACGGAAAACGGGCTGCGCTGTAATACGCGCACGCTGACGTATGGCAAATGGACGATCGCCGGCAACTTCCATTTTGGGTTAAGCCGCTACGGGCTAGCGCAATTGATGACGTGTACTCACCATCATTTATTAGAAAAGGAAAAAGGCGTTTGGCTCAATCTGGATGGCTTTCACATGGGAATTGGCGGCGATGACTCCTGGAGCCCTAGCGTTCATCGCGATGACTTACTCACGGCCACGCATTATCACTATCGCGTCGCCATGCAACATCACCAGCCATATTGATATGAAAAAACAGTATTAAAAAAACAACGAAAGAGAGCGGGTATCTACCCTAAATAATTCGAGTTGCAGGCAGGCGGCAAGAGAAGGTATCCCGATGAGCTTACTCAAGTAAGTGATTCGGGTAACTGAGCGTAGCCAACACACCTGCGGCTTGAAGCATGACGGGTATACCGCCTCTTTCCATCCTGATTGTATCCAGCAAGTGTATATCCGCCATCAAAATAAAGGTTGCGGATATTATGCATATCGGAGAACGCAACATGTACTACCTACATAATAAGAATTTTTGGATATTCGGCCTGTTTTTCTTTTTCTATTTCTTCATCATGGGGGCTTACTTCCCCTTCTTCCCTATTTGGCTTCATGATATTAACCAAATAAGTAAAAGCGACACGGGAATTATCTTCGCCTGTATTTCCTTTTTCGCCCTGCTATTTCAACCGATATTTGGCTTGCTCTCCGATAAATTGGGATTGAGAAAACACCTGCTATGGATTATTACCATTATGTTAGTGTTTTTTGCTCCGTTCTTTATTTATGTTTTCGGCCCATTACTAAAATACAACATTGTTTTAGGTTCTATCGTCGGCGGGATTTACCTGGGATTCATCAACAACGGTGGTGCACCAGCTATTGAGGCCTATATCGAGAAAGTCAGCCGCCGTAGCCAGTTTGAATTTGGCCGTGCACGTCTATTCGGCTGTCTCGGCTGGGCGCTCTGTGCGTCTATCGTCGGTATTATGTTTACCATCAATAACCAGTTTGTTTTCTGGCTGGGTTCCGGTTGTGCCGTCATCCTCGCCATCCTGTTGCTGCTGGCGAAACCAGAGGCCTCATCCAGCGCTCTCGTTGCCGATCAAGTAGGTTCCAACCAGAAACCGTTCAACCTGAAAATGGCGGCTGAACTGTTAAAAGAACGCAAAATCTGGTTCCTGACTCTCTATGTCGTCGGCGTTTCTTGCACCTATGATGTGTTCGATCAGCAGTTTGCCAACTTCTTCACCTCGTTTTTCGAGACCCGACAAGAAGGGACACGAGTATTTGGCTACGTCACCACGCTGGGTGAATTGCTTAATGCCAGCATCATGTTTTTCGCACCGCTGATTGTGAACCGTATCGGTGGTAAAAACGCCCTGCTCATTGCTGGAACAATTATGTCCGTGCGCATTATTGGCTCGGCCTTTGCCAGTTCCG
The DNA here is from genome assembly GCF_020971565.1 of Pectobacterium parvum. Taxonomy (NCBI): domain Bacteria; kingdom Pseudomonadati; phylum Pseudomonadota; class Gammaproteobacteria; order Enterobacterales; family Pectobacteriaceae; genus Pectobacterium; species Pectobacterium parvum. Next base: position 3,024,047 of record NZ_CP087392.1, read on the forward strand.
TACTGGAAGTGATTGTGCTGAAAACGCTGCACATGTTTGAAGTGCCGTTCCTGATTGTCGGCTGCTTCAAATACATTACTACAGTCTTTGAAGTCCGCTTTTCCGCAACGATTTATCTGGTGTGCTTCTGCTTCTTTAAACAGGTATCCATCATCTTCATGTCGATCTTTGCTGGCAATATGTATGACAGCATCGGTTTTCATGGCACTTACCTGATTTTAGGCGGCATCGCCCTCTCCTTTACCGCGATCTCCCTATTTACGCTGTCAGGAAAAGGGCCGCTGTATGCATTTTCCGATAAACAAAAAGCGCCGCTGAATACACTCTAGCGATGGCAGGACGCGATAAAATACCGATATTTGTCAAAAATATCGGCAAATTGAACATTCTCTCACCGAACAGTGCAATTTTGTGGTTTACGCCTTTGACATGCGCGGCACACGCCGTTATTATGCGCCCCGTTCACACGATTCCTCTGTAGTTCAGTCGGTAGAACGGCGGACTGTTAATCCGTATGTCACTGGTTCGAGTCCAGTCAGAGGAGCCAAATTTAGAAAATCCCGCTTAAGGAAACTTAAGCGGGATTTTTGTTTTATCACTTTATTCAATACCTTCACGTGCAAGAGTCTTTCCGGTGTACATTCCGCTTTTCCTCTGCATCGAAAGAATTTGGTGGTCAGATTCGGGGTCACGTTGGTTCGATAACGGAGTGACCCCCAAATGCCTCTTAACAACTCAAAAATAAGCGCTATCGCACTTGCTCCCACCACCGGGTAAACGTCTGTGCTTGGTCGTCTAAATAAATCGTGCGGCCAATTTCTGGCGTCCATAGCGCATACCCACGCCCAGCACTTGCCGTTGTGATTCGCTTGAACGGGTCATCCCAGTCGTGAGGCGAGATTGAGAAGCGGCCTGCATGGCCTGGTGTAAACGTGCGTGCCCTCAAATCTTCAGCAGCCTGAGCAGCCTCTTCGGGATTCATATGCACATAAGCCCAGCGCGGGTCATACTGCCCTGTATCGACCGTTGCCCAATCAAAGGGTCCTAGTTGCTGGCCGATTGCGGCGAAATGCGGGCCGTACCCTGAGTCGCCACTAAAGAAGATACGACGTTGCGGCGATAATAGCGCAAAACCAACCCAGAGTGACTGGTCCCGCGTCAGCGTACGACCGGAAAAATGTCGGGCCGGAACGACGTGGATATCCAGCTCAGGAGATTCCTTGACGATGTCATTCCAGTCAGCTTCCTGAATCTGGTCAGCAGAGTAGCCCCAACGTTTGAAGTGCGCCCCAACGCCAAGGCCAACGACCACTCGTTTGACCTTGTCTCGAAGCGCCAGAACGGTGGGATAGTCCAGATGGTCGTAGTGATCGTGGCTGATCAGCAATACATCAATGTCAGGCATGTCCTGTGCGCTATACAGATTTGTGCCCTCAAATGCCTCGTTGGCCCACGGGATTGGCGCGGCGTTGGCACTGAACACTGGGTCAATCAGGATGCGTTTCCCAGCCATTTGTACAAAGTATGACGAATGCCCCAGCCAGACTACCAAATCCCGTTTTACATCAAGGGCTTTGAGATCTGTTTTCATCGCAGGGAGCGCGCCCGGAGGCCGCGGATTGCCATTGTTGCCGAAACTGTTACTTAACATGATTGAGAACTGTGATTCATCGGTTGTCAGTAACGGCGTTTCGAGTTGGTTTCGGAATTCTCCCTGAAGGTAGTTCCGCGACTGCGTGATGCGTGCCAATTGCTCCTCAGTTGGAAGCTGACCAAACAAGGGATGCTGCAGATAAGCAACCACGGCCAGTACAGACACAAGAGCAATAATCAGCCCCACTTTGATCACAAACCAGATATTGAAAACTTTCACTGATGAACTACCTCGGGTGTAAGACCTAAGCCAAAAACCTTTGAGTGGAAAATAGCGGCCTGCTGTCCGCCAGGGCCATCGCTGGAAACGACATAAAGATCATTTGTACCAGGCCGTATAGCCAGACTGGTTGAATGCAAGTTCTGCCCGTTATCCCTCTCAGGCAACAAAATTTGTCCGATGGGAATGCCGTTACGGTTGAAGACCATAATCCGGCCTTGCCCATAAATCGCCACGTAGACATTGCCATCTGCATCCACGCGCATCGAGTCCGGTGCTGGCCCTGTAAATCGGTAGGGAATGGCAGAGCCGATTGGGGCGATTGTCGTCGCATCGGTCAATTCGACACGATGCAAGAGGTTGTGACCGATATAGGCAGCCCACCAACACTATTGATGGGCTGCCATTCCATATCAGCGCATTCAATGGGCAGTGAAGCCACCGTCCACAGGCAGGCTGACGCCGATCACGAAGCTCGCTGCGGAGCTGCACAGCCACAGGACCGCGGCGGCGATCTCATCGTCCCGCCCCACTCGCCCAATCGGGTGTTCCTTCAGGATCGCAGCCATCGCCTCTGGTTGTCCGCTGAGCATATCCTGCACCATCGGTGTGTCGATGGTGCCTGGACATATCGCGTTGATGCGTATGCCAAGAGCAGCATACTCCACTGCCGCGCTCTTGGTCATGCCCAGAACGGCATGCTTGCTACCATGATAGGACGCTCGACCGGGCAGTCCAACCAGACCGCCTAGCGATGAGTTGTTAACAATTGCTCCAGTTCCTCGGGAACGCATTACCCGAAGCTCATGCTTCATGCTTGCCCAAACGCCAAACTGGTTGACGGCCACGACCCGCTGGAATGCCTCTCCCGGCTCTTCGGCTGCATTACATGGCGGCACCTGGATGCCAGCGTTGTTGAAGGCCATGTCCAACTGCCCATATTCAGCGATGATTCGATCCACAGTCGAAGCGATCTGAGCTTCGTCTGTCACATCACAAGTCACCCCAAGGCGCTAGCCCCCTCAGCCACGAGGGCGCTAGCATGCTGAACAGCAAGTTCGCCATTGCGATCTGCCAACACCACGTGCGCGCCGCTTCGTGCGAACGCGCGTGCGGTGGCTAGCCCCATTCCCATCGCTGCGCCAGTGACCAGGGCAACTTTTCCTTTGAAGTTGTAGGTGATATCCATATGTTCCCCCCAAATTTATCGGTTTTACAGGTATTTATTGAAGAACGTCGCCATCGCGTCGAAGGGAATCTTGTCCATGCGATCATACAGATCAACGTGGCTGGCGCCTTTAACGATCAAGAGCTCTTTCGGCTGCGCCGCAGCTTCATAGGCAGTTTCCGCAAAGTAACGTGAGTGAGCCTTTTCACCGTGGACAAACAGGATAGGACGTGGCGAAATTTCCTTGATGTAAGTCAGGATCGGCATATTCATGAACGACAGCGGCGTGGTGACCGTCCAAGAGTTACCAGAATTGACAGCCCTCTGGTGATAACCACGTGGCGTCATATAGTAGTCAGCGTAATCAACAAGGAACTGCGCTTCGCCGCCCTTCAAGTGGTTATAGGCCGGTTGGTAAGCCGGTGTTTTGTTTGCTGCATCTTCCCAGCGCTGCCGACTCAGTTTCTCCAGCGTCTGCTCCCGTTGTTCAGGCGTCACGCTGTCGTTATACCCTTTAGACATAACACGGCTCATGTCATACATGGTACTGGCGACAACGGCTTTAACACGCTTATCGGCAGCCACGGCATTTAATGCCATGCCGCCCATACCGCAGATGCCGATCACACCGATACGCTCACGATTGACGTAGGGTTGCAGCCCGATGAAATCCACCGCCGCCATGAAATCCTCAGTGTTAATATCCGGTGACGCTACGTTACGTGGCTCGCCGCTACTCTCCCCTGTATAGGAAGCATCGAAGGCCAGCGTGACAAAGCCGCGCTCGGCAAGCGTTTGCGCGTACAAGCCTGATGCTTGTTCCTTCACTGCACCGAACGGACCGCCAACCACCAGCGCAGGCAGGCTCTGATTCTCACGGTTCTTCGGTAAATACAGGTCAGCGGCAAGGGTGATGCCGTAGCGATTTTTGAAGGTGACCTTCTGGTGATCAACTTTCTTGCTCTGGGGGAAGGTCTTGTCCCAAGTTTGGACCAATTGCAACGGTGTGTCTGCTGTAGACGCCTGAGTCTGAGCCGTAGCTGACTGTACGCCGACCATTGATATAGCACTTGTGATGAGTGCAACTTTGAAGAAAATCGTTGGAGAAAATAAACGGGTCATGGCTTTACTCCTTCAGGATTAGGTAAATAGTGCTCGCCTCACAGCGCGCGTTTGAGAATGTCTGTCACTACATGGGGGAGATAGGCATCTGCGATGCTGACCGGCCCGCGAGGTAAGAGAGAACGGCAGTAGCAGCAAGCAGAAGTGCACTGACTTCGAACGTCGCCCGGTAGCCGAGCGTGTCAAAAAGGATTCCGCCGACGGTGCCTCCGAGAGCAATCGCGAGTTGGCAAATGGCAACGAAAAGGCCACCACCTGCCTCGACGTCATTCGGGACCGAGCGTGCAATCCAGGTGAACCACGCCACCGGCGTCGCCGTCGCGATTAGCCCCCAAATGACCAGAAGTACTGCGGTCGTTAACATGGCATCACCATATTCCACCAGCGCCAGTGCGATTATCGCCATCATGATCGGCACGCTGACCAGTGTTTTGTACAGGCCGCCGTCTTTCAGGAAGGCTCCGATCAGAAACGTACCGATAAGGCCACCGACGCCGATCAGCAGCAACACGAAAGACACCATCGAGATATCGAGTCGGGTTACCGTTTCAAGGAATGGTCGCAGGTACGTGAACAACATAAACTGGCCCATGAAGAAACCCGCGACCGCTAACATCCCCAATGCGATGGGCGGCTTCTTGAGAAGCAGGAGAACATTGCCCGAGCCTGACGATGTGGGACGAGGTGCCAGTCTGGGCATGCTGAGCATGATCCACGCAAGTGCTATCATGGCAACCGGAACCACGGTAAAGAATGCCCATCGCCAGCCGATAAAAGCGCCGAGTTAACTGCCCACTGGCGCTGCAATAACCGTGGCGAGTGCATTGCCACCGTTGACTAATGCAAGGGCTTTCGGCACTTGATGGGCTGGAACAAGACGAATGGATGTGGCAGCGCTAAGTGACCAGAAACCGCCAATTGCCACGCCGATGAGCGCTCGTCCAGCCATGAACATTTCGTAGTTGGCAGCGAACGCAACTATTGTTCCAGAAATGACCATAAGCAGGATCATAGATAACAGTAGGCGCTTGCGTTCCACCTTGGCGGCGATGGGTGTAATCAAAAGCGCGGTGAACAAGGCGAACAGTCCGGATACCGAGATACCCATACCTGCCTGACCCTCGGTGATCAGTAAGTCAGTTGCCAGAGGTGTTAACAGGCTGACAGGCATAAATTCCGAGGCGACTAAAGCGAAGGCGGCCAAAGACATCGCAACTACGGCGCCCCATGCTTTTCGTTCTTCGCCATGAAAATGTCGGCTGCTGCGATCTAATAACACGTAAGTATTTCCTCATTACTCATAACACAGGAGATGCTGGCATGCCGTTGACATACCCGTTTTGTTCATTGATTTGGTACTTTGCCGATGAGCGTTCCAGCGCAACCTACAAACGGTTCTGGTAACACGACCACTGTTCTGTTTTATCTAGTCCAGACCCAACCGCTATCACAGCTCGGCCTGTTGGCGTGTCTACTAATTCCAAGCGCCAAGACATGCTCGTTCTTGGTGTGAGGATTGTAGAATCTTTGACCTGAGCGCCATTAGCATATTTCTATGGTTTACATGCCTAATCCTATGAACCTTTGCAGGCCCTATAGGCTTACGCGTCTCAGATAGGCTACAGTGAGAAGTGAAATTCGTAGAGGAGCGAGCCAAGATGATTTCTGCACAATCCCCCAAGAAGCAACGAGATGACTACCTGAGTACGCTGATTAGCGACATCGGTGAGCGCACACCTGGCACAGGCGATTTCGGCACTGCGATTCCGGGTTTGGATCTCTTTCGCCGCAATGCACCCGCTCCACCAGTCAGTTGTATGGTTCCCCCCAGCATCGTTCTGGTTGTGGATGGAGCCAAGAAGATGTGGGTCGGTGGTGAGGGTTACGAATATGATTCATCGCGATTTCTGGTCACATCGCTTGACCTGCCCGCGAACTCAGAAGTCACAGAGGCAAGCAGTGATCAGCCGTGCTTAGGGCTAGCATTCAAACTGGATCAGCGAGTTTTGGCTGAGTTGATCGCCCACGGCAATTTGTCACCGCGAAGGGATAGATCAGTAAGTACTGGCGTAGGTATTGGTACCGTCACGGAGGCGATCTTAGCGCCGTTCAGCCGTCTAGTGGCATTGTTGGATGAACCAGAGGCCATCCCCATTCTTGAGCCAATGATTCAACGTGAGATTCACTACAGGTTGTTGATGAGCGATCAGGCTGCCAGGCTGCGACAAGTTGCAGCCGTCGATGGCCATGGGCACCGGATTGGAAAGGCGATAGATTGGCTCAAGGTGAACTTTGCATTGCCCTTGCGGGTTGAAGAGTTGGCTCACCATTCTCAGATGAGTACGCCATCATTCCATCAGCACTTTCGGCAACTGACGGCGATGAGTCCAATTCAGTATCAAAAATGGTTGCGCCTGAATGAGGCGAAACGACTGATGCTGAACGAACACCGTGACGTTTCAACGGCGGCTTTCGAGGTTGGATATGAAAGCCCATCACAATTCAGTCGCGAATACAGTCGTATGTTTGGCGTCGCCCCAAAGCGGGATATAGCAACGCTGCGAGAGAAAGCGAGAGAAAACGTCGGCATAAATGTAACGGCCTATGCCCAAATCTCTAAGCCTAATACCGCGACGCTTTAGCCACCCTACGCTTATTTCCGGAAATGTGCTGTTCGAGGTCATACCGTGTTCAACAACTGCCACATCGAGTTGCTCTGGTGATAGCGTGTTATTATTTCATACAAGGCCTACGGTAATCCCCCCATTTTTAGCGGAGGTGATAAGTAGAATCAGGTTATGCGTTGAATATGCTGCATCGGTGTGTAGCCATTCAACGCCATATTCGGACGTTCGTTATTATAAAACCATTGCCACTGAGTGGCATAATTCTGCAATTCATCCAGTGATGTAAATAGGTATTGCCCCAGCCAGTCATAACGCACCGTCCGGTTATATCGTTCAATATAGGCATTCTGCTGAGGTTTGCCGGGCTGAATAAAACGAAGGGTTATATTCTGATGAACCGCCCACGACATCAGCATCTTCCCCGTATATTCTGGCCCGTTATCACACCGTATTGCCGTCAGTTTTCCTTTCCACTCAATACGTTGTTCTAGCGTTCTGATTACCCGACTGGCGGGCAGGGAAAAATCCACCTCAATTGCCAGTGCTTCACGATTAAAGTCATCAATAACATTCAGCAAACGGACTGAACGACCATCCGATAGCTGATCATGCATGACGTCCATCGACCAGCATTCGTTTCTGTTTTCAGGCACCGCCAGCGGTTCAGGTTTATCCCGTTTCAGTCGTTTTTTCGGCTTGATTCGCATGTTCAGCGACAACTCGCAATAAATCCGGTACACCCTTTTGTGGTTGAACCTGAAGCCTTTGACATTACGCAGGTACAAAAAATACAGACCAAATCCCCAGTTGCGCTGACTGTCAGTGATGCGGAGCAGCCAGTCAGCAATGAGGTCATTTTCTTCATTCAGATGAGGCTGATAGCGATAACAGCTTTCGCTGACAACAAACAACTGGCAGGCAAAACGCACACTGACGTTTCGGTTTCTGACCGCTTCCTGTGCCATCTGCTTTCGACACGATGGCATCACCACTTTTTTGCCATGGCCTCCTGAATGATTTCGGCTTTGAGCCGTTCTTCAGCATACATTTTTTTGAGGCGACGGTTTTCGTCTTCTAGTTCTTTCAGACGGGTCATCATGGAGGTGTCCATACCGCCAAAGCGAGAACGCCACTTATAGAAACTGGCATTGCTCATACCATGCTCGCGGCACAGTTCGGCCACAGGTGTTCCGGCCTCGGCTTGCTTCAGGATGGACATGATCTGGCTGTCAGTAAAACGTGATTTTTTCATAGAGATCTCCCCAGTTCAGATTACGAGAAAATTCTACTTATAAACACACCGCTTTTTCGGGGGGATTACCCGTCGCTCATGCAATGACGGACTATATCGCTGGGGATTACAGCACACTCAGGCCGCACGAATATAACGGTGGGTTGCCACCAAACGAGTCAGAAAATAGATACTGGAAAAACTCTAACGCAGTGCCCAGTTTTAGTTGACCACTACACTTTGAGTACGCCAATATGGCGATGCAGAATCGGCTGGTAAGGAGGTTAAACGGCTGCGATAATTAGTGGCGCCCGCCCCTGCAAAGTAATATCGTCAGCCGTTTGTACAAACCCATCGCGTTGTGCCCTCATTCCGCATGTCTGCATTTCACAATTAGAAAAGAAAGCAGTCTAGACATTAGCGCAGGGGTACAGCAACAAACATCTAATGAAATTTTACGAAAAATTAATAAATCCGGCCGCTACTATTCCCAGAATAATCAATAAAAAGTGGGTAATCATTAGCTCACTCTGCTTTATGTAGTAGGCGAACCATAGACCAACGAAACTTAACGAAAAACCCATTATTATAAATACAGCCAGACCATAGTTGCTCCATTCAAGGAATAATTTAACTCCGGTAGGGGTGGGCGCCTCACGAATCACACTAGACACGGCAATAAACAGGAGTAATGCACACGTAAAATTAAATACTATTAGTATTACTGCACCTAGTTTATGTAAGAAAGGATAATTAATGCGGCGGCTCATCAGATTTGTAGGCACGGCAGGTGGTGCTTCTATCATTTCCATATTCATGATCCTGCCTACCATTTTTTGTGCGCCAGTGAAATCTTTAACCAGCCCTATACCTTCCAGTAAATTCCATAAAGCCAAGCCTGAAACAATAATTACTTTGATAACATTGACTCCACTTAGTGCTAGCATAAGTTTTTATTCCTTTCCAGCTCATAGCTTAAATCCTTTTTGCTGGCAGCGGCATCATACCTGAAAAGTGATGCGCCCCATTTCATACCTGTAGAAATAGTACTCATTACAACCTCTTCTCCAAGCTTAATTTCTTCTCTCTGCATCATCAAATGAAGTGATAATAACGGATCGGCGCAACCTACATGCCCTAATTCTGATAATAGGCTAAGATTGCTTTTCTCAATGGGAATGCCAATTCGTTGACAAAGGCTTTCTATGCTCTGTTTTCCTTCAAGGGTATGTAGTAGAAAAGGAGGAGTATCTCGGCACACAGAATTTTCCAATACACGGCGAATGACATTGACGCTGTTATCTGCTCGTAAAGCTAAGAAATCCATTAAATCTTGAGCGGAAAAATGATAATTTTCCATAATCCGTTCCCGCCCTAATTTATCGTTTCTGCTATCACGCCCTTCAGGTAGAAAAGGTAATTGTCCACCACCGCATTCTATGCGCATCATGTCTACATAACGGCAATCAGAGATATCTTCTGTAGATATGAAGCGCAATCCGGGCTGATCTGCATATCTCGTTGCCTTTCCTATTACACAAGCAACTGCACCATCACTTAAAGCAGCATTCATAAGTCCAAACCTATCCTGATGCGTATCGCTGATGCGTTGCGCCAGAACTACCAGTCCTAATTTACCTTCTGGCATCTCAGCACAAAGTGAAGCTGCGTGCTTCCATACGCTTACAGCAGTGGCACAGCCCTCAACTAAGTTGAGCGTTCTAATCTGATGACAATTTAGCTCTGCTCCAACCTGACAGGCTAAGTCGATACCAATAAAATCGGGAACTCCCGAAAACCCAGCGACAATGAACCCTACTTTCTCGGATGCAATATTGAACTGATCCAGTGCATTTCGTGCAGCTGAGGCAACCATTAGCCGCACGCTCCGAGATTCAGTCCAGAATTGCTTATAACCCGCACGGCCTATTGCATCTAACTGTAGCTGATTAGGATGGACAATTTCCTCCAGACGGGTAGCTTGCGATAACGCGTGCCCTGTACTTAGTATTTTCATTTATTTGTCCAGCGGTATTAGTTCAATCTCGCCAATCTGGCCGCCCAACAATTGAGCTAACTCTATTTTAATAGAATAATTTTTTTGCAAATTATTTGCTATTATTATGGCCATGATTGAATTCCCTCCTAGCTCAGTGAAATTATCATCCAACCTGACGTCTGTTTCATTTAGCATAGATTTAATCTCATTAATAATAATTTTATGGCTATTACTTTTAAATTCCATAAAACTTCCTTTTTATCTCTGCGCGATCTGACTTTCCACGTGAATTTATAGGCCATTCGTTTTGGGTTACAATCAAATAATGTGCAGGTCTTAACCATGGAGACATTCTGACACAGGCACGCCTGAGATCACGAGTACTTAAATTAACACCTACCGAAATATTTACACAAGCCTTTAATATTGGCGACGCAGTTACGGATTCTTCCAGCCAGACTACAGCCTCACATACACCAGGTATAGATTGAAGGAACTCCTCAACTTCCAGAGGATCAACTCGAAATCCATTTATCTTATAATAACCTTCATTACGGCCAATATAATGCCAAACCCCTTCGTTATCACAGCGGCAAATATCACCGGTTAAATAACCCGCAAGTATAGGATCGCGGCCTTCATAACCAGAAAAAACCTGCCCCCCGCGTAATACTAAATTCCCCCCCCCCTCTTCCCTGCATTCCTCCAGAGAAAAATTCATATCCGGAAATGGTTTACCAATTGGAATAATATCGGATTTAAAATCGTCCGCATTCACCCTCCAGGCTGAACAAAAAACAGTTGCTTCCGAGGGACCGTAAGTATTCAGCAATTGTACTTTGAGTTCATCAAAAGCGGGGAAAAACACACGCAGGGTTTCAGCTGTCAGCTTCTCACCACAAAATACTATCAACCTAAGACATAGGTGATTTAAAATCGCCGGTGACTGCCCACCAAACAGGTAGCGAAATTCTGACGGCGTGACGGATAGTAAGTGCACATTGGCCTTTTGCAATATCTCACGGGTTTGGGCAGGATCACTTTTCATCTGTTCGCTGATGACTACCAAGCAACCACCATAACTCAGTGCGCCAAACAACTCCCAAATAGAAAAGTCGAACGAGAGATCGTGAATCCACGACCAGTTAAATCCTTGCCGAACAGAGATTTCGCTATAGGTATTTTGCAAAAATGAATTAATCTGAGCGATGTGGATTGGCACAAGTTTAGGCTCTCCAGTGGTACCAGAGGTCCTTACGCAGTACACCTCGTTACTATATCCGGACCGACTTTCACCAAGTGTTACACCAAGATACCACTCTCCAGCGTGAGTGTTATGTAGCTCTTCAAATTTGCATGATGACGAGCAAATTCCTGCACACCCCGTGCTTGCAGTAAACTGGTACTTTTGTTCTTTACTCATATTTCTTGGTACTGAAATAAATGAAATACCGGATAGCAGGCATGCTAAAACCATCAGATAAAGTTCTACTGACCGTGGGCCATCAAGAGCAAGCCGTTGTCCTGACACCATACCCGCTTTATTGAAATGTACGGCGATTTGAACTGCACGTTCATACATTTGCTTCCACGTTAAGTGAGTTTCACCATCACTTACTGCCATAGCTTCTGGATTTTCCATAAGCATGCGGTTTAGCGAGATATTGAGCATTTTTAATTTTGTACTGACTTGCATGGGAGTTAATTTCTGCATCATTTTCTTGCTCGCCTCTAATTGATTACGTAGTGGCGCTGTCGCAGTAACAACGCATCTACAGATGCCAATATGTCAGTACATTTGTGTCAGTGATGAAAGATCTCCCTTCAAGGCGCTTATTCCTTCCAGCTCCTCAGGGACAAGTTTGGCGAAACCACCATGCCGAGCCCCGACATTTACGTCACGCCAGATTTTTTCCAAGGGGCTATTTTTCTCTAAGGCAGAAGAACCTCGCAGCCACAACAAAGCCTGAACAATATCAACGCAACCTCGCATTATCTGAGTAGCCCGACCGCGAATCGCTACGCGCTCTTCACTTTCCAGCGCCCTGCCTTCTTGCGCAGCACTATCAATAACTGAAGCGTTGTACTCTGCTGCCCGCACAAGCAGATCGAAGGTTGAACAGAGCCGTCCAATCTCGTAACGTGCTGCACCAGAATTACTCATTGCAGTATAAGAACTGCCAGCGACAGGGGCGTTAAACTCAGAAAGTACTAACTCAATGCCACTCTCTGTTGCCCCCAATAGTGTGGCGGGAAGACAGTTCATCAATACGCCAGTAAAGTAACGGGCGTAAGAACCCTTTCCTCGTTCTGAAAGTGCATTACCAGAAAGAACTGGTGCGTATGCAATAGTGAAAGTCTCAGGAATAGCGATATCCCTTGCTTCCACGGTCACGCTCTGCGTTCCAACCAAGCCAGTTGACTGCCAATCAGCTACAACGATCATTTGATTTGACGGAACGAGTACAACGCGCACTTCTCCGGAGGGAGCTGCCGCGAGGCAAAAGAAATGTGAGGAACAGGGGTAACCTGACGCATATTTCCAGCTACCGTTCAAACACCACCCTTGACCATCGGTGGCAGGCTTAAGCTTTCCGGGGCGACCCAGTACCATTGACAGCATGGCGTTTTCACGCATATCCGCACTTACCTCATCAGGCAGAGGGAAATTGGCGCGCATCGACCATGCAGAATTTGCAACACCCACAAGCCAGCCAAGAGAAGCATCTGTTTTACCGAGTTCACGACATACAGCGACCACCTCACGCAGTGTGCCAGTTTCTCGAAGATCGCTTTCGTCAAGTATGCGCAATAATGGGGAACCCTTTAACTCATCCTCAGCCCCTTGCTTCAGCGAATCCTGCTGTGCTTTTTCTGACCAGGAAGACTGCAAAATATCGACAGGGTTTAACCAGCGTCTTAGTAAATCATTATTCTTAAGCAAGAGAAGCCCTCCATTTTTTAATTTTCTCTTCTGCCTGCGCGCAAATCAGGTCAACAAACTCTGCTGACGTCGCAAGCATTTCCGGCATCTCTGGTGTGTTAAACATCTTCCAGAAGAAAGGTAGACTGGCCTCAGGGTCTTCAATGTTAAAGCCACAAGTGGCTCGCTTTTTTAATGCCTCACCATCATATTCAGGACCAATAGCCTGGCGTTGTGCGGAAGTGGTTGCCCAGCCAGTACGATAAGGTCCTGGCTGAATTACGCCGACCTGTATAGACGTCCCCTCAAGTTCATGACGCAGGGTTTGCCCCATAGCTTCAATCGCATGCTTGCTCATCTGATAAGCCCCCAGAAGAGGCCAGCACGCCACACCACTCATACTGGACACCAGTAGGATGCGAGCCTCATCTAGCTGACGCATCAGCGGTAGCAGTGGTTTAATAACATTGAGTGTTCCCTCAACATTGGTTGCGAACTGCTGTCTTAGTTGTGCTGTAGAAAGGTCCTCAAGCGTGCCAAATTGGGCATAGCCAGCGGACGTTACTATCCGACTTGGTATACCGATATCCTGAACCAGTTGCGGTAGTATTTGGGCCAGATACTCTTCATCTCGTACATCAGCGACACAAGGAATAAAATGCTCTGGGTAAAGAGCTGTCATCTTTTGTGCAGCGTCTGCCGAACGGGTAATTCCAATGACTCGATCCCCATGCTCACGAATAACAGATTCCGTCCAGCATCGACCCAGTCCGTTGGAACATCCACTGATAAGCCAGGTATTCATTATTTTGATTCCTTAATAACAGATTGAACAATAGGGTAAGTCCGTGATAACCAGGCACCCACGCCCAGCAATCCGGCAATAATCAGGAAGCAGCCGAATGCAGCAAGAGCAATGGATGGAGAGCCAGAGGAAAATAACGAATTTTCATTCGTCATAATTGTCGTTTCAGATTTATGAAGCAGATGATCAAAAAATATGGCTATTGCCACACTACCCAACGCGCTCATCATTTGGCGCACCACGTTAAAAAAAGCGGCTGCCCGTCCAAAAGTGTTAAACGTTGCCCGGCTGAAAGCCTGATTAGCAAGGGGGGCAAAGGCCAATCCCGTCCCTACGCCTGCCAGTGCCATAGCGGCAATAATAATGATAAAAGCTACAAATCCACCGTAAGTCATCAATCCGGTAACACCAATTATCATGGTGGCAACTGCGAAGCAGGACATTCCCCAGCGAATCAGTGTTTCTGGAGCTGTCTTATCCGAAAAGTGTCCAGCAAATGGACCCACCAGTGCGTTTGCCAGAGCAATTGTCACCATGATGGCGCTAATCGCTACAGGCCCAAAACCCATACGCAGCTCAATTAAAAAAGCCAGCGGCAGGTAGAACGCTGTCAGGCCAAAGCCGAGCAAACCGGAAATCAGACATGTGCGCAGGAAGGATCGATCCTGCCAGAGCTCAGATGGCAAAAGATACTGCTTATGATTTTTCAATTCACCGCGCAGCATGAAAGCGACGAGCAAAATACCGGGTAATAATAAAAGCAGGCCTGCTGTTATTCCCTGCAAACCACCGTTAAGAAGCTCTAAACCAAGAAGTATTGCAGCCAGCGCAATGCCTGCTGCGGCGCTACTTAGCAATTCTTTACTTTTAGCGCCGTTACCCTGTGTGGCTGGAAGACAGATAACAGCAACTATCAGAGCAAGCAAAGCAACTGGGATGTTAATCCACATAATCCATCGCCAGCCAGCTGTTTGCAGGAATGCCTGAGTCACAACGGGTCCGGTTGCTGTTGCTATACCAGCAACAGCGCCCCAGATACCCAGTGCAGTACCGCGCCCTCCTTGTGTAAAAATGATTGAAATAAAGGCCATGCTTTGCGGAGTTAAAAGTCCGGCCCCTACCCCCCTCAGCGCCCGCCCCAGAATGACCTGTATCAGCGTTTGCCCAGAACCACTGATTAATGCACCAATTGCAAGAATAATGAGGGCGTAATAAAGCACCGCTTTGCGATTGATTGCATCACCAAGTCGACCGCCAAACAACAGGAAACCGGCATAGGTAATTAAATAACTATTATTCACCCACGCAGCCATGGCTGGCGTCACCTGGTATTCATTTATTAGCGAGGTATAAACCAAGGGCACTGTCGTAGTATCCATCATAATAATAAAGAAACCGAGACAGAGACCGAAGAAGGCCATTTTGTTTCTCAAAATCAATCCACCTGAATAAAGAGGCTATTATCGAACGTTAAACACCACATGCCAGCAAGGTAAACGAGTGAATCCCGTCTCATCCGTCAATATGATCAAATTTTTCTTTTTACAGAAATCAGCAATTGCCTGAGCGTTCCCTTTATATTCGACACGATTAACAAAAATAATATCCCATCCAGCATTTTCGGCATTGTGGCAAATTTCAGAGAGATGTATGGCCAACGGCAATGGCATACCATTTTTGGCGGGTGCAAATGTTATGATATGCATTCTGGTATCTTCATGCGCTAAGCGACGCATCTCCTGCAAATACGTCAACCGTTCATCAGAAGGGAG
The DNA here is from genome assembly GCF_020971565.1 of Pectobacterium parvum. Lineage (NCBI taxonomy): Bacteria > Pseudomonadati > Pseudomonadota > Gammaproteobacteria > Enterobacterales > Pectobacteriaceae > Pectobacterium > Pectobacterium parvum. The sequence goes on from NZ_CP087392.1 coordinate 3,039,567, forward strand.
TGCGTGATAAAGTGCAGAATCAAGTATGATATCGAATTTTTCATCCAGTCCTGTATTACAGGCACTGGCAATTAGAAATCGAACTTCATTCATACCTTTTTGTTTGCATTTTTCAATCGCCGCAGATGAACTGTCTAGGGCCGTAACCTGAAAACCTCTTTGCGCAGCTGCATGAGCATTAAGTCCCAGACCACAACCAACATCAAGAAGCCTGCCAGCATTTTCATTATCGAAAATATCACAAACTGCAGGTTGCGCCTGACCAATATCCCAAGGTACAACGTTTATCTCAGCACTATCAATTAATGTCTTACCCTGATATACGCCCTGGAAATCAGCTTTATCATATTCACTATGATGACTATTTTTCATAATTAGCACCTGAATAAAATTAGAAATAAATTTAAATGTAAAAATTAATTCACTCTGCTATGTTCACCCTCAGAATTCTTTACGCAGTATCCCCGAGTTTTCATCAGAAACTCGGCCAAGTAGCCATCGTGGGGAACATCGGGATGCATCCACACAGTTGGCACCTGTCCGATGTAAAAATTTTTAACACTAGGCACGTTTGCGACCGCATCAATTAAAAGTTTATTGCTCGATGCCACTGTGACCACTAGCGCAGGCGCAAGAGAATTTAAATCATCTCCTTTTTTAAAGGAGGAGAAAGTCACTGCGGCCACGGGCAACTCCAGTTGGACCAGAGGATCATTAAATGCGGATGCCTGCATAACAAGCGGCATCACTTGATATGTATTTCGGGCAGATTTAAAAACCTGTGGCGTTTCAACTAATACCGAAGAATAAAGATCTACTTGGTCGCACCACCAGCTATATCTCTGTGGCGATAAATGAGTAAGCCACTCTGCACGCTGATTTGGATCTTTCATTTTCTTGGACAGAAAATCGCAGAATGCCCGAGCTAAAGCTTCGGCATCCCCTTCTACAAGAACACTGCTCGCACAAACACAGGCTGCGCCACCCAATCCTGCTACAGAAGCAAATATCAGTTCTAGTCCCTTTTCTTGAGGATAATCAGCACCAATAACAATTTTCGAACGTCCAGGCCCCTGCACCAAAATATCTTTGCGATCAGCAAAACGGGCAGTTATCGTATCACCGCCGTAAATAAGACTTAAATCAGCAGCATCAATTAGTGTTTCTACCACCTCATATTCACAGGGTAATAGGATCACATAATCCTGTAATCCCGCTGCCACCATTGCCGCTACCACACGCTGTGCAGTCAACGGTTCACGTTCCGACGGTCGAAGCACAACTCGATAGCCCAGCGCTATCGCCTGTGGCCATAGAGCATGAACACCAGTTCCGTTACCGGGGGCTATTACAGCAAGCACGTCACCACGCCTGGCGCTTTGTGCGCAGAAGTAACTGTCCGTGGCCTGACTTTCCAGCAGGGGCACGCCATAAGGAATCCCCTTTAAAGCAAATGCCAGCGCATGAGAAATAGACTGTGCAATTTTATCGCTGGCACTATCCACAACTGTTCGCGGTAAACCCGTAAGAGCGCAAACTTCCTTGTTATATTCCGTAAGACTCATGCCACAGAGCACCGACCCTGCAAATAATTTTCCGGCCTGTTGCAGTGCTTTTTGTCGGTTGGCGCGATCCAGTACAGGACTTGTTCTCAGATGTGCAATTACGTAGTTTGCAAATACGCTAGGGGACTGTTCCAGTAAAGCTATGGGCTGCTCATATATGTTTACTACCTCTCGCTGACGCAAAAAATGCGGTGAGCGTAACGACGTCATAGCAGAAATAACCGGCAGTTCATCGGCATTAACATGAGAACAGGTTTGCGCAATGTGTAGCATCAGTAGACCCCTTCAATAACCTTACGTCCTTCGCTGGTTTTCAGTGGTGCGATATCAGCCAACCTGTCCCCCGCAAAACCGGACACCCCAGGTAGTCTGACGGCAGTGTCCCGTTCTGCCACACGTGGGTAAAAAGCCCAAGGTGAAAGGTGGGTAACAATCACGTTTCCACGTTCGCCATAATCGACAGTTTGAGCATTGATACTGTCGACAACGTCATAGGTAATAAAAGGAGAGAAACTGTCATAAATAACTTGTTTGCTTTCAGGCGTAATCAGTAAAGAGCGAGATACGCCCAATGCTGAAGTACTGCCATAGCTGGCACTGAATTCACAGTCAGGCAGAATTTCACTCGCGATGAATTTAATTTCATCCAAGTTGAGTTCAGTACCTCCAAGTGTGATCTGCGCGAGAGACTGTTTCATTTGCAACACAACTTCTGGACGTTTAAGCAACTCACGAAGCACAGGTGGAGTGGTAACCAGAAACCGAATATCCTGATTGATCAGAGTGTTTCGGACCTGGTCAACAAGATGATGTGTATACCTGTGAACAGTTGCCGTATCGCCTTCACTCAGAGAACGTTTTACCCAGCGAGGATCTATATCGATTGAAAAAAACATCCCCCCCAAACGCACTGCTCGTTCTTTATTTATGGCACCGACAATGTGGGGTCCAGTGGGGATAGCTGCAAGCGTATTACCTGCCGGACGGCCCGGTCGATGCTGATAACCTGACATTCGCCAGGAAATGAGCGCCTCTATCCAATCATCGTAAGCCACAACATATTTCGGAGCCCCTGTTGTGCCCCCGCTTTCATAAACCTGAGGGTGCAAATCCAGAGGTAGGCCTCGCGGCACTAAATTAGCTACAGGCTCCTGGCGCAGGCAGTGAGAGATATCACTAAACTGCCTCAGGTCGTTAAGCGTTTTAACCGAGTTGATTGGGTCAAAGTTCAGCTGCTCACGCATCCGCAACCAAAAAGGACTGCCAGTTCTCTCTGAGAAGTGCCAACGCATTAATGCCTGAACAAAGCTATCAGCGTCATTTATCTGGGCTGCCTTCATGACAGCATCTATTTCATGGCTGTAATCTTTCATTTTTCCACCCCAGCTCACTGCGTGTGTATAACAGGCGTTTATGGATTCGAGTGGACGATGCTGACCAGAACTCATAGGTGTCAAAAACCAGCGCCCATACTACAAAACGTTCAGGACGTGGCAGCTTTCCACAACCCATTTCAGCTATCGTCGCTTGCAGAGCAGGAAGGTCGTTTAATGGCTCACTTTGATGAGATGCAACGGAGACTGGATCATATGCAGAAGCCCGGCTGTGCCAGATTTGATCGGCGATATCATCTGGCAATAGTTTTGCGCTACCCGTTAAGTTCACCTGCCGCCCCAGCTCACGCCAGTAAATATGGCAGGAGACCGCTTTGTTGGCGCACATATCGAGACTCTTACGACTGCCGAGATGAGTAGCGCACCACAGAACTTCGCCATTCATCCGGACTGGAAAGATGGTGCGCATTGAAATAATACCCGCGTCACTTCGGGTCGCGAGGGTCCATGCATCAGGCTCACGTACATTTTCCTGATGTGCCAGTTGCACCCAGTTGTGTAAAAGTTCATAAGGCGCCGCAGGCGCCGCGTCATATTGCGGAAAAGGAAGATCCATTATTCCGGTTAGCGATTCAAGTTTTTTCACTTTTCATACCTAAAGCAGCACATTCAAATTAAGCGAATCATTTTCCGCTGTTGCTCAGCCAAGCCCTGCAATCGGAAAACAAGGTAACCTGCCCAGAAAGTTCGATATGAGAAACACTTTCATTTTCTTGTCTGATTTCGCCATACATAACGCAGCGGCGATTAAGCAAAATTCCCTGCTCAATCATGAGTTGCTCGTTAGCTTTTAACTGTCCGTGCTTCATTAGGTGAAGTGCTATTGGCCCGACAGCTGAGCCGGTACCAGCATCTTCTTTTACTCCATAAGCTGGTGAGAACATGCGGTTTTCCGCCTGAAATCCGCACCACGCAAAACAGTTCACTGCAAGATTTTCAAATTCGGCCAGCGCCTGATGGTCTGGCCGTATCGCGCGTAAGGTTTCAACACTGTCGACGGAAATCAGTACATGCCTGGCTCCTGCATCGTACATTTCCACAGGAAGCACACTCTGTTTCAGCCCCAGCGCCTTAAGCAGACGCTTTTCTTCATTAAAAGGAACCGTTCTTGCTGGAGGAACGTTGATTTTCACTGTGCTGAGTGTTTCGGTATGGTGCTTAACCGAAATTCTGACGGCGCCAAGAGCAGTATGAAATACAAATTGATCCAGACCATGGCGCCGTGAAAATGCACTGGCGGTTCCCATCAACGGATGGCCAGCAAAGGGCAATTCATTAACAGGCGTAAAAATTCGCACGCGAGCCTGACCACCAGCAGTCTTTTCGCTGATAAAAGTACTTTCAGAAAGCTGGAGCTGACGCGCAATCGCCTGCATGACTGCATCAGAAAGCTTTTCTGTATCATGAAAAACACCCACCGGATTTCCTTCGAGAGGAGAATGAGTGAAGGCATTTAGAACCGTGTAATCAACCTGACATCCTTCCATTAAGAAGCAATCCCTGAATAATTTTTTTGGAAAAGAGGAGCGACAAAGCTTTCGAGCAGTGCTTGTCCATTTAAAGTGAGTACCGATTCGAGGTGAAACTGTACTGACGAAAATGAGGGGGATCGAAGCGCATGAACTTCCCCATTTTCTATATCGCTGTAAACCTCTATACCCCTTTGGCGCATTTGAGATTGCGTAACAGCATTAACGCGGGCACAGAACGTGTTATAAAAACCGGTTGTTTCAAAGTTACTGTCCAGACAGATTTTTTTCTGTACTCCTTGGTTGGGCGGAGAGAGAGGTGCAACTGGTAAGCCAAGTTGCAGACAAAGCAATTGATGGCTCAGGCAAACAGCAAAGAAAGGCTGGCCGGACACTCTCATTTTTGTAATGGCTTCGCGCATTGCATTAACTCTGAAGTCATTAACATCGAGTGGATTTCCTGGGCCCGGCCCAGCTACGATTAAATCCCAACCCTGTAGATCAATACTGCTACAGACTTTTTCCACATGAGCAAGTGCGCCCAGTGATGAAAAAAGTGTTTTAAACATGGAAGTAAAAGCATCATTACCATCGAGAATAAGTATTTTCTTGTCAGCGAAGCAATATTGTCGACGGTAGCGCTGCTCAGGTTCACTCAACCAGAACTGCGAGATCCTGTTATTACGCTCCTTCATCAAAGAGCGAACTATCAGATTATCACTCAGCTCTAATCCTGCGAGGCTGGCAGGTGTCACTTTCTGTTTGGCGGGCAGACTGTCCTGCGTCAATGCAGCATAAAGTGACTGCACTTTACTTCGAGTTTCTTCCGCTTCATCCAAAGGGACGGAATCGCGGACTATCGTTGCCCCAACACCAATCTCCACTTTTCCATCAGCAGTAACTTCAGCCGTACGAATACAAATAGCCGAGTCCAGACGGGGGCTATCATGTGTACCGTCAACCAAGGCGACCACGCCGCTATAATATCTGCGCCCCTCTGGCTCATATCGGGCAATAACCTGACAGGCATTTTGCACTGGGCTGCCAATGACCGTTGGTGCTGGTAACGTTTCAATCAGAATATCTGCAACACTGGCCTGCGTTTTCCCTTTCAGAACATATTCAGTGTGAATAACCTGACTTAGCTGTTTGAGACGCAAATCACTAACCTGCGCTCCACGCTCACACAGCCCGGACATTACCTTCAGTTCCTCATCCACCACCATATAAAGCTCGTTGGTTTCTTTCTGATTATTGAGAAATTCAATCAGAGCTTCGATTGTTTCGCCCTGCTCGGGATAACGGAAAGTCCCGCTGATAGGGTTCATGTACATCTCACCGTTATTCAGTGATGCATGTAATTCTGGAGATACACCGATAAAAGCTTCATCGCCAGTATTTATCAAAAAACACCAATAGGCGGAGGATTCAGTCTGTAAAAGGCGGCGATAAAGGCTCAGAAGTTGTTCAGGATGATAATCTACAAGCGAAGTACGTAGTTTACGATGAAGCACGAAATTTGAACCTGCTCCCTGCCCTATTTCCTGTTCGATTAACTGACTGATACGTTGTCCAAACTGAGTATCATCAAGATTAAAGTGAGTGTTCGTGACCGAAATAGGCAAATCTGGCAGCCTATTAATTGCTTCCGACAATGGCAACCATTGTCGGGAAGTAATTGGCATGCTAAGAATCGGTGTTTCATCATTGATAGCATGGTAGCCACGTTTCGCCACCTGACAAAACGGAACAACTAAAAGTTTTCCATGATGACTATCTGCGCTAAGAGCTTTGTCAAGAAAATGAGTCTTTTCGCAAGTAAGCTGTAAAATTTCAATTTTGTCCAACGAGACTGCGGGCCGATAAAGTAAAGCATACGGTTTTTGTGGCTGTGACAGAATCTGCGTTAGAAAATCAGACATTATTTATCACCCCATCCGTTGAGATTATTTGGGCGCAATTATCAGCAAGATAGTTGATTGCCTGCTGATGCCCTGCTAGTGAAAAATCCGCAACTGCATCGGCTACAACAAAGGGTTTAATATCTTGCGTAAAAGCTTCAATAGCGGTCGCAGATATTCCTACTGATGCATAAACACCTGTAATGATCAGGGAGTCACGTTGGTCCTTTTTTAGCATTTCGGCCAGAGGAGAACGATAAAAAGCACTGTATCGCCATTTAGTTAAAACTGTATCATCCGAGGAAGGAGTCAGCTCAGTAATAATCCTCCGCTCATCTTCAGTCGTCCTCATTCCAGGGCCCCATAAATCATTCAGCAAGCCGCGTTGATCCAGAGTCATTCCACCTGGCTGCGCACTATAAAATACCGGTATATGATTTATCCTTGCCCACTTTAGTACCAGTGAAATTGAATGAATAACCTTGTCGATAGGCTCGCTCGGCAGGGCGTTAACAAAATAGCGCTGCATATCGTGAACTAGTAACGCACAACGCTGCGGTTCTATATTCCACGTCAGAGGCTGATCATCAGGTATGATGAGATCAAGTGAACTATAAGGCTCAGACTTTAATGTTCTGTACATCAGATAACTCTGCCATTTTAGAAAAAAGACTCAGCATCAATGTAGGCATTGAAATGCTTACAATAATTAGCAGGGAATACCCTCACGCTTGATACGTGGAACCTCTACACCTAAAGATTTCAATTGAGTGACAGGGTTCATAAATTCGCGATTCCTGACAATCAGGCCATCACGTAGCTCAAATGAATGAATGAAGTGGTTTTCATAATAACTTTCAGGATATCCGGGGAAGCGAATCAAACCTCGACCGTCACACTCAACCCAAACATGGTCAGGATTGTTGGTAGTGAATATCTTAATATTATACCACTCCCAGTCAGGGAAACATTCAAGAGACCATTTTGCGTGTTTTTCTAAATTTTTAATACCACGTATAATTATAGGTTCGCCGGTCTCAGTGGTCCACAGACCACCTTCACCATCTTCAATAAATAACTTATGCCTTTTAAGGCGAGCATTTCCGCGAGTTGATGACAAATACTGCGAGACTGTTTTACGGTTAATTTCACGAGCACGATTCGCATCTTCATCAGACAGATACATAAATAAAACCTCATTTTATTAAACCAACGCAAAACCCCATAATTTAAGATGTTTAAATTAAGTTAACGGGAGGTTAAAAACGCTAATTTTTTAACCTCCAAATTTAAAACAGTCAACTTCAGTAATATATTTTTTATTGAAAAATAAGTTACCATCCAATAGATGAATAATCATTAGGTGAATAATAATAAATTTAAAAATTTAATCACCGAAAATAATGCATGCAAAAAAAATAGCGAAAACACACTATTTAAGAAACATCAATGATTATTATTACCCAATGATTGTCAGTTATATTTAGAAAAACCTCAATCAAAGAACAATTACTGCAAAAGCATTGCGTAAATACTGTTAAACGATTAAGGTAAAGTAATGAATTAAAATTTGAATGGAAAAGCCTGTTTCGCTTAGTATACAAAAGGAGGAATCATGACTGATTTAGCCAGCCCTGCAATAACCCCAAACTTGCAATTGGTTTACGTCTCAGATGTTGAGCGCTCAACTGATTTTTACAGATTTATCTTTAAGAAAGAACCGGTATTCGTAACCCCCCGCTATGTTGCCTTCCCGTCGTCTGGCGATGCGCTTTTTGCTATCTGGTCAGGCGGAGAAGAACCCATAGCAGACATTCCACGCTTTTCTGAAATCGGCATTATGCTGCCAACAGGAGAAGATGTAGATAAGCTCTTCACTGAATGGAAAATGCAAAAAGATTTTAAAATCAATATCATAAAAGAACCTTACACTGATGTATTCGGCCGTACTTTTTTAATCAATGATCCAGATGGTCATATTATTCGAGTTTGTCCACTGGACTAAGATTACTATCAATCTTAAAAGATAGAATATTCATCTTCTTTTGGTGAGTGTTTACTGTTAAGCATGACCGCTATCATAGATAAATGATGGTGGTCATATTCAAAATGTAAAAATTAGATATCAAATCAGTGCCACTGATAGTATAGAAAAAGATCACTTTTTTTATGCAAAAAATTTACTTACTACCCCGTAAAAAAATGCTGTATGTTTATGTGGAACACATAGCCAAGCAGGGCCACACGCAATTGTCTGTTTAATCTCGCAGTAATAAACATTACTCTATTCTATTCGTTAAGCGGTCTTCACAGGAGGGCTTGTAAGCATCCCGATAAACTGAACCATTCACTTTTATAGATCTTCCGACATACTGATTATATCCTGTTGAGGAGATTGCTGCCCGATTTACCGAACACCAGATCATCGCCGTTTTGAAGTCCGTTGAAGCCGGACGTACCGTCAAAGACGTTTGCCACGAAGCAGGAATATCCAAGGCTTCGTATTACAACTGAAAAGCGAAGTTTGGCGGTATAGAGGCTTCTTATATCAAAAAGATGAAAGATCTGGAGGAAGAAAAACGTCGGCTGAAACGTCTTCTCATTATTTCACCTGTATTGTTATGAGATGAAAAATATAACCTCCTATCAGGTGGTAATGCCAGTCAGTTAAGCAACTGACTGGCTGTTTTTCTTCGCTTTTCGATATTTATAAGGCCTTTCTTTCACCACTCTCGGGAAGGTTCTTTCTCTTCTTATCGGCAGCTTCACCATCTGTCCCATACTCTCCAGATCTCGCAGTAGTTCAGGGATACGACCCGGCGATGCACCCTGAAGCGTCATCAACATCCTCATGACCAGCCCGCAGGATTCTGAGAAGCTCAGCTGATTTGGCCAGTAACCTTTCAGTTGACTGGCCATTTTAATCATCTGATATCTCACGAGATTATACGCCAGCAGCACACCCCATAACTCCTGCTCCACAAGTTCCGGTTTTTTGCTTCTCAGTGTCAGTCTGCTCAGTTGCATTGTCTGTTTGATTTCACGGTAACCCAACTCGATTTCCCAACGGTGACTGTAAAGCTCAACCATTTCACCTCCCGGATAACGCATGCCATCAGTCATCGAAGTCAGTAACTGATAGATTTTTCCTTTACGGCTATAGGTCAGTAATCGGGCTGTCACTTCTGTACTCAGTCCCGGCCATTTTTTGCGGGATTGTGGCGTAGTTTTCAACTGTACCAGATGATCGCCTTTTCCCAGTTTCCGGGCCTCCTCGTAACGGGTACCTTTCTTAAGCGGTATCATCCAGTGTCGGTGTTCTCCCGCACGCTTCCACGCTTAAGCATTCAGCAACCCTAATGAGTAATACCCTTTATCGAGCAGCGTCAGCGTATTATCTGCGGTCTGGTCTATCAGTTGCTCAGCCAGGTATATTCGCTGTCTTTCATCGTACCGAAGGCTGCTGCGGTTATCAGATGGCTGGTCAGCTCCATCTGACAGACCATTTTGACCTGCGGGTAGGGGTAAGGTTGGCGCAGTAAGTCTGGCGCGGGAAGGCGGTATCATTTTCAGGTGTTTCCTGTGTGCGCCAGACGACGCCATCCATCGCCAGTAACGTCAATCCACACCAGTGGGGATGCGCCACAGCGTTGTGCCACAAGTGAGCGGTGTGCGTGAACACCCGTCGAACGGCGTCACTTCCGAGCCGCTGTCGCCCGGATAACCGCGCTGGGAGCAACAAAGGGACGGTTACCGGGCAGCATAATATCCAGCCGATTGACAATCTGATGAAGCGGCTCCTTACGTTCAAGCGCCATGCCGACAACGCACCAGACCATCATTTCGAGAGGAAGACGGCGTTTACGCAGGGTGACCACGCCGGACTCAGCAAGGCAACGGGCAATAAGTTCTGGGTCAAGAAAGTCGCCAAGAGAAGTCAAAGGATTACGGGTCGAATCGTAACGTGAAACGAGGTCGATGGCCTGAGAGATACGCATAAAAAATCCGGAAATGAAGAACACTTCCGGATTCTTACACAGCTATTGGATCGTTCAACTGATCCTTAACTGATCAGCATTACTCCTATCAGGTGGCCAAATTCAGTGTGCCACTACAAACAGACAGTTAGACCTCTTTGGACACAGTTCCCTAAGAATAGACTTATCGATCCTCGCTCTAGCTACATTTTCTTTTCAGGGCTAAATAGCTGCGCCTAATACCGCTCCACTTTTGCCAACCCATGTTTACCTCCCGGGAATGGACTGACAGTTTTCATAAAATGGTGAACCTTTCTCAGTAACTGCCACATCGAACGGCACTGATGGTTGCGGGTTATCGTGTCGTGAAGCGCCTGCCATAGACGCTCAACATGGTTCACCCACGGCGAGTAGACCGGCTGATAAATTACGCTGAACTTCGGGTTACCTTTCAGCCAGCGCTGTGTTTCACGGCTCTTGTGGATGATGTAGTTATCCACTATAAGCGTGACGGTTTTTGCCCGTCGATAAGTGGATTTCAGGTGCTTCAGCAGGCCGATGAACAGTACCGAACTCTTGCTGTTGCCGCCAACGTAACTGACTTTACCCGTACCACTGTGCAACGCTCCGGTCAGGTAGTATTTTTCATTCTGCCCCAGCGTAACTACACGCTTTTGGTGACCACGCAACTGCCAGTCTGCACCGATTTTTGGATTAAGGTGGATATCCACCTTATCTTCGTAAAACACCGGATGTTCAATGCTACATTCATCCAGAGCCTTACGGATTGCCGCCATTTTTTCATCTTTATGCGGGTCACGGATGCGCAATGTAAGCGCGGCTCTGCGCCACACAAGCCCCGCTGACGGAAGCCAGCGACGGACGGTTCCGGCGTGTAACCGGCACCCCGTTATCTCATTGATTTTTATTGCCAGAAGTTCGGTGCTCCAGCGTGAACGCTGATAGCCAAAATCAGCGGGAGAGTGCTTTATCAGTTCCCGTAATAAGGTACAGATGTGCTCAAAAGGCCAGCGACGGGAGCGCCCTGCGGGTAAGGATGTCAGGCCTTCAACACCCGACAACGTAAACCAGTTAATCCAGCGTCCGACGGATGAACGGGCGCAACAGAGCGTTTTGGCGACATCGCTGACACGGTCTCCTCGGTGCAACATCAGTATGGCGGTGAGTCTGCGGGCATGATTTTTATCGCGCGTTTTATGGATAGCTTTCTGCATCAGGCGTCGCTCGTCGCGAGGAATGGGTGCTATGATCGGCATTGCTCAGTCCGGTTGGTGATTTGTTTTGATTTGGCGATTGATCAGATCGCACAATTCGGGCTGAGTTCCCTCAAAGTGATCTACTATTCCGCGCAGCTATTTAGCGTTGAAAGGAGGGAATTATTGGATTTGTCGTCTATTCCTGATATTGGCTGTGACGCTACTGATTAAACTACTCTGGGAAACGCTACAGCATTAGCATTCTTTGACTGGTCAGGTCAGTGAAATTGAGGGGAATTTCCGGGGGAAAATATCAATTACCCGCAGCCCCTTCAAACATAGAAAAATTGCGGGTGCCTGTACGCCACAAAGCAATATAACCTCATGTATTTGTTAACTTTAAACTCTTAAATGAAATTCAAAGAAGGTATTTTAGAGAAAATAAAGCATGATAAATCACTTGATGGTAGTCCCGCAGCTTCGGGAAGAAGTCAGTGCTGTGGGACTCCAGGCCAATCAGGCGTTCAGCGTGGCGTTATCAATGACGAAGCGGTACTTCACATCGCCTTTGAGCATCCGCTCGTAGGCTTCATTGATTTCGTCGGCTCGGATAAGCTCGATATCGGAAACAATCCCGTGCTCGGCACAGAAATCCAGCATTTCCTGCGTTTCAGGAATGCCACCGATCATCGATCCCGCCACCGTACGGCGTTTCATGATCAGGTTGAACACGTTCGGAGAAGGATGCGGTGACGCAGGCGCACCGACCAGCGTTAGCGCGCCATCGCGCTTCAGCAGAACCAGAAACGCATCCAGATCGTGCGGCGCAGCAACGGTATTGAGGATTAAATCGAAGCTGCCCGCGTGCGCTGCCATTTCTTCCGCGTTACGAGACACCACGACTTCATTTGCGCCCAGCGCCTTGGCATCTTCACGCTTAGATTCAGACGTGGTGAACGCCACAACATAAGCCCCCATGGCATGCGCCAGTTTGATCCCCATGTGACCAAGCCCACCGATACCCACAACGCCGACCTTCTTACCCGGCCCGGCATTCCAGTGGCGCAGCGGCGAATAGGTAGTAATCCCCGCGCACAGCAGAGGCGCGACCGCAGCCAGTTCCGCCTCGGAATGACGGACGCGCAGCACATAGCGTTCATGCACAACGATCTGCTGAGAATAGCCACCAAGCGTCCAGCCGGGCTCATCCGCAGTCGGGCCGTTATACGTGCCGACCATCCCGTCACAGTAGTTTTCTAAACCATCGTCGCATTCTTCACAGTGCCGACAGCTGTCCACGATGCAGCCAATACCGACCAGATCGCCCGCCTTGAAGGCGGAGACATGTGCCCCTACCGCAGACACTCGCCCGACGATTTCATGGCCAGGAACGCAAGGAAACTGTGTTCCTGCCCATTCAGCACGCACCTGATGCAAGTCAGAGTGGCAGATGCCACAGTACGCAATCTCAATCTGGACATCGTGGGCTCCCGGCACACGACGGACGATCTGCAACGGTTCAAGAGCTTTATCGCCCGCATGAGCCCCATACGCATGTACAAGCATGGCTATTTCCTTTTCTGGTGAGAAATCAATCATGTTAAGAGATCGACTATTTTCCTAAATCCCTCAGTAGACAGGTATAGCATTCCGATGGTTTTCTTGCCTGATCCGGTAAATTTCCCTTTATCAGAGGGTAATTTTGGTAAACGCCAGAGACGCGCCTAGCGCAATCAGGGCAACACCGATACCTTTATCGACCCAATGTTGACGATCGATCAGCCGGCGGCGCATAGCTGGCGCGGCAAAAAACAGTGCAACAATACTGAACCAGACCCAGTGCGCGACCGACATAAATAACCCGTAGCCAACGTTATGGCTTATTAGGCTACCAGGCTGCACAACCTGAGTATAGGTGGCGACGACAAACAGCATAGTTTTTGGGTTAAGCGCATTGGTGAGAAAGCCCATGCGAAACGCAGCAAGCGATGACGGCGCATGACCGGACGCCTCTTCTAATTTTATTTTTGTCGTATTGGTTAATGATTTATATCCCAGATAAATCAGATAGGACGCTCCCAAAATCTTCATCGCCATAAATATCATTGGAGAGTTCACAATGAATACCGCGATGCCAAAAACGGTATACATCACGTGGATCTGGACACCGCAGGCAATGCCAAACGCACTGAGTAAACCGGCGCGCGAGCCAAAGGCATAGCTGTTGCGGGTCACCATAGCAAAATCAGGCCCCGGGCTGATCACCGCCAAAATGGTGATCGTCGCAACAGCAATTAACTCATTCATTAACGTTTTCCTTGTTCGGCAAGCCATCACTTTCACGATGATTTTGCACAGATGGGTAACAGACGGCTAAAGGAGGAATGCAAAAATCACTGACGCAATACGGCTAGCAAAGGTGCGAATCCTACGACATTTCCTCATTATTTAGGCTATTAGGCCTTTTAAACCTGAAGGCAGTGTAATTATTCAGCGTTTGCATGTGGCAAAAAAGCGATTTATCTTGGTATAAATCTGTTAAATTTCATCGTGTATATGAAAATCCCCTCGTTAGCCTCCTTTCGCTTCTTTGAAGCGGCCGCACAAACAGGTAGCTTTGTTAAAGCCGCCGAGTCCCTGCATGTCACACATGGTGCCGTCAGCAGGCAGATCAGATTGCTGGAAGAGGCGCTGGGGGTTGAGCTATTTGAACGACGCAACCGCGCGATCTTTTTAAACGCGGCGGGCCGTTCTTTGCATACGGTCACGCAGTCCGTTTTTGAACAGCTCGAAGGTGCGGTCTATCGGCTACAGCAAGGTGCGCAGGATGACGTGCTGACGCTGTCATGCGAACCCACGATTGCCATGAAATGGCTGATTCCGCGGCTACCGGCTTTTAATCAGGCGAATCCCGATATCAAACTTCATCTGGTAGCTGCGGGCGGGCCGATTGATTTTGTGCGTAGCGGCGTTGACCTCGCGCTGCGGCGTGACGATTTTCACTGGGACCCACAAACGCATGGGGTAAAGGTGTGTGACGAATGGATGGGGCCAGTAAGTCGCGACAAAACCGAGCAAAAAAACAGTCTGGAGGGAACGCGTTTGCTCTATACCGGAACGCGACCAAAAGCGTGGGCAACCTGGCAACGACAGACGCATGTGTCACTCAAAGGCAGCATCAGAGCGGACTATGAGCACTTTTATCTGTGTATTCAGGCGGCCGTATCGGGATTAGGCATGGCAATGGCGTCTTTCCTGATGGTGCAGGACGAGATTGCAAACGGGCAACTGCATGCCCCGTATGGATTTGCGCGGGAGGGTTCTGCTTATTATCTGTTATCGCCTATCCCCCTTGAGCAAAATGAAAAGTATGTACGATTTCATACCTGGCTAATGCAGGAAGTGTCCACCTGCCTTTCTGGGGTTGAAAATGCTTGTTAAACCCGCACTGGAAAGGCAATGACAGCACATTCCCGTGAAGCCAATTTCACGACAATCAACATGATTATCGCCGCCTCACTCGTGGGGTTGGTCACAGGGTACACGCTGCCGCTAATCAGCCTGAAGCTGGCCGAGCTCGGGCACAGCACGGCAACGCTCGGTATTCTGGCAGCCCTTCCAGCGGCGGGGATGATGCTATCCTCTTTCGTTACGCCGTGGCTCAGCCGCCGCCTGCACGCGAGCTATCTGTTATCCGGCAGCCTGATCATTCTGGCGGCATCAACCGTTGCTTCGTGCCTGCTGTCACACCCTGTTGCGCTCATTTTCCCTCGTCTGTTAACTGGGCTCGCCTCGGGGGTTTTGGTGGTGCTGGGAGAAACCTGGGTCACCAGTCGGGCGTCAGACAAACACAAAGCGACGCTGACGGGGCTGTATGCCGCTGTTTTCACAGGATGTCAGCTGATAGGGCCGCTGCTCATTGCCGCTGGCGAGCCGATGCAAACCTATGCGCTATGGCTGATTTGCGCGATATCCGTCGTGTGTGGATTCATGCTGAGGAACTGCGCCACGATGGTTCAGGCAGATGAATCGTCTTCATCGTCTTATCGAGATCTTGTCCCTTTTCTCCCAGCAATCGCCTCTGGCGTGCTCTGCTTCTCCTTCTTCGATGCCAGTATCCTTTCGCTCTTTCCGCTTTACGGCATGGAGCAGGGCTTAGACGAAAAATCCGCGATCTTACTGGTCACACTCATTTTTCTGGGCGATGCCGTATTTCAGACGCCGATTGGCTGGCTGGCAGACAAATGCGGCATCATCAAAATCCACATCAGCTGCGGAATCCTTTTCTGTGTGATGCTGGTCTTGATCACCTTCTCGTTCTCCTCCCCTTCACTTCTGGTCCCCGTCTGTATCGTACTGGGCGCAGCGGCAGGCGGGCTTTACACGCTGTCTCTGGTTCGGGCGGGTCAGAAATTTGCCGGTCAGCGGCTGATTGTGATGAATTCACTTCTGGGGCTGGTGTGGTCGGCTGGCAGTATCAGCGGGCCACTCTTCTCTGGTGCCGCCATCACGTTTTACGGCTACGACGGCCTCATCGCCATCTTGCTGCTAACCGGCGTGCTGTTTGTCGGCATACAGGGCGCATTAAGAAAAGAACGCGTATTGCACTCGTTGGGTGAAGAGTGAATAACAAACACGTTCTCATTCTATCGAGTACCCCAGAACATTGAAAGCTATCCAAACAGGAATAGTTATCTCAATCATACACAGAAGAATCAGTCTATATCTCCATAGTTGTATGATACTGTCCAATTGAGTCGGGTTGAGTATCCTGAAACAAGATTAAGGAAAAGACATAGCAGTACGTTTATTGAAAAATAGATGTCCGACTCATTAGCGTCATAGCCAGTCATCGCTTTCCAGCTAACGGTAGACTGCAGCAAACAAAATAGTCTGGCGGAATTAATTATTTCACTAATGGTTCTATATCAATATACTGCCCAAAATCATGCTGCTGAAGATCCGATACATAAGGAATTTCACCCAGCATCGGTGCGGGCAGGCGCTGTTGCAGCGTGTGCAGATACGGCTGATGCCATTTTCCGGGTGGTGTGATGTCGTTAGCAATCCAGCCGCCAAGGCGCAGGCCCGCGTGTTGAATCGCGTGGGCCGTTAGCATCGCGTGGTTGATACACCCCAGCTTGATGCCAACCACCAAAATCACGGGAAGCTGTTCCTGTACCACCCAGTCGGCAAACGTATCCTGCGCCGACAGCGGCGTAAACCACCCGCCAGCACCTTCAACCAGCAACCAGTCCGCCTGTGTTTCTAATGCCCGTAGCCCTGCGGACAGCGCCGAGAGATGGATAGGCCGCTGCTCCACCGCACTGATAATATGCGGTGACGTCGGTTCCATAAACGCCAGCGGGTTCACCGCCTGATAATCCAGCAGGACGCTGCTGTTGGCCTGAAGCGCCAGCGCATCGCTGTTGCGAATGCCGTCGGCTGTCATTTCACAGCCAGATGCCACAGGTTTATAGCCTGCGGTACGGTATCCAGCCTGATTGGCAGCCTGAAGCAGCGCCGTACTCGCGACCGTTTTCCCAACCTCGGTATCCGTGCCCGTCACAAACCAGCGCTCAATCACGATAAATCACTCCATAAACCAGTTGATAGCTGAGCGGGTAGCCGCCCTGCTCTTGCGGATAGTGGGCAGACAATGCCGCCAGACGTGCCCGGCTCAGTAGTCCCGGCGTACGCCCTTCGTGCAGCCAGGTCGCGCCAATCCCCTTCAGCGATTTCATCAACGTCAATACATCGGGAAAAAAGCAGACCTCACATTCTTGTACTAAATGATGTCGGTAAGGCTGACAGGCCGCGTCGATAGCGGAGAGCGGCAGAAAGCGATTCGTCCGCTGCGTGCCGTCTAGACGCTGCCACGCCTGCGACAGTTCGCTTAAGGAGCCGTCCGCCAGCGTCGCAAACGCAATCACGCCCCCCGGCCGCGTAACCCGATACAGCTCGGCCAGCGCACGCGGTAACGAATCACACCACTGCACGGCCAGATTGCTATAGCTGATGTCTACACAGCCATCCGCCAGCGGCAGGTTTTCGATATCCCCTTCCTGATAGCAGTCTGCTGCATCCAGTCCACGGGCATACGCCAGCATGTCTACCGACAAATCCAGCGCGGTTACATAGTTACCAGCCTGACGCCAGTGGCGGCTAAAATGCCCAGTTCCGCACCCCGCATCCAGCACCTGTAGACCGCTGTGCGGCGGCATCAATGCCAGCAGGCGTTCTCCGCTGGCGCGTTGCAGCTCGGCAAAGCGGTCGTAACACCCCGCCGCCCGCCCAAACGCCTGCGCAATCGCCTGCTTGTTATAGTTGTCTGTCAGCATGGTGCAATACCGTAAGCAAGCGACTGATATCTTCCGGCTGGTGCTCCGCCGTCAGCGTAATCCGCAGACGCGCGCTGCCGACAGGCACTGTCGGCGGGCGCATCGCACTGACCCACACGCTCTGTTCACGCAGTTGGCTCATCAGCGCCATTGCCCGCGCGTTCTCACCGACAATCAGCGGCTGAATCGCGCTCTGTGAATCCATCAGTTGATAGGAGGAGTTGGAAAAACCCGCGCGGAATTGGGCGATGTTGCGTCGTAGCGCATCACGCCGCGCGTCGCCCTGTCGGACACCGTTGACCGCCGCGCTCAGCGCACAGGCCTGTGCGGCAGGCATCGAAGTGCTGTAAATCAAATGACGAGCAAATTGCAGGAAATACTCGGCCAGCGGTTCGGCGCATAGTACCGCCGCGCCGCTCACACCGAACGCCTTGCCAAACGTGATAATCAGCAGTTCAGGCTTGACGCCCTGCTGCCAACAGCTGCCGCGACCTTCATCACCCAGCACGCCAATCCCGTGTGCATCGTCCACCATCAGCCAGGCATCGTGCGATCGGCACTGGGCTTGTAGCGCCGACAGCGGCGCGGTATCGCCATCCATGCTGAAAACGCCTTCGGTCACCACCAGCGTCTGGCCATCCGTCGGTTTTTCCAACAGCGCTTGCAGGCTATCGACCTGATTGTGTTTAAAACGGCGCAGCGTCGCGGGCGACTGTGCAGCTGCTTCCAGCAGCGAAGCATGGCTGAGTTTATCGGCGAAAATACGGTCTTCCGCCTGTGCCAGCGCGGCCACCACCGCCTGATTCGCGGCATAGCCGGAAATAAACAGCAGCGCACGCGGATAGCCCAGCCAGTCGGCAAGTTGATCTTCCAGCGCGGCATGGGCATCGGTATACCCCGTCACATGCCCGGAACCGCCGCTGCCAATACCGTATTGCTCAGCGCCCTGTTGCCAGGCACGTACAATCTCAGGGTGGTGGCTCAGTCCCAAATAATCGTTGCTGGAAAAATTCAGGTAGCAGCGATCGCCCTGCATCAGCCAGCGCCCGCTACCGCCTTGATTCACCCGCCGCACACGGTAGGCATCATCGCGCTGGCGTTGTACCAGCGCGGCGTCAATACGTTGCTGCCAGCTCATGATTCAGTACGCCTTGCCTGACGGTTTGCAGGCTGGACGTTATACCGCAGCATTATAAAACTGCTCGCTATCGGCGTTAATCAACTGTTCCGCCAACCGCTGCTGCTGTTGGTTATCCCCGAATTCAGTCCCCGTCTGCTGCGGATTCAGACCTAATTTGAGGAACAGCGCCAGATCTTTGTCTTCTTTCGGGTTTGGCGTGGTAAGCAGTTTGCAGCCGTAGAAAATGGAGTTCGCCCCCGCCATAAAGCACATTGCCTGCGTTTGCTCGCTCATCTGCTCGCGTCCGGCGGACAGACGCACATAGGAGGCTGGCATCATGATGCGCGCAACGGCAATAGTCCGAATAAAATCAAATGGATCAACATCATCGTTATCCGCTAGCGGCGTGCCTTTCACCTTCACCAGCATATTGATCGGCACGCTTTCCGGTGGCGTCGGCAGGTTAGCCAATTGCACCAGCAGCCCGGCGCGGTCACGCACGGTTTCACCCAATCCAACGATGCCACCCGAGCAGACTTTAATGCCCGCACCGCGCACTTTATCCAGCGTATCCAGACGTTCCTGATAGGTACGAGTGGTAATGATGCTGCCGTAAAATTCCGGCGAGGTATCGAGGTTATGGTTATAGAAATCCAGTCCGGCAGAGGCCAGACGCGCGGCCTGATCGTTGTGCAGCGTTCCCAGCGTCATACAGGTTTCCATCCCCATCGCTTTCTCGCCTTGCACCATCTGTTCCAGATACGGCATGTCACGCTCGTGCGGGTTTTTCCATGCCGCACCCATACAAAAGCGTGTCGACCCTGTGGCTTTCGCCTGACGAGCCGACTCCAGCACCTGTTCAACCTGCATCAGGCGTTCGGTATCAATACCGGTACGATAGCGGGAGCTCTGCGGGCAATATTTACAGTCCTCAGGGCAAGAACCGGTTTTTATCGACAGTAACGTGCTGACCTGCACCTGACGGGGATCAAAATGCTGGCGGTGGATCTGCTGTGCTTCAAACATCAGTTCCAGAAATGGTTTATTAAATAAGTCTTGCGCTTGCTCAAGCGTCCAGTACATGCGGTCAGCCATCTCGGCATCTCCAAACTAAAAACGTTCCGCCAGTGTAAATTAACCCGATATACTGTCAACCAAATAGAGTCCACTTTGGTTTACGAAAGATCACCATGAATCCAGAAGACCTTGCTTTTGACCAGCGCCACATCTGGCACCCCTACACGTCAATGACCGAACCGCTGCCCTGCTATCCGGTCATATCAGCCAGCGGCGTCGAGCTTCAGTTGAACGACGGACGTCGCCTGATTGACGGTATGTCGTCGTGGTGGGCAGCGATTCACGGTTACAACCATCCGGTAATCAATCAGGCGGTACAGGCTCAGCTCGGCCAGATGTCGCACGTGATGTTCGGCGGGATCACCCATCCGGCGGCGGTGGCGCTATGCCGCCAACTGGTGGACATCACGCCAGAAGCGTTGGAATGCGTATTTCTGGCCGATTCCGGTTCGGTAGCCGTTGAAGTGGCGATGAAAATGGCGCTGCAATATTGGCAGGCACGCGGTGAAATCCGTCAGCGCTTTCTCACCCTGCGTCATGGCTATCACGGTGACACCTTCGGTGCCATGTCCGTGTGCGATCCGCAAAATTCAATGCACAGTCTGTATCAGGGCTATCTGCCAACCCACCTGTTTGTCGATGCACCGCCCTGCATCGCGATCAACGAAGGCGGTTTTACCGACGACTGGCAGGAAGCCGAGATCGCGCCGCTACAGGCGATGCTGTCAGCGCATGCTCATGAGATCGCAGCCGTCATTCTGGAACCCATCGTACAGGGTGCAGGCGGCATGCGCTTTTATCATCCAGCCTATCTGCGTCGGGTTCGGGAACTGTGCGATCAATGGGGGATCTTGCTGATTGCCGATGAGATCGCCACCGGATTTGGCCGCACCGGCAAATTGTTTGCCTGCGAACATGCGGGAATTTCACCCGACATTATGTGTCTAGGGAAAGCGCTGACCGGCGGCTATATGACGCTCTCCGCCACGCTGACCACCCGGACAGTTGCGGAAACCATCAGCAACGGCGCGGCAGGCTGTTTTATGCACGGCCCGACATTTATGGGCAATCCACTCGCCTGCGCGGCAGCCAACGCCAGTTTGTCGCTGCTGGCGGAAAACCGCTGGCAGGAGCAAGTCAAACAGATTGAACGGCAGCTGCGGGAAGCGCTGCGACCCTGCGCGGATTCGCCGCTGGTGGCGAACGTTCGCGTGCTGGGCGCTATCGGCGTGGTGGAAACACAGCGTCCGGTTAATATGGCGCGGCTACAACGCTTCTTCGTCGAGCGCGGCGTGTGGATTCGCCCCTTTGGTCAACTCATTTATTTGATGCCGCCGTTTATCATTCAGTCTGATGAACTGCGTAAGCTGACCGACGCGGTCTGTGCCGCGATTCGTGACGAACGGCTATTTGACTAACGACTATTTGGATCAATAAAGTATTTGGAACAACAAAAGCCTGGGTGCGACACGTTTGCTGTCGCACCCAAGCCATTCACCACCTATCCCCTGCCATGCGTTGCCGCATAACGTTAGCAATGTGCGCTGTAGCACGTAAATTCCATTAGCGTTATGATAATCCCCTCAGCTAATCAGGAATGTCCCATGCGTAATACGTTCATCGTGTGCTGGCAGTATTTACGCGCTTTCGCATTGATTTATCTCTGCCTGCTGGCAGGCAATGCGGTATCCGCGTTACTTCCGTTCACTATCCCCGGCAGTACCATCGGCATGCTGGTCTTGTTCATCCTTCTCGCCTCGCAAATTCTGCCCGCGCAGTGGGTGAAACCGGGTTGCCACCTTCTTATTCGCCACATGGCGCTGCTGTTCGTCCCAATCGGCGTCGGCGTGATGAATTATTACGATCTGGTCAGCCAACAGTTTGGCCCTATCGTGGTTTCCTGCCTGATCAGTACCTTTATTGTGATGTTGGTTGTGGGTTTCAGTACCCAGATAATGCAGCGTGAACGAGCCGTGGCTGGCGATCGCACGCCGCCGAAGGATAATGAATAATGTTCAGCTATTTGTGGTGGTCGCTGCCCCTCACTCTGATTGTCTTTTTCGCCGCACGTAAACTGGCCGTGCTGACCCGAATTTCCCTGTTGAACCCACTAATGGTGTCGATGGCGATTATTATTCCGCTGCTGCTGGTGTTGAAGATTCCCTACGAGCACTATTTTCAGGGCAGCAAAGTCCTTAACGATCTGCTGCAACCAGCGGTGGTTGCACTGGCGTTCCCGCTTTATGAACAGCTGCACCAAATTCGCGCACGTTGGAAGTCGATCATCAGCGTGTGCTTCATTGGTAGCCTGACGGCGATTATCTCCGGCACGCTAGTGGCGCTGTGGATGGGGGCGTCACCGGAAATTGCCGCGTCGATACTGCCGAAATCCGTCACCACGCCGATTGCGATGGCCGTCGCCAGCTCGATTGGCGGGATCCCGGCTATCAGCGCCGTCTGCGTGATTTTTGTCGGTGTTCTCGGCGCAGTCTTAGGCCATAGTGTGTTCAACCGCATCGGTATTAAAACCAAAGCCGCGCGTGGGCTGTCGATGGGCACCGCTTCACACGCACTCGGTACGGCGCGCTGCGCGGAAGTTGACTATCAGGAAGGTGCATTCAGTTCGCTGGCGCTGGTCATCTGCGGGATCATCACATCGCTGATTGCTCCGTTCATCTTCCCTCTGCTCTTACACGTCGCTGGCTGAATCTAGCGGGGGACGCTGCGTACTTCGCATCGCCCCACCATAAAATTGAGACACCTCTCGCATTTAGCAGTTAATTTGCAGCCCTTTCATTCAACAAAGAGATTTTGATCACAATTTATTGCTACTCTGCTCCCTAACATGACGTCATTGACGGGTAAAAAGAGTACGCCAATATGCATCCACGATTTGCAAACGCCTTCCAGCAATTGCCTGCCAGTCTGCAAGCCACAATCCGCCCATTGCTCGATAAACCGGATTTCGCCGCCATGCTAACCGCGAACGAGGTGAATGCCGTCTGTGAAGCCAGACAGCTAGACGCCGATGCGTTGGCCTTTGCGCTATTACCTCTGGCAGCCGCCTGCGCGCAAGCACCTGTCTCGAATTTTCAGGTTGGCGCAATTGCGCAAGGGCTCAGCGGCAATTTCTACTTTGGTGCCAACATGGAATTCAGCGCGGTTCAGTTACAGCAAACGGTGCATGCCGAGCAAAGCGCCGTCAGCCACGCCTGGATACGCAATGAGCGTGGGTTGCGGGCCGTGACCGTGAACTACACGCCATGCGGCCACTGTCGTCAGTTTATGAATGAATTACGCAATGCTGCGTCGCTGCGCATTCAATTGCCGGGTCGCCAGCCTGCCGTGCTCAGCCACTATCTGCCGGATTCCTTTGGCCCCGTCGATCTGCACATCGATACCTTGCTGATGGATGACGTCAACCACGGCGCAACCTTGCAGAATGTGAACGCGCTTGCGCGTCGGGCGCTGGATGCCGCCAACCGTAGCCACGCGCCCTATAGCAAAGCCATCAGTGGTATTGCGCTGGAAACCTCAAGTGGCAACATTTATACCGGACGCTACGCAGAAAATGCGGCATTCAACCCTAGCCTGCCGCCTTTGCAAGTCGCGTTGAATCTGATGAACCTTGCTGGCGAAGATCAGTGCACCATTAAACACGCGGCTGTCGTTGAGCGTCGTAATGCGGTTGTCAGCCACTGGGCCATTTCGCAAATTATGTTGGCCGAATTAGGCTGCACGGACATTGAACACCACTTTATTGAGGAATAACGGCAGAGGTCAGCACAGGATTTCAGCAAAAGGAAGTGTGAGAAACGAGAGGTGAATCGATAAAGCCTGCATTTTGACTAAGATGCAAGCCATCTGTAACTATTTAAATTAACAATTCCTGTACATATTTTCTGGGTAATTTAAGATCCGCAACAGTTTTGATCGACAACACCTGAGTTTTTTCTGTTATCCGAGAGTAAAAGTCATGGAATTAGAATACGAAAGCAAACGTCCTCTCCATATTCCCTACGCTGGTCCAATATTGCTTGAATTTCCTCTGCTGAATAAAGGCAGTGCGTTTACTGAAGAAGAACGCGCTAACTTTAACCTGCATGGTCTGCTGCCTGAAGCCGTCGAAACCATCGAAGAACAGGCAGAACGCGCCTGGCGTCAGTACCAGGAATTCAAACACGATATTGAAAAACATGTGTACCTGCGCAACATTCAGGACACTAACGAGACGCTGTTCTACCGCCTGCTGGACGGTCACCTCAGTGAGATGATGCCAATCATCTACACCCCGACCGTTGGCGAAGCCTGTGAACACTTCTCCGATATCTATCGTCGCGCACGCGGCCTGTTTATCTCCTACCCTAACCGCGCACATATCGACGATATGCTGCAAAACGCCACCAAGCAGAACGTGAAAGTCATCGTTGTGACCGACGGTGAGCGTATTCTGGGTCTGGGCGACCAGGGTATCGGCGGCATGGGGATTCCAATCGGTAAGCTGTCGCTGTACACCGCCTGTGGCGGCATCAGCCCGGCCTACACTCTGCCCGTCGTTCTGGATGTCGGCACCAACAACCCGCAGCGCCTGAACGATCCGCTGTACATGGGCTGGCGCCACCCGCGTATCACCGACGACGAATACTATTCCTTCGTTGACGAATTCATTCAGGCCGTTAAGCGCCGCTGGCCAAACGTGCTGTTGCAGTTTGAAGACTTCGCACAGAAAAACGCCACACCGCTGCTGAACCGCTATCGTGATGAAATCTGTAGCTTTAACGATGATATTCAAGGCACCGCCGCCGTTGCCATCGGCAGCCTGATTGCCGCCAGCCGTGCAGCAGGGACTCAGCTACGCGATCAGACCGTTACCTTCCTGGGTGCGGGCTCCGCAGGCTGTGGTATTGCTGAGCAAATCGTCGCACAGATGAAGTCTGAAGGGCTGAGCGAAGAAGAAGCACGCGCACGCGTCTTCATGGTTGACCGCTTCGGTCTGCTGACGGACAAACTGCCGAACCTGCTCGATTTCCAGAGCAAGCTGGTGCAGAAAAGTGAACTGCTGGCTGACTGGGATTGCAACAGCGATGCGATTTCACTGCTGGAAGTGGTACGCAATGCCAAGCCGACCATCCTGATCGGTGTATCCGGCCAGCCGGGTCTGTTCACGGAAGAAATCATCCGTGAAATGCACAAGCACTGCGCGCGTCCTATCGTGATGCCGCTGTCTAACCCGACATCCCGCGTGGAAGCCCGTCCAGAAGATATCATTCGCTGGACAGAAGGCTCAGCGCTGGTCGCCACCGGCAGCCCGTTTGCTCCGGTTAACTATCAGGGCAAAGTCTTCCCTATCGCACAGTGCAACAACTCCTACATTTTCCCAGGTATCGGGTTAGGTGTACTGGCATCGGGAGCCAAGCGTATCACTGACGGTATGTTGATGGCCGCCAGCCGCGCACTGGCTGACTGCTCGCCGCTGGCGAATAACGGTGAAGGCGCTCTGCTGCCAGATCTGTCCGATATCCAGCAGGTCTCCAAGCGTATTGCACTGGATGTGGGTAAAGCCGCACAGCTACAAGGTGTAGCAGTCGTAACCTCTGCCGATGCATTGCAGAAGGCGATTGACCATAACTTCTGGCAGCCACAGTACCGCAGCTACAAGCGTACCTCTTTCTAACTAAAAGCGCGGCATTTGCCGCGCTCAGATTGCTTCTGGCATTGCATCTGTACTTTCATCATCCCACAGAGCCGCGCGTAGCGATACCCAAGACACTATGCGAGCTCTCCGAGCATGGCATTCAGCCTATTATGTAGTAGGCTGACCTAATTAGATCAAAGCCCAGCCAAAAGTGAACTGTACCCCAAGTGTTGGACGGTTCATGTTACGCGGCTTTTAAGGCCTGTGCCCGGTATTCAACCGGACTCAGGCCTTTCAACTTCAGGCTTATCCGCTCGTTATTGTAGTAATCGATATATTCCTCTATCGCCTGCTTCAACTCTTCAATGCTGCCGAACCGGCCAGGATAAAAGCACTCCGTTTTCAGCGTACCAAAGAAGTTCTCTATCACCGCATTATCCAGGCAGTTTCCTTTGCGCGACATGCTTTGCACGACGCCCTTTGCTTTTAACTTTTCCTGATAACCTGCCATTCGGTATTGCCATCCCTGATCCGAGTGCAGCAGCGGAGTGTCTTCCGGACTGAGCACCGATAAAGTCTCTCTCAGCATCGTATTCACCATATCCATGACCGGCTTTTCGGACAGGTTGTAGGAGATGATTTCCCTGTTAAACAGATCGAGAACTGGCGACAGATACAACTTCTTACCCTGCAATCAAAACTCGGTAACATCCGTTACCCATTTTTCATTGAGCTTTGACGCCCAGAAGTTTCTCTTCAGGATGTTAGGTGCTGCTTTACCTGTTTCTTCCTTCCACGAGCGATATTTCTTCACTCTAATCACAGAGCGGAGTGACAGTTCCGCCATCAGGCGTTGTACTGTCTTGTGATTCACCGCTATTCCCTCTTTTCTCAGAGAGAGTGTGATTAGGCGATAGCCGTAACGTCCTTTGTGATAGCGGCATATGTCGCTGATTCTGGCCTTGAGTCCGGCGTGTTTATCCGTTCGATTCATCGCACTGATGTTGTGATACCACTAGCTCCGAGACATACCTGCGGCACGCAGGAGCGTCATTAAGGGCATACTCTTGCCTGAGTTCGCTGATGATTTGGGCTTTTTGCCGTTTTTTCGCTTTGAACCAAGGCTTTCAGCTTTTTTAAATAAGCATTCTCCACCCGCAGATAGCGAAGCTCAGTCCAGAGTTCTTCAGAAAACAGCTGTTCCATATCGGTATCAGTAGAAAGAGGTGTTGTTTTCCTGGTCATTTCCCGAGGCCTGCCGCGTTTCATATTCTGGAGTACTTCCGGTACGGCATGGTTGTACACGGAGGCCCAACGACGAACAACCGTTTCATTGGAAATATTAAAGCGGGCTGCAGCTTCACGCATTGAAAGCGCTTCGTTGAGCACAGCGTGGACAACCACCAGTCTGACCTCTGCAGAGTGGATATCGTTTTTCCAAGTAATGCCATCAATGCCGTGAAGCTGAAAGGCTCTGACCCAGCGTCGAACTGAGGTTCTTTCGGCGGCAAAAATTTCGGCAGTACGATGGGTTCTGTAGCTGCCCGAGAGAATAGTGGTTTACGACTACGAGTCTGAGTTCAAGGGAATACTTAGGTTTTGCCATAAAAAACTGCACCTTAACTATGTTGGGTATCCAACATTTGGGGTGCAGCTCAAAACGACTAGGGCTTTGTCTACAGTCTGAAGAGTGCCAATCGACTCCGACTTCCTATCTATTTACTTGTCCGCTGGCTTACTGCGATTTTGCGGACGCGGTGCACGGCGTTGGCCTTCGCCACTGCCTTTCCCGCTACTACCTTTATTACCACCCCACGGGCTATCGCTATTACCGCCCGCTTTACGCGGCTGGCGATTGCCATCGGCTGGACGGCGTTCGCCTTGACCCTGGCTGCGCTCGGACTGACCGCGTGCCACGCCAGACGGTGCGCGAGGAGATGCACTACGTGCACCGCCGCCGCCACGGTTGCTCTGACGGCCATTCACAATCGGCTCGGCCTTGATGGACGGATCCGGCTCGTAGCCTTCGATAGCGATACGTGGAATCTCACGCTTCAACAGACGCTCGATGTCGCGCAGCAGTTTGTGTTCATCCACACAGACCAGCGACAGTGCTTCGCCCGTTGCTTCCGCACGACCAGTACGACCGATACGGTGAACGTAATCTTCCGGCACGTTTGGCAGCTCATAGTTCACCACGTGCGGCAACTGGTCGATATCCAGACCACGCGCGGCGATATCCGTTGCGACCAGCACGCGAATGCCGCCGTCTTTGAAGTTCGCCAACGCACGAGTACGCGCACCCTGACTTTTATTACCGTGGATAGCGGCGGCAGTAATACCGTCTTTTTCCAACAGCTCAGCTAAGTGGTTCGCGCCGTGCTTGGTGCGGGTAAACACCAGCACCTGCCGCCAGTTATTTTCACCAATCAGTTGCGACAGCAGTTCACGCTTGCGGCGCTTATCAACAAAATGCACGTGCTGCGTAACCAGTTCAGACGGCGAATTACGACGCACGACTTCAACCGAGGCGGGATGAGTCAGCAGCTTGTTCGCCAGCGCTTTGATCTCATCAGAGAAGGTCGCGGAGAACAGCAGGTTTTGACGCTTAGCAGGCAGCTTCGCCAGTACACGGCGAATATCGTGAATGAAGCCCATATCTAGCATACGGTCCGCTTCATCCAGCACCAGAATTTCAATCTGTGACAGGTCAACGGCGCGCTGATGCTCCAGATCGAGCAGACGCCCCGGTGTCGCCACCAGAATATCTACGCCACCGCGCAATTTCATCATCTGTGGGTTAATGCTCACCCCACCGAATACGACCAGTGAACGCAGGCTCAGATACTTGCTGTATGCCTTCACATTTTCATCAATCTGCGCGGCCAGCTCACGGGTTGGCGTCAGGATCAGTGCGCGTACCGGACGGCGACCTTTCCCTTTATTCTGCGCTTCACGGCTGGTCAGCAATTGCAATAACGGCAACGTAAAGCCCGCCGTTTTGCCCGTACCGGTTTGTGCGCTGGCCATTAAATCGCGCCCTTCCAGCACGACAGGAATTGCCTGACGCTGAACAGGAGTAGGATCGCGATAACCCTGCTCGTCAATCGCGCGCAGAATATCGGCACTCAGGCCGAGAGAATCAAATGACATAAAAAGAACAACTCCAGATCCGCTCTGACCGGACAGTAGCCGGTGTAGTTTTCAGAGGGTCAGTAAGACGGGTTTGCTGAGCCGCTATATACGTAACAACTCACGTAACAATCTACGTAAACAACGACATACGCAACAACCACGGTGAACGAGCACAACTACGGTGCATGACTGCCGACGATTGTAGCAGAGATTCTATCCCCGTCATACTTCAAGCTACATGTGCGTTGGCTTCTCTTAAATACTCGGCCTAAAGGGCCGTCGCAAGCGACGTTGAAAAACGTTCCCTACGTTTTTTTAGCGGGGCGCAGTAGCGGGCAGTTTTGGCAGTATTCCTGCGGCTGCGACGCCTTGTAATAAAAACAGCAGGTGCGGCGAAAGCGCACGTCACGAAAGCTCATCGAACGCCCGGCTACGGGAACCCGCGTTTTCGCACGGAAGAACGGTTTCAGCGGGTTGTCATCACAGCCAAAACGTTCGCCGGGCGCCGCCAGCAAGGCGTCGAAATCCTGCTGCACCTGTTGTGCCAGCGTCATTCCCGGCGAACAGGCCGCCGCCGGATCGTCCCACTCAATGCGCTGTTCGTATAACGAAAACACCCGCACCGCGACATTTTCCCACAGAATGCGCAGCGGCGCGCCCGACACCGTCGACAGCGTATGCAGGATCGGTGACAGGTGTTGAGCAAACAGCGTGTCGAATAGACTATCGCGCCATACATCGCGTTGCCCCAGCTCCGGCTGAGATACGGTGAGATCGTAAAGCGGCATGGTCGATGTCCACAGGCGGGCGTGTCCGAATTCCAGCACACTGTTATCCAGCGTCATGTTCAGCCCTTTGTTATACACCGACATAGCGTACAGGCTGGCGGCCGTGGTTAAGAACCCTATCCGCTTTGCCAGCAGCGAAGCGGTAATCTTGATCGATGGCGACAGCAACGGCGGCGTCAGCGTTTCCAGCAGCCAGCGGCAATACTCAGGATCCAGCACCCTACGGCTCGGGCAACTCTCCTGCCCTGCCCGCTGTGAGGCATCCGTTAATTGCAACGTGCCGGAGAGCATCGCCCACTGCGGTGCCGTCAGGCGGTTAGCCAACATCGGCCACGTGCTCCGCTGCGTCACGTCCAAACGGAATGCACAGCGGCGTGCCGAAGAACGGATCGTCAATGATGCGGCAGTTCAGGTTAAACACCGTTTTTACCGTGGCTTCCGTGAGAATGTCGCGCGGGTTGCCCTGCGCAAATACCGTCCGGTTATGTACGGCCACCATGTGATGCGCGTAGCGACACGCCAGATTCAGATCATGCAGCACCATAACGATGGTTTTGTGCTGCTGCGCGTTCAGCTCCCGCAACAAATCCAGCACTTCCATCTGATGCGCCAGATCGAGATAGGTCGTCGGTTCATCCAGCAGAACGATATCGGTATCCTGCGCCAGCGTCATCGCGATCCAGACGCGCTGGCGCTGCCCGCCGGACAGCGAATCCACCGCACGATCCTTTAATGCCAGCACGCCAGTGCTGCGCAACGCCTGAAGCACTTTTTCTTCATCCGTTGCCGACCACTGTTTCAACCATGACTGATGCGGGTAGCGCCCCATTTTCACCAGTTGATAGACCGTCAGGCCTTCCGGCGCGGTCGGCGTTTGCGGAAGAATCGCCAGCGACTTCGCCACCTCAACGGTCGATTGCCGATGAATATCCGCCCCGTTAACAATAATCGTCCCGCTCGTGGGTTTCAGCAGACGGGCAAACGACTTCAATAGCGTGCTCTTGCCGCAGCCATTACTGCCCACCAGCACCGAAATTTTCTGAGCGGGCAGCGTGATATCCAGCGCATCAATCACGACCTGTTTTTCGTAACTCAGCGTCAGCGACTGGCTGGCAATCGCTTCTCGGTCAGTTGGGGGGACATGTGTTGGCAACATATTCTCTAGCATCATCTTGCGATCTCAGTAACGTTGCCGAAGCAGTAAATAGATAAAGAAAGGCGTCCCAAGCACGGAGATAAAAATACCGGCAGGCAGATCCAGCGGTAAGAACGCCGTGCGGCCAATCAAATCAGCCACCATCACCAATAAGCCGCCCGTCAGCGCCGACACCAGCGCCAGTCCGGGGAATGAGCGGCTCGCCAGCTTTTTCGCAATGTGCGGGGCCAGCAGGCCAACAAAGGCCATCGCGCCCGCATAGGCAATCGCCGCCCCTGCCAGCGCGACGCTCAGCGTCAACAGAGCGAGCCGGATGCGCCCGACAGATTGCCCGACACCGCAGGCCAGCGCGTCATCCAGCTCATGCACGTTAACGTGTCGCGCCAGCCCCACCAGAAACGGCGCACCGAGCAGCAGCCAACCAACCAGATCAGACACATGCTGCCACTGTGCGCCGTAAATACTGCCCGTCAGCCAGACATAGGCCGTCAGCGTAGTGCCTATCGGGCTAAACACCAGCATCATAGTCACCGCCGCGCCCATAATGGCAGACAGACCAACGCCGACCAGCACCAGCCGCAGCGGCGATGCGCCTTGTTTCCAGGCCAGCAGATAAATGGCGACGGCGGTGATCCACGCCCCGCCCATCGCTGCCACCGGAAGCCAGCGCTGGCTTATCGCCGTCGCCAGAAACGAGAGGAAGAACACTGCCGCTGCCGATGCGCCGCTGGTAATCCCCAGAATATCCGGCGAGGCCAGCGGATTACGTACAATGCTTTGCAGAATCAAGCCGGATATCGCCAGCGCGCCACCCACCAACAGCGCTAGCAGCGCACGCGGCAACCGCAGGTCGTTGACGATAAAGTGCACGCCGCTGTTTGCTTTTCCCAGCAACGCCGACATCACCTGCACAGGCGACAGCACCACCTCACCCAGCGACAGCGAGAGGAACACGACGGCTAACAGCACCAGCAGGAGCGACAACGCCACCGCAGACGTGCGGCGATCAATCTGGCGCGACACTATCCCTACGCGCACGGTATATACCTTACCCATGCCGTATTCCTCTTCTCGCCAGATAAATGAAGAATGGCGCCCCCAGCAGCGCAGTCATTGCCCCGACCGGCACTTCCTGCGGCACGATCAGCAAACGCGAGGCGACATCAGCCAGCAGCAACAGCGTGGCACCGAAAATAGCGCAGCCGGGCAGCAGCCAGCGATGATCGGCAGACAGCACGCGGCGCACAATATGCGGCACGATCAGCCCGACAAAACCGATATTTCCGGCTATCGCCACCGCGCCGCCCGCCAGCCCGATCACGCACAGCCCGGACAGCGCACGCACCAGCGCGGTTCGCTGCCCCAGCCCTTTGGCGATCTCGTCGCCCGCCACCAGAATATTCAGATGACGCGCCAGCAGCAGCGCGAGGAAAAGTGCGATAACAAAGTACGGCAGGAGCGGTAACAGCATCGACAGGCTGCGACCGGACACCGACCCGGCCAGCCAGAACAGCATGCTGTCCAGCCCGTCCTGATTGACCACCAGCAGCGCCTGCGTAAACGAAATAAACAGCGCGCTAATCGCGGCACCGGCCAGCACAATGCGTAAGTGGCTGGAACGGGCGTTGCCCAGCGTTCCCAACACATACACCATGACGCCAGCCACAGCGGCACCCAGATAGGCCGTCCACGCCAGCGCGATCTGTGAGGAAAAGGTAAACAGGGAAGACAGCAGGACGATGGCAAACATGGCTCCCGCGTTAATACCAAATATCCCCGGCGACGCCAGCGGGTTACGCGTCAACGCCTGCATTAACGCACCGGCAACCGCAAGACTGGCACCAACGACGATAGCAATCACCGTCCGCGACAGGCGGGTCGTTAGCACCAGTATGTGATCGATCTGCTGCGGATCGTAATGGAACAGTGAATTGAACACGGCTCCCAACGGAATAGTGGTTTGCCCCAGCATCAGGCTGGCGACGATACTCAGCAGCAGCAATACGACACCCGCTGCCGTCACGATGCCCTGTCTCATCGTGTAGGAATCTCCTCTGCGGCATCGCGCTTTTTACCGGCAAATTCGGCCTTGCCAGCAAACTGCCGTTCGATATCGTCCAGCATATTATTCGCCCCCAAGATACCGCCAGACAGACTCCAGGCCACGTTATCCACCGGATAAACCTGTTGCTGCTGGGGCGCATGCAGTCGTTGCCAGAGCGGATGCGCCTGCCAGTCGCGATAGTTCTGCGCCACCGCGGGCTTGTCCGAACGCAGCAAAACAAAGAACAGATCGGCATCCACCACCGGAATGCTCTCTTTGCTGGTGAGTTTTTGCATCACGCCTGACGTATAGCTTTCTGGCCGCGACCAGACAAAACCAATTTCCGACAGCACCGATCCAGCAAAGCTGGCAGGCAGATAGCTGCGCATGTGATCTTCACGGAATTCGAGAATAGACACGCTGAGCGGCCAGCGTTCGCTGAACTGGGATTTTAGCCGATCGCGCAGCGCATCCACGCGCCGATCCCAGTGGGATAAAATTTCGTTCGCTTTCTCTTCCCTGTTCAGCGCTACGCCCATCATCTGCACCGTTTCTTTAAATTCAGACACCCTGTCGAGCGCAATCGTCGGCGCAATCTGCGACAGCAGACCGTAGATTTTCTCATGCCGAAACGTAGACGCCACGATAAGGTCAGGCTTGAGTAGCGCGATGGTTTCCAGACTAGGCTGCGTTTCCAGCCCGACCAGCGTTACGCCCTGCAAAGCGGGACGCAAGTAGCGATAAATCGGCTTCTCCGTCCACGATTCCACCACACCAATCGGTTGGATTCCCAGCGCCACGGCGGAATCCGTCGCCCCTTGAAACAACGTCACGATACGCAGCGGCGTCCCCGTCACCGTGGTTACGCCCAGCGCATGCCGAATCTGACGCGGCACTTCTGCCGCCTGCACTAACGTCACCAGCAGAAAAGACAACAACACGGCCAGCGTAAAACGCTGCCGTGTTGCTGAACTGAAGATGGTATTAAATCGGTTAAGCTTAGAAATCAATCGAATAACCCAGCGTCACCGTACGACCACGCCCGGAGAAATAGCGCGTGTTGTTAACAAGCCCCGCCTGTGAATAGTAGGTGATGTACTGTTTATCCAGCAGGTTCGCCACCGCCATATTGAGGCGACCATACGGCAGCTTGTACCCCACGGCAGCATCCATCAACAGGTAACCGTCAAACGCCATACCTGCATCGTCAAAACTGCGGCCAAAGGCATAATTCGCCTGCACGAATGAGCTCCATTGGTCGTTCCAGTTCGCGGACCAGCTTGTGATAAGGCGATCCGGTGCGATATTCAAGCCGTTGAATTTCTTATCCACCTTACCATCGCCATTGCTGTCGTAATTCCCCTCGCTATGGGCATAAGAAGCATTAATTTTATGCTGCTCGTTAATTTGGTAGCCAGCACTGACTTCTACCCCACGGATCTGGGTACGCTGACGTTGGGACACAAAGACATCACCTTGTGCCAGAACGCGTTCGCCCAGTTTTGATTTGGACTCATAGTAGCTGGCTTCAAAGTCAAACTTATCACGCTTAAAGCGGAAACCTGTCTCTACGTTATCCGTCACAATCGGCTTAAAGCCGTCAAAATTTTTCAGGCTAATACCGGGTTGATCAATGGCACGCAACGCACGACCCACATCCGGCATGCCGAATCCTTCCGAGTAGTTGGCAAACAGGCTGAGTGAATCCGTCGCGGCATAGACGATACCGGCGTTATACAGTGTCTCATTAAATTTCGGACTCCCCCCTGCTACGGATACACTATTATCTGCCTGAGAGGCCGTACTGGAGGCCAGCGTTCGATAATCATTAACCTGAAGCTTGGCAATTTCATGGCGTACGCCCGCGTGCAATGTAACGTTATCCAGCAGTTGATATTCAGCCTGAACAAACGGTGAATAGTTGGTGTATTCCATCTCCGGCACATAGGTACGCTTGGTCAGATAGAGATCCTGCTTGCCCTTATCGTACAGCGTATCGAAACCCACCGTGACTTTCAGCGTGTCATCCAGCAAATCGTCTTTAGTCAGCGCCAGCTTGGTGCCGTACTTATTGGCAACGGAGCGGGACTGATCGTACAGCGTACTTAGAGGAGCAATGGAGGTATCCTGAAAGGTATCCGACAAGGTTGCACCAAACAGTGCCTCATAGCGCTGATTAAACACCAGCGCGGACAGTTTCATCCCTGCCAGATCGTGGTGTTCGTAGGTTAATCCCGTTGTCCAGATACTGTTATTCGGCGCTTCACCCGGTGGCGTACCGCGTACCGACGTGGTAGGAATACCGAGCCTGCGCACGCCGTCAACGCTAAGGTAGTCATTGTCACCTTTGATATGATAGCGGTTCACGCTCAGTTGAACGCGCTGATAGTCATCCAGCCAGTAGCCGACTTTCGCTAACAGGTCGTAAGAGCGGGAGTCCATGGTGTCACCCTGCGTGTTATCCACGCCGACAGGGCGATTGTTACCGTCCAGATACAGCCCCTGATTCTCATAGCCAATCGCGAACAGGTAGTCGAGATAATCTTCACGTCCGTCGACCCGATAGGTGGTTTTATAGCTGGCAGTTTCACCGCGAATTTTCTCCGTCGGGATCGTGGTTTGCACATTGACGTGCTGGTTAAATGAGCCGTTTTCCGGTCGACGGGTGATGATGTTAATCACGCCCCCCGTCGCGCCCATGCCGTTGGTCGCGTTGGCACCGTGGATGACTTCAATACGCTCGACCATCGAGTAGTCTATCGTGTGCATTTCACGCCCGGTCGGACGCAACGGGTTGGATTGCGGAATGCCGTCGATCATCACCAGCGCCGCACGACCGCGGAAGGTTTCACCGCTGCCGCTCATTTTCTGCCGGCTGGGGGAGAACGAAGGCAGCAGATTGCTCAGAATTTGCGACGAGTCGGAAGTGACCTGCATCTGTTGCTCAATTTGCTCTTTGGTAATCACGGTGACCACCTGCGGCGCTTTCTGCTGCTGGATATTCGAGCGTGAGGCGGTAATTACCATCTCATCGCCGCTCGCCTCATCCTTTTTGGTCGTGTCATCCTGTGCATACGCCGGAGCAATCAGCACGCATGGCATCAGTGCGAGTAAAGTACGCATCTGGTTCACTGTCCTTCCCCTTTGGTTATGTATCCAACCGTGAATAAAAGTCATTACCGGTGACGAGGTGCTTATCTGGGAACAGGCACGTCGTGGCAGGCAAAAAAATACCAAAATGCTTCACTTCACGCGAAACATCTTGGCGGGTATTACCGGCTAAGGCATTGAACAGCGGGGTTTCCACCCAATGCATTGCATCAATGCCGTCAGCTCGCCATGTAATTGCTAATAACAATTATTATCATTCAACGGGATAAATTACAATTCTTTCGAATTCCTTCCATTTTTTTAACAAAATAAAGGCGTTACGCCAGATAACGTCGGTATTGCGCAAAAACCTCGACCGGATGTAACGCATTTTTGTGATCTCGATCACTCTAAATCATCATAAACCCCTGTAACCCGTCATATGATTAATAACCTTCAGAAATAAGAGACGACCTGCCCTCTTAACGGCCTGCGGGATTGCTACCGCCGACAAGCACACCGCTGATAAACAAGGAACTATGCTTGATAAACAAGGAACTATGCGTGATGAACAAGAGAAAACTGGCGTTCGCCGCCCTCGTCCTTATCCTGCTCGGCGTGGGTTACGGCTTTTATCACCATCAGAAGCAGCAGGAAAAACCGCTCACGCTCTACGGCAATATCGATATCCGCACCGTCAATCTGGCCTTTCGCGTCGGCGGCAGAGTGGCAGAGTTGAACGTAGATGAAGGCGATGCCGTACAGGCAGGCCAGCCGCTGGCAACGCTCGATGCCGCGCCTTATCGGAATGCACAAAACCAGGCACAGGCGAATCTCGCCAGCGCGCAAGCACAGCTTCAGCTTGCACAGGAAGGCTACCGGCAGGAAGAGATCGCGCAGGTGCGATCTCAGGTTGTCCAGAGTCAGGCGGCCTATGATTACGCCAACAGCTTCTACCAGCGTCAGCAAGGGCTGTGGGACAAACGCGCCATTTCCGCCAACATGCTGGACGATGCCAGAACGACGCGCAATCAAGCGCTTGCGACGCTACAGGCGGCGAAAGACAAGCTGAGCCAGTTCGAAAGCGGTAACCGACCGCAGGAAATTGCCGCTGCGCAGGCAGCGGTGGCACAGGCCGAAGCCGGACTGGCTCAGGCGGAACTGAATAAGCAGGATACCGAACTGCTGGCTCCTTCCCCCGGCGTCATCCTCACTCGCGCCGCCGAAAAAGGCAGTATGTTGGCATCCGGCAGTACCGTTTTCACCCTTTCCCTCACTCGCCCGGTTTGGGTTCGCGCCTACGTGAGCGAGAAAGATCTCGGGCGCGTCGTGCCCGGTAGCCACATGCTAATTTACACCGATGGCCGCCCCAATCAGCCCTATCGTGGCAAAGTCGGTTTTGTCTCACCTAGCGCCGAATTCACACCGAAAAGCGTCGAAACGGAAGATCTCCGCACCGATTTAGTTTATCGCCTGCGCATCGTCGTTAACGATCCCGACGACGGCTTACGGCAAGGGATGCCGGTCACGCTGCGTTTTGAAGACGCACGCACGGAGGATGCCAATCGCGCTCACGAGCCCGTTCGCCATGACTAATTTTCCCGCGCAGATCGCGCTGGACGGGCTGGAAAAACGCTTTGCAGGACAGGAGAAACCCGCGCTCGCCAGCCTCACCGCCGAGATCCACAGCGGTGCGGTTACCGGGCTGGTTGGCCCCGACGGTGCGGGTAAAACCACTCTGCTGCGCATGCTGGCCGGATTATTAACGCCCAGCCACGGAACTCTGCGCGTGGCGAATCTGGATCCCATCAAAGAGGATCGTCAGCTCCATGCCATTTTGGGCTATATGCCGCAAAAATTCGGCCTGTATGAAGATCTGACGGTGATGGAAAACCTGACGCTGTATGCCGATTTGCGCGGTATCACCGGCGATGTACGCAAAGAAACCTTTGACCGCTTGCTGTCATTTACCGATCTGACCCGCTTTACCGACAGGCTGGCAGGCAAACTGTCTGGCGGTATGAAACAAAAGTTGGGGCTAGCCTGTACGCTGCTGGGGCAGCCTAAGGTGCTTCTGCTGGATGAACCGGGCGTGGGTGTCGACCCGATCTCTCGTCGTGAACTATGGCACATGGTGCACGAACTGGCCGACGACGGCATGTTGATCCTGTGGAGCACGTCATACCTTGATGAAGCGGAGCAGTGTCGGGATGTGCTGCTGCTAAACGAGGGCGAACTGTTGTATCGCGGTGCGCCGCGCGATCTGACCGCCCGCATGGCCGGACGCTGTATTTTGATTGATACCGGCGATCGCCGACATCGGGATGTATTGCAGGAAGCGCTGCGCCTACCACAGGTCAGCGACGGCGTGATTCAGGGGCAGTACGTCAGGCTGATGCTAAAACCTGATGCGGATCGGGCATCCCTGCTCTCCGCCTTGCATCTGGAAGCTGGCAGCCTGCACGATACCGATCCGCGCTTTGAAGATGCCTTTATCGACCTGTTGGGCGGCGGCCCGACCAGTGATTCATCGCTGGCGAGCATCATGCCGCAGATTGACGTCAGTCGTGGCGAAACGGTGATTGAAGCTCAGGCGCTGACGAAAAAATTTGGTGATTTTGCTGCAACCGACCACGTCAGTTTTCAGGTGAAGCGAGGAGAAATCTTCGGCCTGCTCGGCCCAAACGGCGCGGGAAAATCGACCACCTTCAAGATGATGTGCGGCCTGCTGGTGCCGACTGACGGCAAAGCGCTGGTGCTCGATATGGATCTGAAAACCAGCTCCGGTAAAGCCCGTCAGCATTTGGGTTATATGGCGCAAAAATTCTCGCTCTACGGCAATCTGACCGTCGAACAGAACCTGCGCTTTTTCTCCGGCGTCTATGGGCTCAAGGGCAAGGCGCAGCGTGATAAAATGGCCGGAATGACCGACGCCTTCAACTTCCAGCCGATTTATCGCCAAACGCCAGATGCCTTGCCGTTGGGATTCAAGCAGCGGCTGGCGCTGGCCTGCGCGCTGATGCACGAACCCGACATTTTGTTTCTCGACGAACCGACCTCCGGCGTCGATCCGCTCACCCGACGCGAGTTCTGGATACACATCAACGGCATGGTCAATCGCGGCGTCACGGTGATGGTCACCACCCACTTCATGGACGAAGCCGAATACTGCGACCGCATCGGGCTGGTGTATCGCGGCAAGCTGATCGCCAGCGGTACGCCGGACGAATTGAAGCATCAGGCAGCCAGCGCACAGATGCCATCGCCGACGATGGAGGAAGCCTTTATCGCGCTGATTCAAGCGTACGACGGGGAGGCGGAACATGGTTGAACAGAATAGATCCGAGCAGGATAAAACGAGCCAGCGCGGCAGCACGCACTTCTCCACGCGTCGCCTGCGGGCGCTGTGCCTGAAAGAGACGCGCCAAATCTTGCGCGATCCCAGCAGCGGGCTGATTGCATTCGTCATTCCGCTGCTGTTGCTGTTTATCTTTGGCTACGGCATCAATCTGGATTCCAGCCGCCTGCACGTCGGTATCCTGATGGAGCAACAGAGCGAAGACGCACGCGATCTGGCGAATACCTTCGCAGCCTCGTCGTTTATCGCGCCGACCATCAGCAATAATCGTCAGCATCTGATTCAACAGATGCAGGCCGGCAGTATTCGCGGACTGATCGTCATCCCCACGGACTTTGCCGAACGGCTGGCGCGGCCGGGCGATCGCGCGCCGATCCAGGTCATTACCGACGGCAGCGAACCCAACACGGCGAATTTTGTGCAGGGGTACGCGGAAGGTATCTGGCTACTTTGGCAACAGCAGCGGGCGGAAGATCGCGGTGATACCTTCGAGCAGCTTATCGAGGTGCAATCGCGCTACTGGTTTAATCCAGCCGCCATCAGCCAGCATTTCATCATTCCCGGCGCGATTACCATCATCATGACGGTGATTGGCGCGATTCTCACCTCGCTGGTGATCGCCCGCGAATGGGAGCGTGGGACGATGGAGGCGCTGCTCTCTACGCAGGTCACCCGTGCCGAGCTGCTGCTGTCCAAACTTATCCCTTATTACTTCCTTGGGATGATCGCTATGACGCTGTGTATTCTGGTGTCAACCTTCATCATGCAGGTGCCCTATCGCGGTTCGCTGATTTTGCTGTTTGTTATCAGCAGCCTGTTTCTTGCCAGCACGCTGGGCATGGGGCTGCTGATCTCCACCCTCACCCGCAACCAGTTTAACGCCGCAATGGTGGCGCTAAATGCCGCATTTCTGCCTGCCATCATGCTGTCTGGCTTTATTTTTGAAATCGACAGCATGCCGGAATTTGTCCGCGGTGTGTCATACCTCATCCCGGCGCGCTATTTTGTCAGCACGCTGCAAACGCTGTTTCTCGCGGGGAATATCGGTACGGTACTGATGACTAACCTGCTGTTTCTGATTCTCTCCGCGATGGTCTTTATTGGCCTGACAGCCTGGCAAACCCGGCGCAGGCTGGATTAAGGAGCGACTATGCTGCATCGTCTGTGGACGTTGATTATTAAGGAATTGCAATCGCTGCTGCGCGATCCGCAAACGCGCTCCATTCTGGTGCTGCCCATTATCCTTCAGGTTTCGCTGTTTCCTTTCGCCGCGACGCTCGACGTGACCAACGCGACCATTGCGATTTACAGCGAAGACAGCGGCCCCCACGCGATAGAACTGACGCAGCGCTTTGCCAAGGCCAAGTCCTTTTCTCACGTGCTGATGCTACATAACTCACAGGATATTGCACCGACGCTGGATAATCAGCACGCGCTTCTCATTCTGCGTTTCCCGCCACAGTTCTCGCGCGATATCGCCAGCGGGAACAGCGCATCACTCCAGCTTATTCTGGACGGCAGACGCTCTAACAGCGCACAGATCGCCGCCAACGCCGTGCAGCACATCGTGCAGGATTATCAGTTGGCATTGCTGGCAGCCAGACCCGCTCAAAACGCCCTCAATCAGAACAATAGCGAGCTGGTGGTACGCCACTGGTATAACCCAAATCTGGACTACAAATGGTTTGTCGTCCCGTCGCTGATTGCCATGATCGCCACTATCGGCGTGCTGATTGTCACGGCGCTTTCTGTGGCACGTGAGCGGGAACAGGGCACGCTGGAACAACTGCTGGTTTCGCCGCTGTCCACCAGCCAGATATTTATTGGCAAAGCCGTGCCCGCGCTGATTGTCGCCACGTTTCAGGCTACGATCGTGCTGCTGGCGGGCATATTGATTTTCCACATACCCTTCGCCGGATCGCTGCTGCTGTTTTACACCACGATGCTGATCTATGGCCTGTCGCTGGTGGGCTTCGGCCTGCTGATTTCCTCACTCTGCTCAACGCAGCAGCAGGCGTTTATCGGCGTGTTCGTCTTCCTGATGCCCGCGATTCTGCTTTCAGGCTATGTGTCACCGGTTGAGAACATGCCGATCTGGTTGCAGCACATCACCTGGGTTAACCCAATTCGTCACTTCACCGACATCACTAAGCAGATTTACCTCAAGGATGCGGATTTCAGCATTATCTGGGGCAGTCTATGGCCGCTGTTTATCATCACGCTGACCACCGGCTCGGCAGCCTACGCCATTTTCAGGCGGAATATTGCGTAATAGCGGATAAGGGAAAAAGATAGGTAGGAAGCTGTCTGGCGCGGGGAACCGCACCAGACAGGAGAGATAAATTAACGACGATTACCGAAAATACGCAGCAGCATCAGGAACAGGTTGATGAAGTCAAGATACAACGTCAACGCGCCCACGATGGAGTATTTACGGAAGCTGTCTTTGTCATCAACGGACAGCTGCTCGCCGATATTTTTCAGCTTCTGGGTGTCATACGCGGTCAGGCCGACAAACACCACCACACCGATATAGGTTACTGCCCACATCAGCGCTTCGCTTTTCAGCCACAGGTTCACCAGCGAAGCCAGAACAATCCCGATCAGCGCCATGAACAGCATGCTGCCAAAGCCGCTCAAATCACGCTTCGTGGTATAGCCGTACAGGCTCATCGCCCCGAACATCCCTGCCGTAATCACAAAGGTGCTAGCGATGGATTCACCGGAGTACATGATAAAAATGCTGGAGAGCGTCAGCCCCGTCAGCGCGGAATAGAGCATAAACAGCGACGTGGCAACCGTGCCGCTCAGGCGCTGCACCATGCCGGAAATCACAAAGACCAGCCCCAGTTGGGCAATGATCAGACCGAAGAACGTGATCTGGCTGGAGAAAACAAAATTCAGTACGGCAGGCGTATTCGCCGCATACCAGGAGACGAACGCCGTCAGCAGCAGGCCGCAGGTCATCCAGCCATAAACTTGTGCCATATAGGTCTGGAGACCAGACTGCGAGCGCTCAACGATTGAACCCGAGCGTGGATATCTGTCCATGATGTTACCTTTGCATAAAGTTATCTGATTAACGCGGCGCGAACCGCCCGTTTGAGGATCGAGATTAAATATTCTCTCCCCACCATCCTTTTATCCTAACACAGAAATGGACTACCAGCGCTGCGCGGCCTGCTTATCACTGTCGCGTGATTCCACCCAGCGTTCACCTTCCGGCGTCGCTTCGCGCTTCCAGAATGGCGCGCGGGTTTTCAGGTAATCCATAATAAACTGGGCGGCATCAAACGCCGCGCTGCGGTGAGCGGCACTCACGCCAACGAACACAATTTCATCGCCCGGATAG
Organism: Pectobacterium parvum; assembly: GCF_020971565.1. Lineage (NCBI taxonomy): Bacteria > Pseudomonadati > Pseudomonadota > Gammaproteobacteria > Enterobacterales > Pectobacteriaceae > Pectobacterium > Pectobacterium parvum. The sequence goes on from NZ_CP087392.1 coordinate 3,082,186, forward strand.
AGTGCGCCCACCCGATGAATCACGCTTACACGAGGCAGTTCCCAGCGCTCACGTGCCAGTTCGACAATCTCCGCCAGCGCCTTTTCCGTCATGCCGGGGTAATGTTCCAGCGTCAACGCGCTGACGTCTTTCGCCAGATTGTGATTACGCACCTTACCGGTGAACGTCACCACCGCGCCGTCTTCATCACACTGCGCCAGCCACTGATATTCATCGCCTACATTGAAGTTCTCTTCGCCGACCAGAATACGCGTCTCTGCCACGATCAACCTCCCGTTACCGGTGGGAAAAACGCCACTTCATCGCCATCCTGTAACGGGTGCGAGAGCTCAACCAGCGACTGGTTCACCGCGGCCAACAGCTTGCCCGACTCCAGCGCCAGCGCCCAGCGTGCGCCGCGTTGGCATAGCGCCTGTCGGACGTCTTCTACGGTGGCATATTCGGCAGACAGCGACAGGCTGTCTGTCTCGATCAGTTCACGAACTTGCGCAAAAAACAGAATCGTAATCATGCTCCCTCCGCCGTAAAGTCGCCGGATTTGCCGCCGCTTTTCGCCAGCAGGCGCACCGGACCAATCACCATGTCTTTCTGCACGGCCTTGCACATGTCATAGATGGTCAGCGCAGCAACAGAAGCCGCCGTCAGCGCTTCCATCTCCACGCCGGTTTTCCCCGTCAGACGACACACGGATTCGATACGAACGCGATTGTGCTCCGGCTGCGCTTCCAGCTCGACAGCGACTTTACTCAGCAGCAGCGGATGGCAAAGCGGAATCAGTTCCCAGGTGCGTTTCGCTGCCTGAATCCCGGCGATGCGCGCGGTGGCGAACACGTCGCCCTTGTGGTGGCTGCCAGCAATAATCATCGCCAGCGTCTGCGGTGCCATTTCAACGAAAGCTTCCGCGCGGGCTTCACGCACGGTTTCAACTTTGGCGGAAACATCTACCATCGCGGCTTCGCCAGCGGCGTTAATGTGGGTCAATTGTGGCTTAAGTGATGACATAGTGAATAAGGCTTACCGTTAAGAGGATTTTTTCAAGTGCGGGTAAAAATTGCACGGCTTCTGGCGCGCATCCAGCTGTTCCTGAATGATACGTTCCCATGCGGTTTGACAGGCGCGAGTCGAACCCGGCATGGCGAAAATCACCGTCTGGTTAGCCAGACCGGCAAGCGCGCGGGATTGCAGCGTCGCCGTGCCAATATCTTCATACGACACCATGCGAAACAGCTCGCCGAAGCCTTCAATTTCCCGATCGAACAAGACGCCAATGGCTTCCGGCACCACATCCCCTGCGGTAAAGCCCGTCCCGCCATTAATCAAAATGCCCTGCACCTCGTCGCTGGCAATCCACGCCGAAATCTGTGCCCGGATCTGGTACAGATTCTCTTTCACGATGGCGCTGTCGACAATGCGATGCCCTGAGGACTGCGCCGCTTCGCGCAGATAGTCACCGGAGGTGTCATCTTCCGCCGTACGGCGTTCGGACACGGTTAGAACCGCAAGATTGAGAGAAACGAATTCGCTGCTGACTTTGCTCATGTCAGGCTCCTTTAAGAATCAGTGATGTCGCGGATTAACCGCCGATAAATGACAGGTTTTGCGTGATGCCGCTATTCCCTTCGTGCAGGAAATGGGTCTGCTTTTTCGCCGACAGCCCGCCCGAGATACGCATTTTCAAATCATCGAGGTGACGATCGTCGGCCAGCAAATCACGCAGCGGAATGCCCTGTTCGCCAAAGAGACACAGATGAAGATTACCCACAGCGGATACGCGCAGACGGTTGCAGCTCAGGCAGAAATCTTTCTCATACGGCATAATCAGCCCGATTTCGCCCTGATAGTCAGGATGGCAGAATACCTGTGCTGGGCCGTCGCTGCGTGCGCGTTGTTGCTGCTGCCAGCCTTGTTGCAACAGTTGCTGGCGGATCACCTCGCCAGAAACGTGATGACGGCGGAACATATCGCCCCCTTCCCCTGTTTCCATCAACTCAATAAAGCGTAGTTGAATCGGGCGGTGTTTAATCCAGTCGAGAAAGGTTTGTAGGCTGCCCGCGTTCACATCACGCATCAGCACCGTGTTAACTTTGACCTTGGCAAAGCCACAGTCAAAGGCCGCATCAATGCCGTCCATCACCTGCCGGAATTTGTCCTGCCCAGTAATCGCATGAAACTGGCGTGCATCCAGACTGTCCACGCTCACGTTCAGCGCCGTTAGCCCCGCATCACGCCACTGTGCAGCATCTCGCGCAAGGCGATAGCCGTTAGTCGTGACCGCCAGCGTACGAATCGCGGGGTTTTCACGAATGGCTGCGATGATATCGACAAAGTCCCGGCGCAGAGACGGTTCACCACCGGTGAGGCGGACTTTTTCCGTCCCTAATTCGGCAAAAGCGCGGCTGACGCGACGAATTTCATCGAGTGATAAAAAGCGATGTGGATTCGTGCCATTGGCCTGATAACCATCCGGCAGACAATAGGTACAGCGAAAATTGCAGACGTCTGTGATAGACAGACGCAAATAGTAGAACTTGCGCGCAAACGCATCAGTCAGTTGACTCACCATAAACACCTTTCCAAATACGGGAGATGCAGGCATTTCTGCCTCGCACCCTGGTGACCACGAAGGCCACGGCCAGGGCACCGTATCACACGCACTACGCGCATCACTTAGGCACCAAGGCTAGGAGTTTGATTCCTATCAGTTATCCGTTAAAGCGCAGCGAGATAACCAGTCAAGAATCGTGATTTCATTAAGCAGTCTACTGCGAAAAAGCACAATCAACCACTCTCAAAACACGCTATATAATTAAATATATAGCGTGTTTTCAATATCTTATGATGTACAGCATACGGAAAAATACGCGGCAAAAATTGTCTCAGGTCATGCCCAGGTGAGGATTTTTCGCGTTTTAAGGTTAAATCAGCTACCTTAGCGACAATTCTTATACCCTAAATAATTCGAGTTTCAGGCAGGCGGCAAGAGAAGGAATCCCGATGAGCTTACTTGAGTAAGTGATTCGGGTGACTGACAAACTTGCCTTTGGCAGGTTTGAACGCTGCTTGCAGCGGCCCTAACGGGGCGAGGCACACGCCAGTAGGCCGAGTAGCGCTGCCAACGCACAGGCAACTTGAAGTATGACGGGTATACACGTTATTCATATTCCTCTGGCTCACTCATAAGGTTTTCTATGCGCAATCGCACGTTGGCCGACCTCGACAGGGTTGTCGCACTCGGAGGCGGGCACGGTTTAGGTCGTGTGATGTCTTCGCTCTCTTCCCTGGGTTCACGGCTAACCGGCATTGTCACGACGACAGATAACGGCGGTTCGACTGGCCGCATCCGTCGCTCTGAAGGCGGCATTGCTTGGGGCGATACCCGCAATTGCCTGAATCAACTGATTACGACGCCCAGCGTGGCATCCGCGATGTTTGAGTATCGGTTTAACGGTAACGGTGAACTTGCCGGGCACAATCTGGGTAACCTGATGCTAAAAGCGCTCGATCACCTGAGCGTGCGGCCGCTGGAAGCCATTAACCTGCTCCGTAACCTGCTCAAAGTGGATGCCTTTTTAATTCCGATGTCCGAGCATCCTGTAGATTTGATGGCAATTGATGAACAGGGCAACCCCGTTTATGGTGAAGTCGAGATCGATCAGCTGGCAGCTTTACCACAGGATTTGATGCTGTACCCGACTGTGCCGGCCACGCGCGAGGCGATTGATGCCATCGCCAAAGCCGACCTGATTTTGATTGGTCCCGGCAGCTTTCTGACCAGCCTGATGCCGCTGCTACTGCTGGAGGATCTGACTCAGGCACTTCGCCGCACGCCCGCCCCTATGGTATACATCGGCAATCTGGGCAATGAACAGAGCAACCCTGCTGCCCGTCTGACGCTGGTGGAGAAGCTATCCTGGATTGAACACAAGGTAGGGAAACCTGTGGTTGATGCCGCGATCGTCGGTCCAAAAGTCGATATCAGCCAGATTGGCGACCGGCTGGTCGTACAGCAGGCGCTGGCCGCAGAAGATGTTCCTCACCATCACGACCGTGAGTTACTGCGCCAGGCCATCGATCGTGCGCTACAGCTGTTGGGCTCTCAATCCCGCAGCCACGGCGTATAAGTCACGCCAACCAGAATGCCTTCGGGACTCAGGAAACGCGTGACCTGCTGTCCCCAAGGCTCAAGACGGTTTTCCACCAGTAACACATAGCCTTGCGCTTTCAGCGTGCTGGTGGCTTCCACCATGTCAGCCACTTCGAACTCCAGCCAGCTTTGCGGTTCAGGAAGATCCGCAGGCCAACTGTCGTGCCCGAAACAGGACTCGCTAGCCTGTGACAGCGGCCAAAGCGCGAAATGCTTCACGCCCTCCATCTCATCGCTCACCAGATAGTCGCTTCCTTCCGCAACGGGCTTCAGCGGCAACTTCAGCGTATCAACATAGAGCGCATGGCTGGCAGAAAGGGATTTCACGATCGGCCCGAAACCTGCCACAAACAGCACTTCTACACCCGATATAGTCTGATCCATCATTGATCCTCAGTGAACGCTTGTATCCTTAGGATACAGCAATAAATTGCGCGCGCAGTGCGTGTACTTCATCGCGCAGAGCGGCCGCCTCTTCAAATTCAAGATTCTGCGCGTGCGTCAGCATCTTGCTTTCCAACTCGCGGATTTTCAGCTCCAGCGCCTTCGGCGTCATGAGTTCATAACCTGCTGCTGGCTCTGCCGCTTTACGGCTGCCACGCCCTTTGCCTTTGTTCGTCGGCTTACCGAGTTGCAGGATATCGGAGATCTTCTTATTGATTCCCTGCGGCACAATCCCGTGTTCGGTGTTGTAGGCTTCCTGCTTCTCGCGGCGGCGCTCCGTTTCACCAATCGCTTTCGCCATCGACGCAGTAATCCTGTCGCCGTAGAGAATGGCTTTGCCACGCAGGTTGCGTGCCGCACGGCCAATCGTCTGGATCAGGGAACGTTCAGAGCGCAGGAAACCCTCTTTATCGGCATCCAGAATCGCCACCAGCGACACTTCCGGCATATCCAGCCCTTCACGCAGCAGGTTGATGCCCACCAGCACGTCGAACTCGCCAAGACGTAAATCACGGATGATTTCCACACGTTCGACGGTATCGATATCCGAGTGCAGATAACGTACCCGCTCGCCGTGTTCTTCCAGATATTCAGTGAGGTCTTCCGCCATTCGCTTGGTCAGCGTGGTTACCAGCACCCGTTCATTAATTGCGGCACGCAGGCGAATTTCGGAAAGCAGGTCGTCCACCTGGGTTGCGACAGGTCGCACTTCGATGATCGGATCGAGCAGCCCGGTGGGACGCACTACCTGATCAATCACGTCACCGCCCGATTTTTCCAGTTCATAGTTACCCGGCGTCGCAGACACGTAGATCGTCTGTGGAGCCAGTGCTTCAAATTCTTCAAATTTCATCGGTCGGTTATCCAACGCCGAAGGCAGCCGGAAACCGTATTCGACCAGCGTCTCTTTACGCGCGCGGTCGCCGCGATACATACCGCCGATCTGGGGCACGGTGACGTGGGATTCATCAATGACCAGCAGCCCGTCCGCAGGCAGATAGTCAAACAGCGTCGGTGGTGGCTCGCCGGGACCGCGACCGGAAAGATAGCGTGAGTAGTTTTCGATACCGGAGCAGTAGCCCAGCTCGTTCATCATTTCCAGATCAAACTGCGTGCGCTGGCTCAATCGCTGCTCTTCCACCAGTTTGTCATTGGCCAGCAGCACCCTTTTACGGTCGACCAGCTCAACCTTGATCTCTTCCATCGCCTGCAAAATACGCTCACGCGGCGTGACGTAGTGCGTTTTTGGATAGATGGTATAGCGCGGCACCGTCTGGAGGACGTAGCCCGTCAGCGGGTCAAACAGCGACAACCGCTCGACTTCTTCATCGAACAGTTCAACACGCAGCGCGATTTCGTCAGATTCCGCAGGGAAGATATCAATCACCTCACCGCGCACGCGGAACGTGCCGCGCTGAAACGCCTGATCGTTGCGGGCATACTGCAACTCAGCCAGACGCCGCAAAATAGCACGTTGGTCAATCAGCATCCCCTGCGTCAAGTGCAGCATCATTTTCAGATAGAGATCGGGATCGCCCAGACCATAGATTGCGGACACCGAAGCCACGACGATCACATCGCGCCGCTCCAGCAGCGCTTTTGTCGCAGAAAGACGCATTTGTTCGATATGTTCGTTAACCGACGCATCTTTTTCGATGAAGGTGTCTGAACTTGGAACGTAGGCTTCTGGCTGATAATAATCGTAGTACGAGACGAAGTACTCGACGGCATTATCCGGGAAAAATTCTTTCATTTCGCCGTACAGCTGGGCTGCTAGCGTTTTATTTGGCGCCAGCATCATCGTCGGCCGATTAAGGTCGGCAATCACGTTGGCGATCGTGAACGTTTTACCTGAGCCAGTTACCCCGAGCAGCGTTTGGTGCGCTAACCCATCTTCCAGGCCCTCTTTTAAACGACGAATGGCCTTCGGCTGATCGCCTGCTGGTTTAAAGTCAGAATTCAGTGTAAATACTTTACTCATCGTCAAGCACGCTACTCATTCGTTATTACGCATCGCTCAAGACGATGGCCGTGGGTGGATGTTCGGAACTTTAATTCTGGATGCCAATGGCGAGATTCGCTACCGCAATGATACTGGATAGAAAAACAGCATCAAGCAAATTGTCGCCGGATTGGAGGACTAATTAACAAATGAATTTGCTAGCACATTCATATTCAATCTACCAGATAAACTCATCATGATTTATCCCCAGTGTTGGTAGACCTGTAACATGCTGGGATGGCCGGTGATGCTAATTTATGCAACTACGCCCCATTGATGTTCAAGGCGCTTGATTTTACTTAACGATATGATAATAAATAGATTAAAAAAACCGAGGAGAATAACGTCAACCTGGCGACAACCCGCGCCAGCTCTCGGTTAGCATACGTTGTCTTTCCATAATGCACATAGTTATCCACAGAAATGGTGGATAACTCCCACAATCCCGCGTCAGTACTGAGTTAGAGAAATACCCGCTTCATTCGCGATTCCCTCTGATATGGATTTTCTTAACACTCTTTCTGTGATTTATCGCATAAGTATTAGACGGAAAAAGACTAAAAACAGCAGAGAGCTAAATCGCAATCATTCAGGCATTTCGGGGAGTTCGGGGAAATTCAAGAAGATTTTATCTATTAATTGACATGAAAATATTGATATTACACGAATGAAGCCATCTACGATAAAAATGAGTTGGGGGTTAATGGTTTCATCACGGCCAGCCCGTAGCAAGTCAGACCAAAGCTGTTGGCACTGTGCTTCGGTCCATGAATAGTTTCTCTGGTAGATGGGAATAACAAACTGTGGCGATTTACGCAAAAATTTAAGCAGATGAGTTTCTGTAGCTTTCACTTCTTATTTCTTAGTCCATTTAAAAAAGAGCGAACCGACAAATCCGCTCGCGAATCCGCGCCGATGTCCTTCGTCCATTGGCGTGTTTTCGCCAGCGTGGATTCAGCGTTGCAACCCGCGAAAAACTCTCGCCATATGTCAATGGGCGTTAAGTCAGCCCAAACTGGCAAGACGCGCTTATCACACGTACAATCGAAAACCTAAAATAGCCCTTACCGAAAAATGACGCTTAACAGGACTGAGAGTGAATAAACAGCAGCTTGCAGCAAAAATCTGGGAATCCGCCAACCAGATGCGGTCTAAAATTGATGCCAATGAATACAAAGATTACATTCTCGGCTTCATCTTTTATAAATACCTTTCGGATAAGCTTGAGCGCTTCGCCATCAGCGAAGAATTTAGCAAAGAGGATATCCAAAATCTTTCAGAGCGCGACGAGCAAACGGTAAACTTTTTCAAGGACAATCTTGGTTACTTTATCATTCATGATCACTTATTTTCTACCTAGTTAGATTTAGGTACCGACTTTCAGGTCTCTGACGTGCGAGAGGCGCTATCTGCTTTCAGCCGCCTTATTCATCCCGATCATAAAAGCCTCTTTGACGGCATTTTTAAAACCCTTGAAACAGGCTTGAGCAAGCTCGGTGACACGGCACAGAAACAGACGAAAGCCATCAGTGAACTCATTCAGCTCATCAAAGATATCCCTATGGATGGGCGTCAGGATTATGATGTCCTCGGCTTTATCTATGAGTATCTCATCAGCATGTTCGCCGCTAACGCCGGAAAAAAAGCGGGCGAGTTTTACACCCCCCACGAAGTCTCTGTACTGATGTCTGAGATCATTGCAGATCACGTGAAGGGAAAAGACAAAATTGATATTTATGACTCGACCAGCGGCTCCGGTTCGCTGCTGCTCAACATCGGTAAGTCCATCGCCAAGCACATGGGTAATAATGAAGGCAATATCAAATACTTCGCCCAGGAGCTAAAAGAAAACACTTACAACCTTACCCGTATGAACCTCATCATGCGCGGCATTCTCCCTTCTAATATTGTCACCCGAAATGGAGACACGCTGGAGGACGGCTGGCCGTTTTTCGATGACAACGATCCTATCAACTCTTACATCCCGCTTTACCTCGACGCTGTCGTTTCAAATCCGCCTTATTCGCAAAAGTGGGATCCCGAACATAAAGACACCGATCCGCGCTATTCTCGTTTTGGCTTAGCGCCAAAATCCAAGGCTGACTACGCTTTTCTTCTGCACGATCTCTATCACCTGAAGCCCGATGGCATCATGGCTATCGTCCTGCCCCACGGCGTACTCTTCCGAGGCGGGGAAGAGGGGGAGATCCGCAAGAACCTTATCGAAAATGACCACCTTGATACTGTCATTGGTTTGCCGGCGAATATTTTCTTTGGCACCGGCATTCCCACCATCATTCTGGTGCTCAAACAAACGCGTAAAAACAGTGACGTGCTGATCGTTGATGCCTCCAAAGGCTTTGCCAAAGAAGGCAAGAGTAACAAGCTGCGCTCATGTGACATCAAAAAAATCTGCGACACGGTTATCGGTCGTCAGAATGTGCCGGGCTTCAGCCAGATAGTGACTAAAGAAAAAATCCGCGAAAATGGCTACAACCTGAATATCCCACGCTATGTTGACTCCTCAGAACCCACTGAAAACTGGGATCTCTATGCCTCCATGTTCGGCGGCATCCCGCAAGCTGAACTTGATGATTTAGATGACTATTGGCAGGTTTTCCCCCGCCTTCGTGCCGAACTCTTTACGGACAACGGGACGCCCTATGTTGCTCCACAGGTTGATAACCTGACACAAGCGATCCGCAGCCATTCTCAGGTACAACAATTTGAAGCCCGCTTTATCGCCGCTTTTGCTGATTTCCCCGATTACCTGAAAAGCGAGCTGATTGAGAACGTGTTGACGCTCCGCATACCACAGCAAAAACCCATTATTGGTGAGGACATTTTCACGCGCCTCTCGCCGCCGACGCTGATTGATAAATACCAGGCCTATCAATTGCTGGCAGACCAATGGCAGCACATTGCTATCGACCTCGAAATCATTCAGACCGAAGGTTTTGAAGCGACTCGCCAGGTCGATCCGCACTTTGTCATCAAAAAGAAAAACGGCAAAGACGTTGAAGTACAGGATGGCTGGAAAGGCCACATCATGCCCTTTGAGCTGGTGCAAACGACCTACCTTGATGAGCCGTTGGCTGCGCTGCGTAAAAAAGAAGCCAGAATGAGCGAAATCAGCGCTGCGATGAATGAAATTCTGGAAAGCTTCAGTGAAGAGGAAAAAGACAGCGAAGTTGTGCATGAATCGGGTGATAAATTTGTCAATGCCATCGTGACCAAAGAGGCAAAGCAATTTAAGGCCGATATGAAGAAAGCCGGCAGTTTCGATGCCGATGCTTATGAAGCAAAAATCATTCAAGCCGCAGATTTAATCACGGAAGAAAGTGCGCTCAAGGCTGAGATTAAAAAAGAGGCAGCCGAACTTCACCAATTGACCAAAGAGACGATTGAAAGCCTGAGCGATGTACAGGTAAACGAACTGCTGGAACGCAAGTGGGTTACGCCACTTAGTGACGCACTCCATCAGCTACCCACGAAACAAATCGATACTCTGGCGAGCAAGCTGCAAGCCTTAGCCGAAAAATATCAAATCACCTATGCCGATAATGCCCGTGATATTCAGCAGGCTGAGAATGAGTTGGCTGACATGCTTGACGAACTGGATGGCAATGAGTTTGATCTTAAGGGCCTTGCTGAACTGAAAATTTTGCTGGCGGGTAACTGAAATGACCCAACTTAAACATAGCAAAACTCCCAAAATAAGATTTCATGGTTTTTCCGAAGATTGGATAAAGAAGCAATTTAATCTTATCACTTCAAGAACTTCATTGTATTGTTGTGAGGAAAATCTTCCTCGCCTTGAATACGAAGATATTATCCCTGAGTCAGGCCAATTAAATAAAGATTTATCGAAAAAAAAATCGAATAAAAAAGGAATTAAGTTTGAAAAAGAAGATGTGCTTTTTGGTAAGTTAAGGCCATATCTTAAAAATTGGTTATTAGCCCCGTTTGATGGGATCGCTGTTGGTGATTTTTGGGTTTTGAAACCTTCAGAAACAGTTCCATCATTTCTGTTTAGATTGATACAAACAAATATGTTTGAAGTAATTGCAAATCAATCTGCCGGTTCGAAAATTCCTCGCTCAGATTGGAACCTTGTTTCAAATTCTTTCTTTTATATTTCAGCTAGTTTACTTGAACAAAGAAAAGTTGGCGTTTATTTCAATCGGCTGGATGAAATCATTACCCAGTATCAGCGTAGGCATAAAAAACTAGTCACACTAAAACAGGCAATGCTGCAAAAGATGTTCCCTCAAGGCGGGGCTAACATCCCTGAGATCCGCTTTAAGGGTTTCTCTGGGGATTGGGAAGAAAAAAAACTGGGTGATATTTGTGAAATTGTTGGGGGTGGTACTCCAAGCACATCAATTCCAGAATATTGGGGGGGTAATATTGACTGGTATTCTCCAACTGAAATTGGCTCAAACGTCTATGCTCGTGAAAGCGTGAAAAAAATAACTCAACTAGGTTTAGATAAGTGTTCTGCAAAAATTCTTCCAGCACGAAAAACCGTATTGTTTACCAGCCGTGCGGGAATTGGCGATATGGCAATTTTGAAAAAACCGGGATGTACAAACCAAGGTTTTCAATCATTGGTTTTAAATGATGATATTGATACCTACTTCATTTATTCCATGGGATATATGTTGAAAAATTATGCACTAAAACATGCTTCTGGCTCTACCTTTCTGGAAATTTCAAGTAAGCAACTCAAAAAGATGGAAATACGTCTTCCCAAACACAGCGAACAACAAAAAATCGGCGCCTATTTCCGCAAACTGGACGAGCTGATATCCCAACACGCCACTCAGCTTGAAAAGCTCAAACAGATCAAATCCGCTTGTCTGGCGAAAATGTTTGTTTAACTCGAGACCGATCAAAGCAATCTAAGGACAGCAGCCATGACAACATTTTCCACAGAAGCCGACTTTGAGCGCGCCGTAATCCGTGAACTCACCCAGCGCGGTTGGGAATCAACCGTACTTAAGAACCCGAGTGAGAAGGATTTGCTGGCCAACTGGGCCAGTGTTCTCTTTGAAAATAATCGTGGCATTGATCGGCTTAACGATATCCCCCTCACCGAGGGGGAAATGCAACAAATCATCGAGCAGATCACCGAGTTGCGCACCCCGCTCAAGTTAAATGGCTTTATCAATGGTAAAACCGTCGCTATCACCCGTGACAACCCAGAAGATAAGCTGCACTTCGGTAGGGAAGTGAGCCTTAAAATTTACGACCGCCACGAAATCGCCGCAGGCCAGAGCCGCTACCAGATTGTGCAACAACCCCGATTTGCTCGTGGTTCATCCGTTCTTAATGACCGGCGTGGCGATCTGCTATTACTGATCAATGGCATGCCTGTCATCCATCTGGAAATGAAGAAAAGCGGCGTAGCGGCAAGCCAGGCCTATAACCAGATTCAAAAGTATTCCCGCGAAGGTATTTTTACAGGCATCCTTTCCCTGGTTCAGATTTTTGTGGCGATGGAGCCAAAAGAGGCGCTGTTTTTTGCCAACCCGGGGCCAGACGGCACGTTTAACAAAGACTACGCGTTCCACTGGGCTGACTTTAATAACGAGCCGATTAATGAGTGGAAAACCTTCATCTCTGGCCTGATCTCCATTCCCATGGCGCACCAGTTGATCGGCTTTTATACCGTCGCTGACGAATCCGATGGCGTACTCAAAGTGATGCGAAGCTATCAATACTACGCCGCCCATGCCATTTCCGACAAAGTCGCAAAAACCGATTGGAAGAACCCCAATCGCCTTGGCGGCTTTATCTGGCATACCACCGGAGCGGGCAAAACCATGACTAGCTTCAAATCTGCCCAGTTAATCGCCAACTCTAAGGATGCGGACAAAGTGGTCTTCCTCCTCGACCGTATCGAGCTTAGCAACCAGACGCTACTGGCTTACCGAGACTTCGCGGGGGATGGGAATACGGTACAGGCCACAGAAGACTCTGGCGTCCTTATCAATAAACTTAAAAGCAACGATCCGGCGGACACGCTAATCGTGACGTCCATTCAGAAGATGAGCCGCCTCAAGGATGAAGAAGGTGGACTCAAAGCGCACGATCTGGAAAAAATACGAGCCAAGCGCATCGTTTTTATCATCGACGAATGCCACCGCTCGACGTTTGGCGATATGCTTATTTATATTAAGGAGAGCTTTAAAGGTGCCGTGTTCTTTGGCTTTAGCGGTACTCCTATCCATAAAGAGAATACGCGTAAGGACAATACCACCACGGATGTTTTTGGCTCCGAGTTACACCGCTACAGCATCGCTGATGGCATCCGTGATAAAAACGTTCTTGGCTTTGATCCGTATCAGATAAAAACATACCGCGATCGGGAATTACGCCAGGCTGTTGCACTGGAAAAAGCTAAAGCCGCCACACCTTCAGAGGCTTTTTCCGATCCTAAGAAGAAGAAAGTCTTCAACCGCTACATGAATGATGTGCCGATGGCGGGTAATCGGGATGATTCAGGCGTTTATCAATATGGTATCGAAGATTATTTGCCCACTAGCCAATACAGCCGTGAAGCACATCAACATGCCGTCGTTCAGGATATGGCAAACAGCTGGGTTACCCTCAGCCAAAATGGGAAATTCCATGCAATATTTGCCACCCATAATATCCGAGAGGCAATCACCTACTACCGATTGATTAAGAAGCAACTGCCAGCATTAAAGATCACCGCTCTTTTTGATCCGAATATCGATAACGATGATGACAGCGCCGGTGACGTTACGTTTAAAACCAACGGCCTCGTCGAGCTACTGGAAGATTACAACCTGACGTATGGGCAAAACTTCAACCTTGGTAGTCACGGGAAATTCAAGAAAGACATCGCCGCCAGATTGGCTCACAAAAAACCCTATGCTCGGCTTGCGGCTGAACCCGATAAGCAACTTGATCTGCTCATTGTCGTGGATCAGATGCTGACTGGCTACGACTCTAAATGGGTGAACACGCTTTACCTCGACAAAGTGCTGCAATACGAGAACATCATTCAGGCATTTTCTCGCACCAACCGTTTATTTGGGCCAGATAAACCGTTTGGCACCATCCGCTACTATCGCAAGCCGCACACGATGAAGAGAAATATTGATGCCGCAGTGAAACTGTATTCTGGGGATAAACCCATCGGTCTCTTCGCTAACCGACTGCCAAGTAATATCGAGAGGATGAACGCAAGCTTCGCCGAAATCACTGCCATTTTTAACAACGCAGGGATCGATGATTTCAAAAAATTGCCGGATGATTTAAGTGAGCGAGCCACTTTTGCTAAATATTTTCAAGAATTCAGCGGCATTCTTGAGGCGGCCAGAATACAAAGCTTCACTTGGGAACAAACCGAATATAAGGACGAAGATGACCCAAGCCACACGGTCACCGTCGATATTTCTCACCAACACTATCTCACGCTACTACAGCGATACAAAGAGTTGGGCAAAAGTGATGGTGACGCTGGCAATGATGCCATTCCTTTCGATATCGACAGCCATATTTCAGAGATAGATACCGGTAAGATTGATGCTGACTACATGAACTCGCGCTTTAAAAAGTACCTCAAAGTCTTGCAGGGCAGTGACCATGAGATACGGGAAGCAACACTCAGCGAATTACAACGATCTTTTTCTTCACTTTCTCAAGATGAACAAAAAATCGCCGAGATATTTTTGCGGGATATGCAGCGCGGCGATGTAGAGATCGACCCCACTCGTAGCTTTCGCGATTACCTCACAGACTATCAGGCCCAGGCAAAGAGTGCAGAAATCGACACCATCGTCAAATACCTGGGTATTGATGCTAACAAACTGGTTGCGTTGATGGCCACAAGAACTACCGAAGCAAACTTAAATGAATATGGTCGCTTCGATAAGTTGAAAACAACGATCGATAAGCAAAAAGCTAAGGCCTACTTTGAAGCCCTCGAAGGGCAAGCCATTCCCCCTTTTAAGGTGAATATCAAGACGGCTGAATTGCTTCGCGACTTTATCATTCAGGGAGGCTTTGAGTTGGAGATACCTGCTCAGGGATAGTATCGCCGATATCGATGCTCGTCAGGTAAATAGGCGACGCTATCGTCACTGTGGATACTAACTCCATAGATATATGGATAACAAAAGCGGCTAAATCCTTGGCCGCTTTTTTCATGCATAAAATCCGTGCTGCCACTTGCCTTTTTTCAGGCACAAAAAAACCACCTTTCGGTGGTTGAATTTTATTTTATAACTTATTGTTTTTATTAAAGTTAAATCAATGGTGCCCGGGGCGGGACTTGAACCCGCACAGCGCGAACGCCGAGGGATTTTAAATCCCTTGTGTCTACCGATTTCACCACCCGGGCATAAATATTGGAGGCGCGTTCCGGAGTCGAACCGGACTAGACGGATTTGCAATCCGCTACATAACCGCTTTGTTAACGCGCCAAAATATTCAGGTCTTAGTGACCAACATCCGCAATTGCCGATGTTTTAAATTGGAGCGGGAAACGAGACTCGAACTCGCGACCCCGACCTTGGCAAGGTCGTGCTCTACCAACTGAGCTATTCCCGCAATACAGAACTCACTGATTATCTTAACTTCTTACAAACCAGCGTTGCTGTTGATGCGGTGCATTCTACTGACCTGACGCAGTGAGTCAATAAAATTATCAAGCAGCCGTGTTCGTTTGCTGGTTTTTACGGCGCTTCGATCAAGGTTCAAGCAGATCGTGTCGCGCAGCATTCAAATATTGAAACATGGACCAGAAAGTAAGTACAGCGGCGATGTACAACGCCACAACACCAACGCCTTCAACAATGCTTTCTGGGCGCCATAGCAAAGCAAAAAGCGCCATCATCTGAGCCGTGGTTTTAACCTTCCCTATCCACGACACGGCAACGCTACTTCTCTTACCAATTTCAGCCATCCACTCGCGCAATGCTGAAATGATGATTTCCCGCGCGATCATTGTCGCGGCAGGCAGCGTAATCCACCAAGAGTGATAGTATTCCGCAACTAGCACCAACGCGACAGCCACCATCACTTTATCCGCAACAGGATCGAGGAAGGCACCAAAACGCGTGGTCTGTTTCCAGCGGCGGGCGAGGAAACCATCAAACCAATCCGTTACGGCAGCAAACACGAAAATCAACGCGCAGAGCAGCGGTGCCCAGACGAATGGAAGATAAAACGCCAGCACGAAAAACGGAATAAGAGCAACACGAAACAGGGTAAGCAACGTCGGTATATTAAATTGCATAGCGCTTAGGTAACTATCTGGCTGGAGTGGATACTAAGAGTATGTTGCAACATTGTCCCTAGTGTTTCAATGCATGGAAGATTTTTTCTGCCAATGCATGCGAAATTCCTGGAACATTTGCAATCTCCTCAATACTGGCATTCATCAAAGGTTGCAGCCCTCCCATGTATTTCAACAGGGTTTGACGCCGTTTAGGGCCGACACCTTCGATAAGCTCCAGCGTACTGGTATTTCTTACTTTTGCTCTCTTCTTACGATGTCCGCCAATGGCATGATCATGCGAATCATCGCGAATATGCTGGATAACGTGCAACGCGGGAGAATCAGGCGGTAGTGCCATACCCTCGCCCGTCGACTCAAAAAACAGCGTTTCCAGTCCGGCTTTACGATCGCTGCCTTTCGCGACACCAAGTAACAGAGGCTTGTTTTTATCCCATGATACTTGCAACGAGTCAAACACGGCCTGAGCCTGACCGAGCTGCCCTTTCCCGCCATCGATAACAATGACATCCGGTATTTTGCTGTCATCCAGCGCTTTACCATACCGACGTCGGAGGACTTGCGCCATGGCGGCATAATCATCGCCTGGCGTAATGCCACTGATATTATAGCGGCGATATTCCGAACGTAACGGACCGTTGGCATCAAATACTACGCAGGATGCCACAGTCTGTTCCCCCATAGTATGACTGATGTCAAAACACTCCATTCGGTGGATTTCTGGCAACTGCAAGACGTTAGCTAACGCAGCCAGACGCTGGTGAATGGTGGACTGCTGAGACAGTTTTGTGACCAGTGCCGTGGCAGCATTTGTCCGCGCCAGTTTTAAATAACGAGCACGATCGCCACGGGGTTTGGTTTGAATCTGTACTTTTCTTCCCGCGACCGTTGTCAGAGATTCCGTCAGCAAATCTTTATCGGGCAGAGTGAAATCAAGCAGAATTTCTGTAGGAAGCGTTCGGCCTAAGCTTCCTTGCAAATAGAATTGCCCGACAAACGTCTGCACGACTTCCCCCAATTCCGTACCGCCAGGTACTTTGGGGAAATAGCTGCGGCTGCCAAGCACTTTTCCCTGCCGGATGAAAAGAACATAGACGCAGGCCATGCCAGCATCAAAAGCAACGCTGATCACATCCAGATCGTCGCCGTCGCCGG
The DNA here is from genome assembly GCF_020971565.1 of Pectobacterium parvum. Taxonomy (NCBI): domain Bacteria; kingdom Pseudomonadati; phylum Pseudomonadota; class Gammaproteobacteria; order Enterobacterales; family Pectobacteriaceae; genus Pectobacterium; species Pectobacterium parvum. Next base: position 3,099,205 of record NZ_CP087392.1, read on the forward strand.
AAACAAATTGTTTTTCCGTCACCCGCCGAACCGCCTGGATCTGATCGCGAATCCGGGCTGCATCTTCAAAATGCAGATCGCGACTGGCCGCTTCCATCCGGGAAATAAGTTGATTCAGCACTTGCTGATCTTTGCCAGACAAAAACAGGCGAACATAATCAACCTGCTGTTGGTAATCCTCTTCGCTCACCAAACCGCTAACGCAAGGCCCAAGGCAGCGACCAATTTGATATTGCAGGCAGGGGCGAGAGCGATTGCGATAGACGCTGTTTTCACACTGGCGCACCGGAAACAGTTTTTGCAGCAATATCAGCGTTTCACGTACGGCATTGCCGTTAGGAAACGGGCCGAAGTATTCGCCTTTTGTATGCTTAGCGCCGCGGTGAACAGCCAGACGTGGATGAGCATCACCGCTCAGGAAAATCATGGGATAGGATTTATCGTCGCGCAACAAGACGTTATAACGCGGCTGATAAAGCTTGATGTAGTTGTGTTCCAGCAGTAAAGCTTCAGTTTCTGTGTGCGTGATCGTGACATCAATATGCTTGATGCTTTTGACTAATGCCTCGGTTTTACGGCTGGCGACATGGCTGCGGAAATAACTGGCAAGTCGTTTTTTTAAGTCTTTTGCCTTACCGACATAAATGACCGTATTACCGGCGTCATACATCCGGTAGACACCAGGCTGGCTCGTTACCGTTTTTAAAAATGCCGAAGCATCGAAACTCTCACTCACTACTTAACAATGTCTCCGCGGTAAAAAGCCCATGCTTGATAGCCAGATGGGTCAGCTCTACGTCGCCGTTGATATTCAGCTTACTGAACATACGGTAGCGATAGCTGTTCACTGTTTTAGGGCTAAGATTGAGCTGATCTGAAATTTCAGTCACTTTCTGTCCCTTCGTGATCATTAGCATAATCTGTAATTCGCGTTCAGACAAACATTCCAGCGGTGAGTCCGTCTGCGGCTCCAACTGACTTAATGCCATCTGTTGAGCAATATCAGAAGCAATATACCGTTTACCTGCATGTACTGCGCGAATGGCGGAGATCACTTCCTGAGGGGCGGCAGCTTTACTCACATATCCCGCGGCACCGGCCTGCATCACTTTAGCGGGCAACGGATTTTCAGTATAAATAGTGAGCATAATGACTTTTATATCTGGCGTAAAACGGAGGATCTTGCGCGTTGCTTCAAGCCCGCCGATGCCCGGCATGCTCATGTCCATCAGGACAACATCCACATCGTTGCTTCGACACCATTTGACGGCATCTTCACCGCAACATGCCTCACCAACCACTTTTAGACCTTTGATATCATCAAGAATGCGTCGTATCCCTGCCCGCACCAATTCATGGTCATCAACAAGAAAAACGCTAATCAAAGAATAATTCTCCAAAAAATAGAGTAACACTTACATAAAAGATTGCTTGCAGGTGATACTACGTTGGTTTCAAAAAAATAATGAACACAGACTTATATGAATATGTATTTTAAAATATGCCGAGAAGGAATAATGCGCATTTCCCAATCATAACAATATATCGTTAGCCTGAAGGTATGTGTTGATCACAATCTTAACATTTCAAATATGCCGCGCAGTATAAACTGTTTTATAGCACAAAATGTATAAAAAACAACGCCATTAAATGGCATGCAATTGGATTTACATCCTAAATGTCAATAAAAAGTCACTATTGTAATCAGCGTATCATTAAAAATGATATCATCCCCAACAACTGTATTATACAAATAATATATTCAGGGAAAAACATCCATAGTGAACATCATATGTATTAAACAAAATACATCTATAGCCTTTACTACCAAAAACAGCCCAGAATATAGACGCTATTTTAATAATTTAAACGCATAAAAAACAGTCACTAAAATGGTGTTATCTACGAATAACATCAATACACTATATGCTTTATGTTATACTCCAGCTCATCTGGTTCTGCCTGTCGCATTAGCGGTAACACTCGCAGCAGGCAAAGGAATACATCTTTTTCTTGTTGAGGAGAAAACATGAGCAACGCAGATTTTTCTACTGCTGCATCCGCTGAAACACTGGCCCACGAGGTTACCTGCCTGAAGGCTATGGTTACGCTGTTATTAAAAGCAATCGGCCAGGCAGATGCCGGTAAAGTTATCATCAATATGGAAAGATATATTGCTCAATTGGAAGATGCCGAGCAAGCCGCTGTTTTTGATAACACGATTAAACAAATCAAAACCAGCTACCGTAAATAGCACTATTTGCTACACCGCCATCTTAATAATTTGATCTGGCGGTGTAGTAGTATTTAGCATTGCCTTCCTGATGTAAAAAATAGAGACGCTGGTCTATTTATTTCCGATACTGATAAGTTTCAAAAGCAGCGCCTCTTCTTTCTTTTTATAAAGCGTTAATTCCATCACCAACGCTTTATCCAGGAACTGTTTTCTGGAGAGTGCTTTCCTTTCATCAACCAGTTCCCTCAGCTCGGTGAAGCATTCATTTATTTTGTACTCTTTTGAACTTTCCGTACAAATTATCTCATGGATTGCCTGGCTCAGTTCAGACAATGAGATAACCGATTTTGGATCCTGGTGGCTTTTTTCTATGACAGCCAGTAACTTTTCGAACCCCAAATGAACCTCCGGAATCAAGTAGAAACTTGCTTATGTCTGGCTTGGAACCTCCAGCTCCCCTAGCAGATGTAGACACAATCATGTGTCTACGCGTTATATACTTCAAAGTGGAATGCCCCGTTCCGATAAACGTTTTCTATCACTTACAGTGAAATCTTTTCTGAAGCCTCAGGACTTACATCGCTGACTGCAGTGCAATGAACGCAATGAGTTTATCCCGTGGCATCATCTTATTCATTACACACCTGCCCTGAAACAGGAGCCGATTGAGAAAAGATGTTCGTTTTATTATTGCATAATAATAGATCATTTGAAGGGAACACCGTCCGAATTGTGCGCGGGATAGATAAACGAGGTTCCCTGCCCTAACCTGCCCCAGTAAGGGACTACATTTAAAAATCCCGCTTCAGGAAACCAAGGCGGGATTTTTGTTTTTAGCATCTTATGACGGCCGGCCAAGATGGGAAGCGCACACCGCGACACTCGCTTTGCATCCTTTCAATATGACCTAAACAAGCGTTATTCATTGCCCCATTGGTTCAGGAACGTCGCGATCTCATCAATACGAAACTCGTCGATACCCGCTTCACTAGCCATCTCTTTCTGCGCTTCTTCACTGATCTCTTCGTTATTCATTAAACGGGTGAGCAGCAGTTGGAAATAGTGCGCCAGAGCGTCACGTTCTGACTCGCTCACCGGCTTTGCCGATTCCGTCGAATACTCATCCGTGATGTCATAAAATTTAAGCGGTATTTCATTGTTCATCAGTCGTTCCCAAGGGTTAAGGTCTATGTCCGTTGATGCTTGTATCATCTGGTCTGAATAATACCATTTTATGTCGTTTTTCTGTCATCCGTGTGGGACAAGGGGTCAGACGAGAACAGTGTAGCCTCTTAAGAGCGAAAGGCAGGGTGAGCTTTTCTGTTTTAGCCTTACCATGAGGCTATGCAGCCAGCCAAACCTAATTAATTGAATTTAAAACGTAAATTCTATGTAGCAGAGACCACTACAACAACGCTACTCCAGACCATACATCAAGTCATGAAGATGGCTCATGTCTATTGAAATTAAATCACTTTTACTCACGCAGTGACTCTGGCATAAATTGTGCACTACTATAGACAAGATGAAACCTGCAAAATTATAAGACCTGAAAACCTTGGAAAAACAAGCAATAAATTCAGATTTTATATCAAGAATTAGGATGCTAGATCGCGATGAATAAGAATTTTACCTTTACGATTAAGAACACGTGTTTCGATGAAAATTATAATCCCTCCGAAAACACGCGTATCACGACCAACTTTGCGAACCTGGCGAGAGGAAAAAACCGCCAGGATAACTTGCGCAACACCTTAACGATGATTGACAATCGTTTCAATTCTCTGGCGAATTGGGATAATTTCAAAGGGGATCGCTATTCTGTCGAACTTGATATCATTTCCGTTGAGGTTGATATAGAAGGAAATGGCGATAGCTTCCCCGTCATTGAAATACTGAAAACCAATATTGTTGATAAAAAAACTAACGAGCGCATTGAAGGCATAGTAGGAAATAATTTCTCCTCCTACGTGCGAGATTATGATTTTAGCGTATTGCTGTCAGATCATAATAAGAATCACCCTGGATTTAGCACCCCCGATAGCTTTGGCGTCCTGCATGGCAATCTATTTAAATGCTTCGTAAATTCAGATTGTTACAAAGAGAGCTTTAGTAAAGCGCCGGTTATATGCCTGAGTGTTTCAAGTAAAAACACCTATCATCGGACTGGAAATCAGCATCCTGTGTTAGGCGTCGAATACCAGCAAGATGAATATTCATTGACCGATCAATACTTCCATAAAATGGGATTGCAGGCTCGCTATTTTATGCCGCCAAATAGTGTCGCACCTTTAGCTTTCTATTTTTCTGGTGACTTATTGAGTGATTATACGAATCTTGAGCTGATCAGTACCATCGCGACGATGGAGACTTTTCAAAAGATTTACCGACCTGAGATTTACAATGCGAACTCCGCAGCAGGCCAATGCTATTGGCCAAGCCTGAATCATCAGGATCATTCATTCACTCAAATTGTTTACGATAGAGAAGAACGTAGCCTGTTGGCTATCGAGCAGGGAAAGTTTACTGAGAAAAACTTCATCAAACCATACCAAGCTATTCTTGAGCAATGGTCTGCTAATTACGTTCTTTGATTAACCAAACACATAAGGTCATCGATTATTATGAAAATATTATTACCCACCTCCACGGCTGGCAGCTTACCGAAACCTTCTTGGCTGGCGCAGCCTGAAACACTTTGGTCCCCTTGGAAATTGCAAGGCGAGGAACTGATTGAGGGCAAACAAGATGCGCTGCGTTTGAGCCTGGCAGATCAGCAACAGGCAGGGATTGATATTGTCAGCGACGGCGAGCAAACGCGCCAACATTTTGTCACGACGTTTATTGAGCACCTCAGCGGTGTTGATTTCGAGAAACGTGAGATCGTTAAAATTCGTAATCGCTATGACGCGAGTGTACCGACAGTCATTGGTGCGGTGGTTCGCCAAAAGCCCGTTTTTGTTGAAGACGCCAAATTTTTACGTCAGCAAACCACGAAACCCATTAAATGGGCCCTGCCTGGTCCCATGACGATGATCGATACGCTCTATGATAGCCACTATAAAAGTCGCGAAAAACTCGCCTGGGAATTCGCCAAAATTCTTAATCAAGAAGCCAAAGAATTAGAGGCTGCGGGTGTCGACATTATCCAATTTGATGAGCCCGCCTTTAATGTCTTTTTTGATGAGGTGAATGATTGGGGAATTGCCGCTTTAGAAAGAGCCGTTGAAGGGCTGAAATGTGAAACTGCGGTGCATATTTGCTATGGCTATGGCATCAAAGCCAATACCGATTGGAAAAAGACGCTAGGGTCAGAGTGGCGGCAATATGAAGAAATTTTTCCTAAACTGCAAAAATCGGCTATCGATATCATTTCACTGGAATGTCAGAACTCTCGTGTTCCCATGGATCTGATTGAACTCATTCGCGGTAAAAAAGTGATGGTCGGTGCCATTGACGTGGCAACCAATACCATTGAGACGCCAGAGGAAGTCGCCGATACACTACGTAAAGCGCTTCAGTTTGTGGATGCCGACAAGCTCTATCCGTCTACCAACTGTGGCATGACCCCCTTATCTCGTCGCGTCGCAAGAGGCAAGCTCAATGCGTTAAGTGCGGGCGCGGAAATCGTCCGCAGAGAACTCTTGGCTAAATAACGTCGCCAAATAGTCAATCACTTGAAGCGAACTCAGTCCGAGTTGAGTGATACATCGCCTTAATGAAAAGCCCGTAAGGGCTTTTCATCTATATACGCACCGGAAAAACGTTAATTACCACATCAAATCATCAGGCACTTTAAAATCAGCGTACGGATCGTCTTCGTCTTGCTCTTCCTGACTCAGCACACTATTTAATACAATACTGCTCGCATCTCGCTGCGCAATTTTATCGGCTACGATTGCGGGGATAATCGCATATTCACTCTCGCCGTTGCCATCAACCACCAAACGAGCAATAGCAAGACGACCACTAATCAGCTGAGCCTGAGTCAGCTTATCCACCGTTATTTTTTTAATTAAATTATTATCTGTGAAGTTAAAACCAATATCGCCTTTTGAAATATTGATTCTATTCATTTCAATAAGCTGCTTCACCTGAGCTTTATACTCTTTAGATAAAGCTGCTTGTTTTTGTTGTTCGCTTAACTGTTTATCACGCTCAAGCTGTGCTTTTTTATTTTCTTCCACAGCCTCTCTTGCTTCACGAGCCTGAACGCGTGATTTTTTCGCCGTTCTTTGAACTTTGGCCATTTTTTTGCTGGACACTAATCCCGCTTTTAGCATCTGCTCTTGTAAAGTGAGCTTTGTCATCTTCGTTCCTAAACCCGTTGAATAATATGTGGGATTATACCCTAAATAATTCGAGTTGCGTGAAGGCGGCAACCGAGCGACAAATCGGTCTTACCGATTTGAACAGCGCTAGCGCTGGCCCGAAGGGTGAGCTTCATTTATGAGGCTCATTAATCCCCAGAAGCTTACTCAGGTAAGTAACTGGGGTGAGTAAGGACAAATCGGCTTAGCCGATTTGAACGCCGCTTGCGGCGGCCCTTTAGGGCGAGGCTCAATGATGAGCCGAGTATTGCCAACGCACAAGCAGCTTGAAGTATGACGGATATATACCTGTAATTTTTGAGGCTGCACTAGGTTGCAGGGGCCGATCGCTGTGTGAAGTGAGTTTGGAGGGGTCTGGCAGAAACAATGCCGAAATTCTGCTTATGAATGACGCAGAATTTCGGCACAGGGTCAGTCCGAATGATTTCAGACCTTGAGCATTTTCACCGTGGCATCCACGTCGATCTCATCTTCCGAGAAGATTAACGTCGTTCCCTGGAAGGTAGTGATTGCCAGTTTTTTCAGGGAGCGCATGTCACCAGGTTGAGTGGCTGACTTCGGCCTGATGCTACCCATCAGTGCCCCCACAGACAGCACCGTATTTTCTTTATCAATGCGGATATCAGCAGGCACTTCTTCACTGTAAACCAGATAAGATTTGATCGACGTGAGCTTAATGCGCTCGCCCGCGATATAGATGTATTTGCTTTCCGGTACCACTTTCACAGCATAAGCTGACAACCCCTTGTTATTCGTCGTGGGTTCAAAAGTGACCGCCGCATCTTTCTTAATCAGATCAGGGTTGGCGACCTTAATCACATGAAAATAACGGTTATCGCCGTTTTCATCTTTGATAAATCCAAAGCCTTTATCTTTAAACCAGGTTGTGATCGTTCCGTTCATCGCTATTGTCGCCTACTTAATCGTTTATCTGCTCAGTTTTTGCAGCGCGCAGTGTAAAGCACAATGCCTGCGCAAACTACGTCTTTGGGTTAAGTCTGGACGATAAATTTCTGGTCTGCGAAAAAACATTCCCGATGCCCATCCCCCCAGCATCGGGAAATATTTATTTAACTGATATCACCACCATTAGTAGCAATCACTTTCTGATACCAGTGGAACGATTTTTTCTTATAGCGGTTGCCACTGCCGGAAATCGTGTCATCCAGTTCGACGTAGATAAAGCCGTAGCGTTTGCTCATCTCGCCGGTAGACATGCTGACCAGATCGATACAGCCCCACGGTGTATATCCCATCAGCTCAACGCCGTCGGCAATCGCATCTGCCATTGCTTCGATGTGCTGACGCAGATAATTGATACGATAGTCATCAGCGATGTAGCGATCTTCATTCGGCTTATCCACCGCGCCCAGACCGTTTTCGACAATAAACAGCGGTTTTTCGTAGCGGTCATACAGTTGGTTGAGCGCAATACGCAGCCCCACCGGATCAATTTCCCAGCCCCACTCACTGGCTTCCAGAAACGGATTACGCGCTCCGCCCAGCAGGTTGCCGTGGGCTGCTGCCGCATCCGGATCAGTTTTATAGGTGGTGGAGGACATGTAGTAGCTGAAGCCGATATAGTCGACGGTGTGCTGTTTAATCAGCTCCAGATCTCCCGGTTGAATATCCAGCGTAACGCCCAGCGACTGCCACAGGCTTTTCGCGTAGTAGGGATATTTCCCGCCCGCCTGCACATCCGCACAGTAAAAGTTAAATGACTGAGTCTCTTTCAGCGCCGCCAACTGATTGATGGGGTTACAGTCATAGGCGTAATTCGTGGCAAACAGGATCATGCAGCCGATCTGGATCTGCGGATTGGTCTCATGCGCAATTTTCACTGCCAGACTGCTGGCGACAAACTGGTTATGCCACGCCTGAAATTTGGCCTGTGGCTCCAGCGCGCCAGTTTGCACCGTCAGCCCCTGACTCATGATCGGGAAGTGGGCAGCACTATTGATCTCGTTAAAGGTCATCCAGTACTTCACTTTATGGCCGAAGCGCTCCAGCACCGTGCGGGCAAAACGCTCGAAGTGGCCGATTAACTCACGGTTTTTCCAGCCTCCAAAAACAGTGGCAAGATGCAGCGGCATCTCATAGTGAGAGATCGTAATCACGGGCTCGATGCCGTGGGCGATGCAGGTATCAATCACCTGTTCGTAATGACTCAGCCCCGCTTCGTTGGGCTGCTGCTCAACGCCGTTCGGATAGATACGCGTCCAGGCAATGGAGAAGCGATAGCATTTGAAGCCCATCTCGGCAAACAGCGCAATATCTTCACGGAAGCGATGATAGTGATCGATGCCTTTATGGTTAGGATAAGTGTAGCGCTGCTCATCCAGCGTGAAGTCAAACGCGTCGGAAGCTACGATGTTTAAACGCGCTTTGCCGCCGGGAATGGCGTCAACAATCGACAACCCTTTGCCGTCGATATTGTAGGCCCCTTCGACCTGATTCGCTGCGGTGGCCCCGCCCCACATAAAGCCGTGCGGAAATCTTTCACTCATGGCACTTATCCTTTATTGATGATGATTATTTAATGTCGAGGGTCTGCCTGACGTTGACTTGATTCAGCGCGGCCCGAATGGCAGAAATTCTAGAGGAAAAGCGAGGGCATGAACAGCAATAAGAAACCGGTTGCACATCCGGTGTATGCGGGTCTACCAACATAGGGACATTCACCACGGCCAGCGGATTACACGTTATTTTTTCGTCTTCTGAGGTACTTTTCGAGTGGCTGAATGGCTGGTTTTCTCACGGTTCTGGCCTCTTCGGTGCGTGGTCTCAACGAGCTTCCTGAACGTCGGACACTCCATATGCGATGGCGCAGAACAGTCGGCAACGTGCCGCAGCGTGTCGCGCAATATCTTTAATTCATGGATTTGCCGATCGATTTCGTCAGCCTTCTTATGCAGCGCAGTGCGGGGCAAATCCGGCATCCCATCCTTTTTAAACATGCCAGCGATTTCTTGCAGTGAGAACCCCGCCGATTTCCCCATCGTAATCAACCTGAGTTGCAGCAGCACGTCGGCAGGAAACTGCCGACGAAGCCCATGTCGGGACGCCGAAGCAATCAGCCCAATTTCCTCGTAATAACGCAGCGCCGAAGGCTTGATTCCACTCTTCTCCGCGATTTCGCCTATATCCAGAAACTTCATACTTGACCTCAAGTCGACTTTAATTTGTAGCATGCTCTGGAACCCACATTCTGACAAGGATAAAAAATGACAATTAACCAACCGGGCGAACCAGAGCAGGCTAAATCTGGGGTCACCATTACACTGGCACTCGCAATACTGTCGGCCTCGCTGGGAACAAGTATTTCCAATATTGCCCTTCCGACGCTGACAGCGGTATTTTCTGCGCCCTTCGCGCAGGTGCAGGCCGTTGTTATCGCCTATCTTGCGGCCATGGCGCTTTCGGTTGTGATCGCGGGTCGCCTTGGCGATCGCTATGGACTGAAGCCCGTTTTCATTGCAGGTCTTGGGCTTTTCGCCCTCGCTTCACTGCTGTGCGCCATTGCCCCCCAGCTGTGGCAACTTATCGCGGCAAGAGCACTTCAGGGGATCGGTGCAGCGTTCCTGATGACGCTCGGCATGGCACTGCTGAGGCAGACGGCTGGGGAGAAGCATGTCGGGCGAGCGATGGGGATACTGGGAACGGTGTCCGCACTGGGTACCGCGCTTGGCCCTTCTGTCGGCGGCTTCCTGCTTGCGATAGCAGGATGGCGTAGCCTGTTCTGGATACAGCTCCCGCTGGTCACGATCGTTTTGTTTATGGCTTTTACTCTACTGCCAACCACGCCGGTGAAGGAAAAAACCGCGCAATCAGGGGGATCGCCGTTGCGGAACACCACACTGTGGCCGAATCTCACGATTAATGCGGCCGTCACCGCCATTATTATGACGACGTTAATCGTCGGCCCCTACTACCTTGGCCTGGGTCTTGGACTGAAGGAAACACTGGTGGGACTGGTGATGGCGATTGGCCCTGCCGTTGCGACCTTTAGCGGGATTCCGTCAGGGCGACTGGTCGATACCTGGGGATTTAAACGGGCTCTTACCGCCGGGCTCTCTCTTGTGGTGACGGGCACCTTCATGCTGGCGATCTTGCCCAATCTGCTCGGCGTCACGGGTTATATCCTTGCCATTGTTGTCCTGACGCCCGGCTATCAGCTCTTTCAGGCGGCAAACAACACCGCCACCCTTGCCGAGGTTCCGGGGAACCAGCGCGGTACGGTCTCCGGTCTGCTTAACCTGTCGCGCAATATTGGGTTGATCGCCGGTGCTTCAATCATGGGACAGGTTTTCGCCTTGGGGGTCGGCACGGAAGATTTTACCCATGCCGCCCCCGCTTCCCTCGCGAATGGCATGCAGCTGACCTTCTTTCTGGCTGGCGGTATGGCGCTTGTTGCCATCGCATTCGCTTACCTGCCACGGTGGAAGCGGGTTACCCAATAATCTGTGTGTCTGTTTTCAGGTTACATGCATCACACTAAGGGAAAGTAATTAACGTGAATGCCCCTTACTGCTGGCGAGAGGCGGTCTTGACCAGTTCAGATAATACGGCAGTCGCCTCATCTAAACGCTCAGGGACGAGCTTGTAGAACACCCAATTTTTGATGCGTTTCGATGTGACAATCCCAGCTTTCGAAAGATATTGAAGATGACCGGTGACGGTTGGCTGGCTCAAGCCAATTTTCTCAGTGATAAAACCGACACAGACCCCATCGTTAACCAGATCCCCGTCCTGCTGTTCCGGGAAGTGTGCCCGGGGATCGGCCAGCCATTCCAGAATGATGAGCCGTTGCTCATTGCCGAGCGCCCGTAATAGATCGGCCGTTGTCGTTGCCTGCTTGTTCATATAGCCAAATACCTATATAGTCATTTCCATATACAGCTGATAGAGAAATACTATGACAGACCACTATGAAAGGGCAACCGACTCTGTAACGTTGAAGGATATTTACGCCGCGTCTCAGCAGATCAAAGCAACGATATGCAGAACACCGCTAGACCACTCGCAGGAATTATCCGCTCTTGTTGGTGCAGAAATTCGACTCAAAATGGAAAACCTCCAGCAGACCGGTAGCTTTAAGCTGCGTGGTGCGGCAAACGTGCTTGCCAATCTGAATGCAGAACAGCGCCGCGCTGGCGTTATTGCCCCCACGGCAGGAAATCATGGATTAGGGCTCGCCTATGCCGGGCAGGTCGCGGGCATCCCCGTAACCATCTTTTTGCCACGCGCGGCAGACCCCATGAAGGTCGCAGTCATGAAAGGTTGTGGCGCGCGTATTGCGTTCTTTGATGACATCGAAGAAGCGAGGCAGGCGGCTATCGCAGCGCAGCAGCAGTCAGGTGCCACCTTCGTTTCTGCCTACGACAACCCGCATATGATTGCAGGCGGTGGCACTGTCGGCCTTGAAATCATGGAAGACTGGATGGATGCAGAGATTATTCTGGTGAACATCGGCGGTGGCGGACTCATCTCAGGGATCGCAACAGCGGTCAAAGCAATCAACCCCGCTATCGAAGTGTGGGGCATACAAAGTGAAGCGAGCCCGACATTCGCTCGCTGGAAAGAAGCGGGTGAAGCAATTCCCGTCGATCTGGCCCCCTCCATCGCCGAGGGCGTGAGTGGTTATATAGAGCCCAGTGCGATGACCTGGCCGCTGGTTCGTGATCGCGTTGATCGCGTACTCACGGTATCAGAAGCTGAAATCAAAGCCGCGATGCTGTCAATGCTCGATCTGCATCGCCATGTTGTCGAGCCTTCAGGGGTGCCTGCTGTCGCGGGAGCCATTCGCTACGCGAAGGAGATTGGCGGACGCAAAACCGTCTGTGTCATCACCGGCAGAAACATTTCGAGTTCACGCTATCTCACGCTGCTTAATGATGCGGTAACCTTACGGTAGGCGAGTAAATTCTGAACATGACCCGCATATTGATCAGACCACTCAGCAATGTGCGGATCTCGCGTTATATCAATGTGCAATAGAGATAGAACAGAACGGTATCAGCGAGCCGCATGAGTTTGTTATGGTATTGACTTAACTCGCTCACTTTTCATGCATAAGGAGTTTTTGAATGGCTACCTCCCCAACGTATGTGCCGCCAAAAGTCTGGCAGCCCGCTTCTTCCGGCGGTGCTTTTGCCAATATCAACCGCCCGATCGCTGGCCCAACGCACGAGAAAGCGCTGCCCGTTGGCAAACATCCGCTTCAGCTTTACTCGCTGGCGACGCCAAACGGCGTGAAAGTGACAATCATGCTGGAAGAGTTGCTGGCGCTGGGCCATTCAGGTGCAGAGTACGACGCTTGGCTGATTAAAATTGGCGATGGAGATCAGTTCTCCAGCGGGTTTGTCGACGTCAATCCAAACTCCAAGATTCCCGCGTTGCTTGACCAAAGCGGCGAAAAGCCGGTTCGCGTGTTTGAGTCAGGCTCCATTCTGGTGTATCTGGCCGAGAAGTTTGGTGCGCTGCTGTCGAACGACCTCGCAACGCGTACGGAAACCCTGAACTGGCTCTTCTGGCAGATGGGTTCCGCTCCTTACGTTGGCGGTGGATTCGGCCATTTCTACGCTTACGCGCCGGAAAAATTTGAATACCCGATCAACCGCTTCACGATGGAAACCAAGCGTCAGTTGGATGTGCTCAACCTCCAACTGGCAGAGAACCGCTATCTGGCCGGCGACAGCTATACGATTGCCGATATTGCGGTTTGGCCGTGGTACGGGGGGCTGGTACAAAATGCGCTTTACTCAGCCGGAGAGTTCCTGTCCGTACACGAATATACGCATGTGATTCGTTGGGCTGACGAGATTGCCGCCCGTCCGGCGGTGATCCGTGGCCGCAAGGTCAACCGCACCTGGGGTGAAGAGTCTGAGCAGGTCGCCGAGCGCCATCAGGCATCCGATCTGGATTAACCTTCTGCCGCCAGATCAATACTGGCCGTATTCAACGACTAAAAAAATCGGCCTCTGCCCTCTCCCGTCAAGGAGGAGGCAAAGGCCGAATAGGGTAATACGCGCGCTTGACTAATTAGCAGCGTTTCACTTTATTCAGTACCGTCTGAATCGCCGTCGACAGCTCATTGATCTCGAATTTCGCGACGTAAGCATCTGCGCCAACATTGCGTACGTGATCTTCGTTTGCGCTACCAGACAGTGAAGAGTGGATCACCACCGGGATATTCTTCAGGAACTCTTCACGCTTGATGTTTCTTGTCAACGTAAAGCCGTCCATTTCCGGCATTTCCAAATCGGTCAGGACCAGAGAGATCTTATCCGAGATAGGTCGGCCTTCTGACTGTGCTTCTTGTGCAATTTGTCGAATCTTGTTCCAAGCATCCTGTCCAGTAATATGCATACTAAACGGAATGCCCATCTGGGTTAGCCCCTGCTCAAGCAGCGAACGAGCGACTTTGGAATCTTCCGCCACAATCGCAATCGCACCTGGCGTATAAGGGTAAATTTTCTCTTCTGTGCTCTTGAGCTTAGTTTCTCGATCGCCGGGAATGATATCAAACAGGATCTGTTCAACATCTAGCACCAGTGCCAGACGGTTACTGTCTTTGTCGGTATCAAGACGTGCGATACTTGTGATATAGGAACTGCTCACGCCCGCCTCAGCTGTCAGAACCTGACTCCATTCCAGACGAACGATATCGTCGACTGACTCCACGGCGAATGCCTGCGTACTACGCGCATACTCCGTGATAAGAAGAATGTTCAGGCCGGTTTCTGATGAACTGCCGACCACAGCAGGAAGATCGATAACGGGAATGATTTGCCCACGAATGTTGACCATACCCAGCATCGGCGATTTCATGCCAGCCGCTTTGGTCAGCGTAGGCATCGGCACTATTTCACGCAGTTTAAACACGTTAATGCCAAACAGCTCAGATTTGCCACCTTCAGGTGATTTGCCCAGCTGGAATAATAAGAGTTCAAATTTATTAGCAGAGGTGAGGTTTGTTCTCTCATCAATTTCTTTTTGAAAATTATCCATGCTTTCCTCAGTGCGAGTCATTGTCATTATAGGTATAGCGTAACAAGGCAACATTCGAGATGTGAGCAAACAGGAACCAACATCCGACCGCTCCACTGTACGTGATAGTCGTGTTCTTCAATCTTATCCAGCGTCAAACGTAAAATACTCGTTAAGTGTGTCAACTTCATCGCCCAACAATGGCAATCATCGGACCAGTAGACGGATATCAGCCCTCTTTAGTATACAGTCGGCTCGCATCCTTTAGGTGCAGATAATATTCCCTGAATCATTAATATCGGCAGAGTTTGCCAACACCTTATCCCAAATCATGACAGAAATGTTGCCTGAGAAGAAAATCTTGCGTAGATCTAGACGCAACCGTCAGAAAACACGCATGCTGTTTACTTATGAGCAATACCTCATCATCTCGGTCGAAAATTGATGCTTGAAGTGCAGAATAAAGAATGGCGTAAAACCGAACTAAAGCAGCCAAGGAAACTACAGGGGTTTTCTGACAAAGAACATCACCACATAGCGAGCATTTACGATCCACATGAAGAAGGTAAAATAGCCACGATCGCAAAAGCGCTAAATAGGTGTAACGATACGATTAAGTTGATATAATCTTAGGTAGGATCAATCACCTCCCAACGGCTACTACCAGACATATACATCAGGTGCTGACCCTTGCTTATCCCCACAGCACTGCCGTTTACATGAATTGATATACTGTAACCAGCTTGATAGCTCACAAATATTGATTTTCATTTAAGCGCGTCTGGCTGTGGGAAATAAATATTTGATGCCCAACGGCCATCTTGAGAACGAATAGCGACTAAATCGACTTTTTCTAATGCACCCGAAATGGTTGCCGCAGCCAACTGGCATTAACAATCGATACTTCTGGTGCATCGGGAGAGGCTATCGCTCCAAGATTTTTTATAGTATTGGTACAAGCATTATCGGTACCCGAAGCTTGTACCACATAAGGATTATTACAGTTCCCGTAAGTATAAGTGCTCTGTTCTGCCTCCGTTTTGTCATCGCCTAGTGGAGCCTGAAAGATAGAGCGTTGAGCCCTCATCACATAACAGGAAGAAAGTGGTCCATTCCCTTGTGAAAACTCTTCAAAAAAACCAGAAGACGCATATAACTTACCGTATGTGTCAGGAATCTCAATAACGCCAACCGTTGTGGTTGACCCATCCGTCAGGTTTGTCACAACACCTGTAACCAGATTTCCATTCATGGAAACATCTAATTTGTACTGGTGCCCCATTTTCCACGGCACAACAATCTCACAGTGCACTCCTGAACCTTCGTTGTCGAAGTGACCACACTCACCGCTCTTCCATCCTTTTGCACTCCAGATAGCGTAATTAAAGGCATGGGTGTTATCACCCTTATTTTGTAAGCCAATATACCCGCCATCCCCTTGTTTAAAGTGAAATTGGTTTTCCCAATAGTAGTGGGAATCTATTCCTCCATCGTTAACTATCTTCTGAAAAAAAGATAATTTATTAAACTCTGAGTTTTCAGGCCATGAGTGTTCTATCGCAACAATCCCTCCAACTACAACGGCATGGACTGATGGGCTAAAAAACAGAACAAAAAAAATAATTACGCGTTTTAATTTCATAATCACCTCTTAATTAAACATAAAATCGCGGTAAAATATCGACATGATTGAATAATATTAAACCAAATCATTTAAAAAATATTTCATAAAAAACAACATATAAAAACCATCAATTAACTTAATTAATAAGTTGAGGCATCCTTGCCTGCCATCTTTTTCATTCATTATTATCGCACCCTATCCACACAATCGTCCCTGATAAATATTTCCTCTTCGCAAGGATATTCAGGTGGGTAATTCGGGTAACTAAGCGCAGTCAACGCACATACATTTTTAACACATTTATTAATAACACAAATGGATTATCAATCATGCCACATTAACTTCATTAACTTCATTAACCTTCACTGACAAAACGCTGGCAATACTCACCAGAAATTTTTTGTTCAGGATTACTACTGGTGGTCAAATCTACATAAGTGTATGACGAAGGATTGTCACGATTGAAGCACCATATACCAAGGAAGCCAAGTGATTGCTCTTTAGCGAAAGTTGCCAACATGGTGGCATCAGCCAATTTAAATATGCTCAAGTCGTCATTTAGCCCAACCATTGGCGTAATAGCAACCTTGCTGTATCCTCCATTGATAGAGATATTTTTCAGTTGAGCGCAGATACTTTTCGCAGCATCGATTGCCGCTTGCCCCATATTATGGGCATATTGAGGATCGTAATAATCCATTGCCATGGCATTTACTATGAAATCCAACTTAGCATTGGCGGCCTGTTGAACAATCGCCAACCCTTCAGTGGTGAGACCAGTCGGCATGGTTGGTAATGTAAAAGAAAGTTTGATCTTCGGATTATTCTTTTGAACCGTGCCAAGTGCTTCAAGAATATTATTAATATTATAAAGTCCGTTCTCTAAATCAAAATCCAAACCAACAGCATGGTATTCATCAATAGCCTGCTGATAGGTGCTAATGAGTTCCTGTACACTGAATACTGTTGATATATCTGAGTTAGTGGCTCCCCCAAATGAGATGACAACATCTTGATTTGAAGCATTTAACTCATTTGCTAAAGGTACCGCCCAATTTAAAGGCATCCTATCGTTTGCAGCCCAACAGGCTTGACGTGAAGGGGATAACGTAATAAATCCAAATATTAATCCACTAACTCCCCACTCAACTGCTTGTTTAGAATACAGTGGATTAGGACGCCCATCTGGGTAATTTTGCCAATCAGACCATAGCGCATTAATAGTAACATCAATATAAGGGGTGAATAATGTAGTCATAGCATAACCTCTATCTTTTGATAAAATCTCAGGGAGATAACCACTTTCATTATCATATAATTATCTTAGCTATCATATTTTTAGTTAAACTAAAAACACAAAATTAATTCTATCCTGAATTTTTCATTTGTCACGACGCACTGAACATTTCATTATAAAAAATATTAGTAATAAAATAATAATTTTTACAATAGTTAGAGTTATAAAATAAAAACTATGATAATATTAATTCCTGAGAGAAATAATTAATATTATCACTTATCCTCTTTTGTGTAACCATTTCTGACTATCATATCTTTAAAGGGTATACCAGAAAGGTGAAAACATTCAAAAGCGAAGCAAATGAACCTGCTTGTAAACGGGTTTATCATGTATCGACGTTTCCTCCGGTTGATTGGAATAGCTAGTTGGGAAGGGAATCACAGCCACCTGATGAGAAAATGGGCACTATGCGGAGCATCAACACAGTCGCAGTTATTTCATGCCACACGATATTAACATCGAAATGACAAGCCATCGCGGTCGGAAACTTACGGTGAAGTATCGAATAGTGATTCAGACCAGGAAAAACTAAAACTTCTCATTTACCATCCGAACCAAAATAATAGAACTCCCTAAGCAGTAATGTCGATCAGTTGAACGATCCAATAGCAGTGTAAAAATCCGGAAATGTTCTTCATTTCCGGATTTTTTATGCGTATTTCTCAGGCCCTTGGTCTCGTTTCCCGTTACGATCCCATTCGTAACCCGTTGACTTATCTTGCCGATTTTCTTGACCCAGAACTGACTGCACGTTGCCTTGCTGAGTCCTGCACGGCCACCCTGCGCAAACGCCGTCTTCCTCTGTAAATGATGGTCTGGTGCGTTGCCGGCATGGCGCTTGAACGTAAAGAACCGCGTCCCCACAGGGGTGGGCTGACGTTACTGGCGATGGATGGCGTCGTCTGACGCACACAGGAAACACCCGAAAACGATGTAGCTTTCCCGCGGCAGACTTACTGCGGACAACTTGCCCCCTATCCGCAGGTCAAAATGGTCTGTCAGATGGAACTGACAAGTCATCTGATAACCACAGCAGCCTTCGTACGATGAAAGACAGCGAATATACTCTGGCTGAGCAACTGATAGACCAGACTGCACGCTGCTTGATAAAGGTTATTACTCATTAGGGTTGCTGAATACCTAGGAGCGTGCGGGAGAACACAGACACTGGATGATACCGCTTAAGAAAGGTACCCGTTACGAGGAGGTCCGGAAATTGGGGAAAGGCGATCATCTGATACGACTGAAAACCACGTCGCAATTCCGCAAAAAATGGCCGGAACTGGCTCCAGAAATAACAACCCGGCTGCTGACATATACCCGTAAAGGCAAAAGCTACCAGCTACTAACCTCAATGACCGATGGTATGCGTTATCTAGGGGATTAGATGGTCGATCTTTACAGCCATCGGTGGGAAATCGAGTTGTGTTACCGTGGAATTAAACAGACAATGCAGTTGAGTAGACTGACACTGAGAAGCAAAAAACCGGAGCTTGTGGAGCAGGAGTTATGGGATGTGTTACTGGCATATAATCTAGTGAGATATCAGATGATTAAAATGGAAAATCACCTGAAAGGTTACTGGCCAAATCAACTGAACTTCTCAGGGTCCTGCGGGTTGGTCATGAGAATGTTGATGACGCTTCAGGATGCATCGCAGGGTCGGCACCCAGAGTTAAGGCAAGATCTGGAGAGTATGGGACAAATGGTGAAGTTGCCGATAAGAAGGGAAAGAGCCTTCCCAAGAGTAGTGAAAGAAAGGCTTTATAAATATCGAAAAGCGAAGAAAAACAGCCAGTCAGTTGCTTAACACCACACACCCTAAATTCAGTAGACAGAACAGGAACAAAATTATGGGTAATTCCCTGGGTTGGCAAATCAATTTGTAACAATTTTTTTAAAATTTACTTTCTTGAATTTTTTTATAAATTGTCCTGTTCATGAAAAAATTATAAGTGATATCATGGGGTAACAGTAGTTAGACTTAGGTATAGGTCAGCACTATACTTTTAGGATGCCATCTATATCATGGGTACTTTCTTGCTTTTATTGAGGCCGTTACATGTCTGTATTTTGCTCTGACAATGAAATTATCAATAACACGATAAAAAGCTATCTCGGCCGAAAGTTAAAGCAGTATGGCGACCTGAAATACGCCTACATGATCATGAACAAGAAGAACCCTTCTCAGGTTGTGATCATCTCAAATTACCCGCAGGAATGGGTTAATACCTATAAAGAAAATAACT
The DNA here is from genome assembly GCF_020971565.1 of Pectobacterium parvum. Classification (NCBI taxonomy): domain Bacteria; kingdom Pseudomonadati; phylum Pseudomonadota; class Gammaproteobacteria; order Enterobacterales; family Pectobacteriaceae; genus Pectobacterium; species Pectobacterium parvum. The sequence continues at coordinate 3,118,934 of NZ_CP087392.1, forward strand.
ATCAGCATATCGATCCGGTTATTTTGACGGCGATAAATAAAGTCTCGCCGTTTTCCTGGGAAGACAACATCGTTATTAACTCTAAGCTGAAGTTTTCCAAGATTTTTAATCTGTCAAAAGAGTACGATATTGTTAATGGCTACACCTTTGTCTTGCATGACAACAATAATCATCTGGCAGCGCTATCAATTATGTTTGAAGAACACGCGCCAACAGATATGGAAAATATTGTTGAGGAAAACAAAGACAAACTGCAAATGCTGCTCATTGCTGTTCATGAGAAAATCACCACACTTTACAAAGAGATGACGCAAAGCCCTCAGAGTAAAAAGCAAGGTGACAAAGAGATTTTCTCCCAGCGCGAAAACGAAATTCTGTACTGGGCCAGCATGGGAAAAACTTACCCGGAAATTGCGCTGATTCTGGATATCAAAATCAGCACCGTGAAATTCCACATTGGTAATGTGGTGAAAAAACTGGGCGTGCTGAATGCCAAACACGCCATCAGGCTGGGCGTAGAATTACAGCTCATCAAGCCGGTACCGTTATAATCCTCCAGTCTATTTCAATTTAGTGAGATAGACTGCTGCGCGTTCCACAACGCGCGATAACGGCCTTCAGCATGAAGTAATTCGTTATGCGTTCCCTGCTGGGAAATCCCCCCATTCTCCACAATCAGAATTCAATGTGCGCCCACAATTGTCGATAGCCGATGTGCGATGACAATCACCGTCTTGTCCTGAACCAGTCGGTCAATCGCCCGCTGTACGGCGAGTTCGCTTTCGGTATCCAACGCCGCCGTCGGTTCGTCCAAAATCACAATCGACGCGTCCTTCAATAAGGCTCGCGCAATCGAAATACGCTGCCGTTCACCGCCGGATAATCTGCCGCCGATATCGCCCAGTCGCGTTTGCCATCCCTGTGGCAGTCGCTGAATAAAGTCCAGACACTGTGCGTCGGCGGCAGCCCGCTCGATCTCTGCGTCGCTGGCATCCGGGCGTGCCATCCGAATGTTTGCCAGCACTGAATCATCAAACAGATAGACATCCTGAAACACCACGGAAATCAGCCGATTTACTTCACGCGTTGGTATGCAGCGGATATCTACGCCGCCGCTACCGCACCTTTGGCTTTATGAGCGGAACATCGGGCTATGCGCAGGTCAACGAAGGCCGAACCGTTGGCGTAGACATGCGGGTCGACTTGTTCTGATTTTTATTCTGATTTCTGTCGTTGTACATCCGTAGGACAACGGATGACCTATGGATGTACAACGACAACGGCCTGCTGGGACAATTTTCTGTCATCCCGGCAGGCCGTTTCTTCTTACCGCACATGCCTCTTGCCACTTATTTCCCTTACAATCCGTTACCGATTAGGCTTTCGCCTTTGCCGCCGGGTCATATTAATGACATCGCTCCTGCACCATACTGACCCTCGCCACTTTCTCATGATCCGTTTACCCTGATGTTTTGCGCCAGCCGCATTCTGCCGGAGATCCATCATGACGCGTAATAAGCTCCTTCTCCTTCTGATTCCCGTTGTCATCTTGCTGATTGCCGTGCTGTGGTGGTCATTCGGACGGGGAAACAGCAATGCACTATGGGAGATCGTCAGCGAACAATGCGTGCCCAATCAGCAGCGCAACGGCAAGCCGGCCCCCTGTCTGGAAGTGAATCTGGCAGAGGGCTACGTGCTCTTCGATGACAGAAACGGCCCCTATCACGATCTGCTGCTCCCAACGGATAAAATCAGCGGCATCGAAAGCCCCGAACTCTTGCAGCCAGGTATACCCAATTTCTTCGAGCAGGCCTGGGCACGCCGCGCTCGCCTCTCCAGCGAGGCAGGTAAACCGATCAGAGATGACTATCTGTCGCTGGCGATTAATTCACACTATGGCCGCACGCAAAACCAGCTGCATATCCACATTGCCTGCCTGCGCCCAGAAATTTATCAAACGTTGAATCAGCAGTTCCCGACGCTTTCTGGTGACTGGAAAATGCTGCCAGCGAAAATCAACGGGCACGTCTATCTGGCAAAAATACTCACGGCGAACGAACTGACGCAAAGCGATCCGTTCAAAACGCTCGATCGCTACGCCCAGCAGCGGGATAAATCTATCGGCAAATACGGGCTCGCGATGGTCTCCACGCCAGCAGGAGAAAAGGTACTCCTCGCCAGCGGTCTTGACGTGTTCAATATGAGTCTCGGGTCCGTGGAAGAAATTCAGGATTTTTCCTGTGCGCTGGCAAAATAGCCGCTGACCGCGCCAGACAGCGGCCTGAAGGTCGATATACCCTAAAGAATTCAAGTTTCAGGACAAAACGTCAGCGTTTTGAACAACGCAAAGCGTTGGTCCTTTAGGGCAAGGTACATTTATGTGCCTCGTAACGCGGCAAGTGAGGGAGTCCCGATGAGCTTACCCAAGTAAGTGATGTGACCGAGTGAAGCCAACGCACATGCAGCTTGAAGTATGACGGGTATAGCAATCAATTCGCTATAAGTTATAACGTTTTATTCATTGCGTTGCCAGCCGACCTCCGCCTAAAAAGTGGGGAAAATCGATACGGTAGGTAGCTGCAACATGCATCTGGATTTACGGCAATTACGCAATTTTCTTGCACTGGCCGAACATGGGAGTTTTGTACAGGCCGCCGAGGCCGTCTGCCTGTCGCAATCGGCATTCAGCCGCAGCATTCAGGCGCTGGAACAAACGATGGGGCATCCGCTCATCGACCGTCAGAGCCGCCGTTTTTCGCTGACGTGGCAGGGCAATACGCTGCTGCCGTTTGCGCGGCGTATGCAGGAGCTGTCCTGGGAATTGATGACCGACATGCGGCAAATCAGCGAGGCGCAGGAAGGCGAGCTGACGTTTGGCTGCGGCCCTGCACCGTCAACCACGCTTATCCCTAAAGCTGTCGCGCATTTCCATGCCCTTCGTCCGCGCGCCAGAGTCACCTACAGCGTGGATAACTGGCAGTCCCTGCGTGAGCGATTGCTGGCCGACGAGTGGCCTTTTATCGTTGCCGATACCTGGCAGGCCGAAATGGAAACCAACCTCCACGTACAGCCATTAAGCCAGCAGCGCTGCTTCTTTATCTGCCATTCCTCGCATCCGCTGGCGCAGCAGGCAAACGTGACGCCGGACGATCTCCTACGCTTCCCGCTCGCCTCCCCTTTTATGCCCGTTGGCATGCGCAAGGTGCTCGCGGCGTTAACGCGTCAGCCCGATTATCGGCCACAGATTCAGTGTGATCATATCTACTCCGTCTTCAGCATCCTGCGGCACACGCAGGCCATCAGCTTTGCCAGCGAGGATGGCTTTGCGCTGGGGCGATTAAGCCATCAACTGGTAGAAATTCCGCTGACGGGCACGCCAGCAGAATGGGGAAATATGCAAACCCGCTTCGGTATTGTCACCTGTTTGCAAAGAACGCTGCCGCCGCTAGCCGAGCTGATGATCGAAAGCATACTGGCGCAGGACAGGCTGCGCTCACCGGCTCCGGCACTGCCGACCCTGTGAGCACATTCGTGATTATTTCGCCGGATTACCGCTGGCGTCATACACCGCCCAGTTCGATTCCAGCCCTTTGGCTTTCAGCGCCCGGTCAACAAACTGGCCGGCAAACCAGTCACTGGCCGAGAACGTGTTGCGAATCAGCCCAGCGGCTTTAGCCCGTTCAATACTGTCCTGCAAGCTGCTGAGCAGGAACGGATCGAGACGCGGCGAACTTTGAAAAGGGAGATCTTCCGCTTTCAGCTCTTCCTGAAAAATCGCCTGCGGAATCTGACTCTGCTCAGCCATCAACGCGGTGTATTCCGGCAGGTGCTGTGCATCGCCGATCCACTGCGCATTGTCCACCAGCACATTCACCAGTTGCTGCGTCGTGCCCGGATAACGGTCGATAAAGTCCTGCGTCGCCAGCACGGCCGCCTGCGTGGTGTTCGGCCAGCCCAGCGCCCGGCTGGTAGTCACAATATTGATGCCCTGCTTACGTAACGCCAGCAGAGAGACGCCGCCCCACACCGCGTCCACACGTCTGGCCGCCAGCGCCGCTTTGCCCGCCGTCCAGTCCAAATTGATCACCCGCACGTCCCGCTCGTTTAGCCCGACGCTTTTAATCGCACGCTCAAACGACAGCTGATCGGCCGTTCCCTTGTAGACTGCAATCCGCTTGCCGCGTAGGTCTTCAATGCGCTGAATACCCGATTCCGGTGTCGCCGCCAGATAAGAATTAGAGCCGCGTGACCCGACCAACACCCGCGTTGGCAGGCTCCCCGAACGACCGATAATAGCCGCCAGATCGCCCAGATACACCACATCCAGCTGCTTGTTTGCCAGCGCCTCATTCACCGCTGGGCCCGCGCCTTTAAAGAACGACCAGTGAATTTTAATACCCTGCGGCTCAAATTCCTTCTCCAACTGCTGGCGAATATGCGCCAGCCCCAGCGGCCCGCGAATAAAGGGTTTGCTGCCTGCGCTCTGATCCGGCAAACCAATGCGAATCTCCGTCGGCTTCTGTGCATCCTGCGGGGCGGCGTCGTTTGCCTGAACGGTGGAAACGAGCGCAGCCCCCATCAACAAGGCGGTACTTAATACCTTCATCCCCCAGCGCCAGCGGGAAGACGCCGCTATCGGCGAGGCAGTGATCAACTGGGTGGCTTGTTGCATACGGTTTTCCTTAATAATTCGTTTCATCTGTCATGAAACTAGCGAACCGTCGGCGTCAGGCTTAAATAACATTTACAGGTTTGTTCTGCGGAAAAAAGCATAAATCAGGGCTGGCGGGCTCGGGCTACGCATATGCATTTATTGCACGGCGACCATCGCTTTATTGCATTGGCGTTCAACGCTGAAACCTGTTTTTTATTCCCTACTCATCCAACTGCGATGGTTTTCGGGAATAAAATGAATAAGTCGATACCGCTGAAAAAAACCACGATCGTCTGGCCTTCTCTGCCAACAACGCGGATCCATTCTCTTGTCGTGCAACTAGTCGTGCCACTGGCAGTGCTGGCCCTGTGGTATATCAGCACCCACTACGGTTGGATGCCGGCACAAATTCTCCCAACTCCCGATGTCGTCGCTAAAACTGCCGTCGAACTCTGGCACAACGATCTCCTGCCGCAGCTCTTTATCAGCCTGCAACGATTGGCTAGCGGCCTGCTGGCAGGCGTTCTTGCAGGGACGCTGCTTGGGGCACTGATGGGAGCCTCGCGTCGTGCCGAACACCTGCTGCACCCGACGGTATACGCGCTGGCACAAATTCCAACGCTGGGCTGGATCCCGCTGTTTATGGTGCTGTTCGGCATTGATGACGCTCTGAAGCTCGCGGTCATCATCAAGGCCGTAATTATCCCAGTGACGCTGCATACGCAAACGGGCGTGCGCAACGTGCCGCATGCGCTACAGGAAGTCGCTCGCACACTGCGCCTGCCATGGCATCAGCGCCTCATCAAATTAACGCTGCCCGCCGCGCTACCCACCTGGTTAACCGGCTTACGACTGGCGCTCTCGCAAGCGTGGGTGTCGCTGATCGTGGTCGAACTGCTGGCGTCGTCTCAGGGCATTGGCTACCTGTTGGTGTGGGGACGTCAGCTGTTTCAGCTGGATATTGTGTTTGTCTGCATCACCGTCATCGGGCTGGCGGGGCTGGCTATGGAGTGGGTAATCAATCAACTGGAACGCCGTCTGGTCTTTTGGCCACACCCGCCGCTCAGTCGCTTAACCGTTACGCCGTCTCGCCGTTTATCCGCATTGGTTTTACCGTTCCTGCTTCTGCTGCTCTGGCAACAGGCCAGCCGTTTTGGCTGGATCGACCCGCTGCTGCTGCCACCGCCCGCTGATGTGTGGCACATGTTACTGCAAGGCGTGCGTGACGGTTCGCTCATCGAGGCGATGCAGGCCAGCCTAACCCGCGCGCTCGCCGGTGCAGTATGCGGCATTGTCGCGGGGCTCGTGTGCGGTGTACTGCTGGGGCTGAATGCCACCAGCGATGCCCTCTTTACCCCTACGGTCGCGACGCTGCGCCAGATCGCGCTATTTGCCTGGCTGCCGCTACTAACCGCTTGGGTTGGCAACGATGAAGTCGGGAAAATCACGTTTGTCGCACTGGCCTCATTCTTCCCCATGCTGGTGGCTAGCCATCGCGGCATTCGCCAGCGTTCTCAGGCGTTACAGGAAGTCGCACAGGTACTGCGACTCCGTCTCTGGACCCGCCTGCGGGTGCTGATTCTGCCGGGTGCCGCACCTGCGATCTTCGCCGGTTTACGTCTGTCGCTGATTTACGCCTGGCTTGGCACCATCGGCGCGGAATATTTCATGTCATCCGGCACCGGGATTGGCAGCCTGATGATCAACGCCCAGCAGCTGCTGGATATGCCCTTGATTATCAGCGGCATGCTGTTGATTGGATTAACGGGCGCGTTGCTCGACCGCGTCGGATTAGGTCTGGAACAGCGGATGACGCGCTGGCGTTCCGCAGGAGAAATCGCATGACATCCACAACCCTTGACGTATCACCGCCGGTGGTGCAGTTCGATCGACTTCGTAAACAGTTTCGCGTACAAGGCGAGGCGTTAACGGTGATTGAGGATTTTTCCCTGTCGATTCACAGCGGTGAACTGGTGGCGATTGTTGGCAGCAGCGGTTGCGGCAAATCCACGCTGCTGCGCATGCTGGTCGGCCTGGACAACGACTATCAGGGACGCGTGCTGGTCGAAGGAAAAACCGTGCGTGGTATCGGACGTGAGCGCGGCATGGTGTTTCAGGAACCGCGCCTGTTTCCGTGGCTGACAGTACGACAAAACATCGCGCTCGGGCTGGCGAATGAAGCCATCGACGACAAAAAGCGGAAGCGCCTGATCGACCACTTTATTCAGCTCGTCCATTTGCAGGATTTTGCCGATGCCCTGCCCGCCCAGCTTTCCGGCGGCATGGCACAGCGTGTGGCTATCGCGCGAGGTCTGGTCGCTAATCCACGCATCCTGATGCTGGATGAACCTTTTGGCGCGCTGGATGCGTTGACCCGCCAGCAGATGCAGCAGGAACTGCGCCGCATTCATCAGGCGGAGGGCACTACCACGCTGCTGGTCACCCACGACGTCGAGGAAGCGGTCTATCTCGCCGATCGTGTTGTCGTACTGGCCCCGCGACCGGGCCGTATCCGCCAGATTGCAACGATTTCGCTGCCGCATCCGCGCCAGCGTGACAGTCAGGCCTTTCACCAGCAGTGCAGCGACTTGCTCGCACTGCTGACGCAGCCTGCCGATACGGCTGCCCCTTCTCTTCTCTGAACACGTAAATACTGGAGCACAACTATGGGACACCCTTCCGTCTACCCGACCGGCACAACGATTTACAATCCGGAAAAAGCCTGGGGCGGCTACACCGTCTTTCAGGCACTGGAACGTGGCGCGGTACTGGTGGATATGAATGGCACCGAACTACGCCTGTGGGAAGGTCTGCATGGCTTCCCCAACAAGATCCTGCCCGGCGGTTACATCCTCGGGCACAGCGGCGAACGCGACTCGCGCTACGGCATGCAGGACATGGTCGATCTGATTCAGGTGGACTGGGACGGCAACGTCGTGTGGAAATTCAACGGCTATGAGCACATTACCGATCCCGATCTTCCGCCAGAATGGATGGCACGCGTCCATCATGACTATCAGCGCAGCGGCAATCCGGTAGGCTATTACGCACCGGGGCAGGAACCGCAGTCGATTGGCGGCAACACGCTGCTGTTGGCGCATACCAACCTGCACAATGAACGCATTAGCGACAAACTGCTGCTCGACGACACCATCATCGAAGTGGACTGGCAGGGCAATATTTTGTGGGAATGGCGTTGCAGCGACCATTTCGATGAGCTGGGCTTTGACGACGACGCGAAAACCGCGCTGTACCACAACCCTAACCTGCGCAAAAGCGGCGGCGGGATGGGCGACTGGATGCACATCAACTCCATGTCAGCACTTGGCCCCAATCCGTGGTTCGATCAGGGCGATACCCGTTTCCACCCGGATAACATCATCTGGGACGCGCGCGAATCCAACATCATCGCCATCATCGACAAGCAGAGCGGCAATATCGTCTGGCAGCTTGGTCCGAATTACAACACACCGGAACTCAAACACATTGGCTGGATTATCGGCCAGCATCACGCGCATATGATCCCCGCCGGCTTGCCGGGCGCGGGCAATATTCTGGTGTTTGATAACGGCGGCTGGGCAGGCTACGGCGCGCCCAATCCGGCATCAGCTGACGGCGTGAAAAACGCCTGGCGTGACTATTCCCGCGTGCTGGAAATCAACCCGATAACGCTGGATATTGTCTGGCGTTATTCGCCATACGAAGCGGGCATCCCGCACCCAACCGACGCTTTCCGTTTTTACAGCCCGTATATCAGCAATATTCAACGTCTGCCGAACGGCAATACGCTGATTAACGAAGGGGCCAACGGCCGGCTATTTGAAGTCACCGTCGATCACGAAATTGTCTGGGAGTTTATTTCCCCTTACTGGGGCAAGACGGTGAACACCAATATGCTGTACCGCGCCTACCGCGTACCTTACGAGTGGGTGCCGCAGCTACCGCGCCCACAGGAAACTCCGGTGATTGCCCCCGACAACACCCAACTACGTCAACCCGGTGCCGCCGCCCCCGGCTTCGCCAGTGTGATTCGTATCGACGGCACGCGCCCCTACAAAAAGGGCGGCGATGCCCTGTGCGTCGCGACCGACAGCGAAGACCTCAAGCGCAGTCCGAAGCTCTTTGCCGTCAACCGTGAGCGTTTTGCTCCAGTGACCGCCGACGACTGGCCTGAGCTGGCAGCCCAACGTGGTCCACAGCTGTTATTGGTCGGCGCTGAACGCTGCGTCCACTGCAAAAGCCTCTATCGCCAGTTAGAAGCGACTCTGGGTAACGAGGAGTACCGACAATTACCCAGTCATTATCTGGACGCCGATCATCACATTACCCTGGCGGAGCAATTGGCGGTCAGGACGCTACCGACCCTGGTATGGCTCGTCAATGGTGAAGAACAGGCTCGCCTGAACGGCGCACAGCAGCCCGAACGCCTGCGCCAGTGGCTAACCGCACAGCAGATCTAAACCTCCCCCCTTAACGTGATCTCGCTCCCGGTGAGATCGCGTCTATCTGTACACTGCCTCTTACACAAATGCCTCAACTTGCGGTGGTTTATATCCGGCTTAAAAAATTATGCAGCGGTGGACGTGGCCGCCGAGTGAGCGGCATGGACGCCGCGAAAGCCTGTGCCGCGCAGGGAGCGCGTCACTGGCGGCTCGACTAGCGGTCATGTACACCGATGGCACCGCGCAGCGGCATAATTTAGCCGGAAGTCAGAGTTCTCAGGGCGACGGCAACTGAGCGCCCTGAGTCGGGCGCGTGTTCGAGTATCACAGATGAATAACGACAGTGCAGCGCACGAAACGACCTCTGAATCTTCATGGGAATGTAGCTAAGAGGTAGCCATACGACGCAATATGCTGGAACTGGCGCAGGATATCGGGCTATTATTTGAGCGCTGGCAGGTACCGCTGCCACAAAAAAGAGCGATACTATTTTACATCGCCCGGAGCGGCAACACCTCAAGACCAGCAGAGTTTATTGAGGCCGTCGCGCAGTCTCTGTCAACGGATCGGGAGGTGATCATGACTATCGCACAGCAGCTTGAGAAAATCGGGTTTGAAAAAGGTATCAAACAAGGTATGAAAGCCAGTGCTCGAAACATTGCTCGTCAGCTTCTGCTTAGCGGCATGGAACCTGCTCAGGTTTGTCAGATTACTCAGTTGAGTGCGGCGGAACTGGCGCAGCTGGTTGACTCACCGAATGACTAGGCTCTAAAGATAGTCTGCGATTATTCTCCCCTCCCTGTCTCACCATCGACGCGGTCGACTAAGAGCGCGTCGATGCGCCAATTTATACGCTCTGGATCACATTTCCTTTGCATCACCTTGTTGTATTTTGTTATGTTATTACATATCTATTTACACTAACCCTATACGTTATCCATGATCAACTGGAACAGACACACAGACGCCATTCTTCAGGTAGAGAACCTGAGCCTGTCTATTGGTGGTGAAACCAAAGTCAGTGATATCAGCTTTACGCTGTTCGCGGGTGAACGTGTCTGTTTACTCGGTGCATCCGGTTCCGGTAAATCCCTCACCGCCAAAGCGGTAATCGGCACACCGCCGTCGGGCTGCCAGGTTAGCGGCAGTATTCGAGTGAATGGCGAAGAGGTCGGCCAGTTGAAAGCGCTGGCACGCCCACCGGTTAGCCGCGTCTCTGCCGTATTCCAGGACTCCGCAACGGCGCTCAATCCCCTCATGTCGTTGGGAAAACAGCTGTCTCTGGCATTGAAAACCACCTCTTCCAGTGAGCTTTCTGCGCTTTTGGCTGCTATGAAGCTGGATGATATTCCCAACCTGCTGCAACGCTATCCTGCCGAACTGTCCGGCGGTCAGCGCCAGCGCATTTGTATTACCCTCGCTCTACTCGGCAAGACGCGCCTGCTGGTGGCGGACGAACCCACAACCGCGCTCGATGTCATGACCCAGCAGCAGGTATTGCAGGTCTTACAGGAACGTAGCACGCAGCCGGATGCTCCCGCCCTGCTGTTTATTACGCATGATATCGCCGTTGCCGCCCAGCTCTGCCAACGTGGTCTGGTGATGGAAAACGGTCAGATCGTTGAATCTGGCAGTATGCAGCAGCTACTGAATGCACCACAGCAGCCCTATACCCGCAGTCTGGTTGCTGCTGCTCGTCGCGCTGACACGCTTTTATCTGACAGTGTGTTACTGACGACGAAGGAACTGCCTTCACGCGTTGCCGGAGCACTCGCCGGATGAACCATCACCTGCATGCGGTTCCCTCACCGTTTTTAAGTCTTGAGCACGTCAGCCGTTATCGCCAGACGTCACGTTTGCCGTGGCAAAAGGCCGATCCCACCAGTGCGATTTTTCACGACCTGTCGCTGAGCCTGCAACAGCACGAACGCGTCGGGCTGGTTGGTGCGTCAGGCTGTGGTAAATCCACGCTGCTAAAAACCCTGCTCGCGCTTGAAGCGCCGGAGAGTGGCGCGGTGTACTGCGACGGCAACCTGATTACGCCCGGTTCGGTGCGTTCACTGCTCTGGTATCGCCGCCGCGTTCAATATATTCCGCAGGATCCAGCAGGCTCGCTCGCGCCGCGTCAGCGCATCGCCGATCTCCTCATCGAGCCGCTGAAGCGACTCCGCCCCGATGAGATCCGTCACGCTAATGGAAATCATTCTGCCCGACTGGGCGAAGTCATGGATCAGGTAGGACTGAGCGTCACGCTTCTGGATAAGGTCGCCGGACAGCTTTCCGGAGGACAGGCACAGCGCGTTGCGCTGGCGCGAGCGCTGATTGTTCGACCCGAGTTTTTACTGGCGGACGAGCCCGTCAGCGGTCTGGATTTGCCGCTGCGCGAACAGGTTAAAACGCAGCTTCAACGGATCACCGAACAAAACAAGATGGGCTTGCTGATGGTCTCGCACGACATTTCCATGCTCGCCGGGCTGTGCGACAGAATGCTGGTCATGGACGGCGGGCGCATTATTGAAGATCGCCCCACCGCAGAGGTGCTGGCTTCGCCGCAGCAGGCACACACAGCCCATCTGTTGCAGGCCGTACCCGCGCTATCGACGTCAGGCTATTAGCTCGCTGAAAACGTGCTTTTTACCATAAAATATCGCATCAATAACACATTCCCCGTAACGGGCTTTTTATAACGGATCATGACATGTCAGACCTTACCGCCAACCACGCCCCACGGCCTTATCCCCCGTTGCTTCTGGGTAGCCAGCTTGTTTTCAACATTGGCTTTTATGCCGTCGTGCCGTTTCTGGCGATTTTCCTGCGCGACGACATGCTGCTTTCCGGCTGGGCCATCGGGCTGGTGATTGGTTTACGCACCTTTTCTCAGCAGGGCATGTTTTTAGTCGGCGGTGCGCTGGCTGACCGCTTCGGTGCACGCATGACCATCCTGTGCGGCTGCGTCGTGCGTATCAGCGGCTATCTCCTACTGGCGTTAGGCGACTCGCTGTGGCCGATCATCCTCGGTGCCTGTCTGACCGGTGTCGGCGGTGCCCTGTTCTCCCCCGCCATTGAGGCGTTGATGGCACAGGCCGGTACGCAAAGTGAAAAAGAGGGAAAACGCAGCCGCTCCGAATGGTTCGCCCTGTTTGCGATTTGCGGCGAGTTAGGCGCAGTGCTGGGGCCGTTGCTCGGTTCGGTGCTGGCAGGATACGGATTCCAGCGCGTGGCGCTAGCCGGTGCGGGCGTGTTTGTGATTGCACTCATCATCCTGTTTTTCAGCCTGCCGCCAACGCAGCGCAATCGGGGCGAATTACAGATTGCTCCGTGGTGGGAAACTTTCCGCCAGCGCCGCTTTGTCGCGTTCATCATCGCCTACAGCGCTTACCTGTTCAGCTACAACCAGCTCTATCTGGCGCTGCCGGTTGAACTGCATCGCTCCGGCAGCAGCGAGAAAGATCTCGGTCCGCTGTTTGTCCTCGCTTCTCTGCTGGTGATTGGATTACAGCTCCCGCTGGCGCGTTTTGCTCGCCGAGTTGGCGCGGCACGCATGCTGCCACTGGGCTTTGCGCTGCTGGCTGCCTCGTTCTTTAGCGTCGCGTTGTTTGCCTCCAGTACGCCGCCTGAAGGCTGGCAGCGTCTGCTTCCTGCCATCTCGCTGATTACGCTGCTCACGCTGGGGCAGATGCTGATCGTGCCGGTCGGGATGGACCTTATCCCGCGCTTTGCCAACAACCAGAATCTGGGTGCGCACTATGGCGCGCTGGCGTCGATGGGCGGTATCGCTGTTCTCGTCGGCAACTTTGTACTCGGCAGCCAGCTTGACCGCGCGCTGACACCATCGCCACAGGCCGCCATTCCGTGGGTGCTGCTCGCCGCCGTGCCGTTGTGCAGTTCGCTGGCGATGATTGTCATCTGCCGCCCGTTTAAATCCGCTTCAACCGTGAATGAATAAGGACAGATTGATGAATATGCGTAATCGCCTGTGGTCCGTTTCCGGCTTGCTATCTACCACGCTGCTGCTTTCAGGCTGCTTCAACGAGCCGGAGGAAAATCACACCTCGCATCATGACGGTCGAATCAAACTGGCGATGCTTCAGCCGCCGCGCTCCGGCCTGACGCCGCTGAGCGATGATGCCTTTAAGCTGTCGCGTTGGAGCACGGCAGAAACGCTGGTGGTACTCGACAAACTCGGCGAAGCCCAACCTGCGCTAGCGACAAAATGGCAGCAGATCGATGATAAATCCTGGCGTTTTGAACTACGCCCGAACGTCCATTTTCACGATAACACCGCCTTAAACGCCGCCACGGTAGTGAATGCGCTCACCGTGGCCTCCACCGCCGCCCCCAAACCGCGCATTCTGGACGGCGTGCAATTAACGGTAAAAGCCGATGGCGATAACGCCGTCGTTGTCTCCACCGCTAAACCGGATCCGCTGTTGCCACAGCGTTTATCCAGCCCGCAGTTGGCGATTCTCTCTACCGCGGCATACGGTAAAAATGGCGTCGTGAATCCGATCAACGCCGGAAGCGGCCCATTCGTTCTGCGTACTGTCACTGGCACCAGCAGCGCGGTATTGGATCGATTCGACGGTTATTGGGGTGAGAAAGCACAGGCCAGCGGTATCGACGTCAGCTTTGTCTCCGACGGCACCGCGCGTGCCGCCGCCTTACGTACCGGCACGGCAGACATCGTCGAAGCCATTCCGGTTTCTCAGGCACCGCTGCTGGATCAATCGCTGGTGCATGAAGTGCCAATGCCGCGCACCAATACACTGTATCTGAATACGCGCCATGGCGTGATGCAAGATCCCGCGATGCGTGCAGCCGTGCGCGATGCGATCAATCGCCAACAGCTGGTGGATAACGTGTATGAGAAGCGCGCCGATATCGCGCAGGGTCTGTTAGGTCCCGCGCTGCCGTGGGCCGCGCAACTGCGCCAACCGGTAGCGAATCCGGTCAAAGCAGGTACGCCTGCGGGAGCGACCATCACGCTGGCCACCTTCAGCGATCGCGCCGAACTGCCTGAAGTGGCGGTCTATCTGGCACAGCAGCTCACTGCCGCTGGATTTACGGTGAAACAGGTGGTGCGTGAATACTCGCAGATCGAATCCGACGCGCTGGCAGGCAAGTTTGATGCCTTTATCTTATCGCGCGCGACGGTGCTGGATTCCGGCGATCCAGTCGCTTACCTGTACAGCGACTTCGCCTGTGAAGGGTCATTCAATATCGCCCAACTGTGCCGTCCAGAGATCGATCAGGCGCTGCAAAAAGCCGCTGCGATTCCTGCTGGTGAAGCACGCCGTCAGGCCATCATGCAGGCAGAGAACCTGATTCTTGCCAGCGATGCCGCGATCCCAATGCTGCATGAGCGTGTGATTCAAGGTGAAAACGCACAGATAAAAGACGCACTGCGCGACCCACGTGAACGCACGCTGATTAATGCCGCCACGCATATTGTTACTGGCGCAAAGTAACGGATAGCGCCCCCGCAACCAGAAAGATGACGAGTTTATGAGCGAATCGCTGTATTGCCGCACCTGTGCGACCATCAACCAGACGCAACGCCCGCGATACGGCGTGCTGATCCCGCTGTTTTCGCGGCTGCTGACGCTGGCGGGGATTGTGGTGCTGATTGGCATGTTGCCGTGGTTATCCGGTCAGGATCCGGCGCTGGCGCTGCTACGTGCCCGTTCCGGCGAGCAGGAAGCGACGGCGGAAACGCTAAACGCGATTCGTCACTCTCTTGGGCTGGATCAAGGCCCGCTGCAATTGCTGTTGAACTGGCTGACTGGCCTGTTGCACGGCGATGCAGGTAATTCCTGGGTTTCTGGTCGGCCGGTTCTTCCGGGGATGTTGCAAGCGGCGGGCGTCTCGCTCACGCTAATGGCGTCCTCGGCGCTGGTAGCCTTCACGCTGGCTGCCGTGCTGTGCGCCTCTACCTTTCGGCAGGGGTTGCGCGGTCAGATTCATCGTTCGGGCGGTTTTTTTGCCGCCTTGTTTACCGCGCTACCCGAATTCCTGCTGGCGTCGTTTCTGCTGATCGTCGGTGCCGTCTGGCTACAGTGGTTTCCCCCTTATGGCTGGCTAGGCCTGCACTACGCGGTGCTGCCGTCACTGGCGCTCGGTATTCCGGCAGGCGGTTACCTTGGCCGGATTATTGCCGACGCGCTCTCCGCCACCTTCAGCGAAAACTGGCTCACCACCTGGAGCGTAGCGGGCGTGAGCCGTCGTCATATTGCGCTGGCCGTGCTGAAACGCACGTTACCCAGCGTGATGCCGTTGGTCGGGCTGGTGCTGGTCTCGCTAACCGGCGGTGCCATCGCCGTCGAAAAAGTGTTCGCGATTCCCGGTTTGGGACGTGCAACGCTGGGGGCAGCGGCTGCGCAGGATCTGCCCGCCTTGCAGATCGGCGTGCTGATTCTCTTACTCATCGCCTCGCTGGCTGGCATCGCCGCCAGCGGCGTACGACTGCTGATTCTCGGACGTGCGCTGCGGAGCGGCGCGATGCCCGTACCGGAAGAGCGCGGTAGCCCCGCGTCTCGTCATGCTATCTGGTTGCCGATTATCTGCGTGCTGCTGCTGGCGCTTCTGTTGCTCGCTGGCCTGCCCCGCGATCCCTATACGTCGGCCTTTCTGCGCCTGCAATCGCCGTCGTTCCTGCTGCCTTTTTGCGCAGACGCGATGGGGCGTGATTTGCTGGCACGCGTCGCACACGGTACGTTAAATACCTGTCTGCTGGCGCTGGCGGTCTCGCTGGCCTGTCTGGCGATTGGCCTGTTGGTTGGGCTCTTTCCGCGCCTGCTCATCGGCCCGATTGAAGTGACTAACGCCCTGCCACCCGTGATTGCCGGGCTGCTGGTCGCTGCGGTCAATGGCCCGACGGCAACGGGCGCGGCGATTGCCGTGATTGCCGTCAGTTGGGCACCGCTCGCGGCCCACACGGCGGCGCTGGTTGCCGAAATCAATGCGCGCCCTTATATTCGGATGCTGCCGATTCTCGGCGTCGGCCCGATACGGCGCAGCCTGTTCTATATTCTGCCCGCGCTGATTGGCCCGCTTTTCCGTCACGCCATGCTGAAACTGCCTGGCATCGCGCTGGCGCTGGCCTCGCTCGGCTTTTTAGGTCTGGGCGCGTCACCGCCGACGCCGGAATGGGGACGCGTGCTGGCGGAAGGGATGCCGTATATCGAACGCGCCTTTTGGGGCGTGCTGGCACCGGCGGCTGCACTCGGCGTGCTGTCGATACTCGCGGTGAGTGCAGCGAACCTCTCCGGTCGCCACAAGCACTAGTCTATTTCAGGACACAGCTTAAGCGCCCGCTTCTCTCCACGTTCACAGCCCTGCCAGATTTCACGATGGCGGGGCTGTGCATCTTCAGTTACGCTGTGAGCTAACCTCTGCCGAAGTACAAAATTGAATATGTGTAGAGCGTGATTAGTAGAACGTGATTAAAGGAGAGAGTATGCACAACAGCGGATCCCACGTCAGTCTTACCGTCACTCAGACTCTGGATAAACTGGAAGCGCTGTATGATGATGCTGTATCGGCGCTGCGCGACGCCATCGGGGACTTCATCAATGATGGCACGCTGCCTGATGCCAACGCACGCGCGGCAGGGCTATTTGCCTACCCTGCCCTGCGCGTTAGCTGGAGTGGCAATTCGACCGGCCATCCCCGCCATCGCGCCTCTGGGCGTTTTACCCACCCCGGCAGCTACTCCACTACCGTTACCCGTCCGGCATTTTTGCATGCTTATCTGGCGGAACAGCTGGCGCTGCTGGAAGGGGATTATGACGTCACCATCGAGGTTAGCCCGTCGCAGCAGGAAATCCCGTTTCCGTACGTGCTCGACGGTTCCGACCTGATTCTTGACCGTTCGATGAGTGCCGGTATCGCCAAGCATTTCCCCACGACAGAGCTGTCGCAGATTGGGGACGAAACGGCTGATGGGCTGTTTCATGCCACCACCACGTCACCGCTGTCGCACTTCGACGCGCTGCGTACCGATTTCTCGCTGGCGCGGCTTCGCCACTACACTGGCACGCCGGTGGAACATATTCAGCCGTTCATTCTCTTCACCAACTACACGCGCTATGTCGATGAGTTTGTGCGCTGGGCCTGTGCGCAGATTGCCGATCCCGATAGTCCCTATAAGGCGCTGTCCTGCGCGGGCGGTATTTATATCACTGCCGATACGCCCAATCCCGAGCAGACGGTGTCCGATCTGGCATGGAAGAACCACCAGATGCCCGCCTATCATCTGATTCCTCGTAAGGGGAAAGGGATTACGATGGTCAACATTGGCGTCGGGCCATCCAACGCGAAAACCATCTGCGATCACCTCGCGGTGATGCGCCCACATGCCTGGCTGATGATCGGCCACTGCGGCGGCCTGCGCGAAAGCCAGTCCATCGGTGATTATGTGCTGGCGCATGCTTACCTGCGTGACGATCACGTACTGGACGCCGTACTGCCGCCGGATATCCCGATTCCCAGCATCGCCGAGGTGCAGCGCGCGCTGTATGACGCCACCAAGATGGTCAGTGGTATGCCGGGGGAAGAAGTTAAGCAGCGCCTGCGCACCGGCACGGTTGTCACCACCGATGATCGCAACTGGGAGCTACGCTATGCGGCCTCTGCTCTGCGCTTTAACCTCAGCCGCGCCGTCGCGGTAGATATGGAAAGTGCGACGATTGCCGCGCAGGGGTATCGCTTCCGTGTCCCTTACGGCACGCTGCTGTGCGTTTCGGATAAGCCGTTGCACGGTGAAATCAAGCTGCCGGGACAGGCGAACCGTTTCTATGAAGGAGCGATTTCGGAGCATTTGCAGATTGGCATCTGCGCTATCGATCTGCTGCGGGCGGAAAGCGACAAGCTGCACTCGCGTAAGCTGCGCACCTTTAACGAGCCACCGTTCCGTTAATCGAACGACGTTGTTCAGAGCAGCCGATCCCATTCAGGGGGTCAGCTGCTCTAGTGCGACTAAATACGTTATATTATAACAGACCAAATTCCATAGCGGATAAGCCCGATGAAAAAAGGTCTGTCAGTTCTGTTTCTTTCCCTCGTCGCGACACAAGCCTCAGCGTTTCAGGCTAAGATAGCTCAGTCTACTGAGACTGGATTGCGCAATATCGATGAGGCTAAGCACACCTTTTCTGGCTTTACGCCAATGGGACTCCCTGGCCAGTGCGATGCAACCGCCATTAACGGCTGCGGTTGCCCGTTTTGCACCCAACTTCGGCTCATTGGTCGCTAGGTTGTAGGTGGCATAGCAAAAGCGCCACATTCGTGGTGCTTTTCTAACGCAGGAAGATGAGACTAATTAATCTCAGGGTGCTGTTCAGACAGCTGCTTTCTTTTCTTCTCCAGTTCGGCAATTTGCTCATCAACCTCTTCTATTTTCAGCTCAATATTGTCGTACTGTTCCTGCAACAGCTCTTTGGCTTCCGTCCGATCCGATGCCGCTGGCGTTGCGCCTTTCAGCGGCTGGTTAGCGGTTTCACGCATCGACATCCCGGTAATCAGGCCGATCAGCCCAATCACCATCAGGTAATACGCCGGCATATATAAGTTGCCAGTCGATTCCACCAGCCACGCTGCCGCCGTTGGCGTAAAGCCCGCAATCAGCACGGAAACGTTAAATGAGGTCGCCAGCGCGCTATAGCGAATATGCGTAGGGAACAAGGCAGGAAGCGTTGAAGCCATCACGCCCGTGAAAGAGTTCAGCAGTACGGCCAGCATCAGTAATCCGCAGAAAATCAGCCCAATCACATCGCTGTTAATCAAGATGAAGCTGGGCACCGACAGCAGCAGCAGCCCAATACTGCCGCAAATAATAAACGGCTTACGCCCATAGCGGTCGCTCATCAGCCCCATCACCGGCTGATCGAATAGCATCCCGATCATGACAGCAATAATAATCATCACCCCATGATCTTCCGAGTAATTCAGGCTATGTGAAAGGTAGCTCGGCATATAGGTCAACAGCATGTAATAGGTGACATTGGTGGTAATCACCATCCCAATACACACCAGCAGACCTCTCCATTGCTTAGTCACAATTTCACGCAGAGAAATCTTCGGTGGAGATTGGATGCTGTCTTTTGATTCTTTATCAATCTTGTCAACGTGCTGTTGGAATGTCGGCGTTTCTTCCAGCGCATGGCGCAAATAAATCCCGATTAATCCGAGCGGTGCGGCAATAAAGAACGGAATACGCCATCCCCATTCCAGAAAACTCTCTTCTCCCACGATGGAAGAAATTAACACCACGACGCCTGCCCCCATTACGAACCCGGCAATAGAGCCGAAATCCAGCCAGCTTCCTAAAAAACCGCGTCGTCTGTCCGGGGAATATTCGGCAACGAAAATCGCCGCGCCGGTATATTCTCCCCCGACGGAGAATCCCTGAGCCAGTTTCGCCAACAGCAGTAATATCGGTGCCCAAATACCAATCGATTCATAGGACGGAATCAAGCCGATACAGAATGTGCTCACTGACATGATAATAATGGTGATCGACAGGACTTTCTGGCGACCAAATTTATCCCCCATCGCGCCAAAAAATATCCCGCCGAGTGGCCGAACCAAAAAGGGAACCGAGAACGTTGCCAGCGCGGCAATCATTTGTACGCCGGGATCGGCTCCGGGGAAAAAGACCTGTCCGAGTGCATACGCCACAAAGCCATATACGCCAAAATCAAACCATTCCATCGCATTACCCAATGCGGCAGCGGTAATGGCTTTTTTGAGCCTGCCATTATCAATAATGGTAATGTCCTGAATTTTCATCGGTTCAATTTTTTTCTTTTTTAATCTCATCCTTTTTTCCTTTGCTTAAAAAACGACCCTTTATTAAAAATACAACGCTCTCTTTCATACACAGGGAACCACCCGACTGCGCGCTGAAAAATGAACAACTTATTAGTCGCAATATTCATTACACGTTGATACTGCTGGATGAAGTATAGAAGAATTTGGACAAAAGCTCGGATTCAGACACCGCATGCCGAAATAACGCACGGGAATATAATAAAAGGAAAATAACGGTAAATAGTTATGACAAAATCATCATATTAATGTCAGTGGGGTATTTTTACTTACGTGAAGTAATCATTTTTGGGTTGCGGTTAAAATAACGTGTAAATGCCAGACTGAAATTAGCGGGATATCGATAGCCAACTTGCCAGGCAGTCTGCGCCACCTGAAATCCCTGTTCCAGTAGCTGATGCGCTTGCTCCATCCGCATCCGCAATAGCATCTGACCCGGCGTGGTCGCAAAGCAGCGGTGAAACCCAAGTTTGAGTCTGGATTCACTCATTCCCGCCTGAGCCGCAATGCAGGCCAGCGTCAGCGGTTCGGCCAAATGCTCACGCATCCAGCGACATACTTGATCCAATTGCTGCCGTTCCTGTGGGTGAATACCGCCGCGTCTTTCTTCCGGTTGTAGGACGTGCCGATACTGCGCCAGCAGGCTTAAGGCATGGATATGGCGATTTAGCAGTTCGCTATCACCGCACAGCGCATTGACGTGAACCTGACTGGCCGCAGAGATGGGCGTAAACATACGCTGCTGTACGCCGTCGTCACTGAACAACTGCTCCGTACAGCCATCGCCAAAATAGCGCGCCGCCACCGTTTTCCCCACCAGCAGCCGTAGCTGATCGACCTGCTGCTGAGCCTGATAATGGCGCTCGCCTGTGCTGGCACCAAACGTCGTAATCGTGACATGCTGCTGGCGAAACCAGATCGATGAACCGCCGCAATCGTAATAAGCAGACTCCCCTGCCAACGCAAACGTCATAACCAGCATCGGCTGCGAATGCAGGTTCTGCGTTTCTTCCACCAAGGCACGACGCGGGCGATATTGTGAACGAGCCAGCGACAGGTCTGCATCAATACAGCTGAAATCCGACCAGCATTCGCCAATGCCGTCCGGCAGTATTCGACGCGAATCAGAACGATTCACCTCACTCATCCGGCACCGATCGCCTGACGGTAGTCCCTCTCGCATCTGCCGCTGTCTTTGCGCCATCTTCCCCCCGCCGTTTGGCATATGAAAAACGCCGTCTCGCATAACAATGAACATAATAACGATTCTCATTTATATATAGCATATTCCCTATCGACTGACCATCAATGGGAAAAACCACGTATGAATCCATTAGAGACGTTATGGCAACTTGCCGCCAGCAGCGTGAAGGCTGACGCCTTACATCTGGCGTTGGAACAGCAGATTTTCGACAGGCTGGAAGAAGTCACTACGCCGCAACAGCTGGCGGAAGCGCTGGGCTGGCAGCAGGAGAAAACCGGATTCCTGCTTGAGATCCTGTGGAGCATGCAGTTATTGACCCGTCATCACGACGGCTATCGCATCGCTCCAACCTGTGCCACCGTGCTCTGTCGCAGCAGTTCGCGTTTTCTGGGCGACGCCTGGCGTTTTCGCCTCACCAGTCTGCGCCAATTTGGTCAGGGGCTCGGCGACGGTATGTGTCAGCCGCTGCTGACGCAGTTGAGCGAGTTGCCACGCGATGCGGCGTGGGCCAGCGCGGCGGAACAGCAGATCGCTCAGGAACAGCGGGCGGTAACGGCTGACCATGCCGAGCAGTTGATCGCCAATCTGCCGGATTTCTCGCAAATCAAACACGTTCTCGATCTGGGCGGCGGCCCCGGCTGGGTGGCGATTACGCTGGCGCTGCGTCACGCTCAGATCTCCGGTACGGTGTATGACCTGCCGCAGACCGCCACCGTGGCACAGCGCAATATCGACTCAGCCGGATTATCCGCACGACTGTCGGCACAAAGCGGCACATTGCCCAGCGAGAAATACAATCTGATCTGGAGTTCTTCGTTCCTGCATTTTGTCGAAGATATCCCCGCCATGCTGACCACGCTCCACGATACGCTGACACCGGAGGGCACGCTGATTCTGGCACAGGCAGAAATTGCCGAAGCGCCGGAGGATGCCGCACCGGTTCTGCCGTTCTACCTGCCGATGCAAATGAGTGGACGCCACGTCACGCGGGAAGGTCAACTGACGCAGTGGCTACTCGCTGCGGGCTTCGCCTCTGTCGAAACTCGTCGTCATCAGCCATTTCCCATGGTACCGCTGAATGTGCTGATCGCCCGTAAAGGCAATTGAGTCATGTCGAAAAATCGTATCGGGAACCGGATAAAAAAAGCCAGTCAGTAAGGGCTGACTGGCTTTCGGAGTGAACCTAATAGGGGGCTGCGTGTTTCCGTCTCGTTTTTCACTCTACCGCATATTCCTTCATTTTATTTTCGTCAGGCATGGTGCCATTGAGTTTTTTGATCACTTCCTTCGCTTCTTTCAGCACTCGGGCACATTGCTCGCGCGTGATGGTAAGCGGCGGCTCAATCCTGACCGATTTGGCATTATTCAAGGTGCCCGCAACCAGAACATTACATTGAAACAGCTCTTTCGCGAAGGCATAGCCGATCTCGTTTTTCCTGAACTCGATAGCCTGTAACAGCCCCATTCCTCGTGCTTCGATAATCAATTGAGGATACTCAGCCGCCAGTTGCCGTAAGCCCTGCAATAAATATTCCCCCTGTACGGTCGCCTGTTCCGGCAGATTCTTCGTCAGCAACTCATTGACCGTCGCCAGCGCCGCCGCGCAGGCCAGCGGATTGCCGCCAAACGTGGTGGTATGCAGGAACGGATTTTCAAACAGCACGGAGAATACCTCTTCCGTCGCCACCGTGGCACCGATCGGCATCACGCCGCCGCCCAGCGCCTTCGCCAGACACAGAATGTCAGGCTGCACGCCATAATGCTCACAGGCGAACATCTTGCCCGTGCGCCCCATGCCGGTTTGCACCTCATCCAGAATCAGCAATGCCCCGACCTCATCGCATAATGCTCTGACCGCAGGCAAGTAATTTTCCGGTGGCACAATCACGCCGCCTTCTCCCTGAATCGGCTCAAGGATGATGGCAGCCACGTCATCGCCGGTCTTCTGGCATTGCTCAACCTGCTTGCGCATCGCGCTGATGTCACCAAAAGCAACATGATGGAAGCCGGGCAACAGCGGCATGAAAGGACGACGAAACGCGGGTTTGGCGGTGGCGGAAAGTGCGCCCAGCGATTTCCCGTGGAAAGCGCCTGTCGCGGCGATAAAGGTATATTTACCGCGCGGTGACTGGTAGGCCTTCGCCAGCTTTAAAGCCGCCTCAACCGATTCCGTTCCGCTATTGCAGAAGAAGCTGTATTTCAGATCGCCTGGCGTCAGCGCCGCCAGCGTTTTTGCCAGTAATCCCCGCAGCGGGTCGAGCAGTTCCTGACTGTGCAGCGGTTGTCTGGCGAGCTGGCGCTCAACGGCAGCAATGACGTTAGGGTTACGATGCCCAACGTTAAAAATGCCGTAACCGCCGAGGCAGTCCAGATATTCATTCCCTTGGGTATCAATCAGCGTATTCGGGCCGCTGGCGCGCCATTCGACTGCGCCGTAATCGCCGCCGGTGGTGACAGATTTTCGGTACTCCAGAAAACCTGGGTTGACGTATTCACGAAAACAACTCAAAACTTCTCGATTCAGTGCCGCCATGTCATCGTGGGATAGCGTGTCACTATGAATCCAATGCAGCGCCTGCTGAGTACACTCTAGCGGGTTAAGGTGGGCGTTTGATCTGGACAAAATGCGCTCCTTGAAAACGGACATCACGCGATGCCACTTTAATTAATGCACATAACACGCCAGTCGCCCGCCCCAAATCAGAATAAAATACAAAAACGCGATCTAATCCAAAAATTCAGTAGATGATTTGAACTAAATACGAAGATATGGAATTAATAACCAACAAGAATGGCAAATGCCAGTATGAAGAAAATCAAAGTAACGTGTGATGCCCTGCTTTTGCCCAGCGCGCCCTTTTTTGGGGCACGCCGGGGCTGGACAAACGCGCTATATCATTACCCGCTTCTCGTGCAGGACAAACAGAATCCCTAAGCAGGCAGAAGATCCTCAGTGCCGGATCATGATATGACGCACGATGGTGTAATCCTCCAGACCGTACATCAACATATCCTTGACATAGCCGGACAGCTTCTGCCCGCCGTGTGGCATTTCGCTCACCAACATGAAGTGGGTGTTCACCCAGGTACAGCCGTACTGAAGGCACGCAGCCAGACGGTGCGCCCGCCCGATATCGCGCGTCCAGACCGACGAGGCCAGCCCATAGTGCGAGGCATTCGCCCAGCCAATCACCTGCGCTTCATCGTCAAATGGCGTGATGGAGATAACCGGTCCAAACACCTCTTTCTGGACGATTTCATCTTCCTGCTTTGCCGCAGCCAGCACGGCTGCATCAACCTGTCGTTCCGTTCTGCAACTCGCGGCATTCCACTAGGGCGCGTTGCCCGATGTTTTCTGCGTCTGCGTAGCGGCCTGTCTGGCTTCTTCCGCCAGCGCTTCAATCTCTTCTTCCGTCAACTGCTCTGATGCCTCATGCACCTTTGCCAGCCCTTCGCTGACCGTCACGGCTTTAGGATCCTGCGTTGAGTCCTTCGTGGTCATCTCTGTATCTCCTGATTAAATAATAAGCCAGCAAGATAAGTGTAGTCGATGGCGAGAATCCGCCAATCTGAAGAAGATTTAACTCTGCTTTCCGGTTCGTCATATGTGATAATAATTATCAATTACATTAAATTTATACCCTAAATAATTCGAGTTGCAGGACAAAACGTTAGCGTTTTGAACAACGCAAGGCGTTGGCCCACAGGGCGAGGCTCATTTATGTGCCTCGTAACGCGGCAAGAGAAGGAATCCCGATGAGCTTACATAAGTAATTGATTCGGTTGACTAAACGCAGCCAACGCACAAGCAACTTGAAGTATGACGGGTATATTATTCAGGGCCTTACCCCGTCGACATCAACGGACAGGATCGCTATGGAGAGCGCCGTGGCAAGGGAAAAGGGTTCTATTGCCGCAGAGTCGGCGGGAAGGTCACCTGACGGGACGTTGGCATGTCAGAGTCTGAACTCAGAATGCTGTTCAACCACTATGCAGAGCGGTTAGAACGCTATATCAATCATAAACTGCGCGACCCTCAGGCAGCGGCAGATCTGGTGCAAGAGAGTTTTTTACGGTTGGCGCAACGGCTGGAACAGCAAGATGATGTAGACGACAAGAAGGCGTATCTCTATAAGACAGCAAATAATTTGCTGCTTGATCATGTCCGCCACCAGCAGCGCTGGCAGATGGCGACATCCGTTGACGACGCGGAGGCGACGCTGGAATATCTGCCGGATGCTGCGCCCCAGCTCGATCAAACGGCCATCGCCCAGCAGGAGCTGGAACGTCTGGCAAACGTACTGGCGACGCTGCCTGAACGCACGCAGCTGATTTTTCATCTGCATCGGTTTGAACACATGACGCAGGCGCAAATTGCTCAGCAGTTGGAGATTTCCCTCAGCACTGTTGAGAAGCATCTTGCCTTGACGCTGAGTGCAATGATGACGATCCGCGCCTCGTGAAACGCATCGCCCATCGTGAAATAATCACAAATTATTTACGGGTTTATTGCCGCCAGACGTCTACGTATTTAGAGACCCTACACACTCCAGGCCTACAACATGAACGATTATCCCCCTGAAATCCAACAGCAGGCAGCACGCTGGGCCATCCGTTTGGCCGAAGCGCCGCTGGACGATGAACAGGAACTGACATTCCAACACTGGCTGGCACAGGATCCGCGCCATCGCCACGCGTTGGAACAGGCAGGGAGGCTCTGGCACGGGCTCGGATCACTCAGCAGCGAGCAGCGCCAGGTGCTGCAACCACAACCGCCAGCAACCTTTCTCATCAGGCGCGTTAATCGTGCAACGCAGTGGAAAATCGCCGCCTTGCTGCTACTGGGTTTCAGTCTCGGCGCGACGTGGATTTCCGACGGCATCCTCATACTGCGCTCGGATTATCATGCAGCGCATCAGGTCAAACACGTTACGCTGCCGGACGGCAGTGAAGTCGATATGGATGCGGGCAGCGCCATTTCGCTCGCCTACACATCGCAAGAACGGCGCATCACGCTGCTGCAAGGTTCCGCCTGGTTCACCGTCGCCCCAACGACCGCACAGGAAAAACGCCCTTTCCTAGTTGATGCCGCATCAGGCACCACACAGGCGCTGGGCACGCAGTTCATCGTGCAGAATTCACCACAGACCACGACCGTCGGCGTGGTGGAACACAGCGTTCAGATAACGGCAAACGGGCAAACGCTGCGGCTTGATGAACAACAGGCGGCACGCTATACCGAACAAGGGATGACTCAGCTCCCCGGCTGGAATAGCCGCGAACGCGGCGACTGGCGACGCGGCCTGCTGATCTTCGATCAACAACCGCTGGCTATTGTGATCGCACGTATCAATCAGTATCGATCGGGTACGATCGTTATCCCTATATCAGCACTGCGCCAGCGTCAGGTTAGCGGCATCTTTTCGCTGAACGAGCTGGATGGCGCGCTGCAAACCATCGCCACCGAGCTAGGTGCCAAAACGGTTTCACTCCCCGGCGTCACGGTGCTGTACTAATCCTTTCTTCCATCTGTCTTACCCACTCCTACCACGCCGCTCAGGCGTGGTAATCACGCATAAATTCCCTTTACGTTCACAAGGCCGCAACGCGCCGGAGAAAAAATTTAAATATTTTTTACGGGTTCTGTCATCTCAGCCGTCTTCATATTTAGGTAATGATTTTTATTATCATTTTCATTAATAAAAAGAGGGCTGATTATCCCTTTGTTTATTAATGCTTATTGATGATTTAACCGATGGCAGACCAGACGAAAAATGTTTAAAAGAACACAACAGCAAGACAGCCGCTTGTTACAACGTAATCCACTTTCTCTTGCCGTCGGCATCGCACTGTCGTTGTCTGGCTCGCTCCACTATGCACAAGCAGAAACGCAGGCCGCCAGCGTTCAGGAGGCGGCTCGTCAAAGCTCCGCCTTTTCCATTGGCGCGCAGCCGTTGAGCAGCGCGTTGCTGCGTTTCGCCGAACAGGCGGGGTTACAGGTCTTTTTTGCCGACGTTAAACTGGAAAATATGCAGGCCGTTGCGCTTCAAGGGCGCTTCACGCCAGAACAAGGGCTGCGCAGGCTGATCGGTGCTAATCCAGTTGATTTCCAGATCGGCAGCAATGGCGTCATTACCCTTCGCCTTCGTTCAGTCAACGTCGATACAGCAAAAATAGACGACGTGATGACGGTTCGCGCATTTACCGTCGCCAATCCCAGCGACTGGATCTACGAACAGCCGCGCGCCATTAGCGTTATTTCACGCGAGCAGATGGATAACCGCCCTTCCCGCCACGCCGCTGACCTGCTGGAGCAGTCCGCTGGCGTTTACTCCAGCGTCAGCCAGCAGGACCCGTCGCTGTCGGTCAACATCCGCGGCATACAGGACTTCGGTCGCGTGAATATGAACATCGACGGCGTGCGGCAGAATTTTCAAAAAACTGGCTACGGCCAGCGCAATGGACAGATGTATATCGATTCGGAGCTGCTCTCCGGCGCAACGATTGAAAAAGGCGCGACAAACGTGATGGGCAGCGCGGGTACATTGGGCGGTGTCGCTACATTTAACACCGTCAGCGCTCAAGATTTTCTGGCTCCGGGTAAAGAGCTGGGCGGAAAACTGCATGCCAGCACGGGCGATAACGGAACGCATTTTATCGGCAGCGGCGTGCTCGCACTGGGTAACGAAACTGGCGACATTCTGGTCGGTGCCAGCGAGCGTCATTTGGGCGACTACTGGCCGGGCAATGATGGCAATCTCGGTAATATCCGTATCCCTGGAAATTCAAGTAACTACGAAGCGTGGGCGAATAACTTAAAGCATCAGAAAGTGGCCAGTGCGGCCTACACCATGCGCTCGCGGCTGGCGAAAATCGGCTGGAATCTGCCAGCTAATCAGCGCTTCCAGCTCAGCTATATGCAAACGCAAACCTCTTCTGAAAATGCCGGGACGTTGTCTAACCTGTCCAATACCGAACTAGGTTGGAAGGCCAGCGGGCACAGCGAGATTATGGCACGCAGTACCGCGCTGGATTATAGCCTGAAACCGGACAACCAGCGCTGGCTGGATTTTAAGGCCAAGATTTATTACGCCGATACCAATAACGACACCGAGAATTATGCTGTTTCCAATACCAGCGCGTATCACGAGAGCACGCGGTTACGCACCTACGGGGTACAAGCGCAGAATACCTCGACGCTATGGCAGCAGGGCCCTCACGATCTGAAAGCCGACTACGGGCTGGACTTCTATTACGACAAGATCACCACGGACAGCGCCAATAGCACCGCCAGTAACGCGACCCCAGAAGGGACGCGTGCAATGGCCAGCCTGTTCGCGAATCTGAATTACGCGTATGACGAGTGGGTAACACTGCAAGGTGGCCTGCGGTACGATCGCTATCGGTTACGCGGCACCACCAGCATCAGCTATCGGGAAATCCCCTATACCGTTACGAATCCCTGCACTACACGGTCGATCGCACTCTGCCCGTCGTTCGTGACCACCACGCAGGATTGGAATATCGATGACGAACACGGCAAGCTGTCCCCCACGCTGTTTGCTGGTGTCCGCCCTGGCGTCGAATGGCTACAGCTGTACACCAGCTACGGCATGTCGTGGCGTCCGCCGTCCGTCAGCGAAACCTTTGCCAACGGCACCTACAGTGCGGGCAACTATTATCTCTATCCGAACCCCAATCTTAAGCCGGAGCGTTCCCGCGCCTGGGAGGTCGGGTTCAATATTCAGCAGCCCGATCTGCTCGTCGATGGCGACAGGCTGGTCAGCAAGGTGTCCTATTTCGACACCCGAATCAACAACTACATCAGCCTGAACGGTGCACGTAATAAGCCGGGCTATAACGGCTATTCCCTTAGCAACTCCGTGTTCCAGAACAATCTGGCGAAGAGCCGCTTCCGCGGCATGGAATACCAGCTCAATTACGACGCAGGCTTTCTGTATGTCGATGCCACCTACACTCACATGATCGGCAATAACGATTTCTGTGCACCGGTGGCCTGGATGGGTGGCGTCACCACCGTCGGCGGTTCCCGAGGCAATTATTACTCCACACCTGTCGATACCACGGCCAGCGATGCCTCTTGCCAGAAAACGCTGCTATTCAGCAACGCCGCCTACCTGCCGGGCGACCGCGGTTCCGTCACGCTCGGGACGCGCATCTTCGATCGCAAGCTGGATATGGGCGTCACGATGCGTTTTGCTCCCGGCTATCAGGATGCTGCCGCACCGGCCAACTCCGCCTATTTAGCCGACTGGCCAAAGTATGAAGTTTACGATCTGTACGCCAGCTATCGTCTGACTGACAGCCTGACGGTGCGCGGTTCCGTCGAGAATATCGCTAACCGTACTTACATCGTGAGCTATGGCGAATCACTGGGTTACACGCCAAGCCGGGGAAGAACGGTGCAGGCTGGCGTGGAGTACCGATTCTAATTTCTCTGCTTCCCTGCGCGGGAGGCAGGAAAACAAAGGGGATGGGATGGCTCATCCTCTTTTACGACAGACACGAATGACCGTGCCTGTCGATCGTTAGTTAATGAGGAATCTATTATGAGTTTTGCAATTACCTACGATGCCTACTATGCCAATTACAGCATTGCCAGCTACCTGACTGAATGGTCTGCAGCATTTGGCGACGTTAATCATACCGCGGGTAATACACAAGTCGGTGGCAATAATACCGGGGGCTTTTACGGCGGCGACACCTTTATAGACGGTACTCAATATGCGATCACGAGTACGCAGAACGACTTTTCTGCACTTATTGCAGGCGGCGATCTGACCTATAGCCTCTTCACCCCGCCGGCCCACACGCTGTACGGCGATCTGGACACCCTGTCCTTCGGCAATGTCCTGCAAGGCGGCACCACTGCGGGCACCACGTATTCTCTCGTTGAGCCGGAAGTGACCTTCAGCGGACTGGACCTCTCCACGGACATTGCCAACCAGACCGTTAGCGATCGCGGCGTGGTGCATGACGTGATTTACGGTCTGATGGGCGGTCAGGTTCAGCCGCTGCTGACTGCGCTGAGCAATGCGGGTATCGATATTAACGCGAGCCTGGACAGCCTGAACTTCGCCACAGCGACCGCCGATGCTGCGCTTTCTACCGATACCGTGGTTGACGTCGTTGGCGTCGCCGAAACCGCCGATCTGTTGGCGGCATAAGAAAACGGCTAAAAGATGACGCTTTTAGCCGTTTGAGTGAACACCGTCGCGGTACGGAGAGAGTATTTATACCCTACATAATTCGCGTTGCAGGGATGCAGCATGAAGTATGTGGGTACGGCACCGCGACGGTCTACTGAGTGTAATAACCGTTGGCAAACCGCGTCAATAGCGGTACGGCTAACCGCTTTCCCCTCTTCCACCTTGTGGGACACCACGGTGAGAACGATGGCGACTTTATAGAAGAAGGAACATCCCATGCCCGCATCCCATCCGGCTTCATCAGGCCGCGAGATTATTGACGCGCTGGCCGCCTATCGTCAGGGATTCTGGGGAATTGGCCTGTTCAGCGCGGTTATTAACCTGCTGATGCTGGCACCGGCGATTTATATGCTTCAAGTCTATGACCGCGTATTGCCTTCCAGTAGCACCATGACGCTGGCGATGCTGACGATCATTATGCTGGGCCTGTTTTTATTGATGGGATTACTGGAATGGATACGCAGCGCCGTGGTGATCCGCCTCGGTACGCAAATGGATATGCGACTGAATCAGCGTATCTACAATGCGGCGTTTGAAAGCAATCTCAAGAACGGCACGGCAGGAGCCGGGCAAGCCTTAAACGATCTGACCGCCTTGCGCCAGTTCGCCACCGGAAACGCGCTGTTCGCCTTCTTTGATGCGCCGTGGTTTCCGGTTTATCTGCTGGTGATCTTCTTACTTCATCCCTGGCTGGGCGTGATGGCGCTGGCGGGGGCTGTCATACTGATTGTGCTGGCCTGGCTGAATCAAAAACTCACACGCGAGCCCTTGGCCTTAGCCGCACAAAACACCGTTCAGGCAACGCAGCAGGCTAACGCCAACCTGCGTAACGCTGATGCCATTGAAGCGATGGGGATGCTGCCCGCCATGCGTGAACGCTGGCTGACGCAGCATAACGCGTTTCTCTATTATCAGAACGTTGCCAGCGAAAAAAGCGCCAACATTACCTCGCTGACGAAAAGTACCCGATTGGCGCTTCAGTCGCTGATGCTGGGGCTGGGCGCATTGCTGGCCGTCAAGGGCGATATCACGCCCGGCATGATGATTGCGGGCTCCATTCTAGTGGGTCGCGTACTCAGCCCAATCGATCAGATCATTGGCGTCTGGAAACAGTGGATGCAGGCGCGTCTCGCCTGGCAGCGTGTCAATATCTTGCTCGACAACCATCCGGCGCGCCCTGCTGGCATGGCGTTGCCCGCCCCCGAGGGTAAACTTCAGGTGGAACAGCTCAGCGCTAACGCGCCCAACACGCGCACGCCCATACTCGCGAATATCACGTTTGAACTGGCTCCCGGCGATGTGCTCGGCGTTTTAGGCCCGTCGGGTTCCGGTAAATCTACCCTCGCCCGCCTGCTGGTTGCCGCCATACCCGCTCTTGGTGGCAAAGTCAGGCTGGACGGCGCAGACATGCACCAGTGGGACAAAAGCGATTTAGGTCGCTTCGTCGGCTATCTGCCGCAGGACGTCCAGCTTTTCAGCGGGACGATTGCCGAAAATATCGCTCGTTTCACTCAGCCAGATGCAGAAAAGATCGTTGCCGCCGCCATCACGGCAGGCGTTCACGAAATGATTCTGCGGCTGCCGCAGGGCTACGATACGCCACTGGGCGAAGGCGGTGCCGGGCTGTCCGGCGGTCAGAAACAACGCGTCGCCCTTACCAGAGCCATTTACAACCAGCCGCGCCTGATTGTGATGGATGAACCGAATGCCAGTCTGGATGACGACGGCGAGAAAGCCTTATTGGCCGCGATTGCCGCGCAGCAGGAAGCCCAAAGCACGCAGGTGCTGATCACGCATAAACCCGCCCTGTTGTCCTGCGCCAATAAGCTGTTAGTCCTACGCGCCGGACAGATCCAGTATTTCGGCGCAACCGAGCAGGTGTTGAAGGAGTTGCAGCGCGCCAAGCCTGCCAATCCCTCAATTACCAAACCGATGGCAAAACCCGCCAGCGCCAAACCCGCACCGATTAAAACAGCCGACACCGCCAATGCCTTTACCCCAAAAGAACCCGGTTCATCTGGGCTGAGCATGGTGTACAGCGCACCGACGCCACGCCGAGCCGCACCAGATAAATGAGGATCAGCGCATTGATAACGCATGCCGACCGTCAGAACAGCATCATGGAAAGAAGAGGATAACCATGTCCGCGTTACGCGAAGTCACATCACAGCCAACGCCCATTCTCCCTCAGGTGGCAGATAACGTCGCGGCGATGCCGTTACACACCGACTCCGGACGCTATTTGAAGTACGGCCTCTGGCTGGTTCTGGCAGGCTTTGGTGGCCTGCTGCTGTGGGCAGGATTGGCACCGTTAAATAAAGGGGTCGCCGTATCCGGTCGAGTCATCGTCGCGGATAACCGCAAAGCGGTGCAACCCGTCAGTAGCGGACGCATCGCCTCGCTCAGCGTACGGGATGGCGACCCTGTGCTGGCTGGGCAAATCCTTGCCACACTGGACCAAACGCCCGCTCAGGCACAGCGCGATAATCTCGTCACCCAGCTTCAGGAGGCGCATGCGGGCGAAGCACGTCTGCTAGCGGAGCGCGACGATCTCAGTTCCATCGCCTTCCCTGCCTCCACTGAACAACACAGCACCGTCATACAACAAATCCAGATCGCCCAGCAGCAGCTTTTCATTAGCCGTCGCGCAGCACTGCAACAGGAACGCACCGCGATGCAGGCCGCCATCATCGGGGCAAAAGCCCAATCACAGGGTTCGCAGGCGCTGCTTGCCAGCAGCCAAACACAATTCCAGATCATCAGCGAGCAGTTACGAGGATTACGTCCGTTGGCACAGGAAGGTTATATCGCCCGCAATCGCCTGCTAGATGTCGAGCGGCAAGCTGCGCAATTGGCTGGCGCGATAGCGCAGGAACGGAATAATCAGGTACAGCTCCAGCAGCAGGTCGTCGAGTTGGAGCAAAAAATCCAGCAGCGCCAGAATGAATACCAGAAAGAGGTGCGCGCCCAGCTCGCCGATACCCAACGCGCCATTCAGGATCTTATCCAGAGGCTGAAAACAGCAGAGTATGAGCTTCAACACACGCACATTCGCGCTCCCGCCAGCGGTACGGTGGTTGGGCTGGCGCTGCACACCGAAGGCGGCGTAGTGAATAGCGGGCAAATGTTGATGGAGATTGTACCCGAGGGACAACCGCTATTGATTGACGCGCAGTTGCCTATCGAACTGGTGGACAGAGTCAGCAACGGACTACCGGTCGAACTGCTGTTTTCTGCCTTTAATCAAAGCACGACCCCTCGTATTTCCGGCGTTGTTGCGCTGATCGGTGCCGACCAGCTCGTCGAGCAGCAGACCGGAAAACCCTATTACGCACTGCGTATTCACGTTGATGAACAAGGTAAACAGCAGCTCGCTGGGCTGGACGTGCGTCCCGGCATGCCGGTGCAAGCCTTTATTCGTACCGGAGAGCGCTCCCTGCTCAACTACCTGTTCAAACCGCTTTCCGACCGCCTGCATCTGGCGCTGACCGAGGAGTAATCATGCTGCGCCTTTCATCCGTTTATCGCGCGGCGATCCGCTCCAGCTATGCCGTCCCGTTTTTTCTCTCGCTGATCTACAGCGCACCGAGTCAGGCATTGGGATTAATGGAAGCCTGGCAGCAGGCGCTAACACACGATCCAGCCTTTCAGGCCGCCGTGCACGCGCGCAATGCCGACAGCGAAGAGAAGAACATCGGCCGCGCTGGGCTGCTGCCAAAAGTCACCTATGACTACAGCCAGTTCCGTAACGACTCTACGGTGACGGCGGGTGGACAACAGTCGGAGCGGGATTACACCAGCCGCGCTTCCAGTTTTTCCCTGCAACAGCCGCTGATCGACTACGCAGCATGGTCGCGCTATCAACAGGGCGAAGCCAGCGCCGTGCTGGCCGACGAACAGCTGCGCGATGCCAGCCAGCAGCTATTGGTACGTCTGTTTCAGGCCTACACTAACGTGCTGTTTAGCCGCGAGCAGATTGCGCTGGTTCAGGCACAGCAGCGCGCTTATCGCGAGCAATATCAGTTGAATCAACGCCTCTTCCAGCAGGGAGAAGGCACCCGCACCGATATGCTGGAAACCGAAGCACGCGTTAACCTGACGGAGGCGCAGCTCATCGAAGCGCAGGACAATCTGGATATCAGCCTGCGTGAACTGGAAACGCTGTTGGGGATGCCTGTTGGTGTGGATCAGCTTGCGGCGCTAACACCACGCTTCACGCCAAAGCCGCTTCAGCCGGCGGGCTATCAACACTGGCAATCGCTGGCGCTGCGCCACAACGCCCAGCTACTGGCACTAAATCAATCGCTGGCCGTGGCGAAATACGGCATTGAGCGTAATCGGGCGGGTGACCTGCCGCAGGTCACGCTGGTTGCCAGCACGCGTAACACGCAGTCAGATACCGAAAACAGCTACAACCAGAAATACGATACGCGGTCGATTGGTATCCGCGTCAGCGTACCGATTTTTGCTGGCGGCGGCGTCTCTGCCGCGACGCGTCAGGCAAAAGAGCGCTATCAGCAAACCGCGCGAGAAAAGGACGAACAGACGGCGACAATCCAGACGGAACTGCGTCGTCAGTTTAATCTGGTCACCAGCAGTCAGGCGAAAATCCGTGCCTATGAGTTGACGGAAAAGTCGGCGCTGGCGCTGGTCACCGCTACACAGAAGAGCGTTCAGGGCGGAGAACGCGTGAACCTTGACGTGCTGAATGCCGAACAGCAGCTCTATGGCGCACGACGCGATCTGACCGAAGCGCGTTATACTTGGCTGACGGCCTGGCTACAGCTGCGTTACTACGCCGGTACACTGGACGAGCAGACGCTGCGTCAGTTAGCGACCTATTTCGTACATACTTAGCGGCATAAGTTCGGAAAACGATAGAGAATATTACGCCGTGGCCGGTATTCGGCCACGTTCAGCTTAGGAAGGAAAATAAGCCGCATCCAGATATTCTAAAATATTTATAAAAAAATAATATTAATAACCAATCACACTATAAAGAGTCTCCCTCTTCGCATTCAATGTAAAAATAGCAGAAAATCCGTCAGCTATATTCCTGATGTGAATATACCCGTCATACTTCAAGCCGCATGTACGTTGGCTACGTTCACTCACCCGAATCACTTACCTAAGTAAGCTCATCGGGATTCTCTCTCTTGCCGCCTTCCTGCAACTCGAATTATTTAGGGTATAGCGGTTTCACGACAGCCCTTTTTATTTCTCGACAATTCAATGGTGGCCTGATGTTGACTTAGTAATTAAAAAGGGATTCATTTTATCATTTTTAAAGTAATCATTTAAAAACAACACAATAAGCAAGAATACCTCATTGGAGGTATCTGAAGTGACATTAAGATAGGATTTTTTATGGCAATCATTAACGAAAATAAAAAATAGAACAACATTGAACACAACAAAATAAGAACGAAAATTTAATCACTTTTAAAAATCCCCACCCAATCATTAACAAACACACCAACTGGCGCTCAACCCAACCATTAATAAATTAAGATTACACTTAAATAACTAAATAAATCAGAGGGGCGCAATTATTGCGAGCGAGATCTTTTATTTTCAGGAAATAGCGCAAAGGTAAAAATTAATAGATTTAGATCAAGAAAATAAATAACAACCCGTCCATATAGTACCCGCAGTAAAAACTCACTTATTTTAATTCTAACTAATCAGTTCATCTTATTACCCTAAATAACTCGAGTTGCGTGAAGGCAGCAACTGAGCGAATCCTCAGGAGCTTACTCAGGTAAGTGACTGAGGTGAGTAAAGGCAGATAACGCACAAGCAGCTTGAAGTATGACGGGTATATTGAGCAATGTAATGGGGCTACTATGGACTTCATCATTCAATTAGTCATTGTCTTGATCTGCCTTTTTTACGGGGCAAGAAAAGGCGGGATCGCGCTGGGTTTATTAGGCGGGATTGGACTTGTTATTCTGGTCTTTATTTTTAAACTACAACCGGGTAAACCTCCCGTTGACGTCATGCTGGTCATCATTGCCGTGGTGGCCGCATCGGCAACGCTTCAGGCATCGGGCGGGCTGGATGTGATGCTGCAGATCGCAGAGCGTATGCTGCGGCGTAATCCGAAATACGTTTCGATTATCGCGCCGTTCGTCACCTGTATTCTGACTATCCTGTGCGGTACTGGCCACGTGGTGTATACCATTCTGCCGATTATTTATGATGTCGCCATCAAGAATAATATCCGTCCTGAAAGACCAATGGCCGCCAGTTCTATCGGCGCTCAGATGGGGATCATCGCCAGCCCGGTGTCTGTTGCGGTGGTGTCGTTGGTTGCCATGCTGGCTAATTTCACCTTCCAGGGTAAACATCTGGGCTTCCTCGATCTGCTGTCGATTACTATTCCCTCTACCCTGCTAGGTATTCTGGCGATTGGGATTTTCAGCTGGTTCCGCGGCAAGGATCTGGACAAAGATGAAGACTTTCAGAAATTCATCGCTGACCCAGAAAACAAACAGTATGTGTATGGCGATACCGCCACGCTGCTCGACAGAAAACTGCCGCGCAGTAACTGGGTCGCCATGTGGATCTTTCTGGCAACCATCGCTGCGGTAGCGATTCTGGGTGC
This sequence comes from Pectobacterium parvum, assembly GCF_020971565.1. Lineage (NCBI taxonomy): Bacteria > Pseudomonadati > Pseudomonadota > Gammaproteobacteria > Enterobacterales > Pectobacteriaceae > Pectobacterium > Pectobacterium parvum. The sequence continues at coordinate 3,155,898 of NZ_CP087392.1, forward strand.
CGTTGAAGAACTGCGTCCGGTCTTTGCTGGTAAGCCGCTGTCGATGGTGCTGGTCATTCAGATGTTTATGCTACTGTCTGGCGCCATCATCATTATTGCGACCAAAACCAATCCGTCATCGATCTCGAAGAATGAAGTGTTCCGCTCGGGGATGATTGCCATCGTCGCGGTATACGGTATCGCCTGGATGGCGGAAACCATGTTTGGCGCGCATCTGGAAGAAATCAAAGGCACACTCGGTTCACTGGTGAAAGTCTACCCTTGGGCTTACGCCATTATCCTGCTGATTGTGTCCAAGTTCGTGAACTCGCAGGCGGCGGCGCTGGCGGCCATTGTCCCCGTTGCGCTGGCAATCGGGGTGGATCCGGCGTATATCGTAGCGTCTGCGCCAGCCTGTTATGGTTACTACATTCTGCCGACCTACCCAAGTGATCTGGCGGCTATCCAGTTTGACCGTTCCGGTACCACCAAAATCGGCCGTTTCGTTATCAACCACAGCTTCATTCTGCCGGGCCTGATCGGTGTGAGCACATCCTGCGTCTTTGGGTGGGTGTTTGCCGCGATGTACGGTTTCCTGTAATTCGATTCTCTGTACCTAAAGCCGTCCAGCAATGGGCGGCGAAGTGACTGACAAACCCGATCGAGCCAATCCCTCTCCGCTTTTTTCCAAATAAACCCGCCAGACCGTATTTCGCCGCCATTCTGGTTATGCGAAATCTGCCCATTAATAGCTAGAATTGTTCTTTTGCGGCGTTCAGCATCGCTGCTACAACTGATTTATCTTTTCCCACAGAGATGAGAGATCGCAAACATGATTGCAATACAAGCGCCACAAACCTATCTAAATCGTGATGGCGTCATCCGTTCTGTCGGCGAATATGCAGCGCCCTACGCCAACACCGTATTGATTATTACCAGCCCACAGGCATGGAAAACGACGTCGGATGCCGTCGAACACAGCTTCCGTGAATATGACTTACGGTATCAGGTCGAATTTTTACCGGGTGATTGCACCAAACCCGCGATAGAAGCGCTGACCGCACAGGCGCGCGCCTTCAACGCGGAACTGATTTTAGGCATTGGCGGCGGGCGCGTGCTGGATGTCGCCAAAGCCGTCGGCGACATTCTGGGGCAGATCCCCGTCATTGTCGTCCCCACCATTGCGGCCACCTGCGCCGCCTGGTCACCGAGCAGCGTGATTTACAGCGACAGCGGTGCACACAATGGGCCATTCCCATTAACACGTTTACCGGTGTGGGTACTGGTGGACAGCGAGATCATCGCCCGCAGCCCTTCACGCTATCTCAAAGCCGGTATCGTGGATGCACTGGCAAAATGGTACGAATTTCAACCCTATCTGCGTCACGGCGATAGCGGGCTGGCATTAGCACTCAAAGCGCAGGCCGCACGGCTGGCCGTAGAGACATTCAATACGCATGGTGAGCAGGCCATTGCGGATAATGAGCAAGGTCTGGTCACGCCTGCCCTACGCAGCGTGATCGATGCCGTTATCGCCTTAGCGGGTCTGGCGAACAGCATGAAAGATGAAGTGCCACGCATTGGCGTCGCCCATGCTATTCATAACGGCATGACGCGCCAGCCGGAACTGCATGACTGGCTGCACGGCGAGAAAGTGGGCTTTGGGCTGGCCGTGCAGGCGTTTCTGGAACACGATAACGACGCCGACCGCGAAGAGCTGTTCGCCCAGCTGCGCCGCTACGGTAGCCCAATGACGCTGAACGCCCTAGGCCTGAGCGAACGCCCACAGCTGGTTGAAAGCATTGCACCGAACGTGAAAATCGCGCCGAAAATTGCCGCCCGTCTTCCTTTTGCAACGGATGCCGAGAGTATTGAACGGGCGCTGTGGCGCACGCAAACATTAGAAACCCGCGTGATAGATAGCCACGCGGCATAGTCAGCATTAGAGCAAGAAAAGAAACGGGCGCGTCGATCACTCGATGCGCCCGTTGCATAGGCTATTTGAAATAGCCCGGATTATCCCTGCTGGGCAGGCTGCGTACTTATCCCTTTAAGCTCACGCTCATAGGCCCGCGCTTTCTGCTCATCGAACTGGTTTTCCCACTTGGCAATGACCAGCACCGCCAGTGCATTCCCCACCACGTTCAGCGCGGTACGCGCCATGTCGAGGATACGGTCGACGCCCGCAATAAACGCCAGACCTTCCAACGGAATACCGACGCTGCCCAGCGTCGCCAGCAGTACGACAAACGACACGCCGGGTACGCCGGCAATGCCTTTAGACGTCAGCATCAGTGTCAGTACCAGCACAATTTCCTGCCCAATCGACAGTTCGATACCGTACAGCTGCGCGATGAAGATTGCTGCAATACTCTGGTACAGCGTAGATCCGTCGAGGTTAAAGGAGTAACCGGTCGGCACCACAAAGCTGGTAATCGACTTCGGCGCGCCATAGGCTTCCATTTTTTCGATGATGCGCGGCAGCACGGTTTCGGAACTGGCAGTGGAATACGCGAGGATCAGCTCATCTTTGAGGATGCGGATCAAGATGGTGATACGCAGCTTACACAGCCGTGCGACGATACCGAGCACCACCAGCGCGAAGAAGAAAATCGCGGCATAAACCAGCATAACCAGCTTGGCTAACGGCCACAGCGACGCAAAACCGAAGTTGGCCACCGTGACGGAAATCAGCGCAAACACCCCAACAGGCGCGTAACGCATAATCATGTGCGTCACCTTGAACATGGTTTCCGACACGCCGCGGAAGACGTTCAGCAGCGGTTCGCGGTGATCTTTCGGCAACGAAGATAGCCCCAGACCAAACAACACCGAGAAGAAGATAATCGGCAGCATTTCACCGTGTGCCATCGCGGCGAAGATATTCGGCGGAATCAGCGACAGCACCGTCCCCACCAGACTGTGCGAACCGCTCTGCACCTGCTCGGTGGTCTTTTGGTACTGCGAGATATCCACGGCGGTCAGCGTCGACATGTCGATGCCGTGACCCGGCTGGAAGACATTCGCCAGCGTGATGCCAAGGATAATCGCTACCGTCGTGATGATTTCAAAATAGAGGATGGTTTTGAAGCCGATACGCCCGAGCTTTTTGGCATCCCCTACGCCCGCAATCCCGACAATCAACGTGGCGATAACAATCGGGACAACAATCATTTTAATCAGGCGGATAAAGATGTCGCCCGCGGGGCTAAGAATATTGCTGATAAGCCACTGGCGGCTTTCTTGCTGTTCATGCAGCACAGCACCGAGTGCAATACCCAGAACCAATGCGATAAGGATTTGCCAGGCAAGGCTGATTTTTTGTGTTTTCATCGTCATTTTCCGTTTTAAACTCCCCGCCATCACAAACATGGCGCTAGCGCGACTCCGGCGCAATGCGAACCGAAAAAATCAACGTGGAGGTGACTGACTAGTGAGAAGGATGTCTGATGGATTACCCCGTCATACTTCAAGCTGCATGTGCGCGATTCAAAACGCACACGTTTTGCCCTGCCACTCGAATTATTTAGAGTAAATGTTCTAGTGCGATACCAAAATCATTAACATAATTATTCAATAAAAACGCACAAGTATTTGTATCGCTTAACAAAAACTCAGACATAAGTTATTGTTATGGCGGGAATGCTACTATTGCAGCACGCTCAGATCAAGCAGATTATCGGCACGATAAACCATATTTATGCTGAATCGAGCACAGAAAACGGCGGGTATCGCGATACAAAAAATCGCGACAAAATCGAAAGGAAAACACCTGCCCAGTCAGAAAAAATGCTGGCTGGGCATCGGGTTAGGAAACCGCACTATCAGTCAGATTTGGTAATCAATCACCGCTTCATCGTTATCCGAGAACACCTTATCTTTAATGTCATCCAGCGACAGTTCTGTATTACACAGCTGAATAAATTTCCAGGCATAGTTACGTTGTAACTGACCCTTTTTTAACCCCAGCCAGACCGTATTCGCTTCAAACAAATGCTCGGCATTCAACCGTACCAGCCCTTTGTCTCGCACCGGATCGAATGACATGTCGGCCACAATCCCCACCCCAAGCCCCAGCTCGACATAGGTTTTAATCACATCCGAATCCTGCGCGCTCAGCGTAATATCCGGCGACATACCCACCGCCTGAAACGCGCGATCCAGACGCGAACGGCCGGTAATCCCCTGACGATAGGTAATCAACGGCTCCGCATTAAGCATTTCCAGCGTAATCACTGGTTCCTGCGTCAGCGGATGGTGCTCCGGCACAATCACCGAATGGTGCCAGCGATAGTAGGAGAACGCCGCCAGCGAGGGATCGTTAATCAACTGCTCACTGGCAATACCGATATCGGCCTCACCGGAATGGAGCATCGTCACGATTTCATCCGGCGTGCCCTGATTCAGCACCAGACGCACCTGCGGATACAGAGAGCGGAAGGCTTTAATCACCGGCGGCAGGCTGTAACGCGCCTGCGTATGCGTGGTCGCGATCACCAACTGGCCGGTGTCGTTATTGGTGAAGACATTCGCCAGCCGCCGGATATTGCTGGCGTCATTCAGAATGCGTTCTGCCACCACCAGCAGCTCTTTTCCCGGTTCGGTCATGCCTAACAGGCGTTTGCCGCGCCGGATGAAGATTTCAATCCCCAACTCTTCTTCCAGCTCGCGGATGTGGCGGCTCACGCCGGATTGAGAGGTAAACAGCGTATTCGCCACCTCGGTCAGGTTGTAATTGCACCGTGCTGATTCACGAATAATCTTCAGTTGCTGAAAGTTCACCTTTCACTCCCTTGTCCTTTATTACAGATAGCAATATTGATGCAAGTAATGAGAGCCAGAACAAATAAGCAAATGGAGTTGATTATATTTTTTTATACTAACGGTATGTCTGTCGCGCTATCTTATCTAACAAGGAATAGACATAAACATTAAAATCAAAAATTTAGATAAACTCATTTTTGTGACGTGCACGCCATCAATCAACCATTTTGCTATGATTTATGCCTTTCTGGTCTATTTATCTCAGCGCTTTTATTCTCTTTTTCGCGTATTTCTTCTCAAGCTAAATAGGACACACGACTTCAAGCTGATGTGCTATACCCCAAATAATTCAAGTTTCAGGACAAAAACGGCAAGGCGTTTTTGAACAGCGCTTGCGCTGACCCCGAAGGGGTGAGGCCATAAGGCCGAATAACGCGGCAAGAGAGGGACAAATTCGTCGGGAACGAATTTGACCAGCCAACGGCTGGCCTTCGGTGAGAGACAGGACGTCTCTCATTTCATCCCGATGAGCTTACACAAGTAAGTGATTCGGGTGAGTGACAAATCTGCCTTTGGCAGGTTTGAACGCTGCTTGCAGCGGCCCCAACGGGGCGAGGCACACGCTAGTGTGCCGAGTAGCGTAGCCAACGCACATGCAACTTGAAGTATTACGGGTATATCACTGCTATGATGGCGGTCAGAATCAGCGACAAGGTGGCAGCATGCAGGGCGTACCGGAACATTTTACCGATGAACGAGACTATGCCCAGTTCCGGCATTTGCCGACGCTGCCCGGCATTGAGCTTTACCACGCGCATATCTGCCGTTATGCCTTTGAGCCGCACACGCATGAGGCGTTTGGTATCGGCACCATCGACGACGGTGCGGAGCGATTCCGCTATCGTGGAGCCAAGCACATTGCGCCTGTTGATTCGTTAGTGTTGATGAACCCAGATGAACTACATACGGGGGAATCCGCGACGGAAGACGGCTGGCGCTATCGCATGATCTACATCCCACCCGATGTGCTGGAGAACGTCTCCGGCGAGAAAGGCTGGTGGTTTACCGACGTCGTGCGCCACGATCCTGCAACCGCACGCCAGCTGGCGATGACGTTGGCCGCGCTGTGGCAGACGACCGATCCCTTGGCGAGTGAAAGCCTGCTGCTGTCGCTGATTGCGCTTTTCCGGCCTCACGCGCACATTGCCCAGCGCCAGAGGATTGAGCCGCTGCACCGCTTTGATGTGGTGAAAGCCTATCTGCGCGAGAATTTCGCCCACACGATTACCTTAAAAGAGCTGGCGGCGCTGGTTTCCCTGAGTCCATATCATTTCCTGCGCCAGTTCAAAGCTCAGTTTCACGTCACGCCGCACCAGATGCTGATGGCAATTCGGCTGTATGAGGCTAAACAGATGCTGACGCGCGGTATGGCAGCCGCACATATCGCCGTCGCTGTCGGCCTGACCGATCAGGCACATCTGACCCGCACCTTCGCCCAACGCTATGGCGTCACGCCCATTCGCTACCAAAAACAGGTGTATCCACTTCAGCGCTAACGCTTTCAGCACGCATGCTTTCACCGTTACCCCACAGATGATATACCCTAAATAATTCGAGTTGCGTGACAAAACGTGTGCGTTTTGAACAACGCTATGCGTTGACCCTTTAGGGCAAGGCTCATTTATGGGCCTTGTAACGCAGCAACCGCGCGAATCCCCAGGAGCTTACACAAGTAAGTGACTGTGGTGAGTAAGGACAAATTGGCTTTGCCGATTTGAACGCCGCTTGCGGCGGCCCTTCAGGGCGAGGCTCAGAAATGAGCCGAGTATTGCCAACGCACAAGCAGCTTGAAGTATGACGGGAATAAACAGCAATATCCTACAATCATTTAACACCAACTCTCCCTAGACTGGCGCGATGCACTCTTGTGAACAAACGGGTTTATCATGCTGATAGGGGTTTTATTTGCGCTTGCCGCCGGATTGATGTGGGGGCTGATTTTCGTTGGGCCGTTGATCGTACCGGACTACTCTGCGGCTTTGCAGTCCACCGGACGCTATCTGGCTTTTGGCCTGATTGCCTTACCGCTGGCATGGCTCGATCGCCGTCGTCTACGCCAGCTGACCCGCAGCGACTGGCTGGAGGCCACGAAACTCACCATCATCGGTAATCTGCTGTACTACTTTCTGCTCGCCAGCGCCATCCAGCGCACGGGCGCACCGATCTCGACGATGATTATCGGCACCCTGCCCGTGGTGATTTCCGTTACCGCCAATGTGTTGTACAGCAAACACGATGGCCGCGTGGCCTGGCGTCGGTTGTTGCCTTCGCTGCTGCTGATTGCGGCTGGGTTGGTTTGCGTCAATATTGCGGAACTGAGAGGAACCACCGTCGAATTCGATTTATGGCGTTATTCCAGCGGTATTGCGATGGCGTTTCTCGCCGTGGTTTGCTGGACATGGTATCCGCTGCGCAATGCCCGCTGGCTGCGCGACCACAAAGGCAATACGCCGACCACCTGGGCCACAGCGCAGGGGCTAGTGACGCTACCGCTGGCGCTGTTGGGTTATCTGCTGGTGTGCGGCCATCTGGCGCTAACGGACAGCACCTTTACGCAGCCGTTCGGCCCACGGCCTGAGGTTTTCATCCCGCTGATGCTGGCGATTGGGCTGTTTTGTTCGTGGATCGGTACGCTGTTCTGGAACGAAGCCAGCCAGCGTCTGCCGACGGTGCTGGTAGGGCCGTTGATTGTGTTTGAAACGCTGGCGGGGCTGACCTACGCCTTCATCATCCGGCAATCCTGGCCGCCGCTGTTGACGCTCTGTGGCATCACCTGTCTGATTGTCGGGGTGATTTACGCCATGCGCGTGAAACCGGAACCTGTCGTTGTGAAAAAATCAACGGTGGTAGAAGTCCCGATGCCGGTTTCACGGACAGAGTAAACGCACACCTGACAGGCTGTGGAAATATAAGCCGGTCTTTATGTCCGGCTTGCCAGCTTCTGGAACAACTCGGTCAGTTGCGCTTCATCCCTTGCGCCCTGATGCTGATCGATCACCTTGCCATTCGCATCAATAATAAATGAAGTCGGCGTACCGCTGACCTGATAGCGTTCTTTGGTAATGCCTAACTGATCGCGCACCACCGGATAGGTCACCTTGTGGTGCGCCAGCATTGAGGTGACATCTACGCCGTCAGGATCGGTGTTAACCGCCACCACCACCACTTTATCGCCATACTCCTGACTCAGTTTCTCCAGCGCGCCCATCTCCATCCTGCAGCCACCACAGCCAGACGACCAGAAATTCAGGTACACGCTTTTCCCCTGCCAGCGCGACAGATCCACCTGCTGCCCCGCCAGATCATAGGCCGCCAGCGCCGGTGCCTGCGCCCCGACGCTAACCTGTTCTTCCTTACAGCCGCTTAGCGCCACTACTCCCAGCAGGCACAGTGCAGTAATCCCGTTACGCCATTTCATGATGATTCACCTCTTCACCGAAATACTTGCCGTGTTGCAGGCGGATAATGCGGTCAGCAAACCGACCTAACTCAGGATTGTGCGTCACCATCACAATGGTGCGCCCCTGCCGATGCAGATCTTTCAGCAGATCCAGCACCCGCCGTTCATTCTCTTCATCCAGATTCCCCGTCGGTTCATCGGCGAAAATCACCGGAGGCTCATTCACTAGCGCACGAGCGATACACACGCGCTGCTGCTCACCGCCGGAAAGCTGGCTCGGTAAGTGATCGACGCGATGCGCCAGCCCGACCTGTTCCAGCACACGCTGCGCCGCCGCTTCATCCACCACGCTATGGTAGTGCTGCGCCAGCATCACGTTTTCCAGCGCGGTCAAAAACGGAATCAGGTGGAACTGCTGAAATACCAGCCCAATCTTATCGGCCCGGAACTGGCGTCGCCCTTCTTCATCCAGCCCAGCGGCATCGACGCCGTCCAGCAATACCTGCCCTTCACTCACCGTATCCAGACAGGTGAGAATATTCATCAGCGTGGTTTTACCCGAACCGGACGCGCCCATGATGGCGACAAACTCGCCGCGCGCGATGCGGATATTGATGTTCTCCAGCGCGGTAACCTGACCAAAGCGTTTATAGAGCTGGCGAGTTTCAATCACCGCCTCCGCTGCCTGCGCCCCTTCCTGCGCGTTCACCTCTACAGACATCGAGCTACTCTCCTTTCAAGACTTTGGCTGGTTCGACGTAGATCGCCCGCCGAGTGGGAACCACCGCCGCAACGGCAGCAACCAATAACGATAGCACCAGCGTGAGCGGGAACACCGGTAACCGCAGCGAGATCGTCGCGTTGAATACGGCTATCCCCAGCACCTGAGCCAGCAGATAGCCCAATAGCGAACCGCATAACACGGCCGCCAGCGCGATGATGCCGGTTTCCGCCAGCATCTGCCGAATGATGTCTCGTCCGCTCGCACCCAGCGCTTTCTGTAGCGCAAATTCGCGGGCGCGTTCGCCGACAATCGCCATCAGCGTCGTGTTCACACACAGGGAAGACAGCACGAGGATCACCGCCGATACCAGCCCCATCAGCCCTTTGATTTTATTCAGCACCTGACCCTCCGATGCCGACACCTTCAGGATCGGGCGGATCGCCAACTGCGGATACTGCTGCTGGAGCTGTGCCGCAAAGCGATCGACCTGCCCCAGATCGTTGCTGACGCTCAGCAGGGCATTACTGATCGCGCCTTCTTTATCCAGCCACTTTTGCGCTAGATCCAGATTCACGATCAGCATGTTGTCCGTCGCATCGCCGGATTCTACGATGCCTTTGATCTGCAACCGCTGCTTCCCGCCGTCGCCTACCAGTGTGATACTGTCGCCGACTTTGACGTTCAGCCGCTCCGCCAGCTTCACCCCGATCATGGCATTACGGTCATCAAAACTGACGCCAATCCAGTTACCCGTGACCTGCCAGTACGGTGCCAGCTGTCGCAGCGATTCGAACCACACGCCCATCAGCACCACTTTTTCCAGCTCCGTCCGCGCCATGCCGTACAGATAAGGGCTGGACGCATTGATTAATCCAGCCGGTGCGTTGTCGATAATCGGTTGAAACGTGCTCTGTGGGATCGTATTGCCCCGCGCCGGACCGATATAAAAATTCGCGCCGAAGGTGCGCAGTTCCTGGCTCATCTTGGCGTTGATATCGAAGTAGACAGCGGACATCGCCGTCACAATCGCCGCTCCCACCGTCAGCGCCGCGAACACCACGCTAACGCGCTGCATACGCAACCGCAGTGCGCGGAACACCAGACGCCAGAACATACTGTTCATCCAGCCATTAGCGCCCATACAGCACCTCTACCGGATACAGTTTGGCAATCCGGCGCGCCGGGAACCATGTTCCGATGATGGCGATCAGCATCGAGATCACTAGCACACAAGGGATAACAATCCACGCGAAACTTAGCGGTACGCCGAACAACATCAGGCCGATGGCTTTCGCCAACCCCCAACCTGCAACACAGCCCGCAATACCGCCGATCAAACCGCTCAGCGCCGCTTCGAGATAAAACAGCAGCATGATCTGCCACTGACGGGCCCCTAGCGCTTTCATCAGCCCGATCTCTTTGGCCCGTTCCATAATGGTGCTGGTCATCAGCGAGGCGATCCCCCTCGCTGCCGCCACCAGCGCGGCGAAGGTCACCACCGCCAGAAGCAGTTGGATCTTGTCGATCACCACGCCTTCCGACGCGGCGACCTGCCAGATAGGACGGACCACCGAGCCAGAAATCGCTTCTTCCAACTGGTGCGCAATCGAAGAGACATACGCGGTGCAGTACCAGAGGTCATACTCTTCGGCATTCAGCGCTTCCAGATTTTCCCGCGCCCGCCGCGACAATTCGTTTTCCGGCACGGTCAGCGCTGACACGCGGATGGCCTGAATTTTACCAGCCAGCCCCAGCAGCGATTGCACCGTTGCCAGCGGCATCACCAGACGGCTTTCTTCATCACCGCCGCTGCTCAGAATGCCGCTCACCTCTACCGTTGCGTCTCCTTTTGCGCCGTGCAAGGCGAGTTTATCCCCGACTTTCCAGCCCGTTTGCACCGCCAGCTGTTTTCCTACCAGCGTCTGCGCCACATTTTCCGTCGTCACCGGTTCCTGCGGCCACTGCCCCGCCACCTGCCAGTAGGGGCTAACGGTCATTTGTCCCGAGCGATAGTCTTCTTCATCCGGCACCGCAACAGGCTGAGAAAAGAAGGAGCCCAGCACGGCAACTGGCTGACCCTTGATCTCGACATCGCCGCTCAGCAGCGGCGCAAAACCGACAATGTTATTGCGCCAGAAGATATCTTTAATGTTCGGCAGCTCGGCCTCATCGAGGAAATCCTGTCCTTCCAGCGGATTACTGCGTTCGCCAAACAGCGCGGGTAGCGCCGCTTGCCCTGCTGGCTCAATCAAAATATTCGCGCCGTAGGACTTCAGCTCACGCGCCATTTTGTCGCCGATGTCGATGGACACCGCCAGCAGCGCAGAGATCAACCCCGCCGCCAAAAACACGGTCAGCACCGCCAGCGATTTACGCCGAATATTTCTGCGCCAGGACTGACGTAACAGTCGCCACAGCATGATTATTCCTCCTCAGCCTGCTCGCCAGCCGCCGCTTTGGCAGTGACAAATTTCGCGGGACTTTCGCGGAAGCGGTTGTAGTTGGCCTCCGACGAAAAGAAGTACGTTTTACCGCCGTAGCGATATTTATGTTCCGCACTCACGTTAGTCAGTTTGGAGCCATCAACCGGGTCGATAACTTCCATCGACACCACCGTCGAGAAGTAGTTAGTGCCTGCCGCCAGTGACGCTCGTCCAATCACCAGTTCGTTATCGTCGTTGCTCCACCCTTCGATCGGCACCGGATTACAGCCGCCCGCTTTCCCGATAGACGGAATGAAAATATGCACCCCGCAGGCGACACAAATCACCTGATTACCTTCCATCACATAACCTTGATCGCCGCACAGCAGACAGGCATCAAACACCACGCCAAGGCGCAGGCGATCGGGGTAGCGGTTAATAATGAAGAAGCGCACGGCCTTGCCGTCATCGGCAATCCACACGAAGCGATGCAGCTTGCCATCACGCACTTGCTCAATTGGAATATGCACTTTGCCATCGGCCGCCAGCGTCACTGGCTGTGCTTCCGACAGACGAGGCGGCTGCGACGCGACCTTGTCCCAATAGAGCTGGGCCAATACCACCACCAACAGCGCCGTGACCGTCGACAACAGCGTGCGGCGCAGCGTGCGATAACCTGCCGTGGCTTTACGCTTTTCAATCGCCTCATGCGTGGCCAGCATCTGGCGACGCGCATGCCGCAGCGGCCAAACCAGCCCGGCAGCCAACGCCGCCATGAACAATGTACTGAGGTAATTTAATAAATATGCGCTGTTGGTGACGTGTGCCACATAGCTCAAGCGCGGCTTGGTAAGCCCCAGCGCCTGTAATTTCATCAACAGCAGTAGCAGGTTGCCGCTTATCGGCAACAGCAGAAGTGCGACCAGCAGCGCCAGCAGTGGCCAGCGCAGTATACGAATGCGGCGCACGATCATGCCGCACAGCGCAGCACAGAACACCAGCCAGCCAAACGCCAGCAGCACAGCGCTGAAATTCAGCAACAGATCGGTATTCACCACATGAGTGGTCGTCAGCGCGGTCAGATTGGGATCGTTGCCCCAATGCACCGCCGCTCCCGCCACCAGCAGCGCCTGCCACAGATAACCAATACGCGGGTGGGAAAAACACTGACAGGCAAGAAACAGGATCAAGGCCAGCGCCTGAAGCGCCGTAAAGCCCAGCAGAAACGCCTGCCCGTTAGGAAAATGCACGCCAATAAACGTACCGGCGAACAGCGCCAGCAGCGTGGTCCAACCCAGCGATCTGACTGTCGGCGTGGAACGATGGCTCCAGTTCAGCCCCAGCAATAGCGCTATCGGCAGGAAGGATTGGAGGGTCGTGATAAAGAAATAACTCATATTCTCGTCACTTTTCACGTTGCAGGTGCGTTGGTTGAGCGTGATACCGGGTGGCATCAGTACACAAACCGAAAAATCGCCGCCTCTGCGAGCCGCGATAACGACACACAGAGGCGTGAACATGACCGCGACAGAACATCGCGGACAGAAGACCTTATTCTAAGCCGACGTATTTGAAGTCAAAGCTGACATCAAATGGTTTCCACCAGCGGCCTACGCCCGTTTCACCATCGGTGTGGCGGTGCATACCGGCTTTTGATGGTGGATCGATGTGGTAAGTCACTTTGTAGTTACCCACGCCCATCATTTTGATGTTTGCGCCGTAGTGCGGGCCATCGCTGGCCACCATCGGCATGAAGGTGCCTTCCTGCTTCGCACCAGTATCGGTGTTAGTCAGGGTGTACGCGATGGTCAGGAACGGCATCCACTCACCCGCACCGAAGCCATTCTTGTTGCCTTCAGCGGCGTGAATATCGGCTTCCAGATGGATGTCCGCTTTCGCAGCTGGCAGGCCCATGCCACGCGGTTCCATGTCGATAGGTTGCAGATAAACAGCGGCAATTTCCATTTCGTTCATGGAAACCGGTTCACCCGCTGGGTATTCTTTAAACGCCAGCGCGGCAGGCGCAGTGAAAATACCGGCAATAACGGCACCCGCAATCAGACTTTTTTGCATATTCATCAAACCCATCCTCATCTCAGTCGTCCCTCCTCGCTTATTTTGCTAAGCGATTGGGGTTGTTATGGTTATTTGCTGCTCTTATTGCTTTCAGTATTAAATTAACGTCGGATGCCTGCTTTATCAGACGGCAGACGCCCTGCGCCGCATCACCCACAGAGCGATTAACGCCGCGCCCACCAACACACCCTGTGGAATCAGCGTTTCCACATAAGGATAAATCCCCAACCCGCTGATTTCCGGCACGCCGGTCAGCAACGTCGGTTCAAACAGTTTGCCTTCGATCAGTTCCAACACGCCTTTACCCGCGAACACAAACGCCATCAGGTACATAAAGCAGCCGGTAAACATGAAGAACGGCTTCAGCGGCAGTTTGACGATGGTGTAGCGCATCACGAAATAGGCGATCAGCAGAATCACACAGCCGATGGCAAACCCGGCCAGAATAGAGAGGTGTCCCGCCATATTGCTGGCATCACCGACCAGCGCGTAATAGAACAGCACCGTCTCCGCGCCTTCGCGGTACACGGCCAGAAAGCTGGTGAGCCATAGGCCAATCATGGAGCCGCTACTTAACGAATGGGACAGCTTACCTTCCAGATAAGCCTTCCAGTGCCGCGCTTCCACTTTGGACAACAGCCAGTAGCTCATGAAGAACAGCATCACGACGGCAATCAGCATCGTAATGCCTTCAAGCAGCTCACGGCTGGCGCCGGAATTGGTGAACACGAGTTGGAAAATGACGGCGGTAATCACGCTACACAGCAGCGCGACGTAAACCGACTGGCGAATCAGCGGCAGCTTGTCCTGCTGATTGTTTTTCACCAGATAGGCCACGATCGCCGCCACAATCAGCAAGGCTTCCAGACCTTCGCGCACAATAATCAGCAGGCTGTAGATCAACAGGCTCCAGTGGGTTTCGCCGCCGTCGCCCAGCATGGTCACGGCCTTCGCCAGTTCCTGCTGCAACGCATCTGCCTGCCCTTGCAGCTGCTCGGCAGGCTGCTTGGCGTTCATCAGGCTCACCAGACGGGTGAAATAGCCTTCCAGCGTCGATTTAAACGCTGCATCGCGAGAACCAATTTTGTTCTCCATGCCGGTCGCTTCAAACAGATCGAAATAGGTGTCCTGCACCGCCATGATGGCGGGTTTGACCTGACCCTGACGGTACTGCGCGATCGCAGCGGCAATAGCCTGATTGATATCGTCGGCGACTTTCGCCCAGTTCGCATCCGGCACGGCACCGCTATCAGCGTTCACGGCAGGTGTTGCCGTCGCCTGCTGGCTATCGCGCGTTGTCGGCAATCCCGGCAAGACATCTTCGATATCCTGCAACAGCGTGGTAACCCGATAGGCGACATCCGTCAGTTGATCGGGTTGGCTGGCTAGGGTAATCAGCGCGGAGAATTGTTGATTAATGGAAGCTGCCTGCTGCGCCGAGCGATTCTGCCTGACCGACATCTCCATTTCAGTGTTTTTAAAGCCCTGATAGTGCGCCTGTTGCACGCTCTGGCTGGCCTTTTTGTAATCGCCAGCCTGATATTCAGTCACGGCCTGCGCGAGCTGGTCATCAATGATTTTGAAACTCTGCTGCCAGTACGGCGCGATCTCAGCATTGTCATAGGCACCGTGCTGCTCCTGTGCGACCAGCCTGTGCCCTTCCGACAGCACCGGCAGAACGGCATCCAGTTCGCCCTTCAGCCAAGAGATTTTCGCCTGCACCTCGGCCTGCGGCTTTCCTTCGCCAATCATGCGGCGAATTTCACCGAAGGTCGCTTCCAACTGATAGCTTTTTTGCGCGGAAATGTTGATACGAATGGGGCCTTCAAGGTTTTCAAACACCTCGAAATAGGCCATCTGAACTTCGGTGCGGGCATCATCCGGCTTTTGCTGCTCATAGAGCTGAGCCGTTTTATCCAGCCGAGTTTCGATATCTTGAATAAATGAGGCGTAATCGGTCGCAGCAACTGCCACTGAACAACTCAACAGCCAACACAACACGAGAAGCGTTTTTTGCCAGATAGACATAAGAGAGTAATGAAGCACAAATGATATTTATTCTTATTATCACTTTGAAGCCGCCATCTGTCTTGATTTACGTCACGAAAATATAAGCAATAAATACTTTAGTATGTAACAAATAATTTCAAACGTATTTAACATCCCAAAAAGTCACTTTTTTTCTCAAACCCTCAGAAAAAAACGGTTTTTTGATCGTAAAAGTGGCAAAAAATCGCCATTATTCCCGCGCAATAAATATGCCAATATATTTAACTAATCATATTTACACTAGATTAAATTGCACTGAAATGGCTTTCCTTTACATTAATACGATAAAATTTACAGAGTGGATCAATTTTATCTCTGTAAATCAATGTATTACATACGTTGATAGTAGTGCTTTTCACTGACATTTTGGGGGACTCTCCTGGCATTCATGCGGCAACCAGAAACCAAGGGAAACCAGCAGGCTCTTTTCCGCTCGGTTTATCGCTCACCCCCATTGGCGCTCTTGTGTTCGATGTCTGCTTACACTCAATTTCTGTCGCACAGTCAACCCACTGTGGATCAGAATTTTTTCCATCCCTCACCATTGCGACTCTGTGTCGATAACAGCGGTGTAGTACTCTGCTCAGCAGCACAACGGAGGGGATCGGCGATCGCTGGGCACGAAAAAGTCGTTGTCGGCTCGTAATCGGAGTCCAGATCGAACACATCCACTACGGCGGACAGTTCGCTGGTTTGTTCATCCAGACGAGCGGCGGCTTCAGCCGATTGCATTACCAACGCCGCGTTCTGCTGCGTGACGCTGTCCATTTCGTGCACCGCTTGGCTAATCTGCGTAATACCACGCGTTTGTTCATCCGTTGCCGCCGCAATTTCACCAATCAAATTATTCACATGCGAAATGGAGGCGATAATGCCCGTCATCGCTTCGCCAGATTGTCGAACCTGTCCAGCACCGATTTCCACCCGCGAAACCGATTCGGCAATCAGCGCCTCAATCTCTTTCGCCGCCTGCGCACTACGCTGCGCCAATGTGCGAACTTCACCGGCCACCACAGCAAACCCTCGACCTTGCTCCCCCGCTCGCGCGGCTTCAACCGCCGCATTCAGCGCCAGAATGTTGGTCTGGAACGCGATACTGTTAATCACAGAGGTGATATCAGAAATTTGTCGGGAGCTGGCGCTAATCCCCTCCATCGTCGTCATCACGTTGCTGCTGATATTTCCGCCTTTTTGCGCCATATCCGCTGCATCCTTCGCCAACTTACGCACCTGATGTACATGATCGGTCGTTTGCCGCACCGTGGAGCTAATCTCCTCCATACTGGCAGCCGTCTGCTGCAGCGCCGCAGCCTGCTGCTCCGTACGGCTGGAAAGATCATCGTTACCATCCTTAATGCTCGACGTTCCATTGTTAATTTCAGTCGTACTCTGCCGGATAACAGTTACCGTATCGCGTAAACTCTTCTGCAACCGCTTAATGTCAGGGATCAGCCGTCCTGCACAGTTCCTGCCAAACTCCGCCAATTCACAGCCTAAGCGACCCGCTGTGAGTTGTGCCAAGTGTGATTTAAGCACTGAAATCGGAATAACCAAGTAGTTTCTTAAATAGTATTCAGTGAAAATCAATACCATGATGCCAAGCACCATCACGCTAATCAGCGCGTTACGACTTTGAGTATTGTGTTCATTCACGCTTGAAATCAATGAAGAAGTGGTGATGCCATCCGAATAGCGTTTGATATTTTCCCCAAACGTCAGACTGATAGGAGGATAAGCTGAGCGTAAAATTTGTCGGAATGCTTCAGGGTCGCTGCGTTGCAGCGCCGCATTCATGGGATCGATAGAGGAAGATATCAGTGTATTCCAAATATTTTTCACTGCATCAACAGTTTCCTGATCGACACCAACGTGTTCGGCCGTCTGGAATTTATCTAACGAATCCTTGGTGTTTTTGATCGCACTCTGAGCCATTTCCAACGTCTGCCTGGCATTTTCTGGCTCATTTCGCTGCAAGTAATCCATAGTTCTTTCCATACGTGTTACCGCTCGAAAATATTGATCGGCACCATGAATCAAATAAGAGTACGTTTTTTGCTGAGTCTCACTTTTATCAAGCAAATTCGTAGCCTGATGAAGTGAGTAAAGACTAAATCCTGATCCCACTCCCCATATCACTAATAGGGAAGTCACTATGATCAGAACCATTATTTTTATGCTGATATTTCTTAGAAATTCCATAATGTACTCCGCGAAGTTAACAAATATTTCCCGCTCATATATTCAGCCGGAAATTATTTACTTTCTACCCATGACGGTGTCGTCCGTTATACTGCGTCTTTGTTTCTCACGCTCTAACAGACGTTTTGGAATTCCCTGATCATTATTCATAAAATATAAAATGACAAAAAAACAAAATGTTATCTTCCTTAAAATACTCATCACCATCGTTTTAAACTGCCGATAAGCATCGCTGCCACGGTCAAATCGGTGGCATGTAGAGTTAATATCGTCAAAAACAGTATAGGCATTAAAAGATAAAGAAGGTAAATACGTTGCCACGTTATTTTCCAAACAAATTTTCTATGCAAAAAAACTGCATCACTCAACACCTTAAGATGCTTTATCTCACACTGCGTATGACCACGATCAGTAAATTAATTTAATTTATCGGCGATTATTAAAATTAAACTACTGCATCAGTGTCCTAACAGGAATGCAGTTCTTACGATCCAAGACTCAGCTTTGGAGGATAATCATGCAGAAAGTGCTTACCGTCTGTCCGTATTGCGGGTCAGGCTGCAAAATTAACCTGCTGGTAGAGAACGGCAAAGTGGTTGGTGCGGAAGGGGCAAACGGCGTCACCAATGAAGGTGAGCTGTGCCTGAAGGGCTATTACGGCTGGGATTTTCTCAACGACACGAAACTTCTGACACCGCGTTTAAAGCAGCCGCTGATTCGACGCCAGAAAGGTGCGCCCTTTGAGGCCGTATCCTGGGATGAAGCGATCGACTTCGCTAGTTCTCGTCTGAAAGCGATTAAAGAGAAGTACGGTGCCGAGTCGATTATGCACACCGGCTCGTCACGCGGTCCCGGTAATGAAACCAACTATGTGATGCAGAAATTTGCCCGCGCGGTCACCGGGAATAATAACGTCGATTGCTGCGCCCGACTCTGCCACGGCCCTTCGGTTGCTGGGCTACAGGTTACGCTGGGCAACGGCGCAATGAGCAACTCTATCTGCGAAATCGAAAAAACCGACTGCATCCTGATTTTTGGCTACAACGCCGCAGACTCACACCCCATCGTGGCACGTCGGATCCTGAAAGCCAAAGCACGCGGGGCAAAAATCATCGTGTGCGATCCGCGCCATATTGAAACCGCCCGCATCGCCGATCTGTGGCTGCCGTTGAAAAATGGCTCCAACATGGCATTGGTCAACGCGTTCGCTAACGTGCTGATTAACGAAGGCCACTACGATAAAGCGTACGTCGCCCGCCATACCGAAGGCTTCGAGGAATTCAGCCAGACCGTCGCGAAATACACGCCGGAGTACGTCGCTGACATCACCGGACTGCCGCCGAAATTGATTCGCGACGCGATGCGGATCTATGCCGCCGCACCGTCCGCCACCATTCTCTGGGGAATGGGCGTGACGCAGTGGGGCCAAGGCGTTGATGTAGTCAAAGGGCTGTCTGGCTTAGCACTGCTGACTGGGAACCTGGGCCGTCCAAACGTTGGCGTCGGGCCGGTGCGTGGGCAAAACAATGTGCAGGGCGCCTGCGATATGGGTGCGCTGCCCAATATGTTCACCGGTTATCAAAACGTCACGGATAAAACGGTGCTGGCGAAATTTGCCGATGCCTGGGGCGTGCCTGCACTCTCCGACAAAATTGGCTACTCGCTGACGGATCTCCCGCACAAGATAAAAGAAGGGAAAATTCGCGCCAACTATGTGATGGGCGAAGATCCGCTGCAAACTGAACCGGACCTGTCGATGCTGCGCGATGCGTTCAACGAGCTGGACTTGCTGATCGTGCAGGACATCTTCATGACCAAGACCGCCGCGATTGCCGATGTGATTTTACCCGCCACCTCCTGGGGCGAGCACGAAGGGGTCTATACCGCCGCTGATCGGGGCTTCCAGCGCTTTTATAAAGCCGTGGAACCACAGGGCGATGTCAAACCCGACTGGGAAATCATCAGCCTGATGGCAACGGCGCTCGGCTATCCGATGCACTATAACAACACACAGGAGATCTGGGACGAGCTGCGAGAACTCTGCCCGCTGTATTACGGCGCGACCTACGAGAAAATGGCGGGGCTGGGCTACGTGCCGTGGCCGTGCCCGACGGAGGACAGCCCCGGCACACCGTGGTTGTACGCAGGCAACCACTTCGATCGTCCCGGCGGGAAAGGCTTACTACTCACGGCCGAATGGCGACCGCCGATGGAGCTGGTGGATGAGGATTACCCGCTGGTCTTATGCACCGTGCGCGAAGTTGGCCATTACTCCTGCCGTTCCATGACGGGCAACTGCACCGCATTACAAACGCTGGCGGATGAACCGGGCTACGTGCAGGTTAGCCCACACGACGCAGAACGTTTAGGCATCCACGATCAGCAGCTCGCTTGGATCTCGTCACGACGCGGCAAAGTGATCTCTCGCGTTGCCGTCAGCGAACGCATCAATAAAGGTGCCGTCTACATGACCTACCAGTGGTGGATCGGTGCCTGCAATGAACTGACGCTGGATCATCTCGATCCGGTATCCAAAACGCCGGAGTACAAACACTGCGCCGTGAAGCTGGAAGCCATCGACGATCAGCAAGCAGCGGAAACCTATGTACAACAGGAATACAGCCAGCTGAAAGATCGGCTGCGCAGCACCGCAGAAAACGTCAGTTAATCTCCCTGACCTAAGCCGCTGCGAACCTAAGCCATTAGATAAAAGCCGTGGCGGCTTAGGAAAATACATACTCTAAATAATTCGAGTTTCAGGAAGGCGGCAAGCAAAGGACAAATTCGTCGGGAACGAATTTGACCAGCCAATGGCTGGCCTTCGGTGAGAGACAGGATGTCTCTCATTTCATCCCGATGAGCTTACTCAGGTAAGTGATTCGGGTGACTGACAAATCTGCCAGAGGCAGATTTGAACGCTGCTTGCAGCGGCCCCAAGGGGGCGAGGCACACGTGAGTGCGCCGAGTAGCGTAGCCAACGCACATGCAACTTGAAGTATGACGAGTATAGATGGTTTAGACACCGTTTAACTGTCCTCACCGATAATGCCTTTATTCCCTGCCTCATCTTGTAAAATTTCATTAATGAAAACGAATAAATTTCCGTTAATCGATAATAAACTTCTACACAGCAATTAAATTTTCACACCTCTGTTTATCTTTTAAAATTATGTTGCTATCACCGCCCTTCCCTTCGCCCAATTGTTTTTTATTCCAATTTAGCGCAATTTGCGTTTCATTTTACAATGCTTTAATTTGTTTTTAACAAAAAGAGCCCCCTTGTAGCGGCAGTCATCAAGTCGATTAAAACAATTATTAAACAATCGGTTAGATGAACGCCAATGGGGATAAAAGGAATATTATTATTGCTCGCATAGAGGTCTTTTATGTTACCGATTACCGTTACCTTATCGCTCCCTCATTATCTGTCCTTTATTATTCGTCTCGACCCTGGAAGCTAACCCCCGCTTTTCATTCGTATTTTCCTGAACGTCGCTGACGTCGGGAATAAGCTAATTTCATCCCTTTCGATATGCAGTTATAAAAAACTGTACGGCTTTTTGCACCCCAAATTCGCCGAAAGAAAGGCAGTAAGTTATTCAGAATATAATAAAAAACAGGAGATTCACTGTGCTCACTATTCTCGGTTTCTCTATGGTCATTTGCTTTATGTACCTGATCATGACCAAGCGGATGTCTGCGCTGATCGCGCTGATTCTTGTCCCTACGCTGTTCGCACTGGCCGCAGGTTTCTATCAGGGGCTGGGAGCGATGATGCTGGACGGCATCAAAACGCTGGCACCAACTGGCGTGATGCTGACGTTTTCTATTCTCTACTTCGGCATCATGATCGATGCTGGGCTGTTCGATCCGCTGGTGCGCTTCATTCTCCGTCTGGTTAAAGGCGATCCGCTAAAAGTGTTGGTCGGCACCTCCGTGTTAACCTTGATGGTCGCGCTGGACGGCGACAGTACGACGACCTATATGATCGCTATTGCTGCATTCCTGCCGCTCTACCAGCGGTTGGGGATGAGCGTGCTCGGGTTGACCTGTCTGGTTAACATCGCCAGCGGCGTAATGAACCTTTCCCCTTGGGGCGGTCCGACGGCGCGTGCCGCCGCCGCATTACGCGTTGATGCACTGGACGTTTTCCTTCCCATGCTCCCGGCAATTGTTTTAGCTAGCCTGACGCTGGTCGGCGTGGCCGTGTTTCTGGGTCTACAGGAGCGCAAACGACTGGGGATCATTGATGTCAGCAGCTTCCAGAATGCTTCGATCAATCTGGGCAACGGCAGTGACGAAGAAAGCGACGCCAACCGCCGCCCTAAAATGTTCTGGCCTAACTTTATTCTGACCACCCTGCTTCTGGTGTTTCTGGTGATCGGCATTCTGCCTATTCAGGTGCTGTTTATGGTCGGCTTCGCTATCGCCGTCATGCTCAACTATCCCAAGCTGGAAGAGCAAAAAGCGCGGATCGGCTCACACGCCGCTAACGTGCTCGCGGTGACATCACTTATTTTCGCCGCTGGGATTTTCACCGGGATTTTATCCGGTACGGGCATGGTGGATGCCATGGCGAAGAGCCTGTTGCAGGTGATACCAGAAAGTTTCGGCCCGTATCTTGCGGTGTTCACCGCGCTCATTAGCCTGCCGTTTACTTTCTTGATGTCCAACGATGCGTTCTATTTCGGAATCTTACCGGTTATCGCCCAGACGGCGGTCAACTATGGTATTACCCCAGAGGAGATCGCCCGTGCGTCGATTGTCGGCCAGCCGTTCCACCTACTCAGCCCGCTGGTGCCGTCACTCTACCTGCTGGTCAGTCTGGCAAAAGTGGATATCGGCGATCACCAACGCTTTGCAATCAAATGGGCGATTTTTGTCAGCCTGTCGCTGCTGGTCGGTGGTATTGTCTTCGGCGCATTTCCGTTCTATCACCAGTAAAACAGGGTTGCTCCGGCCTGGCCGGAGCGTTCTCTGCTGGCAGGCGAGCCGTACTGACAAGAACATAAAGATTCCTCGTAACACCCTAAACGACATAGCAGGATAGCCATGGCTTTAACTCCCCTACAGACAAGGATTGTCAGACAGATTGTCGCCTACATTCGCCGCGAGCAGCTACCGCCCGGCGCGCATCTGATCGAATCGTCGCTGGCGCAGGTATTGAACGCCTCACGCACACCGGTCAAGGTCGCGCTGCTGTATCTGACGGAAAAAGGCATGCTGCATTACCACCGCAATCGGGGGTTTTATCTCGACCGCCATGCCCATGAATTAGGGCATCTGGTCACCGAATTAGCCGCCAGCAGTGAAGAGCCGCTCTACCGGAAGATTGTCGATATGCGCCTCTCCCGTCGGTTGCCGGAGCAGTTTTCAGAAGTGGATTTGATGCGAGAATGTCAGGTGTCCCGCTCCGTACTGCGTAACGTTCTGACGCGTATTCAACAGGAAGGTTGGCTGGAGTTCCGCACCGGGCAAGGTTGGCGAACCACGCCGATTATCGATTCCGTCACGGCCTATGAGGAAAGTTTTACGTTCCGCCTGCTGGTCGAGCCGCTCAGTCTGCTGTCACCGCAGTTTCGCATCGATCAGCACACGCTCAATGCCTGTCGTAAACAGCAGGAAGACATTCTTAATGGGGGTTACCTGACGCTCACACCGCATGAAATGTTCGATGCCAATACGCACTTTCATGAAACGCTGCTTGCCTGTAGCGGCAACCGCTTCGCCCACCATAGTTTGCAACGAATCAATCAGTTACGGCGTTTGGTGGAGTATCGACAAGGGAGTCCAGTCTTCAATCCCAAGCGGTTGGAACAGATTGCAGAGCACCTGGCGATTCTGGATTTCCTGCAACGGGGAGAGATCGAAACAGCGGCAGACTGGATGAAAAAGCATCTGGAAAAAGCGTGCCACGATAAAGTCAGCATCGATCTTTTTCGGTGAAATAACCAACAGCGAGGTCTCAAATCATCAGTAACATATGTTTAAAAAATAAAAAACACCATTTTAAACACCCTAAATGCTCAATTAGTTACAAACAGAAACACATAGAACAATAATTAAACGTCAACTCAACAACGAAAAAATAAAACATAGAACCAAAAAACAAAGTCACGATTTAAATAATTAAAAAATTAATTTTTTTATAAAAAATCATGTATATAAACTTTTCGTTAATTGTTCTTTTATTTTTACTTAATCTTTAAGTAATTTACCATCTGTTTTATTGATGTATCGCCACATATCATTAGCAACACTACTTCAACACCTTGACTCATCTGAGTTTACCTGCAATAAACCAACGTAAACCATTGTTTAATAAAAACTTAATAGAAACATCACGATTTACGCGATCTGCGCACCACATCCCTATTTATCATTACAAGAGACATGGACATGCATTTTTCGCATGACAAAGATCACAATTACATAACAATCCGCAGAAAAAAAATGTAAAAAACAAGAATCGTTGTAATATCGGCGGGCAGACACAACACCCCAATAACAGGTTCGGGTGAGGAATTGGTGTATTCAGGGAAAGCACCAACCATCCATCACGCGGCAATAATATTGTGTTGTCTGAATCAATTCATCAACATGAGGTTTATATGCAAAGGCAGAAGTTACTTGTACAGATAGTCTTGGCTATCGTCCTGGGAATATTAATCGGCTGGGCTTGCCATCAATATCTTGACGGCAGTCGAGCAAAAGAAGTTGCATCTTATTTCAACATGGTTACCGATATCTTCCTGCGCCTGATTAAAATGATCATCGCGCCACTGGTCTTCGCTACGCTGGTTTCCGGCTTGGCAAGCATGGGAGGAAACTCTTCTGCCGTTGGTCGTATCGGTATGAAAGCGATGATCTGGTTTGTCAGCGCCTCGTTCATTTCCCTGCTCATCGGTATGGTCTTCGCCAACCTGTTCCAACCTGGCGGCGGCATGAATCTCGAAATCCCCGCACAGCATATTGCAACAGGCCTGAACACCGACAGCTTTACGCTTAAGAGCTTCATCAGCCATATCTTCCCGAAAAGTATCGTCGAAGCGATGGCGAACAATGAGATCCTGCAAATTCTGGTGTTCTCTCTGTTCTTCGGCTCCGCGCTTGCCTATGTTAAAGGCAAAAACAAGCACGCGACCACGATCATCTCCCTGATCGAAGAACTGACCAAAGTGATGTTCCGCGTGACCGACTACGTGATGGCGCTGGCCCCTATTGCTGTCTTTGCCGCAATCGCTTCCGCGATTACTACGCAAGGTCTGGGCCTGCTTTACGACTTCGGTAAACTGATCGGTGAGTTCTACCTCGGTCTGGCCGTACTGTGGGGCGTTCTGTTCCTGGTTGGTTACCTGTTCCTAGGTAAAGGCATCGTTAGACTGGCGAAGCTGATTCGTGAACCTACCATGCTGGCTTTCGCCACGGCGAGCAGTGAATCTGCTTATCCGAAAACCATGGAAGCGCTGACCAAATTCGGCGTGCCGAAAAAAGTCACCAGCTTTGTGCTGCCACTCGGTTACTCGTTCAACCTCGACGGTTCTATGATGTACCAGTCCTTCGCGATTCTGTTTATCGCACAGGCTTACAACATCGACCTGAGCGTTACTGAACAAATCCTGATTCTGCTGACACTGATGATCACCAGTAAAGGGATGGCGGGCGTAGCGCGTGCTTCTATCGTGGTGGTTGCCGCAACGCTGCCGATGTTCAGCCTGCCGGAAGCTGGTATCCTGCTGATTATCGGTATCGATCAGTTCCTGGATATGGGCCGTACTGCAACTAACGTCATCGGTAACAGTATCTCTACTGCCGTTGTGGCCAGTCTGGAAAAAGACATCCACGATGATGAGGAAGAGGCTACCGACGAAGTCGTCGCCTATAAGGAACCTCAGCAGGCTACGCAAAATAGCTAATGCTGAGTGAGTGAATTCGTTATCTATAGCGGCCTTCGGGCCGCTATTTTTTATCTCTCGTTACCAGTCCACGTTTCGTTTAATCATCATCTGCATGGTCACGACGTTTAGAGTCCAGACGCCGATGACAGCCCTTTCATGTAGCGCCAGAATTTCTCAGAAGCCACGTTCAACCGCGCATCGAGGCGATAGAGATAAACGCCCATGCGGATCACTGCATTTTCCATGCTCAGGATCGTCAGCTCTTTGTTTTTCAGCTCTTCCTGAATGGAATAGTCCGGCAGCCAGGCAATACCATAACCTTTCTTCGTCATACGTTTGAGCAAGTCACTCATGGAAGAGACGAAATTGACCGTAAACTTATCGCTGTCGACGCTAGATAAGTAGCGGCTGACCTGACGCCCCATGTAGCTCGTCTCGGTATAGTTGAGTAGCGGCACCGATGAGGCGCTGACATCAAACAGCGGTTTCCCTGCACTATCACACGCGCAGACCGGATAAAGCCGAGATTCCAGTATCTTCTCATGCATGAAGGGCTCCCCCATCAGATCCTCATTGTAGAATGAGAAAATGAAGTCACTGCGCCCTTCCTTGAGATTCAGCACCGCCTCATCGACATCGATCGATTCGACATAGAAGATTTTTTCCTGCGGATCCGGCACATCTTTTAACAGCTCCGGCATGATGAATACCGACAGCGAATGTGCCGCGGCGATGGTGATCTTATTCTTGTAATTGTCCCCGCCGTGCAGCTTATTGAGCTGATACTCCAAATCATCCAGCGTATTGCGGATATAGGCGTGGAACACGCGCCCCTGCTCGGTTAACTGTAGCGGCAACGCGCTACGGTCGAAAATATCAAAGCCAACCGCCGCTTCCAGCGCCTGAATTCGCCGACTGAATGAGGACTGAGAGATATTCCGCTTCTCGGCAGCCAGCGTAAAACTCCGGTGCTCTTCCAGCACGATAAAATCATACAGCCACTTGGTTTCGATATTATTCAGCATCGTCCCTCACTCAAAACGCTCAGCGCCATGTTTTCGCTCCCTATGCCAACGTTCTATATTTGCCAACGTCCTGCATCGCCAATAAAGAGGCTTCCCACCGAACGCGGTTAAAATCAATAAAAGCATAGGGATGCCAATAGTTATGCAAATCATACATAGCAGATGGGAATTTAGCAATTCACATTGCCCGGCAGTGTGCGATTATCCTTTTAATTTCATAATGCTACAGGGTTAACAGCATGAACAGTCTCGTGGGAATTCTTGGTGGTATGGGGCCGGGTGCGACCGTCGATGCGATGCAAAAACTGATCAAAAACACGCCAGCGTATCGGGATCAAGACCATATTCCGATGATTGCGGTTTCTATTCCTGATATCCCTGACAGAACGAAATGCATTCTCCAGCACAGCGCGTCACCGCTGGATAAAATGCTGCAATATATGAAAATTCTCGAAAACGCGGGCGCTGAATGCATCATTATCCCGTGCAACACCGCGCACTATTGGTTTAATGACTTAAAAAAGCAGTGCCGTGCAGAAATGATCAGCATTATTGATGTGACCTGTCAGGCGATTAAGCATGCCAACACCACACGCGTCGGCCTGTTAGCGACGACGGCGACGGTCAAAGCGGGAATTTATCAGGACAATCTGACTACCGATAATATTGAGTGCTACACGCCGGATGATGCAGACCAACACCAGGTAATGGAAAGCATCTACGCATATAAATCCGGTGATATCGCCGGCGCCTATAGCATGCTGTCGCCGGTAAAAGATCGCCTGTTACAGGCTGGCGTTGAGAAAATTATTCTGGGTTGTACCGAGCTTCCCCTGATTCTGGAACAGGAAGTCAAAACATCACCGCAACACTATGTCGATGCAACGGAAGAGTTAATTAAGAAAACGGTCGAGTGGTATTTTTCCCACAGCCCGAGAAACAATATTGCTGCCTGATTCAATTTTACGTTTTTCAATATTACGCTATTTAATACAATATACAGGCTTCGATAATTATGCCACTCGGCGAATACATTCATGCCGAGTGGCATAGTGTTATATACTCACTATATAATGAGTATCAATTTACAATACGGCCTATACGGACACGAGAATAAATAAACGTTCCGCAATTATGATGGAAATTTCAGGGAGCTATTCTGCGCACGGGAATTAGAAACCACCCAGAATTTCGCCGCTGAAGTGGTCATCAAACTGTATGAATAGTTAGATGACGCTGTCCATTTATCCGTGGCGATTTACTCGCCACGGCAGCCAGTGAACTGCCATTATTCGTACCATTGCCTTTATCGTCAACCATCCCTTTCTTTTCCGCACCGGTGCTAAATACCGCGTTCGTCATCGCGGATTTGCCGAGTAGCGCAGCCAACGCATATACAGCTTGAAGTATGATGGATATATGAAAGGGACAGGCTCTCTTATCATGATTATTTCGACGCCGTTAGACTCGCCGCCGTAAATTCTGGATAACCAGCAGGTCGGCCATTATTCAGGTTAGTCAGGAAGTTACTGTCTTTAAGCGGAATCGAAGCGGAACCGTAGTCAAACGCATTTAATCGGTTACGCAGCTCTTCGTTACTGATACCGTCACCCGACATCGCATACCAGCTGACAATATCCGGCGTCACAAAGTTGCCGTAAGGGTTTTCTGCTTGTTCATTCGCTTTGGCAAATCGGAAAGCATGCGTTAACACACCGTCTTTGTGGTACACGAATTTCAGGCGACCGCCTTGCTTATCGATATTCGCTGCGGCTTCCGTCGTCAGTTTGCCGTGCGCACTGAAGCTCCCGTGTGTTACCGCGCCGTTTTTAGTCCAGATGGCAACATGCTCCCAGTCATGTCGATGACCCGTGTTCAAACCGCCCAACACCTGATCTTTTAAGAAATAGAGCGCATAGAAGCTACCACAATAGCGAGCACCACCGGAATCAACACAGGCATATCGGTGCAATGTATTTGACGATTCGAGAAAATTACCCCATCGGCACCCACCCGTCAGACTTCCTGTTGGTTTCAAGCCCCCGTTTTGTACCCCGCCTCGGCTAAACCCGGCACTGGGCAAACAGCCATCACTGTCGAAATCAAATACCGGCGCAATCGCAAGCGCATTAATACCTGACGGTAGCGCTTGATCCAACTTAGAGAAATTATCCGCATGCGCAGAAAAAGCGACACATAATATGGATATCGCCATGATCGTTTTCTTTCCTGAAAGCATTTTCACTCCTTTAGCAGAAAATAGCCCTTTTATGGACTCGTACCCTTGCAGTTACAATGAAGATAAAACGTAATATTGATAAAAAATTAAGGCGGGATTATTTTTAACAAGAAAGGAGTGGAAATAAAAATCATTTATTTCCAACAATGAACACCAATATATTTAGCCTGCAAAATAATGCAGAAAATTATATATTAAAAATCGCTAACGTTCCTGATCCGTTAGCATTTTTACTCACCAATCACACCATAACGCTGGCTTGCCGCATCAAAACGGTATTCCAGCAGAATATCGCCTCCGCCGTGGGAATAGCAGTTCAGCAGGATACTGCGATTATCTCCGCCATTTTCAATATTCATATAAACCGGAGTCATGAAAAAGCCGAACTGGCATTGTTGAAAATCAGGCTGGAGAAGCTGGTCGACATTGCCGCTCTTCTTGTTAATCGCCTTGATTCCCTCAACAACCATCCCTGTATCACTGTTTTGATACACGCCGACAAAACTGTGAGTCGCCGTTTGCCCCCAGAATGGAATATCGACCTGCCCTTCGACTTTGGCGGGCTGATCGCTATCGTCAAAGTATGCCACACGCCGTAGGCTAACATCATAACGCGCCTTTCCGTTTGACCACTCGCCGCGGAGCTCTTCCCCCACCTCGGTCAATTTAAACGGGCAGTGGGTCATATCGATGCCAGACTTAACGCCCTGAACGATATATTTATCATAGTCCTGCGGGGTATGGATTTCGCAGATTTCAAGCGACGTTTCCGAGAGCCGTCCATACAGAGGGATCGGCGCTCTGTATTTATCGTAAAAATAGCTCCCAAGCAGTAATGCCAGTCAGTTAAGCAACTGACTGGCTGTTTTTCTTCGCTTTTCGATATTTATAAGGCCTTTCTTTCACCACTCTCGGGAAGGTTCTTTCTCTTCTTATCGGCAGCTTCACCATCTGTCCCATACTCTCCAGATCTCGCAGTAGTTCAGGGATACGACCCGGCGATGCACCCTGAAGCGTCATCAACATCCTCATGACCAGCCCGCAGGATTCTGAGAAGCTCAGCTGATTTGGCCAGTAACCTTTCAGTTGACTGGCCATTTTAATCATCTGATATCTCACGAGATTATACGCCAGCAGCACACCCCATAACTCCTGCTCCACAAGTTCCGGTTTTTTGCTTCTCAGTGTCAGTCTGCTCAGTTGCATTGTCTGTTTGATTTCACGGTAACCCAACTCGATTTCCCAACGGTGACTGTAAAGCTCAACCATTTCACCTCCCGGATAACGCATGCCATCAGTCATCGAAGTCAGTAACTGATAGATTTTTCCTTTACGGCTATAGGTCAGTAATCGGGCTGTCACTTCTGTACTCAGTCCCGGCCATTTTTTGCGGGATTGTGGCGTAGTTTTCAACTGTACCAGATGATCGCCTTTTCCCAGTTTCCGGACCTCCTCGTAACGGGTACCTTTCTTAAGCGGTATCATCCAGTGTCGGTGTTCTCCCGCACGCTTCCATAAGATTCAGCAACCCTAATGAGTAATACCCTTTATCGAGC
Source organism: Pectobacterium parvum (assembly GCF_020971565.1). Classification (NCBI taxonomy): domain Bacteria; kingdom Pseudomonadati; phylum Pseudomonadota; class Gammaproteobacteria; order Enterobacterales; family Pectobacteriaceae; genus Pectobacterium; species Pectobacterium parvum. The sequence continues at coordinate 3,186,290 of NZ_CP087392.1, forward strand.
AGCGTCAGCGTATTATCTGCGGTCTGGTCTATCAGTTGCTCAGCCAGGGGTATATTCGCTGTCTTTCATCGTACCGAAGGCTGCTGCGGTTATCAGATGGCTGGTCAGCTCCATCTGACAGACCATTTTGACCTGCGGGTAGGGTAAGGTTGGCCGCAGTAAGTCTGGCGCGGGAAGGCGGTATCATTTTCAGGTGTTTCCTGTGTGCGCCAGACGACGCCATCCATCGCCAGTAACGTCAATCCACACCAGTGGGGATGCGCCACAGCGTTGTGCCACAAGTGAGCGGTGTGCGTGAACACCCGTCGAACGGCGTCACTTCCGAGCCGCTGTCGGTATGGATAACCGCGCTGGGAGCAACAAAGGGACGGTTACCGGGCAGCATAATATCCAGCCGATTGACAATCTGATGAAGCGGCTCCTTACGTTCAAGCGCCATGCCGACAACGCACCAGACCATCATTTCGAGAGGAAGACGGCGTTTACGCAGGGTGACCACGCCGGACTCAGCAAGGCAACGGGCAATAAGTTCTGGGTCAAGAAAGTCGCCAAGAGAAGTCAAAGGATTACGGGTCGAATCGTAACGTGAAACGAGGTCGATGGCCTGAGAGATACGCATAAAAAATCCGGAAATGAAGAACACTTCCGGATTCTTACACAGCTATTGGATCGTTCAACTGATCCTTAACTGATCAGCATTACTCCCAAGCAGATTCTTATCCTGGTCAATACTGTATTTCTGCAATGAAAAATGCACCGGATAAGGCCCAATGTGGCCTTCGTAATTGCTCACGACATACCAGCCGGCTTGTGCTCCCCATGCAGCCGTCCATAGTCCACAGGCTATTAAGGTTGATACCGCTGCTCTCATACATTCACCTTGTCTACCCGTCATACTTCAAGCTGCCTATACGGTGGTTTGTCTGCCACTCGCATTGTGTTTTTAGCGTGTCAATCATGAAGCCGAACCGTTCAAAAACGGCTTAGCGTATCAGGCTAATCATGGTGGCAGCAGGGACAGATTTCCACCTCAGACACCGTCATGGCGGTTGTGCCTTCGCAATCCCATTCGACACGTACGGACTGTGCTTCTCGCCCTGAGTGGTGCAAATACTTCTCGACTGGGCTTTCCGTCATCCCGGTAATCACCTCGGTGGCGACGAGCTCATCACCAACAAAAACGCGAGCTGTTGCCTGTGAGGCTTCACGCGTTTCACCGGATTGCCGATACAAATAGTTAACCTTCAGTTTAATGCTAGGCATAGCGCCTCTTAACAGAGGAAAAGACAGAGAAAACAGTGTATCGCGTTCCCCCGCGCTTGTAGAGCACATATGGGGTAAGAGTTATCACTACATCACGCTAATACCCTGATAGCTTTCTATTTTTTAAAAATAGAGAAGTTTGGCCACATAAGCTCGCACGATTGGTAATCAAAAAGTTAAATCTTATGCCTTTTGGATATTAATGAAGCAGAAAAAATAGCCGATACCTTTTACGATAGGGTGTTTTTTAATGCAATTGCATTTTGCATAAATAGTGTTTGGCATAAATACTGTTTTACATTAACTGTGTTCTCACTGAACCATTTCGTTAATGCCATAGTGTTGAATGATAGAAAATTATCCCCAGCAGACTGATCCCTCTTCCAAGGAAGATAATTATTCTGCTTGTGCTGGTGACCTCAAATTCAACGGTTGTGGTATTAACGTATGTGGTTTTAACACACTGAAGTAACTCACTGGTAAAAACCATTACCAGCATTAAATAGATATAAGAAGGAGTTATACTGTGGTGATTCCAGATATTCAACTCGTGAATGCGACTACCCCGGCAACCATGCCTCCGATTGGCGCGGCTGCTAACCCGACTGTCGTTGCAGCTATCAGCCCGGGGAATAAAACCGACACATCAACAAACTCCGACTCGCAAAATATGCCGGGCTCGAACGAGAGCACCAAAGTCACGCTGTCTTCTCAAAAGAAGCGTGCCGCTGAAGAGAAAGATGCTCCTCCACCTGAACAGTTTAAAGCACAGCAGAAAGCCGCTACCGAATACTCGCTGGCAATGACGGGTATTCCTTTATACAACGGCAAGCTCATTTCCGTGGTTAAGTACCCAGATGGTAATTCTGAAATGTTCGATGCTTTTACCGGACAGCGCATCACACAAGAAGACCTGGCACTCATGGGCGCACTTCATAGTTCCGGTGGCGAACAGGTATTACATTTTGAGAGCAAAACATCCTACAGCAATTTGTCTGCTGCCGAAGTTTATCAGCAGATTCAGGAAATGCTGCATGGTTCAGGCGATCAAGAAGAACTGGCTTAATAAAAAATAGATGCCAAGACAACTATATTCATTGCCCTGGCATTAAAGAAAGTTATAACGCTATCTTAATACTGTAAGATTGTTATTTGATGGAAATTGGCCGATTAACGATTAGCAACGAGTGCTTCCGAAAACTCAGCTAATCTTGTCAGACCATATTCCCTGGGACCAAATCCTGCTTCTGCATTAATGTGCCCCGCCTCACCGACATCAACCAGTTCGCTGTTCCACGCATGCGCCCAATATTGGGCGCGAGTGAAACTCATCAGCGGATCGTTATGACTGGCAAATGTCAGCGTCGGAACCGACAGCGGTGCAGCCTGAATACGATCGTCAATTTCAAAACGCATCGGCTCAGCAGGGGCTACCAGCATCACACCAACAATCCCCTCCTGACCCTGCTGCACCACATGACAGGAAGCCAGTGCGCCAAAGCTGTGGCCAATCAGAATCACGGGCTGTGTACAGACGCTAAGCTCACGACGGATCGCCAACACCCAGCGATCCAGATCGGCCTGATACCATTCCCGCTGGCGTATACGATGCCAGTGGAAAACGCCGTTCCCAATGGCTTTGCCGGTGTTCATCATCGCTGTCGCGCAATCCCGGCACTAGCACCATCGTTAGCTGCTGGCTCACTTCCGTTAGCCGCCGATCGATTTCTGTTGTCTGCATCCGCCCTTAACACTCCTGTCAGTTACCCGTGCCCCTTCTGTCTGGTATATCAGCCACCGGTTACTTTAACAATCTGGCCTTGCAGCTTTTTCCTTTGATTTTGCCTTTCTGGAGCTGCTGCAACGCGCGCTTAGCGCTGGCTTTACGGATTGCCACATAGGCATGCATTGGAAACATATCAATTTTCCCCACTTCCTCTGCCGTTAACCCTGCATCGCCGGTTAACGCACCGAGGATATCGCCGGGACGGATTTTGGCTTTTCTGCCACCATCAATGCACAGCGTCATCATCTCAGGTTCGAGCGCAACCTCGCCACTGCGGCTAATTTCATCCGCCGGTGTCCATTTAATGCGCATACCGAGATAGTCTTCAATCAGATTAGCGCGGTTCATTTCCTGTGGTGTACACAGGCTCACCGCCAGACCTTTCGTACCCGCGCGGCCCGTTCTACCAATGCGGTGAACGTGGACTTCAGGGTCGAAAGCCAGCTCAAAATTCACCACCAGCGCCAGCTCTTTAATATCGAGACCGCGGGCCGCAACGTCGGTTGCCACCAGCACACGGCAGCTGCGATTAGCAAAACGTACCAGAACCTGATCGCGATCGCGCTGTTCCAGATCACCATGCAGCGCGGATACGCTAATCCCACGCATGTCCAGCGCGTCAAATACGCTCTGGCAATCACGCTTCGTATTACAGAACACCACGCAGGACGCAGGCTGATAATGGCCCAAAATGGCAATCAAAAGCGGCAGGCGCTGATCTTTCGTCGTCTCATAGAAACGTTGTTCAATGGCCGACTCTTCCACACCATCTGCAATCTCAAAGCGTTGCGGCTGACGCTGAACGCGTGCGCTGATCTGTTCAATCTCTTCTGGGTACGTAGCGGAAAATAACAGGGTTTGACGATCGGACGGCGTGTAGGAAATCACATCATCAATCGCATCAGTAAAGCCCATGTCCAGCATGCGATCCGCTTCATCCAGTACCAGCACTTTCAGGCTATCCAGAGACAGCGACTGCTTGCGTAAATGGTCCTGAATACGTCCCGGTGTCCCGACAACAATATGCGGAGCGTGAACCAGCGAATCGAGCTGCTGGCCCATCGGCTGACCGCCGCACAGTGTCAGAATCTTAATGTTTTGTGCAAAACGAGCCAGACGACGCAGCTCTTTGCTGACCTGATCGGCCAGCTCACGCGTCGGGCACAGCACCAACGCCTGCGTGGTAAAGTCGCTCACGACAATACGATCCAGCAGCCCAATGCCGAATGCCGCCGTTTTACCGCTACCGGTTTTCGCCTTGGCCCGCACGTCTGCGCCGCTCAGAACGGCTGGCAGCGTCGCCGCCTGGACGGGCGTCATGTCGGTATAGCCAAGTTCATTAAGATTGGATAACTGCTCTGCGGGCAGCGCGAGGGAAGAAAAAGAGGTTGTACTCACAGTGATTACTCTACCAAGGACGAGATAACGAAAGGTGACGCCGCGCTAAAAAGCGGCGCAGATATGCCGCAATCATAGCAGAGTTCGTCATCATTGACCGATTTACCTCCCGTTCTGCGACTAAAACAGTGAGGCAAATCCTTTGTTCACCAGAAAGCCTTGTCCTTCAGGAGATAAAAGATAGTTCGCCAGCAGCCGCGCCTCACGTCGGGCAGGCTTCATGACAGCCAGCATGTACTCGGCATCAATACGATAGGGATCGGGTAAATGAACCACATGCAGATCTGGTTGATTGAGCAATAACGGCAGATAGCTGGCATAGCCAATGTGCATATCGCTCTGCCCAGTCCGAATCAGGTAACTTCCCGCCGTCATACCCGCCGGAATGGCATGAGCGAGCCCGCCGCCCACCAGCAGTTTCGCTTTATCGCGCAGTTGATTTCCCCAGCCTCGATGCAGACGTTCGATGCGATCAAAGAGCTCAAACGCATAATCCCCACCGGGATCGCTGCCGGGCGTTGAGGTTGAAAGCACAAAACGCGGGTCACGCAGCGCCATCAGCCAGGATTGCGTGGTGAGTTCCGGCACGTTACGCATCACAATACAAAGGTGGTTGCGCGTAAACACGTTGGTTTCTTCCGCCAGCCCCAGCGCTTTCAAGCGTAAAGGGTGCGCGCAGTTTGCCGAGGCGAAAATGTCCACCGTGTCACCGTGCATCACTTTTTCACTCAGCAGCCCCGCCGGACCGAAGGTCGGTATCACGTCCACCGCATAGCGTTCGCTGAACGTTGCCAACAGCGGAGCAAATGCAAGGCGCAGGCTGCCCGCTGCATACAGGCGAAGGGGATCGGTCATGGTAACTCCGTCATGGTCAATATCGGTATCAGCGCATAATACGGCTGTGGCGCGATGTCCACGCACACCTGCCGCATCGGAATACCATACAGCTGCGACAGGTTATCCTCCGTCACAACCTCATCACAGCGACCATAAAGATAGTGTTGATTGCCCATCAGCAGCAGCGCCCGATCGGCAATGGCCAGCGCATGCGAGGGATCGTGCGTGGTTAGCAGGATGCTCAAGCGCTGCGTTTTAGCCAGATGCGTCAATAACCGCAGCACCTGCGCCTGATTTTGCACATCAAGCGCCGCTGTCGGCTCGTCCAGAATCAGCGTCTGACACTCAGAAGCTAACGCTCGCGCGATTAATACCAGCTGCCGCTGCCCGCCGGACAACGCGCTAAACTCACAATCGGCAAGGGATGCGATTCCCAGCATCCCCAGCGCATTCTGCGCTACGGTGATGTCATGCGCAGAAGGCATGGCAAACAGCCGAACACGCGCCGCACGCCCCATCAGCACCATATCCAGAACGCTATAAGAAAACGGCGGTGTGAATATCTGCGGCACAAAGCCAATGTGTCCATCACGCTGGATCGTCCCGGAAAGCGGCGATAAATGACCCATCAACGTATTCAGCAGAGTCGTTTTTCCTCTGCCATTCGCGCCCAGAATCGCCGTAATTTCCCCTTCCTGACAGCACAGATTCAGCGGTGAAAAAAAGCCCTGCCCCCGTTGGTAGCCATATACCAGTTCTTCTGTCGATAACCTGATGGCTGGCATGCTAACGTCCTCTACTCTGCCGCTGTGTTTTATACAGCAGCACGGCAAAAAGTGGCGCACCAAGTAGCGCCGTCAGAATACCCAACGGGATTTCCGCTTCACTGAGATTGCGCGCCAGATCGTCCACCAGCACCATGAAGCCTCCACCCAGCCACAGTGACACTGGCAGCAGGCGACGATGATCGGCCCCTACCAGCATGCGTGCGACATGAGGAATCACCAGCCCAATCCAGCCAATACTCCCGCTGACCGCCACCTGCGCGGCGACTATCGCGGCACACAAGCTCAAAATTAGCCAGCGTAAGGGCTGTACGGCAACACCCAGCGCACGCGCATCCTGCTCACCCATCGACAGCACATTGATGTGCCAACGCAGCCGCAGCAGCAATCCGCCAGCAATGATTAACGGCACCACCATGGTCATCAGCGAGTTCCAGTGTGCGGTGGCAAAGCTGCCTAACAGCCAGAAAACGATGCTCGGCAACTTCTCTTCGGTGTCCGCCAGATATTGCATCAGACTGACCAACGCACCGAAGAAGCCGCTGAGGATGATGCCGGCCAGAATCAGGATCAGCACGTTCTGTTTGCCGAATGCGGCGGCCATCATGAAAATTAGCAAGAGCGCCAGCATGCCGAACGTAAACGCAGACAGCAGCAAAAGCAGCGGCGTCCAGCTTAATAGAATCGCCAGCGTGCCGCCGAAGGCCGCGCCGGCAGACACGCCGATGATATGCGGATCGACCAGCGGATTACGGAAAACGCCTTGCAACGTGGCCCCGCTCAGCGCCAGCGCCGCGCCTGCACACCAGGCTAATAACACGCGAGGTAAGCGCACGCTCCACACCACTTGTCGTTCGATATCGCCAAGCAAAGGATTATTGCCAGACAGCGGTTCGGCAAGTATCTGGACGATGCGCCACGGGGATAAGCTAAAACGCCCTATCCCCAGTGAGCACACGGCAATCAACAGTGTGGACACCACCACCGTGAGCAGCGTGATCCGGTAGGTGCGATAACTCATTGCGCCGCGGAGGCGTCCGCACGGTAGTCCATACGATAGAAGCGTTGGTAATACGCATCGGCGGCTTTTTGCATATCAATATCAGCAAAGCGCTCAGGGTATAGCTTTTTCGCCATCCACAGTTCGCCAATCGTTAACGCTTCCGGCATCGGGTAACCCCAGGCTTTGGCGTATTCCGGCATCAAATACACGCGATGTTGTTTCACCGCCTCAATCGCCTGCCAGGCCGGATCGTTGACGATCTGCTTCACCACATCTGGGTAGCGATCCTGCACGAAAATTACCTCGGGATTCCAGGCCAGCACATTTTCAATCGACACCTGCTTGAAGCCTTTTATCGATGCCGCTGCCACATTCAGCGCCCCTGCATGCGACATCATCAAACCGGTATATTTTCCTGAACCGTAGGTTGTCAGGTCTGGATTAGCCATATACACGCGGATTCGCTTTTCTTCTGGGATAGACTCCAGACGCACACTCACGTTTTGCCGCTGTGTAAACGTATAGTCGATCAGTGCTTCCGCCTGTTTCTGACGCTCAACGACGTCACCAATCAGCCGAATCCCTGCCTTAAGCCCTTCGTTATACGCTGTGTTTTCATCACCCATAGTAGGATTGATTTTGTCGGCTTCTCCCGGCTGATCCTGACGCAGCGAGATCGCCACCACCGGAATACCCGTCCGCTCAATCTGCGCAATCATTTCCGGCGGCGCATAGTTAGCGACAAAAACCACCTGCGGCGACAGCTTTAGCAGGCTTTCAATATTGACCTGCGTGAGATCGCCCGGCATTGGTAAATCCGCCAGACGCGGAGCCAGCCGCACATAATGCTCGCCCAGCTGTTTCTTCCAACTGGACAGCACACCCACGACGCTCTCTTGTGCATCCAACTGCACCAGAAGATTTAAGGTTTGATGCTGCAACACCACCACGCGATTAACGTGGTCGGGAATCGTGACATTGCGCCCGAGTTGGTCGGTCACCTGACGCGCCGCCCAAGCGTTAGAAAACACCAAAAACAGCCCAGCAACCCACAGCGTGTAGCCAAATTTCTTTATCATGTTGGTATCCTGATTTTCGCTATATATAAAATGATACAGCGATAGCGGCAAAGAAAATACTGATCTCGCTCATAATAATATTTGGATACCAACTTGGAGGTAGAGGAGCCCGAGTTGCGTTTTCCGCTAAATAACAACAGGATTATTTACCCGCGCAAATCAGAAAGTGCCCGTTCAATAGACTATTTATTCTGCGAACGATTAGTCAGATAAACTGAATTATTACGTTAAAAAAATGATATTTATTCTCACTATTAATCGCGTAGAGTGCTTCTATTACTGATCTATACCCTAAATAATTCGAGTGGCGTGAAGGCGGCAACCGCGTGAATCCCCAGGAGCTTACTCAGGTAAGTGACTGGGGGTGAGCAAGGGCAGCCAACGCACAAGCAGCTTGAAGTATGACGGGGATATAGAACCTTGCTGTGCAGGACGAACATGCTAAATATTTGTCTGAATATAAGGATAAATACCCTATGAAGAAGATTGGCTTTTTATCATTCGGCCACTGGGCCCCGTCGCCGCAGTCTGGTACACGTTCCGCCGCTGATGCATTACTGCAATCTATCGACCTTGCCGTTGCCGCTGAAGAGCTGGGTGCTGACGGCGCCTATTTCAGGGTGCACCACTTTGCCCGCCAGTTGGGGTCACCTTTCCCGCTGCTAGCCGCGATTGGGGCAAAAACCAAAAGCATTGAGATTGGCACCGGCGTCATCGACATGCGCTATGAAAATCCGCTGTACATGGCTGAAAACGCCGGCGCTGCCGATCTGATCGCTGGCGGACGCTTGCAGCTCGGCATCAGCCGTGGCTCGCCAGAACAGGTGATCGATGGCTGGCGCTACTTTGGCTACCAGCCGACAGAAGGGGAATCGGAAGCAGACATGGCAAGGCGTCATACCGAAGTGCTGTTGGATGTGTTGCGTGGCGAGGGGTTTGCAAAACCAAATCCACAACCTATGTTCCCAAACCCACCAGGCCTTTTGCGTCTGGAACCTCATTCTGATGGGTTACGTGAACGAATCTGGTGGGGTGCCGGATCGAATGCCACGGCAGTATGGGCAGCGAAGCTGGGTATGAACCTGCAAAGTTCCACGCTAAAAGATGATGAAACAGGCGAGCCTTTTCATATCCAGCAGGCACAGCAAATTCGTGCCTATCGGGCCGCCTGGACTGAGGCTGGACATACGCGCACGCCACGTGTCTCCGTCAGCCGTAGTATTTTTGCCTTGATGGATCACCGCGATCGTGCCTATTTCGGCGGAAGCAGTAACGATAGCGACAAGGTGGGTTTTCTGGATGAAAACACACGCGCGATTTTCGGCCGCAGCTATGCCGCCGAGCCGGACGCACTCATCCAACAGTTAAAACAGGATGAAGCGATTGCCGAAGCGGATACGCTATTACTCACGGTGCCGAACCAACTGGGCGTGGATTACAATGCGCATGTGATCGAATCAATCCTGAAACATGTCGCACCCGCGATGGGGTGGCGAGCGTAGTCCAGCAGACTAACGCATTCAAGCCTATCCAATAGGTGCCAAACCAACGATAACACCATCAAAAATCGGGAAGATTGAGGAGCTATTTTCACTCGAATCCTCCCGGTTTTCCCAGTCCCTGAAACGGTTCAACGCTTTTTAATGCTATTTTGAAAATATAGTTTCTGGACCTCTTGAATTCCCCCCCTCACTCGGCGTAGATTTAGCGCCGATCCCGTCATAACTGGTGTGACTCTGGTGATGACAACGGGAAAGATTACCCTTCGGTGACATCACCGACAGCGTAATTATTTCCTTCCATAATAAAACGCACAATCGGGATCGTTGCTGGCGTGGTTTCTGCTGGAGAATAAATCGGTGAAGTATTTTTTTATGGGTATCTCATTCTGTTTAGTCGTTTGGGTGAGTACCTTTATGCTGATGGTAGAATAACCTGTCATTTGCCCGGCAAAGATTTATTCATTGAAGGGCACACACAGATAAAGATAAAAAAGGCTGATGGTATTTATACCCTCAGCCTATTTTTATGCCTGCCGATCGGCATTCAGCCGATGACTCGTATTGCCTTTGTCATTCTCTACAGATTGAATCCGTTCATTATCACGCTGAACACGCCGCCCATTGCCAGCCAGGGGCCAAATGCCAGCGGTTTAGCCGTATCCTCTTTACGCAACCCGCGCCAGACGAGAGTAACGACCAACCCGCTCAGCGCCGCCACCAAAACCAGATTCGGCAACGCCTGCCAACCCAGCCAGGCACCCAGCGCAGCCAGCAACTTAAAATCACCGTACCCCAGCGCCTCTTTGCCCGTCGCGTATTTGAATACCCAATAAAGTAGCCACAGAGATAAATAACCGGCCATCGCGCCAACGACAGCATCATTCAATGGGACAAATGTCTCCGACAGATTAAACAGCAGCCCAATCCACAGAAGCGACAGCGTAAGCACATCCGGCAGCAGCAGCGTTTTGATATCAATCACGGTCAGCACCAGCAGGAAGGACAGCAGAATCAACGCCCCCCACAGCGCCATACCGGGCAACCAGAGCAAACCCGACGTCAGAAAAGCCAGCATAGTGATGACTTCCACTAGCGGGTATTGCACAGACACCGATTGATGACAGCAGCGGGAGCGGCCTCGCAACCACAACCAGCTGAATAGCGGGATATTATCTTTTACTGCAATAGCCTGCTGGCAGTGCGGGCAAGACGAAGGCGGCCAACACAGGTTGTAGCGCGTATCAGGATCGGAATCGGCCATGCCCGCTTCAAGCTCGATGTCCTGCCGCCAGCGACGCTCCAACATAATCGGCAAGCGGTAAATCACCACGTTCAGAAAGCTGCCAACAATCAACCCCAACACGCCCAGCGCCCCAAACCACCACGCCGGAAACAGCTGTGCGAATTCCCTGAAATCGTCCACGTTAGTCCCTGATTGTTGATAAAGAAACAGTATGAATGAGCAGTTTATTTCTGCGCACGACGGCACAAAAATAACAACGCTTACCTCTATTAATTACAGCAAGCGCCCTTGAAAATTCAGCGTTCTGGCACCCTGTTCGTCAGCTTTACCGGTGGTTGCCAGCAGCTTTTTCATCGTCGCGGGTAAGTCATTTCCGCTGCTCAGACGCCCCGTAAAACGATATTCGCCTTTCGGGGTGACGCAGCCTTTGCCAGACAATTGCAGATGTGAGGAGGTCTGCCGCAGGTTCGCTTCTAGCACGCCTTGCTGGCAGCGTAACGTGGCCTGAGGCGTAGCGAGTACCAGTCCACCCAGCGGCGTTTTCACCCGCGCGCCCGGCCAGGTTATGTTGGCATCCAGCGACTGGCAGCCTGAACGATCTACCGTCGCCTCTTGCAGATTGAGCTGCACGTTGCCTTCTGCGCCGATGGGCACGATAAAACGCAGATGGCTGAATAAATAGCCCGCAGGTACAGAAAGCTGCCATTGATAAAACTGCGGCTGCTGCCAGCCGCGAATGATCCCGCGGCCTGCAATGCCTTCTGGGTTTTTAAACGCAATTTCCAGCGCGGGCATAAAACCCGAGAAGGTAATGTTCCAGTGCACATCGTCCAGCGTTAACGTGCGCCAGCTAAACCGTTGTAGATTCCCCTGCCACAGCGTTCCGGCAGCCTCTGCAACCACCATTCCGGCTGGCAGCGGCACGGCGGTGAGCAAACGGGCAGGCGCATAGCTCGCCAGGAACAGCCCATAGGCCAGAACCAGAGCGATACCTGCGCTGATGCCGGACTTAAGCTTCATCCACCCGTTCCAGCATCAGTCTGGTGACATCCACCATTCCGGGGCTTTGCTCGACAGCATTCACATCCAGCGATAACACTTTTACGCCATTTTTCTGTTCCAGTTCGCCAAGCCAACGCAGCAGACTATTAAAGTCACTCTGCCCCAGCGTCACCGATGCCTGACTGCCCTGCGGCTGCAAACGTACGACGCTTAGTCCGTAACGCTTGGTACTTTGCGAAATCAAAATCGGCAGACTGACGTCGCGCTGACTATTGTCTCCCTCCGCCTGATTTCCCTGCGGAATCAATGAAGCCTGTTTCTGCATCCAGCTGACGGTCTGCTGCTCGCGGGAAATTGTGCGCTCCCACAGATCTTCCCGCTCCTGCCACGGCTGGAGGATAGCGTAATACACCAGACAGAGCAGAAGCACCGCCGCGCACACGACCATAAGCTGACGCTCACGCGGGCTCATCGTCTGCCAGCGTTGCCGTAATTCATTCATTGCTGGCTCCTTAAAGTTAAGCGGCCTTCAACCCGATCGTTTTCCTGCCGCATCTCTCCCGCCTGTACCTGATAATAAGCGGCAGCCTGCTGCTGAAACTGCTCGAGTTCCTGATATGACGTGCCCTGCAACGCCAGCCGGAATTCGCCCGCAGCGCCGTCGTAAGACAGCGACTGAATTTTGATCACGCTATTCTGTGTCATGAGCTGCTGTAAGGGGTTCAATTGATCCAGCAGCGCTTTCCCTGCGCCTCCGGCTGCCGTACGTTGCAGGTGCTGCTGCATCTGCGCGCGCGGGTTAACGACATTCGTTTCGGAAGGGAAAATCTGCCGATAGGTGCGCACGCTTTCCTGTCGCCAATGTTCAGACTGTTGATAAAGCTGGTAGTGCGCCCAGCCAGTATCTGCCACAACCAACAAGAGGTAACAGGCAAACGCGATCCCGACGCCGCGCCACGGCAGCAGGGTGTTTTGCCAGGCTTTCTCCGGCGCATAGTCGCCTTGTCGCAGATCGACCGAGGCAGGTAAGTGTACCGTTGCCGCCAGCGTGAAGAGATCCGTTTCCGGCTGCGCCTTCCATTCCCCCTCTTCCTGCCATTCGTACTGCGACAACTCACCGCAGACCGATGCCGCGCTGTAGCTGTATATCGCAGGCAGCGGCATAGCGGCTTTCAGCAGATCACCGCACCAGGAGGACTCCGCCGCCATGGCATGGCCCGTCGGCTGGCGAAACAGCCACATGTCATCATGCTGCAACGCGCTCCAGCCATCCTGATGTTTCGGCAATACGCGGGCGTCAGGCAATAACGTATCGACGCTGAGCCCCAGCGCATCACACTGTGCCAGCCAACGCTGCATCCGGTTTTTTTCCACCACGGCAACCGTGCCGTCATCGCCATGAATTTCCAGCACAGCAAAATGCAGCTTTTCAATTTCCGTCGCCAGCTGGTCTTCCAGCATAAACGGCACGACTTGCGTCAACTGACGCCGGGCCTGTCGGGGCAACGTCAGGGTATAAAACGTTACGTCAGTGGCCGGAACCAGAACGCGGGTAAAGGTCACGGACGGATAGGCTGCCAGCGCCTGACGAACCTGCTCTACGCTACCGCGCCCCTGACTCAGTAAACTTTCCCCATTGGATGAGCGCACCTGCCATTCGATCTCTCCCTGTTCTTCTACCGGAAGACGAACAATGAGGCACGGATGCCGAGCGATCGTTCCTCGATTTAATGGGATTTTTGCGGCTTTTCGCTTCCATTTTCCCGCTATTTTCATGGATTCACCGTCCTATATCCTCCATATTGCCGCTGCACGACCTCTATCTTTTGTCCACTCAGATGAAGCAAGCTACGTTGATGGAAATCACTGTCGCCGACACGCACCTGGAGTTTTACAAAGAACCATTCACTTTTTACTGCCAGCACTCGCTGCGCGGTATTTTTACTATTCGGGGGCAATAGCCCCGTTTGTTGCAGAACTTCAATACTTGCCCACCCCATACGTGGCCGCTGCTGCACCAGCGCTTTTGCCTGCGACATCGTCATTTCGTTCAAGAACACGGCGGATAACAACGGGGCATCAAATTCGGTTAGCGTGTTGATATTAATGGACATCGCATCCACCGGCAGCGCACAGACATAGGGCAATAGCCGACGGTAGAGATCGCTGTCGATGCCATACACTGAACGTAATTCGCTAATTTCACTCATTCTTTGATTGGCAGTACGATAAGGCACTGGCAGCGTGGCATAGACGTCGTCTTCCGCGCCGTTCGCCGACGGATAGTTATCTGCATCAATCCAGTCACGCACCGCCGCGGTAATTTTTTCTGCACGATCCGTTTCCTCGCCCAGATTTTTCAATAGCAAACGGAAAACCTGCGCCGGATAAGGCGTCTTCACCAGCGTGCTTTCGTTATCTACACCTTGATTGATCGCATTCACATTAAAGCAGGTACGCGCATCGCTAATCTGGCCAGTGATTTCACCACCGTCCACGGGGAAACGCTGCCCCGGCTGCGACCAGTTCTGTCCGGCAAACGTGCGCCCCGGCATATTCCGTGCATCGCGCTGTAATATCTGCCCGCTTAGCGTTTCCGCGCCTAATGCGTACCATTTCGCCTGCTGACGGCTCAAGTGACTTTCGGTGCGCAAAAATGCTTTGCCTGTGCGTTCCGTAATCACTGCGGCAATTGTCACCATTAATGCCAGGATCAGGAGCACTACCAGCAGCGCCGCGCCGCGCTGACGCGGCCTCATTTAACCGGTCCGGTGGTAATCAAAAATATACGCGACATCTCGCCGTAATCCCTTAAGGTCAGCACCACTTCAATCCCTTGTGGCAATTGCGTACTGTTGTCCCAGCGATCGCGCCAGGTTTTATTGCTGAAAAAGCGCAGGCGGAAACCATCAACCTGTGTGAGAAGCGGTTTTACGCCGGGATCGAGCCCTTCAATCGGGTCAGGCGTCACATGCGTTAACCGTTCCAGCGTGTGTTCCCGCAGCCGATAGGCCACAGGCTGAAGTTCAGAGCGCGGCAGAATACCAAACGGGTTCTGCCAGCCATTGCGCATAAAACTGACGCCCCAGTCATCACTTTTTAACTGATCGCGACCGGCGTAAAACATCGAGGTACTTCCTCTGCTGCCGCGTGCGATCATCTGGGAGAAATCGTTGTCCATTTGTGAAAATGCGCGCTGTATTTCGGCCAGACGCTCGGCTTTACGCTGCGAAATTTCATCATTACGCATCACGCCGTTCAGCACCTGAAACGCACTGAGGCTCAGCGCCGCAAAAATAGCGATCGCCAGAATCATTTCCAGCAGCGTAAACCCCTGCTGGCGCTTCTGTCGCGCGGGCTCTCGCCCCCTTCTTGTTTGGCTACACATCCTTGTTTTACTAACCATTATTACTTCACCACATAGGTGCGCAGGGAAGCATCAGCGGCAAAGGCATCTTTATTACGTCGCACTTCCACATCCAGCGCTTTGGTCTGAGGATCACCAGTCTCTACGCCCTGCCAGCGCCAATGCCAGCGCAGGCCAGCGAACTGCGTTTCGCCTCTCACCCACGATGCTTCCGGCCAGCGCTGTTCCAGCCGCAGTTGAACCTGCTGGTTTTCCGCCACCCAGCCTGCAAACGTCTTCTCTTCCAACCGACTCAGGCTGCTTGCCTGTCTGGCTGTCGTCTGCAAAACGGCAATGCCTGCCAGCGCAAAAACACTCAGCGCGACCAGCACCTCCACCAGCGTCATCCCTTTCTGTCGTTTCATCGTTTCTTACCCTGACTCATCGACGTCACAAATCGTCCGGTGTTATCCACCTGGAGCCAATTCGAGAGCGCTTTGTCTTTAGACTTAACGAACAGACGGAAAGGCGTGATTTCGCCACCGGGCAAAATCAGGATATCGGGGTCGTCACCGCTCTGCGTTTTATCCACTTTTTTCCCATCGGCTTGCAGTAACTCAAGCCGTAATGCCTCGGGCAACGACGCCGATGCGCTCACCCGATGCGGTTGCCACGGCTGCCACTTGTAGCCCTGCCAGCGATCGCCGCTTGGAATCAGCGTCCCTTCCGATGCAGCGGGTCGCTGAAGTTGATAAAACTGCCAGCGATCGGGATGGATACGCACACCCAGCATGTATTCATTAATCTGACTGCTTTCAGCGGCAAATTCTAACTGCGCCTGAAAACGAGCCAGCTGCCAGGCGCTGTCATTCTGGCGCTCGGGAGGAAACGCCATGACGACCATGCTAGCCGCGATGCCTGCCAGTAACACGACCAGCATCATTTCCAGCAGGGTGAATCCCTGCTGCTTCCTCGTTGACCGCTTCATTGCGCTTTTGCCATCCCTTTCCCGCCGCCATCGATAGCAACTACCCATTTGCAACAGTCACCAATAAACACTGGCATAGTTATTTGAGGTTGCCGACAAAGTCCGTATGGCGGTAGTAACGGATAGATCGTAAAGACGCTGTAAATACGTCCCTGTACGCTCGGCTTGCGCCATCCATGGCGCAAACGCTTTACTCTTCTATTCCGTTACTACCGTTCTCGTTCAATAAATAGGTTTGTCAACAATCTGCAACAAAGACCGACGTCTTTATTTCTTATCAAGATTCCAGTTGCCGATGTCATCTTCCGTTCCCGGCATGCCATCTGGCCCCAGAGAGAAGATATCCAGTTTGCCGTGCTGTCCTGGGTTCAGCAGCTGATAGTCCGTGCCCCACGGATCCTGTGGCAGGCGGCGAATATAGCCATCGGCTGGGTAGTTACGCGGTTCCGGCTGTACCGTCGGCTTCGTTACCAGCGCCTTCAGCCCCTGCTCTGTGGACGGATAGCGGTTGTTATCCAGCTTGTACATGTCGAGTGCGCTTTCCAGAGAGACAATATCGCTGACGGCTTTTTGCCGATCCGCTTTTTCCTTATTCCCCATCAGATTAGGCACCACCAGGCTCGCCAGTACGCCGAGAATGACGATGACCACCATAATTTCCAACAGGGTAAACCCACGCTGACGATAACCGCTCTGACCATAACTATTTTGTCCACAACCACGCTGAGACTGTTGCATCCTTACTTTTCCTCATTCAATTGTTGGTTCTCTTACGAACTCATTAACGTATTCAGTTGCAGAATCGGTTGTAAAATCGCGAGTACGATAAACAACACCACCGCCGCCATGCTGACCACCAGCAGCGGCTCAAATAGCCCCAGCGCCAGCGTCATCTGCGAACTGAATTCC
This sequence comes from Pectobacterium parvum, assembly GCF_020971565.1. Classification (NCBI taxonomy): domain Bacteria; kingdom Pseudomonadati; phylum Pseudomonadota; class Gammaproteobacteria; order Enterobacterales; family Pectobacteriaceae; genus Pectobacterium; species Pectobacterium parvum. The sequence continues at coordinate 3,203,431 of NZ_CP087392.1, forward strand.
CGATCCTGATTATCCGCCGCCCGCTCTAGCATGCTGTCCAGCTCGCCGCTGCGTTCACCGCTAGCGATCATATGGCGCATCATTGGGGGGAAGAGCGCCGTCTGTTCCAGCGCTTTGTGCAGGCTGACGCCCTCTCGTACCGCATCCGTCGCCAGAGAGAGCCGATGACGGGCATAGTCATTGCTCATGACATCGCCGCTAATGCGCATCGCCTGTAACAGCGGCACCGCACTGGCGTTAAGAATGCTGAGCGTCCGCGCGTAACGTGCCGTATTTAAGCCACGCGCGATGCGGCCGATCAGCGGTAAATGCAGCATGCGTCGATGAAAGCTGACGCGCCGCTTTTCCTGTCGCAGCATCACGCGAAACGCCATAAATCCAGCCAACAATGCCAGCAGCATCCACGGCCCAAACGTGCGCACGGCATCGCTCATCCCCATCAACACGCGGGTTGAAAGCGGTAGCGCTTGCTTCATATGAATAAATTGCTCGACGACTTTCGGCACCACAACGGACAGCAAAATGCTGACTACCGCAATCGCGACCACGGTTAATACGCACGGGTAAATCATCGCCTGCTGAATGCGGCTGCGCATCTGCTGGCGCTGCTCGGTGTAGTCCGCTAATCGGTTCAACACGGCATCAAGGTGACCGGACGTCTCGCCTGCGGCGACCATCGCGCAATACAGCCGTTCAAAGCTGCCGGGGAAGCATTTCATGGCATCGGCCAACGAGTGGCCTTCCATGACCTTGCTGCGCACCGCCGCCATCAGTTGGCTCAGCTGTGGTTTTTCGCTCTGTTTCGCCACCGCATCCAGCGCCTCTTCCAGCGGTAACGACGCCGCTACCAGCGTGGCCAACTGGCGAGTTAATAGCGCCAAATCTGAGGTGCTGATCCGAATTTTGCGACGTAGGGATAATCCGGTAGAACCAGATTTTTGCTGTGCGCCTCGGTTTTCATCAACCGACAGCGGCACCAGCCCGCGCTCCCGTAATAGCTGACGCGCCTGTCTGGCAGAGTCGGCCTCCTGAACGCCACGGCATTTTTTTCCCTGCGCATCCAGCGCTTGATAGTGGTACTGTGCCATATCATTCCTCTTTGGTTACGCGAACCACTTCTTCCCAGGTCGTAAGCCCCGCCAGTACCTTATCCAACCCGTCCTGACGAATGGTGGTGCGCTTCTCTCCCAGAATCTGCGCAATCGCCATTTCACCGTCACTGCGGTGGATCGCCGCGCGGACGTCGTCATTAATCAGCACCAGCTCATGAATACCGATACGTCCCCGGTAGCCGGTAAAGCTACACTGCGGGCAGCCAATCGGGTTATGCAGCAGCGTACCGGGCGCGATCCCCATCAGTTCAGCCTGAACCGGATCGACTGGTTGTGGCTGGCTACAGTCAGAACACAGCGTCCTGACCAGACGCTGCGCGAGTACGCCCAGCAGAGAAGTTGACAACAGGAAAGGCTCAACGCCCATATCCTGCAAGCGGGACAGCGCGCCCAGCGCACTATTGGTATGCAGCGTGGATAACACAAGGTGACCGGTCAGCGAGGCCTGCACGGCAATCTGCGCCGTTTCACCATCACGAATTTCCCCCACCAGCACGACGTCCGGGTCCTGACGCAGGATGGCACGCAGCCCGCGGGCAAACGTCATATCGACCTTGGTATTGACCTGCGTTTGCCCGATGCCTTCCAGCTCATACTCGATGGGATCTTCCACCGTCATGATGTTACGTTCCGAGGCATTCAGGCGGCTGAGCGCGGCGTAAAGCGTGGTACTTTTCCCCGATCCTGTCGGACCCGTGACCAGAATAATGCCATGAGGACGATGGATCAGGCTGTCCAGCAGTTGCCGATTGCGTTCCGACATGCCCAGCAGTTCAAGATCGAGCTTAACGCTGTTTTTATCCAGCAAACGCAGCACAACGCGCTCACCGTAGTTCGACGGCAGCGTGGAGACACGAACGTCAATCGCCCGCCCCCCCACTCGCAGCGCCATGCGTCCATCCTGCGGGACACGCTTTTCCGCAATATCCAGCTTTGCCATGACCTTAATACGCGACACCAGCAGCGAAGCCAGCTTACGCTGTGGACGCAAAATCTCACGGAGCACGCCGTCAACGCGGAAACGGATCAGTAAATAGCGCTCGTACGTTTCGATATGAATATCTGACGCTTTATTCTTAATCGCTTCGGTCAACATGGCGTTGATGAGGCGGATAATCGGCGCGTCGTCATCGGCATCGAGCAAATCATCGCTGTCTGGCAGCTCTTCCACCAGCGTATAGAAGTCCATCTCATTACCGATATCCTCCATCATACGGCGCGCTTCTTCCGAGTCGCGCTGATAGCTAATGACTAATTGCCGTTCAAACTCTTCGTCTGTAACGCGTTCAACCCTGAGCGAACAGCCTGCAACACGACGCGCTTCCAGCAAAGCGGCTGGCAGCGTCTGTGAGACACAAATAGTCTGAAGGTTCGCCTCATTTTCCCCCTGCAACAGCAAAATTTGCTGCGATCGCGCATAGGCGAAAGGCAATATGGGGCGTAGTTCTATCATCTGGGAGGCAATGTCGCTCATTTCCCGTCCGCCGGATAGAACGCTACAATAGAGGACTGCACCTGACGGAACGTATAGGCGTTCCCACCTTCCGGCAAGCGCAGCAAGTCATTATCCAGAAGACCTCCCTCACCGTTACTCACGTTTCGCTGCTTCTCTTCTTCAGCGTTAAATGAGTGATACTTACTGGCAGAGGCACTCTGGTATTGGCTACGATCGCGGATAATAGAAGGACGGATAAACAGCATCAGGTTACGCTTTGACGTTTCTTGACTATTAGAACGGAACAAGTATCCCAAAATGGGAATATCGCCCAACAGGGGGACTTTACTTGAGGACTCACGCGTACTTTTATCCAATAACCCACCCACCACGACGGTTTCACCACTACTGACCAGAACTGCGTTATTGACAGTACGTGTATTGAATGTTGCGCCTAATTCGGCGCTGCTGCTGGAGGCAGAATCTGCCACGCTGGAGACTTCCTGCTCGATTTCCAGCAAGACGGAGTCACCTTCGTTGATTTGCGGCTTCACCTTCAGCTTGATACCGACCGTTTTACGCTCTACCGTTTGGAAAACGTTGTCACCGGATGTCGTCTGCGAACCCGCCAATACGGGCACTTCCTGACCGACATTAAACGTCGCTTCCATATTATCCAGCGTCACAATACTGGGCGTCGCCAGAATATCGTTCTTGCTATTGCTGGACAGCGCCGTCATCAGCATGCCCCAATTGCCCTGATAGAAGCCCGCGGCAATGCCGTTGAAGCTGCCAAGTGCACTCGTCGCTGCCGTGCCAAGCGTTCCATCACGCCGAAACTGGTCCGCTCCCGCCATCATTGTCGTGATCGGTAATCCTGTATTGGTGAACTGTGTTACCCCTGCATTTTTATTGGCCCACTGTACGCCGAGATTCATCCCATCGGCATCTTGTACTTCCGCGATGATCGCTTCGACCAATACCTGCGGACGACGGATATCCAGTTGTGCAATCACCTGTTCCAGATCGCGCATGATGTCCGGTGCGGCATTCACAATCAGCGAGTTGGTTTGTTCGTGTGCTTTAATCGAGATGTCTTTGCGCAGCGCGGGCAGCGCGTTTTGTTGGTCGGTTTGGATACTGTCGCCTACGCCCGTGAGCACTTCGACCAGATCGGTAGCCTTGGCGTATTTGAGATAGATGACTTTGGTATTGCCCTGCACTGCCTGCTGGCGATCGAGCTGCTTGATCATATCAATCACGCGCTGGCGTGAATTCGGCTCTCCGCGCACTAGCACCGAGTTGGTTCGTTCGTCCGCCACCACATTGGCGGTCAGCATACCTGGCAAGGCAGATTTTTCATCCATCTTGTTCAGTTCATTCACCATCTTCACCACTTCCGTGGAAGAAGCGTAAGACAGCGGCACGCTGGTCACATTCCGGTCACCGGTCTGATCAACCCGTTCGACAATCGTCATCAGCCGCTTGATCACACCCGCGCGCCCAGTCATCAGCAGCACGTTCGATGGTTCGTAATGTACCACGCTCCCAGCTCCGGCGTTGTCATTCAACTGACGCAGCAGCGGTGCCAAATCACGGGCAGCGACGTTGTTGACTGGCACGACGCGCGTCACCACCTCATCGCCAATGCCCGGCTGTTCATCCGTCGCCAGCGGCATCGACGTCGATTTCGCATCCTTCGAGCGAATAATTTTCAGGACGTTGTTATCCATCGGAATCACGGTGAATCCATAAACATCCAGCACGCTTAGGAAGAACTGGTAATACTGTTCTTCATTCATCATGTCATAGCTGCGTACGGTAATCGTTCCGCTGACCGACGGATCGATAATGACCGTCTTATTCAAATTCTTGCTGACGGTATTAATAAATTCCTGAATATCCGTGCCCTTAAAACTGGCGGAAAATTCGGCGCTCCACGCCAATGATGACGCCATCAACAAAACGCTCCCGCTGAGCAACAACATACTCTTGCGGCGTAGTTGACCAAGCCATTGGTTTTTGTTCTTCGAAAAAACCTGACGCTTAAAAAATCCCTGTCCTTTGCTAAACAAATTAGTGGTCTCCATCCAGTGCCAGATATATATCCTGCTGTTGACCATCACGCTCGACGGTCAAATTAAATTTGCTCATCCCGGCTAGCTGCGCCATCGCCTGCTGTGCCTGATCCGCATCGCGTAAATCCATGCCGTTTAATGACACCGCGAGATCGTTATCCTGCAAGCCTGCGCGGTAAAAAAGATCGGGATTTTTGCCGGGGTTTAACTGATATCCTTTCAGTACTTCTTCTTCCGTGACGGGAGAAATGGTCAAGTAGTCCTGCGCCGAGAAGGGATCTTTTTGTATCTCGTCTTTCACCTGGCTAAATGTGCCAGCCGCCTTTCCTTCCTGAGATAAGTCTTCCTGATACAAATGCAGCGCCTCGTAGCGCCCCTGATACTGGAGCACGACACGATCGGTAGAGATAGTCACAATTTTGGCTTCATAGCCCGGAATGGCATCGCCGACGTTGCGACTGTATTGCTGACTATCTTTAGCGATAATGGCAATCGAACGCTTGGCGTCTCCACTCGCCAACACCCCAGTCAGGCTGATATTCAACGAGGTTAGCGGAATATCGCCGGATAATGCGGCGTCGTTAACCGCAGACGCATCGGCATCGGGGGCATGGCCGAATAAGGTAAAATCACCCAGCGTAGCGGTTTTTTCTTTCGCCTGGGCAGGCGCGACCGACACGCCAGCAATGCGTGAGTCTTCAGGGAGGAGAAAGCGCCAGGTCAATACGGCTAACTGCTGACAAATCAGCAGCAAAATCAGCCCCAACGCGATACGTCGGATCAGTGGGGCTGGCAGTGACCGAAAAGTGGCAACCAACGAATGAAAAGACGGATCTTTGAAAGCTTGCAATCGTGCCATAGGTAATCATCCATAATACTCCCCACGCCGATTAGCGTGGGGAAAATGCCTTATTCCGTTGCGGCTTCCCGGGTGATGGTCTCATCACCGCTGGTCGTCAGCGCGGCATCATTATTTACACGGTCTTCGAGTCTGATATTTTCAATATGGCCGAAATTCCAGGCTCCCAGTACATTCTCAAAAATGACATTTTTAAATTCACTGTTCTTTAAGAACGTAATGTCCGTCGCTTTTACATTTTTGAATTTTACATTCTCAAAATGCAAGCCTTGGTGATAGGCATCACGTCCAAAAGAGAACTTATACGCATCAGCCATTTCAGCGATGGTCATCCCATCGACCAAGATGCTGTTTTTCTTCGCGGTCCCATCAACCGTGACGTTGGATACCGTCACATCACGGAACTGTGCGGGCTCAGCGGCAGGCTGGGTATCGTTCACGTCCGCTTTATATTTAATCGTGAACACAAACGGCTCGTTGACAATATCACGCATCGCGTTATTACGGAATACCACGTCACGCGAGCCACCACCATAATAAGGTCGGCTCTTCATGCGCAGGCCAACATCCGTCTTATTCATTACGTTATCTTCAGCAACAATTTTTTCAATCCAGGCACCGGTATGGCTACCCGTGACCACCGCACCATGCCCACGGCGGAAGTAGTTATTGAAGATCCAGGCACCGCTCTGCGCTTTTTGCCCCAGCGTTGCCACTTCGGCACCGTATCCCGCCGCAAAGTTTACGCTGTCATCACCCGTATCAAAAAAGTTATTAAATACCATGACGCTCTGGCTATTGCCGAATTCAATGCCATCCGCATTATTGGCATCATACGTCGTGTGTACCAGCGCATTCATCGCCACATTTTCGGATTCCAGCACCATCACACCGTGGAAAGCTGGGTTCAGAATCGTCAGCCCTTCCAGGTACATGTTGCTCACGCCGCGCAGCGTCATCAGGCTAGAGCGTCGGTTTTTGTACGCCTCATCCAGTAGCATTCCTTCAGCAACGGCTTTTGCCGTTTGGTCTTTTGCCAGAATACCGTCACTGCCAACGTTGGCGGCTTTACTCGCACGGTAGAGCGGCAATTCATTCTTTAACTCATCAAGTTCAGTAATGTTTGTATCGGTGGCTTTAATGCCACGCGTCCAGCCGTTGCCATCAATGGTGCCCTGCCCGACGATACGAATATTTTTAAAGGTGCCTGCATGGCTGCTTCCCTGATCGTCTGCTTCCAGTACGTTAATCAGAGAAGGCGGACGCTTCGGCAATTTAGGTGAGCTGTAAGGGTAGAGATAGTAGCCACGGGCGAGCGGATAATCGTCACCGTTTGCCGACCCCAGCAATGTGGCGCCCTTCCCGACTTCAAACGTCATATCGCTGTGCAGGAACAGCGCCCCCGTTTTAAACGTTCCCCCTTCAACCACGACTTTACATCCTTTCGGATAAGCAGTTGGCGTACAGTCATCAATCGCCTTCTGAATCGCCACCGTGTCGTTGGTTAAGCCATCGCCTTTCGCACCATAGTTGGTCACATTCAGTGAAGCTGGTGTCGCCGTCGTTTTCTGCACGACGGTTTCACTATCAACGGATTCTTTGCCGTCGTCATAAAGCGCACGCACCGTGAAGCGGTATTCCGTTTCCGGTGACAGATTAGCCACCTTGAAATTATGGAAGCTGACGCGGACATGCCAGTTATCGGTATCGATCGAATTGTAGAAATTATCGATATAGGGCTTGGCCGGTGAATGGGTGTTCTGGTTATCAATGGTTCCGCCCAGCAAGGTTCCATTCATGTAGACACGGTAATCCTTAATACCAGCGGCAGGTTTGGTCGGTTTTTCCCAGGCAAGTACCACGCTGCGGTCATCATAAGCCAACGTCGGCACTTTAAGATTTTGTGGTGCGGCGGAACGATCAACACCGACATCCGGCGTTGAGTCGCTATCGCTGCATCCAGCAATCAGGCCGCTCAGGACTAATGTCGTGCAGAGCGTAAGACGGGTACGAGGTAAAAAATCAGTCATAGTATTTCCTGTATTTTTACTATTATTTTGCCCGATATATTTCACCCTATGGCAGGATCGTTGCCACAGAGCGAAACCTATCGGCAGAGGGTTTACAGATAAAAATCGAATAAAAAAATAACGGGTTGAATCAGACGATCTACGGCAGAGCAATATCCAGTTTCCCCGCACCGGCATTCTCCAGGACGTATTTCTCAACGGCGGCAATGGATTTCCCTGCGCTATACGTATAAGGCGGGCTCCATTCCAGTTCATTGGTGCAGGTTTCCAGCGCCCATGCAGGTACAGCTTTCCCAGAATTTGTGGCAGCTGCCTTCTCGGCTTCTTGCAATGTGCTGCATTTGTCTAATGCGATTTGATTCAAATTGCTTGCCGGATTGCCATTGAACCAGGAGCCGTTGTCTTTAAATTTGCTTCCCTTGTAGGCACCGATAATCAGCTTTTCATCCGCCCCGCCGCCCTGGAAATTAAACACGTTACTTTCGGAAAGAATGGATGAATCGAAGCCCATCCCAATGGCGTACAGAATGGGGTAATTCGTATCCGTTGCCCCACGATGGTAGTTATTCAGCAAATGCACCTGACCAAAACGCACGCGCGGTGAACGCTGCACGCTGTTGTCCCATAAATTGCCTTCAAACGTGATTCGGTATTCCCCTTTATCACCATCGCCGGAGCCAATTAATACCGTTTTGTCATGTTGGCCGAAGATGTTGTAGGAAATCGTCAGGTAATCGGCACCGTCTTCTATATCCAGCAAGCCGTCGTGGCGCTGGATAGGCTTACCAAATAGCACCGGTTCTAAATGATCTGGATATTCACCGTCCGTAAACGTGCAGTGATCGATCCAGACATTTTTGCTGGCATTAATCGATACGGAATCATAACGCGCATTCCAGTTGCCTTTATCGCCGTCGCCCGCATCCCAAGCGGGAGCAAAGTCACGCGGTGCCTGAAACGTAATATTACGGATAATGATGTTGCTGTTATCCGTTTTGCCGAACGTGTTGCTCAGAGTATTGAGGGATAAATAGCCTTCCACCAGTTTGGCTTCGCTACCCACGCCTAAAATCGTGGTATTGGGTGGTACCTGAAATTGAATCTGCGCCTTCTGGTTGTTGGCATACTGCGAACGTTGACCATTCTGCTTTTTCAACAGGCTAAGCTGTGTACTGGCCGCCTCCGCGTCGCCTCCACCGGCATCCGCCGTCGCTTTCAACTGCGCCATATAATTTTGATCGAACGCTTTGACGTATAAATCAAAATCAAACGTTGTTTTATTCGGTTTAGTTTTATAATCCTCAGCATTGGCATAGCGTCCATTGCCTAAGTCATCACCACGGATAGTACCTTGCCAGTAGATAATTTTGGGTTCTAATTTTGCCTTCAATTCCGCATCGGCATCACCGACGATATAACGGGGGCTGCGGATATTATTTAATGCATCTTTTAATTCCTGACGGCTGGTGACGACATAAATGCTATTTTCATGCGCACCCTCGCCCCCCGTCGTCGCATAAAATTTACCATCCGTATTATGATATTGCGCAGCCCAACCAAACGGTGCCGTTTTCACCTGCAAATCTGGCGGAGCCGCTTCTGCTACGGGTTTCTGACTATTATCACACCCAGAAAGCACGATCCCGGAAAGGGCAATAGCTACCGCACAGGTGCGTAAACGACCAGTCCCAATAACCGTTCTAAACATTTTATCCCTCAGTATTTTTTAATTATTAAAATAGAAAAATAAATCCGCACAAAACCCTGCGATGTTAATCGCATACTTTAAAAGTACTTTTATTCTTAATGTCGTGGCAGATTGGCACGTCCCTTATTGATAAAAAAGCAGCACACTATCTGTAGTAAAAAACCACATAATAATACTGCCCATTTAACACTCGGGACTGTTAATTAAATGATGATGGCACCACCCCACGCTGATTGATTATCGAACACAAAAAGAAACGTTATACCTACAATGGTAAAACATGGTTTCATTAAAGCAAATTCACACGTTTTTTTTGCGACCCGCATCAAGATTCCATCTGTGATTATTATGACTGTAATAGTTTTTAATCAAATTGGAGGAACTGTCACATAACCGAGAGATTCAGTTTTCTGGCTCTTTCTATTTTTTGCAAAATAAGGCAGACGGCACCATCCTACTCGCCCGACTTTGGTTTATGATGTGATGCTACACGACCTAAGTACCCCCTAAACACTTAAGGATGAGCGCGTGGATAACGCACCGGACGCAACGACACACTCACAGCCAGCGCGGCTTGCCAGATACCCAATGCCCGGTTATCTGATGATTATTTATGCTCTGCTTTTTATCGCACTCGGCTGGTTCAGCCATCAGCGCTGGGGGAGCCCCGCTTCTCCGACGACCACGTTAGCGGCTCAAGCAGCCACCTTGCCTGCGGCAGAGGAGCAAACACCAGCGACTCCTGCGGTGACACCTCATCAAGAAGCCCCCCATACCCATACGCCAGCCTCCTCAGAGAAGAGGACCACGCTGCCGCTACCCGCCATCAGCAATGGTGAGATTCCGCCGCTGGCCTACAGCGCGCATGTTTATACATCGGATGAAGCCAAGCGCAGCATCACGCTCAACGGTCTGCAATTCCGTGAAGGGGATTCACCAATAGAAGGGCTGACCATAGAGCAGATCCAGCAGGATATGACCATTTTCAGCGTAGAAGGCGAGGTGTTTATTCTGGAAGCGCTGGAAGATTGGCCGGGCGGAAAATTCAACGAGAATGAACGTTCCGCCGACGATGAAAGTGGAAACGCTACGCCTTAGCCTCGGCTGCGAATGGCATCAATAAACGGCGTCAGCGTACGGTTAAATTCCGAACACTGCGCCTCTTTTGGCGTACTGTCTTTCAATAACCCTTGGTACAGGCTTTCACTGCGCTGCGGTAAAGCCTGATAGCTCGCGACATTCCAGCCTCGTTGTTTTGCTACAGCCAACGCGACATTAGCAACCGTCGCATCATCGGGCAGATCGCTGCGGTTACACTTCGATTTGAGATAGCGGGTAGCCGCCACCAGCGACGCCAGTTGATTCATTTGATCGTTAGGAGAAACCGTTACCGCAGAAGACTGACCTGCCACCGTTCCTTTTTGGGCAGACGTTCCTGTTTGTTGGCACCCGGCCAGCGTGACGCAAAGCAGCGTTAACGCAGAAATTTTAGACAGTGATAATGACATGACAAACTCATCCTGATTGAGATTAACGGTAGGCATTCTAGCAAATGATAAGCCGCTGTCACGGCATGTTTATGTGCTCCCGGTCAGACAACCGGGAGCGGTGGACATCAGGCAGCCGTGCCCTTGCTGGGTAAGGATTTGGTGGTCGGTAAGAGACCGTCAGCACGGAACATGGCCTTAATACCGCGCACCGCTTGCCGAATACGATCCTGGTTCTCAATTAAGGCGAACCGCACATGGGTATCGCCATAATCGCCAAAGCCAATACCGGGGGAGACGCAAACCTTCGCTTCCGACAGCAGTCGCTTGGCAAACTCCAGCGACCCCAGATGCGCATAGGCTTCAGGAATTTTCGCCCAGACGTACATTGACGCTTTTGGCTCATCAACCATCCAGCCTGCCTCGTGCAGACCACGCACCAAAACGTTACGGCGCTGGCGATACTGCTCGGCGATGTCCCGTACACATTGCTGATCGCCTTCCAATGCAGCAATCGCCGCCACCTGCAACGGCGTAAACGTGCCGTAATCGTGGTAGCTCTTAATTCGCGCCAGCGCGTTGACCAGCTCCGGGTTGCCGACCATAAAGCCGATACGCCAGCCCGCCATGTTGTAGCTTTTTGACAACGTGAAGAACTCTACCGCGATGTCCTTCGCGCCGGGAACCTGCATGATCGACGGCGCTTTCCAGCCGTCATACACGATGTCGGCATAAGCCAGATCGTGGATCACCAGCACGCCGTACTGTTTCGCCAACGCCACAACGCGTTCAAAGAAATCCAGCTCGACACACTGCGCTGTCGGGTTCGACGGGAAACCGAGAATCATCATTTTCGGCTTCGGAATACTTTCGCGGATCGCGCGTTCTAATTCATTAAAGAAATCGACGCCTTCCACCAGCGGCACAGAACGCACCTGCGCCCCGGCAATCACCGCACCATAAATGTGAATCGGATAACTGGGGTTAGGTACCAGCACGGTATCACCATGATCCAACGTTGCCAGCATCAGGTGCGCCAGCCCCTCTTTGGAACCAATCGTGACGATCGCTTCGCTTTCAGGATCGATATCAACCTCATAGCGATCGGCGTACCAGCGGGAGATCGCACGACGTAAGCGCGGAATGCCTCGGGATGTCGAATATCCGTGAGTATCTTCGCGTTGTGCGACCGTACAGAGTTTTTCCACGATATGAGGAGGGGTCGGGCCGTCAGGATTACCCATGCTGAAATCAATAATATCTTCGCCGCGACGACGCGCAGCCATTTTTAATTCAGCAGTAATATTAAATACATACGGGGGAAGACGATCGATGCGCGTAAAACGGCGCGGAGAAGTAGAATCAGCCATAACATCCTCAGATTAACGTGAGCGCCCGGACCGTCCGAGCGACGCAGTGCCTGTAAAGGCACTCTACTCAGCATCATTCAAATCGCAGTAAACCCGTTTTCGTTGACGACAGCTTTCGTTAACTACAATTTCGTTAACTACAAGGGTACAGGCGACCTGAAGTGTGATGAGCTTATTCAAGCTATCTCAGATAATTCGCCCTGTCGATACCGTGCTCATAAATTTTTCCAGCTCGGAATTAAGCCTCATCGATTTCTGGCTACGATCGCGAAAAATGGAGAATACGCACCGGAAGAAGCATTACACTTGATGACCCGTTCAGGCCTTGCAAATAAGGCACTGATGCCAGTGAGGCACAGGATGGTTAATCCGAGAGTAAGCTTATGACTGAGATGCGATATTTCACCGAGAGTTGGCCAATAGAAGGCGCATTTACCATTTCACGTGGCAGCAAGCGTCAGGCGGATGTCGTTGTGGTGGCGCTCCAGTCCGGCAACGTGACAGGCTACGGCGAATGCGTTCCTTATTCACGCTACAGCGAATCCCTCGACAGCGTAATGGCACAGGTTGCTTCACTGCACAGCGACGTCCGTAACGGTTTAGATCGAGAGACGCTGCAAACCATCCTGCCCGCAGGCGCGGCGCGCAATGCGCTCGATTGTGCATTCTGGGATCTGGAATGCAAACAGTATCAGCAGCGCATTTGGCAGCGTTTGGATCTCCCTTCGCCTACGCCGTTGGAGACAGCCTATACCCTATCGCTGGATACGCCAGACCGTATGCGCCACGCCGCAATGCATCATGCTAGTCGCCCTCTTCTCAAACTAAAACTGGCCGATGCAGACGATCTGGCCAGAGTCGCTGCCGTGCGCGAAGGTGCGCCATCGACTCGCCTGATTGTGGATGCCAATGAAGGATGGGACGCCGAACGCTATCTGACGCTGGTTCCTGAACTCGCGGCGCTTAGCGTAACGATGATCGAGCAACCTTTCCCGGCAGGCAAAGACGATGTGCTGGCAGACTTGCCCCGCCCGATTCCCGTCTGTGCCGATGAATCCTGTCATGACAGTCAATCGCTGACCGCTCTGGTCGGCCGCTATGACATGATCAATATCAAACTGGATAAAACCGGTGGACTCACCGAAGCCCTGCGTCTGCGAAAACACGCGCTGGAGCAAGGCTTAAAAATTATGGTCGGCTGCATGGTGAGTACATCACTCTCGATGGCACCCGCATTTATCGTGGCACAAGGTGCCGCCGTGGTCGATTTGGATGGCCCGCTGCTCTTGCAGCGCGATCGCACTAACGGACTGTACTATAACGGTAGCGAAATATTACCGCCCAACGCATTATTGTGGGGATAACGCGCGTTAACCTGCATTGAGCAACTATTAAGGAGTGTTGTGATGCAACGTCTTGTTTATGTTGATGGACAGTATTTAGAAGAAAATGAAGCAAAAATTTCTGTATTTGACCGTGGTTTCCTATTTGCCGATGCTGTCTATGAAGTGACGGCGGTCATCGATGGCAAGCTGGTTGATTTCGCCGATCATATCACTCGCCTGCAACGTTCCTGCCGCGAGCTATCGCTCACGTTGCCTGTCACACCTGAGGCGCTCAAAGAGATTCACGATGCACTGATCAATAAAAACGATCTGAAAGAAGGCGCGATCTATTTACAGCTGAGCCGCGGTAATGCCAGCGATCGTGATTTCTATTTCCCTTCTGCTGACGTCAAATCCACACTGGTGTTATTCACTCAGGCACGTTCGCTGGTCGGTAACCCGAAAGCCACAACGGGCCTGCACGTTGTCACCACTGAGGATATTCGCTGGCATCGTCGGGACATCAAAACCGTCAGCCTACTCGCTGCCAGCCTGGCAAAAGAGTATGCCCATGCTAATCAGGCCGACGACGCTTTCTTTGTTGAAGACGGTTTCATTACCGAAGGCAGTTCCTGCAACTGCTACATCGTCCTGCATGACAACACGATTGTAACCCGCCCACTCAGCAACGCGATTCTGCACGGTATTACGCGTCAGTCGCTGCTCAAGCTGGCAGAAAAAGAGGGCATTGCGCTGGAAGAACGCTTTTTTACGCCGGAAGAGGCGTATCACGCCAAAGAGATTTTTGTCAGTTCAGCCACCATGCTGGTTCTCCCCGTCGTGATGCTGGATGGAAAAACAATCGGCGACGGCAAGCCTGGAAAAATTACTCAGCGGTTGCGTGAAATCTATCTCGACATGATTAAACAGCAGGAAAAATAGCCGCGTTTTACGTCCTGTAAGCACGGCTCGATGTTCATCCGTTACCCGTTCACTGCCGGATAACGGATGGCTGAGAAAATTATTTCTCCTCACCCGACATGCCGTCAGGCAGCGCAAGCCCTGAGTTTTCCAGCACCATCTTCTGCGGTACGGCCAGCGGAATATTTGAGGCCCGTAGCCGCTTGATAATCTCAAACAGCAGGTCGCTCTTCGCTTCCGATACCATTCTCGGGCTGCTGACATAGCCCGTGACGCTCAGTACCATGCCCGTTGGGTTTAACTGACTGAACTTCACTGACGGTGCGGGTGTTTCCAGAATCGCCTCATGGCTGATGTAAGCATCCAGCAAAAGCGTCCGAACTTCTTCAGGGTCGATATCCAGCGGGAACGTCAGCGCCAGCGTGGCAACCCCAAATGGGTTCCCCATCGTAATATTGCGCACATTCTGCGAAATAAATTGGGAGTTAGGAACGATCACCGTCGAACGATCGCCCAGCTGAATTTCCGTTGCACGCACATTAATCCGTCGGATATCCCCTTCAACCCCGCTGATACTGACCGAGTCGCCTACTTTCACCGGGCGCTCCGTCAACAAAATCAGGCCAGAGATAAAGTTCTTCACGATCTCCTGTAAACCAAAACCGATACCCACCGACAATGCGCTGACAATCCATGCCAGCTTGTTCCATTCAATCCCTAATGTCGCCAACGTCAGCAGGATAATCAGGATGTAGCCGATGTTGCTGAACAGCGTCACCAGCGACGCTCGGATTCCGCGTTCTAACGTCGTTTTAGGAAGGAATTCGTCTTCCAGCCAGCGTTTTGATGAGCGTAAAACATAAACCCCCACCACCAGAAAGAGAATAGCATTGACCAGATGCGCCGGCACGATGCTCAGCGTTTCCAGCCCTTTTCCGCCCCAGATTTCAACGGCTTTTTGCACGAGTTCCAGAGGGGTCGTCGTACCAAACGTTCCGTTAAGTAAGGCGACGGCTGCCATTAAAATTAACAGGACTTTACCACCGGCCGACAGAATCAATGTGGCCTGAGCCAAATGCCGATCGTCCAGATTAAGCGAATTTTTCATTCGCTTGCCGCAGGCATTGTTGGGAGAAAAGAGGCTTTCGCAGATATCGGTAATAAACGTTGAGAACAAATACAGGCAGGAGAACACCATGCCGATCCACACCAGTTCGAACGCCAGGAAGCGAGCCAGTGAGATATAACCGATGACCAGCGACACCAAAATAGCAAACGCCGTCGCCAATACGGCAAGATGAATAATGCCAGATAATGTCGAACGCGCTTCCGGCTGTTCCCCTGAATGCACCATTTGCCGACGAATCTGATCGCTTTTCAGCGTGATCGTCCCCGCAGTAAAGGCCAGGAACAGGGCAGATAAGCCGTTCACCATAATGGTTGCCGCGACCGATGTTCCCACCGTCGCTGTCACTTGTTCAATAAAACCGAAGATCAGAATAATGCCCGCGGCAACGACAGGAAACGGCTTCATGGCTTTTGCGACGGGGTTAGCAATCGCAGGTAAACGCCATGAAGGACGCTGATTCGAAAGAAACGCGCGCCCCAATCCAGCGATCATCGAACAGAAGATTGCCTGTCTCACCAACGCATCAAGGAACGACACAACGCGTTCTGAAGCCTCACCGTGGCGCGTAAACGTAAAGTCGATCAGATTTACCGCAATACCGATCGTGACCACCGTTGAAATAACCGACGCAGTGGCTAAAAAACTCCGCCGCAGACGCCCTTCCGGTAGCCAGTTAATTCCCGCCCAGGCCAGACATTTCTCCAGATACCGGCGCCCCGTGGAACTCATAGCCATAGCGATCAAAATCAGGAGTGCGGAACCGTAACGCCAGTCTGGCTCCCAGGCCACTGTAAAGGCGTCACTTAATTGATCCTGAAAGGTGCTCAGGCGGCGTGCATCTTCAGCCTGCGGGGCCACAATCGGCGCCCAGAAGCGTCCGCCCAGAATGCTACCGGAATTCAATGCCAGCTGCGTTTTCAGCGCATTACGGCGCAGAGTCACAATTTGCGCGGACAGATTCGCCGCACCAGTGCGTAAAGCCTGAATCTGCTCGACCTGCGCATCCATTTTTGCTTTTTGCGCATTCAGACTGTTTCGCTTACGCGTCACTTCATTGGTTTCATTAATACTGGAGCCAGACTCTGGCGCTGGCCCTAAGACATCCAACTGAGCCTGAATTTGAGCCCGCTGCGGTGTCACAGCATTAGCAAGCTCATTGGCGCTATTCACCAGTTCCTGCGTTGTGTCATTCAACGCGCCAAACTTGCTGTCGCTATTGGTGCCTGAAACCTGCTGCTTGATGTTATCTAACTGTTTTTGCAGCTTGATCAACTCAGCATCAACATTAATTTTTACGGGCGCCTCGGTCTGCGCGGGCTGTGGGTCAGGATCAGAATCCGCACTCGCCGCCGATGCATAGCCAACAGACAGCATCAATATTGCCAGCAGACAAACGCGCAAGAATGCGGATGAAAGAATGTTCATAAATCAAAAGGTTCCAAAGTTCGACAAAATAGCGGTTCCACAAATGACCAGGCGACAAACCCGGCACGTGAAAGCAGCCCACACTCATCCAAAACCCACGAATGCGGGCATAGTGTACCAACAGCACAGGGGGCAGAATACGTCCGTTCATAACTTGAAAAGAATTACTGAACGCATCTAGCAGATAAAACTGAAATTTTCATTGCTATGTGTAGTTCATGTGGACGAGGCTCGCAATTGTGCAAAAAAATCACACCTGAGAAAGCGACATTACACCAAAGTTGTACAGGGATTCACCGTATAGCGTAAATCTAGCGCCAACCCGTTGACTCACTGAGACGTGTGGGTATAATCCAGCCCACTGTTGTGACAAGCAACAGCCATTTCTTTTTTGAAATGCGCCCTTAGCTCAGTTGGATAGAGCAACGGCCTTCTAAGCCGTAGGTCACAGGTTCGAATCCTGTAGGGCGTACCATTTTCAAGTTCTCGAAACGTCCACTCAAGTCTACAAAACCCAAATAAATCAAGCAATATAGCCATATCTTAGTATTTCTACGTCTACAGCCGTCTATTGAAATCTACAATCATGTGGGGGTATATTTGGGGGTATTCGCAGGTTCAATGAAATGAGATACCCCCAAGTGAAGTTAAATGCCCGTCAGATCGGTACTGCCAAAGGTAAAGATAAACCCTACAAGCTCGCTGATGGTGGCGGGTTATACCTGTTAGTAAATCCGAACGGTGCAAAATACTGGCGTTTAAAATATCGCATAGCCGGTAAAGAAAAATTATTGGCTGTGGGGGTATACCCAGATGTTTCACTTGCCGATGCTAGGGCGAAGCGTGATGAAGCAAAGCGTCTTTTAGCTGGTGGCGGAGATCCAAGTGACGATAAGAAATCAGAGAAACAAGCCAAGAAGCTAAGTGTAGATAATACTTTCGAGGCTCTGGCCAGAGAATAGCACGCATACAAGCATCCGAACTGGTCAAAGGGATATTCTGAAGACCTAATGGAATCTTTCGAGAAAGATATTTTCCCCTACATTGGCAAGCGACCGATTACCGATATTAAGCCACTCGACATTCTGGAAGCCCTACGCAAACTGGAAAAGCGAGGCGTATTGGACAAAATGCGTAAAATCCGCCAAGCCTGTAATCAGGTGTTCCGCTACGCCATTGTCACTGGCAGAGCGGAAAACAATCCAGCATCAGAATTGGCAAGCGCCCTTCCCCCACCAAAGGCTACGCACTACCCTCACCTGCTACCTGATGAACTGCCGGATTTTCTACGTGCTTTATCAACTTATTCGGGGAGTAAGATCACACGGTAATCCCCCCGAAAAAGCGGTGTGTTTAAAGGGTTATCATGGGATTACAAGACCAATCACCCTTGCTACTTTGGCAAGAAAATCATCATCAGCAATCTGGTGACGTACAACCGTTGGGGCTTTGGCCTGAACTGGGGCTGGCGACGCGATCAACTAGCTGATATGGAGAGAATGCTGTATCTGCTGGATGGTAAATCGATCCCCGACAATCGAGGCGATGTCACCATCCGGCTGATGGACCATATCCGTGATAATCCCCATCAGCAGGAATACGAGGATGAGTTCTTTAGCGTGCGTTACTTTCAGAAAGGCACCGAGCATCTCACCTTTAAACGTCCTGACCTGATCGATCAGATGAACGATATTATCGCCAAACATTATCCGAGGATGTTGGCGAAAAAGTAATTAACACCATAAATCAACAAATAAAAATTAATATAACAAATTAATTTTTATTAAAAATACCTAACCCCTATTATGATCCTTACTGGATGCTCGTTTTCTCCCTAGAGAAACTGGATAAGGATCAACAGGTTTAAGATCAACTTGTGGTTTACGTAATGCGTCTTCCCAGCCTCCAACATTATCCTTAAGGTTTATATCCCGGCTGAACTGCTCAAAATCGCAGGCATCCAGTTTTGCTTCAAAATTACGTTTGTGCAGGATGAACGCAGCAAGTTGATCCTGATCCAAAGACTGTGCCAAATAGGGGTAGTGAATACCTAGCTCAGTACTCCCCTGCTCTTTTAGCAGGTGGTTCACGCGACCGAATAAACGATCGATACGACCTACGCGTTGCTCGTTATCACCCGGCGTCCACGCAATCCCATAATGATGGACCTGATTGCATTGCAAATGCAGGTTTACGCCTTCCTGAAACACCGATGTCGCGACCAATACATTGGGATAGAAGGGGCTGTTAAACCCAAGGATCAAACGCTGCCGATTATCCGTTTCACCACTGGCATACCATGCAGGACTAGAGAGGCTGGTTAGCTCGCGCCACGGCATTGTCCAATCATCCAGCTTATGATCGGTAATCTTTTCACACATTGCTTCGAAAGTTTCGATACCATTAATGAAATAGCGCAACAATAAAGATCCAGGCAATTTGTCAGCAATACTGTCCGTGAAATGTCGGTAGCGTTCTTGCACATCTTGGAGGGTATTATTGCGACTAAAGCGTGTATACCAGCAGTACAACTCAATCATGACTGGACTGGCAAACACATACCCAGCCTTAAGATAGCTGCCTAAATTCTCTACAATTGCCGGATTAGTACGGTGCCATTTTTGGATCTGCTGCTGGCAGTGTTCAGGAAGAAGAGGAAACATCATTCCCCAGACAGTTTTCAATGGCTGGTTATATTGACGCTTGCTTGTATTAGCTGAATTTAACGGGGTCTGCTGCTCGATCCACTGGCTTCTCCGATAATCCCGTGCCGCATCGCTAAAACTATCTCGCTGTTGCTCAGCCACTCGATAATAAGTGTGATACTCGGCAGTGAAATAATCAGCCGCAGGCTCGAGAAACAGAGAAAACAAGTTTTCCGGTCGGCGAAAACGTTGGCTAACGTTAGTGCAATCGGTTCGCTTTATACCACTTGTTTTCGCCACAAACAGATCGGCTATTTTCGATGAAAGCTTCAGTTCGTTGAGTTGCCGATCGTCATTTTCATCACTTTCGAGCTTGTCGACGGCATCGTCTATCTCATCTTGTTGTACTTGCGCAGCCAATACCTGAGTTAATCGGTTGAGATACTTCCGCGACCAGCCGCTTTTTCGCCATGCTTTTAGCGTTTTGTCCGGTGATTCTACGCCCCATGCCGAGATAATCTCTTTCGCCATCACCTCATCGTATTCGGCATTTATACGCTGGGTGATTTCACGCACAGAGGGAATTCGGCGCACGAAAACCAGATGCTTGTAGGAATAAAGTGAGGCTCGCGAATAAAATAGCTTCTCAGGGATACACTGTTTCGCCAGTGTGTCATATTTCGGGTGATCCGGAAAACGATCATAAATATGCTGAAATTCTTTCGTCAATGCAGTGAGCAAATCGGAGTCAGGTGCCCTATGAAAAGCATCCTTTGCCATCTCATCTGCATTTTCCATTTCAGTATCATTGTCCTCTCTGGCAACAATACCTGTTGATTCAAATCCTTCGAGGTAGCCATACTGGAATTGACGATTTTCCCCTTTCTCACCTAACGCGTTTACCAGCTCTTTCTGATACAACGCAAAAAACAGTTCTGCATCTGGATTATTAACAAAACTCGCGGCCGTCACTCGCTCATTACGATAGTTATATTTGTTATTTGTAATACCTTGTCCCTGCATTTTACGTAAACGTCGAATAGCAAAGGTCTTTAATAGCGTTTTGACGTCACTGTCTGGGCTGACAGATTCAGGATGGATAAAGTAACTGAAAATATCCGCTACATTACGCGATGAGGAGTGGTTTGGCGTTGCGCTCAATAAAAGGGTCCTTTGCCCAAGTCGCTCATCATCCTCACCAAAGAAAGATTTGGCCGCCGCCGCACGCTGAGATTGACCATCACGATTACGGAAATAGTGCGCTTCATCGATCACAATCAGATCAAAACCTTGCTCACCAAGCGATGCTTTAATATTGGCATGTAATTGTGCAGCGTAACGCTCGGCGTTTACCAACGCATTGTCTTTTTCATCCAACGGAACCAAGCCGCTCAGCGAGTGGATTGTCGTCAGATATAAATTCCCCGCCGATTCACGGATATCTTTTTCCAACTCATACAGTCTGGTAAACATCCGCGCTTCATGCACAGGATCTTTATTGGCGTTACAAATATTAGCGTTCTTACCCCGATAATGATACTTCAAAAAGATTTTGTACTCGCGAATCCAATGCAGACAAATGTCCTTATTAGGGACCATTATCAGGATCTTTGCATCGGGTTTTATATGCCACAAATGCAGTATCACACCTATCGCCTGATAGGTTTTACCCATCCCGACTTCATCCGCCAACAACGCCAAAGCGTGTTTTGCCAGAATATTCCATAACCCTGCGACACCTTCTGTCTGGCGAGCCGCCATGGATGGATCTTGCGCATCATAGTGCCAATCATCTTGATAAGCATCAAAACGCATTTTCTTTGCGACAGTGTATGGTGTTATGGTTTTCCAGTTATCAAGCTTCATATTTACACCTCTTTTTAATCACTGTGAGGTATTTCTTCCGTGATTCTTCCTCCGCCGGAATGGCCGGAATGTCGATGGACAACTTCGGCCAGAGAGAGGTGGCTAGGCTCTTTTTGCGGTAGCGTTTCTTTGCCAGTTGACAGAGACTTTGCACCTCTTGTGCTAGAAACCAACCAAATATCATGCCAGGCTGCTGTACCAGCGTTTCACGAGCCTTTTCAACCAGCTCCAACAAACAACCTGGGCAGGTAAATAACCAGTAATGCAGTTGCTCATCATCTTGCAGCGTTAATAAATATTGCCGGCGTTTATCAAGCGCATAGAACAGGCGAAAATAGCTGGTGGCGTTAGCGTGTACGAATGAGTGGTTAATCGGCAGTTCATCTTCCGCTGAATGACCTTCTCGAAGCGATTCCCGAAGATGTACGCTGTCGTTTTCCTGTGGGTCCACATCATCAATATAACTATTCAAGAGATCGTGCAACGTGTCAAAGCCATTGACACGGCGAAACATCTGCTCCTCTTCATGAATAATTCCCTGCCAATCAGCCTTACCTTGTGTACTCACAGTGTAGAAGCGCTGCGTTAACAGATCATCTGGTTGTTCAGTTGCTAACGTGCGAAGACCAACCAGCGACCTCCCCCGCCAACACAGGGATATAGGGTGTAAAATACCGGGCAATCTCAGTTGATAATCCTTTGCGGGTTTGCCTTCAAACCACGTTCCACAAACCTCATATTGGCTGGATCGCCAATAAAACCGCACTTGCAAATCAAAGGGCAACTGGACAGGAAGCACTAATCCTTCCTCCTCAAGCAATTCCACGCTGGCAAAGGCATAATCCGTTTCCTCAAGCTTTTTTCCGGCGATCTTGGTTCGAACTGAAACAGGACGAACAATGCCTGCTTCAATGTTCCAGTGTGTCTCTTCTTTACTGTCCACTTTCACACTGCAACAGCCAGGATTGGTAAAGTTCCATGATCCAATCGCCAATCGGGCTGACGTTTCACCAGTGGCCAACCATACTTTGGCATGCGTGAGCTCTGAACGATCATCCCGCTCAATTGGGTTATGACAGAAGAGCAGCCGTCCAGATGCACGCAATGCTTGCACACCTTCGCTGTCAGATGTGCGCAAAAAACATCCTTGCATCAGATCGGGAATCAAGCTGATCTTGAGCGCGGGGTTACCCAACGCATGGGACACCGTATCAGTAAACCCAGCCAGATCCGCCGCCAGATAGGGTGACCAAACAGAGAGCGTTTTAATGCTTTCGTCCTCTGCTAACGCTTTCAGCAACGTTTTTTTGGAAAATGAGTGAATAAACTCCCAGCAGTGATCGTCATGCGAGAAT
This sequence comes from Pectobacterium parvum, assembly GCF_020971565.1. Classification (NCBI taxonomy): domain Bacteria; kingdom Pseudomonadati; phylum Pseudomonadota; class Gammaproteobacteria; order Enterobacterales; family Pectobacteriaceae; genus Pectobacterium; species Pectobacterium parvum. The sequence goes on from NZ_CP087392.1 coordinate 3,226,176, forward strand.
TTACGTCGAACGCGAAAGTTGGGTTCGGTCAAGGGATCCACTGCAGTAAAAAATGACTTAATTTGCTGATACTGTTTGTAGTTACTGACACAGCGGAAGTCCATCGCTTCCTGATTACGCCCCCAACCACTGAGTGTCAGGTTCGCGCTTCCTGCGCCAAGGATCATGTTGCCACTCACATCCTCTAGATAAATCACTTTAGGATGAAAAAGACTGTTTTTTGCATCAAGATGCGGTGCAATCTGCCGCACAGAGACAGGCAAGATATTAATTGAGGTGCGCTTATGCTGTTCTTGCGTTATCAAACGTTGATCACAATAGACTCGGAAATCAATCCCTTGACGGGTGAGTTCAAACTGTAAATGCTCAAATTCACTGCGATTCTTTGGCGGTTCATCTATCCCCAATACAGCAGGCAGAAGATACGTTTCAATAAAACTGATATTTATATTAAAACTGGTCAGCCACACACATTTGAGTTCACCTAACGTTGCTAACCGCGCTTTAAACTCATTGATTAACTTCACTGATCTTTCCCCCATAATCCTTGCAGCATATGGCGGAACTGAGAGATGTAATAGTCGTTGACCCAATCCTCATTGCGGCGATCTGCGCGTAAGGCACGAACAGGCACTTGTAACGTCAGAGTCTCCCCAGATAGCGTCAGCCATGGTAACTGACCTCTGCCTTGCATTACACTCTCGTGGTATTTCAGCAATGCTTTAATTTGTTCGGTCACTGAAGAGGCCTTTGCAACTTTTATTAGCTGTTCTAACCGTGTGTATGCGGTGCCAGAGAGTACAGATAACAGCGTTTTATCGTTAATAACCGGATCAGCACACTTCGGCAACGTGTCCTTATCCAATCCACGCGCTGCCCAGAATTGGCACATATTTTCCAGCGTCTGTTTTTTATGCTGCAACAGACCTGAAAAGAGCAACGTAATACCCGCTAATAAGGGTTCAACATGAACAATGTGTTGTAATCGCGCCCTGTCATCTGCGTCGTGGCAACGACTTAGCGCTTGTTGATAAATATCTTCAACCGCCATTTTTTGATTTGATGATTCCAGCTCAAGCACATCGTACAGTACGCCAGAAGCGCCCTCTTGTAAGCGAGTCATCTTGAGCCAGAAATCTTTGGCATAGCGCCCTACGAACGCTACGGAACGGAATGACTGCACATAGGATTGCGTGAGTTTGCTATCAATATCGAAAAAGCGGATCGTTAATTCAGATTGGCGCAGCACGCTTAACTGAGCACGCAAATAGGTGCACAATGCATAAAAGAGCTTTTTCAAATGTGGCGTATTCAGAATAAAATCCCCAGCTAACTTCCACGCAGAAATACCATCAGATAGGTGATAATTATATTTATTATCGAAGAAATGCATATTCATCATTGGTGTTTTATAACGACCATTGGTACCGAGGAATAATTGCTGGGTCAGGAGTTGGGAATCTGCATCATTTCCGAAAATAAGCTGAGGGTTATTATCCGATTTAGCAAACTTGTCTCGAGCTTTAACAATACCCAACACACCCGTAGTGACCACTCCTGATTTTCCCTGACTATAACACATCGATAGTGTGTAGATATTTTCCAAAAAAATCAAACAAGCATGTTTCAGTTTTAAGTCACTTTTACCATCATATTTTTTCTGCAATGCCGCCCCAAGTTTGGTGTTCTCACCATAGAGAACACTGCGAATAACATAATGGTGTAACAGGTTGAGTGTGTAGTGGCGAACATCATTGGCAACAGAACTAATGCGGTTGCAAAAAATCTGCTGCCCAAAAGAAGACCAAATAATCAGTTGTCCCAGCGGATCAATACTCAATTCACTACTTAGTGATTCATCATATTCCGTGATAAAGTGCTTTAGGTTCATCATGATACCATTAAAGATGTTATATATATCAATCATTTATATTATTATTGATAATATACTCCTTTATTTGTGACTATTCACCATATTTAGTTTTTAAAAAGAGTATCACTGTACAAATCCGGAATTAAAAATGCTCAACAGACTAAATTTCTTTTAACCTAATAACAACGAATACTGCAATATCGATGTATATCCCATTGACATATCCCAACAACACTTTATGCTAGGGATAGAACAAAAATTTATCCACAGAGGTTCCCATGGAGAAAACTACAGTATTTAAAAGCAATCGCAGCCAGGCGGTACGGCTCCCCAAAGCCGTTGCGCTGCCCGATGATGTCAAGCAGGTTGATATCGTTGCGATTGGTCGCACACGTATCATTAGTCCGGCAGGGGAAAGCTGGGACAGTTGGTTCGAAGAACAAGGAGTAACACCTGACTTTATAATCACCAGAGAGCAACCCGATGATCAGATCAGGGAAGATTTCTGATGCTGAAATATCTGCTCGATACCAATATCTGTATTTACACCATCAAGAACAAACCGCAGGAAGTCAGGGACGCTTTCTACCGCCATTACGGGCAGTTTGCTATCAGTTCTATCACGTTGATGGAACTGATCTATGGTGCGGAGAAATCGGTAAACCCAGAAAAGAATCTCGCCGTGATTGAAGGGTTTTCTGCGCGTCTGGAAGTTCAAAACTACGGTTTTGACGCTGCCGTACATACCGGACAAATTCGTGCGGAACTGGCAAAACAAGGAACACCCATCGGCCCGTATGATGCCATGCTCGCGGGTCATGCTCGGTCAGCAGGTTTGATACTGGTAACGAACAATGTGCGTGAATTTGAGCGTGTGCCTGGGTTACGAGTGGAAAACTGGATAAGCCGATAAGCTATATTCTGCCCTACCCTAAAACAGGATATAATCCACCGCCTACTGCGGATAACCCGTAAAAAATCCAGCCAGAAAGGTTTGGGGGCCCATTTGGGGGCCACTACGTTTTTCGAACTGGTGAAAATCCTTTTATTTCAATATAGATACGCGGTCAATTCGAATCCTGTAGGGTTCAAAATAAACAGACGTCAACCGACGTCTTTTTTTATGCCTAAAATTCAGTAAACCAGAAGGCAATTAACCGGAGCCGTTCCGACTTTCACACAGTGTGTATGTCATTCACTGATTTAATCGGGCTCACCTTAGAGAGATTCAGTGGAACTGGAATATCTAAATACATATCAGAAGATAACAACGCAATATCAGATGGGTTAGCTATTGCTCAACAGAACACCAAACAGGCAGTTTATTTAGCTAAAAGTTGTTAACACGGGGGTGACTAACCAGTTAACATGAACCTGTGAAAAGACTCTGGAGGAATGTCCGTCAGCTGCGCTGATTAATAATCTAACTGCATATACCAGATGGATGTAAGGCTTAATACGCCCTTAACAGACCGATTTTGAAACCTGCCTCTTTTCATATGCACAATGGAAAATATAAATATGCTAATCAAAGCAGCGGTTCTTACTGACGCTAAAGAACTCGAAGAAATTTATTCCTCATCTTTTGAATCAAATGCCACCTTTTTCCCTGATGATATGGAAGAAGAAGACGATGGTGAAGAGGATTTCTCATTTGAGTCCGCAATAACCATGTCGAACAAAACCATCCTGGGATTTTGGGAAAATACTCGTCTGATAGGAGGAGTAATGCTGATCAGTTAAGGATCAGTTGAACGATCCAATAGCTGTGTAAGAATCCGGAAGTGTTCTTCATTTCCGGATTTTTTATGCGTATCTCTCAGGCCATCGACCTCGTTTCACGTTACGATTCGACCCGTAATCCTTTGACTTCTCTTGGCGACTTTCTTGACCCAGAACTTATTGCCCGTTGCCTTGCTGAGTCCGGCGTGGTCACCCTGCGTAAACGCCGTCTTCCTCTCGAAATGATGGTCTGGTGCGTTGTCGGCATGGCGCTTGAACGTAAGGAGCCGCTTCATCAGATTGTCAATCGGCTGGATATTATGCTGCCCGGTAACCGTCCCTTTGTTGCTCCCAGCGCGGTTATCCATACTGACAGCGGCTCGGAAGTGACGCCGTTCGACGGGTGTTCACGCACACCGCTCACTTGTGGCACAACGCTGTGGCGCATCCCCACTGGTGTGGATTGACGTTACTGGCGATGGATGGCGTCGTCTGGCGCACACAGGAAACACCTGAAAATGATACCGCCTTCCCGCGCCAGACTTACTGCGGCCAACCTGACCCCTACCCGCAGGTCAAAATGGTCTGTCAGATGGAGCTGACCAGCCATCTGATAACCGCAGCAGCCTTCGGTACGATGAAAGACAGCGAATATACCCTGGCTGAGCAACTGATAGACCAGACCGCAGATAATACGCTGACGCTGCTCGATAAAGGGTATTACTCATTAGGGTTGCTGAATGCTTATGGAAGCGTGCGGGAGAACACCGACACTGGATGATACCGCTTAAGAAAGGTACCCGTTACGAGGAGGTCCGGAAACTGGGAAAAGGCGATCATCTGGTACAGTTGAAAACTACGCCACAATCCCGCAAAAAATGGCCGGGACTGAGTACAGAAGTGACAGCCCGATTACTGACCTATAGCCGTAAAGGAAAAATCTATCAGTTACTGACTTCGATGACTGATGGCATGCGTTATCCGGGAGGTGAAATGGTTGAGCTTTACAGTCACCGTTGGGAAATCGAGTTGGGTTACCGTGAAATCAAACAGACAATGCAACTGAGCAGACTGACACTGAGAAGCAAAAAACCGGAACTTGTGGAGCAGGAGTTATGGGGTGTGCTGCTGGCGTATAATCTCGTGAGATATCAGATGATTAAAATGGCCAGTCAACTGAAAGGTTACTGGCCAAATCAGCTGAGCTTCTCAGAATCCTGCGGGCTGGTCATGAGGATGTTGATGACGCTTCAGGGTGCATCGCCGGGTCGTATCCCTGAACTACTGCGAGATCTGGAGAGTATGGGACAGATGGTGAAGCTGCCGATAAGAAGAGAAAGAACCTTCCCGAGAGTGGTGAAAGAAAGGCCTTATAAATATCGAAAAGCGAAGAAAAACAGCCAGTCAGTTGCTTAACTGACTGGCATTACTGATAGGAGGAGTGGTTATTTCACAAGATATTTGCGAAACGAACCTACTTGAAAGGTTGTTTATTCTGCCTGAAAAACAGGGAAAAGGTTATGGTTACCGTGCATGGCTAGAAATTGAAAAGATGTATCCATACGTTAAAGAATGGAAACTGAGAACGCCGACATGTCTTATTAATAATGTCTGTTTCTACGTCAACAAGTGCGGTTTTTCAATCGTTCGTGTAGAAGATATGGGTAATGATGGCGTTGGTATGTATGTCTTCTCAAAACCAGTGCGCTAAAACGTCAGCTTATCAGCAGTAATCCTTCTTTGGGCTGCACTATCATAGATGTTAAGCAGCCTATCTCTTTTGTCATTTACAACGGTCAATAACGCCTTGTACGCCATGATATTTCCATTGCGTACAAGGATAAAATCAAATAGCTAACAGGGCCTTAACTGCCAATACGATTAGCCGACGCAAGTATGCTGGACAACACGATGACGATCGCCGCGAGTATGAAGCAAAAAGCAACGATCGGCCAACTAGTGCCAATAGGGAAAATAGAGATGATGACCGTCCCAATACTCCCTAATATTATTCCACCTAAACAGAAATAAACCGCAGTAACCGTTCCTGCAATCTCATCAAATCCCTGTAAAGCCCCATTAGGTGCAATGGAAACCGACATAGCAATGCCAATTCCTATTATCCACATTGGCGCAATAAAGCCAGGAACCCAAGACGGAAGAAATATTTCACTTATTATCAGCATCATTCCGCCTAAAATAAGACACCCTATCGCTATTCGCATGACTTTAACGCTTCCCCAGGCAGGAATTAATTTCCCCATCATTCGAACTGCGATCATCATTGCGATAGCGACAGTAGCAAAAACTATGCTGAATAAAATCGGTGACAGGCTTTGTCTGCCCATCATTATTTGTGGTGCGGTTGAGAAAAAAACAAAAAAGCTCCCTATCCCTGCGCTGTAACAAAAGGTATAAAGCCAGAAGTTCATTTTTTCAGCGGGAGTAAAAGCTGTGGCCAGCGTAAATCAGTGGTTCGCTGATGCCGAGTTTCAGGCCAAAACCGCCATGCAGATACATAAGCGATTGCCATCAAAATGCCGAGGACGGCAAAAATTAGCCGCCATCCCATCCACATATCGATTAACGCCCCAATAATAGGTCCAACCGCCGGTACGATGGCGAGCATGGATCCCAGAATTCCATAGATAACATGACTTTCCTCACGGCTTGCATAGATGTCGCGAACAGTTGCAAACATCGCCACCAAGCAAGCTGAGGCTCCACATGCATGCGCGAAACGGCATACCAGAAATAGATTTATTGAAGACGAGACCGCAAGTCCAAAGGAGGCAAGCAGGTAAACAAAACTGCCCCACAGCAATATTGGGCGACGGCCAAAACGGTCAGACAGCGGACCGAATAACAGCTGTCCGGCACCGATCATGACGAGATAAATCGATAATGTTAACTGAATGACTTCTGGGGTCGTACCTATAGCATCCGGCATATAGGGTACAACGGGCAGATACATATCCATGCCCAGTGAAGCCAGCAAATCAAAGGGGATAACAGTAATAACGTTGCGGTAAGCGAGTAAGGCCAGAGAGTGTAATTTGAGCGCACGAGATTATCTCCTGAATAAAGGATTTAGCGGCGCTCTAAGAGCAAAGGGAGCTTTGAAAGCGCCGCAACAACGTAAATGGGAGTTGTTGCGGCTTAGTTATCTGCTTTTTTGGTCATGCTCTTGGTTTTCATCACTCGGGGATAATGTCGCATAGTAACGGATTGGGGGATTATTGGCGACGATAGGCGCAAATACTTCTTGGACGGAAATAGCTAGCGAGAGGGGTAAACTCAACGACACAACCATGTATATCCCATTGATATATCCCAACAACGTTCCATGCTACTCATAGCACAAAATTTATCCAAGGAGAGCACGATGGAGAAAACGACAGTATTCAAAAGCAATCGCAGCCAGCATGGGAAAGCTGGGATAGCTGGTTTGAAGGATCTGGGGTAACGCCTGATTTCATGAACACGAGAGAGTAACCTGATGAACAGATCAGGGACGCTTTCTACCGCCATTACGGGCAGTTTGCAATCAGCTCTATCACACTGCTGGAACTGATCTATGGCGCGGAAAAATCGGTGAATCCAGAAAAGAATCTGGCAGTCATTGAAGGCTTTTCTACGCGTTTGGAAGTTCAGAATTATGGCTTTAATGCCGACGCCTCAATACCCAAAAGGGTCACACTTGATCGCCAGAACCACCCAGCAAAGTCTTAAAAATCGTACCCGTTGCTACCGGCTAAACCCAACGCTGAATACGCATTGTGCGTATCGGATAGATAAAAAACTCATATTTTGAAATATTTGTCCCTTAAGAAAATATGTAGATTATCTGTACAAATAAAAAAAATTTATGTAATTCTATGCGCAGATTCTCAACGGATAACGGCAGATAAGCATCCAATCGTTATATCTACTGGGGTATAAAACACTACAGAAGTACATTGATAAGGCAGCAAGCAACGTAACGATAAGTAATCATAAACATTTCGACACTGAACCCTATCAATCAGCCCGATGGTGAAGGAACAACAATCTCTCTTTAAAAAGGAATTTTTACAATGACTAATGGAATCCATAGTGAGTTGGAAAATAGACTAATTTGTCGCGTGAATGCCTATAAAACCATGATGAGCCAAGGTTATTGTCAGTTAGGCTCGGATGATTTTAGCCTTACCGATGACCAGAAATCCGATTTAAGCATTATTCAAAGACATTTTGACTCACTGGCGCAGGATCCATACGACCAAAAATCGGGTCGTTATCGTCAGCACAGTAAGTATGTACTGCTACCTTGTCTAGACCTCTTGGTTCCCCAATCATCCGAGCATGCCTATTCTTATAAGCAAGACATTAACTTCAACGATGAAGTGGTCGATAAGCCGAGAAAGTTTCAGCAGGTGCCGGACAAGATACTATAGAATAAGCTTATTACTGCACTAATTATGCATGACTTTAAAAACTCGCCGTTATATCAGTACTCCGATACCATCCCGATGGAAGTAGGAATCCACTTTATCCGTATGAAGGCAACGTTTGGTTCACCAAGCATCTCCGTTCCCAATCGACTGCATAAAGACGGCGAGCCTTGTACCTGGATACATTTGGTCAATCGCGACGGCGTATCCGGCGGTGAAAATATCATCACTGATAATACTCAGGTCAATGTCCTCTGTAATCAAATCATGTTCAAGCCATTGGATTCTATCGATATCGTTGATGATTTAGTCTGGCATCAGGTGAAACCTATTCACGTGGAGGAGCAAGGAAAGGTTGGTTATCGCGACGTTATACTCATTGACTTTACCCCGATGGTCGCCATACCAAATAGCCCAGAATAATTAAGAATCTATATCATCGGCTTAATGCCATAGATAGGCATTCTTTTAATACGTAAAATCAGGTAGTCATCGTGCTAGCAAAAGAAACTCTGGCAGTTCACAGCGGAACAATTGTTGATGAAATGAACGGTGGAATACTTTCTCCGCTATTTCCAGCAAGTTCCCACAAACATCTGGATATGGAAGAAGATGTATATCCAAGACACGGTAACTTAGCCAACCAACGCGCTGTCGCTAAGAAAATGTGCGCGCTCGAAAGCGGCGGCGAGGCCGCTTTGGTATTTAGTTCCGGAATGGCGGCTTTCTCAACCGCCATGCTGTCTCATTTAAAGGCCGGCGACCATATTGTTTTGCAAAACGGCGTTTACTCCGGCGCGTTTAAATTTATTCAGAATCACTTTGCCAAGTTAGGCATCGGCTACAGCGTCTCCGCGAGTTGTGAAGTCGAGAGCATCATCCAGTCAGTACAGGCAAATACTAAAGCGATATATATCGAAACGCCGACTAACCCACTGCTCAAAATTCTCGACATTGAGTTATTGACTCGCTTTGCCAAAAGCAAGGGGTTGTTCACAATCATAGATAACACCATCGCGACCCCTATTAATCAGAACCCGTTGGAATACGGCGTCGATTTAGTGTTACACAGCGCAACCAAATTTTTGGGCGGCCACGGCGATGTGTCAGGAGGCATTGCGGTAGGCAGTGAAGAGTCAATCGCTTTAATGACCAATTATATGAACGACTTTGGCGGCTGTTTAAATGCCCAGTCATGCCACTTGCTGGAGCGAAGCCTTCGCACCCTGGCAATACGCATGAATACAATTAATCGCAACGCCATGGAGTTGGCCTTGCGCTTGAATGAGCATCCCAACGTGATCAACGTTTATTATCCGGGGCTTTCGGATCATCACAACCATAGCATTGCACGTGAGCAGATGCGCGGCTTTGGCGGTATGGTCAGCTTTGAGATTGCCCAACGGTTTGACACGACAATTTTCCAGAAGAAGTTAAACCTTATCGTTCCGTCAAACAGTTTGGGTGACCTGGAGACAACATTAAACTCGCCTTACCAAGCCTCGTCATCATTCAGAAGTCTTAGCGAAGCTGAACAGAAAAAATCTGGAATCACCAGGCAATTAATTCGTATGTCAGTTGGCATCGAAAACATTAACGACTTGTATGAAGATTTGCATCAGGCGCTCAAGTGAATGATAAGGATTTGGAAACGAACGTGGTAACGAATTTAACGTTAAATAGTGATGAAGTGCGACGCATAGAGTGTCTTTATGACATAAACGTAAACAACAGCACCTTTTTGGGCATGGGCTCAGGCAATACCAATTACTGTCTTGAAACCGATATCGGTCGCTGTGTATTTAGCATTATCGAAGAGCAGAACCGTGACGACGTTGAGATTATGGCTAAGACGCTGGTATGGCTAGAAGAGCATAATCACAAGACATCGTTGCTGATCAGACCCAAACAGCAAGGAAGCTATTCGATTAACTTAAGAGGGAAGTACTCTCTACTGCGCTCCTATATGCCCGGAGCAGTGTGCCAGGATTTAAGCGCTTCCATGCTTAGGCAGCTTGGCGCCGAAACAGCGAAGTTGCACAGCATACCTTTGCCCAACTTTTTAAGCGATTCTGTTTTCTACGAACAGCAGAAGTTTATGGATGCTCTTGACGCCAATATCGATAGAGATTACGAGTGTTGGGCCAAGGGCAGACTGAGGGAGCTTGCAGTGGGAACGTTCGGTGACCTACCAACCTCGATCATTCACTCCGATCTCTTTTATGACAATATGCTTTTTGACGGCGATCAGCTCGTCGGTATGATTGATTTTGAGTTGACCTGTATTTATCACTCGGTGTTTGACATTGGCATGGCAATCGTCGGCACCTGCAGTACTGATGGAAAATTATCCGCGGAAAAAGCACACCACCTCATCGCCGGCTATCAATCGACCCGAACGTTGAAAAACAGCGAGCTCGACGTTCTGCAAAGATATACGGAATACGCTGCTATCCTGACTTCTCTTTGGCGCTATTGGCGCTATCGAATATATCAGCCAGACGACGACAGGGCAGATAAATTCCGCGAAATGGTTGCTCTAGCAAATAGCATAGAATCCACCAACTTCAAAACAATTACCGATGCTCTTCCATTAACAATTAACAGCAAGCCGTAATTAAAAGCGTAGTGCTGGCATTCCCCCTTTTTATCGCATGGAGTTACTCGCTGCATGGACATTACAGAAACAAACAAGATCGTAATTCTCGTTGACGCTTACTCATCGGGCAATGGATTAGCCCCTGAATTTAATCGGCAAGGCTACCGCTGTGCACATATACAAAGTCGCAGTAATCTTCCTCAGAAACTGCTGGACAGCTATCAGACCGATGATTTTTTTATCAACCTGCCATACGCTGGTAGTGAGACCATCAAGCAGCTCGAGAACTATGACATAATCGCGGTGGTTGCTGGCAGTGAAACAGGGATTGAACTTGCCGACCGTTTGGCTGAGATGCTTGGACTTCCTGGTAATAAGACACCGAGCAGCCCTTCCCGGCGCAACAAATATTTGATGCAGGAGAGCCTGAGAAACAACAACCTGAGCCATATCCCCACACATCGCCTGACCGACCCAACTGAGGCGGTTCAGCATGCCGCCGACTTGTTGAAGACATACAACAAGTTGGTCTTAAAGCCCGCTGACAGTGCAGGCACGGACTCCGTATTTGTGTGTAAAACCATTGAAGAGGTTATGACACACGCCACTAGTCTGTTCAAAAAAAGCAATCAGCTTAATTTGAAAAATGAAATCCTTATTTTACAGCCCTTTATCGAGGGTGAAGAGTATGTTGTGGATACCGTTAGTTACAATGGGCATCACAAGATTTGTGCTGTATGGAAAATGGGCAAAGGCAGCTACAACGGCTTCGATTCTATCTGTGAGTTCACAGAGCTGACCTCACTTGACGAGCGGCAACATACAATACTCAAAAACTATGTCTTTAACTGCCTAAATGCCCTCGGAATCGACTTTGGAGCCGGCCATTCCGAACTATTCTTGACCAAAGATGGCTGGAAATTAATCGAAACCGGAGCCAGACCTCATGGTGCCGGCTTCCCTGCACTGTCATCCCTAGCACTTAAGCGGACACAAATTGACGAGCTGGTCCTGAGCATCTGTTCAAGCGACAGCTTCCTGTCATCTGTTGATGAGCACTATCAGCCGTTAAACCACCTAAAAATTAAAGAGCTGATCTCTTTTAGCGCAGGCAAGGTAAAATCGCTGAGGCATATTGATACCATCGTCAACCTGCCATCCTATAAAAAGGCGAACATGCCGGGTGTTGATCAGGAAATAAAACGCACGACCGATGTGTTCAGCTCCCCAGGCTGGATTGCTTTAAGTCATCCCAATGCCGATCAGTTGGATGCAGATTATCAGCGCATCGTTGACCTCGAAAGAAAGGGCATGTTTGATCTCTATGACAACTAAAATCAAGATGTCTGGCCCAGCCTATATACTTGGATATTGTATTTTGGGCGCGGCAATAGATGTATTGCTCTCTGGCCTGTTGCAGAGCATCGACCTGTTTGTTTTGTTGTTTTTGACCTTCACCTTAACTTGGCTGGGATTTTTCCTGGCCTCTGTTTTATTCTTTCCAGTAAGGCTGAAAACGGTTATTGGCTCTTATCAGATCATTATCTTATTGAACATATCAACGCTGGGTTCATGGCTAGGGCTTTTCATTGGCTTAAAATGGACCGAGCCCTCAATTATGGTAGCCATCATCTTTGGCCTCAGCCCGATAATCTCTGTTCTCATCGAAATTTATAACAGAAACGCCATTGGCGTAAAAAACATCGTCATATCCGTATTACTCGCTTTTATTGTGACCCTGTTGATGATCCTGGCGGTAAAAGGCCAGAGGTTTAACCCGTTCGACTCAGACATGACGTTTGTCTTGGCACTTGGCTTGGTCTGTATTATTACCTCAGCCTGCCTGACCACCGGCACCTACATCGCCAAATCACTTTCCAGTAAGGGATTTAATGCCGTAAACGTGCAATCGTTCAGGTTTCCACTGCTGATTTTAGTATGCTTTGCCATGTTACCGAGCGAGCACGCCCTGCCCAGGATACAGTCCGACTTTTGGATGTATCTGCCAGTCATTGTGATTTTGGGCAATATACTGCCGCTATGGATGCTCCAAAAGGGCATTGAAGTCACCAGCGCATTGACGACGAATATAATTATTAATATTTCCCCCTGTATTACGCTGCTACTGGAAATGTTTGATCCTTCGATCGCTTACAGCAATATGAAGCTATTGGTGTTACTCATGCTGATGCTAGTTATGCTTATCGCCAATGACGGTACCAGCAAATTTACCATCGACAAGCTTAGAGGCAGGTTTGGGAAGACCCGTTAAACCATTCCCCTTATAAATCAGCATGATAAACTATAAAAAGACTATTACTGTTTAGCGTGGTCTATTCTACTTTCGCTCTGCTTAAACAGAAGAAAATCGGCTCAGTGCAATCTCACTGAGCCGGCAACGTTTATGCTATTGAACTCGCCAGTCACTGAAGTAATGACCGATCGCGGAAGGGTCATCGAGAGGAGCGGTGGCGGCTATATAGCCATCTGGCCGAACTAGCAGGTATTGATCGGAATAGGGGCTACTTCCCGTTTCAACGTGCAGGACATTGACAATATCAAGCAGTGATGCCGGTACCGTCGCCGTGCCAACGATGAGCAGACTGTAATTACGATAATTTAAATGTGAGTAAATTCTGTCTGGCTGACTAGAGTGAGAATCACGCCACATAAAATCATGCAGCCTTTCGCCAACACGCCCGTCTGTTCCATAGCGAACGCCCATACCCGTGATGTAACCCGCACGTTTTTCGACAATCTTGACGTAATCATCGGCATGGGTGCCTGTCTCTGAGGTTTTGGTTGAACGCACGAGTTCCGCTGACGTTTTGACGACTTCTAGCGCGACCGCTTTTCGTTCCGTTTCGTAAGTCTGTAGCAGCGTTTGGGGCGCATGATGATGGGTAATCATCGCCATTTTCCAGATGAGGTTAAATGCATCGGCCAACCCCGTATTTAACCCTTGTCCACCATTCACTGAGTGAATATGGCTCGCATCACCAGCGATAAATAATTTATTTTCAAGGCTATAGCGCTCTGCTACAGATTCTTTAACCGAGAATTTTGAGTACCACTCAATCGACTTGAAACACAGACGGTGTGGTTGCAGAGCATGATTAATTTTATCTATAGCCTGCTGTTGCGTGAAGTCCTCACTGTCCATCTGGATATAGAAACGATCAATCTTACCTTCACGTGGTATCCAGGCGACATCGGCGGTTTCTGCCTGGAAAACAATAATTTCCGGTACTTTTTGGAAATCAGTTTCTATTTCGCCATCAATCACTGCCCAGGTAATTTGTGGTCGAGTGATCTCAAACGGGATAGCAAAGTGTTGGCGCACAAACGACCGTGAGCCATCTGCACCAATCAAATACCGGGAACGGACGGTCTCACCGCTGGTGAGCGTGGTGAGGCAGCCGTCTTCCTCCAGCACAATATCTTCCACAGAGGTATTGCGGCGCACGGCACTCTTTAGCTCGGTGAGCTTATTATCGAGCGCTTGTTCTACATAAGCCTGACCAATCATTAAAAAATGCTTGTGAAAACAGCCTTCTAAAGCATCCCACCAGGTAGACTGGCGTGAAATAAATTTACCTTTTGACCAGACTGAGCTGGTATTACAGGCTTTGCCCAAGGGATAAAGCTCGTCGAATAAACCGATAATTTCAAACAACTGCAAGCTACGAGCGTTTAACGCATCAGCACGGCCTACCGTCAGTGGCCCTTGTGATTTATCGATAATGACGGTGCTTAAACCTGACAGCTGAGCAAGATAGGCACAGGCTAGACCGACAGGCCCTGCACCGATAATCATGAGATCAACATGCTGTGGTTTCATGACGGTTGCACCAAATGCGGGTTATTCAGTGGCTGTTTAGCATGGATATGCACGCGGCGTAGATGACGGCCACTCTGGCTAGCATAAGATTCACGGCCGTGTAGTAACGAGTAGTTATCTGCAATCGCAATATCGCCGCTTTGCCACTGATGAGCATACTGAACCCGTGGATCATATAAAGCATGTTGCAAGCTGCTGAGTAATTGCTCTTGTTCTTCAGGTTCAATACCTGAGAAGTGATACGTTGATGGGTTTAAGAATTCTTTATCGCCAGCAATTGGCGGTTCACAAAAACGAATGACGGGATGAGTGCGGTAAGGGTGTTGTTCTATAATAGGAGCCTGCGCGGTACTGCTGTATAACTCGACTGCGCGCTGATACTGGCCTGTTGCACGCTGCCACAGCGCTTTGGTTTCGGGTGATGCCAGACGTAACGCCGTGGTGGTACTCGAAAACGTGGTGCGCCCTCCTTGCCCTTCGCCAATAGCTGATACGCATTGAAAGACTTGTAGTTCCGGCACCGTTTTAAGGTACATGCCGTCCCAATGTAAGGGGACATAGTTGTTAGCAAAGATATGGTCGGTAGCATCGGGTTGTTCAACCAGTTCCAACACGGCGCCAAACGGCCATTGCATAATGTCGCCAATGGCTTCGCAGTATGTTGTTAAATTTTCTGCACTCGTAAAGCTATCAAAGCCCCGTAGTATCACTAACTGTTGGTTTTCTACCAATGTACGCAGCCAGGTAGGTGATAACTCGCCAATGTGTACGCCTGACTGTTTAGGCTCAATACGTACACCAAAATGACAGGTTTCACCTTGAGAATTGGTTAGAGGCTGATAATCAAATCGATCTTCTAAAGTGAATGCGTCCATTTTACGTCTCCGTGTATTATCCATTGTTGAAAGATCTTTCAGATAATATCGGCAACAAATATTCAACACCACGGATACAATTATAATAATTAGGGTAATTTGAATATAGAATCACTGCCCTCCTATTCTTCACCAATATCTGATGATGTAATCGACCTTAATAAAAACCCATAAAAAAACCCCAGATAAACCTATCCAGGGTCTTTAAACAGCTGCAGAAACCATCGCCGTTTCAGGCTTAGCCGCGGTTCTCTTCAATGTAGCGGGCCAGATCCGCCGGGGTCTTCAGAACGGTAGCAACTTCGGTTGGTGGGATCACGCAGCCGTAAACATCCTGCACTTCCAACACCAAGTCGACCGCCAGAATAGAGTCGAGAATATCGGACTCAATCAGCTCATCGTTAAAGCCCACTTTACGGGATAAGATCTTTTCAAACAGCGCGAGTATTTCTTGTTCCATCATGTTTTCCTGAGTCATTAGATCGTGCGGGCATGGCTGTCCAGCAGTTTACGGTCAATTTTGCCGTTAGGATTAAGCGGCAACGCATCTTTGATAATAATTTGGGAAGGCACCATGTAAGGCGGAATGACCTTCGAGAGCGACGTTTTAATCGCTTCTGGCGCTAAGTTCGTCACGCAGAACGCCGCGATGCGCAGAACGCCACCGCCCGATTTCATCAACGGTAGAACAACCGCTTCGCTGATGTCGGATATCGCCAACAGACGATTTTCAATCTCATTGATTTCAATGCGATAGCCATTCAGTTTGATCTGGCTATCATTGCGACCCTGACAGTACAGCAGCCCGTCTTCATATCCCAGGTCGCCAGTTCTGTAGCCCCGGAACGCCTCGCTCTCCCGATGCAGCAATTTCTCCGCATTCTCTTTCGCCAGCCCAAGGTAGCCGCGCATCACGTTTTTTCCCCAAATGATCAGTTCGCCCTCAGACGTAATTTCCATTCTGGAGTCCGGCATCATCGCGCCGACCGGCAGCAGATCGTTTTCACTGTGCAGGATCTCATCGGTGATTTCGATGACGGTGGTCGCGATAGTCGCTTCCGTTGGGCCATAGGAATTGAGAATTTTGGCATGCGGGAAGCGGCGGCGTAACTGTTTTACCAGCGCTTTGTTGAGCACTTCGCCAATGAACACGAAGACGTTAAGTTCAGGTAAATATTCACTATTGAACTGGGGAGACAGCAACCTCTGGTAGGCGAAGGATGGCGTTGAAACCCAGACGGAAACACCGTTGTCTTTCAGGCGATCGAGCCAGTTTTCTGCCACGATATCCTCTTTTGCATTCAGAACGATATGCCCCCCAGTCGCCAGATTCGCCAGCAGCGGGATCAGAGAGAGATCGAAGCTGAACACTGCATGGTTCATCAGCACCGGCACGTCTGGCAGCGAAAAGTCCTGGCGCACCCACTTCATGAAGTGCCACAGGCTTTCACGCCCGATCTGCACCCCTTTAGGCTTTCCAGTGCTGCCGGAGGTGAACATGATATAGGCAAGATCTTGCTCGACTAACGCCTGCCCTGCTTCACCGGTAGCAATGAACTGTCTGGTCGCCACATCGTAATAGTAAGGCGCACTCGCCAGGTGGCAAATCTCGTTAAGCCGCTCCTGAGGATAGATGCAATCCACCGGAATATACGGGATGTTATGCAGCAAACAGCTATAGATAGCCACGGCGAATTCCGCCTGCTGATGGCCATATAACACGACCGGCGCGCCATCTGGCTGCTGGCAGTGCTGATAACGACGCGACCAGTCTGTCACGGCAGCGGAGAGCTGTTGCCAGGTCATCGCGTCATCGCTGCCACTAATCGCCAACTGCTGTGGGTTCGCGGGGTCGAGTAATGCCGCCCGGAGGAAATCTTGTAGTTCCTGAAGCTCTGAGTGACGTTTCATAGTGGGGACATTCCGCTAAAGATGTAGAGGGAGGCCGCGGCGCTTGCCAGCGTCAGAATTCGACCGATGAACACAATAACCGGATGGTGTAGACAATTGCTCAGTGCCGGACTGCGTTTGGCTGACCATTGCAGCATATTGTGAGCAACGGAAATGGCGCCAAACAGCGCGCCGCTGATAACATAGTGTCGTTCAAGCCCGTTCCATGCCCCCATACAAAACAGGGTGCAGAAGATGCCAATATTCTGTGCCAACGTTTTGTTCTGTCGGAAAAAGTCGAGCTTCATCAGATTCATATAAATCGGCATAAAGACCACGTCCCTCAGCCATTCAGACAGGCTGATGTGGAAGCGTCGCCAGAAGTCCTGCGGGTTCTTCGCCAGAATAGGCAGATTGAAGTTCGCCGGGATATTCAGACCGAATAAGCGCCCTGCCCCGATAGCCATATTGCTATAGCCAGCAAAATCAAAATAAAGGTAGGCGCTGTAAGCCAGCGACATCACGACCCCCACGCTTAACGTAAACGGGCGATGGCTCCACGACTCAATCACCAGATTATTGATCAGCATGGCGAATAAAAATTTCTGAATAATGCCGGTAAAAATCTGCTCCATCGCCACTAAAAACTGCTCACGGGTCATCGTGAAGACGGGTTTATTAATGTCATTAAGCCATGTCCGCCAGCGATACATGGGGCCAGCCAGAATAATAAAAGGCATAAAGAGGTAGCAGAAATAGTGCAGGAAATTCCGACCATCTTTTTTGCTGCGATAGAGCAGGACATCAATGGCGCGGAAGGTCATAAAGGACAGGCCTATCATGCCCCAGTGGTTGTTAAGGTGTAATTTCACCAAAAACAGCGGGAGCAACGTCAGGCTGACCGCCTGCCAGGTTTTTAACCACCCTTTCTCTTTTAAGGTGACGAGAATATAAAAGCTCAGGAACACCGCCACGGGAACAACGTAATCTCCCTGGAAAATATATCCCCAGCCGAACACCGCCAATACGGAGAAGGCGGATAAATACGTCAGCCGATAACTGAATACGCGATTAACCAGCGCAAACAATAATGCTGATGAAAACAGAAGGAAAAAAAACATTCCGGAGCTGTACATCATTCATCCTTCAGAATTTTTGATATTCAAAATGCACTTTTAAACTCATGCTTTCATCAACAGAGGTCCACGCGACGAGGGTGACTGCCAGAAAGAGATAAAGGAAAAAAAGGCGAATGGCGGATTTCATCATTTAAAACTCTCAGCAATAAATTGATCCATGGCGACCCATGCGGGTTCGGTTGGATGCAGGCGGTCCCAATTCCAACCGTTCTGATAAGGCTGCGCATACATATCAAAATAGCGCACCTGATTTTCCTCCAGCATCGCTCGGATTTGGCTATCGACGGGCTGGAATTTCTGGGAGTTATTAATTGCCCACGGGTTAATCGGGTCGACGATGACGACAAACTGGACGTTGCGCGCTTTCAGCAGTTTGATCGTCGCCCGTAATGCCTCCATTTGCGCCGGAACAATCGGTGCGTCGTCCCACTCCTCAGGCGTTTTATCATCGGCAAACACCGACTTATCCATCCACAATGTGTCTGCACTTTGCTGACGAGACTGATTCAACACATGAGCCTGCGCCAACTCGTGATTCCAATCGGGAGTTATATTGGCTGTTGGTTGCTGAGGCCACGGTTGTGCAGGCTGAAGAACAATACCTAACATCGCCAGCCAGTCGTTTTTTATCAGCTCGCAGAAATTAGCAAATTGATAACTCACTTCCTGCCAGATAATTTGCGGGTGCCAGCCATAGACTTTCATTTGGCCGAACGTTAAATGGCTTATATCTTCTTTATCGATATGTTGTAAGTAATTGACCAGAAAGGGACGCGTCTGGTCATCTTTCATCAGCGAATCAAAAATAGACGCCGGGAAATTGTTGGCGAAAATAGCCGGGGGAATCCCGTCTGAATAAAAGCTATCGGGTGCCAGCAGCAAAACGACCTTACTGTTAGCATTAAGCTCGTTTTTAAAACGCGAGAGCAGTAAGAAATGTGTGACGCTATCAACATAGCTATCGCCATAGGCCACTACCGGACGATGTAACTGGTTATTAAAGTAATTATATACCGCGTAATGTTCGTCCTCAGAGGTCGAGACCTCAGAAGCTCCGAGAAAGAAAACCGCATTCCCCTGTAACGCATGGGAAATGGTGGCTATTTTTTCCTTTTGTTCCTTTGTCGTGCCTTCCATTGTGTTAATCAGTGGCTGGAACGTTAGCGCCGGATCAATGCTCTTCACCAGCGGGGGAACGCTAAGAAACAGGACGGCAAGGGTTGCCATCAGGATATGTAGGCAGAGAGTATTTTTGATTTTCATTATAAAGTGAGACTACATAATATTTATTGTTTGAAATTTGTGAATTTTTATCTTCACAGTAAATCGACCCTGTATTTTTGGATTATATACCAGGCTTATCCTGGATGATGAGCGTTGCTGTGTAACGGTATGTACAGTGTTTATGTCCGTCACAGAATAAGGCTGACTAGCCCCACAAGATCGAGACAGGAGAAGGGTTCTCCGGTATCCGTCCTTGCTTACGCGACCAGAATATGAGGTGGTAAAGTTCGGTAGCAGCAACGCTGTGAGGCTCAGTTTGCTGGTGATTGCGGGGATGATGGGGCTCAAGCGATTTAGACGTTATGTGAATAAGGATCAGTACCGTCCAGCTCAGTCTCTGACTACTTCTTGTACAGTCTATTTGATTCAGAAAAATGTAGAATGGCAGGATGGAAAAATAGCGGTCATTATTGAAAACAACCGCTATTTACTTCAGTTCACTACTCGTTCTAAATCGCCATAAAATGAATATGGATAGCCATTTTCCAGCCATTCAGCATCGTCAATAACGCAAATACCGTCTTCTATATAAATATCTGACGCCATGATTTTTATTGCGAAACTATTGGTTTTATATTCCGAGCGATAATTATCATAGGTAATTTCACCTCTGCCGAAATAGTCACCGAGTTCTTCTCGCCATAATAGCTCGATCTCTGCATTAAACGGGCCGCTCCCCATTTTCCCTTTCAAGCTGGCAATAATCTTTTTCTTCTCAACAAAACCCCACCGCACGGCATCCAACGTCCAGGCATCGTCGCTAACGCTAAACTCACCGGAGAAAACCGCTAAAAGCGCATCATTATTATCAGAACACATTTCATTTCCTTGAATATTAAAAATTTGTCGGTGGAATCGATTATCTCAAACGCTTTTTTATCGCCTGACTCACATCCAACCGCTAACGCGGGTAGCGCAGCGCCTCCACAAACAGTGAGAAGGCGGTGGTATGCTGTTTGCGGCTGGGATAATACAGGTAGTAGCCTGGGAACGGCGGGCACCATTCCGTTAGCACCCGAATCAGACGCCCACTGGCAATGTCATCCCGCACCGAGTCTTCTGGTACATAGGCCAGACCAAGCCCGATGAGTGCCGCGTCAATCCGCTGGCGCAGGCTATTCATAGTCAGCTGTCCCTCAACGCGGACCTTGATTTCACGACCGTTTTTTTCAAATTCCCATGCATAAATGCCGCCCATCGTCGGCAAGCGCATGTTAATACAGCGGTGATGCTGCAAATCCTGTGGCGTTGCGGGGGCAGGATTGCGGGCGAAATAGTTCGGGGAGCCGACCACCGCCATGCTCATTTCCGGTGCGACACGCACGGCAATCATGTCTTTTTCCACCTGTTCACCCAAGCGAATACCCGCATCAAAGCGGCCGAGAACAATATCGGCTAAGGCGTTATCCACCGTAATTTCGACGTTAATATCGGGATAATTCGCCAAAAATGGCTTTAACACTGGCCATAATATTGAATCAACCGCATGCTCCCCCGCCGTGATACGAATATTTCCCGCAGGCCGCTCGCGCATGTCACCCAGCGCCACCAGCTCGCTTTCAATATCCGCAAAGTGTGGGCCGAGGCTATGCGCCAGCTTCTCTCCCGCTTCCGTCGGTGCGACGCTACGCGTGGTTCGGGTCAGCAAACGCACGCCAAGCCGTTCTTCAAGGCCGCGAATCGAATGGCTTAGCGCCGACTGGGAAAGCCCAAGCTTCGCCGCCGCTTTGGTAAAACTACGTTCTCTTGCCACCACAAGGAACGAAATGAGGTCATTAAAATTTTCTTTTAACATCAGAGTATCCGAAGAGTGGTGCCATGAATGACATCCATGTGAAACGGTCAATTGCTCATTAAGCCACGCTGAAAATCAGCAGCGGGACATAGCATCCCCGCATTGCATGGCGTAATTAATGAATATAATTCATAGCCGCTTGCGGGTTTTGTCCTCTGGTGCTTCTCCGTAAATCGCAGTAACGTTTTTCACAGCCGCTGTCTTTCATCTTTCACCAACCCTGAATAGTTCAATCACAGCGAATCTTTCAATAACTACAAATTTTTCAACAACAGCTACGCTTTCCATGAGATGACTTACCGCCTCTGCCGTGATGTTATCCATGTTAGCCCCGGCTGCGATTGCCGGAACGGAGGAAAAATTGAAAATTATCCGCAGTGGTTCACACCCGTCCCAACCTGGCCCGGAAAGCTATTTTTCCGGCAACGTACGTCTCGATGCGCCCTTTCAGGGCACCGCCCCGGCTCGGGTTGGTGGCGCGACGGTCACCTTTGAACCCGGTGCCCGCACGGCATGGCATACCCATCCGCTCGGTCAGACGCTGATCGTCACGCAGGGTCGGGGCTGGCTTCAGGAATGGGGCGGCGAGATTCAGGAGATCAATCAGGGCGATATCGTCTGGATACCTGAAGGCGTAAAACACTGGCACGGCGCGACAGCACAAACTGCCATGACGCACATTGCCATTGCCGAATCGCTTAACGGCAGCCCGGTCGAATGGCTGGAGAAAGTCAGCGACGAGCAGTACGGAAACGGGAAATAACCTAAGGAAAGCGTCGCGATAAGAAAAATAGCGACGGGTAGAAACAGCAAAGCCACTCAGCGTGAGACTGAATGGCTTTTTCCTTTGCTCCGCGATGCGGCTAGCGCATGTGGAGATTGACGTCAGAGACCTCTTTTCTGAGTTCAATAATCTCTTCAGCCAGCTCACAGCCTGCAGAGTAAATATAGATGATAAATCATGATTTGTTTTTGTAAATCATGACGTTATGTCTCATTTCCGATGAAATTAATTTCACAGATACGTCAGCCTGTTTTTTAGACGATAGATTTATACAAATTCATACCGCGACACGCCTTGAAATAAAGTGATGACCGAAAGATCACACTCACCAGAACCTTAATTTAACCTTAAGAAAGCGAAATAATAATAACTATAATTATCAATATGTAGAATCCATCGTCGACTGCCGCTACCTATCGGCCTGTGTCGCTAAAATAGCGTAGCTATCGTGAGTGACGCAGGGCTTCCCATGTAAGCCAGCCATACGCAAACACGACAGGTATTGATAAGGGTAAATAATATGAAGCTTAGTTTTGGATTACTGAGTTCTGCCGTTTTATTCGCTTCCGGTTTGGCTCTCAGCGCATCGGCAACCGCAGCAGAAAACGATGAAGGGATTGTGATTTACAATGCCCAACATGAAAACCTCGTGAAATCCTGGGTTGACGGTTTTACCAAAGAAACCGGCATCAAGGTGACGTTGCGCAATGGCAGCGACACCGAATTGGGCAACCAACTGGTGCAGGAAGGGAAATCCTCCCCTGCCGATGTGTTCCTGACTGAGAATTCACCGTCGATGGTGCTGGTCGATAACGCCAATCTCTTTGCTCCGCTGGATAACGCGACCCTTGCTCAGGTGCCGTCTGACTATCGTCCATCCCACGGCCGCTGGATCGGGATTGCCGCACGCTCCACCGTATTTGTTTACAATCCGGCCAAATTTACCGACGCTCAATTGCCGAAATCCTTAGCCGATCTGGCGAAACCAGAATGGAAAGGCCGCTGGGCCGCGTCTCCGTCCGGTGCAGATTTTCAGGCCATCGTCAGCGCCTATCTGGAGCTGAAGGGTGAGCAAGCCACACAGGCGTGGCTGAAAGGCATGAAAGAGAACTTCACCGCCTACAAAGGCAACAGCACGGTGATGAAAGCCGTGAACGCAGGCCAGATTGATAGCGGCGTGATCTATCACTATTACCGTTTTGTCGATCAGGCTAAAACCGGCGAAAACAGTAACAACACGAAGTTGTACTACTTCAAGCATAAAGATCCGGGCGCGTTCGTCAGCATTTCCGGCGGCGGCGTACTGGCATCCAGCAAACATGCGAAAGACGCACAGGCCTTCATTAAGTGGATTACTGGCAAATCCGGTCAGGAAATCTTGCGCACCAACGATGCGTTTGAATATGCCGTTGGCGTCAACGCGGCCTCAAATGACAAACTGGTTCCGCTGAAAGATCTGGATGCGCCGAAAGTTGATGCCGCCAAGCTCAACAGCAAAAAAGTCGTGGATCTGATGACGCAAGCTGGCCTGCTGTAACGCGTAGCTTTTAACGCATAGATTGTCGCGCATGGGTTATAGCGCATAGATGTCATAACCCCCTTTCGTCAGGGCGTCCGCGCCCTGACGAATCCTCACTCGAATGTCCGCTCAGCGCGGCTTCATCGTCTCAAAATATCGACCTAACGAGGCAGCCACAGGCCGTATGACAAACGTTAGCTACAGCGAAACCACCCCGTTCACCGCCCCTTCTACGCCATTACGCAAGCCAGCTGCGTTGCTGACGATCGTCGCTCTGACGTTATCCCTGCTGGGGTTTATTCCGCTGGGCTTTGTGATTGGCGTGAGCATTGATACCGGTTGGGAAACGGCGCGCGCGCTGCTCTTGCGCCCTCGCGTCGGCGAACTGCTAACCAACACGGTGCTGCTGGTTGTCCTGACGCTGCCGATTTGCACGGTGCTCGGCGTACTGCTGGCCTGGCTGACGGAACGTACCACCCTGCCCGCCCGACGCCTGTGGTCACTGCTGCTCACCGCGCCGCTGGCAATACCCGCATTTGTACAAAGCTATGCCTGGATCAGTACCGCGCCCGGCCTGCATGGTCTGCCAGCTGGCGTGTTTTTATCCGTTGTCGCTTATTTACCGTTTCTGTATTTGCCCTGCGCCGCCACGCTGCGACGGCTTAATCCCGTTCTGGAAGATGTCGCGGCTACGCTGGGCGTGCCTCCCATTACTGTGTTTTTCCGCGTGGTGCTGCCGCAGCTAAAGCTGGCTATCGGCGGCGGGCTGCTGTTGATTGCGCTGCATCTGCTGGCGGAGTATGGCCTGTTCGCTATGATCCGCTTCGATACCTTTACCACCGCAATCTTCGATCAGTTTCAGTCAACGTTTAATGGTCCGGCGGCTAACATGCTGGCTGGCGTGCTGGCGTTGCTGTGCCTGTTTCTGCTGTGTGCGGATGCCCGCGTGCGCGGCGTCACGCGCTATGCCCATGTCGGTTCCGGCGCGCCGCAGGTTGTCACACCGGTACGTCTGTCGCGGCTTCCGCTATTACTGGCTCTGCTGCTACTGGCGACGCTGGTGCTGCTAACGCTCGGCGTACCTTTTATTACGCTGTCCCGCTGGCTGTGGTTTGGCGGCTGGGAAGTGTGGCAGCGCCGCGAACTGCTTGATGCCTTTCGCCAGACCATGATGCTGGCGCTGAGCGGTGCCGCACTGACGACGCTGGCGGCGATCCCGATGGCCTGGCTGACGATTCGCCACCCCAGCCGCCTGTATCGGTTTCTGGAAGGATGCAATTACATCACCAGCTCTCTGCCGGGTATCGTCGTCGCGCTGGCGCTGGTGACCACCACGATTCACATTATCAGGCCGCTCTATCAGACCGAATTCACCGTGCTGCTGGCTTACCTGCTGATGTTTATGCCACGGGCGCTGGTTAATCTGCGCGCCGGTATCGCACAGGCACCAGTAGAACTGGAGCAGGTCGCCGCCAGTCTGGGGCGTTCGCCGTTGCAGACGTTAATGACCGTGACCGTTCGGCTGGCCGCGCCCGGCGTTGCCACCGGGGCAACGCTCGTCTTTCTGGCGATCATTAACGAGCTGACCGCCACGCTGCTGCTGGCTCCCAACGGCACCCGCACGCTGGCGACTGGCTTTTGGGCGCTCACCAGTGAGATCGATTATCCGGCGGCGGCACCCTACGCGCTTACTCTGGTCCTACTGTCGCTGCCGTGGACCTGGTTTCTCTACACGCAATCACAAAAAATGGCGGGGCTGTAATCATGTTGGAACTCCATCGCGTCAGCAAAAGTTTTAACGGGCGAACCGTGCTGTCTGACATTCATCTGACGCTAGAAAACAGCCGCCGCACGGCGATTGTCGGCCCGTCCGGTTCGGGGAAAACCACGCTGCTGCGCCTGATTGCCGGGTTTGAAAAACCGGATAGCGGCGTCATCACGCTGAACGGACAAACGCTCTGCGAGAGCGGGCTTTCCGTTCCTGCCCATCAGCGCGGAATCGGCTACGTACCGCAGGACGGCGCGCTGTTCCCGCATCTTTGTATCGCGGACAACATCGCATTTGGGCTCAAAGGGGCGAAGGCGGAAAAACAAAAGCGCGTGGATGAGTTGATGGCACTGGTTTCTCTTCCGGCACATTTGCGGAAACACTCGCCGCATGAGATTTCCGGCGGTCAGCAGCAGCGTGTCGCACTAGCTCGCGCGCTGGCGCAGCGCCCTACGTTGATGTTGCTGGATGAACCCTTTTCCGCGCTGGACACCGGCCTGCGAGCCGCCACCCGTAAAGCCGTGATAGACGTATTGCAGCAGGCTAACGTGGCATCGGTTCTGGTGACCCACGATCAGGGAGAAGCGCTGTCCTTTGCTGACCACGTTGTCGTCATGCGCGACGGCAAGTTGTCGCAATCCGGCTCACCGTGGGCGCTTTACCACCAGCCCGCCAGCGAAGATATCGCGACCTTCCTCGGCGAAACGCTGATTCTCGATGCGCAGATCGACGGCAATCAGGCTGACTGTTTGCTTGGACGTATCGCGGTGGATCGCCCAACCGCAAGCGGGAAAGTAAGAATCATGCTCAGACCAGAGCAGATCGCGATTCAGGATGCTGGGGAAAATAGCGTTGAGGGGAATAGCGCAGCAACGATTAGCGCAACCATCCGCAAAGTCGATTTTTCCGGCTTCGTCTCGACGCTGACGCTGCACGTCCACCACGCAGAAGCCGATATCATTGAACTGAAAACCGTCAGCCACGCCGCTTTTGCCGTCGGCCAGCAGGTCAGCCTAAGCGTGAACGGTGCGGCACACGTTTTCAGTCAATAATGATCATCGTGAGTAGCATGCGCAGGCGGCTTATCGCGCCGTCTGCGCGTTGCGACTCACCAGCCAGACACCCAGCAGAATAATCAGGACGCCGAGGTTTTTGCGCAGGCTCATCGGTTCGTTCAGCCACGGCAGGAAAACCGCCGCCAGATAAACCACCGCGTAGCTCAGACTAATCAGCGGATAGGCACGGCTTAGCGGCAGATAGCGCAACACCATGAACCAACACACCATCGACAGGCCGTAGCAGAGCATCCCGAACAGCACCGCAACCGCAGGCCAGCCGGCCAGTAACGTGCTGAGCGACGGCCAGTGTGCAATGGAAATGCTCGGCAGCGCCAGCATCCCGCTTTTCATTAACACCTGCGCGGTGCTGGCGAGCACAATACTGCCAAGCGCCCAGACATAGCCTTTTTTCGCCATCATCCCCCCTGCATCAGATAGATACCGGTGACAATCAGCGCAATGCCCCACCAGTGGTGCCTGTCCACACGCTCGCCAAACCCGTAGTGCGCCAGCAGCGTGACCAACACAAAATTGATGCTCAGCAGCGGGTACGCCACGCCGAGCGGGATCTGCTGCAACACCACAAGCCACAGCAGCAGCCCGATGCCAAGCAGCAGAGCCGCCAGTATCAGCCATCCCAACGTCACGCGTTGACGACGATCCGTGGGTAAACGCCGCCAGCACTCCGCTGCCTGTTTCTGGCACAGTTGCCCCAGACTGGTGAGCAGGCAAACGATAGCCACCAAAAGATAACTCATGGTGCTATCTGCTTATAAAACAGCAGCACGTAGCGGTGCGATTTTTTCAACTGATCGGGAGCAGGCAGGTTGCGGTATTCTTCATCGGTATCCCTATCGACCTTCAGCACCAGCGCGACATTTCCGCTATGCCGCTTCTCCGAAAGCCAGGCCGGGAAAGCACCCTCATCCACAAAGCGGTCAGCGGCATCCGCATAATTCAGCCCGTAGTTCAGCTCGCCCCGCGCCTTGAATAAGGTGATATCGCTGCGCTTCAGCTCCCACGCCAGTCCGGCCGCCAGCCCAACCTCGTCGCTCAGCACATAGCGGCTCTCCTCCAGCAACGGCTGATGGCTACGAATGAAGGTTTGAGGGTTCTTTGAATCGACCACGCTCGCCGGAATACTTCCACCGAAGAGCAGCGCCAGAAATAGCGGACAGCCCGCCACCAGATAGCCCCACGCTCGCGGCTTTTTCAGGCTGACAGCGGCAAAGGTAATCCAGCCGATAAAGCAGATGACACCCGAGACGATGGTCAGCCCTTCTCCCGATTGATAGAAATGCGGCACAATAATGCCAAAGCCAAGCGCGGCAACCGCAAGTGCCAGCACACTGCCAAAGGTGATGTTGAGCCAGCTATTGATGCGCAGTACACGTTCGCGTACCGCAGGTGCCAACCCAGAAATCCACGCCGCCATCAGCAGCGCTAGCGGCGCAAAGCACGGCAGAATGTAGGTCAGCAGCTTGCCTTTAGCGATGCTGAAAAACAGCAGCGGCATCACCATCCAGCACAGTAGGAGGAACCGTTCTGGGTTCGCTTTTCGTTCTGTCCAGCCGCTGCGCAACGCGCCCGGCAGCAGCGCCAGCCAGGGGAAGGCGCCGACAATCAGCACCGGCAGGTAATACCAGAACGGTGCTTTATGCTGCGCATCGTCTTCTGCAAAACGCTGGATATGCTCAATCCAAAAGAAGTAGTGCCAGTAATCGGCTTCTCGCGCATGCACCGCCAGCGCCCACGGCGCACTCAGCAATACCGCGACGACAATCGCCAGCGGCCCGAACAGCAGCAATTTCTTAATTCGCTTTTGCGCCAGCGCCACCGGCAGCACGCTGATGACTGGCAAGGCCAGCGCCAAAAAGCCTTTGGTCATGAACCCCATGCCGCAAGCCAACCCCATCAGCCCCCAGGCCATAAGCCGTTCGCGCGTCAGCGTGGCGCGCTGAATCAGCACGTGGCTGAACAGCGCCGCCGTCATCCAGAGCGTCACCATCGGATCGAGCACGCTGTAAGTGCCGATGCCATACACCAGCAGCGATGTCAGATAGATCGTCGCTGCCAGCAGTGCGGTACGCTGGTTTTTCCACAACAGCATCGCCAGCCAAAACACCAGCAGCGCGCTCAGCCCAGTAGAAAATACCGAGGCAAAGCGCACGGAAAAATTGGTATGACCCAATAGCCACTGGCTGATGTTATTCAGCCAGTAGCCCGCAACAGGTTTCTCAAAGTAGCGAACGTCCAGCAAATGCGGCACGATCCAATCGCCGCGCTGAAGCATCTCGCGGCTGATTTCGGCATAGCGCGTTTCGTCCGGCGACCACAGCCAGCGGCCGTTAAGCGGCAACAGGTAGAGCAAAGCAAATAGCACCAGTATCACGGTACTTTTCAGCTTTATCATGCCTTTTTCCATACTATCTCCTGCTTTATTTATTCTTCCGTTTGCACACCAAGCCAGCCTTCCCGACCGGGAAACGGCGCACGTTCAATCCGCCCAACGGGCAGCATGGCGGGGTCATCAGGCAGTAATGCGGAAAGCGGACAAAATTCGATGTGCTGCTGGCGGGCACGAAGCAGCAACTGACGGAACTGCGCCAGCTTCGCGCCACCTTCAACTTCCGCATGGATGGTGTAGACCGGCACGCCGCGATCCTGCTGGATCGCCTCAAGAATAAAGTCGTTAAATTCACCGTCACTCACGCGCTCGCCGATGACTTCATCGTAGGTCGGCAATGTGACCGGGATCTGCACGGTGCCCAACTCACCATTTTCCAGGCGCGGTCGAAAAGGTCGGGTGCCGCGGCAGTCGCTGTTATAGTCCAGATTCCAGCGCTGTTTCATCTCTACAACACGCGAATCGGCTCGCCAGCCTGCCACGGCGGAACAGCGCACTGGCGATGGCAGCATCGACGTCAGCGCGTCCATTCCTTCACAGAACTGCGCGGCTAATTGCGCATCCGACCAGCGGGCGACATTCGCCTGCCAGCCGTGATGATCCCAGGCATGTAGCCCGACTTCATGGCCTGCGTCGTGCGTCTGGCGGATTAGCGAGCCAAACCGCGCACCGATATGACGCCCCGGCCACGCCGTACCGGCCAGCAAGATATCCCAGCCGTAGAGCGAGGCCGCGTTGGAGCGCAGCATCTTCCATAAGAAGCGTGGACGCAGCAGACGCCACAGGTGACGCCCCATGTTGTCCGGCCCGACGCTAAAAAAGAAGCTCGCCTGAATATCGAACTCTGCCAGCGCATTCAGCAGCGCGGGCACGCCGTCCCGAGTACCGCGCCAGGTATCAACATCTATCCGCAGGCCAACACGCGTCATCCCTGCGCATCCTTGGCGTCAGCAGTGTGCTGGGGGTCAACAGTACGCAGAAAATAGTCCAGCGTTTCCGCGACGGTTTGATCCATCTTCACCGTCGGTTCCCATGCCAGCAGGCGTTTGGCGTTGCGAATGCTCGGCGTGCGGTGCTCGACATCCTGATAGCCCTTGCCGTAATAGCTGCTGCTTTCCACGTCAATAAACCCGGCGAACGGCGGGAAGCGATCACGCAGCGGGTGCGCATTAAAGCTGGTTAGCAGCATTTCACCCAGTTCGCGGATACTGGCTTCATTGTGCGGATTACCAATGTTGATGATCTGTCCGTCACACTGGCCGTTGCGGTTTTCAATAATGCGGAACAGCGCTTCAATGCCGTCGTGAATGTCGGTAAAACAGCGCTTCTGCGCCCCGCCGTCCACCAGCTTGATCGGCGATCCTTCCACCAGATTGAGGATCAGCTGGGTAATCGCACGGGAGCTGCCAATGCGTGCCGCATCCAGCGTATCCAGCCGCGGCCCCATCCAGTTAAACGGACGGAACAGCGTAAAGCGCAGGCCACTTTTCGCGCCGTACGCCCAGATCACCCGATCCAGCAGTTGCTTGGACACGGAGTAGATCCAGCGCTGCTTGTTGATCGGCCCGACAATCAGGCGTGAGGTATCTTCATCAAACTCTTTGTCATCACACATGCCGTACACTTCCGAGGTGGACGGGAAGACAATGCGTTTGTTATAGCGCACGCAGTCGCGCACAATTTTCAGGTTTTCTTCAAAATCCAGCTCAAACACGCGCAGCGGGTTACGGGTGTATTCGATAGGCGTGGCAATCGCCACCAGCGGCAGAATGACATCGCATTTCTTGATGTGGTATTCGATCCATTCGTTATGAATGCTGATATCGCCTTCCACAAAATGGAAACGCGGATCGCCAAGAAAACGCGCGATGGCATCCGAGCTGATATCCAGCCCGTAGATTTCATAGCGATCGTCGCGCAGCAGGCGTTCGGTCAGGTGGTTACCGATAAAACCATTCACGCCGAGAATTAGAACGCGCGTGCGGCGTCGTTGCACACGGCTAGCGAGGTTACCCAGTTTCGCCTGTGCCACCATGCCCATTTCCGCCGCCAGTCGGCTGCCCGACATATACAGTCCGGCTTCACTCTGTCCGCTGACGATCTCAAGTGCATCTTCACCGCAGGACACCACCAGCGGCGACGTCGAGAGAATCGAACCTGGTTCATACTTCACACCATTGGCTTTCACATCACTGTTTTTAACGCGATTAACCTTCACTACACGGGCGCGCCAGATAATCACTTTGCGCTCACCGAGGAACGTAAACGCGCCCGGATACGGCTCCGTCACCGCACGGATCAGGTTGTTGATCTCACGGGCACTTTTTTGCCAATCGATCAGCCCGTCTGCCGCCGAGCGACGTCCGAAATAGCTGGCCTGGCTGTCATCCTGCGGCGTCAGCGTAATCTCACGCGAGCGGATCAGCGGCAGTTGCTGCGCCAGCAAAGCGGCAGCGGCGGTACGGCATTTGCCATGTAGCGTCAGCGCGGTATCTTCCTCATCAATCGCCACCACAGATTGCGCGACGATATCACCGGCATCGGCGCGGGACACCATCTTGTGCAGCGTCACGCCCGTCTGCGTCTCGCCGTTCACCAGCACCCAATTCACCGGTGCACGTCCTCGGTAGCGCGGCAGCAAAGAACCGTGCAGATTGAAAGCGCCAAACGATGGCAGTTGGAGAATGTCATCGCTTAATAACGTGCGGTAGTAGAAGGAAAAAATAACATCCGGTGCCAGTTCACGAATGCGATTCACCCAGAGCGGATGGTTAACGTCTTCCGGGGCAAATACCGGCACGTCCATCTCTGCTGCCATTTTCGCCACTGAGGCGTAGAAGTGGTTCTCGCCCGGCGCATCGTTGTGCGTGAACACGGCCTGAATCTCATAACCCGCTTGCTTTAACGCCTCAAGACCGACACAGCCGATATCATGGTAGGCAAATACGATCGCTTTCATTCTTCTTCATCCCGTAAAGTGGTAGCCAGTGGTGTTGCCGCACTCACTGTTTTTTGCACAAAATAGCGTGGTCGGGCACGGACATCGGTATAGATACGGCCGATGTATTCCCCTAATAGCCCCATCCCGACGAACTGCGCACCGATAAACATGAACAGCACGGCAAACAGCGTAAACACGCCTTCTGCTGCCCATTCAGCACCGAGAAACATACGCAGGCCGATCAACAACAGCGCCAGCAGGAATCCCGACAGCGCAACGACGCTGCCAATCAGGCTGAGTATGCGCAGCGGCGTCGTCGTCAGGCAGGTCAGCAGGTCGTACATCAGGTTAATCAGCTTCAGAAAGCTGTATTTGGACGTGCCGAATTCACGCTGGGCGTGCAGCACATCGATCTCGATGGTTTTCCGGGCGAATGTGTTGGCAAGGATGGGAATAAAGGTGCTGCGTTCGTGGCAGCGCAGCATCGCGCTGACAATGTGGCGACGATACGCGCGCAGCATGCAGCCGTAATCCGCCATGGATTTCCCAGTTGAACGCCGGATCATCATGTTGATGGTTTTCGAGGCCAGTTTGCGAAACAGCGAATCCTTCCGGTTTGCCCGCACGGTGCCGACCACGTCATACCCTTGCGCAGCGTACTCCACCAGCCGAGGAATTTCTTCCGGCGGGTTCTGCAAATCGGCATCCAGCGTGATAATCACATCGCCCACCGCCTGCTGGAATCCAGCCATGATAGCCGAGTGCTGACCATAGTTGCGGTTCAACAGCACGGCGATAATGTGATTTCCAGGGTCGCTCGCTGCGTCGGTCAGCAATTCCGCCGAGCGATCGCTGCTGCCGTCATCAACCAGAATAATTTCCCAGGGTTTACCGATCTTCTGACAGGCCGCCAGCGTGCGTTCGATCAGCACCGGCAAGCTCTCTTCTTCGTTATAAACGGGAATCACAACAGAAACATTTTTGATGTCATCAATCACGAACAGACTCCAGAATCGAGGTTAGCGCCGCGACGACGCGATCGACATCGCTGTCCTGCATATCGGGGAACAGCGGCAGCGTCATCAGCGACGCCGAATTCCATTCCGTTGCTGGCAGGTGCAAGTGGGGATAGCGCTCACGGTAATATCTTTGCGTATGCACTGCTCTGAAATGCAGCCCAGTGCCAATGCCACGCGTTTGCAGTGCCGCCATCAAATCATCGCGTGATATGCCGCACTGTGTTTCATCCACACGCACCATAAACAGATGCCAAGCGTGCAGATGGGGATAGTCAGGCACCGCTAGCGGCTGGAGCGGCAATGAGCGCAGTTGAGTAAGATAGCGCGCGGCAAGCTGCTGACGGCGGGCGTTGATCGCCGGGAGTTTATCCAACTGAACCAGCGCAATGGCGGCATTGATATCTGCCAGATTGTATTTAAATCCCGGTGTCACCACTTCAGCCTGCGGCTTGCGCCCCTGCAACTGCCTGTCGAATGCATCCACACCCAGCCCGTGAAACTTCAGGCTGCGTATGCGTTCGGCGAGCGCTTCGTCGTCCGTCACCACCATGCCGCCTTCCGCACAAGTGATGTTTTTAATGGCATGAAACGAGAAAATGGCGGTTCCACACGCGCCGATCCATTCACCGCGATACTGCGTACCGACGGCGTGCGCCGCATCCTCAATCAGCGGAATACCGTAGCGCTCGCTGAGAGCACGCAGCGCCATAAGATCGGCCGGAGCGCCAGCATAATGCACAGGAATAATCGCTTTGGTCTTCGGTGTGATAGCTTCCTCAATATCCTGCGGTCGCACCATCAACGTATGTCGATCTACGTCCACCATCACCGGTTCCGCGCCCAATAGCGTGATGATATTGACGGTTGAAACCCAGGTCTGAGACGGCGTAATCACCTCGTCGCCGGGGCCAATACCGAGCGCCATCAGCGTGACGTGCATGCCGCCCGTCGCCGAACTGACCGCAATCGCCTGTCGGCAGCCAATTCGCTGGCAAAACGCCTGCTCTAATTGCTGACATTTCGGCCCCGTGGTTATCCAACCGGATCGTAATACTTCCGCCACGGCAGCAATTTCTTCTTCACCCATGTTCGGGCGGGAAAAAGGCAAAAAATCTGTCATAACATATTCCCAAAATAAATAATGGCGACAAACCATCATTGAGAAATTATAAATAATGAAGCCTTAAGCCAACCTTAATTTATTGCGACAATATTAAAATCACAAATAAACGACACAACGTGAAAAAGCAACAATAAGACATAATTAATTACAATGAAAAAGTTAACTTTTCTCGAATAGCGAAAAGTCGATTTATTGATCTATTAATTTACGACAAGAAATCAATCTTCACCAAATAAATCCCTTGTATAAACTTTCCCTATCACATCTTTTAATTCATCGGCATAACGATTGGTAATAATAATGTCACACTGTTGTTTGAAACTGCCGAGTTGGTGAATAACAGGGAAATCCAGGAAATCATCATCATCAATCCCAGGTTCATAAACCACGACATTGATTCCTTTCGCTTTTATCCTTTTCATAATGCCCTGAATGGAAGAAAAGCGAAAATTATCCGACCCCGCCTTCATGATAAGACGATGAACGCCGACGGTTTTCGGATGGCGACGGATAATCGTGTCGGCAATGAAGTCTTTTCGCGTATGGTTAGCGTCCACGATAGCCTTGATCAGGTTATTCGGCACGGTACAATAATTCGCCAAAAGCTGCCGGGTATCCTTCGGTAAACAGTAGCCGCCATAGCCGAAAGAAGGATTGTTGTAATAATCGCCAATACGCGGATCGAGGCATACTCCTTCAATAATCTGCCGGGTATTCAGCCCCAGCGATTCAGCATAGCTGTCCAACTCGTTAAAGTAGGCCACGCGCATCGCCAGAAAGGTATTCGCAAACAACTTTATCGCTTCAGCTTCGGTTGGGTCGGTAAACAGCACGCGAATATCTTTTTTTAATGCGCATCCCATCAATAGGTTAGCGAAGAATCGTGCCCTTTCCGACCGTTCCCCCACCACAATCCGTGACGGGTAAAGATTGTCATACAGCGCCTTGCCTTCACGCAAAAACTCAGGCGAAAAAATGATGTTATCCGTATCCAACTGCTGGCTGATTTTCTCAGTGAAGCCAACGGGCACCGTCGATTTAATCACCATAATGGCCTGCGAATTAATCGCCAGCACGTCGCGAATGACCGCCTCTACCGACGACGTGTTGAAATAGTTGGTTTGCGGATCGTAATCCGTCGGCGTAGCAATAATCACGAACTGCGCATCGGTATACGCTTCATACTTATCCAGCGTAGCGGAAAAATTCAGCGATTCATGTTGTAAAAAACGCTCAATCTCGGCGTCATTAATCGGCGATTTCCTTTGATTCAACAGCGCCACTTTTTCAGCCGCAATATCTAACGCTACAACCTGATGCTGTTGTGCCAATAATAATCCATTCGATAAACCGACATATCCCGTTCCGCTAATCGCTATTTTCATGAAGGACTCTTTATTTCGTCACTGGCTGAAAACCATATTCCGCCAAAGTATCTTTATTATTTTTCAATCTGAATAATAGAGGTGTTACATTTCAATTTATTTCCTGTCCCTTTTTCGTAAGTAAGTACACCACATTCACGCAGGCACGTTACTCTCATCAGCTGAAACGTAAAAAATACAATAGCCTTATTGTTGGCAACTCCAGTTAAACGCCAATTAAACATAGCGTACTTAATGGTAAATAAAATATTTATTTACAACTTGTGACATTCCTTAATAGTTAGCATGGGAACGAATTTTCATGATGTTATGTAACATAACATTATTTATATTAGATGATTATAGTGAATAAATACGATGGTATCAGATTATTTTAGCGTTTTTATCAACGCTACATGGAGATAGTGTGTAGATATGTTATTTTAATTATTAAAGCGGCTTATTATTCGATAAAAACCGACAAAAAAGCATAAGCAATATTCATCAACAACATCGCAAACAGCAGAAACATCTACACTTATCATCAGTCATCTCTCTGGCTAAGGATGGGAAGGAAAATGAAGGTCAGCACGCGCGACAAGGTCAGCTACTATCAAATGCCGCTCCAAAAATTGATGATTGTTTTTATGCTCTTCATCATCACCACGGTACTGGCGCTGAACGGATGGGCCGTCTTCAATTCTCACCAACAGCTTATCGATTCCACCGAGCGAAACGCCAAAAACCTGTCGCTGTCGCTGGCACGCCATGCCGAAGATACGTTTTTACAAGTCGACATCCTGCTACAGGATTTACAAGAGCGTATCGATAAAGATGGTTTATCATCAGCACAAATAATCAGGCTCGGTGATATTTTAAAAAGCAGAAAAGCCACGCTGCCACAGCTGCACGGCATCTTTATCTATGATGAGAAAGGCGAGTGGCTGGTCAATTCCGGAGTCGCTAAACCAGCACAGGCTAACAATGCTGACAGAGAATACTTCAAATATCATAAGAACAGCGTCAACAAAGACCTGCACATTGGCAGCGCGATTCAAAGCCGATCCACCGGTGATTTGATCATTCCGGTCTCGATGCGTATCAATAAGCCGGACGGCAGCTTTAACGGCGTGCTGCTCGCCACCCTCTCGCTGAACTATTTCAAACAGTATTATGGCTACTACGCCATGGGAAATATGGACGTACTCGCCATTCTGCTTTCCGATGGTCGAATTTTGTATGGCCGCCCTTACGACGATTCGTACGTCAACCGTAATGTGTCAAACGGCCCGCTGTTTGCAGAACACCTGAAGCAGTCCGAAAGCGGTACAGTCACGTTTGTCTCCACGCTCGATCATATCGAACGCATCTACGGCTATACGCGCCTGAAGCGCTACCCTATCGTCATTGCCGCAGGTTACGAGCTCAATCTGGTACTCGATAAATGGAGAACGGATAGTCTGGTCTACGGTGCCATTACCTTAATTCTGCTGTTCACGATTATCCTGCTCGGCCTGATCGTGCTGAGACAGATTCGTATAAATTTGAAAAATCAGATCGATTTAACCATCGTGCGCGATGAACTGACGTCGGTTAACCACACGCTGCAAACGCTGGCGCTGTTCGATGGCCTGACGGGCTTAGCCAACCGCCGCCAGTTCGATATTTTCCTGCAACAAACCCTATTGCAGGCGGCGGAGAAGCGGCAGTGTATCGCGCTGATCATGATCGACGTCGACGCTTTCAAGAAATATAACGACCACTATGGGCATGTGGCAGGCGATGACTGTCTGCGTAAGATTGGTAACCTCCTGAGCAATATGCTGCGGCGTAACGAGGATTTGGTCGCACGCTATGGCGGTGAGGAGTTCGCTATCATCATCACCGAGACGGATAAACAAAGCGCCGCCGCGTTGGCTCAGCGTGCGC
Source organism: Pectobacterium parvum (assembly GCF_020971565.1). Taxonomy (NCBI): domain Bacteria; kingdom Pseudomonadati; phylum Pseudomonadota; class Gammaproteobacteria; order Enterobacterales; family Pectobacteriaceae; genus Pectobacterium; species Pectobacterium parvum. The sequence continues at coordinate 3,263,539 of NZ_CP087392.1, forward strand.
TGGATTTGGTACGCGCGGAAAAAATTCCTCATGAAATGACGCTGTTCCCAGAAAAAATCGTCACCATTAGCGCTGGTGTCTACGTGTTCTGCGCCGGTAGCCCGCCACCCGCGGCGTCGTCCGTTATCGATATCGCCGATGCCGCGCTGTATCGCGCCAAACATGGCGGTAAAAACCGTATCAAGGTGAGTGAATAGCGAGAGTAATCGGATCATATACCCTAAATAATTCGAGTTTCAGGCAGGCGGCAAGCGAGGGACAAATTCGTCGGGAACGAATTTGACCAGCCAACGGCTGGCCTCCGGTGAGAGACAGGATGTCTCTCATTTCATCCCGATGAGCTTACTCAAGTAAGTGATTCGGGTGACAAATCTGCCGGGAGCAGATTTGAACGCTGCTTGCAGCGGCCCTTTAGGGCGAGGCCCACGACGGGCCGAGTATTTAAGCGAAGCCAACGCACATGCAACTTGAAGTATGACGGGTATAGAAACAATTAATGTTGATGCAATACCTGACAGCACGCGCAGCTTCTGACAAAATAGCGGCCATCTCCCCCCTATTTCAAATTGATGGGTCTCTTCTCAGATGGCAGCAAAGATTATTGATGGTAAAACGATTGCGCAGCAGGTCAAAGACGAAGTTGCCGCACGAGTCACGCAGCGTTTGGCAGAAGGAAAACGCGCACCTGGCCTAGCTGTTGTGCTGGTCGGCGAGAATCCGGCGTCACAGATTTATGTCACCAGCAAGCGCAAGGTGTGTGAAGAAGTCGGCTTTATTTCCCGCTCTTATGATTTGCCCATCACCACACCGGAATCTGAGCTGTTGGCACTTATCGACGAGCTCAACGCCGACCAGACGATTGACGGTATTCTGGTTCAGCTTCCGCTGCCGGAAGGCATCGATAACACCAAGGTGATTGAACGCATCGCGCCAAGTAAAGATGTCGATGGCTTCCATCCTTACAACGTGGGTCGTCTGTGCCAGCGTGCCCCCATGCTGCGTGCCTGTACGCCACGCGGCATCATCACGCTGTTGGAGCGTTATAATATCGACACCTTCGGGCTGAATGCCGTTGTCGTCGGCGCATCCAATATTGTTGGCCGCCCGATGAGTCTGGAACTGCTGCTGGCTGGCTGCACCACGACCGTCACACACCGCTTCACCAAAAATCTGCGTCACCATATTGAAAACGCCGATCTACTGGTTGTCGCCGTGGGTAAACCAGGCTTCATCCCCGGCGAATGGATTAAACCGGGCGCGATTGTGCTGGACGTGGGTATCAACCGTCTGGAAAGCGGTAAAGTGGTCGGCGATGTGGAATTTGAAACGGCGCAGGAAAGAGCGTCTTACATCAGCCCCGTACCGGGCGGCGTCGGCCCAATGACCGTTGCCACACTGATTCAAAACACGCTACAGGCGTGCGAAGAGTATCATGACCACGCCGAATAATTGGCGAGTCAAACACGAATAAGCAGGAATTTATGGCAACCTTTAATCTTGAAAAGCATCCGCACGTTGAACTGTGCGATCTCTTGAAACTGCTGGGCTGGAGTGAAAGTGGCGCAGCAGCCAAACTGTCTATCGCCGCAGGCGACGTGACCGTTGACGGCCAGACGGAAACACGCAAGCGCTGCAAAATCGTTGCTGGGCAAACCGTTCAGTTCAACGGCGAGACAGTAAAAGTCGCCGAGTAACCTTTACTGCATTGATCACAGCGAAAAAAAAGCCCGCAATGTTATTCTTGCGGGCTTTTTATTTACTGAAAGCGTGTTACAGGAAGAAAGCGTTACTTACGGCGCCAGATCGTTCCCTGCGGGCCATCCTCCAGCACGATCCCCATTTCATTCAAACGATCGCGAGCCTGATCCGCCAGCGCCCAGTCTTTCGCCGCACGCGCATCTTTACGCTGCTGGATTAACGCTTCGATTTCTTTCACTTCCTCGTCATCCACCTGCGCGCCATTTTGCAGGAACTGTTCAGGATCCTGCTCCAACAGACCCAGCACGCCGGACAGTTTACGCAGTGCCGATGCCAGTTGGTTCGCCGCCTGCACGTCTTCCGTTTTCAGGCGGTTAACTTCACGCGCCATATCAAACAGCACCGAGTAGGCTTCCGGCGTGTTGAAATCGTCGTCCATCGCTTCGCGGAAACGGGCTTCAAACTCGTCACCGCCGTGCGCCGCAACGCTAGCATCCATTCCGCGCAACGCGATATACAAACGTTCCAATGCCGATCGCGCCTGTTTCAGGTTGTCTTCGCTGTAGTTCAACTGGCTACGGTAGTGGCCTGACATCAGGAAGTAACGCACGGTTTCTGGGTCGTAATACGCCAGCACGTCGCGTACGGTGAAAAAGTTATTTAGCGACTTTGACATCTTTTCGCGGTCAACCATCACCATGCCGGAGTGCATCCAGTAATTCACATACGAGCCGTCATGTGCACAACTGGACTGCGCGATCTCGTTTTCGTGGTGCGGGAACATCAAATCTGAGCCGCCGCCGTGAATATCAAAATGCGTGCCCAGCTGTTTGCAGTTCATGGCAGAACATTCGATATGCCAGCCAGGGCGCCCTTCTCCCCACGGAGAGGACCAGTGTGGTTCACCCGGCTTGGACATTTTCCACAGCACGAAATCCATCGGGTTACGCTTCACTTCGGTAATTTCAACGCGCGCGCCAGCCTGCAACTGATCCAGATCCTGACGAGACAGCACGCCGTAGCCCGGTGCGGTATCAACGGAGAACATCACATCACCATTACTCGCGACATAGGCGTGGCGACGGGCGATCAGCGCTTCCACCATTTCGATGATGTCGGCAATATGGTGTGTCGCACGCGGTTCGGCATCCGGGCGCAGAATATTCAACGCATCAAAATCGGCGTGCATCTCTGCGATCATACGGGTCGTCAGTTGGTCGCTGGTTTCCCCATTTTCGATCGCACGTTTAATAATTTTGTCGTCAATATCGGTGACATTACGCACATATTTCAGTGAATATCCCAGATACCGCAAATACCGCGCCACCACATCAAACGCCACGAAAGTACGCCCGTGACCGATATGACACAGGTCATAAACGGTGATGCCACACACATACATTCCCACCTGACCGGCGTGGATAGGTTTAAATTCCTCTTTTTGGCGACTCAGCGTATTAAAAATCTTTAGCATCAGGACGTTCCAGTGTTTTTATAAAAAATGGTTTTCACAAAAAAATGGTTTTCACAAAGCATTGCGTTCACACGATAGGTCAATCACCGTCGCAGGTAGCGCCAGTAACATCAATGCATTCAGGGTTTACACCCCAACGGCGTATTGAAACCTGAACCCTATTGTATTGCAAGGTTAAGAAGAGGGAATAAGCGAGAAAGGATAAAAATGAAATGGCCCGGATTTCCGGGCCATTTCATACAATCGACGTTGCTGACGAAAAAACGTTCAGCTAACAAAAAACAATTAGCGCCAGCGCGGATTCGACATCACAGAATATTTTCCGCTACCAAGCAGGGCAATCGCGATACCCGCGAAGAAGAACACCGCCGTACCTTCAACACCCCAAGCGCCGGTTTTGGCCAGCGTAACGAAACCACCAGCGTTAACCAGTAACGTCGCTACCACCATCGTGAAGGAGAAAATCAGCGCAGAAGGACGTGTGAAAATGCCGAGAATCATCAGGATCGGAGTGATGACTTCTCCGACATAGACACCGTAGCCAACAAAAGCAGGGAGCCCTGCGGAGGTCAGCATGCCTTCAATGGCACCGATTCCACCGTGCACCTTGTGCCAACCATGAAACAGCATCAGAACGCTGAAAGATACGCGCAAAAACAGTTTGCCAAAATCCGGTTTGTCTAATAAACGATTAACACTATCCAGAATACCCAGCATAGTTCACCTATCTCTTTAGAGTTATTTATGAAGAATAAGAATTACTCTCAGATTAATCTGAGCTGTAAGAAAAGAACACGTTGATTACGCAAAACATTGATCTGGGGCAACAAAAATATCATTCAAATTAATTAACTGTCATTTGATATTTTGATCAATTTATTTGTTTTTAAAAGTCCCTATTGCCTGATTAACACCTTATTGCGCACTATTCTTAAGCGCACATATTATTTGATGCCTACCAAAATCAGAGTAGTAAACCTTTTTATACGATTTTCTCATCTATCCAACCGCCAACAGCGGTGCGGTAAGCGCGAAGTACTGACTCAATCGACCAGTTATGCTATAACAGCGCTCTTATCACTAAGGCTATCTAGGGTTCATTATTATGATTACGCTTCATACCAACCACGGCGATATCGTTATTAATACGTTTGCAGACAAGGCGCCGGTTACCGTAGAAAATTTCCTGAACTACTGCCGCGGCGGTTTTTATGACAACACGATTTTTCACCGCGTGATTAATGGTTTTATGATTCAGGGCGGCGGTTTCGCTCCCGGCATGGATCAGAAAGAAACCAATGCGACAATCAAAAATGAAGCCAATAACGGTCTGAAAAATACCCGTGGCACGCTGGCGATGGCGCGTACCAACGATCCGCACTCGGCAACTGCCCAGTTCTTTATCAACCTCGTTGATAACGATTTCCTGAACTTCCGTTCAGAGCGTGCCGATGGTTGGGGCTACTGTGTATTCGCTGAAGTCACCGAAGGCATGGACGTTGTTGATAAAATCAAAGGCGTTGCTACCGGCCGCAGCGGCATGCATCAGGACGTACCGAAAGAAGACGTGGTGATTACCCACGTAACGATCAGCGAATAATTCGACCTGCATGGCAACGCTGTTCATTGCCGATCTGCATTTAAGTGTTCATGAACCGGCGATTACCGCCGGTTTTCTGCGTTTTTTACGCCATGACGCGATCCATGCCGATGCGCTGTACATACTTGGCGACCTGTTCGACGCCTGGATAGGTGACGACGATCCTCAGCCGCTGCATGCGACTGTCGCCACGGAACTGTATGCCTTACATCAGCGCGGCATTCCCTGCTATTTCGTGCACGGTAACCGTGATTTCCTGATCGGTAAGCGTTTCGCCAAACAAAGCGGAATGACGCTGCTGCCGACGGAAACGGTGCTCGACCTCTACGGTCAGAAGATCCTCATTCTGCATGGCGATACCCTGTGCACTGACGATCGGCATTACCAGCAATTCCGCCGTCGGGTACACAACCCGTTCATTCAGCGACTCTTCCTGCTATTGCCGCTGTCATTACGGATGAAAATTGCGGCGAAGATGCGGGCAACCAGCCAGCATGAAAACCAGAAAAAGTCGCAGCAGATTATGGATGTCAATCACGACGCCGTACTGGAACGCTTGCGGCATTATCAGGTGGAGACGATGATCCACGGCCACACGCATCGCCCAGCCATTCATCAGGTCGATCTCGGCGAATCTTCTGGTCGTCGCGCCGTTCTCGGCGCCTGGCATGAAGAAGGGTCGATGATTAAGGTCACGCCACAAAATATCGAACTGATTTCCTTCCCATTTTAATGCGTTTCCTGACATTGACTTAACGGTCTCTCGCCTTACTCCCCCAGCATTTCCGCATACGCAACCGTTTTCCTCGCCATAATGGCGTGATATGCTCTACGCCCTCAACGCCAGACCCTCCCTGTCTGGCCGACGCGAACGCGTCACGAACACGTACAATTACAGGTACAACTACAGGAGCGTTACAGGCATGTCATCCAACGTTGCCCCGGCTAAAATTGCCATCGTCATGGGTTCAAAGAGTGACTGGGCCACCATGCAGTTTGCTGCGGAAATCCTCACCACGCTGAACATTCCTTTTCACACCGAAGTCGTTTCGGCACACCGGACGCCGGATAAGCTGTTCAGCTTTGCTGAGCAAGCGGCACAGAACGGTTTTGATGTGATTATCGCGGGCGCAGGCGGCGCAGCACACCTGCCGGGTATGCTGGCAGCAAAAACGCTGGTTCCCGTGCTTGGCGTGCCGGTACAAAGCTCAACGCTGAGCGGTGTAGACAGCCTGTATTCCATCGTCCAAATGCCTCGCGGTATTCCGGTTGGCACGTTGGCCATTGGCAAAGCGGGCGCAGCGAATGCCGCTCTGCTGGCCGCACAAATTCTCGCCCTGCATGACAATGGCATCGCCACCCGCCTGGCAGACTGGCGTCAGGCGCAAACCGATGATGTGCTCTCTCATCCCGATCCGCGGGAGGAGGCATGAAACCGGTCTGCGTATTAGGCAATGGTCAGTTAGGCAGAATGCTGCGTCAGGCTGGCGAACCGCTAGGCATTGCGGTTTACCCAGTGGGACTGGATGCAGAACCGGAGTCGGTTCCATTTCATAACAGTGTCATTACCGCCGAGATCGAACGCTGGCCGGAAACCGCCCTCACCCGCGAGTTGGCCGAGCACACGGCGTTTGCAAACCGTGATATTTTCCCGCGTCTGGCCGATCGCCTGACGCAAAAGCAGCTGCTGGATTCGCTGAATCTGGCAACCGCCCCGTGGCAACTGCTGGCTAGCGCCGATGAATGGCCACACGTCTTCACTTCATTGGGTGAATTAGCGATCGTTAAACGTCGCGTCGGCGGTTACGACGGTCGTGGACAGTGGCGCTTGCGCGATGGCGAACAGCACACGCTGCCCGCTGACTGCTACGGCGAATGCATCGTTGAGCAAGGCATTAACTTTTCTGGCGAAGTCTCGCTGGTGGGTGCCCGCAATACGCACGGCAAATGTGTGTTCTACCCGCTCACTCATAACCTGCATCAGGACGGCATTCTGCGCACCAGCGTGGCCTTCCCTCAACCCGATCCGCAGTTGCAGCAGCAGGCCGAACAGATGCTGTCCGCAATAATGAATGCGCTGGGTTATGTGGGCGTGATGGCGATGGAATGCTTTATTGTCGGCGACCACCTGCTCATTAACGAACTGGCTCCGCGCGTACACAATAGCGGACACTGGACGCAAAATGGCGCGTCAATCAGCCAATTTGAGCTGCACCTGCGCGCAATTCTGGATCTGCCACTGCCGGTACCGGTTGTCGAAACACCGTCGGTGATGGTCAACCTGATCGGCACTGATGTGAATATCGACTGGCTGGCGCTGCCGCTGGTCCATCTGCACTGGTATGAGAAAGAGGTTCGTCCCGGCCGAAAAGTTGGACACCTCAACCTACCGTCCTCGGATACCGCACAGTTGCAACGCACACTGCAATCGCTAGTGCCTCTATTACCAGAGGAATACCACAGCGGCCTAGCGTGGGCAGAAGAGAAACTCACCGCCTGACAGATTGCAACCGTCACCTGACAGATCGCTGTCCTGCTAGGTGACGCTGCGATGCCATACGAAAAAATGAGGTGTCACACTCAGCATTCATTTTTAAAGGCTACTATATTTCTTCAAAAAACTAACCTATCTTTTCTTCTCAGTTTATTTAGATAGTAAACATGACATAAACGAAATTGAATTTAATATTTATATAATCGTTTTTTGTTTATTCTCTATCCCTGACAGAGAAAAAAAGCATCAATAAAGATGCCGTTAAAAAAATTAAAATTAAAGTATCAAATTTGATATTTTAATTTACAGTAAAATTTATTAAAATATTCCTCGTCAATTCATTTATGTGATCGCCTCAATATTATTCGCTGACCACCACGATATAGAATGCCGTCACAAAACAGTGTTGACCTACTGACATAATTAGCAACATGTCTCGTTCATTTTTTAAACTCCGTAACGGCAGCTTGCCGATACTGTATTTTTTATAATCCACACCATGTGGCAATACTCTTGTAACGGGGTATTACTGTATTAACCGAGGAGAGCAGTATATGAGCACCATTCAAGATAGCAGCCAAGTGTTAGAACAGGCTTCAGGATGGCGTAAAAGCGATACCGTCTGGATGCTGGGCCTCTATGGCACGGCCATCGGCGCTGGCGTGTTATTCTTACCTATCAATGCCGGTATTGGTGGATTAATTCCTTTAATTATCATGGCACTGATTGCCTTCCCAATGACATATTATTCTCACCGTGCATTATGCCGATTTGTATTATCCGGCAAGAACGGTGGCGAAGATATTACCGAAGTTGTTGAAGAACATTTCGGCGTTGGTGCGGGTAAATTAATCACTTTACTTTATTTTTTCGCTATTTATCCAATCCTGTTAGTTTATAGCGTCGCCATCACCAATACGGTAGATAGCTTTATTACTCACCAATTGCATTTACCTTCTCCGCCACGTGCCCTGCTGTCATTAATATTGATTATTGGGCTAATGTTTATTGTTCGCTTCGGTGAAGCAATGATCGTTAAGGCAATGAGCATTCTGGTTTATCCTTTTGTTTTCGTACTGATGTTGCTGGCGCTTTATTTAATTCCGAACTGGAACACCTCTGTTTTTGAAAACATTTCTCTGAGTTCCAGCGTCACGGGCAACGGTCTGTTGACGACATTATGGCTGGCTATTCCGGTGATGGTTTTCTCCTTCAACCACTCGCCGATCATCTCCTCCTTTGCCGTTGCCAAACGTAAAGAGTATGGCGATGACGCAGAGAAAAAATGCTCACGCATTCTATCCTACAGCACCATCATGATGGTGCTGACCGTGATGTTCTTCGTCTTCAGCTGCGTACTGAGCCTTTCTCCAGTTGAGCTGATGGAAGCGAAAACACAGAACATTTCTATTCTGTCCTATCTGGCGAACCACTTTAACAACCCGGTCATTGGCTACATAGCTCCGATTATTGCCACCATCGCGATCTCTAAATCGTTCCTGGGTCATTATCTGGGTGCAGGCGAAGGTTTTAACGGCATGATCGTGAAATCCCTGCGCAGCAGAGGCAAAACCATTTCTCACACCAAATTGAACCGCTTCACTGCGTTGTTCATGCTGATCACCACCTGGATTGTTGCAACGCTGAACCCAAGCATTCTCGGCATGATCGAAACGTTGGGCGGCCCGATTATCGCGTGCCTGCTGTTCCTGATGCCGATGTACGCTATCCAGAAAGTCCCAGCGATGAAGAAATACAGCGGCCACATCAGCAACGTCTTTGTCACCCTGATGGGACTGATCTCTATTTCCGCCATTGTTTACAGCCTGCGCGATCTGCTGTAAGCCCCACCCTAATTTAACGCCAGCACGTTGTTTTCTAGTCATACCCTAAATAATTCGAGTTGCAGGCAGGCGGCAACCGCACCACAAATTCGTCGGAAACGAATTGTGACCAGCCGCTGGCGGGCCTCCGGTGAGAGACAGGATGTCTCTCATTTCATCCCCAGGAGCTTACACAAGTAAGTGACTGGGGTGAGTGAGGACAAATCGGCTTAGCTGATTTGAACGCCGCTTTCGGCGGCCCTTCAGGGCAAGGCTCAGAGATGAGCCGAGTATTGCCAACGCATACGCGGCTTGAAGTATGACGGGTATCCGGCGTTTTTTTTCAAGGAAATCGCTATGGTCAGCGTATTTGATATCTTCAAAATCGGCATCGGTCCGTCTAGTTCTCATACCGTCGGCCCAATGAAAGCGGGCAAAATGTTCACCGATGATCTGGTGAACCGCACGCTTATTTCATCGGTGACATCCATCGTCGTTGATATTTACGGCTCACTCTCCCTGACAGGAAAAGGGCACCATACCGATATCGCCATCATTATGGGGCTCGCAGGTAACCTGCCAGATAGCGTAAACATCAATAGTATTCCGGCGTTTATTCAACAGGTGAAAGACACTCAGCGCCTGCCGATGCTCAACGGTCAGTATGAGGTCAACTTCCCGCTAGAATCCTCCTTGCGTTTCCAGCAGGAAAACCTGCCGCTGCATGAAAACGGCATGACCATTCGCGCCTATAACCAGCAAGAGTTGGTCTATAGCAAAACGTATTACTCCATCGGGGGCGGATTCGTCGTCGATCAGGAAAACTTCGGCAAACCCAATCTGGCTGAGGAAAGCGCGCCCTACCCGTTCTTTTCTGCCCAGAAATTACTCCAACACTGTCACGATCACTGCCTGTCTTTATCTGCCATCGTCCTGAAAAACGAGATTGCGATGCATGGTCGGGAAGCGCTTGAGCACTATTTTGCCGACGTATGGAAAACCATGCAGGACTGCATGCATCGCGGCATGAATACGGAAGGCGTGTTGCCCGGCCCATTACGCGTTCCCCGCCGGGCATCAGCACTGCATCGCCTGCTGTTTATCAACGATCGTTTTTCTAACGACCCGATGGATGCGATGGACTGGGTGAACATGTTCGCGATGGCCGTGTCGGAAGAAAATGCGGCTGGCGGACGCGTCGTCACCGCACCAACTAACGGCGCATGCGGCATTATTCCTGCCGTGCTGGCTTATTACGATCGCTACGTTCAACCCGTCACCCCAGAATCTTACCTGCGTTACTTCCTGGCATCCGGCGCTATCGGCGCGCTCTACAAAATGAACGCCTCTATTTCCGGTGCCGAAGTGGGCTGTCAGGGAGAAGTCGGCGTGGCCTGTTCGATGGCGGCAGCCGGTCTGGCTGAACTACTCGGCGCTAGTCCTGAACAGGTATGCATAGCGGCGGAAATCGGCATGGAGCATAATCTGGGACTGACATGCGACCCAGTAGCGGGTCAGGTTCAGGTGCCGTGCATTGAACGCAACGCCATTGCCTCTGTGAAGGCGATCAACGCCGCCAGAATGGCAATGCGCCGCACCAGCGAACCACGCGTATCGCTGGATAAGGTCGTTGAAACCATGTACGAAACAGGCAAAGACATGAACGCCAAGTACCGTGAAACGTCTCGCGGCGGTTTGGCAATTAAAGTCGTGCTGTGCGAATAATATCCCCATCATACCTCAAGCTACTTGTGCGTTGGCCGCCTTTACTCACCCCAGTCACTTACTTGTGTAAGCTCCTGGGGATGACATGAGAGGCATCCTGCCTCTCACCGAAGGCCAGCCAGCGGCTGGTCACAATTCGTTTCCGACGAGTTTGTCGTGCGGTTGACCCTTTAGGACAAGGCTTTGGCGTTTTGTCACGCAACTCGAATTATTTAGGGGATCATGGATAAGGATAAACGTGCTTTGTCGCGTTAACTACTAGGCGACTTAACGCGACAATCAAGATTCATACATAAGGGTTAATGCATTGGCATTAGCCCTTTATTTTTTATCGCTTTCAGGCAGCGACCAGACAATGTTGTTTTCGGCCGCCGCGATGTACCAGTCCACGGTGCTGTTAACTGTCTTCTTGATATTTTCATGCTTCGCAAGTGCATTGGCGGGAAAGGCCGCAGCTTTCTTTCTGATACGCCGCGGCGTCTGTTTTTTCTCACCGCTGATCTGTGCATGGAAAGACTCCACTTCGGCGTCGAAGAGCACGCCTTCAATCTGGTGCAAACGATTCAACCCACGCAGGATGGAAAGCAGGCTGCTGAGCGTAATGGATTCGCCCATCTCCGCTCGCTTGATCGTTGCGATACCCAGCCCCGCCCGTTCGGCAAGATCGACCTGCGATAAACGCTGCTGAATTCTGGCATTTTTTATTCTCCGGCACAGCTCGGTAATAATTTCACCTTCGTTCATGGTACTGAATTTCATCTTACTCGCCACTTACCAGAGTCAAAAAATTTACGCGCATTTTATCATCAATTTTTCAAATGGCACGGACAATTGATGAACGGTAGCCATAATTTTTTATGGCTTGATGGGCCTACGCACATCCCATCAAGCTGACCGTCGATACGGGTTATATTTAATGAAAACAATTAAATAATGTAATAATTAAAACCACTAACAAACAATGAAAAAGACAGTTTTTTTAAAATAACCAAATAAAAACAACAAACTAAAAAAAATCGATAACTAATAGAATAAAAAGAAGACAAATACATTAACTTAGGTAAACTTTTTTCTATATTCACACGATTGCGCTGCATAACAACGCTCTACTATTGAATCTCACTCTCACAGGAAAGGAACCTCCATAATGAGCATTACAAGTCTTAATGGTATCACTAACTACTCAGCCCCCTTGGTGACCCGTAAAGAACCGGCGGAAAACGCATTTTCACTCGCTGGCAACACGTCAAAGTCAACTCTCCATTCTGTTTCTGCCAATACCCCCTCAACGATTCAGCCAAGCAAACGTTATGACTTTTCCAATATGACGCCACAGGAAGCGATTGATGCGACAAAAGAACTCACAGCCTCCGGTGAGATATCATTTGAAGAAAGCTTGGAAATCGGTATGGCGGCACTGCTCATTTTGCACCCTCCCGGTGACGATGTCGCCCCCGCCGACCACAACCAGAAAATTAATTTTATCCAAATGCTCAAAAACGGGATAAGTGGTTCACTGTCACGCAGTGAGCACTTGCATGCAGAACAGCAAAAATCGGTATTAGATAAACTAGCACAACTTAGTTACACGCCGATTAGCGTGAAGGCATAATAAAAAGCAGGTTCTCTTTTAAGAGAACCTGCTGAGAATACGGTGTTATCGAATATTCAGTGAAGTGCTGAGCGTTCTAAAAGGGGCGTTAGTCGAAGTAGATTGATAGCGGAAAGGGCCTGACTGCATTCCATCGCCATTGAAGTAAGCCATCCATCCCACATAAGTTGAGCCTACAGGGCATGACTCAGTATAATTGCCGCCAACGACACAAACGCCGTTAACCTGATATGGGCTCTTTTGCGTACCATTCACCCAGCCAAAGCGATTATTACCATAGCCAACTTCCAGCACCGCAATTCTCAGTTGCGCTCCACCATGATCCTGAGTTGTCGCAAGTTTATTTGGGCCAATATATTCCCAAGCTCCACCATTCTGTGTTGATGCAACAGCATAGACATAGACAGAACTCAATGCAGGCGCTGGCGCACGAAGAGGTTTATAGTCCTGAGAAGAGGGTTCATTTGCAGATGTTGGGTTCTCTAGAAGGGGGGAATCGAATGCTGTAATTACCTCCGCCACTGGCTCTTCCTGAGTCTGAGAATAAGCCGGAAACGTCATACTAGCCAACATACTGAGTACAACTCCAATATATATTTTCTTTCTCATCCTGAGTAATTCCATTTAAATACAGCCAATCGCTGCATGTAAATCATGAATCAAAATGTTATTTTTTTCAGTAAAAATTTACAAAAAAATAAAATTAAAAACAAAATAATTACTCAGTAATTTATTTTATAGAACTTTTAAAATTTGCAATATCATTATTATTTTCAATGAAACTATAAATATGGAAATGATATTGCATTCTACTATTTAATTACGGTTCTAACCAAATCGCCCGGTAATATAATCCTCTGTGCGGCGCTGCGTCGGAGAAGTAAACAGATCGTCCGTACGGTTGTACTCGATCAGTTTTCCCTGATTGATAAACGCGGTGTAATCAGACACGCGCGCGGCCTGCTGCATGTTGTGTGTCACCAGCACCAGCGTGAAATGCTGCTTTAGCGTTCCCATCAGTTCCTCGACAACCAGCGTCGAAATCGGATCGAGTGCAGAGGTCGGTTCGTCCAGCAATAATACTTCCGGCTCAATGGCTATCGCCCGGGCGATCACCAAACGCTGCTGCTGCCCACTGGATAGCGTCAACGCGTTGTCGCTCAGACGATCCTTTACCTCATGCCAAAGCGCCGCCGCCCGCAGCGCCCGCTCAACGGCATCATCCAGAAAGCGGCGATCGCGTAACCCCTGCAATCTCAGGCCATAAATCACGTTTTCATAGATCGATTTGGGAAACGGATTCGGTCGTTGAAAAACCATCCCCACCCGACGGCGCAACGTGGCAACATCCAGCTGCGGGTCGTTAATAGGCATACCGTTCAGCCGGATATCGCCCTCGGTGCGGCAGTCATCCACCAGATCGTTCATGCGATTAAAGCAGCGTAACAGCGTGGATTTACCGCAACCCGACGGCCCAATCAGCGCTGTCACCTGATTCTTCGGAATCCGAATCGAAATATCGTTCAGTGCCTGCTTGTCGCCATAGTAAAGATTCAGATGTTCCACGGTTAATGTCGTCTGCTCATCACTCAGTTGATGAACATCAGGCAGCGGTGCCATCTCCTTTTGTGTCATAAATCCCATAACTTCATCCTACTTTCAGAGTGATAACGAACGATATTTCTCACGCAGAACATGGCGAATCCCAATCGCCGCAAGGTTCAACCCAACGACGATCAACACCAGCAGCAGTGCGGTGATGTACACCAGCGGCCTTGCCGCTTCTACATCCGAGCTTTGGAACGCCAGATCGTAGATTTGGAATCCCAGATGCATAAATTTTCGCTCAAGATGCAAATAAGGGAAAATGTCATCAACCGGCAACACCGGCACCGACTTCACTACGCCGACCAACATCAGCGGCGCGGTTTCCCCTGCGGCACGCGCCACAGCGAGGATCAAGCCCGTCATCATCGCGGGAACCGCCATCGGCAGCACGACGTGCCACAGCGTTTCAGCTTTGGTGGCCCCCAACGCCAGTGAACCGTGGCGCACAGACATTGGAATGCGCGACAGCCCTTCCTCCGTCGCCACAATCACCACCGGCAGCGTCAGCAGTGCCAGCGTCAGCGACGCCCACAGCAGCCCCGGCGTACCAAACGTCGGATTCGGCAGCGCCTCAGAATAGAACAGCTGATCCAACGTGCCACCGATGAGATAAACAAAAAAGCCTAACCCGAACACGCCGTAGACAATGGAAGGCACCCCAGCCAGATTGACCACGGCAATCCGCACCCAGCGCGTTAAGCTGTTTTTCCCCGCGTACTCATGCAGATAAACCGCGGCAATCACCCCCAACGGCATCACCACGACGGACATCAACACCACCATCAGCACGGTGCCAAAAATGGCGGGGAAAAGGTGGCCCGCACTGTTGCTGTCCGGCGAATAGTGCACCAGCATGTATTTAGCCTGAGCGCCCCAGTGGCTGGCTTTTTCCCACAGACTCATCGCGTTAGGGTACCAGGCCTGTTCGATGTCCCTGAGCGGAATAAGATGGACGCTGCCATTCGCATCTCGCAATTGCACGGTATCGCGATTAATGTCCAGATTGAGTGAGGTTAGCTGGCGCGACAGCTCATCAAAGCGGCGTTGCAGTTCAATACGTTCAGCCTGAAGACGGGCTAACGCCTGATTATCCAGCGTCTTGGCCTGTTGCCGCTTTTTCTCTTCTAGCCGCAGCGTCTCAAACTGCTGGTTGATCTTCGCCATCTCCCCCATACGGATGGCCTGCGTCTTCGCAAGCAATCCCTGCACCTGCTCGACACGATGCTGTAAGGTGGCGGGGAGATCCGTTGCCACCAGCGGCTGCTCGCCCTCCAGCATGCCAGCCAGATAACCATAGGCAGTGCCATTGTTCGTCCGCTTCAACACCAGAATGTCGGCGGGTTTATCAAAGCGGACAATGTCGCGCGACAGCAGCGTGCGAAAGCTCTGCCCATGAATTTCACGCTGGCCAATTTTGATCAAATAACGAGTTTCAGCGTCCTCGGGAGAAGAGGACAAACCGGCCTGTTCCAATTGCTGGGGCGAAAGCGTCTGCTTGGCATAAATTTCCCCCATCAGCGCACGCTGCACACCCTGTTCAGGCTGCAACGTCAGCAGCCAGACGGGCTGCGGCCACAGATAGCGCATGCCCTGCCCGGCCAGCAACACAATGATTGCCAACATCGCCAGCAGGCTAATGGAAATTGACGATGCGGTCAGCCACACCCAGGGCCTTCCCGAACGGAACCAGCGCTTCACGCGTTCTCTCCTTCATCACGGTAGCGTTGGCGTAAGCGCTGCCGGATAGTTTCAGCCAGCGTATTCACGATAAACGTGAAAACAAACAGCGTTAATGCCGTTAGGAACAGCACCCGATAGTGACCGCTGTTCGTCACCGCTTCCGGCATTTCAATGGCGATATTCGCCGCCAGAGAACGCAGCCCCTGAAGCAGGCCTTCATCCATAATCGGCGTATTGCCTGTCGCCATGAGCACAATCATGGTTTCCCCCACGGCGCGACCAAAACTCAGCATCAGCGCGGCGAAAATCCCGGCACTGGCGGACGGCAGCACAACGCGCCACAGGGTTTGCCACGCCGTCGCCCCCAGCGCCAGCGATCCCTGACTTAAGCGAGCCGGTACGCTGAACAGCGCATCTTCCGCTAGCGAAAAAATCAGTGGGATCAGCGCGAAGCCGAGAGCAACGCCCGCCACCAGCGTATTACGTTGCACAAAATCATCACCCAGCCACTGGTACAGCGGCTGCCCCAGCACCCAGATTTCCATTCGCGGCGCAAGCCAGCAGCCGAGCACAAATGTCAGCAAGATCGTGGGGATGAGGAATAGCACGTCCCAGCCCGCAGGGAAACGGACACGCCAGCGCGTCGGCAGGCACTCAATCAGCCAGCCGCAACCGAGCACAGCCAGCATCCATAAAATCGGCATGACCAGAATCGCGGACAGATAAGTCGCAAAATGCGGGGCCAGCCAGATGGCCGCAATCAGGCCGACGACGACCGTAGGCAGTGCGCCCATGATTTCCAGCGTGGGTTTAATCCAGCGTCGCAGCGTCGGCGACATAAAGCAGGCGGTATAAATCGCGGCAGACAACGCCAGCGGCGTAGCAAATAGCATGGCGTAAATCGCCGCTTTCATCGTGCCCAGCATCAGCGGCATCATGCTGAATTTGGCCTGATAGCTGTCATCCGCTGACGTGGATTGCCAGATATAGGCAGGCTCTGGGTAGTTTTCGTACCACAGTTTTTGCCACAGCCCGCGCCAGCCAATATCGGGATACGGATTATCAACCCGATAGCGATGCCAGCCCTCCGCCGTTTCAACCAGCATGGCAGAACCGCGTGGCGAAAACGCCAGCTTTTGTGCGTGTGCCAGTAGCATCTGCGTCAGCAGCGCATGCGACTGTTTACTGGCAAACAGCGACAGCTCACCCTGTGCATTCAATGTGGCAAAGACTCGCCGCTGCGCCTCCGTTGCCAACAACACCGATTCGCCCACAACGTGCGGAAACTGACGCGTCTCTGTCAGCGTCGCGCCCTTTTCGCCCGGAACCTCAAACCATTGACTAATCCGCCCGTCAGCAGACTGCACCAGCAGCGATCGTCCACCGGACAACAGCGCCAGATGCAGCGGTTCCGCCAGCTGTAACTGTCGCTCTTCCCGCAGCGTCAGCGCGTTCGCGCCCACCTGCCACAGCGTTAATGTACTGCCGCTGAGCAAATACACCTGCTGTCCGTCTGGCGTCAGCAGCAGTTGGCTAATCGTACCCGCCGGAAGCGTAATCTGTGCCCGTTGCCGCACGCCATTTTCATCAACATCAGCGATGATCAAGGCATTTTCCTGCCCAATCACCGCCACAACAACATGCTTTTCACTCACAGCAGCGACTGCCAGATAACGCAGAGGCTGCGCAGGGAACCCAAGCGAATATGCCTGCTCACCCAGCGGATAATCCCAGACAGGAGAACGGTTTTCCGTACGCGATAAAACAGGCTGCACGAAAATTAGACGGCCATCAGGCTGGCTCAGGGCATAAACCTGTCGCTCACCCTGACTCTGCGCCAATAAACTCAGCGCGGGAATCAGTTGAATACGCGACATGGGCTGGTTTTCCGCAAACGGAATAAACTCGCCATAGCCCTGACTGTCGATGCGAAACCCGATTTGCCCGTTGTCGCTAAGCCCCAGCGCCAGCGACGGCTCCGCACTGTGGCGTTGCACCGTTTTTTGCCCGTTAACGGTGGGGGAAAGGAACAGTGGCGTCACCACATACAGTAGATAGAAGAAGATTAACAACAGCATAGCCAGCACCAGCAGCCCACTGCCCGCAACAATGCGGTGAACCAAACGATCGATCCACGCTCGCCGACGATCCCGATACTGTGATGTGTTACCTGTGTTTACCATTATTCTCGCCGTTAGAGTGAAGCCGCCAGAGTCGTGTTGCTAACGTATTGCGGGTAGCATATGTTGCCTTTACGCCCATAATATGACAATGGTAAGTCTGTCTATGAATTAGATTTTATACCCTAAATAGTTCCAGCCGTATGAAGGCGGCAACCGAGGGAGTCCTCAGGAGCTTACTTTAGTAAGTGACTGGGGTGAGTAAGGGTAGCCAACGTACAGACGGCTCGAAATATGACGGGTATCGTCATCAACACGCCATAATGTTGTTGTACCCTATCCCCACAGAGGAAGGGTATGAATATTGGATGAACCTTCAGTACATGAGTTGAGCGGAGTGACAATGGGTCAGGACAAACTCTACATAGAGAAAGAATTAAGTTGGTTATCCTTTAATGAACGAGTACTTCAGGAAGCAGCAGATAAAAGCAATCCGTTAATCGAACGCATGCGCTTTCTTGGCATTTACTCCAGCAACCTTGATGAATTTTATAAAGTCCGTTTTGCCGATTTGAAAAGACGCATTCTGATTAACGAAGAACAAGGTCTGGACGGCAATCTGCGACACCTTTTAGGCAAAATTCAGGCGCGCGTACTAAAAACCGATCAAATTTTCGATAGCTTGTACAATGAGCTGCTGCTGGAGATGGCACGTAACCAGATTTTTCTGGTCAATGAGCGTCAGGTTTCCCCTAATCAGCAAGAGTGGCTGAGGGATTACTTCCGGCAATATCTGCGCCCGCATATCACGCCAATACTCATCTTTAACGAAACCAATCTGGTGGAGTTCCTGAAGGATAACTATACCTATCTTGCCGTCGAAATTATTCGTGGCGATGAGATCAGTTACGCCCTGCTGGAAATTCCTTCGGATAAAATACCGCGCTTCGTCAACCTGCCAGCAGAAGCGCCGCGCCGTCGTAAGACCATGATCCTCATTGATAACATTTTGCGTTATTGTCTGGATGATATCTTCAAGGGCTTCTTTGACTATGATGCACTGAACGCGTACTCCATGAAGATGACGCGCGATGCGGAATACGATCTGGTAACGGAAATGGAATCCAGCCTGCTGGAATTGATGTCTTCCAGCCTGAAGCAGCGCTTAACCGCCGAGCCGGTGAGATTCGTGTATCAGCGCGACATGCCGGACGCCATGGTCGCGATGCTACAAGAGAAACTGGGGATCTCGTCCGTTGACTCCGTTATCCCCGGCGGGCGTTATCATAATTTCAAAGACTTTATTTCTTTCCCGAACGTCGGGCGCGCCAATCTGGTCAACAAACCCTTGCCCCGCCTGCGGCACTCCGGGTTCAACAATTTTCGCAATGGGTTTGATGCGATCCGTGAGCGCGACGTTCTGCTCTACTACCCGTACCACACCTTCGAGCACGTGTTGGAACTGCTGCGACAAGCCTCTTTCGATCCCAACGTGCTGTCGATCAAAATCAATATTTACCGCGTCGCTAAAGACTCGCGCATCATTACCTCGATGATCCATGCGGCGCACAACGGTAAGAAAGTAACGGTAGTGGTCGAGCTACAGGCACGTTTTGACGAAGAGGCGAACATCCACTGGGCCAAGCGCCTGACCGAAGCGGGCGTACACGTGATTTTCTCGGTGCCAGGGCTGAAGATTCACGCCAAACTGTTCCTGATTTCCCGCCGCGAAGGGGAAAACATCGTGCGTTACGCACACATTGGCACTGGTAACTTCAACGAGAAAACCGCCCGTCTGTATACGGATTACTCGCTGTTGACCGCCGACGAACGCATTACTAACGAAGTCCGTCGCGTCTTCAACTTCATTGAAAACCCCTACCGCCCGGTTAGCTTCGAGCACCTGCTGGTGTCACCGCAAAACTCCCGCGATAAGCTTTACCAATTGATCGATACCGAGATTGAAAATGCGCTGGCGAATCGTGATGCAGGCATTACGCTTAAGGTAAATAATCTGGTGGATAAAGGGCTGGCAGAAAAGCTGTATCAGGCTTCCTCTGCGGGCGTAAAAATCAATCTACTGGTACGTGGCATGTGTTCGCTGATCCCTAATTTACCGGGGATCAGCGAAAATATTCAGGTCATCAGTATTCTTGACCGCTATCTGGAACACGATCGGGTGTATGTCTTCAACAACGGCGGGGACAAGAAAGTCTACCTCTCTTCCGCAGACTGGATGACACGCAACATTGATTATCGCATTGAAGTCGCAGTGGAAATCCTGGATCCCATTTTGAAAAACCGCGTGCTGGAAACGCTGGATATTCTGTTCAGCGATACGGTGAAAGCCCGTGTCATTGATAAAGAATCGAGCAACCGCTATGTCTCACGCGGCAACAAGCGTAAAGTACGCGCGCAAAATGCCATTTACGACTACATCAAGGCGTTGGAGCAACCTGGAGATAAGCCTGAATAATGCCGTTAACGAACAATGAAAAAACCGAGATAAAGCCGCAAGAGTTCGCGGCTATCGACTTGGGCTCCAATAGTTTTCACATGGTGATCGCACGCGTGGTAAACGGTGCGCTTCAGGTATTGGGACGTTTAAAACAGCGGGTACATCTGGCCGACGGGCTGGACAGCAAAAACATGCTCAGCGAAGAAGCCATTCAGCGCGGCCTGAGCTGTCTGGCGCTGTTTGCTGAACGTCTGCAAGGCTTCCCGGCCATGAACGTTTCTATCGTCGGCACGCACGCGCTGCGTCAGGCGGCCAACGCGCAGGAATTTCTGCGCCGCGCGGCGGACATCATTCCCTATCCGATAGAGATCATTTCCGGCCATGAAGAGGCTCGCCTGATTTTTATGGGCGTGGAACATACGCAGCCGGAAAAAGGCCGCAAGCTGGTCATCGATATCGGCGGCGGTTCTACAGAGCTGGTTATCGGTGAAGATTTCGAACCGATGCTGGTGGAAAGCCGTCGTATGGGGTGCGTCAGCTTCGCACAGCAGTTTTTCCCGAATGGCGAAATTAGCGAAGCCAACTTCAAGCGCGCCCGGCTGGCCGCAGCGCAAAAGCTGGAGACGCTGTCCTGGGAATACCGCATATACGGCTGGAAATTCGCCCTCGGTGCGTCTGGAACGATCAAAGCCACGCATGAAATTCTGGTGGAGATGGGAGAGAAAGACGGCCTGATTACTCCCGAGCGGCTGGAAATGCTACGCATGCAGATCTTGCAGTTTAAGCACTTCAAAGCGCTGAGTCTGCCGGGTCTGTCCGAAGATCGTCAGTCGGTGCTGGTGCCCGGTCTGGCTATTCTGTGTGGTATTTTCGACGCGCTGGCGATCAAAGAACTGCGCCTATCCGATGGCGCGTTGCGCGAAGGCGTGCTGTACGAAATGGAAGGTCGATTCCGCCATCAGGATATTCGTATCCGTACCGCGCAGAGCCTGGCAACCCATTACAATATCGACCGCGAGCAGGCGCGACGCGTGCGGGAAACCACGCAGCAGCTTTATGCGCAATGGGCAGAGCAAAATCCTAATCTGGTGCACCCACAGCTTGAGGCTATTTTGAACTGGGCTTCCATGCTGCATGAGGTTGGATTGGGCATTAACCATAGCGGCATGCATCGCCATTCCGCCTACATTTTGCAAAACACCAACCTGCCCGGTTTCAATCAGGAACAGCAGCTTGTGCTGTCCATGATCGTGCGGTTGCACCGTAAAGCGATCAAGCTGGAAGAGTTGCCGCGGTTGAACCTGTTCAAAAAGAAACAGTATTTGCCCATGATGCAGCTCTTGCGCCTTGCCACGCTGTTGAATAATCAGCGTCAGGCAACGACAACGCCGGAATCGTTACGGCTGCATACCGATGACAACTACTGGACGCTGACGTTCCCACGTGACTTCTTTACCAACAACACGCTGGTACAGCTGGATTTGGAACGGGAACAAGAATATTGGCAGGACGTCACCGGCTGGAAGCTGATGATTGAGGAAGAAAAAGCCTGATTGATGAAAACGTTACGTGGAAAACCGAGCCTACATCGAACAGTAAAGTGGCACAAAATCGTGCAACCAGACTGGCCGGTGAAGTCCAGTTAACGTAAAGTTTACAGAGATGGGGCCGATACCCAAATGATGGCTGGCGAGAATTTTCGCCAACATCATGCAACCTCGGCGGAAAGGTGCGCTTCCTTTCCCTACCGGATATCAATCCAACTCAGTGTTAAGGAGAGTGAAATGGATGTATCACAGATTGCATCACTCGCTACCGACCTCAGCAACATGCGTACCAGCAGCGAGGCCAGTGCGCTTGTGCTGAAAAAAGCGCTCGATAGCCAAGAAGCTGTCGTCTCCGGTATTTTGCAGGCATTACCCCCTCTGCCAGCAAATCCGGCGATTGGGCGTAACGTCAATACCACGGCGTAATCCCTTGCACCACACAACCCGCTTATTCGTTTTTGTTTGAGCGGGTTTTTTGGTGGTTCTCCCTATCCCTTATTCCTCCCTTCACGCTTCCTTTATCCTTATACCGAACGTGCGCAAACCGGATCGGTCATCATCTTTTTCACTCAGGCAGATTGACCTCGCCTACTGCTTGTGCATAAATAAACAACAGCGAATGTTCGCTTTCACAGAGGATTAACTGGTAATGTCCACGCTTACCCACAAACGACGATTATCGATACGCCCGCGACGAAGTGGCTCTCGGATCGCCCGTGCCGTTTTATTCATCAGCTTCATTATTCTTTTAGGCCGCTTTGCTTACTCCACCGTCACCGCGTTTGGTCATCATCAAGACAAACAGCAGCAGCGTGCTGAACAATTACTGCTTCCTGCCAACGTACTCGTCAATCAGAAAGAGTAGCGCTTAACCAACCCGTTCCTTATATTCTATTTTTTCTATCAGGCTTGTTGCCTTCGTATTCCCGTGCCGTCATTCACGTCCGTTGCTCATTCAGACATCCCATACCAATAAAAACACGGCAGTGCGAATCTTCGCAGCCACCGTTTTTATCAATCAGTTGTGTTAATTAATAATGAACTTGCTTCAAACCGGACTTAGACGATCGTCAGGGTCACGTCGATGTTGCCGCGCGTTGCATTGGAGTATGGGCAAACGATGTGGGCTTTCTGCACCAAATCTTCAGCCACAGCGCGATCCAGACCCGGCAGGGAAATTTTCAGTTCGACTTCGATACCAAATCCTGTCGGGATGGCACCGATGCCTACGCTACCGTTTACCGTGGTATCAGCAGGGACAGCGATTTTGTCACGTGCACCAACAAACTTCATCGCGCCAAGGAAACAGGCAGAATAGCCCGCAGCGAACAGCTGCTCTGGGTTCGTCCCTTCAGCGCCTGCACCGCCCAGCTCACGTGGGGTCGTCAATTTAATATCAACCGCTTTATCGGAAGACACCGCACGCCCATCACGACCACCGGTAGCTTGAGCATGAGCAACGTATAATACTTTTTCAATAGACATAATGTGACTCCAGATAGTTAGGGAATAGCCTAAGGCAGTATAGATGCTGCTCAGACCTTAATTACATAGTGAAAAATTAAATCGTGAACTACTTATTTGCGTAAAGAAAATCACGTAAAAGTATACTACTTAACAACTATAACGCTGTCTGACAGGCTGCGGATGCGCAAGGCAACCGCCAGTATTTTCAAAGATGCCCAATCAGATTCTTACGCAGCGTCTCTAAATCTTTTTTGATTGTCTGTAGCTGGTCAAGATGGCATTCCGTCGCGCAAAACACGCTTTCAGGAATCGCCAGCGCCTGTTGCTGAAGTGCTCGCCCTGCTTCGGTTAACCCGACCAGCACCTGACGCTCATCTTCTGTTCCCCGGTTACGTACCACTAAGCCTGCGCTTTGTAACCGCTTGAGTAACGGCGTTAGCGTAGCGGAATCGAGATACAGACGCTCGCCCAGTTCAGACACCGTCAAACCGTCACGTTCCCACAACACCAGCATCACCAGATATTGGGGATAGGTCAGATTCAGCTCAGACAGCAAACGACGATACAGTTTATTCATCGCCAGATTGGCTGAATACAGTGCAAAGCACAGCTGTCCATCCAGTTTGTAAGCGTTGTCGTTCATCGTCTCTGCCATCGGTATCGGTTACGTTTCTGGAACTGACTATATATCGAACTGACTATATATCGCCAAAAACTAAGTAGCAAGCGATTTAATAATTCGTTAGATAAAATGCCTCATAAAAAACACGTCTGGGCACTATTGCACACCTTTAAGACTGCGATTCGCCAGTAATCCTATTCTTAATCTACTGATTTTGCGCTACGTTTAATAAAACACGGATAAAAAACAGATCGAGCATAAAACATTATGTCGAGTGTAAAAAAACTTACCGACCTCCGTCGCCGCATCTCCCTTCTGCTGTTGGAAAACAAAGAACTGGTTGAAGACATTATCAACCGGCAACCGCGCGTTACGGAACGTGATGAAGCGGCGTTAGGCGACAACGCGGCATTAAATAACAACATCAGGCTGCGTGAAAAAAGCATCCTGCTCGATCAAACCGCAGAGATCAGCGAGCTCATCATCGGGCTACATGCCGCTGACCTTGCCGACTTGCTGGAATCTTTACCGCAGGATGAACGGCTGGCGCTCTGGCGACTGATCCCCCTAAAGAAGCGCGGCCGCGTGTTGATTGAGGCCTCTGACAGTATTTCTGACGATCTGATCGGCGATATGCAGGACAAGGAAATCCTGAGAGCGGTTCGGATACTGGACGTTGATGAGCAGGCTCAGCTGTCTCGCCTCGTCCCCCGCCACCTGCTGGGCAGGATACTGACCTCGCTTGAGCCAAAGCAGCGCGCGCAGCTACGCGCCGCCATCAATTATGATGAAGACTGCCTCGGCCACATGATGGATTTCAAACTCATCACCGTGCGCGCCGATGTCACGCTCGCGACCGTACAACGCTATTTGCGCTACCGTAGAACCATCCCCAATTCCACCGACAAACTGTTCGTCACCGATCGCAAAAATACGCTGGTCGGCGAGCTGTCGCTGGCCAACATTCTGCTCCACTCGCCCCAAGCTCTGGTTAATGACGTCATGGACGATCAGCCGCTGAGGTTCCAGCCTGAAGATAAAGTCGAAGAAGCCGCAGGGGCTTTTGAGCGTTACGACTTAATTTCCAGCGCCGTGGTCGATAGCAAAGGGAAACTCATGGGACGCCTGACGATTGAGGATATCCTCGACGTCGTGAACCGAGAAAGCGACAGCAGTCTGCGGCGTTCGGGGGGCTTAACGCCTTCTGAAGACGTCTACGCGCCCGTGTATAAATCGTTTCGCAATCGCTGGGCCTGGCTGGCCATCAATCTTTGTACCGCGCTCATTGCCTCGCGGGTCATCGGTCTGTTTGAGCACACGTTATCTCACTTGGTGGCGCTGGCGACGCTCATGCCGATTGTCGCCGGAATTGGCGGAAATACGGGTAACCAGACGATCACCATGATCGTACGTGCACTGGCGTTGCATCAGCTTGAGCACGGCAAAAAGTCGTACCTGCTGCTCAAAGAATTAGGCGTTGCGCTAGTAAATGGGGTGATATGGGGCACGATTATGGGCGTGGTGACCTTCCTGCTCTATGGTAACGCCGCGATGGGTGGCGTGATGATGCTGGCGATTCTGCTGAACCTGCTGCTCGCCGCGCTGATGGGCGTCGCTATTCCGTTGGTCATGATGAAACTCGGCCGCGACCCGGCCATCGGCTCCAGCGTAATGATTACGGCGATCACCGATACCGGCGGCTTCTTTATCTTCCTCGGGTTGGCAACGCTGTTCCTGCTGCCTTAAACATATGCAATGTAAAAAGGGCTTTAATCAAAGCCCTTTTCGCTCACCTTTTCCAGCCTGAACTTAACTCACGCGACCTGCACCGCCGGATGCCTGACACAGATAGATGGACGGCTGAAGACCGGTACGCGCCGGATATTCCCGTTCAATCACCTGTTTAACTTCATCCGTCAGCGCCGAAGGGATAAGGGCGACAATGCAGCCACCGAAACCGCCGCCAGTCATACGTACACCGCCCCGCTCACCGACATACTCCTGAATCAGATCCACAAGCGCATCGATCGGCGGCACGGTAATTTCAAAATCGTCGCGCATGGAAACATGTGATTCCGCCATCAGCGTAAACAAACGGTGCGCATCCTGACGCGCCAGCGCATCGGCTGCTTCCAGCGTACGGCGGTTCTCGGTAATAACGTGTCGCGCACGGCGTACCGCGACCGGATCCAGCCCCTCGATTCCCGCTTCAAACTGTGCGAGGGAAACATCACGCAGCGCCTTGACGTTAAAGTGACGCGCCGCCGATTCACACTGCTGACGGCGCGTGTTGTATTCGCTGTCCACCAGCCCACGGCGCACATTAGAATTCACGATCAGAACGTCAACGCCGTCAAGCATACGCACAGAGCGCCCTTCCAGAGAGCGGCAGTCGATCAACAGCGCCTGACCGACACGCCCTTGAGCGGAAATAAACTGATCCATAATGCCGCAGCTACAGCCGACAAAATCGTTTTCTGCCTGCTGACCGTTTAGCGCCACATCCAACTGGCTGATGTCCAGATTATTCAGCTCTTTGAACGTCTGCCCGATAGCCACTTCCAGCGAGGCTGATGAACTTAGCCCTGCGCCAGAAGGCACATTGCCGGAAACCACCATATCCATGCCGGTGATCGGCAGGCCACGCGCCTGCAAAAACTTCACCGTTCCACGGATATAGTTCGCCCAAGTGTAATCCGGGTGAGGCACGATCTCTTTGGCGAGATCGAATTCATCCTGCTGATTGTCAAAATCCACCGCGACCACCCGCACGATGCCATCCTGACGTACCGCCGCACTGACCACCGTCTGGTAATCGATAGCACAAGGCAAGACAAAACCATCGTTATAGTCGGTGTGCTCGCCAATCAGGTTGACCCGACCGGGAGCCTGAATAGCCGCATGCGGCGCATAGCTAAATAATCGGACAAAAACAGACTCGGTTAACTGACGTAGAGAATCAATACGGCTCATAAAATGACCTCAAATTTGCTCACGAAAATGGATATCACTCACGCTGCGTAAACGTTCAGCGGCCTGCTCTGCCGTCAGATCACGCTGCGCCTCAGCCAGCATTTCATAGCCGACCATAAATTTGCGCACGCTGGCGGAACGTAATAACGGGGGATAAAAATGGGCATGCAGTTGCCAGTGTGCGATGTCATCACCCTTAAATGGCGCGCCATGCCACCCCATCGAATAGGCAAATGAACACTGGAACAGATTGTCATAACGGCTGGTCAGCTTTTTCAGGATCAGCGCCAGATCGTCACGCTGAATGTCATTGAGCTGCGGCAACCGCTGTACGGCAAACTTGGGCAGGACCAGCGTTTCAAACGGCCACGACGCCCAGTAAGGGACAACTGCCAACCAGTGCTCCGTTTCCACCACGATGCGCGATCCGTCAGCCTGCTCGCGGCGAACATAGTCCAGCAGTAGCGGCGAACAGTGACGGGAGAAATAGTCCCGCTGCTGCTCATCCTCACGCTGTACTTCGTTCGGCAGAAAATCGTTAGCCCAAACCTGCCCGTGCGGATGGGGATTGGAGCACCCCATCATCGTCCCTTTATTCTCAAAAACCTGAACCCACGGATACCGCTTGCCCAGTTCCTCGGTTTGATCGCTCCATGTATCAATCACTGCTTTCAGCGCTGGCAGCGAAAGCTGTGGCAGACTTTTACTGTGATCGGGAGAAAAACAGATGACACGACTGACGCCACGGGCTTGCTGCACGCGGAAAAGCTCGTCGTCGCCCGACGGTGCATCCGGCGTGTCCTCCATCAGTGCCGAGAAATCATTCGTAAAAACAAAGGTGCCCTGATAGTGCGGGTTGATATCGCCAGTAATGCGTTTATTACCCGCGCACAGATAGCAGGTCGGATCGTAAGGCGGTGGCGTAGCGCGATCCGGTTCATCCTGCTGCCCTTGCCAAGGGCGCTTGGCGCGATGCGGAGAAACCAGAATCCACTCGCCTTTCAGCGGGTTAAAACGGCGATGCGGATGTTCAGTCGGCTCAAACTGCATAAGCTATTCCTCAATACAAAACACAAATTCGGTACAACCGCGGCACCATCCGCAACCCATTGTATGGCGCTAACAGTCCGTCAGAGATCTGGAAGAGGCATCTGGTCAGTCTGTAAACTCAGCCAGAAAAACCTCTAAATGTAATCAGTTTCACTCTATGGCATGGATAAAATAGCTGTAATAATGCTGAACAACGATAGCAAGCTATCGTTTAGCTACCACATAAGTGTAATCGGTTACCCTAAATTTAAACCTCGGAATGGTATTTTGGAAGAGAGAAATGACCGATGATTGTTGATAGCGATCACATAAGTACGGTCTGGATCAAAAAGGAAAGGTGGTCGGATAGGTAACATCACCCAAAAACCTGTACATTTATGAATATAAGTAATCGATTTTTTCTTTTAACGTGTGCGTTAGGCTACGATCCGCCTCATCACGCATTTGACCGTTCAGGAATACCAATGGCCACAATAAAGGATGTTGCTCGTCTATCAGGTGTATCAGTTGCTACGGTTTCACGTGTAATCAATAACTCGCCCAAAGCCAGTACCGCCTCAAGGGAAGCCGTACGCAAGGCCATGGCGGAGCTGCAATATCATCCGAATGCCAATGCCAGAGCGCTCGCGCACCAAAGTGCAGAGACCATGGGGCTGGTTGTCGCAGATGTATCCGATCCCTTTTTTGGGACGATGGTCAAATCTGTTGAGCAAATTGCCCAGGCAACCGGCAACTTTCTGCTGATTGGTAACGGCTATCACAATGCCGAGCAGGAAAAGAAAGCCATTGAGCAGCTAATTCGCCACCGCTGTGCTGGGCTGGTCGTGCATGCAAAGATGCTTTCAGATGAGGAACTGGCGGCACTGATGAGCCACATTCCTGACATGGTGCTCATCAACCGTACATTACCCGGTTATGAAAACCGCTGCGTTGCGCTCGACGATCGCTATGGTTCCTGGCTGGCAACGCGTCATTTGATTCAGGAAGGGCATCAGAGGAGCGGTTTTCTCTGTTCTAATCACCAAATTTCTGACTCCGCCGACCGCCTGCAAGGTTATGTGGATGCGCTGCAAGAGCACGGCATCGCACGGGATGAACGCCTCATTGCCCGCGCTTCACCGGACGAAGTGGGCGGCGAGTCCGCCATGATGGAACTGCTGAGTCGGGGCGGCAATATGACGGCGGTGGTGTGCTACAACGACTCCATGGCCGCTGGCGCCCTTTCCGTTCTGAGTGATAACAGCATTAACGTACCGCAGGACATGTCAGTGATAGGGTTTGATGACGTATTGATCGCCCGCTACCTTCGTCCTCGTCTGACGACCGTACACTATCCGGTTTCCGCCATGGCAATTCAGGCCGCAGAATTAGCCATCGCGTTATCCCACGGTAAACAGCTGAGTGAAACCACGAACATGTTTAGCCCGACGCTGGTACGCCGCCATTCTGTCAGTCCCCCAACCCGTAAGAAATAACCGCCTTTTATCATTCAGCTTGCCCGATGCGGTACGCCTTCGCATCAGGCAAGCCAGACATCATTGCCTTTCTGAACTTACACGCCCTGTGCTTTATTCTATTCCGCAGACACCCTTTCACTGTTTTCCTAAAACGTTTTCTACTCGGCATCGCCTCACGCCTTTTATGTAACGCCACCGATTCTGACATAAAAAAATTTTATGCTGCATTTGAGCTACACGGGCAAAACGTGTAACCAGTTACACACTATTACACAGTGAATAACACCGCGACAGTGCTGGCAATCAATCAAATAACGACATGTAACCTCTTTACATTAGTGTAAATATCAGTGTAACTCTTTTGCATTTTGTGAGAACAATCATGTCATGCGTCATTTTATTCCCCCATAATCCCTCGCCATGAGTGGAAACGCTTTACCTCCGTTCACGTCATGTTATTTGGAACATCCACATTCTTACCCGAATAAGCGAAAGGTATATTATGAAAAGAAAACTGCTGACAACATCCATTGCGCTGAGTCTGGCAATGCTGGCAACCCCTTCTTATTCTGTTAATTTTTCAGGATACTTCCGTTCTGGCGTGGGTGCATCAAACCACGGAAAACAACAGGCAGCCGATAAAAGTTATGTGGGAAGATTAGGTAACGAAGATGACACCTACGGCGAAATCCAATTAGGGCAGCAGCTGTATAACGAAAATGGGAAAACGTTTTACTTCGATAGCATGATTTCCATGTTCTCCAACGGCTCGAACGATAATGAAACGACAAAAAATGACGATGCCGAATTTGGTTTGCGCCAGTTAAACCTTCAGGCAAAAGGGTTTGTACCTGGCCTGCCGGATGCCACGGTATGGGCGGGGAAACGCTACTATCAGCGTCATGACTTGCACATCATCGATACCAAATACTGGAATATCTCCGGTGCGGGTGCCGGGATCGAAAATGTCAAAGCGGGTGAAGGCGCGTTCTCTTTTGCCTGGATCCGTGCCGATGCTGAAAACATGAACGTCGACTGTAGCAACAGCATTAACAGTCAAGAATGTCAAAATAGAACAGATACCTACGACGATCTGAATATCAACTATCTGGATGCACGCTATGCGGGCTGGAAACCGTGGGACGGTGCATGGACGGAGTTCGGTATCTCCTACGCGATGCCAAATGAAGCGGACACGCAGAAAAATATCTTCCTTGCGGAAGGGCAAAAATTCGATCCTAAAAATTCTATGATGATCACGGGCGAGCTCAGCCACTACTTCTCCGGCCTCAAATCCAACCAGAAACTGGTGCTGCAATATGCCGACAAAGGGCTGGCGCACAACATGGTCGATCAGGGCGGCGGCTGGTATGATGTCTGGAGCATCAATGACGGCGCTAAAGGCTACCGCGTCATTCAGACCGGTGACCTACCAATCACTGATAATATTTCGCTTAGCCATGTTCTGACCTACGGTAAAGCTGATGAAATCAGCCGCTGGCGCGACAGCACAGAATTATTGTCTGCGGTAGGTCGCGGCCAATATGTCTGGACCAAGAACCAAAAAACCTATCTGGAAGCTGGCGCATATCAGAAAAAAGACAGCTGGAAAGCGGGTACAGAAACCAAATACAGTGGTGAGAAATACACGCTGGCACATGCCTTCACCGCCGATATTCCCATGATGACACGCCCGGAACTACGCTTCTTCGTGTCTTACCAAAACCGTGGAAATGAAAACCGCAACACCTTCAACGACGCTCGCAGCAATGCAGTGAACTTCGGTATTCAGGCAGAAGCCTGGTGGTAATACCGCACTAACCCTCAGCTCGGTGGGTCCATCATTCCCATCGGGTGTTTCCCAAAAGGCTTTCTACGGAAAGTCTTTTTCTGTTGCGGCTAGTATCCGCTGTAAAATTTTCACTGTTTTTTATACCGGCGTAAAAAATCGCGCTGAGGTGTGCATGACTGCCGGATGAGCGGCATGGACGCCGCGAAAGCCTGCGCCGCGTCTGGAACGCGTCGCAGGTGATCCGATCAGCAGGCATGCATACCGAAGGAACCGCGCAGCGGCGCGAATCACGCCGAAAAGCCAGTGGTCAAGGCGCTGCGGCGATTGAGCGCGCCTTGTCGGGCGTGTAACGATGTTACAGAGAAATAGATGCCTAACACGCACGAAACACTTACACCGCATCAGCATAAAGAAAAACAGTTTCTACAATAGGCCGTAGACAGCGGCAGCAAAGCCAGCGCCCGCTAAGGGCGCTGTTTATGTTTAGAAGGGATTTTGGCTATTGAGATTCAGCGATGCAGTCGCTTACTACGCGCTGATACGTAAACCATCGGCGTTGAACACCAGACAGTTATTCGGCGAGAAGAAAACCTCAATGTGTTCGTACGGCTTGAAGGCGCTGTCGCCCGCCAGCAGAAGCTTGAAGTTATCAATGCCGCAGCATTGGCCGAACAGGTAGGTGCTATTACCTAAGCGTTCGACAACCTCGCAGCCGAATGACAGGCGAATCCCCTCACCTTCTGGTGACACATGTTCCGGCCGCAGCCCCAGTGTTACCGTGCTGCCAACGCTCAGTTCACCGGTACGGATCGGCAGCTCAAGCTGTAGCTGGTCGGCAACATTCACCGTCAGGCTATCCGGCGTCCAATCGATGACCTGCGCAGGCAGGAAATTCATTTTTGGCGAGCCGATAAAGCCCGCGACAAACTGGTTAACCGGATGATAATAAAGCTCCATCGGCGATCCTACCTGCTCGACTTTGCCGTAATTCATGACCACGATTTTATCAGCCAGCGTCATGGCTTCGACCTGATCGTGCGTCACGTAGATCATCGTCGTTTTCAATTCCTGATGCAGTTTGGCGATGTGCAACCGCATATCTACGCGCAGTTCCGCATCCAGGTTCGACAGCGGCTCATCAAACAGGAATACCTTCGGGTTACGCACGATGGCGCGCCCTATCGCCACACGCTGGCGCTGACCACCCGATAGCTCTTTCGGTTTGCGCTCCAGCAGGTGAGACAGTTGCAGCGTCTTCGCTACCATCTCGATCTGATGCTTAATCTGGTCTTTCGGGACACCATTCACGCGCAGACCGTATCCCATATTCTCAGCGACGGTCATGTGCGGGTACAGCGCATAAGACTGGAACACCATCGCCACGCCACGGTGAGCGGGTGCAACATCATTCACCACTACCTCATCAATCATGATTTCACCGCCTGTGACATCTTCCAGCCCGGCAATCATTCTCAGCAACGTCGACTTACCACAGCCAGACGGCCCAACAAAAACGGTGAACTCGCCATCCGCAATCGTCAGATTCACATCGTGAAGCGTAATCGTTTTGCCAAAATGCTTACTCACTCTATCCAACTGGATCGACGCCATAACGGTAACCTCTTGATAATTTTGCTTTTCAGGATATAAGCGCTGAGTCACAACGGCCCAGTGGTCGTCTACTCAAAATGGCTCGGTAGCCCCTCCAGACGTATTAGCATCCGGCCAGGTTTACCTGCACGCTGATCATAATTGCAATATAACAGCATGGTGTAACCGTTTGCACAAACAGGGGGTTACTTTTGTGCATAAGATCACAGCCTTTACATGTTTCGCTGGCAGACGTGGCGCACTCTGCTTAATGTAATCGCCATTGGTGTAACCGTTATCCTAGTTTGTGGAAAACGCGCAACAAAGCGTCAAGCGCCACACAGCGACGATCGCCAAACAACGTGTACTGTTAAATGCCTCATTCCCTGCCGTGTGATGTAACGTTACACCCACATCGCACAGGGACAGCAAAAACGGTGAAAACGGGAAAGTACGCGACAATTTCCGACCATGATTGGCCCACCAGGGCTTTGAGGACTAATGATGAAAATGAAAACACTGACCACCGTCATTATGATTTCACTGGGTATCACCGGCGTACTCAGCAAATCAGCACTGGCAGCCGACAAAGAACTTCTGGTATGGGAAGATATCAAGAAATCCGACGGCATCGCCGACGCGATAAAAGCCTTTGAAAAACAGAATAATGTCAAAATCAAAGTGCTGGAAACGCCCTACGCGCAGCAGATTGAGAAACTCCGTCTGGATGGCCCAGCAGGAATCGGCCCAGATGTGATCGTGATGCCACACGATCAGGTGGGTACCGCCGTAGTTCAGGGGTTGATTAGCGAACTGAAGCTGGATCAGACATTCCTGTCGAGTTTCACCAAGCCGGCACTAGAAGCACAAACCTATAACGGTAAGCTGTATGGCGTGCCGAAAGCCGTTGAAACCACCGTGCTGGTGTACAACAAAGACCTGATGCCACAGCCGCCGGAAAAATTCGACGACCTGTTCACCTTCTCCAAACAGCAACGCGCAGAAGGCCGTTACGGCCTGCTGGCGAAATTTGACGAAATTTATTACGCCTATGGCGTCATCGCTGGGATGGGCGGCTACATTTTCGGGCAGAACAGCAACGGTTCACCGAACGTAAAAGACATCGGTCTGGATAAACAAGCCACCATCGATGCCGTCAACTACATCAAGAAATTCTACGCCGATGGCCTGTTCCCGCCGGGCATCGTCGGTGAAACCGGCGCTAACGCCATCGACTCCCTGTTTACCGAGAAAAAAGCCGCTGCCGTGATTACCGGCCCGTGGGCGTTCCAGCCGTACAAAAACGCGGGCGTAAACTATGGCGTCGCCCCACTGCCACTGCTGCCAAACGGCGAGCATCCGCGTTCGCTGCTGGGCGTGAAAGGCTACAGCATCTCCACCTACTCTAAAAACAAAGAGCTAGCGCAGAAATTCATTGAGTTCATCAATCAGCCTGAGTACGCCAAAATTCGCTTCCAGTTAACTGGCGAAATCCCACCGATTGCGGCGCTGGTTGACGATCCGCTGATTAAGGATGACGAAAAATCCCGTGCTGTCGCAATCCAGTCTGGCTATGCCGTTCCTATGCCGAGCGTACCAGAAATGCAGGAAGTCTGGACGCCAGCGAACAGCGCGCTGCAACTGAGCGTAACTGGCAAGCAGGACACCAAAGCGGCGCTGGAATCTGCCGTGAAGATTATCAAAATGCAGATCGAAGCTAACCACAGTAACCAGTAATCCCCCACACCATCGTGGGTCAACATGGGATCCCTTATTTATCCCCAATTGGTTTCGGGATGTGGGGATACCCATGTTTTTAAGAAAATGGAGGTAGATGTGACCGTCAACGCCAGCGGCCTTACGCCACAAGAGAGAGGATGTCGCCACGCCAGAACGGCTGTATTGCTGGCGCTCATCCCCGGACTCGGACAGATTTATAATCGCCAGTTCGTCAAAGGCGCGCTTTTCTTTATCGTCATGGTCTGCTTCATCGGCATATTCCATGATTTCCTGCGAAACGGCGCCTGGGGGCTCATCACGCTGGGCACTGAGCTGCCGCGCGATCACTCTATTTTTCTGCTGGCAAAAGGCATTATCAGCGTGATCGTCGCCGCCTTTGGCGTCGGCGTTTACTATTTGAGCCTGCGCGATGCCTACGCGTGCGGCGCCAGACGCGATAAAGGCCTGCCGTTGAACAGCGTGAAGAAGCAATATCAGATGCTGCTGAGCGAAGGCTTCCCTTATCTGATGATCACCCCCGGCTTCATCTTGCTGGTCTTTGTCGTGGTTTTCCCGATTATTTTCGGTTTTTCCATCGCCTTTACCAATTACAACCTCTACCACACGCCGCCCGCCAAGCTGGTCGACTGGGTAGGGATGACGAACTTTATCAACATCTTCCGGCTCGATCTCTGGCGTTCGACATTCTTTGACGTGCTGCAATGGACGGTGATTTGGACGCTGATTGCGACCACACTCCAGTGCGCCGTGGGCATCCTGCTGGCAATTTTGGTGAACCAGAAAGGCCTGCGTTTCAAACCGCTGATCCGCACCATTCTGATACTGCCGTGGGCGGTGCCGGGTTTCGTCACTATTCTGGTTTTCGCAGGGATGTTTAACGAAACGTTTGGCGTGATTAATAACGGCATTCTGGCCGCATTGGGGATTGAGCCTAAAGCGTGGATGACCGATCCGTTCTGGACCAAGACCGCGCTGATCTTGATGCAAACCTGGTTAGGTTTCCCATTTGTGTTCGCTATGACCACCGGCGTATTGCAGGCGATTCCTGATGATTTGTACGAAGCCGCAACCATTGACGGCGCCAGCAGTTGGTACAAGCTGACCACCATCACGCTGCCGCTGGTGCTCTACTCCATTGCACCGATCATCATCACGCAGTACACGTTCAACTTTAATAATTTCAACATCATCTATCTGTTCAACAACGGCGGACCGGCGGTGATCGGCTCCAACGCAGGCGGGACGGATATTCTGGTGTCCTGGATTTATAAGCTGACCATGTCTTCTTCCCAATATGCGATCGCAGCCAGCATCACCATTCTGCTGTCGATTTTTGTCGTGGGCGTCGCGCTGTGGCAGTTCCGCGCCACCAATTCCTTCAAACAAGACAACATGGCATAGGAAAGCGCGCAGATGAAAAAGCACAGCGTTAAACGCCAGAATTTTATCAAACTCGGCCTGACCTACCTGCTGCTGACGATCGTGGCCGTCATCATTATTTATCCGCTGATCTGGACGGTAGGCGCGTCGCTGAACCCCGGCAACAGTCTGCTCAACACCTCGATCATCCCAGATAACTTCTCCTTCATTCACTACGAGGAGCTGTTTAACGGCCAGATTGACTACGCCGCGTGGTACTGGAACTCGATGAAAATCAGCTTCCTGACCATGATTTTGACGCTCGTCAGCGTCAGTTTTACCGCGTATTCCTTCTCTCGCTTCCGCTTTCGCGGCCGCCAGAACGGGCTGATGCTGTTTCTGCTGTTGCAGATGATTCCGCAGTTCTCTGCCCTGATCGCCATCTTCGTGCTAGCACAGATGTTGGGGCTGGTGAACAGCCATATCGCGCTGGTGCTGGTTTACGTCGGCGGCATGATCCCGATGAATACCTATCTGATGAAAGGCTATCTGGATGCCATTCCGAAAGATCTAGATGAGTCCGCGCGTATGGACGGCGCAGGTAACTTCCGCATCTTTATCGAGATCATTATGCCGCTCTCCAAGCCGATCATTGCGGTGATCGCCCTGTTCTCGTTTACCGGTCCGCTGGGCGATTTCATTCTCTCCAGCACCATCCTGCGCACACCGGATCAGTACACGCTGCCCATCGGGCTGTACAACCTGGTCTCGCAGAAGATGGGCGCCAGCTACACCACCTACGCCGCGGGTGCCGTGCTGATCGCGGTGCCGGTCGCCATTCTTTATCTTTCATTGCAAAAGTACTTTGTCTCCGGCCTGACCTCCGGCGGAACCAAAGGGTAATTACTCAACATCTGTACAAATTCCAGGAACGTAAAATGAAAATGAAAAAACGCGTACTGATGGCCGCCATGCTCGCAACTGGCCTGCTGACTGTCTCCCTGCCGCAAACCCTGTATGCCGCAGAAAATGTGACGATCAACACATTGACGAACGTCCCTGCCGACTTCATTAAAGGCGCGGATATTTCCATGCTGAACGAGGTGGAAAAGCACGGCGGAAAATTTTATGACGAGCATGGCAAGCAGAAAGACGCCATGCTG
This sequence comes from Pectobacterium parvum, assembly GCF_020971565.1. Lineage (NCBI taxonomy): Bacteria > Pseudomonadati > Pseudomonadota > Gammaproteobacteria > Enterobacterales > Pectobacteriaceae > Pectobacterium > Pectobacterium parvum. The sequence goes on from NZ_CP087392.1 coordinate 3,300,591, forward strand.
ATCCTGAAAGAAAACGGCATTAACTACATCCGTCTCCGCATCTGGAACGATCCGAAAGATGCGGCAGGCAACGGCTACGGCGGTGGCAATAACGATCTGGCGACCACGCTGGCGCTGGCTAAACGCGCCAAAGCAAACGGTATGAAAGTGCTGCTGGATTTCCACTACAGCGATTTCTGGACCGATCCAGCCCACCAAAACAAGCCCAAAGCCTGGTCTGGCCTCAACGTGGCACAGCTCACGACTGCCGTACATGACTACACCAAAGCCACGATTAGCGAATTTCAGAAAGCGGGCGTCATGCCGGATATGGTGCAGATCGGTAACGAACTGAACGGCGGAATGCTGTGGCCGGAAGGAAAAAGCTGGGGTCAGGGTGGCGGTGAATTCGATCGCCTCGCGGCGCTGCTGAAAGCCGGTATTCAGGGCGTGAAGGACGTACAGGGCGCGAATAACGTCAAGATCATGCTGCATCTGGCGGAAGGCACCAAAAACGACACCTTTATCTGGTGGTTCGATGAAATCGTCAAACGTAATGTCCCGTTTGATGTGATTGGTGCCTCGTTCTACACCTACTGGAACGGCCCCATCAGCGCGTTGCAGTACAATATGAACGACGTCACCAAACGCTACAATAAAGACATCATCGTGGTTGAAGCTGCCTATGCTTACACGCTGGAAAACTGCGATAACGCAGAAAACAGCTTCCAGCAGAAAGAGCTGGATGCGGGCGGCTACCCGGCTTCCGTTCAGGGTCAGGCCAATTACCTGCACGATCTAATGCAAAGCGTCATCAACGTCCCCAACCAGCGCGGCAAAGGCGTCTTCTATTGGGAGCCAATCTGGCTGCCGACTCCCGGCGCAACCTGGGCTACGAAAGCTGGCATGAAATACAACAACGACGAATGGAAGGAAGGCAACGCGCGGGAAAATCAGGCGCTGTTCGACTGCAAAGGCAATGTCCTACCTTCCATCAAAGCGTTTAAGTAAGTCGCAAACCGTATTCAACGCGTTGACAACCCGTTTAGGAGAGAACGATGTTCAAATTCCCCCCATTAAGCAGCAAAGTGCCTGTTCTGCTGCACGGCGCAGACTATAACCCTGACCAATGGCTGGACGATCCCGAGGTTCTGGAAAAAGACATTGAGATGATGAAGCAGACCCAGTGCAACGTCATGTCCGTGGGCATTTTCAGTTGGTCTGGGATTGAGCCGGAAGAAGGCCGCTACGAATTTGGCTGGTTGGATGGCATCCTCGATACGCTGTATGCCAACGGTATCTTCGTTTTTCTGGCAACACCAAGCGGGGCGCGTCCAGCCTGGCTATCGCAGAAATATCCCGACGTGTTGCGCGTAGGCAGCAACCGCGTGCGGGCGCTGCACGGCGGTCGCCATAACCACTGCCTGAGCTCGCCGAACTATCGTGAGAAAGTAAAACAAATCAACACCCAGCTGGCAAAACGTTACTCGCACCATCCCGCGGTGATCGGCTGGCATATTTCCAACGAATACGGCGGTGAGTGCCACTGCGATACCTGCCGCAGCACCTTCCAGAACTGGCTGAAAGCGCGCTACGGCACGATAGACGCGCTGAATAAAGCATGGTGGAGCACCTTCTGGAGCCACACCTACACCGACTGGTCACAGTTTGAACCCCCGTCGCACATCGGTGAAGTATCCATCCACGGCCTGAATCTGGACTGGAAACGCTTTAACACCTCACAGGTCAGCGATTTCTGTGCCGCCGAAATTGCACCGCTAAAAGCCGAAAACCCGTCTCTGCCAACGACGACGAACTTCATGGAATATTTCTATGATTACGACTACTGGCAGTTGGCGAAGGTGATCGACTTCGTATCCTGGGACAGCTACCCGCTGTGGCATAACTCGGAAGATGACTGCACGCTGGGCGCCTACACCGCGATGTATCACGACCTGATGCGTACGCTAAAAGGCGGCAAACCTTTCTATCTGATGGAGTCAACGCCGAGCCTGACCAACTGGCAGCCGATCAGCAAACTGAAAAAGCCGGGCATGCATATCCTGTCTTCGCTTCAGGCCGTCGCGCACGGGTCAGACTCCGTGCAGTATTTCCAGTGGCGTAAGAGCCGTGGTTCCGTCGAGAAATTCCACGGTGCCGTCGTCGATCATGTCGGACATATCGACACCCGCGTCGGGCGTGAAGTGCAGGAATTGGGTGACATACTCAACAAACTCGCGCCAGTGGCAGGCAGTCGAGTTGACGCCAACGTCGCCATCATTTTCGACTGGGAAAGCCGCTGGGCGATGGACAACGCCCAAGGGCCGCGCAACGCGGGGCTGTTCTACGAAAAAACCGTCACCGAACATTATCGTACGTTCTGGGAACAGGGCGTGGCGGTAGATATCATCAACGCCGATGTCGATCTCAGCGGCTATCAGCTTGTCATCGCCCCGATGCTCTACATGGTGCGCGATGGCTTTGCCGAACGCGTCGATGCCTTCGTCAAGCAGGGCGGCCGCTTCGTCACCACCTACTGGTCTGGCGTCGTCAACGAAACCGATCTGTGCCACCAAAACGGCTTCCCCGGTCCATTGCGCCCTATCATGGGGATCTGGGCGGAAGAAATCGACGGGCTGTACGATCATGAAAGCAACAGCATCAGCGGTCTGGACGGTAACGAGCAACGTCTGGTTGGCCCGTATCAGGTCACGCACCTGTGCGAGCTGATTCACCTCGAAGGCGCGCGGGCGCTGGCGACCTATGACAGCGATTTCTACGCCGGACGTCCGGCCGTTACGGTCAATGATTACGGCAAGGGTCAAGCCTATTACATCGCGTCGCGCAACGATCTCGCCTTCCAGCGTGATTTCTTCACTACGCTGATACAGACGCTGGATCTACCGCGTGCGCTGCCGACCGATTTGCCTTACGGCATTGTCGCTCATCGCCGTGATGACGGGGAAAGTGAGTTTATCTTCGTACAGAATTACACGGCAACGCCGCAGTACATTACGCTGCCTGCCGTCTACGAAGAAATGACCACTGGCAGCACGCTTTCAGGGGTGCTCGACCTGTCAGGCTACGGCTGCCGGATCCTACGTCGCGCATTGCAGTAAGATTCATACTTGTTAGTTAAGCATTACGATACCGGGCGGGCACGGTGCAAAGGTTCCTACGGAACGTCATCACCGTGTTTCGCCTAACAGTAATGTTACGTGAACGGCATTATCATACGCATGCTGATAAACAAACGAAGAGATGACTACGATGGGCAAGATTCACAATTTTCGGAAATTGTTCGCGTCAATGTTGGGTAAGCAAATTACCGAAATTGAAATCGCTTCACCGCTAGACAAAGAAAACTTGCAGCAGTTGGTAACCGCCTTTGGTGGCAAAGAAAATATCGTCAGTCTGGATGCCTGCATCACCCGCCTGCGGGTCGAGGTTCACAGCCTACGGCTAGTTAACAGCGACAGCCTGCAAAAACTGGGCGCTATCGGCGTAATCATCGTCGGCCATCAGGTACAGGCCATCTTCGGCACCCAGTCAGATAACCTCCGCCGCGAACTGGCCGCATGGTTTGAGGATGATGGAGCAGAAGCGCGGTAGTGGTTTTAGGTAGTCACTTTTATGCCACTATTAGGGCAGTTTCGTGCGCGATAAATGTTGTGAATGTATGAGCACCTTGCCGTTATCCGGCGTAAAAATTATGCAGCGGTGAGCTTGACCGCCGAGTGAGCGACAGGACGTCGCGAAAACCAGTGCCGCGTCGGGAACGCGTCACTGGTGGCTCGATTAGCGGTCATGAACACCGATGGGACCGCGTCAGCGGCATAATTCCCGCCAAAAGCCGGGGTTCATAGGGGGCTGGCGTAGCCCCCTATGTCGGGCGCGTGCTACGAAGCAGCATGAAAATGACGGAATTATAGCGCACGAAACCATTTCCACATCTGCATGTCATTTCCACACCCGCATAAAGTGTAATGAAGAAACACCTGCGAAGAAGGCAGTTTCCTAATAACGACTCGCACGATCCAGCAACTCGATATCTTCTGCCGGCAGCACCAGCCGGGTCGCGCCCGCGAGTTCAGCGACCTGCTCCAGCGATGTCGCACTGGCGATCGGGGCGGTAATACTCGGACGGGCGATCAACCACGCCAGCGCAACCTGCGACGGCGTCGTCTGATGTGCATTCGCCACGCTATCCAATGCTTCCAAAATGGTGCGGCCGCGCTCGTTCAGGTATTTCTCCACCACGCCCTGTCCGCGTGCGCTTTTAGAGGCATCCTTCGGCTGACGATACTTGCCCGACAGAAACCCGCTAGCCAGCGAATAGTAGCTAATAACGCCAATCCCCTGCTCACGCACCAGCGGTTCTAGCGCAGCTTCATAGCCCTGCCGATCGTACAAATTGTATTCCGGTTGCAGCGTTTCATACCGCGCCAAATGGTTGGCTTTACTGACTTTCAGCGCCTCAGCCAGACGTGCTGCGTTGTAGTTGGACGCACCAATCGCGCGCACTTTGCCTTCTTTAATCAGTGCATCAAACGTCGCCAGCGTTTCTTCCAGCGGCGTTTCTTTGTCGTCAGCATGAGCCTGATAAAGATCGATATAATCAGTTTGCAAACGCTGCAATGAAGCCTCGACCGCCTGACGAATATAGCGGGGAGACAGCCCTTTCTTGCCATCGCCTAAATCCATACCCACTTTGGTGGCAAGAATGACCTTGTCACGCTGGCCGCTTTTTTTCAGCCAGTTACCAATGATGGTTTCAGATTCACCGCCCTGATTACCGGGAGCCCAGCGCGAATAAACATCGGCGGTATCAATGAAATTCAGCCCGTGCGCCAGCAGTGCATCCAGCAGGCTAAACGATGTCGACTGATCGACCGTCCAGCCAAAGACGTTGCCGCCGAACGAGAAAGGCGGCACCACGATTCCTGAACGTCCAAGCTCACGTGTGGTATTTGATACTGACATAATCACTCTCCTTTTGAATCATGCAGAAAACATCATGAAAAAACCCCGCCAGCCTGCAACGCAGAACATGGCGGTTCGTTTTCTATACCCTAAATAATTCAAGTTTCAGGCAGGCGGCAAGCGAGGGAGTCCCGATGAGCTTACTCAAGTAAGTGACTCGGGTGACTGAACGCAGCCAACGCACATGCAACTTGAAGGATGACGAGTATGTGTGGAATAAGAATAATGAATGAGTAGAAAAGTGCGAATAACGAGACATAGCATTTAGTTTAGGTAAAATCCCAAGGTATAATTGTTTTTTTTGCGTTCTTCCTCTCATTTTTAATGCACGCGTTACATAAAATGACGTGGAAAATTAGGCCTGCCTCATATTTGGAGCACACATGTCCCTGTCCCATATCGCGCAATTTATTCTGGCGCTGGTTGTTGTTGCGGCGCTGGCGCTACTCGTCTGCCGCGATCGTAAAAGCATTCGGATTCGTTTTATTATTCAGCTACTCGTCATCGAAATTCTGCTCGCTTACTTCTTCCTGTACTCGGACATTGGGTTAGGTGTCGTCAAATGGTTCGCAGCGGTATTCGACAAATTACTCGGATTTGCAGGTCAAGGGACGGACTTCGTATTCGGTGACATGGTTAACAGTGAGAAGAACCTGATTTCCTTCTTCTTTAAAGTACTCTGCCCTATCGTCTTCATTTCAGCGCTGATCGGTATCCTGCAACACATTAGAGTGCTGCCCATCATCATCCGCGCGATTGGTACGGTCCTGTCCAAAGTGAACGGCATGGGTAAACTGGAATCTTTTAACGCAGTCAGTTCACTGATTCTCGGCCAGTCCGAAAACTTCATTGCCTACAAAGACATTCTGGGCAAGATGTCTGAAAAACGCATGTACACCATGTCCGCGACCGCCATGTCGACTGTTTCGATGTCTATCGTCGGCGCGTACCTGTCCATGCTGGATGCCAAATTCGTGGTTGCTGCGTTGATTCTGAACATGTTCAGTACCTTCATCGTGCTGTCGCTGATTAACCCCTACAAAGTCGGTGAAGAGCCGGAATTGCAGTTGGGTACTCTGCATGAAAATCAGAGCTTCTTTGAAATGCTGGGCGAATACATTCTGGCAGGCTTCAAAGTGGCCGTTATCGTTGCCGCGATGCTGATCGGCTTCATTGCACTGATTGCCGCGGTCAACGCAGTTTTCAGCGCCATTTTTGGCATCAGCTTCCAGGAAGTCCTCGGCTACGCGTTCTATCCGTTCGCCTGGATCATGGGTATTCCGTCTCACGAAGCCCTTCAGGTTGGTAGCATCATGGCAACCAAACTGGTTTCTAACGAATTTGTGGCGATGCTGGAACTGCAAAAAGTGGCTGGCGAACTGTCTCCACGCAGCGTGGGTATCCTGTCTGTGTTCCTGGTGTCCTTCGCCAACTTCTCGTCCATCGGTATTATTGCCGGCGCGATTAAAGGCCTGAACGAACAACAGGGCAACGTGGTTTCCCGTTTCGGCCTGAAGCTGGTTTACGGTTCTACGCTGGTGAGCATCCTTTCCGCCGCTATCGCGGGTCTGGTGCTGTAATCCTTCATCACGTTATAACATTTTCATCTCTATCCGGCGGCCTTGTGCTGCCGGGTTCTTTTTCCTACAAACCCTGACATATCTTCCATAATTCCTTCATTTTTGTCCGGCATCCCTTGTTTAAACTAGTAAAATAAGGCCATTGGTCTACTAACGTGCTGGGTATGACAGCCAACGCACATGCTGCCTGAAGTATGCGGCTACGCCGTGCTTCCCGCGCAACCTGGAGAGAGTAATCCATCACTATGAATGCCAAACGTATCCGAGGCCTGCTGGTACTTGCCGCCGTTGTCGCTATTGCCGTACTGATCTGGCGCCATTTTACCCAGACGCCACCTGCCACCTCCGGTACGGGTGAGCAGCACGCCGCCCGTACGTCACATTCGGGAAGCAACAGCAGTGGCGGTGGACGCCGTGCTGCCATGCGCACGCTGGCCCCCGTGCAGGCTGCGCTGACGCAATCCGCTTCCGTGCCCTATTATCTGTCCGGTTTAGGCACCGTGACGGCGGCCAATACCGTGACGCTGCGCAGCCGGGTGAACGGTCAGTTGATGGCGTTGCATTTTCAGGAAGGGCAACAGGTTAAGGCTGGCGACTTATTGGCAGAAATCGACCCCCGTCCTTTTCAGGTTGAGCTGACGCAGGCACAGGGACAGTTGGCAAAAGATCAGGCCGCACTGGCTAACGCCCGACAGGATTTAGCGCGCTATCAGCAGTTGGTGAAAACCAACCTGATCTCCCGTCAGGAGCTGGATGCGCAGACCGCCGCCGTTCGTCAGGCGGAAGGGACGCTAAAAGCCGATGAAGGTGCCGTAGCCAGCGCACAGCTCCAGTTGGATTACAGCAAAATCACCGCCCCGATTGGTGGTCGAATCGGGTTAAAGCAGGTCGATGTGGGGAATTACATCACTAGCGGCGACACCAACGGCATTGTCGTGATTACGCAAACGTACCCTATCGATGTCGTCTTTACCGTGCCGGAAGCGGAAATCGCCACAATCCTGAGCGCGCAGAAATCAGGTCAGCCGCCCGTGGTAGAAGCCTGGGATCGCGCCAATCAGAAGATACTTTCGCAGGGCATCCTGCTGAGCATGGATAACCAGATCGACACCACCACAGGCACGATCAAGCTCAAGGCGCGTTTTGACAATCTGGATGATGCCCTGTTCCCGAACCAGTTCGTGAATATCCGTATGAAGGTCGACACGCTGAAAAACGCCGTCGTTGCGCCGTCTGCCGCCGTACAGATGGGCAATGAAGGCCGCTTCGTCTGGATTCTGAATGATAAAAATGAAGTGAGTAAGCGTCAGGTGACCACCAGTATTCAGTACGGCCAGTTGGTTGTAGTGACTGCCGGGCTGGACGCCAATGTTCAGGTCGTGACTGATGGTATCGACCGCCTGACCGAAGGGGCGAAAGTGGAAGTCGTGCCCTCAGCGCTGACGGAGAAAACGCCTGCCATCACTGGGGAGAAATCCTGATGCAGGATACCGTTCCAGCCAGCGGCGGTGGGCCGTCACGCCTGTTTATTCTGCGTCCGGTCGCCACGACGCTGCTGATGATCGCTATTTTGCTGGCCGGTATTATCGGCTATCGGGCGCTGCCAGTTTCCGCCCTGCCCGAAGTCGATTACCCGACGATTCAGGTTATTACCCTGTATCCCGGTGCCAGCCCCGACGTGGTAACGTCGGCGATTACCGCGCCGCTGGAGCGGCAGTTCGGCCAGATGTCCGGGCTGAAACAGATGTCGACGCAGAGCGCAGGCGGCGCATCCGTTATCACGCTTCAATTCCAGCTTGAGCTGTCGCTGGACGTCGCCGAACAGGATGTGCAGGCCGCCATCAATGCGGCCAGCAACCTGCTGCCTAACGATCTGCCCTACCCACCAACCTACAGCAAAGTGAATCCGGCAGATCCGCCGATTATGACGCTGGCCGTCACCTCCAGCGCCATGTCGATGACACAAGTTCAGGACATGGTAGACAACCGCATCGCACAGAAAATTTCGCAGGTAGCGGGCGTCGGACTGGTGTCGTTAGCCGGTGGGCAGCGTCCTGCCGTGCGGGTAAGGCTGAACGCGCCAGCACTGGCGGCGTACGGCTTGACCAGCGAAACGATCCGCACCGCGATTACTGCCGCCAACGTGAATTCCGCCAAGGGGAGTCTGGACGGTCCGACGCGCTCGGTCACGCTCTCCGCCAACGATCAGATGAAGTCCGTTGATGATTACCGCAAGCTGATTGTCGCGTGGAAGAATGGCGCACCAGTGCGGCTTCAGGATGTCGCGACGATTGAGCAGGCTGCCGAGAATATTCATCTCGGTGCCTGGGCGAATCGGCAGCAGGCGATCATTATCAACGTTCAGCGCCAGCCGGGTGCCAACGTCATCACAACGACAGACAGCATTAGTAAGATGCTGCCCGCGTTGAAAGCCAGCCTGCCGAATTCCGTCGAGGTCACCACGCTGACTGACCGTACCACCAGCATTCGCGCCTCGGTGAAAGACGTCCAGTTCGAGCTGCTGTTAGCTATCGCGCTGGTCGTGATGGTTATTTACCTGTTCTTGCGTAACGCCGTCGCCACGCTGATCCCCAGTATCGCCGTGCCGCTGTCGCTGATTGGCACCTTTGCCGCGATGTATTTCCTCGGTTTCTCCATCAACAACCTGACGCTCATGGCGCTGACCATCGCCACCGGTTTTGTGGTGGATGATGCCATCGTGGTGATTGAAAACATCGCCCGCTATATCGAAAAAGGGGAAAAGCCGCTTAACGCGGCGCTGAAAGGCGCGGGTGAAATCGGCTTCACCATTATCTCTCTGACCTTCTCGCTCATCGCCGTGCTGATCCCGCTGCTGTTTATGGGCGATATCGTTGGACGCCTCTTCCGCGAATTTGCCGTCACGCTGGCGGTGTCTATCCTGATTTCCGCCGTCGTGTCGCTCACGCTAACGCCCATGATGTGCGCGCGAATGCTGAGCCATCAGTCGCTGCGTAAACAGAATCGTTTTACCCGCGCCAGCGAACGTTTCTTCACTCGCCTGATTGATGCCTACGGCGTCTGGCTGCGCAAAGTGCTGAACCATCCGTGGCTGACGCTCAGCGTCGCGCTCGGTACGCTGCTGCTAACGGTTCTGCTCTATATCTGGATCCCGAAAGGCTTCTTCCCGATACAGGATAACGGCATCATTCAGGGCACAGTACAGGCACCGCAGACGGTCTCGTTCAGTAATATGGCCGACCGCCAGCAGCGCGTCGCCTCCATCATCATGAAAGATCCGGCGGTGGAGAGCGTGTCCTCGTTTATCGGCGTTGACGGCACGAATGCCGCGCTAAACAGCGGTCGACTGCAAATCAACCTGAAACCACTTAGTGAACGCAGCGAACGTATTCCAGAGATCATCAGTCGTTTGCAACAGCAAACGGCACAGATCCCCGGCATCCAGCTGTATCTGCAACCGGTGCAGGATCTCACCATCGACACCCAAATCAGCCGCACGCAGTACCAGTTTACGTTGCAGGCGATGTCGCTGGACGAGCTGAGCCAGTGGGTGCCCAAGCTGATGACCGAGCTGCAAAAGCTGCCGCAGTTAGAGGATGTCAGCAGCGATTGGCAAGACGGCGCGGCGGTCGCTTATGTCAACGTGAACCGCGACAGCGCCAGCCGTCTGGGCATCACGATGTCACAGGTCGACAGCGCGCTGTACAACGCCTTTGGTCAGCGTCTGGTTTCCACCATCTATACGCAGGCCAGCCAGTATCGCGTGGTGCTGGAGCACGATACGACGAACAACACCGGTCTGGACGCGCTGAACGACGTGCGCCTCATCAGCAGCGACGGCGGGACCATTCCGCTCAGCAGCATTGCCACCGTTGAAGAGCGTCAGGGGCCGCTGGCGATCAACCATATCGACCAGTTCCCATCGACGACGATCTCCTTCAACGTCGCGAAAGGCTATGCGCTAGGCGAAGCGGTTGATGCCATCACGCAAGCCGAGCAACAAATGAATCTGCCGGCGGATATCACCACCCGCTTTCAGGGCAGTACGCTGGCGTTCCAGTCGGCGCTGAGCAGCACCGTCTGGTTGATCGTGGCGGCAATTGTCGCGATGTACATTGTGCTCGGCGTGCTGTACGAAAGCTTTATTCATCCGATCACCATCTTGTCTACGCTGCCCACGGCGGGGGTCGGCGCGCTGCTGGCGCTAATGATGGCGGGGAATGAGCTGGATGTGATCGCCATTATTGGGATCATATTGCTCATCGGGATCGTGAAGAAAAACGCCATCATGATGATCGACTTCGCGCTGGCGGCGGAGCGAGAACAGGGCATGAAACCGTATGACGCGATTTATCAGGCCTGTCTGCTGCGTTTCCGGCCGATTCTGATGACCACGATGGCGGCGCTGCTGAGTGCGCTGCCGCTGATGCTGAGCACCGGCGTCGGCGCGGAGCTGCGCCAGCCGCTGGGGGTCTGTATGGTCGGCGGCCTGATCATGAGCCAAATCCTGACGCTGTTTACGACACCGGTGATCTACCTGCTGTTTGACCGTCTGGCGACGCGTTTCCGCCGTGCGCCGCGTCAGGAGGAAGAAACCGAGTGAAGTTCTTCGCCCTGTTCATCCACCGCCCCGTCGCCACCCTGCTGCTGACGCTGGCCATCGCGCTCTGTGGCGTACTGGGTTTCCGCCTGTTGCCAGTGTCACCGCTGCCGCAGGTGGATTTCCCGGTGATCTCGGTCAGCGCCTCGCTGCCCGGTGCCTCGCCGGAAACGATGGCTTCTGCCGTCGCCACGCCGCTGGAACGCGCACTCGGCAGGATCGCAGGCGTTAGCGAAATGACCTCCACCAGCTCGCTCGGCAGCACGCGCGTCATTCTGGTGTTTAACCTCGATCGCGATATCAACGGTGCCGCGCGTGATGTGCAGGCGGCCATTAACGCGGCACAAAACCTGTTACCGTCCGGTATGTCCAGCCGCCCGACCTACCGCAAAGTCAATCCGTCCGACGCCCCCGTCATGATTCTGACGCTGACCTCGGATACCTACAGTCAGGGGCAGCTATACGACTTTGCCTCGACCCAGCTGTCACAGAAAATCTCTCAAATGGAAGGCGTCGGCGATGTCTCCATCGGCGGGAGTTCGCTCCCTGCCGTACGCGTCGCGCTGAATCCGGTGGCGCTGTTTAATCAGGGCATTTCTCTTGATGAGGTACGGCAGGCTATTGCGCAGGCAAACGTGCGTCAGCCGCTGGGGAATGTGGAAAACAGCCAGAAAAGCTGGCAGATACAAACCAACGATGAGCTCAAAACCGCCGATGCCTACGCGCCGCTGATTATCCACTACAACAACGGCGCTGCCGTCCGCCTGAGCGACGTCGCCACCGTGGAAGATTCGGTGCAGAATTCCCGTAACGCGGGGATGGCGAACTCGAAGCCTGCGATTCTGGTGATGATTCGCCGCGCGCCGGATGCCAACATTATTACCACGGTAGACAATATCCGCGCCGCGATGCCGGAACTGCGTGCCAGCCTGCCTGCTGAAATACAGCTGGATGTCGCGCAGGATCGTTCGCCCACCATTCGCGCCTCGTTGGCGGAAGTCGAGCAGTCGCTGATTATCGCCGTCGCGCTGGTTATTCTGGTCGTCTTCCTGTTCCTGCGTTCCGGCCGAGCCACCGCTATTCCGGCACTGGCCGTACCGGTATCGCTGATCGGCACCTTTGCAGCGATGTACCTGTGCGGCTTTAGCCTGAATAACCTGTCGTTGATGGCGCTTACCATTGCCACTGGCTTCGTGGTGGATGACGCCATCGTGGTGCTGGAGAATATTTCCCGCCACATCGAAGCGGGCATGAAGCCGCTACAGGCGTCGCTTCAGGGCGTGCGCGAAGTGGGTTTCACCGTCTTATCCATGAGCCTGTCGCTGGTTGCGGTGTTCATCCCGCTGCTACTGATGGACGGCTTGCCGGGGCGGCTATTCCGTGAATTCGCCGTCACGCTGTCAGCGGCGATCATGATTTCACTACTGATCTCGCTCACGCTCACGCCGATGCTGTGCGCACGACTGCTGCGTGCCGTGCCCAAACGCAGCCAGCCGCGCACCCGTGGTTTTAATCGTGTATTGCTGGCGATGCAACAAGGCTATGGACGCTCGCTGAAGTGGGTGCTCAACCATGCACGCTGGGTGTTGCTGCTCCTGCTGGGCACCATCGCGCTCAACGTCTGGCTGTATATCAGCATTCCGAAGACCTTCTTCCCGGAACAGGATACGGGCCGGCTGATGGGCTTCATTCAGGCCGACCAGAGCATTTCTTTTCAGGCAATGACGGTGAAACTCCAGAACTTCATGACCATTGTCAGCAGCGACCCGGCGGTGGATAACGTGAACGGGTTTACCGGCGGATCGCGTACCAACAGCGGGTCGATGTTTATCTCGCTGAAGCCGTTGTCCGAGCGCGATGTGTCGGCACAGCAGGTGATCAGCCGCCTGCGCGTCAAGCTGGCAAAAGAACCCGGTGCCAACCTGTTTTTAATGCCGGTGCAGGATATCCGTATCGGCGGGCGGGAAGCGAGCGCCGGATACCAGTACACGCTGCTGTCTGACGATCTGAGCGAGCTGCGTACCTGGGAACCCAAGATTCGTGCTGCTTTCAGCAAACTGCCCGAGCTAGCCGACGTGAACTCCGATCAGCAGGATAAAGGCGCGGAAATGGCGCTCACCTACGATCGCGATGCGATGGCGCAGCTCGGCATCAGCGTCTCTGCCGCCAACGCGCTGCTCAATAACGCCTTCGGACAGCGTCAGATTTCGACCATTTACCAGCCGCTAAACCAATATAAGGTGGTGATGGAAGTGGACGACGCCTACACGCAGGACGTCAGTTCACTGGACAAGATGTTCGTGATCAATAACGAAGGTAAGCCCATTCCGCTCTCTTACTTCGCCAGTTGGAAGCCGATCAACGCCCCGCTGTCAGTGAATCATCAGGGGCTGTCGGCCGCCTCGACGATCTCTTTTAACCTGCCAGAGGGCACCGATCTTTCCAGCGCGACGGCAGCGATAGAAAGAGCCATGACGTCGCTGGGCGTGCCGTCAGCGGTACGCGGTCAGTTCTCCGGTACGGCACGGGCGTTCCAGCAGTCGCAGTCTTCCCAACTGTTACTGATTCTGGCAGCGATTATCACCGTGTATATCGTGCTGGGCGTGCTGTATGAGAGCTATGTGCACCCGCTGACGATTCTGTCTACCCTGCCCTCGGCGGGCGTGGGCGCGCTGCTGGCACTGGAGTGGTTCGGCGCACCGTTTAGTCTGGTCGCGCTGATTGGCATCATGCTGCTGATTGGGATCGTGAAGAAGAACGCGATCATGATGGTGGATTTCGCGCTGGTAGCACAGCGCAGCGGCGGGTTGAGTGCGCAGGACGCGATTTTCCAGGCCTGCCTGCTGCGTTTCCGCCCGATTATGATGACCACGCTGGCTGCGCTGTTTGGCGCACTGCCGCTGGTGCTGACCAGCGGCGACGGTGCGGAGTTGAGACAGCCGCTCGGCATCACGATTGTCGGCGGGCTGGTGATGAGCCAAATCCTCACGCTGTATACCACCCCGGTGGTGTATCTGTTTTTCGACAAGCTGAGGAATATTCGGCGCAAAGCCCCGGAGAAGGATTTGTCACTGTCGTGACTGAACATGAGTAACGGTAAAGATCTAATAACATGCTATTTCTGGGGAGGTTTCGTGCGCTTAACGTTCGCTGTTTTTCTAGTAGCGCCCCGAACGCGCCCGACCAAGGGCAGCTCAATTCCCGTCGCCCTTGGAACCCTGGCTTGTGGCGCTAAATTGTACCGCTACGCGGTGCCTTCACCGAAAGCCGTCTCTTTACGGGCCGCCAGTGACGCGCTCTCGGCGCGGCACTGTCTTTCGTGGCGTCCATGCCACTCACCCGTGAGCCAGCTTCCGTCTCAGTACAATTTTTTACGCCAGGAAAAAATGTTAAGCACACGAAGTGACAGAAAAGGAATATATAGCTCGCAACGTACTCCCACCTTGGCGTAAATGATGCTGAGGAGAAGATGATCTCTCGGATGAGCGGCAGGACGCCGCGAAAGCCGCTGCCGCGTCGGGAACGCGTCAGCGGCGGTCCGAACAAGAGAGCATTGACGACGAAGGAATCGCGAAGCGGCATCATTTCACGCCAAACAGCCTGGGTTCACAGGGCGGCGGCGACTGAGCGCCCCTGTGTCGTGCGCATACAGAAAGCATGCAGAGAAAAACAAATGTTAAGCGCACGAAACCTCTCCGAGATAATAATATTCGTGCTTTGAGAGCACCATGCGAAATGTGAGGACACCACCGACTATGCCCAATGTATTCAACAGTTCAGAGGGTCAAGGAATATGACCCAACCGGCTTCCATCCGCTGGCAGCTCTGGATTGTTGCCTTTGGCTTCTTTATGCAGACGCTGGATACCACCATCGTGAATACCGCGCTGCCTTCAATGGCCGCGAGTCTGAATGAAAGCCCGCTGCATATGCATTCGGTGATTGTTTCCTATGTGCTGACCGTTGCGGTGATGCTGCCTGCCAGCGGGTGGCTGGCGGATCGTATCGGCGTGAAGAACATCTTTTTCACTGCGATTCTGCTGTTTACGCTCGGGTCGCTGCTGTGCGCCCGTTCAGAAACGCTGAATGAACTACTGATTTCACGCGTCATTCAGGGTATTGGCGGCGCGATGATGGTGCCGGTTGGCAGGCTAACGGTGATGAAAATCGTCCCGCGCGATCAGTATATGGCGGCGATGACATTCGTGACGTTGCCCGGCCAGATTGGTCCATTAATGGGGCCAGCCCTCGGCGGCTTTCTGGTGGAATACGCCAGCTGGCACTGGATCTTCCTCATCAACCTGCCCGTTGGCCTTATCGGCGCGCTGGCCACCTGGTTCCTGATGCCCAATTACACCATGCGAACGCAGCGCTTTGACATCAGCGGCTTCCTCTGGCTTGCCGTCGGTATGGCTACGCTGACATTGGCGCTGGACGGTAACCGCAGTCTGGGCATTCCGCCGATTGCCATTTTTGCGTTAATAGCTGTCGGGCTGATCGCGCTATTAAGCTATTGGCTGCACGCTCGTCACAACAAACGGGCGCTGTTTAATCTGCATCTATTCGACACGCCGACCTTCTCCATCGGCCTGAGCGGTGGGCTATTGGCGCGTATCGGCAGCGGTATGTTACCGTTTATGACGCCACTGTTTTTACAGTTGGGAATGGGATTCTCTCCGTTCCACGCCGGGCTGATGATGGTGCCAATGGTGCTAGGCAGCATGGGAATGAAGCGGATCGTGGTGCAGGTCGTTAACCGACTCGGCTACCGCCGCGTGCTGATTGTCTCCACGCTGCTGCTGGCGCTGGTCACGGCGCTATTTGCTCTGGTCGCGCTGATGAAATGGATCTGGATGATCCCGATTGTGCTGTTCTTCCTCGGTACGGTAAACGCCGTTCGCTTCTCCACCATGAACACGCTGACACTGAAGGATCTGCCGGATACGCTCGCCAGCGGCGGCAATAGCCTGCTGTCGATGACGATGCAGCTGTCCACCAGCCTCGGCGTCAGCATCGCAGGCATTCTACTGGGCATGTTTTCCCAGCCGCACATAGCGACGGGCAACGGAGAAACTCACATGGTGTTTATTTACACCTATCTCAGCATGATCGTCATCATCGCCCTGCCCGTGTTGATTTTTAACCGCGTCCCGACGGACGGCGTCAAGCAGTCCACGCTGCCGCGCAAATCGTGAGGTTGTCATGAAATTTGGAATCACCGCCAAGCTGTTCCTCGCGATCTTCGCCACCTGTATGCTGGTGCTGATTACTATGCACTGGGGCGTGCGCGCCAGCTTCGAGCGCGGCTTTATCGACTACATTAAGCGCGGCAACGAACAGCGGGTCACGCAGCTGCGCGATGCGCTGGCAGAGCAATATCAGCTGCATGGCGACTGGTCATTCCTGCGCAACAATGAGCGTCTGGTGTTCAAGATGCTGCACTCGCTGGACCAGAACAACGACACCGACAACAGCATGCAGGGGCTGCGGGTGCGCCTCTGGGTGCTGGATACCAGTAAACGCAAGCTGTTCGGTTCTCCGGCACCGATCCCGAATGAAGGCACCTGGCAGCCGATTCAGGTACAAAACCAGACGGTCGGCTGGATTGTTGCCTCGCCTGTTGAACGCCTGACCCGCAACGCCGACATCAGTTTCGATCAGCAGCAGCAGCGCACCAGTTGGCTGATTGTCGCACTCTCGACGCTGCTCGCGATCATCGCCACCTGGCTGACCGCGCGCGGCCTGCTCGCCCCTGTCAAGCGGCTGGTCAGCGGCATGCACAGTTTGGCCTCGGGCGATTTCAGTACCCGCGTGACGGCAAGTTCGCACGATGAACTGGGCAGGCTGGCGCAGGATTTTAATCAGCTCGCCATCACGCTGGAAAAAAACGAGCAGTCTCGCCGCGCGTTTATGGCTGACGTCTCTCATGAACTGCGCACGCCGCTGGCGGTGCTGCGCGGCGAGCTGGAAGCCTTGCAGGACGGCGTGCGCAAGCCCGACTCGCATTCTCTGCATTCGCTCCAGTCTGAGGTCACGACGCTCACCAAACTGGTGGACGACCTGCATCAACTAACCCTGTCCGATCGTGGGGCGCTGGCCTACCGCAAGGCGTCTGTAGACGTGGTGCAAATTCTGCATATTACTATCGCCGCGTTTCATGAACGTTTCCAGAAAAAGCAGATTACGCTCACCACCGATTTACCCGCGCAGGCGGGCGTCTTTGGCGATCCCGACCGGCTAAGCCAGCTGTTTAACAATTTGCTGGAAAACAGCCTGCGCTACACTGATGAGCAAGGTCAGTTGACCATTACGGTTATTCAACAACATAAACGCTGGGCGATTATCTGGCAGGACAGCGCCCCCGGCGTGACCGACAAGCAGCTCACGCTGATTTTCGAGCGTTTTTACCGTGCGGAAAGTTCGCGCAACCGCGCCAGCGGCGGCGCTGGGCTGGGGTTGGCTATCTGCAATAATATCGTTGAGGCACATAGCGGACGGCTGTATGCTGAACATTCGCCATTAGGGGGAGTGATGATTACTATTGAGCTTCCCTTGCACGTACCTGATTAAGATCGACTCACAACACCGAAAATAAGCAGAGCTATGACAACCGCACCCGATTTCGCTATGGCATCACCGATTCTGATCGTCGAAGATGAGCCCAAATTGGGACAACTGCTGGTGGATTACCTTCAGGCAGCGGACTATGCCACGCACTGGCTGCCCAACGGCAATGAGGTCGTCGAGTGGGTGCGGCAGCATTCCCCTTCCCTCATTTTACTAGATTTAATGCTGCCGGGCTGCGATGGCCTGACGCTCTGCCGCACCATCCGCCAGTTTTCCAACGTGCCGATTATTATGGTCACCGCCCGCAGCGAAGAGATCGATCGCCTGCTGGGGCTGGAAATTGGTGCCGATGACTATATTTGTAAGCCCTTCAGCCCGCGCGAAGTGGTCGTGCGTGTCAGAACGCTGCTGCGCCGCTGCGGCTGGCAGAATGACGGGCTGAAAGCCGTCGAGAAAACCGAAACGGCCCTGTTGATTGATAAAAGCGGCTTTCAGGCCAGCTATCTGGGGCAGAATCTCGATCTCACGCCAGCGGAATTTCGCCTGCTCAAGACGCTTTCCACCGAGCCGGGCAAGGTATTTTCCCGCGAAGCGCTGCTGGATAAGCTCTACGACGATTACCGCGTCGTGACCGACCGCACCATCGATAGCCACATCAAAAATCTGCGTCGCAAGCTGGAACAGCTGGACGAAGAGACCTCATTTATCCGCACGGTATACGGCATCGGCTATCGCTGGGAAGCCGCGCCCTGTAATGAGGTGTAACGCCCACCGCCTTATGACGTTATGGAGACCATGTTGAACGGACCAGACCCTGATAACCGCTACCCCATGGCCGGTTTCCCCCAAGTGTGTTTCATCAAGAACATTGTCACCAACCCGAATATTGAAATTGGCGACTACACCTATTATGACGATCCCGATGGCGCGGAAAATTTCGAGCAAAATGTGCTCTACCACTATCCGTTTCTCGGCGATAAATTAATCATCGGTAAGTTTTGCGCCATCGCGCGTGGCGCAAAATTTATCATGAACGGGGCCAATCATCGGCTTTCCGGCCTGTCGACTTACCCGTTTCAGATTTTTGGCAACGGCTGGGAAAAAGTGACACCCAAGCCCGGCGATCTGCCTTACAAAGGCGACACGCTCATCGGCAATGATGTCTGGATTGGCTATGACGCGCTGATCATGCCCGGCATCCGCATTGGAAATGGCGCCATCATTGCTTCACGCGCCGTGGTCACCGCCGATGTGCCCGCTTATACGGTCGTTGGCGGCAATCCGGCCAAAATCCTGAAGCCACGTTTTGCGCCGGACGTCATCGAGACACTGGAAACGCTGTGTTGGTGGGACTGGCCGATAGAAAAAATCACGCGTCATCTGGACATCATCGCAGCTGGCGATATTGCCGCACTGCAAGCGGGCCAACTGTCCGAATAACCGTCTTCCATTCCACACCCATTCATTACACACGAAAAAGAGGCTTTCACGATAATGACTGCGCTATTTTCCGAAACCACCAAAATCGAAACTCCTCGCCTGCTGCTGCGCCCGCTCTATCGTGATGATGCACCAGCGCTGTTCGTCTTTATGTCCGACCCGGTTGTGATGCGTTTCTGGAACCACCCGCCCTGGCAACACATCGAGCAGGCGCACGACGCGATTGACGAACACTGGAGCGCGCTGTGTGCCGGGCAGCACATGAAACTGGGTCTGGAAGTCAAAGAGAGCGGCGAGCTGATCGGCACCTGCGTGCTGTTCAACCTTGAGATTGAGTCTAAACGCGCCGAAATCGGCTACTGTCTGGCGGCGAGTGCGCAAGGCAAAGGCTATATGGCGGAGGCGCTCTCTGCGCTGCGGGATTTTGCCTTTGAAACGGCGGGTCTAAGCCGACTGGAAGCCGAAATCGATCCCCGCAACGTGGCCTCAGCCCGCTCACTGGAACGACTAGGATTCACGCAGGAAGGGCTGTTAAAGCAGCGGTGGATTGTAGACGGCGAGGTGTCCGACTCTGCGCTATACGGCCTGCTGGCGGCTAAACGTTAGCCAACGCTTTCCCAGTCTGGTCAAAAATACTGTCTGACTTAATGAAAATTTTGTCATTTTCTCTTTTCACAAGGCTGTTACTCTTTTAAGCCTACAATAATAACGGGTATCACCCCGCACGACGTGCGGGACTTGGGTCACCTGCAACAGAACGGATAAGGGGAAAAACGATGTCAGGCTTAGTGAATGGCAAATGGGTTAACGGCGATGTCGCAGCGGAAGAGATCAAAAATGGGGCATTCCACCGCGAAGAAACTAAATTTCGGCAAACCGAACTGGTGCCAGAAGCCGGTCGTTACCAGCTTTTTGTCTCCTATCTCTGCCCGTGGGCATCGCGCACGCTGATTTTCCGCAAGCTGAAAGGGCTGGAGAACATTATTTCTCTCTCCGTTGCCAACCCGCGCATCGCCGATGACGGCTGGGAATTTGCCACCCCGCAGGATGCCGGCGAGCATGTCGGTGAGATTCACTACCTGCACCAGCTCTACACCGCCAGCGTGCCCGACTATACCGGAAAGGTATCGGTGCCTGTGCTGTGGGATCGGGTAGAGGGACGCATCGTGAATAACGAATCGGCGGACATTATCCGCATGCTGAACAGCGAATTTAACGATCTGACCGGCAACCACCTCGATTTCTATCCATCGGAACTGCGCAGCGAGATCGACCGTTGGAACGAAACCGTGTACCACAACGTCAACAACGGCGTGTATAAGACCGGATTCGCCAAAACGCAGGAACATTACAACGACGCTGTCACCACGCTCTTCGCCACGTTGGACGAACTGGACGAACATCTGGGCAGCCATCGTTATATCATCGGCGACACGCTGACCGAGGCCGACTGGCGTCTGTTTGTGACGCTGGTGCGTTTTGACGTGGCCTACCACGGCGCGTTCAAATGTAATCTGAAACGCATTGCCGATTACCCGAACCTGTCGAACTACCTGCGTGAACTGTACCAGTGGCCGGGCGTCGCGGAGACGGTCAATATCGACCATATCAAAGCAGGCTATTACGGTATTGCCTGGCTGAACCCGACACAGATTATACCGGCTGGCCCACAGGTCGATTTATATCAGCTCCACAACCGCGAAACGTTCGGAAAATCCCGTATCGCGACGCGTTAATCCTGCTTTATCTGGCCTGCTCTATTAATGGCAGGCCATTCTTTATTTAGGTCAAAAAATTGATTTACATCAAACGATTGATTTATGTCAAACAAAGGCCCCACGTTTCGTGTGTCGTCTACTGCAATTTTCCCCTATTAGCGCTAGAATCCTCCGCCTTTACTGCTCCCGCCGTGGAGCAGCCTGACTTGTGATCAGAATCGAGAGATACCATGTTTAAACCGGAACTGCTTTCTCCGGCCGGTACGCTGAAAAATATGCGCTACGCCTTTGCCTATGGCGCGGACGCGATTTATGCCGGTCAACCTCGCTACAGCCTGCGCGTGCGCAATAACGAATTCAACCATCAGACGCTGGCGCAAGCCATTAACGAAGCGCATGAGCTGGGCAAGAAATTCTACGTCGTCGTTAACATCGCGCCGCACAATGCCAAACTGAAAACCTTCCTGCGTGACCTGCAACCCGTGATCGAAATGGGGCCGGATGCGTTGATCATGTCCGATCCGGGCCTGATTATGCTGGTGCGCGAAAACTTCCCACAGATAGATATTCACCTTTCCGTTCAGGCCAACGCGGTCAACTGGGCGACGGTGAAATTCTGGCAGCAAATGGGGCTGACGCGTGTCATTCTGTCCCGCGAACTGTCGCTGGAAGAGATTGCAGAAATCCGCCAGAACGTCCCGGATATGGAACTGGAGATCTTCGTTCACGGCGCGCTGTGCATGGCGTATTCCGGTCGCTGCCTGCTGTCCGGCTACATCAACAAACGCGATCCGAATCAAGGCACCTGCACCAATGCCTGCCGCTGGGAATATAAAGTTCAGGAAGGTAAAGAGGACGAGGTCGGAAATATCGTTCATCAGCACGAGCCTATCGCGGTGAAAAACGTTGAGCCTGCGCTGGGCATCGGCGAACCGACCGACAAAGTCTTTATGCTGGAAGAAAATCTGCGCCCCGGCGAGTACATGAGCGCATTTGAAGACGAGCACGGCACTTACATCATGAACTCCCGCGATCTGCGTGCCATTCAGCACGTTGAACGCCTGACGCAAATGCAGGTTCATTCGCTGAAAATCGAAGGCCGCACCAAGTCATTCTATTATTGCGCCCGTACCGCACAGGTTTATCGTCGCGCCATTGACGACGCTGTCGCAGGGAAACCATTCGATTCAACGCTGCTAGAAACGCTGGAAGGTCTGGCACACCGTGGTTATACCGAGGGCTTCCTGCGTCGCCACGTGCATGAAGATTACCAGAACTACGACTACGGCTATTCCGTTTCCGATCGTCAGCAGTTTGTCGGTGAATTCACCGGCGTGCGCCGCGATGGGCTGGCGGAAGTCAATGTGAAGAACAAATTTTCCTGCGGCGACAGCGTGGAGATGATGACGCCAAACGGCAATATTCAATTCACCATCGACACCATGCAGAATGCCAAAGGGCAACCGACCGATGTCGCGCCGGGTAACGGCCATATCGTCTATCTGCCTGTGCCGGACGATGTCTCGCTGGATTATGCGCTACTGCTGCGCAATCTGCCGGGCACTACCACGCGTAATCCTAACGCGGAATAAACCGGTAATATCGCCGGATGTCTCGTACATCCGGCTACCCCGTTCGTCAGCCCCTCTTTCCTTTACGGTATGCCCCCTATCACCGCACCTTCCCTGCTACGAACAAGAGCGTAAACCAGCCAAAGGTATCGTTACAAAGCTCAGGGTTTTTTAACGAATATTAGAAACAGATCACATCAATTCGCTAGCCTTGTGGTTAATATTGCGTCGCTGAGAAAACATAGAACGAAAAATAAGCGTAGTGATACTACTAGGAACCACCTCCTTGGCCAGCTCAATCTCCCTTGAGCTGGCTTTTCTTTTTCTCACGCCCCCCATTTCCCTACCGCAAACATTCCCTGACTCTTCTGATTTCTACCTACCGATTTAGTGACTATTATTAATTCCACTATCCTGCTTAGGAGAAATAGGCCATGGAAAAAAATCCAATCACACTGCTGATTTTGAATGGAAAAAGTGCGGGTAATGAAGAACTTCGCGAAGCCATTGATGCGCTACGCAAGGACGGCTATACGCTGCATGTCCGCGTGACCTGGGAATACGGCGATGCTAAACGCTATGTGGAAGAGGCAATTCAGCTCAACGCAGATAACGTGATCGCCGCCGGTGGCGACGGCACCGTCAATGAAGTCGCCGCCGCCTTAGCGGTGCAGCCGGAAGCGGTGCGTCCGTGTCTGGGAATTGTACCGCTGGGCACCGCCAACGATTTTGCCACCAGCTGTCAGATTCCAATGGAGATGCACAACGCGCTAACGCTGGCGATCAAAGGCCGCGCCACCGCGATTGATATCGCCAAGGTGAACGACAGCCATTACTTCATCAACATGGCGACGGGCGGATTTGCTACGCGCATCACCACCGAGACACCGGCCAAGATGAAGGCCGCGCTCGGGAGCGCCTCATACGTGCTGCACGCACTCTTTCGCATGGACATGCTGCAAGCCGAGCGCTGTGAGATTCGCGGGCCGGATTTTCACTGGTCGGGGGATACGCTGGTTGTCGCGGTAGGAAATGGTCGTCAGGCAGGTGGTGGGCAGCAGCTTTGCCCAGAGGCCCTGGTCAACGACGGGTTGCTGGAACTGAGCGTGCTGTCGGCAACCGAGCTGCTGCCGAATATGCTGCAAGCCTGGTTCACTGGCAGCGAAAACCAGAACATGATTTCCGCTACCCTGCCGTGGCTGGAGATCACCGCCCCAGACGATATGACGTTTAATCTGGACGGCGAGCCGCTCAGTGCCAAACGCTTCCATATCGAGGTGCTTCCCGCGGCGATTCACTGTCGGCTGCCACCCCAGTGCTCGCTGCTGGAATAGCGGCGCGTTTCAACTATTCCTGTTTCTACTACTCCCGTTTCAGGCGATTACTGTTTGCCAGATACAACGTAAACACCAGCAGCAGGATCGCCGCGGAATACACCAGCGTATCCGACGGGCTTTTGTGATCGACAATAATCAGGCGAATGATGGCCGTGATGCCGATATAGATAAAGTAACGCAGCGGGAAGTGATAGCCGGACTGGAAATACTTCACGATCAGCGCAATGAACTCAAAATACAGGAAATAGATCACAATGCCTTCTATCAGCTGATAGGAGGAATCTTTCTCGCTGGAGATCAGCAGCACTTTCGCCAGATGGAACGTTTCCTTGACTAAAAAAATCACCAGAATGATCGCCAGCACCAGCAGGCCGATATTGAGTATCGTCTGAAGCGCCTTGGCAGCCATCGCACTGCGAGCAGAACCTGCCATATGTTATCCCCACACCCTATTTCACATTAACGCCAATAATTCACAGCAAAGTAACCGGACGAACCGCGTGCTGTCTATGCCGAGCACGCTTAATTTAGTTTGAAATTACTGACAAATATGTCACGCAAAGTACAAGTCAATTTACTTATGGTGTTACCACCAGCGATGGAAGTGATGAACGGGGCCGATGCCGTGCCCGACTTCAAGCGTGTCCGCCTGCTGTAATGCCTGCTGTAAATAATCCTTCGCTGCCTTGACCGTCTCGCCCCAGCTATCGTGACGTGGTCGCAGTGCCGCCAGCGCAGCAGACAGCGTGCAGCCGGTGCCGTGCGTATGGCGCGTATTCACGCGTGGGGAACTAAGACGCAGTGGCTCGGCCTGCCGGCTGAACAGCCAGTCTGGGCTTTCCGCTTCACTAAGATGGCCGCCTTTCATCAGCACCGCCTGACAGCCCATCGCCAGCAGTGCTTCCCCCTGCTCACGCATTTCCCGCTCGTTGGCGGCAGGCGACGTATTCAGCAACGCGGCGGCCTCCGGCAGATTGGGCGTAATCAGGGACACCCGCGGCAGCAGCTCACGACGGATCGATTCCACCGCCTCCGGCGCGAGCAGCGGATCACCGCTTTTCGCCAGCATCACGGTGTCCAGCACCACGAAAGGCACCGCGTAATGACGCAGGCGTTCGGCAACGGTTTCAACGATATCGGTCTGCGCCAGCATCCCAATCTTGGCGCTGTCGATACGCACATCGCTCAGCACGGAATCCAGCTGTGCCGCGACAAAATCCGGTTCAATCCGGTAGATGGACTGCACGCCGCATGTGTTTTGCGCCACCAGCGCGGTAATGACCGAGGTGCCGTAAGCCCCCAGCGCAGAAAAGGCTTTTAAATCCGCCTGAATACCCGCACCGCCGCTCGGATCGGTGCCCGCAATCGTCAACGCATTGATACGCTTCATGCCAGATCCTCCGCGCGCAGGGTATAAAGTCTATCGAGGAAGTTGGGTATAAAACTCCCCGTCCCCTGCGCCACCGAAGCCGCCTGCTGCCCTGCTAACGCCATGACATAGCACGCTGCCGCTACATGCGATAAGCGATCCCCCTCCAAAGAGCAGAAACCCGCGACGACCGCCGACAGCGCACAGCCCGTCCCGACCACGCGCGTCATCATGCTATCGCCGCCAGCTACCGCGATATCTCGCTCGCCGTCCGTGACATAATCCACCACGCCGGTCACTGCAACCATCGTCCCCACTTGCCGCGCCAGTTCGCGCGCAGCAGGGAGCGCCGCCAGCGAATCATCGGCGCTATCCACGCCACGCCCCTGTGCAGCTAACCCCGCCAATGCCATGATTTCAGATGCATTGCCGCGAATCGCCGTCGGCTTCCACGCCAGCAATTCCCGACAAAATTCACTCCGAAAGGTCAACCCACCAACTGCAACCGGATCGAGCACCCACGGCGTACCCGCCTGATGTGCGCTGTTTACCGCCGCCCGCATCGCCTCAGTTCGCGTGCGCTCCAGCGTCCCGACATTAATCAGCAGCGCATCGGCCACCGCGCTGAACTGCGCGGCTTCTTCGGGATCGACCACCATTGCAGGCGACGCATTCAGCGCCAGCAGCACATTAGCAGTAAAAGATTGCACCACATCATTGGTCAGACAGTGCACCAGCGGCGAAGCAGAACGGAATTGAGTGAGTGATGTTGCTGCCTGAGCGGCAGAAAAGTCGGCGGGTCGCGTGTTCATAAGTCTCCCAACCGGCGTGGAAGAAGGCGGCAACCGGTGGGGCATACCGTGACTTCCCTACGCTGGCATTATCCAGATCAGGTGGTACGGGTATTTCTCAGCCTTCACAAAGAAGGGCACCCCGAGTCATTTAAAATCAAAATGTTGCGATTAATGTTTTATTAATCTTCGATCAGGATAATGCCAGTGGGAGGTATTGTAAATGGACATCCAATCCCGCTTGTGTGCCAGAAGTATTGCGATGACCCGCAGTCAGTGGGCTAAACGAGGTTCTAGTTTTCAAGCTTCCCAAACCAGATATCACTACAGGCGCTCTAAAAATTCAGCGAGTTATATTTTTCCGTAAAAGAAATCTACATTCGATCAAATTTTCATTTTTTTTGCGCGTTATTGACATTTCTGTAAGCCTTCTCAGACAAGGGTTGCGCGTTTCTTAACCTGTCGAAATCTAAATTCAACCTCAAAATCAAGCTTTGCACTCAAAAGAATCTCAACTAAAATACCCAGCATGTAGTATTTTAATGAAATTAATACACTACATATAGATATCGCGTTAATGACAGGCATAAAAAAACCGGATTCATAAATTGTGAATCCGGCTTATGAAGCATGACCACCATGAGTTTGCAGACTCATAACGTTTGTTAGCCTCACTTTCATTTCTACGGTTTGATTGTGCCGAGCTTGGATGGTCATGTAAATACCAATTAGTGCTCATAAGGAGCTACACATGACAATCTGTAATAAGTCTCATCGATACAATACGGCTTTCATTAACCTGCCAGATGACCAAGGTGGTGAGGGGCGGCATAAATGTTGTGGCTGCGCCTACGATCAAGGCTACCAATCAGGCTTATCTCGAACGGAACAAGTCTGGGTAAATTTGCATGTTTTACCTGATAGCCAAGCGGGCACTGTACGCCATAAAAGCCCACAAGCAGCATTTGCTGAAGGCTATCGTGATGGTATGCGTGATTCCTACCGCCACGCGGGTTAATGTTGAATGAAGGGGCTTCATGCCCCTTCCTCTTTTAAGGGATAGAAATGGATAAACGTTACCAGGTTTTCGTAAGTTCAACGTTTACGGATTTGGAAGAGGAACGGAAACACGTTATACAGACGCTAATAGAAATGGATTGCATCCCAGCAGGAATGGAGTTATTCCCAGCAATCGATGAAGGTCAATGGGAATTCATAAAAAAAGTAATTGATGACTGTGATTACTATCTGCTGATCATTGGTGGCCGTTATGGCTCTGTCGCAGAAGATGGTTTGAGTTACACTGAAAAGGAATTTGATTATGCGGTCTCAAAAGGTTTACGTGTTGTTGTTTTAGTGCATGAGAATCCGGAAAGTCTACCTTTAGCCAAATCTGAAAAAGATTCTGAACTCAGAGAGAAGCTCGCTGCATTCATCGAGAAGGCATCAACCAATCGCCTCAGGAAAACATGGGCAACAGCTAAAGATTTACCTGGATTGGTTGCGTTAAGCATGAATAAAACGATGAAAACTTATCCGGCAATCGGATGGGTAAGGGCTAATTTAACGTCTTCTGAAAATGATTTACGTGCAATAGTCGATTTACAAAAAGAAAACGAACGATTAAAAAGTGAACTAGCAAAAGCAACATCTCCCTATAACCAAACTCTTGAGTTAAATCTAGCGGATTTCGATGATGTTTTCGATTTTAATTGCCAATCTACTTTTCCTAGAGGGCCATACACAACTGGCGGGATTAAAGTTTGGTCTGTGAGCATGAAATGGAAGGACATATTTCATACAATATCGCCCTACCTCACTAGACATTATCCCGAATCAAGTGTCTCATCCACAATTGCCGAAACAGCGAAAAAAATCGCAGACAAAGGAGTAATGCCAGTCAGTTAAGCAACTGACTGGCTGTTTTTCTTCGCTTTTCGATATTTATAAGGCCTTTCTTTCACCACTCTCGGGAAGGTTCTTTCTCTTCTTATCGGCAGCTTCACCATCTGTCCCATACTCTCCAGATCTCGCAGTAGTTCAGGGATACGACCCGGCGATGCACCCTGAAGCGTCATCAACATCCTCATGACCAGCCCGCAGGATTCTGAGAAGCTCAGCTGATTTGGCCAGTAACCTTTCAGTTGACTGGCCATTTTAATCATCTGATATCTCACGAGATTATACGCCAGCAGCACACCCCATAACTCCTGCTCCACAAGTTCCGGTTTTTTGCTTCTCAGTGTCAGTCTGCTCAGTTGCATTGTCTGTTTGATTTCACGGTAACCCAACTCGATTTCCCAACGGTGACTGTAAAGCTCAACCATTTCACCTCCCGGATAACGCATGCCATCAGTCATCGAAGTCAGTAACTGATAGATTTTTCCTTTACGGCTATAGGTCAGTAATCGGGCTGTCACTTCTGTACTCAGTCCCGGCCATTTTTTGCGGGATTGTGGCGTAGTTTTCAACTGTACCAGATGATCGCCTTTTCCCAGTTTCCGGGACCTCCTCGTAACGGGTACCTTTCTTAAGCGGTATCATCCAGTGTCGGTGTTCTCCCGCACGCTTCCATAAGCATTCAGCAACCCTAATGAGTAATACCCTTTATCGAGCAGCGTCAGCGTATTATCTGCGGTCTGGTCTATCAGTTGCTCAGCCAGGGTATATTCGCTGTCTTTCATCGTACCGAAGGCTGCTGCGGTTATCAGATGGCTGGTCAGCTCCATCTGACAGACCATTTTGACCTGCGGGTAGGGGCTAGGTTGGCCGCAGTAAGTCTGGCGCGGGAAGGCGGTATCATTTTCAGGTGTTTCCTGTGTGCGCCAGACGACGCCATCCATCGCCAGTAACGTCAATCCACACCAGTGGGGATGCGCCACAGCGTTGTGCCACAAGTGAGCGGTGTGCGTGAACACCCGTCGAACGGCGTCACTTCCGAGCCGCTGTCGGGCCTGGATAACCGCGCTGGGAGCAACAAAGGGACGGTTACCGGGCAGCATAATATCCAGCCGATTGACAATCTGATGAAGCGGCTCCTTACGTTCAAGCGCCATGCCGACAACGCACCAGACCATCATTTCGAGAGGAAGACGGCGTTTACGCAGGGTGACCACGCCGGACTCAGCAAGGCAACGGGCAATAAGTTCTGGGTCAAGAAAGTCGCCAAGAGAAGTCAAAGGATTACGGGTCGAATCGTAACGTGAAACGAGGTCGATGGCCTGAGAGATACGCATAAAAAATCCGGAAATGAAGAACACTTCCGGATTCTTACACAGCTATTGGATCGTTCAACTGATCCTTAACTGATCAGCATTACAGACAAAGGAGGCTCATCCGCTAAAGTTTCCTCTCAGGATCTCAAGACGATAGGCATACAATTGCGCGCATATGATTTCATTAAAATTGAATATTTAAAAACGATTGATGGCAGCATGAATACATTCTGGTCATTAACAGAATCAGGACAGGTTGAGATGCTGAAAACCAGAACGATCAAAAAGCAAAGTCAAATTACAACAGAATAAATTATCTCCATTTCGCCCCAAAGATCTGGGGCGAACTTTGTACCTCAAATGGATATTTACAATATTTTTTTTCCCCTCAGGTTAAGTAAACACCAGCTATCTCCAACCCAGGCCATCAATTACATAGCAAATTGTGGATAACGGGAACGTATGCAGCTAACGCCGAGCTATTCCTGATCCACTTCAGCCAACCGTCAGGCTGCTTGAACGCCCCCGACACAAAATGAAAAACCACAGGCACGTTGTGACATAGAGAAAAACGCCATAACCCTTTAGACTGGTTAATCAAACCCATACTGAGGAAATTGTGATGACGATGATAAAGAGTTATGCCGCACCGGAAGCAGGCGCAGCGCTGGAGTTGTATGAGTTTGATGCGGGTGAACTGCAAGCGGAAGACGTCGAAGTCGTAGTTGATTACTGCGGCGTGTGCCATTCCGATCTATCAATGATCGATAACGAATGGGGCATGTCGAGCTATCCGCTGGTTGCCGGGCATGAAATCATTGGTCGTGTACACGCGCTGGGTGATGCGGCGAAGAGCAAAGGATTGAAGGTTGGTCAGCGTGTCGGCATTGGCTGGACAGCACGCAGCTGCGGGCACTGCGATGCCTGTATCAGCGGTAGTCAAACCAACTGTCAGCAAGGCAGCGTGCCGACGATTCTGAATAAAGGCGGTTTTGCCGATAAGATCCGCGCGAACTGGCAGTGGGCTATCCCGCTTCCTGATTCCATTGATATCGAATCGGCGGGTCCGTTGCTGTGCGGCGGTATCACCGTGTTCAAACCGCTGTTAATGCACCATATCACCGCGACCAGCCGCGTCGGTGTGATCGGTATCGGCGGCCTGGGACATATCGCAATTAAGCTCCTGCACGCGAGGGGCTGTGAAGTCACGGCGTTCAGCTCGAACCCAGCCAAAGAGCAAGAAGTGCTGGCGATGGGTGCCGATAAGGTCGTCAACAGCCGCGATCCGCAGGCGCTGACCGCACTGGCAGGCCAATTCGATCTCATCATCAATACCGTGAGTGTTGATCTGGAATGGCAACCCTACTTCAATGCACTCGCCTATAACGGGAAGTTCCATACCGTCGGCGCGGTGATGAAGCCATTCAGCGTGCCGGCTTTCACGCTTATCGCGGGCGACCGCAGCGTTTCCGGTTCTTCTACCGGCTCACCGCATGAGCTGCGTTCCTTGATGAAGCTCGCCGCGCGTGCCAACGTGAAGCCGCAGACAGAGCTGTTCCCGATGTCGAAAATCAATGATGCCATCCAGCATGTACGTGACGGTAAAGCCCGCTACCGCGTGGTACTGAAAGCCGATTTTTAATCGGTAAAGACGCCTGAGCAATCAGGCGTCTGCTTTTGCAGAATCAGTCCGCCCTACACCATCCTCTGGAGTACACCAGCGGTTAACATAATACTGAATCTATTCAATCTATTTCATGATAGGATTAAAAGGTGATACAAGAGGAGGTGAGTGATGCCTTTCAAACAATATGATCATGATTTCATTGATAAAAACAAGAAGGCGTCTTATTCCATAAGGCTCGCCCTGTTATCGTCAGCGCTGATCGTTATATTTAATGTCCTGTTCTTAGAGCATCGAGATTTTCAGGAGCAGTTGCACAACAATCCTGGGTCTTATACCGATGCGATCGCACTGGTTTTTCTTTTTTTTATCCTATCGTGTACCAGTAAAATATCACTTAACCATACTTCGGCTTTATCCATTCGCCTCGGTCTACACATCTGGATATGCTCCGCCACGTTTGATTTTATGGATGAATTTGTTTATCAGACTAAATTCATTGGATATTACGTTGAGGATTTACTGAGAATTTTTGGGATGTTTGGCGTCGGATTTGGCGTGTATAATCTGATCTATAAAATCAACGATAAGTACATCGAAGCCAAAATACAGTCATTCAGCGATGAACTCACCCAGCTCCCTAATCGCCGATTTTTTATTAATGAATTAAAAAAACTCGAAGCGAAATCACCCTATTTATTTATTATCGATATCGACAATTTCAAAGTCATCAATGATAAATATGGACACATAAAAGGCGACGAAGTATTAAGTAAATTCGGCCATATCCTTTCCCGCTTCGATAACAGTGAGGTGGTGGCGACCCGAATCGGGGGCGAAGAGTTCGCGATTATTCTGTATGCCGGAACACAGGATCGGGCAGAGGCGCTGGCGAGAGAAGTATTAAAAAACGCGAGCAAAATCATTATTAAAAACAGGCATCACCTTTCCGTCAGTATTGGTGCCGGCCAAAAACAGCCTCAGGAACCCACCGAACACTTTATGAAACGCGTGGATGTCGCCCTCTACCAAGCCAAAAGCACGGGTAAAGGCAAGGTTGAATGGGCTCTGGAACCGACAGAAAAAACGCTGTAGACCAACGCCACTTATATAAACGGGATAGCACAGCGCTATCCCGTTTATACCCGTCATACTTCAAGTTGCATGTGCGTTGGCTGCGGTCACTCACCCGAATCACTTACTTGAGTAAGCTCATCGGGATTCCTTCGCTTGCCGCCTGCCTGAAACTCGAATTATTTAGGGTATATATTTTTATATTTTAGCTAAGCGTTTGAGTATTTCCGGGGCACACGAGCTGTTTACTTTTAATATGGTAAACCTCGACGTCAGGACGAGTGAAGAAGGCAATTTCCCACGGGTTCTTAGCGACGAATTCATGCCGCACTTTTTCATAGAGCGGATTGTCGCGCTCAATAATGAACGCTTCCCCTTCAATAATGGTGTAGTTCCATTCAATGGTCCGCTCGAAGGTATAATGACTGCGTTCATCCATCGCAAAAAAGCAGTGTGGATTACGTTTGAGCAGCTGAGATTTAAAGGTCTCGGGGAATGTAATCAGGAAGATATCGTTATCCACAGACGACAGGAACGCCAGCACCGTGGTATGCGGCTGTTCGGCGGCCATCGTAATTAATACGCCGACCTTATTGGAGAAATCCTGCTTTTCCATCTGCGGAAAATCGACCATCGGCGTCAGGGGCACCGGCAGTGACGGACGGTCATCTTGCGGAAACTGATAGCCCGGTTCGCGAATATCCAGCACAGGCGTGAAACCATGCAGGAGCTGGCACTCTCTCGGTTCCAGCACGACCCAATCTCCGTCGCTGACGACGACGCGCCCTTTGTAAGAGGCACGATAGACCTGAATATTGGCATCAAATTCATCAACCCCGGAGCGGTTATCAAGGTGAATGGTTGCCAGATCGCCAACGGAAAATTCATGCCCGTGTGGGAAAAAAACGCGCAGGCTATTATCCGCATTGGGATAGACGCCGCAAATATGGATGACCACGCCATCCTGCTTATAACCCGCCAGTACACCGAGAGTTTGCTTTCCTAGATAGCTCACGAGACTCATACATCACGCCTTATTCAGATTGGGCTTCAGAGAGGATGCGGCCCTGCTTCACTCGGGCCGCTCCAGCAGCGGTCAGGAAACGGAGAAATCATTCACGCTAACCGCATCACTTCCTACCTATCAACGGAGAAAGCGCTGAAAACTTTAGGCTGAATAGGTAGGAATTAAAAGCGATAAGTAGGACGTACCACCCAGTTATTTCAGCACCAGCATAGTGATTCCCACGCCGATCAGCATCAGACAAAACGCCCCACGCAGGTAAACAACGGGCAGCTTGTGTGCTAAAGCCACGCCCCAGGACACGCTGACGATCCCGCCCAGTGCCAGCGGCAGGCCAATGCTCCAGTCAACGTTCCCCGCCTGCGAGTAGGAAAGCAGCGCCGCCAGTGCGCCCGGCACCACGAGTATCAGCGCCATGCCCTGTGCCTGCGTTTGAGCAAAGGCAAACAGCGTGACCAACACCGGCACCACCACCAACCCACCACCGACGGTAAAAATGCCCGACATAAACCCGCTCGCCACGCCGAGTAACGGCAGGTATTTGGTCGACAACACAATGTCTGAGGCATGGTTACGCTGTTTGTTGTACCACTGAAACATGTAGTACGCCGCCAGCACCAGCAGGAAGATGGCAAAGGCATTCTGGAGATGATGAACATCAATCGATGAGGCAATGTGTGCAGCAAAATAGGCAGATATCGATGCAAACACGCACATGGTCAGCGCAATCCGCGTATCGATGCGGTTACGCTGGCGATAACGCAAAAAACCGATCAGCACATTGGGCGTAATCATCACCAGCGCCGTTCCCTGCGCCAGATGCTGATCCATACCAAAGAGTATTCCCAACACCGGAATGGCGATCAATCCGCCGCCAATCCCCAGCATTCCTCCACAAAATCCCAGTCCAATCCCCAAAAGCAAACACAACAAGATATCGCTGAACATCATTAAGCTAAACATAAAAAATGCATGACCTATATATCACAAGACTATCTGGAGAACCGCGTTTCAGGCCGGTAGACAGACAATGGCTTTAGGGTAAATATTCCGCGATTTCGATCAAATTCAGATCGGGATCGCGCAGATAGAGAGAACGGATTGGCTGCGTTGCGCCGGTTCGCCTCACCGGTCCTTCGCTAATTGGCCAGCGGCAGCGCGCCAGATGATCCATAACCTGCTCCAGCGGCACCGACGCAATAAAGCACAGGTCGAGCGATCCCGGAACGGGCAGATGCGCTTTCGGTTCATGTTCGGCACCGCGCAGGTGCACATTGATTTTTTGATGACCAAAATGAAAAGCAACGCGCCCATTTGCAAACGTTTCCTCCCGCATTTGCAACACATCAACATAGAAATGTCGGGTCGCCGCAAAATCAACGCAGGTCAATACAAGGTGATCGACATGATCGATAAATGACATTGATAAGTCCTATCCTGAACGATATTTCTCACATCCTAGGAGTAACGCGGTCTTTTGATAATCCCTGAATACTCAATGACCCTTTCCTGTCAGGAAAACCATCCGCCGTGCTACATTACAGCGTGACATAAGAAATGTGCCCGCATGCTGCGCGGTATCAATACGCCAGCCATTGGCTCACTTTCTGCCCTGTTGAGGACGCTCGATACACCATGATTAACCCGACACACTTTGATCTTCAGTCGCTCCGCATCTTTTTGCAGGTTGCTCAAACTGGCAGCCTGACCAAAGCCGCAGAAAAGTTCCACATCACGCTTTCTGCCCTGAGCAAGCGTATCGCTGAACTGGAGCGTACCGTGGACTGTGCGTTATTCATCCGAATGCCGCGCGGCCTGACGTTAACCCCAGCAGGCAAGGAATTGGTGAATCACGCGCGTAATGTGTTGAGCAACGTGGAACGTATGGCGAGTGAGATGAATGACTACGCCGTTGGCGTGCGCGGCCACGTACACATGTGGGCGAACACCTCGGCGATTATTCAGTTTCTTCCGCAGGATTTGGCGTCATTCCTTCTGGCCCGACCGCTCATTCGTATTAACCTGGAGGAAAAGCTCAGTAAGACCGTAGTAACGGCGCTGGCGATGGGAGAAGCGGATATCGGCATCTTCGCTGACAATGTCGGCTCGCAGGGGGTCGAGAAGATTCCTTATCGTCAGGATAAGCTTGTCGTACTCGTTCCGCCCCAGCACCCGCTTTCCGCAAGGCCAGAAGTCAGCTTTAACGACACACTGGGCTACGACTACGTCGGCCTCAATAACGGCAGCTCGTTGCTGAAACAGCTAAAAGATGCCTCGGATGAGCTGGGGAGAGTGCTGCGCCTGCGGGTGCAGGTCAGCAGCTTTGACGGCATTTGTCGCATGATCGAAGCAGGGCTGGGGATCAGCGTCTTGCCGGAAGGGGCCATTCGCCCTGGAGTGCTCGGCACTGGGTTACGCGCCATCAGCCTCACCGACGAGTGGGCTTCACGCCAGCTCTGGCTGGGCGTGAAATCCGGCGCGACGTTGCAACCCGAAGTCGCCAATCTGCTGACACACCTGCGGCAATGCGGCGCGTAAAGGTGAAGCGCTACCCTCGGCCCTCTTCACTGCCCGTTTTTTCATAGCCGAGGCGGCCAACAAAGGGTAAACGCAGCGCAGGCGGGTTCATATCCACGCCCATGTTCAGCCCCAGAATGTTGGCCTCGATCCCCTCTTCCAGGCCCATCGTGATACCCAGCACGCCTAGCAGCGAAATCTGCACACCGCTTCCCGATGGCGACAGCCCTACCGGTCGTGTGATCGGGCGGTAATCCTTGCCAATGGCATTAGCGGGCATATCCAACTTGAGCGCAGGCACTTCGCGGCCAATGTGCGCCAGAAACGTATTGCTGTTCGGCCCCGGCCAGGCATGGTAAGTATTCGGCCACGGATAGCTTTTAATCGCGGCCTCAATCTGCGGGATCATGGCTTCCGCCTTGTCGCCACGGTGTTCCACCAACAGCTTCGGTTTCGCGCCATACCAATACGCATCCGCCACCGAACGGTTAAGACGGACGACGTTATCGCTCCCCCAGCTCACGACTTCATAGCGGCGA
Organism: Pectobacterium parvum; assembly: GCF_020971565.1. NCBI lineage: Bacteria > Pseudomonadati > Pseudomonadota > Gammaproteobacteria > Enterobacterales > Pectobacteriaceae > Pectobacterium > Pectobacterium parvum. Next base: position 3,336,518 of record NZ_CP087392.1, read on the forward strand.
TATTGCGTTTCCCCCGCGTTCTTGAAAATGATCCACGGATGTACCGCCACCAGCCCGCGCCAGCCGTAAGTCGGCGCAGCATAAACCTGGACGATAGCAGTCTGGCGAAGTTGCACAGGGTTCGGCGCTAAGCCGGAAGAATCACGTTTGGCAGACCACCAACTTTGCCCATTAAACGTTTCGCCGTTACGCGTTGACTGCGCCCAGCTTTGCCAAAAAGACAACAACAGCACACAAATAAACCCAATCCCCAAGAATTTGAGGTACGTCATAGGCCAGATAGCTCACTGAAAAAGAGGGAACGGAATCGATACGCCTGCAGGCGAGAGCCCACAGTGAAAATCGGTCAAAAAATCACGCCACCAGTGTACTGCCAGTTGGCGGTTAGGTTAAGCGCTGGGTGAAATATTGACCTATTTTTACGTTATGCGGGTACGACGACAGCCGTCTCAACGCGTTTTATGCAACACTCGTTTTAATGCGAGGCTTGGTTGAAAATAAACCTAAAATAAACAAACCATCAAAAAATATATTCTCATTGAATAATGAGAAATAAACTAATCAGCATGCATCGTTATATTTATTTTTATAGCCACCACCTCCCATAAATAAATAAATGACTATAATAAGCGGTAATATTAGTGAACTACCCCTCTGAGAATAAACGTGGAGAAATTAAATGATAAGAAATAATAAGCGCCTTAAGTCTACGGTATGCGCACTGTCATTAGCAGCATTAACGCTAGGCTCAGCGGTTTCACTCGCCTGTACGCGGTTCGTTTATAAGGATCCAAATAACCTTGATTACCCTATTACCGCCCGCTCAATGGACTGGGCCGATGATACCGAGACCAACCTCTGGATTTTCCCCCGAGAATTAAAGCGTTCTGGTGCCGCTGGCCAGCATTCTCTGGAGTGGACATCAAAATACGGCAGTGTCATTGCCTCTGCTTTCGACAGTAACGCCAATATGGCCTCCACAACCGATGGCGTGAATGAAAAAGGGTTGGCGGCTAACGTACTCTGGCTGGCGGAATCTGAATATCCTAAAACCGCACCGACAGCAAAAAAACCGGGTTTAAGCGTCGCTGGTTGGGCACAATACGCGTTGGATAATTTTGCTACCGTCGATGAAGCCGTAAAGTGGCTGCAAGAGGAAAAATTTACACTGGTAACCAAAAAGGTAGAGGGACAAGATAGAATGGCGACGCTTCATCTTTCCTTGTCAGATTCCTCTGGCGACAGCGCAATTATTGAATATACCGACGGCAAGCAGGTCATTCACCATGATAAAAAATATCAGGTGATGACTAACTCTCCGACATTCGATCAGCAGCTAGCGCTGAATGCCTATTGGGATCAGATAGGTGGCAATGTGATGCTAGCGGGAACGAACCGCGCCGCCGATCGCTTTGTCCGCGCCTCGTTCTATGTGAAAAATGTTGCCCCCAATAAACTCATTCCAGGGGTAGCAGAGAAAAGTAAAATAGAAAAAGATAAAGCGGACTTAGCTACCGCATTCAGTATCATACGTAATGTTTCGGTCCCTTATGGTTATTCCTTGCCAAATATGCCGAACATCGCCTCAACGCGCTGGCGCACGGTTGTAGACCATAAATCGCTACAATACTTTTTCGAGTCTGCCGTATCGCCTAATATCTTTTTGGTAGATTTGAAAAAAATTGACTTTGCGCCGAGTGTAAATAACACGAAAAAATTAGATTTAGGACCAAACCAAAGCACCATTTATTCTGGTGAGGCTTCCAATCACTTTAAACCCGCTACGCCGTTTGAATTCGCTGGGCTATAAATCGAGAGGTTATTTTTCGATACGCTGTTTATTCCACGATGATGTTAAAGCGCCATAATTCTATGGCGCTTTAACACAGAAATAATAAATAAGGACATCGATAGACTATTTACAACGCCTTCGCATGCCCTGCCCATTCTCTATAGAAATGGCTCGAACAGATTACAGGCTCGATTGTCTTTACCTCTGTTTTGACTAATCCCAGATTAACAAACGGATCGTCGGCAAGAATGTCTTCCATGTCAGAGCTATCTAACCCGTAGGCTAAAATAAACCCACCCATTCCATCTTCCAGCGGGCCGGAAAAAATAACATTTCCCTTTTTAATATTATCAGCCAGCCATTTTTTGTGTGCGTCAATACGCTTTTCAAGTTCATCTTTCTGGCTGGTGTAATACAGCGTAATGGCATAGAGCATGATTGCTACCTCAATGATTATTGATCGGCTATATACCCGTCATACTTCAATTTGCATGTGCGTTGGCTGCGTTCAGTCACCCGAATCACTTACTCAAGTAAGCTCATCGGGACTCCTTCGCTTGCCGCCTGCCTGAAACTCGAATTATTTAGGGTATATATTTTTAGTCTATGGATGTAATCACAGAATGGATAGAGGACTTCGCATTCTGGATTTCACGATGCTTGATTTCATCTCCTTTTGAAGCGCCTTCGACACGGACGAAATGAATATCGGTAATACCAAGAAACCGGAAAAAGCCCTGGAGATAGCGTTCCTGAAAATCCATATCTAAAAAAGGCGGTGTGGTATAGAAACCACCACGGGAGGAAACCACAATAACCGTTCTTCCCCCAGATAAACCTATCGGGCCTTTTTCCGTATATTTAAACGTCTTGCCGGCCTGCGCCAGCCGATCCAGCCACGATTTCAGCTGGCTAGAGACGGAAAAGTTATACATCGGCGCGCCAATGACAATTACGTCATTCGCCAGAAACTCCGTCACCAACGCTTCAGATAATTGGTGTTCCCGCAGCGTTGCCTCATCTGCTGAAGAAGAGGCTATTTGGCGGAAACCTGCGGCAATCGGCCCGGTTAAGTGGCGAATTTCATCTTTAACCACGTCCCGATAAGAGACGACAGCATCGGGATGTTGTTTGACTAATTGCTCCACAACGTCAGCAGAAATCTGTCGGGAAACGGAACCGTTCTCAAGAATACTGGAGTCTATATGTAAAATATTCACAATAACTTCTCCTACATTGAGTTTTAACGCTCACTTATTTAACTGCTTTAGCCGCACTATCAATAAAATCCGCGACAGCTTCCGGGTGTGACACCAGAGACATATAGCTGGACGCAATAGCTCGCGTCTTTGCACCGATATGGCTCGCGATGGCTTTCTGAATCGATGAATTTAATGCCTTGTCCTTCTCCGTCAACAAATACCAGGTTGGTTTATTTTTCCACGCCGCCTGCTGAACGCGATCGCCAAAGGCTTTTGCGGCAATCGGCTGTTGCACCGCAGCCAGCGCCAGTGCTTTCTTCAAGGGGACATCACCCGCCATCACCTCACGGTACTGTTCAGGGTTATCCAGCCAAATCAAGCCATTAGAATCGGGTGCCATGCCTGCCATCGGCGCTTTCAGGCGCTGCAATAAATCAGAGACCGATTCCCCGCTGTCTGGTACCAGCGCCGACAAATAGACGATACCGCGAACCTTGGGATCATTGCCGGCCTGCGTCACAACGGCCCCGCCCCATGAGTGCCCAACCAGCAACACATCACCCTGCTGCCTTTGCAGCACGCGAACCGTCGCTTCAACGTCATCCGCTAAAGAAGTGAGCGGGTTTTGCACCGCGGTTACGTGGTATCCCATTTCCTGTAGTCGGGCCGTGACGGCAGACCAACTAGAGCCATCGGCAAAGGCACCGTGGACTAAGACGATATTGTTAATTTTTGCCGCCTCCGCAACATTGTGAACGCCAGCAGACAGCACCAGCCCTAACGCGATAGCCAGATGGCCGAGCCATTTAATGCGGTAATGCGCCATATGTTTTCCTCTGAAAGAGTGATTCGGCTGACGGTTTCCCCGATGCGTTTCATCAGGGGTAGCGAATGGTTGAATTCTAATCGTGGTTGATGCTTGCGGTAAGATGGCAAACTTGACATAGTTCATGCAAAATTCGCCAAATGCTATCCGACAGGAAAATCACTATGCACATTTCCATTCTGGCGCTGCCGGGCAGTATGCAATCAGCCATTTCTGGGCTTTCTGATATTTTCTGGATGGTGAATCAAACGCTGATTACACAGCCTGACAGCGCTTCTTCCCCAGCCTCAGCGCTGTCTTTTGAAACATCGATTGTCAGTGCAGACGGCAAACCCGTGCGTGATGCTCAGGGCAGGCTGATTCACGTAGACAGCTCATTTGAGGCGGTGGGCAAATCGGATGTCGTGCTGGCGACCGGAATGATACTCGGGCCCGATAAATTACCGATGTCGATGTCATCCGTTAATGAATCCGCGCTGTGGCTCAGGGAGCAATATCGACAGGGCTCGCTGATAGGCGGTGCCTGTGCGGGGGGCTTTATTCTGGCCGAAGCCGGGTTGCTGGATGGCCGGTTTTGCACCACGACATGGTGGCTCTACCACACGTTTAAGCAGAAATACCCGAAGGCAAAACCGGTGTGGGGCAAAGCGCTGGAAGAGCAAGATGGCATCATTACCACCGGCGGGCCGCTGTCCTGGGTCGAGCTTGCTCTGCATATTATCCGCCGCAGTGGCGGACCTAAGATCGCGAAATTGGCGGCAGATATCGCCGTGGCGGATAGCCAACCGCTTTCTCAACGTATTTACGCTCCACAGGGGTTCATTAACACCGTACATCCCCTGCTGCTGCGCGCCGAACAACTCATCCGCTACGAGAACCCGTCAATCACCGCAGAAGAATTAGCGAGCGCCCTGAATTTCAGCGACCGAACGCTGCACCGCAAGCTCAAAGAACTCACGGCAGAAAGCCCGAAAAGCTTTATTACCCGCGTCAGGATCGAAATGGCCTGCCTGCTGCTTGAAAACCCAGTGACCAATATCAAGCAAGTCGCCGCCGAATGTGGTTACAGTGAAGATACCGCGTTTAGACGTGCCTTTTCCCAGCAGATGGAGATGACGCCGACCCAGTTCAGAAAATGGGCGCTGTTGAGGAATAATAAACCGCGCGCGTTGGATAATGAGGAGAGTGATTAAGGCGATGGCTCTGAAAAACACGACTTACGCTAAACCCCCGCCTTGATCGACACCTTTGCTACACATTGCTATTCACTCAGGGAATGCATAAGGACATAAAAGTGATGATAAGGAAAACCGTTATTGCCACGCTGATCGGCCTGTCGGCGGCATCCATCAGTCAGGCAAATGGCAAGGTAGATACGCTCTACGAACGCCTCACGCAGCAGGATGCTACTGCATTAACCGCATTGACGACATTAGCGAAAGACAACGACCCGCAGGCATTGAGCACGCTGGGGTTTATCTATGAATACGGCATCACCGTCCCGCAAAATACGACGCAAGCACTCCAGTATTATCAGCAGGCCTGTGAAATAGACGGCAATTTTGGCTGCTACAACGTCTGGTATTTTTATCAATACGGCAAAGGTGTGGCGCAGGATAAAGCTCGCGCCAAACAGTTCTCAGAAAAAATGAACCGAGCCGACATAAAAATACCCGTTGATGTGATGGATAAGGTTGTCGATTACATTTATTCCGCGAAAGCCGCTGCCGATAGTGATATATCCTATCGACCTAAACTAATTCGAGCAGTAAGACGATATTTGACGAGCGGCGATGCCGATACTCAACGCTTCTTCACCCATATTGGTTTTAGCAAACAGGATATTCTGCGACTCGCGACATTCTGGGCAAAGGATGGCGATCCAGAAATTAATTTCCACGTCGGTCATTTTTATAATTTTGGCTATGCCGATATCAAAAATGAGAACATTGAGGCGTTGAAGTGGTTCCGTGTCGCCGCTGAAGGTGGCCATCGAGAAGCACAAAATATACTTGGGTTCGTCTACGAAAAAGGGCGTTGGGGCGTTTTCCCAGATGGGGTAGAAGCTGAAAAATGGTATGAGCGTGCAGCAAAGCAAGGCGATGATGATGCATTAATGAATCTGGGGAAAATGTATTATAACGGTGTGCTTATCAAGGCCAATTACAGTAAGGCCTATACCTTGTTTGAACAAGCCTATAAACGTGACTTGACTGGTGCCAGCCGCTATTTATCCCAGATGTATTACAACGGGCAGTATGTTGAAGCAGATTGCCATCAAGCCAAAAAATATTACGAAGAAACGGCCAGAACACCAGACAATAATTATTTTCGTCAGTGTGAGAAGGATAAACAAGAGAGAAAGGCAACGCGCAGTGAATTACCGATCTTAACGTTAAAGCATGAATCAATCTTCCTCGGCGGAAAGGACACCCCGTATCAATGCGAGCTTAATTTCTCTATCAATACGAATAAATTAGGTGAAGTCGCCAACTTTCGCGCCACGCTGCAACTCAGAAACAGTGAGGGCGCATCTACCGAACAAACGCTCGCTTTCCCTGTGTTTGGGGCAAATAGCCTTGATGCCGAAACGATTGGAGAGCAATACATCGTGTCCCGCAAATCTACACTCATACCGATGTACCAATCCGGTTTTTGCCAGTTCAGCGATCTGAAATTTCAGGTCATCTCCGCGACCGCCACGATTAGCGGCGCGGAAGTGGATGTGCTTAAGGCGGGGATTTTGAAGCAACAGGAAAAGCGTTAACACTCATGATGACTGCTTGATTATTCATACTGATAGCCCAGAGCGCCGGGCTATTTGAGCCTTTCAGCGCATTCTCCGACGTGGCTACTGTTAGTTCTCATACTCAATAACGATGCTCTCTGCATGACTCTGTCATCTGGCAGAGTCATATAAACAAAGCGCCAGCGCTTTCTTGTTTATCTCCCCTATTCCCTGCCCTCATTTCACGCCTGAATAACGCGACGGCCAAATCTCTTCCGGCGTTTTCCCCATAGCTTCGGCAATCAGTCGTTCGCCTTTCGGCCAATGTCTGGTGAGCGTATTCGCCAGCGTGGATGACGCCAGCCCCGCCGCTCTGGAAACCGCCGCCAGCGTCGTCCCTTTCTTCCGTAATCCCGCGATGATATCCGCCGGGTGCCAATCAGTGTGATTCATTCCATTCCCTCCACCTATCAAAAACCATTTTGATTTCCGTGCAGGTAGGATCGCCTTTTGTGATGAGTAAGACCACGGACGATGAGTCACATCTTTAACGTGTTAGCTTATGACTAGCTAAATCTCTGTTGCATGTTAGGGGAAACCTAGGGCGAGGTTCCCGCAGGGATACCTCTCCTCACTGTAGACCGTGTATCCTAAATAGCTTTGCATAATATCGCTACACTTGTTGAAGGAGGCACACCGCCAGCTCTGGCCTCGTCAGATGAGAAGTGAAGCATCAATGCGCGAAGTTATTTAGGATTGAGAGCGATATGGAGAATTATGTATCGTGGGATACAGTTAGCATAAAAAAAACCTCTATAAATTTTAACTAGAAATATAAATTTTCTTTTATTAAAATTAATTTTTAGGCCTATTAGTAACACCAAATGGGATATGAACAGATGGTAGAATCGATGATGAAGGTTCTAAATGCAACTTTTGGTCATCAAAGAATATATGTGGTTTCATAACTTCAAGAATTTTTCTTTTTTCCACCCCCCCCATGAAAAAAGCCTCATTAACATTAATATCCCATTCCCTCATAGTATTAATTACCCTTTTATGAGATGGAGCATTTCTCGCCGTTACTATTGATATTCTTAAAATTCTTTTGTACGAAGGATCACTATTTTCAATTTCTTGCTCTAACTTTTGGATATCCGATACTTTCTGCAAAAAATTTTTAAGAGGACCTGGATTATGAGCTATATTTACATTCATTTCCTCATGAGAATGAAAATCAGAAATTTGATTATTTTTTTGGTATATTGCTTCGGCTTCATCATCTGCAATTACCCCATCAAAATCAAAAGCTATCCTCAACTCATGGTCTTGTACATCATCCTTAATATTCCCCTTCAATATTAAACCAGCAGGATACCCCGCAATAACAGCTTGGTTAACATCCTGAGAATTTGCTGATAAAAAAAGTTCGATATCTAAAGCAGGGATATATTTATGGGGTGATCTACCTTGCAGAAAAACAGCCCGCGTTATACCTAAACCATAATTTTCTATTGAATTCATTACCCTTAAACCAGTATCAGGATCATTCCTCGATAACAAAATAACCTCTACAGGAGGATTATTTGGGCTTATTTTATTTAAAGACAATAAACGCCTAATAAATGGAAACGCAACTCCTTTATCCAAAAGTATATCTTGGTTACTTCTTTGGAAGTTACGGTACTCTTCTTCACCCTTATCTCTAAATATATTATCTGATTCTTCCAAATCAAATAATGCGCTTGATGCTAAACCAATAACTAACTTATCTGAAAGATTATAAGGCATAGAATCCCTTAGCAAGATCAGTAAAACTTACAATGATTTTATAAAAATTAACCTGACTAAACGCACTTAACAACCTTTTTATTTATAAAAAAAACCAGCCTCACAAGAGGCTGGTTTTTTTAAGTAACGCTCAATAGTTCAATGCAGCTGTCGCCTACTCCCACTCAATCGTCGCAGGTGGCTTGCCCGATACGTCATAAACGACGCGGGAGATGCCGTCGACTTCATTGATGATGCGGTTGGATACACGGCCGAGGAAGTCGTATGGCAGGTGTGCCCAGTGCGCGGTCATAAAGTCGATGGTTTCTACCGCGCGCAGCGCGACAACCCAATCGTATTTACGGCCATCGCCCATCACGCCCACGGAACGAACCGGCAGGAAGACGGTGAATGCCTGACTAACCTTGTTGTACAGGTCGGCTTTGTGCAGTTCTTCGATGAAGATCGCATCCGCACGACGCAGCAGGTCACAGTATTCTTTCTTCACTTCACCCAGCACGCGCACGCCCAGACCCGGGCCTGGGAACGGATGGCGGTACAGCATGTTGTACGGCAGACCCAGTTCCAGACCAATCTTGCGCACTTCGTCTTTGAACAGCTCTTTCAGCGGCTCAACCAGACCCAGCTTCATCTCTTTCGGCAGGCCACCCACGTTGTGGTGTGACTTGATCACGTGCGCTTTGCCCGTCGCAGAAGCCGCAGATTCGATCACATCTGGGTAGATGGTGCCTTGCGCCAGCCATTTCACTTCTTCTTGCTTGCTGGCTTCTTCATCGAACACTTCAACAAACACGCGACCAATGATTTTACGCTTGGCTTCCGGCTCATCTTCACCCGCCAGCTCGCTCAGGAAGCGATCTTCCGCCGCCACGTGAACAATGTTCAGACCGAAATGATCGCCGAACATTTCCAGAACCTGATCGGCTTCGTTCAGGCGCAGCAGGCCGTTATCGACAAACACACAGGTCAGACGCTCGCCGATCGCACGGTGCAGCAGCATCGCAGTAACGGAAGAATCCACGCCGCCTGACAGACCCAAAATCACGTGATCGTTGCCTACCTGCTCACGAATACGGTTCACCGCATCATCGATGATCTTGGCTGGCGTCCACAACGCTTCACACTGGCAAATATCAAGAACAAAACACTCCAGCATGCGCTGGCCCTGACGGGTGTGCGTCACTTCCGGGTGGAACTGCACGCCGTAAAAACGCTTCTCTTCGTTAGCCATGATGGCAAACGGACAGGTATCGGTACTGGCAACGGTCTCAAACCCTTCAGGGATGGCCGTCACTTTGTCGCCGTGGCTCATCCAGACATCCAGCAACGGTGCGCCATCGGCGCTCAACGCATCCTGAATATCACGCACCAGCGCGCTATCCGTTTTCACTTCTACCTGCGCATAACCAAACTCACGCTCGTTGGAACCTTCAACGTGGCCACCCAACTGCATCGCCATCGTCTGCATGCCATAGCACACGCCTAATACCGGTACGCCAGCATTGAAAACGTATTCTGGCGCACGTGGGCTGCCAAACTCAGTGGTACTTTCCGGGCCGCCGGACAGGATGATCCCGTTCGGATTAAACCCACGAATCTGTGCTTCCGTGACATCCCATGCCCACAGTTCACAGTAAACGCCCAGTTCACGCACGCGACGTGCAACCAGCTGCGTGTACTGCGAGCCGAAATCCAGAATAAGAATGCGGTGTTGATGAATGTTTTGAGTCATGAGGAGCATGTTCCAAAAAGCAAAAGACAAAAGCGAAAAGTAAACCCAGCTAACCGCTCTGCCTTATGCAAAGGCGGAGCGGCGCAAAATAGTACAGGGTTTATTGCGTTAAATCACCTTATGAACCCATACGGTAGTTCGGTGACTCTTTAGTAATGGTAACGTCGTGAACGTGGCTTTCCTGAATGCCCGCGCCGCTGATGCGTACAAACTCAGCCTGCGTGCGCAGTGCGTCGATAGTGGCGCAACCGGTCAGGCCCATGCAGGAGCGCAAGCCGCCCATCTGCTGGTGAACGATCTCTTTCAGGCGGCCTTTATAGGCTACGCGGCCTTCGATACCTTCCGGCACCAGTTTGTCGGCGGCGTTATCGGTCTGGAAGTAACGGTCTGATGAGCCTTTGGACATTGCGCCCAGTGAACCCATGCCGCGATAAGATTTGAATGAACGGCCTTGATACAGTTCGATTTCACCTGGGGATTCTTCCGTACCCGCCAGCATGGAGCCGACCATGACACACGCAGCGCCTGCTGCGATGGCTTTAGCGATGTCGCCGGAGAAGCGGATACCGCCATCGGCGATGACTGGAATACCTGTGCCTTCCAGCGCTTCAACCGCATCAGAGATAGCCGTAATCTGCGGAACGCCCACGCCAGTCACGATACGGGTCGTACAGATAGAGCCAGGGCCGATACCGACTTTCACGGCGCTAACGCCTGCTTCAACCAGCGCTTTCGCACCTGAGCCCGTCGCGACGTTGCCGCCGATGATTTCGAGGTTCGGGTATTTAGCACGTGTTTCGCGAATACGCTGTAATACGCCTTCGGAATGACCGTGTGAGGAGTCGATCAGCAGGACGTCAACGCCTGCGGCAACCAGCGCATCAACACGCTCTTCGTTACCCGCACCTGCGCCAACCGCTGCACCTACGCGCAGACGACCGTGCTCGTCTTTACACGCGTTCGGTTTACGTTCTGCTTTCTGGAAATCTTTTACCGTGATCATGCCGATCAGGTGGAATTGGTCGTCAATCACCAGCGCTTTTTCAACGCGTTTTTCGTGCATTTTTTGCAGCACGACATCACGCGCTTCGCCTTCTTTGACCGTGACCAGACGCTCTTTCGGCGTCATGAACGCGCTAACCGGTTTTTCCAAATCGGTAACAAAACGCACGTCACGACCGGTGATGATACCGACCAGTTCGTTGTCTTTTGCCACCACTGGGTAGCCAGCGAAGCCGTTGCGCTCAGTCAACTCTTTCATTTCACGCAGCGTCGTTTCTGGCGTTACCGTTTGTGGATCAACCACAACGCCACTTTCGTGTTTTTTCACGCGGCTAACTTCTTCAGCCTGACGCTCAATGGACATATTTTTGTGAATAAAGCCCAGACCGCCTTCCTGCGCCAGCGCAATGGCCAGGCCGGATTCGGTAACGGTATCCATCGCTGCGGACAGCATAGGGATATTCAGGCGAATGTTTTTCGTCAACTGCGTGGACAGATCGGCAGTATTAGGCAGAACAGTAGAATGAGCGGGAACCAGGAGGACGTCGTCAAACGTCAGTGCTTCTTTAGCGATACGTAGCATGGGCAATATCTCACCAAGGTGGATGTAAGAATAGATAAAATATTGCCGTGGCATTCTACAGGGCGTAATCGGTTGCCTCCAGCATTATTTTACTAAAATGCTTGATTACCTTTTTCAGGTAGGTAGTATCGATCAATTAAGTGACTGTTTTAAAATTTGATCTGGCTCACAATGTCTCAATTTCCCTCCTCTGCAATTTTTACCGTTAGCCGCCTGAATCAGACGGTCAGACAACTGTTGGAAATGGAAATGGGCCAGATTTGGCTCTCCGGCGAAATCTCCAACCTCTCTCAGCCCTCATCCGGCCACTGGTATTTCACGCTAAAAGACGAACGTGCACAGGTACGCTGCGCGATGTTCCGTACCAGCAACCGCAAAGTGACGTTCCGCCCGCAAAACGGTCAGCAAGTGCTGATTCGGGCGAGCATTACGTTGTATGAACCCCGTGGCGACTATCAGCTACTGGCGGAAAGCATGCAGCCCGCTGGTGATGGCCTGCTACAGCAGCAGTTTGAACAGCTCAAGCACCGCCTCGCTGCCGAAGGGCTGTTCGACCAACAGTTTAAGCAGGTTCTGCCCTCTCCCGCCAAACAGGTCGGCGTGATTACGTCAGCCAGCGGTGCCGCCCTGCACGATATCTTGCAAGTGTTGCAGCGCCGTGATCCGTCACTACCAGTGATTGTGTATCCCACGTCGGTGCAAGGTGCGGAAGCGCCGCTACAGATCGTTCGCGCTATTGAGCTGGCTAACCAGCGGGATGAGTGTGATGTGTTAATCGTCGGGCGCGGCGGCGGTTCGCTGGAAGATCTCTGGAGCTTTAATGACGAACGGGTCGCCCGCGCGATTTTCGCCAGCCGCATTCCTATCGTCAGCGCCGTCGGCCATGAAACCGATGTCACCATCGCCGATTTCGTCGGTGACCTGCGCGCACCCACGCCGTCCGCCGCTGCCGAGTTAGTGAGTCGTAACCAACTTGAGCTATTGCGTCAGATACAGTCCCAGCGCCAGCGCCTGGAAATGGCGATGGATTATTACCTTGCCCAGCGCAATCGGGAATTTACCCGCCTGCACCACCGATTACAGCAGCAGCATCCGCAGCTGCGACTGGCGCGTCAGCAGGCACAGCTGGTTAAACTGCGTCAGCGGTTGGATGACGCCATGCAGCAGCAGCTCCGGCAGACCTCGCGCCGGAGTGAACGCTTACAACAGCGTCTGATGCAACAGCAGCCGCAGACTCGTATTCATCGAGCGCAGCAGCGTTTGCAGCAGCTTAGCTATCAGATGCAAAGTGCAGTAGAACGTCAGTTGAATCAGAACAAGCAAAAGCTAGGCATCGCCTGTTCGCGATTGGAAGGCGTTAGCCCGCTGGCGACGCTGGCGCGTGGCTATAACGTCACCACCGCCCCGGACGGTAAGGTGCTGAAAAACGTCGCGCAAATTTCCCCCGGCGAAACACTGAAAACCCGCTTGCAGGACGGCTGGGTAGAAAGCCAGGTCACGACGCTGGCTCCGAATCCAAATTCCGCGAAAAAGCGGCGAAAACCCTCATCTCCGACGCCAAAATAACGCGAACGGCATAAAATGCGCGAATGGGGATTTGTCCTAAAACAACGGCGATCCTCCATTCTTGTCCCCGCCATCTGAACTATACTTATTCCCAGCTCACTAACTTATATTCACCGTTTTCACCGCACGGGTTATCAGCCTCTGCGCGGTGACGCGGATAGGATAAAAAGACAGTGAGCTTTGTTAATCGTCTGTGTTACCCCTGATGAGCGTTTTCAAGGAGATGAGGTATGAAGTCCAGACCGATTTGTAGCGTGATCCCCCCTTACATTTTGCATCGCATTATCGCAAACGGCACAGACGAGCAGCGCCACTGTGCGCAACAAACGCTGATGCATGTTCAGTCATTGATGGTTAGCCACCATCCGCGCCCGGAACCCCATGAGAAATTACCCGCCGGGCAGGCAAATCGCAGTATTCACGATGCCGAACAGCAACAACAGTTGCCCGGCAAGCTGGTTCGCGCTGAAGGCCAACCCAGCAACGGTGATGTTGCCGTCGATGAGGCCTACAACTATCTGGGCGTAACCTATGATTTCTTCTGGAAGATTTTCCAACGTAACTCGCTGGATGCCGAGGGGCTATCGCTGGCTGGCACAGTGCATTACGGTCAGGATTATCAGAACGCCTTCTGGAACGGGCAGCAGATGGTGTTCGGAGATGGCGACGGCAAAATCTTTAATCGCTTCACGATTGCGCTTGATGTGGTCGCACATGAACTCACTCACGGCATCACCGAAAATGAAGCAGGGCTAATTTATTTCCGCCAGTCCGGTGCGCTCAATGAATCGCTGTCCGATGTCTTTGGCTCCATGGTCAAGCAGTATCATTTGGGGCAAACCGCTGAGCAGGCCGATTGGCTTATCGGTGACAAGCTTCTGGCCGAGGGTATTCACGGCATGGGGCTGCGGTCAATGTCTCATCCGGGCACGGCGTATGATGATGAGCTGCTCGGTATCGACCCCCAGCCCTCTCACATGAACGAGTATGTGAACACGCGTGAAGACAACGGCGGCGTACACTTGAATTCAGGCATTCCCAACCGGGCATTCTATCTTACAGCCATCGCGCTGGGCGGCCATTCATGGGAAAAAGCCGGCCGCATCTGGTACGACACGCTGTGTGATAAAACGCTGCCGCAAAATGCGGATTTCGAAATTTTCGCGCGCCACACCATTCAACATGCCACTCAACGTTTTAACCACACCGTTGCCGATATCGTCATGCAGTCGTGGGAAACAGTCGGGGTGGAGGTACGGCAGGAGTTCTTATGAAAACGCTGCCGGAGCTCAACGACGATGCCATCATTGAGCTAGCGCGTGAAGGGGGATTCGCCTTTATCCCCAAGCTGGCGGGGCCACGACGTTTCGCGCTCGCCAGCGTACCGCCATCCGAACGGGAGCGGATTTGTAACGCGATCCGTAATGCCGCGCCTCAGGCTCGCGAACCCGGTGAACCTGATGGCCCAGGACGTGGCGACCAGTTCTATTACCGCATCCACATCAGCTACTGCCAACCGCAGCAGAATCAATATACCGATATCATTCTGCTGATCCCCGAAGACCGCGCGCCACCGGAGCTGACCGAGCTGTGGCGCAACGGCGTACAGGAGTAACCATTGATTAAGTAATAATGAATTTAATCGGCAGGCGCGTAGCTGAATGCGACTCGCCGTTTGGAAATCATCCCGTGCTGCTGACAAAAATAATCCACCGCACCACAGGCTTTCAGTTCCTGAAGCGAGTGCTTACATTCAGGGCACGCAGCCTCACGCAGATAATCCTGCTGGCAGGCCGTACACTGAAACCGCGCACCACTTTTCCAAGCTAGAGGATGACCACAGCTCGGGCAATTTGCTTCCATATTTATCCTCTCGTTTCACCACGTTCAGGCAGCACATTTCTGTCCAATTCCGGCAGCATAACCACACTTTCCTGCTCGTTGGCGTCAGTGCGGGAAATGACCAGCACGGCGACGTCGTCACTGGGATTATAGGGCAAATGCGGGACGTTCTCAGGGATATAGAGGAAATTGCCTTCGGGTAATTCAATCATGTTTTCAAGCTGTTCCCCGTAATACACACAGGAAATACCGCTCAGCGCGTAAATCGCCGTTTCATGATGTTCGTGCTTATGCGCCTTGCCTTGCGAACGCGGCGGAATCCACGCCAACTGCATATGAAGATGTTGGGCACCCACCGTCTCGCGTGAAATTCCAACCGAGTAAACCAAGCCTTGCTTGCCCTGATACTGGGTCTGCGGGGCAATCCGCTGACAATATACGCCCCGCTCAGAATGATTTTTTTTCATCACTGCGCCTCTGGAAGAAGACTGTCCAAGAGTACGCTATCAAATTCCTGTTCTGTCAGCCAAAAGGCAAGACGTAAGACTCTGTCACTTACTGCAACAGAAGCCAACAGCGCTAAATCACGCCCAGTGAACGTAAAAAGTAGAGCCCGAACGCAATCACAAAGAAGGCTCCCGCCGTCGTCAACCCGATGATATTGGCCGCCAGCGTAGCATTTCCGCCCATCGCACGTGTCATCACGTAGCTGCCTGATGCCGTCGGCGTTGAGGAAAACAGGAAGATAATACCGAGTTCAACGCCCCGGAACCCCACCAGCCATCCCCCGAACGTCAACCCCCCTGGAACGACAAATAGTTTCGCCACAGAAGCAAGCATGGCGACGTTAGATGAACGAAACATGCTGCGCCACTCCAGACTAGCTCCAGCACAGAGTAACGCCAGCGGCAACGCCATTGATGAGATAAAACCGCCCGTTTGCTTTATCACCGCAGGCATCGGCAGTTGGCTCTGCGCATACGCGGCACCACAGAGTAAACCGATAATCAGCGGGTTGGTGGCGATTCCTCGCAATAACATGAGAACGCTGATGCGTTGATCGGGTGACTTACGCTGCAAACTGCGCGTGAGGGTAATCACCGACAGCGCGTTGAACATGATCACCGTGACAACTAAATACAGCGACCCCACCGCCACGCCCTCTTCACCATAGGCGCTCACGGCAAATGCAAGCCCCATAATGCCCGTATTGGAACGAAAACCGCCTTGTACGAAGATGCCACGTTCGGTGGGTTCTTTAATGAGGCGGACGGCAGCAATTTCCAGCAGCAGGAATGTCGCCAGCGTGCCTAACGTGCCATACAGCACCAGCGGCCACTGTTCCGAAAACGATTGATGATTGCTTGCCACGCTGAAAAACAGCAGGCAAGGCAAAGAAAGATTGAACACCAGACGCATCGCTGCATCGCAAAAGGCGTCATTTAGCAGGCCGATTTTGCGCAACGCAACGCCCATAAACAACATCAACAAATTGGGCATCGTGACGTTGAACGCAAAACTCCAGGTTTCCCAGGACATGGCTTTCCTTTGATTATTATTGGTTTCGTCTCTAACAAAACGGGGCGAATATCGCTATTCGCCCCGTAAATAAATCACTTACTTTTTTTAAGATGCGACATCAACCGCTTACGCTTGCGGAGCTGGTTTGGCGTCAGTGTATTGCGCTTGTCTGCAAAGGGGTTTTCCCCTTCTTTAAACTGAATACGAATCGGCGTGCCCATCACTTCCAGCGAACGACGATAGTAGTTCATCAGGTAGCGCTTGTAGGAATCCGGCAGGTCTTTCACCTGGTTACCGTGGATCACCACAATCGGCGGGTTATAACCGCCGGCGTGCGCATATTTCAGCTTCACGCGACGACCGCGCACTAGCGGCGGCTGATGATCGTCTGCCGCCATTTGCATAACGCGGGTTAACATGGCCGTACTGACGCGACGAGTCGCGCAAGAATAGGCTTCGGTTACCGACTCAAACAGATTACCCACACCGCTGCCGTGTAGCGCAGAAATGAAGTGAATGCGGGCAAAATCGATAAAGCCGAGGCGCAAATCGAGCATATCTTTCACCTGATCGCGCACTTCCTGTGACAGGCCATCCCACTTGTTCACTACGATCACCAGTGAGCGCCCACTATTGAGGATAAAGCCCAACAGCGAGAGATCCTGATCGGAAATACCTTCACGCGCATCGATAACCAGCAGAACTACGTTGGCATCTTCAATCGCCTGCAACGTCTTGATCACGGAGAATTTCTCTACCGTCTCCGTCACTTTGCCGCGCTTACGTACCCCTGCGGTATCAATCAGAACGTATTCACGTTCGTCACGCACCATAGGGATGTAGATACTGTCACGCGTCGTGCCCGGCATGTCGTACACCACCACGCGCTCTTCACCCAGAATACGGTTAGTCAGCGTGGATTTACCCACGTTCGGACGCCCGACAATCGCCAGTTTGATCGGCAAATCTTCAGGGTTGAAATCGTCTTCTGCTTCTTCTTCGCTGGCCTTATCTTCCGCTTCTAACGCAGCCCAGTAAGCCGCGTTCTCTTCTTCTTCGGTTAACTCGACCGGCTCTTCTATTTCATCCTGCACGAACGGCAGCAAAACCGTTTCCAGCAGTGACGTCACGCCACGGCCATGAGACGCTGCGATCGCGTACACTTCGCCCATACCGAGCGAGTAGAAATCCGCCGTGACCGTATCTGGGTCGAGGCCATCGGTCTTATTGGCGACCAGCACCGTGGTTTTTTTACGGCTGCGCAAATGTTTGGCAATGCCTTCATCCGCAGGCATCAGCCCCGCGCGAGCATCCACCATGAACAGCACGATATCCGCCTCTTCAATCGCGACCAGCGATTGGCCCGCCATGCGCGTTTCTACACCGTCTTCTGTGCCGTCGATGCCACCGGTATCGACGATAATAAATTCATGCCCTTCCACTTCTGCACGACCATACTTGCGGTCACGAGTCAGCCCAGGAAAATCCGCCACTAATGCATCACGAGTGCGCGTTAAGCGGTTAAATAGCGTGGATTTCCCCACATTCGGGCGCCCGACCAGCGCGACGACAGGTATCATTGTTACAACCTCATTACTTATATTTCAATACGTTACAGCGAAATACTCGCTGACGATAAAAAGACGAAACGGCCCCTGATAATGTCAGGAGCCGTTATACGAGCACACCCAAAAACGCTGTGCTCCAAATCAATACGGGTTACTTAGCGAGTGAACGCGTAGACATCACCGTTTTTCGCCTGAATCAGCAGCTTATCGCTGGCAACCACAGGCTTGCTCAGGAAGCCAGAGCTATCCACTTTTTGCTGCGCTACGAAGCGACCATCCGCCGTATTCAGCCAGTGCAGATACCCTTCGGTATCGCCGACAACCAGATAACCATTATACAGCGCCGGAGCCGTTAAGTTACGGTGCAGCAGATCGCTTTGACGCCACAGGCTCACGCCGCCGTTGGTGTTCAACGCCACGACACGATCGTCCTGATCGACCAGATAGATGCGGTCACCATCAATGATGAAATCATGCACTGACCCCAGTTCACGCTTCCACAGAACCTGACCAGAACGCAGATCCAGCGCGGTCATGTTGCCATTATAACCCAACGCATAAACCACTTCGCCCGCGACCACTGGCGTGGTGTCGACATCATTCAGACGATCGATTTCGGTTGCGCCACTCGGCTGTGAAATACGCTGTTGCCAAATGAGCTGGCCCTGATTGATCATCACGGCGTTCACACGACCGTTATCACCACCCACAATCGCCGCACCAAATGCGGTTGTCGGGGCAGATTCGCCGCGCAGAGACAGCGTCGGCATATCTAAATTGACGCTCCACTTGATTGCGCCATCGGCTTCATTCAATGCCTGCAACATGCCGTTGCTGGTGTGAATCAGCACGACACCGTCGCTGACGACAGGGCGAGACAGCGCTTCACCAGCCACTTTGGTCTGCCATACTGGCGTACCATCTTCCGCGTTCAGCGCATAAACCTGCGCTCTTTCGCTGCCGACATAGACATGGTTACCAGCAACCGTTACGCCGCCGGACAGCAGCGCTGGATTATTGCGGGAGAAGAAATTGGTCTTCTCTGACAGATCCGCGCGCCAAATCTCTTTGCCATCACTCAGATCCATCGCTTTCACGGTGCCACGACGATCGGCAGCAAAAACGCGATTATCCTGCCATGCGGGGTGAAGATTGGAATAAAACTCACCAATCCCGCTCCCAACCGAGCTGTTCCACACCTTGGTTGGCGTGAACTGATTTTCCACCTGCGGCAGTGGAGACATAGTGACAACATCTTCTTCGCTGTTAAACAGCGAACATCCGCTCAGCAGGGCAACAGAAACCAGTCCTACCAAAAGTGTTTTACGCAATTGCATGGAATTCCTCTTAGCTGGACAGGTTATTCAGTTTCATACGCAGTAACGCTTGCTGTGCCTGCGATGGATTAGAAGACAACCCTTTGTTGTAGGCATCGCGCGCAGCCTGATTATCCCCTTTGCTCACCAGGATATCACCACGCACTTCCGCAGCCTGTGACGCCCAACCTTCCAGTTTGATGGCATCCAATGTTTTCAGCGCG
The DNA here is from genome assembly GCF_020971565.1 of Pectobacterium parvum. Taxonomy (NCBI): domain Bacteria; kingdom Pseudomonadati; phylum Pseudomonadota; class Gammaproteobacteria; order Enterobacterales; family Pectobacteriaceae; genus Pectobacterium; species Pectobacterium parvum. The sequence continues at coordinate 3,356,211 of NZ_CP087392.1, forward strand.
TCATCCGCTTTGTTTTCCTGTAGCTGAACCCGCGCCAGACGCAGATTCACCACAGCCAGCAGGTCGGCATCTTTAGTCTGCGACTGCGCCTGTACTAGCTGCTGTGCGGCTTTAGCATAATCTTTCTGATCAACGTAATGACGAGCCAGTTCCAGAGAAGCCAGCGCACCATAGGTATTCTTATTCTCAGCCGTAAATTTCTCAGTTGAAGCAATCGCTTCAGCTTTGCCTTCGGCCAATTGCTCCGTCACCTGCTGATAAGATGCCGATGCCGCCTGCACGCTGTCATTTTGATGGCTTTGCCAGAAACGCCAGCCAACCAGTGCGCCAACACCCAGCACAACACCGACAACTAACGCCTTTCCGTTCTCCGCGAGGAAACGACGTAGTGCATCAACCTGTTCATTCTCTGTGGTATAGACTTCCACGGTGTCTCTCTCCTCAATCCAGTAACGTTGCCAGCCGCGATGCGACGTCGGCCTGTGCCAATGTATCCTGCTCGCCATTGCTCAGGTTTTTAACCACAACCTGACCGGCCGCCACTTCATTTTCGCCTAATACCAATGCGACGCGTGCGCCCCATTTATCAGCACGAGCAAATTGCTTCTTAAAGTTGCCACCACCGTAGTTGGTCATCAGTTTCAACTGCGGCAGCGCGTCACGTAATTTCTCCGCCAGTTGCATTGCCGCAACCTGCGTTCCCGCACCAGAAGAAATCAGATAAGCATCTACGCCTGACTGTGCTTTGAAATCTGGATTGACAGACTGCACCAGCAGAACCAGACGCTCCAGACCCATCGCAAAACCGACCGCTGGCGTCGCGTGCCCGCCCAGCTGTTCCACCATACCATCATAACGCCCACCGGCACAGACCGTGCCCTGCGCGCCCAGACTGGTCGTCACCCACTCAAATACGGTGCGGTTATAGTAATCCAAACCACGAACCAGGCGCGGATTAACGGTATATGGGATGCCGGACTGCGTTAAAAGTTCACCCAGCGCTTCAAAGTGTGCACGTGATTCATCATCCAGATAGTCCGTCAGCACTGGCGCGTCATTCAGCAACACCTGAATCTGCGGATTTTTCGTATCCAGAACGCGCAGCGGGTTGGTGTACATCCGGCGCAAGCAGTCTTCATCCAGCTGATCTTTATGCTGTTCGAGGAACGCCACCAGCGCTTCGCGATAGCGCGAGCGTGCATCTAACGAACCAATCGAGTTCAGTTCCAGCTTCACGTGGTCGGCGATGCCCAGCACACGCCACCAGCGAGCCGTCATCAGGATCAGTTCGGCATCAATGTCCGGCCCTTGCAGACCAAACACTTCACAGCCCAACTGATGGAACTGGCGATAGCGCCCTTTCTGCGGACGCTCGTAGCGGAACATCGGGCCGACATACCACAGCCGCTGTTCCTGATTATAGAGAATACCGTGCTCAATACCGGCGCGGACGCAGCCTGCCGTCCCTTCCGGGCGCAGAGTCAGGCTATCGCCATTGCGATCATCAAAGGTATACATCTCTTTTTCGACGACATCGGTCACTTCACCGATAGCGCGCTTAAACAGCGGCGTTTGCTCGACAATCGGCAAACGAATTTCATTATAGCCGTAGCCGCTGAGCACCTGTTTCAGGCTGTTTTCAATACGCTGCCACAATGCCGTTTCGGCTGGCAGGTAATCGTTCATGCCACGGATGGCTTGAATATTTTTTGCCACGTCAGTTCTCTATGCGTTTTTCAAAAAATAAACCCGATTATAGAGGGATTGCAGTCGCATCTTCAATGCAGGGCATCCCCATCGGGTTCAGGAATCGTTAATTATGCAGGTGACGGCATACCGTCACGCTGTCAGAGTTACTTATCCACCAGATTGACGGTAATACGCTGATTTTCGTCCATCATGGAGGCTTTCGCGCGGATCTTGGCTTCTAACTGATCGATCATCTGTTCGTTATCGAAGCGCTCTCTCTGCCGCACGCCGTCTTCATAGAAGCCGCTCTTGTTGTGTCCACCGGTGACACCAATTGTCGACACCAGCGCTTCACCGGGACCATTCACCACGCAGCCGATAATCGACACATCCATCGGCGTGATGAGATCTTCCAGCCGTTGTTCCAACGCATTCACCGTACCGATCACGTCAAATTCCTGACGAGAACAGGTTGGGCAAGCAATGAAGTTGATCCCTCGAGCACGAATGCGCAGCGATTTCAGGATATCAAAGCCGACTTTCACTTCTTCAACCGGATCGGCCGCCAGCGAGATACGCAGCGTGTCACCAATGCCTTCAGACAGCAGCAGACCGAGGCCGATAGCTGATTTCACCGCACCGCTACGTGCGCCACCCGCTTCGGTAATACCGAGGTGCAGTGGCTGATCGATACGTGAAGCCAGCAAACGATAGGATTGCACGGCAAGGAATACGTCCGAAGCTTTGACGCTAACTTTAAACTGATCGAAGTTCAGACGGTCGAGAATATCGACATGGCGCATCGCCGATTCCAGCAGCGCTTCCGGCGTTGGCTCACCGTATTTTTCCTGCAAATCTTTTTCCAGCGAACCGCCGTTAACACCAATGCGGATCGGGATATTGTTGTAACGCGCGCAATCGACAACCGAGCGAATACGCTCTTCATTACCGATATTACCGGGGTTGATACGCAGACAGTCGACACCGTATTCCGCAACTTTCAGCGCGATGCGGTAGTCAAAATGGATGTCAGCAACAAGCGGAACATTCACCTGCTGTTTGATAAGCTTAAAGGCTTCCGCCGCGTCCATAGTTGGCACGGAGACGCGGACGATATCGACGCCAACACGTTCCAACGCTCTGATTTGGTTAACGGTAGCTTCAACGTCGGTGGTTCGCGTGTTGGTCATGGATTGCACCGCAATCGGCGCACCATCACCAACAGGCACCTTGCCGACGTAAATCCGTGTTGATTTTCGACGGGTTATGGGTGCAGCGTTATGCATTACTTCATCTCCAACATTGCAGTCTTACCTGAACAACACGTTATTCTGCGGTCAGCGTCAGACGTGCAACCTGACTGCTACGCACAAATTGGCTTAAATCGACCGGCTTACCTTGAAATTGAATCTGTACCGCAGCAGGCGCACCAATTTTAAGTTTATAGGGTGACTGACCATCCAGATTCAGTGTGCCGCCATTACGCTGCATACCGCTGAACAGTTTCTTACCGCTGGCATCCGTCACTTCCAGCCAGCAATCGGCCGTGAAAGTCATCACCAAGGCATGAGCCGCAGAGACCGGATTGCTCTCCGCTACCGTACCCGCAGCGGGAGCCACTGCTCCAGCACCCAACAGAACATTGCCCGCAGCCTGTGGCTGTGCGGCGTTCGCGTGTGAAGGTGATTGGCTGGATGGTGCAGCAGATGGTGCGGTTGTAGAAGAAGCAGGCGTTGAAGGTGTCGCCGCGACAGTAGCAGAAAGATCAACTGGCGTAGAAGCCGGTGCCGTAGCAGAATCCGGCGTCGCCGTTTCCTGCGCTGCGCTGTTGTCCATCAGTGGAACGGACTGCCCTTCCGTCTGTGCCTGCATCGAACTGGTATGATCGACCATGCTGTTGATTTCCGCCTGCTGAGCCTGATGGTTTTGCCACCACCATGCGCCCGTTAGCCCCAGAACAACCAGCACGACCATCCAGGTGATGGTCATCAACCAGCCATCACGCTTTTTGCGGCTTTTTTTCAGCGAAAAACTCTGCATCGGCGAGACTGAGATCGTTTTAGGTATGGCCTGCTTATCCACGATGGGAAGCAGTTCATCTTCGGGTAAATGAACCAGCTTGGCATAAGAACGGATATAGCCGCGCAGAAAGGTCGGCGCTAAATCGGCAGGCGTCGTACCGTCTTCAATATCGCGAACGGTGGTGATTTTAAGGCACAAACGCTCAGCAATAGTTTGCTGAGTCAGCCCAAGGCGTTCACGCGCCTCACGCAGACGTTCGCCGGGTAGTTTTGCTTCTGTTTTATCTTGGGTGGCTTCAGTATTCATTAGCTAAGAAATGCTGGTACTGTTTAGATTGTGGAAAACTTCGCGCCAGCACGTTGCCATAACGTTCTTTATCGCCATCATGGCCCGCTAACGCGGCGAAACGAATCTGTAACCATAAGCTTTCGGCGCTGGCCGGAAGAATATGCTGGTAAATATCAAGCAGCAGCTGCGTTTGCTCATTTTTCCCAGCAGCAAACTGTTGGTTTGCTTCCATCAGCAAAGCACTGCCTTTCGTCGGGTCATACTTCAGCGCCCGACTCAATAAATTGCGCGCGTCTTCAGTCTGTCCGGCATTGAAAAAGCAGTATCCCGCATTTTCCAACGCATCAGCAACCTGACTGTAATCAGGAAGTTGTGCAGCCGCACTAAACTGTCGCTGAGCCGCTACATACTGCCCTAAACTACACAGAAACGCACCGTAATTATTCATGACGCTGCCATTTTCCGGCGCCATGTCCAACACATGCTGATAACGCTGTTCAGCCAGACGATTTTCACCTATCCGCTGCTCGTAAAGCGCCATCCCCAATTGTGTTCGATAATCCCGCGGAGCAATCGCTACCGCCTTCTCAAGATTCTGCCGTGCCGAATCCAGATTATTGTGCGCCAGATAGGTCAACCCCAGCTGCAAGCGCGTTTGGGCGACCGCGGGATTTGTCGTCTCCTGAGGCGATTTCACACACCCCACTAGCAACAGCACCGCGACCAGGCCACTCAGCCAATACATTCCCTGTGATAAAGACATTCCTTGTAATAAAGAAAGTCTCTGTGATAGTGGCTTTGCCATCCCTATTCCCCCGCCTTGTCGTCTTTGTCAGACATCCTGACCTGCGAGGTTACCTGAATATGAACAGGGTGACAGTCAGACCTAACAACAACGCGGCGTGCCTCGCAATTTGCTCACTTTTACCCTGCAAATTACCTCAGCGGACGACATCGGGTTGATGCTTCCGCATTAACCCGCGCCCATTTGACATCAGACCGCTTTCACCGCGATAGGTTCACCGGCCATTTTCTTCTTCAACGTACGTTTGGTTCTGTCTACGACTTCACCCGCCAGCTGACCGCAGGCAGCATCAATGTCATCCCCACGGGTCTTACGTACGATCGTCGTGAAGCCATATTCCATCAGTACCTTGGAGAAACGGTCAACGCGGCTATTTGAGCTGCGGCCATACGGCGCGCCTGGGAACGGGTTCCACGGAATCAGGTTGATCTTGCACGGCGTATCTTTCAGGCATTTCGCCAGTTGATGCGCGTGCTCGGTGCCGTCATTGATATGATCCAACATTACATACTCAACCGTAACACGTCCCTGATTCGCATTGGATTTTTCCAGATAGCGACGTACCGCGCTCAGGAACATCTCAATATTGTACTTTTTGTTGATCGGCATGATTTCGTTGCGGATGTCGTCGGTCGGCGCATGTAGAGAAATCGCCAGCGCAACATCGATCATATCGCCCAGTTTATCCAACGCAGGCACTACGCCTGACGTAGACAGCGTCACACGACGCTTGGACAAACCAAAGCCGAAGTCATCCAGCATGATTTCCATCGCCGGCACCACGTTAGTCAGGTTCAGCAACGGTTCGCCCAGACCCATCATCACAACGTTGGTGATTGGACGTTGGCCGGTGACTTTAAACGCACCGATAATCTTCGCCGCACGCCACACCTGTCCGATGATTTCCGATACGCGCAGGTTACGGTTAAAGCCCTGCTGCGCCGTTGAACAGAATTTGCACTCCAGCGCACAGCCTACCTGAGACGACACACACAGCGTGGCGCGATCTTCTTCTGGAATATAAACCGTTTCAACCCGTTGACCGCCCACCAGAATCGCCCACTTGATGGTGCCGTCGGAAGAACGCTGTTCGTCCACCACTTCAGGGGCGCGAATTTCAGCGATCTCCTGCAATTTGGTGCGGAAGACTTTGTTTATATCCGTCATCTGGTTGAAGTCATCACAGCAGTAGTGATACATCCACTTCATGACCTGATCGGCACGGAACGGTTTCTCTCCCATCGACATGAAGAGGTCACGCATTTGCTGGCGGTTAAGATCCAACAGGTTGATTTTTTCCGCACTGGCTTTGACGGATTGAGAGGCATCAGCGGACGCCGGAGTGAATTCGGACACGGTTTGCTCGGATACGGTAGTTGTAGATGCGGTAGTGTGAGATGCCGTCGTTTCAGACATGACGGTTTCAGACGCGATTTGCTTAGACATTGTCAATCCTGGCCTCGTTATTACACGTTATGGCGCTAAAAAGAAGGTTGAATTCGATGGTTATGACCAAAGAAACGCCCCGAATAAGTGCAGGCTCATCCGGGGCGCAGCATTGTACAAATTTTAAAACAGGTAAGCTACCATCACCGCTTTTTTTCTGTGTCATTACTTCGCTGTCGCGCACTAGCGCAACAAAAAAGAAGCAACATCACAGGCTGACCTGTTATCACGCACAACAATTCATCGTGCGTAACCGTTGTTCCATTTACGCGTGCGCGCAGATTTCGTCATCGCTGAAGAAATAAGCAATTTCACGCTGAGCGGATTCGATAGAATCAGAGCCGTGCACCGCGTTCGCCGTGAAGCTGTCCGCGTAATCAGCACGCAGCGTTCCCGCCAGTGCGTTTGCTGGGTTGGTGGCACCCATGATGTCACGGTTACGTTGAACGGCGTTTTCACTTTCCAGCACTTGCACCATGATCGGGCCAGACATCATGAATTCAACCAGGCCATCAAAGAACGGCTTGCCTTTATGCTCAGCGTAAAAACCTTCCGCTTGCTCACGGCTCAGACGCAGCATTTTAGCCGCAACAATGGTAAAACCTGCGCTTTCAAAGCGTGCGTAAATCGCACCGATGGCATTTTTAGCAACCGCGTTAGGTTTTACGATGGAGAAGGTACGTTCTATCGTCATATTGACCTCATTAACTAAACTGTCAGATTACAGCCGGATTATAAGAATTGTATCAACCCTAAATAATTCGAGTTGCAGGCAGGCGGCAACCGCACGAATCCCCGGGAGCTTACACCAGTAAGTGACTGGGGTGAGTAAGGGAAGCCAACGCACATGCAGCTTGAAGTATGACGGGTATACCCAGCCAGTGAAAGTGGCGCAGATTATAAGGGTAGCGGCCTGTGTTGCCTACCAAGTAGATAACATTTTATTAAAAAAATATTACCTCTCATTTTCTCTTCATTAACGATTGCGTATCACGCTTTTTTGTTTCTCACCGCCCCAATGCTGAATGTAACAAATCATCGGCGATCACAGTTCTGAAGGTTACTTGTAACGTTATAGGTTATTTGTTTTTAAAACAATAAGATAACTGGAATCTCTTTGTCATTCACTGCTAGCCTTGCTGCTGTACCCACCATAATGGCCAGTAAGAGGGCTGATAATGAAAAGCGCGGTCAATGCATTGCAAAATTTCGGCAAGTCCCTGTATGGGCCGGTGCTGATACTCCCGATTGTCGGGTTATTCATCGCATTTGGGAATGTGTTCGGTAACGGCAATTTAGCGGGCTACGTCCCTTTACTTAATCACCCCTTGATTCAGGATTTTGGTCAACTGGTTTCCAAATCTGCCGTGGCAATTCTGGCTAATTTGGCGCTGGTGTTCGCCGTCGGGATCCCGATCGGGCTGGCGAAACGCGATAAAGGCTACGCTGCGCTGATTGGTCTGGTGATGTTTATCATCTTCATTAATGCCATGAACATCACGCTGCAATTACAGGGCAAGCTCGTACCCGCCGCAGAAATGCGCCCCGCTGGGCAAGGCATGGTGCTGGGCGTTCAGGTGCTGGAAATGGGCGTGTTCGCTGGCATCCTGATCGGCGGACTCGCAGGTTATCTGTATAACCGCTATTCCAGTAAACAGTTTAACGGTGTCATGGCGATCTATTCCGGCCACTGCTTCGTCGCCATTCTGGTGATTCCGCTGGCGATTGCGCTGGGCTTTGCGATGAGCGCCCTGTGGCCGTTTGCTCAGCACGGCATTACCTGGCTGGCCTTCGCTATCAAAGGTGCGGGCCCTGTTGGCATCGCGATTTATGGCTTTCTCGAACGCGTACTGATCCCCACTGGGCTGCATCACCTGGTCTATACCCCGTTCCTGTACACCGAATTGGGCGGCACCGCAGAAGTGTGCGGCAAGCTGTATCAGGGCGCACGTAACATCTATTTTGCTGAAATGGCCTGTCAGGACGTCAAACAGCTGAGTTCCACCGTGGTCTGGGATGCTCGCGGTATCAGTAAAATGTTTGGTCTGACGGCCGCTGCGCTGGCGATGTATGTGACAGCGAAGCCAGAAAAACGGCTGGCCGCCAAAGCCATTCTGATTCCGGCCGCGTTTACCTCTTTCTTACTGGGCGTCACCGAGCCGCTGGAGTTCTCCTTCCTGTTCGTCGCGCCGATGCTGTTTGCCGTCCACGCCGTACTGACTGGCATAGGCATGATGCTGTTCTCCATCATGGGCGTGCATGCGATTGGTGCCAACGGCGTCATCGACTTCCTGCTTTATAACCTGCCGCTGGGCACAGAGAAATCCAACTGGCCGATGTACATCGCGGTCGGGCTGACCATGTCGGTGATTTACTTCTTCGTCTTCCGCTTCCTGATTCTGTACTTCGACATGCCAACACCAGGGCGTGAAACCGATGAGGAAGAGACACGACTTTATTCTAAAACCGAATATCAGGCCAAGACCGAGAATCCGGCAAAAACGCAGGACGCGGTGAAAGGCGATGCCCAACTTCTGGGTGCCACCATCATCGCCGGACTGGGTGGCAAACCCAATATCGAGGTGGTGGATAACTGCTACACCCGCCTGCGGGTCACGCTCATCGATCCCGCTTTGGTAGACGAACAACAGCTTAAGAGCACCGGTGCGAAAGCCGTTATCCGACAGGGTAACAACGTACAGGTGGTTTACGGACTTCACGTCAAAACGATACGCGAAGCAGTTGAAAACGCGCTTTAACAGGAGACTGACCATGACGAACCCCCCATTTATTCTGACCATCGCCGGCGGCGGCAGCACCTATACCCCAGGCATCGTAAAGAGTCTGATGGTACGTCTCGCGGATTTCCCGCTGGCGGAGATTCGTTTGTATGACATTGACGGCCCACGGCAGGACATCATCGCGCCAGTGGTGGAAAAGGTCATTCGCGACCACAGTGACAGCATCGTATTTACCGTGACGACCGACGCAGAGACCGCCTTTACCGGAGCTCACTTTGTCTTTGCCCAGATGCGTGTCGGCCAGTACAAGATGCGCGAACAGGACGAGAAAATCCCACTACGTCACGGCGTCGTCGGGCAGGAAACCTGTGGCCCCGGCGGGCTGGCCTACGGCCTGCGTACGATTCTGCCGATGGCTGAGCTGATCGATCTGGTTGAGCGCTATGCGCATAAAGAAGCGTGGATCGTCAATTACTCCAACCCCGCCGCAATTGTTGCTGAAGGCGTGCGTCGTCTGCGACCTAACGCCCGCGTGCTGAATATCTGCGACATGCCGGTTGCCGCGATGCGTAATATTGCGGCCGTGCTGGGCGTCGATCGTCACGACATCACGGTCGACTATTTCGGGCTGAATCACTTTGGCTGGTTTACCCGCGTGCTGGTCGACGGTGTCGATCGTATGCCAGAACTGCGCGAACACATCGCCCGCTACGGCCTGTTGACCGCCGATGCCGCCGATACGGATCCGCAGCACGCCGATCCGTCATGGGTGAAAACCTGGCGTAACATCAAACCGATCATGGATCATTTCCCGGAATTCGTACCGAATCCGTATTTGCAGTACTACCTGATGCCGAACCAGATCGTTGAGCATCAGGATCCTGACTACACGCGCGCCAATGAAGTGATGGACGGGCGTGAGAAGAAGCTGTTTGCGGCAGCGGCCAGCTACAAGGAAACTGGTATTCTGTCGGATGCGTTCCACGTTGGCGTGCACGGTTCGTTCATCGTTGATGTCGCCTGCTCGCTGGCGTTCGATCTGCGTCAGCGCCATCTGGTCATCGTCGAAAACCAAGGCGCTATCGCCAATCTGCCTTACGATGCGATGGTGGAAGTCCCGGCTTATATCACCGCCCAAGGGCCAGAGCCCGTGCGGATGGGGAATGTTCCGCAGTTCCATCGCGCCTTGCTGGAGCAGCAGTTAGCGTCTGAGCAATTACTGGTTGAAGCCACGCTGGAAGGCAGCTACGAGAAGGCCTTGCAGGCATTTACCCTGAACCGCACCGTGCCAACGATGCAGCACGCCAAAGCGATTCTGGACGAGATGATTGAAGCCAATCAGGATTACTGGCCGCAATTAAAACAAGCATATAGAGACGGTATCGCCCAATAATCCGCTACTTGTCGGATTAGGGAAAATCGCTGACAATGAATCTATCATTGCACATCAATGATAGATTCGGGGTCGAATTCGTCGGCCCCAACGTGGAGGATCTATGTCAGCATCGTCTTCTGATTTGCCCGTTTCTCATGAACGGTTTGTCTCCGCAGACTGGCTTGCCAGCCACCTAAATGACAGCAGCATCACGCTCATCGATGCCCGCATGTTGCCTCCGGGCAACGCCACCCGTGATATTCATGCTGAATACCGCGCAGGTCATCTGCCTGGCGCGGTTTTTTTTGATATTGAAACGCTATCCGATCACAGCACCGACCTGCCACATATGATGCCAACGCGCGAAGACTTCGCACGCGCAATGGGCAAATTGGGGATCGATAACCAGCAGCATCTGGTGATTTACGATGAAGGCAACCTCTTCTCCGCGCCGCGTGCGTGGTGGATGCTGCACACCTTCGGCGCGACATCCCTTTCAATCCTGAGCGGCGGGCTCGCTGGTTGGACAGCGCAAAATCTACCGCTGGAACAGGGCGATGTGACGCCGACGCCAACCACATTCCACGCCACGCTGGATGAAAATGCGATTCGCTCACGCGACGACGTGCTTTCCATCTGCCGGGATAAATCAGAACAGATTGTCGATGCTCGCCCCGCTCCGCGTTTTAATGCTGAAGTGGATGAGCCGCGCCCCGGCCTGCATCGCGGCCATATTCCCAACAGCCTGAACGTGCCGTGGACCGATTTAGTGAGTCATGGTGCGCTAAAACCCAATGCCGAACTGGCAACCATTCTTCATAAGCACGGTGTGGATTTCACTCGTCCTATCGTCGCCAGCTGTGGCTCCGGCGTAACGGCATCTGTCGTCGTGCTGGCGCTGACGCAGTTAAATGTCCCGAATGTGACGCTGTACGATGGTTCGTGGAGCGATTGGGGTAGCCGCGATGACGTTCCCATTGCGCGTGATTAATCTCGCTCGGTGTTTTAGCGCCTGTTGGTCAGGAGTAGTAGGTGGATAATCGGCTGGCATCCTTAATGCAGCACGGTCAGGCGCTGACGCGCGCGGAATATCGCGTGCTAGCTTTTATCGCCGAACATTCATCACTGATAGGCAAAATCACGGTGCGGGAGCTGGCGCAGAAAACCTATGTTTCCACGGCAACGATCATGCGGCTATGCCAGAAAATCGGCTTTAGCGGCTACAGTGAATTCATTTATCACTGCAAAACGCTGCTCACGGACAACCCACGTCTTGCCCCCTCGCCTGTCGTTACGCCCAATGACGCTTCGCTTCCTGATGCTTTCCAGCATTTTATCGACAATTATCAGCGTACGTTTGCCTACATTAGCCATCAGGATAGGGCCGCTTTCAGCGCTATCCTGCGGCAGGAAAGCCACTTTTTCCTCTACGGCGCGGGGTTTTACCATCTGTTTGCCGAATATTTGGCGAAGAAACTACAGGTGCTGGGGAAAGATGCCTTCTCCTCTGGGTTAGGAGACAGCCGAGGCATTTTTCTCAATAACGCGCCGAAATATCAGGTGTTTATCGCCATCTCTCGCAGTGGGGAAACCGAGCAGGTATTGGATAAGGCGCGTATCGCCAAAAACATTGGCATGAAGGTGATCGCGTTTACCCGCGCGTCGTTGAATTCGTTAGGCGAGTTAGCCGATTTACACTTCCGGCTCTACGATGATGCGGTTCACTATGCGGCGGAAGCCGGTGAGATTAGCTCATTTGAATCAAATCTGGTGATGCTAATTGATTTACTGCTATTGCAGGCAACGGCGGAAAAATCGTAATCCGCCGTTGCCTGTATCAAATTGACACCCAGTATCAGGCGTTGCCGGTGGCCTTAAATTCCCTCAGGAAACTCCCCCACTTGCGCTCGTAGAACGGCGTGGAGTGCTTAATCATGTAGTGGCTGATGCCCGGCTCGCCTTCTTTCACCAGACACAGGTCGACAGGACGCTCATCTGGCAACGTATCGCTGGCGACGCTGCCCGCTTCACGGATGATGGTTTCTTCATCCTGATCGGCATCAATACCAATCAGCAGGTGCGGTTGCTCTTCACCCGGTTCCTGAATCTGCGCCAAAAACGCGCGTTTTACATGGCGATGTTTGGTAAATAGCTGCGTCAGGGAATCAATCATCTGTGCTGGCATCTCGGCTGGCTGGCTCAGTATGACCTGCATCTCTTCTTCAACAACGCGTTGCTGAACAAAGCCGTTACTTTCACCAGACAGAATATGTTCAACTTCCTGTGGCAAAAACTCTTTGCCATACGGCAGCTTAGGATTGAGGAACAGCGTGACGCCCTGCGTCATTTCAAACAGCGAACGCGTCGGTAGCGCCAGAAAAGGCGCTTCTTCCGTAATCACGCTCTGTAATGCTTCCAGAGAAGAGAAGAAAGGAATGGCGGATGAACCATCGTCTTTTTCCCAGTGTTGGATGTTCACATTACTGCCCGCGTGCAACACCACCTCACCGGATTCATCCCCGTCATCGGTAGTGCCCAGCACAAACACCGTGGCTTCCATCAGTTCACTGAAAAACTCAGGACGATGCGCGGGTTCCGTTGCAGCCAGAATCAACACTTCTTCGAGTTTATTACGTGGCGAAAACTCCATACTTTCCTCAACATGATTACGTTAAAAACCGACGCTTTAAGGCCTGAACCGACTATTTGGCGTTGCTCAGCAGGAGGTTAGCCAGCGTACGTACGCCGAGCCCTGTTGCACCCGTCGCCCACTGCTCTACCGCGCCTTTACGGTACGTCGCGGAACAGTCAATGTGCAGCCAGCCCTGCTGATAATTTTTCACAAAGTGCGACAGGAAAGCCGCTGCCGTGCTGGCACCAGCAGTGTGTGCACCACTGGCAATGTTGTTCAGATCCGCAAAGCTGGACGGCAGATGGCTGCGATGGAACTCTTCCAACGGCAGACGCCAGAACGGTTCGTTTTCTTCTTTCGCACTTTCCTGCAATGCTGCCACCAGCTCATCATCGAAGCTGAACAGCGCGTGATAGTCATTGCCCAGCGCCGTTTTTGCTGCGCCCGTCAGCGTTGCGCAGTCGATAATCCACTGTGGATTCTGCTCAGAAGCATCAATCAGGCCATCCGCTAGCACCAAACGCCCTTCCGCATCGGTGTTCATTACCTCAACCGTTTTACCGTTGCGGTAGCGAATGATGTCGCCCAGTCGGAATGCATTGCCGCTCACCATGTTGTCCGCGCAGCACAGGTACAGCTTCACGCGCTGTTGCAAACCACGCGCCGCCGCCAGCGCCAGTGCGCCCGTCAGGGTGGCCGCGCCGCCCATGTCCGATTTCATGGAATCCATAGAACTGCTGGGTTTCAAGCTGTAGCCGCCGGTATCAAACGTAATACCTTTACCGACCAGACAAGCGAATACTGGCGCATCCGGATTGCCCGTTGGGTTATAGTCCAGCGCCAGCAGCACCGGCTGACGTTCAGAACCGCGACCCACCGTGTGCAGACCAGCATAATTCTGCTCACGCAGATCTTCACCTTTGGTGATGCGGTAGCTGACGGCATCACAGGCTACGTCACACAGCAGATCGACTGCGCGGGTCGCCAGTTGCTCTGGCCCCAAATCTTCAGCAGGCAGGTTGATGGTGTCACGCACCCAGTCCACAATCTTCAGGCGAGCGTTCAGCTCTTGCTTATCGGCGTCGTTCAGTTCCGCCCATTCAACCGTTCTTTGCCCTTTCGGCCCGCGATATCCCTGCCAGAATGCCCAGCTGTTTGCCAGATCCCAGCCTTCACCCGCTAACTTAACGTGTTTAATCCCCTGCCCATCAATTTTGCGTGCAGCACGTTGGATCACCGCCAGTGCAGCTTTGCCATTCAGGGACGCCCCTGCATGAATGGTAAAACCCTGCTCATTCACACTCAGCGTCGCTTTTTCTCCCCAGCGCGCGTCAGCAGGTTGAGTGGAGAGTGAAATCAGCATGGTATTGTTCGTCATAGTGCTTCTCCGATAATAGGTATTCCTGCCACTTTTCATGTTTGCAGGTGATGTTCATAGTTGCAGACGTTCTGCTTATCAATGCGTGTTTATAAACGCTTTCGCTTATAAATACTCGGTTTGCAGACAAATAAACGGAGCATCATGACATGCAAATGTTACGAATGTTGGCACGAGAATAAAACGGGCCACCAAAGGCAGCCCCGTCATCGTGTTATTCAGCTTCATCTAACCAGACCAACAGGATCGCTTCCAGAATTTTTTCGTTGGAGGCGTCCGGCCGATCGTCAAACTCATCCAACTCGCAGATCCACTGGTGCATATCCGTGAAACGTACAGTTTTCGGATCGAGATCGGGAAACTGATCGTAAAGCGCTTCGCCGATAGCCCGGCTGTCTGTCCATTTTAATCCCATAACGGTTACTCCCTATGCAGATTAATGCTCGCGCGCGTGGTTGATCGTGTAGCGCGGGATCTCGACAACCAGATCGTCCTCGGCGATACGCGCCTGACAGCCCAGACGGCTTTCCGGCTCCAGCCCCCAGGCCTTATCCAGCATGTCGTCTTCTTCTTCTGTACTTTCTGCCAGCGAGTCAAAGCCTTCGCGCACGATACAGTGGCAGGTGGTGCAGGCACAGGATTTCTCGCAGGCGTGCTCAACGTCAATACCGTTACGCAGGGCGACTTCCAAAATGCTTTCACCGCGTTCCGCTTCCAAAACCGCCCCTTCAGGACACAGATCCTGATGCGGTAAAAAGACTATCTTAGGCATGTTACACCTCATCCACAGAATGGCCTGCCAGCGCGCGACGGATAGAGGCATCCATGCGACGGGCGGCGAATTCCTGGGTTTGTTGATCGACTGTTTTAATCGCGGCTTCAATCGCCACGGGATCGCTTCCCTGCATCATCGTATGCAAGTGTTCGGATGCCGCGACAATGATGCCTTTTTCGTCATTACTCAATAACTCTGCGTCAGCCACCAGCGCGCTTTGCAAGCTTTCCAGCACGCGTGAAGCCTCCACTTTTTGCTCTGCCAGACGACGCGCACCGACATCTTCTTTCGCATTCAGCATCGAATCGGTGATCATCGTGGCAATTTCCGTATCGCTCAAACCGTATGACGGTTTAACCTGAATGGATGCCTCGACGCCCGTCGATTTCTCCATCGCCGTGACGCTCAGCAGGCCATCTGCATCAACCTGAAAGGTCACGCGAATGTGAGCTCCACCGGCAGGCAGCGGCGGCAAGCCGCGCAGTGAAAAGCGCGCAAGCGAGCGGCAATCCGCTACCATTTCGCGTTCACCTTGCAAGACGTGAATCATCATGCCGCTCTGGCCGTCTTTGAAGGTGGTGAATTCCTGTGCACGGGCAACTGGGATCGTAGTATTGCGCGGAATGATTTTTTCCACCAGCCCGCCAATCGTCTCCAGCCCCAGCGACAACGGGATCACGTCCAGCAGCAACATGTCACTGTCTGGCTTGTTGCCCACCAGAATATCAGCCTGAATCGCCGCACCGATAGCCACGACCTTGTCTGGATCGATCGACGTCAGCGGCGTACGGCCAAAAAACGTTCCGACGTGAGCGCGTACCAGCGGAACGCGAGTCGATCCACCTACCATCACGACTTCCAGTACATCTTCCGGCGTCAACCCCGCATCTTTCAGCGTGCGACGGCAGGACAGCAGCGTGCGTTTCACCAGCGAAGCAATCAGCGAATCAAACTGCTCGCGGGTGATATCACCCTGCCAGCCAGCAACATCCACACGCACCGACTCGGCGCTGCTGAGTGCAACTTTAGCCTTCACCGCCGCGTGGCGAAAGGCATGATCTAACTGACGATCGTCACGATCGTGAATACCCGCCTGCTCACGCAGCCACTCCGCCAGCAAATGATCGAAATCATCACCGCCCAACGCAGAATCGCCGCCCGTCGCCAGCACTTCAAAGACGCCACGGCTCAGGCGCAGAATGGAAATATCAAAGGTGCCGCCGCCCAGATCGTAAATGGCGATCACGCCCTCTTTACCGGAATCCAGCCCGTAGGCAATGGCAGCAGCAGTCGGTTCGTTCAGCAGGCGCAATACGTGCAGCCCAGCAAGACGTGCCGCGTCTTTAGTGCCCTGACGCTGTGCGTCATCGAAATAGGCAGGAACGGTAATCACCACGCCATCCGGCACGCCTAACGCCGCTTCCGCACGCGCAGCCAGCGCGGACAAAATATCCGCCGATACCTGTACAGGATTAAGATTGCCAGCCGACGTCTGAATCAGCGGCAGGCCGTTATCGCTGGCATGAAAGTGATACGGTAAATGCGGGTAGCGTTGCTGAATATCGTCCAGAGAACGCCCCATCAGGCGTTTGACTGAGCTGACGGTATTTTCCAGATCGTGGGCTGCATTGTTGCGTGCATCCCAACCGACGCTGTGACCATCGTGACGATAGTGGACAACCGAGGGCAGCAAGTCGCGCCCGTCGCTATCTGCCAGCGTCTGAGCTTCACCGCTGCGTACGGTGGCAACAAGAGAATGGGTGGTGCCTAAATCAATACCGACAGCCAGACGACGCTGGTGCGGTGCGGCGCTAAGGCCAGGCTCACTAATTTGTAATAAGGCCATATTGAGCTTCCATCAATTGGCTGGCGAGAAACCCGGTATGGCAATCACCATCGGGTTACCCGCCGGATTAACCAGTTATCTGTCCAGCAATTGTTCTTCGAGTTCTTCAACCTGTTGCTGGAGCTTGTCTAAAAAGCGTAGCTTGCGCACGGTATCTGCGGCGTCTGTCCACGTCTCATCATCGAGTTCATCACGCATATGCGAACGGCGCTTAACGATCGTTGCCTGCAACCGCTCGGCGAAGGCTGTCAGTGCCTCATCGGCATCCGATCGCTGTGAGATCGCGTCCAGCTCTTCGCGCAGTTCCAGCTGTTCCATCAGGAATGCCGTGTCCTTCATCGTATGCTGTTCGTTGTTCACATCAAAACCGTGCAGCGACAGCATATATTCCGCGCGTTTCAGCGGATGCTTGAGCGCCTGATAGGCGTTATTGATCGTCGCCGCCTGCTGCACCGCCAGCATGCGCTCGCGCTCTGGGCTGGCGGCATAACGGTCAGGATGGAACTGCCGCTGCAAATCCTGAAAACGGGATGCAAGCAGGCCGCCATCCACATCATAGCGAATCGGCAGCCCGAATAACGTAAAGTAATCCATAGTGGTACTCTGGGAGTTCTGGGTAGCAACGCAGGCTATTAACCGATCGCACGCTCACTACCCAAGAGGGTCAGACGTTGAAACTTTCGCCGCAACCACATTCGCCGGAAATGTTCGGATTATTGAACTTAAAGCCTTCGTTCAGCCCTTCTTTGACGAAATCCAACTCGGTTCCGTCAAGATAGACCAGACTTTTGCCGTCCACGATGACCTTTACGCCTTTGTCTTCAAAGACCGTATCACCGTCGTTCAAATCATCAACAAACTCCAGCACGTACGCCATACCGGAACAGCCGGATGTCCGTACGCCAAGACGCAGCCCAAGGCCTTTGCCCCGGTTTGCGATGAAAGCGTTCACGCGTTGTGCCGCACTTTCGCTCAGAGAAATCGACATACTGTTACCTCGATCGTTCGCCACCTCGACGGAATCAGGCACCGCAAGAAACGGTGCCCCGACGAGTTCAGCCGCAGAGATTACTGCGCGTCGCGTTTACTTTTGTAATCCGCAATCGCTGCCTTGATAGCGTCTTCCGCCAGAATGGAGCAGTGAATCTTCACTGGCGGTAGCTCAAGCTCTTCGGCAATCTGCGTGTTCTTAATCGCTTCAGCTTCATTCAGTGATTTGCCTTTTACCCACTCTGTAACCAGCGAGCTGGAGGCAATGGCAGAACCACAACCGTATGTCTTGAAGCGGGCATCTTCGATGATACCCTCATTGTTGACTTTTATCTGCAACTTCATCACATCGCCGCACGCTGGCGCGCCGACCATGCCGCTGCCGATAGAAGGATCGGCGTTGTCAAATGAACCCACGTTGCGTGGATTTTCATAGTGATCAATTACTTTTTCGCTGTAAGCCATGATAGTCGTCCCCGATCTGGTGAATTAATGATGCGCCCACTCGATGCTGCTGATATCCACGCCCTGCTTGAACATTTCCCACAGCGGAGAAAGATCGCGCAGACGGCCGATGGATTTACGCACCAGCTCGATGGTGTAGTCGATCTCTTCTTCGGTGGTAAAACGTCCCAGAGAGAAGCGGATCGAGCTATGTGCCAGCTCATCATTCATGCCCAGCGCACGTAACACGTAGGAGGGCTCCAGACTGGCCGACGTACAGGCAGAACCGGACGAGACCGCCAGATCCTTGAGCGCCATAATCAGCGATTCACCTTCAACATAGTTGAAGCTGACATTCAGGATATTGGGCACACCCTGCTCGATATCACCATTCAGGTAGACTTCTTCAATATCATTAATGCCGTTCCACAGACGATCGCGCAGCGCATGCAAGCGATCCATTTCTGCGGTCATCTCTTCTTTCGCAATGCGGTAGGCTTCACCCATGCCAACAATCTGGTGCACAGGTAAGGTACCAGAACGCATGCCGCGCTCATGGCCGCCACCGTGCATCTGCGCTTCGAGACGAATACGGGGTTTACGACGAACATACAGTGCCCCGATCCCTTTCGGCCCATAGATTTTATGGCCAGAGAAAGACACCAGATCCACTTTTAACTGGTTCAGATCGATAGGCAGTTTGCCTACGCTCTGCGTGGCATCAACATGGAACACGATACCGCGGCTACGGCACATGTCACCGATGGCAGCGATATCCTGCACAACACCGATTTCATTATTGACGTGCATGATGGAAACCAGAATGGTGTCCTCACGCATTGCTGCTTCGAGTTCAGCCAGATCGATAATACCGTTACGCTGCGGGGCCAGATAAGTGACCTCGAAGCCTTCGCGTTCAAGCTGACGACAGGTATCCAGCACGGCTTTGTGCTCGGTCTTGCTGGTGATGATGTGCTTACCCTTCTTCTGATAGAAGTTAGCAACACCTTTAATCGCGAGGTTATCGGCTTCGGTCGCGCCTGACGTGAAGACGATCTCACGTGGGTCGGCACCGACCAGTTCAGCAATTTGGTTACGGGCGATATCAACCGCCTCTTCCGCCTGCCAGCCAAAACGGTGGGAACGGGAAGCCGGGTTACCGAACGTACCGTCCAACGTCAAACACTGCATCATTTTCTCAGCGACGCGCGGGTCAACCGGCGTGGTAGCTGAATAATCGAGATAGATAGGTAACTTCATTGCTCATAAACTCCGTGCATCACTTCAAAACGTACAATGCGTTTTGTTTTATTGACAGGCTGTTTATACCCGCAACCTCTCGGGCCAATGCAAAAAAAATCTGACGATGCTATCGTTGGAACAATTTATCGTCAGAACACGCCGTGACAGTCGGACTAACGCCAATGCCACATTGGGCAATGTGGTCAGGATTATGCGGCTATCAGAAAGGCAAAACGTGACGAGTAAAGGTACTCGTCACGTTGAAGGTATATTAGGCGCGCAGGTTAACGTTGATCGTTTCCTGGATACGTCCGTTGGCGGTGCGACGCGTGTCAGCATCCTGACGATCCGCAACGTTCAGTACTTCCTTATTGTTCACCAGCTCATCCAGCGTGATGTTATTCAGGAAGTCAGTAATACGGTCGCTCAGATCGCGCCACAGTGTATGCGTCAAGCAGCGATCGCCACCCTGGCAGCCTTCGCGGCCCTGGCAACGCGTTGCATCAACAGATTCATCGACGGCCGAAATGACCATACCAACAGCGATTTCATTCGCGTTTTTACCTAGCAGGTAACCGCCACCTGGGCCACGAACACTGGCAACCAGTCCGTTCTTACGCAAGCGTGAAAACAGCTGCTCCAGATAAGACAGTGAAATACCCTGGCGTTCAGAAATATCCGCCAATGGAACCGGTCCTTCCTGGGAGTGCAGAGCCACATCGAGCATGGCGGTAACGGCGTAACGGCCTTTGGATGTCAGTCTCATGATAGTGGTACCTGTAGATAAAACATGTATTGGCAGAACATAACGTGAGTCTGACATTCCCGAGTATTTTAGTCAACTATTTAACCGAGTAAATTACTCAAGTATTATTCGCCGTGTGTTTTTTGTACCGAACTGAGTATCCCACGTAAGATGTTAAGTTCCTGACTTTCAGGTCTGGCGCGGGTAAACAGGCGACGCAGCTTGTTCATTACCTGCCCTTGATGTGCTGGCCGGATAAATCCGGTTTGCAGCAGCGTCTGTTCAAGATGCTGATAAAACCGCTCCAGATCGTCGACCAGCGGGTATGGCGACGCTTCATGTTCCAGCTGCCCAGCCTGTAAGCGATCCAAATGCGCGATGCGCACTTCATAAGCAATGATCTGTACCGCCATCGCCAGATTGAGCGAGCTGTATTCTGGGTTCGCAGGAATCGCCACGTGGTAATGGCATTTCTGCAGTTCCTCGTTCGTCAGCCCCACGCGTTCACGTCCAAACACCAGCGCTACTGGCGCATGTTCCGCTTCCTGCGCGCTGCGCACGCCGCACTCGCGCGGTTCCAGCATCGGCCAAGGTAAGGTTCGAGAACGTGCGCTGGTGCCAACGACCAGACCACAGCCTTCGAGCGCCTGATCGAACGAATCCACAATGGTGGCATTGCCGATAACATCGCTGGCGCCTGCCGCCAACGCAATTGCCTGCGAATCAGGCTTCACCAATGGATTGACCAAATAAAGTTTGCTTAATCCCATGGTTTTCATCGCCCTGGCCACTGATCCCATATTGCCAGTGTGCGACGTTTCAACCAGAACAATGCGAATATTGTCTAACATATGTACTCTATTGTGCGAAAGGAAGTCGTGCGAAAAGGAAACCGGCATACCTTAACACAAACTTATACACTAAATAATTCGAGTTGCAGGAAGGCGGTAAATGAAGGAATCCCGATGAGCTTACTCCAGTAAGTGATTCGGGTGAGTGAGTGTAGCCAACGCACATGCAACTTGAAGAATGACGTGTATAGATATTTTACTTTTCTGCTGCTATAATTTGCGCCGCTTTCCGTTCTTTAACATTCCAGTGGACCGATACCATGCATCCTATGCTCAACATCGCTATACGCGCTGCGCGTAAAGCCGGTAATTTAATTGCCAAGAATTATGAAACGCCAGACGCCGTCGAAGCTAGCCAGAAAGGCAGCAACGATTTTGTGACCAACGTTGATCGGGATGCAGAACGTCTGATCGTTGAAGTCATCCGTAAGTCTTACCCACAGCACACCATTATTGGTGAAGAATGTGGCGAGCTGGTTGGCGAAGATCCAGCAGTACAATGGGTTATCGATCCTCTGGATGGCACCACCAACTTCATCAAACGTTTACCCCACTTCGCTGTTTCTATCGCGGTTCGCATTAAAGGCCGTACCGAAGTTGCTGTCGTTTACGATCCTATGCGCAATGAGCTGTTTACCGCGACCCGTGGTCAAGGCGCACAGCTGAACGGCTACCGTCTGCGCAGCAGCACTGCCCGCGATCTGGAAGGTACCGTACTGGCAACAGGTTTCCCTTTCAAATTAAAACAACACAGCAAAAGTTATATTAATGCCATCGGTGCACTGTTCGTCCACTGTGCAGATTTCCGCCGTACGGGTTCTGCCGCACTGGATCTGGCCTATGTTGCCGCAGGTCGCGTCGACGGCTTCTTTGAGATCGGCCTGAAACCTTGGGACTTTGCTGGCGGTGAGCTGCTGGTTCGTGAAGCTGGCGGGATCGTAACAGACTTCGTTGGCGGCCATAACTATATAGCATCTGGCAATCTGGTCGCAGGCAACCCGCGTGTGGTGAAAGCCATGCTGGGCACCATCCGTGAAGAACTGAGCGACGCGCTGAAACGCTAATCTCGGCCAACTCCGCCCCATCCTCAAAAAATGAAACCAGGGTCGGAGTTGTTATTTTTCTTTACATATGAATCCTGTATACGCATTGCTTATCCTTATACGATAATAGTTATCAAACGCATTACACTGATAAAATTGTAAATTAGGATCGCTATTATGTTAAGAAAATCAGTAAATTCGCTCTTTCTTACTGCACTACTCTCCGCTCCACTTTTCAGCTACGCCACCCAATATCCTCTTACCGTCACCGATTTCGACAGCAGAAGTGTCACCATTAAACAAGAGCCGCAGCGCATCATTTTGCAAGATGGGCGCGATATCATGACGATGGCATTGCTCGACCGTGATAATCCTTTTCAGCGTTTGGTCGCTTGGAACAATCTGGCGAAAAAGCAAGACACGGCAACCTGGGACATGCTGAAAGGAAAATGGCCTCAGTCCGTCGATATTTTGGATATGGGGTTCAGTGACAAAGGCAACGTCGATCTGGAAAGCGTACTGTCGAAACAGCCGGATCTGATGATTGCTCAGCTGCGCGCCAAAGCCGCGCTGAAAGAAAGCGGTGTGATCGACAAGCTCAGCGCGCTCAATATTCCCGTACTGTTTGTCGATTATGAAGTCAATCCGGCTAAGGATACCGCCCCAAGTATCGACCTGCTGGGTAAGGTGCTGAACCGTGAGGCCAATGCCAAAGCGTATACCGATTTCTACCGTCAACATTTCGATGCCATTCAGCAGAAAACTGCCGCAATAACCCCGAAACCCAGCGTCTTTGTTGAACCGATTGCTGGCAACTCTGACTCCTGCTGCTTCACACACAGCAACAGCGGCTGGGGCGGGTTAGTTGAAGCGGTCGGCGCGAAAAATATTGGTTCCGATTTGCTGCCGGGCGCATCAGGCTTTGTCTCGCTGGAAAAAGTCATCAGCATGAAACCAGATGCCTACATTATGACGGGATCTAAACGCGGCAACAGCCAGGTACTGCCGTTAGGCTATGGCGCCAGCACCGAAAACGTTCGCACACAGGCTAATGTGCTGCTAAGCCGCACTGGTATTAGCCAGATTCCGGCGGTTGAGGCGAAACACGTCTATGGCGTTTATCACCATTTCTACAACCATCCCTACAACATTGTCGGTATGGAATATCTGGCAAAAGATATTTATCCTCAGTCGTTTACCGACCTGAATCCTGATGACACGTATCGCCATATCATTCAAAATTTTACCTCGCTGCCTGACAGTGACTTTATCTTTGCCTGGAAACAAGGTGAGTAATTTTTCATGAGTACAACCACTGAACCGGGTATCCGCAATACAGCCGCGGATACCAACACCGTTATGGACAACTATCGCGGCATCATTCGACGCCGCGTAGGTGTTATGGCGATACTGCTGTTGATCATCATCGGCTCGTTGTTGCTAGATTTCACGAGGGGGCCTTCAGGGCTGACGCTTGATGTACTTTGGCAAACGCTGACCGATCCGGCCAGTGCGGATGCGGGTACGCGCGTGATCGTCTGGGATATTCGTCTGCCTTACGCGCTGATGGCAATTGTTGTCGGGCTGGCGCTTGGTCTGGCTGGTGCAGAAATGCAAACCATCCTCAACAACCCGCTGGCCAGCCCGTTTACGCTCGGCGTTTCTTCCGCCGCCGCATTCGGTGCTGCGCTGGCTATCGTCCTCGGTATCGGCATCCCCGGTATTCCGGCTCAGTGGTTTATCTCTGCAAACGCCTTTATCTTTGCGCTGCTGGCAGCGTTGCTGCTTGATGGCATTACGCGCTGGACGCAGGTAGCGACCTCCGGTGTCGTGCTGTTCGGTATCGCGCTGGTGTTCACCTTCAACGCGCTGGTATCCATGCTCCAGTTCATCGCCAACGAAGACACGCTGCAAGGTCTAGTATTCTGGACGATGGGCAGCCTGGCCCGTGCCTCGTGGGAAAAATTGGGCATCCTGCTGTTGGTGCTGGCTATCGTGATGCCAATTTCACTGATGAGCTCATGGAAGCTGACCGCGCTGCGGTTGGGCGAAGATCGCGCCGTTAGTTTTGGCATTAACGTCCGCCGCCTGCGTCTGGCGACGCTGCTGCGCATCAGTATTTTGTCCGCCATTTCGGTCGCGTTTGTTGGCCCCATCGGCTTTATCGGTCTGGTTGCTCCGCATATCGCACGTATGATTTTCGGTGAAGACCACCGCTTCTATCTGCCTGCCAGTGCGTTAACTGGCGCGCTGGTGCTGTCGATGGCATCCGTTGCCTCGAAAAACCTCATCCCCGGCGTCATTATCCCGGTCGGGATCGTCACATCACTGGTTGGCGTCCCCTTCTTCCTGAGTATCATCCTGCGCCACAGAGGAAACGTATGAACCAGCAACCCCCTTCTGGATTACGCCTTTCCCACTTTCGCGCCGGTTACCCCAAGCGTCAGGTGATTCGCGATCTGTCCGTCCCGCAGCTGCCGCGCGGGAAAATTACCGTGCTGCTCGGTCCCAACGGCAGCGGCAAATCAACGCTGTTACGTGCAATGGCAGGTCTGAATGCTTCCGAAGGCGAACTGTGGTTGGATGACACCAATCTGATGACATTGCCTTTTGCTCAGCGGGCGGAAAAAGTCGTTTATTTACCGCAATCCCTGCCTGCCGGCGTTCACCTGCACGTGTTGGAATCGATTATCGTCGCACAGCGCGCGTCCGGTGGCATGCACAACGCCGAAAAGCAGGATGAAGTGATGAGCCTGCTGCGTCAGTTAGGCATTGAACATCTGGCGTTGAGCTATCTCGATCAGCTCTCAGGCGGACAGAAACAGCTGGTGGGGTTAGCACAATCGCTGATCCGTCAACCTTCGCTGCTCCTGCTGGATGAACCACTCAGTGCACTGGATCTGAACTATCAGTTCCACGTGATGGATTTGGTACGTAAGGAAACGCGTAAGCGCAACATCATCACCGTCGTGGTGGTGCATGACATCAATATCGCGCTGCGTCATGGCGACCATGTATTGATGCTGCAAAACGGTAATTTGATTGCCAATGGCGCACCGGCCGAGGTGATTAGCCCTGAAAGCCTGTCGGCGGTCTATGGCGTACGCGGACGCATCGAGCGCTGTTCGCAGGGCGTGCCGCAGGTGATTATCGATGGGCTGGTTAGCGAGCCAACCATCTAAGCCTGACGGACAAGTCGACGATGCCCCTCACCGTCGACTTGTCCGTACTAGGCATCTCTTATGACAACGGAAGGTGGCTCGCCGAGCAAGAACAGCATCAGCAACCACCTCATCAGGGGACTGATTTTCTCAACGAAATTTGTTACCCCGCGAATTGCCGGAATAGCGCTTTACCGCGTAAGAGTCGTAGCCCCAGCCAGCCGCCGCAGAGCGACAGGAGGAACGCCGCGATTAACGGCAGTGCTATCCACATCCCGATATTCGGTTCCCAGGCAAAGTTAAAGACTTTACGCTGCAACAGCCACAGGGCAGATTCTGCGCCAATCGCCGCAGCCGTTCCCGCCACCAAGCCCAGCACCGCGAATTCACACCACAGCGTGGTGCGCAGCAGGCGTAAACCAGCTCCCAGCGTGCGGTATACCATCAGTTCCTGACGTCGTTGACGCATCCCGACCTGAATCTGAGCCAGCAACAGCAGCACGCCGCAGAACAGCACCAGTATGACCATAATCTCCAGCGCGCGGCTTACCTGCTGCAAAACCTGCCCAACCTGACGCAGAATACTGCCGATATCCAACACGCTTACCGTTGGGAACTGGCGATTCAACTGCGTAATCATCTTCTCATCGCCATCGTAGCGGAAGCTCGTCAGCCAAGACTGCGGCTGGTTATCCAACGCCCCCACGGGGAAAATAAAGAAGAAATTCGGACGCAGGCTCTCCCAATCCACCTGACGGAAGCTGGTCACCGTCGCGCTAAACGGCTGCGTGTCGCCAGTGAAGGTCAGCGTATCGCCAATCTTGATGCCCATCTCTTTGGCTTCTTTCTCTTCCATCGAGACTTCGCCCGTCTTCGGCGCTTCGCCTTCCACCAATACGTTGTGCTGTGGAATCCCGTTCATCCAGGTCAGGCTCAGCTCACGGTTCACCGTGTTGCCACCCGGATCGTCTTCATGAATCACTTCCGTAGCAACCTGCTGATTAATCTCCGTCAGGCGCGCACGAATAATCGGGAAGAACTGCTCTGGCGTCACGTCATGCTGAGAAAGGAACTCCCTCACCTGCGGCACCTGTTCCGCTGTGATATTCAGTAGGAAATAGTTCGGGCTGCCCGGCGGCAACTGCTGCTGCCAGCGATCCAGCAAATCACCGCGCATCACTAACAGCAACGCCAATAGCATGAACGACAACGAAAACGCCGCCAGTTGGCTGAGCGTCGACCACGGTTGACGCAGCAGACGGTTAATCGCCAGACGCAACGCCAGTCGTTTAACCGTCAAGCGCCGTAACAGCAGCAGACCGCCCCAGCCAATAACACCCAGCAGTAGCGACAACACCGCCACGCCGCCGAGCAGCGACCACAGCAGCACCCCGCCACCGGACAACACCGCCAGCAGCCCGACAACAATAACCAGAACAATCGGCAGGTAATAGCGCAGCGGCCACACGTTCGCCACCACATCCTGACGCAAAACGCGCAGCGGCTGTGTCGCCAGCAGCAGCCGATACGGACGCAGCCCAACCAGCAGCGAGATCAGCACCAGCGATCCCAGCGCCCAGACCCACGGCCACAGCCCGGATGCAGGCAATGCAGCGGGCAGCACCGGAGCCAGCATTTTCATCAGCAGCGCCTCAAACCCAAGGCCGAACACGCTACCGCAAACTGCCGCCAGACCCAGTACGGAAAGCCACTGCCCGATAATTAATCGCCTCAGCGCTTGTTTGCCGGCTCCCAGCGTTTTCAGAATGGCGACCAAATCATAGCGGCTGCGGCAGTAGTGCCCCATCGCCACCGCGACCGCAGCAATAGACAGCAACAGCGTCAGCAGCGCCGACAGTAACAGGAACTGCTGCGACCGCTTTAACGACTGGCTCAGCGCACCTTCGGAATCTTCCATGCCATACCAGCGCTGATCGGGCTTGAGCTGTGGCTTGATGAAGTTGCTAAATTCGCTAATTTGCTTCTCATTGCCAGAAAACATGTAGCGCCAGGTAATACGGCCCCCCGGCTGAATCGCCCCCGTTTTCTCGACATCATCCAGATTCATCAAAATACGCGGCGCGGTCTCAAACGGATTAAAGCCGGAATCTGGTTCCTGAATCAGTTCGCCGCTGATACGCAGTGAGGTATCGCCGACATCCAGCATGTCACCGACTTTCAGCCCAAGCAACGCCAGAAGGCGCGGGGCCACCAGCACCGTTCCCGCTTCCGCATGCAGCCCTTCAGGGCGCGTCTGCAAATTGCCGTACAGCGGATAACGCTGGTCAGTCGCTTTAACCTGCGCCAGCTGCGGCGTATCGCCCGCGAACGTCATGGTCATGAAAGAAATCTGGCGGCTAAGCGTCAGTCCGCGCTGCTGCGCGTCCAAAAGCCAGTCTTCCGCGACGGGCCGCGACGCACGCAGCACGCGGTCGCCCGCCAGAAAATCACGGCTCTGCTGGCTGAGCCCTTTTTCCATGCGGTCGCTAATCGTACCCAGCGCCAGCACGCAGGCCACGGCCAGCGTTAGCGCCAGCCAGACAATCAATAAGGAAGGAGAGCGCCATTCGCGCCAGAACCATCGCCAGATCATGCGTCCTCCCGCAGCTTGCCGTCGACTAACCGCAGACGTCGCTCGCAGCGTGCCGCCAGTTGTTCATCGTGCGTCACCAGAATCAGCGTGGTGGCATAATCGCGATTGAGGGAAAACAGCAGATCAACAATGCGCTCACCGGTTTTACGATCCAGATTCCCGGTAGGTTCATCGGCGAACAACACGTTAGGGCGACCGCTGAACGCACGAGCCAATGCCACACGCTGCTGTTCACCACCGGAAAGCTGAGCGGGAAGATGATGTAGGCGTTCACCTAGCCCGAGCTGCTGTAAAAGCTGCTCGGCCTGTCCACGACTGTGGCTGTCGCTTTCGCCACGCAACAACGCGGGTAATTGTACGTTCTCCAACGCATTCAGCGTCGGCACCAGCATGAAAGACTGGAAGACGAAACCGACATGTTGTGCACGCAGCGCCGCACGGCCTTCTTCATCCAGTGCGCTCAGCGATTTGCCCATCAGGCTAACATCGCCTTCTGTACCATCATCCAGCCCGGCCAGGATCCCCAGCAACGTCGATTTTCCCGAACCGGATTCACCAATCAGGGCAATTGTCTGCGCAGGTTTGACAATGAGCTCAACTCCGGTAAGGATGGAAAGCCGATTTTCTCCTTGACCAACGTGCTTACTAAGATGATGAACTTCAAGAATGTTTTCTACGTGCGCAGTTTTGCTTGGCGTAGCACTCGCTGGGCTGGTCTTCGCAAACATGTTTTCGTCCTTTTGCTTCTGGGATTATGCAGCGTACGCGCTTTCGCCGCTGACACATTATTAATTCTGGGCGATAGCCTCAGTGCGGGCTATCAGATGCCGATCGCTAACGCGTGGCCAACGCTATTGAACACGCAGTGGCAGACGCAGAAAAAAGGCGTCGCGGTGGTTAACGCCAGCATTAGTGGAGACACCACCGCACAAGCGCTAGCGCGTCTTCCTGCCCTGCTGAAACAACATCAGCCGCGTTGGGTGTTGATTGAACTGGGCGGCAATGACGGGCTTCGAGGGTTTCCAGCACAAAATATTGAGCAGGATCTGGCGACAATCATCACGCTGGTCAAACAGGCTAACGCTAAGCCACTGCTCATGCAGGTTCGCTTACCAACCAACTATGGCCGTCGCTACACTGAATCATTCAGCAATATCTACCCCAAACTAGCGGAGCAGTTTGCACTTCCGCTGCTGCCTTTCTTTATGGAGCAGGTGTATCTTAAACCGGAGTGGATGATGGAAGATGGCATCCATCCAACCCGGGATGCCCAACCGTTTATCGCAGACTGGATGGCGAAGCAGCTGGAACCCTTAGTTAACCATGAGTCTTAATAAATAGGCTTTTGAATTAGGTAAAGTTATGCAAAAAACGGTCTTCATTACGGGTTGCTCCAGCGGTATTGGCCTGATTGCCGCTCAGGATCTGCAAAAACGCGGCTATCACGTGATTGCAGCCTGCCGTCGCGCAGAGGATATGGCGCGTCTGACCACGCTGGGTCTGGAGGCGATTACGCTCGATCTGGATGACAGCACCAGCGTGGAACAGGCCGCGGCGGAGGTGATCAGACTGACCGATAACCGTCTGTACGGTTTGTTTAATAACGCTGGATATGGTCTGTATGGCCCGTTGAATACCATTTCGCGCCAGCAGCTTGAACAGCAGTTTTCCAGCAACCTGTTCGGCACGCATCAGCTCACACAGCTATTATTACCCGCGATGCTGCCGCATGGTGAAGGCCGTATCATCCAGACCAGTTCCGTGCTGGGGTTGGTGTCAACGCCGGGTCGCGGTGCGTATGCCGCCAGCAAATATGCGCTGGAAGCCTGGTCAGATGCGTTGCGTATGGAACTTCACGGCAGCGGCCTGCACGTCAGCCTGATTGAGCCCGGTCCGATCAGCACGCGCTTTACCACTAACGTGGCACAGACGCAGACAGACAAACCAGTCACCAACCCCGGCATCGCCAAACGTTTCACGCTACCGCCGGAAGCGATATTACCGAAGCTCCACCATGCGCTGGAAAGTTCACGGCCAAAATTACGCTACCCAGTGACGCTGGTGGCGCACGCCTTAACCTGGCTGCGCCGTCTGCTCCCGGGGTGCCTGCTGGATAAAGTAGTACGAGGATAAGGCAGCAGAGGATGACGAATTGTGCACTCATCTCTGCACGAGGCTTGTAAGTGACACTGGCAGGCCCCATTTAAAGGTAAAACGAATTCAAGAAGTAAGAGAGACTACTCATGTTAGAACAACAAGCGACTATCGTTGACGTCAACGAATCCAACCTGCATCAGGTGTTGGAACACTCCACGACACTGCCAGTCCTGTTTTACTTCTGGTCCGCGCGTAGCCAACACTGTCTGGAGTTGGAGCCTGTGCTGGACAAACTGGCGCAGGAATACGCAGGGCAGTTTGTTCTGGCGAAGGTTGACTGTGATGCCGAACAGCGCGTAGCGGCTCAGTTTGGCCTGCGCTCAATCCCAACCGTTTATCTGTTTAAAGACGGGCAGCCGCTGGATGGTTTTCAAGGGCCACAGCCGGAAGAAGCCATTCGTGAATTGCTGAAACGCGCGCTGCCGAAAGAAGAAGAGCTGAAAGTGGCACAGGCACAGCAGCTGATTCAGGAAGACAAACTGCCGGAAGCGATGCAACTGCTGAAAGACGCCTGGCAACTCAGCCAGCAGCGCAGTGACATCGGTCTGATGCTGGCGGAAGTGCAGATTCAAATTAAACGCAGTGAAGATGCTGAGGCCGTACTGGCTACTATTCCTTTGCAAGATCGAGACACGCGTTACCATAGCCTCGTGGCTCAAATTGAATTGCTGAAACAGGCGGCAGACACGCCGGAAATTCAGCATCTACAGCAGCAGTTGGACGCCGATCCGCAAAATGCGGATCTCGCGGTACAGCTGGCTCTGCAACTGCATCAGGTCGGCCGTAACGAAGAAGCGCTTGAACTGCTGATGGGATTCCTGAAGAAAGATCTGGCCGTTGCTAACGGCAGCGCACGTAAAACGCTGATGGACATCATGGCCGCCCTCGGCACCAGCGACGCCCTCGCCGCCCGCTACCGCCGACAGCTCTATTCGTTATTATATTGATTTATCTTGTGAAAAAGGCCAGAACGTTGATTCTGGCCTTTTTATTTGCAGGCATTAGCAGTGTTGTTTTTTCATCACCTTATGCTGAATTACTGTGATAGTTTCGGGCGTGCTAACCACCCTACTTTTCTGTCATTTCATCACTCGCCCGACAAGGAGCGCTCAGTCGCCGCAGCTCCTTGGCCTCTGGCTATTTGGCGGACGCTGCGCCGCTTCGCGGTACCTTCGGCGTTCGTTACCGTTATTCGGGCCGTCAGTGACGCGTTCCCGACGCGGCACTGACTTTCGCCGCATCCATGCGGCTCACCCGACGGTCACGCCCACCTCAGCACAGCGTTTGACGCCGGAAAATAAAAAACAACAAAATCAGAACGCATACAAATTATTGTCTGTCTTTCATATGAGAATGTTTTTTACTCTAAAGCGTTCTTAGCACCGTTATCCAACCATGTCCGCCGTAGACAGACCACCCATTTAGCCAGCGGCGCAGCATGTTCATCGCCAACATTGCGATAACGTCCTGATGGGTCTTCAGGCTGTAACGCTGTACGTTGAACTGTATCGTTTGGGCGAAAGATCCTTCCGGCGTATGCAACGCTAATGACAGTTCAGCATCATCCCGACGCCCCACGACCAGCGCTAACGATGCCCCCTGACGCTCCGCCAGATGGCGAGCATAGTCCACTAACCCAGACAGGCTGCTATCGTCAGCATTTGCCAGCAGTTCTCCACCCACCAGCGGAACGTTCGCCGACTGGAGCTGCCAGTTGAGCAATCCTGCCGTAAAGTGTTCACTCACTGCCAGCGTCATATCACGCTCGACCAGACGTCGTGCCAGCTGTGCCGGTAACCCCTCGGTTCCTTCAAAGAGGGTATTTTCCCCTGCCACGGTGCGCACTGTTTCCCACAGTTGCTCCATATTTTCCTGCTGGGCAGCAGGGCCAGTCAGCTTCAGCTCGATAATCGGCATAGAAGAGCGGTAGCCCAGCACCACACCCGGCGGTAACGCCATGCCATCCAACTGACTTGCCAGATCGCTTTCAGAACGGCCAAAGGTCGTCAGGCGCAAGCACAACGGGGCATCAGTGACGGCAAAACGCTCGCGCAGGCGCGGCATAATTTGCTGATCGACCATGACCTTAAACTCAGACGGCACGCCCGGCGTAAAAAACATCAGGCACTTGTTCAGTTGCAGCGCAAAACCACAGGCGGTGCCCACTGGGTTATCCACCATTTCCGCGCTAGCGGGGATTTGCGCCTGTTTGCGGTTGCTCGGTGCCATCACTCTGCCGCGCTCGGCAAAGAACGCCTCCATACGCGCCAGCCATTCCGCGTGCTCAACTAGCCCTTCTCCTGCTGCGGTGGCCGCTGCCAACGCGCTGAGATCGTCGCTGGTCGGCCCCAGGCCGCCGTTCACAATCAGGATATCGGCTATCTGGCTACGCTGCGTTATCGCAGTCACCAGCGCATCGAGATCGTCCCCCACCGTCATCCGGCTGGTCATCGGTAATCCCTGCTGAAACAGATAATCCGCCAGCCAGGCCGCATTGGTATCAATAATCTGACCATGCAGCACTTCATCGCCGGTACATAACATCTCGACCCTAAGCATTTTTTTATTCCTCGTGACGATCCTGAAACCACTTTAAAAAGTCGGATGAACAAACACAATATTTCTTTCAGCCCGCCGAAAAATACGCCACCGCCAGTGAGCCTCACTCCAGTGTAAATATAAAATTACACCTCTCGTAACGGCGTTTTGACAGAAATCACTGAATACTCTACCCTGCTGCCAAAAATATCTGGATAGCCACGCTATTTATAGAGGAATAGGTGAAAAATCGTACTCTTGGCAGCATTTTTATCGTTGCAGGCACCACTATAGGAGCTGGAATGTTGGCGATGCCGTTAGCCACCGCTGGCGTCGGGTTTGGTACTACATTGATGATATTAATCGGTTTGTGGGCACTGATGTGTTACAGCGCCTTATTGCTGGTTGAAGTGTATCAACATCAGCCGTCGCACACCGGACTGGGCACGTTGGCAAAAATCTACCTCGGCCGCTGGGGACAGTGGATCACCGGTTTCAGTATGCTATTTCTGATGTATGCGCTAACGGCAGCCTATATCAGCGGCGCAGGCGAGCTGCTCGCCAGCAGTATCAGCCAGTGGAGTGGCTACTCACTTCCGTTGTCCGCAGGCATTCTGCTCTTTACGCTGGTTGCCGGCGGCGTCGTTTGTATCGGCACATCCTCCGTCGATTTGTTTAACCGCATCCTGTTTAGCGGCAAAGTACTGATGCTCGTCATCATGCTGGCCGTCATGGTGCCGCATATTCAGCGCGTCAACCTGCTAACGCTACCGCTGCAACAAGGTCTGACACTCTCGGCATTACCCGTCATTCTGACATCCTTCGGCTTTCACGGCAGTATCCCCAGTATCGTGCACTACATGGGGGGCGACAGCCGTAAGCTGCGCCGGATATTCCTTATCGGTAGCGTGATACCGCTGATTGCGTATATTTTCTGGCAGCTCGTAATGCTGGGCAGTCTCAGCTCTTCAACATTCAACGCTATTTTGGCCGATCAGGCGGGATTGAATGGGTTGATGCAGGCTATTCGCACGCTGGTTGCCTCACCGCATGTTGAACTGGCCGTCCACCTGTTTGCCGATCTGGCACTGGCGACCTCTTTCCTCGGCGTGGCGCTTGGATTGTTCGATTATTTAGCCGATCTGTTTAAACGTAAAAATAGCATCATCGGGCGCGCGCAAACGGGCTTACTGACCTTTATTCCCCCGCTGGTGTTTGCCCTCTTTTATCCGCAAGGGTTTGTGATGGCGCTAGGCTATGCGGCGATTGCGCTGGCTGTACTGGCACTGCTTATTCCCGCCTTACTGAGCTGGCAGGTACGCAAACAGCGTCCTGAAATATGCGCAACGCGCGGTGGCGCGCCGGTCCTGGCACTGGTCTTCACCAGCGGCGTAGCAATTATCCTGATCCAACTGGCGATGGTCGCGGGCTGGCTACCGTCAATCAGTTAACCTTACGTGCATAAAAAAACGCTGGGAGCGTTTTTCAACGTCGCTTGCGACGGCCCGAAGGGTGGCGGACAAGGATGTCCGTCATAAAAAAAGAGCGTGAACTAAGCATTCACGCTCTTTTTTGTTTCCACTCACAGCATCAAGCCAACACACCTGCGGCTTGAAGTATGACGGGTATATTAGAAGTTCAGACCAACGCCAATATAGGCAGAATCCGCCAATCTGTTATCTGGGCCGTTTTCACGCGCCATATTGATGTAGCGGTAGCCGACATCAACGCTCAACGGTGCAAACACCTGCCAGCGTACGCCTGCTTTCCCTTCAACATAGTGGTCGACATGGCTGGAGAAGGAATCCGGTGAATAGTAACCTTCACCATACAGCGAGAACTGACGGCTCAGCGGCCACTGCACGCCACCGCCCAGTGCGACGCCATAGCCATCATTGCCGTGATCCTGATTCAGGTACAGCGCTTTGCCCCCCAAAGTCAGTTTGAGTGGGCCAACAGGAATGGTGTATCCCAAGCCGAAGCCGTATACATCATTGTTGTTGTCGCCGTGGGCATAGCTCACATTGCCCGCAAGCCCAGGAATGCCCAGACCGAAGCCCGCACTGGCACCAGCGTAATCGCGACCTGCTTCCCCGGAAAGGCTAATGGCATGTACAGAAGCGCTTGCAAGTAACAAGCTTCCCGCACAGGCAATCACAAACTTTTTCATTTTCAATATCCTTAAAAACCGTCGTTAAACGCGCGTGTAAAGGTGTTATCGGTGCCGATTCTACCCGAAACGCCCCCTCACTCCAGCATGAAATTGCCCTGAGCAGCGATTTATTCTTTTAATAATCATGAAAGTTTGCCTTCAGCGCTGCTGACAATAGCAGCAATAAGCGCCGCCTATTTGCTCAAAAAAGACAAAGTGAACAATAGTAATCATCACGGATGACGACAAACAGGCAGAAGGAAACGATGATGAGAGAAGGAAAATTAGCCACAGAAAAGCGCGCTACGACGATCGATCCCCCTCACACGGTGAGTTCCGACAAGCACAGCCCGATGCGGTTTCAGGACATGTGGTTCCTGGAGAAACTGGCGCTGTTTGATCGTGAAAACCGCGCCAATAATCAGACCAATCATCCGCGAAAGGTAGCGAAATCCGGCACCAGCGTACCGGACAACTAACCTACGACCGCGCTGCGCCGCCTGTTGTGTTGGACGAATGGTGCACTACATTGACCCAGCTTTTCACCTGCTGGCGAGAAAGCTTAATCCCACCATTTTTCAGTTCAGCGGGCAGCGCATAATAGGCGACCGGACGCTGAAATCCGGCAAGCTGCGGCTGTAGCCAATCGCGTACCGCATCAAGCGTCGTGGCTTGTGCCACCTCCAATACCGCAACAGGACGGTGGCCGAACTCCGCATCGTCAACAGGCACAATGCAGGCCTGTTGAACGTCAGGATGTGCCAACAGCACGGCTTCGATATTCTCGGGTTGAATCCCTTCTCCACCGCTGAAGAATTGGTTATCCAGACGCCCCAGAATGTGCCACTCACCCTCGGTAAATAGCCCGCGATCCCGCGTGTGGAACCAGCCGTCATCATCGACCAGTGGAATCAGTTTTCCATCACGCCAATAGCCAGCAGCCAACGTGCTGCCACGCAGCAGAATTTCCTCATCCACCAGCCGGATCTCTCGCCCGAGCAGCGGTATGCCGACGCCCGAACGCCCGTCAGCACGTTTCGCGCAAACCGTGGACGCCAACTCCGTCAGACCATAGCCACACCAGCAGCTAACGCCTCGCGCTTCTGCCTGTTGCGTCAGCGCCTGCGGGATCATCGCGCCGCCGAGCAATACGGCTTTCAATGCCGAAGGGAATGTCCCCTCTGACAGCAGTCGCCACAGTTGCGTTGGCACCAGAGAAGCATGGGTGCAATCGCGCAGTGCACTATCCAGAGGCTGATGTGCGCGGACAACAATGGTTGCCCCTGTTGCAAGCCAGCGCCAGACGATGCCCTGCCCGGAAACGTGAAAAAGTGGAAGTGACAGCAGCCAGCTGTCGCTGGAGGAAAATGCTATCATCTGCACCACACCTTCCGCGCTGGAGATATGGGCAGCAAATGAATGCACCGCGGCTTTTGGCATCCCGCTGGAGCCGGATGTCAGCGTCAGCGTCGCCAGCCGATCGGCCTGCCAGCGTACTTGGTCGATGCTGTGACTTTCTTCGGTATCGCCTGATGGCGAAGCGTCTGATGACAAAGAAATAGGGGGCAAAGAAAGCGTACGTATCGCATTCGGCCACGGTTTATCATTCAGGCACAGACCATACGCCACATTCAGCGTAGGCAGCAGCGCCTCGGTGAGTGCATCAGGTAACTGTGGATTCAGCGGCAGCACGCGCACGCCGCACTGTAACAGCGCCAGATAGCTGAACAGCATCTGGACACTATTTTTCCCGCGTAGCGCGACCATACTGTCGGCCGCCACGCCCTGCTGTGTGAAATGCTCTGCCAGATGATCCACCTGCAGGGCAAGCGACTGCCAGCTCCAGCGGGTTTCGTCGTCAATCAGCGCGATTGACTCATTCAACGAGACGGGCTGGGGCGTCTGGTTAGCCCAGTGTCGCCACGGCCAGTCAGTCAGGATTGCCATACCACGTCCAGTTGCTCAGCAGCCAGCAGCGGCAACGCGCTCTCCGGCCAGCATTGAATCACCTGAGCATGCATCAGATCCAACGTGTCCAGCCCTGGGATCGTGTCCGGTGTCAGCCAGTGCGCCAGACGTGCCAGCTGCGTTAAGCCCAGACTGGATTCGATGCTGGAGCTGATCACCGCCGTTAATCCAGCTTGATGCGTTTCCTGCACCAGTTGCTGGCAGCGTGCGAGGCTACCGACCAGCGTCGGTTTGATCACAATCGCGCTCACGCCCGGCTCGGCTTCCACCCGAAAATCCGCATCGCGCACGCTTTCATCCCAGGCAATGCTGATGCCCGTTTCCCGCGCAAACTCGCGAGATTCCTCACGGGTTTTGCAAGGCTCTTCGAGAAAGGCAATGCGCGAACGCAATGACGGCGAGACATAACGAGCGAAGCCGTCGGCTTTGGCTCGCGTCCAACTGCGATTGGCATCCAGACGAAGTTTCAGATCCGGCAAGGCTTCCAGCAGCACGTTAACGATCATACCGTCACGCACCGCTTCATACAGACCGACTTTGATCTTCGCCACTTTCTCGCCCGGCATCGCCTGTAGCATGTCAAACAGCTCGTCAGGATCGCCGCTGCACAATGGCGCTTTGCGACAGTCCGCCGCCTGCGGCAGACGCTGATCCAGTTCGGCCTGCGCACAGCTCAAGCCAAAGGCAACAGAAGGCGGAAGATCGTCAGAAAATGCCGCCCCTGCAGCCCACGATTTTAGCTGTTCAAGCGCGGCTGATTCCGCCTCTGCCAGCGTTTCCATGCTGAATTCCGGCAGCGGCGCGATCTCGCCCCAGCCCAATCGATCGCCGTCTTGCAGGCGAACAATAAGCCCAGAGCGGGTTTTCAGACGCTGATTACGCAGCACCACTCCGGCTTCCATCGGCACGCTGTAACGATAGAGAGTGACCTGACGCATTACGGATTCCGTTTGAATTTGCTGAAGTCAGGCTGACGTTTTTCGTTGAACGCGTTACGGCCTTCCTGCCCTTCGTCCGTCATGTAGAACAGCATGGTGGCGTTACCCGCCAGTTCCTGCAAGCCAGCCTGACCGTCGCAGTCTGCATTCAGCGCCGCTTTCAGGCAGCGCAGCGCCATCGGGCTGTTTTGCAGCATTTCACGGCACCAGCGCACCGTCTCTTTTTCCAGCTCTGCCAACGGAACCACGGTGTTAACCAGTCCCATATCCAGCGCCTCCGCCGCATCGTACTGGCGGCACAGGAACCAGATTTCACGCGCTTTCTTCTGACCCACGATGCGCGCCATATAAGAAGCGCCCCAGCCGCCGTCGAAGGAACCGACGCGTGGACCCGTTTGACCGAAGATGGCGTTCTCTGCCGCAATCGTCAGGTCACACATCATGTGCAGAACGTGTCCGCCACCAATGGAATATCCCGCAACCATCGCGACAACCGGCTTCGGACAGGTACGGATCTGACGCTGGAAATCCAACACGTTCAGGTGATGCACACCGCTGTCATCCTGATAACCGCCGTAGTCGCCGCGTACTTTCTGATCGCCGCCGGAGCAGAATGCCTTATCGCCCGCGCCAGTCAGAATGATTGTCCCGATACCGTCATCGTGACGGGCATTATCGAGCGCCTGAATCATCTCTTTTACCGTTTGCGGACGGAATGCGTTGCGAACCTGAGGACGGTTAATGGTGATTTTGGCAATGCCATCGATGGATTTATGGTAGAGGATATCGGCGAAGTCGCCGCTGCAATCGTGCCATTCAATCGGTGCGTAAAGCAGGTCTTCACTCGGATAAAGCATAGTTATCAATCCTTAACGTGATGCAAAAGAAAAGAGCGAACCCGCTCGGCATAGGCCGTTGGATTCGCCTGATGAGCATTATGACCCGCCTGAGCCACGCTCAGTAACGGCAGGCCGTATTGCGCCGCCAGCGTTTGAAACTTCACGTCACTGGCACCGCATAAGTAAACAAAAGGTATCGACAGCTGCCGGAGGCGTTCCGCTAAAAAAGGCTGTCGCCCCAGAGAGGTGGCTTCCAGCATTGCCGCAACGGATGCACCGTGATTCGCGCTGCGACGCGCGATCAGCTGTTCACGCTGCGCTGAATCCACATCGGCAAACACCGCCTGCTGATACCAGTCCTGCAAGACCGCTGGCAGCGGCTCCTGACGAAAGCGCTGCGCCCAGCGTGCATCATGGTGGATACGATCCGTACGCAGCTCCGGCGTTGCCAGACCGGGATGACCGCCTTCGACCAACAGACCCAGCATGCCGTCATGCTGTCCGTTGCAGGCGTGATACATCGCGATACGCCCACCGAGCGAATAGCCTAGCAGCCAGTAATTCTCAATGCCTTGATCCAACAGCGTCTTACTTAACTGGCGGCTGATACCTGCAAAATCTGTTGTGGAAATCGTTCGCGACGCACCGTGTCCGGGTAAATCCACCAGCAGCACTGGCCAGTCACGACAAAACGGCAAAACAGGCAGCCAGTCTTCTCCGCTGCCTAATAAACCATGCAGACACACCAGCCACGGCTGCCTCGGCGCCACCGCGCCATGCGTCACTTTCCGGCAGCTTAGCCTCTGAAAGCTTGGCCTCTGAAACTCTAGTGCGCCCACGTCGCCACCTGAGCGACCAGTTCATTGAGCGTTTCCGCGCCGTCTTTAGGCTCAACCACCACTTCCAGCAGCGTGACGCCGCCCTGAGTCCAGCAATCCGCCACCGTGTCTGCCAGCTGTTCCCAGCTCTCGGCACGCACGTAATTCAGGCCAAACATCGCGGCCGCGTGGCCGAACTCCACATTTTGCGGCATGCAGTAAAACGTTTCACGCTGCGCAACCGGCGTCGGCAGCAGGGAAAATATCTGGCCGCCGTTATTGTTCACCACGATCAACACCAGCGGTGCGGGAGCCTGACGCAGCAGCGTCAACGCATTCAAATCGTATAACGCGGAAAGATCGCCGACGATGCCCAGCGTGGCTTTTGACGTAGCACGCTGTACACCAGCCAGCGTGGAGATCAGGCCATCAATGCCGCTGGCACCGCGATTACCATACACCGGATATCCCTGCGGGAGCTGCGCCAACGCATCGATCAGGCGAACCACAAGGCTGTTGCCGACAAATAGCTGTCCATCCGGCGGCAACAGCGCCGGTATGCGCTGCGCCAGCTGCGCCTCACCAAAACGGGAAGCCAGATGCGCGTCGATCTGCCGCTGCGTTTTGTCGGCAATATCCGCCAACAAATCCGCCCATGGCGCTTGTTTATGTGCCGGATGCGCAGACAGCCATTCGCCCACGTCCGCCACCAGACGGCGTCCGCGATGGTGAGCCGGATCCAACCGTCCCGGCAGGTCATCGATTAACCAGAATTCTTGCGGCTGGCACTGTTCCTGCCATTGCAGCAGGCGCTTACCCGTCAGGCTGCCGCCGAACTGCAGGACAATGTCCGCCTGCCGTAAGCGATCCGCTGCGTCAGGATGCGCCAACCAAATATCCGCACAGGGTAACGGCTGCCCGCTTTGCGACAGGACGTCGCCAATCAGCGGCCAGCCCAGTTCGTTCGCCCACGCAGCGAGTCGTGCACCTTGTTCAGGCGTCACGCGACCAGCGAGGACAACGCCCCGCTTCTGTCGCCACTGCGGCCAGTCCGACTGCACCGCCAGCGTACTCTGGCGCATTTCACGCAGCCAGGGTTCACGACTGTTCCACCAGTCGCCCAGCGTCATCAGCCAGTCCTGATACACCGTGCCGTCATCGGTACCGTACAGCGGTTCAGCAAAGGGGCAATTAATGTGCAACGCGCCGTGCGTCAATCGCGCCATTGCGCTATCCACAGAGGAAACCAGCCAGCTAGCCGGAATGTCGGGCGTGGGGCGCGGCAAATCCAGCGCCAGCGTGGGGTGTGAAGCATACAATGCATGTTGGCGAATCGCCTGATTTGCACCGCAGTCAATCAGCTCTGGTGGGCGGTCGGCCGTCAGAACCACCAGACGTTCACCGGTCAGCCCAGCTTCGATGATGGCTGGATAAAGGTTCGCGGCAGCGGTGCCTGACGTCACGATAATCGCAACCGGCTCACGCGAGGCTTTTGCCAGCCCCAGCGCCAGATGCCCGAGCCCCCGCTCATCGAAATGCGTGTGGCAAATCAGTGCGTGATTGTCCGCCGCAGACAGCGTCAACGGCGTAGAGCGCGAACCAGGCGCGATGCAGACATGCCGGACACCGTGGCGGGTCAGCGATTCCAGCAGTAATGTAGCCCAGCGGCGATTAAATACACTTGTTGACATGTTGTACTCAACAACTCAGGTTGCAGGTTATATCCGTTATGCTTCAAGCCGCCTTCACGCAACTCGAATTATTTAGGGTATTAAGCAAATAATAATGATCAAACTGTTGGCGGTCTGGTGCCCTTCAGCAAACATCGAGATCAGCCTTATTATATTTTTTTTTCTCACGCTGACTTTGATATAAACCAGTACCTCGCACAACAACCATAAAACAAAACTATGACATATCACCGTCTAACAGGGATCTTAGCCCTGCTGCTTTGTTTTCTAACTCCTGCCATTCTTGTTCTGGATCAGAAGCCGCCACAATTCCGGCACCGGCATAAAGCGTTAAAACATGATCCCGCACTTCGGCCGAACGTAGCGCCACGCTGAATTCAGACTGCTGACGCGAAAGGTAACCTGCGGAACCGGCATACCAGCCGCGTTCAAACGGTTCATGTTCAGCAATAAAACGGCGAGCCTCTTGCCTCGGCAGGCCCGCGACGGCTGCCGTGGGCTGTAACGCATTCAGGCACGCGCTATCGGATGCAGTGCGCAGCGTGGCGTGAATGGTACGGCGCAGATGCTGTACTTTACGCAGGCGCACAATTTCCGGCGGCATCACATCCAGCGACAGCGCGGACTGCTGTAACCGCTGACAAATATCATCCACCACCAGCATGTTCTCACACTGATTTTTGGTGTCATTCATCAACCAGTCGGCCAGTTCAGCGGCTTTGCGCGCATCGCGATCGCTTGCCACCGTCCCCGCCAGCGCCTCAGTTTCCAGTTCACTACCCCGACGGCGATAAAGCCGCTCCGGGCTGGAGCCGAGAAACGCATGGCGCGCATCGTGCGCCAGCATGAAATGGAAACAGTGGTGATTTGCCGCTCGGCTGGCGGCCATAAAGGT
This sequence comes from Pectobacterium parvum, assembly GCF_020971565.1. Lineage (NCBI taxonomy): Bacteria > Pseudomonadati > Pseudomonadota > Gammaproteobacteria > Enterobacterales > Pectobacteriaceae > Pectobacterium > Pectobacterium parvum. Next base: position 3,398,273 of record NZ_CP087392.1, read on the forward strand.
GGTGGCCTGTAGCGGCCGCGTAAGCGTTAGCGTGGTCGCGCGCGCCAGAACCACTTTTTCCATCAGCCCAGCATTGATGTCATGCAGCGCACGGTGGAGCAAATCAATCCACCCCTGACGCTCCGGCTGATGCCCGACGGATTGGACTTCCGCATGCAAAAGAGGCTGCGACGCGGGTGGCAGAAGCAGGTTAATAAATGCCGAAGCTTCAACGGCATCCTGCTGCAACGAGGTGTCACTGAACAGGTTAATACTCAGGCTGAGCATCTCATCCTGACGCCGCAGTTCCGCACGGGGCAAAAACAGGTAGCCGGGTGAAGAAGCACCGTCCTCTTTCGTTTGATTAAACGCGTTCAGTCCCCAGATGCGCACATCGGGATCGCACTGCTGCTGAACGAGGAATGCCTCAGCATCCTGAAGGTGGCGAAACCCGCACACGTTGCCGCACACGGCGGCTTCTTCACGATCCTGACGATGCTGCCAATAGAACTGGGGGTACACTGGCTGGGTCGCCAGCCACGGCAATAGCTCAGACGTTTCGCTGAGACGTAATGAACGCGTTATTTGTCTGAAACCTGCGCGTTCAGGCTGTGGCTCGCGCAAATCCTGCTGCAGATGCCGCAGCAAGTCGGAAAGTTGTTTCACCGTTACCCCGGAGACCTAACACAAAGTAGGGGATTATACGGGAAAAAAACACGCCGTGGGTGAGAGGTTACGCAAGACCATAATGCCGAGGACGGACTGAAATCGCACCAAACGGCAAAACGGGTCACGCACATCGCTCTAAAATCCTCTTCCATCATCATTATTGCTTCAATTGACCAATTCTTTTGCCGATTATCTAATCGGCATTTTTTTGCCCGCTCCACGGCCCCAAGCCTTCCTTCTTCCCTCGCGCCAAAACCGCACACCAGGATTCTTTCCATTCAGACCGCTAATTATGGTAAAAATAGGCCCTTGTTACGTCGACCGGATAGCCTCATTCAGGATGAGTACAACACTGAATTCCAACCCGTTATGCATTAATCAGAATCTGCCAGGCAAGAAAGCACAGGCAGCCACGCGCCTCGTTTTCTTTGTTGCGGGCTTTGCTATGGCTGCTTGGGCGCCGCTGGTGCCCTTTGTCAAAATGCGGCTGGCTATCAGTGATGCCTCTCTGGGGATGTTGCTGCTTTCTCTCGGTATTGGCTCGCTCTTAGCCATGCCGTTGACCGGTTTTCTCACCAGTAAACTGGGGTGCCGCAGCGTTATTTTGCTGGCAAGCGCGCTGCTTTGTCTGGTATTGCCCGCGCTGACGCAGGCGGAAACGCTGCCTCTGATGGCGATAACGCTGCTCTTTTTCGGCGCGTCCATGGGCATGATTGATGTCGCGATGAATATTCAGGCCGTCATCGTGGAACGGGCGAGCGGCCGGGCGATGATGTCAGGTTTTCATGGTTTCTTTAGCATCGGGGGGATTGTCGGCGCAGGCGGTGTTAGCGCCCTGCTGTGGCTTGGCCTGTCTCCGCTAATGGCAATTCTGGCGATTGTCGCACTCATGCTGATAGTGATGGCAACAGCACACAAACACCTGCTGCGCACCACAAATCAAGATGATGACGGCCCTCTGTTTGTCATCCCGCGCGGCTGGGTGATGTTCATTGGCTCACTGTGCTTCATCATGTTCTTAGCCGAAGGTTCCATACTGGACTGGAGCGCCCTCTTCTTAACGGTTGAACGCAACCTGAGCGGCGCGCAGGCGGGCATGGGCTATGCGGCGTTTTCCGTTGCGATGACGCTAGGCAGGCTGAACGGCGATCGTATTGTTAATGCGCTCGGCCGCTACGCGATTCTGACCGGCGGCAGCCTCTGCGCCGCACTCGGTCTGGTGTTAACGATCAGCATTGATAATGCAATCACCGCCATTCTTGGCTTTGTGATGGTGGGTATCGGCGCATCGAATGTGGTGCCGATCCTTTTCAGCGCCGCGGGGAATCAAAAGATCATGCCGCCGAATCTGGCCATCGCCTCCATTACCACGGTAGGCTATGCAGGTATTCTGATCGGCCCGACTATTCTTGGCTTTATTGCACAGTTCAGCAATTTGGCTACCGCATTCGGGTTTGTCGCACTGCTATTGCTGGGCGTTAGCGCCAGCGCGCGTGCCGTTATCCGCTAATCAGGAGCGTTAATTGATGCCAGCCATTATCCTGCGTTATTTTTCACTCCTTACGGTGCTCTCGCTCCTGATTACCGGAACATTCGGCTATAGCTACATCAACAATCTGCTAGCGGACAAAAAACATTCGCTAACGGCAATTGCCCAAGGCATACAGAAACGCGTCGATACCTACCGTTTTTTCACCTATCAAATATACGGCAACTTGAATAACGAACCTTCTGCTAGCGACCCCAACATTAGCGCCATTAGTTTAATGCCAAATGTTTTCTACGTAGAAAAAAACGGTCAGAAAACGGACGCCCTTATTTTTGGGCAACATGATAAAAAGACGCTCATCTCAGTGCGCCGGATATCCCGTTATCTCGATATCCTCTGGGGTGCCGAGAATAACGTCTACTCCATGTACTATCTGAATGGCATCGACAACAGCCTGACGATGATTTCTACGCAGACACTGAAAGATATCTCCTCACAGTTTCGTGGCAATTATATAACGGTCATCGCTGAAGCCCGTCGTACAGAAATGCTGCAACAGGCGAATGTGCTAGACGAGCGCGAAAGTTTTTCTCCACTGCGTAAATTACGCTTCTATAACGACTACTATTTTACGCTGCGTACCACATTCAATCAGCCAGGTCATCTGGCAACGATCCTGGCGTTCGATCTGCCGATTAACGATTTAATTCCAGACACCATTCCGCGTGAACATCTTATGCTGAAGCCGGATACACCTGCGGCCAGCAATATCGACAGCAGTGGTAACGACGAAGGCACGACAGACGTGCAGTTTCACGGTTCCAATATTGAAATTTCCGCCACGCTCGTAAATGCCCCAATAAAAATCGTTTTTCAGGTACCCGTAAAAGTCCTGATTATTGATTCATTGCGTAATAACGTCTGGCTTCTGCTCCTGAATCTGGTTCTGCTGAGTGTATCCATTGCAGGCTTTTATCTTTTCCGTCGGAAAAATACGCATCCTAGAGAAGATTTATCTTATCAGTTGGAAAAAAAACTGAATATTTACCGCGAAATGGCAAGCAAAATTCCAATGGGTTTGCTGGTTTATGATTTCAGCAGCAACAAAGTGGTCATGCAAAACGAGCGTGCAGAGCAGCTGCTTCCGCACCTGAGCCTGCAAAAAATCACCAATATGGCGGACGAGCATCAGGGCGTCATTCAGGTCACGATTAATAATGAGATGTATGAAATACGCCAAATCCGCAGCCAATATTCACCTGACTATTGCCTCTTCCTGCTGCGTGAACAGGATAAAGAGATTCTGGTACAGCGGAAATTGCTGCTCGCCCAGCGTGAATACGAAAAGAATATTCATGCCAGAAAACGGTTATTCCAAAACCTGCTCAGCGAATTCAAACAGCCGCTGATTTCACTGCGACAGCATATTCAGGCGCTACGCCACAGCGAGACAGCAACCGTACCGACGCCCACACTGGATCAGCTAACGGCGGATACCCGCTGCGCGATTGAGCTGCTGGAAAATATTGCCTTGCACGAAAAGCTGGAAGCGCAGGAATGGAATGTGGTCAACGAGAGTTTTTCACCACTGACGGTTATCGACCATGTTCTCCTTGAGCTGCTGCCACGATTGAATCAAAAAGGTCTGACACTATTCCATCATTACAATCTGGATATGAATCAAACCTACGTGGGCGATGTCGAGCTGTTGAAAAAGACGCTGGCGCTGTTGCTGAATTATTCGGTGACCAATACGGATTACGGCAAGATTACGGTGTCGATTGATAGAAAAAATAATGAGTCGGATACGCTGATTATTCAGATCAGCGATACGGGTACGAATGTTTCAGGCAAAGAGCAGGAAAATATTCGGCACCCCTTCCTGCATCCTGCAACTTCCGATCGTTTCGGACAAAATTCAGGATTGACCTTATTTTTGTGCAATCAACTCTGTAATAAACTGGGCGGCGCGTTAACTATCAACAGTAAGGCCGGATTAGGCACACACTATATTCTGACGCTAAAACTGGAGCCAGAAGCGCTTCCCGTTGAGGAAGAAAAACTGCTGGATGGTATTACCGTTCTGCTGGATGTGACGTCTGATGAAGTACAGCATATTGTCGGCAATATGCTGACGGGCTGGGGTGCGAATTATCTGGTTAGCGATGAACGTCAGATTAATCAGGAAGCGGATATCTGCATGACTGATGACCCGGAGAAAAAAGCAGATTATACGCTACTGTTGAGTCATGACGATGGCACCGTAACGCCTTTGGGCCCGCGCCGTTTGCGGGTAAATTATAATATCAGCCACCTCCTGCTGGAGGCATTACTTAAGCTGATTGAGCTACAACTGGAAAAATCACCCGATTCGCTACAGGAAGGGGAACCGGATAATGTCGAATTTTACGCCGAACAATTGGCAGCAAGCGACTATTATTCGCTGTTCGTGGAGACAGTACCGGATGATTTAAAGAGGCTGTATACTGAAGTGGAAGCAGGCGATTTTCCGTCGCTTTCGCAGACGGCACACCGGCTGAAAGGCGTGTTTGCCATGCTTAATCTGCATCCAGGCAAACTGTTGTGTGAACAGCTTGAACAGCATATTACCGCGCATGATAGTGAACAGATCGAGGCTAACCTTCATGAAATTGAGAGGTTTGTCAGTGCATTACTATCCCCAGTAGAACCTAAAGGGCAGCAAGGTAGCCAACAAGATGAGTAACCAAAACGATGAGTAACTTAAACGTAATTATTGCCGACGACCATCCTATTGTCCTTTTTGGCATCAAAAAATCGCTTGAGCAGATTGAATGGGTCAATGTGGTTGGCGAATTTGAAGACTCAACAGCGCTGATCAATAATCTACCTAAGCTGGACGCTAATGTTTTAATCACCGATTTATCCATGCCAGGCGATAAATACGGCGATGGTATTACCCTCATTAAATACATTAAGCGCCATTTCCCTCACCTTTCTATTATTGTTCTTACCATGAACAATAATCCGGCGATTCTGAGCGCGGTGCTGGATTTGGATATCGAAGGCATCGTGCTGAAACAGGGTGCGCCGACCGATTTACCCAAAGCGCTGGCTGCCCTGCAAAAAGGGAAGAAATTCACGCCGGATAGCGTATCCAAAGTGCTGGAGAAAATCAGCGCCAGCGGCTACGGCGACAAACGCCTGTCCCCGAAAGAAAGTGAAGTGCTGCGTTTGTTTGCAGAAGGCTTTTTGGTTACCGAAATCGCCAAAAAACTGAATCGCAGTATCAAAACGATCAGTAGCCAGAAAAAGTCAGCCATGACTAAGCTGGGCGTCGAGAACGATATCGCCCTGCTGAATTACCTGTCTTCCGTTAACGGCGGCGCGACGCAGGTAGACTAAGCATCTCCCCTCCTGCACCGGCAGCCGCTGGTGCAGGTTATTCCTCGGATGTTCTCGCATGACGCACCACGTTACTGTAATGCGCCAACGCCTGCTGCAACGTATCCAGCGTAACCGGTTTTGACAAACAGTGATCCATCCCAGCCCCGAGGCAACGCTCTCTTTCTTCCGCCAACGCATTTGCCGTCACGCCGATAACCGGGAAACGTAACCCCTGCTCGCGCATACGTCGTGTGAACAAATAACCATCCATATTCGGCATATTGACATCCGTCAACACGATATCAATATGGTTTTTACTCAACACACTCAGACCATCTACGCCATCATTCGCCGTCATTGCCTGATAGCCCAGAGAGCCTAGCTGATCCGCCAGTAGTCGACGATTGATCGGGTGATCGTCAACCACCAGAATCATAATGTCACCATTCTCAGCTCGTACATAGTTAGTCAGCGGCAGTGAAATCTCTGTACGAGTCTTATCCTCGTTTTCTGAACGATAGATTTTTTCCAGCAAATCCGGCAGATGTTGAGGTGTGGACGCCCCTTGCACCCAGTGCCCGTCGCTCACTTCCTGCGCTGACCCAGTATGCGCGCCGCTCATCACGATATGCGCCCGAACGTTAACGGCCTCTTCTGACACGTAATCGCTAATCATCACATCATCAGGTGACACAGTTTGATTCTGGTAACGCGCCACCTGCAACCCTTGCTCCTGTAACAGCGTCAGCAGATAAGCCTCCAGCCGGGCATTGCGTATCCTCAACCAACAAATTTTCCCTTGCAGGCTGGCGTTGATCGCCGCTGGAGCATAGCGCGCTTTATACAGCGGAATTCGGACACCAAACAGGCTGCCAAGCCCAGGTTCCGACTCAATGGTAATGTCTCCATCCATCAGATTGACCAGCTTTTCACAAATCGCCAGCCCTAAGCCTGTCCCCTGAAAATGACGCTGAACACCGCTCCCAGCCTGGAAGAACGGGTCAAACAGCTTCACCGCCTCGCGAGGCTGAATGCCCACGCCAGTATCACGCACCACAAATTCCAGATAACCATCGCGGCAGCCGACTTCGAAAATGATGCAGCCTGTGTCCGTGAATTTGATGGCGTTACTCAGCAGGTTAGATAACACCTGCTGCAAACGTACGGGATCGCCGAACAGGCTGACCGGTACATTGGGATCGATAAAGCAGTACAGCGTCAGGCGTTTTTTGACCACCAGCGGGAGATAGTTGCTGGTGATGTGGCTGATGACTTCATGCGGTGCAAACTCACACGCTTCGATCTTCAGCTGTTCCGACTCAATCTTGGAAAAATCGAGGATATCGCTGATGATTTTCAGCAGCAGCGAGGAAGAGTTGCTCATCGCTGCAACCAGACGGTTGGCATCCTGCGGCAGCGATTTGGTTTGCAGTAAATCGAGGTTACCGATAATCCCGTACAGCGGCGTACGTAATTCATGGCTGACAGTAGCCAGGAACATCGATTTAGACTGGCTTGCCTGCTCGGCGGCATTCGCCATTTCCTGTAGCGACTCTTCCATTTTGACCCGCGCACTGACGTCCAGCAGCACACAAATCGCCACGTTTTCATTACGATAGCGCGAATGGACAAAGCTGATTTGCAGGTGATGATTGCGGCTGGTCATGACATCCACAAACTTGGACTGCTGCTCGCAAATAATGCGGGTAATTCGCAGCCTATCCTCGTGGGTCAACAGGTTGAGATAGTTGTGCGCCAGCTCGTTACTGAGGATGTTCGTGCCGTCATTAATACGCAGGATACAAATACCGACTGGTGCCGATGCGACAATTTTGCGGTTGAATTGCTCGTTTTCTTCCAGTTGGAATGCATTGATTTCCGATGGCAACAGCATTTTCCGCTCAAACACCAGCACCAGCACAAACAGCAAGATAGCCGAGAGCATATTCAGCACCAGCATATTGATCATCAATGCGCTGATATGGGAGATCAACACCGTCAACGGCAGCGAATATACGATGCTGAATGATGTCGGCGACAGCGACTTCTTCAGAATGAGTTCATCATACCCATTCACATAGCCAAAATAGTTATGATCGGAGGGATAACCGCCAACCGAAGAAGCGTACCGCTCTTTATCATCGGAAAACTGCAAAACCACCTGATTATATTGATCCAGCAGCCGGGCACTGATCGGAAATTTACCCATGGTGACGAAGTCATCCAGACGAATCGTCTGTTCAATCCCCATGATGACTTCCAGCTTGTTATCCACATATATCGGCGTCAGCGCATATAAATAGCCGACATCGGGAATAGAGGCAGGGGTAATCCAATAGACCGTTTCATCGCGTCCAGTTTGGGGGCGACTCTTCTTCTGATCCTGAAACCGATCCTGCACATTTTTAAGCAAGTTATCACGGTCGAGCGACTGGTTACGGATGCCAAAATCAACCATGCAGCGCCGATCGCCGCCGACAAAAAAGACCCGATTAAGATCGTAGACGGCAGAGAAATTATCCTGCCAGCCGTTGAAAAAATGGCTCAATGAGAGCAGCGCCGCATTCCCGCCATATTGCGTGGAACACGTCGCGCCGGGAGCCAGTGCATAAACGGAAACACCAGGGCCCCCTTCCGTTGGCGGCTCTGCCTTTTCTCTTGCCAACATCAGGCGATTTACCGCCAGATACTGGAGTTCGCGCACAATATCCGATGCGTGTCGGATGTAACCCTGCGACTGATCAAAGCTGAGGTTATATTCCTGCCGCAGCTCTGATTCTTTTTCATTCAATACTTTAGTGACATAAAAAACGGATATCAGCGCGCACAATACCCACAGCATGACCGCCAGAACCCGAAATAAATAGCGGGACACCTTTAATGTGGTCTGGAATGAGGCGAGATATTTCAAATGGATACCGTTGAATAAGGGAAGAACCAGTTGGCTGATACACTACCGAGAGTCGATAAAAAAAGCCAGCGCATTGCGCTGGCTTACTCTACTCATTCCGGTTTAATAAAAAGGCTTATTCGTCATCTTCAGCGATATCATCATCGCCATCAATGTCATCGATAGCATCATCGTCTTCGGCAACTTCGCCTTCAACTTTTACCACGCCATCCAGCTCCTCATCTTCTACCGGCTCAGCAACGCGTTGCAGGCCGACAACATGTTCGTCTTCCGCCGTACGAATCAGCGTGACACCCTGCGTGTTACGGCCAACGATACTGACTTCAGACACGCGAGTACGCACCAGCGTTCCCGCATCGGTGATCATCATGATCTGGTCTGCGGCATCAACCTGAACCGCGCCAACCACTTTACCGTTACGTTCGCTGACCTTGATAGAGATAACCCCTTTCGTCGCACGCGACTTGGTCGGGTACTCGCTCACAGCAGTACGCTTACCAAAGCCATTTTGCGTGACGGTCAGGATATCGCCTTCGCCGCGAGGAATGATCAGAGAAACGACGCGATCTTCGCCTTGCAGGTTGATACCACGGACGCCCGTTGCCGTTCGGCCCATCGAACGCACCGCCTGCTCGGAGAAGCGAACCACTTTGCCTTCCGCAGAGAACAGCATCGCTTCATCGCTACCGCCGGTCAGGTCAACGCCAATCAGCTCGTCCCCCTCGTTCAGGTTAACCGCGATGATCCCCGCACTACGCGGACGGCTGAATTCCGTCAACGCCGTTTTCTTGACCGTACCGCTCGCAGTTGCCATGAAGATATGGCGGCCTTCTTCGTATTCACGCACTGGCAGAATCGCGGTAATACGCTCATTCGGCTCAAGCGGCAGCAGGTTGACAATCGGACGACCGCGCGCACCGCGGCTGGCTTCCGGCAGTTGATACACCTTCATCCAGTACAAGCGACCACGGCTGGAGAAGCACAGAATCGTGTCGTGGGTGTTGGCCACCAGCAGACGATCGATAAAGTCTTCTTCTTTAATACGAGCAGCAGACTTGCCACGACCACCGCGACGCTGGGCTTCATAGTCACTCAGCGGCTGATACTTCACGTAACCCTGATGAGACAGCGTAACGACAACATCTTCTTGGTTGATCAGATCTTCGATGTTGATGTCAGCGGTGTTCGCCGTGATTTCCGTACGGCGCTCGTCGCTGTATTGCGTTTTGATCGCTTCCAGCTCTTCGCGGATCACTTCCATCAGGCGCTCAGGGCTATTGAGGATATAAAGCAGCTCGGCGATCTCCGCCAGCAGCGCTTTATATTCATCAAGCAGCTTTTCGTGCTCCATGCCGGTCAGTTTCTGCAAACGCAGATCCAGAATCGCCTGCGCCTGCGGTTCGGTCAGGTAGTAGTGACCGTCACGGATACCGAACTCTGGCTCCAGCCACTCTGGACGCGCAGCATCATCGCCCGCACGTTCCAACATGGTAGCCACGCTACCTAGCTCCCATGCTTGTGCGATCAGCGCGGCTTTCGCTTCAGCAGGTGATGCAGCACGACGAATCAGTTCGATAATCGGATCGATGTTCGCCAACGCAATCGCCAGACCTTCCAGAATGTGGGCACGGTCACGGGCTTTACGCAGTTCAAAAATGGTACGACGCGTCACCACTTCACGGCGGTGGCGCACAAACGCAACCAGAATGTCCTTCAGCGGCATGATCTTCGGCTGGCCCTGATGCAGAGCGACCATGTTGATGCCGAATGACGTCTGAAGCTGCGTCAGGGAATACAGATTATTCAGTACCACTTCGCCCACGGCGTCACGTTTAATCTCGATGACGATACGCATACCGTCTTTATCAGATTCGTCACGCAGTGCGCTAATACCTTCGATACGTTTATCTTTGACCAGTTCGGCGATTTTCTCGATCAGGCGCGCTTTGTTCACCTGATACGGAATTTCATGCACGATGATGGTTTCACGTCCGGTTTTCGCGTCTGCTTCCACTTCAGCACGCGCACGGATGTAAATTTTACCGCGCCCAGTGCGATAGGCTTCTTCAATGCCACGTCGGCCATTGATGATCGCCGCCGTCGGGAAATCCGGGCCTTTGATGTGCTCCATCAACTCTTCGAGGCTGATGTTTTCATCGTCGATATACGCCAGACAGCCGTTCACGACTTCTGTCAAGTTATGCGGTGGAATATTCGTTGCCATCCCGACGGCGATACCGGAAGAACCGTTAACCAGCAGGTTGGGAATACGCGTAGGCATGACGTCAGGAATCTGCTCGGTGCCGTCATAGTTCGGCACAAAATCGACCGTCTCTTTTTCGAGATCGGCCAGCAGTTCATGAGCAATTTTCGACATGCGAATTTCGGTATAACGCATGGCCGCAGCGGAGTCGCCGTCAATCGAACCGAAGTTGCCCTGACCATCAACCAGCATGTAGCGCAGTGAGAAAGGCTGCGCCATACGCACGATGGTTTCATAAACGGCAGAGTCACCATGTGGGTGGTATTTACCGATGACATCCCCGACGACACGGGCGGATTTTTTATACGGTTTGTTCCAGTCGTTACCCAGTACGTTCATCGCGTACAGTACGCGGCGGTGCACCGGTTTCAGTCCATCACGAACATCTGGTAATGCACGCCCGACAATAACGGACATCGCATAATCCAGATACGAACTTTTCAGTTCGTCTTCAATGTTGACCGGTGTGATTTCTCTGGCAAGGTCGCTCATGTAGCCGCTATCCCTCTATTTAGGCATCTACCCGAGTTCAAAAGGTGAAAAATTATATCACAAACCGCCGTTTCGGGGGAAACTCCCTTCCGCCCTAAACAGACTGTTTTCCCGATGGACTTTATTCCTCAGATATCCCTTAGAGAAAACGGACATCGCTGCACGTTGCAGCGCGAAGGGAGTATACTCGCGGCAGGATAAAGATGACGAAAGGCAGTGATGACACATGAATGTAGAAAATCAAACTCCGAACGTTGACCATCAGGAGATTGCCAAATTTGAGGCTATCGCTTCACGCTGGTGGGATTTAGAAGGTGAATTCAAACCATTGCACCGCATTAATCCGCTGCGTCTGGGCTATATTTCGCTGCACGCGGAAGGCCTGTTCGGCAAGAAAGTGCTGGATGTCGGCTGCGGCGGTGGCATTTTAGCCGAAAGCATGGCGCGTGAAGGCGCGGACGTCACCGGGCTCGATATGGGCGCAGAGCCGTTGCAGGTCGCGCGTTTACATGCGCTGGAAAGCGGTGTCGCCGTCGATTATGTGCAGGAAACGGTAGAAGCGCATGCACATGCTCATCCGAGCCTCTACGATATCGTCACCTGTATGGAAATGCTGGAGCACGTTCCCGACCCACAATCCGTGGTGCAGGCTTGTGCCAAGTTGGTCAAACCCGGTGGACACGTCTTTTTCTCCACCATCAACCGCAATGCGAAAGCGTGGATGATGGCCGTTATCGGTGCCGAGTACGTGCTCAAAATGGTACCTCGCGGCACGCACGACATTAAAAAGTTCATTCGCCCAGCAGAACTGATGCACTGGGTCGACAGTACACCGCTGCGTGAAAAGCATATCACCGGGCTGCACTACAATCCGCTGACGGACCACTTTAAACTGGGTCCAAACGTGGACGTGAACTACATGCTGCACACTCGCCACGATAAATAGAAAAGCATGCAGCTAGAGGTGATGGGCACCAGATTTTGAGTACTCACCCAGTAAAAAATTAACCGCAGGGCACTCCCCTGCGGAAACAAAAAACCCATAATATCATCACCTTTGTTGCTACTGTGTTAACTACAGGCAACTTAATAATCAAACAGTCCTGACTTTATCTTTCTGTTTTGTGACTTGATCAATATCATAATTTTCAACACGAACAATAAAGCGGCAACCGAGTAAATATTTCATTTTTTATCGCCAAGGGCTAAAAAGATGAGATGGCCCAAGCAAACAGGTAGTTACCGAATCAATCACATTTACTCCCCTGAGTTATCCACAATTACTCCGTTTTTGTTCACTTGCAATAACATCCTTTTCTCATTATTTTGTTACCAAACCAAACCCACCCCCTACATATAGTGTTTGCTCTCGGCAAAAAGGCACAGATGTGCCTTGCGTGTCGTTTTTGCATGTGCTAACGACAGAGGGGGAAAATTAACAGGTATTACTTCTCATGAACCAAAGCCTCCTAGTTACCAAACGCGATGGCAGTAAAGAAAGAATCAATTTGGATAAAATCCACCGCGTCATTACCTGGGCCGCAGAAGGTTTACACAATGTCTCCGTTTCTCAGGTCGAACTGCGTTCACACATTCAGTTTTATGACAGCATCAAAACCTCTGATATCCATGAGACCATCATTAAGGCCGCAGCCGATCTGATCTCCCGCGAAAGCCCAGATTACCAATATCTGTCCGCGCGTTTGGCTATCTTCCATTTGCGTAAGAAAGCTTACGGCCAGTTTGAGCCGCCGGCCCTGCTGACCCACGTCACCAAAATGGTCGAACTGGGCAAGTACGACAAGCACCTGCTGGAAGACTATAGCCAAGAAGAATTCGCACAGATGGACGCTTTCATCGATCACTGGCGTGACATGAATTTCTCCTATGCGGCGGTTAAACAGCTGGAAGGGAAATACTTAGTACAAAACCGCGTCACCGGTGATATCTACGAAAGCGCCCAGTTCCTGTACATTTTGGTCGCCGCCTGCCTGTTCTCTCGCTACCCGCGTGAGACACGTCTGGATTACGTTAAACGTTTTTATGACGCAATCTCTACGTTCAAAATTTCCCTGCCGACGCCAATAATGGCGGGCGTACGTACGCCAACACGTCAGTTCAGCTCTTGCGTGCTGATCGAATGCGGCGACAGTCTGGATTCCATCAACGCGACCTCCAGCGCTATCGTGAAGTATGTTTCCCAACGTGCGGGTATCGGCATTAACGCGGGCCACATCCGTGCGCTCGGCAGCCCGATTCGCGGCGGTGAAGCATTCCACACCGGCTGTATTCCTTTCTATAAACACTTCCAGACAGCAGTGAAATCCTGCTCTCAGGGCGGCGTACGCGGCGGGGCTGCCACGCTGTTCTATCCGCTGTGGCATCTGGAAGTGGAAAGCCTGCTGGTGCTGAAAAACAACCGTGGCGTAGAAGGCAACCGCGTTCGCCACCTCGACTACGGCGTGCAGCTGAACAAACTGATGTATCAGCGTTTGGTAAAAGGTGAAGACATCACGCTGTTCAGCCCGTCTGACGTACCGGGACTGTACGACGCCTTCTTCGCCAATCAGGATGAGTTCGAGCGCCTGTATGTGAAATATGAACAGGATGGCAGCATTCGCAAGCAGCGTATCAAAGCAAGTGAGCTGTTCTCCCTGATGATGCAGGAACGCGCGTCTACAGGCCGTATCTATATCCAGAACGTTGACCACTGCAACACGCACAGCCCGTTCGATCCGCAGATTGCCCCCGTTCGCCAGTCCAACCTGTGTCTGGAGATCGCATTACCGACCAAACCGTTGAATGACGTGAATGATGAAAACGGTGAAATCGCGCTGTGTACGCTGTCGGCTTTCAATCTCGGTGCAATCAATAGCTTAGACGATCTGGAAGATCTGGCGACGCTGGCCGTGCGTGCGCTGGATGCGCTGCTGGATTATCAGGATTATCCGATTAAAGCCGCAGAACGTGGTGCGATGGGCCGCCGCACGTTGGGTATTGGCGTCATTAACTTCGCCTACTATCTGGCGAAAAACGACGTACGTTACTCCGACGGCAGCGCCAACGGCCTGACGCACAAAACGTTTGAAGCGATTCAATACTATCTGTTGAAGGCGTCGAATGTGCTGGCACGCGAACAAGGTGCTTGCCCGTGGTTCAATGAAACCACCTATTCGCAGGGTATTTTGCCTATCGATACCTATAAGCGCGATCTGGATGCGATTTGCAACGAACCGCTGCATCTCGACTGGGAAGCGCTGCGTAACGACATCAAAGAGTATGGTCTGCGTAACTCCACGCTGTCTGCGCTGATGCCGTCTGAGACCTCATCTCAGATCTCCAACGCCACCAACGGTATTGAACCACCGCGCGGCCACATCAGCGTCAAAGCGTCCAAAGACGGCATTTTGCGTCAAGTGGTGCCTGAGTACGAAACGCTGAAAGACGCTTACGAACTGCTGTGGGATATGCCAAATAACGACGGTTACCTGCAATTAGTTGGTCTGATGCAGAAGTTTGTCGATCAGGCGATCTCTTCCAACACCAACTACGATCCATCACGTTTCCCACCAGGTCGAGTACCGATGAAACAGCTGCTGAAGGATCTGGTCACGGCCTATAAACTCGGCGTTAAAACGCTGTATTACCAAAACACCCGTGACGGCGCTGAAGACGTACAAGACGACCTGCTGCCAGAACCTCAGGACGACGGCTGCGAAGGCGGCGCGTGTAAGATTTAAGCCAATAATGAAAGGCTGCCGATGCAGCCTTTCTCTTTTATAGCAAACGTCGCTGCCCGCCCCTTCTGGGCCTTCACAAGCGGCGTTAAAAAATGCTCCCTGCATTTTTTTGGAGAGACTCATGGCCTATACCACTTTTTCACAGAACAAAAACAACCAACTGCTAGAACCGATGTTCTTCGGTCAGTCGGTTAACGTTGCGCGTTTCGATCAGCAAAAATATGAAATTTTCGAAAAACTGATCGAAAAACAACTGTCCTTCTTCTGGCGTCCAGAAGAAGTCGACGTGTCCCGCGATCGCATCGACTATCATGCTCTGCCCGATCATGAAAAACATATCTTTATCAGCAACCTGAAATACCAAACACTGCTGGATTCGATTCAGGGACGTAGCCCGAACGTGGCACTGCTACCGCTGATTTCTATCCCTGAGCTGGAAACCTGGGTAGAAACCTGGGCTTTCTCGGAAACCATTCACTCACGCTCCTACACGCACATCATTCGTAATATCGTGAACGATCCGTCGCTGGTATTTGACGATATCGTGACTAACGAAGAGATTCTGAAGCGTGCCAAAGATATCTCCGGTTACTACGATTCGCTGATCGAAATGACCAGCTACTATCATCTGCTGGGTGAAGGGTCACATCAGGTTAACGGCAAGACCGTGACCGTGAATCTACATGCGCTGAAAAAGCAGCTGTATATCTGTCTGATGAGCGTAAACGCGCTGGAAGCGATTCGCTTCTACGTCAGCTTCGCCTGCTCGTTTGCTTTTGCGGAACGCGAACTGATGGAAGGCAACGCCAAAATCATCAAGCTGATCGCCCGTGATGAAGCGCTGCACCTGACCGGCACACAGCATATGCTGAACCTGATGCGTTCCGGCCATGACGACCCAGAAATGGCGCAGATTGCCGAAGAGTGTCAGCAGGAATGTTATGATCTGTTTGTGCTCGCCGCTCAGCAAGAAAAAGAGTGGGCTGAATACCTGTTCCGCGACGGTTCGATGATTGGCCTGAACAAAGATATTCTGTGCCAGTACGTGGAATACATTACCAACATCCGCATGCAGGCGGTTGGGCTGCCGCTGCCGTTCCAGACGCGCACTAACCCAATCCCGTGGATCAACGCCTGGCTGGTGTCCGATAACGTACAGGTCGCGCCACAGGAAGTTGAAGTCAGCTCTTATCTGGTCGGTCAGATCGATTCAGAAATTAGCGACGACGATCTGAGCGATTTCCAACTGTAATCGATGAGCAATCCAACGATCACACTGCGCACATCCGGTGCGCAGTTTTCCTGTTCAGACGACGGCCCTTCCCTGCTGGATGTGCTGGAATCTAACCGAGTCAGCATTGAATATCAGTGCCGATCCGGCTATTGCGGTTCCTGTCGGTTGCGTCTGGTAAAAGGCAGAGTAGCGTATCGTCAAACTCCGCTGGCCTGCATCCAACAGGATGAGATCCTTCCCTGCTGCTGTATGCCGCAGGGCGACATCGAACTCGATATTTAGTCCCTACCAATCCTCCTATCGCTCTCGCTAGCAGGCGCATTTCCTGCCCGCATTCATACTTAAGTGAGTTACACTATCTACAGACATCGTCTTTCGACTGATATATACCCTAAATAATTCGAGTTGCATGACAAAACGTTAGCGTTTTGAACAACGCTTTGCGTTGACCCTTTAGGGCAAGGCTCATTTATGGCCTTGTAACGCGGAGACCGAGCGAATCCCCAGGAGCTTACGCGAGTAAGTGACTGAGGTGAGTAAGAGAATCCAACGCACATGCAGCCTGAAGTATGACGGGGATAAAACAAACTGGAGGTTTTAGAACATGCTCACCGTCATTCCTATTTTGATCTTTGTTGCACTCATCATTGTCTGGTCAGGCATCAAAATCGTACCTCAGGGATATCAATGGACTGTGGAACGGTTTGGTCGCTATACCAAAACGCTGATGCCGGGGCTGAATCTGGTCGTGCCGTTTATGGATCGCGTTGGTCGTAAAATCAACATGATGGAACAGGTATTAGATATCCCCTCTCAGGAAATTATCTCTCGCGATAACGCCAATGTAGCCATTGATGCCGTGTGTTTTATTCAGGTGATCGATCCCGCGCGGGCCGCCTATGAAGTTAGCAATCTGGAACAGGCTATCGTGAACCTCACCATGACCAACTTCCGTACGGTGCTGGGTTCCATGGAGCTGGACGAAATGCTGTCTCAGCGCGATAGCATCAACACCCGCCTGCTGCACATTGTTGATGAAGCCACGAACCCGTGGGGCGTGAAAATCACCCGCATCGAGATTCGTGACGTACGCCCGCCAGCTGAACTGATTGCCGCCATGAATGCGCAGATGAAAGCAGAGCGTAACAAGCGTGCCGATATTCTGGAAGCCGAAGGGGTGCGTCAAGCCGCGATCCTGAAAGCCGAAGGGGAAAAACAGTCGCAGATTCTGAAAGCCGAAGGCCAGCGCCAATCCGCCTTCCTGGAAGCAGAAGCGCGTGAGCGTGCGGCAGAAGCAGAAGCACAGGCGACTAAAATGGTGTCCGAGGCCATCGCAGCAGGCAACATTCAGGCGATTAACTACTTTGTTGCCCAGAAATATACCGACGCCTTGCAGCAGATCGGCTCCTCCAATAACAGCAAAGTGATCATGATGCCGCTGGAAGCCAGCAATCTGATGGGCGCTATTGGCGGGATTACGGAGCTGATTAAAGACAGCAAAGATAGCCGAGGTCAATAATGGGCATTGAACTGGTGATGGAAAATGCGCACTGGTTCTGGCTGTCGCTCGGCGGTCTGCTTTTGGCCGCCGAAATGCTGGGTGCCAGTGGCTATTCGCTGTGGAGCGGTTTATCGGCGGTATTGGTTGGGCTACTAACGGGGGTGATGCCGATGGGCTGGCCATGGCAGGGAACGATTTTCGCCATCCTGACGATCGTTACGGCACTGCTCTGGTGGTATTGGCTGCGTAAACGAACGCTGTCACGCCCACAATCGATGCTCAACCAGCGCGGACAACAGTTGGTTGGCCTGCGCGCGACGCTGACCGACCCGGTGATCAACGGTTTCGGCCGGGTAAACATCGGTGACAGCAGCTGGCGTGTGAAATCAGAACAGGATCTGCCCGTCGGCACGCAGGTTGAAGTGATTGCCATTGATGGTATCACGCTGTATGTGCGCCCGATTGAGCACTAACATAACGCATTATTTGGGGGAGCCTGTCTCCCCTTTATCACTTTTTTCTCTTTTGACAACAGCCTGCCAGATTATTGATTATCGGACAGTCTGCGCCCCCATCCCCCGGACACTGTTCTGCCAGTGCCAGTAAATGTTCACGCATCGTTTTCAGCTCTTCGATATGCATCTCGATTTCCTGCACTTTCTGCAAGGTTCGCGCTTTTACATCCGCACTTCGCCGCAGCGGATCGTTAAATAACGTAACCAGCTCTCGGCATTCATCCAGATTAAAGCCAACCTGACGCGCCTGACGCAGCAGCGTCAGCTCTTCGACATGATGCTCGTCGTAGCTGCGGTAACCATTTTCAGAACGCAGCGGCGTAGTCAGAAGTTCTTTCTCTTCATAGAAGCGAATGGTTTTACTGCTAAGACCGGTTTTTTTTGCAACATCACTGATATTCATGATTTCCCCCTTGACCCTCCCCTTGCTAGAAGGTTTACCTTACCCAATAACTAGTAGAAATCAGATGGCCGGTCAACGTCTTTCGCCGCCGGCTGTGATCACGGGAGAAAAATTACTATGTCACAAACCGTCTTGTTGTCATTGCAGGGACTGACCTGCGGACACTGTGTCCAACGCGTTAAAAAAGCACTGGACGCGCTGCCTGCGGTCGAACAAACCGACGTCACCCAACAGTACGCCAGCGTCAGCGGCGACGTTGATTCCCAGACGTTGATCGACACCATTGAGCAGGCTGGCTACGAAGCACAGCTTGCTACTACGCCGGATGTGTCCCTCCAGCTTTCTGGCCTGAGCTGCAATCACTGCGTTGCCGCTACGCGTAAAGTGCTGGAAGCCATTCCCGGCGTCGTGGCGACGGATGTCACCACAGAGCAGGCAACCGTTTATGGCAACGTTGAGGCCACAGCACTGATTAGCGCCATTGAAGAAGCCGGCTATCACGCCAGCGTGCAGGAGAACATTCACCCAAAAACTGAGCCGCTGGCACAGGTAGCGACGACGCCGGAAGCGCTGCCAGCGGCCGAGAGTACTCTTCCGGCAATGACAACACTCGCCACCCGCGATGACGACAGCGTACAGCTCCTGCTTCAGGGCATGAGCTGCGCCAGCTGCGTGAACCGCGTACAAACGGCGCTGCAAAACGTCAGCGGCGTCACACAGGCGCGGGTGAATTTGGCCGAACGTAGCGCGTTGGTCAGCGGTCACGCCGAACCGGAAGCGCTGATCGCCGCCGTTGAGCAAGCGGGCTATGGCGCGGAAATTATTCAGGACGAAGAAGCTCGCCGCGCACGCCAGCAGCAAACCTCTCAGCAGGCTATTCGCCGTTTCCAATGGCAGGCCGCGCTGGGATTGCTGCTTGGTGTGCCGCTGATGCTGTGGGGCGTACTGGGCGGCAGCATGAGCCTGACGCCGGAAAGCCAAACGCCGTGGCTGGTCATCGGTATTTTGACGCTAGCAGTGATGGTGTTCGCTGGCAGTCATTTTTACCGTAACGCCTGGCGCAGTCTGAGAAATGGCACCGCGACCATGGATACGCTGGTCGCGCTGGGAACGGGGGCAGCCTGGCTTTACTCTATTACCGTCAACCTGTGGCCGGATCTTTTCCCGATGGCGGCGCGTCACCTTTACTACGAAGCCAGCGCGATGATCATCGGTTTAATCAACCTCGGTCATGCGCTGGAACAGCGTGCTCGTCAACGCTCTTCGCGGGCGCTGGAACGGTTACTGGATTTGACGCCCCCCACCGCTCGCGTCGTGACGCCGGAAGGTGAAAAATCCATTCCGCTATCCGACGTGCAGGCCGGCATGACGCTGCGTCTGACAACCGGCGATCGTATTCCTGTCGATGGCGAGATTTTGCAAGGCGAAGTGTGGGTGGATGAAGCCATGCTGACCGGGGAACCGATCCCGCAAGCCAAAACGTCCGGCGATACGGTTCACGCAGGTACGCTGGTTTCCGACGGCAGCGTCCTCTTTCGCGCGGACGCGATCGGCAACCAAACCACCCTATCGCGCATCATCCGACTGGTCAGGCAGGCGCAAAGTAGCAAACCCGCTATCGGCCAGTTGGCGGATCGTATTTCTGCCGTGTTTGTTCCCGTCGTCGTGGCCATCGCCCTTCTCAGCGGCGCAATCTGGTTCTTCGTGGGGCCACAGCCGCAGATGGTCTACACGCTCATTATCGTCACGACCGTCCTGATCATTGCCTGCCCCTGTGCACTTGGTCTGGCAACGCCGATGTCGATTATTTCCGGCGTCGGGCGTGCCGCAGAGTTTGGCGTGCTGGTGCGTGATGCCGATGCCTTACAGCAGGCCAGCAAGCTGGATGTACTGGTGTTTGACAAAACCGGTACGCTAACCGAAGGACAGCCGCGCGTTGTGGCGATTCATACCTTCGCCGACGTGACGGAAGCTCAGGCGTTAGCCTGGGCGGCTTCGCTGGAGCAAGGCTCGAATCACCCACTGGCAAAAGCGATTCTTGAACGCGCAGAGAATCTGACGCTCACGCCAGCCGAACAGTTCCGTACGCTACGTGGCCTCGGCGTCAGCGGCAAGATCGGTGATGCATACCTGCTGCTGGGGAATCCAGCGCTGCTCAAACAGCATCAGGTCGATATCACCGCAGGCGAAACGCTGATCAATGAGCAAGCTCAGCGCGGTATCACGCCGGTATTGCTGGCGGCAAATGGCCACATCATTGCGGTGTTTTCCATCCACGATCCGCTGCGAGCGGATAGCGTCAGCGCCTTGCAGCGTCTCCACCAGCAGGGCTATCAGCTCGTCATGCTAACGGGAGACAACCCGATCACGGCGAAAAGCATCGCGAAAGAAGCGGGTATCGACCAAGTGATTGCTGGCGTGCTGCCAGACGGCAAAGCGGAAGCCATCAAAAAGCTACAGGCTCAGGGCAAGCGCGTGGCCATGATTGGCGACGGCATCAACGATGCGCCAGCACTGGCGCAGGCCGATGTCGGCATTGCGATGGGCGGCGGCAGCGATATCGCTATTGAAACCGCCGCTATCACGCTGATGCGCCACAGCCTGCACGGCGTCGCCGATGCGCTGGCGCTGTCCAATGCCACGCTGCGCAACATGAAGCAGAACCTGCTGGGCGCGTTTATCTATAACTCGCTGGGGATTCCCATTGCCGCAGGCGCGCTCTACCCGCTAACCGGAACGCTGCTCAGCCCAGTGGTAGCTGGTGCCGCTATGGCGCTCTCCTCCATCACGGTGGTCAGCAACGCTAACCGCCTGCTGCGTTTTAAACCTAAAAATCAGTAATACAAACGCGGCGCGTCTCAAGAACGCGCCGCGTTTTCCTTTGCCGAAAATCATCGTGATTTTTATCGCTGGCAACCAGACCTATTCAACCGCGCTTACTCTAGTTCATGGCGTGCAGCTTCTGCCAAAAAATGGCTGCGATCGCGATAAGTACTCGGCTGCTCTCGTACGCGATTATCAATACGCTGTATCAACGTATCGGGAAGAGAAATGTTCAATCGCTGCGGCTTTCCCTCAAAAGCCGATAGATCGACATCCAGCACGAACCAACTATCATAGTCCGCAAAATCTGGCATCGCCGCATAGATGAGGTGTCCAGCGTCGTTAAGTCGTCTAATATCCAGATTTCCGCGACTCACGGCTTCATCAATAAGGGTTAAAATCGCTTCTCGCGCCATGCGTGCAATCTCTTGCTGGCTGTCTGCCGCAGAGAAGCAGCCGTAATCATCAGTACACAATGCCGGAACGATCAGCCCATATGCCGTAGCATCATCTTTTGGCGTTTCAACACCGACTGAAAAAAACATATTACCTCCGAAAAGGCAGGGATCAGATCCCCGCCATTTTTTTGATGGATTTGACAGTGCCAAGTGGTAAATCCTTTTTTGGATGCGGCACTGGAAACGTTTTTCCAGTAATGGGTGACCACCATATTTGGTGACTCCCGCCGTTATGCCGTTTGCACTCACAACCTGCCGCTGCCAGCTCCTTTATCAGGTCGGTTGATTTCATGTATCCTCCTAACCTGATTTTTATTATACACACCAATACACACCCATCAATATTTACGTATAGAAAGAATCGATAGGAAGTGAGTAGCCAAACACGTAGGCTTCCGTGCCCTTAGGAGTGGTATACCTTGTATTGTTCCGCATCTAGCGTTTAGCATAGTTATTCCACATCAGGAGACGGAATCAATGGGGCAACTGCTGCGTAGAATCGCGACTTTTCTTGGCTTTATCTCACCGCTGGCTTATGCCTACCCGGCGATAGACGTTCAGCTTGCCAATGAACGGCAACTGCATCTGGTCGGCAGTATTCATATGGGCAGCAAAGATATGGCACCGCTGCCCGATACGCTGCTGCAACAGCTTCGGCAGGCGACCGCACTTATCGTCGAAGCTGATATATCCGATTCGCATTCCCCCTTCGGACACAATGATGCCGAGCCGCCGCTCGTACAGCGCCTCAGCCCGGAAAACTACCGTCAGCTGCAAAAAATCTGCGAATCACTCTCTTTCGATGAGAGCAATATCAGTACGCTTCCGGCCTGGCAGGCCGCGCTGATGCTGCAAGCCAGACAGGCGCAGTTGCTGGGCTTACGCCCCGACTACGGCATCGATTATCAATTGATCAACGCCGCGAAATCTCACGGTATTCAGGTTATCGAATTAGAAGGGCAGCAGACGCAGGTTGATTTGTTACAACAACTGCCGCAGGGCGGCCTGCTGTTGCTGGAAGATACGATTAAACACTGGCGTACCAACGCGCATTTACTACAAACGATGGTGGGCTGGTGGCTAGACAGCAGACCCGGCAAATATACGCCGGATATCCCCGCGACGTTCAGCAATGAAATGACCGACCTGCTGATGGGCCAGCGTAACCGCCGCTGGCAACAGCAGCTTCAGGCGTTGCCACCTGGAAATTACGTTGTGGCCGTAGGGGCACTGCACCTGTATGGCGATGAGAATTTACCTACGCTGCTCACAAACGGCCATTCAGCAACCCCGTGAAAGAACACGTTATGGCGCGTAGCCGCGTCCGCAAGATAAAGCCCGCTACAGGGTTAAGGATAGTGAAATCATGACACCCGCAGTCAATCTGCTTGAAAAGAACAAGGTCGCCTTTACGCTACACAGCTACCACCACGACAGCGACGAGACCAATTTTGGCGAAGAAGCGGCCAGAAAGCTGGGGCTGAATAAAGCACAGGTTTATAAAACGCTGCTCGTTTCTCTGAATGGTGATGCAAAAAATCTCGCCGTGGCCGTTACGCCAGTCGCTGGCATGCTGGATCTCAAGAAAGTCGCTCGCGCGCTGTCGGCTAAAAAAGCGGATATGGCCGATCCGATCATCGCTCAGCGTGTCACGGGTTATCTGGTAGGTGGAATCAGCCCGCTGGGGCAGAAGAAACTGTTGCCGACCGTGATTGATGAACCGGCGCGCCAGTTCGGTACTATTTTTATTTCCGGTGGTAAACGGGGGTTGGATATTGAGCTGTCGGCTGATGATCTGGCACGCCTGCTGCGCGCCACTTTTGCCGATATCGCCAAGCATGATTAATGCCCGCCATTAAACGAACATAACCAGCCAGGCGATGAGCATCAAAACGAAGCAGATAGCAGAGGACTCCACGGCCAGTGTGTCCCCTGCTACCGCTTCATGATCGATTACTGATCGACTTTCGCCCCTTTATCCAACTGCATCACTGGGCCCTCTTTCACATTCAGCGTCAGGCCTTTGGTTTGCAACTCCGCATTCCTTACGCGAATGCCTTTATCCGCATCAATGCGCACATTATCAAAGTGGAAACCACTGAGCGGGGCTTCCGGTACGCCGATAATGTAAGCCGCGGCCTTGGTCTTACCGGTTGACTCCAGGTTCTCGATCGTCACATTGCTGAAATGCGGCGTCTTGTATTGATCAAACGGCTGCTCTGGATCGGTATCCGGCGGATAAATCTGCTCACCCATCGTGAAGCCGCCTTCGGCCAGCATCTTGTCTACTTCAGCTTGCACAATCGGCGCAGCTTTGTAGTAAGCGGCAAAGACCAGCGGGATTTCAACATCCACCATTTTGGTATTACGGTAAGTGATGTTTTTCACTTCGCCGCCTTTACCACGCAGGGTTTTAATGCGGATACCGTACATGGAACCTTCGAACTGATTGTTTTCAACCAGCACGTTATTCACACCGCCGGAGGTTTCGCTGCCGATAGAGATGCCGCGCCCCTGCTTCAGGATATTGTTGGCGATATAGATGTTATCCACGACGCCATTCGGAAAACGGCTATCCGGTTTCTCGGCTTTTATCGCGATGTGGTCGTCATTACAGTCGATATAGTTGTTGGTAATACGGATATTCTGGCTGTCGATCGGGTCGATAGCATCGGTATTTGGCGCATGCCACGGCGACAGAATCCGAGTACCGTTCACATCCACATCATGCGAGTAACGCATCACAACGTGGAAGCTCGGGGAATGCGTAAGCGTGACGCCATCCACCAGCACATTATTAGAGCTTTTGATATAAATCAGACGTGGACGATCGGTACCGCCTTTCTTGCCGGTTGCACGAATATTCTCACGCCAGCGCTCCCACCAGACAGCGCCCTGCCCATCAATGGTACCCTGGCCAGTAATAGCCACATTCTGTGCATCAGCAATACTGATAAAGGGAAGCCAGCCATTTTCCGCTTCAGCGTACTTGGTTTTTTCCGTCGCGCGATACGCGGCTTCTTCGGTCGACGCGACGATGGTCGCATCTTTTGCCAGATCCAGCCTGATGTTACTTTTCAGGAACAGCGGATCAACCAGATAATTACCGCGAGGAACGTGTACCGTTCCGCCGCCAGCCGCAGCACAATCATCAATCGCTTTCTGGAAAGCCTGGGTATTCAGTGCGATTTGTAGGCGGTGGCCTTCGGCCCCGTATTGCGTGACGTCACAGATTTTATCTGGGAATTTTACGGAGCTGGCAGCTTGTGCCGAACCAGCCTGAATACCCAATGTGATGCAGGAAGCCATTAATGACAGAGCAAGACCACTACGCATACTTAACCTCACTAAAAAATGAAATATCGTTTTAATAAAATACCATTCCTATTCCATTAAAAAGCGAGAGGCGATCACGTTTTAGATGTATTCGTAATAATTACAATAAGGTAAGAGTTTTTTCGTGCAATTGCCCTATTGTCATCCTGTTGATTCACACATTGCAGGTACCATACTCTACGAGACAACCTGCCGCACAACGACTATTCTTAAGAAATCTAGATAAGATTTTCCTTTCCGAAAAGGATAATCGTACGATCTGACGTTGAGAAATATGTAGGCTCGTTTAAATTCCTCTCATCTTTTTTTGATTTAATTGAATTATCAACAATATTTTTAATACCAGGTGTTAATGCTAAGTTAGTTATTTTTTGCTGATCAGAATTAGTCATCGTAGTTTTTCCCTTTGACATCTCTTCTAGAAAATAATTATATTGAGGGATTTTACCCTGTATAAAAAAGTCTCTTTTTGAATTTTTAACTACAACCTCACGATATAACCTTTCATTTTTCACAGTAATAATCCGCTCAGCAAATGAGCGATACTTATTATTATCCTTTGCTAGCTCAAAGGCTGCACTACTACTACGAAATATGCTAGCCCGTAGATAAGTCAATATTTTCATAAAATATTTACCACTCCTTTTACATCGTAATAACTCTACAAATGGTTATACTCCAGTTTATCCACAAACGAAATATAGATAATGAGACCGGATGAATTTAATAAAAATGTTGATTGAGTACAATTCATACTCACAAAATTATTAATTAAACTTCACATTAAATACAAATTAATTAAATGATAGCCAAAATAAAAGAAACAACCATAAAAAAACGATTTTACGAAAAAAATTAATAATGCAGAGAAAAACAATCATTACGGAAAAGTTTCCATGCCATGTATGTGGAATGAAAATTTATCCTTTGTAACCAACGCTTGACTGAACTGCCAATATAGCCTCCCGGTGGTTCATTAACCCCGGATAACATTCAGAATAAAAAAGAAGTGGAACTGAAAGAACCCGTTTAGGCTGGCCTGAATGACCAGCCCAGATAAGATAAATGGCGTTATGCCGTCAGGCGAGCGAAAGCATCACGGATTTCCTGTTCAGGTAAATCCACACCGATAAACACCAGCACGCCTTTTCTTTCTTCATCAGGCTGCCATTCTCTGTCCCAGTCGGCGCTATACAAGCGCTGAACGCCCTGAAACAGCAAGCGGCGGTCATCACCGTTGATGGCCAGAATACCTTTATAACGCAGCAGATTATCGGAGAATTGCAGCAGCAGGTTTTCCATCACATCAGAAACAGACTGAAGCTCAACCGCCTTATCGAGATAGACAACAATTGATTGCACGTTATTCTTCGCGGGGGCAACAAAGCGGAATACGGGCGTTTTCACGTCCAGCTTGTCGCTGAGGACAAAACCGTCGATGTTAAACAGCACACTCAGATCGATATCGCCATGGACGACAGGGTAGATCGGTGCACGCGCATTAATGCGCTGAAGGCGTGGTAGCAGCGTCTCGTCTTCGCTTGCCACGTCGGTTTTGGTCAGCAGTATGCGGTCGGCATAACCAATCTGCGACTGCGCGATGGTGAACTGATCGAGCTGCTGCTGTGCATGTACTGCGTCCACCAACGTGATAATCCCGTCCAGAACAAAGCGTTCACAGATAACTTCATGCGAGAAGAAGGTCTGCGCCACCGGCCCTGGATCGGCCATACCGGTGCATTCAATGATGACGTGATCAAAATCCAACGTGCCGTTATCCACGCCATCAATCAGATCGAGCAGCGCATCGGCCAGTTCATTGGACTGCGTACAGCAGATGCAGCCGTTGCTCAGCGTCGTAATCTGGCTGGCACGTTCACCTATCAACGTATTATCAATCGGGACTTCGCCGAATTCGTTTTCAATCACGGCAATCTTGTAGCCGTGCTCGGCATTCAGAATATGCCGTAATAAGGTCGTTTTTCCTGCACCAAGAAACCCGGTCAAAATGGTGACATACACGGGTTTCGTCACATCAGAGGATAAAGGTTGAGTCATAACAGGTCCCAAGTCGTTAACAGCAGCGCATCCCGCCTTTGCCGTCTCCACCATAACGCGCCTGCTGGCGTTCGCGGAAGAATTCTTCGTACGTCATCGCAGGTTTATCCGGGTGATTAGTCTGCATATGCTGCACATAGGTATCATAATCTGGCATACCGACCAGCATACGCGCCGCCTGGCCCAAATATTTTCCTGCTTTTCCCAGATTGCCAAACATCATTACCTCCAGACCATCGCCTGCAATAGCGGCTAGATAAAAAATACCCTGTATAACGTTATACATTATACAGGGTATCCGTACCCGTCATCTTTCACGTTCAGCCTTGCTAGCTGTCTCGCAAAATCTGACGGGCGTGAATCGCTTAGTGGCCGGAAGAGACTTTCACGCCACCTTCAGGAACCGGAACATACGGGGTTTCCTGATCGGTACGTTCAGCCACTTTACGTGCAGCCAGTGCCGCTTTAATACCGTACGCAATAATACTGTACACCACGATCAGGAACAGAATGCTCAGACCGGCGTTGGTATAGTTGTTCGTCACGATGTGGTTCATGTTCGAAATCTGCTGTGCGCTCAGATCGGCACCGCCTTCCGCAATTTTGCCCTTGAACATGTTCGCCATGTAGAAGAAGCCTTCCAACTGAGGATTGTCGCTGAACAGTTTCAGACCCAGCGCCCAGGTAGTACAGATCAGCAGCCAAATCGCCGGAACCAGCGTGACCCAGATGTACTGCGTACGTTTCATCTTAATCAGGATAACCGTACCCAGAATCAGCGCCACGGCAGCCAGCATCTGGTTAGAGATACCGAACAACGGCCACAGGCTCTTCACGCCGCCCAGTGGATCAACCACGCCTTGATACAGCAGGTAGCCCCACAGACCGACGCAGCCCGCCGTACCGATCATACCGGCAATCAGAGAGTCGGTTTTCTTCAGGAACGGAACGAAGTTACCCAACAGATCTTGCAGCATGAAACGGCCAGCACGCGTACCTGCATCCAGTGCCGTCAGAATGAACAGCGCTTCAAACAGAATACCGAAGTGATACCAGAAGCCCATGTTGGCACCAGGAATGATCTGGTGGAACACGTGTGCGATACCGACAGCCAGTGTTGGTGCACCGCCTGCACGGTTCAGAACGGAAGGTTCACCGATGTCTTTCGCCGTTTGCAGAATCTGCTCTGGAGAAATCACGAAGCCCCAAGAGCTAACGGTCGCCGCCGCGTGTGCGGATACGTCCTGCAGTTGTGCCAGAATCATCGGCGCATCGGCTGTACCCAGACGGTGCAGATCCGGCATCGTAATACCCAACGCCGCCGGCGGGGTATTCATCGCGAAGTACAGACCCGGTTCAATGATAGACGCTGCAACCAGCGCCATCACTGCCACGAAAGATTCCATTAGCATGGCGCCGTAACCGATGAAACGCGCATCGTTTTCGTTAGCCATCAATTTCGGCGTAGTACCGGAAGCAATCAGCGCGTGGAAACCAGACACCGCACCACAAGCGATAGTAATAAACAGGAACGGGAACAGCGTACCTTTCCAGACCGGACCGGTGCCATCCACAAACTGCGTTACCGCTGGCATTTTCAGATCGGGGTTCAGAATCACGATACCAATCGCCAGACCGACGATGACACCAATTTTCAGGAAGGTCGCCAGATAGTCACGTGGCGCCAGAATCAACCATACTGGCAGCAGTGCGGACACAAAAGCATAGCCAATCAGCGTATAGGTGATGGTCGTATCTTTGAAGGTCAGCGCCGGGCCCCAGTACGGGTCATGTGCCACTACGCCGCCAAACCAGATTGCCAGCACCAGCAGCACGATCCCGATCA
Organism: Pectobacterium parvum; assembly: GCF_020971565.1. NCBI lineage: Bacteria > Pseudomonadati > Pseudomonadota > Gammaproteobacteria > Enterobacterales > Pectobacteriaceae > Pectobacterium > Pectobacterium parvum. Next base: position 3,427,356 of record NZ_CP087392.1, read on the forward strand.
CCGAGATTTCACCGACTTTACCCGGACGGATAAAGCGCATGTAGACGCCCATAAACAGCGCGATTGGCACCGTAGAACATACGGTAAAGACGCCCCACGGACTTTCTGCCAGTGCTTTCACCACAATCAGCGCCAGTACGGCAAGAATGATGATCATGATAAGGAAGCAGCCGAACAGCGCAATCGTACCCGGGACTGGGCCTAATTCTTTCTTAACGATTTCGCCTAATGACGCGCCGTTACGACGGGTCGAAATAAACAGGACCATAAAGTCCTGCACAGCACCTGCCAACACCACGCCGCCCAGCAACCATAAGGTGCCCGGCAAGTAGCCGACCTGCGCAGCCAATACCGGCCCAACCAGCGGACCTGCACCTGCGATAGCGGCAAAGTGGTGCCCGAACAGGACGTTACGGTTCGTCGGCACATAGTTAAGACCGTCGTTATTCACAACGGCGGGGGTTGCTCTGGTCGGATCTAACTGCATGACTTTTTGTGCGATATACAGGCTGTAGTATCGATAAGCCACGAGGTAAACGGCGACAGAGGCAACAATAATCCATAATGCACTAATATGCTCACCGCGACGTAGTGCGACTACGCCGAGGCAAGCAGCCCCGATGATTCCAAGAATCATCCAAGGGATGTGTTTAAGAATGGCGTTGCTCTTCATAAGACATCCTTCAATTAAAAATCACAATCGTTTGATTTTGTTAGCTGTAGAAAAATAAACCCTGGTAATGCGTCGTGCGATAACGCGGGTTATCGCGTATTTCAGATAAAGGAAAATAGTGGCGGCACATTACGCCATCGCGTGCGCGCGTGGGGCGGGTATTTGGGTAGGCGGCAGAATAGCGAGCTAAGCGGTTAGAATGACGCAGTAAGTGGCTGGGGATAAATTGGGCGGTATAAAACGAAAAGGCCGCGACGTTCGCGGCCAGTAGAATGTTAATGTGATAAGCGATTACGGAACCTGATATGCCAGCTTGTAATTGCGGTTAGCGTTGCGGCATTAATCTGTGCCCATGAGCCAGCTGATGTTAATAATTTCTGAGTTACTGACTGTGCTAACGGAGTATATATTGTACGCACACTAATCTGATGCGCCGCGCGATAAATGCAGCACATCAGGCGAGATAAATTACAGATTTCTAGAGACCGCCGATGACTGTAACTCTGAACGACGTCGGATTGATGAGTGCATTAGCCGCATTATAAAACAGAATCCTGAACGAGTTCGTCGTCTTAAATACCACTCTATGGATGATGAACGATGCGTCTTCTGTATATTCCACGTCAACTCTATAGTTATCAGTAACAAGATTGGCCATGCTTATATTGAATTGGCCAACAGCTTCAGTTGTGCATCCTGTAACGAAACCAGTAACCGTGTTACTAGACCCCCTTCTGAACAACGTCCCCACCACCCCGCCGTTGATGTCATTATTTTTAACGTTAGACCAGCTATCGCAGACCAGCCCCTCTAATGACACAGGCCCAGCATTCTGTCCTGATGCGAATGTAATCATGTGCCACCCCGCCGTTGTCACATGCAAATAGCCTGCTGTTGCGAGTTGAGAAAATCGCTCAGTAGCCCTAATGCTGATCAGTTAAGGATCAGTTGAACGATCCAATAGCTGTGTAAGAATCCGGAAGTGTTCTTCATTTCCGGATTTTTTATGCGTATCTCTCAGGCCATCGACCTCGTTTCACGTTACGATTCGACCCGTAATCCTTTGACTTCTCTTGGCGACTTTCTTGACCCAGAACTTATTGCCCGTTGCCTTGCTGAGTCCGGCGTGGTCACCCTGCGTAAACGCCGTCTTCCTCTCGAAATGATGGTCTGGTGCGTTGTCGGCATGGCGCTTGAACGTAAGGAGCCGCTTCATCAGATTGTCAATCGGCTGGATATTATGCTGCCCGGTAACCGTCCCTTTGTTGCTCCCAGCGCGGTTATCCATACCGACAGCGGCTCGGAAGTGACGCCGTTCGACGGGTGTTCACGCACACCGCTCACTTGTGGCACAACGCTGTGGCGCATCCCCACTGGTGTGGATTGACGTTACTGGCGATGGATGGCGTCGTCTGGCGCACACAGGAAACACCTGAAAATGATACCGCCTTCCCGCGCCAGACTTACTGCGCAAACCCTACCCTACCCGCAGGTCAAAATGGTCTGTCAGATGGAGCTGACCAGCCATCTGATAACCGCAGCAGCCTTCGGTACGATGAAAGACAGCGAATATACCCTTACTGAGCAACTGATAGACCAGACCGCAGATAATACGCTGACGCTGCTCGATAAAGGGTATTACTCATTAGGGTTGCTGAATGCCTTATGAAGCGTGCGGGAGAACACCGACACTGGATGATACCGCTTAAGAAAGGTACCCGTTACGAGGAGGTCCGGAAACTGGGAAAAGGCGATCATCTGGTACAGTTGAAAACTACGCCACAATCCCGCAAAAAATGGCCGGGACTGAGTACAGAAGTGACAGCCCGATTACTGACCTATAGCCGTAAAGGAAAAATCTATCAGTTACTGACTTCGATGACTGATGGCATGCGTTATCCGGGAGGTGAAATGGTTGAGCTTTACAGTCACCGTTGGGAAATCGAGTTGGGTTACCGTGAAATCAAACAGACAATGCAACTGAGCAGACTGACACTGAGAAGCAAAAAACCGGAACTTGTGGAGCAGGAGTTATGGGGTGTGCTGCTGGCGTATAATCTCGTGAGATATCAGATGATTAAAATGGCCAGTCAACTGAAAGGTTACTGGCCAAATCAGCTGAGCTTCTCAGAATCCTGCGGGCTGGTCATGAGGATGTTGATGACGCTTCAGGGTGCATCGCCGGGTCGTATCCCTGAACTACTGCGAGATCTGGAGAGTATGGGACAGATGGTGAAGCTGCCGATAAGAAGAGAAAGAACCTTCCCGAGAGTGGTGAAAGAAAGGCCTTATAAATATCGAAAAGCGAAGAAAAACAGCCAGTCAGTTGCTTAACTGACTGGCATTACTCAGTAGCCCGGTTTTTTGATGTGTCACCCGAAATCGAACGCCTAGAAACAATGTAGTCTGGGTCTTGTAAAATGGTAGGGATTTCAACATTTGACGGATACAACGGCTGACGTTCGCCATTATTCAGAATCATGTCAACCATCCACGGGCCTTTTGCATGAAATGACGGAAAAATTAATGAATTATCGTCCTTGATATAAACCGCGATTGTCACGGCCCCGCCAACAGGGTCGTTGGGTAACATAACCCCGACAGCCTCTGGATCGTCAGCAGCACCGAGAAAAGGCGGCGAGGTGCCGTTAGTAAATTCGTTCCTCTTCAATGTAACGTTAGACGATACAGGGGCATAAAATATGTGAGGAAGGACTACAGACCCCTGCCGCATGACGCACGGTCTTTTGTAATCCTGTTGCATAAAGACAGCGGCCAGCTTCTTACCCATTATCGATAAGAATTCTTCACGTAGATGAACACCATCGAACGCCGATTCGCTCAAACCATACTGCCGAATAACGTCCCGCTTGGTATCAATAAACATACATCCGAATTCATTCGCGACCGATTTAACCGCTGAGTCATATACCCATGAAACATAGCCCTCTGTCAGATTACCCATCGGAGAGATATTTGCACCACCGACAAACTGTGTAGTGCCCAGCAATACTACACATCGGCGACGTAACAATTCTCTCGCGACAAACTTACGCATGACTACAGAAAAATTTTTACCGCTATAGAGAGAATCGCCGTCTACATTTTCGGGCACATTGCCGTTATTGGTTGCGGCTTTAATATCATTGATGCCCAACATAATTGTTGAAATATCACCGTCCAAACCATCATTAATCGTTCGGATATAGTGGACTAATGCTGTATCCCCTGCATGCGCCTGATTCTGAGACGTCCATACTGACTGCGTTAATGACGACATAACCTCTGCTATCACAGCGGGGTACGTCACAGACATTTGCCCGCCTCCTGGGCCTTGCGCCCATGTGATGCTGTCTCCATAACTGATCATTTTGATGGGTTTATTAGTCCGCAGCTTGGCTTGATATTGTGTATAGCTGAGATTTTCTAACTCATTTAGTTTGTCGTAATCGTCAAACTCTAACATCCCACCATTCGAGACTAACTTATGCAGTTCATCGTCAGATGTGATTTCCGAGCCTGCATGACCGAGGATAATATTTCGCGATGACTTATACACAAATGTATAACCGACATCCGTTAAATAAACGCGCTGGCCATCAATAAACCGCTCAAATGTTTTTGCATTGGCCAATGTGAGACGAATGACTTGCAGGCCACCGACCATTAAAAACCCTGTAGGGGCGGCCAGCTCGCTTCGTAGCGCCACATCGCCAACGTTAACGTTAATCCAGTTGCCATCGTCATCCGGGGATGCCCCAGAGATAACATGAGGTTCATCAAGATTACCTGCGTAGCGATACCATGAACCCTGATAGTTCACAATCTGGGTCGGCAATGAGATTTCCAGACCTATCTCCCATATACCTAATTGAATCCACCCCAGACCATCAAAGGCTGTGTTGAATTTCTGATACAACCAGCGCGTTCTATTTGCCAGGTCCCTTAACGGTTTATTCGCAGTACCATCCGGTCCACCACCAACGGGGTCGTTACGCTCTATTTGATAAACGCCTGCTGTCCATTCTGGCGATTCAGGTAAATTAGCCATTTTTTCTCCTGGTGTATTAATACACGAACTTGTGTTCTTCGTTATAAGTGATGGCGCGGAATTCATTAATCATTGAGATACGCCCAAACATGCCCAGTTCTATTGACGTTTTTTTGCATATCGGACAATATTAATGGCATAGTTTCTAATCCGACGAGGTTATTGCCTGTATTAATCAGCTCTAACATGCCAACGGGATCGATATTGACGCGGTAGAATTCGAACAGCGTTTTCCTGCTATTCTCTGCCAGATTGAGGGGCGTACTAAGTTCGGACTCCTAGAGCCCTCTCTTCACCATTCATGCATAGGGAGTATTATTTATTTTTTATAAAAATTATTTTAAATCGATTTAATAACTTACTGTTTCATGTTCTGTAAAATTTAGAAAAAAGCCGCGATATACGCGGCTATTGAAATAGGTCATCGGGAGAAGAATTATGGAACCTGATACGCCAGTTTGTAATTACCTGCCGTCGAAGTACGGAATGTCACGCTGTCCGTGCGCCAGCGGATTTCCACTTCCGAAGGTGACTGCACTTTCCAGCTTGAGGCATCGTTGACATTCAGCACCAGTCGATCAATGGTCGCTACGTCGGTGACCGGGTCAGTGATATCGAGTGCAAATGCAAACACGAGTGAATCCAGTACGCCGTTATTGGATGAGAACAGCTGCGTCCACTGCGCCACCGTAATACCGCCGAGCTCGGCTGGCGTCATACCGTCCGCAATCAGTACTTCTGCACCAGTGGTATCAGTTGAAAGCGTACCAACATCAACCCACATCCCGTTCCGCAAGACATGCCAGTTAACTAGATCTCGTGTGACAGCAACACGCACTTTACCCTTGCCCGTCTGCGTTGCGGTTAGCGTTGCTGAATTAACCTGTGACCACACCGCCACACTCGGCAGACTTTTCTGTATTGCAATTTGAGAATGCGGTGTATAGAGAACATTTACATCAATATTCTTAGATGAAAAAATCGTTACCGGCAGTATTCCTAACAAAGACGACTCGGGGATTACACCAGATGACAAAAAGCCAGTCTCATAAAAGTCTGCCGCCACAGAAGGCGCCGGGACAGATGTTAATACTCCATTGCTAGCCGAATACCACTGGCCATCACTACTATTAATCAACAGGCGATCGCTGCGAAATATTTCAAGCTCGCCAATTTGGACATGCGCACCACCGTTTTGCCCTGTGATTAAAATACGGAAAGATGAATAAAGCGTGTTATTGGCAAACGTATATTCTCGAACTTCCCCCATCGCATCGCGAGTATCATTAGAGACCGTATGTAACGTATGCCATGTTGTACCGTCATTGCTCCCCTGAAACATCCATGATTTCGGGCTGAGTGGCGTTGAGTGCATATTTTCGTTTGTGATTCTGTATGTATCAATTAATACAGGGGCCACCATAGTAATGCGCAACCAATGCGGGTTAGCCGCTGTTGGTACCGTGCTGGATGCCCAGTATCGATTTAACGTTCCATTGAATGCTGTCCATGCCGCATATTGCGCTGAATACTCGGATGATGCATCAACAGTGTAACCAGTTGGCATATTATTTGCCGTCATTTCAGGAATTAGCGTTTTATTAACAGCATTAATCGCATCAAGTTCAATGCTCTCACCGTCTGCTCTGATTTGCGCCGAATAAAAACGACCGGATTGATCTAAGTGATATCGCGTTCCAACATAGGGATGCAATGTGTTATCAAAAATAGCAGCATCAGTTACGCTGTAGTTGTCCTCGCTAGATACGCCGAAATCATCAACAACGTAAGTCTGATTTGCTGCACCCGCTTCTTCTTTCAGCGCATACGCCGCGAGATTAAATGTATTTTGTGGACGAATGTTGAACACATGGTTTTGCCCTGCCGTTGCGCCCTGACGATCGGCAGCGATATAGCCAGAATTGCCGCCGGAACCACCAGCAGCACTGATGATGGTTTTCTCATTCACCGGGTTATAGCTCAGCGTCACGCCCGCTCCGGCTTCCAGCGAGGAATGGATGAGCTGCTTCGTTTTTTGCGTGTAGTCGGTGATGTCCGCTGTGGTGTGCGTGTGATCCGCGGCCGCAACGCCCATTTGCGCTGGCGTCAGTGAGATATCACCGCTGCCCAGCAGTGATTGATCAAAGAGCGTGCGGATGTTGGTGCCAGAAATTAATGCATCCTGCTTTGCATTCCAGACTGCTTTTTCATCCGGCGTGGCAAATTTTCTGGTAGCAGTTTCAGTGATCTGATCGGCCGTATAGTCGCCGGGCTGTACGGTTACGACACCGGTGCGCCCAAATACGGAGGCAACGCCAGAAACACCGGGCTCCTGACCACCGCCATTGTCTGAATGGCAGCAAGTATGGGAATCAACTTGAATAGGGGGATTAACAGCACATGTTGATTTTCCCGTGCTGCCACAGACGTTGATTTCAATATTTACGTTTTTCATAGTACCGACTACTCCGTTAGTTAGGGTGTATCAGGAGTATCGTGTATTTGGCAGGTCGGTTATTTTAAAGCACTTTACTAAACATAAGATTATTTAATCAATTAAATCAGCAAATTAGATTTAATGCTTTTTGGTAGTTAAAAGTTTAAATGCGGCATGATTATCTCAGGATAACACCCAAAAAAATGGCGGTTTATGTCATCAGCAAAGAGACAAAAACCGCCATCACTATTTGTTAATTTGTTACTTATAAACAATCTCGCCTTTCGGCGCGTAGGCTTCCGCATCCAGCGGAGAATGCTTCTCGATATACTGCTTCAGCACTTCAGCGTCGACAAAACCGGTGTTCACATAGCTCGGCAGATTATCAAGACGCGGATAACCATCGCCACCCATCGCATTAAAGTTCAGCGTTGCCATACGGTAAACTTTATCTGCCTGTAACGGCTCACCTTTGATTTTCACGTTCTTCACACCCTGCCCGTCTGCCGTCAAGCTGACGTTAAGGAATTGCGCATAGGCACCAGAATCCACCTTTTTATTGGCGGCTACGGCCAGATACTTCTCAACGTCGCTGCCTTTCATATCCACATAAACCAGCGTGTTGGCGAACGGCTGAACCTTCAGTACATCTTTATAGGTGATATCACCGGATTCGATCGAGTCGCGTACACCACCGCCGCTCATGATGGCAAAATCAGCCCCAGCACGCTCAAGCTGTGCAGACAGCAGCAAGTGCGCCAGATTGGTCTGACGGAAACGCACCTGATTGCGATCGCCTTCCAGCTTGCCTTTCACGCTACCGATCTTAATGCCCAGCTGCGCCTGCCCTTTCTCCTGGAACGGCGTCAGCATTTTCATAACGTCAGAATCCTGCGTGATTTCATGCGTATAGAAGACACGTTCGGTTTTGCCGTCTTTCTCTACCTTTTTCTTCAGGTTGATCGGAATCAGCTGGTAATGCTCAAGTTTCAATTCACCATTGCGGAATGTGAAATCAGCACGACCGACATATTTACCCCACTCATGTGCCTGAACAATCCAGGTGCCGTTCTGACGATCGGGTGCACAAGGCGTGCCCGGCACATAATCCACCTGCTTTTTATTTTCCTGCGCCATACAGACCGGATCCTGCGAGTGGCCACCGACAATCATGTCCAGATATCCAGCAGGCAGGCTACGCGCCATTTCCACATCACCCGGCGCATTAGAACCGTGATTACCGTCGTCATAGTGTCCCATGTGCGTCGCGGCAATAATCACATCCGGCTTTTCGCTCTTCCGCAATTGCTCAACAACCTGCTTCGCTTCTGTCGAAGGATTACGGAATTCGATATCGGTAAAATACTCAGGATTGCCTAATTTGGCCGTATCGTCCGTTGTCAGGCCGATAACCGCGATTTTCACACCTTGCTTGTCGAACAGGGCATAAGGCTTAAATAAGCGCTGATTGGTGCTTTTTTGGTAGATATTGGCTGATAACAGCGGGAATTTCGCCCATTTCTCCTGCTGACGCAGAACAGACAGCGGATTATCGAATTCGTGGTTGCCAAGTGCCATTGCATCATAGCCGACCATGTTCATACCACGGAAATCTGGTTCTGCATCCTGCAAATCGGACTCAGGCACACCGGTATTAATATCACCACCGGAAAGCAGCAGTACGCTGCCACCTTTACTCGCCACTTCCTGACGAATCTGATCGACCAGCGTTTTTTGTGCGGCCAATCCATATTCACCGTGATCGTTATGCCAGAAGTGACCGTGATGGTCATTGGTATGCAAAATAGTGATGGCGTATGTTTTGTCTTTTTCCCAAGCCATTGACATTACAGGTGTTAGCGCGAGCGATACCGCCATCGCACATCCCAGAGCTTTTATTGAAAAGCGCATGATAAATCTCCGTTTATTTTAAAGACCCAGTGGAACCACTGAGAAATTCACCACACAAACTAGCACAGCAAGATGAACAATGCGCGAGGCGCATTCACGCTGTCCGTCAGCAATGTGCGGTAGCCGACAAAATCAGATTAGGTATAGCAGCGAGAGTGATATCACGCTGACTTGCCACTGTCGCCACGCCGTCACGAACTCTTGCTAATATGGATACTTCATCGGAATAACCCAACGACACACCGTTTATCCCCTATTTCCTGGGGTTTCACGTCAGTGGATAAAACCATTCCGCTGAATACACGGGAAAGCCGTAGGGCATTACAGCCAATAACATCATGCTATCAGAATAATTACGCATGTTTATCAACGCTTATCGCGAGAAACCATCCCTAAATCTGTGTTAGACTACCTTTAACTGGAGAAACTGATATTTTTCATAAAATACCACTTTTATCCAAGCAACATTTCGCTATATGCAATAGAATTTATCTATACCCAGAGTAATTGGCGTTGCAGCCAAACAGCAAACGAACGAATCCCAATACGCTTTTCGGTACATAATAAAAGTCATAAGGGTACGTAAGCGCTGCTAACCACGCTGTAACTTCAAAGCAAGAAGGGTAAATCCGCTCAATTACGTTTCACCTATGGCACAAGGAGTTGGGATGCATGCTGCAACACCGCTAATTTCTACTATCGCTGGGGGGCTGGTTCTTGCCTTCCTCCTTGGTATTCTGGCACACCGCCTGCGTATCTCCCCCCTTGTTGGTTACCTTGCCGCAGGCGTTCTTGTCGGTCCTTTTACACCCGGTTTCGTTGCCGATACCTCACTGGCATCAGAACTCGCGGAACTTGGCGTCATCCTGCTGATGTTTGGCGTTGGCCTGCACTTCTCGCTGAAAGATCTCATGGCGGTAAAGTCCATCGCCATTCCCGGTGCGATAGCCCAGATTGCCGTGGCAACGCTACTTGGAATGGGGTTATCCTCCATGCTGGGTTGGAGCCTGGCGAGCGGCCTGGTTTTTGGCCTCTGCCTGTCCACCGCCAGTACCGTGGTTCTGCTACGCGCGTTGGAAGAACGTCAGCTTATAGATAGTCAGCGTGGTCAAATCGCCATCGGCTGGCTGATTGTGGAAGATCTGGCGATGGTCCTTACGCTGGTTCTGCTACCAGCCTTCGGCGACATGATCGGCGCTGAGCATGCCGACACCAGCAAACTGCTGGCCGATTTAGCCTGGACCATCGGCAAAGTCATTGCGTTTATTACCCTGATGATTGTGGTTGGTCGCCGTCTGGTACCGTGGGTGTTGGCAAAAAGCGCCAGCACCGGTTCACGTGAGCTTTTCACGCTGGCGGTGTTAGCCATGGCACTGGGTATCGCCTTTGGCGCGGTGAAGCTGTTTGATGTCTCCTTTGCTCTCGGCGCATTCTTCGCTGGCGTGGTATTGAACGAATCTGAACTCAGCCAGCGTGCGGCACACGACACGCTGCCGCTGCGCGATGCCTTCGCAGTACTGTTCTTCGTTTCCGTCGGTATGCTGTTTGATCCGATGATCCTGCTGAACGATCCGATTTCCGTGCTGATCACGCTGGCCATTATCGTGTTCGGTAAGTCAGCCGCCGCCTTCGTGCTGGTCCGACTCTTTGGTCACTCCAAGCGTACAGCATTAACGATTTCCGCCAGTCTGGCGCAGATCGGTGAATTTGCCTTTATTTTGGCCGGACTCGGTATTGTGCTGGGTCTGCTGTCCGAAGAAGGGCGGAATTTGGTACTGGCCGGTGCCATTCTCTCCATCATGATAAACCCGCTGCTGTTTACGCTGCTTGAACGCTATCTGGCGAAGAACGAAACAATAGAAGAGCAGATCGTAGAAGAAGCGATTGAGGAAGAGAAACAAATTCCTGTCGATATGTGCAACCACGCGCTGCTGGTCGGCTATGGTCGCGTTGGTAGCCTGATTGGTGCCAAGCTACATCAGGCTGGGATTCCCGTGGTCGTGATTGAGAATTCGCGTACACGCGTCGACGCACTGCGTGAGCAGGGAATTAAAGCCGTATTGGGTAACGCCACCAAGCCTGAAATCATGGATATTGCGCGTCTGGACTGCGCCCGTTGGTTATTACTGACGATTCCGAACGGCTATGAGGCGGGAGAAATCGTCGCGGCGGCTCGTGAGAAGCGTGCCGATCTGGAGATTATCGCTCGTGCGCACTATGACGATGAAGTCAGCTACATTACCGAACACGGTGCCAACGAGGTGGTAATGGGTGAGCGGGAAATCGCCAATAGCATGATCACACTGTTGAAGCTGGATGACATTCCACCAGCACCTCAGGCGTGCCCTATCTAAATGGCTACACGTTAGAGACAAAAATGGCGGGCCTATTTGGCCCGCCATTTTTTTTACGCTGTGCGATATCGATATGCCTGAAAACGTCGCCAGACAAAAAACCGTCGTTCCCTACTCGGCTTTACTCACTAGCTGTTCCAGCAGATCAATGTGCAGCGGATCGTCATTGAGTGCAGGAATATAGTGGAATGCCTCTCCGCCTGCATGCAGGAAGATTTCACGGTTCTGTTCCTGAATCTCCTCCAACGTTTCCAGACAGTCAGCGGAAAAACCGGGGCACATAATCTGAATATGTTTGATTCCCTGCGCGGGTAGTCCCTGTATGGTTTCATCCGTATATGGTGTCAGCCAGGGTTCACGGCCAAAACGCGACTGGAAGGTCATCATTATTTTGCCTTCCTGCAGCCCCAGCGCGGCAATCAGTGCCTCTGTGGTCGCACGACAGCGTTGTGGATAGTCATCCCCTTCATTGGCATACCGCTCGGGGATGCCGTGATAGGAGATCACTAATCTGTCGGGTTCGCCGTGTTCAGCAAAAGACTGCTCGACACGGTGCTTCAACGCCGCAATATAAGCAGGATGTTCGGCGTAATCACGGATAAAGCGAATCGCAGGCAACTGACGATTATCACGCAGCTGTGCCGCTAATCCATCCCACACGGCCGCGGTCGTTGAGCAGGAATATTGCGGATACATCGGCAATACCACCAGTTGCGTGACACCCTGCGCCAGTAGCTTATCCAACGCTGAACGTAGGCTTGGTGTGCCATAGCTCATTCCCAGCTCCACGGGCGTTTCCGGCATGCGTGCAGCCAGTGCCTGCTGCTGTCGGCGGCTAATCACCAACAGCGGCGATCCCTCTTCCATCCAGACCGACTGATAGAGCTTCGCCACTCGCGGTGAGCGGGTTGGTAGGATGATACCGCGCAGCAGCGGCCACCATAGCAGGCGCGGCGTATCCACTACGCGCCGGTCACTTAGAAACTCTGCCAGATAACGGCTCACCGCCTGCGACGTCGGGGCATCGGGTGTCCCTAAGTTCACCATCAGCACGCCGTATTTCTCTTGTTTCATCGCCGTCTTCCTTTTATGGAGAAGCAGGCTTTCTCTCAGCCCACCAGTGCGTAACATCAGATTCCTATTGTAGCGAAAAAAAGCTAAACAAATACGGGTAGATAGCAGGGATAACGCCGATGCTATCAATAGAGGAAACAAAGCCAATGAGGATCTCAGAACGAAAAAATGCCAGACGATCGTCTGGCATTCAGATAGCGGAGTATGATTCGCTTAGAAAAATTAGCCCAGAATGGTTTCCAGCTCTGCGCGAACTTCTTCCACTTTACGCGTACCTTCCACTTTGAAATAGCGCGTATTACCTGCATCAGCTTCTTTCTGATAGTAAGAAACCAGTGGTGCAGTCTGCTGATGATACTCAACCAGACGCTTGCGAACGGTATCTTCCTGATCGTCCTTACGAATGCTCAGCTCTTCGCCTGTCACGTCGTCTTTGCCTTCAACTTTAGGCGGATTGAATTTTACATGATAGACACGACCGGACGCCGCATGAACGCGACGGCCAATGATACGATCGATGATCAGTTCGTCAGGAACTGCAAATTCGATGACGTAATCCACATTGATGCCTGCATCTTTCATCGCATCAGCTTGTGGAATGGTGCGTGGGAAGCCATCCAGCAGAAAACCGTTACGGCAATCCTCCTGGGCGATGCGCTCTTTAACCAGAGCAATGACCAGTTCATCAGTGACCAGTTTACCTGCGTCCATGATTTCTTTAGCCTGCTTGCCCAATTCAGTACCCGCTTTTACCGCTGCACGCAGCATGTCACCCGTGGAAATCTGCGGAATACCGTATTTCTCCATGATGAATTGAGCCTGAGTACCTTTGCCTGCGCCCGGAGCGCCCAGCAGAATAATACGCATCGCGTAAATCCCCTTGCTATGTAATATTTATAAAATAAATTTGAAAAACGCTAAACCATACCATTCCAGACGCTTATGCTCAAGGAACGGGCTCGCTTCAGCAACGCGCAGGCAGATGAAAAAAAGCAAGATACCTAAAAATACGGTTTGCCGTCCGCCCAATGTTGCCATTCAGTGTAGACGAAGAAACGCCCAATAACGGATGGAAACGTAAAATCGGGGGGAAGACCCCGGTTGGCACCGGGGTCTAGAGGACATCAATATCAGGCACTTAACAGCTGATTCATACGGCGGATGAACAGGTTCGGATCGTCCAGCGTACCGCGTTCAGCCAGCAGAGCCTGATCCAGCAGCAGTTCGACCCACTCGCCAAACTCAGCGTCATCAGAAACATCCGCTGCGCGTTTAATTAACGCGTGTTCCGGGTTCAGTTCAAAAATGTACTTCACTTCCGGTGCTTGCTGGCCTGCCGCAGCGAACAGTTTCGCCATCTGCGTGCTCATCTCGTCCGCATCCGTTACGACAATCGCAGGCGTATCGGTCAAACGGTAGGTGAAACGCACATCTTTAACGCGCTCGCCCAGCAGCGTTTTCACACGCTCAACAAACGGCTCCAGCGCTTTCTGTGCTTCTTTCTGCGCATCGTTTTCTTCGTCAGCCAGTTTATCCAGCGTATCGTCCGCTTTGCTGACCGACTGGAAGGATTTACCGTCAAATTCGGTCAGGTAGCTCATCATCCATTCGTCAATACGTTCGGACAACAGCAATACCTCGATACCTTTCTTACGGAACAGCTCCAGATGCGGACTGCTCTTCGCCGCCGCATAGCTGTCTGCGGTGATGTAGTAGATCTTGTCCTGACCTTCCACCATCCGGCTAACGTAATCTTCCAGCGATATCGTCTGTGCGGAGCTGTCGGATTGCGTGGTAGCAAAGCGCAGCAGTTTCGCGATCGCTTCGCGGTTGCTGCCATCTTCCGCTGGGCCTTCTTTCAGCACCAGACCAAACTGTTGCCAGAACGTCTGGTATTTTTCTGCGTCGTCTTTCGCCAGTTTATCCAGCATTTGCAACACGCGTTTAGTCAGCGCATTACGCAGGTTCTGCGTCACACGGCTGTCCTGCAAAATCTCACGGGAAACGTTCAACGGCAGATCGTTAGAATCAATCAGGCCACGAACAAAACGCAGGTAGTTCGGCATGAACTGCTCGGCGTCATCCATAATAAAGACGCGCTGAACGTACAATTTCAGGCCGTGTTTATGATCGCGGTTCCACATATCCCACGGTGCATGGGCGGGAATGTAGAGCAGGCTGGTGTATTCCTGCTTACCTTCTACACGGTTATGGCTCCAGCTCAGCGGATCGGTAAAGTCATGGGAGATGTGTTTATAAAACTCGTTGTACTCTTCATCGCTGACTTCAGACTTACTGCGCGTCCACAGAGCCTGTGCCTTATTAATTTTTTCCCAGCTAACGGTGGATTCACCGCCTTCTTCTTCGCTTTCCGTCCGAGATTCAATTTCTACCGGCAGCGCAATATGGTCGGAATATTTGCTGATGACGGAACGCACACGCCAATCATCCAGGAATTCGTCTTCACCTTCACGCAGATGCAAGGTGATTTCCGTACCGCGATCGTCTTTGGTGATGTCAGCGATGGTGTAATCACCTTCACCGGCTGATTCCCAATATACACCCTGATCGGCATTTGCACCTGCAGCACGGGTGCGTACAGTCACTTTATCCGCCACGATAAAGGCTGAATAAAAACCGACACCGAACTGACCAATCAGTTGGCTATCTTTAACCTGATCGGAACCCATAGATTCCAGAAAAGCCTTGGTGCCAGATTTCGCAATCGTACCGAGATTATCAATGACTTCGTCACGGCTCATGCCGATACCGTTGTCAGAAATCGTCAGGGTGCGTTTTTCTTTATCCGTAGACACGCGCACGCGCAGGTCGCCATCACCCGCATACAGTTCTGGTGCGGACAGCGCACGAAAACGTAATTTATCTGCC
This sequence comes from Pectobacterium parvum, assembly GCF_020971565.1. Lineage (NCBI taxonomy): Bacteria > Pseudomonadati > Pseudomonadota > Gammaproteobacteria > Enterobacterales > Pectobacteriaceae > Pectobacterium > Pectobacterium parvum. Next base: position 3,442,745 of record NZ_CP087392.1, read on the forward strand.
GCATCGGAGGAGTTGGAGATCAATTCACGCAGAAAGATTTCTTTGTTGGAATAGAGTGAATGGATCATCAAATGCAGGAGTTGCTTAACTTCGGACTGGAACCCGCGAGTTTCTTGGCCTTTCATGCTCATTGTTGCTTACCTCAATCCTAATATTATTCAGGCTGATTAAACTGACGATAAGTAGCAAGTGGGGATAAACCAAGGTGATTTCAAGGGGTAAATTTCAGCGAAAAAAGAAAACGGTGAGATGAAAGAAGAAAACAAGACTGTGGCTGCCAGATAATGATGCTGGCAGCCGACAGATTAAAACCGGAAAGGCTGACGACCCGCGAGTGAATGGGAAAGCGTGGTGCCATCGACCATTTCCAGCTCACCGCCAACGGGAACACCGTGTGCAATGCGGCTGGCCATCACACCGTGTTGTGCGCACAGTTCAGCGATATAATTCGCGGTGGCATCACCCTCTACCGTCGGGTTGGTAGCCAGAATCACTTCGCTCATCGATTCCACTTGCAGACGTTCTTCCAACCGCCCCAAACCGATATCGTCTGGGCCAATGCCATCCAACGGTGACAAATGCCCCATCAGAACGATGTAACGACCCGCAAACTGCCCCGTCTGTTCAATGGCATGAATATCAGCGGGACTTTCTACCACGCAAATCTGCCCGTTTTGCTGGCGGCGCGGGTTCGAGCAAATCGCACAAACGTCCTGCTCGGTAAATGTCCGGCAATCGCTACAGTGACCGATTTCGGACATCGCCCGCGTCAACGCCTGCGCCAGACGCATACCGCCACTGCGGTTACGTTGCAGTAGCTGAAACGCCATGCGCTGCGCCGACTTGGGCCCAACGCCCGGCAGGCAGCGCAGCGCTTCCATCAATGATTCAAGAAGCGGACTGGTCTGCATCAGAACGGCATCTTGAAGCCCGGCGGCAGTTGCATACCGCTGGAAACCGACGCCATTTTCTCTTTCTGCGTTTCAGCAATACGACGAGCGGCATCGTTGAACGCCGCAGCGATCAGGTCTTCCAGCATCTCTTTGTCGTCTTCCATCAGGCTTGGATCGATCTCAACACGGCGGCAGTTATGCGCACCGTTGATCGTGATTTTCACCAGACCTGCACCCGATTCGCCCGTGACTTCCAGATTCGCCACTTCTTCCTGCATCTGCTGCATTTTTTCCTGCATCTGCTGGGCTTGCTTCATCAGGTTGCCAATTCCACCTTTACCAAACATAGTTTTCTCTCTATCACGTCGGGCTGCGCACTCGCAGCGGTTAAACAGGGCGGATACTTTCTTCGTCCAGTTCCGCATCAAAGAAACGCCGCAGCGTTTGAATCGTTGTATCGGCTAGAATCGACTGACGCGCCTGCGCCAATTTCTCTTCATAGATAGCCTGACGCCACTCCAGCGGCGTTCGCACCGCTGGGTTGTCATCTTCAGTAATCAGTAATTCTACAGGATGCCCATAGTGAGCCGTCAATGCATCTGCCAACGTCTTTTGCGCCGCAGGCGAATTGAGATGTCGCTGGGAGGAACGCAAATGTAGATGAATTTTGCCTGCCTCTTCACTCTCTTTAAACGCATTGAGTGCCAATTGTTGTACCAGCTTTGGCAACGTCAGGCGATGGATTTCCGCCGCCCATGCATCGCGCTCCAGTGACTCTTCCGCTAGCCGTGCCGCCAGTTCCGGCGTTTTTTCGTGCTCTAATGCCGAACGCAGCGCTTTTGGCGTCGCGACGTCAACCTTCTCTTCTTCAACTTTATTCTGCGCCCGCCAACGATACGCTTCCGGCTTTTTGGGCTCAGAGGAAGAAGTTTTCGCGTTTTGCCGTTGAATGCTGCGCTCAGTCACGGAAGCCAATCGCTCCAGCGCTGAGGTTGCCGGCCGCGTGTTGTCAGACGCTGCCGGATCAGCCTTTTTTGGTGGCGTACTCCCCTGTTTTCGCAGGAGCTGACTGCGAGCCTGCAACAGCTGAGACGTTGCATCAGGCAGTTCGCTCTCGCCATGCGGTTCCTCAGCCCCCGCAGAAGCAGGCACATCCCCTAACGGCGGCGCATACGCAGAGGCATCCATCGGCGTTTCAGGAGCGTAAGATGACGGTGGTACGTCTTCATGAAACGCCGCGTTTTGCGGCGTCGGCGCACGAAGCGGTGCCGATACGGTAGCAACCGGCTGCTGCACTAGAGGCTGGATGGAAGGCGCAGCCTGAGTTGGCGCGACACTCGCGGGTTTCACAGGTTCAGCAATTATCTGGCTGGGGTGAAACGCTAGCGCTCGCAGTAGCGTCATTTCAACGCCCATCCGACGATCTGGCGCAAAAGGCAGTTCTTTGCGGCCAATCAGCATCGTCTGGTAATAAAGCTGCACGTCCGCTGGCGGCAACGCACGCGCTAAATCTCGCATACGGGCTTCAACCGCAGCGTAATCATCACCCAGCGCAGCAGGCAGAAGTTGGACCATCGCAATACGGTGCAACAACGTCTGGGTTTCTACCAACAGTGATTCCCAATCCACACCCCGTGCCGCGACCTGATCTAGCAGCGACATGACCTGTGCACCATCGCCTTTCGCCAGCGCTTCAATAAGTGCTAGCGGTTGCTCATCGTCCAGCGTGCCCAGCATGTGGCTGACGGAATCCGTCGTCACCTGCCCTTGCCCCATAGCAATAGCCTGATCGGTCAGACTCAGCGCATCACGCAAGCTCCCATCAGCAGCACGAGCCAGAAGCTGTAGCGCACGCGGCTCACTGACGAGATTTTCTGCCTGTAATACCTGTTCCAGATGCGCACGAATCTGTTCGACATCCAGCGCTTTGAGGTGAAATTGCAGGCAGCGCGACAGAATGGTCACAGGCAGTTTTTGCGGATCAGTGGTCGCCAGCAGGAATTTAACATGCGGAGGCGGTTCTTCCAGCGTTTTCAGCAGCGCATTAAAGCTGTGGCGCGATAGCATGTGCACTTCGTCGATCAGGTACACCTTGAATCGCCCACGAGCGGGGGCGTACTGCACATTATCCAGCAGATCGCGCGTGTCTTCGACTTTAGTGCGAGACGCGGCATCGATTTCGATCAAATCGACAAAACGGCCCTGTTCGATTTCGCGGCAGTTATCACACTGACCACAAGGCGTTGCCGTCACGCCCTGTTCGCAATTCAGCCCTTTTGCCAGCAAACGGGCAATCGACGTTTTCCCGACACCGCGGGTGCCAGAAAACAAATACGCGTGATGAATTCTGCCTAGGGAAAGGCCGTTAGCTAACGCGGTCAGGACATGCTCCTGACCGACAACATGGGTAAAGGTTTGGGGACGCCACTTACGGGCAAGAACCTGATAGCTCATCAATACCGCAACAGTCGAGTTATTGAGGCGATCATGCTAACACAGCCACGCCGCTATCGGCGAGACTGTTATGATTAATGTCCGGGGAAGTCAACCAGGCTATAGCAGGTTACACCCATCTCGGTCAGGCGTTGCTCGCCACCCAGATCGAACAAATTGATGATAAAAGCGGCATCATTGACCGAACCACCCAGACGACGGATCAATTTCACCGTCGCTTCGAGCGTACCGCCGGTTGCCAGCAGATCGTCGATCACCAGCACATTATCGCCCGCGGAGATCGCATCTGCATGAATTTCCAGCGTATCTGAACCGTATTCCAGTTCATAGCTTTCACTGATAGTCGGACGTGGAAGCTTGCCCGGTTTACGCACGGGAACAAAACCCACACCCAGCGCCAACGCAACTGGGGCACCAAACAGGAAACCACGCGCTTCCGTCCCGACAACTTTCGTCACACCGGTGTTGCGGTAACGGTTTGCCAGCATCTCAATACTGGCCGCATAGGCCACAGGATCTTCCAGCAGGCTGGTGACATCACGGAACAGTATGCCCAGCTTAGGATAATCGGGGATGCTTTTGATACTGTTTTTAATTAATTCTGCCTGCTGCGCTGTTACGGTCGTCATAGTTGTGCCTGATAAAACGTTCTGAACATACCAATGCCGGTCGCCACAAGGCTTTCATCATCGCATGATGCGATGAATAGGCATTATGACAAAGAGGAAAAATGGCGACCCGTGCACGAAAACGGTCAAATCTAGTCAAAGTGACGGATAAATGCAACCACCCGCACTCTGGGTGTGTATTTTTTGTCTGTCCGTCACAGAGGCCACCGCTTACACTATCTTTTCGGATTCGCGCTCTGCGTTTGTTGTTCTGGATCAATCACGGGTAAACGAAGCATGAAGGTCAGCAAAATAGCCAAAATGACCAACAGCAAAATCCTGACCCAAACGAGCTTAACCAGCCAGAGCGAAAGCGCGAACGTTAACAGAATCATGGTGACAGCCTTCCATTTTGCACCCGGCGGCAACGCCCGATGTTGCTGCCAATGGCGCAGATAGCTGCCAAACCAAGAACGGTACAGTAACCAGTCATGGAAACGCGGGGACGAGCGGGCAAAACACCAGGCGGCCAGTAGCAAGAAAGGCGTTGTCGGTAATAAAGGTAACACGACGCCCAGCGTTGCCAGCACAACGGAAACCCACCCCAATATCATCAGCAACACGCGATACATATTCACCTTTATGCTTTATCCACTACAACTATGTGTTGTCTACGACAATGTCATCACACTTTATCACCACCTTGCCCGATGAATTAGTTAAGATATCCTCATACCGTGTATTAAGGCGACGTAGACTCACAGTGTCGATCTACCAAGCACCGACTCGCTGAATCATCAGCCTTACCGTAAGGGATAAAAGTGAACACGCATCGATTGCTGCAGGCGCTTGAACAACAAATTAATACGCTGGCGAAAGAGCTTGAACCGCTGGCGGATAAAGCCGTGCCGCAATCGCGCTTTGATCGTCAGCTTTTTAGCAGTTACGGTACCCGGCTACGTGACTATCGCGCCGAAGTTGAACAAAACCTGCACGTGATAAAACAATTAGTCGCAGAGCAGCGCACCGATCGCGTGGCGTTTCTGGCTGAAAAATTGGTCAGCCAGATAGCCGCATTGCAGCGTGAACTGGCGACGCAATCATTACGCAGGCAGGAGCAAAATGCAGCCCCACAACCAGAAGATGTGTATCACAAGCTGGCGGAGCATCAGGATTATGAACGTCGTTTGCTTTCCATGATTCAGGATAGAGAAAGCTTGCTTACCACGCAGACGCTCTTCAGCGAGCAACAGCGATTACAAAAAGAGCTGGCAGCGCTGGAAGGAAGGCTATCACGCTGCCGCCAGGCGCTATCGCGCTTGGAGCGTCAGATAGAACGCCGAGAGCAAGGACTATAGCGCGGCGGCTTCGCCGAGAAAAAAGAGGAACCGCTTCATGTCACTTGAAAACGCCCCACCCGACGTCAAGCTGGCGGTCGATTTGATTATGCTGCTGGAAGAAAACCAGATCGAACCACGTATCGCGCTGGCAGCATTGGAGATTGTACGCACCGATTTTGAAAAGAAGATCTCACAAGAAGAAGGTGACACTAAATCCTCTGCCTAAAGCAAAAATAACTCAGCACGTAAAGGCAACAGATGTTAGCGCCGTCGATCAATCGCTTACTCGGCGGATTTACGGAGCGCCGGGCTAAAATGCAACATATCGATAAAGGCATCTACCAGCGATGGGGCTTCCTGATCGAGATCGAAACTTTCCGGCATAAATAGCCAGTTCTCCATCACGCCAGAAAAATAGGCACGCAGCGCAATCGCCGCACGACGAGGATGAATATCTGTCGGCAACATTCCCAGACGGATGCACTCAATCAGATTATCTTCAATATCGACATAACAGGAGAGATAAAGCTCTTTGCGCGCATTGTACGATTGCAACATTTCACCGACAAACTCACATTTGTGAAAAACGATCTCCATAATGGATCGCCAATGCGTATCATTAACGGTTAAACGCAGCATATAAATCAATAATTCACGCATCACGCGGAGTGGATTATCAGGAAATTTTGTCTGATACTCTATTTCAAACTCACTGATCTTTGACTCTGCTAACGCCCAGATCTCATCAAAGATTTCGGCTTTGTTCTTAAAATGCCAATAAATAGCACCGCGAGTCACACCAGCAGCAGTCGCAATGTCAGACAATGAAGTTGCAGACACACCATGCTCAGAGAACACTCTTAACGCAGTATCCAGTAGCTGTTGCCGAGTTTCCTGAGCCTGTTTTTTGGTTTTTCGTGCCATGATAATTTGGTTTTTCGTGCCATATCGCTGTATTTGAAGGAAAGCGAGATTTACATACATTCAAGTATGTATGTAACATAGCACGAACATAAGACTATAGCAGCAATGGGTTTTTGAGCTTGTGATCCATTGGTCAATTTCAAATCGGACACTTGAGGTTTATCTATGAACAAAAACAGAGGGCTAACGCCTCTGGCGGCAGTTCTGATGCTTTCCGGCGGCTTAATGCTCGCAGGATGTGATAGCGGCAATAATCAGCAAGGCGGCGCACAGCAGCAGATGCCTGAAGTGGGTATTGTTACGTTGAAAACGGAAGCACTGAATGTCATGACCGAACTGCCGGGCCGTACAAGTGCTTACCGCATTGCTGAGGTTCGCCCACAGGTTGGCGGGATTATTCTCAAACGCAACTTCGTTGAAGGATCTGACGTCAAAGCTGGTGCATCGCTGTATCAGATCGATCCTGCGACATATCAGGCAAGCTACAACAGCGCCAAAGGTTCACTCGCTCAGGCTCAGGCTCAGGCAGAAATTGCCCGCTTGACCGTTAATCGCTATAAGCCATTGCTGGGCACCAACTACGTCAGCAAGCAGGATTACGATCAGGCCGTCGCTACATCCCGTCAGGCTGATGCTGCGGTTCAGGCTGCCAAAGCGGCAGTGGACACAGCACAAATCAATCTGGCTTACACCAAAGTCAATTCGCCAATCGAAGGCCGTGTAGGTAAATCTACGGTAACGGAAGGCGCATTGGTGGCAACAGGACAGGCAACGGCATTAACAACCGTGCAGCAACTTGATCCGATCTATGTTGACGTCACGCAGTCCAGCAACGATTTCCTGCAACTGAAGAAAGAGCTGGAAAACGGCACGCTGAAACAAAGTGAAGGCAAAGCCAATGCCCGCCTGCTGTTGGAAAACGGTACTGAATATACTGAGGCAGGTACATTAGAATTCTCTGATGTCACGGTAGACGAAACCACCGGTTCCATCACACTGCGCGCTATTTTCCCGAACCCACAGCATAACCTCCTTCCCGGAATGTTTGTACGCGCTCGCCTCGATTCCGGCGTGAACCCAACAGCCTTGTTAGTTCCTCAGCAAGGTGTTACCCGCGATCCACGTGGTCAGGCCACGGCGATGGTGGTTGGGGAAGGCGATAAAGTAGAACCCCGCACGCTTAAAACGAGTAAGGCAGTTGGTGACAAATGGTTAGTTACCGAAGGCTTGAAAGCGGGCGATCGCGTTATCGTCACTGGTCTGCAAAAAATCAGACCCGGTGCGCAGGTGAAAACTAAAGAAGTCGCTTCAGAAAATCAGCAGACGCCGCAAGCGTCAGCAGAACCCGCGAAGTCTTAAGACGTTCTAACAGGAGCCGGTATAATTCATGGCTAAGTTTTTTATAGATCGACCCATTTTTGCATGGGTGCTCGCCATCATGGTGATGCTGACGGGGTTGCTGGCAATTGTTAAATTACCTATTGCCCAGTATCCAACGATCGCACCACCTGCGATTGAAGTAACAGCAAATTATCCAGGGGCCGATGCATCAACGCTGCAAGATTCCGTGACGCAGGTTATCGAACAGAATATGAACGGTATCGATAACCTGATGTACATGTCATCAAGCAGTGACTCTTCAGGTACAGTGCAGATTACGCTGACCTTTGACGCAGGTACGGACGCGGACATCGCGCAGGTTCAGGTGCAGAACAAACTGCAACTGGCCATGCCGCTGCTGCCGCAGGAAGTACAGCAGCAAGGGGTTAACGTTCAGAAATCAAGTAGCAGCTTCCTCATGGTTGCCGCCTTCATTAGTGAAGACGGTAAAATGTCGCAGGAAGATATCGCTGACTACGTGGCTGCTAACGTTAAAGATCCTATCAGCCGTACATCCGGCGTAGGTGACGCACAGCTGTTTGGTGCTCAGTATGCGATGCGTATCTGGCTGGATCCAAACAAACTGAACAACTATCAGTTAACTTCAGGTGATGTCACTGCAGCAATCAGAGTCCAAAACAACCAGATCGCAGCAGGACAACTGGGGGGAGCACCACCCGTTCCCGGCCAACAGTTGAACGCCTCAATCATTGCTCAAACTCGACTGAACTCAGCAGAAGAGTTTTCTAAAATCCTGCTGAAGGTTAACGCTGACGGCTCTCAGGTTCGTCTTAAAGACGTTGCCCGCGTTGAATTGGGCGCAGAAAGCTATGACACGATTGCACGTTACAATGGTCAGCCCGCTGCTGGTATCGGTATCAAGCTGGCGACAGGCGCGAATGCGCTGGATACCGCAACTGCCGTAAAAAACTCACTAACAAAACTGGAAGAGTTCTTCCCTTCTGGCATGAAAGTGGTTTACCCGTATGATACAACGCCCTTCGTTAAGATCTCGATCAACGAAGTAGTGAAAACACTGGTAGAAGCCATCGTACTGGTATTCCTGGTTATGTATCTGTTCTTGCAGAACTTCCGTGCCACGCTGATCCCAACCATCGCGGTACCGGTCGTGTTGCTGGGGACATTTGCTATCCTCTCCGCGTTTGGTTATTCCATTAACACCTTGACGATGTTCGCGATGGTTCTCGCCATCGGGCTTCTGGTGGATGACGCCATCGTCGTCGTGGAAAACGTGGAACGTGTCATGGCGGAAGAAGGTCTGCCGCCTAAAGAAGCGACAAAACGCTCCATGGAGCAGATCCAAGGTGCGTTGGTCGGTATTGCACTGGTCCTGTCCGCGGTATTCGTCCCAATGGCGTTTACCGGTGGTTCGACAGGGGCAATCTACCGCCAGTTCTCCATCACTATCGTTTCTGCAATGGTGCTGTCGGTTCTGGTCGCATTGATTTTGACACCTGCTCTTTGTGCAACGCTGTTAAAACCGATTGCCAAAGGCGATCACGGTGAGAAGAAAGGCTTCTTCGGCTGGTTCAACAGACTGTTCGAGAAAAGTACCCATCACTACACCGATAGCGTGGCAAACATCCTGCGCAGCACGGGTCGTTATCTGGTCATCTATCTGCTGATTGTTGTGGGTCTGGCAGTGTTGTTCTTACGTTTGCCCGCGTCCTTCCTGCCAGACGAAGACCAAGGGGTTCTCCTGAATATTGTTCAGTTGCCTTCCGGTGCGACGCAGGAAAATACGCAGAAAATCATGGACAGAATGACGCAATACTATCTCGACAATGAGAAAGGTAACGTCAAGTCTGTGTTTACCGTGACGGGCTTCGGGTTCTCTGGTCGTGGGCAGAATGCCGGTCTGGCTTTCGCCAGCCTGAGTGACTGGAGTGAACGAAGCGGCAAAGAAAATAAAGTTCTGGCGATTGCAGGCCGAGCAAACGCAGCCTTTAGCCAGTATAAAGAAGCGATGGTTTTCGCAGTCAACCTTCCTGCGATTATCGAACTGGGTACCGCAACAGGTTTCGACTTCCAGTTGATTGACCAGGCTAACCTTGGGCACGCGAAACTGACGGAAGCACGTAACCAACTGCTGGGCATGGCGGCACAACGTCCTGATACGCTGGTGCAAGTTCGTCCTAACGGGATGGAAGATACACCGCAGTTCCGTCTCGATATCGATCAGGAAAAAGCACAAGCGCTTGGTGTGTCACTGTCGGATATCAGTTCAACATTGGCAACCACGCTGGGTGGTTCTTATGTAAATGACTTTATCGATCGCGGTCGCGTGAAGAAAGTTTACGTTCAGGCCGATGCGCCTTTCCGTATGTTGCCGGATGACATCAAAAACTGGTACATCCGCGGTAGCAACGGACAAATGGTGCCATTCTCTGCATTCACGCAGAGCCACTGGGAATATGGTTCACCGCGTCTGGAACGTTATAACGGCCAACCATCCATGCAGATCCAAGGTGAAGCCGCGCCAGGTAAGAGTACCGGTGAGGCCATGGCACTAATGGAAGAGTTCGTCACCCAATTGCCGCAGGGTATTGGCTACGAATGGACGGGTATGTCCTATCAAGAGCGGTTATCAGGCAACCAGGCACCGGCAATCTATGCCATTTCACTGATTGTTGTGTTCCTGTGTCTGGCGGCGCTTTATGAGAGCTGGTCAATCCCGTTCTCCGTCATGCTGGTGGTTCCATTGGGGATTATCGGTGCGTTGATTGCGGCGAATATGACAGGTCTTGAAAACGACGTTTACTTTAAGGTGGGCCTGCTGACAACCATAGGGCTATCGGCGAAGAACGCCATATTGATTGTCGAATTTGCTAAAGATCTGATGGATAAAGAAGGAAAAGGACTGATTGAAGCAACGCTTGATGCCGTTCGTATGCGTTTACGTCCAATCCTGATGACATCACTTGCCTTTATCCTCGGTGTTATGCCGCTGGTAATCAGCAGTGGTGCCGGTTCCGGTGCACAGAACGCCGTTGGTACTGGCGTAATGGGCGGGATGATTACCGCAACCGTGCTGGCTATCTTCTTCGTTCCTGTGTTCTTTGTTGTTGTCCGCCGTCGCTTCGGCAAGAAAGTCGACGACACAACAGCGCACTAAGACCGAACATCCATCGATGTCTCCCCTAAAAGGCCGCCTAGCGGCCTTTTTTACGCCCCTGCCCAGCTTCGTCGTCTCTAGAGTGGCTTAGAGAATGCTGACGTCTACCGAAACATAATAGTTGATCCTGATGCTAAAAAAGCGCAACATAATGGATATGTTATAACATAACAACCAGAGGCAACTATGAAAGCGGGTATTCATCCTGACTATCGCACAGTGGTATTTCATGATACCAGCGCAGATGTCTATTACAGGACTGGGTCAACCATTAAAACCGATCGAACCATTGAGCTTGAGGGTACCAGTTACCCTTACGTCACCATTGACGTTTCTTCGGCATCGCATCCCTATTATACCGGGAAGCAAAAAGAATATTCCAAAGAAGGCAGCACAGCGCGCTTCCAGCAGCGTTTTGGGAACTTCTTCAAGTAATCAGAGAGGGCTATTAAATGCAGGTGCTTAGTTCGCTACGTTCAGCAAAGAATCGTCATAAAGATTGTATTGTGGTCCGCCGTCGCGGGCGCATTTACGTTATATGCAAATCCAATCCACGCTTTAAGGCCGTGCAAGGCGGGAAAAAGAAAAAAGGTTAATCTTTCTCGCGCCCATCCCGATACAGTCAGTGTTATGACGCTAACAAGACTGTACGGGATGATTCGCATGAAAAAACTGCTGAAACAATAAGATAACGCATACCAATACCTCTTATCCGTTAAGTAATCTCTTCGCATTCCTTCTGCCATTTCTCATATTTTCAGATAGAAATAATTAAATAATCAGCAGCCGAGTTTATTCTATGCTCATTGTTACAACAAAAATTCTGAGAATTAATCAAAATAAATAGCAGTGAAAACCTTACCTATTATCCGCGAACTTTATGAACACTTTTGCTATAGTCATATATAGAACGACGTAACCGTAACCAGCATGGTATAGCTATACTTAAGGTTAAGTCATGAGATGTTGGTATTTACGCCAACGCTATTTCGCGACATAGTAGATACAGGGAGGTGCGATAGTCACTGTTTTCTCATTCATTACAGAACAAATCACAATGGTTCAACGCCCTGTCTGTAACAACATGAATACGAAACAACGTTAACGTTTTATCTTGTAAGCTTCATCAGTCTACCTGTTTACCAGGTGTTAACCGCTGTAACACTGAATAACGGCTTAACGGAGGGATTGATATGGATGAGTACACACCAAAACATTATGATATTGCCCAACTCAGATTCTTATGTGAGAATCTGTGTGACGAAAGCATAGCAACGTTAGGTGATAGCAGTCACGGCTGGGTCAATGATCCAACATCTGCGATCAATCTCCAATTAAATGAACTTATTGAGCATATCGCTACGTTTATTCTCACATTTAAAATAAAATACCCTAACGAAAGTGAGCTTTCAGAGCAGGTGGAAAAGTATTTGGATGATACTTACGTCTTGTTTAGCAACTATGGTATTAATGATGCTGAACTACGGCATTGGCAGAAGTCCAAAGCAAAATTATTCGGAATGTTCTCAGGGGAGAACGTCTGTACGCCTGCTAAAACTTAAGCAATAATTTATTTATATTTTTTAACCACCAGGTACTGTTTGCATAGGCCATTATGAAAAAAATCGACTATTTGATGCGTTTGCGTAAATGCACAACCATTGACACCCTCGAACGCGTTATTGAAAAAAACAAGTATGAACTCTCCAATGATGAACTGGAGATGTTCTTTTCCGCAGCCGATCATCGTCTGGCAGAACTGACGATGAACAAACTCTACGACAAAGTGCCTACTGCGGTATGGCGATACGTCCGTTAATTCCCAACGGAACACATAAAAAACCGACATTAAAAACATTGTGCCGATAATATTATCGGCCTTTGTTTTTAATTATTTTTTAACATATTAATGGAGTAAACTTGTAACAAATTGTATTTTTAATATTAAGTAAAAATGAACTTCCCCTTATATCTCTACGTTTATTTATCCATCACTTGTCATTTATAACAACTGCATCGATAACATCACTAATAGTATATCCAGTGATGAAAACAGAAGAGGTAATAATTGGTGCAATGATTACTCACTAGGTAAAGATGCACTGTATCCTTCCGAAGAAACAAAGAACGGTAAAACGGAAAGTGACAGTTCAGATCTTACGTATGCCAGAGAGCAGATTTATGACAGAGAATTGGCATATGGCAGAAAGCGTTGGGTTTACACGCAGAAGAAAACGAAAACAACTCTGGCGATGAAACGACTACCGATGGCACAAATTGGTGGAGACCCTGCCAGCTACATCCCGGCACACACGTCTCCTGCTGCGGCTGCTTCCTTCCGGACCTGACCGAATCCACAGGTTAGTGTTGCGGGAGAACCGACAGGGCCTCCATTGACGACTTCATAACAGCTTGCACATGATAACCACGCGTCACAAAGCGGTGAGCATTATCGGCGATGGGATAGGCAATTGCAAGCTAACACAGACTAACCGTTGTTTTCTTACCCACCCCACTGTGCCACTATGATGCTCAATCGGTTTAGGAACAGCAGGAACATCCGCTGATGTCAGAAGAAAACGATAATTTCCGTCAGCGCGTTTTTCAAATCGTCGCGGCAATCCCTTACGGAAAAATAGCGACCTATGGCGACATCGCACAGCTTGCCGATTCACCCAGAGCATCCCGACAAGTCGGCGGAGTATTAAAACGTCTGCCGAAAGACAGCAAACTTCCCTGGCATCGGGTAATCAATCGTAAAGGCGAAATATCGCTGGTTGGTGGAGATTATGTGCGTCAAAAGTCAGCGCTACAGGCGGAGGGCATTATTTTCAATCGTCAGGGAAAAGTTGATCTTGCGAAATACCGCTGGCAATACGCGCCATAACGGCGCGTATCCAGATGAATTACCAGATGGTCTGTGGTGCCGTAGATGACGAGCCAGGCTGCCCCTGAAGCATATGAGGGGTCTGGTTCGTCGGATTAGACATTATTGATTCCTGATTTTTCGCCGGTAAGGGAACAGAAGCGACAGGTACCAGCACCAAATCGGTGTTATTTACCCCGTTGCTAATAACCGGCAATACATTCTCCGTCACCATGACGATACGATTATCGATTGCAATCGCAGCGCTGAGTAAGATACGCGCATTGGGCTGGATATCAGCCGGGTTATACGGTAGCTCGAATTGGAAAGGAGCCTGCTTTCCTTCTGTCCGCGTCACACGCTGGGTAATCACTTTTGAAGGCGCATCCGCCAGCGATGCATCAGACACCGTAACGGTCAAAACGGCGTTGTGAGGTAGCGCAATGCGCTGACGAATATTCACCGTACCCGTTACCGCAGGCATCGCGACAACTGGATGCTGTGAAGAAATACTGGTGACAGGGGCGCCAGTCTGAGGAGAAACGCCATAATCACTCCTCTGTGCGCATGCAACCAGAGTCATCGATAACGTGATACAACCTAAGGTATGCCATAATTTCATTCGGTCAGTCTCCTTTATTACTGTCAGACTACCGGTATCGAAAACCGGCACTCATAAATAGTATGATTCACCCAACGCAATAATTATGGTGCAAAATTCTGATATTTTCCTTAAATCCACATATTTATTGTAGTAAAAAGCCATAAAAAGACATTTTACACCTTAAAAACAAACAGATAACTCGCCATTCGCATCCATTGGGGCCGATACCATGAGTCAATCACTACAACACCTTCTCGACCTCCTGCATTTAGAAAAGCTCGAAGAAGGGCTATTTCGCGGACAAAGCGATGATTTGGGGCTGCGTCAGGTCTTTGGCGGGCAAGTCGTTGGCCAGGCCATGTCGGCCGCCAAACAGACTGTCCCCGTCGAGCGCAACATTCACTCTTTCCACAGCTACTTTTTGTTACCCGGTGACAGTCAGAAACCGATTATTTATGACGTTGAAAACCTGCGCGATGGCAACAGTTTCAGCGCCAGACGCGTTAGAGCTATCCAGAATGGTCGCCCCATTTTTTATATGACGGCGTCATTTCAAAGTCATGAAGAAGGGTTCGAGCACCAGAATGTGATGCCAAACGTCACACCGCCAGAAGATCTGAAATCTGAGCAGGAAATCGCACAAGACATGCAGCACCTTCTGCCGCCCCGCTTTCACGATAAATTTATTCAGGCCAGCCCGATTGAGATACGCCCGGTTAAATTCCATAACCCGCTACAAGGCGAAGTGGACGAACCGGTGCGACACGTCTGGTGCCGTGCCAGCAGCCCGCTACCGGACGATAAGCGTATTCACCAATATCTGCTCGGCTATACGTCTGACTGCAATTTCCTACTCACGGCCTTGCAGCCTCACGGCGTTGGCTTTTTGGAACTGGGTATGCAGGTCGCCACCATCGATCACTCGATGTGGTTCCATCGTGATTTCCGGCTGGATGACTGGCTGTTATATACCGTGGAAAGCACGTCTGCATCCGGTGCTCGTGGTTTCGTTCGTGGGCAATTTTATACTCGGGAAGGCGTGCTGGTTGCATCCAGCGTGCAGGAAGGCGTCATGCGTCGCCGCCAGCCGTAAACCTTGTGACAGCCTCGTAATGTAAAAAACACCTCATCAGAAGTAATGCCAGTCAGTTAAGCAACTGACTGGCTGTTTTTCTTCGCTTTTCGATATTTATAAGGCCTTTCTTTCACCACTCTCGGGAAGGTTCTTTCTCTTCTTATCGGCAGCTTCACCATCTGTCCCATACTCTCCAGATCTCGCAGTAGTTCAGGGATACGACCCGGCGATGCACCCTGAAGCGTCATCAACATCCTCATGACCAGCCCGCAGGATTCTGAGAAGCTCAGCTGATTTGGCCAGTAACCTTTCAGTTGACTGGCCATTTTAATCATCTGATATCTCACGAGATTATACGCCAGCAGCACACCCCATAACTCCTGCTCCACAAGTTCCGGTTTTTTGCTTCTCAGTGTCAGTCTGCTCAGTTGCATTGTCTGTTTGATTTCACGGTAACCCAACTCGATTTCCCAACGGTGACTGTAAAGCTCAACCATTTCACCTCCCGGATAACGCATGCCATCAGTCATCGAAGTCAGTAACTGATAGATTTTTCCTTTACGGCTATAGGTCAGTAATCGGGCTGTCACTTCTGTACTCAGTCCCGGCCATTTTTTGCGGGATTGTGGCGTAGTTTTCAACTGTACCAGATGATCGCCTTTTCCCAGTTTCCACCTCCTCGTAACGGGTACCTTTCTTAAGCGGTATCATCCAGTGTCGGTGTTCTCCCGCACGCTTCCAGCATTCAGCAACCCTAATGAGTAATACCCTTTATCGAGCAGCGTCAGCGTATTATCTGCGGTCTGGTCTATCAGTTGCTCAGCCAGGTATATTCGCTGTCTTTCATCGTACCGAAGGCTGCTGCGGTTATCAGATGGCTGGTCAGCTCCATCTGACAGACCATTTTGACCTGCGGGTAGGTAGGGTTGGCCGCAGTAAGTCTGGCGCGGGAAGGCGGTATCATTTTCAGGTGTTTCCTGTGTGCGCCAGACGACGCCATCCATCGCCAGTAACGTCAATCCACACCAGTGGGGATGCGCCACAGCGTTGTGCCACAAGTGAGCGGTGTGCGTGAACACCCGTCGAACGGCGTCACTTCCGAGCCGCTGTCAGCCTGGATAACCGCGCTGGGAGCAACAAAGGGACGGTTACCGGGCAGCATAATATCCAGCCGATTGACAATCTGATGAAGCGGCTCCTTACGTTCAAGCGCCATGCCGACAACGCACCAGACCATCATTTCGAGAGGAAGACGGCGTTTACGCAGGGTGACCACGCCGGACTCAGCAAGGCAACGGGCAATAAGTTCTGGGTCAAGAAAGTCGCCAAGAGAAGTCAAAGGATTACGGGTCGAATCGTAACGTGAAACGAGGTCGATGGCCTGAGAGATACGCATAAAAAATCCGGAAATGAAGAACACTTCCGGATTCTTACACAGCTATTGGATCGTTCAACTGATCCTTAACTGATCAGCATTACTCATCAGAAGGTGGTTTAGGACTGATAATAAAGCAGGCGTGGAGTTTCCCCCACGCCTGCTTATTTGTACTCAAATGATCTCACTGATTAATTTACGCGATCTTATTGGTTGTAAGCACTCTCGCCATGGCTGTTAACGTCCAGACCTTCGCGCTCTTGATCTTCAGGTACACGCAGGCCGACAACCATATCCGCGATCTTGAAGGCGACAAATGCCACTACGCCAGACCACACCAGACAAACCATCACGCTGAACAGCTGCACCCAAACTTGGTGTGCCATCGTCACGCCTTCCGCATAGCCAGTACCGCCCAGTGATGCAGAGGTGAATACGCCAGTCAGGATACAACCAACGATGCCGCACACGCCGTGAACACCGAACACATCACACGGGTCATCCACACGCAGCCATCTTTTCAGTACCGTTACGCCCCACAGGCCTGCAACACCACCAGTCAGACCGATGATCAGTGCACCGCCGACGCCAACCGTACCCGCAGCAGGCGTGATTGCCACCAGACCCGCGATACAACCAGAGCATGCGCCCAGCAGAGAAGGCTTACCTCGAGTCATCCACTCACCACCAACCCATGCCAGAATTGCAGCAGCCGTCGCGACAACGGTATTCAGGAAAGCCAGAGCAGCGATACCGTTCGCAGCACCTGCAGAACCCGCATTGAAACCAAACCAGCCGATATACAGGATCGCCGTACCGATAAACACCATCGGCAGGTTATGCGGTTTGAAGGCTTCTTTGCCAAAACCGGCACGTTTTCCCAGCAGGTAAGCACCAACCAACCCAGCAACCGCGGCGTTAATATGAACGACCGTGCCGCCAGCAAAGTCCAGCGCGCCATCCGCAGCCAAGTAGCCACCGCCCCAGACCATGTGCGTCATCGGCAGGTAGGAGAATGTCAGCCACAGCGCCACGAAGATCAACACGGCGGAGAAACGAATACGCTCAGCAATCGCCCCGACAATCAGCGCAACCGTGATACAAGCAAAGGAAGCCTGATAAGCCACGTGCACGAACTGATAGAAGGTGCCACTGATGGATTCAATCCCGATGCCTTTCAGCATAAAGGTGCTGAAACCACCGAAGAAGGCATTACCTTCGCTGAAGGCCAGGCTATATCCGTAAACCACCCACAGGATACAGACCATCGCGAACGTTACGCTCACCTGCGTCATCATGGACAGTACGTTCTTAGAACGAATCAGGCCGCCGTAAAACAGTGCAATGCCCGGTATAGTCATAAAGAGTACCAGTACGGTACAAATCATAATAAAAGCGTTGTCCGCTTTATCAATCGTCGGTGTCGCAGCCATTGCCCAGGTCGGGAGTAATGCCGCCACACCGAGACCTAATGAAGAGAGTAGTTTTTTCATTTTCATCCATCCCTATTTACGTATCTACGCTAGGTGTTGTTAAAGTGCGGCTTCGTCAGTTTCACCCGTACGAATACGGATAACTCTTTGCAATTCGGCGACAAAAATTTTGCCATCACCAATTTTTCCGGTGTACGCGGATTTGCTGATGACGTCGATCACTTCATCCAGTTGGTCGTCTGCAATCGCGATATCAATTTTTACCTTAGGTAAAAAGTTAACGCTGTATTCCGCGCCGCGGTATAGCTCCGCGTGTCCTTTCTGACGACCAAACCCTTTCACCTCAGTGACGGTGAGTCCCTGGATGCCGACAGAAGATAACGCTTCACGTACATCTTCCAGCTTGAATGGTTTTATCACCACAGTAACCAGTTTCATTTATCTTCCCCCTAGCCATTATGTTCAGGCTTTCGCCCGTCACTTGTTCGATTACATGCTCTATGAAGTCGGTCTACGTCATGACTAAAGCAAAGGGTGTGCCATAAATGATTTATCTGGCACAAATCAGGAAAGAGAACGCAATTAACGATAAGAAAGGGCAAAAATAAAACCCGGTGGGGAAAGAAGTGTAGGAAGAATCGGGCGAGAATTGCACTAATTTAGTGCATAACGAGTATTTTCAGTGCAGCGGGGGGGAAACCTGAATCATGATGCTTATTGATGGTGCGAAGCCATGAATAGACTGTCGGTCTGCACCACACAAGGCGGTGCAGACCGAGATACTATCTCAGGTAAGTCTCAGTGCGCAGGGCAAGGCTCCGTGCTGGTGGCGGCAAGATCCTCTCCGGCGAGCTGCAATTGATACATTTGATAATAGCGCCCCTGCTGTTGCAGCAGTTGCTCATGCGTTCCCCGCTCAACGGTTTGCCCACGATGGAGCACCATAATCGTGTCGGCCTCAACGATAGTGGAAAGCCGATGGGCGATGATAATCAAGGTCGTTTGTTCCCTGATAATGCGCAGCGCCTTTTGCACAGCCTGCTCCGTACCCGAGTCAATATTCGCCGTCGCTTCATCGAGAATCAGGATTTTAGGCGTTTGCACCAGTACTCGCGCAATCGCCAGCAACTGCTTCTGTCCGGTAGACAGGTTATTCCCCTGCTCACCAATGCGCGTGTGCAATCCTTCAGGGAAAGCATGAACCAGTTCGGCAAGCTGCACCACTTCCAGCACGCGCCAGACGGCCTCTTCGCTGATATCACGTCCCAGCGTTACATTCACAAACATGGATTCCGCCAGCACAACCGGATCCTGTTGCACCATTGCCACATTTTGGCGCAACACCGCATGGGAAAGCGTCGACAGCGGACGGCCATCAAGACGAATCTCGCCCTCATCCGGCGCGTAATACCCCATAAGCAAACTGGCTAGCGTACTTTTCCCACTGCCGGTATGTCCGACCAGCGCGACGAATCCGCGCTCAGGTATCGTCAGAGAAATATTCTGTAGCACACGTTTTTCTGTGCCATACGAGAAAGAAACCTCGTCAATATCGACGCGCCCCGTCGCCAGAGGACAATCATCATCACCGTAGCTTTGCTTTTTGCCATCCATCAATTCAAAGATGCGCTCACCAGCGACGATCGCCTGCTGTAGCATGGACTGCTGGGTTGTCAGTTCAATCAGCGGTTCATTCAGACGGCCCAAATAGTTGATAAACGCGTACAAGACCCCGACGCCAACCGCTCCCATTGAGCTGAAACCGAATTGGATTAATAAGCCACACAGCACCATTGCGGCAAACAGACTCAGCAACGGCCTCAGCAGGAAACCTTCCAGACGCAAGGCCTTCATCCGCGCTTCATAATGTTCATAGCTGGCTGCACCCAATTTCTTGCCAAAGCGAGCCTGCTGGCGAAACTGCTGAATGACGCCCATGCCATTAATCACTTCGTTGAAACCATCATTAATGTCGGCCAGATAGCTTCGTACCTTGCGCACAGTCGGCGTACTAAAGCGATGGTACAGCACCATAACCGTCGCTACCGCAGGGAAAATCATCAACGCAACCAGTGCCATCTGCCAGTTCAGACTGAACATCGCCACCAGCATGGCACCAACCAGCGCCGCACTGCGTAATACCGTTGACACCACCATGACGTACAGGTCTTTGACCACTTCGGTGTCATTGGTAACGCGTGAAATCAGTTGCCCGACAGGCTGCGTATCAAATGTACTCAGCGGCTGGCGCAACGCCGCATCCATCACATCAATACGCAGTTGCTGAACGACACCGACCGCGACTCGGTTAAACAGCAGCGTCTGAAAATAGTGCAGCGAGGCCGCCAGAATTTGCAGCAGGATATAGACCATAGCCAGACCAGCTGCAATCGCCAGCGGGAATTGGCCTTTTGCTATCAAATCATCAATAAAATAGCTCACTAACACAGGGCCTGAGACTTCAGCGATTGCGGCAATCCACAGCATCAGGACGCCCTGCATCAGCGGTTTTCGCCAGGGGGAACCATAGGCCAGCAGACGTTTCAGGGTTGGCCAAAACTGTTGAGGGCTATTCATTTTTCGTTCCTTCCAACTGCGGCACATCATCCAGCGCCGCCTCCAGCTGTTGATAACGGTACATATCCCGATACCAGCCAGGTTGTGCCGCCAGCGTCCGGTGTGTACCACGCTGCACCGTTTGTCCTTGCTGCAACACCACAATTTCATTCGCTTCGGTTAAGGCCGACAGGCGGTGTGCGCTAATGATCACCGTCCGTTTTTCACCCCATGTTTTGAGATTCTGTAAAATCTGGTGTTCCGTTCGCCCATCAACCGCAGACAACGCATCGTCCAGCACCAGAATTTCAGCATCCAGCAATAATGCACGGGCAATCGCGATCCGCTGTTTTTGACCGCCTGATAGCATTACGCCGCGCTCTCCGACCTCTGTCTGATAACCCTGAGGCAAACGCAGAATGTCGTCATGCACGCTGGCAAGCCGTGCCGCTTCTTCAATCTCTTGTTGGGTAGCATCAGGCCGACCCAGTGCGATGTTTTGCGCCACCGTATCGGAAAACAAAAAGGGCATTTGCCCCACAACGGCAAAACGGTTCCGCAGTTCATCCAACCGAATAGCGCTCAATGGACGATCGTGATAACGAATCTCTCCCGACTGGGCATCGAAATGACGCAATATCAACGCCAGCAGCGTACTTTTTCCCGATCCTGTCGGTCCACATAGCCCCAGCATATTGCCCGGTGCCAGCGTAAACTGAATATGTTGTAAAGCATCACGGGTATTATCCGGGTAGCGAAACGCGGAGATATTCACCTCAAGCACACCCCGCTCGGCAGGTAATGATTCCTCACCGTCTTTCACCACGAGCTCTTCCGCAAGCAGCTGTCGAATACGGCTATATGCCGCGCTACCACGCTCAACAATATTAAACATCCAGGCCAGCGCCAGCATCGGCCAGATCATCAACCCCAGATACATGACAAAGCTGGTCAACAAGCCTAACGTCAGCGAACCGTTAATCACCATCCAACTGCCGCCACCAATCGCCAGCAAATTCGACAGCCCGACGGCAATATAAATCGTGGGATCAAAGCGGGCATCAACTCGGGCAACGTGCATGTTCTTGGCACCAGCATCTGCCGCAACCTGCGCAAAACGCGCGGACTGATAGTTTTCCAACCCGAAGGCTTTAATCATTCGAATGCTGGTCAAACCTTCCTGCGCCTGATCGTTAAGCGAAGAAAACGCGGCCTGTGCGGATTTAAAACGGTTATGCAATTGGGTGCCATAACGTTTGATGAAAATCGCCATGACCGGCATCGGAAGCAGCGCCAGCAGGGTCAGTTCCCAACTGATTTGAGTACACATGACAACCAGCACGGCACAACCCATCACCATCGAATCGACCAGAGTCAGCACGCCCTCTCCGGCGGCAAAGACCACGCGATCAACATCGTTAGTCGCTCGCGCCATCAGATCGCCAGTTCGGTGACGTTGATAAAATGCCGGATGCTGGCGGCTCAGTTGGCGGTAAAAATCCTCTCGTAGCTCAACCGCCAACTGGTATGACGCACCAAACAAGAACACTCGCCACACATAGCGCAGCAGATAGACCATGACGGCAGTCAGCAGCATCACGCCAATCCACTTCATCATTTCGGTCATCGACATGCCGTGCTGCGTTACACCATCGACAATCACGCCGACCAGTTTAGGGGGCAGCAATTGCAGAATCGCAATCGCAATCAATAGCGCAACAGCACCCAGATAGCGCCGCCATTCGCGGCGAAAATACCAACTCAGTTGAGCAAACAGTCTCACGCGGTTTTCATTCCAATAGCCAAACGGGTCATGACAGACTCAGACAAGTGATTATACAAAAGACGGATATACGATGAATCACAGGGATAAGGGCAGTGCCGTGGTATGTTTGATTCGTTCCATAGCAAAGCTAGATGTTACATCGACCAGCCCGGGAATACCATTCACCAGCCGCTTATAGAAATCATCATAGCTTTTCATATCAGCAACCTGAACCTGCATCAGGTAATCGTATTCGCCAGCCATACGATAGAAAGCCAGCACCTCCGGCATGTCGGACACTACGCGGGTGAAAGTCTGATACCAGTCACGGTTGTGCTGCTGCGTCTTCAATAAGACAAACGCCGTCAGCCCTAACCCCAGGCGCTCATTATCCAGCAACGCCACCCGAGCCCGGATGATTCCTTCCTCCTCCAGACGCTTCAGTCGTTTCCAGCACGGCGTAGATGTCAGATTAACCGCATCGGCCAGCGTCTGTAGTGAAAGTGTGCAATCCTGTTGCAGCATATTCAGCAGTGTGCGATCAATTTTATCTAGCATAGTTTTACCTAATATAGCCCGCCGATAGAA
The DNA here is from genome assembly GCF_020971565.1 of Pectobacterium parvum. Taxonomy (NCBI): domain Bacteria; kingdom Pseudomonadati; phylum Pseudomonadota; class Gammaproteobacteria; order Enterobacterales; family Pectobacteriaceae; genus Pectobacterium; species Pectobacterium parvum. The sequence continues at coordinate 3,465,742 of NZ_CP087392.1, forward strand.
AACCTTGCCCTACTTTCCCCCATTAAGAGAGAAAAGCAATGTTCTTCCCATTAAAAATCGCCTTCAATATTCACTGACAACATCAAAAAACCACATCACCATTCGATAATGAAAAATCATAATGGATTGTATAATATGGAATTTCATTACCTTTTACAGAAGGTAATACGATAAGCAGACAGATTGATTTCTACAATTCATTACGCATCAGCCAGTGACGTGTTTTATGCCAATCAGGAGTGGCGAAACGATGACAAAGGATAAAAACAATAAACTCAGTACTATAGGTATGATTTTGGGCGCAATCGGATTAGTGATTGCCGTATCTTACTTTTGGGTCGGACCATCAACACCAGAAGTACCGATTGAAGAGCGAATCGCAGAAAAAATTGTCTCCATCCGTGATACTACGTTGGATAGATTAATAGGAAAAGCGGCGCCCACACCACCACAGCAATCCTCATTCAATGAAGAGCGGTTAGTGATTGCAGCAACATCCGTATTAGGTTGCCTTGCGATAATTTTCGCTGTTTTCGGCTTCGCTCGCCGTGAATCCACCAGACCTTGCATGAGCGCAGCCATGCTTGGTATCGCTGTGATCGCATTCCCTTTCATTATCAGTGCCATCAATATGGCGTTCGCTTTAATGGCTCTCGTTGTGCTAGCTGCAGCCATCGCCATGTTTTTTGGGTAAGCATCCCTCAGCCATGAAAATGGAAAATATTCCCAAAAAACCAGAAATAAAGAGTAAATAATTTCATTAAATTGGTCATGAAGAGATAAAAAGATAACCTTTTTATCCTGAAAACTCGTTACTCTATTCGCATCACTGCCTAACCGAGTTTTCATCATGACCAATGCCTGGGTTAAAAATGCCATCAGCGCTATCGAAGCAGATTTTCAGCGTTCGGCTGATACGCATCTTATCCGTCTAACCCTGCCGGATTATCCGGGTATCTATTTTTACCTCAAAGATGAAAGCACGCATCCCAGCGGCAGCCTGAAGCATCGCCTAGCTCGTTCCTTATTTCTCTACGGGCTGTGCAACGGCTGGATTAAAGAAGGCACGCCGATTATCGAAGCATCATCCGGCAGCACCGCCGTCTCAGAAGCCTACTTTGCACGTTTGCTTGGCCTGCCATTTATCGCCGTCATGCCCTCCTGCACCGCAAAAAAGAAAATCGAGCAAATCGCTTTCTATGGCGGACGCTGCCATTTTGTCGAGCAGGCGGGACAAATCTATGCCGCATCCGAACAGCTCGCACAAGAGATGAACGGCCATTATATGGATCAGTTCACCTACGCTGAACGTGCCACCGACTGGCGTGGCAACAACAATATTGCCGATAGCATTTACCGCCAAATGGCACGTGAACCGCATACCGTGCCGGATTACATCGTGATGAGCGCAGGAACTGGCGGTACGTCAGCCACGCTCGGACGCTACATTCGCTATCAGGGGCTGGATACGCAACTGGTCGTCGTCGATCCAGAAAACTCCGTCTTCTACGACTGCTACCAGCAGCGTGATCGTTCCATCACTGGCCCGTGCGGCAGTCGGATCGAAGGTATTGGTCGCCCGCGTGCCGAACCGTCTTTTATTCCTGACGTCATTGATAGCATGATCAAAGTGCCGGACGCTGCCAGCATCGCAACACTGTACTGGCTGGAAAGTGTGTTAGGTCGCAAAGCGGGAGCCTCTACCGGCACCAACGTCTGGGGGATGCTGCAACTGGCCAAAGAGATGGTGAACCGGGGTCAAAAAGGCGCGATTGTGACCCTGCTTTGCGACAGCGGCGAACGTTATCTGGACACCTACTACAACAGCAACTGGGTAGAAAAAAATATCGGTGACATTAGCCCTTATCTCAGTGTACTGAACAACTCAGAGATAGCTCACCTTTCCCCTGAATCCAACCTGACGTGAGGCTAGCGTATTCCGCATGCAGTCGCAGCGCTGAATGCGGGCTATTTTCTAGGTAACATGGTTTTTTCAGATAACCGAGCTTTTCAGATAACAGGTTTTTTCAGCTAACAGAGCTTTTCAGGTAAAATAGCGGCTTTACACCGCAGTGCGTTACAGACGTATTGCGGTTAACGTCGCGTTAAGGTGAATGAAGAATGAAGCGTGCTGTTGTCGTTTTTAGCGGTGGACAAGATTCCACAACCTGCCTGATTCAGGCTCTGCAAGATTATGATGACGTCCACTGCATCACCTTCGATTATTGGCAACGCCACCGCGCAGAAATTGATGTCGCTCGGGAACTCAGCCAGAAACTGGGCGCAACGGCGCATAAGGTTCTGGATGTCGGCTTGCTGAATGAGCTCGCCACCAGCAGCCTGACGCGTGACAGCATTCCTGTTCCCGATTACGACGCTAATGCACAAGGCATCCCCAACACTTTTGTTCCGGGAAGAAACATTCTTTTCCTGACGCTCGCCGCTATCTACGCCTATCAGGTTGGTGCAGAAGCCGTCATTACCGGCGTGTGTGAGACCGATTTTTCCGGTTACCCAGATTGTCGCGACGAATTCGTCAAAGCGCTAAATCAGGCTATTGTTTTAGGTATTGCCCGCGATATCCGTTTTGAAACCCCGCTGATGTGGCTTAATAAGGCCGAAACCTGGGCGCTGGCTGACCATTACCAGCAACTCGATACCGTTCGTTACCACACGCTAACCTGCTATAACGGCATCAAAGGTGAGGGGTGTGGTCAATGTGCCGCCTGCCATCTGCGAGCAAACGGGCTTGCACAGTATCAAAATGACTCCGTGGCTGTCATGGCATCGCTGAAGCAGAAAGCAGGGTTACGCTGAGACTTCACGTCGCCATACAAAACCCTACACGCAGAAACATTACACAATGTAAAAACAGCAGGCCATGCTTACAGAGAGTGGCCTGCTGCTTCATGTTAACGGCGAATCTCGTTTAGGTGTTCCAGCAACTCTCCCTCCAGCGGCAGTGATTTTTGCGTCGATAAATCGATACAGACAAACGTCAGCGTGGCATCCGCCACATCGCTTTCATCAGACACTCGGGTTATCTTCTGACTGATCACGCCACTCTTCGTATTCATCTGCAGTAATTCACTATCAATACGCAGCACGTCACCGAGAACGGTAGGCTTGCGATAGTTGATATTGATGTTCACCACGACGAAAGCGATATTGTTGCTATGCATCCAGCCAAAAGCGGGCAACGTTTCCAGCCATTGCCAACGCGCTTCTTCCAGAAACTCCAGATAGCGCGCGTTATTAACGTGCTGATAAACATCAATGTGATAACCACGAACGGTAATGAAAGTCTGCATGGCGGTAATACTCCTGTGACAACACCAACAACTGGTATGACCTGATAATTAGCCTAGCAGAGGTTCGCAGCCCAGAGGAAGTGCTCGACTGGGCTGCGACTGATATCACAGTTTTAAACGAGAGAGATTTCGCTCAACCAACGCAGCCCCAATTCCCGGGACCTCAGTTAATTGATCGATCTGGGTAAAAGGACCATTTTGCTCACGATAGTTAACGATCGCTTCCGCCTTTTTAAGGCCGACACCGTTCATTATTTCCGCCAAATCAGCAGCGTTTGCTGCATTAATGCTTACCTTATCCTCGTCACCATCAGGAAGCGTTGCTTTTTCCGCTTTCTGATCTGCTGGGGCAGACTTCACCGCTGTCGCCGTACTGTCGGCGGCTTTAGGTGCCGCCTGCCCCAGTAATGGCAACCCAGACAAACTCATTCCGATGATTAAACACAGTGCTTTTATTCCTGATTTTTTCATGCTGTTTCCTCCTTGTGTGTGACAGCACGGCTACCTTGCCGCAGACCCATCAACACCGCAAACAGCAGAATTTAAATGTGGAAAAGGCCGCGAAAGCGGCCTTTTGTTGTTGCAACGATTTGCAAATTTTTGCGGAGCTTATTGCTGTTCTTGCGCCGCATTGCCCATCTTGATTTTCGCTTCACTACGCAAGCTGGACAGCAGAGAATCAAACAGCGCGCCCAGAGAACCTTGCTGAACCTGGCTGGAAAACTGTGTTTTCTGCTCATCATTTAGCTGATGTGGCGTCACGCTATCCAGCGCGACCAGCACGACATTACCGGCTTGATCCTGAGTAATCGCATAAGATGGCTTATCTTTCTCTGGATGTGGCATAGCAAAGATTGCTTCGGCCGTTGCATCACCCTGAGAGATAGAAGACATCGTTTTTGCCTCACCAAAGCTCAGACCTGCAGCTTTAAGCGCGTCGTCTTTGCCTTGTTTCAGCTCAGCCAGAATTTTTTCAGCGTCTACACGAGTCTGCTGTTCAGCTTTCTGACGTTTCAGCGTCTCTACGATCTCGGTACGAACCTGATCCAGAGGGCGAGTACTTTCAGGCTTGTGCTCAGTGATACGCAGAACGAAAGCACGATCGCCGTCGACGTTAATCACATCGGAGTTGTTGCCCGCAGCACCGTTTTCGCCCAACAGCGCACCGCTAAAGATAGCCTGCGTTACCGGCTGGAAGTTCAGCGCAGCGGGAACTTTCTCACGCGTAAACCAGTCGGTCTGCGTTGCTTTCACGCCGGCAGCTTCTTCTGCTGAAGCCAGAGATTCGTTGTCATTGCTGGCCGCTTCGCTGACTTTTTGTTGCAGCGCATAGTAACCATCCTGCGCTTTCTCGTGCTTCACTTTCTCAGCGATCTCGGCACGCACTTCGCTCAGCGGTTTGACCTGCTGCGGCTGAACATCATCCAGACGCACAACCAGATAGCCAACAGATGATTTAATCGCTTCGGAAACCTGACCTTTCTCCGTCAGTTTTGCCTGCTTCAACTCATCAATCATGCTGTTTTCGTCCATCCATCCCAGATCGCCACCGTTGCGGCGCGAGATAACGTCCGTTGATTTTTCTTTCGCCAGCGTAGCGAAATCACCACCTTGTTTCAGCGCATCCAGAACAGACGCTGCATCGGCCTCATTCTTCACCTGAATAACGCTGAATTTTTTGCGCTCAGGTTGGGAATAATCGCTCTTGTTCTGTTCGTAGAAATCGTTGATGGCAGCATCGTCTACTTTCACGCCGTCCATGATGCTTGCCGCATCCAGCGAGATATAGCTGACTTTGAATTCTTCTGGTGCGATGAAATTTCCTTTGTTTTGATCGTAATAACTCTGGATCTCATCGTCAGCAACCGTCTGCGCTTTCGCCTTGGCAGCAATATCAATGGTTGCAACACGGACAACGCGATCTTGTGCAGCCAGTTTCACCAGGTTATCGATCTCCTGCGGCAGCAGGAACGCGGTATTGCCAAAGCCACGAATCAACTGCTGTGAAGTCAGTTGTTTACGCAGCATCTGAGCATACATATCCGGTGTGACGCCAAGACGACGAACCTGATCCAGATACTTTTCATTATCAAAACGGTTGTTGGTCTGAAACGTGGGAACGTCAAAGATCGCCTGTTTGATTTGCTCATCACTGATGTTAAGTCCCAGCTTGTTGGCATACTGATCCAGCAAGGTTTCATCAATGAGTTGGGAGAGTGCCTGCCTACGCAATTGCTGCATGTAGCCGTCATTACTCGCCAGAAGAGAGAAATTCTCACCCAAGGCTTCCTGCTGACGACTGCGTTCGTTCTGTACCGCCTGCTCAAGCTGTGCGCGGGTAATTTCCTGCCCGTTCACCTTTGCAGCGTAATCTCCTGAACCACCAATAAGATAATCACCAACGCCAGTTAGAACGAATGATGCGATGATCAAAGCAAGAATAATTTTGAGCACGACGTTATTCGCGGCCGTACGTAAATTGTCCATCATAATGTGACAACACTCCGCTGTAGAATGGATAAAACTCCCTGCGCTGGCCGGAGCCATGCATCCTTGCGATTGCTATAGCCCAATACAAGGCTAGGGCGCATTTAAGCTTATTGCCCGCCACGTTTTGCCATGTGTCGGGTATGTATAGTCCTAATAAATAAAAGGCACATCATAAAATGATGCGCCTCGTATCTTACCCTACCAATATCATTGCGTCAGGTATTGTTTGGCACCCAAAGTGGTTATCAGCCAAACCTGTGACGTAATAATCAGTTAACGGCGTCTTTCAGCGTTTTACCAGCACGGAATCCTGGTACTTTCGCCGCAGGGATACTGATTTCTTTACCAGTTTGCGGGTTACGGCCGGTACGAGCAGCACGTTCACGCACTGAGAAAGTACCAAAACCAACCAAAGCAACATCATCCCCTTCTTTCAGGGATTCGGTAACGGAACCAATAATTGCATCCAACACACGCCCTGCTGCCGCTTTGGAAATATCAGCATCTGCGGCAATTTTGTCGATCAATTGTGACTTGTTCACTCTGTCATCCCCTCTGGAATTCTCTTATCGCGCTTCATTGTCCCAAGACGCGACACGTGACTTATTATCAATACTGTCATGCCTAGCCAGTTATGGCTAAAACTAACAGTGCTCTAACTTAGCGGTACAAAAAAAAGCTGGCAAGCACGATTTCACTCACCAGCCCTGATTTTCTCAAGGGTTTTTGCGACAGGTCACTATTTTGCCTTGGCTTTGGTCTTGGCTTTAGGCGCCGTGACCACCTGCATGCCAGAAGGCGCATTCAGCAATGCGAGTGCCAATACTTCCTCGATACGTTTCACCGGATGGATTTCCAGATCGGCAATCACGTTCTGTGGGATATCTTCCAGATCGCGTTTGTTGTCATCAGGAATCAATACCGTCTTGATGCCACCACGGTGTGCTGCCAGCAGTTTCTCTTTCAGACCACCAATCGGCAGTACCAGACCACGCAGGGTAATCTCACCCGTCATCGCCACATCGGCACGCACCGGGTTCCCGGTCAAACAAGAAACCAGTGCGGTACACATAGCGATACCTGCACTCGGACCGTCTTTCGGCGTTGCACCTTCTGGAACGTGAACGTGGATATCACGCTTCTCGTAAAAATCAGCATTGATGCCTAATTTTTCTGCACGGGCGCGAACCACGGTAAGCGCAGCCTGAATCGACTCCTGCATGACCTCACCCAACGAACCGGTATAAGTCAGCTTACCTTTGCCCGGTACGCAGGCAGTTTCAATCGTCAACAGATCGCCGCCAACTTCCGTCCAGGCCAGTCCGGTCACCTGCCCTACGCGATTTTCATCGTCCGCACGACCATAGTCAAAACGCTGTACCCCAAGGAAATCCTTAAGGTTATCGCCCGAAATCTGGATATGCTTAGTGGATTTATCCATCAACAGCGTTTTTACTGCTTTACGGCACAACTTGGAGATTTCACGCTCCAGGCTACGCACGCCAGCTTCACGCGTGTAATAACGGATAATGCCAACAATCGCGCTGTCTTCTACCGAGATCTCACCATTTTTCAGCGCATTACGTTCGATCTGTTTCGGCAGCAGATGCTGTTTGGCGATATTCAGTTTTTCGTCTTCGGTATAGCCGGAAAGACGAATGACTTCCATACGGTCAAGCAACGGTGCTGGGATGTTCATCGAGTTAGACGTCGCAACAAACATCACGTCGGACAGATCGTAGTCGACTTCCAGATAGTGATCGTTAAACGCCACATTCTGTTCAGGATCGAGTACTTCCAGCAAGGCAGAGGCCGGATCGCCACGCATATCAGAAGACATCTTGTCGATCTCATCCAGCAGGAAGAGTGGGTTTTTCACACCAACTTTTGCCATTTTCTGGATCAGTTTGCCCGGCATTGAACCGATATAGGTACGACGGTGCCCGCGGATTTCCGCTTCGTCACGCACGCCACCCAGCGCCATACGCACATACTGACGTCCAGTCGCTTTGGCGATAGACTGACCGAGCGAGGTTTTACCCACGCCTGGCGGCCCCACCAGACACAGAATCGGCCCTCTGATCTTGCTGACACGGCTCTGTACTGCGAGATATTCAAGGATGCGTTCTTTCACGCGATCCAGACCATAATGATCGGTATCCAGCATTTCCTGCGCTTTCAGCAAGTCTTTCTTCACTTTGCTACGCGCATTCCACGGTACCTGCACCATCCAGTCGATATAGCTGCGCACCACTGTCGCTTCCGCTGACATCGGTGACATCATTTTCAGCTTTTGTAATTCGGCTTCGGCTTTCTCACGCGCGTCTTTCGGCATTTTCGCCGCTTCAATCTTGCGTTTTAACGCTTCGTGTTCATCCGGTGCGTCATCCATCTCACCCAGCTCTTTCTGAATCGCTTTCATTTGCTCATTCAGATAGTACTCACGCTGGCTTTTTTCCATTTGCTTCTTAACGCGGCCACGAATCCGTTTTTCTACCTGCAACAGGTCTATTTCGGATTCCATCATCGCCATCAGATACTCCAAACGTTCAGTAATATCGAACATTTCAAGTACAGACTGCTTATCAGCCAATTTCAGCGGCATGTGCGCAGCAATGGTGTCGGCCAAACGCGCAGCATCATCAATGCTGTTCAGCGATGTCAGCACTTCCGGCGGGATCTTCTTGTTCAGCTTGATGTATCCCTCAAACTGATTGACCGCCGTGCGCATGAGCACTTCTTGCTCGCGCTCATCAATCGCTGGGGAATCAAGATATTCTGCGTGTGCAGCGAAATGTTCACCGCTATCAGAAAGCGTCGTAATACGCGCACGCTGTAACCCTTCGACCAGCACTTTTACCGTGCCGTCCGGCAGTTTCAGCATTTGAAGAATTGAGGCTACCGTCCCTACCGAGAAAAGATCGTTAATACTTGGCTCATCCGTTGAGGCTTCTTTCTGTGCCACCAGCATGATCTTCTTATCATGATCCATTGCGGCTTCAAGGCACCGAATCGATTTCTCCCGACCAACAAACAACGGAATGACCATGTGCGGATAAACCACCACATCGCGCAATGGCAATACGGGGATTTCTATGCGTTCGGAACGCTCAGGGTTCATAGAGCTCTCTCTTAGTTTCGTTTCCGCCATAGGTTATGGGAATCTCGTGAAACGCGGTTTTCACGGGTTTCATCAAATAGGTATTTGAGTATATGGGGATAAATGTCTCACATTCAACGACCAGCATGCGTGTAAAAAACAAATGGGGGATAAAATCCCCCATTTTTATTTTTTGATACAGCCAAATTGATTAATTATTCGCCGGAAGCCTGCTGTGTCTCAGGTTTGCCATAGATCAGCAATGGTTCGGACTGGCCCGCAATAACGGATTCATCAATGACGACTTTATCCACGCTTTCCAACGATGGCAGGTCATACATGGTATCCAGCAAAGCAGCTTCAACGATAGAACGCAGACCACGTGCACCGGTTTTACGCACCATCGCTTTCTTAGCAATCGCCGTCAGCGCTTCATCGCGGAATTCCAGCTCAACGCCTTCCAGATTGAACAGCGCCTGATACTGTTTGGTCAGCGCATTCTTCGGCTCACGCAGAATCTGAATCAGCGCGTCTTCGCTCAGTTCTCTCAGCGTAGCAACGACGGGCAGACGACCGATAAACTCAGGAATCAAACCGAATTTAATCAAATCACCTGGCTCAACCTTGCCCAACAACTCGCCTTCTGTCGCTTTATCTGCGGTGCCTTTAACCGTTGCGTTAAAGCCGATGCCGCGTCCCGTGTCGGTACGCTGCTCAATCACTTTGTCCAGACCCGCGAACGCACCGCCACAGATAAAGAGGATCTTGGAGGTATCAACCTGCAAGAACTCCTGCTGCGGATGCTTACGGCCACCCTGCGGTGGAACCGCTGCGATAGTACCTTCGATCAGTTTCAGCAGAGCCTGCTGAACGCCTTCACCCGATACATCGCGGGTAATCGATGGGTTGTCTGACTTACGAGAAATCTTGTCGATTTCATCGATGTAGACAATGCCACGCTGCGCTTTCTGCACATCGTAATCGCACTTCTGCAACAGTTTCTGAATGATGTTCTCAACATCTTCACCGACGTAGCCCGCTTCAGTCAGCGTAGTCGCATCCGCCATAGTGAACGGAACGTCCAGGAAGCGCGCCAGCGTTTCAGCCAGCAGCGTTTTACCGCTCCCCGTAGGACCGATCAGCAGGATGTTACTTTTACCCAGTTCGATCCCGTTGCTGCTGTCACCATTACGCAAGCGTTTATAGTGGTTATATACCGCAACGGCCAACACCTTCTTGGCCTGCTCTTGACCGATGACGTAATCGTCAAGGTGGCGGCGAATTTCGTGTGGCGTCGGCAACGCACTGCGCTCACGGTGGGGCGCTACTTCCTTAATTTCTTCGCGAATAATGTCGTTACACAAGTCAACACATTCATCGCAGATATACACCGACGGCCCGGCAATCAGCTTACGCACTTCATGCTGGCTTTTGCCGCAAAAAGAGCAGTACAGTAACTTTCCTGAACCGTCTTTGCGCTTATCTGTCATGAGTTAAACCTCTTTTTCGTCTTTTGCCCGCAGGCCAACCACAGCGATACCGCTACAACGAACGCCGATACTTATAGCTAATACGCGTAAAATAACCTCGCACAACAGACTATCGGTCGAACACTGATTTTTAGCTACACCAGATCGCTAATATGGCGAATTATTACCCACGGTTAGTGAATACGGAGTCTACCAAACCGTAGTCTACTGCCTCACTGGCAGAGAGGAAACGATCGCGCTCGGTGTCTCTCTCTATCGCTTCAAGAGGCTGACCCGTATGTTTCGCCATCAGCTCATTCATCTTGGCTTTCACTTTCAGTATTTCTTTTGCATGGATTTCAATATCCGTTGCCTGCCCCTGGAAACCACCCAATGGCTGGTGAATCATGACGCGCGAGTTAGGCAGGCAAATACGTTTGCCTTTGGCTCCCGCCGTCAACAGGAACGCGCCCATGGAACAAGCCTGTCCCATACAGATCGTGCTGACATCCGGTTTGATAAACTGCATGGTGTCATAAATAGACATACCGGCAGTAATGACGCCACCTGGAGAGTTAATGTACAGATAAATATCTTTTTCTGGGTTTTCAGCTTCCAGAAACAGCATCTGTGCCACAACCAGATTCGCCATGTGATCTTCAACCTGACCAGTCAGGAAGATTATCCGTTCTTTTAGCAGACGGGAATAGATATCGTAAGAACGTTCCCCGCGAGAGGTCTGTTCAACCACCATCGGCACTAACGCCATATGAGGTGCTTGTCTTTCTTGTTCGCCACTGTATGACATTCACGTCTCCTAGATAAAATGCGTCCGGCACTCTTAGCGTTGTTCAATCAATTGCATTGTTCAATTCTACTAGAGATAGGGGGGGATGACTACGGAACCCTGTCTCGTCCTTGCTGAACAACCCATACGGCCGAGAATCCTTACCTGCTGTGCCTACTTTTCCTCTTCAGTGAGTGGGGGCACACGCATTGTATTTCAAGCTTACACTATCAATCGTTCTCTATTAAAGAGCCAATTATTTTATTCTTAACTCGTTATCGGAACGGCAACGCTGCAGTTTAACTCGTTGCCTTACCTGACAAATTCGCAGCCTGAGTTAACTGTATGACTTAATAGTAGTGCAATTTCAGGCGGTCATTCCTCGTGTATCCCCTGACAGGAACACCAAATACGACGTAGCATCCAAACGATCATCATCAGTATTGCACAAAGCACCAAGCAAAAAGCCCGCGCCATAAGGCACGGGCTTTTGATAGGGAAGCATCCCCGCTACGCAATAAACAATGTTGATATCAACAAGGTTTATGCCGTAGTCGTTTGATTCATCAGTTCGTTGAAGCTTACTAATTTCTCAACAACTTTCGCTTTAGCAAGCACGGTTTCTACCGCTTGCTCTTCCAGAGCGACGTTACGCATGTTGTTCAGCAGCTCTTTGTTTTTGCTGTAGAACTCGATAACTTCCTGCGGATCTTCGTAAGCAGAAGCCATCTCTTCGATCAGTGCATTAACGCGTGCTTCGTCAGCTTTCAGCTCATTGCTGCTGATGACTTCGCCCAGCAACAGACCGATAACAACGCGGCGTTTAGCTTGCTCTTCGAACAGCTCACGCGGTAATTCCTGCGCTTGCTTCTCGTTGCCGCCAAAACGCTGTGCAGCCTGACGACGCAGAACGTCGATTTCGCCATCGATCAGTGCAACTGGCACGTCGATTTCGTTGGCGTTGATCAGTCCGTCCAGAACCTGAGTTTTAACACGGTTACGCACCGCGCCTTTCAACTCACGTTCCATATTTTTACGAACTTCAGCACGCAGACCTTCCTGAGAACCATCAGCCACGCCGAAACGTTTGATGAATTCTTCAGTCAGTTCAGGCAGCTCACGCTCTTCAACTTTCTTCAGGACGATAGCGAACTGAGCCGCTTTTCCTTTCAGGTTTTCAGCGTGGTAATCTTCTGGGAAGTTCACGTTGATAGTGAATTCTTCACCCGCTTTGTGCCCAACGATGCCATCTTCAAAGCCTGGGATCATGCGATTCTGGCCCATTGCCAGAACGAAGTCAGACGCTTTTCCGCCTTCGAAGACTTCACCATCGATAGAACCGGTGAAATCGATCGTTGCACGATCTTCCGCTGCCGCAGCACGGTCAGTTTCTTTCCAGGTAGCCTGTTGCTTACGCAGCGTGTCCAGCATGGTATCAACGTCAGCATCAGTGACTTCAACAACCGGTTTTTCAACTTCGATTGCATCCAGACCTTTCAGCTCGACTTCTGGGTACACGTCAAATTCAACAGAGTAAGTGAAGTCGCCACCTACGGCATATTCGCCAGGGATGTAGTTAGGCGCGCCAACTGGATTAATTTTTTCTTTGATGATCGCGTCAACAAAGTTGCGCTGCATCAGGTCACCCAATACGTCCTGACGCACAGAGGCACCATAACGCTGAGCAACAACATTCATCGGCACTTTGCCTTTACGAAAACCGTCAATACGTACTTTTTTGGCCGTGTTGACCAGCTCGCTCTTCACCGCACTCTCAATGATGTCAGCAGCAACGGTAATCGTTACGCGACGTCCCAGACCTTGAGTTGTTTCAACTGAAACTTGCATCTTATTACCTCAAAAAATCACAGTGATCGGTCAACCCCAAAACTATTCTCGCGACGAAAAACTCTCACGACAGCGACACTTACTCAGACTGCCGCCACCGAAGGCGTACAGCTCGAATCAACCTCGCAGAACCGGGAAATTGCCAACCCCGTCCTTGTAGTCAGAAGCGTCCCGAATACATTCAGGAAAAAATTAGACGCGTATTATAGCGATATAGAGAGGATGAGTCGAGAACGGCGGGCGGACTATTACAGCAACGGATTCACACTTTTGTCAGTAACCCGCCCTGAATATGTCAGGAACGGGCCATATTAATGACTTAAGAAAGGATGCCAGCGCCACCGCAAGGCGGTGAAGAAGGTACGGCATTTTGCAAACTGGTCCACTCTTTTGCCGTATAGGTATGCAGCGCTAACGCATGCACTGACCCTGCCAGCTCCGTAGCCAGCACGGCATAGACTGCACGATGTCGACCAATCACGCGTTCGCCTGTAAATTTATCGCTGACCAGTACAACTTTAAAATGGCTTTCTGCTCCCGCAGGCACGTTGTGACGATAACTCTCATCAGTCACTTCTAAATGAACGGGTTCAAAACCCACACGCAGCTTGTCTTCTATCGTTTCACGCATCATACGGCTACCCTTTCGGCTTGGGGAAAATTTGATATCAACGCGACATGACTGTCATTCACCGATGCCCGAATCATTATAACCTCATCGTTTTTCAACCTGTTATGCGTAAAAACAGCATCGCGAGAAGAAAGCTGTACGCTACGGGTTGATATATCATCGACGGTCTTGATGTGATAAAAACGGTTTTTCTAGGTCAAAAGCGTGAAAAAGATGAATTTCAGGACAATTTACCTGCTATCGGATCTTTTTCCTGCCTGTGGCGATGATATGATATCAACAATATTTGTCAGCTCACCACACTAATCATTACTGAGAAAATACGAATGTTAAAAAAATTATTTTTCCCTCTTCTGGCCGTAATTCTGCTTGCAGGATGTGCAGCAAAAAGCAACACCTTGAACATCACCCCAAAAATTAGCGTGCCTTCTCAGGATCCGACGCTGATGGGCGTAACGATTAGCATCAATGGTGCAGACCAGCGCGCCGATCAGGCTCTGGCGAAAGTGAATCGCGATGGCCAACTGATTACGCTGACGCCTTCTCGCGATCTGCGTTTCCTGTTGCAAGAAGCGTTGGAAAAGCAAATGACCGCACGCGGTTACATGATCGGAACTGGTGGCCCAGTCGCCTTGCAGATCGTGGTTAACCACCTGTACGCTGACGTCTCCGAAGGCAACCTGCGCTACAACATCACCACCAAAGCGGATATCTCGATCATTTCTCAGGCAGCGAATGGCAACAAGCAGGTGAAGAACTACCGCTCAACCTATAATGTTCAGGGCGCGTTTACTGCCAATAACGAAAATATTACCAATGCCGTTAACACGGTGTTAGGCGATGTCATCAACGACATGGCGCAAGACACGACTGTAAGTAGCTTCATCAAAGAAAACGCCCGTTAATTTCTGTACGCCGCTTCCCTTGCTCCTGAACGCTCACGGAGCAAGGGAAAGGACTTTTCATGTTTAGTCGCATCATTGCTTTATTCAGCCAACGTAATTCGCTTTTTATGCTGTTGCTTGGCTTCGCTTCCGGTTTACCACTGGCATTGACATCAGGCACATTGCAAGCTTGGATGACCGTCGAGAATGTCGATCTGAAAACCATTGGTTTTTTCTCTCTGGTTGGTCAAGCCTACGTCTTCAAGTTCCTGTGGTCCCCACTGATGGACCGCTACACCCCACCGTTTCTCGGCAGACGCCGCGGCTGGCTGATTCTCAGTCAACTTCTGCTCATTGCTGCCAGTATTGGTATGGGGTTTATGAACCCGGCACGCGATCTCTGGTGGCTGGCCGCGCTGGCGGTTCTGGTCGCGTTCTGCTCCGCGTCTCAGGATATTGTTTTTGATGCCTATAAGACGGATTTACTTCCCCCTGAAGAACGCGGTACGGGTGCAGCCACCTCGGTATTAGGTTATCGTCTGGCCATGCTGGTTTCAGGCGGACTGGCACTGTGGATGGCCGATCGCTATTTCGGCTGGCAGGCCACTTATTGGTTAATGGCAGGATTAATGCTGATTGGTGTATTCGCCACCCTGTTAGCGCCGGAACCACTGAATAGCCAGCCTGCGCCGCGCACCATGGAGCAAGCAATTGTTGCCCCCTTGCGTGACTTCTTCGCACGCAACAACGCCTGGCTCATTCTTCTACTTATCGTGTTATACAAACTCGGCGACGCCTTTGCAGTCAGCTTGACGACAACTTTCCTGATACGGGGCGTTGGCTTCAATGCTGGTGATGTCGGGCTGGTTAATAAGACACTTGGACTCTTCGCCACCATCGTGGGAGCCATTTACGGCGGATTACTGATGCAGCGGCTCTCGTTGTTCAGAGCACTGATGCTGTTTGGTATTCTTCAGGCGGTATCGAATGCGGGATACTGGCTGCTGGCTATCACAGATAAAAGTCTGTTCACCATGGCCAGCGCTGTCTTTTTGGAGAATCTCTGCGGCGGTATGGGAACGGCAGCATTCGTCGCGCTATTGATGACACTGTGTAATAAGTCATTTTCAGCCACACAATTTGCTCTGCTTTCCGCCCTTGCCGCTGTCGGACGGGTTTACGTTGGCCCCATAGCAGGCTGGTTTGTCGAATCCTACGGCTGGGCATGGTTCTATCTGTTCTCGATTTTTGCCGCATTACCGGGACTGGCAATCCTGATGATTTGCCGTGAAACGCTGGAATTTACCCAGAAAACCGATACTTTTCAGTTACGCACACATTTCCAGAATTATTACAAGAAGACCATACATGTGCTGGGATTAGGTGTGATCGTGCTGGTATTGTGGCTCATGCTGCTGATCAGCAATGCACTGGAATGGTCCTCATTGCCTCTGTTGGCAGAATACCTGCTCGCCGCAGGCGGCACGCTCGCTCTGCTAGGCATTTTCTTCGGTAGCTTGCTGGACTATCTGTCACTCCGGTGCACGTCCAAACAGTCCGCGCACTAACGATATTCGTTCAGGCAGCGCTCATCTGCTGCCTGAACCTATTACATCATTCCTTTATTTAATTATTTTTTTCATAATTATCTTGCTAGAGGGAATTTTATTTCCTCGTAAAACCCGCCAGAACTAATTTCATTCGTTATCAAAAACACAGATTGAGCAAAAAATTTCACCAAACTAAAAATAGAAAATAAGCGTTAGGATACGTTGTAATTTCTTATTATCCATCCATACTCTCATCTGGGTAGCCACTTAATTTGCTGTTTTTCAATACCATTTTTATTTTGGTTATCTTTGTGACATTAAGGGCAAAAAACAGCAACAATCGGCTGACATAACCTTAATCATGTTTACAGTGCAGTAACCTTCCCGTAAAATGCCCGCTCGCATGAAATGATAATAGAGCCCTTGTTATTGAGGTCGCTAGATGAGACTCAAGAAATACAATAAAATTTTTGGGATGCTGTCTTTATTTGCAGCCACTGTTCTACTGAGCGGTTGCGATATGGCGCTGATGAACCCCAAAGGAGAAGTCGGGTTAGAGCAAAGATCGTTAATACTGACTGCCATCGGGCTGATGTTGATCGTTGTGATTCCCGTTATCGTTATGACGATAGCTTTTGCCTGGAAGTTCCGTGCTTCCAATGAAAAGGCAAAATATACCCCGAACTGGTCACATTCCAATAAGATAGAAGCAGTAGTCTGGACTGTACCAATTATCATTATCGTTATTCTTGGCACCATTACCTGGAAGACGACTCACTCGCTTGACCCTTACAAGCCGCTGGTATCAGACGTCAAACCTATCAATGTCGAAGTTGTTTCGCTTGATTGGAAATGGCTGTTTGTTTACCCGGATCTGGGTATCGCGACGGTTAACGAGCTGGCTTTTCCTGCCAACGTGCCTGTTGCGTTCAAGATTACATCCGACTCCGTGATGAACTCCTTCTTCATCCCTCGTCTTGGTGGACAGATTTACGCCATGGCCGGAATGCAGACGAAGCTCCACTTAATCGCTAATGAACCGGGCAAGTATGACGGTATCTCTGGCGGCTATAGTGGTAAAGGCTTCTCTGGTATGAAGTTCACCGCGATTGCCACGCCAACTCAACAAGAGTTTGACCAGTGGGTTGCGAACGTTCGGTCGTCCCCTAAGACACTGAATACCATGGATGAATTCAACGCGTTGGCTAAACCAAGTGAATTCCATCCTGTCGAATACTTCTCCACTGTCCAGCCGGATTTGTTCAATAATATTATTCGCAAATTCACAGGCAACGACATGAACATGCAACATCATGGTGAAGGCATGAAGCCCGACGAAAACATGCAACACGGTGAGGGTATGAACATGGGCGAGCATAGCTCGCACAAAGGAGCCGAGGGATAATACGATGTTCGGAAAACTTACACTCGATGCGGTTCCGTATCACGAACCCATTATTATGGTCACCGTGGCGGCGATCATCGTTGGCGGCCTTGCGCTGCTGGCGGCAATAACCTATTTCGGTAAGTGGAAATGGCTGTGGGCCGAATGGTTCACCTCCGTAGACCACAAGAAAATCGGTATCATGTACATCATCGTCGGTCTGGTGATGATGATACGTGGTTTTGCCGATGCCATCATGATGCGTGGCCAGCAGGTGCTGGCCTCTGCCGGGCAAGAAGGCTTCCTAAACGCTCACCACTACGATCAGATTTTCACCGCACACGGTGTCATCATGATCTTCTTCGTGGCAACTCCGTTCGTTGTTGGCTTGATGAACCTTGCGGTTCCCTTGCAGATCGGTGCGCGTGACGTTGCTTTCCCCTTCCTGAACTCCCTCAGCTTCTGGCTGTTTGTCGCTGGCGTTATCTTGATCAACCTCTCTCTCGGGGTAGGTGAATTTGCGCAGACTGGCTGGGTGGCGTATCCGCCGCTTTCAGGAAAGGAGTACAGTCCCGGCGTCGGGGTCGATTACTGGATATGGAGTCTACAGATATCCGGTATAGGTACCACGCTGACAGGTGTTAACTTCTTCGCTACGATTCTGAAGATGCGCGCACCGGGCATGACGCTGATGAAAATGCCAGTGTTTACCTGGACAGCACTGTGTACCAACGTGCTGATCATTGCCGCATTCCCGATATTGACCGTGACCATTGCGCTGCTGACGCTTGACCGTTACCTCGGCACCCATTTCTTTACCAATGATATGGGTGGCAACATGATGATGTACATCAACCTGATTTGGGCATGGGGTCATCCTGAGGTTTACATTCTGGTACTGCCAGTCTTCGGTATTTACTCCGAAGTGGTTGCGACCTTCTGTAAAAAACGGCTGTTTGGCTACACCTCACTGGTGTGGGCAACGATTGCGATTACGGTTCTGTCGTTCATCGTTTGGTTGCACCACTTCTTTACCATGGGGTCCGGCGCGAACGTCAACGCCTTCTTTGGTATAGCCACCATGATTATTTCAATCCCGACCGGGGTTAAAATCTTCAACTGGCTGTTCACCATGTATCAAGGCCGTATCGAATCCAACTCCGCGATGCTGTGGACCACGGGCTTCATCATCACCTTCACCATCGGTGGGATGACCGGGGTACTGCTGGCTGTACCGGGCGCGAACTTTGTCCTGCACAACAGTCTGTTCCTGATTGCTCACTTCCATAACGTGATCATCGGCGGCGTGGTGTTCGGTTGCTTCGCAGGTATTACTTACTGGTTCCCGAAAGCCTTTGGCTTCACCCTGAACGAAACTTGGGGTAAGCGCGCATTCTGGTTCTGGATTATCGGCTTCTTCGTTGCCTTCATGCCGCTGTATGTCCTCGGCTTCATGGGAATGACGCGTCGTCTGAGCCAGCAAATCAACCCTGAGTTCCACGCTTTACTGGTTGTGGCCTCCATCGGCGCGGTATTGATTGGTATCGGCGTACTGTGTCAGGTTATGCAGTTCTACGTCAGTATTCGTGACCGTGACCAGAACCGCGATCTGACGGGTGATCCGTGGGGTGGACGTACGCTGGAGTGGGCAACCTCTTCTCCTGCACCGTTCTATAACTTCGCTATCGTGCCACACGTCAACGACCGTGACGCATTCTGGGAAGCGAAAGAGAAAGGTGAAGCTTACAAGCGCCCTGCCAGCTATGAAGAGATTCACATGCCGAAGAACACCGGCGCTGGTGTGATTATCTCCGCATTCAGCCTGGTATTCGGTTTTGCCATGATCTGGCATATCTGGTGGCTTGCTATCGCTGGCTTCGCTGGCATGATTGTGACCTGGATTGTGCATAGCTTTAATCAAGACGTGGATTACTACGTGCCGGTTAAAGAAATTGAGCAAATTGAGAATCAGAATTTTGATCAACTCAGTAAGGCAGGCGTGAAACATGTCAACTGAAACTCTGACTAACCACAATACTACCCATGCCGAGCATGGGCACCACGACGCAGGAGCCAACAAAGTATTCGGCTTCTGGGTCTACCTGATGAGCGACCTGATCATTTTCGGGTCACTGTTCGCAACCTATGCGGTACTGGTTAACGGTACTGCGGGTGGCCCAAGCGGGAAGGAACTTTTCCAACTGCCTTTCGTGCTGGTGGAAACGTTCGCGCTGTTGTTCAGTAGTATTACCTACGGCATGGCGATGATCGCCATGAATAAGGGCAACAAATCTCAGGTTAATACCTGGTTAGGCGTGACCTTCCTGTTCGGTCTGGTGTTTATCGGGATGGAAATCTATGAATTCCATCACCTGATCGCTGAAGGCTATGGCCCAGATCGCAGCGCGTTCCTGTCTGCCTTCTTCGCACTGGTCGGCACCCACGGGCTGCACGTAACGGGCGGTCTGATCTGGTTGGTCATCATGATGATTCAGGTGTCCAAGCGTGGCCTGACTGCAACCAATAAAACGCGTCTGATGTGCCTGAGCCTGTTCTGGCACTTCCTCGACGTGGTATGGATCTGTGTCTTCACCGTTATTTATCTGCTGGGGGCAATGTAATGAGTCATTCAACAACCGATCATGCAGGTGCCAGCCACGGCAGCGTGAAGTCATATGTGATAGGTTTTGTTCTGTCTGTAATTTTGACAGTGATTCCTTTCAGTATGGTCATGAGCGGCACAGCCTCACATAGCGCCATTCTTTTCACGGTGGTGGGATGTGCCGTTGTTCAGATTCTGGTACATCTGGTGTACTTCCTGCACCTGAATACGTCCTCAGAAGAGCGCTGGAACGTGGTGGCTCTTGTGTTTGCCGTCCTGATTATCGCTATTGTCGTCGTGGGCTCCATCTGGATTATGATGAGCGCACACCACAATATGATGATCCAGTAACAGAGCCGTAAAAGATGATTAAGCAATACCTGCAAGTTACTAAACCAGGAATTATTTTCGGAAATCTGATTTCCGTTATCGGTGGATTTCTCCTTGCGGCCCAAGGCCGCATTGATTATCCCCTGTTTTTCGCCACCCTCGTGGGTGTGTCGTTAGTCGTTGCATCTGGCTGCGTGTTTAACAACGTCATTGACCGCGACATCGACAAGAAAATGGAGAGAACCAAAAATCGGGTTCTGGTAAAGGGACTGATTTCGCTGAAGGTAACGCTGGTTTACGCATCGCTGTTAGGTATTGCAGGCTTTGCTCTGCTTTACATCGCGGCTAACCCGCTGGCCATGTGGCTGGCGGTGATGGGCTTCGTCGTGTATGTCGGTGTGTATAGTCTGTACATGAAGCGGCATTCTGTTTATGGCACGCTGATTGGCAGCCTGTCTGGCGCGGCACCACCGGTTATCGGTTACTGTGCCGTCAGCAACCAGTTCGATGCTGGCGCGTTGATTCTGCTGCTGATCTTTAGCCTGTGGCAGATGCCGCACTCATACGCGATTGCGATTTTCCGCTTCAAGGATTATCAGGCCGCCAACATCCCGGTACTGCCTGTTGTGAAAGGTATCTCCGTTGCGAAACACCACATCACGCTGTACATCGTGGCGTTTGCGGTAGCGACGCTGATGCTGTCTCTTGGCGGCTATGCCGGCTATAAATATCTGATCGTTGCCGCAGCAGTTAGCGTCTGGTGGTTAGGTATGGCGCTGTCGGGCTATAAAAATGCGATTGATGACCGCGTATGGGCAAGAAAACTGTTTGTTTTCTCCATTGTCGCGATTACGTCACTGAGCGTCATGATGTCTGTGGATTCAATGGCACCAGCGCATGAAATTATGCTGACCTACCTGCGTTAATCATAAGCAGCGTTACAGGCATTTAATAAAAACAGGTGGCTCGTCCGCCTGTTTTTTTATGACCCGCTTCCTGCACGCGCCCTTCGTCTCGTCGCAAAAGCGACGTTGAAAAACGCTCCCTGCGTTTTTTTCTTTTCCCCCTCCCCTACTTCCTCCCCCGCCAAATCACGTAACAAACCTATCGTTTACTGTCTGGCCAATAACGCACTAAAATAGCGCCAATTGTTTTCAGAGGTACGCATGAACGATAATAAAATGACCCCTGGCGAATTACGCGCCACATGGGGCTTGGGAGCCGTTTTTTCACTGCGCATGCTTGGCATGTTCATGGTGCTGCCTGTTCTGACCACGTACGGCATGGCCTTGCAGGGCGCGAGTGAAGCGCTGATCGGTATTGCGATTGGCATTTATGGCTTAATGCAGGCTATTTTCCAGATTCCCTTTGGTTTGGTCTCCGATCGTATCGGTAGAAAACCGCTGATCGTCGGGGGGCTGCTGATATTTGCACTCGGCAGCGTCATCGCCGCACTAAGCGATTCCATCTGGGGCATTATCCTTGGTCGGGCATTGCAGGGCGCTGGCGCGATTTCTGCCGCCGTCATGGCGCTGCTTTCCGACCTGACGCGTGAGCAGAACCGAACCAAAGCCATGGCGTTTATCGGCGTCAGCTTTGGTGTCACCTTCGCTATCGCCATGGTCGTTGGGCCTATCGTTACCCACGCCTTCGGTTTACAGGCGCTCTTCTGGGGCATCGCCCTTCTGTCACTCGCTGGTATTGTCATCACGCTGACCTTGATTCCTTCTGCGCCTGCACACGTCCTGAATCGAGAATCGGCGATGGTACGCGGCAGTTTCCGCAAAGTGCTCGGCAATAGCCGCCTGCTGAAACTGAATATCGGCATCATGTGCCTGCATATTTTATTGATGTCGAGCTTCGTCGCCCTCCCCCGCGTAATGGAATCTGTGGGCTTGGCGCCGCAGGACCACTGGAAAGTCTATCTGGTCACGATGCTGATCTCTTTTGTCGGCGTCGTGCCTTTCATTATTTATGCTGAAGTGAAAAGGCGAATGAAGCAGGTCTTCATCGGCTGCATCGTGGTGCTGATCGCCGCAGAAGTTGTCCTATGGAAGGCAGATAACCACCTCTGGCAAATTATCATTGGTGTACAGCTGTTCTTCCTGGCTTTCAACGTCATGGAAGCTCTGCTGCCCTCGCTGATTAGCAAGGAATCACCTGCGGGATACAAAGGCACTGCGATGGGCGTTTACTCCACCACGCAGTTTATCGGTGTGGCCATTGGCGGGAGCATCGGCGGCGGGCTGTTTGAGCTTTATGGTGCCTCAGCCGTGTTTATGGCAGGCGCGGCGATTGCGGCCATCTGGCTACTCGTCAGCGTCACCATGCAGGAGCCGCCTTATCTCAGCAGCCTGAGAATCGCGCTGTCCGATTTAGCATTGCAGGATAGTGAATTGGAACAGAAAATTCGTACCCAGCCCGGCGTGGCCGAAGTGGTCATCGTGCCGGATGAATACAGCGCCTACGTGAAGATCGACAACAAAAAGACCAATCGGCAGCAGTTAGAACAATTAGTGGGTCAATCCTAACGCATCATGCAAAAGGCCAGCTTTCGCTGGCCTTACTGTTCATCGGCGGATGACTAAACGTATCAATCGCGGAAGTTGGTAAACTGGAACGGCTGTCCCAGATTTCCGCCGCGAATCAACGCCATCACACCCTGCAAATCATCGCGTGATTTACCGGTGACGCGAACCTGTTCCCCCTGAATCTGCGCCTGCACTTTCAGCTTGCTGTCTTTAATCAGCTTGATGATTTGCTTCGCTAGCGTCGTTTCAATACCTTGCTTCAGCTTCGCTTCCACGCTGTACGTTTTTCCGCTGTGTTCCATTTCTTCTGGGATCTCCAGCGCACCGCCTTCAATACCCCGCTTAACCAGCTTTTCGCGCAGAATATCAACCAGCTGTTGTACCTGAAAATCAGACTCGCTGGCCACTTTGATACTCTGTGATTTCTCATTCAGTTCAAAGCTGGCCGGAACATTGCGAAAATCCCAACGGGTGCTCAGATCGCGCGTCGCATTTTCCACCGCGTTACGGACTTCCTGCATATCAATTTCCGAAACAATATCGAAAGATGGCATAATTCGCTCTCCTGACAAATTTGGCTGGCGAGCATAATAACCGCTCTTCTGCGATAAGCAAGATGCCAGACACGATCCCGTTTTTTACTCTGCATCAGGTAAACAGGCCGAATAACACAAGATCGTGACATGAATGATAGCCTATGATGGCTGAACAACCGCGCCCGCATCGAATAAGGGAGACACACATGAAGATCACCGTTCTTGGCTGTGGCGCGCTGGGGCAACTTTGGCTCGCCGCGTTACATCAGCAAGGGCATGATGTCCAGGGATGGCTGCGCATTCCGCAACCGTATTGTCCAGTCAATGTCACGATGCTGGACGGCCAGCACTGTAATCTCAACCTGACAGCGAACGATCCCGATCATCTTGCCCAAAGCGAACTTCTGCTGGTGACGCTAAAAGCGTGGCAGGTTTCCAATGCCGTTACCGTGCTGTTGCCGCAGCTCAACCCGCATTGCACGATTCTGCTTTTACACAACGGGATGGGCACACGAGAAGAATTGCCGTCGCTGCAGCAGCCACTGGTGATCGGTATTACCACCCACGCAGCCAGACGCGATGTAAATAACGTCGTACACGTTGCGGCAGGCACAACGCATATTGGCACGTTTAACGGTGACAGTAGCCAAAGCCATTTAGCTGAAGTGCTGCATCAGGCCTTGCCGGATGTGGCCTGGCACACCAACATTAGCGCCACCTGCTGGCTGAAACTGGCGGCTAACTGCGTTATCAATCCGCTGACGGTGCAATATCACTGCACCAATGGCGAGCTTTCTGCCTACCCGGAACTGATTGTGTCACTTTGTCAGGAAGTGGCCAGCGTCATGGAACGGGAAGGCTTCCACACATCGCCAGATAGCCTGCTGCTCTACGTGAACCAAATTATTCAGAACACCGCGGCAAACACCTCATCAATGTTGCAGGACATCATCGCTCAGCGGCATACCGAAATTGATTACATTACCGGGTATTTACTGCACCGTGCACGTCTCCACGGTCTGACGCTCCCCGAGAATGCCCGTCTGTTTGACTACATTAAGCAAAAGGAAAATGATTATGACCGCATCGGCACTGGTGTGTCTGGCACCTGGTAGTGAAGAAACTGAAGCCGTCACGACCATCGATTTGCTTGTCCGAGCGGGTATTCAGGTCACGCTTGCCAGTGTAGCCAGCGATGGCAATCTGGAAATCGTCTGCTCACGCGGGGTAAGGCTGCTGGCGGATGCCCCACTGGCTACCGTCGCCGATCGGCCTTTCGATGTGCTGGTGTTACCGGGCGGCTTGCAAGGTGCGGAGTGCTTCCGCGATAGCCCAATACTGGTGGAATGCATTCGACAAGCACATCTGGAAGGGAAAATTGTCGCTGCGATGTGTGCAACGCCTGCGCTGGTGCTGGAATATCATCAGCTGTTCCCCGTCGGAAACATGACGGGCTATCCTGCGTTTAAGGATAAGATTGCACCAGAAAAATGGATAGAAAAGCGCGTCGTCTACGATCCACGTGTGAATCTGTTAACCACACAAGGGCCAGGCACCAGCATGGATTTCGCGCTGAAGATCATTGATTTACTGCTGGGAAAAGAAAAAGCCGCCGAAGTCGCCGCACAACTCATCCTGCCGCCGGGAATTCATAATTATCGCGATTGAGGCTGACGAAAAAGGCGCTTGCGCACGTTCTGTCGTTGATAAACCTATTTGGGGAACGAAAACGGTGATAATGGAATAGAAGAGTAAAGCGTCCGCGCCAGGGATGGCGCGGCTCGAGCTTACAGGGACGTACTTGCAGCGTCTTTACGATCTGCTCGACGCACTTTGTCAGCAAGTCTAAGGCGCTTGCGCGCCTTATTCCTATTACGGACGGTATACCTTCACATTGCTGAAACCTTGCTCACGCAGGTACAGCGCCTGCAAGCGGCTCATCACGCCACGCTCGCAGTAAAGTAGATAGGTTTTACTCTGATCCAAATCGCCAAACTGCGTACCCAGCTTGTAGAACGGTAAGGATTTGATTTCGATCTGATCCAGCTCAAGCGGTTTATCGTCCTGTTCATCCGGCGCGCGGATATCCAACAGCACGTCAGTTGGCGCAAACGACGCGACCGTTTCGACTTCAACCACATCTTGCTTCGTCTGCTCGGCGATCTCACGGATATCAATATTCCGTGCTTCACTCACCACGCGATCCAAGATAGCAAAATCAAAGTGGCCTTCTTCGGCCTCAATCTTCGCTTTCACTGCCTTCACCGTCGGGCTTTTAGAGATCACACCACAGTATTCCGGCATCGTTTTGGCGAAATCTTCCGTCCCCAGCTCACGAGCCTGTTTGATAATGTGCTCTTTATCATGAGAAATCAGCGGACGCAGAATCAGGGTATCGGAGGCATTATCGATCAAACGCAGGTTGGTTAGCGTCTGACTGGACACCTGCCCTAACGCTTCACCAGTCACCAACGCCTGAACACCGTAACGCTCAGCAACTTTGGAGGCCGCTCGCACCATCATGCGCTTCAGCACGACGCCCATCTGGCCATCGTCGACCTTCTCGAGAATTTCACCCACGACAGGATCGAAGTCGATAGCAATAAAACGCACCCGATGCGAGCTACCAAAGCGGTTCCACAGATAGTGTGCGACCTGTTTCACCCCAATCTCATGGGCTGCACCACCCAGGTTGAAGAAGCAGTAATGCACACGACATCCGCGACGCATCAACATATAGCTGGAGACACCGGAGTCAAAACCACCGGAAATCAGTGACAGCACATCTTCCTGCGTACCGATCGGGAAGCCGCCGATACCTTCATAGCGCCCTTTAATCAGCAGCAAACGGTCCTGCTCGATTTCCAGATGCACGGTGACCTGCGGTGCAGTGAGATTGACTCGTGCCGTTTCAATGTGCTGGTTCAAACCGCCGCCGACGTAGCGTTCTACGTCCTGTGAGCTGAATTCATGCTTACCGCGACGTTTCACTCGCACGCAAAACGTCTTGCCTTCCAACCGCTCACGGTACAGCGCCAGCGCTTGTTCAAAGATATTGTGCACGTCGGTGTAGGCGTGATCTTCAACTTCCAGAATATGGTGAATGCCCGGAATTCTTGTCAGCGCATCACGAATCGCCTCACGCTGGCTTTCGTCTTTGGCCCGAACTTCGATATGATCCCAGTGACGGACAACCGCCAGCGTTTCATCATAGTGTTTTAATACGTTGCGAATGTTTCCGGTTAGAATCTTGATAAAGCGCAACCGCACAGATTGGCTCTTGATGGTGATTTCCGGGAACAATTTAATGATAAACTTCATGGTGGCTGTCGTTACTTGGTCAGAAAGGCGTAAATAAATTTACCCTGAGCACTAAAATCACGTTATCGGTAAAATCAGCCAGAACAGAGATGATTTTACCAATAGCATCCAGGGCGCGGAGTATATCATTATATGAAGATATACTGTGCGCTTTAACCGTATAATTGTTGCGCATCCACAGATGACCACACGCAACACCACGCTCTGCCGCCACAAGCCAACGGCGTATAACACCAGGATTCTGAAACCACTATGCCTAAGAAGACCGAGCAGCCAGTCAGCTTTGAAAGCTCGCTGAACGAACTGGAAAAAATCGTTACCCGCCTCGAATCAGGCGAACTGCCGCTGGACGATGCGCTAAATGAGTTTGAGCATGGCATCCAGCTTGCTCGTCAGGGGCAGCAAAAACTGCAACAGGCGGAACAGCGCGTACAAATCCTGCTGAGTGACGATCCCGAGGCACCGTTGTCACCGTTTACGCCGGATAACGATTCGCTATGACCGATTTCAGTACGCAACTGGATGCACATTACCAACGCACTAACCGTATGTTGGGGCATTTCATCGCCGATCTCCCCTTTCAGAGTAGTCCACTGGTCAATGCGATGGAGTATGGCTCACTCTTAGGAGGCAAACGCCTACGCCCGTTTCTGGTTTATACTACTGGCGAACTGTTTGGCGTGCCGTTAGAGAATCTGGATGCGCCTGCTGCGGCAGTAGAATGTATCCATGCTTATTCACTGATTCATGACGATCTGCCGGCAATGGACGACGACGATTTACGTCGTGGACAGCCAACCTGCCACATCAAGTTTGGCGAAGCGAATGCCATTTTGGCAGGCGATGCATTGCAAACGCTGGCATTCTCCATTTTGGCCGATGCTCCGATGCCGCAGGTCTCTGACCGCGATCGGCTGGCGATGCTCTCAGAATTAGCTCATGCTAGTGGTGTAGCGGGCATGTGTGGTGGTCAGGCTTTCGATCTGGAAGCGGAAGGCCATCAGGTCGATCTGGCCGCGTTAGAGCGGATTCACCGCCACAAAACCGGTGCCTTGATTCGCGCGGCTGTCCGATTAGGCGCACTGGCCGCCGGTGAAACAGGCCGCGCTGCGTTGCCCCATCTGGATCGTTACGCTAACGCGATTGGGCTCGCTTTTCAGGTTCAGGACGATATTCTCGATGTTGTTGGCGACAGCGCGACAACAGGCAAACGTCAGGGTGCAGACCAGCAACTAGGTAAAAGCACCTATCCCAGTTTACTGGGGTTAGATAACGCACGAAAAAAAGCACAGGAGCTCTATCAGGAATCACTGGCATCGCTTGACGATCTCGTCGCATCCAGCTCAATTCCCCTGAATATTGCCCCACTACAAGCGCTGGCGAATTTCATCGTTGAACGCGATAAGTAATTACCTAATGAGTCTCTAATGAGTTTTGATACCGCGAAGTACCCTACATTGGCGTTAGTGGAAACACCGGATGAACTTCGGTTGTTGCCAAAAGAGAGCCTGCCAAAGCTGTGCGATGAGCTGCGCCAATATCTGCTGGACAGCGTCAGCCGTTCAAGCGGCCATTTTGCTTCAGGGTTAGGGACGGTTGAATTAACGGTTGCACTGCATTACGTCTATAACACCCCTTTCGATCATCTGGTGTGGGATGTCGGCCATCAGGCTTATCCGCACAAGATCATTACCGGCCGTCGCGATCGTATTTCAACGATCCGTCAAAAAGGCGGTTTGCACCCTTTCCCATGGCGTGATGAAAGCGAATATGACGTATTAAGCGTCGGGCATTCATCCACCTCAATCAGTGCCGGACTGGGCATGGCCGTTGCGGCCGAGCGTGAAGGCAAAGGACGTCGTACCGTTTGTGTGATTGGCGACGGCGCGATTACCGCAGGCATGGCCTTTGAGGCGATGAACCACGCGGGCGACATCAAATCCGATCTGCTGGTTGTGCTGAACGACAATGAAATGTCGATTTCAGAAAACGTCGGCGCACTGAACAACCATCTGGCGCAGCTGCTATCCGGCAAGCTCTACGCCAGCCTGCGCGAAGGCGGTAAAAAGGTCTTATCCGGCCTACCGCCTATCAAAGAGCTGGTGAAACGCACCGAAGAACACCTTAAAGGCATGGTCGTGCCAGGCACGTTATTTGAGGAACTGGGTTTTAACTATATCGGCCCGGTTGACGGTCATGACGTTCAGGCGCTGGCGCATACGCTGAAAAATATGCGCAGCCTGAAAGGCCCACAGCTCCTGCACATTATGACGAAGAAAGGCAAAGGGTACGCCCCTGCCGAGCAGGATCCGATCAGCTGGCACGCGGTGCCGAAATTCGATCCGGCCAGCGGCACATTGCCGAAAAGCAAAGAAGGTGCCCAACCCACCTATTCCAAAATCTTCGGTCAATGGCTACAGGAAACGGCTGCCAAAGACAGCAAGCTCATGGCGATCACACCTGCAATGCGCGAAGGTTCGGGCATGGTGCAATTCTCCCGCGACTATCCACAGCAATATTTTGACGTTGCGATTGCCGAACAGCATGCCGTAACGTTTGCTGCGGGTCTGGCTGTCGGTGGTTATCATCCGGTTGTCGCCATTTACTCGACTTTCCTGCAACGTGCTTACGATCAGGTCATCCACGATGTCGCGATCCAGAATCTACCCGTTCTGTTTGCTATCGATCGCGGCGGTATTGTTGGTGCGGATGGACAAACCCATCAGGGCGCGTTCGATCTCTCTTTCTTACGCTGTATCCCGAACATGATCATCATGACGCCTAGCGATGAAAATGAGTGTCGCCAGATGCTGCACACGGGCTATCACTACCAGAAAGGCCCTACGGCAGTGCGCTATCCGCGCGGAAACGGTACGGGTACGGAACTGACGCCACTATCAGAACTGCCAATTGGTAAGGGTGTGGTACGTCGTCAGGGCGAAACGATCGCGATTCTGAATTTCGGAACGCTATTGCCGGAAGCTCAGATTGCAGCAGATAAGTTGAATGCCACGCTTGTCGACATGCGTTTTGTTAAGCCGCTGGATGAAGCGTTACTGGAAGAGCTGGCGCAGTCTCACAGCACGTTTGTGACGCTGGAAGAGAATGCGGTCATGGGCGGCGCAGGGAGCGGTGTGAATGAATTCCTGATGGCGAAACGCCTTGCTGTCTCGGTGCTGAACATTGGGCTACCGGACGTCTTTATCCCACAAGGCTCGCAGGAAGAAATCCGTGTCGATCTGGGCCTCGATGCCGCTGGCATTGAGCGCAGAATCACGCAATGGATGGAATAAGCGACTCACGATAACCGGGGCACATGGCCCCGGTTCAATAATAATGTCAGTGATTCAATAGCGTTGTAACGTCAGAATATCGGCCAGTGATAGCCGATGAAATAGATAATTCCCGCAGAGATCACCCCCGCGACGACATCGTCGATCATGATGCCCATACCGCCATGCACGTTGCGATCGAACCAGCGAATCGGCCAAGGTTTCCAGATATCCAGACAGCGGAAGACGACAAACCCTGCCGCCACCCATTGCCAGTTATCCACCGGAATCGCCATCAGGGTAATCCACATGCCGACAAATTCGTCCCAGACGATGCTGCCGTGATCGTGAACGCCCATATCTTTCGCGGTCTGATGACACAAGTAAACACCGATACAAATGCTCAGCATCACCAAGAGCGAATACAATTCAAGCGGCAGGAACGACATGAGATACCACAGTGGAATCGCCGCCAATGATCCTACCGTACCCGGCATCCAGGGAGACAGACCGCTGCCAAACCCAGTTGCCATCAGGTGCCACGGGTTACTCAGCCGTAAGCGGCGTTTTGCCACTTCAGCACCTTTCGCCTTGTTCGCAGAGTCAGTTTTGCTCGCTAAAATGGTCATACCCCTTCCAGTTCAGCTCGGTCGCTTTATTATCTCTGAAAAAGCGTAGCCCTTCAGAGGAAGGCCCGATTTGCCCGATGCAGGTGTAGTCAGCGCCGAGATGCCCCAAGGCCAGTTCCAGCGCACCGCGGTTAATTTCCGGCACGGTAAAGCACAGCTCATAATCTTCGCCGCCAGATAGCGCCCAACGCAACGCCTGTTCTTCATCGACGCAGCCTCGCAACCAATCAGATTGTGGGATCGCATCCAGATTAATACGCGCACCGCACTCGCTGGCTTTAAGTATATGCTGTAGATCGGAGATGAGGCCGTCGGAAAGATCGATAGCCGAGCTGGCCAGATCGCGCAACGCCTGACCTTGCAGGATTCTCGGTTGAGGACGAAGGTGACGCTGGATCAATCCCTGACGTGCCTTTTCATCCTCAACGTGCAATGTATTCTGGAGAATAGCCAGACCAGCCGCGCTGTCGCCTAATGAACCGGTAACATAAATCCAGTCACCAATTCTGGCTCCGCGACGCGTCAACGCACGGCCTGCTGGCACCAGACCGTGGATAGTCAGCGTCAGGCTCAGTGGACCACGCGTCGTATCACCACCCACCAACTGCATACCATAATAATCAAGCAGCTCAAACAAGCTGTCGCTGTACGCGGATAGCCACTGGCTATTGCTTTTAGGTAGGGTAATGGCCAGAGAAAGCCAGGCAGGATCGGCGCCCATTGCAGCCAGATCGCTTAAATTGACCGCCAGAGATTTGTAACCCAGATCGGCGGGATCGATATCAGGTAGGAAATGAACGCCAGATACCAGCGTGTCGGTACTTACCGCTAGCATCTGCTTATCTGCCACCGTCAGTAACGCACAGTCATCACCGATGCCTAACTCAACATCGCGACGTGAACTTCGGACCCGATTAAAATAGCGGGCAATAAGGTCAAACTCACCTTCAACCATAACCTTTCCAGCCAGCCTATCATTCAAAAGCGATCAGGGCCGGATATCCGGCCCTGATTCGATTCGTTTTACTTCTTGCCTTTCCGTACACTCGGAGCAGCTTTGTCTAGCACGCCATTCACAAACTTATGGCTATCTTCAGCACCGAAGATTTTAGCCAGTTCGATGGCCTCGTTAATCGCCACCTTGTAAGGAACGTCTTCGCGCTTGCTCAGCTCAAACATCGCCAAACGCAGAATCGCTTTTTCAACCTGTCCCAATTCCTCAATTTGACGAGACAGGAAAGGTGCCATCAGTTGATCAAGCTTCTCAGCCTGAGTGGCAACACCCGCCAGCAATTCACGGAAATAGGTAATGTCGACATCTTTGACATCCTGCTCGCTCAGGAATTGGTGTTCAACATCGGCAATATCATTTTTAGATAACTGCCAGGAGTAAAGCGCTTGAACCGCACATTCACGAGCGCGGCGACGAGCAGCAGGTTTCACGGAATTCCCCTTACTTAATCAGGCTTACTTAATCGCTTTCAATACATTAATCATTTCTAGCGCGGTCAAGGCAGCTTCAGCACCTTTGTTCCCCGCTTTCGTACCGGCACGCTCAATCGCCTGCTCAATGCTTTCCGTCGTCAGAACGCCGAAAGCAACAGGGATTTCACTGTCCATCGCAACAGAGGACAGGCCTGAACTACATTCGCCAGCAACAAATTCAAAATGCGCTGTTCCACCACGGATGACCGTTCCCAGAGCAATCACGGCATCATATCCGCCATTTTTCGCGCTTTTGGTCAGCGCACGAACCGTCAATGGCAGTTCGTAAGCACCCGGCACCCAGACAACGGTGATGTTTTCGTCTTTAACCTGACCGATGCGTTTCAATGCATCAATCGCACCGTCCAGGAGGCTGTCGTTAATAAAATGGTTAAAACGCGCAATCACAATCGCCACACGGGCATCAGGAGTAGCAACAACACCTTCAATAACGTTCATAGCATTCCTTGTATCTGGTCTTTATGGCCCGCTAGGGGGGCGGATTCTATCATAATTTTTGTTGGCACGTATCCGGTTTTGTTGGACCTGCACCACGTATTGTATTTACATACACATCAGAATTTAGGTTTCAGGCGCAATCGCAAATCTGAGCCAATCTGGCGAACGTCTGCGATATCAAATTCCGGTGCCTGAGACAACTGATCCAGCCCAGGCAAGAGGCACAGCGAACGGGCATTTTCACCCAACAGTTTGGGGGCAAGATAAACGATAAGTTCATCAACAACGCCAGCATTAAGCAGCGCACCGGCCAGACTGGCCCCGGCTTCAACCCAAACGGAGTTAATCTGCCGTCTCCCCAGCACCATCATCAGCGCCACCAGATCAACGCCGCCATTGTGCTGCGGTAACATCACTTGTTCAACGCCCTGCGGCCACGCCTGTTCGTCCGCCTGCACGCGCGCCAGCCAGGTCTCACCCGGTTGGCTCACAATCCGATGCTGTGGCGTGACGCGCTGTCGACTGTCCACAATCACCCGCACGGGCTGCCTGAGATCCGCTTCTGAATAGCGTTTCTGTACATCGGCACCCAGCTCTGACCAGCGTACGGTAAGAGAGGGGTCGTCAGCTAACACTGTCGCACTGCTGCTCAGAATCGCTGCGCTCTCTGCACGAAAACGTTGCACATCCTGCCGTGCCTGCGGTGAAGTGATCCACTGGCTTTCTCCCGACGCCATCGCAGTACGCCCATCCAAAGACGCCGCCATTTTGAGCTGCACGTAAGGAAAGCCCGTCCGCATACGTTTCAGGAAGCCTACATTCACCTTCTCTGCTTCAGCCATCATCAAACCATGACTGACGGCAATCCCCGCTTGCTGTAGGCGATGCAAACCACGACCCGCTACCTGTGGATTCGGATCCTGCATTGCAGCAACCACGCGGGAAACGCCAGCAGCAATCAACGCATCGGCGCAAGGTGGCGTGCGGCCATGGTGGCTACACGGTTCCAATGTGACGTAGGCCGTCGCACCACGTGCAAGTTCCCCCGCCATTCTCAGCGCATGTACCTCAGCGTGTGGCTCACCAGCACGAAAATGATAGCCTTCACCTACAATTTCGCCATCACGAACAATCACACAGCCAACATTGGGGTTGGGTGCGGTCGTGAAACAACCACGGCGCGCCAGCTCTAACGCGCGCGCCATGTATAATTCATCCTGCGGCAAGTGGCCGTTTTCCTGAAAAACGCTCATTCCCGAACCTCTTATCTCCGTCGCGTTGACGCGACTTAATCCTGCAAACGCGCAATCTCTTCGCCAAATTCGCGGATATCTTCAAAGCTGCGATACACCGATGCAAAGCGGATGTAAGCCACTTTATCCAGCTTTCTCAACGCTTCCATCACCAGATTCCCCACCATCTTGGTGGTAACCTCACGTTCTCCGGTGGCACGAAGATGAGATTTAATGTGATTAAGCGCCATTTCGACGTCATCAGAACTGACTGGCCTTTTTTCCAGCGCTTTCAGCATGCCGCTACGCAATTTATCTTCATTAAAAGGCTCGCGTACTTCATTGCTTTTGATGACTCGCGGCATCACCAGTTCAGCCACTTCAAACGTGGTGAAACGTTCATGACAAACCAGACACTGCCGACGACGACGGACTTGCGAACCTTCGCCGACCAGACGGGAATCAATGACTTTGGTATCAACAGCGGAACAAAACGGGCAATGCATGATGTGTCCTGACCAGTAATCCTTAACGTAGCGACAGTTTACCCTGAATTAACGGACTAACCAAAACTCCTGATCCACGTTGCGAAGGGTTTCGCATCTCTCCCGGTAATAGGATGAAAAAAGCTGTCTCACCTATGACTTAGGCTTAATCGCAGCTAAACTCAGCAACAGGGATCAACGGATCAATGAATAAAACATCGAAAGGGGAACCACAGATATGAGAACCCGATATCGCGTACTGACCTTCCTGCCAGCACTGCTTTTGCTCGCAGGATGTGCTGAACAGCGCCAGATGCCCAAATTGCAGAATCAGATAGGTCAACTCAATCAGCAATTACAAACGCTGACCGATCAGGCCACGGCATTAGAGCGACAAAATGCGTTGAATTCCCAGTCCACCTCCGGTGTTTATTTACTGCCAGCCGCGCAAACCAGCACCGTATTGGAAAGCAGTATTGGCAGACTCAATGTATCGTTGCGCAATATCGAGACTGAAGCGAACGGAACAAGCGCGTTGCTACACATTCGTACGCTTGATGCGAAGGGGCTACCAGCTTTTGGCGCACAGCTTGACTGGGGACGGCTCGATCCCGTGAGTGGGAAGCCTTTAGCTGGCGATACGCAAACACAGTCCTTTGTCGTCTCCCCGACTCTGTTACCAAAAGCCGAAGCGATTATTGAATTGCGCCTGAGCGGCCTGCCGCCGGAAGAACTCGGCTTTGTTCGTTTGCATCAGGTTCAGGAAATACAGAGTCCGCCGCCTGTTGCCGCAACCGAGTCCCCCTAGTAAACGTATTTCCCCAACGCTAAGATGCAAAAAACCCCGCAAGCGGGGTTTTTTATGTTTACAGTCAGCAGATTAAGGCAGGATAGACGGTTGGTCCGCCCCTTCTTTTTCCACTTTCTGAACGATCAGGTGTTCACGCTTCATACCCAGTTTCAGCGCCAGAGCGGAAGAAACATAGATAGAAGAGATCGTACCGATGATCACACCGATAAACATCGTCAACGAGAAGCCATGCAACAATGCACCACCGAAGACCATGAGAATCACAATCATCGCCAACGTGGTCGCAGATGTGATGATGGTACGATGCAACGTCTGTGTCAGAGAGATGTTGGTAATCTCGTAAGGCGTGCCACGACGAACCTTGCGGAAGTTCTCACGAATACGGTCAGATACCACGATCTTATCGTTAAGTGAATAACCAATTACCGACATCAGCGACGCAATGATCGTTAGGTCAACCTCAATAGAGAACAGAGATAGCAGACCCATCGTGATGATCGCATCGTGCGCCAAAGCCAGCACGGCACTCATCGCCAGACGCCATTCAAAACGAAAACCGATGTAAATAAGGATAGCAATCAACGCAGACATCAGCGCCAATGCGCCCGCCTGTGCCAAATCGCTCCCCACGCTCGGCCCGACAAACTCAATACGTTTCACCGTCGCATGCTGCTGGAAGGTATCATTCACCACCTTCAGCACTTTGTTACCGAGCGCTTCGTTCTCGCTGCCAGAAACGGGTGGCATACGCACCATCACATCACGGCTGCTACCGAAATTCTGTACCTGCGGCTCTGAAAACCCAGAGGTCTCTAATGAACTACGCAGGACATCGAGATCGATCGGTTGCTCAAGGTTGATCTCGATAACCGTACCACCGGTAAAATCGAGTCCCCAGTTGAAACCACGCACACCCATAATCGCGATAGAAGCGATGATCAGCAGACCGGAAATGACAAATGCCAATGTATCCCAGCGCATGAAATCATAGACTTTACGTCCATGATTGAGTTGTTCAATGTTGTATTCCTGTTCCTGTGCCACAACGCACTCCTAGATAGACAGTTTGTTGATACGTTTACCGCCGTAAAGCAGGTTAACGATGGCACGAGTACCGACGATCGCCGTAAACATTGAGGTCGCAATCCCAATCGCAGTCGTGATAGCAAACCCTTTGATAGAACCGGTACCAACCGCATACAGGATGATGACTTTAATCAACGTCGTGACGTTCGCATCAACAATCGAACTGAATGCACCTTTGTAGCCCTCATGAATGGCCTGTTGCACAGAGCGACCATTACTGAGTTCTTCTTTGATACGTTCGTTAATGAGTACGTTAGCGTCGACGGCAACCGCCAGCGTAAGCACGATACCCGCGATACCTGGCATGGTCAGCGTCGCCCCCGGTAGCAGCGACATCACGCCGACAATCAACACCAGATTAGCAACCAGCGCACTAGTCGCAATGACACCAAACTTCTTGTAGAAGAAGACCATAAAGAGGATCGATGCGATCAAGCCCCACAAGCAGGCTTCCAGCCCCTGAGTGATGTTTTGCATCCCCAGCGTTGGCCCAATGGTACGTTCTTCAACGATTTGGATCGGCGCAATCAACGCACCCGCACGCAACAGCAGAGAAAGCTGACGCGCTTCGTTCGGGTTATCAATACCGGTAATACGGAAGCTGTTACCCAGTCGCGACTGAATCGTCGCTACGTTGATCACTTCTTCGTGTTTTTCCAATATCGAACGGCCAGTCGCATCTTTCTTGCCACTGTCTTTGTATTCCACAAAGAGCGTCGCCATCAGCTTGCCGATACTGTCTTTGGTGAAGTTGGACATGGTGTTGCCACCCGCGCTGTCCAGAGAAATATTCACCTGAGGCTGGTTATATTCATCCGTACTCGATGTCGAATCGGTAATATGGTCGCCCGTCAGAATCACACGCTTGAACAACACCACTGGTGAGCCGTCACGCATGTTTTTCACTTCAGAGTCGCCCGGCACACGGCCGTTCGCCGCTGCGGTTGCATCAGCATTACTGTTGACCAGACGGAATTCCAGCGTAGCGGTTGCACCAAGAATTTCTTTCGCGCGCGCCGTGTCCTGAATACCCGGTAACTCAACAACGATACGGTCAGCACCCTGACGCTGTACCAGTGGTTCAGCAACACCCAGTTGATTCACACGGTTACGCAGGATATTGATGTTCTGCTGTACGGCGTATTCACGTGCTTCACGCAGACGTTCGTCAGACATCACTGCGCGCAGCAGGTTGCTGCCGCTGCTGCTGAGAACCAGATTGCGGTGACGAGTCGTCAGATAGTTGATGCCCTCATCACGCGTTTGAGCATCACGGAAACGAATTTCGACACCGTAATTATCAATTTTACGCACGGAGGCATAAGGAATGTTCTTCTCACGCAGATCGCTGCGCAAAGAGTCCATTGTTTGTTCTTGTAGTTTACCCAGCGCCGTATCCATATCCACTTCCATCAGGAAGTGAACGCCGCCGCGCAGGTCAAGCCCCAACTTCATCGGTTCAGCGCCCAACAACCGCAGCCAGGTTGGCGTAGCAGGTGCCAGGTTAAGTGCAACGACGAACTTTTCGCCCAACTCATTCACGAGCGCTTCACGCGCACGGAGCTGAACATCAGGGTTAGAGAAGCGAGCCAGAATTGCACCGTTTTCCAATGCAATCGACTTACTGGTAATGTTCTGTTCTTTTAAAACATTCTGGACTTGGATCAGCGTCGTTTCGCTGGCGGCGGTTCCCCGCGCGCCAGTAACTTGTACCGCCGGATCCTCACCATATAGGTTAGGAAGTGCGTAGAGCAGGCCGACAAACAACACCACGACCAGCATCAGGTACTTCCACAAAGGATAACGATTTAACACGGCAGTTCCCTTCGGGAAAATCGGAAATTACAGGGCCTTAATCGTGCCCTTCGGCAGCACGGCAGCCACGAAATCACGTTTGATAACCACTTCATTGGTCTCGTTCAACGCAATCGCAATATAGCCAGTTTCGGACACTTTGGTTACGCGACCAACCAGACCACCGGTCGTTAAGACTTCATCGCCCTTGCCGATAGAATCCATTAACTTTTTGTGTTCCTTGGCGCGTTTTTGCTGAGGACGCAGGATCATAAAGTAGAAAATCAGACCAAAAACGGCCAGCATAATAACCAGAGAGTACGGGCTTCCCTGAGCCGGAGCGCCGGTTGCAGCTACAGCATCGGAGATGAAAAGACTCATTTAAATATCCTCTTTTTTGTCAAAAGATAAGCTATCAAAAAGATAAGTTATCAACCTTACAATCGTGAAAACGCTTCACAGCAAAATGCAATTCATAGCAAACGGGCTGTCAGTTGCTTGTGGCAACGTCTTTTTCAGCAAGCGGCGGAATGGGTTTGCCTATCCGTTGGTAAAAATCCACCACAAAGTGCTCTAATTTACCCTCTTCAATGGCCTGACGTAAACCCGCCATTAAACGCTGATAATAACGCAAGTTATGAATGGTATTGAGTCGTGCTCCGAGTATTTCGTTGCA
Source organism: Pectobacterium parvum (assembly GCF_020971565.1). NCBI lineage: Bacteria > Pseudomonadati > Pseudomonadota > Gammaproteobacteria > Enterobacterales > Pectobacteriaceae > Pectobacterium > Pectobacterium parvum. The sequence continues at coordinate 3,504,445 of NZ_CP087392.1, forward strand.
ACGGTCAAGATGATGCAAGTAGGCGCGGCTATAATTGCGACACGTGTAGCAATCACAGTGTTCATCCAGCGAGCTGACGTCATCTTTATGCTTCGCATTGCGGATTTTCACTACGCCATCAGTCACGAAGAGATGCCCGTTACGTGCGTTGCGCGTTGGCATCACACAGTCAAACATATCGACACCGCGGCGAACACCTTCGACTAAGTCTTCCGGCTTGCCAACGCCCATCAAGTAGCGCGGTTTATCTTCTGGAATCTGCGGGCAAACGTGCTCCAGAATACGGTGCATATCTTCTTTCGGCTCACCGACAGCCAAACCGCCCACAGCGTACCCATCAAAGCCAATGTCTACCAGCCCTTTTACGGATACATCACGTAAATCTTCGTAAACACTTCCCTGGATAATACCGAACAGCGCATTTTTATTCTCCAGCTCATCAAAACGCTGACGGCTGCGTTTTGCCCAGCGCAGTGACATCTCCATCGAGCGCTTGGCGTAATCCCAATCGGCAGGATACGGCGTACACTCATCAAAGATCATGACGATATCGGAACCGAGATCGTGCTGAATCTCCATCGATTTTTCCGGGCTAAGGAAAATCGAGTCCCCGTTGATCGGGTTACGGAAATGCACGCCCTGTTCGGTAATCTTGCGAATATCGCCGAGGCTGAACACCTGGAAACCGCCGGAGTCCGTCAGAATCGGGCCGTGCCAGTTCATGAAGTCGTGCAGATCGCCATGCAGCTTCATGATTTCCTGACCGGGACGCAGCCACAGATGGAACGTATTGCCGAGCAGAATCTGTGCGCCGGTCTCTTTCACTTCTTCCGGCGTCATGCCTTTCACCGTGCCGTACGTCCCCACGGGCATAAAAGCCGGGGTTTCCACTACGCCACGTTCAAAAATCAATCTACCGCGTCGCGCACGGCCGTCCGTTGTTTGTAATTCGTACTTCACTTAGCCTCCAGCATCAGAAAAACAGTCTGATGGTAATGATGTATTAACGCCTGACAGAGCGTGGTCTGTGGCGTTCCTATTATGTGGAAAGCGGGTTTATCCCACTTTTTCCTGTTCGGCCATCGGGTTATGCGTAATGAACATCGCATCACCGTAGCTGAAAAAACGATATTGCTCTGCTACCGCCTGACGGTAGGCAGACATCGTGTTCTGGTAGCCGGCAAAGGCCGACACCAGCATGATTAACGTCGATTCGGGTAGATGGAAATTGGTCACCAGCGCATCGATAATGCGGTAGTGATAGCCCGGATAGATGAAAATTTTGGTATCGCCGAAGAACGGTTCGATTGGCGCGTTATGGCTGGCCTGCGCGGCACTTTCCAGTGAACGTACCGAGGTGGTGCCAACGGCGATTACGCGGTTTCCCCGCGCTTTGCACGCCAAAACAGCATCAACGACGTCTTGTGGCACTTCGGCATATTCGGCGTGCATGATGTGATCTTCGATCGTATCGACGCGTACAGGCTGGAAAGTCCCCGCACCCACGTGCAGCGTCACGAACGCCATGTCGATGCCTTTCTCGCGCAGCGCGGCCAACATCGGCTCATCAAAGTGTAATCCCGCCGTCGGTGCCGCTACAGCGCCTGGACGTTGGCTATACACCGTCTGATAAAGCTCACGGTCGGCGTCTTCATCAGGCCTGTCGATATAAGGTGGTAACGGCATGTGGCCGATATCATTCAGGATCGACAGAACATCGCGGGAATCATCGAAATGCAGCTCGAATAGCGCATCATGCCGAGCCGCCATTGTAGCTTTGACGTTTTCGTCATCACCCAGCAGCAGCTCTGTGCCTGGCTTCGGCGCTTTTGACGCTCGAACGTGCGCCAGCACCCGATGGTCATCCAACACGCGCTCGACCAGCACTTCCAGTTTGCCGCCGCTGGCTTTACGGCCAAACAGACGAGCAGGAATCACGCGCGTATTGTTGAACACCAGCAGATCGCCGGGATTCAGTTTATCCAGCAAATCGGTAAACACGCCGTGCGTCAGATTTCCCGTCGGCCCGTCCAGCGATAGCAGGCGGCACCCACTGCGTTCCGCTTGTGGATAATGGGCAATCAATGATTCAGGAAGTTCAAACGAAAAATCGGCAACACGCATGGCAATTCACTTAGCTGTAATACATTAAAAATGGGCGGCCTAGTCTAGAGCCGCAAGCGCATGGCTGCAAGAAATAAGCATCTGAGTCGTGGAATGCATTATACCCAATAGATTTCGAGATACAGGAAGGCGGCAACTGAGGGAGTCCCTAGGAGCTTACATCAGTAAGTGACTGGGGTGACCAAGGGCAGCCAACGAGCCTGTCACTCGAAAGATGAAGGGTATATACTAGCGCCATGAATTTTCTTGCCCACCTCCACCTGGCCACGCTGGCCGACAGCTCCCTATTAGGTAATCTGATGGCGGATTTCGTGCGCGGCAACCCGCAGGACAGCTACGCTGACGAGATCGTCGCGGGTATTCGTCTGCATCGTCGCGTTGATTCACTGACCGACAGCCTGCCGGAAGTCAAACAGGCGCGTCAGTATTTCAGCGATGAATTCCGCCGCGTTTCGCCGATTACGCTAGATGTGCTGTGGGATCACTATCTTGCGCGTCACTGGCTACAACTGGTGCCGGACACGCCCTTGCAAACCTTTATTGACGGTGCGCAATCACAAATCGAGCCGCATCTGGCCCTGACGCCTGAACGCTTTCAGAACCTGAATCGCTATCTGTGGCCGGAACGCTGGATGACCCGTTACGCAGAGCTGCCGTTTATCGCCGATGTGCTGCACAGAATGTCGGTACGCCGTCCGAAACTGGCAGCGCTGTCCGGCTCTTTTCAGGATATCGAGCAGCACTATCACCAATTTGAAATACTCTTCTGGCAGTTTTATCCACGGATGATGCAATTAGCGAAAGCGCAGAAACTGTAAGAACGCGATTTTTCCGTTTTCTACGCGATATATACCCTAAATAATTCGAGTTGCGTGACAAAACGTTAGCGTTTTGAACAACGCTCTGCGTTGACCCTTTAGGGCAAGGCCCATTTATGGCCTTGTAACGCAGCAACCGCGCGAATCTCCAAGAGCTTACACAAGTAAGTGACTGGGGTGAGTAAGGGCAGCTAACGCACAAGCAGCTTGAAGTATGACGGGGATATTGCCCTTTCCGTCAAAAGGGATAATGTAGTCCCTTGAAAGGAAATAGCGATGAGTTCAATAGGCAGAAACTATCTCATTGATTGGTCTCTTTGCCTGTATTCACTCAGGTAGAGTCCCTATACTAGTCGCTGTTTTTTATATCATCCGATCACTAACCGCTATCTACAGGAGTAATTATGGTCCTGGTAACTCGTCAAGCCCCAGACTTCACCGCAGCTGCCGTTTTAGGCAGTGGCGAAATCGTCGAAAATTTCAACCTGAAGAAGCACATCAGCGGTAAAGCTGCCGTGATCTTCTTCTGGCCGATGGACTTCACCTTCGTTTGTCCGTCAGAGCTGATTGCTTTCGATCACCGCTATGCCGAGTTCAAGAAACGCGGTGTGGAAGTGGTTGGCGTTTCCTTCGACTCCGAGTTTGTTCACAACGCATGGCGTAAAACCCCTGTGGACAAAGGCGGCATCGGCGAAGTGCAATACGCGATGGTTGCTGATATCAAGCGCGAAATCCAGAAGGCCTACGGCATTGAGCACCCAGAAGCGGGTGTTGCACTGCGTGGTTCTTTCCTGGTCGACAAAAACGGCGTAGTTCGTCACCAGGTAGTGAACGATCTGCCGCTGGGTCGTAACATCGATGAAATGCTGCGTACCGTTGACGCACTGCAATTCCATGAAGAGCACGGCGAAGTGTGCCCAGCGCAGTGGGAAAAAGGTAAATCCGGTATGGGCGCGTCACCAGACGGCGTAGCCAAATACCTATCTGAGAACGCAGACAAGCTGTAATTCCTCATCCTGCCGACAGGGCAATATGATGACCAAGCCAGTTGCGATGCGACTGGCTTTTTCTTTGCCTGCCATTTATCCCTCTATTCTTCTTCACCTCTCACTGCCTCTTCCCTGCGATATCTTAACTAATACAAAAGGTTGACTAGGGGCGCTAAATCCTTAGCCTTAAAGCCACATCGTGTTAATGCACGACAGATTCATTGGAATAAAAGGAGAACGCATGCAACAAAACCTCACGCTGTGGCTGAGAGAAGCTGAGATACAACACGCGGGCATCATTGCGTTACTGATTGTTCTTGGGCTGATATTGCTCATTTCTGCCGTCATCCACCTGATTTTGCATCAGATTGTGCTGAAAAAAATGGTACTGCGTTCGCTCAATAAGCCGGGGAAAACCGAGGGGCATGGGTGGAAACAGGCACTGACGCAACACAACTTGTTTAATCGGCTGGCCTTCTTGCTGCAAGGGGTGATCCTCAATATTCAGGTTTTTGTGTGGCTTCCCGCGCAGAGTGAAACCCGCGAAACTCTGATCATCTGTTCCCAAGTGTGGATCATGATTTTTGCGCTGCTGTCCCTGTTTTCGCTGCTTGATGTTCTGCTCAACGTTTCCGCCCGAACCAAAGTCGCGGCCCAATTGCCGCTGCGCGGTATCTTCCAGAGTCTGAAGCTGATCGCCACCGTCGTTATCAGCATTATGGTAGTGTCACTGCTCATCGGGAAATCCCCGCTGATTCTGATCAGTGGGCTAGGCGCGATGGCCGCCGTCCTGATGTTGGTGTTCAAAGATCCGATAATGGGATTGGTCGCGGGCATCCAACTCTCCGCCAACGACATGTTAACGCTGGGAGACTGGCTTGAAATGCCGAAATACGGCGCTGACGGGGCCGTTATCGATATCGGACTGACAACGGTAAAAGTGAGAAACTGGGACAATACCGTCACCACTATTCCCACCTACGCATTAGTCTCCGATTCTTTTAAGAACTGGCGTTCGATGTCCGAATCTGGGGGCCGGCGCATCAAGCGCAGTATCAATATCGATACCACCAGCGTGCATTTTATGACGGAAGACGAGCAGGCCCGATTGCTGCGCAGCAAGCTGCTGTCGCCTTATATTCAGAACAAGAAGAGTGAACTAGAGCAACATAATGCGCAATCCGACTCAGACCTGGCATCACCGCTGAACGGCCGTCGTTTGACGAATTTAGGCACTTTTCGCGCCTACCTTCAGGTTTATCTACGTACGCATCCGGGTATTCATAAAGGAATGACGCTGATGGTGCGGCAGCTTGCGCCAACGTCAGAAGGGGTACCGCTGGAGATTTATGCGTTTACCAACACGACCGCCTGGGTCGATTACGAAAGCATCCAATCTGACATTTTCGACCATATCTTTGCGATCTTACCGGAGTTCGATCTCCGCATTCATCAAATACCAACCGGCCACGATATGCGGGTCATGGCACAGCAAATGACGGCTCCGAAAGCGTAATATCTCATGCAAAGGAACGAAAGCGGCTGACAAGCCTATTTACCGAATGAAAACGGGAGTAACGGAATAGAAGAGTAAAGCGTTTGCGCCAGGGACAAAAACGTCAGGAACGTTTTTGAATGTCGTTTGCGACGGCCCTGCAAGGGTGAATCTCAGGGATGAGATTCATATTGCGCAAGCCGAGCGTACATGGACGTATTCATAGCGTCTTTACGATCTATCCGTTACTCCCGCTCTGCGGACTTTGTCAGCAACCTCGCTTCTTCTGACAGCAGGCGACTAGCTTAATGCTATGCCGCTACCGCGTTCTGACGCTTCTTCTTCCAGACATAGCCCACTAAAAGCAGCACTATCCAAATGATGCCGACATACAGCGACACACGCGTGTCCGGGAAGTAGCCAATCAAACCAATGATGAAGAACAGGAAGACGATGCCGAACACGGAGGTCACGATGCCACCGCGCAGTGGGAACGCCAGCGCTTTCACTTCATCCGGGCTCAGACGACGGCGGAAGGCGATCTGAGAAAACAGAATCATGATCCACACCCACACCGTTGCAAACGTTGCCAGTGAAGCAATCACTAGGAAAACTTTGCCGGGCATAATGTAATTCAGGTACACCGCTACCAGCAGCGCCATCATCATCACAACCACCGTGACCCACGGGATACCACGCTTGGAAAGACGGCTAAACACCTTCGGGGCATGCCCCTGCTCCGCCATCCCGTGCAGCATTCTGCCGACGCCGAAGACATCGCTGTTAATCGCCGACAGCGACGCGGTAATCACGACAAAGTTAAGGATACCTGCCGCCGCCGTAATGCCCATATGCTGAAACGTCAGCACGAACGGGCTTCCGTTAGTGCCTACCTGATTCCACGGGTAAATCGACATAATGACGAACAGCGTGCCGACATAGAACACCAGAATACGCCATGGCACAGAGTTGATCGCACGAGGGATAGACTTCTGCGGGTCTTTGGCCTCACCGGCCGTAATCCCGATAATCTCGACGCCGCCATAAGCAAACATCACCAGTTGCAGCGACAGAATCATCCCCATCACACCGTTACTGAAGAACCCGCCATTGCTCCAGAGGTTGTGGATACCCGTCGGTTCCCCCCCGTTGCCAATCCCCCAGATGATGATGCCGATCCCGGCCGCGATCATGATGATAATGGTAGCCACTTTGAAGAAAGAGAGCCAAAACTCCAGTTCACCAAAGGCTTTCACATTCATCAGGTTAATGGCACCAATGATGAGCACCACGCTCAGAACCCACACCCAGTGCGGCACGGCAGGGAACCAGACGCCCATGTAGATGCCAAACGCGGTCACATCGGCAATGGCAACAATCAGCATCTCAAAACAGTAGGTCCAGCCGGTGATATACCCCGCTAATGGCCCGAGATAATCCTGCGCATAGCGAGAAAACGAACTGGACTGCGGGTTGTGCACCGACATTTCACCCAGTGCGCGCATGATGATATACGCGACAACCCCACCGATCAGATAAGCCAGTAATACACTGGGGCCAGCCATTTGGATCGCACTCGCGGAACCATAAAACAGACCGGTTCCGATCGCCGAGCCAAGGGCGATAAAGCGGATATGCCGCGTGCTTAACCCACGCTTGAGCTTGGAGGATGGTTGTTCCATTGATAAGCAACCCTGTCTTATATAAAGGAAAATTTTACAAAAAGAAAAACCACAGGCAAAAACCTGTGGTGCATAAACCCAACCTTGTGCTGGAGCAGTACGCTATCCCTACCGCCCCAGCGCTATCAGGCATTAACGATGTTATTGATGTACCGTAACTTCCTGACGACCACAAAGTCTGTCGTAAATCACCGCAACCAGTAAGATCAGCAGTGACGGTGGCAGCCAGGCCAACCCTTGCTCGCTCAGCGGCAGGTTGAGGCTCCACTCTGGCAACAGCGATTTGAAGGCCGACGATTTTACACCATCAATCATGCCAAATAACAGACTGACTAACATGACCGGGGCAACAATACGTGAAGCGCTATTCCACCAACGCAGCGTAAAGCTCAATAAAACCAGAATGATACACGGTGGATAAATCGCCGTCAGTACAGGAATGGAAAGTTGAATCAGGTGGCTTAAGCCCAGATTAGACACCACCATCGAGAACGTTCCCAACACAAATACCAGCGTGCGGTAAGACAACGGCAGGTATTGCGCAAAGAATTCAGCACAGGCACAGGTCAGCCCCACCGCTGTCACCAGACACGCGATGAAGATTAACAACGCCAGGAAGCTGCTTCCCATATTGCCAAACGAATGTTGCACATAGGCATGGAGAATTTCAGCACCGTTCTGCGCCTGCGGCACCAGTTCACCACTGACGGAACCGAGCTGGAACAGGCTCAAATAGACTAATGTCAGGCCAATACCGGCAATCAACCCCGCCCACATGGTGTAACGCGTCAGCAGCACAGAGCTGGTCACCCCACGCGAGCGCGCAGCATTAACGATCACGATACCAAAGACCATTGCGCCCAGCGTATCCATCGTCAGATAGCCGTTAACAAAACCATTAGAGAACGGCAGTTGCTCATACGTTTCTGTCGCCGGGATAGGCGAACCGGCAGGCCACAGCACCGCAGCAATACCCAGTACCGCCAGCGCAATAATCTTCAACGGTGCCAGCACATGGCCGACCGTATCCAGCAGTTTGCCCGGATACAGGGAAATCGCGATCACAATGGCAAAATAAATCAGGCTATAAATCAGTAGCGGAGAGGCTCCGTTGCCGACTAAAGGCGCCAGACCGACTTCAAACGAGACGGTTGCCGTGCGCGGCGTTGCGAACAGTGGCCCAACAGCCAGATAGCACACGGTCGCCAGAACAACACCGGCCTTTTTACCAATCGGCGAGCTCAGCGCATCAACGCCACCGCCAACCCGGGCAAGCGCGATCACGGTCAACACCGGTAGACCAACCGCCGTCAGCAGAAAACCGAGCGCTGCGGTCCAAACGTGCTCTCCGGCCTGCAATCCCACCATAGGCGGAAAAATAATATTTCCTGCCCCCACGAACAAAGCAAAGGTCATAAAACCTAATGCCACGATATCTTTGGAAGTTAAACGATGACTCATAGTTATGTCGTGTTGCCTGTATCAAATCGATAAAAAGAAAACGGTGCCGTTTATCGCCGCCTGAAGCCATTCACAAAGGGCTAGCGCGAAGCTGACGCCAACGCTCTGGAAACGCGAAAGATGGCGGTCATATACTCTAAATAATTCGAGTTTCAGGACAAAACGTTAACGTTTTGAACAGCGCTTGCGCTGACCCCAAAGGGGTGAGGCCACAAGGCCGAATAACGCGGCAAGCGAAGCAATCCCGATGAGCTTACTCAAGTAAGTGATTCGGGTGGCTGAATGCGGCCAACGCACATGCAACTTGAAGTATGACGAGTACAGAGGAGTTATTTTTGCACAGCCATATTGGGTGCTAAGTAAAACGTTTATAGCGTAAAAAGACAAGTAGAGATCCAAAAACCAGAGTATCAAGCCTAACTATGCCAAAAAGTAAGAATATAAATTGGTTTATCCTGATTTGCATAACACATGATTTGCGCATTTATCGATATTTCATTGCAATAAAACTGACAAAAACCCGAATAAAATGCGTTGTTCGATCATAAAAAAACATATTTCACAAAAGCGTCGTGAATAGAAAGCCGGATAACGGCCACAAAAAAGGCCGGATCGTATGATCCAGCCTTTGTATGTCTGTTGCAGAATAGCGCGCTACCTCATCGGTATCACCACACGCGATTGGCGATATCCACAACAAGTTTCAGCTTATTCCACTGCTGCTCTTCCGTCAGGCTGTTGCCTTCTTCCGTTGAAGCAAAGCCACACTGCGGGCTCAGGCAAATCTGGCTGAGATCGACATATTTTGCCGCTTCCGCGATGCGCGCCTGCACCACCTCTGCCTCTTCAAGTTCACCGTTCTTCGTGGTGATCAGTCCCAGCACCACCTGCTGATGGCCCGGCTTCACAAAACGCAGTGGCTCAAACCCACCGGCTCTCTCGGTATCGTATTCCAGGAAGAATTCATCAACATTCACTTCGCCAAACAGAATCTCTGCCACAGGCTCGTATCCGCCTTCAGAAATCCAGGTCGAGCGGAAATTACCGCGACAAACGTGTAAACCGATAACCAGATCCGCAGGCTTATCAGCCAGCGCTTTATTCAGCACATCCGCATAGGTTCGCGCCAGCTGCGCCGGATCTTCACCACGTTCACGGATCTGACGTTTTTGATCGTCAGAGCACAGGTAGGCCCATACGGTGTCATCCAGTTGCAGGAAGCGGCAACCAGCGTCATAAAATGCGTGAATCGCATCGCGCCAGGTTTGTGCCAAATCGTCGAAATAGTCCGCCAGATCGGGATAAACCGTCGCATCAATCGCTTTGCGGCCGCCACGGAAATGCATCACGCTAGGGCTTGGAATTGTCATTTTAGCGACGGCATCGCCAGAAATGCTGTTCAGGTAACGGAAATGATCGAGCATCGGATGCTGAGGATTGAAACTCACTTTATCCACGACGCGAATCGCATGGGATTTGGTCTGAATACCGTTGAATTGAATACCGTGATCGGCTTCGTAGCGCTCCACGCCGTTCAAGTCGGCAAAGAAATCGAAGTGCCACCAGGCACGACGCAATTCACCATCCGTCACAACCTGCAGGCCCGCTTCACGCTGCTTTTCTACCACCCGCAGAATCTCACGATCTTCAATGCTACGCAGCGCAGCATCATCAATCTCGCCCGCCTGATGTTGAAGACGTGCTTCCTTGATCGCTGCTGGACGCAAGAAACTGCCGACGGTATCAGCACGGAAAGGGGATAAGGTATTCGCCATATGTCGCTCCTGACATGTTGCCAGCACCGATCTTCAGGAAAGAAGCATGCTGACAGATAGTTTCAATGTGAAATATTTGCCCAAAGGGATAGTTACATTTAATCTTATTTAGCCATCTGGACGTCTAAATTTAAAACTATCCTGTCACGGGGCGAATCACAGGGCAATAGAAGAATTTTCACGTCACATGAAGAAAATTCATCTAACGTGAAAACATCGCAAATTCGTAGTGGAAAGAGAAATTATTCCGGCAGGCCAATCAGCTGACGCGCCTGACGACGCGTTGCTTCCGGCAGTGGCAAATAACCATCCTGATTCACCAACGACTGCCCCGTTTCAGACAGCACACGTTCTAGAAATGCCGCCGTCAGCGCTTCCAACGGTTGGCTGGGTGCTTTGTTCACATAGATATAGAGATAACGGGTGTAGGGATACAAACCGCTGCGGATATTTTCAGTCGAGGGGTAGATGTAGTCGGTGCCTTGTGCGGCTAACGGCAGCATTCTTACGCCGCTGGTACGAAAGCCCACGCTGGCATAGCCGATAGCATCGGTTGACGCCGCAACCGCTTGTACAACAGAGGCTGAACCGGGCAACTCATTAACCTGGGGAAGGAAATCGCCACGGCACAGCGCCTTTTGCTTAAAGAACCCATAGGGTCCCGACGCCGAGTTTCGCCAATAGCGCAGTAGCGTGCGTTTTTCCCAACTGCCGTGCAGGCCGAGATCGCCCCACTGTTTTATCGGCTGGTGGTTACCGCAGCGCTGCGTAATCGAAAAGATGGCGTCCAGCTGCGACAAGTTCAATCCAGGCAGCGGGTTATCCTGATTGACCAGCACAACCAGCGCATCCATCGCCACCGGTACCGCCAGCGGCGGGTAGCCATAGTGCTGGACGAACGCCTCAATTTCGCTGGCCTTCATCGCCCTGCTCATCGGCCCAAGCTGCGCGGCACCCGATGCCAGAGACGTCGGCGCAGAGGACGACCCAGCGGCCTGAATCTGTAAATTCACGTTCGGGTAATGCTGGCTGAAATCCGCCGCCCAGAAGGCCATCAGGTTAGCCAGCGTATCGGACCCCGCGCTGGAGAGGTTGCCCGCCAGCATCTGACGAGGTTGTGCGGAGCACAACGCGCTGAGCAGCAGTAAAAAAGCGCCTGCAATACGAGTGGCGGATGTCATAGATAGCGTTTTCCGTCAGGCTGAAGGTTTCACCGTATTTTCAGCCAGAGAGGCAGGGACAATCAACCGATTCGGCAACGTAAAGACGAAACGTGAGCCCAGACCATCCTCACTCATGATTTCCAGACGGGAATCGTGATGGCTGAGCGCATGCTTAACAATCGCCAGCCCCAGTCCGCTGCCGCCCGTTTGTCGTGAGCGCGCCTTATCCACACGATAAAAGCGTTCCGTCAGGCGCGGCAAGTGCTCGGCCGCAATGCCCGGCCCGTTATCGCTGACCTGAAATTGCGCGCCCTGCGGGATCTTCTGCCAGCAAACTTCGATACGCGTTCCCGCTGGCGTATGGTTGACCGCGTTATACACCAGATTGGATACCGCACTGCGAAGCTGTTCTTCATTACCAAACACGCGGAGGCTTTCGTTCACACGAAAGACGATCTCATGACGCCCCTGACTCAGCGTCTGCGCTTCGCGCTGCAATACGCGCAGCATCAATGGAATATCGACTTTTTCATTCAGATCGATTGCCGTCGCCGCCTCAATACGGGACAGGGTGAGCAGTTGTTTGACCAACCCGTCCATGCGTCGAGTTTGCTCCTGCATGGTATTCAGCGCTTTCCCGCGTAGCGCCGCATCCAGCGTTTCTTCTTGCATCATTTCCAGATAACCCTGCAACACCGTCAGCGGCGTACGCAGTTCATGGCTCACGTTGGCAAAAAAGTTACGTCTGGCGCCTTCAAGCTGGTGCATTTGCGTAATATCACGCACCACCATCAGTAGCTGGCCTTCGGAATAGGGCATCACGCGGAATTCAACATGGTGGGAATTATTCAACTGCAGCGTGAGAGGACGGCTAAAATCCTGTCCTTTCATGTAATTCGTGAATTCGGGATAGCGCAATAAGTTAAGGATATTCTGACCGTTATCTTCCGGCCAGCGGAAATTTAACAGGTGCTGCGCCAGATGGTTACACCAGAAGATCGTGCCTTCTTCGGTGGTGATCACCACGGCATCGGGTAAGGATTCGGCACCGCTGCGAAAGCGCTTAATCAGAAGCGCCAGTTCACGACGTCGACGTCGATTACGCAACTGCATCTGATAGAGCCCGTAAAACAGCGGCTCCCAGCTCCAGCGACCAGGTGGTGGCGTCATGCTGCGGTCAACCCACAACCAATAAGAGAGTTTTAGCTGGTTATAAAAATTCCAGCACAGTAAGCCTAATACGGCGACCAGCAGAAACCAGGGCAGATAGCCAAAAATCAGCCCCAGCAGTAAAGCGGGCAAACAAAAAAAAGCTAGCTCCAATGCCAGCCTTTTCCAGGATAAACGTTCTAGCACGTTAATGTGTCTCCGGTTACGATCACCTCAGTAACGCGTTGAAAAACGGTAGCCCGTTCCCCGAACGGTTTGCACCATTTTGTCATGTCCGCTGGTTTCCAGCGCTTTACGCAGGCGACGAATATGGACGTCGACAGTACGATCCTCAACATAAACGTTAGTGCCCCAAACGTGATTCAGCAACTGCTCCCGGCTATAAACACGTTCAGGATGCGTCATAAAGAAATGCAGCAGTTTAAATTCCGTCGGTCCCATGTCCAACGCGTGCTCTTCGGTCGTCACGCGATGTGAGGAAGGATCGAGGCTCAGGCCACGCATTTCAATCACTTCTTCCACTGCCATCGGTGAAATCCGACGCATCACGGCTTTGATACGCGCCACCAACTCTTTGGGTGAAAACGGTTTGGTAATGTAATCATCCGCTCCCACTTCAAGCCCGCGCACGCGGTCTTCTTCTTCGCCACGCGCGGTTAACATCATCACCGGAATATCACGCGTCAGTGCTTCGCGCTTCATATGCTTGATGAATTGCAGGCCCGACCCACCTGGCAGCATCCAGTCCAATAACACCAGTTCCGGGAATGGCTCCGACAGTTGCGTTACCGCGCTGTCATAGTCTTCAGCTTCAACGGGTTGATAACCATTTTGTTCCAGTACAAAGCAGACCATTTCACGAATTGGTGCTTCATCTTCCACGACTAATATGCGTTTTGCCATTGTTAATCCTGTCGTTAATCATCGTCGCTGTTAGCAGGCGGAGGCATTATGCGTCAGTTTTATGACAGATTTATGAAAAACGCACGGACCGCTCTGCACGATTGTTACAGCGCGTACATCCGATTTTTCGAGCCGCTTTCCAAACTCCTGATTCCACCGCGACAGCCGCCATCCCTGCTATATATAATCATGGCATTACGATGACAAAGCACCATGGCGACGACACACCCTTTCACATAATAAATAATGACAACGTCATCCACCGCCACGCGGCATGAATATCGAGAGAACACGATGCGCATTATCCACACCGCCGATTGGCATTTAGGGCAATATTTTTATACCAAAAGTCGCGCTGCTGAGCATCAGGCTTTTCTAAACTGGCTTATCGTTCAGGTGGAACAACATCAGGTCGATGCCATTATCGTTGCTGGCGATATTTTTGATAACGGCTCGCCCCCCAGCTATGCGCGGGAAATGTATTATAGCTTCGTGGTCGCGCTACAGCGCACAGGCTGCCAGCTCATCGTTCTCGGTGGTAACCACGATTCTGTCGCGATGCTAAACGAATCCCGCGAGCTGCTTGCCTGCCTGAACACACGGGTGATTGCCTGCGCCAGCGACGATCCGGCCCAACAGGTGCTTCTGCTGGAAAACCGTCAGCGGCAGCCCGGTGCCCTGCTCTGTGCAATTCCTTTTTTACGTCCGCGTGATGTATTGACCAGCAAAGCCGGGCAATCCGGGGATGAAAAACAGCTGGCGCTACAGGAAGCGATTACCGCGCACTACCAGCAGTGTTACCAACTGGCTTGCCAAAAGCGCGACGAGCTTGGCCTGCCGCTGCCGATTATCGCAACCGGGCACCTGACGACGATTGGCGCAACCGCCTCGGAATCCGTGCGCGATATCTATATTGGTACGCTCGATGCCTTCCCTGCTCAGGCTTTTCCTCCTGCGGATTATATCGCGCTCGGCCATATTCACCGCCCACAGCGCGTGACCCAAAGCGAGCACATTCGCTACAGCGGTTCGCCCATCCCGTTGAGTTTTGATGAACTAAACAGTGAAAAATCCGTTTGTCTGGTGAGCTTTGCACCTGACACGTCACCGCAAACACCTCCGCAGATAGACATCCTGCCGATTCCCATGACTCAGCCGATGCAGCTGATTAAAGGCAGCCTGAGCGATATTGAAAAACAGCTGGCCACCTTCCAGAACTATCAGGGCGATAAACCCGTGTGGTTGGATATTGAAATCAACACGCAGGATTATCTGAGCGACATGCAAAAACGCATTCAGGCGATGACCGAGAACCTGCCCGTGGAGGTGTTGCTGCTGCGCCGCACGCGTGAACAGCGCCTGCAGGCGATTACCCGACAGGACAAGGAAACGCTGAACGAACTGAGCGTACATGACGTTTTTGAACGTCGTCTGGCAACGGAGACAGACATGGAAGACAGCCGCCAGCAGCGTGTTCGCACGCTGTTTAATCAGGTTATTGATGAACTGGAAAATAGCGAGACGGCCAAATGAAGATTCTCAGTCTGCGCTTAAAGAACCTTAATGCGCTGAAAGGCGAATGGAAGATCGATTTCACACAGGAGCCGTTTTCCAGCAACGGCTTATTTGCCATTACCGGCCCGACCGGCGCGGGAAAAACCACGCTGCTGGATGCGATCTGTCTGGCGCTGTATCACGAAACGCCACGGCTTGGCCTGCTTTCCGCCAGCCAGAATGACCTGATGACGCGTAATACCGCAGAGTGCCTTGCTGAGGTTGAGTTCGAGGTTAAAGGCGTCGGATATCGCGCCTTCTGGAGCCAGCGTCGGGCAAGAAACGCGCCAGACGGCAACTTACAGTCTCCCAAAGCTGAACTCGCGCTCATTGAAGACGGCAAAATTCTGTGTGAAAAGCTCAATGATAAGAAAGAGATGATCACACAGCTCACCGGGCTGGATTTCGGCCGCTTCACGCGATCCATGATGCTGTCGCAGGGGCAATTTGCCGCCTTCCTCAACGCCAAAGCAGATGACCGAGCGGAACTGCTGGAAGAGCTGACCGGCACGGACATCTACGGCCTGATTTCCGAACGTGTCTATGACAAGCACAAGCAGGCAAACGTCGCACTGAACACGCTACAGGCGCGCGCATCAGGCATTCAACTGCTGACCGATGACCAGCGTCAGCAGGTGGAAGAACAGCTTGCCGAGCTGATCCAGCAGGAGCAACGGGGCAACGTAGAACGTGAGCAAGCGCTGACTACGCTGCGCTGGTTTGAGCAACTGACGCAGCAGCACGCTCAGCTAGCCAACACGCAGGCGCAACATGCGAGCGCCGAATCCGCTATTCAGCAGGCTAAACCGCAGCTCGACAGGTTAACTCACAGCGAACCAGCAGAAAAACTGAGGCCGCTACATCAGGAACGAGAGCGCTATCGACAGGAATCTCTTACGCTGGCACAGCGTATTGAACAACTGACCGGGAAGCAGGCCGCCGAGCAGGTGATGTTAACCGCGCTACGCCAGCAGGAAGAAAAAGCAGAGCTGGAGGTTAGTGAGCACAAACGGGTACGCCAGCAGCAAGAGCAAGTGATCAACGAACAGGTTGTGCCACTTGACCATCGCATTACTACGCTGGTGCAACAAAAAGTGCAGCAGCAGGATGAACTGGCAAAAACACAGGCTCGTCTGCACGCCGATGAAAGCAAACAAACCCAGACAGCGGCAGAACAGCAGCAGGCTACACAGCAGCTTGAACAGATCCAGTCTTACCGCCAGCAACACGCGCATCATCAGCAGTGGGGAGAACAACTTCCTCTGTGGCGCACCCAGTTCCGGCAATTGCGCCAGCTTCAGGACGAGCAAGAGAAGCTGAAGCAAAAACAGACGCAGCACACCGCACAGTCGGCAGTGCTACAGCAAGAGACGGTGACGCTGGCGGCAGAGCAGCGTGAACAACAAGCGGTCGTTGATGCCGCCCGTCAGCAGTTCATGCAACACGATGAGACACAGCAAAAACAGGACGCGCACCAGTCGCTTTCCACCCTGCAACAGCAGTTTAATCAACGCATTGACCAGCGCGCTGAACGCCAACGGCTCGCGACAATCAGCGACCAGTTCCAGCGCCTGCACGTTCGCAAACAACAGTACCTAGCCAAGCAGGATGAGGTACAAGGGCATATCAGCCAGTCAGAAATATTGAAGAAACAGCAGCAATCTGAGTATGAGCAGCGAAGCCAGCATCTGGTCGATCTAGAAACGGTGCTCCGGCAGGAAGAGCGTATCGTTAAGCTGGAAGCCGAACGCCAGCGGCTCCAGGCTGGAGACGCGTGTCCGCTATGTGGTTCAACCGAGCATCCGGCTATCGAACGCTATCAGGCGCTGCAACCGTCTGAAACCCAAAGCCGCCTGACGGCGCTACAGCAGGAAGTGAACCAGTTAACGACAGCGCTGGCGAATACGACTGCACAGTTGGCCTCGCTAGCGCAACAGCGGGAACAGCTACAACAGGAGATCGCTCAGCTCGATAGCGAACATCATGCCCTGCGGCAACAGTGGCAAGATGTCAGTGAGCGCTTACAAGTTAACTACACGCTGGAACAACCGGATGAGATCGCAGTCTGGCTTACGCAAAATGAAGCCGAAGAACAGGCTATTCGACAGCAGATTACCGCACGCGAGCAATTGCAAAAACAGTGGCAGGAAAGTAAGGATTTACTGACTGCCGCAGAGGCAGTGCAGCGGGAACTCGACCAGAAAATCGCGCTCAACACCCAGCAGCAAACTTCGCTAAGCGTTACGCAGCAAGAAATCGAGCTGTCGCTGCAAAACGTGCACCAGCAGATCACGCAGCACACTCAGGAAATCACGCAGACGCTGGCAACCTTAAGCCTTGTTCTACCTGAAGCCGACGCACAGAATGACTGGCTGGCTCAGCGCGAGAACGAGTGGCAGGTCTGGAAAACCAAAGAACAGGAGCAATCTCGCTTAGTTCCTCTATTAGCAACGCTGGAAAGCGATCTTCAGCATCTGAATCGCAGCGTGACCGAGTCAAAACAACAGCTCCAAACCCAGCAACAGCACGTGGAACAGCTCCTCGCGTTGCTCAACGCGAGCCAAAAAGAGCGACAGGCACTTTTCGGCGACAGACAAATCGCGGCTGTACGCGAACAGCTACAGCGCACCAGCCAGCAGTATGACGATGCGCTCAGGCTAGCCCTGTCAGCTCGTCAGCAAACCGAAACGGCGTTGAGCCGTCTGACGGGAGAGCTGGCTAGCACGCAACAGCAGTATGAACAGAGCACGCGCCAGCATGAAAGTGCGACCGAACGTTTTATTCAGGCTTTGCAACAAAGCACTTTCGCCGATGAAGCCACGTTCCTCAATGCGCTGCTTGATGAGCAGGAACGCCAGACGTTGCAGGCATGGAAGGAAGAACTGTATCAGCGTTTGCAGCAGGCGGCGGCCCTTCATCAGCAGGCTGAGCAGGATCTGCTCGCCCATCAACAAAAGCGCCCCGCTTCCCTGATGGAAGATGCCACGCAGGAAGCGGTACAGCAACAGTTGGCAACGCTGGATGAAACGCTGAAAGCGAACCTGCGGCAGCAGGGAGAGTTCCAGCATCAGTTGGCTAACGATCGACAACATCGCCAGAACCAGCAAGATTTGCTCAATGAGATCGCCCAAAGTCAGCAAATATATGACGACTGGAGCTGTCTTAATACGCTCATCGGTTCACAAAGCGGGCATAAATTCCGTAAGTTTGCTCAGGGGCTAACGTTGGATCATCTGGTTTATCTTGCCAATCTCCAGCTTTCCCGCCTGCACGGGCGCTATATGCTGAAACGGAAGCCCGGCGACGATCTGGAGTTGCTGGTGATGGATACCTGGCAAGCGGACGCCGAGCGTGATACGCGTACGCTGTCCGGCGGCGAGAGCTTCTTAGTGAGTTTGTCGCTGGCGCTGGCGCTATCCGATTTGGTCAGCCACAAAGCCAGCATCGACTCGCTGTTTCTGGATGAAGGCTTCGGCACGCTGGATGCCGAGACGCTGGATATCGCGCTGGATGCCCTCGATAATCTGAACGCCTCCGGTAAAACCATCGGCGTCATTAGCCATGTCGAAGCCATGAAAGAGCGTATTCCGGTACAGATCAAAGTGCAGAAGGTTAACGGGCTAGGCGTCAGCCGGCTGGCGCCGCAGTACGCCGTTTAGCCATTATTCCGTCTTCGGCCAGAGCCATGCGGCTCCGCGTACCCCGCTGGAGTCGCCGTGTATGGCCTGAAGCACGGGCGTTTCGCACTCACCGCCGAAGATCCACGGTTTAATCTTTTCCGGCACGGTCTGATAAAGGCGAGCAACGTTGCTCATTCCGCCCCCCAGCACCACGACATCGGGGTCGAGCAGATTAATCACATGCGCCAGCGATTTTGCCAGACGATGTTCATAGCGCTGTAACGCCAGCTCTGCGACAGGGTCGCCCTGCTCCGCTAAGGCAATAATCGCCTCGCCCTTGTGCGGCTGACCGCTCAGGCGTTGGTAATCCAGCGCAAATCCCGTACCGGAAATAAAGGATTCAATACAGCCGGACTTGCCGCAGTAGCAGGGAACCGTCTGCCGATAGCGCAGCTCATCGTCATCCATCCAGGGCAGCGGGTTATGCCCCCATTCACCCGCAATACCGTTGCCGCCGACGTGAGCCTGACCGTTCAGCGCAATGCCCGATCCGCAGCCGGTTCCGATAATAACGGCGAAAACGGTCTGCTTGCCTGCCCCAGCACCGTCAACCGCTTCTGAAACCGTGAAACAGTTCGCGTCATTGGCAACCCGCACAGGCCGATTCAGCAGCGTGGCGAGATCGCGATCCAGCGCCTGACCGTTGAGCCAGGTGGAGTTGGCATTTTTTACCTTACCGGTAAACGGCGATAGCGTACCGGGGATCCCCACACCGACGCTACCTCGAGAGCCGGTCGCTTTTTCAGCCATCTCCACCAGCGTGGCGATAGTCCGCAGCGTTTCCGGGTAGTCATTTCTTGGCGTCGGCATACGCTGCCGAAAACGTTCCTGCCCCTCGTCATCCAGTGCAATGACTTCCGTTTTCGTCCCGCCTAGATCGATACCGATTCTCATGATGTCTCCCCGCGTGTTGTAAATAGGCCAGAGTAAATTCACTACCGACCTGAAAACGTTCTGATTTATAGATAGAAACCCTAAATAATTCGAGTCGTGCAGCCAACGCACATGCCGCTTGAAGTATGACGGGTATAACCAGAGAAACCAATCCGCTGCCATTCAAAGCGTGATAGGTATTCCTCTGAATCCCGGTATTTTATTCCACATAACCGTCTCGAATTCGTTATCATGCGCGCAACATTACAAACCCGCGTGCAAACCTGCGCGCCCAGTCAGGGATAACACCATGTTGTGGTTTAAGAACTTAATGATTTACCGCCTAAGCCGAGACAGCGTGCTGTCCAAAGATAACGTTTTATCTGCGGATGAACTGGAAAAACGGCTCAGCGCTTTCGCGTTCACCCCGTGCGGTAGTCAGGATATGATGAAAACGGGTTGGGTATCGCCGATGGGATCCCATAGCGATGCCTTAACGCACGTCGTTAATGGGCAAATCGTTATCTGCGTCCGCAAAGAAGAAAAAATCCTGCCGTCCCCGGTCATCAAGCAAACCCTTCAGGCCAAGATTGAACGTCTGGAAGCGGAACAGCACCGCAAGCTGAAAAAAACCGAAAAAGACTCGCTGAAAGACGAAGTGCTGCATAGCCTACTGCCGCGTGCATTCAGCCGTTTCAGTCAGGTTTGGCTGTGGATCGATACGGTTAACGGCCTGATTATGGTCGATGCTGCCAGCGCCAAAAAAGCGGAAGATACGCTGGCACTGCTGCGTAAAACGCTGGGTTCGCTGCCTGTTGTACCGCTGACGATGGAAAATCCTATCGAACTGACGCTGACCGAGTGGGTTCGCTCCGGTGAACCAGCGGCAGGTTTTGCGCTACAGGATGAAGCAGAGCTGAAAGCCATTCTGGAAGACGGCGGCGTTATCCGCTGTAAAAAACAGGATTTGGTCTGCGATGAAATTGCCGTACACATTGAAGCTGGCAAACTGGTTACCAAGCTAGCGCTGGACTGGCAGGAACGGATTCAGTTGGTCTTGTCTGAGGACGGTTCGGTAAAACGCTTGAAGTTCTCTGATACGCTGCGGGAACAAAACGACGATATCGATCGGGAAGATTTTGCTCAGCGGTTTGATGCCGATTTCATTTTGATGACCAGCGAGCTGGCGGCATTGGTTGCAAATCTGATTGAGGCGCTGGGCGGAGAAGCTCAGCGTTAATACTGTTGACTGTTAATGCAGTCGATTGTTAATGCAGTCGGCGATTGCCCGCCAGCGTTCTGGCGGGCAATACCTCTTTAGTGCCTGAACCCGTTAAACTCGGAATGCCCCGACAACGGCGTTCAGTTCTTCAGCTTGTGACTGCAACGCACCCGACGCAGCGGCAGATTCCTGCACCAGCGCGGCGTTTTGTTGCACCATCGAATCCAACTGTGCGACCGCTTTGTTGATCTCGTTGATGCCACGCATTTGCTCATCTGCCGCATGCGTGATTTCAGACATCACCGAACTCACCGTAGAGACGCCGCCGACAATTTCATTCATCGTGTCGCTGGCCTGACGAACCTGCACGGAGCCAGAGGTCACGCTGGAGACCGTCGCTTCAATCAGCGCTTTAATTTCTTTTGCGGCCTGCGCACTGCGCTGTGCCAGACTGCGAACTTCACCAGCAACCACGGCGAAACCACGCCCCTGTTCGCCCGCTCGCGCGGCTTCTACCGCGGCGTTAAGCGCCAGAATGTTAGTCTGGAATGCAATGCCATCGATCACACCGATGATATCGCCGATTTTGCCAGACGCGACCACGATCTCTTCCATCGTGACAATCACATCGGACACCACTTTTCCGCCCGTACCGGCATCTTTCGACAGCAGCAGCGCTTTGGCGTTAACCTGCTGTGCAGAACCTGCCGACTGCGTGACCGCCGCAGAAATTTCTTCCAGCGAGGCTGCGGTTTGCTGAATGCTCGACGCCGCAGATTCAGTACGCGCAGAGAGATCGTTGTTCCCCGCAGAGATTTCATCCGCCGCGACCTGAAGCGATGCACTGATATCCCGAATCTGCATCATTACCTGACTGATCTTATCGACGAAGATATTAAACGAGCGCGCAATTTGCGCCACTTCATCATACCCTTCATCCGGCAGACGCTGTGTCAGATCGTTATTACCGCTGCTGATATCATCCATCGCATCGCGGATTTGCAGCAGACGCTTGAGCGCTGAGGCAATGATGAAACCAATCACCAGCGTGCCCAGCAGAGCGATAACGACTAGCGTGATCACAGAGGTAGACAGCAGAGAACGCATGCCCGCTGTCGCTTCGGCTTTATCCAACGCCACCAGCATGAACCAGTTCGTGCCAGCAATCGGTTTTGCCACCACGAGCTTTGTCGACCCAGAAAAATCCACATCGCGGGCGCTATCTGCGGAAAGAATGTCGTTCAGATCGATCCCAGGAGCGATGTCGGTGATATTTTTCAGCGTCAGTTTTTCATCCGGGTGAGCAATGATCAGACCGCTACGCTCGATAAGCACACCGAAGCTATCTTTGGCTGGGTTAATCGCTTTGACGTTTTCAATCACGCTGTTCATCGTGACATCGCTACCGACGACGCCTCTGACCGTTCCGCCATCCACCACGGAAGCAACGAAAGAAACCACCAGTGTATTCGTCACCGCATCAACGTAGGGGGCTGTGACCAGCGGTTTGCCCTCTTTCACCGCCTGCTGATACCAGGGGCGGATCGTTGGGTTGTAATCGGGAGGAATACCGCCAGAATCGGCAAACTTGGCCGTGCCGTTGGCATACCCCATGTACACATTCAGGAGGCCGCCGGATGCCGCAAGCTGTTTGAACAGCGGAATCGGATCCTCATCAGTCATGACACGGTCATGCAACGCAGAAATCATCAGCGTTTTAGAAGCAACCCAGTCGCTAATCGCAATACTATGGCTAGTAGCTACCGCATTCAGCGTATTCTGGATCGATTCCTTATTAGCGTTATTGGCGATGGTGTAATTAAGAAAGGTATTGATAACCAGTGAAAGCACAACAATGGTCGAACAGGCCGCAAGGATGCGGGAGCGAGTCGTTTTCAGCATAAAATACTCTTTGCATAGAATAGTTATACTATCCATAACGGCACAGCAAAATAAAACTTGAATGCGATCACATTCCACAACCGCCATTTATCTTAAAACGCAGAAAAATAATTAATACGTTCAACCAAACCTTTATACAAAAAAAGACACCAAATGGACTTCCAACCAACAAACC
Source organism: Pectobacterium parvum (assembly GCF_020971565.1). Classification (NCBI taxonomy): domain Bacteria; kingdom Pseudomonadati; phylum Pseudomonadota; class Gammaproteobacteria; order Enterobacterales; family Pectobacteriaceae; genus Pectobacterium; species Pectobacterium parvum. Next base: position 3,527,431 of record NZ_CP087392.1, read on the forward strand.
AACACGAAAACCCAGTTTAAAGAAAATAAAAAGAACAAAAAACTTATTCACCCCCATAACATAAAATTATCGGTGAATGCCGTAATCTGTTGTATTTTAACAATCATGGGATTATTCCTAATAACCACGACATTCTTTTACGCTATTAATTAATAAACACCATTAAATAAAATAACTCATATATGGAATTAATGATGAGCGTTACAAAGAATAGATGACGTTTTCGTGACAGGTAAACATGCTAAAAATCACTAAATATACTTTATTTTATGTGGCAACGCCGCGATTGCCATTTTCAGTATAGAGGCAATAATACCAGTGGTATTATTGCCTCTACGCAAACCGATCAGGATCAGAGAAGAATGGAACACGCGCATACTCGATTAATAGAACAGCTTACTCAGCGCTTTGCGACAGCAGATAATACCCCACTCTATCTAAAGTTTGCCGAAACGGTAAAAAACGCCGTGCGCAGCGGTGCATTGGAACATGGCAATATTCTGCCGGGAGAACGTGACCTGAGTCAGTTAGCCGGCGTATCCCGCATTACCGTGCGCAAAGCGATGCAAATGCTGGAAGAAGAAGGCGTGGTGACCCGCGTGCGCGGCTACGGGACGCAAATCAATAATATTTTCGAATATTCGTTGAAAGAGGCGCGCGGATTTTCACAGCAGGTCGTGCTGCGGGGCAAAAAGCCCAATACGCTGTGGGTAAACAAACAGATCGTAAAAAGCAGCAAGGAAGTGGCCGAGCAGTTGGCTATTGCGCCAGACACCCCCGTTTTTCTGTTGAAACGTATTCGCTATGTGGATGAGGACGCCGTTTCGATTGAAGAATCGTATGTTCCTGTTGTTCTGATCGCTGACGCTGAAGATATCGGCGTCTCGCTTTATGACTATTTTCGTAGCCAGAACATCAATCCGCAGCGTACACGCAGCCGCGTCAGCGCCCGTATGCCCGATGCCGAGTTTCAGTCACACATTCAGCTTGATAATAAAGTACCGGTTCTGGTCATCAAGCAGATTGCGCTCGACCCGCAGAACCGGCCCATCGAGTACAGCATCAGCTATTGCCGTAGCGATCTATACGTTTTCATCTGCGAGGAGTAACCGCGTACGCAGTTCATCCAACGTAGGCGCACAGTCTCCGCCGCGGTGGCTCACGACATACGCCGCAACGGCGTTCCCCAGCGTGACGGCATCGGCCAACGGCCACCCAGCGGCCAAACCAGCCAGCGTCCCGCCCGCGTGACTGTCCCCTGCCCCGATAGTATCCACCACCGTTGCCGGAAACGGGGCGACGATGCCTTCAGAAGCCGCATCGAAATACCACGCTCCCGCTTTGTCTTGACGAATAATCACTGGGGCACGATACGCCGCCTGCCAGGCTCGTCCCAGCGTTTGCACATCAGCCGACACGCCGAGCATGTCCGCCGCCACATCCGCTTCCTGACGATTAAGGGAAACCACAGGGCGAAGCGCCATAATGCGAGCCATCAGGCTTGCCGGTATATCGGCAATGCGTGGGCCAAAATCGATGAATGGCGTGACGTTATGCAAATTTTCCAGCCAGCTCACCAGCCGTTCACCGCACGGTGCCGCCAGTTGATAGCCAGAAAGGTAGACCAAACTCCCCGATGCGACGGATAACGACGCCAGCCAACTGTCGCTCCACTGATTCTCAACCCCGCTGAAGGACATAAAAGTCCGTTCACCGTCCGGTTCAACCAGCGCCAGACACCAGCCGTTGTCTCCCGAATCGGTTTGTACCACCGTGGTGATGTTTTGCTTTTCCAGACTATGACGAATGATATCCGCCCACACGCCCTGCCCGACAGGCAAGGCGTTTTGTGCGGCTATCCCAAGGCGTTTAAGCGCAATGGCAATATTCAAGGCACAGCCGCCAATATTCACACTTTGCTGCTTCAGTTCGATATCACACCCGCGATACGGCAGGGCGTAAGCATCGGCAATCACGTCAATCACCGCCGCCCCGATGATGGTCAGCGGCTGACGTGTCGTTAGCCCATCCAGTTTTGCGGCAAGTTCGCTGGCCTTCATCACGCCTCCCGTGCGGAGCGGTATTGCTGGAGCAGGCTGGCGTAGCGACGAAAATCAAGCTGGTTAATGTCATCCAGCTCCTGCTTCAGCGCGGCATCAATCGCCGTGACCCCGTGCAGCGCACCGCATATTGCGGTTGCCATCGCCCCGATAGTGTCGGTATCCCCTCCGAGGTTGGCGCACAGAATCGCACAGCGATTTGGATCGGTCTGCGCCAATTCAACCATCGCGATGGCGGTAGCAACGGATTCAATGGTGCTCGTTCCCGCGCCAATCAGCTGATAAAGCTGCTCGCTAGCGCTTTCCGTCCCGTTTGCACGGCGCACGATACTCAGTGCCAGCTCCAGACGTGCGGCAAGGGAGGCGCTAAACGTCGTGATACGCTTTTCCTGCGCGTGGCGTGCCACAGACGGCAACGCATCGACAATCTCCTGCCAGCTGGTACCGTCAATCGCCCGGGAAATCGCCCAGGCAACGACGACCGCTCCCGCAATCGCCAAATCGGATTTATGGGTCGGGCTGGATGCCAGCGCCACCTGATCGATGAATTCATCAAGATCGTGCGCAGGCAGCAGACAGCCTAGCGGGGACGCCCGCATCGCCGCGCCGTTCGTGACGCCATTATTTTCCAGCTCGCTGACCGGTGTGCCCTGACGAATCGCCTTCAACGCAATTTTAGAGGTTGGGCCGAGTACATTCTTATTAAATGCATCGAACGATTCCGCCCATTTCAGGATGTGGCGGCCAATCGCATCGGCATTGATGTCGCCATCACATTCAATGATGGCATCAGCCAGACTCAGCGCCATCGAAGTATCATCCGTAAACTCACCACGGCCAAAATAGCACGCCGCATTGTTTTCCGCCGGGCCGGGTAAAAAGCGATCAATCCAGCCAAAATGCGCTTTCACACGCGTTCGGGGCCACAGTTCCGATGGCATGCCCATCGCATCCCCTACAGCCTGGCCGTATAAGGCACCGAGAATACGTTCTTGTTTCATTTGCTTTCCTCTGTACTGAAATGCTTGTTTTTTGCACCGTCTACATCAATGGTCGAGATCGTCTTATCCGATTCACGGAAAAACAGGATAAAGATCAGCGCAATAATCGCGATCATCACCGCACCAAACAGCCACATGCCGGTCCAGTTAAAGGTCAGGCCGTTCACCGGCTCACCGTGGGCGAAAAGTTTCTCCATCATCACGCCACCCAGACGATATCCCAACAGGCTGCCGAAGCCCTGACAGCAGAGCGTAATCAGCCCCTGCGCGGCCGTGCGCATATGCACCGGCGCTTTTTTATCAACGTAGATATAGGCGGTCACATAGTAAAAATCGTAACTCACGCCGTGCAGCAGAATGCCGAGGAACAGCAGTGCATACGTGAAGTAGTGGTAAGCGTCGCCGTAGACGAAAAAGACATAGCGGATAGCCGCTGTCACCAGCCCCAGCAACAATACCTTTTTAATACCAAAACGCTTGGTGAAAAACGGCAGAGCCAGCATAAAGAAGATTTCAGAGAATTGGCCCAGCGTCATCCAGCCTGTCGCATTCTTCATACCGACTTCGGTGAGGAAGCCCGTGGCAAAAATGTAATAAAACGCCAGCGGCATCGCGAATAAGAAGGAGCAGACAAAAAACACCAGAAAGTTTTTGTCTTTCAACAGCACAAGCGCGTCCAGCCCCAACATGACCTTAACATCCATCTTGCCAGTGCTTTTTGGTGGCGTATTGGGCAGGAAAAAGGCAAAGACGCCGAGCAACGCTGAGCTGGCAGCGGTAATCAGCAGCGGAACATTGGTGGGCGAAATATCGCTAAATCCAAGCCATGTCGGCAGAAAACCACAGACGATCCCGGAGGCGATCCAGCCAATCGTTCCCAATACCCGGATGCGTGGAAAATCCCGTTCTACATCGGCCACATGCGAGAAGGCGATGCTGTTAGTCAGTGCAATCGTCGGCATGTAGGTCAACGAATAGGCCAACAGCAGCGGGAAGAAATACATAAACTCCGTTTGCTGCGCCGCCAGGTACATCAGTATCGCCCCGGCGAACATCAATACCGCCAGCACTTTTTGCGCGGCAAAGAAGCGATCGGTGAGCGATCCCACCAGTATCGGCGACAGAATTGCGGCAATCGCAGTACAGGCATATGACCAACCGATTTCACCCGCCGTAAATCCGCTTTTGCTCAGATAAAGCCAGAGTGGAACGAACCAGGCTCCCCAGATAAACCATTCAACGAACATCATGAACGACAGCTTTGCTGTAGTTTTCATATTTACATCCTTCATGACAGAGTAAGGTACACCTTTAAAATACCAATTAATAATACCTTTTAAATACCTTTGCGTTCATTACTTGAGCTACTTAACATTTTTGCAGCATTATTTATTACCATCCGGGGAAGAATGGCAGAGAAAGGCGCTAACCGCGCTGGGGGAATAAGGGGAGTAAGGCAGGACTAGGATAAAAAACGCCGCGTTATGTCGTACATAACGCAGCGAGAATGATCTACTCTACAGAGATAGAATAGCTATTACAGGTACTTACACTACAGGTACTTACACAGATAAGAGGTCGGTTCGACCACCTGTAAGTTGAACTCACTTTTTCCCGGAACGAAAAACGTTTCTCCCGGTGTGAAAACCTGCCAATCCGGTGCGCCTGGCAGCAGTACTTTCAATGCTCCGGTGATCACCGTCATTTCTTCCGGCTGTGCGGTTCCAAAGGTGTATTCACCCGCATCCATGACGCCGACACTGGCGCGGCCAATGCTGTCGCCTTCAAAACCGATTGATTTGACCTTCCCTGCAAAATACTCATTTACATTCAGCATAGCGCGGCACCCTATCATCGAAAAAATTCAGGAAATTCATCTTAAAAGGAGAGTCGAGCCACTGTCACGATCTATTCATTGAAAGTTGGTGTTCGGTAACACTGGCTGGTGATTATTTTGCCAGTATCCGGCTCACCGACCTATGCAGCCGACGAGCGCAGCGCTTTCAACACGCTTGCCACAATCGCTTCCGGCGTTTGCGATGCATCGATGACGTGGTGCGCGACACCGCGATAAAGCGCCTCGCGCGCGGCCAGTACATCAGCCATTTCCTCGGCAATAGGGCGACCGGTCAACGTCGGCCGCTGATTATCCTGCGGGTTTTCTTCCAGCCGCTGAGCTAGCAGTTCGGCATCCGCATGGAGGTAAATGACGGTGCCTTTATCATGCATAAAGCGCCGATTGGCTTCCGCCAGCACCATACCGCCGCCTGTCGCGACGATGCAGCGGTTGGACGTCACCTGCTGAAGCGCCAGACTTTCGCGCTGGCGGAACCCATGCCATCCTTCCTGCGCAACCACATCAGCCACCGTCATATTGGTGGTCTGCTGCATAAACAGGTCGGTATCGACAAAGTCATATCCTAACGCCTGCGCCAGTTGATGCCCAACGGTGGTCTTCCCACAGCCTCTGGCACCAACCATAAAAATGGGGTGTGTCATGTAATGACGTATCCTTCTTTTTTACTCACCTATTCCGTCATATTTCAAGCTGCACGCGCGTTGGCTGTCCCGCAACTCGAACTATTTCGGGTATCCAAGATAAATGGGGGTGATTACCTGCTTTGTCGTGGGCTGAATCATACCGATAAAATCAACAGAGAGGGAAGTGACTTCTCAGTGGAAACGAAAAGTTGAATAACCAAAAGTAAAAATGGGATGACAGGAAATAAAAAGCCCCGTGTTTAAAGGCGGGGCCATCACACTACAAATCGATCGGGTGATTAATACGCGTGGAAATAATCCTGAATTACCGCTGGGTTCGTCGTTTTCGTCAGCGCCAGCATCAGCAGAATGCGTGATTTAGCCGGGCTCAGAGAATCGGCAACCAGACCCGGTTGGCCCGCATCCGGTGGCACGATGCCGCTGCCGGTACGGCTGGAACGCACAACAACGATACCTTTGCTTTCCGCTTTACGGATACCGGCGTCGCCGCGCTTGGATACGCTACCTGCGCCCATTCCCGCATACACGATGCCTTTTACACCGTGTTTGATAGAGGCATCATACATATATTCTGGATCGTCCTGATAGCCATAAATAATGTCGACAGCTGGCAGTTTATCTACGTTGGTCACGTCAAATACGGAACGCGTGGTGTGAACTTTATCCAGACGCGTCTGGTAATAAACTTTGTCACCGATAATCACGCCCAGATAACCTTCTTCTGGCGCTTTAAAGGTGTCCAGCGTAGAAGCGTTGGTTTTGCTGATGAAACGAGCAGAACCAATACGGTCGTTCAGCACAACTAAAACGCCGCGACCGCGAGAGTTTTTATCCGCTGCCACTTTTACTGCGCCGTACAGGTTCATTGGGCCGTCGGCACTGATTGCCGTTGCCGGACGCATCGCGGCGACAAAGACCACCGGTTTGTCACTCTTCACCGTCAGGTTCAGAAAGTAAGGCGATTCGTCGAGCGTATCCGTACCGTGCGTAATGACCACGCCATCAACATCGCTGCGTGCCAACAGCTCGTTCACACGCTTGCTCAGCTTCAGCAGCACGTCGCTGGTCATATTTTCACTGCCGATGCTGGCAACCTGCTCGCCTGAAATATTGGCAAGCGTTTTCAGCTCTGGCACTGCTTGAATCAGCGTCTCTACGCCCAACGCACCGGCTTTATACCCCGTGGTTTGCGTATTGGCCGCAGCGGAACCGGCAATCGTACCGCCCGTGGCCAGAATGACAATGTTAGGTAGATTTTCTGCCGCATTTGCCAGAGACGAAAAACAAACAAAAACAACAACGAATAATGCGTTAAATATCCTTTTCATAACCTATACCAACTTATTGAGTTAAGTGGCAGACCAGATACGTCAGGTGACTGATCTGTAAGTAAAAAACGTCCACTCTGTTAGCAGCCTGCCAACATTGGCGCTTATTCTGCCCCAGAACTCAACGAATTAATATATGCCTGTCAGACTTCACGTTAACGATGTGTGATGCCTCACAGCACGGCATTCCACCGCGCCGATTTACGTTACCGACTAATCTGCGCCACGGCATCCTGCGAAGCCTGTTCACGCGCGTCGCCCGTCAGCTCTGACAGCGTTCCCTGATGCATTTCAAGCAGGCGATCGGCGTGTTCAAAGTAGTGATCGTCATGGCTGATCGCCACAATCGTTTTCCCCAATGCGCGCAGCTGCGGTAACAGCTCAAGATAGAACACACGGCGGAATTGCGGATCCTGATCGGCCGCCCATTCATCCAGCAGCAGGATGTCCCGCTGTTCGGCGACGGCCAGCAGCAGCGCCACACGCTTACGCTGCCCCTGAGAAAGCTGTAAGTTCATCACCTGATGATTCTCCAGCGTCAGCTTATGCCGCATGTTCAGGCGATCCAGCCAGCTATCGACCAGCGCCGTATCCGGCTCCGTTCCGTGCGGCCCCATCATCTGCCCGAACAGGTGGAAGTCGGTAAAGATGGCAGAAAATAGCCTTTGGTAATCCTCGCGCGTTTCCGCCGTAACGGGCCGGTTATCCAGCAGCAGCGAGCCGGAAACCGGGGTATAGAGCCCCGTCAAGAGCATCGCCAGCGTCGATTTTCCGCTGCCGTTGCCGCCAATGAGAAACACCAGTTCACCACGCGTTATCACCAGATTGATCGGTCCGACTTCAAAGCCGGAATCGTCATAGCGAAACACCACGTCACGCAGCTCCAGCGTGTGCCAGCCAGCAGGGGCAGCCGCAGCGGAAAACGGTTCCTGATAATCCGCTAAATCGAAACGTTTCAACTTATTAAACGCGACTTGTGCGCTCAGCAGCGTCGGCAGTGCGCCAACGGCCTGTAGCATCGGCGTGCGTAAAAACAGCAGCGTCAGTGAGTACGTCGCTGCCACATTGGTATCCGCCCAGCCGAGGTTATTTGCCATGAAAAAGACTGCGCCAATCACACCCAGCATCATAATATTCGACCAGTTCACCGCACTCAGGTGAAAGGTGTCAGCACGAATCACATTCTGCCGGTAATCCTGCGCATTAGCCTGATAAACCTCTTCATACAGTTTCTGCGCCCGTTCACGATTGAGTGTCAGCTCTTTACGCCCGTTAATCACGGTTTCGTAATCTTTCTGAAGACGATCTTCCGCTTCCCGCACCTGAGTCAGATGGCGATACACGCGGGAAACCAGCATAAAACCGCCCCAGAGCGTTATCGCAATCCACACGGACGTCACCACCAGCATTTTGGGGGAGAGCCAGGCCAGATAAGCGGCCGAACCGATGGTAAGCACAATGCCCTGAATCAGCTCCGGCAGACGCACAAACGCAATCGTGATATTGCGGATATCGCTGGACAAGCTGGCAAGCAGTTGCGCACTGCCGATCTGTTCGATACGGGCAATGTTAGTGTCCAGAATACGCTTGATAAATTGCCCACGTAGGCGATAAACGAAATGGTGCCCCAGCGTGGTCAGCGCTAGTTGGGATACCAGCGTGACGCCCATCAGGAGCAACAGCAAGCCCAGAAATTGCGGCAATACGCTCAACGACTGATTGACCGTTTCAATCAATTGCAGGTTGATAAAGGCAATAAGCCCAATGCCCAGCGCGGCACTCAACAGACTTAACAGGATAACGGCCAGGAAAGGCCAACGGTACTGCTGGTAAACAATGCGGAGCAACTCCATAACAACCTGGTCTCTCTGATGAAAACAATCGCTCGCAGTGTAATAGGGATGACCGTGATATCAAGAATAATTCTCATATCCAGCGTTATGCCAGATGCCCTACCCCAAATTCCCCATCCAGCCTCGTTAGCATAGCGCATTAGAACCCATGATGAATTATCACTATTAGTTATCAATTTACCGGTAGCTCGCGTCGTTCACACTCATTTTTCACCGCCAATAATAAACACCAAATTGATACAAACAATACAGATAACGTCTCCCCCTGCACGGTAAATTATCTGAGCCTACCCGCACAAAAAACGTATTACCATATCATCGTGAACACTAAGTGATGGTAATTAAATATTATAATTATCGTAGTAATTATTAGCTATAGAAGCTAACACTGCTAAGTTATTTAATACGTAAGAATATTGTCATATTTCTTATTTTCAAAACATTTCAAAAAAGTTGGATTTTTAGTTAAACCGCACCTATAAATATCAAGAATAGGACAAATTTCATACAATTCAGATTCCCTATGAAAAGGAGCCTACGCAGTACTCAAATTAGCCATACTTTCTTTATTTTTTTCTAAACTAGGTCTGTTTTTGTGCGCCATTTTTGGTTGCACATATACCTATACACTCCCGTTGCCCAATCGATTTGCCGGGGGGATATATCCAGACAATGGTTGCAAATGATAAGCAAGAGGCTATTTCATGTCAGATATGAATGTTATTGCTGGAAATGTGAATATCCTGTCGCGCCAGAATGGCCAGTTCATAGAAAACGTTCTACAGGGTACGAGAAACGTCGAACTTCTGGAAAGCAGCACCGTTCGAATCTATGGTACACCCGACGTGGTGTCTCGCTATGAGCGTGTTGGCGACGATCTTATCTTGCACATGAGCGACGGAACCACCGTCCGCTATGAAAGCTTCTTTACTCTGGATGCCGCGGGCTACCACAGCGAGCTGGTTTTTGACGATGGCACTCGACTCATCCACGCGCAGTTCTCCGGTGCGGCAGCAGCAGAAGGTGCCGCACTCACGGCGGGAGCCGTTGCCCTTACGCCAGAATACTCTGCGCTAGATAATATGACGTCATTACTGATTGGTAGCGCTGCAACCAGCACGCTATCAGCAGCTACGTTAGGAGGAATTCTGGGTGCTATCGCGATCGGTGGGGCGGCTGTTGCTGTCGGGTCGTCGAGTGATGATAATAAGCCAACAACACCATCGTCCCCTTCTCCAGAGCCTTTAACCATCAATACCTTCGCTGGCGATAATATTTTGAATCGTGTGGAGGTAGGCCAATCCCACATTCTCAGCGGAAACACAAATGGCGTCAGCGCAGGCCAAACCGTCACCATCACGTTGAACGGCATGATTTACACCACCACCATTGCCGCCGACGGCAGTTGGCGTTTTTCTCTGCCAGCGGATGCGTTTACTGGGCTGCAAGACGGCATTTATATGTTAAAAGTGAGCGTACCGGGTGCCGACGGCGTCATCCTTGAAAAAAACCTCGATATCACCCTTGATACCTTACCTCCGAATTTGACCGTTGATAAATTCACCGGTGATAATTACCTCACCGTCAGAGAACTAGCAAACGGCCAGATTCTCAACGGAACCGGTGAAGTAGGCCAGAACGTCAGCATCACGCTGAATGGAAAAACGTATACCACAACCATTAATGCCGCCGGTAACTGGACCCTGACCGTGCCCGCCGCAGACCTTCGTGCTCTGAGCGAAGGTGAACACGCCTTGTCGTTCACGATCAGCGATAATGCTGGCAATATCACCGTGGTCAACCGCACCATTATTGTCGACACCACGCCACCGGAGCTGTCCCTGTCACCGTTTACCGGAGACAACAGACTCACCGCTGACGAGCTCCAGTCCTCACAAGTTGTCTCCGGTACGGCTTCCTTATCGGATGTCGGCCAGACAGTTACGATAACGTTTAACGGCACAACCTACACGACGACAGTAGGAAGCGACGGCGCCTGGAGCGTACTTATTCCTTCCGGTGATATCCAGGCGCTGGCTAACGGCACCTACAGTCTGGTGGCGTCATTAACGGATAAAGCAGGCAACACCACCACGCTGCCGCCCCAAACCATCACGGTGGACACCAACGCCGAAGCGGTCAACATCAGCATCATCTCATTTGATAATCGCCTGAATGCTGTGGAAGCAGGGCAGCCGCTAACGATTGATGGCACGACGGCCAACGTTGCCGCAGGCCAAACCGTCACCGTGATATTGAACGGGAAGCCCTATACCACCACAACGGGAGCAGACGGCAAATGGTCTTTGGACATCCCCAGCGCCGACCTGCTTTTGCTGTCAGACGGCAGTAACACCCTGACTGCCAGCGTACAGGGAATCAGTGGTGATACCGTCACCGTCGACCGCACGCTGGACGTTCATATCAACACGCTCCCTTCCATTACGCTGACACCGCCTTTCGCCGACGGCGTATTAAACGGAGCAGAAGCCGTGCAGGATCAGGTCATCCGCGGGGAAACCGGGATTAGCGGCAGGGGCCAAACTGTCAGCCTGACGATCGGCGGGAATTACGTTACCGGAACGGTGGATGCCAACGGAAACTGGACGGTCACGATCCCTAAAGACGTGCTGCAAAGCCTGCCCTCGGACAACATTAGCGTGCTGGAGATCGTCGTCCGCGATATCGCCGGCAACGAAACTATCGTCACGCAGAATATCACCGTGGATACGACGCCGCCGACGCTCACCGTCTCAGCAATTGCTCAGGACGATATCCTCAATGGTGCAGAACTGGCCGTTAATCAGGTGGTCAGCGGGACCGCATCGCTCAGCGAAGCCGGTCAAACAGTCGCCGTGACGCTGAATGACAAACCCTACACCGCCACCGTCGGCAGCGACGGAAACTGGAGCGTCACGCTGCCAACGGCCGATCTGGTCGCTATCGCAGACGGTAACCAGAACCTGACCGTTACGCTGACCGATGCCGCAGGCAACACCACAACGGTTACCCGCCCGCTGACCATTGACAGCGGTACGACCACCGCGCCAACCATTACCATCAATAATTTCGCGGACGATAACGTCATTGATGGCGCAGAAGCAAAAGTTAGCCAGCAGTTGAGCGGGATCACCACCCACGTTGAGGCGGGGCAGGTTGTCACCATTGGTCTGAATGGAAAAACCTACCTTGCCACCGTGCAATCCGGCGGTGTCTGGAGCATCAACGTTTCAACCGCAGATATCGCCCTGCTGGCGGACGGTGCGCATAGCATTAGCGTTAACGTGAGTAACAAAGCGGGCAACGCCGCGAGCGGAAGCCAGAATATCAACGTCGATAAGTCTGGCGACAGCATCGCCATCAACATTGTCGCCAGCGATAACCTGTTAAGCCGGGCAGAATCCCTGCAACCGCTGGCGATTAGCGGAAATACCGCCAATGTCCCTGCTGGGCAGACGGTGACCGTGACGCTGAATGGAAAGAACTACACCACCACCGTGGCCGCCGACGGCAGTTGGACGCTGCAAATCCCCAGCGCCGACCTCCAGCTTCTATCAGACGGCAATGCCACCATCACCGCCAGCGTGGATGTGACGGGAAGCGCTGCCGTAACGGACAATCACACGCTCGGCGTTCACATTCATACCTTGCCGCAACCGACGATGGATACGCCATTCGGCAACGGTTCACTGAACGGTGCAGAAGCGCTGGTCAGCCAGACGATTACCGGCCACACCGGCATCAGCGGTACGGGGCAGAGCGTTATTTTGTCCCTCGCCGGGAAATCTTACACGGGTACCGTTGATACTACGGGCAAATGGACCGTTACCGTTCCTGCTGCCGATCTCCAGCAATTGCCGGAAGGCAACAACACGCTGTTGGTGACCGCGCAGGATGCCGCGGGCAATCAGGCGGGTAAAACGTTTGTTAGCCCAACCGACTTTACGACCCCTACCCTGACTATCGGCACTATTGCAGGCGATGACACTATCAACCTGGTCGAATCGCAAAGCAACCAGACCGTCAACGGCACCGCCTCAATCAGCGAAGCGGGTCGTACTGTCGTTATAACTTTCGATGGGCAATTCTATACCGGCGTTGTCGGTAGCGATGGCAACTGGAGCATCAACTTACCTACAGCCGCCCTGCGCGGCATGGCCGATGGCAGCTACAAACTGTCAGCCTCGCTAACCGATGCAGTCGGCAATACCGTCAGCATCGAAAAATTCATTGAGCTCAGTGCGGATCCAGCATTCCAGCCAACGATCTTCGTTAACCCTTTCGTTAATGAGAATAACGTCATCACCGCGGCCGATCTCAAAGTCAGCCAGTGGCTGACGGGCACCAGCGCGAATGTGGAAACCGGCCAAATTGCGACCATTCTTCTCAACAAAAAACTCTACTTCGCCGCTATCAAGAGCGACGGAAACTGGAGCGTGGAAATTCCGGCTGGGGACATGGCGCAACTCACTGAGGGAACGGTGTCCATCAGTGCACAGGTCACGGATCTGGCCGGTAACAAGGGAAACTATGAGAACTGGTCCAATGTTGATATAAGTAACGACAGTATCTCCATCAGCATTGTCGCGCTTGATAACCAAATTAATCGCCTTGAAGCCTCACAGCCGCTGACTATTTCAGGTTCAACGGTCAACGTCGCCCAGGGAGAAAGCGTTACCGTTACGCTCAATGGCAAGACTTACACTAGCACGATTGCTGCAAACGGGAGCTGGAGCGTCACGATCGACAGCAGTGACATACTTGCCTTACCGGATGGTACAGCAACCATTACCGCCAGCGTCGCCAACCCTGGAGATAATCCGATAACTGTCAGCAGAAATGTTGATATCCATATTAATAACCTGCCACAACCAACCATTGACCAGCCTTTTGGTGATGGAATACTAAACCTCATTGAATCAACCCGCGGACAGAACCTGACAGGAAAAACCGGGATCGCCGGAGGGAGCCAAAGCGTCATCGTCACGCTGAACGGCAAAACCTATACGGCAACCGTGGATAATCAGGGGAATTGGAATGCTTCACTTCCCGCCGCCGACCTGCAATTTCTGCCAACTGGCGTACAGACCATCCATGTAGAAGCAACGGACAGTGCGGGCAACAACATACAGAGCATTCGCGATATTACCGTCGATATGGTTCGCCCTCTTCTAACGCTGAAACCACTGACCAGCGATGGCATCATCAACGCTGCCGAGAGCCTGAACGATCAGGCGATCTCCGGTAATGCGCTACAATCCGATGCCGGGCGCACCGTCATTGTCACGATCAACAACAAAAATTATCAGGCTCAAATTCAGGCAGACGGCAGTTGGAGCGCTACAGTACCCGCCGCCGACCTTCAGGCGCTGGCTGACGGTAATTACACCGTGACGGCAACATTGACCAGCGCATCAGGCAACAGCGCCACCAGCACTGGGTCATTCACGCTAGATGCCAATCCGGCCAACTTACCTCTGCTCACCGTCAACGCCATCGCGCTCAATAACATCATCGACGGCGGTGAAATCAATGTTGCGCAAATCATCAGCGGCGGTAGTCTGAATGTCGAGGCTGGACAACGCGTTACCATTACGCTCGGTGGCAGTACCTATACCGCAACAGTCGACAGCAACGGCCTGTGGCGTGTTAGCGTGCCGTCTGTCGATCTCCTTCATCTGGCACAAGGCACGCATACCGCCACGATCGGCGTTAACGATGCCAGCGGCAACCCAGCAACACTTAACCAGACGATTACGGTGAATACCTCTCTGAGCGGCATTGCCATCGATACCGTCGCGGGTGACGACAAACTGAATCAGGCCGAAGCCGCGCAAGATCTGACCATCAACGGCAGCAGCCAGAATGTGGCAGCGGGCACGACCATCACGATGACATTGAACGGAAAAAGTTACGCTGGTGTGATACAACCGAACGGCGCATGGAGCATCACCGTATCCTCGGCAGACGTCAGCACGCTGGCCGACGGCAATACACCCCTCACCGTAACAACGGTAGACAGCGCAGGAAACGCGTTGAGCGGCAGCCGTACGATCGATGTGTTCACCCACAGCAGCCCGACACTCACGCTGAACACGCCGTTCAGCGACGGCATACTCAATGCCGCAGAAGCGGGCGTGACTCAGACGCTCAGCGGCACAACCGGTATCGCCTCACCAGGGCAAACCGTCACCGCCACACTCGGCGGCGTGACGTACACAGGGATCGTGGATACAGCAGGTAACTGGACGATCTCTCTGCCTGTGAATGGCCTGCAAAATCTGCCGAATGGCATCACAACATTGCAGGTTAGCGTCAGCGACGCGGCCGGAAACGGCAGTACCTTAACCAGCAACATAACCGTGGCTCGCACGCCGCCTACGTTGACAACCACCAGCGTTGCTACCGACAACATCCTGAATAGCATCGAAGTACTGAGCAATCAGTTGCTAACTGGCACCGCCTCATCATCCAGCACGGGGCAAACCGTTACCAGCACGTTGAATGGGAAAACTTACAGCAGCACCGTCGGCAGTGACGGCACCTGGAGCATCACCATTCCGTCAGCCGATCTGAGTAACCTGTCCGACGGCAATTACAGCATCGTGACACGCTTGACCGATGCCGCAGGCAATACCACGACCACAACGCAGACCATTATCGTCGATGCCAGCCCGCTCAACGCGCCGGTCGTCACGATTGGTACGTTCGCTGGCAACAACATTATTGACGGGGCGGAAGCTCGGGTCAGCCAAATGATCAGCGGCACCAGTAAAAACGTTGAGCAAGGCCAGACGGTAACGATTAGCTTCAATGGCAAGGCGTATACCGCACAGGTTCTGTCGAATGGAAGCTGGAGCACCACGATTTCGGATACCGACATGGCACTGCTGGTTAACGGCAGCCAGACGATTACCGTCAGCGTGAGCGATGCCTCCGGCAATACCGCGACATCCAGCAGCACCGTCACGGTGAATACTAACGCGAGCGGCTTGTCTATTGCGCCAATCACTGGGGATAACCAGCTAAACGCGCTGGAAGCAACAAACGGCATTACCATTAACGGCGGAGCCGTCAACGTCACGGTGGGCACGGATGTCAACGTCATACTCAACGGGAAAACCTACACCGTACAGGTGCAACCAGACGGTACCTGGAGCGCCACTATTCAGCCTGCCGATCTGCAAGTGCTGGGGGATGGTGTCATCACCGTTAACGTCACGGCCGTCGATCAGGCGGGTAATGCCCTGTCGGGTATGCAACAACTGGGCGTCAGTATCAATAATCCACCGGTAGCCTCGCTGCATATGCCATTCAGCAACGGTTACCTGAATCTCAGTGACGCACTGGCCGGACAGACACTTTACGGCACGACGGGCCTTCGCGGTGCTGGGCAAACCGTCAGCATCACCATTGGCACCACGGTCTATTCCGGTACGGTTGACGGCAGCGGTAACTGGAGCCTACAACTGTCACCGAGCGTTCTGACTCCGCTGGCAGACGGGCTACTCAACATTTCCGTGACCGTCAGTGATGCGGCAGGCAATACGTCAACCGTTCAGGGCAGCGCCTTCGTTGACTTGACGCCACCGGTGCTGACCATCAATCCGATTGGCATTGACGATATCATCAACATCGCGGAAAGCCTGCTGCCGTTGGAAATTACCGGCACATCGCCCCTCAACGATAGCGGTCGTCCCATCATTGTTAACGTCACTATCAATGGACAGATCTATCAAGGGCTGGCGCAGGCCGATGGCACCTGGAGCGTCACCGTGCCTGCCGGCGACCTGCAAAACATGCCGAACGGTATTACAGCAATCACCGCGACCTTGACCGATGCGGCAGGCAATACCGGCACAGTCAGCCACTCGATTACGCTGGATACCGATCCGGCCAAAGCGCCGACTCTGACCATCACCACCCTGTCGAACGATGATTACCTCAATCTGGCCGAATCAGGCCAAGCGTTGACCATCAGCGGCGGCAGTCAGAATGTGGAACAGGGCCAGCAAGTTACCATCACGCTCAACGGTGGAATTTACTTCGCCACCGTGGGGTCGGATGGCAGTTGGAGCGTGCAGGTTCCTGCAACGGATGCTGGCAACATCCCTGACGGCAAGCAAACCGTGAATGCCAGCGTAACGGACGTGAGCGGCAACCCCGGTTCAGCGACGCATAGCATTACCGTCATCACCGATGCGACTAACCTGCCAGCTATCACCATCGCCACCCTATCTGGTAACGATGTCGTCAGCGCGCAGGATACGCAATCTGACCTGCTCATTTCTGGTTCAACGACGAATGTTCAAGTGGGACAGCGCGTCACGGTGACGCTGAATAGCAAAACCTATCTGGCGACCGTTGGCGCTGACGGTAACTGGAGTACGACCGTTCCCGCTAGCGATGTGCAAAATCTGCCGCAGGGCAATCAGAATGTGACCGCAACGGTCAACGACATCGCACAGAACCCGGCTACGGCCACCCATCCGTTCACAGTCGATACCGTTCCACCGCTGCTGTCTATCGACATGTTGGTTGACACCAGCGACATCGGTTTGGCGGACGCACTAGCCGGACTACCGCTGAGCGGCAAGGCCGAAGCGGGTCTTCTGGTTACAATAAAAGTCGGTACGGCCGTCTATAGCGCTGTCGCCGATAGCAACGGCGTCTGGCAAATCACCGTTGCGGCAAACGACCTGCTGGCGTTGGGCGACGGAGTGAAAACGCTGCAAGCCAGCGTGACCGACGGCGCAGGTAATGCCAGCGCCGCCAGCATTGATATCACGCTAAAAACGCAATCACTCCCGACACTAACGCTGGATTCGCTCTATGACAACAACGTCCTGACTATCGCGGAGCTGGCGACGGCAACGACCATTGGCGGCAGTTACACCAACCTGCCCGTCGGGACAGTGATTCAGGTCACGATAGGGACTTACACTACGACGGGCGTGACACTCGCGGGCGGTCTGTGGAGCGCCACTATCCCGGCCAATGCGCTTAGCATTCTGGCAGATGGCAACATGCAGGTCAGCGCGACGGTCACAGACAGCGCGGGCAATACCGGCAGTGCGAGCGGCACATTGGATGTCGTCATTCACACCAATTTCGCCATCAGCATCGCCACCCCGTTTGTCGACGGCGTGCTCAATCAGGCAGAAAGCACGGTGGATCAGTTGCTGACGGGCACGACGGGGCTCATCGATCCAGGTCAGAGCGTGTCTGTCTCGATCACCAACGGTACGATCACCTCCACCTACAGCGCTACAGTGGCAGCAAACGGTCAGTGGAGTGTGATGCTACCCGCAGCCGATCTCGCTGCACTGGGTGATGGTACACAAACCATCAATGTGACCGTGACGGACCATGCAGGCAATACCGGTTCAGGCAGCGGCTCCTTCACCAGCGTCATTGTGGGTGTTCCCGTCGCCTCGCTGGATACCCCGTTCGGCGATGGCAAACTGAGCCTAGATGATGCGCAGCCGGGCGCTATACTTTCTGGACAAACGGGGCTCACCAGCAACGTGGGGCAAACCGTGTCGGTCAGCATTAACGGTACCAGCCTCCCCGCTACGGTAAATGCCGACGGCAGTTGGTCGTTATCGCTGGATCGCCAGACGCTAATTGATCTGCCGGATGGCACAGTGAATTTCACCGTCATCGTAACCGACACCGCGGGCAACACCAGCACCACAGTAGCCACGGCGAATGTACTGACTACCACCCTGCCTGTGGCAACGCTGGACCTACCGTTTGGTGACGGCATCCTGAACGCCACTGAAATTCAGGCCATCCAGACATTGACCGGTAAAACCGGTATTACCAGCGCGGGTCAGGAAGTCATCGTGACGGTGACCAATAAAACCACGCTGGTCGACACCACCTTTACCGCCACCGCTGACGGCTTAGGAGGCTGGTCCAGAGAGCTAAGCCTTGCCGATTTGGCGATCTTCACCGAAGGCAACTACAGCATTAGCGTTAAGGTCACCGACTGGGTCGGCAATACCAACACCAGCGCCTCGCTCGACGTGAGTTCGGCACAGACGCTGCCAGCGCCGATTATCGACATGGTGCCGTTCGGTATTGATAATATTCTGAGCGGTGCCGAAGCCGCATCCGCACTGACCTTCTCTGGCCGCACGCAGATTGGCGGCAACGGGCAAAGCGTTAAACTGGAGATCGACCTCAACAGCATTCGCTACACCGCAACGGTGGATGGTCTCGGCAATTGGTCCGTTACGCTGCCCCCTAATGCGCTGAACTCGCTGAGCGACGGCCAACATACCATCACCGTCACCGCCGTCGATGCGGCCGGCAACGTAGGGTCTACGCCGATCGTCTTTAATAGCGATCTCACGCCACCGACCATCACGCTTAATACGCCGTTTGACGATGGTTACATGAGCATTGCAGAAGCCGCTACGCTGCTGGGCAGGACGCTAAGCGGTACCGCGGGCGATGCGGTAAACGTGAGCGTCACGTTTGGAGGACAACCCCTAGTCGTACAGCTTAGCGGGGGAGTCTGGACCGCAACGCTCACCCCTACCCAGCTTTCCCAGCTTGCCGACGGTACGCAAAATATCAGCATCACGGCCACGGACAGCCTCGGTAACAGCAGTACATTGAATTCTCAGGCCTACCTCGCGATTCAGGCCGCACCGACCATTACGATTTCGGCCTTCGCCGGTCTGGACGGTCTGACCTATGCGGAAAGCCGAGCAACGCAGGCCGTCAGCGGGACGTCGACCGGACTGCAAATTGGCCAGAACGTGACCGTCAGACTGAATGGCCAGGATTACCAAACCAAAATTCTCAACGGTGGCTTATGGAGCGTTGACCTCCCGTCCTCTGCATTGCAGGTATTGTCCAACACGACCTATTCGCTTTCCGTCAGTGCGCAGGACCGGGCCGGGAACCCAACGCCAGCATCCAGCGTTAACTTTACTGTTGACCTGACGCAAACTCAGCCCATCATGACCATTAACCCCATCTCGACCGACAACATCATCAATGCCGTCGAGATCAATGGCAACATTACGATATCTGGGCGATCTATCGGCCCAACAGCACCAGGCGCCAGCGTACAGGTTTCAGTCAATAACGTGATGCTGCCTGCGCCCCTTCCCACCACCGACAGCAACGGTAACTGGAGTATCACTATCTCAGCCCTGCCGGCCTTTGCCGGCCAGGGATCGATCAACGTGACAGCAACGTCTCCGGACGCCACCACGACAGTCGCCGTCATCGTGGATACCGTCGCGCCCGACTTGAATATTGTCGCATTGGCGACGAACAATGTGCTCAATGCGGCTGAAATGAGCACAGCGCAGGCGATTACCGGTACCGCCTCCATCTCAGAGGCTGGACAAATTGTCACCATCGTCCTGAACGGTAAAACCTACAGTGCTCAGGTTGGTTCCCTTGGCGCCTGGAGCGTCAATGTCCCAGCCGCCGATCTGGCACAGTTAGCCGACGGCAACTACGTCATCACCGCGACGCTGTCGGATAAAGCTGGCAATACCACAACGGATACGCAGGTCATTACCGTTGATACCGATATCCCGCTACTCAGCGTCACGCTGTTCGATGACAACATCCTGACGCTGGCCGAAGCCGTGGCGGGCGCAGCGATTACCGGCAGAGGCGAAGCGGGTGCCACCGTCACCTTAACCGCCGGGCCGCTGACGGGTACCACAACCGTCGGCCTCGACGGCAACTGGAGTCTTCCAATCTTGTCCGCCAATCTGCAAAACCTGATTGACGGGCCGCAGGTCATCGGCGTGACGTTGACCGATACGGCGGGCAATACCGCGCACCTTGATGTCACGCTGGATGTCGCACTGAACAAAACGCTCGGCGCAGGCATTACTGATATCTTCGGTAACGATGGCATCCTCAATCTGGCCGAATCACTGTTGACGCAGATCATCAGCGGTAACGCGACCGGCAACTATCTGGGCGCGAAAGTACAGGTCACCGTGTTGGGCACCACAGTGGAAGGCACCGTCGGCGCCAACGGCTCCTGGAGCGTTGCCCTGCCTTCGAACGTGTTCACTGGTTTAAGCAATGGCGTGCTGGCGGTTAACGTCGACATCGTCGATTCACACGGCAACGTGAAGAATCAGCTAGTCAACATTGACGTGTTGAAATCCCTGCCGGTCATTGACTCTGTTGTGGCCTTCACGGATGGCGCGCTGAATGCCGCAGATGCCACGACCAGCCAGATTATCAGCGGTATCGTCAGCAATGTGAATATCGCTGCTGGCGCAACGGTCGCCGTGACATTGGGCACCAAAATTTACACTGGGATTACCGTCGGTGCAGGCGGTGCCTGGAGCCTGTCCGTTCCTGCTCTCGACCTGCAAGCCTTGCAGGACGGCACGCTGGCGCTGGGCGTTGCGGTCACCGATCATGCGGGCAATACCGCCAGCCAGATAGTGAACATCCCGACGGTCATCAAGAACTTGCCGAGCATTACCCTGAATCCGGCCTTTGGCGATAGCCTGCTGAATCTGGGCGACCTGCTGGTCAACCAAACCCTCAGCGGCACGGCTACCGGTCTGGCAGGCAGAACCATTACGCTTAGCATTGCGGGTTCACAGACGGTCACCGCGACCGTCGGTCTGGACGGCAAATGGAGCGCCGCGGTTACCCCAAGCATACTGGGTATTCTGCAAGGGCTGGGCAGCGGTGATTTCACCGTGACCGCCACCGCGACTGACAGCGTAGGCAATAGCGCCAGCGGCAATGCCGGCATCAAGTTCGATTTTGCCCAGCCGGTGATTACGCTGAACCCGGTATTTGGCGGTGATGGTTTCCTCAACGCGGCAGAAGCGCTGGTGGCGCAAACGATCGGTGGCGTGGTCACCAATGCCAGCGCCGGATCGCAGGTTGCCGTTACCCTTGGTGGTAAAACCTTCCTGTCTACGGTCGGGACAGGTGGCGCGTTCAGCCTGACGCTGCAACCGTCCGATCTCAGCACGCTGCTCGATGGCAGCACCACGCTGAATGTGTCGGTCACGAATGCTTCCGGCAATACCGGCACGGTCAATAACGCTATCAATATTATTGCCAAAAACCTGCCGACAATTAGCCTTGGCTCACTGTTTGGCGGTGATGGTTTCCTCAATGCCGCAGAAGCCGCGTTGACGCAGACGATTAGCGGCACCACCACTAACGCCGTCGCGGGATCGTCTGTCGTGATACGCATTGGCACCCTGACGCTAAATGCGACCGTCGGCAATGACGGCACCTGGAGCACCAGCCTCACACCGCTGCAACTGTCCGGCCTGACGAATGGTAACCTCACCGTCAGTGCTACGGTAACCGACCCAGCAGGCAACAGCACAGGCATCAGCACGGGCATCAACATTGCCATATTGCCGCCGACTATTACCCTTAACCCGTTGTTCAACAACGGTGTCCTGGATCTCCCCAGCCTGTTGAGTACGCAACTCATCGGCGGGACCACGGCCAATGTACCCGCGGGCACGGCGATCAACGTCACGCTGGGCAGTAAAACCTACACCACAACGGTCGGTGCAAACGGCAGTTGGAGCCTGCCGGTCCCTAGCCTCGACCTGAAAGCCCTTGCGGATGGCGTCACTAACGTCGGTGTTCGTCTGGTCGATGCAGCAGGTAACGTGGGCACACAGACCAGTACCGTCAGCGTAGCGATCAACGGCCAGCCAACGCTGACCATCAGTCCACTCTTTGGCGGTGACGGCCTGCTCAATGCCGTCGAAGCAGCGGCGGGTCAGGTCATCAGCGGAACCAGTACCAATGCGATAGGCTCCACAATCCAGATCTCACTGGGTGCCAAGACCTACTCTGCCGTGGTGCAAAGCAACGGGAACTGGTCCGTCAGCCTGCCTTCACTCGATCTCAACGGTTTGACTGACGGCACGCTTTCCCTCAACGCCTCTCTGACCAACGCAGCAGGGAAAACGACCAGCGCGGGCGCCTCAATCGGGGTGGGCGTTCATACACTGCCAACGGTCAACCTCGGTTCCCTGTTTGGCGGAGACGGCTACCTGAATCTGGCCGAAGCGGGCATAAACCAGATCATCAGCGGAACCACAACCAACGCGGCAGGCGGTAACGTCACGCTGACCGTGGGCGGACTCGTGCTCAACGCCGCTGTTGCCAGCAACGGTACCTGGAGCATCAGCGTCCCGAGCGCCAACCTGCTCAACATCGCCGATGGCAATTTGTCCGTCGGTGTCAAAGTCACTGACCTCTATGGCAACACTAACAACACCAGCAGCAATGTGGTCGTGAAAACGCACCAGTTGCCGCAGTTGGGTATTGATGCGGTGGGATCGCTGATTGGTAACACGGTTGGCCTGCTGGCGAACGGCGTCACCGTCAGCGGAACATCGCGCTACGTGCAGCAAGGGGCCAAGGTAACCGTCACGCTGCTCGGCCAGACGCTACAGGGTACCGTCGGCTCCGATGGCAAATGGAGTGCGCAATTCAGCAGTTCGCTACTGGGCATCAACATCCTCAACGTAGGGGCGATTTTGACCGCGCTATTGGGAACGGCGGTTGAAGCCTCCGTCACCGATCAAGCGGGCAATTTCACTGGCGTGTCTGCCGGATTAACCTCCGGTATCTCCCTCGGGTTGCCGCTGATGAGCATGATGGCACTGGATGTTGACGATAGCAGCG
This sequence comes from Pectobacterium parvum, assembly GCF_020971565.1. Taxonomy (NCBI): domain Bacteria; kingdom Pseudomonadati; phylum Pseudomonadota; class Gammaproteobacteria; order Enterobacterales; family Pectobacteriaceae; genus Pectobacterium; species Pectobacterium parvum. The sequence goes on from NZ_CP087392.1 coordinate 3,550,848, forward strand.
TCGCTCAGGTGTCTTCGCTGTCTGACGGACTGACCGATAGCGGGGAAAGCACCGATGTGCAACCCCTTCATGTCAGCTCGAAAATGGCGGCGGCTGCGCTCAGCGAGACGCACACCATCGACAACAGCGCCAGTACCGATGTGGAAGAGAGCGTTTATGCCATCGGCGGTGTCGTCATCAGTCTGGCCGACGGCAGTGTGCAAACAGGTACAGATGTCGAAGGCGGTGAAGGCGACGATCTCATTACGCTCTCAACGCTCGATTTCATTCAGATCGATGGCGGCAACGGGATTGATACGCTGGTTCTGGATGGTACCGAGCTCAATCTGGATCTCACCGCGCTGGGGTTGAAAATCGACAACGTGGAAATCTTCGATTTAGGCCAAAACGGCACCAACAGCATCACGCTGGATCTCGACCACGCCCTGAATGTCACCGACCGACCAGAAGATGACCTGCTGATCGTCGGAGGCGAAGGCAATCAGGTGAACCTCATCCCAGGCGAAGGGGCATGGAGCACGGTAGGACTGCGCGATATTGATGGTCAGCGCTTCGACGTCTACCACCATTCATCGTTAGATAGCGCCAACAACCTGGGAGATGTACTGGTGCAGCAAGGCCTGCTCGTCAATATGGTGTAACGGTGTTTTAAGCGCTGGCTCGATCAAGGGCTGCTGCTTATACACAAATGCGGAGATCAACGCGGATTTTATCGCTATCCGGCGTAAAAAATTATGCTGAGGAGATAGCAGGTTTAGGATGAGCCGCATGGACGCGGCGAAAGCTTGCGCCACGTCGGACAAAAACGTCAGAGACGTTTTTGAACAGCACTTGTGCTGGCCCGAAGGGCGAGCCCCGTTTATTGGGCGAGTAAACGTGTCGCAAGCGGTCCGTTAAACCTGATACCGACGAAGGCACCGCGTAGCGGCATAATTTCCGCCAAAAGCCTGGGGTCTCGGGGCGAGCGGCGTTTGAGCCGTCCCGAGTCGGGCGCGTGCTACGAGGTAGCATAAAAATAGCGCCATTATCGCGCACGAAACAGCCTCAACAGCAGCATAGATACGTGTCCAAGAGACAGAACGAAACGGCCTCGTAGTGGCACAAATATGTGTAAAGGGACTAAAACAAAGAGTGATGAAAACAGGGGTCATTGATGCACAAACCATTTTTTATCAGATTTTTCATCAGGGACATGTTTTTTTTGCGTAATCGCGCTTTTTTGACTCGCACATTACGCCATCACACACCGCGTTGTGTGCTGAAGATCGTGCTGACGACCGGGCTGGCCTGCGGTGGCCTTCCTTTCCTCTATAGCCCGCCGACGTTCGCTCAGGCTGTCGCGTTTGACTGGTCCGCCGCACCAACAGAACAGCAGGTCGACAGTCTGGATCTCAAGCAGGCTATTCTCCGCGCGTTCGCACGTAACCCACAAATCGCGCAGGCCTCGGCGCAAATTCGCGTCGGCGAGGCCGATCTGCGCGTGGCGCAAAGTGCCTGGTTCCCGCAAATCGGCCTGAGCGGCAACGTCGGCCGGTCAGATCAAAGTGATACTGGCGGCACGATGAGCAACAACTCCACGGCGGGTCTTACGCTGAAACAGCTTCTGTACGATTTCGGTAAGACGGGCGGCAGCATTGATGAACAACACAGCCTGTCAGATGCTTATCGCTATCAGCTTTACGGCACCATGACCACGGTCGGCCAGCAAACCTTGCTCACCTACCTGAAAATCAAACGCTATCAGGAACTGAGTCTGGCGGCCGAGCGTAATATCACATCGCTCAGTGTGGTAAAAGACACCGCGACGCTCCGCGCCGAGGCTGGTCTCAGTACGCAATCCGACATTCTGCAAGCGGAAACCCGCATCGCAGGTATGCGAGCAACGTTGGAACAATATCGGGCACTGGAACGTTCCTCGCTGGCACAGCTCAGCGTGTTAACTGGCGTTCTCCCCACCGCCCTGCCCGACCTGCCCCGCGCGCTGCTGCAACAAAAAATTACGCTCAAGGCGCTCCCGTACCAGCAGAGTAATGCGGTGCTGAGCGCGCAGTCCAAACAAGAGGCCTCGCGCCACCGGATTCGTCAGGCGGAAGCTCAGCACTTTCCCACCATTGCCGTACAGGCAGGCCGTACCCGCTATGAAACCGACAGGCGTAATTACTGGGACGATCAGCTACAGCTGGTGGTAGAAGCCCCGCTTTATCAGGGCGGTGCCGTCAGCGCACGCGTTGATGCGGCGTCAGGCACGCGCGAAGCGGCGCAGGCCGAAGTCGAAGCGGCGAAGCTGGATATGAACCAGAAAGCCTCAACGGCCTATGCCGATCTCATCGGTGCGCAGCAGCGTGAAAAAGCAAGCCAGCAGCAAATTACCAGCGCGACCTACACCCGCAACGTCTATCAGGATGAATACAAACTCAGCAAGCGCAGCCTGAACGATCTGCTCAGCGTTGAGCAAGACGTGTTACAGGCCGAAACCTCACGCATCGGCGCGTTATACGACGGCTGGGAGGCGACGGTTAACTATGCCGCTGCCGTCGATAATCTGCTGGATATGCTGGGTGTTGAACGTCATCAAGCTAGTGGCGAGACGCTACCGTCGCTGTAAGCCGGCTTGCCTGCCGGATAAGAACATGCAGGAATATCAATGACACACGTTACCCAAACTGAAGTCTGGATTGCCGCGATGGCTCGCGCCGCCGCCCACTATGGACAGGTGGTGGATACCCAGTCGGTACGCCAGCAAATGCGCTGGTACGAACAGCAGCCGATTGCCCGCCAGTTAGAACAAATCAGTCACCTGATGGGATTGAGCATCAGCCTGCGCCACACGGAGAAACTCCGCTGGCGCAACCAGATCTTACCAGTATTGGCGGAAACCGATGATGGCGGCGTCATCGTCATCGAATCATTGAATGATGAAGGCATTGCAACCTACTGGCTGAATGACGGCGGCGATCTTCAGCGCGAAGCCGAACTGACAGAACTCATCAAACACAGTCAGGGGATTATCGTGCTGGTCGGCATCGCGGAACGCGGCCGCGATACCCGCATCGATGATTTCGTTAAACCGTACCGCAAGCACTGGTTCTGGCAGCACTTTCGCGGCGCAAAACGACAGATCGGGGAAATTTCTCTGGCGTCTATCGTGGGTAACGTTCTGGCGCTGGCGGGGATTCTGTTCTCCATGCAGGTGTATGACCGCGTGATTCCGGCGCAGTCGATCCCCACCCTGTGGGTGCTGTTTTTCGGCGTGCTGCTGGCCGCCGCATTAGAGTACGCCATTCGTTTGTCACGCACCGTTGTCTCCGATTTGATGGGCAAAAGCATCGACCTGAACGTATCAGGCATGCTGTTCGCCCGCGCGCTGGCGATAAAAAACGAGGCCCGGCCGAAATCTACTGGCTCGTTTATTTCTCAGCTGCGGGAAATCGATCAGGTGCGTGAACTGCTGACCTCAACGACCGTCGGGGCAGCCGCTGACATGCCGTTCGTCTTGCTGTTTCTCGGCATCATGGCGATGATCGGCGGCCCGCTGGTGTTTATTCCTATGCTGGCGATCCCGCTGATTGTGATCCCCGGCCTGATGCTGCAATGGCCGATGGCGAAGCTCGCCAAAGAAGGGATGCGTGAAAGCGCATTGCGCAATGCGGTGCTGGTCGAGTCCATCGAAGGGATCGAAGATATTAAAGCGTTGCAGGCTGAACCCTACTTTCAGCGCCAGTGGGAGCAAACCCACGAAGTCAGCGCCGCCATCGGGATGAAGCAGCGCGTGTGGGGGGCACGGCTCAGCGGCTGGGCATCGACCGTTCAACAGCTCACCTATGCTGGCATGCTGGTTTTCGGCTGCTATCTGGTGATGGCAGGTGATATCACCACCGGTACGCTTGTGGCCTGTAGCCTACTTTCCTCCCGCACCATCGCCCCGCTCATGCAGCTAACGATGGTATTTTCCCGCTGGCAGCATGCGAAAACCGCCATGACCGGGCTGGATGACCTCCTGCAAAAACCACTGGATCGGCCGGAAGACGGCAAAATGGCACACTGCCCGATCCTTCAAGGGCACTTCCAGTTGCACAACGTGCAATACAGCTACGACCCAGAAAAGGGCGATACCGCCTTGCAGGTCGGCAAGCTGGAAATCAAACCGGGCGAAAAAGTGGCACTGCTGGGTAAGGTCGGCGCGGGGAAATCCACCCTGCTCAAGCTGCTTGCCAATCAGGCAACCGCGACGCGCGGCAAGGTCATTATTGATGGCGTTGATATCAGCCAGATCGATCCGGCGGATGTCCGCCGCCAACTGGGCTTCCTGTCACAGGAATCACGCCTGTTCTTCGGTAGCCTGCGGCAAAACCTGATGCTCGGCAATCCGCACGCCACCGAACAGGAGTTGTTGCAGGCGCTGCGCATTAGCGGCGCGCTCAGCCTGATCCAACAGGATGCTTCCAGTTTGGATCGCATCATTCATGAAGGCGGGCGCGGTTTATCCGGCGGGCAGAAACAGATGATCCTTCTCAGCAGGATGCTGTTGCGTAATCCCCAGATTGTGCTGCTGGATGAACCCACCGCCTCGATGGACGAACAGTTGGAAAGCCACGTTATTCAGCAATTAAGCAACTGGCTAACCGGCCGTACGCTGGTGCTGGTGACACACCGTCCGGCGCTGCTCAAGCTGGTCGATCGCGTGGTCGTCATGGATGGGGGACGCATCGTGGCAGATGGCCCGCATGACCAGATTTTGAAGGCGGTCAGCCAACCGGCAGATACCGCACAGAGCGTGGCGTAAGGGGAAATACAATGAGTAGCATCACGATCCACGATGACCTGAAACGCCAGGGTCGGCGCGTCTCCGTCATTATCTGGCTCAGCCTGCTGGGGCTGATCGTGTTTTTTATCTGGGCCAAATTCGCCGTGCTGGATGAAGTCTCCGTCGGAAGCGGCAAAGTCACGCCATCAACCCGCGCGCAGGTGATTGAAAGCCTGGATGGCGGGATCATCGGTCAGCTGTATGTGCAGCAGGGCAACGTCGTCGAGAAGGGTCAGGTGCTAGCGCAGTTGGATATCAACCGCTTCCAGTCCGTCTACGGCGAAGCCTTCTCCCGCGTGCAGACGCTGCGCGCCTCCGCCGAACGGCTGCACGCCGAACTCAGCAGCGCACCGCTAAAATTTAGCGAAGAAACCATGAAGGAACCGGCGCTGGCCGCACGCGAACGTCAGCTTTATGAATCACGCTTGCGCAATCGCGATGAAACGGTCGCCAACCTGCAACAGTCTATGCGGCTGGTAGAACAAGAGCTGCGGATGACGGAGCCGCTGGTGCAGCGCGGTGCTGCCAGCGCCGTCGAGGTAATTCGGCTACGCCGTCAGATTAGCGAAATTCGCGGCAAAATCGACGAAGCTAACAACCAATATGCCGTGCGGGCGCGTGAAGAACAGGTCAAAAACAACGCCGATCTGGAAGCACAGATGGAAGTAGTCAGTGGGAAAGCCGATCAGCTAAAACGCGCGACGATTACGTCACCGGTACGCGGGATTGTGAAAGACATTCAGGTAACAACCGTGGGCGGCGTGCTGCAACCGGGCGGCAAGCTGATGGAAATCGTGCCGCTGGAAGATCAATTGCTGATAGAAACGCGCATCAACCCGCGCGATATTGCCTATATCCGGCCGGGTTTGCCCGCCACGGTAAAAATCACCGCCTATGATTCTTCCATCTACGGCAATTTAACGGGCGAAGTCGAAAGCGTGTCGCCGGATACCCTTCAGGACGAAGTCAGGCGCGATCAGTTTTATTATCGGGTCTATGTGCGCACCACGCAGGCGGAGCTGACCAACAAAGCCGGGGAAAAATTCCCCATCGTGCCCGGCATGGTCGCCAGCGTTGAGATAAAAACGGGTCAAAAAAGCGTGATGGACTATCTGATTAAACCGCTGAATAAGGTCAATGAAGCGCTGCGTGAGCGTTAAACTCGCACCCGGAACAACGAGTGGCAGTGACAAACAGCAGCGCCGCACGGTTCCCCGCGCGGCGCTGTTATGACAGAACGATGTCTTAACCGCGTTATTTCTTAACGTTGACGTTCTTGATTTGCCATGTACTGTCGCTCGTCAGTTTGACGTTCTTCATGGTGACTTCTATCGGCTTTTTCGCGTTCTCGCCGTTCAGTACCACTACGCCTTTGGTTTGGGACGTAATATCTTTAAACGTAATGTCGCTCCAGTCAGGAACATTACTTCCCTCTTTTTTCTCATATACCGTATCAATCACGATCGGCTTCGCCACATTTTTCATGACGACATTGCTATACCGAACGCCAGTGACCTGCCCTGCCGCCGATTTGTCACTTTTAATACGTAAGCCATTCGTGGTGCCATTCATGTTCAGGTCATCGACGGTTACATTGTAAACCCCCATCGTTTCGCTGCCGATCGACATACCGTGGCCAGTTCCGAATTCGTTATGCAAAATGGAAATATTGCGCGTTTCGGCACGGCCTTTATAGGCTTTGATCGCCACGTTATCGTCACCCGTCGAAATATTGCTGTGGGCAATAGTGATATTTTTTGATGACATCGGATCGATACCGTCGGTGTTTCTGGCGGTGGACGGTGTTTTGATCGTGGTTTTCCACGCGGTGAAACCATCACCATCACTGAATACCACATGGAAGTTCGGGGAATTAATGAGAGAGATGTTATACAGCGTGAAATTCTTGCTCTTATTAATCTGAATCAGCCGGGGAGTATTCTGTTTTAACTTTTTCACTTTGGCATCGGCGGCCAAATCCCACCAGCTCACTTTTTTATCTTGAAGCTTCACGCCGCCTTGCCCATCAATAGTGCCCGGCATAGATTCCGCTACCTGTCGTACTCGTTGCGGTAATAAACGCGTCACAGCCTTTACCGTTTTTATCGACGACGCCGCAAGACGATGGCGCGTTCTCAAAAGACTTGGCGTTATTCACAGCACGTAAGGTCACCCCTTTGTCGATTAATAAGCTCACGCCAGAAGGCAGAGAAAGCGGACCGCTCAGAAAGACGGACGAACTCCCTGTGCTCAGCCTTACCGCTTTTCCTTGCCCGCAATTATTCAGAGCCTTTTGAATCGTACTCGTGGCCGTACTGCTGTCCGCTTTAAGCACCGTACAGGAAGACGGTGCTTTCGGTTCACTCACCGTTCGTGAGTCAGAAGCAAACGCCGATGCGCTGAACAGACCTAATAGCCCCAATGATAGTGATAAAACTCGCTTGCCTGATTGGTATTCCATGTCAAACCTTCCCTTATAGATATCCGCAATTTTATTGTGACTAAAAAGGAATGACGCATTTTCTTTATTTAATTAAGAAACATGAAACACCTTTATAGAAACTAAAAATTGTCGCATATGAATATGTAGATTAATAAAAGTCCATTTACATAAAACTTTGCTGATGTTTATCAAGAAAAGCATTCAGTTTTACGCATGGTTAAATTATCACCAGAAAATTAAATGGCACATCAACGAAACGTGGAAACAAATCGAATACTGTCATGCGCAGCAATAGGCGAGTGATAAGATTTCCACCTCGCCACATCATTAATTTCTCTTATCCTTTAACAAGAACCTTCCGAATATTTATTAATTTCCATAAAATAATTAAATGAAATATAATAAACGAGCAATAAAATTAAATATAAAATAATCACAGGCTAAATTAAATAATCTGATTAACCTCAATAAAATCGACGAATTATTATTCATTTCATATTCCCTGCTATATAATCCTTCCCGATGCGCAAGGACTCCCTCTTTATTTGGAATAAATAAAGAGAAAAACATCCGTTTAATTTACAAGGAAAAACACATGTTTAAGTATTTAACACCGATATTTTTATGCACCGCTGCTATTTCTTTTCAGGCTCAGGCTGATGACACCATGCTGATGCTGCTGAAAAAAGATAATGCCACCTATTTAAGCTGGTCTACCGATGCAGGCAACGTTGTTCGCCAGGATGTGTATCGCAGCACCAGTAGTGCGCAGGCAGGCAGCGAAAAAATCGCAGAGCTCAATTCCACAGACAGAACCTTTACCGATTTAAGCGCCAATCCACAGTCAGACTATTGGTATTGGGTGGATACCGTTAGCGGCAATAATAGCGTTCTGAAATCTAATGCTGCCTCAACAGCACCTGCGCCATTACGTGCAGCGCCGCTTAAGGCAGCGAGTCCAGAATGTAAAGCGGGAGCGGTAATTAAAGATAAAACCGTCGACTGCGGTGGTATTACTCTGGGTCTGAGCTGTAGCGGTGACAGTGATAAACAGCCTCCTGTTATCACGCTGGAAAATGCCACCATTAAGAACCTGCGCATCTCTGAAAAAGGCGGTTCTGACGGTATCCACTGTAAGTCAGGCAACTGCCGTATTGAAAACGTGATCTGGGAAGACGTTTGTGAAGATGCGGCAACCAACCTGGGTAAAACCATGACCATCGTTGGCGGTGTTGCCCACAACACCGCCAATGGCCCTGGCGGCAAGCCGGACAAAGTGCTGCAACAGAATGCCAAAAACAGCCACACGATCGTACAGGGCAACTTCACCCTGACCGGTCAACACGGCAAACTGTGGCGCTCTTGCGGTGACTGCACCAACAACGGTGGCCCACGTAACCTGACCATCATCAGCGCAACCGTTAACGGCACCATCGACAGCATCGCTGGCGTAAACCGTAACTTTGGCGATGTCGCTGAAATCCGCGATTTGCGTATTAAAGGCTACAAAGAAGGTAAACCGCCGGTATGTGAAGAGTTTAACGGTGTAGAAAAAGGGAAAGGAAAGTCCGATAAATACGGAGAGTTCTGGGATACCAAGAACTGCAAAGTCAGCCGTTCAAACGTTAAGCCGCTGTAATTCTGCCAGCAGAATTCACATATAAATTAATACCTCCTCTGGGGTCCTGACGCATCCATCTTCAACAGACCGTGCTATCAAGCACGGTCTGTTTCATTTCATCATCCTTGCTGCAATTCGGTAAACAGCATGCGCTTCAGCGCCAGCTCGACACCACGCAGTTCCGCCAGCCCTTTCAACCGCCCAATTGCCGAGTATCCAGGATTGGTTTTCTTTTTCAGATCGTCCAGCATCTGATGCCCGTGATCTGGCCGCATCGGGATCGGACGGCGATCGCCCGCCTTCTGACGCCGCAATTCTTCCGCCAAAATGACCTTGATAATCGCCACCATATCCACATCCCCCTGCAAATGCGCCCCTTCATGGAACGAGTTGGGATTGTCTTCCCGACAGGTGGCACGCAGATGGGTGAAATGCACGCGATCGCCGAACGTTTCCAACATCGTCACCAGATCGTTATCAGCACGTACGCCGTACGATCCTGTGCAGAAGGTAAAGCCGTTATGAAGGCTATCGACCGTCTGTTTCAGCCAGCGCATGTCGTCAATCGTCGACATCACGCGCGGCAGCCCCAGGATCGGACGCGGTGGATCGTCAGGGTGAATGGCAAGACGAAGGCCGACAGCCTCCGCAACGGGCACAATCTCACGGAGGAAATGCCCAAGGTGCTCACGGAGTTTCGCATGGTCGATACCATCATATTCCGCCAGACGGCCACGGAATTGCTCCAGCGTATAGCCCTCTTCAGAGCCCGGCAGCCCGGCGATAATGTTGCCCGTCAGGCGCGCGATATCCTCTTCGCTCATCGCACGGAAGTAGTCGGCAGCCTGTGCCTGTTCATCCGCCGTATAATCTTTTTCAGCACCATGACGCTTCAGGATATGCAGTTCAAAAGCCGCAAAGGCGATATGATCGAAACGCAGCGCTTTTGCACCATCCGGCAGAACGTATTCCAGATCGGTTCGCGTCCAGTCCAGTACAGGCATGAAGTTATAACACACCGTATCGATCCCGCACTGCGCCAGGTTACGTAGCGATTGCTGATAATTGGCAATATGCTGCTGATAATTCCCCGTCTGCGTTTTGATCTCTTCATGAACCGGCACGCTTTCTACTACCGACCACACCAGCCCTTTCGCCTTCAATTCGGCTTTGCGCTTTTCAATCTCTTCAATCGACCAGATTTCGCCATTCGGGATGTGGTGCAACGCCGTCACCACGCCGGTCGCACCAGCTTGCCGCACATCATCCAGTGAGACAGGATCGTTCGGGCCGTACCAACGCCAGGTTTGTTCCATACCGAGTTACCCTTTTATTTTCGTCAAGATAGTGAGTTGTCGTCGAGAATAGGAAAAGCCTACCTCACCGGGGCAAGCTGTCAAACGAAACTCACGAATTGATTGACCAATTACACAAAAAATTCGCACTTTGGACTAACATCATGCGTATTCAGGCTGAAATCGTGAGGGGGAAAGTCAGAAACGAATTATTTGGTCTGATATCTTTTCTCTCCGTACACCAATGCGATGCCAGAGAGAAAAGTTACACAGGGAAAGGGGAGTCAGGATTCCAGACGTGAAGGGACAGACTCGAACAGGTAGCCATCAAAGGCCGGATCGTCCACGTTCGAGATTTCAAGCAGTTTAATTTTTACGTTTTCCAGATGCTGCCACATTGCCTGACGCGCCATGTTCACATCGCGGCGAGACACGGCACGCAGGATTTTTTCATGATCGTCCAGCCACTGGCGCTGATAGCTGAAATCATCGGTATGGGAGTGAATACCTTGCCACATTGGGCTGCGTTTACGCGCCTGCCACACCTCATACACCATATTGGCTAAGACGCTGTTTTGGGTAGACTGCGCCAGCAGGCAATGGAATTGTTCATCGGCGCTTTCATCCACGCTGCCGTTCTCAAGCGACGCCCGTTCTTGTTCAATGGCCTGCCGCATTTTCACGATGTCGCTTTTGGTCGCCTGCATCGCGGCAAACGCTGCGACTTCGCCTTCCAGCAGTTGACGCGCCTGCATCAGCTCGAAGGGGCCATAGCCGCTGTCCACCACGCTGTCTTTTCCCTGTGCGCTCGGCAGCTGCATGACATAAACGCCAGAGCCTTTACGCACCTCAATCAGCTTTTCCAGCTCCAGCATAATCAGCGCTTCACGCACCACGCTGCGGCTGACGTTGTAGGTTTCAGCAATATCACGCTCGGGAGGCAAGCGGTCGCCAATCTGATAGTTTCCCTTCAGAATTTCCGCGCGAAGATTGTCGCCAATCTGCTGATATAAACGCATACCGCCATCCCTTTATTCAACATCGGCCATCGTAATATTGGCCTGACCAAAAGACAGAAAAAACGCCAGAGTTGTCTGAAGTATAACATGAAGCCATACAGCGCCGCACGTTGAGCAATCTGCATACGAAATGATTTCGGATATAGTGTTGTCAACACGCCATTATCCCGTTAGCGATCAGAGTGATATTGCCAGAAGGCAAGGAGCATAAATGACAATAAGCGTATTCCGGTTCGTTTCGTGGGGAGCCTGGAAACGGGTGATGGCAGGTCTGTTCGTCCTCATCGGCGTACTTTTCATGGTGGGATGCAACAGCAGTCCGCGCGACATCACGCCATTAGGGCAAACCTCATTCGAGCGTTACCAGCAAGACACCACACGCTGGGTCGCTGAGCACCGTGCCTTTCAAACCACGGATAAGCAGTTGGAATTACGTTGGAATACGCCCAGTGAAACCCGCCCCCTCGGCCAACCGCAGAAAGCCATCTTATTGGTACACGGGTTGGGCGATTCACCCGGTTCATTCACAGACATCACCCCCAAATTGGTCGAACAAGGCTTTCTGGTCAGAACCGTGTTGCTACCGGGTCATGGCACCCGCCCCTCCGCTCTGTTGCACGTCACCGTCGATGACTGGCGCAGCGTAGTCGCCGAGCAGGCGGCCATCCTCAGCAAAGAGGTCGATGAGGTTTATCTGGGCGGCTTTTCCACTGGCGGCAATCTGGTACTGGAATACGCCTTACAGCATCCTGAAATCAAAGGGCTGGTACTGTTCTCCCCCGCGATTAAATCCAACGAAAAATATGCCTTCATGGCGCCGGTGCTGTCCGTGTTTACCGACTGGCTGATGCCGCCGCGCCCCGGTTACCCCCAGCAGTTGGCAACCCGCTATATGCGCGTGCCGACCAACGGTTTCGCCCAATATTATTATTCCAGCAGCGGTGTGCGTTCAGAGCTCGCCAAAAAGCCGTATGACAAACCGGTGTTAATTGTACTGGCGGAACATGATTCTGTCGTCGATACGACTTACCTTGTCGACACGTTCGATAAGCAGTTTACCCACCCACGCAGCCGTCTGATCTGGTATGGCGATCGCCCTGCCGGTATCCATTCCTCACGCGTGTTGGTGCGGACAGGCTCGCTGCCCGACTGGCGCATCAGCCAGTTCTCGCACATGTCGCTCCTGTTCTCACCAGACAATAAAGAGTACGGCAAAGCCGGAGCGATCGTCATCTGCGCCAACGGACAACCCCTGAACGACCTGAAAACCTGTCAGGACCGCAGCACACTGTGGTATTCCGACTGGGGATACGTGGAAAATGGCAAAACCCATGTGCGCCTGACCTTTAACCCCTACTTCGATTGGCAAAATCAGATCATGGCCAACGTACTCGACGCGCAATAACACAGGTGTCTCCCTAAATAATTCGAGTTGCAGGCAGGCGGCAACCGCGCGAGTCCCCAGGAGCTTACGCCAGTAAGTGACTGGGGTGAGTAAGGGAAGCCAACGCACCTGCTGCTTGAAGTATGACGGGAGTTGTCATCATTTGGTCATCAAGGGCATGTATTTTGACTTAAAGATAAATACGCCCAAAGATTAACCATGATCGCCATGCCCGTTCCTTGCGCCCGACCACTCCTCCGGGGTACACCGGTAGCGCGAGATCTTTGCATTCCTCTGCCGGACGTTTCTCCTAACACCGACAACGCCACCGTATTGCAGTTGTTCAGTAAGAATAAAGAGTGGGTCAGCCTGCCTGTGGTGGAGGATGGACGCCCTTTCGGCTTAATCAACCGCCATATTTTTCTCTCGCAGATGTCCCGGCCTTTTTATCGTGAACTGTACGACAAAAAGAGCTGCATCGCGTTTATGGATAAAAATCCGCTAATTGTCGATGCGCTGGCGTCATTGAACGACGTCGCCGATCAAACGGTGATTACCGGTGATAAATCGCTGACGGACGGCTTTATGATCACTGAGAACGGGCGTTATATCGGTATCGGATTAGGCATCGATCTGATCAAGGCCGTCTCCGATATGCACCTGTGCCAACATCAGCAGATTATGCAGAGCATTGAATATGCCAGCGTGATTCAGACAGCGATGCTGACAACGTCGACACAGGCGATGTCCCGCACGCTTGCCGACTGGTGTTTAGCTTGGGAACCGCGAGACTGTGTCGGCGGCGACTGTTATGCCTTTAAAACCTATCAGAACGGCTGGCTTGCCGCCGTCGCGGACTGTACCGGACACGGCGTACCCGGCGCATTCATGACCCTGATTTTCTCTTCCGCGCTGGAACAGGCGCTGACACAGCACGGCCCGATGCTACCAGCGCAGTTATTACAGGCAATCAACCGTCATATCAAAGATACGCTGGGGCAGCGTGACGAAGCGCGTCAGCTTTCTACTTCTAACGACGGCTGCGACGCGATGCTGGTGTTCTGCGATATGACGCGAAACACGCTGACGTTTTCCGGTGCGCGGATGCCCGCTTTCATGTTGCAACGCCAGACCGGAGAGCTAACACCACTCCAGTGCGACCGTATGGGGGTCGGCTATACCGAAACGCCTTATGACTACCAGTGGTCGAGCTATGAATTGCCGCTTCATGACAACGATATATTTTTCACCACCACGGATGGATTGACGGATCAAATCGGCGGGGAACGCCGGATTATGTTTGGTAAACGTCGCCTACAGGAGTACCTCCAGCACCATCAACACCAGCCGATGCGCGAACTGGCTAACCAGCTCCTGCCGGCACACAAGATCTACCAGGGCGATCAGACCCGACGAGACGATTTAACATTTTGGGGCTTCCGACATTGTTCGACTTTTGTTTAATCAGGCAGACAGAATGATGCCAAACATCAAATACACTGAATTTTTTTCGCCCTCACACCAGCATGACATCACGCTGTATTACGTGGGCTATTTTTCACAAAACATCATCAGTTCACTGGCCGAAACCATGCGGCTACAGCTGGAGAAAAAACAGCTTCCTGCTGGCATCCGTCGCCGACTGTTCTCTACGTTCGTCGAAATGGTGCAGAACATTACCCGCTATTCCGCTGCACCGCTAACCGCGCTCGATCACACCGCCGAAGTCCGTCATGGCTCGGTGTGTCTGGGTTACGAAAATGGGAAATACTTCCTGTTGTGCGCCAATCCGGTACACCCCGACGATGTCGAGACGCTGCGAGGACGTCTTGAGCCGCTGCGCGGCATGACGCTTGATGAAATCCGACTCGCCTACAAAGTCTCTCTGCGTGATGAAACCCCGTCATCAAGCAAAGGCGCGGATATGGGGCTGTTGACCGTCGCGCGTGATGCCAGTGAGCCACTCCAGTTTACGTTTCGGGCCGATGCATCAACGGGGCTATCTACGTTTTATCTGAAGGCAATCATTTGACATGAAAAATATAACAACCCTAAGCAACCTCCATATTTCGGGGACATCCTGTACCCCGACGGTTGATTTTCACTTTGACACACACCGTCTTTATCTTTCCGGCGAATCTTATCCTGAGAACGCTGCGGCGTTTTATCGCCCACTGCTCACCGAGATTCAAGCGTACCTGCACGCGTTAACAACCTACGCGGAAACCATGCCGCCGGATGAAGCGCTGCCGAGCATCGAAATTCACGTTTCCCTGATTTACTTCAACAGTTCCAGCACCAAGATGCTGTTCAGTTTATTCAATCTGCTTAATCAGGCGGCTGAACAGACGCTCTCAATTGCGCTGTATTGGTATTACGACAAAGACGACGATATTGCGGAAGAATTTGGTGAAGAGCTTCACATCGATTTCCCTGCCCTGACCTTTCACAGCACAATTTTGAGTGATAATCATGAGCACAATTGAATTGTTTACACCGGAATACGACATTCTGCTCGCCGCGCGCAACATCGCTAACCAGCAGGAAAGACCAGCAGAAGTCTATCGCGACACGCTGCTGGCGTTAACCGACCACTATCAGCGGCTGGTACGTGAGTCGCACCGCCTGATTTCGCGCAGCGACCGGGCGGAGAAAGAGCTGAACCGTCTGAATGCACAGCTCAATCAGTTGGCCGTCGAGTTGGAATACAAAGCCAGCCACGATCCGTTGACCAGCGTGTATAACCGTGGCGCGATTATTGAACGCATTAACCACGCGCTGGAGCGCAGTCAGGCCGCGCTCATCGTGCTGGATATCGACCACTTCAAGCAGGTGAACGATACCTATGGTCACCCAACCGGCGACGCCGTGATCTGCGATCTGGTCTCACGCGTGCAGCACGTGCTGAATACCTCGAGCAGCATTGGTCGCGTCGGCGGTGAAGAGTTCACGATCCTGCTGGAAGGGCACACGCTCATGCAGGCCGTCTCGCTCGCCAGCCGCCTGCATCAGGATCTCAACAGAATGCCGCTCAGCGTACTGCCGCAACAGCGCGTTACTGCCAGCTTCGGCGTCAGTTGGGCCCCACAGAAAACCCGTTTCGATGCGCTCTACAGTGCCGCAGATGTCGCGCTCTATCAGGCCAAAGAAAAAGGCAGAAATCGCGTGGAGTTTCAGTAAGTCGCAGGCTGGGCGATTGCCGTCGCCCTGACTCACGACCATAATAGTGGGTATCGGCTTTTCCGAGACAGATTCCCCTATGCGATTCGATTTAACCGATCTCCGGCTGTTTCTCAATATTCAGAAAGCAGGCAGCATTACCGGTGGCGCAGCGGCGTCCAGCCTGACCGTGCAGGCTGCCAGCGAGCGAATCCGGGGAATGGAAGAGGAACTTGGCGTACCGCTGCTGCTGCGCTCAAAGGCGGGCGTCTCGCTCACCGACGCAGGCTTTTCGCTGGCACACCATGCCCACATTATCCTGCGTCAGGTAGAACATATGCGCAGCGAATTACACCAGTACAGCAAAGGGCTGCGCGGCCATATTCCGCTACTGTGCAACTCTGCGGCGCTGAATGAATATTTGCCTGCCCTGCTGGGCCGCTATCTGGTGGTCTGCCCGCAGATATCCGTCGCGGTGAATGAAAAACTCAGCCGCGATATCATCAGCGCTATTCGTAATCAAACCGCCGACCTTGGCATTGTGGCCGATTCCGTACCGCTCGACGGGCTGGAAACACGACCGTTTCGTCAGGACGAACTGGTGGTTGTGGTTCCCCGTGACAGCATCTGGTCTGACGCACAACAGCTCACCTTTTACGCCATTGCCGACGCCGAATTTATCGGGCTTAGCGAAGGCGCGGCCTTGCAGGAGCACATCGACGAGCACGCCAGAAGGCTGGGGAAGCGCCTGAATTACCGCGTGCGTCTTGCCAGCTTCGATGCCGTCACGCAAGTGATTCACAGCGGTATCGGCATTGGTATTCTTCCGCGACATGCCGCACAGCGCATGATGGAACGGCTGGCGATTCACACGATTCCGCTGTCAGACGACTGGGCAATGCGTAATCTGGTTATCTGCGCCCGCCAGTTTTCCGCGCTGCCCGGCTATGTTCAGGATTTCGTGGCTTTTATTACGGCAGAGAGCGCAGATTAAAGCAGCCCGCGTGCAGCCATATATCCGCCTAGCGCCACCAGCCCGATAAAAAAACAGCGCCGGAAAACCAGTTCGCTAATCGCGTGGCGCAGGCGTTGCCCAATAATCATACCCAGCAGCGCGGGAATCAGCGCCAGCACCGATTGCCAGAGATCGATGCCCTGTAGCCCGACGCCCTGCATCAGCTGTATCGCCAATCCCAGCGTGGAAACGGTAAACGCCAGCCCCAGAGCCTGTACCAGATCGTTTTTATTGAGCCGCAGGCATTGCAGGTAAGGCACGGCGGGAATTACGAAGACGCCCGTTGCCGCCGTGATAGCGCCGGTGATGTAGCCCACCAGCGGCGACAGCCAGACTTCGTGACGACCGGGCTGCGGCAAAGTCGTCGCTACGATACCCCACAGGCCATAAACCACCAAAATGCCGCCGAGCGCCGCGCTCGTCCATGACGATGGCGAAGTTAGCGCCGGCAGGCCATTCCAGAACGTCCCAATAATGATCCCAGCAAACAGCGTCCAAAACCGTTTAATCAGGCTAAGAAAGGCGGGGCCGCAGGCGAGCTGCCAGATGTTGGTCACTAGCGAAGGAACGATCAAAAGCCCTGCCGCGCTGGCGGCGGGCATTACTAGCGTTAACAAGCCCATCGCGATCGTTGGTAATCCCAGGCCAATCACGCCTTTCACCACTCCAGCCAGCAGGAACACCACCATCATCGTCGTCATTTATTGCCTCGGTTTGCAAAGCATATTCTTATAAAACAGTAAGATAGGAAAGAATAAAAAAACGCTACGAATGAATATTCCAACGATGCGACAAGCCTGTCTATGCGGATTGTATTGAGGGTGATTCAGGGAAAATTGGAGGTAAAGAGAGGACTAGGATTCTCGGGGTCACATCTTTATGCAGGTTCAGAGGCCGTTTCGTGCGCAACAATACCGTTATTCTCATGCTACTTCGTAGCACGCGCCCGACATAGGGGGCTCAAACACCAGCCCCCTATGAACCCCGGCTGTTGGCTAAATTATGTCGCTAAAGCGGTGCCTTCGTCGGTATCAGGCTTAGAGGACCGCTTGCGACACGTTTACTCGCCCCATAAACGGGGCTCGCCCTTCGGGCCAGCACAAGTGCTGTTCAAAAACGTCTCTGACGTTTTTGTCCGACGCGGCACTGGCTTTCGCGGCATCCATGCCGCTCACTCGGCGGTCATGCCCACCGCTGCATAATTTTTACGCCAGATAACGGCCAGACCCGATGGCATCCTTACATTGTGTATAAGGAGCTGCACTTGCGAAAGAGAAGACGGATACAGCATACGCAGTACCCGCAAATATCTTAGCGAGCGCGGCCTACAGCCTCACCCAGTTGCCATACGGCCATCGCGTAGTGCGTGCTGTGGTTGTAGCGCGTGATGGTGTAGAAGTTCGGCAGTCCGTACCAGTATTGGTAACCCGTGCCGATGTCCAGCCGCAGCAGGCTGGCTTCACTGTATCCCGCCAGCGAATGCTGTGGCGTTAATCCCGCGGCCTGTAATTCCGTGAGCGAGTAGCGGGTATTAAAACCGTTCGGGAGCAGAGGAGCCTGACCATTTGCCTGCACCGCCACAGGGGCGCCTTTCACCCATCCGTGCGCTTTGAAATAATTGGCTACGCTGCCAATCGCATCCACCGGATCCCATAAGTTGGTATGTCCGTTGCCGTCGAAATCCACCGCGTAGTTCTTGAATGATGACGGCATAAACTGCCCATAGCCCATCGCGCCCGCGTAAGAACCGCGCAGGCTGAGCGGATCGTTGCCTTCTTTACGCGCCATCAGCAGGAAGGTTTCCAGCTCGCCCGCAAAGTAATCGGCACGTCGCGGGTAATCAAACGCCAGCGTTGCCAAGGCATCAATAATGCGCGTTTTCCCCATCACTCTGCCCCAGCGGGTTTCAACGCCAATAATGCCGACGATGATCTCAGGCGGGACGCCGTAAATGTTCTGAGCGCGCTGTAGTGCATCCTGATATTGATTCCAGAACGCCACGCCGTTCTGCACGTTGTCTGGAGTAATAAACTGATTGCGGTAGCGGTTCCAAGATCCGTTCGGCCCTGAAGGCGGGCGCGATGTCGGGGCTTGTTTATCCATCAGACGGATCACCCAATCCAGACTTTTCGCCTGCACCAGCACATCATGCAGCTGCTGGCGGTTAAAGCCGTGCTCCAGCACCATTTTATCGACAAACCGTGCGGTAGCCGGATTGGTCGCAAAATCACCGCCTAGCGGATGGACATTGTGTGCGGGTTCAAGCAGGAAGCCACCTTTAAAAGGATTACCTGAAGGCGCTTCTGCGGGAGGAGGGGCCGGCTGACTGCTACAGGCCGAGAGCAAAACGAGCAGAGGGAGAAAACGAACCAAATGACGCATCAGATATCCGTATAGCCAGGTAAGAAATCAATACAGGCTATGGTAAAGGATTGTCTGATGTGAAAAAACCAGCCAGAGGTGAAAAAATGCAGCGCGCCGCTCAAATAGAAGACCAACGCGCGCGTCATCACATCCGAATCAGTTCTTCTTCACAAACTCGGACTTCAGCTTCATCGGGCCGAAACCGTCGATTTTACAATCAATATTGTGATCGCCTTCAACCAGACGAATGCCCTTCACGCGGGTGCCAATTTTCAGCGGCGTTGAGCTGCCTTTTACTTTCAGATCTTTAATGACCGTTACTGTATCGCCATCCGCCAGCAGATTGCCGTTAGCATCTTTTACCACTAAAGCGTCATCCTGCGCTGGCGCATCGCCTGCTGCCGACCACTCATTTCCGCATTCAGGGCAGTTAAGCATCTCGCCTTCTTGCCAGATATATTCAGAACTGCATTTTGGACAATGAGGTAACTGTTGCATGATAAACTCCTGAAAAATTCACAATAAAAAAGTAATAAATATCATTAGGTAACTACCATATTTTCGATATTTTACCCTTTTATGCATATTTTTGATAGTGAAGCCGCGTTTATCGTGACTTTACGACGCATCTGACGCCGTTTCGCCTCTTGCCGCCAGAAACGCAATCAAGGCCTCTTGCGTTAGTGCTTTGGAATACAGCCAGCCCTGCGCATAAGCGACACCAAAGCTTTTCAGATAGGCTTCCTTGTCGTGGCATAGTGAATTTGTCCATCTGAATAGAGGTGATATTCTCACCTCACAACAACACAGGCGACACAATGCGAAGACGTTTTAGCTCCAAGTTTAAACGGAAATCTGCTCAGTTAGTTCTCCACCAAAATTACACCGTCTTGGATGCCATGAATGTCGGCTTGTCTACAATGGCGCGCTGGGTAAGGCAGTTACGGGAAGAGCGGCAAGGTAAATCGCCCCAAGCCTCCCATAACACCTGAGCAGCGTTATGGTGCACCGCGTCTCGCTGACGAACTGCCGAAATACAATGTCAAAACCATTGCCGCCAGTCTGCGTCGTCAGGGGCTGCGGGCAAAGGCCGCACGCCGGTTCAACCCGGTCAGCTACCGTAAGCACGGCCTGCCGGTATCGGAGAATCTGCTGGCGCAGGACTTCAGCGCCAGCGGCCCGAACCAGAAATGGGCAGGAGACATCACGTACTTACGCACAGATGAAGGCTGGCTGTATCTGGCGGTGGTCATAGACCTGTGGTCACGTGCCGTTATTGGCTGGTCGATGTCATCACGGATAACAGCACAGCTGGCTTGTGATGCATTGCAGATGGCACAGTGGCGAAGAAAGCGACCGCAGAATGTGATTGTTCACACCGACCGTGGTGGGCAGTATTGTTCAGCGGCTTATCAGGGGGTGCTGGAGCACCACAACCTGCGTGGGAGCATGAGCGCCAGAGGCTGCTGTTACGATAATGCCTGCGTGGAAAGCTTCTTTCACTCACTGAAGGTGGAATGTATTCACGGAGAACGCTTTATCAGTCGGGAAATCAGAATTGAACTCGAATTGAGTGTTTTTCATACAAAAACAGATGGAATGGCGGGAGAGCTGTCACTGGGCGGGGTGTAGAGCTATTTAGCAATAAGTGCTATTTATTTTGCTGTTTTAAGGTATTTTACAATTTTCATATTAATCAATTAGTTAATCAATATCAGTTTAAATTCTGACCTAATTCTTATCTGCTTTAGCCAAGAAAAAGGGCTATGCCCGTTAAGACATAGCCCTTCTTTCATCAGCAGTTATCCTTACCCACGTCGATTAAACGCTCCCTGCACCACATTGCCGCCTTTCTCAAGGCTTGCCATGTAGTCGGCATACCATTGCAGCATCTCACGTCTGCCATCGAGATATTGCGCATGGTTGTAGGTGCCACGGATAGCATTCTTATCCACATGCGCCAGTTGGGTTTCAATCCATGCGGTGTTATAGCCCTGTTCATGAAGAACGGTGCTCATGGTATGACGGAAGCCGTGACCCGTAATCCGGCCTGTATAGCCAATTCGCTTAAATACCTGATTGATACTGGCTTCGCTCATGGTCTTACTTGGATCATTGCGTCCCGGAAACAGTAAAGGAAATTGCCCCGTCATTGCTCTGATTTGTTCGATAATGGCTAACGCTTGGGTAGAGAGCGGGATGATATGGGGACGGCGCATTTTCATGCGTTCAGCAGAAATTTCCCATAGCGCTTTCTTGGTATCGATTTCTGACCATAACGCACCGCGCAATTCACCTGTTCTCAGGCCAGTAATGATCAGCAATCTCGCTGCCAGCACCATCAGTTCACTACCAGAGTAGCCAGCAAGGGCTTTAAAGAAGGCCGGAAGCTCTTCAGTGGTTAGGAACGGGTAATGTGTGGACTCATGCCCTTGCATGGCACTGGTGAGATCTGGCGCGGGATTATACTCAGCTCTGCCTGTCACGATGGCGTAGCGAAACACTTCGCCGCAGCGTTGACGCACTTTCTTGGCTTTTTCGGTCGCTCCCCTGTCTTCCATTTTTTTCAGCACGTTTAGCAATTCCAGCGGCTTAATGTCTGCAACAGGGCGTTGACCAATGAACGGGAAGACGTCTTTGTTGAACGCTTCAAGAATGTCAGAGGCATACCCCGCTGACCATTTCTTCACTTTCATGCTGTGCCATTCGAGTGCAATTTGCTGAAAGGTATTTTTTACTTCTTCGATTTGAGCTTGTTTGCTTTCTTGCTTAAACGCACTCGGATCAACGCCATTAACCAGCAGCTTTTTAGCATCATCTCTTTTGCTTCTGGCATCGGCTAAGGTAATGGTCGGGTAGACACCAAACACCACACGTTTTTCTTTACCTGCGATCCGGTATTTCATGCGCCAGCTTTTGGTGCCGTTAGGGAACACCTCCAGATACATGCCCCCACCATCCGCTAACTTGTAGGGTTTATCTTTAGGCTTGGCAGTCTCTACCTGTCTGGCATTGAGCTTCATTTGGGGGCATCGGCTTTAGACCGAACACGATATGCCCCACCGATGCCCCCAACTCACCGTAGATTTCTGTGAACGTGAGTAGACGAGCAGAGACAATAAGAGCCGTAAAACCGCGTATTATAAGGGTTTAAAGGGTGTTTGAGTAGACTTAGGGAGACGTTAAAACGTAATAATAGGAGTCGAACCAATCCACATATATAATTGTTTTTATTGATTATTTTTTGTTATTAAAATTTTATTTATACACATACCTATACACATCGGCGCTTGAGACCCAAAAAGCAAACGCAAAACTTCGCTGTGAAATATGCACAATACCGCCCAATAAAATGATTTTTTGAAAAACTGTTCACCCTCTTCACCTTTCATTTTTTATCTTTATTTTTAGTGAGTTAAGTGGTGAACAGCGAGTGAACAGGTGACGAGTTACTCATCACCAATGCAGGTAAGATACTGCTAGGCTGCAATTGTGGTACTCTTTATCGCATATATATGCGGATTAAAGGTGAAGCACATGCGCTATGAAATGGCAGTACTCGCGGCTCTGATACAAGAGGATTACCCGAATACGCAATCTATCGTCACCGCTACAGGTATCTCTGAAAGAAAAGTACAGGAAGTGCTAAACACGCTCCAGTCAACGATGGATATCAGCATATCACGCGTAAAAAGTGGCAAACGGCAAGCTTTGTCTATCTCGTCATGGGGCGTGTTTGGTGACGGGGAACGGCTGATCGAAAAACTGAAAAACACCGACCTGTCGATATTTAGACAGCATCGGAAAATCACCACAAAAGTGTTGCCAAACAAAACGCGATCCTCGCCTATGGTGACGCTGGATGAAAAGCGCGATTACTACAATCAGGTGAAACTCAAAAACTATCGGGATAGTATGCGTCTTGAAGGGTTCAGCGTTGAGGATACGCCGCTTCCCGCAGACAAACAGGAAAGGGAAGCTCTGAGAAAAAACCTGATTGCTATGTATAAGGCGAGTGGTTATGTCTGATAAATACGGCTCAGGGCAAGATCCTTATACCTACCCCGATAGCGATGTTCTGATAAACAAACTCGGCATCAATGATGACAGTCAATTCGACGATGCGGAGCGTCAGTTATCCGAATTAGCTGTTCTCGATAATGATTTTGAAGAACCGCCTTACGACCTGCATTATTGGTGTGGGCTGCACGGAAAAATATTCGGGGATTTATTCGATTGGGCAGGAGAAATACGGCGTATTGATATTTCTAAAGGTCAAACACGTTTTTGCACCGTATCTCGTATTGAAATTGAAGCCAATAAAATATTTATGCGGCTATCCAATGATGATTTTTTACAAGGCCTTGAACGTCCAGCGCTAATAACTCAGTTAGCAGAATACTATTCAGATTTGAATGTAATTCACCCGTTTCGGGAAGGCAATGGACGTTCTCAGCGTTTATTGTTCGAGCATATGATTATCAATTGTGGCTATGGTGTCTCTTTCGAAAATATCGGCGTTCAGGAATGGCTAGCGGCTAACGTGGCCGGATACCACGGCAATACTCGACCATTAACCGATATTTTTGAGAAAAGTATTCTCTGACATCCCCAATAAAAAGATTTTGTACAAAACTGTTCACCCTCTTCACCATGGTTTTTTATTTTTATTAATCAATAAATTAATGCGTGATGAGTCGGTAAATAGGTGATGAGTCACTCGTCACCCTTTGAAGTATCTGGACGTAAAAAAACCGGCCGGAGCCGGTTTTGTCGTTTCTGGTGTCTACCTCGCTATCTCACATTTGGGTAGCCAGTCGGCATCGGATTCGTCTTTCAGCTCTAGATTGGTCTGTATGCCCTGCTTGGTTCTGCCCTTGAGGTAACTCTGCCCGTATTCCGACATCATGTTAGGCAGCACCTTACCAAAGGCCGTCAGGCTGATCGGCTTCTGGTGGCCGTGCGACTCCATAAAGGACAGGTAGGCGTGATACAGGTATTTACGCGGGTTGCGTGGCGTGATGTTGGCGTTACCCATATACAGCCCGGTGGTGTCGCCGTGCGCCAGCAGGTAGCCGCAAAAATCAACCAGCGGGTCAGCCTGCCGTTTGATTTCCAGTGCCTCAGCGGAGTGTTGCTGTGCCTGTAACAGCGTCCGGGCGTCGTTTGGCTCTTCAAAGCGTTTCATCAGGTGACGCACAATCACCGCCAGTTCAGCGCGGATTTTCTCTTTCAGCTTGGGATCGCGTTCACTGGCCGGGATGGTTTCGCCGAAGTGGATAATCACCCGGCGACGGGACACGCCGCCGCTGCGGTCGCTAAAGCGCATCGGAGAGTTGTTCACGGCCAGAATCACCGCCGGTATCCGGGTCGAGTAGGCGTCACGGTATTTCGGGTCAACCATCACCGCATCGCCGCCGGTAATGGCCTTGATGCCTGCACCGTCACCGCTCCATTTTTCTTGGTCAGGCAGGACGATTAAGGAGAAGCCAATAATCGACGAACGTTCACGCGACGATTCAATGGTGTTGATGGTGGCCGCCGTGGTGTTGTCCTCCCCGGCCAGCATGGTGGCGATTTCGGCCAGAATACTCTTGCCGCTGCCGCCGGGGCCGGTGACTTCAAGGAACAGTTGCCAGTCGTAGCAGTTCGCCAGCACCATAAACAGCGCGGCCAGAATACGCTCCTGTTTATCCGTGTTGTTCCCGGCGGCACGGGTCAGCCAGCGCCAGAAGTGTGGGGCGTTATCGGCAAGATTTTCCCCGGCCTTAAACGGCGTGTAATCCACATCATTGACGGTATTCAGCCAGTGCTCCCGGCGGTGCGGTTTAAATTCCCCGCTGACGGTATCAAACACCCCGTTACGAAAACCGATTAACCGACGCTGGGGCTTTTCCTGCATCGGGATAATCAGTTTCAGGGTGTCCAACACGCTGCCAATCCCGGACGCGGTAAAGGGCGCCTGTATCTTCTGAAACAGTGCCGCAATATCCCGGCTTAACAGGCGATAAGGCAGGACTTTCCACGCGCCGTTCTGGTACTGGAAGAACGTTTCCCCAAAAGCGTCAATCGCCAGCGTATCGCGGTAGTGCTCACGTATCTTCTCCGCTTTCTCGCTGGCGCTCATGGCCTTGAATTCAGCCTCGCCCAGCGACGCAAACGGGCTGACCGGCTCTGATTGGGTAAACGCATTCAGGTGCTGCCGGGTGGCATCGGCACCCTCAGCAAGATACACATCATTCCAGTCACCAAATACTGGCGGCAGCGCGACACGGCCATTGATGGCAGTAGCGGCCTGTTCGGCTTTGGTCTGGCCGGTGCCGTTCTCGTCCCGGTCAGCGGCTATCAGCAGTGTGACCGCCGGGTGGCGGGTTTTCAGCGCACGGGCAAGGGATGGCAGGTTGTTCGCGCTGAGCGCGACATAGACCGCATCATCGGTTAACTGATGCAGCGTTAAGCCGGTGGCGTAGCCCTCGGCCAGCCAGATAACGCTGGCCTGTTTGCCGCTGAAACAGTGAAAGGTGCCTTTGACCTGTCCGCCTTTTAACGTGCGCTTGTCACCCTGTGCGTTGATAAGCTGGAGATTCACCACCTCCCCCTCTGGTGTGGTCAGCGGCACCAGTACATCACCGGGCTGATAGGCAACACCGCCCACGCGCAGCGGCTTACTCTGTAGGGTGGGCACGGCCATATCCGGCCAGCCTTTAGCGCTCAGGTAGGTGTTACCGGACTGTATCACTGCCTCTTTCAGTTTCGCCTGAGCCTGAACCGCCGCCCGTTGCCGGGCGGCCTCGCTGTCTGCGTCGTCAGATGTTGGCGCTGTCGGGCTGTCCGGCAGGTCGCCCAGCCATGCGCCTACTTTCAGGGCGGCTTCTGTCGGCGTCAGGTTCAGGGCTTTCTCAACCAGATTCAGGCCGTCACCCGCGCCGCACTGGTTGCAGAACCATGTGCCGCACCCCGCTTTGTTATCGAAGCGGAAACGGTCTTTGCCCTTGCACATCGGGCAGGCGGTATGCTGCCCGGTGGCACCAATGCGAATACCCACTGCCGGGAGCAGTTGCGGCCAATGGCCGCTGGCGCGTTTCACAGTCTGTGTCACGGTAAGGTGTGCCATGTGTCGCCCCTTAATGCAGTGTGGTGTCGGTGTAGTCAACGTCGCTCAGGTCGCCGAGCGTGTCAGGTGTATCCAGCGTGGCCGAGAGCACTTCCAGCCGTTCGGCCAGCACAAACAACAGCACCTCTTTTGCCATCGGGTTATCCAGTTCAATTACGGCATGGGTTAAGGCGCGGCACTGGTCGGTCAGCTCTTCTGGGGTCAGGGGCGTGTCATCAAACATGGCGTGTACTCCGCAGCGGCAGACGGCCAGCAAACGACAGTACATAGTCACGCGCCAGCAGACGGCGGGCGCTGATTTCATCTGGGGCGATAACGGCTTCACGGTGCGGTAAGGCGCGTAATTCGGCTCGACGCACGGCCAGAAACAGAAAGGTAAATTGCGGGTGTGACGGGGTGAGGGTCGTAGCCATGTGGCATTCTCCGTTGAGTAGCGAAAGCTGCTACCACCGAAGTTCTCACACTTGGGTGGTAGCCCAGACGGGGGTGAGAAACCGGCCTCAACGAACACCGGCCAGCCCGAAGGCTGCCCCGCCTGAGCCACCATTGTTTGGATGCAATAACGGCTAAAAAGCTGCCGCACATTATGCAGGTGTGCTAAGGCTGCGACGTAAAAAAAGACGCATGGCGCGTCTGGTGTCGCCGTTGAGTAACTCGGGTTCTCACGCCCGGCTACCGATTTTGCGGCAGCGGCGAAACTATAACGCCAAAAAGCCCCGGCAGGCAAGCCGGGGAAACGGATAAATTGCGCAGTCATGAACAGCCTCAGCAGTTGGTCAGCGCATCACCGGCACGGGATGCGTAGTAACGCCGGGGAGAATCAGAGGTGGCGGGCGTCGGTGCAACGCTCAGCAGCAACGCCCCGAAACGCTGTTCACGGGCGGCAACGGTGGCCGGGTTACGGATAGCGGGAAACAGTTGGTCGCACAGACTGAGGGCTTCCCGTTCATCAAGTGTGACCGACTGCCCGGCGATAGTTAAGGTGATCATGCGTGGTTCTCCTGTTGACGGGCGGCGATACGCTCGGCCACCCAGTGATGAATTTCGGACTCAACCCACGCGACGTTCTTCCCACCCAGTGGGACTCGGGCGGGAAAGGCCTTGCGGCCGCTCAGTTCATACAGCGTTGAGCGAGAAATGCCGGTGACGTGCAGCACTTCCGGTAGACGCATTAAGCGCTCTCTGACCGGATGCTGTGGCATCGGGGGCATAGCAGGAATGGGGGCTGGGGGGATGGCTGACAACATGTGGCGCTACCTCGTTAATGTCCGCCCGGCTCTGGCCGGATGGCGCTGGATTTCTCTGGTAGCTCGCTATTATGTGAATATTTTCGGAGACCGCAACAAGGGGAAGTTGTGCTATTGATGATACAAACTGGTTAAATATTCGCCTTAGATCGCATTTTAGTGCAGTGTTATGCAACCACGTGCAGCAATGTACATTGCTAATAATTCCTTTCTTTATTTTTCCTCCCAGCTATAGATAAAAGTTCTAAAAAAGCCGCTCGCCAGAAAAAAGGCTCAAAAAAGCGGGTGAACAGTATGAACACTCGGTGAAGAGTTCCTTATCAACTCTTCACCCATTTATTTATTGATTTATCTATTCTTTTTTCTCAGATGAAGAGTAGTGAATAGTTTTATAAAAGAGTTAGTTCTCAATTGGGGGGCGGCGTGCTGTAGAGATTGTTTTGTGTGGGAAGTGACACAACCAGCTCAGATAGCGGGAGTTGTGTGGTGAGCGGCAGAATAGCTTCAGGTTGAAAACACAGAGAACCCGATAATGAAAACTGACATGCTTACCGCAGTACTGAAAACCATTGGCAGCACCCAGGATGAGAAAACACGTAATCTCATCGACAGTGCTCTGAACGTCATGAATGAAAAGGCCAGCCATAACGCCACCGTCAGCACAAACAACGCGCTGGAGTCATTCAGCCAAGCAAAAGCCGCCCACACGGAGAATATGCTGAAACTGAACGATATCGGCGCAGCCATTACCCACAGTGAGAAAGAACGCCATAATGCCCTAGAGGAAAGTGCTGAGGCAGATCATAACTGGCGTACCCGTTTCCGTGAATTGCGCGGTGTGATGACCCCAGAATTGAAAGCTGAACACGGTAAGCGAGTGACCGGTCGTGAGCTGGCAGAAGAATTCACCACGCTGATTGCTGAACTAGAGGCCGAAAAATCTCGTGCCATGCTGGCCGCCTGCACATCCGGAAAAGCTTACGTCAATTCCCATCTGGAGGCATTCTCCGTCTACGCTCAGAGTGAATGGACGGCAGCGATGAAAAATATTAGCCCTGCTATGGTACGGGCTTTCGCCCTGCGCCTGCGTGAGCTGGAAATGAGAGGAGAGGAACCCCCCCATAACACTCTGTTTCAGGAACTGGGTGCGCATGTGCTGACCCAGAGCCACTATTACACCTTCAATATGGAACAGGAACCGGTTATCTCACAGCTTAACCTCCACCGTCCGGCACTCACCGGCGTTGATATGGATCTCTACAAAAGTCCGGCGCGTCAGATGGTAATGAACAAAGAGTTGGCACAGAAAAACAAAACACAAGGGGCGAAGCCATGATGCACTGCCCGTTCTGCGGCCACGCTGCCCATGCGCGAACCAGTCGCTCGTTATCGGAGAACGTTAAACAGCGCTATCACCAATGCCGGAATATTGAATGCTCAGCAACTTTCCGGACACTGGAATCGATAGAGGAAATTATTCAGCCATCGAACCGAAAAGATCTGCCGGTGCCGTATATTCCGTTATCCCCGGCCATGCAGAAAAAATATAAGGATTATCCAGCCTCAACCCTGCGGAGTTAATTAGTCAGATTATAATTTCATTACCGTCAGCATCAGGAAGTCGCCCGCCATTGCGCGGGCTTTTTTGCGAGCTTTTTTCTCTGGCTAGCGATTTTTTGACCGTGCATGCATACGGTGCATGGAATTGCATGCAATACTTCCCCCTGAATCTGCCCTACAGCGCCAGTACTGGCGCGGCCTGAGCGCTTCCATGCAACTGCATGAAAAGCGCTACACAAAGCGGGCAGGCGTGGCGGGGATAGCATTGCGCGCGAGAGTGTTTAGACGTGATTCATGCCGCACCGCTGTGCCACAGTTTTGAGGTTCCCGTTTGAGTATCGTACGTGGGATTAGTTTTTCACTGGTGCGTATGAAATGCGATTGGTGGGGTCTGGAAGGGATATAAAAAAGCCTCTGGTCATGCTGTTAGCTACTTTTCTGTCCGTTTGCACGGCTTAAATGCGATCACACAATTAATCTCTTCCATTCGTTCCTGTAATAGAATCAGTTCGATCCTGAAAAATACTAGGCTTACCTGCTCTTCATCCCCAAAACCGCCTGTGTCATTCGGGATAACCCACATCATTTTCGATGGCACACACGGCAGGAACCTGCAGACCGTCACGGCTGGTGTTTTTTCATCTTTCCTCACTAGCTAAATGGCGCAATTTTAATACTGTCTGGTTTGCTTTTAGGTTCACAGATAGACAGGATTTTGAAATTTCCTAGCCTTATTGTATTACACGTATAGCTTATCTATGTCTGTGCCACGTTACGTGGCATCAGCCATGTACGTAATTGTAGCCCGCAAATGCGAAATTCTGATAATACTTGAGCCAAAAACAGCATCACTAACTAGTTCAGTTATACCGTGTTCAGCAAGCTGATAAATAGTTTTGCATAATAGCGCTACATTTATTGGATGCAGTACCCCGTCAGCATTGGCCTTGCACGATGAGAAGTCGAACATCAATGTGTGAAGTTATTTATATTCCAGTAGCCCGTACATTTTCTGATTGATATCCGGTTCCAGCAGATGAAATGCGCGTACACTTCAAGTGTGGTATAACTCCTTGTGTGAATAAACAAGTAAAAATAGCTCTCACCATCATATCAATTTTTTCATTTAATCTATTTTTAAACCAGATATGTTAGCGAAAACTCAATCAACACTCTGTTAATTTATAAAAAAAATTAGTGTATTTACATATCTATTATTCATAAAATATGAAAACCGAAAGACCACACTTTCATTAAAAAAAATCACAACTTGCATTAATAGAATACAACCCAATAAGATAATATAGAAAAAAGGATTTTTTTTAAAACAACCCATATTTCACATTTTAATTAAAAATTAAATCACCTTATCAAAACAATTATTACACAGCCCTTGTTTTACATATGCAGGATGATTTACATCGATAGGTTTTTTACACGATAGATGAGGACAAATGAAAGCTTCTCCAATATCCATCATAAAAGCCTGAAAAAAAGAATCCTCTAAAGAAATTCGTCTAATCTCTCTCAATTCCTTAATGTTAATGTCATTAATAACGCTAGTATCTAATTTATTTTTTGTTATATTCAATGAATTATAGCATCCATAATCTATGGAATAAACGTTATAAGAAACCCCTGCATGATCTTGATGCGAGTAACCGCTTTTCCGTAAATGTATCACTCTAAAATCAATAAGATTTTGTATATGCTTATTATTTGAATATTTCTCTGGAATGAGAAAATGCATAGACTTCTTTTTTTCGATCACTTCTTGCACAATTTTAGTTAAAAGATTTTTTCAATTTCATTTTTATCAACCTGTTCTTTTTTATCTTTTTCATACCATTCGGCATTTGCAGAACGCAAATTCTTAACGCTTATCCTTAATGCACTTGAGCTAGAAGAAAGCATAAACCTATCATAACTATTCAGGAAAAGATTCATGAAATCCCGAGGAATCCCCGCGCAAGCAATTAAAATTTCATTCAATGAGACATTTGCAAACATAATATTAATAAAACTATCTTTTGTTTTTTTCTCTTTTTTAATTAAAGCATCTATTTCATTTTTATCTATAGATGAAAGATGTTTATACAAGAGATCATTAAAAAAATCTCGAGTTTGATTTTTGTTTACTTCAAATACATATCTTAGATCTAAGTGATAGCCGAATATGTCCCCACCATCCTCTAACCCAAAGAATTTATTATCATTCTTGAACCCAAGATTAGTTCTATTTGGAATTGCAGCAATTTTTGTAATAACACTTATAGCTGAAAATGTTTTCTTAATTATCTCAGCTAGCGCTGGCTGTGTATCTTTAGATATCTCAGACCACTCATCAAGCAAAATCATAATATATCTCACCCCTAAAGATTCAATGATTTTCTCGATGGTATTTGTTATATGAAGAATAGAAATATGCATTCTAACTTCTGTTTTTTTTGATTCCTTAATTGAACCCTCAGCAGATAGCTTCAAGCTAGGATTCTTGGATACTTCCAAACCGCCATTAATGCTCTTCACTTCTTCTTCTGACACAGTAAGATCATTTGTTTTTTTCAGTTCTCTTCCATCAAATTCCAAATACAGTTCTGAAAATAACTCTTTTAATTCACTTAGCTTAATTTCAAATAAAATTTGATTTTTAGTATCAAACTCGCTCATCTCCAAAATAGTAGGGATATTTTGATAAAGTGAATATGATACTTCTTGAATTAAATACTTAAATATTAGCACAACATTTACATCTTGACTCTCAGAACTAGTTGGAATCAAAGGTATAATTCGTCTTAAATCTATATAAACAGGAAATATTTTATCCTTTGAGAAATCATTCAGTACATCTTCTGACAAAGCTTTTAAAAGATGAGTTTTGCCAGAGCCTCTTCTCCCATAAATAACACTATTATTAATATTATTTATATTCCTTATATTTTCATCTCCAGAGTAAAGTTCAAGATAGCTACTATAGTCAATTTTTTCAGCTCTGATATTATTGGCTAACTTGCTAATACAATTTCTTATTTCAGTTTTTTTAATACTCATCATTAGTTCCCTTTCACAAGAAATTCACTATACCAAGAAATCATATCTCGGCGTTGTTCAAGATAAAGAGCATGGTTGTAAGTCCCACGAATACTATTTTTATCTACATGCGCCAACTGCATTTCAATCCATGCAGAGTCATAGCCTTGTTCATGCAGGATAGTCGACATGGTATGCCTGAAACCATGCCCCGTTAGCCGTCCCTCATAACCTATATGCTTTATCATACGGTTGATGCTTCCCTCGCTCATGGGCTTATTGGGATCGTTCCGACCGGGAAACACATATTTATAGTTGCCACTGATGGTTTGTAGTTGGCTTAACAAAGATAGCGCTTGTGTGGACAAGGGGACAAGATGAGAACGTCGCTTTTTCATTCTTTCCGCTGGGATTTCCCAGATTGCGTGCTCGAGATCAAATTCTGACCACTCTGCCGCACGGAGCTCTATCGTTCTCACGCCGGTCAACATCAGCAGTTTGGCCGCTATTTGCACTAATACGCTACCGGTATAGGACTCAACCGCCTGAATTAACGCCGGGATCTCATCAGCTTTAAGGAATGGGTAATGCTGTGCTTTGTGCGTGGTAAGTACACTAGTCAAGTCCGCAGCTGGGTTGATCTCTGCCCTCCCCGTTGCGATCGCATAGCGGAATACCTCGGAACAACGCTGGCGAACCTTTTTCATTTTCTCTAATGCACCGCGCTTCTCCATCTTGCGCATGACATTCAGCAGTTCTAGCGGTTTTATCTCTGCGATGGCACGTTTCCCCACATAGGGGAAAATATCATTCCTGAAGGCTTCCATGATGTCAGAAGCGTACCCCGTCGACCAACGCGCACTTTTCATGGCGTGCCACTCACGCGCGATTATTTCAAAGGTATTCTCTGATTCAGACATCAGATTAAGTTTTTGTGCTTTGCGATGCTCGCTTGGATTAATACCGTCTAATACCTGCTTACGTGCTTCATCGCGTTTTTTACGCGCTTCAGCCAGACTCACCAATGGGTAAGCGCCGAAAGAGATCATCTTGGGCTTACCGCCGAAACGATAGCGAAAACGCCAGCTTTTGCTGCCTGTCGGCTCAATAAGTAATGAAAGCCCTAAGCCGTCACCGAGTGTATAAGGCTTTTCTTCAGGCTTCGCGCTACGAACCTGCATATCGTTGAGTGCCATGTGTATAGGAATCCTTTATCTAACCTGTCTATACACAATCCTATACACATTAATACCCGGATGTCACTGGACAATATCGGACGCACATGGACGTAAAAGTAGCAATAATAATTGATTTTAAAGGATTTTATGGACTTTCTCGGATGTATTCGGAGGAGCTAGTGGTGCCGATAATAGGAGTCGAACCTACGACCTTCGCATTACGAATGCGCTGCTCTACCAACTGAGCTATATCGGCTTTGGGATCGTCGTGACGAGAGCCTGACGTGAACTACGGGGTGACAAATTAGTGATAATGGCACGTCAAGTCAAGCGTTTGGCGATCGTCTGCTGATTTTATCAGCATCCACGCTGTTCTGATAATTTTCCGTGCTAATAGCGTCATATGCTATAGTTTTTCGGCTTAACGGACACGCATGTGGAGCATGTTTCCTATAGTCACCCTCTTCTTCGGGTGAAGTACCAGAAAGATGGTCCCTAATCATGTGAAATCACTCCCACCTAATTACGCCGCCATTTCATAATCCACCGGTGTTTGATAACCCAGCGTTGAATGTTTGCGACGACGATTAATAAAACACTTCGATATAATCGAGTATCGTATTCATCGCCTCTTCTCTGCTGACAAACGCTTTCCATTACCACATTGTCGTAACAGCAACCCTTTCCACTCATTGAGCAGCGTAAGTCGTTATCTTTCAGTACGTCACTGATATGGAAAAGAATGCTCGTGAAACCGCCGACTCAATCCACTCTGCCGCAGAGAAGCATCAGCGTTAATGTGAAATAACGCGTTATTGTAATAGAGGATAAGTAATTATTACCCTTTATCCTCCGATAGCAAGACAGGTTATGTATTTGTGAAACGCCCACAAAGCATAGCCTGTTACTATTGGAGGATATTTCTCTTATGCGGTTATTTTATTGCGTTTGTATTGCTGTATTAAACTTTAAGTTAACTACATATAACACAGCAAAAAATCACAATTGGAATGAGATGTTTTATTTAGAAAATATCTGAAGTAAAAAGCGGAATAAAAATAACGCTGCGCATATCTCTTTGATATACGCAGCCATTAAGTAATTAGGCGCGAATCAAATCGTCGCCATAACCAATCCACTTATAGGTGGTCAGCGCTTCCAGTCCCATTGGGCCGCGCGCATGCAGTTTCTGGGTACTGACCGCCACTTCCGCGCCCAGACCGAACTGACCGCCGTCGGTGAAGCGCGTACTGGCGTTGACATACACCGCAGAGGAATCCACTTCACGCACGAAGCGTTCCGCATTGCTCAAGGAACGCGTCAGAATCGCATCAGAGTGCTGTGTACCATATTCGCGAATATGGGCAACTGCCGCATCCAGATCGTCCACCAGCGTAACGTTCAGGTCGTTAGAGAGCCATTCATCGTTATAGTTGGCCTCTTCCACCGCAACGACGCTTGCCGGGCCACCGGTCAGATAAGGCATCGCTGAAGGGCTAGCGTGCAGCGTAACGCCCGCAGCGGCCATTTTCTTGCTCAGCTCTGGCAGGAAGCGGTCGGCAATCTGTTGATTGACCAGCAGCGTTTCCAGGCTGTTGCAGGCGCTAGGGCGCTGCACTTTGGCGCTTTCAATGACCGTCAGCGCTTTGTCGAAATCGATGCTGTCGTCAGCATAGATGTGACAAACGCCGATACCACCGGTGATGACCGGAATCGTCGATTGTTCGCGACACAACTTATGCAGACCAGCACCGCCACGCGGAATCAGCATATCCACGTAGCGATCGAGCTTCAGCAACTGATTGACCAGCTCACGATCTGGGCTTTCAATTGCCTGCACCGCAGCGGCAGGCAGGCCGCACTGCGACAGCGCCTGCTGAATCACTTTTACTGTCGCCGCATTGGTGCGGTACGTCTCTTTTCCGCCGCGCAGAATCACCGCGTTACCGGTTTTCAGGCACAGGGACGCCACATCAATGGTGACGTTCGGGCGCGCTTCATAAATCACCCCGACCACGCCGAGCGGCACGCGGCGACGCTCCAGCTTAAGCCCGTTATCCAGCATGCTGCCGTCAATCACCTGCCCTACCGGATCGGTCAGGCGACAGACCTGACGCACATCGCTGGCAATCGCGCTCAGTCTGTCCTGCGTTAAGAGCAGGCGATCCTGCAACGCCTCACTCATGCCATTTTGGCGCGCATCGGCTAAATCCAGCGCGTTAGCCGCCAGAATCGTCGCACTCTCGGCTTCCAGCAAATCCGCAATCGTCAGCAGCGCGCGGTCTTTCTGAGCCGTGCTCAAGACCGCTAGCTGATAAGAGGCCGCTTTTGCCGCTTTACCCATTTGTTCAAGCATCGCGAACTCCTTAATTGATAATCATATCGTCGCGGTGGATAGCCACCGGACCATATTCGTAGCCAAGAATATCGGCAATCTGTTGAGAGTGGTGTCCGGCAATCATACGCAACGCATCGCTGTTATAGCGCGTCACGGCATGCGCCACATCGCGGCCTGCCAGACTACGCACGCGGATCACTTCACCACGAGAGAAGTTCCCTTCTACGGTGCGGATGCCTTTAGGCAACAGCGAACTGCCGCGTTCGAGGATCGCCGAGAGCGCACCATCATCGACGGTAATTTCCCCCGCAGGTGGAGCACCGAAAATCCAGTGTTTGCGGCTTTCCAGTGGCGCATCGA
Source organism: Pectobacterium parvum (assembly GCF_020971565.1). Lineage (NCBI taxonomy): Bacteria > Pseudomonadati > Pseudomonadota > Gammaproteobacteria > Enterobacterales > Pectobacteriaceae > Pectobacterium > Pectobacterium parvum. The sequence continues at coordinate 3,586,779 of NZ_CP087392.1, forward strand.
GCGCATGAAAACGCGTTCCGACGGAGATGTCGGCAATCACATCGCCAATCACACCCGGTTTGCTGCCGGCAGCAATCACTACATCGATACCGGCACGGCAGGCCACATCGGCAGCCTGCAATTTGGTCGACATGCCGCCCGTTCCGAGGCCAGATACGCTATCGCCCGCAATGCTGCGCAGCGCATCGTTGATGCCGGTGACTTCACGGATCAGCTCCGCATCAGGATTATTGCGCGGATCGGCGGTAAACAGCCCAGCCTGATCGGTCAGCAGCAGCAGCTTATCTGCATCGGCCAGAATCGCCGCCAGCGCAGACAGGTTGTCGTTGTCACCGACCTTGATCTCGGCGGTCGCAACGGCGTCGTTTTCATTAATGACCGGGACGATATTGTTATCCAGCAGCGCTCGCATGGTGTCGCGCGCGTTGAGGAAACGCTCACGATCTTCCATATCCGCACGCGTCAGCAGCATCTGCCCGACGTGGATACCGTAGATGGAAAACAGCTGTTCCCACAGTTGAATCAGGCGACTTTGACCCACAGCGGCTAGCAGTTGTTTGGTCGCAATCGTGGCCGGGAGTTCGGGATAACCCAAATGTTCACGCCCGGCGGCAATCGCCCCAGAGGTAACAATAACAATCCGATGCCCTGCCGCATGTTGCTGCGCACACTGACGCACCAGTTCAACAATGTGGGCGCGGTTAAGACGGCGCGAACCGCCGGTTAGCACGCTGGTGCCCAGTTTCACAACCAAAGTCTGGCTGCCGCTCATAATTTTTCTGCCGTTGAATGTCAAAAAATAAGAATAAGGAAAACGTTGTAGCAGGACAGACGCGTTATGCCAACAGGCACAACGCGAAAACCTGCGAATAAATCGGGGATCGTCAGGGAAGTATCACGGTCGAGCGACGAGGGTACAGGCGGGTTCCAGCGCGTTAACTTGCTTCTCCAATCGAACATGGAAAGCCTTTCTGGCATTTTCCACCTGTTCCATCACGGCTTTATCCTTGATTTTTTCCTCACGCCAGTTGCCTTGTTTATCAAACAAACCGTAGTGATACTCATAGGCAAAACCTGTGCCGGTATCTTCCAAATTCAGCCACCAGCCCCAGAATTCCCGCTGTTCTGGCGCGGGCTTGATGTTGACACAGACCGCCAGGCAATCAAAGAAGAACGCGGTATCCTCGCACTGCGCTTCACGGATATAAGGCCCCAACGACGTAAAGTTTTTCATGAGTCGGCTTTTGGGGTGTCCACTCGGTAACATCATCTACGATCTCCTCTGGTTGAACATTCTTTTTAGCAGAGAATGGTAATTTATCAACCAATTGGCACAAGGTTACTGCTCGATGCTCACGTTTTTATCCATCATGTTCAACACACTTTATCCTGCAACCATCTGCTGATTTGCTGTAGTGCGCGGTGGAAATTCTGATACACCGGCGAGAAATTAACCGGCAGCAGTTTCCCTTGTGCGGATGAATTCACAATCATGCTGGCCTCTTCTTTCGGGCAAAGCGGATCGTTATCCCAGTAGCCTGCCAGCATCGGTGTCGGGCAACGGCGCCCTAACAGCCCCTGCGTTTTCAGCGAATAGCGCCCCAGCTCGGTTTTCAGCGAGGCATCTGTCGAGAACGGCATACCCAGCCGACTCGCCAGTACATCCATAAACATATCCGGCACCTGCTGCTGGCGATCCGGATCGCTTAACAGGTGGTGCACGACGGGGCCAAGACAGGCCACACCGCATAAGCGCTGCGATTCCAGATATGCCAGACGAACGGCAATATTGGCACCAAAACGGAAGCCAAACGCCACAACGCGGGTGTGATCGACCCACGGGACATCCGGCAGCGCACGCAAGACCTGCTGATGCAGGAAACTGGAATCCTGAGTCAGTTTCCAACGGGAAGAAAATCCAACGGAGGGAACATCAATCGTCAGCATTGCCATGCCCGCTGGCGCAAAATAGTCCTGAAACAGGCGATGATAATCGCTCTGCAACATTTCCAGGCTGCCGCACATAAGCACAGTAGGGAAAGGCGCTTTCGCCTGCGCTGGCATATGCAGAAAACCGGTCAGCGTACCGCCGCCCGTAATCGGGAAGGTCAGTTCTTTGAGTTCATAAGGCAGGTACTTGGCGGCCTCTTCATAGGCGCGGTTTGCCAGCGTTTGTGCCTGTTCCGCCAGCTCATCGCCTTTAATATGCGGATAGGCAGCAATGCTGTAGAGGTTGGCAGCATTCAACCAGAGTTGCCCGGTTTGTGCCCCGTCTTCATTCTCGAGCGCCCGCTGCTGCCAGTCTGCCCCCTGCTTCGCCCATTCATAAATCCAGTTGCCGCCTCGGTAGCCGATCACCGTATCGAGCAGTTGCTCGTTGCTTCTGTCGGCCTTACTGGCAGCAATGCGCGACAGCACGTCTTCGATTTCCCACGGGTCGACACCACGCCAAATCCACATCAGCCGGTTAATCAACCGATACCAACTGCGGGTCTTCTCCCCTTCCAGCGTAGAATGCAGCCCCTGCACATCCTGACTATTCCGCGCACGTCTGACCAACGTCGAGGTTTCTGGATGTTTAAAGGACGGTTTGAATAGCGTTTCAGACAGGTTAGCTTGCGCCACAGCAGCCTCCGTTAATGTAAACCGCTGTTAGCGGACATCAGACGACTTCTCGTCACCCATTAAAGTGTAACGAATTCAGGCCAGAGAAGACAAATATCAACGGCAGAAACACACGATCAGATCAAAGCTTGCGTCAGATAAAGATGAGGTTCAGAAACAACCGCTGTCAAAAACAACAATGCCCGGCTAAACCGGGCATTGTTGGAAACGAATATTCGCTCTGACGATTAACGGCCAGACAAAGGCGGAACAAAAACCACGCCCATATCCCACGGCTGTTCAATCCAAGTATCCTGTGGAATATCAATCACGTAGTCATCGACCAGCGGTTGACCAGCAGGTTTGGCGAAAATGGTCACAAAGTGCGCTTTCGGGTACATATCACGAATCGCCTTCGCCGTACCGCCAGTATCAACCAGATCGTCAACTACGATGAATCCTTCGCCATCTCCCTCGGCACGCTTGATGACTTTCATTTCGCGTTGGTTGTCATGGTCATAACTGGAGATGCAAACGGTATCAACGTGACGAATGCCCAGCTCACGCGCCAACAGCGCGCCAGGAACCAGACCACCACGACTAACAGCAATGATGCCTTTCCATTGTTCGGCAGGCAGTAAACGCTGTGCCAGTTTACGGGCATGAATTTGCAACATATCCCAGGTTACGACGTACTTTTCGCTCATAAAATATATCCCAGCCGAATAAAAAACGGCTTAAGTTGAGTCTGAGGGGGGAAAAAGGTTGCGCGAGATTATAGATAGCCAACAACATAAAAACCAGTTTTTCTCAACGTGAGAATCGAGTTTTTCCTGACAACCTGCGCCCTGCCGGGCCCATTGGTTCATATTGCAGCAGGAAAAGTAAGACGGGGCCGACGGCAATTCCCCTGCTTTGATGGAAAATGATATTCTGCGTTGACGCGCCATGTTCTGTGGCTAACCGCGATTAATTTTTAACCTGTAGCGCCTGCACGCCAGAGTGCGAAGATAGGTGGCTAAAAAGGAGACTCAAATAGTGTCTGAATTATCTCAACTTTCCCCCCAGCCTCTATGGGATATTTTCGCCAAAATCTGTTCTATTCCGCACCCTTCTTATCATGAAGAAGCGCTGGCCGAGCACATTCTGGAATGGGCTAAAGAAAAAGGCATCTATACCGAGCGCGATCAGGTCGGCAATATTCTGCTGCGCAAAGCGGCAACCGCAGGTATGGAAAATCGCAAACCTGTCGTGTTGCAGGCGCATCTGGACATGGTGCCGCAAAAAAATAACGACACCGTACACGATTTCACTACCGATCCAATTCAGCCTTACGTTGACGGTGAGTGGCTGAAAGCACGCGGCACCACGCTGGGCGCGGATAACGGCATTGGTATGGCTTCTGCGCTGGCGGTGCTAGCCGATCCGAGCGTCGAGCACGGTCCGCTGGAAGTGCTGCTGACCATGACGGAAGAAGCCGGTATGGATGGCGCGTTTGGCCTGCAACCTAACTGGCTTCAGGGCGAAATCCTGATCAATACCGATTCGGAAGAAGAAGGCGAAATCTACATGGGTTGCGCTGGCGGTATTGATTTCATCACCCGCCTGCCGCTGGTGCGCGAGCTGCCACCTGCCGGTTACCACACGCTGAAGCTGACGATTAAAGGGCTGAAAGGCGGCCATTCTGGTTGCGACATCCATCTGGGGCTGGGCAACGCCAACAAGCTGCTGGCACGTTTCCTGTTCGAGCAGGCGAAAGCGCTGGATATCCGCATTCTCGATCTGAATGGAGGAACGCTGCGTAACGCGATTCCGCGTGAAGCCTTCGCCACGCTGTCACTGCCTGCCGCTAACGTCGAGCAGTTGAAAGCGCTGAGCCAGGATTATCTGGCTGTGCTGAAAAATGAGCTGTCCGCCGTTGAGAAAAACGTGACCGTGCTGGTGGAAGCCAGCGACAGCAACGAGCATCCGCTGACGCAAGACAGCCGCGATCGCCTGCTGGCATTGCTCAATGCCACGCCGAACGGCGTGGTCCGCATGAGCGACGACGTCAAAGGCGTGGTGGAAACGTCGCTGAACCTGGGCGTTGTTACGATGGAAGACGATCACGCGGAAATTATCTGCCTGATTCGTTCGCTGATCGACAGCGGTAAAGACGCTGTTGTTGGTACGCTGACAGCGCTGGGCCAATTGGCTGGCGCGAAAACGTCACCGAAAGGCGGCTACCCAGGCTGGCAGCCGGATGCGCATTCGCCGATCATGGCACTGGTTCGCGAAACGTACCAGAAGCTGTTCAACAAGACGCCGAGCATCATGGTGATTCACGCCGGTCTGGAATGCGGCCTGTTCAAGAAGCCGTACCCGGACATGGATATGGTTTCCATCGGGCCGACCATCACTGGGCCACACTCGCCGGATGAGCAAGTGCATATCGGCAGCGTCGATCTGTACTGGAAATTGCTGACAGCGCTGCTGAAAGCGATTCCGCCACGCGCGTAATCACGTAGTCGTAAAAATCAGGGCGGCGCAGAGACGTCGCCCTTTTTTATCCTCAACTGAACAGCCTTATCCCCAATCAAACACCAGCTGTCGCTCAATTTGCGGGTCGAGCAGCGTCACATGTAGCCCAACCAGCCGGACGCCTCTGGATTTACGCCGCTCCTGCCAGGTTTGTTGCGCGATCTTCAACAGATCCTGTTTATTCAGCACTGGCCACACATGCTCCTGCGTCGTTTGCTGAAAATCATCAAACTTGAGTTTGACGCCCTGACGCGCAATATGCAGGTCGGGCTTCACCCGTTTCAGGCGGACTTCCAGCTCCTCATAAAGCTCTTCAATCAGGTTTTCACACTGCTCCCAGTCGTGAATATCCTGCGCCAGCGTCTTCTCCACGCCGACCGACTTCCTCAGCCGATCGGGTGAAATCCGTCGCTCATCGATCCCCTGACATCGCTCCCACAGCACGCGGCCAAATTTGCCAAACTCTTTAAGCAGATCCGCCAGCGCATACACTCGAACATCCGCACAGGTGTGCAGGCCACGCTCTTCCAGCCGTTTCGCCGTTACCTTCCCGACACCGGGGATCTTCTCCAGCGGGAGCGTCAGCAGGAAATCATCCACCTGCTCCGGTGTAATCACATATTGTCCATTCGGCTTATTTAACTCAGAGGCGATCTTCGCCAGAAATTTGATCGGCGCAATCCCCGCCGAGGCGGTCAGATTCAGTTCATCGGCGATGGTTCGACGGATGTCTTCGGCGATGCGCGTCGCTGAACCGTTGCAATGCGGGCTATCGGTGACATCCAGATAGGCTTCATCCAGAGAAAGGGGTTCGATCAGCGACGTGTAGCGGGAGAAGATCTCACGGATTTGGCGCGAGGTGGACTTATACACCTCCATGCGCCCCGGCAACAACGTGAGGTGTGGGCACAGGCGCAAGGCGGTTGCCGTTGCCATCGCGCTGCGGACACCGTAGCGTCGGGCAGGATAGTTAGCGGTGCTGATGACGCCACGGCGATCGGCGCTCCCACCAATCGCCAGAGGAATATCGCGCAGGCGCGGGTTATCACGCATCTCAATTGCTGCGTAGAAGCAGTCCATATCAACATGAATGATTTTGCGCATACTGACCCTCCGACAGCACTGTATGAATATACAGATCAAAGTCAGTATAGACAAGCTGCACGATGCCTGCCGCGTTTACTGGGCGATCAGCATCACCAGCTTAAATTCGCTCTGCACGGCAGGGTGGAAAGTCTGTTGATGATAGGCAATATCGCCAAGCAAAGGATGATGGAAGCGTCGCTCGCCGCCTTCACGCGCGGTTACCGCCTGCTGCGACCACCAGAGATTGAACTCACGGCTTTCTTCACACAGCGACATCACGATTTGCCGAACGGCGTCAGTCGGTGCGTAATGGCTTGATTCCGCACGGAACTCCGCCACCACCCGCTTCGCTCGTTCCGGCCAATTGACCACCAGCGATCGTGCCAGCGGGTTCAGAAACATGAAACGCAGCAGGTTCGGCTCGGGATCGTGTCCCAGCCATCCGGCAAACAGCTGTTCCGACGGCGCATTCCACGCCAGCATATTCCAGCTGCCATCCAGAAGATACGCAGGACAAGTGATGTGATACAGGCTGGCGGCAACCTGCGCATCCGGCGACGTTGCCCTACTCTGCTTCTGAGGATCCTTCACGCCAGCAAGGCTAAAAAGATAATCGTGCTCTGCGGGTTCCAGTTTTAACGCCTGCGATACACGGAGCAGCGCCGATGCCGAAGCGGACACATCACGCCCCTGTTCAAGCCAGGTATACCAGGTGGTGCTGATACGGGCGATTTGCGCCAGCTCTTCGCGGCGTAGCCCACTGGTGCGCCGCCGCCCGGAGGCTGGCAGGCCGACCATTTCCGGCGTAGTCCGCTCACGCAGCGCCCGTAAGAAAGCCCCCAGCGCTTTTGGGCCGCTCAGAGAATTGGCAGGTATAAACGAATGTGCAGACATAGTCAGGTGCCCTTTTCATCCCGCTCGTATAGGTGGCTTACGATGACAGCAGCGCTAATGCAAGACATGTTAATCAAACAGGGAGTATTTTATACCCGTATAAATGCTCATATTGTACCCGTATTTTTTCCTCACTATAGTGTTCTTAGACCAAGGATAGTGTTCTCAGACCGACGTCTTCTTTAGTGGCTGGCGCGCCGCCGTTTAACCCATGATAAAACGAAAGCAATTCAGATAAAGCGAGAGCAATGATGGAAGAAAAACAGAACCATAATCATCGCGTCGAACACCAGTTCGGCTCACAGGCGCAGAACTACCTGACCAGTGCGGTGCATGCGCAGGGCAAAGATTTAACCCAGTTGGCTGCTTTATTAGCGCCCTTTCCGCAGGCGCGCGTGATCGACGTCGGCTGCGGTGCCGGACATGCCAGTTTCGTCGCTGCACAGGCCGTCGCGGAAGTTATCGCCTACGATTTGTCTTCCCAAATGCTGGACGTGGTGAGTCAGGCTGCCGCAGAAAAAGGGCTGAATAACATCCGCGTTCAGCAAGGCGTAGCCGAGTCTTTACCATTCGAGGATAGCAGCGCAGATATCATCATCAGCCGTTATTCCGCGCATCACTGGCATGATGTCGGACAGGCGTTACGTGAAATGCGGCGCGTCCTGAAACCGGGTGGGCGCGTGATCATGATGGATGTCGTTTCGCCCGGTCATCCGCTGCTGGACAGCTATTTGCAGACGGTAGAGAAGCTGCGCGATACCTCACACGTGCGCAATTACGCGCCGGGCGAATGGCTGAGCCTGTTTACCGATGCTGGGTTTATCGTGCGTAACGTCACCAGCGACAGGCTGACGCTGGAGTTCAGCAGTTGGATCGCACGTATGCGCACGCCAGAACATTTCGCTGTCGCGATTCGCGAACTGCAAAAAACGCTGCCGGGCGAGGTGGCACAGCATTTTGACGTACAGGCAGACGGTTCCTTTGTCACCGACATTATGATGATAGAAGCCACCCGCGCCTGATACGCTTTCTCCGCAATTAACGATCTCAAAACGATCTCAAATTGGACGGCCCGCATCCTTTCGGGTCGTTTTTTGTAAATGTTATTTTTTAGCGCTTTTCAACGCTTGATTAATATGAAACCAATGATAATGTGATTTCGTTTTCGTCGTTACCTATTCGCCGACGAAATAGATACCAATAACGGTTGTTCCAACGCCTTCTCGCCGAGCGCACTGAAAGCGTAGCGGGGATACCGCGTATATACCCTAAATAATTCGAGTTTCAGGACAAAAACGGCAAGGCGTTTTTGAACAGCGCTTGCGCTGACCCCGAAGGGGGAGGCCATAAGGCCGAATAACGCGGCAAGCGAGGGAATCCCGATGAGCTTACTTAGGTAAGTGATTCGGGTGAGTGAACGTAGCCAACGCACATGCAACTTGAAGTATAACGGGTATAGCAGACAATTTTATTATCAGGAACCATAATGCAAAAAATCGCGCTGTCGTTTGCGATGTTGTTTTTTTTGCCTTCTCTTGTTGTTACCAGCGCCGCCAGCGAGACCGCACCGCCGCTAGCGCCGATAGCAAAAGAATTAAAACAGCAATTATTAGGCTCTCCGATCTATATTCAGATCTTTAAAGAAGAGCGGATATTCGAACTTTATGCGAAAGTCGGTAACGAATATCGTTTATTGGAACAATACCCCATCTGTAAATATTCGGGCGGATTAGGACCAAAACGCGTTGAAGGCGATTTAAAAAGCCCGGAAGGTTTCTATCAGGTTGACCTGCGTCAGCTCAAGCCAGACAGCCAATATTATCGCGCGATCAATATCGGCTTCCCCAACGATTATGATAAATCACAGGGATATTCTGGTCGCTATTTGATGATCCACGGTGAGTGTGTGTCGGTTGGCTGCTATGCCATGACCAACACCTATATGGATGAGATTTATCGCTATGCCGAAGCCGCATTACGCAACGGGCAGGCGAAGATTGATATCGCCATCTACCCGTTCCGTATGACGGAACAGAACATGCAGCGCCACCGTAATTCCACCTACGCCAGCTTCTGGAAACAGCTTCAGCCGGGGTACACCTATTTTAATCAGCACAATAAGCCACCGGCCGTCACGGTGTTTAACGGGCAATACGTCGTTAACCCACCGTTGATGACTAGCCAGCCGACCTTAAAGTATGCGCTCGCCGAAACAAAATAGAACGAATTCACCTGGCATAATCTGATGCCAGGTTTCGTTACCCGTTAGCGGCTGCGTCGCCAGCACGGTGACGACATCATTGGGTGTCGTCTGCTGCTGAAAATCAATCTCTACATCCTGATCCAACAGCGTCGCTTTACCAAACGGCGCGCGGCGAGTGATCCAGTAGAGTTTGGTTGAGCAATATCCCATCACAAAGCGCCCGTCCGACAGCAGCATGTTAAACACGCCTTTCTCCCGCAAGACATCTGCCTGTTTAGCGATATAGCGGAATACCGCTGGCCAGTTACCCGGCGTGCGCGGGTAGCGCTCAGCCAATTGGGACAGCAGCCAGCAGAAAGCAAATTCGCTGTCCGTCTGGCCAACAGGGCGAAACATGCCCGTTTTCAGGGTGTTGTAGCCTTTCAGTTGCCCGTTGTGGGCGTACGTCCAGTTCCGCCCCCACAGCTCACGCGTAAAGGGATGGGTATTTTCCAGCGACACCGCGCCGCGATTGGCCTGCCGGATGTGTGAAACCACTGCACACGATTTGATAGGGTAATCCTGTACCAATCGCGCAATCGGCGAGTTATAGCTTGGCAGCGGATCTTTGAACGTACGACAGCCGTTCCCTTCATAAAAGGTAATGCCCCAGCCATCCCGATGCGGTCCGGTTTTCCCACCGCGCTGTATCAGCCCGGTAAAGCTAAAGCAGATATCCGTCGGTACATTCGCGCTCATCCCCAGCAGTTCACACATCTGACTTTCTACCCTTCCCTTCTCGTCATATTTCAAGTTACATGTGCGTTGGCTACGCTCACTCACCCGAATCACTTACCTGAGTAAGCTCATCGGGATTCCTTCCCTTGCCGCCTTCCTGAAACTCGAACTATTTAGAGTCTATTATTAAGCGGCTTACTGATCCGCCATCTCTTTTTCAATCAGCTGAATCAGGATGTGAATCGCTTTGATATGGATTTCCTGAATACGGTCGGCATAACCGAAGTGCGGCACACGAATTTCCACATCGGCCGAACCTGCCATTTTACCGCCGTCTTTTCCGGTCAGCGTAATGACTTTCATGCCTTTCGCTTTTGCCGCCGCAATGGCTTTAATAATGTTGCCGGAGTTACCCGAAGTGGAAATCCCCAGCAGCACATCGCCTTCACGCCCCAGCGATTCAACATAGCGAGAGAAGACAAAGTCATAGCCAAAATCGTTGCTGACGCAGGACAGGTGGCTCGGATCAGAAATCGCAATGGCCGGATAGCCCGGACGGTTCTCGCGGTAGCGACCCGTCAACTCTTCGGCAAAGTGCATGGCATCACAGTGTGAACCACCGTTACCGCAGGAGATCACTTTACCGCCCGCTTTAAACGCGTTAGCCAGCAGCACCGCAGCATTTTGAATCGACTGAATGTTCGCATCATCACTCAAGAAATTATTCAGTGTTTCTGCCGCTTCTTTCAGTTCACTACGGATTAAATCCTGATACATGGAATCCTCTCATTTTGTCTGGTGACAACATTCTTTTCTGTTCAGCAGTGTAGCGGATCGTGCCAACAGCGAGAAGCGCGTAATCACGGGATTGAGAGGATCGCTGATGCCCGTCAGAAAACACACGACTGCCGCTCGGTTTGTGAAGTGAGTTGTAATTATGATGTAAACGAATTGATAAAAATAATCAGATAAACTACAACGAATATAAGCAACAGGTCAGACCTCTTATGATATTGACCTACTACGCCTTATTTCACTGATAACACGGTTCTCGCTTTCTACTGCCACACAACGCTCGGTGGAAAGCTGAAAACCCTCAATTCGATCACAATGCTGGAGACACGTTATGGTTGCTGTCAGTATCCTCCTCCTACTGATTATCATCGGCGCGATGTTTTATCATCGGCTCAGCCTGCTGCTTGGCAGCGCCATCCTGCTGGCCTACTTCGCAGCCATGTCCGCCATGTTGCTGTGGCCCGTCTGGCTGATGATTCCGCTCGTGATTCTGCTGATTCCGATTACGGTTCCCTCTCTGCGTCAAAAGCTGGTTTCCGCTTCCGCGCTGCGCATGTTCCAGAAAGTGATGCCGCCAATGTCGAATACGGAAAAAGAAGCGATTGATGCCGGGACAACCTGGTGGGAAGGCGACCTGTTTCGCGGCGCGCCGGACTGGAAAAAGCTGCATAACTACCCGCGTCCGCAGTTGACCGCCGAAGAGCAGGCGTTTATCGACGGGCCAGTTGCTGAAGCCTGCCGAATGGCAAACGACTTTGAAATCACCCACGAACGCGCCGATATCCCGCCAGAACTGTGGGAATATTTAAAAGAACATCGCTTCTTCGCCATGATCATCAAGAAGCAGTACGGCGGGCTGGAATTCTCTGCCTATGCCCAGGCGCAGGTGCTGCAAAAACTGGCGGGCGTCTCCAGCATTGTGGCGATCACCGTCGGCGTGCCTAACTCACTCGGCCCCGGCGAACTACTGCAACACTACGGGACAGAAGCGCAAAAAGATCACTACTTGCCACGTCTGGCACGCGGTCAGGAAGTCCCCTGCTTTGCGCTGACCAGCCCGGAAGCGGGTTCGGATGCAGGTTCGATTCCCGATACCGGCATTGTCTGCTACGGCAACTGGCATGGCGAACAGGTCGTGGGCATGCGCCTGACCTGGAATAAACGCTATATCACTCTCGCCCCCGTCGCTACCGTGCTGGGGCTGGCCTTTAAGCTGTATGATCCCGACCATCTGTTAGGCGATCAAGACGACGTAGGCATTACCTGTGCGTTGATTCCGACGGACACCGACGGCGTTAAAATCGGCCGCCGCCATTTCCCACTGAACGTGCCGTTCCAGAACGGCCCGACGCAGGGTGAGAACATTTTTGTTCCGCTGGATTACATCATCGGTGGCGCGAAAATGGCAGGTCAAGGCTGGCGTATGCTGATGGAGTGTCTGTCGGTCGGACGCGGTATTACGCTGCCGTCCAACTCTACTGGCGGGCTGAAGTCGATTGCCCTCGGCATCGGCGCTTACGCCCACATTCGCCGCCAGTTCAAAATCTCCATCGGTAAGATGGAAGGTATCGAAGAACCGCTGGCACGCATCGCGGGTAACGCTTACGTGATGGACGCCGCCGCAACGCTGATTACCAGCGGCATCATGCAGGGTGAAAAACCGGCGGTGCTCTCCGCTATCGTCAAATATCACTGTACCCACCGCGGTCAGCGCAGCGTGCTGGATGCGATGGATATCGCTGGTGGTAAAGGCATCTGTCTTGGCCCGTCCAACTTCCTGGCACGCAGCTATCAGGGCGCACCGATTGCGATCACCGTGGAAGGGGCGAATATCCTGACGCGCAGCATGATCATCTTCGGGCAAGGCGCCATCCGCTGTCACCCCTATGTGCTGGAAGAGATGGCAGCCGCGCAGGAGAACGACGTATCACGCTTTGACCGTTCGCTGGTGGGTCACATCGGTCACGTCGGCAGCAACACAGTGCGCAGCTTCTGGCTTGGGTTGACCAACGGCCGTCTGAGCCGTGCGCCAGTGAATGACAAAACGCGTCGCTACTATCAGCAACTCAACCGACTCAGCGCGAATCTGGCACTGCTGGCGGATGTGTCGATGGCGGTATTGGGCGGCAGCTTGAAACGTCGTGAGCGTATCTCCGCGCGTCTCGGGGATATTCTCAGCCAGCTCTATTTAGCTTCCGCGACGCTGAAACGCTATGAGGACGAAGGACGTCAGAAAGCAGATTTACCGCTGGTGCACTGGGGCGTGCAGGACAGCCTGCATCAGGCCGAGCAGGCGCTGGACGATCTGCTGCGTAACTTCCCGAACCGTGCCGTCGCAGGACTGCTGACCTTTATCATCTTCCCGCTGGGTCTGCGCTGTGCTGCGCCGTCTGACCGCCTCGATCATGAGGTCGCGAAGATTCTGCAAACGCCGTCAGAAACGCGCAGCCGTCTGGGACGCGGTCAATATCTGGTTGCCAGCGAGCACAACCCTGTCGGGCTGCTGGAAGAGGCGCTGTTGGATATCATCGCCGCCGAGCCGATTTACCAACGCCTGTCGAAGGCCAGCGACAAAGCGCTGCCGTTCATGCGATTGGATCAGTTGGCAGAACAGGCGCTGGTGGAAGGTCAAATTACCGCAGAAGAAGCGGATATTCTGACCAAAGCCGAAGCCAGCCGCTTACGTTCAATCAACGTGGATGACTTTGCGTTCGATGCACTGGCCGCCAACAAGCCCGCGCCCGTAGCGCAACCGGAAAGAAAAACCGAAGCAGCATAAATAGAATCAGGCTGGGTTATACCGGCCTACTCCTACCATTGAGCGGTAGTAACGGATAGATCGTAAAGACGCTGTAAACACGTCCCTGTGCGCTCGGCTTGCGCCATCCCTGGCGCAAACGCTTTACTCTTCTATTCCGTTACCACCGTTCCCGTTCGATAAATAGGTTCGTTAACGCTCTTCCTATTCTTTTCTTTAAAGGCACATCAGTTGTAAAATCTACGCCATCTTTCCTTCTGAATGAAACCCGACACATGGCTTACATCCCCAAGAACTACGCCAGACTTGAAAGCGGCTACCGCGAAAAAGCGCTCAAACTTTTCCCGTGGGTATGTGGTCGCTGTTCACGCGAATTCGTCTATTCCAACCTGCGTGAATTAACCGTTCACCACATCGACCACGATCACAGCAATAACCCGGAAGATGGCAGTAACTGGGAAATGCTGTGCCTCTACTGCCACGACCATGAGCATTCGAAATATACCGATGCAGATATGTACGGTTCGACCGTCGTTGCAGGTGAAGATGCGCAGAAGGATGTCGGGGTTGCTACCCATAATCCTTTCGCGAATTTGCAGGCCATGATGAATAAAGGGAAGAAATAATCGGTTTGCCGCTCCCATCAGATTCTATGAGGGGAGCGGTTATAAAATAGCGTGGCTAACGACGACTAAGCACCGCTCTGTCGTACACGCGCCAGCAGCGCATCCACATCCGCAATATGCGGAGCCGCCAGCACTAACGTTCTGCCCAGCGAAATAGCATGACGCTGGCACGCTAAACGCGCTTCCGTCTCCTGAATGCCGTCCAGATCGGCGACGTGCGCCAGCCCAATCGTGCGGCGAATCAGTTCGGTGCCGCAGTAACCAACGACATCCCGCCAAACCTGCTGTAAAAACAGCACGGCATAGCCTGATTCCGCCAGCGCAGGATCGCGGCTTTCATTTTCGCTCAATGCCAGAAAACGGGCGGAAAAGGTCTGCCACAGCGTACGGATATCTTCCAGGCGTCGTTCACGCCCCGCCGCCGCCTCGCGCGGTGCCAGCAGCCCTGGCAGGCCGCAATAATTCAGCAGCAGATTGCCGATTGCCGTGCCGACATCAAAGCCAATTGGCCCGTAGAAACCAAATTCAGCATCAATCGCTTTTAAGCGCCCTTCTGCCACAAAGATCGATCCACTGTGGATATCGCCGTGCAGCAGCGCCTCAGCTTTGCTCAGGAAACCGTGCTTCAGTCCGGCAACCGCCAGCTTCAACGCCCGATCGTCACGTAATGCCTGCACATCCGGCGTCAGCGCGGCGTCAAACTGGTTTCTTTCATGATCGATATAGGGGTCGGTAAAGAAGAGATCTTCGGTAATCTGACACAGCTCGGGGTTGGTGAACTGGCTTACCGCCGCTTTCTTCTCATGCGGATGCTGATGAAAATCAGAAGTGTGGAATAACGTCTGCGCCAGATATTCTCCCAACTGTGCCGCCGCCTGAGGATAATCCGCACCGTTAACCAACTCGCTGCGCCAGATGCGATGATCAGAGAGATCTTCCTGCACCATCACCGCCAGTTCAGGATCGTGATAGAGTACGGTCACGGTATGCTGCGGACAAAACCGCGCGTGCGTCAGCAACGTTTCGGCCTCAATACGGGCTCGGTCCAGCGTCAGCGGCCAGGATTCCCCGACGCAGCGCACATAAGGCAGCGCCTGTTTGACGATCACTCGACTAACGCCCGCTTCATCTTTAATTTTAAACACCAGATTCAGATTGCCATCGCCGATCTCTTCTGCGGCTACCAGCGTTTGCGGCTGACTGACACCGCCGTACTGGCGGGCATATTCAACAGCGTCATCCGCCGTAAAAGTGCGGTAAAGTGACATTCCAACCCCTCGCTATTCTGAAATCAAACTTATTCTGGAATTAAAAATACGGACATAAAAACGTTCGGACGTCTATACATCTATCAGGCATCTTGGCAGAATAAGAATATCGATGCAACATGGATTTAACGACCTATGCAGACACTTAACACAACCAGCCTGAAAATCGTTGATAACCAACTGTGGATCCTCGACCAGCAGGCGCTACCGCAAGAAAAACGCTGGAGCCCTTGCCCAGATGTTGCGTCACTGGTTGAGCATATCCAGACGCTGCGAGTACGCGGCGCACCACTGATTGGCCTGTCCGCCAGCCTGCTACTCGCGCTGCTAGCCGAGAGGGGACTATCGCAGGCCAAACTGGCGCAGGCGCTGGAGACGTTGCGGGCATCGCGCCCTACCGCTGTGAACCTGATGAATAATCTGGATCGCATGAAGCTGGCGCTGGCACAGCCGCAGTTTGTCGAGGCGCTGGTGCAGGAAGCCCTGCGTCTGGTAGAAGAAGATCGCGCGCTGTGTGAACGCATTGCCGATCATGGCGCAGCGCTGGTGAAGCCAAACAGCCGCTTGCTGACCCACTGCAACACCGGCGGGCTGGCAACGGCAGGCATCGGCACCGCCATCGGCGTGCTGCTGCGCACACATCAGCAGGGAAAAGTCGCGCAAGTGTGGGTCGATGAAACGCGCCCGCTATTGCAGGGCGGACGCCTCACGGCCTGGGAACTGGGTGAGCTAGGCATTCCTTATCAGCTCATCTGTGATTCGATGGCCGCTAGCCTGATGGCGCAGGGTCAGGTCGATGCGATTTGGGTCGGCGCTGACCGCATTGCCGCCAACGGCGACGTCGCCAATAAGATCGGCACCTACAGCCTCGCGGTACTGGCGCACTATCACCAGATTCCATTTTACGTCGCCGCACCGCACACCACGCACGATCCCGCATGCTCGGACGGTCAAGCCATCCCTATCGAACAGCGCGCCGCCACCGAAGTCACCGGCGTTTCCGGCAGCTTCGGCCACTGCCAATGGGCACCGCAGAACGCCGCGGTCTACAACCCAGCGTTTGACGTCACTCCCGCCGAATTAATCAGCGGCTGGGTACTCGACACTGGCGTGGTCAGGCCACAGGACGTGAAAGAAGGGATATTTCAGACAGCATTGAAAAGCAATTGAATGGTAGAAAACGCCATTTTTCTATGCCCGATAGCGTGAATATTTCGGGCGTGTTAATTGCTCTATTCTTCTGTAATTTCATCACACGCCCGACAAGGAGCGCTCAATTGCCGCAGCTCCTTGACCACTGGCTTTTGGCGTGAATTGTGCCGCTACGCGGTGCCTTCGGCGTTCATGATTGCTTGGGGGCCGCCAGTGACGCGTTCCCGACGCGGCACTGGCTCTCGCCGCATCCATGCGGCTCACCCAGCCCTCATGCCCACCTCAGCACAATTTTT
Organism: Pectobacterium parvum; assembly: GCF_020971565.1. Taxonomy (NCBI): domain Bacteria; kingdom Pseudomonadati; phylum Pseudomonadota; class Gammaproteobacteria; order Enterobacterales; family Pectobacteriaceae; genus Pectobacterium; species Pectobacterium parvum. Next base: position 3,603,698 of record NZ_CP087392.1, read on the forward strand.
TACGCCTATAAAAAATCGGTCAGATGCTTACAAGCATCTGACCGATAAAAATTCCCTTTCATCTTAAATGATTAGCGGTGCGCTAGCGCTCCAATTTCGGATACGCATCCGCGATCTTGTCGCCGGTAAAATGCGCGATCCAGCCTTCTGGGTTATCGAACAAGCGGATGGCGGTGAAGTGCGGTTCCAGTCCCATATCAAACCAGTGCGCCGTGCCCGCGGGTACTGACAGCAGATCGTTCTTCTCACATAAGATCTGGTAAATCTTGCCGTTCAGGTGTAGGCAGAACAGTCCTGCGCCTTCCACGAAAAAGCGCACTTCGTCTTCGTGATGCACATGCTCGGATAAAAATTTGGTGCGCAACTCCGCACGCTGCGGATTATCGGAACGCATGCTGATGACGTCCCAGCTCTGATAGCCTTTTTCTGCCACCAGTTTGTCGATTTCATGCTGATAGGCCGATAGCACTTCTTCAGACGACGGCGCGTCGCTCAGTTTCTGGCTGGCTTCCCAGCGTTCAAAACGTACGCCGATCTCGTTCAGCTGTTTCTGAATCGCCTCGGCATCCTGACTTTGCCAAATCGGCTGGCTCGCATCGCTGTCGCTAAAAATGGTTAATCCACTCATTGGGCGTACTCCGGTAAGTCGATCTGGTCAAAACGTGCCACCTGACGGTGACGGCTTACGCTATCCGCATCATCACGAATAAGCTGACAGGTGTGCCAACCGGCTTCCTGCGCGGCATCCAGCTCCTGACGAATATCCGACAGGAATAACAGTTGCTCAGCAGGCAGCCCGATGGCTTGCGCAATCGTGCGATAAGAATCGGTCTCGCGCTTCGCTCCGACGCGGGTATCAAAATAGTCGCTGAACAGCGGGCGCAGATCGCCGGCGTTGCTATAGCCGAACAGCAACTGCTGCGCTTCCACCGACCCTGACGAGTACACATACAGACGCAGGCCCTGCTGCTGCCATACGGCGAGCTGCGCAGCCACTTCAGGATACAGATGCCCCTGAAAATCGCCGTTACGGTAGCCCGCACGCCAGATAATGCCTTGCAGCTGCTTCAGCGCGGTGGATTTACGATCTTCATCCATAAACTGGTTCAGCGCGGTAATCAGCGTCTCGCTATCCGCATCGGGCTGACCTAGCTCCTGACGCAGCGCGTCCAGCGCCTGCGCGATCTCAGGATCGCTACCGTTCTGCCGAACGGTGTCGGCCAGACGCTCGCGGGCATAAGGAAACAGCACGCTGTGAACAAAACGAATATCGCTGGTGGTACCTTCAATATCCGTCACAATCGCGTTAATCATGCTTTCGCCTCCAGCAGTCGCCGTTGCAATTCGCATTGGAACAGGAACTCTAGCCCTTCCAGATGACGACGTGCTTCTTTCACCGTCGCCCCCCAGCAGTAAAGGCCGTGGCCGCGCACCAGAAAGCCATAGCGAAGCGGCGTGTGGCTGGCGTACTCGGTTACCCGCTGCGCCAGCGCCGGAATATCCTGATCGTTATCGAAAATCGGGATCGCCACGCGATCCAAATGGGTGGTTTGCCCCGCCAGCGACTTTTGCATTTCGTAGCCGTGCAGCACCAGTTCAGCGCCCTTCTCTACCCGAGACAGCACCGTCGCGTTCACCGAGTGCGTGTGCAGCACCGCGCCAATAGCCGGCTCGCGGCGATACAGCAGCGTATGCAGCCCCGTTTCCGCCGACGGCGTGCGACCGCTCGGCACATGGTTAGTGGCAATCTCCACCAGCAGGAAATCCTCTGCCTGAAAGCTGCCTTTATCTTTACCCGATTCGGTAATCAGACACTGCGCTTCATCAAGGCGTACGGACATATTGCCGCCCGTCGCCGGACACCAGCCCTTTTCACCTATCCAGTGGCAGGCCGCAAGCAGCGCCGTCAATTGTTGATTTTCAGTCATGAGGCTTCCCGTTTTTGGTTCATTTTCTGGCAACTTTTCTGGATGCTTTTTGGCGATTTAGACGCTTTCGTTATGTCTTAGCACATAAAAGCATTTAGCCGTTTAAACGTCCAAGCGTCTTGATTGCCAAATACTAACAGCATGTTATATTACCAAGCAATACAGGCTTGCAGGAGTTCCACCCCGCTATGAGCGCCGCTCTGATCCCCGACAGTAAACTGCCTTCGCTGGGCACCACCATTTTTACCCAGATGAGTGCGCTGGCCCAACAGCATCAGGCCATCAATCTATCACAAGGTTTCCCTGATTTTGACGGCCCGGACTATTTACAACAGCGGCTGGCGTATCACGTCAGTCAGGGCGCTAACCAATATGCGCCAATGACCGGCGTCGCGCCGCTGCGTCAGGCGATTGCCGAAAAAACAGAAGAACTGTACGGCTGGCGGCCGGATGCCGACAGCGAAGTGACCGTCACGGCGGGGGCGACCGAAGCCCTGTTTGCCGCCATTGCAGCGCTGGTGCGTCCCGCCGACGAAGTGATTTGTTTCGATCCCAGCTATGACAGCTATGCGCCCGCCGTCACACTGGCGGGTGGCGTACTCAAGCGCATCGCCTTGCAGCCGCCTGCGTTTCGCGTGGACTGGTCGCATTTTGCTGACCTGCTGAACGACCGCACTCGTTTGGTCATCCTGAATACGCCGCACAATCCGTCCGCCACCGTCTGGCAGAAGGCGGATTTCGAGCAGCTGTGGCAGGCGATTGCCGCACGTAACATCTTTGTGCTGAGCGATGAAGTCTACGAGCACATCTGTTTCGACAGTGAAGGACACGCCAGCGTGCTGGCCCATCCGTCGCTGCGCCAACGCGCGATTGCCGTCTCATCGTTTGGCAAAACCTTCCACATGACCGGCTGGAAAGTCGGCTACTGCGTCGCACCAGCAGCCTTGAGTGCGGAAGTGCGTAAGGTTCACCAGTACCTGACGTTCTCCGTGAACACGCCCGCGCAGTTCGCCATTGCCGACATGCTGCGTGAACAGCCGCAACACTGGCGCGAACTGCCCGATTTTTACCGCGCACGCCGCGATCGTTTCATCAAGGCGCTGGCAGACAGCCGTTTTGACATTCTGCCCTGCGAAGGCACCTACTTCCTGCTGGCGGACTATCGGGCGATTTCCGATCTGGACGATGTCAGCTTCTGCCGCTGGCTGACCGAACACGTTGGCGTCGCGGCGATTCCGCTGTCCGTCTTTTGCGCCGATCCGTTCCCACATACGTTGATTCGACTATGCTTTGCTAAACAGGAAGCAACGTTGGATGCCGCTGCGGAGCGTTTATGTCGACTTTAAAGATTTCATTGCTGCAACAGCCATTGGTCTGGCGCGATGGCGAAGCTAACCTGCGCCACTTCGATACCTTATTAGCGGAGATGAGCGGGCGTGATGTGATTGTCCTGCCGGAGATGTTCACCACCGGCTTTGCGATGGAAGCCGCCAAAGGCAGTCTGGATCAGTCGGTTGTAGAGGCGTGGCTGCACCAGTGGGCGCAGAAGACGAATGCGCTGATCGGCGGCAGCGTCGCGGTAAATACACCGAAAGGCGCGGTGAATAGGTTCCTGCTGGTCGATCCGCACGGCGAGGTGCATCACTATGATAAGCGCCACCTGTTCCGCATGGCGGACGAACACCACCACTATCAGGCAGGCACGGAGCGCGTCACCCTTGAGTGGCGCGGCTGGCGCATCTGCCCGATGATCTGCTACGACCTGCGTTTCCCTGTCTGGTCACGCAATCGACAGGATTACGATCTGGCGCTGTATGTCGCCAACTGGCCAGCGCCACGAGCCGCACACTGGCAGACGCTGCTGGCGGCGCGTGCCATTGAGAATCAGGCCTACGTTGCGGGCTGTAACCGCGTCGGTACCGACGGCAACGGCCACAGCTACCGTGGCGATAGCCTGATTATTAATGCGCAAGGGGACATTCTGGCCTCTGCCGCTCCCAACCAGCCTGCCCGTCTGGACGCCGAGCTGTCGCTGGAAGCGCTGCAAAGCTACCGGGAAACCTTCCCCGCCTGGCGCGATGCCGACCGCTTTACGCTGTAATGGCTGTAGCTGTAATAGATGTCGCTGTCATTACTGTGCAGAGGCGTGGTAGAACACCGCCTGATAGAACGCCTGTAGCGCCAGCGCCACATCTGCCGTGGTAACGGACTCGTCAGGATGGTGGCTGATGCCGCCGCGGCAGCGGACAAACAGCATTGCTACCGGCCAGCATTCGGCAATCGCAATCGCATCGTGCCCCGCACCGCTTGGCAGCATCAGCGTTTTCCCCTGCACCTGCGTCACCGCGTCGTTTAATACCGACTGCAACGCGGGATCGCAGCGGGTTGCTGCAATACGATAATACTCTTCGGCGCTGAACTGGCAGCCGCGCTGGTGCGCGATAGCCTGCCCTAGCGTCAGTAGTTTTTGTAGCAGCGCATCCAGCGGCGCATCTTCCGGCCCTCGAATATCCAGCGTCATCTTCACCTCACCGGGAATGACGTTCGCCGCACCCGGTAAGCACTGCAATGTGCCAAACGTGGCGACCAGATGCGGATCGCTTTCCCGTGTGATCCGCTCGGCCTGCGCCATCCAGTCGGCCGCTGCTGCCAGCGCATCCTGCCGCTGCGTCATCGGCACCGTGCCCGCATGCCCCGCCAGCCCGAGGAACGTGCAGTTGAGTCGCCGTGCCCCGTTGATGGCGGTGACCACGCCCAACGCCAGATCCTGCTGCTCCAGACATGGCCCTTGTTCGATGTGCAATTCCAGATAGGCGGTGATATCGCTGACCGGACGTGCCGCCAGTGCCACCTCAAGCGGATCCAGTCCCGCAATGGTCAACGCCTGCGCCACACTGGTGCCTTCGGCATCCTGACACTCCAGCCAGTTCTCCGGCCAGGTACCCGTTATCCCCCGACTGCCCAGCAGCGTAATGCCAAACCGCGTGCCTTCCTCATCACCGAAGCCGATGATTTCCAGCGCCACAGGCAAACGCATCCCCTGCTGATGGAATGCGCGTACCACTTCAATCGCCGTCAATACGCCCAGCATGCCGTCATATCGTCCGGCATTGCGCACCGTATCCAAATGCGAACCCAGCAACAGCGCTGGCGCATCCGGTGTTAATCCTTCATAGCGGCCACAAATGTTACCCACGCTATCCTGCCAAACGTTCATGCCCGCTTCGCGCATCCATTCTCCCACCTGCGCATTGGCACGCAGGTGCTCCAGCGACAGATAAACACGGGTCAGTTGGCCGGGCGTTTCGCTGATTTCAGCCAGCACATCGCAGCGCGACATAATCTGCTCAGCGGCGGCCTGTGCGGCAGCAGGCAACATCAACATTTCACTCATGCACGTCCCTCATCTGCCGCGTAGTAATTCCAGGCGGCCTGCAAAGCCTCGCCCTGCACGGTGCGGAAACCAAGACGATTCAGCACCGCCTCCAGCGCCGTCAGCGTTTGCATCACGCAGTCTTTACGCGCGTTGTAGCCCATCGTCCCGATACGCCAGATCTTGCCCTGAAGCGGGCCAAACGACGTGCCGATCTCAATGGCGAAATCTTCCAGCAGCAGCTTACGCACCTGCTCGCCGTGGACGCCGTCAGGAATCACCACGCCCAGTACGTTATTCATTTTGTGGGTTAGTGAGCCAAAGGTATCCAGCCCCATTCCCTGAATCCCCGCCACCAGCGCACTACCATGCAGCGCATGACGGGCAATGCTGCGATCCAGCCCTTCCTCGAGGATCGTTCGGGCACACTCGCGTGCGGCGAACAGCATGCTCGTCGCCTCGGTATGGTGGTTCAGGCGCTCTGGCCCCCAATAATCCATCACCATGCCCAGATCGAAATAGTTGGAATAGATCATCTCGTCGTCGCCATCCTGATGGGCGTCCGTTCGGATCCCCTGCTCAATACATTTGCGACGACGGATCACCGCTTCCATCTGCGGGCTGAGCGTGATCGGTGAGCTGCCAGACGGCCCGCCCAGACACTTCTGCAATCCAGCGGAAACCGCATCCAGTCCCCATTTATCCGTTTCCAGCGGGTTGCCGCCAAAAGAGGCCGTAGCATCGGTATAGAACAGTACGCCGTGACGGCGGCAAATCTCGCCCAGTTCCTCTAACGGTTGCAGCATGGTGGTCGACGTATCGCCCTGCACCGTCAGCAGTAAACGCGGGCGTACCGTTTTGATTGCATCTTCGATTTGATCCGGCGAGAACACCTCGCCCCACGGCACTTCAATGGTATGAACGTCAGCACGACAGCGGCGGGCAATCTCGCACAGCAGATGACCAAAACGACCAAACACGGGTACCAGCACCTTATCGCCGGGGCGGATCGCCGACAGCAGAATCGCTTCAATGCCCGCACGCGAGGTGCCGTCTACCAGCATCGTCCAGCGGTTTTCCGTGCGGAAAAGCTGACGATAGAGCTCCATGACCTGATTCATATAGTTGGTCATCGCGGGGTCATACTGACCCACCAGCTGGCTAGCCATTGCCCGTAATACGCGCGGATCGGCATTGATCGGCCCCGGCCCCATCAACAGGCGATGAGGGGGATTAATTTGCGCGTACAGTTCGCTGTTCATGGTTATCTGCTCCAGATTCTTTACGTTACTGGTCTGCTAATCGAATGATTTCATGCACATTTTCGTGCGTGATTAGCTCAAAAGAGAGAAGCCTTACGCTTCCGATAGTCCTCGGACCGAGGCGATGAACTGTTTCAGTTCGCGGGTCTGCGGGTTAGCGAACAGCGTTTTGCTGTCGCCCTGCTCCCAGACCGTGCCCTGATGCATAAACACCACGCGGTCGCCCACTTCACGGGCAAAATTCATTTCATGCGTCACCAGAATCAGCGTCATGCCTTCTGCGGCCAGCTGTTCCAGCACTTTCAGCACTTCGCCGACTAATTCAGGATCGAGCGCCGAGGTAATTTCATCGCACAACAAAACTTTCGGGTTCATCGCCAGCGCACGGGCAATCGCGACGCGCTGCTGCTGGCCGCCCGACAGGTTGGCAGGATAGTAGTGAAGGCGCTCACCCAGCCCCACCTTTTTCAACACCCGCTCGCCCAGCTCACGGCACTCCGCCGCGCTTTTACCCAGCACGCGGCGCGGTGCCAACATCACGTTTTCCAGCGCCGTCATGTGCGGAAACAGATTGAAGTTCTGGAACACCATCCCGACCGAACGGCTGATTTCTCTCGCCTGCGAATCCCTGTCGGTCACCGTCATTCCGCCCAGCTTGATGCTGCCATCCTGATAGCCTTCCAGGCCGTTCATACAACGCAAAAGCGTGCTCTTACCGGAGCCGCTGCGCCCGATGATCGAAATGACCTCACCCATTTCGATATCCAGATCCACACCTTTCAGGACGTGGTTCTGGCCGTAATATTTTTGAACCTGATTAATGGTGATGAGCGGCATTGAATTTCTTCTCCAGATAGCGGCTGTAGTAAGAGAGCGGATAGCACATCAGGAAGTAGCCCAGCGCCACCAATCCGAACACTTTAAACGGCTGATAGGTCACGTTATTCAACATGGTTCCCGCCTTGGTAAGTTCGATAAACCCGATAATCGACGCCAGCGCGGTGCCTTTAATCACCTGCACGGAGAACCCCACGGTAGGCGCGATGGCGATACGCATCGCCTGCGGCGCAATCACCCGATAGAGCGTCTGGCCGAAATCCAGTCCGAGGCAGCGCGACGCTTCCCACTGCCCTTTAGGCAAGGCTTCCACGCTGCCGCACCAGATATCCACCAAAAAGGCGCTGGTAAAGAGCGTCAGCGCCAGTGCCGCCGCCGTCCACGGGCTCACATCAATGCCGAACAGCGCCAGCCCGAAAAAGGCGAGAAACAGCTGCATCAGCAGCGGCGTGCCCTGAAACAGCTCGGAATACAAATGAACAAGGCGCGTCGGCCATTTGCGTTTAGTCAGCCGCAGCAGCATCAGTGGAAAGGTCACTATCGCGCCGCCGATGAAAGCCGTCAGCGACAGCAGTAGCGTCCAACGTGCCGCCAGCAGCAGGTTGCGCACAATATCCCAGTCGGTAAATGTCATCATGACTGATTCCCCAGAAAGCGCCGACCCGCTAGCAGTAAGAGTTGTCGCATCAGAACAGACAGCATCAGGTAACACAGCGTGGTTGCCAGATACACTTCAAAGCTCAAAAACGTACGGGACTGAATCAGGTTGGCAGCAAAGGTCAGTTCCTCGTAAGACACCTGCGACACCACCGACGATCCCAGCATGACGATGATGCACTGGCTAACCAGCGCCGGATAAATCCGCTGGAGCGCGGGCGGCAGAATCACACGCAGGAAAGTTTGCATCCACGTCAGCCCCAGCACGCGGGCGGCTTCCCACTGGCCTTTCGGCGTCACCTGAATCCCCGCGCGAATAATCTCGGTGCTGTATGCCCCCAGATTGATCAACATCGCCAACAGCGCGGCCTCTCCCGCTGTGAGCTTCAAGCCCAGGCTCGGCAAGCCGAAAACGATGAAGAACAGCTGAACCACAAACGGCGTATTGCGGATCAGCTCGACGTAGATACCCCAGAGCCGACTCAGCAGGGTGGGCTTGCCGCTGCGCAAGGCCGCACCGAAGATGCCGATAGCAATGCCGCCGAGGGTTGCCATGACCGTCAGTTCAATGGTGACCCACAACCCCTCCAGCAGCTCAGGCCAGAACGGAAACAGCGCGGAAAAATTAAGCTGATAGGTCATGGCGTGCTCCCGTTAAGCCTTGATGCTGGCCGGCAGCGGCGCTTTCAGCCATTTTTCCGACAGGGTATTGAGCGTATTGTCTTTCAGCGCCTGCTCGATCAACGCATCGACTTTCGCTTTCAGCGCAGGCTCATCTTTTTTCAGCCCGATGTAGCACGGCGAATCTTTCAGCATAAACTTCGCGACTGGCGCTTTCGTCGGGTTCTGCTCGGCGATAGCCGCGACAACCAGGTTACCCGTTGCAACATATTCCACCTGCCCGGACAGGTACGCCGACAGCGTGGTGTTGTTATCTTCGTAGCGTCGAATCTGTGCGGCCTTCGGCGCGATATCCGTCAGCACCATGTCTTCTACCGCACCGCGCGTAACGCCGATGCTCTTGCCTTCCAGCGCTTCAGACGATGTCAGCGTGCTGTCTTTCGGCCCAAACACGCCGAGGAAAAACGGCGCGTAGGCGCGGCTGAAATCGATCACTTTTTCACGTTCGGCGTTTTTGCCCAGACTGGAGATCACCAGGTCAACTTTGTTGGTTTGCAGATACGGCACGCGGTTAGCACTGGTTACCGGAACCAGCTGCAACTTTAGTTTCAGCTCTTTCGCCAGATAGCGAGCGATATCGATGTCATATCCTTGCGGTTGCAGATCCGTTCCCACCGATCCAAACGGCGGGAAATCCTGCGGGACGGCGACACGCAGCACACCGCGCTTCTCGATATCCTGCAATTGATCGGCCATCGCGCTACCGGCCTGAACCAGTAACATTGCCGCGCCCATCACCGCCAGTAACCCTTTTTTGATGCCCAGTTTATTGATCAACATCGTCTCTGCCCCCGGTTAGTATAATTGAAACGAAAGATTCTTTAAAAACAAAAATTGAAACCATCGTTGCAGATATTAAGCAAGGAGTGTGCCAGATTACCTTTGCGCTTTTTGTGCTGTTGGTTATGAAGAAACAACATGAGGAGTCAGAGAGTTTTTCTAAAATATGGGATAGCGCTATGGATATGTAATATCAGTGAAAAATTTCGTGCGTGATACTCAGAAGTTAACCTTGTGGTTTTTATGTTTTATTCGCGTCAAGAATTACGCTGAGGTGAGCATGACCGCCGGATGAGCGGCATGGACGCCGCGAAAGTCAGCGCCGCGTCGGGAACGCGTCGCTGACGGTCCGTGTTACGGGCATGAACACCGAAGGTACCGCGAAGCGGCGTAATTCCTCGCAAAAAGCCTGGGTTCATAGGGCAAGCGGCGTTTGAGCTGCCCTATGTCGGGCGTGGCGCTGTGTCACAAAAATAATCCAGTGCTATCACGCCCGAAACGAGCTTTCTGGCTATATGGCAATCAATTAAAATGCACCGAAAAAGTGCACCAGCACCATCCCAACGCCCCATTAGCGTTGCTCTAGCTCATCCAGTTCACCATAAAGATCCACGATCTGGTGGATGCGTTGGCGTCCGTCACGCAGCATTTCATGCAGTAGCGCGTTGCTGATCACGTTCACCAGACTCATGGCAGAGGAATAGCTGTCAAACGCCGAGACACTGTCCAGTGGGACGCACAGCGACCAGGTTGCCAGCGACATTAGCGTACTCACCTGTGGTTCGCACAGCAGCAGCACAGGCACGCCGCGCTTTTGCAGCTGCGCCAATAGCGGCTGAATCAGGCGCGGACGGCGGCGAAAAGCCACTACAATCACGACATCCTGCGCAGTAAGATCCACCAGCTCTTCGGATAGCGTCTGCCCCGGCTGTGTCAGCAGCGTCACCTGTTGGCGGATCTGAAGTAACTGTTGGCGCAGGTGCAGCGCCACCGGATAGCTATTGCGCAACCCAATCAGACACAGGCGCTGCGCCTGCATCAGCGCCTGAATCACCGCGCCAAACTGCACGGGGTCAATCTGGTTTATCCACTGCGTCAGGTTCGCCATTTCCTGCTTGTAATGCCGCGCCAGCAGCGTGTTCCCCTGCACAGCATCTCGGTTATCTGCCAGCGGCATCCCACTTTGGCGCAGCGTTCTGAGTTCATCGCGCATGTCACGGTAGCTGGGGTAGCCCAGCCGTTTGAACAACCGGCTGACGGTCGCTTTGGAGACGCCGCTCAGCCGCGCCAGTTCGGCGCTGTTGTAGCTAATTAAATCGTCAAAGTGATCGAAGATGAAATCCGCGACACGCTGCTCCTGCGGTGAAAGCTCACTGTAGCGATCCCGTAATCGTTCATCTATTTGCATCATCGTCTCTCATCCGTTGCGCTTGCTGTAACGTTTGTTTCATGTCGCAGAACATAGCACAGGATTGTCAGGATGATATAGATACCCTTCCAGCACCGCATACAGACTTTCCTCTGCACCGAAAAACTGGAACGCAGTTTGCTTATAGCTAGGGTTAATAGAACTCATCACCCTTAAAAAGGAATCCTGAAATGATGCAAAGCAACACCGCCCCGCTGGGCATGGCGGTAGCACCTCATCATTTAGCCAGTGCCAGCGCGTTAGCGATTCTGCGTGAAGGCGGAAACGCCATTGAAGCCATGGTCGCGGCGGCGGCAACCATTGCCGTGGTGTACCCACATATGAACGGGATCGGCGGCGACGGGTTCTGGCTGATTGTGCCGCCACACGGAGAGCCGATTGCTATTGATGCCAGTGGGGCGGCGGGATCGCTGGCCTGCCGTGAGTACTATCAGGGCGAAAGCCGCATTCCGCACCGCGGTCCTAAAGCGGCGCTGACGGTCGCAGGCACCGTCGGTGGCTGGCAGGAAGCGCTGACCTATTCACAAGAAATAGACGACACACCGATGCCGCTGGCCCGCCTGTTATCTGACGCGATTCGCTATGCGGCTGACGGAATTCCCGTCACGCAGTCTCAGGAAGATGCACTCACCCAGCGCTATCACGAACTGAACGATTGTCCGGCCTTTAGCCAGCTGTTTATGCCGCAGGGGAATATCCCACGTGCGGGCAGTCGTTTCACACAGTCGGATTTAGCCGATACCCTGACGACGCTGAGTATTGAAGGGCTGGACAGTTTTTATCGCGGCTCCGTCGCTGCCAAGCTGTCGGCACAGATGGCGCAGCTCGGTATGCCGCTGACGGCTGACGATCTGGCACATTACCGCGCCAAGCGAACAACGCCGCTGGTGCTGAAGCACAGTAAAGGCGACATCTATAACCTCGCACCGCCGACGCAGGGTCTGGTGTCGCTCGCCATTCTCGGTCTGACCGACCATTTAGACATGGAAGATCTGAACGACAGCCAGACGATCCACCGTATTGTCGAATCGACCAAGCTGGCATTTGGTCTGCGTGACCGCTTCATTACCGATCCCAAGCTGATGACGCAGGACGTTCAGGCGCTGCTGGAAAACGATGCGCTCGGCGTGCTGGCCCGGCAGGTCGATACCCGCAAAGCCGCACCGTGGGGAGAAGGGAAAGGCCCCGGCGACACTGTCTGGATGGGCGTATGCGACAGCAGCGGCCTGTGCGTCTCTTTCATTCAAAGCATTTACCACGAATTTGGCAGCGGCGTGGTATTGCCGGGAACTGGCGTGCTCTGGCAAAACCGCGGGGCTTCGTTCAGCCTCGATCCGGCACACCTGCTGGCGTTAGAGCCCGGTAAGCAGCCGTTTCATACCTTAAACCCTGCCGCCGCACGCCTGTCCGATGGACGTACCATGGTCTACGGATCAATGGGCGGCGACGGGCAGCCTCAGACGCAGGCGGCCATCTTTATCCGTCACGTTCAGCAAGGGCTGCCGCTGCAACAGGCGATTACCGCTCCGCGCTGGCTGCTGGGCCGCACCTGGGGACAGGTATCCGATACGCTAAAGATCGAAGATCGCTTTAAACCCGCCACCGTGGATGCTCTGCGCCAGCTCGGTCACGACGTCGAGCTCTTGAGCAGCTTTAGTGAAACGGTCGGCCACGCGGGGGCCATCGTACGGCACACCAACGGCATGCTGGAAGGTGCCTTCGATCCGCGCAGTAACGGCAGCGCGGCAGGTTTTTAATCATGACTCAACAGGGAGAACACCGCATGACGACACCATCTATCGATAACGACACGTTAGCCGCCTATCTTCAGCACATGGAAACGCTGCTGGCGCTGCAACTCAGTCAGGAACAGCGTCAGGAGCTATTAGTGCAGTTCAGCCGCATTCACGCCATGGCACAGCCGCTGATGGATTTTCCTCTTGATGAGCATCAGGAAATTGCCGGGGTTTATACACTAGGAGCTTATACGCTATGAGCTTACACGCCAGAAGCGCGTCCTCATCATTATCTATCCGGCAGATTCAGCAAGGTTTGCAGGCTGGCACGTTCTCCGCCAGAGAGCTTGCACAGCAGGCGCTGGGCACCATTGAGCAGGTCAACCCCACGATTAATGCCTACACCCATGTCACCGGCGAACGCATGCTGGCAGAGGCTGAGCGTATTGATGCCAGCCGCCAACGCGGCGAAACCTTGCCTGCACTGGCTGGCGTGCCTTACGCCGTCAAAAACCTGTTTGACGTCAGTGGCGAAACCACGTTGGCGGGTGCCGAGCTTTTCAGCCAGCGACCACCCGCCGCACAGGACGCCTTTGCCATCCGCCAGCTCGCTAGTCAGGGCGCGCTGCTGTCCGGCATGTTGAATATGGATGCCTATGCCTACGGCTTTACCACCGAAAACAGCCATTACGGCCCCACGCACAACCCGCTCGACACACAGCGCATCGCGGGTGGATCGTCTGGCGGATCGGTCGCCGCCGTCGCAGCTGGCTTGGTTAACTTCACGCTGGGCAGCGATACCAATGGCTCGATCCGCGTGCCGTCGTCGCTCTGCGGCATTTTCGGACTAAAGCCGACGTTTGGCCGTTTATCACGCCACGGCAGCCACCCGTTTGTCGCCAGCCTCGACCATATCGGCCCGCTGGCGCGTAGCGCAGACGATCTAGCCTTGGTGTTCGACGCCTTACAAGGTCGCGATGAACACGATCGTTTTCAGGCCAAGCAGGAAACGCAGCATACCGCAGCACAGTTGGAAGCGGGCAGTGATGGATTACGCTACGCGGTACTCGATGGCTATTTCTCCACCTGGGCCGGCGAGGAAGCCAACGCCGCCGTCCGCCAAATCGCGCTGGCGCTGGGCGCACAGGACAGCCTGATGCTAACCGATGCCGCACTGGCACGTAGCGCCGCCTTTATTCTGTCGGCCAGTGAAGGGGGCAACCAGTATTTGCCTGCCTTACGCACGCAGCCTGAGCGCTTCGAGCCCCTGTCACGCGAGCGGCTGCTGGCAGGCACGATGATCCCCGCAGCCTGGTATGTGCAGGCTCAGCGCTTCCGTAATTATTTCCGTCAACAGACGCTGACGCTGTTTGAGCACACCGACCTGCTGATCGCCCCAGCAACGCCCTGTTCCGCTACGCTCATTGGGCAGGAAACCATGCGCATTAATGATACTGACCTGCCCGTCCGCGCCAGCATGGGCATGCTGACACAGCCGATCTCTTTCGTCGGGCTGCCCGTCGTGACAGTACCGGTAGCGACCGCGAGCGGCCTGCCGATAGGCGTGCAGATTATTGCCGCACCGTGGCGCGAGGATCTTTGCCTGCGGACGGCGTGGGCGCTGGAGCAGCAGGGCATCACGTATACCCGTCATACTTCAAGTTGCATGTGCGTTGGCTGCGCTCACTCACCCGAATCACTTACCAGTGTAAGCTCATCGGGATTCCCTCCCTTGCCGCCTGCCTGAAACTCGAATTATTTAGGGTCTCTACCCTGTGAGGAAAGAAAATATGTTGCCTGAGGATATTAACCAGCCGGATGTGCTGGCCGACGTGACCGCCGCGTTCTATCGCTATGAGCAAGCCTTAACGGGTAATGACGTTGCGGTGCTGGATGAACTGTTCTGGCACGATGAAAAAACGGTGCGCTACGGTGCGGGAGAAAATCTGTACGGGATCGAAGAAATTCGCGCCTTTCGCCTCGCTCGCCCTTCTACCGGTCTGGACAGAACCCTGCGTAATACGGTCATCACCACTTATGGTCATGATATGGCCGTCGCCAGCACGGAATTCACCCGCGCAGGCAGTACGAAAATTGGTCGCCAAATGCAAACCTGGGTAAAAATGCCCGAAGGATGGCGCGTTGTCGCCGCCCACGTCAGCCTGATGAGCGAGTAGCAAAGGAGGATTCTCCCCCTCTTGCCATATCTACCGACCCACACCCTCAAGGCTGACGGTGATACACCGCTTCAATGTTGTAGCCATCGGGGTCGTGCACGAAGGCGGCATAATAATCCTGATGATAATGCGGGCGCAGCCCCGGCGGCCCATTATCTATGCCTCCTGCCGCCATAGCGGCGACAAAGAAAGCCTCAACATGTTCTCGCGAGGCGGCGCTGAACGCAAAATGCACCGCCGGACAGGGCTCGCCCTTCGATTGATAAATCCAGAACTCGCCACCGGGATCGCTGGACTGCCCATATCCTTCCATCACGGCAAAACTAACGGCAAATGACATGTCCTTAATCAAGCGATAACCCAACGGCTTGAGCGCCGCTTCATAGAATTGTCGGCTACGGGCAATATCCCTCACCGGAATGCTCAGGTGATCTAACACGATGGCTCCTTTTCGATAATCATTGTGGGTGATATTTAGCCACTATAACCACGCTCTTATCATGGATAACATGATCGCGATCGGCAAAAGAGAAACACGCGATGGTTCACGAAACATCCCATCGAATCAGCGCTGCCACCCTGCTTTTATTCCCCCTCAATATGACAGATATATTATTCAGAACACTCTCATTTATTCGTGGGAATTAACGCAATCATTTTACCCGTAATATCTTTGCTATACTGTATAAAATACCGACAGATATCATAAGTAAAAAATGTACTTACGTCGGTCTATTTGAGTGTCTATAACCCGAAAATTGTGATTTATTCATCATATTATTCCATTAGTGGAATTCACTATAACCAGCGGTTTATCCACTATCAGAAAAGGTTATATCCCCCGCAAATACAACACGTAGAAATCAACAGGTAACACACTGTTATAAAAAGAATTACCCATCCAATAAAAAATCATAAAGATCACGTAAATTATGAAGATAAGGCAATAATAATAGTACTGCCGTTATCGCGAATATTAACCTGATGAGAAACATCCCTGAGGCAATCAAGGGTTGTCTCAGAATCTGAGTATGGTAGGGTAGATTATGTTTAATCATTATCAGGGTTAGGTTATAGAATTATAAACGACACAGGAAAACAATAATTTCATGGCAATTAAACTTGAAGTAAAGAATCTTTATAAGATATTTGGCGAGCATCCTGACAGAGCATTTAAACTGATTGATAAAGGCCTGAGCAAAGATCAGGTATTTGAAAAAACAGGGCTTACTGTCGGCGTGAAAGATGCCAGTCTGGCCATTGAAGAAGGCGAGATATTTGTCATCATGGGGTTATCCGGTTCCGGCAAATCAACCATGGTACGCCTTCTCAATCGTCTGATCGAACCCACGCGGGGTGAGGTGCTGATCGACGGTGAGGATATCTCCAAGATATCCGATACCGCGCTGCGTGACGTACGCCGCAAGAAGATCAGTATGGTGTTCCAATCCTTTGCGCTGATGCCGCATCTGAACATCCTCAACAATACCGCGTTTGGTATGGAGCTGGCTGGCGTGCCGAAAGTGGAACGTGAGCAAAAAGCGCTGGATGCCTTGCAGCAGGTTGGCCTGGAAGCCTACGCCGCGTCTTACCCGGATGAGCTGTCCGGCGGGATGCGGCAGCGTGTCGGTCTGGCGCGTGCGTTAGCGAACGACCCCGATATCCTGCTGATGGATGAGGCGTTCTCCGCACTCGACCCGCTAATCCGTACTGAAATGCAGGATGAGTTAGTCAAACTCCAGTCTCGTCATCAACGCACTATCGTCTTTATCTCGCACGATCTGGATGAAGCGATGCGCATCGGTGACCGGATTGCCATCATGCACGGCGGTGAAGTCATTCAGGTCGGGACTCCCGATGAAATCCTGAATAACCCAGCCAATGACTATGTGCGCACCTTTTTCCGCGGTGTCGATATCAGCCACGTATTTAGTGCCAAGGATATCGCCCGCCGTCGCCCGGTCACCTTAATCCGTAAAACGCCCGGCGTGGGCCCACGCTCCGCGCTGAAAATCCTTCAGGATGAAGATCGTGATTACGGCTACGTGCTGGAAGGCGGAAAACGCTTCATTGGCGTCGTCTCGATTGATTCACTGAAGCAGGCGCTGAAAGAACAGCAGCCGCTGGAACAGGCGTTACTGCCCGAACCTGCTCCCGTGCCCGCAGATATGTCACTCAACGAGCTGATTTCTCAGGTCGCACAGGCTCCCTGTGCCGTTCCTGTCATCGGCGAGAACCATGAGTACATTGGCATCATTTCCAAAGGAATGTTGCTACAGGCACTGGATAAGGAAGGAGTGACCAATGAGTAAATCAACATCAAATCCGTGGGACAACACCACGGCACAAAATCAGCCAGCCAATCAGGGTGCAACCCCTGAACAGGCTAATGGCGCACAGCAAAACGATCCGTGGGCAGCCAGCACGCAGAGCGCACCCGCCGATCACGCCCCCACACAGCATGGCGCGACGCCTGACAGCGCAACACAGAGCGATCCTTGGTCCACTGACGCGCTCGCTCAGGATGCACCGGCTAACGGCAGCGATGCCTGGAGCACCGCACCAGCTCCCGATGGTTCAACCGATGCCGCTCATCAGGCTGCACAATCGGGCAGTGACTGGTTAAATAGCACCGCCCCTGCGACACCCGAGCATTTCAACCTGCTCGATCCGTTTAAGGACACGCTGATCCCACTGGACACTTGGGTCACCCACGGGATCGACTGGGTTGTGCTGCACTTCAGACCGATCTTTCAGGGCGTTCGCGTCCCGGTCGACTTTATTCTGGGCGGCTTCCAGCAGTTCCTGCTGGGAATGCCCGCGCCGATCGCCATTCTGGTGTTCTCGCTGATTGCCTGGCAGATGTCCAGCTTAGGTCTGGGCATCACGACGCTGCTCTCTCTGATCGCGATTGGTGCGATTGGTGCCTGGTCGCAGGCCATGATCACGTTAGCACTGGTGCTTACTGCTCTGTTCTTCTGCGTGTTCATCGGACTTCCCGTGGGGATCTGGCTGGCGCGTAGCGAACGGGCAGCGAAGTTTATCCGGCCGCTGTTAGATGCCATGCAGACCACACCCGCGTTCGTCTATCTGGTGCCGATCGTCATGCTGTTCGGTATCGGTAACGTGCCGGGCGTCGTGGTGACAATAATCTTTGCCCTGCCGCCGATTATTCGCTTAACGATTCTGGGTATTCGTCAGGTGCCGGCCGATTTAATCGAAGCCGCCGAGTCATTCGGTGCCAGTCCGCGCCAGATGCTGTTTAAGGTTCAGCTCCCGCTTGCCATGCCGACCATCATGGCCGGTGTTAACCAAACGCTGATGTTGGCACTGTCGATGGTGGTTATCGCCTCGATGATCGCCGTAGGCGGTCTGGGCCAGATGGTACTGCGCGGTATTGGTCGTCTGGATATGGGTCTGGCTGCTGTCGGCGGCGTCGGGATCGTTATTCTGGCGATTATTCTTGACCGCCTGACGCAGTCTCTGGGACGCGATCGTCGCAGCAAAGGCAACAAAAGCTGGTACGCCAGCGGCCCGATTGGCCTGTTGACCCGTCCTTTCATCAAGCAGTAACGCACGATAAAAACAGAGGGAATCATGATGCGTAACACCAAACTTTGGGCCGCCGCCCTGACTACCGCCCTGTTGAGTACGCAGGTTTACGCCGCAGACACCGCGCAACCTGGTAAAGGCATTTCCGTTATTCCGGTGCAAAGCACCATCTCCGAGGAAACGTTCCAGACGCTGCTGGTCAGTCGCGCATTGGAAAAGCTGGGCTATGACGTGCAGCCTCCGCGTGAAGTGGACTACAACGTGGCCTACACCTCAATTGCCTCCGGCGATGCGACGTTTATCGCCGTGAATTGGGATCCGCTGCACGCCGATCAATACAAAGCCGCCGGCGGGGACGCGAAGTTCTACCGTCAGGGTGAATATGTCTCCGGTGCCGCGCAGGGTTATCTGATCGATAAGAAAACGGCTGAGAAATACAAAATCACCAATATTGCGCAGCTAAAAGATCCGAAAATCGCCAAGCTGTTTGATACCAATGGCGACGGCAAAGCCGATCTGACGGGCTGTACGCCGGGCTGGGGATGTGAAGCGGCAATTAATCATCACCTTCCTGCCTATGGCTTAACCAACACGGTAGAGCATAATCAGGGCAACTATGCGGCGATGATTGCCGATACCATCACCCGCTATAAAGAAGGCAAGCCGATTCTGTACTACACATGGACGCCGTACTGGGTGAGTGATGTGCTGGTGCCGGGACGTGACGTGGTCTGGTTGCAGGTACCTTTCTCTTCTCAACCGGGTGAAATGAAGGATGTCAGCACCAAGCTGCCAAACGGGGCTGACTATGGCTTCCCTGTCAACACGATGAAGATTGCCGCGAATAAAGCGTGGGCCGAGAAAAACCCAGCAGCGGCGAAGCTGTTCGCCATCATGAAGCTGCCGATTGCTGATGTGAATGCGCAGAACCTGCGTATGCATGAAGGTCAGGGTTCACAGAAAGATATCGAACGTCATGTTGATGGCTGGATTAAAGCCCACCAGCAGCTGTTTGACGGCTGGGTGAAAACCGCCGCTGACGCCGCGAAATAATCACTGGTAGACGAACGCCCCTTTCACAGAAAGGGGCGTTCGTTTTCTTCGTTCCCGCCACAACACGCCGCAAGCCTGACGCCTCACCAAGCCCAATCAGAAAATCATTTTATATTGCCATCCAGGAATGCGTGGATGACAGGGATGATGTCATTTGCATGCGTTTCTAAAGCAAAGTGTCCGGTATCATAGAAACGGATATCAGCATGAGGAATATCCCGCTTCCACGCTTCAGCACCGGCAGGCAAAAAGTAAGGATCGTGGCGACCCCAGACAGCAAGCAGCGGCGGTTGCTTCTCACGGAAGTAAGCCTGGAATTCAGGATAGCGCTGAACATTGGAGGCGTAATCCAGTAACAGATCCAGTTGAATATCCGCATTGCCTGGACGGGACACATGCAGCCCTTCAAGGGTGTATCCATCAGGAGAGACAAGACTGGTATCACTGACGCCTTCTAAATACTGCCATTTCACGGAGGCTGCTGTCGGAAAATCATGAAGAGCGGCACGGTTCTCTGCCGTCGGTGATTGCCAATATCGTCTGATCGCATCCCATCCTTGCGCCAAACCTTCTTCATAAGCATTACCGTTCTGCGAAATAATTGCCGTAATGCGATCGGGATGGGTCGTGGCGAGACGCCATCCAACTGGTGCGCCATAGTCATGAACCATGATCGCATAGCGCTGGAGCTTCAGCTGTTCGGTGAACCGATCGATCGTCTTCGTCAGGTTGTCAAACGTATAGTCATACTCATCGCTTCCCGGCGATTCCGTGAAACCGAAGGACGGCAGATCGGGAGCAATCACGTGATAATTCTCAGCCAGCACCGGAATCAGTTCTCGAAACATGTACGAAGATGCAGCAAATCCATGCAGTAGCAAAATGCTGGGTGATGATGGCTTTCCTGCTTCACGATAGAAAATGTTGACGTTACCCACCAGCTCATAGCGGTAGCGGACTTGGGTTTCGGGTGTCGTTGCTATATCAGTATTCACAGTCTCTTTCCTATGTAACCATTAAAGTTGATATTTGAAGGTTACACACATTTAGTGTAACCTGTCAATGTCATTTTAAGGGTTACATCAATGCACATATCACCGATAACTCAGCCTCACTTTCTCGCGAACAATCTCGCGTTGGACCTCATCAACAGTGCATTTGGAACAGGAGACGAGTACCACGACTGTTTGACGGATGACGCAAGTGTCATCGCCTGGCTTAAAGCGGCTAAGCAACTGCCTGAAAATTTTACAGACGCACCGACAGGCCTGATTCAAGATGCTCTGGCACTGCGTCAGGCAATGGTTCAGATAATAGAAGCCGTCCGATCAGGTAAGGAATATAACCCTGAACGAATAAACCAAATTCTTGATAGCGGACGACCGGTGAGAATGTTGGAATGGAATAGTCAGCAGGCTGGTTTCAGCGTAGTTGAATGCAGAAGAGATAACAGCTGTGCCAGCTTACTTGAACCGGTAGCAATGGCATTCGCTGCACTGGTTTCCGGGCCTGAGGTTAAATATATTCGCCAGTGTGAGGCGCACGACTGTACTCTATTCTTTCTGGATACCACCAAGTCACATCGTCGGCGATGGTGCAGCATGGCGCTCTGTGGCAACAGGATGAAAGTCGCGGCATTCCGCTCGCGTAAGCAGGAAGCAGACTGACAGCGTCGACAATGAACGTGAACGCAGCACATGAAAAAACGTCAAAAGTACGCGTTCAATCCATCAGTTAGATGGCCTTCTCTTTGCATGACGCCCCTTTCACAGAAAGGGGCGTTTTTCATAGATAGGCGACAATTACGGCAGATTAACGATTTCGACCCAGTTCGCGCCTTTTCCAGTCGGGTATTGCCCAACTCGCACTAAATCCCCGTTATCCTGATTGATGCGATACACCGACAGCGACGTCGATTTTTCACCGCTGGCGATCAGGAACTTCCCACTTGGATCGATCTGAATACCGCGCGGCTGCGTTTCCGTCGGGTAGCGCGTGATGTATTGCAGCTGTCCGGTTTTCGGTTCTACCCGCAGCAGCGCAATCGTGCTTTTGGTACGTTCCGATACGTACAGGAATTTTCCATTTGGCGTCAGACGTAAATCGGCGCTCCATATTTGCGGACGGCTGTCGGTGCTATTTTTATCCGGCGTAATCGTTCCCGCTCGCATTCCTGCATCGGCTGGCACGGTGTCCGTGTAGTCCAACAGCGTGAGCTGCCCTGTATTTTCATTCAGCGCCAAACGCGCGACTTTGCCGGACAGTTCATTGCTCACATAGAGCGTTTTATTATCTGGCGATAACACCAGATGACGCGGCCCGTTTCCTTTAGGCAGCGTAATTTCTGCCGGTTCATTTGGCGTCAGCGTGCCGGTTTTCGCATCAAACCGGAACTGCACGATTTGGTCGCTGCCCAGATTGCTGGCAAAGACGAACTTATTTTTGCGATCGGCAATAATACTGTGTGCTTTCTCGCCTGTTGGCACCACAGTGACGACACTCGCGTTCACCTTGCCGTCTTTATCAATGCCATTAACCGCGACTTTATTACCGCCGTACGAGGCGCTGAACAGCCACTTTCCCGTGCGGTCCGTCGAGATGTAGGCCATGCTGTCCGGCAATTCTGCTTTGCCTAACGGGCTCAGCACGCCGCTTTTAGGATCGATTTTATAGCTAACCGCCGAGTAAGGAATGCCGCGCGTCGCAGCATAGAGGAAGGATTTATCGGGGCTAATAGCCATCGGCATCACTTTCGCGCCTGCGGCGGCTTTCCCAATAGCGGTTAATTCACCGCTTTGCGTGTTGAGTGTGTAGGCATCGATTGCGCCGTCAGTGGCAGCAGAGACGTAGACGGCCGTTACCGCCTGTGCGCCCGTCGACCACAGCGCTGCTGCGGGCAGAAGTGCACATCCCATTAACACTGCAACGCTTTTTTTCTTAAATATCTGATAATGCTTAAACATAATGTCCCCTGTCGATAATGTTATGACGCTGGCGATAAGCTAAATCAATATCATTAAAAACAAAACAAACTTAAGAAGCGTAAAGATATTCTGGTATCTCATTAGGCTCTGCCGGATACTATACCTTCTGCTTTTAACATCATATTAACGTTCACACTATGTCTCTTCAGCAACAATCTGTATCACCCCAACCGCAACAAGGGCTTAGCCTGTCTTTGACCCTGATTATGTCTGTCGCGACCGGTCTTGCCGTCGCCAGTAACTATTATGCCCAGCCGCTGCTGGAGACCATTGCCAGAGTCTTTGCGCTTTCCGTCAATCAGGCGGGGTTCATTGTCACCGCTGCGCAGTTGGGTTATGCCGTCGGTCTGTTGTTTTTGGTGCCGCTAGGGGACATGTTTGAACGCCGGACGCTGATTGTCGGCATGACGCTACTTGCCGCAGGCGGGATGCTGATCACCGCCTCTGCGCCCACGCTCTGGATCATGATTGCGGGTACGGCGTTAACCGGGCTGTTCTCCGTTGTCGCGCAGCTGCTGGTGCCTCTGGCCGCCACGCTGGCGACGCCGGAAACGCGCGGTAAAGTCGTCGGAACGATTATGAGTGGCCTGCTGCTGGGGATTCTGCTGGCGCGTACCGTCGCAGGTGCACTGGCTTCACTCGGTGACTGGCGCACCGTGTACTGGGTTGCCAGCACGCTGATGGTCATCATGGCGCTGATTCTGTGGCGGGCATTGCCGCGCATTCCTCAGCAAAATACGCTGAACTATCCGCAGTTGCTCGTCTCAATCTTCCGCCTGTTCTCCACCACCCCGCTGCTGCGCACGCGGGCCATCCTCGGCTGTCTGTCTTTTGCCAATTTTAGCATTCTGTGGACGTCAATGGCCTTCCTGCTGGCCTCACCGCCCTACGGTTATTCCGAAGGGGTTATCGGCCTGTTCGGGCTTGTCGGTGCGGCCGGAGCCTTAGCAGCATCACGCGCTGGGCGTTTAGTCGATCAGGGCAAAGCC
Source organism: Pectobacterium parvum (assembly GCF_020971565.1). NCBI lineage: Bacteria > Pseudomonadati > Pseudomonadota > Gammaproteobacteria > Enterobacterales > Pectobacteriaceae > Pectobacterium > Pectobacterium parvum. The sequence continues at coordinate 3,627,136 of NZ_CP087392.1, forward strand.
AAGCCGACCACCAGCGTGGGGATTATCCTGCTTTTGCTGTCGTGGGGCTTTATCGCGCTCGGCATTCATTCCGTGGCGGCGCTGCTCATTGGCATCATCGTGCTGGATCTGGCGGTTCAGGGCGTACACGTGACCAACCAGAGCGTGATCTACCGTATGATGCCCGAAGCACGTAATCGCCTGACATCAGGCTACATGACCAGCTATTTTATCGGCGGCGCGCTGGGCTCGCTCCTTTCAGCATCAGCTTACCAGCAGTGGGGCTGGCTCGGCGTCTGTGCCGCAGGCGGCATTATCAGCCTGTTGAATCTGCTGGTGTGGTGGCGAAGCCATCATCACGAAACGCAGGAAGCGATGGCGGCGCTATAGTGCCTTCATAGACCTTCGCATTTGTAACACGCTCGCGTGAGACTGTCTCATTTGAGACAATTTCTCGCGAGAAAATTACACCCGATACCATTTCGTCAAAAACCATCACGCCAGTTACGCAATAACGTGAAATTCCGGTGACGCTTTGCTAGTGTTACCGGTTAATTTCCTTTAAGAACAAAACATATCAAGCCAGTGAAGACATTAACCCCATCTGCACCGACAAAATCTGCATCTTTTAGCGAAGGCGTATTTGATAGCCTGCCGATTGTTATCGGCTACATGCCCGTGGCATTCGCGTTTGGCATGAATGCCGTCAAACTAGGGTTTACCCCGCTGGAAGGCATTTTCCTTTCTTGCATCATTTACGCTGGGGCCAGCCAGTTCGTCATCACCGCCCTGCTCAGCGCAGGCATGTCCATCTGGGTAGCGGCGTTGACCGTCATGGCGATGGATATCCGCCATGTGCTGTATGGGCCGGCATTACGGCATCGCATTGCACAACAACTACCGACCCGAAAAACCGCGCTGTGGGCGTTCGGCCTGACGGACGAAGTCTTTGCCGCAGCCGCCACCCGACTGGCGAAAGATAACCGACGCTGGTCAGAAGACTGGATGATGGGCGTGTCACTGCTCGCTTGGCTTTCATGGGTGCTAGGCACAGTGTTCGGAGCCATGTTCGGTAACGGCCCGCTGAATGATTACCCTGCTGTAGAAGCGGCGCTGTCTTTCATGCTGCCCGCACTGTTCCTGAGCTTTTTACTCGCATCCTTCAGGCGGAAACAGAGTCTGGTCGTGGCCTGCGCACTCGGCGGCGCGCTGCTCGGTCTGCTGCTTTCCTCCATCCCGGCCGCAATACTGTTCGGCATTCTCAGCGGCTGTCTGGCTTCGCTGGTTAATCCTGCCACGCCACAGGTGAACGCATGAGTACAGAAGTCATTCTTATCGGGCTGATTGTCGGGCTGGTGAACTACCTTTTCCGCTATTTGCCTCTGCGATTGAGCGCCTCACGCGCTTCCGGTTCGCTGCAACGCGGCAAAAAAGCGCTGTTGCTTGATAGCATCGGCATTGCCTCCATCTGTGCACTGCTGATTGTTTCCAGCGTGCCGGATATTCTCGCACATCACGAAAAGCTGCTGCCAACCTTAATAGGCTTTATTACGCTGACAGCCTGTTTTTATAAAACCCGTAGTATCGTCTTATCCACATTACTGGGTGCGCTATGTTACGGCATTGCCTTTAAACTGCTTTGAATCCGCAGTATAAATTATCAAATAAGATTTTGATTTAAATAAAGTAAGCAGTTAATTATTCTTTATTTCAGCTATTCTCCGCTTACTTTCTGTCACAGAAATAAGCACAATTTCCCACCTGAATGCCGTTTACCCACTTAGTAACATTAGTTACTATGCACACCGTGATTAATGAGGTTTATATAAGAAATGGACAGTTCATTCACACCTATAGAACAAATGCTCGATCTACGAGCTTCACGCAAACCCGACTTCCCGCGTCAGGAAGTATTACTGCTGCGTTTGTTCATGCACGTACAGGGCAAAATCCTGGAACACAGAAACAGAATGCTGAAAGAACAGGGCATCAATGAAACCCTCTTCATGGCATTGCTGACGCTGGAATCTCAAGAGTCTTATAGCATTCAGCCTTCAGAGCTCAGTGCAGCGCTGGGATCGTCGCGCACCAATGCAACGCGCATCGCTGACGATCTGGAGAAAAGGGGCTGGATTGAACGACGCGAGAGCAGCAGTGACAGACGTTGCCTGCACCTACATCTGACAGAAGAAGGCAAAGCGTTTCTTGGCCAGTTGATTCCACCACAGCACCACAGCCTCCATGTGCTCTGTTCGGTACTTGAATCTGGTGAGCAAAAACAGCTCGAAAGCCTGATGAGAAAGCTCTTGGTTCGGCTGGATGAGATGGACGAGTCAGTCAACGAATAACAGAAAAAACAACAACAAAAAACAATAGTCAGCACCTTTCCCCCCGGAATGATCCGATGCTTATGTATCGGGCGGAGGCGTTTTGCTGCAAAAAATAGGCATAACCTCTTCGCAACCGCGATATGCGGCTTAGCAAAACGGCAATCTCACGCTCCGGGCGGGCGACCTTAAGCCCCCCGGGCCGCACAGCAATATGAATTCATTGCGACTATCGCCAGGCTGCTGTGTCTGGTGCGATAGCCGATACAAAGAAAATAAGAAGAGAGAGAACAGCATGAGTGAAAGTGTGGAAAATCAGGTGCCGCAGACGCCACAAAGAAACAAGAAACAGCAACGTAAGCGTGTGCTATCACTGCTAACGTTTATTTTCGTCGCGCTGGGCTGTGTCTGGCTGGTTTACTGGTATCTGATTCTCAGGCACCACCAAAGTACCGACGACGCCTACGTCGCCGGTAATCAGATTCAGATCATGGCGCAGGTCAGCGGCAGCGTCACCCATGTTAACGTCGATAATACCGATTTCGTTAAGCAGGGACAGATTCTGGTGGAGCTGGATCCTACTGATGCTCAGCAGACGTTTGAACGCGCGAAAACCGGACTGGCCAATAGCGTACGTCAGACACACCAGTTGATCATCAACAGTAAGCAGTATCAGGCTAATATTGAGTTACGCCAAACCGAGCTGAACAAGGCACAAAGTGACTTGAGCCGCCGGGAAGCGCTGGGCAGCGCCAATGCCATCGGGCGTGAAGAAGTGCAGCATGCTCGCGATGCCGTCGCGACCGCCAAAGCCGCGCTGGAAGTCGCCAGACAGCAATATCAGGCGAATCAGGCAATGATTCTGGATACGCCGCTTGAGAAGCAACCCGCCATACAGCAAGCCTCCGTAGAAATGCGCGATGCCTGGCTGGCGCTACAGCGCACCAAAATCGTCAGCCCGATTGACGGCTATGTCTCACGCCGTAGCGTGCAAATTGGCGCGCGTATCTCTTCGACGTCAGCACTGATGGCCGTGGTTCCAGCCAATCACCTGTGGGTCGATGCGAACTTCAAAGAGACGCAGTTAGCCAATATGCGCATCGGCCAACCGGCTACCGTGATCGCGGATATCTACGGTGACGATGTCGTGTACCAAGGAAAAGTAGTCGGCCTTGATATGGGGACCGGTAGCGCGTTCTCTCTGCTGCCCGCTCAGAACGCAACTGGCAACTGGATCAAGGTCGTTCAGCGCCTGCCCGTGCGTATTGAGATCGATCCGAAGCAGATTGCCGAACATCCGTTGCGTATCGGTCTGTCCGCACTGGTTAATGTCGATACCGCCAATACGGAAGGCAGCGCGTTAGCAGAAACCTCACGCACCACGCCAGCCTACCAAAGTGATGCTTTGACGTTGAATCTCACGCCTGTTAATCAGGAAATCAGCGCCATTATTCAGGCGAACGCCGGTTAATCGGGCAGGAGAGAAACGTGCAGAGAGAACCGCTTAAAGGTGCCAGTCTGGCCTGGATGACCGTTGCTCTGTCGCTGGCAACGTTTATGCAGGTGCTGGACTCCACCATCGCCAACGTCGCTATTCCGACTATCGCCGGTAATCTGGGTGCGTCCAACTCACAGGGAACGTGGGTCATCACCTCGTTCGGGGTCGCCAACGCCATCTCTATTCCTATTACCGGCTGGCTGGCCAAACGGTTTGGGGAAGTCCGCCTGTTTTTATGGTCAACGGCACTCTTCGCCCTGACATCCTGGCTGTGCGGAATGTCCACCAGCCTGGAAATGCTGATTTTCTCCCGCGTCTTGCAGGGGATTGTCGCCGGGCCGCTGATCCCGCTGTCACAAAGTCTGTTGCTCAGCAATTATCCCCCCGCCAAACGCAGCATCGCTCTGGCGCTATGGTCGATGACCGTGGTCGTCGCGCCGATCTGTGGCCCGATTCTGGGCGGCTGGATTAGCGACAACTACCACTGGGGCTGGATATTCTTCATCAACGTTCCGTTGGGCATCGCCGTGGTGTTTATTGCCATGCAAACGCTACGCGGGCGGGAAACCAAAACCGAGATCAAGCCCATCGACACCATCGGGCTGGCATTGTTGGTTGTCGGTATCGGCAGCCTTCAGATGATGCTCGACCGGGGCAAAGAGCTGGACTGGTTTAACTCGACAGAAATCATCACCCTGACCGTGGTGGCAGTGATTGCGATCGCCTTCCTGATTGTCTGGGAGCTAACGGACGACCACCCAGTGGTGGACTTGTCGCTGTTTAAATCGCGCAACTTCACCATTGGCTGTCTATGTATCAGCCTCGCCTATATGTTTTACTTCGGGGCGATCGTGCTCTTGCCGCAGCTGTTACAGGAGGTGTATGGCTATACCGCCACCTGGGCTGGGCTGGCATCCGCACCGGTTGGGCTGATGCCAGTGTTACTGTCGCCGATTATCGGTCGATTCGCACCGCGTCTGGATATGCGCAAACTGGTGACGTTCAGCTTTATCATGTATGCCGTCTGTTTTTACTGGCGCGCGTACACCTTTGAGCCGGGCATGGATTTCGGCGCATCGGCCTGGCCACAGTTCGTTCAGGGGTTTGCCGTCGCCTGCTTCTTCATGCCGCTGACCACCATCACGCTGTCCGGGCTACCGCCGGAGCGTTTGGCAGCAGCATCAAGTCTGTCGAACTTTACCCGGACGCTGGCAGGATCGATCGGGACGTCGCTAACCACCACGCTCTGGACACAGCGCGAATCGCTGCACCATGCGCACCTGACGGAATCTATCACGCCCTATAATCCGATAGCGCAGGAAACGTACCAGCAGCTTCAGGCGATGGGAATGAGCCAAACGCAGGCCTCAGCCTACATCGCAGAGCAGATTACCGCACAGGGACTGATTATTTCTGCCAACGAAATATTCTGGGCCGCAGCGGCCGTATTTCTGGTCCTTCTGGTGCTGGTCTGGTTCGCTAAACCGCCCTTTACCACTGGCGGTGGAGGCGGTGGCGCGCACTAACTCGCCGTAAGCTTTCTGTCCCCTTCCGTCAGCAACTGGCCGAAGGGGAACCCTCTTTTACCCTTTCCACCGTCCCCTGATTATTCGAATACGTCTCGCCATCCTTATAGCGCGGTAGCGAATAAGGATTTACAGATTCGGGATAAACATATTTTCACATTCCGATTACAATGCGCCTCTTTTATTCGGGGATTACGTGGTTCTTTTATGTCACAGGTTTTACATTTCATTTTGGCAACGGCGGCAATCTTTTTGCTGGCACTGCTCGTCAGTCACGACAGAAAACGCATCCGACTGCGCTTTATTGTGCAACTGCTGGTGATTGAAATTTTGCTGGCCTATTCCCTTTTACATTCCAGCATCGGGCTTAACGCGATTAGCGCCTTTGCCGGTTTGTTTGAAAAGCTATTATCTTTCGCTAATCAAGGCACCGATTTTGTGTTCGGCGGGATGAACGCGCAGGGACTTTCCTTTATCTTCCTCAATGTGCTCTGCCCTATCGTCTTTATTTCTGCGCTGATCGGCATTTTGCAGCACTGGCGAATTTTACCGTTTATTATCAAAGGTATCGGCACGCTGCTGTCCAAGGTGAACGGGATGGGGAGGCTGGAATCGTTTAACGCGGTGAGTACGCTGATGCTCGGGCAGTCAGAGAATTTTATCGTCTATAAGGGCATCCTCGCCGACATGTCGCCACGGCGGATGTACACAATGGCCGCGACGGCAATGTCGACCGTGTCCATGTCGATTATCAGCGCCTACATGACCATGCTGGACGCCAAATACGTCGTTGCTGCGCTGATTCTGAATATGTTCAGCACCTTTATCATTCTGTTGATCATCAACCCTTACCAGCCTGACGACGAACCAGAACTGAAGCTGGAAAAGCTGCATGAAGACCAAAGCTTCTTTGAAATGCTAGGGGAATACATTCTTGCCGGATTTAAAGTGGCGATGATTATCATGGCGATGTTGATCGGCTTCGTGGCCTTGATTGCCGCCGTGAATGCGCTGTTCAGCACCGTCTTCGGTATTAGCTTCCAGGCGATTATGGGCTATGTCTTTTCACCGCTGGCCTGGCTGATCGGTATTCCGTCTTCCGATATCCTGAATGCGGGCAGCATCATGGCGACCAAGCTGGTGGCGAATGAATTCGTTGCCATGATCGAACTGAAGAAGATCGCGGCAGAGATGTCGCCACGCGGCCTGGGGATTCTGTCCGTATTCCTGATTTCCTTCGCCAACTTCGCATCAATCGGCATTATCGCGGGTGCCATCAAAGGGCTGAATGAAGCACAGGGCAACGTGGTATCGCGCTTCGGCCTGAAGCTGGTTTATGGTTCTACGCTGGTGAGTTTACTGTCTGCGGCAGTGGCGGGATTGGTGCTGTAATATTTATAGATTGAAAATCATCAGCCCCGTTTCAGGGGCTGATGAAAAATCAGAACGCGACGCAGACGGGTGCATCAATCCGCATGACGGATTCCTGTGCGAAACGTGATTTGTAAGTCGTACGCAACGCTTCAATATCACGCTCCCGATCGGGGCCGTGAATCAACATCAGCGCCTTGCTGTTCTCTCGGGCAACCACGCCATCATTCCCCAGCCATTGTCCTTTGGCATCAAACACCGTCAGCCCGTCTTTAAAGCGTGGCGTAACGTCACCATCCAAAAAGGCTTTCCACTCGGCATCTGAAATCACCGGGCCAGCGGGACGATTCAAACCAAAATAAAGCGTGGTCTGCACCTGTTTATCGCCAATCTGACACGCATCAGCGGCTGTTGCAGCGGCAGCGGACGAGCGCGGCAGCGAGTTGCAACCGCTTACCAGCAATGTACCCAACAGTAACGATACCGCGATAATTTTCTGCTTCATTAATCGTTCTCTCATCCGTGGTTACACCGACTCAGGGAGCCCATTCTCCCTGAGCGTTGACGCGTACTATCAGGCCTGGTTCTGTCGCCACCACTCGGACAGCAAAATGCCCGTAGCGACGGAAATATTCAGACTTTCAACCTTACCGGTACCGCCGATAGAGACTTTCACGTCCCCCTGCTGCCAAGCGCTATCCGACAGACCATCACCTTCCTGACCCAGCACGATCACGGTTTTCGCCGGAAGCGTCGCTTGCGACAATGCCGTGCCTTTATGGCTGGACGTGGTCACGATGGTATAGCCTGCGTTACGGAACTCCGTCAACACGGACAGGAAATCGTCAGCGTTGATCGCTTTAACGTGTTCCGCACCGCCTTCTGCCGTGCGTACGGCTGCACCGGATTCCAGCAGCGCCGCATCCTGCACCAGCACGCCTTTCACACCGAAATGCGCGCAGCTGCGCATAATGCCGCCGAGGTTGTGCGGGTTACCCACATCTTCCAGCGCCAGTACACAGTCTTGCTCGCCAGCCGTTTTCAGGTACTCACGCACATCCATTCCCTGACGCTTTTTAATCAGGAAACACACGCCGCCGTGGTGCTCGGTGCCGGAAGCCTTAACCAGCTCTTCCTCTTCCACGACATGGTAAGCCTTGCGGTTTGCCGCCATCCAGCGCAGTGCATCGCGGAAACGCGGCGTCACTTCTTGCAGGAACCAGGCTCGAACGATCACTTCAGAACGGTTTTTAAACAGCGCCTGACAGGCATTTTCGCCGTAGACACGTGTTTCTTCCTGACGCTGGCGACGCAGTTGCTCAGGATCGATATGGCTCTTGCCTGTGATACCGCCATGGTCCGGCGTTTCGCTGTCGCTTGGCGCACGGGACACGGTTTTCCACGGTGATTCATAACCACCGGTATCGTCACCGCGCGGCCGGCGAGGCTTATCACCGCTGCGTTCGTTACGATCTTTATTGCCCCACGGCGATTTCGCATTGCTATCGCCGTCGCGGGACGGATTTTCCCGGGCATAGCGCGGGTTAACATCACGTGGATGCTTCGGCTTTTCGCGTTGATCGCGAGAGCCGCCGCCATCACGCCGATCGCCACGGCGATCTCTTTCAGCAGGGCGCTTGTTTTTATTCTCTTTCTCGCCCTCATCATCACTGCGGACGTACATCACACGGACTTTGCCGCTTTTACTATTGAATGAATCGCTCATTGTTCTCTCCACCTACGCGCTGGGCGCGAAGATTACCTTATGTACACCCGCTTAGCCACACGCTTGTGGTAAAAGAGCGCTAACAGTCAGAAGCTATTGTAGCTATTGGGCAAACCACGTTGTTGCCATAATGTCTCCCCACCATAATTTATTCACGCTTAAGCAACATATTGCTGACTTTCCAATGCCGCATTGCGCGCATTTTATCAGCGACATCTTTATTTTAGCCCTTTTATCTGAGGCCCTGTTATGAATACGGTATGTGGATCTTGCCAAACAACCAATCGCCTGCCAGAAGAGCGTGTTGATGACCATGCAAAGTGTGGTCGTTGTGGAGAAACCTTATTCAGCGGTGACGTGACCAATGCCACAGAAGCGACGCTCGATAAGCTGTTACAGGACGATCTTCCCGTTGTGATCGATTTCTGGGCCCCTTGGTGTGGCCCCTGCGTCAACTTCGCCCCGGTGTTTGAAAATGTCGCGCAAGAGCGTAGCGGGAAAGTCCGCTTTATTAAGGTCAATACCGAAGCCGAACCAGCACTCAGCGCACGTTTCCGTATCCGCAGCATTCCAACCCTCATGATCTTTAAACAGGGCCAGATGGTCGACATCCTTAACGGCGCGCTGCCAAAAGCACAGTTCGAGAGCTGGCTGGACGAATCACTATAGAGAATTAGGGTAGGAGCGTAGGTATTATTGTCTCCTACCCTTTTGGTCAACCCGCCTGTCGATTAGAATGTCGCCTTTCTGAATCAGCTTCTCAATGATGAAAACGAAGCAGGTTCGTTGCAGAATCTCATGGCGCCATCTATTTCATGCTCAACCATCCTTTAATGGTCAACCGTCCCCTCATGGACAATGCCGTACTCCGCCTGCGCCAGCAACGTCTTGAGCAGTCAACCAAACCGTTTCGCGCCCGTGGCTGCCGCGTAGTACGCTGCCAGCAGTGTTTATTACCCGCAACCAACTGCCTGTGTCACACCATTCAGGCGCAGGAGTCCCGCAGCCGCGTCTGTCTGGTAATGTTTGATACCGAACCGTTAAAGCCGAGCAATACCGGACGTCTTATCGCCGATATTCTTCCTGAGACGCAGGCGTTTCGCTGGTCACGCACCGAGCCCGATCCCGAGTTGCTTGCTATTCTGCAAAACCCGGACGTTCAGCCGTATCTGGTTTTCCTTGCCGATGCAGCGGAGGAAGGACGTCAGGTGTTTCACCAGCTTCCCGCAACGGAAAAGCCTGCGCTATTTGTCTTACTCGACGGTACCTGGCCGGAAGCGCGTAAAATGTTCCGCAAAAGCCCTTATCTGGACAACCTGCCAATCCTGTCGCTGAATGTAGAGGCACTGTCCCGCTATCAACTGCGTGAAGCAAGCAGCGCAGGGCAGCACTGCACCGCTGAAATTGCCATCGCTCTGCTTGCACAGGCGGGGGATATTGTCGCGGCCGATGCACTATCACAGCATTTTGACCGTTTCCGACGACACTATCTGGCAGGGAAACCGCATCACAGCGTGCGGGAAAATTTACCCACCGTCACAGCACAAGCGGCAGAAAGCGTTTAGTATCAAAGGGGATTGATCTGAAGGAGTGACGCATGAGCCAGCGCGGATTGGAAGCACTGTTACGCCCTAAGTCTATCGCCGTTCTCGGCGCGTCAGAAAAACCGGGAAGAGCCGGCTTTCTGATGATGAAAAACTTGCTGGACGGCCATTTCAGCGGCCCCGTGCTGCCTGTTACCCCGAAATATCGTGCCGTTTGCGGCGTGCTGGCCTACCCGACGGTCGCCAGCCTGCCGATGACACCCGATCTTGCCGTGATTTGCACCAACGCCAGCCGTAATCTCACGCTGTTAGAAGATCTGGGGCAAAAAGGCTGTAAAACGGTCATCATTCTCTCCGCACCGCCAACCCAGTTCAGCGAATTAAAAGCCTGCGCCGTGCGCTACCACATGCGCCTGCTTGGCCCCAATAGCCTCGGGCTACTCGCGCCCTGGCAAGGCCTGAATGCCAGTTTCTCCCCTGTCCCGATTATGAAAGGCAAGCTGGCATTCATTTCGCAGTCGGCCGCCGTATCCAACACGATACTGGACTGGGCGCAGCAGCGCGGTATTGGCTTTTCCTATTTCATTGCACTGGGCGACAGTCTGGATATCGATGTCGACGACCTGTTAGATTTTCTGGCACGCGATGGAAAAACCAGTGCGATTCTGCTGCATCTGGAACATATCAGCGATGCGCGCCGCTTTCTTTCCGCTTCTCGTAGCGCATCCCGGAATAAACCGATACTGGTTATAAAAAGCGGGCGCAGCCAGCAGGCACAGCAACTGTTGAATGACCAGCGCCACGGTTTGGATGCCGCCTACGATGCAGCAATTCAACGTGCAGGTTTGTTACGGGTACGGGATACACATGAGCTTTTTTCCGCGGTGGAAACCTTAAGCCACCTGCGGCCGCTGCGTGGTGAACGCCTGATGCTGGTGAGCAATGGCGCATCGCCCGCTGCACAGGCGTTGGACCAGTTCCTCAGTCGACAAGGCAAGCTGGCACAGCTCAGCGAGGCGACCCGACAAGCGCTACAGGAAGCGCTGCCGTCGACCGTCACGATCGGCAATCCGCTCGATCTGCGTGATGACGCGACTGCGGCTCGCTATCTGGCAGCGGTTTCAGTATTACTGGACAGCGATGAAGTCGATGCACTCTTAATCATTCACGCGCCCAGCGCCGCGGCTCCCGGCACCGATAGCGCATCTCATCTAATCACGCTCTTCCAACAGCATCCGCGTGGGAAAAGAATTACGCTGCTGACCAACTGGTGCGGTGAGTTCTCCTCGCAGGAAGCACGACGTTTGTTTAACGACGCAGGCATTCCGACCTATCGCACGCCAGAAGGCGCGGTCACGGCATTTATGCATACCGTCGAATATCGACGTAATCAGAAACAGCTAAAGGAAACTCCGGCGCTACCGCTGAATTTAGGCATCAATGCCAGTCAGGCACATGCGCTGATTCATCAGGCGCTGTCAGACGGCGTGACGCAGCTCGACACGCATGAAGTTCAGCCGATCCTGCAAGCCTACGGTTTGGATACGTTACCCACCTGGATTGCAGGTGACAGCGCGGAAGCCGTCCATATCGCCGAGCAAATTGGCTACCCAGTCGCGATTAAGCTGAGATCGCCAGATATTCCGCATAAATCGGAAGTTCAGGGCGTCATGTTATACCTGCGAACCGCGAGAGAAGTCCAGCAGGCGGCAGATGCCATTCTTGACCGAGTGAAACGCACCTACCCACAGGCACGCATTTACGGCCTGTTAGTGCAGAGTATGGCAAATCGCGCTGGTGCGCAGGAACTTAGAATTGCCGTCGAGCAGGATCCCGTTTTCGGCCCGCTGATTATGCTAGGAGAAGGCGGTGTTGAGTGGCGAGAAAAACAAGCTGCCGTCGCCCTGCCTCCGCTGAATATGACGCTAGCCCGTTATTTGGTGCTGCAAGCGGTAAAAGGCGGCAAAATTCGAGAATACAGCGCGCTGCGTCCGCTGGACATTCCCGCACTCAGCCGCTTGCTGGTTCAGGTATCCAACCTGATTCTCGACTGCCCTGAGATTTCCCGGCTAGACATTCATCCTCTGCTGGCGTCTGGGGACACCTTTACGCTGCTGGATGTCACGCTGCATCTGACACCATTCAGTGGCGATCCGCAGTCAAGGCTGGCAATCCGCCCTTATCCACACGAGTTGGAAGAAACGGTCACCCTCAAAAATGGTGATAGCTGTCTGTTCCGGCCAATTTTGCCGGAAGATGAGCCGCTACTCAGTTCGTTCATTGCAAGAGTGACGAAAGAAGACCTGTATTACCGTTATTTCAGCGAAATTAATGAATTTACTCACGAAGACTTAGCCAATATGACACAAATTGACTACGATCGTGAGATGGCATTCGTTGCCGTGCGCCAACTCGGTAAGGAGACTGAGATTATTGGCGTGACGCGTGCGATTTCCGATCCGGATAATACGGATGCGGAATTTGCCGTGCTGGTGCGATCCGATCTAAAAGGGCTGGGCCTTGGCAGACGCCTGTTGGAAAAGCTGATTGATTACGCCAAAGCGCATGGTCTCTCCCGCTTGACTGGCATCACCATGCCGCATAATCAAGGTATGATCCAGCTGTCCAAAAAGCTCGGTTTTCACATCGACGTACAATTAGAAGAGGGAATTGTGACACTGGAATTGCCGCTGAAGAATGGATAGCAAGACGTGACATGGCTCTTGCAACGGGAATTGTGATACCGATTCAATGGCAAAACAGACTCACAATAGCCGGAAAGTAATGGTATTATCGCCCATTCGGCTACTCCTTAACTTTTGATAATGACCAGAAGGTCATATACCCTAATTCAGTTCGAAGTATGGTGGGTATAAACTGATGAGAGAAGAAACGCACTGTGATGCTGTCAAATTTTAAACGCAATAAATACCAACAGCACCTTGCACAACTGCCCAGAATTCCTCAGAACGCAGATGATGTTCAGACGTTGCATTCGCCTGAGCTTTTCCGCACGACGCTGATTAACGCCATTTTGAGTGCTAAAAAACGCATCTATATCGTGGCGTTATATCTTGAGCGCGATGATGGCGGCATGGGGGTTCTATCCGCAATTTATGAAGCCAAACGGCAGTGCCCAGAGCTTGATGTCCGTGTTCTGGTAGACTGGCATCGTGCTCAGCGCGGCAGGATCGGCGCAGTGGCAGAAAATACCAATGCCGATTGGTATTGCGATATGGCGAAAAAACATCCAGACACGCATTTCCCTATCTATGGTATTCCTGTCAACACGCGCGAAGCCTTGGGCGTGCTGCACCTGAAAGGCTTCATTGTCGATGACACAGTCATCTACAGCGGGGCCAGCCTGAATGATGTTTATCTGCACCAACATCAAAAATACCGTTATGACCGCTATCAGCTGATTCATAATCCGGCATTGGCCGATACGATGGTGCAATATATCCAGACCATGCTGTCGGCTCCGGCAGTACAGCGGTTGGATCATACCGACCGCCCGAAGAGTCTGGAAATCAAAAATGATATTAAGCAGTTCCGCCAAACGTTGCGTACTGCCAATTATCAGGCTCCGGAACACAGCGCGGACGCGAACGAATTAACCGTCACGCCACTGGTCGGGTTAGGAAAACAAAGTCCGCTGAATAAGACCATACATCACCTGATGTATTGCGCTGATGAGCATGTGGTTATCTGTACCCCCTATTTCAACCTGCCAGCGCTGCTGGTGAGAAATATCATCCGGCTATTACGAGACGGTAAAAAAGTAGAAATTATTATCGGTGATAAGACCGCTAACGATTTCTATATTCCAGAAGACCAGCCTTTCAAAATCATCGGCGCGTTACCGTATCTCTATGAGATCAACCTACGCCGTTTTCTGAGTCGTCTGGAACGCTATATTGAGAATCAGCAGCTTGTTGTGCGGCTATGGAAAGACGGTGATAATAGCTTCCATCTGAAAGGCATGTGGGTAGATGACAAGTGGCAACTGTTGACGGGGAATAACCTTAACCCGCGCGCATGGCGTCTGGATCTGGAAAATGCCATCCTGATTCACGATCCTCAGAAGGTTCTATTGCAGCAACGTCTGGACGAGCTGGACACGATCAGGACGCACACTCACGTCGTACAAAGCTATACGGAACTGGAGAGCATTGCGCAATATCCAGTGAAAGTCCGCAAGTTGATACGACGTCTGCGCCGTATCCGTATCGATCGACTCATCAGTCGTATTCTCTAAGATCCGTGCTCTGCTTTAAAAAAAACCTCGGAAGCCGAGGTTTTTTTATTGTCATTTGGGAGCCTGGCCGGTGCAGCTGCCAGCCAGGCGTTATGGCAGCGATCTGAAAACTAAAGCTTCATTCCCTTGCCTCTGCGATGCAGCGTCAATGACACAATAAACGCAACAGCCCCCATCACTGAGACGTACCAGAAGAAGGCCGTTTCCATACCAAACGATTTCAGCGAAAGTGCAACATACTCAGCCGACCCACCAAACAGCGCATTAGCAACCGCATAAGATAAGCCTACGCCCAATGCCCGGACTTCAGGCGGAAACATTTCTGCTTTTAAAATGCCGCTGATGGACGTGTAGAAACTGACAATAATCAGTGAAAGCATGACTAACGAGAAGGCAATGACAGGGCTCGTCACACTCTGTAGCACCGTCAGAATGGGAACTGTCAGCAATGCAGCAAATCCGCCGAAACAGAGCATTGAGCTACGACGGCCAATCTTATCCGACATCGCACCAAAGAACGGCTGCAGCAGCATAAAGATAAACAGTGCGAGGGTCATTAATCCGCTAGCTGTTTTCGCATCCATTCCGGCTGTATTCACCAGATATTTTTGCATGTAAGTGGTAAACGTATAAAAAGCTAAAGAACCACCGGCCGTAAAACCCAATACGGTAATAAAAGCGCGACGATGTTTCCACAAACCCGCAAGCGAGCCAGCATCTTTATGTCCGCGGGTTGTTTTATCAGAGGTTTCATTCAAAGAGCGACGTAAATAAAGCGCAACAATCGCCAAAACAGCGCCGAGAGCAAAAGGAATACGCCATCCCCACGCCCGCAGATCCTCATCACTCAGAACCTGTTGTAATATCACAACGACTAACAGCGCCAGCAGCTGACCGCCAATCAGCGTGACATACTGGAAAGAAGCATAGAACCCTTTCCTTCCCTCAACAGCAACTTCACTCATATACGTTGCGCTCGTGCCGTATTCTCCACCGACAGAAAGCCCCTGAAATAAACGGGCTAATAACAGTAAAAAAGGAGCCCAGGTGCCAATGGTTTCATATCCCGGTAAACATGCAATAACCAGAGATCCAAAGCACATCATGCAGACTGAAATTAGCATTGAATTTTTACGACCATGCTTGTCAGCAATGTAACCGAAAAGCCAACCGCCTATCGGTCTCATTAAAAAGCCTGCTGCAAAAACCCCTGCGGTTTGTAGTAATTGAGTGGTGGTATTTCCCGAAGGGAAAAAGATATGGGCAAAATAGATTGAGCAAAAGGAATAAACATAAAAATCAAACCACTCAACCAAATTACCCGATGAAGCGCCAACTATAGCTCGGATACGCTGACGCGTATCTTTCGCATTTTCCGTTAGATCAGTCATCCTATTTTATTCTCCTGTTTTTTCGGGCATAAAACGATGCCCGCTATAGTAAAGCAGCACTTAAACCCTGAGGCAAAAAGTTCCTGATTGTAATAATTTATTAATGTAACAACGCAAACCGTGCCTTTAATTATCCTTAACTGAAACACGGATAAATAAAGCGGTAACAAACAGGACGTTATTATGAGGTGGGTTAATAAGAAGATAAGCAGAGTCTATTCAGGTAAAAGGAAGAGTTTACTATCCTGAAATAGAAATAAACAAAAGGCCATCCTGTAAGGATGGCCTTTTATCTTAATTGAAACCTGGCAGTTCCCTACTCTCACATGGGGAAGCCCCACACTACCATCGGCGCTACGGCGTTTCACTTCTGAGTTCGGCATGGGGTCAGGTGGGACCACCGCGCTATCGCCGCCAGGTAAATTCTTTTTTAAGCCGAACATTAACCTAAATAACTGGTGCTGATACCCAGAGTCGAACTGGGGACCTCACCCTTACCAAGGGTGCGCTCTACCAACTGAGCCATATCAGCGCACCTGTATAATTTGATGCCTGGCAGTTCCCTACTCTCACATGGGGAGACCCCACACTACCATCGGCGCTACGGCGTTTCACTTCTGAGTTCGGCATGGGGTCAGGTGGGACCACCGCGCTATCGCCGCCAGGCAAATTCTGTTTCATTCCAACCGTTATACCTCACTTTTCAGTGTGCACAACCATCAGAACCAATCTTTGAACAAGCTGATTATCAAAATCTCTTTGAGTCGTCTCAAAACACCTTCGGTGTTGTAAGGTTAAGCCTCTCGGGTCATTAGTACTGGTTAGCTCAACGTATCGCTACGCTTACACACCCAGCCTATCTACGTCGTCGTCTTCAACGGCCCTTCAGGGGCATCTAGTGCCCAGGGAAGACTCATCTCGAGGCAAGTTTCCCGCTTAGATGCTTTCAGCGGTTATCTCTTCCGCACTTAGCTACCGGGCAATGCAATTGGCATCACAACCCGAACACCAGTGGTGCGTTCACTCCGGTCCTCTCGTACTAGGAGCAACCCCTCTCAATCTTCCAACGCCCACGGCAGATAGGGACCGAACTGTCTCACGACGTTCTAAACCCAGCTCGCGTACCACTTTAAATGGCGAACAGCCATACCCTTGGGACCTACTTCAGCCCCAGGATGTGATGAGCCGACATCGAGGTGCCAAACACCGCCGTCGATATGAACTCTTGGGCGGTATCAGCCTGTTATCCCCGGAGTACCTTTTATCCGTTGAGCGATGGCCCTTCCATTCAGAACCACCGGATCACTAAGACCTGCTTTCGCACCTGCTCGAGCTGTCACTCTCGCAGTCAAGCTAGCTTATGCCTTTGCACTAACCTCCTGATGTCCGACCAGGATTAGCTAACCTTCGTGCTCCTCCGTTACGCTTTGGGAGGAGACCGCCCCAGTCAAACTACCCACCAGACACTGTCCGCAACCCGGATTACGGGCCTACGTTAGAACATCAAACATTAAAGGGTGGTATTTCAAGGTTGGCTCCACGCAGACTGGCGTCCACGCTTCAAAGCCTCCCACCTATCCTACACATCAAGGCTCAAGGTTCAGTGTCAAGCTATAGTAAAGGTTCACGGGGTCTTTCCGTCTTGCCGCGGGTACACTGCATCTTCACAGCGAGTTCAATTTCACTGAGTCTCGGGTGGAGACAGCCTGGCCATCATTACGCCATTCGTGCAGGTCGGAACTTACCCGACAAGGAATTTCGCTACCTTAGGACCGTTATAGTTACGGCCGCCGTTTACCGGGGCTTCGATCAAGAGCTTCGCCTTGCGGCTGACCCCATCAATTAACCTTCCGGCACCGGGCAGGCGTCACACCGTATACGTCCACTTTCGTGTTTGCACAGTGCTGTGTTTTTATTAAACAGTTGCAGCCAGCTGGTATCTTCGACTGATTTCAGCTCCGTGAGCAAGTCACTTCACCTACCATCAGCGTGCCTTCTCCCGAAGTTACGGCACCATTTTGCCTAGTTCCTTCACCCGAGTTCTCTCAAGCGCCTGAGTATTCTCTACCTGACCACCTGTGTCGGTTTGGGGTACGATTTAATGTTACCTGGAGCTTAGAGGCTTTTCCTGGAAGCGTAGCATCGGTTACTTCATCACCGTAGTGACTCGTCATCACGCCTCAGTGTTAATGATGACCCGGATTTACCAAAGTCATCCACCTTCACGCTTAAACCGGGACAACCGTCGCCCGGATAACCTAGCTTTCTCCGTCCCCCCTTCGCAGTAACACCAAGTACAGGAATATTAACCTGTTTCCCATCGACTACGCTTTTCAGCCTCGCCTTAGGGGTCGACTCACCCTGCCCCGATTAACGTTGGACAGGAACCCTTGGTCTTCCGGCGTGCGGGTTTTTCACCCGCATTATCGTTACTTATGTCAGCATTCGCACTTCTGATACCTCCAGCAGCCCTCACAGGCCACCTTCGACGGCTTACAGAACGCTCCCCTACCCAACAACACCTAAGTGTCGCTGCCGCAGCTTCGGTGCATGGTTTAGCCCCGTTACATCTTCCGCGCAGGCCGACTCGACCAGTGAGCTATTACGCTTTCTTTAAATGATGGCTGCTTCTAAGCCAACATCCTGGCTGTCTGTGCCTTCCCACATCGTTTCCCACTTAACCATGACTTTGGGACCTTAGCTGGCGGTCTGGGTTGTTTCCCTCTTCACGACGAACGTTAGCACCCGCCGTGTGTCTCCCGTGATAACATTCTTCGGTATTCGTAGTTTGCATCGGGTTGGTAAGTCGGGATGACCCCCTAGCCGAAACAGTGCTCTACCCCCGAAGATGAATTCACGAGGCGCTACCTAAATAGCTTTCGGGGAGAACCAGCTATCTCCCGGTTTGATTGGCCTTTCACCCCCAGCCACAAGTCATCCGCTAATTTTTCAACATTAGTCGGTTCGGTCCTCCAGTTAGTGTTACCCAACCTTCAACCTGCCCATGGCTAGATCACCGGGTTTCGGGTCTATACCCTGCAACTTAACGCCCAGTTAAGACTCGGTTTCCCTACGGCTCCCCTATACGGTTAACCTTGCTACAGAATATAAGTCGCTGACCCATTATACAAAAGGTACGCAGTCACCCTGATTAATCAAGGCTCCCACTGCTTGTACGTACACGGTTTCAGGTTCTATTTCACTCCCCTCGCCGGGGTTCTTTTCGCCTTTCCCTCACGGTACTGGTTCACTATCGGTCAGTCAGGAGTATTTAGCCTTGGAGGATGGTCCCCACATATTCAGACAGGATGTCACGTGTCCCGCCCTACTCATCGAACTCACAATCTGTGCATTTTTGTGTACGGGACTATCACCCTTTACTGTGCGACTTTCCAGACGCTTCCACTAACACACAAACTGATTCAGGTTCTGGGCTCCTCCCCGTTCGCTCGCCGCTACTAGGGGAATCTCGGTTGATTTCTTTTCCTCGGGGTACTGAGATGTTTCAGTTCCCCCGGTTCGCCTCATTACGCTATGTATTCACGTAATGATAGTGTGTCGAAACACACTGGGTTTCCCCATTCGGGTATCGTCGGGTATAACGCTTCATATCAGCTTACCGACGCTTATCGCAGATTAGCACGCCCTTCATCGCCTCTGACTGCCTAGGCATCCACCGTGTACGCTTAGTCGCTTAACCTCACAACCCGAAGGTGTCTTTGATTAATCAAAGTCACTGTCGTGCTGCGATTATTTGAGAGACTCATTGACACACTGACACGCCATTCATACCCGTAGGCATCAATGCATGTTCAGCTGTCATGTTTCAATTTTCAGCTTGTTCCAGATTGTTAAAGAGCAAAACGTCGCAGTGCACCCAAACAGGTACACTCTGAAGTTTTCTATATAGCGAGTATTGATGGTGGAGCTATGCGGGATCGAACCGCAGACCTCCTGCGTGCAAGGCAGGCGCTCTCCCAGCTGAGCTATAACCCCATCGTTGCTTACAGATACCTTAGATACCACTCATGGGAGAGTTGGTAGGCCTGAGTGGACTTGAACCACCGACCTCACCCTTATCAGGGGTGCGCTCTAACCACCTGAGCTACAAGCCTATTAAGGTATTTCTGCTCGTTATTTTCATCAGACAATCTGTGTGAGCACTTCACTTAACACACATCTTTTTGGTAAGGAGGTGATCCAACCGCAGGTTCCCCTACGGTTACCTTGTTACGACTTCACCCCAGTCATGAATCACAAAGTGGTAAGCGCCCTCCCGAAGGTTAAGCTACCTACTTCTTTTGCAACCCACTCCCATGGTGTGACGGGCGGTGTGTACAAGGCCCGGGAACGTATTCACCGTAGCATTCTGATCTACGATTACTAGCGATTCCGACTTCATGGAGTCGAGTTGCAGACTCCAATCCGGACTACGACGTACTTTATGAGGTCCGCTTACTCTCGCGAGGTCGCTTCTCTTTGTATACGCCATTGTAGCACGTGTGTAGCCCTACTCGTAAGGGCCATGATGACTTGACGTCATCCCCACCTTCCTCCGGTTTATCACCGGCAGTCTCCTTTGAGTTCCCGACCGAATCGCTGGCAACAAAGGATAAGGGTTGCGCTCGTTGCGGGACTTAACCCAACATTTCACAACACGAGCTGACGACAGCCATGCAGCACCTGTCTCAGAGTTCCCGAAGGCACTAAGCTATCTCTAGCAAATTCTCTGGATGTCAAGAGTAGGTAAGGTTCTTCGCGTTGCATCGAATTAAACCACATGCTCCACCGCTTGTGCGGGCCCCCGTCAATTCATTTGAGTTTTAACCTTGCGGCCGTACTCCCCAGGCGGTCGACTTAACGCGTTAGCTCCGGAAGCCACGCCTCAAGGGCACAACCTCCAAGTCGACATCGTTTACAGCGTGGACTACCAGGGTATCTAATCCTGTTTGCTCCCCACGCTTTCGCACCTGAGCGTCAGTCTTTGTCCAGGGGGCCGCCTTCGCCACCGGTATTCCTCCAGATCTCTACGCATTTCACCGCTACACCTGGAATTCTACCCCCCTCTACAAGACTCTAGCCTGTCAGTTTTGAATGCAGTTCCCAGGTTAAGCCCGGGGATTTCACATCCAACTTAACAGACCGCCTGCGTGCGCTTTACGCCCAGTCATTCCGATTAACGCTTGCACCCTCCGTATTACCGCGGCTGCTGGCACGGAGTTAGCCGGTGCTTCTTCTGCGGGTAACGTCAATCGATAAGGTTATTAACCTTACCGCCTTCCTCCCCGCTGAAAGTGCTTTACAACCCGAAGGCCTTCTTCACACACGCGGCATGGCTGCATCAGGCTTGCGCCCATTGTGCAATATTCCCCACTGCTGCCTCCCGTAGGAGTCTGGACCGTGTCTCAGTTCCAGTGTGGCTGGTCATCCTCTCAGACCAGCTAGGGATCGTCGCCTAGGTGAGCCATTACCTCACCTACTAGCTAATCCCATCTGGGCACATCTGATGGCGAGAGGCCCGAAGGTCCCCCTCTTTGCTCTTGCGAGGTTATGCGGTATTAGCTACCGTTTCCAGTAGTTATCCCCCTCCATCAGGCAGTTTCCCAGACATTACTCACCCGTCCGCCGCTCGTCACCCAGAGAGCAAGCTCTCCTGTGCTACCGCTCGACTTGCATGTGTTAGGCCTGCCGCCAGCGTTCAATCTGAGCCATGATCAAACTCTTCAATTTAAGATTTGTTTGATTTGCTTCTACTCGAGAAGCGATGCTCAAAGAATTAGTAACTGTTCATTCGTAATGAATTTCACTGTTGTTCACTCTTCAAGACTTTTTATATCGTTTAAGATACGGTCTTGTGAGTGCCCACACAGATTGTCTGATTAAATTGTTAAAGAGCAGTGCCACTTCATCGGTGGCGCGGGCTGCATATACTATGCTTTTCCGCTGTGAAGTCAAATCATTACTGATTGCCTTCGTTGAATCTTTTTGCTGTCACCACAACCGCATGTCGCTGTTGCCGTGTCAGTGGATGCGCATTATAGGGACTTCTCGCACGCTGACAAGCGCTAAATGCAAATTATTTCCCAACCGTTCAAAAACAAAACAAGAAACAGTATTTAGCACACTTAACATACAAAAAATGGATATAACCTGAGCTTAATATGTAAAAACGGGGCATCCATAAACGAATGCCCCGTTGCCCGCTTACCATTTCACTCACATTATTCTTGTCGTGCGACTATCTGTTCGCCTTCAACATCTAATGTGATCGGTTTACCAGGTATCAATTTTCCCCCAAGCATCTGCTGAGCGAGTGGGTTTTCTATCAATTGCTGTATCGCTCTTTTAAGCGGACGCGCGCCATAGACAGGATCAAACCCAACTTCCCCGAGCATATCTAAAGCTGCATCCGCGATCGTGACACTATATCCGCGCTCTTCAAGACGCTTGTACAGTCTCTGGAGCTGAATTTGTGCTATCGACGTAATATGCGCCCTTCCCAGTGGGTGGAATACCACGACTTCATCGATACGGTTAATAAACTCAGGACGGAAGCTGTGGCTAACGACATCAAGCACCATATCCCTCATTTCGGTATAGCTGCGCTCACCAAAACGTTCCTGAATAAGATCAGATCCCAAATTGGATGTCATGATAACCACAGTATTACGGAAGTCGACCGTTCTGCCCTGGCCATCAGTAAGGCGGCCATCATCTAATACCTGAAGTAGGATATTGAATACATCAGGGTGTGCCTTTTCGATCTCATCCAGCAGAATGACCGAATAAGGACGACGACGCACCGCTTCCGTTAAATAGCCCCCTTCTTCGTAACCGACATACCCCGGAGGCGCACCGACCAAACGTGAAACCGAGTGTTTCTCCATAAACTCAGACATATCAATACGCACCATGGCGTCGTCACTGTCGAAGAGGAAAGTCGCCAGCGTTTTGCAGAGTTCCGTTTTCCCAACGCCTGTTGGCCCAAGGAACAGGAACGAGCCAATAGGACGATTCGGGTCAGATAGCCCAGCCCGACTACGACGGATAGAATTCGCTACCGCTTCAACGGCTTCGTTCTGCCCAATCACACGCTGATGCAGTTCATCTTCCATGCGTAATAATTTTTCTTTCTCGCTTTCCAACATGCGAGAAACAGGAATCCCAGTCCAACGCGCCAGCACATCAGCAATTTCAACATCCGTTACCCGATTACGCAGCAAATGCATCGTTTTTCCTTCCTGCTGCGTTGCTGCTGCCAGTTGTTTCTCCAGCTCAGGGATTTTGCCGTATTGCAGCTCAGACATTATTCCCAGATCGCCCTGACGGCGAGCCTGTTCCAGCGCGATTTTTGCCTGCTCTAAAGACGCTTTAATATTCTGCGTTCCCGTGAGTGATGCTTTTTCTGCTTTCCACTCTTCTTCTTGTTGGGAATATTCACGCTCTTTTTGGTCAAGTTCCGCACTCAGCAATTCAAGCCGCTTTTGGCTGGCTTCATCAGATTCTTTTTTCAGCGCCTGTTGTTCCAGCTTTAACTGGATGATTCGGCGTTCCAGCCGATCAAGCGGCTCTGGTTTCGAATCAATCTGAATACGAATACTGGATGCCGCCTCATCAATCAGGTCAATCGCTTTATCCGGCAACTGACGATCCGCGATATAACGATGAGATAACATGGCTGCCGCAACAATTGCCGGGTCAGTAATTTGTACATGATGGTGCAATTCATAGCGCTCTTTCAGCCCGCGCAGAATCGCAATCGTGTCTTCAACGGTCGGTTCAGCGACAAACACTTTCTGGAAACGACGCTCAAGGGCCGCGTCTTTTTCAATATATTGCCGATACTCATTGAGCGTTGTCGCCCCGACACAGTGCAACTCCCCACGAGCCAGTGCGGGTTTTAGCATATTGCCGGCATCCATCGCGCCATCGGCTTTACCTGCCCCCACCATCGTATGGAGTTCATCAATAAACAGAATGACGTTGCCTTCCTGTTTAGACAGATCGTTGAGCACGCCTTTCAAACGTTCTTCAAACTCACCACGATATTTCGCACCCGCCACCAGCGCGCCCATATCCAGTGACAGTACTCGCTTGTTTTTCAGGCCTTCAGGCACTTCACCATTAACGATACGCTGGGCCAACCCTTCCACTATCGCGGTTTTACCCACGCCGGGTTCACCAATTAATACCGGGTTATTTTTGGTACGACGCTGTAGGACCTGAATAGTACGGCGAATTTCTTCATCACGTCCGATCACCGGATCGAGCTTGCCTTGCTCCGCTCGCTCCGTGAGGTCAATAGTGAATTTTTTTAATGCCTGGCGCTGATCTTCAGCCCCTTGATCGTTCACTTGCTCCCCTCCTCTCACTTGAGAGATAGCATTTGTTACACCTTGCTGCGTAACACCCGCCTTTTTCAAAATATCCCCCAGCGTGCCACGAGACTCCAGCGCAGCAAGCGCGAAAAGCTCCGAAGAGATAAAGGTATCGCCACGCTTTTGCGCCAGCTTGTCGCACATATTCAATACGCGGACTAACTCGTTCGAGGGTTGAACATCACCATCAGTGCCTTCAACCTGAGGCAAACGCGCGATTGCCTGGTCGATTTCGGTTTTCAGGTGATTAAGATTGGCTCCGGCAACAGTCAGAAGTGGACCAACAGTTCCACCATCCTGATGAAGCAAGGCACTCATCAAGTGAAGTGGTTCAATAAACTGGTGATCGCGCCCAAGGGCAAGAGACTGGGCATCAGCAAGAGCAAGTTGGAATTTGTTGGTAAGACGATCCAGACGCATAACACCTCCCATACACTGGTCAAAATTGCTACTGGAGATTAAATGAGGTCATCCCTCAAAAATTTCAAGGTTATTTTGCCAGTCGTGACAGGATTTAAATGTTACTTGTCTTGGATCGTCTTAATTCAATAGGTTATATCAGCCAGATTAAACTTGCCATACGGCCAGTCACGCCATCACGCCGATAAGAGAAAAATTTGTGAGGCTCGCTCACAGTACAGGCATTTCCACCAAAAATTTGCGTTACCCCTGCGGCACGTAAACGCAGACGTGCCAGTTGGTAGATATCGGCAAAAAATTTGTTTCCTTCAGGCCGAAATGCAGAGGCCGCCGCCGCATCATGCTGAATAAATGCGTCCCTAACCTCAGGGCCGACCTCAAAGGCATCAGGCCCGATAGCGGGTCCCAACCACGCCATAATTTGCGCGGGTTGCGCACGGAAACAGGCTAACGTTTCTTCCAATACCCCCGCGTGCAATCCCCGCCAACCAGCATGCGCGGCAGCGACTTCGTCACCGTTGATTGCACAAAAAAGCACGGGCAAACAGTCAGCCGTCATCACCGCACAGACTTTTCCTTTCTTATCTGTATAAGCGGCATCACCGCAAACAGACGTTGGGGACACCTCACCAATACGAATCACATCGGTGCCATGAACCTGTTCTAGCCAATCCGGCATAGCAGGAAGGCCAGCCAGCTCCACCAGCGTTTGCCGATTTACGGTGACGTGCGCGGGCTCATCGCCCACATGATTCCCCACATTTAGCGAATCATAAGGTGCGCGACTACACCCGCCAATACGCGTCGTACTACAAGATTTCACACTTTCTGGCAAAGGCCAGTCGGGGTATATCAGCATAGTCCGTCACCTCTATAAATCGGCACTTATCGTATTGAATACATTACCAGTCGAGCTGATCCTTAAACGCTTCGGTATCAGCTTTCAGTGCTTCAATCAGATCGACCATATCCTGTGGCAATTCCGCATGCCATTCCATGTGAATGCCAGTGATAGGATGGTAGAAACGCAACATGGTGGCATGCAGCGCTTGACGATCGAACCCACGCAGCATCTCAATAAAATCCTCCGAAGCGCCTTTTGGCGGGCGAGGACGACCACCGTATAGCTGATCGCCAACCAGAGGATGATTAATATGTGCCATATGCACACGAATCTGATGGGTGCGCCCCGTCTCCAGACGCAACCGCAAACGGGTATGCGCTCGGAAATGTTCCATAATGCGATAATGTGTCACGGCAGGCTTACCCATTGGGTGCACGGCCATATGAGTACGCTTGGTTGAGTGACGAGCAATAGGCTGCTCGACCATGCCACCCGCAGTCATCGAACCAATCGCAACGGCTTCATATTCACGAGTAATTTCACGCGCCTGTAGCGCCTCAACTAAACGCGTCTGTGCGGGTACGGTTTTCGCGACCACCATTAGCCCTGTCGTATCTTTATCAAGTCGGTGCACAATCCCGGCACGGGGCACATCGGCAATCTCAGGGTAATGATGTAACAAGGCATTCAATACCGTGCCATCTGGGTTACCCGCTCCGGGGTGAACCACCAGATCTCTGGGTTTATTGATGACCAGGATATCCTGATCTTCGTACACGATATCCAGTTTGATATCCTGTGCTTCCCAGCGTGCTTCTTCTTCAATCAATGCATCAATGGCTACCGATTCGCCGCCAAGTACTTTCTCTTTTGGCTTATTGATGACATTGCCGTTAATCTGTACTCGATTCTCAAGAATCCACTCTTTTATGCGGGATCGTGAATAATCAGGGAACAATTCGGCCAAAGCCTGATCTAAACGTTGTCCGAGTTGAGATTCGGCCACCGTTGCGGTGAGTTGTACTTGTTGTGCCATATTATGCAGCTTCTTCGTTAACGTTGGGTTTTGACGGCGACGCCGTTTAAAATAATGTACTATTGTAGCTGGTCTAAATCGGGAGCTTAACGGACAGCCTCCCGGAATAACATTCTGAGGATAATCAAAACGTCATGACGCGTATGAAATATCTGGTGGCTGCCGCCACGTTGAGCCTGGCGCTGGCTGGTTGCTCCAGCAATTCCAAAGATGCGGTTCCTGATAGTCCGCCATCTGAAATCTATGCCAATGCTCAACAAAAACTGCAGGACGGCAACTTTAAAGCAGCCATCACGCAGTTGGAAGCACTGGATAACCGGTATCCCTTTGGCCCCTACTCGCAGCAAGTACAGTTGGATTTGATCTACGCTTACTACAAATCCGCCGAGCTGCCATTGGCCCAAGCTTCTATTGACCGCTTCCTGCGACTCAACCCGACCCATCCAAACGTGGATTATGTCCTGTACATGCGCGGCCTGACCGACATGGCGCTGGATGATAGTGCGTTACAAGGCTTCTTCGGCGTTGATCGTTCCGATCGCGATCCGCAGTATGCCCGCACCGCATTTCGGGATTTCAGCAAGCTCATTCAGGGATATCCGAACAGCCAATACGCCACCGACGCAAACAAGCGTTTGGTTTACCTCAAAGAGCGTCTGGCCAAGTATGAACTTTCTGTCGCGCAATACTACACGAAACGCGGCGCTTATGTGGCAGTAGTTAATCGCGTTGAGCAAATGCTGCGTGATTACCCAGATACCCAGGCAACAAAAAATGCCCTGCCGTTGATGGAAAATGCCTACCGCGAACTGCAACTGGCCACTCAGGCGGACAAAGTCGCAAAAGTCATCGCGGCGAACCCAGCATAAACGACAAGTAACACACAGTAATAAGACGGCAGCTTCGGTTGCCGTTTTTTATGGTTCGATCGGTTGGCCATGCATAGATGAGCAGAAAAAACAGGTTGGCGGTAGTCAATAATAGCGCGGTAGCGTCAATACATCCTATCAATAATGGCACAGGCCAGATGCCTCCTCAAGTACTTCCCTCCTATTCCCAATGATGCTTCACAAATCGCATTTTCTTGACAAAAAGTGACGAAAAAAAGCGATCAACATCACGCTTTTTGTCACAACTCACTGTATGCTGAAATTATCCAAGACGGACATAGGCAGAGAGGTAAGTTTATATGACTATTAATATTACCAGTAAGCAAATGGATATCACCCCCGCAATTCGTCAACATGTCGAAGACCGTCTTTCTAAGCTGGATAAGTGGCAAACCCAGTTGATTAACCCGCATATTATTTTGTCAAAAGAACCACAGGGTTTTGTAGCAGATGCCACTATCAGTACGCCAAACGGCCCGCTGGTTGCCAGCGCCAAACATGACGATATGTATGCCGCCATCAACGAACTAATTGCCAAGTTGGAGCGCCAGTTGGACAAACTCCAACATAAAGGTGAAGCCAGACGTGCGGTAGCGGGTGTCAAAGAAGCGAATCTCCAGCCGACGCAAGAAGAGTAACTCATCCTCTTTACCTCAATATAACGCGCCCGAGGGCGCGTTTTTGCATTTCAGGCGTCGTAATCCACGTCCTAAAAGATCCAACGCAATACCTCGTTTAAAATTGCGCTCGGCGATTTTGTATTGACAGGATGAAAAGCCAACAGTTACCTTACCTACTCAGAATCTGGATATCCTCCTGACTAACCGAGTAAACATGATAAATAAACTGTTCTTCTTCGTATTCTTTTTCACCTTCCCCTGATTTGGGAGGCGATTCGTCGTAAGAGCAAGAATACGAAGACGAACAAAAAAGCCTCCTGACCAGGAGGCTTTTTTTATATAAGAACATAAGACAGGTAACAGCATCATGACAGACAACCCATTACTGGCACTGCGAGAACGCATCAGCGCATTGGATCTGCAATTAATTGAATTGTTGGCACAAAGACGAGAACTCGCGCTGGACGTTGCCCGCAGCAAATTGCATTCGCATCGCCCAATTCGTGACAAAGAGCGTGAGCGTGATTTACTGGACAAACTGACCGCCGCTGGGAAAAAGCATCATCTTGATGGTCACTACATTACCCGCTTATTTCAGCTCATCATTGAAGATTCGGTACTGACGCAGCAGGCACTCTTGCAGCATCACCTCAACCAAACAGCGTCACACTCTGCACGTATTGCGTTTCTCGGCCCGAAAGGATCTTATTCCCATCTCGCCGCTCGCCAATATGCCGCGCGGCACTTCGAGCAGTTTGTTGAGTGTGGTTGCCTGAAATTTCAGGACATCTTCAACATGGTGGAAACTGGGCAAGCGGACTATGCCGTTCTGCCGATTGAAAACACCAGCTCTGGCTCGATCAATGACGTCTACGACCTGCTACAACACACGGCTTTATCCATCGTCGGCGAATTAACCAATCCAATCAATCACTGTGTTTTAGTTGCCACCGATACGTCATTGGAACAGATCGAAACGGTTTACAGCCATCCACAACCGTTCCAGCAGTGCAGCCATTTCATTAACCGTTTTCCACACTGGAAGATTGAATATTGTGAGAGCACGGCCGCGGCGATGGAAAAAGTGGCCGCACTCAACTCACCAAAGGCAGCAGCACTCGGCAGCGAAGCCGGTGGTCAGCTTTATCAGCTACAGATGCTGGAACACGATCTGGCAAATCAGTCACAAAACATTACTCGCTTTATTGTATTAGCACGTAAGCCAATTGACGTGACGGAACAAGTGCCGGCAAAAACCACGCTAATTATGGCAACCGGCCAACAGTCAGGTGCGCTGGTAGAAGCGCTGTTGGTATTGCGTGATAACGGCATTGTAATGACCAAGCTGGAATCCAGACCGATCAACGGTAATCCGTGGGAAGAGATGTTCTATTTGGACGTACAAGCCAACCTGCGCAGCGATGCCATGCAGAAAGCGCTAAAAGGATTAGCCCCCATCACCCGCTCATTAAAAGTGTTGGGCTGCTATCCGAGTGAAAACGCCGTACCCGTCGAGGTTAACGAATAATTGAAAAAGCCATCCTGGTATCCCCGGGATGGCTTCTTAAACACAACCAAGATAGCGAACGTACTTATTGACGAATATCGTTTGCCTGACGCAAAAGCACCCGGCTCTCCGCCTGAAAGCGTTTGGCATAGTCGCCAAACCAGTGTTCGACTTTCTTGAAGCGGTTAATAAATTCGGCTTTATCCGTCTGCTCCAGTAACTCAATCGCTTCGCCAAAACGTTGGTAGTAACGCTTAATCAACGCCAGATTATCCGCTGAAGACATAATAATGTCGGCATAAAGCTGCGGATCCTGCGCAAACAGCCGACCAACCATGATCAATTCCAGACGATAGATTGGCGATGACAGCGCTAATAACTGTTCAAGCTGCACATTCTCTTCCGCTAAATGCAGACCATAGGCGAATGTCGCAAAGTGACGCAGCGCCTGAATGAACATCATGTTCTGATCGTGTTCAACTGCACTGATACGATGCAGGCGCGCGCCCCACACCTGAATCTGTTCCAGTAACCACTGGTAGGCTTCCGGCTGCCGACCGTCACAATAGACGACAACCTGCTTGGCAAGACTACCGCTGTCTGGCCCAAACATAGGGTGTAACCCAAGTACCGGGCCACTATGCACCGCCAGCATCGCCTGAAGCGGGCCATTTTTTACCGATGCCAAATCAACCAAAATACAGTCATCAGGTAAAGCAGGCAGACGGGCAATAACCTGTTCAGTCACGTGAATCGGCACGCTAACAATCACCATACCGGCATCAGACAGCAGTTCATCAGCACGCGGCCAATCATCTTGCTCTAGGATCCTCACCTGATAGCCCGACAGCGTCAGCATTTTCTCAAACAGGTTGCCCATTTGACCGCGGCCACCGATGATAACAACTGGGCGCAACTGCGGGCACAGCGTTTTAAAGCCTTTGTCGTTTTCACTGGTATAAGATTCGCGCATGGTGCGCCGCAGGATATCCTCAATGAGATCCGGCGGAACCCCCCTCGACTCTGCTTCTTTACGACGTGAGCTGAGCATGGCCGCTTCACGATCGGGCGCATAAATGGGCAAACCATAGCGGCTTTTAACTTCACCCACTTCTGCCACCAAACGCAACCGACGTGATAACAGCGCGACAAGCTCCTTATCTACCTCATCTATCTGATCACGCAATACGGTCAGTTCAGCTACCATCTTTTGTTACTCTCCTGAATGTTTCACACGTGCAGCGCTCAGATCTTGATGAACGGAACGCAGCAACGTCTCTGTACTTTCCCAACTGATACAGGCATCCGTGACCGATACACCGTAGCGCATATCTGAACGCGGCTGTTCTGAAGACTGGCTCCCCTCGTTAAGGTGGCTTTCCAGCATCAAACCTATAATGGAACGATTTCCCGCCTTGATTTGTTCAATCGCAGATTCAACAACAAGTGGCTGACGGCGGTAGTCTTTATTCGAATTACCGTGGCTACAATCTATCATCAGCGCAGGTCTCAGTCCCGCTTCCTGCATCTGTTTTTCACATTCGGCGACATCTTGCGCACTGTAGTTTGGTTTTTTACCGCCGCGTAGAATCACATGACCATCAATGTTCCCTTGCGTTTGCAGCAGACAAACTTGCCCAGTTTGGTTGATACCAACAAAACGGTGCGGCATCGCGGCGGCTCTCATCGCGTTGATCGCTGTTCCCAGACTGCCGTCCGTGCCGTTTTTGAACCCGACAGGCATCGACAGGCCGGAAGCCATCTCACGGTGCGTTTGTGATTCTGTCGTACGTGCACCGATAGCCGACCAGCTGAACAAATCACCCAAGTATTGCGGGCTGTTTGGATCAAGCGCTTCGGTCGCCAGTGGCAGACTCATATTGACCAGTTCCAGCAGCAACCCACGCGCGATATGCAGCCCTGCTTCCACATCAAATGAACCATCCATGAACGGATCGTTGATGAGCCCTTTCCAGCCCACGGTGGTACGCGGTTTTTCAAAATAAACACGCATGACAATGTAGAGGCGATCGTTTAATTCAGCAGCAAGCGACTGCAGGCGACGCGCGTATTCCAACGCAGCATCCGTGTCATGAATAGAGCAAGGCCCGCAGACGATCAGCAACCGATCGTCACGACCATGAATGATATCCGCAATGGTTGCTCTCGCTTGCGCAATATCGCGCTGCTCTGCGTCGTTAAGCGGAAACTTGGCTTTCAATTCATCGGGTGTAATTAAAACCTGCTCTGCACTGATATTAATATTGTTAAGTGAATCTTTTTGCATGATCCCATTCCTGAAGAGTTCGGTATGTTCGCGATCGCCTGTAAAGACGACTGTCTGTACAACCTGCCTACGCGTGATGTTTACACCATAACACGAACCGTAAAGATTTCAATCCACTTAGTGTAAATAAAAAATTACCACCCTAAGTATTGCCAGAAAAACGATATCTGCCAGCCCTATCACTTCCCGATACAACCATGCTAATCCCTGGCGTGAATAATGGTAGAATCACGCCAACAAGGGGGAAGGATGCTGAAAGCCATAATCATCGACGACGAACAGCTGGCACGCGAAGAGCTCAGCCTGCTGCTGGAAAATGAGTCTGATATCACCATCATTGCACAATGCAGCAATGCGCTGGAGGCGATACCGGCTATCCATCGGCTGCAACCGGATGTGATTTTTCTGGATATACAGATGCCAAAGGTTAGCGGATTAGAGCTGGTCGCCATGTTGGATCCAGAAAATATGCCTTATGTCGTCTTCGTGACAGCCTATGATGAGTACGCGGTGAGGGCATTTGAAGAGCATGCTTTTGACTATTTACTTAAACCACTGGACGCACAGCGGCTAAGCAAAACGCTAAATCGTTTACGTCGCGGCGTCAGTGTAAATAAAAACGTACAGATAATTTCAGAGCCCTTGCTTCGCCATATTCCCTGTAACGGACACAACCGTATTTTTTTGCTCAAGATTGAGGAAGTCGAGTATCTTTGTTCAGAACTCAGCGGCGTACACGTCGTGGGGGTCAGCCAGTCTGGCTATACCCAACTTTCATTGAAAACGCTAGAAGAGAAAACGCCTTTCGTCCGTTGCCATCGCCAATACATGGTTAATACGGAACAGCTGAAAGAAATCCAGTTAATGGAGAACGGCGCAGCAGAAGTATTGACGCATACGGGAAAACACATCCCCGTCAGTCGCCGCTACCTCAAATTACTGAAAGAAAAATTGGGCATCGCCTGATGCGATGCTTCTTCAGGGCAATGGCCGAAACATTGAAGGTTTGATGATGAAATACAGTTATGTCTTGGCTGTAATTCTTTTAATGACAGCATGCCAAAGCAACGTCCCGTCGCTATCGGCTAAAAGTGAGTCAGGCTTCTGGTACGAAACAGGTTATCAGGATGCAATCTCTGGCATGGTCGTAAAGGACGATAGCACTTTGCAGGAATGGTTTGGTAATCCCCAAGTTGACCGTGAAACCTACCTGCGTGGCTATCAGGCCGGACAGTCGGCTTTTTGCGGTACAGATAACATGGAAGAATGGGGAAAAGCAGGGAAAAACTTTCCCGCTAGCTGCGACGGCGTAGAGAATGCGGAGATATTGCGAGCTCGCTGGCAACAGAGTCTGAGACTGTAATTAAAATTGTGTAATTGCCTGTTTTTGATATGTTCACTCCAGCAAAGGAGACAGGCAATTATGGACGAAAAGAAACTCAAAGCCCTCGCGGCTGAACTGGCTAAAGGTCTTAAAACCGAAGCCGACCTCAATCAGTTTTCCCGTATGCTGACGAAATTAACCGTCGAAACGGCGCTCAATGCGGAGCTGACTGACCACCTCGGGCATGAGAAAAACGCCCCCAAAACAGGTTCAAACACCCGTAATGGCTACTCGTCAAAAACGGTGTTGTGCGATGACGGCGAGATAGAACTGAACACGCCGCGTGACCGTGAAAATACCTTCGAACCGCAGCTGATTAAGAAGAACCAGACGCGCATTACGCAGATGGACAGCCAGATTTTATCCCTCTACGCCAAAGGAATGGCCACCCGCGAAATCGTCGCTACCTTCAAAGAAATGTACGACGCTGATGTGTCGCCCACGCTGATATCTAAGGTCACCGACGCGGTAAAAGAGCAGGTTACTGAGTGGCAAAACCGGCAACTGGATGCGCTGTATCCCATTGTTTATATGGACTGCATTGTCGTAAAAGTCCGTCAGAATGGCAGTGTGATAAACAAAGCTGTTTTCCTGGCCTTAGGTATTAATCTCGAAGGCCAGAAAGAATTACTGGGTATGTGGCTGGCCGAAAATGAAGGCGCAAAGTTTTGGCTGAACGTGCTGACGGAGCTGAAAAATAGGGGTCTTCAGGACATCCTGATTGCCTGTGTGGACGGGCTGAAGGGCTTCCCGGATGCGATAAACAGCGTCTACCCCCAGACCCATATCCAGCTGTTCATCATCCATATGGTGCGTAACAGCCTGAAATACGTATCCTGGAAGGACTACAAAGCGGTCACCAGCGGGCTGAAGGCGGTTTATCAGGCCCCGACCGAAGAGGCGGCACTGATGGCGCTGGATGCGTTCGCGAAAGTCTGGGACGATAAATACCCGCAAATCAGCAAAAGCTGGCGTGCGCACTGGGAAAACCTGAATACGTTCTTCAACTATCCACCGGATATCCGCAAGGCCATCTACACCACAAACGCTATCGAATCGCTGAACAGCGTAATCCGTCAGGCGATAAAGAAACGTAAAGTGTTCCCGACAGATGACTCGGTACGGAAAGTGATTTATCTGGCGATCAGGGATGCGTCGAAAAAATGGAGTATGCCGATCCAGAACTGGCGACTGGCGATGAGTCGTTTTATTATCGAGTTCGGTGACCGCCTGAGCGATCACCTTTAACGACTGGGCAGTTACACAGAATTACTGACTGGCTCCAGAGTCTGCCTTAACACTTTCTCAAAGATAAAACGATGAGCCATACTCACCAGTAATTTAGCTGGCAAAACGCTATGGTTCATCGCATCTGGTAACAATTCTACTCACTTTTGTACTCACACAGAAATACATCAGACATACCTGCCCTCTATCATCGCTCACATAAAATAATCACATTCAGTTATTAACAACCTGATACTGAGATACCGAAGAATCATATCCCACTGATAGCTAAATCTATTATTCCTGATAGCGATTGATATTATGGAGTGCTCATATGTCCGGTTCAAACAAGCCTCATAACCCGTCTCTCAATAGCAGTTCAAGACTCTTATCACACGCTACTTCATCACAGGAAAGCCATGATGAACGAGTCGCTGCGGTAAAGAACAATATTATCGAGTCCGGCGACCATCCTGGCATTGCCGTAGAGGAACAACTCGCGATTCTGGAGGCGTTCTCCCACCTTGAGCTAGGCAAGTTTTTACTAAAACATCACGGGTTAAATGCGTACTGGACGCATAATGTGATAACACATCAGCCAGCTCACTATGTTAATCCACTCGAAGAAATCATCTATACACAGTTACCCAGCGTTTTGGCAACACGTGAACGATTTGGTATTTTCCAACGCTTACTTCAAGAGCTCTTGCGCCCCGATGCCATCATGGTATCTGTCCCTTGTGGCATCATGGCCGATTTACTGCTGTTGGACTATACGCGACATCGAGATGTGAAATTAATCGGGATCGATCTGGATAAACAGGCGCTGGAAGAAGCGTATAAACTTGCCAGTCAGCAAGGGCTGGAAAATAAGATATCGTTGGTACTTGCTGATGCCTGGACAATTGATTTGGCAGCACAAGCAGATGTGATTACCAGCAACGGACTCAACGTCTATGAACAAGATGATGACAAAGTTACTGAGCTTTACCGCGTGTTCTACTCTGGGCTGAAACCTGGAGGTACGCTGATAACCAGCTTTATGACACCGCCACCGACTCTGTCGCAAGATTCCCCATGGATAAATACCGATCCGAAATTGCTGGCCCTCCAATCTGTACTTTTCTCACGCATTATCGGGGCAACATGGACAGCGTTTCGTACCCACAAACAAACACAGTTGCAGCTAGAGCAGGCAGGATTTACAGATATTCAATTTATTAACGATCATATGCATATGTACCCAACAGTCATCGCGAATAAACCGTTCTGAACAGGATAAAAGCGGTATCAACACGATATTTTGATCGCCGTAACCGATCAATATTGAAAAATTGATCTGTATAAACGTTTATAAAATAACCATCTCTAATGTCATCATGGTACTGAAATTCAAACAATAATGATGGCACCAGGGAAAACCAAGCCCACCAAGATGGTGGGCTTTTTACTGCCATCATGCATAAAAAAAGGGCTTAGCCTTTGGCTAAACCCCTTATCAATAACAACTTTCGGATGTTGCGAAAGCGCTATCTTAGTTAAGACGCTTTTCCACGACCTCATTTAAAAACATACACTTATCATATAAAACAAGATGTTATGTGGTTATAGATGGTAATGTTTAGTAGCCTTTATTATTCTCTGCCGCCACTTTGCCGCCACTGTAACCAGCTAAAGGGTTAAGGTGGGCGGCTTCTTCCAGATGGTCAGGGGCAAAGTGTGCGTACCTCATCGTTTCGCGAATATTGGCATGTCCAAGGATGCGCTGTAGCACCAAAATGTTCCCGCCGTTCATCATAAAATGTGACGCAAAAGTGTGCCGTAAAACGTGGGTGTTTTGCCCTTCAATAAGCTCAATGTTTGTTAAAGCCAGCATCTTTACAAAATCCTGATAGCACGGCTGGAACATCTTCCCTTGTAATTCTGATAACTCATCATGAAGCCAACGCGGGATCGGCACCGTCCGGTTTTTCTTACCTTTGGTTTTGAAGAACGTCAGCTTATACGGCGATAGCTGAGAACGGGTTAACCTTTCTGCGTCACTCCACCTTGCCCCCGTTGCCAGACACACTTTAACAATCCGCGTCAGGTAAATTTTCCCATAGCGTTCGCAGGCATCCAGCAATTGTTGAATTTGAGATGTTGTCAGCCACGACATTTCGCGATCGGCTTCTTTAAAGATGCGCATCCCTTCTAACGGATTAGGTAACGTCCACTCCCCTAGCCTTTTCAGCTCATTGAACATCGCGTAAAGGTATTGGTGTTCTCGGTTCACCGTGATTGGTTTAGCTATCCACATTTTGGGGTCAGAGTGGTAGCCGTTATCAATTTCACCACGTAGGCGTTTATCCCGGTAATGCGCCCAGTCTTTCGCTGTCAACTTAGAGGCCACGGGGTCGCCCAACCCGTTACAGATGATACGTAGTTTACCCATGCGCGATTTACTGGCACTGAGTGCCTGCCCATGCAAATTATTCCAAAGCTCAATCAGTTCACTCAGGTTGCGGCGATCCTCTTTCTCACCCAGCCACGGTTTATCTTCAACCTCACGCATGGTGTAGGTTTCAAAGGATTCCGCTTCACCTTTTGTGTTAAACGTCTTTCTTATTCGCCGGGAGTCTCGCCCGTTTGGGTAGCACTCACACAGCCATTTCCCGTTGGATAATTTTCTTACTGACATCTATTTTTATTTCTAATTGGTTAGTTTGAGAAAATACGTGCCTTCATCAACTTCGCGCAATGTACAAAAAACACCATTGAATATGAAGTGATATCTCACTCAGACTCATTCGTAAACACAGCAACAGTTTTAGTGAGGATGCTCTCTAACTCTTTTTTACTCACATTCTCAGCGGTGATTTCTTTTATCTTTTCGTTTTCTATTGCGATATGGATTTTTCGACCTTTCCTATTTTTCAGCCACTCGACGATGACATAGGCCAATAGAGCAAGATAAACGCTGGCATCTTTTGTCTTGTATACAAAATCGATAACGTCTTCTACTGTTGTGCTGGCGCTGAAACACTCTATTTTACTTAACTCAATACCGCGCTTAATGCATAATTCCCGAAAATCATCATCAACTCTCAAACGGATGCTTTGATACTCCATAGATATACTCCTTTATGCTCATACAATTTACAGGCGCCTGAGATTGACAAAAATGCTCATCAGCGCAGCGTTTGACATGTTACTGTTTGGCGAGGTTCATCGGCACATGGACAAATCTTGCTTGGCCACAAGTAAAGAAAATCTAAAGAAAGGAATCGGTATTGTACTAATAAAATAAAAATAGAAAAAATCATTATTTTTATCATTGATTTCTTACCCCATTCCTTTTTAAAAACTCTCCCCAAACTGATTTCAACACTGCAATATCACTATCATATATAGACTCAGTATTAAATGATGACAATCCATCCATGAATTTTTCATACTCATCACCATCCTCCGCAGCAGCATTATAAAAAGACATATTTGGAATGACATTACCCACAAGACTATTAATCACATCCTTCAGCCTACCGTGATTTTTACATTGTATGTAACCCAAACCAGCTTGAAAATAAAACAATGCACTTAGGTTGTAATTCCCATTTGACAAACACCCCCCCGCGACGGAGTTATTTATTCTAGCGAGACTTTCCGCTCTAAGATTTTCTATTTCAGACTTATATTCACCTTCTATTCTTTCCGTAACTTCACTTATGTTGCTTTTTAATTCAAGAAACCCAGCCTCGTTTTCAATGCGGATATCGTCCTTTAATTTTAATAATTCAGAATCCATCTCACCCCTTATATTTTCTTGCAAGCTAACACTTTGGATTTTAATTAATCTAGTTTGATAGGATGATATGACAAGAGGTATAACCACCCCCACAACACCTATCATAGCAGTGATTAGCAGTAGCAAGTTGTTAAAAGACTTTGAATAAAAAGAATCAACCTTATCTAATATTTCTATCGCATCTCGTTTTTCTTTATTTAGAGATGATACTTTCTCAGCCAATTTAGCAAGATTCTTCTCATCATCATAATAAGTGAATTCATTTATATTAGACTTCGTACCTACTGAAATGGTCGGATGATGAATATCATTAGCATCCGTTTTTTTATCGTCAGCAATTGAATGTGGCGATAGAACAACAAGAGTTAAAAGCAATAAAATCTTGCTGATAATTCCCTGAGCATTTATATAAAAAAAGCTCATATCCATGATAATAAAATCCTTATATTGCTGTTTTAAAAATAATAGTAACGATACCTTTTACAACCACTTCACCGACGGTGCAATCGAACTCACCATCACGACCACTGACGATCAGTTTATTACCCGGACGCCGCGATACAGAATACACATCTAAGGTTCCATCAATATCTAAAAGCCATGTACCGTTAGATATTTCACCCTCACCCATTTCTACCAGCCAAGCGTCTTTACCTGAGCGTATGTAGCATAGTTTTTCTTGAGTAATACCCTCTGGTAAAAATGATGCATCAATAGCACAAAATCCATCTTCTTCTAATTTACCAGCCAGCAGACGTTTTTTATCAATGGTGATGGTTTCTGGTGCATGGTCATCGACTCCTTGCACTGTCGTTGCTTTGCCCTTCCCCGTCGCCAGCCACTCAAGAGAAACGCCAGTATCCAGCGCACAGGCAATGACTACATCACCGGGGAAAAAGTTACGACGAATCCATGTGCTAATCGTCGCGGTAGAAATTCCCAGCAGGTCACCTAACTCTTTTTGTGTTCTGAATCCGTAGGCGTCCATCATCCGACGCAGCACTGCTTTCCCGCCTGATGCGAGTATCTGATCGTAAAGCGGCTTGCCTTTTAAAGCCTCCGCATCGGTTTGCAAATGCGAATTTTCAAATTCCCCTGTCACAAGCCAACTTACATCAGCACCAGTATCAAGGGCACATTGTACAATTACATTTCCGGGAACCTGTCCACGCTGTAGCCAACTAGCGACATTACTCTTAGCAATACCAAGCTTTTCCCCTAACTCCTTTTGCATGGTAAACCCATAAGAAGAAAGGATTCTTTCCAATACATCGCTAACCACTGCATTTTCAAGACGCATAAACCACCACTATGGACGCTATATTTTGTTTACAGTTAAACAAAAGCGATCTAAAGTGCTCCCATCAGCCAAGATGTGAACATAACCAAACATTACTATCAACCAACGCAGGATAATGCGATATGCAAACCGCAAAATCAACCGAACGATCTCAGGAAGGTGTTGTTTCAACGCTCAATCCTGAGCAATTCCAACAGTTAGCCACCGTATTAACTATCGCGTTAGAACCAATGCTGCGTGCCTCAATGGCGGATGTTATGACCGTCGCCGAGTTCTCTAAAGTAAGTGGTGTCAGCGATAGCCTTGTCCGTAAATGGCTTGATGACGGCACGCTTATCCGTGCAGCAGCAGGTAAAGGCCGTGCAGATAAATCTCGCGTTTTAATCAACGTGGTCGCATGGCGTGAGCGTTTGCGCCAGCAGGCCGTCAATTGCCGATACATCACGTCAAAAGCGTAATCAACAATTCGATTATTCAAACTAAAGGGAATTTCGGCATGTTTGATTATCAGATTTCCATACACCCACACTTTGACCGCGCCTGTCAGGCGTTCGCGTTAAAGCACAATCTGGCGAAGCTGGCCGGACAGGTGGGCATGAACCATCAGACCCTGCGTAACAAACTGAATCCAGACCAGCCGCACAGACTGACCTGTGACGAGCTGATGACCATCACCGATGTCACCGAAGACGCCACGCTGATCGATGGGCTTTTGGCACAGCTTAATTGCCTGCCAGCCGTGCCAGTGAATGAGGCAAAGGCGGAACGGCTAACCACGTATGTATTGCAGGCCACCGCCGCAGTGGGCGCGGTTGCTGCTGAAAGCATATCGGATGAGCGTATGACGCCAGTGCGTCGTCATAACGTGATCGAGAGTATCAACGCGGGTGTGCGTTATTTGTCGCTGGTCGGCTTAACGTTGCAGGCGCGTATTCAAGCTAACCCCGCGTTAGCGTCAACCGTAGATGCACTGAGCGGTATTAGTGCGTCGTTGAATATTGGGTGAGAATAAGGAGTTTATGAAAAATTTTATTGTATTAGTAGACAATGAAAAAAAAGTAATCATTGATGCTAGTGAGGTTAAATGTGTTCACGCATTCAACTATGCAGATGAAGAAACCAAGATTTTATTAAATGGCAATAGTTCAGTGCGAGTTAATTTGTGTATTGATGTGGTTCTGGAAAAATTAGGGATAGCTATTTTGTGAGTAAGGGGCATAAGCCCCTTATTCTATTCCCATTCAGAAGCTTGTAGTTTTTCATCAAGCTTAGCTTCGAGCCACTCATAGTGTTTATCGAAGTCACTCTGAATATTGCCAAGAGAAATGCTGTCATCACGAATCATTTTTATAACTTCCAGTGTTTTGCTGAAAAGGAATAACGTTTTCTCATCTGTACTCATAACCAATTTCCTTGTGGTTGATTGTTTTGGCGAACTAATCCTACCACAGAACCATGCGCCGGGCATGGCTAAAACCCGGCATCTATTTGCAACCGTCTATCCGTGGGCGGTTACCAATAGGAAGGAGGAAACCATGCAAGCACCAATATCAATCGCGCCGTTCCTCTGGTGGCACCAGACGGAGACAAAGCCCGATTTTACGATCACCAAAGGCAAAGGCCGTCAGGGGATCATCATCCGTACCCGCTCGGCGAATTATGCCCAGCGGGCTATCCGTTCTATCAAGTCAGTGATACGGGGGAAAGTATGACAGCCTTTACCGTCAGCAGTATGCAGAACTTACCCGCCGGGCTGCGTAACGTGATCGGCAAACACTTTGCGGATAGCCGCTGGCGTGAAACCTGTGCCTATTACAACAGCCTGCATGAGCGTGACCGTTTGACAGTCTGCTTTCATGCACAGATGAAAAAGAGCCAGACCGTTTACCGTCTGGAAGAAATACCAACCGCAGAGCGTGAGCGGATTGTTTGCGCGATTGATGAACTGCGCCGGGCTTTTTCAAAGGGGCGTAATCGGGGCGTAAATACTTCAACGTTTCTGAGTTGGTTAAATGTCGGCGAGAGAAAAACCCTATTTATGCACGCTGGGTTAACTGAAAAAGAATTTAATCAACCCTATTGGCGCATTGACGATGAATCATGCCAATGGCGTAAACCAATATTACGCGCATTAAATGAGCTTGTGAGTTTATTTGAAGCAGCCCCCGACATTCTGACGGCAATTAAACCCGAAGAATATCTGAGTTAAATCCACCTGAAATTAATTAGGCGCTTAACCGCGTCGGGAATCCCTTTATCTGAAGATTATATGCACATGTATAAAACAGTAGGTCAGGCGATGAACCGTAAAGCCGGAAGTGAAGGCGTTCAGTTAATGCTTTCTCAGGCACGTAACGAGGCGAAGGCGGATGCGCACGTTTCGTTTTCTTGTCGTTTAAATGATTTAGCCACTCACGTTTCTATTCATGAATTAAGTAATTTGGAAATTATCGAATTATTACGTCAGGAAGCTGACACTTTTTATCATTCACGCTTAGATATTCAGGAGGTGATGTAATGGAAAACCCCGCTTATAACCGCGTCGATATTAACGGCAATTATGCAATAGCTAAAGTCGGCTATGACTTTGCGCTGGGTGAAATTAAATGCGGGAAAGAAGACGGCGACCAGCCTTATTTATCCACACTGGCCGTTTATCAGAATCCCGTCAGCCTCATTAACGATTTTGTGCATCGTGCTATCGCCACCGAAATTTGGCGCGGGAACGTCACCGATGCAAAGAAACTGCTGACCGAAAGCAAACGCTTTGCGGCGCTGTGCCAGTCGGCATTTGACCAGCTCAACAACGATAAGGAGCACGAGTGATGCCGGATTTAATGGACATGGTGCAGCAGCGCCAGCAAGACATGTTAGACCACCAGATCGCCAACGCTCGGAACAGATTGCCTGTTGTATCTGCGTGTATCGGCGAAGAGTGTGATAACCCCATTCCCGAAGCGCGCCGCGCTGCAATCGTAGGCGTGACCCGCTGCGCGCCCTGTCAGGATATTCTCGAAAAGAAACGTAAGCATTATCGGGGTGGGTTATGAGTTCTATTTCTTTTACCTGTGGCAAGAAACAGATTTCAGTACCTAGCGAAGATGTTGCTTTTTACTTTCCGTCAATCGTCGAAAACGGCACTTTCTTTGTGACGACGAAAGATGGCAAACAGTACAGAGCAACCAGTTTAAGAGAAAATACAACTGCCCACCGGGGCGTGTGCTCCGGCGCTACGCTATGAATCATACCCACCGGGTGCGCTCCGCTCCCACCCCACCGCCACCTTTCCCCAGCAGCACCCGCGAGGCGTTCGTGGGTGCGCATTCATGGAACGCCCCGCGCCCGGCCATCGTGCCGGAAGAAAGGCAGCTTACCCGTGAGGAATGGACTCAGGGGCAAGCCGTTTTAGCAAAAATTGACCAGCAACCGCACTTCCTGCGCGAGATCTGCCTGAGTCGCTACGTTTACCTGCAAAAAAATAAAGGTCAGTTAAGCGCCCATCGTTTTCTGGTTAACAGCTTTATGCAACGTATGTGGCCGCGTATTGAGGCAATCAACACCCGCCATGCCATGAATCGCCATGCCTGCGAGCGTTTCCTGTCTGAATCTGACGCCTATCAAACGCTACCCGGCATGAATGACAAAGCGCTGGGGCGTCTGGCTGCGCGTATTTCCGGCCAGATATTTTCTGCGTATGAGGAACTGAGCGATGCCATGAAAGAGGAGCTCGGCGGCCAGCCTGATGCACTCTTTACCGATGCAGCACAGGCCGAGCTTTTCGGCCATGTCGCCAGCATGGCGCGTGCGTTCAATATTACCCCGCTGTTCTGGAAGAACTACCGCAAAGGTACGCTGGATATACGCAAGGCGATAGCCAGCGTTTCCCGTCTGATTAATGAGGAATGGTGGGCTCGCCAGCTTAAAGCCCAGCGTACCCGCTGGCGTGAGGCGCTGAATATTGCCGTCGGTCAGGTCAGTAAAAAAGCGTCACCCTATGCCAGCAAGATGGCGATCCGCGATGTACAGGCGCGTCGCCTCGCCAACATGGATTACCTGAAAAACTGTGAACTGGAGAACGTCGCAACAGGCGAACGTATAGACCTGATCGACAAGGTAATGGCAAGTATTTCTAACCCTGAAATTCGCCGTATGGAGCTGATGAGCACAATCGCCGGGATTGAGCGTTACGCCAGCGAACAGCGCGACGTCGGGATGTTTATCACCATCACTACCCCGTCGAAATATCACCCGACCCGCGTGATCGGCAAGGGCGAAAACGAGAAAGTCCAGTTTAACCGGAACTGGGACAATGAAGCCTTTACGCCGAAAGACGGCCAACGGTATCTGGTCAGGATATGGGGAAAGATGCGCACGGCATTTAAAGACGCAGATCTGAAAGTTTACGGGATGCGTGTTGTCGAGCCACACCACGACGGGACACCACACTGGCACATGATGCTGTTTTGCAAGCGCATACATCGCCAGTCAGTCATCGACATTATGCGACGCTATGCCCTGAAAGAAGACGGCAACGAACGCGGCGCAGCAAAATACCGCTTTGAATGTAAGCACCTCAATAAAGGCGGCGCGGCTGGCTATATCGCTAAGTACATCGCCAAAAATATCGACGGCTACGCGCTCGATGGTGAGATCGACAAAGACACAGGAAAGCCCCTGCGGGATATGGCAGCCGCTGTTACCGCGTGGGCGTCAACGTGGCGTATCCCCCAATTTAAACCTATCGGTCTCCCCACGATGGGCGCTTACCGCGAATGCCGTAGCGGCACGTTACGTAGCGTCAATCTTACTGACCAGTTTGACGAACAGGTCGAAGCGGTTCGCTTTGCTGCTGACGCTGGAAAATTTGACGCCTACATGACCGCACAGGGCGGCGCGAATGTTTCCCGTGAGCTGCAAACGGTACGCGTTGCGCGCCGGGTGTCGGACAAGCTCAACGAGTATGACGAAGAGGTGCAAAAGGTTGTCGGGATTTTCGCCCCGCACTTGGGCGAAGGACATGTTTTTGAAACCCGGACAACCGAGTGGCGCATCGTTTCTAAAGCCGTTGCCGTTGAGCCTTTGACTTTAAAAAGCGCCCCCGGCGCGCCTCGGAGTCCTGTCAATAACTGTGGGTTGGGTTCTCAACGGTCGGGCGCAGATGTCAAAAAGAAGGCTGAAAACAGCGGCATAGCGGCGACATCAGAAACCGACAACCCAGCGATTGACTGGAGTGACGACGCGGCTGTGAGGGCGCTAGGAATGCGTCTGCGTGAACAATCCGTCAGGAAAAACCATAAGCAACGAGACTTTAACCCCAATACCCTCCGCGATCCGTCACCGTCAGCCAGATTGACGGGTGAAGAACGGGAGCGGATACCCCGCATTCAGGGTGATTTGATGCAGCGCGGCATCACCGTGCAGCGCTGGGAGCTGGAAGCGCTGGCGCGTGGGGCAAAAATGAAAGTTGACGGCGAACTTATTTCATACCCGGTTGCTGATGAGTGGCCGGGGTTTAGTAATCAGATGGAGATTTTTAAATGACCAGTGTCAATCAGTTGATTAGAGCACATGTTAGCAAGCTAGAATTTTTGCGTAATACATCATCAAAAGTGATGCAGGAATTTGCGGATGAACTAGGATGCGGAAAA
The DNA here is from genome assembly GCF_020971565.1 of Pectobacterium parvum. Lineage (NCBI taxonomy): Bacteria > Pseudomonadati > Pseudomonadota > Gammaproteobacteria > Enterobacterales > Pectobacteriaceae > Pectobacterium > Pectobacterium parvum. The sequence goes on from NZ_CP087392.1 coordinate 3,672,084, forward strand.
GATAATGAGTCAATTTTGGATGCTATTATTGAGCTTAAACAACAAGTTATAAAATTAGAGGCGCGGTCAGTCAATTTGCCATCATTGCCTATTCTCGGTAGTAATGCTGAGTGGTATCAGGGGTTTGCAGCCGGGGCGCGTTCTATGCGGAAAGATTGTATAGGGGCAATAAACGCCGCAGGCATAGGGGCAAAATAATGCATCAGTTAACGCGAGAAATTCCGCAATTTACGTTGCGCCACCTGAAATTAGCCGGGGTAATTCAACGCTTACAGGACATCATGGTTAAAGAAAATATTACACCAGATGAGTTGGTTAGTTGTTCTGAGGCGGTCAGAGATAGCCAGAGGCGAATAGATTCAGTTTTGCAGAGAAAAAACGGGGGAAATAATGTCTAAATCCCCACCAGTCTAGCGGGTCGGAGGGTTGGAAAACTCAAGGCTGGCATTCTTTAAAGTTGATTTTGTGACATGTCGCTGCGTGAAATGTTTTAGTGACATGCCACGCCTTTATTGCGGTGATGGACACATAACAAATCAATCACACGTAGCGAACTAAGTGATTGACGAAAATTTCAATATGTAAAATACTGTATGCGCATACAGTAAAAATAAGGAAATGGCACCCCTTGGAAAACACGGAACACATACAAGCCATTTTGTCGCGGGTTCAGTTAATCGCTGACATATCGTTAGTGGCTCAGTGCGATGTAGACGAATTAAAAACCGCAATGTCAATCATTGCGGATTTGGCGAACGGCACGATAGAAACCAGAGAAAGCTGGCAGATTAGTGAAGTGCCAAGATTACTAGGATATCTAAAGAACAGCTAAAAAGGTGAAATAAACGTCTATAGGCAGTCAGTAAAGTGTTGAAAGTCCTAAAAGCACTTGCAAAGCATCTTGACTTAGACTTAAGTTAGAGGAACAAAATAATGATCTAAATGTCATAACAAGTAGATGTTGGTGCAAGCGAATTGGTTCTTTGTTGCTAATAAGGCGTTTGAGACGTAGAATACGCCGCCCATCTTTAAGGCATCATAGTAGGATGATAGTTACAAAAGATAGCAATAACTACCTGATAAACGGAATTTATCATCTCATAACGGAGGTTATCATGCCTAAATTACTCATGAGATTATTTGGCGTATCTTCACACGTAGAGATGATTCAACGCCTTCATGAAGCAGGTATAAAGGATATCGAGGTCACTGATCGAGGTGGACTTGTTGTAAATAATGCTCATGAAGGTATGGCAGAAGAACGGGCTGACGCAAAACGAATTGTTGCTGAAGACACGGAAGAGATAAGAAACCAAACTAGCGCAGGATAAGCCTATAAATGTTTGCATTGCTAATAATCCCGCTACTTGTTAGCGGGTGTCTTATTGCTACTTCGCCAAATAACTTTAAATTATACTTCAAACTGCATAGATATGATGGGCAGTTATTATATATGAAGGCGGCGACTTACGGAACGTTGAGCCTGTCAGTAATTCTGTGTAACTGCCCAGTCGTTAAAGGTGATCGCTCAGGCGGTCACCGAACTCGATAATAAAACGACTCATCGCCAGTCGCCAGTTCTGGATCGGCATACTCCATTTTTTCGACGCATCCCTGATCGCCAGATAAATCACTTTCCGTACCGAGTCATCTGTCGGGAACACTTTACGTTTCTTTATCGCCTGACGGATTACGCTGTTCAGCGATTCGATAGCGTTTGTGGTGTAGATGGCCTTGCGGATATCCGGTGGATAGTTGAAGAACGTATTCAGGTTTTCCCAGTGCGCACGCCAGCTTTTGCTGATTTGCGGGTATTTATCGTCCCAGACTTTCGCGAACGCATCCAGCGCCATCAGTGCCGCCTCTTCGGTCGGGGCCTGATAAACCGCCTTCAGCCCGCTGGTGACCGCTTTGTAGTCCTTCCAGGATACGTATTTCAGGCTGTTACGCACCATATGGATGATGAACAGCTGGATATGGGTCTGGGGGTAGACGCTGTTTATCGCATCCGGGAAGCCCTTCAGCCCGTCCACACAGGCAATCAGGATGTCCTGAAGACCCCTATTTTTCAGCTCCGTCAGCACGTTCAGCCAAAACTTTGCGCCTTCATTTTCGGCCAGCCACATACCCAGTAATTCTTTCTGGCCTTCGAGATTAATACCTAAGGCCAGGAAAACAGCTTTGTTTATCACACTGCCATTCTGACGGACTTTTACGACAATGCAGTCCATATAAACAATGGGATACAGCGCATCCAGTTGCCGGTTTTGCCACTCAGTAACCTGCTCTTTTACCGCGTCGGTGACCTTAGATATCAGCGTGGGCGACACATCAGCGTCGTACATTTCTTTGAAGGTAGCGACGATTTCGCGGGTGGCCATTCCTTTGGCGTAGAGGGATAAAATCTGGCTGTCCATCTGCGTAATGCGCGTCTGGTTCTTCTTAATCAGCTGCGGTTCGAAGGTATTTTCACGGTCACGCGGCGTGTTCAGTTCTATCTCGCCGTCATCGCACAACACCGTTTTTGACGAGTAGCCATTACGGGTGTTTGAACCTGTTTTGGGGGCGTTTTTCTCATGCCCGAGGTGGTCAGTCAGCTCCGCATTGAGCGCCGTTTCGACGGTTAATTTCGTCAGCATACGGGAAAACTGATTGAGGTCGGCTTCGGTTTTAAGACCTTTAGCCAGTTCAGCCGCGAGGGCTTTGAGTTTCTTTTCGTCCATAATTGCCTGTCTCCTTTGCTGGAGTGAACATATCAAAAACAGGCAATTACACAATTTTAATTACAGTCTCGGAACGTTTGCCGTTTTGTTCTCAATTTTTTTTGCCTATACAGTTAAATTTATATTCCCAGATATAAAACTTGTAACGTGGACGTCTGATTTTATAGACTTTAGCAAGGATTATAAATCTAACAGAGCGGCGGCTTGGCTTATACTTCTTTCTTTAGCGTCAATTATATTCTCAATAATATATTTATTATTAATAAGATTAGCAAACTATTTAACGGCAACCGCCCTTCTTAAGCTCATTAAAAGTAATGGAATTTTTAAAGACGCAAGTCTTTCAATGAAAAACAATTCTCCTAATGATGATGCGGTTCAAAGTCTGGATTTTTATAAACAAGCCATTAGGCTTTCCGCATTGGCTTCTGTTCTGCCAGCAGGTTCGTTAGGAAGGCTTTTTTTTGATTCTGCGACAAAAAGAAAGAATGTCCTAATAACGTTAAAAAGTAGAAAGGTTTATGTTGGTCGAGTAAAAACCATAAGTGAACCGAATGAGATAGATAGCCCTAGTCAAGAGATATCAATAATACCATTAATGTCTGGATACAGAGAGAAGGACACATTGCGAATTTTCTTCATTAATGATTATGATGGCCTAGACTCTGTCGATACAGGAATTGTTATCCCAACTACCGAAATTTGCCATGCATCTTGGTTTAATATGGATATACACAAAGAAGTTGATAATAACAGAGAAAAAAAAGCGATTGAAAACTCTAATTTAACGAATTGTTAATTACCTAGCAGAGCAATGCATGCATAACCCGCATGATTTTGCATGATGATCTACTGCCAATTTATCCCCGTTAACGCCACGGCTGGCGCGGATCGCGCTGGATCGTGCGAGTGCATGAAAACCGACACACAAAGCGGGCAGGCGTGGCGGGGATAGCATTGCGCGCGAGGGTGTAAAGGCGTGATTCATCCCGTGCCACTGCGCCCCGCTGTGAGGCGTTCCGTATTGATATCATGCGTGGAGTTGGTTTTTCATTAGTGCGCGTAGAACGCGATTGGTGACGCTGGTGTTGCCGCTTAAGTTCTTTAGCCCAACCGTTCTTCCAGTGATCGTAGTCGTTTTTCAATTTGTTCTAGCAATTTATAGTATTTGTCAGCTCCTTCTCTATCGTACTGAACTTCTGCTGTGATCAAGCGATCAGCGATTTCTTGCTGTTGCATCCTCGCCTCATCAATTTCTTGAGCTGTACGAAGTGCTTTTTCTATTGCTGCTACAGCTTCAGCATTAACAGAACGCTTATTTCTTGCGGCAAGTGAATGCAACTCTTCCTTCAACTCCTGAGGTAGTCGAATATTAATTTTTGGTTCATCTCTAGCCATAACACCCCCATCAACGAATGATCGTTGACATGGTGGCACCGTGGGACTACATTATCAATGGTTCCACCGTGCCACCATCAAGAGGGTAATATGACGCCGGAGATATGACAGATAAAAGCAAGATTGCCGATAGAGCTTAAAGAGTCGATGTATTCGATAGCAAAAAATCATGATAGGTCAATAAATTACTTGTTTATCAAAGCCGTATCTGAATACATCATTAAATATGGCGAAGCCCCAACTGCGGTAACAGCTAGGGCTTCTATTTCGTCCCCATCCCCACAAGGATAAAAGACATGAATAGTGTAAACGAAATAGTTTTACATAACACGTCCGTTGGTTCAGTTTCCGTTGAATCCCTGTCTATCATCGCTCACAAAGATTTGCCTGTTATCACTACAGAACTCTTAGCGCAACTGTACGGAACGGACTCCGATAATATTAAGAAGAATTTTAGTAGAAATGCAGAACGCTTCACTGAGGGAAAACACTACTTCAAGTTAACCAGTGATGAATTACGCACTTTCAAACACAAAGTGACAGATTGTCCCTTTGTGAAAATTTCCAAAAATATAAGACATTTAATGCTTTGGACGGAACGCGGCGCAGCGCGTCACGCGAAGATGCTTGAAACCGATCAGGCTTGGGATGTGTTCGAGTGGCTGGAAGAAAGCTACTTCAACCCACAGGCTAAAGCCGTTCAGCCCGAACAGAAAAAGCCTGTTCACCCTTGCGAACTGGAATTTTATATTCCTGAGACACCGCTTATCTTCAACCATATCCAGACTTCGCAACTGAATGCGTTATTCAAATCGGTGGAATATCTGACAATGGATTTTTGGCCGCATATGCAAGCACTGTTCCCAACATTGGACTGCAAACACGGTTCCGCCGTAGAAACCGTTAACCTGTTGATGCGGTTATTGAAAGAAAAACGAGAAGAGTGTGATTTACTGGCGCGACAGCAGCCATAATTGACACCAAATAACGACACTAAAAAAACAACTAATGGTATCACTTTTTGATACCATTAGTTTACTTTGCATGGTACATTTTCTCTATGAACAAACGACACCAGAAAACGCTGTCAGATGTCTTTTCCCGTCCGGTTAGCGGTTCGATAAAGTGGAGTGATATTGAATCGTTGTTTATCGCACTAGGGGCAGAAGTACACGAAAGGGAAGGTTCAAGGGTTGCGGTACTGCTGAACGGTGAGAAAAGGATCTTTCATCGCCCACACCCCAGACCAACCACTGACAAGGGGGCGGTTAACTCCATTCGGATATGGTTAGACAGTTTAGGGGTACGACCATGATTAATACACTGCAAATCGACGGCCACACTGCCGTCATCGCTTTTGACCCAGAAATTGAGATGTTTAGAGGGGAGTTTGTCGGGCTTAACGGCGGCGCGGATTTCTATGCTTATAGCGTAGAAGAGTTGAAAAAAGAAGGTGCCACATCGCTTGCCGTATTTCTTGATGAGTGCCGCCATGATGGCATTGAACCGTACAAATCTTATAGCGGTAAAGTGACCACTCGCCTCACGCCGGAACGCCACGCAGCGTTAGCAGTAACGGCACAGGCCAACGGGGTGTCAATTAACGAGCTGTTAAACGAAGGCGTCGATCTCGTCATTGAGCGTCATTCATAATGACAAGGCCACCGTATCGGTGGCCTCATTCATTACCCCTCTTGTAGCTTGTAGGGCTTAAACGCGATCACCTCCATCCCCACCACATCATTAATTTCCTTCATTCGTTCCTGTAGTGGCGTCAGCTCGTTCCTGACAAACACCTGACTCGCCTTTTCTACATCCCCAAACCCCCCGGTATTATTCGGGATAATCCCCATCATCTGCGGCGGTACGCGGTGGGCGCTGAGCAGATCGTCACGACTGGCGTTCTTGATGTTAAAGAAGTCGTCTTTTGTCGCTACCTCGCTGAGCGGCACAATCTTGATACCGTCGGGTTTACCATTGGGCGCGTAGAAAAACAGGTTCTTAAAGTTCCCCAGCCCCTTGGTGTTATTCATCGCAGAGCGTAGCCGTTCTACGTCTGTGCCGCTTTGTGCTGCGTCGGTCACATACATGATGTAACCCGCGTGCGCGCCATTCTGGTAATACTTGCGCCGAAACAGCGTCGCCGACTCATTCAGCCACGCCGAGTTCAACGAGCTGATATATTCCGGCAGGCCGTACATTTCCTGATTGATATCCGGCTCCAGCAGATGAAACACGCTCCCCGGTTCAAAGCGGTGCGGCTCTTTGAATGACTGCACGAACCAGTAAACATCCTCTTCAACCCCGCGCCGGGTGTATTTGGCCGGGCTGGAATCTAGGCGCAGGATACCGCCCGTGCGGTTCAGGCGCTTTTCCAGAAACGCATTACCAAACACCAGATAATCCAGCGCAAAGCGGCTAAAATCCTGCTGACTCAATAGCGGGTGCGGGATAAACGTACTCGCCAGAATGTTACGTTTCACGTAAATCGGTGAGCTGTGGTGTACCGCCGCACGCAGGCTTTTAGCCAGTCCACTGAAACTGATCGGCGGCTCAATCCATCGGCCATTATGGATACATTCGGCATAGTCCAAAATGTCGCGGCGATCAAGAACGGCGGACGGCTCACCAAAAGTGAAAGCCTCTATCGGCTGTGCTTGGCTGACGGGTGCTGATGTTGGCTGGCGATATTTACGCTTTTTCATTCGTTAAAATCCAAAATGCTGACAGGGACATGACCGTTAATCGCGGTCAGGGGTTCGTTTAACAGCGCGTGCATGGTTGCCCATGCCACATCGGCGTGGCTGATTTCTTCGCTGCGGCTGGCTTCGTAAGTGGTGCGGTTACCGCTGGCCGTCATGGTTTTGCGTATGGCCATAAATGATTGGGTGATGTCGGTGTGACTGGTGTCGTACTCCAGTCGCCCACTGGTGATGGTGTCTTTTGCCTTGAGCACCATCGCGGTTTTAATTTCCGGTGAGTATTTGATTTCGCGTGCTGCGGGGAAGAAACCGCGTACAAGCTGGTACACACCCTGACCGATGCCCGTTGCATCAATGCCGATGTATTCGACGATGTATTTTTCCGTCAGCAGCTTGATAGCGTCGGCCTGTGCGGCAAAGTCCATGCCCTTCCACTGAAAGCGCTCCAGAATGCGGAACTTGCCGCCCGGTGCCTGCGGCGGTGCTAGTACCACACAGCCCGCGCTGTCGCCCGTGTGTGACGGGTCGTAACCAATCCAGACGGGTTTATAGGCAAACGGGCGCAGCGCGTAGGGGTTAAAGTCTTCCCACTCTTCCAGTGCATCGACCATGCAGCGCTGTAATTCCTCAAACGGAAACACCGACGCTTTATCATCGACAAACTTGCACATCAGCAGGTTTTGATATTCTGCCGGACTGTATTCAAGCGTGAGTTGGTCGAGGTCGAACAGATTACAGCCTCCGGCCAGCGCATCTTCCACCGTCACAATCTGCCGCCACTGCCCGTCACCACACAGCACGCCGCCGGAAAGGTTGGCATGGCTTAAATCCAGATGGAGGTGATCGGCCTTGTTGCTGCGTCCCTTGTTGAACAGCTCGCCCGACCAGAACGGGTAAGCGCTGTGTGCCAGACTCGACGGCGTGGAAAAGTACGTGCTGCGCCATTTCTTGTGCAGTGACATGCCGCTGGCGACCTTACGCAGCTCCTGAAACTTGGGTATCCAGAAATATTCATCCAGATACAGATTTCCTGTGTAGCTCTGCGCGGTGCGGATGTTGGTGCCGAGGAAGAACAGGCGCGCCCCGTTGGGCAGCACCATCGGATCGCCTTTCAGGTCAACATCAACCAGTCGGGCAAAATCAATGATGTAGTTTTTAAAGACGTGCGCCTGCGCCTTACTGGCACTGAGGAAAATCTGATTGCGCCCGGTGGTCAGCGCATCAATCAGCGCCTCCCGCGCAAAATAGAACGTCGCCCCAATCTGACGCGATTTTAAAATATTGCGGATACGGTGCTGGAGTCCGGCCTGATGCCAGCCGCGCTGGTACTCGAAAATCTCACTCAGGAAAATGTCGTTCAGCTTCTCGATGGCCGACTCGCTGAACATATTCTTTTCCGGTGCCTTGCGTTCACCCTTGTTGCGGTTGCGCACGTTGGGATTGAGATCGGCCTCGTTGCCTGTCTGGCTGTAACGGTTCACCCGCGCCAGCCGCTCAATCTGACGGCCTAGCAAGTCGATTTCTTTGTAGTCATGCCCCTCCTTTTTCGTCTTCATGATGAGCTGAATCAACCGCGCTTCCAGACTGGCTTCCACACGCGATACCGGGGCGATAGCGTCCCAGCCGTCGCGCTGCTTCCAGCTCTGAACGGTCGGCGTTTTCTGGTTCAGCATTTCCCCAATCTGACGCACCGAAAAGCCCTGCCAATAGAGCAAGGCTGCTTGTCGTCGTGGGTCGCTGATGATGGTGGTATCGATGGCTGTATTCATGACGGCAAGGCTACGTCAGCGCCGACCGTCCCCGCCTTAAGTGCCTGTTGTGCCAGCGGTTAGCGAACCGTGATTGATGGCACGGCAAGGTGTCACGCCGGATACTCGCCCCGACTTCCCGCAAACAACGGATGAGAAAATGGCAAAGAAAGTTTCTAAGTGGTTCCGCGTTGGTGTCGAGGGCGATACCTGCGACGGTCGCCTGATTGACGCGAACGATATTCAACAGATGGCGGATACGTTCGATCCGCGTGTCTATGGTTGCCGCATCAACATTGAGCATCTGAAAGGCTTGCTGCCTGACAGCCCGTTTCGTCGTTATGGCGATGTCGTCGAGCTGAAAGCGGAAAAGATTGATGATGATTCGGCTATCAGTGGCAAGCTGGCGCTGTTCGCCAAAATCACCCCGACAGATGAACTGGTGGCAATGAATAAAGCCAGTCAGAAAATCTATACCTCCATGGAGATCCAGCCCAATTTTGCCAACACAGGCAAAACCTATCTGGTCGGTCTGGCGGTCACTGATGACCCGGCCAGCCTCGGCACGGAAATGCTGGAGTTCAGCGCCAAAGCCAAACACAACCCGCTGGCAACCCGTAAATCGTCCCCGGAAAACCTCTTTTCTGTCGCTACCGAAGTGACGCTGGAGTTTGAAGATCTGCCGGACGTGGAGCCGACACTGTTGTCACGCATCAAAACCCTACTGAGCCGCAAACAGTCCAGCGATGACACCCGTTTTACTGATGTGCATGAAGCTGTGGCCGAAGTAGCCGGACAGGTACAGACCAATGCCGACAGCGTGGAGCAGCGTTTTACCCAGCTTGAGCAGCGCCAGCAGCAGGACGTTGCCACGCTGACGCAGAAGCTGAGCGCCAGTGAGCAGCAGTTAACCGACCTCAAAGCGACGCTGGACGGCACCGAAAGCCTGTCGCAGAAGCGACGCCCCCCCGGCGACAGGTGGCGACGGTGAAGCCTCGTTGCTGACCAACTGCTAACCGGGGTGTAGCCCCCTCGCCCCCCTTTTTCAGAAAGAACAGGAAAAACAATGCGTAAAGAAACCCGTTTTAAATTTAATGCCTACATGACCCAGCTTGCTGCGCTGAATGGTGTTGAGGTGGAAACCCTGAGCAAGAAATTCAGCGTTGAGCCGTCCGTCACGCAGGCGCTGATGGAAGTTGTGCAAGAGTCGTCCGACTTCCTGACCCGCATCAATATCGTGCCGGTTGCCGAGCTGACCGGGGAAAAAATCGGCCTCGGTGTGTCCGGGTCGGTTGCCAGCACCACGGATACCTCAAGCGGTGACGAGCGCGAAACCGCCGATCTGATGAGTCTGGAAGCGCGCCAGTACAAGTGCGAACAGATGAACTTTGATTTCCATATCCGTTACAACACCCTTGACCTGTGGGCGCGTTTTCAGGATTTCCAGTTGCGTTTACGTAACGCCATCGCCAAACGTCAGTCGCTGGATTACATCATGGCCGGATGGCATGGCGTGAAACGTGCGGCGACCTCTGACCGTGCTAAAAACCCGCTGTTGCAGGATGTGGCGGTGGGCTGGCTGCAAAAATACCGTAACGAATCAGCCAAGCGCGTGATGGGGCGTGTTGTCGCGGAGGATGGCACCGTGATTTCCGAGCAAATCCGTGTCGGTGAGAACGGCGATTATGAAAGCCTCGACGCGCTGGTGATGGATGCGACCAACACCATGATCGACGAATGGCATCAGGAAGACCCCGACTTGGTGGTGATTTGTGGCCGTCAGTTGCTGTCCGATAAATATTTCCCACTGGTCAACAAACAGCAGGAAAACAGCGAAATACTGGCCGCTGATGTGATTGTCAGCCAGAAGCGCATCGGCAATCTGCCTGCGGTGCGTGTGCCGTATTTCCCGGCCAATGCCCTGATGATCACCCGTCTGGATAACCTGTCTATCTACTACATGGACGACAGTCACCGCCGCCACATTGAAGAGGTTGCCAAGCGTGACCGTATCGAAAACTACGAATCCATTAAGCAGGATTACGTCGTGGAAGATTACGGCGCTGGTTGCGTGATCGAAAACATCCAGCTCGGTAAGTTCCCGAAACCGCCGGAAGCGGAAAAAGCCGCTGAGCCTGCCGCGCCAGGCACTGAAAACCCGACTGACACCCAAACCGATAACACCGGAGCCTAAGCCATGTTAAGCCCCGCCCAGCGTCACATGATGCGGGTGTCGGCTGCTGAGGCGTCGCAGCGGGAGAATGATCCGCTGCGACAGGCCACCGGATACGAGCAAATGCTGTTCCGGCTTGCAACTGACAAACGCACGTTAAAACAGGTGCGCTCAATGGAGCGTAAAGCCGATATGAAAAATGTCTTGCTGCCAGGCTATGCGCCGTGGGTGGCTGGCGTCCTTGCCAACGGTCGCGGCGCGCAGGACGCGGTATTGATGACGGTCATGGTGTGGAAGCTCGACGCCGGAGACGTCCCCGGCGCGCTGGAGATTGCCCGTTATGCACTCCAGCACAAGCTGGTGATGCCGGAGGGCTACACCCGCCCGACGCCGTACCTGTTAGCCGAGGAAGTCGCTGACGCCGCGACCCGCGCCCATACCGCCGGGCAGGCGGTCAACATTGAGCTGCTGATCGACACGCTGACGCTCACCGACGCCGAAGACATGCCCGACCAAGTGCGCGCCAAGCTGCACAAAATCATCGGCCTGATACTGCGCAGCGGCAAGCCTGAGCAAGCCCTGTTTCACCTGAAACGCGCCTTTCAGCTTGATAGCCGAAGCGGTGTGAAAAAAGACATAGAGCGGCTGGAAACGGCGCTGCGCAAAGCAGCGGCCAGCCGTTAACCCAACGCGCCCCGCGCCGGGCGGCACACAGGCCGGAACAGTTCACTGTTTTCTGTGCCTGTGTCCACCGCCCACCTATTCAGAGGTTGTCATGACGACAATGATTTTTCCCGCGAAAGCGGAGCCACGCCCGGATGCGGTGGTTATCCCTGTGCCTGCGCAACAGGATGCCGTAATCGAAAACACCTTTTTCTGGCCGGACGTGGAGCCGGGAACGCTGCGCACGCTGATGCGCCTTGAGAACACCGTTACGCCGGAGCGCCTGCGCCATGCAGCGCTAACCGCGATTTCTGAGGTTAACGCCGAGCTGTTCGAGTACCGCCGGGAGCAGATGGCGGCAGGCTTTACCACGCTGGCCGCCGTTCCCGCCGAAAAGCTCGACGGCCAGAGCGAGAAACACCATCACTATCTGCGTGCGGTCAACGCCATTACTACGGCGACGTTGTACGAGCGCTACCGGAGCTATGACGCCAGCGCCAAAGGCGACCGCAAGGCCGATGCGCTCAACGGAACGATTGATGAGCTGTGGCGCGATGCGCGCTGGTCAATCAGTCAGTTGCAAGATAAGCCCCGCTGCATCATCGGGCATATCTGATGAACGTTATCGCCCGGCAGGGCGATACGCTCGACGCCCTGTGTTATCGCCACTACGGGCGCACGCAGGGTGCGGTTGAGGCGGTGTTAGCTGCTAATCCGGGGCTGGCTGAATTCGGGGCAATTTTGCCCCACGGTACCGCCGTCACTCTGCCGGATATTGCTGCCGCTCCTGTCGCAGAAACGGTGAGTTTATGGGATTGAATATGGAAAGAATCACGTCGTTTATCGCGTACTGGATAAGCGTTGCGCTGGCCTTTTTCGGCGCGATGACGCCGCAGGATTTCGCGGCCTATTTCGGGGCGCTGGGAGTAGTGTTCACCGTCGGCGTTAACTGGTACTACCGCCGAAAGAGCTACCAGCTATTGAAGACTATCGATAGTCCCCGCGAGGTTATCCATGAAATCACTCGTTAAACGCTGCATTATCGCCACGGTGTTAGCGCTGGCCGCGTTAGTGCCGGATTTTTCATTGCTGAAAACCTCACAAAACGGGTTAGCGCTGATTGCCGACCTTGAGGGATGTCGCTTAAGCCCCTATCAGTGCAGCGCAAATGTGTGGACGAACGGGATCGGGCACACATCAGGCGTGGTGCCGGGGAAGACCATCACCGAGCGTGACGCGGCGGTCAATCTGGTTGCCGATGTGCTACGTGTCGAAAAGGCGCTGGCACGCTGCATGGCCGTTAACATGCCGCAGGCCGTCTATGATGCCGTCGTGAGCTTTGCGTTTAATGTCGGTGTTGGCGCGGCGTGTCGCTCTACGTTGGCGTTTTTCATCAACAAAGGCCAGTGGCGCAGCGCCTGTGACCAGCTATTACGCTGGGTCTATGTCAACGGCCAGATATCGCGGGGCATTGAAACCCGTCGCCAGCGTGAGCGCGCCGTCTGCCTTAAGGGGGCGGCATGAGCACGTTCACCCGCGTAATTCTTGTTGTTGCCGTGTTGTTCATCGTGCTGCTGTTCGTGACTAAGCGGCAACTGTCTGACGCGGAAAAACTGATTAGCGAACAGAGCGCAATGCTGGTTAAACAGTCGCTTGCTCTGCTGGTCAGGGCTGGGGTGATCGACGCGTTGCAGTCCAGCGCGATACGCAACGAACAGGCACAGACGGAACTCCGAACGAAACTGTCACAGGCCGGGCAACTGGCCGCGTCCCGCGATAAAAAAATCATGAGGTTGCTGAATGAAAATGCCGATCTGCGCCGCTGGTATGGCACTGCTTTGCCTGACGACTTTAAGCGGCTGCACACCCGCCCCGCCTTTGACAGCCCCGACGCTTATTTACGTTGGCTGTCCGAAGGTAACGAGCTGCCCGATACCGGGAAGCAGCCCGGAAACGAACGGTGATTTAAGCGCGGATAACCGCCAACTGGAAAGCGCGCTGGTGAGCTGTGCGCTACAGGTCGAAACCATCAAACACTGTCAGGAGCAACACGATGCTGAAACCCAACAGCCTGCGCAGCGCCTTAAATGACGCGGTGCCGGTACTGAAAAATAATCCCGATATGTTGCATATCTTTATCGACAGCGGCGCGGTGGTGTCTACGCTGGCCGCGTCGCTGTCGTTTGAAAATCAGTACACGCTGAATCTGGTCATCACGGATTTTACTGACGATATCGACTGGCTACTGGTGCCGATTCAGGCGTGGTTACGTGAGAATCAGCCGGATATCACCCATGACCCTAAGGGCTTTACCTACATCGCCGACATTAACGATAACGGTAGCTGTGATATCAGTATCAGCCTGAAACTCACCGAGCGGGTGATCGTCAAAGAAGTTGATAAGGCGCTGCACGTCACCCACGCGCCAGAGCCGCCGTTACCTGTCCCCGTAGCGCGCCCGACATCGCTGTACATCAGCGGTGAGTTAGTGAGTACGTGGCATGAATGAGCTTAAGCCGTTTGACGACAAGCTGGCCGGGCTGATTGCCAGCCTGTCGGCGTCTGGGCGTCGTAAGCTGGCCGGAACGGTGGCAAAAGCCTTGCGCGGCAGCCAGCAGCAGCACATAAAACAGCAACAGGCACCGGACGGCACAGCCTATGCCCCGCGCAAAGCCCAGCCAATCAAGGGCAAGAAAGGCCGGGTGAAACGGCAGATGTTCCAGAAGTTGCGTACCGCCAAATATCTGAAAGCCAAAGGCACCGCCGATGCGGCCAGCGTGGAATTTGCCGGGCGGGTGCAGCGCATGGCGCGGGTGCATCACTACGGCCTGCGTGATCGGCCTAGCCGCAACGGCGACGATGTGCAATACGAGGCACGGCCGCTGCTGGGATTTAGCGATCAAGAGATAAAAAAGGTTGAGGGATTACTGATAGAACACCTGAGTAAATGAAATCAGCCCCGCGAGTGCGGGGCAAACATCACGATACGTCTTTCACATTTTCATCACGTTGCGCCAGAAAATCTTCCAGCGTAGTGATCCGGCTAATTTCTTCCTGAGTTCGTGCGTCGTTTTCCACTTCCCACACGTCAACGCTATTTTGCAGGTTCAGCCAGAAATCAACTGACGTATCAAATGCTTTCGCCAACCGGAATGCCATATCAACCGTTAACTTACGGTTGTTGTTAACCAGTGCGCTGATTGTGTTACGGTGGACATTCAGCATTTCCGCCAAGTCATTAATCTTCAAACCTGTAGGTTCTAGATATTCATATAACAGGACATCGCCTACGGATGTCGGCTTGCGTTGTGCCTGTGCCATATATTTTCCTTCGGTCTACGGGTCTACGGGTCTACGGGTCTACGGGTCTACGGGTTATTTGTGCTTTTTATAACCATGGTCGTCAAGATAGATATCCTCTGCTTTACCATCAACCCATTTAAAAATCAGGCGATATTGGATATTTACTCTGATGGATGAATATTCCCCCAATGGCGGATTAAGGTTCTCGTATCGGTTCCCCGGCGGCGATCTTAGGTCTTTTGCTGAAACCGCCGCGTTGATGATATCCAGCTTGCGGGACAAGGATGTAACCACATCGGCAGGTATCTTTTTATGCGACTTGCCATACATAAAAAAATCTTCCAGCCACTGATCCCGAAAGCTATGAATGCTGCGCATTTTTTGCATCCGTCGCTCCCTCGTTTGTTGTGCATGCAATTATAATGCACTCGCGCACTGTGCACAAGTGCATAAACAAAACGGTTGATTTTACCTGACAGTTTCCGCTATGGTTCGCTCCACGAGGCGTCGAAACCTCTCCATTAGCGGTCAGAACCAACCCCGAAAGTGTTGGCTTTTTTATGCCTGTCATTCAGTGAACGCATAGCGCGGTCACACCCCGATCAATGTCGGGAGGGCGACGAATACAACACCCGCAAGGGGAATTAGTCCGCGGTATCTTTTGGGCCGTTTCGAACCTCCCGGCACCACTCCGTTAGTGGTACTTCGAAAAAATCCAAAAGAGGTCAGCCATGACTAACCAACTATCTGTAGAAAACCTGTCCGTTATTACTCACAGCAATATTCCAGTCGTTACTTCGGATCTACTGGCGCAACTTTACGGTACGGAAACTGCGCGTATCCGACAGAACCACAAACGAAATAGTGATCGTTTTGTTGAAGGAAAGCATTTCTTCAATCTGAAAGATACTGATTTACAAGACTTTAAGAACAGAGTATCTAAAAGATACTCTGTTGATAACAACAGACCCGATTTAAACGGGGTAGTCGGTAAACGTGCTCGCAGCCTCATCCTCTGGACGGAACGCGGCGCAGCCCGCCACGCCAAGATGCTGGAAACCGATCAGGCATGGGATGTGTTCGAAAAGCTGGAAGAATGCTACTTCAACCCGCAGGAAAAAGCTGTTCAGCCACTACCGCAAAAACCTGTTCACCCTTGCGAACTGGAATTTTATATTCCTGAAACACCACTTATCTTCAACCATATCCAAACCTCGCAACTCAATGCGTTATTCAAATCGGTGGAATATCTGACCATGGATTTTTGGCCGCATATGCAAGCGCTATTCCCAACACTGGATTGCAAACACGGTTCAGCGGTTAATACCGTGAATCTGTTGATGCGGCTGTTGAAAGATAAGCGCGCAGAGGCAGATGAGTTGAGTAAACAGAACTGATTTATAGATAACTGCCCCGCAGGATGGCGGGGCTTGATTTGTTATTTTTTAACACTTTCAATCAATTTCGCTATTTGTTCAACCCCGTCAAAGGTTGAAGGGATTTTATCTTCTGATGGCATGATGTTTGAAAAAATCACATTCTCGAACTTCCTTAATGACTCTTTATCCCTCATATTTTCAGCATATTCGGCATAGCTCTGAATGAAAGCGCAAAGAGATTTGCGCAATTCAACCTGAATTATTTGTGACTTAATAGACTGATAGTTGTTTAATGATATTTTGAAGTAGTATATAAGAATAAATGTCAGGGTAAATGTAGGTATCAGCATCAGACTGAGATTAGATTTAATTGAAAATTCCGGACCAAAAAAAAGAATAAAAATCTCACCCAATAGAGGAATTACAGCAATGCACCCCATCAACTTCATATTGAATAAAGATGTATTTAATTCTTTTTCTTTTGTTTTTGAAAGTTCATCAAAAGCCTTGTGCAACCCTACGAAATTATAAGCCTTCTCGTACTCGTCAAGATTTTCTTTTATAGTGCTAACTATTTTAATTTTCTCTTTTATTTCTTCATCCCAATCACTCATGCGTTTTTTTAATGAACTCTCGGACTCTGCGGCTAGTTTAAAATCCCTAATGTCTTCAGACTGATATTCATTCCGCATTAAATCAAAAGGCATGGAGTTAAGCGCGAAGTCTATTCGCGTATAGGATCCCCCCGTAAAACTACTTCTCTCTTCAATAACAAATGGTTTGATGTCGCTAAAATCATCTAATTCATTAGGTTGTTTAAAAATCCTTTCCATTAAAAACCTAAATGCAGTTGAAAATAAATAATTAAACTCCTCTTCGCTTCCTCCCCTACTGTTCATTGCAACAATGAAATCATCACCAATCTTCTCTATATTGAACTCTGTGCATTTACTCCATTCATCAGGATTCTTTAACATATCTTTCAAGATAACCTTCAAATATCCATTTCTTCTCTTTTTAAAATCAGTACTTGTATCTCTACGTTGACTTTCAAAATAATTAATAAATTCATTAATTGAATTTTTCACACGAGACAAGTTGAAAAAAACCATATTCAAACATCCTGTTCAAGAGAATAAATAAGCTTTGTTGTTCCATGAACGAAACAACGCCAAAGGTTTGAGTAAGTCATTCAAAGTATCCACCATGAAACAATGAAAACACAAGCCACCCTTACCGAAATCCAGCGCTTATTGCGCAATCTGATCCGTGTCGGCGTCGTGACCCACGTCAACACCGCGGACGTCCTCTGCCGGGTACAAACCGGAGGCATGACCACGGGCTGGTTGAACTGGTTAACCCGCCGTGCCGGACGTTCACGCGACTGGTGGGCACCGTCCATCGGTGAACAGGTGTTGATCCTGTCCATCGGCGGCGAACTGGACACCGCCTTTGTGCTGCCCGGCATCTATTCCGATGACAACCCCGCGCCGTCGGCGTCTGCCGATGCGTTACATATTGATTTTCCCGACGGCGCAGTGATCGAGTACGAACCCGCAACCGGGGCGCTGACCGTCAGCGGGATTAAAACCGCCGATATCACCGCGTCGGAATCCCTCACCGCTACCGCGCCAGTGGTCACCGTGAACGCATCCACGCGCATCACGCTGGACACGCCCGAAGTGGTCTGCACCAACAAGCTGATCACCGGAACGTTGGAAGTACAAAAAGGCGGGGAAATGCGCGGCAATATTCAGCATTCCGGCGGGTCGCTGTCGTCCAATGGCAAAGTGTTGCACACCCACAAACACCCCGGCGACAGCGGCGGCATAACGGGTGCCCCACTATGACGGCGCGTTACCTCGGTATGAGCCGTGACAGCGGCCAGCCCCTCGGCGACCTTGAGCACATTCGCCAGAGTGTGCGCGATATTCTCATCACGCCCGTCGGGTCGCGGGTGATGCGCCGGGATTACGGGTCGCTGCTGTCAGCATTAATCGACCAGCCGCAAAATCCCGCAGTGAAATTGCAGGTAATGGCCGCGTGTTACATGGCGCTACTGCGTTGGGAACCACGCATCACGCTGACGGCCATCAACCTGACAAGCACATTCGACGGCAAGCTGGCCGTTGATATCACGGGCGTGCTGGCTGACAGCAACGCCGTTTCCCTTTCTGTTCCTGTGAGCTGACACATGGCGATGATTGATTTAAGCCAGCTTCCCGCGCCTGCCGTGGTGGAAGAGCTGGACTACGAGGCAATTTACACCGAGCGCAAGGCGATGCTGCTGTCGCTCTACCCAGAAGACCAGCGCGCCGCCGTTGCCCGCACGCTGGCGCTGGAATCCGATCCGCTCGTCAAGCTGTTGCAGGAAAACGCCTACCGTGAACTGCTGTGGCGGCAGCGCGTCAATGAAGCGGCACGCGCCGTGATGGTGGCCTTTGCGCAGGGTGATGATCTTGACCAGCTCGGCGCTAACTTTAGCGTCTCCCGTCTGGTTATCACCCCGGCTGACGATTCAACCCTGCCGCCAACGCCTGCCCTGATGGAATCCGATAGCGATTTGCGCCTGCGCATTCAGCAGTCTTTCGAGGGATTAAGCGTTGCCGGGTCGGTTGGGGCTTACCAGTACCACGGACGCAGCGCCGACGGGCGTGTAGCGGATGTGTCGGTTATCAGCCCCAGCCCGGCCAGCGTCACCGTGTCGGTGCTGTCACGCGAGGGCGACGGCAGCGCAAGCCCAGAGCTGGTCGCTATTGTTGCCGCTGCACTCAACGGCGAAGACGTGCGCCCGGTGGCTGACCGGGTAACGGTGCAATCCGCCGCCATTGTGCCGTATGAGATTGATGCCACGCTGTATCTATATCGGAGTCCTGAAGCGGAGCCAGTGCGCGCCGCCGCCGAACAGAAGCTGAAAGCCTATATCAGTGCGCAGCACCGATTGGGGCGGGATATTCGCCGCTCGGCGATTTACGCTGCGCTGCACGTCGAGGGCGTGCAACGGGTCGAGCTGACGACACCCGCCGCCGATATCGTGCTGACCGCCGGGCAGGCGTCCTACTGTTCCGGCTATCGGTTGGGTGTAGGCGGTGCCGATGAGTGATCCCCGCTTGCTGCCTGTCGGGTCGTCCGCGCTGGAAGTGGCCGCCGCCACTGCCTGTGCCGAGATTACCCGCGTACCGGTTCCCCTGCGCCTGCTGTGGAACCCGGACACCTGCCCGGCACATTTGCTGCCGTATCTGGCGTGGGCGTTTTCCGTTGACCGCTGGGATGAGGCGTGGCCGGAGAGCGTGAAACGTCAGGTGATCCGCGATGCGTTCTTTATCCATCGTCACAAAGGCACCATCGGTGCGCTGCGGCGCGTGGTGGAGCCGTTTGGTTATCTGATCCGTATCAGCGAATGGTTTCAGAACGGCGGCGAGCCAGGCACGTTTCGCCTGGACATTGGCGTGCAGGATAGCGGCATTACCGAGGAAACCTTTTACGAGCTGGAGCGGCTGATTGCCGACGCTAAGCCCGCCTCCCGTCACCTGCTGGGGCTGAATATCAACCTCGACACACAGGGCGCGGCCTATGTTGCCGCTACAACATACAGCGGCGATGACCTGACCATTTACCCCTATTTTCCTGAAACCATTACTGTGTCCGGTCTGGATGTGGCCGGGGCAGCACTTCATTTAATCGACAACGTGAGCGTAACCGCATGAGCGCAACCTATTTTGCCCTGTTAACCAACATCGGCGCGGCCAAACTGGCTAACGCCACCACGCTGGGTAGTCGTCTGAACATCACCCGGATGGCCGTGGGTGACGGCGGCGGCGTATTACCAACCCCAAACCCGGCACAAACCAAGCTGATTAACGAAAAGCGCCGGGCGGCACTCAACAACCTGAGCATTGACCCGAAAAACCCCAGCCAGATTATCGCCGAGCAGGTGATCCCCGAAAATGAGGGCGGTTGGTGGGTGCGGGAAGTCGGCCTGTTTGATGACGACGGCAATCTGATTGCTGTCGCCAATTGCCCAGAAACCTACAAACCGCTATTGCAGCAGGGAAGCGGCCGCATTCAGACCGTGCGCATGATTTTGATTGTCAGCAGTACCGACGCCGTGACGCTGAAAATTGATCCGGCTGTCGTGCTGGCAACGCGGGGTTATGTGGATGATGCACTGGCGGAGCATGAAAAGAGCCGCAAACACCCTGACGGGACGCTGACGGCAAAAGGCTTTGTGCAACTGAGCAACGCGACGAGCAGCGACAGTGAAACGCTGGCCGCTACCCCAAAAGCGGTGAAAGCGGCAAATGATAACGCCAACGGGCGTGTGCCGTCTGGCCGCCGGGTAAACGGTAAAGCGCTGACAGCAGACATTACGCTGGGTGCTGGGGATGTCGGAGCATATACCAAGCTGGAAACCGACACAGCCGTTTCTGTTGCGACTAATGCCGCGAACACTGCCGCCACCGCAGCAGCCAACGCCAACACGAACGCCAATGGTCGCGTGCCGTCCGGGCGTACTGTCAACGGTAAAGCGCTGTCGGCAGACATCGCGCTGGGTGCCGGGGATGTGGGGGCATACACCAAAGCCGAAACCGACACCCGCGTCACCGCAGCAACCACCGCCGCGAATAATGCCGCTACGGCAGCGACTAACGCGAATACCAATGCCAATGGACGTGTGCCGTCTGGCCGTACCGTTAACGGCAAAGCGCTGTCGGCAGATATCGTGCTGGGCGCCGGGGATGTCGGGGCGTACACCAAAGCCGAAACCGACACCCGCGTCGCCGCAGTAACCACCGCCGCGAATAATGCCGCTACGGCAGCGGCTAACGCCAACACGAACGCCAATGGCCGTGTGCCGTCTGGCCGTACCGTTAACGGCAAAGCGCTGTCGGCAGATATCGCGCTGAGTGCCGGGGATGTCGGAGCATTAACCGATACGCAGGCCGCGCAAAAATACGCGCTACGTTCAATTAAAATCAACGGGAAGCCATTGTCTGCTGATGTCAATTTATTAGCGGGTGATATTGATACATGGAATAAAACAGAATCCGATGGGCGCTTTCTGATGAAATCGGCAACCGCTGCCGCTGCAACTAGACTGGCAAACCCTCGCAAAATTAACGGCGTGGTATTCGATGGAACAAATGACATACAGTTAAATTTAGGTATTTCATTAAAAGCATTGGTGCAATTTTCCACAGAGATGTGGCTGCAAATCAATCTAACCGCAATTGATACTAATACTGTCACCATCACAATTAACGATGCATCGAGAGGGTTATACGTCGTACCTAATCAGACACAACTTGTGCTGTGCGAGAATGATGCAACAACCATTACAGCCAACGGTGTGTCCTATACTCGATTTAATATGTTGGGACGGTTTGCAATACCCCGCACACCGACTAAAAACCCTGATGGTTCGACAACATATACAATCACATACCCCAATCACAGGATAGCCGTGGGGCAACAGAAAGCCGTCAGGCTGGGCGCATTTATTTACAGAGAGCTGGGTTGTACCTATCAAGGGCAGGCCAGCAACTACGACGGCCTAATGTATCATCATAAAATTGCACTCAATTCTGCTGCTAGCAGTATCAATGTCCCTGTCATCGGTTATGCAGCGGCGAGTGTTGGCGATTGGTCGTCGGCGGGCGTTAATAATGCTGGGCTGTTGGACGCAGTTGGTTGGGATATTTTCTCACGCGACAATTATGGCACCAACGTATCAGCCTTTATGTCTACACCTAACTTATTGTTAGCCTCTACATCATTCGGAACGCTGGAGAGATGTTCACGTAACCCAATGGTTACTGTCATCGTATATGACTTCTGAATAACGCTATGGTGGGTGTTGCCGCCATCTAGAATTGATCGCTAGCACCGATCAATAACGCCTAATCGATCTGTATAAACGTTTATAAAATAGTCACCCAAAATGCCATTATGTTGTTGGTTTTAAAAATAATGACATGTCAGGGAAAGCAAAGCCCACCGTTAGCGAGACGGTGGGCTTTTTTTTGTGCCTGTTTTCCGTCTCTTTGTTGTACCAGCCCCCACCGCACCCGCATCACTCGCCCATGCTCGCACCACACCGGACAATAACCGCTCCTAATGCAGCAATAATGCTATTAGCTGGAGCCTGAATGTATGAGTGATTTTCACCACGGCGTGCAGGTCGTCGAGATTAACGACGGTACGCGCGTTATTTCTACTGTATCAACGGCCATTATCGGCATGGTGTGTACCGCCGCCGATGCTGATGCGGCAACCTTTCCCCTCAATATCCCGGTACTGATTACCAATGTGTTGTCTGCCGTCGGCAAGGCCGGGAAAAAAGGCACGCTGGCCGCTGCCCTGTCTGCCATCGCCGACCAGTCCAAACCCGTCACCGTTGTGGTGCGTGTGGCCGAGGGTAAAGATGAAGCCGAAACCATCAGCAATGTGATCGGCGGCAGCGACGAAAACGGCAAATACACCGGGATGAAAGCCCTGTTAGATGCCCTGTCGGTAACAGGCGTGAAGCCGCGCATTCTCGGTGCGCCGGGGCTGGACTCGCTGCCCGTTGCCACGGCGTTAGCGTCCATTTGTCAGTCGCTGTGTGCTTTTGGTTACGTCAGCGCGTGGGGCTGCAAAACCCTGTCGGACGCCATTAATTACCGGGAAAATTTCAGCCAGCGTGAACTGATGGTGATCTGGCCGGATTTTATCGCGTGGGACACCACGGCCAACGCCAGCGCCACAGCGTATGCCACCGCCCGCGCTCTGGGATTGCGTGCCAAAATCGACCAAGAGACAGGCTGGCATAAAACCCTGTCTAACGTCGGCGTGAACGGCGTGACGGGTATCAGCGCCTCGGTGTATTGGGATTTGCAGGCACCCGGCACCGACGCGGATTTACTGAATGAAGCAGGTGTCACCACGCTGGTTCGTAAGGACGGCTTCCGCTTCTGGGGTAACCGCACCTGTTCTGACGATCCGCTGTTCCTGTTTGAGAACTACACTCGCACCGCACAGGTACTGGCCGATACGATGGCCGAAGCACACATGTGGGCGGTGGATAAGCCTGTTACGCCAACGCTTATCAAAGACATTATCGAAGGTATCAAGGCGAAATTCCGTGAGCTGAAATCTAACGGCTACATCATTGATGCCGATTGCTGGTATGACGACACCGCCAACGATAAGGAAACGCTCAAGGCTGGGAAACTGTATATCGATTATGACTATACCCCCGTTCCCCCACTGGAAAATCTCACCCTGCGCCAGCGCATCACCGATAAATATCTGGTGAATCTGGCCGCGTCGGTCAACAGCTAAGGAGCTACCGCGCTATGGCACTGCCTCGCAAACTAAAATTTATGAACCTGTTCAATGACGGCATGAGCTACATGGGTGTCGCCACAGCCGTTACGCTGCCGAAACTCACGCGCAAGCTGGAGAACTATCGCGGCGGCGGCATGAACGGCACCGCGCCGATTGATTTTGGTCTGGACGATGACGCGCTATCGATGGAATGGACAATGGGCGGATTCGCTGACGAAACGTTGTTGGCACAGTATGCCGCACCGGGTGCCGATGCGGTGCTGCTGCGCTTTACCGGGTCGTATCAGCGTGACGACACCGGGGCAATTGTGACGGTAGAGGTTGTGATGCGTGGCCGTCATAAAGAAATCGACGGCGGCGAAAGCAAGCAGGGCGAAGACACAGAAACCAAAATTTCCACTCAATGTACCTATTACAAGTTGACCGTGGACGGCAAAGAAATGATCGAGATTGACACCATCAACATGATTGAGCGTGTCAACGGCGTTGACCGTCTGGAACAACACCGCCGGGCGATTGGTCTGGCGTAACCCTGTCCGGCCAGCCCGGCGCTGGCCGACTTCTTTCTATTTTCTATTTGAACACAGAGGCAACATCATGAACAAACACGACAACGTGGTCACACTGGAAACCCCTATCAAGCGCGGCGAAACCGTCATCGACACGATCACCCTGATTAAACCGACTACCGGAACACTGCGCGGCGTCAGCCTGGCGGCGCTGGCCGGGTCGGACGTCGACGCGATGATTAAAGTACTTCCGCGCATGACGCTACCAGCACTGACCGAAAGCGAAATCACCCGCCTTGAACTGCCGGATATGATTGCCATCGCAGGCAAGGTGATCGGTTTTTTGACGCCGAAATCGCAACAGGGAACCTCCCCCGAGGCCTGAGTGTTGATGAGCTGATGGCGGATATCGCGGTAATTTTTCACTGGCCGCCATCGGAGTTGTACCCAATGACCCTCACCGAGTTGATCCTGTGGCGCGACAAGGCGCTGAAACGCAGCGGACACCATAACAATGAGTAACACTCTACAGTTAAGCGTTTTGCTGAAAGCCGTGGACAGTGCGACTCGCCCGTTTAAGGCGGTGCAAACCGCCAGTAAAAAACTGTCGGGCGATATCCGTGATTCACAGACCCAGCTCAAAGACCTGAACGCACAGGCCGGGCGTATCGACGGTTTCCGCAAGACAAAAAACCAGCTCGGCGAAACAGGCGCAGCACTCCAGCAGGCGCAGGCCAAAGCCGCCGAACTGTCGGCGGAACTGCGCAATAGCGAGAATCCCACCAAACGGCAGGCGCAGGCGCTGGAGCGGGCGAAACGTCAGGCCGCCACGCTAAAAACGGAGTATGGCCAACTGCGCCAGTCGGTACAGCGCCAGCGTACTGAGTTAGAGCAGGCAGGCATCAGCACGCGCAATCTGTCCGGCGCGGAACGCCAGTTACGCACGGACATCACCCAGACAACGACGCTGCTTGACCAGCAACGCGCCGCGCTTTCCCGCGTCAACCAGCAACAGGAAAAACTGAACGCGGTCAGAAAGCGCTACGAGAAAGGCGCGGAAATCACCGCAGGTGTGCGCAATACCAGTGCGGCGGCGTTTGGCCTCGGTTCCGCGGCGCTGTATGCCGAAAGCCGCCTGATTGCGCCCTCGGTACAGGCCGACGGACACGGGGCGCGTATCGCGGCACAGACGGGCGGAAATGCTGCCGACGGCGAACAGTACACCCGCGTTATCAAAGAGGTTAACGCCTCGGGTGTAAGTAACGACCTCAACCAGATAGCGGACGCGGTGGCTGCGGTGCGCAGCACATTGGGGGCGATGGGAGACGTCGGGGAAACCGAGCTGGCGCGGATATCGCGGAAAGCGCTGGACATACAAACGGCGCTCGGTGGCGATGCAACCGAGAGTATCCAGATAGCCGCCATCATGATGAAAAACGGCCTCGCGAAGAACAGCGACGAGGCGTTTGATTTGATGGTATCCGGGATGCAGCGCGTGTCGGCGCAGATGCGCGGCGAACTGCCGGAAATCCTGCACGAATATTCGACCCACTTCCGCAACATGGGATTCAGCGGATCGGAAGCCATGACGCTGCTGGTTGAGATGGCGCAGCAAGGCAAGTTTGCGCTGGACAAGACAGGCGACGCTGTTAAAGAGTTCTCGATCCGTGGGTCGGACATGTCCAAAGCCAGCATTGAAGCGTATGACGCCGCCGGACTCAATGCCGCCAAAATGTCTACCGCCATTGCCAGCGGCGGCGATAAGGCGCGGGCGGCAATGCAAAAAACCGCCAACGGTCTGCTAAAAATCAAAGATCCGGCAGAACGGGCAAATGCCGCGATTGCTCTTTTCGGTACGCCGATTGAAGACCTGTCGATTGACCAGATACCGAAATTTCTGGCGGCGCTGGCCGGAGCCGAAAACAAGCTGGGTGATGTGTCCGGGGCGGCTGACCGCATGGGCGATACCCTGCGCGATAACCTTGAGGGGGATATCGGGCGGCTACAGGGCTCGATGGCCAGCCTGCGCTTTAACCTGTTCAATGACGATGACGGCGCACTGCGCAAACTGACGCAGGCCGCGGCGGAGTGGTTAACCCGCGTCAATGAATGGGTCAAGGCTAACCCGGAGCTGACGCGGCAGATAGTGATGGTGGGTGGCGCTGCCACGGCGTTAATTACTGTGCTGGGCGGGATCGGGCTGGTTGCGTGGCCTGTCATGAGTGGGATTAACGCATTAGTCGGCGGAGCGGGTTTACTGAGTGCCGGATTACGGTTCGCCGGAACACGCGGTATTACGCCGCTGTCAGGGGGATTAAACCGCCTCGGCGGCATGATCGGCTGGCTGGCAAAGTCGCCGCTGATGCTGCTACGTGCCGGAACCTCTGCGCTGACCTCGGTATTCGGGGCGGTCAGTAACCCGCTGACCATTATCCGGGGCGCGATGTCAGGGTTTGGCCGGGTGCTGATGTGGCTGTTTACGTCACCGCTGGCACTGCTGCGCACTGGCATTACGCTGGTTGGCAGTGCGTTAGGCGTCCTGCTGTCTCCCGTCGGGCTGGCCGTCGCGGCGATTGTCGGCGGTGCGCTACTTATCTGGAAATACTGGGAGCCGATTCAGGCCTTTATCGGCGGCGTGGTTGAGGGATTTGTTGCAGCAAGTGCGCCGATTATTGCGGCGTTTGAGCCGCTCCAGCCTGTCTTTACGTGGATTGGCGACAAAATCCGGGCGCTGTTTGGCTGGTTCGGTGACCTGCTGAATCCGGTCAAATCGACTGCCGCAGAGCTGGACGGTGCGGCCAGCATGGGGAAACGGTTCGGTGAGGCACTGGCTAACGGGCTGAACATTATCATGCACCCGCTGGAGTCGCTGAAAAAAGGCGTGTCGTGGCTGCTGGAAAAACTGGGGCTGGTTGACGAGAAATCGAAGAAGCTGCCAACCGCTGACAGTATCCTGCCGCCACAAGAGGCCGCCGCGCTCAAGGTCGGCGTGAGCCGTGCACCGATTCCGCAGGGCGATGACGCACAGGCGATTGCTGCCCGATACAGCGGAGTGAGTAAACCGGAAACAGTAGCGGATCCGGCGACCATCACCCACCGTCAGGACACGGCGGCGATGGCGTCAGCGAACATGTCTGCTTATCGCCCGATAGCGCAGACGGTTCAGACCAGTGCCGCATCGTCCCCGGTCAGCATTCACGCGCCGATCAGTATCGTTGCCCAACCCGGCCAGAGTGAAAAAGGCATCGCGCAGGAAGTCGCCCGTCAGCTTGAACAGCGGGAACGGGCGGCGCGGTCACGCGCCTTCAGTCAGTACAGTTATCAGGGAGGTGAATAAGATGATGCTCACGTTAGGGCTGTTTGTGTTCCAGCTCCAGACCCTGCCTTACCAGAACATGCAGCGCAACGTTGATTACCGCTGGCCGTCAAACAGTCGCGTCGGCCAGCGCCCGGCGTTGCAGTTCTTAGGCATTGAAGATGAGAAAATCACGCTGTCAGGGGAGCTGCTGCCGGAAATCACAGGCGGCACGCTGTCATTGTTGATGCTGGAGACGATGGCCGATCAGGGACGCGCATGGCCGCTGATTGAGGGTAGCGGCACCATTTACGGCGTGTTTGTGGTGAACAGTATCAGCCAGACGAAAACCGATTTTTTCACCGATGGCCGCGCCCGGCGGATTGAGTTTACTATCACGTTAACCCGCGTCGACTCGTCGCTGTCTGCGATGCTGGGCGATTTACGCCAGCAGGCGGAGGGATTGATCGGCAGCGCCGGGGAAATGGCTAACCGGGCGCAATCCGCCATTGGGGGGTTATTCGCATGATTAACCCGCTGAACGTTCGCGCAGGCAGCAAAATCGCCCCGGCGTACCTGCTGCGCCTCAATGAGCAGGACATTACAACCGCTATCAGTCCGCGCCTGCTATCACTGAGCCTGACGGATAACCGAGGCTTTGAGGCCGACCAGCTCGACATCGAGCTGGACGACAGCGACGGGCTGTTGCAATTACCCCGCCGGGGCGCGGTGCTGTCGGTGTTTTTGGGTTGGGAAGGTGAAGCGCTGATCGGTAAAGGTGATTTTACGGTGGATGAAATAGAACATCGTGGCACGCCGGATACGCTGACAATCCGAGCGCGGAGTGCTGATTTTCGCGGGTCGCTGAATTCGCGGCGTGAGCTGTCGTATCACGACACCACACTGGGGGCGATTGTTGAACAGGTGGCGAAGCGTAACAACCTTGCGCCGATGCTGGCTGACGGATTCGCGGGGATAAAAATTCCGCACATCGACCAGACGCAGGAAACCGACGCGGTATTTATTACCCGGCTGGCTGAGCGCAACGGGGCAATCGTGGCGATCAAAGCCGGGCGTTTGCTGTTTATCCGTCCCGGAACGGGGAAGACGGCCAGCGGCAAGCCCATCCCGCAGCAGATTATTGAACGCAGCGACGGCGATCAGCACAGTTTTAGTCTGGCTGACCGGGGCGCGTACACGGGCGTCACGGCAAGCTGGCTGCATACCAAAGAGCCGCAGCCTGAAAAGCCCAAAACGGTAAAGGTAAAACGTCAGAAAAAAGTGCTATTACATCAGGGGCCACAACCCCAGAAGACACACCCTAAAGCGAAAAAGGCAAAGAAGGAGCCAGAAGCCCGTGAGGGGGATTATCTGGTTGGCACGGATGAAAACGTGCTGGCGCTGACCACGGTTTTTGCGACTAAAGCACAGGCCACGCGCGCTGCACAGGCGAAGTGGGACAAGCTACAACGTGGTGTCGCGGAGTTTTCTATTACGCTGGCAATGGGACGCGCCGACCTGTTCCCGGAAACGCCGGTTCAGGTGAGCGGATTCAAACAGGTGATCGACGAACAGGAATGGACAATCTCAAAAGTGACGCACAGTTTGAGTAATAACGGCTACATTACCGCACTGGAGCTGGAAGTGCTGCTGTCTGATGTTGAGTATGAGGGAAGTGAACAGTAATTCATTTTCAAATCAATATTTGAAAAATCGAATAAAGTGATATGATTGACGATATAAACCAGACAGGACGATAAGGCGATTTACGAAATGATGCATTGCCCACTCTGCCAAAATGCAGCGCACGCGAGATCCAGCCGCTACATTACGAACAAGACAAAAGAGCGTTATCACCAGTGCCAGAATATCAACTGCGGTTGCACATTCAAGTCAATGGAAACCATCGCGGATATTATTATGACGCCGGGCGATGTTAAGCCCGTCCCGCCACACCCTGATCGGTCAAATCAGGGAACACTCTGGATTTAACACAGCAACCTAAAGCCCGCGAAAGCGGGTTTTCTTTTGCCTATCTGTCGCCACTGCTTTTTCTCTGCCGCCACTTTGCCGCCACTTAGATAAAAAAAAGCCTAGCATTTGCGCTAGGCTCTTGAAAAATAACAACATTCGGATGTTGCGAAAGCGCTATCTTAGTTAAGACGCTCTTTGATACGAGCAGACTTACCAGTACGCTCACGCAGGTAGTACAGTTTGGCTTTACGCACGGCACCACGACGTTTAACAGTAATGCTGTCAATAACCGGAGAGTGAGTCTGGAATACACGCTCCACGCCTTCGCCGTTAGAAATTTTGCGAACAGTGAATGCAGAATGCAGACCGCGGTTACGAATAGCGATAACCACGCCCTCGAATGCCTGCAGACGTTTTTTGCTGCCTTCAACAACCCATACCTTCACTTCTACGGAATCACCCGGACGAAATGCAGGTACGTCCTGCTTCATTTGTTCGTCTTCGATTTGCTTAATAATGTTGCTCATAATATGTCTCTTACCCTAGGTAAACTGATAGTTGGGTTCGCCAGGTCAAACCGGCGTAACCACCTAATACTCTTGTTGCTCAGACTGATATTCACGTTGGAATTCAGCCAGCAACCTTGTTTGCTCGTCAGTCAGAGCTAGGCTTTTCAGAAGTTCAGGTCTTCTAAGCCAGGTTCGGCCCAGCGACTGCTTCAATCGCCAGCGACGTATTTCCGCATGGTTGCCAGACAATAACACTGCCGGAACGTCCATGCCTTCCAGTATTTCAGGGCGAGTGAAATGAGGGCAGTCCAGCAATCCATCTGCAAAAGAATCTTCTTCTGCTGAAGCCTGATGTCCCAGAACGCCCGGTATAAAGCGGGCAACGGAGTCAATCAGGGTCATCGCTGGCAGTTCCCCACCGCTGAGTACGTAATCGCCGATCGACCATTCTTCATCAATTTCGGTTTTAATTACGCGCTCATCAATCCCTTCGTACCGTCCACAGACCAGAATCATTTTCTGGTTCGTAGCGAGTTGATGTACGCCTTGCTGATCTAATTTACGGCCCTGAGGTGATAAATAAATCACTTTCGCGCCTTCGCCTGCCGCTGCTTTTGCTGCGTGGATCGCATCCCGTAAAGGTTGCACCATCATCAGCATTCCGGGGCCGCCGCCATAAGGCCGATCGTCCACGGTGCGATGCCGATCGTAAGTGAAATCACGAGGACTCCAATACTGTACGTTCAGCAGGCCATTTTTAACTGCCCGGCCAGTGACTCCGTAATCAGTAATCGCACGGAACATCTCTGGAAACAGGCTAATCACCCCAATCCACATAGTCTCGTTCCGCTGGATACTACTGGTCGATTCAGAGTTCAAAAACCAGGATCCCAATCTACTTCAACAGTTTGAGCAGAAAGGTCGACGCGCTTAACAACCTGTTCGGTGAGGAACGGAACCAGCCGTTCCTTGACTCCGAAGGCATCTTTCAGGTTGGCCTTTATTACCATCACATCGTTCGAGCCGGTTTCCATCATGTCGATGATTTTACCTAACTCATAACCGGCTACGGTCACGACCTGACAGCCAATAAGATCCTTCCAGTAATAATCACCTTCACCCAGGTCGGGCAGTTGTGACGAATCTACGACAATTTCACAATTGGTCAGTAAATTAGCCGCATCACGATCATCAGCACCTTTCACTTTGATGATTAGGTCCTGATTGTGATACTTCCAGCCTTCAATCTCGACAAGCTGCCAACCGCTTTTACTCTGGATGAACCAAGGTTGATAATCAAAAATGCTCTCGGCATCTTCGGTGGATGAAAACACTCTGAGCCAACCTCGGATGCCATATGCCGACCCTATCTTCCCCATCACAATCGGGTTAACGGGAGGTTTAGGGCTGAGTTGATTGCTCATTATCACCACCGCAACAGGTTATGCTGCTTTTTTAGCGTCTTTGATCAGCGAAGATACGCGATCAGACACAGTTGCACCCAGACCAAGCCAATGCTCGATACGGTCCAGATCCAGACGCAGGGCTTCTGCTTGACCAGATGCGATTGGGTTGAAGAAACCTACGCGCTCGATGAAACGACCATCACGCGCATTGCGGCTATCGGTCACGACTACTTGATAGAAGGGGCGTTTTTTCGCGCCGCCACGTGCCAAACGAATTGTTACCATAACATCCTCTTTAGTGAATAAAACAACTGGGCTCCATCGAGGAACGGAGCCCAGTATGTCATATAAAAAGCCCGAAAATTTTACTCATTTTGGCGCAAAAAGCAATCTAAAGCGTATAATCACGCCAAGAGTTTCTCTACACCATCGATTTCGGTGATTAACGCCTCGGGAATCCAGGTGGCATCATCCCTTTCATACCGCGCATCATTTTCGCCAGACCGCCGTTTTTCATCTTCTTCATCATTCGTTGCATATCATCGAACTGTTTCAGAAGACGGTTCACGTCCTGTACCTGCATGCCGGAACCTTGCGCGATACGACGTTTACGCGACCCTTTAATAATTTCAGGTTTGGCACGCTCCTGACGCGTCATCGAATTAATGATCGCCTCCATACGCACCAGCACCTTGTCGTCCATTTGTGACTTAACATTATCAGGCAGTTGGCCCATGCCCGGCATTTTGCTCATCATGCTTGCCATGCCGCCCATGTTGCGCATCTGCTTGAGCTGGTCTAGGAAATCGGTCAAATCAAACCCATCGCCCTTCTTCAGCTTATTAGCAAGCTTTTCTGCCTGTGTGCGATCGACCTTGCTTTCAATATCTTCAATCAGTGAAAGCACATCGCCCATACCGAGAATTCGCGAGGCAACGCGCTCAGGGTAGAACGGCTCCAGCGCTTCGGTTTTCTCGCCGACACCGAGGAATTTAATTGGCTTGCCAGTAATATGGCGGATAGACAACGCCGCACCGCCACGGGCATCACCATCAATTTTGGTGAGGATCACACCGGTCAGCGGCAGCGCTTCATTAAAGGCTTTCGCCGTATTCGCCGCATCCTGCCCCGTCATGGCATCTACCACAAACAGCGTTTCAACCGGCTTAATCGCCGCATGAACCTGCTTGATTTCGTCCATCATCGCGTCGTCAACGTGGAGACGACCCGCGGTATCGACTAACAGGACATCGTAGAACTTCAGCTTAGCGTGTTGTAACGCCCGTTCTACGATAGCAAGGGGTTTTTCCTGGACGTCTGACGGGAAGAAATCGACACCCACTTGCTCTGCCAACGTTTCCAACTGTTTAATCGCCGCAGGGCGATAAACGTCAGCTGAAACCACCAGCACTTTTTTCTTATGCTTTTCGCGCAGGAATTTACCCAGCTTGCCCACGCTGGTCGTTTTACCCGCACCTTGCAGACCGGCCATCAGAACAACCGCAGGGGGTTGCGCGGCAAGATTCAGCTCGGCGTTGATTTCACCCATTGCGCTGACGAGTTCATTTTTAACAATCTTGACGAACTCTTGGCCCGGCGTAAGACTTTTATTGACCTCATGCCCGACAGCACGCTCTTTCACGCGATTGATAAAATCACGTACCACAGGTAACGCGACGTCGGCTTCCAGCAATGCCATACGCACTTCACGTAGCGTTTCTTTTATGTTGTCTTCAGTCAACCGCCCGCGGCCGCTGATATTGCGCAATGTGCGCGAGAGTCGATCGGTTAAATTTTCAAACATATCTCATGCTCAACGTAAGACAGGCCGCCAGCGCGACACGAATGGAAGAGATTATACACAAAAGCGGGAACGATCTCAGCGCTGCTGACGGAGAACTGTTGGTGCCCGCGACGACTAACGCTATACTGATTCTTCATTTTACCTAGTTGATATTTAATAACCTAATCTGTATGTCTGTTTTCGCTATTGTGGCGCTTGTCGCCTACACACTCAGCCTCGGACTGATTATCCCCAGTCTGCTGCGCAAGAACAGTGCATATCGTCGGCTGGCAATACTCTCGGCCAGCGCTGCGCTAATTTGTCATGCAGTGGCGCTCTATCAACGCATTTTCGATGTTCAGGTCGGCCAAAACCTTAGCTTGCTGAATATCGGCTCGCTGGTCAGTCTCATCATCTGTACGGTTATGACAATTGTCGCCGCGCGCGATCGCGGCTGGTTTATTCTCCCTATCGTCTACACCTTTGCGCTGATCAATCTGGCCTTCGCCAGCTTCATGCCGAGTGAATTTATTACGCATCTGGAAGCGTCACCGGGTTTGATGATCCATATCGGTCTGGCACTTTTCTCTTATGCAACCTTGCTGATTGCGGCACTTTATGCGCTCCAGCTTGCCTGGCTTGATTATCTGCTCAAGAATAAAAAGCTGGGGTTTGCCGCTGACATGCCGCCGCTGATGGGCATTGAACGTAAGATGTTTCACATCACGCAGATTGGCGTCATCCTGCTCACGCTAACGCTCTGTACCGGTTTGTTTTATATGGATGACCTGATCGATAACAAAGAGAACCTACACAAAGCCGTGTTCTCCCTGTTTGCCTGGTTCATCTATATTCTGCTGCTCTGGGGACATTACCATGAAGGATGGCGGGGACGGCGCGTCGTCTGGTTCAGCCTGATCGGCGCACTGATGCTGACGCTGTCCTACTTCGGCAGCAGGGTTATACAGCACTTCCTCGCAGTCTGACGCGTTCCGAGAACAAAAAAAGAGAACCCACTTTCGGTTCTCTTTTTTTATCTGCGCATATCCAACAAACTAGATATGTAGCTCAGCCAATTTATCTTTCGGCAGTGCCAGATCGTCATTTTGGTTGATACCAATATCGTGATCAACGATGTGCTGAGCAATGTCCTGCGCTTCCTTCAGTGAGTGCATCTCATAGGTGCCACACTGGAATTCGTTCAGCTCAGGAATTTTACGCTGATCAGTCACTTTCAGAACGTCCGCCATCGCCGCTTTCCAGGAATCAGCAACGCGTTGCTCATCCGGTGTGCCAATCAGGCTCATGTAGAAGCCCGTACGGCATCCCATCGGAGAAATGTCGATAATCTCAACGCCATCACCGTTTAAATGATCGCGCATAAAGCCAGCAAACAGGTGCTCTAGCGTGTGGATGCCACGCTCTGGCATGACTTCAATGTTCGGACGACAGAAGCGCAGGTCAAATACCGTGATATTGTCGCCATGAGGGGTTTTCATGGTTTTAGCAACCCGAACTGCGGGTGCGGCCATACGAGTATGGTCAACGGTAAAGCTGTCTAATAACGGCATAATTTCACCTCCTCAAAGAAAAAAATTCATTTTTTCTCGTTTCCGAGAACTTTTCCTTTTTATGCGAGTCTGACTTACTGAAAGACGCGCATTTATTATCATCATCCCTATTAGAGATGTTTATTTGGCCACAGTTTCTGTGGCCTTTTCTTTTTAATGCGTTGCCAGATAGTCGTCAAAATTCATCGTATCTTCAGACTCAATCTGACGTTGACGCTGCCAGGAGTTCTCGCTCGCAGCAGCCAATTGTTCTTCCGTCAACACCTGCAGCGGCTCGCTGCTGAGCATTTTGCGGTATTCTTCCGCTAAATTCAGCCCCACGCTACCATTGCCTTCTTGCTTCATCAACGTTAATAGTCGACCAGAGAACGTCGTTTCTGGATCGTCAAAACCGACAAGCAGCTCATCGCATACCTGCTGATAGTGTGGTTGATTGTTTTCCGCGTCCAGCACTTCCGCAACGCGACGTAAATCCGCAAACAGAGATTTTCCCACCTCAGCAATTGGCTGCTGGATGGTTTCACATCGCATACCCACCGTTTGCCCTGGTTTACGTCCTTCCAGAATCACTCGATTCCAGTTTTTACGCGTACACAGTAGCTCATCAGCGCTCATTTCAGGCGCATCTGCCAGCGCACACCAGATCAGGAATAAATCCAGGAAACGAACCTGGCTTTCACTCACCCCGGTCGGAGAGAAAGGATTAATATCCAGTGAACGCACTTCGATATATTCGATTCCGCCACGCAACAAGGCATCAGATGGCGTTTCACCCGCACGCGTCACACGCTTCGGACGAATCGGCGCATAAAGCTCGTTCTCAATCTGCAAAACGTTCGTATTCAATTGTAGATAACGACCATCCTTCTTCATACCAACCCGAGCATACTCCTCAGATGGCGTTTTTATCGCGCGTTTTAACGCAGCGACATAGGTATCCAAGTCGTTAAACGTAATCCCCAGATTGCTCTGTGATTTATTGGTATAGCCTAAATCACTGAGACGCAGAGAGGTCGCATAAGGCAGATAAAGCATGCCTTTTTCCGTACGCTCAAACGGCAGTGCGGTTTCCCGGCCTTTAAGGAAAGAAGAACAGATCGCCGGAGAAGCACCAAACAGATAAGGTATCACCCAGCCAAAGCGGTAATAGTTACGGATCAGTCTGAAGTATCCCGCAGATATCGCTTTTTTCCCGCTTTCTGCATCAGTCACTCCTTCTCGTGCCTGCCAGAATGACAGAGGAAGAGAGAAGTTATAATGCACGCCGGAAATAGTCTGCATCAACGCGCCATAGCGGTTTTTCAGCCCTTCACGATAAAGCGTTTTGAAGCGCCCAATATTTGATGAGCCATACTGTGCCAGCTCTATATTTTGCTCGCTGTCGATAAAGCACGGCATGCTCAGTGGCCACATCCGCTCATCGCCCAGATTGCGGGAAACGTGACGATGAATATCACGCAGAAACGTCAGCAGATGATCGACATCTTTATCGACCGGCGTAATAAACTCTAACAGCGCTTCTGCAAAGTCTGTCGTAATCCACGGGTGTGCCAACGCCGAACCCAATATCTCGGGGTGCCCAGTCGTAGCAAGATGTCCGTTTGCTGTTACACGCAATGTTTCGCGTTCAATTCCACGCTGAATACCCTTCACTGCCAGTGGGTGTTTTTCCAGCCAAGAAAGTGCTTCTGAAATGTCCGGGATCAAATCGACCTCCCGTTGTTAAAATGTAATGGTTGTAAGCATAATTGAAACTCAGCAGCACTCACCAGTTCGCATTGCAATCTGGTTAAGACCACCACGCCATCCCCTGTAACGTTATACCCGTCAATACGATATACCGCAGCGCTTTTCCAATACCGATGAAAACCGCCGATTGCACCCAGGGCATGCGTAGCCAACCCGCTAACACGCACAATAAATCGCCTACTACCGGCACCCAGCTAAATAACAACGCAGCGCAGCCATAGCGCTGTAACCAGCGCATGGCCACCGAATACCCAGCTTGTTGTTTTGGCTGAGGGAGTAAGCGCCCTATAAAAATATTTGTTAACCCACCCAGCGTATTTCCTACCGTTGCCACAGCGACCAACAGGTAGGGCTTTGCGCTGTCAGCAAGCAATAACGTTACCAGCAGCACTTCTGAACTGCCAGGCAACAGTGTTGCACTGAGCAGGCTACTCCAGAAAAGAGAAAAAACAGCCCAGAACTCACTCACAATGTATGGACGTCAACCACGGCCATGTTAGCGCGTTTAGCGGCTTCAATACCGTAGTCTGCATCTTCAAACACGATACAGTGTTCCGGTGCGACAGAAATCAACTCAGCGCAACGCAGAAAGGTATCGGGGAAAGGCTTATGCTGAATAACATCATCAGCCCCAACGATTGCATCAAAATAATCATGCAACCCCAAATGCGTTAGCAATCTATCAGCCATGCCATGCGTGCTACCTGTGCCAACTGCCATAGGACGCCGTCCGCGATAGTGCTTAACAACATCAATCAGCGGCAGTGGTTTTACCGTATCCAGCAGCATTTCCTCAACAACAGCGGTTTTTTCCGCCGCGAGTTGGTGAGCATCAATATCGGCCTGATGACTGTCGATAATACGCTGTGCAATACGCCAGGTGGGCGAGCCGTTCAATGCTGTCATGGCACTGGCATCATATCTCATACCATATCGGGCAAGAACCTGATCCCACGCTTTATGGTGCGTTGGTTCGGTATCAAGCAGGGTGCCATCCATATCAAAGATCAGCCCTTGATAGCGATCGTACATCATGACTCCATGATCACTGAAAAGAGAGCTTACTTTATCGTAAAGTGAAAACGTTGTCGCTTACTCAATAACCTTATAAAAAACAGGTTATTACCCCCAGAGTAGTAAGACAGCCTTCATTGACTCGTCGGCTCGATCTCAATATGTAGGCAAGGGAGAGGTAAGAATGAATACACGGACGTGATGAGAAAAATATCGTTCTGATATCAGCAAAATAAAGGGCAGTGCCGCTATAGCGCTAACAATATGATAAAGAGTAGTTGGGTAAAACAGAAATGAGGCATCGGAGAAAATCATCTGGTTTGCTTAGCACTTCGGGCTGTAGCTAAAGCAAGATTATGCTTATCGATTCGTGCTAAGGAAAAAAACAACACTGGGATTCTATTTACATCGAAATATGGTGCATCCGGGAGGATTCGAACCTCCGACCGCTCGGTTCGTAGCCGAGTACTCTATCCAGCTGAGCTACGGATGCAGAGTGTGGTGCAGAAACAATGGGGTGAGCAATTAAACGAGATACTTAAGAATGGTGCATCCGGGAGGATTCGAACCTCCGACCGCTCGGTTCGTAGCCGAGTACTCTATCCAGCTGAGCTACGGATGCATTAGTAATTCTTCATCTGCGACAAAACTTGCTTTCACTAATACTACTTGCCTTGCAAAGGCAGTATTTAATGGTGCATCCGGGAGGATTCGAACCTCCGACCGCTCGGTTCGTAGCCGAGTACTCTATCCAGCTGAGCTACGGATGCATATTAAATGGCGGTGAGGGAGGGATTCGAACCCTCGATGCAGCTTTTGACCGCATACTCCCTTAGCAGGGGAGCGCCTTCAGCCTCTCGGCCACCTCACCTTACATTACCTGATTTGCTACTAAGAACTTCTTGTTAGTGCTCACCGGTACTGCGTGGCGCACATATTACTTTCCCAGACTTATAAGTCAAACAATTTTTCCCACCTTGCGTTCGTTTGAACAATTCGCATCCAAGACGCGCACTTTCACAACAAAAAGTCTATTTTATCGACAGTAAAACAGGCGGTTACCTTGCCAAAGGAAGCGCACAGTAAAAATGGATATATCGATAATTGTGTGGGGGAAAAGCCGGAAATAACAATTGCGTCCCGCGAACACGAGACGCATTGTCAATCAATATGACGTTGGTTGAGATTTTTCGGCCTGAATACGCTGATAGATCTCTTCACGGTGGACAGAAACCTCTTTAGGCGCATTAACACCAATACGCACCTGGTTGCCTTTCACTCCTAATACGGTAACCGTTACCTCATCGCCGATCATGAGGGTTTCGCCAACTCGACGAGTCAAAATAAGCATTCTTTGCTCCTTGAAAGATTATAAAGAGTCGGGTCTCTCTGTCTCCCCGCCATTATCCATCATGTGCCGTGAAAACGTAAACCTAGACGATGGTATAACCACACCATCACACTCCGGTTTGTCACTACTTGTTAGTTTAGTCGATATCAGTAGCTTGTGCTTTTGTTATCACAACAACAGGACTGAGCATGTAAAGCTTCAGAATATCTGAAGGTAACACACTTTCTATCCTGCTTGCCGGATCCTTTTCCGCAGACAAAAACGCCACAACCAGAAAGTTATGGCGTTTTGTCGGATAACACGAATAAAACGTTATCTGTCGTTTTACAGCTTAGCAGCAACCCAAGATTCAACGCTTGCCAGCGCAGCAGGCAGTGCAGACACGTCTGAGCCACCGGCCTGAGCCATATCTGGGCGACCACCGCCTTTACCGCCAACCTGCTGGGCAACAAACCCAATCAGTTCACCGGCTTTTACACGGTCAGTCAGATCTTTCGTTACACCAGAAATCAAACTAACCCGACCTTCTGCCGCCGTTCCAAGAACGATAACAGCAGATCCAAGCTGATTCTTCAGGTCATCAACCATCGTGCGCAGCAGCTTAGGATCCACGTTGTCCAGTTGCGTAACCAGCAACTTCACACCGTTAACCTCTTTTGCTTTTCCAGACAGCGACGAGCTTTCCTGTGCTGCTTGCTGAGCCTTCAACTGCTGAAGCTCTTTCTCCAACGCACGGGCACGATCCAGAACAGAGCGTACCTTATCCGTCAGGTTGTGACTATCCCCTTTCAGCAGTTGCGCGATGTCTTGCAAAACATCACTTTGGCGATGCAGTGCAGACAGCGCATTCTCACCTGTGGTCGCTTCAATACGACGCACGCCGGCAGCAGTGCCTGATTCAGAAATGATCTGGAACAGGCCAATATCACCGGTACGGCTTGCGTGCGTGCCGCCACACAGTTCAATGGAGAAATCACCCATTGTCAGAACACGGACATGGTCGTCGTACTTCTCGCCGAACAGCGCCATTGCGCCCTTCGCTCTCGCATCATCCAGCGCCATGACATCCGTTTGCACGGTAAGGTTACGGCGGATTTGCGCGTTAACGATATCTTCAACCTGACGAATCTGCTCAGGTTTCATCGCTTCCGTATGTGAGAAGTCAAAACGCAGATAGCTATCGTTAACCAGAGAGCCTTTCTGTGCAACGTGATCGCCCAGAACCTGACGCAGCGCAGCATGTAGCAGGTGCGTCGCAGAGTGGTTCAGACGAATGCGATCGCGACGTTGGCTATCAACATTTGCATCAACGCTGTCGTTAACACGCAGCGTACCCTGAGTCAGTTTACCGACGTGGCCGATTGCCTGACCGTATTTCTGGGTATCCTGAACGGCAAAGCTGACGCCCGCATTTTTCAGTTCACCCTGATCACCAACCTGACCACCGGATTCACCATAGAATGGCGTTTCGTTCAGAATCACAACCGCTTCATCACCTGCCGCAATCTGATCAACCGCGTTTCCATTGTGATAAATCGCAATAACCTTCGCTTGCTGCTGCGTTTTTTCATAGCCGCAGAACGGTGTGTTTTCATCTACACGGATGAGGCTGTTGTAATCTACGCCAAATCCGCTGGCTTCACGTGCACGCTGGCGCTGAGCCGTCATCGCAGCTTCAAAACCTTCTTCATCGACTTTCAGGCCGCGCTCACGGCACACATCCGCAGTGAGGTCGACAGGGAAGCCATAGGTGTCATACAGGCGGAAGGCCGTTTCACCATCAAGAGTATCCCCTTTCAGGTTTTTAATTTCTTCGTCCAGCAGAGACAAGCCGCGTTCCAGCGTGCGGGCAAACTGCTCTTCTTCCGTCTTCAGCGCCTGCTCAACCACAGACTGCTGTTTTTTCAATTCTTCTGCGGCTGGCCCCATGACTTCAATCAGCGGTGCAACCAGTTTGTAGAAGAAAGCATCCGTAGCGCCCAGCATGTTACCGTGGCGCGCAGCGCGGCGGATAATACGGCGCAGAACATAACCACGGTTTTCATTAGATGGCATCACGCCATCGGCAATCAGGAACGCACAAGAGCGGATATGGTCGGCGATAACACGCAGCGATTTATTGGTTAAATCCGTCGTTCCGACGGCTTTCGCTACCGCCTCAATCAGCGTTTTGAACAAATCAATGTCATAATTTGAATTGACGTGCTGCAAAACAGCAGAAACGCGTTCTAACCCCAGACCGGTATCAACGGAAGGTTTTGGCAGTGGCAACATTGTGCCGTCAACCTGACGGTTGAACTGCATGAACACCAGATTCCAGATTTCGATATAGCGATCGCCGTCTTCATCAGGGCTTCCCGGCGGGCCACCTGCGATGTGCTCACCGTGATCGAAGAAAATCTCGGTACATGGACCACACGGCCCCGTTTCGCCCATCTGCCAGAAATTATCAGAGGCGTAAGGTCCGCCTTTGTTATCACCAATACGAATAATTCTTTCGCGCGGTACGCCAACTTCATCAGCCCAAATGTCGTAGGCTTCATCATCAGTTGCGTATACCGTTACCCACAGTTTTTCTTTCGGCAGATTGAACCACTGAGGAGACGTCAGCAATTCCCACGCATAGCGAATCGCATCATGCTTGAAGTAATCACCGAAGCTGAAGTTACCCAGCATTTCAAAGAAGGTGTGGTGGCGTGCGGTATAACCTACGTTTTCCAGGTCATTATGTTTACCACCGGCACGAACGCAACGCTGCGAGGTTGTCGCTCGGACATAGCTACGTTTATCCAGACCGAGGAACACATCTTTGAACTGGTTCATACCCGCATTGGTGAATAACAATGTCGGATCGTTGTTCGGCACCAGAGAGCTGCTATCAACAACCTGGTGTCCCTTACTGTGGAAAAAATCGAGAAACGCTTGACGGATCTCAGCGGTGCTCTTGCTCATAATTGTCCTGGAATCAAGCTAGAAGAACAGATCGCGGGCAAGGTTAGTCCAGCATGCTGACGTTACCGAGCAACTCACGAACAAAAAGTGGGAATAAGATAAATTTTCTTCGATGGGAAGTAAAATCCCGTGTGCGTTCAATCTGAAAAATTCGTATAAATTGACTGGATTTCTTCATGAAAGAAGCCACGATAGAGCAGATATCGCTGATGTTTG
This sequence comes from Pectobacterium parvum, assembly GCF_020971565.1. Lineage (NCBI taxonomy): Bacteria > Pseudomonadati > Pseudomonadota > Gammaproteobacteria > Enterobacterales > Pectobacteriaceae > Pectobacterium > Pectobacterium parvum. The sequence continues at coordinate 3,713,831 of NZ_CP087392.1, forward strand.
ACTTTGTCTTTCCATTCATCGGACAGAGGGTGCCCGAATTTTCGTTCCACAACCGATTTCGCCAGCGCACACCAATCGATATCACTCTCGTTTAATGCCGTGGCTAACGTCGTTTTATCGATTCCTTTCTGGCTTAGCTCCATTTTGATTCGTTGGGCACCATAGCCTTTGCGGCTCCGGCTGCTGATATAGCGGCGAGCATAGCGCTCGTCATCCAGCCAACCATGTTCCTTGCAGTACGCAATAGCCGCTTCCACATCTTCTGCCGCAGCGCTGGCTGTGGCTTCGTCTGCTTCATCTTCTGCTTTTGCACTTTCTGACTTATATAAATACGCCGCACATTTGCGGCGTATTTCGGTTTCACTATAATCGCGAACAGAAAGCACATTCATCGCATAGCGTAATGGTTTATTCATCCATCTACCCGCTGAAGTGCTCTGTCGGCGATAATTCAGCCACCATTAAAATTCTTCGTTACCTTCACCAGCGAGTTCATCTTCGTCACGGCTATTTCCAGCAGCGGCTGGCGTCAGTTCATTGCCTTTGTGCAGCAGCATTTCACGCAATTTCTTATCCAGTTCCGCAGCAATCGTCGGGTTCTCTTTCAGGAAATTACAGGCATTCGCTTTACCCTGACCGATCTTGTCGCCGTTATAGCTATACCAGGCACCGGCTTTTTCGATCAGCTTGTGTTTCACACCCAGATCAACCAGCTCACCGTGGATATTGATGCCTTCTCCGTACAGGATTTGGAATTCAGCCTGTTTGAACGGCGCTGCCACTTTATTCTTCACGACTTTCACGCGGGTTTCGCTGCCGACAACTTCTTCGCCTTCCTTGATAGCGCCAGTACGACGAATATCCAAACGAACGGAGGCGTAAAACTTCAGTGCGTTACCACCAGTGGTGGTTTCAGGGTTACCGAACATCACACCGATTTTCATACGAATCTGGTTAATGAAGATCAGCAGCGTATTCGCTTGCTTCAGATTACCCGCCAGTTTACGCATAGCCTGGCTCATCATACGTGCAGCCAGCCCCATGTGGGAGTCGCCGATTTCACCTTCAATTTCTGCTTTCGGCGTCAATGCCGCAACGGAGTCGACGATGATAACGTCAACAGCGCCAGAGCGCGTGAGCGCATCACAGATCTCCAACGCTTGCTCGCCGGTATCCGGCTGAGAACACAGCAGGTTATCGATATCTACGCCAAGTTTTTTCGCATAAATCGGGTCCAGCGCATGCTCAGCATCGATAAACGCACACGTTTTGCCTTCACGCTGAGCGGCAGCAATAACCTGTAAAGTCAGCGTTGTTTTACCGGAAGATTCTGGGCCATAAATCTCAACGATACGCCCCATCGGTAAACCACCGGCGCCCAGTGCGATATCCAGGGACAAAGAGCCTGTAGAAATGGTTTCAACATCCATTGAGCGATCTTCGCCCAACCGCATGATAGAACCTTTACCAAATTGCTTTTCGATTTGGCCCAGTGCTGCCGCAAGTGCCTTTTGTTTGTTCTCATCAATAGCCATTTCTGCTCCTGTCATGCGGCGTAAAGCTGCTGTCTCTACGCGGCTGCTTAATCATGAATTACCGAATAATTACTGACATTATACTGTATACACATACAGCATCAAGGTTATTTTTTCAGAAACGTGTCGAGCAACGTTTGCAGCGCAAAATGGACTGATTGCAAACGCACCGCGTTTCTGTCTCCGCTGAACCGCATTGTCCAGGCGAATGCCCCACCCTGTTTGTCTGTGAAGCCAAACCACACCGTGCCGACAGGCTTCTCTTCGGTTCCCCCGTCTGGCCCAGCGACGCCGCTTACCGATATAGCAAAATCTGCATCAGCGGCCTGCAAAGCCCCTGCTGCCATCTCATTGACGACGGCTTCACTCACCGCACCATGCTGTTCCAGTGTCTCTGCGTTCACATTCACCAAACGCTGCTTGGCCAGATTGCTGTATGTCACAAAGCCGTAGTCAAACCAGCCAGAACTACCCGCGATATCGGTAATAGACTTAGCCAGCCAGCCTCCGGTGCAGGACTCTGCACATGTCAACCTGGCACCACGCGCCTTCAGTTTTTCGCCCACCAAAGCACTTAACCGCAGAATGTCAGCTTCCGTCATTGCCGCCTCATCTTAATCAAGGATTGTTGGGTCAGGGTAACACTTTTCCCCGAAAAAGACGTCTTGCTGCACGGTATGCGAAGCGCCTAGCAAAGAAGATGAAAGAGGGATGAAAATCGAAGAAGATCGAATAAAACGCCGTCGAATAGTCAGAGAGAATATAGCACTACCCTAATAGATTGTCGGTCGGCGGGAATACAGAGGGAATAGGAGTAATTAATAGTGATGGCGCAATTTACATACAGCCAGCGCAACTGGTGCATCGCCAGTCCTGCTTATTTATAGCCTGAAAGAAATATCTAAAATAACATTCTTCGATAGGGACATTATTTTCTTCAAAGCTATCGGCCAGCCAGTCGATATTTTCCAGAATCCAATCATCCTCATCTAACCCGTCCCGGTACATTTCATCATCAGGATCGATGATAGAGTAGATCCCCATCGTTCCCATATGATTCTCTTTATATTTTTCCGGCAGCGCGAAGTCTTTTTCTCTATAAGATATTAACCAGTGGCCGTGGCAAAGCAGGTTGCCATTACGGCTCCACTTAGCAACAAATGGGTTACTCATATTTATTCCTACCAGCATAAACGCTAGCTATAAACGTATCACGACATATTTATAAAGTATAATCACCTCACAATCAATGTGCTATTTACAAGCCAGAATATAGGGATAAACATCTTTTACACATTAATAGGTAGGAACCCATTAGCGATAAATTGATAAATATCAATTCACATGAAATAAAACATCTAGACAGGGAAAGATAAATAAAAAAAAGCCCACTAAAAATAGTGGGCGGGGTACTGCTATTATCGTTATGTAAAAACCCTGGTGTTTTGCGGCACTTCATTCGGCTACTGTCTGATACTTACAGTACCGAACCAACATTAACGCAACATTAGGCGTGTAAAAATTCTGACGATTGCTGTGATAGCCTGCACCATCACTATCGCCACCGTCTCCGCTTTGCTTCATTGGTCGAGATCGGTCAGAATGGCGTGAATATGCCAATAAAGGGGTAATAATCCATTAGGGAGGATGACGGGTGTTTCCCTCTTTCTTAAGAAGAACCGCAGCGAAAAACGGCAGTTATGCCAATGAAATCAGCAGCAGCATTACGATCAATCGCCCGGCAGAACGCTTGTTTGATCTCTGGCGCAAACCGGAAACGTTGCCAATCCTGAGGGGCCATTTCGCCAGTATTGAGATACTGAACTATACCGACTCTAACTGGCGGATTAACACGCCAATTGGCGCGCTCATTGAGTGGCAGGCTCGTATTATTGACGAAAAACCGGGGGAGTATATCCACTGGCGTTCGCTGGAAGGGGCACGGGTTCCGAATGAAGGTCGGCTTTCTTTTCAACCTGCCACATCGGAAGCGGGTACAACCGTAACGCTGACCATTCGCTACAACCCACCGGGCGGCTTGATCGGGAAAAAGATCGGCCAAATGTTTGATATGTTTTCTCGCGATATGCTGACAAAAACGCTCTATCGTTTTAAAAAATTAGCGGAGGATGAACTGGCCTAAGCCGCGCCAGACATCATAGCGACAGGTCATCCTTGACCGTTTTCCTGAACTGACGAAAGTGCCCCAATAAAAGGAACGTAGAATGCTGGAATTGATTCAAACCATTGGTCTTGGTCTGGTGTTAATCCTACCACTCGCGAACCCACTGACAACGGTAGCGGTATTTTTGGCAATGTCCGGCAACATGAGCCAAGGGGAACGAAATCGTCAGATCTTTCAAGCCTCACTCTACGTCTTCATCATTATGACCGTCGCGTACTACGCGGGTCAGGTCGTAATGAATACCTTCGGAATTTCCATTCCTGGGTTGCGCATTGCCGGTGGGCTCATCGTGGCATTTATCGGTTTTCGCATGCTTTTTCCTCAGCAAAAGCCAGAACATGCACCTGAAGTCAAAAGCAAAAAAGAAGAAATCAACGACAGTTTCTCCGCCAATGAGGTCAATATCGCTTTCGTGCCGCTAGCGATGCCCAGCACCGCGGGGCCAGGAACCATTGCCCTCATCATTAGTTCTGCCTCACAAATCAAGAGCGGCGTTGATATCACGCCATGGGTGATTACCGTTGCCCCCGTACTCACGTTTATGTTGATCAGCCTGATCGTCTGGCTCAGTCTGAAAAGCTCTGGCCTGATTATGCGTCTGATCGGGAAAAGCGGCATTGAGGCCATTTCACGGCTGATGGGATTTCTGCTGGTTTGCATGGGCGTGCAGTTCATCATTAACGGTACGCTGGAGATCGTACATACCCTGCATTAAGTTGAAGATGCTAGAGAGATATCAATACGTTGCCAGATAGCCCAATTAGCGTCTATAACTTTGAATGGCGGATTTATTCATTGGTCGCAAGCGATACCCCTGCCCGTGTTACATAACAAAAAGAAAGCGTTACTTTGCTTACCTAGCGGAAAATAGGTGCGGCCAACAATGAAAATAAAAAACGATTCCCAATCAATTTGCGTTCACTCATTTTATCTCTCGCGATTATCAGCATGATCATCACGCTGACCAATGCCTATATTGCTGTTTATAATGTACAAAAAAAGCTCATTACCGATCAGATACTGAGTTCAAACCTTAACTATTCTTCCAAGTTAGCGGCGACCACAGAAAGTTTTTTATCTTCGTCACTGCAGGAGCTGGCTTACAGCGCGATGTCGATAGCGGACAGTTTTAATGACGATGCGACGCTACTGGAAAAAAGTGAGCAGACATACCGCATGAGCCAGAGTTTTAACTCTATTTTCGTTGCGGATACCCAGAATCAGATACACGCGGTTTACCCAACCTCGCTGAACCTGAAAGGAAGCACGCTGACCTCTGATGCCAGCAAGCTGGCGCTCGTGGAACAAAAGCCGTTAATCAGTCAGCCTTATATTTCAGTTACGGGCAATCTGATCGTGCTGGTTTCCTCCCCGATAAAAGACAAACAGGGAAATTATCTCGGTTACATCGGCGGAACGATTTATTTAAAAAATCAAAGCGTCTTAAACGAATTCATGAACACCCATTTCTATAACGATTACTCCAGCGTTTACGTGATCGATAAAAGTGGAATTGTTCTCTACCATCAGGATAAACAGTGGGTCGGCAAGCCCGTCAGCGACGAAAAAATCAAAGCGGTGTTTCGGAACAAGAAGAGTGGCACCGCCGCCATGCCCGATATGCAGGGCACGCCATCTCTTGCAGGTTTTGATACAGTCAAATCATCCGGCTGGATCATCATTACCTTGCACCCTTCTCAAACCGTTATCGATTTGCTCGACAGCGTGATGCGTTCCGTTGTATACGAAGGTGCACCGGTGATGATATTAACGCTGATTGCACTCACCCTACTCGCTTTCTCTATTGCCAATCCTCTGCGCTTACTGGCCGTTTCTGCCAGTAAAATGGAGGAGCCTGGCGTCATTGAAAAAATTAAGAAAGTCCCCTCTTGGTATTTTGAGGTTGACCAGCTAAAACGCGTCATTCTTTTCGGTACTCTGCTGCTGCACAAGCGAATCGGCAAACTGAGTTTGCAAGCCCACACCGATCCGCTCACCGGGTTGCTCAATCGCCGTGGCATCTATGAAAGCATTGAACTCATTCTCTCAAAGAGCAATCAGGTTGCCGCCATCGTGATTGATATCGACCATTTCAAACGCGTGAATGATACCTACGGACACAATATCGGCGATGACGTCATCAGGCTGTTGGCGAAAAATATAAAACAGAGCTCGCGTGAATCCGATCTGATTTGCCGCACTGGCGGAGAGGAATTCCTCGCACTTCTGCCCGATACGGACATGACGCAGGCCGCTGATATTGCTGAACGGCTGCGTAAAAAAGTGGAAAAAATGCCGCTGCCAATTCCTGAGAACATCACGATTTCACTCGGCGTCACCTGTTTTATTCCGGGAATGGAGCAGATCGATAGCGTCTTGAAAATCGCGGACGACGCCCTCTATCAGGCAAAGCATGAAGGCAGAAACCGAGTCGTTATCAAAGTCGTGTCCGATCATTCAGTTAATCACGACACGGAATAGACACGCTCAACACGAATCTCGCGAGCGGGAAAGCAGGCAAAAAAAACCCGCACAAGGCGGGCCAAGGTCATTCTAATGACAGGGATGGTTAACTAACACAACACTCACAGAGATGTGAGGTACTGACAAGGGATGGAAGGACTATAGCAAGCCAAATGTATAGTATTGTCATCAGCAAGTAAGGTTAGTCTACCGGTTGTAAAACAACATTGGTGAGACTTCCCAGCCGCCCTGTCTGGCTATTTCAGCCTGCTTTCCCCCGGTCACAATGACGCTTTTTGGGTTTTCATCAGCGTAACCAGCAGCGCCTGAATCAGCGTAGCTTTACGCAATGCGCGTTCATCCTGCCACAGCGTCACCAGCGAACGCATCAGCTCACGGTAACGAACGGTTTGATTCGATGGCGAAGCCGGTAACATTCTTCCCATTGCCCACGGCCCACCAAGCCCGCAACCGTACGGCTAAGCAGAATGCCGCTAAGCAACCCGCTCATCACCGTTCCAACAATCGCGCCGCGCTGTTTCGCATCGGCAAGTGCCGTCGCAGCCGGAACAATCTGCTGTGCGGCGGTCGCCCCAAAACCGATGAGCAACGAAGCCCCTAATAACGCGACAGCTGATGTCGACAAGGCCGCAAATGCAGAAACCAGTGCCAACATCAAAAATTGCCACACGATCAGCCGACGGCGGTCAAACTTATCGCCGAGCGGAACCAGCAGTAGCAGCCCCAAGGCATAGCCCAGTTGCGTCACGGTTGGAATCAGTGAGGTTGCCTCGCTCAACCTAAAGCTTTCGCCGATCACACCCAGCATCGGTTGGTTGTAATAGATATTGGCAACAGAAATACCACTGGCTGCCGCCATTGAGAAAATCAATACGTTGCCGGGAGCCTGCTGCGTTCTGATATCGGCTTCGCTGGATAATGTACTCATCATCATACCTGTCTGTGTGCTTCCTGCCGGAAGTCGGCAGGTGATGAGCAGAGCATAAGACGTCGCACTCATTCCCAATAGAGAGGTAAAATGGATATCAGTTATTCCGAATAGGAATATTTCAGGAGAAAAAATGCTGGACGAAATCGGTAAAAATTCTGGCGCGGGCTGATATCATGCGGCCTCTGGGGTAGACAGCCCACAGATCCATCTTACCCAGCGACCATGAATCCAGCGCGGTGACGACCTGCCCGCTTTCAAGCTCTGGTGCAAACATCCATTCCGATGCCACAATCAGTTCTACACCGGATAGCACCGCTGCACGCACGCCTTCCGCCGCAGAAACACGGATACGCCCATTGGGTAATATTGTGGTCTGTGTTTCACCCTGAGAAAAAATCCAGCGATCGGTTCTCTCTCCCTGCAAATAGATGACGGCAGGATACGCAGCCAGAACGTCAGGAGAAGCTGGCACACCATGACGCGCGAAATAGTCAGGGGTCGCCAGCAGGCGCATGGAACACGATGCTAACCGCTGGGCAATCATCCTTCATGTCGCCCAAACGCAGTGCCACATCAATGCCTTCCGCAATCAGATCGATCGGGCGATCGTCCAGAATGACATCAATATTTAGCTGGGGATGCTCGGCCATGAATTCATGGAGCTGCGGTATGATGAGCTGTCTGGCAAACGTCACGGGTGCACCGATGCGTAGCCGCCCAGACAGCGCAGCGCTTCCGCTAACCACATGCTCTTGAGCATCCCCCAGTACCTTTAACGCCGGGGCGATTTGCTCATAAAAATTCTGCCCGGCTTCTGTCGGCGTCAGCCCTCGGGTAGAACGGAGCAACAGCGGCGTTGCCAGCTGATTTTCAAGCTGCATGATCGCTTTGGACACCGCAGGCTGCCCAATACCGAGCCTGCGAGACGCGGCGGAAAACGACCCCGTTTCAAAAACGCAGATAAATGTTTCCAGCGCGCTCAGGCGATCCATGATTTCTCTTCCGCAAAAGGGGTTTCACTGCATCATACAGGAATCTGGTACGGGTCACGCGATCCACACCGCGCCCTTCTTTTCCCTGCCATCGCCATCTTCAGGCACATTCGCTTTACCGCCAACCGCATCAGGTATTACTCTGATGGAATGACTTGTCATGTCAGGGCTGGCAAATTTTTGCGGCCTTTTTCAAAATCTTACGAGGCGATGCATGAAACTTTTCATTTACGAACACTGCCCATTCTGTGTCAGAGCCAGAATGATTTTTGGCCTGAAAGATCTGCCTGTTGAGCAATCCGTCATTATGGAAGGCGACATCGACACGCCAACGCGCATGGTGGGCCGCAAAGTGGTGCCGATCCTACAGAAAGAAGATGGCAGTTTCATGCCGGAAAGTATGGATATCGTCCACTATGTCGACAGCAAGCAAGCGCCGTTAATCGCCGAAAAACCGGTTGATGCTGAGATTGAAGCCTGGTGTAAGTCCGTTTCCAGCGCGGTATTTAACCTTGCTGTTCCCCGTTTTACGAAAGCCGATTTCAAAGAGCTTTCCACGCCAGAGGCGCGCTATGCCTACATCCTGCGCGAAGAAAAAGCCTTCGGCGATCTGGATGCACTGCTGGCGAAAACGCCGGAACTGATTGCGGAAGTGGAGCAGAAACTCGAGGCGTTGGAGCCGCGTCTGGCAAATGTCAGCGTCATTTCTACCACCGACTTTATTCTGTTCCCGATCTTACTGTCGCTTACGATCGTGAAAGGCGTACAGTTTGGCCCTAACGTTCACGCGTACCTTAAGCGTGTCTCAACAGCCAGCAAGGTCGACTTGTTGACCGATAAAGCGCTGTAGGGTTAATCGCATTCGAATAGCGTTATGGGGCACAGTTTTGCCCCATAACACGTAGCGGGTTTCAACACGTTATTACGTATGAAATAATAGCTAAATGCGAAGCAGAGAAGTATCCCTATCTGATGTTATACCGTCCTCCTTTAGCGAACATTCCTTTGTAAAACACAGCGCATTAGCCTCAGCCTGAATCAGGGCAAGCGCATCATGGCTTGCATAATCTGCCTTAATCCATCTTGCACGCTGTAAATAGCTGGGATCTTCCAATATCTCAATGACAGACTGCTTAATCTGCTGTTCACTCGGCGTACTGGTTTGCAGGTTAATCCCACATTTGGCGAATACCACGCGCGCAGCACCTTCCTGTTTATCTTCCCCTACCCCTGCCACAATTAAAGGAACGCCCTCTTTCAGCGCAGCATTAATCGAACCATATCCGCCATTGCTGATGACGATCGACGCTCTTGGCAACCAATCGTCATAAGAGAGGAAGCTCACCACTCTGGCATTTTCAGGCAAGGATGCTTGCAGCGAATCAATCGAACGCCCTCCGGTGGTTACCAGCACTCTGACAGGTAAGTCAGCTAATGCGCACAGTGTTGGCCCAATGAGCTGCTGGAGATCGACATTCGCCAATGTGCCTTGTGAAACGATAATAAGTGGCCGCTTGTCGTCCGGTGCCCACCATTGCGGAACACGTTCTGCGGCAGCATGGTGGGATAATGGCCCAATAAATCGCACGCTTGGTGGTAAGTCATCACGTTGATACTCAAGCTCAGTTGTGGATAACTGCAAGAAACGATCGCAGCGGCCAATCAGCGTATCCATAAAAGGTTGTTCGAGCGGCTTTCCTCCCGACTGCACCATTGCATGATTAAACGCGTGCTGCACCTCGCTCATCAGTCCCCGCGTTTCCTCATCGACCAGCTGTTCATGGCTCAGGTCGGGCGGCAGCAATTTGGGAGGAATGCGAGGCCCATAGAAAACAGAATCTCGTGTCGAATAGGACAGCGGCGTAACGCCTATTACGATGACGGGCGGCCGTTGCACGGAGAACAGCAAAGGCAAGACGCCATAAAAACAATTTTCAACGATGAGCAAATCGGCGTGGGTCTTTGCCAACGCTTCACGCAGTTGGCGATCCAGCAGTGGAATCGGTGCTGCAAAGAAATCCTTCAGAGCAAGAGCCATCTGTGCGTTACCTGGCGGCAACATCGCGCGTTGAGGGAAATGTTGTTCAAGGTGCCGGTAGTCGAAATCAATGTCATCGCTAAAAGGGATGAACCCGACGCCAGCGGCCTCCGCCTGCTCACGGAACAACGCACCGCTAAACAACGTGACATCGTTCCCCTGCTCAACCAGATAGCGAGCGATAGTCAGTAACGGGTAAACATGCCCCGGCGTCGCCATCGCCGCCATAAGAATATGTGCCATGATGCTTTTCCTTATGCTGCGTTATCAATGCAGGTGTTCACACAAATCGGGGTGCCCTGAATATGCACACGCTGGAGGTGGCGTGCAGACTGCGCCGTAAAGGCTTCACGACCATGCAGCAGCGAGAAATTATCGGCTACCACAACATCGCCCTGTAGCCATTGATGCGCATAGTAATAACGGGGATCGTACAAATGCTGCCGTAACGTCTGACTAAATGCGCTTTGCGTTTCCGGCGTGACATTGTGGTATTCCAACACATGTTGGTTAAGGAAACGCTCCCCTTCGGTAGGCGGCTCGTTATAACGCATAATCTCCCCCGTGCCGTTGGGATGCGGGATGACCAATGGAGAGGTGACTTCACCGCCGTAATGCACAACAGCTTTAATACGATAAGTAATGGAAACACGTCGCCACTCATCGACTAACGGTGCGCCGGCCTCAGCCAACAAGCGTGTGGTATCGACAAAAGTGGTTCGCCCGCCTTGCTGCTGCCCCGGCGCAGAAACACAGTGGAACAGTTGAAACTCGGGTATGGTTGGTTTGTACATACCATCCCAGTGCAGCGGCACATAGCTGTTATCAAAGATGTGATCCTTGGTATCCGCATGTTCCTTCACGTCCAACACGGCGCCAAAAGGCCACATCATGATTTCCCCCCATTGGCCGGCATACTCAGTCAATGTTTCAGGATCGGAAAATCCAGAAGAAAACCCACGCAGTACCAGGAGATGATGTTCTCGGGCGAGTTCACGCAAGGTATCAATCGACAGTGTTGCGACACTCTGCCCCGCTTCAACCGGCGTCAATAACATACCAAAAGGGGAAAGCAATTCGATGCGACAGCTCATGCTATTTTCCATCATGTATATTCCTTTATTAGATGACAATATCGATGTCTCAGTGAACGATAAGACGAAAACAGTACGCTTATGCCATATCAGGCTGTTTAACTAAGTAATGGCTAGGCATACCGCGGATCTCCACGATTTCACCGTCCAATTGCTGTGCATCCACATTTTTCATTAGCACAAACTGCCCATTAACATTGGCGGCAACACCATGCCAGGGTGTCAACCAATCGTCCTTGGTGGGCATCATATGAATACCCAGCTTCAGACTGTCCGAAGGCTGCGGGTGAATAGACAACCGAATGGCGTCTGGGAATTGTTCAGCAAGCAGATTGCCCCATGCCCAACTGCGTTGAATAACGCTACACGCGCGTTTTTTGGCATCTTTCTGTAATGCCGCATTAGAGCCGGTATAGTCAGGCCTCAGGCTATCTTCATAGAGGAAACGGGTCATTGAGCGATAAAGCTGCAAACCTTCTTCGCTCTGCATGAGCTGCGCTTTCACTTCCTCTTCTGAATCAGCGTAATTCTCAACCAACTGCTGGCGAAGGCGATCATAATCAGCGGTGAGCGCCGCCATATTCTCTACATCTTTAAGATTAAAAACGCTGAGATAAACGGCACCCAGTTCATGCAGTAAATTTTCAATTTCATCCTGATAAATATTAATCGTTTCGTCGCTGGTCCCAATCAAGTCACCAAATACATGCCCATCCGAGCAAAGACGGATATGCGCACCGGGTGGATAATAAAGCTGAATACGCTGACATAACGAATTCAGGAAGATCAAGGACAACCGTTCCGCCATATCTGGCGTTCTTCCCAACACCTTATAAGGACTAGGAGATTTAAACGGAAACGCAGGCAGAATGAGTTCAATTCGACGCTCTTCTTCAACAAAGGCACGAATTCTGGGTAGTTGAACTTGAGTCACCTGAGACTCTTCTTCACTAATTGATTTCGTCAACTGGGTAAATCTACGCCGATATTGAATTAACTCACTTAATATTAGCGATGAAACTAATTCATTATTCACCATATACAAAATAACCTCATTACTTTACATTAATTTTAAAAAGGAAATAAACTGCATAGCAGTGGCGTAGAAACAATAGAATAAAATCCTTACGCGAATACAAAAAAAAACTGAATGACATATTCAGTTTTTTTATTTAAAACATTAGCACCCCATTCCGAATGTCAAATGAATATAAAAATCAATAAAAAGTGTAACTCATAAAAAATACGCCTAAATAATAACATTGATAAACAGAGCCTCAATTACCGCTGGGCCATTTCCTTTTTACCAATACCATGCAAGCGTCTTAACACCGTTCTCCAAATAAAGAGCAGCTAAATCTGTAGCCCGCGTGTTGTCGATATTGGGAAAAACTCGCAGCACTAATCAGTCGGTTCACTACATTGATTTTTTCCTCGCATTCTACGTCGTTTTGCTTTGTTTGCTTCACCGTCTGAGCAATACTGAAGCCGCTTCGCATACATAATCAATATTGGCAAAATCAGATACATTTCCAATAGTAGCTCTGATAACTTCCTGTGAAATTTTCCCTCCGGTTGCTGTTTGTTATACAAAATCCAAACCACGCTGGATAAAGTAGGTTTTTCGTGGCACTGATTGCTACACCAAGGTCTACGAGTGAATCACAGTGGGTATCAGTGATAAGATAGAGTTTTCGCATTGGGTTAGACACAGAGATGGCACGACCATTCAGAAGCGAAAAATGGCTTCACATCGACAAATAACACATTGATTATAATAGGCTGATTGAATGTCATTTTCAGTGATGCAATCCTAATGTGTATCAGCCGATCAGGATGTATGCTGCACCTTACTCTGGTATACAAATTTATGGGTTTAGGTGGATTTTTGACAGTTTTACAAGCAGCTATCTGAACTAACAAATAGAGTAAAAACTGAGTAAAATCAATATGAAAGATTCTACCGACAAGGACTTCACTGCCCACACTCCCATGATGCAGCAGTACTTTAGGTTAAAAGCTGAACATCCGGAAATCCTGCTGTTTTACCGCATGGGCGATTTTTACGAGCTGTTCTATGACGATGCCAAGCGGGCTTCTCAACTGCTGGATATTTCGCTGACGAAGCGCGGTGCCTCCGCAGGGGAACCGATACCGATGGCTGGCGTTCCTCATCATGCCGTTGAAAACTACCTTGCCAGACTGGTGCAAATGGGCGAATCCGTCGCGATCTGCGAACAGATCGGCGATCCAGCCACCAGCAAAGGTCCGGTAGAACGCAAAGTTGTCCGTATCGTCACGCCGGGAACCATCAGCGACGAAGCGCTATTGCAGGAAAAGCAGGATAACCTGCTGGCAGCGATATGGCAGGACGGTCGGGGATTCGGTTATGCCACTCTGGACATCAGCTCTGGACGCTTTCGCGTCAGTGAACCCGCCGACCGGGAAACCATGGCGGCCGAATTGCAGCGCACTAACCCAGCGGAATTACTCTACCCTGAATCCTTTGAGTCCATGGATTTGATAGAAACTCGCCATGGGCTTCGTCGTCGTCCGCTGTGGGAATTTGAACCTGATACGGCACGCCAGCAGCTCAATCTGCAATTTGGTACCCGCGATTTGACCGGCTTTGGCGTAGAGCAGGCGAAGCTTGCGCTACGGGCAGCCGGATGCCTGCTGCAATACGCGAAAGACACCCAGCGCACCTCGCTGCCGCATATTCGCGGCATTACGATGGAACGCCAGCAAGACGGCATCATCATGGATGCAGCCACCCGCCGTAACCTTGAACTGACGCAGAATCTGTCCGGCGGTGTAGAAAATACGCTGGCCGCCGTACTGGACTGCACCGTGACGGCAATGGGCAGCCGAATGCTGAAGCGCTGGATTCACATGCCCAGCCGCGATATTGAGGCGCTCAAACAGCGCCAGCAGGCTATCAGCGCGTTGCAGGACATCACGCCCGATCTGCAACCCTCTCTGCGGCAGGTCGGCGATCTGGAACGTATTCTGGCGCGACTTGCGTTGCGCACGGCACGCCCACGTGATCTGGCGCGTATGCGCCACGCTTTCCAGCAGTTTCCCGATATTCGTGAGCAGCTTGCGCCACTGGATACCGATTCCGTTCGTCGTCTGGTCAGCCTGATTGGACAATTTGATGAGCTACGTGATTTGCTGGAACGCGCCGTTGTCGAAGCACCACCTGTGCTGGTACGTGACGGCGGTGTCATCGCGCCGGGCTACCATTCAGAGCTGGATGAATGGCGTGCGCTGGCTGAGGGTGCCAGCGATTATCTGGATCGTCTGGAAATTCGCGAACGCGAAAAATTGGGGCTTGATACGCTGAAAGTCGGTTTCAATGGCGTACACGGTTATTACATTCAGGTTAGCCGTGGCCAAAGCCATCTGGTGCCGATCCACTATGTACGCCGCCAGACGCTGAAAAATGCCGAACGCTATATCATCCCCGAGCTGAAAGAATACGAAGACAAAGTTCTGACCTCGAAAGGCAAAGCGCTGGCGCTGGAAAAAGCGCTATATGATGAGCTTTTCGATCTGCTGTTGCCTCATCTGGCCGAGCTTCAGCAAAGCGCAGCCGCATTGGCTGAGCTAGATGTTCTGACGAATCTGGCTGAACGCGCCGATACGCTGAATTATGTCTGCCCGACGCTGAGTGATAAACCTGGCATCAAGATTACGGGCGGTCGTCACCCCGTCGTCGAACAGGTGCTTCGTGAACCATTTATTTCGAACCCCCTGTCGCTAGCACCACAGCGCCGTATGCTGATTATCACCGGCCCCAACATGGGCGGGAAAAGTACCTATATGCGTCAGGCCGCACTGATTGTGCTGATGGCGCACATCGGTTGCTTTGTGCCTGCGGATCAGGCGATCATTGGCCCCGTCGATCGTATTTTCACTCGTGTGGGTGCCGCCGACGATCTGGCCTCTGGCCGTTCTACCTTCATGGTGGAAATGACAGAAACAGCGAATATTCTGCACAATGCCACGGAAAACAGCCTGGTGTTGATGGACGAAATCGGCCGCGGAACCTCAACCTATGACGGCCTGTCGCTGGCCTGGGCCTGCGCCGAAAATCTGGCGAGCCGCATCAAAGCGATGACGCTGTTTGCAACGCACTACTTTGAACTGACCACTCTGCCGGAAAAAATGGAAGGCGTAGTGAATGTCCATTTGGATGCACGCGAACACGGCGATACCATCGCCTTCATGCACAGCGTACAGGATGGCGCAGCCAGCAAAAGTTATGGCCTTGCCGTCGCCGCACTGGCTGGCGTACCGAAAGAAGTGATTAAGCGCGCACGCCAGAAGCTGAAGGAGCTGGAAACGCTATCGAATAATGCGTCATCCAGCCATATCGATGGCGCACAGTTGGCGCTGCTGAGCAATGATGAGCCGTCACCGGCCATTGAAGCGCTGGAAGCCATCGATCCTGATGCGCTCACGCCGCGTCAGGCGTTGGACTGGCTTTATCAGCTAAAGAAAATGCTCTAACGCGAGTTAGAGCGAGGCAAATCGATAGCAAAAAGGCACTGAAATCAGTGCCTTTTCTTTTTAATGCTGCGTTAGTCTATCTGTGTATCGCAGTTTGCCCGCGCGTTCATGCGTGCGTTATCGCTGCTGTTAGGTACCACCGCTTTCACCATCTGCCCTTCTTCCATTGATGGAATCACAGCAAAATGCGCGGTAAAGGAGACCAGCACCGGTTCACCTGCCGACGCCGTCGTACGAAGGTACAACCTTTCCAGTACGGCATTATTCGCCACCACAAACGTTTTTCCGGTTGCGCAGTCAGAGAACGTTGCAGCATCCGCCAGATAGCGGTACATGCCCTTCATCGACATCGGCGTATCCGGCAATGCTTGCTCGGTTGCCGTCAGTTGGCGAGGAAGAGAAGAATTGATGGGCAGCCCTTCCTGATCCAGCATTTCAAGAGAGCTATCAACCGGGCGGAAGTAGCGTTTTTCGCCCGCGCTATCCGTCAGCACCAGCTTGTCGGCAGTGCGCCGCCATTGCCCATAGGAAGCAAACGTGTTGTTGCCCTCTCGCGTCGTTTGATACTGCTCACGCAGAACAAAAGTCCCGTCTTTTTCCAAAAACAGTGACGTATCAACCCCTCCGCAGTCCGCACAGGGTAAAACGCCACGATAACTTTGCGCCATTGGTTTAAGGGGTTCTTCCTGAACTTGCGAGCGGGTATGACACCCGATCAACCCAGAAATCCCTGCAATCAACAGCACACCGATAGCCAGTTTTTTCATCATTATTTTCCTGCCGTCTCTGCCCTGTTTTTATCGTTCTTACTCAACGATCTGGAATATATCCAATCTGTTATCATCCCTGAGTCTGAGGAATTTTCCACTCAGAAAATGCTATTTCCAGACTATTCTTATCGTCAGATAACCAGATCGTGCCTTCCTGTATCGTTGCCTGCAATGACATAGTGCGTTGAACCAGTCCGGCAAGCTGAGCCAGCTGATTATCATCCAGAAAACGGATAGCCAGATTCTTGTACCCAGAGACCTTGCCCGATATTGCACTCCACCAAACCTGTGCCGCACGCTCGCTGTAGGCGTACAACACCACGGAACGGGACTGATTGCAGGCTTTTTTGAGCCGTTTTTCATCCGGCAGGCCTAGCTCAATCCACAGTTCCAGTTCCATCGTATCGTTACGTCGCCAGATTTCCGGCTCGTCATCTGCGCTGAGCCCTTTGGTAAAGCGTAGATTTTCATCAGCATGGCAAATCCACGCTAAAAGCCGCAGCATCATGCGCTGCTCAGTTTCAGACGGATGCTGGGCTATCGTCAGATTCGCGTCGTGAAAAAAATTCCGATCCATATCGGCAATATTGATTGCTGCTTTGTAAACCGTTGCTTTTAATGCCATCAGTGACCTCGTCTTTATTCCCTCCTAGTTTACTTGAGTTAGTGCCATCCTCACAGTAAAGGTGATATCTGCCACGTAACCGATAGATTAGGCCTCTAAGGACTACTGATATCCTGTTAGTGCCTATGCTATAGTCGGTTTGATAAATAGAGTTTATCTTCGTAGGCTTACAACATCGCGCACCACAGCAAGTGATGATGCATGAATATCTACCGAGCTAAGCTTTTAAGGGAGGATATAGTGCAAGAATACTGTGAATTAGTACGTCGCTTATACGCAGAGATCGCCAGTGGCGATCTGGGCTATATACCCGATTCGCTGGGTTGTGTTTTGAAAACCCTGGATGGCATTGCCGCGAATGATGCGTTGCCATCCTCCGTCAGGGAACAGGCCGCTTTTGCCGCCGCTAACTTATTGGTGAGTGATTATGTCAATGAGTAATGAATATCAACCCATCAACTGTGATGATTACGACAGCCTGGAAGCCACTTGTCAGCAGAATTTGACGCTGACGCTGGAACTACGCAATGGTGAAGTTGTGACCGGTAAAGCCAGTGATATGATCTCACGTAAGCAGGTCGAATATCTGGTGATTGAAGCCTCAGGCACAACGCGCGAGCTGCGTCTCGACCACATCGTCAGTTTCAGTCATCCTGAAATCGGGAAGGTCGTCGTCAGCGAATCCTGACAGACTTTTCCTTTCATTCAGCGGCAAACGCTGAACAAATGCTTCCAAAACGGACAACGCAGGTTGTCCGTTTTTATTTCAGCGTTTTTGCTTCAAGTTTTTCCCATGGCTTATTTTTCCCAAACTTATTTTTCCCAAACCATGTGCCATACAGGATGGTTCTCTCTCGCCTGCCCTTCTCGCGTGACGAATCGTCCCACTGCCGCAATCAGCTGCTCGTTGTAGAACACCAGCGGCGTACGGTCGCGCCACCAGGGCGGAACGCCCAACTCCTGCCAGAGTTTCTTGATTTGTCGCCCGTGAGCTCTGCCGACAATATGCACGGTTCCGCTGGTCGAAAAACGAATGCTCACCGACTCACCATTTTCCGGCGCACGAACCGCCACACCGCTATCGGCCCACGACAGCGTGCCCAGATTATCGGGTAGCGATAACGGACATGACGGCGACTGCCACGGGATAATGTGGTCTTTTAGCGACGACATTAGCGGTAGCAGATAGAGATGCTGACGAAAACGACGAACCTGCATCTGATTCAGTTGCAATACCGGCTCCGCATCCTGACGGCTCGTCGCGATTTCATCCCAGAGTCGCTGTAACTGTTCACGTGCGGGCATGGTCGCCCCTTGCTGCGCTAGCCAGCGACGCAGGAGTGCAAAACGACGCACCGGACTTAGCGGCAGCAGGCCGTCAATGCTCAGCGCACCATCCGGCTGGCATAACGCCTGCAATGATTCCTCCAGCAGCTCATCTAGCAGTTGTTCCTGTTCGGCACAAAGCTGAGCGCTACGCGCCACGGCGGAGGAGAAATGCGGCCAGCGCTGCGTCAATCGCGGTAAGATCTGATGACGTAGAAAATTGCGGTCAAAACGTTCGTCCTGATTGCTGTCGTCTTCAATCCAGCCAAGCTGATGCCACTGCGCATACGCCTCCAACTGCAAGCGAGAAATGCCTAACAGCGGACGCACAAGACGATGATGACCGAGCGTACTTTGAGCCGCCATCGCAGATAACCCGGCAGGCCCGCTGCCGCGTTTAAGCGCCAGTAAAAAGGTTTCGCTTTGGTCATCCAGATGTTGTGCCGTCAGCAAGGCTTCGCCCTCTTGCAGATGCGCTCGCAAAGCCTGATAACGTGCCGTTCTGGCCGCGGCTTCGATACCGCCGTTCTGCGCCTCAACCGTCACCGACAGCGAGGCAAAGGGCACCTGCCAGCGTTCACACTGCTGACGACAATGTTCAGCCCAGCTATCGGCCAGCGGATTTAACCCATGATGAATATAAGCCGCACTAATGGGTAGCCCAGAACGCTGACGCAGAGCCACCAGCAGATGCAAGAGCACGCTAGAATCCAGACCACCGCTGTAGGCCAGCAGGATCGACCCGCATCCGGCCGTTTGCGTCGCGATCGTCTGGAGCAATCGATCATCAGGTTCGGTGTGGTCCACGGTATCAGATCTCATACAGTTCTAAAGGCAAGCCGTCAGGATCGGCGAAAAAGGTGAAGCGCTGCTGCGTGTCAGGATCGACCCGGACAGGTTCACAGATAACGCCGGCCTGTTCCAGCGAGGCGACCGCTTGTTCTACGTTAGCTACGGCAAAGGCCAGATGGCGCAGGCCACAGGCTTCCGGGCGACTCACGCGCGCAGGTGGATAGGGGAAAGAAAATAGCTCAATGGTATAACGCCCATTCAGCGAGAGATCCCCTTTCCACGACTGCCGCGCTTCACGGTAGACCTCGTTGTTCAACGTAAACCCTAGCACATCACAGTAAAATGCCTTGCTGCGTTCGTAGTCAGAGGCAATAACCGCAATGTGATGGACATCGAGCAGCTTCAGCATGCTTCAAACCCTCATAGCAAAAAATCCGCTGTCATTTCTGACAACGGATTTTCAAAGTAACGCCAGAATCGCCTGATTGATAACACATCAATCAGACAATCACCTTATCAGCAGTAACCACTGTACTTAACAGTAACCATAGTTCATCAAACGCTGATAACGGCGGTTCAACAGCTCTTCTTCCGTCAGGCCGTCGAGGTCGAGCAGGTCGGCCAGCAGCTGTGCTTTCAGAGACTCTGCCATCACCGGGACGTTACGGTGCGCGGAACCCAGCGGTTCAGGGATCACGGTATCGATCAGTTTCAGCTCTTTCAGACGTGGCGCAATGATGCCCATGGCTTCCGCCGCCAGCGGCGCTTTATCTGCGCTCTTCCACAGGATAGACGCACAGCCTTCCGGTGAAATAACCGAGTAGGTGCTGTATTGCAGCATGTTGACCTTGTCACCCACGCCGATAGCCAGTGCACCACCGGAACCACCCTCACCGATAACGGTACAGATGATTGGCACACGCAGCGTCGACATTTCACGCAGGTTACGCGCGATAGCCTCAGACTGACCACGTTCTTCTGCGCCAACGCCCGGATAAGCGCCCGGCGTGTCGATAAAGGTGATGATCGGCATCCTGAAGCGATCGGCCATTTCCATCAGGCGCAGCGCTTTGCGATAGCCTTCCGGTGCTGGCATACCGAAATTACGGCGAATCTTTTCTTTGGTTTCACGTCCTTTCTGATGACCAATGATCATCACCGGGCGCCCCTCTAAACGGGCAATCCCGCCGACAATGGCTTTATCGTCGGCATAGGCACGATCGCCAGCCAACTCATCAAAGTCGGTAAAGATATGCTTAATATAATCAAGCGTATAAGGACGTTGTGGATGGCGCGCTAATTGCGCAACCTGCCAGGCACCCAAATCGGCGAAGATTTTGCGCGTCAGTTCAACGCTCTTCTCACGCAAGCGCTGGACTTCTTCGTCCAGATTAATATCCAATTTTTCGTCTTGACGGCTGACTGCGGTCAGCGAGTCAATTTTCGCTTCCAACTCTGCAATCGGCTGCTCAAAATCAAGAAAATTCAGACTCATAGTATTCCTATATTAGTCAAATTCCAGTTCCACCTGCTCATTACCCACTAATCCGCGCAGCTCGTTCAGTAGCGCATCGGCAGGCGTTACACGCCATGCTGCGCCGAAACGTAACCGGGCGCGCGCATCTTCACGCTGGTAATAGAGATGCACTGGGATCGTCCCCGATCGATGGGGTTCCAACGATTGGCGGAGACGGTTTAATAGCTGGTCATCAATTTGCCTGTCAGTCAGCGAGATAGCAAGCCCGCGCGCGTATTTTTCCCGCGCTTCACTGATATCCATTAACTCTCGGACGGTCATTTTAAGCCCGCCGCTGAAGTCATCAAAGCTGACCTGTCCACTGGCGATAAGGATACGGTCTTTCTCAAGTAAATGCTGATATTTTTCCAATGCATCGGTAAACAGCATTATCTCAAGGCGACCGGAACGATCGTCCAATGTACAGACACCAATACGGTTACCCCGCTTGGTGACCATGACGCGAGCCGCCAACACCAGCCCAACGGCAGTGGTCATTTTACCCCGATCCGTCGGGTGCATATCTTTCAAACGCACGCCACCGGCATAGCGTTCAATTTCCTTAATATATTGCGTGATCGGGTGGCCAGTCAGGTACAACCCCAGCGTCTCCCGTTCACCATCCAGCACCACCTGCTCCGGCCACGGCGGTACAGTACTGTAGGATTGCTCAACCTGTTCAGGCGCATCGGCCAGCACGCCGAACATATCCACCTGACCGATGGCTTCCGCTTTCGCATGCTGATCGGCAGCCTTCAGCGCATCAGGCAATGAATTCATCAACGCGGCACGATGCGGCCCCAGACGGTCAAATGCCCCAGACATAATCAGCTTTTCCAGCACGCGGCGGTTCAGTTTCTTAATGTCGGTACGCGCGCAGAGATCAAACAGCTCTCTAAAATAGCCGCCCTGATTACGCGCTTCGATAATCGCCTCAATCGGGCCTTCACCCACGCCTTTAATCGCACCGATGCCGTAAACAATCTCGCCATCGTCGTTAACGTGGAAGTGATACAGCCCGCTGTTGATGTCCGGAGGCAGGATTTTTAGCCCCATCCGCCAGCATTCATCAACCAGACCGACCACTTTATCCGTGTTGTCCATATCGGCCGTCATCACCGCCGCCATGAATTCTGCCGGATAGTGCGCCTTCAGCCATAGCGTTTGGTAAGACACCAACGCATACGCTGCGGAGTGAGATTTATTAAAGCCATAACCGGCGAATTTTTCCACCAGGTCGAAAATCTTAATCGCCAGTTCGCCGTTTACGCCACGAGATTTGGCACCATCTTCGAAGCCACCACGCTGCTTCGCCATCTCGACCGGGTTCTTTTTCCCCATCGCACGACGCAGCATGTCCGCGCCGCCCAGCGTATAGCCCGCCAGAACCTGCGCGATCTGCAT
Organism: Pectobacterium parvum; assembly: GCF_020971565.1. Taxonomy (NCBI): domain Bacteria; kingdom Pseudomonadati; phylum Pseudomonadota; class Gammaproteobacteria; order Enterobacterales; family Pectobacteriaceae; genus Pectobacterium; species Pectobacterium parvum. Next base: position 3,736,038 of record NZ_CP087392.1, read on the forward strand.
GACCTGTTCCTGATACAGGATAATGCCGTAGGTCGGCTCCAGCACGGGCTTGAGTGACTCGTGCTGCCATTCGATATCAGGATACGAAATCGCTTCACGACCATGCTTACGGTCGATGAAGTTATCCACCATGCCGGATTGCAGCGGGCCTGGGCGGAACAGCGCCACCAGTGCGATCATATCCTCAAAGCTGTCGGGTTTCAGTCGCTTGATCAGGTCTTTCATGCCGCGCGATTCAAGCTGGAATACCGCCGTGGTTTCCGAGCGTTGCAGCATATCGAAGCTTTTCTTATCGTCGAGCGGGATCGCCGCAATATCAATCGGCTCCTGCCCTTGCTTCGCGCGACGGGCATTAATCATCCCCAGCGCCCAGTCGATAATGGTCAGCGTACGCAGGCCAAGGAAGTCGAACTTCACCAGCCCGGCATATTCCACGTCGTTCTTATCAAACTGGGTAACCGGATGGTTCCCTTCCGAATCACAATACAGCGGCGCAAAATCGGTAATCTTGGTGGGAGATATCACCACCCCACCGGCATGTTTACCGGCGTTGCGCGTTACCCCTTCAAGCTTGCGCGCCATATCGATGAGGGCTTTAACTTCCTCATCGGCTTCATAAATTTCCGGCAACTGCGGTTCAGCAGCAAACGCTTTTTCCAGCGTCATGCCCGGATCGGGCGGCACCAGCTTTGAAATTCGATCGACAAACCCAGAAGGGTGTCCAAGCACGCGCCCGACGTCACGAATAACCGCTTTCGCCGCCATCGTACCGAAGGTGATAATCTGCGATACCGCATCACGCCCGTACATTTCCGCGACGTGATCGATGACCTTGTCGCGTTTTTCCATACAGAAATCGACGTCAAAGTCAGGCATGGAAACACGTTCAGGGTTGAGGAAGCGTTCGAACAGCAGGTCGAATTCCAGCGGATCCAGATCGGTGATTTTCAGCGCGTAGGCGACTAACGAGCCCGCACCGGAGCCACGCCCCGGCCCAACAGGCACATCGTTATCCTTCGACCACTGGATAAACTCCATTACGATCAGGAAGTAACCGGGGAATCCCATCTGGTTGATGACGCCCAGTTCAATATCCAGACGCTCATCATATTCAGGCCGACGCTCAGTGCGCACTTCCGGATCGGGGAACAAGAATTCGAGACGCTCCTCCAGCCCCTTTTTCGAGCACTGAACCAGAAAATCTTCCGTACTCATGTCGCCAGTCGGGAACTGTGGCAGGAAATACTCACCCAGACGAATCGTTACGTTACAGCGCTTGGCAATTTCAACGCTGTTCGCCAGCGCTTCGGGGATATCCGCAAACAGCTCGCACATTTCCTCTTCGGTACGCATGTACTGTTGAGGGCTGTAATGACGTGGGCGTTTGGGATCGTCAAGCGTGTAGCCGTCGTGAATAGCCACGCGGATTTCGTGAGCGTCAAAATCATCGGTGCTGATAAAACACACTTCATTGGTTGCCACCACGGGCACACCGTGCTTCGTCGCCAATTCAACGGCGGCATGCAAATAGCTTTCTTCATCGGGGCGGGACGTGCGGATCAGTTCCAGATAGTAACGCTGGGGGAAGTGTTCCTGATAGAAGGCCAGACACTGTTCAGCTTGCGTCTGGTTACCGCGCAGCAAAAATCGGCCAACATCACCTCGGCGGCCGCCAGATAGTAAAATCAGCCCTTCCTGATGCTCAATAAGCCAATCTCGGTCAATCGTCGGCCCGGCAGCGCCATAACCTCGTTGATAAGCGTGGGAAATCAGCAGCGTCAGATTCTGGTAGCCAGCATTATTCATGGCCAGGACGGTAAGATGCGCGAGCTCATCACCCAATTCGTCGCTTTCGACACAGAAATCTGCGCCGATAATGGGCTTGATTCCCGCACCATGCGCGCCGCCATAGAATTTAACCAGCCCACACAGATTGGTAAAATCAGTAATCGCCAGCGCTGGCATGCCGAGTGCTGCCGCTTTTTTTACCAGCGGGCCGACTTTGGCTAGCCCATCGATCATGGAATAGTCACTGTGAACACGCAGGTGAACAAAACGTGGTTCGGCCATCTCCAGATCCCAGAATTTATCGATTAGTCAGCATGGCAACGGCACGTTTACGTGCCCACGCCATACCGAGAGTGAATGATGATGTTTTACGCCAGACCTAATGCACGTTTGACTGGCGCGAAGCTCCGACGGTGAAACTCAGTGGCGCCCAGTGCGGCCAGTTTCTCCAGATGAAAAGCCGTTGGATAGCCTTTGTGTTGGGCAAAACCATAAGCGGGGAAGCGTTGATCTAACTCGACCATCTCACGATCGCGAGTCACCTTCGCCATAATCGAGGCCGCGCTGATTTCTGCCACGCGGCTATCCCCTTTAACGACCGCCTGAGCGGACATCGGCAAGGCCGGGCAACGGTTGCCGTCAATGAGAACAAAATCAGGCACGATAGCCAAACCGGCAACCGCACGCTGCATTGCCAGCATGGTAGCATGCAGGATATTCAGCTGGTCAATCTCTTTCGGTTCCGCACGGCCAAGGCTCCACGCCAATGCCTTCTCTTTGATTTCATCATAGAGCGACAGTCGACGTTTTTCACTCAGCTTTTTGGAATCCGCCAGCCCGACAATTGGCCTAGTCGGGTCAAGAATCACCGCAGCCGTCACGACCGCACCAACCAGAGGGCCACGGCCCACTTCATCAACGCCAGCGATGCAGGTCGCCTGCGGATAGATAAATATTTCACTCATGGTCTTATTAACATGGCTTTACTAATTCCAGTACCGCCTGAGCCGCTTGCTCATCGGCGTTACAGCGGATCTGCTGATGCAAATCCACAAACGTCGTGCGTAGCTCAGCCATTTTTTCCTTATCGGCAAACAGCGGCAGCAGCGCTGCGGCCAGCTTATCCGGCGTACAATCGGTCTGTAGCAATTCCGTCACCAGCTCGCGCCCAGCCAGCAAATTCGGCAGCGATACCCACGGCGTTTTGACCAGACGCTGTGCTAGCCAGAAGGTAAAGGGCTTCATACGATAACCCACAACCATCGGACATTTAGCCAGCATGCACTCCAATGCTGCCGTACCGGATGCCAATAGCGCCGCATCACTAGCAATCATGGCTTCACGCGCTTGCCCATCCAGTAGATGCACGCGTAGATCGGGCGCCACGCTACTTTTTATCCGCTCGAACTGTTCACGGCGCTTGCTGTTGACCAGCGGAACCACGATTTCCAGATCGGGAAAATGCTGGCGTAGTAACACAGCCGTATTGAGAAAATCTTCGCTAAGCATTTCAACTTCTGCACCGCGACTGCCCGGCAGCAGCGCCAGACAAGGCACATCGGGCGCAATACCTAACGTCGCACGTGCAGCCAGCTTATCGGGATGCAGCGGCATAGCATCAGCCATCGTATGACCGATAAAGCGACAAGGGACATTGAAACGATCGTAAAACGCTTTTTCAAAAGGCAAGAAGGCCAGCACCAGATTGGTCGCTTTACCTATTTTGAAAACGCGTTTTTGACGCCATGCCCATACGGAAGGGCTGACGTAGTGAATAGTATTGATACCGCGCTTTTTGAGGTTGCCCTCCAGCGTGATATTGAAATCAGGTGCATCAATGCCGACGAAGACATCGGGCTGAAGCTCGCTAAAGCGCTGGGTTAAATCCCGCCGAATTTTCAATAGGCGAGGAAGCCGTTCAAGCACTTCCACAATACCCATGACAGCCAGCTCTTCCATCTCGTACCAGGCTTCACAGCCTTCGGCCTGCATACGCGGCCCGGCAACACCGACAAACCGCGCATCGGGCACCTTTTCTTTTAACGCCCGGATCAGGCCTGCGCCAAGGATGTCGCCGGAAGTTTCCCCGGCGACCAGCCCAATAGTCAAAGGACGTGATGACATGGATTAACGAATGATGCCGCGAGTAGAACGGGCAAAGAAATCGGTAAACGCCTGCACCGCCGGGTATTCAGCCGCCAGCGCTTCAATTTCCGGTTTCACTTCGTCCAGCGTTTTACCGCTGCGGTAGAGAAGCTTGTACGCGTTACGGATCGCGTGCAGGGTTTCTTTTTCGAATCCACGACGCTTCAGGCCTTCAATATTCAGGCCAAACGGCGTGGCGTGGTTACCCTGAGCGATAACATAAGGCGGTACATCTTGCGCCACACCGGAGCATCCACCAACCATGACGTGAGCACCGATGATGCAGAACTGGTGTACAGCCGTCATCCCACCAATAATCGCAAAATCATCGACGGAAACGTGGCCGCCCAGCGTCGCGTTATTCGCCAGAATACAACGGCTACCCACTACGCAGTCATGTGCGATATGCGTGTTGATCATCAACAGGTTATCGCTACCGACTTTAGTCAACCCGCCGCCCTGTGTCGTGCCGCGGTGAATCGTGACGCTTTCACGGATGCGGTTACGATCGCCAATCTCAACGCGGGTCGGTTCCCCAGCATATTTGAGATCCTGATTCACTTCACCAATTGACGTGAACTGATAGATTTCGTTGTCGCGACCAATTTTAGTGACGCCATTGACGACGACATGTGATTTCAGCACCGTCCCCTCACCGATCTCAACCTGAGAACCGATATAGCAGAAAGGGCCAATATGAACGCCAGCACCAATAATGGCACCGTCTTCAACAATCGAACTAGGGTGAATAAAGGCGGTTTGATCAATCACGTTATCAGGACTCCCGACGGCGAGCACACATCATTGACGCTTCACAGGCCACTTCGCCATCAACTTTGGCAACACCTTTAAAGCGCGCAACGCCGCGACGCTCTTTGATGAATTCAACTTCAAGGATCATTTGATCGCCTGGCTGTACCGGGCGCTTAAAGCGCGCTTCGTCAACAGCGGCGAAATAATACAGCTCACCCGGTTCCAGTTTACCTACGCTTTTAAACGCAAGAATACCGGTAGCCTGAGCCATGGCTTCCAGAATCAACACGCCGGGAAAAATCGGTTTACCCGGGAAATGCCCCTGAAAGAAGGGTTCGTTGAAAGAGACGTTTTTCACCGCCCGCAGAAACTTCCCTTCTTCAAAATCCAGTACCCGATCAACCAGCAAAAACGGGAAACGGTGCGGTAATAATTCTAAAATCTCTTCAATATTCAGAGTATGAGTGTCAGTAGTCAAAATACTCTTCCTGTCCATAAAAAACTGATGCCATCAACAACACGGCCTGCGCAGACCCTAAATTAGGTGTCTTCAGGCAGGCCGCAAATAAAACGCGAGTGATTAAACGTTATCGACTTTTCGTTCAACGGCTTTCAACCGTTTGCTTATCTCATCAATATTCATCACCAGCGCTGCAGTTTTGCGCCACACTTTGTTGGGTTGCAAAGGAATGCCCGAAGAGTATACCCCAGGTTCTGTGATTGGTCGCATGACCATCCCCATTCCCGTTACCGTCACTTTATCGCAGATCTCCATGTGCCCGTTAATCACGCTGGCACCACCGATCATGCAATAACGACCAATTTTCAAGCTACCCGCCATAATGACGCCACCCGCGACCGCGGTATTGTCGCCAATCACGACGTTGTGCGCAATCTGACATTGGTTATCAATGATAACACCATTGCCAATGACCGTATCATCCAACGCACCACGATCGATGGTTGTGCTCGCGCCAATCTCAACCCGATCGCCAATTCTGACCGTTCCCAACTGTGGGATCTTCACCCAGTTGCCGCGATCGTTGGCATAGCCAAAGCCGTCAGAACCGATCACGGTTCCCGACTGGATCAGGCAATGCTCACCCAGCTCAACGCGGTGATAAATCGTTACATTTGCCCACAAGCGGGTACCGGTACCAATGCGGGCATCTTTGCCGATAAAGCAGCCGGGGCCAATGACAACACCCTCACCCAGCTGTGCACCAGATTCGATAACAGCATTTGCACCAACGGACACGTTCTGGCCCAGTGTCGCGTCTGGAGCAATAACCGCACTCGGCGCAATATCGGTTGCTGGCTGCGGCGTGGTGTCCAGCAGCTGTGCCATGCGCGCATAGGTAAGGTAAGGATTCTTCACTACCAACGCAGCAACCTGACAGTAAGGTAAATCCGCTTCCGTCAGCACGACCGCTGACGCTTGCGTCCCGGCCAGTTGCTCACGGTAACGACTGTCGGAAAGAAACGTAATTTGCCCAGTTTTTGCCGAATGCATAGAAGCAACACCGGTGATGACGATATCGCCATCACCGTGTAATTGTGCATCCAACTGTTGAGCTAACGCGTCCAGTCGAATTGAATACATGGTTTATTTAACCTGTTTCAGCACATCGGCAGTAATGTCTTTAGCATTGGCGACATACGCAACAGCGTTAGCGTCAATCACAACATCATAGCCTTCTTTGGTTGCAACGGCTTTCACCGCATCCTGAATACGGCTCAGGATTTTGTTGCGTTCTTCATTCTGGCGGCGGCGGTTGTCCTGGTCAAAAGCCTGAGCTTTAGTAGAGAACTGCTCGCGCTGCGCCATGACGTCTTTTTCCATTTTGCTGCGATCGCTCGCTTTCATGGTAGAACCATCACGTTGCAGTTTCTGCATCTTGCCCTGTAAATCGTTTTCCATCGATTGCAGTTCAGAAGCACGACCTTTGAATTCGTTTTCCAGCTGTTTGCCAACGGTTTCACGCTGCGGCAGCTGTTGGAAAATGCTGGAAACGTTAACAACGGCAATTTTGTCAGCAGCCTGAACGCTGGCTGAAGCAGCCAATGCTAAACCGAGGCCTGCGGCACATAACCACTTTTTCACTATAAACTCCTCAACCTAACCTAATTTGTGTCTTAACACTTTAATTATGAGCATCGCGTCATGGTATGAACGTCTTATGTTCAACCATTCCTATCCATGAACAACGATGCGATATTCCCTGCATACGACCTATTGACGTCACACTACCAGGTTTTGCCAATGTTAAACTGGAATTGTTCCGACTTGTCTCCATCGTACTTTTTAACCGGCTGGGCATAGGAGAAGACCAATGGCCCAAGCGGAGACATCCATTGCAACGCGATACCGCTGGAAACACGGAAGTTGCTCGCCTTGCTGTAATCCGGCACGCCTGCGTCAATCGTTTCCTGTGTATTTTTCCAGTTGGTATCCCATACCGTACCGCCATCCACAAAGAAGGAAGTCCGTACGGAGCTCGCGTATTTATCACTGATAAACGGTGTTGGCACGATCAGTTCTGCACTCAATACCGCCATCGCGTTACCGCCAACGGCATCATCCAGATTGGTTTTATCAATCGGGCAACCGGAATAAGACGTCGCACCCACCGCACAGTTGTAATATGCCGCTTTAGGACCAATCGTGTTCGACTGGAAGCCACGTACCGTACTGGAACCACCGGCATAGAAGTTGTCGTAGAACGGCACTTCTTTGCTACCGATACCATCCGCAAAGCCTGCGCGCGTACGGCCCATCACCACCCATTTACCGCTGTCGCTCAACGGGTAGTAGCTCGCCGAATCAAACGTCAGTTTATAGTATTCGTTGTCCGAACCTGGCACGGCAATCTTGGCATTCGCAGACGCACGTGTTCCTTTCGTCGGGAAGTAGCCGCGATCCAGATTGTTATAAGACCATCCGGTGTTCAGGAAGAAATCGTTCGCTTTGAAGTCAGCGCTGGATTTGACGTTTTCGCCAACCACGGATGGATTAACACCCACGGAATCCAGATAACGCCACATCGCCACCTGCGGTCTCATATCCGACAGATCGTTATGCACATAATCCAGACCGACACGCAGTGAGTTATTCTCGTTAATCGGGAAGCCCAAGGTGCTGCCAACGCCATAGCTCACGTTGGTATAGTCGGACAGATCGGCGTCAGATGCCTCAAATTTGTTATAGAAGACACGGCCACCGAGGCTAACGCCATCAACGGTAAAGTACGGGTCAGTCAGTGACAGCTCGACATACGTCTGGTAGTCGTTTTTAGTCCCGCTGATACCAACGGAGTTACCCGTTCCCAGCCAGTTGTCCTGCTGAACCCCAGCCTGGAAACTCACGCCACTTTCTGTACCGAAACCGACACCAAAGTTGAATGTACCCGTATTACGCTCTTTGACTTTATACGTTACATCAACCTGATCGGCCACGCCGGGAACGCGCTGCGTTTCTACATCAACGCTTTCAAAGTATCCCAGTCGGTTCAGACGCTCTTTGCCCTGCTCAACCAGATCGTTACCTAACCAGGCACCTTCCATTTGACGCATTTCACGGCGCAGAACGGAGTCTTTAGACGTGTCGTTACCGTCAAAGCGGATATGACGCACATAGAAACGGTTACCCGCATCGACGTTGATGTTTAATCTCACCGTCTTATCTGCGTCATTAATTTCCGGCTGTGTAACCACGCGCGGATAGGCATAGCCATAACGACCTAGCAGTTTCTTGATGTCCTCTTCCATCCGAGTCACTTTCGTCCCGTTGTAGAGTTCACCTGGTTCGACCTTCGTCAGCCCTTCGACTTCCGCAGAGTGACCAGCCAGATTACCTTTCACCGTGACGCCAGACAGCTTGTACTGCTCACCTTCCGTCATATTGATGGTGATATAAATACCTTTTTTATCCGGCGTCAGGCTCACTTGCGTGGAATCAATGTTGAAACGCGCATAGCCGCGATCCAGATAGAAACTCCGTAACGTTTCCAGATCGCCAGACAGTTTTTGTTTCTGGTATTTACGATCGCCAACTACGTTCCACCACGGCACTTCGTCACGCAGTTGGAAGCGGGAAATCAATTCGTCGGAGCTGAACGCTTTGTTACCGACAATATTAATCTGCTGGATCTTGGCGGAAACGCCTTCTGTGAAGACCAGTTTAAGGTCTACACGGTTACGCGGGAGTGGCGTGACAACGGCTTTAACCGACGCACTGTACTTACCCACGCTGTAGTAGAAATCTTCCAGTCCTTTTTCGATGTTGGTGAGCGCCGTGCGGTCTAACGCTTCACCGACGCGCACGCCGGATGCCTCCAAGTTTTCTTTCAGCATGTCGTCTTTGACGGACTTATTGCCGGAAAACGTGACGCTGGCGATTGTTGGACGTTCTTTCACCTGCACAATCAGCGTTTCGCCATCGCGCAGGACACGAACATCTTCAAAATTTCCGGTCGCAAACAAGGCACGGATGGTGTTACCGATATCATCGTCACCGATGGTATCACCAACGCGGACTGGCATACTGAGTAATGCCGCCCCGACGGCAACCCTTTGCAGGCCCTCGAAATGAATGTCCTTCACTACGAACCCGTCTGCACCGTATACGGTTGCGCTGCTAAACAGCAGCGACGCTATGAGCAACTTTTTGATCGCCATCGTTGTTATGCGTTTTTCCTAACCTAATCCCGCGCCTAGAGACGAGAGAAATCATTGAAAAGTGCGAGTCCCATTAACAACATCAGCAACACTGTACCAATGCGATAACTAATGTCCTGCACACGCTCAGAAACCGGCCTGCCCTTCAGCTTTTCAACCGCAAGAAAGAGCAGGTGTCCACCATCCAATACCGGCAGAGGGAACAGATTGATGATCCCCAAATTGACGCTGATTAAGGCCAAAAACATCAGGTAATAAATCAATCCATAATCTGCTGACATTCCTGCGCCCTGAGCAATCGAAATGGGACCGCTCAGGTTGTTCAGCTTAACATCACCCATAACCAGTGTCCCTAACATACTGACGGTCAGTTTCATCAGTTGCCAGGTTTTATCTGTTGCTTGGTAGATCGCGCTGAATGGCCCATACTGGCGCACAGTCCTGTATTCTTTAGGCAGTGGCGTCACGCTTGGCATTACGCCTGCCAGCCCTTCAACTCTGCCACTTCCCACAGATTTGCTGCCTGGCGTTAACGTCAACGGCACCGTTGAACCATTGCGCTCCACCTCCAGAGCAATAGATTGCCCGGGGTTATCACGCACGGCGATGACAAAATCACGCCATTGCGCTAGCGCCTGCCCGTCGACTTTAACGATCCTATCTCCGACTTGCAAACCTGCTTTTTCCGCCGCCGAACCCGCCTGCACCTGATGCAATACGGGTTCAATTTGCGGACCACGCGGAATAATCCCGAGCGAGGCCGCAGGATCTTGCTTATCAGGCTCAAACTGCCACTCGCGCAAATCCAGCGTTTTCTGGACGACACGGTCGGAGCCTAAAGGTGCAGTTCCGATCACGACATCGCTATCGCCGATTTTACCGATCAGCGCCAGACGCGCGGTATCCCAATCAGGCGTTTCGATACCATCAACGGACTTTAGTTCCGTTCCCGCCGACATTTCCGCCTGCGCCGCGATGGAGTTGGGCAGTATTTCACCCACGACGGGACGCACGCCCGGTACGCCGATAATAAATACCAGCCAGTACGCCACAATCGCAAACAGAAAATTGGCAATCGGCCCAGCGCTGACAATAGCCGCACGTTGCCAGACCGTTTTACTGTTAAATGACTGGTGACGGAATTCTGGCGCGACCGTGTCGACACGCTCATCCAGCATCTTCACGTAGCCGCCAAGTGGGATCAGCGCAATCACGAATTCTGTACCGGTACGATCGCGACGACGCCATAGTGCACGTCCGAAACCGACTGAGAAGCGTTCTACCTTCACACCACAGCGGCGCGCTACCCAGAAATGTCCAAATTCATGGACAGTGACCAGCACACCCAGTGCGATGATAAACGCGGCAAGATTCCAGAGAAAACTCAGCATAAATAGCTCTACCGCTTTATTCTAAGCCACTTTAAACAGCAGCAGCATCAGGCAAGAGAACACAGGAACCGCAGCCGTCAGGCTGTCGATACGATCGAGCACGCCACCGTGCCCCGGAATCAAATGGCTACTGTCTTTGATGCCCGCCTCGCGTTTGAACATACTTTCCGTCAAATCACCCAGCACCGAGGCCAGCGCAGCCGCAATAGAACAAATCAACAACGTTGCTGGCGCTACCGTTAACGGCGCATAAAGGCTAAACAGCACAGAGATAAGCGCCGAGGTTGCCAGCCCACCGAGAAAGCCTTCCCAGGTTTTGCCTGGCGAGACTTTTGGCGCAAGTTTACGCTTACCAAACAGTTTTCCGAACATATAGGCACCACTGTCCGCGCCCCACACCAGCAGCATGACGTACAGCAGCCACCAAGCACCCGCGAATGGGTTAACCGCGTAATTGTAATGGCGAAGCGCGACCATGCCCCAGAAAAACGGCACGATCGTCATAATACCGAACACCAATCGCAATGTGCGCGAATGACGCCAGAATGAGGCGGAAGCCGGATAGAACAGTACCAGAAACAGCGCCCCCCCCCACCACACCAGTGATGACCAGAGCGCGATGCTGATTTGCGGAATATGCACGGAATAATGGTAGGCCGGGAGTGATAACAACATCAGCGCCAGCAAGAAACCACACAGGATCGCAAGCCATAGGCGTTGGCCATAAGAGGCAAATCCCGCCAGCTGACCCCATTCCCATGCCGCCAGCATACAGACAGCCAACGTAACAAGCGTGAATCCCAGAGGAGGCAGCAAGAAAAGTGCTGCAATAACAATCGGGATCAAAATAAAAGCAGTAATCAGGCGATACTTCAGCAAAAGTTCCCCCTAGGATGCATCAGCATCGATAGGTGTTGTTCCCCCGAAGCGGCGCTCGCGTTGTGCAAAAGCATTCAGCGCACCTTCAAAGACTTGTTCATCGAAATCAGGCCAGAGGACATCAGTAAAGTAAAGTTCAGCATAAGCAATTTGCCACAGAAGAAAATTACTGATGCGGTGTTCTCCACCGGTTCTGATCACCAAATCAACCGGAGCCACATCATGCAGACAGATGTACTGACATAATGACGCTTCATTAATGCTATCAGGTCGCAGAATACCTTCCTGCACCTGCTCTGCAAGTTGTCGTACTCCCTGAATAATATCCCAACGGCCGCCATAATTCGCGGCAATATTCAGTGTGAGCCCCTGATTCTTTTCCGTCAGTACTTCTGAACGACGAATTCGCTCTTGTAAACGCGGACTGAAGCGGCCGATATCGCCAATGACCCGCAAGCGAACATTGTGCTTGTGCAGGCTTTTCACTTCGCTGTCCAGCGCTCTAACAAACAGTTCCATGAGTGCGGAAACTTCCTGCGCCGGACGGTTCCAGTTTTCACTGCTAAATGCGTAAAGTGTCAGTGCATCCAGCCCTTGGCTCACTGCAAAACTGACCGACCGCCGCACAGCCTTTACACCAGCCTGATGGCCAAAAATCCGCATTTTCCCCCAGCTTTTCGCCCAGCGACCATTGCCATCCATGATAATGGCAACATGCCGCGGCCCGGCGGGTGGCAGATCGTTAGTATTTTTTTGATTATCGGACGGCATAACGCGTACTTATTTCCTCAAGCAAGAAATACAACAGTTCTTCCGTAACATCAGATCCCGTTAGCGCAAAAAAAGCCGTGAACGATCACGGCTTAGCTTCACGGTCGATTAAACAACTTTCGCATAATCAACCATTGAGTGGCGCAGACTATACCACCTCCACCGCACATGAACAAATTGTGCCACGGCGTTATCCAGCTATCGCGCGTAATGTGTCAGGGTCTGTGTTGCGACCTGTCTGGCCCAGCGGTCGATAAACAAAACATCATCAACGCTGGCGGGTTCTGGCAATGTAAGTTGTTCAATGACATGCCGATTTACCGCCGCGATATCCGTAAAACGAATCTGCGACTGCAAGAATGCTGCCACTGCAACTTCATTCGCCGCGTTCAGTGCCGTGGTGGCCGACTGACCGTGATTACAAGCATCAATAGCGAGCTGTAAGCAAGGATAGCGCGCATAGTCCGGTGCCAAAAATGTCAGCGCGCCAATCTGGCAAAAATCTAACGCTTTTGCCCCCGATGTCACGCGTTCAGGATAAGCCATTGCATGAGCAATCGGCGTACGCATGTCGGGCGATCCTAACTGCGCCAGAACGCTGCCATCACGGTAACGCACCATCGAATGAATCACTGACTGCGGATGAATAATGACTTCCATCTGTTCGGCAGAAGCATTAAACAACCAGCGCGCTTCGATATACTCCAGCCCTTTGTTCATCATCGTGGCAGAATCAACCGAAATTTTGCGCCCCATTGACCAATTTGGATGCGCGCACGCCTGATCCGGCGTCATGTCCGCCAACGCCGACACCGGAGTTTCACGAAACGGTCCACCGGAGCCGGTCAGAACAATACGTTCGACCCCATGCTGCGACAATGAAGCGTAGCCTAATTGGCGCTGAATTTGCTCAGGTAAACTCTGAAAAATCGCATTATGTTCGCTATCAATCGGTAAAAGCTGTGCGCCACTTTGCGCTACGGCGTCCATGAAGAGACGTCCGCAGGTGACCAGCGATTCTTTGTTCGCCAACAAAACCTGTTTTCCGGCATGAATTGCCGCTAGCGTTGGCAATAACCCTGCGGCTCCCACAATCGCGGCCATCACCTGATCGACGCCATCCAATGCAGCAAGGTCACATGCTGCCTGAACTCCCGTCAGCACTTCCGTTTTACAACCATATTCCGCCAACTGCTGGCGCAGAGCAGTTGCAGAGGCTTCATCAGCCATTGAGGCATAGGCGGGTTGGAAAGTGAGGCACTGCTCTAGCATCAACTTGACGTTGTACCCGGCGGATAACGCGCGTACGGCAAATTTATCGGGATTGGCTTTAATCACTGCCAGCGAACTGACGCCAATAGAGCCGGTGGAACCAAGAATTGTCAGTTGCTTCATTAAAAATGCTCTGAATAACCGGATTTGATGACAGGAAGGTACACGAGTCTGAGGCGATTACCATGATATATCTCTGCTATCGATCACAGTCACGATAACCGCAGGCATATACACAGCAAAAAATTGTTTACTACCCAGAGGGGCTAGCCTTCACCCATTCCTTACATGATCATTGTATAAAAAATAAAGCGCCGCAGGAAATTAGGGGGCATCCCACAGATTTCCTACGACGCAATATCCAACGTGCTGATTAGAACTCCATCAGCTCCGCTTCTTTTTCTGCCAGTGCAACGTCCACTTTCTTAATGAAGTTGTCAGTCAGTTTCTGCACGTCGTCCTGAGCGCGACGTTCTTCGTCTTCACTGATCGCTTTATCTTTCAGCAGCGCTTTTAGTTTGTCGTTCGCGTCACGACGCACGTTACGTACAGAAATACGGCCCTGCTCTGCTTCGCCACGAACCACTTTGATCAGATCTTTACGGCGTTCTTCCGTCAGCGGTGGCAGTGGAACACGGATTACGGTGCCAGCAGAAGACGGGTTCAGGCCGAGATCGGAGGCCATGATCGCTTTCTCAACCGCTGGGCCAAGCGAACGATCGAAGACCGAAATCGCCAGCGTGCGGGAATCTTCTACGACAACGTTAGCAATCTGACGCAGTGGTGTCGCGCTGCCATAGTAATCAATATGAATACCATCGAGAATACTAGGCGATGCACGGCCAGTACGGATTCTGTTGATCTGGTTTTTAAACGCTTCAACACATTTGTCCATGCGCGTTTCAGCATCTTTTCTGATTTCATTAGTCACGTTGTGAACCCTTGAAAACTGGTTGCCTGGCAGGCCATGTCAGTACATGACCCGGTGAATAATTAAGCCAGCGCGCGGCTGGCGTATGGCATAACGCCAAGGAATCTATACCCTAAATAATTCGAGTTGCGTGAAGGCGGCAACCGCATGAATCCCCAGGAGCTTACTCAAGTAAGTGACTGGGGTGAGTAAGGGAAGCCAACGCACATGCAGCTTGAAGTATAACGGGTATAGTACCCCATAATTGGCGTGAGACGTTATTACTGACTAATCAACGTCCCTTCTTTTTCACCCATGACAACGCGACGCAGTGCGCCAGGTTTGTTCATGTTGAAAACACGGATCGGTAAATTATGGTCGCGTGCCAGCGTAAACGCGGCAAGATCCATCACTTTCAGCTCACGTTCTAACACGTCTTGATAGGTTAGCGTTTCGTACATCGTCGCTGAAGGATCTTGTACCGGATCGGCAGAATAGACGCCATCGACTTTTGTCGCTTTCAAGACGACATCCGCTTCAATCTCAATGCCGCGCAGGCAAGCCGCTGAATCCGTGGTGAAGAAAGGGTTGCCTGTTCCAGCGGAGAAAATCACTACGCGGTTATTACGCAGCAGGCTAATCGCTTCTGCCCAGCTGTAATTGTCACAGACGCCATTCAGGGGAATGGCAGACATCAGACGAGCGTTCACATAGGCACGGTGCAACGCATCACGCATTGCCAGACCATTCATGACAGTCGCCAGCATTCCCATGTGGTCGCCCACAACGCGGTTCATACCCGCTTTAGCCAGACCCGCGCCACGAAACAGGTTACCACCGCCGATAACTACACCGACCTGAATGCCTAACTCAACCAGTTCTTTCACTTCCTGAGCCATGCGATCCAGAATGCTCGCATCGATACCAAAACCTTCAGTTCCCTGTAAAGCTTCGCCACTGAGCTTCAGCAGGATTCGTTGATAGACGGGTTTTGCATTGGTTGCCATGGTGTTCTTATCCTACAGGCTGTCGTCGTATTGGGGGGTTGTAAAAATCAAAACTGTTCCACCCAGCCCCTATCTGAATGCAGGAAACCAAGCGTACTAAAACTCTTTGGGCTGGATAAAAAGGAACCGCCAACTGGCGGCTCTTTTTTTTGCTATTAAGACTGCTTGCTCATCGCTGCAACTTCAGCAGCAAAGTCAGTCTCAACTTTTTCAATACCTTCACCCACTTCGAAACGGATGAAGTTAGTCACGTCAGCGTTGTGCTCTTTCAGCAGTTGACCAACAGACTTAGCTGGATCCATAACGAAAGGCTGGCCAGTCAGAGAAACTTCGCCGGTGAATTTCTTCATACGGCCTTCAACCATTTTCTCTGCGATTTCTTTCGGCTTACCAGACTGCATCGCGATTTCCAACTGAACCTGGTACTCTTTCTCTACCACTTCAGCAGACACGTCTTCTGGCTTAACGAATTCAGGCTTGCTTGCGGCAACGTGCATAGCCAGGTGTTTAACCAGCTCTTCGTCAGCGCCTTTAGCAGCAACCAGAACACCGATGCGCGCACCGTGTTGGTAGTTACCCAGAACTTCGCCTTCCAGAGCAGAAACGCGACGAATGTTGATGTTCTCACCAATTTTCGCAACCAGCGCAACACGCTCTTCTTCGAACTGTGCTTTCAGCACGTCAACGTCAGTGATTTTGCCTGCAACCGCAGCATCCAGCACTTTGTCAGCAAACGCCTGGAAACCACCATCTTTAGCAACGAAGTCGGTCTGGCAGTTAACTTCCAGGATCACAGCGTAGTTACCGTCGATCTTAGTCTTGATCACGCCATCAGCAGCAACGTTACCTGCTTTTTTCGCCGCTTTAATCGCGCCGGATTTACGCATGTTTTCGATTGCCAGCTCGATGTCGCCGTTAGCTTCAACCAGCGCCTTCTTACATTCCATCATGCCCGCAGCGGTACGCTCACGCAGCTCTTTTACCAGGGATGCGGTAATTTCAGCCATTCTAAAATCCTCGGAAGATTTTTTCTGCCTGGTCGTCACGACCAAACAGCTTTAAAAGTGAAAAAGGGGCCATAAAAAGGCCCCTAACCAAACTAGTACTACCTGGTTAATAAGGGCTCAACGAGCCAGACTTATTATTCAGCTTCTACTAAGCCTTCTTCTGCCTGCACAGCCAGATCTTGAGAACGGCCTTCGCGGACAGCAGTAGCAACAGCGCTCAGGTACAGGTTAACTGCACGGATTGCGTCATCGTTACCAGGGATGATGAAGTCAACGCCATCTGGATCGGAGTTGGTATCAACCACTGAGAATACCGGAATACCCAGGTTGTTAGCTTCTTTGATTGCGATGTGCTCGTGATCGGCGTCGATAACGAACAGCGCGTCTGGCAGACCGCCCATATCTTTGATACCGCCCAGGCTGTTTTCCAGCTTGTCCAGTTCACGAGTGCGCATCAGCGCCTCTTTTTTGGTCAGCTTGTCGAACGTGCCGTCTTGAGATTGGGTTTCCAGATCTTTCAAACGCTTGATGGACTGACGAACGGTTTTCCAGTTAGTCAGCATACCGCCCAACCAACGATGGTTCACGTAGAACTGATCGCAGTTGTTGGCCGCATCTTTTACCGCTTCGCTTGCTGCGCGCTTGGTACCAACGAACAGAATTTTGCCTTTGCGAGAAGCAATTTTGCCCAGCTCAGCCAAAGCGTCGTTGAACATTGGTACAGTTTTTTCAAGGTTGATGATGTGAACTTTGTTACGTGCACCGAAGATGAATGGCTTCATTTTCGGGTTCCAGTAACGGGTCTGGTGACCAAAGTGTACGCCAGCCTTGAGCATATCGCGCATGGAAACAGTTGCCATGATTACCTCTATTAATTAAGTATGGGGTATGCCTCCACATGTCCCATTGCGCCGACCCCATCCGGTGAAACACCTCAGGAGCACCCCGGCGAACGTGCCGACATGTGTGTGTTATTTACACAAAGTGAGTTTAGTCGATGTCGTTGAATATCGTATAACCGATATCCAGCCGGATCATCGGCGCGCTTTATACCATAAATCCCCCAGCGACACCAACTTTTGTTATTCAATCGTCCACTAATCAGAATGATAGTTTGGCAAGCCAGCAGCATGGCTGGTAACATAAGTTATTAGTTATCGCTCTTAATTTTTTGTGCTTAACAGGCACCTGCGGACAATCATCAATGGCAATTTCAATTAAAACTCCTGAAGACATCGAAAAAATGCGCGTAGCTGGCCGTCTGGCTGCCGAAGTCCTGGAAATCATCGAACCCCACGTGGTACCGGGCGTGAGTACTGCCGAATTAGACAGAATCTGTCACGATCACATCACCAACAAGCAGCAAGCTATTTCTGCTTGTCTGGGCTACCACGGCTTCCCGAAATCCGTCTGCATCTCCATCAACGAAGTGGTGTGCCACGGCATTCCTAGCGAAGAACGCATTTTGAAAGACGGCGATATCGTCAACATCGACGTCACCGTAATCAAAGACGATTTCCACGGCGATACGTCAAAAATGTTTATCGTCGGCAAACCGACCATTCTGGGTGAGCGCCTCTGCCGCATCACGCAGGAAAGCCTCTATCTGGCGCTGAAAATGGTTAAGCCGGGCATTCGCCTGCGCACGCTCGGCAAAGCGATCCAGCAGTTTGCGGAAGGGAATAACTTCTCTGTGGTGCGTGAGTATTGTGGTCACGGCATCGGCAAAGGCTTCCACGAAGAGCCACAGGTTCTGCACTACGATGCAGATGACGGTGGCGTCGTGCTGCAAGCGGGTATGGCATTCACGATCGAGCCTATGCTCAATGCGGGTGATTACCGCATCCGTACGATGAAAGACGGCTGGACGGTAAAAACCAAAGATCGCAGCTTGTCGGCACAGTACGAGCATACTATTGTGGTAACCGATAACGGCTGCGAAATAATGACGTTGCGAAAGGATGACACCATCCCCAACATCATCACGCATGAACAGTAAACACTAAGCCGGCAGATGCCGGCTTTTTTTATGGGCTGCGCTATGACAGATAACCGATTTTCGCCAGACAGTACGCCACCTAACGCGTCCTCATCAAACAGCCCTATAGACCCCATTGCGCCAGTACAGTTGCCCGCCTCACCGCTGACCTATGCTGATGACATGCTGAATTGTCAGACGTTAAAACAGCAGTTGGAACTGTTTCAGCTTTGGCTCGGTTCAGAATTCCGTTCCGGCGTCAGCGCAGAAAAGCTGATTGATGCCAGAACCTTGTTCATCGATCGCCTGTTGCAGCGACTGTGGTATTTCTACGGCTTTGAAAATATCTCGCAAGCTGCGCTGGTTGCCGTAGGCGGATATGGCCGTGGTGAACTGCACCCGCTTTCCGATATCGACGTGCTGGTATTAAGCCAGACGGCACTCAGTGAAGAGCATTCCCAGCGTGTCGGCCAATTCATCACCCTACTGTGGGATTTGAAGCTGGAAGTCGGCCATAGCGTCAGAACGCTGGAAGAGTGCTTACAGGAAGGACGCGCAGATATTTCCGTCGCGACCAACCTGATCGAATCCCGCATGATATGCGGCGACGTCGCCCTGTTTCTCTCGCTGCAAAAAAACATATTCAGTGATGAATTTTGGCCGTCAGACACGTTTTTCCCGGCAAAAATCGCCGAACAGCAGGAACGCCATCAGCGCTATCACAGTACCAGCTACAATCTGGAACCCGACATCAAAAGCAGCCCAGGCGGGCTACGCGACATTCACACGCTACTGTGGGTGGCGAGACGCCACTTCGGCGCGACGTCACTCAATGAAATGGTCGGTTTCGGCTTTCTAACCGAGGCTGAGCGTAAAGAGCTGAACGAATGCCAAAGCTTTTTGTGGCGCATCCGCTTCGCGCTGCATCTGATCCTACCGCGTTACGACAACCGACTGCTGTTCGACAGGCAGTTGAATGTCGCACAGCTGCTGCAATATCAGGGCGAAGGCAACACGCCAGTCGAGCGCATGATGAAGGATTTCTACCGAATGACGCGTCGCGTCAGCGAGTTGAACCAGATGCTGTTGCAGCTCTTTGACGAAGCGATTCTGGCGCTGGATGCGAGTGAAAAACCTCGCCCGATTGACGATGAGTTTCAGCTACGCGGCAATCTGCTGGACCTGCGCGATGAAAACCTGTTTATCAAAAAACCGGAAGCCATCATGCGCATGTTCTACCTGATGGTGCGCAACCGCGACATCAGCGGCATTTACTCCACCACGTTGCGCCAACTGCGCCATGCTCGTCGCCATCTCGCCAGCCCGCTTTGCACCATCCCAGAAGCGCGCCAGCTGTTCATGAATATTCTGCGCCATCCGCATGCGGTAAGCCGCGCGCTGCTGCCTATGCATCGCCACAGCGTGCTGTGGGCCTATATGCCGCTGTGGGGAAATATCGTCGGTCAGATGCAGTTCGATCTATTTCACGCTTATACGGTGGATGAGCACACGATCCGCGTTCTGCTCAAGCTGGAAAGCTTCGCCGACGAGAATACGCGACCCCAGCATCCGCTATGTGTAGAGCTCTACCCTCGCCTGCCTCAGCCTGAATTATTGCTGCTGGCCGCGCTGTTCCACGATATCGCGAAAGGCCGTGGGGGCGATCACTCTGAGCTGGGCGCGCAGGATGTGCTGGAGTTTGCGGCACTGCACGGGCTGAATTCGCGTGAAGCTCAGTTGGTTTCCTGGCTGGTGCGCTGCCACCTGCTGATGTCGGTCACCGCACAGCGTCGCGACATTCAGGATCCCACCGTCATTCAGCAATTTGCCACCGAAGTGCAGAGCGAAACCCGCTTACGCTATCTGGTCAGCCTGACAGTTGCGGATATCTGTGCCACCAATGAAACGCTGTGGAACAGCTGGAAACAGAGCCTATTGCGTGAACTCTATTTCGCGACGGAAAAACAGCTGCGCCGCGGCATGCAAAATACCCCAGATTTACGCGAACGCGTCCGGCATCACCGCTTGCAGGCACTGGCGCTGCTGCGTATGGACAATATTGACGAAGAGGCGTTGCACCATATCTGGAGCCGCTGTCGGGCCGATTATTTCCTGCGCCACTCGCCAAACCAGCTTGCCTGGCACGCGCGCCACTTGCTGGAGCATGATGTCAACAAACCGCTGGTGCTGATCAGCCATCAAGCCAGCCGTGGCGGTACAGAGATTTTTATCTGGAGCCCAGACAGGCCTTATCTTTTCGCGGCGGTCGCAGGTGAACTGGATCGGCGCAACCTCAGCGTGCACGATGCGCAGATTTTTACCAGCCGCGACGGCATGGCGATGGATACGTTCATCGTGCTGGAACCGGACGGCAGCCCGCTGGCGCAGGATCGGCATGAAATGATACGCCAGGCGCTGGAGCAGTCGCTGACGCACCGACATTACCAACACCCGCGCGTACGCCGACCGTCACCCAAGCTGCGGCACTTCAGCGTACCAACGGAAGTCAACTTCCTGCCGACGCACACGGACAGACGCAGCTACATGGAGCTCAGCGCGCTTGACCAACCGGGGCTGCTGGCACGGATCGGTGAGATTTTTGCCGATCTCAACCTGTCGCTGCACGGCGCACGCATTTCCACGATCGGCGAGCGGGTAGAGGATCTTTTCATTCTGGCCGACAGCGACAGACGGGCATTAAAGCCGGATTTACGCCTTAAATTGCAAGAACGGTTGACAGAAGCCCTTAACCCAAACGATAAAGTACCATTGAGTTAATTTTTACAATCAGGAAAGAGAAATCAGGATGCACCAACAATTACAGAACATCATTGAGACGGCTTTCGAGCGCCGCGCTGAAATCACTCCGGCAAACACCGACACCGTCACACGTGAAGCCGTCAATCAGGCTATCAACCTGCTGGATAGCGGCGCCCTGCGCGTTGCAGAGAAAATCGACGGCCAGTGGGTTACCCATCAGTGGCTGAAGAAAGCCGTGCTGCTCTCTTTCCGTATTAACGATAACCAACTTATCGAAGGCGGAGAAACACGCTTCTTCGACAAAGTACCAATGAAATTCGCTGACTATGATGAAGCGCGTTTCCAGCGTGAAGGCGTGCGTGTTGCACCGCCAGCCAGCGTGCGTCGCGGTGCTTATATCGCACGTAATACCGTGCTGATGCCGTCTTACGTCAACATCGGCGCTTACGTTGATGAAGGCACGATGGTCGATACGTGGGTAACCGTCGGTTCTTGTGCTCAGATCGGTAAAAATGTTCACCTGTCCGGCGGCGTCGGTATCGGTGGCGTTCTGGAGCCGTTACAGGCTAACCCAACCATCATCGAAGATAACTGCTTCATCGGTGCGCGTTCTGAAGTCGTGGAAGGCGTTGTCGTTGAGGAAGGTTCCGTCATCTCCATGGGCGTGTTCATCAGCCAAAGCACCCGTATTTACGATCGTGAAACCGGTGAAATTCACTATGGCCGCGTCCCAGCTGGCTCCGTTGTGGTTTCCGGCAACCTGCCGTCCAAAGATGGCAGCCACAGCCTGTACTGTGCAATCATTGTGAAGAAAGTGGATGCGAAAACCCGCGCTAAAGTGGGTATCAATGAGTTATTACGCTCCATCGACTAAACTAGAAACGGCGGGTTAATCACCCGCCGTTTTTTTATGCTCAAACGATAATCAGGACTATCTAAAAACCGAGAAGGTGGCGCTATGTATGACAATCTAAAAAGCCTGGGCATTACCAATCCCGATGATATCGATCGCTATAGCCTGCGTCAGGAAGCGAACAACGACATCCTGAAGATCTATTTTCGTAAAGATAAAGGCGAGTTTTTCGCTAAAAGCGTGAAGTTCAAATATCCACGTCAGCGCAAAACCATCGTGGCCGACAACAGCGGACAAGGCTATAAAGAGATCAACGAGATCAGCCCAAATCTGCGCTATGTGATTGATGAATTAGACAAGATCTGCCAGCAGGAACAGGTTGAAGTCGATCTGAAGCGCAAAATCCTTGACGATCTGCGTCATCTGGAAAGCGTGGTTTCCAACAAAATTACCGAAATCGAAGCGGATTTAGAGAAACTGACCAAGAATCGCTAAGCGCGATTATCTCAACAAGCCGCAAACGAAAACGGGAGCACGACAGGCTCCCGTTTCTCATTTCAGCACAGCATCACTGCGCGTCAACCAAATCAGCCCATGCTTCAACCCACGGGCATGAAATCACTTCTGGCTCAGGATGTTCGACGGCATCAACGTCCAACACGTCGCCCAGGCGCTTAGCCCCGATTTCCTGCAATAACGCATCGAAAAGATGGCCACCCGCACAGAAATTCGGGTAACTGCTGTCACCCAGCGCAATCACGCCATAGCGCAGCGCGGGCTGGTAACCGCCTTTTTCACGCAGTGCGGCATAAAGCGGAACAATAGAATCAGGTAACTGGCCTTGTCCCGTCGTCGACGTGACAACTAAAACCGTATGTTCGCGGTAGTCCAGCCAGGATTCCAGCGTCGCATCTTCAAAAACCTTAACCTCGTGGCCACGGTCCTTGAGAATATTTTCGGCTTCTTCGGCCACCAGCAATGCATTCCCGTAGACCGTACCAACAAAAATACCAATCTGCGCCATGCTTCTGACTCCCTTTTTAATTCAATATATTTAATTAAAAGTAATACGCCAGATATTACCCGACGGAATGCTCGCTATCCTGACCTGAGTCGGCAGGAAACTCAACCCCTTCAAACTCAGGGAGAATCCCCTGCCAGCCAAACTGTGTCATCACGCCCTGCCACGGTGCATCCCAACGCGCCTGCAACCTCAATGGTTGTCCGCTCACCGGATGATTCAGCTGCAACTCGCTGGCATGCAGCATGAGCCTGCCGCAGGAGAAGTGCGATTCCATACCGCGATTGTGTCGCAAGTCGCCGTGCGCGGTATCGCCGATAATCGGATGGTGGATATGTGACATATGGCGGCGGAGTTGGTGCTTGCGTCCGGTCTGTGGCTTCAGTTCCATCAGACTGTAGCGTGCCGTTGGGTAACGGCCGATGGCAACCGGCATCTCGACCTGCGCCAAAGAACGGTAATGCGTGACAGCAGGCTGCGGTGCCTTATCAGGATTGGTAAATTTGTCGGCGATCTTGTCCAGCTCTTCAGTGAGCGCATAATCGATCACACCGTCATCCAGTACATAGCCGCGTACAACGGCATGATACATTTTCTGCATCTGGTGTGATTCAAACTGCTGGGATAACGCCCGCGCGACATCGCTGGACAGCGCGAGCAGCAACACACCGGATGTTGGCCTATCGAGACGATGAACGGTATACACGTGCTGGCCGATCTGATCGCGCACGGTCTGCATCACCACGACTTTTTCTTTGCGATCCAGCCAGCTACGATGGACTAACCAGCCGCTGGGTTTATTGACGGCAACCAGATGCTCATCCTGATAAATAATCTCAAGCATCGTGCGCTGCGCCATCCTGTGTATCCGGGCGGAACAGCTCATCAAGCTGCCCGATACGCAACAGAACCGCCGCCGTCTCTTCTGGCGCCCCTTCCAGCGCTTCTTCAAAATAAGGCAGCAATACCAGCTCTGCGGGCAGTGCGAGCTCGCTGTCCAATAAGGCATGCATGCGCGGCAAAAAGACCCACTGCAACCACTCTTCGGGTTTCATGGTATCGAGGCTGAAGGGCTCCGTGCTGTTAAACGCCTCCTCTTCCGGCGGGACGACCTGCCAGAAAGGGCTTTCCCTCAACGCGCGCTCAATATCGAATAATGACTGACGAACCTGGTTCTCTCTACTCATGCGGTTTCTCGCCCTTGACGCCAACAGTAATGGCGGCAAAGCATAGCACTGATATCAGCCTGACCCAATCGTCGCATTTTGGCTATACGCTATCGATGATAACCCCTGAATCCAATCGTCACAGGCAAAAAATTGGGGGTACTGATTGCTCAGTACCCCCGGTTCGTTTTATAGCTATCCCGCTACACATTTGCATCCCTGCTCATCCGTGAAAACTTTTCCTTTTTGGTCGTCCTAACCCACAATCCTTGCTGGCGTCCCACTTTCGTCCTGACGTGTCCATCCTGTATCTTCCGTGATTCAATCCCTTTAGGCTCCTGCCCCACCGATATTCCTAATCGGCTCTCGGTCTCCTTCCTGGAGGTGTCCCTGATTTCATCCTGAAACCATGTTTCTTCCTGAAAACCGTTCTTCTTCCTGAAAACAACGCTTCTTCCTGAAGCTACTGTTTCTTCCTAAAACAGTGTTTGTCCTTAAAACAGTGTTTCTTCCTAAAACAATGCCTCTTCCTGAAACAATGTTTCTTCCTGAAAACAACCCGAGTGCAGTAACGTTATTTTGTTACCTATAGTAACTGTTACACACACTGTAACCGGTTACTAACTTAAGTAATAAGATGTATTAATTGTCAGCTTTCAGCAAGGGGTAATTGACAGTGTTTCTCAACACCCCTCAAGTGACACTGCGGATTTTTGTTATAATTAACTAATTAATAATGAAAAAATTAAAATGAAACATATTTTCAACATTAAAGATAAGACATTTCTTACAGAGAATGTAAGAGATCTCTCACAAAGCAGAAAGTGAAATTCGATTAACCATTAGATCGCTAACGGATTAAGGCCAGAAAGAAACATCGCCAGCGTTGGCGCTAAGGTCTGACGTTTTTTGGTGCCGAATTCTTCCAGGATGATTTCCCCGGAAACATTACACAGCGACACCATTGTCAGCTCCGAATCGGTCGTCGCTAAAAACAGCGTTGGCGTGAGCTTAAGGCGTTTTTGCGTTAATAAATGACCAATCAGATTCTCCTGCATTCGGGTGAAATCCTCTTCACTCCACACCTGCAACAGCTGGCACGATAGCGAATCAAACTGTGCCGCCATATCCCCGGCATACTGCGCGGTGTAAAAAGCATGAACGTCAGGATGCAGGCTGATTTCCAAAGCACGTTCCACACCATCCAATGCGGCTGAAGGCACAAAAGGCTGTGGCGACCAGTAAACCGTATCGTCATGATTTTCGACAATACACGGGGAAGGTATGCCGTAAAGGGCTTCACTGGCAGGCAAATGCCCCTTTTCCTGCTGCCAACAGGCAACATAGCGCTGGGTAAACGCCGCCAGTGCTGAAATAACCTCATGTTCCATAATTTTTCTCATCACTCTTTTAGTCAGGTTACACTATTCGCCATCACGCTTATCACATCAAGGTAACAGCATGTCCGTCTATGACAAGCATCAGGCCCTGAGCGGGCTGACACTGGGCAAACCCACTCCTTACCACGACCACTATGATGCCGCACTTCTGCAACCCGTGCCACGTAGCCTGAACCGCGATCCACTCGGCATTTATCCTGATAGCCTGCCTTTTCATGGCGCGGATATCTGGACGCTCTATGAGCTTTCCTGGCTAAACAATCGCGGCGTGCCTCAGGTGGCCGTGGGTGAAATGCATCTCAATGCGGAAAGCCTGAATCTGATTGAATCAAAAAGTTTTAAGCTGTATCTGAACAGCTTTAATCAGACGGCATTCGACAGTTGGGAGAGCGTACGCGCCACGTTAGCCAAGGATCTGGCGCATTGTGCACAGGGGGATGTCAGCATCACGCTTTTCAAACTCAGCGAGCTTGAAGGCCAGCCGCTAGCGGGATTCACAGGCGATTGCATTGACGACCAAGACATTCAGATCGACAGCTACGACTTCAACGCCGACTATCTGGCGACCAACGAACAGGACGCGCCAGTCGTTGAAGAAACGCTGGTCAGCCACCTGCTGAAATCCAACTGTTTGATCACCCATCAGCCCGACTGGGGCTCGGTACAGATTCATTACCGCGGCAAGCGAATCAACCGTGAAGCGCTGCTGCGCTATATTGTCTCGTTTCGTCATCATAACGAATTTCACGAACAGTGTGTGGAACGAATTTTTAACGACATCATGCGCTACTACCAGCCGGAAAAACTTAGCGTGTATGCCCGCTATACCCGACGCGGCGGGCTGGACATCAACCCGTGGCGCAGCAACACCCCGTTTAACGCGCCAAATGGCCGCCTGCCGCGCCAGTAACCGACCGATAAGTCGCAGGCTTGCACGGTAATATGCGTAGCGTCACGCAAGTTAGGCAGCAGACTTCTGCCAACATTGGAAAAAATGATGGCAGCGCGTTAAGGTGGTGGCCAGACAACAGAAGATCCATAACGTCTGAACGGTGCTCAAGTAGGTTTCATTTAGGTTCGCGGTATTTAACGCATGCGCGTTCCGCGTGGTGTCTTAAATGAATGACATTCGTGCCGTGCTGCTGAAACGTCGAGCGTGTAACAACGGAACGTGCTCTCGGCAGCCAGCATGGCATCGCGAATTATATTGCGTTTCAAGGAGCAAAATTGATTACACATATCAGCCCATTGGGATCGATGGATTTGTTATCGCAGTTGGAAGTGGACATGCTGAAAAGCACAGCCAGCAGCGATCTCTACCGTTTGTTTCGCAACTGTTCCCTCGCCGTACTGAATTCCGGTAGCCAGACAGATAACAGCAAAGAGTTGCTGTCTCGTTATGAAGATTTTGATATCAACGTGCTGCGCCGCGAGCGCGGCGTCAAACTGGAACTGGTGAACCCACCGGAAGACGCTTTCGTTGATGGCAACATCATTCGAGCCTTGCAGGCTAACCTGTTCGCCGTATTGCGCGACATTCTGTTCGTCAACGGCCAAATCGCCAGCGCAGGCCGCTATCAGAACCTGAATCTGGAAAATTCCGCCCATATTACCAATCTGGTGTTCTCTATCCTGCGTAATGCCAGAGCGCTCCACGTCGGAGAAGAACCGAACATGGTGGTATGTTGGGGCGGCCATTCGATTAATGAAATCGAATACC
Organism: Pectobacterium parvum; assembly: GCF_020971565.1. NCBI lineage: Bacteria > Pseudomonadati > Pseudomonadota > Gammaproteobacteria > Enterobacterales > Pectobacteriaceae > Pectobacterium > Pectobacterium parvum. The sequence continues at coordinate 3,763,536 of NZ_CP087392.1, forward strand.
AGTATGGCCGCAAGGTAGGCAGTCAACTCGGCCTGCGTGAACTGAATATCTGCACGGGCTGCGGTCCGGGCGCGATGGAAGCCCCGATGAAAGGTGCCGCCGTCGGTCACGCGCAGCAGCGTTATAAAGAAGGACGCTTCATCGGCATGACTGAACCGTCCATCATTGCCGCTGAACCACCGAATCCACTGGTCAATGAACTGATCATCATGCCGGATATCGAAAAGCGTCTGGAAGCGTTTGTCCGTATCGGACACGGCATCATTATTTTCCCCGGCGGGGTCGGAACAGCGGAAGAGTTCCTCTATCTGCTCGGCATCATGATGAACCCAGAAAACAGTGAGCAGGTGCTGCCGATTATCCTGACAGGGCCGGAGGAAAGTGCAGACTATTTCCGCGTGCTGGACGAATTCATCGTTAGCACACTGGGCCGTCAGGCGCGTCGTTACTATTCGATCATCATTAATGACGCCGCGGAAGTCGCCCGTCAGATGAAGAAAGCGATGCCGCAGGTGAAAGAAAGCCGCCGCCACACGGGCGATGCCTACAGCTTTAACTGGTCACTGCGCATCGCACCCGATCTGCAACTGCCGTTTGAGCCGACACATGAAAATATGGCCGACCTCAATCTGCACCCGAATCAGCCGGCTGAAGAGCTGGCTGCTGCGCTGCGTCGGGCATTCTCCGGCATTGTGGCTGGCAACGTGAAGGAAGTCGGTATTCAGGCGATTGAACAACGTGGGCCGTACAAAATTCACGGCGACCCGCAGATGATGAAAAGCATGGATACGCTGCTACAGGGCTTTGTCGCCCAGCAGCGCATGAAGCTGCCCGGCAGCGCCTATATTCCCTGCTACGAAATCTGCTCATAACGGTTCGCCGATCGCTCGTACCTATGTGGGGAAGCCCAGCTTCCCCCCTCTTATCACATCAGGAATTACGCGATGCCCGTCCATTTGCTGATTGTCGACGCGCTCAATCTGATACGTCGTATTCATGCGGTACAAGGTTCACCCTGTATCACGGCATGCCAACATGCGCTGCATCAGCTCATACAGCACAGCCAGCCTACGCACGCGGTCGCCGTCTTTGATGATGAAGATCGCGATACCAGTTGGCGTCACCAACTCTTGCCGGACTACAAGACAGGGCGCACACCAATGCCGGATAATCTGCAGCAGGAACTCCCGCAGATTAAAGCGGCGTTTGCCACCGTTGGCGTAGCAAGCTGGCATAGTCCCGGCAATGAAGCCGACGATCTGGCGGCTACGCTGGCCGCCAAGCTGTCATCCGCAGGTCATCAGGCAACGATCGTGTCGACTGACAAAGGGTATTGCCAGCTATTAGCTCCACACATTCAGATCAGGGATTACTTTCAGAAACGCTGGCTGGATCTGCCGTTTATCGAACAGGAATTTGGTGTGTCGCCGCAACAGCTTACGGACTACTGGGGGCTGGCAGGCATTAGCAGCAGTAAGATTCCGGGCGTCGCAGGAATCGGCTCTAAAAGTGCCGTACAGCTTTTGCAACAGGCAGGGAGTCTGGAGGCGTTGTATCAGCAGTTGGATGCCGTACCAGAGAAGTGGCGTAAGAAGCTGGAACTGCATAAAGAAATGGCGCTGATCAGCCGTCAGGTTGCGACGCTGCGTACCGATTTAACGCTTAATGGCAATCTACAGCAGTTAAGATTACCGGTGCAGAATAGCGCTCAGCCGCATTCTCACTAGCGGATGAATACGGATGCGTACCTGAGTGACCCCAGATACGCATCCGCTCGAGACTATCGCTCGTCGCGGCGGCCAGGCACCTCGCTCCAGAAACGACGAACATGCACCGTGATTTCTTCACGGTCATGATACAAATGCTTGGCATGCACCTCAGCATTAACGCCATTTTCGCTTAGGCGCTCACGCAGCACGGCCAGATTCTGCGACACTTCTTCATAGCGCTTCTTCATCGGCAATTTCAGGTTGAATATCGCTTCACGACACCAGCCCTTGATTAGCCAATCACTCATCAGGCTGGTGACTTTCGCGGGCTTCTCCACCATATCGCACACCAGCCAATACACGTTATTACGCGGTACTTCGAAGCGGAAACCATCCGCCTGATGGTGCATCACCTGTCCAGAGTCCATTAGGCTCGGTGCCATTGGCCCGTTGTCTACGGCATAAACCATCATGCTGCGTTTAACCAGTTGGTAAGTCCAGCCGCCGGGGCAGGCACCTAAATCCACCGCGTACATGCCGCTACCCAGACGCTCATCCCACTCGTCGGCAGGAATAAAGACGTGAAACGCTTCTTCCAGCTTAAGCGTCGAACGGCTTGGTGCATCGGAAGGGAACTTGAGGCGTGGAATACCCATATAAAACGGTGAATTGTTATTGCTATAAGAGTAACCGGCATAGCAGCAGCCAGGCGCAATGAACAACACATGCAGCACCGGACGATCCGCTTTTTCATAACCCAGCAGAATTTTATGCTCGCGTAATGCAGCGCGCAGCGGCACGGTGAATTTGCGGCAGAACTTCATCAGCTCTTTACTTTCGTTGGTGTCAGGGACTTCGACGCGCAGATCTCCCGCGCGCTCAATGGCTCCCGTCAGCATACCAACGATTGGCGTGATGCGGTCTTCCGGCGACAGGTCGCGCAGCAGTTCACCGCTCAAGAACATCTGGCGAGCAAAAATCAGCTCATGAAACGGCAGCGTTTTGACCAGACGTTCGGCATCTTCATGCTGATAGCATTCAAACACAACGTAGCCACTGTTCTCTTTTACCCGCGCAAAGCCAAAGGCATTATGCTCCGTGGCTTTTTCCGTTATTTCCGCCGCACACTCTTTCTCAAACCCAGGGCGGCAATACAAAATGACTTTATTCATGGCGTTTAGCCTTTCTCTTCAGACGCAGTGCGCCAATCAATATTAATATCCACCCCACCAGAAAACAGGCTCCGCCAATCGGCGTCACATAAACCCACAGTTTCAGGTGAGAAAGCGCCAGACAGTACAAACTTCCGCTGAAGAGTACCGTTCCCAACGCCAGAAAAACGCTGCTCCAGTAAAACCACAGATTGGTTCGCTGTTGCATCGCAACCGCCAGCGCCAGAATCGCCAGCGTGTGAAATGCCTGATATTCAAGGCCGGTATGTAGCCAGCCCAGCTCCGTTGCGCCCAGCGTTTTGCTGAGAACGTGAGAGCCAAACGCGCCTAGCGCGACAAAAGTGAAGCCGCTGATAGCAGCAAACACCAGCATGAAACGACTATTCATCGTATTTACCTATAATCGTTGTTGCCTATAAACGAGGTTGCTGACAAAGACCACCGTTTTCATTCTGCAAATAGACCTGTCATCAATCTTCGACAGCCAGCGACACGATTTCAGCGAGTTACGCTGTCATAGCGAAAGCGAAATTTTTCCTGTTCGCTGGCTGCCCGCGCCAGAATCCAATGGCGAAAGGCGGCTATTTTACCCAGTTCTGCCTGGCTGTCATGACATACCAGATAAAAAGCATTCCGGCTGACCAGCACATCGTTAAACGGACACACCAGTCGCCCAGCTTCGATTTCCGTCTGCGCCATCACATTATTTGCCAGTGCTACGCCCTGTCCGTGAATCGCCGCCTGCAACACCATCGCGCTGTGGCTGAAAATCGGCCCTTGCTGCACGTTAATCTGCACGCCAAGCTGGCGCGTATAGGACAACCAGTCACGACGTGATGCATCGTGCAACAGCGTATGGGCGACCAGATCGTCCGGCGTTTTTAACGGGTGATTCCCCGTCAGCAACACTGGCGAGCAAACCGGCAACAGATATTCGGCGTACAGCTTTTCAACCCGCAACCCGGGCCAGTTTCCCCGACCGTAGAAAATCGCAACATCGACATCATCCGCCAGACGATCTTCGTCGCGATCGACCGCCTGAATACGCACATCAATCCCTGGATAGTCGGAGTTAAAGCTCGAAAGGCGCGGCACCAGCCAATGGATAGCAAAGCTAGGTAGCAGGCTAACCGTTAACGCGCCTTTGGCGCTTCGGGATTGCAGCTTACGGGTTGCATCATTCAAAGAGGAGAAGATCTCTTTGATATCAAGATAGTAACTTTGCCCTTCTTCCGTCAGTAGCAGGGAGCGATTACGGCGGCGGAATAATTTAAGCCCCAGGAAATCTTCCAGTGACTTAATCTGGTGGCTGACGGCAGCCTGCGTAACAAACAGCTCTTCTGCCGCTTTGGTAAAACTTAAATGGCGAGCCGCCGCATCAAAAACGCGCAATGCGTTGAGCGGAGGGAGACGTTTTGACATGAATGAAATCTTTTGGTTTACGCTAAGTCAGCGATTTATCAGGCACATTCGTACCCAATAACGCTTAAGGTGCAGAAAGGCGACAAGCGGAAATCGCCCCAGCCGATCCGCTGTCTGCGCGTTCAAAGCCATCGACAGCGACCAACCTCTCCACAACGAAAAGATGACGGGTACAACTATTAGTTTTTGTAATCCGAGACATTATAATTTGTCCGTTGAGGATGTACCAGCAAATACCTATATTAGCGCAACTTCCTGGGCCGGAACGAAAAGTGCGGAGGGGTGACCTGAGGTGCTTTTGGCTTGTGGTTGTGATGTTGTGTTTGCTATTTGTTTGTCTGCCTTTTGCAGATGTGGTAGCGAGTCTACCCTATTCACTTCCTGTACATTTACCCTGTCTGTCCAAAGTGATTTTTTGTGTAGCACCGCAAATTGCGGTGCTTTTTTTTGCTTACGTTTCACACCTGAATGCCATGACAGGCTTATCTAGTATCTGGCACGGCTTAACAGGCAATGTGTGATGATGGGCAAACGGTACTATTTCCCTTTCGCCATTTCTTTCACATTATCACGGTTAATTTGCTGCTGCTGACCGTAAGCATCGGTATAGCTGATCATACCCGTCTCATCATCAACCTTCGGTTTCCCCTCTGCGACGATGGTACGACCGTCATTGGTATGCATGACGTAATTACTGGAACAGGCTGCCAGAGAAAACGCCATCACGATAGCGGCAAAAATAGAAATTTTATTCTTCATAGTTAACCCTCAATAAATTTAAATGTTTTCTAGTTAACCTTATGCATCAGGAAATCCTGAAAATTAACACTTTAAAGCGTAGCAATAGTTGCTTTTTTTTCCATAAAATCGCATTAGGCATAGTCCTAAACTTGTCTCTCTCGACAAAATGGGACAGGATCTGCCCTCCAAAAGAGGATGCTCATGACACCGTTTAACCCCGCCACCTTTCGCCAACAGTTCCCCGCTCTCCAGCATTCGACTGTCTATCTTGATAGCGCCGCGACCGCACTGAAGCCGCAGCCCGTCATTAATGCTGTGCAGGCGTTCTATGGCAGCGAGAGTGGTACGGTGCATCGCAGCCAGCATCGCGGCGCGCAGGCGTTAACCCAGCGTTTTGAATGCGCTCGTGAGCAAGTTGCCACGTTACTTCATGCAGACGATCCGCGTTCCATTGTCTGGACCAGAGGCACAACGGAAGCGATCAATCTGGTCGCGCAAAGCTATGCCCGTCCTCGCCTTCAACCGGGCGACGAGATCGTCGTGAGCGAAGCGGAACATCACGCTAACCTCATTCCGTGGCTGATGGTGGCGCAGCAAACGGGCGCGAATATCGTGAAGTTACCGATAGGCGCAGACTTCTTGCCGGATATCGAACAGTTAGCCACGCTGATCACGTCAAAAACCCGCCTGTTAGCGCTAGGGCAGATGTCAAACGTGACAGGCGGCCAGCCCGATCTGGCGCGTGCGATTGCGCTGGCCCAGAGTTATGGCGCGGTCGTCATGGTTGACGGCGCGCAGGGCATCGTTCACTGCCCGCCCGATGTACAGGCGCTGGATATCGATTTCTACGCATTTTCCGGGCATAAGCTGTATGCCCCAACCGGGATCGGCGTGCTGTACGGCAAAACTGCCTTGCTGGAAAGCATGATGCCGTGGCAAGGCGGCGGAAAGATGATGACGCAGGTTTCCTTTGACGGCTTTAAACCGCAGGCGATTCCACAGCGTTTTGAGGCGGGAACGCCGCACATTGCCGGTGTGCTGGGCCTGTCTGCGGCACTAGACTGGCTGACCACGCTGGATTGGCACGCCGCAGAGCAGCATAGCCAGCAGTTGGCACAGCTTGCCGAAACGCAACTAGCGCAGTTTCCTGGCTTTCGCAGCTTCCGTAGCCCGCATTCCAGCGTATTGTCCTTTGATATTGCCGATGTCCACCACAGCGATTTGGTTACACTGTTAGCCGAAAGTGGCATCGCACTGCGCGCCGGGCATCACTGTGCGCAGCCGCTGATGGACGAGCTCGGCGTCAGTGGCACGCTACGCGCCTCGTTTGCCCCGTATAACAACCAACAAGATGTTGCTGCGCTGATCGCCGCGATGGGCAACGCCCTTGAATTACTGATCGACTAAACCATGACCCAGACAACTGACACCACGCATCCTTTTGGCCACCACACCACCATCGCCGACCTGCTGGCGCGCTTCGATGCCTGCCGCGCATGGGAAGATCGCTATCGGCAGCTCATTTTGCTGGCAAAGGCATTGCCAACACTGCCCGATGTGCTGAAAGTCGAGGAAATTTCATTATCCGGCTGTGAAAATCGCGTCTGGCTAGGCTATCAACGTCAGGAAGACGGCACGCTGCATTTTTACGGCGACAGCGACGGGCGCATTGTGCGGGGATTACTGGCGGTATTGTTAACCACCGTTGAGGGAAAAACGCCAGAAACGCTATTACAGCACGATCCGCTGGCGCTGTTCGATAAGCTGGGGCTTCGTGCGCAGCTCAGCGCTTCGCGTTCAAGCGGGCTGGCGGCGCTGGCCGCCAGAATCAAGGAGATTGCCGAACAAGAGGCGGCGGGCAAATAGCGGAGTTCGCGCTATTTCTGCGCCGCAGGCTGGTATGTCACAAACACTCTGTCACGTCGCAGACGCTCTTTCTCTTTTCGCCATCATCTTCTTCAACGCATGAGAGACCGCAACGAACCCAAAGGTTGCGGTGACCATCGTCGCAGCACCAAAGCCTGATGCACAATCCATACGCATCACCCCATCAGCCGTACTGCGCGACGCACAGACGGAGCCGTCAGGCTGCGGATAAACCAGCGGTTCGCTGGAAAACACGCAGTCGATGCCTAGCTTCCCTTTGCTGTTCTTCACCACGTTAAAATCGTGCTTTAACCGCTCACGCAGCTTGGCAGCCAGCGGATCCTGAATCGTTTTCGCCAGATCGACCACCTCAATGCGGGTCGGATCGATCTGCCCACCCGCACCGCCGGTTGTCACCACAGGGATCTTATAGCGGCGGCAGTAGGAGAGTAGTGCCGCCTTCGGGCGCACGCTGTCGATGGCGTCAATCACATAGCTGAAATTCTGGTCGAGCAGCTCGGCCACGTTTTCCGCGCTGATGAAATCATCCACGCAGGTGACGTGACACTCCGGGTTAATTGCCAGAATACGTTCAGCCATCACTTCCGTCTTCGACTGCCCAGTATGCTGACGCAGCGCGTGGATCTGCCGATTGGTATTACTGACACACACATCATCCATATCGATCAGCGTGATCGCGCCGATGCCGGTACGCGCCAGCGCCTCAGCCGCCCAGGAGCCGACGCCACCAATGCCAATCACGCAAACGTGAGCCTGAGAAAACAGCGCCAGCGCCTGTTGACCATATAACCGCGCGGTGCCGCCGAAGCGTTGCAAATAGGCTTCGGATAATTGCGTACTCATTCAACCAACCTTACGAAAACAAAATCACAGGAAAATAAAACCGCGAGAAAAAGCGGCTCAGGATAGCGCTAAACTCGCACGACATCCACCAGACAGCTCATGGCGTTCACGTAGCAGAGACGGCGACAGATTACGGCTGTTCTCCTGTGCGACCAGATCGAGAGCGACATCCCAATCCACTTCAACAAAATCTTCCCGGCCACGCAGCGTTCTGTCGCTATTTTCGCGTTTCTGAAGCTAGGAATGGCGCATCGAAGGCCGACGGATGCGTAGGTCGGAATACACCAGCAGCACAATGGAATCGAGCATGTCGGATGGTGCCGGATCGTCGGCAAACAGCTCGCAGAGAATCAGCTTGCCGTCTTCAACCACAGCGGTAAACGCGCCCCAGTGCGCAAGATGTGGATAATGTTTAATCGCTATAACAACCTCAGAGAAGAATCAATTTTGTTGATAATTAACCAGCAGTGAAGATCCTGAACCGTTCATCGGGCTGCTTTGCGCGTTCTTCAAGACCCAGACCCGGCCATAGTGGTTATAGAAACCCGCCGAGTGACCGGCATCCGGCCCAATGCCCTGATACATATCGAAGTGCTGGCCTTTAATCGCTCCGCCAACATCCAGCGCAATCATCAGACGCATTTCATACTTGCCAGTGAATTTACCTACGTTATCCAACAGCGGCACTTCCATTAGCAGAGCCGTACCTGCCGGAATCAGCGAACGGTCAGAAGCGACGGAGGCTTTTGCCACCAGCGGCACGGCGCTTGCCCCTTTGACGGGCGCAGACATCATTGGCTTAAAGAATACAAAGGAAGGATTCTGCTCAAACAGCTCACGCACTTCATACTCGGTATGCTGCTCCGCCCACTTGCGGATGGCCTGCATCGACATGTCTTCACGTGCAACTTCACCACGGTCGATCAGCACCTTGCCAATACTGCGATAGGCGTGGCCGTTTTTGCCCGCATAACCGAAGAACGTCAGCGGGCGTCCATCGCCAAAATCAATATAAGCACTGCCCTGTACTTCCATCATGAAGTTATCGACCAGCGAATTGGTCCAGGCGAGAACCAGTCGCTCATCCAGCGCGCCTGAATAAATGCCGGCACGATCCGGCAGGCGACTATTCTTTCTGCCCTTCGACGGCATAGCATATAAAGGATGGCGGAATTCACCCTGACGGGTATGGCGCGCCTGCAACACTGGCGTGTAGTAACCCGTGAACTGCACGTTACCAAAGTTATCAACGCCTTCCATCTGCCAGGCGTTCAGACCAAACTTGCTCAGCTCGCGGGTGTCCGCGCCTGACATCATCCAGCTTTCAATCGCCTGAAAGGTCGTATTATTGCGCGAATACAGATTAGGTGACGCCGACCGGATTTCAGAAACCTGAGTCATGAAATCCCGCGCGTTGACCGGTTTTCCTTTGGCACTAGGTTCATTCACCAATTCTAGAGGCTGGTTGAGGTGACCATCTTTATATTGCTGCCCGCGATCGGTTGGCCTGGATTGGCACCCCGCCAGAATGGCAATGACCACTGCGGTCAGCACGTACTTTCCCCACCGTCCCTTCATCTTTTCGCTCGCTTTTTACATCAAAAAATTTACCGTCGAACGATAACAAACAGCTATAGAGAAAGGAATGGGGGAGCGTATAAATCCGCAGAGCAAGGGTGTGCGGTTCGGTACGCCGCATAGCAAAAATCTACATTTCCTTTAATCACGCCCATTACGTTCACAAAACAACCCATCCGGTGGTAAATCAATCACCTGAAGACCTAATGCTGCTTTTTTTACAGAAATAGGTTGCATCAATGTTCATCGAGAGTATAGTGCGCATCCACGGACGCGGGGTGGAGCAGCCTGGTAGCTCGTCGGGCTCATAACCCGAAGGTCGTCGGTTCAAATCCGGCCCCCGCAACCAATTGATGTGAGTCGTCCATCAAGAGAAGTGAAGGCAGTAAAAGATAGTCAGTAGTAAAAAAGTCAGTACGGACGCGGGGTGGAGCAGCCTGGTAGCTCGTCGGGCTCATAACCCGAAGGTCGTCGGTTCGAATCCGGCCCCCGCAACCAATTGATGTGAGTCGTCCATCAAGAAAAGTGGAAGCAGTAAAAAAGAGTCAGTAATCAATAAGCTAGTACGGACGCGGGGTGGAGCAGCCTGGTAGCTCGTCGGGCTCATAACCCGAAGGTCGTCGGTTCGAATCCGGCCCCCGCAACCAATTAATACTGTCTTTCATCAAGTTCTGTTCGATTAAGAACGCAACGATAAAGCACCTTAACGGGTGCTTTTTTGTTTTCTACGCATTATCTGTTTCTACTGCCCCAGACATCTTCCTTCTGAACCGCGCCAGTTAGGCGCGGTCATCGTACGAGTTACATCGGCAACATCAACTACCGCTCAGCCTGACTGGCAAAGTAGGCTTTAATTCCTGCAAAAATGGATTCCGCAATTTGCTGCTGGAAATGGCTGGTGCGTAGCTTGCGCTCTTCTTCCAGATTACTGATAAATGCCGTCTCAACCAGAACAGACGGAATATCCGGCGCTTTCAGTACTGCAAACCCGGCCTGATCGACGCTGTTTTTATGCAGACGATTCACCCTGCCCAGTCGGGTCAGGATCTCTTTACCAAACGTCAGGCTGTCGCCAATCGTCACGGTCTGCACCAGATCGAACATGGTGTGATCCAAATAGCGATCGCCGCTCATGCTCACGCCACCGATCAAATCCGATTCGTTCTGGGTCTCTGCCAGAAATCTGGCGGCGGTACTGGTTGCGCCTTTCTTTGACAGGGCAAAAACCGACGATCCTCTTGCCGATCGATTGGTAAACGCATCCGCATGAATCGAAATGAACAGATCGGCACGCTGCTTGCGCGCTTTCGCCACCCGCACGCGCAGCGGAATGAACACATCTTCATTACGCGTCATATACGCTTTCATGTTGGATTCATTATCGATCAGCTTGCGCAGGCGGCGAGCGATTTGCAGCACGATGTCTTTCTCGCGCGTTTTATTCTTGCCAATCGCGCCGGGATCTTCACCGCCGTGGCCGGGGTCGAGCATGATAATCAGCGGACGATCCCGCCCGGCTTTCCCGGCTTTCGGCGCTTCTGCCGGCAGCGTACGTTCCAGATCGCCTTTGTTATAATCCTCCAGCAGTGCCAGCAGCGGATCTTCTTCGTTGTCGTAACGACCTGCCGCAGGATACAAATCCAGCACCAATCGATGCTTGAATTCAGCCACTGGCCCTAGCGTAAAGACTTTGGTCGTCGCCTGCTGCTTGAGCTCCAACACCAAGCGTACCGTGGTTTTATCAAACTGGCCGATGCGCGCTTCTTTAATCAGCGGGTCGTTATCCGACGTAAACTGGCTGGCTACCTCCTTCAGTACGCTGTTCAGATGAACATTTTCGATATCCACCACGATGCGTTCAGGATTACTCAGACTAAACTGTTTATATTTCAGCGGGTGATTGGATTCCAGCGTGACGCGGGTATAGGCGGAGGACGGCCAGACGCGCACGGCAACGACCTGCGTTGTCGCCGCTATTCCTACCCCACTTACGCTTAACAGCCAGGTTGCTGCTGCGCTTTGTAATAGACGCCGTCGAGTCAGATGATGATTCGAATGAGACATGCCACTCCGATCTGATTGCTGTGCGCTATCCTGCATTGTTGTGTTGCGAATGCGCGGGATAGGCCATTAAAAAATGAATAAAGGTAAAAATTGTCAAAAACTTTAACGAATCTATTCCATGCTGTCATGCAAAAATCCTATTCATGCCCGTCATACTTCAAGCCGCATGTGCGTTGGCTTCCCTTACTCACCCCAGTCACTTACTTATGTAAGCTCCTGGGGACTCGCGCGGTTGCCGCCTTCCTGCAACTCGAATTATTTAGGGCATGGTCTCAAGATGAAGCATTAATCCTCGCTTTTCTGGTTAATACTTCCTCTTGCCTTTTACGTCATAAAGAATAAAAATACAGAAATTACGAATAAAAATGCAAAGAGGGCTCGCAGTGAAGGAACGGAGTACAGAACTGGTTCAGGGCTTCCGCCATTCAGTTCCCTATATCAATGCCCACCGCGGCAAAACGTTTGTCATCATGTTAGGTGGCGAAGCCATTGAACATGCCAACTTCTCTAGCATCGTAAATGATATCGGGCTGCTACACAGTCTGGGGATCAAGCTGGTGGTCGTTTATGGCGCTCGTCCCCAGATCGATGCCAATCTGACAACGCATCACTACGAGCCTCTCTACCATAAAAACACCCGCATCACCGACAGCACCACGCTGGAGCTGGTCAAGCAGGCAGCAGGAATGTTGCAGTTGGACATCACCGCCCGGCTGTCGATGAGCCTGAACAACACGCCGCTGCAAGGCGCCCACATTAATGTCGTCAGCGGTAACTTTATTATCGCGCAGCCGCTTGGCGTGGATGACGGTGTGGACTATTGCCACAGCGGCCGTATTCGCCGCATTGATGAGGAAGCCGTTCACCGCCAGCTGAATAGCGGTGCCATTGTGCTGCTCGGTCCGGTTGCGGTTTCAGTCACCGGTGAAAGTTTCAATTTAACCTCGGAAGAGGTCGCGACCCAGCTCGCTATTAAGCTGAAAGCGGAAAAGATGATCGGCTTCTGCTCCTCGCAGGGCGTAACCAATGAAGAAGGCAACATCATTTCCGAGCTGTTCCCTGACGATGCACAGCAGCGTATTGATGCGCTGGAACAGACTGGCGATTACCATTCGGGGACGGTCCGATTCCTGCGCGGCGCGGTCAAAGCCTGCCGCAGCGGCGTACGCCGTAGCCACCTGATCAGCTATCAGGACGACGGCGCGCTGCTGCAAGAACTGTTCTCACGCGACGGCATCGGTACGCAGATCGTGATGGAAAGCGCCGAGCAAGTTCGCCGGGCGACCATCAATGACATTGGCGGTATTCTGGAACTGATCCGCCCATTGGAAGAGCAAGGTATTCTGGTCAGACGCTCGCGCGAGCAGTTGGAAATGGAAATCGACAAATTCACCGTCGTGGTACGTGATAACCTGACCATCGCCTGTGCTGCGCTTTACCCATTCCCAGAAGAAAGCATCGGCGAAATGGCCTGCGTCGCGGTTCACCCGGATTACCGCAGTTCATCACGCGGCGATATGCTGTTACTGCGCGTTGCCGCTCAGGCGCGTCAGCAGGGTCTGCAAAAGCTGTTCGTGCTGACAACGCACAGCATCCACTGGTTCCAGGAACGCGGCTTTTTACCCGCCGAAGTGGAAATGCTGCCGAAGAAAAAGCAGGCGCTGTATAACTACCAGCGTCGCTCGAAGATTCTGGTGCTGGATCTCTGAGTTATTCCACTCGATAACGCTTCTCGTGGCCGATCGTAAAATCGGCCACGCTGTTTTCATTCGCTCACGATGTTTTCATCCGCTTATGGCTGCTTGCCAAACTCACAGCTCAGCGTTGTCCACTTCCTTGCCTGTTCACTCAGCGTAAATCCTAACCCCAGACGATCGGATACCCACATGCGCCCATCGCGCAGCTCTAGCTGCTCGTTGAAAAGTGGATTCAGCCACTCGAAGTGTTCCAGCCAGGGTTCAATCGGATAGGCCGCAGCCAGATGCAAATGCACTTCCATCGCAAAATGCGGTGCCAGTTTACGACCGTGCTTCGCAGCCAAATCCATAATTTTCAGGAAAGGCGAAATCCCACCCACACGCGGTGCATCCGGCTGGACGAAATCACTGGCGTTACCGAGGATCAGCTGTTCATGCTCGCGGAAGCTGGTCAGCATCTCGCCAGTGGCAATCGGCGTATCCAGCGCGGCCGTCAGCGCTGCGTGACCTTCCACATCGTAGGCGTCCAGCGGCTCTTCAATCCAGATCAGATTAAAGGCTTCCATCTTTCTGCCCATCCGAATCGCCGTTTCGCGATCCCACTGCTGATTGGCATCCACCATCAGCGGGAAGTCATCCCCCAGCGCTTCACGCACCGCGGTGAGGCGACGGATATCTTCCGCCGTATTCGGCTGGCCGACTTTCAGTTTGATCCCGCCGATGCCGCTTTCACGGGAGATCACGACATTTTTTAATACCTGATCCAATGGCGTATGCAGGAAGCCGCCGGAGGTGTTGTAACACTGCACGGAATCACGGTGTGAGCCCAGCAGCTTAGACAGAGGCAGGCCCGCACGCTTGGCTTTCATGTCCCACAGCGCGATGTCGAGCGGAGAAATCGCCTGTACTGCCATGCCACTGCGGCCAACCGATGCGCCAGCCCACAGCAGCTTGGTATAGATCTTATCGATATCGTTCGGATCTTCGCCCAGCAGATTATCGGCAATCTCTTTCGCATGGGCATAAATGCCCTGTCCGCCCGCTCGCTTGGAGTAGCTGAACCCGACCCCTTCAAACCCATCACGACTGCGGATTTCCGCAAAAATAATGGCGACTTCGGTCAGGGGTTTCTGCCTTCCGGTCAGTACTTTCGCATCACTAACCGGCGTTGCCAGCGGCAAAAACGCCAGAGAGAGTTTTACCCATTCGATTCGATCGCCCGACTCGGCAGCCGTCCTGACGTTCGTGACTTTTGCATAGCTAACTGCTGCTGAATTTGCACTGATGGTCATGTCTTACCTCGTAAAATGATTGCGCTAACATTCATAAACAGAAGGAAGATAGCGATAAATGAAGAAAAAACATGCAATGCATATCACATAATAATCATTATCACGATAAAACCGTCCATCAAGAGACAAAATTAATGATTGCGCAATCACCACAAAAAGTTAGAGGATACAGCGGAAATACCGCCTAGCCAGCTCTTGGGCCAGCCCGAAAAAGCGAGACAATTCGGCAGGTTGTCAGAAACACAGGCGACTGGTAAACCGATGTACCATCAACGATAATCCAGCGACATGTGAATATGCGCGCAGCCTCAGAAGGGAACCCGTGATTGAAACGCGATAAGAACGCCAGCAGCATGCCGCCGCGTGCTCCCACGCTTGAAGATGTCGCGCGTGCCGCAGGCATTTCGCCCATGACCGTCAGCCGCGCGTTGAACAATCCGAAGATTGTTCGTGCAGAAACCGTGAACAAGGTGATGGAAGCGGTCCGCGCCACAGGTTATATCCCCAATATGTTAGCGGGCGGGCTCGCCTCCCGACGCAGTAAGCTGATCGCCGTCGTTGTACCGCAAATCAATAACAACATGTTCGTTGATACCGTTCAGGCAATCAGCGATGAGCTGGCCGCACGCGGTTACCACATGCTGTTGTGCGTTGCTGGCTATACCAATGAATCCGAGGCAGAGATTGTCGCTACCCTGCTTTCTCGTCGCCCAGACGGGATCGTCCTCACCGGTATTCACCACACGCCCGAACTCAAACGTCTTCTGCTCAACGCCACGATCCCCGTCGTTGAAATCTGGGATCTCACCCCGACGCCGCTCGATATGCTGGTCGGTTTTTCCCATGAAAATATCGGGAACGCTATTGGGCACTATTTGCTGGGTAAAGGACATTCGCGCTTTGGCCTTGTCTGGACCGAAGACACGCGTGCCGGATTACGTAAGAAAGGCATTTACGACCTCATACAAAAACAGCCGGAAAGCTACGTGCGTGAAGCCATCGCCCCGTGGCCTGCGACGCTGGCGTTAGGGCGACAAGGGCTGAGTGAACTTCTGGCTAATGGCGACGTTTTTGATGCCATCATTTGCAGTTCCGATACGCTGGCGCAAGGTGTGATGATCGAAGCGGCTGCCAGAGGATTAGCGGTGCCGGGGCAACTGGCAGTCATGGGATTTGGCGATCTGGATTTCGCTGCACACAGCAAACCGACGATTACAACGGTCAGGGTTGATCGCTGGAAGATCGGCACCGACGCAGCGGCAATGCTGGCAGAAAAAATTGAGGGGAAGAGCGTACCCTCTCCCATCGTGGATATCGGTTTTTCACTGATTGAACGCGAGTCTGCCTGACGTTCTATTCATCACATTTGATTGCCCTCACCGACTCGGCCCGCCGTGGGCCTTGCCAGCCTGCAACACAAATGATTTAAGGTGTGTCGCCATTCATCAGTGCGCTAATTCTCTCTTCCAGGCCGCTATAGCGTTGCGTTGGCGTTTTCACCGCTCGGCAGAGAATACGGACATCGGTATAGAGTGACAAACGCTGGCACGCGCGGGTGATGGCGGTATACACCAGCTCCCGCGTCAGCACCGGCAAATAGTGGTTAGGCAGCACCAGCGCCGTATGATCAAACTCCGATCCCTGTGATTTATGCACCGTCATCGCATAGGCCGTTTCATGCGGCGGCAGACGGCTTGGCGTAACGTCTTTGGTTTCGCCATTTGGCAACGGGAAAAATACGCGCAGTTCCCCGCTTTCTCCCATCATGGCAAGACCGATATCCCCATTGAACAGACCCAATGCGGCATCGTTACGTTCAATCATGACCGGTCGGCCGGAATACCAGCGGTTAAGCGGATTACGGCTGCGCTGAATCAGCCCAGCCTGATGCAAAGCCTGCTCGATGCGCTGATTCAGCCCTGCTACGCCAAATGGCCCTTCGCGCAATGCGCACAGCTGGCGATAGCGCTGGAAGGCAAGCAGCACAGCATCCGGCGTGGATCCCGTAGCAACAAGCTGTAGATAATCACGATACCCTTCGACACACTGTGCCAGCATGGCCTGATACTCTTCAGCATCGGTTAACGGGCTACAGGTAATGTCGGCAAACTCGCCGTTTAACACCGCACGCACACGCGCATCATCACCGCCGTTAACCGCCAGCGCCAGTTGACCAATCCCGGAATGCGGATCGAAACGGTAGCTCCGGCGTAACAGACAAATACTGTCACTGACTGTCGTCTGCCCTTCAGGGCCGCTTTCATCCAGTTGACAGCCCGTCAGTCGCAGCAATTGCTGCGCCCGCTCACGGCTATAGCCAGCCTCGGCAAAACGACAGATATCGCCCAACACCGCACCCGCCTCGACGGACGCTAACTGATCGCGGTCACCCAGAAAGATAATTCTGGCGTGTGGCGGAAGCGCAGCGATCACATTTGCCATCATCGGCAGATCGACCATCGAGGCCTCATCCACAATCAGCACATCCAAATGCAGCGGGTTGTCCTGATGGTGACGCAGGCGCTGACTGTCTGTCACCGCGCCCAAAAGACGATGCAGCGTTGTCGCTTCCTGCGGAAACGCATCCCGCAGCCGAGGCTCTACCGCAAGACGGTGCAGCGCCTGCCCCAGCGACTCCGTGAGCCGCGCAGCCGCTTTCCCAGTCGGCGCAGCCAGTTGAATACGCAACGTCTCTCCCGTATTCAGCTCAATCAGCGCCGCCAGCAATTTGGCCACCGTCGTCGTTTTCCCCGTTCCCGGCCCGCCGGAAATAACCGCAATGCGGCGCGTCAAGGCGACAGCTGCGGCGACCTTCTGCCAGTTAATCTCTTCGCCTGCGTCAGGAAACAGCCGATCCAGAACCGCTCGGATCGCAGATTCATCAACGGGTAGCGTATCGCGCTCGCTGGCAATAAACCGCGCCACGCGCCCTTCGCTCTGCCAGCTACGCTGTAAATACAGCTTTTCTCCTTGCAGCACCAGCGGCGTCGGCTGGCTGCCGTCGCTGACGGCATCGGACGCCAGTAAGCGCAGCTGCCATGCGGAAACCGTGTTTAGTCCTGCCGCCGCAAGCAACTGTTGCGCCAGTTCAGGCTCGCGGCCGTCAAACAGCGTCTGCGCCTGCAAATTCTCCAGCGGTAAACACACGTGCCCCGCCCCCGAATGTGCACTCAGACAGGCGGCGGCCAACAGCAGATCGGGCTGCGTTTCATCCGCCAACATTCTGGCGAACTGAACATCCAGAGGGCGCAGCAACCGCCGCGTCAGTGCCGTTTCAAGTAACGCAATCATGAGGGAATTCCTGTATCAGCATCGTCAGGCGTCTTTCCCTTAAAGAGTGCATCAAGCCCGAAAACAAATTCAGCAGAGGGACGACAAGCAAAGATGCCATTGCCGGGGTGAGACGCTTCAACGCCGCGTAAAAACAGATAAAACACCCCGCCAAAATGACGCTCATAGTCATAATCCGCAATGCGATGACGCAGATAGCGATGCAAAGCCAGCGTGTAGAGCTGGTATTGCAGGTCATAGCGATGTTCGGCCATCGACTGCATCATGGCCGTTTGGGTGTATGCACTGGCATCAGGGCCGAGCCAATTGGACTTATAGTCCAGCAGGTAATAACGCCCTTCCCAGCGGAACACCAGATCGATAAACCCTTTCAGCATGCCTTTCACCTGCTGAAAAGAGAGCGCCGGACAGCGTGCAGATAGCGGATCGTGATGCTTTGCCAGTCGATCAAGCTGCGCTGCCTGTATTGGCGCGTCAATCGGGATATAGAACTGTAATTCGGCCTGCTTATCGGCGTTATCCAGCGCCGATAGCGCGATCCCTTGCTCATTAAGCGGCGTATGTAAAAGCGTATCCATCCACGCCTTTAACACCGGGTGCCAGTATGCTTCAAATCCCTGTAGCTGTAACTGCTCGGCTAGCCAGTCATCCTCAACGGGCTGAGTGAAATCCAGCGTTTCAAACAGGCTATGTAAAAACGTACCCGGACTCGCGCCGCGCGGGAACGTATGCGGTGTCAGTTGGGTTTCATCCGCTTCCTGACGTTCGCCTATTGCTTCGATATCCAGACGCGGCACCAGATCCTGCGCACTGGCAGAACCATGCTGCTGAAGCCCCGAATAGCTGGTTACTCGCCAGCCGTCGCGCAGCTGGCGTTCGATGTGGCGAGCCCGCAGCTCTGCCAGTTCCGGTCTATCCGGCTGCCAGCGCTGTTCTTCCGTAGCCTGTAGCGGTGTCAATGCGACACCGTCGCCAACCATGCCTTCCAGCTCGCTGACTAACGTGGCGGCCTCGGCTTCTTTACCGCGCTGGAGTAAATAGCCCAGCGCGCTCTGGTGCATATCGCTGCTGCCGTCTTTCTTACGCGACCGCTGAACGGGGGCGACACCCACGCTACAGTGATAGATAGAACGGGTTAGCGCGACATACAGCAAACGTAAATCTTCCGCCAACCGCTCTTCTTCCGCCAGCGTCTGGCTTTCTTCATTATTTTGCAGATCCAACACGGCCTGATAGCTTTCGCGATCGTGGTAAATCCCCTGATCCTGCACGCGGAAGTTACTGATAAAAGGCAGCCACACCAGCGGGTATTCGAGCCCTTTCGATTTGTGGATCGTCACGATCTGCACCAAATGACGATCGCTTTCCAGACGTAGCTGCTGGTTCTCTGCCTGCGGATTAGGTTGGACAATCTGCTGTGATAGCCAGCGCACCAGCGCATGTTCGCTATCAAGCGTTGCCGAGGCATCCTGCAATAACTCGCCGATATGCAGAATATCGGTAATGCGGCGTTCGCCCTCCGCACTCGCCAGCAGGTTCTCCGCCAGTTGATGTTGACTCATCAGCGCACGCAGCATCGGCAGTACGCCGCGCTGACGCCACAGAGCACGGTAACCTGCAAATTCATCCACCAGCGCATCCCACGCGGCTTCGCTTTGTCCTAATGCATCAACCTGTTCAGCATCCAGATCCATCAGAGTCGTCGCCATCGCGCTGCGTAACGTACGCTCCTGCTCCGGTGCCAGCACCGCCTGCAACAGCCACAACATATCGCTGGCTTCTGGCGTGCTGAATACACTGTCGCGATTGGACAGATACACCGAAGGAATGGACAAACGGCTCAGCGCGTCACGAATCAGCGAGGCTTCACGTCGGCTACGCACCAGTACGCTCATGTCAGATGCTCTGACCAAACGGCGGGAATCGTCGGTGACCAGCCAGGCTTCATTTCGCTGACTGGCCGCCAGCCAGTCACGAATCTGCGCCGCACACTGACGCGCCATCTGCTGCTGATAATCTCCTACGCCAATCGGTTCTGAACCCGTTAGCCAGAATTGCAGCGCAGGCTGAGGCTGCCCCGCGACCTCAAACACCAGACCGCGCTTGGACTCGGCAGGCTTAACTGGCAGGAAAGGGATATTTTGAAAAATAAAAGGAGAGTCGAGGCGTTCAAACAGGCGGTTAACACCACGTACCATCTGGTGCGACGAGCGCCAGTTCGTACCCAACGTATAATGCGCGGCTATTTCTCCGCGCGCGTGCATGTAGGTAAAAATATCCGCACCGCGAAACGCATAAATAGCCTGCTTAGGATCACCGATCAGCAGTAGCCCACACTGCGGCTGCCCGACGTACAGCGTTCGGAAAATACGGTACTGTTGGGGATCGGTATCCTGAAATTCATCGATCATCGCTACCGGATAGCGTTCGCGAATCGCGCTGGCAAGCTGTTCACCACTCGGCTGCTGCAACGCAACATCCAGACGGCTCAGCAGATCGTCAAATCCCAGTTCTGCTCGCTGCCGTTTTTCCTCACTTACCGACTCCCGAATCGCCGACAGCGCGCGAACAATGACTAAATCGCGCAGCGACAGCGGCGCTTCAAGCAGCCGTTCGGTCTCCTCAAAGAGGGTATGGACAGGCGGCTCACCTTTCTTCGTTTTCTCAATCAACGTTTGCTGGGTAAATCTCACCAGATCTTTCGGCAACTGATAATCCAGCGTCGGCTGCTCTGCCCACAGCGTGACTTTTTGTAGCCAGTTGGGAAGATGCTTACTGCTGTAGCTGCGTTTATCGACGCCAGAAGCACTAATCAACGCTTCCAGTTCCGCTGCCGACAGCAGCCAGCGTTGTTTATACGCATCGATCGTCGCCACGATCTTTTCATGTCGACTCAGCAGCGTTTCATCTTCTTCTGGCGGCAAGCGAAACGCAGGGGCTTCACCGTGCAGATAAGGCGCCAGATCGGCCAACAGGTTTTCCGGCCCTTTCCACTCCAGACCGACAATACGTGCGACCTCGACCGGCAGCGGATAGCAATAACGACGCCAGAAATCAGCGCAGGCCTGACGGCGCAGCGGCTGTTCATCTTCTATCAGCACCTGTTCGAAAAGCACGCCAGATTCAAACGCATTGGTACTGAGCATACGCTGGCAGAAGCCGTGGATCGTGTAGATCGCCGCTTCGTCCATTTGGCGTTCGGCCGCCAGCAATACGTCGGCCGCACTGCGGTGGTCCGAAATCTCCGCCAGCAGCTGCGCTAGCGAAGTATCTTTAGGCTTTCCCGCCTCTTCACCCTGCGCGCTTTTACGCAGGCAGGCGATGCGTAAAGCGTGGATTCGGGCACGAATACGCTCTCGCAGTTCTTCGGTCGCGGCCTCCGTAAAGGTCACAACCAGAATTTCTTCGACCAATAGCGGACGTGGATACGCGGCTTGCTTGCCCAGCCCGAGCAACAGGCGCAGGTAAAGCGCAGCCAGCGTATAGGTTTTCCCCGTTCCGGCCGACGCCTCAATCAGCCGCTCCCCGAGGAGCGGCAACGTCATGACGTCTAATGATTGCGGCGCGGCATTTTTCATTCTGCTGAAACCTTACCAACAGCTTCTGATGTTACTGGCGCAGGGATCATCGTAGGTGCTTTCTCACGCGGTAACGTTTTCTGCAATGAAGACGCATCCGCGTAGGTATGCCATCCTTTCGGTGCGGCATAGTCGGCTTTACCATGATGGCTGCCAGAAACCTGCGACAGAATCGCCAGGCCTTCAGGCTTCAGCGCCTTCTGGAAGAAATCGGCCAGTTGCGTCACCGTCAGCGGTTTGATTTGTTCGAGCAGTTTCTCGCGTGAATCAAAAGCGAAGTTTTCCCGATCCAGATCGCGACGCAGTCGGCTGGCCTCTTCGCCTAAGGTTTGCGGGCGCTGGCTCAGCTCATTCATCACGCCTTGCTTATACTGCTCAAACTCTTCTTTACTCATTTCGCGCAGTCGTTTTTGCGCTTTCAGGTAAAAATCTTCATAGCGCTGATACAGATAAGCAGGCTGTTTGCTGTTGCTTTGCAGCAGGAAGGCAATGCCCAACTGTCGGCCGACCGTGGTTGGGAAGGCAAACACCGCGTAACCCAGTTGCTCTTCCGTTCTCAGTTGGCTATAGAACCAAGGCTGAACGATCTGCCCCAGCACCGAGCTATACGCCATGCTTTCCGTTTCCGAATACCCCGTCGGTACATACACCGCGGCTAACGCAGAATCCGTGCTGCTGCCCGGGCGTTGCAGATTAGCAAGCTGCGGCTTACTGACTTTGACATCATCGCTGCGCGACAGATTTTCGCCACCAGCCTTCAGATGCGCCTTCAGCGTATTCGCCAGCTCGGTGACTTTCTCTGGTGCCAGATTGCCGACGACCAGCATTTCCGGCGTGGCTTTTTGCAGCAGGTCTTTGCGGTAGTTAACCACATCCTGTAAACGGATATTCTTCAGCAGGTTACGACGTTCTGCGCGCTCAAAGTAAGGCAATTGCGATATCGCCTGAACGGGCTGCAACGCCTGTTCAAAGGCTTTTGATTTCTCTACCGCATCCAGCTGCTGTATGTACCAGGATTTCGCCTGCTCCAGCTGTGCTTCCGTCGAAGTAAAGGAGGCGTAGCCATCCGCCAACGTCAGCAGCAACCGTGGCAAATGCTGGGTATAGCCATTGGCGCTAATCACCAGACCATCATTGCTGCGGGTGGAGAAACTGATGCCGCCGATCGAAGCCTGATAGCTCAGTTCATCCAGCGCCAGACCTGCCAGATAATCGTTTAACGCAAACAGCACCTGATTACGGGCGGTACTGCGCGCTTCCTGATTACGCAGGAACAGCGTGATTTCCGCTTTCGGCTCATCAGCGAAGTAGTGGCTTGGCATATACAGCACGCGCAGCCCCGGCTGATTAAGCAGGAGTGTCGGTTTAGTCATCGCCTTATCGGCTTTGATCAGGGAGAAATCATCCGGGATATAAGGGTTTATCGTCGGCAACGACAGTGACATTTTCTGCCCCAGCGTTTTCCATTTTGCGAATGTTGCTGACGGGATTTTATTCATCTCGTACGGCGCATCGACGAAATAGGCCACTTTATTATGCGGCTCATTCGGGCTGATGACCCAGACGCGCGCGTTCTGCGGCGTCATCTCGTCCAGTCGTGCGGCGATAGCTTTCGGATCGTAGCGATCGGCAACATACTGCGCATCCAGCGTATGTTCGACCGGCACGCGCAGCATGGTATCCACCAACCATTCGATGTAGTCCATATCACGGCTGATGGACGGATATCGGAAATCCAAATCCAGAACATGCGCGATCTCATCAAAATAGCGCTGCTGAATCCCCTCGGTGCGGATTTGTTGCAGGTAACGGAATATCGCCGCGATCACTTCATCACGCTGTGCCAGACCTTTATCGGTCAGCGAGGCTGAAATAGCGAACATGCCGCCATTACGGTCGATGATCGGCGAAGAACCCGCCCCGATAGACTCAACCAGCCCTTCCTTTTGCAACCAGTCAGAGAGCGTATTCTGGCTGCGGTTGCCGATCAGATAGCTAATGTAGGTATCCGTCTTGCTGCGAAATTCCTGGCTAATATCGCTGACGCGAAACTCAATGCGCAGCTGTTTTCTTGGCTGAGCAGGAACATAGTGAATCATTACGCCGCGCTGCTTTTCCGTCGCCACAGGAACGGTAACCGCAGGAACACTGGCGTTGTGATTAGGAATGCGCCCGAATGTATCAACCGCCAATTTCGCCAGTTCAGGCAGAGGTTGATTGCTGTAAATCACCCCTTTCATCAGGTTGGCGGAGTAGTATTTCTGATAGAACTTCACCAGCTCATCATGCAGTTTGCTGCCGGGTTTATCGCTCAGGGTTTCAAGATTCCCCCCCGAAAAACGCGCGCTTGGGTGCGCTGGGTTCAGCGTTTCCGCCCCCACCTGCGCCATGCGGTGACCGTCGCGCGAACGCGCCATGGTTAATTCCGCATTGACCGCGTTACGCTCACGATCGGCATTCACCGGATCGAGCAGCGGTTCCGCAATCGCATCCGCCATCCGATCTACGGCTGGTCGCAGCGCATCATTTTCTACTTCCAGATAAAACGCCGTACGGTAAGACGCCGTGCTGGCATTGTGGCTACCGCCATGCTTTTTCAAAAACTCGGACAGCGCCTCTGGCTCTGGGTAACGTTTCGATCCCATCAGCACCATGTGTTCGAGGTAATGCGCTAATCCCAGTTGATTATTGGGATCGTCCAGCGAGCCAATAGGCAGCGCCAGTGATGCCAACGATTTGGGTGCCTGCGGATCGGAAACCAATAGAACGGTCATTCCATTATCCAGTTTGATCGCCTGATATTGCCGCGGATCTTTTTCGCTTTTTCGAATCGTCTGAGCCAGCGGCTGCCAGCCCGTCTCAGCCCAACTCGCCGGAAGCCAGAATGTGAATAAAAGAAACCACCCGGTAATCCAGACCCACTGTTTACGCATGCAATTCTCCAACCTCATATCCATCACTTTTCACGTTGCAGTGCGTTATCTTCTCGCACCTCGAAATCGACTCGGGCATTACCCAAAACAAACTCATCACGCCAGATTAGAGCGGAACGGTGGCAGTAGCCAAATTTGCGCCGCTTCAATCACCTCATTCATTCGCTTTTCATCCAACTCACGGATAATGCGTTGCAGGTAATAATCCTCACCTTCTCCCCGCATTCCCATGTTGCCCTGCCAGGCTTGCAGTAAACGGGCGCGCGCTTTGTTCTGCGCTTCCTCATCCGACCGCAGGCTGTCGCTTTCACGATCATAACATTCAGCCAGCCAGGCGCTCCCCGCTTTATTGAGCAATAACAGCGGCTTGTTCATTCCCTGACGATAGCCATCCAGCATGACAGACAGATGTTCTCTGGCCTGCGCTTCCGACAAGGCAGCAAAGCGCCACGCCGTATCTTCCCGCCCATACAGCCGGCTTTCACCCTGCCCGCCCGTTGCACAGTAGGCCAGATGTTCCAACCACAGCGTAATGCCATCCTTCATGGAAAGCGTGCCGGGACGCCAACGCAGCAAACCATCCGGCTGCACCTGATTCAGCCAGCCGCTGATGCGCACGCCGTCAAGGAGAATATCCACTTCCCGACTCACCGACAGCGACGGCGTTAATTCATCACGCACGCGCGCAGCCAACTGCGCCATCTCCTGCTGCTGTTCCTGCCAGTAAATTTCGCCGAACGCGCCATAGGGTAACTCACCCGCAGCTCTGGCACGACGATACAGTTTTTCGTTATCGCCTTCATTAATCAAGGTATTAAGCAACTCGCTATTCAATTGATAGCGATTAAGGCTATCAACCACAAAGGGCTCTTCATCCAACAGCTCATCGCTGTGCAGCATAAAACTCACGCCAAGCCGCAGCTGAAAAAAGGCTCGCACAGGGTGACGATAAAAACGCTTTAAATCGTCCAGACTGACATCCCTATCGCTCGCTCTTTCGGACAGCGCTTCACGATCGAAATCAGGCTGAGCTTCTCCTTTCTGGTTCGCCGCCGCCAGCCACTCGGCCGCAAAGCTCAACGGCTGCGGTGCAGACAGGAAGTTATTCGCATCAAAAGGCATGCGGCTATGTTCGCGGCACAGGTGCTTCACCACGCGCTCCGCGCTGCTATCGATATCCAGCGCTTCATCGCCCGGCAGGACGTAACTTTGTGCGATATATTCCGTCAGTTCGCTGACCAATACGGAAGGATAGCGGCGCGTATTATCCTGAATCGAGCGACCGATATAGCTGATATAAAGTTTGTGCTGCGCCGACAGAAGCGCTTCAAGAAACAGGTAGCGGTCATCATCACGTCGGCTACGATCGCCGCGCTTGATTTTCCGCCCCATCAGATCGAACCCGAGCGGTGGCAGCGTTCGAGGATAAACGCCATCATTCATGCCCAGCAAACACACGACCTTGAACGGGATGGAACGCATCGGCATCAGCGTACAAAAGTTGATCGAACCAGCCAGAAAACGCTGGCTGAGCCGCTCCTGATCGAGACGCCGCGACAGTTCATCACGTAACCGGGAGATTGGCACCTGTTGCGGATAATGCGCCATCGTGCCCATACCAATCACGTACTGCCACTGTTTTTCCACCAATGCCAGCGCCGCTTCGGTCTCGCTGTCAGCATCAAAGAAGGTTTCGATCAGCTCTCGACATAGCGGTAGCCAGTCAACAAGCACGCGCGGCTGAGACAGGCGCTGACGCCAGTGGTGGATCTGCATCAGCAGTTCGGCCAGTTGACCAGCCAGTTCGGCAATCAGGCCGCTGGATTCATCATAAGGCAGCACGCCCTGCCAGTCGCCGACCTGACTGTCCATCGCATAGCCCAGCAGCATTCTCGTCAGGCCGAAGCGCCACGTATGCTGCCCCGTTGGCGGCAGCATCAGATCGCGCACATTGTCGTCATCCAATCCCCAGCGCACACCTGATTCCACTACCCACAGGCGCAGACGCCGTAGGCCTTCTTCCTGAATACCGAAACGCGCAGCCAGCGCGGGCACTTCAAGCAATGCCAGAACCTGTTCCGCCGTAAAACGGCTCGTCGGTAAATCCAGCAGGCTGATTACCGCCTGCAAAGCGGGATGCGCATGTCGCGCACGCTGATCGGAGATGGCAAAAGGCAGGTAGCGGTTATCTGGCGCGTTGCCAAACACCGCCTGAATAAACGGCGTATAGCTGTCGATATCCGCCATCATCACAATAACATCGCGCGGCATCAGCTCAGGATCGTCGGCCATCATGGCCAGCAGCCGATCGTGAAGCACTTCAACTTCACGTTGCGGGCTGTGGCAAGCGTGAAAATCGATCGAACGATCGTCGAGAGCCAGCAGGCGTTTTTGCATGCTGGTGTTCTGCGTGTCGTGACTGACGGCCACTACCGCGTGGTCTTCCAGCTCAAGAATATCGCGCTGCAAGGTTTGCAGCAGGTTTTCGCCATCCGACTCAACAAAAGCGTCGATCTCCTGCACGCCATCCAAATCAGCCAGCAGATAAAGGTTATCGCGTCCCAGTTTTCCCCACGATGCCAGCAGCGGATTATTAATCGACTGTTTACCGTCATCGTTGAACAACGCTTCTGCCAGTAAGGGAGCGCGAAATAGCGGGCGGGTTTCATCAGTCTGCTCGCCGTCAAAGCGATGTAAGCGGCGGTGGCGGGCTTTTAGCTTCGCCAGAAATTTATAATCCTGAATGTCACTCCAGTAATGGCGGCAGGGATTGGTAAATAGCAGATGCACATCAATATGACGCGCCAGCGCGTTCAACGCCTGTAAATAGATCGGGGGTAACGCCGAAATACCGCAGATAAAAACGCGTGGCGGCAGGCCTTTCGGGCACGTTTTTGCCTGTTCTAACGCAGTAATAAAGCGTTGATACAGAATCGCATGGTGCCATTCAGGCTGCGCCAGCTCGCGAGTGTAGTCCACCAGCGCACGCCACAGCGCCGACTGCCACAGCTGGTTCCCGCCGAGATCGTCAACCTGTTTCCCTTCTTGCCATGCCTTGATCCACTCGGGGCGATAAATCAGGTATTGATCGAAAAGATCCGCCACGCGTCCGGCAAGCTGATGCAGCTTTCGCTGGTTATCATCATCCTGCAAATAGTGGTTAAGGGCCGCAAAATCCGGCTGAGCCAATAAATCGGGCAGCAAATGCATGAGCTTCCACGTCATCGCATCCTTGCTGAAGGCGCTTTCTTTTGGAATATCCGGCAGCACATGGCGACACATATTCCACAAAAAAACACCGGGCAGCGGGAATTGAATATTGGCAGCAATCCCGAAGTGTCCAGCCAGTTCAATTTGCAGCCACTGCGCCATCCCCGGGCTTTGAACTAAAATCACTTCCTGCTGGAAAGGATCCGCAAGCGGCTGACGTTTTATCAGCTCAACCATCAGTCTTTTCAAGATATCTAACTGATTGGAGTGATAGATTCTAAACATTCTGGCTCCTGCTCGCCGCGGCTTACGATTTATAATTCATAGTTTACCCAAGTATGCCTATCCAACAGGCGATGACAGGCAAAACCAACGGTTTAGTGTAGCCTGATAGCGACGTGGCGTCATGACTCTTGCCGTTACCTGACGGCATTCTCCATTCTGTCGCTGCTCTAACACGCTAAACTGCCAGTTTTTACTCGCAAGAGACGCGGTATTATCACTATCAGACGGATTATACCGTACACCCGCTTCATAGGCCTCCAACTGCTGCATCGCCAATCGCCAGGCCTGACGCTGCTGCAACTGGTGTTGAAATGACTGCTGCAAGATCTGGTGATATTGCAGTAACCCCATCAGCGACACAGCGAACAGCAGCGCCGCCACTAGCGTTTCCGGCAGGCTAAAACCAAATTGATGGCTCGCAACCCCCTTGTTCAGCGCGCTATTCTGTTGCATCACAGCGTGTCACCTCCTTATCAGGACAAAAATCTAGCCAGCCGCTACTCAATGGTTGAATCGCAATCTGTCCCGACGACTGTGCTGAAAAGGACACGCGTTGGTACAACGTCAACGGTCGCGCTGAAGCAGGAAGAGTCCCTTCGCCACGCAGTAATCCTTGCTCCCCATCCGAGGCCGCACGCAAGCACACTACGAGCTGTTCTGTCGATAACTGCTGACACTGCCAGCTTTCCGTTAGCGTGATCCAACGCTGCCCTCTTCCCCAGTTCAGCGAGGACAATGCCTGATTGAACGCTCGCAGATAATGTCGTTCATCGTTCCCCACCTGAATAGCAGCATCAAGCTGGCGTTGCAAACCAGACATCAACAGCAGGCCGATAATGGCGATGAGCAGCACCATAGCCAGCGTTCCACTTCCCTCCTGATGTCCTTTTCTCATTGGTTGCGCCCAAGAATAAGGCGAGTGGTATGCTGCCGAACGGCAGGACGCTT
Source organism: Pectobacterium parvum (assembly GCF_020971565.1). Taxonomy (NCBI): domain Bacteria; kingdom Pseudomonadati; phylum Pseudomonadota; class Gammaproteobacteria; order Enterobacterales; family Pectobacteriaceae; genus Pectobacterium; species Pectobacterium parvum. Next base: position 3,792,186 of record NZ_CP087392.1, read on the forward strand.
GGCCCAATAACCAGCCAGTTGTAATTCATACAACGCCGTATTATTTTGTGCAGACAGGCGCTGTAATCGGAACACCGTGAGCACCACTTCCTGCGGATCAAACAGTTTCTCCCACCTGTCGCCCTGACAGTTATGCGCCCCGCTCTGAATTTCCAACGACCGACCGCGCAGGCGATAGCCAAAAGATTCCGCATCCTGCTGTTCCCCACCGTCCCAAACCCCATTCCGGTTCAGATCGTAAGAGACATTCAGACAGCTGTTTTCCGCCTCCCCCGGATAGTTCCCTATGCTAATTGCCTTTCCCTGACAGGTTCCCGCACAAAAACCAGCCCGACGGATATCTTTCTCAACCCCCATCGCCACCTGACTGAACAATTGCTCCAGCCGGAAAAGCTGTGCGCTGTCCTGACTTTGACTGCGCAATAGAGGGTACAACTGTGCCGCCGACAGCATAATCAGGCTACCTAAGCTCAGTGCTAACAGGATTTCCGGCAGAGTGAATCCACTCTGCTTACGCCTCAGCCTTGGTTGCCTTAACACGGTCGGTCTCAACGCTATCGGTTTCAGCATAGGGGAATCGCCAGAACAGCCTGCGCCTCGCTGCACAGACGTATCCGTCCTCTCACCGAGATGATGAGACGCAGCTGACCCGCAGAATTCGACAATGATATGTGTCCGGCCTGTGCCGCATTACGCAAACCAAAGAACGTAAAAACGTTGCTTGTGAACTTTGCCAGCACAACATCCTGCGTGCGGCGAACAAACTGTCCCGGATGGTTCTCACGGCACGTCTCCTCTGCCTGTTTTTCATTCAGCCCCGTCACCATGCACCATAGATCACCCTGCGGTATGAGCTTCGCCGTGCGGGTTTCGTTATGCCAGTAGGCATTCACCTGAACCCGACTCAAAAAATCCAGCAGTTGCTGTGCACTCTGCTCCAGACGAATTGCTTGCTGATACTGAATCCAGCCATGCAAACCGCCACCCGCCATCAGCGCCACAATCGTCAGCACCACGAGTAATTCAAGCAAGGTAAACCCTCGCCGTTGTCGATTCCCTGTTTTCATGGCGTCAGGATAGTGAGTCTTATCTGCAAAAACAGCGCATTAACAGCGCTATACGCGGCGGCTCGCAATGTTTTACTGCAACGATGTAACAACAGAAAAAGCGTGCGGAGAGGTAGGAGAAACGAAGGAATAGCAGGAGAAACCACGCAATGAAGGAGGTAATGTCACACCCCGAGTAAGTCGGTGACAAGGAGGAATCGAACTCAGGATAAGGAGATCGAAATGAAATCAACAACAGTGAGAGAAAATGGGACCTCGGCTCTGGAAGTGGCAAATCGTTACTTTAGTACGGTTAACCTTGGTATGTCAGTTTCCCCAATGAACCAGGATGATGTTGACTGGTGCATTGCTCTTGCCAGAGAAAGCGATTTCGATATTGACTGGCGCTTGGCAAAAATGAGCCTTTACGCTGATAGTGAATTCGGGTTTATCTTTAAGATCGATACTGACATACCAATAACCAAACCCGACGGGGTAATGCCAGTCAGTTAAGCAACTGACTGGCTGTTTTTCTTCGCTTTTCGATATTTATAAGGCCTTTCTTTCACCACTCTCGGGAAGGTTCTTTCTCTTCTTATCGGCAGCTTCACCATCTGTCCCATACTCTCCAGATCTCGCAGTAGTTCAGGGATACGACCCGGCGATGCACCCTGAAGCGTCATCAACATCCTCATGACCAGCCCGCAGGATTCTGAGAAGCTCAGCTGATTTGGCCAGTAACCTTTCAGTTGACTGGCCATTTTAATCATCTGATATCTCACGAGATTATACGCCAGCAGCACACCCCATAACTCCTGCTCCACAAGTTCCGGTTTTTTGCTTCTCAGTGTCAGTCTGCTCAGTTGCATTGTCTGTTTGATTTCACGGTAACCCAACTCGATTTCCCAACGGTGACTGTAAAGCTCAACCATTTCACCTCCCGGATAACGCATGCCATCAGTCATCGAAGTCAGTAACTGATAGATTTTTCCTTTACGGCTATAGGTCAGTAATCGGGCTGTCACTTCTGTACTCAGTCCCGGCCATTTTTTGCGGGATTGTGGCGTAGTTTTCAACTGTACCAGATGATCGCCTTTTCCCAGTTTCCGGACCTCCTCGTAACGGGTACCTTTCTTAAGCGGTATCATCCAGTGTCGGTGTTCTCCCGCACGCTTCCAGGCATTCAGCAACCCTAATGAGTAATACCCTTTATCGAGCAGCGTCAGCGTATTATCTGCGGTCTGGTCTATCAGTTGCTCAGCCAGGGTATATTCGCTGTCTTTCATCGTACCGAAGGCTGCTGCGGTTATCAGATGGCTGGTCAGCTCCATCTGACAGACCATTTTGACCTGCGGGTAGGGGCCAGGTTGGCCGCAGTAAGTCTGGCGCGGGAAGGCGGTATCATTTTCAGGTGTTTCCTGTGTGCGCCAGACGACGCCATCCATCGCCAGTAACGTCAATCCACACCAGTGGGGATGCGCCACAGCGTTGTGCCACAAGTGAGCGGTGTGCGTGAACACCCGTCGAACGGCGTCACTTCCGAGCCGCTGTCGGGCCTGGATAACCGCGCTGGGAGCAACAAAGGGACGGTTACCGGGCAGCATAATATCCAGCCGATTGACAATCTGATGAAGCGGCTCCTTACGTTCAAGCGCCATGCCGACAACGCACCAGACCATCATTTCGAGAGGAAGACGGCGTTTACGCAGGGTGACCACGCCGGACTCAGCAAGGCAACGGGCAATAAGTTCTGGGTCAAGAAAGTCGCCAAGAGAAGTCAAAGGATTACGGGTCGAATCGTAACGTGAAACGAGGTCGATGGCCTGAGAGATACGCATAAAAAATCCGGAAATGAAGAACACTTCCGGATTCTTACACAGCTATTGGATCGTTCAACTGATCCTTAACTGATCAGCATTAAACCCGACGGGGCTTGTATTTGTTCGTTCAACACGACAAACCATATATTAAGCATTGAGTTACTTCAGAATTTTTCAAAAAAGGGATCTATCCTAGATGGGAAAATGCTGACTTATTGTTTAATCATCATCCTATTTTTCCTCATCAAGGTGGAAGGTGAAGGCGTTTATATTCAAAGCCCAGTCAATGAAAAAGTTGCTGATTATTATATCAAAAGTCATCAATTTTTAGATGTAAACGGGGATAAATCTATTCTCTTTAGCTCGGCAGATGATTTACTCAACTGGTTTATATCGTATTCAAATCGGGGATAGCACATTGAGGAAGAGTAAATAATGCGCGACAATGCGGCTAATAAATCGTCATTTTTCGAGGTGATTATGAATAAAGAGCCGACAGATTACCGTGTAACTGTGTCATCTCGACAGATGAAACCTCATGCTGGTCGCAAAATGCAAATTACCAGTGAGGAAGAACTATTTACTCTAATGCTTATCGCGGCAGATGGGGTTAGAAATTCCCCAGCACCATCGATTCAGGAAGCGGTAGGTCCGTTGCACAAAGATAAGTAACAAAAAGGGCCGCATTACGCGGCCCTTGAAAACATGGGGGAGGCTTTAGATCGCAACCGGTGCTTTGATGGCGGGATGTGGATCGTATCCCTCGATTTCAAAGTCCTCGAAGCGGTAGTCGAACAGCGTATCCGGACGACGCTTAATAACCAGTTTAGGCAGCGCGCGTGGTTCACGGCTCAACTGTAAATTCGTCTGTTCCAGATGGTTGTTGTACAGATGCGTGTCGCCACCAGTCCAGACGAAATCACCGACATCCAGATCGCACTGCTGCGCCACCATATGCACCAGCAGCGCATAACTGGCGATGTTGAACGGCAGGCCGAGGAAGATATCGCACGAGCGCTGATAAAGCTGGCAAGAAAGTTTGCCATCCGCCACATAGAACTGGAAAAACGCGTGGCACGGTGCCAGCGCCATTTTGTCCAGCTCACCCACGTTCCAGGCCGACACGATAATACGGCGAGAATCTGGATCCTGTCTCAACTGGGTCAGGACATTCTTCAACTGGTCGATCTGACGGCCATCTGCGGCACCCCACGAACGCCACTGTTTACCGTAAACCGGCCCCAAATCACCGTTCTCATCCGCCCATTCGTCCCAAATGCTGACTTTATTTTCATGCAGATAAGAAACATTGGTATCGCCGTTCAGGAACCAGAGCAGTTCATGGATAATCGAACGCAGGTGGCATTTTTTGGTGGTAACCAGCGGAAACCCGTCCTGCAAGTTGAAACGCATCTGATGGCCGAAAATAGAACGCGTGCCCGTGCCGGTACGGTCGGCTTTCGGCGTGCCCTCTTCAAGCACTTTTTTCATCAGATCCAGATACTGTTTCATACTACCTCACCACAAATATTAAAGAAGGACGGCGGATTATTGCTGTGCAGGCTGACGGCGATAGGCCCAGACCATCATCAGAATACCGGCGATCACCATCGGCAACGACAGGATTTGCCCCATGCTGAACAGGCCGCCAAACAGCCCCAGCTGCGCATCCGGCTGGCGGAAGAATTCAGTAATGATTCGGAACATGCCATAACCGATCAGGAAAAGCCCTGAAACGCTGCCCATCGGCCGAGATTTACGAATAAAGAGATTCAGAATGATAAATAGCGCCACACCTTCCAGCATCATTTGATACAGCTGGGAAGGATGACGAGGCAGCATACCTAATTGATTAAAAATCGCCTGCCACTGCGGGTTGCTGACAGCCAGCGCCATATCTTCGCCGCGCGAGCCAGGAAACAGCATGGCCCACGGCGTATCCGTCGTCACGCGTCCCCACAGTTCGCCGTTGATGAAGTTACCCAACCGGCCAGCACCAAGCCCGAAAGGAATCAGAGGGGCAATAAAATCAGCAACCTGGAAGAAATGGCGTTTGGTGCGATGCGCGAACCACAGCATGACGCAGATGACGCCCATTAAACCGCCGTGGAACGACATGCCGCCATCCCAGACTTTGAAAAGATAGAGCGGGTTTTCAAGAAATGATGGGAAGGCATAAAACAAGACGTAACCCAGACGCCCGCCGACGAAGACCCCAAGGAACCCCATATACAGTAGGTTTTCGACTTCATCTTTGGTCCAGCCGCTACCCGGTTTATTCGCCCGACGCACCGCCAGCCACATGGCAAATATAAAACCCACCAGATACATCAGCCCATACCAGTGCAGCGCCAACGGGCCAATCGAGAAAATCACGGGATCAAACTGAGGAAACGCCAGATAGCTTGTCGTCATCATTCACCACATATTTTATTGTGTTATCCCTGTTTTCGGGATCGTCATTGATAGGCAAAAGGCAGGAGAATGAATCCGTTCCTGCGAACCGCGGTGGCGAATCATAGCATACGCACCCACGCTCGTTGATCGCATCGGGGAAAAGTTCTGTAAAACATTAATACTCGTCATACTTCAAGTTGCATGTGCGTTGGCTGCGCTCACTCACCCGAATCACTTACTTAAGTAAGCTCATCGGGACTCCTTCACTTGCCGCCTTCCTGAAACTTGAATTATTTAGAGTATATTCATAACGAAGGACCGCACCGCCGCGACAGATTAGGGTCCGCCGCGAATCAAGCCGCCCAATCCGCGATCTTCTATGAAAATCGCCGCCCACTGTCGGACTTCCGTTGCGCTCTGCGCACTGAGCAATTGCTTCACCAGCGCCTGCGATTCAGCCAGCGTAATTTGGCGCAGCAGATATTTAATTCGCGCAACGCTACGTCCATTCATACTGAGCGAGCGATAGCCCAACCCCGTTAGCAATAGCGCACCAAGTGCTTCTCCCGCCATTTCACCGCACACGGAAAGCGGAATGTTATACCGCTCGCACTCGACGGCAATCATATTCAACGCCTGCAACATGGAAGGGTGCAGACTGTCATAAAGCGATGCCACGTGGGCATTGTTACGATCGACTGCCAGCAGATACTGTGTCAGATCGTTCGTGCCAACCGAAACAAAATCGATGCGGGAAGCCAGATGAGGGAGCAGGAACAGCATCGACGGGACTTCAATCATGACGCCAATGCGCGGCTTAGGCTGGGGGAAGCCCAGCAATTCTTCTACTTCGCCCGCAGCCTGATCGATCAGGCGACGCGCTTCACTGATTTCATCCAGACTGCTGATCATCGGCAGCAGGATGTTGAGATTGCCAATATGCGCGTTGGCGCGCAGCATCGCGCGCACCTGAATCAGAAAAATTTCAGGCTGATCGAGCGTAATACGAATGCCGCGCCAGCCGAGACACGGGTTCTCTTCGCTAATAGGCAGATAAGGCAGCGGCTTGTCCGCGCCAATATCCAGCGTGCGCAGCATCACGGGGCGCGTAGGATAAAGCGCCAACATGCTTTGATATTGCGCCATCTGCTCATCCTCGGACGGAAATCCGCTTTGCAGCATAAACGGAATTTCTGTACGGTACAGCCCCACACCATCAACCTGATTGATAAAGCGTTTTTCGTGTTCAGCGCTGAGCCCCGCATTCAGCATAACCTGAATGCGTTCGCCGCTTTTCAGCACGGCAGGCTGTTCCATTTCGCCTTCGGCCAGGCGGGTCAGCTCATTTTCTTCCGTCAGCAGGCGCTGGTATTCCTGTACCAGCACGGGTTCAGGATCGACCAGCAGCTCGCCGCGATAACCGTCGATGATCAGCAGGCGCTGATGCAGCAGATCGGGCTGAATGTCCGCGCCCACCAGCGTCGGAATCCACATCGCACGGACGAGAATCGCCGCATGCGAATTGGCGGCCCCGTCATAGACAACAACGCCCGCTAGCCGCTCCGGCGGCAGCTCTGCCAGCAGCGTGGCCGTTAATTCATCCGCCACGAGGATAAAGCGCTCAGGCCATTGCCCCATGACTTGTGCGTTATCGTCGAGGTGGAATAGCAGCCGTTGCCCCAATGCGCGCAGATCGCCCGCCCGCTCGCGTAAGTAGGTATCCTGCAAATTGGTGAACTGCGCAGCAAAACGCTCGATCACCAGCTTCACGGCCCACTCGGCAGCATTGCCCGCATCCACTTCCTGAAAGAGTTCACGCTTGAGCCGCGCATCGTTCAGCAAGTGCGAGTACAAATCGAAAATCGCCGCGCTCTCTTTCTGCGCGCTGGCGCTAAACCGCTTGCTGAAGCGGCGAAATTCCGCCGTTGCTTCTTCCAACGCCTGCGTTAAACGGGAGCGCTCACGCTCGCTGTCCAGACTCGATGCGGGGAAAACCTGTTCCAGAGAAGGCTGGGTGCAATCCTGCCAGCCAGGGGCAATCGCCACACCGGGTGCAGCTACCAGCGCTTTAACGCGCGTCTGACGGTATTGACCGAAGAGCGTTTTTATCTGTGAAAGGGAAAGAATAGCGGCCATCTGCGTGGCCAGCGTCACCATGAACGACTCTTCGTTTTTATCAAACTGACGATGTTCACGCTGCTGCACCACCAGTACGCCCAGCAGGTGGCGACGGTAGATAATAGGAACGCCAAGAAAAGAGCGGAAATGTTGCTCTTTCACAGCGGGGATATATTTAAAGCTGGGATGCGCACGAGCATCAGCCAGATTGATGGGCTCAGCACGTTGCCCGACCAGCCCGACAATGCCTTGCCCAAACGCCAGCGTAACCGTGCGCCCGCGCGGCTTTTTCAACCCGCGCGTTGCCATCAGGTAATAACATTGACGATCGTGATCGGCCAGATAAATGGAACAGACTTCCGTGTCCATAGCCTGACAGGTCTCATTGACCAGAATGTCCAGCGCATCACTAAGGCGGGCCGTTGCCGCAACGTTTTCGACAATTTCTCGCAAGCGCGTGAGCATAATGTGCCTGAATTACCCTCTTTTTCGCCGGGGACCGGATGGCGTAACCACCCGAGCCGCAACACTCTCCTGAAGCAGTATCACCGGATTGATAAATTCCTTCATCACGCGACGATACACATCTCGCTTAAAAGAGACGACCTGACGTACCGGATACCAGTAACTCACCCAGCGCCAGCCATCAAATTCCGGCGTGCCGCTGCTCTGCATATTGATATCCGACTCATTACACATCAACTGTAGCAAAAACCATTTCTGCTTTTGGCCGATACAGACCGGTTTTGTATCCCAACGCACCAAACGCTTTGGTAATTTATAGCGTAACCAGTTACGGGTAGATGCCAATACGCGCACATCCTTTTTTCTTAACCCGACTTCTTCAAACAGTTCGCGGTACATCGCCTGCTCAGCACTTTCACCGGGGTTAATCCCCCCCTGCGGAAACTGCCAGGAGTGCTGACCATAGCGCCGGGCCCACATCACCTGCCCCTGCCGATTACAAATTACAATACCAACGTTTGGGCGGTAGCCATCATCATCGATCACCGGACTACCTCGATAAACATCAATGCAAAGATGACCTGATTGTTTCACACTCCCGTCAGGTGGTAAACCACTGCTTAGAAAGCATGTGATACGAATAAAAGTAAGATAACCCACAGATAAGATCAAAGTTATAAACATGTGAAGACCGGAATCGGCAATTTATTCACTTTTTCTGTGGACATCTTTGTGCAGAACCCATGAAGAAGTGAGTAAAACTCATTTTTAATGAAGAAAAAATATTAATGCGAATTAGAAAATAGTGCTTTTTATTCATTAAATTACAAACCATTTCACTTGAAATTGCGACCCCTTATTTTTTGTTCAAATGGCATACAACGCAAGATTGGCGAAAGATCGCACTATGCCGATTTTATCCACAGGGAATACCTCAAAGTCAGGCAATAAATAGGCAAAAACAGCAAAAAGGTCGGGAGTCAAGGCTGTAAATCGAACCAGTAATTCATGTTTATGTGGGTTATCCAAGAAATCTGTGGATAACCTAGTGTAAGATCCTGTTTATTGTCGGTGGCTACACGTGCACAGTTTGCAAAACAGTGTTAAGTGATCGCCATCACACTAAAAAAAAGCACTACGAATCATGCTATTATTGTTTTTCTCCACAGTTTTTCAGGCTGTGCGTTGGTATTCTCTATCTATTGTATTTTTTTTGAGCGGAAAAATATCGGGCTATACGCTATGAATTCACCCACGGTTCACACGACTGCGCCGCCAAGTGAGCACACGTTGCTGGAACGCGCGCAATCCCTCGCGGGTTATAATCTCGCGGAATTAGCGGACATCGCTCGCCTGCCCCTTCCTGCCAACCTGAAACGTGATAAAGGCTGGATTGGTATCTTGCTGGAGCGTTTTCTGGGTGCAAGCGCAGGTAGCAAGCCCGAGCAAGATTTCCCCGACATCGGCGTTGAGCTAAAAACTATCCCCATTGATGAACAGGGCAAACCGCTGGAAACCACGTTCGTCTGCGTCGCACCGTTAACAGGCAACAGCGGCGTGACGTGGGAAAGCAGCCACGTACGACACAAGCTCGCGCGGGTACTGTGGATTCCGGTGGAAGGCTCGCGACACATTCCGCTGGGGGAACGCCGTATTGGCACCCCGCTGATCTGGAGCCCCAATGAAGAAGAAGAGGAACAGCTGCGCTGCGATTGGGAAGAGTTGATGGATCTGATCGTGCTTGGTCGGGTAGAAAGCATCACCGCCCGACATGGTGAAGTGCTACAGTTACGCCCCAAAGCGGCAAATAGCCGGGCATTAACCGAGGCAATTGGCGAATTTGGTCAACCGATTCTGACCTTGCCACGCGGCTTCTACCTGAAAAAAACCTTTACCGCGCCGCTACTGGCCCGCCACTTTATGCAGCTCAGCAGCTGAATTTCATTAGCACGATGCTTCACCAGCGCCCCGCTTCATCGTACACTAACCTTATACGCCGCACTCTATTACGCAGCAATCGTGCGACAAGGGAATCGATCTGGGAAAAGCCTGACGCCGACCCAGAGTAAAAAACCAGAGCAAAAGGGACACCAGCACACGGCTGCAATGCGAAGTATGACGAGTATATTTTCACGACATCACACTTTCGCTTGCTTAGTCCCCGATCTGGCAGAGTATAATATCGTTTACGTTTCGTTTAAGGTGTGTTGATATAATGTTTGATTGGATTGTTGATCCGAACGCATGGTTGGCATTGGGAACGCTGACTATTCTGGAAATCGTTCTTGGGATCGATAACATTATTTTCCTGTCTCTGGTTGTCGCCAAACTGCCTAAAGCCCAGCAAAACAAAGCTCGCCGCATCGGGCTGATGGGTGCGATGTTAATGCGTTTGGGGCTACTCGCTTCTATTGCCTGGGTCATGCGTCTGACTGACCCGCTGTTTACCGCATTCGACAACGAGATTTCCACGCGCGATCTGATTCTGTTCTTCGGGGGGCTCTTCCTGATTTGGAAGTCGAGTATGGAAATTCACGAAACCGTCGAAGGCGGTTCAGAAGACCATACTTCCAAGGTGTACTCTTTCTTTGGCGCGATTGTGCAGATCATGCTGCTGGATATTATCTTCAGCCTGGACTCGGTGATCACCGCCGTTGGTCTGTCTGACCATCTGTTTATTATGATGGCAGCAGTCATTATCGCCGTTTGTGTGATGATGTTCTCCGCGCGCCCTATCGGCGAGTTTGTCGAACGCCATCCGTCCGTCAAAATGCTGGCCTTGTCGTTCCTGATCCTAGTCGGGTTCACCCTGATTCTGGAAAGCTTCGACGTTCACGTACCGAAAGGCTACATCTACTTCGCCATGTTCTTCTCGATGTCCGTCGAGGCGTTGAACCTGCTGCGCAGTAAAAAAGAAAAAACGACGCACTGATCGCCGCATAGCGAGCGCTCACGATAAAGGCGACCTAATCAGGCGGCGACCAGCCGCCTGATTACACAACATTAACTCTCTCCAAACACATTTTTTCCATTATTCCTACGTTATCCCTCGCAACCATTTGCTAGACTCCCCCCTAAGCTTTGGCATTGATGAACAGGTTAATATGATGAAAGTACGGATTAAAATGGCAATCACACTGGCGTTATTATTCACTCTGGCGGGCTGTTCCAGTGACTACGTGATGGCGACAAAAGAGGGGGAAATGCTCCTGACGCAAGGAAAACCCGTACTGGATAAAGATACCGGGCTGCTCAGCTATACCGATGAGCAAGGTAATCAGAAACAAATCAACCGCGATCAAGTCTCCCAGATCGTGCAGCGCTAACCCGATATTTTCCCCATCGAATGACGCTCTTCGGCAAAATCCTGCTGAAGAGCAACAGAAGAAACTTCCCCACTCACCACGGCTTCGTTTATAGTCGAATTCAGGTGTGTTTTCCCAAACTCATTGGAATCGCAGCAAATCATGCGGAATGACGGGAAATGCGCCTGCTATTTTCAGACATAAGGAAGCTGGCAATGCAATATCACCGTATTCCCCATAGTTCTTTAGAAGTGAGCGTGCTGGGTCTTGGTACGATGACCTTTGGCGAACAGAACAGCGAAGCAGACGCTCATGCCCAGTTAGATCACGCCATTGCCGCAGGTGTTAACCTGATTGACACAGCAGAAATGTACGCCGTTCCTCCACGCCCGGAAACACAGGGGCTGACCGAGAGCTATATCGGTTCCTGGCTGAAATCCCGTGGCGGACGTGAAAAATTGATTGTGGCCAGTAAAGTCTCCGGCCCTGTACGCGGAAACGATAACAGCATCCGCCCACAGCAGGCGCTGGACAGAAAAAACATCCGTGCCGCGCTGGATGCCAGCCTGCAACGCCTAAACACCGACTATATCGACCTCTATCAGTTGCATTGGCCACAGCGCCAGACCAACTGTTTTGGCAAGCTGAACTATCAGTATACGGATGACAAACCGCAATATACTGACGACAAATCGGTAGTAACGCTGCTGGAAACGCTGGAAGCGCTGAATGAGCAGGTGCGTGCCGGTAAGATCCGCTACGTCGGCGTCTCCAACGAAACCCCGTGGGGCGTGATGCGCTATCTGCATCTGGCGGAAAAGCACGACCTGCCGCGTATCGTGTCGATTCAGAATCCCTACAGCCTGCTGAACCGCAGTTTTGAAGTTGGCTTAGCGGAAATCAGCCAGCATGAAGGCGTGGAACTTCTCGCCTATTCGTCACTGGCGTTCGGTACGCTGACAGGGAAATACCTGAACGGCGCGAAACCGGCCAATGCGCGTAACACGTTGTTTAGCCGCTTCACCCGCTATACCGGCCCGCAGGCTCAGGCAGCGGTTGCCGAGTACGTGGCGCTGGCGCAAAAGCACGGTCTGGATCCGGCGCAAATGGCATTGGCGTTTGTGCGCCAGCAGCCGTTCGTCGCCAGTACGCTGTTGGGCGCAACCACGCTGGAACAACTACAAATCAATCTCGACAGTCAGAACCTGACGCTGGACGGCGAGATCCTTGATGAACTGGAAGCGATCCACCGTCGTTTCACGTTTCCTGCGCCGTAAACGCCAAAAAACCGGGCAATGCCCGGTTTTCTTTAATATCGGTATACGTCGTGAATACTTATTTCAATGACTGCAACAGACTCTTGCGCTGATTTTCCAGCGATGTGACGCGGCCGCATACATCATTGCCAAAACGCTGGAACTCCAGTTCCTGATTGTTCCACTCGGCCTGAATCGCTTTCTGCAAACCACCGAGGTTGCCCATCATCGCCTGTAGTGGGTTGCCGCCGCTGGACATCTGTTTTACGCCCATCTCGTTCAGGCTGTCCTGCAAAACGCCGCCCATGCTTTGCTGCACGAGCTGCTTGCCATCTTGCTCAACTTGCTTAATCGCCTGATGGTGGAACGTCAGGCCATCGGTGCGGTGTTCGATAATTCGGTTCATCTGCTGCTTGAGCTGTTTATCCAGCGTAGTCAGACGATTGCGCACATTGCTGTCGCTGCCAAGCTCCTGCACGATGACGTTATCCAGCGCGACTCGCGCTTTTTCAAGATGCTGTTGTGCGCCCTGATCGATCCACGGCAGCTGCTGGCGTAAATCCGCCTGATAAGCTTTGGCTTTCTGGCGCTGTTCGGCATTCAGAGTCAGCGGTGTACCGTTACGGACGATATCGCCCTGCGGGGAGAGTTGTAAGTTGCCGCTGGCACCCACGACCTGTACGTGTTGCGGACTGATAATGATGTCGTCCTGCGGGTTCACGTTGCACTGGTAGGCCGCCTGCGCTTGCCAAGACAGCAACATCAATAAACCCAAGGTTATTTTACGCGACATATTTTCTCCTGAAGAAAACAACGGCAGTAGCGGGAGAGCGGCAATCCGCCCTTTGATGAGGCGGATAACGCCTGAGCCAGAATCAGCTCAGGCATGCCTTGATAAGACCAAGGATTACAGCAGGTGTTCTGGCAGATCCCACCAGATATCGAACAGATTGCTGACTTTCACGTCCGTCAGTTTCTGCTCTTCCAGCCAGCGGCTAACCAGTTGGCGATGCTCTTCGGTGCAGTGACCAATTTTTTGCAGACAGATCAGGCCTTCCCAGAGCAGATAACCGCTGCCTTCAAAGGCCAGTCCTTCTGGTTCAATGACGTCGTCAACGAACTTATCCATCAGCTGATCGATATCTTCTACGCTAGTGCCTTCTGGAAAGCGGAAGCTGACAGAAAAACCTAATTCCTGAAACTCATCAATGTGAAGCTTTTTACGTAAACGACGGCTACGAGCTTGTGCCATTTTATTTTATCCTCTCAAACATCAGATCCCACACGCCATGCCCCAAACGCTGGCCGCGTGCTTCAAATTTCGTCAGCGGACGGGACTCCGGCCGCTCAACGTACTCATTATTATTGGAAAGATTACGGTACTCGGTGACAGAGGTCATCACTTCGAGCATATGTTGTGCATAAGGTTCCCAGTCTGTTGCCATATGGAACACGCCGCCGACTTTCAGCTTACTCTGTACCAGTTGGACAAAAGGCACCTGGACGATACGGCGTTTATTATGGCGGGCTTTGTGCCACGGGTCTGGGAAGAAGAGTTGAACCATGGACAGTGAGCCATCCGGGATCATATTCATCAGCACTTCGATCGCATCGTGACACATCACGCGCAGATTGCTGATTCCCGCCTCTTGTGCGGCAGCAAGACAGGCTCCCACGCCCGGCAGGTGAACTTCGATACCGAGGAAATTCTGCTCAGGATGCTGTGCCGCCATCGTCACCAGCGAGGCGCCCATCCCAAAACCAATTTCCAGCACCACCGGCGCGTCACGACCAAATAGCGCGTTAAAATCGACCAGCTCGGTCTGATATTCCACGCCCATCACCGGCCAGTAGTTATCCAGCGCCAGCTGTTGCCCGTTAGTCAAGCGCCCCTGACGGCGGACAAAACTGCGGATACGACGCATCGGGCGCCCATTTTCATCAAATTCCGGTGAAATGACGTTGTTAATCATAAAGAGTGCTTACTTGCTGTCCGATTTCGTTAATGAAACGCGCATTATGCAAGGATACCGTGGTTTAGCAAGCCCACTGCCTCGGAAAGTTCCGGTTTACAGCACATTCACTCTGTGCTGGAATCACTATCAAACTTTTTACCTGCCGGATAGTGACCCCATTTTATGATGCAAGCGCAACAGTTCGCCCATCAGGTGCTGGACTGGTATCAACGCTATGGCCGCAAAACCCTGCCGTGGCAGCTTGAGAAAACTCCCTATAAAGTATGGCTATCCGAAGTGATGTTGCAACAAACGCAGGTCACCACGGTTATTCCCTATTTCCAACGCTTTATGGAACGCTTTCCGAACGTAAACGCCCTGGCGGCAGCGCCGCTGGACGAAGTGCTCCACCTGTGGACCGGGCTGGGCTACTACGCCCGCGCGCGCAATCTGCACAAAGCGGCACAGACCATCGTGTCACGTCACGGCGGCGAGTTCCCCACCACTTTTGATGAAGTCGCGGCATTGCCGGGCGTCGGGCGTTCCACCGCCGGCGCGGTGCTGTCGCTCGCGCTCGGCCAGCATTACCCGATTCTCGACGGTAACGTGAAGCGCGTGCTGGCACGCTGCTACGCTGTTGACGGCTGGCCGGGCAAGAAAGAGGTTGAAAAGAAACTGTGGGCGCGGAGCGAAGACGTCACGCCAGCCGAGGGCGTCAGCCAGTTTAATCAGGCGATGATGGATCTCGGTGCGATGGTCTGCACCCGCAGCCGCCCCAAGTGCGAACTGTGCCCGCTGAACACCGGCTGCATTGCCTACGCCAACCACAGCTGGGCGCAATACCCCGGCAAGAAGCCGAAGCAGACGCTGCCGGAGAAAACCGGCTGGTTCCTGCTGATGCAACAAGGTTCTCAGGTCTGGCTGCAACAGCGCCCTGCCGTCGGCCTGTGGGGCGGGCTATTTTGCTTCCCACAGTTCAGCGAACGTCGGGAATTGGAACTCTGGATGCACCAACGCGGTCTGAA
Organism: Pectobacterium parvum; assembly: GCF_020971565.1. NCBI lineage: Bacteria > Pseudomonadati > Pseudomonadota > Gammaproteobacteria > Enterobacterales > Pectobacteriaceae > Pectobacterium > Pectobacterium parvum. The sequence goes on from NZ_CP087392.1 coordinate 3,807,573, forward strand.
TCCTGATGGATTGCAACAGCTTGTCGCGTTCCGCCATACCTTTAGCCATTTTCATCTGGATATCGTTCCGCTCTGGCTGGACGTATCGCAGACCGATCGCTCACAAAACAGGTCCTGCATGGATGACGATGCAGGTCTCTGGTATAACTTAGCGCAGCCGCCGTCTGTCGGACTGGCCGCCCCAGTAGAACGCCTGCTGAGGGAGTTGGCTCACCCGCAGTCAACACGTTTGAAAGCCTGCGAAATTGATGAGGAAGAAGCATGAGCAGAACGATTTTTTGTACTTTTTTACAACGCGACGCCGAAGGGCAGGATTTCCAGCTCTATCCCGGCGATCTGGGCAAGCGCATCTATAACGACATTTCCAAAGAAGCCTGGGCGCAGTGGCAAACCAAGCAAACCATGCTGATCAACGAGAAAAAACTCAGCATGATGAATGTTGACGACCGTAAGCTGCTGGAACAGGAAATGATCAAATTCCTGTTTGAAGGAAAGGACGTACACATCGAAGGCTATACGCCTCCGAGCCACTGAGATGGCGGGCTTTCGGGCCCGCTTACGTCCCCATTCCGACACGGCTTGTTATATGAAGAAAATGTTAGCTCTGCTGGTGATTGCACCACTGCTGGTTTCCTGTTCAGGAAACAAAGGGAATGCCAACGACGAAGAGTTTCTCAAGGATACCAACGCCTTCGATATTTTGATGGGCCAGTTCGCCAACAACATCGAAAATATCTGGGGGATGAATGAAGTACTGATCGCCGGCCCTAAAGACTACGTCAAATACACCGATCAATATAAAACGCGTAGCCACATCAACTTTGATGCCGGTTCAATCACGATCGAAACCATTTCGGCAACCGACTCCGTTGCCAGCCTGCGTCAGGCGATTGTCACCACCCTGCTGATGGGCGATGACGCCAGTAACACCGATCTGTATTCCGACGCTAACGATATTCAAATCAGCCGCGAACCGCTGCTGTACGGACAGGTGCTGGATAACACCGGACAGCCGATCCGCTGGGAAGGTCGTGCCGCCAGCTTTGCGGATTACCTGCTCCAGAACCGTCTGCAAAAACGCACCTCCGGCATGCACGTTATCTGGTCGGTCACGATGCAGCTTGTCCCTAACCATCTGGATAAGCGCGCGCACAAATACCTGCCGCTGGTGCGTAAGGCTTCCGAGCGTTACGGCATTGAAGAGTCGCTGATTCTGGCGATTATGCAGACAGAATCGAGCTTCAACCCTTATGCCGTCAGCCGTTCCGATGCGCTGGGTCTGATGCAGGTGGTGCAGCACAGCGCAGGACGCGACGTCTTCAAGATGAAAGGGAAAGGGGGGCAGCCGAGCCGCAGCTATCTGTTCGATCCAGAACAAAACATCGACGCGGGTACCGCCTATCTGTCGATTCTGAAGAACAGCTACCTGGCCGGCATTGAGAACCCGACGTCAAAACGCTACGCCGTCATCACCGCATATAACGGTGGCGCAGGCAGCGTGTTGCGCGTCTTCTCCAGCGATCGCGATCGCGCCGTGGGCATGATCAACAACATGTCACCGAGCGATGTCTACCAAACGCTGACGACGAAGCATCCGTCTGGCGAATCACGTCGCTATCTGAACAAAGTGAACACGGCACAGAAAAATTACCGCCGCTAATTCACGCGCACCACAGAACGCTGCGCTACCGGGTTTATTCCGGTAGCGCGGTTTCATCAGACCAGATAGCTACCATAACGTTGTTGATAAACACGATGACCGCGATTCCTTTACCGTTTATTACCGCATTTCTGCTGGTTATTTTGTTTTTTCGCATCCAGTTTCTGGCTATTCACAACCATTCCCATAACAAGAACACCCAAAAGCGCAGTGCAACGGCAGAAGCGGTACTCATCGGCGTAAGCTGTTTTGCCCTGACGCTGGTGGCGTTACGTTGGGGCAGCCATGTTGCCTTACCCGCGTTTATTCAACCCGCGATTGCCGCATCGATTCCACCGCTGTTATGGCTGTGTCTTTTCCCCCACGGCGACAAGGCCGCAGAGGACATAACCCGCAGACATCGACGATCTCTCTGTCATCTGTTACCACCTTTACTCATCCTTGGCGCAAGCGCCATCCAGAGCAGAACAACCGTTCCGCTCATCGATCTGATGCTGGTGAGTATTTACTTCGGCTCTGGGGCAGCGCTGATTTACAGTGCTCACCGTCGGCAAACGTCATTACCTAGATGGAAAAGCGCGCCGTTTATCGCCGGGCTGTATGTGCTTATCTCCGGCGCTATAGACACCGTCATTGCACTGGATATCGCGTTCTACAGCGGCAATAGCGCGGCGACCATCATCACCGCGTTCCACATCGTCATGCTGGCGATATTGACCCTGCTGATCGTCACACACCGCTCGTCCCCGCAGGCAGGGCTTGCCGCGCCACCCGATCCGAAGCCTGAAGCTGTCCCTGCCACCAATGACGAACACCAGCTCGCGAAAGCGTTAGATGATTTCATCCGCACTCACGCGCTGTACACCGATCCGGGCATGACGCTTCAGCGCCTGAGCAGGCGTATGGGCATACCGCTCAGACGCCTGTCCGAAACCATCAACCGCGTTCACGGTCGTAATTTCTCGCAGGTGATGAACGAATATCGCATAGAGGAGGCTAAGCGCCTCCTCAGCCAAACGGATGACCGAATCACGGATATCATGCTGGCCAGCGGATTTCAGACTAAATCAAACTTCAACCGCGAATTTTTGCGGCTAACGGGGATGAGCCCCAGCGTCTGGCGTAGTCAGTACCCACTTCAGGAACAGACTACGGCTTCCGCCACGCCGCCTGAAGAAAATCGCTGACATCCTTCCCTATTTCCTGATGGATCTGCTCACGCGAACGCTCACCGCCGTCGAGACAAATCATGCCATCGCCCGGGCTCTCGGCGTTGATGATTTCAACAGCACCCGGCTTACAAAGCTGCATAAAGCTAAAATGCGTTGCGTCGGCAATTTCCTTATACGCTGAATGCGCTGGTGACAGCTTCTGCGCCAGATAGTGAGATTCCAGCTCGGCAGGTAGCTCGTCATTGGGATACCCCGCCGCCATAATCAATACGGGAATGTTTATCGCCGCCAGACTCTCTGCGGTAAACCCTCGCGCCAGCCCCATATCCAGCGAGACCACCGCACTGATGCGTGGATCGGCGAGTGATTTATCAAGCTGCGCACGCGATGCGGCACTTTTTGCGACCTGCATCTTTTCATAAACTTTGCAGGACGCCAGCCCGACGTGCGTCAGACAATCCTTCTCAAACTGTTCGGTATTGAAACGCCCACGAGCCAGCGCCAGCACCGTCCATCCCCCCAGCGAGTGACCCACAGCAGCAATGCGCTTCGCATCAACCTGCCCCGTCTTCTCTGGCGTAGCGAGTAATGCCGTAATGACGCGGCTGAGGTCATGAGGGCGTTGCCACAGAGCCTGAGCGTTCTCAGGGCGCATGTCTTTCGTCGTGGTTCCAGGATGATTGGGCGCAGCGACAATATAGCCTTGCTTAACCAACGCCTGCGCCAGCCAGAGTTGATTAAACCAGCTCCCGCTATAGCCGTGTGAAACCACAATCAAAGGATGTTCACCAGATTCCGGCTCGGCATTTTTACTCACCACAATGCCGGGAAAAGCAATATTTTCACCAATGGTCGTCGTCTGCGATGGTGACGAAGCCGGATAAAATACGGCGACGTCCAACGGCCTATTAGTGGCCTCATCCGCTAACGTTATTTGTTGAAACCCAATGCCCGCGCTTGCCATAACGCCAAAGCTGAGTAGTAAGTTCGTGAGTAGTCCTATCGTGATACGCCATGTCATACCTATTTCTCCGAAGTTTCCGTGCTGTGAAAAATAGCATTTATAACAATAACTTTCGTACCAACGCGACCTAAAACGCTATTTAGTACCTCTGTTTTATACACAAAAAACTACGGCCAGCATGTGCTGGCCGCATTCCCTGATATTGGCACAAAATTTACCCGTATTTCTTCCTGCTTTAGGACGTCGGTTAGGTATAGAGCCAAAAAAAGTCTGTTAACGCTTAATTTTTTTAAATTGCTGTGTCGTAGCCGTTAATGCGGTTTCTGTCGGCAGCCGCTCCATAGAGCTGGCACCGTAAAAACCATCACACTGCGGGCAGTGATCCATAATGAACTGTGCGTCCTGCGGTGTTGAAATCGGTCCTCCGTGGCACAGCACAATCACATCCTTACGGATGGATTTTGCCTCACGTGCCCAGTGATTAATCAACGGAACGCAATCCGCCAGATTAAGCGCGGTTTCCGCACCAATATTGCCACCAGTGGTTAACCCCATGTGCGGCACAATAATATCCGCCCCCGCTTTCGTCATCGCGACCGCATCTGCCGCACTGAACACATAAGGCGTAGTCAGCATGTCTTTCTCATGCGCCAGACGAATCATGTCCACCTCCAGCGCGTACCCCATTCCGGTTTCTTCCAGATTGGCGCGGAAATTACCGTCAATCAGCCCAACGGTTGGGAAATTCTGCACGCCAGAAAAACCCAGCGCTTTCAGATCATCCAGAAATTTATCAAACAGACAGAAAGGATCGGTTCCGTTCACGCCCGCCAGTACTGGCGTGTGCTTCACCACCGGCAGCACCTCTTTCGCCATATCCACGACGATCTCATTCGCGTTGCCGTAAGCCAACAGACCAGCCAGCGAACCTCTCCCCGCCATGCGATAGCGCCCGGAGTTGTAGATCACGATCAGATCGATGCCGCCCGCTTCTTCACATTTCGCGGAAAGCCCCGTTCCCGCGCCACCGCCGATAATCGGCTCACGGCGGGCGATCATGTCGCGGAATTTTGCCAGCAGTTCCTGACGATTTATGCCTGACATCATGCTTCTCCCTTCTTATTTCACTAACGCCCGAAACGCATCGACTGCGGCATGGGCAAATAAAGGATCGTTAATATGGAAAGGCAGACGAATAATCTGTCGTCTTGCCGTTTGCTGCACGACACTCTCCAACGTGCTGATAAACGCGTCACGGGCTTCTGGGTGCCAGAACGCCTGATTCGGCGCATCCAGTGCGGAGAAGCCGCCTTCCGGGATCAGGAAGCGCACCTCGCCTTCACAGCGGTTGAGCTTCTCCCCAATCCAGCGCGCCATCGCGATATTTTCGTCTATCGTGGTCCGCATCAGGGTGACCTGCGCGTTGTGGTTGTAGAACAGACGGTGCGCGTATTTCTCCGGCACGCTAGCGGGAGAACCAAAATTCACCATATCCAGCGCACCGCAGGACGCCACGTAAGGCACCTGCGTCTTGGCTATCGCATCAAACCGTTCCGGCCCGCAGGCCAACACGCCATCAAACAGTAAATCGCACACCTCAGTCGTTGTAAGGTCGAGCACGCCAGTGAGCAAATGGCTGTCCACCAGCTTTTCCATCGCTTTCCCACCGCTGCCCGTCGCGTGAAAGACCAGACAGTCAAACTCCGCTTCCAGCAATGCACTGGCTTCCTGAATGCACGGCGTCGTGACACCAAACATGGTCAGGCCAATCGCGGGCTTATCGTCATGATGCTCCTGGATATGAAACTTCACGGCGCCGGCGATCTGGTGCGCGGCGTTGCCGAGAACCTGACGAGAAATGCGGTTCAGGCCCGCCACATCGGTAACGGAGTACATCATGCTGATATCGCTGGCACCGATGTAACCGGAGATATCGCCGGAGGCCATCGTCGACACCATCAGCTTCGGCATACCAATCGGTAACGCCTGCATTGCGGGCGTAATCAGCGCGGTTCCGCCGGAGCCGCCGAGACCCAGCACCCCGGCAATATCATCGCGGGACAGCATAAAGTGCTCAAATGCAACGGCCATGGCGCTAATTGCGTGCCCTCGGTCATGGCAAAACACCGCCGATGCGCCCTGCGGATGGTAAGATGCCACCGTTGCGGCGCTGATATCTGTCGCCTCTGACACTTGTGTATCAGCTGACGGTGGTGTCGTTGACAGATCGACCGTGACCGTTTTTAAGCTTGTAGCGGCAATCAAATCGCGGACGTAAATCTGTTCCTTTCCTTTAGTATCAGCGGTACTTGCAATATAAACGCTGCCAACTTCACTTCTCATTTGGTATCCCTTCCACCGTTAGCGAAACAATTAACAGATTGATATAAATAGAAATTATAAAATTACAAAAACAGACAAGATTAATTTGTCGCCATATTGAGACTTGAGTATCAGAAAGACAAATCATTAAATACCCAAATGAGACAAAAGTCTCAAAATGTTATGTATGGCATTACATTAACAGTAAGAAAGCTTGACGTGGCACAAGAATCACTCAATTTGCTATAGTTCAGGCGACAACGCCGTGCTGCCCGATAGCGTCCGGCCCGAAAATTCAATGAGGTCTATGTGATTGAACGGGATGAAAAACTGACATCAACACGGGCGAAAACCCGTCGTTTACTAATTGATACTGCCATGAATATGTTCGATCAAGGCATATTCCCTTCCATTACGGATGTTGCCGCTGCGGCTCAACTTTCACGCGCGACGGCCTACCGCTATTTTCCGACGCAAAGTGCGTTAGTCTCCGCTGTTGTCGGCGAAAGCCTTGGCCCGATTCTGGCGTGGCACCCGACACAGCCGGACGCCAGTGAACGCGTTTCTGAGCTGCTGCACTTTGCTTACCCAAGAATGCTGGAGCATGAAGGTGCGCTGCGTGCAGCGTTACATCTGTCACTACAACAATGGGCCGATCGCCGCTCCAATCGCCTGCATACAGATACGCTGACACGCGGCAATCGTAAACGCCTGCTCAAAATTGCCACCGAACCGCTGGAAGGAAAAATCACGCCGGAAGCACAACAGCGGGTGATTTATGCGTTATCGCTTATTTATGGTTCGGAGGTTTTCCTGGTGCTGAAAGATATCTGGCATTTGGAAGAAGACGGCATTCAGGATGTCACGCAGTGGGTCGCCAAAGCCATTTTACGGCAGGCGGAAGAAGATGCCGCACAGGCAGCGTCACAGAAAACCTAACGAACACATTCATGCTGCGTTCCGCTCTGTCGCCGGGTACGCAGCAACGGAAGCACACACGTTGCCAAGGGAACATATGATGCTGAAAGGTAAACGCGCGATTGTCACCGGCGGTGGTCGCGATTTTGGACAAGCGGTATCCATCTGGCTGGCTCGCGAAGGGGTGAAGGTCGATCTTTGCGCCCGCAGATTGGCCGATGCACAGGCCAGCGTCGACATCATTCATCAGGAAGGCGGCACCGCGCGTGCGTATCAGTGCGATATTGCCAATCCTGATTCGGTCAGCAATTTTTCCGCTCAACTGCTGGAAGACAGCACGCCCGTCGATATTCTGGTACTCAGCGCCGCACAATGGCTGGAAGGCGTATTGGGGGAAGAAGACACCGATGCGGATATCGTCAGCACCATCAACTCCGGCCTGACCGGTTCTATTTTGCTCACCAAAGCGCTATTGCCGAGCTTACACCGTTCACAGGGTGCCGATATTCTGGCGATGGTTTCCGTCTGCGGCGTACCACAGTTCCATGACTCTATCGCCCACCCCGCGTTCTTCGCCGCCAAGCACGGCATGAGCGGCTTTAGCCAGAATCTGGCACATCATGTCGCGCAGGAAAACATTCGCGTGACGGGGTTTTATCCACCAGATTTTGAGGTCACTGGCTTTGATCACAGCCCCGCGAGCGGGGAAAAAATGGGCGAGCATCTGCTGAACGCCCGTTCGATATGGGAAACCATGCGTTTCGTGCTTATCCAGCCGCGCAGTTGCCATATCAACGCCATCCATTTTCAGGGGCCGACGCGCGCAGATATCGGCGTGTAACCCATCACCTTTTGCGTTTCATCCCGCTCCGGTATTTATCACATAACCGGGGCGGTGAAGGGTGTTCCCCGCCTAACGCACCGCGTTCCCCCACACCATCATGCTCTGACACACTTTCCTTCCATCCATTTTTTGCCACAGCACGCAGGAAAAGGTAGCATCGCTGCCGTTGTTTTCTGCCATGCGGCTGACCGTGCTCAGCGCACTATAAAATGTCGCGAACAAAAACGTAATCAATTGAATTTTAAATAATAATAGCGAACGCATCGCCACGAGATGCGTGACAGACAGGAAAACACGGACACCAATGACAGAACATTCCTCCCCTCACGGCGAGCGTCATGCCGCTGAACAGCGTCTCCATGAAAAGGGTTATCACCAAAGTCTCGGCAATCGCCATGTGCAGATGATCGCAATTGGCGGTTCCATCGGCACCGGGCTGTTTCTTGGCGCAGGTGCGCGTCTGCAAATGGCAGGGCCAGCGCTGGCGTTGGTCTATCTGGTTTGTGGCATTTTCTCCTTTTTCATCCTGCGCGCGCTGGGCGAACTGATCGTGCATCGCCCCACCAGCGGTAGCTTCGTGTCGTACTCGCGTGAGTTTCTGGGTGAAAAGGCCTCCTACGTGGCAGGCTGGATGTACTTCCTCAACTGGGCGATGACTGGGATTGTCGACATCACCGCTGTCGCACTCTACATGCACTACTGGGGTACGTTTGCCGATGTCCCACAGTGGCTGTTCGCGCTGGGTGCGCTGTCTATCGTCACGCTGATGAACCTGATTGGTGTGAAGTGGTTTGCCGAAATGGAGTTCTGGTTTGCGCTGGTAAAGGTCGCGGCTATCGCCATTTTTCTGGTGGTCGGCACGGTCTATCTCGGCACGGGCAGCCCGCTGGATGGCAACACGCCCGGCCTGCACCTGATTACCGATAACGGCGGCCTGTTCCCGCACGGCATTCTGCCTGCACTGGTGCTGGTTCAAGGGGTGATATTTGCCTTTGCCGGTATCGAGATCATCGGTACCACCGCAGGCGAATGTAAAAACCCGGAGCAGGTGCTGCCGAAAGCAGTCAACAGCGTCATCTGGCGTATTGGCCTGTTCTACGTCGGTTCTGTCGCGCTATTGGTCTGCCTGCTGCCGTGGAACGCCTATCAGGCCGGACAAAGCCCGTTCGTGACTTTCTTCAGCAAGCTGGGCGTTCCCTATATCGGGACGATCATGAATATCGTGGTGCTGTCCGCTGCGCTGTCCAGCCTGAACTCTGGCTTGTACTCGACGGGCCGCATTCTGCGCTCGCTGTCGCTGGGTGGTTCGGCTCCCGCTTTCCTGTCGAAAATGAGCAGCCAGTCAGTGCCGTATACCGGTATTTTGGTCACGGTCGCCATCCACATTATCGGCGTGGTGCTGAACTACGTGGTGCCATCGCAGGTATTCGAGATCGTCCTGAATATCGCCTCGCTCGGCATTATCTGCTCCTGGGCGTTCATCATTCTGTGTCAGATGCAGTTGCGTAAAGCGATTCGTCAGGGCAAAGCCAAACCGGTGGCGTTCAAAATGCCCGGTGCGCCCGTGACATCGTGGCTGACGCTGGCTTTTCTGGTGAGCGTATTGGGATTGATGGCGTTTGATTACCCGAACGGCACCTGGACGGTTGCAACAATTCCGGTATTGGCGATCATGCTGATGATCGGCTGGCGCGGGCTGAAAAAGCAGCGTGACACGGTGAAACTCGCCAACCAGCAGGAATCCAGCCTGCGTTAAGACAGAAAAAACTCAGGCTCGTTTCCGAGCCTGAGTTTCATGAGCTGAAGAGAAAGGCAATTACTGTTCTACCACGTAACCGTACAGACGCTTGCTGCCATCTTCTTCCGCAACGCTGTAAACGCCCTGCAATTCCGGAGAGAAGCCCGGTAACAGGTTAATACCCGCTTCCAACGCCAGAAAATAGCGCTGTACCGCCCCGCCCCAGGTTTCCCCCGGCACGACACACAGTACGCCCGGCGGATACGGCAATGCCCCTTCTGCCGCGATACGGCCTTCCGCTTCGTCGATAGGAATCAGCTCGATATTCCCGCGCACAAATTCCCTGTTAGCATCCTGTGGCAACATCACCACGGACGGAAACTCGGTTTTGCGGAACATCGCTTTTTGCAGATCTTTCACGTTGTGCTGCGCGTAAAAATCATGCATTTCCTGACACAGCCGACGCAGTCGGTAGCCGCGATAACGCTCTTTGTATTTCTGGTACAGGCTAGGCAGCACTTCACTCAGCGGCGCATCGCGGGCGATCAGCGTCTCGAAATGCACCAGCGCATTCACCAGCTCCTGCATTTTGGCAGCGTCTTCCGCTGGCGTTAGCAGGAACAGGATTGAGTTCATGTCGCATTTTTCAGGGATAATGCCGTGCTCGCGCAGATAGTTAGCAAGGATCGTCGCCGGAATACCAAATTCGGTATAATCGCCGCTAGTCGCATCAATGCCCGGCGTCGTCAGCAGTAACTTGCAAGGATCGATAAAATACTGATCCTCGGCGTACCCTTCGAACGCATGCCATTTCTCGCCCGGCTCAAAATTGAAGAAGCGCACGTCCTGCGCGATCGTCTCTGTATCGTGATCCTGCCAGAGCGCGCCGCCTACCGTCACGGGTACGAACGGTTTGATGAGCGAACAACGCGTCAGCAACTGCTTACGCGCCTCAATGCCCAGCTTCACGCAGTCCATCCACATACGACGCCCGCTTGCCCCTTCATGCATTTTGGCATTGACGTCTAGGGCAGCAAACAGCGGATAAAACGGGCTGGTCGAAGCATGCAGCATAAAGGCGTTATTCAGCTGCTTATGGTTGCAGAAACGACGCTGGCCTTTGATGTGGGTATCTTTCTTGTGGATCTGCGAAGTCTGGGAGAAACCGGCCTGCTGCTTATGTACCGACTGAGTCACGAAAATCCCCGGATCGTTCTCATTCAGATCCAGCAACAGCGGCGAGCACTGCTCCATCATCGGGATAAACTGCTCGTAGCCGACCCAGGCGGAGTCAAACAGAATGTAGTCGCACAGATGCCCGATGCTATCGACCACCTGACGCGCGTTATAAATCGTGCCGTCATAGGTGCCGAGCTGGATGACGGCCAGACGGAACGGGCGCGCCTCGTTGGCACGTTCCGGTGCAACTTCCGCAATCAGCTTGCGCAGATAGGCTTCGTCAAAACAGTGCGCATCCACGCCGCCGATAAAGCCGAACGGATTGCGTACGGTTTCCAGATAGACTGGCGTCGCACCCGCCTGAATCAGCGCACCGTGATGGTTGGATTTATGGTTGTTGCGGTCAAACAGCACCAGATCGCCACGCGCCAGCAGCGCGTTCGTCACCACTTTGTTCGCAGAGGAGGTGCCGTTCAACACGAAATAGGTTTTATCGGCGTTAAACACGCGTGCAGCGTGCTTCTGCGCCTTCTTCGCTGCCCCTTCATGGATCAGCAAATCGCCCAGTTTGACGTCCGCGTTACAAATGTCCGAACGAAAAACGTTCTCACCGTAAAACTCAAAAAACTGACGCCCCGCCGGATGCTTGCGGAAGAACTGACCGCCCTGATGCCCCGGGCAGGCAAACGTCGTGTTTTTCATGTTGACGTACTTGGTCAGCGTATCGAAAAACGGCGGCAATATCGCATCCTGATAGGCTTTCGCCGCACGCTCCAGCATGTTCGCATGCTCACCTTCATCATCGAGAATCAGCCATTCGCTACCCGCAGGCAGCACATCTAACTCTTTATCTTCATCAGGCTCTTCGACAAACGCCGGAATACTAAAACCGGTGTGCTGCAATATCGACAGAATACCGCTGCGGGCTTCCTCAATAGAAACCACGACCGCCGCCACATCAGTGAAGTCAGTCTGACTCAACGCGACAATCTCGCGCGTTGTGATTAAACGGGTGGCAACCGCTGCATTCGCCGCAATTTTTAACTGTTTCATGTAACCAAACCCAAACGGTTAAAGGTAAGTGTACGTGCCTGGAAGACACCGTTCAGGGATAACAATCCCGACCAATCACAATGCCAATCAATAACGACAAGCGTATGATCCCTACAGGTAAACTGTAGGCTAAGAATGGAAAAACTGGAGCCAGCACCATCCGATAGACATCAGTAAAAGCAGAGGCGGACTCTATTTTTACTCATGCCTAACAGCGAGCGAACGAACGCCTCACCGCATGGTGAAGGAGGATAATCGACGGGGAGAAAAGTAAATCGCGCAGTGGTGAGAAGAAGAAACGCGCAGCGACGTCATCAACGAACTGGCGCAAGCAGGCTGCACCATGAGCAATGAATCTGACATATCGGCGATCCTCTTTAGCTAACGCTAACTACGCTTAAAGGGGCGTTCAGGTGAACGAGACGTTAAAAACCGCGCAATAGTGGCATTATTCTTCATCAAATTCAACAATCCAGCCCGCACTCAAGACGGTAAAAAGTGCAACGAAACATGCCGCGCGCATCGGGAAGAAACATTACCACGCTATACCCTAAATAATTCGAGTTTCAGGACAAAACGTTAGCGTTTTGAACAACGCAACGCGTTGGCCCGTAAGGGCGAGGCTCATTTATGAGTCTCGTAATGCGGCAAGGAAAGGAGTCCCGATGAGCTTACTCAGGTAAGTGATTCGGGTGACTGAGCGAAGCCAACGCACATGCAACTTGAAGTATGACGGGTATAAGCGTGCTGAAAGGATCGCCAGGAATCGGCTAGCAAATAATACAATTGCCTGAAAATAGCGCAGGCGCTCCGCTTTGTGACAGAAACCCGTTGACGCCACGCGGCCAATACGGTTTAATGCGCCCCGTTGCCCGGATAGCTCAGTCGGTAGAGCAGAGGATTGAAAATCCTCGTGTCCTTGGTTCGATTCCGAGTCCGGGCACCACCTTTCCTTTTTTATGCTTCCTTATCAATCCCTATGTTGTTGTGATTCAATAAGTTGGCGTAAAAATCTTTTCCGATGCGTTTTGATTTATCCCTTCGTATCGGGGAATTTGTGGGTCAGATTGCGGGTCATTCAGTTCGACAACTGGAGTGACCATACATGTTAACTGACAGCAAAATCCGCTCAGCAAAACCTCTCGCAAAATCATACAAACTCACCGACTCGCAAGGCCTGTACCTATCGGTATCGACCAGTGGCGCTAAGCTATGGTATTTCCGCTATCGCCTCAACGGTAAAGAAAGTCGTCTGGCCTTTGGCCCTTACCCTCAGACTACGCTGGCGGAAGCCCGTGAAAAGCGCGATGCAGCGCGGAAGCTACTGGCGTCTGGTATCAGACCCTATCAGCGTCGCAAGACACATAACAATACCGTTGATGAATCCCGCACATTTCAGTATGTCGCGACAACATGGCAATCCAGCAACCTTAAACTCTGGTCTGAAACCCACGCCGATAAAATTCTCACCTGCCTGAAACGCTACGTTTTCCCCACCATTGGCGCAATGGATATCGCTCAGGTTGAAACCCGCCACTTGGCGCAGCTTGTGAAGGCGATTGACGATAAAGGTGTACATGACGTCGCCGGTCGGGTGCGTCAGCATCTGACCAAAATCATGCGCCACGCGGTACAGCAAGGAGTAATCAAATATAATCCAGCTTACGATCTGGATGGAGTCGTGACCCCGGTCAAGACCCAACATCACCCTGCCCTGCCGCTAAAACGCCTGCCTGAACTGCTTGAGAAGATAGATAGCTACAAAGGCCGGATACTAACCCGTCTGGCGCTGGAATTAAGCCTGCATGTTTTCCTGCGCTCCAGTGAGCTACGTTTTGCCCGCTGGGATGAATTCAACCTGAAAGCGCATATCTGGAGTGTGCCCGCCCAGCGCGAAGCCGTAAACGGCGTGCGATTCTCAGAACGCGGTGCCAAGATGAAGGATGAACATCTGGTTCCGCTATCACGGCAGGCGGTCACCCTGCTGAAACAGATTCAGGCGATTTCCGGTGAGTCGGTCTTCGTTTTTCCGGGCGCACATACTCTGAACAAGCCGATAAGTGAGAACACCATCAACAAGGCGCTGCGAGTAATTGGCTACAACACCAGAACCGATGTATGTGGCCATGGTTTCCGCACAATGGCTTGTAGTGCCCTGAATGAATCAGGTCTGTGGTCAAAAGACGCCATTGAGCGGCAGATGAGCCACAAAGAACGCAACAGCGTGCGGGCTGCCTACGTGCATAAGGCGGAGCATCTGGAAGCGAGAATAGAAATGATGCAGTGGTGGTCGGATTATCTCGATGAATGCATAGAAGGGTATGTTGCACCTTACATATTTGCACGACAGCATAAATAAAATAATTTTTGTTGTCTAAATGGACTAGACTCTGAATATCCAGGATAACAGGTATCACTTAAGATTTACCGAAACACAGTGGCAATTCCAGATGGTTAATACAGCGCTGACGAATAAAAGACAGAAAGTGCCAAGTATTATCATAAACAGCGTGGGCCGGATATGTTGTTTAAACAGCTCCCGAAATAATTCGGTGTAACTGCTAATGTGTATTAAAGATGACCGCGCTGTCAGTCAGCGAACTAGATAATATAATAACTTATTGCCAGCCGCCAATTCTGGATCGGCATATTCCATTTTTTAAAGCATCCGTCATCGCTAAGTAAATTGTAAATAGACTCATTTTAGTTTCACGCACTTCCTGATATTCTGGCAGTTGAAGTTGTATTCGGTATTCTTCAGGTATTGGGCTGTTCAGTGATTCATTCAAACGTTCACAGTCATATTCTGACAGCCATTTCTCCGGAATTTTGCAGAACACATCTTTAACTAATGAAATTTATCATTACATAACGTTTTAATTGCATTTGCTATTTTTTAATGAAGATTCAGCACAATCGGAGTTAGAATAATTAACGATATATTTCTGCCATGTCCGCTGAACGTATTGCTGAGCCACAGCATTTTTCGCAACTTCTAAAGTACAGGATACTATTATTCAGTTTCCTGTAGATTTGATTATTGTTATGAAGGCGTGAGCACATGCAACGTCACGGCGTCACTAATCTAAATAGAAACGCACACTGGTTGCCACCTCTATATGCCGCTAACAAGGCATATACATCCATTTTTACAGTCGAAAAATTCTATTTGCGAATTTAATAGTTGATTGTCTGTGCGCTATAACTACTCGAGTAATATTTAATTCACTAATAGAAATATTTATTATCTTTTCATTCTCATCATCTAAGTGGCTCGTCGCTTCATCTAAAAAAAGTATCCGTGGTTTTTTATATAAAGCTCTGGCTATCATAATCCGTTGCTTTTGCCCTCCCGATAAAGAATTACCTAGCTCACTTATTTCCGTAAGATATCCCTTAGGTAAACCAGTTATAAACTCATGGATATTACATCTTTTAGTGCAGCTAATAACAAAGCTCATATCTGCATGTTCATCAAAACATGTAATATTGTCGATAACAGTACCGGACAAGAGTTTATCTTCCTGCAAAACACAAGCGATAATTTTTCTATAATCTTTTAAGCCAGAACTGTAAATTGAAACGCCATTTACAAAAACATCTCCTTTTGTAGGCTGTATTAGGCCTGCCATTATTTTCAATAAAGTTGACTTGCCAACTCCTGAGTCACCAACAATTGTTATATTTTCCCCATAATTTATTTTTAGTGAAACATTATTTAAAACGTTTTCTTTTTCGTTGAAAGAATAACATACATTTTTAAGCTCAATTTGAGGGTGGGAATTTATATCACTATAACAAAATTCATTAGATGCGTGGAAGTCTTTTTCTTGAAGAGCTACTTCAGCGATTCGCCTGCCATGCAAATCAACTATTTTAAATCTAAGCATAATATCGACAATGTTAGAGAAACGATCAGCAAATACTCCTCTATATGAGTTAAAAGCAATAAACATCCCTATACTCATATCATGAGATATAACCATAGAAGCGGACAAAAACAAGATAATCACTTGTTCCACTGAGACAATTAAGGAATTCACTTCCAAAAATAACATATTGAACTTATCTATATTTATTTCGGCATTATTATTTTTAACTAAGAGGTTTAGCCAACGGTCATTTCTTATTTGCTCCATACTTAATGATTTAATGGTAAGGAGGCTATATAGTGTCTCCATAATATGAGAATTACTTTGAGCATTGGTGATTATTTTCTCTTTTTCTAGATTTTGGTATTTATCATATGTTAACACGCGCAACAATGCATAAAAAAATGAAAATCCAAGAACAACAGCGACAAGCCAGCCCCCATAGAAAAGCATCATTATTGTAAGTGATATAATCATTATCAAATCGATAACACCACGAATTAAAACCTCGCTATACGTTTCCTTTATAAAATTAAGTGAATCAAATCTATCTCTAATATCACCAAGTTTTTTGTCATTAAAGAATGACAAAGGTAGATTTATTAGGTGCCAAAAAAAACTACTTTTCCATTGAATATCCAGAAGAGATGTCATTACAATAGATATCCAAGAGCGAATCAAACTAGCTATGGTTTTAAATATAACAAATGCGGCAAGTCCAAGGCAAATAACCACTAGCAAATTTGAGTCTTTAGATATCACTACATTATCCATTATTAATTGTGTACCGATTGGTAGCAAAAGATTTATGATCTCTATTAATATAGATAATGTAATTAGTTTTGAAAAAAATGATTTTATATTTTCTATTTTAAAAAAAAGCGTCCAGACATTCATCCCCCCCCCTTTTTTAGTGAATTCTGTTTTTTTATAAACCTCATATACATCAACGAGATCAAGGGGCATGTTTTCTTTTATCAATCCTTTTTTCGTATCAAAAACAAGATAATATTTATTAGTTGTTTTTAGTATTACTATGAATTCCCCGTTTGCTTTTTTTGCTAAAACTGGTGTTTTTTGCTTTGTTTTTTCTTCTTTAAAATTTACTTTTCTGATAATTAGATTAGAAGTTTTCGCCAGAAAATCTAGATTTCCTTTTTCTTCAGTGTGCAGCAGGGCTTCATTACATGAAAATTCACCAAGCTCAGTTTTCAAATACCGCCCAAGAAAGGCGAAACAAGATGTAATGTTATTGTTTGAAATTAAGTCGTTGTAGTAAACCCCTACGCTGTTAAAGAACTGTAATTTCAATTGCCTAATAATATGACTATTCATCATCCACACCTTTAATTGCATTATTTATTTTATATATAGGAGAGAAAATCCAATCATATAAACGCCTTGAGTCATATGGTATTATGATATGAGCTATCATGTTATTTTTTAACTCAAAGTTATTGTTTTTCAATTTGACATTTTGTTTTATGTTGGATATTTTTATTTTGTAAAACGTTAAAGAACCACTATATTGCTCTGGCAATAGATTATATTGAGAAATTTCTTCTTGCGACGCAGATACATTAGATATAAATGATACATTCCCGTTAAATTGTCCATATTGCTCATAAGGAAAAGCATCATACCGAATAACAACTTCATCGTTAACTTTTAAATACGGCATAACATAATTAGGTACCCAAGAAATTATTTCATATTGTTTTTTTTGAGGAGCAACCTTCATGAGAATATTACCATTCTTTATCTGTTCATCAATAGAAAAATTTACAGACTCGATGATACCAGAGATCGGTGATGGTATAATTAACTCCTCTGCAACTTTAATTTCATTTAGCTTGTTTTGCAAGTCTAATATTTCACTTCTCTTTAAGCCATCTGATTTATAATTGTCACTTTTTATTTCTTGTATTCTGTTTCTCAAATCGATAATTTTTGTTTTTATTTCATTTTTCTGCAACAACACAGATTGATATAAGTTATATTGCTGATAATAATTATAGGACTGATTTAATAATTGTTCTTTAGTTATTAATCCTTTTTTTAAATACCCATCAAACTCAACTTTATTTTTTTTAAAAATAAGTACCATTATTTATATCAACTTCAATTTTATTTATGTCTATAAGTAACTCGTTGTATTGGTTTATTTGTTGTTCTAACGAATGTATTCTTTCTTCTGAAAGATTATTTTGGTCAACGATTATTTTATTTGCTATTCTTATTTTTTCTTGTATATTCCTTGAACGTAAGT
This sequence comes from Pectobacterium parvum, assembly GCF_020971565.1. Lineage (NCBI taxonomy): Bacteria > Pseudomonadati > Pseudomonadota > Gammaproteobacteria > Enterobacterales > Pectobacteriaceae > Pectobacterium > Pectobacterium parvum. The sequence continues at coordinate 3,825,564 of NZ_CP087392.1, forward strand.
ATGTTTCTTCCCCATCTTTTATAACGGCACTTGAATTAATAGATAGTAATGGCTCACCTTGCTTGACTAAGTCCCCTGGGTGATAAAAAATTTTTTTTATAATTCCTTGATTAGTGGCATATATATTTATTGTTTTAGGGTGACTAATTATCTCACCTTCTAGTTCAATTTTTTTTGATAAGTTACAAAAGAATAATAAGTAAAAAACAACACATAAAAATAAAACCAATAAATAATATACAATAGATGAGTTAAATGTATTAATTAAAAGAGCGTCACCATTCCATTTCATGGGTTCATTATAATTACTTTTATTATCTTTGTTCATACTAGCACCAGTGACGTAGTTGTATAGTATAGAAGCATAAAAAGTGAATAATGATTATTCCCATCTCATTTCTATTAGAATGTAATAGCAAGAGACAGGAATAATCACAATGAATGTTACAAAATATTTTCAATCAAACAATCTTTAAATGCTTTGACCTCATGTTGCTCAGCATTACTAAGTTCTTTGTTCGTATTATCGCTTATTGACATACTCCCCTCTGGTTTCAATTTACTTTTTGATGCATCAATTGTAACATTTAAATTCAAAGAGTAAGTTCTACCATTTTCAGGCAATAGTTTTGCGCATTGACTAATTATTCCGACATGTTTTAATTCTGTTGGACTCGGCGTTTGTGACGTTTTTGCATATGTAATAGCAGGAGCGATACATATAATTATAGCACTTAAAAGATATTTTACATTTGTACTCATGATATCACCTTTGATTATCGGTTGATTATGTAGAGTTATTCTTCGTATTGAAGAATATCTCCAGGCTGACACTCTAAAACCCTACATATTTTTGCTAATGTATTAAATCTTATTCCTTTCGCCTTCCCATTTTTTAGTATAGATAAGTTTTGTTCCGTGATACCGATCTCTTCCGCTAAATAACGAGATGTGATTTTTTTCTTAGTTAGCATTAAATCTAAATTGATTTTGATAAACAATATTGCCACCTAAATGATATTGTCGTAGTCTAATTTTATATTGAATCCATTTTTAATTATAATGGATAATATATATATAAACCCACTTAAATATAACCCTAGAAATTGCCCCCAAGAAAATGATAGCATAATGAGTCTATCTCCTGGTGGATTTCCATATGTAAGTATGTATGAGGTTATAGGCACTACTACGATATCAGATAATGACCAATATAGAATCAAAATAGAAAGTTTTTTCAAACGTATCACATTGGATGCGCTGAATATTTTCATTTCAATGACGCTCCTATATAGTACATTTGTGCTATGGAGAATTCTTATTAAGAACACAATAGGAATAGATGATAAAATAGCACCTATAATTGAATGCTGAAATCCAAGACTATATAAATCTGGATTTGCCCTAATTCTATCTGCAAGAAATAACCCTAATCCACTTGGAGAAAAATCATTAAACCAAGTATATATATTCATTATCAGCACTGTAGCCATTATGATATATGTAATAAAGATCATTAGGTTAATAATCTTAGTACTCATTTTACGCCCATTGTTTATTGTTTAACATTAAGTTTTTATTGTATAGCGATAAAAACCTTTGTCAAGTCACTTTATGACTTAATTTCAAAACATATAACAAATTGAATTATAAGTAATTTATTCGGGCGCTTGCAGTTTCTGTCTACTTTACAGTAAAAAATGACGAGATGCTTCGGTACTATAAAACGACTATGATGAATCATTATCGATTAACCCACTCGGTGAAAGACGCCTGTGAGGCTCTCAATCGGGAGATGAATACATTTATCCTCTACAATAATCAGATATATCTTGTTTTCATCCGAAATTGCTGCTATGACCATCATCGCTCAGCACGATCGGTGATTTATTTCTTTTTGGTGATTGCTCAGACTGAGTTCCCTTTGAAATGGCCTATTATTGAAAATGTCATTAGACGGTACCTTGCATAACTTCTTGTAAAAGAATCGAATGAAACCTATTTCACCATCGACAAATAATTTCTCGCCATTTTGTCGAAACATATAGCAATACGCCGGTATTCTTTTTATTGGGCAAACATATCTCCAAGACGTAGCTGTGGTGGTAAGCGTCATTGGCAAACCGAATGTGCCCGAATGAATACATTTTTTAGATTTTCGGGAGTCTAACCGTTTTTCCATGTTCAGGGTATTGCGAAGTATACGCCCTAAAGAAAACCAAGAAGCTTCATGCTACCGTTCTGCCACTGAACACCGATTCCACCCAAAAGACATAATGCGATCTGGATTTCGTGGACTTGTCCGAGACTCAGCACGATGTTTAACAGGAGACTATTTGTGTCTGTTACCAGATGGATGGGACATTCTCCAAGGTCACCACCTCCTTAGGAGGTGGTGACCTTCTACTATTTAACTAGAAACGATATTTATGTACGTTTGAATTCCATGATGGAACTGCCGCATGTTTAATTAATTTCTCTAACGCAATATGATCCAAATCTTTAACTTTGCTATCTTTCTGTACCATAGCACAATCCAATAATGCATTACTTAATACAGAACTACGTTTATTAGTGTTCATATAGCATCCTTAATTTTAACTTATTTGGTTAACAGGGATAATTATTCCTTTCTTTGATTTGTGGAAATCTAAGTAGTCATTTAAATACGCCTTAGTTCCACCCAAACCATCATCCATATGATTTGTAAATGGCGCAGAAGGGAGAATACCTTTCTCCTGTAACCTCAGTTCGACATGTTCATACATCCTTTTCAAGCTAGGACAATAATAATCTTTCAATCTATAATTTCCAGAGTAAAATTTATATGATCTGGATTGGCATCCTCCGTGACAAACATGTTGCCACTTGCATTCAGTGCAATCGTCATTTATTGGTCTATTTCTCCATTCATATGCAATTTTAGAATTAAATAAATTTAAAAGTGGTTGTTCATTTATGTTTCCATAAATTAGGTCATCATGACCAGATAAACTTGCGCATGGATAAATATATCCCAAAGGATCAGTGGTGCAGTTTGCATTCCCACACTGTGACATACCCATACAATCGGCTGCACGGCCAGCAATTATCGCTTGAGTTTTCCTTACGAAATCAGATACCTGAATATAATCATCATCACCAGCATCAAACCATAAATCATATACCTTTATCCATGGTTCGGAAAATTCATCAGCATCTAAACCTAAATCTTTGTAATTATCATTGGCTCGACCCGATTTTATTAATGGAATAATATTAAAGCCTATTTCTTCTTGTACAAAGAATTTATAAAGGTCTTCAACTTGGTTTTTATTGGCTTTGCTTACTACCAAGACACTACCAAACGTTATCCCTGCCTCCTTAAGTTTTTTGGCCCCCTTCATTACATTACTGAAGCTACCTTTTCCATTTTTATAAACACGGTTAGCATCATGTGTATTTTTATCGCCATCAATAGACAAACTTATAGCAAAATCATGCTTATCTATAAAATCTATCCACTTATTATTAATTAATGTACCATTGGTTTGAATCGTGTTTACATAACTAATGCCATTGCAGTATTTTTTTTGAAATTTAATGACTTCTTGGTAAAAATCAAGACCTACAAAGAAAGGTTCCCCCCCATGCCATATAAATTCTACTCCTGTAAAACCTCCTACAATCTCCACATAAGTAAATGTTTCCTTAATAACTTTTTCGAGAGTATTTATACTCATAATTGGCTTTCTCTCATCCTCATTATAGCAATATCGACACGATAAATTGCATAGATGAGTAGGCTTTATTACATTAATAAAATTCATAAACCCGTCTCCCGAAATCATAATCACTTACAAAATGTAGGTGTATATTGAAGATCTACCAACCAACGATGATACTTTTATGATCTAAATCAATATTTTTAGTTCGTGGTGTTGCTGAACCTGTCAGGTTAACGTCAGTTGACCTTAACGTATGCCTTAAAAATCAGGGGTAAACCAGATTTAACTGAAAGACACCGGATAATAAAAAATTCTCAATCCCAGAAGGTATGAAGGTTTTAGTTAATTTTCCGTAGTAAACCAAATGCTGCACGACAAGAATCTATTCGGTGATAGACACCTTGAACGGGTCAGGCTTACCCGGATGTGGAACTATGGAGGCTTAACGCGAAGATGACAAATAATCCTCCATGCCGGTATAACGCCGTATAAGTCTGACGAGAGCACCAAAAATGACGGGCAATGCACGGATGAACATACCTTGCCGAGTAAGAATAACATTTCCCACGATTAACTCCTTAGCATCGCTAGATCGTTTAAGACTGTCAGTTTTACCCATTGTGGGCTCGTTTTACATTGGCATGTGGAGAATTTTTACTTTACATCAGTACAAATATGTCAGGAGTTCACGTCATGAAAAAACAAGCCTTCTTTTCAAACAACAGAAGCAATGTGGCAGACTGGATGACTATTCAGGAAGCAATTAAAACAACAGACAAGATAACAAAAAGAAATTTTACAGCCAGCGATATCTATCGCCACGCCTTATGTGGTAACATAAATCTTTCCATTTACTTCCAGTCTCCCGTTATTTTACGCAAGATAAGAATATCACATAATAAACTAACACTACGACCAGTAGGTCATTCATTAATCAACCAACTCTGCCTTCTTAATAAAAACAGTTTAATAAGCAGTAAAAATCTAATCTTCAGTACCGAGGGTAGATATATCTACCCTGCTGAACAAATCATTGACACGAATTTGGCCGGGTATGAGTATACAATAATAAAGCGTTTACTGGCCCGTTCCCTGAATATTCAATTGCCTTCTGTTGATATGGACGAGTTCAATTATGGAATCTCAGTCACACTTGATGGAGATATATTTCAGACGTTTGAAAAGATCACCATTCACGAAAGGATATGTCAGCAAATAAAGCGCCTTCCTAAAAAAACGTTTTCTGATGAGTATCAGAGCGCCTTGCAGAAATTTATGGTACAGAACTTTTGTAAAAAATGTTTTCCAATCCATGACCTGCCGCAGGACGCCTGTTTTGTCATCAGACATACGGAGCTGAAAAAATTAATCGACAATCCCACAAAATCCTCCCCCCAGTTATCGTCATCCACGCGGATATCCACGCCATTATCCCGCCTGTTCTGGCTCGCCTGCAAACATAATGAGGTAATCAGCCCGTTAATCAGGCAGCCCTATAAACTGCTGGCTATTTTTGAACAATGGGCATCCATTGACGGTATCACTGACCATCTAAGCGGTGATACGTTAAAGAACGCGCTTGAGCGCGGTTCTCCCGCATTGGTTACCACACGATAATTTTTCTGCTGGTATGAAGCCCCGTATTAAGGATACTGTAACCCGTAATACGGGCTTACCAGCTTCCCTCCACATCTCCCACTGTGTTTTTATCTTCTCAGTGCATACCCTATTTCCGCACTGGAGGAAAGTATGACATCACACCAGCTTTTACGTCTGAAACAGGTTGAAGAAAAAACCGGACTGAAACGTTCGCAAATTTATCTGTACATGAAAGAGGGCACCTTTCCCCGTTCAATAAAGATCGGCCCGGCCAGTGTGGCATGGCTCGAATCTGAAATTGATGAATGGATCAACCTCAAATTAGCCAACCGCTGAAAGTATTTAAGAGAGGTACAGAATCATGATCCCGTCCCTGAATTACGCCGTATTAACAGACGCCCTTCACGCGCTGAAAGAGGATAATATTCGCCATTGTGAATCTCTGGGATTTACCTTCGACGAAATTAATACCCTCAGTCAACTATCGCTTGATGAGCTGTTTATTCTCAGCCGAGCGACGGCACCCTTTATTTCCGTCAGTGTCCGCCATGATGTTTTGCATTATTTACTGACGCAAGCCCGCCAGGAATGCCAGCGGCAACAACAGATTAACCGGGCGATCCGGTTGGGTGGTTCGATAGCTCTGCTTAATCAGTATTTTGGCCTCACTTCCAACGAAGTCTGTCTTCGCCGACGGTTGCTGGGTGTCAGCGTGCCTTATGGCCGGACGCCAGAACCAGACGAACAGACAGATTCGGCTATCTGGCAGCAATGGCAAAAGTGCCGGGTGGAAAATCTGGCCTCCCCGGAAGCGCTGAGAGCCATGATGCAGGTCACTGAAACGCTGCTGTCGCAGACGGAAGGGCTGCCACTCAACACTGTCTGGAAGCGTATTGCGCAGTGTGAGCACGAAACTGCTGCTCACAGGAGGGCACCACATGCCGGATGAAATCGATCGCGATCAGGAATTTAATGAGCGACAACTGGAAAAGATGATTGAACAAAGCCGTTTCAGGCCGGGTGAAACTTCCTCGCTATTCCACTGCCGTTTCTGCGGCAACCCCATTCCGGAAACGCGGCGGCAAACATTGCCGGGTGTCGCAACCTGTACGGAATGTCAGGAGAAAATTGAACGCAGAAGACGTTAATATTATTAAATAACGTGCAGGGATATCATTTCCCTGCACATCTTTATATGTATTTATCTGTATCAATAAATAAAATTTTCATCATTCATTCTATGCCTTCCTCGTCCTTCTTCCCTCTGAATTACTCCACCATTTAACTCTCTCATTTTCGTTTTGAGTTTACTGTTCATAACACAGTCCCAATCCCCCATTCTGAAAACAGCGTTACTTAATAACTATCCTGATGGGCATTTATTCGCCTGCCTCAGGTATTGCTCTTTAAAAATAAGGTTCGGGCTGTCACATAACCACAATTCAGGGTGCCGCTGAATGTTCTCGCTGACCCGTTAAAACCGGAATGCAGGATCGGAATGTGATCGAAGAAATCATCTTCAACAATTTTAATTAAACGAGGACACTATGAGAAAGCCTGTTTATTACGCATATATTGCCCAGGAAAGTCATCCGGACTCTCAGGGTGAGAAAAATACCTGGTGGACAAAAGTCGGAGTCGCCTTTCCCCACCATGGTAAATCCGGTCTGAATATTGTCCTGACGCCCGGTATTGCCGTTTCCGACAAGCTGGTCCTGCTGGAGCCCCGGGAGGAAAATAGCCCACCACAGGATACAGGCTCCATCGAAACCATGTAGTCCCCCCCCCCCTTAATTCTGATCCCACAGCATGCAGTGTCAGCAGGCTCTGCATGCCACCTGTTTACTGAGGTCATCATGCTTTCCACCACAGCCTTTCTGGCGGTAGCCATGCAGTGCGCCGCCAGTATTCATCCGTCCACTGCACTCTACGTGGCACGGGTGGAATCCGGTTTTAACCCTTATGCCATCGCTGAGATTGTCCCGAAGGCCGGACCCTCTTCCCGCGATAAATACATTATTTCTCACCTGCCAGCCAGTCGGGGAGATGCAGAGCATATTCTCCGCCGCCTGGCAGCACAGGATCGCCGTTACTCTGTCGGGCTGATGCAAATCACCAGCACCAATTTCCGCCATTATGGTGTGTCCGCCACAGAGCTGCTTGATCCCTGTACCAATCTGTCCATCTTTGAACGCATTCTCAGTGACTGCTACCGGCGCGGCGGCACGCTGAAAAGAGCGCTGAGTTGTTATTACTCCGGCAATTTCAGTACCGGGCAACAGCCTGAAACGGCTTTTTCCGGAACGAGCTATATCCAGCGAATCGGTTATGCGCCGGGATCATCCCGCTATGCTGTCCCCGGAACCCGTGAGGACAAATCATCTGTTTCCACTCCTCTGAAAATCGCCCCTGCCGGTGACTCATCCCGTCACCACCTGATCTGGCCCGGAGTCGTCGTCCGTGGCGTCCCTGCGAAACTCCGCCAGGAAAAAATCTTCATCGCGCCCTTCTCCGCACCGTCAGTGCACCGGAGCCTCTCCCTGTCACCCCGTAAGGAGGAAGAATAATGATACTTTTCCGCAAGCTAAAAGCTGTGATCAGCCCCGTTTCGGCCTGTACGCTGACAACTTTTTCTGCAACCCCGGCACTGGCCGACGGATTTCAGCGGGCAAATACTGTCATGCAAAAAGTCTCCACCGGGCTGCATGGTCTGGCGGCTATCACGATCACCGTGGCCGTGATCTGGATTGGTTACAAGACCCTGTGGAAAGGCGAGAGCCTGTCACAGTGCGGCTACATCATCATTGGCGGCATTTTAATTGGCGGAGGCAGTGAAATCGGCGCTCTGCTGATGAGCTGAGAGGCTGAACATATGGCAAAGCTGCTCAAGGCAATGAAACGCCCGGCGGCGCTGTGGGGGGTGCCAATGGTGCCCCTGCTGGCTGTCACGGGTGTAACCATCATCGTTGCTGTCTGGACTTCCGTCGCTCTCCTGTTCTTACTTCCTGTGCAATTTCTGGTGATGAAGTCCCTCACCAGAAATGAACCGATGCGGTTCAGTCTGATTGCCGTATGGCTGAGAGCGAAGGGAAAGCCGGTAGCAAACTGAATAGACCCGGGTTTCGTAGACACTTTTTTGCCTCATAATGGAGGCCTAATTAAGGAGTGTTTATGTCAGTCAAAACGTTCACTGAAGAATTCAAAATTGAAGCCGTAAAACAGATCACTGAGCAGGGGTACCCTGTATCTGAGGTCTCCTCTCGACTTGGTGTATCCACTAATAGTCTTTACGCATGGGTTAAGCGCTACCAGAAGCCCGAGCCGCAGCGTAAGCAGGACGATGCACTTCAGCATGAAGTAAAGCGCCTCAGGCAAGAACTTAAGCGAGTAACTGAAGAGCGGGATATCTTAAAAAAGGCCGCCGCGTACTTTGCAAGAACGTCAGGCTGAAGTACGCCTTCATTAAAAAAATGTCGTCCTTTTATGCTGTACGCAGGTTATGCCTGGTTCTTGGCCTCCATCACAGCGGTTATTACCAGTGGCTAAAGCGGCCTAAATCTTTGCGTACCCGGCAAGATGAACGGCAAACAGGCTTGATTAAACAACTGTGGCTTGAAAGCGGTACGGTTTACGGCTATCGAAAAATCTGGCTCGATATGAAAGATCTGGGTGAATGCGTCGGACGTAACAGGATCGCGCGCCTGATGAGGCTCGCTGAACTAGCATCTCAGACTGGATACCGAAAACGACGCTATTACGGTGGCGGAAAGCCTTCTTTTGCCAGTCCAAATTACCTTGAACGCCAGTTCGTTGTCCCAACCCCAAATACGCATTGGGTGAGTGACATGACTTATATAAGGACGCATGAGGGTTGGCTGTATCTGGCTGTTGTTCTTGATCTCTTCTCACGCAGGGTTATCGGCTGGAGCATGGGCGGACGAATGACCGCTGAGTTAGTAATGGATGCATTATTGATGGCGGTATGGCGACGTAAACCAACGGCAGAAGTATTAATCCATTCAGAGCAGGGCTCTCAATATACGAGCGAAAGATGTCAGCATTTTATGACAGCTCACAATTTAAAAAGCAGCATGAGTCGTCGGGGTAATTGCCATGACAACGCAGTGGCAGAAAGCTTTTTCCAGTTGCTAAAACGGGAACGCATAAAGAAACGGATCTATAAAAATAGGGAAGAAGCGAAGGCGGATATCTTCGATTATGTCGAGATGTTTTATAATGCTAAACGCCGCCACAGTGCCTGTGAGGATCAAGCCCCTGCAGTTTATGAAAGTGCCTGGTTCATGAGGCACGGAACAGTCTAGGAAACTAGGGTCTATTCAAACCGAGACATTAGACGAACAGTTCCGCGCATGAATTCCCGAACATCAGGAAGTATGGGTTTAATCACGCCAACGACATTTTCTGTGGCTGCCAGAACAACGAGTTCGACCATCACACCGGCAGCGCCTTTCGAGTCAATCATGATAACGTCGTAGCTCTGAAAACTTTGATGTTGAAGGATGTTCTTGAGACGCATGCGCCCATCAGGGGCGTGAAGCATAGCAGTGGGGAGACGATCATCAGGATCGTTGGATATGATGAGATCGAGGTTAGGTATGACTGTTCGAGAAATTATGCTGTCTGGTTGGTTTAGATCTGTTGTCTGCATTAACAGCTCAAACAATCCAAACGGAGCCTCATGCTCCAGTGCATAAATACTACTGGCAGTAGGCTGCGAATAGTCGCCATCAATAAGCAAAGTCTTTAACCCTGCATCAGCAAAAAAACCTGCAAGATTAGCAGCTTGAGTCGACTTACCTTCGCCGCCTTTTGTCGAAATTACGGGTAAGATTTTCATTTTGCACACTCGGTTGAACGTGCAGCTTTTTTGCGCCTATCTCAGCACGAGGATTGAAAATCCTCGTGTCCTTGGTTCGATTCCGAGTCCGGGCACCACCTTTCCTTTTTTATGCTTCCTTATCAATCCCTATGTTGTTGTGATTCAATAAGTTGGCGTGAAAATCTTTTCCGATGCGTTTTGATTTATCCCTTCGTATCGGGGAATTTGTGGGTCAGATTGCGGGTCATTCAGTTCGATGAACGGGAGTGACCCTCATATGTTAACTGACAGCAAAGTCCGATCCGCGAGACCTCTCGCAAAATCTTATAAGCTCACCGACTCGCAAGGCCTGTACCTCACGGTATCCGCCAGCGGCGCTATGCTATGGTATTTCCGCTATCGCCTTGGCGGTAAAGAAAGCCGTCTGGCCTTTGGCCCCTATCCTCAGACTACGCTGGCAGAAGCCCGTGAAAAGCGTGATGCGGCGCGTAAATTGCTGACATCCGGCATCAGCCCTTCTCAGCTTCGCAAAACGAACAACCCCGCCGTTGATGAATTCCGCACCTTTCAGTATGTCGCGACGGCATGGCACACCAACAGCCTCAAGCTCTGGTCAGACGCGCACGCCGATAAAATCCTAACCTGCCTGAAACGCTACGTTTTCCCTACCATTGGCGCGATGGATATCGCGCAGGTTGAAACCCGTCATCTGGCACAGTTGGTTAAGGCGATTGACGACAAAGGCGTGCATGACGTCGCCGGACGGGTACGCCAGCATCTGACCAAAATCATGCGCCACGCCGTCCAGCAAGGCGTAATCAAATATAATCCGGCTTACGATTTGGACGGCGTCGTGACCCCGGTTGTAACCCAACATCATCCCGCCCTACCGCTGAAACGCCTGCCCGAACTGCTGGAAAAGATAGAGAACTACAAAGGCCGGATGCTCACCCGTCTGGCGCTGGAGCTGAATCTACATGTGTTTCTGCGCTCCAGTGAACTGCGTTTTGCCCGCTGGGATGAATTTAACCTGAAAGCGCATATCTGGAGCGTACCCGCCCAGCGCGAGGCGGTAAACGGCGTGCGATTCTCAGAGCGTGGCGCAAAAATGAAGGATGAACATCTGGTGCCGCTGTCACGGCAGGCTGTCGCCCTGCTGAAACAGATTCAGGCGCTTTCCGGCGAATCGGTTTTCGTTTTTCCCGGCGCACATACCCTGAACAAGCCGATGAGTGAAAACACCATCAACAAGGCGCTGCGCGTAATTGGCTATGACACCAAAACCGAAATCTGCGGGCATGGTTTCAGAACCATGGCCTGTAGCGCCCTGAACGAGTCCGGACGCTGGTCAAAGGATGCGATTGAGGGCAGATGAGCCACAAAGAGCGCAACGGCGTGCGGGCGGCTTACGTGCATAAAGCGGAGCATCTGGAAGCCAGAATAGAAATGATGCAGTGGTGGTCGGATTATCTGGACGTCAACCGTGAAGGATATGTCGCACCGTATATTTATGCGCGGAGTCATTCGGCTGGCTAACGCGCTGCGCTTGTTGGCTCCTGACGGGGTTTCTATGTGATAGAAAACCCGTCAGGAGCGTTGTCATAAAATCATTCGAGCATTCTGCCAAACGTCTCGGTTTGCTACATCGACTGACTTTAACCACCGCTCAGCCTTTTGGTTCAATACCGCGAGCCTGGAGTTCCTTACGCAGAACACGCTTTATCCACGTAGCCAATGTCTTGTCGCCATCTTTATGGGCTTGTTCTTCTAATTGCGCACGAAACTCGTGGGACAGTCGAATTTGATACTGGTCTGTTTTGGATTTTTCACTTGACATTGTAATTACAAATTCCATAGCATGGTATAGTTGTAATTACACCGCAATTACATGGTGTTTTGCAACAGTAAAGAGCGAAGCCCGGCAGTGCTAGGAACACTAACCGGGCTTCTGACCACAACATTATGAGGACTAATGCTATGGCTGACACCGATAGTAACACGGGCTCGTCTTATCAATCACTGCCGGATTATGAGAACCGTTACTCCGCCATGAGTGCCGCTCTGGCTCGTCTGGACTTTTCACACATGAGCAATGATGAACTCTCTCTGGTCACTGAGTATTGCGTCGAAACACAAGCCGGGCTTTGCCATTGCCTGAATTTCATTGGCGATGCGCTGATTACCTTTGCTGATAATGACGTGTGTGAATCGACGCCAGAAAGCTTGTGCCAGTTGGGTCATGGGTTAACCGCAATCAGTTTACTCATCCCCGCCCTTACCACGATGCACAAACGCGCACACTCACTCACCGCCAGATAACTATCTGAATATGTTCTGCCTGATTAAAGCTCTGCCGTGGATGACTCACGGTCAGAGCTTTTTTGCTTTCGTGGCTCAATAACCATAATTCTTCCCATCCGATATTGAGTTGTTTGCAGGCAACACCGCCCTTTCCCGATAGCCTTCCCTACTGGCTAATTCCAGCATGGGAGCAGACATGCCAACACGTTTTATGTTCGCAACATTTACAGCACTCACAGGCCATTCAGGCACGACGCAGGACGCGACGGGGTTAGGCGGTTGAATGCCTGCGCCTCTCGGACATTCAACCGTGGCGTGAGGCGAGTAAATTCAATTTCACAGAAATTGCTAATTTGCGTCGCCCGAACCCACCCGCGAGCGTTTCCCCCAAGGGAAACCGAGCAGGCCGGGGGGAGCCGAATAAATTTTGCCGCCCCAGCGAGCAAAAAGACGCGCCCACGCGTCGGTTTATTTGGGGGGCATCAGCCCCGCACACCGTCGCGGCTAAGTCTCCGGCCACAAGCCGGTAGCGAGGCGCGACTACCCACTTTGAAGGCGTTTTCCCATTTTTTCGCTGACCGGAACGGGCAAAAGAAAAAGTGGGCTAAAAACGGCGTCTCAAAGGGGGTAGTCGCGCGTAACACGCGACGGTGTGCCGCCGTTGACGTTGGGGGTTTTGGCGTGGCGTGCAGCCGCGACATTACCCCCATGTGCCAGGCAATAAGGGCGTCCAGCCCGCATGAACTGGCACACGCCGTTCTGTGCCGGGAAATATATTTTTCGGCACATGACCGCATCGCGGTCACCTCTTTATCCCCACAAGATCGCCTCATGACGTCGACTCATGCCAGTGGGCGAAGGTATTCCCTCATGCAATGAGGCGATAAAACCGAAAGAGCGAACACCCCAGTAAAATGCGAAGGAGGAACCATGCTGATTTCTGATTACCGTGAACGCCGGGCGCGTAGTCACGAAAAAATGCGACTTCTGCTCACCTTTCTGAAAGAAGAAACCTACAGCGATTTTAAAACGCTGATGCTGCTTTTTGATTATAAAAATCACAAACCGCTGTATCTGTTGCTGGCAAAGGCCATCGACATGGGATTCATTCAAAAGCAGACGTTTTGCACAAGGATGGAGAAAATCTCACTGTGGGGGATCACCAACGACGGATTATCCGTTGTCGTCACACCCCATGAGGATGGTTTTCCTGCACGGTTTGAGCCCTCGAAAGTCACTGGCTGGACGCTGATGCAGCGCCTTGATCGTCAGCTAGCACGGCTCCTTCTTGAGAAGAAAGGCGCTTATGGGTGGATCAGCGGCGCTGATTCAACATTCCGTAGCCGCTATAAGGTATATCATCGCCCGGCCGGGGTGATAACGTTACCAGACGGAACCGTCATCGCCGTTGAGACTGAACGCCATCTGAAAACCAAGGCACGTTATCAGGCGATTATCACCAACCATTTGCTGGCCCGCACTCAACAGCATTGGATGTACGTTTTCTACATCGTGCCCGATCCACAGAAAAAACGGGCTATCGAACTGCTGTTCAATAGCGTGAAATACGTCATCGTGGATCATCAACATATCCCACTGGAAACGAAGCACCGTAATGTTTTTCGGGTTTATACGTTTGAGGAGTTGAAGAGGTTGGAGTTGAATTTTGGCTAATTACTGAACAACTATGTGAAGTATATACTCAGAGTGTGCATAAAAGAGGATCACTATCATGAAACACCGCGTCAGCGTTACCGTGGACAAAGACAATTATCAGGTTCTGAGTGCTGCCGGAGTCAATATTTCCGGGCTGGTGAATGACGCCATTGGCAAAGAAGCCCGCCGCATCAAAGCTGAGGAGAGGAAGAAGGAAAACCGCGAAGGGTGCTTGATAGAAAAAAGCACCACGCTGTCGAAAAGGTCCTGTCTGGGCGAAGCGTTTACTTATACCACTGAACCAGTAGGATACGCTGTGTTACTACTTCGATGATGGCCAGACAGAGCCTGACAACAACGCATCTGAGCGGCGTTACGCACAGTATGTCTGGGAAAGAAAAATTATATCATCCTCAACTGCGACCACTGTGGTAAGCTTGGAGCATTGCTGTATGGCCTGCTCGGAACGCGCAGGCTGAACGGTATTGATCTGAAAACCTATTTTCGCCATCTTCTGAGCGTGCTGCTGGAGTGATCCGGCAACAAAGTGTCCGTGCTGCTGCCATGGAACGCAGCTCTTACCGCTAAACAACCATCAACACGGCACTGAATTAGGGTCAGTGTTAGACATATACTTAAGTCTATCTCTTAAATTAAGAGACTTCCCCTGCCTGGCTTTTTACGAGGCTCACTCAATTACGACGTCTGTATATCAGTTAAATGGGGTGTAAAATTACACGATGACGACTCTGCGCATAATACGTGCCTGACCTGCCGGCACTGCCCCGTCTCCGGTGTGTAATGTCGAACCATTATCCCATATCACTAAGTCCCCCTCCTTGTACTGATGCGCGTAAATATAATCCGGCTTTTCACAATGAGCATAAACGGTACTCAGGCAAGACTGGCTCTCTTCTTCCGTCATACCTGATATTGCGTCTGTGTGAGTCCAGTTAACATAAATTGATTTACGCCCTGTCTCTGGATGTGGACGCAACACAGAATGCAGAGTATCAGGTCGCTGATCTTCAGGTTCAATAGTTAACATAAAACCGCGTTCCTGGCAGCGCTGCATCAGTTTTTGAGAAAAACCGAAAATAGCCTGCTTATCCTCCAGCTTTTCCTTAAGTGCCAAGGGTAAATCATCGCAGGCTGCCAGCGTATTACAGAACAGCGTCTTTCCACCTTGCTCAGGAACTTTCTCAGCATAAAAGGTAGTAAACCGTGGGGGCTCTTTTTCATAACACATATCGGAATGCCAGATAGGAAACCCAGGGCCGGGATACCCTTGCGCCTCACCATTTTTCTGAACGTTAGTCACATAAGTCATTTCCGGCCATGGGCAGGTATTCTTTTTCAGCGGGTGCGGAAAAATGTCTCCTAATTTACGGCAAAAGATAATCTGTTCTTCAGGTGTTAATTGCTGCCCTGAAATAACCACTACCTGATGATTTATCACGAGCCTGATCAAGGACTCAGCATCTGACTGATCGATTGACTTTACATTAATTCCGGTTACTTTGAGCCCAAATCCCAGACTCAGTTCTGTATGTTCAAATTCCATATCATACTCCGTATTTAATTTTAACAATTGAAACAGCACTAACAGCCAGAAAAGAAACAATGAGAACCATCACACTCAAATCGTAAATTTCGTGTCTGAAAAAAAACAGCAACAGGCCAGTGATCAGAAAAGTGATGAAAAATTGCTGAAATCCCTGAAAAGCAGCAGCCTGAACCGGTATATCGGGAAATGTTTGTAATGCAGCAGAAATGGCAGGTCCGAAATAAAGGCCACAGTTTACTTGCATCATCATTATCCAGGTAACAAACCCATAAAAAGGCAATTCATAGAAAACAGTGACCGTTGCTAAAAAAGCAGACAATACTATCTGAGCTATCAGGCAGTGCTCCAAAAGCAGCCCTGAAGGCTCTTTCTGCCGTGATAGAGCACCCATGTAGCTGCCAATCATGAAACAACCCGAAGCTATAGAAAACAACAATGCAAGCGCCAATTTGTCCTGCAGATAGACCGTATGCACAATAAAAGGCGAGGTAGAAAAGAATAAAAAGATCCAACTCATGCCTGCTGATGAACATATAGCATAACGCCAGAATAGAGGACTCCGTGCAATCTGCCCGTAATATTGCAGAGGCGCAGGCTGCGTGCGCCAGTAAAATAAAGGACTAACCCGAAAAAATAAAAGCAGAATCAGGCACCCCGTCAACGCGAGCATAAAAAATATGCCACGCCAGTTAGCCCCTGTGTTGAGAATTGCAACACCCACCAGAGGTGCAAGCAATGGTCCAAGGCTAGTTATGCCTGACAGAATACTGTGTCCTTTGGTTACCTGTGATGCTGTAAAACTTTGTGTGATTAATGCCATTGATATAACCAGTGTTGTACAGGACGCCAAAGCCTGCATAAAACGCAACACGAGTATTCCGGTATAAGATGTTATGAACGCAATACCTGCTGAACTCAAAATAAACAACACAATTGCCAGCAAAAATAATTGATGATCGCTGAAACGGGTGGCACCCAACCCGACCAGGAGCTGGCAAAGAGCAAAACCCAGAATAAAAATATTCAGCATCCACTGCATCTGACCAGCGGTTAACTGGAGAGACACGGCCATGTCAGGCAGCGCTGGCAAGAGCATATCCATTGCCAGCGCCCCCAGAAGCGCTGGCAAAGTCAACATTAGCATGATCAGCCAAAATCTACGCTGATGGTTCATAGCTTATCCCTGCTTATCTCCTGTAACGCCACTTTGAGTAACTGAAGCATGGCATCATAATCCTGCCGCGCCATAATTCCCCATTGACTGTGAGCATAACGTACCGGTAGAGCCAAATTAATGGCTCGGACACCCTTTCCAGAAAACTGTAGCGAAGAGGCATCCTGACCGTAACTGTGTTCACTCTCCCACTGTTTCGGAATATTGTGATCACGGGCTACATCATGAATAAACGTCACTAACCGAGTATCGGGTAACATACTTCCGTCGTAGATGAACAAAGCCGGCCCAGCACCCAGTATGGGGGTAGTTTCTTGGGTAAATTGAGTAGGGTAATCTTTTGCAATGCCCGCTTCCAGATTCAAAATCACATCAGCATCAACCTGCCCAGCCAGCGCGGCGGCGCCTCGCATGCCGACTTCTTCCTGTACGGTTGCAGCAAAGGTGAGATTGAGATGTTGATAAGTTTCAGGGTTTTTACTGATGTCAGCCAGCAGTTCGGTCATCATGGCAAGAAGAGCGCGATCGTCAAATGCTTTAGCCGCATAGCGTTTACCCGGATCCAGAATCGTGAACTCAGCGGCCGGCGTGATAGCTAAACCAGGCCTGACACCTCTATCCAACAGTTGCTGCCGAGTAAGTCCCGTATCAAAGAATAGTTTTGCCGATGTGACCGCTGGAGGAACGCTGAAATCATTGAGTACATGCGGTGCATCCATTCCAGTGAAAGCAGGCAGCGTTTTATCGCCAATCGAAATATTCCAGCGATGCCCCCATAAAACATGATCTATCCAACCTCCTAATGGTTTTGCTTTAATATATCCTCGCTCATCAATATCTGTGATGATAAACCCTACCTCATCCATATGAGCCATGATCAACACATGGAGATTGTTTTTTGATTTCTCTGATTCTTTGTTTTTAATCCGCGCAATAACATTACCTACATTGTCAATGGATATATCAACATTATTATTTTTCCACAGTTCGATTATGACATTTCGCACAGGCCCTTCAAAACTACTTGCGCCTGGAAGATTCGTTAGCTTTTCAATTAAACTTTCCGTTTCATCCTGTGCGTTAATCGAGAATGAAAAGAAGTATGACATTAAAGTCAAAAATAAAAATATAGTCGTACTCAGGGAACGATACATATCATCTCTCAAAGAATAAAAATTAAAAAACGGTATTTACATGCCCTTGCATTAGGCCGTAGCAGACAGATTCCATACTTCAAATTTACCGGAAATTTTGAAACCAGATTTCTTGTAAATATTCAGTCCATCAGGAGATGCCTGAAGCACGCAAATTTTTGCTTGTTTTTTCTGTGCTAACTGTAAAGCACTGTGAAACATCTCGCTACCAAAGCCTTGCCTACGCCATTTTTCCGGCGTCGCAATATCAAAAACTCCTGCAACATTGTCTTTTAAATACAGGGTAGCCGTCGACACAGGTACCCCATCCAGATACCCTACCAACTGAATAAGATGTTCATCCAGACGAGTACAATGTTCACCTGCTGCCTGATAAATTGCACGGATGTTTTCTGCTTCAACAGGGTTACCCGGCTCGAATATAGCTGATAAAACCTGTCCAAAATCCCGAAACCGCACCGGACTATCACAATATTCGATGCAAGATAATACTTTTTTCGGACAAGCTGGTATCGGTGCAGTCAGAGGAAAATACATTCCTACATCATTTTCTTCATGACACCAGCCTGCCTGTTCCAATAACTCTGCAATAACCGTCGTGGGTTCAGCAAACCACCACGCTGCTGGCATATTTCTTTGACGATAATATTGGGTAATATGCGTAATATCTTCCTGTGATGTCGGCGTTCCAAAAACAGTATTAAAGGTATCAGAGCGTTTACCACAGTCGATGTACTGAAGTCCGTTAAGGTAGCGTACCTGCATATCCGGCAACTGCCGAGCTAGAGAGGAAAATTTTTCAGAAATATTATCCGACATATAAAAACTGACATTCACTTCATTGATGTTAATCATATTTTTCTCTGTATTTTTAATGATCATATCGTGCATACGTATTTTTACCTATCGTTAAATTGGGTGAATTTATTAATTATTTCCAACCGGAGTTAAGACTTCACAGATAAGCCTCATTACATTTTCTGATTGCTGGTGATGATAAAAATGATCACCTTTATGAGGATAAAAGGCGATGTTCTCTCCGCTGGAAAATCGCCTCCATCCGTCAATCATCTTTTGTGTGATCAAATCATCCTCCGTTCCCCATAAAATATGGATCGGGGTCCGCAAAGGTTCAGATATCGGACTGACATACTTTTCACACAAGCAAATATCCTGGCGTAATGTGGCCAGGAAGGGATACAACAGTTCTGGCTGCTCAAGCAAGAAAGTCTCTGTCCCTCCCATGCCTGCCAGCTCTCGGATTAATTGTTTATCACCCAGACCAGTAAGGCTTCGGATAATCGGTTCATCAGGTGCCCGGCAACCTGAAATAAAGAGAGCATGAGCAGGCTTATCCCAGTAACTTTCCATTTTACACGCCAGCTCAAATGCAATCAGACCTCCCATGCTGTGACCAAAAAATACTATCTTTTTATCCATGAGATTTTCTAGTTCAGGCATTATCAAATCTGCCATTGACTGGATACTATCGGGCATAACGTCTTCCCTTCTGGCTCCACGGGCTGGCAATTGCAAATATCGGCAATCCGCATGCTGAGAAAAATACCTGAACCAAGGCATATAAGCCTCACCGCAACTGCCGGCATGAGGAATAAAAAGGATGACAGAATCTGCTCTGTTATTACGTACCGGGCTGAGATACACAGTCACATCTCCTCATAATCAGTAGTGACTTCCTGTGGCACTACGTCTGCTTTCTCACTGTCCTTCTGTTTCAGCCGCCTGACAAAATGGCTTAGCTTTGGCGCAGCGTAGATATCGGCGATATTCACGGTGGTGAAGCCCTGCTGCTTTAATGCCTGTATAAGTTGAACAGAAAGCAGAGAATTCCCGCCTGCTTCAAAAAAATGGGTGTCAGTGGTGGGTTTATCACTGAACCCTAGGCATTTTTGCCAGGCCGCGACAATCAGGGTTTCGGGATCGCTATCACGTCCCCCCCCTTCAGGCTGAATGAAGTTCTTGCCGGACTGATCAGCTGGTGACGGGATGCTGTGGCTGTCAAGAGGTGTCGCTGGTAGCGCGATTCTGTACAGCCCCTCATTTTTATTCAGTGCTGGCGGAGCATCCTCACAATGCATAATGCTCAGGGGAGTCCCGTCAGCAACCTGCTGTAACTGCTGCTGCCAGTGCTCCCAGTTCTGTACAGCCAAATGACAACGGCAGCTGTATTTTTCAGAAAGATAACGTTGTTGAAGCGTCCAGGCGCAATATGGCAGTGTGTCAGGCGACATGGATTTAGTCGCTTCGCGCAACTGACGTGCCAGTTCCTGTACCCCCTGCCCAGTGGATGCAGCCAAAGGGATAAGGAAGGGCCCAGTTATATGCTTCATTTCTCGTGGTGGTGCCGCGCCCAATACCATATGCACATTTGTTCCACCAACGCCAAGCGACGTGACGACGCTCATGCGTGATGCACCACGCCATGGCAAGGGCCGGGCATGTAAAGCAAAAGAAGACGTGCCTTTGAGCATCGTGCCGGTCTTGTGAGGCTGCGGATAGATCAGTTGGTTGTGGAATGACAGCAGACATTTTGCAACGCCCGCAAGGCCACTTGCCGCATCCAGATGACCGATATTTGCTTTGATACTCCCGAGTGAAGGGAGCGGCATCTGGCAACCATAGACTTCACTCAAGGCAGCCAGCTCAATCGCGTCCCCCATACTTGTTGCCGTACCATGACCTTCTATAAAGCCAATATCGCTGGCTTTTACTCCCGCCACTTTTAACGCACGCTGCATAACGGCAATCTGTTGGTCAATACTCGGTGCCGTGAAACTGACCTTTTTTCTACCATCATTATTAACTGCGCTGCCCTTGATTATGCCCCAACACGGGGCTCCCTCCAGCAGTGCTTGTTCCAGCGGTTGCAGTACGAGCACAACCGCCCCGGTCCCGCCAATAGTGCCATCAGCATCTTCAGTAAAAGGGCAACAGGAGCCGGATGAAGAAAATATCATTCCTTCACTGACAGGGTATGCTTCCTTTAACGGCAATGTCAGTGAAACACCTGCGACAAGCGCAATAGAGCACTCTCCCATTCGTAAAGCCTGGCAAGCCTGATGCAAGGCAGCAAGACCACTGGAACAGCCGCTTTGTACCGTGATTGCAGGCCCCGTGAGGTCAAGATGCCAAGCAATACGCGTCGCTAAAAAGTCTTTATCATTGGCGAGCAACAGGTTATAGCGGGCAATAGCATTGTCTGCATCCTGTTCCAGACAGGCCCGCCAGTGAGACTGATTAGCGGAGCAACTGGCAAACACGCCACATTCAATAGCCTGTCGGCTACTAAGCGAACGATATCCGGCAGACTCCAACGCTTTGACTGCTTCCTCAAGCGCCAGTCTGTGTTGCGGGTCCAGACGGCTGGCCTCCGCTTCAGCCAGCCGAAAATACTGGGAATCAAACCAGTCGTGCCGTTGAATTATTCCTCTGGCACCCACTCTGTCAGGATGCTCGTTATCAAACCGTTCAATTGCCGACCCAGCATCAGCCAACAATTCATGAAGTTGCCACGGTGTGTCACTTGCGGGCAGGCGAACACTCATTCCTGTGATTGCGATATCCATAGTCATTAGATCGTTTCTTCCTCAAAAAACTGGTCAACCAACCGTTGTTGGTCACGGATGCAGGGATGGCGAAATATGTCAAGTAAAGTAATAACAGGTTGCTCCAGCAATTTATTCAACTGCTGAACCAGCAATGCCGCCTTGATTGAGCTGCCACCCGCTTCAAAAAATGGCAAATCATCTGGCAGGCTTTCGTGGCCAAGGATTTGCTGCCAGATGTACTGTACCGGTTGTGTTGGATGCTGTTGAGAAAGACCTGTGTCCGTTAACGGGTCAGGCAGTTGACTTTCATCTATTTTGCCGTTTACCGTTAGCGGAAGGGCGGCAATACGCATCAGCTTCTCGGGGATTGCCCATACAGGCAGCGATTGCGACAAACGTTTTGTAACCGTTTGCGGCGTAATATCCTGTTCCGCGACATACCAGGCGGCCAACATGCGTGTACCACCGCCTATGTGAATCGCTCTTACGACACAAGCCTTTATGCCCGGAATCTGTCTGAGTGTGACGCTGATTTCATCCAGTTCAACGCGATGGCCGTTGATTTTTACCTGTTTATCCAGCCTGCCCAAGTAATACAGTTGCCCATTGCCGTCAGCAACAGCCAAATCACCACTAAAGTAATAGCGATTTGTCTGACTGACTAGTGTGCCAAACCGCTGCTGATTGAGCGCCGGCGAGTTAAGATATCCGGGACTCACCCCATCTCCGCTGATACACAATTCGCCAGGAACGCCAACTGGGCAGAGCAATCCTCGTTTATCCCGCAGTACAATTCCATTATCTGCAAGCGGCTTGCCGATACATGACATCGTGTCGTCGGGGGACATCTCATGCACAGTGGCATGAACAGTAATTTCAGTGATGCCGTACATATTGATCAGGCGAGTTTGTTCTGAGCCGTAACACTGCCACCACGGATTTAAATCTGCCGGACGTAACGCCTCTCCACCAAAAATAATCATCCTCGGGCGATGATTTAACGTCGTACCCGTGGTCCCAATGAAGTTACGGAACGCAGTGGGTGTCAGACTTAATACCGTAATACAGTGTTGATCCAACAAGGAGGCGAAGCCGACCATGTCAGTTGCCAGGGCTGGAGGAACGATGACTAGACGCCCACCATAGAGTAAGGCACCAAATATTTCCCACACTGAAAAGTCAAATGCAAAGGAGTGAAACAACGTCCAGCTATCCTGCTCGCCAAAGTTGGCCCATTGTTGACAGGCGCTGAACAGTCTGCAGACGTTATGATGCGTTACAGTGACACCTTTAGGCTGCCCTGTTGTCCCAGACGTAAATATGACATATGCCAGATCGTCTCCGGAAACCGATACTGGTGTCATACTCTGGTTCGGGCGCAGGAGCACGCTGTAATGAATGTCTTTCGACGCAGGTATGACCGAATCATCCACCACCGTCAGGCAAACTTTACTTTGTTGAGCAATATAGTGATTTCGCGCAGACGGATTACGGGGATCAAGCGGCACATAGAAAGCACCTGTACGCAATACCGCGCATAAAACGGCAATCAATCGCCAGCCTTTTTCCATACTGACACCGACGGCATCGCCCGGTTTAACCCCTGAAGCCTGTAATCCAGCGGCTAGGCTTTCCGTTTCCTGCCACAGCCGGGCATACGTTATTGCGGTATCGTCATCCTGAACAGCAATACGGCTGGAAAAGATTTCTGCACTGGTGGCCAGCCAACTCACCAGCGATGTAGCAGTTGCCACAGGGGAGGATTCCTGCAATGCCTGTAATAAAGGCTGCTGCGCTAGAGGAACTGGGTTGATTTGACGGAGTACCGTGTCTTCCATCGCGCAGCCCTGACAGAGGAGTTGTTTGAACAACTGGGAGAGTGTGCTTACCCATTCCGGATAAACCGTGTCTCCCTGATATTCAAAAATCACTCTTAAATCGCCCTCTTCCGTCACAATAGCGGAAACCACCAGCGGTGCTTTGGCTTCCTGAGGCTGATAAAAATCACAGCGAACAGACAGGTCAAAAGATGTTCCCATGCCCTGTAGAAAATCCATATAGCTAAATAGCGTACTGAACATGGCATCTTTATCTGCCACACCTTCCAGATCGGCCATTATTCCGTCTATGGCTACGTCCTGCCAGGCCAGACTATCACTGAGCTGTTTCTGAATTTTCCGGAGCACATCCCCCGCGTTGCTCTCATCGTTCAACTGACAACGTAAAGGCAGCGTATTGGTCATATTCGCAACACAACGCTGTAACTCTGATTGCTGGCGGTTTGCCACAGGAGTGGCGATCACTATGTCCTGATTTCCGCTTAATCGCTGAAGCGCGATAAATAATGTCGTCATGAGCAATACCGGCAGCGTGACGCCTTTTTCACGCCCTTTATCTACCAGCTCTTGATGTACCTCACGGCTGAAAGTCCAGGAGAGTGAGCCATCGGGTACATTGCACAACGCCTGAGGCCAGACAGGTTTTGACTGAAATCCGTTCAAAACGTCTTGCCAGTAAGACTGGGCGGCCCGCCGACGTGCCTCATCGGGTTCAGTTATCACATCAGTTATCACATAAGTCGCTGGTGCTGAATGCCTCTCATCCCGGTAAAGTGATGCGATGTTCTGAAGCAACGCACGTAAGCCAAGCCCGTCCACTGCAGTATGAGCGATTGAAAGCAACAACGTGCTGCCCACAGCATGACCATTGTTAAGCAACAATGCCCGAACAGGAGGCTCAGACTCCAACTGAAATGGAATCGCATAAAATGCAGATAGTTCACCGTCTGTGCCCGTACCACATTCCTGCCGCCACACGTCATCCAGACATGCAGGACGATAGCAGGCCCCCTGCTCATCCGGTTCGATACAGCAAGATAAAGCCCGACTCCTGTGAAGCACGGTGAGAAATGACTGTTTTAAGCGAGGAACATCGACGCCCTCATCAAAACATAATGTTACTCCGATGTTGTAGCAGGCTCTGGCACGATGCGTTTGATACACCTTAAACATGCGGTACTCAATTGCACTCAAGCGATCGGCTTCAAGCGTAAGTGGCGCCGAAACCGCCCCAACAGACACAGGCATCCTTTGAATCTGTTGTTCCAGATCCCTGAGAGTGACGTTCTGGCTCAGCAAAGTATCAAGACTCACTAACTTACCGAGCTGTGTGCGGAGCAGTGTCTGAAATCTCACAGCAGAAAGGGAATCCCCACCCTGCGCCATGAATGCCGCATCTTCATCAGGAACTGATCCAAGCGCCTCTGACATAAGCTGTATAACTGGAGACAATGGGGGTTCACTTGAGAGTGATAATGTCTGACTCCATTCCTCACTGAGGGTTCGTCGACAAATTTTACCACTCGTTGTCCGCGGCAGCACTACTGAACGGATATGCCACACATGCGGCATCATATAAGGGGGGAGCATTGCCTGTAATCGACTTAGGCAACGGGCAGTAAAATCGCCGTCCGGCTCATTAATATCGCTTTTTACCACAACAGCAATCAACTTTTGCTGTTCCTGGTGTGTGTTATCTACAATGATGGCGGCTTCGCGTACCTCATTGAGTGTCAGTAAGGACTGTTCCAGCTCTTCCAACTCGATGCGGTAACCGCGAATTTTGACCTGAAAATCCATACGTCCATGGAAATGCAGAATGCCACTGCGATCCTGATGCCCCCAGTCACCAGTCCGATAGATACGCAACAACTGTCCTTCCTGCCCACGGATAAAAGGGAAGCGTTCAGCGGTAAGGCTGGGATTATTGTGGTAGCCTTCAGCCAGCCCGTTGCCCGCCAGACATATCTCTCCCGGTTCACCAAACTCCACCAACTGCAGTGCATCATTTAAAATAAATGCCTGGCTTCCCTCAATGACCCGGCCAATCGGTACAGGCCCGCTTTCCGGCCGTTCTTCTTCCCTCAAACTTCGATAAACAGTTGAGTAGGTTGTATCTTCTGATGGCCCCCACAGGTTGCATATACAGCTCACTTGGCTGCACTGGTAAATGTCATTAACCAGCTTCCAGTGCAGTGCTTCTCCCGCCAGATTCACCGTCGTAACACCCTGAGGGATCGCCTGTGCACGCACCAGTTCGCGAGCCGCTGAAGGCACCGTATTAATTAATGTCAGCACAGCGTAGCTGGACGATGGCGTCAACAAGTCAAGTGCAGAATCAACCAGATAGAGGGACGTTCCCGCAGCCAGAGGAACAAAAATCTCAAAAATAGCCAAGTCAAAGGTGATGGTTGTGGAAGCGAGTACACATTTCAGCTGTTTAGGCGAATAAAATGCCAGAGCCCAGTCCGTTAATGCATCCACACTGGGGTGACCGATGGCAATCCCCTTAGGCTTGCCGGTGGAACCTGATGTATACAGTAAATAAGCTGTATCACTAGAATGTTGTTGAGGCAGCATGTCGGCCATGGCTGCATTATTTTCTGTCAGCTCGCTAATATGCCATAGCTGGCAGTCTGTTGCAGTCGGAGGCTGCGTGTCATAGACAATGGCTGCTGGTGCACTTTCGACAATAATACTTTGTCGCCGCGCCTCCGGATGCCGAGCATCAAGCGCAACAAATGCACGTCCACTGTGCCAAACTGCCAGTAATGCCGCAATTAAATCGGGTGTTCTGGACAGATGAACAGCCACAGGTCCCGGCTGCGGGATCCGACGGAAATGTTCCGCCAGCGTTAGAATTTTTTGCGCCAGTTGGTAGTAACTAATTTTATCCTGCTGCCAGTAAATAGCAGGCGCATTCGGCCGAAGCTTTGCGTGATTCAGCACGCGCTCAATAATGGAACCATTCATTTCTTATCTCTCTTATCATCCGTTGATACAAATTAAGCAATCTGGGCTTTGTCCATATATTCACGCGCTAACTGTTCAACGTGAGCTGCAAATTCCCGCACGGTTGGATGTTCATAAATCGCCATGGCGTGCATCTTGATGGGGTAGTCTTTTTTAAGAAGACTTATCAGTTGCAGAACGATTAAAGAATTCCCACCTAACTCAAAGAAATTGTCATCATTACCAACCCGATCGATGCCTAACAATGCTTCCCAATGTTTTGCGACGGTAATTTCATACGTTGAGAGAGGATCTTTCCACGAGGTTTGCACAAACTCATCCCTACTACGTGAGATCAGCGTTACTTTCTGCGTCAGCGACGCAACAGATCCCACTCGCGACCAGTTTTCAATAACTTTGTTGAAATCGAGTGTGGAAACCACGACACGGGAACCAAAAGTAGTAGAGAATAGTCGGCGATAGACTTCAAAAATCTCATCCTGAGACATTTTGTTTTTAATATGCTCACGGCTAAGTTCTTTGAACTGTGGCTGTGCAGAATAGTTTCTGGCCCGCGCTTCGTTCACAGCACCCCAGTTAATCGCCAGCACCTGCGTGTAGCCGCGTTGATGGCAGTGCTCCGCCCAGGCATCCACAAAAGCATTCGCAGCCGTATTGTCAACCTGACCCAAGCCACCGATGATGGCATTCATGCTGGAGCAAAGCAGGATGAAATCAGGATTAAGTGGCAGGAAAACATCACAGAGATTCATTGTGCCGGCAATTTTAGGCGAGAAGACCTGTTCCAGCGAATCGCGCGTCTTTGTATGGATCATTCCGCTGTCAACCGTTCCGGCAGCATGAATAACGCCATCCACACGTCTGTGACGCGTCTGTAATAATGTATTAATCTGGACTAAGTCTTGCAGGCAAGTAATGTCCGCCGTCAAGATCTCAACTCTGCCCCCCAGATCTTCAATTCTCTGTAAATGCAGTATTTTTTCGCTGACAGTGCTCTCACTTCCGTGCTGTTCCAGCCAGCTTTGCCACTCTGAACGGGCAGGAAAACGCGTGCGGGTAGTCAGGTAGACCTGTGCCTGATAATTCAGTGCCACAAACTCCGCCAGTTCCAGACCAAAATTGCCAAGTCCGCCCACAATAAGGATAGTTTTGTTACCGGACAGCAGACTTTCGCCCAGCTGTGTTTCTGACACGCTATAACGTGCATAGTCTTTTACAAATCTATGGACACCTCTTATGGCGATTTCGCTGCTGCTGCCACTGCCCATCTCAGCCAATATCATCCGAATCGTTTGTTCGGCCTGAAAATTAGGCGCGATATCCACCAGATGACACTGGATGTCCTGGTATTCTTTGGGCAACACTTGTGAGATGCCAAGCAACGTAGACTTTGCTGGTTCAATATCCTCTTCACCAACGATGCTGATCATTCTGTCTGCAACTAGTAACGTATGAAAATTCACCGTTAGCGCTAGCTCATTATACGCCTTACACCAGGCAACCATGGTATACAGCCCTTGAGACTGAATGCGATCTGTTGTCTCATCTTGATTACCCAGACACCACAGATGAACCACCCAGTCGGGCAACATAGCGGTTTCAGCCAAATCCTGAATCAGCAACTTCATGTGCATTTCATTGCCGGGCTCTATACGATAATGATCGTCGCCCAGTCGGGCATATTTTTCCCCAGCGACTACATGTAACAGACTCGCACCCTGTTGGATTAATTCCTCGCTAAACTGCCCGGAAAAACTATCGTCATGATGGAACATCAGTATGCGTTTACCTGTTAAATTAACGGGCAAGGCAGAGATGCGCTGCTTTTTCCAATAGGGTGTATAAAACCACTGGGAAATATCACTGATTTTTCCATTTTCAGTTGACTGTCCCTGTTCTGTATTGAACGCTTCCGCATCGATCCAGTAATCATGAGCTTGAAAAGGATACCCAGGTAAAGGAATACGTCGACAGCTCTGGGGAAAAGACGTGTTGGTAACAATGTTGCCATCGCTTAACCAGAAATCAGACAGTTGCACCGCCGTCGCCTGCTGAGCTTCCTCCAGCGTCCAGCTACGACTCGCCGTAACGGCCATACACTCAACAGAATCAGCCATTGACAGTTTGTCGCACAAATCACTCACTGAATCTACGACACAGCCCCAGCGATATTTAAATGCGCTACGCCCACTCAATAATGTCCAGGCAATGTCGGTTAATTGACTTTCAGGATGCTCCTTCAGCCAATCATGCATCCGCTTAACCTGCTGAAACACGACCTCGGGAGTACGAGCACTAAAGCCGATAAAGATAGGTGTACCTGCTACCACTGTCGGCCTGACGTCAGCAGGTGCCTGCTCGAGGATCAATGCCCCGTTTGTTCCACCTACGCCAAATGAGCTGATGGCAGCAATGCGTTGGTGCGACGCGGAGGGTTGCCACTCAGTCAGACTTTGCGGGATGGTAAAAGGAGACTGATCAAGTCTGACAGCAGGATGGGGCTGGGTATAATTTGCCAGAGGTGAGACAGATTGATACTTCATGTCCTGAATGACTTTGAGCACAGCTGCGAGCCCAGACAACGCGTCCAGATGTCCGATATTGGCTTTAACCGTACTCAGCGCCACCGATCCCGCAGGCAGCCCGTCAAACACCTTTGTAAGCGCTTCAAATTCAATCGGATCACCAACACTGGTGCCGGTACCGTGCGCTTCTATATAGGTAATATCCTGAGGCTCCAGTTCCGCATTTGCCAGCGCACCAAGCATGACTCTGATCTGACCCGACACCGAGGGTGCCATGTAGCCAACTTTATCGCAGCCATCATTGTTTATGGCTG
This sequence comes from Pectobacterium parvum, assembly GCF_020971565.1. Taxonomy (NCBI): domain Bacteria; kingdom Pseudomonadati; phylum Pseudomonadota; class Gammaproteobacteria; order Enterobacterales; family Pectobacteriaceae; genus Pectobacterium; species Pectobacterium parvum. The sequence goes on from NZ_CP087392.1 coordinate 3,854,781, forward strand.
TAGCGAGAACGACTGCATGAATGCTGTCACCATCCTTAATGGCGTCTTCATAGCGCTTGAGCACAAGAAAGCCGACACCATTGGTAAAAATCGTACCATCCGCATCTGCGGAGAAAGGTGCACAATGGCCAGAATCGGACTGAATACCATCCTGTTCATGGTGATATCCATATTGATAGCGTGGTTTAATAACCGCTCCTCCTACCACCGCAATATCGATATCAAACTGTAATAAACTCATACAGGCTTCATGAATGGCAACCAGTGAGCTCGAGCATCCACTACGAAGATTTACTGCTGGCCCTTGCCAGTTAAAATGATAAGCAATCCGCGAAGCCATGAAATCGGGTTCGTTCAGATAGAGAAGTTGCGTTTGCTCATGTAAATCCGCTCGCTGGTGATACTGGACAGCAAGGTTTTCATTAAAATAGCTGTTCACAGCCGAAACGGTATAGACGCCAGTTGGCACGGAAATCTGATCGGGTGCATAACCTGCGTGTTCACACGCCAGCCAGGCATATTCCAGTGATTTTCGGATCTGCGGATCCATATAAGCAGCTTCTTTAGGGTTATAACCAAAAAAAGCAGCGTCAAACTGACGATAATTTTCGGGACCACCGCCAACGGGACGGAAGCTGGGTAGTTGATAAAATGAGGCAGGCAGGTGTTTGGCAATCTCTTCCTGTGTATAACGTCGGATACCTTCTTTTCCCTGTGAAGTCAGTTGCCACAGTTGCTCTGCATCAGGACAACCCGGTAATGAGCCGGCGTAACCAACGATCGCGATTTTATTACTGTCATTCATGGATATGTTTCCCGATAGTTCCGTTAAAAAGGGATAAAACGTGAATTAAGCGCGTTTGCTGTTCTGGCTCTGGCGACGCCTTTGAGCTCGTTGGGCAGCATCGGCACGGGCCGTGTCGAAACTTATGTTGCCGGTAATACTGGCAGCCAGTTTGCGGACAGTGGGATATTGAAAAATATCCACCATGGACATAGAGGCGTTGACAGACTGATTCACTTGCCCGGTCATTCTTAAAGCCAGTAATGAATGCCCGCCCAATTCAAAGAAATTGTCGTCAATACCTATTCCATGCAGACCAAGTAATGATTCCCAGACCGCAACAATTTTTTCTTCGGCAGTCGTTTGGGGAGGCTGATATTCGCTCTTCATGTCAGGACGAGGGGCTTTTTGTGCCGATGCATCATCTACAGAACTCGCCGTTTCGTGATGGCTTTCGACCCATTCCCGATAACGCTGTTGAAAGTCAACACTGGAAATGATTCGCTGCCCCTGCAGATCCTGCCAACATTGCCAGAGAAACCGGCGTCCCTGAGCTGGCTGCATTGCATAGCGATTAAGTTCAGAGCCGAATGCTCCCTGACGGAAATGCTCAGGCACGTCTTCGTCATTTCCAAATTCCCATGCTTCCCAATTCAGCAGTGTCCAGCGCGAAGGGTGATGCCGACGAAGCTCGGCAACGGCAGCATCGAGCCAGGCATGCATGGCTCCGTAGATATACATACCGATACCGCCAAGCGCAGATGAAATTGATGAAATGACATGGCAATGCGGTACCTCAAGCGAAGAGGCAACTTCTGCCATGTTGTTCAACCCTTGGCTTTTTGCCGCAAAGCTCAGCTCGCAGAATGGTGCGTCCACATCGCGGATTAGCTGATAATGCATAGATGCATCGATACCAGCTGTATGAATAAGTACGTCCAGACTCCCCATATCCGCTCTGGCTTTCTGGCATGCGGTCATCAACGAGGAGACTGACTGCACATCTGCTTCCCCCAGCGTCAGACGTCCCAGCCACCGTTACATCAATGCATCAATCCGGTCAGCGCGTTGCATACCTGCCTTAACACCCTGCTCTCTTAGGCTCTCGAGCGAGCTACGCTGTAGCAGACAGACATGTGCCTGACTGTTTTCAAGAAAGACCTTGGCATACTGGAGCCCCACCTGCCCACCACCGCCTAGGATGACTACGGAACGGAGCGGTGTTATTTCACCACTGCTTTTTTCCGTTAGCGGTGCAGCGAGAAATCCTTCACCAAACCGATCAGCATCTCGCAGAGCGACCACGACAGGCCACCGGGCAGTCACTTCATGTGCCAGTAGCACCTCATTCTGCCCGTCTGTATCAATCAAACGGGTCGTCAAGGCAGGGTACTCCTGGTTGAGTGACTTGACAGCAGAAGTCAAGGCTGCCAGTGCAGGGCAAGGGGACGCCAGCAAATCGACGGCAGACTGGGTAATGATCCGCAGGCAACGAGCCCCCTGTCCCCGCCAGTTTCTTACCATCTCCAATAAGATCAGCAATGGTTTGAAGGTTTCCCGGCGAAAGGTCTCAGGATGTAATAACAGTAAGATATTGTCAGGAGCCTCCTTCATCATCTTGTGGCAGGACTCTGCCTCAAACGAAATGATGCGCGTTCTGGCACCTTGACGGGTCAGTCGGCTGCATAACATGTCAGCCATTCCGGCTGTAGCAGAGGAACCATCCGTTATGAATAACCATTCACCCGTACTTTCCGTCCCCCTTTCCGGCCAAGTTAGCGGCACCCAGCAGGGCTGATAACTGTTCAGAGTCAGCCGTTCAGTACGCTGTTTTTCAGTCCAGCACTCAGTTAACTCAAAGGGATAGCCGGGTGGCACAGGTATAGCAGGTACTGGCCGACGGTCATGAATGTTCTGCCACTGAATGTTTATCCCCTGCTCCCACAACCGACCAAAAGCTGTCATCAATACCTTATCTGCCTGCTCTGACTCTGCCGGATGCGGTAAGACGTTAATACAGGGATGATGCGTATTCTGAGAAGCCAGTGCTTTCAGCGTATGTCCGGGACCTACTTCAATAAAGCAGACCGCCTTGTCCGTGACAGCAGCCCTCCTGACCGCCGCAGCAAAGGCGACCGGTTCACGCATCTGACGTACCCAGTAATCCGCCTGACTGATGTGTGCAAAGGGTTCAATCTGTCCAGTAAGTGTTGATATCACCGGTATCTGTGTGGCTGAAAAAGATGCGTTCTGAAGAGCCTCACGAAACGCAGGCAAAATCGGCTCAAGTAGTCGGGAGTGAAACGCACGCTTAACTTTTAAAGGTTGACAAAAAACTCCTACCTGCTGAGCACGGGTCATAACCCGGGAGAGTTCATTTTCGCTGCCGGAAACAACACTTAACGTGTCACTGTTGAGCGCGGCAATATCCACTTCTGTCCCGTGCAAAAGTGAGGGCAACAACTCTGCGCCAGCCATGATGCTGCACATAGCGCCAGGCGCTGTCTGTTGGATCAACTGTGCCCTTACAACAACCAAGCTTGCTGCATCCCGAAAGCTCATTGCCTTTGCTGCAACCATTGCCGAATATTCGCCAAGACTGTGGCCCAGCATCAGGTCTGCCCTGATACCGCAATGGCTTAAATATTCAGCCAAAGCAACCTCCAGCGCTAAAAGTCCGGGCTGGGTATGTTCAGGCATATGAATTTCATGCTGCAGTTCGAATAATATCGCGCGATAATCTTTACCCGACAACTGATGCAGAATGGCTAATTTTTCATCTAGCCTCTCGCGAAAGTAAGTCGAAGATTCGTATAACTGTTTCCCCATACCTGCATACTGCGAACCCTGTCCGGTAAACATCATTACGATGGAAGGCATAGTGTCCGGAACAGTAACGCCGCTTCCCGCATTTTTCACACCCGCTTTCAATTCCTCAATGCTGTGTGCAATAACACTCTGACGTACAGGAAAGGCGGTTCTTCCGAATCGGGTCATCGCCGCTGCCTTTTCAATAGCACGGTCATCTCCCTGCCACCCTGCCCAGCGGTTCCGAACCCTGCCCAACGCTTTTTGGCTAGGTGCCGAAAGTAAAAAGAGATGTGGCGAAGAAGATAAAGCAGAGGATGCCGTCAACACAGGTGCCCCACTCAAAATGACATGGGCATTTGTGCCACCAATGCCCAAGGCGCTAATGCAGGCGTAACGAGCATTTTCTGCCAGTACCCGAGGTTCGGTGTTAATAAAGAAAGGCGAGTCTTCTAGCGTAATATGTGGATTAAGATGCTCGAAATTCAGTTGTGGGGGAAGCTGACGATGCTTCAACACAAGGCAAGCTTTAATGATGCCAGCAAGGCCACTTACGGTATCCAAGTGTCCCAGGTTAGCCTTTACAGATTGCAATGCGCAGGTAGGTTCCGCAACTGATTCCGTGGGCCATGCTTCCCGAAGCGCTGCAAATTCAACAGGATCGCCTAATCGGGTACCTGTTCCGTGCGCTTCATATAAAGCAATGTCTTCAGGCGCAATATTGCTTATTTTCATTGCCCGCTGAATAACACGACGCTGACCGGATACAGAGGGTGCGGTAAAGCCTGCTTTATCCGCTCCATCGTTATTCAGTGCACTACTTTCCAGCACACCTAAAATGTTATCGCCATCTTCAAGTGCTTTATGCAGAGGTTTGAGAACCAGAGCGGCAACACCATTCGTGAAGACGGTACCGCTGGCATCACGATCAAAAACACGGATCTTGCCATCTACAGACCGTATTCCACCAGCCAGATAATCGTATCCCTCACAGTGAGGAGCTGCCAGTGACACGGCTCCCACCAGTGCCATCTCGGCCTGTCCTGTTAATAAAGCAACACGGGCCTGATGGAGAGCAGCCAGTCCAGAACTGCATCCACATTGTACGGAAAATGCCGGTCCTGTCGTGCCAAGTTTCCAAGCAATGCGGGTTGCCAGGAAGTCTGGAAGGTTACCCAGTAAGGCCTCATTTTCCGTTCCGGCCTGCAATTCACCTGCCAGATTTTGCAACAGATAATGGTTCTCACTGGCCGAGGCGAATACCGCCGTAACCGGTAACGATTCCCTGTTCATATAGCCAGCATTTTCCATTGCCCACCAGCAATGTTGCAGCAGATGTCGGTGCTGCGGGTCCATTTTGCTGGCTTCATGATAAGAGTAACCAAAGAAGTGATAATCAAAACCTTTCAGATTTTCCACCCCCCCAAGCCTTGACGTATTCATCTCCGGGGCAGGAAGCGTTATGGAAAAAACAGCGTTTATTTACTAACCCCTCCCACAAATCATTATCATTTCTAACCGATGGGAATTCAAATGAACTTCCTATAATAGCGATTTTTTTCATAAAAAAGACAATATCCGTATAAAAACAATTATTAACATAAGTATTTTCAAATAAATAAATTAAAAACCAATTTAAAAAACATAAGAAAAAATAAAGCATTAGCACAAGTTACAGAATTAAATGAAAAGAAATTCTTATGCATATCCATGATTGTGATCTGTGTCACCTCTTCTGTTAGGATGGCTGCTCGTCGCAAATTCTGATGAAAGATAAGAAGAGATCGTGAGGTGAATTTCAGTAGAATGTAAATCAGCGCACTTACTAGAAGCCCCTTCTATAACTGGCGTAACAAGGCTAAAGCGGAGAGAAAACCAGTACCCAGGGAAGAGAAAATAATAGACTAGTGGTCAGCAAAAACGCGCTTTGCAGTGAAAGGCGGTGGCGCTAGGATCACGGTTACGAATCGCATTAACCGAAACGGGATTTGGTGAGCACACAGGCGACTATATCAGCCTTCTCCCGTCACAAATTGTTCCCCAACTGGCAGATAAAGGACTCTTTCTGGCAAGTGAGCGAATTGATTAAGCCCCTCAGGAGTTTTGTAGTGGTTAAATGGTTTTGCAAAGCGCGGCATTTGGTGCAGGAGGCTGATCCAAATGAGCAAGGAATTCCTGATAAGCATCTGGACCTGCCATGATAATCTGCAGATCGATCAACACCACTTCAGTAACGGCTTGTTCATCGGGCTCGGTACGTAAATTTAATGCCACGCGTTTAGCAGAAACGTTTTTTGCTGCCGACATAATGTTATCTCTCGCAGTTCCCTCTGGAGAGTAATTATACAGTTTGCAGATACCATGGGGAATCGAACCCAAGGAACGAACCTGATATTTCTTTATCGCATGTATCCCATCATTCTGATCTATCTATGAAAATACAGGTCAATCTATGGGTCTTGACAACTGGCACGATTAAAATTTATGCTAGATTTCAGTTTAATAGAAAGCTGAATGCTCCCGAGTCCGGGCACCACTAATTCTTAACCCTCGCCTTTGGCGGGGGTTTTTCGTTGCTGGCGTGTGGACTCTCCATCGAACTCCGTTCGATTATTCGCCGCAAGCGGCTCACCCTTTCAGGGCCAGCGCGACAAGCGCGCTGTTCAACGCCTCCGGCGTTTGTCCGAGTCTGGGCACCACTAATTTAAAAAAACCAGCCTAACGGCTGGTTTTTTTAAATTAGTGGTATAGGGTTCTGAACTGGGTTCGGTTCTCTACGAGCGTGCTATCCCGCCTCCCCTTCCCCATGATTCGGGCTCATACTCTGATAGCGTGACGGCCAGATATCCTCCGGCTGCTTTCCCAATGCACAAGCAATTAACCTTTCGCCTTTGGGCTAATGTCTTGTTAAGAAATTATCTATGGGGTTGAATCGATGACTTCTGTTTACTCTGATGAATATCAAATCGTTATCAAGGTATTACGTGAAGCACGCATTGCCAAAGGGATCACGCAGGGAAATCTCGCGCTCGCGCTGGATCGTCCCCAATCGTTTATCGCCAAAGTTGAGAACGGGGAAAGAAGATTAGACATCGTAGAATTCATCCATATCGCCCGTTTACTTTCTCTAGACCCCGCCAGCATTATTGCTAAGATCCCTGCAAAATATAAAGCGCTTGGTTAAAGAGGAGCACGGCAATGAAACACCGCATTAGCATGGCCGTGGACAAAAACGATAATCAGATTCCCAATGCTACCGGGGTACCTATTTCTGGTCTGGTGAATTATGCCATTGACAGAGAAGCCCGCCGTATCAAGGCTGAGGAGTGGAAGAAGGAAAACCGCGAAGGGATCGAAGACGTCGCCCAATTTATCGCGCAGAATGGTTCCTTTGCGGATGAAAACAGGAACTGGTGATCGTGTAATTCATTGTTGATCTGTAATACGCCAGCACATTGACATCATAGTAGTTAGACTCCACGCCACAACAGAATGAGGATAATGCATGTTTGACCTAGATAAGCTCTGAAGTGGAGATCATTTTTTCTGTTCCCACGGAGCGGGCGTTTGCATGGTTTTACGCAATGCAGCATTCGGTGAGGGAACCTGATCCAAGCGGGCGAGGAATTCCTGATAAGCGTCTGGATCTGCCATGATGATGCGCTGATCAATCAACACTTCCTCTGCGGCAGCGCGGGCAGCATCAAGTACAAAATCAGTGAGATTTTTTCCTCTGACCTTCGCTGCACGATCTATCAGATCGCGTTCGTCAGGCTTGATGCGTAAACTCAATGTTTCGCATTTCGCAGAAACGCTGTTCGTCGCTGGCATGATGTTATCCTCTGGCACACGCTTTGTATATTAATCATATAGATAACGTAACGCTAATGTCATTACGACTTATCGATGTCGCAGGAAATTGCGACCGAAGGAACGAACCGAGTATTTCTTTATCGTATGTGGCCCATCATTTTAGTAGACAGCAAGAATGGCAACCCGCTGTCACATGACATTCGCATAGAAATGAGCATACACTCTCAATTCAATTCTCTGGTTCCATACCCCACGACCACTTTTCCGGCAGCAAGGCTTTTTGTTACCACGGTTCCGGCGCCGACTTTTACGTTATCACCTAATGTAATGTCGCCTAGCAGAATGGCATTGGCACCAAGCTCCACCTGATTACCCAGCACAGGGCTTTTGGTGACATGACCTTCACGGTTTATCACGCTACCAATGGTGACTCCCTGCCGTAATGTACAGTTCGCCCCGATGATTACATCGGAATTCACCACAATACAGTGCGGATGATATATTTTCAGCCCAAAACCGATTTGAGTTCTGTGCGGAATTTCCACACAGAACAGCCACTCATTAATCACTTTATTCAGGACAACAAAAGGAACGCTGATAATTTTCAGCAGCGCATTTGATGACTGGTAAATGGTTGAAAGGCGAAACAGCAGTATGACTAGTTTAGCTTTAATACTGCCCGCCGCTTTTATTTCACACCATACATGGCCGATATTTTTCAGCATATGAATATCTATTCTTAATTCCGTGCTCAGCGCACCGTTACCGTGGAAATTCGATACCAACCGTCAGCTTGCTTGCCCTCGTTGGCGAGATTAATTCGCGATACTCCCTTTGCGTCCAGCATCGCCATTTCAATATTATACTGCCCGGCTGGCAGCGCTTCCGGCATCGCCAATTGGTAGACGAAGGTATGCTGTCCTGGCAACCAAGTGCGGATGTCATCAGCCATTTTTCCCATGCTCATTACGGTGTTGGCATCATTCACCACACGATAGGCCACATCATATTTCAGATAAATGGGCGCTACGCCGTCGTTAAACCACTGCTGGTTTAACGTCAGGCTCTGCCCTTGTGCCAGTTCAGACTCATGAGTTAACGAGGCCAGGCGAAAACGATAGCCGAGTTTGGTCAGCGCGTTATCCACAATGTCCCGATATTCCGTCGGCACGCTGCGCGATTTCAGATTAATGGTGCTAGCATGCTGTGCCAGCGCCCAGTCAAAGGCCACCTGCACTTGCGCACGAGTATAGTGCTGCACGCTCTGCCACTCCGACATATGACCACAGATTTCCAAACTCACCGGCGCACGTTGCCACGCAGAGCTAAAATTTGGATAAAGCGCCTCCGCGTTTTGCAGTCGCTGCGGGTAATCATCTTGCATGTGGCTCCATGTGGTCGAAAAATTATGCCAGTCTCCCCAGCAATCCGCGCGCCATCCAGCACCTTGCTTCACTGCGCTGGCCAACGTGTCGCCGCCGTTAATGAGCATAATCTTTGGGCTGTTGGGAAACGCGGCAAAATACATTTCAACGTACTTATCCAACTGGGCTGATGTGTAGCGTTCAATCAGCGGCGTAATGGTCGAGAAATTGGTGTTGTGCCACTCGCCCCATGACCCCACCAACCCAATATCGATATAAGCCAAATTCGAATTACCGTCATAGCGCAGCCCAAAAGCATTAAGCAAACGCTGGCTATATTCGATAAACACCGGGTCGTCCAGATCCGGCACAAAGGTTTTTTTGTCCGGCGTCCATTCGCCCTTGATGCCTTTTTGGATCAGCCAGTCAGGAATCTTCGAACCACTGGCAGGCTCATCAAGCGCCATAAAGCGCAACCCCACGTTCATCGGCGGTTGATGCTGGCTAGCCAGTTCGAAAATAGCGTCCACGGCTTGAAAATTATATTGGCCTTCTGCTGGTTCGAGTTCATTCCAGTACAAACGATCATATTCAATGCCGGTGTCGGGATAATCAGCCAGCGACAACGTTGTACCATTACCCTTGTTAAAGCTGGCGACGCCAGTACCTGGATTCGTTAGCGGGCCAGTTAGCCCTCTGGGGGTGACGGTCGTCATCACGCCATCGGCCACACCCAATACAGAAAATAGCAAACCTCCTACAGCGATAATTTTACAATGCACTTATGACTCCTTATTTCCACATCAGCAGAAACCGGAGGTCAGTGATCCTTCAGGCTGAGCCACCAATCCCAAATTCCTAAGTGGAAATGTGGGAAAATATCAATACCCAAGGCAGACTTAATCATGTAAAGCATCAATAGCGCCGCAAGCATGCAGGAAAAGCCAGTAAACAGGATCAACGCAGTCAGCAGTATGCGAGATAGCGTTGACTCTTTGCGTGGACGCTTGCGGTGATCCAGACCGAACAAAAAAACGAAGTAATAGCGCTTGTTAAAAAAAGGGAAACTCTTACGCACGTCGACCCAATGCATTGAAGATGCCGTAATCGACAACACCGCCTGCTCAACGGCCAGCCGCTGTTCCGAGGTCAGTTCTGTATCGGTTTTTCCATCAAGGGCTTCATAGAAGCGCTCAATGACTAACGGGCGTTTATTCGATTCATTCACTATTAACCTATTGATTTATTTACTGCGGTGTAAACGGCCATCGTTTGTTCTGCGATTTGTTGCCAATTATACCTTTGTAAATATTCAGAGTAATCAACAGATAACGATTTAGAGCGCAGCGTGATTTTTTCGGATAAATCCGCCACATCTCCTACATTGAAATAAGTTTCTGGCGCTAATTTCACCTCCAGATTGGCTGGAATATTGCTGACCACGGCAGGCAATGAGAATGACATGGCCTCCAGCAACGCAATGGGTAACCCTTCATGATATGACGACATCACAAAGAGTTTAGCCTGTGAGAAAACAGTTTGTAGTTCCTGGCCGGTTAAAAATCCGGTCAGAATCACATTCGGGGTTTCATGGGCTAACTGTTTTAATCGCATGCTATACGCAGTGGGGTGATCGGCATCGCCAACCAAAACCAGTGGCATCGAGACACCCGATTGCCGATAGGCCGCGATAAGATCATGCAGGCCTTTTTCTTCCACGAAGCGGCCAACCGCAACCAAATAGTGTTGTGGCTGAAGAGAAAAACGCGCCAATACTTGATTGATAACGTCCGCAGTGAGTCGCTGGGGTAGATTCACACCGTTATAGATAAGATGGGCATCATCGCGTCCATATTTCTGCTTGATCATATTATTAATCACTTCGGAGATCACAATCACTTCATTGGCATATTTCACTGCGACCTTTTCACCCAGCATTAAAATCTTCTTTGCCAGGAATCCCCATTTATGGCGGTCATAGTCTGGGCCATGATGAGTAAAAACCACTTTTTTACCCAGCAAACGTAAAAGCGGCACCACCAGGCCCGGACCAATAGCGTGAACATGCACCACCGTGGACTGATCAAAGCAGGTGATAAATGCCGCCAGCACCGAATGAACAATAGCCTCTAATGAACGCTTTTTCGGCGACAGTAAAGCGCGAGTCATCACGCCTCGATATTGTGATTTTTTATAATTGACATAAGGTGAACGTGCGAGAACACAAATATCCACGTCGAATTGCTGTTTAATCGTCGGATATAAATTTTGGCAATGTGTTTCCACACCACCCAACACGTTTGGAATACCACGTGTTCCCAGAACGGTAATTTTCGTAGTCATATTATTTTTCGATTAATATTTCCCGATAAAGCGCTAATAGAGATTCTGTGTGTTTACGTAATGAATATTTTTCGCGAAGACGTTGGCGCGCATTTAATCCCATTTCTCTGGCTTTTTGCGGATTCAACGTCAGGTCATCCAGCACATCGGCTAATGCCTGCACATTGCCGGGTTCGAATAAAATGCCGTCTATCTTATCGCGAATTTGTTCAGGTATACCGCCAATACGCCCGCCTACCACCGGTTTAGCGAATGCCATCGACTCCAGTACCGACATTGAACAGTTTTCATAGTATTCGGAAGGAACCACCACCGCGCGTGCGTATTTAATCAGCCGGTTAAGTTCTTCGCCCTGCTGTTTATAACCCAGGAATTCCGCATGCGGAAATTGCGCGACCAAATCGTTATACAGCGGCCCGCTGCCCGCAATTTTTAACGGAATTTTATTCCGCATTTTCTGATGCGCCCTGGCAAGCGTAGCAACGCCTTTCTCCCGACTCAGGCGACCAATAAACAGCAAATAACCGTCGTCTTTAACATCCTCCTCCGGCAGGCTGTCATTAATGCCGTTCACAATCACGTCAATACGAACATTCGGCAGCTTGCGCATTAATTGGTTACGCAGAAATTCGCTGGGCGAAACGATCACATCCAGCGCCTGATAGTTTTTGGCAATATTCTGCCAGGCACCTTCTAACGAAAGCAGCAGACTTTTCGATGCAGAACCTTGCTGGCACCGATATTTAAAAGCGTTAAATACCGAACCGGTTAAACAAGCGTCACAGACTTTGCCATCGCGCAGCATGGTGTACGAAGGGCAGATAATCTTGTAGTCATGAGCCGTTAACACGGTTTTACACCCAAATTGACGGGCAATTTTAATCAACGACGGCGTGAGCTGGTGGTAGATATTGTGAAAATGAACAATATCCGGCTTTTCTTTACGCAATAAAACCAGCAATTTCTTACATGCCTCAGCATTATGAATAAAGTTAACCGCGGTTTTAATTGCCCCAATCGCACTGCTGTTTTGATGATAATCCACATTACCGACAAAATAGGGCGCGTAGTCTGACGGGAAGTTATTTTCATGCTGCATAGAGAAAGCGATAACGTCAACGCCAGCCTTTTTCAACATATCAATCTCTTGAAAATAAACCGTTTCAGCGCCGCCCTTAATATAGAAAAATTTATTGACCAATAAAACTTTCATCATACCTGCCTATTCATGAATAACCTTGCTGCTTGGTGGTGTCATAGGGTCGCGCACGGGTCTGGTTAACCCTTTTATCAATCCCGCAGAAAACACAGCCAGGTTCATCACACTCTGCACCCCGTTCAGTAGTGAACGGTTCTTAATCGTTTTTAATGCCACAAAAGCGAGTAACGGCAGCAACGCAGCACCAATAACAGTGGCGTTAAACGTCAATAAACTCATCAACAGCACCAGCAGATAAACCGCAAAAACTGCCTCGTTTTTAACGATATGCAATGCCTCACGGAAATAAGGCATCCCCCATGCGCTGCGTAAAAGCTCGCCCGGTGCCCAGAGAAAACCGTTCCGCCAACGATATTGCAGCATTTTATATGTTGGCATGGTGTACGACGTGTGACGGAAATAAGGCACATTAAGCCGATGTAATTTATAGTGGGCATAGCGCAGACGAATGCCTAATTCAGCCTCTTCATAACCATGCAAGCTGCGGTTGGTGAGATAACCTATTTTTTCAATTGCCGAGCGGCGGTATAAACCCCCACCACCTAAATGACCGCAGTCGCCCAACGGATATATTTTATGAAGGCGCTGTTTACGTGATGTAAACTCATAGTTCGCCGCGCCATCCATCTCTACCGTTCCAGCCACGCCAGCGTAATCAGGGTGTGCGGTTAAAAATGCGATGCCCTGCTCAATAAAGCCATCTTCCAGCTCCATATCGCCGTCCATTAGCAGCAAATAATCCCCCTGACTGTACAGGTAACCAAGCTGATGCCCCACACCGCAGCAGCGTTCGGACGGTTCAGTCAGCGACACCACGGTAATGCCTTTGGCGCTGGCAAGCTGCTGAGTGTTGTCGGTTGATAAGCTATCGGCAACAATGATTTTATGGGGGTAATCCACAATATGGCGACGAATACTGTCGATGGTTTTTTCGATGCATTCCGACTCATTGAATGTCTTAATACTCACTGAAATAAAAGGTTTATCACTCATACAGTTTTCCGATATAACGGCGGACAGAATGGCGAATCACCAGACTTGAGCCCAAAGATAAATAAAATAGGAATTGCAGCATGGGAATAATCATCAGGATCTGGCTATAAGGTAGACTCAACAGACACCCAACCACAAAAACGTTAAAGGCCGGAGAAAAACTCAGCAATTTCAGGTCCTGTTGGTCTAATTTATTACGATCTAGTCCCGGCTTTGGCTGCGTAATGACTAAGATATAAATAATTAACCCGATGAAAAATAGCGTTCCAACCACGCCGACTTCCCATAGCAGCACACTTAATGAGGTTGAATCGATGATCAGGTTATAGATAATATTCAAAAAACCGGGAGAGACAGCGCTGCCGCTATTTGTCGCATTTAATCCATAGCCAAACAACGTACCGGAGATCCCCCACATATCGTGATTTTTCAGCCAGAAAAATAGCGTAGTAAGACGCCCAAGCTCACCGGATTCCATAATGTAGCTGGTATCAAAAATATAATTCAATGAATCCAGAAATACGCTCATCGCGCTTTTCGTCGGGTCGCCACCAAACGCCGAGGAGTAACCCGAGGCCAAAATGGTAATCGCTACGGTAATCAGTAACGCCATGCCAGTGAAAATCAGCAAAATTGCTTTCAGGTTTATGCTATTCATGCCTTTGATGTAGCTCGGCATTAACCAAACCCAGACCAGTAATAACGGTGAAATCAGGATCACAAATTTCACTTCCCCCAGGATACACAAGCTAAATCCCAAAACGATATGCAGCGCCGTGGATTTAAACGACGTCAAACCATGTTTAAATTCCGAGACTTTCAGCAGCATAATCAACAGGCAGAACAACCCCATCGCCGCGGTATTTCCTCCACCCATCGGGTCGCCGCCGAAAGTGCCGACTACCGAGTCCCATTTTTCGTCTTCTCCCCGCAATGCTACCCGCCGCGGCAAAACAAACAACACCTGATAAATCACCACTGGGAACTGCGCGTAGAACACCCAATACAAACTGCGGGTCACGCGATAAATCTGTGATTCGCGGCAAAATCCCAGCAGCAGGCAAAACATCATCAGCGACAATGCAACCTCGTTTTTAAACCCAACGATAGTGACGGTTATTCCGCCCTGTAACAGGGTTGATAATCCCGCCATCGCCAGAAAAGAGAGGTAAAGCGTGAGAACCATCAATTCCTGCGTATCCAAATGCAATCTATCGTAGCGAGTCTGCATAATCAGCAACCCCACCATGTTCAGCGCCAAAATAAATGGTAACCACAGCACCGCCAGAAAACCGGTGAAATACTGCGTCAGTCCGCAGAATACCAGCGTGATAACAACATAAACCTGTAGGTAGAGCCCGGTATTCAAGCTCATGATTCTGTCATCATATTTTTCAGCCCATTAGCACGTTTGTTTACTTTGAGATAAATAAACGCGTAGCGTACAAATGTCAGCACAGAAAAAAGAATCATTGATGTGGCATAGTGATTATAAAAATAAGGCACAATCACAAATGCGATTAATACCACACTCAACTGCTCTAATTGAATACGCAAAAAATAGCGATGAGAGCCAAATATTAGTTCGATCACCGTCAGCGGACACACCGCCAGCGCCGGAAATAAATAAGGCAACATATAGCGAGAGGTTGGAATGGAGTTAATCCATTCCTCGCTAAAAAAAAGATGCATCACCAACGGATAGAAAATAAATACCCCTAGAGTGCAGATCACTCCCGACATCAATAATACCAGTCGGACTTTTTTGAACTCATCATAGTTGAAACGTTTATTTCTGAAATCGGTAGACCAGGTTGAAAAAATAGAATGACGCACTGCATTGCCGATGATCACCACCGGAGACAAACAAAAACGGCTCACCACCGAGAAATACCCCGCTGTCAACGCGGAAAACCAAAAATTAATCAGCATAACCGGCAAATTACTATTAACCATCGCCAGCACTTCGGCGCTGCCAACGCGGGTGAGATGATGAGCATGCTGATGAAAGAAAGCCCTATTACGTTGCGGACTAAAATGTCCAAACGTAATGGTGTGAATATTGAACGAGAACAGAATACATCCGCTAATCAGCACCATCATGGCGCAGGCCCAGGACCAATAAAACGCGGTGGTATGTGAAGTGAACACCAGCGAAAGCACGACCACCACCGAGACGGCGAGTCGCTGAAAGGCCAGAAAACGGTAGTTACCCTCGCGCAGCGACAAATTCTCCGAGATCAGCACCAGCGCATAGGACAGCGTGAGCAGATAGAGAAAGAACACATTTCGCTGAAACAGCCAAGCGGTCAACATCGCATAGGGCACAGCGGTAAGCAGGCTTTGCAGTGTGCTGAACACCACACTTTGCGCCAGTTCACTGTCTTGCTGTTTCGGAATCAGCAGTTGCGATGCAAAGGTACAGACCTGCGCCCCCACCAACACGATGCTGTAACTCAGCGCGTAGATCCCCACCTCGGCCATGTTGTATTTATGCGAAATCAGCCAGATAGACAGCGCGCCAATCAGTTGTGAAACCACCGATGAACCCGCAATGGTAGAAATGCTTTTTAGTAAACTCATCTTTTTCATAAACTCACAGGTGACCAGTACTGTCGATTAGCGCATTCATACGATGGTTCAGGGAACGTATCCCCTCTTTGGTTTCGAGGTTTTTATCCGCAACCCGATTCATTACCGCGCCAATCAGCACCGCGCGGTGGTGTTTAACGTTCTCAATGGCATTAAGCACATCACCCGTACGCCACTCGCCGGCTTTCAG
The DNA here is from genome assembly GCF_020971565.1 of Pectobacterium parvum. Taxonomy (NCBI): domain Bacteria; kingdom Pseudomonadati; phylum Pseudomonadota; class Gammaproteobacteria; order Enterobacterales; family Pectobacteriaceae; genus Pectobacterium; species Pectobacterium parvum. Next base: position 3,870,887 of record NZ_CP087392.1, read on the forward strand.
CACAAAAACCACCCCGTCGATTACCCGGCTAATGAGTTGACTATCCTGCGTTTGATTCACTGCTGCCACATCAACGATTATTCTCTGATAGCGTGTTCTCAGCTCTGCCATCAACGTCACGACATGTTCGGACGACAGCATCAGTAAAGAAGACATCAAGGCGTTGCCACGCGGCAGGAAGCTTAAATTTTCACTGATTGTCACCAGTGCGGCATCCAACGGTGACTGCCCTTGCAGCAGTTCCGCCACACCGATAGCGGAAGGGAGCGCCAGGTCTTGCGTCAGCCCGCCGTCGTTAAAGAAATCCAGGTCGATAAGCAACGTTTTTTGGTCAGCGCTGAAAGATGTCGCCAGCAAATGCGCCAGCAACGATCGCCCTTCGCCATGCTCTGCCGAGCTGATGGCAATGGCCTGGCAGGATGGATGCGATAACAAAATGTGGGTTCGCATGCTGTGGACAATATCGACGTACAGCGGCGCTTTGGTTATCAAACGCACAACCTGTGAGCGCTTCACGCCACTGGCGAAGATGCGAATTTCCCCCACCGGCGCCACATTCAGGCGCTTTTTCATCTGGCTGATACTGTTGATTGAATTATCCAGCGCGGCTCTCACGATGAAGTAAACCACCGAGAAAATCAGGGTTAGCATGACAACCATCACCAGCAGCATCACTTTATTGGGTTTCGACGGGTGGTCCGCCGGCACGGCAGGGTCGTAAAGTACCGCGTCCGGCTCTAAATAGTTACCTGCCAGCGTCTGCTCTTTGGTGCGCTGATAGAGCGCCTTATACAGCTCTTTTGTTTTATCCAACGCGGTGATCAGGTTATTGTATTCATCACGTTTAGACGCTAGCGTTTGGAAATCCGCTTTCTGTTTCTCCAGCAGTTGCTGATAATATTTTTCATCCCTCAACGCCGCCTGATACTGCTTATTCAGCCCCGCTTCCAGTTCGAGTAACACGGTGTGGGTCTGCTCTTCAATCGCCTGAACCTGGGCTTCGGCTTCTAAAATTTTGGTATGCTTCAGCCCGTAGCGTTTCCGTAACTCGTATAAAGAACGCCGAGCCTGAATCAGCGCAATGCGCAAATCCTGAATTTGGGCATGATTAGAAATATCAGGCAGAGAAATGATGTTTTCCAGCGACGTACCCACGTTCAAACGCACGCTGTTGTAGTTCGTTTCCGCCCTGATGCGATGTTGGGTGGCATCCGCTAACTTGTTGGTGACGATCCCCAGTTGTTCAGTTTCGAAGCCATCCACGCCGCGGAAAGTCAGCAGCCCTTCTTTCTTCAGAAATTGGTCGATAACGGCCTGTTGCTCGACGACTTGCTGCCACACCTCTTCCATCTGTTTTTGGTTCAATGTTTTGGCTTTCAGTGTCTTGAGGTGCTTTTGCCTGGCCGTATAGTCAATAAATGCCTGCGCCGCACCGTTAGCGATGTCGGCCGCCAGCTCAGGCGACGCCGATTCGTATGAGATAGTGGCGAGATGCGTGGTGCGAACGCCAGTGATAGTGAGGTTTGCCACTATCGAATCCAGTGCGTGATCGACCCGCTGTTGCTCATCGCCACGGTTATCCGCATTTTTGTTTATATCGCCGTTAAACGCTGGATTTTGGTCCAGCTTGATGTCCCGCACGGCTTGTTCCAGCACAATACGCGACTGCATCAATGCATACTGGGTTTCGTAATAGCCGCTACGGGTGGAATCATAACCATCGACCTGCGGCAAAGGCGAAACGTTATCCTGCTGTGCTTTAAGCAGTACCGTTGCGGTCGACACATATTTGGGCGTGATCATGCCAATCAGCGGGTAAGCCACTACCGCCACAATCAGGCCGGCCAGCATGATCTTCCAGCCGTTCTGTTTGATCTCTTGGGCAAATCTGGAGAAATCGATGATGCTTTCCAGTTTTCTGCCATTTTCCACGATAGATAGACTCATGGTCAGAAAAAGCTCATACCAACAATCACGGTATCGCCAGGATGAACCACACGTCTTACATCAACATTTTCAATCAGTTGATTGCTATTCGATAGACGAATACCCACATCCTTGCGGTCTGCGCGATCGGTAAATCCGCCGGCCAGCGCCAACGCTTTTTCAACGGTTAAGCCCGGCTCGTAGGCATACCCGTTCGGTTTCTCCACTTCACCAGTGATATAGAATTTCCGGAACTCGGCGATGCTGACCGTCACCATCGGATTTTGCAGATAGTCGCCGCGTAGGCGATTAGCCAACTCCTCGCCCACCTGCTCTGGTGTTTTCCCTTTCAACACCAGTTGGCCAATGTAGGGGAAGGTAATCGCGCCGCTTTTATCCAGCATGAACTTCATCGTCATCTCCGGCTCGCCGTACACCAGAATATTTACAGCATCGCCTTCATCTAACTGATAACCGGTGGTTTCACTTTCAGGTTTGTCCATTTGCCGCTGGCTCGGCGGGGAGCATCCCGCTAGCCAGACGCTGAGGGACAGAAAAATGCACAGTTTTATTATTTTCACGTTAGATCTGTACCTTAGCCGTAAACATAATCAGAGCGTTATCACGGCCCAGCATTCTGACGACCTGGCGATCGCCGTTAGAGCCAATAAAGAAAGAATCGCTATCTTGATTGGAACGTAGCGTGTTCAGTTGATACTTTAATTCAACGTTAATAGAGGGCCTGAAGTTATAACTCATGGCGAATGTGAACACCCTGTTTCTGTCTTTACGATCTCGCGGGTAATTCTTGTAAACGTCCGTCAGGTATGAATAGTCAAACGTGGTGGAGAAACGATCGACGAGCCAAAAGTGCTGATAAGAGATGCCGTATTTAGAAACCAGGATATAGCCGCCGATTTCTGACGGGTCTTTGATATGCTGCGACGTATGTGCGGTAAAAACGGATTGTTTAAGTGGTTTCCACTCCGTCTGAATATCCCAGTTTATCCCGCTAAAACGCCTGGAATTCGGGTTATTATCGAATGTCTTGTATAGCCAGGACACATTGGCATCAATACCGGTTTTTCCCGTAAGTTGCGATTTAATGCCGAATTCCAGATAGTATTCATCATTATCTTTTTGCGAATCGATTTCATAACGTCGCTGATTACCAATAAAACGGTAGCGAAAGCGCGTTGCCGACGAGTATTGGTCAGATAATTCGGCGATCAAACCGTTCTCGTACCATTCCTGCCCAAGAACATAGTTATAAAAATCAATATCGGTATTTTTAATATCCTCCGTGCGGCCTAACCGCAGTTTTCTAAACAGCAGCGCGACGTCGGCTTTACCGCGCCCTTTCAGCGCGCCATAGCTATAACGCAATTCACTGTTGAAAAGCGCAGTACTCAACGGCGAATGAATACCGAAATCGCTGAACTGTTGTGGTCGAAAACCTTCGGTAATACCGCGCCCACGCACTTCGTGCCCAAGCGCCTCCTCGAGACTGAGCGTTAATCCATGCCTCAACCCGTAGCGCCATGCGCCATTAAAGCGAAAGAAATGGTCGGTGTAATTATCCGCCGGATCGCTGTCGTAACGACGATAATCACCGGAATACATCAACAGATATTGATCCTGATAACGCGCGCCAATGGCCTTAATCATTGGCCTGAGGCTCTGAAAATGAGAACTCACCGCATTCTGATCATCAGCCTGATAGGTCACGTTATTCTCATGCCCATAGTCCAGACCCACCTGGCTTTGAAAATCAATACCGGCGACACCGATATGCGATTTCGGCATCAGGTCGGCCCAAGATGGGAGGGGGATTATCATTCCAGCGGCGATGACCAATTTAGTACGCATTTTCACCGATAAAGCCTTTGAAAATGGTTCTAAAGATAATTTTGATATCCAACCAAAGGGACCAACTCTGAATATAGGCAATATCGTAGTGAACTCGTTTTTCCATTTTATCGAGGGTATCCACTTCGCCGCGATAACCATTAACCTGCGCCAAGCCTGAAATTCCAGGCTTCACTTTATGGCGGATCATGTAATTCTCGACTAGCTGGCGATACTGCTCGTTATGCACGACGGCATGAGGACGCGGGCCAATAATCGACATCGTCCCTTGCAATACATTGAAAAATTGCGGCAGTTCATCCAGCGAAGTCCGGCGTAAAAATGCGCCAAAACGCGTAACACGCGGATCGTTTTTAGTCGCCTGCGTCACGACGCCGGCGTTTTCCATCACGTGCATCGAGCGGAATTTCCACACTTTGATTTTATTGCCGCTCAGGCCATAACGATCCTGCTTGAATAACACCGGCCCCCGTGACGTCAGTTTGATACCAATAGCAATCACCAGCAGCAATGGCGAAATCATCAGCGTAATAACGCCACCAATCACTAAATCCTCAACGCGCTTAATCACCGAGCCAATACCATCAAACGGCGATCTGAAAATACTGATGGTCTGAATGTTATTGATGGAGCGAAACTGCGATACGTATGAGCTGTAGGAATAAAGATCGGGAATGATATAGGTATCTACCGTCGTATCGGACATCATCGACAGAAAATAACGAATGCGTTGTAGCGCAACCATTGGCAGCGCAATATAAATCTCATCCACTCTGCCCGCTTTAGCCTCTTCAACCAGCTTACTCACGTTGCCTTTAAATTGGCTCTTAAACAGATATCCACAACGGGATGGGCTACGATCGTCGTAAAAAGCCAATTCTAACTGCATGTTGGCATACTCTTTAAGCAATGCTTTTTCCGCCGCTAACCCACCGGGTGTTAATCCCACAATAGCAATTCGGATCCGCTTTTTAGTCGTAAATTTAAACGTAATTAAACGCGTGATATAGAGGCTACATAGCGAAAGAATATACCAGTAAAGCGTTGCGGAAAAATATACATTATCGAATTTATGCAATAGACCCAGCGAGTACAGCGTACCGGCATAATTCCTGACTAACTCCACAAAGATGACCGAAAATAATGCGGAACCCCACAGTCTTCGCTGCCCACCAGGCTGCATATTTTTAAGGCCATGGTGATATAGACCAGTATATTCTCCAATAAGTAAAAAAGAGGTTGAGAATAGCAGGCTAATCATAATCACATCATCGAAAGCGCCCATCATAAATAGACTAGCGCTGACTATTAATGTCAAATTGATTGATAAAAAGTCCATCAATTTAATAACAAAAAAATCATTTCCATAGGAAACATTCATCTGATTAGTAGACACTTTTTAATATTAATCCATTAAGTTTTTATCATTAACTCTTTTCCGTGCCGGATAATATATCACATAAAAAAATTTAGAATAACAATCAAATCAGTCTTAAAGCTTTTTTAGGAAAACACACAAACTGCTAGTACCCACAACCATAATAATTAACATATGAAATATAATTCCTCATATCAGTAACTTCTCTAAATATTTATTTTTTCATTATTTGATTTTAAATATTTGCATTTGATAATTATTCCAACGTGATGGATAAGCGTAAAATTTCGCCGTTCAGGCAAGTCTGCTCCTATGTTTTTTGATTCAATAAATTCTGAATATCCCCAATGGCCCGATTATCTCCGCGATAATAAACAGATGGCATATCTTTATCTCCTCATTAAAATGATATTCATCAGACATACATTGTCGCTATAAACATTTTCAAAAATAACAGCAGAGATAAAAAAATAAATCCGTATTTTGGCGTAGTTTATTTATCGTGATGGGTTATTGTTGGTGGGGGAAATATCTGGATTATCCGTGATGATGTAAACGGCAAAAGCATAACGACACCATCAGCCGTTATGCTCTTCATTCTGTATGATATCGGAAGATCTCTAAAAATGAATGGTTCGCTTTACTGGGATACTTACAATCCCCCCAGTAGAAACGATCGATACGACGGCCACGTTAGCTGCAAATACCGCTCCCCATCAAACCTCCTCAGAAATCTTGCCGATTTCCCGCAGCGCTCCCGGTGCGTGGCCCACGATGCGTTTAAATGCCCGGCTGAACGCCGCCAGCGATCCGTAACCCAGACGTAGCGCCACCGTTTCAATCGCCTGATGCTCATGCCGGATGTACTGGACAGCCAGACGCATACGCAACTCGCTGAGATATTTCGCGGGTGTGGTGCCGGTCGCGGAGAGAAAACGCTCGGCAAAAACGGAGCGGGAGGTGCCCGCCTCTTTTGCCAGCTCCGCAACGCTCCAGTTTACGCCCGGCTGCTGATGCATCGCATAAATCGCTCGGCTCAAGCGCGGGTCGCGCAGTACCTGCACCCAGCCAGTCGCTTTACCGCAGCCGGCTTCAACCCATCCACGCACAATGAGCGCCGCGACCACATCAGCCAGTCGCGCCAGAATGCCGGCAAACCCTACCTGACGAGTCATCGACTCACGTTCCATGGCCGCAAGAATCGGATGAATTTCCGGCCAGGTCGACATCAGGCGGCTCACCATCATGACTTCCGGCATCGCTTTGATCAGCGGCTGCATTCCGCCCAGCTCAAAATCCATGCATCCGCTGAAGATCACCGTGTTTTCGGTATCGGGACACGGTTCACCGCCGATCGCACACACAGAATTGCAAATCGCTTCGCTTGGAAATGCCGACACCGGCGTGACGTCAGCCTTTTCATCAGAGAGCAACGCATGCGAATTCCCGTTGGGGATAAACAGTGCGTCCCCGCTTTTTAGCACAAACGTCGCGCCACTCTCCATGCGCAGCAGCGCCGTACCCTGGCTGACAAAATGAAACTGCGCTCTGCCGGGCTCATAGTGAAACGCCACACCAAAGGGGGCATGGGTTTCAATTCGGCGATATGTCACCCCGGAAAGACGCATCCCACGCAGAAGCTCGCTGATTAAATCGGGTGACTGAACGGTCATGACGGCAACTCCGGACGAATAATCAATAAGTGAAGATTATATGTCATAGATCGTCCATGTGGAACGTTCTATGCTTCGTGACGGTTGTCACATTTTTCTAACGAGAGAGCAACAGATGAATTCATGTATAGCGGCAAGTGAGGCCATCACGCCCGCAAAACCCGCCTGGCGAGCCGTTTATTCACTGGGACTGGGGGTATTTGGCCTGATTACGGCTGAGTTTCTACCAGCCAGTTTATTAACGCCGATGGCGACAAGTTTAGGCGTCACGGAGGGAATGGCAGGCCAGGCGGTGACCGCAACGGCACTAGTCGCGCTGGTGACCGGCTTGCTCATCACATCGGCAACTAAAAGCATCGACCGCCGTTGGGTGTTGATGTTTTTCTCGGTACTGCAAATCATCTCCAGCCTGCTGGTGGCGTTTGCCCCCAATCTGCATGTGTTGCTATTTGGACGTTTACTGCTAGGGATTGCCATTGGTGGATTCTGGGCCATGTCCACCGCCACGGCGATGCGCCTTGTGCCCAAGGATAAAGTGCCTAAAGCGCTAGCGGTGATCTTCTCCAGCGTCTCGATTGCCACCGTTGTTGCCGCACCGCTTGGCAGCTATCTGGGGAGTTTGATTGGCTGGCGAAACGTCTTTATCCTCTGCATTCTGCCGAGCGTTGTGGCGCTGTTTTGGCAATTGTGGGTGTTACCATCGATGAAGCCGGAAAGCAGCGGTAGCCTGGGAACACTGCTTCGCGTGCTGCGCCGTCCGGGCATGATCGGCGGACTGCTGGCAACGGTGCTGATCTTCAGCGGACATTTCGCCTTCTTTACCTACCTGCGTCCGTTTCTGGAAACTGTCGGGCAGGCAAGCGTCGAAAATATTTCCCTGATTCTACTCGGCTTTGGCCTCGCCAATTTTGTCGGTACTTCGATTGCCGGTTATCTACTGGCGCGAAACTTGCGCCTGACGCTGGCACTGGTGCCATTTGTGATGGGCGTTCTGGCTCTGACCATGGCGGCCTTTGGACATCTGGCAATGCTGGACGGTCTGCTGGTCGCGATGTGGGGATTTGCGTTTGGTCTGGTTCCCGTGGGCTGGTCAACCTGGCTTGCGACAACCGTACCGGACGAAGCCGAAAGCGCGGGCGGTTTACTGGTAGCATCGATCCAGTTTGCGATCGGGGCTGGCGCAGCGGGTGGCGGGGTGATATTTGACCTCAACGGAGCCAGCGGCGTGTTTGCTGGCAGCGGATTATTGCTGGTATCAGCAATGGTGATTGTTTTTGCGGGCGTGCGAGTTCGCGCACAATAACATGCTATGCCACACCTGAGAGTAGGTGTGGCATCTGTCACTTACCATCCTGTTTGATCCGTTCGCATCGCCAGATCGACCCGAAAATTCGAAAATCCTCGATAGGAAATCGAGCTTTTCCCCCACCCGGCTATAATTCTTCCAGCAGATTTTTAGAAAGCTGTCGCAGCATATTCAGATCCTCATCCTTCATACGCATAGAGCAACGCATCTGATTTGGCAGGTCGACAATCCGTTCTTTCAACGCAAGCGCCTTGTCAGTCAGCACCACTTTTTTCATGCGTTCATCACCCGAAACCGCAACCCGGTTTAAAAATTCCTTGGCTTCCAGTTTCTGGACAAGCGGCGTCAGCGTGCCGGAATCAAACAGCGTTTTCTCACTCAGTTCTTTGAGCAGGATATTGTCCTGATCGTACAGGGACAGAAGGACGACAAACTGCGGGTAAGTCAGATCGAATTCTTTCAGCAGCGGCCGATACTGGCGAATCAGTGCATTGGCGACCGAATACAGAGAGAAGCACAATAGTTCACCCAAGGTACTGTTTTCTTTCATTTTAAACACTCCGTTACTCACAAGCTTAAAAAAATTATAAATAATGTTTGACCAAAAGTAACTTGCACGCAAGTATATATCTAGCTATTAAATCGCATTAAAATTAAAATCACCCTTGTGAACCTATCAACCGCACGATTTTAAAAAAGGCCAATATCATGAAAACCATCTCCACCATCCTGACGTCTGCCGTATTCGCTTCTATGACATCCGTCGCTTCTGCGCAGCCGATCAACACCCCTGCGCCGACCGCTGGCGTACAGGCATTTCTTGATGTTCTGAATTCCGGTAAGGGCAAACCGATAGAGCAGATGACTCCACAGGAAGCGCGTCAGGTTTTGATCGGCGCGCAACAGGGCGTGAAGCTGCCAGCCGCACAGGTGTCTGAAAAAACCATCCAGGTGAACGGTCAGGCTATTAAGCTGAAAATCGTGAAGCCGGAAAATGCATCAGGTACGCTGCCGGTGTTCATGTTTTTCCATGGCGGCGGCTGGGTGCTCGGTGATTTCCCAACCCACGAACGTTTAATCCGCGATCTGGTCAGGGCGTCTGGTGCCGCCGCGGTGTACGTGGATTACACCCCGTCCCCTGAAGCACGCTTCCCTGTCGCCATCAATCAGGCTTATGAGGCGACGCAGTGGGTGGCCGAGCACGGTCAGGAAATTGGTGTGGACGGTAGTCGTCTGGCGTTAGTTGGCAACAGCGTCGGCGGCAATATGGTCGCTTCTGTTACCCTACAGGCTAAACAGTTCGGCGGGCCGAAAATTCGTTATAACGTCATGCTGTGGCCTGTAACGGATGCGAACTTCGATAACGCGTCCTATAACCAGTATGAAAAGGGCTATTTCCTGACGAAAAATATGATGAAGTGGTTCTGGGATAACTACACGACTCACGCGGCAGACCGTAATAACATTCTTGCCTCCCCACTTCGTGCCAGTACGGAACAGTTGAAGGGCTTCCCGCAGACATTGATTCAGACGGCAGAGCTGGACGTACTGCGCGATGAAGGCGAAGCGTTCGGACGTAAGCTGGATGCAGCTGGAGTGCCCGTGACCGTGACTCGCTATAACGGCATGATTCATGACTACGGTCTGCTGAATCCGCTGAGCGAGGAGCCGACAGTCATCACCGCACTGGAGCAGGCAGGCGCAGAGTTGCAAAAACATCTGAAATAACGGCTTGATATAGCAACGGTTCCAAATGATAAAAGCCCTGACTATATTAGCCAGGGCTTTTAAGGTACTGCAGATTTAAGATTTAACATTCATTGACTTAATAACATCTTACTACTATCGATACTGCTTCAAATGTACACGTTTATAACAGATAATATTGGGTACTAAAATGAGCTAAACCTCCCTATATTTACTGATTTAAACACTCTGCCAACCTTATCACCATTCAAAGATATGGCAGGTCAACAAGTACATCCCCCATCGCGATAGAGACTCTTTGATGCGTGGCTTTACTCATGTTGCGATATTTTTCACATCACTAAACCAACACGTAATCGCAACCAATAAAAACAAAATCATGGCCTTACATCATCGCGCTTTCGTCCCCTTTTTGCGATTGTCGGTACTGACTACGTGGCCTTAAAGCATTATCGAGTGAGGATTATGAATATTTCTCAACATCGATTACCCATATAACAATACTTCGTGACCTGTATCGCAAAATTCGTGTTAAAGAACATATTCACTGTCTTTAACATCACAGCAGCTTGAAACTTAGCTGCCGTTGGTAACTAATTTACGGATTTTAAAAACCATGTCAATACTGTTTTTAATAACATGATTTTAATAACAGTAGTCATGAGATCACCATGAGGAAAACGTAGGAAAACTAAGCCCCCACGGTATTCAACACTACGCCGCCGCGCTTAATTTAATCTCAACGACCGTATGACCAGTGGTTATTTTCTTTGTACCAACGAGGGTTAATCCACTTAACGTCAGAATATCTTCCATATCTTTCAACGTTCTGTATCGCGTGCCATCTTGGCAGATGACAGATTGAAACAGCGCATTCATCAATAACCTTGGTGAGGTTTCTTCATGCTCCAGCAAAGGTTCGATGGTTAATAGCATCGAATTCCCAATTGATTGCGCGATGGCTTTTAATATTTTCAGACAGGATTCGTCGATCCAGTTAAATATGCCCAGCGGAATTCATATATTTCCCTTTATTATCTAATTTCATAGCGAGGATGCGTTTACGATCTAGCACGTCATTGATGCCGATACGCAAAGTATGCTGAAATGAGGCTAAAAATATATCATCCGTTTGGCCAAACGGTAATCAGCCATCTACCATACGGCCAGAAGAAATAAGGGATTAAAACGTCATGATTTAAAGACGCTATTATTTTAAAAATAGGATTTGTTGTCTATGGCTTAAAATAACGATTAGCGGAAAACGCGCCCACCAATATTGCGCGCGGCGTCGATATACACCTCTGGCGTTTCCATTTCCGGCATCAGCAGTATTTCAGACGTCAATACTGGCGCACCACAGTAGTCAAAAATCCCGTGTGCGATCTGGACATGAAAGGCGTCTGCATAGCCATGCTTTTCAAATGTTCTCTGGTTGACTGCACCCAGCGCCACAAGGTGTACCGGTAAATGCCCCAGCTTCTTTATCACATTTCCATCGGCGGTTTCTTCATAGGCCCAGCCGTTTGAAAACACGCGATCGATCCACCCTTTCAACAACCCCGGCATGGACCACCAGTAAATCGGGAACACCAGCACCAGCGCATCTGCGTTATCAATACGGGATTGCTCAGCACTGACGTCAGGTGGTGTTGCACCTGTACACTGGAAAGCCGCTATATCTGGCACAGAAAACACAGGGTTAAAGCCTTCCTCTGTAAGATCTGCGATTTCAAACGTATTTTCTGGGTTTGCCCCAGCGATCCCTTCCGCAATTGCGGTAGCGACACTGTGAGTGAGTGAGGTATGAACAGGATGAGAAACGACAAGTAATGCATGCATTCCGAGTACTCCCTATTGCTATAAAACAGCGTCAGATATAGTCTTATATACTAACAGTAACCTACTATTAGTAAGTTACTTTTGGTACATAAGAATGTCAACAGGATAATATCGCCAATGTCCAAGCCACAGGCACGACAGCGTTTATCAAGAGAAGATCGCCATATACAGCTGATCAAAGCCGCTTGGCAGATTATTCGGGAAGAAGGTACGGAAGCGCTGACGCTCGGGCATCTGGCGGAACGGGCTGGTGTAACGAAACCGGTGGTTTATGATCACTTTACTAACCGTTCGGGGCTGTTAGCTGCACTTTATAAGGAATATGATGCTCGCCAGACAGCGATTATGGATGACATTATCCGTAAAACTGAGCCCGTACTCGATAAGCTGGCTGCGGTGATTGCTACTTCGTACATTGATTGCGTACTGCTTCAGGGCCGTGAAATGCCCAACGTCATGGCGGCGCTCACCGGAACCCCAGAGCTTGAACAAATCAGGCAGGAGTACGATGCCACCTTCACGGAAAAATGCCGCGATCTCTTTGCCCCATTCTGCGCGGGTAAACCTCTCCATGACGCCGCGCTGCGCGCCATGCTCGGTTCCGCCGAAGGGTTATCTTATGCCGCTGTAAAAGGGATTATTACGGAACAACAGGCTAAAGATGAATTGTTCCATGTGGTCGTCTCTATGGTACAGAGATGTAGCGCTCAGCACCTATAAAACAGAACCTGAATCCACATCAATAATGACGCTAATATCACCGCCATTCACATTAATTCAAAATTGACCAGCATCAATAAAAAACCAGTAAATACATTAATTTACCTTTCTATACATCCCGCCTTTTGACCTTCCCGTAGGGGGAAGGTGTAACGTTATAACCTGTGATTCCAGATGATGACTCTTATTGAGAGGAAATGATAATGAAGATAAAAATGATGGCGGCACTGTTCACTCTGACGTTAAGCACCCCAGGTTTTGCCGCGGTAACGGACGCCAGCGCGTTTCTGGCAAAGCAAGGTCTGGCGGGGAAAACGGTCGAGCAGATCGTCGATGCTATCGATCAATCGCCGCAGGCCAGGCCATTACTCTACAGCGCGTCGATTACCGGCAAAGCACTGAAATTATCGGATGGGCAGCAGCAGTACAGCTATCCGCTGGGCAATAAATTCTATCTCTCATTCGCTCCTTATATTCAGCAAACTCATCCCTGCTTTAATCACAGCTTATCTGGGTGTCAGGGTGAACTCGCCAATACCGCATTTGACGTAAAAATCACGGATAAAACAGGTAACGTTATCGTGCAGAAAACACTGAGCAGCCATCAAAATGGCTTCGTTGGTGTATGGTTGCCGCGCAATATTGAAGGAACGATTAATGTCACCTATCAGGGACGCGTGGCAAGTTCGCCCTTTGCAACCTATGACGACAGTCAGACCTGCATGACGACATTGCCATTGAAAGCACGGGCCTAGCGGAAAGAAGCCGTAAGACGCTAAACTACCGAATGATCCGGCTAAGCTCAGCAATGAATATGATATGCGATAAGCCTACAGATCCCGCTCTGGTTTCTGTAGAGCCTTGATGAATAACAGGAATTCTAGCTGTAGTGGCATAGTGAATTTGGCCATCTGAATAGAGGTGATACCATCGCCTCATAGTCAAAACAGGTGACATTATGACCGGACGTAACAGACGCAATTTTAGCCCAGAGTTTCGCCTCGAAGCTGCCCAGCTTGTACTCGATCAGCTCTACACCGTTGCCATTGCGATGAATGTCGGCAAATCCACGATGGATAAATGGGTTCGACAACTGAAAGAAGAGCGAGCGGGGAAATCACCCATAGCTTCACCCATGACACCTGAGAAAATTGAGATGCGTGAGTTGAAGAAAAGATTACAAAGCCTTGAAATTTAAAGGGATATATTAAAAAAGGCTACCACGTTCTTGATGTCAGACTCCCAGAACAATTCTCATTAGTTGAGAAACTCAGGGCGCGGTTTCCTGTTGCCGTTGTGTGCAACGTATTTGGGGTTCATCGCAGCAGTTATAAATACTGGCGGCAGCCCAGGAAGCCTGACGCCACGAGAGTGCTCTTACCCACCATTAGTGAACACTCCTTAGGCAGATACTCGTCTAAGGTGCGATCATCGCTGCAATACGTCAGTAAACAACTCTATATGTAATAATGAAGATTTACATCACAACCCCTTTTTGGCAATACAGGATATAGTGGTTTCATTGCAGGAAGAAATCGCACTGTTCATTAACAAGCGGAATATGTCTGTCACATCGTAAAATGGAAACTGGTCATAACACTCTGATCCTGCGCTTTATGACTACTAATCATGAAGGTTTCAGCCAACACACCAGCCAGTTCCCCTTCAGGTACTAGTTCATCAGAAAGATGCTGGCAACAGATTTCGGCGATTCCAGCATTGAGTCCCAAATCCTTGCAGCCCTCCAATCGACATTCGTCGTCCCCACGCTGATCTTACCTTCTCTGCTGCGTTGCCGCATAAGCGATCAATGCAAGCTGCCGCCGGTTTAGATTCATAATACCCTCCACCCACTGCTCAGCAAAAAAGCGTAACTCTGACATCGGCAACGTCTTAGAGTATTTATAGATACGCGATAATTGATAACTCGCAGGAGTATTCATGCGCTTGAGGAATGTCCTTAATGCATATTCCCCCTGCCCATCTGGAATAACTTGACTCACCAGTCCCATATTGAAAAGCTGTTGCGCTGAGAACATCTCACCCGAAAGGAAAATACGTTGATAATCCCCTCTGCGAAGCACACGAGATAGAATGGAAGCGGCCCCCATCCCCGGAAAAATACCCAGCTTAATTTCAGGAAACGAAAAATTTGATGACTCGCTGGCAATGAGATAATCACAGGCCAAGGCAGCCTCAAAGCCACCGCCAATACAGTCGCCTTCAACCAACGAAATGGTCGTTATCGACTTATTGATACCATAATAGAGGTAGTGAATAAGATCGACGCATTTGTCAGCATAGAAGCGAAGTTTATCTCTATTTTTCTCCTCTGCTAACAAGTAAAACAGATCAAGATCGGCGCCAAGATTAAAAATTTCTGGATATCCTGAACGCAGCACAAAAAAATTGAGGGATTCTGAACAAGCCAGATCACCATGCGCAATTTTTGTCATTCCATTCAACATAGCATCCACCCGCTCAGCAGAAAAAAAAGGGGGACTTTCGCTACCCAACACCACTTCAAAACTGTGAAAATCCGGGTAATAAAATGCAGAACAGTCCTTATAAATGTCATAACGTTCCGGATTACGCGTGGTCAGAACCATGATCAGCGACTCTCCCAGAAATATAGCCAAGACAAAAAAACGCCATAATTTATTGGGTTACCGCCATATTCACTCTTCCCCTTTCCCTGATAGAATTCAAGGCTGGCTCTTAGTGTTGAATTTGTCGATAGCTGGCCAATCATGGTGCTCCGCAGAAAATGACTATTACGTTCTAAATCATAAATTAAAGTTTGTTCCAGCTTGATATCATCATTAACAGGGATATCACTAAATCGTAAAAAAAATTTATTTTTATGCCGATTACGCAAATTAAGATATTGAGAGACATCGACATATTTTATTTTCCCTGTGGCTACTGCTCCAGAGATATTTTCATACTCATCCTTGGTATAACCATGTTGGTTATACCAGTACTCGGAGTTAATATTGATACCATTATCAAATGTATATTGTGCACCAACGACCAGATCAGTAAAGAGTCCAGACTCGCGATGAAAATCTCCCTGTGCATCAACTACTGCACGATTTCTTTTATCTGAAAGTGAGTTTTCAATATAACCCGTAATCTTATCGGTAAAGGTTGTTGAAATATTAACCCCTATAGCATTGATGTCATTATGGTAATATGAAATCCCTGCATCGGTATTAAGAAAAGGGAAATTATAGGCATATTGTAACCAACTGGAATTTTCTGATGGCGAATAGTAGAACTGCACAGAAGAAGATGAAAAATAGTTGATTAATCCAATGATATCATCACCTTTTATCTCAGACCGCCGTTGCTGATCTGCCAGATGCCGATCCTGAAATTTATTTGCATTAAGGAAGTCGGTTGGATTATTTCCAATCGCTACACCATTTACTAACTGCCTACGACCGAGATTTAAAATAAATGTGTCGGTGACAGAATAATCGAAAAGTGCCTCATCAACGAAGATATCCGATTGATCGTTGTACTTATCAAAAGAATATTTCTCGCTAGCCCTTATTTTTACTGGTACTGAGAGGCGTTGATACTGGTAGCGGGAGGAGAAGTGAGCCATTAGTTGTGCATAGTTGTCAGAGTATAGGTTGAAATCCTGACTGTTCCTATATTTTCCCCCCTGATATGAATAGCTACGAAGATCGCTCTGCAACTGATAATTGAAATCAGCATCTTCAGCGCTGCTCAGCAGCGGGATTATAACCAGTGACCACAATCCGTATATAAACCATGGCCGTTTTACAGCACGCTTCTGCATAAAGTCCCCGACTTATCCTGCTATCTTATTCTGTTCAGATAGGATGGCTGATAAAATGCTTCCGGCGTTTTTTCCAGTAAAAACTGGCTATAGGTCAATGTTGTCGTGTTATTGGTGTTAACACTGTCGTTAATTACTAACTTCACTGGCCGTTCACTGCCCAAAACCGTGGAGTATTCAATATAGGCTATTGTTTTTAACTGCTTACCTGACAATGCATAAAAATCTGCTTTAATTGGCTTCAAGCTGTGCTTATCGACAGTTAATACCACTTTTCTGTATGGCGTCGATGCTTCTTTGGCCTGTAACTCAAGTTCAATAACTTGCTGGGATTGCTCGTTTTTTGTCACTGCTGAAATCGGGTTATAGTCGATGTTAAAAACAACGCGCGAAATATCAGCATTAGAAGCAGCACCAACCAGTTGCTGCTGAGGTGATATTCTCATCGCTCGGCTAGTGCCAGGTATATATATCCACATATTTCGGTCATCTAACAGGATAACCCGCCCCTTATTTTTTACCGGTTTGGTATACTGCACTAGGCTTTTCGTGCTGTTGTTGACTTTCACGATATATTCGCTAATAGATTCACCCTTATTAACATCGGCTGTAACCGTAAAAATAAAATCACTCCCCGGCGCTCGAATATTATCGACCCGCGTCAGTATCGCCTCTGGTGAAAGCGTCAAATCCGGTTTATCAGCCGCCATTAATGCCATAGGCAGCATCATTGATAGGAAGAGGGTAATAAGTCGTGTTTTCATATATGGGTCAGCGCCTCGACAATATCCTTTTTGGCTGCAATAATTGCTGGATATAATGAAGATATAGTTGCAGTTATCATCGACATCATAAAAGAATAAAAAACAACAGAAAAATCGATATTAATATGTGCAGTATATCCGTTGGACATCCCTGGCGGAGCCGGTATCGCTATACCACCTGAAAGGTTAATAATCTCAGCAAATCCTGTTCCAGCGACAACACCAATGACACCACCAAAAATACCGATAATAATGCCCTCACTAATAAATAACCCGATGATTGAGAGCCTTGTCTGCCCTATAGCACGTAACGTGCCTATCTCACGAAATCGCTCAAAAACGGACATACTCATCGTATTAGTGATACTTAAAATAACAATAATCGATAAGACAATAAAACTAAGCTTAAATATGGAGGTATACAGATTGACCACTCCCTGATAAAACTCAGCAAGCTGCGTCCACTCTTTGTATTCATACTCACTACCGATAATCGTGTCGATTGTGCTGGCAACTGTAGATAAGCTTTTGGAGTCATCCAGTAACAACACCAGATACTCAATTTTTTCTGTATCAAATAATCGTTGCAGATGTGCCAGGTTCATTTTTACATAAATTTTGTCATATTCTTTTGCCGGTGTACGTACGATACCGACAATCGTACAATCCACGGCATTGATTGCATCGTCAAAACTCGAACTGAGTATCGTCGCGGTATCCCCCACCTTAGCCGCGAGACCTTTCGCAAGTTGGCTGCCCACCACGCACTCATCATCATGGCCTTGCTCAATTTGTCTGCCTTCAACCACAATCTCATAATTAGAGAACTCCTCATCCCTTTCCGGCATCACACCGATTAATTTGGCAGATAGCGTCGCCTGGCCAACCGTAATCAGTCCAGACCCGGTGAGTCTCCTTGATATTGTGCTGATATGAGGCGTTGTTTCCAACGTTGCTTCCAGTTGCTGTGGCGACGAGATCAGCAGTTCTCTGCTCTGAGATGCCCCTTGCTCGAAATAGCCACGTTTAGCAATCTGAAAATGGCCCAACTGGGTTCTTATAGTCGATTCTCTGAGTCCTTCAAAGGTGTAATTAATAAAACCACCAAACACAATCATGGCGCTCATCGCTGCCGAGATCGAAAGAAAAATAATCGCTGTCCGACGTTTGTTCCTGAAGACATTACGCAGAGCTAACAGTGCTGTAGTCATATGACTCTCCCGTCTGTCATATTGATCACTCGCTGTGCGAAGTTGTATACGTTGGCATCATGAGTGGCGAAAATAAATGAGATCCCATGTATGCGATTCATCTCCGCTATAAGGTTCAGTATTATTTTGCTATTTTCACTGTCTAAATTTGCCGTCGGTTCATCCGCTAAGACATATTTAGGTTTTGTAATCAACGCCCGGGCAATAGCGACTCGCTGCCGTTGCCCTCCAGACAACTGATCCGGACGATGTTGTCGAAACGACATCAGACCCACATCATTAATAATGTCTGCGACGCGTTTTTTGCGTTCCGCTTTTTTGACGCCCTGTAAGATCAACGGATACTCGACATTTTCATCAACTGATAGAACCGGTAATAAATTAAAGGACTGAAAAATGAAGCTAATATTATTCCGACGAAATAATGATTTCTGATAATCATTAAGCGTGTTCGTCAGTTTATCCAGCAGAAATACCTCTCCCGCATTCGGCGTCAGCAAACATCCTAGAACATTTAATAATGTAGATTTTCCACTACCTGAAGATCCAGTAATTGCCACCATTTCAGATGTAGCAATGTCCAGAGAAACATTTTGCAATGCCAATATTGTGCTATGTCCCAACGAGTATTGATGACTCACCTCTCGAATCCTAATCATTACAGTTTCCCTTTCGACTTATTAGCCCATTTAGACTCACCATCGGCGGAAACTGATTTTTTGAAGAAATCGACTGCCGAAGATGCATTACCAACATCTTCAGCAAGAACGCCTAATTTATAATAAAATTCGCTTTGATTATCGGGAGTGAGTGAGAAATGGGAGGTTAGGTACAAATAATCATTGAAAGCCATTTTTTTACGATTGAACATATCGGGTAAACCGTAAATCACGCTGGCACGGATTACTCTTACCTGATAATTATCATCGGTGGCATTCACCGCTTTATCCAGCATGCCGAGTCCTTTATTGACATAAGTAATTTTTTTATACACTGCACTGCTGTCTCTGGCTAACATGGCGTAAGAACTGCCCAGCCAAGCCAAGGCTAACATATCTTCAGGTGCTGACTGGCAATAACGACTCAGATATTCAACTGCCTGTTCAGAAGCCTTATCTTTCTTATCAAGTGCTAACTGGTGCCATGCGATACCCATTATTTTTAATGCCTGAAGATCTTTTTCAGCTAGCGGCCGATATTGTTCAATTACCTGTTCCAGCTTGGTTGTCGTACGCATGCTGAAAAGCTCATCTTGCATGTCAGCCAGCACACCAAACGATGACAATAGTGTTAAAAATATAACCCATCGTAATTTTTTCATTTTGCAATATCTCCGACTGGATTTAATAAATTCCTGATATCTTTCACTTCTAATTCCCATGGTCGATTACTGGTTTTTTTAAGGTAATAACGCAGTGCCGCCCGCTTATACCATCTTTCAAGCAAATAACGATTAACGTAATCAATAAACCCATATTTACTCGCCTCATCGCGATTCTTTATTATGAGGTTAGAAAAATTCATAATGACCGGTGTGCACAACGTGCCGTACGGTAATTTCACTCGAGAGCGCGGGTCTGATGGGGGAAAAAGTAGATGAAAGCCCAGTTTCATATACAGCGTCACCCGATGTGTCGCCGCATTACCGATAATAAAGGAAATATCTTTCTCCAACGCCAACTCAATTAAGCACTTAAATAGTCCGGTAATAACCTCCGGTCTTTCCCGATATTTTTCGTCAATAGAAAACCGCCCTGCCTGCAATATGAAGCCAACGCGTTTTAAATTCTGAAGATCAAGGTTAGATTCATGTTCAATCGGCAGAGGCACCTCATTAGCCAGTACACATCGGATACATCCCACCATTTTTTCGCCATCATAGGCACAAAAAATCAGCACATTATCATTGCCATCAAATGCTGAATTCGCAATCTCGTGTTGTAATTCATTTAATAACAGGTGGCTACGCTGTTCATCAGACAGCACTTTTTCGATAAAAAATTTCTGATACTCAGCAGAGTTTCCGATAATTCTTTTGAAGTTAAAATTATTAATTGAAAACTTATCTTTTCGAATATTGCCATTGCCAAACCATACAACGCTAAAAAATATAGTCAGCAGGCCTGCCATAATGCAAATCGCATAAGGAACGAGGATGAATTCAATTTCAGGAACAAACCAAACACTAAAAAAAAGTGACAACAGATAAGCCTGTAGCCATATAGCAGAATTAGTATAATGCAGCGTTCTTAATCCTCTTCCAGCAGAATAAAATGCGGTAAAGGGTTTTCCTGCTAACAACAACCCACCAACAAGCAATGCCAGAGAGGTAAATATAATAATTCCTGCGCGATGTCCAATATAGATATCAAACCAGGATAATATAGTTAAAACAACATACATCAGTAGCATAAAGATAGAGACCGGCGACCGAATATTGTGCTTCAGCTCAAGGACAACAATAAGCAGATAACAAGACAACGCAATCACAAAAGCAATTTTTAGGTCGATAAAAAAGATAAAACCAAGACAAAAAATAAGATTAACCAGAGAGATAAACATGAAGAAAACAGGGAAAATTCTGTCATCCTTACGTTTAATCTCACTATTATCCATTTCATTCTCTTTTGCTACCAGATTACCGGAATTCATTCATACACCTCCGGATAAATGACTCGTTGCAGCCAGACTCCAGCAGGGTTGCTATCCAGGGAAGTGCAGCCAGATAACCTGCTTTTATCTGTTGAAAAACCATTGCATCAGCTCGTGAGAGTTGATGGCTGAGATAACCAGCCACTAAACCGATCAACAGATCACCACACCCGACATCAGTTGTGACAGTTCGTGGCATAGCGGGTGCGAGTAATTCTCTCTCTTCGCCAGAAATTAACTCAGATCCATGACTGCCATCTTTCACCAGCAGAAACTTGTTCTTTTGCGCAAGAAATGTGGCAAAAAAACGTTTTCCCAGTGAGCTGTACTCATGCCTCGTGATGGTAATCATATCCACATAACGGAGACACTGACGCAGCTCTTCCCCCCTGATGGCCAGCCAGTTCATATTGAAGTCCATCAGCGTTAGCTGTGGCTGCGTTTTGGTTAAAATCGAGCAATACCATGCAGGATCGCCATTTGCCAGCACCACCAACGCCCCATTCAGTAAGTCGCTATTTTTTTCGCTTTTCCAGATAGCAGGCATGCCATCAAGTTTGCCATTCCCTTTACTACCGAGAACATTTTCGCTATGCCAGGTCAGCAATGGATTGTTAATCGAGGTCATGCAGCGATCATCACAGGATAAAAGTTCAATAACAGAACGCTCATCCTCACTCATAGAGTGACTTACTGCCGCCATCATCCTCGAATGGAGGCCCATTAAACGCATTCCTGTTGATGCATAAACTGCTGGACCGCCAATCCAGGCTCTGGCTGTCGGATAGCGCATTCTCATGATCAATCCAGCAACAACAGGGATATGATCCATTTCTACCCCTTCCATTCCAACCCCAGGACAAAACCACCGAGGTTTTCATGACCACACTTCACTATGATTCTATGATTCTTCGCTTCACTAACCGACTGGTGAATGAATAACGGTAATAACCATGAGGTAAATGCAGTCAGTTCACTTTTTAAAACCATTTCATAATAAGCGCGATCTGTTCGCCATTCTGGGGGGAACTCAATCTGTTCGCCGGGCGAATAACGATAGATAATTTTAAATTGCCATCCTGTGGCTTTTTGGGTTGGAGCCGAAAGGACTATTCCGCTGGCACCATTGAACAACAAGCCCGCATGCGCATAATTAATATGCTCGGCAGCAATCTGGTGCGGAGGGCTCACCTCTTCCGCGCACAACAGTAAAATTTCTTGCGCACGTTGATAGTGAAAACAAAGTGCCGCATATTCCAGTGCTGAACAGGCTCTCATCATGCCATCAAGAAACGTTAACGCAGTGGCATGCAGATTGTGTGCGGCGGCGATCTGCGTGGATATCGCGCTGGGTATCGAACTGGGCAGCAGCATGGTATCTGTCTCATTCCAGCCATCGCGTACACCAACGGATTCAAATTCCCAGGCAATCGGCAACGTTGACGAACTTGATACGCAGGTAATACCGATATTCTCACCAGACGCATGGCAATATTTAATAAATTCCTGCCCTAGCGTTGAGGCAAAAATCGTCGCTTTGCTGGCAGATCGGGAACGCGCCACACCGCTTTTTTTTCTGATGGCGAATGGCACATCAACCACGCCACGTTCAATCTCATCTTGCAAGATGACGGCAGAAGACTCATTAAAGTTGCAGGGCGCAGCAGGCGACTCTCCCACCCCAGGCACGGAAATAATCGGCAGGCAATCAGGAGCCGTCAGCCAGCCGAATACGTTGATCAAAGGTCCATCAATAACAGGAATCGCTTTCATGTCGATGACTCTCTAGTTGTTAGCATCGAGAATTAATGCTGCATTAATTCCACCAAATCCTAATGCCGTAACCAGCGCAACACCGGAACCTGGCGCAATATAGCGCGGTTCATTCAGAACCACGTCTAAGTTGCTGAAGACATTATCTGTTGAATGCGCTACATGCGGCAGAACGCCACTTTGCAAGGTTTCGCAAGCAGCTAACACATTGAAGCAGCCGGATGCCCCCATCGTGTGTCCCAATACTCCCTTGGTTGAAGTGCAGGGCGGGGATGTCTCACCGAAAAGAATCTGTGCGGCTGCAGCTTCTGTTTTGTCGTTCTGAATCGTTCCGGTGCCATGCCAGTAAATGGCTGAAATATCACTGGCAGAGAGTTTGGCCTGATTTAGCGCCTTCTGAATAGTCCAGGCGACACCTTTCGGAGCCGGCTCCACCATATGCGCGGCATCACAGTAAACGGAGGTGGCGACAATGGTACCTTGCACCTCTTCTTTTTTGAGAATGCCCTTTCGCGCCAGTAGTAGCGCCACCGCACCTTCACCTACCGTCGTACCATCACGGTCAGAACTGTAAGGTGTGCATCCACGTTGCGACATGGCACCAATATTATTAAATGCGACGGTGGCCACTCTGGACAGGGTATCAACCGCAACAAGCAACACCGCGTCAGCAATACCGAAATCAATCATGTCACAGGCATATGATCCTGAAACCAGTGAAGTAGCACAGGCCGCCGAAGTAGTAACACCTTGTAAATTTCGGCCAATGCCACGATTAACCGATGCGATCAGACCATCGGACAGCAATCCTTCAGCAATATCATCATTTAATCTGTCACGCGCATTTTCTGCATCTAGATCGACCAGTGTTGAAAGCGGTCCCGGATCGCCATGAGAGGTGGCTACAACAATCAGTATCCTCAGGTTTTCATCTTGCTGATATAAGCCATCAAGCATGTCTTTCATTTGGCTGGCGACAAAAAATGCCGCATCATTTGTCCTATTTTTAAAATCAGTATTATCAGAGATAGTTTCAATAATCGATAATGGCGGGCTATCTGGCCAGCCGCGAATAAAATGCTTACCGGTCGAGAACATCGCCTCACCGCGCAGCAATTTATTCCAGCATTGCTGCCAACCATTACCAACATTTGACAGAACAAAACATTGTTTCGCGATATCGATACTGTTGCGATAGTGATTACTCATCGAGTCCACCCTTGCTGAGAAATGCCCCAACACCAGAGACCTTGCAGACTTTCCTTTCTCCGGCAAATATCACGCCTTCATAGAAGGTCTTACCAGCAACAACATCGGTAATCGATAAATACCCTGTGATCAGTTCCCCAATCCGCGCCGGCGAGATAAACTCCCCTTTACAGCGGCCTAAAACAGCAGTTTGTTCACTTGGTGGCGCCTGAGAAGTCAGGGTGCTTAACAACATCGTTGCCTGCCCCATAAATTCAATGAGAAGTACCCCAGGCATAATACTGGGACCATCAGCCAGATGAGCCGCCATCATCGGATCAGCTCCTGAGATCGCTTTATTTACTACGATGCTTTTTTCATCCCAGCGCACAACGTTGTCAATTAATAGCCAAGGTGAACGATAAGGTACTAACCTAATAATTTGATGGTAGTCAAGTTGCTGCGGATAGAGATTGATGAGTTGCCTATTTTCCATCAGCATCGTTTTTATTCCGGATAAGTTTCACGATAAGTTCACGCAAGTCGTTACCAGTTAATATTTTCGGCATTTCCGCTTCCGGTACTTTTACCTTGAATCCCTTTTGCATTTCGACTAATAATGCCACAGCACCCAGCGAGTCCATTTCATATTCTTCATAAAAATTAGCTGACATGCTAAATTCATCGAGTTCTTTATCAAGCGCTACCTCTACTATTTCTTTTATTTTATTTTCGGTCACAGCCATAGAATTATCACTCATTATTATTTCCTTATTTTTTAATTAAAAAATCAAGTCAGATATTTAGCACCATCATAAAATTTAACAGTTGGGTAATAAATAGTTAGGCTGCTGTCATGCCACCATCAACCTGAATTATCTGGCCGGTTATATAGCGAGCTTCAGCTGTTAACAGGTAATCAACCAAGCTCGCGACATCTTCGGGCTTACCGACTTTTCTTAAAGGGGTTTTCTTCAATAGCCTTTCTACAGACTTTGGCGGAGTATCCTTAACCATTCGACTTTCAATAATACCTGGCGATACAACATTACAGGTTACTCCATAGCGTCCTAATTCCACCGCGATAACTCGACACATCGACTCCAAAGCGCCCTTAGTGGCTGAATAACTTAACTGGCCGGGATTACCTTTTGTCGCCGAGACAGAGCTAATTAATACAATCCTGCCATCCTCTTCCGTCACGATTTTTTTTGCGACCTCTCGGATTAAATAAAATGCACCATTTAAGTTAGCATCAATAACCGAATGCCATATCTCATCAGAAATAAATGAAATAGCAGAGTCTCTCACAATACCAGCACAATAAACCAGATCAGGACTGGCGCCAAAATCGCGTTCAACTTTAGTGACAAGTTCGGTCACTTGCGCAGAATCTGTGACATCAATCTGATACCAAATTGCGGAAGGTATATCGACCGTTGGCGCAGAACGAGGAGAATGGGTTAATGCCAGTTTTCGACCAGACTGACTTAATCTCACAGCTACCGTTTCGCCAATATTTCCACTAGCACCAACGATCAAACATGGGCGGCCTTCCAATACATTCGTCATTTCAGCCTCTTTGAAAATAATTTATTGTGATAAAAAACTCATGATTACACCGATATCTTACAAAGACACTTAAATAAGACTAAACCATAAACTTAAATTCATATTAATTATTTTTATCTTCACTAAAAATATACTTTTAAACACATAACTAAAACTGCGACAAATATCTCATTACCAACAGCAACTCATATATTTATTAATGACTCGTTGAGGATTTATTGAGATTTTATTGGGCTTTATTGAGGGTTTGTTGAATAAACCAGAGTTGGCCGACAGGATAGCTCCCGCCGATACACTCGTTATGCGATCTAGGCACTATCCGGCATATCCAACAACATCATTCGGGTCTGAACTCGCTGTGCTAGAATAAACTGCGCGACAGTAAGACGCCAGCAAGTCCCCCCATGCTCCATACTGGCAACGTTGACGTCGCATGCGGATAATGGAAAAAATTCTTTTTTTTGAACAAGTATAACTATTGCAATTGAGTATATTCCCGCAGATACGACTTTAGCCAGACTCTAAACGCAACCGATAGGACTGAGTAATCATGTGGTTATAGCATGTACTGCCACCGTAAAAAACAGTATGGTATC
The DNA here is from genome assembly GCF_020971565.1 of Pectobacterium parvum. Taxonomy (NCBI): domain Bacteria; kingdom Pseudomonadati; phylum Pseudomonadota; class Gammaproteobacteria; order Enterobacterales; family Pectobacteriaceae; genus Pectobacterium; species Pectobacterium parvum. Next base: position 3,896,875 of record NZ_CP087392.1, read on the forward strand.
AACAACTTCACCCCACTAACACGCCTGCGGCTTGTTCAACTGGTACAGGCTCCGCAAAGAAAAACTTTTGCGAATCCGCACCAGTTCCCGATTTACTCTTTTTCGCCTGTCACCTGCTCAATAGCTTTCAGCAACCACATCATGTCTGTCTCATCGGAGACATTGATGTACCAGCATACGCCACGCGCGTATTCATTATCATCTGGCCATACGGTATTGCCGGCAACCGTAATGAGGAGATCAAGCGCCTTTCCTGTCGGATCGCTAATATGTACCGAAACGCAGAAACGGTTTCCTACACGATGAGGTAACACCGAAAGTTGAGCTGGGCAGGTCAGGCGTTTTCGCGCCTCATCGCCCAACTTCGCAAGCTGGCTAGCGTCTCCTTCTCCAATACGGGCAACACCTTGCGGAGGCATATCAAACAGGACTGAAAACGGGAGCGCATTATCCGGTACCACTTCAGGTTTAGACATCGTTAATCGCTTCACGCCGCCTCCGCTTCAGTCATGATTCCTCTTGCCTTATCCCGTTTTTTCGCCACCAGAAAAACTGCTTCCAGCTCACTACAACCATGTTCGTTCATCAGTTGCTGGCGTTCCACTTTTTCTTCTTTTTCTGTCATACCCAACGCCAAGTAAAGGCTGGGAGGAACAGCTCTGAATAAGGCTTCTACCCGTTTAGCCAGAACCACACCTTCCGTATAGCATCGGGGTAACTTTGTCGCAGAGAGCAACATCGCCTTTTGCTCTTCATTCAGATTTTTGAACCGCGAGATTTGCTCCACTTCATCCGGAGGCATGGTCAGACACGGTAATCCCCCCGAAAAAGCGGTGTGTTTATAAGTAGAATTTTCTCGTAATCTGAACTGGAGATTTAGTCTGTGTTTTTTGTACCTGCGTAATGTCAAAGGCTTCAGGTTCAACCACAAAAGGGTATACCGGATTTATTGCGAGTTGTCGCTGAACATGCGAATCAAGCCGAAAAAACGGCTGAAACGGGATAAACCTGAACCGCTGGCGGTGCCTGAAAACAGAAACGAATGCTGGTCGATGGACGTCATACATGATCAGCTATCGGATGGTCGTTCAGTCCGTTTGCTGAATGTTATTGATGACTTTAATCGTGAAGCACTGGCAATTGAGGTGGATTTTTCCCTGCCCGCCAGTCGGGTAATCAGAACGCTGGAACAACGTATTGAGTGGAAAGGGAAACCGACGGCAATACAGTGTGACAACGGGCCGGAATATACGGGGAAGATACTGATGTCATGGGCGGTTCATAGAATATAACCCTTCGTTTTATTCAGCCCAGCAAACCTCAGCAGAATGCCTATATTGAACGATATAACCGGATGCTGCGTTATGACTGGCTGGGGCAATACCTATTTACATCACTGGATGAATTGCAGAATTATGCCACTCAGTGGCAATGGTTTTATAATAACGAACGTCCGAATATGGCGTTGAATGGCTACACACCGATGCAGCATATTCAACGCATAATCTGATTCTACTTATCACCTCTGCTAAAGATGGGGGGGTTACCATTGACCATCGGATGAAACGAAGTTATCCAGCATACCCAAATATGATTTTTTTATTTCATCAGAAAGAATTTGAGCAAGCTCTTTCTCTTCAGTTATTTATATCGCTAATAAAAACCACCTTCTTATTCATATATTCGCCTATAAAATCATTAAAAAAAATCGCTGTGCTATCAAATTTCTCTTGTATAAAAAATAAATACCCGCGTAGAACCTCATTTACCATCGAATAGATAATGCTCCGGCTGGAACAGCCTCTCGATTGGGCTGAAGCAGGGCGTCAAAGACAAACCAATCTGCGCACCTTGATACTCACACGGCTGACGCCGCATCTATTTAGTACCGTAAATTGGGCTACCATAGAAACAGGCAACATTCCACAGTTTGTTCCAGCTCTGCAAGTACACTAGATGGCACAATATTTTTTATAAGCTTTTCTAATATATACCTTAAATGATTCGATTTGCAGGAAAGTGACAAGAGGGGCGTTGTTTAAAAAATGTCAGGCTTATCGTATGTCAGGCTTATCGTTATGTATCCCACCAGCGCCAGCAACAGAATATTGATAAGGAGGACAAACAGCATCCCCCCTTTTCTGTTACCATCCCGTGTTGAAAAACTAGCAATATATATGTGAATATATATCGTTTCATATTATCGCTTTCACAGTGAACTACACGCAGGAGAAACCATGAGCCTTCACCTCTGGCTGGCTTATACAGGCATCATCATCGCCCTGATTGCCATTCCGGGCCCATCAGCCTTGATCAGCATGTCGCACGGTTTACGCTACGGCGCTTCACGCGCAACCGCAACCGTACTCGGCGGCGTCAGCGCGGCAATGATATTGATGTCCTGTTCAGCATTGGGGTTAGGTGCCATCCTCGCGGCGTCAACCACCGCATTTATCGTATTAAAAATTATTGGGGCGGTTTATCTCATCTGGTTAGGCATCGCGTCATGGCGTTCCAAGGATATGAGCACCACGGAGCAGGACGTGCAGGACGCCTCGGCTCCAGGCTGGTTTCCGCTATTCCGTAAAGGCTTTCTGGTCGGGATCAGCAATCCGAAAGATCTGCTGTTTTTCGCCGCGCTCTTCCCAAACTTTATCGATACCAGCGCCCCGCATACCTTGCAGCTCATCATTCTCGCTGCGACCTGGGCAGTCTTCGATTGCAGCATTATGTTCATCTATGCCTGCACCGGCCGCCGTCTATCTGGCCTTTTCTCCAACCCGCGCCGCATTAAGCTGTTTAACCGCTCGACGGGTGGGATCTTTATTCTCGCAGGCACGACATTGGCAGCATCAACGCGTTAATTAACGGGCTCCTGCAGCCTTCATGCTTGCAGGAGCAATACCATGACGAAATCAGCAATGCCCTTCTCATCTCTATCCGATAGCGACTGCGCGATCGCTTCTCTATGTTATAGTGCGTTTTACCGTCTCTGTTAGAGCCTGAAACAAGAAGGGCAACAGGGATGCTGACAACGATCAAACCAAACAACACCGCCAGACACACACCAAACGATGACTGACAAACTATGACCGACGTAAAATCAGGTACGCACAACACGGTATCCACTGGCTCCCGCGCTTCTCGCCTTAACCGCTTCTCCATTGCGCCGATGCTCGACTGGACCGATCGCCATTGCCGTTATTTTCTTCGCCAGTTGACTAGCCAGACGCTGCTGTATACCGAAATGGTGACAACAGGTGCGATTCTTCACGGCAAAGGCGACTATCTGGCCTACAGCGAAGAAGAACACTCCCTGGCACTGCAGCTCGGCGGTAGCGACCCGCAAGCGCTGGCGCAGTGTGCCAAACTGGCAGAACAGCGCGGCTATGATGAAGTTAACCTGAACGTCGGCTGTCCGTCCGACCGTGTACAGAATGGCCGTTTCGGTGCCTGCCTGATGGGCGAAGCAGCGCTGGTGGCAGACTGCATCAAGGCGATGAAAGACAGCACCTCTATCCCGATTACGGTGAAAACCCGCATCGGCATTGACGATCAAGACAGCTATGAATTCCTGTGCGACTTTATTCAAACCGTCGCCGAACGCGGCGAGTGCGGTACCTTTATCGTCCACGCGCGTAAAGCTTGGCTATCGGGCCTGAGCCCGAAAGAGAATCGGGAAATCCCACCGCTGGATTATCCGCGCGTTTACCAGCTCAAGCGCGATTTCCCGGCGCTCACCATTGCCATCAACGGCGGCGTCAAAACGCTGGAAGAAGCCAAAACGCATTTACAGCATCTGGACGGCGTGATGATGGGCCGTGAGGCTTACCAGAATCCCGGTATTCTGGCGCAGGTTGACCGTGAGCTATTTGGCATCGACACCACCACGCTGGATCTGGCTGGCGTGGTGCGAGCCATGTATCCCTATATCGAGCGCGAACTCTCTGGCGGCGCGTCATTAGGCCACATTACGCGCCACATGCTCGGCATGTTTCAGGGCATCCCCGGCGCTCGCCAGTGGCGACGCTATCTGAGCGAGAACGCCCACAAACCCGGTGCCGATGCTGCGGTGGTAGAGCGTGCGCTGGCGCTGGTTAATCTGGTTTAAAAAATACTAATAGTTAGTTTTTTTCATCAACACTCTTTCCTTTCTCTTCCTGACGCCGCTGGTAAATCAATCACTTACCAGCGGCACATCTTGGCACGATTCTTGTTATAGCTTATGTAGCACGCAGAACTTTTCTCTGCGGTTTAACCGCTACAGGAGCACACCATGTTGGAAATTTTCTTCGTTATTGGCTTTTTTATCATGCTGATGTTGACGGGCGTGTCACTGCTGGGCGTGATTGCGGCACTGTTTGTCGCGGCCCTTTTTATGTTGATTGGCGGGCTGTTTAGCATCGCGATAAAGGTGCTGCCGTGGCTGATTGTAGCCGTCGCGGCGGTGTGGCTGTGGCGCAAATTTAGCGGTCGACCTGTCTACAACTCACACCGCTATACCTATCGAAAATACACGTATCGCCAGCGCAACGGGAATGAGTGGTAATGCCAGAAAGGGAAAATCTGGGTTACACGAAAATGAGTTGCACACGAAAATGATGGGCAAGGCCGTGTTTAACACGGCCTTGTTTGAATACTACATGTTTTAGTACGGCCTGTTTTAGTACAAAAGTGTGCGCCAGCAGATATTTTTTCCCGGATGTGGCTGCTAGGATGACGCCACAGTTTGACACCCGATTGTTGTTTACAGGGTGAGCAAACTAAACATGGTAAATAAACCATGGTGGCAAAAAGCCACACGATTTCATCATCGTCAGGGAAATAATAGCCGCACAGCGGCACTTTCGTGACGATCACCACGCTGTACCCTACATACAGTCTGATGAAATTAGCGTAACGGCCAAGGCCTCCCCTCGGGAGGCCTTCTGCTTTTCAGAAACAGACATTAGGGAATCAGCAGACATGAGCCCTGCGTACTGCGGCTTTCCAGTGCCCTATGAGCAGCCTGCGCATCCGCCAGCGCGAATTTCTGGTTCTGCGGCACATCTACCGTAATCGCCCCGCTGGCGATCAGTGAAAAGAGTTCATTGCTGGCCTGTTCGAGTTCGGCACGGTTCGTCACGTAGCCAAACAGCGACGGACGCGTGACGAACAGCGAGCCTTTCTGGTTCAAAACCCCCAGATTGATGCCGGTGACCGGCCCGGACGCATTACCGAAGCTGACCATTAATCCGCGACGGCGCAGGCTATCGAGAGAAGCTTCCCAGGTATCTTTCCCAACGGAGTCATACACGACGTTAACCTTCTGCCCATCGGTCAGTTCTGCGACGCGCTGTGCAATATTTTCGGTACGGTAATTAATGGTCGCCCAGGCACCTGCCTGTTTTGCCCGCACCGCCTTCTCATCGGAACCCACCGTCCCGATCAACTTCGCCCCCAGCGCCTTTGCCCACTGGCAGGCAATCAGCCCAACGCCACCCGCTGCGGCATGGAACAGGAAGACTTCATTTGGCTTGATTTCATACGTCTGGCGCAGCAGATAGTAAACCGTCAACCCTTTCAGGAAAGAGGCCGCAGCCTGCTCAAAGCTGATGGCATCCGGCAACAGCGCAACCTTCTCCGCCACCACGTTATGCACGTCGCTATACGCGCCCAGCCCAGACTGCGCATACACCACGCGATCGCCAACTTTCAGCACGCTAACCCCTGCCCCGACTTTCGTCACGACGCCTGCCGCTTCGGTTCCCAGCCCGGAAGGCAAATCAGGCACCGGATACAGGCCGCTGCGAATATAGGTATCGATAAAATTAATGCCGATGGCGCGGTTCTCAACCTGAACCTCTCCCGCCGCGGGGTCGGCAGGCGTGAAATCCACATATTGCAGAACCTCTGGGCCACCATAAGCTCGGAACTGAACGCGTTTTGCCATGTTATCTCCTTAATCGTGACAGGTTCGTTATCTCTCTATAATACATATACCCTAAATAATTCGAGTTTCAGGCAGGCGGCAAGCGAAGGAGTCCGATGAGCTTACTTGAGTAAGTGATTCGGGTGACTAAGCGAAGCCAACGCACAGGCAACGTGAAGTATGACGGGTATATTGTGTTATTTCGGACGAGTGGCATATACAATGCCCCCTAATCCAATAGCAGATCAACCGGTAAAGAACCCGTTTCATGGCAGAGAAAAGACCCACCAATAAATCGAATGGACCCCGTGACCGCCAGATGGAAGGTCTGAAACTTCCGCCACATTCGCTGGAAGCGGAGCAATCGGTATTGGGTGGCCTGATGCTCGACAATGAGCGCTGGGATAATGTCGCCGAGCGTGTTGTTGCGAACGACTTCTATAACCGCGCCCACCGCCTGATCTTCACCGAAATGCATCGTTTGCTGGAAATGAGCAAGCCGATCGACCTGATTACGCTGTCCGAATCGCTCGAACTGCAAGGCTCGTTGGAATCCGCTGGCGGCTTCGCCTATCTGGCTGAACTGGCAAAGAACACGCCGAGCGCTGCCAACATTGGTGCCTACGCCGACATCGTGCGCGAGCGCGCCGTGGTGCGTGAAATGATCTCCGTCGCCAATGAGATCGCCGATGCCGGCTACGATCCACAGGGTCGCAGCAGTGAAGATCTGCTCGATCTGGCGGAATCCCGCGTCTTCCAGATCGCCGAAAACCGCGCCAGCAAAGATGAAGGCCCGAAAAGCATCGACCGCATTCTGGAAGATACCGTTTCCCGTATCGAGCAGCTTTACCAGAAGCCGCACGATGGTGTGACGGGGGTCGATACGGGCTATCAGGATCTCAACAAGAAAACCGCCGGCTTACAAAAATCCGATTTGATTATTGTGGCAGCCCGTCCATCGATGGGTAAAACCACCTTTGCGATGAACCTGTGTGAACATGCCGCCATGACTCAGGAAAAGCCCGTGCTGATCTTCAGTCTGGAGATGCCCGGCGAACAGATCATGATGCGTATGCTAGCCTCCCTGTCTCGCGTGGATCAGACCCGCATTCGTACCGGTCAGTTGGACGATGAAGACTGGGCGCGTATTTCCAGCACCATGGGTATCCTGCTGGAAAAACGCAACATGTACATTGATGATTCCTCCGGCCTGACGCCGACCGACGTTCGTTCCCGCGCTCGCCGCGTGTTCCGTGAGCATGATGGTCTGAGTCTGATCATGATCGACTACCTGCAATTGATGCGTGTGCCGTCACTGTCCGACAACCGTACGCTGGAAATTGCGGAAATTTCCCGCTCGCTCAAAGCGCTGGCAAAAGAATTGCAGGTTCCGGTCGTCGCCCTGTCGCAGCTTAACCGTAGTCTGGAACAGCGCGCCGATAAGCGCCCGGTTAACTCGGATCTGCGTGAATCCGGCTCCATCGAGCAGGATGCCGACCTGATTATGTTTATCTATCGTGATGAGGTCTATCACGAAAACAGCGACCTGAAAGGCATCGCTGAAATCATTCTGGGGAAACAGCGTAACGGCCCGATTGGTTCCGTTCGTTTAACCTTTAACGGGCAGTGGTCGCGCTTTGATAACTATGCCGGCCCACAATATGACGATGAATAACGCAGCGCTCAGCAATGACAACACTGCACTAAGGAACAAGAATGAAAACGGCAACTGCCGTCATTAACCGGCGTGCTTTGCGCCACAACCTGCAACGTATCCGTCAGCTAGCGCCTGACAGTCAGGTCGTTGCCATCGTGAAAGCCAACGCCTACGGCCATGACATGATCGACGCTGCCCAGACCTTTTCCGACGCTGATTGCTACGGCGTCGCTCGGCTCTCCGAAGCGCTGGCACTGCGCGCCGCGGGTATCACCAAGCCAATCGTCCTGCTGGAAGGCTTTTTCTCCGCTGACGATCTCCCGCTGCTGGTGGAACACAAGCTAGAAACCGCCGTTCACAGCCCTGAACAGCTTGCCGCACTGGAACAGGCCACGCTGCCACAGCCGATACCCGTGTGGATGAAGCTCGATAGCGGCATGCACCGCCTTGGCGTTCTGCCGGAACACGCCGACGCGTTTTGGCAGCGCCTGACCGAATGCCGCAATGTGGTTCAGCCAGTCAATATTATGAGCCACTTTTGCCGTGCCGATGAGCCTGAGGCGGGAACCACCGAACGCCAGCTCGCCTGCTTCGATGCCTTTACGCAGGGTAAGCCCGGCGCACAGTCCATTGCGGCTTCCGGCGGCATTCTGCTGTGGCCGCAGTCGCATCGCGATCGCGTTCGCCCCGGTATTATTCTCTATGGCGTGTCGCCGCTGGATAACGAAGACGCCGCGCATTTTGGCTTCCAGCCTGCGATGACCTTTACGTCTCACCTGATTGCGGTACGCGAACACAACGCGGGCGAATCTGTCGGTTACGGCGGCACCTGGACCAGCCCGCGCAATACCCGTCTGGGTGTGGTCGCCGTCGGCTATGGTGATGGCTATCCGCGCTGCGCCCCAGCCGGTACGCCTGTGCTCATTAATGGCCGTGAAGTGCCGCTTTCTGGCCGCGTATCAATGGATATGATTACGGTGGATTTAGGGCCGGATGCGCAGGACAAGGTCGGCGATGAGGTCATTCTTTGGGGGCCAACGCTACCGGTTGAACGCATTGCCGCGCATACGGGTGCCAGCGCCTACGAGCTCATCACGCGCTTAACCCAGCGCACTGCGTTGGAATACGTCGACGGTGAGTAAAAACGGACCGACTGGTTTTTATCGGCAGGCTCCTGGCTTGCCGACCTTAAAACGAGTTATCTACTATGCGGCAAGCTGGCTTGCCGTCTCCGCTATTCTGACGCTGTTTGCCCTCATAAATTTCTACACCCTGAAACCAACGGATGTCGGCGGCACGCTATTTGGCGGCATGTTTGATGCGATGTTCGATTTGATCTACTGGTCTTGTGCTGCATCGGGATTCTGCTTTCTGGCGCTCTTTCGACTTTCAGGATGGCGTGTTGCTTGGATACTCGCAGGGCTGGTGCAAATCGGTATCAGCGCCCTGTGGCGCATTCAAGATTGGCAGGCGTATGAAAACGAAGAGCTGATACTTTCCCCGATGCCCGGTGAACTGTATGTTTCCATGCTGGTAGGCGCAGGCATGACCGCCATCGGCGTTGTGAAATATCGACACGCGCGGCGCAACCCAGTCGCTCCACGCCCAACGAGTGCTAAAACGGTCGCCGCATTGCTGCTGATCGCGCTTTATCTGGCATTCCCTCTGCACCTCTACCTACGCGAACCTCTCCCCCACTGCGCCTTCAGCCCCAGCGGTCAGCAGTTAACAGTGTGTCTGGGAGACAATGACGAGCGGATCATTGTGGAGTAATGGATTTACTGCCGCATAGACAGCTTAGAAAACGTAGATCCTAACCCGCATTTATTTCCCGCCAATTCAGCCAGATTCGCATATCAAATTCCAACTGATGATAATCAGGATCCATATGGCAGCAAAGTTGATAGAAGGCCTTGTTGTGGTCTTTTTCTTTTAGGTGGGCGAGTTCGTGTATCACGATCATCCGCAGGAAATCTTCCGGCCCGTCACGGAATAGCGTCGCTATTCTGATTTCGTTATTGGACTTTAATTTTCCACCCTGCACGCGCGCCACAAAGGTATTGGTTCCCAGCGTCCCTTTTATCGGATTTTGTTTATTGTCGTAAAGCACCTTTGATATTGCTGGGGCGTTTTTTAGATAGCGCTGTTTCAGCTCAGCGACAAACTGATAGAGCGATTTATCACTCTGGATCGGATGGCGAGCAGGGTATCTTTTTTCCAGCCAGAGGCCGAGTTTGCCTTGATCGAGAAGCGTTTGTGCTTGTGCAACAATCGTTGGGGGATAGCCGTTCAGGTAGCGTAGTTGGGTCATGGGATTTTTATCACACAGGCCACTGAGTTAAGCGAGTTCACAACGGTGAGTCGGTTAAGCCAGTGGCGTTGTCATTTTACAATTTACTGAATCGCGGCGAAAGCCGCAGCGACGCGCTGGACGTTGCTGTGGTTTAGCCCCGCCATACACATACGGCCGCTGGCGATCAGGTAGACGCCGAATTCTTCACGCAGACGATCGACCTGTTCCGGGCTGAAACCGGTGTAGCTGAACATGCCGCGCTGGGTGAGCAGGTAATCGAAGTTACGGTTCGGCAGCGCATTTTTCAGTGCTGAAACCAGCTCCTGACGCATGCTCAGAATGCGGGTGCGCATCTCTTCAACTTCCGCTTTCCAGTCAGCGTTCAACTGTGCGTCGTTCAGGACTTTAGAAACTACCTGTGCGCCAAAATTCGGCGGAGAAGAGTAGTTGCGGCGAACGGTGGCTTTTAGCTGGCCCAGCACGCGCTGTGCGCTATCGGCATCGTCGCACACCACGGAAAGACCACCAACGCGCTCGCTATACAGTGAGAAAATCTTGGAGAACGAGTTGGCGATGAGTGCCGGAACGCCCGCGCTGGCAACGGCGCGAATCGCATAGGCATCCTGCTCAATCCCGAGACCAAAGCCCTGATAGGCGATGTCCATAAACGGAATCAGCTCACGCTGGATGATGACCTCAATGACGCGATCCCACTGTTCGGTGGTGAGGTCGGAACCGGTCGGGTTGTGGCAGCACGGATGCAGCAGCACGATGCTGCGTGCTGGCAACGCTTGCAGGGTGGCGAGCATGGCGTCAAATTTCACGCCCAGGTTTTCGCCATCGAAATACGGATAGGTGTGAACGTTAAAGCCTGCGCCCTCAAAAATCGCAATATGGTTTTCCCATGTTGGATCGCTGACCCACACCTCTGAGTTCGGGAAGTAGCGTTTCAGGAAATCCGCACCGACTTTCAGCGCACCAGAACCGCCCAGCGTCTGGATGGTGGCGATGCGACCCGCTTCCAGTACCGCATGGTTTTCACCAAACAGCAGGTGTTGGATTGCGGTACGGTAAGGCTGTAACCCTTCCATCGGCAGATAAGAGCTCGCGCTCTGTGCCGGCTGTTTCAGGCTGCTTTCGGCCGCGCTGACGGATCGCAGTTGCGGGATAATATTCTGCTCGTTGTAGTAGAGCCCGATACTCAAATTGATCTTATCCGCTCTTGGATCCTGTTTGAATTTTTCCATCAGAGACAGGATAGGATCTCCGGCATAGGTATCAACGTTTTGAAACACAGTGTAGCTCTCCTGAGTGTGTCATTTTTATGGGTACCGCAACCCCGACGATGGTGGGGGACAATCAGGCCGCGTAACGGCCGGGGCGATGGTTCATCGCGATAATCAGATTCAGAATGGTTGCCCCCAGAATCGAAGCAATCAACATCGGTATGCTTACCACGAACAGGGAAGTCAGCACAATCACAACGTCAACGCCCATCTGGAGTTTTCCCGCTCGCAGGCCGTATTTGTCCTGAAGATACAGCGCCAGAATATTCATACCGCCGAGGCTGGCCTTATGGCGGAACAGCACCACGAAGCCGATACCGGTGATGATATTGCCAAATAGCGTGGCGTAGAACGGGTTGAGCTGATCGAAATGAACGAACATTGGGTGCAGGTCTGAAAACAGAGAAACCAGCCCGACGGCGCAGAACGTTTTCACCGTGAATTCCCATCCCATGCGGCGCACGGCCAGATAATAGAAGGGTAGATTCAGCAGGAAAAAGGCAACGCCAAAGGAGTAATGCCAGTCAGTTAAGCAACTGACTGGCTGTTTTTCTTCGCTTTTCGATATTTATAAGGCCTTTCTTTCACCACTCTCGGGAAGGTTCTTTCTCTTCTTATCGGCAGCTTCACCATCTGTCCCATACTCTCCAGATCTCGCAGTAGTTCAGGGATACGACCCGGCGATGCACCCTGAAGCGTCATCAACATCCTCATGACCAGCCCGCAGGATTCTGAGAAGCTCAGCTGATTTGGCCAGTAACCTTTCAGTTGACTGGCCATTTTAATCATCTGATATCTCACGAGATTATACGCCAGCAGCACACCCCATAACTCCTGCTCCACAAGTTCCGGTTTTTTGCTTCTCAGTGTCAGTCTGCTCAGTTGCATTGTCTGTTTGATTTCACGGTAACCCAACTCGATTTCCCAACGGTGACTGTAAAGCTCAACCATTTCACCTCCCGGATAACGCATGCCATCAGTCATCGAAGTCAGTAACTGATAGATTTTTCCTTTACGGCTATAGGTCAGTAATCGGGCTGTCACTTCTGTACTCAGTCCCGGCCATTTTTTGCGGGATTGTGGCGTAGTTTTCAACTGTACCAGATGATCGCCTTTTCCCAGTTTCCGGACCTCCTCGTAACGGGTACCTTTCTTAAGCGGTATCATCCAGTGTCGGTGTTCTCCCGCACGCTTCCAGCAAGCATTCAGCAACCCTAATGAGTAATACCCTTTATCGAGCAGCGTCAGCGTATTATCTGCGGTCTGGTCTATCAGTTGCTCAGCCAGGTATATTCGCTGTCTTTCATCGTACCGAAGGCTGCTGCGGTTATCAGATGGCTGGTCAGCTCCATCTGACAGACCATTTTGACCTGCGGGTAGGTAAGGTTGGGCCGCAGTAAGTCTGGCGCGGGAAGGCGGTATCATTTTCAGGTGTTTCCTGTGTGCGCCAGACGACGCCATCCATCGCCAGTAACGTCAATCCACACCAGTGGGGATGCGCCACAGCGTTGTGCCACAAGTGAGCGGTGTGCGTGAACACCCGTCGAACGGCGTCACTTCCGAGCCGCTGTCGAGTATGGATAACCGCGCTGGGAGCAACAAAGGGACGGTTACCGGGCAGCATAATATCCAGCCGATTGACAATCTGATGAAGCGGCTCCTTACGTTCAAGCGCCATGCCGACAACGCACCAGACCATCATTTCGAGAGGAAGACGGCGTTTACGCAGGGTGACCACGCCGGACTCAGCAAGGCAACGGGCAATAAGTTCTGGGTCAAGAAAGTCGCCAAGAGAAGTCAAAGGATTACGGGTCGAATCGTAACGTGAAACGAGGTCGATGGCCTGAGAGATACGCATAAAAAATCCGGAAATGAAGAACACTTCCGGATTCTTACACAGCTATTGGATCGTTCAACTGATCCTTAACTGATCAGCATTAACGCCAAAGGAGACATTTGTCAGATAGTGGGTAAGGAAAGCGATGCCAGCTGTGCCGCCAGTGAGGGCACCGGCCTGACGCAGCAGAATGACGCCAAACGATACCATCAGCGTGCCGATCAGTATCGCCAGAATATCTTCCAGCAGCGTGTGTGATATTTTTTGTGTGGGAATAACGTTATCCATGGTGAGCACTCAACAGACTGTCGTAAAAACATGTGCTTACCAAAGCAAGAATCGCACCAGATAGTGCTGCTTAGCGTCTGGCGTCTGCATAATCTCGCCTGCGATAAGAGCAACGTATTGAATTATATAAATGAAAATAATGCGTGATTCATGCGTTTTTTATTATTTATTTGTCTTTTTCGTGCATTTTTTTCGGATTTGTTGCGTGAAATACTTATTTCCTGCACCAAATAGAGGCAATCGCCCCAATTCAGGGCAACGCAGGCAGTTCTGGCATCATCAACCCGTTCTCTTTGAGGCGGTTCAATACCACGGAGGTTTTCAGGTGCGCGACGCTCTTGTTCTGCGACAGAATCTGGCTAATCAGCGTGCTGAGTCCGGGTAGATCTGCCACGGCGACTTTTAACAGATAATCGGCATCACCCGTGGTTTTATAGGCGTCGATGATGGCGTCCACTTCCCCCAGCATCTGGTGAAAGCGCTCAACGTATTCGCTGGTGTGGTTGATCAGTCGCACTTCAATCAACCCCAGACATTCCAGCCCGACCGCGTTCGGCGACAGGCGGGCATGATAGCCAAGAATCATCTGTGCCTGCTCCAGTGCGATGCGACGGCGGGAACACTGCGAGGCGGAAAGCCCAACCAGATCGCTCAGTTCCTGATTGGTCAAGCGGCCGTTCGTCTGTAGCAGCGTCAGGATTTTCAGATCGAAGTCATCAATGTGGTACATCGCGTTTCCTAAACAGTATCAGGCAGTCGGCCAAACAGACTACCAGCTTTTTAAGCCACGTTGCCTATGAGTTTTTTATTGCTGATTTTCAGCACGTTTTATTTTCTAAGCTGCCTATGCGGCAGTGAACAATCCAGGGCGCATAGCGGCTTTGCATTACCTTTTCTAAGCTGCCTGTGCGGCAGTGAACCAACTATCAATTGTTCTGTGTTAGTTGTTACTTTTCTAAGCTGCCTGTGCGGCAGTGAACAAACGAAGGAAACAAAGGTTCAGGTCGATTATTTTCTAAGCTGCCGTATAGGTAGCTTAGAAACATTGCGTAGTGCCCATAACAACACAGCGGTTCACTGCCGTACAGGCAGCTAGATACTTATCAGAATGCGTCGCTAGCGCGACGCATTTCGGGAGCTATTCCCCGTTGAGTGTGACAACCAGCGAGCGGCTGCCGCCGTGGTTACGATGTTCACACAGGTAAATGCCCTGCCAGGTGCCGATATTCAGGCGTCCGTTGGTGATGGGAATCATCAGGCTGTTGCCCAGCAGGCTGCCTTTCAGGTGCGCGGGCATGTCGTCGCTACCTTCATAAGTATGACGGTAGTACGGTTCATTCTCCGGCACTAACCGATTAAAGAAACTCTCGAAATCTTGCCGCACCGTGGGGTCGGCATTCTCATTAATCGTTAGCGCTGCCGAGGTATGTTTGATGAACACGTGCATCAGCCCAACGTTTATCTGGCGCAGAGCGATAACCTGCGCCAGTATTTCGTCAGTCACCAGATGGAAGCCTCTGGCTTTCGGCTTCAGGCGGATTTCATATTGTGCCCACATCACCGCCTCCTGATATCAGGCTTCGCGCGCCAAAATCGGTCGCAGGAAGCGCGCTGTGTGAGACTGTTCGCACTCTGCCACCGTTTCCGGCGTGCCGGAGACCAGAATTTCCCCGCCGCCGCTGCCGCCTTCCGGCCCTAAGTCGACAATCCAGTCTGCCGTTTTAATCACATCCAGATTGTGCTCAATCACCACGATGGTATTACCCTGATCGCGCAACTGATGCAGAACGGTAAGAAGCTGCTGAATATCGGCAAAGTGCAGGCCAGTTGTTGGTTCGTCGAGAATATACAGCGTCTGCCCAGTTCCGCGTTTCGACAGCTCGCGTGATAGTTTCACACGCTGCGCTTCCCCGCCGGATAGCGTGGTGGCCGACTGCCCAAGGCGAATGTAGGACAGGCCGACGTCGATCAGCGTTTGCAGCTTCCGCGCCAGCGCCGGAATGGCATCAAAGAACTCTCGCGCCTCTTCAATGGTCATATCCAGCACTTCATGGATGCCTTTGCCTTTGTATTGAATCTCCAACGTTTCGCGGTTATAGCGCTTGCCTTTGCACTGGTCACACGGCACATAGACATCCGGCAGGAAGTGCATTTCGACCTTAATCACGCCGTCGCCCTGACAGGCTTCACAGCGCCCGCCGCGCACGTTAAAACTGAAACGGCCGGGGTTGTAGCCACGGGTACGGGCTTCCGGCACGCCAGCAAACAGTTCACGAATCGGCGTGAAAATACCGGTATAAGTTGCAGGGTTGGAGCGCGGCGTACGACCGATCGGGCTTTGATCGATATCGATCACCTTATCGAAATGTTCCAGCCCCTGAATCTCGCGGTGTGCGGCAGGCTCTGCCAGCGTTGCACCGTTCAGTTGGCGCTGCGCCAGTGGGAACAAGGTATCGTTGATAAGGGTCGATTTACCCGACCCTGACACGCCGGTGATGCAGGTAAACAGCCCAACTGGCAGCGTCAGCGTGACGTCTTTCAGGTTATTGCCCTTCGCGCCAATCAGCTTGAGCACTTTGGTCGGATCCGCAGGCACGCGCTGTTTCGGGATTTCAATCTTGCGTTTACCGCTGAGGAACTGCCCCGTCAGCGAATCCGGCACCGCCATGATCTCTTCCATCGTGCCTTCTGCGACAATCTGCCCGCCGTGCACGCCCGCACCGGGGCCGATATCAATCACATGGTCAGCGGCGCGAATCGCATCTTCATCATGTTCCACCACAATGACGGTATTGCCCAGATTACGCAGGTGAATCAGGGTTTCCAGCAGGCGCTCATTGTCGCGCTGATGCAGGCCGATAGACGGCTCATCCAGCACGTACATCACGCCAACCAGTCCGGCACCGATCTGGCTCGCCAGACGAATGCGCTGCGCCTCGCCGCCGGACAGCGTTTCCGCCGAACGGGAGAGCGACAAATAGTTCAGCCCGACATTCACCAGAAACTTGAGTCGATCGCCAATCTCTTTCAGCACTTTCTCGGCGATTTGAGCGCGTTGTCCACTCAGCTTCATGTTCTGGAAAAACGTCATCGCATGGCCGATGCTCATATCGGAAATCTGCGGTAGCGTCGTCTGCTCGACAAACACGTTACGCGCTTCTTCACGCAGGCGCGTTCCGCCACAGCTGGCGCAGGAACGGTTACTGATGAATTTCGCCAGCTCTTCGCGCACCGCCGTGGATTCCGTCTCTTTATAACGGCGCTCCATGTTGTGCAGCACGCCTTCGAACGGATGGCGACGTATCGAGGTATCGCCGCGATCGTTGATATATTTGAATTCGACGTTCTCTTTACCGGAGCCGTACAGAATCACTTTCTGAACCGCGGCGCTCAGGCTTTCAAACGGGGCATCGACGTCAAATTTGTAGTGCTCCGCCAGTGAGCGCAGCATCTGAAAATAGTAGAAGTTGCGACGGTCCCAGCCGCGAATTGCGCCGCCTGCCAGCGACAGCTCGGCATTTTGTACCACGCGGGACGGATCGAAGAACTGCTGTACACCCAGACCATCACAGCTTGGGCACGCGCCCGCCGGATTATTGAACGAGAACATGCGCGGTTCCAGCTCATGCATGCTGTAGCCACACACCGGGCAGGCAAAGTTCGCCGAGAACAGCAGTTCAGGCTGCGTCGGGTCGTCCATATCCGCGACCACCACGCTACCACCAGACAGATCCAGCGCGGTTTCGAATGACTCAGCCAGCCGCTGCGCCAAATCGTCGCGCACTTTAAACCGGTCAACGACGACTTCAATGGTGTGCTTTTTCTGTAATTCCAGCTTCGGCGGATCGGACAGATCGCACACTTCGCCGTCGATACGGGCGCGGATATAGCCCTGTGAAGCCAGGTTTTCCAACGTCTTGCTATGTTCGCCTTTGCGATCTTTCACAATCGGCGCCAGCAGCATCAGGCGTTTGCCTTCCGGCTGCGCCAGCACATTGTCCACCATCTGGCTGACCGTCTGCGCATCCAGCGGCACATCATGCTCTGGGCAGCGCGGTTCACCCACGCGTGCAAACAGCAGACGCAGGTAGTCATGAATTTCGGTAATCGTCCCGACCGTGGAACGCGGGTTATGCGAGGTGGATTTCTGTTCGATAGAGATGGCGGGCGACAGCCCTTCTATATGATCGACGTCCGGTTTTTCCATCAGCGACAGGAACTGACGGGCGTAGGCGGAGAGTGATTCCACATAGCGCCGCTGCCCTTCGGCATACAGCGTGTCAAACGCCAGCGATGACTTACCCGAACCAGACAAACCGGTGATTACAATCAGCTTGTCACGAGGAATTATCAGGTTGATATTCTTTAGATTATGGGTACGAGCACCACGAACTTCGATCTTATCCATTCACACACTTCCCGGAATAAAAACGGTTTGTCATCGCCTCTCGAACGGAGAGAGCCGGTACGAAACCAGCAATTATGGCATAAAAAAAACGCCAGACGCGTTTTTTAACGTCGCTTGCGACGGCCCGATAGGGTGGCAAGCAGGGATAGCTTGCCATAAAAAAAACTGAATGAATATCCAGTATTAAACCCGTTTACTTTGCAAACGCTGCAAATCTTACTTTCATTTCTGAAGCCATTTCGCAGGTATGACAGAGCGTTCCCCACATGGTAAGATTGATCGTTTAGACTTAAAATAAATCTATCGATTCATCAGGAGACGAGCATGGCCAGCAGAGGCGTTAATAAAGTGATTCTTGTCGGGAATCTGGGTCAAGACCCGGAAATCCGCTATATGCCGAATGGTGGTGCAGTTGCCAACATCACGCTGGCTACGTCGGAAAGCTGGCGTGACAAGCAAACCGGTGAGCAGAAAGAGAAGACCGAATGGCACCGCGTGGTCCTGTTCGGCAAACTGGCAGAAGTCGCGGGCGAATACCTGCGTAAAGGCTCTCAGGTTTACATCGAAGGCGCACTGCAAACCCGTAAATGGGCCGATCAGGCTGGCGTAGAGCGCTACACCACCGAAGTCGTCGTTAACGTCGGCGGCACCATGCAAATGCTGGGTGGACGCCAAGGCGGCGGCGCACCAGCAGGCGGTGGCAATGCAGGTGGCGGTCAGCAACAAGGCGGTTGGGGTCAACCTCAGCAGCCGCAGGGCGGCAACCAGTTCAGCGGCGGTGCGCAGTCTCAACAGCGTCCTGCACAGAACAATGCTTCCGCAAACAATGCTCCAGCGCAAAGCAACGAACCACCAATGGATTTCGACGACGACATTCCGTTCTGAAGATGACCTTAGAGTTATTAGTAAAGAATTAAATATAAGTCCCGTTATTACGGGGCTTTTTATTTACCAAGGCTGAGTCAGCGTCTCAAAGCTCACCAGATTTGATTACACAACGGTAACCCTGTCGTACAAAATCATTAATGAAATCCCCACCCCAAGTTATAAAATATTAAGATAAATAATTAATAAAAATCTATATTGTCATTATCGCTCTGCGTATATTATTTATTGAATAATAAAATTATCACAAAAAAAATAAATACAAATAAATATTTTACACTTTATGTCATTATTTTTTAGGTAACCACTAAAGACATCGTTATCAAAATAACTTATGAAATATGAATAATTATGCCCCTCGCAAAAAATGATCTAGCTAATAATTTACATGGTTACAATAAGGTCATTTAAAAATAAAAACAATGAGATAAAAAACAATAGTCACAAGCTATTTTTATATCATCAACATTGACAAAACCATTCATTGGATATAAATTAATATTGCACCAATTTTATTAAATAGCTAACAAAAACATCCCTGAAATAAAACATCGCTACAATTACTTATTAATAAGGATAAGCTATGTCCACTACAAAATTTCAAGTTGTCAAAATTCAATCAGGTTCACCACAACATATAGATTTCGGAACTCGTGTACTTAATGCCTCTGTCGCAGTTCAAGCCTTTGAACTTTCTTTCGGTAATACTGACCACCATTTAAAAACCATCAGCGTTGCCAGCTCAATATCAAGTTTTAGTGGCGACCGCGTAACCATTTCTGCAACCTGTTTTATGGAAGACCAGTCCAACCATAAAGCCTATGGCAGCGTCAACGTTCTGGTTATCGCAGAATGTGATTCCTAATTTTATATTTCTCTTTTTTTATTAATTATATCGCAGGTAGCAGAAATGCTATCTGCGATTTTGAGTACCAGCACACCGTTCAGAATACACGGTTAAAACGTCAGAAATCCATTATCTTCACTACATATTACCGTCTCTAACTTCATCTATACATCCTGACTGATAACGCTTCATGAAAAGGGTATAAGAAAATGAAAAACAGCACGAACAGTCAAATCCCACAAATACGTCCAAGCCAATTCGAAAAAAACATCAACAATATATTTAAAGACAGTGTTAATTTATTTCGTGGTGATCTAAACTTACCTTTAGATCTGGTTTCACTAAAAGGAAGGAATAAACTGGATGTGAAGGTGACGGCATCCTATGGCAGTAATGTTAAAAATGAAACTCATCAATCAAATGCCAGCGCGCCAACCAGTATACTGGGGTTAGGCTGGAAACTGCCTTTTGAAAGAATAGAAGTAGAGACACGAGGAAATGCCTCACCGGACGACAATACCTATAAAATTTATACCAATAATAGCGTAACAGAACTGATAAGAACAAAAAATGAATGGAAGCGTGCGACACTTTCCAGTAATAGCACTAACACTTTAAACAAAGGAAAAATAGATTCAACCATTCAATCTCAATTTATTGAATCTGGAATAGAAATTGATATTAACGCTAGTGTCAATACCGTCAATCAGAATCAACAATGGAAAATCAACGATAGCCAGAATCAACGTATTTTTATCGTTAATAACCAAGGCTCTCACCTGATTGTCCTTTCCGGCGGTTTTTCTTTTGAATGTTTCCAATATGATTTCAGTAAAATTTTATATTACCCAGAGTTTGAACGCTGGGAAATTGTAAAAGACGATGGCACCAGCTATTTTTATGGTGGAATAATCCCAAATCAACACGTAATTCAATGGAAAGTAAGATGGGGTAATTGGTCAGGGCAATCTGCGCTGACACATCTCGAGGATAAAACATTATTGCAATCAAGATTCGCAGCAGTCTGGAATCTGGCGCAAATCGAGAGTCTCTGGGGAGATACGATCGCTTTCAACTATGATGTGGTTGAGCAGCAGGTTGGTGACAGTGGGCTATCGTTTACTAAGGCCTGCTATCTTTTAACGATAACCGACATGTTTCACCGCACCATTAACTTCAACTACAAGGAAAAACAGTACGATATCAGTTCCCCTGCTGGCCCGCGCGAATACCTGTCTCCACATTGGAATGCTCCCTATACACAAATCCCAAACAATCAACCTAGCCCCTATCAGGACAGATACGAAACGCGTTATCTGGATCATATTGTCGTCAATAATCCTAAAGGTGCTCTACTTTATACCGTGCAACTGGGTTATGACATTAGCAGCAATTTCAGCCACTACACAAAAAGTGACAACCTCTACGGCGATACGGTCAAACGCACGCTGACCAGCATACAACGCACGTATGCCAACCAATCTTCTCTGCCAGATTTGCAACTCAGCTACTGGGCTGCAGGCAGCGTTAACGCTGGTGCACTAAGCCGCGCTATTACGCCCGATGGAGCCGATATCGCCTACCAATACAAACAGCAGACGTTGCCACTTTGTGACAGGCAACGGCAAATTACTAACCCCTGGCCACGCACCGCAAAGCCCCGAGTCTGGTTCGGCGCGGACTATGTGGTCAGCCTATGGCTAAACGAATCGACCGACCAAATCCATGTCACGCTCTATACCTGGTTAGGTCGATGGCAACAATGGGTACCCAAGCAGCAGATAATTAATGCCGCATTTGATATCAATAGTGTGAACGTGGTTACCAGTACTGATTTTGCCTGTCTGACCTATTCCAGCCCACAGAATGAAAAATCAGGCGTACACGTTTACCATAAAGATAACCGCAAATGGGGGGAATGGCTCGAAACTGCACCGATAAATGCAAAAACCGCTCATTTACAAATCGCTGCGGGTGATAATTTCTTCGTTACTTGTGATAAAGATAACCGCAAGCTACTACGCTACACATGGAATAGCTTTGCCAAGTCATGGATTATTGAAGAGAGATCCTCCGATCTTGCAGCAAATAAGCCAAACAGCAAACCTTACATCACCGCTACAAACAAGTACTACGCTATCCTGGACTATTCGCCAGAAAGCGGCGGCTCACATCACAATACATTCACGCTCTACTATCAGGACGGTGGCGAGCAATGGCATACCGGCGCGTCCACAACGCTAGCCTTTACAATAGGCACTAACCCAGCAAACAACTTTGGGTTTGCCAGCAGCGCCTCGTTTATTGCGCTGACTTACATTACTCAGGAAGTTTCTCTTAGCGTTGATTACACGATTAAAGTTCTGGAATGGGACGCTACTTTTAGCACGATAAAGAGTGTCGATTTCCCCTGCAGGTTACCGAAAAGTAATCCATCTAAAGTGATTACCATTCCTTTTATTGCCAGGTTCATTAACAACAGCATGATTGCTTCTGGCCCTCATTTGCTGCGTTACAACGGCGCATCATGGCTGTTCAACAAGAGCCTAAACTTCCGCGATACCTGTAGCGATCAGGACATAAACTGGTATGCCTATGGCACCGATTACGCCATTGCCGTCAGCAATCGAGAATCTGCCGTACAAGCTAAACTCATCGGTTACGATCCAGCAACCCAAATTACCCGTTGGGATAACAGCGCCACGGACTTATATAGCAAAGATGGCCCAACATCAGCACGGAAAATACATTTCTTTCCAACAGCAGGTGCTGATATTGCCACTATGGGAAATCGTATCTATCAGCGTGGCTCATGGCGTAATTGGCAAGATGCGGTAAACCACTATCAGGAAGTGCCGTATGAAATAGACAGCACCACCATGATCAATCAGGGACCACGTTTTATTTCTTATCTGAATTTAGCGGGAAGTGCGGTCAAAGATACGACGGTCTGGCCATTTCTCAACCAGAATCTTGCCAATAAAGACATTATCGTCCAACGCTACTTCACACAGATCAACACTGACGGACAAATTAAAACCAACATTAATGGTCAATACCCTTCTGGTCTCTCCACTTTTGTCACTTACTTGCCACTGGAAAAGAGCTTTGATAACGCAGAAACCCTGACACTGAACCGTTATTTAGATAATACCCTGCAAGGTACGCTGGTGGATTATTGCGTCGATACCGTCAGTATCAATGACGGCTATACCACCAGCACGACAGCGTATATCTTTGATATCGCGACAGCGACCTGCGATCCAACCGGCGCCGTGTTTAAGTATTACAAAAGCACCTATTATCCGGGTACAGATACGCCAGCCATCCCTCGTTTTGGCTATACCGAGAATCATTACTTCAATGGATTAACCAGAAAAAACCAGAAGGTAAACGTATCAGACCAGGATGATTCAGGCCTTCTGGATGGCCAACTTATTGAACAAAAAACCTTCGATAGCAACAATATTCTGCTGGTCCATGAGCAAAAACATATCGAAGTATTTACAACGCTCAACGTCAATGGCGTACAACGTGATTTGTTTGGCGGCTACATCCGCAGCACCACCAACACGAGCATCAATGATGGCCTGCAGACCACAACGAGCTACATTTATGACAGCCAATTTGGCAAGCTTGTAGAAGAGACATTTGATAATGTCACCCGTGACGGTACGGTGGAAACGATCGCTAAACATTATAGTTATGCTTACCAGGCCTACCCATGGTTCTTGCTTAAGCACGTGATTGACGTTCCTTTCATGCATTTTGACTCAGTCACCACTCCAGCGAGTGGTAGTAAGAAAGGGATTATTTCCGGCAGCTTGCAACAATACCTTCCTCACTCACGCCAATACCCCATTTCTGGCCACCCTGCACCAACGGTGTGGGCAGCAAGCACTGCGTATATCCTGCAACAGGCTCCTGATGACACCGCGCCAGAGAACCCACATCTCGTCGCTTCCAATCCTGGCACATCATGGTTGAGGATAAATAGTATCCTGCACAGGCGCTTTTATGGCGCCATCACCTGCGCGAGCGATGCCACGAAACAAGTAGAAAGTACTCTGTGGGATAAAGACGAAATTCTACCTATCGCGACCTTCACCAGCAAAGACGATAACACCTGTGATTTTGTCGGTTTTGAACCCTATGAAACCTATGCGCTGAACTGGCAGTCATCGACTAGCAAGGGAACAATCGCAGACTACCTCGTCTCTGGCAATGCCTGCACGGGTACCAATAGCTTTAAGCTTGTGGCTCATAGCACCCTGTTGCGGACAACACCGCTGCAACACTCGCAAACGGCCATCATTGCTGGCTGGATAAAAGCGGAAAAAGGGTTTCTGACCAACGCGGGCAACGTTTATCTGGAAACACGCTCAGGAGGCGGTGAACGTAAAAAAGTGGTAATTATCCCTACCGATGAAGCGAAATGGGTGTACTGGCAGGCGGTCATCGACTATCAGGGAGACGGAACGCCTCTCCCACTTACGGTTGCATTCACTAATGAAAAATCTTCCACTTACCTTCTGATCAACAATATCAGCATTACTCCGTTGGCCAGCAATATGGAAGCGAAATTCTACGATCCGATCTACTGGGATGAAACAGCCACACTCGGCAACAATGCCGACATAACACGTTATGGTTACGATTCGCTGCGTCAGAAATTCACCGAAGTCGGTCCACAAGAAAACAGCAAAAGAGGTTCGGTAAGCTACGCGACGAAAAGCTGGAATAACGCACAGCCCTTTGTCTATCCTCAAAACGACCCATCCAGCAGTTGTGACATCATGGCGGCTGAAGGCGGCCTCTATGAAACCTTTATGGACGGCGAACAAACTTGGGATCGGTGGCTCCGAGACAGCGCAGCTGCCTGGCGGCTTAATAACGGCCAGCTCTATCACACAGGCTCAGCCGTTAACACTATTTCATGGCGCACAACTCAGCAGCATGATCGCTATGCTATTGGCGTTACCCTATCCTCTTCTTCCTCTCAGAATGTCGCTTTTGGTATCGCTATCGGTAATCACTTAAACGCCAAATGGCAGTCATCAACGGGCTGGACGCTGGAACTGAACGGCACAACACACAAAAACAGCAAGCTTAATGGTCAAGTGCCCGCAACCGTCTTGCTGATCCCCGTTAATGGTGCGGTACTCTTACTTGCCGATGGCCGACAAGTTTTTGCGATAAAAAATCCGACACCGATTAGTGGAGAATGCGTTTTTTCAGCACTGGGCGAGCTGCAATTGGCTAATCCTGTGACGTATCGCTTACCTCAAATTTCAATGAGTTATAAAAACGCTAATCGACAGGATATACAGTCTCAGGTATTAAATAGCACACAGTGTCTGGTTAAAGAAAAGTGCTATGACGCACTAGGGAACTGCATCGCTGAAACCAAGATAGCGACATTTGACAACACACTCTTCGGCTACCGCTCAGGGTTTGTCAGCAGGCTGGATAGCACAACGGGCATGATGAGTGGCGAAATCAGCACGCTTTATCCACAAGATGAAGGATACCCGTACAGCGGTACTCTTTATGAAGCGTCATCACTGAGGCGGCCACTCAAAAAAGGATTACCTGGTAAACTGTTTGCCATCACTAGTAGCAATAACCATACCACCCAGATTAGGTATGCCGTTACCGATCAGAAAAGTATCGCGGGAATTCTATATCGCCCTGGCGAATTATTGGTTACCGCGCTGACCGATGCTAATGGCTCTCAGGTTCTAGACATTAAAGATCGCAGAGGGCAAACGTTAGGCAAACAGACAAACGCAGATAACACTGTTGTTGATGCCGTTCAGCAACTATTTGATACTGCCGGAAATATCCAAAAAACCCTACATCCAAATGCCTTTTTAGAAGGCAATGATGCTGGGGCATTTACGACCAATAATCGCTATAACTTCCTGCAACAGCTTATATCCCGCACAATGACAGATACGGGAGAAACACGCTATATCTACGATGCCGCAGGTCGTTTACGCTTCAGTTCGACGCCACTAACAGTCGAGAAAGGAACCATTCTCTATAAGAAATATGACATTCTGGGCCGTATTGTTGAAGAAGGAGAGGTTCCACGTTCCTGGGGAGATGGCATCCAATTACAGGACATAGCAAACAACGATCCACATTACCCACAGAGCAACCTCTGGGAAACCCAGAATAGCTATGACGGAACAGGGGAAGACGTCACATTGCGTGGGCGGTTATGGAAAACGCAGAAACGAAACGCCAGCGGAGCAATAGTCGAGAATAGCTACGGCTACGATCGCTACGGCAATACGACACGCACCACCCTGAGCGTGCCAGAGAAAGCCGCGCAAACCACGACATATACTTACAACAATCTGGGTAATACCACGCGTATTGATTATCCAGCTGGTGCTCCCGTTCCCAGCGTCATTTATACCTACAATGACATGGGGCAGAACACCGCTGTCGGTACGGAGAACGAACCCGAAAAATTTGCCCAATACCGCTATCACGCTGACGGCAGCCTCGCCGGAGAACAGCTTAATAACACAGGAAGCCGTCCGCTTGTGCGTCGTCTGGCTTACAATTCTCCAGGATGGATAACAGAAATTACTAACCAGTATGCTGACGGTAGTCCACTACTCAAACATACTTTTAGCTACACATCCGGTGGCTATAACGACTCAGGTTACTACAACGGTAACATTGCCAGCGCCACCAGTGAAAACGGCATTAATCCAGAAAACACATTTACCTACCGCTACCAGTACGATAAGCGCAGCCAACTGATTGTTGCTCAGCACAGCTCTCACGCTGACTACAGTCTTGGCGTCGGCCACCCACTCACTTTCGATCCTAATGGCAACATCCTGTCTCTTCAGCAAGGAAGCGCACTGCGTACATATGATTACCTAAAGAACAGCAACAAGGTTGTCGCCGTCCATAACGATAATGCGCCAACACAGCATTACGGCTATGACACATTCGGCAACGTCACCGCCTCATCGCATCGTCATATTGCACGAATCGACTACAATGCATTGAATAATTTACCGCAGCTCGTTTCACTGGAAGATGGCAACTCGCTGGAATTTACCTATAACGGCCTTAATCAGCGCGTTATAAAGAGGCAGAGTAACGGTACACAAACGTTATATGTACATGGGCTGAGTGATTTTCCACTGATAGAGGCTGGGGAAAATCATACCCAATATATCTATGGCATTGGTGGCCTATTGGCGATGGTAAAAAACCAGGCAACCTACTATGTGCTGAAAGACTTACAGGGTTCGGTACGCGCCATCATCGCAGATGACGGTACCGTCGCTACCATGCTGGATTATATGCCTTTTGGTCAGCTATTTGCCAATAGCGTCGGTACGCCAGAGATCGCACACTATCGTTATACCGGCCAAGAGTTTGATGCTGAACTAGCAATCTACAACTATCGTGCACGTTTCTACGATCCTCAGCTTGGGCGTTTTTACTCGTGCGATCCCAGGTTCCAATATGGTGGTCCCTTCGTTTATTGCTACAACAACCCCGTCAACCAAACTGATCCTTCGGGTGAAATAGCGCCAATTCTGGTCATTTTGCTCATGGGGGCGCTGGTTGGTGCGGTAATTGGCGGCGGCGTGGCAGCCTACACAGGCATTCAATCCGGGCTAAAAGGCGGCGCACTGGCGGGTTATATCTTTGCCGGAGCAGGAATTGGCGCCGTTGCAGGCGCACTATCCGCAGCAGGTGGGGTCGGCGCTTTTGCCGCTGGGTCGGCGGCGGCAGCGGCAACATCGACAACGGCAGGCGGCATCATCGCGGGATCGTTTGTTGGAGCGGTCTCCGGAGGTGTGATTGGCGCTGCACAAGGTGTCAGCCAGCATTTTGTCAATGACGCCTTCGGCGTCGCCAACTCGGGAACCTGGCAACAATCGATGCTCAGCGGTGCGGTTACGGGTGCGATTGGTGGCGCGATCACTGGCGCGGTCTCCGGTGCAGGCGGCGCGTTTGCATATCAACAATCGAAGATTTACGACAAAATTATTGGTGCAGGTAACAGGCTCTCATTCAGCCCGTCATCGCTTACTGATGTCAGCAATGCCTACAGCTCGTTTGGCAGCCTGGGGGTCGTACCACAGTCTACTCAGCTCAGTCGCATACCCGTAATAAAAACCCTGCAAAGCCTCACGATGGGCAAATTAACGATACCAGCGTTTGGTAGTATAACAGGGGCAATAGCCAAACAGGGTGCGAAGCCATTTCTCCCTGCGTCAGGTGGAACAAATAGCTCGTCATCCACATCACAGAATCAGCTCCCTTCATTCTACGGACAACAGGCCTATAACCCGTCAATGGGCGGCAGCGTAGGGATGCAGGCGGCGCTAATCATGAACCCATCGAACTGGAATAACAACAAAGCGTAACCGTATTGCAGATGAGGAAAGTGGCGCGTCCTCATCTGCATAACGAATGAAAAGAGAAATGTATTTTTGGCTGCACAATGGGTGATCTTCCTCGCCAACATCGGTACTCGATCAATACGTAGCCAATGGCGCCACAGCAAATCAGCTGCTGGCTTTGGTCACCCCACAAGTCACCAAACCAGAAGTATCTCCCACCATGACTATATCGTATTGCTCAATTTATCAGCTGGGAACATATCACTGGCAATACAGATCGTTGACGCAGGCGATGCCAGCCAAAGAGAGGGATCCGTTTGGGAAACGAAAATTATTGTACGTTGAGGCTATTTTTTGAGCATACAAATTTGGGAAGATGTTAGTTAGTGAGTTACAGGGGTTGTACTTAATCGCTCTACATGTGTGATTATTCTTCACCGTTTTCCTAGTCGTTAACAACTCATACCGTCATTACGGCATCAGAATAATCAGCACCAGACGGACTGAGTTGCCCAGCCTACTGGTGACACAGGCTATTTTACAGGTTTACGGATGCGTATTTTCATTATCCGACGGTACACGACTTTTCTCCCTCAGAACGAAGGCATTGTCCGTACAGAATTCTATATAAGCTCTGGCAGCCGCAGAAACATACCTGTGCTTTTTATATACCAGATGCAACGATGAATAAGGCAGGTGCGTCTGAGGGAGGATCTCAATCAGTTCACCATTGTGAATGTATTCAGCAGCAAAAAACGCGGGCAATTCGGTAATGTAGTCACCTGCCAGAACCCCCTCACGCAAATGAAGATAGTCATTTACCATGAAGATGGTTGGAACATCATAGGCATGCTCACCCAGTATCCAGACAGGACGAGATCCTATCGCGGAACCCCATGCGGCACAGGGGAACTTCATGAGGTCTGTCGGCTCTTTGGGGAGGCTGCTGTTCAAAAAAAGTTTCGGGCTGGCGACCAGAATATGCCTGAAATCCATCAGATGGCGCGCCACGATATCATCATCAGCGACGCTTCCGACCCTTAGCGCAACATCAATGCCTTCAGAGATTAAATCCACGCGGCGTTCGGTCGTATAAACATTTATGGCTATACTTGGGTACATTCGCTGAAACTGCCTGATGATTTCCCACCATGGTTCAAGTGACTGGGGTATAGTCAGGCGCAGTCGCCCGGTAATATGGGGATCGCCGATTGCAAGAAAGTGATCAGCATCATTAAGTATATCTATGGCCGAACTCGTCTGGTTCAGTAATTTTTTTCCCGCTTCTGTTGCCCTGCAACCCTTAACTGTTCGTTCGAGCAGAACAACATTCAGTTCATGCTCGAGTTCAGCGATCCTGCGACTCAGTGTCGGAAGCGGTATGTTGTTCTGCCGTGCCGCAGCAGAAAGACTGCCACTGCGGGCTGCCAGTACAAACATCTTTAACGCATTTAAATCCATTCAATCCTCTCAAAAATGAAAGCATAGTTCTCAAATTAGTCGCTACAGCATGTTGAATTCGGATATTACAATACAACTGTTTCAACCAATAACGGCAATGATTATCGTGGAAATACAACGTCTGAAGCGGCGCTTCAACAGTTCGGAGTAGTTCATGACTTCCCCAGATTTCAGAGCTGTACTCCCTGATAAAAACTATCAGATATGAAAGGATAAAAATAACATGAATGACCTGGTAGCAGCCTACCTAAACCGCCTTGGTCTTGATGCCGAACCACCGTCCCTCCAGGCACTAACCCGAATACATCAGGCTCACGTTGAGCGGATACCTTATGAAACTTTCTGGATCCACCTTGCAGAGAGTTGGGGAATTGCCTCGATGGAGAGCTTCAGAAGGGCTGCAACAACCCCGCGAGGTGGTTACTGCTTTCAGCTTAATGGCGGCTTATATACACTACTTTCTCAGCTTGGCTACCGGGTGAGCATTAACCCCGCAAATGTCCACGGAGCTGAAGGTCCAGAACGAGCAACGCTGGAAAATCACGTTGCAGTCATCGCCGAGGGATTGCCGTGCGAAAGCAATCCCGATGGCCGATGGTGGGTTGATGTCGGCCTTGCTGACGCGCTGCATGAACAAATGCCTCTAATGAACGCTACCGTTTACCAGGGCCAGATGCAGTTCGTAATGGAGGCAGTCGGCGAGGGTGGTGTTGGTGACTGGCACCTCACAACCGACCCATCGTGCTGGGTCGCCGGTGTAAGTATGGCCGACCAGCCAGCTGATATGAGTGATTTCATGGACCGACATTACTTTAACGTACACTCGCCAGAATCCGGATATGCAAGAGTTGTCACCGCACAGCTTCGGCAGCCGAACGGTAAAGCGATACTACGGGGCTGCGTTCTGACAAAAACAGAAGGCGACGTCGTGACGACTCATATCTCCGAGACTCTGCCAGAATGGTTGGATGTACTGGCCGGCGAATTTGGACTGACTTTTGAAAATGTTCCCGACAAATCACTGACAACATTGACTCGCTCAATTCCCTGTTTTTGCCACTGACGGCGACTCAGCCAGTCCTTACGCAACATCGCGACCATCAGA
Source organism: Pectobacterium parvum (assembly GCF_020971565.1). NCBI lineage: Bacteria > Pseudomonadati > Pseudomonadota > Gammaproteobacteria > Enterobacterales > Pectobacteriaceae > Pectobacterium > Pectobacterium parvum. Next base: position 3,927,240 of record NZ_CP087392.1, read on the forward strand.
TCGATAAGCATGTTATTGATGGCGGTTATGAGGATAGCCTGCGCCCCTATTTCAGCGACGAGTTCTACAGTCTGAGAACCACAACCGGTGATGATGGATATATCCACGTACTCATAGAACACCAGTCCACTCCTGACAAACACATGGCGTTCCGACTTCTTCGTTACGCGGTTGCCGCTATGCAACGCATTCCATCCTGTCTGGCCAGCGCAAACGCCACTAGGGCGTACCATGCAAGATGACCCGATTTTTCTGTCAGCGTCACGCTGGCTCACTTCCTGTATCAAAATTCATTTCGCGATTCAGCTGGTGTCGGTATTAATCCGTGTCATCGCCCGCATGTCGTCAGGCCGCCGACAGAATAATAACCGGTCGACATTAAAGGGTTCCGTTTCAGCTCGGCAACCTACATTTGAATAATGTTGATGCGCTGTTCCCTCTGCTAAACGTGTAATTAACTTTTCTTTCTATCTATCTCTCTTAAAACATCATCAAAGATATGTTTGAATTTCTCTCTCATACTATTAGTTTGTGACTGGCTAACTATCTCACCTTTTGGTAAAAAGTTGGCAGAGTCAAAGTCCACAATAAAAAACTCGCCCTTGTTATATATAACATTCCCTTTATTTATATCGTAATGTACAATTCCATTATTTTGCAATAAGCGAGATAGTTTCTCAGGATGATTACTGGTTTTGATTGCCGTTTCTATTTCGTTTAAAAACTCAGTGTTAGATGAACTGTTAACATCACTTAATACATACCCATCTATTTTCTTTAATTTCACTGACACAGATGCAGAACCATCTTTGAATGGGGTAATACTTACTTCACCTGCCCTATCTCCATAATACCTGTTGAATCCTTTTGCATTGTTATTTGCTGCAACAAGCCTGGATTTGTGATGCTCGTCAATACGACCCTTATATATTTTATTAACAAACCCATTCCCCATATTATAAACTTCACTGATGCTTCCCGTCCCAATGATTACTGGGTTAATGTTGATAATTTTTTCAGGAATGAATTTATTATTTATATAATCAACGTTTACTTTATCACCATTACCCAGCCGGATAAATGGCAGACCTTTTCTTTGTTCTAATTTCATGTATTCGTTTTTGATTCTTATGTATCTATTCCCATCAGCATCATATCTTAACCCCTGATGGTCAGGGGCCGAAAGCTTGCCTGCATCCACTTTCTCAATAATCATTGCTGGGTCAATTATTTTCTCCAAATCTTTAGATACATAAATAGACGTTTCTCGCTCAAATAACCAGCTACTACCATCCCACTCAATCGGATGGCCTGCCTTCTCAGGAAACTTCATGTCATATACTTCGTACAGGACCCCCTGCCCCTGGTGTTTGGTATTCCTTACGGGAACCAGTTCGCCGTTCATTTCAGCATATCGTCCCCAAGGATAGTGACCGGAATCACCCATTCCTTCCTGTACATATATATTACCATTCCCATAATAGTTATGATTATTGTTTCCCCTTGGAACATAATAGAACCCATCTTCTTTATTTACTTTTATTTCATTTATAATGTCAGTCTGCTTATTACTGAAGACAGGATGTTTATTATGTACGCTGAGATGCCATGTTCGTGATAATGGCTCCATATAAACCGGAACAAATTCTTTTATTCCTGACGCTTTATTTACTACGATTTCATATTTACCAATAGCATTCTTATGAAGCTCATAATTTTCACCACATAGTCTTATCTGTCGTTTTCCCTCACTGATTTCGACATTGAGTGCCGATGAGTCAAAACTATCCGCGTAACGCCATGAAAGGTTATTTTCATTAAAAATAACTCTTCTTTCCAGCAATTCCGGCTTTACCGCATCAGGGTGGTAAGTAATGAATTCATTATTTTTTTCAGTCGGCTTGAGATAAACCTTGCGACCGTTGTCATTTATTACTCCTTTTCCCTGCTTCAGTTCCAGCAGAATTTCCTTTCTGATACCGGAGTGTAGGCTACGAGTGTAAAAGGCAGCTCTCTCACGCTCCGGAAAAGCATGGAGAAGTTCTGATGGTTTCACTTTTCCGGTACCTCCCCGGGACGTAAATGCCAGCCCGCCCACATCAAGAGATGTTGACAGTTCCGCAATAAACAACCTTCTGAATCGTTCTGCACAGATTTCATTCCCCTGATTCTGATAATATTCTCGGCGTTTGACATTTGCTATAAGCTTCCCGATTAAGGGCTTAATTCCCAGCGTAAGAATGTCAGTAGATATGTTGAGGCCATCAGCAACCCCTCGTTCCTCCGGAGAAGGCCTGCCATTCGGATTATTATCATAAATCATACGGAACGGATTTTCGGCTCTCTGAGCCTGAAATAAAAGCACTTTTCCCTGGTTTTCACCCTGCGCATCCAGCACTTCCTCTTCAAAAGCGCAGTGTTTTTTTATATGTTCTCCCGTTCTTGGATCCAGTTCTCGTAGCAGTGCCCGTTTCGTTCGGTTGGTGCCGGCATTCTCATTATCTAGGTGAACAGCAACCATCGGCATGCCAGCGGCTTCCGACCGCAGCCTCAGTTCAACATCCTCGCTTTCATCTGCAGTCAGTTGCCCGTCTGATACCAGATACTGTACTAGGCTGGAAATCAATTCGTTCTTCTTCTGCTCACCTGTAACAATATAGCTGTCGCTTTTCAAATTCCGGACGATACCTGCTGCCATTGTTGATTCTGTTTCAGCCAGTGGCACTGGCGATGCATCCGCTGCCGGAAATCTCAGTGGGTCACACTGAGCTATAAACTGACCTGTTTCATACAGTGCATTCGCAACCGGACTTAGCATGGCACTGAAGCCAGTGTCACTGTTATCTGAATGCGCTGTATTTCGGGAAACTGAAGGAGATAAGCCGTTGTCTCTGTCAGAGACGAATCCAGGGGGGTCCGCCGAAAACAGATTATTGGTAAGCCTGACCTGGCTTAGCAGCATTAACAACGGAACCGCTATGTCCTGTCGCGGATTTCTAGTCTGGTACGATAGTCTGCTCAGTTCTTCGTGAGAATTGACTACTCTGTTAATACTGCTTCCTAAATGGTGTATTTCATCCGGAGTGGCAGAGTGGTCTAGATTTATGCCCTGAGCCTGTGTTGTCGAGTTTCCCCTGCAATTGTCGTGTAGCTTATTCTGGTAAGCTCCAGCTGAAACTCTGTGCTGCGATGCTGACACTGGCATGATTAACCCCCTTTCCGTGTAAAAATAGCTTAATCGCATATCTGTGCCTGTATTACTTTCAATGAACAACACGATCGTTTACTACAACTCAGCGCTCCTGTCGCAATTACTGGAGTGACAGGAAGCAGAAGGCAACGCAAAAAGCATTGAGATGCTGACCCAGATATCGCTGGTGGCCTGGCAGCACATTTTGCTGAATAGGCAAATTAACGCATTTAGCCTTAACCGGTTCGCGTGTCGCCAGCCGAGCCAAGCGAATCAGAAAGGCAATCTCTGCAACCTGTAATGAATCCTTGTGCAAACAGCCAACGCGGTGAGACCTTCAAATCACCATTGCTGACGACATCAATATCCAGACGCATAGGGAGTATTAATTGTTTGTATCTGGCAAGCCGTTGCGTGGCCTGCATCAAGTTTGCACTACAACGCGCCGCGAAAAGAGGTCTTCCGGTAACCCCGCCCGGCGTAATACATGTTCAGGCCGAAAGCCAAAATCCTTTAGCAGAGTCCGCCAGCCAATATCTAAAGGAAAGCCCTGATTACGAGTCATTCAATCTCCATTGTCATGTGAGAAGCAGGCTTACACGTTAACCCTACTGAAATGAGTATATGCCAACGCGCAATGCCGGATATATGCAAAGTGCGCCAAAAAAACCGGCAAGTTATGTCATTTCATGTATCGGGCTATAGGGAGTGAAAATTGGTCTGGTCCCCTCTCAATAAGTGGAGGGGTATATCCGTCTATTTGATTGCTATTTTATTCCGGTAAATATCAGCCCAATTGCCAGCACTTATCCACGATAATAGGAGAATAAAATGATGAATACAGAACAAGAAATTATTGTTAATTCCGTTGAGCCAGAAGATCACGCGCAGTGGCTGCCCTATTGGAAGAGTTATCAGGAATTCTATAAGGTGCAGCTTTCTGATGAGGTCACAGAAGTCACCTGGAATCGCTTTTTTAAAGCCGATATTCCCGTCTATTGCGCGGTAGCGAGAGAAGGATTACATATTGTGGGCTTCGTGCACTTTGTTTTTCACGATTCCACATGGGGAGTAAATCCTTATTGTTACTTAGAGGATCTGTTTGTTGCTCCGACCGCTCGCGGTAAACACGTTGGGAAAAAACTGATTGAATACGTGAGAGAACAGGCACAGGAAAAAAGCTGCGATCGGCTGTATTGGCATACTCAGGAAACCAATAAAACAGCCCAGCGACTTTATGATTGGGTGGCGGAAAAGCCCAGCGTCATAGAATACAGAATGCCGCTTTAACTATAGTACTTATGCAGAAACTATAGTGCTTATGCAGGGTGAAACTTCCCTGTAAATAACGTCCCACTTACCCCACCCGCCGCACCGATTCTCTGACCACTACCTGTCCGGCCAGCTCGGTGCGCTGGGCTATACCAAGCGCCTGTGCTGGCGTCATTTGCTGCGCCAGCAGCTGTAGCGCCGCGCGGGCGATGGTCTCAAACGGCAGATGCACCGTAGTGAGCGAGACTGGCAGCATGTCGAACGGCAGGATGTCGTCCATGCACATCACGGACATATCCTCCGGCACCCGCAGCCCGTGCTGATACAGCGCATCGATCACGCCGATGGCCTGATTATCCGCCGCGCAGAAAATCGCAGTGACACCCAATCTATCCGGGTTGGCCGTCAGCCAACGCAGCAGCGCGTCACGCGCCGTGCGTGGGTGGAAATCCGGCAGCGAGAGGATCAGATCCTCATCCACTGCAATCCCCACCTGCATGAGCGCATCCCGATAGCCGCGTTCTCGCTGTTTGATCGTCATGCGCGACGTCCAGGTCAGGTGCAGGATCCGCGTATGCCCTTGCTCGATCAGGTAACGCACGCCCGCCGCCGCCGCATAGTGGTTGGCGGGCGTGACGCTGCTCAGGCGCATCGAGGGATCTTCACCGTTGATCAACACCGCCGGAATGCCGCTTTCTGCCACAGCGTTCAGCAGCGTCGGGTGATCGTCATTCACAATCAGAATGCCGCTCTCTTTTCCGCCCTGAAGCTCACGCAACAACTGCTGTTCGTTAATGGTGTCGTGCTCTCCCAGAAACGGACGCAGCTGGATATTGCGTTGCAGACAGAGCGTTTTCAGGGCGTTAATCAGCGTCAGTGACACCAGATTGTACTCACTCTCCAGCATCAGGTTGCGCGGCGTCGCCAGCAGAATGTGGCGCAGCGGTTCCGTCTGCGCGACGGTCGCTTTAGCTACTTTATGCAGCGGATAGCCCTGCTCGGTAGCAATCGCCATGATGTGCTGCCTGACTTTGGCGCTGATCGGTGCTGTCCCGTTCAGCGCGCGGGAAACCGTGCTGATGGAAACCCCCGCGCGGTCAGCAATATCCTTGAGTGTCGCCATTATTTCATCCCCGTGTTGGCAATCCCCGTCGTGATGTATTTTTGCAGGAAGACGAACACCGCCGTCACCGGCAGAAGCGAAAGCATCGTCATCGCCAGTATATAGTGCCACTGCACCGAGAACTGCCCCTGAAACGCATTCAAACCGATTTGCAGCGTAAAATTATCCTGACTGGAGAGGACGATCAGCGGCCAGAGGAAATCATTCCAGCGCCAGATCACCGAGAATATCGCCAGCACCGCCAGCGCAGGGGCGGTTAACGGCAGGATGATCTTCCAGTAAATGCGGAACTCGCTGGCGGCATCGATACGCGCCGCCTCGATCAACTCATCGGGGATTGTCAGCATATATTGCCGCAGCAGGAATACGCCCGTCGGCGTCGCCACCGTGGGAATAATCACGCCCCACAGGTTATCGCCCATGTTCAGGCCAATCACCACCAGGAACGTCGGCACCATCACCACCGACAGCGGAATCATCATGGTGGAGAGAAACAGCGTCAGCACCGTACCGCGCCCGCGAAACTCGTATTTCGACAGCGCAAACGCCGCCATCGAACTGAGCAACAGGGTCAGCAGCGTCGCCATCACCGTCACGAACACGGTGTTCTTCAGGTAGGTGGCAAAGTGGAACTTCGTTATCGGCGTCGTGTAGTTCTCCGTCTCCAGATGCAAGGCCTTCATCGGCACCAGATCTTTCGTCGATACACGCACCACCTCACTCGGCGCATCTGGGTTCACCAGCTGTGCGATCAAGCCGATGCGCCTGACCAGCGCCATAGTTTTCGCTTCGCCGTCGTCCTGCTTAACCTGCCACAGTTCCAGCGGCTTCGGGTACTCCGGCAGCGTGATGGTGTCCGCCGCCTGCGGCAGAAAACTGGGCGGAAAGCGGTTGATCTCCGCGGGCGTTTTGAACGACGACATCGCCGCCCACATCACCGGAATCATCACCAGCAGCGTACCCACCACCAGCCAAACCCAGCTCATGATATCCGTTATGTGAATTCGCCCCGGATGACGGGTTCTGGTGAGAAATGCGATTATTTTCATCATGGCTCCCGTTATTTTTTCCCTTCCAGCCGACGCGTCAGCAGGAACTGCAACGCCGTCAGGATCATCAGCACCACGCCCATCAGCACCGAGGCCGCCGAGGCCAACCCGTAGAGTGACGCGTTTGACGAAAAGGCCGTCTGGTAGATGTACTGCACGATAAAACTGTTGGCCGTGCCGGGGCCGCCGCCGTTGGTCAGCACCCAGGCTTCATCGAAGATCTGCACGCTGTTGATGGTCAGCAAAATCACCACCACCAGAATGTTCGGTGCCAACAGCGGCAGCGTCAGGCGATAGAAACCACGCCAGCGCGAGGTGCCATCCACCGCCGCCGCCTCATAGATATCACGCGGGATCGCCTGCAATCCGGCCAGCAGGATCAGGGTATAAAATCCGACATGAAACCAAACGGAGACAAACACCACCCAGAAGCGCGAAAACGTCGGGTCGAGCAGGAAGGTAATCGGCTGCCCGCCCAGCGACGACAGCACCAGATTCAGCAGGCCGTTGCGGTTAAGGAACCACTGCCAGATCAGGCCCACCACCACCGGCGACAGCAGCACCGGATAGAAGAACATGGCGCGGAAAAAGCCACGGGCGATAATTTTGCGGTTGAGGATCAGCGCCGTCACCAATGCTACCAGCAGCGTGCAGAGCACGTTGAAAAAGGTGAACGACACCGTGTTGTAAACACCAGTCCAGAACAGATCCTGTTCACAGGTCGATGGCTCGGCGTAGTTGCCGCAACTCAACAGTGTGGAAAAGTTATCCACGCCGACGTAAGGGCGTTCCCACAGCAGGATATTGGTGCCGCCGGTAAAGGCGTAGCACACCGCCAGCAGAATCGGAATAAAGACAAAAACGGCGAACAGCAGCATATTCGGCGCGATAAAAAACCACGGCATCACTTTGCGACCACCGAGTTTTTGTAGCAGATTCACCGCTTTTTCCACTGGCGTTACCAGCTTATCGATCAGCGATCCTGCGGGCAGTAAGGCAATCTTTTTCATGTCGTCCTCTCCCGTCGCGATAATTAGTGCTCGGTACAGCGCGGCAATGTGTCATCCGTTTTGCCGTCGAACAGATGGCAATACGTCGGCGGGAAGCGGACAAATACCGATTCACCCGCGGCGAACTCGCGATGCTGCGCCAGATGGACGATCATCTCATCGTCAATGCCGCTCATTCGCCCGTAGATAAAGGTTTCATGCCCCATCATTTCGCAGCGATCGACGCACAGCGCCATGCCCTCGCCGTCCTCTACCAGCTCGCAGTGTGAAGGACGAATGCCGAGTGTGACGTTCTGCCCGACGGTGCCGATAAACGGCAGCACAAGACGATTACCCGACGGGCACTGCACTTCAACCCCGTCCGCGCAGGTGGCGACGATCTGCGCCGGGAACATATTCATGCGCGGTGAACCAATGAAGCCCGCGACAAATTTGTTTTTCGGCCGATTGAACAGCTCCAGCGGCGTACCAACCTGCTCGATGCGGCCGGCATTCAGCACCACAATACGCTGCGCCATCGTCATCGCTTCCACCTGATCGTGAGTCACGTAAATCATGGTCGTGCTCAGCTTCTGGTGCAGACGAGACAGCTCACCGCGCGTCTGCACGCGCAGCTTGGCATCCAGATTGGAGAGCGGTTCATCAAACAGGAACAGGTCGGGTTCACGCACGATAGCGCGACCAATCGCCACACGCTGCTGCTGCCCACCCGACAGCGCACGCGGTCGGCGATCCAGATACGGTTCCAGCCCCAGCATGCGGGCGGCTTCATCAATACGACGAATGATTTCGTCTTTGGGGAAGTGCAGGTTCTCCAGCCCGAACGCGAGGTTCTTGCGCACCGAGAGGTGCGGATAGAGCGCGTAAGACTGGAACACCATCGCAATCTTGCGCTCTGCTGGCGAGAGATCGTTCACCTTGCGGTTGTCGATCCACAGCTCGCCGCTGCTGATCTCTTCCAGCCCGGCAATCATGCGCAGCAGCGTGGATTTTCCACAACCCGACGGGCCGACAAAGACCATGAACTCGCCGTCATGAATCGTTAAGTCCACGCCTTTGATGATGCTCACCGCACCATAATTTTTGTGGACGTTCTTTAGTTCCAGACTCGCCATTGTCAGCCCTCGCAAACAGAATCTAACTGTGCCAATAACATCAGCATGACCAGCGCCTGCCCGTAAGGCACGGCGACATTGGGAATATCGCGATAGAACTGTAAGTCGTGTCCCATCGCCGTGCCGTCCGAGACACCCTGCACCACGCCCTGTGCGTCAATCTGCGCCACCACGGCGGCATAGCCTTTTTCCAGTACGTCCTGCGGGAAATCGTGCAGCATGCCCAATCGACGTGCCGTCAAAATCCCTGCGATAAATCCGGCGCTGGCGGACGTCTCCAGCGGTGAATCTGGGTCATCCAGCAGCGTGTGCCACAGGCCTGAATCGTGCTGGCAGCGTGCCAGCGTTGTCGTTTGCTGTTCCAGAATCGCTTCCAGCGTGCGCAGTACCGGCGCGGACAGCTGATCCTCCGCCAGCACCCGCATTTCCGGCAGCACCAGAGTGATCCAGGCGTTACCGCGTCCCCAGAACGCATTGGCATAGTGATGGCGACCGACGAACGTCCAGCCGTGATACCACAGCCCGCTGCGCACATCGGCCAGATAGCGTGCATGTGTGACGAGCTGGTATTCCGCCTCTTCGATCAGATCGCGGCGGGAGAGTAATTTCCCTGCGACCACCAGAAACAGACCGGCCATAAACAGCGTGTCGTCCCACAGTTGTCCGGTATTCGGCCGCTCTTTCACCGTGTGCTGGAAACCTCCGTCCTCGGTTTTCGGCAGCGAATGCAGCAGCCAGTCAGCCCAGTCGCTCACAGTTTCACGCCACTGCGCAGGGGAATCTGGCTTGTCCTGACACAGCAAGGCCAGCACCAGCATCGGCGCCGTCGAGTTGATCTGGCGCGGCGGCAGCCCGGCATCCAGCTTTTGCTGATACCAGTTCGCCAGCGTCGTCAGCATGGTGTCGTCCTGCGTCAAATGCGCCAGCTTCCAAAAGCCGTACAGCCCGACGCCCACTTCCCAGTCCCACTCCTCAAATTGAATCGCCAGTCCGGCGTCCGGCGCATCGTCCTGCGTCACGCTGTCGATCGCTTTCAGGCGGCAAAATGCCCGCGCCACCTGCGCCAGCAGCGCTTCGGTTTGTTGTCGGTTAAGTGAACTTGTCTGCATGTCATGGGTTTCCTGTGTTGAACTGCGGGACGACCGGGACATCGTCGGGGAAAACGAAAGGCTGCTGCGCCACGCTGAATCCTACCGCGTAGCTAAAGGCCAGTTCGCCGTAATCGGGATCGTCGATACGTACGCCGTCACTGTCCTGTATCAGCGAACGCCCGCGGAAACGGTCAGCGAACGCGGCAAATCCTTGCTCGCCATCACCGCTGTCCACGGCAACGAACCAGACGTTCTGCTCGCCATACGCCCGCAGTTCGCCTTCCGCCTGCTGACCTGCGGTAGCAAACGGCTGTAATCCGGCGGGATTATGAAACGCGGCATAGCCGTTGCCGCCACGTACGAAGCACCAGACATCTTCAACGATGACGTCATCCAGCGCGGTTTGTGGCAGATAGAGGTGTGTCCACGGGCGGATATCCTGTTGCAGATCGAACACCATCAGCGCGCGATTACGATGTTGCATCAGGTGCGGCAAGCGTCCGTTACCCGCCCAGTAAGAAGGACGGTGTACGCCGTCAGGGCGATCCTCGCCGGGGTGGTTCACCCACAGGCGGGCGGCATAGTGCGTACCCAGCCGCACATCCAGCAGATGCTGCTGGTGCCCAGGCTGGTCGGGGTGATGATCGAAAACGGAAGAAAAGGCAACGTCGCGCTGCTTCCAGGCGATGATGCGGGCGCTGCGGTTCAGCCCCTGCACCCAGCGAGCTTCTGCACCGTGCAGCAGTGACCAGTGCGCGATCCGATCCGTCGTTTCCGGTGGCTGATAGTCGCTCAGGCACAGCAGCGGCAGCGCGGCGCAGTGCGGAATCAGCCAGCCCTCGCCCCACATCAGCGCACACAGGCCGGACAGTTCGGTCAACATGCCGGAGCGCAGCTCTTTATCGTAGGCACGCCCCATTGTGCCAACCGCGACGCCGTTCTGATGTACCCACGCCGTCATCAGCATGATGCGGTCAATCACCACGCGAGATTTCTCGCGCAGATCGGCATCCTGCGCCAGCTCGTACAGCGCCACCAGCCCAATCAGATCGATGGGGTAATAGGCGGCCGAATTCCACTCCACCAGCCCGTGTTCCAGAATGGAATCAAACCAGCGCGTCAGGTGTTCGTGGGCAATCGCCTTTTGCTCCAGACCACGGCGGCCGCTGCATGGGAAGGTGTCATCAGGGAAGTTTTGCCCAGCCAGATACTGCGCGACGTGGAAACACAGGCAGTGGTTTTCGCTCCAGAACCACATGGTGTCGTTGCCCGGTTCATCGATCCAGTAGCGGAAACCGAGAATCGCGCTGCGCACGCGCCGCCAGTCCTGCGGCGGCAACTGCTGCCCCTGATAGCGCTGCCACAGCCAAATCAGCGGCACCAGTTGGAAATCAGCACAGTCTTCGCGGCGGCTGATTTTCTGCAATGCGCTGTTGAGAATCGGCGCGGCGGCATCGCAGCCCTCGCCCGTCGCGACAATCGCCAGCAGCCGCCCGAGGCGCTCAAAACCGTGCAGCGCGGTATGGCGTAGCACCGCTTCACGCCGTGCGGCCAGCGTCGGTAACGCGGGCATCGTTTGCTCAGGCAAGCGCCCAAAGCTGAGCGTTCGCGTCAGCGTAATGCCGTTGCAGGTCGCGGCGCAGACCAGATCGTAATAGCCCACCAGAACCGCAGGCAGATCCACCTGCCAGCCCAGATTGCCAGCAGGCAGCGTTTGTTTCTGCTGCCATACGGGGACGGATTCGTTGACGTTGCCAATCAGCCGATGCGCCATCGTCACGGATTCCGGCAGCGGCTGCGTGCTGTTCAGCACCAGCACGGGCGGTTGGATCAGGTTATTTTCCAGCGTCAGCCCGTTCACCCAGCTATCCAGCGCGGTCAGCTGTGTGCTGAGCGCCGCGTCCTCATCAAGCTGCCAGAAAAGCGTGTCGTCTCCCTGATAGCACAGGCTGAACAGGTAGTCGGTATCACGCTCGCACAGCTCTTCGCTATGCAGCACCAGCGTGTTCGTCCCTGCTTTCAACGGCAGCGTGACAGTACAGGTTTGTTCGGTATTGCGGGTAAACGGCGTAAAGCGGGTAATCGGCTCACCGTTCAGCCACAGCGTGACGCCGCCGCAGGTGCTAAGTGTAAACGGTGCCGCCTGCGCGCTGTCGCTGTGAATCACGCAGCGGGAAAAGCGCTGCACGTGAACCGGACACGGCCAGAAATCGCTGAAATTCACGCTGCGGCTTTCATCACCGCCGCTCCACATCAGCGGGAAGCGTAAATCGTCCGGCAGCGCCACGTCGCGCTTTGCCTCTTCCTGTAAAAAACGCACGCGACAGGGCAGCACGCCGACATCGACAAAACCGTTAATAAAGCGGTAATTCACCTTATCCGGCAGCGTATCCGGCTCGGCGAAATAACGTTTTTCCGTCAACTCGGTGATGAGAAACCGATTAATGACACCGTTCTTCTTTAATTTCCAACCGATATTCATACGGAATCCTGTTTACGGCGTTGAAAAATAAAATAACGAAAATGTATGGCGGCACTTATTTGCACTCTCGCTGTGCACACCCTGCCAATATTTAGGGCAGCGGGTCATTCCCTGCACCGTGATATCGCAATAAGAATGCAAATTTGCATTAAATTGTCATTTGCATTCATTTATTGATATTTCGCATTAATAAATAAGATTATCGCGTTTATATGTGTGATTAATATCACAAAAATGCTTTATTTAAATCAACATTTAAAATATCTTTAACCTGCTTCACATAAATCAATCAGCGTTCTGTCCATGATTGCATGATGAAAATGACAGATGAATGCAAATTTGCATTAATTAAAAGACAACATAAAAAACAGAAAGAAATAAGCCCCGTTAACAGCGACAGGGTATTTACGTCATTAATCAAACATATACTCTAAATAATTCGAGTTTCAGGCAGGCGGCAAAAGAAGGAGTCCCGATGAGCTTACTCAAGTAAGTGATTCGGGTGAGTGAACGCAGCCAACGCACATGAAACTTGAAGTATGACGAGTATTAAGATGTGCTCACCAACGGAGAGGTTTATGATGCGTTCCAACACCGCGTTATTTTTTTCCGCCCTTGCACTGGGGTTATTCAGCAGCAGCGCGTTAGCCGCCAAAACGCAAATAACATTTTTATATAGTGACGACGATCCCGAATTAGTGCATTTCATGGAGCAGAAAGTAAAATCTTTCTCCCAGAGTAATGAGCGCATCGATGTGAATTTTGTCAGCACCGGCTATAACGCGCTGCAAACACAGTTACCGATGCAGTTGGCAGCGGGTTTAGGCCCGGATATTGCCAAAACCACGCAAATGGGGCTGCTCGGCTATACGCTGGATTTGCGCCCCTACCTGAAAGATCCGGCCGCCTTTGAGAAACGCTATAGCGCCGGTATCGAAAAAATCATGCGCGTGAAAGGCGTGCATAAAGCGGATGCGCTGCCGGGCTTTGTCGCTTCCTGGACTGCCGATCTGCCGTTCGTTAACGTGACACTGTTTGAACAGGCAGGCGTTCCTCTGCCGCAGCCGGGCTACACGATTGATGACTTAATGAAAGCCTCGAAGCGGGTCGCGGAAAAAACTGGCGTGCATATCCCCTTCACCATTGACCGCAGCGGTTTCCGCTTCTCCGGCCCGGCCTATTCTTACGGTGCACGTTACGATAAAGACGGGTTGATCAACTTCCCGGACGCAGCAGCGCAGCAGTGGATTAAAGATCTGAAACGCTGGTCAGATGAAGGCGTGTTCCCGCGTGAAATGTGGGGCGCGGCGGGCGGCGGTCAGTACAAGAGCATGGCGGACGATTTCGTGAACGGCAACATCGTGACCTACTTCTCCGGCAACTGGCTGTTGAACCAGTTCAGTAAGCAGATTGGCGACGGTTTTGACTGGAAAGTGCTACCTGCACCTTGCAAAGAGAAATGTATCTCGATGGGCGGTGCGACCTTCATCATGCCGTTCACCACCACCAAACACCCGCAGGAAGTCGCCGAATTCATGGAGTGGCTGGGCAGCGAACCGCTGCAACGTGAGATCGCCGAGCGCTTCAATATCATCGTCGGCGCGGATATTCCCGATCTGCACTACCAGACCAAAGATAAGCACGTGATCGACGGCCTGAACACCGCGCGCGAAGAGATCAAAAAGATCCCGTCTTATGTCTTTGATTGGGAACGTATGGAAAGTCTGGGCGCGAACGAGCTGTACCCGATCATCCTGACGCGCTTTACCCAATATCTGAACGATCAGGTGTCGTTTGATGAGTATCTGCGCCTGACGTCCAACGATGTGAAGCGCCTCAACGAAACGATCGCGACGAATCAACAACAGCGGAAAAACGCACCGTGAAATGGCATCTAAGGGCGATCGACATCGATGGCGATCGCCCTTTTGATCGCATGAGCGAAAGCACGATATGCGAACAGCGCTGGCCGGGGCAAAACCGCTATCTGCTGGTCACCGGTGGTTTCACCCGGCTGTTGCACTGGCATGACGGCCTCCTGACCTGTCGCGGCGGCGACAGCTTCCCCCTCAGCAACCCGGCCAGCCTGTCGCGGCTGGGGCTGTGGGCGGTGCAGGAGATGCTTCAGGCCGTTGAAGGCATCACCCTGCTGACGCCACTCAGTGAAGCGCTGTTCCTGCACTTCGATAAGCATGTCGATCGGGTTATCGATTGGTCAAAACAGGCGCAGGCCACAGACTACACCACGCTCGGGCACATTGTGCTGGCGCATCCACAGGACGCGTTGGCGGTGCAACTGCTGACCCGTTGCGCCAATGAGCTGAGCCTGCTACTCAACAGCCTACCTGACTCGCAGACGGAAGCGATTAGCCTCAGCGGCGATCTGGCAGTTGCCTGTCTTCCCTATCTGGATTCTGGAGCGCACGCATCATGACAACATGGCTCTATGCCGGTGTAGATGGCGGCGGTACAGGCTGTCGGGCACGCATTTATCAGGCCGACGGTACGCCGCTCGGTCAGGGACACGGCGGTCGCGCCAATCTGCTGCTCGGCGTGGAAAGCGTACGTCAATCGGTGGACGATGCCATCGCGCAGGCGTTGAAGCACAGCGGGCTGTCGCCGGATGACGTATCCCGGCTGAAAGTCGGGCTGGCACTCGCCAGTGCAGAACATCGTGCCGCCTACGAGGCATTTCTGGCGTTGCCACATCCTTACGCGAGTCAGGTGCTCAATACCGATGCGCTGGGCGCCTGTCTGGCCGTCAACCAAGGGAAAGAGGCGGGCGTGGTCATTGCCGGAACCGGCTCCTGCGGGCTGGCGTGGCAGAACCAGACGATTACCGCCTACGGCGGCCATGAATTCCCGATTTCCGATCAGGGCAGCGGCGCACGGCTTGGGCTGGCGGCGCTGCAACATACCTATAATGTGCTGCAAGGCTGGTGCGCACCGTCTGCGCTCAGCCAGAGTATCGACGATGTCTTTTCCGCCAGCACCGCGCCCACGCAGGCCGCGAACACACTCGACGCGCTACAGACGTTTAGCCAGCAGGCGAAACCGGGCGACTATGCACAGTTCGCTCGCCACGTATTTGACTGCGCTCAGCAGGACGATAACGTTTCTCACGCGCTGCTGGCGCAGACAGCCAGCGAAATCAGAATGCTGCTGGCCGCCGTGGCACGCCACGCAACACCTCGCTTATCGCTCATGGGCAGCATCGGCTTACACATTCGCCCGTGGCTGCCGGACGAGTGGCAATCCCAACTCGCCGCCCCGAGGGGCGATGCGCTCGACGGCGCACGATTGATTGCCTGTCATGATTATGCGTTATACCGCTAGTCCTTTGGGTTCGACCAGCAACCCCGCCTATGGAGATAGTCATGGAATCACTCACTCGTAGAACTTTCGTCAAGCTCGGCGCAGGCAGCGCCATTACGCTGGCTGGCGGCTTTTTTCATGCTAACGCCGACACGACCGCGGGGCCGCTGCGCATCGCCATCATTTCGGATGTCCACGTCCACAATATCTACGGCAACTACGATTTTGACGGCCTGCCGGATGCGCAGACCGGAAAAAAGCTGACCATTCGCACCCTGAAAGATTCGGTGAATTCGACCCGTATCTTCAATGAGCCCTACTTTGCGCTGCTGGCCGCGCTGGACGAACTGGCAAAGCAGCAGGTGAAATACGTGGTGCTGTCCGGCGATTATTCTGATGACGGCCAGCAGCCCACCGTTGAAGGGATTGCCGCTATCCTGACGCAGTATGAACAGCGCCACGGTATGCGATTCTTCGCCACGCCCGGCAACCACGATGTCAATCGTCCACAGGGTGATGATTCCTGGCAGAGAATGCTCAACGCCGACGGCAGCAGCACCATGCTGAGCAGCAAACCCGGCGTTAAACTTGGCGACGCGCAGTCGCTGATTGTCACCACCAAGATGCAGGCACTCGGCTATGAACGTGGCCTGCCGCTGATGAAGCCGTTTGGTTTCTTTAAACGCGACGACTTCCTGCACTGGGAAACGCCGTTTGGCGACAGCGACGAACTCAGTAAACGCCAGTATCTCGCCCGCTCGCCGGACGGCAGCAAGCAGTGGAATATCGTGGACGCCTCCTATCTGGTGGAACCGGAAGCGGGACTGTGGCTGCTTTCCATCGATGCGAATGTGTATCAGGTCAAAGACGGCCCGGAGAAACGTGAAGGGATTGAAGGCTACTCCACCAGCAGCAACACGGGTTGGAACGCGCTACTGACCGAGAAACCGTTCATGCTGCCGTGGGTGAAATCGGTGGTGCAGCGGGCGAAAGCGCAGAACAAGAAGCTGCTGGTATTCTCGCACTATCCGCTGGTCGATTTCCTCGATGGCACGGTAGAAGATGAAAAGCAGCTGTTTGGCAGCAACAGCTTCATTAAACGCACGCCACGGCCGGAGGTTGCCGAACAGGCGCTGGCGGCCGGAATCCGCCTGCACTTCAGCGGCCACCTGCACGTTAACGACACCGGCGTGTATCGCAGTTCACAGGGAACGCTGGTGAATGTCGCGGTGCCATCGTTGGCCGCTTACCCGCCCGCTATGAAGCTGGCAACGCTGCATAGTGACCGAGTCGATATCGATACGCTGGTCCTGCGCAACGTGCCGCAGTTCAACCATCTGTTCCCGTTCTATCAGAAAGAGTTGGAGCGCACCGGTGAGCCGCTAGGCGACATTCTGAAAAGCCGCGATTATTACGACTTCCTGCACCATCATCTGGCGCTGTTGGTACGCCAGCGTTTTCTGGTGAAAGACTGGCCGGAGGATTTATCTCCCCTCATCAATACGCTGAACTGCGCCGATCTCCTGTGGATTGCCCTGCAGCAGGAACCGCTCAGCGCCAAATTGCTGCCTGACGCCGCCGAGCGCAAACCGAATGCGGTTGCAGGCACAGATGGGTTACAGGATATTTCGTTGCTCACGCTGGTGACCGACTGGTATTGCCTGCGCAACGGCAGCGATCTCGCCTGGCAGGACATTCCGTCTGCGCGGGTGAAACAGTACCGCGCCCTGCTGACGGCCTACACGCCAACAGCCACGCTACCGCCGGACAGCCTGCAATACCGCTTCGGCCTGATGCTGAAAATCCTCGCTGGTTACATCAACGATGAGCCAGCGACTCGCTTTGTGGTTGATATGCAGGGGAATTTCGTCACGGTGTGATGTGTTCATGTAGCCATATTGGTCATGCGGAGGGGGTTTCGTGCGCTTCAAACACCGTTCTCTTCATGCTACGTCGTAGCACGCGCCCGACATAGGGGGCTCAAACACCAGCCCCCTATGAACCCCGGCTTTTGGCGGAAATTATGCCGTGAAAAGAAGAGCCATCGCGATATGAGTTGGCTGGGTTTTGTCAGCAGTGAAGCGCACGAAACATCGCTCCCCAGCCTCATCAATCACACCAAATCCCCCTAATCCGCTTACATAATTTTTTACCTATTCCCTCTATCATCATCGATAAAAATTGGTATGTTATAATATAACAATTTAGATTTTACCGATGATAATGACAAGTTTTTACTCCCTCTCCGCGCTGAAGCGCGTTTTACTGGTTTCCCTGCTGTTGGTGCCGTTGTGGCTGTTGGTTGAATGGGCGGTGGTGTTGCCATGATTGCCCTTCAGGAACTGGCCTTTGGCTATCGTCATCAGCCACCGCTCGCGACGCTCAGCGGGTGCTTTCATCAAGGTTCGCTGACGGCGATTATTGGCGCAAACGGCAGCGGAAAATCTACGCTGCTGAAAACGCTGGCGGGTCTGTTGCCACCGCTTTCTAGTTCGTTCAGCCTCGGTAACGGCTGCAAAGATAACGCTATCGGCTATTTACCGCAGCTCTCCGAATTCGATCGGCAATTCCCTATCAGCGTGCGCGAGCTGGTGCTTATGGGGTCGCTGCCCCATCGCGGGTTGCTGCGAGGTATCAACGCCAACTGGCATCGAAAAGCGACTGACGCACTCGACGCCGTCTCCATGGCGGATTTCGCCGATCGACATATTGGCGTCCTGTCCGGTGGGCAGCTACAGCGCGTGCTCTTCGCGCGGCTGCTGCTGACACAGGCTCCCATCATTCTGCTGGATGAGCCTTTTACCGGCATCGATAGCCACACCACGCGGACACTCTTGCAGATCATCGAGCAGCTTCACGCCGAAGGCAGGACTATTCTGGCCGTGTTGCACGATCTGGAACTGGTCGGGCAGCATTTTCCCAACATCTTGCACCTCACCCCAGACGGCCCTCACTGGGGAGAGACTCAGCCCATATTACATAGTCTGCGCAAGGCCGACAGCGATACGCCAACGCTCAGGATCGTCACATCATGATGCTATTTCACCTCATTACTTCTCCTTTTGCCGAGTTCGGTTTTATGCGCCGTGCGCTGGTCGGCTGTCTGGTCATCACGCTGAGCGCCGCGCCGCTGGGCTGTTTCCTGCTGTTGCGGCGTATGAGCCTGATTGGCGATGCGCTGTCGCACGCGGTCTTACCCGGTGTCGCCATCGGCTACCTCATCTCTGGGATGTCGCTGCTGGCAATGGGGATCGGCGGCTTTATCGCCGGACTGGCCGTCGCCATGCTCTCCGGCTTTGTCACCCGCCACACGGAGTTAAAAGAGGACGCCAGCTTCGCCGGATTTTACCTCGGCTCGCTGGCGCTCGGCGTCACGCTGGTATCACTGCGCGGTTCCAGCATCGATCTGCTGCATGTGCTGTTCGGCTCGCTCCTCGCCGTGGATCGCGCCGCGCTGATCGACATTGCACTGATCGGATCGACCTCTTTGCTGGTGCTGGCCGCTCTCTATCGGGCGCTGGTGATTGAATCGTTTGACGTGACCTTCCTGCGCATCAGCTCAGGGCGCTATCGGGCGTTGATCCACGGGCTGTTTCTGTCGCTGGTGGTACTTAATCTGGTCGCGGGGTTCCAACTGTTAGGCACGCTGATGACGGTCGGCATGATGATGCTGCCTGCCGCTAGCGCACGGTTCTGGACGCAGCGCCTGCCCATGATGATCGGCATCGCGGTGCTGCAAGGGATGCTCGCCAGCCTGATCGGGCTGCTGTGGTCCTACTATGCTGAGTTGCCCGCCGGGCCCACCATCATTCTGACGATTACGCTGTTTTTCTGTTTCTCGGTCTGCGTTGGTCACAACGGTGGGCTGTTACGCCTGCGTCGGTGACCGATGAATCTCGTTATCTGCAACTGTCTGTGAGGGAAAAATGAAACGTTCACTGTTAGCTATTGCGTTATCCGGCCTGCTGCTTAGCCCACTGGCGATGGCAAAGAACCTTGATGTTGTCGCCAGCTTTTCCGTGCTGGGCGATATGGTCAGCCACATCGGCGGCGATCGCGTTACCGTCACCGATCTGGTGAAGCCTAATGGCGATCCACATGAATTTGAGCCTTCTCCGAAAGACAGTAAAACGCTGGCTAGCGCCGATCTGGTTTTCGTTAACGGGCTGGGGCTGGAAGGGTGGATCGACCGGCTGGTCACCGCCTCCGGCTACCGTGGCGACGTCATCACGGCATCAACCGGGATTGAAACCCACACTATGGTGGAAGACGGCAAAACGGAAACCGATCCGCATGCCTGGAACAGCATGAGCAACGGCGTGGTCTATGCGCACAACATCGTCAATGCGCTGGTGAAAGCCGATCCAACGAATGCCGATGACTATCGCCAGCAGGGTGAAGCCTACATCAAACAGCTACAGGGACTGGATAGCTACGCGAAGAAAACGTTCGCCACCATTCCACCAGAAAAACGTAAAGTGCTGACCAGCCATGACGCGTTCGGCTATTTCGGCCAGGCCTACGGCGTGAAGTTCCTGTCACCGGTGGGCTACTCCACAGAATCGGAAGCCAGCAGCAAAAAAGTGGCTTCGTTGATTAAGCAAATCAAGCAGGAGAAGGTGAAAAGCTACTTCATCGAAAACCAGACCGACGGACGTCTGGTGAAGCAAATCGCGACGGCCAGTGGCGCACAGCCCGGCGGTGAGCTTTACCCGGAAGCTCTGACCGACGCCTCCGGCCCCGCGGCAACCTACACGGCGGCGTTTAAGCACAACGTCGATACCCTCGCCGCCAGCATGAAGTAAGCCTCATTCCTGCCAGTGTGACATCGCTGGCAGGAACCCTCTATCTACCCGCCCTCTGGAAAAGATTCACTACACTTAACCCATACGCTATTTCCAAGGGGGATCTATGACATCGCAATCTTTCAACAGCAACGGGTTACGTCAGAAACTTCGCGGGCTATGGTTTCTGGAATCCTTCATTGATGTACTGGATGACGGCAGCGTGGTTGACATGACGGGGAAAGGGGCGACTGGCTATATCCAGTATACCGACGATAACTGGATGACGGTGCAAATCATGGGCAGCGACAGAGTGCCCTACGATACGGGCCTCATGACCGGTGGCTCAGAGCAGCAGTTAATGCAGACCGCCGCCACCTACTTCGCCTACGCAGGCCGTTATGAAACCGATGACGCAGAACAGACCGTTACGCACTATCTGGATTATTGCCTCATTCCTAACTGGATTGGCTCCAGCCAGCTGCGCTACGCGCAGTTCAGTGAAAACGACACTCGCCTCTGTTTAACAACGGACCCGATGACGTTCAACGGCGTGGTGCATAAACCTGAACTCAACTGGCGGCGGCAGTCGGCCTGACACAAAGCGTCAGGCACACATCCGGATTACACCAGCGTCAGATTGAACGTTTTGCCTTTCAGCTCCGTTTGCACCTCGGGTGCTAACGCGCTGTCGGTGATGATATCGGTTAGCTCCGACAGGGGCGTGACGCAGAACAGTGAGTACGCACCGTATTTACTGCTGTCGGCCAGCAGTATCCGGCGGCTGGCATTCGCGCCAAGATCTTGTTTTACTCCCGCTTTCTCTTCCGTCGGCGTAGTGACGCCTTTATCCAGACTCCACGAGTTGCAGCTAATAAACGCGATATCGGGGTAAATACTGCGTAACAGACGTCGGCCGTGTTCGCCGATGCAGGACTGGCTGCTGTCATCGATACGCCCACCAATAATCGTCACTTCAATCTGCTTGAACTCAGACAGGAACAGCGCAATTTGCAAATCGGCGGTAATGACGCGCAGCGGCAAATGCGTCAGGTTGCGCGCCAGCTCCAGCATGGTCGTTCCCGCATCCAGCACCACCGCGCTGCCCGGTTTAACCAGCGTCGCGGCATAGCGGGCTATCGCCTGCTTTTCTTGAAGGCTACGATGTAATTTCTCATTCGTGGTCGGCTGGGAAGGGATAAAACGATTGAGCGTCACACCACCATGACTGCGGCTAATCACCCCCTGCTCGTCCAGTTTGATCAAGTCACGACGGATCGTCGCTGGGGAAGCGTCGATCACGGACACCAGTTCATCTACCGTCACCAGATTATGGCTTTTCAGGTAATCCATAATCTGATCAAGACGGCTCTGCCCTTTTACTTTATCCCCGCTCATGCGGAAAGCATCAGTTAATGTAGGATCCACGGCGATATCCATCTTGCTGTTATCGAGTTATTTTAAGTTATTGCTTCTTGATTGCAGGATACCAGAAACCTTCCCGAACGCGGGAAGGAAGATATCCTGCAATGTGCACTGTAGCTTAAAAAACCGTGCTATCAACGGTGATGCGTCACCGCAAATCAGGCCAGCTGCATGGCGAGCTGGATAGAGATCGCCATACTTTCGGGCTTCGCTTTACCTGTCCAGGCAATGTCAAACGCCGTGCCGTGGTCAGCAGACGTGCGGATAAACGGCAATCCGGCGGTGATGTTCACCCCATCATAGAAGCCTAGCAGCTTCAACGGAATGTGGCCCTGATCGTGATACATCGCCACCACCATGTCGTACTGGCCTTCATACGCCTGTAGATAGACGGTATCCGGCGGGCATGGACCATAAACATCAATACCTTTGGCCTTCATGGCTTCCACCGATGGCGACACAATTTTGATCTCTTCGTCACCAAACAAACCATTCTCGCCCGCATGCGGGTTAACCCCGGCAACGGCGATACGCGGGTGGGTAAAACCGACGCGCTTGAGGAAGACATCCGCCATGTCGATCACCGTTTCCACGCGATCGCGGTTCAGCGTATCCAGGAATTTACGCAGCGCGATGTGCGTTGAAACATGGATAACCTTCAATTTATCGGTATACAGCACCATCGCATAGTCGCGGCTGTTGGTCAGCTTCGCCAGCAGCTCGGTGTGGCCCGGATAGAGATGGCCCGCCGAGTGCAGCGCTTCTTTATTCAGCGGCGCGGTGGCAATCGCATGGACTTCACCTGCCATCGCCAGCTCAGTCGCTTTCTTGATGCAGCGGTAAGCCAAATCGCCCGCCTGCGCCTGAACAACGCCAGGCTTCAGCGCCAGAGGATCTTCCAGCGGCTCATCAATCATGTTGATGACGCCCGGCGCGAAGACCGCGTCAGCCGGTTTATCAATGATTTTCAGCTCTACGCCTGGCACGATATTCAGCGCCAGAATACGTTGCATCGTCTGTACACAGCCCACCACCACAGCGGATGCGCCGGAAAGCTCGCCTTCGGCCAGAGACTTGATAATAATTTCCGGTCCAATCCCTGCCGGATCACCCATCGTTACCGCAATAATTTTACTCACTGACCTTCTCCTCAATAAAACGTAAAACGTCGAGCAAAGTAGTTTCGTTGCCAAAACCCCCCGCTTTAGTCATCACAGGGGTCGTGCCGACAACGCTGTTCAGCAGGTATCCCCAGGGCACACAGGATGCGATTTGCCCCTTAATCTGAAAGCCGGTCGCGCCTAGTGCGGTTGCCACAGCAATCGCAATGTCACCACCGGATAAATACAGTCCGCCCGGCAGACGCCGGTTAGCACTGTCCGCAGTCAGGCTGTCTAGCGCCTGAACAATATTGCGCGTAAGTTCCCCCAGAGAGTGGCTGATCGTTTCGCCAAGCTGCTGTCGGCTGAGCCCAAGCTGCTGGCACCGCGCGTCGATCTCGAAGCGCTGATTTTCGTTATGACAGGGTCGAATAATGCAGTGATTACCCTTCATCAGCGCCTTCACTGCGTCCTCACACTGGGATGCCATGACGGTGGATGAATCGGCTGAAAAGAGTGCGTTGATATCGATCTCAACCAGCGTGACATCGCTGCGCAGCCTGACGGCCGCAATCTGTTTTTGAGCGATATCGCTCATCGACCCGACGACAGCCAGCAGCGGCCTTTCTGTCTTACGCGTAAAATTCTGCGCATTCGCCAGCGCTTCACTCAGGCCCGCCGAGCCGACCAGCAAAGGGCGAAACGGCAACGTTCTGGCAGCATCAACGATATGTGTCAGATCGCCCTGCTCGCCCGTATCAAGAATAATCAGACGTACGCCTTCGTCCGCCAGTTGCTGCAAACGGTGGGCTAAATTGGCCTGACGGACGTCATCAAGGTGTATTTCCGCCACGGGTAAAGCGGTTTGCTCTGCCAGACGGGCAGCGATAGAAGCAGAGGTCACCGGCGTTTTGGGATCGCTGGCAAATTCCGTGTCGGTAAGCAGACGGCCATTCACCCAGACTTCACCTTTGCGGGTCACACGCCCTAGCGTCGGCGATGCCGCAGCAATCAGCGCGACGGGCACGTCTGCCGCAGACAGTGCGGCAGCGATTTCCGCCCCCAGATTCCCACGCAGCGTCGAGTCAATTTTCTTGATAATCCAGCCTTGTCCACCGGCTGCCTGCCAGGCTGCAACCGCTTCGGCGGTGCGTTGAGACGCCACGTCGTCACGCACCGCACGGCTATCGGTGTTGATCACCACCGCATCACCCAGTAAATCCGCATGCAGTTTATTAACGTCAAATACGACGCTAACCCGCGCGCCCTGCTGCGCCAAACCGACGCCCGCATCATTGGCACCCGTAAAGTCATCAGCGACCACTAATACCTGTTCTGCTGATTGCTGCACGTTTGACATACTTCATCCCCGGTTCATGATTACCTGATAATGATTATATTGAATCACATTTGATTATATGTGAGCAATATCAAATTATTTAAAAGGAATTTCACCTATAAATTATCACCACGATGTGGCAAATGGCGTTTAGACGTGATGAGAACCACGTCATTTGACTGAAAGCAATCACCATCGCAACCATTATCATCATAGCGATAACGCTCTGGCGAAAGAGAAAAGGCAAGGTAATAAGCATGAACATCAATAGCACTATCCTCAGCGGTTACCGGGTACTTCAGGACATTAGTCACCTGTTGGCAGCGAAACAGCACGTTTTATTTGTCACCGACAAAAACATCGTCGGGCTGCCTGACGTTCAGGCGCTGATCGCACAAGTTAAGCAAGCCGTTCCGCAGGTTCTGTTGGTTGATCATGTTCCTGCCGAACCAAGCCAGCACGACGTTGCCCAGATATTGAGCCAACTCAATCAAATCCAAACCGATCTGGTCATCGGCGTGGGCGGCGGCAGCGTACTGGACGTCGCCAAACTGCTTTCCGTACTGTGCGCGGGCGATGAAACCGTCACGCTGGATAGCCTGCTGGCAGGAGAGAAACCGACTCGCCGCACGACATCCCTGCTTATCCCGACCACCGCAGGAACCGGCTCAGAAGCCACACCGAATGCCATTCTGGCAATCCCGGAAAAAGAGACCAAAGTCGGCATTATTACGCCAGTGATGCTGCCGGACTACGTTGCACTGGTGCCGGAGCTGACCATCAGCATGCCGTCGCATATCGCTGCTTCAACCGGTATCGATGCGCTCTGCCACCTGATCGAGTGCTTCACCTCGACGATTGCCAACCCGGTCAGCGACAACTACGCGCTGATTGGCCTGAAAAAGCTGTTTGCCAACCTCGAAACCTCCGTGCGCGAGCCGAGCAACATGGAAGCCAAGCTGAACATGCTGTGGGCGTCCTACTACGGCGGTGCCGCCATTGCCCACTCCGGTACGCACTTGGTTCACGCCATGTCTTACCCGCTGGGCGGCAAGTACCACATCCCGCACGGCGTGGCGAACGCCATCCTGCTCGCCCCTTGCATGCGTTTCGTGCAGGACGCCGCACAGGAGAAATTCGCACAGGCGTATGACCTGCTGCCGGATGCCGATCTGACGCTCAGTACAGCGGAAAAAGCACAGGCGCTGGTGACCTACTTCAGCGAATTGGTTAAACGACTCAACCTGCCTAACACCTTACAGCAGCTCGGCGTCGAAAAAGACCACCTGCCGTACCTGGTTGATGCCGCGTTACAGGTTCAGCGCCTGATGAAAAACGTGCCGACACAGGTCAGCGCCGACGACGTCCGTGAGGTTTATCTGACGCTGTTTTAAAGCGCGCGGATTTAGGTAGAACGGTTTTAACTTTTCATCTTTTTGATTACGTGTCACGAGGAAGAACAATGAGTAAAAATATTACCGGCGTACTAACTGCCATCGTCACGCCGTTTGATAACCAGGGCGAATTTAACCCCGCTGCTATGCGTCTTCAGGTTCAGCGCCAGATGCGCTACGGCAACGGTATTTTTTGTAACGGCACCAACGGTGAGTTTTTCGTGCTGCACACCGATGAGAAAGTCGCCGTCACTGAAACCTGCGTTGATGAAGTTGCCGGAAAAGTGCCGGTTGTTGGCCACATCGGTGAAATCTCCACGCGGGAAACCATCAAGCTCGGCAAGCGCATCGCCGCGCTGGGTGTCGATGCCGTTTCGGTCATCACCCCCTATTTCATCCCACTCAAACAAGAAGAACTGATCGCCCACTACACCGCCGTCGCCGATGCGCTGACTGTGCCGGTGTTTCTCTACAACATTCCTGCACGCACGGGGAATACGCTGGCGCCGGAAACCGTCCGCACGCTGGCGGATCACCCGAACATCATCGGCATTAAAGACAGCGCAGGCAGCTATGAAAGCCTGAGCGGTTATGTGCAAGCGGTGAAAGGTGTACAGGGTTTTAACGTACTGAATGGCCCAGACTCGCTCATTCACCAGGGCTTTGTTGACGGCTGCTCCGCCTGTATTTCCGGGCTGGCTAACGTGGCACCGGAACCGATCAGCCAGATTTGGCACCGCTTCAATGCGGGTGACATCGAAGGCTCCCGTCAGGCACAAGAACAGGTTGCCGAGTTGCGTAAGACACTGTACGCCATCGCGTTCTCACCGGCTGTGGTGAAAAAAGCACTGGCGATTATGGGTGAAGATGTCGGCGTCAGCCGCTATCCGATCCAGTTTTCCGCACAGGATGAAGACAACATCCGCAACATACTTAGTCAATTCTCGCAGTAACAGAGAAATATCAATTTCCACTTAAGGCCGAGAAGATATGAACCATTTTAACTTTACTGACACCCTCATAATCGTTGGGATGATTGTGTTTTATATCGCATTCACCTCATGGTTAACCTACAAGCTCCGCAGTAAATCGAACACCGAGTTCATGGAAGGCTCACGCGCGCTACCGGCGTTTATCGTCGGTATCCTGCTGATGACCGAGTTCATCGGTGCCAAATCCACCATCGGTACGGCACAGTCTGCCTTTGAGAACGGCTTTGCCGCATCATGGTCGGTGATTGGCGCCGCCATCGGTTTCCCGCTGTTTGGTATGATTCTGGTGAAGAAGATTTATAACACCGGGAAAATCACCATCTCCGGCGCGATTGCCGAGAAATACGGTACCAGCACCAAGAACATCATTTCGATCATCATGATCTATGCGCTGTTGCTGGTGAACGTGGGCAACTACGTCAGCGGCGCGGCAGCCATCGCCACGGTGTTGAAAGTCTCCCTGCCTGTCGCCGCGCTGATCACTGCCATCGTCAGTACTTTCTACTACTATTTCGGTGGTTTGAAAGGAACGGCCTACATCACGCTGATCCACAGTGCCGTGAAGTACGCTGGCGTCATGATCATTCTGTTTGTGGCATTGAAAATGACCGGCGGCTTTAAGCCAATGATCGAACAAATGCCGGATTACTACTGGACGTGGGACGGCAAGCTCGGTGCCAGCACTATCTTCGCCTGGCTGATCGGGACTATCGGTTCTATCTTCTGTACGCAGTTCGTGATTCAGGCAATTTCGTCAACGAAAGATGCCACTAGCGCCAAACGTGCTACCTGGGTTGCCTTCTTCTTCTGTATGCCGATTGCGCTGGCTATCGCGGTCATCGGTGTCGCAGCGAAGTTTGCCCACCCTGAAATCAACAGCCTGTACGCGATGCCTGTCTTCCTGCAAGACATGAACCCATGGCTCGCCGGTCTGGTCACCACGTCACTGGTTGCGTCTATCTTCATCAGCGTGAGTATGGTGGCACTGGCTATCGTTTCCCTGCTGATTAAGGATTTCTACGTTCCTTACTGGAAACCGACGCCAGAAAAAGAAATGAAAATGACTCGGATCCTCTCGCTTGTCGTAGGTTTCGCGCCGCTCATCTTCGTTCTGTTCGTCCCTGAAATCCTCAAGCTGTCATTCTTTACGCGTGCCATTCGTCTGTCGATTTCTGTGGTTGCCGTCATTGCGTTCTACCTGCCGTTCTTCGGCAGCGCCCGCGGTGCAAACGCCAGCCTGATCTCCGCCTGCGTGGTCACCTCTGTTTGGTATATTCTCGGCAACCCATACGGAATCGATAACATGTATGTCGCGTTAGTTACCCCTGCTGTCGTCATACTGATCGACCGCATGATTCCGAACAAAGCGAACAAAATCAAAACCTCTCCAACTGAAAATAAATCGGGAGCCTGAGTCATGAGTAGCGAAATCATTACTGTGGAACGTAGCGGAAAAGTTCATCACGCAGAAGGCGATGCCGCGCGTCTGGATGCCTACATTCCATCGGAATGCCCGCAGAATCATGCGGCCAACCTGCTCCATCTGCCGAACGGCGATGTGCTGTGTGTCTGGTTTGGCGGTACCCAAGAAGGGATTGCAGATATCTCTATCTACATGTCCCGTCTGGTGAAAGGCAGCGATAGCTGGAGTAAAGCCGTTAAGCTGTCTGAAGATGCTACGCGTTCCGAACAGAACCCAGTTCTGTTCCTCGCACCGGATAACGTGCTGTGGCTGCTGTACACCGCACAGAAATCCGGTAATCAGGACACTGCGATTGTGCGCTACCGCCAGTCTACGGATTTGGGTGCGACCTGGGGCGAGATCGGCACGCTGCTCGATCAGCCGGGCACCTTCATCCGCCAGCCCATCACCGTGCTGAAAAACGGCGACTGGCTACTGCCGGTGTTCTACTGCCGCGTTCAGCCGGGTGAGAAATGGGTCGGCAACGATGATGACAGCGCCGTAAAAATTTCCAGCGATCAGGGGAAAACCTGGCAGGAATACCCGGTGCCAAACAGCACCGGCTGCGTGCATATGAACATCACTCCGTTGCACGACGGTACGCTGCTGGCGCTGTATCGCAGCCGCTGGGCGGATTTCATCTACCAAAGCCGTTCAACGGATGGCGGTAAAACCTGGTCAGATCCCGTGCCGACCGACTTGCCGAACAACAACTCGTCCATTCAGGTGACGACGCTGGAGAATGGCCATCTGGCGCTGGTGTTCAACCATATGAGCGCTGCCGATGCCACCGAACGCCGTCTGTCGCTGTACGATGAAATCGAGGATGAAGAAGACAAAGCCAGCGATGCCAAAATACCGGAAGTGCAAGCCGGTGGCCGTAGCGCCTTCTGGGGTGCCCCACGCGCGCCGATGACGCTCGCCATTTCGGAAGACGGCGGTAAAAGCTGGCCGTGGCAGCGTAATATCGAAGTGGGCGACGGTTACTGCATGACCAATAACTCCACGGAGAAGCTGAACCGCGAGTTCTCTTACCCCAGCGTCAAACAAGCGCAGGACGGTAAGCTGCACGTAGCGTTCACCTACTTCCGTCAGGCGATCAAGCACGTCGTGGTGAGTGAGGAGTGGGTCAAAGCGAACTAAACCGCGCTGCTTTTTCTCTTTGTCAGCGGGGGGCTCTCCCCCGCTATCTTCAGGATACTATTATGATTGCAGGAAACCTCAACGCCCTCAAACTCGCCACGCTGCCCGATGCACTGTGGGCTATTCTGTCCGCACCGAGCATGTCGTTAGCTGAACTGAATGCGCTGCCCGAAGGCCGTTATCAGCCGGAAGGTGCCGAATGGTTCTACAACATCGGCACCGTGAACACCGCACCGCGCGCCACACGACATACCGAATTTCACAGCAACTACCTCGATATTCAACTGATTCTGGAAGGCGAGGAGATTATCGGTTACGGTCTGAATGATGTGCATGGTCAGCCCGCAACTGAACGTAAGCCGGATCTCTATATTCTGGATAACCCACAGGTGCCGCATCAGATCCACCTGCGGGCAGGCGACTTCGTCACCTTCTATCCGGGCGAAGCGCATCAGGCACTGTGTGCGATTAACGACAGCCCTGCCCCGGTCAAAAAAGCCGTGTTTAAAATCCCCGTCACGTTATTGTAATTAAGAATGGTTGCATCAAAGCCGTTAAGTTTGATTAAGGAGACACATGTCAACGACAGCCCCTAAACACGCCCTGATTACCGGTAGCAGCTCAGGGATCGGTGCCGCCATCACACAAAAATTACTGGCGGAAGGCTGGCGGGTAACCGGCCTGTCACGCAAGCCGGGTGACTATTCACATCCACACTTTACCCACCGCGCGGTGGATATCATGGATACGCCCGCACTGACGGCCATTCTGGACGAGATTGCGCAGGTTGATGCCGTGATCCATGCCGCTGGCATTATGAAAGCGGCCCCACTCGGTCAACTTTCGCTGGAAGACGGTGAAACGCTGTGGCGATTGCATATCAACGCGGCGCAGGTGCTTGCCGACCGTCTGGTCGATAAGCTGCCGCAAGGTGGCCGAATTGTGCTGCTGGGCAGCCGCACGTCGAGCGGTTCAGCAGGACGCAGCCAGTACGTCACCACCAAATCCGCAATGATCGGCATGGCAAGAAGCTGGGCAGCGGAACTGGCTCCACGCGGCATTACGGTAAACATCGTCGCGCCGGGCGCAACGGAAACGCCGATGCTGACGATGCCGGGCCGCCAGAGTTCTCCGCCGAAGCTGCCGCCAATTGGGCGCTTCATCCAGCCACAGGAAGTGGCCGATCTGGTGGGTTACCTGCTCTCCCCGTCTGCCGCAGCCATTACAGGGCAGCAGTTGGTGATGTGCGGTGGCGCATCGCTGTAGTTCATCACGATTTCCTAACTAAACCGGCCCCACAGGCCGGTTTAGTTAGCTGCTGGCGCGCGGCTCAAAGATGAATTTCACTTTTTCCTGTACGGGTGGATGCTCGTCGTTGTCCATCATCGCGAGCACCAAACGCCCAACCTCCGTACCCAGCTTTTCATAGTCCAGCCGCATCGCGGTGAGCGCTGGGAACGTGTGCTCACATTGTTCAGAGCCATCCAGACAGGCAATCGCCAGATCGTAAGGGACTTTCATCAGGCGGCGCTGGCATTCAAAGAGCGCGCCCAGCGCTATTTCCTCATGACTACAGATAATCGCATCCAGCTCCGGCTGGTTTTGCAGCAGTTCCGTCATGGCGTAGCGGCCAAACTGTAGGCTGGGGGCTTCCGGGATCGTAATTTTCAAATCTGCATTGTGATAATGCGCCAGCATGGCTTTATTCCAACCGTTCAACTGCTGTTTTTGCAAACGGTTATCCGTATGAGCGCCGATATAAGCCACGTGGCGATACCCCTTTTCCAGCAGCGACATCGTCAGTTGCTCCGCCGCTTCGGCAAGGGCGATATCAATATTGATATTCGCACTCAGCACGTCAGCGCCGGAAACGTTCACCGTAATAACGTTACTAGCCTGAATAATGTCTCGGGTTCGCTGTGAGAGTTGCGCACTGAATAACACCAGCGCTGCTGGCCGCTGCTGCAGGAGTTTTTCGACCATGCCCGCTTCGGTATGCTGGCGATATTCATGGCAGCCCATGATTAACGGAACGTTATGTTTGCCGACTGCCTGTTGCAGCGCCTGCACAAAACGCACGCTGGCGCGATCTTGCTGAAAAGGATAAAGCACCGCGATAGCGGGTTGATAGGCTGATGCCAGCGCGCCTGCGGCCTGATTCGGTACATAGCCCAGCGTTTTTATCGCGTCATTGATTTTCTTCTGTGTCGCATCAGAAACCAGCCCTGGCTCCCGCAACGCGCGGGACACCGTCATCGCGCCGACACCAGCATGGCTCGCAATGTCCTGTAGCGTCACGCGACTCGTACTCTCGGTGAGCTGGCTGGCCTCTTGATTGGGTTCATAGCCTAATGCTCTGGCGGCCAGTTCCACTTTGCTGCGTAACTTTTCAGAGACCAGATCGGGTTTGCGCATCACACGCGATACCGTCATCGTCCCTACGCCCGCGTAGTCGGCGACATCCTGTAGCGTAACCTTACCGGTACTGCGACGCTTACGCATGCTCACTTCCTCTCCATTCGTCATTTTTCTCATCGCACGGTCGCGATAACAGCCTGTTACGTCATTGCCTTCAGGCTAGCGTGAAGGGCGAACACCCCGATTTCTCGACTCATTCACGCCGTGCTATCGCCGTTCATAGTGTGCCTGTGATAACACGGGGGAACAAATAATGCCCCCGCTTGTGCTAAGCAGGTCACAGTTAATGATAACCATATCAGTTAGCGCTATCTTTTTAGATGTTAATCACATTATTTTCGAAGCCGGCACACTATCCTGCGTTCAGAATGATACAGAGGTGACTCTAATGCTTAACACTTTACTAACACCAGACGTTGTTCAGATTTTACCTGCCTGTGATGATTGGCGTCACGCTATCGCCTTGTCCTGTAAGCCTTTACTGGATAACGGTTCGATTGAACCCACCTATGTTGAGGCGATCTACCGCTCTCATGAGGCCATCGGTCCTTACTATGTCGTCGGCCCAGGAATTGCCATGCCGCATGCGCGCCCGGAAGACGGCGTAAACCAGCTCGCCGTCAGCCTGACACTGATTCGCGACGGCGTGGTTTTCCATTCCGAAGGCAACGATCCCGTGCATTTACTGATTGTTCTGGCCGCCACGGACAGCAACAGCCATATCGATATTATTTCACAGCTCGCTCAGTTGTTCGACACGCCTGATGACGTCGCCGCGTTAATTAACGCGACGGAAATAGAACAGGTGCTTTCCGTTATTTCTCGTTATTAATTGCCACCAGAGGACACAGATTATGAAAATTACAGTCGTATGCGGTAACGGCCTGGGTACCAGCCTGATGATGGAAATGAGCATTAAAAACATCGTTAAAGAACTCGGCGTGGTTGCTGACGTGGATCACGTAGATTTAGGTTCGGCGAAAGGCACGGACAGCGACATTTTTGTCGGTACAAAGGATATTGCCGATCAGCTCGTCGCGCAGGCAGTGGGGGGGAAAATTGTGTCCCTGAGCAACATGATCGATAAAGTGGCGATGAAAGAGCGCCTGTCGGTCGCCCTGACAGAACTTGGCGCATTATAAGCGAGGAATCAACAATGGAATTCTTCCGTTTTTTAATGAGTGATGTGCTGTCTGAACCCTCCATATTAGTCGGTTTGATTGCGCTTATCGGCCTGATTGCACAGAAAAAACCGGTTACGGAATGCATCAAGGGGACGGTGAAAACCGTCATGGGTTTCCTGATCCTCGGGGCGGGCGCGAGCCTGATCGTGTCCTCGCTGGGAGATTTCGCCCAGATTTTCCACCATGCGTTTGGTATCGCCGGTGTAGTACCGAACAATGAAGCCATTGTCGCGGTAGCACAGAAGAACTTCGGCACCGAGATGGCAATGATTATGTTCTTTGCGATGGTCATTAATATCGCAATCGCCCGCTTTACGCCGTGGAAATACATTTTCCTGACTGGCCACCACACGCTGTTTATGTCGATGATGGTTGCCGTAATTCTGGCGACTGCGGGCATGAAAGGCGTGCTGCTGATTACCGTTGGGTCGCTGGTCGTTGGGGTATCGATGGTGCTGTTCCCTGCCATTATTCACCCGTATATGAAGAAAGTCACAGGCTCGGATGACGTCGCCTTTGGTCACTTCTCGGCGATATCACAGCTGCTGTCAGCGTTTATCGGCAGCAAGTTTGGTAATAAAGAGAAATCAACGGAGGACATGGAAGTACCAAAGAGCCTGCTGTTCCTGCGTGATACGCCAGTTGCCATCGCTTTCACCATGTTTTTCATCTTCATTTTCACCTGTCTGTTTGCCGGTCCGGAAGCGGTGAAAACGATGAACGCTGGTGGGAAAAACTGGTTCATGTTTTCGCTGATTCAATCCATTACCTTTGCCGCTGGCGTGTACATCGTGCTGCAAGGCGTGCGGATGGTGATTGCGGAAATCGTGCCCGCGTTTAAAGGCATTTCTGACAAACTGGTTCCCAATGCTAAACCAGCATTAGATTGCCCCGTTGTCTTCCCGTATGCCCCGAATGCCGTTCTGGTCGGCTTCCTGAGCAGCTTTGCGGCTGGGGTGATCGGTATGGTTCTGCTCTACCTGATGGGATTGACGGTGATCATTCCCGGCGTGGTGCCGCACTTCTTCGTCGGCGCAGCGGCTGGCGTGTTCGGTAACGCTACCGGTGGACGTCGCGGTGCGATTCTAGGTTCTTTTGCCAACGGACTGCTGATTACCTTCCTGCCTGTTTTCCTGCTGCCGGTGCTGGGCAGTATCGGACTGGCGAACACCACGTTCAGCGATTCCGATTTCGGCGCAGTGGGGATTCTGCTGGGCATTATCGTGCGCTAAGTCCGCATGATGAATGTCATCCAACAGACCGGTTTTAGTTAACGGGGGAAATGATGGAATTCTATTTAGATACGGCGGATGTCGCCGCAGTAGAACGACTCGCTGGCGTGTTGCCGATTAAAGGCGTGACCACCAATCCGAGCATTGTCGCACGCGGAAAATCCGATATTTATAGCATGCTGCGGGACATGCAGGCCGTTATCGGCACGGAAGGACAGCTGTTTGCTCAGGTGATGTCGCGCGATCCTGACGTGATGGTGGAAGAGGCATTGAAGCTCAGGGATGTGATTCCTTCTCTGGTCGTCAAAGTGCCGGTGACGCATGCGGGTTTGAGTGCCATCAGGCAGTTGACGGCGCTGGATATTCCCACTCTCGGCACCGCCGTATACGGTGCGGGGCAAGGGTTTTATGCCGCGTTGGCTGGCGCTCGCTATATCGCGCCTTACGTCAACCGCATTGATGCACAGGGTGGCGATGGGATTGTACTCGTGAAAGAGCTGCAAACCCTGATTAACCTGCACAGCCCGCAGACTCAGGTGCTGGCGGCTAGCTTTCGCACGCCGCGTCAGGTGCTGGACTGCCTGCTGGCGGGATGTCGGGCGATTACCGTCAACCCTGCCGTGGCAGAACTGTTCCTGCAAGATCCTGCGGTTGAAGATGCGCTTAACCGGTTCGATCATGACTGGCAAGCACGCTTTGGTCATGCCGATCTTGGCTAATTGATGTAAAACACCACTCGCTCGCCGGGTGGTGTTACCACTGTTTGCAAACCCACCTCTGCTACCCCTTCTCGCGGATTCAAAGGCGAGCGCTGAATCACCAATCTCCCCCACACCAGATCTCATGCGAACACGCGATATCTCAGCGTAGCCGCAGATCGGTTCTCCCATAAGATAATTGATTGGACAAAATTTGCACATTAAGAAAGAGGTGATTATATTTATCATTCAGTAGTTCTTTTGGTGATAATAACGATAACCAATAGTTACAATATAAAACTACTTGTCTTGTAAGTTTAAATTAAGGTTTAAATGGCGCATTGCTGAGGCTCTGTATTCTGGCAGAAATACGGCTCTTGTTTGAAATGTGGCTTTTACCCTTTGTCGACAGCGATAGTGGCAATACT
This sequence comes from Pectobacterium parvum, assembly GCF_020971565.1. NCBI lineage: Bacteria > Pseudomonadati > Pseudomonadota > Gammaproteobacteria > Enterobacterales > Pectobacteriaceae > Pectobacterium > Pectobacterium parvum. Next base: position 3,962,486 of record NZ_CP087392.1, read on the forward strand.
TTTCTCCTATGGTTGATTCAAAATACGTATGTATCTTCCTACCCTAAATAATTCGAATTTCAGGCAGGCAGCAAGAGAAGGAATCCCGATGAGCTTACTCAGGTAAGTGATTCGGGTGAGTGAACGTAGCCAACGCACATGCAACTTGAAGTATGACGGGTATATTACATTCAGGAGTCCAGCATGTTACTCAAAACGTTTTTATTAGGCACAATTTTAGGAATAACCTCATTTACGGTTTTCGCCGCCAATCCTGTCGATGGAAAGACACTTAACGTTGCGGTTTCTCCCGCTTCACCACCGATGCTATTTAAATCCGCTGACGGTAAATTAGAAGGGATCGATCTTGAACTCTTCTCTTCTTATTGCAAGGAGAGAAACTGCAAACTGAAAATAACAGAATACTCATGGGATGGCATGCTGGGTGCCGTAGCAAGTGGTCAGGCTGATGTCGCATTTTCAGGGATATCCATCACGGATAAACGTAAGAAAGTCATGGATTTTTCCGCTCCCTATTATGTGAATTCATTTAATTTGGTGAGCTTGAATAATCGCGACATAGACTTGAGCGATCTGAAAAATTTACAAAAATACTCCGTAGGGTTCCCCAGAGGTATGGCTTACGCCGATTTGATAAAAACCGATCTGGAACCCAAAGGGTATTACTCGCTCAGCAAAGTTAAACTTTACCCCTCTTATAATGAAACCATTGCCGATTTGAAAAATGGCAATCTAGATCTCGCCTTCATAGAGGACCCGGTTTACTTTAACTACAAGAACAAGCAAAAAGCCCCGATTGAAAGCCGCTATGTTTTCAAAGGCGTTGACCACCTTGGGTTTGCCTTTAAGAAAGGTTCACCGGTGCGCGATGACTTTAATACCTGGCTGAATGAACAGGGTGAAGCAAAAATATCGGGCATCGTAGATAAGTGGATGAAATAAAAAACGATGTCATCACAAGACATGATAAACATCTATTATTTCTTGTTTGAAGGTGTCAAGTACACGCTCATCGTTACATTGACGTGTTTTGCATCAGCCTTGGTTATTGGGTTAACCGTCGCCGTGTTACGGCGACTGGTTTCTCCCTCGGTGAAGAACATACTGGATATTCTGGTCTTCATTTTTCGTGGTATTCCCGTTTTAATCGCCGTTTTCCTCGTTTATTTTGGCCTTCCGGCAATAGGCCTGAGCATTCCCCCCCTGCTTGCCATGAACATTAGCATTGGATTAATCAGCGGGAGTTATCTTGCGGAAGTGTTCCGCGGTGCGCTTCAATTGGTCGATCCGTCAGAGATTACCGCCGCCAAGACCGCAGGTTTAGGGAAATTACAAATTATAAGATACATCGAGCTACCACAAATGCTCCGCTTTTCCGTTCCTGGGGTAGCCAACGAATTCTCATCGGTATTAAAAGCCACACCTTTTGCCTACACCGTGGGTATACCAGAAATCACCAAGCAGGCCATGTCCCTGACCGCAGTCACGATGAACGGTCTGGTCATTTATACGCTGGCGGCAATCCTTTATTTTCTCATTTACAAATTATCTATTATCGCCGTAAGGCGGCTTGAAATGAGATTTCAGGTAACGGGCGATGGCTTGAAAAATCAGGGTGGCAATAGATGACGTTAATAGAATTATGCGAGGTCAGTAAGACACTCGGTAGCAAAAAGGTACTGGATAATCTCAATTTACAGATTGAGCATGGCGAAATAAAAGTCGTTATGGGCCCACCTGGCTGTGGCAAAACGACGCTGCTGCGCTGTCTGGCCCAGCTTGAAAGCCCGGATACGGGTAATATATTTTTTCATGGTCAGAACGTTGCCGATAAAAAATTTAATATTCTCGATTTCAGGAAAAAAATTGGATTCGTTTTTCAGAACTACGCGCTATACCGCCATCTGAACGTTATGGACAATATTACTCTGGCGCTGCGTAAAGTCTTTAACGTCTCCGAACGTGATGCCAGAACTAAAGCCTTATATGAACTGGAAAGGCTGGGGATGGAGGAGCACGGTATGAAATACCCTTCACAGCTCTCTGGCGGCCAGCAACAGCGCGTTGCTCTCATCCGCGCTCTGGTCACCGATCCTGAAATCATTGTGTTTGATGAGCCGACATCCGCCCTCGATCCGCTCATGACCCGTGAAGTGGGTTCGCTCATTAAGCAGCTTCACCGGCGGAAAGTCACCATATTATGCGTCACCCACGATATACGTCTGGCTAAACAGCTGTGTGACAGAGTGACCTTCCTAAACTATGGCAGGATCCGGGCCGAAGGATCTTTCGCAGAGCTGTCAGCCCTCAATGGCGAACCGGACATTCATTATTTTTTTGGAGAAAAGTAATATGCTTGCCGGATGGATGAGTTTTTATCACGAGCTGATAGATCAGCTTCCTCTGGTGCTTGATGGAATCAGCGAGACAGTAAAGCTGGCGATAGTGGTTTCTCTCACGGGCTTTTTCTGGGGCATTGTTATTTTTTTTCTGAGTATCAGTAATCGACCTGCCGTTAAAAAGCTAACAGAAATGTATATGGACTTCTTTATCGGCACGCCATTAATTCTTATTTTATTTGTCATGTATTACGGCTTGCCACAAATCGGTATTAACTTGTCGCCTTTCGCTGTCGCGGTAACGGGATTTACCCTGAATATCGGGGCTTATAACGCCGCCTATATGACCACCGCTTATAACTCCCTGAACAAGTACGAGGCGGAAGCAGCCGTCGTACAAGGGTTTAGCCAGTGGCAAATATTCCGCTTAATGATATTACCTCAGGTATTAATCACCTCAGTGCCCGCACTGACTAATCAGGTCATTAATAATATCAAGGACAGCACTATCGCTTTCCTCATCCAGTACACTGAATTTTTTTCCCGCATTCAGGAAGTCGCGGCAACTAACTTTGAGTTTTTCAGTGCCTACCTGTTCGCTGCGCTGGTTTACTTAGTCCTGATTTCTTTTATTGTGCTGCTGTCCAGAATCATTGAACGCAAGCTGCTTGTCCTCACTCAGGCCTAACCTGACAGTGAGCGATGATGGATGCAGATAACGGTCAAAGGTTCCCCGCGTACTGATTCCAGCACGCTTTTCCTTCACCGTTCTGTCAATGCAGGACGAATTCGCGGTACTTTTCCACCAGCGTCAGAAAATCATCCAGACCGCATAAAGACAGGCTCTCTTCATCGTAATAACTCATGCCCTCTTCCAGCTCATCCGTGGTGAAAGACAGCTGATTTGCCTGCACCATCACTTCTTCTTCATCCAGCGACAGCGTGTATTCATGGCCCACGCGCCGCCACTGCCGCTCGCTGCCTGCGACGGAACGCGCTGCATCTTCGACGTCAGTCAATATCGTCAGTTGGCCTTTCACTTCTTCATTGAACCAGTGCCCGATCGCTTCATGTCCCATCGACATACGAACGATGACCTGGCCCGTCACATCCCGCAAAAATTCATAGTCCATGATGCCATCCTCACTGTTATGTTTCTTTTGTTCAGTTTAGTCACCTCTGCCCCCTATCGTCGTGATACGCCTTCACCTTTCATGCTGCAAAGGCACGATGCCAACCGCCAATGCACAGGCAGCGTGAGGTATGACGCGTATAAAACGGGCAGAAAAAAAGGAGGCACAAGGCCTCCTTCGGTGTAGAGATGCGAACTATAGCGAGTTAGACCGCCGTCTGGAAGATCACGCTATCCGCTTTCTCGGTATATTGACCTAACTGGTCAAAATTCAGATAGCGATAGGTGTCCTGCGCGGTTTTATCCACCTGCGACATGTAGGTCTGGTACTCTTCTGACGTCGGCAAGCGACCCAGCAATGAGGCAACCGCAGCCAGTTCGGCAGAGGCCAGATACACGTTAGCACCGGTTCCCAAACGGTTCGGGAAGTTACGAGTCGAGGTAGAAACGACCGTCGCACCATCCGCTACGCGCGCCTGATTACCCATACACAGCGAGCAGCCTGGGATCTCGATACGCGCTCCGCTCTTACCAAACACGCTGTAGTAGCCTTCTTCGGTCAGCTGTGCCGCATCCATCTTGGTCGGCGGCGCAACCCACAGGCGGGTCGGCAGCTGGCCTTTGTGGCTATCCAGCAGTTTACCTGCCGCACGGAAGTGACCGATGTTGGTCATACAGGAACCGATGAAGACTTCATCAATCTTCTCGCCCTGCACGTCAGACAACCAGCGCGCATCGTCTGGATCGTTCGGCGCACACAGGATCGGCTCTTTGATGTCGGCCAGATCGATGTCGATCACCGCGGCGTACTCGGCATCGGCATCCGCTTCCAGCAGTTGTGGATCGGCCAACCATTTTTCCATGCCCTGAATACGACGCTCCAGCGTACGACGATCGCCGTAGCCTTCGGAGATCATCCACTTCAACAGCACGATGTTGGAGTTCAGATACTCAATGATCGGCGCTTTATCCAGCTTGATCGTACAGCCAGCCGCAGAACGTTCCGCCGAGGCGTCGGTCAGTTCAAACGCCTGCTCGACTTTCAGATCTGGCAGACCTTCGATTTCCAGAATGCGACCAGAGAAGATGTTCTTCTTGCCTTTCTTCTCAACGGTCAGCAGGCCTTGCTTGATGGCATACAGCGGAATGGCGTGAACCAAGTCGCGCAGCGTAATGCCCGGCTGCATTTTGCCTTTGAAGCGCACCAGAACGGATTCCGGCATATCCAGCGGCATCACGCCCGTCGCGGCAGCAAACGCCACCAGACCGGAGCCCGCAGGGAAAGAGATACCGATTGGGAAACGGGTGTGGGAGTCACCGCCCGTACCGACGGTATCCGGCAGCAGCATACGGTTCAGCCAGGAGTGGATAACACCATCGCCCGGACGCAGCGATACGCCGCCACGGTTCATGATGAAATCAGGCAGCGTGTGGTGCGTGGTCACGTCAACCGGCTTCGGATAGGCCGCGGTGTGACAGAACGACTGCATCACCAAATCAGCGGAGAAGCCCAGACAGGCCAGATCTTTCAGCTCGTCACGGGTCATCGGCCCGGTGGTGTCCTGTGAACCTACAGACGTCATCTTCGGTTCGCAGTATTCGTCAGGGCGAATACCCGCGACGCCACAGGCACGTCCTACCATTTTCTGCGCCAGCGAGAAGCCTTTTTTGCTGGCTTCAACCGCTTTGGAAATACGGAAGATATCGCTGTGCGGCAAGCCCAGTGATTCGCGCGCCTTGGACGTCAGTCCACGGCCGATAATCAGCGGAATACGGCCACCAGCGCGGACTTCATCCAGCAAGACGTCGGTCTTCAGCGCAAAGGTCACCAGCACTTCATTGGTGTCATGACGACGCACTTCACCTTCATACGGGTAGATATCAATCACATCGCCCATATTCAGATCGTTCACATCGACTTCGATCGGCAGCGCACCGGCATCTTCCATCGTGTTGAAGAAGATCGGAGCGATCTTGCCGCCCAGCACCACACCACCGCCGCGTTTGTTCGGGACGTGAGGGATATCATCCCCCATGAACCACAGCACGGAGTTGGTTGCCGATTTACGCGATGAACCGGTACCGACAACATCACCGACGTAAGCCAGCGGGAAGCCTTTCTTGTTCAGTTCTTCGATCTGTTTGATCGGGCCCACGGCACCAGGTTGATCGGGATCGATACCTTCACGGGCGTTTTTCAGCATCGCCAGCGCGTGCAGCGGGATGTCAGGGCGTGACCAGGCATCAGGTGCCGGAGACAAGTCATCCGTGTTGGTTTCACCGGTGACTTTAAAAACGGTAACGGTAATTTTTTCCGCCAGTTTCGGGCGGGACAGGAACCACTCGGCATCAGCCCAGGATTGAATCACTTTCTTGGCGTGCGCATTGCCTGCTTTCGCCTTTTCTTCCACATCGTAGAAGTTATCAAACATCAGCAGCGTGTGGGACAGCGCTTCGGCGGCAATCGGTGCCAGCTTGTCGTTGTCTAACGCATCAATCAGCGGATGAATGTTGTAGCCCCCTTGCATGGTGCCCAGCAGCTCAATCGCTTTTTCCTGGGTGACCAGTGGGGAAGTGGCTTCGCCTTTGGCGACGGCAGCCAGAAAACCGGCCTTCACATAGGCGGCTTCATCAACGCCGGGGGGGACACGGTTAATCAGCAGGTCAAGCAATACTTCTTCTTCGCCCGCCGGGGGATTCTTGAGTGACTCAACCAGCGCGGCCATCTGCGTGGCATCTAACGGTTTAGGAACAATCCCCTGCGCAGCCCGGTCGGCTACGTGCTTACGATATTCTTCTAGCACGACGTTCTCCTCGCTCTCATTGTCTTCATTATGCCCGGCGCTCTTGTTCCCGCTTGTGGTGTCCATGCCTGGGTGCCAGCGTGTGGATGTAAGGTAGTAGAGTGTCCGGTCCAGCCTCGTCAGCATATCAGGATTTGAATTGATTGTTAATTCGTTCACATAATAGCAACATTAATTTTTATTCAACTATGCTATGTGCCCAATTTCACTATCACTAAAAAATGCCGACATCAGCAGAATAGCATGTCCCTGACGGCGCACACTAACTATGCTGAGTTAACCACATAATAGGTAAGTTTTTAACAACATAGCGCGATTAATCATCGTTTGATGGCGTAGCGATAATCAGAATGTTCGCAATAGAGTCGGGAAAAGTGTTAACAGATGATAGGTGCCTTCACGGCAATGATGCCGGATGACCTCTTTGATCACAGGAAAAAACGCCATGAAGATAACACGGTATCTGCCAATGGTTTTCGTCTCTGCTTTCGCATTCACCGCATCCGTCTATGCCGCCCCTATCGAGCTGGAGGGGATCGGTTTAACGCGCGATATTCCTTGTAATGGCAATGATGTCACTATTTCAGGCAACGGCAATCACATCGTACTGACCGGCAAATGTGCCGATATTTCCGTCGCGGGTTCCGAGCACAACATCACGTTCGATACCGCCACATCGCTCACCGTAACCGGTTCAGAGATTGCCGCCACAGGTCAATCGACAGGTGACTTGACTGTCGCCGCGTATAAAAACACCATCCGCACGCACATCCTTGCCGAGGATAAACCAGCGAAGGTGAATGTGACGGGTACGGAACATCATCTCGATCTGGATTTTAAAGGCCCCGCCGTTGTTTCCTTCAATGGCATCAGCAACCGTCTCTCATGGGGAGGAACAGAGCCGAAACTCTCTTCTAGCGGTGCTAATAACGTCATCAAGCAAAAACCATAATTTGCTGCGTTTATTCCTATGACAGATACCTGACGAACGGATTCCGGTAACGAAGAACACACGACCCAATCGACAGCTCGCCGATTGGGTCGTCATTTTTAGTACAAAGACTATCGAATCACTTCCCGCTAGAGCGGGTCACATCAGGCCTTAAACGTCAGCCACGGGCGTAGCCGTGCTACAGGTTGAATCAGCCCTGACTGCGCCTGAATATCAATCACAGGCGCAACCGGTTTATAGGCTGCTGGCGCTTCTTCCCGCAGGCGTTCGTCTTTCAGCGTGATGCATTGCCAAGGCAACGTATCTGCCTGCTTCGCCGTATCGACCTTGTTACGCATACTTTGCCGCCGTTCGGCACGCCCCGCACCGTGTGAACACGACCACAGCCAATCGGGATTTCCCTTCCCTGTAACGAGATAAGAGTAATCGCCCATTGAACCGGGAATCAGCGCAAATTCCCCGGCTTTGGCGGGCGTCGCCCCTTTACGATGCAGATTCATTCCATGTTCCGGCAGGATAATGTTATGCGACAGATCGACCACCAGCTTGCTGGCGTCATGCGTAAACACCTGCTTCCAGGAAGAGCGAATCAGTTCAGTCAGCACGATCCGGTTGATCCACGCATAGCGGGCGGCGACGCCCATGGCTTCCATATAGTCCGTCGCCTGCTCATCAACCAGACCAAACAGGCCGGATGTCGGATATTTCTCTCCCGCAGGCCAACAGGCTCGCGCTTTATCGATCCCACGCTGGCCGACATAAAAGCCCACGTCCCGTGAACCTGTGTGAATCATCACCACGACTTCGCCTTCCTGTACGCCGGCCTGATACGCCGCGTGCCTGTCCAACACGGCATCGACAATTTGCAGCTCAACGAAATGGTTACCCGATCCTACCGTGCCCAGACTGGAAGGTCGAAGTATCTCGCGAGGCGCAAAAAACGGCTCAGGCGCATGCCGACTATTGGCACGAACCGCATCGGTTCCGGCGATGGAGCCGAGTTCCGCCGACAGCCGCCGGAAGTCCACCTCCTGCCAAAGCCCCTGCTGAGGCAGTGTCGCCAGCCACGCGGACAACCCCTCATCAAAGAGCGCAGAAAACGAATCCGGCGTAACGGGAACATCACGCCGATCCAGCAGTAACGTGTTTTTGAGTGACTGAATCAGCGCAGGTTTGTGCTCATCCGCATCCGTATGATGCACGCCCGTCGTCAGCAGTCGCATGCCGCAATTGATATCCGTCCCAATCGCCGCAGGGATAACGAAGTTCTCCGTTGTGGCGACAATGCTGCCGACGGGCGCAAGCGTACCGGGATGGAAATCCGGCGTCGCGCGAGCAGCACAGACGCGTGCATCGCTGCCCGGTAGGTGAACCGAGGCGAAATCCAGCAGTTGCTGAACCGCCTTTTCTTCCAGCGGCAACGTGTCCGGCAACAGAACCTGCGCTTCCGCATGCTGCCTGCGGAGATGATAAATAGAATGTTGGTAATCGGTGTCTATCCCCAAACGGGATAAACGTTTTTGTAAGCGAGTAAATGTAGACATGGTGCTACCTAGAAAAACAAAAAATCGCTCCTCCCGTTTCGGAGAGAAGGTTGTTTTTCCTGCAGCAGCAGATTCAGGAAAGGATGTCGCGCCATTCTAGGGAGGAACGCCCCTATTGTAAACCGCTGGTCGCATCGCGCTGGCTCCGTTATGCGCTGTTTTATCGATGTCAGTCATTATCCTCGCTCATGGCCAAGGGTATGATAAGCTCAATATATTAGGCATCACTAAATTAGTCAGTTACGCAGGATGGTAGGAACATGGCGTTGAGCAATTCGGATCGGGAATTCATGCAGGACGGTGCGGCAAAAGCAGCAGCGATGCTGCGCGCGATTGGCAACGAGAACAGGCTACTGGTGCTTTGCCTGCTTATCGAGCACGGCGAAATGTCGGTTGGCACGCTGCTTGAACACATCCCACTCAGCCAGTCCGCCCTCTCGCAGCATCTGGCAAAAATGCGTGAAGAAGGGTTGATTAGCTATCGGCGCGAATCACAAACGCTGTACTACCGCATCGAAAATCAGGACGTGGAAAAAATCGTCGCCACCTTAAAAGGCATTTTCTGTCCCTGATAGCGGCAACGGCACGCCATAAGAAATGCCACGGCACAATAGCACCGTGGCGTTCGCGATTCAGTATGACGGATATAACACTTAGAACGACGTATTCACGCTAACAAAGAAAGTCCGTCCCGGTTCGTTATAGGTTGCCGCACCGGCACCCGCGATGGTAACCACGTTATTGTTCACCACATCCTGCGCATTACCCGCACGGAACAGGCGTTTATCAAACAGGTTATCGACACCGCCGGTCACGCTCAGGTTCTTGTTAAACTTATAGGTACTGCTTAACCCGAACAGCGCATAAGGGCTTAACTCATTGGTTGCGCTACCCGTTACGCGCTCACCTTTGTAGTTATATTTCTTCGGCTTCTGGCGACCATACCAAGTCACATCGGCCAGGAAGGAAAGGCTCTCCGTCGCCTGCCAGTCCACCGATGAATTCAGGGTAAACTCCGGCGTAATTGACAGATAATCGCCCGTGGTTTTATTTTTCGATTCCAGCATCCAGGTCAGGTTGTTACGCCAGTTGATGGTCTCCGTGACGGGAACGGTCAGGTTACCTTCCAGTCCCTGAATAACGGCTTTCGGCACATTGCCCCACTGGAAGATATTGGCATTAGCATATTGAGCATTGGTGCCGCCCACCGCTTTGCCGATGACATTGTTGCCTGCTTCAATCTTGTTGCGGTAATCGTTATGGAAATAGGTGATGCCAGCGATCAATCCATCACGGTGAAACTCCAGACCAATTTCTTTATTCAGGCTGGTTTCCGCCTTCAGGTCTTCATTACCGATCAGGTAGCAAGACGTGCCGCCAGCACAGCCCTGTCCACGGCTATAAAGGAGATAATTCTCGTTAGTCTGGTATAAGTTCGGCGCTTTGTAAGCACGAGCAATACCTAACTTCAGCGTATAGTCGTCACCCAGTTCCTGCGACAGGTTGAGCGACGGGCTCCAGTTGGTGCCGGCCGTGCTGTGATGATCGACACGCAGTGCTGGCGTCAGCATGGTACTGTCCGTCAGTTGGACGTTATCTTCCACGAAAGCGGAAGCCAGACGAGCAGCGGATTTCTCACTACGACCGCTGCTGCTCAGTGAACCCACACTGCCCGCTTCGGTTGTCGTCTGCAAGTTCGAAACCGGATCCTTCATCTTCTGCTCGTTCCACTCAACCCCGAACGTGAGCACCTGATCGACCCAGACATTTAGTGGAATATTGACTTCGTTATGTGCAGTGAAATTATCCAGCGTTATCGTGCCATATTGGTTCGGACTCGTCGTATCAAAAATCCCTTCTAAACCGCCAGACAGTCCCTCAAGGATACGGGTATTGTGCGTGCGTTCGTATTGCAGGTACGACGTAGAGCTGACGCCGCTGTCCCAGTAGCCGCGATGCGTGACCGCAAAGTTCTGGCGGTACATGCGGTTGGTTTCCTTGCCGTAATTACTCACGACAAGCGGGTTGGTGTTGGTATTTTGCGAATCGCCCGCATAGATATTGCCCTGACGGCTGGAACCCGCTTCGAACTCCAACGCCTGCTGCTTGGTCATATCCCAACGCAACAGGCCGTTGATATCTTTATTACGCACGCCTTCACGCCCGGAAGGCAGTGAAGCTGACTGATTGCCCGCGCGTGCGGACTGATGCCCTTGGTTAATATCGCGTGCATCAGCCTCGGTTTTATTCAGGTTGCCGTACAGACGGAAGCTCAAGCTGTCAGTCAGTCCGCCCATCAGGCTGAAATCGGTACGCTTGGTGGCACCTTCTGAACTATGCTCCGGCGCATTCAGGTAGGTGTTCCAGGTGCCATGCCATTCCTGACTTGGCTGTTTGGTGATGATGTTAACCACACCGCCCGCTGCGCCGTTACCATAACGCGCCGCGGCTGGGCCGCGCAGCACTTCAATGCGCTCGACCATATCGGCAGGCACCCAGTTGGTATCACCACGGGTATCGCGCTCGCCGCGCCAGCCGTAACGTACTGCCGTACGGCTCGACACGGGTTTGCCATCCACCAGAATCAGCGTGTTTTCCGGTCCCATGCCGCGGATATCGATCTGGCGATTGTTACCGCGCTGGCCGCTGGTTGAGTTACCGGACAGATTGACGCCCGGCATGGTGCGAATCAGATCGGACAGATCGTTAGCAGGCGGACGCTTGCTGATATCTTCAGCCGTAATCACCGACACGCCCGGAGCCTGACGGGTTTGCTCAGCCGCCGTCACCACCATCGTATCGCCCGATGCTTTACTTTCGGCCTGATTCTGCACCTGAGGGGCAGGTTCTGTTGAAGGCGAGGTCTGCGCAGCGCTCAGAAACGACGTCATCCCGCAGCTAACGCCAATGAGCGTCGCCAGATAACGACGCGATTGTGGTAGTTTCATCAAAATTATCCTGCCCTGTAAGAAATGAATAAGTAGCCTGAAAAAGGATCAACATCGCAGCCGGTACAGCGACACCTAACGACAATCAGCAAAACGCTGAATAACGGCGGAGATAAAACGCGCAAACGTGGCGGTTATCGGGGAGAAGCGTCATGCCAATGGCATTATGTCGTGTTGTTATGAAATGCTGTGTGTAATCAATCAGCCCTTTTCTCCGCATTGCCGGAAATGGAAAATGCATTTATCGTGCAATGTGACGTCCTCAACGAAAAATGCTATTGAGAAGTATTTGCATTACCATTTTGGCGCGGTCATTGTTACATTTGTTATTCAGGACGGGGTTTGCTCTAGCAGCAAAATGTTTTGCCAAAGCATCAAAATGGAAGGCGCAGGTCGAAGGGTTTAATCAGGTAGGTAATCACGTGCGCAGCTTCACTCAGTCATCAAAGCCGATCTATAAAGATCATATCGTTCAGCAATCGAGTCTGGTCGCGAATAATTACCGTTTTATCGGGCCTCGGCTAATCGATAACACGCCAGTGCTATTCGGGTCGTTCACTGTCGTACAGCTCAATCCCCATCTGATCCTGCATACTGCGGATGTGATTAATCGCCACAACATGAAAACTCAAAACCTGCTGGATGGCGCGATCAAGCTGGCCATCGTGGTCAGTGGCAACGCACATATCTCATTTGGCCATCAGGAACTGCATCTGGGAGAGAGTCAGCCCGCCTCGCTGATTGCACTAACGGAGCCGACGATGTTTACCCGAATCGGCAAGCGTGATGAATATGAACGAACGATTACGCTGACGTTCGACAGGGAATGGCTGTACGGCAATATGATGGATACCGTTGGCGACTGGCAGGCCATCCACGATTTCACGCAGACTCACCTGGCAATACACCTGTGGACACCGTCCCGACAGGCATTGGCGATTGCCTTACAAACGCTGGACGCTGAACCTTGCCAAACGCCGCTCCAGCGCCTTTATCTGGAAATGCAGTGTATGAGCCTGATTATCGAGGCGTTTACCTCATTGACCGCCAGCGTGGCGCAGGACAAAAGCAGCGGCGTTACTCTGCGCAGCTACCACCGTATTCAACAGGTCAGAGACATGCTGGAAAGCGGTAGCGCCGACCACCTTTCGATGAGTGAAATCGCCAAAAGCGTCAACATGAGTGAAAGCACGCTACAGCGCCATTTTCGTCAGACGTTCAATATGAGCGTGTTTGAATACCTGCGTAACTGCCGTTTGCAGCGCGCCATGCTGGCCTTGCAGAAAGACGGCATCGGTATTGCACAGGCAGCCAGCATCGCCGGTTACAACAGCCCCGCCAACTTTGCCACCGCCCTGCGCCGTGCATTCGGTATTACGCCGGGACAGCTAAAAGACCGTTTCTGATCCTCAATCACTAATAACCAAATGGAATTTATTATTCCGTTTGGTTATTAATCGCTATTCAGCGATGCGCAGTAAATTAGTATTTTTCTGCCAGCACATGACTATCCATGACCAATCAGACTGATATCACCGCAACGCTTGCCCACCACATCATCCATAGCGCCCCCAATCGAGAAGCGATTGATGCCGCCCGCGACGGGGTGACTGACTTTGTTTCCACCGCACTTCCCATCGCACAGGGAGCGATTGCCGATAGCGGGCTTGCGCCGTTAAAGCAGGTCTTCAGCGGCACGGACAGCCTGACGCGCAGTCTGATCCTGGGTTATGCCGGTCACGTACTGGACTTTGACGATTATCATCCGGCGTTTCGTGGACATCCCAGCACCGTCATTCTGCCTGCCCTGTTTGCCCTGGCAGCAGAAGACTCATCCATCACGGAAGAAGCATTTTTGACGGCGTATGTGATCGGCGTGGAAGCCGCAGGCAGAATCGGGCTGGCATGCGGCCCGCGTCATTACAGCCTCGGCTACCACAACACGGCTACGCTCGGTGCTATCGCCGCTGCCGCAGCCGCCGCACGTCTGGCTGGTGCCTCGGTAGAACAGACGCAAACCATTCTTGGCTTGGCTGCCACACAGGCCGCCGGGCTAAGAGCGCAGTTTGGTTCAGCGGTCAAACCGCTACATGCCGGGCTTTCCGCCAGAGCGGGGTTAACCGCCGTCAAGCTGGGCTTAGCGGGCTTCGAGGGCAACGAACAGCAGGTGATTGACGCCTTTCTTGCCGCGCACGGCGATCAAAAACAGCAGCCGGAGTTGCTGGTTGAAAACTGGGGCGCGCCGTGGCGCATGCTGTCTCCCGGTCTGGAGTTCAAGCGCTACCCGACCTGTGGCGGCACCCACAGCGCTGCCGAAGCCGCGTTTGCACTGCGGGAACAATGGCATAAGCAGAATGGTGCGGATGCCGATCTGGCCGATGCCATCGAACATATCACGGTGACTTTCCCACCGGGCGGCGATGTTGCTCCTTTTATCCGTAACGCGACCAACGGCGTAGAAGCACGGTTCAGTCTGGAATATGTGATTGCGGCGGCGCTGATTGAAGGGGAACTGAAGCTGGCACATTTCTCGGAAGCCCCGGTTGAAACTACGATCTCCGCGCTGGCGAATCGCGTCATACGCCGCGCCGATGAAACCGCGCCGCCTGACGAGCTTGACCCGGAAGCACGTTTTCATGAGGTTACGCTGCACCTGCGTGACGGCAGCACGCTAATCCATCGCACCACACGTCAGGAAACCTCAGCGCGCCCCACCGATCTCCGTGCCAAGCTGCAGCAAACCATCGGCTCGCTGACACATCTCGACAGCAGCCAGATCGCCGACCGCTGCGCATTACGGCAGGAAGGCGATCTACGCTATTTGCTTGGGCTACTGTTTTAACAAAATACTGGTTTAACGGGATGCTGTTTTAGCTGGATGCGAGGTGCTGTCGATAACCGTCATTATCGACAGCACCATTACTGGCAATGCCATGACCGCCAATACCATTACCGACAACCACCACGCAGTCAGATCAAATTAGTCTTTCTGATGGGAAAGCCATTTCCCTTTTTCATCAAATACCGTCACGCCCGGCACTCTGGAGTAATTCCCTTCCCCCTCTGATTTATAGTGGGTCGCCAGTATGTGGGGAAAGCGATAGTCAAAATTGAAATAGCCATCATCAGGATTCTTGACGATCAGCTTGCCCGTGCTGTCGATGAGACCTTCTTCTACCTTGAAGTAGCGATTATCAAGGTTGTTTTTAAAAGACGTCGCTTCGCCATACGTAAACAGGTTCTTTTTCTCTTGCGCGGAAATAGCTGGGAATCGCGTCACATCAAGCTGACGTAATACATGCAGGAACATCAGGCGTTCCAGCGGCGTTCCTGCATCTTTCGGGACTAAAAATTGTAATGTGAGTCCACTTCCCACATTCACATCGTATTCATAGCCGACAAACGCGCTGTCGCCATAAATAAAGATGTTATCAACTTCTTTACCTTCAGGGACGATCTCTTTGGTTTCAGCCATGAGTTCAGGAATCGACTGAGGAGCGACCTTAAAATAAACATCGTACTTAAATACTTCCGACGGGAATTTTATTTCAATGCGCGTTTTTGACATGCTCCGTTTAATAAAGCGCTCAGGCTTTTCCATGCGCTGTTCGAGTGCTTTCCAGATAGCCTGATGCATTTCTGCGATCTTAAATTCATCAGTAATCTTTACACCATACTTCGCTTCCAATTCCGGCTGAGATAATGCCAGATCGTACATCGACAATGCCTGCTCGCCGCGGTAACGTTCATCCATCGTACGCAGTACAGCAAATGCATTGGCTAACGAGACAACATCTTCAGCATTCGCTAACCCAATAAAGTAGCGTTGCTTAGCCTCATCATATTGAAAATAGACGGCTTCCAATTTGCCTTGTTGGTTATCGTATGCCGCGCCGTTTTCCGACTGGAATAACACGCCCTTTTGCCCTTTCAGCCACAACGCCAGATTAAAATCTTCTTTCGCCGCGCTAACACTAAACAGGTCAACGTCGGTGTTATTCTGCTTATCCCGATAGGTGTAGATCTGCGTGTCTTTATTTTCTCGGTCGATGAGTAGACGCCCCATCTTGCGAATATACATCCCGTGATCTCGTAGGCTCAGCTTGTCGTACATGCTAAACGGCAGCTTAATCGTGAAATATTCTTCGGGATAAAAGGGAATACCGGGAAAATCATCCATCGGCGCGCTGTTAAATGCCTCTTTCTCTTCAAGAAGCTGCGCCTGATAGGCTTTTTTTCGTTCGTCAAAACGCTGCTGGATTTTGAGTAAATCGGGTGACTGTGCTTTTGTCTTTTTCAATACCATAGTGATTTCACAGTAATAAAATGCACAGGCTGATTTTTTATCTGACACAAAGTGAACCGTGTTCTTTCCATCGATTTTTAGCGTGTGCAACATACCGTTTATCTGCACTCGGTTATCTTTGATCTCCCTGGTATATTCGCCATCCGAAGTAGTGTAAATCACCTGCGTCGGCGTCAGATTGAAGTAGATATCGTCTTTAATGCCTTTGAAGCTTTGTGTGATATTTTCCTGAAGCTCATCTCTGTTTTTATTGGCTTCAGGATGTTTACTGTTATCAAACACAACGCGAACATCCTCAACCAGATATTTTCCCTCGCTAAGTGTTTCCTCTCCATTACAGCCCGACAGCCATAGCGCCATCATGATAATACCCAGATATTTCCTCATCACTTCGTCCCTGTAAAATTAAAAAACCTCTGAATGCCGCGGCACGCAGAGGCGAGTCATGCATCAGTAAGCTGATGTTATCAAAAAACTTATTATAATTCAGGCATTTACAGCTAGAGCTTTAGCCATTGGTCTAAAAAGCTAAAGACTTCTTCCTGCTGTTCCTGATAGAAAACGTGCCCCAGCTCAGGCCAGATTTTGGTTTGCAGCTTGCTGTCCGCCCGCTGGGATTGCCACACCTTGTGCATTTTAGCGTAAGCATCTTCAACGGATTGCGTCGGGAACAGTTTGTCTTGACCACCGTTAAATAGCAGCATCGGTTTTGGCGCGGCGACGCTCGCCACATCAGGGAAATCAAAGCGCGTCGGTTGCCCCGGATGCAGCATGTAGAATGCCGACTGCCCTCTCAGCACATTGTTGCCCGGCGTCATCAGGCCGTCATACGTGCCAATCCAGGATACCGCTGCCGTTGCCGCTACCTTGTCGGACAGCGCGGCGAGCTGCCAGGCACGATAGGCACCCCTCGAGAAACCCACGACGCCAATACGTTGCTTATCAACCTGTTCAAGCGATGCCAGAAAGTCTGTCGCCCGCATGTCTTCGTAGGCCATCAGCCCCGCGAGTGAGCGCCCCAGATTAAAGAAATTGCTCGCCAGCGCCTGCTGCTGCTCATATTTAATTGGCCCGCGCGATCCCCAACCTAGCGCATCGACCGCCAACACCACATAACCCCGCTTCGCCAGTTCATCCCCGACAAAACGGCCGGTGAAGAACTTATCGGCCCACGCCTGTGCAGAATCGAGCTGCTTGTCATTGCCCCACGGCTTGATCATCTTCTCTTTGCCGATATCAAACTTCGCGCCGTGATCGTGCAGCAGGATCACCGCAGGATGCGGCCCCGCGCTTTTTGGCGTCAAAAGCAACGCATCTACGCGGCTTTCATCGGTCAGGTTGAAAGCGACTTTCTCCGCCGTATAGCTGCCGCGATCCTGTTTTTCCATCGTCTGCGGGGCAAAGTCTTTGGTGGAATCCGGCGTCAGGAGCAGCGAACGCAGCGTTTTTCTCGACTGGGCTTGCCATTCGCTAAAATCCGTAAAATTCCCCGATAGCCAAGAGTCCGAGTAGGTCATCTGCTGTTTAAGCTGCGGATAAAATGAAGGCAGTCCTTCATCCGTCACCGCCTGATCTGTCACGGGTTGAATCGTAGGGTTCATATCGTTCGCCATCAGTGAAGGGCTGGTCAGCAAAGCCGCCAGTAGCCAGACAGAGGAGCGTAAGGTATTAAGATTCATCATAACCTCAAAAATAAAACGTCGTTTCTTTTTTAGGTTTGATTGTAATTGACGCCGCTAAAAATAAACGGACGGAACGCGCATTCTGCGAAGCGACTGGCAAAAAAGGTTCGTCGCAACAGCGTAGGCGCAGAGGGGAATACCACACACGTCAGCGATCAGAGTGTTCAATTTATTGCATAATAACGATTTGAAATCGCTTAACGTCTCAGAGCAGAACGACATCAAGCGGCTGATTCGTCTCGTTTGCGTTCAGCCACCAGCACAACTCCTTTTCGCGATTCATTAGGCGCAAGGCTCCATATATCGCTTTCGGGAATGCTGCGACCATCGTATCGAATCCGTTCTCCGTCATACGGCCAGAAAGTACGTTGTTCTGAGTCGAACACAAATACCTCAATGCCAACCTCTTTACGTGCCATACGCGCCCACAACGCCTTCCCTCCAGGGAATTGAACGTTATCGCTAACCAGCACGATACCGTCGTTAATGAGCGCCTTATACATAGCGCTGGCGACATTGGCGTTTCGTTCACGTTTGGTGACAATCACGCCTTCAACCTGAGTAAGGTAGTCACTCACCGGTTGCAGGTTCTCGTAATAACCTATGACAGCCAAAATAGTTTCGGCATCGTCGTCGCTGTTACGGGATTTCAGATCAATCTTTGCGACAACAACATGCCGTAAATCACCGTTAACGTCATCAGGCTCTCCATATATGGCAACGGCATGATGCCGCTCATTATGGATATAAATATCCACAGCGCGACCGTTCACACTCGTTTCGCCAATTTTCCGATATTCCCGCGCCATAGTGGCGGGGCTATATGACATTGGAAGAATCGCCATATCAAAACTCCCGCTATCGTTGAGGACTGGTGACATTATAAGCATAGCCTGTTGCACTTCGTTGGGGTCTATAATACCAAACATCATGCGTGTTTATTAGCCAATTTTCGCAACAGCATTATCCTCGCTAACCTTGAGCCGGGCAGAATCAGGAATCATTTAGTTCGCACTAATCCGTGATACACCCCCAGATAACCCGATACGTTGGAAGAAAAATCGGCACGATCGTCATCGTGCCGAGAAAACATTATTTAGGTACGGTATAAACACTTTCCCATTTTACCGGAAACGTCATTCCTTCACCAAGATAGAAGCTGGTATGCGGCGGCTGGTTATAGCCCGCATTCTGAGCCGCGACTTGTGTCCGATAGGCCGGGTCGTGCATCAACGTTGGCATACGGTATGTGGTTTCCGACGTCGTGCTGAAAATCTGTAGTTCGCTACTATCAGACTTGGGAATAATGAACTCTTCACGCCAGTCGCCAAACAGATCGGCACTCAGGACGGGTGTCGCTTTCGTCCCATTTATCCACGTCCCCGAATTGTAGGTATAAGCGCTGAACACCCGCTCGGTTTTCTCTTTAGCCGGTATCCATTTATCAATCGTCGCGCGATCCCATGACTCACGCAGCAGATCGCCATCCCACCAGATAGCAAAATTGATTTGCGATGGTTTCTTATCGGAAATCCGCTCGCCTTTCGTATTAAACAACCCGCCTTGCGAAGACCAGCATTCCACCCCTAAGTGAGCGGGATCGACATCCATACAGACGCCGCGCCCATTATCACCACCCGAACCGTTACTATATCCCCAAAGGATCTTGCCCGTGGCGGCATCGTGCATCTCCATCGCGTTATTACCATACTGGCTCGCGGACTCATGCACCATAAAGACCTGCTTACCGGTACGCGAAGGATCGAGCACGCCAAAGTGCAGCGCATCACCATGTCCCAAGCCAGTGGAATTCAATAGCTTGCCGTTGCTGCCGATCGTTGCTGCGCCAAAGATAATGTCGTCTTTCCCATCGCCATCCGCATCGCCAGTACGAAGGTGGTGTGCGCCTTGCCCATACGCCGTGTTCAGCACATCACCAGCCGTTCCGCTGTCATACGTCCAGCGTTTCGTCAGCTTGCCATTACGCCAGTCCCACGCGACAACCACGGCGCGTCGGTAATAACCACGCGAAAATACCGCACTAGGGCGTTCCCCATCAAGATAGGCGACACCCGCCAGAAAACGGTCAACGCGATTACCATAGCAGTCACCCCAGCCGCACACATCACCACGTTCGGGGAGGTAATCCACTGTCGCCATCGCTTTCCCGGTTTGGCCATTAAATACCGTCAGGTATTCAGGCCCAGTGAGAATATAACCGTTGTTACTACGGTAATCCGCCTGACTATTACCGATAACCTTTCCTGTACCATCCACCGTACCATCGGCGGTTTTCATCATCACTTCCGCTTTGCCATCACCATCCAGGTCATACACGATGAAATCGTTGTAATGTGCTCCAGATCGGATATTCCTTCCTAAATCAATGCGCCACAGCCGCGTTCCATCCTGCTTATAGGCATCAATATAAACGTTGCCAGTGTAGCCAGAGTGCGCATTATCTTTTGAGTTACTCGGTGCCCACTTGATCACATACTCGTATTCGCGATCGCCATCCAGATCGCCAACCGATCCATCATTCACACCATAGGAATAGGTGTCACCCTTTGGCGTCACCCCATCGGCAGGTTTCTTTAACGGAATAGACTGATAACGCTGGCCGTTCAGTACTGATTTAGCGACGTCCTCTTTTCCTTCGACGCCCTTAATGACCGGACGTATCGCATAAATAGAATCGGCTTTACCATCCGGATCGATAAAGTTAGTCGTTGTACTCAGAGGGGAAGGATTGATGAGTTGACCATCTCGATAGAGATTAAAAGCAATGTTTTCGGGGTCAGTAGCGAAAAGCCGCCAGCTTAAAAAAACATGTTTCGATGATTTGAATGCAAACAGTCCGCGATCCAGCAATTCAATTTGCTTACTTTTTCCTGCCGCATAAGCCGACGTCATCAGCCCATCCTGCCCACCGCCCATCAGTGTAGCAAGCAATGTAACAGCAATGACGCCGGCTCGCGGCGTTGATAAATAGCGTTTCATTTTCTCTCCTTGATTACGTGAAGAATGCCCTTACTCCCGTTGTACAAATTGCATACAGGCATATCCACGCCAGATTAGTACAGCAGCGTAATTATCAATCACGAAAACAAGGCAAGAAATCATGGCGTCTATGTATGATAAATAGACAGTTTATTGCGCTAGAAAAATCACAGACAAAAAATCCGGCACCTTACCGTCGTGCGGTGGGGAACCCATGCTGTCTGGCAGACCACACCACAACGAACGTAATCAATAACAGCACCAGCAGCACCGGAGAGAAGGCGGCAACGCCGAGGCGCTCCAGCAGAACACCGCCGATGATACCGCCCCCTGCAATAGCCATGTTCCAGGCGGTAACCAACATAGACTGCGCCACGTCGGTCCCCCCTTTCGCCGTTCTGACAAGAGCCGTCTGGAATAACGTCGCTGCACCGCCGAAGGCGACTCCCCAGACAGCCACTGCCGCATAGACCACGGCCAGTACATCACCTGCCACGCCAAGCGCCAGTACGGACAGACAGAACAATGCTGAGCAGCCAAGCGTCAGGGCGCGCAAATAACGGTCAATCAGTACGCCGACGATCCAGATACCCACCAATGATGCGACGCCGAATACCAGCAGTACCAGACCGGTCTGTGCAACCATGTCCACCGCCGCGAGAAACGATGCAATGTAGGTGTAGAGAATGTTATGCGCCAGTACAAAGGCCAAGACTGCGCATAACACGGGTCGCACGCCTGCCATGGTGAACACCTGCCCCATGGATAGCCTCTTGCCTGTTGATTGCCCAGCGAAATCCGGCACCTGAATACGTACCCACAACATGAGCACGACTGCCAAACCACTCATCATCCCGAAACACATTCGCCAGCCGATCACGTTGCCAAGAAAAGTCCCCGCGGGTACACCGAGCGACAAGGCTAATGGCGTGCCGACCATCGCTATCGCAATAGCTCGTCCCTTCTGGTGTTCAGGCACCATACGGGCAGCATAGCCCGCCAGCAGCGCCCACAGCAGCCCAGCGGAAACACCCGCTAGAAAACGCGCCGCCATCGTTAGCACGTAGCTACCGGAAAATGCAGTAATAATATTGGCGACAGCGAAACCTGCAATGGCTGCTAGCAGCAACTGGCGGCGACGCACACCTTGCGTAGCGGCAGTCAGCGGGATTGCTGCCATCAGGGAACCCATGGCGTAGATAGTGACGGTTTGCCCGACCCAGGCTTCGGACACCGCCAAACCTTGCGCCATTTGCGGCAGCAAGCCCGCTGGCAGCGCTTCGGTCAGGATAGTGATGAACGCTGCCGTGGCTAATGCCAGCAATGAGGCAACGGGCAGCCTGTCACGGTGTATATAGGTCAGTGAGGCAGTCATTGCGCAGCCTCCAACTCGCCATACACGGCATCACGCAGGTCGGTGACAAAACGCCCCGACATCCCTTCGTACATCGTGTTGGTGAAAGCCACTACGCTCAAACCTTGTGTTCGATCGACAAACCATGAATGACCGTAGGCACCTCCCCAACGCCAGGTGCCTGATGATTCCGGCGACTCGGCTAACAGCGGATCGCGTAAGACCGAGAAGCCGAGGCCAAAACCGCAGCCCGGTGCATTGGGCAGTTCCAGCCCCTGCGTCTGATCGCGCCCCATCTCCTCGATCAGCGCGTCAGGCAGCGGGACGCCGCCCCCTTTACGCAGGGCTTCCAGCAGGCGCAACAGATCCCAGGCCGTGCCTGCCATGCCAGCACCACCTGATGGAAAAGCCTGAGGATCAAAGATGCGAGCAGGGCTGTACGCAATGCCAATTGCCCCTTCAAAGGGAGAAACCGTTTCACCTTCGGTCAGGCGATGCGGCTGCGGGGTGTCGTTCACGTAAGCAGTAGTCAGGCGCGAGGGGTCGCGCACAACGAAGTCGGTATCGTGCATGCCCAGCGGGTCGGTCACCAGTTGGCGAACCGCCTCGTTCAATGACGTACCGTGGATGCGTTCGATCAAGGCTCCCAAGACATCGGTTGCCAGCGAATAACCCCAGGCTTCACCCGGCACGTATTGCAGGGGAACGCTGGCGATACGACGCAGGTTCTCAGTCAGGCTGATACCAGAGGCATCCATACCGTCTGAGATACCCGCCTGTGCATAGGGGCCGTCTGCATGGGGCTCGAAAAAGCGGTAGCCCAAACCCGCGGTGTGGCTAAGCAACTGCCTCGCGGTAACGCGAGCAGGGCTACCGTCGGCCAGCCGGAGCTGGAACGTCGGCATCCAGCGAGTGATATCCTCATCCAGATCGAGCCGACCTTGCGCCACCAGTACCAGTGCCGCACCCGACACGATGGGCTTGCTGACAGAAGCCAGCCGGAAGATGGCGTCCAGCGCCATAGGGCGGGCGCTTTCCCGGTCAGCCCATCCTGCGGCCTGCTGATGAATCAATTCTCCGTTGCGCGCGACCAGCACGACAGCACCGACCAAACGCCCATCGATCAGCGCCTGTTGAACGACGGCCTGAATTCGTGCAGAGAGAGAGGCTGTTGAGGCATCCAGAGAAAATACGGGAGTTATCACGGGTGTTCCTTTTATCAATGAGTGTTCCCGTTACGATAGAAAATCGACAATTAAAGAAAAAGTAGGCTACTGTTCCTTAATATATGGAATAAATTGTCCGCAATAGAGAGGGAATATGGATAGCCTGAATGGCCTGGCGGTATTTGTGCAGGTGGCCGAAACACGCAGTTTCATTGCCGCTGGCCGACTGCTGGGCGTGTCAGCGTCTGCGATAGGCAAAAGCATCGCTCGGCTTGAAGAAAAATTGGGCGTGAGGCTATTTCACCGCAGTACGCGCAGCATCACATTAACCGCCGAAGGCTCATTATTTCTGGCGCGTAGCCGGCGAATTTTGGCTGAGATCGAAGCAGCAGAACTGGAACTGTCGCAGACCAGCGCCGTACCACGCGGACGCCTGCGGGTAAGTTTGCCGTTGGTCAGCTCATTGGTGTTGCCCATACTCGGCGAATTCATGCGTGACTACCCTGAGATCGAACTGGATTTGGACTTCACCGACCGAATGGTGGATGTCATTGAGGAAGGTTTCGATGCTGTGGTACGGACAGGAGACCCCGTTGACTCACGCCTCACCGCACGGAGGCTGGGCGCCTTCCGTTCTCTGCTAGTCGCTGCGCCAGACTACCTTACCCGGCGTGGCACCCCTCAGATACCTGTCGATCTGATGCAGCACGCCTGTCTGCACTACCGCTTTCCCAACAGCGGCAAGCTGGAGTCGTGGGCGCTACGACTTCCCCCCGGCGAACCAGAGTTACCATTACCCACTTCGATGGTCTGCAACAATATCGAAACGCGCCTCTGTTTCGCACTGCAAGGGCTGGGGATCGCCTACCTGCCAGACTTCTCCATCCGTGAACCGCTGGCCAGCGGCCATCTACAGCCGATCCTGACCGACTATGTGGAGCGCAGCGGCGTCTTCTATGTGTTGTGGCCTGCCAGCAAACACCCGTCACCAAAAGTACGGGCACTCGTGGATTTCCTCTGCGCGCGAGTATTTCCCGCCTCTGATACGTAAAAAAAATCCGGCACCTATAAAAGGTGCCGGATTGAATTCACGCTAGTCGAACCTGAGCGAACTTACTTCTTCTTCGCTTTCGGGTTCGGCAGGTCGGTGATGCTGCCTTCAAAGATTTCAGCCGCCAGACCAACGGACTCATGCAGCGTTGGGTGCGCATGGATGGTCAGTGCGATATCTTCTGCATCACAGCCCATCTCGATCGCCAGACCGATTTCGCCTAACAGTTCACCACCGTTAGTCCCAACAATCGCACCACCGATAACACGGTGAGTTTCTTTGTCGAAAATCAGTTTGGTCATACCGTCAGCACAGTCAGACGCGATAGCACGGCCAGACGCTGCCCATGGGAAGGTCGCGGTTTCGTAGCTGATGCCTTTCTCTTTCGCTTCTTTCTCGGTCAGACCTACCCAGGCCACTTCCGGTTCGGTATAGGCGATAGAAGGAATCACTTTCGGATCGAAGTAGTGTTTCTTACCGGAGATCACTTCGGCAGCAACGTGGCCTTCATGCACACCTTTGTGCGCCAGCATCGGCTGACCGACGATGTCACCGATAGCATAGATGTGCGGCACGTTGGTGCGCATTTGCTTATCAACGTGGATGAAGCCGCGATCGTCAACTTCCACGCCCGCTTTGCCAGCATCCAGGTTTTTGCCGTTCGGTACACGACCGATAGCAACCAGAACCGCATCGTAACGCTGTGGCTCGGCTGGCGCTTTTTTGCCTTCCATCGTCACATAGATGCCGTCTTCTTTGGCTTCTACTGCCGTCACTTTGGTTTCCAGCATCAGGTTGAACTGCTTGCTGATACGCTTGGTGAAGACCTTAACGACATCTTTGTCAGCAGCCGGGATAACCTGATCGAACATTTCAACAACGTCGATCTGTGAACCCAGAGCATGGTAAACGGTACCCATTTCCAGACCGATGATACCGCCGCCCATAACCAGCAGACGTCCTGGGACGCTTTTCAGCTCCAGCGCATCGGTAGAATCCCCTACGCGCGGGTCATCATGAGGAATGAAAGGCAGTTGGATTGGACGTGAACCCGCCGCGATAATCGCGTTATCGAAGTTGATCGTCGTTTTGCCGTTTTCGCCGTCAACTTCCAGCGTGTTGGCACCTGTGAATTTGCCCAGACCGTTAACCACTTTAACTTTACGGCCTTTCGCCATGCCAGCCAGACCACCGGTCAGTTGGGTGATGACTTTTTCTTTCCACAGACGGATTTTATCAATGTCGGTTTTAGGTTCACCGAACACGATACCGTGCTCCGCCAGTGCTTTTGCTTCTTCAATGACTTTAGCAACGTGCAGCAGGGCTTTGGAAGGGATACAACCCACATTCAGACACACCCCACCCAACGTGGAGTAGCGCTCTACCAGTACGGTTTCCAGACCCAAATCCGCCGCGCGGAATGCAGCAGAGTAACCCGCGGGGCCGGCACCAAGTACCACTACCTGAGCTTTAATTTCAGTACTCATCATGACCTCTTAATTGTTTTCCGGCGGGTCTGTGACGTCACACCCGTCGTCTTTCAAGTGGCAGGTGCGTTAGCATCGTGTCTTCACTCCAGTCACTTACTTGAGTAAGCTCCCGGAGATTCAGCCCCTTGCCGCCTTCCTACCACCCGAAATCCATAGGGTGCATTTTTAATAACGCCCTCTTCCACCGGGACGTGTCTTTGCCGCTGTAGTTTACAAAATCGTTAACAATTTTGAAACAACAAGCGACTAACGATTTGTCCTTGATCACTGACAGCTGTAACAAGTAACAGCTTATCAGAAAAAAGCCGGCCGTCAGGCCGGCTTTTCGATTACATCACCAGACGGCGGATGTCAGACAACGTATTGTTAATGATGGTAATGAAGCGAGCACCATCAGCACCGTCAATGACACGGTGGTCGAAGGACAGAGACATCGGCATCATCAGACGCGGAGTGAACTCTTTACCATTCCAGACCGGTTCCATCGCGGACTTAGACACACCAAGAATAGCGACTTCCGGCGCGTTGACGATCGGCGCAAAGTGCGTAGTCCCGATGCCGCCCAGGCTGGAGATCGTGAAGCATCCGCCCTGCATTTCGCCTGCGGTCAGCTTACCATCACGGGCTTTCTTGGAGATCGCCATCAGTTCGCGAGACAGCTCAGTGATGCTCTTCTTGTTCACGTCTTTGAACACCGGAACCACCAGACCATTCGGGGTATCAACCGCAACACCGATGTTGATGTATTTCTTCAGCGTCAGACGTTGCGCGTCTTCAGACAGGGAACTGTTGAAGCGTGGCATCTGCTCAAGAGCAGCGGCAACGGCTTTCATGATGAAGACAACTGGGGTGAATTTCACATCCAGTCTGCGCTTCTCAGCTTCGGCGTTCTGCTGTTTACGGAACGCTTCCAGATCGGTGATATCCGTTTTGTCGAAGTGCGTAACGTGCGGGATCATCACCCAGTTACGGCTCAGGTTAGCACCAGAGATTTTCTGAATGCGGCCCAGTTCCACTTCTTCCACTTCACCAAACTTGCTGAAATCAACTTTCGGCCATGGCAGCATGCCCGGCAGACCGCCGCCAGCGGCAGCCGCTGGTGCAGACTCAGCGCGTTTCACTGCATCTTTCACATAAGCCTGAACGTCTTCGCGCAGGATACGGCCTTTACGACCAGAACCCTTCACTTTCGCCAGATTCACGCCGAATTCACGTGCCAGACGACGGATAACCGGCGTTGCGTGAATGTAAGCATCATTCTCAGCGAACTCGCTCTTGCCTTCTGCTTTCGCAGCCGGTGCAGCAGCAGGTTTTGCCGCTGGAGCTGGTGCAGCCGCCGCTTCTTGCTTGGCAGCTGGAGCCGCCGCAGGTGCAGCGCCTTCCACTTCGAAGACCATGATCAGTGAACCGGTTTTCACTTTGTCGCCGGTGCTGATTTTGATTTCTTTAACCGTACCCGCGAATGGTGCAGGAACTTCCATTGAAGCTTTGTCGCCTTCAACGGTGATCAGTGATTGCTCAGCCGCGACTTTATCGCCAACTTTAACCATCACTTCAGTCACTTCAACTTCGTCACCACCGATATCCGGTACGTTGACTTCTTTCGCCGCAGAGGCCGCTGGCGCAGCTGCTGCAGGAGCAGCGGCTTGTGCCGGAGCGGCAGCAGGTGCTGCACCCGCGACTTCGAATACCATGATCAGAGAACCGGTAGAGACTTTATCGCCGGTGCTGATTTTGATCTCTTTAACCGTACCTGCGAAAGGTGCCGGGACTTCCATAGACGCTTTGTCGCCTTCTACGGTGATCAGAGATTGTTCAGCAGCAACAGTGTCGCCCACTTTAACCAGTACTTCGGTCACTTCAACTTCGTCACCGCCGATATCCGGCACGCTGACGTCTTTCGTCGCAGATGCTGCTGGTGCAGCAGCCGGAGCGGCTTCTTTCTTCTCTTCTGCCTTAGCAGGTGCAGCGTCAGCTGCACCGTCGGCGGAATCGAAAATCATGATCAGTTTGCCAGTTTCAACTTTGTCACCGACAGAGACTTTAATCTCTTTCACGACACCAGCCTGCGGAGAAGGGACTTCCATAGAAGCCTTATCACCTTCAACCGTGATCAGCGACTGATCAGCTTCAACTTTGTCGCCAACCTTCACCAGCACTTCGGTGACTTCAACTTCATCTGCACCGATGTCCGGTACGTTGATTTCGATAGCCATGTAATCTTTACCTCTTATGCCAGACGCGGGTTGACTTTATCTGCATCGATGTTGAATTTAGTGATGGCATCAGCAACCACTTTCTTATCGATTTCACCGCGTTTAGCCAGTTCACCCAGAGCCGCAACCACGACGTAAGACGCATCCACTTCGAAGTGGTGACGCAGGTTCTCACGGCTGTCAGAACGACCGAAACCGTCAGTACCCAGTACGCGATAATCGCTCGCTGGGATGAAGTTACGGATTTGCTCAGCAAACAGCTTCATGTAGTCAGTAGATGCAACCGCTGGCGCATCGCTCAGTACCTGAGCCACGTAAGGTACGCGCGGCGTTTCGGTCGGATGCAGCATGTTCCAACGCTCACAATCCTGGCCTTCGCGTGCCAGTTCAGTGAAGGAAGTCACGCTGAATACGTCAGAACCGATACCGTAGTCTGTCGCCAGAATCTGAGCCGCTTCACGTACGTGACGCAGGATAGAACCTGAACCCAGCAGTTGAACTTTACCTTTGCTACCTTCAACCGTTTCCAGCTTGTAGATACCCTTACGGATACCTTCTTCCGCACCCTGCGGCATCGCAGGCATGTGGTAGTTTTCGTTCAGCGTGGTGATGTAGTAGTAAATGTTTTCCTGCGCTTCACCGTACATGCGGTGCAGACCGTCATGCATGATGACAGCAACTTCGTAGGCAAATGCCGGATCGTAGGAAATACAGTTCGGGATAGTCAGAGACTGAATGTGGCTGTGACCATCTTCGTGCTGCAGGCCTTCGCCGTTCAGCGTCGTACGACCTGAAGTACCACCGATCAGGAAGCCACGAGCCTGTTGGTCACCCGCTGCCCAGCACAGGTCGCCGATACGTTGGAAACCGAACATGGAGTAGTAGATGTAGAACGGGATCATCGGCAGGTTGTTGGTGCTGTAAGACGTTGCCGCCGCCAGCCAAGAAGAACCTGCGCCCAGCTCGTTGATACCTTCCTGCAGAATCTGACCTTTCTGGTCTTCTTTGTAGTAAGCAACCTGCTCACGGTCCTGCGGAGTGTACTGCTGGCCTTTCGGGCTATAAATACCGATCTGGCGGAACAGACCTTCCATACCGAAGGTACGCGCTTCGTCAGCGATGATTGGAACCAAACGATCTTTGATAGATTGGTTCTTCAGCATCACGTTCAGTGCACGTACAAACGCGATAGTGGTAGAGATTTCTTTATTCTGCTCTTCCAGCAAAGTGCGGAAATCTTCCAGCGTTGGCAGTTCCAGTTTTTCGCTGAAGTTAGGCTGACGAGAAGGCAGGTAGCCACCCAGCGCCTGACGACGCTCGTGCAGGTACTTGTACTCTTCAGACTCTTTATCGAAAGTGATGTACGGCAGTTTTTCGATGTCGGCATCAGACACTGGCACGTTGAAGCGGTCGCGGAAGTAACGCACGCCATCCATGTTAACTTTCTTAACCTGGTGCGCGATGTTCTTACCTTCAGCCGCGTCGCCCATACCATAACCTTTAATGGTATGCGCCAGAATAACGGTTGGTTTGCCTTTGGTGTCCTGCGCTTTTTTCAGTGCAGCGTAGACTTTCTTCGGATCGTGACCACCACGGTTCAGTGCCCAAATTTGATCGTCGGTCCAGTCTTTAACCAGTTCTGCCGTCTCCGGGTATTTACCGAAGAAGTGCTCACGCACATAGGCACCGTTTTTGGATTTGAAGGTCTGGTAGTCGCCGTCGACGGTTTCTTCCATCAGTTGGATCAGTTTACCGCTGGTGTCTTTACGCAGCAGTTCGTCCCAACGGTCGCCCCACATGACTTTGATCACATCCCAGCCAGCGCCGCTGAAGATACCTTCCAGCTCGTTGATGATCTTACCATTACCGGTAACCGGACCATCCAGACGTTGCAGGTTACAGTTGATGACGAACACCAGGTTGTCCAGTTTTTCACGGGTCGCGATAGTGATCGCACCTTTGGATTCTGGTTCGTCCATTTCACCGTCGCCCAGGAAGGCATAAACGGTTTGCTTAGAGGTATCTTTCAGACCACGGTTTTCCAGATATTTCAGGAATTTAGCCTGGTAGATGGCGCCAATCGGGCCCAGTCCCATAGATACAGTCGGGAACTGCCAGAAGTCCGGCATCAGTTTAGGGTGTGGATAAGAAGACAGACCGTTACCGTGAACTTCCTGACGGAAGTTGTTCATTTGGTCTTCAGTCAGGCGGCCTTCAAGGAAGGCACGAGCGTAAACGCCCGGAGAAATGTGGCCCTGGAAGTAGACCAGGTCGCCGCCGTCCTGCGCAGTGCGAGCACGGAAGAAGTGGTTAAAGCACACTTCATAGAAAGTGGCGGAAGACTGGAAAGAAGCCATGTGGCCGCCCAGATCCAGATCCTTTTTAGAAGCACGCAGTACTGTCATGATCGCGTTCCAGCGGATTGCTGAGCGAATACGACGTTCCAGATCCAGATTACCAGGGTATTCCGGCTCGTCTTCCACTGCGATGGTGTTGATGTATTGACGTGCAGCTGTACCAGCAGCAACGCTGACACCGCCTTTACGTGCTTCACTCAGAACCTGATCAATCAGGAACTGGGCGCGTTCAACACCCTCTTCACGGATGACCGATTCGATCGCCTGCAGCCAGTCGCGGGTTTCGATCGGATCCACGTCATTATTTAAACGATCTGACATGGTTATTCCTTATCTTCTCTAATCAGTTAGTTTATGGAGCCTGTCTTCCTGCATTCTGAGTTAGGTTTCATCCTAAGCAAAACGCATGAAGACAGGCTCATCGTCGTCATTACCGCATTCAGAGCCCCAAATTACGGATGCTCAATCCCTGCGTTGCTGGAGCCGACGCAGCGATCTCTCGCGCCGACTATGTTCCCGGTTAAGATCCAGCAATACTTCCTCAATAAACGCCAGATGACGGTGTGATGCTTCGCGCGCCTTTTCCGGCTCACGGGCAACAATCGCCTCAAAAATGCTGGCGCGATGAATGCTAACCTGAGCCAGCACTTCACGGCTCAAATAAAGCAATTCAAAATTCTGCCTCACGTTCTGTTCGAGCAGCGGCCCCATACAGCGCACCAAATGCAGCAACACCACATTATGCGTGGCTTCTGTTACAGCAACCTGATACTGCATAACGGCTTCTGATTCGGCGTCCAGATCGCCCGCTTCCCTCGCCTTCTCAATCACGGCATGACAATCCCGGATACGTTGCAGATCCGACTCTGTGCCACGCAACGCAGCATAGTAGGCAGCAATGCCTTCCAGCGCATGACGCGTTTCCAGAAGATCGAACTGTGATTCGGGATGTGTGCTCAGTAATTCTGCCAGCGGATCGCTGACGCTTTGCCATAGATTGGCTTGAACGAAGGTACCACCACCCTGACGGCGCAAAAGGAGACCTTTGGCTTCCAGGCGTTGAATGGCTTCTCTCAGAGAAGGGCGGGAAACATCGAACTGTTTTGCCAGTTCGCGCTCCGGTGGGAGCTTCTCGCCGGGGCGCAAGGTTCCCTCAAGAATCAGAAACTCCAGCTGCTGTTCAATCACATCTGACAGTTTGGGCTGACGGATCTTGCTGTATGCCATAATGAATTCTTCTCTGCGAATGGCGCGGAGTCAATTGGTAATACCAATTTCAAAAACGTGACGCTAAAGTAACAAAGTATTCACCTTCTGTCCATAAGGACCTTGAGCTAAATCACCAATCCCACCAGATTTTAACAAATGCACGAGAAACATGCGGCAAAGTGCTAGCCCGCCTGTGGTATTACCATTAATCCCCTCTGTCTATATTTTAACTTTTTTGAAACGAAAAGCAGGCATTGCTGAACCGTTTAAATACGAAAGTAGTGAATTTTAATTCAAAAAATAAGAATTTTTATTCTCAAAAGAAAAGCATAATCCTCCGCAACGCCACATTGTGGTAAGCACGCTTTTTACAGCAGGGATAAAGAGATAATAAAAGGGAGTAAGCCTAAAGAGGTAACAGCCCACTCCCATCCTAAAAAACCTCTCTCGATTTTCTTGTCATCAGGCTCTTAATAAAGAAGGGTGAAAATTTTGATGTAGCGATAGTTTTTAATTATCAGACTATAAGAAATCAGTGCAATCTTGCGCACTTACCACTATTCTCTGGCAAACGGTAGCGGTTTCATTATTTAAAGAAACACCACCCGTAAAAATAAAATTACACAAACGTACAGTCACTAATACGCGTGTTCGTTCACACCGTGTTTTTTACTTGCACTGGCAGAGGGTTAAATTTGATGGATAATCAACAAACGGACGGCACGCTAAAGCGTGGTTTGAAAAACCGTCATATTCAGTTGATTGCCTTGGGTGGCGCGGTAGGTACTGGCCTCTTTCTTGGTATTGCGCAGACAATCAAAATGGCCGGGCCATCGGTCCTGTTAGGCTATGCAATTGGCGGCCTGATCGCGTTTCTCATTATGCGTCAACTGGGCGAGATGGTGGTTGAAGAGCCGGTAGCCGGATCGTTCAGCCACTTTGCTTATAAATACTGGGGCGATTTCGCGGGCTTTGCATCGGGATGGAACTACTGGGTGCTGTATGTGCTGGTCGCTATGGCCGAGCTCAGTGCCGTGGGGATTTACGTCCAGTACTGGTGGCCAGATATTCCGACCTGGGTATCCGCCGCCGTCTTCTTCCTGCTGATTAACGCCATCAATCTGGCGAACGTCAAAGTCTATGGTGAGATGGAATTCTGGTTTGCCATCATCAAAGTCGTCGCGATTATTGGCATGATCGTCTTCGGCGGCTGGCTGCTGCTCAGCGGTACGGGCGGGCCAGAAGCAACCGTAACCAACCTGTGGGCGCAGGGCGGGTTCTTCCCGAACGGCGTGCTCGGTCTGGTGATGGCGATGGCCGTGATCATGTTCTCATTTGGCGGGCTGGAACTGGTGGGGATTACCGCGGCAGAAGCGGATGACCCAGAGAAAAGCATTCCACGCGCCACCAATCAGGTTATCTACCGCATCCTGATTTTCTACATCGGCTCACTCGCTATCCTGCTGTCACTGTACCCGTGGGACAAGGTTGTGGAAGGCGGTAGTCCGTTCGTCATGATCTTCCATGAACTGAATAGCAACGTCGTAGCAACGGTGCTGAACATCGTGGTACTGACCGCTGCGCTGTCTGTTTACAACAGCTGTGTGTATTGCAACAGCCGCATGCTGTTCGGTCTGGCGAAACAGGGTAACGGACCGAAAGTACTGAAAACTGTCGATGCTCGTGGCGTTCCGGTTGTTGCTATCGGTATCTCCGCGCTGGCAACGGCGCTGTGCGTGCTGATCAACTACCTCATTCCCGG
This sequence comes from Pectobacterium parvum, assembly GCF_020971565.1. Taxonomy (NCBI): domain Bacteria; kingdom Pseudomonadati; phylum Pseudomonadota; class Gammaproteobacteria; order Enterobacterales; family Pectobacteriaceae; genus Pectobacterium; species Pectobacterium parvum. Next base: position 3,995,798 of record NZ_CP087392.1, read on the forward strand.
CAAAGCGTTCGAGCTATTGATGGCGCTGGTTGTGTCTGCTCTTGTGATTAACTGGGCGATGATCAGTCTGGCACATCTGAAGTTCCGTTCACAGAAGGACAAAGAAGGTACGGTGACCAAGTTTAAAGCGCTGCTTTATCCGCTGGGTAACTACATCTGTCTGCTGTTCCTGGCGGGTATATTGGTCATCATGTTCCTGACGCCGGGCATTCAGATTTCCGTCATGCTGATTCCGGTATGGCTGGTTATTCTGGGCGTGGGCTACTTTATCAAAAAGAAAAATCTGGCGACGTAAACCTCAGCGTTCACCACATCCTTTTTCACGGCCGACTCTGTCGGCCATTTTCATATTTGCAGCCTCCATCACACTTTGCTCCACCCGACCCGTTTGTCCATTTTTGCAACCGATTTCATACGCTCTTTTATCCCTATCGAGGGGAATAATCGTGCTTACACGTTAAGCACAGGAGTCGTATTCATGAAGAACAACGCACTGTCCGTTAAAGAAAAGATTGGCTACGGAATGGGTGACGCAGGATGCAACATGATTGGCGGGGCCATCATGCTATTTCTGAGCTATTTCTACACCGATATCTATGGGCTCTCGCCTGCCTTGGTCGGCACCCTGCTACTCTCCATTCGCGTCATCGATGCCGTCACGGACCCGATTATGGGCGCGATAGCCGATCGCACCCAAAGCCGCTGGGGTCGTTTTCGGCCTTATCTGCTTTGGGTCTGCGTGCCCTACGTTCTGTTCAGCGTCCTCATGTTTACCACACCGGACTGGAGCTACAACGGCAAAGTCATCTACGCTTTCGTCACCTATTTTCTGATGTCGATGACGTACACCGCTATCAACATCCCCTACTGCTCACTTGGCGGCGTGATCACCGCAGACCCACATGAGCGGGTTTCTTGTCAGTCATACCGCTTCATTATGGTCGGTATCGCCACACTCATTCTCTCTTCAACGCTGCTGCCTATGGCAGAGTGGTTCGGCGGCGAGGACAAAGCGCGCGGCTCCCAAATGTCGATGGGCGTAATGGCGATCATTGCCTTATTCATGTTTCTGTTTTGCTTTGCCACCGTTCAGGAGCGAATTAAGCCCGCCATCCCCACCAACGATGCGCTAAAAGCAGACTTGCGAGACGTCTGGAAAAACGACCAATGGCCGCGCATTCTGCTGTTAACCCTGTGCAACGTCTGCCCTGGATTTATTCGCATGGCGGCCACGATGTACTACGTCACTTGGGTGATGGAAAAGTCCGTCTCATTCGCCAGCCTGTTTATTAGTCTCGGCGTGGTCGGCATGATGTTCGGCAGCGCATTGGCGAAGCCCCTGACCGACCGTTTTTGCAAGCTGAAAGTGTTTTTCTGGGTCAACATCGCACTGGCGATCTTCTCCAGCGCCTTCTATTTTTTCAACCCTCACCTGACCAGCTTTATTCTGGTGATGTACTTCCTGCTGAACATTCTGCACCAGATCCCGTCCCCGCTTCACTGGTCGCTGATGGCCGATGTGGATGACTACGGCGAGTGGAAAACCGGCAAGCGAATCACTGGGATCAGCTTCTCCGGCAATCTGTTCTTCCTGAAAGTCGGGCTGGCGATTGCGGGTGCGATGGTCGGCTTCCTGCTGTCCTACTATGGTTATGATGCCAATGCCCCACAGCAAAATGCCGAAGCCATGAACGGCATCATTATGTTGTTCACCCTTATTCCCGGCGTAGGCTATTTGATTACCGCAGGCGTTGTGCGTTTGCTGAAGGTCGATCGCCAGCTCATGCAGCAAATACAAATCGATCTGGAAAAACGCCGTAATAACTATCGGGAACTGAGCGAGAGCCGCGACAGCCAATCACCCAACGTCAAAAGAGGAGGAGAGAATGATGAACCCACATCAATGGCCTAACCCACTGATTGAACAACGGGCAGATCCTTTCATTCTTCGCCACACGGATGGACAGTACTATTTTATTGCCTCGGTACCTGAATACAATCGGCTCGAAATTCGCCGGGCCAGTTCGCTGGAAGCTCTTGCCCACGCGACCCCGGTAACGATCTGGCGCAAGCATGAGCGCGGCCCGTTAAGTGCGCTGATTTGGGCACCGGAACTGCATGTGATTAATGGCAAATGGTATGTCTATTTCGCCGCCGCACCGACGGAAGACATCAAAGACGGCTTATTCCAGCACCGCATGTTTGCGTTGGAATGTGCAGACAGCAACCCGCTAAAAGGCAACTGGGTCGAAAGAGGCCGGATTTATACGCAATTCGATACCTTCTCGCTGGATGCCACCCACTTTGAACACAAAGGCAAACGCTACTATCTGTGGGCGCAAAAAGATCCCGCTATTTCAGGTAATTCGAATCTGTATCTGGCGGAAATGGAAAATCCGTGGACGTTGAAAGGCACGCCGGTCATGTTGAGCAAGCCGGAACTGCCGTGGGAAGTGATTGGTTTTAAAGTCAACGAAGGGCCCGCGGTCATTAAGCACGGCGAACGTCTCTTCATCACCTATTCCGCCAGCGCCACCGATGAAAATTACTGTATCGGCTTACTGTGGGCGAATGCAGGCAGCGATCTGTTGAACCCGACAAGCTGGCATAAATTGCAGCAACCAGTCTTTACCACCAGCCGGGAAAACCGGCAATTTGGGCCGGGCCATAACAGCTTTACTCAAACAGAAACGGGCGAAGACGTTCTGGTTTACCATGCCCGCAACTACACGGAGATAGAAGGCGATCCGCTGTATGACCCGAATCGCCATACGCGGATTAAAACCTTCATCTGGGATCGTGACGGTATGCCCGTGTTCGGCGAACCACCCGCAGACAGGTAATAAGCGAGAAATGGGTGCGCTGGGACGTCCGTTGGGACGTACATGTAGAAATCAAACCAGCGCACCGTATATCGTCAGGAGCGCGACGACGACCACTAATGCTAGCGTCACTTTTTTCGCTAGCGTGACGGCGGCTTTGGGCGTCTCCACAGGCTCAACGTGGGATTCACGCGCCAGAGAGAATTGGGCCAGTTGAGTCAACACCCAATACTGTGAACTGCGAGAATCCCCCAGCGAGGCGAACCAGGCAGGCAGCGCTTTCTCGCCGTGCCCCAGCAGTGCGTAAGCGGCACCGACCAAGCGGGCAGGAATCCAGTCAAGCCAATGCAGTAAACTATCGACACCAGACTGCGCGCGCTCCAGCGGGGTGTGGTGGCGGGCAAGCCAGGTCTGTCTGGCGCGTAAAAACGCGTACCCCATCAGAGCAATCGGCCCGTAGGGTCCGGCAACGATAAACCAGAACAGTGGTGCTAAATAAAACCGGAAATTTATCCACAGCAGCGCATTTTGCAGCTCTTTCAGTTGCTCTTCTTCTCCCGTGCCAACGGGCAGACCGTGAATCAGCGCCAGTTCAGCCGCCATTTCCCGGCGGGCATCCGCCTCACCGCGCTGTGCAGCCTGCAAATAGCGCCGATAGTGCTGACGGATTTCACCCGCACCAATGCACATCAAGCTGATGATAATCCACAGCAAAAGAGAAATCAGGCCGAATAGAATACCGCTCGTGAGCCACAGCAGGCCCGCCACGATGCCCATGCAGCAGAGCGTCAGGAACAGCGTTTGCAATAAAGACGGAGCTGGTACGTGCCGGAACACGACCTCAAGCCGATGATCGATCTGCCAGTGCTCGCCCTGTTTGAACAAGCGTTCCCATGCCAGCGTAAGCAACAGTGTAAACAGCGTCATTAATCCAGACTCCCTTTGTTCTCTGTCCAGTTTTCTTGTAGCAGACGATGATAGCCGTCCCAGTCAAATGCCGGTCCGGGGTCGGTTTTACGGCCCGGCGCAATGTCGCTGTGTCCGGTAATGCGCGACGGCGTAATAGGATAGGCCCGCATCAATAGGCGTGTAATCGCCACCAGCGAGTGATACTGCTGCGCGGTAAAAGGCAGCGTATCCGTCCCTTCCAGCTCAATGCCAATAGAGAAATCATTACAGCGTTCCCGGCCTTCAAACACCGACACACCGGCATGCCAGGCGCGCCGATCGAAAGGCACATACTGTGTGATTTGCCCATCGCGGCGAATCAGGCAGTGTGCCGCGACGCGTAAATGGGAAATGTCGGCGAAATAAGGATGCGCAGTGGGATCCAACGTCGCCGTAAACAATTGATCAATATACGGACCACCAAACTCGCCGGGCGGCAGACTGATATTGTGGATCACCAGTAGGGAAGGCACCTCATCATTCGGGCGACCATCATAATGCGGTGAAGGCGTGTGTGTAATGTCGGATAACCAGCCATTTTCCAAAAGCATCGGCGATAACCTCGCATCGTATCGTTTGCCGGCTGAATCAGGCGAAAAATCAATTTCCGGAGTAAAAACAATTGTAGCCAAAAGGTCCTTGTATCCAAGATACCATGTTTCACGCCGTGCTATCTATTCAACTGGGTATCAATAGGTTTTACCGTTCGTTTTGTGATATTCCCGTCGCTTTCCTGCCTGAATGCAATCCCGATACTTTTTTAGTAAGGTGAAATTCCTAACACCATTATGTGATTAAAATCACATTACAAATGTAATAGCATAATAAAAGGCAATCGTTTTCGTGCATTGCGTCTATTTTTACTTAAAATGCATGACAAAATTATCTTCTGATTTTTTTAGATATTACCAAAACTTATTTTGCGGTCTTACGTACGACGCACATGACGTCTAACACTATGGTACTTAACATGAAAAAAACTTTCGCCGCAGGCGCGTTGCTCGCACTGTCATGCTCAATGCCTGTTCTTGCCGACAGCAATAAAGCCGAATATCTGTCCGACTGGTGGCACCAGAGCATTAACGTCGTCGGTAGCGCCCACACCCGTTTCGGGCCGCAACTGAACAGCACGACTTACCTGGAATACGAAGCATTTGCGCGTAAAGACTGGTTCGATTTCTACGGTTACGCCGATGCGCCTAAGTTTTTTGGTGGCGATCCCGACAGCCGTGGCATTTGGGACAAAGGCTCTCCGCTGTTTGTCGAGATCGAACCACGCTTCTCAATTGATAAACTGACGGGAGCTGACCTGAGCTTTGGTCCGTTTAAAGAGTGGTACATCGCCAATAACGTTATTTACGATCAGGGTCGCAACAGCGGTTCACGCCAAAGCACCTGGTACATGGGCTTAGGTACCGATATTGATACCGGCACCGATCTGTCCCTCTCACTGAACGGCTATGCCAAATACCAATGGCAGAACTACGGCGCCGCTAACGAAAACGAGTGGGACGGCTACCGTGTAAAAGTGAAATACTCTTACCCACTGGGCTCAATGTTGGGCGGCAACGTCTCGTACATCAGCTTCACCAATTTCGATTTTGGCTCAGAACTGCGTGATAAATCGAATTCAAGCCGCACCAACAATTCCATTGCCTCCAGCCATATTCTGGCGCTGGGCTACGACCACTGGCACTACTCTTTCGTCGCTCGTTATTTCCACAACGGCGGCCAATGGGCTGATGGCGCAGAACTCAATTTCGGCAAAGGCCCGTTTGAAGTGAAATCTACCGGCTGGGGCTACTATCTGGTCGTTGGTTACAACTTCTAAAATCGCCTCCCCTTTCCGGCGACCACGGATGTTCGCCGGAAGATTAATAACAGTAACAGTTTGAATTGTAATAATTATTCATTCTGGATGTCCTGATATAAACAAGGTAGCATAGACCTCCGAATCCCCCTTCGGAGTTTTGTCATGTCAACGCGTCGCTACAGTCAGGAACAACGCCAACAAGCCTTGCTCGCTCGTATTGCACAAGATATCCCCGCCAGCGTGCAACTGGCCTTGCGTGAAGATTTAGGTGGCATCGTCGATGCTAATCAAGACATTACCGCGCTTCTGCTCCCCGACAACGAGACCGTCAGCGCACGCATTATCACGCGTGAAGCAGGCATATTCTGCGGCACGCGCTGGCTTGAGGAAGTCTTTTCTCAATTAGGCAACACGACCACGATCGTCTGGCACGTTGCCGATGGCGACGCTATCACGCCCAACCAAACGCTGTGTGACATCACGGGGCCAGCCAAACAGCTCCTGACAGGCGAACGTACTGCGCTGAATTTCCTGCAAACGCTGTCCGGCGTCGCAACCGAAGTCAGCCGTTATGTTGCCGTATTGCAGGGAACGCGTACTCGACTGCTGGATACGCGCAAGACGCTGCCGGGGCTGAGAACCGCGCTGAAATACGCCGTATCATGCGGTGGCGGAGACAACCACCGACTCGGTTTATCCGACGCTTTCCTGATCAAGGAAAACCACATCATCGCCGCAGGCTCAATCAAAAATGCGGTAGAAAAAGCACAGTCTTTACGCAGCGATGTTCCGGTAGAAGTTGAGGTCGAATCACTGGATGAATTACAGCAGGCGCTGGAAGCGGGCGCAGATATCGTCATGCTGGATAATTTCAGTCTGGACAATATCCGGGAAGCCGTTAACACCACACAAGGCCGCGCATTGCTGGAAATATCCGGTAATGTCACCCTCGACACGCTGCGTGGCTACGCGGAAACGGGCGTGGACTATATCTCCGTGGGGGCGTTAACCAAGCACGTACAGGCACTGGATTTATCCATGCGCTTTATCTAAGCGCTCTTCTATTTCTACCAGCGAGGTGCCATTTCGCACCTCGTTCACCTCTCGACATCTCATCCTCTCGTACACCATCGTAACGACACACACGGTAAATCCTGCGCGGACTTCCTGTCCCGACAGCGTGAAAATTGCGTCTCTGTTCGCAAAAAATTTTCAATCCTCTGCAAGTCTCTAAAAACATGTCGTAGCGCTTTCCTGTTTCATATTTCTCTGCTCGTCAGCCTTCGCCCCCTTTTCTATGCTGCCGCCATCCGTATGGATTTCTGCACCGAAGCCTTTCATTTATGTGCCACAACAGGGAAATCGACATGATAAAACAGCAAGGATTTACGCTGATTGAGCTGATGATTGTTATTGCGATCGTCGCCATCCTCAGCGCTATTGGCGTACCGGCTTATCAAGGCTATCTGCAAAAAGCTGCGCTAACGGACATGCTTCAAACGATGGTGTCTTATAAAACGCCCGTCGATCTCTGTGGTCTGGAAAATGCCGCTTTTACGGCCTGCAATACCGGTAGTCAGGGAATTCCGGGTAGCAAATCTTCACGCTATGTTAGCGCCGTTAGCGTCACTCAAGGAGTAATTACGCTGACTGGCCAATCCACTCTGCAAGGGCTGCGCGTTATTCTGACGCCAACGTGGGATACCGAAATCGGATCTTCACGCTGGACGAAAAACTGTGCCACGGATAGCAACGCAGAGAGCCTGCAATCCGCCTGTCAGGACGTTTTTCGTTTCGATAATACGGCAGGCTAATCATGACAGACTCCTCCTTCACCTCCGAGCATACGCTCAACGAGTTGCAGACACTGTGCCGACGTTATCAGGCGCTGCTGCTCAGTCTTGATGAACAAACGCTGTCGGTGGCCGTCACGACTTCCCCTTCTGCGGAGATGATTGCCGCGCTGCGTTTCGCCAGCAATCGCCGTATTATGGTGGAACAATGGCCACAGGCCAGAATGGAACAGCAGCTTAACCCAGTGAACGCCGTTGCCGAGCCCACAGAAACCTACCATGCCAGCACTTATCACAATATTCATAACAACAGCACCGAGCAACAAGATCATAACGACGACTCCCCCGTTGCACAATTTATCCACCAAACGCTACGTCTCGCCGTTCAGCGGCGCGCGTCTGATATCCACTTTGAGCCGTTGCTAGATAGCTACCGCGTACGCCTACGCATTGACGGCGTGCTACAGGCCATATCCGCACCGCCGCCTGAACTGACAAACCGTATTACCGCGCGGCTGAAAATCATGGGCAAGCTGAACATCGCTGAGCGGCGATTGCCGCAGGACGGTCAATTCAGTCTAACGCTGGATCAACAAGCCTATTCGTTGCGCATCGCTACGCTGCCCGTACAACAAGGCGAAAAAGTCGTACTGCGTATTTTGCAAACGCATCAGCAGGAGCTGGCACTGGATAAACTTGGGCTCACCGCAAAGGCGTTACAGCAGGTGATTAGCGTGCTGAGCGCCTCACAGGGGATGCTACTAGTCACGGGTCCAACGGGCAGTGGAAAAACTGTCACGCTTTACAGCGCAATACGCTGGCTAAATGAGTGCAGCCGCAATATCTGTAGCGTGGAAGATCCGGTCGAAATTCCCTTGCAGGGGATCAACCAAACGGCAATCAATCCCAAAGCCGAACTGGGCTTCGGCCGAATTTTACGAGCGCTGCTGCGACAGGATCCAGACGTCATTATGATCGGTGAAATCCGTGACGCTGAAACCGCAGAAATTGCGGTAAAAGCCGCACAAACCGGCCATCTGGTCATGTCCACGCTGCATACCAATTCTGCCGTAGAAACGTTAACTCGCCTCAGTCATCTGGGCATCCCCGGTTACCTGTTAGCCGCGGCGCTAAAACTCATCATCGCACAACGCCTTGTTCGTCGGTTATGCCCGCACTGTAAAACCCCAGGAGAACCGCTACTTTCACTACCCAATGACGTATGGCAAGGGCCACTGCAACATTGGCAAGCCCGCGGCTGTAGCCACTGTTTTTCTGGCTACTATGGTCGCGTCGCGCTCTATGAATTGTTGCCTATCACGCCAGATTTTCAGGCAGCGCTAGCAGGCAACGCCAGCACAGGGGAACTATCTGCACTCTCTCGCCATGCCGGTTTTCCAACGTTGCTGGCAGCAGGGCTTGAGTTGGTCAACGACGGCCTGACCTCACTTGCTGAAGTCTACCGTGTGGTGGGCGATGAGCGGTCAATGAATCAGGAGGCGAAATGAGGCTACAGCGCTTATATCACTGGCAGGCCATCACGTCCGAGGGCGAATTTATCGATGGAGAACTCATTAGCACACATCGCCAGCACGCCTATGCCAGCCTGATTGCACAGGGTTACCAGCCGCTTCTTGTAAAAGCCGGCCATTATCTGTCGCTGCGCTACTGGAAACGTGAGCAGCTAGGCGAGTTAATCAAACAGCTTGCTGCCCTGCTACAAGCCGGATTACCACTGCTGGAAGCATTAAAACTGGTGTCGGAACAGCACGATCGCCTCGGCTGGCGCTGCGTATTACGGGATGTGCGTACCCACGTTGCTCAGGGAAGCTCACTGTCTGAAGCACTACAGGAATATCCTCACATCTTTCCCGTTCTGTATCGTTCCCTCATTGCCGTCGGCGAGCTAACCGGCAAGCTGGACGCATGCTGCCTACAGCTCGCCCAGCAGCAAGAAAAACAGTCCAGGCTGCAACAGAAAGTCATCAAAGCCTTACGCTACCCCTGCTTTGTTTTAGCCATCGCCATGCTGGTCAGCATGATGATGTTAACGCTGGTTCTGCCCGAGTTTGCCTCGCTCTATTCCTCGTTTGATACGCCGTTGCCGTGGTTTACCCGTCAGTTGATTTATCTGGCAGAAATCATATCTGACTACGGACTGATTGGATTACTGATGCTGATTTGCCTGATGGTGGGGTACGCCCGCTTGAGGCAGAGACGGCCATTATGGAAAACCCGAGAGCAAGAATGGCTGCTGAAGCTTCCTATCGTATCCAGCCTGTTACGCGGTAAATCGCTGAACCAGATATTCCATATTCTCGCCATGACGCAACATGCTGGCTTGACGCTCCCTGAAGGGCTGGATGCCGCTGCGACGATCCGTCACCCACTTTATCAGGCCGCACTTCAACAGATACAGGCGCAGCTACATCAGGGGACGTCGCTATACCATGCCACACAGCATCACGCCATACTGTTCCCTGCGCCCTGTCCGCAGTTGATCCGCGTGGGGGAAGAAACCGGTGCGTTGGACGCGATCTTTACACAACTGGCAGAATGGCATGAAGGTCGGGTACAACAGCAGGCAGACATGCTGACACAAACGCTGGAACCGTTGCTGATGATGGTCGTCGGGGGAATGGTCGGGGCACTGGTGATTGGCATGTATTTGCCTATCTTCCAGTTGGGGAATGTATTGGCCGGTGCCTGAACCGACCAATACAGCACGACAACGTTTACACGTTAGGCCGCCCCCCCATCACTAACAGCAAGACGGCGCGTAACAGCGGCAACTATCCGTTGAAAATACGGTTTTCCTGTTCGGCCACGCGGATAAACGTTGTACGCTTCGTCAGCTCTTTCAAACGGGATGCACCGACATAGGTACAGGCCGATCGCAGGCCGCCAAGAATATCGCGTACGGTATTGTCTACCGGACCACGCAGAGGCAATTTCACGGTTTTTCCTTCTGCGGCACGGTACTCCGCTACGCCGCCAACATGACGCTCCATCGCAGATGCAGAACTCATGCCGTAGAACAGCATCATTTTCTCACCGTTTTCTTCCACGATGGTGCCTTCGCATTCGTCATGCCCTGCCAACATACCGCCCAGCATGACGAAATCGGCTCCGCCACCAAATGCTTTCGCGACATCGCCCGGCATGGCGCACCCGCCGTCGCTCACGATTTGCCCACCGAGACCATGTGCTGCATCGGCGCATTCGATCACGGCAGAAAGCTGAGGATAACCAACACCCGTTTTAACGCGCGTCGTGCAGACAGAACCAGGGCCAATACCGACTTTCACAATGTCCGCACCGGAGAGAATCAGTTCTTCCACCATTTCGCCAGTCACGACGTTTCCAGCACAGATAACCTTGTCTGGACAGGCCTCACGCGCTTTTTGCAGGAACGTGACGAAGTGCTCGGAATAGCCATTGGCTACATCGATGCAGATGAATTTCAGCTCAGGCGACAACGCTAAGATTTGCTTTAACTTGATGAAATCAGCCTCAGATGTCCCGGTCGAGACCATTACATGGCGTAATACCGATGCTGGTGCGCGCTGCACAAACTGAGACCATTGCTCGACAGAATAGTGTTTATGGACAGCCGTCAGAACATCAAAAGAGGCCAACACCTCCGCCATACTAAACGTACCCACGGTATCCATATTCGCTGCGATGATCGGTACGCCGGACCAGTTGCCGCCAGCATGGAGGAAGGTGAATTGACGTTCCAATTCAACGTCGGAGCGGCTTTTCAGCGTCGAACGCTTTGGCCGGATGAGAACGTCTTTAAAGCCTAACTTTAAATCTTCTTCAATACGCATGAGGTTCGAGTTCCTGGTTAGTGACGGCGGAATGCTCAGTATCGTTACTGAGCGATACCCTAAATAATTCGAGTTGCAGGCAGGCGGCGACCGCACGAGTCCCCAGGAGCTTACTCAAGTAAGTGACTGGGGTGAGTAAGGGAAGTCAACACACATGCAGCTTGAAGTATGACGGGTATAATCATTTCTGAAAAAATAATGCCCTTTACCAGTGACGTTATCATACGCAGGAATAATCCTGCGGCAAGACTGCGATTTTCAGTTTATTTGGGATAAAATCAGAGAAATTTACCTATCACCCAGCAAGTGATAACGTAAAGCACACTGCGGTTGATACCTGATTGACTTCAGGGGGACGGGAAGATATTCCTCACCCTTGAAAATAGTAGAAGTGTTAACTTTTCAACACGGGTGCAATGACATACATCGTAGCCTTAACGGGCGGTATCGGCAGCGGAAAAAGCACCGTAGCCGATGAATTTGCCAAATTAGGGGCCACCATCGTTGATGCGGATATCATCGCGCGTCAGGTAGTCGAGCCTGGGGAACCCGCACTGGATGCCATCAGGCTCCGGTTTGGCGACGCTATGCTCAATGCTGATGGTTCATTGAACCGTGCCGCACTACGCCAGCGGATTTTCTCCTCACCAGAGGAGAAACAGTGGCTGAATAATTTACTCCATCCGTTGATCCACCAAGAAACACAGGCCCGGTTTCAGGCTGCATCCGCACCGTACATTCTGTGGGTCGTCCCTTTACTGGTGGAGAACGCTTTACAACAGCGGGCACAGCGTATTCTGGTCGTTGATGTAGACAAAGAAACACAGCTTGCACGTACGCTGGCCCGCGATGGCATCAGCCAGCAACAAGCAGAAAACATACTGGCAGCACAGGCTACCCGAGAACAGCGCCTGGCTTATGCCGATGATATTATTGATAACAGTCGCTGCCCAAACGAGCTGGCTCCACAGGTTGCGGAATTACACCGCCAGTACCTGGAGCTCGCCGCCTCCGCAGCCGACAGGATGACTAAGAATGAGTGACGCTCCCTCAACGATTTTATTCGAATACCCGCTGAACGAAAAAACGCGCACCTGGTTGCGTATCGAATCGTTATTGCAACAGTTGCATCAAAACCACTCCCTGACTGATATGGGAGGCGCTCTGACATTTTTTCGTGCCATAGCCGAGCTGCTCGATGTATTGGAACGTGGAGATGTACGCACCGAGCTGCTGAAAGAACTGGAGCGGCAACAGCAAAAACTGCTGCAATGGAGTGATGTGCCGGGCGTTGACATGGAACGCATCCATACGCTGCGCCGTCAGCTAAAAGATTTATCCAGTACGCTGATGGCGGCACCGCGGATGGGGCAGTTCTTACGGGAAGATCGCCTGATTGGCATGGTTCGCCAGCGGCTCGGTATTCCCGGCGGATGCTGTAGTTTCGACCTGCCTACCCTGCATAGCTGGCTACATCAGCCTCAGGCGCTGCGCGAGAAATTAGTTTTCGGTTGGCTTAACTCCTTGTCACCGCTCAAACAAGCGCTGGATATGATCCTGGAACTGATCCGCCACTCAGGTACGTTCCGCCCGCAGACCAGCCTGAACGGCTTCTTCCAAGACAATGCCTCCGATGCTGACCTGCTACGTTTACGCCTTAAACAGGAACATCAGCTCTACCCGCAGATATCCGGCCATAAGACACGCTATGCCATCCGTTTCCTGCCATTAGATAGCGAAAACGGCCACATTCCTCCGCGTTTAACATTTGAACTGGCCTGCTGCTAGACTCAGCCCTGACAAACCAGAATGCGTTAAGTAGCAAATATGTGTTAAGTAACAAATAGAGTGAAAAAGAATCTTATGACAACAGAAATTACGACGGTGAAATGCCCAACCTGCAAGCAGGCAGTCATCTGGGATGAAACCAGCATCTATCGCCCATTTTGCAGCAAACGTTGTCAGCTCATCGATTTGGGTGAATGGGCTGATGAAGAAAAGCGCATTCCAAGTGATGATATGGTTTCTGATAGTGAAGACTGGAGCGAAACGCAGTAATAACCACGTTTCGCGATAGCGGTTTTCAGGCAGGTAACGTTAGATTAAAGCGATTTCAGCCAGTGGATCATCTCTGCATTTGCTGGCGGAAATTCTTCCTCACGTAATTCTTCTACGCTCACCCAACGAGATTCCTGACCTTCCCGACCATAGGGTTCCCCCTGCCACGTTTCAACCAGAAAGAAATGAAGCGTGATGATTCTCTCTGGCGTAGAAAACGTTTTGTCGTTTAGCGGCTGTGGTGCGCTGGCTTCGATACCCGTTTCTTCACGCAGTTCACGAATCAGTGCCTGCTCTGGCGTTTCACCTTCTTCAACTTTACCGCCAGGAAATTCCCACATCCCTGCCATATGAACGCCATCAGGGCGGCGAGCAATGAAATATTGCTGATCCGCATTGCGGATGATGCCTACCGCGACGGATAACTGTTTTTGCGTCATGACACTTCCTATCAGGTTCTTATCAAGTAAAAGGCGGTCAATGACCGCCCTTATACTTATCACATTTTAATCACTGGATTCAGCGGTCAATTATTTCTGTAAACGACCGTGGCACTGCTTATATTTCTTGCCTGAACCACATGGGCAAGGATCGTTACGTCCAATCTTACGGTCTGCCTGAGCTGGTGAGCCCGTATTCAGGCTATCTTCTTCCTGATGGCTAAACTGCTGCTGCTGCGCCAAACGCTCAGCTTCTTCACGGCGTTGCAGCTCCAGCGCTTCAATTTCTTCTGGCATTCTCACCTGAACTTTGCTCAGCGTACTGATCACTTCATATTTCAGTGATTCCAGCATCGCGGCAAACATAGAGAACGACTCACGCTTATATTCTTGCTTCGGATCTTTCTGTGCATAGCCACGCAGATGGATACCCTGACGCAGGTAATCCATTGCCGCCAGATGCTCTTTCCACAAGGAATCCAGCGTCTGCAACATCACGCCTTTCTCGAAGTTGCGCATGACCTCAGTGCCGACCACTTCTTCTTTGCGATGATAAACCTCAAGCGCCTGCTGGAAAATACGCTCACGCAGCGTTTCTTCGTGCAGCTCAGGCTCTTTATCCAGCCACGCTTTGATCGGCATATCCAGATCGAAGTCGTTCTTCAGGCGCTGTTCCAGACCTTCCGTATCCCACATTTCTTCCAGAGATTCTGGTGGAATATAGCTGTCGATAGTCGCTTTAAACACATCCTCACGAATACTGGTGATGGTTTCACTGATATCGGATACATCCAGCAGTTCGTTACGCTGTGTGTAGATCGCACGACGCTGGTCGTTCGCCACATCATCGTATTCCAGCAGCTGTTTACGAATATCAAAGTTACGGCTTTCCACTTTGCGCTGTGCGTTAGCAATCGCCTTGGTGACCCACGGGTGCTCAATCGCTTCGCCCGGTTTCATACCCAGTTTACGCATCATGTTAGAAACGCGGTCGGAGGCAAAAATACGCATCAGCGCATCTTCCATCGACAGATAGAAGCGTGATGAACCCGCATCCCCCTGACGGCCGGAACGACCACGCAGCTGGTTATCGATACGGCGAGACTCATGGCGCTCTGTACCGATAATGTGCAAACCACCCGCAGCCAACACTGCATCATGACGCACTTTCCAGGCCGCTTTGATTTCTGCAATTTGCGCATCATCCGGGTTTTCCAGATGTGCGACTTCTGCCTGCCAGCTACCGCCCAATACGATGTCCGTACCACGACCGGCCATGTTGGTCGCGATGGTGACTGCACCTGACTGACCCGCCTGCGCAACGATGTCCGCTTCCATGGCGTGGAATTTCGCATTCAACACATTGTGTTTGATGCCCGCTTTTTCCAGCGCCTGAGAAACCACTTCGGATTTCTCAATGGAGATTGTACCGACCAGAATAGGCTGACCTTTTACGGAGCGGTCTTTGATATCTTCAATGATGGCATCGATTTTTTCCTGCTCGGTCATGTAGACCAGGTCAGGCAAGTCTTTACGAACCATCGGACGGTTGGTCGGCACCACAATCGTATCCAGCTTATAGATAGAGCTGAATTCGAATGCTTCGGTATCTGCCGTACCGGTCATCCCCGCCAGTTTTTCATACAGGCGGAAGTAATTCTGGAAGGTAATGGAAGCCAGCGTCTGGTTTTCATTCTGAATGGCCACCTTCTCTTTCGCTTCCACAGCCTGATGCAGACCATCGGACCAGCGACGCCCCTGCATGGTACGGCCAGTATGTTCGTCGACGATGATCACTTCACCGTCTTTCACAATGTAATCGACATCGCGGGTAAACAATACGTGCGCGCGCAGCGCGGCGGTCACATGGTGCATCAGCATGATGTTGGTCGGAGAGTACAGCGACTCACCCTCTTCCATAATGCCTTCTTTCACCAGCAATTCTTCTACCAGAACCAGACCACGTTCGGTGAGGTTAACCTGACGCGCTTTCTCATCAACAGAGAAATGGCCTTCGCCGAGGAAGGTATCCGAATCGTCTTTCTCCTGACGGATCAGGTGGGGGATGATTTTATTGACGCTGATATAAAGCTCAGAGCTGTCTTCAGCTGGGCCGGAAATGATCAGCGGCGTACGCGCTTCATCGATCAGGATGGAGTCAACCTCATCCACCAGCGCGTAGTACAACTTACGCTGTACGCGTTCTTCTGGACTGAACGCCATGTTGTCACGCAGGTAGTCAAAACCGTATTCGTTATTGGTACCGTAGGTGATGTCTGCCGCATAGGCTTCACGCTTCGCCGGAGCAGGCATTCCCGGCAGGTTGATACCAACGCTCAGGCCAAGGAATTCAAACAACGGACGGTTATTTTCGGCGTCACGCTGTGCCAGATAATCGTTCACAGTAACCACGTGTACGCCACGACCAGTCAGCGCATTCAGGTATGCAGGCAGCGTTGCCGTCAGCGTTTTACCTTCACCGGTACGCATCTCCGCGATGCAGCGCTCGTTCAGTACCATACCGCCGATAAGCTGCACGTCGAAGTGACGCATGCCAAATACACGCTTACTGGATTCACGGACTACTGCGAAGGCTTCCGGCAGCAGGTTCTCTAGCGACTCACCTTTTTCCAGACGGGCACGGAACTCTTGCGTTTTCGCTTGCAGTTCTTCATCTGAAAGTTTCTCCATTTCTGGTTCGAAACGACCGATGACATCAACATTTTTACGCATACGACGCAGCGTACGATCGTTACGGCTACCAAAAATTTTGGTTAGGATATTCATGACCATAATAGTTTTAATCTCACAAGTGCCACGTATCCAGTGGCAACACAACATCGAAAAACTGAGAAACTCAGCAAAAAACGAGAGTAATTTCTTCAGCTAATTATCCACTACACTTTCAGCTGAAAAGATGAGGCCCTGCACGGATGCCGCGGGTTTGGGCAAGCCAGATGCCGATTTGATGGTGTGCCTGAGGATAAAAAGTGACGCGCCCAGCATGGGGGGAGATCACTAAGGGATAGTGAGAATTCTGCGTCAACAACGCATTTAGCGTATCCAGCAAAACCAGAGAATGGGGTTGAAGATCGTCAACCCGCTGGGCACTGGCCGTCTGTGGCGTCGTCAACGCAAAAGAAAGATGACGGATTACCGTGCGAATCGCATGTTGATGCCAATAATCAACGCTGTAGGACGAGCGTCGATGCGCTTCTTTCAGCGCGACCAGATCGGTAAGGTTCAGCGATACGTTATTCTGGCGACTCACGCTGGAGCTTGAATTCGGGAGTGAGGCGATATCCTGTGAGTCGTTCAGGCTTGTCGGCAGGCCAAGACTCGCCGCGACCATCCCTAATAAGAGATGCGGCCAGAAATAACGTCTGCCAAATTGTCGCCAACGATTTAGAATACCAATCACGAGTAACATCCACCGGAGCCAGGTCTATGCGTGATAGCCGCCCACAATCACTGGAATTTCTGTTTGATAACGCATCCATGTCGGGTAAAGGCCCGCTACAAGATGTGCAACAGCGCGCTATCGCCTTATTAAAACTCAACCGTGCCGTACGCGGGTTATTGCCTGCACCGTTGCACCCATGGTGCCGCGTCGCTAATTACCGGCAAGGTTTACTGATACTGGAAACCGCCAACGCCAGTTGGCTGATGCGGTTACGTTACGAACAACCTGCATTGCTCTCTGCATTACGCGCACAAATACTACCATCATTGGCTTCAATCGACATCAGGATTAATCCAACGCTTGCCGCAAAAGGGCATGAAATCGTGAAAAATAGTGACATTTCAGCGACGGAAAATACCCATGACAAACCGTTGCGTCAGTTGAGTGAACAAAGTGCGGAGACATTGAGGACGTTAGCAGGCAATAGCCCGGAAAAACTCAGAAAGATATTAGAACGACTGGCTTCGCTGGCCGGAGAGAGTACCAGTAAAACCAGTCGTAATAAGAAGTGATTACTTCAAGTTCAAGCGTTACGCCAGCACGATAGACGGTGCTTTAAATGCCAACGGCATTTCAGCTTCGTCTTCAAAGGTCACGTATTCCCACGCTTCCTGATTTGCCAGCACAGCCTGCAACAGTTTGTTGTTCAGTGCGTGTCCAGATTTAAACGCAGAAAACGCACCGATGATGTTGTGGCCACACATAAACAGGTCGCCGATGGCATCCAGCATTTTATGGCGGACAAACTCATCTTCAAAACGCAGACCGTCTTCGTTCAGTACGCGGTAATCGTCAACGACGATGGCACAATCCATACTGCCGCCCAGGCACAACCCACGAGACTGCAAGTATTCGATATCGCGCATGAAGCCGAATGTACGCGCACGGCTGATCTGGCGAACAAACGCATCAGCGGAGAAATCCAAACGATAGCGCTGGTTGCCCGCATCAATCGCTGGGTGATTGAAGTCGATAGTGAAGTCCAAGCTGAAGCCGTTAAACGGTTTCATCTCGGCCCACTTGTCGCCATCTTCAACGCGAACGGACTGTTTGATACGTACGAATTTTTTGGCACAATTCAGCTCTTCGATACCAGCATCTAACAGCAGGTAAACGAACGGGCTGGCGCTGCCATCCATAATTGGAATTTCCGGCGCGTCAACATCAATGACAATATTGTCAATGCCCAACCCTGCAAGCGCAGCGTTAAGATGCTCCACCGTAGAAATACGGACGTCATGCTCATTAACCAAGCAAGTACAGAGCATGGTATCACGCACGGATTTTGCATCAGCCGGAAAATCAACCGGGGGATTCAAGTCTGTGCGGCGATAGATGACCCCGGTATTTGCCGGTGCAGGACGCATGGTCAACGTGACCTTCTTGCCGGTATGTAACCCGACACCAGTCGCCTGAACAATACGTTTTAATGTACGTTGTTTGATCATCATTTTATCTCGCATGTTACTGAACCTACCGACCTAGTATACACCAAGCTCGGTGGCACAGTTTAGCACAAAGAGCGGAGATTCCAACGTTATCTGGCAGCAAGTTAGTCTGCCTGCTTACGCAGAAACGCTGGGATATCCAGATAGTCTGGCTCTTTATTCGTCTGCGAATTCTGGTCGTTAACCACTTTGGCCACCGGTTTTTCCTGCGCCAGTGGCGTCATACCGTGTTGCTGATAACGATGATCCATCACAGGCTGGCTGGCCTGCTTGTTAGTCACCAGAGTAATCTCAGGACGCTTGTCCATGCCGATACCCGTCGCAACAACCGTGACACGCAGTTCATCATTCATTTCTGGGTCAAGCGACGTACCGATTACGACTGTCGCATTATCGGACGCGAATGCACGGATGGTGTTACCTACCGTCTCGAACTCATCCAGACGCAGGTCAAAGCCCGCTGTGATGTTGACCAACACGCCACGTGCGCCGGACAGATCGATGTCTTCCAACAGTGGGCTGGAGATCGCCATTTCAGCGGCTTCTTCTGCACGGTCTTCACCACGAGCAACACCGGAACCCATCATGGCATAACCCATTTCGGACATCACGGTACGCACGTCTGCAAAGTCGACGTTCATCAGACCTGGACGTGTGATCAGCTCGGCAATACCCTGCACCGCGCCTTTCAATACATCGTTTGCCGCGCCAAATGCATCCAGCAGGGAGATACCGCGACCCAGCACTTTCAGCAGTTTGTCGTTTGGAATGGTGATCAGCGAGTCGACGTGCTTAGACAGCTCGGCGATACCCTGCTCTGCAAACGCCATACGCTTTTTGCCTTCAAAGTTGAAAGGCTTGGTCACCACAGCGACGGTCAGAATGCCCAGATCTTTTGCAACTTCAGCCACAACTGGCGCAGCACCTGTACCTGTACCACCGCCCATACCCGCGGCGATAAACACCATGTCCGCACCTTCCAGTGCTGAACGCAATGCTTCACGATCTTCTTCAGCCGAATTACGGCCGACTTCTGGGTTAGCGCCTGCACCCAGACCTTTAGTGATGCCACTGCCAATCTGAATCGTCTGGCCAACAGCCGTTTTGCGTAATGCCTGCGCATCCGTGTTGACCGCGAAGAATTCGACGCCTTCGATGCGCTCACGCACCATGTGTTCGACGGCATTACCACCGCCGCCACCGACGCCGATGACTTTAATCACCGCGTCGTTGGTTAATTCCATTGGTTCAAACATAATTTCTCTCCGTTTGTGCCTGTAACTGCGAGATCATAAAACTGTGCCAGGTGATCTCTTTGATAACATTAAAATTCTTTCCTCAACCAGCTATTGATTCTCTTAAACCAGTTGCTCACTGAGGTACGTTTTTCGACTTCATGCTCACCACCCAGATGAGATTCTTTTCCGTAATGCAGCAACCCAACCGCCGTTGAGTAATAAGGCTCTTGGGCATAATCCGTCAGCCCTGTTATATTCATCGGTTGTCCAATACGCACCTGTGTATGGAACACACGCTGCGCGCAGGCCGCCAGGCCGTCTATTTGCGCGGCACCGCCTGTCAGCACGATCCCTGCCGCCAGATGGTGTTTCACGCCTTGTTGACGCAACTGCTCCTGCAACTGTAAAAGTTCATCGTTCACCAAGTTCAACAGCTCGGTGTAACGTGGTTCAATCACTTCCGCCAATGTCTGTCTTTGCAGACTGCGGGGTGGACGTCCTCCAACGCTCGGGACTTCCACATTCTCATCTTTGCCAACAATCGCGCCTAATGCACAACCGTGGCGTACCTTGATCGCTTCGGCATCCGTCGGCGGCGTACCAAATGCGTAAGCAATATCGCTGGTAACCACATTGCCCGCATACGGAATCACTTTAGTGTGTCGCAATGCGCCGCCGGTATAGACCGCAATGTCCATTGTACCGCCGCCGATATCCACTACGCACACGCCCAGCTCACGTTCGTCTTCAGTCAGAACCGCATAACTGGAAGCCAGTCCCGCAAAAATCAGCTGGTCGACTTTTAAGCCGCAGCGTTCAACGGCTTTAACAATGTTCTTCGCCATATCGTTATGGCAGGTTATCAGGTGGACTTTCGCCTGCATGCGCACGCCAGATAAGCCAACCGGATTTTTAATCCCTTCCTGATAATCGATCGCGTACTCCTGTGGAATCACATGGAGAACACGATGTTCATCACGCACGCGCACGGATTTAGCGGTATGCACCACGCTTTCCACGTCGTCCTGCGTAACCTCTTCTTCTGAAATAGGCACCATCCCTATTTCATTCTGGCAGCTGATGTGTTTTCCCGAGAGCGCCAGATACACGGAAGAGATCTGGCAGTCTGCCATCAACTCAGCCTGATCAATAGCACGCTGAACACATTTAACGACCGATTCCAGATCGTTTACGCCGCCTTTATCCATACCGCGTGACGGGCAACTGCCTACGCCAATAATGTTGACCATGCCGTCGGGCAGAACTTCCCCTACCAGCGCAGCCACTTTTGCTGTACCGATTTCCAGCCCAACTACCAGTTTTCTGTCCGTCGACTTGATCATTGTTGTTTAGCCTGTGCCTGTTTCTGGTTACTGTTCTGTTGCTGATCAATGTCTTATTGCTGACCAACTCGTTACCGATCACCGTGTTGAGGTTGATCACTGTGTTGTTGATCAAGCAAGGCTGGAGCCCAGCCTATCGCAGCCCCGCTGTCGTACCGCAAGTCCACATGGCTGATACGTTTGTTTTCGCTCTGAGCCTGCCGCTGCAACAGCGGATACAGCTCGATAAAGCGTTGCAGACGTTTAGCCCTATCGTCCCGCCCTAATTCAAGGCGAGTATCATCGTCTAATCCTAGTTGCCACGAATGCCGCGCACTCATCGCCACCATTTTTAACGTAAACTTCCCAGCGGCCAGCGTCTGATTTATTGTGCGATAGCCTTCCAGCACTTCTGCTTCACTACCTTCCGGGCCATACAGCAGCGGCATCTTGCGATTGCCAATACGTTCGGCGGGTACACTGAACGAATTTCCTTCTGCATCAACCATTAGCTGATCATTCCAACGCGCTACCGGAACATATTCAACCAGATGAATCTTTAATTCGTCCGGCCACTGCTTGCGCACGCTGGCCTGTTTTATCCACGACAGACGCTCGATCTGCTGCTGGATCACGTTCACATCCTGTGTCATGAACGTTCCCGGCGACCCCAACGACAAAATGGCCTGACGGATATCGTCGTTGGTGGTGTACTGCCTTTCCCCTGTCACTGCCATGCGGGAGAGCGGTAAGCGGCTGGCATCTTTCATCCACCCCACGACTATCCAACTTCCCCAGACGATCGTCCCTATCACCATCAGCAGGAAAATCATCCCTGCCAATTGGCCTCCATTACTGCGACGTGTTCCTTTCGTTTCAGGCTCTCGTCCGCGTGTATTCAGCGCTGCCTGCGACATATCAGCCAGCGAGCCCTAAAATTTTCACGACCAGTTGTGAGAAAGTCAGTCCACATTGGCGCGCCGCCATAGGAACCAGACTGTGGCTCGTCATCCCCGGAGACGTATTCACCTCAAGCAGATAGAAAGCACCGTCGCTATCCAGCATAAAATCGACGCGTCCCCATCCGCTGCAATCCACCGCACGGTACGCTGCCATTGCCAGTCCAGCTAACGCCTGCTCTTGCTCGTCCGACAAACCACTCGGACAGAAATACTGCGTATCATCCGACAAATACTTCGCTTCATAATCGTAAAACGTACCCGCAGGCTGAATACGAATTGAAGGCAATACTTCATCACCCAGGATAGCAACCGTATACTCTGGGCCAGTTAGCCATTTCTCGACCAGAACATCATCGTCGTGACGAAATGCTTCTTCCAGTGCCGCAGGCAGTTCGCTAAGCGTATTCACTTTGCTCATGCCGACGCTGGAACCTTCACGGCTTGGCTTGACGATCAACGGCAGCCCGAGATGGGTGAACTTCGCCAGCAACGCATTTGCCGCCGTTTCTGAGTATTGGCGACGATCCAACGCCACGTATGGCGATACCGGTAATCCCACCGTTTGCCACACCTGTTTGGTGCGGAGTTTATCCATCGTCAGTGCGGATGCCATGACGCCACTACCGGTATAAGGCAGTCCCAGGAATTCCAGAACGCCCTGCAATGTGCCGTCTTCACCACCACGTCCATGCAACGCGATGAAAACGTTGGTAAAGCCTTCTTCCTTCAACTTTGTCACGGGGAAGTCGCGAGTATCAACTGCATGCGCATTGATGCCTGCTTCTTTCAGGCCAGCCAAAACCGCCTGACCGGAAAGTAACGACACTTCACGTTCGGCAGAGGTTCCACCAAGCAATACAGCAACTTTCTCAGTCATGATGTTCCTCATTCACTCATCTGCGGCTGTAATCTGGAATCAGCCAGTTTACGCGCTAATTTACCGATGTTGCCTGCGCCCTGAACCAAAATCAGGTCTTCACCTCGCAGCGCCTGTGACAACAGTTCCGGTAAAGTATCCACATCCGTCACCAGAATCGGATCAATCTTACCTCTTCCGCGAATCGTACGGCACAGCGAACGGCTGTCCGCGCCTGGAATCGGCGACTCTCCGGCGGAATACACTTCCAGCATCAGCAGTACGTCAACCTGTGATAACACGTGCGCGAAATCGTCATACAAATCGCGGGTTCGCGTATAGCGATGCGGCTGAAAAATCATGACCAACCGCTTATCCGGCCACCCAGCACAGGCGGCTTTAATCGTGGCATCGACTTCCGTCGGATGGTGACCATAATCATCCACCAACATCGCCGTACCGCTTTGACCATTCACCAGTTCAAGCGGGTACTCACCGAGAAAATCAAAGCGACGGCTGGTGCCTTGAAAACGCTCAAGGGCGCGTAGAATCGCCTCGTCATCAATACCTTCATCCGTTGCTACGGCAACCGCCGCCGCCGCGTTGAGCGCATTGTGACGCCCCGGTGCATTCAGCGTGACGTTTAACAGCGGCTTGTCTTTCCGCTCCAGCGTAAAGTGCCCTTGTGCGCCAGTCTGGCGATACCCAGCAACACGTACATCGGCATCGTCGCTAAAGCCATACGTGGTGATATGACGACCCACGCGTGGCAGCAGCTCACGGATTACCGCATCATCAATACACATCACTGCTTGCCCGTAAAACGGCAGGTTGTGCAGGAAATTGATGAACGTCTGCTTCAGGTTCTCAAAATCGCCCTGATAGGTGTCCATATGGTCGGCTTCAATGTTGGTCACAATCGCCACCATCGGCTGCAAGTGCAGGAAAGACGCATCGCTTTCATCTGCTTCTGCAATCAGGTAGCGGCTTGAGCCCAAACGCGCATGCGTTCCTGCCGCCTTCACTAATCCACCGTTCACAAACGTCGGATCCAGTCCCGCTTCCGCGTAAATACTGGTGACCATCGCCGTTGTCGTTGTCTTACCGTGCGTACCTGCGATCGCAATACCGTGACGAAAACGCATCAGTTCTGCCAACATCTCGGCACGGCGGATCACTGGAATGCGTGCATCATGCGCGGCAACAATCTCGGGGTTATCCGCCGTAATCGCGCTCGATACCACCACCACACTGGCGTTCAGAACGTTCTCCGCACGGTGGTGGAAATAAATCTGCGCGCCAAGTTCGGTCAACTGCTGCGTCACCGCATTCGGAGCCAGATCGGAACCGCTAATCTCATAACCTTCGTTAGCCAACACTTCGGCGATACCACCCATGCCAGCACCGCCGATGCCGACAAAGTGTATGTGCCGGACGCGATGCATCTCGGGCACGATTGAACGTAGTTTCGCCAGTTGTTGAGTATTCACTTTATTCTATCGCTACCTTGTAGCGTCGTCGCACAGCCTTATGTTCGACAACGTTGTATTAATTAACCATGAGCCACATGTGTGGCCCGACTGCCTGCCGCTGCACTGACTTCCGCCGCAACCCGCTCGGTTGCATCTGGAATGGCCACTGCGCGGGCTTTTTGCGCCATTGTCAGCAAGGTTGCGCGATCCCAACTGGACAGCACCTCGCTAACAGCCGCCACGCTGAACTGTGGCTGCTCAATAATTTTTGCCGCGCCTGCCTTTTCCAACGGCAGCGCATTCCAGTATTGCTGCCGATCTTTATGTTGGAACGGGACAAACAGCGCCGGTAACCCAGCCGCCGCAATTTCACTCACGGTCAATGCGCCGGAACGGCACACCACAACATCCGCCCAAGCGTAAGCTGCCGCCATGTCATCAATAAATTCGGTAATCTTGTGCTGCGTCTGCCCAACATCCTGATAGGCCTGTTGAACGGTTGATAACGCGCCTTTACCGACCTGATGCCAAATCGTCACGCGATCGCCCAACTGTGCCGCCACGCCGGGCAGCGTTTGGTTCAGCACTCTTGCACCTTGACTACCACCAACAACCAGCACCCTCACAGGGCCTGAGCGATCGGCTAATCGTGTTTCCGGCGCAGGCAATGCCAACACATCGGTTCTGACCGGGTTCCCCACAACATCTGCTTTAGGAAATGCGCCCGGAAATGCCTGCAATACCTTTTTGGCGATATGGGATAACCAGCGGTTGGTCAGCCCTGCAATGCCATTTTGCTCATGCAGTACGACCGGAATGCCACACAGCCAGGCAGCCAAGCCACCAGGGCCGGAAACATAACCGCCCAGACCCAACACCACATCAGGCTGGTAGCGACGCATAATCGCGCGGGCCTGACGCACGGCCTGAAAAATACGAATCGGCGCGCTTAACTGCGCCCAAATGCCTTTACCACGCAAGCCAGAGATGCGGATAAAATCAATTTCGATACCATGCTTAGGCACCAAATCGGCTTCCATACGATCCGCTGTACCTAACCAGCGAACCTGCCAGCCCTGCGCCATCAGGTGGTGCGCAACCGCCAGCCCTGGGAAGACATGCCCGCCCGTACCGCCAGCCATCACCATCAAACGCTTGCCTTCGCCACTCATCGGGCACCTCTCGTAAACGCCTGCGCTTTCGTCAGACGCGTTTCAAAATCAATGCGTAACAGCAAAACAATTGCCGTCGACATAATGATCAAACTGGAACCGCCGTAACTGATCAGCGGCAACGTCAGCCCTTTCGTCGGTAGCATCCCCGCCGCCGCGCCTACATTCACCAGCGTCTGAAAGCTGAACCAGACACCGATAGAACACGCCAGAAAGCCCGAAAAACGCTGATCGATCTCCAACGCTCGCTTCCCGATAGACATCGCACGAAAAGCGACGAAGAATATCATTAACAACGCTAAAACCACACCGATATAGCCGAGTTCTTCACCTAAAATAGAGAAAATGAAATCGGTATGTGCTTCCGGCAAATATTCCAGTTTCTGTACTGAATTCCCCAGCCCTTGCCCCCAGAATTCACCGCGTCCAAATGCCATCAAGGACTGCGTTAACTGGTAGCCGCTGCCAAACGGATCGTCCCATGGATTCCAAAAAGACGTCACACGGCGCATACGGTAAGGCTCAGCGACAATCAGCAGGCCAACGGCAAACACGCCACAGCCGATGATCGCCAGAAACTGCCACATCTTGGCGCCAGCCAGAAACAACATCGCCAGCGTCGTAATAAACAGTACAACCACGGTACCGAGGTCAGGCTGTGCCAGCAGCAGCACCGCCAACACCACCATCACGCCCATTGGTTTGCAAAAGCCCCAGAAGTTATTCCGCACTTCTTCAACTTTGCGCACCATGTAGCTGGACAGGTAGCAAAACAGCGCCAGCTTGGATAATTCCGCAGGCTGAATACGCAATGGCCCCAGCGAAATCCAGCGTGATGCACCGTTGACCGAGCTTCCGACTGCGAGCACCACCAGCAGCATGACCATGGAGAGCAGTAGCAGCACAGGGCTGTAACGTTGCCATATCTCCATCGGGACACGCAGCGTGATTAACGACAAGCCAAATGCTAACCCCAGATAAATCGCATCACGCTTCGCGAACAAGAACGGATCGCTAGCAAGACGCTGCCCAACAGGCATGGAAGCCGACGTCACCATCACAAAACCAATCACGGCCAGCCCAAGCGTCAACCACACCAATGTTCTGTCGTACAGAACAATGCTGAGCGTATCGCTTTCGCGCGTTCCCATCACCCAGCTCTTGATGCGCTCGATAAACGCCAGCCCGAAGAACCGCATCAGCCTAACTCCTCCGCCAGACGAGCGAATTCATCGCCTCGCTGTTCAAAACTGCGGAACTGATCCAGGCTTGCGCAGGCTGGTGACAGCAACACCATATCGCCCGGCTTTACGCGTTCGGCGATGATACGCATCGCCTGCTCCATCGTTTCTGTCTGCTCGGCAATGTCTGGACGCAATGCAGCCAGCTGTTGCCCATCCTGACCGAAGCAGTACACATGAATGTGGTCGCCCTGCAAATACGGTACCAGCGGCGAGAAATCGGCAGATTTACCGTCACCGCCTAACAGCAGGTGCAGCGTGCCTTCTACCGCCAAACCGCTCAATGCAGCCTCGGTGCTGCCCACATTGGTGGCTTTAGAATCATTGACCCACCGTACGCCCTTGCGCTCAAAAGCCATTTGAAAGCGATGAGGCAGCCCGGTAAATGACGTCAACGCCGTCAGCGCAGACGCACGTGGAATCTTCACTGCATCAGCCAGCGCCAGCGCTGCCAATGCGTTCGTATAGTTGTGCTGCCCGACCAGCTTGATTTCACGGGTATTGAGCACACGTTCGCCGTCCACCCGCAGCCAGGTTTCTCCCTGCTGGCGGTTAAGATGGTAATCACCAACATCGACGCCAAAACTGCGACAGCGCGCATCCGCACCGCGAACCGGCATGGTCAGCGCATCGTCAGCATTCACAACACACAAATCTGCGTGTTCATAAATACGCAATTTCGCCGCGCGATACTGCTGTAGACCAAACGGATAACGGTTGGTGTGATCTTCCGTCACGTTCAGAATGGTTGCCGCAGCGGCGTGCAGGCTACTCGTCGTTTCCAATTGAAAACTCGACAGCTCCAGCACATAAAGCTGAGCAGGCTGTTCAAGCAGTTGCAGTGCAGGTAGGCCGATGTTGCCACCCACACCCACCTGCCAGCCTGCGGCACGCGCCATTTCACCGACTAGCGTCGTCACCGTGCTTTTACCGTTAGAACCGGTAATTGCCACAATCGGGGCTTGCGCTTCACGACAGAACAGTTCGATATCGCCAACGATCTCAATGCCAGCGTCGGCAGCGTCACACAGAATCGGCGTTGCCAACGCAACACCAGGACTGGCGACGATCAAATCCGCGCTCATCAGCCAGTCTTCATTCAAGCTACCGAGGTGTCGTTCTACCTGCTCCGGCAGCTTATCCAGACCTGGCGGACTGATGCGGGTATCCACCACGCGCGGTACGACATCGCATGCGAGAAAGAAATCAACACAAGAGAG
This sequence comes from Pectobacterium parvum, assembly GCF_020971565.1. Lineage (NCBI taxonomy): Bacteria > Pseudomonadati > Pseudomonadota > Gammaproteobacteria > Enterobacterales > Pectobacteriaceae > Pectobacterium > Pectobacterium parvum. The sequence continues at coordinate 4,023,899 of NZ_CP087392.1, forward strand.
CCCGGTCAGACCCAACCCGATAATGACGACTTTTTTACCCTGATAGTCCACCATGTCTTACCGTACCTTCAGCGTTGCTAGGCCAATCAGCACCAGCATCAACGAAATAATCCAGAAGCGCACAATCACGCGCGGTTCCGGCCAGCCCTTAAGTTCATAATGATGATGAATCGGCGCCATGCGGAAAATCCGCTGCCCGCGCAACTTAAAGGACCCGACTTGCAAAATCACCGACAGCGTTTCGACTACGAAGACACCGCCCATAATCACTAACAAAAATTCCTGACGCAGCAGGACCGCGATAGTCCCCAACGCGCCGCCCAGCGCCAGCGACCCTACGTCACCCATAAAGACCTGCGCCGGATAGGTGTTAAACCACAGGAACCCAAGCCCAGCGCCCACAATCGCGGTACAGACGATCACCAGTTCACTGGCATGACGGATATACGGAATGTGCAGGTAACCAGCAAAATTCATGTTCCCCGTTGCCCATGCCACCAGCGCAAAGCCCGCCGCAACAAACACGGTCGGCATGATTGCCAAGCCATCCAGACCATCGGTCAGGTTTACCGCATTACTGGTGCCGACAATCACAAAGTAGGCCAGCGCAACATAGAGCAGGCCCAATTGCGGCATTACGTCTTTGAAGAACGGCACAACCAGCTGCGTGGCTGGCGTATCTTTTCCGATGGAATACATGGTGAAAGCCACCACGAGCGCAATCACCGACTGCCAGAAATATTTCCAGCGGGCAATCAACCCCTTGGTATCCTTACGGACCACTTTGCGGTAGTCATCAACAAAACCGACCGCGCCATAGCCTGCTAACACTAGCAGTACGCACCAGACATACGGGTTAGACAGATTTGCCCACATCAAAACGGAAACGATAATCGCCACCAGGATCATCACGCCGCCCATCGTCGGGGGTCCGCGCTTACTGAAATGTGATTCTGGCCCTTCGTTACGCACAACCTGCCCAATCTGCAAACGCTGCAGCCAAGCGATCATATGCGGTCCCATCCATAGGGAAATAACCAATGCGGTCAGCAGGCTGACAATGGCGCGGAACGTCAAATAAGAAAAGACGTTAAAACCGGTATAAAGTTTGGCCAAATGTTCGGCCAGCCATACTAACATTGCGCATTCTCCTGTAATGCATGTACAACCTGCTCCATCGCAGCACTGCGTGAGCCTTTGACCAATACGCTGATGACGTTATGTTCTGACATCAGCACCTTCAAACGTGAAACCAGCGCGGCTTTATCCTGAAAATGCTCACCATTGCCACTGGCAGTGCCGATCAATTCACTCAATGTTCCCACACTTAATACGCGATCAATGCCTGCAACACGCGCCGCTTCGCCCACTTGACGATGCCACTCAGGGGCTTCATCACCCAGTTCGCCCATATCACCAACGACCATCACGCGGTAGCCCGGCATCTCCGCCAGCACCTGTGCCGCCGCCGTCATTGAACCGACATTGGCGTTGTAGCTGTCATCCAGCAGCAGTTTGCCTTCAGACAACGCAACCGGAAACAACCGCCCCGGCACCGCCTGAAGCTGAGATAACCCAGCTTTAACGGCTTCCAGCGTCGCTCCGACGGACATCGCCAGCGAAGCCGCCGCCAGTGCGTTCGAGATGTTATGTCTACCCGGTAAAGGCAGCAGAACCTGCGTTTCACCAAACGGTGTATGCAGAGTGAAACGCGTGCCTTGCGCCAAAACATCTACGTCGCTGGCAAAAAAATCGATATCGCAAGCAGCCTGCGGTGAGAAACGCCAGACGGTTTTATGATTCAGCATGACCTGCCAGTGCGGGAAATCGTTGCTGTCCGCATTCACGATCGCTACGCCATCTACTGGCAAACCAGAAAAAATCTCACCTTTCGCCTGCGCCACGCCAGCCAGTGAACCAAAACCTTCCAGATGCGCGGCAGCTAAGTTGTTGACCAACGCGCTTTCCGGCCGCACCAGATCGGTGGTATAGGCAATCTCACCAATGTGATTCGCCCCCAGCTCAATCACTGCGAACTGGTGTTCCGCCGTCAGACGCAACAGCGTTAGCGGCACACCGATATCGTTGTTGAAGTTACCAGCGGTATACAACACGGAGCCACACTGGCGCAGAATCGCCGCCGTCATCTCTTTAACCGAGGTTTTGCCGGAAGAGCCTGTCAGGGCGACAACACGCGCCGTTGACTGCTGACGAATCCAGGCACCTAATTGACCCAGTGCCAGACGCGTATCGCTCACCAGCAGCTGCGGCACATCGATATGTAAGTGCTTACTGACTAAAAGAGCCGCCGCGCCGCCTTTCACTGCATCAGCAGCGTAATCATGCGCGTCGAATTTCTCGCCTTTCAGCGCAACAAACAAACCGCCGGACGTCAACTTACGCGTATCGGTTGAAACATCTTCAATTTCAATATCTTTGCCAATCAGCTGCGCATTCAGCACCGTGGCAAGCTGCTGCAAGGAGACGCGAATCATGCAATCACCCCCAACAGGCGGGCAACGGTGATACGATCGGAATAATCGAGACGCTGATTGCCAACCAGTTGGTAATCTTCGTGCCCTTTACCCGCAACCAGCACCACGTCATTTTCCTGCGCCTGCATGATCGCGCTGGTAACCGCTTCAGCACGTCCGTGAATGACCTGAACGCGCCCAGCATCCAGCAATCCGGAGAGAATATCTGCCACGATCGCCTGAGGCTCTTCGCTACGCGGGTTATCATCGGTAACCACAACGCGGTCAGCCAGTTGTTCTGCGATACCGCCCATAAGTGGGCGCTTACCTTTATCACGATCGCCACCACAGCCAAACACACACCAGAGTTTCCCCTGACAGTGCAAGCGCGCCGCTTCAAGCGCTTTTTCCAGCGCGTCTGGCGTGTGAGCGTAATCCACAACGACCGTTGGTTTTGCTTCAGCATGGAAAACCTCCATGCGGCCACATACGGGTTGCAGATGAGAACCCGCGATGACCAATTTATCAAGCGGATAGCCCAGAGACAGCAGCGTTGCCAGCGCCAGCAGCATATTACTGACGTTAAACGCGCCCATCAGACGGCTTTCAATTTCGCCATGCCCCCAGCTTGAATCAAACGCGATCGTGGCACCATTGTCGTGATAATCAATCTGTGTCGCTTTCAGCCAGCGCCCACGGCAGCCGGGGACCAGATTGTTCTCCATAGTGACAGCAACCGCATCCGGCAGCTTCGCCAACCAGCGCAGCCCAACCTCATCATCAGCGTTGATAATCATCTGCCCGACGCTATGCTCGGCGAACAGCGCCCATTTAGCCGCTTCGTAGCTTTCCATATCGCCATGATAGTCAAGATGATCGCGGCTCAGGTTAGTGAACACCGCCACCGCGAACGGCAACGCAGCCACACGATGCTGCACCAGACCGTGCGAGGACACTTCCATTGCGGCGAACGTCGCGCCTTGCTCTACCAGCTGGCTCAGTACCTGCTGAACATCGACAGCAGATCCTGTCGTATTCTCTGTCGGAATCGCCCGACCCAATAGGCCATTGCCTACCGTGCCCATCACGGCACTCGTTTCGCCTAATGCCTGACTCCACTGGGCCAGAAGCTGAGTCGTCGTCGTTTTTCCGTTGGTTCCCGTTACGCCAATCAGCTGTAACTTTTCCGCAGGCTGCTGATAAAAACGGCCTGCCAGCACGGACAGTCGCTGGTTCAGATTGCTGAGATACACCACTGGCACACCGTGCATTTCGCGAACGGCGCCATCAGCGGCCTCACCTTCTGCTTCGGCAACAATCGCTGCTACGCCTTGCGCAATTGCCTGCGGAATATAGCGCCGTCCATCTGCTTTGTGCCCGACAATCGCGACAAACAGATCCCCGGCAGCCGCAACGCGGCTGTCTAATGTCATTTCCCGCAGCGCGCACGCCGGAGTGTCTTGCACCCACGGCGCAAGTAAATCGCGCAAATTACGATCTGCCACCTGATCCCTCTTCTCTATTAATTACAAAATCGTTTTTGTCGCCCGTCGGCAAGGCATCCGGTTCGATATTCATCGTCCGCAAAACGCCGCCCATGATGGCGCCAAAGATCGGCGCAGAAACCGCGCCGCCGTAGTACTTCCCTGCCTGCGGATCGTTAATCACAACAACCAGAGCAAAGCGTGGGTTACTGGCTGGTGCCACACCCGCCGTGTAGGCAATATATTTGTTGATGTATTTGCCATCTGGGCCAACTTTCTTAGCCGTACCGGTTTTAATCGCAATGCGGTAACCTTTGATGGCCGCCTTGGTACCGCCGCCGCCGGGCAGCGCCACGCTTTCCATCATGTGCACCACGGAACGCACCAGCGCCTCAGGAAAAACACGTTCACCTGGAACGGGTGGATCAACTCGGGTAATCGACAGTGGACGATAAATGCCAAAACTGCCGATCGTGGCGTAGACTCGCGCTAACTGTAACGGTGTTACCATTAGCCCGTAGCCGAAAGAGAAGGTGGCCCTCTCTATGTCAGACCACCGTTGTTTTTGAGGGTATAAGCCACCGCTTTCTCCGACCAACCCCAAATTGGTCGCTTTTCCTAATCCAAAGCGCGCGTAAGTATCTACTAGCGCAGAGGAAGGCATCGCTAACGCCAGCTTGGACACGCCAACGTTACTCGACTTCTGAAGCACACCCGTCAGCGTCAATTCGCTATAACGCGCCACGTCTTTGATCTCGTGACCATTGACGTAATACGGCAGGGTGCTGAGTACACTGTTTTCTTTCACGACCCCGCGCTGTAGCGCCGTCATTACCACCATCGGTTTAACGGTAGAGCCGGGTTCGAAAATGTCGGTAATCGCGCGGTTACGCATAATGTCTTGCGGCGTACCCGCCAAATTGTTCGGGTTATAAGACGGGCTATTCGCCATTGCCAGCACTTCGCCCGTATTCACATCGACCAGTACGGCCGTGCCTGACTCAGCTTTGTTAAAGGCAACTGCGTTATTGAGTTCACGGTAAACCAGCGCCTGCAAACGCTCATCAATACTGAGCGCCAGATTGTGTGCAGCCTGGCTGTCAACGGAGGAGATATCTTCAATCACGCGGCCAAACCGGTCTTTACGCACAGTTCGCTCACCGGGTTGCCCAGTCAGCCAGCGGTCAAAACTTTTCTCAACGCCTTCAATACCCTGTCCATCGATATTGGTGAAGCCAATGAGGTGAGAAGTAACTTGTCCAGAAGGATAATACCGGCGAGATTCCTGCCGCAGATTAATGCCCGGCAGCTTCAGCTTATGGATATATTCACCAATAGCTGGGTTCACCTGACGTGCCAGATAAACGAAGCGACCTTTAGGGTTAGCGTTAATCTTGGTTGCCAACTGATCCAATGGGATATCGAGCGCATCAGACAGTGCTTTCCAGCGCGTATCTAACGTAATCCCGCCACGATCGTTCACTTCTTTCGGATCGGCCCAGACGGCATTCACCGGCACGCTGACGGCCAAAGGACGGCCAGCACGATCGCTTATCATGCCGCGTGCCGTTGGCACTTCCTGTACGCGCAGAGAACGCATATCCCCTTCACGCACCAGTTTGTCTGGGTTGATGACCTGAAGATAAGCCGCACGCGCCATCAAGCCAACCATCGCAAGCAGGATACAGCCGCAAAGCAACGCAAAACGCCAGCTAACAAAGCTGGCTTGATCTTCCTGGCGCTTTAACTTTCCTGTACGGGCTGCTTTCATGCTTAGCTGGTTGCCTATTTAGTTCATTGCTTAACCACAATGTTTTCCTGTGACGGATCAACGTGCCCCATTTGCAGTTTTTCCGTCGCGATCCGCTCCACGCGGCTATGATCCCCTAGTGAGTTTTCCTCCAGGATCAGGTTTCTCCATTCGATATCCAACGCATCACGCTCCAGCAGAAGCTGCTCGCGTTCTGCTGTCAGCAGGCGTGTCTTATGCGCCGTTGTAACCACAAATACCGCAGAAACCAGTACGGCAACCATCAGCAACACCGGGAGCTTTGCATGACGCAGCAAATCTTCACCAATGACGCCAACCAGAGTATGCCGCTCGTTACCGATCACGCTGGCAGTCTCTCAGCGAAGCGCAGAACAGAACTGCGCGCGCGTGGGTTTTCCGCAACTTCTGCTTCCGAAGGCATCAATTTCTTGCCGACAGCTTTTAACGTCTGCCCGCCCTGGCTGCGCAACTGTTCTTCCGTTAACGGTAGGCCAGCTGGCACCTGTGGCCCACGGCTCTGATGGCGAATAAACCGTTTCACAATCCGATCTTCTAACGAGTGGAAGCTGATCACCGACAGACGCCCCTGCGGAGCCAGTACGCTCAATGCACCTTCTAGTGCACGTTCGATCTCTTCCAGTTCGCTATTGATATAAATGCGGATCGCCTGAAAACTGCGCGTTGCCGGATGTTTATGTTTTTCCCGAAACGGGCTAGCGGCAGCGATCAATTCGGCGAGTTCTTTCGTCCGCGTCATCGGATCGAGACGATTACGTTCCACAATGGCGCGGGCAATACGCTTGGCAAAACGCTCTTCGCCGAACGTTTTCAAAACCCAGACAATATCGTCAGCTTCCGCTTTCATCAGCCATTCAGCAGCGGACAAGCCACGTGTCGGATCCATACGCATATCCAGCGGGCCATCGCGCATAAATGAGAACCCGCGTTTAGGGTCATCAAGCTGAGGAGAAGAAACGCCAAGATCGAGTAGAACACCATCGATCTTTCCGGTCAGTCCGAGTTCCGCAACATACTCCGCCATGGCGGAAAACGGCCCGTGAATAATAGAGAAACGAGGATCGTCAATCGCCTTGGCAGCTTCAATTGCCTGAGGATCGCGATCGATAGCTAACAGACGCCCTTCCGGCCCCAGTTGGGAAAGAATCAGACGAGAATGGCCACCACGACCGAATGTACCGTCGATGTATATGCCGCCGCTGCGAATGTTCAGGCCATTTACTGCCTCATCCAACAGGACGGTGGTATGTTTATAATTTTCCAGCATGACTATAGCGATAGGTCCTGCAACCGCTCAGACAAAGGTTCCTGAGTCGATTGTTCAGCGTCAATATCATCCCTGACCTGTTGATACCAAGTCTGTTCATCCCACAGTTCAAACTTGTTGAACTGCCCGACTAGCATCACTTCTTTTTTGAGGTCCGCATGCTGCCTTAACGTATTCGCAATCAACAAACGCCCTGCACTATCCATTTGGCACTCGCTGGCATGCCCCAATAACAAACGCTGAACACGACGTTCAGCAGGGTTCATGCTCGACAAGCGTGACAATTTTTGTTCAATAATTTCCCATTCAGGTAGGGGATAAAGCAGCAGGCATGGCTGATGCAGGTCAATGGTGCAAACCATTTGACCTTGCGATTCCCCGTTCAGAATTTCCCGATATCGGGTAGGCACAGCAAGGCGCCCTTTACTGTCGAGGTTAACCAGCGTAGCTCCACGAAACATACCTGAATTACCCCTCCATAACCTTTTTCACCACTTTACCCCACAAAACCCCACCGTTAAGAGTGTACGGAGGGTATGAAAACCTTGTCAAGCCAGAGCTGGCGCGCTTTGGGATTATTCCTGAATGAATTGGGGGCCTTCATAGAGGTAAAAGGAATAAAGAGTCAGAATTAACAAAGATTAACATCATGATAATTTGAGATAAATTCATGGCGGAACGAGAACATTGCAAACATATAGCCACCAACTCCGGTATATCGGTTATTTTTATTGTCACAAGCTGATACCAAAGACAGCGGTTTTCAGAATAGTCTTACCAAGCCAAACACCTTGAATACCAAGGCCTACACAAGTCCGCAGCATCATACCGTAGCTGTTAACATCTGCTCAATGTCACATTTTTAACATCAACATCGCCGATTCTTCATTAATCAGCCGATTTACGTTAATTGATGCCCCTACTGACGAATGCGGTTTCCTGAAAATAAAAGCAGATTCAGGAAACGTGCCGAATAAATTGAGCGCCCCCCATCCTCAAAGACACATCAAAAATGAGGCACCACAAGCAACCCTGTTTTATCGGTCATCTACTCACTTCCTTTAATGCTTTAACGCAATTCCCTCTCACGCAGAAAGGCCTTTCACTAAAAAAACATAACCAATTGTTTTTTAATAATTTTAAATCCCTCATCGCGATAAAAAAACGGGAAAGTTACCGGACAGACATAAAGTAGCGGGAAAGTATAAAAAACACTCACAAATAAATATTTTTACCTAGTACAAAGCCAATCATGCAGTGATGTAAACTACACAAACAAAATAAGGCATGACAAAAAACCATGCCAAACCATTACACCAGTTTATCCGCCCTAAGAATGGAGCAACCAGGAATGTTTTCCCCGACGTCACGATTGCGAAGTGCCACCGCAGATACCTTTGCGCTCGTTGTCTATTGTTTCATCACCGGCATGGCGATAGAAATCATGCTTTCCGGTATGAGCTTCGAACAATCGCTGTCTTCACGCTTGTTATCTATCCCCGTCAATATTGCCATTGCCTGGCCGTACGGGCTTTATCGCGATCGCGTGTTGAATATGGCCAGACGTCACGGTGGTGAACATTTCCTGGTGCGCAGCGTTGCCGATCTGTTTGCCTATGTCAGTTTCCAATCGCCGGTTTACGCCATCATTCTCTGGTCTATCGGGGCAAACCCCGCGCAAATCCTGACCGCAGTGACCAGTAATCTGGTGGTGTCGATGGTGACGGGCGTGATATATGGCTACTTTCTGGAATATTGCCGTCGGCTATTCCGAGTCGCCTTGCCGTAAAAGTGAATTGAGGCTGGGTAAGGAAGAAGCGCCATAGCAATCTATGGCGCAAAAAAGCAGGTAGAGATTACACGCGACTCAGTGAGCCACGGCGGTACAGATTACGTCGGATACGATTCAAACCTGGCTTCGGTCTTTTCGGCTCATCCAGACTGGCCAACACCAACTCCAGTACGCGTTCCGCGACTTCACGATGGCGCTGAGCGACAGACAATACCGGGCACTCCAGATAATCCAACAGCTCATTGTCCCCAAAGGTCGCGATAGCCAGATTATTCGGCAAACGCCCGTTAATCCTCAGGTTAACATCCATCACCCCCTGCAATAACGGGAATGAGGTGGTGAATAACGCTTCGGGCATAGGATTATCTTTCAAATAATCCATAAACGCAGCAGCGGAAGCCACACGTTCATAGCTATTGGAATAAAGGTAATTCACTTCGCGCGGATCGCCCGCCCACGCCTGACGGAACCCTTGCTCACGCAAGAAACTGACGGAAAGCTCAGGCAAGGCACCAAGATAAAGTACCGATTTCGCAGGCATTTTCCTTAATTCTTGCGCCAGCATTTCAGCATCTTCAAGATCGGCTCCCACCACGCTGGTGAAGTGCTCACGATCTAACGCCCTGTCTAACGCAATAATCGGCAGACTGCCGTTTATCCAACGTTGATAAAACGGGTGCTCTGGCGGTAATGCGGTGGAAACAATAATCGCGTCGACCTGACGCTGCAACAGATGCTCAATACACCGCATCTCGTTGTCCGGCTGATCTTCTGAACACGCAATTAAGAGCTGATATCCGCGCTGTCTGGCCTGACGCTCCAGATAATTAGCGATGCGCGTATAGCTGGTATTTTCCAAATCGGGAATAACCAAACCAATTGAACGCGTACGCCCGGCACGTAATCCAGCCGCGACGGCGTTGGGATGATAATTGTGCTCCCTGACGACAGCCATGACTTTCTCAACGGTCTTATCGCTGACGCGATATTGTTTTGCTTTCCCGTTAATGACATAGCTGGCTGTCGTGCGTGAAACACCCGCAAGACGCGCGATTTCATCCAGTTTCACGGTAACCCCTTAGTAGGCCGGAAAATAAGTAGGCCGGCGCAATAAATAGTGTGATGACCATAAAATCATCATGGATATGGCGTAGATCTAACAGCAGAAGCTTTTGTACGGCAACTGCTTTTATCACGTTACCCACATATTTCAAGCTGCCATATCAATAATGGATGTCTTTTAAGCTGAATATATTGTGTCTATATAAGATAAGGGAAATAAAAAGGCCCGATACGATTATCGGGCCTCTTAAAAGAAAAAGCAGCGAAAAGTCGATTAACGCATGATTTTATCGCCGCGCGCTACGCCGACGATACCAGAACGCGCCACTTCAACAATTTCGGACACTTCACGTACGGCGCTGAGGAACGCATCCAGTTTATCGCTGGTACCAGCAAGCTGTACGGTATAAAGCGAAGCGGTAACATCTACGATCTGGCCGCGGAAAATATCGGCGCAGCGTTTCACTTCTTCACGACCATAGCCTGTGGCCTGTATCTTCACCAGCATGATCTCACGCTCAACGTGCGCGCCCTGCCCCAGCTCGCTGACGCGCAGGACATCCACCAGCTTGTGCAGCTGCTTTTCGATTTGCTCCAGCACTTTCTCATCGCCTACCGTCTGGATAGTCATACGAGATAGCGTTGGGTCTTCGGTTGGTGCCACCGTCAGACTTTCGATGTTGTAGCCGCGCTGGGAAAACAGGCCGACGACACGTGACAAGGCGCCTGATTCATTCTCAAGTAATACTGATAAAATCCGCCGCATGATCAGGTCCTCTCCGTTTTGCTCAACCACATTTCATCCATCGCCCCGCCGCGAATCTGCATGGGGTAAACATGCTCGCTGCTGTCGATGTTGATATCAACAAACACCAGGCGATCTTTCTGCGCCAGCGCTTGCAACAGCTTACTTTCCAGTTCGTCCGGCGTATCGATAGAAATCCCGACGTGACCGTACGCTTCAGCCAGCTTGACGAAATCCGGTAGCGATTCCATATAAGAACTGGAATGGCGGCCAGAGTAGATCATATCCTGCCACTGCTTCACCATACCGAGGAAACGGTTGTTCAGGTTAATGACCACCACCGGCAGATCATATTGCAGCGCCGTAGAAAGCTCCTGAATGTTCATCTGAATACTGCCGTCGCCCGTTACGCAAATCACCGTTTCTTCCGGCAGCGCAAGTTTGATACCCAGTGCTGCAGGCAGGCCAAAGCCCATCGTGCCCAGTCCACCGGAGTTCACCCAGCGACGCGGTAAATCGAAAGGATAATACAGCGCGGCGAACATCTGGTGCTGGCCAACGTCCGATGCCACATAGGCTTTGCCTTCGGTCAGCCGATGCAGCGTTTCAATCACCGCCTGCGGTTTAATCTTGTCGCTGTCGGTGCTGTATTTAAGACAGTGACGCCCACGCCACTGTTCGATCCCCTGCCACCAGTCGCGCAGCGCATCAAACTGCTGCTGTGCGCCATCTTGCGCCAGCAACTCCAGCATCAGGCTTAATACCTGTTTGGCATCGCCAACGATGGGAACATCAGCATTGACCGTTTTGGAAATCGACGCGGGATCGATATCAATATGCAATACCGTCGCATTCGGACAGTACTTCGCCAGATTATTCGTCGTACGGTCGTCGAAGCGCACCCCGACGGCGAAAATCACATCGGCGTTATGCATAGCCATGTTGGCTTCATACGTTCCGTGCATCCCCAGCATACCGAGGCATTGACGGTGCGTGCCAGGAAAACCGCCCAGCCCCATCAGCGAGGTTGTCACTGGCAGGTTCAGTTTTTCGGCCAGCGTCAGCAGTTCTTCGTGGCACTCTGCGTTAATCACGCCGCCACCGCTGTAGATAATCGGCTTTTCTGCCGCCAGCAGCGTTTGCAACGCACGACGAATCTGCCCTTTGTGCCCTTGAACCGTCGGGCTATAGGAGCGCATGCTGATGCTTTCGGGATAAACGTACGGCAGCTTATTCGCCGGATTCATAACGTCTTTCGGCAGATCGACCACCACGGGCCCCGGACGTCCGGTTGATGCCAGATAAAACGCTTTTTTCAGGATCGTCGGGACATCTTCCGCTTTCTTGACCAGAAAACTGTGCTTCACGATAGGGCGAGAGATCCCCACCATGTCGCATTCCTGGAAGGAATCGTAGCCAATCAACGAAGTCGCAACCTGACCGGACAACACCACCATAGGAATGGAGTCCATATAGGCAGTAGCGATACCGGTAATGGCATTGGTCGCACCGGGACCAGACGTGACCAGCACCACGCCGACCTCACCCGTCGCGCGCGTATAGCCATCCGCCATATGTACCGCACCTTGCTCATGCCGCACCAAAATATGCTCGATACCGCCAACCGTATGCAGGGCGTCGTAAATATCCAACACCGCACCGCCCGGATAACCGAACACATGTTTTACGCCCTGATCGATCAACGATCGGACCACCATTTCGGCGCCTGACAACATCTCCATGGGTCTGCCTCTTTTGTTCAGAAAGCGGAATCCGCCTCTGTATTGACCGGGGGAAATCCCCGCGCTCACATTGTATTAATACTGTTAACTTTTAGTATATCCTAAATAATTCGAGTTTCAGGAAGGCGGCAAGGAAAGGCACCCCGATGAGCTTACTCAAGTAAGTGATTCGGGTGACTAAACGCAGCCAACGCACATGCAACTTGAAGTATGACGGATAGACAACAATACGAAATATTATAGGGATTGCTAATAACCCATTAACATAACGCCAGATTATGACGCAGACAAACGGCAAAAAACCACCGCCCTTAATCGTGCCTAGGGGAAATCGAACGTGAGGGAAAAAGGAACTGAGATAAAATACTAACTGGGAACCTTCAGACCTGAGAGATCGTCCATAAAGGCCACAAATTACAGAGTGAAATATTGAGGCCGAAAACCACATTTCTTTTCAGGAAACGCGCTTCTCGGCCTACGACATCATCAAGACTCTGCGTACATCGCATCAATTTCCAGCTGGTAACGCTGGTTGATGATCTTCCTACGCAGCTTGAGGGTTGGCGTCAATTCCCCTTCCGCCATCGAAAACGGCACTGGCAGCAGCGTGAATTTCTTCACCTGCTCCACGCGGGAAAGCTCCTTCTGCATCTCCCGCAAGCGCTGTTCGAACAGCTCAATAATATGGCTGTGGCGCAGCAGCTCCAGACGATCGTGGTACTTCAGGTTGATGGAGTGAGCGTATTCTTCCAATGCTTCGAAGCAGGGAACAATCAGCGCAGACACGTACTTACGCGTGTCCGCAATAATCGCAACCTGTTCGATGAAGCGATCCTGTCCCAGCGTGCCTTCCAGATGCTGCGGGGCAATATATTTACCGCCGGAGGTTTTCATTAGGTCTTTCAACCGTTCGGTAATAAACAGGTCACCATTGGCATCCAGTTCCCCCGCATCGCCGGTTTTCAGCCAGCCATCTTCGGTAAAGGTTTCTGCGGTTTCCTGCGGACGGTGGAAATAGCCCCGCATGATGGTCGCACCGCGTACCTGAATCTCTTTTTCCTCGCCAATGCGGACCTCAATGCCCGGCAGCGGCGTACCAATAGAGCCCAGGCGGAAGCGACCTTCCTCCCAGCAGGAAACCGTCGCACAGGTTTCTGTCAGGCCGTAACCATAAATAATGCGAATCCCGATCGACCGGAAAAACAGAATGATATTGTCATCCAGTCGCGCGCCTGCGGCTGGCATAAAGCGAATCTCGCCTCCCAGCAGTTGGCGTAGTTTCCCTAACACCAGACGGTCTGCATAGTGGTGCATAACGCGGCGGAAGAAACCGCCCTTCTTCGCGGTCTGGTTCGCCAGAAAAGCGTGTTGCCCCTGCGCGACAGCCCAGTTAAATAGCCGCTGGCGATACCACGGCGCCTGCGCCACTTTTTCATGGATCGCGCTATAAACTTTCTCATAAAAACGCGGTACGGCGCACATCACCGTCGGCTTCACCGCCTGCATCGCATCACGAACCAGATTCGTGTCGTTGAGATACACGTTCTGGGCACCACGATGCATGATGACAAAGCTCCACGCACGTTCAAATACGTGGGAAAGCGGTAAGAAACAGAGCGATACGTCGTTTTCCGACATGCTTAAACGATCATCATGCAGCTTAAGCTGCATCGCCATGTTGGTGTAATCCAGCATGACACCTTTCGGTTCACCGGTAGTGCCAGAGGTATAAATCAGCGTAAACAGATCGTTGAGATCGCGGCTGTCGATGCGCGTTTGCCATTCATCACGCCAGAAATCGTCTACGGCCTGCGCTTCAAATTCATGCAGAGATTGCGCGATGTCGCTACCGCGTAGGTTAACGCCCTCGTCCATCACGATGATGTTTCGCAGCTGCGGGCACGTATCCCGCAGCACCAGCAGCGCATCCAGCTGATCCTGACCGCCGACGAATATCGTACGGATATCGGCATCATTGATGATGAACGCCGCCTGCGACGCCGTATTCGTGGCATAGATTGGCACGCTGATCGCACGCAGGTGCAGCAGCGCCAGATCGGCCAGCGACCAGTTCATTGAGTTATGAGAGAAAATCGCAACCCGTTCCTGAACATCCAGCCCCAGCGCTAAGAGCGCGCTGGCAATGCGCTGAATGCGCTGCCCAGCCTGTGTCCAGGTGAGCTGCTGTTCGCCCGCAGGCGTCCACTCGCGCAACGTAATACGGCCTGCGCAGTGATTGATTCGATCTTGGACCCGGTGCACCACATGGTATGGCTGTAAATGATTATTCATCTGTAAAAGAATTTCTAAGGGGGAAGAATTTGACAGCGTTTCAGCGTACAGCTGTACATTATTTGGCGTGCAGTCTACCGTCATTGTTCAAAACCGCAACGATCTTTCGTTCATTCGGCGCAGGCTATCGCTGGTTTACTTGACGCACATCACACCAATCAAAAGTTGACATAACCCTGATAATCGCGTACCAATAAAGGAACACCTAATTTTAGATGACGAGACACCATGTTCAACTTTACTGTCCTACTAGGCCTACTACTAAACGCATCCTTCTTGCGCGGTAGGTTTGTGGGCAGAGTTCAGAACTAAGTTTCTCGCCACACGATACAAAAACCCGCGCTGATGCGCGGGTTTTTTTTTACTCGCCGAGCGCCAAGTACAAGTAGACACGACAAGGAACTAAACCGATGAGCGAGCAAGTCATTATTTTCGATACCACATTACGTGATGGTGAACAGGCTTTACAGGCGAGTCTGAGTGTAAAAGAGAAGCTGCAAATTGCCTTCGCCCTGGAGCGTATGGGCGTTGATGTTATGGAAGTTGGCTTTCCTGTGTCCTCTCCCGGCGACTTTGAATCTGTTCAGACGATTGCCCGCAATATCAAAAATAGTCGTGTGTGTGGCCTGACCCGCTGTGTCGAGAAAGACATCGATGTCGCCGCAGAGGCACTGCGTGTCGCAGAAGCGTTCCGTATCCACACCTTTATCGCGACCTCACCGATGCACATCGCCACGAAGCTGCGCAGCACGCTGGATGAAGTGATCGAACGCGCCATTTACATGATCAAACGCGCACGTAACTACACAGACGACGTTGAATTTTCCTGCGAAGATGCGGGCCGTACGCCAATCCCAGACCTGTGTCGCGTGGTTGAAGCCGCCATCAACGCCGGTGCTCGCACCATCAATATTCCTGACACCGTCGGCTACACCATGCCGCATGAGTTCGGCAATATCATCGCCTCATTGTATCAACGCGTTCCGAATATCGATAAAGCCATCATTTCCGTTCACACTCATGACGATTTGGGTCTGGCCGTCGGCAACGCCATGGCGGCGGTGCATGCAGGCGCACGTCAGGTAGAAGGTACATTGAACGGTATCGGCGAACGCGCGGGTAACTGTTCACTGGAAGAAGTCATCATGGCGATCAAAACCCGCCATGACATCCTGAATGTACACACCAATATCAATCATCAGGAAATCTACCGTACCAGCCAGTTGGTCAGTCAGATTTGCAACATGCCCATCCCTGCTAACAAAGCGGTTGTGGGTGCCAATGCCTTCGCTCACTCCTCTGGTATTCACCAGGATGGCGTGCTGAAGAACCGTGAAAACTACGAAATCATGACGCCGGAATCTATCGGCCTGAAAGAAGTCCAGTTGAACCTGACTTCCCGTTCTGGTCGCGCGGCGGTGAAACACCGCATGGAAGAGATGGGCTATCAGGACAGCGATTACAATCTGGACGACTTGTATTCTGCCTTCCTGAAACTGGCGGACAAGAAAGGTCAGGTCTTTGATTACGATTTGGAAGCGCTGGCCTTTATCAACCGTCAGCAGGAAGAGCCAGAGTTCTACCATCTGGATTATTTCAGCGTTCAGTCCGGCTCCAGCGTGATGGCAACCGCCTCTGTCAAACTGATCTGCGGCGAAGAAACCCAGTCAGAAGCCGCAACAGGTAATGGCCCAGTGGATGCCGTTTATCAGGCGATCAACCGTATTACGGGTTATCAGGTTTCGCTGGTCAAATACCAACTGACCGCCAAAGGCCAGGGTCGTGATGCGCTGGGTCAGGTTGATATTGTCGCGGATTATCAAGGGCGTCGCTTCCACGGCGTCGGTCTGGCAACGGATATCGTTGAATCTTCCGCGCAGGCAATGGTAAATGTATTAAACAACATCAAACGTGCTCAGCAGGTAGAAAAAGAAATTCAACGTCTGCAGCAGCACAGCAACCAACAACAAAACGATAGCAAACAACAAAACAGTCAGGAAACAGTGTGATGACAAAGAGCTACCATATCGCCGTTTTACCCGGAGACGGCATTGGCCCAGAAGTAATGGCGCAGGCCCATAAAGTACTGGATGCGGTACGTCAGCGTTTTGGCATCCGCATTACCACCAGCGAATATGACGTTGGCGGTATCGCCATTGACCGTCAGGGCACGCCGCTGCCGCAGGCAACCGTCGCAGGCTGTGAGCAAGCCGATGCGATTCTGTTTGGTTCCGTGGGCGGCCCGAAATGGGAACACCTGCCGCCGGCAGAACAGCCGGAGCGCGGTGCGTTATTGCCTCTGCGTAAGCACTTCAAACTGTTCAGCAACCTGCGCCCTGCTCGTCTGTATCAGGGGCTGGAAGCGTTTTGTCCGCTGCGTAGCGACATCGCCGCGAAAGGCTTTGATATCCTGTGCGTCCGCGAACTGACGGGTGGGATCTACTTCGGCCAGCCAAAAGGTCGTGAAGGTAGCGGTCAGTATGAGCGCGCTTTCGATACCGAGGTGTATCACCGTTTCGAGATTGAGCGCATCGCCCATATCGCGTTTGAATCCGCTCGCAAACGTCGCAGCATCGTGACCTCTATCGATAAAGCCAACGTGCTGCAAAGCTCGATTCTGTGGCGCGAGATCGTCAACGAAGTCGCACAGCACTATCCCGATGTGAAGCTGTCTCACCTGTATATCGATAACGCAACGATGCAGTTAATTAAAGATCCGTCTCAGTTTGACGTGATGCTGTGTTCTAACCTGTTCGGTGACATTCTGTCCGACGAGTGCGCCATGATTACCGGTTCAATGGGCATGCTGCCTTCCGCAAGCCTGAACGAACAAGGCTTTGGCCTGTACGAACCGGCTGGCGGTTCCGCACCGGATATCGCTGGCAAAGACATTGCCAACCCGATTGCACAGATTCTGTCGCTGGCACTGCTGCTGCGCTACAGCCTGGGTGCGGATGATGCCGCAGAGGCGATCGAAAAAGCCGTCAATACCGCACTGGCTGAAAGTTACCGCACTGCCGATCTGGCAAGCACTGGCAGCGCGATCGGCACCAATGAAATGGGCGACGTGATTGCGCGCTTCGTGGCGCAAGGGGCATAACCATGGGTAAGACGTTATATCAAAAATTGTTCGAAGCGCACGTGGTTCATGAAGCGCCGAATGAAACGCCGCTGCTGTATATCGACAGACATCTGGTACACGAAGTGACTTCCCCACAGGCCTTCGACGGCCTGCGCGCGAGGGGCCGTAAGGTTCGTCAACCGGGGAAAACCTTCGCGACCATGGACCACAACGTGTCCACGCAGACCAAAGACATCAATGCCAGTGGCGAGATGGCTCGCATCCAGATGCAAGAGTTAATCAAGAACTGTGCAGAATTCGGCGTTCAACTGTATGACCTGAACCATCCGTATCAGGGTATCGTTCACGTTATCGGGCCTGAACAAGGGATGACACTGCCGGGTATGACCATCGTCTGCGGTGACTCACACACAGCAACACACGGCGCGTTTGGCTCACTGGCTTTCGGTATCGGTACATCGGAAGTGGAACATGTGCTGGCGACGCAAACCCTGAAGCAGGGTCGCGCCAAAACCATGAAGATTGAAGTCACCGGCGATGCCCCACACGGCATCACCGCAAAAGACATCGTGCTGGCGATCATTGGTAAAACCGGTAGTGCAGGCGGTACCGGTCACGTGGTTGAATTCTGCGGTACCGCTATTCGTGCGCTGAGCATGGAAGGCCGTATGACGCTGTGTAATATGGCGATTGAAATGGGCGCGAAGGCAGGTCTGGTTGCACCGGACGACACCACTTTCAACTACTTGAAAGGCCGTCAGTTTGCACCGAAAGATGCCAACTGGGACGCCGCCGTTGCGTACTGGAGCACGCTGAAATCCGATGATGACGCGCAGTTCGACACGATCGTCACGCTGGACGCCGCTCAGATCGCACCGCAGGTCACCTGGGGCACCAACCCCGGTCAGGTTATCGCTGTCAATCAGGAAATCCCTAGCCCTGACTCTTTCAACGATCCGGTAGAACGCGCCTCAGCGGCCAAAGCGCTGGCCTATATGGATCTGCAACCCGGTATCAAACTGACCGACGTGAAGATCGATAAAGTCTTCATTGGCTCCTGCACCAACTCGCGTATCGAAGATTTGCGCGCCGCAGCAGAAATCGCCAAAGGGCGTAAAGTCGCCGCTGGAGTTCAGGCTATCGTCGTACCCGGCTCCGGCCCGGTAAAAACCATGGCGGAGTTGGAAGGGCTGGATAAAGTATTCATCGAGGCGGGCTTTGAGTGGCGTTTACCGGGCTGCTCCATGTGTCTGGCGATGAACAATGACCGTCTGAACCCCGGCGAGCGTTGTGCCTCAACCAGCAACCGTAACTTTGAAGGCCGTCAGGGTCGCGCTGGCCGCACCCATCTGGTCAGCCCGGCAATGGCTGCGGCTGCCGCAGTGACGGGTCGCTTTGCCGACATCCGCGAGTTGAATTAAGAGAGAAACCGACATGGCTAAATTTACTCAACACACAGGTCTGGTGGTTCCTCTGGATGCCGCTAACGTCGATACCGACGCCATCATTCCTAAGCAGTTTCTGCAAAAGGTGACGCGTACCGGTTTCGGCCAACACCTGTTCCACGACTGGCGCTTTCTGGATGATGCGGGCCAACAGCCCAACCCTGAGTTTGTGCTGAACCAGCCGCATTACAAAGGAGCGAGCATCCTGCTGGCGCGGGAAAATTTCGGCTGCGGCTCTTCCCGTGAGCACGCGCCATGGGCGCTGACCGATTACGGCTTCAACGTCGTTATCGCTCCGAGCTTCGCCGATATTTTCTACGGTAACTCGTTTAACAACCAGCTGCTGCCAGTGAAATTGAGCGACGAAGAAGTGGACGAGCTGTTCAAGCTGGTTGACGCACAGGAAGGTATTACCTTCACGGTCGATCTGGAAAATCAGGTCGTTCAGGCGGGCAGCAAAAGCTATCCGTTCGAAATCGACAGCTTCCGCCGTCACTGCATGATCAACGGATTAGACAGCATCGGCCTGACGCTGCAACACGAAGCGTCTATCACCGAGTATGAAAAGAATCAGCCTGCATTTTTGAACTGATTCAAGATTACAGATAGCCCGCACTTTATTGCGGGCTTTTTCTTTTGGAAGCATGACGGGAGATTACAACAACGCGGCAATCAGATAAAAAGCCAGCATACTCAAAAGCACCGCGACGACTATATTTCTGATAAAGAATGAAATTACGACACTCACTATCGCGCCGAGAAAGTACGGGTTATCAGGAAAAGCGCGAATCACGCCATGGTCCATTAAAATAATCGGTCCGCAAATCGCGGTGAGTAAGCAAGGTGCGGAATACTTTAATGCTCGGTGGAGTAACACCGGAATTTTTACCGGTACGGCAGGTTCAAGAAAAATATAGCGATTAAAAAACACGATCCCTGCCAAAACGAATATCAATAACCAGCTCATTTTTCTTCCTTAAGCACAAACGCGATGAATACCGAGAAAAACATGCCGCCGACGCCGGCAATAGCAATAGCGCCTTCTACCTTGAAATAGGTCAATAACATCGACAATAGCAGAGAGAACAGAACGCCAGCGAAAGTACTGATTTTCTTTATCATCGGAACAACAATGGTGATGAACGTAGCAACGATAGAATAATCAAGATGATACTTACCCAAATCGGGCACGGATGACGCCATGACCACGCCAAGAATACTGAAGATATTCCAAAAAATATAAAAGGTGAAACCCGCACCGATTAAATAGCTGGTGCTAACGTTGTTCTTACGGTCTTTCTTTTCACTGAGTGCAAAAAGCTCGTCTGATAATAAAAACCCAATAGGCAGCCGCTTTCTTAATTTCAACGTTGAAACATATTCTCGTAGCGTCAGGCCATATATCAGGTGCTGTGCGGTGATAAAGAAAACGGAGATTAATAGCGTCGCGACATTCGCCCCGGACATAAGTAACCCGAGCGAGACGAGCTGCGCCGCCCCCGCGAAAATAATCGCGGACATCCCGATACTTTGTCCGACAGATAATCCCGACTGGATAGCCATAGAACCAGCCAGAATGCCCCAGGGCACCACGGACAAACAGAGCGGCAGCATTTCAACCACGCCGGTCATAAAATGCTTCCACGGACTAACGGTGTCTTTTGATTCAGACAATGAACGAGCTACGGTGTTTTCCATATAACATTGCACTACCATAAAAATCGATAGCGGAAAACTAACAAAACGTTGTTTAAGAGTATTGGATGAATTTGCTCCCCCTCTGCATAGAGAACAAGCCTATTAATACCCTAAATAATTCGAGTTTCAGGAAGGCGGCAAGGGAAGGAATCCCGATGAGCTTACTCAGGTAAGTGATTCGGGTGAGTGAACGCAGCCAACGCACATGCAACTTGAAGTATGACGGGTTATTGGTTGCCTTTAGCAAACTCGCCCGGCGTCAGACCCAAAGAGTTTTTGAAATGACGATGAAAGTGGCTCTGATCGGTAAAACCACACGATACGGAGACATCAAGGATAGCACCACCTTTACGTAATAGTGTCTTAGCCTTGCGCAGGCGAGCCTGAATCAAGTAAGCGTGAGGCGTAATCCCTACCACTGCTTTAAACTGTCGTAAGAAGTGCCATACACTGAGTTCAGCCAGCGCGGCCAATTCAACGAGAGCCAGTTCTCTCTCGGGATAGCTGTCCATAAACGCTTTAACGTTCAATATATTTTGGGTCGCAACGGGCAGCATCTGTGGCGTCAGGCGCGTCTTGCTGTAGCGCATCGTCAGCCAGGTTAATGACGACAACAGCAGCGTTTCTTTCAATAACATATTGCCTGGCTGAGCGAGCATATTGAACATCATGAGCAACTGCTCCGACAGACCGGGATCGTGAACAACCGCGTCGGGAAACCACGGAATGGAATCCTTTGAGCATTGAAGATCCTGATTAATCGAACGAAAAAGATCGGGATGCGGATAAATGGCGCGATAGGCCCAGCCAGTTTCAACCTCGGAACTCCCCGTGTGCACATCGTCCGCGTTCACCAGAATGATGTCACCTTTGGGCGCAACATGCTCAGCGCCAGAACGATAAAAACGCTGAGCCCCCTGCTCAATTACGCTGATGCAATACGTATCATGAACATGGCGAGGAAAACGCTGTTGGTAGTACTGCGCCTGCAACATATCCAGACCCCCTAATGCCTCCAGGTGTCTGAAATGAGTTTGCTCTTGCACTACCGACTTTTTATGCACGCGTTAACCCTCTTATCATTTGTACAAAATTGCTCTGGCGGAAACGGCATAGGCATACTTCTTATAGCCAGAGACAGCGTACCTGTTCACTGATTCAATCAGAAGCAGATTCACATCCCCATACTGGAAAAAACAGCGAAAAAAAGCCAGCAACAGAGCTGCTGGCCATTGATGATGCATTCTTGTCTTTTTAGCGATCTTGTCTTTTGCCCACCGGATTACATCAGATGAAATCGGGACACACCAAGATTCAACCGCTCAGCCTGCTGCTCGAGTGATGAGGCAGACGAGGAAGCTTCCAGCACCAACGTCGCATTTTGTTGCGTAACCCGATCCATTTCCGATATCGCTAACGACACCTGATTGATGCCGCTGCTTTGTTCATCAGACGCCAGCGCGATCTCATTCATAATGCGGGTGACGTTATTAATTTCAGCCACAATCTCGGACATCGCTTTACCCGCTTCGGATGCCAGCGTCGTTCCCTCTGTCACTCTGGCTTCGGATTCTTTAATCAGTGCGGCAATTTCCGTCGCGGCATTAGCCGAGCGCTGTGCCAGATTACGCACTTCTCCTGCGACTACCGCAAATCCTTTACCCTGCTCGCCCGCTCTCGCGGCTTCAACCGCCGCATTCAGTGCCAGAATATTGGTCTGAAATGCAATCCCGTTAATGAGCGCGATAATCTCAGAAATCTTGTCTGAACTCTTGGCGATATCCGCCATAGACCCCACAACCTGTTCAACTATGCTGCCACCGTTCACCGCTTTGGATGAGGTATCCGTCGCCACAACGCTGGCATGGTGCGCATTATCGGTATTTTGCTTCACCGCAGCCGTGAGTTGCTCCATGCTGGCCGCCGTTTCCGCCAACGCCGCAGCCTGCTGCTCTGTTCGTGCAGACAAATCCGTATTACCGACGGCAATTTTCGTCGAACTGCTGTGAATCGACTCTGCACTGTCGCGTACCGAGCCAACCGTTTCGGAGAGCGAATCCTGCATTTGCTGGATGTTGTTCCCCAAAATACCGATTTCATTCCGCCCGACATCCACACTCGTGCGTGTTAAATCTCCATGCGCGATTGCCTGTATGCGTGACACCCAATACTGCACTGGGTTAATAATGACCCGACGAATTAATAAGAACGTCATGCCCGTTAACACGAGCGCCAGAATAAAGGCGCCCGTCATGAGCGTATAGCCCAGCGTGGAATGCCTTTCAGCCGTTACGTTAATATTTTTTGCCATCTCAACCCGATAAAGATAAGACGCCTTCAACGGCACATCATACTCATCGTCCAATTTAGACATGGCCGTCGACTCAAATGCATTGAGTTCTTCAACATTGCCCTTCTTCGCTATGTCAAACATGGGTTTGATACCGTGTTCGACATAATCGCCATAGCGCGCTTTTAATTCATTATCGCGGGCGAGTTCAACATCAGAACGAACCGACCTATTTTGATACCCATTAAACATTTGCTGAGACATCGACAGACGTTCTTCTGCCGCTTTCATACTCGCATTGTAGTTATCAGTAAGGCCATTACGTAAGTGATTCACAGCATGTAGCAAATTCATACGCGCTGCACGCATATGATTAGCACTATCAACGAGTTCCATTCGAACATTCAATTCCAACGTCGAGCTATTTAACGATTGTTCAGCCTGCTTAAGGAAATAGGACGATGTGGAAACTGCCAAGGCAAAAAGTAGTAAAACACCAGAAAAAACAATGACGAAAAGAGGTGTCAGTTTGATGTTGTGTACGCCAGGTGCAGCGTGCCAAGGTTCTGGTTTTTCGTAAATCGCTATTGACTGATAAGGAACATCGCTCATTTTTACATCCGTCGAGTTATTCAAAAAATTGCTGTGAAGTAAATTGAAGGTAAGCAATAAAAAATAAAATCCTGCTACATGTTACATAATATTTAAAGATTTTGACAATGTGCGTTAAACACAAGATAAAAAACAGGGGACTATAAAAAATAATTTTATCCATAGGATCGCCATCACAAAAAAATGCCTATAATTTCAACGAAAATAGTTTCCAATAAAAACAGTTTGTAATGAAAACCATTACACTAAATTAGTGAATTATTTTAGTCATTATTCTTACATTAATATTAAGCATAAGAGAAAAACAAATTAACTGAGTCATTCTTTTTTATTGAAAATAAACACGCTTTAACATTCAACATTACTGATTGATTCATTATTTCGTCATCCTGAATATAAAAGCGTCGCGCTACGACATGCTCAGGTTAATGTTCACAGATGATCCTCATGCTTCGGCACGTTGTTGCCCATCTGAACCGGTGGAATAACCTGCCATAAACATGCCCGACGTCTTTTTCTGCGGCATGTTTCTTCTCCAGTCTTCTTCTTCGATTTGCTTTTGCGAAGCCGCGCGCAGGCCGATCACGCCGTTTAATCGCCAGCGAAATAAGCGGGTATATTTAATTTCCATGGAGGTTGCGATACACCAGAACCAAACGTATAATCATTACACGTGCTATTACACGTGTAATTTTCGGAGACCTTATGCCCGTAACAAGCATTCGCCATAAAAAAACGGTCAGTGTGACGCTGGAACCCATGCTGCTCCAACAAGCACGTGAAGCCGGGATTAACCTATCCGCAATACTCACCGAGGCGTTGAAGAGAGAAATTCGCCTTTCTGAAGGGGAAAAATGGAAGCAGCAGAACCAGAAGGCACTGCAGGAACTAAACCGTATCACAGATAAACACGGCTTATTATCCGACGATGACAGGACGTTTTAAGCATGCAATATAAAGTTTACCGTAATAACGGTAACAGCAACTCATACCCTTACCTGCTCAATGTCCAAAGTGACATCATTGGGGAATTACATACCCGTCTGGTAATACCTTTGTTTCCATTAAACAAAGTTGCCAGACCACCAGCGCGAAGGCTAACGCCGATAGTCACTGTCGAAGGCAATGATTACCTGATAATGACCCATGAGATGGCGAGTGTACGCCGCTCACAACTTGGTCATGAAGTGATGGATGCGCAGATGTACCGAAAAACAATCAAAGACGCCGTTGATTTCCTGCTGGATGGGTTCTAAGTGGAAAATCCCTTTCCACCATGCAAACCATCCACGACAGCCAAAATCTGGCGGCAGGTCAACACCATAAAAAAAGCCAGCGAAAAAAACTCGCTGGCTGGTGAAACATCACCATTACTCAGAATACGTTTCTTTGCGTCACCTAGAGCCAATGGCGATACTCGTCATCAGACATGTCTTTCAGGTGCCACTGCGTTGCCTGCTGCAATAATGCAATGCGCTGCTGGGTAGACATCCACCGAAACCACTTCGCTTTACAGGCCGATAAGTAGGTTTGATAGAACTGATACAAACTGGAAATCGCCATAAGCCACCTCCCCTCTTTCCTTGTTGCAAAGTATCGACGTAATATAGGGAAAGATAAATTGATGACTTTAGTGCAGGGAGTTCCTCTTTTATGTCTTCCCCTCGATTGCAACAACAGTTCATCCGCCTGTGGCAACACTTTCAGGGGCAAACCACCGACACCACGCTGCAAGAGTTAACCGGGGTGTTGAACTGTTCACGCCGCCATATCCGCTCATTGCTGAACGCGATGCAGCAGGAAGGCTGGCTCATCTGGCAAGCCGAAGCTGGAAGAGGAAAGCGCTCGCAGCTCTCCTTTGTTTATACCGGATTGGCGCTACAGCAACAGCGTGCCGAAGATTTGCTGGAACAGGATCGCATTGAACAACTGGTGCAGTTGGTGGGTGACAAGGAGGCGGTGCGCCAGATGCTACTTGCCCACCTTGGGCGGAGCTTCCGGCAGGGGAAACACATTCTGCGCATCCTCTATTACCGTCCTTTACGCAATTTACTGCCCGGCTCGGCGCTACGGCGTTCAGAGATGCACATTGCCCGGCAAATTTTCAGCGGACTCACCAATATAAATGAGGAAAATGGGGAAATTGAACCCGATCTGGCTCATCACTGGCAGATGATCTCCCCCCTGCATTGGCGCTTCTATCTGCGCCCAGCCATCCGCTTTCATCATGGGCGCGAGCTCACAATGGATGACATCACCACATCACTCTCTCGTCTTATTCCGCTTCCACTCTTTTCTCATATTGAAGCCGTAACGTCGCCGATGCCATTCGTGATCGATATCCAGCTAAACAGCCCAGATAAATGGCTACCGTGGCTATTAGGCAGCGTGCACGCCATGATTTTGCCGCAAGAGTGGAAAACGCTACCGGATTTTGCCCAACACCCGATTGGCACCGGCCCTTACGCCGTGGTGCGTAATAACAGCAATCAACTGAAGATCCACGCCTTCGATGATTATTTTGGCTATCGGGCGTTGATTGATGAGGTCAATATCTGGGTCCTGCCGGACGAACCGGAGGAAATGCCGGTGTCCATCCAGCTCCAGTCTGACAATTCTCGTCACGAACAGTTAGAAAGCCGGATGGAAGAAGGCGGCTATTTCCTGCTGTTCGACAAGCGTTCGCCGTTAGCATCACGACCGGAAGCGCAGCAGTGGCTCAGACAGGTATTTAACCCGATTTCGCTACTCAACCACGCCAATACCAGCAACCAGCGTGACTGGTCACCGGCCTACAGCCTGCTGCCGCGCTGGCACCATCACCATCCCGATGTGCCGCAATCCCTTCCAAAAGGGCTGACTGAAGTCACACTCACGTTCTATCAGGCGCATCCTGAATACCGGATATTAAGCGAGATTATGCGCACGCTACTGGCGCAGCACGGCGTCACGTTGCATATCCAGACGGTCAGCTACGAAGACTGGTATCAAGGCAATGCCGAAAGCGATATCTGGTTTAGCAGCGTGAATTGTTATTTGCCGCTCGAATTCTCCCTGTTCGCGATGCTCTACGAACTCCCACTGGTGCAGCACTGTCTGGATGACGATCTGCATGCGGACGCGCAGCAGTGGCGCAATCACTCACTGCCGATGGCGGAATGGTGTGAAAAACTGATCGATAGCGGCCAACTGTATCCGCTGTTGCACCACTGGCTGCAACTTCAAGGGCAGCGCAGTATGCGCGGCGTCAGGATGAATATGTTGGGCTGGTTTGATTTTAAATCCGCCTGGTTTGCACCGCCGGAACGCTGAGAGCCTTTCGCCGCCCGACTTAACCCTTTACAATGTGCCGTTCTCAACGGGGTGCGGAAAATTTTTCGCTGAGAAGATACCCGTCGAACCTGATCCGGTTAATACCGGCGAAGGGATTTGAGAGTGCGGCTTATTGCTGCCTCAAAGTCCTTTGCCACCCTATGATTCTCAGGAGTGCAAAGTGTTAAATCAATTACTACACCGTTCAGCCACCGCGCTGAAAATCAGCCTGCCTTGCCTGTTACTACTCTCTGCTTCGGCCTTCGCCAAGCCTGCGCTTACCGTTTATACCTACGATTCGTTCGCTTCCGAATGGGGTCCGGGCCCTATCATCAAGACCGCATTTGAAAAAGAGTGCGAGTGCGAACTGAATTTCGTCGCACTGGAAGACGGTGCCTCGCTGCTAAACCGTCTGCGTATGGAAGGCAAAAACAGCAAAGCGGACATCATTCTGGGACTGGACAACAACCTGTTGCAGGCAGCAGAACAAACCGGCCTGTTTGCGCCACACAATTTGGACACCCGCGCCGTCACGGTGCCGGGCGGCTGGAACAATAAGACGTTCGTTCCTTATGACTACGGCTATTTCGCGTTTGTGTATAACAAAAATACGCTGAAGAACCCGCCGAAAAGCCTGCATGAGCTGGTGGACAGCAACGAACCGTGGAAAGTGATCTATCAGGATCCACGCACCAGCACGCCGGGACTCGGTCTGCTGCTGTGGATGCAGAAAGTGTATGGCGACGATGCGCCGCAAGCCTGGCAGAAGCTGGCGAAAAAAACCGTTACCGTCACCAAAGGTTGGAGCGAAGCCTACGGTCTGTTCCTGAAAGGGGAAGCGGATCTGGTGCTGAGCTACACCACGTCGCCAGCCTATCACATCATTGAAGAGAAGAAAGACAACTACGCAGCAGCGACCTTCAGCGAAGGGCACTATCTGCAAATTGAAGTCGCCGGGCAGCTGGCGTCCAGCAAAAATCCCGAGCTGGCAAAACGCTTTATGCAGTTCATCCTGAGCCCAACCTTCCAACAGGCTATTCCTACCACGAACTGGATGTATCCGGCGGTTAAAACTGATCTGCCAGCAGGCTTCGCGACGCTCGCGGTGCCGGAAAAAGCCATGCAGTTCAGCGCGCAAGAAGTCGCTGACCAAAGGACACAGTGGATTCAGGCATGGCAACGCGCCGTCAGCCACTGATCGGCGGACGTCTGTGGCCAGGGTTACTGGCCACAACGCTGTTAATTTCCGTTGCCGCACTGGCTTTCGGTGCCCTGTGGCTACAGGCGCCAGAAAGCCAGTGGCGCACGCTATGGCATGACAGCTATCTCTGGCATGTCATCCGGTTTACCTTCTGGCAGGCCTTTCTCTCTGCGCTGTTTTCCACCGTTCCGGCGATCTTCCTTGCCAGAGCGCTGTATCGACGTCGCTTTCCCGGTTACCGCTGGCTGCTACGATTGTGCGCAATGACGCTGGTGCTGCCCGTGCTGGTCGCCGTTTTTGGCCTGCTCAGCGTTTATGGTCGGCAAGGCTGGCTGGCCTCTGCGCTGGGCTGGTTTGACCTGAAATACACGTTTTCGCCCTCTGGGTTGCAGGGCATCCTGCTGGCGCACGTCTTCTTCAATCTGCCTCTGGCAACCCGATTGCTGTTGCAGTCGTTAGAAGGCATCGCCACCGAGCAGCGTCAGTTGGCGGCCAATCTGGGCATGAACAGCTGGCAGCATTTCCGCCTGCTGGAATGGCCCGCCCTGCGCCGACAGATTTTACCCACGGGCGCGCTGATTTTTATGCTCTGCTTCGCCAGCTTTGCCACAGTGCTGTCGCTGGGCGGCGGCCCGCAGGCAACCACGATCGAGCTAGCTATCTATCAGGCATTAAGCTTTGATTACGATCCGGGGCGCGCGGCGCTGCTGGCGTTAATTCAAATGGTTTGCTGTCTTGGTTTGGTACTGCTGAGTCAGCGACTGGGACGCATTCTACCGGTCGGCAGCACACAACAGCTTGTCTGGCGCAACCCGCAGGATAGCGCCTTAAGTCGCCTCACCGATGGCCTGCTGATTGGTGCGCTGTTGCTGCTGGTCGTCCCTCCGTTGCTGGCCGTGGTGGTGGATGGCGTGAACCGATCGCTGGTTACCGTGCTGCAACAGCCTGTACTCTGGCAAACGCTGTTTACCTCGCTGCGCATTGCCTTAGGCGCGGGGCTGCTGTGTCTGGTGCTGACCATGATGCTGCTCTGGAGCAGTCGCGAGCTCAAATTACGCCAGAAGCCACTCTACGGACAGTTGATGAACCTGAGCGGTATGCTCATCCTCGCCATGCCCGGGATTGTGCTGGCAACCGGCTTTTTCCTGCTGCTGAATAACAGCATCGGGTTACCGCAATCCCCTTACGCTCTGGTGGTGTTCACCAACGCTCTGATGGCGATTCCTTACGCGATCAAAGTGCTGGAAAACCCGATGCTGGACGTTGCCGAACGCTACAACCGACTCTGCACATCGCTGGATATTCGTGGCTGGCAGCGGCTGAAGCTGATCGAACTCGCCGCGCTGAAACAGCCGCTGGCGCAGGCGTTAGCCTTTTCCTGCGTGCTGTCGATTGGTGATTTCGGCGTCATCGCGCTGTTCGGCAATGAGCAGTTCCGCACGCTGCCGTTCTACCTGTACCAGCAAATTGGTTCCTATCGCAGCGCCGACGGCGCAGTCACGGCGCTACTGTTAATGCTGCTGTGCTTTATGTTATTTACCCTGATTGAGAAACTGGCAGGCCGTCATGATCGCGCTTGAGAAATTGACCTACTTTTATCAGCACTTGCCCATGCGTTTTGATTTTCACGTCAAACCGGGCGAGCGCATCGCCATCCTCGGCCCCAGCGGCGCAGGGAAAAGTACGCTGCTGAATCTGGTGGCGGGTTTCCTGATGGCGGACAGCGGGGAATTACGGCTTAACGGTGAATCTCACCGCGAGACGCCGCCCGCTAAACGACCAGTTTCGATTCTGTTTCAGGAAAATAACCTGTTTCCTCATCTGACGATCGGGCAAAACATCGCGCTGGGGCTTCATCCCGGCCTGCGATTGAGTGCAGAACAGCGCGAGACGTTACGGCAGATCGCCGATCGGGTTGGTCTGGCGGATCTTCTGGACCGTCTGCCCTCGCAGGTTTCCGGCGGACAGCGCCAGCGCGCGGCATTGGCACGCTGTCTGGTGCGTCACCAGCCCATTCTGCTACTGGACGAACCGTTCTCGGCACTCGATCCTGCGCTGCGTCAGGAGATGCTCGATCTGGTTGAAAGCGTGTGTCAGGAGCGTGAGTTCACGCTGTTGATGGTGTCCCACAATCTGGATGATGCCATGCGGATCGCGAAGCGTACGGTACTGATCGTGGACGGGCAGATTTATTATGATGGGTCGACTCAGGCGTTACAGGATGGCAGCGCCGAGGCAGCCGCCATCCTGGGAATTTCACGTCCGTCTTCGGATTGAGAAATTAAGGCAAAGCCTGATAGCGCAGGTTGCTGAACGTCACCTCGCCTTCGCCCGAAGCATACAGGGCAGGCCGCAAACTGAGGAAGTCATACGCGACGTTGTGATGGTAGCCGGAGACTTCCATCTGCACCGGGTATTTCTTCCACGCTTCCTGATCCGAGGTTCGGGTGTAGAACGTCACGATATGGCGATCGTTTTTCATCCGAATCTGCACCTCATTGCCCGTAATATGCGGCAGTTTCTTCTCCGCCCTTTCCAGCCCGTAGCGATGCATGACGGTGCCATCCTGATTAAACGACAGCCCGACGTACAGCTTCGCGTTGTAGAACAGCAGTAAACCAGCCTGCGCACCGGGAGCAAAGTTCGCCGTCACTTCAATTTGATAAGCCTGATCGCCGGGGATCATCGTCAGCGGCGCGCTGTCTTTCGGCGACGTGCCTTTTGCTTTTAGATGCAGCTTGCCGTCGCTAAGCGTAACCCGCTTTAGCTCTTCCGCATTGGCGCGGTAGAAATGCCAGCGTGCAGGAAATTTCTCGTCGGTAAAGCTATCAGACCAGCCAATGCCATGAGGCACCGCTTCGCCCCCTTCCGGTTTGCGAATCGGTTTGCCCGTATCGAATCCGGCTGACGTAAACCAGCCGTCATCGCCCCAGACAATCGGCTCCAGCATCGCCTGCCGCCCCAGCGTCATAAAGCCGTTTTCATAGCCGTGATACACCATATACCAGTTTTTATCCGGTCCTTCGATCAGCGTCGCATGGCCGCGCGACCACCACTTCTCTGAACGATCCTGCGTACGGATAATCGGGTTATGCGGCGAGTTTTCCCACGGGCCGTTGATCGATTTAGATCGCGCGGCAATCACCATGTGCCCAGTCGGTGGCCCAGCCGTTCCACCTTCCGCCAGCACCATGTAGAAGTAGTCACCGTGGCGCAGCATCTTCGGCCCTTCCTGCGAGAAGCTTTCCACATCCCACTCTTCCGGGTACTGCCATCCCTGATAGACCACCGCCATGTCACCAACCGTCGATAGCCCGTCGTCCGTTAATTGCACGCGGTTGCCACCCGACATAAAGATGTAACGTTTGCCATCCTCTCCCACGACGTGGCCGGGATCGCTGGCTGGATTTTTCAAGCCAGTGTCTTTCGGCGGCGTCCACGGGCCGTGGATATCATCGGCGGTAATCACATACAGCGTTTTCTTTTTCGTCCCTTTGGCATCGATAATCCGGTTGGAGGTAAAATAGATATAATATTTGCCGTTGTGTTTCACCAAATCCGGTGCCCAGATCGCATCGACAGGCGTCGTGATCGCCGGGCCGAGCGGTTCCCAGTTCACTAAATCGCGCGAGTGCCAAATCAGCAGACCGGGGATGTCGTCAAATGACGAGAAGGTCATGTAATAGTCATCCCCATCCTTGATACTCGTGGGGTCGGGATGATCGCCCGCAATAATCGGATTGAGATAACAGCCATTGCCCAAATCCGCCTGACGCTGCTGTTCAATACCCCGCATCCATTCGTTGGCAGGGCCAGCCTGACAGGCCATCGCCGTGCCGATACCCATTGCCATCAATAAGATACCGCTTAATATGCCTTTCCCTACCGCTCGGGACACGCCCATTTATCACCACCCACTATCCCAATGATTATTTTATAATTTATAACATTGAAACCCTGTTCCAATTGTGAAAACAGTCACGCTTCTCTTGGTTATACGGCGAAAAATCAAGCGGTAATAACACTGTGCCATTTTCAATATATTGTGACCACTTCGACATATTCAGTTTTTATCCCTTGTAGGTATTGTGTCTTTTTGTGCTGCTGTGCTTATATGAATTGGCGATTGAATAACTCATTCAAACACAACACTCGACCGCAATTAGTTCGAACATAACTAACTTGAACATAAATAGGATTCCCGTGACGCACTACACTTCTTCCACTTCAGCACTACTACACACCGCGCATGTTGACGCGGTCGTCGTCGTGCGCGTGGTCGTCGTGGTCGTCGTCGGCAGCGCGCCGTAACGGGTTCCGAATCGAAGATTCTCAAACCCCGCCGGCGCAAGCCGAGCGGGGTTTCTTGTTTCTACCCTCCCCGCTCCGACACCGCACCGGCCCTGATGAAGGATGTAAACATGCGTTATACAGGCGCTCAGTTAATTGTTCGGCTGCTCGAACAGCAGGGTATCACCACCGTAGCGGGCATTCCCGGCGGCGCGGCCCTGCCGTTATATGATGCACTGGGTCAAAGTAAGACGATTCGCCACGTTCTGGCTCGCCACGAGCAAGGCGCTGGATTTATGGCACAAGGCATGGCGCGAGCCAGCGGACGCGCTGCGGTTTGCATGGCTTCCAGCGGGCCGGGGGCGACCAACCTGCTCACCGCCATCGCCGATGCCAAACTGGATTCGATCCCGCTGGTGTGTATCACTGGTCAGGTGCCTTCCAGCATGATCGGTACCGATGCGTTTCAGGAAGTCGACACCTACGGCATTTCTATTCCCGTCACCAAACATAACTATCTGGTTCGCGACATCAACGAGTTGCCGCGCGTGATTCCAGAAGCCTTTCGCATCGCGCAGTCGGGCCGTCCCGGTCCGGTGTGGATCGATATTCCAAAAGACATTCAGAATGCGACCATTGAGCTGAGCGAACTGCCGGGCGTCTTTCCTCTCGATACGCCACCCGCCATCGCTCAGCAGGAAATCGAGCGTGCTGCGGCCATGATTAATGCGGCTCAGCGTCCGGTGCTCTATCTGGGCGGCGGGATTGTTAGCGGTGTCGCGCACGAACAGGCGGTTCAACTGGCGGAACGCTCTAGCCTGCCAACCACCATGACGCTGATGGCGCTGGGAACCATGCCCGTCGATCATCCTCTGTCGCTCGGGATGCTGGGTATGCACGCCGCACGATCAACCAATCTGATCTTACAGCAGGCAGATTTGTTAATTGTGCTGGGTGCGCGTTTTGACGATCGCGCGATTGGTAAAGCGGAGCAATTTTGCCCGCAGGCCAGTATCATTCACATCGATATCGATCCCGCCGAATTGGGCAAGATCCGTCAGCCACACGTGGCGATCAACGCGGATGTTGCACAGGCGCTGGATCAGCTGCTGCCGCACATTACATCACAGCAGCGTGATGTTTGGCGTACCACCGTTCGTGGTCTGCAACAGGAATTTCCTTTCAGCATGCCGGGCGCTGACGATCCATTAAGCCATTATGGTCTGGTTCAGGCCACGGCACAGGCGCTGACGGATGATGCCATCATCACAACCGATGTCGGTCAGCATCAGATGTGGGTCGCGCAGTCTTATCCGCTGCGTCGTCCGCGCCAGTGGCTGACATCCGGCGGGTTTGGGACGATGGGTTTTGGCCTGCCTGCGGCGATTGGCGCGGCGCTGGCTGAACCGGATCGCACCGTGGTGTGTTTCTCTGGTGATGGCAGCCTGATGATGAATATTCAGGAAATGGCAACCGCGGCAGAAGAAGGACTTAACGTAAAAATCGTCCTGATGAACAACCAGTCACTCGGTCTGGTTCACCAGCAACAGGATATGTTTTTCCAGAAGCGCATCTTCGCGGCCGATTACCGCTACAGCGCGAATTTCCTCGCGATTGCCGCAGGCTTCGGCTTTGCAACTTGCGATCTGAACGCCGCCGCCGATCCACAGGCCGCGCTGCAAGAGATGCTCAATCAACCAGGTCCTGCGCTGATCCACGTACTTATTGACGCCAATGAAAAAGTGTTACACATCGTGCCACCGGGCGCCGCGAACATCGATATGATCGGAGATTAATGACTATGTCAATTCAACCAACTTCGCTAACGCAAGCAACGTCAAATCAGGTCACGCTGGAACTCTCGGTGCGCAACCACCCCGGTGTGATGTCACACGTTTGCGGCCTGTTTGCCCGCCGGGCATTTAACGTGGAAGGCATTCTGTGTATGCCGCTGGCAAATGGAGAGGAAAGCCGGATCTGGCTACTGGTCAAAGATGACCAGCGGCTACAGCAAATGATCAGTCAGGTGGAAAAGCTGGAAGACGTCCTTCAGGTTCGCCGTCACGGTGAAGAAATGCGTATTTTCGAGCAGGTCGCCGAGTTCTACTGCTAAATGGCTTGGCCGGGTCTTCCCGGCCTGCCCAACATTACCCGTTTAGCACCTGCCATAGCAGATGGCGGTAAACTGGCATTAGCGGGTGCTGAATCAGTACGACCAACAAGGCAACCGCCGCCACGGACATCACGAGCGCGACCCAGCGTAGGCGTCTGAGCGGCATCTTTCTGCTAAACCAGTCATGATGTTTACGCTTATCACTGCGCCACCAGCGCAAGTTTAGCCAGCCTGCGTTCCACACCATGATGGCAGTAATCAGCAGCAGCCATTTAAATCCTGCGCTGTTCGTCCCCGCAGGAATATCAATCGCGACACCAGCCAGAATGCCCGGTAAGAAATAGGCCGGCGGCCACAGCAGGCAGCCGATGATATTCGGCACGGCAAATTTATAAGGCGGTAGCCCCAGCATCCCCGCCACCATCGGGATAAGCGGACGGGTCGGGCCGACAAAACGCCCGATCAGTATCGTCGGCATTGGATGCTGATACAGGGCATATTCGGTTTTACTCAGCAGCGCCTGATGCTTTTTCAGGAAAGACCAGTTATGCAGCGGTGCCTTAAAACGCATGCCGATGAAATAGGAAATCCAGTCCCCTAGCAGGCAACCGATAATCCCTGCCCCCCACGCCGGGTAAAGCCCCATTTGTCCGCTGCCGATCAGTGCCCCCAGCGTTGCCATCATCACCGTTCCCGGCAACAGCAGCCCTACCAAAGCCAGAGATTCGAGAAAGGCAACCAGCATGACGGCGATCAGTGAATACGCTAGCGATTGGGTAACCAGATGATCCAGCCACGCTTCCATAAAATCTACCCGTACGTTATAAAAACAAGGATTGTCTGGATCATAGCAGAAGCCGTCAACTCCTGATTTCACTTCATCATTCAATTGCCGATACAGCAAAAACCCAGCAGTATACTCCTAAGAATATGTAGCGAGGTTTATCTATCCAGTGTTGAGGCTTTCCCTGCCTTCAGGTGGTGAAAGCGTACACGTTTTGATAAATATCAACTATTAAAATTATTAGGGCACACCTAATATCATTTTCCAATTCAAGCTGTTAGCACCACTTCAGTAACGCAGTTTTCTGGTCAATTCTTTTGCACCGACGGGCATCAACACTTATGATAGTGGTCATTTTTTGCCACCGTGCCACACTGCCACTATGTTTTTTAAACTATTCAAACATGTCGGATTACGACGTCTTATCCTACTCTTGGCAGTGGCGAGCGCCTTGGTGACGCTGGCAAACAGTTTTTATGCCAGCTATCGCGTCCAGCGAGAACTCCTGATTGATAACACGCTTGAAGCCAACCGCGTTTACGCCACCAAACTCACGGCGATGACCCATTCCTTCTTTAAAGAAGCCCAGCAGCAGCTCGCCTACAGCGCCAATATCATCGCCACCCAGATGGATGATAAGGTCAGCTTGCTTAAAGAAGCCGACCGCCTGCGGCTACAGACTAGCAATTTCAACTCTGTCGTCATTGCAGATGAAAAAGGTATCGTCAGAGCCACGTCACCCGATACGTTCCAATTAATCGGGAAAAGCCTGACAACAGACGGCGCTCTTGAAGCCCTGAAAGAAAAGCAGCCTCTTATCAGCCAGCCCTATGTGTCTGCCGCCAATAACTTCATCGTACTGATATCTTCGCCGATTTTCACACGGGACGGCCGCTACAAAGGGTTTATCGGTGGATCAATCTATCTTAAGCAGCCCAGCGTTCTCAATACATTGTTAGACAAACATTATTACCGCGACGGTTCTTATATTTATGTCACCGATAAGAACAAAAGAATGCTGTATCACCGCGATATCGAGCGGATTGGTAAAACAGAGACCAACAATCTGGATATCGATGTACAACATGAGAATAACGGCAGCCAGCATATGCTGAACTATCTGGGTGATAAGATGTTAGCGGGTTACGCCGTTGAATCTACCTCACAGTGGCAGATTGTGGCGCTCCGTCCAACCGACATTACGCTGAAACCGCTGGATGGCCTGATGCTAAATGTGCTGCGCCACACGCTCCCACTCGCGCTTTTGACCATCTTCTGCGTCTGGCTGCTTGCTCGGCTCATCGCCCAGCCTCTGTGGCTATTGGCGCGTAGCGCCAATAAGATGGATGCAACGGACGTTTCCGACGATATTCGAAATATTCACTCCTGGTATTTTGAAGCCTCACAGCTCAAACAGGCGATGTTACTGGGTATCGATCTACTCCAGCGCAAGATTGGTAAGTTGCGTTCTGAGGCACACTCAGATCCAATGACCGAACTGCTCAATCGTCGTGGGTTGGATAGCGTTCTCCGCTACTGGCAGATGGGGCAGAAAAATTTTGCGGTCATCGCGCTGGATATCGATCGCTTCAAACGCATCAATGACACCTACGGTCACGATGTCGGCGATAATGTTATTCGCTATCTCTCACAGCTGATTCGCACCAGCTCACGCGATTCCGACATTCTGTGCCGCAGCGGCGGTGAAGAGTTTTTGATCCTGCTGCCGGAAACCAGCCTGGATGTCGCACTCAACATTGCCGAACGGTTGCGGCAGCGCACACAGGAATCAACCATTCCTGTCGTAGGTAGCATTACGATCTCATTGGGTGTCGCGCTGTGGCAGCCGAGCGTGAGTAATATATCGATCGAGCGAACCTTCAAACTGGCGGATGAAGCCCTATACCAAGCCAAACAGGAAGGCCGCAACCGTGTGGTCTCTGCCTCCAGCGGAGAGCAGTAATCCAATCCCCCTTCTTTATATACAGGTGATGTTGCTGGACATTACCTGTATAAATAACCATACTTATCCCTACCATCCTTCCCTATCTCGCTTGCTATAAAAGGCCGCTTAGTGACTCAGGTTCGTCAGGGGCTTCTACTGACCCGCCACTGGAACGACACACCAGCCGGCACGCAGGTTGAATTCTGGCTGGCCACCGATGAGGGCCCGCTGCTCGCGCGCCTGCCAGTACAGCAGGCCGTTGCCTTTATTCCCGCACAGCAGGAAGCCCGCGTCAAAACGCTTTTACAGCAGGAAAAACGCTGGCAGTTAAAACCGCTCGACATGCAGGATTTCCAACATCAGCCGCTGCTGGGGCTGTATTGCCCGCAATACCGACAGCTGCTGCGGCTGGAGAAATTACTGCGTGAAGGCGGCGTTCAGGTCTACGAAGCGGATATTCGTCCGACGGAACGCTTTCTGATGGAGCGCTTTATCACCGCGCCCGTGTGGTTTAGCGGCAACGCCGCGTCAGATAGCCTGCTGACGGAAGCACGCATGAAACCGAATCCCGATTACCGCCCGACGCTTAAACTGGTGTCATTGGATATCGAAACCACCCGCCACGGCGAGCTTTACTGCATCGGGCTGGAAGGCTGCGGACAGCGTCAGGTTTACATGCTCGGCCCACCGAACGGCACACCTGCCGAGCGCGAGGATTTTACGCTTGAGTACGTTGCCAGCCGCCCGATGCTGCTGGAAAAGCTGAATGCCTGGATGCAGCAGCACGATCCCGATGCCATCATCGGCTGGAATCTGGTGCAGTTTGATCTGCGTGTCTTGCAGAAACATGCCGAGCGCTACAACATTCCACTCAAGCTGGGGCGCAACGGACAGGCGTTAGAATGGCGGGAACACGGTTTTAAACAGGGGCATTTTTTTGCCAGCGCGACTGGCCGTTTGATTATCGACGGCATTGAAGCGCTCAAATCCGCGACGTGGAATTTTGCCTCGTTTAGTCTGGAATTTGTCGCGCAGTCGCTGCTGGGGGAAGGCAAAGCTATCGACACGCCCTATCAGCGGATGGACGAGATCGACCGTCGTTTTGCCGAAGATAAGCCCGCTCTCGCGCGCTATAACCTGCAAGACTGCGAACTGGTCACGCGTATTTTCGACAAAACTGAGCTGCTGCCTTTCTTGCTAGAGCGCGCCAGCGTCACCGGGCTAGCAGCCGACCGCAGCGGGGGTTCCGTCGCCGCATTTTACCACCTCTATTTACCGCGCATGCATCGCATGGGTTACGTTGCCCCGAATCTGGGTGATGTCGCGCTTGAAGCCAGCCCCGGCGGATTTGTGATGGATTCGCGTCCCGGCCTGTATGACTCGGTGCTCGTGCTGGATTATAAGAGCCTCTATCCTTCCATTATCCGTACGTTCCTGATCGATCCGGTCGGGTTGGCGGTAGGAACGCAGAATCCTGACGCTCAGCACGCCGTCTCCGGCTTTCGCGGGGCGTGGTTCTCCCGCGAACAGCACTGCCTGCCGGCGATTGTCGAGCAAATCTGGCAAGGGCGTGAAGCGGCGAAGCGCACCAATAATAAGCCACTGTCGCAGGCGTTAAAGATCATCATGAATGCCTTTTACGGCGTGCTGGGCGCGACAGGCTGTCGCTTCTTCGATCCGCGTCTCGCCTCTTCCATCACCTTGCGCGGCCATGAAATCATGCGCAAAACGCGCGAACTGATCGAGGAACAGGGCTATCAGGTGATTTATGGCGATACCGACTCCACCTTTGTCTGGCTGAAGCACGCGCATAGCGAAGAAGAAGCAGCAAAGATTGGCAACGCGCTGGTGCAGCACGTTAACCACTGGTGGACACAGCATCTGCAAGACACTCAGCAGTTGACCAGTGCGCTGGAGCTGGAATTTGAAACGCATTTTCGCCGCTTCCTGATGCCAACGATTCGCGGCGCGGAACAAGGCAGTAAAAAACGCTACGCCGGCCTGATCGACACGCCACAAGGCGAAAAAATGGTGTTCAAAGGGCTGGAAACCGTGCGCACCGACTGGACACCGCTGGCGCAGCAGTTTCAGCAGCAGCTCTATCTGCTGATCTTTCAGCAACAGCCTTATCAGGACTGGCTGCGGGACTATGTCGATCGCACCCTGAACGGGGATTTTGACGATCTGCTGATCTACCGTAAACGGCTGCGCCGCCGGCTCGATGATTACCAGCGCAACGTGCCGCCCCACGCCAGAGCCGCGAAAATCGCCGATGACTATAACCGCCAGCAGGGACGACCGCTGCAATACCAAAACGGCGGCTGGATCAGCTATGTGATGACCGTCAATGGCCCCGAACCATTGGAAACCCGGCATGCTCCGCTGGATTACCAGCATTATGTCGAACGCCAGCTCCAGCCCGTCGCGGATGCCATTCTACCGTTCCTGCACGACGATTTTGCTACGCTGGTAACAGGTCAGATGGGCCTGTTTTAAATGGCAGACATTCATGTTTTTAGATGAAAGGGGTTAATTCGCGCCATAGCAAGTTTGAGGGGTGACGAACGCACCGTCATCTATTACCATAACGCCCTTTCTGAATTTGCATCAGCAGCATTATCGGCAACCGATAATGTAATCAGACATTCCTCCGACACAGACGAACATCGAGCTAAGAATTTATGCCTTTTACACTTGGTCAGCGCTGGATCAGCGATACGGAAAGCGAACTTGGACTGGGAACGGTTGTTGCCGTCGATACACGTATGATTACGCTGCTTTTCCCTGCCAGCGGTGAAAACCGACTTTATTCCCGCAGCGACGCCCCCATCACCCGCGTGATGTTCAATCCCGGCGATACCGTCACCAGCCATGAAGGCTGGCAGCTCAAAGTGGATGACGTGCGAGAAGAAAAAGGGTTGCTGGTGTATTGCGGCCAACGCCTGGACGATGAAACGTCGGCGGAACTGCGTGAAGTCTTCCTCGACAGCAAACTGACGTTCAACAAACCGCAAGATCGCCTGTTCGCCGGACAGATCGATCGTATGGATCGCTTTGCTCTGCGCTATCGCGCCCGTAAGCACCAGAACGAGCAGGCTCTGCAACAGTGGGGCGGATTGCGTGGCATGCGTGCCAGCCTTATCCCCCATCAGCTTCATATCGCTCATGAAGTCGGCCAACGCCACGCGCCACGCGTTTTGCTGGCGGACGAAGTCGGTCTGGGAAAAACCATTGAGGCAGGGATGATCATCCACCAGCAGCTGCTGGCGGGTCGTGCCAGTCGCGTGCTGATTGTCGTGCCGGAAACCTTGCAACATCAGTGGCTGGTCGAAATGCTGCGCCGCTTTAACCTGCTGTTCTCACTGTTTGACGACGAGCGCTATGCCGAAGCCAAGCTGGACAGCAGCAATCCGTTTGAAACTGAACAGCTGGTGATCTGCTCACTGGGATTTGTTCAACGCAGCGCCCAGCGCTTTGCGCAGCTCGTCAACGCCGACTGGGATCTGCTGGTGGTGGATGAAGCCCACCATCTGGTCTGGAGCGAAGAAAGCCCTAGCCCGGAATATCAGGCCATTGAAACGCTGGCACGCGCCACGCCAGCCGTTCTGCTCTTAACGGCAACGCCAGAACAGCTCGGCCAACAGAGCCACTTTGCGCGCTTACGCCTGCTCGATCCCAACCGTTTCCACGACTATCAAGAATTCGTTGCTGAACAGCAGCAGTACCGCCCGGTTGCCGATGCCGTCACGCTGCTGTTAGCAGGCGAAAAAGCCCAAACGGCTGAACTGAATGCGCTAAGCGATCTGCTGGGCGAGCAGGACATTGAACCACTGCTGAAAGCCATCAACAGCGACAGCGATGACAATCAGAAGGCGCGTCAGGAACTGATCACCATGCTGATGGATCGCCACGGCACCAGCCGTGTGCTGTTCCGTAACACGCGTCAGGGGGTTAAAGGCTTCCCGCATCGTGTCCTGCATCAAATCCGCCTGCCGCTGCCGGCGCAGTACCAAACGGCGATTAAAGTGTCCGGCATTATGAACGCGAACAAGGCGCTGGAAGTCCGCGCCCGCGACATGCTGTACCCGGAACAAATTTATCAACAGCTCGAAGGGGACGATGCCACCTGGTGGAACTTCGATCCACGCGTAGAATGGTTACTGAACTACCTGACCGCCAATCGTGATGAAAAAATCCTGGTGATCTGT
Source organism: Pectobacterium parvum (assembly GCF_020971565.1). NCBI lineage: Bacteria > Pseudomonadati > Pseudomonadota > Gammaproteobacteria > Enterobacterales > Pectobacteriaceae > Pectobacterium > Pectobacterium parvum. Next base: position 4,065,526 of record NZ_CP087392.1, read on the forward strand.
GCACAGGCAGCCACCGCGCTACAGCTGGAACAAGTGCTGCGCACGCGTGAAGCCATCCGCGCCGCCGTCTTCCATGAAGGGCTGTCGATTCTTGAACGTGACCGTGCCGCCGCCTATTTTGCTTCTGAAGAAGAAGGCGCACAGGTGCTGATTTGTTCAGAGATCGGTTCCGAAGGCCGTAACTTCCAGTTTGCCAGCCATTTAGTGATGTTCGATCTGCCGTTTAACCCCGACCTGCTGGAACAGCGTATTGGTCGTCTGGACCGTATCGGGCAGGCAAAAGAAATTCAGATCATGGTGCCGTATCTGGAAAATACCGCGCAGGCCTTGCTGGTACGTTGGTATCACGAAGGATTGGATGCGTTTGAACACACCTGTCCGACGGGCCGTACCATCTATGACGCGCACCATGCGCAGTTGATCGAGCGACTGACGACGGTCGGTGAACAGCAGGGACTGGATGAGTTTATCCATGTTTGCCGTCAACAGCACGATAGCCTGAAGCAACAGCTTGAACAAGGCCGCGATCGCCTGCTGGAAATGCATTCTAACGGTGGCGAACAGGCTCAACTGTTAGCGCAGGCCATTGCCGAAAAGGATAATGACGTCAATCTGGTGACGTTCGCCCTGAACCTGTTTGATATTGTTGGCATTAATCAGGAAGATCGCAGCGATAACCTGATCATCCTGACGCCATCCGATCATATGCTGGTGCCAGACTTCCCGGGCCTGCCGCAGGACGGCTGTACGATCACCTTCGATCGCGATCAGGCGCTCTCCCGCGAAGACGCACAGTTTATCAGTTGGGAACATCCGCTCATCCGTAACGGACTCGATCTGGTGCTGTCCGGCGATACCGGAAGCTGTGCAGTGTCGCTGCTGAAAAATAAAGCGCTGCCAGTCGGCACGCTGCTGGCTGAGCTGGTTTACGTGGTGGAAGCACAGGCACCGAAACACCTGCAACTGACCCGCTTCCTGCCGCCAACACCGGTTCGCCTGCTGATGGACCGTAAAGGCACCAATCTGGCGGAGCAGGTTGAGTTTGAGAGCTTCAACCGCCAGCTCAACGCCGTAAACCGTCATACGTCCAGCAAGCTGGTGAATGCGGTACAGCCCGATGTTCACGCCATGCTGCAACAAGCGGAAGCGCTGGTAGAAACGCAGGCGTGCCAGCTCATCACCGAGGCTCAGGAGCAGGCTGACCTGCAATTGCGCCGCGAACTGGAACGTCTGGAAGCGCTGAAAGCCGTCAACCCCAACATTCGTGAAGATGAGCTGACCGCACTGGAAAACCAGCGCGAGCAGGTGCTGAGCAACCTGCACGAAGCCAACTGGCGTCTGGATGCTATTCGTCTGGTTGTGGTGTCACATCAGTAAACGTTTCTGACAGCGGTATAGGCATAAACCTCATACCGCTGTTATAAAGACACGTTGTTTGCAAAATCGAGATACACGGGCATACCACGGGGCGAGGTCTCCCTGCGGGAACCTCATCCCCGTGTTCTCCCTAATATCACACATTATATGTTGTCTGAAGGTGCTCCGATGGAACCCTATAACCCACCTACCGATCCTTGGTTGCATATTCTGTATCAGGATCAGCACATCATGGTGGTGAATAAACCCAGCGGTCTGCTGTCGGTTCCCGGCCGCGCGCCAGAACACAAAGACAGCGTCATGAGCCGCATTCAGGCTGACCACCCGACGGCAGAATCTGTGCATCGTCTGGATATGGCAACCAGCGGCGTGATTGCCGTTGCACTCACGAAAGCCGCAGAGCGTGAATTAAAACGTCAGTTTCGCGAGCGCGAACCCAAGAAATCCTACCTTGCCCGCGTCTGGGGACATATGGCGCAGGATGAGGGCGTCATCGATCTGCCGCTGATCTGTGACTGGCCGAACCGCCCGAAACAGAAAGTCTGCTTTGAAACAGGAAAATCGGCACAGACGGAGTATCAGGTACTGTCGCGTGACGCTGACGGTACAACACGCGTCAAACTGATGCCGATTACTGGTCGCTCTCATCAACTACGTGTCCACCTGCTCGCGCTGGACCACCCTATCCTCGGCGATGGCTTTTATGCGCATCCCGATGCCAAAGCGCTGGCCCCCCGCCTTTTACTGCACGCACAAGAACTGGCCATCACCCACCCAGCATTCAATACCCCAATGCACTTTCGTTGCGAAGCGGATTTCTGAAGCAAACTCACTGACGGTATTTGCAAATCGGGTTTGGTGGAGCAGTAAAACGGGGAAGTAATAAGAAGAGGAAGGATGCGGATTATTTTGTCTGATTCGCGCTTTTCAACAGTTCATAGGCGGCCTGAATATCCTGCGCTTTGCGTTTGGCCATCTCCATCATCCTTGGCGAAAGCTTCTTGGCGACCAGCTTATCGGGATGATGTTCGCTCATGAGTTTGCGGTAGGCGCGCTTAATCGTCACGGCGTCATCGCTGCTGCGCACGCCCAGCGTACGACAGGCACTTTCGACTGTTGGCCCTCGCGGCGGTGAGGCTGGACGTTGGCCGCCATAAGAGTGTCCGTTGGAGTAGCCCCCGCTGGAGTGACCGTTACTGTGGCGCTGATGCGATTTACCGTTCTGGCGTGACTGATTCTGCCGCGACTGCTGCCCCGTGGTACTTTCCATATTCCGCAGAAAAAACTCAAACTGCTCACGCGTCACGCCCAGCTCATCGGCAATCACGTACAACACGCGTCGCTCGTTCGGATGCAGAACGCCATCAACAAACGCGACCTGAAGCTGAATTTCCAGAAACATCTTAATTAAATCAAAACGTCCCAGACAAGCATCGCGCAGCTTGCGTAATTTTATTCGCAGAGGGAAATGGGTGGTCTTTCCTTCGCGGAATGCCCGTTGAGCGGCAGCTCTGGCCTCACCAAACAGCTCAAGACGGTCCATCATTTTGGTCGCGATCTTGATATCAGCTTCCGTCACCCGGCCTTTGGATTTGGTCAGGTGTCCCATGGCCTGAAAGGTCGTGAGAAAGAACAATGACTGACGGGTAGACTGAGCGGAGAAATAATCACGGCGACGCGATGCCCGGGCTTTGTCAATCCAATGCCCCATCAGTAAGCCCATGATCATTCCCCAGATGCCAGCACTTGAGACGATTCCCAGCGCCAACCCCAGCAACTTTCCCCAATACCGCATATACTCCTCAAATCCTCATGCCGTCAGCCAAAAATTGCTTTATCATACCTGTCATTTATCTTTGCACCTAACGGCGGTGCGTATAGGCGGTGGGGATTTAACACTGGCGCAACGCTAACGAGTGATATAGTCTCTGACCGTTTGCCGGCATGATGCCCCTGATGACGGAACACCTGATACCACGTATGAAAAAAAGTTTCCCAACTCTGCTGGCCACTCTGGTTTGGTCGGCGCTTTACAGCCAGCACGCGCTGGCCGATCTCGCTCAACAGTGCATGCTGGGTGTACCTACGTACAACAGACCACTGGTAACAGGCGATCCCAACCAGCTGCCGGTCAATATTCAGGCCGACAAAACCGAAGCCAACTATCCCGACAATGCCAAATTCATCGGCAATGTTAACATCCAGCAGGGTAACAGCGTCATGACCGCCGAACAGGTGGAGCTGAACCAGTTGGATCCGGCAACGCAGGGTAGCACACCCACGCGTACTATTACCGCGACGGGAAATGTCCACTACGACGACAATCAGGTCATCCTGAAAGGCCCTAAAGCCTGGGCCAACCTGAACACCAAAGATACCGACGTCTATGAAGGCGACTATCAGATGGTGGGCCGTCAAGGGCGTGGTTCCGCCGACAAAATGAAAATGCGTGACAGCAATCGCTACACCATTCTGGAAAACGGCTCCTTCACTTCCTGTCTGCCGGGAGATAATAGCTGGAGTGTCGTCGGTTCGGAAGTGATTCAAGACAGAGAAGAGCAGGTTGCTGAAATCTGGAACGCGCGTTTCAAGATTGCTGGTGTACCTGTATTCTATAGCCCGTATTTACAGCTTCCTATCGGCGATAAACGACGCTCTGGCTTCCTGATCCCCAATGCAAAATATGGTAGCAGCAATGGCTTCGAACTGCTGACGCCCTATTACTGGAATATCGCCCCTAATTTTGACGCCACGATCACCCCGCATCTACAAACTAAACGTGGTATGCAGTGGCAGAACGAATTCCGCTACCTGACCACACCGGGTCTTGGTGTCATTCAGTTCGACTGGCTGCCCAGCGACAATGAATACGCCAAAGTCTCCCCGCAGGATGATAACGACACCCGCTGGCTGTTCCACTGGGGTCACAGTGGCGTGATGGATCAGGTGTGGCGTTTTGACGCGGACTACACGAAAGTCAGCGACGACCGCTACTTCACCGATCTAGACTCGCATTACGGTTCGACCACCGATGGCTACGTCGCCCAAAAGCTCAGCGCAGGCTATGCGAACCAAAACTGGAACACAACGCTGTCCACCAGACGGTTCCAGGTCTTTTCCAATGCGACCAGCCGCGACGTCTACCGTGCTGAGCCACAGCTCGATATCAATTATTACCAGAATGATATCGGCCCGATTGATATGCACCTTTATGGTCAGGCGGTAAAATTTACCAACGTCAACGACAATCGGCCGGAAGCGACTCGTCTGCACGTTGAGCCAACGCTGAATCTCCCGCTAGCAAACCGCTGGGCCAGTCTGAATACCGAAGCGAAGCTATTAGCGACGCACTATCAGCAGGACAATCTGGATCGCTATCGTGCCGATCCTACCGTCACCGACGTCAATAAAAACGCACTCCAAAGTTCCGTTAACCGTGTCATGCCGCAATATAAAGTCGATGGAAAAATGGTCTTTGAACGCGAAATGGACTGGTCGCAGGCCTATACCCAGACGCTAGAACCTCGCGCGCAATATCTCTATGTCCCCTATCGCGATCAGAGCAGCATCCATACCTATGACTCTACGCTGATGCAGACCGACTATTCCGGCCTGTTCCGCGATCGCAGCTACAGCGGCTTGGATCGCATCGCGTCCGCGAACCAGATTGCGACCGGTGTCACTACGCGTATTTATGATGATGCATTGGTTGAACGTTTTAACGCTTCTATTGGTCAAATCTATTACTTTGATCGTCCACGTACCGGTGACCGCAATACGTCACTCGATAAAAGTGATAACAACGGTAGCCAGGTGTGGGCCGGTGATTCCTTCCTGAAAATCGATGACAGTTGGGGCATTCGCGGGGGTCTGCAGTATGACAATCGTCTGAACGAAGTCGCGCTGGGCGACGCCGTGTTAGAATACCGTCGTGATGCAGAACGTCTGGTGCAGTTGAACTACCGTTACGCCAGCCCTGAATATATTCGCGACATGTTGCCGAACGTGACAAATCAGGGTTCTCAACAAGGTATTTCGCAGGTCGGTATCACTGCGAGCTGGCCGATCGTTGAACGTTGGGCGGTGGTTGGGGCTTATTATTACGACACCAAGGCTAATCAGCCAGCAAACCAGCTGATTGGTTTACAGTACAATACCTGTTGTTGGGCCGTGAGCGTCGGTTATGAACGTAAAATTACCGACTGGAACAGCGCCAGCCGCAGCAGCGAATACGACAACAAAGTGTCGTTTAATATCGAATTACGTGGTTTAAGCAGCAATTACGGTCTGGGTTCCGACAAAATGCTTCGCTCGGGTATTTTGCCTTACCAGCGCGCATTCTGATGCAATACGGAGTTCTTATACACTAAATAATTCGAGTTTCAGGAAGGCGGCAAGGGAAGGAATCCCGATGAGCTTACTCAAGTAAGTGATTCGGGTGAGTGAACGAAGCCAACGCACATGCAACTTGAAGTATGACGTGTATAGATGTAGCAAACAGGCTGTCTCACTGAAACGTTGGAACTTTTAACCCGCCTTGCGGATGAAATAATGGGAAAGGTATGAAGAACTGGAGAACGCTTATTCTCGGATTGGCACTGAGTGCCTCTACCGCGTTCGCAGCACCACAGGTGGTTGATAAAGTCGCAGCAGTGGTCGACAACAGCGTCGTGTTGGAAAGTGATGTAAACAGTCTTTTGCAGTCGGTAAAACTGAATGCCCAGCAGGCCGGGCAGCAGTTGCCGGATGATGCCACGCTGCGTCATCAGATTACCGATCGCCTGATCATGGATAACATCATCCTGCAAATGGCGCAGAAGATGGGTATTCAAGTGACGGATGAGCAGTTGAATCAGGCGATTACCAATATTGCCGCTCAGAACCGGATGTCTCTGGACCAGCTAAAAAGCCAATTGGCTTATGAAGGTCTGAACTACAACACCTACCGTAACCAGATTCGTAAAGAGATGCTGATTTCGGAAGTGCGTAACAACGAAGTCCGTCGTCGCATTACCGTACTGCCTCAGGAAGTCGATACGCTGGCTAAGCAAATCGCCACCCAGACCGGTGAAAACGATGAGCTGAACCTGAGCCACATTCTGATCCCATTACCGGAAAACCCGACTCAGCAGCAGGTTGATGAAGCGGAAAATCTGGCAACATCGCTGGTGAAGCAAATCAGTGAAGGCGCGGATTTTGGTAAGCTGGCCATTACTTATTCATCTGATTCTCAGGCGCTGAAAGGCGGCCAAATGGGCTGGGGCAAGCTGCAGGAGATCCCAACGCTGTTTGCCGAACGCTTAACGCAGGCGCAGAAAGGTCAGGTCGTCGGCCCGATCCGTTCTGGTGTAGGTTTCCACATTCTGAAAGTGAACGATATTCGCGGCGGTAACAAAAGCGTATCGGTAACTGAAACGCATGCTCGCCATATTCTGATCAAACCGTCTGTCGTCATGACGGACAGTCAGGCGCAAGCCAAGCTGGCCGAAGTGGCACAGCACATCAGAAATGGCAGCACCGATTTCGCTTCACAAGCCAAACTGCTCTCTCAGGACCCAGGTTCAGCGAATCAGGGCGGCGACCTTGGCTGGGCGTCTCCAGATATGTACGATCCAGCCTTCCGCGATGCGTTGTTGAAACTGAAGAAAGGCGAAATCAGTCAGCCTGTCCATTCCTCTTTTGGCTGGCACCTGATTCAACTGCTGGATACCCGTCAGGTTGATAAAACCGACGCGGCGCAAAAAGAGCAAGCGTACCGTATGATCTTTAATCGTAAGTTCGCTGAAGAAGCGCAAACCTGGATGCAGGAACAGCGTGCAGCGGCCTATGTCAAAGTGATTAATGGTGCCAGTAACTAATGCAGACTGAGAGCAATACGCCACGCGTTGTGATCACCCCCGGCGAACCCGCCGGGATTGGCCCCGATCTGGTGATTGCTCTAGCTCAGCAGGCTTGGCCTGTAGAGCTAGTGATCTGTGCGGATCCTGATCTGTTACTCAGTCGCGCATTGCAGTTGTCGATGCCGCTGACGCTGCGTGACTATCAACCCTGTCAGCCCGCACAGCCACAGCAGGCAGGTAGCCTAACCATTCTGCCGATCGCTGCACCGGCAACCATCATTCCAGGTGACTTGACTGTCGCTAACAGCGCTTATGTTGTTGAGACACTAGCACGTGCGTGTGATGGCTGTCTAAACGGCGAATTCGCCGCGCTGATTACCGGCCCGGTACATAAAGGCATTATCAACGATGCTGGTATCCCATTCAGCGGGCACACTGAATTTTTCGCCGATCGCAGTCACTGTGAACGTGTCGTCATGATGCTGGCAACGGAAGAACTGCGCGTCGCCTTAGCGACCACGCATCTGCCGCTTGCAGCTGTTTCTGCGGCGATTACCCGCCAGAGTCTGCACGAAGTCATCACGATTTTGCATCATGACTTGCAGACAAAATTCGGTATCGCTCAACCGCAAATCTATGTGTGTGGGCTAAATCCTCATGCCGGTGAAGGCGGCCATATGGGCCGTGAAGAGCTGGATGTGATTAACCCCGCGCTGGATGAACTACGGCAGCAGGGCATCACGCTGGTTGGGCCGTTACCTGCCGACACGCTTTTCCAGCCTAAGTATCTACAACACGCTGACGCCGTTTTGGCGATGTACCACGATCAAGGGCTCCCAGTTCTGAAATATCAGGGCTTCGGGCGCGCCGTTAATATCACGTTGGGGTTACCTTTTATTCGTACGTCGGTCGATCACGGTACAGCGCTAGAGCTGGCCGCAACCGGCAGCGCCGACCCCGGCAGCTTCATCACGGCATTAAATCTTGCCATTAAAATGATAAAACACAGTAATGAATAATCGCGTACACCAAGGTCACTTCGCCCGTAAACGTTTTGGGCAAAACTTTTTGAACGATCACTTCGTGATCGATAGCATCGTTTCGGCGATTCATCCTCAGCCAGGTCAAGCGGTCGTCGAGATCGGTCCCGGCCTCGGCGCGTTAACTGCGCCCGTTGGCGATCGGATGGATCGTTTTACCGTTATTGAGCTGGATAGGGATCTGGCAGCACGGTTGGAAAAACACCCAACCCTGAAAGATAAACTGACCATTATTCAGCAAGATGCCATGACGATCGATTTCGCCGCGCTCGCTGAACAGGCTGGGCAACCGCTGCGTGTTTTCGGCAACCTGCCGTATAATATTTCCACACCGCTGATGTTCCACTTGTTCACCTATACTCAATCTATCCGCGACATGCACTTTATGTTGCAGAAAGAAGTGGTTAACCGTTTAGTGGCGGGTCCGAACAGTAAAGCCTTTGGGCGTTTGAGCGTCATGGCACAATATTATTGCCAGATAATCCCGGTGCTTGAAGTGCCACCGGAAGCATTCAAGCCCGCGCCTAAAGTTGATTCTGCCGTCGTGCGACTTGTTCCTCATGCCGAGATCCCCTATCCAGTCAAGGATATCCGCGTATTGAGCCGCATCACGACGGAAGCGTTTAACCAGCGCCGTAAGACATTGCGTAACAGTCTGGGCAACCTGTTCACCCCAGAAATCCTCACCGAGCTGGGGATCAATGTCACCAGTCGCGCAGAGAATGTGACCGTTGAGCAATATTGCCGATTGGCGAACTGGCTGAGCGAGCATCCTGCAAAACAGGAATAACTGGAGTTCATCATGATTAATGCGCCCCGTGTTTGTTTACAGGTTCAGAGCTTCTACGTGGAATCACAGTCGGAGCCTGATGAAGAACGTTTCGTGTTTGCTTACACGATTACGATCCGCAATCTGGGGCGTCATGAAGTCCAGCTTTTGGGGCGTTATTGGCAGATCACCAACGGTAACGGTCGCCAGACTGAAGTTCAGGGTGAAGGTGTCGTCGGCGAACAGCCGATTATCCAGCCCGGCGGCGAATTCCAATATACCAGCGGTGCCGTCATAGAAACGCCTCTTGGCACGATGGAAGGCCACTACCATATGGTTGACCATCAAGGTAAAGCGTTTCAGGTCCCAATCCCCGTTTTCCGTCTGGCTATCCCTTCACTGATACATTAATTATGTCTACCTATTTAGTTGGCGATGTTCACGGCTGTTACGTTGAACTCAACGCACTATTGGCGCAAGTTTCCTTTAATCCAGAGCAAGATACGCTTTGGTTAACCGGCGATTTAGTCGCTCGCGGGCCGGATTCGCTTCAGGTTCTGCGCTTTGTTCGTTCCCTCGGTTCCTCTGTCCGTATGGTGCTTGGCAATCACGATCTGCACCTGCTAGCCGTTTATGCGGGTATCAGCCGTAATAAGCCGAAAGATCGTCTCAACGAGCTCTTTACCGCACCGGACGCCGACGAGCTTATCAACTGGCTACGCCGCCAGCCGATTCTACAGGTTGATGAAGAATTGAAGCTGGTGATGGCGCACGCGGGCATCACGCCGCAGTGGGATCTGCCGACGGCGCTGATGTGCGCACGCGAAGTCGAGTCGATCCTGAGCAGCGACAGCTACCCGCTTTTCCTCGATGCCATGTATGGCGATATGCCGAACCATTGGAGCCCAGAGCTCAGCGGTCTGGCTCGTCTACGCTTTAGTACCAACGTCTTTACCCGTATGCGCTACTGCTTCTCCGGCGGACAGCTGGATATGCTCTGCAAAGAGCCGCCAAGTCAGGCCCCTTCTCTGCTAAAACCGTGGTTTGAGCTGCCGAGCCAGGTTGCCGAGGAATACGCTATTGCCTTCGGACATTGGGCATCACTGGAAGGGAAAGGCACACCGGAAAACATTTACGCGCTGGATACCGGGTGCTGTTGGGGGGGAGAACTGACGATGCTGCGTTGGGACGATAAGCGCTATTTCACGCAACCATCACTCTCATCAAACACCGAACTCTCTGGCGAGATCGCACCCTTATCGGGTGAGTAAAGGCGAGAAAGCATTGACGCTATCGCCAGTGCTGGTTTCATAGAAAAGGGAAAGCCGTCCCAGACTGAGCCTTTTGGGATGGCGGCACGACCAACTCCTCGGTGGGAATCGACCAGATGCCACCGCCAAGAAACCCAGCTAAACCAACGGCTTCTACGTCGCCTGATGGTAATTCACGGCGGCGTGGATCGCTCAGACGGTCAGTATTCAGATTACTGTTTCTATTCGTCATGCGTACTGTCTCCTACCTATCAAACACTGCGACTCAACGGCATTTCGATTTAACGACGAAAGCCGTTACCCGTTTTGATACTAACGATGACAGATGACGGAAATGTGACCCTTTTCGTAGGCAATGGAGAGTTAGCCCCTCACTATGGTTGCTTATGGGCTTCAACGGCGGGTTTGGTCAGCGGTTGAGAAGCCGCAGAATATTGCACCACCAGCATCCCCATAATGATTAACGCGACACCCGCGATTCGCCCCAGCGTCGCAGGCTTCACTGCCAGCCCCATCAAACCAAAATGATCGATCATCAGCGATGCCACAACCTGACCGACAATCACACAGACGATAAAACCTGACGCCCCGAGCTTTGGCGTCAGCAATAATGCGGCGGTGATATAAGCCACGCCCGCCACTCCGCCCAGCCAGATCCACCACGGCCCCTGCAAGGCATTACCCAGCGCTGGCGTGGGCACCCGGGCAGCAAACAAAATCGGCAACAGCACGCAGATGCTGACCAGCAGGGACACCAGCGTTGCCCAAAGCGGATGACCTAACGAGCGCCCCAGCACCGCATTGCTGGCAGCCTGAAAAGGCACAATGCTTCCAGCAAGCACAGCAATACCCAGTGGCAGCAATGATGAGAGAGAAAAAGAAGAGAATAACGACATGGAGCCCCCTGATTCACAATATAAAGTTCACAACACAATTGGGATGTTCCAATACTCACTCATCCATTAAACTGATGGAAATTCGTAATTCATACGGAAGGCATTCATAGAATGGATGATTTACGTCGCATCGATATGAATCTACTGCTCACGCTTCATGCGCTGTTGACGGAAAAACACGTCACGCGAGCAGCGCTGCGCCTGCACCGCAGTCAGCCTGCCGTCAGCCATTCATTATCACAGCTTCGCCAGATTTTTAACGATCCGCTATTAGTTCGGCGTGAAGTCGGTCTGACGCTGACGACCCGCGCTCAGGCGCTACTCGGCCCGCTGGAACAGGCGCTTGATCAGTTGAACGCGTTGATCCAGACACCGCAGTTCGATCCGCGCCATAGCACGCGGCATTTCCGGTTAGCGCTATCTGATTACGGAACAAACGCAGTCTTGCCAACGCTCATGCGGCATCTACGCGTGCAGGCACCCGGTATTTCGCTGGCTGTCAGTCATGCCGGCCGTGAAATGATGCTGGCACAGCTGATCGATGGAGAAATCGACTTAGGCCTTGGCGTGTTCCCTGAACGCCCATCCGAGGTACACGCCGAGCTTCTCTTTGAGGAACAGTTCGCCTGTCTGGCCGACCGCACCACGCTGCCGAAAAACGGTACGCTGTCGTTTGAGGCATGGCTAGAACGGCCACATATTCTGGTCACGATGCATCCCGATTCAGCCAATGAAATTGACAGCGCGTTGGCTGCAAGCGGCCTAGCGCGCAACGTCGTACTGACGCTGCCCCACTGGCATGCCGCCATCAATCTCATTGCCGGTACTGACCTGATTTTGACCGCTGCACGGCGCAGCATGGCTCACATCACTACGCCAGACTTACACATTTTTACGCCGCCGTTCGTGATACCCAACTTTGCATTCCAGCAGGTATGGCATACGCGACGCGAGAGCGACCCTGCACATCGCTGGCTGAGAAAAGCCATTTGGGATAGCTGTCAGGTGGGGAAATAAAGCATCAGGTCAGAAACGAAAAAACCCGCAAAGGCGGGTTTAGCTATTCATCGACAGAATGTTATCGCAGGAAAGGCGCTTAGCGGCGTTCCAGAATTTCGAAGCAGTAACTGTGTGAGTTGCGCTCATCAGCATCATGGAATTCGCTGAAAACAGACTGCCATTCGTCCGGCTCATAGTCAGGGAAATGCGTGTCACCTTCCACTTCAGCATCGATGTGCGTCAGATAGAGGCGGTTAGCCTGCGGCAGCATTTGTTGATAGATACTGCCGCCGCCAATCACCATCACTTCCTCTACGTCGCCCGCCGTCGCCAGCGCAGCATCCAGCGAAGAGACCCAGGTCACACGATCGTCATCACCAGGATGATTGCTGACGACAATGTTCAGTCGGCCGGGCAGCGGCTGACCGATAGAACGGAAAGTATTACGCCCCATAATAATCGGCTTATTAAGCGTATTACGCTTAAACCATGCCAGATCGGCTGGCAAATGCCACGGCATCGCGTTTTCCATACCAATCACGCGATCCACTGCCAGTGCAGCAATCAAACTAATAACCATGGTGAAAAAACCCTATAGGTCAGAAAATTGCTGACACTATACACTAAATAATTCGAGTTGCATGAAGGCGGCGACACAGCGAATCCCCAGAAGCTTACGCCAGTAAGTGACTGGGGTGAGTGAGGAAAGCTAACGCACATGCAGCTTGAAGTATGACGGGTATATACGGAAAGCCCTTTCGCTCGTCAATATAGATACAAGACCGAAACGTAATATAAGCGTTTTATACTCCCGGCCGTTTACGGTAGAGCCAGATCCCCGGTAAAGACAGACCGATAGAGAGCGCGCCGACGATAAAACTGGCCTTCAGGAAATTGGTCATCATGGCGTTCATCAGCGCTTCGCTGTAGCCAAGATGCGAAATTTCCACCACCGAAATCATCGCCGTGTAGGCAGAAATGCCGGGGAACATCGGGATCACCGCCGCTACGGTAAAGACTTTCGGATGCGCCAGCAGCCAGCGTGACCAGCGAATACCGATGATGCCAATTAGGATCGCCGCCAAAAACGACGCCCACTCGATATTCATGCCGAAATGTATCGCCAGAAACCGTACGCCATGCCCGACACCGCCCAGCAGCGCACAGTAAGGCAGCACTTTCAGCGGTACGTTGAAGACCATCGCAAACCCCAACGCAGGGACTGCCGCCAGCACCATATCCTGCAACAGTGCCCACAGTAAACTTAAGCCCCTCCGCGTAGCCCCCACAGCGACATCGCCATCACGACCCCAATACAGGTTGCCAGAGTCAGTAAACTCGCGACCGTCCAGCGTGCCAGACCGGTATTCACGTGCCCTTTAAACATATCGGCCACGGCGTTAATCAGCGGGAAACCGGGAACCAGCAGCAGCACGCTCGCCGCCATCGCTACCGTCGAGGTTTGAGAAAAAGCGGGTAAACGCATCAACAGCCCGGATGCCGACGTCGCAACAAACGCTGTAATACAGAAGTTAATCAACGGATTCAGGTGTCGCGCCGTAAAGATCTGTCGGACATACATCGCCAGACCGCTGGCAATCAGCGTGATGATAAACGCATCCCACCCGCCACCGTTCAAACGGCTGAAGCAGCCACAGGAAAGCGCGACAACGGACACCATCAGCCAGCGCGGATAGCGCAGCGGTTTGATATTTCCCAGACGCTTTTCTACGCCCGCCACATCCAGCAGTTTATGCTCGGCCATGATGACCGCATGCTGAACTTCAATCACGACGTGCATATTAATGCCGCGATCCACATTCTTGCGTGTCGACGTCATACAATGCCCCTGCATGATGGTGGTCAGTACAATCGAATTTGCTGAGATGGAGCTCTCAACGCTATCAGCACCGAGCGCCATACCCAGCCGTGACGACAGCTGTTCAACCACCATACTCTCCGCGCCATGCTGTAACAGCAGCAGCGCACATTGAATGCACAGTCGGGTTATTTCCCGCTGCTGTGGCGCTTCATCCATCCGTTTTTCGCCACTTAGTAGTTTTGCACTACTTAATAGTTCACGGTTCTCACGTTCACTGACCATGTTGTTATCTCAACCTGCCCCTGAAATTAACCACAAAAAACCAAAGGATAATTGTTAACATATCGCCGCCGAATAACCAATAAGTGTGATGCGAATTCATTATTCTGACGCTATCATTGCAAACGTTCTTACTATTTCACTCTCTGGGATGACCATGTTAGAAACATCGCTGTTTGTCGCCACTATCGCCACGCTGGGGATGCTCTCTCCCGGCCCCGACTTTTTCCTCGTCATCAAGAACGCGACACGCTACCCACGCGTTGCCGCACTGATGACCGCGTTTGGCGTAATCTGCGGCGTGGCAACTCACATGGCATACTGCGTCGCTGGGCTAGCCGTCGTCATCACCACCACGCCGTGGCTGTTTAATGTACTGAAATATGCGGGCGCCGCCTATCTGATCTGGATCGGTATTCAGACATTATTATCGCGTGGCGGCGGCAAGATGGACATTTCACAACAGGGGCAGCAAAACGTCAGCTTGAAAAAAGCCTTCCTGCAAGGCTATCTCTGCAATCTGCTTAACCCAAAAGCCACACTGTTCTTTCTGGCGATGTTTACACAGGTGCTGAACATTCACTCCGGCCTTGGTGAAAAACTGTGGTACGCCATGATCATCTGGCTGCTTTCTGTCGTTTGGTGGCCACTGCTGGTGCTGCTTTTCCAAAGCGAACCCGTGCGGCGCGGACTGGCTAAAGCGCAAAGACTAGTGGATAAACTGCTGGGGACGGTGTTGATCGCGTTGGGTATCAAAGTGGCGCTGGGTTAACGCCTGAAATGTGATATCAGGCCAAGGGATGATTACAGAATACAAAATTTACGTTGAATAGCCCTTATCACACTTTCCCTGTGCTGATAAATAAACATGTGATCACCTGGAAAATTCTGTTGTTGAAAATGACCGCAGGCCAGTCTTTCCCAATCACTTACATCCTGTTGTTCTACCCAGCAATCATCTTCACCACTAAGGAATAACACTGGCGAAGAGCAACGGGTTTCCATAGGGAAAACCAGTTGGTTTGCAAGATACAAGTCGGCACGTAGAAGGGGAAAATAAAAATCAAGCAAGTCTGCATTGCTGTAAACCGCAGCGTGAATTGCTCCTGATTCACGTAACACTTCTATCATCGAGCTACGCGTCAACCTCAGCAAGTGATGGTGCCTAGCGGCATAAGGAGTAGTACACCCAGAGACAATGAGCTGTGCGGGCGGCTGAGAACTTTGCAACGTAACCGCCAGCGCCAATCTGCCGCCCAAGCTGTGCCCCAAATAGATACAGGGTTTGTCTTGTATCAGCCTCAGCGCCTGTACAATGTCATCAATCAGGCGCTGAGGCTGGCAAGCAAGCGTTTCTTGTATGCGTTCTTCGCGGCCAGGATACTGTACAGCAAACAGCTCTATATTCGGATGCAATTGCTCAGCCCATGAACGGAAAATGCTGGCGCTGCCCCCCGCATGGGGAAAACAAATTATCCGCACAGAGCCTTGACTATGCGGCGTGAATTTTTTTAGACAACGTTGAGCAGTGAGTAAATGCACCATGTATGTAGGCCTTCCTTACCAAAAACATTAAAAATAAAAGAAAGTGATCTCCCTTTTACTTAACAATTGATTGAATCCCACAGTTCTTCAAAGATCGGCGTAAATAACGTGGATTTTAAGTAATCAACTCCCGACGACCCTCCCGTACCTCTACGCTGACCAATCGTTCGCTCCACTAATTTAATGTGCCGATAGCGCCACTCTTGCAATAACGAATCCAGATCAAGGAGCTGGTTCAACAATAAGGATTCGCATGAGGGCTGTTCCAGAGAAGTTTTAATGACATTCCCAATACTATTGGTTGATCCTTCCAAGCGGTCAGTGCAACGCAATAAATGGTTTTTAACCGCCCCCCACAATGGTACCGGCCGCATAATATCTCTTAACTTCTGCTGGATATCTTCATTTTCAATGTGTTGCTGCAATTTCTTACCATTTTCTTTCCCCAGAAGAGCCTCGATTCCAGCAAACTGCCAAGACTGAAACCCGCTTGCAGTGCCTAGATAATGCCCACAGAGAACGTGTCATTGCCCAATGATTGCAAAGTCTGCGCAATACGATCAGAGACAGTCCACAATTGCCCATAACTGTATTGCTCATGCTCACAACAGACCGCAATATCGCCAGGCCTGTTATGAACAATACAACGAATCTGTTCTAGCAGCGTACCACGTGCACTCATATTCCCATTACTCGCCTGCTGCAGTAACCAGCGTTGTTCTGCTTCGCAAAGCGGATTGATCGACGCAAGTTTCGTCGTCGATGAACAAGTCAGCAATTCTCCCAAGATTTGAGCATAGTTACCCAATATCATCTGTATCGTCGCATGATGAAATAATTCTGAGGCATAGTGCAATTCAATCTCTAGACCATCATTTTCCAGACTGAAATTCCACGTCATATCGAACATGGAAAATCCAGATGTCACAGGCAGGCGCCGCAATGTGCAGCCATATAAATCCGTCTTACAAATATCCCCTGCATTTTGCAAAACCGCCATAATTTGAAAGAGTGGGTTTTTGTTCGATACACGTTCGTGATCGATTAAATGGAGGATCCGATCAAAAGATAGATACTGATGTCGCCAAGCATTTACACAGATCGATGACGTTTTACTAATTAAGCTCCCGATCGTCTCTTCTGTACTCAGTTCAGTTCGTAAAGGCACGGTGTTCACATGAAAGCCACTGACTGACTCGACATCCACATCGTCACGTGCAGCAATAGCTGTGCCGATGACAATATCCTGCTGATTCGTATATTTACTCAATAAATAGTTCAGTGCGGCAGTTAATATTACAAAAGGCGTTACCCCCCACTGCTTCGCTCGTTGTATCAAGCATTCTGCAAGAGCGGTATCAAATTGATAATGAGCATTCTCTCCTATATGGCTCGGCGATACAGAACGTGGCTTATCCAGTGGAAAATCCAGTTCTTTACACCCACTCAAATGTTGCTGCCAGTAGGCTGAATCGCCCTCATAGGGTCGCGTCATTCGGTTATTAACAAGGTCTATCGTCTGTATTTGCGGGGACAATATGGCCAATGATATATGGCGGTTCAAATCATTATATCTCTGCCACAAATCATTAAGGATTAAGCGTTCACTCCAAGCATCCGTAATGATATTGTGCTTCACCTAAATCAATACATGATGTGCTTCATCGAATTGCACCAATCGCAGAATAACAGGAGGACGTTCAGTAATATCAAATGGCGTAGCACACAAGCTTTTTACTAATGCATCCAGAGACTGATACTGGCTACCGATACAGTAATCACATAATTTCAACGACACATGAGGCTTAGCATACTGATACGCAACCCCCTGTGATTCACCGAATATTGTTCGCAAACTTTCATGCTTTTCATAGACAAAATTAACTGAATCCTCAAACAATTCCAGATCCAGTGGACCGCAAATTTCTACACAGACAGGCAAATTGTAACTACAGTCATCTGGGTTCAACGCACTCAGATACCACAAGAGATTCTGTTGTGGGTTAAGCGGTGCACGCCGCTCCTCACTAAGGAGAACGGTTGTATGAGCTACGGTGGCCTGTTCATCAATATACTCAGCTAGGCTGCGAATAGTATTATGCTGAAAGATATCCGCCAGATTCAGGCGACAATGAAGATCTCGGGAGGTCAACGCTACAATTCTACTCATAGTCAATGAATGTGCGCCCAGGCTAATAAAATCCTGGGTTACATCCACATAAGCACAGCCAATTGCATCAGCAACGATCCGCTCCAAAAGTGCTTCGGTCTCTGTTTCCGCCTTGGCAACTCTGCTATCAGCGTCCTCCAACGGCCTATTCTCAAGTTGCCGTCTATCAACTTTACCGTTGACGGTCAGCGGTAAAGTTGATAGAAAAACAAACGCACTAGGGATCGCCGCAGAATGAAGCTGCGTTATCAACGAATAACGTAAGATATCTGCTTGTAGCGTGGATGAAGATGGCTGCACAAATGCCACCAACACCTTGCCGACACGTTGCTTGCTAGCAACAACACAAACACTTTCAACCTGAGGATGGCGGCGAATAGCAGCCTCTATCTCGCCAATCTCAATACGAACCCCTCTGATTTTGACTTGATTGTCTTTACGGCCAATAAAAACAATATTGCCTTGCTCATCCCATTTAGCGATATCGCCAGTTTTGTAGATCCGTTCAGGATACGGATTACCTGGCAAAGGCAGCATCACAAATTTCTCATCGGATAGGGCTGGTTCATTCAGGTAACCATGGGCAAGGCCCACACCAGCAATACAGAGTTCCCCTTCAAAACCTATAGGTAAAAAATTGTGCTGGGCATCAAGAATGTAACAGCGATAATTTTTTAACGGCTTACCAATGCAATTCCATGCAACACCATCACGATATTCACACAAAGATGTTGCAATCGTCGCTTCCGTTGGGCCGTAGCCATTGCATAGTCGGGTTCGGCTAGACCACCAAGCGATCACATCCGCTGGCGGCGCATCCCCCATTACAATCATAGAACGAAGTCCATGCCAATCCTCATGTGGCAGCAGTTCAAGAATAGCGGGTGTGAGGGTGACGTGCCCTATTTCATTCTTTACCAAATATTGATGCAGTGCAGTAACATCAGAATGTAAGACATCAGGTGCTAAGTACACGGCAGAACCGCTAACAAAAGCACCAAATATATCCCAACCAAACGCATCAAACCCCAACGATGCAATACAAAGCACCCTACTTTCGAGCTTTAATCCTATAAAATCACGGTGATTTTGCGCGAGATTACTAAGCCCAACTCTCGTGACCATGACTCCTTTAGGTTTACCCGTCGTGCCTGAGGTATAGCAGATATAAGCCAGTCCTTCTGCGGGAGTCTGAAGTATTCGATTATCCACCTGTATTTGCGCAAAATTGATATTATCAGGATGTAGGCAAAGAGACTCTCCCGCCTGTAACAGAGTTTCTGCAAGAATCAACACTGGCCGCACATCATTCAGAATATGTTGGTTACGTGCCGCGGGAGCCTGTGGGTCAAGTAACACATAGGTTTTATTACTTTTCAAAATACCCAGTAGCACAATCAGCAATTGTGCGGATTTTTGCATAGATACGGCTATTACCGCGTTTGCCTGTCCACTCTGTTCCTGTAACCAACAGGCCATTTTGTCTGAGAGAGAATCCAATTCACCGTAGCTATAACTGCGTACATCCGTATGCAAAGCAATAGACGTTGGATACTCATTGGCTATGTTGCGAAACAAAGTAATGACATCATTTTTGAGCAGTGCTTTATCTTCCGTAGAATTAAACAAGCTCAACTGAGCCAGCTCTTCTGGTTCAACAACAATTGGCGCATAAACGGGATCCACGTCAGCCACCAGCAATGCACTCAGATAGCGGGTAAAATATTGAAAACGAAAATCATCTCCCATAACTTTAATCAAGGCACCATTACCTTGTGGGTGTATGCTGATCATAGTACGGGTTTGCACATATCTACTTTTTCTTAACGCTCCCGTTTCATTAAAAAAAAAGTGATATAGAGGTGGATTACCTGTCGATGTATTGACCGTCGAGAAATCAGTATCTGGTAACCAAATATGGTACGCAAAATCACTAGCACTCCCCCCATCCGTTTGATCACCGAAACGGCGTAGTAGAAGAGGAATCAACTTGCCAAGACGCTCTGGCGTTTCTGCAAAGAATTTTTCATCAAGTAAGTTAGATATTTCAAAATCATCAGGCACGCCTCCCCGTGAAAATTCAACAGTGATATCGGTAAGCTGATCTCTCACCCACTTAATTCTATATTGTGATTTATCTGTTTTTTCATTGAAAACACACTTACAAATACAACCAGAGTCCTCCTGACTAATAGAATAAAAAAATAAAAACTCAGCCTTCTCTAAAAAATCACTATCGCTAACAATGTCTTTATTTGATGCAATAAGAATGATATTTTTTGAGAACCCCTTCAACAACTCGATTTTATGAGGGTAATTTTCCGTTGTTACGATAAAATCAAACTGAGTATTAACACATGATGATTCAGAAAAAAAGCAAACCTGATGACCATATTCCATTACATCTTCAAAAAACGATTCACCAAGAAATAAATCACTAACAAAACCAATATTTAACATTTCCATAGAATATCCCTACAATATTAATTAGTCATGATAAATATCAACCATTCACCCTCTAATTAATCAAAAAAATACATTATTATTTTTTATCGGAAGATCAGAAAGAATACCTGCCTTATCAAGAGAAACTAACATTTGACCTGTAATGATATTATTGGTCTCCCAAGGTTTGGTCGTAACAGGAGGATAAGTGTCAGCAATAACTATAGAAATATTTTCTTCACTCATATTGAGTTCCTGCAAAACTCTCTCGCCAATAGACTTTGAAATAGTATTCGTTACATATCCTTAAATAAAAGAAACAATAGATTCCTTCATTGCATCCTTCATCGCGCAATCACTGTGCTCCCAAATATATTCAAGTACTCGCTGAGAAAAACGAGCATGGCGTCCTTCATCAGCAACATGATCTTTCATTACTAAGTAAAAAGATGGAAAGATATTTTCGTTATCAATTACATCAATTAAATCTGTCGTCAATGCTTGTTCTGAAAGTGAAACACAGAGCAGTCGGACTAAATCCTTCAATTCCTGAGGTACCAAACACAATGCTATCGTTAGAGCGTATGAGGCTTCAGTATATTCAGGCATAGATATCATTGCGGTATCGGTCATCTGTTCAACTTGATTGATCAAATCCAACGCAACCAAGGCATGGTAAGATTCATCCACGACAACGGTTAAAGCTTCTAATCGCATTTCCTCTGGAAAATGTACCCCAACTGCATTTTTATAAAGCTTATAACTGGATTCATTTATAATATCTAATTCAATATTAGCAATGCCGTACAAATAATGATAAAAAGTCTGTATCTGTATGTATCGAATTGCATCCTCTCCCAATTCAATTACAAGAGGATGTATACAAATTGGTAAACGCTCGGGAGGAAAGAAAAGGGTAGCTAGTTTAGCTTGTTCATTAATAACACAGCGTGGTCGAGATCTAACAATGGCAGCGCGATCCCATTTCTTTAACGTGTTTTCTATCATATTCATACTAGCACCCTTATTTAATAAAGCTCAAATTCAGCATCTGATTTAGGATAAGAACAACAGGCAAGAATAACGTTCTCTTTTATTTCATCGTCAGTTAATGATGTTTGGTTTTTTTGATGAACATGTCCTCTAAGCAAAATTATTTTGCAACAACCACACTGACCTTTTCGACATAAACTTGGGATGTTTAACCCCTTAACTTCCAAACTATCTAATAATGAAATATCAGAGCGACATAAACCAATATCTACTCCTTCAAAAAAAACCTGATAACAATCAGATTTTATTATTTCCGACATAAAAAACCTCCAAGACCAGAAAAAACACTCATCCATTTAAAATATAAAGCCTAAAAATATTTCCAATCGTTTATTATCACTATATTAAAATACACGTAGCAATACCGTTCACCATTGAAATTAAAGGTGGGGAATAAAATAATCGTGAAAGCATAAATTTTCAGTAATAATTAAATAAAGCTATTGGTAATTTTCTGATTTTTCTATGCACTGTCTTTTTTCTTCATATACAACGATCAATGCTAGAAATAGCATACACAGGCTGCTCAGCGTCAACACCATACCTAACCGCTGCGAAAAACCAGCAATGACCAATCCTCCTCCAAGCATTAGATAATACATCAATCCAAGGATTGCTCCGGCAGTGCCCATGCACTCTTTATAATGACGGAGAGCACGCGCCAAAATATTAGGGATAGCCATGCCATAGGCCATTACTACCAGTAGCATAGCCAGCACAAACCAAGGAGTATCTTCCATCATAAAAACCAATCCTCCTCCTACCAACGCCAATACACACGCCAGCATCAATAACGCAGAAAAGAGCCAATTCCTAGCAACGAGTGATTTATTTACTATCGCACCAATAGCCACCCCAGCGGCTAGTACCACACCTGTATAGCCAAACCATTGTTGTGGGATATTAAGTACTTCAAAACGAAATGGGGCAAGTTGGTAATAGCTGAACATACAAATGTTGAACAGCGCTACCAGCAATGCGCTGCACCAAATATCGCCATCTTTTATCATACGTCTAAGCGTACTGATGAAGGCACTTGGTGCTGTCTGTAGCGGTCGTGTTTCCGGCAATCGCCATGTAGCGTAACAAAGTAGCAGTGCAGCTAAAATTGCAAGGCCAGTAAATACTCCCTGATAGCCCCAGTAGTGTGTCAGTAGCGCTCCACTCAACACTCCAACGGCTGGACTAATCGCCATCGCAATTCCCATCAGAGAAAAGACCTGTGCCAATTCGTGACCATCAAAACGATCGCGGATAACCGTTTGTGTACCAACGGATCCCACTGCTGCACCAAACGCAGCCAAAATGCGAGCAGCAAGTAAAATAGCAAAAGAGCTACAAAATACAGCAATAATGGAAGCCAACATGTATAGCCCTAGCCCCGATAAAATTGCAGGGCGTCTCCCGATCACATCACACA
Organism: Pectobacterium parvum; assembly: GCF_020971565.1. NCBI lineage: Bacteria > Pseudomonadati > Pseudomonadota > Gammaproteobacteria > Enterobacterales > Pectobacteriaceae > Pectobacterium > Pectobacterium parvum. The sequence goes on from NZ_CP087392.1 coordinate 4,088,452, forward strand.
TACGCCCCCAAACGACTACACCAATAGCAAAGGCGAAAAAATAGAAGGATAACGTTTGTGCGGCTGCTCCAGCACTGACATGAAAACCTTCGGCAATATGCGTTAGCGCTGGGCTATAGATGGTTTCCACAACTTGAGGAAACATCATCATCGAGGTCGCCAAAGTCAGAGTCAATTTGCGTTGCATAATGAGCCATGTAACTGATTTGTTAAAGGATAAGATAAAATAGCATAATCGCTCATTCGACATTACAATATAAAGGACATAAAATTTACAAAATCAGACATTGTATGGCATGGATTACCGCTGAATCAGAATTCAGTCCAGATAGGTATGAGAGTAGCGTCGTAGGTATCGCATCTGAGCTAGCACAACACGATTCTGGCATCCATTGGCATAAAATGGGTCAGCTACTCTTCAGCCAGCAAGGGTGTATGCGTATTACCCTTAACGAAAGTGTCTGTTTTTTACCACCAGCACGCATCGCCTGGATTCCCTCAAGAGTTGTTCACCGAGTACAAATACGTGGTGTGGTGGGCTATCGCTCAGTGTACCTTGATCAGACACGCTACCCGACTCTTGCAGAGCGTGTCGAAGTACTTAACGCCACGCCACTTTTACGGGAAGCCCTAGAGCGAATTGCTTTTGCTGATTTTGCAACCGACTGGCAGCACGGTTCTGCCAAGAATATTCTGGCCGTTTGTCTAGACGAACTTCAGTGTGCCCACCGTGAACTCACTGTTCTTCCGTTACCGAAAGATAGGCGGCTACAATGTTTAAGCAAAATGGAATCCCCCCCGCCATTGCACACACTGGCACGTTACAGCGGAGCATCAGAGAAAACGATCAGTCGTATCTTGAGCCGAGAAACGGGGCTCAACTATCAACAATGGCGCCAGCAATGGCGACTGTTCAAAGCAATTGAATTATTAGTGGAAACCCGTCCACTTTCTGAAATTGCCAGTATTCTTGAGTTTTCTAACGATAGTGCCTTCGCTACATTTTTCAAGAATATGACAGGAAAAACACCAAAGGCCTATATGGCAAACCGAGACTGATCGTACAGAAAAAGAAAAACCAGATAATTAAATATCCAGTCGAGAACACAAAATTCCCTTCATTTAATCGACGTCGTCCAATACGAGCTAAAGCACAGAAATTAGTGGATAAACTGCTCGGCACGGTATTGATCGCGTTGGGTATCAAAGTGGCGCTGGGTTAACACGCAAAATGGCCCCATGAAAAAAGCCAGCGCTGTTACCAACGCTGGCTTTTATTATCCGCTTACCGCCGCTTACGGAAGTCGGTCAATCAGCCTTTAATCATCGCATGCATTTCCTGCACGGAAGTGACCTTCTCCGTCGGATCTGCCGTCAACGACATTGCCGTAGCAAAACCGCCGTTCAGCGTCGTGTCGTAGTGCACCTTGTATTGCAGTGCGCTGCGGCGAATCAGCTTGGAATCTTCAATCGCCTGACGCCCTGCGGTGGTGTTGACGATGTAGGTGTACTCACCGTTCTTGATGCGATCCTGAATGTGTGGACGACCTTCATGCACCTTGTTCACCAGACGCGGATTAATGCCCGCTTCGCCAAGCTCAATTGCCGTGCCGTGCGTCGCATCCAGCTCAAAGCCGTATTTCAGCAGCTTGGCCGCCAGATCCACCACGCGAGCTTTGTCGCCTTCACGTACCGACAACAGCGCACGTCCGGTTTTCTTCATGTGCGAACTGCTGCCCAGCATCGCTTTAGCAAACGCTTCAGCAAACGTGCGGCCTACGCCCATGACTTCACCGGTTGAACGCATTTCTGGCCCCAGAATCGGATCAACGCCAGGGAATTTGTTGAACGGCAGCACCACTTCTTTTACCGAGTAATACGGCGGGATAATTTCTTTCGTGACGCCCTGCTCAGCCAGCGTTTTGCCAGCCATCACGCGTGCCGCGACTTTCGCCAGCGGAACACCGGTTGCTTTAGAGACAAACGGTACGGTACGCGCCGCACGTGGGTTCACTTCAATCAGATAAACTTCATTATCCTTCACCGCGAACTGCACGTTCATCAGTCCGCGAACGCAGAGTTCAAACGCCAGTTTTTCAACCTGCTGGCGCATCACGTCCTGAATCTCTTTGCTCAACGTATAAGCCGGCAGTGAACAAGCCGAGTCACCGGAGTGAACGCCCGCCTGCTCGATATGTTCCATAATGCCGCCAATCAGCACGCGCTCGCCGTCACAAATCGCATCAACGTCGACTTCGATGGCATCGTCAAGGAAGCGGTCTAACAGCACCGGCGCATCGTTGGATACGCTAACCGCGTTTTGGAAGTAGCGACGCAGGTCGATTTCGTCGTACACGATTTCCATCGCGCGGCCGCCCAGAACATAAGAAGGACGGACAACCAGCGGGTAACCAATGCCACGCGCTTTTTCTACCGCTTGCTCAATGGTCGCGACCGTGGCGTTAGCCGGTTGCTTCAGCCCCAGACGATTAACAGCCTGTTGGAAACGTTCGCGGTCTTCTGCACGGTCAATCGCATCCGGGCTGGTGCCGATAACTGGCACACCCGCAGCTTCCAACGCACGCGCCAGTTTCAATGGCGTCTGGCCACCGTACTGCACAATCACGCCTTTTGGCTTCTCGATGCGGACGATTTCCAGCACGTCTTCAAACGTTACTGGTTCGAAGTACAGACGGTCAGACGTATCGTAGTCTGTTGAAACGGTTTCCGGGTTGCAGTTGACCATGATGGTTTCATAACCATCTTCACGCAGCGCCAGTGAAGCGTGGACGCAGCAGTAGTCAAATTCGATCCCTTGACCAATACGGTTCGGCCCACCGCCCAGTACCATGATTTTGTCACGATCCTGAGTTGGATTGGCTTCACACTCTTCTTCGTACGTGGAGTACATGTAAGCTGTATCGGTCGAAAATTCTGCCGCACAGGTATCGACACGCTTATAGACCGGATGCAGGTCGAACTTATCGCGCAGCTTGCGAATTTCGCTTTCCGCCACGCCAGCCAGCGTCGCCAGACGCGCATCGGCAAAGCCTTTACGCTTCAATGCCCGCAGGAAATCAGCATCCAGCGCGGTGACACCTTTTTCAGCGACCTGCTCTTCCAGACGCACCAGCTCTTCAATCTGCACCAGGAACCAGCGGTCAACGTTGGTCAGGTTAAACACGCCGTCGACAGACATCCCCGCACGGAAGGCATCGGCGATGTACCAGATACGCTCGGCACCGGCATCTTTCAGCTCGCGGCGGATTTTGGTCAGCGCTTCTGGATCGTCCAGATCCACTTTCGGATCGAAGCCGGTTGCGCCCACTTCCAGGCCACGCAGCGCTTTCTGCAAGGATTCCTGCTGCGTACGACCAATCGCCATCACTTCACCCACAGATTTCATCTGCGTGGTCAGACGGTCGTTAGCACCAGCGAATTTTTCGAAGTTGAAACGTGGAATCTTAGTCACAACGTAGTCGATAGCAGGTTCGAAGGACGCTGGCGTACGACCACCAGTGATGTCGTTCATCAGCTCATCGAGCGTGTAACCCACAGCCAACTTGGCCGCGATTTTCGCAATCGGGAAGCCCGTCGCTTTAGACGCCAGCGCGGAAGAACGTGATACACGCGGGTTCATTTCGATGACAATCAGACGGCCGGTTTTCGGGTTTACCGAGAACTGAACGTTAGAACCGCCTGTTTCTACGCCGATTTCACGCAGTACCGCCATCGAGGCGTTACGCATGATTTGATATTCTTTGTCGGTCAGCGTTTGTGCCGGTGCAACGGTGATGGAGTCTCCGGTGTGGATCCCCATGGCATCGAAGTTCTCGATTGAGCAGACGATGATGCAGTTGTCGTTCTTATCACGCACCACTTCCATCTCATACTCTTTCCAACCGATCAGCGATTCATCGATCAACAGCTCTTTGGTTGGGGAAAGATCCAGACCACGTTCGCAAATCTCTTCGAACTCTTCACGGTTGTAAGCGATACCGCCACCAGTGCCGCCCATCGTAAAGGAAGGACGGATGATGCACGGGAAGCCGACGTCAGCCGCAACCGCCAGCGCTTCTTCCATATTGTGTGCAATACCGGAACGCGCGGTATCCAGACCGATCTTCTTCATTGCCACGTCGAAGCGGCGGCGATCTTCTGCTTTATCAATCGCATCCGCCGTTGCACCAATCATGGTCACGCCGAATTCGGCCAGCACGCCCTGACGTTCCAGTTCCAGCGCACAGTTCAGCGCAGTCTGGCCGCCCATTGTTGGCAGCACCGCATCTGGGCGCTCTTTTTCAATGATTTTGCGCACTACTTCCCAGTGAATCGGCTCGATGTAGGTCGCATCGGCCATTTCTGGGTCGGTCATGATAGTTGCCGGGTTGGAGTTCACCAGAATAACGCGGTAACCCTCTTCACGCAGCGCTTTACACGCCTGTGCACCAGAGTAGTCAAACTCACACGCCTGGCCGATAACAATCGGGCCTGCGCCCAGAATCAGGATGCTTTTAATATCTGTACGTTTTGGCATTTTCTCGCTCCTGATTATTTAGCTGAAGAACGGTAAGTCTGAATCAAGTCAATAAAGTGGTCGAACAGCGGCGCGGCATCATGCGGGCCTGGGCTCGCTTCTGGGTGACCCTGGAAGCTGAACGCGGGCTTATCCGTGCGGTGAATCCCCTGAACCGTATGGTCAAACAGGGATTTATGCGTAACGCGCAGCGTGGCAGGCAGATTATTTTCATCAACCGCAAAGCCGTGGTTCTGCGCGGTAATCATCACACAGTTGTTATCCAGATCTTTGACCGGATGGTTGCCACCGTGGTGGCCCAGCTTCATTTTGATGGTCTTCGCACCGCTTGCCAGTGCCAGCAGTTGGTGGCCCAGACAAATACCGAATACCGGAATATCCGTTTCCAGGAAGGTTTTGATCGCACGAATCGCGTAGTCGCACGGTTCCGGGTCGCCCGGGCCGTTAGAGAGGAAAATGCCGTCTGGATTCAGCTTCAGTACGTCCTCAGCAGGTGTCTGCGCCGGAACGACCGTCAGGCGACAGCCGCGATCCACCAGCATACGCAGAATGTTGCGTTTCACACCGTAGTCATAAGCAACAACGTGGTAAGGCAGTTCGCTTTCGTTTTTTGCCGCCGGCAATTCATCTTCCAGCGTCCAGCTTCCCTGTAACCAGCTGTAGCTTTCTGGCGTCGTCACTTCTTTTGCCAGATCCATGCCCTTCAGCCCAGGGAACGCTTTCGCTTTCTCCAACGCGACGGCAGCATCCGGTGCATCACCCGCAATGATGCAGCCATTCTGTGCGCCTTTTTCACGCAGCAGACGGGTCAGTTTACGGGTATCGATATCAGCAATGGCGACGATGTTGTTGCGTTTGAGGTATTCAGACAGGCTTTCTTCACTACGGTAGTTGCTGGCAATCAGAGGTAAATCGCGAATCACCAGGCCTTGAGCCTGTACAGAGGGGGATTCTTCATCGTTGGCATTGGCGCCGACATTACCGATATGGGGATAAGTGAGAGTGACAATCTGGCGGGAATAGGAAGGATCAGTAAGGATTTCTTGATAACCGGTCATCGACGTATTGAAGACCACTTCCCCCACTGCCGACCCTTCTGCCCCAATGGCCCGACCGTGGAATTGGGTTCCGTCTTCCAGAACCAATAGCGCTGACTTAATCAAAACACCCTCCAAGGAATAAACAATCACGTTATTTGCATATTAATTCAGATTTGAGTCACTAAATCAATGCAAAAACTACCTGTAAGGCCAATTTTTGGCAAATTGGGCGCATTTTAATGATGGTCTTCCCGATTGTCTACCCAAACCGCTTTTTTTCTCTTATTTTTATGCTTTACGGAATAAATAGTGGCCCACTGACGTAAAAAACCCTATCAACTGAGATAAGTAAACGGTTGCGAGACAACATCGTTAAAATAAGGATAAAAAATCGCCAGCAAAGGAGATTTCGGGAGCAACAAGGAAGAATTGGTGCTAAAAAACCGAATTAAAGACAGAAAAAAAGAAACAACAAGATGAAATTTACACGCAATAGGTAAAAATAAAGGTGATATTAAAAATAACCACCTTTATCAGCTAGATATAATTCAATTACAAACAATTAAATACTATAAATCATCCAAAGAAAGCACATCTCTCATATCAAAAATCCCACTTTCTTTCGAACTAACCCAGACAGCGGCTCTTACTGCACCATTGGCAAACGTCATACGGCTGGATGCCTTGTGGGTAATCTCAACGCGCTCGCCAATGTCAGCAAACATCGCCGTATGTTCACCGACAATATCGCCCGCTCGCACGGTAGCAAAACCAATGCTTTTCGGATCGCGTTCACCCGTATAACCTTCACGAGCGTACACGGCACAGGACTTCAGATCGCGTCCCAGCGCATCGGCGATCGCTTCGCCCATCGCCAGTGCGGTACCCGACGGCGCATCCACTTTGTGGCGGTGGTGTGCTTCAATGATTTCGATATCAGTATAGTCGCCCATGACCTTGGCCGCTTTTTCCAACAACTTCAGCATGACATTGACGCCAACGCTGAAGTTCGCCGCAAACACAATCCCGATATCCTGTGCAGCCTGCTTAATCGCCGCTTTCCCTGCGTCATCAAAGCCAGTTGTGCCAATAATCATGCCTTTACGGTGCTGACGGCAAAATTCCAGATGCGCTAAGGTGCCTTCTGGGCGGGTGAAGTCGATCAAAATATCGAAATCATTCTGCACGGCATCCAGGCTTTCATTCACGGTAATACCGCTTTTCCCCAGCCCGGCAAGTTCACCGGCATCGCTGCCTATCAGAGACGAACCCGAACGCTCCAGCGCCGCACCCAATACCACGCCGTCCATTTGCTCGATGGCCTGAATCAGCTGGCATCCCATACGGCCACCTGCACCTACAACCGCAATACGAATGGATGAATCCTTCATAAGGTCTCTCTCTTTTTGATCCTGACGACATAAAAATAACATCAGGTTAACGGGCGCAGCACACTATCGCCAGCGGATTTACCGCCAGATTAGAAAATACTGTTTGATGCCGCAGAAAATCAGCAAAACTGTCTCACCACAGACAGCAAAATGGCACATCAGCGCGATGAAAAACCGCAACGTATTTGGAGATAAGCAGAAGCGGTCAAAATTAAACCACATGGTATAACGCATAAAAATTCATTTTTATGCATTAACATTTTCATGAGTGAATACAGGGGGAGATATACCCTAAATAATTCGAGTTTCAGGAAGGCGGCAAGAGAAGGAATCCCGATGAGCTTACTCAGGTAAGTGATTCGGGTGAGTGAACGCAGCCAACGCACATGCAACTTGAAGTATGACGGGTATAAAAGCGGTAAGGCCAAAGCCCTACCGCAGAAACAACATTAATCTATCTGTTTGACGTCAACACGCAGCTCTTTGGGCACTTCAAAGACGATGTTTTCTTCACGTCCCTGCATTTCAACAGCAACCTTGCCGCCCAATTCTTTCAGGCGCTGAATCACCTGTTGTACCAGAATATCCGGTGCTGATGCGCCTGCGGTCACCCCAACATGTGAAGCGCTCGCTAACCATGACTCTTGGATATCTTCGGATGAATCAATCAGATAAGCCGCTTTCCCCGCACGCTGTGCCAATTCAGCCAGACGGTTGGAGTTTGAGGAGTTTTTAGAGCCTACGACAAAAACGACATCCGCCTTATCCGACAAGTGGCGAACGGCTTCCTGACGATTAGTCGTGGCATAGCAGATGTCATCTTTACGCGGGCCGACAATCTGCGGGAAACGCTCACGCAAGGCATCAATCACCGCATAGGTATCATCAACAGAAAGCGTGGTTTGCGTCATAAAGCACAGGTTGCTTTCGTCTTTTACCTGTAGCTGCCAGACATCCTCAGGGGACTCCACCAGATACATGCCGCCGTCCGCACTGCTGTACTGCCCCCTCGTCCCTTCAACTTCAGGGTGTCCAGCATGCCCGATAAGAATCGCTTCTACGCCTTTCTTACTGGCTCTGGCCACTTCCATATGCACCTTGGTCACTAGCGGACAGGTCGCATCGAATACCGTCAGATCGCGGTTTTTGGCTTCATTACGTACCGCCTGCGAAACGCCATGTGCAGAGAAAATCAGAATCGCACCATCCGGCACGTCTTCAATCTGCTCGATAAAAATCGCGCCACGTTCGCGTAATCCGTTGACCACATAGCGGTTATGTACCACTTCATGACGGACGTAGATCGGCGTACCAAAAAGCTCCAGCGCACGTTCCACAATGCTGATAGCCCGATCGACACCAGCACAAAAGCCGCGTGGATTAGCCAGCAGGATCTGCATGTGTCACCTCCTGTTGTACGGGATCGATATCCAGCACTTCAAGATCGAAGGTAATCGCCTGACCGGATAGCGGGTGGTTGAAATCCACGGTGACCGACTCTTCGGTCACATCGCGGATAATCCCCGGCATATCATTCCCGGCAACACCGCTGAACAGCATGATGGTGCCAACATCCGGCACACCGGTCTGGGCAAAATCACGACGCAGGAAGAACTGAATCAGGTTCGGATTAGTCGGCCCAAAGGCCGACTCCGGCGGCAGCGTAAACTTGCGTTTATCGCCACGCTTCAATCCCAACAGATGTTGTTCCAACGCGTCAGACAGGCTGCCATCGCCAAGGCGAAACAGCGCTGGCTTGCCGCGTTCACGCGTAGATTCAGCCGCAGAGCCATCCTCTAGCGTCAGAATAAAATGCACCAGCAGCGCGCTGTTATGCTGAACACTCTCGGACATCAGTGACCCTTTTGCTTAACGGTATCAGTATCATCATGCGTACTGAAAAACCCTTCCAGTACGATGAGCGCCGCACCAATACAGATAGCGGTATCGGCAAGGTTAAAGGTAGCGAAGTGCCAGTCACCGACATAGAAGTCGATGAAATCGACAACAAATCCGTGCCATGTCCGGTCAAACAGATTGCCCAGTGCGCCGCCGATAATCAGCGAATACGCAATGTTATTGAGCCGCTGTTTGACGCTGCCACGGTACATCATCACCAGCAGGGCAACCACGATAGCAATCGCAATGCCGGCAAAGAACCAGCGTTGCCAGCCGCCTTTATCCGCCAGGAAGCTGAATGCTGCGCCGTAGTTACGGGCGTAATGCAGATTCAGAGAAGGCATCACTGGCACCGTATCCCCCAGCGCAAAGTGTGCAAGGATCCACTGTTTGCTGCCAAGATCGACAATTAAAACCAGTATCGCCAGCCAAAGCCAGCGCAGTCCACTCGAACAGATCTTATTCATCAGACAAATTTACGCTCTTCGCCGTTACCGCCCACGTTAGTCGCACAGCGACCACACACTTCAGGATGCTCGGCATTGCTACCGATATCCGTCTCGTAATGCCAGCAGCGTGGACACTTGTGCCCTTCTGCCTCACTTAAGGCAATTTTCAGTCCGGTGAGTTCCGTTGCCTGCGCGTTATCCGGCGCATTTTCATAACGTTCCACCAGCGCTTTTGATGTCAACAACGCAAAGTGCAGTTCCTGACGCAGCTGGCTCAGCTTGCCCGCCAGATTGGCATCGGCGTACAGCGTGACGGAAGCTTCCAGCGATCCACCGATGAGTTTGTCATTACGCGCCTGCTCGATGACTTTGTTCACTTCGCTACGCACTTTCAGGACATCCGCCCAGAACGCATCGTTCATGGTTTCTGCGCTATCCAGCGCGAACAGACCGTCATACCACTCTTCGGTAAAGACGTACTGCGCACGCTCGCCTGGCAGGTAATTCCAGATCTCATCTGCGGTGAAGGACATAATCGGTGCCATCCAGCGCACCAGTGCTTCAGAGATATGGTACAGCGCGGTCTGGCAGCTACGGCGTGCGACGCTGTCGCCTTTTGCCGTGTACTGACGATCTTTAATGATATCCAGATAGAACGAACCCCTCTCGATCGAGCAGAACTGCATCAGGCGTTGTACGACGCGGTGGAAATCATAGCTTTCATACGCTTCGAGGATCTCTTCCTGCGCCGCTTTCGCACAGCCGACCGCCCAGCGATCCAGCACAACCATATCTTCTGGTTTCACCATATGTTGCTGTGGATCGAACCCATTCAGGTTCGCCAACAGGAAACGCGCGGTGTTACGGATACGGCGATAGGCATCGGCGGAACGCTTCAGGATCTCATCGGATACGGCGATTTCACCGGAGTAATCCGTTGAACCGATCCACAGACGCAGAATGTCAGCACCGAGTTTGTTCATCACGTCCTGCGGGCTGACGGTATTCCCGATCGACTTGGACATCTTGCGGCCCTGACCATCAACGGTGAAACCGTGGGTCAGTACCTGACGATAAGGCGCTTTGCCTTTGATCGCCGTAGAGATCATCAGGGAAGACATGAACCAACCGCGATGCTGGTCAGAACCTTCCAAATACATATCCGCTTCATGGCCGCCAAATTCAGGGCGAACATCGACTACGGACGCGTGCGTCGATCCAGAATCGAACCACACGTCCAGCGTGTCTGGCACTTTGACGTAGTTGTCAGCATCTGCGCCCAGCACGTCGGCCGGATCGAGATCCCACCATGCCTGAATACCATCAGCTTCAACACGCTTTGCCACGGCTTCGATCAGCTCAGCGGTACGCGGATGCAGTTCTTCCGTCTCTTTGTGGACGAACAGCGACATTGGCACGCCCCAGGTACGCTGACGGGAGATACACCAGTCAGGACGGTTGGCGACCATCGCTTCGATACGCGCCTGACCCCAATCCGGGATCCACTGCACGCCTTTAATTTCAGACAGCGACTGCTTACGCAGGCCTTTCTGATCCATGCTGACAAACCATTGTGGCGTCGCACGGAAAATGATCGGCGACTTATGACGCCAGCAGCACGGGTAGCTGTGCTGCAATTTCTCTACGTGCAGCAACATGCCTTTTTCACGCAGGATTTCAACGATCAGGTCGTTGGCTTTGAAAACGAATTTGCCATCCAGTTCAGGATAGGTACCGCTCAGGTAGCAGCCGTTCGGCCCCACCGGATTGGCGATTTCCAGATTGTATTTCTGGCTGATCACATAGTCGTCAGGACCGTGACCACCGGCGGTATGCACCGCACCGGTACCCGCATCCAGCGTCACGTGCTCGCCCAGAATGGCCGGTACGTCAAAGCCCAGGAACGGATGTTTGAAACGCAGCAGCTCAAGTTCTGCGCCTTTGCAGTCGCCCAGCACTTGCCACTGGGTCACGCCTGCACGCTTCATCACGCTTTCAACCAGATCGGCCGCCAGAATCAACGCCTGACCGTCAGTCTGCACCAGTTGATAATCGAACTCTGCATTCAGTGAAATCGCACGGTTTGCTGGCAGCGTCCACGGCGTCGTCGTCCAGATCACCAGCGAAACAGGGCCGTCTACGCTACTCACGCCGAATTTGGCTACTACCGCGGCCACATCGCTGGCGTTAAACGCGACATCAATGGATGGAGACGTTTTGTCGTAATACTCAACTTCCGCTTCCGCCAGCGCGGAACCACAGTCGGCACACCAGTGAACCGGCTTGGCACCCTTGTGCAGGTGGCCGTTTTCAATGATGCGGCCCAGCGCACGAATGATGTTCGCTTCGGTTTTGAAATCCATCGTCAGGTAAGGACGATCCCAGTCGCCCAGCACGCCAAGACGAATAAAGTCGGCTTTCTGACCAGCCACCTGCTCTGCCGCATATTTACGGCACTCAGCGCGGAATTCTGCGGCGCTGACTTTCTCGCCCGGCTTACCGATCAGCTGTTCTACTTTCAGTTCAATCGGCAGACCGTGGCAGTCCCAGCCCGGCACATAAGGGGAATCGTAACCAGACAGGCCTTTCGATTTAACGATAATATCTTTCAGAATCTTGTTAACTGAGTGACCAATGTGAATGTTGCCGTTCGCGTACGGAGGGCCATCGTGCAGAATGAAGGTCTTCTTTCCCTTCTTCGCATTGCGAATAATCCCGTATAGATCCTGCTCATACCAACGTTTCAGCATGTCAGGTTCGCGCTTGGCCAGATCGCCACGCATCGGGAACCCTGTTTCCGGCAAGTTCAGGGTAGTCTTATAGTCACTCATTAGATTCTCGATTTCGTTTCGGCTAGAAAAATTAAACCGGTGTCTTTAACCCGAAGAACGTCCGGGCTGTCACCACATCATCGGCGATTTGCTGTTTTAACGCATCGAGCGAAGCAAAACGCTGTTCATTACGGATCTTTTTACGCAGTACGACTTCAATATGACGACCATAGAGGTTCATCGTCACGTCCAGCAAATGCACTTCAAGCTGCTGGCGTTTGTCACCGTTTACGGTCGGACGCGTGCCAATATTGGCAACGCCCGGTAGCGGTTCTTGTCCCAGCCCAAAAACGCTGACGGCATAGACGCCGCTAACAGGGGAAACCTGACGTTTCAGCGGCAAGTTGGCGGTAGGGAACCCAATGGTTCGCCCCAATTCTTTACCATGTTCTACGCGCCCAGAAATGCTGTAAGGATGACCCAACAGGCTTTCTGCCAGCTCAAGCTCATCACGACTGAGCGCCTCACGTACGGCAGTGCTGCTAACCCGTTTGCCGCCGTTACAAAATGAATCGGTGCTGATGACATCAAATCCCGAATCACGCCCAGCCTTCTGTAATAACAGGAAATCTCCCTGACGACCAGCCCCGAAGCGGAAGTCATCCCCCACTACCAGAAACTTCACGCCCAGTTTTTTCACCAGCAGGGAAGAAACGAACGTCTCGGCCGCATTGGCGGCAAACTGCGCGTCGAACCTGACGCACAGAAGATAGTCCACGCCGGCCTGCGCCAAATATTTTACTTTGTCACGCAGACGCGTCAGGCGTGCGGGTGCTTTTTCCGCTGCAAAGAGCTCCAGCGGCTGCGGTTCAAAAATCATGACCATCACTGGCAACCCACGTGCGCGACCTTCCTGCTTCAGTCGTTCAAGCAGCATTTGGTGTCCGAGGTGCACGCCGTCAAAATTACCAATAGTGAGCACACAGCCGTAATGGTGTGCCCGAAGATTGTGTATACCGCGAATTAGCTGCATGGCTGGCCCAGAACAAAGGGTTAATATTATGGAAATCGGCGGATTATACCTTGTACAGCGAGTAAGGTTAACCCGCGATTCGCGCCTTTTGCAGTCACGCTGTAAATCGTGCCGGTATTTGCCCATTTTTTAGCGGAATCATCGATAGACGGCGCCCAGACGCAGAATATCTAGGTCGTGGATAGCACACACAATCCAACTTTACCGATGACAGATAGAGCTTTATCAAACTCAGAGTGAATTTATGATGCGAAAAGCTGTATTCCACCGCGTGAAGCTGCTAAAATCCTGCGCCATCACAACGTAACAAGTGTCGACGTACAAACGACGCTTATTTGCACAAATCCATTGACAAACGAAGGCTAAACGAGCATATTCCACGGCCTTTGAATTGTCCTCGATTGAATATATTTGGGAGTTGGACCTTGGCTAATATCAAATCAGCTAAGAAACGCGCCGTACAATCTGAGAAGCGCCGTAAGCATAATGCAAGCCGTCGCTCAATGATGCGTACTTTCATCAAGAAAGTATACGCGGCGATCGCTACTGGCGATAAAGAAGCGGCACAGAAAGCTTTTAATGACATGCAACCAATTGTGGACCGTCAAGCAGGTAAAGGCTTGATCCACAAAAACAAAGCTGCACGTCATAAATCCAATTTGGTTGCGCGCATCAACGCCATGCAATAATCACGCATCTGCGTGTTGTTGCTAAAAGAACCGGCCTAGGCCGGTTTTTTTGCGTCTGTAGTATCACAGAAAAGCGCTGAAAAATCTGCGTTACAGACGCGCTGCACCGCCGGATGTTGGATCATTCTGGCCGCAAAAATCGCATAATACTCATCCTGAATGTTCTCGATCCTACCGATTTCGACGATATCGCCCTGCTGGTAGATTTCATTGGCATATAGCGATGGCGCAACGAAAATCGCGTCGTGGTTAATGCCGAACGCCGTCATCAGCGCCGCATCATCAAATTCACCCAAAATGTTCACCTGAATATTCTGCGCGGTAAACCAGTTCAGCAGTTTCCGCCCGAGCATGGTTCGCCGACCAGGAATCAGCAGCTTACGTTGTTCAAGGTAGGCAGGGAAAGGCAGATCAGGCTGCGGACGTTTACAATAAAAGCTCACAGCACATTCACCCAGCTTGAGTGAAAATAGGCCTTCCTGCTGTGTCGAATCCACCGGACAATCCGACAGAATCATATCCAGCTTATGCTGGCTCAACTGCTCCAGCAGCATTTCGTGCGTCGACTCAAAACAGCGTAAATGGATATGTTCCTGTTCCGTTACGACCGTTTCCAGCACCCTGCTCACCAGCCGTTTAGACAGTGCATCGGCCACGCCGACATCGAATAACAGGTTCGATTCTTTGCGGTAGTTCACAATATCCAACATTTCCTGGCTAAGCTGGAACATGCTATCCGCATAGCGAAAAACCAGCTGTCCCAGCTCCGTCGGTTCCAACCCGCGCCCCTTACGTTTAAAGAGCTTGCCCTGTAAACGCTCTTCCAGGCATTTGATTTGCCCGGTAATAGTCTGCGGCGTTAAGAACAGCGTCTCTGCCGCACCCGCAACGGATCCCGACTTATAAACCTGCCAGAAATAATAGAGATGATTAAAATTCAAATGAGACACACCCGCCCCCTCTTCGCTCCTCCGGCATAGCATCAACCCTTACACGGTTGCATCGCCTTGTCCAGCGTAGGCAACACCCCGCGTAGCGCCAGATAGCCAAGCAGCGCCGCCAGCCCCGATGCCAGCAAAATCCCCAGCTTGGCATAGGTAATCAATTCCGCATCGCCGCCGGAGAAGGCCAACAGCGTAATGAATATCGACATGGTAAAGCCGATGCCACACAGCACTGACACCGCCATAATCTGGCTAAAGTGAACACCTGCGGGCAGACGCGCGTAGCCCAGCCGGATGGTTAGCCAACTGAACAAGGTAATACCCAGCGGCTTACCAATTAGCAGCCCGGCGGCAATACCAAGGCTCAAAGGGGAAAACAGTTTTTCCAGCACAATCCCCTGCAACACAATACCTGCGTTCGCGAAGGCAAACAGCGGAATAATCAGAAACGCGACCCACATTTGTAAGCCATGTTCCAACGTGGTTGCCGGAGAAGATTCCCCGTTGGACGTGCGCAAAGGAATAAAGAATCCGACAATCACCCCAGCTAACGTCGCATGAACGCCACATTTTAGAATGCAGACCCACAGGACGATCCCCACCAGCAAATAGGCGGAGGTTTTACCAACCTGCTGCCTATTCATATAGGCTAGCGCCGCAATCGCCAGCACCGCACCGCCCAGCGCAGGCCAGAAGATCTGTTGTGTATAAAACAGGGCAATGATCAGGATCGCCCCCAGATCGTCAATGATCGCCAGCGCTAGCAGGAAGACTTTCAGCCCAGCGGGAACACGCTTGCCCAATAGCGTCAGCACACCAACAGCAAACGCGATATCTGTCGCTGCGGGAATCGCCCAGCCAGCACGCGTCACCTCATCATTGGCGTTGAAAAGCAGAAAGAGCAAGGCAGGAAAAATCATTCCGCCCACCGCAGCCGCCAGTGGCAGCATCGCCTGCTGACGGCTGGCTAACGTGCCTTCAACGAGCTCGCGTTTTACTTCCAGGCCAATCAGCAGGAAGAAAATCGCCATCAGCCCATCGTTAATCCACAGCAGCAGGTTCTTATTGATTTCCAGTGCGCCAAACCGCATTTCCACCGGCATCATCAGGAATTGTTGATAGCCAGCGGCAGTCACAGACCAGTTGGCAAACGCGATCGCCAAAACTGTTGCCATCATTAGCATCACACCAGCGGCGGCATCCAATCGAATAAAGCGACGAATCATTGTTATCATTAACTTAATCTCCCATCAGGCACGAACGCTAATACCGCACGTTCGCTTTCTTGCTGGCAAGATTACGTGACCCAACGACTCGTTAAAAGTAGATTAAAACTGGCTTAATCATCGTAAAAATCGATCTATTGAATTGAGGATCTAGAGGAAGGAATAAAAAACATCGGGCGTTTTTCAACGTTGCGTAGCAACGGCTGCAGGGTGGCGGACAGGGATCTCCGTCATAAAAAAACCGGCAGGTTTTACCCCACCGGTTTCTTATCACGCGTTAACGACAAACCATTAACGGGTTAAATCATCGAAAAATTTCTTCACGCCATCGAAAAAGTTTTTCGAGCGAGGGCTATTTCTCTCGCCAGACGGGCCACCAAAGCTCTCATCAAGCTCTTGCAGCAGTTGTCTTTGACGCTCGTTCAGGTTAACCGGCGTTTCTACAACCACACGGCACAGCAGATCGCCCTGCGCACCGCCACGTACCGATTTCACGCCTTTGCCACGCATACGGAACAGTTTCCCGGTTTGCGTTTCCGCAGGCACTTTCAGCTTCACGCGGCCATCCAGCGTCGGGACTTCAATCTCGCCGCCTAATGCTGCCATCGCAAAATTGATCGGCACTTCGCAGTACAGATTGTTTTCTTCACGCTGGAAGATCGGGTGCGCTTTAACCTGCACCTGAACGTACAAATCACCTGACGGTGCGCCGTGCTCGCCCGCTTCGCCTTCACCAGACAAACGGATACGGTCGCCCGTGTCCACGCCAGCCGGAATTTTCACCGACAGCGTTTTGCTCTTCTCTACGCGACCATGACCATGACATTTGATGCACGGATCTTTAATGATCTTGCCGCGACCATGACAGTGCGGACACGCTTGCTGCACGGTAAAGAAGCCCTGACGCATCTGAACCTGACCATTACCATGACAGGTCGGACAGGTGATCGGGGAGCTACCCGGCTTCGCGCCGTTACCGTGGCACACATCACACTCTTCGAGTGCGGGAATACGGATCTCTTTGGTGACGCCACGTACCGCTTCTTCCAGCGTCAACTCCATGTTGTAGCGTAAATCGGATCCACGGCTCGCGCGCTGACGGCGACCGCCGCCAAAAATGTCTCCGAACACGTCGCCAAAAATATCACCAAAATCGGCACCGCCGCCGCCAAAGCCACCGCCGCCTCCGCCCATACCACCTTGCTCAAACGCCGCGTGACCGTACTGATCGTAGGCTGCGCGTTTTTGCGAATCGATAAGGATTTCGTAGGCTTCTTTGATCTCTTTGAACTTGGCTTCTGCCTCGTTATCACCAGGATTACGGTCCGGGTGATACTTCATCGCCAGACGCTTGTACGCTTTCTTTATTTCGCGCTCATCCGCGTTTTTAGCAACGCCCAGGCTTTCGTAATAATCTTGCTTCGCCATTTCTTTTCCTGCCCCTCAACATGCATGCACGGGCGCAGAGTTTCCTCGACGCCCGTGCTGATTGCCAGCAATAGCTTTGTGACAGCTACTGCGCCCGCTCAAGGGCGATTACTTTTTATCTTTAACTTCTTCAAACTCAGCATCAACGACATCGTCGTCGCGACGAGCAGAGGCATCATCAGCGGCACCTTCAGCACCTGGCTGTGGCTGAGA
The DNA here is from genome assembly GCF_020971565.1 of Pectobacterium parvum. Classification (NCBI taxonomy): domain Bacteria; kingdom Pseudomonadati; phylum Pseudomonadota; class Gammaproteobacteria; order Enterobacterales; family Pectobacteriaceae; genus Pectobacterium; species Pectobacterium parvum. The sequence goes on from NZ_CP087392.1 coordinate 4,106,072, forward strand.
CGCTTCCAGCAGCTTGCCAGAAACCTGAACCAGCGCCTGAATTTTCGCTTCGATGTCTGCTTTGTCTTCGCCTTTCAGCGCGCTTTCCAGCGCTTTCAGTGCATCGTCAATCGCAGTTTTGTCATCAGCGGCCAGTTTGTCGCCCACTTCTTCCAGCTGCTTACGTGTGCTGTGCAGCAGGTGATCGCCCTGGTTACGAGCCTGAACCAGCTCTTCAAACTTACGGTCAGCTTCAGCGTTCGCTTCTGCATCACGTACCATTTTCTGGATTTCTTCTTCGTTCAAACCAGAAGATGCCTTGATAGTGATTTTCTGCTCGCGACCGCTGTTTTTGTCTTTCGCGGAAACGTGCAGGATACCGTCGGCGTCGATGTCGAAGGTCACTTCGATCTGTGGCATACCGCGCGGCGCTGCTTGAATACCATCCAGGTTAAACTGACCCAGAGATTTGTTGTCATGCGCACGCTTACGCTCACCCTGCAGAACATGGATCGTTACCGCAGACTGGTTGTCTTCCGCCGTCGAGAATACCTGACTGTGTTTAGTCGGGATCGTCGTGTTTTTGGCGATCAGCGGAGTCATCACGCCGCCCATGGTTTCGATACCCAGAGACAGCGGGCTTACGTCCAGCAGCAGAACGTCTTTCACGTCACCCGACAAGACACCGCCCTGAACCGCAGCACCGATAGCAACAGCTTCGTCCGGGTTCACGTCTTTACGTGGCTCTTTACCGAAGAAGTCAGCAACTTTCTTCTGTACCAGAGGCATACGCGTCTGACCACCAACCAGAATCACGTCCTGAATTTCAGAAACGGACAGGCCAGCATCCTGCAACGCCACTTTCAGCGGTTCCAGAGAACGGTTTACCAGCTCTTCTACCAGTGATTCCAGTTTCGCACGCGTCACTTTGATGTTCAGGTGCTTAGGACCAGTAGCGTCCGCCGTGATGTACGGCAGGTTAACGTCGGTCTGCTGTGCAGAAGACAGCTCGATCTTGGCTTTTTCTGCGGCTTCTTTCAGACGCTGCATGGCCAGTGGATCATTACGCAGGTCGAAACCTTGCTCTTTCTTAAATTCGTCAACCAGATAGTTGATCATGCGGCTATCGAAGTCTTCACCACCCAGGTGCGTATCACCGTTGGTCGCCAGAACTTCAAAGGTTTTTTCGCCATCAACTTCGTCGATTTCGATGATGGAAATATCGAACGTACCGCCGCCCAGGTCGTAAACCGCGATAGTGCGGTTGCCAACTTCTTTATCCAGACCGTACGCCAGCGCTGCCGCTGTCGGTTCGTTGATGATACGTTTGACTTCCAGACCCGCGATACGGCCGGCATCTTTAGTCGCCTGACGCTGCGCATCGTTGAAGTAAGCGGGTACGGTGATAACCGCTTCGGTGATGGTCTCACCCAGATAGTCTTCCGCCGTTTTCTTCATTTTTTTCAGCACTTCAGCTGAAATCTGCGGCGGAGCCATTTTCTGATCTTTCACTTCCAGCCATGCATCGCCATTATCTGCCGCGATAATTTTGTACGGCATGATGTTGGCATCGCGCTGAACTTCTTCGTCTTTGAAACGACGGCCAATCAGGCGCTTGATAGCAAACAGTGTATTTTTCGGGTTGGTCACTGCCTGACGTTTAGCCGGTTGGCCAACCAGAGTTTCACCATCTTGCGTATAAGCAATGATTGAAGGCGTGGTGCGATCGCCTTCGCTATTTTCCAGTACTTTTACCTGAGTACCGTCAATAATCGCGACACAAGAGTTGGTTGTACCCAGGTCGATACCAATAATCTTACCCATCTAAACATCTCCACTAAAAAGTCATATTCGGTGTGGTGGTTAAACCTACTGTGCGGGCGAAATGTCATTTTTCAACAAGATTTCTCGTTTTCTAACGACACACCCTCGTTTTTCATCAGCAGCACACGTTTCATTTTCATGCTAACCACCGATGTAACGGCCCGACACACGCCTTTGCGGCAGGTCAAACTGTTTCGGTTGGAAATAAGATGGGGCCAACATTTCTATCATCAAGGGGGGAAGATGAAAAAAAATGACCTTTATCCCTCGTACGATCAAACTATTCTGCCTTCCCCATGTTGTGTCCGTTCCAAACGCCCGATATGATGCCGCGCTCGTCACAGAAATGGGGACATTTCCCTACATAATGGCGGGCAATAACACCTAAACGACACCTATCCCAACGTGATTGGCGCACTCGCTAACCTTAATGCCGCGCCCGACGCGAAGGGACTATTAATAATCTGTTATTGCAGAGGATTTATGAGCACGAACACGTTGGCAAATCCTGGTCCATTAGGACTGATGGGCTTCGGGATGACCACTATTCTGTTGAACCTGCACAACGCAGGCTTTTTCCCACTTTCTTCCATCATTCTCAGCATGGGTATTTTCTACGGCGGTATTGCCCAGATTCTGGCTGGCCTGCTGGAATATAAAAAAGGGAATACGTTTGGCGTGACCGCATTTACGTCTTATGGCGCATTCTGGCTGACGCTGGTTGCCATTCTAATGCTGCCAAAAATGGGTCTGGCGGAAGCCAGCGATGCGCAATTCCTTGGCGTATTCCTTGGTCTGTGGGGCGTCTTCACGCTGTTTATGTTCTTCGGTACATTCGGCACCAACCGCGCTCTGCAATTTGTCTTCGGCAGCCTGACAGTGCTGTTTGCGCTGCTGGCCGTAGGCAACTTTACCGGCAACCACGCTCTGCTGACCTTCGCGGGTTACGAAGGCATCATCTGTGGCGCCAGCGCGATTTATCTGGCAATGGCTGAAGTGCTGAACGAGAAGTTTGGCCGCACCGTACTGCCAATTGGTGCTCGTGGCGCGTCTCACTAAGTTCTGACGCCATACCCGTACCGACGCGCTCCTGCGTGACATGCAAACGAGCCCTGTCAGATTGACAGGGCTCGTTTGTTTTTGATGACGCGCTATTTTTTGATAACAGCGGGCTTAAACCTCGACAGGCGAACGATCGCGCGCGTCACTATCGGCCGAAGCACACGATTCCGCATCCAGATCGCGTTGCAAATAAATACCCAACAGCAATCCCACGGCAGCCAGCGTCAGGACGTAGAAGGCCGGTGCCATCGGCGTCGCCTTCATAATCAGCGTCACGAAGACGGGCGTCAGGCCACCGAAAATAGCGTAGGAAACGTTGTAGGAAAAAGAAATCCCAGAGAAGCGCACCGCCGCTGGGAACGCCCGCACCATGACATAAGGCACGCCGCCCACCACGCCAACGCTGAGCCCCACAATCGCATAGCTGACAAAGAGCAACGTCGTACTGCTTGCTGCCGAGCTATAAAAGAACCAGCTACAGGCAGCCAGCGACAGGCTACCCACAATAAACAGCTTGCTGGCACCGAAGCGGTCAACGAGTAACCCCGCGCCGACGCAGCCCACCATCAGCGCAATCGTTGCCAGACAGTTCGCCTGCAATGCCAGCGCAGCAGGAATGCCGTGGACTTTTTGCAGGTAGGTCGGTGCCATCAGAATCACGACGACAATGCACGCAGATAGCAGCCAGGTCAGCAGCATGGAAACCACAACCGCACGTTTATGATTTAAGACGACAGATTTCAGCGGCAGCTCTTCTGCCAGCTTTTTCTGCTCACGCATTTCCATAAAAATGGGGGTTTCCTGCAACCAGCGGCGCAGATACATAGCGACAAGACCGAATACCCCGCCAATAAAGAACGGCAGACGCCAGCCACCGCCCGACATCTGCTCTGGCGTGAGCACCGTGTTCAGCAACGTCGCGATCAGCGAACCCAACAGAATCCCCCTCGTTAAGCCGGCAGTCAGCGTACCGCAGGCAAACCCAATACGGGCACGAGGCACATGCTCCGCAACGAAGACCCATGCGCCGGGGACTTCCCCACCGATTGCAGCACCTTGCAGCACACGCATTAATAGCAGTAAAAGCGGGGCCGCAATGCCAATGGCTTCATAGGTCGGCAGCAAGCCCATTGCCAGCGTCGGTAACGCCATCAGCAATATGCTCAGGCTGAACATTTTCTTACGTCCGCTCTTGTCGCCAAAGTGGGCCATGATGATGCCCCCAAGCGGGCGGGCCAGATAGCCTGCGGCGAAAATACCGAACGTCTGTACCTGCCGCAGCCATTCAGGAATATCTGGTGGGAAAAAGAGATCGCCAATCACGGCGGCAAAGAAGACGAAAATAATAAAATCGTAAAACTCTAACGCGCCACCCAGCGCAGCCAGAGACAGCGTTTTATAGTCCTGCCGGTTCAATCGGCGAGGATGGGCGTGTTGATCCTGAGTCATAAGTTACCGTGCATTGCCAGAGTGAGAAAAACATCACCGCAGTGTGTAAAGTAGAAGTTACTATAGCGGCAAAATTCTTATACACCAGCAAAGCTGAATCTTATGTTTCAAATTGCCTAACTTCAGTCTTTTATTTCGCGCACGGCATTTTTAGGGCGAAAAGCTGCTACCACATCCGCATTGGTTTCAATATAAGGGCCTTCCAGCAGCTGGATACAATACGGTACGCTGGCAAAAATACCGGCCACAACCACCTTGCCATCTGCATCTTTTAAGCCTTCCAACGTTTCCTTAATTGATTTGGGTTGTCCTGGAAGATTAAGAATCAGCGCCTGTTTACGCAGCACGCCCACCTGACGGGAGAGGATCGCGGTAGGAACGAAGCGCAGGCTGATCTGTCGCATTTGTTCGCCAAACCCTGGCATTTCTCGATCGGCAACGGCCATCGTGGCATCCGGCGTGACATCACGACGTGCGGGCCCTGTTCCTCCAGTTGTCAGCACCAGATGACAGCCGCGTTCATCAACCAGTTCACACAGCGTTTGTTCAATCATCGGCTGTTCATCCGGCACCAGCCGGGTTTCCACTTCAAAAGGCGTGGTCAGAGCGCTGCGGAGCCAGGATTCCAGTTCTGGGATGCCTTTATCCTGATAAACCCCGCCGGAAGCGCGATCGGATACAGAGACCAAGCCAATACGCAATACGTTCATAAGCACCTCAGTTTAAACAAAACACCAATTTTATCAGGATATTGACGACTTTTAGCAAACAATTAGCTCTCATGAGGAAATTCACACGATGTTCGTTATCTCACGCGAGTGCAGCATGACATTTGATAATAATTATTAAATAGCGTCTCAAAAAAATTAAAGGATAACTTAAATTAATAATAACGCGACGCAATTAAAATTTAAGAATAGCTGGCGAATAAAAAAGATCGCCTACCTATTAAGAGCAGGTGAAATAAGCCGATAGATTAAAGAGAAAAGGATGATATCCACCACGACAGAACATCACGTTAAATCAAATAATATGATAAAATTAAAGCACTTCTTTAGTATCACAATAAGTAAAAAAGCCCTATCAAGGAAGTCGCCATGAACGATCTTAAGTATAAGATACTTAAACTTTTTGCCCATCCGACATACGCTTTTCTTCTGTTCGGGGCGATTTCCTTTATCTTCACCATCATTATTATGCATGAAGCCAACAAGTCGACTTGGAAAACAGAACGGATAAATCTCGATACCGCGATCAAAACCTACGGTTCCTACACCAACAGCGGTGAAGTAACAGAAAGCGATATGATTCGGCAATCCGGTACTTATTTATTGTCACGTACCAGAACATTTGCCTTTAACACGCGGGATTCGCGTAGCGAATGCATAAACAAGCTTTCCTCTTCCGATCTCAACTTCAACGATATGGCCGTAATTCGCACCTGCCAAAATAAACTGCCCTCTATCGGGGACTATGCAGGTAAAAACACGCTGACAATTATTTTCCCTATTCTGTCGCCAACCGATGAATTGCTGGGTATCTGGATAAGAACGACGTCAGAAAATCCACCGCCATCATTTGTCCAGACGCTGTTTTCTCTGTCCTCACTTCTCGTTATTACTGGCAGCGTGATGCTCTTCGCTATTTTAGGCAGCCTGCTGTCCGTGCTGACGAAAAAATATTTGGTGGAATTACCCATCATCGCGCGGTATGACGATCTCACCGGCTATTTACGGCGAGACGCGTTCTTTCTGGCCGCCAATAAAGCCTTTAGTATCGCCAACCTAACCAAGCGCCCCGTTAGCGTCATTCTGATCGACATCGACTACTTTAAGCAGGTGAATGATAGCTTTGGGCATAGTGTCGGGGATGATGCGTTGAAGTTTGTTGCCGACACCTTCAAGAAATCATTTCGCCGTGAAGATATTTTTGGCCGGATTGGCGGCGATGAATTCGCGATCGTCTTACCGAATACCGGATTAGACGATGCGTACACCATCGTGGACAAAGCAAGAGAGCGTGTTAGTGACACACCTTGTGAAACAGCCGCTGGGGCTATCAGGCTGACGGTCAGTATTGGGTTGGTTGAATACTATATCGCTGGGGAAGATCTCAGCGAGGTCATGAAGCGTGCCGATGATAATCTTTATATCGCGAAGAAAACCCGTAACGCGACGGCGAAATAGGCCGATTCCCGCCACAACGCCATACTACAGACAAAAAAATAGCCGGAATTCCCGGCTATTTTTATCAGCAGAATGCTTACAGTAAATCTGCAATCATCTTTTCCAGTTTTTCCTGGTCGATAGCAAACTTACGGATCCCATCGGCCAGTTTATCAATCGCCATTGGGTCCTGGTTGTGCTGCCAGTAGAACTCAGCTTCCGTCATTTTCGCCGGACGGACTTTCACTTCACCGACGTAAGACAGCTTGCGGACGATCTCGCCTTCGCTTTCTGACAGCTCTTTCAGCAGAGCAGGTGCAATCGTCAGACGGTCACAACCAGCCAGTTCCAGAATCTCACCGACGTTACGGAAGCTCGCACCCATCACGACGGTTTCATAGCCGTGCTCTTTGTAGTAGTCGTAGATTTCGCTAACGGAAACCACGCCTGGATCTTCATGCGGCGCGAATTCTTTCTTATCGCCATTGGCTTTGTACCAGTCAAGAATACGGCCAACAAACGGTGAAATCAGGAACACGCCCGCTTCAGCACAAGCGCGCGCCTGTGCAAAGGAGAACAGCAGCGTCAGATTACAGTTGATGCCTTCTTTTTCCAGCTGCTCCGCCGCGCGGATACCCTGCCAGGTGGAAGCCAGTTTAATCAGGATACGCTCGTTGCTGATGCCTGCGTCGTTGTACAGCTTGATCAGGTGTTTTGCCTTCGCCACGCTGGCTTCGGTGTCATAAGACAAACGCGCATCCACTTCTGTGGAGATGCGGCCTGGGATCAATTTTAAAATTTCGAGACCGATATTGACCGCCAGTTTATCCGTGGCATCCACGACCTGCTGTTTACGATCGCTGCTCTGCTCACGCGCCCAGGCAATCGCCTCGTCGATAAGCTTGCGGTATTCAGGAATTTGCGCAGCGTTCAGAATCAGTGAAGGGTTAGTGGTCGCATCTTGCGGCTGGTACAGTTTCATTGCCGCAATATCGCCGGTATCAGCTACAACCGTGGTCAGTTGGCGTAGGGAAGTCAGTTTATCCGTCATGTTGGCATGTCTCGTTGTTTATACGTGGTGCTCGTGAATGAAAATAGCTCGTATATGAATCGACTTGTTATCTAATCTGGTGGCCGTCTGTTTTGCGCCGAAATCTGATAATAACACGCGCACTTTCCCGTGCAAGCCAGCCTTTTCCCACTCGCCCCTGCAACAGCGGTTACACGCCGATAAGACGCAATATTTTCCCCTTCCCGAACGCGATTGAGGCGTGAAAGACGAGGCGTATTATCGCTATACCCCAAATAATTCGAGTTGCAGGAAGGCGGCAATCGCACGAATCCCCAGGAGCTTACTCAAGTAAGTGACTGGGGTGAGTAAGGGAAGCCAACGCACATGCAGCTTGAAGTATTACGGTATATCGCCGTTTTCTTACTGCGTTCTTGCTATAGTAGTACCATCAGAAATCAGACCGACAGGACATGGCGCATGCTTATTACTATTTCACCCGCAAAAACGCTCGACTACACCAGTCCTTTGGCAACGACGCGTTACACCCAGCCGGAACTTTTGGACTATTCCAGCCAGTTGATTGGCGTGTGTAAAAAATTGACGCCAGCACAGATCGCCTCGTTGATGAGCATCAGCGATAAACTGGCTGACCTGAATGCAGGCCGCTTTAGCGATTGGCAGCCGGATTTTACGCCGGAGAACGCGCGTCAGGCGCTGCTGGCGTTTAAGGGCGACGTCTATACCGGATTGGCCGCAGAAGATTTCAGCGAGGATGACTTCGATTTCGCCCAGCAGCATCTGCGTATGCTGTCAGGTCTGTATGGCGTGTTGCGCCCGCTGGATTTGATGCAGCCGTATCGGTTGGAAATGGGCACCAAACTGGAAAATAAAGCCGGTAAAGATCTCTACAGTTTCTGGGGCGATACCATTACTGAAAAGCTGAATCAGGCGTTGCGCGATCAAGGCGACGATGTGCTGGTTAATCTGGCATCGGACGAATATTTCAAAGCCGTTAAACCGAAAAAGCTTAATGCCCGACTGATCAAACCCGTCTTCTTGGATGAGAAAAACGGTAAGTTCAAAGTGATCAGCTTCTACGCCAAGAAAGCGCGTGGCCTGATGAGTCGTTTCATTATTCAAAACCGCCTGACTCAACCGGAGCAGTTGAAAGCGTTTAATCTGGAAGGTTACGGCTTCGAAGCAGCAGAATCTTCGGCTGACGAGCTGGTGTTTAAGCGCCACGAACAGTAAACAAAAGAAGGGAAACAGGGCGGAGCATTCCGCCCTTTCAATCGATTTATTCTGGCAGCGACATCAGGAACTCACGCAGCTTCGCGAAATCATCCGGGAAGTTGTGCGACAGCAGATCCAGATCGGCGCGCTCAGCCAGCGCTTCCGGCAGATCCAGCTTTTTGCCCAGAATGTCTTCTACGCTTTCCTTGAATTTCGCCGGGTGCGCCGTACCCAGGAACAGACCGAACTCACCGGCTTGCAGCTGATCGCGCAGCAGACGGTAAGCAATCGCAGCATGCGGCTCAGAGAGATAACCTAGCGCATCCAGCTCATGCATAGTTTCTTTCGTGGTCTCATCGCTCACCGCGCCAAAGCCCAGCGTTTTCAACTGCCAGTTCTTACGGCGGAACAGTTCTTCAACACGCGGCCAGTTGTTCGGCTGGCTTACGTCCATCGCGTTGGATAACGTTGCCACCGTTTTATTCGGTTCCCATTTTCCGTTGATCAGGAAGCGCGGTACCGTGTCATTGGCGTTAGTCGCCGCGATGAAGCGCTTAATCGGCAGACCCAGTGATTTCGCCAGCAGGCCAGCGGTCAGATCGCCGAAGTTACCACTCGGTACAGAAACGACCAGTTGGTTACGGGCTTCCTGCGGCAGCTGTGCAACAGCTTCAAAGTAGTAGCAAATTTGCGCCAGCAGACGGCTGATGTTGATGGAGTTCGCTGAGTTCAGGCCAATCGCCTTTTTCAGTTCTTCATCATCAAACGCCTTTTTCACCAACGCCTGACAGGCATCGAAATCGCTATCGATAGCGATGGTGTGAATGTTGCCACCCAGCGTACAGAACAGTTTTTCCTGCAACGGGCTGATCTTGCCCTGCGGATACAAAATCACGACGCGGACATTTTCCAGACCGTAAAAGGCGTGCGCCACAGCGGCACCGGTGTCGCCAGAGGTCGCCGTCAGAATAGTAATTTTTTCGTCGCCAGACACTTCCGTCAGCATTTGCGCCATAAAGCGGCCGCCGAAGTCTTTAAAGGCCAGCGTCGGACCGTGGAACAGCTCCAGCGCAGCAACATCTTCCGCAACTGGCGCGATAGGTGCCGGGAATGCAAAGGCGGCTTTCACACGCTCGAACACGGTTTCAGCCGCGATCTCGTCGCCAATATACGCAGACAGAATACGGCTGCTGCGGGTGACAAAATCCAGATCCAGCAGGGCGTCAATTTCAGTACGCTCAAATTCCGGCAGTTCCAGCGGGAAGAACAGCCCCTGTTGGCTACCCAACCCTTGCTTGATAGCCTGAGCAAAACTGACCTGCTCGTTATGATCTTTAAGGTTGTACAGTTTCATGCATTATCCCAGTTTTCGTGCGCCAGTCGTATCAAGACGGCAAATATGAACAAAACCTTCATCGTTCTGCAAATAGTTATCCCGCAGCCAGTCGGCCAGACGCTGTGCGCTCGCCATGTCGTTGCAGATGGAGAATAACGTCGGGCCAGAGCCGGAAATACCGCAGGCCAGCGCCCCGATATCTTCAGCAGCCTGGCGAGCGGCGGCAAAGCCGGGCAGCAGTTTCGTCCGATAAGGTTCCGCGATGACATCCTTCATCAGTTTCGCCGCCAGCTCAGCCTGTCCGGTATGGCAAGCGTGGATAAAGCCGGCCAGATAACGGCCGTGGCTGATGCAATCCTGACGACGATATTGCGCAGGCAGAATCGCGCGCGCTTCAGCAGTGGAGACTTTAATCCCCGGATACGCCATGACCCACAGCCAATCATCGAATGACGGCACAGACTGGCTGATGATACCGTTCTCTTCCAGCATCAGTTGGACGCCGCCGAGGAAACACGGAGCCACGTTATCGTAGTGAACGCTGCCGGAAATGCGCCCTTCCAGCTCACCCATCAGTTTCAGCAGACGGGTATCATCAAGCGGCTTACCGCAAAATTCGTTCATCGCCATCAGCCCAGCGACGACAGAACAGGCGCTGGAACCGAGCCCGGAACCAATCGGCATGTTCTTTTCGAGCGTCATCGCTACTGGCACAGTTTTGCCAATTTCCTGACAGAACAGCTCCCAACATTGATACACAATGTTTTCTTTCGGGTTGTCGGGCAGCTTGCTAACAAAGTGCCCTTCACTACGCAGGCTAAACAGATCGGCGGCTTCAACAGAGACGCAATCCCCCAGCAATGAGCCGTCTACTGGCGAGACGGCCGCACCCAGCACATCAAACCCGACGCTGACGTTACCGATTGATGCAGGTGCATACACCTTAACCATAATTATGCTCCCAACTTCCATGACAAGGTGCGCAGCAGATCTGCGAACACACCAGCAGCGGTAACATCGTTACCCGCGCCATAACCGCGCAACACAAGCGGCAGTGGCTGATAATAACGGCTGTAGAATGCCAGCGCATTCTCGCCATCTTTGACTTTAAACAGCGGATCGTTGCCGCCAACCGCACTGATCTTGACCTTACAGCGGCCTTCTTCAATCACGCCGACATAGCGCAACACTTTACCTTCATCACGCGCTTGTGCAACACGGCTGGCAAACTCGTCGTCTGCCGTTGGCAGGCGCTGCATAAAGCTGGCGACATCGCCGGAAGCATCAAAGCTGGCAGGCAGAACGGATTCCACTTCAATATCGCCCAGTTCCAGCAGATAACCCGCTTCACGCGCCAGAATCAGCAGTTTACGCGCAACGTCCATACCGGACAGATCGTCGCGCGGATCGGGTTCGGTATAGCCTTTTTCTTTCGCCTGCGTGGTCGCTTCCGACAGCGACATACCTTCATCGAGTTTACCGAAAATAAAGGACAGCGAGCCAGAGAGAATACCGGTAAAGCGAATCAGCTCATCACCCGCATTCAGCAGATTTTGCAGGTTCTCAATCACTGGCAGACCGGCACCGACGTTGGTGTCATAAAGAAAACGACGACGGGATTTCGCCGCGGCGCTACGCAGTTGGTGATAGTAATTCATCGACCCCGTGTTGGCTTTCTTGTTCGGCGTCACGACATGGAAACCGTCGGCCAGGAAATCCACGTATTGATCGGCCACGGCCTGATTCGACGTACAGTCAACGATCACCGGGTTCAGCAGATGGTATTCTTTAACCAGACGGATCAGACGACCCAGATTAAACGGCTCGCGGGCTTTACCCAGCTCTTCATGCCAGTTTTCCATCGAGATGCCGTTAATATTGGTCAGCATCGCTTTGGAGTTGGCGATCCCACACACGCGCAGGTCGATATGCTTGTCTTTCAGCCACGGCTGCTGACGGTGGATCTGATCCAGCAGTGCGCCACCCACGCCGCCGACGCCGATAACAAATACGTCGATTACCTGATCGGTGTTAAACAGCATTTGGTGGGCGACGCGTACGCCAGTGGTGGCGACATCGTTGTTCACCACGACAGAGATAGAGCGCTCGGACGAGCCCTGCGCGATAGCCACGATATTGATATTTGCCGTCGCCAATGCCGAGAACAGACGAGCTGACAGGCCGCGCAGCGTGCGCATGCCATCGCCCACCACAGAGATGATGGCCAGACGCTCCATCACATCCAGCGGCTCTAACACGCCTTCTTTCAGTTCCAGATAAAATTCGTCTTCCAGCGTCTTTCTGGCACGCGCCAGCTCGTTTTGCGAGACGCAGAAGCTGATGCTGTATTCGGAGGATGACTGCGTAATCAGAACAACGGAGATACCCGCGCGTGACATCGCGGCAAACACGCGCGCTGCCATGCCGATCATGCCTTTCATACCAGGGCCGGACACGTTAATCATCGCCATGTTGTTCAGGTTGGTAATGCCTTTCACCGGATACTGGGTATCCGTGCTGTCCATGCCGATGAGCGTGCCAGGAGCCTGAGGATTTTCGGTGTTTTTGATGAGGCAGGGAATTTGGAACTGGGCGATAGGTGCGATGGTGCGAGGGTGGAGGACTTTGGCGCCGAAATAGGACAGCTCCATCGCCTCCTGATAGGACATCGATTTCAATAATCGAGCGTCCGGCACCTGACGCGGATCGCAGGTATAAACGCCGTCCACATCGGTCCAGATCTCACAACAGTCGGCACGCAAACACGCAGCCAGCACCGCAGCAGAATAGTCAGAGCCGTTGCGGCCCAGTACGACTAATTCACCTTTATCATTACCGGCAGTAAAGCCCGCCATCAGGATCACATGATCTTTCGGGATGGCACTTTCAGCGATGCGGCGGGTCGATTCTGTGATATCCACAGTAGACTCAAGATAGTGTCCCTGCGCCAGCAGCTTCTCGACCGGGTTGATAACGGAGACCCCATAGCCGCGTGCCTGAAAGACCGCTTCCATGATGGCGATAGACAGTTTTTCCCCTCGGCAGATGATCGCAGCGTTCACGCTGTCAGGGCACTGGCCCAGCAGCGCGATGCCGTGCAGAACGTGTTTCAGCTGTGCAAATTCCTGATCCACAAATGCCTTCAGGCGGGCATGGTCAAAGCCGGGTTGAGACGCGGCAAGGCCTTGCAGCAGCGAAGAAAAGATCGTTTCGGCGTCATTTAAATGAGGCAGGATATCTTGTCCGGCGACGGTTTTCTCAATCATGGCAACCAGATGGTTGGTAATTTTCGCCGGAGCGGACAATACGGTAGCCACCTGTCCCTGGCGCGCGTTGTTCTCGATAATGTCGGCAACGCGTGCAAAACGCTCCGCATTCGCTACTGAAGTCCCGCCAAATTTCAACACTCGCATTTTTATCTGTTCTCCTGAATTTCTGCCAACCAAACGCCGGAAGCGTTTTTTGTATGCCGCTTACAGACGGCGTTTTGGATAACCTGCCATAAAAAAAAAGCCCGCACTGTTCGGTGCGGGCTTTTTCTGGAATCTTTATATGCGTCAGCCCGCACCGTTACTGGTTGTATCGGTGATGGTAATAATCGTGGTGATTAGGCTGATAGTGCGCATGCTAAAATTGAATCTCATTAGAAGTAGAGTTATCTGCCCTATTAGTTAGGCCAATCGCCCTTTGAAGTCAACGGATTTCTTTTTTTTCTTCTCGCCAAAGGAAAAAGTCCTGCCGCTCAACCCACTGCCTAAACAGAAATAAGCCGGACAAACCGTTGTCAAAATACGTGACTCAAGATGTTCGACTGCCAAAAAAGCCATCTCTGCTATCTTATTTCGGCAACCTTTTTTCAATGTCGTGTAGCAAGCGATGGAGCATCGCCGTATCGCGTTGCTCTAAACGACCCAGCCGCTGATGCAGCCAGTCCCGCAGTTTTTCATCGTCCTCAACCGCCAGATTAACCAGTAGCCGCTCCATACGATCGCGCAGTGCCGACAGTTGCCCCGCCACCGCTGGCTGCGTTGCTTCCGGTTTGACCTGCATGAGTTCAGCCAGTTGGTAACAATACACCATCACCGCCTGACCAAGATTCAGCGAGGGATAATCCGCTTTCATCGGCACACCGGTCAACACATCCGCCAGTTCGAGTTCTTCATTCGTCAGGCCAACATCTTCACGACCAAACACCAGCGCCGCAGACGCCATCCATTGAACTTTCTCCTGCAATACGCCAGTCAGTTCCGCTGGCGTGCAGTAATAGCGATACTTCGCCCGGCTGCGCGCGGTGGTCGCGACCGTAAAATCGACATCTGCCAGTGCTTCAGCCAGCGTGGAAAACTCCTGCACGTTATCCAGAATATCGCCTGAACCGTGCGCTACCCAGCGGGCGGCGGGCTCTTGATGTACCGTGCTACCGACAATACGCAAGCTGCTGAACCCCATCGTTTTCATCGCACGAGCTGCCGCCCCTACATTTTCAGCCCGAGCGGGCTCAACCAAAATAATATGAAACTGCATAGACTCCTCAGTATGGGTTACATGCGTTTTGGCAATAGTTTACCTGCTCGCCAAACAACGCGGCCCTGTAATCGATAACAATTTATTGATGACGACGATTTATTGATAACGACAATTTGTTGAGTATCACGATGAAAATTTAACAATAAACCAACAACATTTCCGACATCAACGCAGCCTTCGGTAGGAAACATCGGTGAGTCCAAAAAGTGGGCGGGAAGATAAAACCCTAATAAAAATAAGGTAAATTATTTTATTTCAATAAGTTATAAAACTACCAGCGACTGTGTAGCGCCAATTATGATTATTGGCATTTGCTATGCTAAATCGTTCATAAAAAGTGCTAAATTGTGACGTAAACTGGCAATCCTATAAGTGTTTATCACAAAATAGTTAACGTGCTAAAATGAAATTTGATATATGTCAACAGAACCGTAGATTTATCAGCAGGCAAAATCTGTGCTTACTGTTATGTTGCTGTTAATAAGGTTAAACTGTGCGCCACTTTGAGCGCAGTTAAATTAGCGCCACGCTCACCCGCTAGCAGTACCTCTAAGTGGGTAGAGAATGAACACCAGTAACGCATTTACGTACTTTAGTCTGACGTTGAGCGAGAGCGTAGTTTACCTCGGTAAGCTCCAGGGAAATACCCGGAATAACTGGCGTTGTAGCCAGCGGGCCAGCAGGGTATGACAGCGACTTCTGTACTTCCGATTTCTATAATTTAAGTTGGCAATTTTAGGTAGCAAACATGCAGACGCCGCACATTCTTATTGTTGAAGACGAGCTAGTAACTCGTAATACCCTCAAAAGCATTTTTGAGGCGGAAGGATACGTTGTTCACGAAGCCACTGATGGCGCAGAAATGCACCACATTTTGTCTGAGAATGACATCAATCTGGTGATCATGGACATCAACCTGCCAGGAAAGAACGGCCTGTTGCTGGCACGTGAATTGCGCGAGCAAGCCACCGTTGCCTTGATGTTCCTCACCGGCCGCGACAATGAAGTCGATAAAATCCTCGGTCTGGAAATCGGTGCGGATGACTACATCACCAAACCGTTCAACCCACGTGAACTGACGATCCGCGCCCGTAACCTGCTGTCACGTACCATGAATCTGGGCAGTGGCACTGAAGAGCGTCGTCTGGTGGAAAGCTATCGTTTCAACGGCTGGGAACTGGACATCAATAGCCGTTCTCTGATTAGCCCGGCTGGCGAACAATACAAGCTGCCGCGCAGTGAATTCCGCGCCATGCTGCACTTCTGCGAAAACCCGGGCAAGATTCAATCTCGTGCGGAATTGCTGAAGAAAATGACGGGTCGCGAGCTTAAGCCGCATGACCGTACCGTTGACGTCACCATCCGTCGTATCCGCAAGCACTTTGAATCGACAGCTGATACGCCAGAAATCATCGCGACGATCCACGGCGAAGGCTACCGCTTCTGCGGCGATCTGGAAAATTAATTCCCTCAGCCGGAACAGGCTTCTGTTCCGGCTGTTTTCCCTTCTTACTGCACGTTACTCAGTCTTTCCCCACGGCATAACCGGCACCGCACTTAACGCATTCTTCGGCGAACCATCGACTAAGCGATCGGAGTAAGCGAGATAGATCAGCGAGTTACGCTTTTGATCGTAAAACCGCACGACCTGCAACTTCTTGAAAACCAACGATGTTCTTTTCTGGAATACTACGGAGCCGCGATCGCCACCGTTTTTGATTTTATCAGACAGCGTGATCGTCCCAACCTGCTGACAGGAAATCGCGGCGTCCGCAGTGTCTTCCGCCAACCCTAACCCGCCCTTGATTCCGCCTGTTTTGGCTCGGCTGATGTAGCAGGTCACGTTTGGTACATCCGGATCGTCAAACGCTTCCACTACGATCTTATGATCCGGCCCCAGTAGCTTAAAGACCGTATCGACAGATCCAACTTCTTCCGCACTGACAACGCCGGCGGTAGATAGCAATAGCAGACCCGCTCCCACGATGCGCTTTATGTTCATATTTCAGGTCCTGTGACAATTCATAACAAACGGTTAATAACCACAATTAAAAAGGGGATGAGCAAAATAAACCGCTATAATCTCCCTCCTTATCCAAATTACCTGCGGAACATTTTCAAAAATCTTCGGCAGTACCAAAGTGAAAATATTGCTATGATGCGGGATCTCAATACGCTCGCGCTCAATGTGTTTGATGAGGAAGATTATGGATCAAGCCGGTATCATACGTGACTTGCTTAACTGGCTGGAAAGCCATCTCGACCAGCCGCTATCACTCGATAATGTGGCGGCGAAAGCGGGTTATTCCAAGTGGCATCTGCAAAGAATGTTCAAAGATGTGACGGGCCATGCCATTGGTTCATATATCCGAGCGCGGAGATTGACCAAAGCGGCGGTTGCACTCTGCCTGACCAGTCGCCCTATCCTTGATATTGCCCTGCAATACCGTTTCGATTCACAACAGACGTTTACCCGCGCGTTTAAAAAGCAGTTTGCCCAAACGCCAGCGTCTTATCGTCGTTCCGATAATTGGAATACTTTCGGCATTCGTCCGCCGATCCGGCTTGGTGCATTTACCCTGCCACAGCCACAGTTTGTCACCTTGCCAGAAACGCAGCTTATTGGCCTAACGCAAACCTATACCTGTCGTCTGGAGCAAATTTGTAACTTCCGTACGGAAATTCGCGTCCACTATTGGCGTCAGTTTTTGGGAGAAACCCGCTGCGTCCCACCGGTACTTTACGGGCTACATCATTCACAGCCGAGTAAAGAGAAAGACGACGAGCACGAAGTGCTCTACACCACCGCGCTGGAGCCACAGTATCTGCCCGATGATATCCACACTGGCGAGCCCATCACGCTACCGGGCGGCGACTACGCGATGTTCGTTTTTGAAGGCCCGACAGACGATCTACAGGATTTTATTATCAGCCTGTATGACACCTGTCTGCCGACCTTCCAGCTCACGCGTCGCAAAGGGTTTAATGCCGAACGTTTTCACCCTAGCCGCGATACAGACGGGGAAATACCCGACATCATTCGCTGCGAGTATTTCATTCCCATCCTGCACGCAGAGCCGCTCTCAGCGCTGTAATTCATCCAGTGCCGGAATATCCAAATGCGAAATATCTCCGGCCGTTTCCACCACCCAACCCGGTGCCAGCCATGGGCTTTGCTGATAATCAATGCGCGACAGGGAACAGTTGCGCAGTCGCAATCGCCGTTCAGCCGATGCGGGTAACCCCAGAACCGTACTCAGCAAGCACCCCAGCGCCATACCATGGCTAACCAGCAAAGGACGACTTCCCGCTGGCAACGCCAGACAACGTTCCAGAACACCGTGCATGCGCAATGCCACATCAACCATCGATTCGCCTTCCGGGATGCGGCCATCAGGTGTGCCATCCACCAGCCCTTTACGCCACTTTTCTTCCTCGGCTGTCAGCGAATCCAAATCGCGGGCTTCTAACACGCCCATATTCAACTCACGTAACCTGGGCTCCAGGATTATCTGGCAATCACCACAAGATTTAGCGATGATTTCTGTCGTCTGACGCGTTCTTCCGAGATCGCTGGTAAAAATATGCGTAATCCCTAACGTCCTGATTCTTTCAGCAACTTGCTGTGCCTGTTGCTCACCTCTTGGCGTCAGCGCACTGTCCGATTGACCTTGAATACGTCGAGCCACATTCCATTCCGTTTCGCCGTGGCGAACAAGATATACCTGTAACATGGTTATTTTCCGTTATACTGCGTCAAATTAACTAAAGGTACGAAACTGTTATGTATCACGTTGTTGCTGCAACTACCAACCCGGCAAAGATTAAGGCTATTACTCTGGCATTCACCGATGTCTTTGGTGCAGAAAACTGCCGCATCGAAGGCGTTGACGTCGACAGTGGCGTCCCGCGCCAGCCTCTCGGCTCTCTCGAAACCCGTACAGGCGCAAGAAACCGCGTCATGATGGCGCGCCAGGTGCGTCCAGAAGCCGACTTTTGGGTCGGTGTCGAAGCAGGCATTGAAGAAAGCATGACGTTCGCCTGGATGGTGATCGAAAATGCTCACCTGCGCGGCGAGTCACGTTCCGCAAGCCTGGTTCTTCCAGAAAGTATATTACATGGTATCCGTGAAGGGCGGGAATTAGGCGATGAAATGGAACGTTTGACGGGCGTTCAGAATATCAAGCATAAAGGGGGTGCCATCGGCGTCTTCACCGACGGCAAATTATCACGCACTAGCGTGTATCATCAGGCATTGCTGCTGGCACTGGTGCCGTTCCATAACCCGATCTACCAGATTCCCGTTCAGACAACGACACAGTAACCGTTACGCGTTGTCACCCAACGGTTTATCTGTCGACAGCAACTGCGCTTCCAGCCAGCTTTTTAACGCGGGGGGCGCGGCTTTCAAACTGTTTGAACCGCGCGTAATCGTCGCAATGCCCGCACCTAACTCGCTTTTCAGCTCACGCTGGCTCATTTCACCCCGCATTAGCTCCTGTATAATTCGCACCCGCGTTCCTAACGCAGTACGCTCATCCGGCGTTAGCAGGAGTTGGAGCAGCGGCAATTGAAGATCCTCCGCAATAGACTGCTGCAATAGCGCGACAAAGCGTAACCAGTGCTCATTGTCTTGTTCAGAAAGTGCCGGGTCGATCAGCGATAACGGAGTCATAACGGGCTGCCATACTATTTAACTAGTACGGCAGCATAACACAATTTCAGGCAACGAGCGCAACGCCACGTCTCAATAACGCCGCTGCCATTCCGCATCCGTCAGCACACTGGCTGGCTGGTTCAGGAAATAGCGATAGAAGACGTCATACGCCAGCACATTTTTCACGTAACCCCGTGTTTCCGAAAACGGAATACTTTCGATAAACGCAACGGGATCGATACGCCCGGCGCTGTTTCTCAACCAGGTATTCACACGCGATGGTCCGGCATTATAAGCCGCGGAAGACAGAATGCGGTTACGGCCAAATGTCTGGTACACGTACTCCAGATAGCTCGTCCCTAACAGGATATTGGTTTCGGGATCGAACAACTGGCTGCTGTTCGTATAGAACGTGATATTGCTCATTTTGGCCGTATGCTGCGCCGTCGCGGGCATCAACTGCATCAGGCCCGATGCACCAACCGGGGAACGTGCTTTCGGGTTCCAGGCGCTTTCCTGACGAGCAATCGCCATTGCATAGCTCTGACTAATGCCTTTCCCCTGCGTTTCACGGCGGAATTCATCGTTCCAGGCCAGCGGGAAACGCTCTTCCAGATGATCCCACAGCTTCGCGACAATCGTCGCCTGTACGCTCAAATCCGCCCAGCGCTGTTCAAACGCATAGCGAGCCAGTGCTTCCTGCTGCGGCTTGCTACGATTCGCCACCAGCCCGACCCATTCGCTGCGCGCCAGATTATCCATCTGCCAGAACATCAACTCCCGCACGCGAGTGATTTCCGGTAGCTGAGACAAAGAAGGATCCGGCTTCACCGCCATCATGATAGTCATCGGATAGCGCTCGTTCAGTTTCTGTGCCGCCGCCATCGGATAGAACCCGCGTTCCTGCATCAGGCTGCGTAAGATCGTCTCGCCTTCCTGCCGTTTGCCCTGATCCAACAATGCTGCCGCGCGCCAGTAGCGCCATTCATCTTTCTGTAACGCATCCGCCGGTAAACGCGCCATCCAGCTTGTTAGCCCCTGACGATCGCCTGCCCCCAGCGCCATACGCACGCGGCGTTCCAGCAACGTGGTCGACGTGCTCTGCCGCACCACGCCATCCCGCCACTGCGCCTGCTCTGGCGTGGCATCGTTGCCCATCAAACGCCAGGCAATCGTTTCTTCCATCTCCTGACGTTCTGCCGCACTCATTTTCTGCAAACGGGCAATGACTGGCAGCATCGAACGGGCATTATCGGCATCCTGACGCGCCGTGCGCGTAAAGGCCGACAGCGTGACTTTACGGGTGAAATCCGTTGGTCCAACGGTACGAGCGAAACTCTCCAGCGAATTCGGATCGTTCTGGAGTTTCAGCAGCGCATCGCCCATCGTTTTATAGTCGTCAGGCAACTGCTTGATGAGGTAACTCACCAGACTGCCGCTACCTTCGTCCATCGCCAGACGCGCGCGTTCCAGCGTCGTCAGCGGTGTCTGCTCGCCGGCCTGCTGCCAGACGGAGAAGAGTTTATCGCACACGGTAGGGAGCGAGCGCCCTGTCAGCCAGATATCACGCGTGGCTTCCCACACGCCCTGACGCTGACCGGTTGCCCACTGGGCGTAATAAAAGTTACAGCGGGCGCTGACCGGCTTCGGTGGCTGGGGGCTAAATGCCAGCAGCCCGATCCAATCCTGACGACGCGCCAGTTCATTCACAAAGCTGGTAGTCAGGTTGCGGGCGGGCGGCAGCGTCGGGTGCGTTGCCATAAACTGTTTTACCTGCGTCGCGCTGACCTGACTCAGATCCTGCGTGAGCGAACGGTATTCAAGATAAGGATAAAGAGGGTAACTGCGCAGCGTTGGCATCAGCTGCGCGACCGTGTCCATCTGGTTGCTGTCCCATGCTTGCTTAACCTGCTGATAGCGCTGACGCTGTTCGTCCAGAGAATCCGCCAGCACATGGCCGGAAAACCCAGCCAGACATATCGCCGAAACGGCGTACCACCAATGACCCGCTTTTATCACCTGCATTAACCTCATCCGTTATCGAACTTGCTATCGGCATCCTTCATCGTATCGATCCCCCTATCCTACTGGGCAGATTCAATGAGTGTGGCACATCATGCCAGACAACGATATGCCGATCCGCAAACCGATTCTGAAATTCATCGCGCGGGCCTACGTCTCAGATCGGCCATGGCAAATCGCCGGATAGCTGGGATCGCAGGCTGAAAACCGCTACACTTCATACTTAGAGTAATGCGCTTAGAATAATCGATCGCTGCCAGAGTATTTCCTTAGCAGCGATTTAGTATTAGGTAACACAGTGCTACATATGGTCACCCGCTTATGGTGACAAATCATAGAGATAAGAGAGAGGCGAAGTCGCAACGTGGCTCAATATGTTTATACCATGCATCGCGTCGGTAAGGTCGTACCGCCGAAGCGTCACATTCTGAAAAACATCTCCCTCAGTTTTTTCCCCGGTGCCAAGATCGGCGTGCTGGGTCTGAACGGAGCCGGTAAATCAACGCTGTTGCGTATTATGGCTGGCATTGATACGGACATCGAGGGCGAAGCTCGCCCACAACCTGGAATCAAAATCGGCTATTTGCCGCAGGAACCGCAGTTAAACACGGAGCACACCGTTCGTGAATCCGTGGAAGAAGCGGTGTCTGAAGTCGTAACCGCACTGAAGCGTCTTGAT
The DNA here is from genome assembly GCF_020971565.1 of Pectobacterium parvum. NCBI lineage: Bacteria > Pseudomonadati > Pseudomonadota > Gammaproteobacteria > Enterobacterales > Pectobacteriaceae > Pectobacterium > Pectobacterium parvum. The sequence continues at coordinate 4,128,017 of NZ_CP087392.1, forward strand.
GAAGTCTATGCGCTCTATGCTGAGCCGGATGCAGACTTCGATAAATTGGCCGCAGAACAAGGCCGGTTGGAAGAGACCATTCAGGCGCATGACGGTCATAATCTGGACAACCAGCTAGAGCGCGCCGCCGATGCGCTGCGTTTGCCTGAGTGGGATGCGAAAATCGCCACCCTGTCCGGGGGCGAACGTCGCCGTGTGGCACTGTGCCGTCTGCTGCTGGAAAAGCCGGACATGCTGCTGCTCGACGAACCAACCAACCACCTGGATGCCGAATCTGTCGCCTGGCTGGAACGCTTCCTGCACGATTTCGAAGGCACCGTGGTGGCAATTACCCACGACCGTTACTTCCTCGATAACGTAGCAGGCTGGATTCTAGAGCTGGACCGTGGCGAAGGTATTCCGTGGGAAGGCAACTACTCTTCCTGGCTGGAGCAGAAAGATCAGCGTCTGGCACAGGAAGCCTCTCAGGAAGCGGCACGCCGTAAATCCATTGAGAAAGAGCTGGAGTGGGTGCGCCAAGGCGCGAAAGGCCGTCAGTCCAAAGGTAAGGCACGTCTGGCACGCTTTGAAGAGCTGAACAACACCGAATACCAGAAACGTAACGAAACCAACGAACTGTTTATTCCGCCAGGTGCTCGCCTCGGCGATAAAGTGGTGGAAGTCTCCAACCTCAGCAAGTCTTACGGCGAACGTCAGCTCATCGACGGGCTGTCTTTCTCCGTACCGAAAGGCGCAATTGTCGGCATTATCGGCCCGAACGGTGCTGGTAAATCGACTCTGTTCCGCATGATGTCCGGTCAGGAACAGCCGGATGGCGGCACAATTGAGCTGGGTGAAACGGTGAAACTGGCGTCAGTCGACCAGTTCCGTGATTCGATGGACAACAGCAAAACCGTCTGGGAAGAAGTGTCTGGCGGGCAGGACATCATGCGTATCGGCAACACCGAAATGCCAAGCCGTGCTTACGTTGGCCGTTTCAACTTTAAAGGGGTTGATCAGGGCAAACGCGTTGGCGAGCTATCCGGTGGTGAACGCGGCCGTCTGCATCTGGCGAAGCTGTTGCAGGTAGGCGGCAACGTGCTGCTACTCGATGAACCTACCAACGACCTGGATATCGAAACCCTGCGCGCGCTGGAAAACGCCCTGCTGGAATTCCCTGGCTGTGCCATGGTGATCTCGCATGACCGTTGGTTCCTCGACCGTATCGCAACGCACATTCTGGATTATCAAGACGAAGGTAAAGTGGAATTCTTCGAAGGTAACTTTACCGAGTACGAAGAGTACAAGAAGCGTACGCTGGGTGCCGATGCGCTGGAACCACACCGCATCAAATACAAGAAAATCGCTAAATAAGCCGTCATCGAACGTGATAAACAAATGGCCCGCATTGCGGGCCATTTTTCTTTCCAATACTGCTTCACTTACCTAATCAGAACGTTTCCCAGTTTTGACTATCGCTACCTTTGCTACTGGCTCCAGCGAGGGCCATCGCTGGCGCTAAGCGCGGTTGCGGCGCAGCCTTCGGCAAGGATGATTTCAGTCTCTGAGCCACGCCAGCCAGTTTGAATACCGCGACAGCCTGCGTCAGACGTGCAGCCTGTTCTTCGAGTGAAACGGCTGCTGCCGAGGCTTCCTGCACCAACGCCGCATTCTGCTGCGTCGCACTATCCATTTCAGACACGGCCTGACTCACCTGACCAATGCCACGGCTCTGTTCGTCAGAAGCGGAAGCAATTTCACCCATGATGTCGGTCACGCTGACAACCGCGCGAACAATCTCACCCATGGTTGTACCTGCCTGAGACACGAGCCCAGACCCTGTATCCACCAGCCGGCTCGATTCGCCAATCAGCCCTTCAATTTCTTTCGCTGCCTGTGCGCTACGCTGCGCCAGACTACGGACTTCACCCGCCACCACGGCAAAACCACGCCCTTGCTCACCCGCTCGCGCGGCTTCTACCGCCGCGTTCAGCGCCAGAATATTGGTCTGGAAAGCGATACTATTAATGACGGACGTGATTTCGGAAATACGGCGTGAACTGGTAGAAATATCCTGCATGGTATCCACCACGTTCTTCACGATCTGTCCGCCCCTCTCTGCTTTTTCAGAGGCATTTTTCGCCAACTGGCTGGCGTGATGGGCATTGTCAGAGTTCTGTTTCACCGTCGCGGTCAGCTGTTCCATGCTCGCTGCGGTTTCTTCCAGCGCGGCCGCCTGCTGCTCGGTGCGCGAAGAGAGATCGACGTTACCTGCCGTAATTTCTGACGATCCTTGATAGATCGAATCCGCACCTTCGCGCACGATCGTAACCGTATCTGTCAGCTCCGCCTGCATGTTCTGGATATTCGTCCCCAGAGTGCCGATCTCATTACGTCCCATCGCCATCGGTGGCTGTGTCAAATCACCCGCCGCGATCTTCTGGATACGATCAACCAGTCTGTTGATTGGCGCGAGGATCACATTACGCACCATGATGTAGGCCATAATCGCCATAATAATAGCCAGGGCAAATGAGCCCGCCATCATCCAGTAACCCAGTTTGGCATTATCTGCCGCACGATGGTTGATATCCTGCGCAGCCTTTGTCAGTTCCCCCACTTTTTTACGCACTGGGATACTAAACGCTTCATCTAACGTGCGGGTGAGTGAACCTTCCAGTGAAATAAGATCTTCAAATTCCCCGTCGTTTGTCGCTTTCTGCATAGCCAGAATCGCGTTATCACGGTAGTTGGCGTATGACTTAAGAATTTCATCATCCAGCGCTTTTTCGCTCTCCAGTTTGTCTGGACGCGCGATATATTCATCCAAACGCTTCTGTGAGGCTCTGACTCGCCCAACCGCTTCTGTGGAAGCCGCTTTGAACACCGTGTGATCGCTAATACGGTTTGCTGCGCCTGCCTGAATGAACAGTAATCTGGCAACCCGCAGTTGATCGAGGCTACTGCTGATACCAGCCCGGATATCAGACAATTCATTAGCCTTATCCAGGGAATCATTACTCTGCTTTAAGAAATAGCTCGCTGTGCCAATAGAAAGCGCAAATAAAATCAGGATAATTGAAAAAAGAGTAATAAATAACGAAACGAGACGTATATTGTTGATGTAACTCAACTTCTCTTTTTGAACAGACATCGGTTGCATTCCCATTTTCACCATCACTGGTCTATATTATCTCTGCCATTATTGGTGCGGCAGAGCCCAGATATCATCGTGACAATCACGCCACGCAGGACAAACCTTTCATAAAAAAGTCAAAAGGAACCACGGTTGTTATCGGCATTTTCAGTCTAAAACGTACCTAAAATAAGTTGATGGCAATCACGTTTCAATAAAAATTAAAAAACATCTATAAAAATGAAACAACAATATTATAGGTACGACAATCTCTACTGCTTTTTCAAAAACGCTGAGTAATCATCCAACGCGTGATGCTGTAAAACAAAGTCGATAAAACACGCCAATGCGGGTGAATTCAGCTTGCGGCTGGGGTACACCAGATAAAGCTCGTTGGCTTCCACCTTCCAATCCGGCAGAACCCTGACCAGTTTTCCAGAAACGGCTTCATCCAGACAGAGAAAATCCGGCAATAGCGTAATCCCAGCCCCCGCAATGGCGCACTCGCGGGCGTAAAGCAGGTTATCCGTGATATGCGAATCAGGGAGTAACCAGCGATAGAGTTCCGAACCGCGATGCAGGAGCCACTCCGTCCAGGCATGATGCGCAATACAGCGGTGTTGCTGGAGCTGTTGTGGGTGGAGTAATACCGAGTGTCGCGCCAGATAGTCAGGCGATGCCAGCAAGTATCGCGGGGTTTGCCCAAGCGAACGCCCAATCAGTGAAGAGTCATGCGGTTTACCGGTACGAAAAGCAACATCAAAACCTTCCTGTACCAGATCAATCACATCATCTGAAATCAGCACATCCAGCGATACCGCCGGAAAGCGCTGCTGAAACTCGGCGGTGAGCCGCGCCAGCAACGTAGAACCTAATCCTGCCGGGCTGGTGATGCGCAGTCGCCCGCTGGGGTTATCACGCAGGCGCTGTACGGCGAGATCGGCACGCTCGCTGGCTTGCAGCATCTCCTGACAGTGAATCAGGTAGCGCTCCCCCGCAAACGTCAGATTGAGCTGACGCGTCGTTCGGTTCAGCAACCGCAGGCCAATCTGCTGTTCAAGCTGGCTAATGCGCAGGCTCAGGCTGGATTTTGCCAGCCCCGCTTTTCGCGCCGCCTGTGTAAAACTGCCACACTCGGCCACCAGCGCAAACAGCGCCATATCCTGTAATTGTTTAAACATGATTGTTCACCACAGACGAACACTGCATTATTTATTGTCCATCTTATCAGTCCTATCTCTGTGTTCTACACTTTGGCTTATGCAAAAATAGGTTTTATTCACAAAACCAGATTCTGAAAATAATGAGGAACAGACCATGACCGCTCATGCGATAGCCGTTGATCCACAACAACCAGAAAATTTCATTGCCATCACGCAGGATATTCCTGAGCCCGGTGAATACGATCTGTTAGTCGGCGTAAAAGCGATTTCCATCAATCCGGTGGATACCAAAGTTCATGCTGGATTGCGTCAGAATGGATTACAGCAGCCCCGAATTCTCGGCTGGGATGCCAGCGGTGTCGTACTGAAAACCGGCAGCGCCGTGAGTGACCTTCAGGTAGGCGATGAAGTCTGGTACGCCGGTGATATCACCCGCCCCGGCAGCAACACCACCCATCAGTTGATTGATTCACGTATCGTAGCGCGCAAGCCGGTGTCTCTGGACTGGGCCGCCGCCGCCGCACTGCCGCTCACCGCGCTGACCGCCTGGGAAGGGTTATTCGAGCATCTGAAGATACAGCAGGCCGACAGCGACAAAACGCTGTTGATTATCGGCGGTGCAGGCGGCGTAGGATCTCTCGCGATTTCTCTGGCGGCATTGCGCAGTTCGGTAAATATCATCGCCACTGCGTCACAGCCTGACTCGGCAGAGTGGTGCCGCCAGCGCGGTGCCCATAAGGTCGTGGATTACCGTAATCTGGTCGAGTCTCTGGAAAAAGAAGGGATCAAACAAGTCGACTATATTTTCTGCCTGAACGACACGGACGGCCACTGGGATGCCATCAGCAAACTGATCGCGCCGATGGGGCACATCTGCACCATCGTGGAAAACAAAAACCCGCTCGACCTGACGACGCTGAAACTCAAAAGCGCGGCGCTGCACTGGGAATTAATGTTTACCCGCAGCATGTTCACCACGCTGGATATCGCGGAACAGGGGAATATTTTGCACGAAGTCGCACAGCTGGTTGATGCAGGAAAACTTCAGGGAACCGCCAGCGAAGCGCTGCAAGGGTTAACGGTAGAGACGCTGAAGCAGGCTCACGGTAAAGTGCTGGAAGGGCATATGCGCGGCAAGATCGTTATCACGCTGTAATAACGCAATCAGCCCCTTTCGGGGCTGATTAATAACGCACTGATCAATCACACATCAGAACAGCAGACGAGCACGAATGGTGCCAGGAATTGCCTTCATCAGCTGCAGTGCCGTTTGCGCACCGTCAGTTTCGACGTCAATGACCACATAACCAATTTCAGGTGTCGTTTGCAGATACTGCGCGGCAATGTTAATGCCCTGCTCAGCAAAGATCTGGTTAATTTTGGTAATCATACCTGGACGGTTTTCATGGATGTGCAGCAGGCGGCTGGCGCGTACGCCATGAACAGGCAGCGACACTTCTGGGAAATTCACCGCAGACAGCGTAGAGCCGTTGTCTGAATATTTCGCCAGTTTTCCAGCGACTTCGTCACCGATATTTTCCTGCGCTTCCTGTGTGGAACCACCGATATGTGGCGTCAGCAGCACGTTGTCAAACTCGCACAGCGGCGACAGGAACGGATCACTGTTGGTTGCCGGTTCCTGTGGGAATACGTCAATCGCCGCACCGGACAAATGCTTGCTTCTCAACACGTCGCACAGTGCAGGAATATCAACCACCGTACCGCGAGCAGCGTTAATCAGGATTGAGCCCGGCTTCATCAGCGCCAGCTGTTCCGCGCCCATCATATTCTGCGTGCTTTCATTTTCTGGCACGTGCAGACTTACTACGTCGCTCATATTCAGCAGGTCGGACAGGTGGCGCACCTGCTGAGCATTACCCAGCGGCAATTTACTTTCAATATCATAGAAGTAAACGTGCATACCCAGGCTTTCAGCCAGAATACCTAACTGCATACCGATGTGCCCGTAGCCGATGATCCCCAGCTTTTTACCACGCGCTTCAAACGATCCCACCGCCAGTTTTTCCCAAACACCACGGTGCGCTTTCGCGTTCGCCGACGGGATACCGCGCAGCATCAGCAGCATTTCGCCGATCACCATTTCTGCCACGGATCGGGTATTGGAAAAAGGTGCGTTAAATACCGGGATACCGCGCTTGGTCGCGGCCGACAGCTCAACCTGATTAGTCCCGATACAGAAACACCCTACCGCGATCAGTTTTTCCGCAGCAGCAAAAATCTCTTCTGTCAGATGGGTACGCGAGCGGATACCCACAAAATGCGCATCGCAGATGGAGGCTTTCAGCGCCTCTGGATCCAGTGCACCTTTATGGAACTCGATGTTGGTGTAACCCGCTGCACGCAGGTTATCCAGCGCGCTCTGATGCACGCCTTCCACTAACAGAAACTTAATCTTGTCTTTTTCCAATGATACCTTTGCCATTTCCCGACCTTATTTTCAGACTTCAAATGTGACAGAGTGCTAAATAGCTTCTGCCAACATAACAAAAATTACGCAGTCAGCAATACAAACGATTGCTTCGCCCAAATCGCGCCACAGAGGAGCGCGCCTGATTTATGGCAAAAAATATTGCCAAAGATGTGCATCGCCATATCGACGATAAATAAAATAAGAAAATGTGATATTAAGTACCAAAAATGAGCCGTTAACTAAATGGATTTTTTTAGCTAAAAAATTTCTGACGTGGGGGTTCACCACGCCAGAACGATCGCGCACTCATTTAACGACGGTTTTTACACCCTCAGCCGTGCCGACTAACGCGACATCTGCACCGCGGTTGGCAAACAGCCCAACGGTCACGACGCCTGGGATACCATTAATATGGTTTTCTACCGCGACCGCATCCATGATATTCAGGTTGTGTACATCCAGAATGACGTTGCCGTTATCCGTCAGTACGCCCTGACGATAGACCGGCTGCCCTCCCAACTTCGCCAGTTCACGCGCCACGTAAGACCGCGCCATCGGAATGACTTCGACCGGCAGCGGGAATTTGCCCAGCACATCAACCTGTTTGGATGCATCGACAATGCAGATGAACTGGCGCGACAGTGCAGAAATGATTTTCTCGCGGGTCAGCGCTGCACCACCGCCCTTGATCATCTGCATGTGGCCGTTGATCTCATCCGCGCCATCCACGTAGACATCCAGCGAATCCACATCATTAGCGTCAAAAACGGGGATACCCAGACTTTTCAACTTTTCCGTCGAGGCATCCGAGCTGGAAACCGCGCCTTTGATTTGATGTTTTATTGAACCCAGCGCATCAATAAAGTGTGCTGCCGTCGATCCGGTTCCTACTCCCACAATGGTGTCGGGGCGGACGTAGTCGAGCGCTGCCCATCCCACTGCTTTTTTCAGTTCATCTTGCGTCATAATCTGCTTCTGGCCTGTAGAATCGATATACGAAAACGTGTGCGTATTATAGAACATGCACGTTGGGGAAAGCGTGCAAATTCACTGCACCGCTGATGCATTATTTCATGCACATCACTCCACACCTACCCTGCTGAATCGTGATTGCGCACAATAACCAAAATAAGATTTCTGCATGGCAAATCTGCAAAATGTGGCATAGTGAAAAAAAACAGACTCATTCAGAGGATTTTGACTTTCATGAAACGCCCGGACTATCGAACGCTTCAGGCTCTGGATGCCGTCATCCGCGAGCGTGGTTTTGAACGCGCTGCCCAAAAACTGTGTATTACCCAATCTGCCGTTTCGCAGCGTATTAAACAGCTGGAAAACCTGTTCGGCCAGCCGCTATTAGTCAGAACCATTCCACCTCGTCCGACAGAACAAGGGCAGAAACTGCTGGCTCTGCTTCATCAGGTCGAGCTGCTGGAAGAAGAGTGGCTGGGCAATGAAACTAACAGTGATATCCCGCTGCTGCTGTCGCTGGCGGTGAACGCCGACAGCCTCGCAACCTGGCTGCTGCCTGCGTTACAATCGGTGCTGGTCGATTCACCGATTCGTCTTAATTTGCAGGTAGAAGATGAAACGCGCACGCAGGAAAGGCTGCGCCGGGGTGAAGTGGTCGGTGCGGTGAGTATTCAGTCTCAGCCGCTGCCAAGCTGTCTGGTAGATAAACTGGGCGCACTGGACTATCTGTTTGTCGCCTCACCGGCCTTTGCCGAGCGCTATTTCCCGAATGGCGTGACACGCTCGGCGCTGCTGCGCGCACCGGCGGTCGCCTTCGACCATCTGGATGATATGCATCAGGCTTTTTTACAGCAGAACTTTGATTTGTCGCCGGGCAGCGTTCCCTGCCACATCGTGAATTCATCGGAAGCGTTTGTACAGCTGGCGCGTCAAGGCACTACCTGCTGCATGATCCCACACCTGCAAATCGAAAGAGAACTGGCGAATAACGAGTTAATCGACCTGACGCCGGGGCTGTTTCAGCGCCGGATGCTCTACTGGCACCGCTTCGCGCCGGAAAGCCGGATGATGAGGAAAGTGACGGACGCCCTGCTCTCGCACGGTCATCAGGTACTGCGGCAGTCATAACGTACTGAGAAAGTGATACTGGCATCGTGATAAAAACCAACAGGCCAGTTGCAGAGTGATGACAATCCTATTTACCGAACGAAAACGGGAGTAACGGAATAGAAGAGTAAAGCGTTTGCGCCATGGATGGCGCAATCCGAGCTTACATGGACGTACTTGCAGCGTCTTTACGATCTATCCGTTATTCCCGCTTGGTGACCTTTATCTGCGACCTCAAACAGGGCAGTATCATCAATGCGTTTACGCGGTAATTACTGCGTACGCTGTAGCTCAAACACGACATCCACCTGATCGTCAAAGTGAATGGTTTGCTGTTCATAGGTTTGTGCCGCTTCGCTTTGCGCTGCTGCGTCTGCCGTTTTAAACATCCGTGCCATTGGCATCGGCTGATAGTTGGCAACGTGATAGCGAACGCTGTAGATCGGCCCCAGCTTGGCGTTGAAGCCCTGCGCCAGCGCTTCCGCCTGACTTGTCGCCTGCTCGATGGCTTTCTTACGCGCTTCATCACGATAGGTTTCTGGGTTAGCCACGCCTAATTCTACCGTGCGAATCTCATTCAGCCCCGATTTCAGCGCCCCATCCAGCAGCTCGTTCAGTTTATCTAACTGGCGCAGCGTGACTTCCACCTGACGCACCGCACGATAACCTTTCAGCACCGAGCCACCTGTTTTCAGGTAGTCATATTCTGGCTGCGTACGTAAATTGGCGGCATTGATATCTTTTTTCTCAATGCCATTTTTACCCAGAAAATCAAAATATTGTGCAACGCGGGCATCGACCTGCTTTTTCGCTTCCGCCGCATCCTTCGATGACACGCTCACTTCAATCGCCAGACGCGCGATATCCGGTGTCGCATCTACGCTGGATGTCCCTGACGTTACGATATGCGGACCATCCGGCAATTCCGCAGCCTGCGCGGCGATCGACACACCGCCAAATCCTATCGCAGCGGCCAACGCCAGTGCATTGAGCTTCATCATACCTCGCTTCACACTCTCTCCTTACTTATGTTTCGTCACGCATGCCGCTCGCAGATTATCTGTATCAATAGATTGTCCGTATCAATAGATTGTCTGTGCCAACACGGTATCTTCCAGAATGAAAGAGACAAGACGGATTGCTTTACCGACCAACATAACGCATTACCAACTCCACACAATATAGGTGAATTTCTGAAACACGGCGTAAGGTGAGGTTATTTATTTCCAACCAGTATTCCAACCATTATTGCCAGCCGTGACGCGCCAGCTGCAAAGCAATGCCCCACATCACTACGCCGACAAAAAAGTTGATGACCCGCTGTACCCGCGGTGTATTCAGCCACGGCGCCAGCCAGGAGGCCAATAGCGCCAGAGCAAAGAACCAGGTGAAGGAAGCCGTCATCGTTCCCAGCGCAAACCAGCTTCGGGCATCGTCCGCAAACTGGCTCCCCAGACTCCCTAGCACCACAAAAGTATCCAGATAGACATGCGGATTAAGCCAGGTCACCGCCAGCATGGTAGCAATAATGCGCCAGCGACTTTGTTTCATCACTTCGGCGCTGGCGAGCGCAATATTCTTGCTGAAGGCCATTTTCATCGCTCCCCAACCGAACCAGAGCAGAAACGCAACGCCGCCCCACGTCACCGCGCCCAGCAGCAGTGAAGACTGCCTCAGCAACGCGCTACCGCCAAAAATACCGGCGGCAATCAGCACCATATCGCTCAAGGCACATAACAGCGCCACCATCAGGTGATACTGTCGGCGAATTCCCTGATTCATCACAAACGCATTCTGTGGCCCCAGAGGCAGAATCATCGCCGCCCCTAACAAAACGCCCTGTAAATACACCGCCCACATACTTCTCTCCTACGCCGTTTATTGTTATCGCGGGGAGTGTATGGAAGCCAATGAGATAAGTGAAATTGAATATTCTAACGCTACATTAGCTAAGCTAATGCGCTGAAGGTAGAGGCAGGCCGTGTCGGACGAGAAGATAATTTCTGACGATGCACCATGCCGATAAGGACAGGGTGCATGTCTGGTCGATCATGCCAGCGGGTTGATGCTGGCGGTTTCACTGCGGGCGCTAAGCTATGTAGATACTGCGTTATGCAGAGGGTGCATCGTTATGCAGGTGCACATCCATCTGCGGATAAGGAATGCCAATACGGTGCTCATCCAGCACGCGTTTAAAGCTTTCCAGCAGATCCCAATACACCGCCTGCGCGTCGCCATTGGTTGTCCACACCCGCACCACAAAATTCAGCGATGACGCCGCCATTTCATTCAGGCGAATCGTGACGCCCTTGTCGTGCTGGATGCGTTCATCCGCCGCGACAATATCGCCCAGCAGCTTTTTCACCATGTCGATGTCGGCGTCATAGGCTACGCCGACAATAATTTCGGTACGGCGATCCGGTTCACGCGAGCTGTTGATGATGTTGCCAGCAATGATTTTGCCATTCGGCACCACGATGATTTTGCCATCAGACGTGCGCAGCGTCGTCGAGAAGATCTGTACCTGCGTAACCGAGCCAGACACGCCGCCCAAATCCACCCATTCGCCGGTACGGAAAGGCCGGAAAATCACCAGCAAGACGCCCGCTGCAAAGTTGGCTAACGACCCCTGTAATGCCAGACCAATAGCCAAGCCAGCGGCACCCAATACAGCAATCACCGATGCGGTCTGTACGCCAACCCGACTCAATACCGCAATCAGCGTGAACGCGATAATGCCATAGCGCACCAGCGCAGACAGGAAATCGGCCACGGTTGAATCGATAGAACGGTTAATCATCAGTTTGTTGATGGTGCCGGAGACGATCCGAGCGATCACCAGACCAACGATGAGGATCACTAATGCTGCGACGATATTCACGGCATACTGCAAAAACAAGCTCTGGTGTGTCACCAACCAGTCCCCTGCCTGATCCAACCCCGTATTAAGTTCTTCCATTTGAACGCTCCTGTTTTTTAATCACTGGGAAAGCATAACGCCCCTAACTGAAACCGCAACATGGAGTCCCAAAAGCCCCAAAAATTAAGGCTCCCGTAGGAGTAATGCCAGTCAGTTAAGCAACTGACTGGCTGTTTTTCTTCGCTTTTCGATATTTATAAGGCCTTTCTTTCACCACTCTCGGGAAGGTTCTTTCTCTTCTTATCGGCAGCTTCACCATCTGTCCCATACTCTCCAGATCTCGCAGTAGTTCAGGGATACGACCCGGCGATGCACCCTGAAGCGTCATCAACATCCTCATGACCAGCCCGCAGGATTCTGAGAAGCTCAGCTGATTTGGCCAGTAACCTTTCAGTTGACTGGCCATTTTAATCATCTGATATCTCACGAGATTATACGCCAGCAGCACACCCCATAACTCCTGCTCCACAAGTTCCGGTTTTTTGCTTCTCAGTGTCAGTCTGCTCAGTTGCATTGTCTGTTTGATTTCACGGTAACCCAACTCGATTTCCCAACGGTGACTGTAAAGCTCAACCATTTCACCTCCCGGATAACGCATGCCATCAGTCATCGAAGTCAGTAACTGATAGATTTTTCCTTTACGGCTATAGGTCAGTAATCGGGCTGTCACTTCTGTACTCAGTCCCGGCCATTTTTTGCGGGATTGTGGCGTAGTTTTCAACTGTACCAGATGATCGCCTTTTCCCAGTTTCCGGGCTCCTCGTAACGGGTACCTTTCTTAAGCGGTATCATCCAGTGTCGGTGTTCTCCCGCACGCTTCCATAATTCAGCAACCCTAATGAGTAATACCCTTTATCGAGCAGCGTCAGCGTATTATCTGCGGTCTGGTCTATCAGTTGCTCAGTAGGGTATATTCGCTGTCTTTCATCGTACCGAAGGCTGCTGCGGTTATCAGATGGCTGGTCAGCTCCATCTGACAGACCATTTTGACCTGCGGGTAGGGGCCAGGTTGGCCGCAGTAAGTCTGGCGCGGGAAGGCGGTATCATTTTCAGGTGTTTCCTGTGTGCGCCAGACGACGCCATCCATCGCCAGTAACGTCAATCCACACCAGTGGGGATGCGCCACAGCGTTGTGCCACAAGTGAGCGGTGTGCGTGAACACCCGTCGAACGGCGTCACTTCCGAGCCGCTGTCGAGTATGGATAACCGCGCTGGGAGCAACAAAGGGACGGTTACCGGGCAGCATAATATCCAGCCGATTGACAATCTGATGAAGCGGCTCCTTACGTTCAAGCGCCATGCCGACAACGCACCAGACCATCATTTCGAGAGGAAGACGGCGTTTACGCAGGGTGACCACGCCGGACTCAGCAAGGCAACGGGCAATAAGTTCTGGGTCAAGAAAGTCGCCAAGAGAAGTCAAAGGATTACGGGTCGAATCGTAACGTGAAACGAGGTCGATGGCCTGAGAGATACGCATAAAAAATCCGGAAATGAAGAACACTTCCGGATTCTTACACAGCTATTGGATCGTTCAACTGATCCTTAACTGATCAGCATTACTCCCGTAGGAGCCTTAGCATCAAATCATGTTTACGTCGTCTGACTTACAGCACGTCAACAGCATTAAGCTCTTTGAAGGCTTGTTCCAAACGAGTCACCATGCTTGCCTGTGAGGCACGCAGCCACACACGCGGGTCATAGTATTTCTTGTTCGGCTGATCGTCGCCTTTCGGGTTGCCCAATTGGCCTTGCAGATACGCTTCGTTTTCTTTGTAGTATTTCAGGATACCTTCCCACGTTGCCCACTGGGTATCGGTATCGATGTTCATTTTCACTACGCCGTAGCTAACGGAATCTTTGATTTCCTGAGCGCTGGAACCAGAACCGCCGTGGAATACGAAGTCCAGGCTGTTGTGCGGCAGGTTATGTTTCTTGGAAACATATTCCTGAGAATCACGCAGGATGGTCGGGGTCAGCTTCACGTTACCTGGCTTGTATACGCCATGCACGTTACCGAAAGAGGCAGCGATAGTGAAACGTGGGCTGATCGCGTTCAGTTTGGTGTACGCGTAGTCAACGTCTTCTGGCTGGGTGTACAGAGCAGAAGCATCCATGTGGCTGTTATCCACACCGTCTTCTTCACCACCAGTACAACCCAGTTCGATTTCCAGGGTCATATCGATTTTGGCCATACGCGCCAAATACTTAGAGCAGATCTCGATATTCTCTTCCAGAGACTCTTCAGACAGGTCGATCATGTGAGAAGAGAACAGCGGTTTGCCAGTCGCAGCAAAGTGTTTTTCACCCGCGTCCAGCAGGCCATCGATCCACGGCAGCAATTTCTTCGCACAGTGGTCGGTGTGCAGAATCACTGGCACGCCATAGTGTTCAGCCATTTGATGCACATGATGAGCGCCAGAAATCGCACCCAAAATTGCCGCCTGCTGACCTTCTGCTTTCAGGCCTTTACCCGCGATGAATGCTGCACCGCCGTTAGAGAACTGAACGATGACTGGCGCGCGCACTTTGGCTGCGGCTTCCAGCACAGCATTGATTGAGTCGCTACCGACACAGTTCACTGCTGGCAAGGCGAATTTGTTTTCTTTTGCTACTGCGAAAACTTTCTGAACGTCATCACCAGTGATGACACCGGGTTTTACGAAATCAAAAATTTTAGACATGTTACGTGTCCCGTTTCGTTGGCCGTGGAGGGGTTAAAGAGGTCGATGTTAAATCGACAGGCTGTCTCGACACGAGATTGTGAACATCACATATCGAGACAACCACAGGAAAGGGGAAAAGCGCCCCTTACCTTAAATTATTGCTTGGCACGTTCTTCCAGCATAACCACTGCTGGCAGTTTTTTCCCTTCGACAAATTCGAGGAATGCGCCACCACCGGTAGAAATGTAGGAGATTTTATCTGCAATACCAAACAGATCGATCGCAGCCAGCGTATCGCCGCCACCTGCAATAGAGAACGCGTCGCTATCTGCGATAGCACGGGCGATGGTCTCGGTTCCTTTACGGAAATTAGGGAATTCGAAGACGCCAACCGGGCCATTCCACAGGATGGTCTTGGCATTCTTAAGAATTTCAGCCAGACGCTCAGCGGACACATCACCCAGATCCAGAATCTGCTCTTCGTCTTTGATTGCCGTAACAGACTTCAGCGTTGCAGCTGCAGTTTCAGAGAATTCTGACGCGACACGCACATCGCTCGGTACAGGAATATCACAGGTTTCCAGCAGCTTTTTCGCTTCTGGAATCAGGTCAGCTTCGTACAGGGATTTGCCCACGTTGTGGCCTTGTGCAGCAACGAAGGTGTTAGCAATACCGCCACCAACGATCAGCTGATCGGCGATTTTAGACAGTGAATCCAGTACGGTCAGTTTGGTGGAAACTTTAGAACCACCAACGATAGCAATCATCGGACGGGCTGGTTTGCTCAAGGCTTTACCCAGCGCTTCCAGCTCACCAGACAGCAGCGGGCCCGCACAAGCGATAGTGGCAAATTTACCCACGCCGTGGGTGGAAGCCTGCGCACGGTGTGCTGTACCGAATGCGTCCATTACGAACACATCACACAGCGCCGCGTATTTCTTGGACAGGACTTCGTCGTCTTTCTTCTCGCCTTTGTTAAAGCGGACGTTTTCCAGTACAACCAGCTCGCCTTCGGCGACATCAACACCATCCAGGTAATCTTTCGCCAGACGTACAGGAGAAGACAGTTTCTCTTTCAGGTAGTCAACAACGGGCAGCAGAGAAAACTCTTCGTTGTACTCGCCTTCGGTCGGGCGTCCCAGGTGGGAAGTGACCATAACGCGAGCGCCTTGTTTCAGGGCGATTTCGATGGTCGGCAGAGAGGCACGGATGCGCGCATCAGACGTCACTTTCCCTTCTTTTACTGGTACGTTCAGATCCGCACGAATAAGAACACGTTTACCAGCCAGATCCAGATCGGTCATCTTAATTACAGACATGGTGAATCCTCTTGTTGATTCTCTTTTAAAGTTGCTTGAGCGAGATAGCGACCCTAGATCGCCACCGTCGTACTAGAAACCGCTGGCCGCCATCGCCCGTGTTGTATCCAACATCCGGTTGGCAAAGCCCCATTCGTTATCGCACCAGACCAATGTTTTAATCAGATGCTGACCACTGACCCGTGTCTGCGTACCGTCGACAATGGCACTGTGCGGATCATGGTTAAAATCAGCCGACACTAGCGGCAATTCAGTGTAATCAACTATACCACGAAACGACTCATGCGCTGATTTTTGCAATAGTGCGTTAATTTCATTCACATTTACGGCTTTCCTGACGCTAACGCTCAGGTCAATTGCCGTGACGTTAATCGTCGGTACACGCACCGAGATCGCCTCAAAACGATCGACAAACTGCGGAAAAATACGGGTGATCCCCGCCGACAGTTTAGTATCTACCGGAATGATCGACTGGCTGGCGGCTCGTGTACGCCGCAGATCGTGATGATAAGCATCGATCACCGGTTGATCGTTCATCGACGAGTGAATCGTCGTCACCGTACCATTCTCGATACCAAAGGCATCATCCAGCAGTTTGATGACCGGGATAATGCAGTTGGTCGTGCAGGACGCATTGGAAACAATGCGGTGCCCGCTTTCCAACTGATGGTGATTGACGCCAAACACCACCGTGGCATCCAGATCCGTCGTTCCCGGATGAGAAAACAGCACTTTCTTTGCACCTGCCGCCAGATGGGCTTCCCAATCTTCCCGGCTACCGTAAACGCCGCTGCAATCCAGCACGATATCGATACCGAGTTCTCGCCAGGGCAATGGCTGAATCTCTGTCTGATGCAACAGACGAATACAGTCATCACCGACATAAAGCTGGTCGCACTCCTGACGCACATCCCACGAAAAACGGCCGTGACTGGAGTCGTACTTGAGCAAATGCGCCATGCCTTCCGCGCTCGCCAGCTCATTAATCGCCACAACCGTAATCTCGGCTCGACGGCCCGATTCATACAACGCACGTAAAACACTGCGGCCGATGCGGCCAAAACCGTTTATCGCAATACGAATCGTCATGGCGTTCCTTGTGATTCCTTGTGTCGTGGCAGAGTTACCCAGCGCATAGGATATACCCTTCTTAGACACCAGAGAACCCCTGGAGAAACGCCGTCAGCACAACAACTGAAACGCTTCAGCTAGAATAAACGAATTAACGCATAAAAGAAATATTCTCGTTTGGCACACGCCAGAAGAGTGACCTGCGTCATAAAAATGAAAAAGCCGCGATCGGGGGGCAGACAACTCGCATCGAGAGGTGGGTTAAATTAAGATGAAAAAAAAGCCGCCAGCGTTAGCTGACGGCTTCTCATATCGAGATTAACGCGGCGGGATTACTTCAGCAACGCCTGCGCTTTTTCAACGACGTTATCGACAGTGAAGCCGAATTCTTCGAACAGCATCTCAGCCGGAGCCGATTCGCCGAAGCTCGTCATGCCGACAATCGCGCCGTTCAGGCCGACGTACTTGAACCAGTAGTCCGCGATACCCGCTTCAATTGCTACGCGTGCCGATACCGCTTTTGGCAGCACCGCTTCACGATAGGCAGCATCCTGCTTGTCGAACGCATCCGTAGACGGCATAGACACTACGCGCACCTTGCGGCCTGCGGCAGTCAGTTTGTCATACGCGCCAACAGCCAGTTCAACTTCAGAACCGGTGGCAATCAGGATCAGCTCAGGTTGACCGTCGCTGTCTTTCAGCACATAGCCGCCTTTTGCCACGTTCGCCAACTGCTCAGCAGTACGTGGCTGCTGCGCCAGATTCTGACGAGACAGGATCAGCGACGTCGGGCCATCCTGACGCTCGATTGCGTATTTCCACGCCACCGCCGTTTCCACCTGATCTGCCGGACGCCAGTTGCTCATGTTCGGCGTCACGCGCAGGCTTGCCAGCTGTTCAACCGGCTGGTGCGTCGGGCCGTCTTCGCCCAGACCGATGGAGTCGTGGGTGTAAACGTAGATGCTGCGGATTTTCATCAGCGCGGCCATACGCACGGCGTTACGCGCGTATTCCACAAACATCAGGAAGGTCGCGGTGTACGGTACAAAGCCACCGTGCAGCGCAATCCCGTTGGCAATCGCCGTCATACCGAATTCGCGCACGCCGTAGTGGATGTAGTTGCCCGCGTGGTCTTTATCCAGTGAAACAGAACCAGACCAGATGGTCAGGTTGCTCGGAGCCAGGTCAGCAGAGCCGCCCAGGAATTCCGGCAGCAGTTTGCCGTAGGCTTCCAGTGCGTTCTGTGACGCTTTGCGGCTGGCGATTTTCGCCGGATTCGCCTGCAAATCGTCGATAAATTTCTGTGCGTCAGTCTGCCAGTTGGCTGGCAGTTCACCGCCGGTGCGGCGTTTGAACTCGGCAGCCAGCTCAGGGTACGCGCTGGCGTAGGCGGCAAACGCCTCGTCCCAGGCCGCTTCCTTACGCTGACCGGCCGGTTTGGCATCCCATGCGGCATAAATGTCAGCCGGGATATCAAACGGCGCGTGCGCCCAACCCAGCTGTTCGCGGGAAGCCGCGACTTCCGCATCACCCAGCGGTGCACCGTGGGAATCGTGCGTACCGGCCTTGTTCGGTGAACCGAAGCCAATCACGGTTTTGCACATCAGCAGCGACGGCTTGTCGGTAACCAGCTGTGCTTCGCCGATAGCGCGCTTGATAGCGTCCGCATCGTGACCGTCTACGCCGCGCACAACGTGCCAGCCGTAGGCTTCAAAGCGGGCAGCGGTATCGTCGGTAAACCAGCCTTCAACGTGGCCGTCAATGGAGATGCCGTTGTCATCATAAAACGCGGTCAGTTTGCCGAGCTTCATGGTGCCTGCCAGCGAGCAGACTTCGTGGGAAATCCCTTCCATCATGCAGCCGTCACCCAGGAAGGTGTAGGTATGATGGTTAACAATCTCGTGGCCCGGACGGTTGAACTGTGCTGCCAGCGTACGCTCAGCAATCGCCATACCCACTGCGTTGGCAACACCCTGACCCAGCGGGCCGGTGGTGGTTTCAACGCCGGCAGTGTAACCGTATTCAGGGTGGCCTGGGGTTTTGGAATGCAGCTGACGGAAGTTTTTCAGTTCTTCAATCGGCAGGTCGTAGCCGGAGAGATGCAGCAGGCTGTAAATCAGCATGGAAGCGTGGCCGTTGGACAGCACGAAGCGGTCACGGTTGGCCCAGTTAGGGTTGGTCGGATTATGGTTAAGATAATCGCGCCACAGCACTTCGGCGATATCGGCCATGCCCATCGGTGCACCAGGGTGACCGGATTTGGCTTTCTGCACCCCATCCATGCTCAGCGCACGGATAGCATTGGCAAGTTCTTTACGAGAGGACATGCTTGACTCCAGATCGGATTGAACGACTGATTTTCTTGAATAATTTATAAAAAACAACAATTTAAACAAGAATGACAAAATAAATATGATTACAAATGTACATGAAAAGCAGAGGGAATGCACATGGAACCGTGAGCAAAAAACAGGGATTTATCGGCTAACGAATCAATGGCGGTTCTTTTGCCAATTGTGCAGTGGATTGCAGCGCCATACGCACTGTTTTCCAGTGGGTTTACCTTTATCCACAGCCTCTTTTTGGAACGCACCGGAAACAAAATTCATGGCCTACGGGCTATCAGAAAAAATGCAAATCAGATTTTCCGATCTATTTATCAATACCGTTTTCGGGTACCTTAAAGCCGCTTTTTTGATATTAAAAAATAAACATTAATCGTATAGAGATGATTTTTATGGCTATTCGTTCTTCTGTACTGGCGCTGTGTGTCGCAACCTTGCTGACTGGCTGCCAGAACTTAAACACCAGTACTTTAATGCAATCCGGCGCACAGGCTTTCCAGGCGGCAACACTCAGCGATGCTGATGTGAAATCGCTCAGCAATCAGTCCTGTGAGCAAATGGATAAAGAAGCAAAGATTGCCCCTGCCGACAGCAAATATACACAGCGCCTGAATAAAATTGCAGATGCACTGGGTCATGACATCAACGGTACACCGGCCAACTATAAGGTTTATCTGACAAAAGACGTTAACGCTTGGGCAATGGCTAACGGTTGCATCCGCGTATACAGCGGCCTGATGGATATGATGAATGACAATGAAGTGGAAGGCGTTCTCGGCCACGAAATTGGCCACGTTGCGCTGGGCCACACGCGTAAAGCTATGCAGGTTGCCTATGCGGCGACTGCCGCACGTACTGCAATCAGCTCTGCGGGTGGTGTAGCGGCGTCCCTGTCACAGTCTCAGCTCGCCGATCTGGGAGAAGAACTGGTTAATTCCCAATTCTCTCAAACTCAGGAAACGCAGGCAGACGATTACTCCTTCGATCTACTGAAGAAACGTGGCGTCAAGCTGGAAGGTCTGGCAAGCAGCTTTGAAAAGCTAGCCAAACTGGATGCCGGTCGTGAGAGCAGCATGTTCGATTCTCACCCTTCATCAGAAGGCCGCGCGAAACACATTCGTGAACGTATTGCTGCTGGGAAGTAATTCCACACCCTGATTACTTGCAAAACGTCTACCCAAGGGCAATTGAAAAAATCTCAATTGCCCGCTAGTCATCCGACCACTATCATCCCCATCATATTCACGGTAAGCTGTTACATAACAGCTATCTGCAATCGCTTCTATCTTCTTCATGATAGGATTTAAGAATTAATAGATATAAATAGATAGCTATTTTCAATCATATTTACTTTCCGTTCTCTTTTTAAGAAACGAATCTCGGCAGATTTCCAGATGTTGGAAGCAGCACTCCGCGAATGCGGCGGCATACGGAAAACAGACAATCGCGATTAACACAGAGACATCCGTCGCAATAAACAAGAATGATGGAGTAACCCCCTGTATTTAAAGATAGAAATAAACCAGTAAATCAAGCATACTATGTTAAACCAATAAAATTTTTTCCAGTTTGATCATATAGATATATGATAAAACCTGTTGTCGCGCCCGCAGGTTTCTCTAGAAGCTCCACCTTTTTAGCGATTTAAAGGCATTTCAGGATCGCGATTTCTTAATAACTGGACAACATCAGCAACGATTATTGGTTTATGGCCACTTTCAGACAATAAACTCATATGTGTTAAAAATCATGGATGTGAGAATTTTCAGTAAATGCAATTTTACCACGGTGGGATTACGGGAAATCCTATCTAGTATCTCTATGCTCTCGATAAAACCCGTCAACAGGTTTACGCTGCAGCAAGGAAAGAAGAAATGTATTTTCATCATTGACGGTAGCAGCGAGGGCTTTGAGGAATACTACGAGTCGATAAGAACTCACTTTTATAATATGGCGTCGTCGTTCGTTATCATCAATAATTCTCCCAATCACCCTCCCGTGTGCATTGACGAAAAAACGATTCTTATTTCAAAGTCAGCAGCCATCGATTCTTTTTATAAATTACTCGATTTCGTCCACCTTCATGACCGCCGTTTATTCAGTCCCGTCAGACTGTCAAAATCTGAATATGCCGTATTCCAGCATTGGTGTGCGGGCTACACAGCGGAAGCGATTGCCGATATCATCGGATTAAATAAGAAGTCAGTACTGAACAGCAAATCACGATTACTGAATAAATATGGCGTTCAGGATAAAAACTCTTTACTGCTTATTGCTAAAATTATCTTCAAAGACAGCGTCATTGAAGAATTTGATTCCCTTCCAAAACCAGCAGCCGATATCAATATGAGTAATTCGCTTATCTGAGTAACGCCAACCAGAAAAGGAACTAACTGGTTGTTTTTAAAAATTTTCCGTATTTTTCTTGCGGCCTTTCTTTTACCACTCGAGGAAGGCCCTTTCCCTCCGTATCGGTAATTTTACCAGTTGACCCAGACTCTCCAGATCACACATCAACGCCGAGATCCAGCCAAGTAAACCCCCTGTAAACTCATCAACATTCTCATGACCAACCTGAATGACTCTGAGAAGCTCAGTTGATTCGGCCAATGTAGTGGTCAAGTAATATTAGCCACCGTTTTACAGTTAAGAACGGTATCTGTTCTCGGATTCTTCCGGTGGTAGTCCACCGTTGTACTGGTGAGGCCTGACGCAATTGTAGTCGTTCAATATATAACCACTGATTTGTCGCCGAGCCTCGTCCTTGTCTGCGTAACCATATGCAGGGACCCATTCTGTTTCCAGACTACAGAAGAAGCGTTCCATTGGACTGTTATCCCAGCAATTTCCTCGCCGACTGGCGCTTTGCTTTATTCTGTAACGCCAGAGGCGTTGATATTTCAGGCCTGTATACTGGCTTCCTTGATCACTATGGAACATGACATCCCGCGGTTGACCACGTACCTCATATGCCATTCGCAAGGCATTGCTTATCAGTGCTATATCGACATTTGCTGACAGGCTCCAGCCAACCACTCTGCGGGCAAAAAGATCCATGACGCCCAGCACGATAACGACTCATCGGGACACCGTTGTGGGTCAGCATATTAGCCAGAGTGCGTGCACCTGCGGAGCCACGACTCTGGTTCCATGCCCGGCGTATTTCACTGTACAACCTGAGCTGTGCCGGATTAATGGCATCGCGTCGCTTCAGCCAGTACCGGTAACTGCTACGGTGTATTTCCAGCGCGGAACAAAGGCTGACAATCGTGTGGCTGTCGCTCAGCCTAGCAACTATCGTGAACCGTTCAGCGAGTCGGACATCAAGAACGCGGTAGCCTTTTTTAATATCGTGTTCTGTTCCTCCAGACGGCGAACTTGCTTCTCCAGCTCACGGATGCGCTGGCGTTATGGGGGGAGGGCGTAATCCCCTTACGCTCTCGTCTGAGCAGGCGTACCCATGCCTCGAGAGTGGAAGAGCCGACGTTCATTGACTCACTGGCTTCGCGATATGAGTATCCCTTATAACAATAAGTTGAGTATATTCCAGCCTGAACTCGGAGGAGAAGGTACGCTTAGTTTTTTTGTTCATTAAGTCACCTGTTTTATGTTGAGGTGAGAATATCACCTTTAACCAAGTGGCCAAATTTACTGTGCCACGACACTCCTCGTTTCCAACTAGTGAAGCAAGGAGAAGGAATGTATTCTGTGGAAATACCATTTAATCAATGCGACTCATCAACGTATAAAGGCCAATAAAATCTAATTGATAAAACAGTAAGATTTTTTTACAGCGTTAATTTATAGAGTAAGAACAGATTTCAATAAAATTTCATACTCATAGTCGGTTAAGTCAGTGCGATAGGGTAAAATAAGGCTTGAGTTAGCAAGCTTTACGCTTTCCGAATCACTTCCTCCTATAATTTCGTAGTTAAATGGAAGGTTTAACTGCGATAAGGGGAAGTAGTACCATGTGGTTTGTATACCCATTGCCGCCAATTGCATACTGAGTTCATAGCGATTATTAACTAACAAAAAGAAAACGCTAGGGATATCTGAAATATCGCTTAAGGCTAAGAATGAACCATTTCCTAGAGTTTTCTTTACGGCCAAAGAAAGGGCATGGAATTTCTTATGATTTTGTGCGTGGTGACTAATGTAACATTCAAGGTTGGTTAAAGCAGTAATGAAACATGCCTCAGAAACGGTTGGGCACGGAGCTGTAAAAAAATCATAATCGTTCAAAAAATCACTTAACTTCGCATAAATTTTTTTATTCCCATAACTGGTAGAAAGTACATTACCAGATGGTAAGCCGGAGTTTAAAACCTTGGTTCTATTGACATAAAAAAAACGCTCCATTTCCCCTAAAATAATAGCACCGCCGCCATTTCCACGACACTTCTTCGATTTACCGAAAGATATTAGAATAGCACTATATGGAGCGTAGTATCCGGATGTAAAATTTGGAAATGATTGGGCATCATCGATAATAACCTTAACCTTCCGCTCTATCAGACTCTTTATCAATGCATGATTTCTAGCTCTAGAACCAAGCAAGGAAGGTATAATAATGGCCTCAAAATCGTTATTGTAAAACAGTATCTCAGGAGCATCCCAGTTATTTAATTCATAAAGAACAGGAGTTAGTCTAAGGCTTAAAATTGCACTTAATAGTTGTGGGCAAGAAAAATTTGGTAGTGCAACACGCCTGAAACCAGGAATCTTACATTTATACATATACAAAAGATCATATAAAGCTCTTGTTGCTGATGCAGTAAATTCAATATTGTATGGATTTACGCAATAGTGATTAGCTACAAATTCTGATAATTTCTTTAGTATATCGACATATGATTCAAAACTGAAAAAGTCTTTAATGCACTTAGAGCCAACATTTTCCTTACCATAAAGAGGAACTTTTATTTTTAAAGGTTGCTTAGGGAACCTATCATCAATAATCATTAAGGTACCTCACACAACCAGAAAGTGTCAGGCAGTGTATTTCCTGCCATTGCTTGAGACATATGGATTCATCAATACTATGAGCATCCTTCAAATATCCAGGACCAAATATAACAGTTGGTATATTGTATTCTTTATATAGTCTTGCATCACAGGGGCTTGGAAAAAGGCTAGAATCACTACTAAAGGCTGATGAGTCTGTATTAGATTTATTAAGTATATTTTTAGCTAGTGACGAAATTTCATAAGAAGCGCCTTCAAAATTGAAAGAAGAAAAGTAACATGAAACATCCATAGTGGAACATATAAGTTCAATTTCAGTCTTCAGGTTGTCAAGTAAAAATGAAAAAGGGTAAAAAATTGTACACTCGGCTTTACAGCTGCCTAAAGGAATAGCAGCCTCTTTCCCGCCTCCGATTATACCTAAATTAAAACGAAAGCCAGAGGTTGAATATTTCTCTTCTAGACACTTCAAAGCCTTGCAGAGCTTCCAAAATGCATTATTCTCTGGGGTAGCAACTCCCATATGTATTGGCAAGGCTTTTGCCTGTAGTATGCAATGGACGAAACCCAATGACTCAATGCACATTCTTCCATCGCTGGGTTCCGAAATAAGGCACTCTGTTTTTGCAGACAACAAATTACGACATTTCAAAAATTCCAGTGAGCGAAGCGTACCATTACCGCCAACTTCCTCGTCAATAACCGATACAATTACTACCTTGCCAGTCCATTTGGTTCTGTTTTCGGCAAGCCATTTACCTATCAAAATATTACTGACAAGCCCCATGAGCATGTCGGTGCTTCCGCGTCCATACAGTCGATTGTTCAAGATGAATGGTTTTCTCCAACCATCCGTCACTGTCCATAAAGCTTCATCATAGACATAGTCAACATCAATGTGGCCGTTTAAAATTAATGTAGGGCCCGGAGAAAAACTATCAAACACAGCAACTACATTATACCGAGTTAAGTTCTGATAATTTTCGAA
This sequence comes from Pectobacterium parvum, assembly GCF_020971565.1. Lineage (NCBI taxonomy): Bacteria > Pseudomonadati > Pseudomonadota > Gammaproteobacteria > Enterobacterales > Pectobacteriaceae > Pectobacterium > Pectobacterium parvum. The sequence continues at coordinate 4,153,082 of NZ_CP087392.1, forward strand.
AATATCGCCGAAACAAGATACATCCACATAGTCTTTAAGATGGGATAAATCATCCGCGCAGAACTCATCCCAAAAAAGTTGATCGCAACCTATTTCCTGGAGGGTGTTACAAACTATTTCCTGTGCCTTTTTCTGACCAGGTAAACCAAAAGCTGGGTAACATTCAATCAATGATGTCGCCAAATTCAAAGAAAAAGATAAATCAGGTATGTATTTAACGTTATTATTTTTCATGATTTCGCCCCCAGTCAATCATTTTGATCATATTCTTCCTTAAATAATAGTTTGATTCTTGTACTTCAAAGACGACTTTTTCTGAACTTGGACGAAGTGCAATAAATTTCCATGCATCTATATATACGCTCTCATCTAAAGTACCTTTATAAGGTAAAGTCCCTTCCTCACAGTAATGTTTGGACATCGGTGCTGAGATGCCTTTGAAAGCAGAAAAATGCCAATGAACTATAATATCCTCAAGTTCTTTAAAGCCATTGTAATCTACTAACATTTTGTTTGGGTAATAATAATCATCAATTGACTCTTTAATTGAGTATTCGATACTTGCAATAGTGCTTGCAAAATGACAAAAATCCCAAACAACATTTATACCAGTTCCGCGAAGCTCTTTAAAATCTGAAGGGAAAACAAAGGTAGGATCTATCTCAATTCCATAGTTATCCATCACGGGCATGTTTTCCAAGGCTAACCATGAACTAGTTTTGGCCTTAGAAGTTAAATCATCCAAAACATCTATAACACTACGTCTTGTGTCAGTTAAAGAGTTTTTACTCCACCATTCGAAATTATGTATTTGGTTTGAATGAACCACCATCCCAGCCATGCCTAAGTCATTCACCCTGCTAAAAGCTTCATAAAGTCTTTTTTTTACAAAGGGGTCATTTACAAAATTACAATTATTAATTGGGAAGTGGAAAGAAACATTTCTAGAACCATACATTTTGATGGCATAAGATATGTTATCCCAAATCTTCCCCCATGAAGTATCAAAAAGATCACTCATATTGAATATTGTTGCTTCTACAGCCCGTATTTCAGACGTTTCAGGCATAACCATTTGCGTCCTATCTGTAGCTAAAAAAGGCGAAGAAAAAGTAATCATCATACCTCCAGGACGTTATTGATAATATCGATAATAGTATTTTTTTGTTTTTCCTCGATAAAGTTATGGAATCGTAGTACATAGTCATTTTCATTATCAGTTCCGATTGTCAAAATCGAAAACATGATACAATTCAGAATAATTGTGTCATAAAAGAACTCTGCTTTTATACCTTGCTGACGCAAATAATTTTTGAAAGGGAGTAAAAATGAAAGCATACAAGCTTTATCAATAAATTGATCTGCAGTAGTTGAGAATTCCATACTTCCAATAACAATGTCAGTAAAAGGATGCCCAATGTAGGCATCACCAAAATCGATAACACCTGAAATAACGCCATTATTAAATATGACATTGTCGTAATAAAAATCCCCGTGAACTAAACCTTCATCAAGGTTAGAAAAATAACAAGCGTGGTTAGCGCGTTTAAAAAAGTCATCGAATGCTAACACTGTTTTGACATTGAGAAGAGATGCAAGCCGAGATGATTGATTTCGAAAAAGCTTGTGAACTTCTTCATAATCATTGCGCGGAATTGTAGCTTCACTATACCCTAGAGAATAAGTCAACATCTTAGAGAGCATTTCGCCCGCCTGCTGTGAAATCTCTGGAGTTAGCTCTCTCTGGCTAATCGTTCTCCCAGGTATACAGTAATAGCAGAAGGCAATTAAATCATCATCGTTAAAAAAATAACTTCCATTACGAAGCTTAATTATTTTAGGGACAGGGATATTTTTCTCTGAAAAATAAATCAATGACATTACTTCCATTTTAACTTGATCTACTTCAAACCCTTTAAAATAAACTCTAATACAAATATCACCTTCAGGTGTTTTCGTAAAAAAACAGTTTGAACTATAGCCTTTATCAGAAACTATAAAAGGCCCCTGAGACTGAATTCCAGCCTCTTCAACAATTCTATTAAGAATTGAATCTGCTATACAGTTTTTGCTATTCACTGGCATCTCCTTTTACCATCAACGTTCTCTACCCAGGCGATGACATCTTTGATACCGTCCTCTAACGACACTTTAGGCATATGGTTCAGCAGGTCTTCAGCCCGCAGTGTATTAGGTCTTCGGTCAACTACATCAGGAGTTGCATCACCAGCAATCATGATTCTTGATTTAGATTCAGCAAGCAATACTACTAAGGAAGCTAAATCTTTCATTGACAGATAACAATCACTATTCCCTACATTGAATATGCAGTTATGTTCATCAAAAGGTAAAATTGATGCACTGATTACCGTGCTAACAAAGTCATTGATATGGCACCATGAACGTCGTTGTTCACCGTTTCCAGAAATTTTTATATCTTTATTGTTCACTGCATTTGTAACTAAGGCTGTCATAGCATTAGTCCCATAACGATTAGGTCCATACACATTGAATGGTCTAATAATAACGTAAGGAAGTGAGTGTTTCTGACTATAAGCCTTACAATAAAACTCCCCCATCATTTTACTTGCTGCGTAGCACCAACGCATTGAATCGTTATTAATGATAAAAGAATTCCCTTCATCTGGTTTCGTTGCCTCGGGACCATACACTTCACTAGTGCTGAAAAATATGAATTTCTTAAGGGATACTTGCTTTATAGCAAAATCTAGACATTTTCTTAAACCAAGTATATTAACATCCATTGTTTGGATTGGTTCGTCTGCAACAAGTTTGATGCCTAAAATAGCCCCCATATGGAATATATAATCATAGTCCATATCAAGAGCTTCATATGTTTCACTTAGAGAGCAATCCTTTTTTAAAAAAGTTATATTTTTTAGCTCATTAATTTTTTCATAAACTGCCGCATCTGAATGTTCAGATGCTATATCTACAACTGTAATCCATTCAGATCTATTGTGGATGCTTGATATCAATTTCCTTCCAATAAACCCTAAGCCACCGGTAATCAATACCTTTCCAAAATTTTCCATGTTAGTTTCCTTCTATTGATAAATAAAATGACTTTTTAGCGCCCCACATTTTTTTTGATCTATCCAAATTAATTGAATGACTACTACCAAGATTTAATCGACTTTTGGATTTACATTCTTTTTTGATAACATAATTAAGTATTCCATAATTTGCATTTAACAAAGAGAATTCTCGATCCCAGCCATTTAGGAAATGGAAAACCTCATTTACATTAAATATAAATACTGATGCTGCAATAATTTTATTGCCATACATGGCCTTAATGATGTAACCATTTTTATTTGACATATAAATGCCAAGTATTAATTCATATGGTGTGAGATAACAAGCACCGACGTTTGCTTGTGTTTCATTTATCAATTTTGTGATTTCTCCAACGTCTTCTAAGCATGCATCCGTTATCGAAATACCCACACGTTCTGATTTTCTGATTGCAGTTCTAACAGATGTAGAAAAACTATTAAATATAGAGTCATAGCCACGATGATCAAAGTAAAGAATGCGGGTAGCTAAGCCATTGTCTAGATCACTAATGACACCTGGTATAGATACTACTTTACTTAATGTAAAATTGGTTTCATTTTTAAATTTCGTGTATAGCTCATTGTATTCATTCAATGTCATTCCCGCTGAGTGAAGAGGCAAAAATCCGCCATACCCAACAGTGCCAGAAATATAACCTAGACTACCCCATGGCCCCCCGAATGAAAGTGACAATAAGTAATTCTGATTTTTTGAATTCAGATAAATAGGCTCCCAAGAACCACCAAAAACATTAGATAGCAGAGTGTTCCACCAAGAAGTATGGAATACAGTTGAAAAAGGACTTTCCAAAATAATAAGATCCCACTGTTCTTTACTCAATACGGTTACATTCATAATTTTTCTCTTTGCTTAATAGCCTCTCGACGGATAAATAAGCCCATATGACAAACGTTGAAATAAAAATTGATACCACATAGGTTAGATGCATGCTTAAAGCAAACGCAAGATTAGCGTTGATATCATTAGAGAATGGTCGTAGCGCAAGCATCACCGAAGTATGATAAGTACCGATGCCACCTTGTATTGGGATCATCATTCCGACCGTACCGGCAAGAAAAACAAAAAGTGACTGTTTAATTGTAATATGATTACCAAACACAGCGATTAACGCGTAGTAAGTTTGTAAATAATATAGTAGCCAAGCTGTAGAGGAAAGTAAAAACAAGACCATCCCAGCATAAGTGAAATTAAAATATCTCATCGAAGACTTAAAATAATTAATAAGTGTTGCCAAAGCCAGTCTGGCTCTTGCAAACGCTTTTACCTTTTTTATAAACAACCAAAAGAAGAGAGAAATTACAGTTAATATTCTCAATACCATGGCAATGACGTCTGTCATTGAATCACTTAGGGTTACTAATTTAAAGCCAGCATATGCAGAAAACATTAACAACGAAATGACTATCACCGCATCAGTAATTCGTTCTAAGATGATGCCTGACATTATTTCAGTGAATTTACCACCACACTTACGCTGGGTGACTTTGATTCGGATTAATTCACCACTTCTGGGAATGATCAAATCGCTAAGACACCCTAATGAAATACAAAAGAACCCGAAGGCAGATGACATTTTACGTTTTTCATTACATTGATGTTTTTTCCAACGAATACCTTTGATGTAGTTACCTGCTATACCACAAAATCCAGACAATAATATATAATGTAATTCTGCATGTTCAAATTGTGAAATGATGCTATCGATATTGAAACTTGATGATAATAAAAAACAACACGATACTATGATGAAGGTTAATATAATTAGAATTATAGAGATCATGTTTATTTTATTTATTTTTTTCATATATCACCATTTATCCTATATAAGAACCTCTCTTGTCTGAAGGAGAGTTTACAGCGATTACGTAACTTGCAAATGTCTGCAATTGCTTCATCGGTGCTTTTGTTAAATCCCCTCTTTTTTAGATAAATTGCAGCCATTAAGAGTGTTCTTCCATGCCCTTCAGCGCAATGTATAAAAATGGGCTTGTGGCATTTATCGATGACATCAATAAACCGCCGGATGTTTTCATCTGAGGGATAACTATCATCAAGAATTGGGATACTGTAGTAATCTTGCGTTGATGGCTTAGGGATAAACTCCACTGTTAAATCAATGACACTTTCAACAACGCTAGGAAGTCTATTGTAATTTATAAGTCGACCTATATATAACTCATTATTTACTTTCTGAAACTCTCGACTTTGATTAGATTTCAATCTTTGAACTTTAAAGTAAAAAATATTAATGATATAAAAAGGCAAAAGGATTAAGAAAGAAAAAGTTTTACTTAATCCATCTACATTTTTTAAGAATATTTTAGTACTGTTGAAGAAATAAAAAACAGTTAATGTTATCATCACAATGGTAAACCATGTAAATACCATTACTAAAAAAGAATTAACGCTGACATATGCTATAATTCCGAAAACAAAACCTAGTAATGCATATTTTAACTCCTCTTTACGATATTTGATGAGAGACTTTATCAGCATTGTTTTAACCCCTTTTCAAGTAAAGAAATCACTTTAACTACATCCTGATCGCTTACGCCTTCGTGCATTGGAAGTGAAAGGATCGAGGTATACAGTTTTTCACCATTTTTTAAATTCACTTTCGGGATGCTCATAGCTCTGTATGCAGAATGAAAATGTAATGGAATATAGTGTACTTGTGTTTGTATACCCTGCCCAAGTAAGTAAGACATTAATTTTCCTCTGAGAAACCCCTCTCCTTTAAAATCAATTTTTACAGGGAATATATGGTAAGCGTGTTTATGACGCTCAGACTGAGGCTCTCCTAACGGTTCAACAAGATTGAATCCTTTCAAGAAATCATGGTACATTGATGCTACTGCTCTATGTCTAGTTAATTTATCCTCTATAGACTCAAGCTGTGATATCCCTAATGCAGCGTTAAGATCAGACATGCGAAAGTTGTGACCAATGACCTTTATATCGTATAGCCAAGGATATTTTTGCTGATTGCCTTCATCCCTAAATATTCCATGGTTTCTGTACATTCTCGCTTTTGAGGCAAGTTCACTATTATTTGTAGTGAGCATGCCACCTTCGCCAGTTGTAATGTGCTTAGTCGGATGGAAGCTCCAGACAGCAAGATCACCTTGAGTGCCGCAGTGCTGGAAGTTTGAATTTTGAAAGCTTTTAACTTGCGCTCCGAGCGCATGGCATGAATCCTCAACGACATCTATTCCGTTTTGTTTTGCAATTTCTGTTATGCTAATCATGTTCGCAGGGTGACCAGCAAAATGAACCACAAATACTGCTTTCGCGTTTAGTTTTAGATTGCAAGCAAGTTGTATCCCATCCAATAAACTTTGCGGACACATATTCCCATCTTTTAGGTCAACATCAACAATTATTGGAGTTGCTCCCACATATATAATACTATTAATAGTTGCTGCAAACGTGTTACAGGGTACAAATACTGCGTCACCTGCTTTAAGACCTAGAATAATCGAAGCGAGATGTAATGCTGCTGTCCCACTTGAAACGGCTATAGCTTCTTTACACCCGACAAATGATGCGAATCTTTGTTCGAATTTTGAAACTGAAATTCCACCTGTCAGAAATTCATCTCTAAGAGCTTGAATAAGTGCATTTTCATCTCGCTGACTAATTGTTTGCTTTGATACTTTTATCATAAACTTCCCGGTAGATTAACATTGAATTTATTTATATCGAACTCATAGTTCAACCCCATAATAGTAACAGTCACTAATTCGCCATCCTTCCTATATTTAAATAATGAGCTAAGTAGTTTTCCCTCCCTGTCTTCATTTGTAAACCCAGTCGCATAATTATATGTTTTTCCGATAGCTGCCGACGGTAAATATGCCTTTATTTCGGGTGTGTGATCTATTACATACTGAGTGAAAGTATTACAATTTGGTCCAGGCCAACTTCTGTACATATTTTGGTAAGGGTAGTTGTCAATTGCATTTTTCACAGTTTTGATTAAATGCTCTGCCTCGGGGCCATTGACCTCATAAATAAGAAATGCTTTGCTACCAAACCACGCTTGGTCTGGTCGTCGCTTGTTTACTAAAAAGAAATTTTCCTCTTCGTCTGGGATGTCAGGGTCATCGTCCATTTCATAAGTAGTATATTCACTATCAGATTTACTTTTTATAGCAACCCAAGTGTGTATTGCAAAAGCACCTCTTAACCCGAGTAATCTAGCGCCATATATTTGTATGGATGATTCTTTACTTCCTAATGGTAATGCTATTCCACCCGAAAACCGTGTTTCAGGGCCATAGGACTTGGGAAACACTAACTTTCCTTTAATGACATTTTCAAGAGGAACTGCAAGTAATGTTATTAAAATGAAAATTGACATTCCTAATACTGAAAAAATCAATCTTCTCATTATTGAATACCCTGAGTCACTTTAAAATTATTTTTGTAATCATGATAAGCAATTATGGATAAAATTACATACAGTAAAGGATAGATAAGAGAAACCATAACCAAGGTATAAGAATATTTTGGCATGGTATAAAATATAGCCAGTAAAAAAATCAGCCAAAGTGTGCCACCAACATTAACTACTTTACTATATTTATATGCTCCCCTCGCTCTCAGGAACATAATTGGTAGTAATTCTGCGATTGCTACTACATGCAACAAAACCACAATTAAATAACGACTAAACGCACCGTCTAGGATATAGAGATATAAGCAAAGGATACTGTAAAATGCTGGAAAACCTTGAAAAAAACCTGCGGAATGAGCTTTTTTCTTTACCAAGCAATAATTGAATAAACTTGCTATTAATGGAACAGAAATGAAAATAATTGATTCATTTGGAATCCAACCGGCTTTGTAAATTAAGATTAATGGTAGGAACGTCACGTTAATGAAATCCACTAAGTAATCCATCTTTACCCCATCAATGAAAGGTGTATATCTTGTTACATTAACGCTTCTGGCTAAGGTTCCGTCCGTTAAATCTATAAGAATGGAAATCATCATCCAAATGATTGCTGTTCTTATATTATCAGAAAGTATTGAGTTAAATATCATCACCGAGCACAGTAAACCTGACGATGTATATAGGTGCGCAACCAAACTAATAATTACATTTGTGGTTAATGGTTTAATGATCATTTGTTTATGCTCTTTTTATATTTTCCGGTAGTTCTTTATAGATCCCCCTAGCATCAATAATAAGCTGGGCACTCATTACTAATTCTTTATAATTAAATTGGGTATGGTCTGTTGCGATAAGGATAGCATCATACTTATCAAATTTTTTCAGTTCTAAATTCTCACACAGGAAGGTTCTCTTCTTAATGTTTATTCTATCTATGTAGGGATCAAAGAATGATATATTTACGCCTTGCTCAATAAGTAACTCAATTATTTTAATCACAGGTGAATCTCTTATGTCTCCCACATCCTTTTTGTAAGATACTCCCATAACTAATATATTACTGTTGAATAAGGATTTTTGGGATTTATTTATTTCTACTTGAATCTTGTTAACTATATAATTTGGCATGGCAAGATTTATATCTTCAGCAAGCTCAATAAATCTTGACTTTATACCGTATTCTTTACATTTCCAATTTAAGTAATGCGGGTCAACCGGTATGCAATGCCCTCCTATTCCTGGTCCAGGATAATAGGGTGTAAATCCAAATGGTTTTGTCGAAGCCGCATTGATCACTTCAAAAATGTCAATGCTCATCTTGTCCGCAATCATTTTCAGTTCATTAACTAAACTAATATTAATAAACCGTTGTGTGTTCTCTACGATTTTTGTCATTTCGGCAGCCCTGGGGCTACTAACTGGTACTATTTGATCGACTATAAGCGAATATAGTTTTTCCATAAGGAATTTGCATTCATCGCTGCACCCAGAAACAATTTTGGGGATTTGGTTAAGATCAAATTGTTTATTTCCTGGATCTTCTCTTTCTGGTGAGTAACCCAAGAAGATGTCATAGCCGATTGAAAATCCATTTTTTTTCAGAAATGGGAGGATGATTTCTTCAGTTGTTCCGGGAAAAGTTGTGCTTTCTAATGAAATTAAAGTTCCTTTCTTTATGTGCGGAACTAGACTTTCTAATGCACTTTCGATGTATGACATATCTGGGGTGTTGTTTACAGTTAATGGCGTGGGTACACAGATGATAATCACATCCATATCATTAACAATTGATGCCTGAGAAGTGAAGCATATCTTCGAACCGTGCGCTGCTTGGTTAAAGTAGCCCTCACTAATATGTGGTATTGGTGATATTCCTTTTTGGAGACTTTCAATTTTAGCTTCGTCAACATCATAGCCAACTACACTAAATCCGGTCTCACCCAACCGCTTAATCAATGGGATGCCTACGTAGCCAACCCCCACAACCATAACATTAGATAAAGTTAACGAAATTTTTTTGTTAAGCCTGTCAAAGTATTCACTATCATTAAAAGTATTAATAATTTCATTTTGTACTACTTGATCCGTAGTTTTATTCAACATTTGTACCTTTTCCTTGTCAGTAATTGACGGATATAACCAAATGTTATGTAAAGAATAATTTTCAACAAAAAAACATCAGGGAAGCCTAATCCGTGTTAATTTCAAAAACATTACAAATAAGTTACATATTTAATAATTAAGACATCAATCCTACTAACCAATTCACTTGATGGCAGCCCCCGATAACATTGAATTAATTTGTTGTTTTATGTCGTTATTAATATGCCAATTTCGTTAAAGGGATACTCAACTGACGGCTTTGTTGAATAAATAAATTTCGAGGTATAGCAAAACCGTTCCCTCACCACTCAGGCAATGCGCACACGGTGCGGCATACCCAGTAACGTCATCATATTTAACGCTTTCACTAATGCCATTGATTCACCCACCTGTGCATCGTAGTTCCGCAGCGTCAACCATCCTCCACACACTTTCTTTACTCTCGACATCGTTGTGTAGCAGGAGACAAGATCAAGAACCTGAGCGATACGCATAAAAAAATCCGGAAATGAGGAACATTTCCGGATTTTTACACAATGCCTGGATCGCTTAACGGCTCCTGAACTGATCGGCATGACTCGCTTATCTGAGCGATAGTCGAAAAAAGGGATGTTCACCCGAATCACTTATCTGTGTAAGCTCATCGGGACTCCTTCCCTTGCCGCCTTCCTGAAACTCGAATTATTTAGGGTATACTCACTCTTCATCTTCCAAATAAGTATAGCCGTACAGCCCGCTTTCAAACTCCTCCAGGAACTGCGCCTGAAGTTCGGTATCCAGGTCAGTTTCTTTCACCTGATCGCGGAAACGGGTCATCAGCACTTTGGGGTCAAGCTGCACATATTCCAGCATGTCGGCAACCGTATTCCCTTCGTCAGACTCTTCAATCTCAACGGTGCCATCCTGGAAGACAAACACGTCAACGGTCGACGTATCGCCAAACAGGTTATGCATATTCCCCAGAATTTCCTGATAGGCACCGACCATAAAGAAGCCCAGCAGCGGCGGGTTTTCTGGATCGTAAGGCGGCATTGGCATCGTCGTCGCGATCCCGTCACCATCGACATAGTGATCTATCGTACCATCGGAATCACAAGTGATGTCGAGCACGACAGCACGGCGCTCAGGCGGCTTGTTTAACCCTTCCAACGGCATTACTGGGAACAACTGATCGATCCCCCATGCATCCGGCATGGATTGGAACAACGAGAAGTTGACATACAGCTTGTCAGCCATCCGCTCCTGTAATTCATCAATCACCGGCCGGTGCGCACGGTTGCTCGGATCCAGCTGTTCCTGAATCATCTGACAGATGCTCAGATAAAGCTGCTCTGCTTTCGCACGCTGCGTCAGATCCAACATGCCGTGCGTGTATTGGGTATGCACATCGTGCAAGTCCATCTGGCTATCGTGCAGCCATTCACGCAGCGAACGGCGTTTCCCTGGCTGCTTGATTTCTTTCCAGGTTGACCACAGGCTCTCCAGCGCACGCGGATCGCCTTCTTCCGGCTCAGTCGGGTCACTGAACTCGTTGCGTTCAACCCCGATAATATTGGAAACCAGCACGGTATGGTGCGCGGTTACCGCACGGCCAGATTCGGTGATAACCGTTGGATGTGGCAACCCGTTTTCGTTACAGGCATCACCGATGCCCCAAATCACGTTGTTGGCGTATTCGTTCAGGCCATAGTTCACTGAGCAATCAGACTGAGAGCGCGTGCCTTCATAATCCACGCCCAACCCGCCACCGACGTCGAAGCACTGAATATTTACGCCCAGCTTATGCAGTTCGACATAGAAGCGCGCAGACTCACGCACGCCCGTCGCAATATCACGGATATTCGCCAACTGCGATCCCAGATGAAAATGCAGCAGTTGCAGGCTATCCAACCGCCCCGCTTCGCGCAGCATCTCAACCAGTTGCAGCACCTGAACCGCCGCCAGACCAAACTTGGATTTTTCACCGCCGCTGGATTGCCACTTGCCCGACCCCTGAGAAGCCAGACGCGCACGGACGCCGAGGCGCGGCACCACATTCAAGCGCTCGGCTTCTTCCAACACCAGCCGAATTTCGGACATCTTCTCGATGACCAGATAAACCTTGTGGCCCAGCTTTTCGCCGATGAGTGCCAGACGGATGTATTCACGGTCTTTGTAGCCGTTACACACAATCACCGTGCGGGTCATGCCCGCGTGACCCAGTACCGCCATCAGCTCCGCTTTTGAACCGGCTTCCAGACCCAACGGTTCACCGGAATTAGCCAGTGACTCAATGACGCGACGATGCTGGTTAACCTTGATCGGATAAACCAGAAAATACCCGCCTTCATAGCCAAACGATTCGCGAGCCTGTTTAAACGCCGCGTTAATAGAACGCAGGCGATGCTGGAGGATTTGCGGAAAGCAGAACAGCGCAGGAAGGCGCTGATGGTTATCTTTCTGCATATCTTTGACCAATCTGGCCAGATCGACGCGAGCTTCTGGTACGTCAGGATCCGGGCACACGCTAATGTGGCCGAGTTCATTGACGTCATAGTAATTATTGCCCCACCAGGCAATATTGTAAGTACGAAGCATTTCGCTGGCATTACGGTCATTCATGGCAACCTCCTGCATAGAGCGCAAATTTTCATGTTTACCCGTCGCTGACGAGCCGTGATGAATCATGTCGTCAGACATAACGAACCTCTTCTTTTTCTAGACTGCGGATCACATCAGTACCTGAATAAACAGCCCACATGAGCATACCTGCAACATGCGGCATCGACAGTGAAAAAACCGGCGTAGTGAAGTATGCCGTCACTTTATTACTCTTATTAGTGTAAAACACGTTGTCAGGCTCCGTGTTACGGGTCGATAAAACTCGTTGTGAAAACCACCGGGCGAACGTGACCAGAAAGACGCTAAACGCTTCTGGCAGAAAGAATAACAGGCAGGTTAACCAGCCCTAGAGTCCTGTGTCGAATTTAAAGACAGGCTACGTCGAGAAACGGAAAAGAAGGGTTGAGTCGCGGACGCGGTAGCGTCAAAAGGGACATATTGCGAACGCAATACACTCAGTAAACAACGGATCATTAATCCTACCACCTCCACGTGCGCCGCAGGCTATGCGGTCAGCTATCAATAAAAAATTCAAGATATCGCGGGTTGCATCACCGCTCGCCGTTTATACCGACATGCTGCTGGAAAAGCAAAATGAAAATTACCGCTAGTCATCTCTTGTAAAAGAAAAAACGGCCGATGATAAAAGGACGATGGCGTGCTAATGCGAAAAACTACTGGCACTGAGACCAAAAGGTGACCTAGAATAGCCATCCAGATGTTAATCCGTCTATACCGATTAACTGATACACTGCTTAACGGCTTTGATTTGAAGGTAAAGAAACTCATGGCTAAACACCTTTTTACGTCCGAGTCAGTCTCTGAAGGACATCCTGATAAAATTGCTGACCAGATTTCTGATGCGGTTCTCGACGCCATTCTGGAGCAAGACCCAAAAGCGCGTGTCGCTTGTGAGACTTATGTAAAGACCGGAATGGTGTTAGTCGGTGGTGAAATTACTACCAGCGCCTGGGTCGACATTGAAGAAATTACCCGTCGTACCGTGCGTGATATTGGTTATGTCAATTCTGAAATGGGTTTTGATGCCAACTCTTGTGCCGTACTAAGCGCGATTGGCAAGCAGTCTCCTGACATCAATCAGGGCGTTGACCGCCGCGATCCTCTGGAACAAGGCGCAGGCGATCAGGGTCTGATGTTCGGTTACGCGACCAACGAAACCGACGTCCTGATGCCAGCACCCGTGACTTATGCACACCGTCTGGTTCAGCGCCAGTCAGAAGTCCGCAAGAGCGGTTCTCTGCCGTGGCTGCGCCCAGACGCAAAAAGTCAGGTTACGTTCCTGTACGACGATGGCAAGATTGCTGGCATCGATGCCGTGGTGCTGTCTACTCAGCATTCAGAAGACATCAGCCAGAAAGATCTGCATGAAGCGGTGATGGAAGAGATCATCAAGCCAGTTCTGCCTGCAGAATGGCTGTCTGCCAATACCAAATATTTCATCAACCCAACCGGGCGCTTTGTTATCGGTGGCCCAATGGGTGACTGCGGCCTGACTGGTCGTAAAATTATCGTTGATACCTACGGCGGCGCGGCACGTCACGGCGGCGGTGCATTCTCCGGTAAGGATCCGTCTAAAGTAGACCGTTCTGCTGCCTATGCTGCACGCTACGTTGCCAAGAATATCGTCGCGGCTGGTCTGGCCGATCGCTGCGAAATTCAGGTGTCCTACGCTATCGGCGTGGCAGAACCGACTTCCATCATGATCGAAACCTTCGGCACAGAGAAAGTGTCCACCGAGCAACTGACGCTGCTGGTGCGCGAATTCTTCGATCTGCGTCCTTACGGCTTAATCCAGATGCTGGATCTACTGCATCCGATTTATCAGGAAACGGCTGCCTACGGTCACTTTGGCCGCGAACATTTCCCGTGGGAAAAAACGGACAAAGCCGCAGAGCTACGCGAAGCTGCGGGCCTGTAATCTGGTGATGCAATAAACACCAAACGGCGAATGAGAGTTCGCCGTTTTTCATTCTACCTCCCCTGAATTTCCCTCCGCTTCGCCTATTGCGTCTCCCTGCCACTCAATTTATGCTCACAGCAATGAACACACCCCGAATCCCCATTGCCAGCCATCAGGCTGTGATGCGCTGTCTGCGTGATAAATTGCAGCAGGCTAACCTCACCTTGCAGACGGACTACACCGAGCCAGCAGTAAATTACCAGCAACGCGGTTCAACGGCAGGAACGGCCTGGCTGCAACACTGGGAAATTCGGCTGAATCCCGTCTTGTTGCAGGAAAACCAGCAGGCCTTTATCGATGAAGTGGTTCCCCATGAGTTGGCTCATCTGCTGGTTTATGCACGTTTTGGCCGTGTCGCCCCGCATGGCAAGGAATGGCGCTGGATGATGGAAAACGTGCTGTGCGTCCCGGCAAAACGCACGCATCGGTTTGCGGTGCAATCCGTACAGGGGAAAACCTTCACCTACCTGTGTGATTGCCAACGGCATGAGTTGACGATCCGTCGGCACAATCGGGTGCTGCGCGGCGAAACAGAATATCGCTGTCGTCGTTGCGGGAAAACCTTACGTCATGATGTAAAAAGTTCTATTTAAAAGGGAATTTCCAGTTTTAAAAACTGCTTTTGCATTTGCCTGCCGACGAGACATCCGGTAGTCTGCCAACTTTACAGCCAGTGGATTATTTGGAATATGCTACGCAAAATTCTCGCTATCGCCGCCGTAGGCGCGGGTCTGTTTTCGGCCACCGCGCTGGGTCAAAACATCAATAATTTTTCGCAAGCAAAAGCCGCCGCAGTCGACATTAATCGCGATGCGCCGGGTTCGTTCTACTGTGGCTGCAAGATTACGTGGCAGGGCAAAAAAGGTACGCCCGACCTTGAAGCCTGTGGCTATCAAGTGAGGAAAAATGAGCAGCGTGCCAGCCGTATCGAATGGGAGCACGTTGTACCCGCCTGGCAGTTCGGCCACCAGCGCCAGTGCTGGCAGGATGGCGGCAGAAAGAACTGTAACAGCGATCCTGTCTACCGTGAGATGGAAACCGATTTGCATAACCTGCAGCCCGCTATCGGCGAGGTAAACGGCGATCGTGGTAATGCCATGTCTGGGCAATGGAACGGGGGTGCATCCCAATATGGTCAATGCGAGATGAAGGTCGACTTCAAAAATAATCTGGCAGAACCGCCCACTCGCGCTCGCGGCCAGATCGCGCGTACCTATTTCTACATGCGCGACCGCTATCAGTTACGTCTTTCCAGCCAGCAAACCCAGCTGTTCGAAGCCTGGGATAAGCAATACCCCGTCACACAGTGGGAATGTACCCGCAATCAGCGCATCGCCGCAAAACAGGGAAACCCGAATCCCTACGTTCAACAAGCTTGCCAGCGCTAGTTCGTCTACCTACTATAGCGAATCAATTTCCAGCGTAACCGCCGTCAGATGACGGTGGTTTTGCGCCGTTCTATTTTATTCAAAGGTCTGAATCCAGTATGCGAGTACCACGCATTTTTCATCCCGAAACGCTCCCCCTTAACGGCGGTGAAGTCGAGCTGAGTGACGATGCCGCCAATCATGTGGGTCGCGTGTTACGCATGACGACAGGTCAGTCATTGCAGCTGTTTGATGGCAGCAATCATGCCTTTGATGCAGAAATCATCGCGGCTGGCAAAAAGAGTGTGCGCGTTCGCTTCACAGCAGGTAAGTTGGAAGATAAAGAATCGCCCCTACATTTACATCTGGGACAGGTGATGTCGCGCGGCGAGAAGATGGAATTTACCATTCAGAAATCCATCGAGCTGGGCGTCAATGTGATTACCCCACTGCTTTCTGAACGCTGTGGCGTCAAACTGGATGCAGAGCGTATGGAGAAAAAAATTAGCCAGTGGCAGAAAATTGCGGTCGCCGCCTGTGAGCAGTCCGGCCGCAATTGTGTGCCGTTGGTGCGGCCAGCGATGACGCTGGAAGCCTGGTGTGCAGAACAAGACAACGCGTTGAAATTGAATCTGCACCCACGCGCCACACAGAGCATCAATACGTTACCACTGCCGGTCGATCGGGTCAGGCTACTGATCGGCCCGGAAGGCGGGCTCACCGCCAGTGAAATTACCATGACCTCAGAACACGGATTCACTGATATCCTGTTGGGGCCACGCGTCTTGCGCACAGAAACCACTGCACTCACCGCCATGACCGCCTTACAGGTACGTTTCGGCGATTTGGGGTAAAGGAGAAAAGAATGATCAAACTCGGTATCGTGATGGACCCGATTGACACCATCAATATCAAGAAAGACACCAGCTTTGCCATGCTGCTGGAAGCACAGCGCCGTGGTTGGGAACTGCATTATATGGAGATGAACGATCTCTATATGCATGCGGGTGTCGCGCGTGCAACAACGCGTCGCCTGAGCGTCCAGTACGATTACGACGGCTGGTACGATTTCTCCGGTGAACAGGATATTGCGCTGGAAGAGTTGGATGTGGTGCTAATGCGTAAAGATCCGCCGTTTGATACGGAATTCATCTACGCCACCTATATCCTTGAACGTGCGGAAGAGAAAGGCACGCTGATCGTCAACAAGCCGCAGAGCCTGCGTGATTGCAATGAGAAGCTGTTCACCGCCTGGTTCCCGCATCTGACCCCTGATACGCTCGTTACGCGTCGTGCCGACAAACTGCGTCAGTTCCATGAAAAACACGGTGACGTCATTCTCAAACCGCTAGACGGCATGGGCGGCGCGTCTATTTTCCGTTTGAAGCAGGATGATGCCAACGTCTCAGTCATCATCGAAACGCTGACCGAACACGCAACCCGCTACTGCATGGCGCAAAACTATCTGCCTGCAATTAAAGATGGCGACAAACGCGTACTGGTGGTTGATGGCGAACCCGTGCCTTACTGCTTGGCGCGTATCCCGAAAAGCGGTGAGACACGCGGCAATCTGGCAGCCGGTGGCCGCGGCGAAGCGCGTCCGCTGACCGAAAGCGACTGGAAAATCGCCCGTGACGTCGCACCGACCTTAAAAGCCAAAGGCCTGATTTTCGTCGGTCTGGATATTATCGGCGACCGCCTGACAGAAATTAACGTCACCAGTCCGACCTGCGTGCGTGAAATCGAAGCGGCTTACCCGGATGTTTCCATCACTGGCATGCTGATGGACGCCATTGAAAAACGTCTGGCTGCACGTACCCGCTAAGACCAGAGACACTGACACGCTACCCGGCCCGCGCAATACGGGCCGTTTCTCCAACGCTGACGGATATCGATTAAAATACACAATGAATTTACAGCATCACTTCCTCATTGCTATGCCAGCACTACAGGACTCTGTATTTAAACGTTCGGTGGTCTATATCTGCGAACATAATGAAGACGGAGCCATGGGGCTGATCATCAACAAACCGATGGATCAGTTTTCCGTGGAAAATGTGCTGAAAAAGCTAAAAATAGACCCAACGCCGCGCGATCCCGCCATCCGATTGGATAAACCCGTCTTTGTGGGTGGCCCACTGGCGGACGACCGTGGCTTTATCCTACATACGCCCTGCTCCGGCTTTGGTTCCAGCATCAGTATTTCTGAAGACACTATGATCACCACGTCAAAAGACGTGCTGGAAACGTTAGGCACACCCCAGCAGCCGAAAAATACGCTGGTCGCCTTAGGCTATTCCGCCTGGGAGAACGGCCAGTTGGAAGAGGAACTGCTGGATAATGCCTGGCTGACGACGCCAGCCGATCAAGACATTCTGTTCCATACGCCCATTGCCGAACGCTGGCGGGCGGCGGCTAGAAAGTTGGGCATCGATATTCATAATATCTCCACTGAAGCAGGACATGCCTGATGAGCAGCAGAACCATTCTTGCCTTTGATTTTGGGACAAAAAGTATCGGTGTCGCCATCGGTCAGGAAATTACCGGTACGGCACGCGCACTGACATCATTCAAGGCGCAGGAAGGGATACCCGACTGGCAAAAAGTGGAGAAGCTGTTGTCAGAATGGCAGCCTGATCTGGTCGTCGTCGGCCTGCCGCTCAACATGGATGGCACCGAGCAACCGCTGACGGCACGGGCACGGAAGTTCGCTAACCGACTGCATGGCCGTTTTGGCATCGCTATTGAGCTACACGATGAACGTTTGAGTACGGTAGAAGCGCGAGCCGATCTCTTCGAACGCGGTGGCTTTAAAGCGTTGGATAAAGGGAGCGTAGACGCTGCCTCTGCGGTGATTATTCTGGAGAGTTGGTTCGAAGCACAGCTTTAAAGGCAATCCCGTGTAGCCAAGTCGACCACACGGGACTATATCAACGACTAATTAATGTTAATTAGGCGTCTGGGAATTCACGGATGAAACGTTCGACGTCATCAACCATGGATTCTGTTCCTACGAAGAACGGTGAGCGCTGATGCAGCTTCTCTGGCGTGATATCCAGAATACGGTTTTTACCGTCGCTAGCCTTACCGCCCGCCTGCTCCGCCAGAAACGCCATCGGGTTGCATTCGTACAGCAAACGCAGTTTGCCTTTCGGATAGCTCGCGGTGCTTGGGTACAGGTAAATTCCGCCTTTCAGCAGATTACGGTGGAAATCTGCGACCAGTGAACCGATGTAACGCGACGTATAAGGACGCTGCGTTTCTTCATCCTGTTCCTGACAGTATTTGATGTATTTCTTCACGCCAGCAGGAAACTTGATGTAGTTCCCTTCGTTGATGGAATACATATTCCCTTTTTCCGGGAAGCAAACTTTTTCATGCGAGAGACAGAATACACCGAGCGACGGATCGTAGGTAAAGGCGTGAACGCCGTGACCCGTGGTATACACCAGCATGGTTGAAGAACCGTAAACGATGTAACCCGCAGCAACCTGCTGACTACCCGGCTGCAAGAAGTCAGCTTCCGTGACTGACGTACCCAGCGGCGTAATACGACGATAAATAGAGAAAATCGTACCGACAGAGACGTTCACATCAATATTCGACGAACCGTCCAGCGGATCCATCAGAACCACATACTTGGCATTTTCCGCCTTATCACCTTCAAAGATAACAATTTCGTCTTCTTCTTCGGAGGCAATACCTGCCACTTCACCACGCGCTTTTAATGCAGCTTTCAGTTTCTCATTGGCATACAGATCGAGCTTCATCTGCACTTCGCCCTGAACATTAGAAATGCCGCTGGCTCCCAGGATATCAACCAGACCCGCTTTATTGATATCACGGTGAATAATCTTGGCACCCAGTTTAATAGCAGACAGCAGCGCGGTAAGCTCACCTGTGGCGTGAGAGAAATCGTGCTGTTTTTCGACGATAAATTCGCCTAACGTTTTCATAACACTATTCCAGAATCTACGGATGAAAAGCGGTTTCATTTCTGCACCGCCAACGTTTGCGCATGCAGTGTAGCCCAAAGAGAAAGTGAGTACCTAGTCAAATCCATTTCTTATGGCGGATTCATAGCGTTAGAATGTGACACAGACTCACTGTGAAGATGGAAAATGTATGCGTATTCATATTTTAGGTATCTGCGGCACCTTTATGGGTGGCCTTGCCCTGCTTGCTCGTTCGCTGGGGCATGACGTCACAGGCTCAGATGCAAATGTTTATCCCCCCATGAGTACCTTACTTGAAGAGCAGGGAATCACGCTGATTCAGGGCTACGATCCGGCACAGCTTAGCCCCGCACCTGACTTAGTCATCATCGGTAATGCGATGACGCGCGGAAACCCGTGCGTCGAAGCCGTACTGGAACAGGGATTACCTTACGTTTCCGGTCCACAGTGGCTGCATGATTATGTGCTGCGCGATCGCTGGGTAATTGCCGTTGCAGGAACGCATGGCAAAACCACCACAGCGGGGATGGTCACCTGGATTCTGGAAGATTGCGGCTACCAGCCAGGCTTTGTGATCGGTGGCGTTCCCGGCAACTTCACCGTTTCCGCACGCTTAGGCGACAGCCCGTTCATGGTGATCGAAGCCGATGAATATGATTGTGCATTCTTCGACAAGCGTTCCAAATTCGTACACTACTGTCCAAGAACGCTGGTGCTCAACAATCTTGAGTTCGATCACGCCGACATCTTTGACGATCTGAAAGCCATTCAGAAACAGTTCCATCATCTTGTGCGACTGGTGCCGGGCAGCGGGAAGATCATCCTGCCAGCCAATGACCTTAACCTCAAACAGGTGATGGGAATGGGATGCTGGAGTGAGCAGGAACTGGTTGGTGAAGAAGGCACATGGCGGGCACAAAAAGTATCGACCGATGCCAGCCAATATCAGGTTTACCTGAATAAAGAACTCGTCGGTGAAGTCCACTGGAAGCTGGTGGGTGAACACAACATGCACAACGGGCTGATGGCCATCGCTGCCGCTCACCACGTTGGCGTACTCCCTGCTGATGCTTGCCGCGCACTGGGTGGATTTATCAACGCACGCCGTCGCCTTGAATTACGCGGTACAGAGCATGGCGTCACGGTTTATGACGATTTTGCGCACCACCCGACTGCGATTCTGGCGACGCTGTCGGCGCTACGTAGCAAAGTTGGCGGTACAGCGCGTATTCTGGCCGTACTTGAACCCCGTTCGAACACCATGAAATTGGGAATGTGCAAAAACGAACTGGCTCCGTCATTAGGCCGCGCCGATGAAGTTTTCCTATTCCAGCCAACACATATTCCGTGGCAGGTGGTAGAAGTTGCGGAAGCCTGCGTACAACCCGCTCACTGGAGCGCGGATATTGACACGCTGGTAGAAAACATCGTCAAGACTGCACAGCCTGGTGACCACATTCTGGTGATGAGCAACGGTGGGTTCAGCAACATCCACAATAAACTGCTGGATGGCCTGAAGAACAAAGCGCAGAAGGCGAAAGAAGCTCAGGAATAACAGGTAGAAGCCGTCGTTGCTTACATCACGGCGGCGAAACGGTAGATAGCAAAGAGGACGGGAATCCCGTCCTTTTTCATCTTCGCATCACCCATTATTAATGGGTGGCAAAATCAAGCGTCGAACGGATCGCGCAACACCATCGTTTCGCTACGATCTGGGCCGGTAGAAATAATATCAATCGGCACGCCAGTGATTTCTTCGATACGTTTGATGTAGTTCAGCGCAGCCTGCGGCAGTTTGCTGTGATCTTTCACGCCAAACGTGCTTTCAGACCAGCCCGGCACTGTTTCGTAAATCGGCTCAAGACCTTCCCAGCCTTCAGCAGCCAGCGGAGTAGTATCCACTTCGGCGCCATTCGGCAAACGATAGCCTACGCAGATTTTAATCTCTTTCAGACCGTCCAGAACATCCAGCTTAGTCAGGCAGAAACCGGACAGCGAGTTGATCTGTACCGCACGACGTACGGCAACCGCATCCAGCCAGCCGGTACGACGACGACGACCCGTTGTCGCGCCAAACTCGTTACCTTTCTGAGACAGATGTTCGCCGACTTCTTCAAACAGTTCAGTCGGGAATGGACCTGCACCTACACGGGTAGAGTAAGCTTTCACGATACCCAGTACGTAGTCTACATAGCGTGGACCCAGACCAGAGCCGGTAGCAACGCCGCCCGCAGTGGTGTTTGAGGAAGTCACGTATGGATAGGTACCGTGGTCGATATCCAGCAGCGTACCCTGCGCGCCTTCAAACATGACGAAATCGCCACGCAGGTGCGCTTTGTACAGCAGATCGGAAACATCAACGACCATCGCAGTCAGAATATCAGCAATCGCTAACACGTCGTCCAACACTTTCTGGTAGTCGACAGCATCAGCTTTATAGTAGTTAACCAACTGGAAGTTATGGTATTCGACGATCTCTTTCAGTTTGACGGCAAAGGTTTCTTTATCAAACAGATCGCCAACGCGCAGACCACGGCGAGCAACTTTATCTTCATACGCAGGACCGATACCACGGCCAGTCGTACCAATTGCTTTCGCACCACGCGCTTTTTCACGCGCGTTATCCAGTGCGACGTGATAAGGCAGGATTAACGGACAGGCTTCAGAAAGCAGCAGACGTTCGCGTACCGGGACGCCACGCGCTTCAAGCTCCGTCATTTCTTTCATCAATGCGTCAGGCGCCAGCACAACACCGTTACCGATGATGCTGACAACATTTTCACGCAGAATGCCAGAAGGAATTAAATGAAGGACGGTTTTTTCACCGTTGATAACCAGCGTGTGGCCAGCGTTGTGTCCGCCCTGATAGCGCACAACATATTTAGCCCGTTCAGTCAGCAGGTCAACGACCTTGCCTTTACCTTCGTCACCCCATTGGGTGCCCAGTACGACGACGTTCTTACCCATTTCAAGAATCACCAGGTTGCTTAAAAAAGGATTCTACCATCTCATTTGGATGCTTTCAGTACTTTTAGCACACGATTGCGCACATTTTTCCGCTTAATTTTAGCCACCCATCCGGCTACGCAACATGTAGTAGATCACGCACCCAGCAACAACTATTCCACCGCCAAAACGACGCAAAATAGTATCCGGCAACTGCGCTATCCCCAAAATCATACGCCGCCAGAGACCGGGAAACAGCAGCGGCCCCAGACCTTCGAGTACCAAAACCAGCCCGAGCGCCAGCCAAATCGTTGAATTCATAACAACCCCTTTTCCCGCTTCAAGTACGAACAGGACCAAAACCCGTGGATTTGTCTCTGCCAGAAAATGGCAAAAAAAAGCCCGGAGATATAACCCGGGCTTGATGAAAGACGTCAGTTAATGACTATCAGCGGCGTGGCAACACACTGTCCGGTGACTTCATGTAGCGGAAGAAGTCACTATCTGGGCTGAGAACCATTACGTCCTGATTACTACTGAAGCTGCTTTCATACGCACGCAGGCTACGAATGAAGGAGTAGAAGTCAGGATCTTCACTGAATGCGTTAGCAAACAGTTTCGCCGCTTCGGCATCCCCTTCACCACGAGTGATACGTCCTTGACGTTCAGCTTCAGCCAGCGTACGGGTAACTTCATAGTCTGCCGTCGCTTTCAGCTTTTCAGCTTCTTCCTGACCTTGTGAACGGTGGCGACGTGCTACCGCTTCACGCTCTGCACGCATACGTTGGTAAATCGCGTCAGACACTTCAGTTGGCAGGTTGATCTGCTTAATTCGCACATCGATAACCTCAATACCCAGCGCAGCCATACTGTTAGGGTTGATATGAGGTTCGTTGCTCGTGGTCTCTTTCTCAACACGCGCAGCAGCAGAAGCAATCGCATTATCGGCTTCAGTCGTTTCACCGGTACCAGTATTCAACGCTTCACGCACGTCAGACATCAGTTGACCACGCGAGTCGGTAACAATGCCTTTCACATCCAGACGACCAATCTCGGAACGCAGACGGTCACTGAATTTACGTTTCAGCAGCACTTCAGCCTGAGAGATGTCACCACCGCCCGTTGCCAGATAGTAGCGGCTGAAATCGCTGATACGCCATTTGAGGTAGGAATCGACAATCAGGTCTTTCTGCTCTTTAGTGATAAAGCGGTCAGCCTGGTTTTCCATCGTCTGGATACGGGCATCCAGCATTTTCACTGAGTCGATAAACGGAATCTTGAACTGCAATCCCGGTACATAGATCAGCGGCTTATTCTCGTCATCACGCAATACTTTGCCAAAACGCATCACAATGCCGCGCTGGCCTTCCTGCACCACAAACAGTGACGCATAGACCACCATCAGTACCAGGATCAAGATAAATAGTAAGGGCTTACGCATCGATTATTCTCTCCCTACTCGAGTGAGGTCATCACGCTGCGCATTTGCTCTGCGCTGATCCATGATATTTCCATTGTTACTGCTACGCGTTTGGTTGCTATTCGCCGCACCGCTGCTGTTGCTAGGCAAACGCAGTGGATTAGCACTGCTGTTGTTGCTTTGCGTATTTTCACCGCCTTGTCCGCGCAGCATCTGATCCAACGGCAGCACCATCAGGTTGCTCCCTTTGTCATTAACCAGAACTTTACGAGTATGGCTCAGCACGCGTTCCATCGTTTCGATATATAAACGCTCGCGGGTGATTTCTGGCGCAGCTTTATATTCCGGTAAGACTCTGGCAAAACGGGCAACTTCACCCTGAGCTTCCAGAACGGTACGCGTTTTATAAGCGCGAGACTCCTCCAGAATACGTTGAGCCTGACCGTTAGCACGCGGCTGTACTTCGTTCGCATACGCTTCCGCTTCACGAATATATTGCTGTTCGTTTTCACGTGCGGCAATCGCATCATCAAACGCCGCCTTAACTTCTTCCGGCGGACGCGCAGTCTGGAAGTTGACGTCGAGCAGCGTGATACCCATGTTGTACGGACGAACCGTTTCTTCCAGTACACGCTGGGTATCCGTACGCACGATGGTACGGCCTTCCGTCAAAATTTTGTCCATCGTGTATTTACCAATAACGCCGCGCAGCGCACTGTCAGTTGCCTGACGTAGGCTGTCATCCGCATTGGTTACACTGAACAGATATTGTTCTGGCTGCGTGACACGATACTGCACGTTCATTTCAACGCGCACGACGTTTTCATCCGACGTCAACATCACGCCCGACGTCGCCAGTTCACGCACCGATTCAACGTTCACCGCGCGAACAGAATCGATAAAGGTCGGTTTCCAGTTAAGACCCGGACTAACCAAATGGCTGAACTTACCAAAGCGCGTTACGACACCGCGTTCCGCTTCTTTAATGGTATAGAAACCAGTAGCAGCCCAGATGACAACCGCAGCGACGGCAGCGATACCGACGATCCGGCCACCCAATGCTGGGCCACCAGAATTTCCACTGTTGCTTGAGCCAGAACCTTTTCCGCCACCCAGATCGCTGAGTTTTTTGCTCAGTTTACGGAAGATGTCGTCCAGATCCGGCGGCCCCTGATCTCGGCCACCTTTATTGTTATTTCCGCCAGAGTTGCCGCCATTATTGCTGCTGCTCCCCCACGGGTCGCGGTCTTGTCCGTTATTACCGGGCTGATTCCACGCCATGTTTTAGCTCCATTCTTTATGATAAGTGTTCTTCAGGTTCAATATCCCAGAGTCCGTCAGACTATTTCACCGTTCAGACTGTTTATGCCAGTCAAATCAGACAATATAGTCCATCAGTTCCTGCTCTTTTTTGCAGAGGCGGCGCCAGTCAGCAATCGGCATACGAATAACCAGACCAATTTGCCCATCCTCTTCAATCCATTCTTTTTCTATTGCCTGAAGCTGGTAAAAACGACTACGCAAGCGTCCTGCCTGCGGGGGAAGATGCAAGGTATGTTGTGCGATTTCCCCGGAAAGCCGCTCAGTTAATGCCTGAAATAGCAACGGAATACCGTCGCCAGTCTGTGCTGAAAGCCAGACCCGCACCGGTAGGTTCTCTTCGTTGCGATCGATACGCGGAACGAAATCATCCAGCATATCAATTTTGTTCATTACCAACAGCGCAGGTATTTCGTCCGCCTCAATTTCCGCTAATACGTCATCAACCGCTTCAATGTTCTCGTCAAGACGAGGATCGGCAGCATCAACAACGTGCAGCAGCAGCGAGGCCTGACGTGTTTCCTGTAATGTAGCCTTAAACGCAGCGACCAAATCATGGGGCAACTGCCGGATAAAACCTACGGTATCCGCCAACACCGTATCACCAACATCATCCACTTGAATGCGGCGCAATGTTGGGTCCAGTGTGGCAAATAACTGATCGGCGACATAGACACCCGCCGATGTAATCTTGTTAAACAGCGTGGATTTACCCGCGTTGGTATAGCCCACCAGCGAAACAGTGGGGACATCGGCACGAACCCGTGACCGGCGCCCTTGTTCACGCTGTTTTTCTACCCGTTCAAGACGCGACAGTATCTGCATGATACGGTTACGCAATAAACGACGGTCGGTTTCAAGCTGGGTTTCACCTGGGCCACGCAAACCGATACCGCCTTTCTGGCGTTCAAGGTGCGTCCAGCCGCGAACCAGTCGGGTCGCAAGGTGGCGCAGCTGTGCCAGTTCTACCTGTAATTTCCCCTCGTGCGTACGCGCTCGCTGGGCAAAAATATCTAAAATCAGTCCGGTACGATCGATCACCCGGCACTCGCACAAACGCTCCAGGTTACGTTCCTGAGCTGGCGTCAGCGCATGATCAAACAGCACGACGAACGCGCCAGTTTCTTTTACTGCCTGAGCAATTTCTTCAGCTTTACCTTCCCCGACAAAATACTTGGGATGAGGCGATTTACGGCTGCCAGTAACCACCTGCAAGGATTCAATACCGGCAGAAGAAACCAGAGATTCAAACTCCAGCAAATCTTCCGTATCTCTATCTTGCGAAAAGAAAATATGAACTAATATAGCCCGTTCACCTGATTCATAACGGTCAAACAAGCGAGTAACCTCTCAAACGAGCAAAAAACACCACAGCGAAGGAGCCGAGCGATGCGTCCAGCTCTCCCGCGCCGTGGTGAATTGACAATACGCCTTATTCGGCGTCATCAGCTTCCTGCGACTGCTGCTGAGCAGTCGTGTTACTACCGTGATAGTTGTTGCTGCCGCCAGGATTGTTGCTATGGTGAGAGACTGGGCGAGAGGGAACAACTGTAGAGATGGCGTGCTTATAAACCATCTGACTTACCGTGTTTTTCAACAAAATCACGAACTGATCGAAAGATTCGATCTGACCTTGCAACTTAATACCGTTAACCAAATAAATCGAAACTGGAACACGTTCACGACGCAAAGCGTTCAAGAACGGATCTTGCAAAGATTGCCCCTTAGCCATTCTATATTTTCCTTATTTGTATGTTGTTTGTAACAAAGAACCCTATGGCTCTAAAATAACGGTGTAAAAAAACTTGCACGCTGAGACTCACCGATTGTACACAATCACTCAACCTATGCACTAACAACCTGTCCACTCGTCATACTTCAAGTTGCATATGCGTTGGCTGCGCTCACTCACCCGAATCACTTACCTGAGTAAGCTCATCGGAACTCCTTCCCTTGCCGCCTTTCTGAAACTTGAATTATTTAAAGTGTATTACCTTGTCCAGTGCTTCGGTCGGTTTTTCGCTATCCAGCCAGCAGACATCATCCCAACCGCGCAGCCAGGTCATTTGGCGCTTCGCTAACTGACGCGTCGCACAAATTCCCCGATAAACCATCTCATCGTAATCAATTTCACCGGATAAATATGACCACATCTGGCGATAACCAACACAACGAATAGAGGGCATATCCGTATGAAGGTCATGCCGAGCAAACAATGTCCGGGCTTCTGTCTCAAAACCTGCCGCCAACATCTGATGAAAACGCTGTTCAATCCGCTCATGCAACAATTCACGCGTCGCCGGGGCGATAGCAAACTGATGAACCTGATAGGGCAGCGCGTCGCCAGACGTTTTTGTCAGTTCAGTTAAAGTGTTACCTGAAACGAAAAAAACTTCCAGTGCTCGCGAGAGTCTCTGCGGATCATTTGGATGAATCCGAATTGCTGCTACCGGATCGATCTCACTGAGCTGCCGATGCATCGCTTCCCAGCCGATTTCTTTTGCCTGATCTTCAATGCGTTGACGTACAGCAGCATCGGCTGACGGCAGAGGAGAAAGTCCCTCTAGCAGCGCCTTGAAATACAGCATCGTCCCCCCGACTAACAGGGGAATGCGCCCGGCAGCGGTAATGTCCGTCATCTCACGTAGCGCATCGCGGCGAAAATCGGCCGCAGAATAGGATTCTGTCGGATCGAGAATATCGATTAACCGATGCGGGGCCAGTGCCAGCTCTTCCGCACTCGGTTTCGCCGT
Organism: Pectobacterium parvum; assembly: GCF_020971565.1. Lineage (NCBI taxonomy): Bacteria > Pseudomonadati > Pseudomonadota > Gammaproteobacteria > Enterobacterales > Pectobacteriaceae > Pectobacterium > Pectobacterium parvum. Next base: position 4,181,030 of record NZ_CP087392.1, read on the forward strand.
CCCAATATCCATCTCTTTATAGATGAGGGCGGAATCTACGCTAATCAACTCTACCGGCAAATATTCTCGTAACGCCATTGCCAATGCCGTTTTTCCTGACGCCGTCGGCCCCATGATAAAAATGGCGGGCGGCAACGACGCTTGTTCTACATCACTCATGCTTTAAAGCCTTGATGGCATCCTGGATGTCCATCACAGATAAAAGTTCAGACGGCGGCGTTTTCGCCAACTGCGGACAAAGCCGCTCGACATCCGCCAGTAATTGTATGGCCTGAGAATGGCTCCAGCTTTCCTGTTCGCTCTGCAATCGCGTTGCCATCCATGATGCCAACACGCCAGGTTCCACCTGCTGTGTCTCAACCGTTTGATAGTTGGCCAGATAGCCTACCAGTTCGGAAATCAAGTTTTGTAAATTTTGTTGGCGCAATGGTAAAGGTACGGCACGCAATGTGGCACGCGGTGACTCAACCACGACTTCAATACCAAAACGCGCCAGCAAAGCATGATGGGCAGATAAAACGTTCAGCTCAGATTTACTCAACGTCAGGCGCTGCGGGATCAATAACGGCTGCGCCCGCAACCCTTCTTCCGACGGTGTCAACTGCACCGCTTTTAGATAACGTTCAGCAACGGAAAGCGACAGCATCGCCAGTCCCTTATGGTACTCCAACAGCGCGTAGCACGGCGGATAAACCGTCAATACCCGCCCAAAACCGTTTGATTGACTTTCCAGCGGTGATTCAACCGACGCACGTTGCTTGTTATTGCTGGCTGCGGTGTCCGTCGCAGTTAGATTTGGTGGTGCGTCATGCGATACCGTGGAGGGGACAACCCTATCCGGCGACATAATGTGATTCGACGGTACAGAAATACGCTCGCCAGACGACGGCGGTGCACTTGCTGCGTTATCCGCTGGTTGCAGCAGCATCTTATACAAATCACCTTGCTTCTTCTGGTACGGATTCTCTGGCTGATAGACGGAATAGGCAGATTCTCTCGCCTGACCGGAATGACCCGCGCGCGGCGTTTTCCCACCATACGACGGCGAACTATCGGTACGTGACGGCTGGGCAAAGTGGTTTTCACCTGCGGCAGTGCGGTTTTCCTGCTGCCATTGCACGGGTTTCCCAGTCTCCGGCTCTGTCATACCAAGCGCCGGTGAGGATGCCTGTTGCAGAACGGACATCACCGCCTGATAGATGAAGTCATGCACCAGACGCGCCTGATGGAAGCGTACCTCATGCTTGGCAGGATGCACATTGACATCCACCTGATGCGGGTCGATCTCCAGATACAGCACATAGGCGGGCTGCTGCTCGTCACTAAGCTGATCCTGATAAGCCTGCCGAATAGCATGATTAATCAACCGATCGCGCATCATGCGCTGGTTTACGTAGCAATACTGCATATCAGGCAGCTGTTTCGCGCCAACCGGATCGGCCACCCAGCCATGAATGGTGAGATCGCCGTGTTGCCATGATACTGCCAGCGCATGTTGCAGGAATGTCGCACCGCAGATGCTGCCCAGACGGCGTTCATACTGGCTTTTATCCGGCGCTGCACGATACTGCCGCATCAGCTTACCGTTATGATGCAGCGTGATGGCAACACCGAAACGAGCCAGCGCGATACGGCGCACCACCTCATCAATATGGGTGAATTCGGTTTTTTCGGTGCGCATAAATTTACGGCGGGCGGGGGTGTTATAAAACAGATCCAGCACTTCCAGCGTGGTGCCGACAGGGTGGGCGGCGGGTTTGACAGTCACCGCCATGTCGCGCCCTTCGGCATAAGCCTGCCAGGCTTCGGATTGTTCGGCGGTGCGTGATGTCAGGGTTAGACGGGAGACGGAACTGATACTCGCCAGCGCTTCGCCGCGAAACCCCATACTAACGATGGCTTCCAGATCGTCGAGCGTCGCAATTTTGCTGGTCGCATGACGTGCCAGCGCCAGCGTTAATTCATCCTTTCCGATACCCGAGCCATTGTCACGAATACGGATCAGCTTCGCGCCACCGCGTTCTATGTCGATATCAATCCGGGTCGCGCCTGCATCCAGACTGTTTTCCACCAGCTCCTTCACGACCGAAGCCGGACGCTCAACCACTTCTCCGGCAGCGATCTGGTTAGCCAGTTGTGGTGGCAACACCTGAATCGGCATGGCGTATCCCTCTTACTATCTTCAATCTATCGACATCGTCAGCATGAAGAATCAGGCAGACGGAATAACCAGCGTTTGCCCCAGCTGTACCGTGCCGGAGCGCATATTATTCGCCTGTTGGATCTCTTTCATACTGACACCGTAACGGGCTGCAATCGCACTCAGGCTATCACCCTTTACGACCTTATGCTTCACCGGCGCGGCCTTTTTGGGCGCAGGTGTTGATGCCGTCTGCTTCGTTCCGGTAGCGGGAATATTCAAACGTTGCCCAACCCAGACGATGTCCTTGTTCAGCTTATTCACGTCACGCATAGCCGCGAGACTGACGTTATAGCGTCGCGCGATGGAAGAAAGCGTTTCACCACGCGCGACTGTGTGACGCAAGCTGCCTGCACTCGCTTTGGCTGCCGTTACGCTGGTGCCGGATGCCACCGTATCACTTGCCGCCGACTGTAGCGGGCGGCTTTCCTGCTTTGGGAGAGATTGCATCGGATGAGTTTGGAAATAGCTCCTCAGCCCTCGATAAATCGCAGTGGCGACTTTTTCCTGATAGTCGTTACTTCCCAACAGCCGTTCTTCTGCAACATTGGTGATAAATCCGGTTTCCACCAGCAGAGAGGGAATATCCGGCGAGCGCAACACACCCAGACTGGCATGTTCAGGACGTCGTTTATGCAGCCCCCCAACGCGCTGGAGTTCACCTAGCACCTTGGTCGCCACGTCATATCCAACGCGCTGGGAGTGGCCAAATTGCAGATCCAGCACCGCCTGACTGAGATAAGGATCGGCACTGCTGTTCGCCAGTAGATCGCCCGCCCCGCCCAGCAGCTCAGACTGCTTCTCATGCTGCTCCAGCCAGTTTGCCATTTCACTGTTCGCACGGCGGTTGGACAGCACCCAAACAGACGCGCCTTTGGCATTACGGTTCGGTGCCGCATCCGCGTGAATCGACACTAACAGGTTCGCACCCTGCTTACGCGCCACGTCCGAACGCCCCATGACGGAGATAAAGTAGTCGCCGTCACGCGTCAGCACGCCTTTAAAGGCCGGATCGTTATTCAGTAAGACTTGTAACTTACGCGCGATAGAAATGGTGACATTTTTCTCCCGCAGCCCGTTCGTGCCAATCGCCCCTGGGTCCTGCCCACCGTGCCCCGCATCAATCGCCACAACGACGCGTTCCTTCCCCTGCTGTGCTGGCGCACGAGTAGATGACGAACGGGTATTGACGGCAACAGTCGGTTTGTTGGTAAAAGGATTTTTGGCTGGTTCTGCCGGCGCGCTATTTTGCTGGCGTGAAGCCGGAGGCGCAGAGGTTTGCACCGTTTTGGCTTTATCGCCGGTGATGGTGAAGACAACAACGTAGCCCGATCCTTCTTTTTGCGTCACGGCCCGCGTTTTAGCCGCCTGAGTTAAATCCAGCACCAAACGCAGGCTTTGTGCATCCTGCGCGTTACTGGTTCGCACACGCTTAATCAGATTTTGCCCGCTGAAATCCAACGGCAGCCCCTGAATAATGCCAGTCTGACGAATATCGATGACCACTCTGGCGGGGTTACTGAGCGGGAAAAAAGCATAAATAGGCTGACCGCTAAAGCTCAGGCGTACCGTGGCCTGGCCTGACGCATTGTCCACCTTGATATCCGACAGATTGGCTGCCCACGCCGTTCCTGCCAGCAACAGCCATACGCCGATGAACAGCTTAACCATACGACTCATCATGATTCTGTTGTTCCTGGCTGAAGAGAAAAACGTTGTAACATCGCATCTCCCGTCGCAGAGACAGCGGACAGTTCAGCCTGTCGGCCCTGATCCTGATAGCGCAAACGCAGTTCGATATCAGCCTCGGGCAGCACACCAGCCCCCTGCTGCGGCCATTCAATCAGGCAAATGGCATCCTGTGTCAGATAATCGCGGATCCCCATAAACTCCAACTCTTCCGGGTCGGCCAGTCGATAGAGATCAAAGTGGTAGACCGCCAGCGGCAATAACGCATAAGGCTCGACCAGCGTATAAGTGGGGCTTTTGACATTGCCCTGATGACCGCGCGCCTGTAGGAACCCGCGACTAAACGTCGTTTTCCCCGCACCGAGGTCGCCATAAAGGTGGATAACACAAGCACCGCCACAGGCTTTCGCCAGCGCCGTGCCTAAAGAGATCGTTGCTGCCTCATCCGGCAGAAGTAAGACTATTTTTTTCATTCTATCTATTGTTCTAAAAACATCGGTTCTAAAAACATCGGCTCGGGATTTCCCACATCAGAAATGGCAACCTCTTCTCGATCATCGCGGGTAGTCACCGTTCCCGTACCTTTTAATACGACAACGCCGCCATCGCGTTTAACCAACGTTGTGACCGCAAGTAATCGATCACTTTCGATATCAGCAACGCGGCAACTTAGTAAACGTGCCGCTTCTCCGGGGTGAGGTGTCAGCACGCGATTCTGCCGCTTATGCGGATTGATTGCCAGCAGGTTAAGCATATCCGCATCCCACAACATGGGTTTGTTACAATTTTCTACCAGACGCAGCGCGCTTTTATCCCAGTCATCCTGCCCTAAATCGGGTTCAATCACCACGACATCCGCCTATTCCAGCCTTTGTCGTCAACTCTTGCACCATTAACGTAGGTCAACCGCCAGAGACGCCAACGGATACTGGTTGTAAGTAAGTACTCGCACTATTCCTAAATCGCAGAGTGAAAGAGAATTCTGCGGCTACGAGACAAAGGCTGGTTCAATTCCCTCGCTACCCACTATTGCTATGTATGCTAGTTAAAGCGATTTTTAATATACCGAGTGCGCCTGACGTAGCAGATCGCAAGTTAGGTATTGCTTATTGATTCGATAAAGACAACGGATTGGTGATAGCGATCACATTTCTGTACTTTAGCCACATGCGAAAACACATGAGGATAAAGTGATGTCAGTAATTAATACCCAAGTTAAACCATTCAAAAACATGGCTTTCAAAGACGGTCAATTCATTGAAGTGACTGAGAAGAACATCGAAGGCAAATGGAGCGTGTTCTTCTTCTATCCGGCTGACTTTACGTTTGTCTGCCCGACCGAACTGGGTGATGTCGCTGACCACTACGACGAATTCCAACAGCGTGGCGTGGAAATCTACTCTGTTTCCACTGACACCCACTTCACGCACAAAGCATGGCACAGCAGCTCTGAAACCATTGGCAAAATCAAATACACCATGATCGGTGACCCAACGGGCCAACTGACGCGTAACTTTGAGAACCTGCGCGAAGCAGAAGGCCTGGCCGATCGCGGTACGTTCATCGTTGACCCACAGGGCATCATCCAAGCGGTAGAAATCACGGCTGAAGGCATTGGCCGCGATGCCTCTGACCTGCTGCGCAAAGTGAAAGCGGCGCAGTACGTGGCTTCCCACCCGGGCGAAGTGTGCCCAGCCAAGTGGAAAGAAGGCGAGGCTACGCTGGCACCGTCTCTGGATCTGGTTGGCAAAATCTAAGCTAACACCTCGGAAAATATGACTGTTTTGTCGGGTGCGTTGCACCCGATTTTTCTGGCCCGGCCTTTTGGGGCCAGCACCCAGCACGATTTTGCTTTTGTACCTACTTGCCTAATTAAGGACGACCAATGCTCGACAATACGATGAAAGTCCAGTTGAAAGCCTATCTGGAAAAATTAACCAAACCTGTTGAGTTGATTGCGACTCTGGATGACTCCGCCAAATCTGCTGAAGTCAGAACCCTGCTGGCTGAGATTGCTGAGCTGTCCGATCGGGTAAGTTTTATTGAAAAGAATGATCTGGCAGTACGTAAGCCGTCATTCCTGATTACCAATCCAGGTTCCCAAAGCGGCCCGCGTTTTGCCGGTGCACCGATGGGACACGAATTTACCTCCCTGATTCTGGCGTTATTGCAGGTGGGCGGTCATCCGTCGAAAGAGGCGAAAGAATTACTCGACCAAATCCGCCATCTTGACGGTTCGTTCCACTTTGAAACGTATTACTCGCTGTCCTGCCACAACTGCCCGGACGTGGTGCAGGCACTGAATTTAATGGCGGTGCTGAATCCGAATATTACTCATACCGCGATTGACGGCGGTGTGTTCCAAGATGAGATTCAAAGCCGTAATGTCATGGGCGTTCCCACCATTTTCCTGAATGGCGAGCATTTCAGCCAGGGGCGGACGAGCCTCGCAGAGATTGTGACTAAAATCGATACTGGCGCAGGCGCTAAACAAGTTGAGAAACTGAACCAACGCGATGTCTATGATGTGTTAATCATCGGTAGCGGCCCAGCGGGTGCAGCAGCCGCGGTCTATTCGGCGCGTAAAGGCATCCGCACCGGGTTAGTCGGTGAGCGCTTTGGCGGTCAGGTACTGGATACCGTCGATATCGAAAACTACATTTCCGTGCCGAAAACGGAAGGGGCCAAACTGGCGACGGCGCTGAAGAGCCATGTTGATGACTACGATGTCGATGTGATCGACGCGCAGAGTGCAGAAGCCTTAATTCCTGGCGGTGAACCGGGTAAACCGCATCAGGTGATCACCATATCCGGCGCGACGCTGAAAGCGCGCAGTGTGATCATTGCGACCGGCGCACGTTGGAGAAACATGAATGTACCCGGCGAAGATCAGTACCGTACACGTGGCGTAACATACTGCCCGCACTGTGATGGCCCGCTGTTTAAAGGTAAGCACGTCGCGGTGATTGGCGGCGGAAATTCCGGTGTCGAAGCGGCTATCGATCTGGCTGGCGTGGTGAAACATGTCACGCTGCTTGAGTTTGCCCCAGAACTGAAAGCGGATTCGGTATTACAGGAAAAAGTACGTAGCCTGCCGAACGTTGACATCATCCTGAATGCGCAAACCACCGAAGTGAAAGGCGATGGGCAGAAGGTGACGGGGCTGAGCTACAAAGATCGTATTACCGATACGGTGCATGATGTCGCACTGGAAGGGATCTTCGTGCAGATTGGCCTGTTGCCTAACACCCACTGGCTGGAAGGCACGGTAGCCAGAAACCGCATCGGTGAAATCGAGATCGATGCTAAGTGCGAAACCAGCGTGAAAGGGGTCTTTGCTGCCGGCGACTGTACGACGGTGCCGTACAAGCAGATCATTATCGCGACGGGGGAAGGTGCAAAAGCGTCCTTGAGCGCCTTTGATTACCTGATCAGAACCCGTGCATAACATCGATCTGTTGAGGACGAAGGTGGACATATTTACCATCCTTCCGCTTCTCTGACGACGATCTTAACGTTCCGCGCGGCGATGCCTCATAAAGAGGTGTCGCCGCGTTTTTGTTTTTGATCATAAAATTCCCCTTCGATCGTAAAAATTAGATCTCAGCCCTTGCTAAAGGACAATAAGAAATCCATAATGCTCGCCGCTTTGTGCTGTTGCCCGTTTTTTACTGTCTACACAGCATCATATTTCGAGCACAAGCGTTACCTCAAATCCACATCATTTTTTATCGGTTAATACAAAAAATAATATTCTTCTTAACAGACTTATCCACAGGCTGTCTGTTGGTTATTTATTAATCACGCTATATTTTTGATAAAATACTGTAGTGTATCTTATTGATATATATTCATAAATTTTACTTATAAAACGGTATAAGTATCACTTGTACTTTTTGTGACAGTTGATTGCCAACGGTTTTTTTTATTTATTCACAGCGCGTGCGACAAACTGATGACAAGAGTTTGAGTGCCTCACGCATCACGCGGTAATCCTTTCTCTACTGCACGAATAAGTCGCTTTTTCTGTGTGGACTGGACGTCAATTTCCAGTAACGCGCGACGTTCCAACTGCTGACGAATCGCCCAGTGGATATGTTCATCCAACAGTTCGCTTTCACCCAGACGAGCTTGCAGTGCTAGCACGATACTATCCTGATAGGGTGCATTCCCCAGTGCGACGGCAATATTACGTAGCCAGCGGAGATGACCGATGCGCCGGATCGGCGATCCTTCCGTAATGCGCAGAAATTTCTCTTCATTCCAGCCGAATAGCGTCAGTAGCTCTGGCGTGTGCAGTGCGGCACGCGGGCTGAAATCCGCCTCGTCGGTAAGCTGTGAAAACCGATTCCACGGGCAAATCAGCTGACAGTCATCGCAGCCATAGATGCGATTACCCATTAGCGGACGAAACTCTTCAGGAATCGGACCTTCCAATTCGATAGTCAGATAGGAAATGCAGCGGCGGGCATCAACGGTATAAGGTGCGACAATTGCGCCGGTTGGGCAGGTGGTCATGCAGGCGACACAGCGACCGCACTGTTCTTCCTGTGGGCGATCGACGGGCAGGGGCAAATCGATCAGCAGTTCGCCGAGAAAGAACCAGGAGCCTGCTTCTCGGTTCAGAATTAGTGAGTGTTTACCAACCCAGCCAAGTCCGGCTTTCGCAGCCAACGGGCGCTCCATAATGGGCGCGGAATCGACAAAGGGGCGAAAATTCAATTCACCGCAGTATTCCTGAATCTGGTCACCGAGCTTTTTCAGACGCTGGCGTAGCAGCTTGTGGTAATCGCGGCCCAGCGCATAACGGCTAACGTAACCGAGCTCTGGGTTTTTTAAGGTACTGGCGAATGCGGCTTTGGCAGGCAGGTAATTCATTCGCACGCTGATGACGCGCAGTGTGCCGGGTAGCAGCTCATGCGGACGCGCCCGCAGCATACCGTGGCGCGCCATCCAGTCCATTTTCCCGTGGTATTGCTTATCCAGCCAATCCTGAAGCCGAGGTTCTTCTGCGGACAAATCGGTGTCGCAGATGCCGACCTGCTGGAACCCCAATGCCTGCCCCCATTGTTTGATGTGTTGTGCTAATTCGTTGAGATCGTAGGGGTATGACATGGGGAACCGTAAAAATGTGCTGTCTTTTCCCGATTTTATCACAAAATAAGGCTACTCTGGGGCACATGGTTGCGGCATTGGCTCTTGCCTTGGTTTCCCGAAACAATAGCCAACAGGCTGAGCCTTATTGCCTTAATGCCACCATCATAAATTCAACAACCTGCTCTACCGTTAGCTTGCTCGTGATTTGTGAACGTTCCAGCACTAAGCCAAGATCTTCCAGTTTTATCAGAAAATCAACTAACTCCACAGAGTCCATTGCAATATCCTTGATCAGGCTATCCTGTGCTTTAATCTCAGCAGGCGCCGTGCCATTAACCTGATAAATAACATCACATATCAATTCAAACACATTGTTTTTTATTAGCAATGAATCCAACCTTCACCTCCGCTGGTTTTTTAAATTGCCTCCGCTTTTCTGAAGCGCTTAAAAGCTTGTCGACGACTTATTCGCGCCTCTGTTCATATCAAGAGTTCATCGTTGATTTTTCGAGCTTATCTTCCGGTTCCTGTCGGCGCTTGTCGTTCAGGGAAGACCAACTAAAAGAACGACTTAAATCCCTCTTGACGTCGACCCGATTAAAATGCAGCGGCTCTTTGCTTTGACGACGGTTAAACACGTCAGGAGTACGATTAGTGGTATAGACAGAAGCAGATCGTGTCTGCGAATTTAGGCTCGGTAAAGATTGTGCTTTCCTTAAAAGTTGACTGCTTTGATCAATAGCTGGCGATGTTGAGCCATTTGTTGATGGCATCCGCTTCTTTACCTTGGTGTGAAAAGGAGTAAACATAGGCTTCGGCTTCACCTTTGAAGCCGAATCGGTAACATCCTTCGCGTTAGCATTCCGAGCCCCATTAAGTGACGTTGAAGAAGCAGACTTCTCGGGCGGAGGCGGAGGCGGCGTCGGAATCCCTTGAGGGCTAGACTTCTGTTGCTGATGCGCGATGTCCCCTGCCCCCAAGTCTTCCGTTACTTTGTCTGTCTGTGCAATATGAGTGGCAGAGCTCGTTTTCGGTTCGTTCATGGCTTCATTAGCTAATGATGCGGTAGTTCCAGCTATCGGTTTTAGCTGTCTCCCTTTCCTTATTTCGTTAAGAAGCTCTTCGCTAAGAGCTTTGTTGGTAATAGGTGTTTTCGGTTCGTTCCGAGCCCCATTAAGTGACGTTGAAGAAGCAGACTTCTCGGGCGGAGGCGGAGGCGGCGTCGGAATCCCTTGAGGGCTAGACTTCTGTTGCTGATGCGCGATGTCCCCTGCCCCCAAGTCTCCCGTTACTTTGTCTGTCTGTGCAATATGAGTGGCAGAGCTCGTTTTCGGTTCATTCATGGCTTCATTAGCTAATGATGCGGTAGTTCCAGCTATCGGTTTTAGCTGTCTCCCTTTCCTTATTTCGTTAAGAAGCTCTTCGCTAAGAGCTTTGTTGGTAATAGGTGTTTTCGGTTCGTTCCGAGCCCCATTAAGTGACGTTGAAGAAGCAGACTTCTCGGGCGGAGGCGGAGGCGGCGTCGGAATCCCTTGAGGGCTAGACTTCTGTTGCTGATGCGCCATGTCCCCTGTCCTCGAGTCTTCCGTTACTTTGTCTGTCTGTGCAATATGAGTGGCAGAGCTCGTTTTCGGTTCGTTCCGAGCCCCATTAAGTGACGTTGAAGAAGCAGACTTCTCGGGCGGAGGCGGCGTCGGAATCACTGAGGCAGCAGATCCCTGTTGACGATACGTGCCTGTATCATCACCTTCCCCTCCGTCTTCCTGACTAACAAACGAAGCCGGATAAGCAGTAGTCCTAAACATATCCTCAGTATTCTGATCTGCCCCCTTCTCTTCGCTATGCGGCATAGTTGTACGCTCTTGCTTATTGCGCTCCGTTTGGGAGGAGAGAGGATCCCGCTCTTGTTTCTCATTTTCGGCAAACTTCTTTTTCATTTCCTGAATAACTGCACCGTACTGTGTAATAACCTCATTTTTAAGGTCGGGTCCATAATTATAGTTATATTCCGGTGGTAGCGGTGGCGGTGGCGGGTTCATTGAATTTGGCGCACCTTGCCCGTGCTGCTGTGGCGGGTTCATTGAATTTGGCGCACCTTGCCCGTGCTGCTGTGGCGGGTTCATTGAGTTTGGCGCACCTTGCCCGTGCTGCTGTGGCGGGTTCATTGAATTTGGCGCACCTTGCCCGTGCTGCTGTGGCGGGTTCATTGAATTTGGCGCACCTTGCCCGTGCTGCTGTGGCGGGTTCATTGAATTTGGCGCACCTTGCCCGTGCTGCTGTAGGGAATTATCCGGCGTGTACGCACTGACACTCTGCAAATTAGGGAGCACTCCACCACTCTCCTTAATAAAAGCATGTGAAGAGGCGGCTTTTATAATATCATCGAGCAGATTAACCCTGTCTTCCTTTGTCAAATCACCTTTCGTCAGTACAGAGTCGAGAGCAGCATTCCAATCCATCCCCCGATTATTCACTAAACCCGGATGATTATTATCCCGTGAACTTGAAGAGTTATTTCCTGAGATTGAAGCATTTCCCCCGTTAATATTAATAATGGGGACCCCCCCCCCCCAACCATTCCCCTGCATCTGTGCTCCCGGAGTGGCATCGGGTAATTTAGCAGCAGGCGGTTCAGGGTTAAATGCGCGATCTTTCTGAGGGCGCGACTCGGTTGGGTGATAACGCAATGCCTTACACAAGCTAACAGTATCATCCCTGAAGAAGGAGAAATAATTATCCATTGCTCTCCAGTCATTTTTTTGGTCAGTCAGTTTAGCTACATCTTCTTTCACTATAGAATAAAAGCGTTCTACTTGCTCAGTGAAAATATTTTCATGAGAACGTTCAATAAGAGGATTTTTTCTTTCCCACGCCTCAGTGCAAAGTTTATAATATTGAGTGGCAATATGATTGAGTGCATCTTTACCATAATCATTCCATAATTTGGAAAGTTTCTTATCAACGTTGTACCCTTTCTTCGCGTTCCCCTTACTCAGGGTCTTAACAATATCGTTAAATATCTTTTTATCTTTACCCTCAGGTATGTGAGGTTGAAGGGCGGCTAACAACCTTTTTATTGCCTCCCCCTCCTTATTTAATTGCTTTTCGGCAAGTTCATGAGGAATCGTTCTGCAAGCAATATCATTGAATGCCTGAAATGCCTTATTTGTTTCATTTGGATGTTCTTTAAACGCCTCAGCCGCTGGGCTATTGTGGCTTTTGATACTATCGAGTATTTTTAGAAAATTATTTTTATTTCTTTCTGTGGAAAGATCATCGATCGTTAACGAGAGAACTGACTCTTTTTGATTTGTTTTAAATTCATCACCTGGACTATTTGTGACACCGCTGACACAATTTTGTATTGACGGTTCGTAATTCATTGGATGATGAACTTTGGCTTCCACTGTAATGGGAACTGACGCTGCACTCGCATTACTAAGATTAATTTCCGACATTAAAAGCTCCTTAATTATCTTTCTTAAAACATGAGAAACAAGATGTGAAGAAGGAAGCCACTCCCCCCTTATCTAAATCAGGAGAAGAAGATGTTTCTCTATCAACGCTTGCTGACAATGTAGGAACACGAATGCCGGTAGGAGAACCAACAGATTCACACTTATGCACTTGCTCCGAACTAGTACTCACTCTGCGGATATTTTGACTAATTGACCCCCAATAATCACTCGAGGAGCGAGCACCTATTACAGGAGAAGGGGTATTACTTGATTGAGCATAATGACCAGAAACACCATTGTAATCATTGAAATGATTGGTAACAGTGAAATTAGCATCGCGATAAGCTGTTCCAGTTCCGATAGTCATAAATATTCTCTCCGTTTTTAAATTTTTATAAAAAATATTATTACAACGACTTGAAAACATCCTTCGCGCTTTCACCTAATGAACTGATCGTACCGCTTAGTGCCTTATTCAAATTATCAAATATGCTGTTTGCCTGGCTGTAGCGTTGAGCAAATGACTGCATATTACTTTGTAATGCACTGCCGGAAGAATTAAAAGTGGCAAGCCAAGCCTGATAGCTGGCAGTCGAAGGATAATATCGATCATCGGTTATAGTAATATTAAGATATGATGGATAAGTATTTTTTACAGCCTTATCATACTGGTCAAGATTAAATATAATAGCCCCATCATCTTCGACATGATAAGCAGGTTCAAGCGTGGCTCTCATATCATCTTTTTCCTCCTGAGTCATTTTATCCCAGTTTTTTACGTTCCCAGCGGGAGAATGATCTTGCACATAACGATCGAAATCAGTGTATCCCTCCCTCATGCACCCCATATCAAACCCGACAGTGTTGCCATCTTCACCTGCTGATACCGCTTTAGAAGAAGCCAGTTGCACACATTTATTATATTCTTCATACATTTCGGTATACTGCAGCATTAAATCAGCATAGAAATCGACATAGTCTTCTTTGATTGCTCGAATCGCATTAGCAATGGTCGCCCACAGTTCGGCATAGCTAGTGCCCGTGGTAAACTCCCCATCACGCTTTCCATTTCCATTAACCTGTTCAAGCTCATCTTTTACTTCTGTGACTTCTGCCATATTTATTTTCGCAATGGCAATAGATAGCTGATTGTAGGCGAATGTCACCTTTGGCTTATTAAGGCTAATTTCATGTCGAATATCCTCAACCGCGCGGGCGCATTCCTTTTCAAGGTATATCGCTTTAGCTTTGAACGCAGCACCATCAGCACTGTCAGAACACTCTGCATTTTTATCAAAAGCGTCTCTCATCTTCAGTAATGCACTACCCATCTTACTACGTTTTAAAACCGGTTCACCAATATCTAAACTATGCATTTCCGGCGATTCGCCAAACGCTTTGGAACTATTTTTACTATTTGAAGATGCTAATATGGATAGCAACGTTTTCAATAAGGTACTATTAGCTATGGGCGCTGGTTCAGTGTAAGACGTAATATGAGGTTCATTCAGTCCTGTTTGAATATAAACCGGAACACTAACCTGACCAAGAGATACTGTCATGTTCATAATAAATTCCTGTCACCGTCGTTCTCAAACGATACGGCATACGTATTAAAAAACGATAGAACAATGTAATAAAGGAATGGTACAGATGAAACGGAGATAAAATCTCCGTTTCATGACGTTGGGCTACAAATTACCCCATCCGTCCTGCGATAGCGGATGCGGTGTCATTTCTACTACGCTGTACACTTTCTTGCATCTGGCGCAGTGCTGCAGCCATCTCCTCTGTTTTCTTCCCTGATTGCTGCTGCGTGTTTGATGTTTCGTTATGAACATCTTTGTCGGTACGAGCCAAGTCAGCCTCTTTGGCGTCTCTGGCACTCGCAACACGGTAGCTATCTTCAATGATGTGGTCAGTAGTTCTTAGCGTTGTATTAGCATAAACTGTGCCTGCTTGAATTTGCTGCGATTTTAGAGTGTTTTGAGAGTGAACATTACGCAGCGTGGTTGCTTCATGATTAGTCACTGGTCGTGAATGATTCATGACTGACGTCATGCCAGAATCTGCCTCGACGCCTTTACTTACCATATTGTCAGAGCTACCGATTACTGAGTTTTTGTGTTCGCCCAACTGCTTTTCTATACTAACGGCCGGTCCCAAGTTATTCTTGATTGAGTCAGATTCAGCCTTCATAGCTTTGGTTGAAACGACTGTCGTTGCAAATTGCCCAGTCATATTCAAAGCGCCGCCAGCAATAGATCCTGTCAAATTCTGCCGTGCGGCATCAATGCCATGATTTCCGCTACGGGTCGTTGACGTTACTGCATTGATCATAGACTTTGCTGAATTTTGCATCTCTGTGGATCGAAATGAAGTCAGCACCTCAATCATTTTATCCACGCAATAATTTATGTTAAGCACCAAGTGTCTGTATGCCGCAGAGACTGCGGTAATATCCGTTCCTCCTTCGACAGGAGCCGTCGAACGAGCCTGCCCATTTGGGGAAGCGCTACTCGCAGCCAATGATTCCACAACAGACCTGCTGCTCTCGCCTGTTCTATTACTTCCCTGCGTGAAATTAGCCAATAACAATGATGAAGAGAAAAAACTAGCCACGTGAGTCAAAACACGTTCAACTATATTCGCATCCTTTCCTGCCAGCAAAACATCAGATGATTTAATGACTTCCCTCGCCGCCTCTGCATTTATTTTACCAGCAACCATGGTAGGAGCGGATAGCGTAGGAATAGCGTTATCAACTACCTTATAATTATCGTTGTATGGGTTTTTTATACCAACTTCACGAATCAAAACATCAACATTCTTAGGATTTTCTCCTTTTTGGATAGCAGCCTTATTTTCTGTATTATCTGATTTATCAATTTGAACTTGATCTGGCAGAGATAAAGGACGTGAACCGCTAGTAACTTGCATATTCATAATAAAAAACCTCTTTTTATAAAAAGATATACCCACAACACTTCAACCTGCATGTATCATTGCTGCACAATGAGAATGCATTAGGGTATAGATACCGTATTATCCAGCCACGACACTCATTCGTTTGGTAATATATTTACCTGCTTGCATTTGGTTATCAGCAACGGAAGAAATATTTTTAATAATAGCATTAGCACTTTCCAGGCGCTTGCTGTAGTTATCCACCAAGCGATCCATCATTTCATTTAGCATACGCTGTAGCATAATATTATTCAGGATACTTGCCTTTATTTTTGCCGCATTAACCACCATATTTGCAGCAACAATATTTCCTGTAGTCTGTATCGAAGTATTGGCAAGCGAAGCGATAGTTTTTGTCATATTCATGCGTACAGACCACTGCCCCATTTTGACCGAATCCATGCCAACCGCACGCCCAATTCCCCCACTCATTTTTTTAATCGTGTCGCCGACCACATTATTCATCATTTTTTGCATCGTGCTCTGAATGGCTTTTTTAGCAACATCACCACCAAGTTTTTTCATGACGACATCACCAAGTTTACTTGCCGCACTCCCTGCGAGCATCACTGCACCAATCAATATCACCGCTGCACTAATCGCTCCTATAATCTGCCCTATAAGTTCAGATGTGTTTTTATCAAGACCGAGCGATTCAAGAGCTTTAGCATATATTTGAGCCAGAAACTCCATCAATGGCTTTATAATATGATCCATTAAAGGCTTCAGTGCAGCCTGCATGAAGGAGTACCCGTCATTAACAGCCTGGCATATTTCATCCCCAATCGCTAACGCTAGCCCTACAGCCGCGATTGCCAGAGATGCCCCGCCCGTAAAAGCGGCACCAATAAAGCCCACAGCAGTAATCGCCCAGCCTAAAACTTTGGCAATGCACCCCAGAGTTTTTTGCAGTTCCTCAGCTTTACGTACCTGCGCGTCGTATTCTTTTGCCTTTTTTTCCGCATCTTTAGCAGCAGCTTCAGCGAGTTTCATCTTCAAATCAGCCGCTGCGTTAAGCTCTTCGTCTGCGCTCTTGCTGAGCAGCTGAGAAATCAGAGCCATTAGAAATGTGAGGCTTTTCGTGTTTTCATCACGTTGTTTACGCTGAGCTTCAACGACAGAGTGCTGCTGTGGAGAAAGAGAACTCACCATAGCGTTAGACTTAGCCTGTGTCGCATTGAGTTCCGCACGAGACGCATTTTCCGCTTTAATTGCAGCAGCGAGTGGACCAGCAACGAAATTTTCATGCGCAGATTTTGCATTAATCAAATTAGCCTGAGCCAGCGCTACCGCGGTTCTGGCTTCATCAATTTGCTGTTCTAGTTCTGGAGAAACTGGATTCTGCTCTGCAGCCTGACGTTCAAGTTCGCTCAATGTACTCTGCGCTTTATTCAATGAGGATTGCGCACTGTTAACATCCTTCTCTAGCTTATTTGCCTGATTTTGTGATGTTTTTAAGGAATCAGCATTTTCAGCCCACTGAGTCCCCTGTGCTTCAAGCGTCGTGACCAGTTCAGAATACGCACTTTCCATTCCCGCCATCATGGCATTATAGCTGTGGACTTGCGCATTCAGTTTTGCAATTGAGCTGTCATTGGTAAGCTGAGCTATTTTTCCTAACAACGCATTCATTTCAGCAGAGGCGCTGAGGCGTTTATCTGCACGAATATTTTTATCACTCTTGTTGACCTCCTCGCTTCCTTGCAGCAACCTCAGTTGAGGAATATCTTGTTGAGCAAGATCTGCTCTTTCGCCGTTGCCACTCATTGCGAGATGCGTATTCTGCAACACCTTCATTAGCTGCTCAGGCTGTAGTACCTGAATGGCTCCTTTGATTTGACCTAATTGGGAATGACTTTTTAATGCCGAATTTCCAAAACGCTTCGTCAGATCACTCTGTCTTTTTAGCTCCGCTTGGCTAGCCTCTGAGCTTCCCTTGATGTGATCGAACGTTCCAAAGCCATCAAGCTGCATATTCATTACTAATCCTCACTTATCATTTATTTCTCAGAGCCATCGACCTCTTCGTCATTACTCATTTCATTTAACGCTAGTAGGTAATTCTGAGATCTTTCATTCAGCACAGGGTCGTTGCATCTATCAACAACAATTTCAAAACACTTCTTAGCTTGTATCGAATGACGCATCATCAGATTACACTGACCAGCATAGAACATAGGTCGGTAGTCATTTTCTGATAACGTATAAGACAAAGCATAGAAATCAATCGCCTTGGGGTAATTACCTTTCAACTGATATACTGCGGCTAACCCCATTGCATAGTCAGGATTATAGAAATCATAAATGCACAAAAAGCGGAAAAGCGACTCAGCATCATTTAATTTCCCATGGTGATAAAAGTCATAAGCTAGTTTATAAATACCGCTCATCGTTTCATGGGAAACATCATGAACGTTTTTTAAGGTTGCTCCACTCTGAATGGCATCTATAATACCAATTGAGTAATCATAGACTTCATCATCATCGGAGGTATCTGTTATATTTTCATTAATCATTCTTGCCTCTACACCGTTAATTCAACTTCCCAAATCAAATACAAACAGTGAAATCTATCAAAATCTTACTGTTCAATACCGATATTTAATATCAAAAAACCGCACAATTAAGAGGTTTTCGTTTCTGGCAATGGCTCAACCTGTTCTGGTACATGAGTATTATCTTCTGTAGCATCTTCTGTAGCATCTTCTGTAGCATCTTCTGTAGCATCTTCTGTAGCATCTTCTGGCAGAACCATCCCAGCCGCTTCAACCTGTCGCAACCAAATGAGTATATCCATGACTTCCATTAACACATCATCATTCAGTGAAATAAAGCTGTACTTCCGATAAGAATGGTAAATTCTTCTTGTCATTAAAATATGGCGAACAACCGGCACACCTATTTTCTCCGCATAGGCAATGGCAGCTCTCGCTTTCATATTTGTACTACGAAGAGCGATAAACGGGAGCATAGCAACTTCTGGATTAAAATAAATGCCAATCGCGATATGTGTCGGGTTAGCAAGCACAACTTCAGAGTTTCTAATTGCCGCCATCTCCTCACCTGAAAGAATTTCTTCATGAATCCGGCGTCTGGCGCTCTTAATTTCAGGATTACCATCATTTTCTTTATGTTCTTGTTTGACCTCATGCTTATCCATTTTTATATCGCGAAAATGAATAAAATATTCAGCAATAAAATCAGCAACCAAAATGAACAAAGCCCAGGCAATAAAAACTAGCACTGCTTTAAACGCCAGCGAAACCCATACGCTGACCAGTTGAGGGATATTACCATTATAGATGTTTAAAGCTTGCTTGATATCATTATTTACTAAGCTGTAACAAGTACAGATAAACACAATAAGATAGCAGATGGACTTAACAAACTCTTTGATTGTTCTAACATTAAAAATCTTCTTCACACCCTCTACGGGGTTCAATGCTTTAAAATTCAGCTTTATTGCTTTTGTCGCAATAGAAAATCGGGTTTGCAATAAAGTCATCCCTGCCCCAACTAATATACAAACAACGATAAAGGGCAGCGTAATATGTAAAAAAACAAGCAAGAGTTCAATTAGAAAATCATTTATACTCATGTCAGCGTTGTGTAACAACGCCATATAATAAAGAGAAAAAAAACGACCAAAATCGATAGCATGGGAGAGGAAATAGATCCCGACCAACAAAATAGCTGTGGTGACAAGATCTTTACTTTTAAATGTTTGCCCTTTCTTTGCCGAGTCTTTACGACGTTTATTCGTTGGTTTTTCTGTTTTTTCAGCCATCGTCGCGGCTCCCTATCAGGATAAAAAGTGCTGAAACATCGTCACAGAAAACATCTTCAAGGGTTTTTCTGATAGCGCTTGAAAGCCGTAGAGCAAAAAAACAGTAAAAGCGATGAAACTTTTGATAGTTAGTGACAGTGAAAACGAATTGAGCTGGGGACAATAGCGCGCAAAAACACCAAGTAAAATTTCCGCTATCATTAATATAATCAACACTGGTGCAGCCAACATAATACTGCTCTGTACCAAAACCATCAGTAAATTCCCCGCCTCCATCCAGTTAAAGTCTTTAAGCTCACTACCACGCGGAAAAACACGATAACTTTGTGCCATCGCTTCCATCAACAAACGCATGCCATTCTGAGCAAAGAAGATCGCGCCGAATGCAAAGTTCAGAAAGCCAGACAACACAGAGCTTTGCACACCATTAACTGGATCGATACTGTCGCTAATCGTTGCACCACGTTGGTTATCAAGAATTTCCCCCAAACCAATCACAACCCAAAAAGGTAAGCATAAGCACATAGCTAAAATTAAGCCAACGACGCACTCTTTCACCAAAATAACTAGCAAGCCTTGTTCTGGTGAAACAAGCTGCTCAAAGCAAGGCCATAAGCCAATAATGGTAAGAGAAATTATCACGTTCTTAATTATCAGATGTGACAATACGCGCTCCCCTAATATTGGCAACATGTAGAAAACTATCGCCAACCGCGCATAAGCCACAGCAAAAATGAGAATATTGTGCTGAAAATTAAGGTAGAATGCAGCAAACAGCATAATTTTATCGTTTCATCGAAACGCCATATAAAAAACATTGGTTGTGAAATTAATCATTTCAGCAGAAAACCACTCAATTAACATAAAAATACTGGCAAACACAGCCAACATTTTCAAACCAAATGGCAACGTTTGCTCCTGTATTTGCATTACTGTCTGAAAAAGCCCGACGATAATACCAACGACCGTAGCAAAAGCGATAGGAACTGCAGTTAGCTTTAATACAACAAGCATAGCCGAGTTTCCGATAAATAAAATATTATTCATGATATCATCAAGTCAGTGTATTGTGAAATTAACCCCTTGGTTAACAGACTCCAACCATTCATTGCAACAAAGAGAATCAATTTTATAGGAATTGATATTGTCACTGGGCTCATCATCATCATTCCCAGAGCCAATAATATACTAGACACCACCATGTCAATAACCACAAAAGGAACATAGAGATAAAAAGCAATTTTAAAAGCACTTTGTATTTCACTTAATGCGTAGGCAGGCATTAGCGTCATGATCGGTAAAGCACTTAATTCGTGATCATCAATCTCTGGTTCAGGAAGCGCTTCATTTCTCTGTTGTACTTTATTGAAAAAACGAATCAGATCGTGATCAGAATAACGCACCAAATACTCCCGATAGCTCCCCAACCCTTGATCGACCAGTTGTGTAACTGAGCGGCTATCATTAAAATCAATATGATTAGTTTCGATATAATTAGAAACACGCTGACAAATTGGCATCATAACAAATGCCGTTAGGATAAGTGCTACGCCATTTAAGGTTAACGTAGAAGGCACTTGTTGAATACCAAGTGCGTTACGCACCATAACTAATACAATGGAAAATTTAATGAAGCAGGTTCCTCCTGCAATAAGAAAGGGTAGCAGTGTAAAAAAAGATAATAATGCGATTAAAGAAATATCATTGTTAAACATCTGAGCAACTCGTTTCGCCACCTGAAAAGTTACCAAGTTGATAAATCTCAACGGCTAGCGCACCATTTTCCAGCGCAATTAATTCTCCATGAGCAAAATATTTTCTATTTAAATAAATTTTCACCTTTTTCTCAGCATCAGCACTGAGCGGCAGCGAGCTACCAGCTCTTATATTTTCTAAATCGGCCAATACCATGCTATGACTATCAAGAACAAATTCGATATTTACTGGAATATTTGACCAGTCAAACAACACTTCTTCTTCATCACAATAATCTTCCGAAAATTCATTCAATTGTTCTTCCACAATAACCTCTTGGCTCTGGTAACTAAAACGAAATGCTCTTTTCCCCCCGATAGTTAACACAGGGGAGTAATGCTTAATCAGTAATAAATCCCCAGCGGTAGCCCCCATTAACACAGAGAGCGATAACTGGCTATGGCCTAGCACATATTGCAATGTAAAAGGGAGAGCTTTCACCCATAACGACTTAATATCCCCTTCTGCATACCCACTTGGCCAAGTAAGACACAATAGCGGGCAGGGTTGGGTAGGCAAAGAGAGTAATTTCTCTGGCAGCGGAAGCATCGGCAAGGTTAAATGGCGTACATACCAAACTGTATTTTCTTCTAACATAAACGCTAACTGCATGGTATCTAGCCATCGAACCAAATAGTCAATCGGCACTTGCACCCAAGGAATCCCCGGCAGTTGTGCATTCATCTCCCGCAACCACAGATCAACATCCAGGAAAGCTTCTGCTTCCACACCTTGCTCATTGTGCAGTAGCACATGCAGGTAGCGACAGTTCGGCTGCGCGGTGATGATTTTTCCCTCTGCAAACCGACTGCGGTGCTGCTCTAATACCGTCTGACCAAGGCTTTTCACGCGTAAATGGCTGCGCAGACTCATTCTTGTTCCTCATCCTGAGTATCTTGCTGCTGCTGGTGACGTTCACGCTCCTCGTTATCTTGCTCAGGTTTCAGCAGCTCTGGCGCATGACCGGATAAATGCACCATTTGCCTGGATAAAACATCAGCGGCGCGCGTATCTGAAGGTAACAGCGTAATATTCGCGTCGCGTCTTGCCTCGGTCGGAATAGAGACCTTGACTGAGTGATCGCCAGCCCAACGCTGGAAGGGATAACTGATATCGAATGAACGGCCTGCAGCATCATGTTTGCTAGCGGTGGTAGAATTTTGCACCGTTTTTTGCAACATGTTGTGCATCGAAGCACTCTGATTTTCACGACCTTTCGCAATTTCTGTAGATTGTGTCAGTGTCTGTAATTCCGCAAAAGACAAGTGTGCATTCGTTATAGCCGCATTAGCTGCTGTAGTATCAGGTACTGATTTTTTCTGCTCCATAGCCGATTTGCCATTCAAAACTTGTGGAGCGGGCGACACACTCTGCATCAACGAGACATAGGAATGGCTTGTATTATTTTTACTGATACCGATACTGCTATTATCGGTATTGAGCTTGTCACTATTTTGTCCCGAAGATAAAGCTCCAGCTAGCGCGGAGCCATTGGCTTTCACTGCCGCCAGAATAAACATACGGCGTAGATGCTCACCACTGGAATTGGTGGCTAACCATTCTGTCGCACCGGGCAAATTTTTTGCTGCATGAGGGCGTTTTCTCACATTATCTTCTATGGAGGAATAGCCTCCACCATGAACCTGGCTTTTACTATCCGGCAGTTGGATATGACGTGCTACGCCAGCAGAAACCGCTAATATTTCATCCTTCCTTCCCCTTTTCTTTTTATAGACTTGCTCGACAAAAGCATCTTTATCTAAAGGCATATCAGTGTAAATATCGCTTTCACACTTAACTATCGGTGTTTCAAAAAGCCTGTCTACCATAGCCGGCTATCTCCTGAATGTCATTTTCGATATTATTTTCACTACGGCGTAAATACTCACGACGGACCCGTTTTAAGTAGAAGGAAAGCTTGTAATGCCTTTTATCCAGCACTGTCATTGCAGCGCGGTACTGATGAAGTTCTCTCTCTGTAGTACCTTGTTCGTCTTCAAGCTGTTTTATTTTTTGAATAATGAATTGTTGCCTATTTAATAAAGCACCTTGGCGCCGAATTCCTGCATAAATATCGTCCCGACTGACCAAACCAAAAGGCGTGAGGCTTTTCATTTGTTGGTCAATAGACATACTCTCTTGCTGGTTCTGAACAATAAGCGACTTTATTTGTGAAAGACAATTTTCAGCTTTCGTAATATTACCGTGTAAAATATCCTGCTTATGCTCAAGCATTTGTACGAACCCGCGTCCTCTACGCCACACATTCATACAATTTCTCCAGACAGACCTGTATTGCTGCTTTCTCTGTTAAGGGTTGCTTTAAGAACATTTCCATTTCACTCTTCTTATCAAAGGCCACATCGTTGGCTTTATTTTCACCACTACGGTATTCACCGAGGTCGATATAAAGTTGCATATCACGTTGACGCACCAGCAGCTCCCGGAACTGCATCGCCAATTGCTGATGTTTACCTTCTGTGACCTGAGGGAATACCCGGCTAATGCTCTGTAGCACATCAATAGCGGGGTAATGGCCTTTTGCCGCCAATTTCTGACTCAGATAGATATGACCATCCAGAATAGAGCGAACTTCATCACCAATAACATCCGGCTCTTCTTCATTTTCTATCAGTACAGTATAAAAAGCGGTAATTGAACCTGTCAGAAAACGCCCTGGACGTTCTAGCAATTTTGGTAATGCCTCAAAAACAGAAGCCGGATAACCACGCCGTGCTGGCAGTTCCCCCATACTCAGTGCCACATCTCGCAGGGCGCGAGCATAACGGGTGATCGAATCAACAAATAGCAACACATTTTTGCCCTGCTCGCTAAAAAATTCAGCGATGGTAGAAGCAACTTGCGCGGCATTACAACGTTCGACACAGGAACGGTCAGAAGTCGCATACACCAAAATGATTTGTGACCGCTTGGCAGAATGGCTAAGCGTTTCAACAAATTCGGTCACTTCGCGACCACGCTCACCGATCAGCCCGATGACATAGACATCCGCTTCAGAATGCTCAATAAGCATGCTCATTAAGGACGTTTTACCACATCCGGCAGCAGCAAAAATACCAATGCGTTGCCCACGACCACAGGTGAGCAAGCCATCAATAGCTCTGACACCTGTAGCCAAAGGTGTGTCGATTGGCAGTCTTTGAGTAAAATCACGCGGCATCCCGCAGGCTTCAAGGCTCTTACCACCAATGAGTGGCATGACTGGATTCTCATCCAGGCGCCCACGGATATTTCCCGTCGCATCAATGATCGCACCAGCCATGCTTTCATGAACTTCTATACGAAATGGCTTACCAGTAGGCAACAGCATATTATTCCGAGAGAAACCTTGGTTATCAGTAAGTAAACTTAATAAGGTATGTTCCTTATTAAAACCAATCACCTGAGCAAAACCCAGTACTTCAGGTTCAAGTATGGATTTTTGAATTTCGCATATCTCGCCAATTCGCGTACTGGGAAGGTGTGCTTCAATAATATTTCCCTGAATACGCAATGGATGAGCTAGATGAACAAGACACAGCGCGACCATATTGCTAAACCTCAGTAACTAAATTAATACTCTACGATAGTCCTGCATAATTGACAGGTAATGATTCAACATCTCCATAAATGCATCAGAAGATGTTAGAGATGGCTCTTTTACCTGTGCACGTAGTTCTAAAATCCCGTCGATGGGATATAAGCAAGGTTGCCCAGCATAAAATATGCTTTCATTATAATCCAACATCAAAGGAAAGAGATTGGCACTACAATAAGATAATGAGGAAATATTGTAGTCACAAAGTTTTGCCCAAACCCAAACTTCATCATCTTCACTTTTAATATGAATAGTAGGAATATCATCTTTCATATTAAGAGAGATAGTCGAATGGTTGCTTAACCCCGCCTCCAGTATGTCTTCAACACCAGCATTATTTAACATTTCGGAAATCAACGCTACAACATCATGTTTCATTTAACTACCTCTAATTAGCTTTCAAGGGAACTGATAACATCAACATCTACGCCAGCAGAAATTTCACCAAAAGAAATCACTTCCATTTCTGGGTAGCTCCCTTCAATAATTTTCTTTACAAACCGACGGATATCAAGCGAAACCATCAGAACAATATCTCTAGCATTGATGCCATTAGTTTTGATGCTCTCTTCAAGGCTACTAATTATATTTTCTGTCTCTGGGGGAGATAAATTAATAAACGTCCCACCAGATGTCTGACGTATTCCACCACGTACCGTACTTTCCATATCATGAGACATGACTAGCGTTCTGATACGACCATTAACGGCAAAGCGATTTGAAATATAGCGCGATAATCCCCCTCTCACATGCTCAGTAAGCATAATTGGATCTTTTTCCTTAGGCGCCCACTGCACTAATGCTTCAAGAATCAACCGCATATTCCTGATAGAAATACGTTCCTGCAACAATCGTTGAAAAACTTCAGTGATACGTTGAACCGTATTATTTCGATAACATTCCTTTAACAACTCCGGATATTTTAATTCCAGATCATCTAATAATGTTTTCGCTTCTTGAATACCAAAAAACTCAGAAATATTATGTACCAGCAAGGTAGAAACACAGACATAAAATTCATCGATTGCATTGCGGGTGTAGTAACCGAGTTGATGAATTTTCTCACACCGTGAGTCTGGAATCCAATAGGCATATCCTTGGGGAACCTCTATCATTTTGACACTCTTATCAAGCATCACTAACTCATCACCACGCATTAACACCTTACTCATTTCTGGGAAAATATCATATACAGAAACGGTAATTTCATTAATAGCAACACTTAACTTTCCACGTTCAGTATTTTCATCATAATTCATCAGAACATTAGGCAAACGCACGCCATATTCAACAAAAAAATTTCGTTTCAATAAAGAAGAAAAATTATTGTCCTGAAAATATTTCTCGTAACCTTTCCAAGCTGTAATAATCAACGGTATTGTTTCTGGTATATACTCGCCATCAATCATCACGGGTTTGCTCTTCGACTGACTTTTTTCTTCATCTCGCAAATCGACTGCATTCGTCTTTTTCTCTTTCTTTTCGTCTGATTTATGCTTTAAAAATATCCCCAGTAAAATAAGTGCCAGCAAAGTAAAAATGGGTAGAGGAAATCCCGGCAACAGGCCAAGTGTGAATGCCAAAAACGCAGTAATAGCCAGGATGAATTTGTTAGAGAACATATCCTGTATAATTTTCGCCCCTAGGTTATTGCTCTCGCTGTTATTTACCCTAGTAACGATCAATCCACCACTAATAGAAATCAGTAATGCAGGAATCTGAGCAACTAATGCATCACCAATCGTCAGCAGCGAATAAAGTGATAGCGCTTGAGATATGTTCATACCATTTTGTATGACACCAACAGAAATCCCTCCAATAAGGTTAACAAAAATGATAATAATACCAGCTATTGCATCTCCCTTGATAAATTTCATTGCGCCATCCAACGCACCATAGAGTTGACTCTCCGCTTCTAAATCGGAACGACGCCGTTTTACCTCATTCTCATCAATCACACCGGCTTTAAGATCTGCATCAATGCTCATCTGTTTGCCCGGCATTGCATCAAGAGAAAAGCGCGCAGCCACCTCAGCAATACGTTCGGAACCTTTAGTAATGACGATAAATTGTACAATAGTCACGATGAAGAAAATAACAAAACCAACTACCAGGTTATCCGCAATGACAAATTCACCAAAACTGGTAATAATCTCACCTGCATCTGCGTCTGCCAGAACCAATCGACTAGTACTAATAGAAATTGCCAACCGGAATATTGTACTAATCAATAATATAGAGGGAAATGTAGAGTAATCGAGGATCCTGTTAATATAAAAAGATCCTAAAAAAATGAGCAAAGACATGGTCAGATTAAGACCAATTAAAAAATCAACAAGATAGGTAGGCAATGGAATAATCAGCATTACCACAACCATAATCATCATCACCAGAATAATCAGTTCCGGTCTTGATCTAATTTGTGAAGCGAAATTTTGTAGCATTTTTACCAACACATTAATTAGCGAAAGAGATCATCAGAAAACGAATTATTATTTGTAGAAATCATTCCATATCCCTGTGTTTTTTTCTTTTTTACTTAGAAACTTCATTAACGTAGCAGTAAAATCCAGAACAACATCCCGATATTCTGGAACG
This sequence comes from Pectobacterium parvum, assembly GCF_020971565.1. Taxonomy (NCBI): domain Bacteria; kingdom Pseudomonadati; phylum Pseudomonadota; class Gammaproteobacteria; order Enterobacterales; family Pectobacteriaceae; genus Pectobacterium; species Pectobacterium parvum. The sequence goes on from NZ_CP087392.1 coordinate 4,208,179, forward strand.
GCATAGAGAAAATCCGGTGTATTATTATAAATATTTCGTAATGTTTGGATAACCATCGCACGATGCTTAATTAGAAGCAACGACATGTAATCTTGACTAAACATTTTCAACACAGATTCAAAATTCTCAAAATCAATTAAGCCCGTCATATAAAGCTTCACTATCTGTTCTTCGTCGACGATTTTCTGCTTATTTACCATCTGTTCTCGAAATGGAAATGCAATAAAATCTTCAAGCAGATTGTGATCTAACGTATGAATAGAACGCGCATAAGAAAGTTTTTTACCTAACGGACCAAATTCGTCAAAATGAATGCCTGGCTGACTCGCCTTCATATCCGCCACTAACGCGGATAGCGTAAAAGCTAATAGGCATTGGCGATTATGACAGCCATATTCATTAATCCAGCTTTGGTAGATAAGTCCTGCGGGCACATCCAACTCAAGAAAACTCAGATAGCTACTGCGTAAATCTTTTGCTGAAAGCGGCCTATCTCCCTCTGCGTTACTAAAGCGCTTGGCAATATAACCGACATTGATACCCGATTGCATTTTTTTACTATCACTGAAGTTTTCTAAATCTTTAATCGCTTCTTTAACTTTTTTCTTTCGTAGTTCCGATAACTTACGGCTAAGCAGTAATTCACGTAATGCCAGCATTAGATCGCTATCATTCGGAAAATGCCCGCGAGCAAGATTAAGTAAATTCCTTAAATCATGTGTTTTAGCAACTTGCTTAATAAGCGAGCCAAGTTTTTCATCGGCCGTATCTTCAAGCATTGAAGATACGAAATCATTATCCGCTGAATCATTTTTCCGACCAGACTTGCTAAAACGGCCAAACGCACTAATCAAATCGGCCATTTCCTGTGCCGCATTGCTCATTTCTTCTTGTAAGCTAGCCAGTGGAGCCTGTTCTGCAATCTCATCAGACACACGATGAGGCGCACGGTTAGCTGGACTTTGAGAGTTAGAGCGATGCGGTTCTACAGGCCCTACAGAACGAATAACAGGCAACATTTATTTAGCCCAGCCTTACTGTTTGTTCATATTTTCGCGAAGCATGGACACCGTTGATTTCAACGTAACTTCACTCCCTGACAGCGTGCGACCTAAAACCGAGTTATCATCATCACGTCCCTGCCACGTTTCTCCATTTACCATTAACCGTGGTTGAATAAGGAATAAACGCACCATTTTTTTATGGCTTACATAGCTATAGTCAAATAACCCTCCCAGAAAAGGAATATCACGCAGTACTGGGATTCCCAGACTATGGTATTCATCCTGATCGCGGCTGTATCCTCCAACTAATAAGCTATAACCAACGGGAACCCGTGCTTCCGTACTGATCTGAGTGTTATTAACCATAGGAATACTATCTACATTTCCAGTTTTGCCATTAATATCAATTGGCACACCACCATCCTGAATATTTAGGGTCATTTCAATTTCCTGCTGGCGTGGGGACAACCGTGGCAATACACTAATCATGGTTCCATATGTAATCTTTTCCAATGAGGAGGTTCGCTCTCCTACTAACTTGGCGTAAAAACTGCTATTATTATCAAACAGCGCGGGAACATTTTCCTGAGTCAAAATTTCCGGGCGCGAAACAACCTGTGCATTGCCTTTTTGAGCAAGGGCGGAAACATCTGCCAGAAAGTTAAAACTGTTCTCCGGAGTCAACGAACTGGTATTAAAAGTAACACCGCCATTTGATATTTTTGCGGCAGCCTGCCAACGTACACCCAATTGATTAATATCGTCTTTTGAAACATCAATAATCCACAATGAAAGCTGAATTTGCTGCTTCGGTATATCAACTGCACTAACCAAATCTTCAACAAAACTAACCTGTCGTTCTGAGCCTTGTACTAACAGGCTATTCGTAGCGGAATACGCCACAATATTGATACTATTCTCATTTGTAGGCTCATTGGAGCTTCTACTAGAAGCTTGGCTGGCAGCACCAAGTGATGGTAAAGGAGGAAAATTTCCACGCTGACTAGCAGAAGCTGTGTCTAACGCATGCTGGGTATCCGTATCAACGGTAATACGGGCAGACGCGGCGAGGCGACCGCCAGTACCGTAAGAATTATTCAGCAACTGGTTTAGTACTGTAGCAATCCCAGGTACGATCACTGGCGCATCTCGCTGCGTATAAGTACGATCGTTAACAAAAGCATTCTTTAATTTAATGACACGGATTACGCTTTCTCCTGTCCCTGGTTGAGCATAGGTCGCATCAATATACTTTGCAGCCGCTGTGATCAATTCCACATAGACAGGTGGCCCAGAAACATAAAATGACCCTGCCTGCCCATTAGAACGTAACGGAAAACGCTCATCGTAAAGACCTGAAGATTTAAGATAAGCAACCAAACGATCAAAAGGTGCATATGCTAGCCTCACCACGCTACTCTGAACTTCACTGGTGTCGTAGACGTAAATAGAGCTGCCATCATCGTACCAAATAAGTCCCGTACGTGAAGCGAGCGTACTCAGTAGCTCCCTCGGTCGACTGAGATCAAAATTTCCAGAAACCCGTTTCTTAGCCGCTTCGGAACTGGCGATTATAGGCTTATTTATCGCACCGCCTAAAACATAAAACAATTGTTGAACGCTATTATTATTGGCAACATAGATATTTTCATCTGCACGATTCGTATCAAAACGCTCTGTAGGATGTACCTGTGAATTCCCCTGTTCAATCAGCTCCGCGGAGATTTCATGACAAAATAATATTCCTACCATTACGACAAAAAAACCACATGTGCTTTTATTAAAAAATTTGCTACTCATGAAGAAAACCTTCTAATCTTTTAAATTCCCGTGGGGTAATGCCAAACAGTGACTTTATTTCACTAGAAAAATGAGAGGATGAGGCATACCCATTATCTCCAGCGACAATTGAAATAGATTTATTTTTTTCAATAAGTTGTAAAACGCTAGATGCTGCACGCCATAATCGCAATTGTTTTTTTGGCCCGCAGGAAAACGCATTGTTACAGAGCTTTCTAAAATAAGATTCAGATACACCGTAAACTTTACAGACGTTATAAAGTTTATTCACACCTCTACTTTTTTCATCACTCATCAATTGTGATAATAAAAAATAAGCTATCCAATAGCTTTCCATGTTGCGTACGAATGTAAACATACAGTCAATAAAATTTTCCCTCTGCTTCAATCTATGACTTATCAGCATATTAAAAAAATTATTTTTTTCATTTTCAACTGACGAAAAGAAGCTACGTTTAGACGCCATTGCAGCAAGGTTTTTGGTAACGTCGTTATCACTACCAGAAAGCCTGCCACATACTTTTTCTTGATAGTCTAAGAAGGAAAATAGCGTGGTTATTTGTGACATGGGAAAAATTTCAATAACCCACTCACCTTGTAATTTTAAAACCATACTATCTTGGGTTGCTAACACAGCAGAAGTGGACATACAATGTTGATGTTCATTATCCGAGTGCATAATAAAAGACAGCGCAGAGTATTTACTCATCGGCCTAGCAAACAGCAATATATCATTTACTTCCAGCACTTCATCTTTTAGGACGCTGCATGAATTCATCCCACTTCCATCAGGCTGCTGCACACTTGAATGACCGTATGGAGCTAATCTCACATTCGCCATAATCATAATTTTCACCTCACGAATTCTATTTATTCGCATACAACATGGAATAAATTATATTTTTTACAAAAAACGAAACATGCTAAAAATTTGTACCAAAGACGGAAATAAAAGCATAAACATGCGGTATTTTCCTCACTACGCACCCTAACGTTTCGCTTAATCTAACAGAAAGAAAATAGCGGTCAATTGAGTTGAGGCGTTTTTTGAAAAAATCATTTTTTTTTAAAAAAATTAAAAATAAAATCAAAAAAAATAATTTGCCCTACAAACTCGTTATGTCTATAGTATGCGGCGTGCTTTACTAAAGCTCACATTTTTTTGTTTATCAACGCATACACCGCTAATACAACCGAATGGCTCAATACATAACAAAAAAATTGAGCATAACAACAGACAGAAGAATTAAATTAAAACGGTTCATTTTTATGAATAACCAAATGAAAGAAAAAACTGACGAAATATCAGTAAGTGATATGCCATTACATAATTTTACAATAAAGTTGCTATTTGGCCCTATGTTTGGTTGCGAACTGAATGTTACCGCTGGCGATTATTTTTTGATTATCAACCCAAGTTCTACACTGCAAGGTGAAACTGCTGGGCTCTCATCGGTACAAGAACATGCCGTACACTATACATTAAATACACTGTATATTCCTTGTAGTGTTCCTTCACCAAACATAATACTACGTCTGTCACATCGGCTGGTAAATGAAGAGAAAACGGGATACCGTGTAGAGGTTCTTGATGTTTTAGGAAATAAAAGTGTACTCATTGATGAAAACGAAATATTCACGCATGAACATATCTGTTTTGCTTTTAAGCAAAGCGAAGGAATCTGGCCAGAGGACATAATAAACTATAACCGTCAGTCCACTGAGCCGAAAAATGATCATGTTTTAACTAATCATGACATCGCTAATTTTTTTAAAAAAAGAAAAAATCGAGCGATCGCTTTTGGTTTATTCCTTCTTTTTTTATTGCTAATTTCAGCCTCGGTTGTTTGGTATAAAAAAGTTGAATCTGATCGACATGTACTAACATTAAATAGCGTGCTTTCTGGTTCACCCTCACCTCTGGAAGTGGTGAAAAGTCGTGATGATAAAACTATCTTCGTTCTTGCACAGAAGCTACAAGAAATGGAATGGGCGCAAGAAGCACTATTCATCAAAATTAAAGATAACCAAAATGTCGTTCCTGTATGGCTAGCTCAACACAGAGAAGATACTGTAGCAATGTTGTACCAAGCAGGCTATCCGGTTTTACAACTTGATTACAGTACTCCCCAGCACCCTATTCTGGCAATTTACCTACCGTTATCCAAAACAGAAGAAGAAAATTTAAGATCGGTCCTCCTCCAAAAGATTCCTTTTGCCACGGACATAAGATTTATCGTTAAGAATAAAGAACAGTTATTAAAAGAAGCCAAGCTGGGTCTTGATCGGCTTCATATCGCTTATCGAAAAGTCAATACCGAGGTGGGCTATTCGCTGATAATACGTGATGCACTCAGTGACAGCGTACTAACATCTTTGAGCCAATATATAAAAAATTTTAGCAATAAATGGGGCAGCAACATAATCAATTTTTCAATCAATCTTGATGAAAATTGGTTGCAAGATAAATCCTATGTAGACTCCTCTAACGGATATCTGTTCTTGAACCCTCGCCATTGGTACTTTCCACTCAAAAAGAGAGACATAAATTATGACTGATCTAGCACACCCAAAGTTAGGGTACAACAATGATTATTTTTTAGATGATATCTCCGGAGCCTTTGAAGAAGGAGCCGAAGGTATGATGAAAGATCTAAATGCAGCACAGGAGGAACTGCAAAAAGATCCATCTAATCCAGCAGTATTAGCCAACTACCAGGCAAAATTGCAGGAATATACCCTTTTCCGTAGTGCGCAAACTAGTACAGTTAAAGCCTACAAAGACATTGGGGCTAGCATTATTCAAAACTTCCGTTAATGTTTAGGGCACAGGAACTCCCTGTGCATATTTTTTTATTAGGATATCGCATGAGCCAACCAGTTGAAGCATTATTATCGCTAACGCGTTTAGCCCCCAAAACTTCCATACAAGAAGATCATTCATCTATCCGCGTACACGATCAAAATTTTAACAATCTAGTTTCCAGCACGTTTAATAAAATTAGTGAAACAGATATGCAATTCAAAGACGTCATTAATATATTAAGTCAATCGCCAGAATATACCAGTGATCCACAAAAACTATTAACGCTGCAAAGTTACATAGGTGAATATAGTAACTACGTGTCTCTTGTTAGTACATTAGTACGTAAAGGGGTCAGTACTATTGAAACACTGGAAAAAGCACAGTAATGATAAAAAAAATATTTCAGACGATTAGCATTTTATTTACGGTATTGATGTTGTCAGCTTGCCGTGAAGATGCCGTCCTTAATAACTTGACTCAAGAACAGGCTAACCAAGCGTTGGCCATTTTACAGCAGCATAACATTGCTGCAAGAAAAGATGGCACATTGAAATCAGGCTATACCATCGCAGTTGATAACAGCGAGGTCACGGCTGCGCTTTCTATTATTAGCCAATATAAATTACCTTGGTCTACCGACGTACAAATAGCGAATGCATTTCCAGAAAATTCTTTAGTTTCTTCACCAAATGCAGAACAAGCCCGTGTAATCTCTTTGCAAGAACAAAGGCTGGAACAGTCATTAAAAATTATCACTCAAGTAGTTAATGCTAAAGTACATATAAGTTACCCCTCTTTTACTAATGATCTCGGAAATAAAAAGACAAGCAGCCATGTTAGTGTTTTAATTTCTTTCAAAGGAGAAATTGATGAAAACACGTTTATTTCTAAAATTAAATTATTAATTAAGAACAGCTTGGATGATATACGCTATGAGAATATCTCGGTCGTACTTTTCTCTGCTCCACTCATTCAGTATGCTTCACCGATAAAATCGCCAGCATCTATACCAAGCTTGTGGACAATACTTCTTATAATTATTGCCGTGTGCGCAACAGCGATAACCTCGTATGTACTCTATAAGACCAGCAGGCAACCGCCTATTGATCAGAAAAATAACAATGTAGAAACAGATAGTGAACCGCTGGATAAAGATAAAGGATCGCTCAATCATGAAAACTAATATAGAACAGATGATAAGTATCTTATACTATCCCATAAGTTACACCGATCTGAGTCATTTACCAGAAGAACTACTGGTAGATGAAATATGGGACGATACGTTGATAAATTACTGGTTACTTACTCAATATAAACTTGAGGATCTATCAGTAAATAGTACGCCGTACGACCCAATATCATCACTCATATTCACACATTGGCAGAAAATACCCACAATTGCCCACCTAATCGGTGGATATTTACTACGTAGTCAATTGCTGAGTCAGGGTGCATCGTTGTTAATAGACCATCAATTGCTAACATTTATCTCTCTCCCTCTTGTGCACCACGTAGAGATGAAAAATGTAACGCAGCACATGGATACTTATGCGTGGGGTATGGCATTTATTCTTAGCCAGCTTGCTACTTTTCCAATAGCGCTGAGACAGCGCCTTTTTCTCAGTTTTCCAGCTCAAATGACATTACCAGAACATCCAATGTCAAGTCACCCAGACCATATCAATTTGTTAAGAATGGCAATCACTTATGCGAACGATTACCAAAAATGAATTACCGAAAAATTTTAGTAAACTCACGTTAATTAAATCCAGCGAACGGGCTAGATATCGTCGTATGGTCAATGCACTGGAAAGTACACTCAGGCGTTGCAGTGAGATACATGAAGAATATGAATCCCATACAGTCAAGTTAAGAGAAAACTGCGAAAAAGAGGGTTTTTCAACAGGCTTTCATCTCTTTTTTTCTCAGTTAATCACAATGCTGGATCAATATGAAAAACTGCAAAATTTGCGTATGGTCAACATGCGTGAGCATTTGATTGTAGCATTAAAATCTTCGTTACACGATCCTGTCATTGTTGAGCGAATTATTCACCACTTACAAGAGAAATGCGGACATCAAAAAGATCTAAAAATTGTGATACCAAAAATTATTCCACTTCCTGATGGTGTCGATACCTCTCATTATCAATTCACCGATGATAATCATATTACTGTACAGAACGAAACGGAAGCAATCAGATTTCCGAGTGAATCACTTTGTTGGGAATGGATCCACTATGCAGATAATGAAATAGATTCATTAAACAAAAAATTAAATGGCGTTATACCCGAGACTCTCGCTAGCATCGCTACAAAGCTAACTTTATTATGCAAAAAAGAAAATAGCAGTAACACTATCGACGATAAGGAAAAAACCAACGATGAATATTGAAAAAATAATTCAACATAATTCTAATTATCATAACCAATCCAGCACAAATGAAAAATCAGACTTTCATGATAAAGTATTAAAATGTGCTAACAAAAAATGTATTGATAGTAGTCATAAAGAACTATTGGAAAAATTAGCGTCGTATTCACCCAACACAGAAAAAGAAGAATTGTATACATCTTATGATGAATTAAAAACCGTGACAGATGATACTAGCCCACCTCTGGATAATAATCAGATATGTCTATTAATATTTTCAAGTGCGTTTATGGCGAGAATGTTACAGCCTGATTATCTCCTTTCATACGACGATGATTAATTATCACAAAATAACCAGGCCTAATAATTCCCAGCTAAAAGCTGGGATATATATCATGATGAAGAGAAATATTATTTTCACCCTGCCGTTCTTTTTTCCAACACTGGTAACGGCCACAACACAGCAGTATGACTGTATTACTGAAGCAGCAATGTGCTTTCAAATTAATCCACTATTAATTAAAGCAATTATTTTTCAGGAATCTGGAAATAGACAGCATGTCGTGACAAAAAATAAAAACAACACAGTAGATATTGGGCTGATGCAAATAAATAGCATTCATTTTAAAGAGCTTAGCTCGATCGGTATATCAGAGAAAACACTACGCGAGAATAGTTGTGCTAATGTGTTCTCCGGCACATGGATACTACATAAGACTATTCAGCGACATGGCTACTCTTGGGATGGAATCGGTAACTATCATTCTAGCACTCCGCGCCATCATGATAGATACATGAAAAAAATCATCTCGATTATTGCGTATAAAAAAAGAACATTGGATGGAATACACATTACGTTGCAGGACGATATACGCCATAAATTTAAATGCAATTAAAAAAACCTGAACTTATAAAAAACCATCCATTGTATACTTGTCATACTTTAAGCTGCATATATGTTAGCTGCATTTAAATACTCGATCCGTTATGGCCTCACCCTAAAGGATCGCTAGAAGCAGTGTTCAAATCTACTTCCATAAAGTCCCTCTAAGAATTATTTACCAGAGTAAATCTCATTAGAAGGTTTTTTTATGCCGTCATCTATATTAAATTAATTTAATCTTAACAATAATCGTGATAACACACTTTTATTTCTATTCATGTAGTTATTTATATTTGTATTTTCATAACTTTTATTTATATTTTTTTAATTTTCTAAAAAACAGCACTTTCATGCTTCTATATAAAACAATTCATTTTTGAATAAAAATCCTTTGAAACAATTCCTTTATTTCCCTCTAAAGTATTAGAGCTTTTTTTTTAAATTCATTATTACAATTAGAACTCAGTGAATAATACATTAAATCTCTAGAGGTATTAACAACATCTTCACTAAGTTCATCTCTTATAAATTTTAAATAGTTAAGACTTTCTTTATTGTGTTTTTTATAATCAAACCCATTAACCGTAGTATTATCACCACAATTAACAACAATATTATTAATTCTATATTAAATTTTATAAATTAATAATTCTTTCTCTTTTTTCATACTGGAGCATTGTTTTCCCAATCTTTATCTTAACGAGTTAGTGATATTTTTGACATCTCTTAAGTCTCTAACAAAACATTTATTCAATTCTTCTTTAATCCCCCCCCATTTTTAACAGAGTCGATTTCATCGAATAAATTCGCAACTTTTAATAGTTAATTTTTTAAATTTTATATTAGTACCGTCAATTACTTTACTCAAAAAAACATTAATTCTTCCAGCGCTAACCTGTGGTGAAAACATGTTAACCACCTCATTCGTGAATAAAAAATAATAGTAATACCATTGGCATTATAGCATATACAAAAAAACCACTCATTCGAAAAATAAAGTCAAGTATTAAGTGAGATACAAATTTCAGGACAAAACGTAAAGCGTTGGTCCGTTAGGGTAGAGGGAAGCACACGCAAGGATGCCGAGTAGCGTAGCCAATGTACAGACGACTTAAAGCATAACGAGTATACAACAACATAAAATATATTAGAGTGGTCATGAATGAAAAGTACTTGGCGAGATATACTAATAAATATTTTTTAAACCCGATAAATTGCGTGCTATGGCCAGATCGTAGCAGATAAATCACTTAGAGCCTATCCCAGTAGGCGTTATTGGTGCAACGAGTTTGGACTCGAACAGCGCGCGGAAACCGAGGCGTACACATAATACATGAAGGTTTCGAGCACTGCTTAGATTCAAAATAGAAAATAAAGTAGCCCTAATGGGATAGGTTCTAGTACCGTCAATAATTATTCCAAGTATAGGTGCTATGTTCCTCGCCAGAGGAACACGTTACATTTTTTTCTTTTTTATTACAAAATAAAAGATCATCTTTGTCATTATAAAAATAATTTTCATTCCATATAAAATCTTTACGAACATGAGCACGTTCTTCATTTAGAATTAAAGGGATTTCTCGCATTTTTGATCCTCTAAAAATCAGTACGGCCATAAAAATAACGATGCCACAGGTAAATAACATAAATATTTTTTTCGGAAAAAATCCTTTTTTAGATAAAAATCTACTCGCGAAAGAGGGTTCATAGAGAAATGAAAATTTCGATTCGGCTATAGCATGCTTATTATCATCAAGTACTTCAGGACTGCCATTTTTCCAAAAAATATTTTCCTGCTCGACTTCATAAATATTTACCTCTGGTGTACTAAAAGATGGCGGTGTTGCAAGCTGATAGCCTAGTTTAGGGATCGTAGTAATAATATTTTTATTTTTGTCTTCCAGAATTCGCCTCAATGAGCGAATCACTTGTGCAATACTTTGCGAAGTGACATACCCTCCCTGCCACACCTCTGTCAAAAAATCATCTTGTGAAACAGGCTGTGGATATTTTCGGCATAGAAGCGCGAGAACATCAGCTTCCTTTTTTCTTAATTGGTAAACTTCTTCATCTTTTGTCAAGCTTCTCATTTTGATGTTGAAAGAAAAATTAAGAAAATAAACCAGCCCGCCATTTATTGATGTATCTTTCATACCTAATCCCATGAATGCTTTGTTTCATATAATTCATCGTAAAATAAATTTTTGGCACAATAACTAAAATTATACGCTTATAGGAACAGCAACAATTATTTACAACATAAAATTAACAAACCGTGTAAGAACATGTGAAAATACGATAGGAAATATTTTATTATTGAATAATGATAACGGACACAGTCTATCGACCGTTTTTTAAACAAAACGCAAACGAAGTATATCAAAGTGATGATGCGCATAGTATTAGAAGCAGAGATAGAGGATATTTTTATTAATAAACAACAGCTTTCAGTTTTATCGTCAAACAATTTAATTTAAACAACATCCAAAGTTAATCAAATACTCTAATGAAGATTTTATTTATTTTCTCGCTTACATCATACCCAAGAGAGCTTAAGATTTTTCAAATAAATTATTATCTTACGCTACCCCGCCTAGCTTTCGCCATCAAAAAGTTGGGTGGGGTAGCCAAGATTTTTTAGGAAGAAGCCCATGGAAATAACTCACCTCTACCTCCAGTGACAATAACATCAGCATTCAATTGGCTCTACCAAAAAACGCCTCAAGCAAGAATGATCGAAAAAACATAAGGCAAATCTTTCACTTTTTAAGATTATTCTGCATATAGATTATACTCAGTTAAAATAGCCCGCCGTGCGTAAAAACCAACTAACTAAGTACAATTCGCCACTGTTCTTACAATAATACGCTAGTCAGCACGCTTAATTATGCATTTCATCCTTTTTCATACGGCATTAATTACAAAATTTTAAAAAATCATTTACATTCCAGTAAAAACTGATGCATCTATATCAATTTATCAGGTATTATTTTAACCATGACCAAATAGATGCGATGAATACCAGTACAGAGAAACAGTATCAATATACACACGGTACAGAGATTCAAAGAGCACACTATTTGTTCCCTATGGGGTCATCCCCCAAATTGTCGGTGTTATCTGGGCACTCAATTATGTATTGTTCGATATCAAACAGATAACAACCCAAAATTCACCAGCACATGCCGATAACAAAGCGCGATGCTGTCGGCGTGATGACTCAACAACAGGCTAAAAATTTACGCTATGACATTAATTTCTGAATCACTCACCGCATTGGTGAAGCGCCGCGCGCAGCTGCGCGAGATGTTCGCGACGCATCAATTCGATGCACTTGATACCCTGCTGGAACAAGAACATCAGGTTTGGCTGGACGGCCCGAACCTGCCTTATACCTATCTCTGGCACGTCAATTCGCTCTTTGACCCAGCGGTATCTGATGCCGATACCCTGCCGCACTTGCAGGCATGGGTTGCCGCACGCCCTGAGAGCTATCACGCCACTTATCTGACAGGGCAATATTGGGAGAACGCCGCTGCACGGATTCGTACCTCAAATGGCGGAGAATATGTCGAAAACGATCGCTGGATGGGAGCGGAACTGGCTCGCGATCTGGGCGTCGCGGCATACCTGCGCGCCAGTGCTTTACATCAGCGGCCTGCTCTGACCTTTTCACGCCTGTTTCGTTTGACCTGCTATTTAGGGGAACCACAGTGGCTCGGCGTCTTACTACAAGGCGGTGAGCCACTGACCTACGCACAGCGTCAGGCGCAGATTGAACCCGAGCTTTGGGAAGCCGGTCTACAGCACCTGCGTAATGAAGGTGCACAAGAACTTGTTGAGCTTCCTGTTGCTCTGCCCACTTCGCTGCCGGCCAGAGAGGAACACGAATGGGAAGAGCCTATGCACTACTGGCTGCGTGCCACCTTAGCCGTTCGTCCACAGGACGTAGAAGTGCGCAAAGAGTGCGTTTACTTCCTGTACCCACGCTGGGGCGGCAGCCATGAGGTCATGACACAATTTATTGATGGACCACTGTGTGAAGTGCTGACAGAGCAGGAACGTAACAGCCTGCGTGTGACGCAGTGTTGGGACTACCTTGGCTATGCCGCACTCATTCCAGACGCAGACGATACCGAAAGCATCACATACTGTCGGGAAACGTTCGACTGGCTGCTGGGTCTGGAACTCTTTCCTGAAACCCGCGCGCGTGTTTTACGCCAGTACGCCTGGTTCCTCAGCCACTATGCACGCATTGAGGATGAAAACGGCATCCACTGGAATAAAGCGGATATGCAACTGGCCTACGATCTGATGGTTGAAGCGTGGCAGGTTGATCTTCCTGAAACACATCCTGATGAAGATGCACTCGACACTTTAATAAGCTGTGTGAATTTTGCTGGTATCGAAGACCGTTTCCCGTTGATGCCAAAATTTCTGGAACGCTGTCAGGCGTGGGCTGATTCAGCGTATGAAACCACTATTGCCGCACTCGCCAGTAAATTTGGTTTCTATGGCATCGCTCAAGGCCAGTTCGACAGCGATGCGTTACTCGCCCGTTGCCGCACTCTCGAGTCCGATGTCAATTTTGGCCAAGCCGCCGCTAACCTGTTTGAGTCGGTTTCTGAAGAAGCGGGCGTATTCTTGATGCACGAGGCCGCCGACTGGGGAGAAGCCTCTTCAATGGCAGCGCTCTCCGATTTATATTCCGGGCATTTGTCCCGCCGTAACGGGCGCGATCCTTCGCCTTATGAAGATCAAGAAAAAGCGAAATACTGGCAGGAAAAAGCCGCAGACGCAGGCAATGAATTTTGCCAGTACAACATTGCCTATGGCCTGGTAAGAGATAATGAAACGCTGTTGCCAGAGCAGTACCAGCGCGCACGCGAACTGATGTTCGGCGTACTGCATCGCCCCAACGTGGGGAGAACGGTGTGGACGCGCGCAGCAAGGGAACTGAGCACGCTGCTGCTGTTTAGCAACATTGCGGAAGATCAGGCAGTCTGTGTGGATGTGGTCCTGCCTGAATTATGGAACGACGAGGAGGATGCCAACCGCGACTATGCGGCGGGTTACTATGCCCATGCTTTCCGTACCGGCGCGGGCGTCGCCCAGAATAGCTATCTGGCCAAAGTGTGGATCGACCGCGCGCTGGAAATCAGCCCTGATAGCCAGTACAACCGCGATCGGGCGAACGAAATCTATCAACGCAGCGGCATGCTGGGCGGCGTTCGCGCCAAAATGGGCTTTAGCCGCGATAAAGCGCAAATGGATGCGCGTGGACGTGCCATCACGTTTGGCGATGACGCCGATCAAGAGCACCAGTAAGCTACAACCGATTTCCCTCTGATCGTGCTGTTTTATATACAAATAATATAGCGGCGAAACTGGGATTGATCGTTACCCGGCGTAAGAAATTATGCTGAGGAGGGAGCAGGCTTAGGATGAGCCGCATGGATGCGGCGAAAGCTTGCGCCACGTCGGGAACGTGTCGCAAGCGGTCCGTTAAGCCTGATACCGACGAAGGCATCGCGCAGCGACATAATTTAGCCGGAAGCCAGGGTTCACAGGGCGACGGCAACTGAGCCGCCCTGTGCGGGCGCGTGCTACGAGGTAGCATGAGAATAGCAGTATTGTGGCGCACGAAACCGTCTCCGCATTCACATAGAATGTGACCAGGAAGCTGCTCATCGCAGTGAAATAGCAGCACCGCTGCCCCACTGACTATCAGACGTCCGTCAAACGCTTGCGATCAACCTTGCCGCTGCCGGTTTTGGGCAGCTTGTCGAGCACCACAACGCGTCCCGGCACCATGTAAGCCGGTAAGAACTGATGCAGCTGTTTGCGCAGCGCCAGTTTAGTCATCTCCGAGCCGGGTTTATATTCCACGTAGCCGACCAACACCGCCTCATCTCCCTCGCCCTGAAGTTTGACGGCCGCATCCTGCACCTGCTCGATCCGCTTCAATTGCGCCTCGATCTCCCCTAGCTCGATGCGAAACCCTCGTAATTTCACCTGATCGTCGAAACGCCCCAGATACTGATAACGATCGTCCGCCAGCAGCCGGACTTTATCGCCGGTGCGGTACATTCTCTGCCCGGATTCCTCCTGTTGAATAAAACGATCCTGCGTCAGATCGTCACGCTGCCAGTATCCGCTGCTCAGCGCGTCACCGAGAATGCACAGTTCGCCGACCATCCCTTCCGCCAGCGGATGACGATCATCATCGGTCACCAGATGCTGATAGCCCGCCAGCGTGTTGCCCAGCGCGACCGTGTGCTGGTTCTCCAACGCCGCGCCATCAATCTGCGCCATCTGCGACCAAATTGTCGCTTCGGTTGGCCCAAAGCAGTTCCACAGCGTCCTGCACCGGCTGACCAGACGCTGCGCCAGTCGCAGATCCAGCGCTTCACCGCCGCAGAGCGCGACCAGATCGGGTTTGCCCTGCCAGCCTGCTTTGAACATCATGCGCCAGAAAGCAGGCGTAGCCTGCAAGATGTTGATCTCAGGCCGAGTCTGCAAGTACGCCGCGACCGCCTGCGGATCTTTGTACTCCTCGTGCGTGGTCAGGTGCTGTACACCGCCAACCCACAGCGGCGCAAACACTTCCAGCATGGAGATATCAAACGCCAGCGTGGTAATCAGCAGCCAGTTGGCCTTATCCGTTAAAGCCAGCCGATCGACGCTGGCATGAATAAAGGTTTGCAGCGCTCGCTGACCAATCACCACGCCTTTCGGTTTCCCCGTCGAACCGGAGGTAAACATCATGTAGGCCGCCGTTTCCGGTCCACCGTCCCGCGCCAGCTGTACGCTCGCCGTGGAATCGCTGGCGGCGTACGGTAAATCGCACAGGTTCAGTATCGGACAGTCAAACGCCAGCGAGCCGCCGGTATAACCGTCCTGCAAGACCGCTGCCAGCGCCGCTTCCTGCTGAATTGCCTGTAGACGCTCCCCCGGAAAATCCGGCTCCAGCGGCACAAACGTCACCTGAGAAAACAGGCAGGCCAGCAGCGCCGCTACAGTGTCAGGCTGACGGCTAAGGTGCAGCCCCACACGCTGACCAGCCGTCACCCCCTGCGCCGCCAGCGCCTGCTGAATCAGCGCCACACGTTGCAGCAGCTCCCGATAGCGAATTTCGCGTTCCTGAAAGACGATCGCCACGCGATCCTGACGCGCTTCCTGAGTCAGGCGCGCCAGAAGTTCATCATGCAGCGCGTGCGTCGTTGCTCTGTGCGGTAGCGGCACCACCTGCGGGCTGAGGCGAATCTGTGCCAGCCGTTCCCAGCGCGGTGCCAGCAGGCCATCAAGTAGCTGCGTCAGATCGCGGGCAATACGCTGTAGCTGCCGATTGTCGAACTGCCCACTAGGCGCAGTCAGAATTAACCGATCGTTCTGAACCTGTACGATCAGCGCCACGTTTTGCGCCGCTTTTTGTACTACCACAGGTAACAATGCCATCTCCCCCACGATCAGCAGGCTGCTAAACAGCGCATGCTGGGTATCTTCTGCCAGCATTTCTGACGCAGACTGCGGATCGCACGACGATCCCACGGCAGCGATCCATTCGCTGACGAGACGATCGCGCTGGTGAAAATGCACGATCAGCGGCCTTACGTTGTCAGGAAGATCGGCCGTGACGAACGCCGCACACACCTGCTCTTCACCACTGTATTTGTACAGCAGCCAGCTCCACGCCGCGCTCACCAGAGACGTGGGATAGTGCTTAATCAGTTCACTGCTGTGCCGCTGTTCACCGTGCGCGGCACCCACCCGCTGCCCGAAGGCCGTGGGCTGTTGGATATCCGCCAGCGGATTCCCTACGGCTTCATCATTCCCTGTCATGACAGCGTTTCCTCATTGGCGGTAACCCTCGACTGTGCCAGATACCCGCTCAGCGCCTGCGGTGACGGGTAGCGTTGTAATAACGCCACGCTCACCGGCTGCGCTAACGCCCGGCTCAATGCCTGTGCCAGCGCAATACGCTGGAGCGAATCGACACCGCTTTCACACAGCGTCTGCGACCAGAGGCCGGATTCACTGGGACTAGGTTTACTGAGATGTAGCGCCTGCGCCCACACGCGCAGCAGCGACTGGGCAGACGGCGTATCAGGCAAGCCAACGTGGTTACCCGACGCGGTTTGCTGTGTCGTGTCGCGTGCCGCCGCTTTACTATGTCCGATAATCTCGGCTGGCTGCTGTGGTAAACTATTCACCAGCGCCACCACTTCGTCATGCCAGCGCATCAGCACGCGACGCGCCTGCGCACTGTCCAGTACATCGGCATCAAACTCGAAGCGCAGCAGCATGCAGCCTGCCTGCTCACGCACCACCAGATTTAGCGGCATCTCGACTTTTTCGTAGGCGGCTGAGAATTCGGGAGATAACCGATGCGGCTCATCAGCACGTTGGCCCTGCTCCACTTTTGCACCAGGATAGTTTTCATAAATAAACAGGCTGTTGAACAGACGCGAACGTCCGGCCGTCAGCGCAATCAGCGACTGCGTAGCATGCTGATTCATCGCCATCAGCTCATTCTGCAACTGCACCAGATGCTGTTGCAGCGATACCGGCTGCTGCCAGCTCAGCGCCAACGGCAGGCTGTTGATGTACAGACCCACGCTGCTCGCCACGTCCTCCACCGGACTTTCCCTGCCCGACAGCACATTCCCGACAATACTGACCGAATCACCGGTCGAGCGCGCCAGCAACCGGTGCCAGGCGTATTGCGCGATAATGCTGTGCGTAACGCCCACCTCGCGGGCAAAGGCAATCAGTGCAGACTGATCCTGTTCGTTCAGGCTCACGCCGGTGACCTGTGGTTCAACCTGCGTCAGGTGCTGGCTGAGATCGGCGCGTTTCCCCGCCGCCGCAAACAGCATCGCTACATCGTTCGTTTGCGTCAGCAGCGGCTGCCGCTGCTGCCAGAAGGCATCGACAGCGGGCTGCTGCGCCACGGCGTGCAGCGCGTGACCCACATAGGCGCGATCCACCTGAATCGCGGATGTTTCAGCGCGCATCAGCAGCAAATAATCACGATGTACCGCGCCCAATAGCTGTGGACCACTCCAGCCATCAATCACGCTGTGGTGACAGCTCAGGAGCACCCGATAATCCTGCTCACCCAAACGGAAACAGGCAATGCGCAACAGCGGCGGCTGCGACAAGTTAAATCCGGTGCGTAAATCCTGCTGGCGATAGCGCTCGATAACCGCCAGTGGATCGACCTCCTGCGCCACATCCTGATAGTAGAAAGGCAGGTCTGCCTGCGTCACAATCACCTGTACGCTGGCACACTCGCTTTCCAGCGCGGCACGCAGCGCCGGGAAACGCTGAATCTGACGCTGCCATGCCTGACGATAGCCTTCCACGTCCAGCGCCTGGGCATAGCGGATCGGCGTTTGCAGATGGTAAGCATCGTCCTGTGGACAGCGCAGGCGGTGATACAACATTGACTGCTGGAGCGATGACAGCGGCAGCAGCGTGTCGATGTCATAACGCTGCGACAGGCTATCGAGTTGCGTCTGGCTCAGCGTCACCGCCGGGAAGTCACTGGGGGTAAAGGCGGTGCCGTGGTTCAGCTGTGCCAAACAAGCTTCCGTCAGCGCACGCAGATTTTCCGTCAGTCGTGCCATCAGGCGTTCGCTGTCACGCTGGTTGAGGCAACCGACCTGACGCAGCGTCAGCTGTCCGCCCGCAATACCACCGTGGAGACTGATAACCTCCGCCGGTTTATTCTCCGTCGCGACGCAGCCTCCCGGCGCGACATCTACCGGACGCCACACACCAGCCGCCTGAACCGACAGCCCGAGATAGTTGAACACAATCGGCGACAGCGTTAGCGAGCTGCCCTGCGGGTGATGGTAGCGCAGCGGGTTAAAGCCGACGCCTTTATCCGGCACCTGACGCAGCTGTTCCTTGCTGGATTTAATCAGGGAAGTCCAGTCAGATCGATCTTGCAGACATACCGGATAGGTGCTGGTAAACCACCCCACCGTGCGGCTGACATCCAGCGTCGGATCAATCGCTTCACGACCGTGCCCTTCCAGCATGATGCGTGCTTTGTCGCCCCAGCCGAGATCGTTTAGCGTACGGGTCAGCGCTGCCAGCAGCAGATCGCTGACTTCGGTATTAAAGGCACGATTCGCTTCGCTCACCAGTTGGCCTGTGGTTTCCGCATCCAGCGTCAGAATCGCTGCACTGGCCTGGCCCTGCGGATCTTTCGCCGCCAGCAGCGCCGTCTGATCCACGCCGTCTTCCTGCGCCTGCCAGTACGTCAGCTGTTCCGCATGCTGCGTAGCATAGTTACTCAGCGCCGTGCCCCACTGGCGATAGCTCGACGTTTTCGGCAACAGCGGTTCACCGAGGTACAGCCGCTCCAGATCGTCGACCAGAATGCGCCAGGACACGGCATCAATCACCAGATGGTGGAAAGCAAGGAACACAGCCATGTCGGCCTGCGGATGGTGCCGCACCAGTGCGGCGGCCATCGTTCTTCCCTGCGCGGGATCGAATTCACTCTGCAACGCGGTAAACGCCTGTTGCAGGCCGTCGTCACCGAGCTGGCGATAATCCAGCGTCGACACCACAGGGCAAGGCACATCCGTCAGATAGCGCTGCCCGTCGGCATCACAGGCCAGACGCAGCGCGTCATGCTGCGCCATCAGCGCCTGCAACATCGTCGTCAGGCGTTCGGTATCCACGTCCGGCAGTTGGATCATCGCCGCCTGATTCCAGTGTTCAGGGCGTGCCAGCGGCTGTTCCATAAACCAGCGCTGAATCGGCAGCAGCGCGAATTCGCCTTCCAGCGCGCCCTGCTCCGCGACAATCCCTGTGTCACGGGTATTCTGTGCCAGCACGCGGCACAGACGCCGCACGCTCTTCGCCTCGAAAACGTCTTTCACCGTGCAGACATAGCCCGCGCTGCGCAGACGGGTGGTCAGTTGAATACTAAGGATGGAATCGCCGCCTAAGCGGAAGAAATCATCCTCAACGCCCAGCGGCGTATTCAGAACGCTGCGCCAAATCGCCAGCACGTCCGCTTCCAGCGGATTATCGGCTTCACCGTCGCCTTCATTGGCCTCAAGCACTGGCGGCAGCTGTTTCGTATCGAGTTTGCCATTCGGCGTCAGCGGCATGTCTTCCAGCAGAATCAGCCGGAAAGGCACCATGTATTCGGGCAAATGCTTCGCGACATCAATCAGCACAGCGGCAGGCTCTGGGCTGCTGCTACCGGCTTTCACCGTGCCATAGGCGACCAGCGCCGGACGGTTCCCGACCTGCGCCACGATGACTTTAACCTGCTTCAACAACGGACAGACCGCCGCCAGCTGTGCCTCGATTTCACCCGGCTCAATGCGGTAGCCGCGCAGCTTAATCTGCTCATCAATACGGCCACAGTATTCATAGTCGCCGTTGTTCAGCAGTCTGGCCTTGTCGCCCGAGCGATAAATGCGCAGCGTCGCCGTGCCGTGTTCGACATTATTTACATCACTCAGCGTGATATGTTCAAAGCGGCTGGCCGTCATCTGTGGCTGATTGAGGTAGCCACGCGCCAACCCAAGCCCCGCAAGACACAGTTCGCCCGGCACGCCCGCCGGACACAGTTGCCCGGCCGCGTCCAGAATCAGCGCCTGAATATGCGCGATGGGTTTCCCGATGGTGACAGGCTGACCTTTACGCAGGCGGGTGCTCAACGCGGTGACGGTACACTCCGTCGGCCCGTACATGTTGTACAGCGCGACCTTATTGGCCCAGTTTTCCACCACGGCATTCGGGCAGGCTTCACCGCCCATGCCAATCGCCTGAATGCCATTAACGTGCTGTGGATCGAGAATCGACATCAGCGCCGTCGGCAGGATCAAGTGCGTCGCACCCGTCTGTTCGGCCTGCACAATCGCCCGATCGTTGGGCTCGCCAAACGCCAACGTGCCACCGCTGCTCAGCGGCAGCAGCGTCGTCATGTTACCGGCGTCAAACGAGAGCGACATGCAGTTGAACATGGTACTTTGCGGCGTGAACGCGATGCGATCGCGATGATCGTCCAGCAAATTGATCAACGAACCGTGTTCGATCATGACGCCTTTCGGCAGACCGGTCGATCCCGAGGTGTAGATCACCTGCGCCAGCTGTTGGGCATGGCGCGGAATGGCAGGCGGTTCATCGCCCGGCAGATCGTGCCACTGTGCGACAACATTAGGATTGGTCAGATCGATGCACTGTTCGGCGGACCACTGTGCCAGCTGCTGCCCATCGCCGCCGAGAATGACGGCAAGATTGGCATCGGTAATGATGTGGCGCAGCCGCTCCGGCGGATAGTCGGGATCCAGCGGCACATAGGCAGCACCCGCTTTCCAGACGGCCAGCAGCGCGATGACAAAATAGCGATCGCGTTTCGCCAGCACGCCAACCAGCGACTGTTCGCCCAGCCCCTGACGGTGCAGCCAGTGCGCCAGTTGATTCGCCTGCCTGTTCAGCTCAGCGTACGTCAGCGTGTCGGTGCGCTGTTCGCCATCAAAGGCTATCGCCAGCTGCTGGGGATCGCGCTGGGCGATTGCCTCAATCACGTCGGTTACCGTCAGCTGCGGCTGCGGATAGCTACGCGGCAGTTGCTGACTCTCTGCCAGCACGGCGTCAAATCGCTCCGCTTCCATCAGCGGCAGATGCCAGACATCGGTTTCCGGTGCCTCAACCACGGCCTCAATCAGCCGGATAAAGCGGTCGGCGTAATACTGGATCGTCTGGCGCTCAAACAGCGCGGTGGCAAATAGCCAGTCCAACCGCACCTCGCCCATCAGCTCCGTCACCTTGACCGAAATATCAGTCTTGGCAGGCAGCACCGGCGACGTTTCTTCCGCTGCATCACAGCCGGGGATCAGATCGTTGAAATCCACTTTGGCCTGATACACCAGCATCACCTGGAAGATCGGATTGATCGCAGTGGTGCGATCGGAACCGATCGCCTCGCTCAGCGCTTCAAAACGGTAAAGTTGATGATCGAAAGCCGACAGATCCTGCTCGCGGCAATATTGCAGGTAATCGACAAAACTCTGGCTGTCCTGCAACTGGGTACGCAGCACGATGGTGTTAACGAAAAAGCCGACGACGTCTTCGATATCCGGCCGCTCGCGGTAGGCCAGCGGTGAACCAATGACGATATCTTTCTCGCCGCTGATGCGCGCCAGCATCAGGGAGAACACCGCATGCAGGCCAATGAAGTTAGACGTATTGTAGCGCTGACACAGGCGTTTGAATTTATCCCACAGATCGTTGTTGATCGCGGAGAAGATCACCTCACCGCCGCTGTTCTGGTGCGCCGGACGGGGTTTATCCAGCGGCAGGCTGTGCACCTCGGGGATCCCCGTCAGTCGCTCAACCCAGAACGGTTTGAATTCATTGTGATAATCCAGAAACGAGGCCGAATTGAACCAGTGTGCGTAATCGATATAGTTAAGCTGGGTCGGCTCGACAGGATAAGGCTGGCGGTTTTGACAGGCCAGAAAAGCCGGTTTGAAGTCCGCAAACATATTCTTCACCGACCAGCCATCGGAAATAATATGGTGCTGGGTGATCATCAACACGTGCACCCGTTCACTCATCTTCACCAGCCGCACGCGGGTGAGATCGCCTGCCGTGAGCTCGAACGGGCGGCTGATTTCCGCTTTTACCTGCTGTTGCAAGCGCGCTTCCCGTTCCGCTTCTGGCAGCAGCGAGAAGTCATCATGCTGTATCACAAACGGTTGATAGGCATCGATACGCTGCTCACCCTTGCCCTGTTCATTGACCACAAAGCGGGTGCGCAGGCTGGCATGGCGCTGCGCCAGCGCGTCAAAGGCAAACTCCAGCGCGGCAACATCCAGCGTGCCGGTCAGGCGAAAATAGACCGGCATATTGTAGAGGTGTGACTGCTCTTCGTACTGTTCGATAAACCACAGTCCGCTTTGCGATGACGATAGCGGGCCAGACGTCGCATTCTGCGGCGTGATGGGGCGCTCAAACGCCTGCTGCGCCGTCAGGCAGCGCACAATGGCGTCTTTGTTTTCCTTAATCGTGCGCCCAATGTCTGCCGTGATCGCATCTTTGTTGGACTGCGAAATCAGCTGCCCTTGTGCATTCAACGCCAGACGAACGCCCTGCCGTTCCAGCTGCTTTAACAGCGTTACGATATCTTTCATGACTTGTCACTCTCTCAGCAAATCAGGCCGTCAGCGTTGCCCCGCCATCCACCACTACGTCCTGCATGGTGATGTGGCTGGCCAGATCGGAAGCCAGAAAAACCACGGTATTGGCAATCTCTTCCGGCTGAGCAATCTTGCCCAGCGGGATTCCCAGTTTGTACTGGTCAGGAAAGCCCGCGATAGTGCGCTGTTCGGCATCGGCGTTATGCCACATGCCACGCTGCATCGGCGTATCCGTCGATCCCGGCGACACCAGATTGCAGCGCACGCCGTAAGGCGCCAGTTCCAGACCCGCACAGTGAGACAGGCTGGTGAGCGCCGCTTTTGACGCGCAGTACGCCGCCATCTGTAGACGTGGCACATGCGCGGCATTCGAGCCGACGCAGACAATTGCGCCACGGCGCTGCTGCTTGAAATGCGGCACCAGCGCGTTTAGCAGGTAAAACGCACCGGAGGCGTTGACGTTGATGCACTGATGCCAGTCGTCCACGCTCAGCGCATCGATGTCACCCAGACGCAGAATCCCGGCGGCATTGACCAGAACATCGAGCCCCGTTTCTGCCAGCTGCCGGCGACAGACCGCCGCCACGCTGTCCGGCTCGCTGATATCCAGCGTCACGCAGGTAAACGGACATTCCTGATACGAAGAGTCCTGATGTCGGAATGCGCGGTCGAAGCCGATCACGTTCGCGCCCAGTGCGACAAACTGGCGGGCAATGCTTTCGCCAATGCCGCTCGCCGCACCGGTGACCCAGACGGTCTGGCCGCTGAAATCAAACTGAAGAGGTTGTGCCTTGTTCATCATTTTCCCTACCACACCATTTCCACGCTGTTTTCATCCTGTGACAGCCTGTCGTCCAGATAGCGGCAGAAGTCGCTGAGCTGGGGATGATCGAACACATCAGACACCTTGATGCTGACGGAAAATTCGGCGGCCAGACGGTTAACGATCTGGATGGTCTGCAACGACTGTCCGCCCAGTTCGAAGAAGTTATCCCGCGATTGGATCCCCGACACGCCGAGGATCTGCTGCCAGATGGCGCTGACCCGGTTCTCGGTTTCGTTGGCTAATGCCTGCGCCGGTGCTTCGTCGCGGTATTCCGCTAATAGACGCTTGCGATCGACCTTGTTGGAACCGGTTTTCGGCAACTGGCGGAAGGCGCGATAATCGGTCGGGATCATTGCTGGCGGCAGAACGCTGCCCAGACGCTGCTTCAGCGCACGCGCATCAATCTCGCCTGCTTTCGTGGCGACAAATGCCACCAGTCGCCGCACGCCGTTGGGGTAAACAATGCCCTGCACACAGGCTTCATCAACGTCCGGCTGCGCCAGCAGATGGGCTTCAACTTCGCCAGGCTGAATCCGGTAGCCGCTGATTTTAAACTCGTTGTCCATGCGCCCGAGGTACAGCAACTGTCCTTTCTCCAGCCGCACTCTGTCACCGGTGCGGTAAGCAGGAAGCGCCTGATCGCCCACCGCCAACTGAGTAAACGCCGTGTGTTCTGTACCGATATAACCAGCTGCCAGCGTTGGCCCCAGCAGCACCAGCTCGCCTTCCATCGCAGGGCGATCGCCCGCCGCCAGAATCAGCGCGTTGACACCCGCCAGCGGCAGACCGATAGGAAGCTGTGCCACTTCGGCAGACTGCGTTTGCAGATCGCAGCTGGTTGCCACCACCGTGCTTTCAGTTGGGCCATAGGTGTTGATTAAGCGCAGCGTGTTCGGCGCATGGCGTTGCCACTGTGCCAGCTGTTCGGGGTACACCGCCTCACCGCCGATGATGATGGCACGCAGTGCGGAAGGCATGGTTAGCGTGCCGGTTTTCAGCCCCACCACCCATTCGTTCCAGAATGCGGTCGGCAGATCGAGCAGCGTAATCGCCTGTTCTTCTACCTGTTCGACAAAGGTCGGAATCGATTCCAGCATCTCGTCGGTACGCAGCACCAGCGTCGCACCACTGGTCAGCGTGACGAAAATTTCCTCAATGCTGGCATCAAAGTTAAACGGGGCAAATTGCAGCACGCGATCCGCCGCTCGCAGGCCGTAGCGTTGACATGCTGCCGCCGTGAAGTGATCCAACGCGCTGGCACCGATCTCCACGCCCTTCGGCAATCCGGTCGATCCCGAGGTGAACATGACATAGGCAATCTGCCCGTCTCTCGTTTCCACAGGCGGCAGCGCGGCAGCCTGTGCGCTGGATGACAGAAGATGCCCCGCCAGAACGATCTCGCCGGAAAAGACCGACGCCAGCCGATGCTGATAATCCGCCTGCGTCACAATCGTGCCTAGCCCGGCAATCTGGATGATGTGCTGCTGACGTTCGTGCGGCTGTTCAGGATCGAGCGGCACATAGACCGCGCCACACTGCATCACGGCCAGCAGGAAAATGATGGTTTCCGGGCTGCGGTTCAGCATAATGCCGATGCGCTCGCCGGGCTGAATACCACGCTCATGCAGCGCAGCAGCGGCCTGACCGCTCAGATCCAGCAGTTGCTGGTAGCTGTACTGTCGATCGCGCTGCGTCAGCGCCAGATGATGCGGGTTTTTGCGCGCCTGCTTGGCAATCGCCGTCAGAACCGGTTCAACAAAGGGTTCTGGCTCGCGGCTGGTGATCAGCGCCAGTTCACGTTCTTCACGCAGCCAGCGTCCCAACAGCTCGCCGCTGGTTTGCTGCGGCTGTGCTAGCCAGCGCTGAAGCAGCGTGAACAGCGTTTCTTGCAGGCTGGCAAGCGCTTCTGGGCTGTAACAAGCCGGGTTGGCATCAAAATCCAATACCGGTGTGCCATCGGGTTTGAAATGGATCTCGATCGTCAGATCTTCTACCGGCCCTGCGCTGAGATTCAGCGTGCTGGACGACAGCGATCCGTAATTGAGCGGATGATCGAACGGCATGATATTGATCAGCGGACCGAAGAGCCGCTGTTCACCACCGACGCGGTTCAGATCGCGCCGTAAATGCTCATAGCGATAATGTTGATGACGACGCAGCGTGCGTTTGGTGCGGGCAACCTGCTGCGCCAATGTGACAAAGTCCGCCTGTTCATCTACCTGAATGCACAGCGGCACGATATTCATCTGCATGCTCGGCACCGTCAGCGAGGCGGATCCGATACGGTTCATCACCATCATGCCGAACGTCAGCCTGTCGCTGCCGGATACCAGCTTGAGGTGTGTCGCCAGCATCGCCAGAAACAGATCCGGCCAGCTGATTTTGTTGCCTTCACACAGCGCCGTCAGCGGCTGCCAAATATCCGTCGGCAACACGCTGCTCTGGCGTAAAAAACGCGCCGCAATCGGTGCTTTCTTCTCGCTGAAACTGGCTGGTTCCGGCATCGCATTCAGCGTTTCCAGCCAGAAATCACGCGCCTGCGCCGTCTGCCCGCTGGCATCACGCTGCTGTTCTTCTTCCAGCACCTCGCTGAACGGTCCGAACTCCGCCACCGCCACGGGTTGCCCCGCCGTCAGCGCAGTATAGATCTGGGCGATACGTTGAAACAGCATCGTCGTGCCAAAGCCGTCCAGCGCAATGTGGTGAACGCAGCTGTAGAGAAAATCACGCTTTTCACCGCACAGCAGCGCAAAGCGACAGGGTAAGCCGTTCAGCAAATCCAGCGGCCGAGCAATTTCCTCACGCGCCCATTGGCGTATCGTCTGCTCTTCATCCTTCATCGGCGCAGGCAACAGTTCAATAATCGGCAGCACGCCAATCTGCACTGGCAGTTGTGAAGCCACAAAGCCGATCTCCGGCTGGTCGGCATGTTCACCGGCAACCTCAACAAACTGGCAGTACAGGCACTCACACTCCATGACCGCCTGACGGATCGCGCTCAGCATAGCTTCAATATCGACCTTGCCATCAAACGCGATGCACTCTGCCGTGTTGAACGTCGCCTTATCATCGTTCAGGGCATGACCTAACCACAGTCCGCGCTGCGCAACGCTCAAAGGCTTCATGATGCGGCTCCCTGCTGTTTTTCGATCAGCGCCCACCAGGCATTCAGGCTAGGGTTACGCGCCAGATCGACAAAGCTCAGCGTGACGCCCTGATTACGCCATTCAGTCAGCAGCGACATCATGCGCACCGAATCCAAACCGTAGTCGATCAGGTTTTCATCTTCATCGAACTGATCCTCTTCTTCGTCGATCAAGGTCAGCAGGTGCGCTCTCAGTCCTTGTTTTGTCAGTGCCTGTACCATTTTTGCTCCTGTGAGTTCTGCCGTGCTAACCACCCGTCCGGCGCGCGTTGCCACATATTTCAGCGCCATCTGGTGTTCCTGAAGTGAGAAATCCGCCACTGCATCGCCGACCATGAACGGCTTGATGTCGCGCATAAAGGCATCCGTCGCGGTAATCATGCAGCCGATATGCCCGTAAACGCCGCAGATAATCAGCTGATCTTTGCCCATCTCTTTCATCATCGGTTCCAGCGGTGAACGGTGGAATGCGCTGTAGCGCCACTTCACCAGCACCGTGTCGTGCTCATCCGGTGCCAGCGCACTCACGACACGTTGTTTTTCAGGGTGATTATTCAGCCCTGCGCCCCACATGTCGTTCAGCAGCGCCCGGTCGGCCGCACTTTGCTCGTTCGGCTGCGCGGTATACACCACCGGAATCCCCTGTGCTTTGCAGTAGGTTCGCAACGCCACAATGTTCTCGATCAACTGCTGCGCCAGCGGGCTATCCGCGCCATAGAAATTCACGAAATAGTCCTGCATGTCGTGAATCAGCAGCACCGCGCGCTCAGGCTCAAACGCCCAGGAAACCTTGTTCTCAGGGAAATCCTGTGCACGCGGCAGGGGATAAGAAGCAATAGAAGGGATTGCCATCACAAAATCCTTATTTATTTTGAGTGCTAAGTTGGGTCTGAATGCGCTGACGAAGTGATTTCTTATCAATCTTGCCGACCGGCGTAACGGGCAAGGTATCGATCATCTCGAAGCGGTCCGGCAGTTTGAATTCAGCAATACCCTGATTGCGAAGATATTTTCTTAACGTGATGGCTTTCAGCGAGAGATCGCTAACCACCAGAAAAGCGCAGCTCTTTTCGCCCATAATCGGATCAGGCATGGACACCAGCGCGGCATGAAGAATGCCGTCATGCTTGAGCAGCAGGTTTTCGATCTCTTCCGCAGCAATCTTTTCACCGCCTCGGTTAATCTGATCTTTTTCCCGCCCGACCACACGCAAATAGCCATCTTCGGTCATCTGCACCACATCGCCCGAGTGGTAGAAACCTTCGCTGTCGAAGGCGCGGGCGTTGTGTTCCGGGCTGCGGTAATAGCCGCGGAAGGTATATGGACCGCGCGTTGCCAGCAGTCCCGCTTCGCCTCTCGGCACCGGATTACCGTCGATGTCCAACACCTTTACTTCATCATCTGGGCTCATCGGATAGCCTTGCGTCGTGAACGTGTGCTCGTCGCTGTCGTCCAGTCGGGTGTAATTCACCAACCCTTCCGCCATGCCGAGCACCTGCTGTAGCTGACAGCCCAATACCGCCGGAATACGACGGGCGACGGTTTCACTCAGCTTCGCACCGCCCACCTGCAAGATCTTCAGGCTACGCAGTGCGCCACCAAACTGTTCGGCTGCCTGGATCCACAGCGCAGCGGCGGGCGGCACCAGCGAGGTAATATCGATCTGATGGAGCTCGATCAGCGGGAAGCAGGTCATCGCCCCCGGATCCGGTGCCAGCACGACGCGTCCACCGGCGTAAAACACGCCGAGTGAACCGGGCGAACTTAACGGGAAGTTATGCGGGGCGGGCAAGGCACACAGGTAGCGGGTGTGTGGCGTCAGCTCGCAAATTTCCACGCTGCGGCGCACGCTGTAGTAATAATCGT
The DNA here is from genome assembly GCF_020971565.1 of Pectobacterium parvum. Classification (NCBI taxonomy): domain Bacteria; kingdom Pseudomonadati; phylum Pseudomonadota; class Gammaproteobacteria; order Enterobacterales; family Pectobacteriaceae; genus Pectobacterium; species Pectobacterium parvum. The sequence continues at coordinate 4,237,059 of NZ_CP087392.1, forward strand.
CATGAGTGCGGGGAATCAGCTTCGGCGTGCCGGTACTGCCGCCAGAAAGCTGGAAGAAAGCGACCTGCCCCGACGCAGAAGGCTGATACTGGCTGGTTGATGCGCGCGGCTGCAACCAGTCTGACAGACTGTGCCCCAGCGGGCTGTCGCCGAGTATCACCACCGTTTGCAGGCGGGGAACCTGCGTCTGTAGCCGATCCAGAAATTCACCGTTGCCGAACAGCGAATGTTCAGCCGAGGCGATCAGTAAGCGCGGTTCGATCTGCGTGGCGTACGACAGCAGCTCCAGCTTGTTATGGCTGAACAGGGCGTTAACCGGCGCGACGCCCATTTTCAGCAACGCAAAAAAGGTCAGATAAAACTCGGCCACGTTCGGCAACTGTACCAGCGCGGTGTCGCCACAGCGCAGGCCGCTTTCCGTCAGGCGCGATGCCAGTGCGGAAGACTGTCGATCCAGTTCCCGATAGCTCCACTCGCGCTCGCCGCACACCACCGCAACGGCGTCGGGCTGCGTCGCCAGATGGCGCTCCCAGGCATCCGTCAACGGCAGACCGACCCAGTATCCCTTGTCGCGATAACGCTGTGCCAGTTCCTCTGGCCAGGGCGTAAATTCAATACTCATAGTCCATCCACACCTGAGTTAAGCCCAAACGCATTCAGCATCGTGTTTAATTTGGCGGCGGTTTCAGCCCATTCATCCTCGGGGACAGACGCCTCAACAATGCCCGCGCCGGCAAACAGGCGGACTTTGTTGTGTTTGATGGTGCCGCAGCGAATCGCTATCGCCCATTCACCATCGCCGTTGGCATCACACCAGCCGACGATGCCGCTGAATACGCCACGATCGTGCGGTTCCAGTTCAGCGATCAACTGGCGCGCTTCCTGCGTGGGGAAGCCACACAGTGCGGGGGTCGGATGGAGCTGGCAGGCGACCTGAAGCGCCGTCATTTCTGGGTTCGCCAGTTCACCGCGGATAGCGGTAGACAGGTGCCACATGGAGGCGGTGTGCATCAGCGAAGGGACCGATGGAATCGTTAACGACGCGCACAGCGGCATCAGGCGTTGGCGGATGTCGTCCACCACCAGCCTATGCTCATGCTTGTCTTTACCCGATTTCAGCAGGCGCTGACTGTTCAGGTAATCCAGATGTTCATCGTTCATTCGTCGCGCCGATCCCGCTAGCGGATTAGAGACAATGACGTTCCCCTGCTTACGCAGCAGCAGTTCCGGGCTAGCACCTAGCAAGACCGAACCATCCGGCAGCGGCAGTGAGAAGTGATAGCCACCCGCGTTCTGCACCATCAGGTTATTGAGGATCGTTTGCGCCTTAACGGGGCTCGCTAGCTCAATGTCTAGAATGCGTGACAGCACCGCTTTGCTCAGTTCACCACGGCGGAAACGCTCAACGGCCTCTGCCACGATGGACTTGAACTGACATTCGTCCGGGACGCTGTTTAACGTTAACGCGGTTGGGCCCGCAGCCGTGTGCTTACGGGCACGGCTAACGAGTTCAGACTTCGTCGTAACGGTATAACTATCAGGGATATAGAGACAAGACGGTTGCGTGGTATCAAAGGGAATCGCCCCCACAACAATAGGCAGCGACTGCCCTGCCTGGCGCGCTCGCTGGAATGCCTGCGCGATTGCAGGGCTAAGCCTGTCATCGTGCGAGCCTGGAACACAAACAGGGGAAGAAATACGTTCAAATAAGCCAGAAGTAGAAAGGCTTCGGTGTTCCGATGCATATAAAAAAGCGGTTTGTTCCGAATAGGTTAGCCCGCTAGATGCTTCAGTTTCTGTAATCAGTGTATCCACAAGACAGCTCCTGCGCTCGCAAATTAAATACCAATGATTATTAAAATCATTATCATTTATATTAAGCGCAGTTAAATTACACTGAAGTAACGTGTTCGGTCAATCCTTCCACAGAATGGTAATTCACGCCCAGTAATTAGGGGTTAAATTGATGTTAATCAATTTTTTTGTGTATGTTTCAGAACGGATAATAGTTAGCAACAGGAATGTATTGATTATAAAACCCACATCACAAATGATAATGAAAATACTTATCATTTGTTGTCATGGAAATTAAGCTACGCTAGACTGCGCAAATATTTTACTAACTGTGTCTAAATGTGAGCCTGTCATGGATGAAAGCATGTACCGCCCGCACACCCGATCTGTTGTGCACCTGGCGTTGCTAATTAACATGCTTTCCCTCGGTAGCCTGATGATGGTGATGCCGTTAGGCCCCGATTTCATCAGCGCGCTGTCGATGGATGCCAAGAACATCGGCTACATTAGCGGCGGCGCAACGTTTGCCTCTGCCATTGTCGGTTTCCTCGCCGCTCCCTATCTGGACAGATTTAACCGTAAACATGCCCTGATCGTCCTGCTAACGCTACGCTTTGGCCTGACGGCTGCCTGCATGTTTGCCACCAGTCAAACCCATCTTCTACTGCTGTTTATTCTGGCGGGCTGCGTGGCCGGGCCGGCATCCGGTGTCTTGATGGCGGCGGTTGTCGATATTGTGCCGGCCAACGAGCGCGGAAAGCAGTTGGCCTATGTCGGCATGAGCTTTTCGCTCGCGGCGATTGTCATCATGCCGCTGTCGCTGGAGTTGGCGCACCGTATTAACTGGCAGGCACCGTTTTATACTTTCGGCCTTGGCGGCCTGCTGCTGGTGTTGTTGGTGCTGTGGCGCTTTCCGTCAATGCCGCCGACGCACCGGGCTCAGCAAGGTTCTTCGCCCACGACAGCACCCGCTTCGGTATTACATGAACTGCTAGCATCCCCGCTTTTCCTGTTGGGGCTGACGATCATGTCGCTGCAAATGTTCGGTCATTTCCTGCTGATCCCGCATTTTTCGAACTACTTTCAGTTCAATCTGGCTTTCCCACGAGATGATATTTCCCTGCTCTATCTCTGCGGTGGACTGGCAAGCATGGTGACCATGCAGCTGTGCGGCAATCTGTTAGATCGGGGATATGCCAGCCGGACGATTGTCGTCACGACGCTGCTGCTGGCCGTTGTGATTCTCTGCGGTTTCGTTTTGCCTTTTTCACTTTCCCTGTATCTGGTGTTCACCCTGTTCATGGCGCTTAGCGCAGCCCGCTCCAGCAGCACGCTGGCGATTACTGCGGGTATTCCGCTACCGCATCAGCGCGCCGCGTTTATGTCCTATCAGGGAACTGCGGCCAACGTAGCGTCAGGGCTTGCCAGCGTCGCGTCTGCCGCTTATCTGAGCACCTCTGCCGAGGGAAAAATTGACGGCTTCTCACAGCTCGCTATCGCCAGCGCCGTATTCGCACTGGCCGCCATGCTGCTGACCCTGCGCCTGATTCCGCAGTTGGCTGAACGCAGCCGAAAGATGGCCGCACGCCAGCCTGCACAGATTACACCCTAAATAATTCGAGTTTCAGGCAGGCGGCAAGAGAAGGAATCCCGATGAGCTTACTCAGGTAAGTGATTCGGGTGAGTGAACGCAGCCAACGCACATGCAACTTGAAGTATGACGGGTATACAGGGCAATAAACCGATCGGCAGCGAATGGGTCGGCGATATACGCAATACAACGCGCTATTTACGGGGATATTTTTCCACTCTTTGATGGGGTCTTTGACATGCAGCTAAAACCGGAAAGTCGTTTTTCATATCATCATTTTCCACACAGCAAGGTGTATCACGCCCTGCTGATGACCGGATTACTGGCACTGCCTGCACTTGTACAGGCAGAAAACGCGGCAGATGAAAAAATCGTCGTGACAGCAACACAGACGAAACACACCACACTAAGCGCCCCCGCTAGCGTTTCTGTCATCACCCGCGCCGAGCTGGAAAAGATGTCGGTGAATAACGTTACCGACGCGGTAAAAAAGCTGCCGGGCATTAACATCAATCCCTCTACCAGCTATGGCCGTAATGAAATAAAAATCCGTGGCATGCGGGCAGACTACACGCTGTTGCTCATCAATGGCCGTCGGGTTAATTCCCGTGATGCGCTTGCAGGCAACATGGGGAACGATTTCGATCTGAGTGCGATTCCTATCTCCGCCATCGATCGTGTCGAAGTCATTCGTGGCCCGATGTCTTCGCTGTACGGTGCCGATGCGTTAGGCGGCGTTGTTAACGTCATCCTGAAACAACCAGGTAACGACCTCAAAGGCGAAATTGGTTATAACTTTGAAGCACCAACAGAAGGTTCTGGCGGCGATCATAACCGTCTGAACGGTTATATCAGCGGTCCACTGATAGAGAATACGCTACTGGGAAGCCTGCTAGCCGATGGCGGAAAACGTGACGCATGGAAAACGGAACAGTCGATCAATCAGAATACCGATGCGCTGGAGAAACGCGATAATTACAACGTAATAGGAAACCTGACGTGGCTGCTTGATTCCCAACAGAGTCTGGATTTTGACGTAACATATACCAAAGATGACCGTGATGTGCATTGGAATAACTATGGTACTGCGGTGCGTAACATCCAAAAAATGGAGCGACTGGGACTGGGGTTAACGCACAACGGCAGTTGGGATAACGCCGATACGCGTCTGCGCTACTTCTATGAAAATGTGGAATTGATGGATAATTCCCAGCTCAATAATGGCAAAGCAGATATTACGCAGGACAACCATACCGTTGATGGACAGGTTTCTGGTTATCTGGGCGACCATCTGCTAACCGGTGGCGGAGAATACCGTCTAACCTCACTGAAACACAGCATGAATCTGCCTAACGGCACCATTGACGTGAGCCAGGGAGCACTCTTCCTGCAAGATGAGTTCAAACTTGCCGATCTGGCATTAACCTTCGGTGGGCGTGTCGACAAACATGAGACGTACGGTACAGAATTCAGTCCGCGCGCTTACGCTACCTATAGCCTCACCGACAACTGGGTGATAAAAGGCGGCGTAAGCAAAGCGTTTAAAGCCCCATCAATTGCACAGTCATCTGAGTCGTATGCCATCGCAGCCTGCCGTGGCCGTTGCCAGACGGTGGGTAACCCTGATCTGAAACCCGAAACGTCAATCAGTTATGAAATTGGCACCGCTTATGAAGCCGAACGCTTTGGTGCAGGCGTTACGCTATTTAATAACGATATTAAAGACATGATTCAGGTCCAGACTTGGGACAGAGTCGCTACACGTCTCACTTACGAAAACGTCAATAAAGCACGGATTCAGGGTATTGAAACCTCATTCTGGGTCGATGTGACAGATGACTTAAACTGGACCACCAACTGGACCATCGTCGATGCTGAAGACCGCACCACCAGAATGCGTCTGAAGCAAACACCGAAAAATACGGTTAACACACAGCTGAACTGGCAGACGCTAGATAACTTATCAACCTATATTTCTTACCAGTACACGGGTAACCAGTATCTGTTTGATAAAGAAGTCAGCAAGACACGCGGCTTTAATACCGTGGATATCGGTGCCACCTATACGCCAGTCAAAAACGTGGATCTGAAACTGGGCCTCACAAACCTGACTAACGAAAAACGGGACTACGTTGCCACCAATAACGACTACTTCCTGTCTGGGCGTACGGTGTATGGCGGCGTGAGCTATAAGTTCTAATGCCGATACGTTCTCATTAATCGCTCTGAGCCCGCTAACGCGGGCTTTTTTAGCAGCAGAGAAACGTGGTGACGTCGTACTCTCTTAACAGATACGCGCCCTTAAAACGGCGTCCGGCATAAAACGTTGGCGTCAGATCGGTCAGCAGTTCCAGCTCGAACTCGCGTTTGGTGATATCCAGCGCCACCAGTCTGGCGTCCAGAAAATCGAAATAGTGCCGGACCTGCGGGTAAAGCGCCTTAAACAGGCTCTCCTTCGCCGAGAAGCCGATCGTCAGTAAACAGCTAAATGCTTCTTCCCGCTCCTGAAACCATTGGAACTCTTCATCGCCAATGATGCCGGGCCACAGCGACTGCGCACGCTCGTCGGACATAAATCCTTCGATATCCACCCCCACGCACGATAGCGCATCGCTCCGTAAATGGGCGGCGCAGAGCACGCTGTCTTTGTTATGGCTCAGCGAACCGGCAATATTGCCCGGCCACTGCGGCGAGCGGTCTTCCCCGCTATGCAGAACAAAGCCAGGGTGTTCCAGCTTGTTCAACACGTGTTTGGCCACACAGCGTCCAGCCAGAAATTCGGCACGTCGTTTCGGCACGGCACGCTCTAGCGCGTCGGAGAAAGGAATGTTCGCCTCGGCAAAAAGCGCGTCGTCGTAGGCGGACAAATGGAAATGGCAGCGAGCAGTAATACCTGGGTAGGCGGCACCATCCGTTGCCCGTGGAAAAGTAATCCATTCAACATCATCAATAAAAGCAGAAAGCATGTTACTCCACTCAGGTAAGCGAATCGCACCCACACTCGGTAAACATCGCGTAGACCACGCCTAAACCCGAAATAAAGCAGGGCGTTAAACGAACAATGGGCGACTTTCACCGCACATCATCCCTATAGCCTGTTTACATCTACAAAGCCTGGCACTACATAGTCAGAAAGAGCTACAAAGCCAAAAAGAACCCAGCGATGCAGGCGCTCATCAGGTTAGAAAGCGCGCCTGCCGCAACTGCCTTCAAACCAAAGCGGGCAATATCCTGCCGTCTGCTTGGTGCCATACTGCCCAAACCTCCAATAAGAATAGCAATAGAGGAAAGGTTAGCAAAGCCACACAGTGCGAACGAAATCACAGCTTTGGTATGATCCGAAAGAACCTGCAAGCCCGCAGCCTGTACCACGTCATCCGGTTTCAGATATTCACTGAAACTCATGTAAGCAACGAATTCGTTGACGATCAGTTTTTGGCCAATAAACGAACCAGCAACCGCTGCTTCGCTCCAAGGAATACCAATCAGGTATGCAACGGGCGCAAAACACCAGCCCAGAATCAGTTCCAACGACAAGTTCGGATAGTCAAACCAACCACCAATACCGCCCAGAATGCCGTTCAATAATGCAATTAATGCGACAAATGCCAATAGCATCGCGCCCACATTCAGCGCCAGTTGCATACCAGAGGCAGCCCCACTTGCCGCCGCATCAATCACATTTGCTGGACGATCATTCTCGTCGACAAACCCAAGCATATCTTCGTGGTCATGCGTTTTTTCCGTTTCCGGCACCATCAGTTTGGCGAACAGCAACCCACCTGGTGCAGCCATGAAGGACGCAGCGATCAGGTATTCCAGCGGTACGCCCATCTGGGCATAGCCTGCCATCACCGAACCTGCGATAGAAGCCAAACCGCCACACATCACAGCGAACAGTTCTGATTGCGTCATGTTGTTAATATACGGACGCACCACCAGCGGCGCTTCTGTCTGGCCAACAAAGATGTTAGCCGTAGCAGAGAGCGATTCGGTTCGGGATGTTCCCAACAGTTTTTGTAATCCACCGCCCAGCAGTCGAATAACAAACTGCATGACGCCCATGTAATACAGCACAGCAATAAGAGAGGAGAAAAAGACAATAACGGGCAACACGCGGAGGGCAAAGACAAAGCCGCCACCGCCAAATACTTCGAACATTTTGTCGGAAACCAGACCGCCAAAAATAAACGAAACCCCTTGGTTTCCGTAGGCGATAACGTTTGCTACACCGCCCGTCATACCCTCCAGAATTTTGCGCCCTACTGGTACATACAGCACCAGTGCACCGATACCGATCTGAAGAATGAAAGCACCAGCTACGGTGCGCAATCTGATAGCTTTACGATTATTGGACAGCATAACCGCAAACAAAATCAGAACAATCATGCCGATGAGACTCATAACGAGTTGCATGTGCAGTTCCCTATAACGCGTGAAAAAAGTGAGAGCATAATAAAAATCGTTTCGCCAGAACAGTAAGCTCGTTCTGGGGAACCGAGTATAAAGACAGGCCGATAATGGTCGCTAACTTATGTCACAAATACATACAACATCGAACAGTCCAAAACACTGAAAGGTGATCTCCATCACAATTTCATGGTTGGTATATGAAATCGAAATGACGGTTATGTTCGTTGTTGCACAGAAATAAGAGAAAAGCGGAAGCAAAGATTCTTCCACTTGGGGGAATGGCTGTGGTGTAACGGATAGCGTCGTAACACTCTCAGCGTTATGACGGGGTAAGCCGTCCAAACAGCCTGAACGAATTCTGCAACAGCGCCTCGGCAATCTCTTCAGGCGATTCTGTACGTAACTCACACAGCGTTTGAAACGCGCACGAAATACGCTCGGGTCGGTTGGGTTGTCCTTGATAGCCACTCATCGGCATATCAGGTGCATCAGTTTCCAACAACAGCCGATCTAACGGCAGCTGTGCGATCGCCTGACGCGTTTTATTCGCTCTGTCATAGGTAATGGTTCCCCCTACGCCGATGTAATAGCCCAGCCGGATAAAGGCCTGCGCCTGCGCCAGGCTGCCTGCAAACCCGTGAACCACGCCGGTACGTGGCACGTCGATACGGCGGAGTAATTGCGCCAGCCTGTCGTGACTGCGTCGCGAGTGCAGGATCGTCGGGAGGTCGTATTTTTTCGCCAGCCGAAGCTGAGCCTCAAGAAAGGTAAGCTGCCGCTCAAACTGCGGTTCCGGCATATAGAGGTCCAGCCCAATCTCCCCCACCGCCACCAGCTTTACAGGTAGCTGGCGCAGTTCCTCTTCCAGACGGAGCAGGTCGCTTTCCTGATGTTCAGCGATATAAAGCGGGTGAAGGCCCAATGCGGCGTAAAGCGGAGAGTAGGTGCGAGAGAGCGTCAACACGCGTTCAAAATGCTGAGAAGCCACAGCCGGAATAATGATGCGTTCAACGCCAGCGTCTTGCGCCAGCCGCAAGCTTTCCGGTGCATCATCATAGAATAGGGGGAAATCAAAATGACAGTGGGTATCGATAAAGCGGTGTCGTTCAGAAAGCACGTTGCTTCTCTCCGTCAAAATTAGGCCCGTCAAGACGAGGCGACCTAATCTACGCCCAAGAACTATCCTGCCAAAGCCTCATGGCAGAATCGGACTTGTCGTTACGGTGAGGCCTCAGTGTAACGTGGTTTTTTCTGAGGATACCTCTTCGTGCGCTTTTCCGTAACCCTCTTGCAAGACGCCGGACAGGTAATCGTTACTCCCTTCCAGCCAGGCGCAGTCGCTGTCAAACCAGTCGGCCCACAGCGCCAGGAAATTCCCTTTCCACTGTTTCCATTTGCCAACAACGATATCGCTATTCATCATAACCCTCCTGATAAACTGTCGAAATGCAGCAAATACGCGGGTAGTGTCAGTAGAAGATAGTGTGCCGGTAAAATGTGACAGCCGCGTGGCGCGGCTGTGTGCTCTGTATGACATTTCTTTCTATGGAGAAAGAATGAAGGAATGTGCTGTGCTACGGCCGTTTTCGACCCGTAAACAAGCTAACCAGAAACAGAATAATACCGACCACAAAGACGATTTTCGCCGCGCCAGCTGCTGTACCGGCCAATCCGCCGAAACCCAGTGCTGCCGCGATCAGTGCAATGACTAAAAATATAATGCCCCAACGAAACATACGCTCTCCTTACCAGACAAAAATGAAAAATAATCATGGTGGTCATCCTGACGCGCTTCTTGCGTCCTGACTGCGTATCCACAAGTGGTGTTTTATTGTGCGGATTAGGTAGGGTTATCCGCGACTACGGATAACCCTGTACGGTATGGCGATGGTTATTTCACTGCCAGGTCGTTCTTAACGCTTTTCACGCCGTCAACGGCCTTCGCAATACTTTCAGCTCGGTCGGACTGCGCTTTGCTGTCCACCTCGCCGCTCAGCTGCACGACGCCAGCCTGCGTTTCGACTTTCACTTTACGAGACGGAACAATGTCATCTGCCAGCAGTTTGGCTTTAATCGTGCTGGTAATCACTGCATCATCGGCATAAGCACCAACCGATTGTGATTGGGAATCTTTCACCTGCAATTTGTCGCTGACAGACTGCACATCCTCAACCTGCGTAGCGATTTGCACCGCACGGGTGCTCAATTCCTGACTACCGACAAAGCCGCTCAGCGTAACGACGCCATTTGATGTTTCAACGGAAATGTCGCTGCTGGTAATCGATTTGTCTTCCAACAACGCACTCTTCACTTTTGCTGTGATAGCGCTGTCACTGACGTAGCCAGAGGCTTTATTAGCGGAGCTATCGATTTTTGCACCAGTTGTGTCCGCGATACGTTCTACTTTCTGCCCTAACGTTTCCTCAGCCATGGCACCGCCGGCCAGAATCAAACCCAGAGCAACTACGATCAGCGATTGTGTCAATTTGGTCTTTTTCATCGATGTCTTCCTTCTTATGCTCTTCTATAAACCCGAAATAACCGATTTGGGTCACGTTAACGCCTGCACCGTCATCAGCAAATCAAGGTGATAATGACGTTATCAACACTCAGATGATTCCCTCTACTTGCATAAAAAAATCAGAGCATTGAATTGAAAAGGCGAAACAAATAAAAATAATGAACCAACTTAAATTGCGCTAACAGTTGAACAAGCTAAATCAGTTAACACGCTGTTAACTATAGCCTACAGAATGGAAAATCACAGGGGAACAAGGGAATGTACACAGCAATTCAGATTTGTCTGTTGCACCGAGACGAGAAATCACAGCAGGGGAAAAGCAATACTAATACATTGTTTTAAATACATTTAAAAATAAAAACACCCGGTAATTTTGGCCGAAAGCCAAGCATAACCGGGTGATGATTATTTTAACAACATGGTCACGATTTAAACGCTACAGTCACGATGATTTTCATGAAACCGTAGCGCCACCAATCCATGTCATTATAAAAATAAAAAATTAATGCTCGCGCGTTTGGTGGAACTTCACTTCTGGATAGCGTTCCCGCGTCAGGTTCAGGTTCACCATCGTCGGTGCGATATAGGCCAGATTATCGCCGCCATCCAGCGCCAGATGCTGTTCGTTCTTACGCTTAAATTCTTCGAATTTCTTCACATCGCTACATTCAACCCAGCGCGCGGTAGAAACGTTCACTGACTCGTAAATCGCCTCAACGTTGTATTCCGTTTTCAGACGAGCAACCACCACATCAAACTGCAGCACACCGACCGCACCCACGATAAGGTCGTTGTTGGTCAATGGACGGAAAACCTGTACCGCGCCTTCCTCAGACAGCTGTACCAGCCCTTTAAGCAGCTGTTTCTGCTTGAGCGGGTCACGCAGGCGGATACGACGGAACAATTCCGGCGCAAAGTTGGGGATACCGGTGAATTTCATGTCTTCACCCTGCGTAAACGTATCACCAATCTGGATAGTGCCGTGGTTGTGTAACCCGATGATATCGCCGGGGTAGGCTTCTTCAATGTGGGAACGATCGCCCGCCATAAAGGTCAGCGCGTCTGAAATCACCACGTCTTTGCCCGTACGCACCTGACGCAGCTTCATGCTTTTTTCATATCTCCCAGACACCACGCGCATAAACGCCACGCGGTCACGGTGTTTCGGATCCATATTGGCCTGAATCTTGAACACAAAGCCGGTGAATTTCTCTTCCGCCGCCGTCACTTCACGGGTATCCGTTTTACGCGGCATCGGCGCAGGAGCCCAAGCGATTAGCCCATCCAACATATGGTCAACGCCGAAGTTCCCCAGCGCCGTACCAAAGAAGACCGGAGTCAGTTCACCTGCCAGAAATGCGTCCAGCTCAAATTCGTGCGACGCCCCTTGCACCAGCTCCAGCTCTTCACGCAGCTGTGCAGCCAGCTCTTCGCCAACGGCGGTATCCAGTTCCGGGTTATCCAGCCCTTTAACGATGCGCACTTCCTGAATCGTATGGCCTTTACCGGTCTGATACAGATAGGTTTCGTCTTTATAAAGGTGGTACACGCCTTTGAACAATTTACCGCAGCCAATCGGCCAAGTAATCGGCGCGCAGGCAATCTTAAGCTCGCTCTCGACTTCATCCAGCACTTCCATCGGATCGCGGATGTCACGGTCAAGTTTGTTCATGAACGTCAGAATCGGGGTGTCGCGTAGACGAGTGACTTCCATCAACTTACGCGTACGATCTTCGACCCCTTTTGCAGCGTCGATCACCATCAGGCAGCAGTCCACCGCCGTCAGCGTACGATAGGTATCTTCGGAGAAGTCTTCGTGCCCTGGGGTATCCAGCAGGTTAACCAGACATTCGCGGTAGGGAAACTGCATCACGGACGTGGTGATGGAGATACCACGCTGTTTTTCCATCTCCATCCAGTCGGATTTCGCATGCTGGTTCGAACCACGCCCTTTTACCGTACCGGCAGTCTGGATCGCCTGTCCGAACAGCAGGACCTTTTCGGTAATCGTGGTTTTACCGGCATCGGGGTGAGAAATGATAGCGAACGTTCTTCTTTTGGAGACTTCGCGGGCGTATTCACTTGGAGACATGATTTTCAGGTTTCTTTTGTTAGCCACCCGGCGTCAGCATCAAGTCAACAACACACCGATGTCAGATCGTCAGGCAAAGCGGAAATAAACTGTAGCCGAGTATTTTCCCTGATTTAACGTGCAGACACAATCGGTGATGGCATAAACAGCAAGGCAGGGCTCTATCGTCTGCCTTGCTGTTTATTTAGTACTAGGCTGTCAGCACATCAGAGGCTTTTCTCTTCCCCGTCTTTTTTCACGACCGCGCCACTGTCTGGCTGCGTGTCATTTTCGGTCTCATCTTCTTCTTTCACTGGCGTACTTGCCGTAAGAAGATAAGGCGACTGCTGCCAGCGAGTACGGCGATTCTGCAAGAGCGTGCGGGTCAGAATGATGCCGATAGCCAGTGAAAGCAAAATCATCAGACGCAGAATATTGGTGGTGTTATCGACCTGTCTGGCTTCGGTCGCCAGAACATGGGTATCTAAGGTAATCCGCAGGAAGCCAATCGGCCCTTCTTTTCCCTCAATCGGCTGAACCAGTTGATGGTTAAAGTAGCTACCGACCCGATTGCCGTCCAGCGCCAACCGGTCTCTCAGTTGCACTTGCTCACCGATATGCGCCACCAGCGAGCCGTCCTGCTGATATACGCCAGCATCCAGAATGCGGCTGTGATCGGTAAGCTGTTTGAGGATGGTATTAATTTTTTGACTATTATCATCCACGCTGCCCATCAGCGGAGAAAGGCTGTAAGCCACCTGTCTGGAGAGCGTACGTGCCAGATCTTCAACCTGTTCAGATCGCGCCATCTGGTGGCTCAAACTGAAATAGGACGCACCTTGCATTAATACCACTAGCAGAGCGAGGCAAATCAGCACAATTGCCGTGCGGTGTAGACGAAATTTCACCCGGGCGCGAACCATGATAATCCTTACACGATTTGGATACTTTCATGTTGCCAGAAGCGCCGACGATAGGATAGCTTGTTGCCCAGTTTTTGGAGGGATATGTTTGGTCGACGCCGCATCCCTCTTTATCGCACGACTTTATCGCACTACTGCCAGCAGAGGATTTACCCCATGTCGAATAGTCTGACCTATCGTGATCTCCCGAATGAGATCAACTGTTGGCCGGGACTGCCACTATCACTGAGCGGTGACGAAGTGATGCCGCTTGACTACCGCGCTGGCGACACTGGCTGGCTGATTTACAGCGACGTCCTCGATAAGAACCTGATTTCCCGCTACCAGCGTAAGCTGGGGAGCGCGATGGTGATCGTGAGCGCCTGGAACGTGGGCGATTATCAGGTCGTGCGTTTAGCGGGCACGCTGATACCACGCGCAACCAAGCTGGCCCACGAACTAGGCATCGATGTCGCGGCTATGCGTAACGCGCCAACGCTGCGTTCGCCGGGTTTACTGGTGATGGACATGGATTCCACTGCGATTCAGATCGAATGTATTGATGAAATCGCCAAACTGGCGGGTACAGGTGAGTTGGTAGCCGAAGTCACCGAACGCGCGATGCGCGGCGAGCTGGATTTCGCTGACAGCCTGCGACAGCGCGTAGGAACATTAAAGGGTGCCGACGCCAATATTTTACAAACAGTGCGTAAAACGCTGCCGCTGATGCCGGGCCTGCGTAATATGGTTAGCCAGCTTCAGGAAGCAGGCTGGCACGTCGCGATTGCATCGGGCGGTTTTACCTACTTTGCCGATTATTTGCGTGATGAGTTAGGTCTGATCGCCGCCGTTGCCAACGAATTAGGCATGCAAGACGGCAAGCTGACCGGCGACGTCATCGGCATGATTGTCGATGCAAAATATAAAGCGACCACGCTACAACAGCTGGCGGAAAAGCTGGAAATTCCAATGCATCAGACCGTTGCCATCGGTGACGGCGCGAACGATCTGCCGATGATCAAGGTAGCCAGCTTAGGTATTGCCTATCACGCCAAACCGAAGGTCAATGAGCAGTCTGCGGTGACCATCCGTCATGCCGATCTGACTGGCGTGCTGTGCATCCTTAGCGGCAGTATGAGACACGAAAAGCGTTAATCAGTTGGAGGTGATACGTGGCAAAAGCCGTCAAACGGGCATTTGTATGTAATGAATGCGGGGCTGACTACCCGCGCTGGCAAGGGCAGTGCAGTGCCTGCCATGCCTGGAACACCATTACCGAAGTCCGCCTGGCCTCGGCGTCAGTATCACGTTCCGACCGTCTCACCGGCTATGCGGGCGAAAGCGCTGGCGTCAGCCGGGTACAGAAGCTCTCGGAAATCAGTCTTGAAGCTCTGCCGCGATTTTCTACCGGCTTTCAGGAGTTTGATCGCGTTCTGGGCGGCGGCGTCGTTCCCGGCAGCGCCATTCTGATCGGCGGTAGCCCCGGCGCGGGTAAAAGTACCCTACTGTTGCAAACGCTCTGCAAGCTGTCAGAAAACATGAAAACCCTGTACGTCACCGGCGAAGAATCGTTGCAGCAGGTGGCAATGCGGGCACACCGCCTCAATCTGCCGACTCAGAATCTCAACATGCTGTCGGAAACCAGCATCGAACAGATTTGCCTGATTGCCGAACAGGAACAGCCGAAGCTGATGGTGATCGACTCCATTCAGGTCATGCATCTCGCCGATATTCAATCGTCTCCCGGCAGCGTGGCGCAGGTGCGTGAAACCGCCGCCTACCTGACCCGCTTCGCTAAAACGCGCGGCGTTGCTATCGTGATGGTCGGCCACGTCACCAAAGACGGTTCGCTCGCCGGGCCAAAAGTATTGGAACACTGCATCGACTGCTCCGTGCTGCTGGACGGCGATGCCGATTCCCGCTTCCGTACCCTGCGCAGCCATAAAAACCGTTTCGGTGCCGTTAACGAACTGGGCGTATTCGCAATGACGGAACAGGGGCTACGCGAGATCAGCAATCCGTCGGCAATTTTCCTCAGCCGTGGGGACGAAATCACGTCCGGCAGTTCGGTCATGGTGGTGTGGGAAGGTACGCGTCCGCTGCTGGTCGAGATTCAGGCGCTAGTGGATCAGTCGATGATGGCCAACCCGCGTCGCGTCGCGGTCGGGCTGGAGCAAAACCGCTTGGCGATCCTGCTGGCAGTGCTGCATCGCCACGGCGGCTTGCAGATGTCGGATCAGGATGTGTTCGTGAATGTTGTCGGCGGCGTTAAAGTCACCGAAACCAGTGCCGACCTGGCGCTGCTGCTATCGCTGGTCTCCAGCTTCCGCGACCGCCCGCTGCCGCAGGATCTTGTCATCTTCGGTGAAGTCGGTCTGGCGGGAGAAATCCGCCCGGTTCCAAGCGGACAAGAACGGATTACCGAAGCCGCCAAGCACGGCTTCAAACGCGCCATCGTTCCTCATGCCAATATGCCGAAGAAAGCCCCTGCCAGCATGCAAGTGTTCGGTGTGAAAAAGCTAGCCGACGCGCTGGCAATCCTCGACGATCTCTAAACGGACCACAGAAGGCCATCCGCCCCTTCCATCCTGAGCTAAACAGGGGATGAAAGCGTAGCGGATGTTGTCCTGTTCTGTGGTATTTTGTTTAGTAAGCTAAACAAGAGTGCTGCACCATGTCATCATTTGATTACCTGAAATCCGCTATCCGGCAGAAGGGTTGCACCCTACAGCAGGTTGCTGACGCGACCGATATGACCAAAGGCTATCTCAGTCAATTACTTAATGCCAAAATCAAAAGCCCTAGCGCACAGAAGCTGGAAGCGCTGCATCGCTTTCTTGAACTGGAATTCCCGCGCTACGAAAAGAACATTGGCGTCGTCTTCGGCAAGTTCTATCCGCTACACACTGGCCACATTTATCTGATTCAGCGTGCCTGCAGCCAGATCGATGAACTGCATATCATTTTAGGTTACGACGAACCACGCGACCGCCTGCTGTTTGAGAACAGCTCGATGTCACAACAGCCTACCGTCAGCGACCGCCTGCGCTGGCTGCTACAGACCTTTAAGTATCAGAAAAATACTCATATTCACGCCTTCAATGAGCAAGGAATGGAGCCTTACCCGCACGGCTGGGATGTATGGAGCAAAGGGATTCAGGCGTTTATGCAGGAAAAAAGCATCACACCGAATTTCGTCTATACCAGCGAAGAGCAGGATGCCGCACAATACCGCGAGCATCTGGGCATTGAGGCTGTCCTGATCGACCCGCAGCGCTCCTTTATGAACATCAGCGGTTCGCAGATTCGCCACGATCCCTTCCGTTACTGGGACTATATCCCGACTGAAGTGAAGCCGTTCTTTGTGCGTACCGTTGCCATTCTTGGCGGCGAATCCAGCGGTAAATCCACGCTGGTGAATAAGCTGGCGAATATCTTCAACACCACCAGCGCCTGGGAATATGGCCGCGATTACGTGTTCTCCCATCTGGGTGGCGACGAGATGGCGTTGCAGTATTCCGACTACGACAAGATTGCGCTGGGTCAGGCACAGTACATTGATTTTGCAGTGAAATACGCCAATAAAGTGGCCTTCATCGATACCGATTTCGTCACCACTCAGGCGTTCTGCAAGAAATACGAGGGGCGTGAGCACCCGTTCGTTCAGGCGCTGATCGATGAATACCGCTTCGATCTGGTGATTTTGCTGGAAAACAACACGCCGTGGGTCGCCGATGGGCTGCGTAGCTTAGGCAGCACCACCGCCCGTTCGGAGTTCCAGGATCTGCTGAAAACGATGCTGGCTAACAATAATATCCCGTACGTTTACATCAAAGAGTCGGACTACGATTCGCGTTTCCTGCACTGTGTGGAATTGGTACAGCAGATGTTGGGCCACGATCGCTCGCCTGAACCGCTCAAAAGCTAGCGCGTGTTCCACTGCCAATGGCGGGAGGGGGTAATAATTTCCGGCAACGGAATATCCCAGCTTTCCACTGGCAGTGCGTCAACCTGCTGACAATCGTGAGCCAGACCGATCGGATAAGGCCCACGCGACATCTGGTTGCGATACTGCAAAGTACGGTCGTAAAACCCCCCCCCCATACCAAGCCGCTGCCCTAGATGATCAAACGCCACCAACGGCGTCAGCAGGACGTCCAACTGCGGTAACGGCAGCGCCTGACGCACATCCAGACGCGGCTCCATAATCTTCAGACGATTGCGTACCAGCTCAGTGTCCGGCGCATAGCGCAGGAACAGCAGATATCCGGCGCGAAACGGATGCAGGACCGGCAAGTAAACACGTTTCCCCTGCTGCCACAGCTGTTGGATCAGCGGGGACGTATCCAGTTCGCCATCAAATGACAGAAATACCGCCACACTCTCTGCCTGTATGATTTTCGGGTGCGCCATGACGCGCTCACACGCCTGTTGTGCAAAGTACGTCTGCTGCTCTGGCGTCAGTAAACGTCGACTTTGCCGCACAGCCTGACGAATCTGCTGACGCGATGCTGTCGTAGAGGAGAGTGACGTATCGAGAAGTGCCGAGGAAGATGGATCAGAAAATGACATGGGCTGCATTCGCCACGGGTCAAGAATGATAAAAGAAAGGGGATCTCCGAGATGCCGCCGCAGGCTGTAACCCTTGAACCCTTGGTTCAAGGTGAACATAACGTCGCAGTTTTAAGGCTTCTCGGACGAACCGAGCTTGCTCACCAACCGCAGAGCATTACATTCTGTTGGTATTAAATATCGGCTCAGGGGACTGGCCTGCTGACAAACATCTCAGAGAAATTTTATTCGTTACTCGCGATAAACCTTAGCACGTCTTATCGCGTAAAAACACCGTACTTTTGTCAAAATATGACGTTATTCAAATTGTGCGCCCTGACGTTCGGTGATCTTGCCCTGCTCCAGCAACGCCTGTTCGATGGTCTGCTGCAACATACGAATACGCTGTTCCATATTCGATGCATAATCACGCGTCTTACCCCGTTCCTGCGCCAATTCATGGCACACGTTCAACGCGGCAATAAACACCAGTTGCTCAGTGTTTGTGACTCTAGTGCGAACTTTAAGATCTTGCAACCGCTGGTTAAGATCTTCCGCAGCCTGATTCAACGCATCTTGTTGTTCTGGCGGGCAATTCACTCTTAACGAACGGCCAAAAATTTGAATATCTACTGGTTGTGCAGACATACCACCTTCCTGCCTTTTGTCGTTCTTGCGCCCGCGTGCTGCATAGCATTACACGTTACATCGGGTTCGTTAAAGCGGGCGCAACTATATATAGCCGAGATCTAAGATACAAGCCCTTTCTGGTATCGAAAGGGAGCTTGGTGGTAGCATAGCACGAACCCATCCAGCCAACGATGACGAATCCGCATGTCTATAGAGAATACGCTTCCCGCCTATGAAGGCCTTGACCAACTGCTTCACCAACAGCAAGTCGCGCTGACCGCAGCAGAAATGCACGGTTTGATCAGCGGGATGCTGTGTGGTGGAAACCATGATGACAGTTGGAGAACGCTGGTTTTTGAACTGACTAACGAAGGCATGGCGTTTACCCAGACGCTGTCACAGCCGCTTCAGGACCTGTATCAGGCCACGAGTGAAGCGTTGGAAGAGGATGGCTTTCTGTTCCAGCTTTTCCTGCCGGACGACTCGCTGGATGACGTGAGCGTGTTCGATCGCGCCGACGCACTGGCAGGCTGGGTCAATCACTTCCTGCTTGGGCTGGGCGTGGCTCAACCGCAGTTGAACAAAGCCAAAGGCGAGCTGAAAGAAGCCATCGAAGATTTACGCAACATCGCACAGCTTGGCTACGACGAAGATGAAGATCAGGAAGAACTGGAGCAATCGCTGGAGGAAGTGATTGAGCATGTTCGCGTTTCTGCCATTTTGTGCCATATCGAATTTACCAGCCAGCGCGTTGTGACTGCGCCCGAGCAGCAAAAGCCGACGCTGCATTGATTTTTATGCAAGGCCGAAGGGAAAGGTAACCGCACGGACTATTTTCAGGAGCAGGTGATGAATCCACAAGAATTTCTTCGTCGTCGTCAGGGTCTGTTGGAAAAAATGGCACCGGGCAGCGCGGCGATTATTTTTTCTGCGCCGGAAGCGCAGCGCAATGCCGACAGTGACTATCCTTATCGTCAAAATAGCGATTTCTGGTATTTCACCGGCTTCAACGAACCCGAAGCCGTGCTGCTGCTGGTAAAAAGCGATGTAAAACATCATCACAGCGTAATCTTCAACCGCGTACGCGATCTGACAGCCGAAATCTGGTTTGGTCGTCGTCTCGGTCAGGAAGCGGCACCAGCCAAACTCGGCGTTGACCGCGCACTGCCATTTGGCGAAATCGGCGCACAGCTGCATCTCTTATTGAATGGGTTGGACGTGGTATACCACGCGCAAGGGCAATACGATTATGCCGACAAGCTGGTCTTCGCCGCGCTGGATACCTTGCGCAACGGTACGCGTCAGGGCTTTGCTGCCCCCGCTACGCTGACCGACTGGCGCCCTTGGGTGCATGAAATGCGCCTGTTCAAATCGCCTGCTGAAATCAGCGTGATGCGCCGTGCCTGTGAGATTACCGCACTGGCTCACACCCGCTCGATGCAGAAATGCCGCCCCGGCATGTATGAATATCAGCTTGAAGGCGAAATTCATCACGAATTTACCCATCACGGCGCGCGCTATCCTTCTTACAACACCATCGTCGGCAGCGGTGACAACGCCTGTATCCTGCATTACACCGAAAATGAAGCGCAAATGCGCGACGGCGATCTGGTGCTGATTGACGCCGGCTGTGAATACAAAAGCTATGCTGGCGACATTACCCGCACTTTCCCCGTCAACGGTAAATTTACCGCACCACAGCGTGCCATTTACGACATCGTGCTGCGCTCACAGTTGCGCGCGCTGGAACTGTTTGGTCCGGGTCGCAGCATCCGTGAAGTGAACGAAGAAGTGGTACGCATCATGGTCAGCGGGCTTATCAAGCTCGGCGTGCTGAAAGGTGAAGTGGAAGAGTTAATTGCCGAGCAGGCACATCGCCAGTTCTTCATGCACGGCCTCAGCCACTGGCTGGGTCTGGACGTGCACGATGTAGGCAATTACGGTACCACCGACCGAGGCCGTCCGCTTGAACCGGGTATGGTTCTGACCATCGAGCCGGGTCTTTACATCGCGCCCGATGCCAAAGTGCCGCAGCAGTACCGGGGAATCGGCGTACGTATCGAAGATAACATCGTGATCACCGAAAACGGCAACGAAAACCTGACAGCTGGCGTGATCAAAGACGCGGATGCCATCGAAGCGCTCATGGCACAACAGCATGACAAGCAACACTAAGCAGCCCTTTCAAAGGGCAACGGCATAATTGCAAAGGACAACAGCATGGCGGTCATGATTGTCGGTGCCGGGATGGCGGGCGCAACGCTGGCGCTGGCAATATCGCGGCTTTCGCAGGGTGCAATCTCGGTTGACCTGATCGAGGCACACTCGCCACTCGACAAGGAACACCCAGGTTTTGACGCACGCGCCCTCGCGCTGTCTGATGGCACACGTCAGCAGCTAGCAGCGTTGGGCATCTGGCAAGCGCTGTCGGGTAATGCAACGGCGATAACCGACATTCACGTCAGCGAACGCGGGCACGCCAGCGTGGTGAACCTGAAGGCCTCGGACTATCACGTTCAGGCATTAGGCCATGTGGTTGAACTGCACGACGTCGGACAACGCCTGTTTTCCCTGCTGCAACAGGCTCCGGGCGTGCGCCTGCACTGCCCGGCCAAAGTGGTTGCCGTCACGCGGACGCAGGATAATGCGACGCTAGCGCTGGACGACGGCACCGAGCTAACGGGTCAACTGCTGATCGCTGCCGACGGTTCGCGCTCCATGCTGTCGCAGTCCTGCGGGATTCAATGGCAGCAGCATGATTATGATCAGATCGCGACCATCGCTAATGTGACGACTGCCGAACCCCATCGCGGCCGCGCGTTCGAGCGATTTACCCCGCACGGCCCGCTGGCGCTCTTGCCGATGAGCAATGGTCGCTGTTCGCTCGTCTGGTGCCATGATAAGCACCGTCAACATGCGGTCGATGGATGGAACGAAGCCGAATTTCGCCAGCAATTACAGCAGGCTTTTGGCTGGCGTCTGGGCCAATTCACCCACATCGGCGAACGCCACAGCTATCCACTGCGCTTACTCACCGCCAGCCAGCATATTAGCCATCGGCTGGCGCTGGTGGGTAATGCGGCGCAAACGTTGCACCCGATTGCCGGACAGGGCTTTAATCTGGGGATTCGCGATGTGATGTCGCTAGCGGAAACCCTCGTCGACGCAGCAAAAAATCAACAGGATATCGGCCAGTACACGGTACTCAACCGCTATCAACAGCGGCGCACGCCCGATCAACACACCACGGTGGCGATCACCGATGGACTGATCAGGCTGTTCGCTAACCGCTATGCCGCGCTGGCCGTCAGCCGCAATCTGGGTCTGATCGCCATGAATAACCTGCCGCTGATGCGCGACGCCTTTGCTCGTCGCACGCTGGGCTGGGTAGAACGTTAATTAAGCTCGCCAACAGGAAAAGACGGAAATGCAATCATTCGACGTGGTTATTGCCGGTGGCGGTATGGTCGGTCTGGCGCTAGCCTGCGGCTTACAGGGCAGTGGTCTGCGTATCGCCGTGCTGGAGAAACAGGCGGCTGAACCTCAGCCGCTCGGGAAAGACCATGCCCTGCGCGTCTCCGCCATCAATGCCGCCAGCGAATGCCTTCTGCGCCATATCGGCGTCTGGGAAAGCCTCGTGGCGCAACGCGTCAGCCCTTACAACGATATGCAGGTATGGGACAAAGACAGCTTCGGCAAAATCAGTTTTAGCGGCGAAGAATTCGGCTTTTCCCACCTTGGACATATCATTGAAAACTCGGTGATTCAGCAGGTACTGTGGCAACGCGCCTCTCAGTTAAGCGACATCACCCTGCTCTCCCCCGCATCATTAAAACAGGTCGCCTGGGGCGAGAACGAAGCCTTTATTACGTTGCAGGACGACAGCATGCTGACCGCCCGGCTAGTAGTCGGTGCGGACGGCGCCCATTCGTGGTTGCGTCAG
Source organism: Pectobacterium parvum (assembly GCF_020971565.1). Classification (NCBI taxonomy): domain Bacteria; kingdom Pseudomonadati; phylum Pseudomonadota; class Gammaproteobacteria; order Enterobacterales; family Pectobacteriaceae; genus Pectobacterium; species Pectobacterium parvum. The sequence goes on from NZ_CP087392.1 coordinate 4,259,475, forward strand.
CATGCGGATATTCCGCTAACCTTTTGGGACTACGGCCATCACGCGCTGGTCGCCAATATTCGTACAGAACATCCTCATCAGTCCGTCGCGCGTCAGACGTTTCACGGCGACGGTATTCTGGCGTTCTTGCCGCTGGACGAGCCTCACCTTTGTTCAATTGTCTGGTCGCTTTCACCGGAACAGGCTCAGGCGATGCAGAGCTTACCTGCCGAAGAATTCAATCGTCAGGTCGCTATGGCGTTTGATATGCGTTTGGGGCTGTGTGAACTGGAAAGCGAACGTCAGACTTTCCCACTGACCGGACGCTACGCTCGCAGCTTCGCGGCACACCGGCTGGTGCTGGTCGGCGACGCGGCGCACACCATTCACCCGCTGGCGGGGCAAGGTGTCAATCTGGGCTTCATGGATATCGCCGAACTGATTGCGGAAGTGAAGCGCTTACAGGCGCAGGGCAAAGACATCGGCCAACACCTTTATCTGCGACGCTATGAACGCCGCCGCAAACACAGCGCTGCGGTGATGCTCGCCAGCATGCAGGGGTTCCGCGAACTGTTTGACGGCGATAACCCGGCGAAAAAGCTGCTGCGCGATGTCGGTCTGGTGCTGGCGGATAAACTGCCCGGCATTAAACCCATGCTGGTACGTCAGGCAATGGGATTACACGATCTGCCAGACTGGCTTAGCGTCGGGAAATAATAAAACCAGAATAGATAATAAAGCTCGCCGCTTAAGCGGCGAGTCTGGTGTATCAAGCCTCGAGTCAGACTCTGACCACTAATTTGCCAAAGTTGCGACCGTGCAACAGGCCGATAAAGGCTTCGGGAGCGTTTTCCAGCCCGTCGACGATCTCTTCCCGATATTTGATCTTACCTTCCTCCACCCACGGCGAAACGTCCTTCCAGAACTCATCGAAGCGATGACCATAATCATCAAAGATAATGAATCCCTGCATCCGAATACGTTTCTTTAGGATCGTCCCCATCAGCAGCGGTAGGCGATCTGGCCCATCCGGTAACCCTGTCGCATTATAGCCAGAGACTAATCCGCACACCGGAATGCGCGCCGAGGTATTCAGCAGCGGCAGCACGGCGTCAAAGACTTTCCCGCCGACGTTTTCAAAGTAAATATCGATTCCCTTCGGGCAGGCTTGTTTCAGCTGTTCTGCAAAATCATCCGCTCGGTGGTCGAGGCAAGCATCAAACCCCTGCGTCTCAACCGCGTAGCGACATTTCTCCGCGCCACCCGCCACGCCAACAACCCGACAACCTTTCAATTTCCCGATCTGGCCAACCGTCGCGCCGACTGGGCCGGTCGCGGCAGCCACCACCAGCGTTTCACCCGCTTTAGGCTGGCCGATATCCGTTAGCCCCATATACGCGGTGAAGCCCGGCATACCCAGCACGCCCAATGCGTAGGAAGGATTTGTCGGCGACTGACCCAGATTGGTTAATCCTTTGCCGTCGGAAATCGCATAATCCTGCCAGCCGCTGAAGGACAGCACCCAATCATCGGTCTGATAATCCGGGTGTTTTGACTCCACCACGCGGCTGATTGTCCCGCCGACCATCACGTCATTCAATTCGACAGGTTTGGCATAAGAAGGGGCGTCACTCATGCGGCCACGCATATAAGGGTCAAGGGAAAGGAACACAGTACGCAGCAGGATATGTCCTGAATCGACCTGTGGGACAGGCTGCTGATCCAGACGGAAAGTCTCTTGTGTTGGCGCGCCGTGCGGGCGTTGAGCCAGAACCACACGGCGGTTAATTTGATCGGTTTGCGGCATAATATCCTCCATTAAACAAAGCGTATTGATAAAATCACTTCGTTAACAATAGGATCTGTTCGTTCTTCTGGCTACGCAAACCGTGCGGCGTTTATTATGCCGTTTTGCTTTTTTCGTAACGCGACATGCGATCCAGATACCCCATGACAAGTGCAGACAGCACAAACGTCAAATGGATAATCACGTACCACATCAGCTTGTTATCCGGGATATTACGGGCATCCATGAATACGCGCAGCAGATGGATCGACGAGATAGCGACAATCGAGGCAGCGACTTTATTTTTCAGCGAACCGGAGTCCATCTTACCAAGCCAGTTCAGCTTTTCTCTGCCTTCGGTGATATCCAATGCCGAAACAAAGTTTTCGTAACCGGATAGCATTACCATCACCAACAATCCGCCAACCAGCGTCATATCGATCAGTGACAGCAGCACCAGCACCAAATCCGCTTCCGCAATATCGAAGATATTGGGCAGGACGTGGAACACCTCCTGGAAAAATTTGATCGCCAACGCCAGCAACCCCAGCGATAACCCAAGGTAAACAGGGGCAAGCAACCAGCGCGATGAGTACATCAGATTCTCAATAAAACGTTCCATAACTCACTATATACAGGTGAAAAAAGAGGGAAATAATAGCGAAAAGTTCTGCTGTGGTGTTAATCAATTCTTGAGCAGAACGCACCATTTACAGAATGCTCCGCCCCGTCTTGCCCTCAGTGAGGATTTCCGCATTTTGTGATCAGATCGACCCTCACCTTCAAACCGATGCCGTCCTCCCGCTGCTCGTGGCACGCATCTGAAGGTTCACCCTTTTTCACCTTCCTACACTGTCTAGCGCCAGCAGGTCTGGCAACAATCATACACTGCACTCTACATTCAGAGCCGAATACAGGCTTACCACAAAATAAAACAAGGGGTTACGCATGAGCAATCCTATTTTGCTTGGTATTTTCTGGCACTTCATCGGTGCGGCCAGCGCGGCCTGCTTCTATGCGCCGTTTAAGCAGGTCAAAAACTGGTCGTGGGAAACCATGTGGTCACTGGGCGGATTTTTCTCGTGGATTATCCTGCCCTGGAGCATCAGTTGGTGGCTACTTCCTGATTTTTGGCGTTACTACGGTTCGTTCGATATGGCGACCCTACTCCCCGTCTTTCTCTTCGGCGCGATGTGGGGGATCGGCAATATCAACTACGGCCTGACGATGCGCTACCTTGGCATGTCGATGGGCATTGGTATTGCCATCGGCGTGACGCTGATTATCGGCACGCTGATGACGCCCGTCCTGCAAGGCAAGTTCTCCATTCTGTTTGGCTCGGCGGGCGGCCAAATGACGCTACTGGGCGTTCTGGTCGCAGTCATTGGCGTCGCTATTGTCAGCTATGCCGGTTTACTGAAAGAGCGTGCGCTCGGTATTCGTGCCGAGGAATTCAACCTGAAAAAAGGGCTGATTCTGGCCGTGATGTGCGGCATCTTCTCCGCAGGCATGTCCTTTGCGATGGATGCCGCGAAACCCATGCATACCGCAGCACAAACGCTGGGAATCAATGCACTGTATGTCGCACTCCCCAGCTACGTGGTGATTATGGGCGGTGGCGCCATCGTCAATCTGGGTTTCTGCTTCATCCGCTTGGCGACCTGCAAAGGGATTTCATTAAAAGCCGATCTGGCACAGGCTAAACCGTTACTGATTGCCAACGCACTCTTCGCCATTCTGGGCGGCGTCATGTGGTATTTGCAGTTCTTCTTTTATGCCTGGGGACACGCCAACATTCCGGCTGATTACACCTATATCAGTTGGATGCTGCACATGAGTTTCTACGTACTGTGTGGCGGTATCGTCGGCCTGCTGTTTAAAGAGTGGAAAGCCGTTGGTCAGAAACCAGTGCGTATGCTAGTTCTCGGCTGCGTGGCCATTATTCTGGCGGCAAATATTGTCGGGTTAGGCATGGCCGCGTAAGCACCTTATCATCGCGTTCGGTGCCATCAAAGCGAGTACCGAACGCGATGACAATAGCCTTAACCGATTGGCGGAAAAAATACGTTGAGTCGTTGATATTACTGTATTCCTCCCTATATCCTGCCGTTGTAAAGACGCCATTATTAATCATGGTGTGAATCCAATTTCATCGGTTAAACACCCCAAAAATAAGGATTAGTAGTGGAAAATGCAGAAAAGAGCGCTTTCTTCGTACTATTAAAAGCGTTTGACAGATTGGTCGATGTCCTTCAATCGATGGACATGACTTTACCGAAAGCGGTTGTTGTACTTACGGACGATCTCTGGAGTTACCTTGCCTCAGAGACGCAAGACATAAACATCAACCCAGCGCTTGAGGCTATTGATGCTACCGTGGTGGATGAACAGGGTGCGAATAGCGAAGAGATTTTAAAAAATCTGTATTTGTACGCATTTTCTGATTTTTTGATGTTTTTCTCCGAGGGAAAGGCAAGCTTAGAGGCAGCGGTGCCATCAATTATTGACGCTTATGATTACATGGCGGCTCAACAATTTTTACTCAACGAGAAGGAAGGAAAAGCGGTCATGTTGAGTGATGATGACGAGAAGAAAATAAAAAGCGATCCACGATATGTGGGGGAACTTACTGCGCTAAAAACCGACAGGGCTTTTGCTGAAAACATCGTTCTGTGGGACAACGTGGTGGCATTCCGATGAGGATATTATTTAAATAATGACGAGAGCGCATCCTAAAAAAATTGAAAGTATTTATCGTTTAGACTCGCAAGAAAGGTGTGATTACTTTATCCGTAAGATTACTGATTTTGAAATTGTCTGGGGATTATTTAATGAGGGGTGGGCAACGGCAACATCCGGTCAAAAAATGGCTATTCCCTTCTGGCCTGAGGAAAATTTTGCCACATTGTGCGCTCATGGTAAATGGGCGGGATTCACAGCAAAAGCGATTGAGCTAAACGTATTTCTATCACATTGGCTCCCTGGAATGCAGAACGACGGTAGAATATGTCAAATTTTCCCCGCGCCAAGTGAACACGGTTTTTTCATTCCCCCAACAGACTTACTGCACGCCATTAAAGAAGAACGTGAACAATACGAATGACCAAGGGGAAATGAGATGTCAGACGTTTTTAGCAAAATAGCCAAGCTTTCCCCGAGAGGTTTGCAACGCTATGCCTCCACTTGTTTGCAGGCCTATTGCCACGCAAAATTGATTCACATCCCGCGATCGATGCATTGATAGCTCACCTTAATCGTTACCCTGAGAGTGGTAGTCTGGTTGAATGGGAAAGAAACGGCGTGTTACTGCCGCTAAATGGCCGGGGAGATGAGATACCGCAAGATCTTACCCTGTCGATTTCACCTCAGGATATTGAAGATTTCACTTATCTTGTTGATACAACGGTAGAGGTCGGAATCGTGGATATGTATGGAACACCAACAACACTTCCGGTTGAGTTTGTAGGAAAGATAGCCATGATTCTGTCCCAAAATAATATCTACCTACCTGAGATTTAGGTAAAAATAAATGTCGTATCCAGAATGGCAAGAATATTGAGACAAATGAAGAAGCGCTTCGCGCTGTTCTGCTCGAAATGAAATCCAAGTCAGGTCCTGATAAGTACAGCGATCGCCGCTCGCATGGGGGTAAGCTAACCTACGGTGAGCCGCCTTGAGAGAAATGTTTCTAATGCAAGTATCTCAACCTTACAACAGTATGCCGCTGCTTGCTGGTTGGCGTCGGTGCTATCCGCGATACGGCTTCAAGAAGCTGTCTCAGATGTTATGCAGGTAAGGGCATACATGGAACCACAAACGTATTCATCGTATTTATTGTTTACTGAAACTGAATTTTCGTCGTAAAGGAAAGTAATGTTTGCCAGTGCGTAACCCAGCACCACTAGCAATGCCAAAGTACTTAAACCAGGGCTGGCGTCGCTGACATTGGCGCAGTGGGCGGAAGAGCATGGTGTGCCGCTGGAATTTATTAAACTGGGTAAGCCGACACAAGATGCTTTTATTGAACGCTTTAACCAAACGTATCGAACAGAAATACAGGATTTTTACCTGTTCAGAATACTGAATGAGGTCAGAGAAATTACGGAACGCTGGCTGCATGAATATAACAGCGAGCATCCCCATGAATCTCTGAATAACCTGACGCCGGAGGAATATCGGCTAATGGATGAATACCCAGAAATCTCAAAAAGTGTGTGGAACTAAAACAGAGGCGCTTACATACAGTCATCTACTCAAGGAACATATTATCTTTACTTGGTATCACTGATTTAGGCATCCTCAAGTTATGCACCTCCTTTTCCTCTGCCTTTTTCGTCAAAAAATGATTGAATGTCTGTTATATTCATGACTTGTGAATTTGTATCTACATTCTTAATTGATTTGGATAACTGATTCATGTTTTTCATATTAGGAATTCCAAACCCTGCGAGCTGTAAGATAAAAACGGCATTTGTGTCTGCATTAGAAAAAGCCATTTTCTTCAATTTAGATTTATCAGTTAAGATCATCTTAAAGAATTTAGAATGTACATTTTTTGGATTTAAATTCATTTTTACAATTTCATCATCTTTGTAAAATGATGGTCCGAATGTATATCCATTAAAATTTAAAAAATTACCATTAGCACTTATAGATAAATCGATAGTTTTCTTATTTAATGCATCAAAAGTACTAAGTTCATGTAACCGTTCATTATCTCTGGTTATAGATAGGTTTGGAGTTAGATGATAAAAGTAATCTTTAGTACCTAATGAATGTGATATTTCATGAAGAAAAATATGCGTAATCGTTGCACTATCAGCTTTGAAAATGGAGTTATAGATAATAATTTTTTTTGTTAAGCTAGAGTAAGATGCCAAAACTTCATCTGGATGCATATCTCTAGAAAATATAAAATCATTATCCATGTTAGAACAAAAAAATTCAACAGCAGAATTTAATTTTACGACACCCTCAGCTAGTTTCTGGGCATCTGACTTATCAACAATTAACCCTATTTTTCTCTTATAAAACTCAGCAAGCTCAAGATATGAAATTTTTCTCATATTAAACATTGCCATATTACATATTTTTCTCGAATTACTTAATATGTCCTTTATAATAAAATAACAATTAGGATTAATTTCCCGCAAGTAAGATATAGGTGCGACCCAAGTATATATATTTCCCGCTATGAAAAAATGGTTTCTTATCTTAAATATCCCATCATCGTGATGCTGGGAGGGTAATAGAGAGGTTTGATTATGAGTATCTCTCAATAGCGATTCATTTAGAAGTTTACAATGGCCGTTCTTAATGTTTCTGAAAAACCTGTTCAAGCACGTATCATTACTATTTGCAACAGAAATCAAATTATTGATTAAGAAAGATATTTTATTTTCAATACTCGAGCGTACTTGTTCTTCAATGGAGCAAATGGAATGTAGCTTAGCACTAGTTCCCAAACTTATTTTATTCATAAATGCAGCTTCCTATGCTTGACGAATCACTGAGCACGGCGCTAAAAAGCTATAAACATTCAATTCTACTAATTTACAAATGGCAAAACCATCAAAAATCGATCCTGACGCATTTTACAGTATAGCAATACCGTCCTCTATGGAAAAACCAAGAGCAAAGTGAGCGACGTCATGAAACAAATTTCACCAAAACGTAAAACGGCTGCATAAACCAAATGACACCTGCTCTTATCCATGACTGTCCTTTTATTTCCCCTAATCCGTTGTTGGACAACATAATAGGTTTCTGGCATGACTCGGTTTTTACAGGTAGAGCCAAAACCAAGTTGATAACTACGTCCACAAGATGTGGTTTGTATTTATGAACAAAAAGCCTCGTTTTGCAACGAGGCTTTCGTACTTACCGTACTACCGCTAGAAAATCGGTGAGCGTTACAGCGCAGCGATGACCGCGTGTTGCTCCAGCAGTTTGGCTTTCGCTACGGCGTAGCCGTCCAGCTTCTCACGCTCTTTGGCAACGACCGCTTCCGGTGCGCGTGCCACAAAGCCTTCGTTGGACAGCTTGCTTTCGATGCGCTCAATCTCGGCTTCGATTTTCGCCACTTCTTTCGTCAGACGATCCAACTCTGCCGCTTTGTCGATCAGGCCTGCCATCGGAATTAACAGCTCGGCACCCTCGATGAGTTTAGTGACGGAAACCGGACCTTTGTCGCCCGCAGGCAGCAGCGTAATGCTTTCCAGACGCGCCAGCGTTTGGATGAAGCTGCGGTTCTCTTCCACGCGACGCTGTGCTTGCGCAGTGACATCACGCAGTAAGACTTCCAGCGGTTTGCCCGGCGCGATGTTCATTTCTGCGCGAATGTTACGCACAGCGATAATCGCCTGCTTGATCCACTCCAGATCGTTCAGCGCCAGCGTATCTTCCTGCGCGGCATCGAACTCAGGGAACGGCTGCAACATGATCGTGTCGGCGCTAATGCCTTTCAGTGCTTTAACACGTAGCCAGATGGTTTCGGTAATGAATGGAATAATTGGGTGTGCCAGACGCAGCAACGCTTCCAGTACAGTAACCAGCGTGTGACGCGTACCGCGCAGTTCCGCTTCTGAACCGCCATTCATCACGGGTTTCGTCAGCTCCAGATACCAGTCGCAGAACTGGTTCCAGGTGAACTCGTAAAGAATGTTGGCCGCAATATCAAAGCGATAGCCGTCCAGCGCCTCGCGGTAGGCTTTCACCGTGCGGTTGAATTCTGCCAGAATCCAGCGGTCGGCCAGTGACAGCACTTTCTCGCCTGCGCCAAAGCCGCAATCCTGATCTTCGGTGTTCATCAGCACAAAACGGCTGGCGTTCCACAGCTTGTTACAGAAGTTGCGGTAACCTTCCAGACGCTTCATGTCCCAGTTGATGTCGCGACCCGTTGAAGCCAGCGCCGCCAGCGTGAAGCGCAGGGCGTCTGTACCGTGAGGCTCGATGCCGTTCGGGAACTGTTTCTCGGTACGCTTGCGGATTTTTTCCGCCAGCTGCGGCTGCATCATGTTGCCAGTACGTTTTTCCAGCAGCGCTTCCAGCGAAATACCGTCCACCATATCCAGCGGGTCGATAACGTTCCCTTTGGATTTGGACATCTTCTGGCCTTCATCATCACGGATCAGGCCGGTCATGTAGACGGTATGGAATGGCACTTGTGGTTTGCCGTCTTCATCTTTGATGAAGTGCATGGTCAGCATGATCATGCGGGCAATCCAGAAGAAGATGATGTCGAAGCCGCTGACCATCACGCTGCTTGGGTGGAAAGCTTTCAGATCGGGCGTTTGTTCTGGCCAACCCAGCGTAGAGAACGTCCACAGCCCGGATGAGAACCAGGTATCCAGTACGTCTTCATCCTGATTCAGAACGACATCGTCAGCGAGGTTGTTTTCACTGCGTACTTCCGCTTCGGTGCGACCGACATAGACGTTGCCATTGGCATCGTACCAGGCCGGAATGCGGTGACCCCACCACAACTGACGGGAGATACACCAGTCCTGAATGTCGCGCATCCAACTGAAGTACATGTTTTCGTACTGTTTTGGTACGAACTGGATGCGGCCATCTTCTACCGCTTCCACTGCCGGTTTAGCCAGTACGGCAGCACGCACGTACCACTGGTCGGTCAGCATTGGTTCAATGACAACGCCGCCACGGTCGCCGTAAGGAACGGTCAGATCGTGCGCTTTGATCTCTTCCAGCAGGCCAAGCTCATCGAATGCGGCGACCAGCGCTTTACGCGCGGCAAAACGCTCCAGACCCTGGAAGGCTTCAGGAATGTCGCTGCTGCAAGCGGTGCTGGCTTCGCCATTGGTATCAAAAATTTCAGCGCTCTGGCGGATATCACCGTCGAATGTCAGGATATTGACCATCGGCAACTGGTGGCGTTTACCGACTTCGTAGTCGTTGAAGTCGTGCGCTGGCGTGATCTTCACGCAGCCTGTGCCTTTTTCCATATCGGCATGTTCGTCGCCAACGATCGGAATACGACGGCCAATCAGCGGCAGGATCACTTCTTTGCCGATCAGATCCTTATAACGCGGATCTTCCGGGTTAACGGCGACGCCGGTATCACCCAGCATGGTTTCAGGGCGAGTGGTCGCGACGACCAGATAGTCTTTCCCTTCAGCGGTTTTCACGCCATCGGCCAGCGGATAGCGCAGGTGCCACATCGACCCTTTCACTTCGCGGTTTTCTACTTCCAGATCGGAAATCGCGGTGCGCAGTTTCGGATCCCAGTTCACCAGACGCTTGCCGCGGTAAATCAGGTCTTCTTTATACAGACGGACAAAAACTTCTTTCACCGCGTTGGACAGGCCTTCATCCATGGTGAAGCGCTCGCGTTCCCAGTCAACGGAGTTGCCAAGACGGCGCATCTGATTGGTGATGTTGCCACCGGATTCGCCTTTCCACTGCCAGATTTTGTCGATGAATGCTTCGCGGCCGTAATCGTGGCGAGTTTTGCCTTCTTCTGCGGCGATCTTGCGCTCAACGACCATTTGCGTGGCGATACCGGCGTGGTCGGTACCTGCCTGCCACAGGGTATTTTTACCCTGCATACGTTGATAGCGGATCAACGTATCCATAATGGTTTGCTGGAAAGCGTGACCCATATGCAAGCTGCCGGTGACGTTGGGCGGCGGGATCATAATGCTGAAGCTTTCTTTACTCGTGTCGCCGTGCGGCTTGAAGTAGCCTTGCTTTTCCCAGTGTTCGTAGAGCGGCTGCTCGATATCTTGCGGGTTATATTTCGTTTCCATTATGCTCAAAATTCAGTGAGTTGGCGGCGTAGCCGTGGTCAATTGGAAGCCGACGCTGCGATAGGTTTTATAGCGGTCGCGCGCCAACTGTTTCAAGGAGTCTTCGTAAGGGACAAAGTCTATCACTTCATGGAAAGCGGTGGCAAAATCTGCGAACTGCGGCAATAGGCTGATCAGCAGATCCCGTGGCGCGTTGCCACGCCGCTGTGGCCAGGCCAGTTCGACCGGTGCGCCGTGACGCGGCCCTTCGCCTGCCAGATTGTGCGGCACGAAGGCGTTGGGATCGCGTTGCCACAGTGCCTCGTCCAGTCTGATGGCCTGCTGCTCGTCTTCACAGGCAATCAGCACGCGCTTTCCTGCTCGCCAACGTTCTGCCGCCAGATCGCATGCCAGTGCCTCATGGGCGCTGAGCTCACCGCTTTTGCTGTCGTGTTCGAGAAGATAGAACGTTGCGTTTTTCATTGTTTACACTATTGATAAGGGCCGGAATATCCGGCCCGATTATACTCGTCATATTTCAAGTTGCATGCGCGTTGGCTGCGCTACTCGGCCACTTTCGTGGACCTCGCCCCTTTGGGGCCGCTGCAAGCAGCGTTCAAACCTACCTCTGCCAGGTTTGTCAGTCACCCGAATCACTTACCTGAGTAAGCTCATCGGGATGAAATGAGAGACGTCCTGCCTCTCACCGAAGGCCAGCCGTTGGCTGGTCAAATTCGTTCCCGACGAATTTGTCCTTCTCTTGCCGCCTTCCTGAAACTTGAATTATTTAGAGTATAAGAACAAAAGTCATCGCTGGCTTTGGTCATCGCCGTTGACGTGAAAGTCTTATTCTACGTCGTTCTGTCCGGCGCGGTTAAGCAGGAACTGTGATAATAGCGCGACCGGGCGACCCGTTGCGCCTTTGGCTTTACCAGAACGCCAGGCCGTGCCTGCGATATCCAGATGCGCCCAGCTGTACTTACGCGTAAAGCGCGACAGGAAGCAGCCTGCGGTAATCGCACCACCCGGACGGCCGCCAATATTCGCCATATCGGCAAAATTGGATTCCAGCTGTTCCTGGAATTCGTCTGTCAGCGGTAGACGCCATGCGCGGTCGCCAGACTGCTCGGATGCGCTCAACAGCTCGTGCGCCAGCGGATTGTGGTTCGCCATCAGCCCAGTGATGTGGTGCCCCAGCGCAATCACGCACGCGCCAGTAAGAGTCGCGACGTCAATCACCACGTCCGGCTCATAACGCTCGACGTAGGTCAGCGTATCACACAAGACCAGACGGCCTTCCGCATCGGTGTTCAGTACTTCTACCGTTTGGCCGGACATCGTGGTCAGCACGTCGCCCGGACGGTAGGCACGCCCATCGACCATGTTTTCACAGCCCGCCAGCACGCCGATGATATTCAACGGTAGCGCCAGCTCGGCCGCCATGCGCATCACGCCGTAGACCGTGGCCGCGCCGCACATGTCGTATTTCATTTCGTCCATGCTGTCGGCAGGTTTGATGGAGATGCCGCCGGAATCGAACGTCAGCCCTTTACCTACCAGCACAATCGGGCGGGTTTCCGGGTTTGGATCGCCTTTATATTCGATCACAGACATCAGCGATTCATTCTGCGAGCCCTGACCCACGGCCAGATAGGCATTCATGCCCAGCTCTTTCATCTGCTGTTCACCAATCACGCGCGTGATGATGTTCTGGCTATAGGTATCGGCCAGTTGACGCGCCTGCGAAGCCAGATACGCGGCATTACAGATATTCGGCGGCATGTTGCCGAGATCTTTCGCGGCTTTGATGCCCGCAGCAATCGCCAGACCGTGCTGAATGGCGCGCTCGCCGCTGGTCAGCTCACGGCGCGTTGGTACATTGAATACCATTTTACGCAGCGGACGGCGCAGTTCGACCTTGTTGCTCTTAAGCTGATCGAAGGTGTACAGCGTTTCTTTTGCGGTCTCGACGGCCTGACGCACTTTCCAGTACGTGTTACGGCCTTTCACGTGCAGCTCGGTCAGGAAGCAGACCGCTTCCATCGAGCCGGTTTCATTCAGCGCGTTGATCGTTTTCTGAATCACCTGTTTGTACTGGCGTTCATCAAGTTCGCGCTCTTTACCGCAACCAATCAGCAGAATGCGCTCGGAAAGAATGTTAGGTACATGGTGCAAAAGCAGTGATTGCCCCACTTTGCCTTCTAATTCACCACGGCGAAGCAACGCGCTGATGTAGCCGTCGCTGATTTTATCGAGTTGTTCGGCAATAGGGGACAGACGACGCGGTTCAAACACGCCGACGACAATGCAGGCACTGCGTTGTTTTTCCGGGCTACCGCTTTTTACGCTGAACTCCATGTACTCTCCTGAATCTTAAAGACAACGGCGGGGGCAACGGCTAGAATGTGACACTCCGTAATACTTCCCGGCGTTGCGTTAACATAACCTGTGTTAATCTTAACGACGTAACGAACCTGTTTTAGTGACTAATAAGCAGGTTCTGATACAACAGCTCAAACGCAGTGTGTTGTAATACCGTTTTAGCTAAGAGGGCAGCCAAAAATGAGTATAAATGGCGCGTTAGCGAAGAAACTATCGATTTTCCTGCAAAAAGACAAGTTTTCACAGGCGTAATTAAGCGTGATCATCATTCGATATCTGGTACGGGAAACCTTTAAGAGCCAACTGGCCATCCTTTTCATTCTGTTACTGATTTTCTTTTGCCAGAAATTAGTGCGGATACTGGGCGCCGCTGTTGATGGTGAAATCCCGACAAATTTGGTTATCTCCCTGTTGGGATTGGGTGTGCCAGAAATGGTGCAGCTTATCCTGCCATTAAGTCTATTTCTTGGCGTATTGATGACGTTTGGCCGCCTCTATGCGGAAAGCGAGATCACCGTCATGCACGCCTGCGGGTTGGGCAAACGCGTGTTGCTGAAAGCCGCGCTGGCCTTGGCGGTGTTCACTGCCATTATTGCAACGATTAACGTCATGTGGCTCAGTCCGTGGTCGTCTCGACATCAGGAAGAAGTGCTGGCAGAAGCGAAGGCGAACCCCAGTATGGCTGCGCTAGTAGAAGGGCAGTTCCAGTCTGCACAGGGCGGCAATGCGGTGCTGTTTGTTGGCAATGTCAAAGGGTCGGAGTTTGAGCACGTCTTTCTGGCACAGCTGCGCCCCAGCGGGAATGCTCGCCCTTCGGTCGTCGTCGCCGATCGCGGTCATATTACGCAGAACGAAGATGGTGCGCAGGTCGTGACGTTGGATAACGGTTCGCGTTACGAAGGCACGGCGCTGCTACGTGATTTTCGTATCACGGATTTCACCAACTATCAGGCCGTGATTGGTCACCAGAGCGTGACGCTAAACAATAGCGACGTGCAACAAATGGGTATGCAGACCCTCTGGCATTCGGATGCGCACGATGCGCGTGCAGAGTTCCACTGGCGGCTGACGTTGATTGTTTCGGTGCTGATCATGGCGCTGATGGTGGTGCCACTGAGTGTGGTGAATCCACGTCAGGGTAGGGTGCTGAGTATGTTGCCTGCGATGCTGCTGTACCTGATTTTCTTCCTGCTACAAAGTTCGCTGCGTTCTAACGCCAGTAAAGGCAAAATCGATCCGATGGTATGGGTCTGGCTGACCAACCTGACGTACTTCGGTATCGCTGTGATGCTTAACCTCTGGGATACCGTGCCGATGCGCAAAGTGCGCGCCCGCTTTAAGCCTCGTACTCTTAGAACACAAGGAGCGGCCTGATGTTTGGTGTATTAGACCGCTATATCGGCAAAACGATTTTCACCACCATCATGACGACGCTGTTCATGCTGGTGTCGCTCTCCGGCATCATCAAGTTTGTCGACCAACTGCGTAAAGTTGGGCAGGGTGAGTATTCGGCGCTGGGCGCAGGGCTCTACACGCTGCTCAGCGTACCCAAAGATATTGAGATCTTCTTCCCGATGGCGGCGTTGCTCGGCGCATTACTCGGGCTGGGCCAGCTTGCGACCCGCAGCGAACTGGTGGTGATGCAGGCCTCTGGCTTTACCCGCTTGCAGATTGCGACGGCCGTGATGAAAACGGCAATCCCGCTGGTGCTGCTGACGATGGCGATTGGCGAATGGGTGTCTCCGCAAGGGGAACAGATGGCGCGCAACTACCGTTCTCAGATGATCTCCGGTGGGTCGATGATCTCTACGCAGGGCGGACTGTGGGCAAAAGACGGCAATGACTTTATCTATATCGAACGAGTGACGGGCGATAAAGAGCTGTCTGGCGTCAACATCTATCACTTCGACGATCACAACAAGCTGCTATCTGTGCGCTATGCGGCCTCTGCCGAGTTTGAAGAGGACAGGAATGTCTGGAAGCTCTCGCAGGTTGATGAGTCTGATTTGAGCGACGGTAAGCAGATTGGCGGCAGCCAGACGTTCAGCGGAGAATGGAAAACCAACCTGACGCCGGATAAGCTCGGCGTGGTGGCGCTGGAGCCGGATGCGCTGTCGATCCGTGGGCTACATAATTACTCCAAATACCTGAAACAAAGTGGGCAAGAGTCGAATCGCTACCAGTTGAACATGTGGAGCAAAATCTTTGCACCAGTCTCAGTGGCGGTGATGATGCTCATGGCGGTCTCTTTCATCTTCGGCCCGCTGCGCAGCGTATCGGCGGGTTCACGCATCGTGATAGGCATCAGCTTCGGCTTCCTCTTTTACCTGCTGAATGAGATTTTCCGTCCACTCAGCTTGGTCTATGGTATCCCGCCAATTCTGGGCGCTATCTTGCCGAGCTCGGTGTTTCTGTTCATCAGCGTAGCGCTGCTGCTAAAACGCCGATAGAACCTAGTAATCCCGAAAAAGCGCCGAGTGGATAACCCCCTCGGCGCTTTTTTATTGCTCTCAATAACGCTCATTCACACATAATAGTGAAGGTAAAAAAGTCATAACACGTTGCTAGAGATGATTTTTTCAGCACTTAACCGAACACAGAGTGGATTAACGTTGCGCGTGGGCCGTCAAACGGTATAATGCACCCGTTTTCCGCATACTACTTCTGTGCCGAAGTGGCGAAATCGGTAGACGCAGTTGATTCAAAA
Organism: Pectobacterium parvum; assembly: GCF_020971565.1. NCBI lineage: Bacteria > Pseudomonadati > Pseudomonadota > Gammaproteobacteria > Enterobacterales > Pectobacteriaceae > Pectobacterium > Pectobacterium parvum. Next base: position 4,275,076 of record NZ_CP087392.1, read on the forward strand.
TCAACCATCGAAAGATGTGCCGGTTCGAGTCCGGCCTTCGGCACCATTTAGTAGTTCGAGAACATCCGTAACAGTCCGTAAGTTACTAAAAAGAAAGCCGAAAGGCTTTTTTTTTGTCCTCAATAGTCCGAGCACATCCGTTGCAATCCTGACCCCACAGGGGGCATAATTGGGGGCATCCCCACTTCGATTAGAAATGTGCCCCCAAAATGAAGCTCAATGCCCGCCAAGTCGAGACTGCCAAGCCAAAAGAGAAAACTTATAAGATGGCAGATGGCGGCGGTCTATATCTTGAGATCACCACGCGGGGATCGAAATACTGGCGCATGAAGTACCGCCGCCCAATCGATAAGAAAGAAGACAGGTTAGCTTTTGGCGTATGGCCGACGGTTACCCTTGCCGATGCTCGTACTAAACGTGATGAGGCCAAAAAGTTGCTGGTTCAGGGAATTGATCCTAAAGCTGAGCAAAAAGAAGTACAGGCAGAATCCGCAGGAGCATATACCTTTGAAACGGTCGCCCGTCAGTGGCACGCCAGTAACAAACGCTGGGGGGATTATCATCGATCGCGGGTTATCCGGTATTTGGAAATGTACATTTTCCCCGAAATCGGCGCATCTGATATCCGTAAGCTGAAAACCAGTCACCTTCTGGCACCGATCAAAGCCGTGGATGCATCGGGCAAACATGACGTCGCTCAACGGCTGCAACAGCGCATTACGGCGATTATGCGTTACGCTGTCCAGAATGATTACATCGAGTCTAACCCGGCTGGTGATATGGCCGGGGCGCTAACCACGACTAAAGCTCGTCACTATCCAGCTTTACCTTCTGTCCGGTTCCCTGAATTTCTTTCGCGTCTGGCGTCCTACCGTGGCCGATTACTAACCCGTTGTGCGGTAGAGTTAATGCTGCTGACGTTCGTCCGTTCCAGTGAACTGCGTTTCGCTCGGTGGCGCGAGTTTGATTTTGATAGCGCTGAATGGCGTATTCCCGCACAACGAGAAGAAATTGAAGGTGTGAGATATTCCTATCGGGGCATGAAAATGAAAGAAGAGCATGTTGTGCCGCTGAGCAATCAGGCGCTTGCTGTACTGGAAAAACTGCATGCTTTGAGCGGTGACAATCCCCGGCTTTTCCCTAGCGATCACAATCCTGAAAAAGTGATGAGCGAAAACACGGTCAATAGCGCGTTGCGTACTATGGGGTATGACACCAAGACGGAAGTGTGCGGCCACGGTTTCAGAACGATGGCGCGTGGTGCGCTGGGTGAGTCTGGCTTGTGGAGCGATGACGCAATAGAACGCCAGTTAAGCCACTCTGAACGTAATAATGTGCGTGCGGCATACATTCATACGTCTGAGTATCTTGATGAACGTCGTTTAATGGTGCAATGGTGGGCGGATTATTTGGATGCAAACCGGGAACGGTATGTTAAGCCGTATGATTTTGCGAAGAAATCTCTCCTAGAAAAGCCGTAAAATAATTACTATCTGTTGTTTTAAACAAAGAAAATGCTTAATTTTTCACCAATTCCCTAAAAATACTCTATTTTTAAGAGAGATATCTCATATATTCCAGAAAAGCACGTAGGGTACGCCAAAGGTGTGGAAAGGCGTTTGGCTATGCGATTATTATTGGCTGTGCAGAACACCGTTCGGCAAAAAACTTGGCAAAATAGGTAACTGTACAGAAGTAAAAATACGATCTCTTTCTATAGTTGAAGCGTTATCCGCCTATCAGATGCCTTAAAGCATACGCTTCCAGCATTACACAAAGGATGTGTTAAAAGAGGAGGAAGATGTGTATGGCTCATTTTACCTTGCTTAGCACAAGTGATAGATTTATTTAGTCAGTTAAGCTCTATCACTTGTTACTATCTTCCCCCCCTTAATTGGACGGAATGACTGTAAAAAGCCTAAAAATTAAGTAAAAGCGTTAGCTAATTGATTAAGTTGTTGGGCTATAAGGGAAAAGCCTCTGGGCATGATTTTAAGCGCATATCATCAACGATACTTCTTGGGGCGATTGGCTTAGTAATGGCCTAGATTGAGATGCTGAGTATTCATGTGGGTAAGAACAGTATAGTGGTGAGGGCAACCACGTCTAGTATCTTGAAGGTAAGGGCGAATGCTTCAATTTTTTGTGGTTCAGCTTTACTCTCCAAATATTTATTAAATTTTAAGGATAATAGGAATGTCTTATTTTTTTGATACGGTAGTCAATATTGAAGGTAATACAAAGCTAAGAGCACCTCAAATTGAGGCGTATATTAAAATTAAAGAGTTCTTTTCTGATGAAGAAAATAAAGAAGCCCTAGTTGTTCTTCCAACAGGAACAGGAAAGAGTGGGTTGATATCCATAGCCCCATTTGGAGTTGCGCATAAGAGAGTTTTAATAATAACTCCAGGGCTGATCACAAAAGATAGTATACGAAAAACTCAAGAGGTTCTTGCTGATAATTTTTGGGTGAACTTTGACATAATATTCAGTGCGAAAGATATACCCATAGTTAATGAATATCTAGCTGAATTGTCCGATGAACATCTGGCTAGCAGTCATATTGTTTACTCAAATATTCAGAAAATCACATCATCTCGTGGCAATGGGTTGATAGATAGGGTATCACCCGATTTCTTTGATTTAATTATCATAGATGAAGCGCATCACGCTCCTGCTCAAAGTTGGCGGGATACTCTTCATCATTTTTCAAATGCAAAAATATTACATGTCACTGGCACACCTTACCGAGGCGATAATCAAGAAATTCCGGGGGTGAAAATTCATGAAACTCCTTTGTCTGAGGTTATGAGAGATAAATATGTAAAATGGCTTAGAAAAGAAACGGTTAATGCGCATGATTTATTTTTTATTACATCAGAGCAACCCGGAGTGAAATTAACAAAAGAGCAAATTTTAATGCTCAAAGATAAAGAGTGGATTGAGAAAAGCATCGCGTTATCAAAAGAATGTTCTTTAGATGTTATTGATCATAGTATTGCAAAGCTTAGTGAGCTTAAAGTTTCATCCCCCCAAGTTCCGCATAAAATATTAGCGGTAGGTTGTAGTATCTCTCATGCAGAAGACTTACTTATTTGGTATAAAGACAGAGGCATGAGTTCTGTAATTGTACATAGTGAAATGGAACCAAGTGATTTATCTGAGGCATTGGTGAAAGTGGATCGCCACCAATGTGATGTAGTCATTTCTGTTAATATGCTAATGGAGGGTTACGATCATAAATATCTCACTGTTCTCGCGATCTTCCGACCATACAGAAGTCTTAACGCTTTTGCTCAAGTAGTTGGAAGAATTTTACGTGTTATTCCTGAATCTGAAATTACACATTTTGAAATTGATAACAATGGGATAGTTATATTCCATGAAGAAATTGGTTTAAATGTCATGTGGGAGAATTTTCAAAAGGAGGTTGAAAAAGCGCGACGAGCGGTAGTTAGAGAATATACTTTCACTGATAGAGATTATACTGAAAGAGGAACAGAGTTAGCGGGAGTAGAAAGCGAGAGTGTTTATATCAGTGAGACGGATTCTTACTTAGATGATATTGATTTTAATGCTCTCTTTGAGCAAAAGAGACATGAGGTTAGTGATTCGGTCACACAAAAAATAGATTTAATAAAAAAATCTGGCGTAGATATTCCGGATGAAACATTGGAAGCATTGCGTCAAACGTTGGCTGAAAAAGAAGTTCAAAAAGCGGCTGAATTCATAGATCCCGAGTTAATCGAGAAAAGACCCCATCAAGCAAGAAAATTAATGAGGGAGATCTTAAAAAAACGTGCTCAGGATGGTGTTTCTAATTTATTGATTGATAATGGGATTGGTGAAAAAAGCTCAGAGTTGTATCATGTTTTTAATCGCCATGTTCCGTATATACAGACAACGGACGCTAATGATGGTATCTTGGTAAGATATGTGTTTCTGAAGCTATCCAAAGCCTATGGGCCTGTTGATAAGCGAGATAATAAAACTCTTCTTCAATCAATTAATGATTTGGATAAGGTGCTCGCGGAAGTAGAGAGGATGATTAAATGACAGACTATACTCATATTATGAAAGAAATTAAAAAGATAATATCTTTCTGCATGGTGAAAGGGGTTCAACCTCATGAATTAGTTACCTCAATATTTGAGTGTGAGTATCAAAATGTAGAAGTATATAAGAAAGGGGACTTTGTCCATCTGATTCTGACGTATTTAGATAGTCATGATGATGGAGCTAATCTTATCAAGATGAAGTATATTTATAATAATAATCATCAATTGCTCTCTGTCGCGCAAAAAATTGATTCATCAAGTTATAAAACCCAATGGGATCGCAATGAAAAACTTGATGAGATGCTTAATAAATTGGCAGCAAAACTTCCTAAAGATAGCAAAATTATTAACCAACTCAGGGAGAAAATCCCTGATGAATATAAAATGGTTTTCTACCCTCATCTCAAAATTGCTATTTAATCCTTCTCATAACTAGGCCGCCATTTTAGGCGGCTTTTTTATAATCTCCCGGCATTCTTAATATTTTCTCTACGATCTAACCTGATTAACTGTAGATGCTCTTTGCCTATTCTGCGGATGCCTAAGAGGGGCTTTCAAGCTCCATACTACTTTACCCTTCGAGTGAACTATCTCTCAACGTACTCACAGCTTGTTACTTTGGTATGAGGTATGCCGGTGTGCTAAATGCCCGCGCGCGCAATGCTATCCCCGCCACGCCTGCCCGCTTTGTGTAGCGCTTTTCATGCAGTTGCATGGAAGCACTCAGGCCGCGCCAGCACTGGCGCTGTAGGGCAGATTCGGGGGTAAGTATTGCATGCAATTTCATGCACCGTATGCATGCACGGTCAAAAAATCGCTAGCCAGAGAAAAAGCTTGCAAAAAAGCCCGCGCAATGGCGGGCGATGTCCTAACGTTGACGGTAATGAAATTATAATCTGGCTAATTAATTCCGCAGGGCTGAGGCCGGGTAATGCTTATATTTTTTCTGCATGACTGGTGATAACGGAATATCCGGCACCGGTAAATCTTTTCGGTTCGATGGCTGAATAATTTCCTCTATCGATTCCAGTGTTCGGAAAGTTGCTGAGCATTCAATATTCCGGCATTGGTGATAGCGTTGTTTAACGTTCTCCGATAACGAGCGACTGGTTCGCGCATGGGCAGCATGGCCGCAGAACGGGCAAGACATCATGCTTTTTTCCCCCGAACTTTTAACGCTTCCTCTTTTTCTTTTAATTCACGGAAAAATTTCATTCTTTGTGCCGGGCTTGCCACAGGCTCAAAATAGGAATGCGGCAATGAAGGAGAATTCAGTCCCAACGATGACAACACCAGCTCGTTACTCATATCAAAGCGGTAGTTATCCGTTTTCACTCTGAGATTTTCAGTAACCAAATCCATTACGACTTTTTCGGGTTTCTGATAGGCGATCCCTTGTTTATATTCAGAGGTGGTGATATCCAGCATATGCCGTTTTAACTTAATCGCCCGGATCAGATTTGTACTGATGTTATTTAACGCCTGATTAAATTCCCATTCAGCATAGTCTCGAAGGGCGCTGGCGTGAGCATCGCAACAATCTTTTGCTGAGGCGTAGCACTTCGCTTTCTGTCTAAGCTGCTCTATTTCCAATTGTGCCAGTAGCCCATCATATTCTTGTGCCAGTTCACGTTGTGCCAACCGCTGTAATTGCTGGCTTTTTAATTCTTCCGTCATTTCGCCACGTGCCGCAAGAAAACGCGCACGCCAGTCGGTATCAGAAAGCTGATTTTCCGCTTCCGTATTGGCTTTCTGCTCTTTGGCTCGTGCAATAGCGGTATCGATGTTGTCCAGTTCGCTAGCGTTGGCAAAGTGTTCCGCTCGTCTCTTCTGGTATTCATCAGCCGTTTTTTTCAGGACATCAGGCGGGGTTACGGGTTTATCGGTTTGTTCTGCCTTCTGGCTCATGGTCATTCTCCGTATTGGGTGAGTGTCTGTTGGCTATTGTGCAATTCACCACACAACTCCCGCTATCTGAGCCTGTCCTGCCATCAACCACACAAAACAATCTCTACAGCAGGTCGTTTCCCTAGTTGAGAACTAACTCTTTTATAAAACTATTCACTACTCTTCACCTGAGAAAAAAGAATAGATAAATCAATAAATAAAGGGGTGAAGAGTTGATAAATAACTCTTCACCAAGTGTTCATACTGTTCACCCGTTTTTTTTGAGCCTTTTTTCTGGCTAGCATGTTTTACGATGTTATTTCCTATAGATAGCGCAGTGATTAATAGCCATAAACACGTAGACTTTTCTCAAATGAGAAACAAAGGAAAACTAAGAGAAACAATGACAATCCGGTGGCAAACAAAGCCTATTTTTTGCTCACCAATGACACAACAGCCCCTTGTTGCGGGCTCCGAAAATATTCACATAATAGCGAGCTACCAGAGAAATCCAGCGCCATCCGGCCAGAGCCGTGTGGACATTAACGAGGTAGCGCCACATGTTGTCAGCCACCCCCCCAGCCCCCATTCCTGCAATGCCCCCGATGCCACATCATCCGGCCAGAGAGCGCTTAATGCGCCTGCCGGAAGTGCTGCACGTCACCGGCATTTCCCGTTCGACGCTGTACGATCTGAGCAGCCGCAAAGCCTTTCCCGCCAACGTTTCACTGGGTGGGAAAAGTGTCGCGTGGGTTGAGTCCGAAATTCATCACTGGGTGGCCGAGCGTATCGCCGCCCGTCAACAGGAGAACCACGCATGATCAACTTAACTATCGCCGGGCAGTCGGTCACACTCGATGAACGGGAAGCCCTCAGCCTGTGCGATCAACTGCTGCCCGCCATTCGTAATCCTGCCACCATTGCCGCCCGTGAACAGCGTTTCGGCGCGTTGCTGCTGAGCATTGCACCAACGCCCGCCGCCTCTGATTCTCCCCGGCGTTACTGCGCATCCCGTGCCGGTGATGCGCTGACCAACTGCTGAGGCTGTTCATGACTGCGCAATTTATCCGTTTCCCCGGCTTGCCTGCCGGGGCTTTTTGGCGTTATAGTTTCGTCGCTGCCGCAAAATCGGTAGTCGGAATTGGCGTTCCGAATAACTTCAAGGCGACTCAGACGCGCCATGCGTCTTTTTTTTATGTCGCAGCTTTAGCTCTATTGCATGTTATGCGGCAAGTTTTTAGCCGTTGTTGCATCCATACAATGGTGGCTCAGGCGGGGGCTTCTTCGGAAGCGCCGGTTTCCTTGAAGTCCGGTTACGCCAACCCCGTCTGGGCTACCACCCTTGAAATTGGCGTTTCTGGTGGTAGCGATAACCGTTACTTCAAGGAGACTGCCACATGGCTACGACCCTCACCCCGTCACACCCGCAATTTACCTTTCTGTTTCTGGCTGTGCACCGCGCCGAATTACGCGCCTTACCGCACCGTGAAGCCGTTATCGCCCCGGATGAAATCAGCGCCCGCCGTTTACTGGCACGTGACTATGTACTGGCTTTTGCTGGCCGTCTGCCTGTTCAGGGGGTTAGCCATGTTTGATTCTACCCCGCTGACCCTTGATGAAATCGCCGACCAGTGCCGCGCCCTGACACATGCCGTCATCGAGCTGGATAACCCGGTAGCCAAAGAGGTGCTGACGTTTGTACTGGCTGAACGGCTGGAACTGCTGGCCGTGACGCTGCAAAGCCCGGAAGCGCCGGAAACCGACAACGGGGTGAGCGCATGAATAGCTTAGCCGCCCGTCTCAATAACCATGATACCTATCCCATTCCCCACGCTGACTACCTGCGCCTGACCTATGCGCACCGCGTCGGTGTGATGTTTCTCGATATGCTGGACGCCCAGCAATGCAGTATGACCGCCGCCAAACCCAATACGTTACCGGCCGATGATATGGCCGCACTGGTGGCGCTGCTGACTGACCAGATAGGCCACGTCATGACCCACTGTGAAGCCCACCTTTTCACCGCACGGGAGACAGCACAATGAACATCAATAATCAGTCCTGCATTCCGCTGGAAGTGCGTACTGCTGTGTATCGCCGCGCTGTGGCACAGGCCTATCTGGATAACTGCCGGGAAACCGGCATTGCCCTGAACTGTAACTTAAGCGAACTGGAAATCGCCATTGCGCTGGAGCTGGAGGGCGCACACGTGCGTGAGCATGGCACCGCCACCGGGATGGAAATCGCCTGTGCCATGCTGGGCGATATGGTGCAACCCACGTTACTGACCGATAAACCCCGGTTAACCGCGCTGGGGCATATCATTATGGGGGCGCTGTGCCAGTGCGCGACAGCGGCGACCCCGACCACCACACTGCATTAAGGGGCAACGCATGGCACACCTTACCGTGACACAGACTGTGAAACGCGCCAGCGGCCACTGGCCGCAACTGCTCCCGGCAGTGGGTATCCGCATTGATGCCACCGGGCAGCATACCGCCTGCCCGATGTGCGAGGGCAAAGACCGTTTTCGCTTCGATAACAAAGAAGGGCGTGGCACATGGATTTGTAACCAGTGCGGCGCGGGGGACGGCCTGAATCTGGTGGAGAAAGCCCTGAAACTGACACCGACAGAAGCCGCTGTGAAAGTGAGCACGTGGCTGGGCGACCTACCGGACAGCCCGGCAGCGTCAATGCCTGAAGAAGACAGCGAGGCCGCCCGGCAACGGGCGGCGGTTCAGGCACAGGCGAAACTGAAAGAGGCGGTGACGCAATCCGGCAACACCTATCTGAGCGCCAAAGGCTGGCCGGACGTGACCGTGCCAACCCTTACAGGCAAACCGCTGCGCGTGGGCGGTGTTGCCTATCAGCCCGGTGATGTACTGGTGCCGCTGACCACACCGGACGGTGAGGTAGTGAATCTCCAGCTTATCAACGCACAGGGTGATAAGCGCACGCTGAAAGGCGGACAGGTGAAAGGCACCTTTCACTGTTTCAGCGGCAAACAGGCCAGCGTTATCTGGCTGGCCGAGGGCTACGCTACCGGCTTAACGCTGCACCAGTTAACCGGTGATGCGGTGTATGTCGCACTCAGCGCGAACAACCTGCCGTCCCTTGCCCGTGCGCTGAAAACCCGCCACCCGGCGGTCACGCTGCTGATAGCCGCCGACCGGGACGAGAACGGCACCGGCCAGACCAAAGCCGAACAGGCAGCCGTTGCCGTCAATGGCCGTGTCGCGCTGCCGCCAGTGTTTGGTGACTGGAATGATGTGTATCTTGACGAGGGCGCTGACGCCACCCGGCAGCATCTGAATGCGTTTACTCAACCAGAGCCGGTCAGCCCGTTTGCGTCGCTGGGCGAGGCCGAATTCAAGGCCATGAGCGCCAGCGAGAAGGCGGAGAAGATACGTGAGCACTACCGCGACACACTGGCGATTGACGCTTTCGGGGAAACGTTCTTCCAGTATCAAAATGGGGCGTGGAAAGTGTTGCCCTATCGCCTGTTAAGCCGGGATATCGCGGCGCTGTTTCAGAAGATACGGGCACCCTTTACCGCGTCCGGGATTGGCAGTGTGTTAGACACTCTGAAACTGATTGTTACGGTGCAGGAAAAGCCCCGGCGTCGGTTAATCGGTTTTCGTAACGGAGTATTTGATACCGCCAGCGGGGAATTTAGACCTCATCGCCGGGAGCACTGGTTACATACCGTCAATGACGTGGATTACACCCCGTTTAAGGCCGGGGAAAACCTTGCCGACAACGCGCCGCACTTCTGGCGCTGGCTGACCCGAGCCGCCGGAAACCACCCTGATAAACAGGAGCGCATTCTGGCCGCGCTGTTTATGGTGCTGGCGAACTGCTATGACTGGCAACTGTTCCTTGAAGTCACCGGACCCGGCGGCAGCGGCAAAAGTATTCTGGCCGAAATCGCCACCATGCTGGCCGGGGAGGACAACACCACAGCGGCCACTATCAATACCATTGAATCGTCCCGTGAACGTTCGTCGATTATCGGCTTCTCACTCATCGTACTGCCTGACCAAGAGAAATGGAGCGGTGACGGTGCCGGTATCAAGGCCATTACCGGCGGCGATGCGGTGATGGTTGACCCGAAATACCGTGACGCTTATTCAACCCGTATTCCGGCGGTGATTCTGGCCGTCAATAACTCACCGATGCGTTTTAGTGACCGCAGCGGCGGCGTATCCCGCCGTCGGGTGATTATCCACTTCGGCGAAACCATCCCGGCCAGCGAACGCGATCCCAAGCTGAAAGAGAAAATCCGCGCTGAACTGGCGGTGATAGTGCGTCACCTGATGAAACGCTTTGAAGAGCCAAACGACGCCCGGGCGCTGTTACAGGCACAGCAACACTCCGCTGAGGCACTGGAAATTAAACGACAGGCTGACCCGCTGGTTGATTTTTGCGGCTACCTGCTGGCACACAGCGACACCACCGGGATGTATATGGGCAACGCCAACATTACGCCGCGCAACCCGCGTAAATACCTGTACCACGCCTATCTGTCTTTTATGGAGTCGCACGGCCACCAGAAGCCGATAAGCCTGACGGCCTTTGGTAAGGTGCTGCCTAACATGATGTCGGAATACGGGCAAAGTTACCTTAAAGGCAGAACCAAGCAGGGCATACAGACTAACCTTGAGCTGAAAGACGAATCAGACGCCGACTGGCTGCCCAAATGCGAATCGGCGAGGTAGACACCAGAAACGACAAAACCGGCTCCGGCCGGTTTTTTAATGGATAGAGAAAGTTACCAGAGTGGTAGAAGCAATGTGCTAGGCTGGATTTCCGAGGACGTAAAGCCCCAATGCAGATAAAAATCTTTTGCTTCCTCAGACAGCGCATGAACTAATAACGCTTTTGTTCCCACCTGTTCAGCAACCTGCTGGGAACGCAAGACCGCATCTTTCAATAGTCCCGCGCCAATCCCCCGACGGTGATAACGTTCATCTACCGCCAGACGGCCCAAGACTAATACGGGCAGCGGATCAGGCATATTGCGTCGTAACGCACCCGATACGGATTGACGCTGTACGCTGCCGGTTGCCAGCGCGTAAAAGCCAATAACCTGATTAGCACCCGATTCACATACGACAAAAGTGCGTGATGCGCCAATGGTTTGATTCTTGAGCGCCTTACGTTTCAGCCAATCATCCAGTGACGGTTCTGAACTTCGGAAATCAACCACGGCATGCTGAGGTAATAATAATTCAGGTGCCGTTATTCCCACGGTGATTTCCTGTCTAATAACGCCTGTAACCGCTCATTGGTTGCGACAGGTTTTTCTAACGCGGTAATAAAGGCATCAAATTGTGATTCATCAACCAGAAACAGGCGTTGATCCAATAGCACCTCTTCCGCCTCACGACATGCAGCCTCAAGGATAAAATCAGTACGTGACTTTGAAAGCAGTTTCGCGGCAACGTCTATCAGTTCCCGTTGTGATGATTTCGCCCGAATGTTGATCGGTGCCTCTTTTGCCTCTGTTCTCATAAAGGCCTCCTGTGTAGCTAATCGTTATACAGAAATCATAATCAATTGTGTAGCAAATAGCTACACACAGATTAAATATCACTATAGGGTGACGAGTGACTCATCACCTGTTCACCGACTCATCACCCATTAATTTATTGATTAATAAAAATAAAAAACCGTAGTGAAGAGGATGAACAGTTTTGTGCAAAATCTTTTTATTGTGGCAGTGCGTTTATACCGTGATGTTGCTGCTTTTTTGGTTAAGTGCTAAATTTAGTATCAAATATCATACTTAAAAGGGCCTGATTATGTCCGTACAACCTATCCTTGCAAATGCAGCCGTGAGTATCAGCGACTTTAAAAAGTCCCCTAATGCCGCGCTTAAAGAAGCTAACGGCGAGCCTGTAGCTGTGCTAACCAATGGCCGTATCTCTGGCTATTATGTTTCTCCTGAAACATGGGAAGCACTGGCCGATTATCAGGAAGATATCGAACTTGCCAAAATTGCCCGTTCCCGGATGAAGGGGAAACGTGTGAAGGTCGATCTGGATGAGTTATAAGTTGGAGTTTGAGATGATGCACTGAAAAAATTTAAGAAGCTGTGTGTATCCGTACGGGAGCAGTTTAAAAAGATACTCAACGACATATTGCTTAATCCCCCCACATACCCACCAATCGCCTGCATGATGTGACAGATTGCAACAAGATTAAGCTCAAGCCTGCCAGATACCCATTAGTGTATCGTGTGATCGATAACGGGATGCTACCGCTGACCGTAGGTAAACGGGAACGCTCAGAAGTTTATAAAACAGCGAAAGACCGACTATAAACGCGGATGTCTTAAACTCGCGGCTTCCTTGCTATGCAGCATACCTACCATCAAGGTGATGAGTAACTCGTCACCTGTTCACCAACTCATCACCTATTAATCTATTGATTATTAAAAATAAAAACCTCTGGTGAAGAGGGTGAACAGTTTTGTGCAAAATCTTTTTATTTTGGCTGAGTCGTTATCATTAAGTGTGTTCGGTTAGGATCCGTTGCACGGAATCGAATCCGAGCGGATGATAATAGATCTCATTTATAGGGTTTTATCTGTATCTCTCTGATATATAGCTAAAAACCACATGGGGGCACAAAAGGGGGCATAAATTATTTATATAATAATTTTATCCTTTATATTCATTATCTTATTTTAATACATGAGTCCGGCCTTCGCACCATAGTATGAAAATCAAGTCACCTTAGGGTGGCTTTTTTTATGTCCGTAATCGTCCAGTAACATCCATATCTATCTGTAAAGTAACAATTTTAGTTTAATTTCCCTCTCCGCTATTTTGTCCACAGTGGTCTTTCTTCGTCCATTGACATCCAGATGATTTGGGGGTCAAGATGAGGGTCAATTCACTTCGATTATGAGTTGACCCCCAAATTATGGCACTGACCGACGTTGTTGCCCGTACCGCCAAGCCTCGCGAGAAAGCCTATAAGCTCGCGGACGCGCATGGCCTATATCTTTTGGTGAGTCCTAACGGCTCTAAGCGCTGGTATCTCAAATATCGCTTTGAAGGTAAGGAAAGCCGGATTGCATTCGGTGCCTATCCGCTGATCTCGCTGGCGAAGGCCAGAGAAAAGCGTGATGAGATACGATTGCTGCTGTTGGAGGGCATCCACCCAACGGAAAAGCGGGAAGAAGAAAAAGAGCAGGCGCAAGAAGCGTTGAATACTTTTGCGAAGGTCGCGCAGGACTGGCACCGGAACATTAGCCAAAACCGCTGGTCAGAAACACACGCCGGACGGGTATGGCGCGATATGGAACGAAATCTCCTGCCTGCTATCGGGCATCGTCATATTGCCGACCTGAAAACTAAAGACCTGCTGGAGCCGCTGAAAGTCGTCGAACAGAACGGTCATCTTGATTTGGCGTCACGGCTGCGCCAGCGTGTCACCGATATCATGCGCTTTTACCACTGGTAACGCACCTCGCTGGGATATTAACCCAAATGAGTTCGCTCGAATTTTGTATGAAAAAAATTCTAATGTTAGAACTTATTACGCCGCATTCTTACGTTGTGTGGCAGCATCACAGTATTCTCTGCAAAATTTCTGAACGTTCAGATCGTGTAAATAGTATTTTTAATAGATAAAATAATGAGTTAATTATTTCCTAGGATAGGGTGTAGTTTTAAAATGAAACTATTTTTCATCCTACATTAAGCACCGCGCCAGCCCTTTTTGGGATGGGCTGGCGCTCATTTTTCTTATGTAGATGATTTTCCCGCTGCTCATAATACCTAAGTATCATTTCCGCCAGATCGTCTTCTACATGTAGAAATAGCAAGCGGAACCTGTAGCTCCAATGCTAACCGGCAAGCCAGTGCAAAATCTGGCTTATGAATACCGTGCTAATCTTAACCCAGCGACAGCTTAAGCTGCATCCCACAAGCAGCGGCATACCGTTGTAAGGTTGAGATACTCGCACTGGAAACATTTCTCTCAAGGCGGCTCACCGCAGGTTGGCTTACCCCCATGCGAGCGGCGATCTCTGTACTTGTCAGACCTGACTTAGACTTCATTTCGATCAGAACAGCGCGAAGCGCTTCTTCTTGAGTTTCGTCCTCATACGCTTTTTTAACTTCAGGATTAGAAAGCGCTTTCGCTTTAACTTCAGAGAAGTTGATACCTTTAACTGCCATCTTTCAATTCCTCCCATCTTGACTTTGCCAGCGCTATTTCAGATTTCGGGGTCTTAGGGATTTTCTTTACGAATGTCCTTAAAATATAGATCTTACGTCCTTTTACGTAAGCAAAAAACGTTCTGCTTATGTCTTTTCTACCAACCCGTAGCTCAAACAACCCACCTTCGATGATGTCCGTGTCTGGATATCTTAGCTCGGGCCCTTTAGCTTCAAGTTTTTCAAGCCCTTTAAGCGCTTTAAGCGCTTTTGCCTGCATAACAGGTTCGAGGTCATAAATTTCGCTTGCAGCTTCGGGGTGAAAAATCAATTCATACATGTCAGTCCCCTTATTAACGGGGGATATAACTCATAAGTTATAATAACTCAAGTGTTATATTTAACGTATATCGGCAGAGTAAAATATTAGCAAACTATCCCCCACCTGATTTTCATGACTCTGTTAAAAATGTCTATTTATTATTGAGTTAAGTTATTCCCCCACTTTGCATCTATATATGTGCTTATGCTGAAACGTAGTACCTGCGTTGGGTTACTTGCAGGGCTCCCTGAAACCACATTTTCAGCTGCACGTTATTTATACAAGGCCATTGCTTTTAATAAACAGGAGCTGGGGAAGGCGAGTGGAATTAATCGTGACGCACAACATTACCGATAGCGATCGGGAAGCACTTTTTGCGGGACTGAGAAGCTACAACCATCGGTTTATTAATCCATCCTCCTTTGGGAAGATTGGAATTTTTCACCGAAATAGTGCAGGGACTATGCTTGGCGGGCTGATCGCAACCCGTAAAGGATTATGACTGTGTATTGATTATTTGTGGGTTGGAGAAGAGTCCAGAGGTCTGAAGCTCAGCAGCGTGTTGGTGAAGGAAGCAGTGCGTCTTGGATGCCGTCATGCGCTTGTGGATACGTTTAGTTTTCAGGCACTTCCCTTCTATGAAAAGCAAGGTTATCAGCTGCAAATGTCTTTACCTGATTTTCCTGAGGAAGGCATGTTAAGGCACTATCTAATAAAGAAAAATATGCAGACTGCATGATAGTTACCCACCCATTGACTAATGACAAAGTAGATAGGGCATGGCCTTCTTTATAATCAGGCCCGTTTCTCTTCTCACTGGTGTGGACTCATGGCTTACCAACTTAATCTTAACTGGCCTGAATTCTTAGAAAAATACTGGCAAAAACAACCTGTTGTATTGAAGAACGCCTTCCCGAATTTTGTCGATCCAATTACGCCGGATGAGCTGGCGGGGTTGGCGATGGAGGCGGAGGTCGATAGCCGTTTGGTCAGCCATAAAAATGGTCAGTGGCAGGCCAGCAACGGGCCGTTTGAGCATTTTGATAATCTGGGTGAAACCGGTTGGTCGCTGCTGGCTCAGGCGGTGAACCACTGGCATGCACCGTCTGCTGAACTCGTGAGTCCGTTCCGCGTGTTGCCAGACTGGCGTTTAGATGACCTGATGATCTCCTTTTCCGTACCGGGCGGCGGCGTGGGGCCGCATATCGATCAGTACGATGTTTTCATCATTCAGGGAATGGGCAGCCGCCGTTGGCGCGTGGGCGACAAGCTGCCGATGCGTCAGTTTTGCTCGCATCCTGCGTTGCTGCATGTCGATCCTTTCCCGCCGATCATTGATGAGGATCTTGAACCGGGCGACATTCTCTATATTCCGCCAGGCTTCCCGCACGATGGCTTCACGCATGAAACCGCACTCAACTACTCCGTGGGATTCCGTGGGCCGAACGGTAGAGATTTAATCAGCAGCTTTGCTGACTACGTACTGGAGAACGATCTCGGCGGTGAGCACTATAGCGACCCTGATTTGACCTGTCGGGAGCATCCGGGGCGGGTTGAGGCATACGAGTTTGACCGTCTGCGCGAGATGATGATCGACGTGATTAATCAGCCAGAAGCGCTGAAAGCGTGGTTCGGTCGCTTTGTGACGACGCCGCGCCACGAACTGGATATCGCTCCGGCAGAGCCACCTTACGAGCAGGATGAGGTTGTGGGTGCGCTGATGGACGGTAGCGTGTTGACGCGTCTAAGCGGGCTGCGCGTTCTGGAAGTAGGCGGTAGCTACTTCATCAACAGCGAACCGCTGGACACGGTCGATCCGAAAGCGGCGGATGCGCTGTGTCGCTATACCGTTCTTGGTAAAAAAGAGTTGGGTGAGGCGCTGGAAAACCCAGCTTTTGTGGCTGAGTTAACTGCGCTGGTTAATCAGGGCTACTGGTTCTTCGACGAATAAACCCCCTTCTCCGTCGCGGCTTCCGAGCATGTATTGCATGACGTGATTCGGGAACCGCACATTATCACTCGAATGAGTCGCTGTATCAAAAGCGTATAGGTTCTCCCTGTTAATATTCGAATATCAGCCTGATATCGGTGGCACCAATATGAATATCGTTATGGCGTTAGTTTTCCTTGGCTAAGAATTAGCTAGCTATTTAATTTATTAAAAAATATTCGAATGTGGCATCACTTAATCAATAGTTGGACTACCTTTTAGGGTGATACCAAATCAAATAACTCTGGAGAGGTGTAATTTTTCCTTTGCCTAAAATAAAGCAAAAACTCTTAACGTTATTTCTCGTCATATCAGCCGGTATGATGGTTCCGTTTTCTTCCGCAAAGACGAAAATACCGGGCACCTTAGTAGAAAAAACGGTACTAGATACGAAGAACGGCTTACAGGAAGCCGCAGAGCAATATCTGATACGATATCGCTCTCTGAGCGGCGTGGATGGGAAAAGCGCACGGGAAGATACCGGTGCCGTTTTCATCCCGAAAGGCGAAATGCCAAAAGGGGGTTGGCCAGTCGTGATATGGACGCACGGGACGGTCGGCGTGGGAACATCCTGTGCCCCCTCTCTTAATCCGCGTTCAGAACGGGATGTGCAGTATCTGAATACCTGGCTATCGCTGGGGTTTGCGATCGTGGCTCCGGACTATGCTGGGCTAGGATCTGCTGGGCTACATCACTACCTTAATGCCCGAGGGGAAGCATGGAGCGTGTTGGATAGCGTAAAAGCTTCGCTTAGCACATTCCCAATGCGCAATCAGTTGACTATCATCGGCCAGTCGCAAGGGGCACACGCGGCCTTTGCGAGTGCTGGTTACCAGCCGGACTATGCGCCGGATCTGCATATTGTCTCAACCGTTTTAACCGGCACGCCTTATTTTGATGACAAGACCTCTGCGGCGGATCTGTTTGCCGGAGGAAATGGAGAGGGTGGCGATCCTAAAATCCCTTATATGATGTATATCTATCTATCGGCGACCGATACCAATAAAGAGCTGAATGTTAATGACTATTTCACGCCGAAAGCCGCTGCCCTTGTCGATGACGCACGTACAATGTGTATCGGCGAGCTGACGCAAAAAGTGATGGAAGAGGGGCTGAATGCGGGCAATAGCCTGAAGCCTGCGATCCAGACATTACTGGATCGCCAAACCGCGAGTTTGCGCTATAAAACACTAGACATTAGCCAGCCGGTCTTTATCGGGATTGGAACCAGCGACATCAACGTGCCGACCGCGATGCAGCGCCACTTTGCGAGTGATGTCGTTGGTGCAGGGACGTCAGCAGATGTGCATGAATATAAAGGGATGAGTCACAGCGAAACGGTTAACGTTTCACTGCGTGATTCTGTTCCCTTTGTGTTGGAAAACGTGTTAGCTGATACGGCAAAACCGTAAGCCTCTTGTCTCGGCGTGTCTACCGGGACATTGTTTTTCCTTTTATCGGTGATTCTTCTAGTCATCAATAGTGTTCCTGCCATCGACGTGCGGCTTGGCTTTCTCGGCGGTATTGCCGTTGCCGATACGCTAACGTGATCCACGCTAGCAGGCCGTACAGCACTGCCAGCCTCCACAAATGCCACCAAAATGCGCCGATCTGGGCAAAGTCAGCGCCCATCTGATTAAGACGCAATATTCCCTGAATCGTGAAGACAGCAGGTATCCACTGTGCAAGCCAGTTCAGAGGCGCGGGGATCATTTCAACAGGCCAAATGAAGCCAGAAAGAAACACAATCGGGATGGAGGACAGCAGCACTGCCTGACTGGGGAGATCTTTGCGCGTAAAGGCGGCGCCCAGTACCACGCCGAGCCACAGCGTTGAGAGCAGAAAGGGCAGCGCAAACAGCAGCAGTTGGCTCATGCTGGCTTCGCGTGCAATGCCGTACGCATCGAGACAAAAGCCGAGCATGTAGAGCAACGAGAGCAGGTACGCACCGCCAACGACCAGCGTACGGGCCAGCAGCAAACGCCAGGGTGCGGCATATTGCCAGTAGCGAACCTCACCAGACTGCGTGCGCTGATTTTGTCCGGCACCGAGCAGGCCGCACCCCATCAGCAAAATCTGGTGCAGTATCAACATGAAAACACCGGGAACTACGTAATCGACATAGCCCATGGTCGGGTTAAATACCGGCACGGCATGCAGAGAGGTGGCCTGCCACTGTGAGCTTGCGGCGGGTATGCCTTCCCCCTGAGCCAGCAGCCGAGCGACTTTAACCTGTGCGCCTGCGGTGCCGCCGACGGTCGCCAGAGACTGCGCGATCGCACCGTAGATCAGGAAGTAGCTGGCATCTGCCGAGTAGCTGACCGTGACGCTTTTCCCTTGCATGATATCGCGGTAGAAGTGGCGAGGAATGTAGAGGATCCCTTTTGCTTCGCCATCCAGAAGCAACGTTTTTGCGTCATCCAGCGTATTGCGCTGCGCCACCAGCCTTACTTCCGGTGTGGAATCGGCCATAAACGCCAGACGACGCGAGAGCTGGGTGCCATCTTCATCAACCAACACCACCGGCAGTTCACGTGGCGTCTGGGCGAGGTAAGGGCGCGGATAGAGAAAGGAATAGAGCAGGATACCGCCGAACAGGGTGAGCAAGATCGTCGGATCGCGCAGTAAACTGCGCAGCTCAAACCGGATGAGTTTGGCGAAGGTCAGCATGCTGCCTCCTTGCTACCTGACCGATAGCGCCACAGCGTGAGCGGTAGCAGCAGCCAGAATAGGGCGAGCGCCGCCAGCGCGGGTGCGATCTGAATGAGTCCGGCACCGTAGCTGGTGATGGCAATCGCGATATCACCGTAGTGGGCGACGGGCAGCAACTGCCGCCAGAACGTGGCGAATGTCTCCATTGCTGCAGCCGGAAAGGTGATGCCCATGAACGCAAGTCCGGGGGCCATTAACGCCCCGACAATCGAAACGGCACGTGCTGGGTCGCGAATCAGTGCATAGAAGGCCATGCCTAATGCGACGCAGGCACCTGCCGTCACGCCGATCGAGATGAATAGCAGCAGTGCTGAACCGTTGAGCGGGTAATTAAGCAGGCTATACAGCGCATAGCTCCAGACGCCACCCCATGCCCAGCCGATCAGCCAATGCGTCAGGAATTTAGCACCGATGGCCGCCCAGTCCTCTGGCAGCCAATGTGCTCCGTACCGATCCTCCCGAGCCAGCGTATTCAGGCCGTATAGCGCGAGCAAAATCGACCAGATCGAGGGAATAATCGCGTTCAGCAAAAATTGGGCGTAGTTAGCATTTTGATTAAACAGCGCGGTAATCTGTCCGCCAATCGGCACTGCCAGCCCTTTGGCTTCGGGAACGGCGGCACCCTGAGCCAGCGCCTGCACCACGGCGATCTGCCCGTTGAACGTCCCTGCCACCAGCGCCAGCGAACTGTTGATGACCTTTGCAATCAGGACGAACTGCCCGTTATTCCATGCGGTGATGGTGGGTGAGGTTCTCAGGCGAATATCACGCTCAAAGTGGCGTGGGATCACCACCAGCGCGTAGATCTCGCCGCCGCGCAATGACGTTGCGCCTTCTGCCACTGTCGAGAATTGATGGTTCAGGTTGAAAGACGGCGAAGCATGCAGCTCTCTGGCAAACTGGCGCGACATCGTGCTGTTATCCAGATCGATCAGGCCGATGGGGAGTTCGCGCACAATCGCGCCGGATAACGTCCACCAGGCAATCAGCATGGTGATTAGTGGTAACCAGAGTGCTAGAGCCATCCCCCAGCGGTCACGCCACAGCGCCCTCCATTCGCGCATCATCACATTTCTACCAGTGCGCTCATGCCGACGCGCAGCCCGCTAATGGGTTGAATCGGACGCGCCTCCACTTCGAACGTCCGCATATCGAATCCTTGTCGGGTATCCGTTGCGCGCCACGTGGCGAAGTCGCCCATGGCGGAAACGTAAGACACCTTAAACCGGAATGTCTGGTTGTTCAGCGCCGGAATTCTTGCCTCGAATTCGGTGCCCATCGCAAAGCGTTCAAGGAGATCCTCGCGCACCGCCAACTGAATCCAGATGTCACGCATGTCCAGCAACGTGACCACAGGAAAGCCCTGTGGCGCAATTTCGCCGCTGCGCAGTAACACGTTACTGACTTCTCCAGTGTGCGGGCTGACGACGCGGGCCTCTGCCAGATAGGCTTCCACTTCAGCGACGGAGCCAGCGGCCATGCGGACTTTTTCCTCTGCGGCTGCCTGCGTTTCTTTCCGTGTGCCTTCCTGCGCCATTTGATATTCCTGCCACGCCATCCCCTCGGTATAGCGTGCAGCATCCCATGAGGCTTTGGCTTCATCCCGCTTTTGCAGCGGCAGTACGCCTTCTTGATAGAGATTCTGCACGCGCAGATAGGTCTTATGGCTTAGCTCCGAGCCGGCTTTGGCTTTTTGCCACTGATCTTTGGCGGCGGCGATTTGCTGCTCACGAGCCCCTTTTTTGGCCTCCAGCGCCACGGCTCCTGCCGCAGCTTCACCCGCTTTTGCCTGTTCCAGCTTCGCGTCCAGCTCCGGCGTCAGGAGCGTAAAGACGAGATCGCCGACGTCAAGCTGCTGGCCTTTTTGTACCTGCACCTCTGCAATACGGCCAGCCACTTTTGACGAGACTGAATACTGCTGTGCTTCGATTTGTCCTTGTAGCCGTACCGGTTCGGGCTGATAGGCAAACCAGAAGCGATAGGCTATCCAGACAACCACAATCAACAGAACGGCCTGAAGGAGCCATTTTCGTTTTGAACGTGAAGAGGGCTGCGGTTGTATCATGGCGTTACCTGTATGGCGTATTGGGTCTGGTAGTCAGAGAAACGGTTTATCTGGCCGGAAATTGCCATCAATCTGGCGATGGACACCACGTAACGATAGGCTGCAGAGGCGCGTTGCGTTTTGGCACCAGCGAGTTGGTTTAGCGCATCCACGACGTCCAGCGAGGTAGACATACCTTGCATAAATGCCTTGTTGCGTAGCTGGACGTTCTCTTCGGCCAGTTTCTCCGTTGAAGACAGGGAATTGAACTCTTCCAGCGCCAGCCGGGCTTCTCGCCACGTACTCTCGACTACTATTTCAAGATTCTGCCGCATATCGGCTTCCAGATAATTAACCTGCATTTCTGCACTTTTCGCGGCGGCGATAGTGTCGGAACGACCTTCTCGGCTGATGAGCGGGACGGAAACGCCGACGCCGACCATCCAGCCCGGCGTGGTTCTGGCCGCTAGCGTGTCCTGCTCATAGAGTTGATAGTTACCGAACAGAAATACGTCAGGAGCGTATTTGGCGCGCTCAATACGGATGAGATCCTTAGCCTGATCGCGCTTGGCAGAGAGCACCTTTAGGCCGGGATGCGTGTTGAGCGTTTGTTTCACCAGCGCAGGCAGTTCGGGGAGCGTTTTGTTGACGAACAGCGAAGACGAAGGGGTTGCGTCTTCGGTCTTGATCAGCTTTGCGAAGACCATTTCGGTGGTCTCCATACTGCGCCGCGCCTTTTGTGTTTCGATACGCGCCATGTCATAAGCGGACTGGGCGGACAGCACCTCGACTCGGGCGATTTGGCCTTGCGCTTCCAGCTTGCGGGCGTGGTCATAGTGCTGTGCCATACCTTTCTCTATATCCTGACGCGTCTTCATCACCTGATGTGCCATCACCACGCCGTAATAAGTCTGTGCCAGTGCCTCAAACTGCGCCAGCGTGCGGACGATCAGCATCTGTTCAGCTTCATTGGCCTGCGCAGAGCGAATCGATTGTGCCGCATCAATCCGGCCTCCGGTAAATAACGGCCAGACGACCTGAACGGAGCTGGTTATCACATTTTGTTCTGTGAAACGGGTGACGAAGGGATTGCCGCTGGTATTAATCAGCTGATTTAGCGCGGCGAAGATGTCCCGATGGTTCGACAGCGGATTTAAGTCGCGCGCGTCCAGCTCGACAGGTTTATCGAGGCGCGTATAGCTTGCGCCCACGTTGACCTGCGGCCAATAGAGTCCTTTGGCGGCTTCTTTCAGGAACTGCGCACGATCGACCCCAGCGTGTTCGGCGGCAATACTGTCATCACTTTGCAGCAGGCGAGCCCAGGCCTGATTAAACGAGATGGTTTGCCCAAATGCCGTGGACGACCAGCACTGTAACAGCAGCAGTGCGACGGGGAAATAAGCCAGAAGCCGGATTTTTCCGTGTGTTATTTGAGGCATGTCAGGTGAAATCATCCTTTTACCCAAATACTGCCAAATTGATAGAAATCAGCCTGCTGGAAACAGCACAAGGCTTGTCCGTTTTTATATGATAGTAGTTTTCTGTAATAATAATAACCAAGCGAATAGTTTCATTTTTATCTAAAAGCCAGTTTTTGATTACACTAATGTAGTGTGGTCTAAATTTTAAATTATTCAAATAATAGAGTGGCTTGAGTAAGAGCAGTCAATGCACAAGCAGTTTGAAGTATGGCGGGTGTAAATCTTGTAGTGCCATAACAGTTTCTATATGCTTTTAGGGTTAAAAATATTGTGTGAATAGCTTAATGTGAATTAAATTAAGGTGTTGGCTTTTTATTTTTGAGTGATGGCACTTCTATTTTAAATGAAGATGGTGAGGTTTTTTAATTTCTCATGTGCGCACTAATTTTTATTGAGAAGTAATATTTCTGTCATGCTTGAAGTTATTTGTTTGCTTATGGTCGATTAATTTAATGGCGAGAGGTAAACCAGACTCTATTTATCTCGCGTTAACGTCGTTCAAAACGTCTATCCTCCGTACGACTACAATTAATCGATAAATTTGTTGTAAGTTAATTAACATTAGTCTATATCTAATTTAATTGCTAATGATCTTGCCTCTCATTTTATTAGGTGGCTAATTATTTCGTATGTTCGCACTAAAATAAATAATAATCATCATATTAATACCATTAGTCATGATGTTAATAGTGTTTTCATGGAAATATAATCAGTGAATGCTGAATGTTTTTTATTTTATGCATCTAAAAGATAATGCGCTCGATATGAATGTTGAATGGATATTCTGAATATGATGGTTGAATAGAACATCTCAAGATCGTTCAATTTACTGAATTAAAATGAAATAGATAACCAGGGTCAGTATCATCTCCCCCAACTGAGGAATGCTACAGAATTTTTTTGGTATGGCAGATAGTTTTACTGCCACAGGTTTATACCCTAAATAATTCGAATTGCGGACTAACGGTAATGTTTGAACAATGCACATGCGGCTTGAGGTATGACGGGTATATCTACAAAAAGTCATCATGTATTCGACCTACATATTAGGTGCAGAGATACGGCAGATAATTTATCTGGCGGTATGAAACGCCAAAGTTCAAGAGCAGGGATGATGAGCCTGATTTATTTATGATTCGTACATCCACACAGAGAAAATGTAGGGTTCTGAAAAATAGTGTTAGTGATGTTTTTAAAATCGTTAAATCAACATTGATAGGTTGAGTTAATGTATTTATTTTTGGGGGTTGCATTTGTTTTTTTAGTGTAAATAACGCAGTTTAGGATTTTTTTGTTAATTTTCACATACTAAAGTAATAGAGGATATTATTATGGTTTCTCTCTGTCAGATGACGGTGCGCATGATCGTTATTGTGCTATTAGCATTAAGTAGTATGAGTGTATTGGCGGGGCAGTTGATCCTTAAAAATATCTCATCGGATCCGATCACTTGTACCGTGGATGGCTGGACAATATCTTCCGGAAATAATTTTGACTGGTTTATCAAAGTCGAGCCTGGTCAGTCCTTTTATGTTGGGCAGAATACCAGTCGACCTTATTCACCCATTATCAACTGGGTAAAATGTAATACTTTGCAGACGAGGGCAATGAACATTACGCCGACAGGGCCGAACCAGACGTTGGTGCTCAATGGTCAGCAAACACGGGTACTAAATGTGTCGCTTTATCCTTACTTGCCGACGTTACCCACGGATAATTTTGAATCTCTGGTGGCTTGGGTTGTACAAACCTGGCAGTCGCAACATCCAGAAGTATTACTGAACGCGGTGTTGAGCCAGGAAGTTAATATTTATGATTTTGCAACGCTCAAGACTCTGCTTGGCAAAGAGGGATTTGATGTCATTGAACTGGACTTGCTTTATCTCGGTTATTTGGCTGATAACAAACTAATCAATCCAGCACAGATCGCTGGTGATATGCCTTGGCCTGTGGCAAAAGAAGGAGCTACCTATAAAGGCCAGTTATGGGCGATCCCGAGTTGGCTGTGTATGAATTTTCTCTATTCTTTTGACCCAGCTATCGCACAGCAAAAAAACCTGTCGCAATTGTTGGCATGGTTGAGCTCGACCCCCTCCGCCATCACGAAATTGGTGGGGAGCTTTAATGGTAGCTGGGCCATTCCTTCAGATTATATCAATACCTATGTGCAAACCTATGGTTTGTCATCCTTGCCGCAGTCAATGCAAATGCCGCCGGACAATGCAGTGATCAAACAATTAGTTTCGTTGTCGGATACATGTGAAAAAAATGGTGTTAACCCCTGTACCAACAATAAGTTCCACAATTTGCCTAATGGTTCCAGTGAACAGGTATTTGCGAGTAGGCAGGCCAGTACGGACATGGGTTTCTCTGAGCAGTCATTTTTCGTGAATCTCTATCGCTCACCACAAAACGCGCCATTGTATGTTACGCCAGTGCCGTGGGGGGAAAAACCGCAGCCTCTGCTCTTCCAGGATGGGTTTGTTTCCAGCGCAGCAACTTGTGTACCGGGTAGCCGATGTGCCAGCGACGCGCAGGCTTTCACAACCATGATGACCAGTGTGGCAACGAAAAATTATATCGTGCAATCGCAGGATCTTGCTGTGGGTACGCCGTGGCGTACATTGCTGGTGGCAAATCAGGCGTTCTGGCAACAACCGCTGATTACGGGGAACCGTTATTATCAGCAACTGCGACCTATTTTCTCTACTGCGGCACCTTTTCCGAATAGTTTCACTCAGCAAGTACAAACCGATATGAGCAACCAGATTTGTGCGGCTTTAAAACAGCAGCAGCCTTCGTTTGTGTGTAAAACCGGGATGCAATTGAATGAAGTAGCCCGTAAAAGCTCGCAACCACTAACAGTTAAAAACAAGGGGGGATTATGAGTGTCGGACCTGTTTCCGGAAATGGTATTGCCATTTCCTTACCGCAAGGAAAAACAGTGTTCTGGACTGTGAACGTCCAGGCATCTTGGCAGCAGTTTGTTCAGGTACGTGACAGCAATAACCAGCTTGTGTTCCAGGCCAGTGGTGCATCCCAAGGTGGACATTCTCCCACGCAGATTGGTAACGGCACATTTGTGACGACTGGGAATGGTACCTATACCATCTACCTTGGTGTTAACAATGGACAATCTTGGTCACAGGTGATGTGGGATGAAATAACGCTGAATATTGGCAACAAAATCTATTCCAGCGGTTTCAATTTCATTACTGAAGATGGTGCGGATCAAGACTTTAATGATACCTGCCTGACATTAACTTGGTTTAACAGCATTGGTTAAGGAGTAAGTCATGTCGATCGGTCCTGTCAGTGGTGGTGGTATCGCCATCAGTATTCCACCTGGTAAGGTAGTGTTCTGGTCAGCGTTAGTGCAAAGCTCTGCTAACCAGTTTATTCAATTGAAAAACAGTCAGTCGAGTTCGGTCTTTAGCGTGCAGGGGGCAAGTTCAAGAGGCGGTACGCCTACACAGATTGGCAGCGGTTTTTTTCAAACTGATGCTGTGGGGAAATACACAATCTGGATCGGCACCAACGGTGGTCAATCTTGGTCCCAGGTGTTGTGGGCTGAAGATGTGATTACTCGTGGTTCTTCTGTGTTCTTTGGCAAGTATGTTTTTGCCAGCGAAGATTCTACCGACTATGACTACAACGACTCGTTCATTCAGCTGCAATGGTTTGAAAACGTTGGATAATATTTTTTATCAACAAAGGGACGTCTGATGACGTTCCTTGTTTCCTCTGAAGTGTGGAACAGTCTTGTATCCACGTTACTTGAAAATGTAGCGTTGATTCAGTGCTATACGGAAGCAGTGGTATGGCTCATGTGAGTAGCTAACTTACTCTTTCAAGTGGATTGGCCATATAAGGGCTGTGAATGCAGGCACAAGGGTAACTCCCCTGTGCCTGATATTTGTTGCAAAGATTAATTAAACGGCTTCGTTTTCGTCGGTATAGCGTTTGGCTTTGTAGGCCGGATGCATCAGGTTCTGGATAGAGAAAATGTCGTCCAGCTGTTCTTCGGTCAGCAGGCCGCGCTCCAATACCACTTCACGCACGCTCTTACCGGTTTCGGCACAGATTTTCCCAACGATATCGCCGTTGTGGTGGCCGATGAACGGGTTCAGGTAGGTCACGATACCGATAGAGTTGAAGACGTAAGCTTCACACACTTCTTTGTTGGCGGTGATGCCGTTGACGCATTTTTCCAGCAGGTTGTAGCAGGCATTAGACAGAATCTGGATGGATTCGAACATCGCTTGTCCGATAACCGGTTCCATCACGTTCAACTGCAGCTGACCCGCTTCTGCCGCCATCGTGACGCAGGTATCGTTGCCGATGACTTTGAAGCACACCTGATTGACCACTTCGGGTACGACTGGGTTAACTTTGGCTGGCATGATGGACGAGCCTGCCTGCAATTCCGGCAGGTTGATTTCGTTCAGGCCAGTGCGCGGGCCAGAAGACAGCAGGCGCAGGTCATTACAGATCTTCGACATTTTAACCGCAACGCGTTTCAGGGCGCAGTGCATCATCACGTAAGCTCCACAGTCGGAGGTTGCTTCGATCAGGTCTTCAGCCGGCACGCAAGGCAGGCCGCTAACTTTTGCCAGATGTTGAACAGCCAGCTTCTGGTACTCATCCGGCGTATTCAAGCGCGTACCGATGGCGGTTGCGCCAAGATTCACTTCCAGCAGCAGTTCAGCGGTGCGCAGCAGGTTACGATTTTCTTCTTTCAGCAGTACGTTGAACGCATGGAATTCCTGACCGAGGGTCATCGGCACGGCGTCCTGCAGCTGGGTACGGCCCATTTTCAGGATGTTTTCGAACTCTTTCGCTTTGCGCTCAAAGCCATCGCTCAACTGGGTAATTGCTTCGACCAGTTTCAGGATGGAGGTGTACACCGCGATACGGAAGCCAGTCGGGTAGGCATCGTTGGTGGACTGGCATTTGTTCAGGTGGTCGTTCGGGTTCAGGTATTGGTATTCACCTTTCTGGTGACCCATCAGTTCCAGACCGATATTCGCCAGCACTTCGTTGGTGTTCATGTTGACTGACGTACCCGCGCCGCCCTGATAGACATCGACAGGGAATTGGTCCAGGCACTTACCGTTATTCAGTACTTCATCACAGGCTTGCAGAATGGTATCGGCAATTTTACGTGGGATGGTTTGCAGTTCTTTATTCGCCAGCGCGGCCGCTTTTTTTACCATCACCATGGCGCGGACAAATTCTGGAATATCGCTGATGGTACTATTGCTGATATAAAAGTTCTCAATTGCGCGCAGCGTATGGATACCATAATAGGCATCAGCAGGGACTTCACGGGTACCTAACAGGTCTTCTTCGATACGGATATTCGTTGACATAGTTCTTCTTCCTTTTTCTTGTTCGATGTACATAGCATCGTTTTCAATATTAAGATGATGATTTATTAGGCTTTGTCTTTCCTGTTTTTTGATTTTCAGGTAACACGAACCCATCACGATTTTTATAAAATCATGGTTAAAAAGAGTTCTCGGGGAGACGAACGTTGAATACGCATCGTTAAGTGGCTAGTGGTGGATATATTTCTCCATTGTTCTGTCTCCCCTTCATTAATCGGTTATTCCATATTCTCTGGGTTAATCTCAACCAGTTTTTCTATTCCACGGTTCAGCGTTTTCAATTTCGGAATAAATACGGTTTTAATAATGTTATCTGTGACATCGCACGCCTCTTCAAAGAACGCGCTGTATTCATCACGGTGCCCGACAATATACAGCGAGCGCTTGATATTCAGCTGTTCCGGCATATGCGTCAGCACTTCTCTGGAGTGCGCAACGGATTGCAGGAAACTGAGCGGAGTGGTTACCGCCCAACCAATACCTGCCGCCACCATCGACGTTAAGGTATCCGCATTATCAAATTCGAGCATGTTCGGCACGCGGACATCGATGCGGCGCAGGTAGCGCTCAATCTGCATCCCAATCTGCGAGTTCCGGTTAAAGCGCACCAGCGGTAGTGCCGAGGAAAGCTCGCGGATGTCCTCGACCGTTTTGATGCGTTTACGATAATCCGGTGGCGTGATAATGAAATAGCCTTCGGAAAACAGCTGATGACGCACCACACTATCGCTGTCGATCAACGGGTCGCTGGTGACGATCAGATCCAGCTCGCGTCGCATTAACGCCTCACCCTGCTGCGGGCTAAGTCCAGTACGAATCAGCAACTGCGACGAACTCTTCATCAAACTCTTGGTAAACACCGAACCGCAGGTGATGGCAAACGAATCCACCAGGCCGATACGCAGGTCAGGCTTAATCCCTTTTCCTGCTTCTAGCACCTGAGCCTTGAGGTTCGCGATCTCCTCCGTCAGGATTTCTCCTCGGTTTTTCAACGCAATGCCGTAGGGCGTCAGGACAAAGGGGCGACGAGCCCGGTTAACCAATTTGACGCCGAAATCTTCTTCCAATAACCGGATCGTTTGCGAAATAGCTGAAGGCGTCAGGCCTAACCGCGTGGCGGCTGCCGTCATGCTTCCTGCTTCTGCCATCGTCACAAAAACATAGACGGCATACATATCGATCGATTTATTGGCGGACACTGTGCGTTTAACCATGTGAGTTTGCCTACGCTGCAAGGTGAATGTCGTCGAAATATGAAGCGTTAGTCTATCTCATCTCGCTGACTACGACCTCGCTAACTGATACCAGAGTAGTCGGCTAACTTCAGAAAAAATACAGGTCGCGTCACTGATTAATTTTTTCTTATTTCTAGCTTTAGCGGATCTGAAGATGATGCATAAAGAGAACCTAGGTACTACCTGCCAGAGAGATTCTGCTTTGCTGATGCTATTCTCCCCGTCCTCAGGGGTTGCCTCTTAGTCATATTTTTTATGCAAACTGAGAGACGGTTTCGTGCGCCATAACACCGATATTTTTATGCTACCTCGTAGCACGCGCCCGACTCGGTACGGCTCAAACGCCGCTCGCCCCGAGACCCCAGGCTTTTGGCGGAAATTATGCCGCTTTGCGGTGCCATCGATGTTCATGAGCACTGGTCGAGCCGCCAGTGACGCGTTCCCTACGCGGCACAGGCTTTCGCGGCATCCATGCCGCTCACTCGGTGCTCATGCCCACCGCTGCATAATTTTTTACGCCGGATAACGGCAAAGCTCGTGATGAATCCCTGTATTTGTGTATAAAAGACAATATACAGGGGGATAACGCATTATTTTTACTGCGTAGCGAGTAATGAATCACCCACTGGTGTTACTGTTCGAACGTGACGTTCTGCCTGTTCACACATTTCCAGCAGTGCAGGAATCAGGTGCGCGGTGGCGTTGAGGCACGCGCCGAGCTGGCTGAGGCTTTCTTGTGGCAGTTCAACGTCATTTTGCAGCGTGTCGCCGAGGTAGTGCAGGCCGTGGCACAGGCCTTCAACTGATTCGGCGGCAATTGCGCCGAGATCGCAGAGCTGAACGTCATCTAACTGCGCGAAAGGCAGGCTGGCGATCAGGTCGCGGAAAATGGTAATGGTGCTGTCAGCGGGTGTGGCGTGAGTGTCCGTCATGGTCATTTTTTCCTTGAGATAATTAAGTTCGCCACCACACAAGGTTCCAAATTCGGGTGGTGACACAGACAGGATTGGAACCCCGGCTCTCAAGAAGACCGGTCAACCTTGCGGTTGCCCTGCCTGCGTCACCGTAAAGAGTGTGCACGCAGCCCCTGAAAAAACAAAGTGTTTTTCAGTCTTGAGATGTTCGGGGTTCCAAGCCGGCTGCGGATGTTGCCGCAGCACAGAGACTCTATTCCAACGATGAAAAGCGTGAAATAGAGTGGATGGATTTACAGTGGAATTACAGCGCGTTTTGGAATGATGTTCGCAGAAATGGGCTTAGCTCTGAAAATAATCAGACTTCTTCTTTTATTTTAATTGTCTATAGCAAAAGATAGTATGATTTTTGCGAGAAATGACGGCGGAGAGTTATTTTGAAACAATTCACATTTGTTAACGATGATGCTGATTGAGTTGCATGAAAAAGCCATCGCTGCGTTCATTGAAGGACAGATGCTCTATTCATTGGCATCATTACCTCATTTGGCATATACCGCTTGCCTTATATACATAACAAGATTTATCTACATACACTGACAAGATAGTTTCAGTTAAAAAACCAGAAATATAGTAACAGTTAGCGATAAATTACTTTACTAAAAAAACCATCATAATAAAACACAGTAAAACCACCTGACAATATACTTTAAAAACACAACTAATTTTTATTTACATGAAATTAATTAATAACCTAAACTTCATATAATATTATTGTTTATAAATAAAATTGAATTATTAATAGCAATCAAAAACCAAGAAAATAAAAAAACAGCCAACACATCAATATAGGAATGTAACTCACAGTAATCAAGCGAATAATTTATCGCACATTTTATTGATAAGCATACCAAATTCGTACTCTCCCACACAACATAAGAGGAAAAAATGGCTAATATCCCAGAAAAAATCAACGATGCCGGTCTTAATCTTATTAAGAGCTTTGAAGGTCTAAGGCTAACAAAATATCTCGATACAGCAGGTAAATGGACTATTGGATATGGCCATTTAATACGACCAAATGAAAATTTTGATAATGGAATTACCTCTCAAGAAGCTGACTTACTGTTACAGCAGGATGTAAAGACAGCGGAGGCGGGTGTTCAGCGCTACGTGAGCGTTGACCTCAATGGAAATCAATTTGGTGCATTAACATCATTTACTTACAACCTAGGAGTAGGAAATCTGAAGGCATCGACACTATTACGCCTGCTAAATCAAAGAGAGTATGATGCCGCTGCGGCTCAGTTTCTACGCTGGAACAAAGCTGGGGGACAAGTTGTAAAAGGGCTTACACGCCGTAGAGAAGCAGAAAAAACGCTTTTCCTACAGCCTACCATGCCACACTAATAGTTAAAGAAGTATCATGGCGATGCTTCAAATTAGTTGAGCTTAGCATATAACACTTGATTTGAGGTTCTCTCATGATCAGCGTGAATATTCACTTTTCCCGTTGCCAGTTTGCTCAGGTTTATCACCATAGTTAGAATCTTAAAGACCATAACAGATATAGGTCGCTCACATCCGCAGAGATTCAGAATTATATCAATCTGTATGGGAAGAGCATAAGGTCAACGTTGAAATTAAGTGATCGCACACTCGCCCTCTGATAAAGGGGGCTTTACCAGGTTATTTGCACAGCGCAATGCTTTGAAGAATGCATTCACGTCTTAATCACCTGCGAACACACATCGATAAACGCGCGCAATTTGGGTTGGTTCCTCGCGGCTCTTGAGAAATAAAGAAAGAGGCCGTCATTTCCCGGCGAGAGATCGAGTAACGCGGCTTCCAGCGTGCCGTTTGCCAGTTCGCGCGAGGTATGGAAAGTGGATGAATAAATAAGCCCGACGCCCCTGACCGCGAGGCTACGCATGAGCTCGCCATCGTTCACGGTAATGGTACCGGCTGGCTCAACTCTTACCGTTTCTTTATTTTCGACAAACTCCCACCGATAAATATCTCCCTTTTCAGGGCGACGAAAGCGAATACATTCGTGGTGCTCCAGATCGTGCGTCGCTTTAGGCTTACCGTTCGCTTTGAAATATTCCGGCGACCCGAATACCGCCCACTTAAATGGTGGAGAGAGCCGTACTGCAATCATATCCTGTTCGATATAGGAACCGATCATGATGCCAGCATCATAGCCTCCAGAGACGAAATTATCGTGACGATTACTCACCGTGATATCGATATTCAAATTCGGCCATGCCTGACGAAATGCAGGGATGAGGGGTTCGATGACATGGGGTAATGCCAGGCGTTCTACGATCAGCTTCAACGTCCCCGATGGTTTTTTTGCCGATTGAGCCACATCTTCAAAACCTGTTGCGATAACGTGTGCTGCAGGCCCGATTCTCAGCAGCAGGTCTTCCCCTGCTTCCGTCAATGCCATCTTGCGCGTCGTGCGGTGGAAAAGTAGCACGCCGAGGCGATGCTCCAGTTTCTGGAGCGACAAGCTCACCGATCCCGGTGTCTTACCC
Organism: Pectobacterium parvum; assembly: GCF_020971565.1. NCBI lineage: Bacteria > Pseudomonadati > Pseudomonadota > Gammaproteobacteria > Enterobacterales > Pectobacteriaceae > Pectobacterium > Pectobacterium parvum. Next base: position 4,307,820 of record NZ_CP087392.1, read on the forward strand.
AGATCGAGCGCGGCTTTACGAATGCTCAAGCGTTTCGCTATAGCCAGAAATTCTGCCAGTCCATCAAAGCTATCGGATTGCCCCATCAGGGTTCCTCATCGTCATGCAATACAGGGATCATCAAACGCATTTTACGATAATTTATCACGTCAATATAAAGTGATTACATCGATTTTTTAAACAATGCATTCCACTTTTACCGCCTGTTCCCCCCCCATTATCACGGATATAGTGGCGACCATCACCACCTGCTGAAAGGAGTTTTTTATGTCAATCATCAAGCGCTGTGCTGGTCTTATCGCCGCGATGGCTGTGTTTGCCGCAGCCTCCCCCGTTTTCGCCCAGAACAATCTGAAAGAAGAGAAGGTATTAATCGTCGTTTCCAGTTTGGATAAAAAAACACCCGATCTCGTTGGCGGCTTCTGGCTTCCTGAATTGACCCACCCAGTCGAAGTATTCGACAAAGTCGGTCTGTCTTACGATATCGCCAGTCCCAAAGGTGGGATGCCTCCGTTTGACGGATTCGATCTCAAAGATCGGGCGAGTCTGGATTTCTGGACGAACCCGGAACACCGCAACAAACTGGCTAATTCAATCCCACTGGCAAAGGTTGATCCCGCGAAATATAGCGCGATCCTGCTGGTTGGAGGACATGGACCCATGTGGGATTTCGTCAACAATCCTGAGTTGATCAACATCGTGCGTACCATGTACGAGAAAAATGACATCATCAGTGCCGTTTGCCACGGTCCGGCAGGCTTGCTGAATGTGAAGCTCAGTAATGGTGAACTGTTGATTAAAGGCCGTCGCCTTACCGGCTTTACTGCGGAAGAAGAAGCGTCCCGTAATTACGACAAGATCGTTCCGTTTGAACTTGAAGCGGCGTTGAAAAAGGATGGCGCAACATTCGAAGAAGCACCAATCTTCGAAAATAAAGTCGTCGTTGACGGGCGACTGATCACTGGTCAAAACCCAGCATCCGCTCAAGCGCTTGGCGAAGCCGTCGTCAAGGCGCTGCAAGCGAAAGCAAAGTAACGTCATGAAGCCACGGCGTTAGGGGGTAAAACGCCTAACGTCTGGCAACACCGAATCGCGCCAGCAGAGATGGCGTGACTCGCGTCACATAACCAGACGGGGGCATTGCCGCAGAGATTCAGGATTGTATAGTGTACTAACAAGACGTTACCGCCAATGGCGGGCGAGACTTGGGCAGAGGTGAGTAGCACTACTCTCTTCTGCCCAAGTTTTTTTTTGCCTGTCATCCGGTAGTTCCCTGTGCGGAACCCGCGTCCGGCGCAGCGTAATGATGTAGAAAACGATAAGGAGAAATACCATGAAAGCATTCCCCGACGGATTTTTATGGGGCGGTTCAGTCGCAGCAAACCAGGTCGAAGGCGCATGGAATGAAGACGGTAAAGGTATATCCACCTCCGATCTTCAGCTAAAGGGCGTGCATGGTCCGGTGACAGAGCGCGATGAGAGCACTAGCTGCATCAAAGATCGGGCTATCGATTTTTATCATCAATACCCGCAGGATATTCAGCTGTTCGCCGAAATGGGGTTCAAGGTGTTGCGCACCTCCATCGCCTGGACGCGCATTTATCCCGTGGGCGACGAAACAGAGCCTTGCGAAGCCGGTCTGGCCTTCTACGATCGCCTGTTCGATGAAATGGCAAAGCATCAGATCCAGCCACTGATTACGCTGTCGCACTATGAAATGCCGTACGGCCTGGTGAAAAAGCTAGGAGGCTGGGGCAACCGTGCCGTCATCGACCATTTTGAGAAGTATGCGCGTACCGTTTTCAGCCGCTACAAAGACAAAGTGAAGCACTGGCTGACCTTCAATGAAATCAACATGGCGCTGCACTCGCCTTTTACAGGTATCGGGCTGAGCGGCGAACCTACGAAGCAAGAGATTTATCAGGCTATCCACCACCAGTTGGTTGCCAGCGCACGCACGGTAAAAGCCTGCCACGAGATCATCCCCGATGCCAAAATTGGCAACATGCTGCTGGGCGCGGTGCGCTACCCCATGACCTGCCATCCGAAAGATGTGCTGGAAGCGCAGAGCAAGAACCGTGAATGGCTGTTCTTCGGTGATGTTCAGGTGCGCGGCATCTATCCGGCTTGGATTCAGCGCTATTTCCGCGAAAATGGCGTCGAACTCACCATTACCGCACAGGACAAAGACGACCTGAGCCACACCGTGGACTTTGTCTCGTTCAGCTATTACATGAGCGGCTGTGCGACCTTCGAACCGGAAAAATATCAATCTTCACGCGGTAATATCATCCGCCTGATTCCTAACCCGCATCTTGAAGCGTCCGAATGGGGCTGGCAGATCGACCCCGAAGGCCTGCGCTTCCTGCTAAATGAGCTGTATGACCGCTATCAGAAGCCGCTGTTCATCGTGGAAAACGGACTGGGCGCACGCGATGTGGTGGAAGAAGACGGCAGCATTCACGACAGCTACCGCATTGATTACCTGCGTCGCCATCTGATTCAGGTGCGTGAAGCCATCGACGATGGCGTCGAGCTACTGGGCTACACCAGTTGGGGGCCGATCGATCTGGTCAGTGCGGGCACCGCGCAGATGTCAAAACGCTACGGCTTTATTCATGTCGCTCGCGATGATGACGGTAAAGGCACGCTGGAACGTCGGCGCAAAGACAGTTTTTACTGGTATCAGGATGTGATTAACAGCAACGGGAAGTCGTTGTAACAATATCGTTGTAGCAGTGCAGAAAACCAGAAGGCGTACACATTTGTTGCCTTCTGATCTATTCAGGGATGGGTTATCCATTCATGACGTAGTGGACTAGCTGGCATTCCTATCAAAAATTTTGAAGTTATACAGACTGTGAGCCTGTAATTGTTAAGTATGGGCAACTATATTAACATCGCAAGTCTTAAGAGACGTCTTGTATTGGAATACAGTGACCGTGCATAAATTGACGATAAAAGACATAGCGGCCCTTTGTAATGTGGGGAAATCGACTGTTTCCCGTGTAATCAATAACGACCAGAAAGTTAATGAGGTGACACGCAAAAAAATACTCGCGGTGATTGAGCAGTATCAATTCACGCCGTCGAAATCAGCCCGAGCGATGCGTGGATTAGCGAACAAAACCGCTGGGATTATCGTAACCCGCCTTGATTCCTATGCAGAAAACCAAACGGTGAGAGCCATTTTACCCCTTTTGCATGCTAATGGTATCGACCCCATTATTCTGGAAAGCCAGTTCGATCCTAAAAAAGTTGATGAACATTTAACAATGTTGGAACAGCGAAAGATTGATGGGGTGATATTATTCGCATTCACCGGGGTCTCCAGTGAACAGCTAGCTTCCTGGCAGCAGCGTATCGTCATCATCGCTCGTTCATTTGACGGTTATACCTGTGTTTGCAATGACGATACAGGTGCCGTGAATCATCTCATGGAATTCTTACATCAAGAAAAAAAATTCAGTGAAATTGGTTACGTCGGTGTTGATTTACAAGATGAAACAACTGGGTTACTACGTTTTAAAGCTTACGAGAATTATTGCCAGCAACATCAATTAACCGTTAATGCCGAATTAGGGGAGCTCAATTATCAGAGCGGTTATTCGCTCGCAAAAAAGGTGGTTTCTACGCACCCCCAAGCCATTTTATGTGCCACAGACTCATTAGCGTTTGGAGTACAAAAATACTTAAAAATTCAAAACATTAATGATATTTTTGTTGCTTGTATTGGTCGTAACGATTTACTAAAATTTTTATTTCCTGAAACAAAAACCTGCCGTTTAGGCTTCCGTGAAAGCGGTGAAATTTCCGCAAAATTATTGATCAACATCCTTGACGGAAAATCTCCACAAAAAAAACGCACTATTTTAAAACCATAAGTTAAAAATATAAATTATGTGACACTCATCAATTTATGGGAACGTTCCCATTGAGAATGCGTGTGTCTCTACGTATTTTAAATTAAAGATACGAAACTAGAGAGAAACCACATGAATAAAGTAATAAGCTTTGATGTGATAGATCAGATAATCAAATTAATTGGCGGTGAAGATAATATCATTACCGTTTCTCACTGCCTAACTCGCCTACGGTTCGTATTGAATAATCCAGAGACAGCAGACATTGAAGGAATTAAAGACATTCCTGTAGTAAAAGGATGTTTCAACAATGCAGGGCAATTCCAAATAATAATAGGGACGGATGTAGATGCTTACTATAAAGAAATGATAAAAAAAATAAACATCACAGGAACCAGCAAAGAAGAAGCAAAAGTTTCCGCCCAAAAAAATATGAAATTTTGGGAGCGATTAATTTCGAATTTATCTGAAATATTCATCCCGCTATTACCCGCTTTAATCTGCGGTGGTTTATTGCTTGGTTTAAGAAACGTCATTGGAGAAATGCCAGTATACGGCGATAAAACGCTGATCTCGACATATTCATGGCTCCAACCAATATATGACTTCTTATGGTTACCATGCGAGGCAATTTTCCATTTCTTGCCTGTAGCCATCTGCTGGTCTACGGTAAAAAAAATGGGCGGCACCCCCATACTGGGTATCGTATTAGGCATTACGCTGGTCTCACCGCAATTAATGAATGCCTATGCTACCGGAAGCCAGATTCCTGATAGCTGGGATTTCGGGATTTTTGCCATTCAGAAAGTCGGTTACCAAGCTCAAGTGATCCCTTCCATTTTGGCTGGGCTATTCTTGGGTTGGTTTGAAGTTAGATTACGCAGATACATTCCTAATTACCTGACATTAGTCATCGTCCCCATCATCACTATATTGGTTTCTGTTACCGTTGCCCATACCATCCTTGGGCCGATTGGCCGTCTTATCGGCAATGGCATTTCAGAAGGGGTTCGCTATTTAATGCTAGGCGATTTTGCCCCCATTGGCTCGATGATCTTTGGCTTTTTCTACTCACCTTTAGTCATCACTGGCCTGCACCACACGACCTTGGCAATCGACATGCAATTGACACAAAGCGTGGGAGGAACACCGATTTGGCCAATCATCGCACTCTCAAACATTGCACAAGCTTCTGCAGTTGTCGGCATCATTTTGATTAGCAAAAAACATAACGAGCGTGAAGTAACTATACCTGCCGCGATTTCCGCTTACTTAGGCGTGACTGAGCCAGCCATGTACGGCGTCAACTTACATTATCGCTTCCCGATGCTCTGCGCGATGATCGGTGCTGCATCAGCGGGACTTATTTGTGGCTATGCTCGTGTGCTTTCTAACGGAATTGGTGTAGGAGGGATCCCTGGTATTCTGTCAATTCAACCGACATTTTGGGGGGTTTACCTTATTGCCATGATCGTCGCCATCGTTATCCCAATCGTATTGACAATGACTGTTTATCGTTACCAACAACGAAAAGGCACCTTGGTCACTTCCTAATAAATTCCAATATTTAAAAAGAGTTCAACATGCATTATCTCGCTATCTTAATAAATAAAAATGGACTTGATGCCTCCTTAGATGAGATTAAACATCACTATGATATGGAATGGAATTCTTTATCCACCAAGGCATGTTTAGCAGCATTAAGAGAGATACAAAGCGATTTCTCTTTGGTAAAAGGTGGGTTTATAAGCGGAGAAAAATTGCCACATTACCCGCTATTTTGTATCGAATTGGCTAATCAAGAAATTATTAATTTAGAAAAGGAATTTTCGGAAATTTTTAATGTGCCATTTATTGCTAAAGAGTATGCAGACACACTCACCCCTGCCAGTCTGAAAAAGGCTATCGAGCAGCAATATGATGCGCTCAGTTGGGGAATTAATTACTGCGGGTTTACCGCAGGGAAAGAAGAATACGCCGTAGAATCGCTATTAACGGTAGCAAACGGTTATTTAGGTGTACGTGGCGCAATGCCTGATATGCAGGAAAATGATGCGACATACCCCGCGACTTATCTTGCTGGGTGTTATAACCAGGCTCAATCAAATGTTGCTGGTCATACGGTCACTAACGAGGATTTTGTCAATGCGCCAGACGCACGTGCGATCCGGATTAAAATCGGCAACGGTGATTGGTTAACGCCCGAAACCAATAAAAATATTGCGCTTTATCGTAATCTTTCTCTAAAAAATGGCGTGCTAGAACAAAATTGGCTGGTGGAGGACGAACAACAACGCCAAATTCAAATCCGCAGCCAAATACTGGCGGATATGTCTCACCCTACTCGTTTCGCAATTGAGTATTGCTTCACACCTCTTAACTTTGATGGTGATATCACCATCAGCACCCACATTGATGGGGAAACACATAACTATGGCGTAGCGCGTTACCGTAGCCTCGCGTCACATCACTATGAAGTGCTGTCTTGTAATGTGTTAGGTAAAAATGCCTATTTAAATGCAAGAACCCTTCAATCGGAAATCGGGATGGGATTTTCCTCAACAATACGAGGGAATTTCTTCACAGAAAAAGATATTCACATTCAGGAAGAGCCGAATAAGGTTAGCCAATCGATCACATGCCCTGTAGTACAAGGGAAAACTTACCAGTTTGAAAAAAGCGTCAATATTCGACTGTCGACGGTATTTCCCGATGAGTGGCACATTGCAGATGAGTCGGCATTAGTGGATTTTGCTACACAATTAAAATCCACTGAACAGGCATGGGCATCACTGTGGAAGAAAGCAAACATTACTATTGATGGCGATTTGATGTCTCAAAAACTCCTACGCCTTCATACCTATCATTTACTCTGTTCTTGCTCACCTTTCAGCAATGAAAGCTACCAGCTTGATGTGTCAGTAACAGCAAGGGGATTACACGGCGAGGCCTATAGAGGGCATATATTCTGGGATGAAATATTCATCTTGCCTTTTTATATCATGCATTTTCCTCAAACTGCCCGACAGTTATTGATGTACCGATATAAGCGTCTACCTGCTGCGCGCCACGCAGCAAAAGAAGAAGGCTATGAGGGCGCGATGTTCCCATGGCAATCAGGCCATGATGGTACTGAGCAAACGCAGATTGTTCACTTAAACCCACTCAATGGTGAGTGGGATCCGGATTATAGCCGCCTACAACGGCATGTTTCGTTAGCGATTGCCTATAATATTTGGCTGTATTGGATCAATACCAAAGATAACGAGTTCATGGAGTCTCATGGTATTGAAATACTTATTGAAATTGCTCGATTCTGGTTAAGTAAATCTCAGTGGAATGAAATAACCCAGCGTTACTCTATTCGAGGTGTGATGGGTCCTGATGAATTCCATGAACACACTGTTGGTAGTGAAACCGATGGGCTCAAGGATAATGCTTATACCAATTTGATGGTTTCATGGATGTTTTCGAAGTTAGCTGAATTACGTCAGCAATTTGACACCCATCTTATCGATACCGTTAATACAAATTTTTGGACTGAAATCGATCATGTAGGGAAAAACTTATCTTTAATTATCGAAGATGACATCATTTCACAATTCGATGGTTACTTTGATCTAATAGAAATTGACTGGAAGCACTATAGAAAAAAATACCAAAATATTTATCGTATGGATCGTGTTTTACGTGCTGAAGGAAAGAGCGCAGATCATTATAAAGTTGCAAAACAAGCTGATGCCTTAATGATATTTAATAATTTCTCTGAAGATTGCGTAACAGAGATATTAAAAAACATGGGATATCAACTAAGAAAAGATTATGCAAAAAAAAACCTGCATTATTATCTGGAACGTACATCTCATGGTTCTACACTGTCGCGCATCGTGCATGCTCAGCTCGCGAACGACATCAATTTTCATGAACTATCCTGGAAATTATACCGCGAAGCGTTGTCTTCCGATTATCAGGATATTCAAAGTGGTACTACCGCTGAAGGTATCCACACCGGAGTTATGGCCGCGACGTTAAATACGACAATCATCGCTTATGCAGGGGTAGATATCCGTCACGCGTGTTTACGAATTGCACCGTCACTGCCAAAGGGGTGGGAATGTATTCGGTTCAATCTACAACATCGTGGCATCCAGTATTATTTTGTTATTTCACATAAAGAAATCATCATTTCTGCCAGCGAAAATGCCCAGGTAGAGATTAACCATAAAAAACACTTCGTAATCCCAAGAGTTGATTTCTCGTATAACTACACTGAAGGTCGAAAATCATGAATAACGGTTTCATCTTTGATTTAGACGGCGTTATTGTAGATACCGCACATTATCACTTTATAGCATGGAAGCATCTCGCCAATAGAATCGGAATAGATATCGATGAGGAGTTTAATGAAGCGTTAAAGGGAATCAGCCGTGGAGAATCCTTGGAAAGAATTCTCCAACATGGCAGGAAATCAAGTGAGTTTGACGCAGGGGAAAAAGAAAAACTGGCTCAAGAAAAAAATGAGTACTACGTCAATCTGCTTAACCAGTTAACTGAAAAAGATATCCTCCCCGGTATTCTTTCATTTATAAAAAGGGCAAAAGAACTTGGCATTCCATGCGCCATTGCATCCGCATCAAAAAATGCCAAATCTATTTTAGAAAAACTAAATATTAGCGATTATTTTCAACATATTGTTGACCCAGATACCTTGAAAAATGGGAAGCCTGACCCTGAAATTTTTCTAAAGGCGGCGGAGTCTATCGGTGTCGAACCTCACAATGCAATAGGGTTTGAAGATGCCTTGTCGGGCATTGCTGCATTGAATAAAGCAAAAATATTTTCGGTGGGTATCGCCGAAAAAAAAGAAAGTCTTATTGAAGCTAAGATGGTTGTCCCCTCATTAAATAACATATCCCCTGATATGTTATTTGAACAAAAAAAATTGAAAAGTGAGTAAATCTTACTCAAAAATATTTTATCCGATTATTGGTAACACTTTACATAGAAAAAGAGGAATAAATGATGAGAATAAATAAGCTATCGTTAGCGATAGGGTTTTTACTTAGTGCCTCTCCTTTATTAGTTAACGCAGAGAGTTCGTTAAGCGACATTGAAGCACGTTTAAACTCTCTTGAGAAACGAGCGGTAGATGCCGAATCAAGAGCGGCCTCTGCGGAACAAAAAGCAGCGAGGCTTGAGCAATTAATAACGAATAAGAATACACCGCAAAAAATCGCGAATTCAGTGAATATAGAGCAGCGTATCACTACTCTTGAGAAAAATTCAGATCAGGCTCAAGCGAATGCCACACTGGCTAATGAAAAAGTCAATCAATTAGAAAAACGACAAAGCGTCGCTGAAAAATCTAACAATTTTGTGGCAAATAACAGCGATTGGGGCACATTAAAGCTATATGGCGATGTCGAATTTAACATTGATGGTGCAAGCCGCAAAGGCCAAATCACCTCAATGCACACTCAGGCTGGGGATGGCTCTGGAGACTTTAAGGATAAAGAGCGCTGGGATTTGAATGGGCGCATCTTGATTGGTTTAGACGGAGAGCGAGCGCTTTCTAATGGGAACCGTGCCGGATTTAAGGTACAACCTTTGGCCAACATGTCCGGTTCTATGGGTCTCGATGATGCCGTCTTCTATTTTGGTCAAGATAATAAGTGGAACTTCAAGATTGGCCGATATGAAGCCTACGATATGTTCCCACTTAACCAAGATACCTTCGTTGAACACTCGGGAAACAGCGCCAACGATTTATATGCAGACGGATTTGGCTATGTCTATATGATGAAAGAAGGTCGAGGAAGAAGTGATAATGGCGGAGCCATGAATTTAAGTAGCACTTACAATGATTGGTACTTCGAAGTGAACACATTAGTTGAAGATGGTAGTAAGGTGTTCCAAGATGGAAAATATCATGGTAGACAATTAGATAATCGCAAAAACGTGATTTACGTTCGCCCTGTGGCCGCATGGAAAAAAGATAACCTCACCGTTGCGGGAGCTATAGACGCTAACGTTATACACAATGCCTACGGTTACCAAAATACAGATGGGAAATTTGAAGACCAATCTCGCCGCACTGGCTATGGCCTCAATTTTAATTGGGATAACTTAAAAGATAACGCTGAAAATGGCATCGCTGCTAACTTAAGCACGGCATATTTAGATGCGAAAAACGAAAGTGATTTCTCAATTGGCGGCAACGTATTATGGCGCAAGCTACAAGTTGGTTATATTTATGCACATAATGACATTAAATATTATCAACGCGATATCAATCTCAACCCCGGCCAAGAAAAATCGCTACGCCCCGGTAAATATGATATCCACACTGTATTTACTTCTTATGAATTACCTAGCATCTTAGAGATGGATAACTTTAAAACGTACCTTGGCGCATATTATTCATATATCAATGGCCGTGGAGAAATGACTTCCGTGGACAGCAGTGATAAAGATCGCTATGGCGCACGTATTCGTTTTAAATATCTATTTTAAACTTAAAGGTAAAGTCCATCGGTTATGATAAACCGTTGGACTTTTTTATGTGAGACGACGTGTTCACACGCCGTCTGGTTTATTGCATTACGCCAGCGCGATCACCGTCTCTCCCACCACCAACTGACGAGTGGATCCTGGGCTGAATAGGTGGTACTCATCCGCATTCGTTACTACCATCGGCGTCACGGTATCGTAGCCTGCCTTCTGGATTGCTTCCAAATCAAACTCCAGTAGCAGTTGGCCTTTTTGCACCTTGTCGCCTTCTGCAACGTGCATCTGATAATGCTGGCCTTCCAGCTGTACCGTGTTGATGCCGACATGGATCAGAATCTCCGCACCGCCCTGCGAAAGAATGCCGACGGCATGGCCACTCGCGAACGTGCTGGCAATCACGCCATCCACCGGCGAATAGATGCGCCCTTCCTGCGGCAGAATGGCGACACCCTGCCCGACGATGCCGGAAGAGAACACCTTGTCATTTACCTCTTCCAGCGAGATCAGTTCACCTTTTGCTGGCGACCCCAGCTGTTCAGCCGTTTCAGGTGCGTCTTTCAGCGGCAACGCATTGGCGTGCTGGCGCGAGGCTTGCGCAGCCGGTGTCGCGGTGGGCGAATGCATGGGAGCAGGCGTACTCTCGGCAGGCTGCGTCGGTTCATCAAACCCAACGATAACCGTCAGAACAAAACTTGCCACGAAAGCAATCGCACAGCCAATGAGGAACCCAACGAAGCCTTCACCATAGAAAATCGGCAGTGTCAGCAATCCAGGCATCCCCATGGAAATCGCCGAGCTTTTCGCATAGCCTGCGATAGCCCCGCCCATTGCCGCGGCGATCACCGCACAGATAAACGGTTTTTTCAGCTTCAGCGTGACGCCGTAGACACCAGGTTCCGTGATACCAAACAGTGACGCAATGAACGAACTCCCCGCCAGCGCTTTGAGCTTCTTATCTTTGGTTCGCACCATCACGCCTAATAACGCACCGGATTGAGCAAAGACAGACGGGCTAGATGCCGCTTTAAGGTAACTGTGTCCCATAACGGAAATATCATTGATAAAGACGGTCACGAAACCCCAGTGAATACCGAAAATCACTAAGATCTGCCATGAAGCCGCAATCAACGCACCAGCAATGATCGGGTTAAAGCTATAGATGCTAACAAACAGTGAAGCGACGAGTTTACTGGCCGTGATACCGATTGGGCCAATGGTCATCAGCGTTAACGGCACCATCAGCGTTAATAGGAAGAACGGCGTTAAAATGTTACGCACACTTTCGTGAATATGACGATTCAGGAAACGCTCGAGATAGGACATCAGCCATATGCTGAAAATAATCGGGAGCACCGAGGATGTGTATTTCATCATCACGACCGGCAACCCTAAGAAGGTTACAGGCTGGCCTGCCTCAAATAGCCCTTGTATTGAGGGATAAACCAGCGCGCCCGCAATCGATACTGCCACGAAAATATTAGTGTCAAACTTACGCGCGGACGTAATAGCCAACAGCATAGGCAAGAAGTAGAACAAGCTGTCAGAGGCCGCATGCAGTATCACATAAGTACTTTCTTTTGGACCTAACCACCCACAGGCAATAACAATCGCCAGCGCACCTTTCAGTACACCCGCTGCCGCCATTGCTCCTAGCAGCGGGGTGAAAATACCCGCGACCAGATCAATTAGTCGTCCCATCATAGAAACCGATTTTTCATTTTCTACCGGCTTCTGTTTATTCGCACCATCTTCCAGTAAACCAGAGATGGAACCAAAGGCGCGGTACACTTCCGGCACCCGATTCCCAATAACGACCTGCAACTGCCCTGAAGCGTTCAGAACCGTAATGACACCGTCCTCTGCCTCCAGCGCTTCCATGTCCACTTTGCTGTGATCAACGATCTTAAAGCGCAAGCGTGTTGCACAATGAACCAGAGTGGAGACATTCGCCTCTCCCCCGACCAACCTCAAAATATTTTCAGCTAGCACTTTGCTATTCATAATGACTTCCCGTTTCGTCAATGGCTGCAACTGCCCAATACACGTCATCCCGCTTGTTGTCCGCTGGCCAGCTAGAAAATAAGCAAAAAAAAACCTGGATAAAGCAGCGTGCTATACGCTGCTTTATCCAGGTCTCGCCCAGAAAATTCTGGTGACGTCCTTTCCTGTTTTCTAACAAGTTCACGCGGAGAAAGCTATCTCTACGTTTTATTCTGTGAAAACAGTCACTAAATTTTTACCAATCGGGTGAAGCCGCCCACTCCACGGCGTGATAAAAACAAAATGGCGCCTCTCCGAAGAGGCGCCATCAGCAAATTTACGGCTTGCTCTGCTTCTTCAGCCAGGCTTCCATTTGGTCGATCTCCGGCTGCTGGGCTTTGATAATCTCTTCCGCCAGCTTGCGCAATTCCGGGTCTTTGCCGTATTGCAGCTCCGTTTTTGCCATATCAATCGCGCCGCGGTGATGCGCAATCATCCCTTTGGCAAAGGCAACATCAGGGTCGCTGGACTGCATCCCTTTCATCATATCGCTATGCATCGCATCCATCCCTTGCTTATACGCCTGCTGGGAGGACGACGCGTCGTTCGCAGCACCGTGGCCACTATGCGCGCTGTCGGCCGCGAACGAGAGAAACGGAACCAGCAACGCTGCCGTTAATAACAAATGGACTTTCTTCATCACAACCCCTCAATCAGTCACAGTAGGTTTGAGGGTAGACGTTCCAGTAAGGGGAAGGTCAAGGAAAGAGTCAGGCCTCTTCGACCAGACGCATACAGACACGATTACGCCCCTGCGCTTTCGCTTTATACAACTGCTCGTCCGCCAGCCCGATCAGATCGTAAATATTGCCGCCTTCATACTGGGGAAACGTGGCAACGCCAATACTGGTTGTAAAACGGATTTCCCGGCCGTCGGACAGCGTCAGCGCCGTGGATTCCGTAAGATGCCGCAGCGCTTCAGCCATCGCTTCGGATTGCTCAGCCGTCAGGTCGTAAGCCGCAATCACGAACTCCTCCCCACCCCAGCGGCAAAGGATGTCGCTCGGACGAATCGTAGCGCTCAGCATACGGGCAAAGCTGGCGATCAGTTCATCACCGCAGGCATGACCGTAGGTATCGTTGACCTGCTTAAAATAATCGATATCCAAAAACAGCAGCGTTAATTGGCGCTTTTTCTTATTCATCAGCACGCCCTGCCGCCCGTTCAACATGCTGAGAAAAGCGCGGCGATTGAACGTGTTGGTGAGCGCATCCTTCAGGCTGCTGCTTTCGATGATTTTAATCAACCGCCGGTTCATCGAGACAAAATGAGAGACGCTTAGCATCGCCATAATTAACATAGCGATATTCAGGCGCGCCGTAGTGAGAAACGAGTTAATGTACGCTTCGGAATTCGAATCGATGAGTATACCGACCTGATTAATATAGAGATAATTCAGTATTACGCCGGTAATCGCACAGAGCAGCGACATGATCGGAAAAGAGTAATTGAACGCACACAGCGTGAGTGGAATAACGGACAGCGTAATCAGACTGGCATCAAGGAAAAAGAGGCTCACTAATAAGAAAATAATGAAGACCAGAAAGGGAAAGATATTTTCTCTGATGTTCTTAGGGCACAGCGGAATATTCCGTAGCGCACGCAGGATGTCTTTACCCCGCAGGAAAAAGAACGCGAGGATAATGCCGGTTCCCAGTTGTTCGCTGAACCAGTCCATAAACTCGGCATAGCGGTTTCCCGTATCGTAAACATACGCATAAACCCCATACGCCACGCCGGATAAGAACGCGCCGACAAACGTCGAAGCGAAAATAATGTAGACGTAATATTTGCTGAATTTTTCAAATGTCGACCACTTTCCAGTAAACCGACACATCAGGCAAAAGGCGCACCAGGCCGACACCACAAAGACCATATTGCACAAACATAACAGCACCTTGGTTTTTAACGGTGAGCTATTATCCATCAATAACGCGGCCGACAGCATCGCCGCATAGCTCACCAAAAAACCGATACCGATAGAGAACGTTTTACCTGTTATCGTCCCTTTTCTGGCTCTGAAAATGATCATGAGGCAAAAAACCAGAATGTTGGCGGGCCAAAACAGCGACAGCTCATCCAACACACGAAAACGAAATCCCAGACAGCTCACTATCAGAGTGGTCAGAAACAGCAGCGGCATGAACTTTATAGTTTTCAACGTCAAATCGTGATTCATCTGTCCTTTACCGCCCGCTGTCCGATCATTTCACCTGCTGTCTCCGCGTGAGAATAGCATTAATCATTTCCCTACTCACAGTGGGATGGCGGCGGGAAAATAAATAAAAAACCACCGGACCGAGGCATTACCCGTGAGGTAATACGTCAATCCGGTGGTCTTGTTGACTCAGTGAGTTATCTTGCGGACGCGTTATTCCGCTGGGACAGGTTTGCCGTCAGGTTTTGGCGGTTGAGTCAGTCGTTTTTCAAAATTGTCGTTGTACTGCTTTTTCTGCTCTGGCGTCAGAACGTTGTAAATTTTGTTCTTGGTTTCCAGTCCGTTAAGCATTCTGGCCTTGTGCGCGGCGTCGGCTTTATCCAACTGTGCCTGTGCTTTTGCGGCATCAAACGTATCGGATGCAACCAGGCTATGCATATCACGACGATCGTCCTGCATCGCTTTGTGCATTTTCTCTCGGGAATCTTTCATGATGTCTTTAATTTGCTGCTTCTGCGCTTCCGTCAAATTCAGCTCCTTAAACATCGCATCCGGCCCCATCATGCCACGATGCTCCCGACCCTCTTTCATCATCATCTTGTGTTCCGGGCCAGGACCTTTCGGGGCATCATTAGCATGCGCGATACCTGCCGCGCCCAATGCCAAAGAAGAAGCAACCAGCATTGCAGTGAGTTTACGCATATTCTATTCCTCTCTCTGAATTGACTTGTCGACGGCGAGTGCCGTGCTACGAGAGAAAGTATAGGCCCGACACCTTCAGTTAATTAGAGTAAGGGTAAATCTCTGCAAGTGTCGGCTCCACATTTGCGGCAATTATGGAGAATGAGGAGGAATTGTGTAAGGAAGCGGACGTATTGCGTTAAGCGTTACCGCAGTGAACGCCTAAAGGCGCTGGCTTCTTGTGCCAACACATCAAGATGGGCATGAACGACCTTCATTTTCTGAATCAGCGGATTACGCTCCGGCGAGCTATCCATCGCGCTCAGCTGTGCAGAGAGCCGTTCAATCTGCGCACAAAGGTAAGCGTCACGCGCTTTCGCCTGAAGCAACTGCTGCTGGAGGGACTGATGTTCCTGCCGCCACGTCTGTTGCTGACGTTGAACGCTTTGCTCTAACGCCCGAAGCGCGCTATCCAGCCGATATTCCAACTCTTCCACCCGCATAACGATACCTTTGCCCAATAAACTCGCGGATTATAATGTGACACGCCCCCGACAACAAACACTCCAGCACACGATCCCTTGTCTGCACGCGCTTCTACCTATGGTTAGCAATGACATCAATCACAATAAAGAAACATAAATTTCACAACTCCCTCAATTACGGCTAGATTGAACACCATAACTCATCAGACCAGTTGACTTCACCGGAGAGTGCAATGACTGCCTACCCCACGCTGCTTTCCCCACTCGATCTTGGCTTCACGACGTTAAAGAACCGCGTGGTGATGGGATCCATGCATACCGGTCTGGAAGAACACCCGGACGGCACCGAAAGGCTGGCGGCATTTTACCGTGAGCGCGCGCAGGGCGGCGTTGGCCTGATTGTCACCGGCGGCATTGCGCCAAACGCCAAAGGTGCCGTTGCCAAAGGCGGCGCGACCTTGCATGACAAGGTGCAGCTGGCGCATCATCAGGTGCTGACGCAGGCGGTACACGACGCGGGCGGGAAAATCGCGCTGCAAATTCTCCACGCCGGACGCTACAGCTATCAGCCCGATCCGGTCTCACCATCGGCTATTCAGGCACCAATTAACCGCTTTGCACCACGAGAAATGAGTACGCAGGATATTGTGCAAACCATCGACGACTTTGCCCGTTGCGCCGCGCTGGCACAGCAGGCGGGTTACGACGGCGTGGAAATTTTGGGATCGGAAGGCTACCTGATTAATCAGTTTCTGGTGACGCACACCAACCATCGCGATGACGAATGGGGCGGCGATTTCCAGCGCCGTAGCCGCTTCGCGCTTGAGATTGTTCGCGCCGTGCGGGAACGAACAGGGCCGGACTTCATCCTGATTTACCGTTTATCGATGCTCGACCTGATAGAAGAAGGATCAAGCTGGCAAGAAATTGTGCAACTGGCGCAGGCGATTGAGCAGGCAGGTGCCACCCTCATCAATACCGGTATCGGCTGGCATGAAGCGCGAATTCCGACTATCGCCACGCTGGTGCCTCGCGGTGCCTTCGGCTGGGTCACGCAGAAGCTAATGGGGAAAGTCCGCATCCCGCTGATTACCACCAACCGCATCAACGATCCCGTCGTCGCGGAACAGCTTTTAGCCGAAGGCTGTGCCGACATGGTGTCGATGGCGCGTCCTTTTCTCGCCGACGCTGAACTGGTAGCAAAAGCACAGTCGGGACGTGCGGATGAAATCAATACCTGTATCGGCTGCAATCAGGCCTGCCTCGATCAGATTTTTGCTGGCAAGGTCACGTCCTGCTTGGTTAACCCACGCGCTTGTCACGAAACCGAACTACCTATCCAGCCAGCCAGAGTCGGTAAACGCTTTGCGGTGGTCGGCGCGGGGCCTGCTGGCATGGCCTTTGCCGTCAACGCCGCCGCACGCGGTCATCAGGTCACGCTGTTTGAATCCTCTTCCTATATCGGCGGGCAGTTCAATATTGCCAAACAGATACCCGGCAAAGCAGAATTTTATGAAACGCTGCGCTACTACCGTCGGCAGCTAGAATTGCTCGGCGTCACGCTTCGCCTGAGCACGCAGGCAACTGCCGCCGATTTACTCGGTTTTGATGACGTGATTCTGGCCTGTGGCATCGTGCCGCGTACTCCCGAGATTGCAGGCATCGATCACCCTAGCGTGTTGAGCTATCTGGACGTGCTGCGCGACAAGAAGCCCGTCGGCAAACGGGTCGCTATTATCGGCGCAGGCGGCATTGGTTTTGATACCGCGCACTATCTTCTTAACGAGAACAGTCTTCTAAACAAGAATAGTCTTCTTAACAACGAGCACAGTGGCAACCATCGTCTTAATCCCCAGCCTTCTCAAGCGGGACATGCTGACTTTTATGCGGAATGGGGAATCGATAAGCAATTGCAGCACCGGGGCGGCCTGCTGCCTCAACAGCCTGACGGGCTTCCCCACCAGCGGGACATTACCGTATTACAGCGGAAGACCGGCAAGCCCGGTGAAAATCTGGGGAAAACGACAGGCTGGATACATCGCACCACGCTGCTGCGCCACGGTGTGACGCTGCTAGGCGGCGTGGAATATCATCATATTGATGATGAGGGACTGCACATTATCCACGACCAGCAACGACGCTGTCTGCCAGTGGATAACATCATTATCTGTGCTGGTCAGGAACCCAACCGTAAGCTGTATGACCCCTTACTCGCAGCTGGGTGTCACGTTCATCTGATTGGCGGTGCCGATGTGGCGCAGGAGTTGGACGCACGCCGGGCGATCGATCAGGCCACCCGGCTGGCGTTAATACTGTAGTTCGTGAGGCTGAATTAGCCTCACGAAACAGGAGCGGCTTAGCGGGACGAGCCCGTTTTAACCGAGCGCAGTACAGCGAACTTCGTGTTGCTGGCGAGAGTTTCACAGTTACCGAACAAGCGCTTCATCTTGTGGAAATAATCCAGATGGCGATTCCCCACGATGCGCAGTTCTCCGCCAACCTGAAGGCAACGGCGGGCATCCATAAACATCTGCCAGGCGATTTCGTCCGTCACGGCCTGCTGCTGGTGGAATGGCGGATTACACAGCACCGCCTGCAACGTATCGCGTCTAACGCGAGACAATCCGTGGTTCACCACGAAGCTACAGCGCTCAATATCCTGCGGGCGGTTGACTTCAACGTTCGTCTGGCTCGATGCCACCGCCATGTAGGATTCATCAAAGAAGCCGACGGTGGCTTCTGGGTTGGCTTCCAGCGCCGCTAGCCCAATGACGCCATTGCCACAGCCGAGATCGATGATCTTACCGTCTATCTTTTCCGGCAAGTGCTGCATAAAGAAGCGAGCGCCGATATCCAACCCATTACGCGAATACACGTTAGCCAGGTTTTGAATGCGATAGCCGTAACCATCCAGCTCCCACTCAGTAGTAAGTGATTGCTCACTGACTTTTAGTTCCGCCCACTCACAGTGAACCAGACGCGCCTTTTTCCAGGCCAGCGAGGTTTTCGTCGGCCCCATCACGCGTTCAAACAGTTGCAGCGTAGAGGTATGAATATCCCGCGCCTTCGCTCCGGCAATGATGCGCGTTTGCGGTGTAACAACCTTGCGCAACATTCTCAGCTGGTGTTCCAGCAGCGCGATCGTTTTCGGTATTTTTATCACCACCAGCGCAGGTGCATCGGGTAGCTCTGCCATGCTATCCAACAGGGTTACCGCATCGGCATCATAACCGTTCAGTTCCAGATTATGTCGCGTCGCCAGTTGGCTCAGATAAGAGTCGCTGATACTGACGGGCGATTGCGCCTGTAAACCGCAGGCCAGCGCACCAAACGTATCATTGAAAATCAGGCGCGGGCCCGGCGCGATTTCCATGGTAGCCAGTTCACGCAGCAGATATTCATCTGCGGCATCCCACGCCTGTAGCGCCGAGTTTTCAGCGACCTGAGGATAACGCACCAACGTCAGGTTGCACGTTTCCAATTCAAGTTGGCTCATTAGCCTCTCCTGCATCATAAAATTTGCGCTGTTTATCCCTTAAAACAGCCCGTCAGTAAATGCTTTTCTCTGCCAAAACCGGAAATGATTGACGTTGCCTTGTCATTTCACCGTGATAATCTGCATAGTCATCCCCCATGCCTTCAGGATACCAAACACTTATGATTCGCTTCGCCATTGTAGGAACCAGTTGGATCACCCGCCAGTTTGTTGACGCCGCCCATGAAACCGGCAAACTGAAGCTCACCGCCATCTATTCACGTACGGCAGAAAAAGCGCAGCCGTTTCAAGCCGATTACATGGTGGATACGCTGTTTGATTCACTGGAAGCCATGGCGAAATCCGATCTTATCGACGCCGTGTATCTGGCCAGCCCTAATTCCCTGCATTGCGAACAGGCGCTGCTTTTCCTGAGCCACGGCAAGCACGTCATCTGTGAAAAACCGCTGGCTTCCAACCGCTATGAAGTCGAACAAATGGTCGCCTGTGCCAGAGAAAATCAGGTCGTCCTCTTTGAAGCGTTCAAAACTGCCAGTCTGCCCAATTTTAGCGTGATCCAGCAATCGCTGCCGAAAGTTGGCAAATTGCGTAAAGTGGTGCTGAGCTACTGCCAGTATTCCTCACGCTATCCGCTCTATCTGGCGGGTGAGAACCCCAACACGTTCAATCCGGCGTTCTCCAACGGTTCTATCATGGATATCGGCTACTACTGTCTGGCATTCGCCGTCGCGCTATGGGGAGAACCGTGCACCACGCAGGCCAGCGCGACACTGCTGGAAAGCGGCGTAGACGCACATGGCTGCATCATCCTGAATTACGGCGATTTCGATGTGAGCATCGTCCACTCCAAAGTCAGCCACTCCGCTATTTCCAGCGAAATTCAAGGGGAAGACGGTTCGCTGGTGATTGAAAAAGTGTCTGAATGCCAGAACGTGAAATTCATTCCGCGTGAAGGCAAGCAGTTGGATCTCAGCCAACCGCAGCATATCAACAGCATGCTGTACGAAGCTGAAGTCTTTGCCACGCTGGTGAACAATAACGACATTAACCATGCGGAACTGGCGCGCTCACGCACCGTTGCGGCGCTGCTGACGGAAATTCGCCACCAAACAGGTGTCGTGTTTCCTGCCGACGCTGCGACGCCGGGGAATGCGGAGTAAAACAGCGATAATTATTTGACCAAGATCATCTTTTCACCTATCTTCAGTCAGGCAAAGGGGAGTAACTTTTCCGCCAGCTAATCGTCATTACGATGCGTTTCGCATCCGGTTACTGGGCAACCTTGATGAGACAGCTTCATTAACGTTGTAAGTGAGACCTTGCCGGGAGGCGAGGTGCATTTGCAGCTTTAATAACAAGCGGCCAGCGTCCTTCCGATGTTGGCCGTTTTTGTTTCTATTTAAGGATCTTGCTATGCACACCATCGGCACGCCATGGTTATGGGGCAGCTTCGCTGTCATTGTTATAGTAATGCTGGCCATCGACCTGCTCTATCAAGGGCGCAAAGGGTCGACGGTAATGACGTTCAAACAGGCTGCCGTCTGGTCTATCATCTGGGTCACGCTCTCTCTGCTGTTCAACGCCGGTTTCTGGTGGTATCTGGATGGCACGATGGGTCGCGAGGTGGCCAACGCCCAGTCGCTGGCCTTCCTGACCGGTTATTTGATCGAGAAAGCGCTTGCCGTCGATAACGTCTTCGTCTGGCTGATGCTATTCAGCTACTTCGCCGTTCCCCCGCAATACCAACGTCGCGTGCTGATTTACGGCGTATTGGGTGCCATCGTTCTCAGAACGCTGATGGTGTTTGGCGGCAGTTGGTTAGTCACGCAGTTCCAGTGGCTGCTCTATGTGTTCGGCGCGTTCCTGCTGTTTACCGGCCTTAAAATGGCGTTAGCTAAAGAAGGTGACGGAGCGATCGGCGACAAACCGCTGGTACGCTGGCTGCGTAGCCATCTGCGCATGACGGATAGCATCGAGAATGAAAAATTCTTCGTCCGTCGTAACGGCATCCTGTATGCCACGCCGCTGTTTCTGGTGCTGATTATGGTTGAAATCAGCGACGTGATTTTCGCCGTAGACAGTATCCCGGCTATTTTCGCCGTCACGACCGACCCCTTTATCGTACTGACGTCAAACCTGTTCGCGATTCTGGGCTTGCGGGCGATGTACTTCCTGCTGGCTGGCGTGGCTGAACGCTTCTCGCTGTTGAAATATGGTCTGGCCGTCATCCTGATCTTCATTGGTACCAAGATGATGCTCATCGACATTTTCCATATTCCGGTGGCGATTTCTCTGGGCGTCGTTGCCAGCATTCTGGTCATCACCATGCTGATCAACGTCTGGGTGAACAAACGCGCCGAGCGTTAATCCTGTTTTTCACCTCTCCGTAGGGTGACGGACAAGGATGTCCGTCATAAAAAAACGTCGGGAGCGTTTTTCAACGTTGCATAGCAACGGCCCGCAGGGTGACGGACAAGGATGTCCGTCATAAAAAACCACATCATTGCTTTTCCCAAAAATAAATTTTCATATACTGATACACGAAAACACACTTCGTTACGGAAAAACAAAGCCACCCGGCACAAGCCAGAGGTGTCAGCTCCGTACAGACAACTACTTAGCGGAACGGTTACATCGTCAAAATTATGGAAACTCAACACTCTCGTTTTTTGCAGTACATTACCCACGGCAGCCTGGTTAAACAGATTCTTCTAGGGCTTGCGGCGGGTATTATTCTGGCTTCACTGTCCACGCAGGCCGCGCTGGCGGCTGGCTTATTGGGAACGCTGTTCGTCGGCGCATTGAAAGCCGTCGCCCCCATTCTGGTATTCATGCTGGTCATGGCATCTATCGCCAATCACCAACAAGGGCAGAAAACCAATATCCGCCCCATTCTGGTTCTTTACCTCATTGGCACCTTCTCTGCGGCCTTCATTGCCGTCGTGTTGAGTATCACGTTTCCCTCTACGCTAGCACTGAGTGCGCAAGCTACTGACATTACGCCACCGTCAGGGATTGTCGAAGTATTAAAAGGCCTGTTGATGAGTGTTGTCGCTAACCCGATTCACGCTCTGCTCAATGCCAACTACATCGGTATTCTGGTGTGGGCTGTAGGTCTGGGATTAGCTTTCCGTCATGGGTCAGCTTCCACAAAGAACCTGATCAGCGATGCATCTCATGCAGTAACAGCTATCGTGCGTGTCGTGATCCGCTTCGCACCGCTGGGGATCTTTGGTCTGGTCGCCTCAACGCTGGCGGAAACCGGCTTCGGTGCGCTGTGGGGCTACGCCCACCTGCTGATGATGTTGATCGGTGGTATGTTGCTGGTTGCGCTGGTGATCAACCCGCTAATCGTCTACTGGAAGATTCGCAGCAACCCTTATCCGCTGGTGCTGCGCTGCCTGCGCGAGAGCGGCGTAACCGCCTTCTTTACCCGCAGCTCCGCCGCCAATATTCCGGTCAATATGGAACTGTGTCGTAAGCTGAACCTGAATGAAGATAGCTATTCCGTGGCTATACCGTTGGGCGCTACCATCAATATGGCCGGTGCGGCGATTACCATTACGGTACTGGCGCTGGCAGCCGTTCATACACTAGGGATTGAAGTTGATATCGCTACCGCATTATTACTGAGCGTGGTGGCATCTATCTGTGCCTGTGGCTCATCGGGTGTGGCGGGTGGTTCACTGCTATTGATTCCACTGGCGTGCAGCATGTTCGGTATCTCCAATGATATCGCCATGCAGGTGGTTGCGGTTGGGTTCATTATCGGCGTATTGCAGGACTCCGCAGAAACGGCATTAAACTCGTCAACAGACGTGATTTTTACCGCTGCTGTCTGTCAGGCAGAAGATGCCAAACTGGCGGAAAAAGAACGCTTGAATTTGCTGTAATTGATTAGGATTGATTATCAGCCGCTCGCTTAAAAACGAGCGGCCCTAAAGTGACGAGAAACACCTGAAATTACGCTTTGTTCTCTACGCTAAAAGGATCGATGCCGCGCTGCTGCATGCGCCAGAAGCGGATGATGTTAAAACCGTTCATCAGCAGGAAACTGCCTTCAATCAACGACCCACCAATCGAGCCCAGCCAGATATTATGCGCAACCCAGCAGGCGGTTGAGCACCACATCACGCAGCGCGTCGTTAACCCAGACGTACGAAACAGCGCCCAGGTACTGGCGACCGTGCCCGCTATCGGCAGCAGTTCCATCGCATGGTTCATGCCTGACAAACCAAAGAGCAGCGTCAGTGAGATAAAGACAAACATCACGAGGATGTTGTGCGTTTTCAGTGAGATTAATGTACGTGCCGAGTTCAACAATGCACTGGCACCTGCCGCATTTGCCCCCATCAAGAAGAAATGCAGACCAATGACGGCGCTGTATGCCGAGAGCTGTATTTTGAATTTTTGATCGTTACGGTTGAAAAACATGGTGATGCCGACCATAAATGCCAGTACACCAACAGACTGGGCAATCCAATAATGTGTCATGATCCCTGCCTCTAAAAGTTGTAGCGAATAAAAGTTGTGGCGAAAAAAAACGGCGTCATTATAAAAATGAAACGCCGTTTTATTTTAATTGGAATGAATGTAATTTATAACGTCACGCCGCTCTTAAATATGGCTAATTCGCGGAAGTCGTTCACTTCGTTCTTCGTACGCTTGCCGTCAGCAATCTCGACAATCAGCTCCACAAACTGGCTCAGCAGTTCATCCATCGGCATGTCGTGAATCAGACGCCCTGCATCGAAATCAATCCAATGTGGTTTCTTCTTCGCCAGCTCGCTGTTGGTCGCCAGTTTTACGGTAGGCACGAATCCACCGTAAGGCGTACCGCGTCCGGTACTGAACAGCACCATATGGCAACCGGCACCCGCCAGCGCGCTGGTGGCGACGGCATCATTCCCCGGTGCGCTGAGCAGGTTGAGCCCCGGTGTATGTAAGCGCTCACCATATTTCAGCACGTCCACCACTTTGCTCTGTCCGGCCTTTTGCGTACAGCCCAGTGATTTCTCTTCCAGCGTGGTGATCCCGCCCGCCTTGTTACCCGGCGAGGGGTTCTCGTAAATCGGCTGGTTGTGCGCGATGAAGTACTGTTTGAAGTCATTGACCATGTGCACGGTTTTCTCAAACGTGGCTTCATCACGGCAGCGGCTCATCAGAATACGTTCCGCACCGAACATTTCCGGCACTTCGGTCAGCACGGTGGTGCCGCCGTTGGCGATCAGATAGTCAGAGAAACGGCCTAACAGCGGGTTGGCAGTAATACCAGACAGCCCATCGGAGCCGCCGCATTCCAGACCAAACTTCAACTCGCTCAGCTTACCCGGCTCGCGTTTGTCATGGCGCATCGCCTCATACAGCGTATGCAGCCGTTCCAGACCGGCTTCAACTTCATCGTCCTGCTGCTGGCACACCATGAACGTCACGCGATCGGAATCAAAATCGCCCAGCGTCGTGCGGAAGGCGTCAACCTGATTGTTCTCACAACCCAGACCGATCACCAGTACAGCCCCCGCATTCGGGTGACGCACCATGTTTTGCAGCATCGTACGGGTGTTTTCGTGATCCTGACCGAGCTGTGAGCAGCCGAAGGTATGGCTGAACAGGTAAACGCCGTCGATCCCTTCCGCATCGTTAGTTTCTTTCAGAAAACGCTGCTGAATCTGGCGGGCAATCCCGTTCACGCAACCGACGGTAGGCAGGATCCACAGCTCATTACGGATACCGACATCGCCATTTTGGCGGCGATAGAGCTGCACATCCCGATCGCCCATCTGCGGCGGCAGTTCGAGAAATTCTGGTTCATACTGATATTCGTCCAGATCGCTCAGATTGGTTTTCGCATTCTGGGAATGGATGTGTTCTCCAGGAGCAATAGACACCAACGCATGGCCGATTGGCAGGCCATACTTGGTAATCATTTCTCCCGGTGCGATGGTTTCCAGCGCGAACTTATGTCCGCGCACGACAGGTTGCTGAAGTGTCACCGTATGGCTATCCACCGACACCGTTTCGCCTTGCTCGACATCACGCAGGGCGACAGCCACATTGTCCAGAGAATGAATTTTTATAATACTTTGCATGGATAACCCTTCTTACTGATTAGCAATAACCTTCCACGGCTGCGCGCATGCCGCGCTCAACGATGGTTTGCAACTGTTCAGTCACCTGCGCAGCCAGGCCAGGAACCAGTGTTAAATCCTGCTCCCAGTGATCGGCATCGCGCAGTACGACATTCACCAATTCAGCCAGGCTGACGGTGTTTTCTTTTACGCCCGCCCACAGCGTGGAATAACGTTCCAGCCAGTGTGCATCGTCCTGCAACGGATAGGTTTGTAACGCATCGCCTTCACCGCTGCGCTCGCCGCGATAGAATGCAATCAAGGCCGCTAGCGCAAACGTCAGGCGGGCAGGCAGCTCACCGTGGCGCTCACGGTAGGTCAGCAACTGCGGCAGAATACGGGTGCGGAATTTGGTCATGCCATTCAGCGAGATAGATAACAGCTGATGCTGAATGAACGGGTTGCGGAAGCGACTTAGCACGGCCTGAGCAAATGACGTCAGTTCGTCATGCGGCAAATCCAATACCGGCACAATCTCTTCGGCAATGGTCTTTTCTACGAATTTGCCAATCAGGGCATCATTCATCGATTCGCCAACGGTATCCAGACCTGCGAGGAATGCCACCGGCACCAGCGCAGTATGAGCACCGTTGAGAATCGCGACTTTACGTTCTTTGTACGGTTTGATGTCATCAACGATACGGACGTTCAGATCCAGCTTGTTCAGACGCAATTCTTCCGCCAGCCACTGTGGCCCTTGAATCACGAACAGGTAGAAGTGTTCCGCCGTATCCCAAAACGTATCCTGATAGCCCATTTCCTGCTGTAGCGCTTCCACTTCGGCACGCGGATAACCCGTGACAATACGGTCGACCAGCGTTGAGCAGAAGGTATTGTGATCGTTCAGCCAGGCAGTAAACGTTGGCGTCAGTTTCCACTGTGCGGCATAGCGCAGCACCAGCTCTTTCAGCGCCACGCCGTTGTAATCAATCAGCTCGCACGGCAGCAGCACCCAGCCTTTATCCGCCGCACCGTCAAAATGACAGAAGCGTTCATACAGCAGACGGGTTAATTTCGCCGGGAAGCTTACAGGCGGCGCGTCGTTCAGGCGGTCATCGGCGTGATAGCTGATACCCGCTTCGGTGGTATTGGAGAACACGAAGCGGATATTCGGATCGTGCGCCAGCGCCAGATACTCATCGAACTGACGGTACACGTTAATTTCACGGTTTACCGAACGGATCAGGCGGGGTTCACGCACTGCTTCACCCTGCTCGTTCAGACCACGGATAATGGTGGTATACAGGCCATCCTGAGTGTCCAGCGCGGGCGGGAAATCGGAATCGATCGGGCGAACAACGACAATGCCCGCATCCAGATCGGTGTGCTCATTCAGCAAATCCAACTGCCAGTCGACGAAAGCGCGCAGGAAGTTGCCTTCACCAAACTGGATAACACGATCTGGGTGTTGACGACCGGGGAAGTTACGACGATTTAACGTTTGCATTAACAGGCTACCTTAAGACAAAAGACCGAGACACCGGGAGTTGCGGCGTAAGCCCCTTTGGGAGTCTTACTGCCGCGTCCTCGCGCAATTCACACCTTACGACGCCGTGGAATTACAGCTCGATGGCAAAATAGTTTTTAGCGTTATCGAAACTGATGTTTTTCACCATTTCGCCCAGCAAAGGCAGATCGGCTGGCGCTTCGCCATCTTCCACCCAGCGGCCAATCATCTGGCACAGGATGCGGCGGAAATATTCATGACGGGTATAAGACAAGAAGCTGCGGCTATCGGTCAGCATACCGACGAAGCGGCTCAGCAGACCAAGCTGCGCTAACTGGGTCATCTGACGTTGCATGCCGTCCTTCTGATCGTTGAACCACCAGCCGGAACCGAACTGCATCTTGCCCGGCATCCCTTCGCCCTGGAAGTTGCCGATCATGGTACCGAGCACTTCGTTATCGCGCGGGTTCAGGCAGTAAAGGATGGTTTTCGGCAGCAGGTTTTCTTCATTCTGTTTGCTGAGCAGGCGAGACAGTTCCTGAGCCAGCGGACGGTCGTTGATGGAATCGAAGCCCACATCCGGCCCCAGCAGCTTGAACTGGCGCAGGTTGTTGTTGCGCAGTGCGCCAATGTGATACTGCTGAACCCAGCCGCGACGGGCATATTCCGCACCCAGCCAGACCAGAACGCCGGTCTTGAACTGTGCCACTTCATGTTCACTTAGCGTTTCGCCCGCAAGACGACGCGCCAGAATTTTATCCAGCGCAGCGTCATCGGCTTCGGCAAACATCACCACATCCAGCGCGTGGTCAGACACTTTACAGCCGTGTGCGGCGAAGTGATCCAGACGCTTGGTGAGCGCCGTTTGCAGATCGCTGAAACGACGAATGTCGGTGTCGGAGACTTCACCCAGTTTCGCCATGTAGTCGTTGAAGGTTGCCAGTTCAATGTTGAACGCTTTATCTGGGCGCCAGCTCGGCAACACTTTGATAGAGAAGCTTGAATCCTGAGCAACGGTTTTATGGTGGCGCAGATCGTCAATCGGATCGTCTGTCGTACCAACCATTTTCACGTTCATCTGCTGCATGATGCCGCGCGCGGTAAAATCATCGCGTTCCAGCATGGCATTACAACGATCCCAAATGTCTTTTGCCGTGCTCGGCGACAGCAGCGTGCCGGTGATGCCGAACGGACGACGCAGTTCCAGATGTGTCCAGTGGTAAAGCGGGTTGCCGATGGTGTGCGGCACGGTAGCAGCCCAGGCTTCAAATTTTTCCCAATCGCTGGCATCGCCCGTACACAAACGCTCAGGCACGCCGTTGGTGCGCATCGCGCGCCACTTGTAGTGATCGCCTTTTAGCCAGATGTCATACAAATTTTTGAAGCGATAGTTTTCCGCGATTTGCTCAGGCGGCAAATGGCAGTGATAGTCAAATATCGGTTGGTCGACGGCATACTCATGATAAAGACGACGGGCAAATTCACTGTCTAACAGAAAATCTTCACTCATAAACTGGGGCATGTTCTCTTCCTTACCGTGCTTCTTGTGCACCAAATTAGTTAACCGTTAAAAGATATCACACCAATTATGCGCGATATCTCACAGTATTTGTGAGGTCATGATCGCAAAAATGTAACAAATAGTACAATAACCCAGCATTTATCGCCGTAAACGGCCTATCTCTCTCGGTTTAAACGAGGAATCAGCTATTCCACATAAAAATAATGGTTTTGTGATATCACTCAACTTTTAAAGTTGTATGACAAATTATTGTAGCGCTGCCTTAAGCAGGGATTCAATCGCTATCTCACAAAGAGAAGGGTTTTCCTGTTCAGCACAACAACAAAACGTGTCGCACGACATCACAAGACACATCACACCCTGAGGCCACTCAAGAGCCATTACGGTGTTTTTTATTGACTCGGAGAGAAAGTAAATGCGTAAAATCAAAGGATTACGCTGGTATATGATCGGCCTGGTGACCATTGGCACCGTGCTGGGATATCTGACGCGTAATGCAATGTCTGTCGCCGCACCGACGCTACAAGATCAGTTGCACATCACGACACAGCAGTATTCTTACATCGTTGCTGCCTACTCAGCTTGTTATACCATTATGCAGCCCATCGCTGGCTATGTACTGGATTTGCTTGGCACAAAAATCGGCTATGCCATGTTCGCCATTCTGTGGGCCATCTGCTGTATGGGCACCGCGTTGGCAAACAGCTGGGGGGGTTTAGCGATCGCCCGCGGCGCTGTCGGTATGGCAGAAGCAGCCATGATCCCTGCTGGCCTGAAAGCCAGTAGCGAATGGTTTCCGGCAAAAGAGCGCTCTGTTGCGGTGGGTTACTTCAACGTGGGGTCATCCATCGGCGCCATGATCGCGCCACCGCTGGTCGTGTGGGCGATTGTGGCGCACAGCTGGGAAATGGCCTTTATCATTACCGGTGTACTGAGCCTGATCTGGGCCCTCTGCTGGCTCATTTTCTATAAGCACCCGAAAGATCAGAAAAAACTCAGCGACGAAGAGCGCGACTACATTCTTAGCGGGCAAGAAGCACAGCACCAGACCAATAACGCGAAAAAAATGTCCGCCTTGCAGATCCTGCGTAACCGTCAATTCTGGGGTATCGCACTGCCGCGTTTTCTGGCTGAACCCGCCTGGGGAACGTTCAATGCGTGGATCCCGCTGTTCATGTTCAAAGCCTACGGTTTTAACCTGAAAGAAATCGCCATGTTCGCCTGGATGCCGATGCTGTTCGCCGATATCGGCTGCATTCTGGGCGGTTACTTGCCAATGCTGTTCCAAAAACACTTCAAAGTGAACCTGATCGTTTCCCGCAAAATGGTCGTCACGATGGGCGCGGTACTGATGATTGCGCCGGGCATGATCGGGCTGTTCTCCAGCCCTTATGTCGCCATCGCTCTGCTGTGCGTCGGTGGTTTTGCGCACCAGTCGCTGTCCGGCGCGCTGATTACGCTGTCATCTGACGTATTTGGCCGTAATGAAGTCGCAACGGCAAATGGTTTGACCGGCATGGCAGCCTGGATGGCAAGCACCCTATTTGCTCTGGTTGTGGGCGCACTGGCCGACACGATGGGCTTCAGCCCGCTGTTCGCGGCACTGGCCGTCTTTGACCTGTTGGGTGCTATCGTCATCTGGACCGTGTTGAAAAACCAACCGGCATCAGAAGTCGCCGCCGCGGCTGAAACATTGAAAGAAGCCAACCAACACTGATAATCCCTGCATTATCCTGGCTCATCCGGTATGATCTGCGACTGGGTGAGCCACCTCCCTCCGATAACACACCGCGATAACTGTGACCACAACATTGGTTGCTGCTATGATTAAGTGGTATAACAAATCATCCCTGAAAGATTAACGAGATAGACACTCAGGCCCTGACGTGGCACATGGACCGTCATCTATCGAGAGTAGACATCATCATGGCACTCACTGAACCCCGACGGCTATACCAGCAGTTAGCCGCAGAATTAAAACAGCGCATCGAAAGTGGTATGTATCAGGTCGGCGAAAAATTACCGGCAGAGCGCTATATTTCTGAAGAAATGAACGTCAGCCGCACCGTGGTGCGCGAAGCCATCATTATGCTGGAAGTCGAAGGGTACGTTGAAGTACGCAAGGGTTCAGGCATTCACGTTATTTCCAACCAGCAGAAGAATTCGTTCATTAATAGCGGCGATATTGAATTCGTCGCGGCAGGCCCCTTTGAGCTGCTTCAGGCTCGCCAACTCATTGAAAGCAATATTGCTGAATTTGCGGCCACACAGGTGACCCGTCAGGACATCATCCAACTGATGGAAATTCAGGAATATGCGCGTCAGGAAGATCGCTTCCGTGATTCTCAGTGGGATCTCAAATTCCACGTTCAGGTCGCGCTGGCAACACAGAACTCCGCGATGGCGACCATCGTCGAGAAAATGTGGAGCCAACGGATTCATAATCCTTACTGGCGCAAACTGCATGAGCACATTGACGACAAGTCGATTGAAAGCTGGTGCGAGGAACACGACCGCATCCTTAAGGCACTGATTCGCAAAGATCCTTACGCTGCAAAATTGGCAATGTGGCAACATTTGGAAAACACCAAACAGATGCTGTTTCGCGCCACGACCGATGATTTCGAGTTTAACGTCGATCGCTATATGTTCGCCGAGAATCCGGTCGTCCACCTCGACCAGATACATACGGGCAAGTCCTAAATATGCATCCTTTCCCCCGTTTTAGGCGCAGGGGGAAATTTTTGAACCAAAGGGAAAAAGTCAGAAAACGTTGATTTCTGTCAGCGAGTGTAAAATATGGCAGAAATCACAACTCTTCCTCGAAAAATCCCCCTAAACCGCCTCAGTTGTCGTAATATTTTTCTGTCTCAAGAACACCTATTTTGTTACAGTTAACGCGTCTTTCTTACGCTTAATCCATCGCTTTGGATGCAAAGTTTGCCAAGACCAAACAATCCCCAAGCAGCCTGTTCATCGGGCTCGCAGCGAAAAGCGAACATCGAGTCAGACGCCAGCTCCACTATCAGGTGGAACGAAGCAGAGATCATAAAAAAATAATAATCCTGCTCCCTGAGAGCACTGTATTCACTCTTATCATGTCCAGAAGCGTGATTGTCGCCAAGGCTAAATGCAACAGCAGTATTAGGAATACCGGATGGAATTAATCAAAGAACTGTTAAACGCACTCTGGCATCAGGATTTCGATATTTTAGCCGACCCGAAGCTGGTATGGACCATCTACATATTACTGTTTCTGATTATCTTTCTGGAAAATGGTCTGCTCCCTGCCGCGTTCTTGCCCGGCGATAGCCTGCTTATTTTGGTCGGCGTCCTCGTCGCCAAGGGCACAATGAATTACCCTTTTACGATATTCCTCCTGACGACAGCCGCCAGCCTTGGCTGTTGGGCCAGCTATATTCAGGGGAAATGGCTTGGCAACACGGGAGTCGTTCAGGGCTGGCTATCGCATTTGCCCGCGCACTATCACCAACGCGCCCACCAGCTCTTTCACCGTCATGGTTTGTCCGCGCTTTTAGTGGGTCGCTTTCTGGCTTTTGTCAGAACGTTACTCCCAACCATCGCAGGCTTGTCTGGCCTGAATAACGCGCGCTTTCAGTTCTTTAACTGGATGAGTGGGTTCCTGTGGGTGTTTATTCTGGTTACGCTGGGCTTCGCCTTAGGGAAAACAACGGTCTTCCTGAAATATGAAGACGAGCTGATGCTCTGCCTGATGATACTGCCGCTGGCCCTGCTGTTTATCGGCCTGTTTGGATCGCTCTTTGTCCTGTGGCGTAAAAAACGTGACGATAAAACAAGTAATGCAGAAAAGGGGAGCTAACCGTGTCAATTCGCGGATTATTTCCTAAGCTCTTCTCCAGAAAAGCAGGTCGCATACTGCTATTGCTTGCTCTACCGATGATTGTATTGACGCAGTCCCAGTCGCTTCGTCATTCCCAGGGTGATGCGATGCTGCACATCAAGCCTGACGATGGTGCTGCGTTGCCCGATGGCTTTTACGTATATCAGCGTCTTAATGAAAAAGGCATTGCGATCAAAAGCATTACACCAGAGCAAGATAGCCTGATCGTCCGTCTTGCTTCGCCAGAACAGAGTATCGCTGCCAGAGATGTCCTGCGATTGTCTCTGCCCAAAGTCACCATTACCGCGCAGCAGGCGACAATCCCGACACCGTTCTGGCAGCAGAAACTGACACAGAAACAATCCAAACTGGGGTGACAAAGATGAAACTATTTCCATCCATCATTGCATTATCTGTCCTGTTTTCCGGCCACGTGCTGGCGAATACCGCCAATCAGGTGGAAACCTGTCAGCAGAAAGCGCAAGATATTCAGCGCCAAATCGATGAAGCGCGTAAGCATGGCAATCAGAATCGCATCAACGGGTTAGAGAAGGCATTGGACGGCGTGAAAACCCACTGTACGGATGCCGGATTAGCAGAGAAACGTCAGGAAGCCATTGCGGAAAAGCATAAAGACGTCGCTGAACGCCAGCAGGAACTGAACGAAAGCCGGCAGAAAGGGGATGATGCCGAAAAGATCCTCAAGCGCGAAAGAAAGCTGGCTGAAGCCGAGCAGGAATTACGCTCAGCGGAACGTGCAGCATCGCAATAACTCATCAGTATATTGTCCCTATAAAACACACAGCAATTGTTCATTTTATATTCAAAAAACCAAATCGCTAAAATTTACAGCGAGTTATCAGAATTGTCCGTATCCGTCTGGGGCGGCATAAATCTCAGCTTCAGCTATAGTTAACATTCAGGTTTATAATACGAAGGGTTATTAATATGGCTAAAGATCAAAATTCTGAATACCTACGCACCGAATTGAAATCACTGGCAGATACGCTGGAAGAAGTATTAAGTACCTCCAGCGATAAATCTAAAGCGGAACTCGACAAACTGCGCAATAAGGCAGAAAGCGCGCTGAAAGAAACCCGTAGCCGCCTGAGCGATACCGGTGAGCGCATTGCCTCCCAAACCAAAGAAGCGGTTGAATCGGCGGACGACTATGTACGTCAGAACCCGTGGACTGGTGTCGGTATTGGTGCTGCTGTGGGCGTCGTGCTTGGCGTCCTTCTGTCTCGTCGCTAATTAGCGGATCGTTATGACGGATAAATCACAACAAGGCCCCGCAAGCGGGGTCATGGCTTCTGCTCAGCGCATCATCTCCATTATTGTCAGCATGGTGGAAAACCGTGTTCGACTCGCCGTCATTGAATTAGAGGAAGAAAAAACCAATCTGATTCAGTTGCTGATGATGGTCGGTCTGACGCTGATTTTCGCCACTTTTGGCATTATGAGCCTGATTGCGCTGATCATCTGGGGTATCGATCCGCAGTATCGTCTTTTTGCGCTGGGGTGTATTACCGCCACATTGCTCGGACTGGCGCTGATAGGCGGTATATGGACACTCGTGAAGGTACGTCGTTCCACCTTGCTCAAAGCGACGCGTAAGGAGCTGGCGACCGACAGATCGCTGCTGGAGGAAGATCCCAAGTGAACCAGCGTCAGCAGCGAGACAGAGAAAAAGCCCAGCTACTGCGCCAGATACAGCAGCAGCGGCTGGATTTATCGGCAGGTAAAAAACACTGGCTGGATACCACTGCCCGTTACGATCACGGCTGGCAAAGCCTGATGCAGTGGCGTAAATACTGGATCGTGGGCTCCAGCCTCGTGGCGCTCTATGGCGTGCGACATCCCAGCCGCATGATTCGCTGGGGACGCCGCCTTGTCGGGCTGTGGGGCACAGTCAGACTCGTCCGCAAAACGTTTGAGCCACGTCCGTAATCCTTACTATCGCTTCGGCTATCTGTCTTATCTATACGCTACTACTTTTCATCTGACTTTTACCTAACGCGCTCGCGCCATTACAGCGCGTTCTTGCACAGTTCACTGAACATCAATTTTTCTGAAATACAGCAACAATTATACTCGCTGGAAGCGCAAATCATCTCTCTATACTATCTGCCCATAACCTGATGGCGGGCTAGGTTTTCAGACCACACCTGCTACAACAAACAAAACAGGGTAATATAGCCCACAACAAAATTAATTGGAGAGATGATGAAAAATTTAGAAAGTACTGCACTGCTGGTTGCACGTATCTTAATGCCAATTCTGTTTATCGTTGCAGGTTACGGTAAGCTGGGTGATGCCTATGCAGGCACACAACAATACATGCAGGCGATGGGCGTTCCATCCTTCCTGCTGCCGCTGACCATTCTGCTGGAACTGGGTGGTGGTCTGGCGGTTCTGTTCGGTCTGCTGACGCGTACCGTCGCGCTGTTCACTGCGGGCTTTACGCTGCTGACCGCACTGATTTTCCACTCTAACTTTGCGGAAGGCATGAACCAACTGATGTTCATGAAAAACCTGACCATCGCTGGTGGCTACCTCCTGCTGGCTGTAACGGGCCCAGGCGCATTCAGTATCGACCGCCTGCTGGGCAAAAAGTGGTAAGACGAGGCTTTTCCGGCCTGTACTACACTTAATAGTCGAATAACGAATGAGACGGCAAGCAGATAAGGCTTGCCGTTGTTTTATCGCACTCACTAACGGGAGGATTTATGGGACAACTGGTTGACGGCGTATGGCACGATACCTGGTATGAAACCAAATCTACCGGCGGCCATTTTAAGCGTTCAGAATCCGCATTCCGCAACTGGGTAACGCCCGATGGCGCACCCGGCCTCACCGGCAAAGGTGGCTTTCCTGCTCAGTCCGGCCGTTATCATCTCTATGTTTCGCTCGCCTGCCCGTGGGCACATCGCACGCTGCTCATGCGGCAGTTGAAAGGGTTAACAGATCACATCGCGGTTTCGGTGGTTCATCCGTTAATGCTCGATCAGGGCTGGACGTTCGATACCGATTTTGAAGCCGCAACGGGTGACTCGCTCTATCAGCACGAATTCCTCTACCAACTCTACCTGCACGCTATGCCAGACTACAGCGGTCGGGTGACCGTGCCTGTCCTGTGGGATACCGAGCAGCACACCATCGTCAGTAACGAATCCGCCGATATCATCCGCATGCTGAACAGCGCTTTTGATGGCGTGGGAGCAACGGCGGGAGATTATTATCCAGAAGCGCTACGCGCGCAGATTGACGAATTGAACGGCTGGATTTACGACAAGGTCAACAACGGTGTGTACAAAGCTGGTTTTGCGACAAGCCAGTCAGCCTATGATGAATCCGCCACAACCGTTTTTGCCGCGCTATCCGATCTGGAAAACATTCTGGCAAAACAACGCTATCTGACAGGTGAGCAGTTAACCGAAGCCGACCTGCGGCTGTGGACGACGCTGATCCGTTTCGATCCGGTCTATCACACGCATTTTAAATGCGATAAATATCGCCTAAGCGATTATCCCAATCTGTTCGGTTTTCTGCGTGATATTTATCAGATGCCCGGCATCGCCGATACCGTCGATATGGCGCACATTCGTCACCACTACTATCGTAGCCACGGCACGATTAACCCGCATGGCGTGATTTCGCAGGGCCCAGAGCAAGATTTGAACCAGCCTCATCAGCGTGATAAGACGTTTGTCGATTTGTACTAGGGTTTTGTCGATTCACATGAGCGAGTAGTGAAGTGCAGAGGCAAGGTGTGGAGCCACACCTTGCCGCAAAAAAACGCAGGATTTAAGGCTGGTTCAATAGTTTCGGAATTTCACGCAGGAACCAGGATTTCGCCTCGCCCATGCTGTCTCGCCGCCACGCCATAATGATCTGGCTTTCCATCTGATGCTCCGGCCCAATCACCAGCAAACGCCCTTCGGCAATATCTTGCGCAACCATCGGATAAGGCATGGTCGCGACGCCTAATCCCGCCAGCAGCGCACGCCGTTTATCATCCAGCGAACTCACCGTCAGCCGTTGCTGTTTATCCAACAGCTGCACGGTCAGTACTGGGCGTTCGCGCGCGGTGTCTGCCATCGCAATCCCACGGTATTTCACCCGTATTGCATCCGACAGCGGTTCAGGTTCCTGATGAATCGGATGTTCTGGGCTGGCGACATAAACGTTATTCATCGTGTACAGCTTGCGGGTATTCATTTCGGAAGACGCGCGAAAATGCATGTCTGGCGCAATCACGATATCGGCGCGCCCTTGCTCAAGACGCTCCCACGCCCCGGCCAGCACTTCCGTCAGAATCGATACCTGCGTATTGGCTTTGAGCGCCAGTTTATCGATTAATGGGAAAATTCGCTGAGTCGGAATTAGCGCTTCCGTCACAATCGTCAGGTGCGTTTCCCAACCGCGTGCCAGCGCTTCTGCATCCGTCGTGAGCTTATCCGCGGCCTCCAACAGGATGCGTCCGCGTTCCAGCAGCATCCGCCCAACATTCGTGAATTTAGTACGATGCCCGGAACGATCGAACAGCACCACATCTAACTCTTCTTCCAATTTCTGCATAGTATAGCTCAGCGCCGAAGGCACCCTACCCAGCTCGTCTGCCGCAGCGGCAAAGCTGCCACGACGATCGATCGCATCCATCACCCTCAAGGCTTCCAGCGTCAGTGCTCGTTCTCTCGCCATCTTCGTACTCATTCAGGAATTTTGAATATACCCACCAGATTAACTAGCTAACAATCCAACGTCCACACAATTACTATCAGTTCAATAAATAATTCTCTGGGGGATAAAAATTATGATCACACGAAGAGCAGCAGGGCAATGCGGCCAGGCCGACTATGGCTGGTTGCAGGCGCGCTATACCTTTTCTTTTGGTCACTATTTTGACCCACAGCTGCTGGGCTACGCATCTCTGCGCGTGCTCAATCAGGAAGTATTGGCACCGGGGGCATCATTCCAGCCGCGAACCTACCCACGGGTTGATATTCTGAACATTATTCTTCAGGGCGAAGCAGAATACCGTGACAGCAACGGCGGCCACATTCAGGCCAAAGCCGGAGATGTGCTACTGCTCTCCACGCAGCCAAACGTCAGCTATAGCGAACATAATACCAGCGCCAACAAGCCGCTGACGCGACTGCAATTATGGCTGAATGCTTGCCAAACGCGAGAGAACAGCCCGTTGCAGCGCATGGGGCTGAGTTCAGTAAACCATACGCTGCTTGCCTCACCGGAAGGTGAACACAATAGCCTGCAACTGCGCCAGCAGGTTTGGGTTCATCATGTCGATCTCCAGCAGAATGAGCAAAGCACCATCGCGCTAAAGGGAAATCAGGCGTACCTCCAATTGATCCACGGTTCAATGGCGGTAAAAGGCAATCAGAACAGTGAAACACTACACTGCGGCGACGGAGCCTTCATTAAGGAAGAGACGTCGTTGACGCTACAGGCAGAGTCGCCTTTGCGGGCGCTGCTCATCGATCTGGTCATGTAGCGCGTCTGTCCGTTCTTTTTGTAGGGAGTTGTTTTTGCAGAGAGTTGTTTTCGCAGGAAAACTCCGCCAGTTCGGCGTTTTTATTCAGTCGTGGTAAGATATCCGTCTTGTTCCTCAACGCGTCAGGGTGATATGACAATGGATTCAACCAAACAGGACAAACTTCTTGCCCAGGCTGAACAGATTTGTCAGCAGCGCGCTGTGCGTCTCACGCCACAGCGGTTAGAGGTTTTACGCCTTATGGCACAGCAGTCCGGTGCTATCAGCGCTTATGACCTGCTGGACCTGTTGCGCGTTTCTGAACCTCAGGCGAAACCGCCAACTGTCTATCGCGCGCTGGATTTTCTGCTGGAACAAGGCTTCATTCATCGCGTCGAATCAAACAACAGCTACGTGCTGTGTCACCATATTGAAGACCACAGCCACACGTCCGCCCTTTTCATCTGCGACCGCTGCGGACAGGTTACAGAACGTCAAACCGAAGGTGTGGAAGAAACGCTGCGTAGTCTGGCACAGCAGTCAGGGTTTACGTTGCGTCACAGCGTGGTGGAAGCACACGGCTTGTGTGGAGGCTGTCAGGAAGTTGCATCATGCAAACAGCCGGATCATTGCGATCACGACCATACTGTTCCCATTAAAAAACGATAGCCCAGGGGCTATCGTTTTTTCTGTGGAGAGACATCACTGTTGTGACCAGTGATAGCTACCAATGATAGTTACCAGTGATATTTATGGTGATCTTCCCAGTGTTTCACTTCTTTCTCTGCCGCTTCTTTTTCGTACCCGTAACGTTCCTGGATTCTACCCACCAGTTGGTCACGTTTACCTTCGATGACCGTCAGATCGTCATCCGTTAATTTGCCCCATTGCTCTTTCGCTTTACCTTTAAACTGTTTCCAGTTACCGCTGGCTTGGTCTTTATTCATAAGAATCTCCGTACCTTAGGTGAATTGCGCATAAAAAATCGTGACTACCGACTTATGCATCAGTTTCAGATAAATAGATTTATTCAGTAAGCAGCATCATAAATATGTGAACCATGACGGTGCTCTTCGCCACTGTCTCCCTTGATTACTGGGCTATCTCAATGTGATGGCTAATGATCAATCGGCAAACGATTAATCAAGATAAAAATGCTTACCTTGCTAAAAATTATAGTCGAATATTTCACTTAAAAGATAAAACCAGGAATTTGTGACTGGAATGGGCGTTGAGAAAGGGAAAATGACCGCAAAAAGCAGTGAAAAAACAGAAGGATAATGGGGATCGTAGAAACGCGCACGAAATGTAACTAAATATATATATCTGGCAGATTGGCAGATTAACACACAGAACATGATGCACTGATCCAGACTGGCGAGCAGTGCATCTCTGCGAACGGTTAGCTCCAGTCGCTATTACGAATGACGCCAACCGCTAAACCTTCTATCGAAAAGCTTTGCTGGCGCAGATCGACAACGATGGGGGAGAACTCTTCATTTTCAGCGATAAGGTGCACCGTATTGCCCTGCTTTTTCAGGCGCTTCACCGTC
This sequence comes from Pectobacterium parvum, assembly GCF_020971565.1. Taxonomy (NCBI): domain Bacteria; kingdom Pseudomonadati; phylum Pseudomonadota; class Gammaproteobacteria; order Enterobacterales; family Pectobacteriaceae; genus Pectobacterium; species Pectobacterium parvum. The sequence goes on from NZ_CP087392.1 coordinate 4,347,060, forward strand.
ACTTCATCGTCAATACGCGCCACGACGATCTGGCCGTTGCGCACATCTTCCGTTTTATGTACAGCCAGCAAATCGCCATCCAATATACCGATATTTTTCATCGACATGCCGCTCACTCGCAGCAAAAAATCAGCGCTGGGTTTGAACATCGCAGAGTCAACCTGATAGCGACATTCAATATGTTCCTGTGCCAGCAGAGGTTCACCTGCGGCGACGCGACCAACCAGAGGAATGCCCGTCTCTTCTTCCATCAGCAGACGAATACCGCGTGAAGCACCCGATACAATTTCAATCACGCCTTTACGCGCCAGCGCTTTCAAATGTTCTTCAGCCGCATTGGGAGAGCGAAACCCCAGCTGTTGAGCAATTTCCGCGCGCGTTGGCGGCATCCCAGTGTGCGCAATATGATCGCGGATCAGCTCATAAACCTGCTGCTGCCTTGCTGTTAATACTTTCATTCCGCCCCCTGGTTGTTTATACAGTCTTTCTGTGAGTATATACAGGTAAGGCACAATTGGGAATCGGGATATAGGCAAAGCCCTGACTTTTACTCATTTATGCGTACCGTCAGGCAAAATGTTGCCAGAGGATACTGCCCCAGACGACAGCGGCTAACAAGATGGCAACAAAGACAGCCGCCGAGCCGATATCTTTCGCCCGACCGGATAATTCATGGTGCTCGAGACCAATGCGATCAACAACCGCTTCAATGGCGCTGTTGGCCAGCTCAAACAGCATAATCAGTACCACAGACACAATCAGCAGGAGCTTCTCGACCAGCGTAACCGGCAGTAAACATGCGATAATGACGCCGACAAGGGTCAGTATCGTTTCCTGACGAAACGCCGCCTCATGCTCCCACGCCTGCTTCAGCCCCTTAAAGGAATAACCGGTCGCCTTAATAATCCGGGTCATCCCCGTTGCTTTATTCATTTGTTCTCCATTATTTATGTAAAATAGTTCGCATTTTAACGCACCTACGTTGTCTCATCACCACAGATCTCCAGCGCAGTTTCTGGTATCCTTGCGGCGCATTGCTAACAAGAGGCTCCACGTTGTTATGTCAGGTTGGCGTAAAATTTACTATAAATTATTGAATCTCCCACTGAAACTGCTAGTGAAAAGCAAAATTATTCCCGCAGATCCGGTGGTCGAGTTGGGGTTAGATCCCTCACGTCCTATACTCTATGTTCTGCCTTATAACTCTCAGGCGGATCTCTTAACGCTACGTGCGAAGTGCTTGGCATTAGGGTTACCCGATCCTTCGCTGCCGTTCGAATTCAATGGCGTCGAACTTCCCAGCCACGTCTTTATTAATGACGGGCCACGCGTCTTCCGCTATTACGTTCCCAAGCAGAAATCCGTCAAGCTGTTCCACGACTATCTGGACCTGCATCGTGCCAATCCAGATTTAGACGTACAGATGGTGCCGGTTTCCGTGATGTTTGGGCGATCCCCAGGTCGGGAAGGCCATTCGCAGGCCGCGCCACACCTGCGTTTGCTCAACGGCATCGAGAAATTCTTTGCCGTCCTGTGGCTAGGCCGTGACAGCTTTGTCCGCTTCTCCAGCCCGGTCTCGCTACGCTATATGGCGACCGAGCACGGCACGGACAAAACCATAGCCCACAAGCTGGCACGCGTCGCGCGTATGCACTTCTCACGCCAGCGTTTGGCGGCAGTTGGGCCGCGCTTGCCAGTGCGTCAGGAACTATTTAACAAGCTGCTTGATTCCAAAGCGATCAAGAAAGCCGTAGACGATGAGGCGCGCAGCAAGAAGATTTCTCATGAGAAAGCGCAGCAAAACGCGATTGCGCTGATGGAAGAAATCGCCGCCGACTTCTCCTACGAAGCCGTGCGTTTGTCGGATCGTGTATTGAGCTGGACGTGGAATCGCCTTTATCAGGGGATTAACGTCCATAACGCCGAACGCGTTCGCCAGTTGGCGCAGGATGGTCACGGCATTGTTTATGTGCCCTGCCACCGCAGCCATATGGATTATCTGCTGCTGTCCTACGTTCTGTACCATCAAGGCTTGGTGCCGCCGCACATCGCCGCCGGTATCAACCTTAATTTCTGGCCAGCGGGACCGATCTTCCGCCGTCTTGGTGCGTTCTTTATTCGCCGTACCTTCAAAGGCAACAAGCTGTATTCCACGATCTTCCGTGAATATCTGGGTGAGCTGTTTGCCCGTGGTTATTCGGTTGAATACTTCATGGAAGGCGGGCGTTCGCGCACGGGTCGTCTGTTAGAGCCGAAAACCGGTACGCTGGCCATGACCATTCAGGCTATGCTCAGAGGCGGCACGCGCCCTATCACGCTGGTACCGATTTATATCGGTTACGAGCACGTGATGGAAGTCGGCACCTATGCGAAAGAGCTGCGCGGTGCGGTGAAGGAAAAAGAAGGCTTTATGCAGATGGTGCGCGGTTTGCGCAAACTGCGTAATTTGGGTCAGGGTTATGTGAACTTCGGCGAACCGCTCCCGCTGACAACCTATCTGAACCAGCATGTACCGCAATGGCGTGACGCGATTGATCCCATCGAGGCACAACGTCCAAGCTGGCTAACACCGACGGTGCAAGATATCTCTATGGATATCATGGTGCGCATCAACAATTCTGCGGCAGCAAATGCAATGAACCTGTGCTCTACCGCCTTGTTAGCCTCGCGCCAACGCTCGCTGACGCGCGAACAAATGCACGAACAGCTGGATTGCTATCTGCAACTGCTGCGTCAGGTTCCTTACCATAAAGATATTACAGCACCGAAGAAGACAGCGGATGAACTGTTGGAACACGCGCTGAGCATGAACAAGTTCGAAGTGGAGAAGGACAGTATTGGTGACATCATCATTCTGCCGCGCGAGCAGGCGGTACTGATGACGTATTACCGCAATAACATCCAGCATCTGTTGGTCTTGCCGTCACTGATTGCCAGCATCGTCATCCATCATCGCCGAATTACGCTTGCTGAAGTCGTACGACAAATCACGCTGGTCTATCCGCTGCTGCAATCTGAACTGTTCCTGCATTATTCGAAAGAACAGTTGCCAGATGTGCTGGAAACGTTGTCTAACGAACTGATTCGACAAGAGCTACTGTGCAGCCGTGATGGTGAATTGGCAATCAATCCACCACGAATTCGCACGCTGCAACTGCTGTCAGCAGGCGTGCGTGAAACGCTGCAACGTTATGCGATTACGCTGTCCTTGCTGTGCGCGAATCCAGAAATCAACCGTGGGACGCTGGAGAAAGAAAGCCGGAACATGGCACAGCGTCTGTCCGTTCTGCACGGCATCAACGCGCCGGAATTCTTTGATAAAGCGGTGTTCTCAACGCTGGTCACAACCTTACGCACAGAAGGGTATATCACCGACAGTGCGGAAGCGGCACAAGGCGATATCCTGGAAATCTACAACATCCTCGGCGATCTGATCACTCCGGAAGTTCGGTTGACTATCGAAAGCGCCAGCTCATCCGCTGAAATGGAAGCCAATAGTCAGACGGTCGAAGCGATAAAGCAGGAATAACGGGGCAGGAAGTAGCGGCAAGGTGGCGGAAAAATGCCATCATCAAACCGTGGATAGGTTTGGTATAATAAACGCATCCGAGCATTCCGTCATAAAAAAAGCAGCGAGAAATCGCTGCTTTTTTGTCTCTGTTGGTCCGCGCTACAGACCAAACAACACGCCAATAAATATCGCCATACCCGCGTACTTATTATTGTGGAATGCCTTAAAACAAGCATCACGTTCACGCCCGGCCGTCAGGATTTGCTGGTAGACAAACATGCCCGCCGCCACCAGCAGCGAAATGTAGTATGGCGTTCCTAATCCGGTGGCGATTCCCAAAGCCAGCAGCAGCGCCAGCATACTGAACTGCAACAACCCGATGATCATATTGTCAAAACGTCCAAATAAGATCGCGGTGGATTTCACGCCGATCTTCAAATCGTCATCACGATCCACCATCGCATATTGGGTATCGTAGGCGACCGTCCAGCAGATATACGCCAAAAACATCATCCAGCAGGTCACTGGTAGGCTTTCGCTTACCGCAGCATAGGCCATAGGAATCGACCAGCCAAACGCCGCGCCCAGAACAAACTGGGGCAAATGACTAACCCGTTTCATGAACGGATAGACCCATGCCAAAACCAGCCCCGCAACGGACAGCCAGATCGTCATCTTATTTAGCGTCAACACCAGACCAAACGCCAGCAAGACCAACACGACAAACAGAACTTTGGCAGATTGCTCGCTCACTTCACCGCTGGGCAAGGGGCGAGACGCCGTGCGTTTTACATAGCCGTCAAAATGGCGATCGGCATAATCATTGATGACACAGCCCGCCGCACGCATTAAGAAAACGCCAGCGACAAAAACAAACAGCGTCCACGGTGCAGGCACTTTCCCTCCTGCCAGCCACAGCGCCCCTAGCGTTGGCCACAGCAGCAACAGAGAACCTATCGGTTTATCAATTCGCATCAAGCGACAATAAGCCAGCCATTTCCCTGCTGTAACACTTCTTTCCAAGGATTTATCTCCTCAAATTACCTGCCAACCTTCATCACCAGCTGAAATAAATCGGTGACTCCGGTAAGAAAAGCTCAGTCAACAGTAACGGATAACCAGAGACACACAGGCGGGAACGTCGCGCCCACAAGCCCTCACAGCATCCGGTATGAATATAGTCACGCGTCAGCGCCTTTTGCCCAAACAGGTAGCGGCCTAGCGGCTGATCACCTATTTTCATCAAGGCTGAATCCGTGCCGTCGAGCGTTTGTTGCGGAACAAGGGTACGACCAAAAAGCCAGGGACGATCGTCACCATACAGCACCACTTCACGCAGCCAGTAACGTTCACTATACGGCAGTTGTTCGCGTTCTTCGCCCAGCGCTTGTGGTGTAATGAATTTCTCACTGCACAGCGTGGTCTTCAGTTGGGCACAATATTTTTCAAGTCGCCGCGTCATGGAGCCAGTTTCCATCAGCCAGTCACCAATGTGCTCAGGTAATACCGAAGGGGGCTCAGTAAACCAGGAAATAGAGCGCAGAAGCGTAGACGCATCGTCAGACATTGTCCCTACTCCGAACAGGGTTGTTTTGAATAAAAAGGTATTCGTAAATAAAGTAACGCCGCCATTGTAGCGCAGAATGCTTCCCCCGATAACAGGCTATAAACGCATTCATCAACGATACGGCAACATTTCAGCAATGCCGCGCATAAAAAAACACTACCCAGCCTCGCGACCAGATAGTGCTCTTTAAAGGACAGAAAGACGTGCTTCTGTAACCTGACTCCCTGTCATCGGAAAACGGCTTCCGGTGACAATGGCGTCATATTACATCATGCCGCCCATACCACCCATGCCGCCCAGACCACCAGCGCCACCTAAGTCAGGTGCATCGCCTTTCGGCAGGTCGGTAATCATACATTCGGTGGTGATCATCAGACCAGCAACAGAAGCCGCGAACTGCAGTGCAGAACGGGTGACTTTGGTTGGGTCCAGAATACCGAAGTCGATCATGTTGCCGTATTCTTCAGTTGCTGCGTTGTAACCGTAGTTACCGTCACCGGCTTTAACGTTGTTTGCAACCACAGATGGCTCTTCGCCAGCGTTGGAAACGATCTGGCGCAGTGGGGCTTCCATTGCGCGCAGCGCAACTTTGATACCCACGTTCTGATCTTCGTTTTGAGCGGTCAGAGAAGCCAGTTTGGCTGCAACGCGAACCAGCGCAACACCACCACCAGCAACCACGCCTTCTTCTACCGCAGCGCGAGTCGCAGCCAGAGCATCTTCAACGCGTGCTTTCTTCTCTTTCATTTCAACTTCAGTTGCTGCGCCAACTTTGATAACGGCTACGCCGCCAGCCAGTTTAGCCACACGCTCTTGGAGTTTTTCTTTGTCGTAATCAGACGTTGCTTCTTCAACCTGCTGGCGGATCTGAGCAACACGGCCCTGAATCGCAGCTTCTTCACCACTACCATCGATGATAGTAGTGGTGTCTTTGTTGATCACAACGCGTTTTGCCTGACCCAGATCTTCCAACGTCGCTTTTTCCAGCTCCAGACCAATCTCTTCAGAGATAACGGTACCGCCAGTCAGTGTCGCGATATCTTGCAGCATCGCTTTACGACGATCGCCGAAGCCTGGTGCTTTCACCGCAGCAACTTTCACGATGCCACGCATGGTGTTAACCACCAGTGTTGCCAGGGCTTCACCTTCAACATCTTCAGCAACGATAACCAGCGGTTTGCCGGCTTTCGCTACGGCTTCCAATATTGGCAGCATTTCGCGGATGTTGGAGATTTTTTTATCCGCCAGCAGGATGAACGGGCTTTCCAGCTCTACAGCACCGGTTTCCGGCTTGTTGATGAAGTACGGAGACAGGTAGCCACGATCGAACTGCATACCTTCAACCACGTCCAGCTCATCTTGCAGACCGGTACCTTCTTCGACGGTGATAACACCTTCTTTGCCGACTTTGTCCATGGCTTCGGCAATCATTTTGCCTACGGTTTCGTCGGAATTAGCAGAGATAGTACCAACCTGAGCAATAGCTTTAGAGTCAGAGCACGGTACAGACAATGCTTTCAGCTCTTCAACAGCGGCGATAACGGCTTTATCGATACCGCGCTTCAGATCCATCGGGTTCATGCCCGCTGCAACAGCTTTCAGGCCTTCAGTGATGATAGCCTGCGCCAATACGGTTGCGGTCGTAGTGCCGTCGCCTGCTGCGTCATTCGCTTTAGAGGCAACTTCTTTCACCATCTGTGCGCCCATGTTCTCGAACTTGTCTTCTAGCTCGATTTCACGCGCAACAGATACGCCGTCTTTAGTAATAGTCGGTGCACCGAAGGATTTATCCAAAACTACGTTACGGCCTTTTGGGCCCAGGGTAACCTTCACTGCATCAGCCAGTACATTTACGCCGCGTAGCATTTTTACACGCGCGTCACTACCGAATTTTACGTCTTTAGCTGCCATGGTTTATTTCCCTTAAATTCGTTCAGTTCAGATGGTTACACGTGATTACGCTTCAACAATTGCCAGAATGTCGCTTTCAGACATGATCAACACTTCTTCGTTATCGATCTTCTCTGCTTTCACACCATAGCCATCATTGAAAATGACGATGTCGCCAATTTTCACATCCAGCGGCTTCACTTCACCATTTTCCAGAATACGTCCGTGACCTACGGCCAGAACTTCGCCGCGGGTAGATTTACCAGCAGCGGAACCAGTCAGTACGATACCACCAGCAGATTTTGACTCGACTTCTTTGCGTTTGACGATAACGCGGTCATGCAATGGCCGAATATTCATTGATAGCTCTCCTTTAAGAAAATCCATATCGGTTTAGGATAAATGCCGACTACGCCTTTCATATCATAATCAGCCTTGTGGTATTTTAAGTGGGGGCGTTCTGCGGGCCTTCAAGGGAGAAAATTCATTTTTTTTGCGTTAAGCGGCCACTTGGCGCAGACAGCAGATAAAAAACAAGAATTATCAATACGATAATCCTTATCTATTTTTCAGTTCATCGTGACGTTAACGGTCATCTCGATCATCCTGATGTTCAATATTTGCGCGCCCGCCATCCTTGCGCTGGTATTCACCTTCAAAGGTGTTACCGCCGGAAGACGATGCACTTGGGCCTGCTCCAGAACCAGAACGCCAGACGTGCAGGTGAGGCATCAGTTTGAGCGTCAGCCTTTTCTGCACAGGTGGCAGCAGCAACAGCAGCCCCAGAAAGTCAGTCAGGAAGCCCGGAATCAGGAGCAGGAAGCCAGCCAGCACCAGTGACACGCTTTTTACCATCTCGGCTGCTGGGCTTTCACCTGCCGCCATTTTCTGCTGCATCTGCACCAGCGTTTTCATCCCCTGATTACGCACCAGTGAGACGCCCACGCAGGACGTGAAGACAACCAGCAGCAGGGTCATGGCGACGCCAAGCACCTCAGCCACCTGAATAAACAGCGATATCTCGATGTAAGCCAAAAGAAAAATAAGTAATAACGGTAACCAGCGCACCCGGTACTCCTGTGTGTTTTACGCGTACTGTTCTAATAAAAACGTCTGTGAATAAGAACGTGTTAAGCCATCGCTATTGAAAATCCAGTACGCCTTACTACCCATCGACTTTACCACCAATGGATTAGGTAAAATGCGCGCCTGCTCTGCGATCCGGCACATCATGATTTACTAAAGTGGGTACGCCTTTGCGCATTTTCAAGCCGCCGACCTACGATTATTGTTCTAAAATAGTGACTCGTGACTACAGTCACAGTTCATTTACCGTCGTGGTAGAGAACGCCAGTATAGTGATCTAAACACCTGTTTTTCGCTGTCGTAACGACATATCCTCACGGCAATGGATACCTGGTTGGTCAAACATCCCGAGACTATTGCCGAGATAAGACGGTTTATCCAAGGCTGCCCTGTTTTTCTGAAAATTGCTGTTTTTCTGAAATGGCTATTCTTTTGAAATAACAGTTTCCCAAGATAACACAGCCCGACACACCAGCCCACAACGTCTAGTTGCATCACTAGTCGCACAACAGGATAGGCACTCTCATGTCAGAAAACATTCGTATTGAAGAAGACCTGTTAGGCACCCGAGAAGTTCCCGCAGACGCGTATTATGGCGTTCACACGCTGCGCGCTGTCGAAAATTTCTATATCAGTAACAATAAAATCAGTGACATACCCGAGTTCGTGCGCGGCATGGTGATGGTGAAGAAAGCCGCGGCCTTGGCGAACAGAGAGCTGCAAACTATCCCGAAAAAAATCGCTGACGTCATCATCCGCGCCTGCGATGAAGTGCTGAATAACGGCAAATGCATGGATCAGTTCCCGGTTGATGTCTATCAAGGGGGCGCTGGCACGTCGGTCAATATGAATACCAACGAAGTATTAGCCAATATTGGTCTGGAGTTAATGGGTCACCAGAAAGGCGAATACCAGTATCTGAACCCCAACGATCACCTGAACAAATGCCAGTCCACCAATGACGCCTACCCCACCGGATTTCGTATCGCGGTCTACGCGGCCGTACTGAAACTGACGGATGCGATAGCGAAGTTAAGCGATGGCTTCGAACGCAAAGCCAAAGAATTTGAAGACGTGCTGAAAATGGGTCGCACCCAGTTGCAGGACGCCGTGCCGATGACACTCGGTCAGGAATTTCATGCATTTAACGTGCTGTTGCAGGAGGAAATCAAAAACCTGCTGCGCACGTCGGAACTGCTGCTTGAAGTCAATTTGGGCGCAACCGCAATCGGTACACGCCTGAATACGCCGGACGGCTATCAGCAACTGGCAGTGCAGCGTCTGGCAGAAGTCAGCGGCCTGCCGTGTGTGCCAGCAGAGGATTTGATCGAAGCCACGTCAGACTGCGGTGCCTATGTGATGGTACACAGTTCGCTGAAGCGTCTGGCCGTGAAGCTGTCGAAGATCTGTAATGACCTGCGCCTGCTCTCTTCCGGCCCTCGCGCTGGCCTGAATGAAATCAACCTGCCGGAGCTACAAGCGGGTTCCTCGATCATGCCCGCCAAGGTGAATCCGGTCGTGCCGGAAGTCGTCAATCAGGTGTGCTTCAAGGTCATCGGCAACGACACCTGCGTCACGATGGCGTCGGAGGCCGGGCAATTGCAGTTAAACGTGATGGAACCGGTTATCGGCCAGGCGATGTTTGAATCGACCCACATTCTGACCAACGCCTGCTACAACCTGCTGGAGAAATGCGTCAACGGCATTACTGCCAATAAAAGCGTCTGCGAAGCTTATGTCTTCAATTCCATCGGGATTGTGACGTACCTGAACCCGTTCATCGGCCACCACAATGGCGATATCGTCGGCAAAATCTGCGCGGAAACGGGGAAAAGCGTGCGCGAAGTTGTACTGGAACGCGGCCTACTGACGGAAGCTGAGTTAGATGACATTTTCTCTATCCAGAACCTGATGCATCCGGCATATAAAGCCAAACGCTACACCGATGAAAACGAGCTTCCTTAACACCAACACCTAATACCCACAGGCACGTCCGTTCACGAAGAACAGCGTGCCTTTATTTTTTGCCGTCTACGGCCATAAGAATAAGTTATGTACTCTAAATAATTCGAGTTGCGTGACAAAACGTGAGCGTTTTGAACAACGCTCTGCGTTGGTCCTTTAGGACAAGGCCGCATGGCCTTGTAACGCGGCAACCGCACGAATCCCCAGGAGCTTACACAAGTAAGTGACTGGGGTGAGTAAGGACAAATTGGCTTCGCCAATTTGAACGCCGCTTGCGGCGGCCCTTCAGGGCGAGGCTCAGAAATGAGCCGAGTATTGCCAACGCACAAGCAGCTTGAAGTATGACGAGTAGATTGAATTTTTTATTAATTAAGGAGCATAGTCATGCTTGGTCTTGAGTTACTGATCGTTCTGCTCGCCATCTATTTGGGGGCGCGGCTAGGAGGCATCGGCATTGGTTTCGCCGGTGGCCTAGGGGTGCTTGTTCTTACGCTGGGGTTTCAGATAAAGCCCGGCGTAATCCCCTTTGATGTCATTGAAATTATCATGGCCGTTATCGCCGCCATCGCCGCGATGCAGGTGGCGGGCGGAATGGATTATCTGGTCAGTCTGGCGGAGAAACTGCTGCGTAAGCACCCGAAATACGTCACCTTTCTCGCGCCGCTGGTCACCTATTTCATGACGATTCTGGCTGGAACTGGACACACCGCGTTTTCCACCCTGCCGGTTATCGCCGAAGTCGCCAAAGAGCAGGGTATTCGCCCTTCTCGCCCGCTCTCTATCGCCGTCGTTGCCTCACAAATCGCCATTACTGCCTCGCCAATCTCGGCGGCGGTGGTATTTGTCGCGGGTATTCTTGAGCCGCACGGGGTCAGCTATCTGCTGCTGTTAGGCATCTGTATTCCTACCACACTTGCCGCGATCATGTTGACGGCAATTGTGACCAACTTCCTGGGTAAAGAACTGAAAGACGATCCGATTTATCAGGAACGTCTGAAGAAAGGCGAAACCACGCTGCGCGGTAATAGCCAGCATGAGATCAAACCGGGTGCCAAACTTTCCGTGATGCTGTTTCTAATCGGCATCGTCGCTGTCGTGCTGTATGCCACGGCAATCAGCGGCACGGTTGGGCTGATTCAGAATCCAGTTCTGCCACGCAATGAAGCGATTGTGGTCTTTATGCTGACGATCGCCACGCTGATTTGCATCACCTGCAAAATCGACACCTCGCGCATCCTTTCTGCCAGCACGTTTAAGTCCGGCATGAGCGCCTGTATCTGCGTGATGGGCGTGGCCTGGCTGGGCGATACCTTTGTTAAAGCACACATTTCCGATATTCAGGATACCGCTGGCGCACTGCTGCAAAGCTATCCGTGGATGCTGGCTGTCGTGCTGTTCTTCGCCGCGACGCTGCTTTACTCACAAGCGGCAACGGCAAAAGCGCTGATGCCTGCTGCGCTGCTGTTGGGCGTATCTCCGGTCACGGCCGTGGCGTCTTTTGCTGCCGTTTCCGCCCTGTTCGTTCTGCCGACCTACCCGACTCTGTTGGCCGCCGTGGAGATGGACGACACTGGCTCAACACGCATCGGCAAGTTTGTGTTTAATCACTCATTCCTGATTCCAGGCGTGATAGCGATTACGCTGTCGGTGATATTTGGCTTTATCCTCGGCAGCATCCTGATCTAAACATTGCCTGTCAGACAGTCCCTCGCGGATCGGCGTAACTCGTCGATCCGCTTCATTCCCTTCAAACAATAAAGCAAGGTATAGTGTGGCTCTGGTTGTCTGGGATTTGTTCATCTGACACGGAGGATGTGATGTCTGACCGCCCGCTCTGCGATGCTGTCGTCATATTATGTACCGCACCTGACGACGCCTGTGCGCAACGGCTTGCCAACTCGCTGCTGGAAACGCGGCTTGCTGCCTGCGTCACCCTGCTACCCGGCGCACGTTCGCTCTATTACTGGAAAGGCAAGCTCGAACAGCAATCAGAAGTACAAATGCTGATAAAAAGCGATACCTCACATCAGCAAGCGCTGCTGACTCACCTGAAACAACAACACCCTTACGATACGCCGGAGCTGTTAGTCCTGCCGGTATCCGAGGGCGATAGCGATTATCTGACATGGCTCAACGCATCTTTACGCTGATTTTCCTGTTATGGACGGCTTTCGGCACCCACAGTGTAGCCGCCTCTTCTTTCGGTCAGAAACTGTTTGGCAACAGCGCGACGTCACGCTTTCTGCCGGTCGATGGCGCTTTCGCCTTTGAGTTTCAGCAGCAGGATAACCAGCTCAACCTGCGCTGGGATATCCATCCCGATTACTACCTGTACCGCGCACAAATCAAGATCGAAGGAAACGGTGCCACGCTTGGCAAGGTGGATCTGCCACAGGGCGAAAGCCATAACGACGAGTTCTTCGGTCAGGTCTTTATCCTGCGGGATCGGCTGGCGCTAACGGTTCCTATTCAACAGGCCGACAACGGCGCGACGGTGAAAGTCACTTATCAAGGCTGCGCCGATGCGGGTTTCTGCTATCCGCCGGAAACGCGCGTCGTTCCTCTAAGTCAGGTGCTTGCTAATGCAGGCACGGATACCTCGAATACCGCATCAGCCCAGACGGCACCGCCGCAGACCACGCCGATGCCGTTCTCGCCGTGGTGGGCGCTGTTGATTGGTATCGGCGTCGCCTTTACCCCTTGCGTCCTGCCGATGTACCCGCTGATTGCCAGCCTGGTGCTGGGCAGAAAAGAACAGCTGACGCCGCGCCGCACGCTGCTGCTATCGATGACCTACGTTCAGGGCATGGCGCTGACCTACACGCTGCTTGGGTTGGTTGTCGCCGCCGCTGGATTACGTTTTCAGGCGGCGCTCCAACATCCTTATATTCTGATTGGCCTGTCGGTAATGTTTGCCGCGCTGGCACTGTCCATGTTTGGTCTGTATACGCTCCAGCTCCCGTCATCGGTACAGACCCGGCTGACAGAGTGGAGCAACCGTCAGCAGGGCGGCTCCGTCACTGGCGTATTCTGCATGGGCGCGCTGGCTGGGCTAATTTGCTCCCCCTGCACCACCGCCCCGCTCAGCGCCATCCTGCTTTACATCGCCCAGAGCGGCAACATGCTGGCAGGCGGCGGCACACTTTATCTCTACGCGCTCGGGATGGGCTTACCGCTCATTCTGGTCACGCTGTTCGGCAACAAACTGCTACCGCGCAGCGGCCCGTGGATGCAGTACGTTAAGGAAGCGTTTGGCTTCATCATTCTGGCACTGCCCGTCTTCCTGCTGGAACGCATTCTGGGCGAGACGTGGGGAATGCGGCTGTGGAGCGCGTTGGGTATCGCCTTCTTTGGCTGGGCACTCATGCTGACGCTCCGCAGCAGCAAAGGCTGGATGCGTGGCGTACAGCTACTGCTGTTGGCAGGCGTGGTGATCAGCGCCAAACCGCTGCAAGACTGGGTCTTTCCTCCGGCTGGCGTGGCGCAAGCTCATACTTCAGCATTGAACTTCGCCCCTGTCGCCAATATTGCCGATCTCAACAGTTCGCTGGCAAAGAGCGCTCAGCCTGTTATGCTCGATCTTTACGCTGACTGGTGCGTGGCCTGCAAAGAGTTCGAGAAATACACGTTCAGCGACCCAGCGGTGCAAAACCATCTGTCGCGCATCACGCTGCTACAGGCGGACGTCACCGCTAACCGCGAAGAACAAAACGCGCTGCTGAAAAAGCTACAGGTTTTAGGGCTGCCGACCATCGTATTTTTTGACGCTCAGGGGAAAGAAATCCCCGGCTCGCGCGTCACCGGTTTTATGAATGCTGAACAATTTAAGGCGCATTTGCAGAAGTTCAGCCCATAAACGACGATTTATACCCTAAATAATTCTAGTTTCAGGCAGGCGGCAAGAGAAGGCATCCCGATGAGCTTACATCGGTAAGTGATTCGGGTGACAAATCTGCCGGGAGCAGATTTGAACGCTGCTCGCAGCGGCCCCGACGGGGCGAGGCCCACGACGGGCCGAGTATTTGAGCGCAGCCAACGCACAGGCAACTTGAAGTATGACGGGTATACCTATATGTGCTTCTGGAGGAGACCTAATGCAACGGGAAGATGTTCTTGAACATGCGCTTACTCTGCTGGAGCAGCACGGCTTTGCCATGACAACGCTGGATATGCTGGCGGAGAGACTGGGGGTTCCGGTAGAAGAACTGACGCCATTCTGGCCGGATCGGGAGGCGCTGCTGTACGACGGCCTGCGTCATCATAGCCAGCAGGTCGATACCTGGCGGCGTCAGCTTCTCTTGGACGACGAGAAAAGCATCGAGCAGAAGCTGCTGGCACGCTATCAGGTGCTGCATGAGTCGGTGAACAAACAGCGTTATCCGGGCTGCTTGTTTATTGCGGCATGCAGCTTCTTCCCTGATATCAATCACCCTATCCACCAGATTGCGGAACAGCAGAAGCTGGCGTCTTACCAGTACACTCGCGATTTGCTGGAAGAGCTGGAAACCGACGATCCTGAGATGGTAGCACAGCAGATGGAATTGATTCTAGAAGGCTGCCTGAGCAACCTGCTGGTCAAGCATCAGGCCGCCAGCATCGCCACCGCACAGCGGTTAGCAGAAGATGTCTTACGCTTTGCGCTGTGCCGTAAAAACGGCGCACTCACCTGATTTCAGGCACAAAATGCAGTAAAGCCCGCGCTTTGGCTGAAAAGTCGGCAATCAGTAGGGTTTTCCACGCTTTCGTTGATAAACCCGTTGACGCCACGCGGCCAATACGGTTTAATGCGCCCCGTTGCCCGGATAGCTCAGTCGGTAGAGCAGAGGATTGAAAATCCTCGTGTCCTTGGTTCGATTCCGAGTCCGGGCACCACTAATTCTTAACCCTCGCCTATGGCGGGGGTTTTCGTTTATGGTGTGTGGACTCTTCATCGAACACCGTTCGATTATTCGCCGCAAGCGGCTCCCCCTTTCAGGGCCAGCGTGACAAGCACGCTGTTCAACGCCTCCGGCGTTTGTCCGAGTCCGGGCACCACCTTTCCTTTTTTATGCTTCCTTATCAATCCCTATGTTGTTGTGATTCAATAAGTTGGCGTGAAAATCTTTTCCGATGCGTTTTGATTTATCCCTTCGTATCGAGGAATTTGTGGGTCAGATTGCGGGTCATTCAGTTCGATGAACGGGAGTGACCCTCACATGTTAACTGACAGCAAAGTCCGATCCGCGAAACCTCTCGCAAAATCTTACAAACTCACTGATTCGCAAGGCCTATACCTCACGGTATCACCCAGCGGCGCTAAGTTATGGTATTTCCGCTATCGCCTTGGCGGTAAAGAAAGCCGTCTGGCCTTTGGCCCCTATCCTCAGACTACGCTGGCAGAAGCACGCGAAAAACGCGATACGGCACGTAAGCTACTGGCGTCCGGCATCAGCCCTTCTCAGTTTCGTAAATCGAACAATCCCGCCGTTGAAGAATCCCGCACCTTTCAGTATGTCGCGATGGCGTGGCACACCAGCAGCCTCAAGCTCTGGTCGGACGCGCACGCCGATAAAATCCTCACCTGCCTGAAACGCTACGTTTTCCCCGTGATTGGCGCGATGGATATCGCGCAGGTTGAAACCCGCCATCTGGCGCAGTTGGTTAAGGCGATTGACGACAAAGGCGTGCATGACGTCGCCGGACGAGGGTGCCAGCATCTGACCATTAAAGCGTTAGAAATGTCGTGGAAAACTCGCGCGGAGTGATGTTCCACAGTGACCAGGGTAGCCACTATACAAGCAAGCAGTTCCGGCAGTCACTGTGGCGTTACCGGAGCAGGCAGAGTATAAGCCGATGCGAACACTGTTGGGATAACAGCTCAATGGAACGGTTCTTCAGAAGTCTGAAAACAGAGTGGGTGCCAGATAATGGGTACGTAAATTTTAGCGAAGCCAGCACAGCGATAACGAATTACATCACGGGATATTACAGCCAGCTCAGACCTCATCAATATAACGGTGGTTTGACGCCAAATGAATCAGAGCGATTGTTCTGGAAAAACGCTAAAGACGTAGCCAGTTTTTGTTGACCACTACAACCCAGCCTATGTTAGTTAATGTCTATGTCGCACATAACGACGAACCCGTGTTTGAAGAGTTACCTGTCCGAGAAATCGAGAAGGACACTTATGAATTGCTGTCTTCTCCCGGCCTTGTACTAAACCTGCCACGTGGAGATATTTTCCGAATTAAAGACAAACATGCGCACCCAGAAGTCTTAAAAAGAGGCGGCAATTTTTGCATCCATATTCATGCTGATGAGCTTCCCTCTGAAGACATCACCAGTTTAGAAAACGATGTAGCCAAGCAGCTGAATGGAACGTTAGACGGCGCATTTAAGGGTAATTTGACATTGGCCGTTCCAGCCAGGAATGGGATGGATAAATTGCTGACGTTTTCGACGCCTTTCGCGAAAAAACAGGCGTTCAATGGTACTTCGCGAACATTTATAAGAATATTGATGACAATGAAGACGAAATGCTTTTAAATTGGTGGCTGAATAGCTAGGCGCCGATTGGCTAGCCCCTCAGGTGCAAGCGTTCTTGAGTCAGCTCATCGGGATTCCCTCTCTTGCCGCCTGCCTGAAACTCGAATTATTTAGAGTATAGACTTCAATTTTTATGGCTAATTTATTTCAAAGCTAATTTATAGTGCGATACTTAAATAATAAGCATCGCACTCTTTTACATTATCTAAAGTAAAATCACAGTCTATCGTGAAGCACTTAAAGGAATCTCTGGATCAGGTTCGTGAGTCATTCGATTACGTAAATCACGACGAATAATCTCAATAGACCAGAACCAAATGAGATGGCCTACGATTTCTGATACATGTTCATACCAAGGGAGAACAAACAGAGATGGCGTAAGCCCCATCAATGGGAATGAAATCATATGAACAAACAGTTGAGCCAGCGCACCCGCAAACAAACCCTGCCATAATTTTATTTTAGGAAATACTTCTGCAACAATGCAATAACCTAAAGCAAAAACAATAGAGAAAATAATATGCGTTACACCAACCCAGTTGAATACGTGGCCGGCAAAAGTATAAACCGCCGCATTAGGGTCAACAACCCCAAGCCAATCGCGTAAAAAGATGTAGGGTGGGTTAAGAAAATTACGAGAGCAATCAATTTGCTCGGCAGCTCTGATCAGTGATTCAGGTGCACAAGCACCGGTAAACATATCAGTAGGGCTACGTGGAGGAAGCGGATTTTCTGCGCCCCACTTAACGAAAGATGAAACAATACCTGCAATCAAACCAATAAAAGCAGCCAATCCATAGCGTCTCCGAGATGGAGGTGTTTGTTCAAAAAAGTTCATTTTTTTTACCAATCTAACCATTAAAGGTTATAGTCTTACATAGACATCATGTACTTATAAAGAGGTTAATTGATATATCGAACAATCTCTCTAGTATATTTTATTATTAGAAACACATTTTTAAATTTTACAAAAACAAAAAGAAGAAATCACACGTTGATTTTTTGTGAAACTTTTATTTAATAATTGAAAACCAGATTCTCTAACGTGTTCGGAATGTCTATTCCCAATGATGCGAACGAATAATAATTCACCAATAATATTATCAATAAGAAATAGCCTGGTTATTTTTTTGTGAAATGATAACAGTTTAGTCACTCATATTCTCCCTTTGCATCATGCATAAATCCGATCCCGCGTTTTCACTCACTTCACTGAGCGCTGATATTCAGTTGCAATAGTTCGACGGGATAAGGTGCTCCATAAAGCCTCATTCCATGCTTGTTTCTTAATCAGGTTTGAACCAATCTGGCCGCTGATGCTCCTCGCGCCAGAATAGCGCCGCCATTCCCCATGCTGCCCCATCTGGGTAGCGTAACTGCCAGACCACACCACCATAAATCGGAAACGTCTGCCCGTTTTTCCTGACCCGAACTCCCGTGTAGTCATAGGCAATCCCCCGCTGAGACACGCTCTCAAGAAACTGCTGCCGCGCTGGCTGCAAAGAGGCCTCAGCGCTCAGCCGAGAAGGCAGAGCCAGCATCTCTGCTTCGCTATACCCGAAGCAACCGAGCGCAAAGCAATTGGCATAAATAAAGTGAGGATCGTCCCCTGTTCCTTGTGCCAACACGCTATACGGCGCCTGTTCATGCAACCATCGATAGCGGTCGACCAAACCAGCAGGAGAAGGCAATAAAGCACCGTTCAAAGCCAGATAACACGAGTCAATCTTCTCAAGCTGCGTAAGTGACATAGCCCCTCCTTAAAGATTCCGTAGACGTGGATTACTCCCTAGCCGTTTATGCGCATCAACCGGTACTTCAATCAGTAGAGAAGGACGCCCAATCTCGCCCACTCTAATCAGAACATCATCTAAATTAGCAAGATTGGGTTGAAGCCGCTTTGCATCCCAGCCACAGGCCTTAGCGATCGCACAATAATCGAGAGAACACACACCAGCATGATAATACTCTGGCGCGACCTCAGGCAGGATTTTAGGCAACCCCTGCGCCACGATGGCTAGGCTCGTATTGTTTAGCAGGAAAATGACAATACCCAGTGCCCGCACTTCTCCCAGCGCCCCAGAAAACAGGCGAAAACAGGCGAAAACAGCAATCACCGGTAAATAAAAAAACGGCGTGTTCGGGGCGAGCCAGCTTCGCACCAATGGCAGCGCCAAATGCGCCGCCCATCGCCGAACCACGATATAACGAGTAAAAACGAATGTGGGGATGAGGACGCTGCGTCACATACTGACGATCTTTATACGCAAGGCACACATCGTCAAACCCTATTGAATCTGCAGGCCACCAGCTATCCAAACGCTGATATAGCGTCGCCATGTTCACATAGCCCAAGCGCGGGGAAGAGAAAGTCTGATCATTCAAATTATGCGGCGCGTTGGGATAGCGCGCCATCTCCTCCCCGACTAACACCACCAGACGCTTTTCCCTCACCGCACAGCGGAACCGATCGACAAAGCCTCCGAAATCGTCACCGCCGGAGCAAGAGGATTCTCGCTGCTGGCCTCAGCCAGCGCATGGTGCACCAACACCAGCACCACCGGTTTCGCGTTTCCCAACTGTGCCCTTGCCAATGCCAATGTTTCATTCAGCGTCTGCGGGTTGTCGAGCACAAAAACTGAATCAGGCAGATCGGCCCGCGGTGGCTGCACAAATATTGCTACCGTGCTCCCACGTATCCTGTAACGGTAAGAGGCCTTCCGTATGCTTCCCCGATAGCGCAACCAGATAAACCGCAGGAATATCATGCAGCTTAGCATCACTAAGCCCACAGCCTAACAGCTTCGTTGCCGCTCCCGTGGTAGCCGCCGTCGCGTATTTTCCACTGGCAAGATAGTAGCCCAGTGGAACAAATCCCGCGCTGTACTCACACAGCGTTAAAAAACCGGTTTTATCTTGAACCGATCAGTCAACAGGATGGATGTCTTTAACAAAATGAATCACCCTGCCGCCCGTCACGCCCGTATAGAGAGCCACGCCAGTTTCAGAGAGAAAATCAAACAATCGCGCATACCCATCTGATTTAACGCCACAAAAATCTGGTGTCTCCATGCAACCCTCCGTCTGGAATCGTCGGTCATGACATAAGCGTAGTTGCCGTTATGGAGGGAATACATGGCGAATGAATAAAAAGAAGCCTGAATCATAAGGTTGCTGAGACACCTGAATCGTGGCAGCCAGCGTTCGCATATATGTTTTTTATGGAATTAAAAATCTATTTTTATTCTTTTACATGCATAAGTACGCCCTCTAGAGTGGCGAAAAACACCGCCGTGTATGGCCTCATGTCATTTGTAAGGGACACAGGGAATGGAAAAAAATCATCCGCAAGTTACGACTCTCGCCGCAGGGTTACTCTCGTTACTTTTCGCATTCAATCCCGGTACGTATGCTGCACAAACCGGTGAAAAACCGGTGTCTGGCGGTATTCTGAATGTCGGATTGGGCAGCGATACGCCGATTATCGACCCTCACATCACGGCCTATGGCGTCACAGCGCTGATTGCGCGTAACGTGGTGGATTCACTGGTCGGACAGGCGGAAGATAACCGTTTTACGCCTTGGTTGGCGGAAAGCTGGAAAATTAACGACAACAACACCGAGTACACCTTCCACCTGCGCAAGGACGTGACATTCAGCGACGGTACCAAACTGGATGCGGAAGCGGTGAAATACAACATCGAACGTATTCTCGATCCGAAGACCACCTCCAGCTACGCGAAATCGCTGTTAGGTCCTATCGACAAGATCTCAACGCCGGATGACTATACGATTGTGCTCCACTACAGCTCACCGTTTGCGGCGCTGTTACAGGGGCTGAGCCTGCCGTATCTGGGCATTCAATCACCGACGTACCTGAAGAAAACACCAAATACCAGCACCACTGTGGTGGGTTCCGGTCCGTTTATTCTCGATTCCTTTGTGAAAGGCAGCGGCAGCAAGCTGACGAAGCGCCCTGATTACAACTGGGGACCGGGTTATGCCAAACACACTGGCCCAGCTTATCTCGATGGTCTGGTGTTCAAATACCTGCCGGAAGCATCGGTTCGCCTTGGCGCACTGAGCAGCGGCCAGATTCAGGCAATTGACGCCGTGCCGCCTGCCAATTTCCCGACGGTGAAACGCAATCCGAAGCTGGAAGTGATCACCTATGAGAACCCGGGCGTTAACCGCGTACTCTATCTCAACACCACCAAAGGCCCTTTCCAGGATGTCGCGGTACGTAAAGCATTCCAGAGCGCGGTAGATACCAATGCCGCAGTGAAAGTCGCCTTCTTCGGTACGCTGAAAGCCGCCGATAACGTTCTCGGCCCGGCCACACTGTACTACGATCCGAGCGTCGCGTCCCGCTGGGGTTTTGATGCGAAAAAAGCCAACGAACTGTTGGATAACGCAGGCTGGAAACAGAAAGACGGCGAAGGTTTCCGAACCAAAGATGGCCAACGCCTGAGCGTCAGCTTCGTTTACGCCTCAACCAACGTTGAAGCCGCGGATGTCGCGCTGTTCCAGGCGGTACAATATCAGGTGAAGCAGGCAGGCTTCGAAGTCAAACTGACGCCAGTTGATGCGGGTGAATTCACCACGCGCACCAATGCCAACGAGTACGATATCGCCTCTAACTTCTTCGTGCGTGCAGAGCCGGATATTCTGCGTACCGTGTTCGATTCGGCCTATGCGCCACCGAACGGTAACGGCTTTACTCGCATCAGCGCGCTGGACGGTAAACTGAGAAAAGCCATCGGTGCTGGCGAGGCGGAACGTAAACAGCTTTATAGCGAGATACAGCGTGAGGTCATCGATCAGGCGTATGTTGTTCCACTGTACATTCCCGCCTATCAACTCGGCCTGTCCAAACAGGTACAGGGCATAAGCTGGGCCACCAACGCAAAACCGAACTTCTATGATGTCTGGATTAAACGTTAATCTGTACGCGATAGGTAAACGTCTTTTCACCATTCTGGCTGTGCTCTGGGGCGCAGCCACATTGACGTTTATTGCCGTCAAACTGATCCCCGGCGACCCGGTCGCCATTCTTAGCGGCGGCGATAACGTGGTGGATGAAGCCTATCGCGCCGTACTCATCAAACAATTTGGGCTCGACCAGCCGCTGTGGGTGCAATATCTGCGCTACTGCGGGCAGGCGCTACAGGGCGATTTTGGCGTCAGCTATCTCTACCGTCTGCCTGTCGGCAGCGTGATTAGCGATGCGATGCATGAAACCTTACCACTGGCGCTCGGCGGTCTGATTCTGGCGTTGCTCCTTGCCATCACCAGCGCGCTGCTGACCGCAGGCCGCTATGGCGTACTGCGTACCGCCGTTTCCTGGCTGGAACTGACGCTGCTTAGCACGCCGGTCTACTGGATTGGTATCGTGCTGTTAAGCCTGTTCAGTTTTCGTCTGCAATGGTTTCCGGTCACCGGCAACGACGGAATCATGTCGCTAGTGCTGCCGGTTATCACGCTAGGCCTGCCGATTGCCGCCATTCTGAGTCAGGTACTGCGCGACGGTCTGGAAGATGCGCTCTCCCAACCATTCTCGCTCACCGTACGTACGCGCGGCGTCAGCGAAATCCGACTGCGTTTCCGCCACGGTTTACGCCACGCGGCGTTGGCCGCCTCAACGCTTACGGGTACGTTACTGGCAAGCGTACTCGGCGGCTCCGTGCTGACAGAAACCGTCTTTGGCCGCGCGGGGATTGGACAGGTCACGCTGAGCGCAATTGAAAACCGCGACATGCCGCTGGTGCTGGGTGTCGTCATGCTGTCCGCGTTCCTGTTCGTCGTTATTAACCTGCTGGTGGATGCGCTGTACCTCATTATCGATCCCCGCTTACGCAAGAAGGCGAGCGCCCATGAGTAGTGAACCGATGCCCTTTGCGCAGACGCCCTCAAGAAAAACCTATCACAGCCCGTGGCTGAGCACGGCGACGTTGCTGCCTGCCGCTATCGTTTTCCTGCTGGCGCTGGCGGTCTTTTTCCCCTCGCTGTTTACCAGCCGTACCGCCGATGAAATGGATATGGGCGCGGTATTCCAGTCGCCGAATAGCACTTACTGGTTCGGCACCGATCAACTGGGACGCGACATTTTTTCCCGCATCGTTCACGGCACCTCGCTGTCGCTGGGGATTGGCGTCGGCGCGATGCTGATCGCCTGCGTCGGCGGTGTGCTGTTTGGCACGCTGTCGGTGCTCGCGCCGCTGCGCATCCGTCAGGTTCTGGTACGTCTGCTGGACATCATGCTGGCGTTTCCCGATCTGCTGCTGGCGCTGCTGGTTATTGCCGTTCTGGGACGCGGACCGGAAAACACCATGCTGGCCGTCGGTCTGGCGGGAATTGCTGGCTATGCACGTTTAATTCGCTCTCAGGTGTTGCAAGTCAGGCTATCCGGCTACGTTGAGCATGCGATTGCGCTGGGTGAACACCCGCTGTATATCGTCTTCCGCCATATCATTCCCAATACGCTGCGCCCGTTGCTGATTGTCGCCACTATCGGCGTAGGCCACGCGGTACTGTCCGCCTCGGCACTGAGCTTTCTGGGGCTAGGCGTCGTCCCACCGACCGCCGAATGGGGCGCGCTACTGGCCGACGGACGCAACTTCCTTGATATCGCGCCTTGGGTCAGCCTGCTGCCCGCCAGCGTCGTCGCGCTGTCGGTGATTTCCATCACGCTGTTGGGACGTCGGTTACAGGCCATTTTGGCAAAAGGAGAGGCACGATGAGCCTGAACACACATTCTCACCCCTCTCATTCATCTTTAGAAACGTCCGCGAAGACACCGCTGCTGCGTGTGGACGGCCTGAGCGTAACCTTTCCCAGCCCTTTCGGCCCCGTTCGTTCGGTTAAAAACCTTTCTTTTCAGGTGAATGCCGGAGAAATTCTGGCGCTGGTCGGCGAATCGGGTTCAGGGAAATCCGTCACCGCGCGCACGCTGGTGGGTCTAGCCGGTGAATACGTTGACGTACAGGCAAACGCGATTGAGCTCACGCGCCATGACGGCAGCCTGTGTGATTTACGCTATCTGACTGACCGGGACTGGCGGGCGATTCGCGGCCGAGAAATCGGCTTTGTTTTGCAGGATGCACTGGTGTCTCTCGACCCGCTGCGCAAGATCGGGCAGGAAGTCGCCGAGCCGATTCTGACCCATCGCCTGTTGCCTCGCCAGCAGGTTCCCGCACGCGTTGCCGAACTCCTGACGAAGGCGGGCATTCCCGATCCAGAGAATCGCGCGGCGCAGTATCCGCATGAACTGTCCGGCGGGCTACGCCAGCGTGCGCTTATCGCTTCCGCGTTGTCGGCGGGCCCACAGCTGCTGATTGCCGATGAGCCGACCACCGCGCTGGATGCCACGGTGCAAAAGCAGGTGCTGAAAGTCTTCACCGCATTGGCGCAGGCAGGGCATGGCGTTTTACTGATCACTCACGATCTTGCCGTTGTCGCAGAGGTGGCAGATCGCGTCATCGTGATGCAGCAAGGAGCGCTGGTAGAAGGCGGTGAGGCGCGGCAGATCCTGTCAGCGCCGACGCATCCCTACACCCGCAAGCTGCTGGCGGCGATCCCGACCGCGTCTACCCGTGGAAAATGGCTGGCTGGCGCTGACCCGTTACAGAGCGGCATTGCACCATCGCCCGCTTCTTTGACAGCCGATCACACCAACACAGACGATACCATTGCACTTACGGCAGATCGGATTGCGGTGTCGTTCAAGCTCCCGGACGGCAGCCGGATGCAGGCCGTCAATCAGGTTTCTCTCCAGATCAAGCGCGGCGAAACGCTGGGTATCGTCGGGGAATCCGGCTCCGGTAAAACCACGCTGGGCAAAGTCATTTTGGCGCTGCAAAAGCCAGACAGCGGGGAAGTCCGACTCGCGGACAATGCCTGGAGCACGTTAACGGAACGCGAGCGCCGCCCGCTACGCGCCCGCATTCAGACGATCACACAGGATCCGCTCAGTTCGTTCGATCCACAATTTACCGTCGCCCAGATTCTGAACCAACCGCTGCGCTTGCGCCGCAATCTGAGTGACGATGAGAAACAGCGGCGTATTCTGACGCTGCTCGAGTATGTCGGCTTGACGCCCGATCTGCTGACCCGACGCCCTACGGCGCTGTCCGGCGGTCAACGCCAGCGCGTCTCCATCGCACAGGCGCTGGCTTCGGAACCCGAGATTCTGATCTGCGACGAACCGGTATCGGCATTGGACGTCACCACACAGGCACAGGTGTTG
Source organism: Pectobacterium parvum (assembly GCF_020971565.1). Taxonomy (NCBI): domain Bacteria; kingdom Pseudomonadati; phylum Pseudomonadota; class Gammaproteobacteria; order Enterobacterales; family Pectobacteriaceae; genus Pectobacterium; species Pectobacterium parvum. The sequence goes on from NZ_CP087392.1 coordinate 4,371,849, forward strand.
GATTTGCTGGTGGCGTTACAGCGCCAACTGGGGCTGACGATGCTGTTCATCTCCCACGATCTGGGCGTGGTACAGCATATGAGCCACCGCATCGCGGTCATGAAAGACGGGGATATCGTAGAAACAGGGCCGGTCGAGCAGATCTTCAATCAGCCGCAGCACCCTTACACGCGCCTGCTGCTCTCGACGGTGGCGGAATAGCGCTGCTGAAGAAAGATTGAATGGTTAAAAACGCAGCGACATTGTACAATGATAAGTACATATCAGGAGGTACACATGCGTACAATTAGCTACAGCGAAGCCCGACAAAATCTATCGGCGACCATGATGAAAACGGTCGAAGATCGTGCTCCCATTCTTATCACCCGACAGAATGGTGAAGCCTGCGTGCTGATGTCCCTGGAAGAGTATAACTCTCTAGAAGAAACCGCGTATTTACTGCGTTCACCAGCCAATGCAAAAAGACTGATGAATTCAATCGAGAGCCTTAAGGCTGGCAATGGCGAAGAAAGAGATATCATTGAGTGAAGCTAATCTGGTCAGAAGAAGCATGGGAAGACTACCTGTACTGGCAGGACATCGATAAGCGGATAGTCAAAAAGATCAATGAATTAATAAAAGAAACGCGCAGAACACCTTTTGAGGGAAAAGGAAAACCAGAGCCACTTAAACATAACCTGGCTGGTTTCTGGTCGCGCCGTATCACCGAAGAACATCGTCTGGTTTATGCCATCACCGATGACGCCATGATGATCGCTGCCTGCCGCTACCACTATTAACCCTTCATTGATTCATCGCACCCAATAGCTCAAAACCGCCGTCACTCCACATTCAGGAAGCGCTGGCGGTAGGCGCTGGGTGAGACGCCGAACGCCTGATGGAACACCACGGAGAAGTAGTTGCTGTCTTCAAAACCGCACAGCGCAGCGACGTCGCCAATGGTTTGCAGGTCATAACGCAGCAGCTCCATCGCCTTGCATAGCCGTAGCTGACGCAGGTAGTGCGGCACGCTCATGCCGGTTTGTTCTTTAAAGCGCGAACGTAAACTGCGGGCGCTAAAGTGGTGCTGTTCGCAGAAGGCTTCAAAGCGGAACGGGGCTGCGATGCTGGCACGCAGCGCATTCATCAACATATCCAGTTGGTGCGCATCCGCTAGCTGTGGACTATCCGGCGTGTGGCGATAGCGCGCCGCCAGCAGAGCAATCTGTAACAGCAGCGCCTCGCTCAGTTGCAGCGACAGCGCATCCGACTTCATGCACTCCTGCCTCAACGCGTCCACCTTCTCACGGATGGTATCCATGCCCTCCGAGCCTAAACACCAGTGGCGCTGGCTTTGTGGAAGCTCCCCACCCGGCAACAACGCTTGCCAATCGGCAGATAGCGTCAGACGATTGCGGATATAGAGAATGTTGTCCAGTTCGAGCCCGTGGACGGATTCATAGCTGTGGCGATCGTTCGCGGATACATAGAACATATCGCCGCGAGTAATGCGGTAAGGCACATCGTTCCAGAGGTGCAGGCCATTGCCACGCCAGACGATGACCAGTTCGTCGAAATCATGATAATGTAGCGGAAACACGGGCTGCGGATGCCGTTCGGCAACCATCACGGCATTTTTGTCGGTGAGGAAATAGTCTTCAGTCTGTAATTTCAAACCCCGTATTACTGTCGTCATTCCCTCACCCGCAGTTGCCGTTACCTACTCTTCACGAGAAAACGCCTGATGGCGCAGAGACTTAGGTGCCTGCGAGAATGCCTTGCGGAATTGCGTCGAGAAGTGATTGCTGTCGCTAAATCCACAGGCGTGCGCAATAGTGGTAATGGAATCATCACTCTGCTGCAACCGCCGACGAGCCTCCAGTAATCTTAACCGATTCAGATAGCGTTGTGGCGTCATACCGGTGTGTTGTTTGAGCTGACGGTGCAGCGTACGCAGCGGCAGCGAGAACTGATCGGCCAGACTGCCCCAGTTCACCTCTTCGCTGTAGTTATTTTGCAGCCAGCCCAGCAGCGCCTGTACTCCCTGACGCTCGGAGCCGTTGGCCTGCGTCTGGAAACAGTGCTGGCGCAGCTGCACCAGAATGTGCAGAAACAGGCTCTCGCTAGCGGCAATCGCTTCCGGTGCATCGCTCTGTGCCAGCTCCGCCAGACTGTTCATCGACTGCTTCAACTGCTGCATTCCCACCGCATTGACCTGCCACTGCCCTTGCCATTCGCCGTTCGGGCCATACGGCAAAAAGGCAGCGATATCGGAAAGGAAGCGGAATCCGCGCGGCGAGCGGTACAGCATGTTGGTCAGGCACAGCCCTTCCACGTCTTCAAACAGATGCCGATCGTTATCGCGAACGAAGAATACCGAACCGCTGCATAGCGCATAGGGCTGATCGTTAAATACATGGACGCCAGCGCCCTGCTCCACCAGCACAATTTCCCAGAAATCATGATAATGCTCAGGAAACGCCGTTTGTGGGGTGCGCGGCTCCACCGCAACCGTTACGGCACGCGAAGTAAAAAAATCATCACCACGAAGTAACGTCATTTCAGTTCTCCATTCAGCCTCTGGAAAAGTGCAGCCTTTGAAAAAGGGTAGCCAGAAGCGACAAAACCAGCCTTGAAATACCGTCACCCGCACGCCATCTGGCTGCTCTTTTTTTAAGATCGCACCGCCTAATTGATTGAAGTGTGGTAAGGATCACACCGCCTTTTCCCTGATTTTTTCGTGGTTATTCCCTAAATAATTTCCCAGATTGTGAGCCCTTTCACGGCCAGCTTTGTCATTTTGCCAGCCGCCTGTTGTTGATGGCACTCATAGGAAGGTGGCTTCTGTTACCGCTCTTTACACTGCAACACATCCAACAAGTAAGGAGTGCGGCTATGGCGGTGAAGAATATCGTGGCGGTGGATTTAGGTGCATCCAGTGGTCGGGTCATGCTGGCAACCTTGCACACCGCAACGCGGCATTTGACGCTGAAAGAAATTCACCGTTTCAGCAATACGCTGGTGTTTCAGGACAACCATCATCAGTGGGATCTGGCCGCGCTGGAAGGCGACATCCTCACCGGATTACACCAAATCGATGCCATGGGTATCGCCCCCGATAGCATCGGGATCGACAGTTGGGGCGTGGACTACGTGCTACTCGATAAGGACGGGCAGCGTGTTGGCCTGCCGTATTCCTATCGCGACCACCGCACCGACGGCGTAATGGCCGCGGTTACCGCAGAACTGGGACGTGAAACGATCTATCAGCGTACCGGCATTCAGTTCCTGCCGTTTAATACGCTGTACCAGCTTAAAGCGCTGGGCGATGCGCCCTCTGACGCTCTGGATCAGGCAGCACACCTGCTGATGATCCCCGACTATTTTCACTATCGCCTCACGGGGAATGTCGTCTGCGAATACACCAACGCCAGCACGACCCAACTGCTTAATCTGGAAAAGAAAACCTGGGACAGCGAACTGCTGGAGTATCTGGGCATCCCGCGCCGCTGGTTGAGCGATCCGGTACAACCGGGGCACGCCGTCGGAAACTGGGCAGCGCCGAGCGGACGACACATTCCCGTTACTGCTGTCGCCACGCACGATACCGCCAGCGCGGTAGTCGGCGCACCGTTGCTGAGCCGCGACAGCGCCTACCTCAGTTCCGGCACCTGGTCGCTAATGGGCATCGAGAGCGACACGCCGTTTAACAGTCCGCAGGCGCTGGCCGCCAATATCACCAACGAAGGCGGCGTAGACGGCACCTATCGGGTGCTAAAAAACATCATGGGTCTGTGGCTGCTACAGCGCGTTTGTCAGGAGCGTAATATCAAAGATTTAGGTGCGCTGATTCAGTCCGCCACCGCCGTGCCCGCCTTCGCCAGCCTGATTAACCCCAATGACGATCGCTTTATCAATCCGCCGTCCATGCATCAGGCGATCTGCGACTATTGCCGTGAGCACGGCCAGCCCGTGCCCCACAGTGATGCCGAACTGGCACGCTGTATCTTCGACAGCCTCGCGCTGCTCTATCGGCAGGTGGTACTGGAACTGGGCGAACTACGCCACGCGCCAATCCGCCAGTTGCATATTGTCGGCGGTGGCAGCCAGAACGCCTTCCTGAACCAACTGTGCGCCGATGTATGCCAGATTCCGGTTCTGGCCGGGCCGGTCGAGGCCTCGACGCTTGGCAATATCGGCTGCCAACTGATGGCGCTGGGCGCCGTTGCCGACCTTGCCGCATTCAGGCACATGCTGACTCATAACTTCCCTCTGCATCGCTATACCCCGCGTGCGGAGAGTGATTTTGCCGGGCACTGGCGTCGTTTTCAGGCGCTCAGCCAGCCAGAAACCGCCCCACAGGGCAAAAAGGAGACTACGCAATGAGCACACCAATTGAAGCTGCCTGGCAGTTGGCAAAAGCACGTTATGCCAGCCTAAATGTTGACGTAGAGGCCGTGCTGGAACAGCTCGACCAGATTCCGGTGTCAATGCACTGCTGGCAGGGCGATGATGTAGCCGGATTCGAGAACACCGGCGGGCCACTGACCGGCGGTATTCAGGCCACTGGCAACTACCCCGGTAAGGCGAGCACGCCAGATGAACTGCGTGCCGATCTGGAACAGGCCTTTGCGTTGATCCCCGGTCCTAAACGGCTGAACCTGCACGCCATCTATCTGGAATCCGCGCAGCCCGTCGCCCGTAACGAGATTGCCCCCGAGCATTTCAGTTCCTGGGTCGCATGGGCCAAGCGCCACCAGCTTGGGCTGGATTTTAACCCGACCTGCTTTTCTCATCCGCTGAGCGCGGACGGCTTTACTCTGTCGCATCCAGACGAAAAAGTACGCCGCTTCTGGATTGAACACTGTCAGGCCAGCCGCCGGATTTCCGCCTACTTCGGGCGCGAACTCGGCACGCCGTCTGTAATGAATATCTGGGTGCCGGACGGTATGAAAGATTTGACCATCGATCGTCTGGCGTTCCGCCAGCGGCTGCTGAGCGCGCTGGATGAGGTCATCGCCGAACCGCTCGATCAGGCACACCATATCGACGCGGTGGAAAGTAAGCTGTTCGGGATCGGCGCGGAAAGTTTTACCGTCGGATCCAGCGAATTCTGCCTTGGCTACGCGGCTAGCCGCGGCACCGCGCTCTGTCTGGATGCCGGACACTTCCACCCAACCGAAGTGATTTCCGACAAGATTTCCAGCGCAATTCTTTACGTCCCGCGCCTGCTGCTGCACGTCAGCCGCCCAGTACGCTGGGACAGCGACCATGTGGTGCTGTTGGACGACGAAACGCAGGCCATCGCCCACGAAATCGTGCGCCATAAGCTGCTTAACCGCGTGCATATCGGGCTCGATTTCTTTGATGCCTCGATCAACCGCATCGCCGCCTGGGTCATCGGCACCCGCAATATGAAGAAAGCCCTGCTGCGCGCGCTGCTGGAACCTACGGAAACGCTGCGCACACTGGAACAAAACGGCGATTACACCGCGCGTCTAGCCCTACTAGAAGAGCAAAAATCGCTACCGTGGCAGGCCGTGTGGGAACACTACTGCCAGCGTCATGACGTCATCCCGGGCAGCGAATGGCTGCAACAGGTACGTCAGTATGAAGAAACCATCCTCACTCAACGTCAAGGGTAAGACTATGCAAGCAATTCTCTCTTCCTGGTTTGTACAGGGAATGATTAAAGCCACCAGCGACATGTGGCTCAAAGGCTGGGACGAACGTAACGGCGGTAACGTCAGCCTGCGCCTGACGGCTGAGGATGTGACGCCTTATGAAAGCGATTTCTATCCACAGCCGCGCCATGAAGCCCTTTCGCAGCCGATGCCTGCACTGGCTGACTGCTGGTTTATCGTCACCGGCTCCGGCAAATTCTTCCGCAACGTGCAGTTGGATCCGGCTGATTCACTGGTGGTGTTGCAGGTCGATAGCGACGGTAAAGGCTATCGCATTTTCTGGGGGCTCACCAACGGCGGCCTGCCGACGTCTGAACTGGCTTCGCATTTCCAGTCGCACATTGTGCGTATGGGCGTCACCCACGGACGCGACCGCGTTATCATGCACTGCCACGCGACCAACCTGATCGCCTTGAGTTATGTGCTGGAGCTGGATACCGCTAAGTTCACCCGTGAACTATGGGAAGGCAGCACGGAGTGTCTGGTCGTCTTCCCGGACGGCGTGGGGATTGTGCCGTGGATGGTGCCGGGCACCGATGCCATTGGCGATGCCACCTCCGAACAAATGAAGCGTCATTCGCTGGTACTGTGGCCCTTCCACGGCATCTTCGGCACCGGACCGACGCTGGATGAAGCCTTCGGCCTGATCGATACCGCAGAGAAATCCGCCGAAGTGATGGTGAAAGTGATATCGATGGGCGGTAAGAAACAGACAATCTCGACCGAAGAACTGATCGCGCTGGGTAAACGTTTCGGCGTCACGCCAATGGAAGCCGCACTACGCGTGTAGTGCACATAACGATTAGGCCTCAAACCGCCACGGCATTACCGCCGTGGCGTTCTGCCAACGACTACGGGAGATTCATCCATGTTGCGTAAGGCTTTTGTGATGTCAGTTTTTCCTGGCAGTCACGATGAATATCAGCGTCGCCACAATCCTATCTGGCCGGAACTGGCCGAGGTGCTCAAGAACCACGGTGCACACCACTACAGCATTTTTCTGGATAAGCAGCGCAATCTGCTGTTCGGCTATGTCGAGGTCGAATCCGAAGCGCGCTGGGAAGCGATTGCACAAACGGATGTCTGTCAGCGCTGGTGGAAACACATGAGCGACGTCATGCCCGCCAACCCTGATAACAGCCCGGTTAGCGATGCACTGGAACCGGTGTTCTATCTGGACTAAGGCATCCTCTGAACCAAGCATCATCGCGTAGCGGTAATAACATTACCGCTGCGTCATTATTTTGAAGAGATAAAAAAGAAATAACGTGTCACTTAATTAATGAGTCCCGTTAGTTATTATCATTATTTTTAATTTACATACCCTAAATAATTCGAGTTTCAGGAAGGCAGCAAGCGAAGGAGTCCCGATGAGCTTACTTGAGTAAGTGATTCGGGTGACTGAACGCAGCCAACGCACATGCAACTTGAAGTATGACGGGTATAAATAATTATCGATTATTGATGGCTATCACATTTTATTTTTCCTATTTGTGAAATATAGTTTTCTCACATTAAAAATAAAAACATTTATTAAAACAATATTTAACAACCCGCTTTCACTTAAAATAATCCATTACCAGTTTAAAAATAAACAGAATTTAGTCTCGCCATAATGAGTCTGGTTATTATTAAATGCCGTTTATTCACCAACCTCTCTTTATCGAATTACGTATTATAAAGATCTTATTTTATTTGCCGTTATCACTACTACCTTCTCTATAATCAATAAGAATAACGATGAAATTTTCTCAGCTCACAGTGTTCTCTAAATTATTGCTCGGTTTTTCGATCCTGATAGCGATGATGTTGTTATTAGGTGTGGTTTCACTACTCCAACTTAGCGTTAATAATAGTCGCATTGATGAATTAAGCAGCAGCAGCCTACCCGGCGTGCGATATAGCCTGGAAATGCGCGGCTCGTTATCCGAAACGCGTTTGCAGCAAATACAATATATCGATTCCAAAGCCCCCGAAGAACGCGAAGGCCACCGCAAAGAATTACTGCAAAACGCCGATGCCTTCCTTACCGCGTTTAAGAACTACCAAGCCATTGCTAACAGCGAGGATAAAAAAGCGCTGATTAAGGTGATTGGCGAAAACTTCTCCGGCTTTAACTCAGTCAATGCCACGCTGGTTGATACCGTCAATCGGGGCGATCTGGCAGAAGCGAGTAAAATCAGCGGCGCAAGCTCTTCCAAGTATCGTAGTCAGTTGATGAAAGATCTGGCTAAGCTGGTGGATATGGAATTGGCGACGGCAAAAAATATCGTCGTCAGTGCCGATTCAACTTACCGGACCTCCCAGTACTATGTTTGGGGATTGTTGCTGCTCGCCCTGCTGGCCACCGCAATTATCGCGACCGTTATCTCACGTAATATTTCACGCCAGCTCGGCGGCGACCCACATTACGCCCAAGAAATCATGACTGAGATTGCCTCTGGTAATCTGACGGCGAAAATCCAACTGCGCCAAGGGGACAACAGCAGCCTTCTGGCCTCAATCCACTACATGAACCAGCAGTTGATGAGCATCGTGCACACCATCATGAGCGGCAGTGAATCCATCTCGCTGGCGTCCAACGAGATTGCTCAGGGCAACAGCGACCTGTCGCAGCGTACTGAAGAGCAGGCGGCCTCGCTGATTCAGGCATCGGCCAATATGCAGCAGCTAACGCACACCGTGCGTCAGAATGCGGATAACGCCAAGGAAGCGAGCCAGTTGGCCCAGCAAACCTCGGTAACGGCCTCTCAGGGCGGGCTTATCGTGGACGACATGCTCAAACGTATGCATGAAATCTCCGACAGTTCACAGAAGATCGTCGATATTATCGCCGTGATCGAAGGGATTGCCTTCCAGACCAATATCCTTGCACTGAACGCCGCAGTAGAAGCGGCCAGAGCGGGCAGCGAAGGGAAAGGATTTGCCGTTGTAGCGGGTGAAGTCCGAACGTTGGCACAAAAGAGTGCCAATGCCGCCAAAGAGATCAAAACGCTGATCGAAGGCACCGTCGAGAAGATTACCGACGGCTCCGCGCGGGCAGACAAAGCCAGCCAGGCGATGTCGGAAATTGTGCAGTCGGTGAAAAAGGTCACGGATATCGTGGCGGAGATTTCTCAGGCCTCCAACGAGCAGCATATTGGCATCAAAGAAATCAGCCTAGCGGTAGAACAAATGGATCGGGTCACTCAGCAAAACGCCGCGCTGGTTGAAGAATCCGCCACGGCGGCACACGCTATGACGGAACAGGGTGCACAGTTGCGTGATGCGGTTCGTTTCTTCAAAGTGAATCAGGACCACACGCTGAGAATTCATTAATGCTCCTCTGCCCCGCCAGCGACTCGGCGGGGCAGCCCCCTATTTCTGAGCACTGTTTTTTCTGATAACTATTGCTTCTGATAACGGCCCTTCCAAGTCTCTCGCCTATAACGACACAATACGCCGCAGGGACACCTGCTGTCTCGCCCTGTTTGATTCATGAACAAACGTTGACGTCTGGTTTAGGCAAACAGGGTTATAATAGCAGTACTACACTACGCTGTGTTTCTACGTAATGGGCTTCGTCAGCTGACGACTATTTTTTACATCTCGCCGCACGGCGATAAGGAGACAACATGGACGAGCACCCTCGATGGCCCGGTAAACCGCATCCGTTAGAATAAGGACCGTCTTCTTCCTCGACCTCTCTGTTCTCTCCGTCTGCGCCGTTTACCTCCCTTAATACCTTCATTTTTTTCCGCTTTACGTCCCTTTATCCGGGATGCGCGGCGGACAGGCAACATTAAGAGAGCAGCATCATGACCGATATGATCACGCAAACGGGGTATCGCCGCGCCCGTAAGACACCCACGACCACCTTTGCGATTGCCCGCGAGGCACAAAACAGCCTCGATCAAACACTGGCTAACCTGAACACGCATCTGCACGGCTTAAGCCATGATGACGTCATTGAGCGCCAGCAAATCTATGGCGAAAACCGCGTCGCTCATGAAAAAGCGCCGCACGCGCTGGTGCAATTGGCCGCCGCGTTTAATAACCCGTTTATTTACGTACTGATGGCGCTGGCCGCTATCAGTTTTTTCACCGACTACTGGCTACCGCTGCGCCATAACGAAGAGACATCGCTCACTGGCGTGCTCATCATTCTGGTGATGGTGAGTCTGAGCGGCCTGCTGCGTTTCTGGCAGGAGTTTCGGACCAATAAAGCCGCTGAAGCACTGAAATCGATGGTGCGGACAACGGCCACCGTGCTGCGCCGCCCTCACGCCAGCGCCACTGCCGTCATGCAGGAAATTCCGCTTCAGCAGTTGGTTCCCGGCGATATTTTGACGCTCTCCGCCGGCGATATGGTGCCAGCGGATGTTCGACTGGTGGAATCTCGCGATCTGTTCGTCAGTCAGGCCGTCCTGACCGGTGAGTCGCTGCCGATCGAAAAATACGACGTATTCAGCGATATCAGTGCCAAAGGCTGTCAGCCTGCAAGCTGTGTAGGCGAAAGCGATCTGCTGGCACTCTCCAACGTCTGCCTGATGGGAACCAACATTTCCAGCGGCACGGCAACGGCCATCGTCGTGGCGACCGGCAGCCATACCTACTTTGGATCGCTGGCAAAATCGATTGTCGGCACCCGTTCCCAAACCGCCTTCGATCGCGGCGTGAACAGCGTAAGCTGGCTGCTGATCCGCTTTATGATTGTGATGGTGCCTGTCGTGCTGCTGATTAACGGCTTCACCAAAGGCGACTGGATGGAGGCTAGCCTGTTTGCACTGGCGGTCGCCGTCGGACTGACGCCGGAAATGCTGCCGATGATTGTCTCTTCGAATCTGGCAAAAGGCGCGATCGCCATGGCGCGGCGTAAAGTGGTGGTCAAACGACTGAACGCGATTCAGAACTTTGGCGCAATGGACGTCCTGTGCACCGACAAAACCGGCACGCTGACGCAGGATCGCATCATCCTTGAACATCACCTGAATACGCAGGGTCAAGTCGATGCGAGCGTACTCCAGCTCGCCTGGCTCAACAGTGCGCACCAAAGCGGCATGAAAAACCTGATGGATCAGGCCATCATGCATTTTGGTCGCCATAATCCTGCCATCGCCGCGCTGGGTCGCTATCGCAAAATCGATGAGCTGCCGTTTGATTTTATTCGCCGTCGTCTGTCCATCATCGTTGCCGATGAACACAACCAGCAACGCCTGATTTGCAAAGGCGCGGTAGAAGAAATGCTGGCGGTCGCCACGTACGTGAGTGAAAACGGGCAGCAGTATGAACTGGACGACGAGCGCCGCAGTACGCTGAAAACGCTGGCGGAAAGCTACAACCAACAAGGGTTCCGCGTGCTGATGATCGGCACCCGTGAACTGAGTCCGGTAGGCAGCACGCTGCCGCTGAGCGCCGAGGATGAGCGCGACCTGACAATTTGCGGTCTGCTGACGTTCCTCGATCCACCAAAGGAAAGTGCTTCTGCTGCCATTCGCGCCCTGCATGAAAACGGCGTGACGGTTAAAGTTCTGACGGGCGATAACGCGATTATTACCAGCAAGATCTGCCGCGATGTCGGGCTGGAACCGGGCGAGGTGCTGGAAGGCAACGCTATCGATGCGCTCAGCGATGAACAGCTCGGCGTTCTGGTAGAACAGCGCACCATTTTTGCCCGACTGACCCCGCTACAAAAATCCCGCGTGCTGAAAGCACTACAGGGGAATAGTCATACGGTCGGCTTTTTGGGCGACGGTATCAACGATGCCCCCGCCCTGCGCGATGCCGATATCGGGATTTCTGTCGATACGGGTACAGATATCGCCAAAGAATCGGCCGATATCATTCTGCTGGAAAAGAACCTGATGGTGCTGGAAGAAGGGATCATCAAAGGGCGCGAGACGTTCGGTAATATCATCAAATACCTGAACATGACCGCCAGCTCCAACTTCGGTAACGTGTTTTCCGTGCTGGTCGCCAGCGCCTTTATTCCGTTCCTGCCGATGCTGGCGATCCACCTGCTGATTCAGAACCTGATGTACGACATCTCTCAACTGTCGCTGCCGTGGGACAAAATGGATAAGGAGTTCCTGCGTAAACCGCGTAAATGGGATGCCAAAAATATCGGTCGCTTCATGCTGTGTATCGGGCCGACGTCATCGATTTTTGACATCACCACCTACGCACTGATGTGGTTTGTGTTTGCCGCCAACAGCGTAGAGCATCAGGCCCTGTTTCAGTCAGGCTGGTTCGTTGAGGGGTTGCTGTCGCAAACGCTGGTGGTGCACATGCTGCGTACCCAGAAGATCCCGTTCATTCAGAGTACAGCGGCACTGCCGGTGATGCTGATGACTGGGCTGGTGATGGCGCTGGGTATCTATCTGCCGTTCTCCCCGCTGGGGCCGCTGGTCGGTTTGCAGCCGCTGCCGTGGGAATATTTCCCGTGGCTGGCCGCCACGCTGATTGGCTACTGCACCGTCGCTCAACTGGTCAAACGCGCCTATATTCGCCGCTTCGGCCAATGGTTCTGATCCCTTCTTTATCCCTTCACGGCGGGTGCGCTGTTGCCCGCCAAATCAGGAGCCTCTATGAAACCTTCTCGCCATGCATTCAGGATCGTTGTCTTCTTTCTTGCCCTGATTTCACTGATTAACGTCACGATGCTGCTTACCGTAATTTAGACTGTAAAAATACCGATACAGTGGCAAAAATATATACCACCTTGGATGTAGCATAAGTTAACAATATCATTGCTAAAAAAAGAGAATAAATCACATAATCAATTAAATAATAAGGATTATATCTCATACCACGTAGTGGTAATCAAAATAGACATAGCTTTTTTAAGGGAATCATGGGGTCAGCGCTAAACCATTCCCTTATTAGGCCGAAACTAAAATAAACCCCTGTCTACTTTTGCAAACTGCACATGTCAGGAACGGACTACTTGCAGGCTATGGAGCACACCTATGAAATCCCTTCATCACATCTCGATCCGTAGTAAGTTCATTCTTGCCCTTCTCCCACCCATCCTTGCCCTCCTCTGGTTCAGTTTTTCCGGCGTGATGGAACGCCGCAATACAGAAAATGAAATGATCCGTATGGAGAAACTCATCACGCTGGCGCGCGATGCAGGCGAGTACGCTCACCAGTTACAGCGTGAGCGCGGCTTAAGCGCGGGCTATTTTGGCAGTCAGGGGAAAAATTTTGGCCCAGAGCTCACCACGCAGCGGCAAGCCACCGATCGGGCACAGCAGGTGCTTGAGCAAACCGCCGCAAACCTGAGCCGCGCCGAACTTGGGGATGCCGTCAGCGAAGAACTCGGTCGTGTCACGCAGAAAACACAACAGCTTGGGGAACATCGCCGCAGTGTCGATAGCATATCGATACCCGTCGCCCAAGCCATTGGCTACTATTCCGACTCGGTCAGCAATCTGCTGAATATCGTCGGGGATATGGCCCATCTGGTCAGCGATGGCGGTATCGCCCAGCAGCTGGCGGCCTATTACAACCTGCTGAACGTCAAAGAGCAGGCTGGGCTTGAACGCGCCGTGCTCTCCAACACGTTCTCTGCCAACAGCTTTGCTACTGGTATGTTCGAACGTCTGAACCAGATGGTTGGCCGGGGAGATGCCTACACCACAGCCTATAACATGTTCGCCAATCCCGAGCTGCGCAGGGCTTTTGAACAGGCACTTAGCAATCCTTCTGCACAGAGTGCACTTCAGATGCGCAACAAGGCCATCACCTCTCCTGGCGGCAATTTTGATATCGATGCTACTCAGTGGTTTAACCAACAAACGGCAAAAATCGATGAGTTGAAAAAGGTTGAACAACTCGCCACCAACGACCTGACGGCACAGGTGAATACCTTAGCCGCCGATGCCCGCCAGTCCTGGATTAGCTATCTGGCCGGTGCACTGGTTTCTCTGCTCATGGCACTCGGTCTTGCTTCCATGGTCATGCGCAGCATCAACGAGCAGCTTCAACAAACGCTGACGACCATTCGCGAGATGGGCGGGGATCTTACGCGCCGCCTGCGCGTGCCGGGAACCGACGAACTGTCACAGCTGAATCAGGCGTACAACGCCTCACTGGAAAACATCGCCGATATGGTGGTGAGTATTAAGCGCAGCTCGCAGACGATCGGACAAGCCAGCAGCGAGATCGCCAATGGCAATCAGGATCTGGCGCAGCGTACCGAAGAGCAATCCGCTTCGCTGGTGCAAACCGCCAGCAGCATGGAGGAGATTACCGTTACGGTAAAACAAACCGCTGACTTTGCCGGACAGGCGCGCCAGTTGACGACAGAGGTAGACGATCAGGCTCACCGTGTCGGCACCATTACCGAATCGGCCAGCGGTGCGATGGAAAGAATTCAGGACGCCAGCCAGCGCGTGAACGCCGTAGTGTCCGCCATTGATGCCATTGCCTTTCAAACCAACCTGCTGGCGCTGAACGCGGCGGTTGAGGCCGCACGAGCAGGGCAGCATGGCCGCGGGTTCTCTGTCGTCGCAGCAGAAGTGCGTCAGCTGTCGCAGCGCAGTGCAGACGAAGCGGGCAAAATCCGTGCGCTCATCGCCGACAGCATTGCCAGCGTCAGCGAAGGGACGAAGCTGGTGAACCAATCGAACCGAGGGATTAACGATATCGTCACTGGCACTCGTAAAGTGCGCGATTTGGTCAATGAAATCGCGGTCGCCGCCGATGAGCAATCGCTGGGCATCGCGCAAATTAACGAAGCGCTCAGCCAGTTAGAAATGGTCACGCAGCAGAATGCGACGCTGGTTTCTCAGGCTTCCGTTGCCAGCCAGTTACTGGATGAACAGGCGATTGAAATGGAATCGCTGGTCAGCCGCTTCAAGGTTGAGGACAGCGCACCGCAGCAGACTTTGCGGCAAGCGCTGTTAGCAAGGTAGAGCATAGACCGACAGTAGATACTTTCAGCTCTCTTAGCCGGGCGATAGCCCGGCTCCATCTCATTATTTAGACGATACCCGTCATACTTCGAGTTGCATGTGCGTTGGCTGCGTTCACTCACCCGAATCACTTACCTGAGTAAGCTCATCGGGATTCACTCTCTTGCCGTCTTCCTGAAACTCGAATTATTTAGGGTATATATATTCCGTATTATCCTCATCGCTCCCTCTATTTATTTCCACACTTTATATTGGGTTAATTTGGATAAAATATATTTTATATTTCCAAACATAATAATAATTGGTACCCTCGTCACTTTAATTAACTAATTAAACTGGATGTCGATAACGCATTACTTTATATAAAAAGGTCTGGAAATAAGGATATAAATTGCAATATCAATGCAACATTAAATACCTAACCTCAAAGAAGGTTAAGTAAAATAGTTTTTTCTTATCATAAGAACATTAATCACAACACTTTGTTTTAAAAGAAATTAAATAATCATTTGTTTATATCACCAACAAATCAAAAATATAAGAAAATTCTCAATAAGCGTCAAAATTCAGAAAACACCAGAACTAAATTTAATTATGCCTAACTTAATTAAGTGAAGGCTAATAATTAATGATTCCGTTTTCCTTCCCAACTGGGCGGGAAATATCCCTGTGTTTTCTAAAGAGAGAGTTTAATTTGACGACATTAAAACCCCTATTAGCCAAAAACCGCAGTTGGGCTACGTTGCGTCGCCAACGTCATCCCCACTATTTCAGAAAGCACACGCAGGGCCAGACGCCCCACTCACTCTGGATCGGCTGTTCAGACAGTCGTGTTCCTGCTGAAGTGCTGACGGGTTCTGCGCCCGGCGAGCTTTTTGTTCACCGCAACATCGCGAATATGGTGGTGGCAGACGACGATAACTTCATGAGCGTGCTGCAATATGCCCTCGAATACCTGCATGTTTCACGCATCGTGCTCTGCGGCCACTATGGCTGTGGCGGTGTTCAGGCGGCGGTGAACCTACCCGACATGGGGCTCGCTCAGGAGGATTCCGCCCTTTCCCGCCGCATCACGGATCTTCGTCAGGCGCTTTCTCCGCATATTGCCGCCTCGCAAGATAGCGATGCCGATGAAAGCACGCGCCAGAATCAACTGGTGGAAGCCAACGTGCTGGCACAGTTCGCCCACCTGATCGCCTGTGAACCGGTGCAAAAAGCCTGGCGCAATGGCGTCGAGCTTGATGTTTTCGGCTGTGTCTACGACCTGCATAGCGGTCATCTGAAAGAACTCATCCACCGTCACGCCCAGAAACAGGAGGCATCCCCATGAATCTGAGCACACTCCGACATGATATCCCCGCAGGGCTCGTCGTCTTCCTTGTTGCCCTGCCACTGAGCCTCGGTATCGCGCAGGCCAGTGGTCTTCCTCCTTTTGTCGGTCTGTTGACCGGCGTCGTCGGCGGTATCGTCGTCACCCTGTTCAGTCCATCTCGCTACGCCGTCAGCGGCCCTGCCGCCGGTCTGGTTACTATCGTCTCCGGCTCTATCGCCAGCTTGGGATCGTTTTCAGCCTTGCTATTGGCGATCATGCTCGCAGGCGTACTGCCATGCATTATGGGCCTGCTGCGCGCTGGGCGTTTCATTACGCTTATCCCCGGCACCGTGATTAAAGGCATGCTGTCTGCTATCGGCATCCTGCTGATTATTCAGCAAATCCCGCTTGCCTTCGGCTCGGACGGTGAGGACGACCTGAAATCGTTCTTCGACGCCTCCGAACCTGGATTCTCCGCCAGCGCGCTGACCGTCTGTCTGGTCGGGCTGGCGATTCTTTGGCTCTGGACCACCAAGCCCGTGCAGAAAATCGGCGCATTTAGCTGGCTTCCCGGCCCGCTGGTCGCCGTGCTCTTTGGCGGACTCTTTACCGTCTACGGCGAGCGCCTGTCTACCGAGATGGTCGATAACCTGCCACGTATTGTCCTGCCAGAATTTGGCAGTCTGGAACAGCTGAGGGGAGAGATGACCCGCCCTGACTGGCAGGCGTGGAAGAACCCAGCGGTTTATGTCGTCGCGGTGACCTTAGCGCTGGTGGCTAGCCTGGA
Organism: Pectobacterium parvum; assembly: GCF_020971565.1. Taxonomy (NCBI): domain Bacteria; kingdom Pseudomonadati; phylum Pseudomonadota; class Gammaproteobacteria; order Enterobacterales; family Pectobacteriaceae; genus Pectobacterium; species Pectobacterium parvum. Next base: position 4,388,508 of record NZ_CP087392.1, read on the forward strand.
AACGTTGTTAAGTCAGGAAGCGCTGAAGAAAATTCGTCCGCAGCACCCCGCGCCTTCGCCGGATAAAGAGATGCGTGCGCAAGGTATCGGGAACATGCTCAGCGGTTTTCTGGGCGGACTGCCAATCACTGCGGTGATCGTGCGCAGCTCCGTCAACGTCAACGCCGGCGCGCGTACCAAATTCTCCATCCTGCTGCACGGCGTGCTGCTACTGCTCTGCGGCCTGTTTATGACCGATTTGCTCAACGTCATCCCGCTTGCCAGTCTGGCCGCCGTGTTGCTGTACACCGGCTATAAGCTGGCTTCTCCGCAACAGTTCCTGCTGCTGTGGCGACAGGGTTTGCAACAGTTCGTGCCTTTCGCTGCGACCGTTATCGGGATCATCGTGTTTGGGATGCTGGCAGGCATCGGGATTGGCATCGTGACCCAGTTGGCCTTCAGCATTTACAAAAGCCACCGCAACGCGATGCAGCTCACGCGCTACGGCGACCACTTTGTCCTGAGCTTTCAGCAGAACCTGACATTTATACACAACCCGCGTCTGCAAGGCCTGCTCAACAAGATCCCCGCCAACAGCGTCGTGATTGTCGAACACGACAATGCCGACTACATCGACCCCGATGTCCGCACGATGCTGGAAGATTTCCGCGAGAACGCGCAAGAACGCGGCATTAAACTCAGCCAGTGGCCGGTTTGACGCACTAATCGCCGCGAATGACAGCAGCGCCCTCGGTGGAGGGCGCTGCCTATTTAGCCCTTGCCAAACACCGCTGGCGACGCTCGTCGACCCGATTGGCAAACCACGCCGTAGTGAGTTTACGGGTGATTTTCGGGCTTTCCAGCGTGATGCTCGGCAGGATGGCGCGCGGCGCCTTCGTACCCGACTTATCCGCCATCGCAAAGACGCGCTCATACAGGCTGGTGTCTTCAAAATCGAGGCTATTGCCTTTCTCCAGCGCACGACGAATGGCGCTGTCACTCATGTCCAACCGTTTCCCCAATGCGCGAACCGCCAGTTCCGTAGCGCTGGCTTTGTCCGAACCGTAGTTGATTAAATCACCGTCCAGCGCCAGCTTGATCCCCGTCAGACGGCTAACGGCACGCTGGAACGCCGCATTTCGGCTGGCATACCATCCTGCGTTAAAATCCGCGAATCGGTATATCGACTGCGGATAATTCGCCGGATAGCCCAACAGGTGTTTGATGCCAAAGTACATCCCACCACGACGGCTAAACACCTCCTGACGAATCGTGCCGTCCACGGTATACGGATAGCCCTTCGCGTTAGCTTCCGCAAACGCGATGCTCACCTGCATCGGCCCGCCGGTATGCACCGGATTGGAAGAACCCGCGCTACTGGTCGCCAGCCATATTCAACCGTGGAAAACGGCAGCAGAACATCGCCTCAATCCCAGCAATGGTCTCTGCCTGTCCAACCTGCACGACAAAGCCTTTGATATGGGACTCATCAGCTTCAACGATTCGCTGGAAATGCTGCTTTCCCCACGCATCAAAAAGCTGAAAAGCGCCATCAGCGACGTCAATTTCGCCCAGTACGAAGGCAAACAAATCCACGTGCCAGACACCTACCCGCCAAACCTGTCGCAGATGGCATACCACCGTGAGCATATTTTTTGGGACAGGGGTAAAAAGCGACAAATCAACTATACAAAAACAGGGCGATATAGGGGCTGTCGCGCGAGATGACATGCGGATTTTCATCAAGCAGCATCCGCAAACGTACCTGCTGTCGCGTATTCGGCAACATGCCCGAACGGTTGAACCGCTGTACCCAGCTCGCCACGCTAGCCTGCGTTAGTGCGGTATTTTCTGACTTAGTGTTATCCAGCAGGAACACCAGCCAATCCCATTTATTCAGCTTGTGTGCTAGAAAGTAGTACACCTCAGCGTGTTCTCTGGAAGACGCGCTGTCCAGACAACATTGAAGCTCAGGCAGCGACAGATAAATGTTCTGCTGGTAAAGCAGCTTCCGCGCCACCTTCGCAATAGCCAGCGAGGGGTGACGCAGAGAGGCCAACAGCCGCTCACGCGCGTCGTCACCCGTACGCAGAATGAGAATGCGCAACGCACTGTAGTAAAGGCTGGGATAGCGCTCGTCCAGATAGCGTTCCGCCAATGCCACAATGCCTTCATAGCGATGTTCATCCAGCCCCCAGAGCGTGATTTTGCGCACTGTAACGGTACTCGCCCGATCCAGTGCCGCAAGATAATGCGCAACCGGATCGTCGTTTCGTTCGCGCAGCAGCGCTGAGGCACGTTGACGCACCAATGCGTTCTTATCAAACAGTAAGGCAATCAGTTGAGGTTCAGGCACGGGGAACGCATTGTCTATAACGTACTGCAACGCAACCTGCTTGATGGGGGCGAACGTGTCTTTCAACAGAATGGTCAACACGTCGTGACCGACATCCTTGTCCGCACTGAGCAGATACCGCGCCGCGATCGCTCTGACTAACGGATCGCGATGCAACATCGCCTGACCAAAGATCTGCTTCAACGGGAATCGCTCACGCTCAGCCAGAATATCCAGTGATAATCGGGCGACGGTTTTGTCTTCCGAACACAACCCCGCGAATAGCGACGGCGCATGCGCTTCCTCGGCCAGAAAGCTGACGATCTCCTCCACCAGCGGCTGATGATCTTCTCGCTGGCACTGCAATAGCCAGAAAATGGCAGGCAAATTGGCGACAAAAGACGCGGTGTTATTCGGCGTTAACAGCAGCCGCACGCTCTGTTTAGCCGCACGACGTACCGGTTCAGCCCAATCATTCACCCGCTCAATCAGCGCTGGCAATGCAGAGAGCTCGTCCATGAAGCCCAGACACAGCACCGCACGCTGCCGAATATGCCCGTTATAGTGACGCGTGAGTGTTATCAGGTGTGACGCCGAACCCAGTGCATCAGCCTGCGCGGGCCGATAATAGTTATCTGGTGAGGCCACCAGCTTTTCCAACTGTTGCAGGAGCAAATTGTACGATGCCATATTCCTTGCCTTCTCTTTTTTCGCTTCCATATCAATGCTTACGCCATCACCGTCCGATACAGCAGTGCATCCAGCATCGTATCGTCAACAGACTGACTGTCTGGTAGCACAACAGGGTTATCAGCATCATTCAGCATTTGCGTGATGAACGCGTGGATCGCCTCTCGGCGCGGGCCATATTCCGCCTCACCCGAACGCTGTTTGATCTCCAGCAACTGATGGATTTCAGCCAGCAGATATGGGTCGTCTACCGTTCCTGCAAGCAACTGTGAAAAACGCATGGGCGGCATACCCTTGCCTGCCTCTATCCAGCGTACCGCCAGCAGCGGACGCAGGACGTAAAAATACTTTTTGAGACGTACCGTTTCGTCTTGCAGATAACCACGAAAATTTTTACGCGCCATCGACAGATAGTGCCAGCGTGCCTTGGACGGTGAGAACCACGTCGGCACCGCTGCCCGCAGTGCGGACGTAGCGTTCAGATCCTCCTGATAGACCACGGGCGAATCCAGCCATTCGATCAGTGTCGGGTTAGCCCGCTTTAGCAAGCAGAGCGCTTTACGCCATTCCCAACCGCAGACGTCCAGCTCATCGTCGATGGGCAGTTCTATCACATCGCGCTGTGCTTCAACGCGCAGATACCACTCCGGCCGATGCACATAGAGGAAGCGTACGTCGTAATCACTATCTGGGGACGCAAATCCCCAGCCACGGCTGCCCGATTCACAGGCATAGAGCACTTTGACCTGATAACGTTCTTCTACATCCTGTAGAACTAATTTTATCCGCGTCCGCATGGCAGCATCGACGCGATAATCGTGTTCCATCATGATCTTACCCTTTCACACACACCACCTGACGCAGCGTGTGCACAATTTCCACCAGCGATGACTGTGCCGCCATCACCTTATCGATATCTTTGTACGCCATCGGGATTTCATCGATAACGTCGCTGTCTTTTCTGCATTCGACGTGTGCAGTCGCGCGAATCTGATCTTCTACCGTGAAGCGTTTTTTCGCGGCGGTACGGCTCATGGTTCTCCCCGCGCCGTGACTACAGGAGCAAAAGCTCTCTTCGTTCCCCAATCCGCGCACGATAAAGCTCTTCGCGCCCATCGACCCCGGAATAATCCCCATCTGACCTTTCTGCGCCGACACCGCCCCTTTACGAGTGATCAGCACCGATTCACCAAAGTGCGTTTCACGCTGCACGTAGTTATGGTGGCAGTTCACGCCTTCCTGCTGGGTGGTAAACGGCTTCGTCACAATACGGGACAGCGCCGCCAGCGTATGCGACATCATCACTTCACGGTTATGACGGGCAAAATCCTGCGCCCAGTCAACTGCTTCAATGTAATCGTCAAAGTGCAGGCTTCCTTCCTCGAAGTACGCCAGATTACGGTCCGGCAGATTCGCAATGTGCTGCTGCATATCTTCCTGCGCCAGCTTGATGAACAGCGAGCCAATCGCGTTCCCCACACCACGCGACCCGCTATGCAACATCACCCACACGCGATCCACTTCATCCAGACAGATTTCGATAAAGTGGTTACCCGTTCCTAGCGTTCCCAGATGCTGATAGTTGTTGGTTTTCAGCAACTGCGGATATTTATCCGTCAAACGTTTAAAACGCGGTTCCAGCAGTGACCAGTGCGCATCCACCGTCTGCGGCGGGTTCTGCCAGGAACCGACATCGCGTTTGAAACGCGTTACGCTACGTCCGTGCGGCACCGCTTGTTCAATCGCGCTACGCAGCCCCAGCAGGTTATCCGGCAGGTCGCTGGCAACCAGTGACGTACGCACCGCGATCATCCCACAGCCGATATCCACACCAACCGCGGCGGGGATAATCGCGCCACGGGTGGGGATCACGCTACCAATCGTCGATCCTTTTCCCAGATGCACATCTGGCATCACCGCCAGATGTTTAAAAATGAACGGCATTTTGGCCGTATTCAACAGTTGGTCACGGGCTTCCGGCTCCACAGGCACACCCTGCGTCCACATTTTTACCGGCGCGCTATTCACTGGTGACATCATGTCGTAAGCCTGCGTTTTCATTTCTTCCATTTTTCATTCTCTTTGTTTGTCATTGTTCACCTGAGATATAGCGAAAGACGTGCCAGCTTTCTGAAAACAACAAAATAAAAATATAATCAATTGATAATTAACAAATAAAAAATTAACCACCTGCGCTAGTAACGAAATAAAAGAACGGGTAAATTTATCCTATAGGATAATAATTTATATAAAGGTATCGCATGAAGCGTCGCGTCGTCATTGGTGTGCTGGGCACCACGCTGGACAAACGGGGTAAACGGGAAAATCGCTGGACGAAATGGCGGCCCACCGTTGGCCTGTGCCAGCAGCCGGATTTTCCAGTCGACCGTCTGGAACTGCTGCACCAGTCACGCAACGAAGGAATGGCACAACAGGTGGCGGAGGATATCGCCGTGGTGTCACCCGCCACGCGGGTCACGCTTCAGGCCGTTGAACTGCGCGACCCGTGGAATCTGGAAGAGGTCTACAGCGCCTTTCTGGACTTTGCGAGCCGCTACCCGTTCGATACCGAGAACGAAGAGTATTTCGTTCACATCACCACCGGCACCCACGTCGTGCAGATTTGCTGGTTCCTGTTAACCGAAGCTCGCTATCTGCCCGCCAAGCTGCTGCAAACTGCACCGGGAGAGAAAACGGATCGACCGGCACCGCAGGGCATCTACTCCGTCATCGATCTGGATCTCAGCCGCTATGCTACCCTCACCAGCCGCTTCCAACATGAGCAGGAGCACTCGGTCTCGTTCCTGAAATCAGGCATCGAGACGCGTAATGCCACGTTCAATACGCTGATCGACCAGATTGAACGCGTCGCACTGCGTTCCACCGCACCGATGCTCTTAACCGGCCCAACCGGTGCGGGGAAATCCTTTCTGGCACAGCGTATCTACCAGCTACGCCAGTCGCGGCATCTGGTTAGCGGTCGGTTTGTTGCGGTTAACTGTGCCACGCTGCGCGGCGACAATGCGATGTCGACACTATTCGGTCACGTCAAAGGCGCGTTTACTGGTGCATTGCAGGCCAGAACCGGACTGCTACGTGAAGCGGACGGCGGGATGCTGTTTCTGGATGAGATCGCCGAACTCGGGCTGGATGAACAGGCCATGCTGCTCAAGGCCATCGAAGAAAAACGCTTTTTGCCCTTTGGCTCAGATAAAGAAGTCAGCAGCGATTTCCAGCTGATCGCTGGCACACACCGCAACCTGCACGAATGGATCGCACAGGGCAAATTTCGTGAAGATCTCTACGCCCGTATCAACATGTGGACTTTCCCTCTACCGGGGCTGGCGGAACGTCGGGAAGATATCGAACCGAACATTGAGTATGAACTCCAGCGCTTCACACGAGATCACCAAACACAGATCCGCTTCGATAAAGACGCCCGACAGCGCTACCTCGCCTTTGCTAGCTCGTCACAGGCAGCATGGCGCGGAAACTTCCGCGAACTCGGTTCCTCCATTGCCCGCATGGCGACACTGGCGGAACAAGGGCGCATCACCGTGGCACTAGCAGAGGAAGAAATCACTCGCCTGCGGGCCAGTTGGCAGAGCAATGCCCCGACAACCGCGCTATCCGAGCTGCCGCCCGAACTCGCCAACATCGACCTCTTCGAACAGCGCCAGCTTGAAACCGTGCTCGACGTCTGTCGCACCTCAAACTCGCTCTCCGAAGCAGGCCGCCGCCTCTTCGCCGTCTCACGCAAGCAAAAACAGAAGCCTAATGATGCCGATCGATTGCGTAAATATCTGGCACGTTTTGGGCTGAGCTGGGAGGGGTTGAAGCGGGTATAAGTGTGAAAGAATATAGCTCTGGGTTGGGTAAAAACAAGCAGATTGATGTGGATGTGAAAGTATCCCAGTAAACCGAATCATTCGCTTTTAGAGATCTTCCGACATACCAATCATTTCCCCCTACAATCCCAACACCAGCCCGCTATAGGCAGCATGAACGTTCTCAGGTAGCAGCGCTTGCGTTTATGGTCAACGATCCAGTTCGTGGCCGATGTTGGTCAGATACCGTTATTTGGGATTTAGTTGGATGAAAATCTCAAACACATGGAGAACGGCTTTCAACTGCGTAAACAGGATAGGATGAACATCCATTTCCAGCGTCAGATGCCGTGGCCACTCCAGTTCCATCAGCACATCGACCAAAGGGAAGTCACCTGTCTTCGCTGCCCACATAACACTAGCGAAAACAGGTGATAAGATCAGTTAACGATTAGCGGGCAGCAGCCGGCGCAAACTGGGCAGCACGTTGTCCATTTCCATGTTTTCTCTTGCGATCTGGAAACGGGAAACGGACTGTTGCAGATTAATAACCTGCTCCTGAAGTGAATTCGCCGAGGTCGCCACTTCTGATACCAAGGACGCATTCTGCTGAGTCACACCATCCATCTGATTGATGGCGATATTGATCTGCGAAATACCGCGGCTCTGCTCGCTGGAAGCCAGCGTGATCTCATCCATGATGTCGACCACTTTTTTCACATCCATCAGCACTTCGTCCATGGTGTTACCCGCAACCTCAACCAGCCCCGCGCCCTTTTCAATACGGCTGAGAGAATCGTCGATCATGGTGCCGATCTCTTTCGCGGCTGTCGCACTGCGCGCAGCCAGCATCCGCACTTCGGAAGCTACCACCGCAAAGCCTTTACCGTATTGACCCGCACGCGCAGATTCCACCGCCGCGTTCAGCGCCAACAGGTTGGTCTGGAAAGCGATGCCGTCGATGACACCAACAATGTCGGAGATCTTGGCAGAACTCTGCTTGATGGAACGCATGGTATCAACCACTTCAGAGACAACGTTCCCGCCGCGAGACGCGGAATTAGAGGCTTTCAGCGCCAGATCGTTGGCTTTACGCGTGTTGTCTTCGTTGTTTTTCACCGTCGACATGATCTGTTCCATGCTTGAAGCGGTTTCATCCAACGAGGCCGCCTGCTGCTCGGTACGGCTGGAGAGATCGATGTTGCCGGAGGCAATTTCCTCGACACCTACGCTGATCGCATCAGTACCGTTACGCACCACACGCACCATATTTTCCAGCCCGTCGCGCATGCGTTGAACCGCGGCAAACAGCAGTGCAATTTCATTTTTTCCGCTGTTATCAATTTGTGCCCGCAGATCGCCTTCGGCGATGCGGTCAAAGACGGAAATAGCCTGATTCAGCGGTTTCACGATCATGTTGGTCACCACAGACCAGGCCAGCACAGCCAGCAGCAACGCACAGGCAATCGCACCGTACAGGATGGTTTCCATCAGCTCGACGCGTCCATTCGAATCCGCGTAGGCTTCATCAATGCTCTTCAGCTTGAAGGCAACCAGCGCTTTAGAGGATTTATCAAACGCGGCATACAGCACCGTCGATTTCCCGGCACGCTGACGATATTCATCCAGATTCCCTGCGTTAAGCGCTGCAAATGCCGGATCGATAAACTCCTGCATCAGCGTATTACGCTTTTCAGCCATGTCCGCAGAAATGACTTTCTCCGCTTCGGACTGCGGGTATTTCAGGTATTCCTGCCACTTTTCACTGGCACCGTCGACCTTGCCTCTGGCACGTCCCAGTGCGACTTTAGCCGCCTCGACGTCCCCTTTCCCCATTAATGATTCGTACAGACGCAAATCCAACCGGCCACGCAACAGCAGTTCGGAGCTGTCATTCAGCGCAACCAGCCCTGGCAGCACTTCCATATCGACACGAGCAAATGATTTATTCCCCGACTGAACGGCAACCAACCCTAACACGCCGACGAAAAGCAGTAACGCCGCTAACGAAAACACCATCATGCTGAGTGCAGTACGGATCTTTATCTTACGAAACATAAATTATCCCTGTGGCCTAAAAATAAGAAAGGATGAGCGCCAGCTCCAGAGCAGAGCCGTTCCGTTATTTACGTAATAGTCGTTATTCATTTTTCCAGACGTGTTAATTCCCACGAACTGAAATAAATTCGTTATAAAACCGTAATAAAAATAAAGAAACGTATAAAAAAGATAATGACCGACAGAAAATAGGTATTCTGTCGGTCAGTAGGATTTATTTTTTATTCTTTTTCTGAGACTGATTCTTTTCTAAGAAACGTTGTAATTCATCTTTATAAAACTTCGCCGACATCATCGTGCCATGCCCACTGGTATCTTTACTGGCAGGAATAAGGAACAACGTCGCCTGCTTAATTTTCTTAAGCTCATTATCCAAGATGCCTGTTTCAATAGGATTACGCTCATCATCCGCAGAGTTAATCACCAGAACAGGCGCCTTAATTTTATTCAGTTCCGGTGCCGCGTTATAATTTGCAGACGAGCCCCAGATATAAATAAAGTCATTCGCATCGCTGGTTGACGGTGCCGCAAGGCGATCTTCTACCAGTTTGTCCGCCTGCGCGCGCGTCGGCGCTTTGCTCTGATACGCCAGCGTGCCGCCGGTGGTAGCAATGCTGAACATAATGTTGGCCGTTTTCAGCGTTGGCGGCTGCTGTGTGTAATCACCGTTATTCCACACCGGATCGTTCTTGATGGATTCAATCAAAATGCGGCGCATCATCCAGTTACGACCAGACAGTTCATTTGGCAGCGACGCCATTGGCACCAGCGCATCCATCATGTCTGGGTATTTTTCACCCCAGAGCCAGGTTTGCATGCCGCCCATGGAATATCCCATCACCAGACGCAGGTGGTTAATGCCCAGCCCTTCTTTGATTAAGCGATATTGTGCCTGCACCATATCGTTATAATCGTACTGCGGGAATTTCATCCGTAAGCCGTCTGACGGTTTGGACGATTTTCCAGAACCAATGCTCTCCGGCATGATAATAAAGTATTTGCTGCTATCCAGCGCCTGACCCGGCCCGAACAGCTCTCCGCCAAAGCCATTGGCTAGCAGTGATTTAATCGGCTGGTTCGTTCCATGTAGCAATAAGATAGCGGGCTTGGTTTTATCACCGATCGTGTAGTAGTGAATACGCAGATCTTTTAATTTTTCGCCGCTGTTGAAGGTAAATTCTGGCGCAATCCAGTCGCCTTCTTTGGGCTCTGGGAAATTGGCCTGTGCATGCGTTAATGGTGACAGCATTAACAGAAATGCGCCCACCACCCCTGATAGAATTCGATTAATCATAAATAACTCGTCGGTAATCATGAAGTCATGAAGCCGCGATTTTAATGTCTATTAGGAAAAATCCCAATAAACATAAGCGGACTAATAATAAAAAGAGATTATTCTCTGATTTTTTTATTTATCGCGAGAGATTCTACAGATAGTTTTTAATAGGATGATATTTAACGCATTCCTGTTAATCGTCCGGCTACGTAGCTCATGCTTTTCACTCGACATTCGCGTTTATAAAAACAGCAAAGTGCATTTTTTTTGCTCAAAAACCTAATCAGAAAGAGATCGTGTGCGGTGACACCGCACACGATTAACACAAGGCAGGGTTAGATCGGAGGTGAGAATCGAGAACTGAGGATTAGTGCTTATTCATCTCGCTTTCAATGGCTCTCAGCCGCTCATCCATATCCGGGTGCGTACTCAGCCAGTCCGGTAAATCCAGCGAATCAATTTCATCCTGACTGCGGTCGTTAGCGATCAAGGCCCGGTACATTGCCTGCATCGACTGAAGCGAACGCCCTTGCTGCTGCATTTCTGCTATTGCCCATGCGTCGGCTTCCCGTTCCATATCGCGGGAAAACTGCATCTCGTTGATAAAAGCGGCAGACTGCAACAAGGTATCCCCGACTCCGCTGACATCTCCCGTCATCCACATGAAGGTCAGCGATACCAACGATGAACGCACCACCATGCGCATTGGGTGGCGATAGGCGTGGTGTCCCATTTCATGCAGCATCACTGCGGCCAGCTCGTTGTCACTTTTCGCCAGCTTCACCAGATCGTCACTGATAATCAGCGTGCCATCTGCCAGCATAAAAGCATTCGGCCCGATAGGCGCGGACATGATCTCCAGGCGCAGTGGCGTTTTGTCTTCCCGCATATCAGCGGGCATGACCTGTTGAAACAGCGCTTGCATCGCCTGCTGGCGCTCAACAGGCAATTTAGAAGGCTTAAAATCACTGTGCCGTAACAGCTTTAGCGTATTTTGTCCCAGTTGCTGTTCGATAGCGCTAGGCATCCGTAGCGCCAGCGCAGAACTTGCCCACGGCAGTACCACGTAAACGTAGTTTATGACGAGTAAGATTGTGGCGAGTAGCGTGAGAATGACGCCACGCTTATGGCGTTCCAAACGATGGACAAGCCCCGGGCGACGTCGTGCGGAATACCACGCGCGAAAAGTAGGATCGTCGGCAGGAACAAAGCGACCGCCGTCAGGAAATGTGAGCGTTAGAGGAATCGAGCCCAGCGCATCGGAAACCGTGACCTGCTCCAACGCAAATGTCGTATTCGATGACTCGGTGTTCAGCACCATCATCGAACCGTTGTCCGATAAATGAAGAGAAGCGGCCACGCGGGCCGCCAATCCGGGGTATTGATAATGCCCCTTAATATTCATATTCCTGCCTTAGAGACCGACACCCAAATCGAGCGCCTGCACGGCTTCTTCTGCCAGTGCGCTGTTTGCTGTGTCCTGATGAGCCTGAACATGCAGCAGTTCCAGATCGCCTTCAACCGCTGTCGCATTCGCGATATAGCGTGCGTGACGAATCTCTGCCACCGGTGCAGCCCAACCCAAAGAGAAAATAGTGATCAGGCTATTGGTTATCAGCAGCCCCATGTAAGACATTGTTTGCATGGAAGAGTGCAATTTCACACCCCCATTCAGCGACGTCTGGTTAAACAGATAATTACGCTGTGCGACAACCAGATAACTGCTGGAAACCAGCACACCCAGCAGCGCCACAACGAACATCATGATCAGATTGAAGACGTTGCTCAGCAGCATCATGGCAATGGTTTCAGAATCTGCGCCCATCATAATGATCTGATACAGCGTGAAAAAGAACGACCCCATGAATGACAGCGCGGCGATCAAGAAAGGAACAAAAATCAGCAGGCTAATCAGGGCGAATTTAATAAATGCCGCTTTCGTCAACTCCGCTTTAAACGCCGTTTTGCCGAAGAACAGGTTATTAACATAGAAATCAAGCTGCATCATTTTCATGATGCCATTCACCGCAGCAAACCCAGGAACCACTAGCGCCAGCACGATGAGTGTAATGAGAATCGGGCTATCGCTCTGCATACCGATTATCATCGCAACCGCTAAAACAGCATAAAAAGCCAACAGCAGCAGAATAGGACAAAGCAGCAGCACCCAATACGCGCGACCTGTCTGGCAATGATAATTAAAGCGAATACCACGATAGCTGGACATAATAGCGTCATAACGCCAGTTGCGGATCACGATAATCGGAATCAATGCCGCAAATGCCAGCGCGATAACCGTGCCAAGCACGGGTGAAAAACTCAATATGATATAAAACAGAATGATCCCAGCGATAACCAGCAAACGCCCTTTGAGAATCTGAATCGGGTCCGCATGGTAATCAAAACGGTCACCGTTAATTTCCGTGTTACCGTAAAAATAACGGCGGCGGCGCACTGTCGCCCAGGCAGAATAAATACCTAAGGTGATTATCGTTAATAACGCATTCACCAGCCAAATTGCAAAATATTCCCCAGCCTTACCATGAAACTGCACGCGATGCTGCGCGCTATTTTTTGAAGTATTGATAGTCATAGACCTTTCATCCTAAAAGAAATAAGCCTTATAAACGCTTCATTCGACACGTTATTGGCATACAAAAAGCGGCTTATTTAAGCATGTCCTGTTAATGACAACAATAAAAGTTAACAGCAATTAAACAAGTTCATATATTTATGAATTACAAGGAATAGAGAAACTCATAGAGAAATCGCCCCCGACAACGTGAAGTATGACGGGTATAGACGTTGCATCAATGTGGTCTGAAATGGTATTACAATCGGCTAGGAACATTCCCCCTCGTAAACCGTAAGAACAAGAGTACGTATTATGACAACCGCGACCTCCGCCAATCTTCAGGTACGCCCAATTACCGCGCAGGACGATGCCGCTATCGCTCAGGTCATCCGTCAGGTTTCAGCTGAATTTGGTTTGACAGCCGATAAAGGCTATACCGTTTCCGATCCGAATTTGGATGCGCTATTTGCCCTGTATAACCAGTCGAAAAGCGCCTACTGGGTGGTTGAATATGACGGCCGTGTGGTTGGCGGTGGCGGCATTGCCCCGCTGGTCGCAGGCGAAGAAGATGTGTGTGAATTACAGAAAATGTATTTCTTACCCGTCGTGCGGGGCAAAGGGCTGGCACGTCAGTTGGCGATACAAGCGCTTGATTTTGCTCGTCAGCACGGCTTTCGCCGCTGCTATCTGGAAACAACCGGACACCTGACCAGCGCGATCCGACTGTATGAGTCGCTGGGCTTCGAGTCGATTCCCCACGCAATGGGCAACACGGGCCACACCGACTGTGAAGTGACGATGTTGAAGGCACTGTAATAGGCTTAAGGTGCAGTCACCGCGCGGGTCATACAGAGTAAAAAAACGCCGCGGGGTGTTCCTGCGGCATTCAGTGAGGCGTGTTCTTCGAGATTAATGACTTAGTGCCGCTTGCCGTCATCATCTTCGTCAAAAAAATCTTCATCATCCCCGTCTTCTTCACCTTCACCATCTGGATCTTCGAAGTAGGTACCCCAACCGTCGTAATTCACGCCGTGGCGTTCTGCCAGCGCCAGCAGCTGTTCTACCTGCGTGTCGATCAGTTCCGCCTTCAGCGCAACTTCACTGATGGCATCGCAGCACATCAGCAACACGCCATCTTCCACTTCCAGTTCTTCTGCATCCGTCACTTCATAACCCAGCTTGAAGGCTTCTACAGCGACTTTTTCCAACACTTCAAACTTCTCAGCAGAGAAATGGTGTTCAATGGTATAGAGCGCTTCAGGATCGCTGCCATCATCCAGCAGTTCTTCAATGATCAGGCGTGTCTCTTCCCGTTGCTCTTCCAGTAATTCGCGGTTTGCCATGCCTCAGTCCTCATTAAACGACGTAATATTACTTATTGTCCCACAGCCCTGCGGCTTGCTCCACCACAAAGTTTGATATCACTACTTGAATTTGAATAATTACACATATAAAGTGAATTTTAATTCAATAGATAGTTTTTAATCCAATAAATATGCCCTAGATAATTCGAGTTGCAGGACAAAATGTTAACGTTTTGAACAACATAAAGCGTTGGCCCTTTAGGGCGAGGCACATTTACGGGCCTCGTAACGCGGCAATCGCACGAATCCTCAGGAGCTTACTCAAGTAAGTGACTGAGGTGAGTAAGAGAAGCCAACGCACATGCAGCTTGAAGTATGACGGGGATAGTGTTGAGCCACATGGAGAGGTACATCATGCAACCGTTCTATAAGCGTCACTTTTTAAGGTTAATGGATTTTACACCCGCAGAAATTGCCAATCTTTTAGCCCTGTCAACGAAGCTGAAAGCCGATAAAAAAAACGGGACAGAAGCCCGCCGTCTGCAAGGTAAAAACATCGCACTCATCTTCGAAAAAGATTCGACTCGTACTCGCTGCTCTTTCGAAGTTGCTGCATACGATCAGGGCGCGCAAGTGACCTATCTCGGCCCAAGCGGCAGCCAAATCGGCCATAAAGAATCCATCAAGGATACTGCACGCGTGCTGGGAAGAATGTACGACGGCATTCAATATCGCGGCTATGGTCAGCAAATTGTCGAAACGCTGGCGCAATACGCGGGCGTCCCGGTCTGGAACGGGCTGACGAACGAATTCCACCCTACTCAGCTGCTGGCGGATCTGCTGACGATGCAGGAACATTTGCCGGGTAAATCGCTGTCAGAAATGACGCTCGTCTATGTCGGTGATGCACGCAATAACATGGGTAACACCATGCTGGAAGCAGCGGCACTGACCGGGCTGGATTTACGTCTTATTGCGCCAAAAGCCTGCTGGCCGGATGCCGGGCTGGTGGCTGAATGTCAGGCCGCCGCAGAGCAAACCGGTGGCAGCATCACGCTGACGGAAGATATCGCCACGGGCGTCGCGGACGCAGATTTTGTTTATACCGACGTCTGGGTTTCCATGGGGGAACCGAAAGAGACCTGGAAAGAGCGTATTGCGCTGTTGAAACCCTATCAGGTGAACATGGCGATGATCGCTGCAACGGGTAATCCGCAGGTGAAGTTCCTGCATTGTCTGCCCGCGTTCCACGACGATCAGACGACGATAGGCCAACAAATGGCGGAGCAGTACGGTCTGCACGGCGGAATGGAAGTCACGGATGAGGTCTTTGAATCCGCACACAGCATCGTGTTCGATCAGGCGGAAAATCGCATGCACACCATCAAAGCGGTGATGGTCGCCACGCTGGTACAGGATTAATATTTAGCCTGCCTTTGATGTGTTTTAAAAACAGATCAGAGGTGGACAGTTGGATCGTCCAACTGATCCTTAACGAATAGGCATGAGGCAAAGAGCTGGATCTTTAGTTCGGCTTAACGCCTCTTCCCGTCATTTTGACATGAGAGGCTCGAACCACAGTCCCTCAGGTAATCGACACATGCCCTTTTATCAGAAAAAAAGGGGGAATGTAGTTATCCCATCCTTTTTGGTTGCAGTGTTCGATCAGGGTGGCGCTGTTTGTCACACCTGTTTTATCACAGCAACGCGTTATCCTGTTACGAAGCGCTGAAGAACTGATGCCGAGTATGTCCGGGATACGGTTCTGCTTCACCCCGCTCTGCAGCAAAAGAACGACCTCCCACTCTTTGTCTGTAAAAATATTTGCCGGTCGGGTGAACACAACGGGCTTCCTTTCGCATGGCATAAGAAAAGTTGAAAAGTAAACATTGGTGATTTCTATGTAAGTGCAAACAATCCCTTCATTGCCATCATTGAGCCGCCAAGGACGCTTCTCCACCAGAAAAGACCGGAGTCTATTCCGTCTTCCGTAATCAAATGTTTTGAGGACAATACTCATTTCATTTGTGGTCAATATTTTTTGGTCGTCATACAGTATATGGCCGTAGTGCTCGCTGATATCGGGCGTTAAGTCAGTGTCGAGACAGCCTAAAAGGCTACTTTCTGTTACGCCAAAATACTGACATACAATCTTATTGCCATAAACATACTGGGAGTTGCAGTCCTTTATGGCCCAGCCAAACAAAGAGTTATCAAAATAATACTCAACAGGAGTCAAATCTGGGTCCATCAGGTTAGCCTCTGATAATGAGATGTCCTTTTTTCAGAAAGAACTGCGGGATGTAGTTATCAAGTCGGTTATCTCTACAGTATTCCTTTAGGCCTGATTGTGAATTCAAGCCTGTTTTTCTGTAGCAGCTTCGGAGTCTGCTGTTAACGGCATCGACGGTGATTGAGAGGATACTGCTTATATCTTTAAGCATCATCCCACAGACCAGCAGGTAAATAATCTCCCATTCCTTCTCGGTAAATATTTTAGAGGAGGGCTCGAAGGTGGAGTGTTGAATTATTGTTCCATTTAGCAAAGAGGTCGGTGTGATGATCCTAACATGTCTGACGCTGATAACTGTGCCTACACAGTTGCGATGCTCATCATAGATTGGCTCCTGAACATTGTAGGCAGGTTGCATTATTTTTTCCGTGCCTTGAATATGCGTTGTAATGGCTCTCACCGCCTTACCGGTACGCTCTATCTCTCGTTCCTGCTGATTAAAAATGTCTGAAAATTCGGCGACAGGAACAGGGATATCCCTAATGTTCAAGCCTTCATAATCATAACGAGTCGATATGGTTTGCCAGGTTTTAAAGGTGTTATTGACATAAACAAAACGGGAGTTTGTGTCTTTTACTGCCCAGCCGACGAGAGGATCGCTTTCAAACATTGCGATTAATCTGTCAGGTAATGTAATTTGTTTCATCAGCGTATCCCTACATTAAAATTACCCTACATAAAATATGCCGTACCTGATATACGCCTGTTTATAAAAACTAAAATAGAATAAAAAGTCTGCGACAGGCCAATGCCAAGGAAAACATCCTACATAATTTAAATTAATAATATACCTATAATCGAAAGGTCATTAGATTTTCTAGCAAGAAAATTATTTTCTGAATAATGCCAGTCAGTTAAGCAACTGACTGGCATTTTATCGTCATAGAACAATGACGAATTGCTGAATGAATAGATGTTGCCTGTCATTGTTCACAGAAATCTTACACCACCAGCGACGCGTCGATTTTCACTACGGCTTTGCGCACGTGTGCAGGTTCGCCAACGGCACACAGCGGCTTGTGCACTTCCCCCGGGAAGAAGACGACAAAATCCCCTTCCTGCATCACAAACTGTTTTTCCTGCTCGCCAGCAGGCAGGAAAGCAATGTCTTTATCCGCCAGCCAATCGGTATCCGGCTTGCCCGCAGGCAGGTTACTGAACGTCATCCCTTCCACACCGGACAGCACGATCTGAATGTCCAGATATTTGGCGTGATACTCGGCACGGCGTTTTTCCAGCAGATCGGTGCTGTCGTTGGAGATCAACACAAACACGCTGTTGCCTTCGATATCATGCTTGCCCAGCGGCGTGTCTGCCGTAATATTTTGCTTTACGTATTCAATCGCTTCGCGCAGTTTGGCTGGCAGATAAGGAGCCAGTTCAAGGTGGTGGACGTTGCCAGTAATCATAAAAACCCTCGTTGATATAAAAATGAAACCCTGTTTTACAATCCTTATACTCTCCAAATGTGACGCCCGCCAGCGTGTTAATACGAAAAAGTGAACTGCCCACCACTCTTCTCTATCGGCCTTCTCCCGCCCACGAGCATTATGCATACAGCACGCGACCCGCAACCGATTGCGATGCGTAAAAAACCACGTTTTCTGCTTGAAATAGCCTAATCGGCGCGTATAATTCCCGACAGTTTGCTGGGAGGGTTTATGTACCGTTACACCAAAAAATCCGCTGCTTATGTTGGTTCTCAACCACAACTGCCATCCGGCAGCCAGCCAGCGTTTTCCTTTCCGTTGCTCAATGATTCAATGAAGAAAGCCCCTCAATGAGGGGCTTTTTTTTGGCCCACAATCCGGGCAGCCAGATACGATATTTCCTGTTTACTCGTTAGGAGAAAGACAACATGGTCAATCCGCTCTATCAAAAACATATTATTTCGATCAACGACCTCAGCCGGGAAGATTTGGAACTGGCGCTGAATGTAGCTACCAGCCTAAAAGCCAAGCCTCAGCCTGAGTTGTTGAAACATAAAGTGATTGCCAGTTGCTTCTTCGAGGCCTCCACCCGGACACGTTTATCCTTTGAAACCGCGATGTATCGCCTCGGCGCCTCCGTCGTCGGTTTCGCTGACAGCAACAACACATCGCTGGGGAAAAAGGGCGAAACGCTGGCCGACACCATTTCCGTCATCAGCCAATACGTGGATGCTATCGTAATGCGTCATCCGCAGGAAGGCGCTTCCCGCCTGGCGATCGAGTTCTCCGGCGGTATTCCGATTCTGAACGCCGGTGACGGTGCGAACCAACACCCGACGCAGACGCTGCTCGATTTGTTCACAATTCAGGAAACGCAGGGCCGACTGAACAACATCAATATCGCGATGGTCGGTGATTTGAAATATGGCCGCACCGTGCATTCACTCACGCAGGCGTTGGCGAAGTTTGAAGGCAACCGCTTCTACTTCATCGCCCCGGACGCGCTGGCGATGCCGGACTACATTCTGAGCATGCTGAAAGAGAAGAATATTGCTTACAGCCTGCACAACAGCATTGATGAGGTCGTCGGCGAGCTTGATATTCTGTACATGACGCGCGTGCAGAAAGAGCGTCTGGATCCGTCCGAATACATCAACATCAAATCCCAGTTTGTCCTGCGCGCCGCCGACCTGCACAGCGCCCGCCCGAATCTGAAAGTGCTGCACCCGCTGCCGCGCGTTGATGAGATCACCATTGATGTGGATGCCACGCCTTACGCCTATTATTTCCAACAGGCGGGCAACGGTATTTACGCTCGTCAGGCGCTGCTGGCGCTGGTCCTGAATCGCGAACTGGTTCTGTAAGAGGAAGAAGCCATCATGACACACGATAATAAATTACAGGTTGAAGCGATCAAACGTGGCACGGTGATCGACCACATTCCCGCACAGGTGGGTTTTAAGCTGTTGACGCTATTTAAACTGACCGCGACAGACCAGCGCATCACCATCGGCCTGAATTTGCCGTCCAACCACCTTGGACGCAAAGATCTGATCAAGATCGAGAACATTTTCCTGACCGAGCAGCAGGCGAATCAGCTGGCGATCTACGCACCGCAGGCTACCGTCAATCAGATTGATGACTATGACGTCGTACGCAAGCTGGTGCCGACGCTACCAGACCACATTACTGGCGTGCTCACCTGTCCGAACAGCAACTGCATCAGCCGCAGCGAGCCGGTTTCATCGTCATTCAGCGTGAAGCAGCGCGACGGCGACGTGCACCTGAAGTGTAAGTACTGCGAGAAAGAATTTGAGCGTCAGGCTGTACTGCAAGATCGCTAGTTTTCTGCATTGCCCCGCAATGGACATTGCCTGTGGCGGGGCTTTTTTGAATAATGGCGGCGTCCGCGTTCCTTTTACGCCCCCATCAAGGAGATACCATGTCACGCATTATCAGCACTGAGCACGCCCCAGCCGCCATTGGCCCTTATGTTCAGGGCGTCGACCTTGGCAGCATGATCTTCACATCCGGCCAGATCCCCGTGAACCCGAAAAGCGGTCTGGTGGCAGATAACATCACCGCTCAGACGCGTCAGTCACTGGAAAACGTTCAGGCGATCGTGGAAGCTGCTGGCCTGAAAGTTTCCGATATCGTGAAAATGACCGTATTCGTGAAAGACCTGCACGATTTCGCTCTGGTCAACACCGCGTATGAAGCCTTCTTCAACGAACATAGCGCACCGTTCCCGGCTCGCTCTTGCGTTGAAGTCGCACGCCTGCCAAAAGACGTGAAGATCGAGATCGAAGCGATCGCCGTTCGTCGCTAAATATCGCTGCAATATCCCCAAAAAGCGCACAGTAACCGGTGCGCTTTTTTTTCTGTTCTTTCTTTCACCACAACAACATTATTGACATTCCCAGCACACATCACGGTCAAAAAACAAACAAATTTCCGCCAAGCCGCGCGTAGCAAGCCTTCCCACTCTCATCGCCTTTTTTGACTATTTTTTGTTCAGGCTCAAATTCCCCGCGACATGAGGATTTCTTTGCTCTACATCAATTTTACAGCGATAAAAGCGCAAACACCCCTACGCAATTTCAATATATAGTGCCTATCCTGTAAACATGAACTACATATAGTGTTTATCCACAGTATCATCCACAGACCCCTGTAACCCTTGTCAGTTACGGTTTTCGCCTGTGGATAACCTTTCCAGAGGAAGAAAACGTGAAACCAGTAGTGATTAAACGGGACGGTTGCCAGGTGCCTTTTGATGAAGTGCGTATCAAAGAGGCGGTCGAACGCGCGGCACATGCGGCTGGTGTCAATGATGCAGACTACTGCGCAACTGTGGCCTGTGCGGTCGCTCAACAAATGCAGGATAAATCGCGCGTAGATATCCGCGATATTCAGGATGCGGTCGAAAACCTGCTGATGTCCGGCAATTACAAAAAGCTGGCGCGTACCTACATCGAATACCGCCATGACCGCGATATTGCGCGTGAACGCCACGGTCGTCTGAATCAGGAAATTCGCGGTCTGGTTGAGCAGAGCAACATGGCGCTGCTGAACGAGAACGCCAACAAAGACAGTAAAGTGATTCCCACCCAGCGCGATCTGCTGGCTGGTATTGTCGCCAAGCATTACGCCAAACAGTACATCCTGCCGCGTGATGTGGTATTGGCGCACGAGCGCGGTGAGATTCACTACCACGACCTCGACTACTCGCCTTTTTTCCCCATGTTTAACTGCATGCTGATCGACCTGGATGGCATGCTGACCAACGGCTTCAAAATGGGGAATGCGGAGATTGAGCCACCGAAATCGATCTCAACCGCTACCGCCGTCACCGCGCAGATTATCGCGCAGGTCGCCAGCCACATTTATGGCGGCACCACGATTAACCGTATTGATGAGATTCTGGCGCCGTTCGTCACCGCCAGCCATGCGAAACATAAATCCGTGGCAGAAGAGTGGCTGATTCCCGATGCAGAAAACTATGCCTTAACCCGCACGGAAAAAGAGTGCTACGACGCCTTCCAGTCACTGGAATACGAAGTCAACACGCTGCACACCGCTAACGGCCAGACCCCGTTCGTGACCTTTGGCTTCGGGCTCGGCATCAGTTGGGAATCGCGTCTGATTCAAGAATCGATCCTGCGCAACCGCATTGCCGGACTGGGTAAAAACCACAAAACGGCGGTATTCCCGAAACTGGTCTTTGCTATCCGCGACGGTCTGAACCACAAAGCGGGCGATCCGAATTACGATATCAAACAGCTCGCGCTGGAGTGCGCCAGCAAGCGTATGTACCCAGATATCCTGAACTACGATCAGGTCGTAAGCGTCACCGGTTCATTTAAAACCCCAATGGGCTGCCGCAGCTTCCTCGGCGTTTATGAAGAAGATGGCCAGCAGATTCACGACGGCCGCAATAACCTGGGCGTAATCAGCCTGAACCTGCCGCGCATCGCGCTGGAGGCAGAAGGCAGCGAAACCCGCTTCTGGACGCTGCTCGACCAACGTCTGGTGCTGGCGAAGAAAGCACTGATGACGCGCATTGCGCGGCTAGAAAGCGTAAAAGCTCGCGTCGCGCCCATCCTGTATATGGAAGGGGCTTGCGGCGTGCGCTTAAAAGCAGACGACAGCATTGCGGACATCTTCAAGAACGGACGCGCTTCGATTTCGCTGGGCTATATCGGCCTGCATGAGACGATTAATGCACTCTTCGGTAGCCAAACGCACGTGTTTGATGACGAAGTGCTGCGTGCCAAAGCCGTGGCTGTCATTGCCCGCCTGAAAGCCGCCACCGAGCAGTGGAAAGACGAAACGGGTTATGGCTTCAGCCTGTACAGCACGCCGAGTGAAAACCTGTGTGACCGCTTCTGCCGTCTGGATACCGCCGAGTTTGGCGTTGTGCAAGGCGTGACGGACAAAGGGTATTACACCAACAGCTTCCACCTCGATGTGGAGAAGAAGGTGAACCCTTACCAGAAAATTGACTTCGAGCTGCCCTATCCGCCGCTGGCTAACGGAGGATTCATTTGCTATGGAGAATACCCGAACCTGCAACACAACCTCAAAGCGCTGGAAGACGTGTGGGATTACAGCTACAGCCGTGTGCCTTACTACGGCACCAACACGCCGATCGACGAATGCTATGAGTGTGGCTTCACCGGTGAATTCGAGTGCACCAGCAAAGGCTTTACCTGCCCGAAATGCGGCAACCACGATTCAGCCCGCGTTTCCGTCACACGCCGTGTGTGCGGCTACCTCGGTAGCCCAGATGCACGCCCGTTCAACGCCGGTAAGCAGGAAGAAGTGAAGCGTCGAATCAAGCATTTAGGCAACGGTCAACTGGGGTGATCCCTTCTGGGCCGCAGCAATGCGGCCCACCTTTCGCGGCACCGTCAACACGCGCCCGCTTCATAACATGGGCTCTACCGTATGAATTACCACCAGTATTATCCCGTTGATGTCGTCAACGGCCCCGGCACCCGCTGCACGCTGTTTGTCGCTGGCTGCGTGCACGAGTGTGTGGGGTGCTACAACAAAAGCACCTGGCGACTCAACTCCGGTCAGCCGTTTACACAGGAACAGGAAGACCGGATCATTGCCGATCTTCAGGATACAATCATCCCTCGACAGGGAATGTCGCTGTCTGGCGGCGATCCGCTCCATCCACAGAATGTGCCTGACATCCTGCGGCTGGTCGAACGGATACGCACGGAATGTCCGGGCAAAGATATCTGGGTCTGGACAGGCTACCTGCTGGCGGAACTTACGCGAGAACAACAGCGGGTGGTCGATCTCATCAACGTCTTAGTCGATGGGAAATTTGTGCAAGACCTGAAAGATCCCGCACTGATTTGGCGTGGCAGCAGTAATCAGGTTGTCCACCGCCTGCGTTGATCGGCAAGAGGCTACTGAAGTGCCTGCAGCTTACCCAGTGAACGTAATTGATCAGATTCCAGCACGGTGACCCGCGCTTTGGGTTCGGGCGAGAACGCCTGATTCAGCAACGCCTGCGCGACCGTTTTCCCCTCAATGGCTCGCCATTTTGCTGGGAACAGACGAAACAGCGGGGCGGCCAGACTTTCTAGCAGACGGCTATCTTCTCTTTCCCCTAGCAGCATTGACGGCTGTGCCAATGTCAGATGCTGCCAGCCTTGCTGACGCAGCGATTTTTCCGCTTCCCCCTTCACCCGTGAGTAGAAAAAAGGCGATGTTGCATTTGCACTCAGCGAACTGACGACCAAAAGGTGTGTCGCCCCTAGCGCCAGTGCCACTTTTGATCCTTCCACCACCAGCGTGTAATCCACATAGCGGAACGCGCGCTTACTCCCCGCCGTCTTGAGCGTCGATCCCAGACAGCAAAATGCGATATCAACAGGATCGGTCAATTGTGCCAGAGCGGCTGACAGATCGGGATCGTACGGATTGACCACCTTCTCCGACGGTGCCAGCGGTTTACGGGTTGGCGCATAGATCGTCTCAACCCGATTATTGGTTTTCAACAACTGTAATAACTCATGTCCCACTAACCCCGTTGCACCTAATAACAGTACTCGGCTCATCGGTTTCCCCCTTGGTCAACGTCTTTCGCTATCCCATCTTTTTACGTTTCTGTTCTTCTCTGTGACGACAATTCTCTCTGAAAAACGTCAGCTTTAGCGAACCTGACTGTCACGCTGCCAGTGACGCTTCTGACCAAAGCCCAGCGTATTGTCCGTCATTTTGATTTCTGTCAGATCGAGCCGCCAGATCGGTGCTTGCGATGCCCGGGCAATAGGGAAACGCGCGTTGTAACGTGCTCTGGCCTGCTGCGCTTCATCTCCCTGCAACTGTACCGCCTGCGCCCGAAACTGCACGCCCTTAATCAGCATCACGCTTTTCGGCTGGCCGCTCACCGTACCGGCCACCTGCGGCAGCCTTGCCATTATCTCACCGTGGCGCGTCTGCAACTCCGTCATGAGATAGAAGGCTATCAGTTGATCGTCATAAGTATAGAAGCAACTCGCACACCATAATTCCGAATTTTCACCCGCGCATAACGTCAGTACGTGCAACTTCTTCAAATAGCGGGAGATTGCTTCAAGATCGCTGCCTGTTTCTCTCAGTTCTTTCTGCATTACGCTGCCTCAATCCACTTTCTGAACGAACGTATCCTGCCCGACCAACAGTTGGCCTTGTGCAGAATGCGGCAGCATGGTTTGCAGAGGCTGGCCGGTGTGTTTATCCAATAGCAGGGAGTGAGGTTCTCCCTCCGCAAACAACTGCTGTTCCCCCCACTGGCGTAGCGCCACAACGAGCGGGAATAGCTGTTCGCCTTTTGGCGTCAGGACATATTCCTGATAGGCCGAGCTTTCGGAAACGGGCTGAACGGACAGAATGCCTTCCTCAACCAAGGTGCGCAGACGATCGGTAAGAATATTTTTGGCAACGCCCAAACTGCGCTGAAAATCGCCGAAACGGCGGCGATTGTCGAAGGCATCGCGGATAATCAGCAACGCCCAGCGATCGCCAACTACATCCAGCGCGCGAGCAACGGGACACGCATCCTCTTTCAAACTTTTGCGCTTCACCATGAATACTTCCTCCCCTTTTTCCTGTTCATCCTGCCTGCCTTACCCACAGGCTGAAAACTGATCGCACAATTTTTGGTTGCATAATAAAACCAGAGTATTTATGCTTCAAGTGGTTTTATTTTGAAACCAAATTAAGCAATAAAAGCCAATACCATGAAAACAAGCCCTATTCATACCACGCCATCTGTTATCGAAGGCGATCTTTACAGCACTCCTTGCAGCACGCAGACAGTATTACCGCGCGCGTTAGTTTTGCTGTTTGCCTGTGCCAGCGCCCTCAGCGTCGCCAATGTGTATTACGCACAGCCGCTGTTGGATGCATTATCGGTAAATTTTCACATCAGTATCGCTGCCGTTGGCGGCGTGATGACCGCAACACAGCTTGGCTGTGCGCTGGCGTTAATTCTGCTGGTGCCGCTGGGTGATATCCTCAATCGGCGCTATTTGATACTCGCCCAGTTGGCTGCGCTCATCATGGCGCTGGTCGCCGTTGGGCTATCCACTACGCCTCTGTCTTTATTGATCGGCATGCTGGCCGTGGGCATGCTCGGTACGGCAATGACGCAGGGGCTGATTGCTTATGCCGCGACCGCTGCCGCACCGCAGGAGCGCGGACGCGTTGTGGGTGCGGCACAGGGCGGCGTGGTGATTGGGCTGTTGCTGGCGCGCGTGCTGTCCGGCTTCATCGCCGATCTAGCAGGCTGGCGCAGCGTATACTTTTTCTCTGCGCTGCTGATGCTCCTGCTTGCCGTGCTTTTATGGCGAACACTGCCGCATCAGCCGCTTGCCCAGCAGCGTCCGCGCTATTCCGCGTTGCTGCTTTCTATGCTGACCCTGTTGCGTAAAGAGCGGGTGTTGCAAATACGCGGCATCATCGCTTTACTGATGTTTGCTGCCCTAAGCATTTTCTGGAGCGCACTGGTTCTTCCACTGAGTCGTGAGCCTTATTTCTTCTCTCATACGGTGATCGGCGCATTCGGTTTGGTCGGTATTCTCGGCGCGCTGGCGGCAGTGAAAGCGGGATCGCTGGCCGATAAAGGCCGTGAACAGTGGGTCAGCGGCATCGCCCTGTTACTGTTGCTGGCATCGTGGCTACCGCTATGGTTAGCGCCCTATTCTCTCTTCGCGTTGGTAGTCGGCATCATCGTTCTCGATCTGGGCGGGCAAGCCATTCACGTCACCAACCAAAGCATGATTTTCAAGACGCATCCTGATGCGCACAGCCGTCTGGTTGGCTGTTATATGCTGTTTTATAGCATCGGCAGCGGGCTTGGCGCGATGGCAACGACAGCGACGTATGACGCTGCGGGCTGGTCAGGCGTATGCATTCTTGGCGCAGCCGTCAGCCTGACAGCGCTGCTTTTCTGGAAAATGACGCTGCATGCTTCAGCGCCGCCACGCCATAGTGATAGCGGAACAACGCTTCTTGATAACAACACAATCCGATTGATAAGGGAAAAAGCATGAGCGAACTGACGTTACTGGCTGATGCCGACGAGCGCGGCCGACGTTATCTGGCTGAGACTGCACAGCGTCGGGTTTTCCCCGATGCCGATGCCCTCGCAGCGCTGGCACGTTTTGATGAAGCACTACCGCAACAGGGCTTCTCGCCCGAAAGCACACTGACGCTGCTGGATGAGGTCGGCTCACCGACCACCACCGCCTCCAATGGCCCGAACTATTTCGGCTTTGTTATCGGCGCCTCATTGCCGGTCGCCGCCGCTTCCGAGCGATTAATGATCGCCTGGGATCAGTGCGCGTCCACCTTTGATAACTCGCCGGTATCCGCCACGCTGGAACGCCTCGCCAGCCGCTGGGTGCTCGATGCTCTGAACTTACCCAAAGACAGCGCCGTGGGTTTCGGTACCAGCGCCACCGCCTGCACGCTTTCCTGTCTGGCCGCTGCGCGTCGTGCTCTGCTAGCAAAACAGGGCTGGGATTTTGACAACGATGGACTGATCGGCGCACCTGAAATTAAGGTCGTGATTTCGGAACTGACGCACATCACCGTGAAGAAAGCGCTGCGCGTACTCGGCTTTGGGCTACGCCATTTACTTATCGCGCCCGTGAATGCGTTTGGGCAGATCGATGTGTCGCAGCTTCCTCCGCTGGACGATCGCACCATTCTTTGTTTGCAAGCGGGCGAGGTCAACACGGGCGAGTTCGATGACTTTGCGCAGATCATTCCCGTCGCGAAAGCGGCAGGTGCCTGGGTTCACGTTGATGGCGCATTCGGACTGTGGGCCAGAGCCTCATCCCACGCGGCGCTCACCGACGGCATAGATCTGGCCGATAGCTGGACAACCGATGCGCATAAGTGGCTGAACACGCCCTACGACTGTGCGATGGCGATTTGCCGCAATGCGGACATGCTGGCGGAAGCGATGAACGCAGATGCGGTTTACTCTAGTGCGGCGCGAGATGCACAGAAGAACCTGACGCTCGAGTTTTCCCGTCGTCCGCGCGGCATTCCGGTGTGGGCAGCACTGCGTACGCTGGGGCGCGACGGCGTAGCAAAGATGGTCGAACGACACTGCCGGCAGGCAACCTTCATCGCCGACGGCCTGCGCCATGCGGGATTTGAGATACTGAATCGGGTTGTGCTTAATCAGGTTCTGCTGCGGGGGGAAACCGACGGCCAAACAGCGGCGATACGAGAAGCGTTACAGGCGTCGGGCAAAGCATGGTTTGGAGGCACCGTCTGGCAGGGGCGTCCGGCATTGCGCATCAGCGTGTCATCCTGGCGCACTCAGGACGACAACGTACAGGCGCTAATCACGCTGCTGACGGAAATCAAAGCTCAGACCCAACGCTGAGCGAAGCCTAAACAGTGAGTGCGGTATAAAACGACTATCCCCGCAAGCGCGGGGATAGAGAAACGTCATCAGACTACGGTGCGTCGGAATACGCTAGACGTAAACGCTAATACTGGAAACCTGTCCCTGAAAGCGGTTCAGCGCTTCGGCGGCACGCTGCAAGCTTTCGGTATTCTGCACTTCGCTACGGGATGATGCACCCGCGACACCTTGCTGAATGGTGTCGAAAACATTAATCGGCTGGAACACATTGGAAGGCGGAATACTTCCCCCTTCGGCTCTCGGCGACGAGACAAAACCCAACAGCGCGGAACCTTCTTCACGCCCCAACCGCCCACTGCTGACAAGGCCTTCAACCGTTTCATACAGCTCGGCTGGGCTAATGCGGGTGAAATCATACCGCGTCGTCTCACCGGCAGGAACAGCACCGCTACCCGCCTGATAAGACTGAAGCTGTTCGGACAGCGCCGCTTTCTCGGCATGCTCTGTGGAACGCTTCGCCATCACCTGCTGGCTGGCAAAAACGGACGACTCTGCGGCTTCAACTTTCATATCACCTCCTTACGGTAACGTATGGAAGACAAAAATCATTGGCATAGCACCTCACCGTGACGGTGGGTGCAAAAATGGTGTGCTTTAATACTGACACGCAATCCCTCATCGCGCCAGCCAGAAGCGAGATTTGCTCCCCTTGGCGCAGGGGGTATTTAGACCAACATGCAACAAGGGGTATAAGCCCAGTTTATCCCCGCTGGTGCGGGGAGGACATCAACATAATCATTAATATCAACAGCTAAATCGGTTTATCCCCGCGTACACCGGGGAAGATTCGCATTGCCACACATAACAGAATTGCGCAAACACAGTTTATCCCTAGAGGTAGTGTAGACCAATAAATAAAAAATAAGAAAAACGAAAATTATTTTTAAATTGTCTTATGATTAACTTATATCAGGGAAGGGTTTCGTTTGAGGGATTCATGACTAAGGTTAGTTGGTCAAAACGGGCATTAAAACAACTCGGCACAATTGACACCAGATATCGAAAACGAATCAAAGACAAAGTGAGCGAGCTTAGTACATTTCCAGATGTGAATTTGGATCTGAAAAAACTCGAATCGTCTGGCAAACAATATCGGCTACGAGTTGGCGATTACCGCATTATCTTCGAACTCATCAACGGCGAACCACAAGTGTGCGAGATACTTGAAGTCAAGCGAAGGACAACAACGACATACTGAGGAAGAAAGCGCACCTCTCGTTACACCACAACTGATTTTTACCCATCACAAGAAAATGTTGGAGCAATACACTATGAGCATACAAGTCATTCGGGATAAAAGTGGTAAACCTGAATATGCTGTTGTTCCGTATGAGTTATATCAGAAGCTTATCGAAAACGCTGACGATCCCGCTCTTTATGAGAGCATTCCCTACGCTCACAGCGAAGAGGATGATGTCTCCATTCCTCATGAAGTAGTTAGCATTCACATTGATCAAGAAGTCAGCTTACAGGCAGCCTGGAGAATTTTTAGGGGTTTCTCGCAGCAAGAGGTTGCAACCGCACTTGGCATTACCCAAGCCGCCGTCTCTCAGCTTGAATCCTCAGATTCAAGGCCGCAGAAACGCACCCGAAAAAAGCTGGCTAAGCTGTACAACTGTGAACCAGAACAGCTAATCCTTTAGCCGTTTCCACGTACTAGGGTTTACCCCCGCTGGCGTGGGGAACACTTCTTCGCTAGGCGGCGCAGGTCATCCCAGCGCGGTTTATCCCCGCAGGCCGGGGAACGCTTTATAGCGCGGCGCATTATGCTGCCCTTAGCAAGAATCGCTTAACAGTCGTATCAATCAACAAAAGCACTCACGGGAATATTGAATCGTTTAGCAAGCGCTCTCATGTGATCCAGCGTTAGAGTGCGCTCACCTTTTAGAATGCGGGATACCAGAGACTTTTTACCAATCTCAGCTTCAAAATCACTCTGCGTTAGCTGATGCTGATCCATAAGGACGCGCAGTAAAGCGATACCTGCTGGGAGTGCTTTAACACGTTCGTTGAAGGCTGCAAACTCCGGCGCATCATCTTCGTATTTGTCAATTTTGGCAGTCAGCATATCGATTAGCGGACTGTCAGGTTCACTCTCGATCAGGTATTCGGTTAGTTTCAGCGCATCCTCATAATCCTTACGAGAGGCGCTGCCTCCGAGGAATGGTACGATACTCGTCAGGTTGTTAGCTGCCTTGATGGCGTCTGCGTACATCATTCTTTATTCCTCCGGTAATACTCTGTCAGCCTATCGTACTCTGCATGGGATGTGATGTGCTTGATGAAGATTTTCCCTCGCTCAAAATCAGCAAAAAACATCACTCGAAGATGCCCGCCACCAATATCAATAACCCACCATTTTTCCCGATATTTCATCCTATCTAGACTGGGGAAGCGTTTTTTCATATCGTCCGGCGTTGCATACATTTCGCGTTTGATAACCCGATATAGGTCATCAAGTGCTGCCGCCTGATTCGGAAACTGAGTGGTTGCAGTGTCGAAAGGTGCCCGCGAAATAACATGCATTCTGATGCCTTCCCTAGTATTTCCAAATTGGAAACACCATGCCATAAACAGAACAAGTTGACAATATGGAAATATGTGTAATTTACATTTCACATCAGTTTATCCCCGCTAACGCGGGGAACACTTAGCTGTTGCCGTTTTAGTAAGGTAGTCATTCGGTTTATCCCCTCTGGCGCGGGGAACACTAGCTGAACGACATAAGCGCTCTCATCCCGAGCGGTTTATCCCCGCTGGCGCGGGGAACACTACTCGTGATGCATTGAGTGAGTATTTGCGGACGGTTTATCCCCGCTGGCGCGGGGAACACTCGTTGGCTTGGAGGGTAATATGCGACTGTCCCGGTTTATCCCCGCTGGCGCGGGGAACACGGGAATACTCTTGATATCAATGGATTGCCAGACGGTTTATCCCCGCTGGCGCGGGGAACACGCTTACCGCCATTTCCAGCATAGCCATTTGTTCGGTTTATCCCCGCTGGCGCGGGGAACACTCTAAAGATAGAGAGTTGTTTTATAATACTTTTTTCGGCATAAAAAATTCTACCGATTTTCCCATGTTGTTAAAGATCGCTAACTTATTGATTTTCAATAGGTGAAAAAGAGACTAACCGGAGACCATCCAGATCTACCGGCATTCGGCGGTTTTCGCCCCAGGTTTGGAACTCAAAGCCGGATTCCGTATTCGTCGCCCATGCCATCACCACGTTGCCCTGTTCTGCCAGTTCGATAATCTGCTGCCAGACCATCTCCCTCACCCGCTGTGAAGTGTCACCGACATACACGCCTGCGCGGATTTCCAATAACCACACCGCCAGCCTGCCGCGCAGGCGCGGCGGGACATTTTCCGTCACAACCACCAGCATGCTCATTTAACCCTGCCCTCGGTGGCCGCTGTCACCAAACGGTTTCGGTTCTGGGATCGCCGGTGGCTGGGCATCATCCGGCGGGAGCGGTGGCGTAATACCCCCCGCAGACAAGACTTCCTCAATCAGGGGAATCAATTTACTCAGCGTTTTCTGGCTACGGAAAATATCACGGCAAGCAAGCCGCACTTCACGATCCGGCTCAGCAGGGTTGCGGGCTGCAATTTCAAAGGCTTTTGCCACCACACCCTCGAATTTGATGATGTCAGCAATGTCGTAAACAAAAGAAAGCGGTTTGCCGCTATGGACAAACCCGATCGCTGGCGCATAGCCCGCCGCCAGCACGGCCGCTTCCGTAATGCCATACAGGCAGGATGTCGCCGCGCTAATGCACTGGTTGACCTTGTCGCCTCGTTCCCAGTCTTTCGGATCGTAACGTCGGCCATTCCATTTCACGCCATACTGCTGCGCCAACAGCGTATACGTTTGGCGCACGCGGGCACCTTCAATTCCCCTGAGCTGATCGACCGAACGGCGGCTCGGCGCAGGTTCACCAAAGCGTAGCTCAAACATTTTGCGCACCACTTTAAGGCGCAGTTCCTCATCCAATGCCAGCTTGGCCTGATAGAGCAATTTATCTGACCGCGCGCCGCCGGGCTGGCCAGACGCATACAGCCGTACACCCGCTTCGCCGACCCACACCAGCAGCGTCCCGACCGTCGCAGCAAGCCGCACGGCAGCATGAGAAACCCGTGTGCCAGGCTCCAGCATGATGCAGGCAACCGACCCCACGGGAATATGCGTGCGCACGCCGGTTTTATCCACCAGCACAAACGCACCGTCAATGACATCAACCTGCCCGTATTGCAGAAAGATGAGTGAAACCCGATCCTTGAGCGGGATCGGATTAAGCGGAACATACATCATCAACTCTCCCTGTAGCGGGGCAGGCTACGCCCGTTTCAGTAGCAGCAGGCCGCACCCCAATGCTTTGCTTTTTCCTAACCCGTGTCGAGCCGCCGTCGCAAAGCGTTCAGCATCCGTAATGTGGAGCACTCCGTCATAATCCACACTGCTAAACATAATCACCGCCGACTGGCCAGGCTTGTTTAGGCGGTGACGTTGATAGCCATCGATCCGACACGACGACACCGCAAAGCCCGCATTTTCCCCTTGACGCACCAGCCAGTCATGAGCACGCTGCTGTTGATGCTGCCACAGTTCTCCACCGGATAGCCCAGCCGCTTTCGCCTGATGACGCGCATCCATCAGCACATCGCTACGCTTGCCGTCCCGCGTGACCACCGGATTCGCTCGCAGTGAAAACGCCAGTGTCATGCCGTTATGCCATTGCGGTTGATACGGTTTGGTTTCTACCTGAAACAGGTTGTGATCCGCCAGCGGAGCCTGTTCGGAGAGCAGGTAAAACAAGCTTTTGGTCTCATGCGCTTCTTCACGGAACAAAAATGACCGCTGTGGCTGTTCGGGGAAGAGCTGCCAGAGCCACTGGTGGCTGGCATAGCCCCCTGCGTGCAGCCGCTTTTCCGCCATTGCGCGCGGCAACACATTGGTTTTCAGTGTTATTCTGGAAAAATACATCATTCCTCTCCCTTTTCACTGCCGACATATTGCACGCGGGAAGTGAATTGCCAGCGCCGTCGGTCGGCGGGCTGATCGTTCCGTGAGATGCGGGATTGCGCCGTTAGCCCCGTGTCGCTTTCCTGTTCCCAGTAGCACACGCCTTCGGCACGACCGATCGTCTCTAATGCGAGGTCGTTCAGTGCTGGTGTTTGCTTCGCTAATTGCCACACCTCAGCCAGCGTGCCAGCAAACAGGTGTGGTGCCAGCGGCAGCGCAGGCGGACAGCTTTTACGTCCGAAATAGAGCGTAAACACCGGTGATAACAACGCATCCCGCAGCGCACTTAACGAGTAAGGCGCATCCGGCGTGGCGCTAATGGCGATGTGGTAATAGGCATCACAGCGGTATTCGCGTGAGGTCAACATGGTTTCGAGCGATTGCCCCGCCTCTGGCCGCAGTTCATCACGCCTTGTGTAGCGCGGCACTTTGCGGTTTTCTTTCGGCATCTGCACCGTGTGGTAGTCATTCAACCAGGTTTCACGATCGGAAAGCGGCCGTACCGCCACGTGATAATGCTGGTTGAAAACCGTCAGCGCAGCTCGATCGTCACGCCGGATCCCAAGCGCGGCTGCCAGCAGCCCCAGTAACGCCGAACGACTGGGCACCGTAGAGGTATGACGCACTTCGCCAACCGCAACTTCCCCCCACGACACCAGCGGAGCATAGATCTGGAAGACCAGATAGTTATCCATATCGCGCTCCTACTGGCTGATAAAATCCAGTAACCCTTGCAGTGAACCGCCCTCACTTTCAGCTTCCACGTTCAGCTCATAGGAAGGAACGCTGCCCGCAGAGGCGTACACCCGATCAAATTTGGTTTTTTGTTTACGCAGCAGTTCGATGGCGTAATTGACCTGATCGTCATTGCGGATAGGTTTGAAAAACGCGACCGACAAGGTACGCGGCTGATCGCTTCCCTTTTCTGCCAGTGCATAGGTTGCCAGCGCTCGGCTAGCAAAGCTGTTCTGCTTGCCACCCGGCGACACGGTCAGCGCCGTTTCCGTCAGCGCACGCAGGGTACGCGCCACCAACTCTTCATCGTTATTCAGGTTTTCCAGCAGCAAATCGCGGTTAATGCAGACATAGTGATAGAACAGCGCCGAGGCAAAGCTCTGTTCGCCCATATGCGCCGATCCGCTGTCGGCTGACGTATTCAGGTCATCCACCGCCGTGAAGAAATCGTCTTCGATGGTGACGGCACTCACGCCCAGCGCATGCGCCACCTGACAGGCCGCTTCGACATTGAATTCTGGCTCGGCGGCCAGCATCCTGCCAAACAGCGCGATATCAACGCTGGCGGCGTCCTTACGCAGTAGCTTTAGCTCTTCGCTATTCGGCTTACGTGATTCTGCGATCAGGCAAGCAACCAGTTGATCGATCAGCGCCCTTTCCTGCACGCTGAAATGAGCAAGCTGTTCGATATCGTATTTTTCCTGCGGGTCTTTACTGCCTTTTTCTTCTTTTTTCGGTTTACCGAACTGCTCAGCAATGCTCTTCGCCGCCTCATCGGCCAGCTTTTCACTCATACCGCCAGCAATCAGCGCCGCATAGATATCACGTCCAATGCGACGACTGCGGGTGCCGATATGGCCGTCCATTGCGGATTCAAACACCTCAGAGGTACGCCATGCACGCTTCAGGCTTTGCGAGGACACCCGCAAACGCTCAACGCCGCCAACGATTGCCGTTTTCGGACGACCCGCATCATCACGGTTCAGGTTGGAAGACGGATAAGCGGTTAAAAAATGAAGCTGGATAAAAGTGGTCATCAGTTATTCCTTGTCTGAAGCTGTCGTTGACGTTTCTGTCGTTAACATTGCGGTAGTGTCTGGCTCATCGGCGGTGATGTTTTGTGAGGCCTGCGCATACTCGCATGCCCAGCGCACGGCGTTGCGTCGTAAAGGGTGAAGCGTCGGCGCACGGTTTTCCTGCCGCGCCTGCCACTCGTCCGCCCACAGGAAAATACCGTCCGCTAGTGAAGGGAGATTCACGCCCGCCTCACCGCGTATTTGCACCGCACGGAAAAGCTGGCGATACAGTTCTTCTGGCGTTTGCGCCCGCTGTAGCCGTTCAAAGCGAAGAGGGGAGAGAAACGGACGGTCGCCGCCCTGTTTTTCACCGAGCTGTGCAGCAAAGCTGGTCTTCAACGTGTTTTTCGCCGCATGTGCCGCGACGGAAACAAAAATCGCCAGCGCCACGATGCGGTGTTCCTCTTCCAGCCGCGCCGCCAGCTTCCCGGCCAGATCGTGATATCCCTGACAGGTCAGCACGCCATAAGGCCGAGTGGCACGGCGCAGTTCAGCACGCCGCGCCCGTCCGTTACTGGTGGTGTTATGGCGGTTTTGCAAAGCCTCAAACCAGCGATTAATTTTGTCTTCATCATCTTTGCCGATGACCAAAAGATCAGCCGTGTTAGCCATCCACTGCCTCCTGCATTTGTTTAATGGTTTCTGCCGCTTTTTGCTTATAGAAAAACGCGCTCAGCTTTTTCCGCGTTCCCGCCGCCTTAACCAGATCGCGGTGTTCGTCTGGGTTGCTAAACACGCGGGCATCGTAGTTCTCCAACAGGTAGCGATAGAGCGCCTGCCGCCACGTTTTCAGCGCCGTTGCGGGAGCGTCACCCTGCGCCAGCGACTGGCACAGCCGCCTAAAATTGGATTCCGTTTCCTGCCAGAATGCGACATCAATGGCGCTGAAATCCCCTTTTGCGTCCTTAGGGCGTGAAAACCAGGCTTCTTTAATCATCTGACGCAGCAGCGTGGCACTGTCTCGCGCCAGTTCCACCGCCAGTTGCAAATGATCTTTATATTCACGCAGCGCAAGGGGATCATCACGAAAACGAGCCGAGGCAAACAACTGTGGAACGTGGTGCTCATACCAGCAACGCGCCTTCATGTTGTCCATATCATAGCCAAAGCACCACAGCCCAGACTCTCTACGCAGTTCATCTCGCCGGGCATTGTGGTGCACGACCGTCGCGGGAAAGGTGCTATTGAGCTTATCTTCGCCCTGCATCAGCAACCCCAGCCAGTCACGATACGCCAGCCCGCCCGGCTGCCCTTTCACCGACAGAAAAGGGGCATCGCCTTTCAGCGCATGACGATAGGGAGTAAGCGGGTGCCGCCAACTGTCGTACTGGATGCCGTAGTTTTTGGTGCGATACTGCGTGAGCAATGTGGTCGATTCCGTACCGCACAAATCGCATTCACCCGCCTGTAACGTGGTGAAATCCAGCTCAATGCGGCGCGGCATGCCCCAATAGGCTTGCAGCCGATGCGCATTTTCCGGCGTCACGGGCGGGTGAACGCCATCACTGGTAGGCGTAGCGGCTAACCACGGGAACACCGTGGCATCGGGTTTCCCCTTGGGCATTACCTCTTGCGTCACGACATTCATCCAGAGCTTTTTCCACAGCGGCAGACCGGTTTCTTCCGGCATGAGCAGCGTGGTGATCGGCCCGCCACCGCGCATCCCAGTGCGATGCCCTTGCCCGCCAGATGGCGCATTGGTTTGCAACGTGAACAGCGCCATTGCCGCACAGTGCGGGCACATCGCACTGACCGTGCCGCGCTTGATGAAGTGATCTTTATTCAGCTTGAGCGTGTTGCCGCCGGGGGCATCGATCAGCAGTCCGGAAATTGGCGTCGGGTCGCTGTCGAGCGTGGCAAAATCCTGCATAAACGCGGGCTTCTGTGCGCCAAACTGCATCGCCGGTGCCAGCGTGGCTAACGCTTGCGAAAAGTCGGGGCCAAGCCCGTTCTCCCAAATCTCTCTCCAGTCATCGTCATCGGCGGGGGCATAGGCGGTTTGCAGCAGGCCGATAAGAAGTTGATAGCCCGCGCCCTGCAAATCGGCACGCGACCAGGCGAGATCGATAATATTGTCGTCGGGGAGCTGCTGCGGGGAAATGTTACCCATCCTGCCATCCGCAAAGACGGCGGGCAGCCAAGGTTCTTCAATCAATGAAAAAAACATCGTACCTCCTGTGTGTGCCGCATCCCTGCGGCAATCCTGATTAAGGCTGGTTCTACCGTCTCTTTTTTAACGCATTCAGCCCGCGATGCCAGAGAGATGGCTCACGTTTGTGGCTGAGGGTAAATACGGACTCGCATTCGTTTGCTGTATGTCAAAATAGTGAACATTTCGTGCACCACTATTTCACTATTCTTAAGCCACTTCATCGCACGAAACCAGCATATTCCTTGCAAATAACTAACCGATAAACACCCCAATTACGGCAATGCTCGCAAAAGCCTCAATCAGTATGACAAGGGTGGGAACTCCTGTTTGCCTACTTCCAACGTCTGGCGATATAGTTGCCTCGCTGCCGCAAGCCCGACTACTGGGCGTGAGAATCCGAATGACTTCAAAGCGACAACGGACACGTTACGCGTAGCATCAGCCAATCGTTAAGCGATTGTCAGATTCACTCAGCAAGCGCTATTTAATTGGCACAAATCACAGGGAATAGCAGAAAAAGATCTTCTGCAAAAAGAGATATTTTGTATGTTAACAGAGCGCTCTGTGGGGTACCGAATACGCCGTATTTTTGCAATTATCGCAATTTGCGATATTATTAGGGAGCAAGAATGAGAGTCATCTCAGCCAAGGCCATCACCGACGCGATGAAAAAGCATGCGAAATGGAAAGTTGGTTTGAAGTTATGGCTGGATGTTTTTGACAAGCCATCACTGCGGTTTGAATCCTACGAACAGTTATGTCATGTATGGCGAAATACATCTTGCTGGAATGTCGATCGCATACCTTTCGCATTGCTAGAAAACGAAAGCCGCAAAGGACCACTTGATATATATGTATTTGATATTAATGGTAACAGTTGCAGAATCATAGCATGGTTAAACCCTAATACGGGTTCTTTGTATGTGAAAGACGTGTGCTCTCACGCCGAGTACGATAAGTGGTGGAAAGCTCAAACGAAGACAAAAAGGTGAATTATGCGA
Organism: Pectobacterium parvum; assembly: GCF_020971565.1. NCBI lineage: Bacteria > Pseudomonadati > Pseudomonadota > Gammaproteobacteria > Enterobacterales > Pectobacteriaceae > Pectobacterium > Pectobacterium parvum. The sequence goes on from NZ_CP087392.1 coordinate 4,426,214, forward strand.
AATACATCTCTGGGTTCTAACAGTTCTGTAGGAATCAGTGGGCTCATCGAAAATTTACCTCTTCTGCTTCAGGAAGCCTCTGAGCAGCTTAACAGTCTGTCTGTTTTGCTCTCTGCCTGTATGGAACCTATTGAAGACGATAACGATCTTCAGGAAAGAATGGAGTGTATCAATCAACTTTACCTCTACTCTTCTGATGTCAATCATATTCCAGCCACTTTCGCAGAGCTAATCGCAGACAGAGTCTATGAATATGAAAAGAAAAATCGGGATGTACCCCACGTCAGTCAGGCTGAAGCCTTAGCTTTTTTTATTGAAGAAAGAGGGCTGAAACAGTCAGATTTGAAGCAAATTGCAACGCAAAGCGTCATTTCCGACATTATTAACGGTAAGCGAACCATGACATTGCAGCAAGTTAAGGATTTTTCTCGCTATTTTAATGTGCCTATAGAGACATTTATCGACTGAGCATCAGCCCCACCCGCTCGCTATAAAACGCGTGGGTTTCACCCCGATTCAGCAGCAGCACTTCGGCCTGTGGACGGTGTAATTGCTGCTGAAACTGCTCCAGCGCGTCACCTTCCAGTATCGGTAATCCGGTTTTACGCTTCTGCCACAAGCTTAACCGAACCTGCACGCGGCTCTGCTCCCAGGCGAAGGTGTCCGATGTGGCGTAAGGCTGCGGGAGTTCGTCGTCGTTTTCCACTTTCCACGCCAGATACAGATCCAGCGTTTCCTCTCCTATACGAGTGGAGATCTCCACGTCATCATCCCAGCCAGACCCGCTGGATTGAGCACAGTAACCGTGTACCAACGCCAGCGCAGACTGTAGTGCGAAAGAACGCTGGCCGTAGTTTTTCCCCAGAACCGTGCAGGCTATCGCTTCCAAGGCCGGAGGCACCGCGATCTGCTCTTCATACACGCTGTTGATCAGCAGCCGCGCCGCTTCCGGCATTTTTATCGCACCGTGTTCGCGTAATATCGCCTGCGTGCGCCACAGTGCAGCATGATCGGGGTAAACGTAGCCGCTGTTGCGCAGTTCATCGCCCAACCAATCGGCTTCCGCTTCCGGCTGCCAGACCGGTGCCATAATGTGCAGCACCGCCGCCGGGCGTTCATCCGTCAGCGGCGCAGTATCCGTCTCGGTTTTACGACGCCCGTCGAGAAACCGAATATGCCGCTGTAGCCGTCCCGCACGCTGAATCAGCAGATCGATAGGCGCGAGATCGCTAATCATGTTATCAACATCAATATCCAGCGACTGCTCGACAACCTGCGTAGCAATCAGCACCTTGCCAGCACGTTGTTCCGGCGTGCTGTCTTTGCCAAACCACGCCAGCGCCTGTTCCTCAATCGCCATGCGATCGCAAAAGGCAAAACGGCTGTGGAACAGCAACATATTTTCCTCAGCAATACCCGCCTCAATGAGTTGGCGATACACGGCGATGGCATCATCTACCGTATTCCTAATCCAACAGATCGATTGCCCCGCGGCCACGGCAGCCTTCACGCGTTCAATACCCTGCAACCGTTCCGTCAACCAGCTAATCTTGACCTCGCGTCGCACTTCCGCCCGCGTTTCGAGCGCCGTTTCCCGTAGTCCTTCACGCGTTAACTGCGTCATCCACGGATAAGTCGCCTCGGGATCGGGCTGTGCGGCTTCACACGCTATTCCCTGCGCGAACGCCCACGTCAGCTTTTCCCGCAGGCTAAGCGGCAGCGTCGCGGTGAGGATAATAATGCTGCCCCCCTGCTGCGCATGAAAACCAATCAATAGCTCGATCAACTTACTCATGTAGGCGTCATACGCATGTACTTCATCCAGAATCAGCAGCTTGTTTTGTAGCCCCAACACACGCAGCGACTGGTGGCGAAATGGCATCACCGCCATCAGCGCCTGATCGAGCGTACCCACGCCGATATCTGCCAGCAGCGCTTTCTTACGTGAGTCCGCAAACCAGATGTTGCAGTCTTTGCTGGCAGCATTTTCTTCCTTGTCATACTGCGCCTGCCCCTGACTGTCGCCTTCCCACAGCGATTGCATAAAAGCTGATGACATATGCCGCGCCCCGTGCGCCAGCATCAGCGAAGGGTTGTGCTCTGGTGAATATAATGCACGGTAGGCTTCGACAAGCCGCAGATACATCGCATTCGCCGTCGCCATTGTCGGCAGGCCGACATAAATACCGCTCGCTTTTTGCTGCGTCATCAGCCGATGCGCCAGTATCATTGCCGCTTCCGTTTTCCCCGCGCCAGTTACGTCTTCCAGAATGAAAAGTTGCGGCCCGTCAGCGGAGATATCAGCTTCCAATGCTTGCTGTTGCAGCGGCGTTGGCCGTTGGATAAACGGAAAGAGCTGTGGGATAGAATGAAAAGGGGCAGGAGATGGGGTTCGTGGCAAACGCGAGATGACCTTTTCTGCCGTCGGCAGCGCGTGTTCGTGCCAGTAGGTTTCAAGCGGCATCGGCGTGCTGCAATAATGGAAATCTTGCTGGCGTGAACCCAGCCAATCCGCCAGTACGGTCAACCCCGCCAGCGCCCAGCTTTGCTGCTTCAGCCTGTTTCGCCAGCCTTTATCAGCGAAACAGGCTGGGAACGTAGACGCTTCAGGAAAGCACGTTTCTAGATCATGCAGGTAATGTTCTACCGCCAGATAATCATCACGATGAAAAGCCAGGCTGCCGTTGCACGCCGCCGCTGGTTTGCCGTGGTGTCCGGTAACGATATTCAGCCAGATCCCCAGCGTATCTTTCACTACCGAAGTGGGCTTTTTCGTCCCTAAAGGAAATAAACTGGGAATGTCATCACGCATCGTCCATAGCCAGAAGCCCAGATCGTCATGCCTGACCCTCCCAGACTGCCCCGAATGCGGGACTAACGGGGAATCAGGATTAGCATATTTTCCCTGAAAACCACGGGCAAACTTTCCGATATCGTGCCAAGCCAGAAAATACGCAAACCATGCAGCGACATCATCATCGCCAGATGCCAGTTCACGCAGCACATGGTTAGCCTGAAAATAGTTTCCCTTTAATAAGAAATAACCACAGGCCGCCACATCCAAACCGTGATAAGGCAGAAGATGATAATCATCCCCCTCCAGCGCATCCGCCGATCTTTTTGCTTTTCCCCAATACTGGAAATAGCGCCGGTCGATGATGTCTTCCTTGCCCATAGGTTTTACCTGTCAGAATGACCTTACGACCTCACGCTGTTGGCGCATTGCTCGCTAGCGCGACGACGTTCTCTTGCTCTGCGGGGGCTTTGCCGGGTTTCTCTTTTTTCTTTTCCACGTAGGTCAGTTTTTCCTGGCTCTGCGTTGGCGGGGTCAGCGGGTGGGATTGTCCGGTGAAGACGCCGCCTTTTTCGATGGAGAGCTCATCGGTGAAAATGTCGCCGAATACTTTTCCCTGCGCCAGGATGGCTACGACGCTGGCGGCTATGCGTCCTTCTACGCGACCGTTGATGACGATCTGTTGCGATTTCATTTCGCCGTTGATCTGACCGGTGTGCTCCACTTTAATCGTGTTATCACACTGCACATCGCCTTCTACCCGGCCTTCAACGGTAATGTTGCCATCCACGGCCAGAGAGCCCGTCATACGCGCCCCCTGAGAAATGAAGGTGTCTTTTTTCACGCGCACAGGGTTCACTGAATTAATCAACTCGTTCGATGGGCTGATAGCGGGAGCGCTGTTTATTTCACTGCGCTCTTGCGGTTCTTTGGCGTCTTTTTTATTTTTATCAAATGAAAACATCGTGTTATTCCTTTTAACAGTATAGAAAAATACGATCACGGCACCTGAAGCTACAATGGCTGCCACTCCCTGACCGTAATAGTGAAGAGGAAATTCGCTATAAATATCAATTAACCAGACGATAACCAATAAAGCCCATGTCGCCCATATTCCCCAAAGCAGGTTATAATTACGCACGATCGGAACGCCGATTAAATTCAATTTCCAGGGTGGAAATATCAGGAATAGTAATACGAAGCGCTTTACGTCCCCCTTCCAGATAGCGTATGTCGATCTGAACATCAGCACGATCACCGACGTGCTGTTTAACCACCATTTTTAATTCATCCAACATGTCATCCAAGATTTTATGAGCCATGCCATTCTCTCCTTCTTGGTATCTTCCTTGTGACAGCCACGCTGTACTGCCAAACGACATAAAGAGTATCGGGCAAAAGTGTATTTTATTTAGCCCGCACGTTCAAAAACTCGATCTTGTTCACTTTCCTTTTTCTACGCCTTTATGTCAAAAAAACATGATTATCCATACAGTTAACAGGATTCTGTAACCCACTATCTCACCCCTCTGTTCGTCCTTTTTCTGTTAATCATCCAGCGGACGTTTTCATAATGAGATTGCACAGCTAAACCGATTCTTCTATTTTAGCAAACAGTCTAATAATCATTGATAAGAGTAACGTTATGGCAAACAGAATTTGGGTCATGGGCGACGCGGTTGTCGATCTCATCCCGGAAGATACGGAACGCTATCTGAAATGCCCTGGCGGCGCGCCCGCCAATGTGGCGGTCGGCATTGCCAGACTCGGGGGAAACAGCGCCTTTGTGGGTCGCGTCGGCGACGATGTTTTTGGCCATTTTCTAAAAACGGTGCTGGAACAGGAAAGCGTTGATACCCGCTACATGGCACACGACAGGCTCCATCGAACCTCAACCGTGGTCGTGAGCCTCGATGAAACAGGGGAACGCACCTTCACGTTCATGGTTCGCCCGAGTGCCGATCTGTTTTTACAGCCGGAAGACCTGCCGGTGTTCAATCAGAGAGAATGGCTGCACCTCTGTTCCATTGCACTCTCGCAGGAGCCCTCACGCAGTACCGCGTTTGCGGCGATGCAGCAGGTGAAAGCCGCACAGGGATGGATCAGCTTCGACCCGAATATCCGTGACGATCTCTGGCAAAGCGAGCAGGAACTGCGCGACTGTCTGACACAGGCGCTGATGCTGGCCGACGTGGTGAAGCTATCGCGTGAAGAACTGGCCTTTCTCTGCTCAACACCGGATGTTGAAGCGGGGATTCAGCAGTTTATGCAGCGCTACCCTACCCAACTCTTGCTGGTGACGCTGGGTAGCGAAGGCGTCTGGCTGCACGATCGCCACCAGCTACGGCACTTTGCCGCGCCATCGGTGACACCCGTCGATACCACTGGCGCGGGGGATGCCTTCGTCGCCGGTTTACTGCACGGCCTGGCGCAGTATGACGACCTGTCACAGCCGCTAAGCTGGGACCCGATTATCGCGCAGGCGCAGCGGTGCGGTGCACTGGCCACCACGGCAAAAGGCGCGATGACCGCACTCCCCTATGCGCAGCAGTTGCACGCCCTCCCGTAAACAAGCCCTAATCCCCTCGTTTGATACGGTTACCGCCCGGTTTTGTAGTCAGGATCACAGTTACAGAATCGGGCGAGTGAAATGTCTTGCTAACCCTTCTGCTGGCTTTTATTTTCCTCATGAAAAACCGGTTTAGCAATTTAGCTAAACATGAAAAATCCAAAAACAATAAATCTCCTTCACGACGAGAACGAAAAAATGAAGCCAAGCCACCTTGCTGTGACGATAGGATTATTACTTTCCTCCCCGTTTTATGTTTCCGCTGCCAACACCGACAGTATTGAAGCCCGCCTGAACGCAATGGAACAGCGTTTGCAACAGGCTGAAGCCCGTGCTCAGGCCGCCGAAGCCAGAGCTAATGCCGCTGAAAAGCAAACCCAGCAGTTAGCCACCCGCACGACCCAAACCGAACAAAAAACCCAGCAGGTGGAACAGCGTACAACGGCGCTGGCCAAGCAGAAGTCGTTCGCTGATGGATTTGAATTCCACGGCTACGCGCGTTCTGGCTTGTCGATCAATGATTCTGCCACCAGTTCCAAAACCGATATCGGGCCGGGCATGTCCCCTGCCGGTCAGACTGGCGGACATATTGGTCGTTTAGGCAATGAAGACGACACCTACGTCGAGATCAAACTGGAGCACAAACAGAAGCTGGATAACGGCGCAACCACCCGCTTCAAAGTGATGATGGCGGACGGTCAACGCAGCTATAACGATTGGACGGCGGCTACCAGCGACCTGAACATTCGTGAAGCGTTCGTCGAGCTGGGTTCACTGCCAACCTTCACCGGTGCCTTTAAGGACACCACGCTGTGGGCGGGTAAACGTTTCGATCGCGATAACTTCGATATTCACTGGCTGGACAGCGACGTGGTCTTCCTCGCGGGCACCGGCGGCGGGATCTATGACGTGAAATGGGCGGATAGCGCCAAGAGTAACTTCTCGCTGTATGGCCGCAGCCTCGGCGAAATTACCTCGCTGGATAACGACATCAAAAACTACGTCTTTACCGCTAACAACTACGTCGGGCCATTCCAGTTCATGCTGAGCGGATTAACTGCGAAGAACAACGATGTAAAAGAAAACACCGGAACAAGCCGCGATAACACTGTCGTCACCAACACCAACGCGGGCGACAAAGGCTATCACGCGATGGTGGCTTACCACGGCGACAGCTTCTACGGCTTACGCGACGGGACATCGAAAACCGCGATCCTCTACGGTCACGGACTGGGCGGCGAAGTGAAGAACATCGGCGCCGATGGCAACCTGACCAACGATGCCAACACCTGGCGCTTTGCGACCTACGGCACAACGGCGCTGAACAAGACCTGGAGCTTCGCACCGTCCATTCTGGCGCAAACCAGCAAAGACCGTTACGTCAGCGGGGATAGCTACGAATGGGTGACGTTTAATGCGCGCCTGATTCAGGAAATCACCGAAAACTTTGCACTGGCCTATGAAGGCAGCTATCAATACATGGACCTCGATCCGCGCGGTTATCGGAGCCTGAATCAGGTTAGCGGCGGCTTCTACAAGCTGACCTTTGCACCAACGTTCAAGGTCGGCGATATCGGTAACTTCTTTAGCCGCCCTGAGCTGCGCGTGTTTGCCAGCTACATGGACTGGGATAAACGACTGGATAACTACTCCAGTGAAGATACGTTTGGCTCCACCGGCTTTAAAGCAGGCGGCGAATGGAACTTCGGTATCCAGATGGAAACCTGGTTCTGATAATGGCCTAAACTTAGCGTCGATTACGCGCTAATCGACGCCAAAGAAACAGCATATCCTATTGAAAAAGAGGAATAACATGGATATCAACGCTACTGCCGCCGCGCTCATCCCCCTTCTCGGCGGGAAAGAGAACATCGCCAGTGCTGCTCACTGTGCGACTCGTCTGCGTCTGGTGCTGAATGATGACAGCCTGGCTGACAAGAAAGCGATCGAGAACGTCGACGGCGTTAAAGGCTGCTTCCAGAACGCCGGACAAATGCAGATCATTTTCGGCACAGGGCTGGTTAACAAGGTGTATGCCGAGTTCATCAAAGCGGCAGGCATCAGTGAATCGAGCAAATCCGAAGCCGCCTCCATTGCCGCGAAAAAGCTAAACCCGCTGCAACGTCTGGCGCGCCTGTTATCGAACATCTTCGTCCCTATCATGCCGGCGATTATCGCGTCCGGCCTGCTGATGGGGCTGCTCGGTATGATCAAGACCTACGGCTGGGTCGATTCCAGCAGCGCGATCTTTGTCATGCTGGATATGTTCAGCTCCGCTGCATTTATTATCCTGCCTGTTCTGATCGGCTTTACCGCCGCGCGGGAATTCGGCGGTAACCCTTATCTGGGCGCGACACTGGGCGGTATCCTGACGCATCCAGCGTTGACCAACGCCTGGGGCGTCGCCGGTGGTTTCCAGACCATGCACTTCTTCGGTATGGACATCGCCATGATCGGCTATCAGGGCACCGTGTTTCCGGTTCTGCTGGCTGTCTGGTTCATGAGCATCGTGGAAAAACGCCTGCGTAAGGTCGTACCAGACGCACTGGACATCATCATCACGCCGTTCCTGACCGTCATCATTTCCGGCTTTGTCGCCATGCTGCTCATCGGCCCGGCTGGACGTGCGCTGGGCGATGGTATTTCTCTGGTTCTCAGCACATTGATTGCTCACGCAGGATGGATTGCTGGTTTGCTGTTCGGCGGCCTCTACTCCGTTATCGTGATCACTGGCGTCCATCACAGCTTCCATGCCATTGAAGCCGGACTGCTTGGCAACCCGAACATCGGCGTCAACTTCCTGCTGCCGATTTGGGCGATGGCGAACGTGGCGCAGGGCGGCGCGTGTCTGGCGGTATACTTCAAAACGCGTGATGCCAAAACCCGAGCGATTGCCGTTCCTGCCGGGCTTTCCTGTCTGTTAGGCATCACAGAGGCAGCGATATTTGGTATCAACCTGCGCTTCATTAAACCGTTCCTGGCGGCGCTGGCAGGCGGTGCACTCGGTGGCGCATGGGTGGTCTTCAATCACGTCAATATGACGGCCGTCGGGCTGACCGGTTTTCCGGGACTGGCGATTGTGCAAGGGGGCTCGATGCTTAACTACCTGATTGGGATGTTAATTGCGTTCGGTGCCGCCTTTACCACTTCCTTATTGCTGAAATATAAAACGGATAGCGAATAATGAAGGAAGTCCACTTACTAAAGCGCATGGCGCACGCCCTGATGTCAGGCCATTCACGGAAACAGGAAGATCCGTATCGCCCGGAATGGCATCTGTCTCCGAACGTTGGTCTGCTCAACGATCCGAACGGATTTATTCATCACAACGGGCGTTACCATCTGTTTTATCAGTGGAATCCTTTAGCCTGTGCCCACGGAGCGAAATTCTGGGGGCACTGGAGTTCCGCCGATCTGGTGAACTGGACGCATGAACCCGTCGCGCTAGTACCGAGCGAAAGCTATGAAAGCCACGGCTGCTACTCCGGTTCTGCCGTGGTGGATCATGGCGCGATTACGCTGATTTACACTGGTAACGTGAAATACGATGACGGCTCACGCACCGCGTTTCAGTGCCTCGCCCGTGAGAACCCTAACGGTGAATATGACAAGCTGGGAGCGGTTCTGACGCTCCCCGACGGCTACACCGGCCACGTTCGCGATCCCAAAGTATGGCGTCATGACGACCACTGGTACATGGTGCTCGGCGCACAGGATCTCGATCTGCAAGGTAAAGTGTTGCTCTACCGTTCTGCCGATCTGCTGGCGTGGGAAAAGATCGGTGAGATCGCCGGTTCCCGTTTGGGCGGGCTCGGTGATTTTGGCTATATGTGGGAGTGCCCGGACCTGTTCCCGTTGGATGGCAAAGACGTACTGATTTGCTGCCCGCAGGGCGTTCCCACCGAAGAAGAGCGCTACCTGAATACCTTTCAGGCTGGCTATTTCATCGGCTCACTCAATTACGAAAACGGCGCTTACCCGCATCAGGATTTCCACGAACTGGATCTCGGCTTCGAGTTTTACGCTCCACAAACCACGCTGAGTGAAGACGGGCGACGCCTGCTGTTCGGCTGGATGTCTATTCCTGACGACAATGAATTTTTTGAACCGACGATCGAACACGGCTGGATCCATACCATGACCTGCCCGCGTGAACTCACGCTGCATGACGATCGCGTTTATCAACGTCCCGCGCGCGAGTTGCAGCAACTGCGCGGACTGCATTACACCTGGCAGGGTGCCGCAGACTACGCCTCTCCGCTTGACGCGAGCAGCGCGGAAATCCTCATCACCGTTCAGGGGGAATTCCAGCTCAACCTCGCTTCCCAGTTGGTTCTTTGTTGGGACGGTGAACGCGTCACGCTGAGCCGCCGTAACCGTCGCACCGGCGAGCCCGAGCATCGCTACTGGCGCGGCGACCTGAGCCAGTTGCAGATCCTGTGCGATCGTTCCAGCGTTGAAGTTTTTATCAACGACGGCGAAGCCGTGATGTCTGCACGCTATTTCCCAGAAAGCGAGGCAGTCATCACGTTCAGCGGCTCTGGGCGATTAACGCTACAGCACTGGCTGTTAGCGCCATGCGTGATAGAATAACTTTCCTTTTTTCTGATAGCAGACCTCGCGGTGAAACCGACTAAACGCATAACAATCAGTGACATCGCCGCGCTGGCCGGTGTATCAAAATCCACCGCCAGTCTGGTACTCAACGGACGTAGCAAAGAGTTTCGCGTTTCTGATGAAACCCGCGACCGCATTTTAGCCGTCGCGCACGAACAACGTTATCAACCCAGTATTCACGCCCGTTCGCTGCGTTCCTCACGCAGCAACACGCTGGGGCTGGTGGTGCCAGAAATGACCAACTACGGCTTTGCCGTGATTTCCCGCGAGTTGGAAATGCTGTGCCGTGAAGCGGGGCTACAACTGCTGATTGCCTGCACAGACGAAAACGCCAGTCAGGAGATGATGGCGGTCAACAGTCTGGTGCAGCGTCAGGTCGATGGCCTGATTGTCGCTTCCAGTCTGTTAAGCGATATCGAATATCAGAAAATTAATCAGCAGTTGCCCGTCGTACAATTTGACCGGGTAATTGGTGACTCCACACTGCCGATGGTCATTTCCGAAGCGGTAGAATCCACGGCGGAAATGGTCGAGCGTATTGCCCGCCAGCATCGTGATGAGTTCTATTTCCTCGGCGGCCAGCCGCGAATTTCCCCGACGCGCCACCGTCTGGAAGGTTTCCAACTTGGGCTGGCACGTGCAGGTATCGACTGCAAGCCGGAGTGGATTCTTCACGGCAGCTATCACCCCAGCGCGGGTTATGAAATGTTTGCCCAGCTGTGTGCAACGCTGGGTCGTCCGCCAAAAGCGCTATTTGTTGCCGCCTGTGGCCTGATGGAAGGCGTGCTGCGTTATATGAACCAGCATAACCTGATGGAAAGCGGCATCCGTCTGTGCTGTTTTGACGATCACTATCTGTTTGATTGCTTACCGCTGAAGATCGATACCGTGGCGCAGGATTGTGAGAATCTGGCACGTAACAGCTTTGAAATGATTACGAGTTTAATTGCGCAGCAGCCACTTGAAGAAGATCGACGCTATATCCCGACGCGTATTCACTGGCGCCATCCTGAGTCACGGGCGTAGGCCAAAGCGCCCTGCCATCATCTGGACGTAAATCTGTAGACATAAAAAAAGGAACGCGGTTTGAACGTTCACCCCGCATTCCTTCTTACAACACAACCGCCAGCAGTTATTTAGCGGCAGCGGTTTCCGCACCAACCAAACCCACCTTAAGGTAGCCCGCTTTACGCAGTGAATCCATCACGCTCATGATGGTTTCATAATCGACGCTTTTATCGGCCTGAAAGAAGATGGTCGTTTCTTTGTTGGCGCTGGTTTTCGCATCCAGCACCTGCGCTAGCGACTGCTCACTAACCACCTCTTCTCCCAGGAACATTTGCTTATCCGCTTTTACTGTCAGGTAGAGCGGTTTTTCCGGTCGCGGCTGCGGTGCTGCCGATGACGCGGGCAGATCGACACGAATGTCCACCGTCGCCAGCGGGGCCGCTACCATGAAGATAATCAGCAGAACCAGCATGACGTCAATGAACGGCGTGACGTTAATGTCATGCATTTCACCGTCATCACTCACGTCCTCCTTCAAATGCATCGCCATGATTAACCCACCCGCAGTTTATGCGCTGCTGAAGACGCCCGGTTATCGTTGCTGGCAGCCACATCGAGATCGCGACTTTGCAGCAGCAGTACTTGTGCAGCGACATCGCCGACCATCGCTTTGTAGCCAGCAATCGAGCGCGCAAAGACGTTATAGATGACCACCGCAGGAATCGCAGCAACCAGACCAATCGCCGTCGCCAGCAAAGCTTCTGCGATCCCCGGTGCGACCACCGCCAAGTTGGTGGTTTGCGTCTGTGCGATACCGATGAAGCTGTTCATGATGCCCCAGACCGTACCAAACAACCCCACGAACGGTGCAACCGCGCCGACCGTGGCCAGATAGCCGTTGCCACGCCCCATGTGGCGCCCGGTAGCCGCCACGCGACGTTCCAGACGAAACGCGGTGCGCTCTTTAATTCCGTTGTTGTCATCGGAACGTGCGGAAAGCTCCAGTTCGTTCTGCGCATCGACCAGCAGTTGCTGTGCAACGCTGCCTGCTTTGAACGCGTCCGCCGTTTCCAGCGCGTCGTCCAACGTTTTCGCCTGTTCCAACGCCAGATACTCACGGCGCAGGCGACGTTTCGCGCCAGACATCTCAACGCTTTTACTGAAGAAGATCGCCCAGGTAATTACAGAGGCCAGCAGCAAACCGATCATTACCGTTTTCACCACGGCATCCGCGTGCTGGTACATACCCCAGACGGACAAATCGGTTTTCATCAGGTTATTGGTGCCCGGTGCCGCACTGGCAGGCAGCGTGAGTGCTGATGTCGGGGCTTGTGCATCGGTCGTCACAGGAGCGGAAGGCGACGCAGCAGCAGGCTGTGCGGCTGGTGCTGCATTCTGTGTCGACAACGGCGTCGTTGCCGGAGCCGCAAACGCATTTCCACTTAGTCCCGCCGTACACAGCAGGATAACCAGCACGCTACGGGAAAATGCGCTGAACGCGCCACGTTTTTTTTGCCAGGTTGATAACACCTGTTGAGTTGTATTACTGACAGCCGTCTTCACGCTGTGCCTCCACCATTCGTTCTGTACAATCATCTGTTCTGTACAATCATCTGTTCTGTACAATATCCGCACATATTCGCAGGTATAATGCCGCAATAACGCAGCCTGAAATAATACCAAACCCTGAACGAATTGATAGTCGTTCTCATTATTATTTACATCAGATAACGCACTTTCCTTGCGTTTTGACAGGATTTCAGAGGGTATTGCTCGCACACTGGCAGGAAAAGCATAAGAACGACAAGAAAAGTAGCATTCAGGAATATATCAGGCAGGGGATCCCCACTAAAAAACGGTGCGATATCCAAGATTTTTATGATCGGCTTTTGTGATCAACATTAAGTTATCACACCATTTCATGATGGCTGGCGATAAGTTTACCGAAATAAATAGATACATATGCACATAATAAGATAAATAAAAACACCAAGTTACGTATATTCCTATAAGTCAAATAGGAATAAATTCCATATAAAACAGCATTTCATATTAGCTTTTTCTTTTGTGACACGAGTCATTCTACGAAGTTGTATAATAGGTTAGCTTAACTCGCAGAGAATACTGACACACGCCACAATAATACGTAATAGGCGGTCGTCTTCTCATCATTAAACCCATTCTTCATTACGCTATTTTTCATGGGTTTATATTTTAAAATCACCATTTGATTATCGATAATGTCACCCACCTCTGGAGATAATTCAATGAAGCTGTCGAAAACATTGATCGGCGTTTGTCTGGGTTCTACTGCGCTCCTGATGAGCCAAGCGATTCAGGCACAACAAATTAAAGCCTCTGATGTTCACCCTGAAGGATATCCTAATGTCGTCGCCGTTCAGAAAATGGGAGAAAAATTAAAAGCCGCCACAAATGGCAGGCTGGAAATTAAAACCTTCCCCGGCGGGGTATTGGGTGATGAAAAACAAATGATTGAGCAGGCACAGCTCGGCGCGATTGATATTATCCGTGTATCAATGACGCCTGTTGCCGCTATTTTACCGGAAATAGAAGTCTTCACGCTGCCCTATATTTTCCGTGATGAAGATCATCTGCATAAAGTGCTGGATGGAAAAATCGGTCAGGAAATTGGTGACAAGATTACTCATAGCAGTAAATCAAAATTGATTTTTCTGGGCTGGATGGACGCGGGAACGCGTAACTTAATCACCAAACAACCGGTGGTGAAACCAGAAGACCTCAAGGGCATGAAAATTCGCGTACAGGGTAGCCCGGTCGCACTGGCAACGCTAAAAGCGATGGGGGCCAACTCGATTGCCATGGGCGTCAGCGAAGTCTTCAGCGGTATGCAAACCGGCGTGATTGACGGCACCGAAAATAACCCACCAACGTTTGTCGCACACAACTACCTGCCTGTCGTGAAAAACTATACCTGGAGCCGCCACTTCATTATTCCTGAGCTGTTCCTGTATTCCAAAACCAAATGGGACAAACTTTCTAAAGAGGATCAGGATCTTATCCTGAAACTGGCGAAAGAAGCGCAACAAGAACAGCGCGTGCTGTGGAATGAATATACTCAGCAATCTCTGGATAAAATGAAAGCCGGTGGCGTTCAGTTCCATGAAATTGATACCGAGTACTATTTCAAAGCCACGCAGCCCGTCCGCGATCAGTTTGGTGCCAAATATCAGGATCTGATTAAAGCCGTCGCTGACGTCCAATAATCAGTACCTCATCTCAGCGGATAAATAGCCTGCTATTTATCCGCCACCATTAATATACCCTAAATAATTCGAGTTTCAGGAAGGCGGCAAGAGAGTGAATCCCGATGAGCTTACTCAGGTAAGTGATTCGGGTGAGTGAACGCAGCCAACGCACATGCAACTTGAATGATGACGGGATAACCTGATATCAACAACGATCCTTTGCTTATCACCCAGCGAAGTGAGTATAGGTGGACAAATGGCACAGTCTTATCTTTCCAGCATGGATGTACTCTATCGTATTGCCATGTGGGTTTCTGGTCTGGCGTTATTAATTATGACGCTTGTTATTCCTGTCGGCATATTCGCACGCTATGTCTTAAATGCCGCATTATCCTGGCCAGAACCCATTTCTATTATTTGTATGGTGACGTTTACTTTTGTCGGCGCCGCAGTCAGTTACCGTTCCAACTCACATATTGCCGTCAGTATGTTGACCGACAGATTGCCAGAGGCCGGTAAGAAGGTTTGCGTTCATCTGGCGAATCTCCTGATGCTGTTAATCAGCCTGTTTATTCTCTATTACAGCACCGTGCTCTGCATGGACTTATGGGAACAGCCCGTCGCGGAGTTTCCATTATTAACCGCAGGTGAAAGTTATTTGCCGCTGCCTATTGGCTCATTAATCACCGTGCTGTTCATCATCGAAAAAATGTTCTTCGGCCCGCAGGATAAACGCCCTGTGGTAATGCTTGGCAGTGCTTAATTCGGAGCCAATACCATGGATGCATTTATTCTTATTGCCACACTGGCCGTGCTGCTGGCGGTCGGCGTTCCCGTCGCCTACGCGGTAGGGCTGAGCGCGATTGCTGGCGCGTTCTGGATCGATCTGCCGCTTGAGGCCGTCATGATTCAGATTACCAACGGCGTGAACAAATTTTCGCTGCTCGCCATTCCCTTCTTTATTCTGGCTGGTGCCATTATGGCCGAAGGCGGCATCGCCCGTCGGCTGGTCAGCTTCGCGTATATTTTTGTCGGCTTTATCCGCGGCGGCTTATCGCTGGTTAACATCGTCGCCTCGACGTTTTTTGGTGCGATATCCGGCTCTTCCGTGGCAGACACCGCCTCTATCGGTTCGGTGATGATCCCAGAAATGGAGAAGAAAGGTTATCCGCGCGACTTCTCCGCCGCCGTCACCGCCAGCGGCTCTGTGCAGGCAATTTTGACACCGCCGAGCCACAACTCCGTGATCTACTCGCTGGCAACCGGCGGTACGGTTTCTATTGCTTCGCTGTTCATTGCGGGGATCCTGCCTGGCCTGCTGCTCAGCCTAACGCTGATGGTGATGTGCGTCGGCTTCGCACATCGTCGGGGCTATCCAAAAGGCGAACGCGTACCGTTCCGTCAGGCGCTGAAAATCTTTGTCGATACCCTGTGGGGATTGATGACGGTGGTCATCATCATGGGCGGGATTCTGTCCGGCATTTTCACCGCAACTGAGTCTGCGGCCATCGCCTGCCTATGGTCCTTCTTCGTGACCATGTTTATCTACAAAGACTATAAGTGGTCAGAGCTGCCCAAGCTGATGTACCGCACGGTAAAAACCGTCACGATCGTGATGATCCTGATCGGCTTCGCCGCCGCGTTCGGTGCCATCATGACCTACATGCAGCTGCCGAGCCGCATTACCGAGTTTTTCACCTCCATTTCGGATAACAAGTACGTCATCCTGATGTGGATTAACATCATGCTGCTGCTACTTGGCACGCTGATGGACATGGCACCGCTGATCCTGATCCTGACTCCCGTTTTGCTGCCCGTCGCCCTCTCGCTCGGCATCGATCCAGTGCATTTCGGCATGATCATGCTGGTGAACCTTGGGATCGGCCTGATTACACCGCCGGTGGGGTCGGTGCTTTTCGTCGCCAGTGCGGTGAGTAAGCAGAAGATAGAACAGGTGGTTAAAGCGATGCTGCCCTTCTACTGCGCGCTCTTCTTTGTGCTGATGCTGGTCACCTATATTCCAGCTATCTCGCTCTGGCTGCCTAAGTTCTTTGGCGTCCATACGGGTTAACACGCTCCAATTGCACTAATGTTGGTAACTTAAGTATGTATTTAGGGGGAAACACGGTGATGAGGTTCCCGCAGGGATGCCTCGCACCGTGGTAACCCCCGGTATCTCGATCTTTAAACGATCGGCATTGCGCTATGTTTTTTGGATTGTCGCGAATAACATGGCGCTTCTTGCGTTCTTCCTGAAATGTTTTCATCTACATCCCATCTTATCCTACTTAAGCCCACACGCCGTCCAAGCCGTGATAACGTAGACCTCATCAATCGAACGCTTATAAATCCAATCATGCCCCGCCCCACCATTCCCTCCGCGTTCGCCGTTGGGAATCGTCGGCGTAGTGAGTCATCCGGCAGAACTGAACAGAAAAGGTGATAGTGGTTATGACAAGCAAAAAAACGGCAACAGCGTTAGTCGCCGCAGGACGCAGCAAGAAATTCACCCACGGCTCCGTCAACCCTGTTATTCAG
Organism: Pectobacterium parvum; assembly: GCF_020971565.1. Classification (NCBI taxonomy): domain Bacteria; kingdom Pseudomonadati; phylum Pseudomonadota; class Gammaproteobacteria; order Enterobacterales; family Pectobacteriaceae; genus Pectobacterium; species Pectobacterium parvum. The sequence continues at coordinate 4,442,967 of NZ_CP087392.1, forward strand.
CGCGCGTCCTCTCTGGTATTCGATACCGTGCAGGATAAAAAAAACGCCACGATTAACCGAGCAAAGGGGGCGCTGTTCTATGGTCGCCGCGGTACGCTGACCCACTTTTCGCTGCAGGAAGCGATGGTTGAACTGGAAGGCGGCGCGGGCTGCGTGTTGTACCCGTGCGGTGCAGCAGCTATCTCTAACGCCATTCTTTCTTTCGTCTCAGCAGGCGATCATGTGCTGGTGACCGGTTCGGCCTATGAACCCACGCAGGATTTCTGTAATAAAGTCCTCAGCAAGATGAACGTCAGCACCACCTACTTTAACCCGCTGATCGGTGCCGATATTGCCGAGCTGATCCAGCCTAATACCAAAGTGGTCTTTCTCGAATCGCCCGGATCCATCACGATGGAAGTACACGATGTACCAGCCATCGTACAAGCCGTGCGCCGCATCAACCCCGACATTATTATCATGATTGATAATACCTGGGCGGCAGGCATTTTATTCAGAGCATTCGACTTTGATATTGATATCTCCATTCAGTCTGCCACCAAATATATCGTTGGCCATTCCGATGCCATGATAGGCACAGCGGTCGCTAATGAACGCTGCTGGGCACAGCTGCGTGAACACTCTTACCTGATGGGACAAATGGTTGATGCCGATACCGCCTATGTCGCCAGCCGTGGCCTGCGCACATTGGGCGTTAGACTCAAACAGCATCAGGAAAGCAGCATCCGCATTGCGAAATGGCTGTCGGAGCAACCCGAAGTCGCGGTGGTTAACCACCCTGCTTTACCAGAATGCAAAGGGCATGAATTCTACGTACGCGACTTTAAGGGCTGCAACGGCTTGTTCTCCTTCGTGTTGAAAGAGAAATTGAGCAAAGAAGCATTGGCGCACTATCTGGACAATTTTGAGCACTTCAGCATGGCGTACTCCTGGGGCGGCTTTGAGTCGCTGATCCTGGCGAATCAGCCGGAAGATCTGGCCGCCATCCGCCCTGCTGGCGGCGTGGATTTTACCGGCACTCTTATTCGGTTACATATTGGACTTGAAGACAGTGACGATCTGATCGACGATCTGGCCGCGGGTTTCAGCAGGCTGAGCGCTTAGTCTGGCAAGGTCTCAGCGAGTTCAGCTTCGCCAAACGACAGGAAACAAAATATATACCCTAAATAATTCGAGTTGCAGGAAGGCGGCAAGAGAGAGAATCCCGATGAGCTTACTCAGGTAAGTGATTCGGGTGAATGAACGTAGCCAACGCACATGCGGCTTGAAGTATGACGGGTATGGCAGGAAACAAAATATAGGAAGTGTGACGGCCATAAAACCGCCGCGTCTTGATTTCCCCTGCGGCGCGCTGGGGAATGCGTTATGATAATAATGAGTCAACGCTTACCAAAAAACGGCGTTACCTTAACAAAAATTAAGCATTAAGCCCTGTCGCATTCTCATTATGCGGCAAGGCGTTTTGCCCATACCGATTTTAGGGCTTGATAAGCAGTAGATTTCAGGTAGCCCAGCGTCCCACGCCGCAGCCTGAGAGATAGTGAATATCGTCACTGGCGGGAAGTAATATGAGTGTGGTTCACGACATTATTCAGGCGCTCTGGCAGCAGGATTTTAGTGCACTGGCCGATCCCCACGTTGTTTGGGTGGTTTACGGCATTCTGTTCACGACACTGTTTCTGGAGAACGGCCTGCTCCCTGCCTCTTTTCTGCCCGGCGATAGCCTGTTGCTGCTCACTGGCGCCATGATTGCCAAAGGCGTAATGAGCTTTTTCCCTACCATGATTCTGCTCACCATCGCCGCCAGCCTGGGTTGCTGGCTCAGCTACCTTCAAGGGCGCTGGCTGAGTGATACGCGCTTGGTAAAAGGCTGGCTGTTGCAGCTTCCCGCCCATTACCACCAGCGTGCTCATAACTTGTTCCACCGCCACGGCCTGATGGCGCTGCTGGTTGGCCGCTTTTTAGCGTTTATCCGCACGCTGCTGCCAACGATGGCGGGCATTTCCGGGTTAAACAATACGCGCTTTCAGATTTTCAACTGGCTCAGTGGGCTGCTGTGGGTCGGGGGGATTGTCACGCTCGGCTATGCGCTCAGCCACATTCCACTGGTCAAACGCTATGAAGATCAGGTGATGACCGCACTGATCCTGCTCCCGATTATTTTGCTGGTTAGCGGCCTGATCGGCATGGCTGTCATGGTGTGGCGCAAAAAACGTGCGGTCGCCTAGTCAGGCAACGGCACGCTTTCTTCACGTCTTCAGCTTTCCTCAACCGCCAGGTTACTGGCCTTTACTCTCGTGACTTCACCGCTCGGCGTCGCGCCGAAATAGCGCTTAAATTCCCGGCTAAACTGCGACACGCTCTCATACCCGACGCGAGCCGCCGCAACGCCCGCTCTCAGCCCCTCGCTGATCATCAGCACACGCGCTTTATGCAAACGATAGGATTTCAGGTACTGCAACGGTGATGTGTTGGTGACGGCTTTGAAGTTATGATGAAACGCCGAGACGCTCATGTTCACCTCAGCCGCCAGCTGTTCCACATTCAGGCTATCGGCATAGTGGTTTTCAATACGTCGCAGAGATTTGGCTATCTGGCTGAAGTGCGTATGCCGATTCACCAGCGCCTGTAACGCCGCACCGCGTTCGCCACAAAGCATATGATAGATAATCTCGCGCACAATCGCTGGGCCCAGCACGCGGGCATCACGCGGGTTATTCATCGCATCCAGCAGCCGTTCAACGGCACACAGAATCTCATCGGTCAACGGCACGCTGTTCACTCCACACGTGCAGGAACAGGGGCGGATCGCACTGTCATCATCACCGATATCGATCAGCAAATCCTGAAGCATCTGGATATCAATACGGATCGCCATCCCCACCAGCGGGTGTTCAACGCTGGCTATCGTTTCGCATTCGAACGGCAGCGGCACGGTCATCAACAGGTAGTTTTCCGGGTCATACTGGAACGTTTTCCCGCCCAGATAACCAATCTTTTGACCCTGAAAAATGATGACGATCGTCGGCTCATACATCACCGGCACACGAGGATGGTGCTGTTCCGTATACAGAATTCTGACCTGCGGCACGAGTGAAGGCGTAGCCCAGCTTTTGGTTGAACAGCGTATCGCCTGCTGCACAATACGCTGCCGCACCGTCTGTTCTGCCTGTTGCTGTGCTGTTGGTTCCTGAACAAGCCGATCGCCTTGGCTTGCCGTCGACATGCCTTGGCTGTCCGTCAACATGCATTGGGTTTGCGTCAAAATAGTGTTCTCTCGCTACGGGTTCGCTTTTCCTGTCCGAAGCTTCTCTCCTGACAGAAGAAACAAAATGACATATCTGCGAACTATTATCACCCTTTTCTCCTATATTTTGGAGAAATAGGCAATAACCAAACAGAAATGTGCATTGAACGTCTTACGTAGGTTGATGACAATACTGAGCATACCGCCATCCTCTCATCCCACGGGAAAAGACATGAATAAAACGATTGAGCTGTTCACCTCACACCGCAGTGAACGTAGCTATCTTGATAAAGCGATTCCCGATGATGTGCTGGATGCCATTATTCAGTCCGCACATCTGGCACCGACGTCCGTGAACTCTCAGCAGGTCTCGCTTATCGTCACCCGCGACCCGGAACGCAAAGCACGCATTGCCGAATTGGCTGGCGGCCAGCCGTGGATTGCTCAGGCACCGGTCTTCATTACCGTGGTGCTGGATATGCATAAAACGCAGGTCGGGATTGCCATGAGCGACAAACAGCAGCACGCCCATGAAAGCCTCGAAAGCCTGATTTCTGGCACAACGGATGTCGGTGTCGCGCTCGGCACGCTGATGGCTGCCGCACGCTCGTTTGGGCTGGGCATCGTCCCAATTGGCGGTATTCGTCGCGAACCACAGGCGATGATCGACTTTCTGGAACTGCCTGAACTGACGTTCCCCGTTGCAGGCGTCGCCATCGGCTATGTGGACACCCCCGCGCATCAGAAACCGCGCCTGCCGCTGAATTCCTTCCGCCATGATGAAACCTATCACCAGGACGTTCTGCCTGCAGCGATTGAGCAATATAACCAAACGCTGGTGGCACACTGGCAGCAAACCAGCCGCACAGACGGCGACAACTGGGGTGATAACACCGCCAGCTACTATCAGCACATTTATTTCCCGAAAGTCTTACCCGCGATCCTCCAACAGGGCTTTAAACTGGACAAATAACCTATGCTAAATTTCACACTCCATACCCCTACCAAGATTTTGTTTGGCGAAGGCCAGATTGCTGAATTAGGCAAAGAAATTCCTGCCGATGCCCGTATTCTCATCACCTACGGCGGCGGCAGCGTGAAGCACAATGGCGTGCTGGATCAGGTCTATCGCGCCTTAGAAGGCCGCAATGTCCGTGAGTTTTCCGGCATTGAACCGAACCCGACTTACGAAACGCTGATGAAAGCCGTCGAGGTTGTCCGAGCGGAGAAGATTGACTTCCTGCTGGCAGTTGGCGGTGGCTCTGTGGTTGATGGCACGAAATTTATCGCTGCCGCCGCAGACTATCAGGCAGCACAAGACCCGTGGCATATTCTGCAAACCGGTGGCGCGGAAATCGATCGCGGCGTTGCGATGGCGGCTGTGCTCACCCTGCCAGCGACCGGTTCGGAATCCAACAACGGCGCGGTTATCACTCGGAAATCGACCAACGATAAGCTCGCTTTCCGCTCACGCCACACGCAGCCGCTTTTCGCCGTGCTCGATCCGGTCGTGACGTACACCCTGCCCGCTCGCCAGATCGCGAACGGTGTGGTCGATGCCTTCGTTCACACCGTTGAGCAATACCTGACGTATTCCGTGGATGCCAAAGTACAGGACCGTTTTGCGGAAGGTTTACTGCTGACGCTGGTTGAAGAAGGCCCGCGCGCACTGGCTGAACCGGAGAACTACAAGGTCAGAGCCAATGTGATGTGGAGCGCCACCATGGCGTTGAACGGCCTGATTGGCGCAGGCGTGCCGCAGGACTGGTCAACCCACATGCTGGGGCACGAATTAACGGCGCTGCACGGCCTCGACCATGCTCAGACGCTGGCTATCGTTCTGCCCGCCATGCTGACGGCAAGAAAAGCCCAGAAGCGCGACAAACTGCTGCAATACGCTGAGCGCGTCTGGAACCTGCGTGACGGTAGCGAAGATCAGCGCATCGACGGCGCGATTGCCGCTACACGTGACTTCTTCGAGACAATGGGCGTACCGACCCGCCTGTCTGACTATCAGTTGGATGGCAGTTCCATTCCGACGCTGGTTGCCAAACTCAGCGAGCACGGCCTGACTGCGCTGGGCGAGCATCGCGACATCACGCTGGAAGAAAGCCAGAAGATTTACGAGGCAGCACGTTAAGCGCCTCTGACCCAAATCATTCGAGTGACAGGAGAAAACGCTATCGTTTAAATCATATCTATACTCTAAATAATTCAAGTTTCAGGAAGGCGGCAAGCGAGGGAATCCCGATGAGCTTACTCAAGTAAGTGATTCGGGTGAGTGAACGCAGCCAACGCACATGCAACTTGAAGTATGACGAGTATATACCCTCAATGCTGTGTCTGTTAAAGGGAGCCAATCGGCTCCCTTTATCATCATGCAATGTATAGCCGACGAATTTTTCTACTAGAATGAAATCATATGCCTGTTCCTGCGAGGGATCACGTGGCCCTATGCCCGTGATATGAACAGGTCGCCCATCCAGTTAACCCTATGATACTTTTATGGATTAACGGATATAAAAGGAGAATGAGATGACGCAACCGAAAGTTAAGCTGGCGGACGGCAATATCATGCCCCAGTTGGGCCTTGGTGTCTGGCGAGCAAGCAGTGAGGACACGGTGATCGCCGTGACTGAAGCATTGTCCATCGGTTATCGGGCGATCGATACCGCCGCGATTTATAAGAACGAGGAGGCCGTTGGTCAGGCACTGAGTTCCGCGAACCTGCCGCGTGAAGAGGTGTTCATCACCACTAAGCTCTGGAATGGCGATCACACCGATCCCCAAAAAGCACTAGAAAAGAGCCTGAGAAAACTTCGGTTAGATTATATCGATCTCTATCTGATTCACTGGCCACTCCCGCAACAGAACACCTTCGTGGATGCCTGGCGCGGACTCATCAAACTCCAGGAACAGGGTCTGGCGAAAAGTATCGGCGTCAGTAATTTCCATATTCACCATTTACAGCGGCTAAAAGAAGAAACAGGCGTATTGCCGGTCATCGATCAGGTCGAGCTACACCCTCTTCTTCAGCAAAGACAGCTCCACGCCTGGAATGCTACCCACCATATCCAGACAGAATCCTGGAGCCCGCTGGCGCAGGGCGGCGAAGGCGTCTTCGACCATCCGATTATCCGTAAATTGGCGACAAAATACGGCAAAACGCCGGCACAGATCGTGATCCGCTGGCATCTGGACAGTGGGCTAGTGGTGATTCCTAAATCGGTCACGCCGTCGCGTATCAAGGAAAACTTCGAGGTGTTTGATTTCCGTCTGGATAAAGACGAGCTCAGTGAAATTGCCAAGCTGGACTGCGGGAAACGTCTGGGATCAGACCCTGACGAACCGAGAAACGACTAATCCACCTTCGATGCCAGCCTGCACCGGGCTGGCATTTTTCTTCTCATCTAATCAGCAAACTGAATCTCATACACATCACTACGGCAATGTGCTTCGCTGTATTCCAGCAGTTCACCTCGTTCGTTATACACATGCAGTTCGCAATACAACGCTGGAGCCTCCGCCGCAATACCAAGAAGCGCAGCGATTTCTGCCGTACAGGCAATCGCTTTGAAACGATAGCGTTTTTTGTCCGGTGTGATGCCACGCGTCATCCAATACTGATAGAGAGACTGCTCAAGCGCTTCGGGATCAGGTAGGAACTCTTGCGGTATCCAGGTGGTTTCCAGCGAAACGGGTTCGCCATTGCTGAGCCGGACGCGTCGCAGATAGGTGACGGACTCGCCTTCCGGCAGAGACATTTTCGCGGCAATGGCAGCAGGGGGAACCTGTATTGCTTTTTCTAACCAGAGGCTGCCAGCGACGCCGCCTTGTTTCAATATCAGCGCGGTGAACCCTTCATCCTCGGCGCTCAACGCGTAGTTAAGCCGTTGAGCCACGCGGGTTCCCACCCCTTGCTGGCGCACAATCAGCCCTTTTTCTTCCAGCAGTGACAGGGAACGGGAAACCGTTACGCGCGATAATCCCAACTGCTGCGCAATCAGTCTTTCGGCGGGTAAGAACTGGCCGGATAACGTCTTACGACGGCTGATTTCTGATTCAAGCAACGACGCGAGCTGCATGTAGCGAGGCGCCGACGGCGCTCCAGCCAGCTGATCTCTGACCCAAAGCAGTAATTCCCGCATAGTGCAGCCCTTTTAGTGACGCAGCGTTCTGGCTACGTACAGGTTAAAACAGAAAGTGAACCTGATTTCATGGCGAAACGAAACGTTCGGGCTCTGACATTGTTGTAATAAAAAATGTTCTTTTAGCACGAATCAGACCCGAAACAGCACGCAACGCAAAACGCAATTCACCCTTAATTAATAGCAACATCAATATATAAGGTATCGTCCGCACGGCTTCGCATCTTTAATTTTGGTTTGTCTGAATAGAGGTGGATCACATTAAGAAACAGATAAGTCTCGGAAGCGTTGCCGTCTGACGAGCGAGCGGCGCATCAGACGGGGCAGCCGTCACCTTTGTCACGGCGGAGAGGTCACGCGGAGAAGCTGGCAGTATAGGTTGGTTTACATCGCAGACTGTACGATGAGCTGTCCCGTCGAGCCGCGGTCGGCCAGTTCCAACGTCTGGCTGTAATACAGGAAAGGGAACGCCAGTGAGGAAGGCTGCGTGAAATAAACCAGCAGCTCGACATCGTTATCCACCCACACCGTATCTTTCCAGCCGCTGTCTTCCACCGCTGGTGGTCTACCATTCGCGCTGCGCACCAGAAACTTGACGCCCTGAATGTGGAAAGCCTGCGCCGTGTCGGCGTGGATAATCCAGCGCTCACAGCGGCCAAGCTGGGTTTGTACATCGGCACGCGTCATGTCCCACATCGCGCCGTTGATGCCGGGCAGACTGTCACCCAGACGGAATTCGCGCGTACGGCTGATGCTGCCTTCAATGATGTTGTCAGCCAGCAAACGCATCGGCAGGTTATCCGTGACTAATGGCAACAGTCCCGTCGGCTTCAGCGTAAGTATTTGAGTCGAAATCAGGATGCTGGAAGGCTCAAACAGCCCGCGCAGACGATCCATAATCCCAGCCGACTCACCTGCCGTCAGCGTGACTTCTTCGCCTTGCGACATGTCGACCAGAATTTCGCGCCGTTCGCCGGGCGCGAGAGAAAGCTGGTTCACCGCCATCGGTGCCGGCAGCAACCCTTGATCGCTGGCGATCACATGCATCGCTCGCCCATCGCTCAGTCGCATCACGTAACGCCGGGAGTTCGACGCGTTCAGCAATCTCAGGCGAACCCAGCCACGGGACACTTCAACAAAGGGATTTTGCACGCCGTTGACCAGCAGCGAGTCGCCCACAAATCCACCGTTAGAAGGCGGGTTGTAGAGAGGGACACCAAAGTTATCCAGTCGTTTATCCTGAATAATCAACGGGAAATCATCGACACCGTAGTGATTGGGAAGCGGTAGGGATTTACTGGTGCTGTCTTCCACCAGCCATAGCCCAGCCAGCCCGTTATAGATATGCGGGGCCATGCGGTTCGGCGTATTCGCATGATACCAGCAGGTCGCCGCGGGCTGACGAACGGGCAACACCGGTGACCAGTCGTTTCCTGGAGAAATAATACGAGCCGCGCCACCCATCAGCGGCCCCGGCACCTGCAACCCGCCGATCGTCATCGCGACAGGCTCATTCAGGCGGTTACTGTAAATCAGCTTAACGTCGTCGCCGTCATACACTCGCACCGTCGGCCCTAAATAGCGGCCATTGATTCCCCAAATGGAGGTCTTACGGTCACCGGAGAATGCCCAATGGGCACGCTGCATGGTCAGAAAAAGAGGCTGGCCTCGGCGCGACTCCAGTAATGGCGGTATCGGCAATGCGCCGGGATTCCCACTGGCTTTGGCTGCCAGTGGCGTCATACCCGCACATAACGCAATGCCCGATGCCTGAATAAACTGACGTCGGCTGAGTGACATAATGACTCCGTAAATCCAATAAACCGTAAGCAAAGTTTATCTTCCGATTCGTTCTTGAATAGACAATCGGAAGAAATAATCGAGTAACTCGATGGGATAATTTTATTTTTTGTCTGCTGCTTCGCGCGCCGCGACTTCCGCATCCAGTTCCGCAATCTTGGCAGCCATCACATCATGGCAATGTGCAGCCAGCTCGCGAACCTGCTCTTTGGTATATGCGCTGGTATCGATGGGTGGCAACATTTCTACGATAACGAGTCCGTTATTCCAGCGGTTCAACTTCACCTTATTGCTGGTTGTAGAAACGCAAATCGGCACAACCGGCACGTCTGCGCTAATCGCAGCATGAAAGGCACCGGTTTTGAAGGGCATCAGGCCGCGTCCACGGCTGCGCGTACCTTCGGGGAACATCCAGATAGACGTGTTGCGTTCTTTAATATGCTTCACAACCTGGGCAATAGTGCCATGCGCTTTAGCGCGGTTTTCACGGTCAATCAGCAAGTTACCCGTCAGCCAATACAGTGGCCCGAAGAACGGGATCCACAGCAGGCTTTTCTTGCCTACGGTAACGGTACGGGGCTGAACCGCGCTAGATACCGTGACCATATCGTAGTTGTTCTGATGATTCGCGATATAGATGCAGTTGCCGTAATGCGCAGCTTCTTCCGGTATCCGCATTTCTACTTTCAGGCCAAACACCACGGACAAGCGACCAAAAAGATGGCCGAAGGTCGCGACATGGCGGGGATTTCGAGGGCTGAACAGGCAGTAAAACAAGCCAAAAATACAGATCAAAATCGAAAATATAATGACAATAAAAAAACGCAAAATGGATAACATAGCAACCTCATTAGCCGACAGCCGCCGCTAGTATAGCGATTCCGCGCTAAAACACACGGTGATTCAATTTGCGGCGGGATGGCAACTGGAAACTCAAGAAAGGCGGTATGACACCGCCTTTCTCAACATGCACAAGACAATACGGAGGCGTTATTCTTCGCTGCTGCCGGTGCTAATTTGCTGCGGTGCATCCACCTCAATTCGGTCGATGCGCTGTAGCCCACGCAGCAACGTGCCTTTCCGCCCACGCTCGCCCTGATACTTCTGAAGCTCGTTTGGACGCAGCACCAGCTTACGCTTACCGAAGTACAGCGTGACTGACGCCTGTGGTGGCAGCAGATACAGCCAGGTCAGACGGTCTTTGCCTTCCGCAAAATCAGCCGAGGAGATAGATACGATCTTGTTGCCTTTTCCTTTCGACAGCTGTGGCAGATCGGAGACAGGGAACAGCAGCATTCTGCCTGCGGCGGTGATCGCCATCAGCAGGTTGTCGTTGCCGTTAATCTCGATTGGTGCCAGCGCCTTCGCGTTATCCGGCAGCGTAATAATCGCTTTACCCGCGCGGTTACGCGCGACCAGATCGTTGAAGGTACACACGAAGCCGTAGCCCGCATCGGATGCCATCAGCAGCGGCTGATCGTCTGCGGCCATCAGCACCTGCTCAATCGTCGCGCCCGGCGGCAGCGTGAGTTTGCCCGTCAGCGGCTCACCCTGACCGCGTGCAGAAGGCAGCGTGATCGGATCCAGCGCATAGCTGCGGCCGGTGGAGTCAATGAACACCACGGGCTGATTGCTCTTGCCTTTCGCGGCGGCGCGGAAGCTATCGCCCGCTTTATAACTCAGTCCGGCAGGATCGATGTCATGCCCTTTCGCGCTGCGTACCCAGCCCATTTCTGACAGCACAATGGTAACCGGTTCGGACGGCACAAAGTCGTGCTCGCTCATCGCTTTCGCTTCGCCACGCTCACGCAGCGGCGAACGACGATCGTCACCATAGGCTTGCGCATCGGACTGAATTTCTTTCTTAATCAGGTTGCTGAGCTTACGGTCTGACGCCAACAGTGCTTGAAGCTGATCGCGCTCTTTTGCCAGATCGCCCTGCTCACCACGAATTTTCACCTCTTCCAGCTTGGCCAAATGACGTAATTTCAGCTCAAGGATCGCTTCGGCCTGTGTTTCACTCAGGCTGAACTGACGCATTAGAACGGGCTTCGGCTCATCTTCCGTACGGATGATATGAATGACTTCATCAATATTCAGGAACGCAACCAGCAAGCCTTCAAGGATATGCAGGCGCTTGAGCACTTTTTCCAGACGGTAGTTCAGGCGACGACACACGGTGTCGCGACGGAAGACCAGCCATTCGCTCAGGATCTCGGCCAGCCCTTTCACGCTAGGACGACCATCCAGACCGATCATGTTCATGTTAACGCGATAGCTTTTTTCCAGATCGGTCGTGGCGAACAGGTGGTTCATCACCTGATCCATATCGATCCGGTTCGAGCGCGGCACCAGCACCAAACGGGTTGGATTCTCGTGATCGGATTCATCACGCAGGTCTTCGACCATCGGCAGCTTCTTCGCACGCATCTGGCTAGCAATCTGCTCCAGCACTTTGGCACCAGAAACCTGATGTGGCAGCGCGGTAATCACGACATCACCGTCTTCTTTCTTCCACACCGCGCGCATACGCACGGAACCACGACCATTCTGGTAGAGTTTGCGCACTTCATCGCGTGGCGTGATGATTTCAGCTTCCGTCGGGAAATCCGGCCCTTGAACATGCTGCAATAACTCTTCCAGCGAGGCCTTCGGGTTTTCCAGCAGCATCACGGCGGCGGCAGCGACTTCACGCACGTTGTGCGGCGGTATGTCCGTGGCCATGCCGACGGCGATCCCGGTGGTGCCGTTCAGCAGAATGTTCGGCAGACGCGCAGGCAGCATCTTCGGCTCTTGCATCGTGCCGTCAAAGTTCGGGGTGTAATCGACCGTGCCCTGCCCGAGTTCGGACAGCAGCAGTTCCGCATATTTAGACAGCCGCGATTCGGTATAACGCATGGCGGCGAAGGATTTCGGATCGTCCGGCGCACCCCAGTTCCCCTGACCATCCACCAGCGGATAGCGATAAGAGAACGGCTGCGCCATCAGCACCATCGCTTCATAGCAGGCGCTGTCGCCATGCGGGTGGTATTTACCCAGCACGTCACCCACGGTACGGGCAGATTTTTTAAACTTGGCGCTGGCATTCAATCCCAGCTCGGACATCGCATACACGATGCGACGCTGCACAGGCTTCAGGCCATCGCCAATGAACGGCAATGCCCTGTCCATGATGACGTACATGGAATAATTTAGGTATGCATTTTCGGTAAACGTGCGCAGCGCAAGGCTTTCTGCGCCGTCATGAGTCATCTCACTCATTTATCTCACTTCCCTCACATCGCGGCGCGATGGTTACGCTTTCCGGCACGCCATAGCGGCGGTATGTTTGGCGGGAATAGTACCTTATCTGATGAGGTGATGTCACAGGGAACCATTCTCAGCCAATCACGCTACAGGGAACGCTGTCGTCTCAGAAAATCATCACACCGGACGATGATCGGTGTGAATCCGACAGCTGCCGGAGAAAGTCGTTAGCGGTAGCGATGAACGCTCGGATGATCGGCGGTAATCGTTTCACCATAGATGGAAATTGACGGCTAGTCTGGCCGCCGCATCTCTTTCCCCCTGCGGCCAAGCAGAATACGTTCAACGGCGACACCGAAAGACGCGCCTTCAAACCAGAATGAATCATCTACAAAGCTCATGCCGTAGCAGACTCCCACGTTATCCATCAGCAGAGCACCGTGCGCATGATGGGTTTCGCCGACAAGAATCAACGTTGTGTCCAGAATACGTTGCCATTCCAGCAGCGTTTCATCCTGCTGCAAACCTTCCTTGCCGCCAAAAGCGATATCGCTGGTGGCACACTCTTCTCCTGCATCGCACTCCCCCACCGTCAGCCCGCTGAACGCGAGCAGGATGGCAGAGGCCGGATGATGCTCAGGCACAAACGGCGGAACTGATTGCGCTTCAGTACGCGGCCAGCCTGCCGCGTGAAACAGTGGAAGAACGGATTCGGGGATTTCAATCGACATCGTTAGTCATCTCGTCATTGTGGTAAAAGAATAAAGTCAGCGTTGATTTTTCAGCCGATGACGAATAGCGCGTATTGTACTCGTCCTTATCGTTTCATACGGTGAAACCAGATCGCGATGGTTTGACAACCGTTCCAGAGACGATGAATCGCCAACGCCACGGAGCGCACAGAATATCAGGAAGGTCTGGTGTTCCGACGTTGCCAGCGGTAACAGCCGCATCAGGAAAGCGCGCACCGCCGCGGCCTGCTCGTCCGTCGCCGCAATGCCGTCTTTGATGCTCAGGAGTAAGTTAAAGGTAGAAGTAAGACGCCATGCCGTTTCGGGCGCTAACTCAGGTGCCTGCATGACGCCAGCAAAGAAAGCCATCAATGCATTCACCGCCGCGTGTGATCGAAGCTCTTCAAGCAGGCCAATCACATACGCGGCATTGTCAGGTTCGGCCGCCAAGACGCCGAGAGCGTCAGTTCCTTCTTCTGCATAAGCGCCTGCAATTTCAGCCCATTTCGCTAACGGAACAACATGTGTGCCGTCGGGCAAATAGGGTGAGTGAGACCAGCCAAATTCATCGGACAGCCGATTAAGTTCATCGCGTAACCCTGGCAAACGCGCTTTTGCTGCGGCAAGAATATGCTCAACCTCAAGCGTGTTACGCCGAGCCTTCGACCTAAGTGCAGAGATTTTCATCTATATAAATACCCTATCAACCCTCAGAGCAGTCAGTTTCGTAAGTCGGTAATGTCATTACGCCTCATTAATGCATAGTCCGTCGCTTCCGCTTTGATAGCAAACATACCGTTTCATTAAGAATTATTCATCATCGTTGCAACATCAGATGATAATGCTTAGCATATTGATAATAATTATCATTACCACATGATAGTTAATGTTATTTGCCGTTTTGCATTTCCCTTGCAGACGTTAGCGACCAGCACGCCATGTTTCCCCAACGCCGCTGGCCAGAACAACCTTATAGCAGAGTATCATTATGTTAATTAACAATAATTTAAATAAAATTCTTCTCACCGGCATCTTGACTGGCGTCGCGCTGAACAGCATGGCAGCGGATAGCACCACAGGCAACAACGCACTCAACGTGAAGAACCAAGACGATTCGGCGGCGAAAACGGGACAGACTGACGATGTGATGACGGTTCACTCGCCAAAAATCGAGAAAAAAGCCGGTTCAAGTACAACGCTGACTGCCGCAGATATGCAAAGAGAAGGTGGCAACAATTTCGGCACGATCATGCGTTATCAACCTCTGGTGAGCGCAACCGGGTCCAGCGGCGGCAGTAATACAGGGAAAAGCGGCTTCGACCGCGGCGGTTACACGGGCTACAACATTCGCGGCATTGAAAGCAACCGTGTCGCGATCGATACCGATGGTATCGCCCTGCCCAATGCCACGGGCCGCAGCTACGCCAGCCGTGCCGGATTCAATACCTTCGGGATGGGACGCGACTATATCGACCCTTATATCTACAGCAGCGTCGATATTGAGTCGGGCGTTACCTCCGCAGAAAATACGGTCAACGCACTCGGAGGCAGCGTCTCCTTTCGCCCCAAATCTGCCGATGACTACCTGAAAGCAGGCAAGCAGGACTACTTCGGTTTTCAGAGCGACTACGACTCCGCCAACCACGGTTGGCACAATGGCATCACGGCAGCAGGCGGTGATGACGACCTGCGCGGTGTGGTCGTATTTAGCCGCCGTGACGGCCAGCAAACGCGTAATAACAGCGACGAGATCGCCGCTTACCCCGCCAACTGGCACTCTAACGCTATTTTAGCGTCCGGCATTTGGCAGGCTAACGACGAGCATCAGCTCACCGGTACGCTGGATTATTACCATAAAACCAACCACACCCATTATGACTATTGGGGTAGTCTGCCAAGCGGCAACAACACCATTTACGGCACGGCGCAACAAAGCAGCCAGACACGCCGTTGGACCGCCAGCCTGAAAGATCGCTGGAGGCCCGTTAACAACACGTTGGTCGATTTGGTTGATAGCCGCATTTACTTCCAAAACAGCGAATCACACGACAATACCTGGCTGCCCGCAACCACAGGGATGGCAGCGGCAGATAGCCACCGGGTCTATTCCGATTACAATGTCACCACCTATGGATTCGATACCCATATGGTGAAAAGCTGGGATCGCCACGAGTTCAGCTGGGGCCTTAACGCCAGCCAAAGCAAAACAGAGCGTCCGTTCAGGCAGTCGCCTAATCAAACGGGTGCCAACAACATCATGCAGCCAGAAGCCGACAGCAACAGCTATACCGTTGGAGGCTTTGTGCAGGATACCGCTACGTGGGATCTGGCGGGGCACGCCTTCTCGGTTGTCCCTGCCGTGCGCGCCATCCATCAGCGTACCAAACCGGCTAATACGGCTCGCCTGAGCGGTGACGGCAGTGTCATCAGTGAATCCGATGTCAACAGACTGTACGGCAAAGCCAACAGTGATACGCAAGTTCTGCCGTCTCTGAGCTTCCTTTACGACATCACGCCGACGCTGACGACCTATGTGCAGTACCGCCGTGGCGCACAGTTCCCGGATGCCAGCCAGCTTTATGGCAGCACCAACCTGGATTCCAACTTTGCGGGGCCGTTCCAGTATGCCTTTATCGGCAATAGCGACCTCAAAACGGAAACCAGCAACAACGTAGAGTGGGGATTAAAAGGAGAAGCGACGGAGGGGATCACCTTCCGCACGGCGCTGTTCTACAACACGTATAAGAACTTTATCGCCAATACCCGCTACCGCCGTAGTGCTAACCCCGATAAATTTACCAATGTTCCAAGTAATATCAGTACGATATATCAGGCAGAAAACCGCGATAAGGCTTATATCTACGGCGGCGAAATCAGCAGCAAAATACAGCTAGGCACCTGGTTCCCAGCGGTCGATGGGCTCAGCACCACGCTGGCGTTTGGCTACACCAAGGGCCAATCGCAATCGCGCTACCTCGGCGACCGCTATGTCGATCTCGACAGCGTCGCGCCAATGAAAGCCGTGATAGGTATCGCCTACGACGATCCTGCTCAGCGCTACGGTGCTGCTCTGACGTCGACCTTCCAGAAAGGGAAACAGGCGAAGGATACCAGCCGCGAAAGCTATACCAATGCTGGCAACGCGGTCGCCACCTCGAATACCGAATATATGCGGATTCCCGGCTATGGCATGGTTGACCTGACTGCCTACTATCGCATTAGCAAGAACGTGAAAGTCAACGGTGGCGTGTATAACCTGACTGACCGTAAGTATTGGGATTATCTCAGCAGCCGTCAGATTGAAACCAACGATCGGCAAGGGCAGTACGACCGCGCCCTCTCCGTGCAACCTGGCCGTTCCTTCCAGTTGGGCGTGAACGTGGATTTCTAATCCGTATCACTCACTATTCAATGAAAAAGGCGATGCACCATTCAGGCAAGAATGTATGCTACGCCTTTCCTGCCTGAGTGATTGCGATATGGAATTTGCTGAAGCCTCCCTTTTGTTGAGAATATTTATCCAAACAAAAAGGTCGGTGCAGGAGTCATCTTAATCACCGATGATGATCGGTGCCTCACGCGACTGGAACAGCAACTTGTCGTGGATGATGGGAAGACTGATGCGCTGCTCAATAATACTTGGCCTTCCTGATACTCGAATTATCTCGAGTACATATCATGTTGTGCAGTTAATAGGGCAGGGGTAACGCTCTGTCAACCTTCGTGACTTCCTCTAACGTGACATCGTAAGTATTTGATAATGTCTTGCTGGATACGGCTGTAACCTTGAAATGCGCCAGCGGGGAATACAGTCTTTCTCCCTCATAATTATCAAATGCCAGACCACCAGGGAGGCATAACCCTTTGCTGCTATTACCTTGCACCTTGAATATGACTTTTACATCATCCTTGCTGCAGTTTGCAAAATGGCTGGCAACACTTATATCTCTGGATGTGGAGAGGAATTGCCCAAGGTTATACACGGTTTCAGTTTTGTTACGTTTATCGGTATTAAATCGTGAAATTAACGCGTTAATACCGCTCTGTGTCATTCCTTGCCCACGGTAAGTTGTTATATTTTTTTGTGTCGGGGTATACCATTCTTTAGCACCCGTTTTCACCAGTTCGCTCAACTCGCTACAATTTACCTTGATAACCGATTTAAGCGCTTTATTGCCACTGCTAAAAATCTCATAACCATGAATCCTGCGGTACTCTTCAACAACTGCACTTCCGCACACTTTCCCCCCAGAGGGAGTGTTGCCAAATTGATAGCGAGCCTCAGCGTTGATCGCTTTGCATCCCGCGCAGCTTTGATAGATCATGGAAAAATTTTGTCGAGCTTTGAGGCTTTTTTCATCAGCCTTTTTCGCATCGATTTCAATTTTAACAAGCTTGTCTATCTCTCGCGCTACAGCATATATTTCCGCTTCAATGCTAACAATTTTCTTCTCATACTCGCCAGTCTCTATTTCTAGCCCATGAATCTCACTTGAGGCGCTATCAATTCTTGTCTGTAGCGTTTTTATCATCTCTCCAGCAGATACTGTACTCCCTTTAGAATTGATACTTTTGACTGCGGCCTCACGCTCAGCCTGATAACGGCCACCATGAAGCATATTTTTTAAAAAATTACTCGCCTGACCGTATTTGAAACGATCATTTTTCAGGCGCACAGTGGCATTATCACCATGTTTTTCTGAGACTGACTGAAGATTTTCAATTAATAACTTATTGTTTTTGATATGATTTTTTTGCGCGTCAATATAGTTATATATCTTGACTGAACGATTTATAATACATGATGATTCTTTCAATAAATTACTGTTAATTTTGCTTAATTTCGCACGTTCCTGTCGTATGCCACATATCGATACCGAAGAATCATATCTAATAGAATCTACTGACATTTATTTATTATGACCATGTAAAAAGATTGCTATAAATTGAGATTTTTTCATATTTCAAGGTGGTAAACTATCAAGAAACGATTCTGAGTAAGAAATAACAAGCTACAGAAAGAAACTGAGAGGAGATATTTTACCAGAGGAAAATTTTAACAGAAAATTACGGAGATAGGCTCAATGCCTCAAGGTTATACATCAAAAAACAAGTGCCATTTGGCAATATATGTTGATGCCCTAGATAATTATAACTTCAAGACAAAACATTAGCATTTTGAACAACGCAGAGCATTGGCCATTCAAGAATAGGCTCATTTATGAGCCTCGTAACACGACAAGGAAAGAGAAAGATAAATTAATCGGAAAGAAAAATAAATATATCACAAGATAGAAAATATTTAACACTCTGCTGATATTCCTGACCTATTTAACAAGAAAAACCTTCGACACCAATACTATTTATTAACCAAAAATAACAGAGTTGAAAGCTATCTATTAATTATTTTAATAATGGATATTACCTAAATAACTTCGCGCATTGATGCTTCACTTCTCATCTGACGAGGCCAGAGCTGGCGGTGTGCCTCCTTCAACAAGTGTAGCTATATTATGCAAAGCTATTTAGATAAACCAGCATATCCACAATTACGCCAACTCCCGCAAACTCAATGGCTCTGTGCCAGTCAAACAGAAAGCCTAATCAGTCACTTATCCCTGTATCTGTTGCATTGTACCCGCAATATCGTGGCTTATGTCGAACAGAGCTTGGCTATCCGGTTCAGTATTCCCATAATGAGCACGTTGTAAGTATTACTATAACGGCGACGCCCCCCAGCACCAGCGGCACAATGACACACTGAATAAATGCCGAGGCCAAATGGCTCCCAGCGAATACTGGATGTGGTTTGCCCAAGCTGTTCCCCCGCCGCCGAGATCGAACCGGAGTCGATCACCACCACAAAAGCCCGAAGCTCCTCAAGCGTGACTTTCATAGGCGAATATACCAACTAGCGCTGCCATTTCGGCTTTGGCGGGATATAGGATAACGTTTTCTGAAGAAGATCTTCGGGATCATGTGAAACAATCAGCATCTCGGAGTATTCCTGCTTCATGAAACCCTTGCTGATCATCTTATCGATGAAGGCTAACAATTCATCGTAATAGCCGTTTATATTTAGAAAGGCACAGGGTTTATTGTGCAAGCCAAGTTGCGCCCATGTCCAGACCTCAAAAATCTCCTCTAATGTGCCCGCCCCCCCAGGTAAAGCGATAAAAATATCAGCATGATCTGCCATTAGTGATTTTCTAGCATGCATATCTTTAACGACTTTGAGTTCATGCACTTCACGGTGAGCCAGCTCATGATCAACTAAGGATTGAGGCATGACACCGATAACATGAACACCTGAAGATATCGCTGCGTCGGCGAGTGTTCCCATCAGTCCAACCCGCCCACCACCATAAACCAAGTCAACCTTTTCCCGCGCCATTGCTAAAGCCAGACTTTCAGTTTTTCTTATGTACTCAGGATCGGTTCCATGACTGGAACCGCAGAAAACAGCTGCACGCATATTAGACCTTATTTCATAGTGATTATTATTCTGCTAACAATATTATTCATTAACATCCAAAGCTTATTATAACCCTTTATATACCCAAAATAATTCGAGTTGCGTGACAAAACGTGAGCGTTTTGAACAACGCCCTGCGTTGGTCCTTTAGGACAAGGCCGTATGGCCTTGTAACGCGGCAACCGCGCGAGTCTCCGGGAACTTACTCAGATAAGTGGTTCGGGTGACAAATCTGCCAGGAGCAGATTTGAACGCAGCCAACGCACAAGCAGCTTGAAGTATGACGGATATAAATCAACTAGTTTTTAAATTAACACACAATACTCCAGATAAAACTAATAATACGCCAATGAGCCGCATTGGCGAAATATCTCTTATAGGTAGTCCGAGAAGCCCAAATTTATCCAGCAATAAAGACATCAATATCTGTCCAAAAATGACAATAGAAATCATGGCAGCAATACCCAATCTGGGGGCAAGGAATGTCGTACCAAAAACAAAAAATGCGCCCAAAACCCCTCCTGATAGTAACCCTATGTTGCTATGGCGTAATTGAATCAACTGATTCAAACGTTCTCCCGATGCCGCGCATAGAAAGAACAGACATAGCATACCAACAATAAATGAAACTAACGAGGCAAGCATCGTACTACCACCCAGTATAGATTTCAGTTGATTATTGACAGCCGATTGAGTCGCTATAGCAATACCTACGCTTACCGCTAAAAAGTAATAAATAAAATTCAAGGTAGCTCCTGCTAATTATATTAGATATTTATTTCGCCTTAGACCCTAGCGTTAAATTTAAAATAAGCAGCTATAACAAGGTGCTTGGGCGAAATGGGTGAACCAGTCATTAGCTATCCTAGTTGGATAAAGGAAGTACCCCTTACCCAACCGAATAGGTTTCTACTGGCAACACGGCTTTCCAGAATGATTCTTGTAGTATGTTCAGATAAATAGTTAGCATTATCTGTATTCAATTATCGCCGATTTTTAACCCATTAAAGCTCGATATCGTAAATTCTGGAGTTCCTTTTCAGAATATCAACACTTAGCACCATATTTATTGAGGTAGATCTGGATAGCATCGATTTTTTCTTGCTGCTGACCATGTTTCTGTAAACAACGGATAACGTGTTGAATGGTAGTGATAGAAAAAATAGTCAACCCTAAGCGTTCTATAGCAGCTTGTAATGCTGACTTCTCCGTATCCAGAGCGCATTCCTGACGATCTAATGCAACGAGATAAGCCAAAGGCTGTCCCCCTTGCGAATGGATTATCTCTATTGTGTCATCGATTGTCATTCCAGAAGTGATGACATCATCAACAATCATTACACTGGCGTTTGACAATTTCTCACCCACCAGAAGACCCCCATCACCATATGACTTCACTTCTTTTCTATTAAAGGAATACTTAACTTCATAATCGAAGTCACGTTGTAAAGCCAGAGCCGTCGCGACGCCCAACGGAATGCCTTTATACGCAGGCCCAAAAACTATATCGGGGCTTAAATCATTTTCCATAATGAATCGCGCATAGAAATGCGCAGTTTTATTTAACAGACTAGCGCAGGATAATTTTCCAAAGTTAAAAAAATAAGGACTGATTCTAGATGACTTAAGTTTAAACTCACCGAATTCTATTACCTGACTATCAATTAAAAACTGCGCAAACTCATCCTGAGTGTTTTTCATAATATGACCCTATTACTTGACTGACCGTTTGGAATCCATCCTGCTTCATAAGATACTCGATTTCAGATAGCATCTTCGGCAAAATGGCTGGACCTTCATAGATGAAGGCGGTGTATATTTGGCAAAGACTTGCGCCTAAACAAAGACGTCTATACGCTTCCGCGCCACTATCAATGCCACCTGAAGCTATAATAGGTTTGTTGTGACCTATCACATTAAAAACCCTCATAAGCATATCACGCGATCTTTCCTGTAATGGCTTACCAGACATACCGCCAGTTTGTAACAGTGGAGGAATCGCTGAAAAGTTATGCCTGCTAACGGTTGTATTACTCACAATGAGCCCATCAACTAAAGAGCCAGCCAGATAAGTCAGCAAGTTGGCTTCATCATGCGGATTCATATCGGGAGAAATTTTGATGAGAATCGGACAATCAATCCCTCTCTCCAACCTCAACCGATGTAATCTCTCTAACAGTGGATCAATAGTTTCAGCATGTTGTAAATCCCTTAACCCTGGGGTATTAGGCGAAGACAGGTTTATCGTTAAATAGTCGGCATACTCTATTAACTTCTCCGCAGCGCACATGAAATCGTCAAGATAATCTACAGAGTCCTTATTTTTTCCAATATTAACACCTAAAATAACGTCTTTTTTATTCTTGGCTAAACGCTGCTGGGCATATAACATGCCTTTAGAATTAAAACCATAACGGTTGATGATGGCGCCAATATCTTTCAAGCGAAATAAACGCGGACGAGGATTACCTGGCTGGGGCTTCGGCGTTATTGAGCCAACCTCAACAAAACTGAAGCCTAATTTACCCAGAGAATTATAAATCTCGGCATCTTTATCAAAGCCAGCACCAATACCTAAAGGATGAACGAATTTCTTATTCCATATTGTCTGAGAAACGCCATCAGGTATAGTGATACGGTTTTCAAATGGAAAATGACTCAAGCTAAAAACAGCAAGATGATGCGCAGTTTCTGATGGTAGTCGGAGTAATGTTTTTCGACAAAGTTCGAGAATCATTTTTCGGTTACCAGATTATCCTGAAATTCATTAAAACTGATTTTTATTTCATTTTTTAATTGTTCAGCTGTCAGCAAATTTACATTTTTAGCGTCAAGCCAAGAATCATCATAGAATTGCTCAAGATAATTCACACCAGAATCTGGCGCAATTGCCATAACCGAATTAATTTCAGGAAGCTGTAAAGCCATCAATGCTGAAAATATAACCACACCAGAAGAACCACCCAGCATAAGTCCGACATCTTTTGCGAGTAATCGGCATAATGATATTGCGTTTTGATCGCTAACACTGTGGAGAAAATCAAATAAATCCAGATCGGTGTTATCCGCTCGCCAGCTTAATCCCAGTCCGTTTAATAAGTAAGGATGGAAAGTTTTCCCAAAGATTGCCGATCCTGCGACATCACATGCCATAAATCGAACATGAGGATGAACAGCCTTTACTCCTCTGGTAATTCCACCAAAATGTCCTCCTGTACTCACTGAACCAACCAACATATCTACAGAGATTTCAAGGAATTCTCTTGCCGTGACTGCTTCATGAAATTCAGGGTTATCTGGATTATCATATTGGTTGGTCCAATATGCACCGGGATGCTGATTCAGTAACGCTTTAACTCTCTCAATTCTGGCCTTTTGATATCCACCAGAGGCATCAGGAGTATCGACAACTTCAACTTTAGCGCCAAAAGCGGTAAACCAATTAAGTGAATTCTTGCTAACTTTCGGATCGACAACAATGATGAGATGAAACCCCATGCTGGCGCTGAGCATGGCAAGAGATTTTCCCAAATTGCCCGACGTTGATTCAATGACAATACCACCAGGACGCAATTTACCGCTTTCGAATGCTTTATTAATCAATCCCAATGCAGTACGGTCTTTTATGCTGAAATTTGGATTGAACTGTTCAAGTTTAATCAAAAGCTTTTTATTTTTTGGAACTAAAGGATGTTCAAGAGAAAAAACGGGGGTATTTCCAATCAGTTCACTAACATTAGTCACTGTATACATATTCATATTTCCTTATAGAATTTTGAAGTTAGGTGCTGGGTTAGAAGTTAAAAAACGGTTGCCAGAAACGCCGACCAAAAGCGGATCTTCTATATGTAAGGCACCCATTCCAAACTCGTAGTAAGGTGTTTCAACTGATAAAACCATTCCTTCTTGTATGATATTTTCGTCAGAGGGGCTTAATATTGGGAATTCATAGGGTTCTAAACCAATTGCATGCCCAACATGATGGCGACGATATTCAGAAAAACCGGAACGGTGTACAACATCCATAATATGGAAAAACACTTGCTTTCCTGTTTTCCCAGGCCGAATAAAATCAAGTGCCGATAACATTCCATTTTGCAGTGCCTGATAGCGCTTTTGTATAAAGGGCTCAACACGTTCGATTGCATATACACGTGCGATATCGGACCAATATCCTTGATAAACGGCGTCAGAATCAAACCAAAGAAGATCTCCTGATTCGAGACACAAGTTTTCATTTTGTCGCCTCTGCCCACCGACTGCCGCTCGACCCACTTTAAGCATCGTCAAGGAAGGAAAAGCCCCTCTTTTTACAAGCGCCTGATTAAACCAACTTGCTATTTCAGCCTCATTAGAGCCTCTACGGACTAACTTTATCGCCTCATAAATTGCCGCTTCATTAATCAAGGCCGACTTTGTCAGCATATCGACTTCTTTTGGTGTTTTACGCCCCCTTGTCTGACGTATGCCCTTAGATACACCGCACCATTTAATACCGGGAAAGTTATTTTTAAGATAGTCCAAGGTCTGTAGTGACATACCATCTTCATCAAACCCGATACTGTTTATGTCACCATAATCCCGTATTTTGTGAATCAGCGTTTTTAAGGCTTCAGCAGATGATGCTTTAGATAACTCGACATTACTAAGCTTCAGGAGTGCAGCTTCATCTTCGCTTAAGCAGGTTTGACCATCATATTCACGATAAAATGTCCCGTAAGGCTGAACATGTTGGACGGGAACATCCGCATCAAGCACCTGATCTATTTCGCCAATCGAATGCACGATGCTTACAGTATCAATGTCATACCGATGAAGTAATGCGTAGCATTGCCCATGATAGGGATTCAACGTTTTAATAACAGGTGAAAAACCCGTGAAATAGTGAACATTTTCTTTACTTGATCCGATTAATAAATCTATTTTTTCCCGTTCAAAAAGATCTCGGACTTGAGCCGTATCATAAGCCATTGTTAATAACCTTGAGCGTTTTCACGACAGCCGGAGCCATGAGCTCTGTGTCAGAAAGAGAAAACCATCCCAACTCACTGATTTCAGCACATGGGGTGATTGACGGTAAAAATGAGATGGTAAAAATGGACAGATGAACGCTATCGCTACCATCATGATTTGGTCCGGTTACCGTGGTCAAAAACGTCAATTCGGATGCAGGAACAGTTAATCCGAGTTCCTCTTCAAGTTCTCGTATTAATGTTTCTTTAGGATTTTCACCCGGAGATATTTTTCCACCAGGAAAATACCACACCGTATTATCCCGAACACGAACCAACAACACTTTGCTTTTCTTGATATATGCCAAGCTAGCACAATGAATCATGATAAATTCTCTTGATATTATCGAGATGCTTAAACAACTCACCTTTCGGGTAATTTGAATAATGCATTGCAGCTATTCTTATAGGATCACCTGCATGATATTTTTCATATACCATTTGCCTTTGTCCAAAACCATCGCCACTAAGATCCCAGGCTAAGTTTAGGAGAAAGCACCTATCTTCAGCACTTATATTTTTATTTCTTAGCGCTTCCTTAAGAATAGGTCCATTTTTATTTTCAAAATCCCCGTGATGAGGGACAGCAAGCATTGAACCAGCAGAGAGAGATTGAATGATATTCACCATCCGATGATACCACTTAGGAAAATGGTATCGGATAGCTTGAATAGCATGAATACTAGGATTTAAAAGGTCGTTTTCTAAGGTTGCATCTTCTTCAGCCAACAAGATCGCACCACGGACTAACTCCAGACTTGAGGTCATCTCTCCGAGTTGTTCTTGGACATTCAAGAAACTACCCAAGCCCATTTTATTAGCCAGTTCAATTGCAACACCGGTTAATAATTCAGCTTTGGCAAGCCCTCGAACAATTCCCTGATGCCCGTTATGGTTTCGGATTCTTGTCTTGTCATAAAATGAATTCGATTTTTCTACATCTCTGAAGACAAATACATCACTCCACGGAATAAATACATCCTCGAAAACCATATACGCATCCGATTCATCAAAAAGATTTGAAATTGGATGGTCTAACAGATTGTAACCATTATGGTTCAGAGGCTTTCGACAAATGAGCTTCACGCCCGATGCCGTAACCGGTACAGCAAATGCGAGGGCAAAATCCTCATCACCAGAGATCAGCCCAGGCATATTAAAGACTAGAAGCTCATCGGCAATTGGAGCCAACGTCACTATCATTTTAGCACCGCGGACAGTCATTCCTTTTGAATCATGGGAAATAGACCTAACCCCACAGTATTTGTTTTCTTGTAACCCTAACTGAATACCCCTATCAATTTGAGGATTAATTGCGCCATGGCCTACGAACAAATTTTCATTTCGGCATCGATCATAGTATTTGACTGCATTACTAGAAAAATCAGCGTATTGGCCTGCTCCAAGTACATGGGAGTTTGTTGCCATAGCAGCTAAAGCACTATTGATAAAGTCCGGTGTTCTTCCCAACATACCAAATGATAAATCGGCAATGGCTTTATAACTTTTTCGCTTTCTCGCTAATTCCTCTCTGGTTTTAGGAGCAAGCGTACTGATGTGATAATTTTTACCATTCTCTTCATAAGTGAACAGTTCAGGCTGCGATTCCTGAAGTTGATAGAATTCTGCAATACTATCGATTGCACCTTGAAATGATGGTTCAGTAGATACGTCAGATATCAATTTAGAATCAATATAAACCTGTCGCGGACTTTT
Source organism: Pectobacterium parvum (assembly GCF_020971565.1). Taxonomy (NCBI): domain Bacteria; kingdom Pseudomonadati; phylum Pseudomonadota; class Gammaproteobacteria; order Enterobacterales; family Pectobacteriaceae; genus Pectobacterium; species Pectobacterium parvum. Next base: position 4,469,342 of record NZ_CP087392.1, read on the forward strand.
CAATCTGTGTAAATAATCTTCCTTTAACATAAAAACATCCTAGTTAGCAATTGTCTGAAATAATCCTTCCTTCATTAACCCCTAGGGTATGAAGTTCATTTTTTATCAACTTGAAGAAATCCTTACCACTTCCGATGTAGAAATTAGATAAAGAGAAGTGAGACTGACTAATTGTTTCGACTGTTTTTTTTACAAATGATATGTCGCGACCTGCGTAACTACTGTACATCGTTCTGAAATGGAAATTTTCATTTGAGTCGAACAATTCATGAATATCTTTGCCAGTAAAATAATTAGCACCTTTATCATTTATATAAATCAATGATGTGGGTTGTTCACTGTAATGCTTCGCCAGATACTGAATGATACCTCTGACATAGCTATAGCCAGTATCACATGCGATTAACACGTTACCATAATCAGATTGCCGCCAATGCGCCTTCCCTAATGGTAATGAAATAGCGATGCTATTCCCAGATTGTATTTCTAGGATAATTCGGTGTGATACTGAGAGTAACTCATTAAATCCTATGATTAACTCAATGCTTATCTCATCATCTTTGTCCTTAGATTTATGCCAAGAGGATATAGAAAAACATCTTTCGAGTTCACTTCCACAACTTAATTTTACATATTGACCAGGTAAATAATGATAGGATGCTATACGAATTTTAACCAGATAAGTCTTTTCGTTTAAGTCCTTCACTTCGATCTGGCAGGGTTTAATAATTATTTGTTGACTAAGAAAGGACATAGTTTAAGTACTTTACCATTTTCAAATTAATAACCAAGCCAATTATTATAAATAGAATTAATTAAATATTATCACCACCTCACTTCCTTGTCGCATTGAATTAAAACTCATAAAACATATTTATAAATTAAAAACCAACTTAAGTGAATCAAATTTAATTGATTAAAAAGATAAGAAGCTCACGTTTTTTTTAAAAAAAAATGTAATTAATCATATTTAATGTGATTAATGTCACATTAAATAAAAAATTTAGTTATCTTTTTGATTCAAGAGATTGAGATCAATAAAATCCATATCCATCGAATGGTTTTACATCATACAGCCGCACTGACTCCCAAGTGGTTGCGGCGCTCTTCCGAGCGTTTCTTCACCAGAAGCATATCCATCATCGCCGTCGATTCGGTATTCACCAAACGTTATCGTGTACTCGCATCATACCGCAGCCACCTGTAAATGACCGCCACCGTCTGAACATCGTCCTACCGAAGCGGCTTATCCACCTCGGCAAGATGAAACAGGATAAAGATCGCGTTAGGCGTTAGACCCGCCATCCACTGTGATCCCAGTTCCCGTAATTTGTCGGGCTGCCGGACTCGCCAGAAACGCGACGGCTGCCGCAATGTCTTCAGGTTTGCCATAATGTCCCAGCGCGATCGACGAACGCTGCGCCTCCGAATGCTCGCCGTCAGCTGGGTTCATATCGGTATCGGTTGATCCCGGATGCACCAGATTCACGGTGATACCATTCGGCCCCAGCTCACGCGCCAGCCCGCGGGTGAAAGACAGTAGCGCCGATTTAGACATCGCGTAGACCGACATGCCCGGCATCGGAACACGCTCGGCGACACTCGATCCTATCGAGATAATACGGCCTCCCTGACCTAAATGCGGGATGGCCGCTTGCGATGCCAGCAACACGGCACGCACATTCACGTTCAGCGTGTCGTCAATATCCGCCAGGCTCAGCTGAGACAGCATGCCGCCGCGGGCAATCCCCGCGTTATTGACGAGAATATCCAGACCGCCCAGCGCGTCTGCTGCTTCGTTCACCGAACACACAACGGCTTCGGCGTCCGCGCTGTCGGCCTTTATCGCAAAGGCGCGACGGCCTTTGGCTTCAATCGCCCGCACTACCTCCAATGCCCGTGCCTCAGAGTTCTGGTAGGTGATCGCCACATCTGCGCCTTTTTCCGCCAGTTCAAGCGCAATGGCCGCACCAATGCCGCGAGATGCGCCAGTCACCAGCGCTTTTTTATCTGTAAGTTCGGTCATCGTTTACCCTATTTTGTAGTGATTGATATATAATGTTATAAACGCCCTCTGGGTAACCGTCAATCCATTTATGTAACGAACGATGCAGAATTCATTTACTCCTAAAAACGTAGCAACGGAACGTCCTGCCAAAGGGCGACCACGGGCGTTCGATCGCGAAAAAGCGCTGGAAAAGGCAACACACCTTTTCTGGCACAAGGGCTTTTCAGCTACCTCGATGTCCGATCTCACTGCCGCCATGGGAATCGGATCGCCCAGCCTGTATGCCGCGTTTGGGTCGAAAGAGGAGCTGTACGCCGAAGCACTTCGCTACTATGCCGAACACTACGGCCCGCGCGTTTGGGCGGGTTTCGAGAGCGCCCAGACGGCTCGTGATGCCGTTCAGGCCTACCTGATGGATTCAGCCGCAGCGCTTACCGGAGCAAACACTTCAGACGATCCTCCCGGCTGTATGCTGGTGCTGTCCGCCGTCGGCGAAGAGGGAAATTCTACCCTTGGCGCTATCGTGCGGGACGCGCGCGCGCAGGCGCTGAAAAAGCTAGAAGTACGCTTTGCACAAGCCGTGTCTGAGGGGGAATTGGACGCCGCGCTAAACGTTAACGGGCTGGCGCGTTATGTTCTCGCGATACAGGGCGGAATGGTGCTGCAATCACGCGATGGCACCAGCCGTTCGGAACTTGAGAATATCGTTCAATACGCCCTGTCAGGATGGTATGCGCAGACCACGAAAGGTTGAAAAACTGAACAGTGGCGGTTGAAAATGTCACGCCTTAGCCTGTTTCAGGCTAAGGACGATGACTCATCAATGCATTACGGAATGAGTACCATGGTTCGTGTGGCAGAACGAGATTCAAGCTGGCGGTGCGCTTCTTCTGCGCTTTCCAGTGGCAGTTCCAACGGGGGCTCGATTTTAACGCCGCCGGATGCCATTACCTCAAACAGTGCGCGGCTCATAGCAATCACATCCTCACGTTCATGTAGGTACTGAGTTAGCCTCGGCCATGTGGCATAAAGTGACCCTTTTTCAGCCAGAATGCGGATATCAAAAGGGGGAATCGCGCCAGATGCCATTCCGTAGCTAACGAAGTATCCAAACGGGCGCAGGCAGTCAAGAGAACCGGGGAAGGTTGCCTTGCCGACGCCGTCATAGACGACATCACAGCCTTTACCGCCGGTAATATCCTTCACTCTCTCGACGAAATTCTCTTCGTTATAATTGATAACGTGGTCGCATCCGTTACGTCGGGCGATAGCGGCTTTTTCAGCCGTGCCCACCGTGCCGATGACGGTAGCACCGAGCTGTTTAACCCACTGACTCAGAATGGAGCCCACGCCACCCGCTACGGCATGAATCATAACGGTCTGCCCCGGTTTCACCCTGAACGCTCTGTGGCTCAAAAAGTGGGCGGTCAGCCCTTTGAGCATCGACGCCGCCGCCGTGACATAACTCACTGAATCAGGCAGATGAACGACAAAATGTTCAGGAACGATGCTCATCTCTGCGTAGGCACCGAGGGTTTCTACATAGGCAATGCGGTCGCCGGGTTTAAAGTCGGTCACGCCAACACCGACGTCAACGATTTCACCTGCTGCCTCTTTTCCTGGTACAAAAGGGAATGAGGCTGGCGGGAATACGCCGCTTCGGGAATAGATATCCGTAAAATTGACCCCCACCGCCCTATTTCTGACGAGAATTTCGCCAGCCCCCGGTTTACCCAAACTCATATTCTCTGGAGTAAGAACGTCGGGGCCGCCAGTTTGATGTATGCATATCGCTTTCATTAATTCCTCCTTTTCTCTTTTAGCAAAAGTAATAGGAGCGTGAAGCACGCCCCTTGGTTAGCGAATTAATTAATCCCTTCCCACCAGGCACCGAATTTCTGCTGTGTATTATCAAGCTCAATCGGCTCACCGATTTTTGGCGTCAGAAGCTGATAATTTTTTCCTTTGCTGACCGCAGTAATACGCTTGAAGGGATCGTCCCAAGGGTGACTTGCAAGCGCAAAGCGCCCGACGTGAGCAGGAAGCAGAGATTTCGTATTTAATTCGAGGGCAACGCGCGAGGCTTCTTCTGGAGTCATGTGAATATACGGCCACAGTGGATCATATTGCCCCATATCGAGAGCAACCAGATCAAAGTGTTTAAAGCGAGCCGCGATGTCCTGATAGTGAGGACCATATCCGCTATCACCACTTAACAGTGGTGCGCTTGCTGCCGGATTCAATCACATACCCTGTCCACAGTGTTTTATTGGCTGTCAGCGCTCGACCAGAATAGTGACGAGCTGGGATTGAATAAAATGTCAGTTCAGATTGAGTGTTGAGCGCATCATTCCAGTCCAACTCATAAATATTTGCCTCTGAATATCCCCAACGAACAAAATCCTGGCCGACGCCCAGTCCAGTAATCACGCGGTCTACCTTGCTTTTAAGCTGGCTGATCGTTGGGTAATCGAGGTGATCATAGTGGTCATGCGTAATGAGCAGATAATCAATATCCGGCATATCCTCGACACTGTAGAGCGTTGTTCCCGTGAATGCCGCACCACCCAATGCAACCGGAGAGGCCCGTTCACTGAAGACCGGATCCACCAGCATGCGCTTGCCGTCTAACTGAATGAAATAAGACGAATGCCCCAACCAGATGACCGTGTCCGTATTTCTATTGAGATTTTTCAGATCCGTTTTCACAACGGGCAATGGTGTTTCTGGAGCAAGCCGAGATGTTTTGGCAAACAGATAGCTAATATTAACGGTAAGGAAATTATTTCCTTCTGAAAACATCGGCGTATTGATCTGATTTCTAAACTCACCATTAACATAATTGGCTGATTTTTCAATTCGCTCAAGGCGGGCGCCTTCGGGTTGCTCACCAAAAACCGGAGTTCTGAGGAAGAAAAACACCGATATCGTAATGATCAGAACTAACAGAATAATTACGGAAATTAATTTTCTTTTTTTAATAACCATCATATTTACAACCTACAGAGATAAAGGAAAGGTAATAATAAAATGCCTGACTCGGTAAACAGGCCCACCGATTAACTCACGGTGAGCCTTCGGAAAAATCATGAAAAATGGATCGGTTTTATTCTCTTTCGAATGCATAACGAAGCCATACGATGCCCTCATCCAGTATTTCACTGGACAGTAGGCGTAAAGAAACGCCTTTTGCTGGCTTTTCACCTTCTTCACCAAGGTAGTGAAAAATACTTGGCGCACTCGCCAATCCATCAATCCCCGGATAAATAAGCAGACTCAGTTCATCAATCAGTCCTGCTTTAAGGAAAGTACCATTGGTCATTCCACCGCCTTCAAGCAGGAGGGTCTCAATGCCGAAATCTTTATTCAGCGTTTCCATTGCCTGATGGAGATCCGCCCCATCATCTCCGGCAAAAAGATAGGAAACGCCTTCTTCACGTAGCTCAGATAGATAAGAATCAGAGACATTATTGCTGAGCACTGCGACGAAATGCTCATCACCACGATGTGATTTACCGTAATGCAGTTTGCCGTGTGGGTCGATGGCAACGGCGATACTGCGGCCATTGCGGTGACCAATGAACGTATGGCGCATATCCGTTGCAGCCGGGTAAGCTATTCCGCGTTTCCCTTTTGCCATCGGCTCCATACTCTTGCGGCCAACCACCCATCCTTGCGCCTCCAAACGAGAGGCGACGGTTTCATAGGTTGAGCTGACAATATTACGATCTGTCCCTTTTGCGGGTGCTGTCCATCGCTCGACCTGTAATCGGCCATCGACTGAACTGATCATATGGCAAATAATTTTAGGTCTCATACGGGTGTGCATATCTTTAAACTCCTGACGCTAAATCCAGACATTATTTATATTCAACGACCGATATATTCATTTTCACGCTGTTATTTTTTGTCAGCCACGCAAAATAAGCAGAGCCAAGCAGTAAAATCAGGCCGAATGCGAAAGGGCTCCACCACCCCACCGAATCGAAAAGCACACCGCCCAGACCGGCACCTAATGTGATGGCGGCCTGAATCACGGCCACCATCAGGCCACCACCTGCCTCTGCATCATGAGGGAGTACCTTACTCAACCACAGCCCCCAGACGATAGGCATCGGTGTGGCAATCAATCCCCACAGAGCAAGGAAGATGCTGACAGCCATAAATGAGGTTCCCATTTCGATCAGCAGCCCAGCAATAACGGCCATGAACAACGGAATGGCAATCAGATACGCAAAGAGTCGGCGTTGCAGTAAATGTCCAATAAACCAGGTGCCAATCAGCCCAAATCCACCGAGTGCCAATAACAGCAACGATAACTGTGTGACAGAAATCTGCGTAATCTCCTCCAGAAACGGTCGAAGATAGGTGAACACCGCAAACTGCCCCATAAAGAAGAACATAATGCCCGTCATGCCCAGCGACACCTGTGGAATACGCAGAAGGCGAAAGGGGTTAACCGATACGTTGTTATCTTTATTACCCGGCATAGAGGGAATACTGCGCCACTGCCAGATAAACGCGATTACGGCCAGAGGGACGACAATAAAAAACGACCCACGCCAGCCAATGTACTGACCGAGGAAACTTCCGAGCGGTGCCGCTATCGTCGCAGCCAAGGCATTTCCGCCGTTAATCAACGCGAGCCCCTTTGCCACAGCATGAGTGGGAACAAGGCGCATTACCGTCGCCGTAGACATCGACCAGAATCCCCCAATCGCCACGCCCAGCAACGCTCGTCCCGACATAAACATCACGCCATTCGACGCAAACGTGACAATCAAACCTGAGAGAGTAAGAAGGAAGGTAAAGCCGATCAGCACTTTTTTACGATCCAGATGACCGGTCAACGGGGTATTCAGCAGGCTCGTAATAACGGCAAAGAAACCGGAAACAGAAATAGCCTGACCCGCCTGTCCCTGGCTAATCGCCAGATCCTGAGCGATCGGCGTAAGGAGGCTGACGGGCATAAATTCAGAGGCGATAAGTACAACCACGCCCAGCGCCATTGAAAACACTGCCCCCCATGCTGGGTGATGAGTTGGCCTGCCTGATGTTGTTGTCTTATTTAATGCATTCATTACGTCGTTCCATTTTCAAACTATGTGCAAATAGTAATTGACCAAGCGAGCGTTGATTAGATAAGGCAATTTCCATGTGCTTGTGAAAAAAATTCAGCAATACGAAAAAGCCAGATATCGAGCGAGTAATCACATCACGCACCTGTCGCCAGAGGCATGCTTGCCTCTCTATGGATAACGGATTGCTGCACGTTGGGGGGATAATGAGGGGAGGAAGGAAAACGCAATTCGGATGATTTCTACTCGTAAAAGATAAAAAGTCAGCCCGGTTTTTATTGCCGGACGACTTTTTAAAATTACGACATCAGTAATGTCATGCATATATTTTTTTCCTTGCCAGGAAAATGGGGCGTATACGTTATATTGCGACTTTTATTTATAAATCTTTGCAGTACCGGTGAGAAAGTCATTACCGCTGATAGAGACGACTTTAAATGACTTCGCTCCCAGTCTTCCCGCTTTTTCCTGTAGTAATTGCGTTACATCATCAACCGATGATCCACCCGCTACGCGGATAAGCGTATGATTTTCATTATGGTTCACAGTAGACACTTCCTGTGCAGCCAGAACGCTGCCAGAGAAAGGCAGGATGAAAAGCGCAGTCAGAATCATTTTCTTAAACATAAAAATTACCTCATAAAGTAGGGAAGGGAATGAACTATATTGCGAGAGGTAATTTATCAAGCACGCTTTCTCTGATAAACAGGGTTTTAATAAATGGGCTTTTGAGAAAATTTCATTAATCGTTATGCCAAAAATCTGAACAGCACAATCTTGAATCCTATCGGCGTAAATTAGGCTTATTTTTGTCAGCATTCCACAATAATGATTAATGAATTGTCAGGAATATAAAGTTATGTAAAGCACCACGATAGATAAAAACCTGAATGATGTAAAGAACGCTGTGATGTAAAAAAAACAGAACCACGCCCAACGTCTTATAATAAAAACCATGCATAAAAAAAGGCCGCATAAGCGGCCAAAGAGACACAGTTGTGGGTATGAATAAGAGGGAAAACGCTTACTATGATGATTGCTCTTTCAAAGCGCGGGCCTTATGAGAAACCCACCACTTTATTTCAGGACAGCATGCACAGTAACGGGCACAGTAAAATCATTTCGATCCCCTACAGATACGTACAAGCCACATTGACTATAATCTAACGATTAAAGATTTTCAGATAACACATTACTCTGGAATTCTTGCCTGATTGTATGAATTGTTGATGGGTAGAATAGGCGGGTCAACTTGGGCGGAGTATTATGATGGCTGATGAGAGGGAGGAAAATAGGCTATGTCAGAGAAACCCGAAATAATGCGATGCGATGATCTTGCAGAGATCATCAGTAGATATTTGGCCGAGGAAGGCGATATCGACACTGGCATCGCGGAATTGTCCTTGTTTCGCCGCAATATCCCTGAACAGCCGTCATTCTGTATGGTAGAACCGAGCATCATACTTGTCGTGCAGGGGACGAAGCAGATTATTGCGGGCGGCGATACCTACCGATATGACCCTTCGCGCTTCCTTCTGACATCGCTGGATCTTCCCGCTACCTCGCAGGCAATAACGGCGAGCCCAGACGTCCCTTGTCTTGGCCTGATGCTCAAACTGGATATGCAGATGATTTCTGAAATTATCTGGGTCAATGGCGATCTCATCACCAAAAGGAGTCAGACGCCTAAAGGGATCGAAACGGGCCTGGTAACGCCTACCCTCCTTGATTCATTCCGCCGCCTGCTTGCGCTGCTTGATGAACCAGAGGCGATTCCTGTTCTCGCCCCTTTACTGAAAAAGGAAATTCATTACCGGCTGATTAAAAGCGATCAGGCGCAAAGGCTGTGTGAAATAGCGTCTATTGAATCACATGGGTATCGCATCGCTAAAGCCATTGACTGGATGAAACTGAATTATACCAGCGCAATAAAAATCGATGAGCTTGCCGCCAAAGCCCAGATGAGCCGACCCAGCTTTCACCACCACTTTAAGCAACTGACCTCGATGAGCCCCATTCAGTACCAGAAATGGCTCAGGCTTAATGAAGCGAAGCGTTTGATGTTAAATGAGCGCCTTGATGCCGCCACCACATCCTACCGTGTCGGTTACGAAAGCCCGTCTCAGTTCAGCCGTGAGTACAATCGGTTATTTGGCTCACCCCCCAAAAAGGACATTAATAGCCTCAAGGGTAAATAAGCCAGGGTGAAATGCATTTGTCAGCCCTGATCGTTTTTCTTTAGTAATGGGGTCAAACGTGCTGGCCAACTAAGGGATTTTTATCACTTTGGGTAAGGCTTGTTTATTTGTGAAAAATATTCGGTGATGAGGTTTCATAAGCATGAATGACATTCTGGCCTTCCTTGCAGTCGCAAAAGAACAAAGTTTTACCCGTGCTGCTACCCGGCTCGGCGTCAGCCCTTCAGCACTCAGCCATACCATCCGTAATCTGGAAGAGAGGCTTGGGGTACGTTTACTGACCCGCACCACCCGTAATGTGGCCCCGACTGAAGCAGGGGAACGGCTAATGACATCCGTAGGGCCGCTCTTTGACCAAATCGGGGCGGAAATAGAGAAAATTGGCGAACTGAGAGATAAGCCAGCAGGAACGATTAAAATCACCTGTTCTGATGATGCTGCCGAACAAATTCTACGTGCGGCGCTGCCCGCTTTTTTTGAAGAATATCCTGATATCAATGTGGAAATCAGCATTGATTATGGCTTCACAAATATTGTCGAGCAGCGTTTTGATGCGGGGATTCGAATGGGGGAATCCGTCAGCAGGGATATGATTGCAGTAAGGCTGGGCCCAGACTGGCGACTGTCCGTTATCGGTTCACCCGCCTATTTCAAAAAGAACCCTGTCCCCATTCACCCTCACGATTTAACCACGCACAAATGCATCAATATACGCCATTCGTTTGGCGGCAGTCTTTATGCCTGGGAGTTTGAAAAAGAGGGGCGGAGTATGGCCGTCCGGGTAAACGGGCAACTGACCGCTAACAGCAATATTCATATCCTGAACGGTGCGCTTGATGGGATCGGCCTTGCCTATATTCCCGATTTTATGGCTCAGCCTTACATTGAAGATGGCCGCCTCATTGAAGTCCTGACAGACTGGTGCCCTTATTTTTCCGGCTTCCATCTCTACTATCCCAATCGGCGCAATGCTTCCCCTGCATTCTCGGCCTTTGTGGCTGCGATAAGATACAAGGGAAAGAAATAAGCCATGGTATGTGGCCGATACCGTCATTCAAACGGAACGGTCGGCCATTTCCTCTTTGGCGCTCTGGCACCGAGAGATAGCGAATTAGCGTGCAGGTAAATTCAACATCTTACGCAGCGTTGCTTCATCCGTGTCTGCCTCATCGATAGGCGTGCCATCTTCAAAGACGCGTGAAGATGCCAGGTTACCCGTAATGACCGGAGCACTTCCCGCATCGCGTACCAGTTGTGCGGCAACATCCAGTGCTTCGGTATCATCACTCGCAATCGGGATCGCGAGCGTCGTGCGGCGACCGTTTGCCGAAGCATCAATTGCCGTCGCATTCACCGCACTGAAAGCACGAACTAAACGTACACCGGGAAGCAGCCGTGCAGAAGTCGCCCCCACCCCCTCCCGACTCGCCGCCCTCATCAAATCCCCCTCGCGGAACGCCGTTGGGTTACTCGCATCGAGCACAATTTTTCCGCGGAGCTCTTCCTGCAAATCCCGACCAATACCCGGCAGCGCCGAGTAAGGCAGAGCAACCAGGATAACGTCTCCGAAGCTTGCCGCCTCTTTTGGCGTACCGACTGAAGCCCGTGGGCCAAGGGCTTCAGTCATAGAACGCAACTCTTCTGGATGGCGACTGGCGAACATCACTTCATGTCCAGACTTCACCCATGCACGGCCGACTGCGCCCCCCAAGCTTCCTGAACCGATTACGCCGATACGAATTTTTTGCGTTTCTGCAAAAGCGCTAATCGTCGTCAATGATGCGACAACCATCACCGCTGTGCACAACACGGCGCGTATAGAAAATTTCATCGTTTTTTCCTTCTAGAAAAGTATTTCGATTAACTGACGTATGCCATTCATACCGTCATCGGATTACTGCTACGTATTCACCGGAGGCGAACTTTCTGTCATCGAGACGCCTGTGGCAGAGCGTTCCTGCGCTTTTTCCTGTTGAACATGTGCCCGGCCAACCCAAACCTGATGCGCCTCTGAACTACTCGTCATAAGGACGATAAAAATAACTAAATTTGCGGCAAAAAATCGATACGCGATCGCAATAAAGCGTTCTCTCGAATAGCGCCGTACGATATATCCATAAATAGGGCTAACGAGCAGCATAACAATCAAGGTGCCAGTAAACAGCCAGGGTAGATTACTGACGCCACCGGTCACCCCCAATTCATCCCGAATAGGCCGTAAGACATAGTAAGCGAGAAATAAAGCAATGATATAAATAAGCGACCAGCCTACTAAAGATGCTTCTTCAGGCCTTATGCCCGTTAGCCGTTGCAAAGGGCCTGGAATAACTTGCCTCTCTTTATACATTTTCTCTTAAACCCTCGTAAATCTTGCGCCTAACTATCGATGGATAATCGTCATGAAAGCCGCAGAAGTACGGCCTGGTGTTTTTATATTGATGGATGAATTGATCTATAACTAGTGGGTGAATTTTTAATGAGTTTGTGAGAAAAACTCAGCAATCTCTCATACAGGGAAAAGGGGAATCCGCGATTAAAAAATTATCCCTTGGTTTGTCTGAAAACTATGCGCGATAAATTTTTAAGGCACTCTGATATACTAAAAAAAATATGCTGAATGACGACGTCACATTGGTGGAAAAAAGAAAAGGTCATCTGGCAGATTGCAGAATGTGCATCCAGATGACCTTTATTGGCCTTATTTCAGATTCTTGCTAAAGAAGTCAGTGATCTTATCAAACGGGATCTTGTCCATGCGGTCGTAAAGATCGACATGGTTAGCATCCTTGATAATCACAAGCTCTTTCGGCTCAGCTGCGGCTTTATAAGCGTCTTCAGTGAAATAGCGAGAGTGTGCTTTATCACCAACAATAAACAGAATTGGACGCGGCGAAATTTCTTTGATGTACGTGAGCAGCGGCATATTCATGAACGCCATCGGGCTGGTGCCGGTGAATGCGCCCGAAGAGGCCACTGAGTTCTTATGGAAGCCACGCGGCGTGCGGTAGTATTCGAAGAATTCTTCGGTGACCGGATTCGGGTTTGCCGGCAACGTCTCTGGAAGGATTCGTTTGGCGATCTCGACATTGCCGTTCGCATCAACATAGAAGTCGTGAGCACCTGGAGCTGGCGTACCACGCTCGGCGTCCGTCCAGCGCTGCTCGCTCAGACGGGTCAGGATCTTAGTCCGGTTCTCCAGCGACAGACTGTCTTCAAAACCCTTACCCATCAGGCGCGACATGTCGTACATGGTGGCGGTGACGACCGCTTTAACACGCTTGTCGACAGCCACGGCATTGAGGGCCATACCACCGAAGCCGCAGATACCAATGACGCCGATGCGGTTGCGATCAACCGCAGGGTGCAGGCCAAGGTAGTCCACTGCGGCCATGAAGTCCTCGGTATTGATCTCAGGGGACGCCACGTTACGAGGTTCACCACTGCTCTCACCCGTATAGGACGGATCAAATGCGAGGGTAACAAAGCCACGCTCAGCCATAGTTTGTGCGTACAGACCAGAAGATTGTTCTTTAACCGCGCCAAAAGGGCCGCTCACGGCAATCGCAGCAAATTTTTTGTTACCACGATTTTTCGGGAGATACAGATCGGCGGCCAGAGTAATGCCGTAGCGATTCTTGAAAGTGACTTTCTGATGGTCGACCTTCGTGCTCTGCGGGAAGGTTTTATCCCATTCTTGGGTCAGTTGTATGGTTTGTCCCTTGTCATTAGCAGGATTACTTTCTGCCAAAGCGGGATGCGCACTGACAAACATCGCGGTACAGGCCATGATGGCACCGCGAATAAATTGTTTGCGAGAAAGCAGATGGCTCATTGAATCTACTCCTTAATTTATATGTTAAAAATCGAGCAACGACAGTGCATTTTTCAGAATCAATCGCCCTACTTCCTGAAGGAGAATATCGCGATGCCAAAAAACGCCTATTGCTTGGTATATTCACAACAGGTATTGACCGAGCGACAATGTTTCGTCTTGGTCGGATTAAAGAAAATAAAACGTTTCATGCCACGTGCCTTCGTCATTAACTACAAATCACGTAACAGCTATTCCCCTAACGCCCCTTCTTGTAAGAAATAACTGAGGGTATAGAGAAAGTGATTACGGGTAAGAGGGAAAAACCCAAATGGATTTACCTTACCCATCGACATTCTTCCCTATCTGTCCTCAGCATCGATATACAAATTATCTCGATTTATTGCCTTATAATCTGAGAGTGTAGATTTTTGGGAAGTAAAAATAGCGCGTTTCAGATTTAGACAATCAGGCAAGTATTCAAGGGAATTGTGTTATTCCATCGTCGAGTGATGGCCTGATGATAGGCAAGGTTACCTGTGCCTATCTGCCACCTGTAAGCAGTCACCGTCTTGCTCGGGGGGAGAAGAAATCATTCAACTTTTTAGGGGAGTAAATATAGTGATAAAGCGTTCTCTACTTTTGTCATTGCTTATGGCTTCAACCGTCGTACATGCTCAGGAATTTCAGGTTAAGAGTAATGATATAAAACAAGGAGAGGAGATAGGGAATACTTTTATTCAAAACGGATCCGGCTGTTTTGGAAAAGATATATCACCTCAACTCTCCTGGTCAGGAGAGCCCGCAGAGACGAAAAGCTTTGCGATTACGGTGTATGACCCTGACGCCCCAACGGGGAGTGGATGGTGGCATTGGACGATGGTGAATATCCCTAAAAATGTCCACAGCCTCGAAAGAGATGCAGGAAACAGAAATGGAAAAAATATTCCTGCCGGTGCCGTTCAGGGGCGTACCGATTTTGGTAGTCCTGGCTATGGTGGTCCTTGCCCTCCAGCAGGAGACAAAACACACAGCTACCACTTCAAAGTCTGGGCGCTTAAGGTCGATAAACTGCCAATTGATGAACAATCCAGTGGTGCATTGGTTGGTTATATGTTGAATACGAACAAGTTAGCCGAAGCAGAATTAGTCGCTCATTCAACGCGATAAGAGAATGGATGACTATGCGCAGCGGATGACATCTACCATACGCTGCGCGTACCGTTATTCAGCGAGTAGCATCAACATCACGTTAAATTCCCTCTCATAAAATATTTATAAATCAAATACATTACCAACCTAGCGATGATTTAATTTTTCACTCTCTGAAAAATGATTACTGAATTTAATTCAGTGGCCTTTCAAATGAGGGCGCATTTATCACCATATTCTTTTCGGGTAGCATTTCTCTCATGGCATGACTTATCTAAAAGATAGGTAGAGAACCAGAAATATTATTTCCCCCACAAGGAACGTTTTCAATAAATAACCCAATGGCGCAGAGACGCTGACCGGAAAACCGATTTATATAATCTATCGGAAAACAATAACGGGTAATAAACAACATCGAAAGCAATTCAATAAGCTTTGGGATTTATTGCAAAAATAGGTCAATCCACGTCTGTAGAATAATCTGGATTAGAGCTTCAGGTTATAGGGATTCCTGACATATTTGCGCAAACTCAACCTTTAAACGAAGCAGGTGAAATTATGCAATTAACGCAAGAATGGGATAAAACCTTTCCTAAAAGTGATAACGTTGACCATGAAAAAGTCACGTTCAGAAACCGCTATGGGATTACCCTTGCCGCGGACCTTTATCAGCCAAAAGATCGCAACAAAGCGAAGCTTCCCGCCATTGTATTCAGCGGGCCTTTCGGTGCGGTTAAAGAACAAGCCTCTGGTTTGTATGCGCAGACGCTTGCCGAACGTGGATTCGTTACGCTGGCGTTTGACCCTTCTTTCACGGGCGAAAGCGCTGGCAATGTAAGAGATACGGCATCACCGGAGATTTTTACAGAAGATTTCAGTGCCGCTGTCGATTTCATTGGCCTTCTGCCTTCCGTTGACCGTAACCGCATCGGTGCTATGGCAATCTGTGGTCTCAGTGGTATGGCGATTACCGCAGCATCCAGCGACTCTCGCATCAAGGCCGTCGCCACGGCGTCCATGTACGATATGTCACGCAGCATGAGCCGTAGCTATCGTGACAGTTACACACCTGAGCAACGTAATAAGGTCATTGACTACATTAGCCAGCAGCGTTGGGTTGATGCGGAAAATGGCACCTTTTCCCGTGGTTACCACGAGGTTCCCTTCGATGCTAATGGCGATATTATTACGAGCGAGCGCCTTTTTCCCGAGAGCCTTCCACAGGATGCTAACCCGATTGTCGTCAGTTTTTACGACTACTACTGTAAGCCACGCGGTTTTCACTCTCGCTCAATTAACTCTACTACCGCGTGGACCGCGACCACACCGATGCCTTTCTTTAGTTTCCCGCTAATGGGAAATATTGACAGGGTAGCCCCCCGACCTGTGATGCTGGTCGCTGGCGAAAACGCGCACTCGCTGTATTACTCAGAGGATGTTTACCAGGCGGCCAGTCATCCCAAGGAATTGGTTATTGTGCCAAATGCAGATCATGTTGATTTGTATGACAATACAGACAAAATTCCTTTCGACCGTCTTGAGACGTTTTTCAAAGATAACTTGAAGTAGCGCAATGGCAGGCCTCAGACAAGCTCCGGTCAGAGGTCTGCATCTCATAAGTACCAACCGTCGTAGCCAGATGAACGACAACAATACCCGTTATCTTCCCGTAGATAGCAGAATGTAGGCACAGGCATGGATTTGAGGCGGGGCGGGAAATTGTTTTCCCACCACCGAATTACATGGTGGGAAAACGAGAGTTTTCGCTATTGAGCGGCGGTTAGACCTCGATCTCTGCCTTATCGCCCTTCTCTTGCAGCCAGTTGCGGCGATCTTCAGAACGCTTCTTCGCTAGCAGCATATCCATCATCGCCATCGTCTGATCCATATCTTCTTCACTGATGGTCAACTGCACCAGACGGCGAGTGTTAGGATCCAGCGTGGTTTCACGCAGCTGTAGCGGGTTCATTTCACCCAGACCTTTAAAGCGCTGCACGTTCGGCTTACCTCTCTTGCGCTTAAGCTGCTCCAGCACGCCCGCTTTTTCCTCTTCGTCCAGAGCGTAGTAAACCTCTTTGCCCAGATCGATACGGTACAGCGGCGGCATGGCGACATAAACGTGCCCGCCCTGAACCAGCGCCCGGAAATGGCGGACAAACAGCGCGCACAGCAGCGTCGCAATGTGCAGACCATCGGAGTCCGCATCCGCCAGAATACAGATCTTGCCGTAACGCAGTTGGCTGAGATCGGCGCTGTCAGGATCGATACCGATCGCGACTGAAATATCGTGTACTTCCTGCGACGCCAGCACCTCATCGGAGGAGACTTCCCAGGTATTCAGGATCTTACCTTTCAGCGGCATGATCGCCTGAAATTCACGCTCGCGCGCCTGCTTCGCCGATCCGCCCGCCGAATCCCCTTCCACCAGGAACAGTTCCGTCCGGTTGAGATCCTGCGAGGTACAATCGGCCAGTTTGCCAGGCAACGCCGGCCCGCTGGTCAGCTTTTTACGCACCACTTTTTTGGCGGCACGCATACGGCGCTGCGCGCTGGAAATCGCTAACTCGGCCAGCTGTTCCGCTGCCTGCACGTTCTGGTTCAGCCACAGGCTGAAGGCATCTTTCACGACGCCGGACACAAACGCGGCGCACTGACGAGAAGAGAGGCGTTCTTTCGTCTGCCCGGCAAACTGCGGTTCCTGCATTTTGACCGACAGCACGTAAGCACAGCGTTCCCAGATGTCATCCGCACTCAGCTTCACGCCGCGCGGCAGAATATTGCGGAATTCGCAGAATTCACGCATCGCATCCAGCAACCCCTGACGCAGGCCGTTAACGTGTGTCCCGCCCATTGGCGTTGGGATGAGGTTAACGTAGCTTTCCGTCAGCAGCTCACCGCCTTCCGGCAGCCAGAGCAGCGCCCAGTCCACGGCTTCAGTATCGCCAGTAATCGACCCCAGAAACGGTTTTTCCGGCAGCGTGATCAGGCCATTTATCGCCTCGCACAGGTAGTCATTCAGGCCATCCTGATAGCACCAGCGCTGCTCGGTGTTGTTAACTTTATCTTTGAAGATGATTTCCACACCGGGACATAAGACCGCTTTGGCCTTCAGCAGGTGCGTCAAACGAGATACGGAAAAACGAGGGCTGTCGAAGAACTTCTCATCCGGCCAGAAATGCACGCGCGTTCCGGTATTACGACGTCCACAGGTGCCGGTTACAGTCAGTTCCTGCACTTTGTCGCCGTTTTCAAACGCGATGTCATGCACCTGACCATCGCGCTTCACGGTGACTTCAACACGGGTAGACAGGGCGTTCACCACGGAAATCCCTACGCCGTGCAAGCCGCCTGAGAACTGGTAGTTTTTACCGGAAAACTTGCCGCCTGCGTGCAGACGACACAGGATCAGCTCAACGGCGGGTACGCCTTCTTCCGGGTGGATATCCACCGGCATCCCACGACCGTCATCAATCACTTCCAGCGACTGATCGGCGTGTAGAATCACATCAATTCGGCGTGCATGGCCCGCCAGCGCTTCATCAACGCTGTTATCTATGACCTCTTGTCCCAGATGGTTAGGACGCGTGGTATCGGTGTACATTCCCGGACGACGGCGCACCGGTTCCAGTCCGCTGAGTACTTCAATCGCATCAGCGTTATAACTTGATTGAGCCATAGTTTGCGTTAATTCTTTGAGTTCAGTGAATGGTGTTTAACGAACCGCTTTCGGCGATTCGTTTTTCAATGCCTATGTGTGGCGATTCAGTCTGTCGTGAGCCCTAAAAAATTCACAATCGGTGTGAAAAAGCGCTCAAATCCGACAAAGGCATGATTGCCCTCTGACTCCACAGTTTGACGGCAGGCCGTGTAATACGCGACTGCCTGACGATAGTCCAGAACCTCATCCCCTGTCTGCAACAGCAGCCAGAGCAAATCCGGCGATTCCAGTCGGTCAACCTGCATGACCTTCAGATCGTAAACGTGCCGAGACTCTAGCACATATTGTTCACCGGTGTAGGGGTTCTGATATTCGCCGAGATGGTCCAGCAACAGTTCAAACGGCTTCACCGCTGGGTTCACCACCACGGCTGGCAGCATAAAACACTGGGATAGCCAGGTGGCATAATAACCACCGAGGGAAGAGCCAACAATGCCCACCGGACGACCGGCCCGCTCCATAATCAGCGATTCCATCATCTCAGCCGCCTCCGACGGATACGGTGGGATCTGTGGAATCACCATGTCAATTTCAGGGTGCCGCTCTGCCAGCCACGTTTGCAGAGCCGTCGCTTTCGCCGACTGTGGCGTACTGTTGAAGCCGTGCAGATAAAGAAGCGTTGGCATTAGTAACCGTCCGAATCCATGTCAGGCAGGAATTCGCTGCCTGAGAGACGATAGACCTCGGTTTCCAGACGGCCATCCGGCAGCAGGTCCAGATAGCGCCAGCCCGGTGCCACGTCATCAATAGTGAAGTTAGTGCAGTGCGGTTTGAACTGTACGCAGGTCGACGGCGTGGCCAGCAAGCGGCGACCATGCCAGTCAAAATCCATCTCCTGATGAATATGACCACACAGCACGGTGTTCACCTGTGGATAGCGCTCCAGTACCGTAGACAGATTATGCGCGTTACGCAGGCTGTGCTGATCGAGCCAGGTACAGCCGGAAGGATGCGGATGATGGTGCAGCAGCAACAGCGTAAAACGTTCAGGCTGACTTTTCAGGCTACGCTCCAGCCATTCAAGCTGGTATTCGCTCAATTCACCGTGTGGGACGCCAAATACCTGGCTGTCCAATAAAATGATCTGCCACTTGTCGCCCAGCAGCACATGCTTGGACGGCGCAATACCGGCGTCAGCCAGCGCATCAACCATCGCCGGTTGGAAATCGTGGTTACCGGGAAGCCATACGCAAGGTGCAGGGATCTGCGCAATTCCGCGCGAGAAATGATGATAGGCTTGCAGCGTGTGATCCTGTGCCAAATCGCCCGTCGCAACGATCAAATCAAACGTATCCTGCCGAGCCTTGATGGCATTCAGCACAGCGTGATAGCTACGATAGGTGTTGATACCCAGCAAGGTTTCATGCTCGCCCGCAAAAAGATGGGTATCTGTTATTTGTAAAATCCTGACTCTGGCGCCACTCGCCACAGGCAGTGTCAACAGGCTTTCCAAATGGTGTCCTTGGTTACGTAAATCTGTCTCTACCCGTCATCTTTCAAATTGCAGAATATACCCCTCGTACTTCAAGCTGCATGTGCGTTGGCTTTCCTCGCTCACCCCAGTCACTTACTTGTGTAAGCTCCCGGGGATTCACTGTGTCGCTGCCTTCCTGCAACTCGAATTATTTAAGGTATACGTTGGTTTCCCTTATGGCTCGACTGCCACCGCCCTGCGTCTTGAAATCTATTGGGTATCAAAAACCGGTATCGACATCGAACCATACGCCAAACAATACTTTAGCCAATCAGCAAGAAACTGATTAATTTGATGCTTTTCGTCACGTTGATGTAACTTCTTATTAGGATAATCATAACGTGCTTTGAAGCGAAAGATCTGCTGGCTGGCACACACTTCCGCAACCAACGCATCATGATACAACCTAACGCTCATCATTGGCAGGCTCCAGTAGCTGACAGTGGGCGCTGTCTGCTTAATTTCCACCAATGAGGTATAGCGAGTAGATTCAAGAATCGTCAGTTGATAGACCGCATTATTGACGTGATAAACCGCGATTTCGCCGACTTCATCATTTTTTGGCAGCAAACGCCGCAATTGCATGAAGTTGGTTTCACATAGCCTCATCATGGCTGGGAAATCCGGAGTATAACGTTTCATAAATTCAATCCACCCACTCACGTTTCAGTTCTTCATGGTGCAATGCCAACCATTGCAAGGCAATGACAGATGCGGCGTTATCAACAATCCCTTCTTCAACCCATTGATAACTTTGTTGACGGCTCACCACGTGTACGCGGATATCTTCATTTTCTTCCGCCAGGCCGTGAATCCCTTTCGCCGTGCGGGTATCCACTTCACCCACCATCACCGCCAGACGTTCGCTGGTGCCGCCGGGGCTGGCAAGATAGTTGATTATCGGTCGGCAGCGGCCAACCCTTAATCCGGCTTCTTCCTCTGCTTCGCGCCGCGCCACCTCTTCGTGGCTTTCTCCTGGCTCAATCATGCCAGCCACCAGCTCAAACAGCCAGGGAGAAGCGCTGGTGTCATAGGCAGCGATACGAATTTGTTCTATTAATACCACTTCATCACGCACCGGATCGTAAGGCAGCAACACTACGGCATGACCGCGTTCTAAAATCTCGCGGCTGACTTCACCGCTCATGCCGCCATTAAACAGGCGATGACGGAAACGGTAACGCTCCAGCGAAAAAAAACCATCGTACAACGTTTCACGTGCAATAATTTCTACATCATCTTTGGTGAAAGTAACCGGACCGGATACGGAAGACGCCATGGCTGCACTCCTGTAACAAGTATTAATGGAATCCGGTATTGTATGGCGGAATCCGCTGTCATTATACTCATCATTGTTTTTGAACGTTTATTAGGCGCGACGTCAGCGAAGTGGGGTTATATCCGTCCATCGCATCACTTTTCGGTATCTGACTGAATAGCAAAACGTCGCACTGAATCATCCAACGGGTCAATTTACCTGACCATTTGGACATATTCCGCTGAAAGATGGCACGTTCAGCTACCTTATCCTATTGGCAGATTCTGATAGAATCGACAATTATTCGTCTACAGACAGCGCTACCATAGCGAGATTGCTGCACAACAAGGAATGCAAATGAAGAAATTGCTCCCTCTTCTTATTGGTCTGAGCCTGGGCGGTTTTAGCGCCATGAGTCAGGCGGAAAACCTGTTACAAGTCTACCAGCAGGCAAAAAGTACCAACCCTGATTTACGCAGCTCTGCGGCAACCCGCGACGCCGCGTTTGAAAAAATCAACGAATCACGTAGCCCGTTACTGCCTCAGCTCGGTTTAGGCGCTGACTATACCTATAACAAAGGCTACCGTGACAACAAAGACGTCAACAGCAACGCCAAGAGTGCCTCACTGCAATTGACTCAGACCTTGTTCGACATGTCCAAATGGCGTGCGCTGACGTTGCAGGAAAAACAAGCGGGTATTGAAGACGTTACCTATCAGACCGCTCAGCAAAACCTGATGCTGAACACGGCAACCGCCTATTTCAACGTCCTGCGTGCTATTGACTCGCTGTCCTACATCAATGCACAGAAGCAGGCAATTTATCGCCAGTTGGATCAAACGACACAGCGCTTCAACGTCGGTCTGGTTGCGATTACCGACGTCCAGAACGCCCGTTCACAGTATGACAGCGTGCTGGCAAACGAAGTGCTGGCTCGTAATACGCTGGATAACGCGCTGGAATCGCTGCGTCAGATTACCGGCAACTTCTACCCACAGCTGGCCGGTCTGAACATCGAACGCTTCTCTACCCAGAAACCTGAAGCGGTTAACAACCTGCTGAAAGAAGCCGAAAACCGCAACCTGAACCTGTTATCCGCACGTTTGAGCCAGGATTTGGCACGTGAGCAGATTCGCTCCGCCGAAACAGGCTATATGCCGACGTTGGATCTCACGGCATCGACGGGCGTGACTGATACCCGCTATTCCGGCTCACGGACGAATAACAGCAACTCGTTTAACGATTCAGACGCCGGGCAACACCGAGTGGGAATCAACTTCACTCTGCCGCTTTACAGCGGTGGTGCCACCAACTCTCAGGTGAAGCAGGCACAGCACAGCTATGTCAGCTCCAGTGAACTGCTGGAAAGCGCACACCGTTCTGTTATCCAGATAGTACGTTCATCGTTTAACAATATTTCTGCGTCCATCAGCAGCATCAACGCTTACAAACAGGCAGAAGTGTCTGCACAAAGCTCTCTGGATGCAATGGAAGCCGGTTATCAGGTAGGAACACGCACCATCGTTGACGTGCTGAATGCCACCACCACGCTGTATAACGCCAAACAGCAGCTCTCTAGCGCTCGTTATGATTACCTGATCAATCAGTTAAACATTAAGTCCGCGCAAGGCACGCTGAGCGAAACCGATCTGCAAGCGCTGAATGCGTCACTGGGTCAACCGGTTTCAACCACGCCAGCCGTAACCGACAACACCGCTCCGCAGGCCACTACCGCCTCGGCGCAGCGTTAATCGGTAGCTGCGTTTACAAACATCAGATACAGGGGAACCACGGTTCCCCTTTTTATACCCGCACTTTTTCCACAAAATAACGCGATAGCACCAGAACACTGAAACCGCCTTCTTTCGCTATAAAGCGAAACGTTGCACAACAGAATGTATAGCAACGTAAAGACACCTTCAGTTACGCCTATTGCCGCTTTAAATTCAAGCAACGTTCCCCTATTCTTAGGCACACTTATTTGTTATTAGCCGTGATGCTTTGCTCTGGGATAAACACGATGAAACGTACAAAAAATATTAATCAGGAAACGTTCCGCAAGGAATGGCGAACGCACCGTCTGGCACCTGTTGCTTTGGCCGTCAGCGCCGTATTTTTCCTCGCGAGCTGCGAACAAACCGATGAAACCGTCTCCCTCTACCAAAATGCGGATGATTGTTCGTCAGCTAACCCGTCAATGGCTGCCCAGTGCACCACTGCATACAATAATGCGTTAAAAGAAGCAGAAAAAACGGCACCAAAATATGCGACAAAAGAAGACTGCGTAGCGGAATTTGGCGAAGCGCAGTGTACCCAAACGCCAGCACCAGCACAGGCCGGTATGGCAGCAGAATCTCAGCAGGGCGGCGGTATGTCCTGGATGCCATTGATGGCCGGTTACATGAGGGGCCGAATGATGGGTGGCGGTGCTGGTTTCGCACAGCAGCCGCTGTTCAGTCCAAAAACGCCAGCCAGCCCAGCAAATAGCCAGTTCGTTGATTCCACCGGTAAAAACTACGGCAACGCGACAACAGGCCGCACGATGACCGTGCCTAAAACTGCACTGGCACCGAAGCCTGCAACCACCTCGACCATCACGCGTGGTGGCTTTGGTGAAACCGTCGCGAAGCAAAACAGCATGCAGCGCAGTAGCGCCAGTTCAAGTTCCAGCTCTTCCCGTAGCATGGGCGGCTGAGGACGTATTAGATGAAGCGGATAGATATTACAGCGCGTCCTGACTGGCAGGAAAAAGCCACCGAGTTTGGTTTTCGTTTCCACACCATGTACGGCGAACCCTACTGGAGCGAAGAGGCTTACTACCAGTTCACGCTTGCCCAGATCGAAGAGCTAGAAGAAGCCACAGCAGAACTGCACCAGATGTGTCTGCAAGTAGTAGAAAAAGTCGTCAACAGCGACGTGCTGCTCGCCAAATTCCGTATTCCCAAACACACCTGGGAATTCGTCAGACATTCATGGCGCACCAATCAGCCTTCGTTGTATTCACGCCTCGATCTGGCGTATGACGGTAAATCCCCAGCCAAGCTGCTGGAAAACAATGCGGATACGCCGACGTCGCTGTACGAAGCAGCCTTTTTCCAATGGCTCTGGCTGGAAGATCAAATCAACGCCGGCAATTTGCCGCAGAATTCAGACCAGTACAACAGCATTCAGGAAAAGCTGATCGAACGCTTTGAAGAGCTAAAGCTCAATCACGGCTTCGGTTTGTTGCACTTCGCCTGCTGTCAGGATACGGAAGAAGATCGCGGTACGGTACAATACCTTCAGGATTGCGCGCTGGAAGCCGGTCTGCCGAGCGAGTTTTTGTACATTGAGGAAATCGGCCTCGGTGAGAAAGGCCAGTTTACCGATCCTGAAAATCAGGTAATTAGTAATCTGTTCAAGCTGTATCCGTGGGAGTTCATGCTGCGCGAAGTGTTTTCCACCAAGCTGGAAGATGCGGGCGTGCGCTGGTTGGAACCAGCCTGGAAAAGCATCATTTCTAATAAAGCACTGCTGCCGATGCTGTGGGAAATGTTCCCAAATCACCCCAACCTGCTTCCTGCCTATTTCGCAGAAGATGAACATCCTGAGCTGGACAGCTACGTCATTAAGCCGCTGTTTTCACGCGAAGGGGCGAACATCCAGATCGTCGAAAATGGCAAAGAGATTGCGTCAGCCGACGGCCCTTACGGCGAAGAAGGCATGATCGTCCAGCAATACCATCAACTGCCGAAATTCGGCGACAGCTATACGCTGATTGGTAGCTGGCTGGTGAACGATCAACCTTGTGGTATCGGCGTACGTGAAGATCGCGCCCTGATCACTCAGGATCTCTCGCGCTTCTATCCGCATACCATTCTGGATTAAGCAGTAAAATATACTCTAAATAATTCGAGTTACATGGCGGCGGCAAGCAAAGGCATCCCGATGAGCTTACTCAGGTAAGTGATTTGGGTGACGAAGCGCAGCCAACATACATGTAGCTTGAAGTATGACGAGTATATAAGGCACGGTGAAAACCGTGCCTCATCATTTCTGCTGCAAAAAGCGGATTACCCCACCTGCACCGACAGCATACTCAGCGATCCCATTTCAAGCCCATCGACCGGAATACTGATTGCCTCTTTGCCGTCCCAGCTTCCCAGCACATAGAGCAACGGGAAATAGTGATCGGGCGTCGGGTTGGATAATGCGGCACCTTCGTGTTGCATAAAATTAACCAGCGGATGATCGTCTCCCTGATAAGCCAGGTTATCACGCACAAATTGATTGAATGAAACAGCCCACGGATACGGCTCCGCGTTGCCGTCCCATTTCACCATCCGCAGGTTATGCACGACGTTACCACTGGCCACAATCATGAAACCTTCATCACGCAGGGCTGCCAGTTTGCGCCCTAATTCGTAGTGGTACGCGGCAGGCTGCGTACCGTCCACACTCAGTTGCACAACGGGAATATCCGCATCGGGATACATCTTGATCAGCACGCCCCAAGAGCCGTGATCCAAACCCCATTGGCTTTGATCGGCAGTAACAGGATACGGCACCAGCACCTGCTGGATTCTCGCCGCCAACTCAGGCGAACCGGGTGCCGGATACTGGGTATCAAACAGCGCCTGCGGGAAACCACCAAAGTCATGGATGGTGCGTGGGTTTTCCATCGCCGTCACGGCCGTGCCCCGGGTATACCAGTGGGCGGAAACCGCGATAATCGCCTTCGGACGCGGCAGCGTCTCACCCAGCGTTTGCCATGCCTGAGTATACACATTGCTTTCCAACACGTTCATCGGGCTACCGTGGCCGAGGAACAATGCAGGCATCCGGGAAGTGTTGTTCATAGTCATATCCTCTGAAAGATGTCAGCGAGCGTGCAGTCACACGCGATGGCCTTACTTTACGCGCTTTATGACACAGAAAAAGTCAGAGTTATGTGATGGAGAACATCAATTAATTTGAAAGTTATGGCATACATGGCAGGATGAAGGAAAAAGCCTCCCGCCGAAGCGGCGGTTTCATAATGAAGAACGTTGACCGTTAAGCCGCTTTCTTTCATAAAAAGCAAAACCCCGCCGAAGCGGGGTTTTATGATGAAGGGAGTTGACCGTTAAGCCGGGTTCTGTCGTGGACAGTCATTCATCTAGGCCAGCAATCACTCACTGGCTCAAGCAGCCTACCCGGGTTCAGTACGGGCCGTACCATGTGAACCCCTATTTGGCCTTGCTCCGGGTGGAGTTTACCGTGCCACGAACTGTTGCCAGTCGCGCGGTGCGCTCTTACCGCACCCTTTCACCCTTACCTGATCCCACTTGCGCGGGCCATCGGCGGTTTGCTCTCTGTTGCACTAGTCGTAGGCTTGCGCCTCCCAGGCGTTACCTGGCACCCTGCCCTATGGAGCCCGGACTTTCCTCCCCTCCACCTGTCTCCCCCGAAAGGGACGGCAGTGAAGCGGCGACTGTCTGGTCAACTCCGGCGCGGATGATAGGGCAAATCGCCCTACTTGTCATCCTCCGATTCACCGCTATCACCTTCTTGCTCCAGCCCAGAGCGGTAAAGCGCATTTTTCTTCACGCCGTGAATCTCTGCTGCCAGCGCCGCCGCTTTCTTCAGCGGTAGCTCGGCACGCAATAGCGTCAGCGTGCGCAGCGCTTCCGCCGACAGTACGCTGTCATCAACCTGATGCCCTTCCACAATCAGCACCATTTCCCCTTTGCGCCGATTTTCATCTTCTTTCACCCAGGCCAGCAGTTCGCCTACGGGCGCACCGTGAATCGATTCCCAGGTTTTGGTGATTTCGCGCGCTAACACCACGTAGCGCCCAGCGCCCAGCACCTCGCTGATATCCTGCAGGCTGTCCAAAAGACGATGTGTAGATTCGTAGAAAATCAGCGTGCGGGTTTCTTCCCCTAGCTCACGCAGCTTATCTTTGCGCCCTTTGGTTTTGGCGGGCAGAAAACCTTCATAGCAAAAACGGTCAGACGGCAGACCGGACGCGGAGAGCGCCGCTATCGCCGCGCAAGCGCCCGGCAGCGGTACCACGCGAACGCCCGCTTCACGGCAGCGTCGAACCAAATGGTAGCCAGGGTCGTTAATCAGCGGCGTGCCCGCATCTGAAACCAGCGCGATGCTTTGTCCTGACTGCAATTTAGCCAGCAACACATCCGCTTTTTGTTGTTCGTTGTGATCGTGTAATGCGAACAGTCGCGCATTAATCGCAAAATGTTGTAACAGCAGACCGGTATGGCGGGTATCCTCTGCGGCGATCAGATCAACGCTCGCCAATACCGCCAGCGCACGCTGCGTGATGTCGCCCAGATTGCCGATTGGCGTGGGGACAATGTAGAGGGTAGATGCAGAAATGTCTGCTTGTTGGTCTTGATTCATTGTTTCATCCGGGTTGCCGATTTAATATTGAGCATCTTTAAAAAAAATCACTGGATACAGTATGCTTCCCTTTCATTTCGTCCGTACCCAGGCAGGGCGTGTTATCCCTGTTTTGTTAGCGGCACTATTTCTCGCAGGCTGTCCAAGTCATGCACCGCAGAGCCCACCACCCGAGGTTCAGGGCAAAGCTGACGCATCATCCGATTATTATCTGCAACAGATGCAGCAAAGTAGCGATAATAACAAGGCTGACTGGCAATTACTTGCTATTCGTTCCCTGTTACAGGAAGGGAAAGCTCCTCAGGCAAGCCAGCAGTTCAATACGCTGCCAGAAAAATTGAACGCCGCGCAAAAGCAAGAACAGCAGTTACTCAGTGCGGAACTGTCCGTCGCCCAAAACAATATGGATGCGGCTAAAGCAGCGCTGAGCCAGCTTGATGTGGGCGCACTTTCCGATCAGCAGAAGCAGCGTTACTACCAGACGCAAATCAAAACAGCACAAGGTCGTCCTTCCATTGAGCTGCTGCGGGCCTATATCGCTCAAGAGCCGCTGCTGAAAGGCGACGAGCATCAGATGAATCTCGATCAGACCTGGCTGGCATTGACGCAAATGTCACCGCAGGAGTCGAACTCGCTGCTGATTAATGCGAATGAAAATGTGCTGCAAGGTTGGGTTGATCTGCTGAATAACTATCAGGATAACCGGACTTCTCCCGATCAGTTAAAGAGCGCAATTCAGGATTGGCAAACTCGCTATCCGCACCATCCTGCTGCAAAAACGCTGCCTACGCAGTTGAATCAGGTCATTAACTACCAGCAGTCATCGGTGAACAGCATTGCATTGCTGTTGCCACTCAATGGTCAGGCGCAGGTTTTCGCCAATGCCATCCAGCAAGGCTTTAACGCGGCAAAGAACGGTCAGATAGCCACCGCAGCCGTATCTGCCCCTGTCGCACCGTCAGCAGACGCCACGCAAGCTGAACCGGTCACACCATCGGCAGAGGGTCAGAATACCCAATCGCCCGCGCCGTACAGCGATCAGGCAGTAGCCTCCCCGACGCCTGCACCGGAAGCACAGGCGACAAGCGCTGGGCTGTCCAGCTCGCTCCCGGTCAAAGTGTATGACACGTCTTCACAACCGCTGGCGAATATTCTCACCCAGGCACAGCAAGATGGTGCCTCGCTGGTCATCGGTCCGCTGCTGAAAAATGAAGTGGATCAGTTGGCGAACAGCCAGTCACCGCTGAATATTTTGGCGTTGAACCAGCCGGAACACATCGAAAATAGCCCTAACATTTGCTATTTCGCCCTCTCTCCAGAAGATGAAGCCCGAGACGCGGCAAAATTTATCCATCAGCAGGGTAAACAGCAGCCGCTGGTCTTAGCCCCTCGTGGTGCACTGGGTGACCGTATCATTAATGCATTCGCTCAGGCCTGGAACCAGCAAAGCGGCACCAGCGCTCTGCAACAGCGCTTTGGCAACACGGCAGAGTTAAAACAGGCCATCAATAGCGGCGCGGGCTTAAGCCTGAGCGGTCAGCCTGTTAACGTGTCGCAGCAGCAGGCACAGTCTGGCACCACCATCGGCGGTTTAACCATTCCTTCTCAGGTTCAACCTACGTCCAGCTCGTCCGTCAGCGGTAATATCGATGCGGTCTATATCATCGCAACGCCAGACGAGCTGGCGCTGATTAAGCCGATGATTGATATGCGCACCACGTCACGCGCACGTCCGGCGCTCTACGCCAGCTCACGTAGCTTCCAGGCCGGATTGGGCCCTGACTTCCGCCTCGAAATGGAAGGGTTGCAGTTCAGCGATATTCCGCTGTTGGCTGGTGCGAACCCAGCGCTGATGCAACAAGTCAGCAGCCAGTTTAAAAACGATTACTCGTTAGTCCGCCTGTATGCGATGGGGATGGATGCCTGGACGCTCGCCAGCCACTTTGGTGAAATGCGCCAGATTCCGGGCCACCAGATTCCTGGGGCAACAGGCATGCTGAGTTCAGGGCCGGATTGCACCATCAATCGACAGCTAACCTGGCAGCAATATCGTCAGGGCCAACTGGTACCCGTTCTCTGAATCAGCGAGCAGCTGGCGCAGTTTACGAACAACAGGCCCGGCGTTATCTTGAACGCGCGGGCCTGACCTTCACCGCGGCGAATGTTACGCTACGCGGCGGTGAACTGGATTTGATCATGCGAGATCGACATATTTGGGTGTTTGTCGAGGTTCGCTATCGACGCAACGCCCATTTTGGTGATGCCGCAGCCAGCGTCACCCGACGCAAACAGCAGCGGTTGTTGCATGCCGCCGCCGTGTGGTTGGCACAGCGAGGTGCCAGCTTTGACACGGTGGATTGCCGTTTTGACGTGCTGGCAATTACAGGCGAACAGTTCGACTGGCTCCCTAACGCCTTTGCCGCACAGGGCTAACATTTTTATACTCTAAATAATTCGAGTTTCAGGAAGGCGGCAAGAAAAGGAATCCCGATGAGCTTACTCCAGTAAGTGATTCGGGTGACTGAACGCAGCCAACGTACATGCAACTCGAAGTATGACGGGTATACCACTCAGGGATATCTTATCCTTGATGGACTTCAATTTACGTAGGTTAATTCAACGTGCTGGATAGAATAAAAGTTTGTTTTACCGAGAGTATTCAAACGCAGATTGCAGCGGCAGAAGCCTTGCCAGACGCCATTTCGCGCGGCGCGATTGCGATGGTGCAGTCTCTGCTAAACGGCAACAAAATTCTGTGCTGCGGTAACGGAACATCAGCAGCCAATTCGCAGCATTTTGCCGCCAGCATGATTAACCGCTTTGAAGCAGAGCGCCCAAGCTTACCGGCTATCGCACTTAATGCGGATAATGTGGTCTTAACTGCGATAGCCAATGACCGTTTGCATGAAGAGGTCTATGCCAAACAAGTCAGAGCGTTAGGTCAGGCTGGCGACGTACTACTGGCAATTTCAACCCGTGGTAACAGTCGCGATATTGTTAAAGCCGTAGAGTCTGCTGTTACCCGCGACATGACGATTGTCGCTCTGACCGGCTACGATGGCGGAGAACTGGCCGGGCTGCTCGGGCCACAGGATGTGGAGATTCGCATCCCGTCACACCGCAGCGCCCGTATTCAGGAAATGCACATGCTGACAGTAAATTGCCTGTGCGATTTAATTGATAACACACTTTTTCCACACCAGAACGATTGAAGGAGCACTACATGAGGATAAGTTCTGCATTTGCCGTGCTGTCTATCGCCCTGCTGCTACAAGGCTGTGTCGGGGTTGTTGCTGTTGGCAGTGCTGTGGCAACCAAAACGGCCACGGACCCGCGTACCGTAGGCACGCAGGTTGACGATGGCACACTGGAAGTCCGCGTGACGAATGCAATCAGCAAAGACGAGCAACTGAAAAAAGAGGCCCGTATCGTTGCAACAGCTTATCAGGGGAAAGTATTGTTAACAGGGCAAGCACCGAGCACAGAAATGGCAAGCCGGGCTAAGCAAATCGCCCTCGGCGTGGAAGGTGCAGCCGAAGTCTACAACGAAATACGCCAAGGCACGCCGGTTTCAATGGGAACCGCCTCCATGGATACCTGGATCACCACCAAAGTGCGCTCACAGATCCTGGCAAGCGACACGGTTAAATCCTCTAACGTCAAAGTCACAACGGAAAACGGCGAAGTCTTCCTGTTAGGTCTGGTGACACAGCGTGAAGGCACCTCCGCCGCAGAAATCGCCAGTAAAGTTGGCGGCGTGAAGCATGTAACGACGGCCTTCACCTACCTGCAATAACGCGCTTTTTTCTTTAAAAAACAAAAAACCGCTGATGACGACATCAGCGGTTTTTTTATCTCTGCGCTTTTTATCCCAGTTCAGGGACGTATATCTTTGCCCGATGAGACCGGGGCTCAAGAAAATTATGGCGTAACAGAATTAAGCAGCCAGAGCGCACGGCGGGTTTCAACGCTGATATGACTCGGTTCTTTATCACGCACGCCAGCCTCACCGGTAAGCAATTCCGCAAAGCCCGCCTGCTTGATTTGCGCCTGGTAACGCGGCGTTTTCAAGCCACGTTCTGCCTGTAATAGCAGCGGGATAAGGCGGCTGCTTTGCCTGTCCATCGTCTTGCGCGGCCACGCTTTATTTTCATCCAGATACGGTGCCATAAAATCCAGCGCCTTTATCACACTGCTTCCCGTTGGCGTTTGGTACTGCCAGATATTCTCGCCGACGCGGGAAGCCAGCATCGCCATATCCGTTACCGCCTGAAGGTTGAAGTAGCTGTAATGGAAAGAACGGGTACGCGCCAGCTCTTCCGGCTGGGCGCCATCTGGTTGCAGTTGGTGATCCAATTTCTCCCGCTGCAATTGCGCCATGGACTTCACCACGTCGATTTTCCCCAGATACCAGGCGATCCCCGCAACCTGTACGGTATACCAGCTACCGTGGTTGTTCTGGGCCGTTGCCTCTTTTTTCCCCAGATTGCTGGTTTGCAGCCAGTGCAGGTAATCGCTCATCCATTTCTGCATCTGCTGTTCATCCTGCGTCGTCCAGCCCGGAGCGTGACGCAGCATAATCAGCGAATCGACAATGCGGGTGGAAAAATAGCGCCCGTCCAGCACGCCTGAGCCCCTTCCTAGCGCGATGCCCGGCACACCCTGCGCAAAGTCGAGGTTAGGGTTCATGCGCGTAGCGGGGTCAATAAACCAGGTACGGATCATCGACATGGCTTTATCGGCATAAACCTGTTTGCCAGAGAAATACCACGCCAGCGTCAACGCCTGCGTTTGGGCAGTAAATTTCGCCAGCCGAACGCCGTCAGTCTCTTCATCCTTGCTGGCAGGGTTTACCTGCCCATCACGACGAATCCAAGGCAAACCATCAGCTTTGTCGGGATCGGGCCACCAGTAGGCGCTGAGGCTCAAATAATCATGCTTTGAACCACTGGGTGGCGTGGATTTCTTTTTCGTCACGCTAGGGTTATCACTTTTCAGTGCGCGATCGGCTTCCGAAATAAGCTGCTCGTACGCCATTCGCGTCTGCGGCTTTTCCGTTTTCTGCTGTAGCTGCTGTTTTACCGAGGATAGCTGAGGCTGCTGCAAGAAGGCGTAGGGATTATCGGGGGATGACGCTTTAGGCTCCGCATCCGCACGGGCAACAGAAGCCACACAACACAACGCAACCAGTAAACCTGACCAATAACGTAACCGCATACTTTCTCCTGATGTCGAAAACACGACCGTTAACGCGAAAATTTCTCGGTATAGTAAACGAACAAGGCGACTTAATTCAGATTGTTACCTCACAACAGATCGTTATCTCGCAAAAACGCGTCGCCGCCCATCTGTCTCATTTGGCGCAAAATCCACTGCTGACGTTGAATAACATAGCCGGAGGGCGCATTCGCACGAAAGCGAATGGGGTTCGGCAGCACCGCCGCCAGTAGGGCTGATTCGCTTGCCGTCAGCCTGCTAGCGGGCTTGTTGAAATAACGCCTGGCAGCCGCTTCCACGCCAAAAATCCCGGGGCCAAATTCGGCGATATTCAGATACACGGTCAGAATCCGCCGTTTCGTCCAGACCAGCTCAACCCCGGTGGTAATACCCGCCTCAAGCCCCTTGCGCACCCAGCTACGTCCATCCCACAGAAACAGATTTTTCACCATCTGCTGCGACAGCGTAGAGGCACCGCGAATCCGCTGCGTGTTGCGCTCGTTGTGCTTCAGTGCATGACCAATCGCATCAAGATCGAAACCCCAATGCTGAGGGAATTTTTGATCTTCTGCTGCCATCACCGCCAGCGCCATTTCCGGGGCGATCGCCTCCATCGCCACCCAGTCAGAATGGGCAACATAGGAAAACTCGCCTTTCAGCCATGCGCTAATCTGCCTGTCGACCATCACCGCAGAGAACGGCACGGGCAGGAAGGAAAACAGCAGGATGCCAGCCAACCACGCACCGATGACAACCAACACACTCCGAACAATCAGGCGCTTCAGCCACGTGAATAAGCCTCCACGCCCTCGGTTCCACCTCATTCGGTGAGATCCAATACGCGAGCAACGAGCTTATCAATGCCTTGTGCCGCTTCGCTGATGGAGTTAGCCAGCATATAGGCCGGTGTCGTCACGATTTTATGCTCCTCATCAACCACGATATCATCGACCGGACAAACCACGTGGATACCGCCCATTTCTTCGACGGCCTCAGCGGTATCAATATCGTTACCAATGGTTACGCGAACAGGTACACCCAAAATCGTCGGCAGCAGTGCGGGTGAGATGCAAATAAAACCAATTGGTTTATTTTGCTTATAAATTTCCTGTGTGAGCAATTGCAGCGTTTCATCAATCTGACACGCCGTTCCCTGCGTAGCGAAGTCACTTAAATTTTTCGCAGCGCCAAAACCACCCGGCACAATCAGCGCATCTAAATCTTGTGCATCTGCTGCAGAAAGCGGTTGGATTTTTCCTCTGGCGATCCGTGCTGATTCTGCTAAAACGTTGCGATTCTCACCAGTTACGTCACCCGTCAGGTGATTAACCACCTGTAATTGTGGTTTATCTGGCGCAAAGCAAACGGCTTGCGCGCCTGCGCGATCCAGCGCAAGTAACGTCAACACGGCTTCATGAATCTCGGAACCGTCATAAACACCACAGCCACTAAGGACAATGCCGACTCGTTTCATCATCTTTTCCTTCATTTCATTACATCAACTAATTGATTTTTTAATTGACAAACACTAATCTACATCACACATTTTAATGATTCTTGTAACAAAGATTTCTACATTTGCTATTTTGTTGCTTGATGAAGATGTACAGTAGCTAGGTTTTAGTCGCTGTTGTAAGTTGTAGTCGTTAAGAACGTTTGCCGTTATGGTAGAGCAGTTCTAGTAGAAACATAGTTAAGACACGAATATCCGCACTTGCGAGTTTACAAACCCTGAGATCTAAATGCAGGTGCATGTTTTCCCTGGTGTTGGCGCATAATTCGCGCACCCCGGCTTCGGCCGGGGTCATTTTTTTCTACCGTATGAAAACGTGCAAAGTCCTCGAATCCCCCAACTCTCTTCAATCGTAACCCCCTCTCAATCTGACGCCGTTTTGCATTTTTTGCATGATATGCGTGAGAAGAGAAAAATTTTCTAACCGTTTTGCTCGCCACGTCCTTGTGGCCGCAACAGACCGTATCAGGATTCTTTTTCTGCTTTTGCTACCCAATCACGCAGTACCTGAACGTCATGGCGCCAGTCGTGCTTAAGCTCATCAACCCATTCCTGCACGTTATCCCACCATGCCGGTAGCGATGAGGTCTGAATCTGCTGGGCAACTTGCTGCAAATGTCGTAGCCCAACGGAGCCCGCCGCCCCTTTGATTTTGTGACCTTCTTCCGTAATACCTTTCTCATCGCGCGCCGTCATGTTGGAATCCAGAATCGCCAGATAGCCCGGCATCATCTGTTCAAACATCTCCAGACTCTGGTGAATCAATTTCGGCCCCACCAAATCCAGATACTGTTCCAGCATTGGGATATCCAGCAGATCTTCTTCTGCATTTGCCATTTCATCCTCCGCCTCAACCACTGGTTCTTCTGTCCACACCGAGTGCGTATCCCAGAATTGTTTGATGACAGCCGTCAGCGCAGGCACCGACAGCGGTTTGCTCAGCACGTCATCCATACCCGCATCCAGATATTCGCGTTTATCTTTCAGCACGTTCGCCGTCAGCGCCACCAAAGGCGGCATACTACGTTTGCCATAGCGTGAACGCAGCTGACGCGCCACATCCAGCCCGGTCATATCTGGCAGTTGGATATCGAGCAGTACCAGATCGAACTCATCGGGATCGAACATATCCAGCGCTTCCTGCCCGGTCATGGCGACATCCACACTGTTCCCCAGTTTTTCCAGTACCGAGCGCGCGACCACCACGTTGAGTTCGATATCTTCCACCAGCAGAACATGCAGCGCCGGTAGTGGCAAATCATCGTCGTCGTCCAGACCGCTTCCCACTTCATCGACACTCGGTGCCGTCACCGTCAGGGTGAAGCAGGAACCCTTGCCTTGCGTGCTGGAAACCTGAATATCGCCCCCCATGTTCTGTGCCAGACGCTTCGACACCGCCAGACCGATTCCCGTGCCCGTTGCGGGCTTCCCGCCGTGCTGGTCTTTGACCTGATAATACATGGCGAAGATTTTTTCCAGCTCATCCGCCGGAATACCCCTCCCGGAATCTTCCACTTCAAAGCGCAGGCGATCGCCCTTTTCATGCCAGACGCGCACCACAATTTCGCCCTTTTTGCCGTTCTCACCCTTCGGCGTGAATTTCACCGCGTTGCTGAGCAGGTTCCACAGAATCTGCCGCAGGCGCGTTCCGTCAGTAATGACTTTCTGCGGCAGAGGCTGATGCTGGTCCATAATCAGCTTCAGGCCTTTCGGTTCCGCCAGCAGGCCACCGAGATTTTCCAGATCCACCAGAAAACCGGTGAAATCGATCGGCTGGTTATCCAGTTGCACCTTGCGGCGCTCCTGTTTGTCCATCTCAATCACGTCGTTAAAGATATTGCCCAGCGTAATCGCGCTGACGTGGATGGTTTTCAGGTATTTTTGCTGTTCAGGGTCAAGTTGCGTATCCAGCAGGATGCGACTTAACCCGACAATGCCATTAAGCGGCGTACGAAGCTCGTGGCTGATTGTTGAGATAAAAGTGGTCTTCTCCCTACTGGCGTTCTCTAACGCGTCCTGGTAACGCTTACGCTCCGTTATATCGCGTCCAAATCCCATCAGCCCGTGACGTTTGCCCATCCGGTCATAAAACGGCACTTTGCGCAGCTCAAAACAGGCTTTACGGCCATCGGGATAAACCAGCCACTGTTCATAGGTCAGAGAAACGTTGTGACGGAACACTTTTTCGTCCGTCTCCATCACTTTCTCGGCAATATCGGGGGCGTAAACATCCTGTGGCGTCAGGCCAATGAGCTGCTTCTGGCTTTTGCCCACCAGCAGCTCCATCGCACGGTTGCAGCCGGAAAATTCTTTATCTTCGTTACGGTAGTAAACCAAATCTGGCGAGGCATCGAGGAACGAGCGCAGCAGCGCAGATTGCTGCTCCAGCTCAATCTGCGCCTGTTCGCGGCGGGACATCTCTTCTTTGAGTCGGCTCATCACCAGCACGCGCGCATCTTCCGCTTTGATACGGTCGGCGATTTCCTGATTGAGTTGCGCGATATTCTCCTGAAGCTGCGCATTCAGCTCCAGATCCCGGTGGCGCATCTCTTCCAGCTTCGCCACCAGCTTCGCCAGCCGCTGACGCGACTCCTCGAGCTGTTCCACCACCACGGAGAGAAAATAAACGGCCCAGGGCGTAATCAACAGCCCGAAGAAAATGGAGCGGACAACGTCGATATTTTCGACTTCCCCACTGAGCAACAGGGTGACCGCCATTTGCACCACCATCGCCAGCAGCACCAATACCGAGGCCAGCAGCAGTGAAAAACGGACAAGCCCCAGTTTTACCATTAAATCAACATAGTACTGCGCCAACAGACGAATTTGCTTCATAGCGATTTCCCTTAGTCACCCACCCGCGCATCATAACGTAAAATGGCGACATATACGGTGCCGCCACGCAGATTCACGGCACGAAATATCGGCGTCTACCGCCCATGTATTATGACGCATCAAACCCCTCGTAACGGTAAGGTGTACCCAGCGCGGAACCCTGTACGCCATGCGTTTGCAGATAGCGATCCAGTTCCACCATGCCCGTCCAGCGGTTTTCACACCAGAGCGGTGCCAGCAGGGTCGGGCGGCGAGCGCTGGCGGAAATGCGGTGATAAATCACATCCGGCGGCGTATGGCGAATCATCTCTCCCGCCGTCTCCACGTAGCGATCCAGCGCCAGTTCGGGCAGCCTTCCCGCTTGCCAGGCCTTCGCCATCGTGCTGCCTTCCACGATATGGAGAGGATGCAGCTTAATGCCCTCTACACCGGTTTCAACCACCTGCTCCAGCGTCGATAAGCAGCGCTGGGCGTCTTCTCCCGGTAAACCGACAATCAGATGACTACACACTTTCAGACCGCGATCACGCGCGCGGCGAGTGGTTTCCTGATAACAGGCGAAGTCATGCCCGCGATTAATCCGGTGCAGCGTTTTGTCGCATGCGCTTTGCAGCCCCAGTTCCAGCCAGACCTCGTAGCCTTGTTCATGATAGCGGGACAGCAAATCCAGCACCGCATCGGGCACGCAGTCGGGGCGGGTGCCCACGCAAATCCCCACCATTTCGGCCTGCTTCAACGCTTCCTGATACATGCTTTCCAGCACCTGAACCTCGGCATAGGTGCTGGTATACGCCTGAAAATACGCCAGATAGCGTTTAGCTCGGTTCACCTTTCCCGCCTGCGCTTCCAACTGCTGCGCGATGCTGCGTTGCTGCATCTGCTCATCGGCAAACGAGGCCACATTACAGAACGTGCAACCGCCCCGCCCCAGCGTGCCATCACGGTTTGGACAGTTAAACCCACCGTGCAGCGTCAGCTTGTGGATCTTCTCGCCATAGCGACGTTGAAGATTTCCGCCAAACATATTGATTAATTTTTGCAATTGCATATTCTAGCCTGCTCCCTTGAGGAACAGCAGACTACCTTTCTCTCGCTCCCTTCGCGATGACCGCGATCAATCACACACATCCCAATGAAATGAATTTTTATTCGCTTTTAGTGAAAATAAACTCACGTCGGTGCTAATTAATTTTTCTTATCCCGCATGCTCGCTTAATGAAAAGATGAAGCAATACTTAAAAATAGTTTCATAAAATCTAAAAGTAGCCATATACAGCATAATATGCTGCGACGTAGAAATAACATAGCACGGAGAAGGGTTCTCACGCTTTTGTATAGTGATACAGCTCACACTTCAATTAAACCCTATATTCATTTACCGAGATAGTTTTTCTAAAAAAATCATTATCTTTCATAGGTATAATTAAAAATTATCGCTTATCAGCACATTTTACACTGGTATTTGACCTGAACAGGCTTTCTCGCTAATTTGGGGATCCGCTGGAAGCTTTCCTGACGGGCACACGACTCGTCATATTTATGCAGTAAATGAAGACTCCCTCTAAAAACAAGTCATTTACCACTTGTGAGACCGTCACGAGAGGCCGAAGAAGAGAGCGTAATACTAGCCGCTCAACGCCACGGTGCTTTCTCGCAGTAGGTTGTGAGAGTCACACAGAGCCTGGGGAGGTTCACTAACATGTTGTACGATGCATCCCAAGAGAGAGATAACTGTGGTTTCGGATTAATCGCCCATATAGAAGGTGAGCCGAGCCATAAAGTAGTGCGTACTGCTATTCACGCACTCGCACGCATGCAGCACCGTGGCGCAATCCTTGCTGACGGCAAGACTGGCGACGGCTGCGGTTTATTACTTCAGAAGCCCGATCGTTTCTTTCGTCTGGTGGCGGAAGAGCACGGCTGGCGTTTAGCCAAAAACTACGCCGTTGGCATGATGTTTCTCAATCAGGACGAAGAACTGGCTCGCGCCACACGTCGGATTGTAGAAGAAGAGTTGCAGAACGAAACGCTGTCCGTACTGGGCTGGCGTGAAGTTCCAACCAACCCGGATGTACTGGGGGAAATTGCCCTGTCATCCATGCCGCGTATTGAGCAAATTTTCGTTAACGCCCCGGCTGGCTGGCGTCAGCGTGATATGGAACGTCGCCTGTTCATGGCGCGTCGTCGTATCGAAAAGCGCATTGAAGATAAAGAGTTCTACGTTTGTAGCTTCTCCAATCTGGTCACGATCTATAAAGGTCTGTGCATGCCAGCGGATCTGCCACGCTTCTACCTCGATCTGGCCGATCTGCGTCTGGAATCGGCAATTTGCCTGTTCCACCAACGCTTCTCAACCAACACCGTTCCACGCTGGCCACTGGCTCAGCCGTTCCGCTATCTGGCGCACAACGGCGAGATCAACACCATCGCGGGTAACCGCCAGTGGGCACGCGCGCGTGCTTACAAGTTCAAAACGCCGCTGATCCCAGATTTGCAGGATGCCGCGCCGTTCGTCAACGAAACTGGCTCTGACTCCAGTTCACTGGATAACATGCTGGAACTGTTCCTGAGCGGTGGGATGGATATCATCCGTGCCATGCGCCTGCTGGTTCCGCCAGCCTGGCAGAACAACCCGGATATGGATCCTGAGCTGCGCGCCTTCTTCGACTTTAACTCCATGCACATGGAGCCGTGGGATGGCCCGGCCGGTATCGTGATGTCCGACGGGCGCTATGCTGCCTGTAACCTGGATCGTAACGGCCTGCGCCCTGCGCGCTACGTCATCACCAAAGACAAGCTGATCACCTGTGCCTCTGAAGTCGGTATTTGGGATTATCAGCCGGATGAAGTGGTTGAAAAAGGCCGCGTAGGCCCGGGCGAACTGATGGTGATCGACACACGCAGCGGCCGTATCCTGCACTCTGCCGAAACCGATGACGACTTGAAAAGCCGCCACCCTTACAAAGAGTGGATGGAGAAAAACGTTAAGCGTCTGGTGCCGTTTGAAGAGCTGCCAGATGAGCAGGTTGGCAGTCGTGAATTCGACGATGAGCTGCTGGAGACCTTCCAGAAACAGTACGGTTACAGCAGCGAAGAGCTGGATCAGGTCATCCGTGTACTGGGCGAGAACGGTCAGGAAGCGACTGGTTCGCTGGGTGACGATACGCCGTTTGCCGTGCTGTCCAGCCGTCCACGCATCATTTATGACTACTTCCGTCAGCAGTTCGCGCAGGTGACCAACCCGCCGATCGATCCGCTGCGTGAAGCCCATGTGATGTCGCTGGCGACCAGCATTGGCCGCGAGATGAACGTGTTCTGTGAAGCAGAAGGTCAGGCTCACCGTCTGAGCTTTAAATCACCGATCCTGCTTTACTCCGACTTCACCCAGTTGACGTCGCAGGATGAACTGCACTATCGCGCCGACACGCTGGATCTGACGTTTGATCCGTCGCAGCAAACGCTGCAACAGACAATCGAGAAACTATGTGACGAAGCAGAAAGCAAAGTCAGAGACGGTGCCGTTCTGCTGGTGCTCTCCGACCGTGGCATTAGCGAATCACGCTTGCCTGTCCCTGCGCCGATGGCCGTGGGTGCCGTTCAGCGCCGTCTGGTCGAAAAGAGCCTGCGCTGTGATGCCAACATCATTGTCGAAACCGCCAGCGCACGCGACCCACACCACTTTGCCGTGCTGTTAGGCTTTGGTGCGACGGCTATCTATCCTTACCTCGCCTACGAAACGCTGGCGCGGATGGTCGATAACCACACCATCGACAAACCTTATCGTGCCGTGATGCTGAACTACCGTAACGGCATCAATAAAGGCCTGTACAAGATTATGTCCAAAATGGGCATCTCGACGATTGCCTCTTATCGCTGTTCCAAGCTGTTTGAAGCTGTGGGCCTGCATAAAGATGTGTCGACGCAATGCTTCCTGGGCGTCGTCAGCCGCATCGGCGGTGCAAACTACAGCGACTTCGAACAGGATCTGTTGAACCTGTCCAAGCGTGCCTGGCTGAAACGCAAAACACTGGAACAGGGCGGCCTGCTGAAATTTGTTCACGGCGGCGAATACCATGCCTACAACCCGGATGTCGTCACCACGCTGCAAACCGCGGTGAAAACTGGGGAGTACAGCGATTACGAGCAATACGCCAAACTGGTTAACGAGCGTCCAGCTGCGACCTTACGCGACCTGCTGGCACTGAAACCGCAAGAAGGTGCGGCTATCGCGATCGACAGCGTCGAACCGGCTTCTGAAATGTTCAAACGCTTCGATACCGCGGCCATGTCCATCGGCGCACTGAGCCCCGAAGCCCATGAATCGCTGGCTGAAGCGATGAACGGATTGGGCGGTTTCTCCAACTCCGGTGAAGGCGGCGAAGATCCAGCGCGTTACGGCACCAATAAAGTGTCCCGTATCAAGCAGGTAGCTTCTGGTCGCTTTGGTGTGACGCCAGCCTATCTGGTTAACGCCGATGTGATTCAGATTAAAGTGGCTCAGGGCGCGAAGCCGGGCGAAGGCGGTCAGTTACCGGGTGATAAAGTCACGCCGTACATTGCTCGTCTGCGTTATTCCGTGCCGGGCGTGACGCTGATTTCACCACCGCCGCACCACGATATTTACTCTATCGAAGATCTGGCACAGCTGATTTTCGATCTGAAGCAGGTCAACCCGAAAGCGATGATTTCGGTAAAACTGGTGTCCGAACCGGGCGTTGGTACTATCGCTACGGGCGTTGCCAAAGCGTACGCCGATTTGATCACCATCGCCGGTTACGACGGTGGTACTGGTGCCAGCCCGCTGTCCTCCGTGAAATACGCAGGTTGCCCGTGGGAACTGGGTCTGGTTGAAACGCAACAGGCTCTGGTCTCCAACGGCCTGCGCCACAAAATCCGCCTTCAGGTGGATGGTGGCTTGAAAACCGGTCTGGATATCGTCAAAGCGGCGATTCTGGGCGCAGAAAGCTTCGGCTTTGGCACCGGACCGATGGTGGCGCTGGGCTGTAAATACCTGCGTATCTGTCACCTGAATAACTGTGCAACAGGCGTTGCAACGCAGGATGAGAAGCTGCGCCGCGATCACTACCACGGCCTGCCTGAGCGTGTAACCAACTACTTCCACTTCATCGCGCATGAAACTCGCGTGCTGATGGCAGAATTAGGCGTCAGCCGTCTGGTAGACCTGATTGGTCGTACCGATTTGCTGGTCGAACTGGACGGTTTCACTGCGAAACAGAACAAGCTGGATCTGTCGCCGCTGCTGCACGCTGCACAGCCTCAGCCGGGCAAAGCGCTGTACTGCACTGAAAGCAATCTGTCGTTCGATAAAGGCTTGTTGAACAAAGAGTTGCTAGCACAGGCACAGCCGCACCTTGATGCGAAACAGGGCAAAGCGCTCTACTTCGATATCCGCAACACCGATCGCTCCGTCGGCGCGACGCTGTCCGGTGCAATTGCCGAGAAACATGGCGATCAAGGGCTGGCTGGCGATCCGATTAGAGCTTACTTCTCCGGTACGGCAGGACAGAGCTTTGGCGTCTGGAACGCAGGCGGCCTAGAACTGAAATTAACCGGCGATGCCAACGACTACGTGGGCAAAGGCATGGCAGGCGGCAGCATCTCCGTGCGTCCTCCAGTAGGTTCTGCCTTCCGCAGCCACGAAGCCAGCATCATCGGTAACACCTGCCTCTACGGCGCTACCGGCGGTAAGCTGTTTGCCGCGGGCCGTGCAGGTGAGCGTTTCGCCGTACGTAACTCCGGCTGTATCACCGTGGTAGAAGGCATCGGCGATAACGGCTGTGAATACATGACGGGCGGTATCGTCTGCGTGCTAGGCCGTACTGGCGTGAACTTTGGCGCAGGGATGACCGGTGGATTCGCCTACGTGCTGGATGAAGACGGTGAATTCCGCAAACGCGTTAACCCGGAACTGGTGGAAGTGCTGGATGTCGAAGAACTGGCTATTCATGAAGAACATCTGCGTGGCCTGATCACCGAGCACGTACAGAATACCGGTTCACACCGCGGAGAAGAGATCCTCGCTAACTGGCCGACCTGGGCACCGAAATTTGCTCTGGTGAAACCGAAGTCAAGTGATGTGAAGGCATTGTTGGGTCACCGTAGTCGTTCCGCAGCCGAGCTGCGGGTTCAAGCGCAGTAAGAGGTCATCATGAGTCAGAATGTTTACCAGTTTATCGACTTACAGCGCGTTGATCCGCCCAAGAAGCCGCTGAAGATTCGTAAAATTGAATTTGTTGAGATCTACGAGCCGTTCTCAGAAAGCCAGTCCAAAGCCCAGGCAGACCGCTGCCTGGCGTGCGGAAACCCTTACTGTGAGTGGAAGTGTCCGGTACATAACTACATCCCGAACTGGCTGAAGCTGGCGAACGAAGGCCGCATTATTGAAGCGGCTGAGTTATCGCACCAGACCAACAGCCTGCCGGAAGTCTGCGGTCGCGTATGCCCGCAGGACCGTCTGTGCGAAGGGTCTTGTACGCTGAATGATGAATTTGGCGCGGTCACCATCGGCAACATCGAACGCTATATCAATGATAAAGCGATAGAGATGGGCTGGAAGCCAAGCGTTGCCAACGTCAAACCGACCGGCAAACGCGTCGCCATCATTGGCGCGGGTCCGGCAGGGCTGGCGTGTGCCGACGTGCTGGCACGCAGTGGCGTACAGGCTGTCGTGTTCGATCGTCACCCTGAGATCGGTGGCCTGCTGACCTTCGGTATCCCTTCTTTCAAGCTGGAAAAAGAAGTGATGGTGAAACGTCGTGAGATCTTCACCGAGATGGGTATCGAATTCCGTCTGAATACCGAAGTCGGCAAAGACGTGCAGATGAAAGCGCTGCTGGACGAGTACGATGCGGTATTCCTCGGCGTCGGCACCTATCAGTCTATGCGTGGCGGATTGGATAATGAAGACGCTCAGGGTGTCTACGATGCGCTGCCGTTCCTGATCGCTAACACCAAGCAGCTGATGGGCTTTGAAGCCGCAGTAGACGAGCCTTACATCAGCATGCAAGGTAAACGCGTTGTGGTGCTGGGCGGTGGTGACACCGCGATGGACTGCGTGCGTACATCGATTCGTCAGGGCGCAACGCACGTTACCTGTGCCTATCGTCGTGATGAAGAGAACATGCCGGGTTCTAAACGCGAAGTGAAAAACGCGCGTGAAGAAGGCGTCGAGTTCAAATTCAACCTGCAACCGTTAAGCGTCGAGATCAATGGCGCGGGCAAAGTGTGTGGCGTGAAAATGGCGCGTACCGCACTGGGCGTACCGGATGCCAACGGGCGTCGTCGTCCTGAAATCGTAGAGGGTTCCGAGCACGTTCTGGAAGCCGATGCGGTCATCATGGCGTTTGGCTTCCGTCCGCACAAAATGGCGTGGCTGGCAGAACATGACGTCAAGCTGGACGATCAAGGTCGCATTGTCGCACCAGAAAGTTGCGATAACGCGTTCCAGACCAGTAACCCGAAAATTTTTGCGGGTGGCGATGCAGTACGCGGTTCCGATCTGGTGGTTACGGCCATCGCAGAAGGTCGTAAAGCCGCTGACGGTATCATGAACTATCTGGAAGTATAGAAACACATCTCGTCTCTTGAGGGCAGCGCTAGCTGCCCTTTTCTTTTTCAGCCTTCACCCGATTCAGTCTTTATTTGAATACTCAATCTTTACCTGAATACAGGTCTATCACATCCTGTTCCGTCAGCATCGGTGTTTTCTCAGCAAGCGAGTAGTAGCTCGGTTTCTTATCAATATAAATCTGCGATACCAACGTTTTATTGGTCTCGTCAGCAAAAAGCCCCGCCGGAATATGATAAGTACCACCGCTACGCAGCCGATAGAACAGGTGCGTTCCACATACGCGGCAAAAACCGCGCTCGGCCCATTCCGATG
The DNA here is from genome assembly GCF_020971565.1 of Pectobacterium parvum. Lineage (NCBI taxonomy): Bacteria > Pseudomonadati > Pseudomonadota > Gammaproteobacteria > Enterobacterales > Pectobacteriaceae > Pectobacterium > Pectobacterium parvum. Next base: position 4,513,889 of record NZ_CP087392.1, read on the forward strand.
ACTGCCAGACCGTAATATTTTCCTCACCCTCGATGGCAATCGCCGGATCCGTACATTCAATAGCCATGAGCGGACCACCGCCCCACGTCTGGCACATTCCACAGTGGCAGGCATCGACCTGACTCACCGAATACGCCGTGGAAATCGTCACGCCACCACATAAACAACGACCTTGATGCATTGCTCACTCTCCTGAGTTTTCGTTCTGGAATCGCAATACCCCATAAAAAGGGTATTACCGCCAGTTTCGGTTATAGCATAGGTTATATACGCGCTTTTTCTTATTCTCAGGAAGTTGGACAATGTTCAACGTTCAATCGATATTCCCCTAAGGCCGCAGCAAGAAAATGAAATAAGTCGCACCGTAGCAATCGATGGCCAACGTACTCCACTTATTTCCTCGGAATATCACACCAGACAGGCTAATAAAAACTTCATCTTTCCACTGGGTTATAAAGAACCTTTCGTAATAAATCCTGCAATATCACGCTAAAGACCTACACTTACCTCCGGCATTAATTTGTCTTTATTGAGATTGGATTTCATTAAGGAGGAAATATGACAGTCGAAGTGGCTCTTGTAACAGGAGCCGGTCAAGGTATTGGCCGCGCTATTGCTCTCAGACTGGCGGCAGACGGTTTTGCCGTCGCCATCGTGGACTATAACCAAGAAACCGCACACAGCGTCGCGCAGGAAATCGAAAAATCCGGCGGGCAGGCCATCGCACTACAGGCGGACGTCGCGGATCGTGAGGCGGTTTTCGCTGCGGTTGCCGCAACCAAAAAGCGCTTTGGTGACTTTAACGTCATCGTCAATAACGCTGGTGTAGCACCTTCAACCCTGATTGAAGACATCATGCCAGACGTTGTCGATCGCGTTTATAACATCAACGTCAAAGGCGTTATCTGGGGGATTCAGGCTGCGCTCGATGCCTTCAAATCTCTGGGTCACGGCGGCAAAATTATCAATGCCTGTTCGCAGGCTGGGCATGTAGGCAACCCTGAACTCGCCGTCTACAGCTCAAGTAAATTCGCGGTTCGTGGCTTAACGCAAACGGCCGCCCGCGATTTAGCGCCGCTGGGCATCACGGTCAATGGTTACTGTCCGGGTATCGTAAAAACGCCAATGTGGGATGAAATTGATCGGAAGATCTCCGAATCCGCAGGGAAACCGCGTGGCTATGCGACGGAAGAGTTCGCCAAACGCATCACGCTGGGCCGCCTTTCCGAGCCGGAAGATGTCGCTGCCTGCGTGTCCTATCTGGCCAGCCACGATTCCGACTATATGACGGGACAATCGCTATTGATTGATGGCGGAATGGTGTTCAATTAACCGTATAGTCAGCGAATAACGGGAATAAGAAAGGGCACCACAAGGGTGCCCTTAAACATTACTTCACGACCCGTAGCGACGGTCGGCCACCTTTAGGCGGCGGTGGTGGTTCATTATCAGAACCCGAGCCATCGTCAGGCGCTTCAGAATCAGATGAGCTATCGACAATCGACATGATCGTCCCTGAAGCGGGTGCGCCTTCCTGAAAGTCTTTATATTCACCTACAGATTCGTAAGCAGGTTCGGACTCAAACATCGTTCCAGCACCGTTCTCACGTGCATAAATCGCCATGACGGCCGCCATCGGCACATAAACCTGACGTGGTACGCCGCCAAAACGGGCATTGAAACGAACGCTGTCATCAGCTAACTCAAGGCCGCCAACAGCGCGTGGTGCGATATTCAGCACGATCTGGCCGTCACGGGCGAACTCCATCGGCACCATAACATCCGGCAGAGTGACATCTACCACCAGATGAGGCGTTAATTGGTTATCCAGCAACCAATCATAAAAAGCCCGTAATAAATACGGACGACGCGGAGACAGTTGAGACAACGCCATACGGTTTAACCTCGGGTTTGCAAACGCATTTCACGTTCCACTTCCGTCAGGGAAGCCAGGAACGCATCACGCTCAAAGACGCGAGTCATGTAGCCTTTCAGCTCTTTCGCGCCCGAACCACTCAGTTCAATACCTAACTGCGGCAGACGCCACAGCAGCGGAGCCAGATAGCAATCCACCAGGCTGAACTCTTCGCTCATGAAGTAAGGCGCTTCATTGAACACAGGGGCAATGGCCAGCAGTTCTTCACGCAATTGCTTACGTGCTGCGTCCGCTTCCTGAGCGCTACCGTGCGTAATTTTCTTCAGCAAAGAATACCAGTCGCTCTCAATGCGGTGCATCATCAGGCGGCTGTTACCGCGCGCAACCGGATAGACAGGCATTAACGGCGGATGAGGAAAACGTTCATCCAGATACTCCATGATAATACGGGATTCATAGAGCGTCAGTTCGCGATCGACCAGCGTTGGCACGGAACCGTAAGGATTGAGGTCAATAAGATCCTGAGGCAGATTATCCATGTCTACCTGCTCAATCTCGACACTCACACCCTTTTCCGCCAATACGATGCGGACCTGATGGCTAAAAATGTCGGATGGACCAGAAAACAGCGTCATTACCGAACGTTTGTTGGCAGCGACAGCCATGAAAACCTCCAAGTTTATCGAGAAAATATGGCGAATAACCGCGCAGTCAGTAACCTGCAAACCGCTATTCGAAATGCTGCTTGCCAATGTGTGTAAACGTCACCGGACAAAATCCGGCTGTTTTAAACCGCTACACGATAGCTTACACACAGGCACAAAATCGGCGGATAGCTTATCAGATTTTGTTCGTTTTGTGGGGATATAAGCGGATAATCTTATTTAACAAAATGATAAGTAAGAGTTTTTTTATTAAATACAAATTTTTCATCTGCAATAGCGAAGGCCAAGCAACGCCGCCAGAGAATAATCAATCCCCGGTATTGGCCTGCGTTGAAGCGTCAAACGCCTAGAAGCCGACGAGGGCCGTCGGCTTCTAAGTAATCGAAATTAAAGCAAATTGATGCCGTTAAGCCGATGATTAAGGTCGTGCCGCAGTGCCATCTGGCAAGCGTGCATTCGTCCATGACGGCAATCCGCCTTCAACAGGGAATTGCTTCGCTTTGTGCTCATCGATATCAATTCCTAATCCTGGCTTATCGTTCAGGTACGCGTATCCGCCTTCAATATCCGGGCAGCCAGGGAAAACGTCCCGTAGAGCCTCATTCATCGGCGTATATTCTTGAATACCCAGATTAGTAATACTCATATCAATGTGCATATTCGCGACTACGCCAATAGGGGAAATATCACCCGGGCCATGCCAGGCGGTTCTCACGCCATGAAACTCGGCAAGTGTCGCCAGTTTTTTGGCTGGTGTAATCCCACCGATCATACTGATATGGCAGCGAATAAAATCAATCAGATGATTGGTTATCAGGTGTTTGTATTCGGCAACATGAACAAACAGTTCTCCCATCGCGATTGGGGTGGATGTTTGTTGGCGCATCACGCTAAGGAAATCAACATTCTCTGGCGCGACGGGGTCTTCAAGATAAAAGAGCTTGTAATCTTCCAGAGACTTCGCCATTTGCAACGCGGTAACCGGCGATACCCGTTCATGAACATCATGAATAAATTCAACATCAAACCCAATCTTATTGCGCAGATGATCGAAAAAGGCCGGAATGCTTCTGGCATAAGCATCAGGGTCGAAATAAATACCGGGCGTCTTCGTTCTTGGTGAGCGCTTCGGCGTGATATTGGCTTTATCCAACTGAGTGGCAATCAGTTTGAGGTCTTCCGTCCCCGCTCCACCGTACATGCCCATCTGACAACGAACATACTGGTACCCTTCTTCCATTGCCGCACGGATGTTATCTTCCGCCGCAACCGCATCCGCACCATCGCAATGACGATAAAGCGGAATACCGTCACGGCATTTGCCGCCCAGCAATTCATAGACCGGCAGGTTAGCGACTTTGCCCTTGATATCCCACAGCGCCATATCGATAGCCGAGATCGCATTGTTCATCACCGGCCCATTTCGCCAATAGCCGCTCACGACAGCAGACTGCCAGATATCTTCAATACGAGAAGGATCTTTCCCGATCAGGAAAGGCTTCATGTACTCATTAATGGCCGCTTCAACCGCGAAAATACGTTGGGTAAAGGTCGCACATCCCAAACCGTATAAGCCGTCCTGATTGGTTTCGACCTTGACGACCACCAGATCAATGCCACCCGGTGCCGTTAGAATAGTCTTTACGTTTGTTACCTTTATCATTCAAAAACTCCTGTGATAGCCACAATCAGATTATGTAGAATCTCATTTGTTGTATGACATCATATCTCTTGAGGTATTACTATCAAAAGAAAAAAATAAAAGCAACTTATATCGAAGAGAAAACAGGGAAGTACAGCGGGCTGAAGGGGATGTCACTAAAGGTAATAATTTTAATAAATTAGATAAATAGTGGGTCACTACGGGCACATTTCAGATACAAAAATATCGCGAAGTAATATCAATTTCCGATGCTGTAAAGCAAGCACCGGCAGGCCGTTACTGACATACGAATAAAAGAAGCGGTAAGCGGCCTGAGAAATAGGGCGATATTTACGCGTTAGTTATTATCAAGGTTGTTAATCATAACAATGTTACATTCCATTGCCTGATCCAGACATAGCTTAGCGGTTTCAATATCACGGTTTTTGATCGCCATAAAAATTTTGATATGCGCGTCAATACTATCTAACGTGATGCCTAATACACGGTTTAACTCTTCCAGATAGAAATAGTACATACCTTTCACATACTTAATGGCATGTGAAAACACTTTATTGTGCGCCGCATTGATAATCGCCATGTGGAAATCCAGGTCGGCCTGAGAGTATTTTTTATAGTCGTTTTTGTTGACCAGCATTCGGTTAAGTGCATCTTCTATAAGAGCAATATCTTCATCCGTTGCATTTTTTGCCGCCAGCTCGATGCACTTAAATTCCACCGTTTGCCGAAACACCATCATGTCCATGAATTCACCTTTCGTCAGGTGAAGAATCGGCTTGTCATTCGCCTGCATACGGAAGCTTTCAAGTTCATTTGAAACAAAAGAACCTCGACCATGTTTGGTATAGATGATTCCCAGGTTCCTCAATTTTTGAACCGCACTGCGAATACTCGTTCTACTTACTTCAAAAGCTTCACTTAATTCAAACTCAGACGGTAATTTCTCACCCTGTTTCCACTCGCCGCTGAGTATCTTTTTCTGCATCTTCTGATAGACGGCTTCAGCAATATTATTTCTTGGTATTGATTCTATATTGTCCATAACGCCTCAAATCAATTATTGGAATCATGATCACAAAAAAACGCTTTGACTGTTGATTGAAGTATAACAAAGGGACACCATCACTTCCACTCGTTAGTTGTATGACGACATGATGTATGACAATACTACCTCTTAAAAAATAACCTATTCACCGCTCAATAATCAGTTAAGGAGTTGATAATGGATGCCGCAAAACTATTTGATCTATCAGGGAAAACTGCACTCATTACCGGTTCTGCAAGAGGCCTCGGCTTTTCCTATGCAGAAGGACTCGCATCAGCGGGTGCCGCCATTGTACTCAGCGACATCAGAGAGGAAACGCTGAACGAGGCGGTACAAAAGCTAACGGCAAAGGGCTATAACGCCAAAGGTTACGTGATTGATGTCTCAAAAGAAGACCAGATCGTCAATGCATTCAACCTGATGGATGCCGCTGGTATAGAAATCGACATTGTGATTAATAACGCAGGGATCCAGCATCGTCAACCGTTAGTCGACCTCGCGCTACAGGACTGGCAGCGCGTCATGGACATTCACCTGACAGGGACATTCCTCGTATCCCGCGAGGCTGCAATCCGCATGATAAAACGCGGTCGTGGCGGCAAATTTATCAATATCTGTTCACTGACCAGTGAACAAGCACGTCCTACCGTCGCACCTTATACCGCCGCTAAAGGCGGAATCAAAATGTTGACGCGCTCCATGTCGGCGGAATGGGCAGAATATAACATTCAAGCGAACGCAATCGGCCCCGGCTACATCCTGACCGACATGAATGAAGCCTTGATTAAAGATGTTGAGTTCGATAAGTGGGTCAAAAGTAGCAACCCAACTAAACGCTGGGGAAAAACCGAAGAACTTATCGGTACGGCTATTTTCCTGTCTGCTGATGCATCGAATTATATCAATGGTCAGGTCATCTATGTCGATGGCGGATGGTTAGCAGTACTCTGATTCTCAGGAATCGATATTCGTCAGGATGATTGATAAGTCAACGTGTGGTTTTAATTCTCTCCACCGCGACAAAGGAAAACCACACTATATTATTTTAGAGGTATCAAGATGAAACAAGATACGCTTACCTTTGATGCATGTATTGTCCATGGAAAAAAAGACGTAAAAGTAGAAAGTCGTGAGCTGACTTATACCGAAAATGATATTGTCGTTAACGTTGAGTGCGGTGGTATTTGTGGTTCAGACATTCATTATTATCATGAAGGCCATGCTGGTTTATCTGTAATAAAACATCCCATGGTCATTGGTCACGAATTCGTTGGCAGAATTCATCAGGCACCTGCCAATAGCCAATTAAAAGTCGGCCAAAAAGTGGCGATCAATCCTTCCCAGCCTTGCAACAAATGTGAGTATTGTCTGGAAGGCAAGCAGAACGAATGCCCCAGTATGCGATTCATGGGAAGCGCCCAATTTAATCCGCACGTACACGGCGGTTTTGCTCAATATGTCACGGTTTCCGCACAGCAGTGCTATCCCTATGACGAAAATGTCCCTTCGCAAATTATGGCACTTGCGGAACCAACGGCGGTTGTTATTCATGCCATCAACGTCGCAGGCAGCCTAGTCGGTAAAAAAGTTCTGGTCATCGGTGCGGGTCCTATTGGTGCTTTGACGATTGCCGCAGCGAAAGCCTCAGGCGCCGTAGAGATTGTTGCATCCGACATCAGTGAACGGTGCAGAAACATCGCGCTGGAAATGGGAGCCGATGCCTCCGTCAATCCGCTTGATGAAAGTGCAATGGAAATCTATAACCAAAATAAAGGCTACTTTGATGTGACATTCGAGGCCAGCGGTGCGCCTGCGGCAATCGCCTCATCGGTCTTTGCGACGCGCCCTAATGGTTTGATTGTACAAATTGGTATGGGACCAAGCCCTGTTCAATATCCTGTTGCACAAATGCTAGTAAAAGAACTCACGTGGAAAGGATCATTCCGATTCATTAATGAGTTTGCTACTGCGGTTAAATGGCTGGAGAAAGGTATTATAAATCCACAACCTATTATCTCCGCTGAATATTCTTATCATGATGTTGAAGATGCATTAATTGCTGCGAGTGATAAAAATATTTCCTCAAAAGTACTCGTTAAATTTTAATAAAGACATCACCTTTAATTTTAAATCGGAAGAATACGGCAAAGGAATGCTGACAATACGCTGTTGACCAAAAATCAAGATGTGGTGTTTTTCTTATTCTTCTACCGACTAATTATTTCCACACCTTGTCTGGAAATGATTTTTCGTGTGTGCCACCAGGTATTTATACCTCACCACATATTGAATTAAATCTAATAATCATATGGTGACACTATGAACTCATCTCCAGTTAAAGTTAAAAGAAGCACCTCCGATCTTGCCAGGGCATCCGTTTCTGGCTGGCTCGGTACCACACTAGAATTCATGGATTTCCAGCTCTATTCTCTTGGTGCCGCACTGGTCTTCCATGAAATTTTCTTCCCTGAACAATCGGCTGCTATGGCATTAATTCTCGCGATGGGAACCTACGGTGCAGGATACATTGCCCGTATTGTCGGTGCCGTCTTCTTCGGGAAAATGGGAGATAGAGTAGGCAGGAAAAAGGTCCTGTTTATTACCATTGCATTAATGGGTGTTTGTACCACATTAATAGGCGCACTCCCGACTTACCAGCAGGTTGGTATTCTGGCACCGATTCTATTGGTATTGCTCAGAGTGATTCAGGGACTGGGTGCCGGTGCAGAGATCTCTGGTGCCAGTACCATGCTGGCAGAATATGCGCCTAAGGGTAAAAAAGGCATTATTGCCTCGCTGGTTGCAATGGGAACCAACTGCGGAACCTTGAGTGCAACGGCCATTTGGGCTGCGATGTTTTACCTCTTTAGCAATGAAGAAATCATTGATTGGGCGTGGCGTCTTCCCTTCCTTGCGAGTTTCGTGGTGATGGGGTTTGCTATCTGGTTACGTCTGAATCTGAAAGAAAGCCCAGTATTTGAAGGGGTACAGGAAACAAAAGAAGTCGCCCACCAGCCCACTCCTTTTTGGTCTTTGCTAAAAGGGAAAGCGTTTTGGATTGCAACAGGCCTTCGCTTCGGACAGGCGGGGAACTCGGGCATTATCCAGACTTTCCTGGCTGGCTACATGGTACAAACGCTACTCTTTAACAAGGCCGTTCCAACCGATGCCATCATGATTAGTTCAGTCATCGGCTTTCTGACAATCCCATTGCTGGGGTGGCTATCAGATAGAATCGGACGCCGCATTCCTTATATTATCCTGACGCTGGGCTCTATTCTTCTCGCTTATCCGATGATTTCAATCATTGTGAATAAAGAGCAGGCAGTTGCCACGATAACGGTATGCTTAATCCTCATTCATAACATCGCAGTGTTGGGGCAAGCCGCTATCGAAGGGATCACGATGGCAGAGATGTTCGGTTCAAAAAACCGCTTCTCCCAAATGGCAATTTCCAAAGAAATCGGTGGGTTATTCGCTACCGGGCTCGGTCCTTTGTTAGCGGGTATTTTTTGCCAAATAACGGGGTCGTGGTATCCCATCGTTGTGATGCTAATTTGCTACTCCTGCATTGGCTTGCTATCCGCCCTTTTGATGCCAGAAGTCAAAGATCGCGATCTGCATGATGTAAGAAACGCAACGGAATAGCAGACACCATCGCAGTAAAGGTAAACGCTAAATTCTAAATGCAAAAGACCACCTCAATAGGTGGTCTTTTGCATTGGTAGCCTAGCCTAAAGCGCGGCTGAGACATAAAAAAACCCGGTGACCAGCACCGGGTTTTTTGCATTGATTTCGCTGCAAAGCAGCCAGAAATTAACGCTTGGAGAACTGAGGACGACGACGTGCTTTACGCAGGCCGACTTTCTTACGTTCAACCTGACGAGCATCACGAGTAACGAAACCAGCTTTACGCAGTTCGCTACGCAGAGACTCATCATACTCCATCAGAGCGCGGGTGATACCGTGACGGATCGCACCAGCCTGACCAGAGATACCACCACCTTTAACGGTGATGTACAGATCAAATTTACCAACCATGTCGACCAGTTCAAGCGGCTGACGAACTACCATGCGGGCAGTTTCGCGACCGAAGTACTGTTCCAGACTACGCTGGTTGATAACGATGTTACCGTTGCCCGGTTTGATGAACACGCGAGCGGCGGAGCTTTTGCGGCGACCAGTGCCGTAGTATTGATTTTCAGCCATTGCCTATAATCCCGATTAAATGTCCAGAACTTGCGGTTGCTGTGCCGCGTGATTGTGCTCGGTGCCCGCGTAAACTTTCAGTTTACGGAACATAGCACGACCCAACGGGCCCTTCGGCAGCATGCCTTTAACCGCGATTTCAATCACACGCTCAGGACGGCGGGCAATCATCTCTTCAAAGGTCGCTTGTTTAATACCACCGATGTGACCGGTGTGATGATAATAAATCTTGTCAGTACGCTTGTTGCCAGTTACAGCAACTTTGTCAGCGTTCAGAACGATGATGTAATCACCCGTATCAACGTGCGGGGTATATTCCGCTTTATGCTTGCCGCGCAGACGACGAGCCAGTTCAGTAGCGAGACGGCCTAAAGTTTTACCGTTCGCATCAACAACGTACCAGTCACGTTTTACGGTCTCTGGTTTAGCTGTAAAAGTTTTCATTAAAAGCTTACCCAATAATTAGTTACACGTTGGTGAACACCCGAACGCTCGAAAACAGTTGAGGCTCACACGACCATCAAGTCCAGCAAACCTACCCCTTCGAATAGCCATTGCCGGCACTATAAAGTTTTTGGGAAAAAAACTTTGTTGTAACGTGGGGTCGCAAGATTATAGAGAAGTCATTCTTAAAAATCGACCCTTTTTCACTCGAAAATGACGAAAAGCCATCGTCTGCGTTACGCCAAATGGGGTTGACGCAAATACTCTTCGCTTTGCATTTCCTGCAAACGGGATAAACAACGCTGATATTCAAATTTCAGGTGTTCTCCCTGATAGATTTCAAACATCGATGCCTGCGCAGAAATAATCAATTTGATACGGCGATCGTAGCACTCGTCCACCAGCGCCAGAAAACGGCGGGCGGTGTTCTCTTCCTTCGTTTCCATCACCGTCACATTGTGCAACAGCATTGTGTGGTAGAGACGCGACAGTGCGATGTAATCATTCTGGCTACGTGCTTCAGTACACAGCGTGTGGAAATCGACCGCCAATACGCCGTCGCTCACGCCAAGTGTCGATAACGGACGATGATTGATCTCCAGCACTGGCCCTGGCGTCTGCCACTGTTTCCCGGTCAGGCGGGTAAACATCTGCTGCATCGCAGCATCCGTTTCTTCATTCAGCGGCGAGAGATAAAGGTGTGCCTGCGTCAGCGTACGCAGACGATAATCGATACCCGCATCGACATTACGCACTTCACAATACTGCTTAATCAGCTCAATCGCAGGCAGAAAACGCGCGCGTTGCAGCCCATTACGGTAGAGATCGTCTGGCGGAATATTCGACGTCGCCACCAGCGCAATGCCGCGAGCAAACAGCGCACGCAGCAGTTCAGCCAGCAGCATCGCATCGGTAATATCAGAGACGAAAAACTCATCGAAGCACAGCACATCCGTTTCGGCTTTAAAACCGTCGGCCACTTTCTCCAGCGGATTTTCCTGCCCTTGATACTGGTTCAGTTCTTCATGCACACGCAGCATAAAACGATGGAAGTGCAGACGCATCTTGCGCTCAGCGGGCAGACTGTGGAAGAACATATCCATCAGCCAGGTTTTCCCCCTCCCGACGCCGCCCCACATGTACAGCCCTTGAACTGGCGCAGATTCACGTTTATCACGCCGCCCCAGCCAGCTACGCCATTTCCCCACGCGTTCAGATGTCCCAGCAGCAGCACGCTCGCCTAGTGCCTGATGTATCGCGTCCAGACGCACAACGGTTTGCCGCTGCACCTCATCCGGCTGATATTCACCCGCGGCAAGCGCCTGCTGATAGCGTGCCAAGGGTGTTGTTTGCTGCCGTGTTTTCTGTGGAGTAGCCATCGCAATCCCTGAGAAAAAAGTTAGTTGTATTTTGCTGTGTGTTGCCGTCGATTTAAGCCGTAATCGTCGCAGTTAACAACCTTGATGTCTGCGATAGGTCAACATTCCTTTCCGTCATCGAGTATCAGGATTCCACTCAGGCAAGGTTAGCGGTTATAGTGACTATTATTAAGTGAAAAACCCTACGGGACAACGACGTCAAAATAGGAGCGATTATGACTTGGGAGTATGCGCTGATAGGTTTAGTTGTCGGTATTATTGTTGGTGCTGTCGCCATGCGCTTTGGTAACCGTAAGTTACGGCAACAGCAGGTATTGCAAAATGAGCTGGAGAAAAGCAAAACCGAACTGGAAGACTATCGTCAGGAATTGGTGGGTCACTTCGCCCGTAGTGCGGAGTTGTTGGATAACATGGCGGATGATTATCGTCAGCTTTATCAGCACATGGCGAAAAGCTCCAGTAGCCTGTTGCCCCATGTTCCCGGCCAGGATAATCCGTTTAAATATCGTCTGACCGAGTCAGAAGCGGATAATGACCAAGCTCCGGTGAACATGCCGCCACGTGATTATTCCGATGGTGCATCAGGCCTGCTGCGGAGCGAACGCCCGATTCGCAAATAATATCAACTAATTATGCCCTAAATAATTCGGACTGTAGGAAGGCCGCACAAGAGAGGGTCAAATTCGTCGGGAACGAATTTGACCAGCCAACGGCTTGCCTCCGGTGAGAGACAGGATGTCTCTCCCTCATCCCGATGAGCTTACCCAAGTAAGTGATTCGGGTGACAAATCTGCCTGGAGCAGATTTGAACGCTGCTTGCAGCGGCCCCAACGGGGCGAGGCTCATGGATGAGCCGAGTAACGGACGCAGCCAACACACCTACAGCTTGAAGTATGACGGGTATAACGTGAGGTTTTCTGGCCTCACGTTTTCCCTTCTCTTGTTCTACGCTTAAAGCGCTTGTACGTTTAAGACACGCGCCGCAGGCTGTCATCGCTAGATAACTCACTGTATAAAAGCGATAGTTACAATCTGCTGACGAAACAGCAGTGAACTTTACACATTGATCGCCAGTCTGACTCTTCACCGTGTCTTTAAGTTTATATATGATCGTTTTATTCATCCGCAGGCCGTGAGAGAGTTAATAACAATGAAAGAAACATCATTATTATTTAGTGCACTGGCAATGAGTATTGGTTTGACCCTGTCCACGCTTCCCGCAGCGAATGCTGCGCTGCCTGCCGTGGTTCAAGGCCAACAGACGCCAAGCCTGGCCCCGATGCTGGAAAAAGTCTTGCCAGCCGTCGTCAGCGTGCACGTTGAAGGTACACAGGTACAGCGCCAGCGCGTACCAGAAGAGTTCAAATTCTTCTTTGGTCCGAACTTCCCAACAGACAAACAAAATACTCGTCCGTTTGAAGGGCTAGGCTCCGGCGTCATTATTGATGCAGCAAAAGGTTATGTGCTCACCAACAATCACGTCATCAATAACGCCGATAAAATCCGCGTCCAGCTCAATGACGGACGTGAGTATGAGGCAAAGCTGATTGGTCGTGACGAGCAGACCGATATCGCCCTGCTACAGCTGAATAATGCCAAAAATCTGGTCTCTGTAAAAATGGCCGACTCCGATCAACTGCGCGTTGGTGATTTCGCCGTTGCCGTAGGTAACCCATTCGGCCTTGGTCAAACCGCAACGTCCGGTATTATCTCCGCGCTGGGACGTAGCGGCCTGAATCTTGAAGGGTTGGAAAACTTCATCCAGACCGATGCGTCCATCAACCGCGGTAACTCCGGCGGTGCGTTGGTTAACCTCAACGGTGAACTGATCGGTATCAATACGGCTATCCTCGCACCGGGTGGCGGGAACATCGGCATCGGCTTCGCTATACCCAGCAACATGGCGCAGAACCTAGCGCAGCAGCTGGTTGAATTTGGCGAGGTCAAGCGCGGGCTACTGGGTATTAAAGGTAGCGAAATGACGTCTGAGATGGCGAAAGCCTTCAACGTCGATGCACAGCGCGGTGCTTTCGTCAGCGAAGTCTTACCGAAATCTGCCGCAGCCAAAGCCGGTATCAAGGCAGGCGACGTGTTGACGACGTTAGATGGTAAACCGATCAGCAGCTTTGCAGAACTGAGAGCCAAAGTTGGGACTACTGCGCCGGGCAAGACCGTGAAAATCGGCCTGCTGCGTGATGGTAAACCGCAGGAAGTGTCCGTCGTGCTGGATAACAGCTCATCGGCTTCAACCAGCGCCGAAACGCTTTCACCGTCATTACAGGGTGCCTCTCTGACAAATGGCCAATTGAAAGACGGCAGCAAAGGCGTGCAGATTGATAACGTCGCCAAAGACACCCCAGCCGCCCAGGTTGGTCTGCAAAAAGGCGATATCATCATCGGCGTAAACCGCGAGCGTATTGAAAACATCACGCAACTACGCAAACTGCTGGAAGCGAAACCTTCCGTTCTGGCACTGAATATCGTCCGGGGCGAAGAAACGATTTATCTGCTGCTACGTTAATTACTTGCCGTCTTTTTCGGCAGCTTAACTGGCCAGAACATCGCTGATGTTAAAAAATCGGACACCGAGCCATGCGGTGTCCGAACTTCTCATGATATCCTCCCGTTATCTCCTCTTTCCACAGTAAATCACGGCCATGCTCGCTAAGTTATTACGTTCAGCACTCTTTGGTGCCCTCGTCGCCGGTATTATTCTGGCCGTACTGCCCTTTGTCGGGTCTGGCACGTCGTTTCTGAAAGGCAATGATAAAAATAATGGTTCGCCCATAAGCTACCATCAGGGTGTCAGCCATGCGGCTCCTGCTGTGGTGAACGTTTATAACCGGGTTGCCAAGGAGGGTAAACCCAACGAAGTCGCTATTCATCCTCTCGGCTCCGGCGTCATCATGAATGAAAAAGGGTACATTTTAACCAACAAGCATGTGATTAATAACGTGCAACAAATCCAGATAGAGCTATCAGACGGCAGGCTGTACGAAGCCCGCGTGATCGGTTCCGATAGCCTGACCGACCTAGCCGTGTTGCAAATTGATGGCGTCAATCTGCCCGTTATTCCCATGAATCCAGACCGTATACCGCACGTCGGCGATATCGTGATGGCGATCGGCAACCCTTATAATCTGGGGCAAACCGTCACGCAGGGCGTCATCAGCGCCACGGGTCGCGTCAGCCTCAGCGCTTATGGGCAACAAAGAAGCCAGGTAGGACGCCAGAACTTGCTGCAAACCGATGCATCGATTAACCACGGAAATTCCGGCGGTGCGCTGGTCAACACGCTCGGTGAACTGGTCGGTATTAATACCCTTTCTTTTGATAAAAGCAGCAATGGTGAAACACCAGAAGGCATTAGCTTCGCGATACCTGTGGCACTAGCCACCAAGGTGATGGGCAAACTCATCCGCGATGGTCGCGTAGTGCGTGGCTATATTGGCGTCAACGGTGTGCAGATCGAGAACATTGAAAACAGCACGTTGACCAACAATCGTGATGCACAGGATAGATTGAGCGGTATTCTTGTTCAGACTATCGACCTAGATGGACCGGCGGATAAAGCGGGTATTCGTGTCGAAGACGTCATCGTTAGCGTGAACAATAAGCCTGCACGCTCGATTATTGAAACCATGGAGCAGGTTTCGGAAATACGCCCCGGCACCGTCATTCCAGTCGCGATTGTGCGTGATAAAAAGCAAATCACGCTACAGATGACGATTCAGGAATTTCCCCCCCAATAACAGTATGTAGGATCAGTCGAAAGGGTCACATCGGCAGGTAAACAAGAAACCGGGTGGGAACCCACCCAGTTGACGGAATCTAATTCAGCTGAAACCCGCTTACTCGCGCTCTTTAACGCGCTCGATGTTCGCACCTAATCCACGCAGCTTGTCTTCGATGCGGTCATAGCCACGATCGATATGATAAATACGATCGACTATCGTCACACCTTCTGCGATACAGCCCGCTAATACCAGACTGGCTGACGCACGTAAGTCGGTCGCCATCACCTGCGCACCAGACAGCTTATCAACGCCGTGGCAAATTACCGTATTGCTCTCAATTTCCGCCTGTGCGCCCATACGGATAAGCTCAGGCACGTGCATGAAGCGGTTTTCGAAGATGGTTTCGGTAATCACGCCCGTCCCTTCCGCAACCAGATTCAGCAGGCTGAACTGCGCCTGCATATCGGTCGGGAACCCCGGATGCGGCGACGTGCGAACGGTAACCGCTTTTGGACGCTTACCGTGCATATCCAGACTGATCCAGTCTTCGCCAATTTCGATCTCCGCGCCCGCTTCGCGCAGCTTCGCCAATACCGCATCCAACGTATCAGGACGGGTATTGCGACAGATAATCTGACCGCGAGATACCGCAGCCGCGACCAGGAATGTCCCAGTTTCAATACGGTCAGGCACCACGCGGTAGACACCGCCGCCCAGACGCGCAACGCCTTCAATGGTGATTTTATCCGTACCTGCACCGCTGATTTTCGCACCCAGCGTATTCAGGAAGTTTGCCGTATCGACAATCTCTGGTTCACGCGCCGCGTTCTCAATAATCGTGGTGCCTTCTGCCAGCGTTGCCGCGCTCATGATGGTGACCGTGGCACCTACGCTCACTTTATCCATCACGATGTGCGCACCTTTCAGGCGGCCATCAACCGTCGCTTTGACATAGCCTTCTTCCAGTACGATCTGCGCACCGAGCTGCTCAAGGCCGTAAATGTGCAAATCTACCGGGCGCGCGCCAATCGCACAGCCGCCGGGCAGCGAGACCTGACCTTGACCAAAACGCGCCACCAGCGGCCCTAAAGCCCAAATAGAGGCGCGCATGGTTTTCACCAGATCGTACGGCGCACAGAACACGTTTACATCGCTGGCATCCACATGGACGGAACCGTTACGCTCAACGCGCGCACCCAACTGACCCAGCAGCTTCATGGTGGTATCAATATCGCGTAGTTTCGGTACGTTCTGAATTTCTACCGGCTCTTCTGCGAGTAACGCAGCGAACAGGATGGGCAACGCAGCATTCTTGGCGCCGGAAATGGTCACTTCCCCCGCTAAGCGGGTTGGGCCCTGAACACGAAATTTATCCATAGTCTTTGTATCTCGATGTCTTAATTCAATATGTCGTCACACTGATATCAGCAGTTTATTCCCACTCGTACGGGGAATAATACTTAGAAGCCGTTCAGTTTACGGTCGCGTTGCCACTCTTCCGGCGTGTAAGCCTTGATCGACAGCGCATGAATACGGTTATCCGCGATGTACTCCATCAGCGGCGCATAAACAGCCTGCTGTTTTTTTACTCGGCTCATTCCAGCAAAAAGTCCGCCCACTACGATGACCTGAAAATGGCTGCCATCACCAGAAACATGGGCTTCTTCCAGTGCCAATGCGTTCATCAGCACGTCTTTAATTTCGTTATTTTCCATCGCTCTCGATTTCTATGTCAGGGGGAGATGATTTACAGGGAGGTATCTTAGATGAATATGGCGCTATCTTAAACAAAGAATGCGCCCCTTCAGACGATGCCTAAAGGGGCGAATCTAGTAACCCGCGTTACGGTTTAAGACACAGGAATGATTTCATTCAGGTTATAGAGCGCAATGAGCGTTTTTAGCCGATCGCTGGCACCGACAATCGCTATCTCTCCGCCTGAAGATGGCTGCTGATAAACGTGCATCAGCAATGCTAACCCGGCAGAATCAACGCGATTTAATCCAGACACATCCAGCGTGGTTTTACCCGCCAGCAACGATTCACGCTGCTGCCAGAACGGTAACAGCGTTTCACGATCCAGATCGCCCGTTAACGCCAGCGTGGAGTCCTGCGCTTGCCAGTTCAATGCGTTCACCATGTTCACACCCAAATTACTTTTTCTGATCCAACGTGATGGTCTGCTTCGCCGAGGATTCCAGTTGTTTAGTCAGGCCATCCACGCCGTTCTGACGCAATATTGCCGCCCACTCGTTCTGCTTGGTGGTGATCATACTGACACCTTCGGCAATCATGTCGTATGCCTGCCAGTTACCGGTTTTACTGTTTTTACGCCATTGGAAATCGAGACGTATCGGAGGACGGCCGCCGTTATCAGTGATGGTGACGCGAATGGAAACGATATCGGCATTGCCCAGCGGCTGTTCAGGAGCGATCTGATAAGACTGCCCGTTATACATCGCCAACGCCTGTCCGTAAGCCTGCTCCAGATAAGCTTCAAACGCTTTGAAATAGGCATCACGCTGAGCCGGTGTCGAATCTTTGTAGTAACGGCCCAGAACCAGCGCACCGGCGTATCTCACCTGAACATATGGCAGCAGCTCTTCACGTACGACCGTACGCAAATAATCAGGATTTTGTTTGATTTTTGGCTGTTCATTCTTTAAACGATCAAAAGTTTTTTCCGCCGCTTCATTCATTAAACGATAGGGATTCGTTTGATCCACCGCGTTGGCTAATGGCGCGACCACCAGTAAAGCCACCATCAGTAAACGTTTAAACATGCAGATATCCTCTTATGGATGTGAAGGAACAGGTTCGTTGTTGTGTTCAGGGGTTGCCGCAGGATTGGCACCCGGCTCCGAACCCGATTGACCGGCATTATCTTCGCTATTGCTACCGCTCTTATATAGGAATTGGCCGATGAGGTCTTCAAGCACCATCGCTGATTTGGTGTCCTGAATCACACCACCGTCTTTCAGGATCGCGGTGCCCATTTCCTCATCTTCAAACCCAATGTTCAGTGCCAGATACTGTTCGCCCAGCAAGCCAGAGGTACGAATGGCCAGAGAACTGGTATCAGGAATATGATCGTAGCGCTGCTGAATATCCATTGCCACACGCGGCAGGTACGTTTTCTCGTCCAGCGAAATATCCGCTACGCGGCCAACAACCACGCCGCCAATTCTGATCGGAGAACGCGCCTTCAGCCCGCCAATGTTGTCAAACGTCGCATACAGGCGGTACGTCGGCTCGTTACCAATCGATTTGAGATCGGCGACTTTCAGACATAAAAAGAGGATAGCAGCCAGCGCGATCAACATAAACACACCAACCCAGACTTCAGTTTTCTTTGTTTGCATCGACTCAGTTCCCAAACATCAGTGCTGTCAGCACAAAATCCAATCCCAGTACCGCTAACGACGAGTGCACGACGGTTCGGGTCGTTGCACGGCTGATCCCTTCAGACGTCGGGATCGCGTCATAGCCGTTAAACAGTGCAATCCAGGTCACGGTAATCGCAAATACGATACTTTTAATCACGCAGTTCAAGACATCCTGACGCCAGTCAACTGCGCCCTGCATGGCAGACCAGAAGAACCCGCTGTCGATGCCTTTCCAGTCCACACCGACCAGCGCGCCACCCCAAATGCCCACGGCGACAAAAATCACCGCCAGCAGCGGCATGCTGATTAACCCCGCCCAGAAACGCGGCGCGACCACGCGGCGCAGCGGATCAACCGCCATCATCTCCATACTGGAGAGCTGTTCCGTTGCCTTCATCAGGCCAATTTCCGCCGTCAGCGCGGAACCCGCACGTCCGGCGAACAACAATGCCGTCACCACCGGACCAAGTTCACGCAGCAGTGACAGCGCCACCATCATGCCCAAGCTGGCCTCGGCGCTGTAAGTCGTCAGGATGAGATAGCCCTGTAACCCCAGCACCATGCCGATAAACAGGCCGGAAACCATGATGATCAGCAGCGACTGCACGCCAACGCTGTAAAGCTGTTTTACCAACAGCGGCCACTGTTTTCTGAATTCGGGTTTACCCACCAGAGCATTAAACAGCATCAGCCCGGCGCGCCCAAACGAGGCACTGGTGGAGATTCCCTGACGCCCCAACGACGCCAACGTCCGTAATAACATGACTGCGTTAACCCCCTGAACCTAGCAGCGACGCTTTATAGTCACCAGCCGGAAAACGGAAAGGCACTGGCCCGTCGGCGATACCATCCAGGAACTGACGAACCTGCGGGTCATTGTTCGCCCTCAGTTGATCCGCTGTCCCTTCCCCCACCACCCGCTTGTCGGCCACGATATACGCGTAATCGGCGATGCTCATCACCTCCGGCACATCGTGAGAAACCACAATGCAGGTCACGCCCAAAGCATGATTCAACTCATCGATGAGTTTCACCAGTATTCCCAGTGTGATCGGGTCTTGCCCAACAAAAGGCTCATCAAACATAATCAGTTCGGGGTCAAGTGCAATCGCTCTCGCCAGCGCCGCGCGCCGCGCCATGCCGCCGGAAAGCTCCGCAGGCATCAGTTCCGCCGCACCGCGTAGACCTACCGCTTCCAGCTTCATCATGACGATGCTACGCAACAGCGATTCCGGCAGTTGAGTATGTTCACGCAGCGGCCAGGCGACATTATCAAACACGTTCAAATCGGTGAATAACGCCCCAGACTGAAACAACATGCTCATTTTCTTGCGCGCGTTATACAGCTCGCTGCGCGACAGTGTCGGGATATTCTCGCCATCAAACCAAATTTCGCCGCTGTCTGGCGGTAGCTGTCCGCCAATCAGGCGCAGCAGCGTAGTTTTACCGATACCGGAAGGCCCCATAATCGCAGTGACCTTGCCTTTAGGCACATTCAGCGTGATGTCTGTAAAAATCTCTCGTTCTCCGCGCCGAAAGCTAAGACCACGGATCTCGACCAGATTAGTTGCCTCATGGTTCATTATTTCCATTCCTTACCCATCAGTACGCTCATAAAGAGGTCTTTCACTCCAGCCTAACGGCTGGCTTTCATCAAGGTGCGAGTTTTACAAAAACTTACCGTAAGTTCTTGTCCAAAATGGCGGCACAAACCGTTACTGGGTTTTACTTATCGCGACAGGTTTTACTTTTTCGCCAAGCACCGTCAGAATTAGCACTCATCACAGAAAAATGCTTTTTGTGCGAAAATCGTCCAGAAATACTGACTTATTCGACAACAGGCCGGTGATTATACACTAAATAATTCGAGTTGCAGGAAGGCGGCGACGCAGCGACAAACTCGTCAAAGACGAATTTGAGCAGCCAAAGGCTGACCTCTGGTGAGAGACAATATGTCTCTCATTCATCCCCGGGAGCTTACATCAGTAAGTGACTGGGGTGAGAGAGAAAAGCCAACGCACATGCAGCTTGAAGTATGATGGGTATATATCCTATTAAAGGACGCTGCATGCTTTTTGCAACACTACTCTTGTTCGTTGGTTTGCTATTACTGGTTTACGGTGCCGATCGTCTTGTCTATGGTGCCGCCGTGCTTGCGCGTTCTCTTGGCTTACCTCCTTTCGTCATTGGCATCACTATTGTCGGCTTTGGCACCTCGCTACCCGAGCTGATTGTTTCGGTTACTGCTGCCTTAAACGATCAACGCGACATGGCCGTTGGTAATGTTCTGGGCTCCAATATCACCAATATTTTACTCATTCTCGGCAGCGCGGCACTCATTCGCCCGCTAACGGTACATTCGGCCATCCTGCGCCGGGAATTACCGCTCATGTTGTCCGTCACTTTATTGTGTGGTGTTTTACTGCATGATAGCTACCTGAGCCGTGCCGACGGCATAATGCTGCTCTTGGCCGCCATTCTGTGTCTGGTGTTGATACTTCGCATGGCACAACAGGCGCAGCGAGAAGGCGGCGATAGCCTGACGCGCGAACAGCTGGCGGAACTCCCGCAGGATGACAGCAGCCAGATGGTCGCCGTGTTGTGGCTGATTCTCGGTATGATTATTTTACCCATGGCCGCCCGCATGGTGGTGGATAACGCCACCGTCATTGCACGCTACTTCGATGTCAGCGAGTTGACCATCGGGCTGACCATATTGGCGATTGGCACCAGCCTGCCTGAGCTTGCTACCGCCATCGTCGGGACGTTGAAGAAAGAAGATGACATTGCGCTGGGCAACCTGATTGGCTCGAACATTTTTAATATCGCGATTGTTCTGGGCGTACCTGCTCTGTTCTCGCCAGGCGCACTGAACCCTCAGGTTTTTCAGCGCGACTATTGGGTCATGCTGGCGGCAAGCGTGCTATTAACCGCACTGTGCCTCAGCAAAAAACGCCGTATAGGACAGGGCCCTGGCGCATTATTATGTTGCGCATTTATCGCCTATCTGACGGCCCTATTTTGCTTTTCATAAGCAGTTTTGTTTTTCATAAGAAGTTTTGTTTTTCATAAGACGCTCTGTTTTTCATCATAATCAGGACTATTGGTATGTCACAGTTTGAACAAGATGCGCATCTAAAACAGCAGTCTGACCGTGCACTATCCGATCATGCATCACAAGCCGATCACTCGCGACAAAAGGCTCATGAACTACCCGCGGATTTCGATTTCCAGCAGGCCGGCAAGCAGGTACTGAGTATCGAACGCGATGGGCTTGCGCAATTAGATCAATACATTGACGACAATTTTACCCTCGCCTGCAAAAAGATATTTCACTGCGAAGGCAAAGTGGTGGTAATGGGAATGGGCAAATCCGGCCATATCGGCTGCAAAATTGCCGCGACCTTCGCCAGCACCGGCACACCTGCTTTTTTTGTTCATCCCGGCGAAGCCAGCCACGGTGACCTCGGCATGGTGACGCCACACGATATCGTGATCGCCATTTCCAACTCTGGCGAGTCCCATGAAATTCTGTCGCTGATTCCCGTTCTGAAACGCCAGAAAGTATTCCTGATCTGCATGACCAGCGCACCGGAAAGTATAATGGGGAAAACAGCGGATATTCACCTGTGTGTTCATGTCCCACAGGAAGCCTGCCCGCTCGGTCTGGCGCCCACCACCAGCACTACTGCAACGCTGGTCATGGGAGATGCGCTGGCCGTAGCCTTGTTACAGGCGCGCGGCTTTACCGCAGAAGATTTCGCCCTTTCTCACCCTGGTGGCGCACTCGGCCGCAAACTTTTACTGCGCGTCAGCGATATCATGCATTCGGGCGATGAGATTCCCCATGTCCCACACGATGCCTCATTACGTGATGCGCTGGTGGAAATTACGCGCAAAAATCTGGGTATGACGGTAATCTGCGAGGCGGATATGAAAATTCAGGGCATCTTTACCGATGGTGACCTGCGCCGTATCTTCGACATGAATATTGACTTGAACAGCGCGCGCATTGCTGATGTGATGACCGCGGGCGGCATCCGGGTCGCACCGCAAACGCTGGCGGTGGATGCACTTAACCTGATGCAGTCGCGCCACATCACCTCCGTGCTGGTGGCAGAAAACGATCGTCTGGTCGGGATCGTCCATATGCACGATATGCTGCGGGCTGGCGTGGTTTAAAAAGAAAGGATAATAGTGAATGAGTGAAGTCAGGGCGCAAACCGATACCTGCTATGGGTCTGTCGATCAACAGGTACTGGATAAAGCCCGTGAGGTTCGCCTGTTAATCTGCGACGTTGACGGCGTGATGTCCGATGGTCTGATTTATAGGGGTAATCACGGCGAAGAGCTGAAAGCCTTTAACGTCCGCGACGGTTATGGTATTCGCTGCTTGCTGACATCCGATATTGAGGTTGCCATCATTACCGGGCGTTCAGCAAAATTGCTGGAAGATCGGTGTAAAACGCTGGGCATTAACCATCTTTATCAGGGGCAATCGGATAAGGTTTTGGCCTTCAACGATCTGTTGGATAAACTGTCAGTAACGGCAAATCAGGTCGCGTATATCGGCGACGATATGATCGACTGGCCAGTGATGGCACAGGTCGGGCTGAGCGTTGCCGTGGCTGATGCCCATCCGCTGTTATTGCCGCGCGCAGATTATGTCACCCGCATTGCGGGAGGCCGCGGCGCAGTACGTGAGCTGTGTGATTTGATTCTGTTCTCGCAGGACAAGCTGGAGCATGCCAAAGGGTTGTCAATATGAGTAAAACCAAGCGTTGGCTCACCGCTTTTCTGGCTCTGTTGGTGCTTATCCTCATCGGCTGGAATATTGCGGATGAGGACACGGTAACAGCACCGGATGCAAACGACCCCGCCGTGCCAGTTTATACCAGCGAAAAGACCAACACGCAGGTATACAGCCCCGCCGGTAAGCTGAGCTACAGACTGATTTCGGAAAAAGCGGAGTATTTCAACGACGAACAGTTGAGCTGGTTTACCACGCCTGTTGCCACGTTGTTCAATGAACAGGGTACGGCAACCTGGTCAGTACGCGCCGATCGCGCCAAGCTGACAAAAGACAAGATGCTCTATTTGTACGGCAACGTCGAGGTGAATAGCCTGACGAAAGACGCACAGCTTCAGCGCATCACAACGAATAATGCCCAGGTGAATCTGGTAACGCAGGACGTCTCCTCCGATGATGAAGTCACCCTGTACGGTGCCAGCTTTACCTCAAGCGGAATGAAAATGCGCGGGAATCTGCGTAACAAAACGGCCGAGTTGATCGAAAAGGTAAAAACCTCTTATGAAATCCAAAACCAATAATCTGATGCGTAACACCCTGATCGCCAGCTCGCTGTTCGCCGTCAGCGTTTCCGCCGTTGCCGTCACTGGCGATAGCAACCAACCTATTCACATTGATTCAGCACAGCAATCTCTGGACATGCAGGGCAATACGGTGACGTTCACCGGCAATGTTGTCGTAAAACAAGGGACGATTGAGGTGAAAGCCGATAAGGTCGTCGTGACGCGTCCACAAGGCACGCAAGGCAGTGAAGTGGTGGAAGGTTACGGCAACCCCGTGACGTTCTACCAGATGCAGGACAATGGCAAGCCGGTGAAAGGTCACGCACAGAAAATCCGCTACGAGCTGGCCAAAGACTTTCTGGTACTCACAGGCAATGCTTATCTGGAACAGCAGGACAGCAATGTCAAAGGCGATCGCATCACTTATCTGGTGAAACAGCAGCAGATGGAAGCGACCAGCGATAAAGGAAAACGCGTGACGACGGTGTTGGTTCCTTCTCAGCTTCAGGAGAAAGAGAACAAGAGCCAGCCTTCTCGTTCTCAGCAACCGCAACCACGGGTCACCGAATAAGTTATGGCAACATTAACCGCAGAAAATCTAGCCAAGGCGTACAAAGGCCGTAAGGTCGTAGAAAACGTCAGCCTCACCGTTAATTCTGGTGAAATCGTCGGCCTGCTCGGGCCGAACGGTGCTGGCAAAACGACAACGTTCTACATGGTGGTGGGCATCGTCCCGCGTGATGAAGGACGCATCGTCATTGACGACGATGACATCAGCCTGCTTCCTTTGCACGAACGTGCGCTGCGCGGCATCGGCTATCTGCCGCAGGAAGCCTCTATCTTCCGTCGCTTAAGCGTGTATGACAATCTGATGGCGGTGTTACAGATCCGTAAAGATCTGACGACCGAACAGCAGGAAGATCGTGCCAATGAGCTAATGGAAGAATTCCATATTATTCATTTGCGCGATAGTCTGGGACAATCGCTGTCCGGTGGAGAAAGACGCCGCGTAGAGATTGCGCGTGCGCTGGCAGCGAATCCGAAGTTCATCCTGCTGGATGAACCGTTTGCGGGCGTAGACCCGATCTCCGTACTGGATATTAAAAAAATCATTGAGCATCTGCGTGACAGCGGGCTTGGCGTGTTGATTACCGATCATAACGTCCGCGAAACGCTTGATGTCTGTGAACGAGCCTACATCGTGAGTCAGGGTAACCTGATCGCCCACGGTTCACCGACCGATATTCTGGCCGATGAACAGG
Source organism: Pectobacterium parvum (assembly GCF_020971565.1). NCBI lineage: Bacteria > Pseudomonadati > Pseudomonadota > Gammaproteobacteria > Enterobacterales > Pectobacteriaceae > Pectobacterium > Pectobacterium parvum. The sequence continues at coordinate 4,538,868 of NZ_CP087392.1, forward strand.
TAAAACGCGTGTATCTGGGCGAAGGCTTCCGACTCTGATAGGGTAATATTTTATCTTTGCAGTACTTATGGGACGTTAGCGCGATTTATGAAGCAAGGTTTGCAACTCAGGCTTAGCCAGCAACTGGCCATGACTCCACAGCTCCAACAGGCGATCCGTCTGTTGCAACTGTCCACGCTTGAATTGCAACAGGAGATTCAACTGGCGTTAGAAAGTAATCCGTTGCTCGAACAAACGGATCAGCACGACGAAATCGAGTCATTTGAAAAGGCAGACAGCGATTCACTGGATACCGGTGAAGCTCTTGAACAAAGGGATATGCCGGAAGAATTGCCGCTTGATGCCACCTGGGATGAAATCTACTCCGCAGGCACGCCGTCAGGCACCGGCACCGACTATCGCGATGAAGAGCTGCCGATTTATCAAGGCGAAACCACGCAAACGCTTCAGGACTACCTGATGTGGCAGGTTGAGCTGACGCCGTTTTCAGACACCGACGCCGCCATCGCGACCTCTATCGTCGATGCCGTGGACAACACTGGCTACCTGACCGTGCCGCTGGAAGACATTCTTGACAGCATCGGTGATGACGACGTGACGCTGGAAGAAGTCGAAGCCGTACTCAAACGCGTGCAGCGCTTCGATCCCGTTGGCGTCGCCGCTCGCGATCTGCGCGATTGCCTGCTGGTGCAGCTTTCCCAATTCGCCGACAGCACGCCACGTCTGGCTGAAGCTCGTCTGATCGTCAGCGATCATCTCGATCTGTTAGCCAACCATGATTTCCGCAGTCTGATCCGTGTAACGCGCCTGAAAGAAGACGTGCTGAAAGAAGCACTGGCGCTGATCCAGTCGCTCGATCCCCGCCCTGGGCAGTCGATCAACACGGGTGAATCCGAATACGTCATCCCTGACGTGCTGGTTCGTAAAGTTCAGGGAATCTGGTCCGTTGAACTGAACACTGACAGCGTTCCCCGCTTGCAGATTAACCAGCAATACGCTGCGCTGGGTAACAGCGCGCGCAACGACAGCGACGGACAGTTTATCCGCAGCAATCTGCAAGAAGCGCGCTGGCTCATCAAAAGCCTGGAAAGTCGCAACGACACACTACTGAAAGTGACTCGCTGCATCGTCGAGCAACAGCAGGATTTCTTCGAGCAGGGTGAAGAATTCATGAAACCCATGGTACTGGCAGACATCGCGCAGGCAGTGGATATGCATGAATCCACCATCTCACGCGTGACGACACAAAAGTTCCTGCACAGCCCACGTGGCATTTTTGAACTAAAATATTTCTTCTCCAGCCACGTTAATACCGATAGCGGCGGAGAAGCGTCGTCAACGGCAATCCGCGCGCTGGTGAAGAAGCTTATCGCGGCGGAAAACCCCGTGAAACCACTAAGCGATAGCAAGCTGACGGCGCTGCTCTCCGATCAGGGCATCATCGTGGCGCGTCGAACCGTGGCAAAATACCGAGAGTCTTTATCTATCCCACCATCGAATCAGCGTAAACAACTGGTTTGATCTCAACAGAGAAGGAAGACACTATGCAGCTCAACATTACCGGACACCACATCGATATCACTGAACCACTGCGTGATTTTGTGAATGGCAAGTTTGCCAAATTAGAGCAGTATTTTGACCGGATTAATCAGGTCAATGTGGTATTGAGAGTGGAAAAAGTTCAGCAAATTGCCGAGGCCACGCTCCACGTTAATGGCGGCGAGCTGCATGCAACCTCAGAGGCGGCAGATATGTACGCCGCGATAGATTTATTGATTGATAAGCTGGCGAGACAGCTCAATAAGCATAAAGATAAACTTAAGCAGCACTAATTTTCTCCTTTGCCGTTTGGCAAAGGAACAAACTCGGCCCATCCATCGGGTGGGTCGGGATCACCAGAAGTGAAAGCGTCGTTAAGTGAAAATAAAATGAACCACGATCCCGTATTGCAGCTCAGCACCGTATTACGTCCTGAGTGCACCCGAAGCACCGTCCACTGCCAGAGTAAGAAACGGGCATTGGAAATTATCAGCGAGCTGGCCGCAAAGCAGCTTAACATTCCTTCGCAGATTATTTTTGATGCCATCCTCACCCGCGAACGCATGGGCAGCACGGGAATCGGCGGCGGCATTGCCATTCCTCACGGTAAGCTGGAAGACGATAATGCGCTGGGTGCCATCGGTGTTTTCATCCAGTTAGAGCAACCGATCGCTTTCGATGCTATTGATAATCAGGCCGTTGATCTGCTTTTTGCCTTGCTGGTTCCGGCGGAACAATGTAAAACCCATTTGCATACCCTATCGCTTGTTGCCAAGCGACTGGCGGATAAAACGGTTTGCCGACGCCTACGCGCGGCGCAAAGCGATGAAGAGCTGTACCTGATTATGACGGAAGCGGGTTAAACCAGACGATCGTCATACTCACGATGACGGGCTATTCGCAGTAGAACGAGAGAATACTTGCAATCCGTGCGCTAAGCCGTCATTTTTTAGCGATACATCATAAAAATCATGGCAATGAAAATTCGCCATCACGTTGCCAGAGGGGAGTCGTCAGATGGTACTGATGATTGTCAGCGGTCGCTCAGGTTCAGGGAAATCTGTCGCCCTGCGCGCACAGGAAGATATGGGGTTCTACTGCGTAGATAACCTGCCAGTGGTTCTACTGCCAGAACTGGCTAATACGCTTGCGGCGCGTAACATTTCCGCAGCGGTCAGCATTGACGTGCGCAATATGCCGGAATCCCCAGAGATCTTCGAGCATGCCATGGAGCAACTGCCACCCAGCTTCTCGCCTCAATTGCTGTTTCTGGATGCCGATCGCAATACGTTGATCCGCCGCTATAGCGATACCCGTCGCCTGCACCCGCTGTCCAGCAAGAATCTGTCGCTGGAAAGCGCTATTGATGAAGAAAGCGACCTGCTGGAACCACTACGTTCACGCGCCGATCTGATTATCGATACCTCAGAGATGTCGGTGCACGAACTGGCTGAGATGCTGCGTACTCGACTGCTCGGCAAGCGGGAACGCGAACTCACGATGGTGTTCGAATCATTCGGATTCAAGCATGGCATTCCTATCGATGCGGATTATGTCTTTGACGTGCGCTTCCTGCCAAACCCACACTGGGATCCGAAACTGCGCCCGATGACCGGTCTGGATAAGCCCGTCGCCTCATTCCTCGACAGACATACCGAAGTTCACAACTTCATCTACCAGACACGCAGCTATCTGGAACTGTGGCTGCCGATGCTGGAAACCAATAATCGTAGCTATCTGACTGTTGCCATTGGCTGTACCGGCGGTAAACACCGTTCCGTCTACGTTGCTGAACAGCTGGCAGACTACTTCCGCTCACGCGGTAAGAACGTACAGTCGCGCCACCGTACGCTGGAAAAACGTAAACCCTCATAATATTCAGCAAGACAGTGCAGCCAGGTACCCCATGACAGTCCAGCAAACGGTTGAAATAAAAAACAAGCTGGGCATGCACGCTCGCCCAGCGATGAAGTTGTTCGAGCTGGTGCAGAGCTTTGATGCAGAAGTGATACTGCGCAATGACAGCGGCACCGAAGCCGAAGCCAGCAGCGTGATTGCCATGCTGATGCTGGATTCCGCCAAAGGGCGTCTCATCGAGGTAGAAGCCACTGGTCCGGATGAAGCACAGGCGCTTACCGCCGTCATCGAGCTGTTCGAAGCCGGGTTCGACGAGGACTAGCTATTTCCTTAGCCAGCTATCTGCCAGCCTTCGTGACAAGGATCGCTTCACTTTCCCTTCCGAACCTCCTACTATCTACCTATATAAATCATAATATTTTCTTATACCCCCTGCTCCTTTGGGCGCGGGGGTTATTTTTATATCATCTGAAAATACCAACTGGAGAGGAGTATGACGAAACCTAACCTGACAATCAGTGAATTGGATGCGGAACGTCTGGATATGTTATTGGAGCAGCCCGCCTTTGCGGACAGCGATATCGCACAGGCGTTGAATGAGGAGCTGGATCGGGCAGACATTCTGCCTGCGGCATCGATTCCCTCACATGTCGTCACCATGAATAGTCGGGTGCGTTTCCGCGATCTGAATACCAACGAAGAGCACATCCGCACGCTGGTTTATCCAGCCGCAGTGAAGGACAGCAAAGAACCGCTGTCGGTGATGGCTCCGCTGGGTGCGGCACTATTGGGAATGCATGTGGGAAATTCGATCACCTGGCAATTGCCAAACGGTGAAGAAACGCGAATTGAAGTACTAGAACTACTCTATCAGCCAGAAGCTGCGGGCGAGTACCACCGCTAAGTCAGAGATAGAGTAACAGCCGTCGGACACTGCCGACGGCGACGGTTACTCACGAAGAGCAGGCTTATTCCCCTGCGATCTTCATCGCTGGCAGCAGAACGGAACCACATTGGATATTGCTTCGGGTTTCGATATCATTCCCCACCGTCACAATATTACGCAGCATGTCTTTCAGGTTACCCGCGATCGTAATCTCGCTGACCGGATATTGAATTTCGCCGTTTTCGACCCAGAAGCCGGATGCTCCACGGGAATAGTCACCCGTCACACCGCTTACCCCCTGCCCCATCAGTTCGGTCACCAGCAGGCCTTTGCCCATCTGTTTCAACATACCGTTGAAATCCAGACCCTGTCCGGCAATCCGCCAGTTATGAATACCACCCGCATGGCCGGTACTCTGCATGCCCAGCTTACGCGCGGAGTAGCTTGTCATGAGCCAAGTCTGCAACACGCCCGCCTTCACAATGTCACGCGCCTGCGTCCGTACGCCTTCGCTGTCGAACGGCGTAGAAGCCAGCCCTTTGAGCAAGTGCGGTTGCTCCTCAATCGTTAGCCACTCCGGCAGAATCTGCTGACCGAGCTTATCCAGCAGGAAGGTCGATTTACGATAAACGCTGCCGCCGCTGATGGCGCCAACCAAATGGCCAAACAGGCCCGTCGCCACCTCCGCAGAAAACATCACCGGTGCCTGCATGGTGGGCAGTTTACGCGGTGACAAGCGGGATAATGTGCGGCGCGCGCACTCTTCGCCCACCCATTCCGGGCTGCGCAAGTCATCCAACGCACGGCCGACGCTATAGGCATAATCCCGCTCCATATCGCCATTCACTTCGGCAATCACACAGCTGGACATGGAGTGACGGCTAGAGCAGTAGCTTTTCAGTAGGCCGTGGCTATTGCCGAACACCTTCACACCGTAGTGGCTGTTAAAACTGCCACCTTCGGTGTTAGTGATGCGCTTGTCTGCCTGTAATGCGGCCTGCTCTGCGCGAGCGGCTAATTCAATGCCGCGATCCGCATCCAGCTCGGTCGGATGGAACAGATCCAGATCCGGCGTGTCGAACGCCAGAAGATCCCGATCCGCCGGACCAGCAAAAGGATCGACAGAGGTATAACGCGCAATATCCAGCGCGGCCTGTACGGTACGGGCTATCGCATCCGGGCTGAGATCGGTAGACGATGCGCTGCCTTTACGCTGTTGGTGATAAACCGTAATGCCCAACGCGCCATCGCTGTTGAATTCAACATTTTCAACCTCACCATAACGGGTACTGACGCTAATGCCCGTCGTTTTTGACACCGCGACTTCTGCCGCATCAGAACCGGCACGCGCCAGTTCCAGCGCCTGAGCAACCGCGAGCTCCAGCGCTTTACGCTGCTCTGCAACCTGAGTAGTTATCGTCATTGTTCTGCCATAATGAGTGGAAGAAAGCTCACCATCATCCCCACTCGAAAAATAGGAGTGGAGAGAAATACGCTCTAAATAATTCAAGTTTCAGGAAGGCGGCAAGCGAAGGAATCCCGATGAGCTTACTCAAGTAAGTGATTCGGGTGACTGAACGCAGCCAACGCACATGCAACTTGAAGTATGACGAGCATAAAATGGTGTAGCATAATGCTTTCTAGTCTAACAGGATCTACGGACAATTTCGCCCAAAGCCCAAACCTGTTAGTATCAGCCTCTTTTTTCTGGTGGGCACGCTGTTCACCATCCCGGAGCCGCTACACGTAGCGTTACGAATTGCTCCTGGACACTTTTTAGGAGCCAACCATGAAGCAAAAATACGAAGACTGGCTGAACGACGCCCCCGATAACCAAGAAGACGACGAAGATGATGAAATTATCTGGGTCAGCAAAAGTGAAATAAAGCGCGATGCCGAAGCGCTGAAAGATCTCGGCGCGGAACTGGTCGAGCTGGGCAAGAACGCCCTGGAGAAGATCCCGTTGGACGATGATCTGCGTGCGGCAGTGGAACTGGCGCAGCGAATCAAGAAAGAAGGCCGCCGCCGTCAGCTACAGCTGATTGGTAAAATGCTGCGCGCCCGCGATCCAGAGCCGATCCAAACCGCGCTGGATAAGCTGAACAACCGTCATAATCAGCAGGTGGCGTTATTCCATAAACTGGAACAGCTGCGTGACCGTCTGATTGAAGAAGGTGACGATGTGGTTCCTGATATTCTGGCGCTGTATCCTCACGCTGACCGTCAGCAGTTGCGTTCTCTGGTGCGTAATGCGCAGAAAGAGAAAGCGACGAATAAGCCGCCGAAATCCGCCCGCCAGATCTTCCAGTATCTGCGCGAACTGGCTGAAACCACAGACTAACGGCGATCGTGGGATGAGGAGTCTGACTCACTCATCCCATGTATTACTCTATTGTCTTACCGGTATTCAATCGGATTCACGACCAATTCCGAGCACAACATCCATTCAGATCACAACCCGCCCAAATGCCAGGTTTTCACTTCCAGAAACTCGTCCAGCCCTAAAACAGAGCCTTCGCGGCCTAATCCTGACTCTTTCACACCGCCGAAGGGGGCCAACTCGGTTGAAACCGCGCACTCGTTAATGCCAATCATGCCGCTCTCCAACGCTTCTGCCACGCGGAACACTCGCTGCAAATTCTGGCTGTAGAAGTAAGCCGCCAGACCAAACGGCGTATTGTTGGCGCGCTGAATCACTTCTTCTTCCGTTTTGAAACGGAAACAGGGAGCAATCGGGCCAAACGTTTCTTCCTGCGCCAGTAACATCGCTTCGTTGGCATCAACAATCACCGTCGGCTCAAAGAAGCTGTGGCCCAGCTTGTGCCGTTTACCACCGACAAGCGTCTTACCCCCCTTTTTCACCGCGTCATTGACGTGCTTTTCCACCTTCTCGACAGCAGCATCGTCAATCAGCGGGCCGAGCACGACGCCGTCATCCATACCGTTGCCGACCTTCAGATTCTTCACTTCTTCCGCGAGCAGAGAGACAAACTCATCGTAGACGCCGTCCTGAATATAAAACCGGTTGGCGCTAACACAGACCTGACCTGCGTTACGGAAACGGTTAGCTATCGCGCCTTTCACTGCGGCCTGAATATCTGCGTCATCAAACACGATATAAGGCGCGTTGCCGCCCAGCTCCATCGACACTTTCTTCATGGTCTCTGCGGCATTACGCACCAGCGTTTTCCCTACTTCTGTCGAGCCGGTGAAGGAAATTTTGCGCACTTTATCGCTCGCCATGACGGTATCGCTGATCGCCTGCGTGTCGCCCGCCACGCCGTTGAGTACACCATCCGGCACACCTGCCTGCTGTGCCAGCGCCAACAACGCAAACGCAGACAGCGGTGTGTTGTTCGCGGGTTTGATAACACCGGTACATCCCGCGGCCAGGGCTGGCCCCAGCTTCCGCGTCAGCATCGCCAGCGGGAAATTCCACGGCGTAATGGCGACAACGACCCCAACGGGTTCACGCGTGGCGTAAATCTTCGATCCGAGCTTAGCAGGCGGAATAATCTCACCGTTCGCCCGCTTGCCCTGCTCAGCAAACCACTGAATGAAATTCGCCGCGTAAACAACTTCGCCTTCGGCTTCCTGCACGGGTTTGCCCTGCTCGGCGGTCATCAACTCCGCCAGATAGCGTTTATTTTCCAGAATCAGCTCGTACCAGCGATACAGAATTTCAGAACGCTCCTTCGCGGTTTTACGCTTCCAAGCAGGAAAGGCGGCATAGGCGGCGTCAATCGCCGCCTGCGCCTCTTTCTTTCCCGCTTTCGCCACGCTGGCAATCGACTCGCCCGTCGCCGGATTCACGACCTCGAAGGTCGCGCCGCTCTGCTGCCATTTCCCCGCAGCAAAGTAGCCCGTTTTAAACAGTTCATGATCCTGCAAATTTTGTCCTGACATCGTATTACCTCCTGAAAAGGGTCATATTCCATGACGTTATGAGTGAAGCTATAGATAATTCAGTATAGAAGTGATGGGCAAGGGCTGCGGTACTCTCGGATTAATCGTCAGAGTTACCGCTTCACCTCGCCCACTGAGATTAGTTGCTCAGCGCATGCTGATAATCACGCAGGATCCCGGTCAATCGCCCGACAGGCGCTGTTACGCTCGGCGGTAGCTGCTGTTCTGTCAGCATCTGCTGATAGCGTTCAAGCTCGTCCAACAGCTGCGTGAAATAGCGGCTGCGCGTGCTATCGCGTCGGGCCGAAATCACCTGCTCCGCCGTTGCACGAATCTGGCGATGAAAGGCAGACAGCGCCGCATTTTGTGGAATATCCAGCGTTCTCAGGCGCTGGTGCATGATGATTAGCCACAGTGCGAGGCGATACTTGGCAATATCGTCAGGGAAGCGGCTCAGCAGCAGAAACAGCTGTTGATACAGCGCTGGCAGGTGGTTTTCCTTACGCCGCGCCGTGTTGGTCGTCAGCGCCGAGACCGCGCCATACACAAAGCGGTTCAGCAGCGTTCTCCCCGTGTGTGCCTTGGTGTTATCCCGGATCAACAGGATCACCATCAACGCCAGAAAACAGCCGATGATCTGGCCGATCGCGCTGTCCAGAAACTGACTGACGTTGAACGTCATCGGGTTATCCAACACCAGAATATTGATCGTACTGGCCAAGGCACCCAGTGAGCCGAGTCGACGTTTTTGTACTTCAAGCCCAAGAAAGAAAGCCATTGCCCCCAGACTCAGGCACAGCAGCAGCATACTTTGCTGCGTTGACGGCATGATAAACATGAACATCACCGCACCCAGCGGCAGCGCGTAGATCGTCCCGAAAAGAAAATCCTTCGCCATCATCTGCGGGTTCGGCAACCGCATGGCAAGCGACGTCACCACCGCAATCATCACCATACACACGCTGCCAGAGGTCCAGCCAGTGCTCAGCCAGAACAGACAGCCCAGCGCCGTTGCCACGCCAGTGCGTAAGCCATTAATCATGGCGTGATGCGTTTCAGCTGATGGCACTTTAATTTCCACCTCGCTGTTCAGCACATCAGCTTCAATCGTATTGATACGCCCGTTGGTCTGCACGCCCTTCGCCAACAGCAGGTAGCGCGTCGCCGCGCCGACCCAACTGATCAGCATCGGCGGCACGTCACGGCTGTCCGCCGCAATCAGGTGGCGCAATGCTTTCACACGGCAATGCACATCGCGAAACGACTCAACAGGCTGATCCAACACTTGTTTCAGGCTGCTTTTTACGGGAGTCGGGGCGTCCTGCAAAATCAGGTAGGTTTCACACGCCTGTGTAATCATCGTGAGCGATTGCGTATGCAGCGACGTTAAGCGGCGATTGCTGTTCTGCCAGCGCGAGGACTCCAGCATCAGGCTGCTGTGCATGCCGTTCAGCGCGGTTGTTTTGCGTACCAGCGCGTGCCATGCCTTGTCTATTGCGTCTTTCTCCGCCCCGCTCATGCAGAGTTGCAGTAACCGATACTGATCCACCAATAGTTCGCCGATACTGCGGTCAACATCCTGCTTGATCGAGCGCGGTGAGAACAGCAAATCCGCCAGAATCGCACAGACAATGCCCAACACAATCTCGCTACAGCGTTCCACGGCAAACTGCGGCGTCAGCAGCGGTGTCCCCTGCGTCGACACAATAATAATCAGCGCGGTATAGCCCGCCAGCCCAAACACATAGGCGTTTTCGACTTTAACCAGCGAGGAAACCCAAGTGCAGAGGCCAGCCCAAATGCAGCACAGCATCAACATCACAACCGGTGCGCGAACGGTAGCGATAATGATGACAAGTGCGCCGATACAACCGATAAAGGTGCCGACAACACGTAGCATGCCACGATGGCGAATGGCGCCAGAAAATGGCTCACCGCCTGCGGCGAATGCAGGGCCAGCAGCGACGATCGCCGCCGTCAGCACCGACCAGCGCGGCGTTTCCAACTGGAGATGGAAGCCCAGAAACAGGGACAGCACAATCGCGAAGCTCAGTTTGAAAGCGAAGCGAAGGCGCGCAAACTTTGGCGTCGTAAAAAACATAGAGCCTGTTAGCGACGGAGTTTTCATCATCGCCTCACTTAGCCGAACTCACGCAGGCGATAAAGGAGACGGATAAGCGGCGACGGCTCTTTATCATTGTTGACCTGCTCACCGGTGATCACTACGGTGGCCGTGGTGCCAGCCGGGTAGAGGTCGCCCATTTGGCGATCGAGGCGAATTTTTACCGGCACACGCTGCGCCAGACGCACCCATTCCAGATTGGAATCCACGTTGGCCAGGCCTTTACTGTTCGCGCTGTTACTGTTGTTATTCACCCCAGCCGCCACGCTATCGACCGTGCCATAAAATATCTTTTCGCTACCCAGCGGCGTAATCTCCACCCGGTAGCCACGACGCACGCCTTCAAGCTTGGTTTCTTCCATGTACGCCAGCAGGTAGAACGAATCCTTCTTCACCAGCGCCACCGCCGTGTTACCGCGCTCAATGAACTCACCGCTTTGCACATGCAGGTTGGTCACCCAGCCGTCGGCAGGGGCACGTACCACGGTGCGTTCCAGCTCCAGTTGCGCCAATGACAATACCGCCTGCGCTTTAGCAAGCTGGTGCGTGGCAGTTTCCAATGCGTTACTGGACTGATCGATATTTTCCTGTGACATCGCACTAATGCCCAGTCGCGCCCGGCGTCCTGATTCCCGACGTTTTTCCGTCGCCAGCGCCTGATAATAGGCAACATCCGCTTCCGCCTGCGCCACGGCCTGATGGTAGCGCGGCTGGTCGATGACAAACAGCACGTCCCCTTTGTTCACCAGCTGATTATCCGTAACGCGAACATCGCTCAATAACCCGCTGACGTCCGGCGCAATCGCCACGACATCCGCCGTAAATTTGGCATCGCGCGTCCAGGGTGATTCGGTATAGAACGCCCAAACACGAAAAATCGCCACAATGGCACACAGCACAATCACCAGTGTGATGACCACGCGGCTCAGTTTTTTGATCAGCACGGCCTGCTGTCTAAACAAGGGTAAAAAGAAAGCTTTCACAGACACCTCACAGACCGTAACGGAACAATAAATAAAACAGACAGCAGAACAGCGCACTATTAAACAGCGCAGGATGCCAGACGAAGTCATAGATACCCGTCGGTTGCAGCAGGCGGTTCACGACAAAAAACAGGGTCAGCGATACCAGCAAGACAAAAAATACCGGGGGAAATGACAGCCCAAACAGCACCATAACCGGGAGTGAACTCATCCTCTTTTCCTTTTTCTATTAGAGAGCGGTAACGAGCAGGTGCGCTACCGGGTGGTAAATTATGTCGTCTGGCACGGCCTTTCAGCACCGACAACAAAGCCTCATCCCGCAGGCGGGTAGCCAACGGATGGGATAGCGTTAAACTGATGAATAGCGATGTCAGCAGGGGCTGACTAACGATGGGAAATCAGCGTATTACTCTAATTGGGTAAATAAACACAATCATTGAATGGCTCTGTTCTGCCCAGAACCACCGGATAGGCTATATTATGGATGCTTATTATCACCTTATCTACATAGCGTGATCTAAATCACTTTTAAGCCAGAGTGAATAATGGAAAGACTAAAGAGTATGTCGGTGTTTGCCCGCGTGGTGGAATTTGGTTCTTTTACCGCCGCGGCCCGTCAGTTGCAGATGAGCGTATCCGCCGTCAGCCAGACCGTTACCAAGCTTGAAGATGAGCTACAGATTAAGCTGCTTAATCGCAGTACGCGCAGCATTGGTTTGACGGAAGCGGGGAAAATCTATTACCACGGCTGTCGCCGCATGCTGCATGAGGCGCATGAGGTCCATGAGCAGCTTTACGCCTTCAACAACACGCCGATCGGCACGCTGCGCATCGGCAGTTCTTCCACTATGGCGCAGAATGTGTTGTCCACCATGACTGCCGCGATGCTGAAGGAATATCCTGGTTTATCCGTCAACCTGGTCACCGGGATTCCCGCTCCCGATCTGATTGCAGACGGGCTGGATATCGTTATCCGCGTCGGTGCACTACAGGATTCCAGCCTGTTCTCGAAACGATTAGGCTCGATGCCGATGGTGGTCTGTGCCGCAAAAAGCTATCTGGCACAGCACGGCACGCCGGATAAACCGGCAGATATGGTGAATTTTTCCTGGTTGGAATACAGCGTACGTCCCGACAGCGAATTCGAGCTGATCGCCCCGGAAGGCATTTCGACCCGCGTCACACCACAAGGGCGCTTTGTCACTAACGACCCACAAACGCTGGTGCGCTGGCTCAAGACGGGTGCGGGCATCGCGTACATTCCGCTTATGTGGGTTGTGGACGAAATCAATCGCGGCGAAATCGAGATTCTGTTCAACCGCTACCACTCCGACCCGCGCCCGGTCTACGCGCTCTACACCCGCAAAGACAACCTGCCGCTGAAAGTACAAGTCTGCATTAACTACATGACGGAATACTTCAAAAACGTCGCCCTGACGTATCAGGGCTATCGGCAGAATCATAGCGAGGAAAAAAAGTAGGTTTTGCAAAGAGGAAAATGCGAGGCGTTTCCCTCTTTCATACAAAACACATCCCGATCCCACCATCCTTGCGCTATATCTCTTCTTTCGTTCAGGAAAGTAAAATCACATGGATAACGTACGAATAAATTCGTACAATATAGGTGAAGGGATGGGATTCAAGGATGCCAAAAAGCAGCTTATTGTCTGTTTGCAGTCAGGTAATGTGCTGCATGAAGCCAGAGGGAATATCAGCACGAAGAATTTTCTGGTAACCGGACAAACATCAATAACAGAACTCATTGATATTATTTATCAATCTGCCGGGCCATCCTACTCCTCTTCACCCCATCATTTTGCAGCGCATATTGATGTTCATATCATCCGTTGCCGCCATCGGGGAATACCGTGGTATATCAAATGGTATTTTACCGAGCCGGATTGTGTCTTTATTAGCGTCCACCATTGAGGCGATGACATGAAAATTTTCAAAGTCGGCGATACACAGGCCGCTCTCTGTAACACATGCCAGTCACTTGAAACCGCGACGTTTCAGCTTAAAGACGTCCCGTTCAGCGATAACAGCGGCGTGGTGAGACAAGTTTTGGTTGGCGTTTGCGAACGCTGCGGAAATGTTGCCATCATCCCTCATCAGTCTACCCCCATGATTAAGAAAGCACTGGATGTGCAGCGTAAAGCGCTGGAAAGTCGAGTGCCCGCGCACATGATAGACATCCTGAATCTGGCAAGTTGCGAATTAGGTGGGGAGCCTGATTTTATTCCCACGCTGATGAAATATTATCTGCACACACTGGCGGCTGACCACGCAGCGGCAAAAGATATTCCACGTTTTCTACAAAGTGATTTGGCAAAAGGAAAATCCGAGAAACGTCTTTCACTTAAAGGCAGGCATGTCTCGGCAGATATTGATGCACTAAAAACCGCGACAAATATCTCCAGCACAACAGATCTGTTAAAAGGCATTGTTCTCAAGATTAAGGAAGACGTTTTGGTACAGCGGGATGAAATACACATCAAGCAGCTCAAATCGATTATTGCCGCGGTGTCCTGATTTTTTGCTCCGCTACATAACAATCCCAGAAAAAACCGCGCTCATAAAGCGCGGTCTTAAAGGGAACTCAGGATATCAGCACGAATTACGCGGTGCCGCCGACGGTTAGGCTTTCCAGCTTCAACGTAGGCTGACCCACGCCGACAGGCAGACTTTGCCCTTCTTTGCCGCACACGCCGACGCCGTTATCCAGCGCCAGATCGTTGCCGACCATCGAGATCTGCTGCATCGCTTCAATGCCGGAGCCAATCAACGTTGCACCTTTGACTGGCGTGGTGATTCGACCTTTTTCGATCAGGTATGCTTCGGATGTCGAGAAGACGAACTTGCCAGAGGTGATATCGACCTGACCGCCGCCAAAGTTTGGCGCATACAGGCCATATTCGACGCTGGAGATGATCTCTTCAGGCGTGGATTTCCCGGCCAGCATATAGGTGTTCGTCATACGCGGCATCGGCAGATGCGCATAAGATTCGCGGCGACCGTTGCCCGTTGGCGCAACCCCCATCAGACGAGCATTCATCTTGTCCTGCATGTAGCCTTTCAGAATACCGTTTTCAATCAGGACATTGTATTGCCCCGGAACGCCTTCATCGTCCATCGAGAGCGAGCCGCGACGTCCGGTCAGCGTGCCGTCATCCACCACCGTACACAGCTCTGACGCAACGAGTTTCCCCATCTGCCCGCTGAATACTGATGTACCGCGACGGTTAAAATCACCTTCCAGACCATGACCAACCGCTTCATGCAGCAGTACGCCCGGCCAACCAGCTCCCAACACCACAGGCATCGGCCCAGCAGGTGCAGCCACCGCCGACAGGTTAACCAGCGCCATCCGCACGGCTTCTTTCGCCCAGGCGTCGATGCGCGCTTCGCCGTCAGCCACTTCCCAGAAATAGTCATAGCCGCCACGCATGCCGCCGCCGCTGGAACCACGTTCACGTTTGCCCTCAGATTCAACCAGCACGCTGATCGACAGACGAACCAATGGGCGCACATCCGCCGCCAGCGTACCGTCTGTTGCCGCTACCAGCACCAGCTCATACACGCCGGTCAGACTGGCAGACACTTCCTGTACGCGCGCATCTGCGGCACGTGCAACCGTGTCGGCACGCTGCAACAGCGCAATTTTGTCCTCACGCGTCAGGCTATCCAGCGGGTTCAACGTTGGATAAAGCGCATGATGCGATACCGCTCCCAACGTGTGCGCAGTCCCTGTGCCCTGTTCCCGCACAATGCTGCGTGCAGCCTGTGCGCTCTGGTGCAATGCGTTCAGCGTGATCTGATCGGCATAAGCAAACCCGGTCTTTTCACCGTCAATCGCACGGATACCCACGCCCTGATCGATATTGTAAGAACCGTCTTTAATGATGCGATCTTCCAGTACCCAGGACTCATGGTAGCTGGACTGGAAATAGAGATCGGCATAGTCCAGTCGACGCTCATTAAGCGACCCCAGCACTGCGGCGAGATCGTCAAGATTCAATTTATTGGCGGTGAGTAACTGCTCACTGACAAACGAAAGGCTCATAGTTTTTCACTCTTTATCAGATAATCGGCTGAGTACGCTGCGCTGCCCCAACGGCATTATTCGCCTTTCTTCTTGTTCGGCTCACGCAGCACTTCCTGAATCTTTGGCTGATCGAGGCTACCGGAAATCTGGTAGCGAATCAGCGAAATCTTGTTCCATAGCGGTGCCAGCACTTTACTGGCAGCAAACACCGCGGCCCCGACAACCGGGTTAACGGCAAATGCGGTCGCCACCCCCACCGTCGCGGAAATTTCTGGGGCGATAACCGCTTCCATATTGACCTGTCGCTTAGCGAGGTCGAGATCGCCTTTTATCGCGATATCGGCCTCCAGCCCGTCGACCAACATATCATCAGTATGCAACACGCCGTCTTTAATCCATGCCGTGTTGCGAATCGAGTCGAAGTAAAATCCACGGCCAAACGTATCACTAAAATCGAACCGCAGCTTACGCATCAACGCATCAAAGCTCAATAAACGCAGCAATTGACCAGCCTGACCCGCGTCGACCTCGGCAATTTCACCTTTACCAATGCGCGTGTGCAATATTCCGCTCAGGCTGGCAATATCCGGCGCCCAAGGCGTACCACGCCAGTACAGATCGTAGTCCACATCGAAAGAACCGGCTTTCAGCGGTGAATCAACGCCAAACCAGTTAGCATTCTGCTCCAAGCTATCACCTGTCAGCCGGCCTTTTAACGCCGTCCGCACGCCTTCCGCGTTTTCCTGCCAGGAACCGTTTACCGTCAGACGGGCTTTGCCCGTATCAATCATACCGTCTGCCAGCGTTAATTTTTCCTTTTCTGGCAGCAGCGTTCCCTGAATACGACCCATATTCTGCCCGATAATCCAGCACTGGCGACAGTTAACCGCCAGCGACGGCCAGTCTTCAAAGCTGATGCTCGGGTCATTCAGCGGTGATTTTTTCTCTGCTAATGCCACTGGGTTGGTCGCTTCATTCCCTTTCCACTGAGGATTGTAGTAGAGATAATTGATGTCGCTGCGCCACATGCCACGATTGGGTATCTCAACCGTTCCGTCAATTTCGCGTCCTTTTGCCTGCACTTCACTGCCAGCAAGCGTATTTTTACGCGTGATTTCCAGATCGTGCCACTGCTGCCCCAGCAGTTGCAGCTCAGGCGTCCGCAGCGTCACAGCTTCTGGAAAACGAAGCGTACTGTGCGCTTTTTTCCCTTCCACCGGTGCCGAAGCACGCAGCGAAGGCAGAAGCCCCAGCCAGCTTTCAGCATCCAGTGGCGGAAGATCGAGCACCAGCGAGGAATCCTCTGGCAATGCAGGCGCCACCGTTGCCCCGTTCTGCCAGCTTGCCCGCGCCAGCGTCACCGTGTCGCCTTTCAGCAGCCATTGGCTATTGAAGTGGTTATCTTTGCCCAACCGTCCCTGCATCGCGAAACCATTCAGGTCACCGCTGGCTTTTACCTCCAGCGGCAGGCTCTCGCCAGCGGGTTTACTTAGCGGGTTAGGTAAGTGACTACTTACTTTATTTAAATCAGCCTGTACATCAACAGCATACGTTGTTTTACCGGAATGCGGCAGGTTGACGGCTACCGTACTTTTCCAGCCAGCCGTGCCGGACAGGGCTTTGCTTGCCGATGCCGGTAAACCGGGCAAGAGCGCAGGCTGCCAGTCTCCCTGCAAGCCAACATTCACCAGAAAAGCCTTCGCTTGCTCTTCCGTCGTGAAATTGACCGCCATCGGCTGGTTCATCCAGTTCGCCTGAAGCGTGTCACTGCGTAAGTTGCCGTTTTCATAGCGGAACTTACCGGTCAGATTCTTAATCGTGGTATCCAGCGGCTTGATGTAGAGGCTGTTATTGTTCAGTGCGATATCACCACTGGCGCGGACGTCGTCACCGGCAAGCGGGATATCCAGATGCAGTGTGCCTTTCACCGGCCCACCAATTTTTAGCTCATCCAATGCCGTACCCAGCGAGGATTTCAGCGGCGTCTGATGAAAATAGTTCCCCACTTCAGGCCCCGGACCGTCCAGTTCGCCATCGACCAGCAGCATCTCTTTTTCATAATCGGGAATGACCGCGCTAATGTTTTTGCCTTCCACCTTGCCCAGCCAGACTTGCGGTGCAAACATCCACAGGCCGTTGTTGGCAAAATCCAGATTGATATCCAGCGGCGTCAGCGCAGGCCAGCCCGGCTGAAATTCGAAGGTGGCCTCTTTAACCGGCACCCAGACTTCAAACTGGCCTTCGTTATGCGTATACGGGAAATGCTGCGGATTGCCAGCAAAGATCAGCGTGGCGTTATCGACACGGCCGCCTTTCAGCGCACCGCTCAGATAGTCCACCAGCTCGGTGCCCATAAACAGTTCAGGATAATAGCGCCAGGCATCTGCCGCATCGGTCAGCCGAATGCCTGCCAGAATATCCAGCTTCGGTTCCTGCTTGGCGGGCTGTTCATAGCGGAAATCGCCGTTAGCCCATAGCGATTTGGCCTGCACGTCCAGCCCGTGGCTCCAGAGCGCCAGACCCTGTGCATCATTACGCCAGTCAATCGTGCCGCTGGCCTGTTTGATTTCCAGCGGCGCGCGGAACATATCAACATAGGGCAACGTGCTCTGCTTTAACGCGATGCTGACCTGACCACGTTCGGCACTGCCACGAGCAGAACCAGAGAAATGATCGACCCCCGGCAGCAATTTCCACTGCTTCCAGCTCACATCCTGCCAGTTGGCCTGAAAGCGGCTTCGCTCCGGCTGTTGCAGCGGGATATCGACGGCAACGGTATTCAAGGTGCCCGTCGGTTGCAGGTCATCCCAGCGCGCTTTCAATTCTGGCGTCGTCCCTGACAGCAGTGGAAGCAGCGTGCTTACTCGCTCCAATGCCACGTTGCTGGCTCGAACGCGCAGCGCTTCCTGCCGATCGGGCCCTAACATGTGTTCATTCTTTGGCAGCCAGAGCGCGGAGAGCCGGCCTTTCGGCCAGGCGATGCCATCCGTTGCCACATTCAATTCAGGCACATCCACCTGCCAGCCATTTTCCTGACGGCCAATGTGCAGCGTCATGTCATCCACATTCAGGCGATGCGCATCGCTGCCTTCACCCCAGCCTGCCGTTCCGTGATTGAGGAATACATCACCGCTGTGGATGTCGCCGTCACGGACGTTCAACCAGGCTGCCAGACTAAAATCGGCACTTTCCAGCCCAGTCGTGTTTTTCATCCAGCGGCTGAGCCAGGGCTTCATATCGATATTGTCAGCCTGCAAGTAGAACGTGCCGTTGCTGAGCAGTCCCTGATCGTCGTGCAAGTCCATACGCATCTGCACGACGCCGTGCTGACCATTAAAACTCGACAGGCTGATTAAGCCTTCCGCCCGGTGACGCTTCTCGGAATTCAGCCAGGTCAGTTGAGGAATGCTCAGTTCCGCACGGGAACCGGCAGGGGTAAGAAAGGTAATCTGGCTATCACGCAGGTCAAAGTGGTCAAACTGGCGCAGGAAAAGATCGCTGACCTTCCCTGACTCCATCAGTTTGCTATCCTGCTGCTGCCCGGTAAATTGGCTATTAATATCCAGTTTTAGCTGGTGAAACGTGAGATCGCGAAACTGCCAGCGCCCGTGCAGCAGCGACTGCCACACATCCAGCGCCAGCGTAATGCGGTCAACCTGCCAGTCCGATTCCGGCAGGGACGTGCGAAGCTTTTCAATTTCCAGCGTGGGGCCAAAGGACTCCCAGCGTCCCGTCATCGAGCCGATTTCTAACGGAACACCGGCAGCAGACTGCGCCCAGGCCACCAGCTGTGGCCGGAAGTGATCGAGCTGTGGCAGCACCAGTCTTAAGCCGCTGACTAACAGCGCTACCATCACGACAAGAGTGGCACCCGTGATGATGAGTATTCCGGGCAGTCGCCTCACTAATTTCTCCTTCTTTCGTCGCCGACGACGAGCGCACGAATTTACATCATGACGACGTCAAACTGCTCCTGGCTATACAGGGGTTCGATTTGTACTTTGACCTGTTTGCCGACGAAAATTTCGACCTCAGCTAACGCGTGCGATTCTTCACTTCTCAGCGCTTCCCCGACTGCCGGTGAGGCATAGACCAGGAAACGATCGGTGTCATAAGCGTGGTGGACACGCACGATTTCACGCATGATTTCATAGCAGACGCTTTCTACCGTCTTCACCGTGCCACGACCATGACACGTCGGGCATTCATGACACAGCACGTGTTCGATACTCTCACGCGTGCGTTTGCGCGTCATCTCCACTAATCCTAGTTGAGAGAAGCCGCTAATACTGGTTTTAACCCGATCTTTACTCAGCGCCTGCTCCAGAGAATGCAGCACACGCCGACGGTGATCTTCATTATTCATATCGATGAAGTCGATAATGATGATACCGCCGAGGTTACGCAGACGCAGCTGTCGTGCAATCGCCTGCGTCGCTTCCGTGTTGGTATTGAAAATGGTTTCATCCAGATTGCGGTGGCCGACGAATGCCCCTGTGTTGATGTCGACGGTCGTCATTGCTTCTGTCTGATCGATGATCAAATAGCCGCCGGATTTCAGTTCAACCTTTCTGTCCAGCGAACGCTGGATTTCATTTTCCACGTCAAACAGGTCAAAAATCGGCTGTTTACCCGCGTAGTGTTCGAGTTTGCGGGTCATCTCTGGAATGTATTCGGCGGTAAATTCCAGTAGCGCTTCATACGTCAGTCGGGAATCAATCCGAATGCGATCCAGCGCAGCGCCAGCAAAATCACGCAAAATCCGCCGAGCAAGCGCCACTTCACCGTAGAGCTTACATTTGGTCTGGTTGCGCTTTTTACGCTCCATCACCTTGACCCACAGACGCTTCAGGAACGCTGCATCCTGTGAAAGCTCTTCTTCACCGACGCCTTCCGCTGCGGTACGAATGATGAAACCACCGTCATCATCACAATACTCTGCGACCGTTTTCTTTAAGCGCTCGCGTTCCGCTTCGCTCTCAATCCGCTGTGACACGCCGACGTGCGATGCCCCGGGCATAAACACCAGATAGCGCGATGGCAGCGTGATATCGGTCGTCAGACGTGCGCCTTTGGTTCCCAGTGGATCTTTGACCACCTGCACCATGAGATCCTGACCCTGACGAACCAGTTCGGCGATATCGCGGACATGAAAATTCTTCTGTTCGTCACCGGCAACGCATTCGGTGTGCGGCATAATATCGGACGCGTGCAGGAATGCCGCTTTATCCAGACCGATGTCCACAAACGCCGCCTGCATGCCCGGCAGGACGCGACTCACGCGGCCTTTATAAATGTTACCGACAATGCCGCGTTTCGCATCACGCTCAATGTGGATTTCTTGCAGAATACCGCCATCGATATAGGCAACGCGCGTTTCTGACGGTGTAACGTTTACCAGTAACTCAGCAGTCATGTTTTCCTCTTGCACTCCGCAACGCAGCAAAATTACTGAATAGCTCATGGGTTTCTACCAGCGGCAACCCAACCACCGCGTAATAGCTCCCATTAAGCGACCGGACAAAGCATCCACCTTTGCCCTGAATACCGTAGGCCCCGGCTTTATCCATCGGTTCGCCGCTGGCGATATACCGTTCGATATCCTGCTGCGAAAGCGGGCGAAAGACGACATCGGTTGTCACCAGACAGCTCAAGACATCATCTTTATCTGCCAGCGCAACGGCCGTCATCACCTGATGTGGTTTTCCGGACAGCTGACTCAGCATTTCTGCCGCATGCGCTTCATTCTGTGGTTTTTCCAATACCTGACCGTTCAGTACCACAATGGTGTCTGCACCCAGAACCGGTAAATCAGACGGTGCCGCCACGACACCCGCAGCCGCTTTCTCATGTGCCAGACGTCGGACATAAACTTCCGCCGCTTCTTCCGGTAACCGTTGTTCTTCCACCGCGACATTCAGTACAGAAAAAGGAATATCGAGCTGCGTGAGCAGTTCGCGACGGCGGGGAGAAGCGGAAGCCAGATAAAGCTGAGTCATGAATCACCTTATTGCACAGTAAACTGACGACGAATTTTACGCATCAGCAGGAACAGCCACGGCCAGAGTACGCCATCAACGACGCTATTCCAGAGTGTTTCTGGTCGGAAAGAGACATTAATAACTAAAAATTCTGCCCAGAATACCGTGAGGTCCATCACTAGCGACAATAGCATGACAATTAATGCCTGCTGCCATAACGCCATATTTCGGAATAGCTGGAATTTAAAGGCGACCAGATAAGCAACAATGCTCAGCGCCAGCGCCCGTACTCCCAGTGTAGACCCAAGAATCAGGTCCATAATCAGACCTAATATAAATCCTGTGCCGACATTCACCCGATGTGGCAATGCCATCACCCAGTAAATGAGAAACAGCGTCAGCCAAGAAGGGCGAAACATGTAGATTTCATCCGGCCACGGCATAATCTGCAAAACCATGGCGATCAGAAAAGAAAGCCAGATAATCCAGTTGCCATGCCTGCGATAACGGTTCATTGGCGGCCTCTCTGCGGCTCGGCGGTGGGCACAGCGGTATCAGGAGGAAGCGGCGGCCCCATATCGTCAGGCGACGGTAAAACCTGCGGCATCATCTGCATCAGACGCTCATTGGCAACCCGATGTACTTCCGCTGGCGGCAGTGCCGTATTGGAGTTGTTTTCCACGCCCCACAGTAAGAGCAGATAGCGCAGGCGCTGTAGCCCGGCGGTCGGGCGAGCCTGAATAATCGTATAGGCTCGCTGTGTATCGGCCTTGACCGATGACACGACACCAACGGGATACCCTTCGGGGAAACGACCGCCCAGACCCGATGTAACCAGTACGTCACCCACTCGGATGTCGGTATTGTTAGGCAAGTGTTCGAGTTGCAGATCGTCGGCGCAGCCATTGCCGGCGGCAATCACGCGGATATCATTGCGTAGCACCTGAATCGGCAACGCGTGGGAAACATCACAAATCAACAAAACCCGGCTGGTAAACTGACCAACCGCCACAACCTGACCCACCACGCCTTTATCGCTGATGACCGGTTGCCCTTCATACACACCGTTCGCCTGACCTTTATCAATCACCACCTGATCGCTGTAAGGGTCGGTTCCCGCGGACATCACCTGCGTCACCATTTTCTGCTCATCCTGACGCAGCGGCGAGCCGAGCAGTTCACGTAAGCGCGCATTTTCCTGCTTGAACTGGCCTAGCAGTAACAGGTCACTGTTTTTCATCAACAGTTCCTGACGCAGCGCGGTATTTTCAAGGCCTAATTGCTCACGGGTTGCCAGTGAGGCAGACATATTGTCCAGAACTTGACGAGGCCCATTCGCCAGAAAATAGAATGGACTGACGGTGGTGTCCATGTACGTTCTGATTTTGACGAACGAACCGAGCCGACTGTCCGCAACGATCACGACAATCGCGGTAACGACAGCAAGAAAAAGTCGTAATTGCAGGGAAGGCCCCCTGCTAAAAAGCGGCTTCATAAAATTTGCGTATTCCTCGACAGCAACCTCAAATCGCACCTGGCGATTTTTAACGTCACAAAGCGGCACCCCAGAGGGCGAATTTCATTGCTCAGGCAAATAAAAAAGGGGTAACCACGAGAGATGAAAAACGCAGGCGTTCATCCATCCGGTCCCCCCTTTTCCAGACAGGATTACTCCTCGCTGAACAAATCGCCACCGTGCATGTCGATCATTTCCAGCGCCTTGCCACCACCACGGGCAACACAGGTCAGCGGATCTTCAGCCACCACAACCGGAATACCGGTTTCTTCCATCAGCAAACGATCCAGGTTACGCAGCAGCGCACCGCCGCCGGTTAACACCATACCGCGCTCGGAAATATCGGAAGCCAGTTCCGGTGGACACTGTTCCAACGCCGCCATGACTGCGCTGACGATACCCGTCAACGGCTCTTGCAGCGCTTCCAG
Organism: Pectobacterium parvum; assembly: GCF_020971565.1. Taxonomy (NCBI): domain Bacteria; kingdom Pseudomonadati; phylum Pseudomonadota; class Gammaproteobacteria; order Enterobacterales; family Pectobacteriaceae; genus Pectobacterium; species Pectobacterium parvum. Next base: position 4,562,131 of record NZ_CP087392.1, read on the forward strand.
AATTTCGTTGGAGTTCAGCGTGAACCCACGCGGTACACCTTCTGCAAGGTTACGGCCGCGCACTTCAATCTCAAGCACTTCATCGCCCGGATAAGCGGAGCCGATTTCATGCTTGATACGTTCTGCCGTCGCTTCACCAATCAGTGAACCATAGTTACGACGAACGTAGTTGATGATCGCTTCATCAAAGCGGTCACCACCAATACGTACAGAAGAGGAGTACACCACGCCGTTAAGCGAGATCACCGCAACTTCGGTAGTACCACCACCGATATCTACAACCATGGAACCGGTCGCTTCGGATACTGGCATGCCAGCACCAATCGCAGCCGCCATCGGCTCTTCGATCAGGAACACTTCACGGGCACCGGCACCCAGCGCGGATTCGCGAATGGCACGACGCTCAACCTGCGTTGCGCCAACCGGCACACATACCAGCACGCGCGGGCTTGGACGCATAAAGCTGTCGCTATGCACTTGCTTGATGAAGTGCTGCAACATTTTTTCTGTGACCTGGAAATCGGCAATCACACCGTCTTTCATCGGGCGAATCGCCACGATATTCCCAGGCGTTCTACCTAGCATCTGCTTAGCGTCATGGCCGACTGCTGCCACGCTCTTTTGAGAACCCGCACGATCCTGACGAATCGCAACCACAGAGGGTTCATTCAGTATGATGCCCTGCCCTTTAACATAAATCAGGGTATTGGCGGTACCCAGGTCGATGGACAAGTCGTTGGAAAACATGCCACGAAATTTCTTAAACATAACTAAAGGATAATCCTGCAAGCTGGGGGCGAAAAATAAATCCGCCTACTTTACCAACCACACGAAGCAGCGACAAGGCACGAAAAGGCTCTGCTTCGGTGAAAAATGAGTCTGCGTTGCGCACGTCGGCGTCAGGGAGAAGGCACAACATGCTTTCTCCTCAGGCGGCAAGGCATCTTACCACTGTCCACCCGACAGAATTGCGCTAACACAGGACATAAAATCTAACATTTAATCGGATTGCCGCTAACGTAAGCACACACTAACCGATTTAACAACCGCCTCATTCTACGTCAATTTGAACGGGACGTTTATATTAAACACGATGCCGCGGTGAATATTTTTTCAGCTCATCCGTTATAGGGACTGATGCGGCAAAAAAATCGCCTTGCCCACCATAAACGCCCTTACCCAACAGCATCCGCCACTCCTCTTTGGTTCGCACACCAGCGGCAAACACCCGCGTTTGCGTGCCTTTACAGGCCTCGGTCAGGCTTTGTACAAACAGCTGATTTTCCGGGCGGCGCTCAAGACTGCGAACCAAACCGGGATGAAGCTTGATGATCTCCACGGAGAGTGACTTGATATACGTCGTACTGACTAGCGTTAAACCCGCCTGCGTGACCGCCAGGCGACAGCCTAATCCCAGGATCAAATTGAGAACCGGGCGCAGGCGGCCGATATATTGACAGACATCCGCCTCTGCAAGTTCAAATAAAATGCACTGACGCTGCGTTTTCGGACATTGCAGCAATATTTCTCTTAGCCAGCGCAGGAAAGGCTTTTGCAAAAGTGAGTCCACACTTACCGGCAAAGCCAGTGTTTCTCCGGGCCAGTTCGCTGACAAATCAATAATTCGAGCCACAAGCTGCCGATCATAGCTAGCTGCCAGCCCCAGCTGTTGAACCAGCGGCATATACTCCGCCGCCAGCAGTTCCTGTTCTCCGTCATAAATCCGGCTCATCATTTCGCGATGATGTACCACGCCCTCTTTTGTCACCGCAGGCTTCTGATACAGCCGTGGGCCACCGCGTGCCAGCGTTTGTTCCAGCAACGTACGCCATTTCACGCTGCCGCGCCCTTTGTCAGGCACCTGCCTGTCAAACACGCACCAGCTGTTACCGCCCTGCAACACCGCATTGCGCGTCGCGTCCTCCACACTTTCCATCACCTGCTCGGCGCTTTGCCCGCCGCGATAGGCACAAATACCCATGCGGAGAACCTCCTCGCGATCGATCAACGGGCAGGCGGGAAGAATATCGATAGACTTCACCAACTGCGTGGCAATTGCAGTGGCTTCCTTTAGCGTGCTGTGGGGGAGTAATACGGTGAAATCGCTGCTGAAATAACGCGCCAGCAGCGCAGAGGGATAACGCATGACAAACGTCGATAGCAGGTTGACCAGCGTGAAACGGTATTCCTGAAGCGCATTGGTATAGCCGTGCGTTTCTTGCAAGGTTTCAAAATCAGGTACGCGAATCATCATGACAACGCCGTGCGTCCCCACCTCTTCGCCATCTTCCAGTTGTGTGGTCAACTGATTATCAAAAAACAAACGATTACTCAGCCCAGTTTCAGCATCCTGCGCGGCGAAAGCACGGATTAACGTATCAACCCGTCCACGCTCCTCACGCGCTTCCACTAAATCAGACAGCAGCTGGTCGAGCGCCCCGCTGGTCTTGACCGGCCATTCACGTACCGACCCCTGCATAACCGATTCCCGCTCGCCCTTGAGAATACGCTGTGCGCGTTTTTCCAATTCTTCCTGTCCAGCAGCCTGCCGGCGCAGCCAGCGAATGGAGAAATACAGCATCAGGAGCATCAGACCCGCGGCCAGCAATACCGATAACGTCGACACCACGAACCGCGGTAAACCAATCAGCGGGTCGACATATTTTAAGGCGATCGTCATGTTCAAATGATGCATCAGCGGAAATTCGACCTCATGATAGAGGTGCGTGCGTTCCCAACCGGCCTCGGGCAGCTGTATTGAATAGAGGGTCGAATCGTTATCCTGAATATCCAACGCCACAATGCCTGCCGTCTTCATCATTCCCGGCAGCCAATAGTGGATATTTTCGGGCGATTGCACTAATAACGCTTGATCGATACTGGCCGTGACCTCGCGTAGCTGCTGCTCAGTTCGCAACTGGCTATAATAACAGAGGCTAAATATGCTACTGAAAAGCATAAGAAAAATAGCGAGAACCGTCAGCAATACTATGAGTATCGAGAACCTGGTCGTAAATCCCATCCCTGCGTCCTATTCCAAATAATTGTCATTTCTGCGAGTTTGTTGTTTTTTATCAGTTCGCATAGGCCAGCTACAACGCATAGTACCAATACTAACGAAGGTAGCTGTAATAACTATAGTCGTTAATGACTTCCCCATTTTCATCCTGCTACAGGAGATAGCCCATGCAGGCTTTAGTTCTTGAACAGTCAGACGGACTGACCCACGCTCAGACTCGCGAGATTGACGCGGAGCAGCTTCCCGCCGGGGATGTGACTGTTGATATCAGTTGGTCCGGTATTAATTATAAAGATGCGCTTGCCATTACTGGCAAAGGCAAAATTATTCGTAACTTCCCGATGGTTCCTGGGATCGACTTCGTAGGTACAGTACGCCACAGCGACAGCGATCGATTTAGCGTCGGCCAACCCGTCATCCTGACCGGTTGGGGCGTAGGTGAAAACCACTGGGGCGGCTTGGCGCAACAAGCGCGCGTGAAGAGCGATTGGCTGGTTCCGCTACCCGTGTCGCTGGATGCGCGTAAAGCGATGATTCTTGGCACGGCTGGCTTTACTGCGATGCTGTGCGTGATGGCGCTGGAAGACGGTGGCATCACCCCAGACAGCGGCGACATTATTGTAACGGGTGCCAGCGGCGGCGTCGGCAGCACGGCAGTCGCCCTGCTTGCAGAACTAGGTTATCAGGTGACAGCCGTCAGCGGCCGTGCTGACAACACCGATTACCTGAAAAAACTGGGTGCCAAACAGGTGCTGGACCGCAGCGAATTCAGCGGAAGCCCTCGTCCGCTGGAGAAACAACGTTGGGCTGGCGCGGTGGATACCGTCGGCGATAACGTGTTGGCGACGCTGCTGGCGCAGATGGATTACAACGCGACAGTCGCCGCATGCGGTCTGGCTGGCGGTGTTGCGCTGCCAACGACCGTGATGCCATTTATTTTACGCAATGTTCGCCTGCAAGGCGTGGATTCCGTAATGGCACCGCTGGCTCGCCGTCAGCAAGCGTGGGAGCGTCTGGCTGCTATTCTGCCTGAATCGTTCTATCAGCAGGTCACGCAGGAAATCGGGTTGGAAGACGTCCCTGCTGTCGCTGCCGCCCTGTTGGAAAACAAAGTCACTGGCCGCACGCTGGTGAAAATCAGCTAACGTCTTTTGTTGACGTATTAATTTGCGGAACGAAAACGGTGATAATGGAATAGAAGAGTAAAGCGTCCGCGACAGGGACAAAGGCGTCAGGAACGCCTTTAAACGTCGCTTGCGACGGCCCTGAAAGGGTGAATCTCAGGGATGAGATTCATATCTGCGCGGCTCGAGCGTACATGGATGTATTTACAGCGTCTTTACGATCTATCCATTATCATCGCCCAACGCATTATCAGTAATCTTGAACGCTGTTACACCCTGCAAAAAAGTATTTCACCTCTCCTCTCGCGGTTTCTACCGCACTTCATCTATAACTAAGTGAACGGTAACCACTAAGTACGCCACTTTACGTCAACAATAATAATGACTGGCGGGAGTTCACATGCACAAACATCGCAAGCTCACAGAAGCCGACGTTACCCCGGAATCCCTCTTCTATCAGCGTCGGCGCGTATTAAAAGCGCTGGGTATTTCCTCTGCGGCGCTCGCGCTGCCATTTTCTGCACAGGCTGACCTGCTGGCCTGGTTTAAAGGCGGTGATAAACCCAAAGCGCCGCCGGGTAAACCGCTCACGTTTAGCCAACCCACCGACTGGAAACTCGATCTGCCGCTCACGCCGGAAGATAAGGTCACGAGGTATAACAACTTCTATGAATTTGGGTTGGATAAAGCCGATCCAGCAGCGAATGCCGGCGGGTTAAAAACCGAAGGCTGGACCGTCAAAATAGACGGCGATGTCGCCAAACCTCTCACGCTGGATATCGACGATTTGCTAAAACGCTTTCCGCTGGAAGAGCGGATCTACCGTTTCCGCTGCGTCGAAGCGTGGTCGATGGTGATTCCGTGGGTCGGGTTTGAGTTAGCCAAGCTGATTAAATTCGCCGAACCTACCAGCAACGCGCGCTACGTAGCATTTCAGACGCTTTACGACCCGGAACAGATGCCGGGGCAAAAAGATCGTTTCATGGGCGGCGGGCTAGACTATCCCTATGTCGAAGGGCTACGGCTCGATGAAGCCATGAATCCTCTGGCGCTGCTGGCCGTCGGGGTTTACGGCAAGACGTTACCGCCGCAGAACGGTGCCCCCATCCGGTTAGTCACACCGTGGAAATACGGCTTCAAGAACATCAAATCTATCGTGCATATCCGGCTCACCCGCGAGCAGCCACCGTGCACATGGAATCTGGCGGCCTCGGATGAATATGGTTTCTATGCCAACGTTAACCCGCATGTGGATCACCCGCGCTGGTCGCAGGCGACGGAACGCGTCATCGGTTCCGGCGGGCTACTTAACGTTGAGCGCCAACCCACGCTGTTGTTCAACGGCTATGCCGATCAGGTCGCCTCGCTGTATCGCGGTCTGAATCTGCGCGACAATTTTTAGCTAACTTCTAGCCATCGCCGCCTGTCAGGATAGGAATCCACATCAGCATGAGACTGACGTTACAACACATTACCCGGTTAAAAGTGCTACTCCATCTGGCTGGTTTTCTGCCGCTGCTGTGGCTGATATTGTCAGTTGACCAAGGGTGGTTCAGCGCTGACCCGGCCAAAGATATCCAGCACTTTACCGGCAGAATGGCGCTGAAATTGCTGCTAGCGACGCTGTTAGTTACGCCATTAGCGCGCTACGGCAAACAGCCGCTGCTCATTCGCTGCCGACGCCTTCTCGGGCTGTGGTGCTTTTTCTGGGCGACGTTACATCTGGTGAGCTATGCGATGCTGGAGTTAGGTCTGGATCATCTGGCACTGCTGGGCAAAGAGCTGATATCCCGACCGTATTTAACGCTGGGGATCGTAAGCTGGCTGATTTTGCTGGCGCTAGCGGTGACGTCGCCACAGATAATGATGCGCAAGTTGGGATCGCAATGGCAAAAACTGCATAATTTCGTCTATTTAGTCGCCATCCTTGCGCCTATCCACTATCTTTGGTCAGTTAAAACGCTCTCCCCACAGCCTATTTTGTATGCGCTCGCGGCGCTGATACTGCTGCTGTTTCGTTATAAGAAATTTCGCCAATGGTGGCGCTAAACGCCGCAGCAACACAGGAAAAGCGGGTGATGGGCGACAGTGAGATTCACGCCTTCTCACGGCTTGGCGCAGGAATATCTCCGCTGATAAGACCAGTATTTAGCTGCGAATTGCCACGATATGGTTATAATGCACGACTTTAATTTCTCGGGCCGGACAATTTGCGTCACGAAAGGTGACAAACGAATAGCTTCGCGCTATTTTGTGCGACACTGTTTTTGCAATCTTGGTCAATCGCGGGAGATAGCAGCACAATGGCAGAAAAGTTTCACATTTTGCTCTTGAATGGTCCAAACCTGAATCTGCTAGGAACCCGAGAGCCCGACAAATACGGTAGTACGACGTTAGCAGACATTGTCAGCGAACTGGAAACACAGGCGCAGGCATTGAACGTGAAGTTTTCCCATCTGCAATCCAATGCGGAACATGTTCTGATCGATACCCTCCATCAGGCCAGAGGAAACACAGACTTCATTCTGATTAACCCAGCGGCATTTACCCACACCAGCGTTGCGCTGCGTGATGCCCTGCTGGCGGTCGCGATTCCGTTTATCGAAATTCATCTGTCCAACGTGCACGCACGTGAGCCTTTTCGTCATCATTCCTATCTTTCTGATGTTGCGGTAGGCGTGATATGTGGCCTGGGGGCAGATGGTTATCAGTATGCTTTACAGACGGCGGTAAAACGCCTGTCAACTTCCAATTAAACAAAAGAGTACGGAACCACATCCATGGATATTCGTAAAATCAAAAAACTGATCGAACTGGTTGAAGAGTCCGGCATCGCCGAACTGGAAATTTCTGAAGGTGAAGAATCAGTACGTATCAGTCGTGCCCCAGCAGCGGTTAACTACCCGATGATGCAACAGGCTTACGCTACGCCAATGATGCAGCCACAGCCTGCTCTGGCTGCCGCCGTTGCACCAGCGCCAGTGGAAGCAGTTGCAGCACCGGCTGCCATCAGTGGACACATCGTTCGTTCTCCAATGGTTGGAACCTTCTACCGCACCCCAAGCCCGGATGCTAAAGCCTTCGTGGAAGTGGGTCAGCACGTCAATGTCGGCGATACCCTGTGCATCGTCGAAGCGATGAAAATGATGAACCAGATCGAAGCCGACAAATCAGGCGTGGTGAAAGCCATCCTGGTCGAAAACGGTCAGCCGGTTGAATTTGACGAGCCACTGGTTGTCATCGAATAACGAGGCTTATCATGCTAGATAAAATCGTTATCGCTAACCGCGGAGAGATTGCGCTGCGTATTTTGCGTGCCTGTAAAGAACTGGGCATCAAAACCGTCGCCGTTCACTCCAGTGCGGACCGCGATTTGAAACACGTATTGCTGGCGGACGAAACCGTGTGTATCGGCCCGGCTCCGTCAACAAAAAGCTATCTGAATATCCCAGCGATTATTTCCGCTGCGGAAATCACGGGGGCCGTCGCGATTCACCCTGGCTACGGTTTCCTGTCCGAAAATGCGGATTTTGCCGAGCAAGTTGAACGCTCCGGCTTTATTTTCATCGGCCCGAAAGCCGACACGATTCGCCTGATGGGCGATAAAGTGTCTGCCATCACCGCCATGAAAAAAGCGGGTGTTCCAACCGTACCAGGCTCTGATGGCCCTCTGACCGACGACATGGACGCTAACCGTGTTCATGCAAAACGCATCGGCTATCCGGTCATCATCAAAGCCTCTGGCGGCGGCGGCGGTCGTGGTATGCGCGTCGTGCGCAGCGACAAAGAGCTGGAACAATCCATCAACATGACCCGTGCGGAAGCCAAAGCGGCTTTCAACAACGACATGGTTTACATGGAAAAATATCTGGAAAACCCACGTCACGTGGAAATTCAGATTCTGGCTGATGGTCAGGGCCACGCCGTCTATCTGGCCGAGCGTGACTGTTCCATGCAGCGCCGCCACCAGAAAGTGGTGGAAGAAGCGCCAGCACCGGGCATTACGGACGAACTGCGTCGCAATATCGGCGATCGCTGCGCCAAAGCCTGTATCGATATCAACTATCGTGGTGCAGGTACGTTTGAGTTCCTGTACGAAAACGGTGAGTTCTACTTCATTGAAATGAACACCCGTATTCAGGTGGAACATCCGGTAACCGAAATGATTACCGGCGTGGATCTGATCAAAGAGCAGCTGCGCATCGCTGCCGGTCAGCCGCTGTCCATCAAGCAGAAAGACGTCAAGGTTCGCGGCCATGCGGTGGAATGCCGTATCAATGCGGAAGACCCGAACTCGTTCCTGCCAAGCCCAGGTAAAATCACGCGTTTCCACGCGCCGGGTGGCTTTGGTGTCCGTTGGGAATCGCATATTTACGCCGGTTATACCGTACCGCCGTATTACGATTCCATGATCGGCAAGCTGATCACCTACGGTGAAACGCGCGAAATCGCGATTTCCCGTATGAAGAACGCGCTGGCCGAACTGATCATCGATGGCATCAAAACCAACATCGAACTTCAGATGAAGATCATGAGCGACGAAAACTTCCAGAGAGGTGGTACGAACATCCACTATCTGGAGAAGAAACTCGGCTTGCAGTAAATACTGCCCAATCGAGTCAAAAGGCCAGCTTATGCTGGCCTTTGTTATTTAGGCCTTCGAGTCGTCATGCCGCTCGCAAACACTGACTAGCACAAGCAGCCCGCGAGTAAACGAGGTAGGATATCTCATCTTTTTAGGATGAGAGGGTGGGTGCGGAGTGACAAAACAATCCGATTTTGATTTCTCGTGCAGACCATTAATTCCGTACGCACACAACTATAATCACGGGGATTATGAGAGCTGGCACACTCACCGTTGCGCCCAGTTAATTCATACGCTTAGCGGGGTTATTCGGGTTGAAACCCAACAGGGAATCTGGGTGGTTCCTCCCTCGCGTGGGGTATGGATACCCGCAGATATTCCACATGCCTTACATATTGTGGGTGAAGTTAAGGCCAGAGTGCTTTTTGTCGAACCGCTGGCCAGAGCAGACCTCCCTGTTATCTGTCAGGTCGTGGGGATAACGCCTTTATTACGCGAACTCATCATCAATGTCCTGACACTTCCCGCGAATTATGAACTGGGAAGTCGGACCGAACGTATTTATGAACTCATCCTTGATGAAATACGTTTGATGAATACGCTTCCTTTTTGTCTTCCTGAGCCGATTTCTGAGCGTCTGAAATTATTGTGTCATACCGTCCGTCAGGCCCCCTATGAAGTTTGGACCGTTGCCAAGGCTGCCGAGCAAGTCAACGTCAGCGTAAGAACACTCAGCCGACATTTTTATCAGCAAACTGGCATGCAATTCAGTGAGTGGGTTCGTCGCGCGCGTTTGCTGATTGCGCTAACGCGTCTGGCACAGGGCGAACAAGTCACCCGAGTGGCGCTTGATTTAGGCTACGCCAACCCGGGAGCCTTCAGTGCCATGTTTCGCAGAGTCATGGGCGTGACACCCGGCAATTACTTCAACCCCTAATCAAGCGCTCTGCAGCATTCAGCATCGCTTGCAAAGAGGCTCGGGTAACATCGCTGTCAATGCTGACACCCCATGCACATTCACCCGTATGGTTCTGACAGCACACATAAGCCACAGAACGGCTGTCACTACGCTGACCTAACGTGTGTTCCTGATAGCTCACAATATTAAGGTCTGCTTTCACCTCTCGGCAAAGTGCCGTCATTCCCGCAGAGAGAAAACCGTTTCCTGCGCCCTTCAAATTCAATTTTTTCTCACGGAAAATGATTTCAGCTGAAAGCGTTGTGTTCTGCCCAAGCTGATTATCGCAGGTATATTTAGTTAACCGAATCGGCGGTAATTCGACTAAACCGTAGGCCTCACGAAAGAGTATCCAGACAGCCATCTGCGACATTTCTTTCCCCTCAGATTCAGACGCGTTCTGTACCAGCAGACTGAATGCCTTCTGAAGTTGACGAGGCAGGATGAGGCCATGGTTTTGCTCAAGCAGCCAGGCAGCACCGCTTTTTCCTGACTGGCTGTTTACGCGGATAACGGCCTCGTAACTGCAACCGATGTCTTCAGGATCGAGCGGAAGATAGGGAATTTCCCATAATGGCGAGGCCGAATGCTGTCGTGCTGCAAACCCTTTTTTAATCGCATCTTGATGCGACCCGGAAAAAGCCGTAAAAGCGAGTTCTCCGGCATAAGGATGGCGTGGCGCGACGGGGAGTTGATTACACTCCTCAACCACTTCCACCACCTTCTTCATGTGGCTGAAATCAAGTTCAGGGGAGATTCCCTGCGTGTAAAGATTAAGCGCCAGAGTTACTAAATCGACATTGCCGGTCCGTTCTCCATTGCCAAACAGGCAGCCTTCCACTCTTTCAGCGCCAGCCAGTAACGCAAGTTCAGCGCAGGCAATGCCTGTGCCACGGTCATTATGCGGATGCACACTGATACAGACCTTATCCCTACGGGAAAAATGTCGGCAAAAATACTCTATCTGATCGGCATACACATTGGGCGTGTTGACCTCAACAGTCGCTGGAAGGTTGATGATCATGGGACGGCACGCATCAGGTTCCCAGACATCGGCGACAGCCTCGCAAATCTGAAGCGCGAAATCAGGCTCGGTAAAGCAGAACGTTTCTGGCGAATATTGAAAGGTCCAGTCCGTCTCCTGCGCCTCAGCACATAACCGACGGATCTGCTTCGTTGCATTGACCGCAAGCTGAATAATTTCATCGCGTGTCTGACGGAACACCACATCCCTGAAAATCGGCGCAGTCGCGTTATATAAGTGAAGGGTTGCGCGATGTACGCCACTCAGCGATTCAAAGGTACGCGCAATCAAATCTTCTCGTGCCTGCGTTAAAACCTGAATTGTCACATTCTGCGGAATACGCTTTTCTTCAATCAATAAGCGAACAAAATTAAAATCAGTTTGTGAAGCAGACGGAAAAGCGACTTCAATCTCTCTGAATCCGCAGGCAATCAGCAGATCCCAAAATTTCAGTTTACGCATTTCATTCATCGGCTCAGCAAGCGCCTGATTACCGTCCCGTAAATCGGTGGAAAGCCAACGTGGAGGTTGGATTAATGTATTGTCGGGCCATTGCCGATCTTTTAGGTCAATCGGTGGATGCGCTTTGTATTTCGATGAAGGGTTATTCAACATGATCGGGCTCCTTTTAATGGAACCCCAGTGTTATCCAGAGAGCCATGAGCACGCTCATCTGGAGGTGACAACTGATGACGCAAAAGTGACAATCATTAAACCGTTCGGCTCCTTTGCTGCATTTTTCCCTCGAAAAAACCGTCACACTCACTCCCTGTTGGCGCTCGTGGTAAAACGTTCTCTCGCCAAATAATGCGTACATTGCAACTGGCATTCGCTGAGAGACAGAGCGTCTCTCATTTCATCCCGATGAGCTTATTTAAATAAGTCATTCTGAGAGTGACGAATCATCCAGATCACATTTCCAGTGATACCTGACGTGGGTCATTTGAACAGCAAAATAAGGGATATTTTACGCGGGGATACATCAGAAGGGAGAACGCATTTACGATAAAAAATAAGCCGATAAACCCGTATAAGTCGGTCGTTTATCGGCTGGGCGCGGTATCATTCGCTAAAGAAATCGGCAATTATTTCCGGGTAGCCAGAATAATACTGGATGCTTTAACCAGAGCGATTAATTCGCTGCCCACCTCAATGTTCATCTCTTCCAGACTTTCATTGGTAACGGTTGAGGTCAGCGTTAACCCACCAGCAGTCACCAGTTGTACTGTCGAGTTGACGGCACCTTTCGTAACAGAACTCACCTTACCGTGAAACTGATTGCGGGCAGCAAAATTCAAACCACATTCGGCGGATGCCAGAATGACCCAAGGGGCCTTCACCAACGCAATGGCTGGTTTGCCAACGGCAAGGTCCATAGACTGACAGCTGGCTCGTGTAATCACCGTCGTTAACTTATCCCCACTTTCCAGGGTCAATGCGACTTCATTGTTTACCGCACCTTCAACAATGGAAGACACAACACCCGAAAGCTGATTTCTTGCTGAAACTGACATAACGACTCCTTTGGTTCATTTTTAACATAAAGTAACGACTAAATAATCCAGACAGCAGGAAGTCGCGATACGATAATTACCTGATGCACAACAGAGCCAATATCGTTGGCGCTATTATTACTTTCCTTTCATATCGCAACTATTCCACTCAGGAATAACTGACGATAAATAATAGCCTCATAGTAAACGTTCTCTTGAGAAAATTATGCGATGTGACGTCCATCATTCGCCAATTACCTCAAGATCAATAAATCAAGATACTCATTTAGTATTGTTTTATGGCGAGATAGATTTTATTTCCGTCTTGCTCTGTTGCTCACCAGACCGAAATAGACCCGTCGTACTTCCTTTTTAACACCTATCGCAAAGCAGGCTTTTTCTGCCAGAGAATGCGTACCCCGCGACAGGCTTTTACGCTGATGGCGTAATTCTTACTAGTCAATTGGCCCACATGCCGTAAAATTCCCGCTTTCGTCATCACGACGTTCATAACAATACCCATTCCCCCATTTACGGTGGAGCAGAACATGGATACACGCTTTCCTCAGGCGCACAAAGAGGCCCGCTGGGCTTTTGGCCTGACGCTGGTTTATTTATTGGCCTGGGTGCTTGCCGCCTATTTGCCTGATAACACACAAGGGATCACCGGCCTTCCACACTGGTTTGAGATGGCCTGCCTGCTGCTGCCGCTCGTGTTTACGCTGCTGTGCTGGCTGATGGTGCGCGTCATTTTCCGCGATATCTCACTGGAGAGTGACGATGCAAATTGAAATTTTATTGCCGCTGATTGGCTATCTGCTGCTGGTGTTCGGGCTGTCGGTCTATGCGTACCGTCGCCGTCAGGCGGGTAACTTTCTTAACGAGTATTTCCTCGGCGGCCGCTCAATGGGCGGGTTTGTTCTGGCGATGACGCTGATCGGCACTTACGTCAGCGCCAGCTCTTTTATCGGCGGGCCGGGTGCCGCGTATAAATATGGGCTGGGCTGGGTGCTGCTTTCGATGATCCAGCTCCCTACCATGCTGCTATCGCTCGGGATTTTGGGGAAAAAATTCGCCATTTTGGCGCGACGCTACAACGCCATCACGCTGAACGACATGCTGTACGCCCGCTATAACAGCCCACTGCTGGTGTGGTTTGCCAGTATCAGCCTGCTGGTCGCGTTTATCGGCGCTATGGCCGTGCAATTCATCGGCGGCGCACGCCTGCTGGAAACTGCGGCGAACATTCCTTACGACATCGGCCTGCTGATTTTCGGCGTCACTATTGCGCTGTACACCACGTTTGGCGGCTTCCGCGCCAGCGTGCTCAATGATGCAATGCAGGGCATCGTGATGCTGATCGGCACCGTCATCCTGCTGGTGGGCGTGATCTATGCCGCCGGCGGCCTGCATAGCGCAGTGGATAAGCTGCAACAGATTGATCCGATGCTGGTGTCGCCGCAGGGCAGCAACGGTATTCTGTCGATGCCGTTTATGGCTTCATTCTGGGTGCTGGTCTGCTTCGGCGTCATCGGCCTGCCAAACACCGCCGTGCGCTGTATCTCTTATCGCGACAGCAAAGCGCTGCACCGCGGAATTATCATCGGCACGATCGTCATCGGCATTCTGATGCTAGGCATGCATCTGGCTGGTGCGCTGGGCCGCGCAGTGATGCCAGATCTGACGATTCCCGATCAGGTGTTACCGGCGCTGATGGTCACCGTACTACCGCCGCTGGCCGCTGGGATCTTTCTCGCTGCGCCAATGGCCGCTATCATGTCCAACATTAATGCGCATCTGCTTCAGGCCTCCGCCACGATCGTCAAAGATCTCTATCTCAGCGTACGTCCGCAGCAGATCCATAACGAACGTCGCATCAAGATCCTGTCCAGCATGACCACCCTGCTGTTGGGCCTGCTGGTGCTGCTGGCCTCCTTACGGCCACCGGATATGATCATCTGGCTGAACCTGCTGGCGTTTGGCGGGCTGGAAGCGGTGTTCCTGTGGCCGCTGGTGCTGGGTCTGTATTGGGAACGCGCGAATGCAGCGGGCGCGCTTAGCGCCATGTTCACCGGGGCGATTTGCTATACCTTACTGGCTAGCTTCAATCTTCAGCTGGCTGGATATCACCCGATTGTGCCATCGCTGTTACTCAGCCTGATGGCGTTTATTATTGGCAACCGCTTTGGTCATAACCCACCAGCGTCGGTTGCCGCTTCATCTTCACTTTAAATGTAATAGAGACTGCTATGCCGTGGATTCAACTAAAAATAAACACCTCAGGAAAGGTTGCTGAACAACTGGGTGACGTCATGATGGAAAGCGGTGCGGTATCCGTTACGTTTCAGGATACGCACGATACCCCCGTGTTCGAGCCGCTGCCGGGCGAGACCCGCCTGTGGGGCGATACCGACGCGATTGCGCTGTACGATGCCGAAACCGATATGAATGTGGTTATCGCGATGCTGGAGCAAGAGCCGCTGCTGGGCGTTGGTTTTAAACACAAAATCGAACAGCTGGAAGACAAAGACTGGGAACGCGAGTGGATGGATAACTTCCACCCGATGCAGTTCGGCAAACGTCTTTGGATTTGCCCAAGCTGGCGTGACATTCCTGACCCAACGGCCGTCAACGTGATGCTCGATCCCGGTCTGGCATTTGGCACCGGCACCAATCCAACGACCGCACTGTGCCTGCAATGGCTCGACGGGCTGGATCTGGAAGGGAAAACCATCATCGATTTCGGCTGCGGTTCCGGCATTCTGGCGATTGCCGCCCTGAAACTGGGTGCAGCACGCGCCATCGGGATTGATATCGATCCGCAGGCAATTCAGGCCAGCCGCGATAACGCGCAGCGCAACGGTGTTTCCGAGCGTCTTGAGCTTTATCTGCCGAAAGACCAGCCTACCGACCTGTCTGCCGATGTCGTCGTTGCCAACATCCTTGCTGGCCCGCTGCGCGAACTGGCTCCGCTGATTAGCGATTTGCCAAAAGCAGGCGGTCACCTCGGCCTGTCCGGTGTACTGGCCACGCAGGCTGAAGGCGTCGCAGAAGCGTACGCAGACAAGTTCACGCTTGACCCAGTAGCTGAACGCGAAGAGTGGTGCCGCATTACCGGCCAACGCCGCACATCGTAATCACGTTACCCCGCTAGTCCCGCCCACCGTATATGCAACGGTGGGCACCTTTCTTCCTGCTATATCTCACGATTGATCCCAATAAACAGGCGTATTATTCGGCTCGGCAAGCGACTGGACGTCACCTGCGCCCGGCGCTTAACGATGCCATATCATTATTTTCAAGGGATGAAAAATGAAAGGTAAACTCTCTATCGTATTGATGTTATCCGCCTGCTCTTCCGCCTTGGCAGCCGATCCGGTGCACTGGGGCTACGAAGGCAACGGCGATCCGGCACACTGGGGAAAATTGTCTCCAGACTTCTCGCTATGTGAAACCGGTAAAAATCAATCTCCCATCAATATCCGGCAAGCGCTGGATGCCCAGCACGACCCTTTACAGCTGGCTTTCCAGTCTGGGACACAGCAAATTATCAACAACGGGCATACCGTTCAGGTTAACGTTGGCTCGGGGAATACGCTGGTATTGGATAACGAGACATTCACCTTGCAGCAGTTTCACTTTCACGCACCGAGCGAGAATGAAATTGATGGTAAGCAGTTCCCGCTGGAAGGCCATTTTGTCTATAAAGACGCCGCTGGCGCGCTCACCGTTATTGCGCTGATGTTTCAGGAAGGAGAGGCCAATCTGCCGTTAGCCACGACCTGGCAGCAGATTCCGGCTCAGGTTAATCAGACAGAGGACGTGCGCACGCCGATCGCGATTCAGAGCCTATTACCGACATCATTAAACTACTATCGGTTTAGCGGGTCGCTCACTACGCCACCTTGCTCAGAAGGCATTCGCTGGCTCGTACTGGATCACCCCGTCACTGCCTCTGCCGATCAGATAAACCAGTTCCGCTCGGTCATGCATCACGCCAATAACCGCCCCACACAGCCGCTTAATGGCCGAGTCATCATCCATTAAGCCACTCCGCGAGGCTGGTCAGACTGTTCTGTCGGCCAGCCTCAGGTCAATCAGCACCCTTTTTTGCCATATTAACCAACGCATTTCACTGATAAAGCATTGATAGCCTGCTGTATCTTCACCAAAAATGACCGCGCTTGCAGATAAAATTCTGTAAACAGATGATTATTTTCCAGCACAAAAAATCGACATAAAAATATAACTAATTGTTAAATATGAATAATATTTTTATACGGCTTTATGAAGTGCATTTTCATTGATCGATAGCCGTAAATTGGTCAAAGTTTGGCCTTTCATCTGACGTAAAAAATGCGTAATATACGCGCCCTTGCAGGCACAGTATGGTCAATTTTTGTCTATGCACATTGGACAATTTCAGCTTAGTAATCGCTTGATAGCAGCCCCAATGGCTGGTATTAGCGATCGCCCATTTAGAGCACTCTGTCATGCGATGGGCGCTGGAATGACCGTGTCTGAAATGCTTTCTTCCAACCCGGAAGTGTGGCGTTCAGACAAGTCGCGTTTGCGAATGGTTCATAGCGATGAACCGGGTATCAGAGCCGTGCAGATTGCCGGTTGTGACCCCGATGAGATGGCGGCGGCAGCGAGAATCAACGCTGATTCCGGCGCACAGATCATCGACATCAATATGGGCTGCCCAGCGAAGAAGGTGAACCGCAAGATGGCAGGATCTGCGTTGTTGCAGTATCCGGATTTGGTCAAACAAATCCTCTCTACGGTAGTGAAAGCGGTAGACGTACCGGTAACACTGAAAATCCGAACCGGTTGGGCACCAGAGCACCGCAACTGTGTAGAAATTGCCAAATTGGCTGAAGACTGTGGGATTCAGGCGTTAACCATTCACGGACGCACGCGTGCGTGCCTGTTCAATGGTTTCGCCGAATACGACAGCATTCGGGCAGTTAAGCAGGCCGTTTCCATTCCTATTATTGCGAATGGCGACATTACAGACCCGCATAAAGCCAGAGCGGTTCTTGACTACACTGGGGCTGACGCCCTGATGATAGGACGAGCCGCTCAGGGAAGACCCTGGATCTTTCGGGAAATCCAGCATTATCTGGACACAGGGGAGTTGCTGGCACCAATGCCGTTGGCAGAGGTTAAGCGCTTGTTGATCGAGCACATACGGGAATTGCACGACTTTTATGGTCCAGGCAAGGGATTTCGTATCGCTCGTAAGCACGTATCCTGGTATCTCCAGGAGCATGCCCCAAACGACCAGTTTAGGCGCACATTCAACGCCATTGAGGATGCCAGCGAGCAGCTGGAGGCGTTGAAGGCATATTTTGAAAATCTTGCGTAAACAGAAAAAGAGCTGACAGAACTATGTTCGAACAACGCGTGAATTCTGACGTACTGACCGTTTCCACTGTAAACTCTCAGGCTCAGGTAACCCAAAAACCCCTGCGCGACTCGGTTAAACAGGCACTGAAGAAC
Organism: Pectobacterium parvum; assembly: GCF_020971565.1. NCBI lineage: Bacteria > Pseudomonadati > Pseudomonadota > Gammaproteobacteria > Enterobacterales > Pectobacteriaceae > Pectobacterium > Pectobacterium parvum. The sequence continues at coordinate 4,579,839 of NZ_CP087392.1, forward strand.
TATTTTGCTCAATTGAACGGTCAGGATGTAAGTGACCTGTATGAGCTGGTACTGGCTGAAGTTGAACAGCCACTGTTGGACATGGTGATGCAATACACCCGCGGTAACCAAACCCGCGCCGCCCTGATGATGGGCATCAACCGCGGTACTCTGCGTAAGAAATTGAAAAAATACGGCATGAACTGATACTAATCAGTTAAGCATTTGAAAAAAGGCGCTTTACCTCTTGGGTTAAGCGCCTTTTTCTTTGCCCTCAATTAAGGTAGCAACGGCCTTAACGTGGACGGTCTGAGCGGTGGCATCTGCGAGATGGGGAATCCGCTATTAATGGCTCATACCCTCTTGTTGATCCGTTTCCGACGCGTGAAAGAGTCGGTGCAGGTTGTCTAACCGCTCTGCTAACACGAACGTTAAAATCTCTTTCGATTCTGGATGGTTCAATTCAACAATCGCATAAGCCAGCGCACGACACTGATCGAGTGCTTCTTCTGGCTCTAACGGCGTGTTATCAAACATGGCGAACCTCCTGAATGGGCAGGCGACCTGCGAAGACCATGACATGACCATCAGGGGAATGCTCTCGCGCCTGATGTTCTGTGGTAGCGATAATATGGACCACGGATTGGGACGATGCACCCAGAGCAAGAAAGCGATACTGAAATTCGGGGCGAGTTTGGGTAAACTGGATATCAGCCATAGTGTTAGCTCCTATAACATTGTGGTTAGAGGCCCGGTTAGTGCTCCAACACTGCCGAGCTTCGCATTTTATAGGTGAATCGCACCTATGCAGCTAACACTACTCCCAAGTGAATCGCACCTCAAGGTGTTTTTTAGAATTATTTTTACGTATACTGAATCGCACTTAGTACATGGAGATCCAGCAATGGCAACGGGTTCAATTAACAACAAATCACAGCAGTTGAATGCAAGGTTCCCGCACGATGTTGTTGCTGAAATGGAAAGCAGCCTTGAAGATGGCGAAACAAAGGCGCAATTCATCATCACCGCAGTAAAAGGTGAGATCAAACGCCGCCAGCGCAAGCAGCCTAAAGATGGGTCCAGAGACTGAAGGTTGTTGCGGGTAGTGTAGGCTGTTCTGATTCAGGTTTAATCTGGCTGTTAGGTCAGGTGCTGGCAATATCCAAACTCGCCTTTCTTTTGTCAGTTTAATCGCAAAATTGCTGGCTAAATTCACAGTAGTGCTGACTGAATAACAATTAGCACACATCAGGCACTACCTGTACGGATTTTATTTTAGTTATTTCAAACATAATCTCTTGAAATAGAAGTACATTAACGTTATTTTGTTATGATTAAGCTCATAGAAGAAGACAGAGAAATTCTCGCCTTACAGGCATGGTTCCTTCTATTAAACCTTTTCTGAGCAATTTCATATACAATGCCTGAAGCTACTATTTTACCGATGCCTACACTTGCAGTGTGAAGTCTCATCTCCACTAACAGGTATTAGTTAACGTAATATCTGCGACCGCTTTGCCTATTTCATCGGGCCACAGTTAGCAAAAGACAGCGTAGCCAACTATTACGCAGACATTGAATAAAATAGAAAGAAGCGAGTGAAGTAAAAACTATCATCAATGAGTTTCAAGTGGTATAGATAGCTACTTATCTGATTGTCTAGTGCCGTGATAAACTATCAGTCCGCGAGGCAATCTCATTGTCGCTGAAGTGAAGAAAGCTTTGCGCTAAATAGAGAGAATTAAGATGGTTCACCATGAGCATGCTTGTGGCTATGTAGTCAGGGGATTTATGGAAATTCGCTGGAAAACAGAAATATACAACACTGCGGCATCTTAATAAATACCATAATAGCAATGAGAGATTATTAAAAATTGACATAGGCACTACCTAATATCTGAAAAATTTCGAGCATCGATAAAATTAAAGGATAGAAATGCAAAGCTTAGTAAAATATACACTTTATTTATTTTTATGGATCACTGGGCTAACTGCAGTCATGACACTTTCGGGAATTGCTTATGCTTGGTTTTTTTCAGAACCGAAAGAACTTGCACATTTAGAACTACTAATTGGCTCAGTGATTATTGAAGTAATAGCTGTAATTGTGATGCTTGCAAAAAAAGGAATGAAATACCTTCCAGATACACAAACAGATAAAGCACCCAATGACACGCTAAAATTCATGGCAGATTTCATTTCCACCGGAACTAGTGCAACAGTTGTAAGTAATAGAGTTTCATGGCTTGCTGGAAACGATAATCTGATATCTATTCTTCAATCCAAGATTGAGAACGGGACGCGTATTGAAATTATTACACCGAAGGAAGTTCCTGAATTACTTAAGCAAAACCTCACCGGAGCTTCTTTTATCGTCACAAAAGAGAATACCTCACCAGAAGCAAGGTTTACTTTAGTAAATGGGGACCGTAGTGGTGCTGAAAAACTTGCTATTGCGAGAGGAGTTCACCCTGACCATGAAATAACCATTTTTGACAATAACTCAGGCCCTCAAATAATTGCAATGGCAAAGGACATCATTAGAAAATCAAAGGAGCTAGCAAATGCCTAATAGATGGAATAACGTAGCAAAAATACGTAGACATCAAATTGAATCTGGTTCTGACTTGACATTCAATAAGGTTTTTAGACCTCTAATTATAAAGTGCATTCAAAGTTTATCTCCGAAAAATATTCTTGAAGTTGGCGCAGGAACTGGGCACCTATCTAAGGATTTATCCAATCTAGGTCTGACCGTAACTGCTATCGAACCATCTTTAGGGATGTATGAAGTAGCACGAGATGTGTTGTCTCCCACTGATGTAAAATTGATTAATTGTACATCATTAGAATTAGGGAAAGACATCATTTACGATATAGCTTTTTCACATTTAGTCGCACACGTCGTTGATGACTTAACAGTTTTTTTTGAGTCAATTGGTCAGCACTTAGATCGGGGCGGTTATTTTATTTTTTCCATTCCGCACCCTTGCTTTTATAACGAATATAAGAATTTCCTTGGGGATGATTACAATTATATGATACAAATGAAAAAGAATGTGTCATTTACTATTACTAAAGATTCAGAAAATATAATAAGTGGCGTTCCTTATCATCACCGCCCTTTATCTGAATACTTTAATAAGCTGGTGGCAACAGGGTTTTCAATTTACGGTTTTGATGAAATTTATCCAAGTGATGAAATACAAGCCATGTATGGAACAAAGTGGGAGTCACCTCGTTACTGCGTTTTCACATGCAAAAAACTCTAACGCAACACTACTGTCGGACAATTTAGCGCTACAGTCATAATTTTCCGTACTACAGGCGTTTAAAATCTGCAATTCGCTCTCACCCGACAGTGAAATTTAGCCACACATTCCCACAAAACACAGTCGGGTTTATCAGCAGCTAACCCAAATCAAAAGACCTCAACCAGCTCAAACTCTTCAAACACCAGCAGCATATCTGGGGCGAAAGAGCCTCCTCTTTCAAAAAACGCCTGATGCGCTTGCTGCCAGAAAGCCAGGCTTTTGTCGCCTTCGCCCTCTTTCGCCGCCATCTCCGCCGTCACATCACAGTAGCGCACCAGCGTTAACGAGCGCGTCTGGATGACGCAGGAAGGCTGCCCAGCGCCGTCCAGAACGATGTTGTAATCGCCTACCTGCGGCGTTTCTTCATTTTTGAACATGTGATACGAACTACAGGTTGCCGTTTTATGCCCTGCCCGCACCAGTTGCAAAAGCTCATCCGCCAGCTCGGGGCTGTCGCCGAACGACCAGCGCAGCGCGTCTGGGTACTTCTCCAATCCTTGTTTATGACTCATCATCTTTCTCTTCTTATACGGCTATCAGGTAATATCCACTTCCACCCAGAGCGCGGCATGGTCGGACGCCGCTGTGTCCCATGATGTCACTTCTGGTAGTGGCGTAACGGGTTCCGCACCCTCTTTGGCGGCAATTTTGTCGATATTATAAATACCCCGACGTTCGATTCCCCACGCCACCACCGCCTGATGCAGCGGTGCAGATAGGAAAATGTAGTCCAACTGATTTAACCGTGCACCTTTCTTTCCGCCAGCGAAATAGTAGGTGTAGCGCTCTTTTTCCGGGCGTTCAGGGTCGATAACCGGGTGTAAATCTGACAGAGAAAACAGCGGAGCCAAACTGTGCCAGGGATTTGACGAATCCTCGTTCAAATCACCGAGAATGACCACGTAGTCCTTCTTGAGATCGTAAGTCTGTTGGACAATCTCCGCGACGCGTTCGGCCTGATCGCGGCGCTTCTCCGCCCCACGCTGCCGCTCTTCTTCCGTTTGACCACTCTGGCTTTTGAAATGGTTACACAGAATATAAATCGGCTGTTTAAGGCCAGCATCCAGCGTGACCTCAAGGCAATCACGGCTAAAGACGGGATCGAAGCGCTTTCCAGCATCAAAAATATGCGTGCGGAGCTGGGCAATCCGATAACGCGTCAGGCAGGCAACATCAATGCCGCGTGGGTCATTCGGGCTGTCGATCATCACGAACTGGCTGAATTTATGTTCCCCCAGCACCTGATTGTTGAAATCACGCAGGACATCCATGTTTTCGACTTCAACGGCGCACAGGATGTCGGCGTTAAGCAGGGAGATAATCTTGCCCGTATTCTTACGTTGCTGACTGCTGAACTCCTGCGCCTTAAAGACGATTTCGCCGATCCAATCCCCGCGACCACGGCAGCTTTTATTGATCCTAAATCCGGTGCCAGCGTCCTCTTTTTTCCATCGCCCCAGCGTGCCTGCATCGGTGCGAATATCAATATAAGGGTGCAGTGCGATAGACAAGCGGAACACCTGATCTTTCAGGGCATCACCGTATTGGGGCTGTTCGAGAAGGTGCTGAAGCTGCCTGACCTGTTGCAATAAGGCATCAATTTGCTGGGAATCAGGGAGGTTGAGAATCGCGGTACGGTGGAACAGGTTCTCAACGTTATAGCTGGCGATGCGGATTTTCATTGTTGTCTCCTTAACGGATAACGACAGAAGCAATAGTCCTCTTTAAGAGTAGGCTTCTATTGTGACAACCACGCTAGGGTGTTTATCTTTAAACCGTTACATCACAGCGTAGAAAGTAAAAATACGTGATGATAAAACCCACCATATAGAACGGTGGTAATAGGTAATTGCCCTGGTGAAGGCGCATTGTTCAACGACCCTATTATCACCGTTTGTATTCAACAAACCCAATGCGACGATCTGATGCTTCTTATCAAAATCAGGTGGGTATCGGCGCATCGGCCGTGATTAACTTCTGTTCCCTGAGCTCGTCCCAAAAGCCTTTTGGAATACTTACTTTCATCGACTGGATATTGGCTTCGACCTGCCCTGGAGCACGAGCACCAGGAATAATGGCCGATACGATTGACGGTGCAGCAGCAAATTGAAGCGCCGCAGTACGAATATCAATACCGTGCCGATCCGCGATAGAGGCTAAACGAGCCCGCTTCTCAACGACGCCAGGAGGAAGATCATTGCTGAAGTGGTAACGATTTCTCCCCCCCAGAAAACCGTCGTTAAGCGGCGTACCAACCGTCACCGTAATGCCTTTTTTCGCCAAAGCCGGAAACGTTTTAGTCAGTGTTTCCTGATGGTCGATAATACTGTACTGGCAGGCAAGTAAAACAATATCCGGTGTTGGCCCCTTGTCCAACGTCGCCGCCATCACGGCAGCGTCACCGCGGTTGATACCGAACCCCCAGGCTTTGATGAGCCCTTCCGAACGCATCCGTTCCAGCTCAGCCATCGCACCGTTACGCGCAATCTCAAATGATGTCGTCCACGGCGTAGGCAACTCGGTATTATCCGGGCTGAGATCGTGGATGTAGACGATATCAATACTGGACAACCCTAACCGTTGCAGACTGTCCTCAACAGAGCGTCGGGCGCCTGCCGCGGTATAATCATACTCATAAGAAAAGTTGAGTTTGTCCGCCCATAGTGAATCAGGCAGCGGCGTTCGACTGGGATGAAAAATACGCCCCACTTTTGTAGAAACAAGGTATTGATCGCGCGGCTTGTCACGCAGGAACCTCCCGAGCCGATGTTCGGAAAGGCCGTGACCGTAGAAAGGTGAAGTATCGTAGTAGCGAACACCGCCGTCCCACGCGGCTTGTAGCGTAGAGTGTGCCTGCTCATCACTGATAGGGGCGAAAATATTGCCAATCTGTGTGCCCCCCAGACCGAAGCGGAAAGGTGTCCGATAACGGATATCCTTCGTTGCAGGGGCATTGAGTGGTAATGCCGTACCTGTAACCCTGCCACGCGTCGGCAACACCGTTCCCTGCACCGTCAGGGGTTGAAAAGCTGAAATAACCCCATTCGCATTATCCGTTTGAGCAAACGCACGCCCTGTTGCCACAAGAGCGGCACTTCCAGCAGCCAGCTTCAGAAAATTTCTGCGTTCCATACTGAATACCTCTTCGTCGATGCCTATTGATGATTGATTGCGCGATACCCACGACAGAAAAACTGCGTAAGACTGCCTTTTCATTCAACGTAAATCAGGGGCTTCTCCCAGTAACGCCGGATCCCAATGCTCTACCGCTTTACCGTCTTTAATACGCCACGTGTCATACCATGTTGTGGTATAGGAACCCCCTGCGACTTTCGGGTCACGAACGGTGCGCGGATAAAGCACCGTAACCAGATCGCCTTCCGCTACCACGGCAATGATTTTCATATTTAGCCGTTCAGGGAGCGGCTGAGGCTTAACCTTGAGCACCTTGGTAAAGTAATCAACAACCGCGTCACGACCGCTCTGTGCATTCGGGTTATGTTGTAAGTATTCAGCAGACAGGAGCTCATCGGCTTTCTCCCAATGGCCTGCGTCAAGCAACTCGCGGAGGATATGGTAAACCACCTGCTTGTTTGCGTTTAGTGCTGGGTCTGGACTGGTAAACAACGCCTCAGGGTTACGGGAAACAGACGCTGGTGTTTGAGCGTATACGGAGCCGATCGTTAGGCTTAATCCCAGTGTTGCCGTCAGGAACAGCGTCTTTATCATAAAAATCACCTTGCTATTTAGTGGTAGGGAATCGGTGGTATCAGGAAATAACATTGGGGATAATTACGGTGTAGTTAACTTTTTTACAAGTACGCACCAAAAAGTTAGTGTGATATGACTGAATCAGGAGAGACACATGACGACAGAATCCTCACCATGTTTTACCTGCGCTGACGTTATGGCGGAAGCGTGCCCATCACGAACCAGTCTGCGTGATGTGACGAGCCGCTGGGGGGTATTAGTGCTGTTGGCACTACGTGAGCGCACCTATCGATTCAGTGAACTACGGCGAACAGTGGGCGGCGTTAGCGAAAAGATGCTGGCGCAAACGCTACAAACGCTGGAGCATGACGGTTTTGTTTTGCGCGTATCACATCCCGTTATCCCGCCGCATGTCGATTACTCGTTAACGCCAATGGGCAGAGAAGTGAGCAAACTTGTCGAGGGGCTGGCCCTATGGATAGAGGGCAATCTCCCCTCCATTTTACAGGCCCAAAACACCTCAAATGAGGCGGATAGTCTGTTCACGCAGTAAGGTGAGCAACATCGCCAAAACGACGCAAAGCCACTATATTCACTTCTGATATAAACCATCACACAACGTGATTTATAAACAGATGTTTTGTCGCGTAGATTCTTTATTAACAAAAGTTATAAGCGCATCACTGCACACCACTCACAGGAATTCATAATGAAAAAAATACGTTTTGCTTTACTGACCAGCGCCCTGCTTGCTACCAGCGTATTCGCTCATGCAGATGACCTTAGCGCCATCAAGTCCGCAGGGGTTATCAAGATCGGCACGGAAGGCACCTACGCGCCTTATACCTATCATGATAAATCAGGCCAGCTGGTTGGCTTCGATGTGGATATTGGCCGTGCGGTGGCAGAAAAGCTCGGCGTGAAAGCCGAGTTTATTGAAGGACGTTGGGACGGGTTAATCGCCGGTATTGATGCCAAGCGCTACGATGTGGTCATCAATCAGGTTGGCGTAACCAAGGAGCGTCAGGCCAAGTATGATTTCTCCAAGCCTTATATCGATTCCAAAGCGGTGCTGGTTGTCCGTGGCGATAACACCACCATCAAAGATTTTAGCGATCTGAAAGGCAAAAAATCTGCCCAGAGCCTGACCAGTAATTACTCTAAGCAAGCCACCAGCTACGGTGCGGACATTGTGCCGACGGACGGTTTTAACCAGTCTCTGGATCTTGTGCTCAGCGGCCGTGCCGACGCCACGTTAAACGACAATCTGTCATTCCTGGATTTCAAAAAGCAGAAACCGGATGCCAACGTGAAGATTGCGGCAACCTCAAAAGACGGTGAACCTTCCGCGATTCTGGTGCGTAAAAATCAGGAACCACTGGTGGAAGCATTGAATAAAGCTCTGGATGAAATTAAAGCAGACGGCACCTATAAAACGATATCTGTGCGATACTTCGGGGAGGATGTTTCTCAATAATCGCACTGTTATCAGAGCGCGTTGTCCTCAATATGATGGTCATCAGCGCGCTCTGTGATTAGCGCATACCGTTATCGGAGCTCGTTTTCATGCCGCCTTGGCTACAACTCATGGCAGACTCCTTCTGGAGTCTGCTGTCTGCAGGACTTAAATTTACCGTCCCTCTGGCTATTCTGTCTTTCATCTTTGGCTTAAGCCTCGGCATTATCACCGCGCTGGTTCGCCTTTATGGCCCAAAGCCGCTGAAATGGCTGGGTGATTTCTACGTTTGGGTTATCCGTGGCACACCGTTACTGGTGCAGCTTTTCCTGATTTTTTATGGGCTACCCAGCGCGGGCATCACTCTGGATGCCTTCCCTGCCGCACTCATTGGTTTCACCATCAGCGTGGGTGCCTATAGCTCGGAGATCGTGCGCGGAGCCATCTTGTCTGTCCCGAAAGGCCAATGGAATGCCGCCTATTCTCTCGGCATGAATGGAAAGCAGGCGATTCGCTGGGTGATCTTCCCGCAGTCCGTTTTCGTGTCGCTGCCACCGCTCTCCAATACGTTTATTTCCTTAATCAAGGATACGTCGCTGGCCGCCGTCATCACCGTGCCAGAGATGTTTTTATCTGCCCAACGTATCGTTTCCGTTACCTATGAACCCTTGATTCTGTACGTCGAGGCTGCGCTGATTTACCTGATGTTTAGCACCGTGCTAAGCCAGCTACAGGTAAAGCTCGAAAAGTATTATCAGCGCCACATCACGCACTAGCACCTCCCGCATCAGCCCACGCCATCCGCTGGGCTGATGACACTACCGCGTTCCCGACCTCTCCCTGCTCAACGGGCAATCCCATCGCTGGCAAGCCTGAGATGCCTCACGATCTCCATTTTGACGCACTAAAACAGGGCGCATCGGCCTCTTTGCATTTGTCACGGTGCGTACATACCCAATTAGAATTACCTACTTAGATCTATAAGCATTCCTTTTCGTCTTCATTATCAAGCAAATATAAAATTGGCATTTTATTTGCTTTGCTCTGCTCTGCTCACGTCGGCATACCGACAGACAGGTATGGTGCACCTCATTGTGCACCGCAACACAACTGTGTACTGCAACAACAGCAGATAACTCTAGACGCTAGGATGATTATGAAAAGAATAGTGATTTCTACTCTGGTTGCTGGCGCGTCACTCTTTGCCGCAATCAATCAAGCCCATGCGGGTGCAACGCTGGACGCCATTCAGAAGAAAGGATTTGTGCAATGCGGTATCAGTGATGGCTTGCCCGGCTTTTCCTATGCGGACGCCAGCGGCAAATACTCCGGTATTGATGTTGACGTGTGCCGCGGCCTTGCCGCCGCCGTATTCGGCGATGCCAATAAAGTTAAATACACACCGCTGACGGCAAAAGAACGCTTCACTGCGCTGCAATCCGCCGAAGTCGATGTGCTATCACGTAACACCACCTGGACGTCTTCCCGTGACAGCGGCATGGGCATGCTCTTTACCGGCGTGACCTACTACGACGGCATCGGTTTCCTAACGCACAACAAAGCGGGCTTAACCAGCGCCAAAGAGCTGGACGGCGCAACCGTCTGCATTCAGGCGGGTACGGATACCGAACTGAACGTCGCTGACTATTTCAAAACCCCTAAAATGCAGTACACCCCCGTCACGTTCGACCGCTCTGATGAAAGCGCCAAAGCGCTGGAGTCTGGCCGTTGCGATACGCTGGCATCAGACCAGTCACAGCTGTACGCACTGCGTATCAAGCTGAGCAAACCTGCTGAATTCATCGTCCTGCCAGAAGTGATTTCCAAAGAGCCGCTGGGTCCAGTGGTACGCCGTGGTGATGAAGAGTGGTTCGCGATCGTACGCTGGACGCTGTTCGCCATGCTGAATGCTGAAGAGATGGGTGTAACCTCGAAAAACGTCGACCAGTTGGCAGCAAAACCCACGACGCCAGATATGTCCCACTTGCTGGGTCACGAAGGCAGCTACGGTAAAGATCTCAAATTACCGAATGATTGGGCCTTCAAAATCATCAAACAGGTCGGTAACTACGGCGAAATCTTTGAACGTAATGTCGGTATAGGCAGCGAGTTGAAAATTAAGCGCGGCCTGAACGAACTGTGGAACAAAGGCGGTCTCCAGTACGCGCCAGCGGTACGTTAATTATCAGAAAACCCCGGGCGCAGTGGATTGCTGCGCCCCTCAGTACCCCCGTTTCGAGGTTCAAGCATGCTACAACGCCCAACCGTAAAAGGTGATTTATCACTGACTAATCCAGCGGTGCGCGCCTGGCTGTATCAAATTGTCGTTGTTATCGCTGTATTGGCTGTCGCAGCCTACCTGTTGCACAACACCGTGACCAATCTGGCACAAAGGGGCATTACCTCTGGCTTCGATTTTCTAAATAAAAGCGCCGGCTTTGGCATCGTCCAGCACCTGATTGACTATCAACAAGGCGACACCTACGCCCGCGTTTTTCTTGTTGGGCTATTCAACACGCTGCTGGTTTCGGCGTTGTGTATCGTGTTTGCGTCGATTCTCGGCTTCACTGTTGGCCTGGCACGACTGTCTGACAACTGGCTGCTACGAAAAATATCCAACATTTACATTGAGATATTCCGTAACATTCCGCCGTTGTTGCAGATCTTTTTTTGGTATTTTGCCGTACTGCGGAATCTACCGGGGCCACGCCAGTCAATTAGCGCGTTTGATGTCGCCTTCCTCAGCAACCGGGGTTTTTATCTGCCATCTCCTGAAATGGGGCCGGGCGCCGCGGCATTTTTTCTTTCTCTGCTGATCGTATCGGTCGTGACATGGCGCGTATTTCGACGTAACCAGCGCTATCACGCCTTAACCGGCCAACCGCGCAAAACCTGGCCGCTGACGTTAGGCCTGTTACTTGTGCTGTACGCACTCAGCCACCTGATTTTTGGCCCCGCCTTTCACTGGAATATGCCGGAATTAAAGGGATTTAACTTTCGCGGCGGCATGGTGCTGATCCCTGAGCTGGCGGCGTTAACCGTCGCTCTGTCGGTCTACACGTCATCATTTATTGCCGAGATCATTCGTTCAGGCATTCAATCGGTTTCCCACAGTCAACACGAAGCCGCGCGTTCTCTCGGCTTACCGAATCCCGTTACGCTACGCAAAGTGATCCTTCCACAGGCTCTGCGCATCATCATTCCTCCACTGACCAGCCAGTACCTCAATATTGTGAAGAACTCGTCGCTGGCTGCCGCCATTGGCTATCCCGATATGGTGTCGCTGTTCGCAGGAACCGTGCTGAATCAGACCGGTCAGGCTATTGAAACCATCGCCATTACCATGTCGGTTTACCTCATTATCAGCCTGCTGATCTCGCTGCTGATGAATCTGTATAACCGCAAAATCGCGTTAGTCGAACGCTAAGAGGACGTCATGACGATGAACCATTATACGCAAGGCCGTCAGTCCCCTCTGTTCAAAGCGATGCAGTGGGCACGGCGTAATCTCTTCTCCAGTATCGGCAATAGCCTGTTAACACTGTTTTGCCTCTGGCTATTGTGGATTGCCATACCACCGCTGCTCAACTGGACGATCTTTCAGGCGAACTGGATCGGCACAACTCGTAATGACTGTACGCGTGATGGTGCCTGCTGGGTCTTCATTCACGCCAGATTTGGTCATTTCATGTATGGGTTGTATCCAGCGGCGGAAGTCTGGCGCATCAACTTCGCACTCGCCATCGGGTTACTCAGCATTCTGCCGATGTTCCTGAAAAGTATCCCCTATCGCGGACGCTATCTTGCCGTCTGGGCAGTGACTTATCCGCTTATCGCCTGGTGGTTGCTTTACGGCGGCGTTGGCGGACTGAGTAGAGTAGAAACCTATCAGTGGGGCGGCTTAACTTTAACGCTGATCATCGCTGCCGTGGGTATCGCGGGAGCACTACCACTTGGTATCTTGCTCGCATTAGGCCGCCGTTCCACGCTGCCGATTGTCCGTATGCTTTCCATCGTGTTTATCGAGTTCTGGCGTGGTGTACCGTTAATCACCGTACTTTTTATGTCATCCGTTATGCTGCCGCTGTTTTTAACGGAAGGCACCACGATCGATAAACTGCTAAGGGCATTAGTCGGCGTTATTTTATTCCAGTCCGCTTATGTCGCAGAAGTGGTTCGCGGTGGCTTACAGGCGCTGCCGAAAGGACAGTATGAAGCCGCTGAATCTCTGGGTTTAGGCTATTGGCGCATGCAGGGGCTGGTCATCCTCCCGCAAGCGCTAAAAATGGTTATCCCAGGTCTGGTGAATACCATTATTTCTCTCTTTAAAGACACCAGTCTGGTGATCATCATCGGCCTTTTCGATCTCTTCAGCAGTATCCAACAGGCAACGGTCGACCCCACTTGGCTGGGCATGTCGACGGAAGGCTATGTCTTTGCCGCAATGGTCTATTGGATTTTCTGTTTCAGCATGTCGCGCTATAGCCAACATCTGGAAAATCGTTTTAACACCGGACACAAGTCACACTGAGGCCATCCATGAATCAGACTGCATTAACTCAATCAACCGATCACATGATTACCTTAGAGAATGTGAATAAGTGGTACGGGCAATTTCATGTGCTTAAAGACATCAATCTGCAGGTCAGGCAAGGGGAACGAATTGTACTGTGCGGCCCTTCCGGCTCGGGGAAGTCAACCACCATACGCTGTATTAATCATCTTGAAGAACATCAGGCAGGGCGGATTGTCGTTGATGGTATCGAAGTGAATAATGATTTACGCAACATCGAAAAAATTCGTACTGAAGTCGGCATGGTTTTTCAGCATTTCAATCTTTTCCCGCACTTAACTGTGTTGCAGAACTGCACACTAGCACCGTCCTGGGTACGTCACACGCCGAAAAAAGAAGCGGAAGAGTTGGCAATGCACTATCTGGAACGCGTGCGTATTGCCGCACATGCGCATAAATTTCCGGGTCAGCTATCTGGAGGCCAGCAGCAACGTGTGGCCATCGCCCGTTCACTGTGCATGAAGCCCAAGATTATGTTGTTTGACGAGCCAACGTCTGCGCTGGATCCTGAAATGGTAAAAGAAGTATTAGATACGATGCTTGGGCTGGCTCAGGATGGAATGACGATGCTTTGCGTCACGCATGAAATGGGATTCGCGAGAACCGTCGCTGATCGGGTGATCTTTATGGATCAAGGTGAGATCGTAGAACAAGCTCCACCGGATATCTTCTTCTCCAGCCCTCGTTCAGAGCGTACTCAGGCATTTCTCTCACAAATCCTGCACTAATCTGAAGCATCCTGCCTGCGTGTCCTACGCAGGCCTTCCCCAACTCGGCCATTATGATGGATCTTACAGCTCGCGTTATCGCATAACTAACGCAAACTGGATCAGGTAGGAAGGTTCCTGCCCCTAAAAACATTCTCATCTTCCATGGCTGTCATGGTTATCTGCCAGATACGCTGCAATAAATACACAGCGAGCAAATCTTTGCAGCTCAGCTAACACCAAAATTCACCATAGCAAAAAGCCCCTGTCTTTCGACAGGGGCTTTCCACTTATTTGATGCCTGGCAGTTCCCTACTCTCACATGGGGAGACCCCACACTACCATCGGCGCTACGGCGTTTCACTTCTGAGTTCGGCATGGGGTCAGGTGGGACCACCGCGCTATCGCCGCCAGGCAAATTCTGTTTCATTCCAACCGTTATACCTCACTTTTCAGTGTGCACAACCATCAGAACCAATCTTTGAACAAGCTGATTATCAAAATCTCTTTGAGTCGTCTCAAAACACCTTCGGTGTTGTAAGGTTAAGCCTCTCGGGTCATTAGTACTGGTTAGCTCAACGTATCGCTACGCTTACACACCCAGCCTATCTACGTCGTCGTCTTCAACGGCCCTTCAGGGGCATCTAGTGCCCAGGGAAGACTCATCTCGAGGCAAGTTTCCCGCTTAGATGCTTTCAGCGGTTATCTCTTCCGCACTTAGCTACCGGGCAATGCAATTGGCATCACAACCCGAACACCAGTGGTGCGTTCACTCCGGTCCTCTCGTACTAGGAGCAACCCCTCTCAATCTTCCAACGCCCACGGCAGATAGGGACCGAACTGTCTCACGACGTTCTAAACCCAGCTCGCGTACCACTTTAAATGGCGAACAGCCATACCCTTGGGACCTACTTCAGCCCCAGGATGTGATGAGCCGACATCGAGGTGCCAAACACCGCCGTCGATATGAACTCTTGGGCGGTATCAGCCTGTTATCCCCGGAGTACCTTTTATCCGTTGAGCGATGGCCCTTCCATTCAGAACCACCGGATCACTAAGACCTGCTTTCGCACCTGCTCGAGCTGTCACTCTCGCAGTCAAGCTAGCTTATGCCTTTGCACTAACCTCCTGATGTCCGACCAGGATTAGCTAACCTTCGTGCTCCTCCGTTACGCTTTGGGAGGAGACCGCCCCAGTCAAACTACCCACCAGACACTGTCCGCAACCCGGATTACGGGCCTACGTTAGAACATCAAACATTAAAGGGTGGTATTTCAAGGTTGGCTCCACGCAGACTGGCGTCCACGCTTCAAAGCCTCCCACCTATCCTACACATCAAGGCTCAAGGTTCAGTGTCAAGCTATAGTAAAGGTTCACGGGGTCTTTCCGTCTTGCCGCGGGTACACTGCATCTTCACAGCGAGTTCAATTTCACTGAGTCTCGGGTGGAGACAGCCTGGCCATCATTACGCCATTCGTGCAGGTCGGAACTTACCCGACAAGGAATTTCGCTACCTTAGGACCGTTATAGTTACGGCCGCCGTTTACCGGGGCTTCGATCAAGAGCTTCGCCTTGCGGCTGACCCCATCAATTAACCTTCCGGCACCGGGCAGGCGTCACACCGTATACGTCCACTTTCGTGTTTGCACAGTGCTGTGTTTTTATTAAACAGTTGCAGCCAGCTGGTATCTTCGACTGATTTCAGCTCCGTGAGCAAGTCACTTCACCTACCATCAGCGTGCCTTCTCCCGAAGTTACGGCACCATTTTGCCTAGTTCCTTCACCCGAGTTCTCTCAAGCGCCTGAGTATTCTCTACCTGACCACCTGTGTCGGTTTGGGGTACGATTTAATGTTACCTGGAGCTTAGAGGCTTTTCCTGGAAGCGTAGCATCGGTTACTTCATCACCGTAGTGACTCGTCATCACGCCTCAGTGTTAATGATGACCCGGATTTACCAAAGTCATCCACCTTCACGCTTAAACCGGGACAACCGTCGCCCGGATAACCTAGCTTTCTCCGTCCCCCCTTCGCAGTAACACCAAGTACAGGAATATTAACCTGTTTCCCATCGACTACGCTTTTCAGCCTCGCCTTAGGGGTCGACTCACCCTGCCCCGATTAACGTTGGACAGGAACCCTTGGTCTTCCGGCGTGCGGGTTTTTCACCCGCATTATCGTTACTTATGTCAGCATTCGCACTTCTGATACCTCCAGCAGCCCTCACAGGCCACCTTCGACGGCTTACAGAACGCTCCCCTACCCAACAACACCTAAGTGTCGCTGCCGCAGCTTCGGTGCATGGTTTAGCCCCGTTACATCTTCCGCGCAGGCCGACTCGACCAGTGAGCTATTACGCTTTCTTTAAATGATGGCTGCTTCTAAGCCAACATCCTGGCTGTCTGTGCCTTCCCACATCGTTTCCCACTTAACCATGACTTTGGGACCTTAGCTGGCGGTCTGGGTTGTTTCCCTCTTCACGACGAACGTTAGCACCCGCCGTGTGTCTCCCGTGATAACATTCTTCGGTATTCGTAGTTTGCATCGGGTTGGTAAGTCGGGATGACCCCCTAGCCGAAACAGTGCTCTACCCCCGAAGATGAATTCACGAGGCGCTACCTAAATAGCTTTCGGGGAGAACCAGCTATCTCCCGGTTTGATTGGCCTTTCACCCCCAGCCACAAGTCATCCGCTAATTTTTCAACATTAGTCGGTTCGGTCCTCCAGTTAGTGTTACCCAACCTTCAACCTGCCCATGGCTAGATCACCGGGTTTCGGGTCTATACCCTGCAACTTAACGCCCAGTTAAGACTCGGTTTCCCTACGGCTCCCCTATACGGTTAACCTTGCTACAGAATATAAGTCGCTGACCCATTATACAAAAGGTACGCAGTCACCCTGATTAATCAAGGCTCCCACTGCTTGTACGTACACGGTTTCAGGTTCTATTTCACTCCCCTCGCCGGGGTTCTTTTCGCCTTTCCCTCACGGTACTGGTTCACTATCGGTCAGTCAGGAGTATTTAGCCTTGGAGGATGGTCCCCACATATTCAGACAGGATGTCACGTGTCCCGCCCTACTCATCGAACTCACAATCTGTGCATTTTTGTGTACGGGACTATCACCCTTTACTGTGCGACTTTCCAGACGCTTCCACTAACACACAAACTGATTCAGGTTCTGGGCTCCTCCCCGTTCGCTCGCCGCTACTAGGGGAATCTCGGTTGATTTCTTTTCCTCGGGGTACTGAGATGTTTCAGTTCCCCCGGTTCGCCTCATTACGCTATGTATTCACGTAATGATAGTGTGTCGAAACACACTGGGTTTCCCCATTCGGGTATCGTCGGGTATAACGCTTCATATCAGCTTACCGACGCTTATCGCAGATTAGCACGCCCTTCATCGCCTCTGACTGCCTAGGCATCCACCGTGTACGCTTAGTCGCTTAACCTCACAACCCGAAGGTGTCTTTGATTAATCAAAGTCACTGTCGTGCTGCGATTATTTGAGAGACTCATTGACACACTGACACGCCATTCATACCCGTAGGCATCAATGCATGTTCAGCTGTCATGTTTCAATTTTCAGCTTGTTCCAGATTGTTAAAGAGCAATATCGTAAACATGACTCCGAAGAATCATCTTTAAGATATTCGTGATAATGTCTTTCACTCATTATCGGATTGGCGTCCCCAAGGGGATTCGAACCCCTGTTACAGCCGTGAAAGGGCAGTGTCCTAGGCCTCTAGACGATGGTGACACGAAAAATCCGTACCGGATCATAAACCCGGCACTTTCGCGTCAGTATGAGTCTACACTCATGACATCAACAGGTGCGCTTGCTCAGTATTTTCATCAGACAATCTGTGTGAGCACTTCACTTAACACACATCTTTTTTGGTAAGGAGGTGATCCAACCGCAGGTTCCCCTACGGTTACCTTGTTACGACTTCACCCCAGTCATGAATCACAAAGTGGTAAGCGCCCTCCCGAAGGTTAAGCTACCTACTTCTTTTGCAACCCACTCCCATGGTGTGACGGGCGGTGTGTACAAGGCCCGGGAACGTATTCACCGTAGCATTCTGATCTACGATTACTAGCGATTCCGACTTCATGGAGTCGAGTTGCAGACTCCAATCCGGACTACGACGTACTTTATGAGGTCCGCTTACTCTCGCGAGGTCGCTTCTCTTTGTATACGCCATTGTAGCACGTGTGTAGCCCTACTCGTAAGGGCCATGATGACTTGACGTCATCCCCACCTTCCTCCGGTTTATCACCGGCAGTCTCCTTTGAGTTCCCGACCGAATCGCTGGCAACAAAGGATAAGGGTTGCGCTCGTTGCGGGACTTAACCCAACATTTCACAACACGAGCTGACGACAGCCATGCAGCACCTGTCTCAGAGTTCCCGAAGGCACTAAGCTATCTCTAGCAAATTCTCTGGATGTCAAGAGTAGGTAAGGTTCTTCGCGTTGCATCGAATTAAACCACATGCTCCACCGCTTGTGCGGGCCCCCGTCAATTCATTTGAGTTTTAACCTTGCGGCCGTACTCCCCAGGCGGTCGACTTAACGCGTTAGCTCCGGAAGCCACGCCTCAAGGGCACAACCTCCAAGTCGACATCGTTTACAGCGTGGACTACCAGGGTATCTAATCCTGTTTGCTCCCCACGCTTTCGCACCTGAGCGTCAGTCTTTGTCCAGGGGGCCGCCTTCGCCACCGGTATTCCTCCAGATCTCTACGCATTTCACCGCTACACCTGGAATTCTACCCCCCTCTACAAGACTCTAGCCTGTCAGTTTTGAATGCAGTTCCCAGGTTAAGCCCGGGGATTTCACATCCAACTTAACAGACCGCCTGCGTGCGCTTTACGCCCAGTCATTCCGATTAACGCTTGCACCCTCCGTATTACCGCGGCTGCTGGCACGGAGTTAGCCGGTGCTTCTTCTGCGGGTAACGTCAATCGATAAGGTTATTAACCTTACCGCCTTCCTCCCCGCTGAAAGTGCTTTACAACCCGAAGGCCTTCTTCACACACGCGGCATGGCTGCATCAGGCTTGCGCCCATTGTGCAATATTCCCCACTGCTGCCTCCCGTAGGAGTCTGGACCGTGTCTCAGTTCCAGTGTGGCTGGTCATCCTCTCAGACCAGCTAGGGATCGTCGCCTAGGTGAGCCATTACCTCACCTACTAGCTAATCCCATCTGGGCACATCTGATGGCGAGAGGCCCGAAGGTCCCCCTCTTTGCTCTTGCGAGGTTATGCGGTATTAGCTACCGTTTCCAGTAGTTATCCCCCTCCATCAGGCAGTTTCCCAGACATTACTCACCCGTCCGCCGCTCGTCACCCAGAGAGCAAGCTCTCCTGTGCTACCGCTCGACTTGCATGTGTTAGGCCTGCCGCCAGCGTTCAATCTGAGCCATGATCAAACTCTTCAATTTAAGATTTGTTTGATTTGCTTCTACTCGAGAAGCGATGCTCAAAGAATTAGTAACTGTTCATTCGTAATGAATTTCACTGTTGTTCACTCTTCAAGACTTTTTATATCGTTTAAGATACGGTCTTGTGAGTGCCCACACAGATTGTCTGATTAAATTGTTAAAGAGCAGTGCCACTTCATCGGTGGCGCGGGGTGCATATACTATGCTTTTCCGCTGTGAAGTCAAGTCATTACTGACTGCTTCGTTGAATCTTTTTGCTGTCACCACAACCGCGTGTCGCTGTTGCCGTGTCAGTGGATGCGCATTATAGGGACTTCTCGCACGCTGACAAGCGCTAAATGCAAAAAAGTTATCGTTTGTCTACTATTTACCCACAAGGCTATGAAAGTGGCAGTTTTTCCAGCGAATTGAAGCCATAACGCTGCAATATTGGCCACAGCGTAGCGACTTTAGGTGTAATCGCTAGGCAGTAAACCAGGTTCTTATCTGTCGAAAGTGGAGGATTATCCAGATTAGCAATCAGCCATGCTGTTCTTTTAGCTATAGCAGCACCAGAATCCACAAGACGCGTACCATCTGGCAAGGCCATTTTCAGTTCTTCTGCTAATAATGGAAAATGCGTACACCCAAGCACGACCGTATCTGGCGGTTCCGGTAAACGCAGCCAAGGCCGCAAAATTTTTTGCAATTCGGAAATAGAGATCATCTCCCCCTGCAATTTCGCTTCTGCTAACTCGACCAGCTCTGACGATCCCAATGACAAAATCTGGCAATCCGTCGCAAAACGGGCAATCAGTTCGTGCGTGTATGGGCGTTGAACCGTTGCGCGCGTCGCCAATAGGCCAACAACACCGTTGCGGGTCAGCTTAGCCGCCGGTTTAACCGCTGGGACGACACCCACGACAGGGAAAGTAAAGCGCTCACGCAGAGCAGGAAGGGAAATCGTACTCGCCGTATTGCAGGCAATCACAACTAATGCAAGCTGATGGCGTTGTTGAACTGCGTTAACAATCTCAACCACGCGCTCGATAATGAACTGCTGTGATTTCTCACCATAGGGAAACGCTTCATTATCGAATGCGTATATATAGTGAAGATCCGGCAAGAGCTGCCGGATTTCGTCATAAACAGACAGCCCGCCTACGCCTGAATCGAAGACCAGAACCGTAGGACGGGATGGCAGGTTAGAAGGTATAGCTTCCGGTGAGATAGTATTCTCGCCCTGCCGTGCGGTAGCCATATGCCGTCTCATAATCTTTATCAAACAGGTTGGCGATTCTACCACGAACTGTCAGATGAGAGGTGATCGGATATGAGGCAACGAGATCCCAAGTACTATATCCGCCAAGCTTGACAGGCTGAGAGGGGAAAACATCAAAATTAGTATCAGAACGAGCGCCTTGATAAAGCCACGTCAACGACACATTTACATTATTTTCCAATGTCGTAGAAAGCTCATACTTCGCTTTCTTATGGGCACGACGCGCTAAAGCTTTATCTGCCGTTTTATCCTTAGCATCCAAATATTCCAGAGTCACCTGATGCGACAACCACCATGTATCATAGGCCGCGGTAAACTCAGCCCCGGTCATTACCGCTTTACCGATATTATCGTATGTGCCCGTTGAGAAGTTAATCGCACGGTAGTTAATGAGGTCATTAACCTCATTACGGTAACCAGAAACCCGCCAATTTACTGGACCACTTAAGCCTTCTACGCCAATTTCCCACTGCTTACTTTCTTCGGGTGATAAATTGGGATTCCCCTGCGAGTATGCTGTGTCATATATCTTGTCAAACGTTGGCGCTTTAAATGCCGTACCGTAAGAACCTACAATTCGATAACCGTCAACAAATTCCCATGCAGCACCGGTTTGCCACGTACCATACCGACCATATTGTTGATTATCATCACCACGTACAGCACCCTCTAAGGTAACAGAGCCAAACTGTTGCTGAGTGGTCAGGTATATCCCTGTATTATCGCGGCTTTGGGCGTTCGTATACGCAGACATCCCTCCCGCTTCAGCGCGCTCATTGCGCCAATCTGCCCCCAGACTTAAGCTACCATTTCCAACACTGAAGACATTACCCCATTGCAGGTTGCGTTGCTCAATTTGCGTAATTGTTCCGTTATATTTTCCGGTAGCATCGTTAAAATTAAGATCATCATAGGTTTGGTAGCTAGCTATTAATTGACTAGAATATATCCCTTCGTTGAATTTCAGCCCCGCATCATAGTTTCGAGTATTCAAATAGCGCTTATCACTGCTACCGCTAAAAATGGCGTCATAATCCGTATTGTTATCATATCCATAAGTACGGAAAAAGCCGGAAGTACTTTCAGAAAAGCGCTGTTCCAATGCTCCCCAAAAAGATTTGCTGCGATAACCATCATTGTCTCTGTCAGTCGGCAAAGACGAGGAAGGATAAACATTATATCCGTGGGTCGCTTCATAGCTTCCTGCAACGCTTACTACTGTATTGTCACTCACATGACCGCGTACTGAGCCATCATAGTTTTGATAGGCATGCGAGCCGTAACCAGCATTTAGCACTCCACCATCTTGGGCACGTTCAGTAATAATGTTAATAACCCCGCCGATAGCGTCAGAACCATAAACGGCTGAACGAGGACCGCGAATATATTCAATACGCTGCACCAGCGACATTGGTATCTGACTGAAGTCAACACTGCCAGAGACTCCGGCAGAGGCAAGACGAACGCCATCAACCAGCACCAATACATGGCTCGCACTTCCGCCACGGATAAACACTGATCCAAGCTGCCCACGGCCACCATTCTCAGCAATATCTACACCCGGCAAACGACGCATCACATCATTGAGCGACTTCGCCTGCCAGCGATCGATATCAGCTCGAGTTACGATACTGTTTGCCGCCAGCACCGACGAAACCGGCTGTGCGAAACGATTTGCTGTGACTACCATGTCATCGGCATTTTTTTCCGATGACGAATTTGGAGATGAACTGTTTTCCTGCGCCCAGCCAGAAAATGCCGTGACAGAAAGCGCCGTCAGCAGCGAAATTTTTTTAATCATTGTTAAAGCATCCGAGAAATAATAAGGATGCCGCAGGCTCTGTTAATAGCACGCGATATGCAGAACCAATTGCGACGTATTCCGGCAGGTCTTCGGGCTTGGATGCCGTTGTGACCACAAACCGTCAACGACAGTAGGAGGTACAACGAAAGCGATGACTTCCCATCTATACCCGTCATACTTCAAGTTGCATGTGCGTTGGCTACGTTCACTCACCCGAATCACTTACTTGTGTAAGCTCATCGGGATTCCCTCGCTTGCCGCCTTCCTGCAACTCGAATTATTTAGGGTACATAACAGTGTCTGCATAATAATGCTATCGCCGGGGCTTTCCTTACCGCTGCGCGTCAGCTCCAGATTTACACTGGATTCCCTTTTGACTTGTGATACAAGGCCGGACGCTCATCCTACAATCGCGAATTGTGGAAGTCTAGACTTCTATATCACTACAGGATAATAACGTAACAAAACTGGACTTCCTGGGCAGATTCCCTACAATTCCCGGCCAATAACACCCTTTTAGACGCTGTTCAGACGAGAAAACCATGACGCCAGAAATCCTGCCCATCGAACAATACGACGACCAGCTTGCAGAGAAAACCGAGCGTCTACGTGGAATGATGGCACCTTTCAATGCACCGGAGCCTGTCGTCTTCCGTTCTCCCGTCAGCCACTATCGGATGCGCGCCGAATTCCGTATCTGGCACGATGGCGACGAGCTTTACCACATCATGTTTGACCAGCAAACCAAACAGCGCATTCGGGTCGATCGCTTTCCGGCAGCCAGTGAACTGATCAACCGCCTGATGCCGGAACTGCTTGCCGCCATTCAGCCTGATCCCGTTCTGCGCCGTAAGCTGTTCCAGATAGATTATCTGTCCACCCTGAGCGGCGAAGTGATCGTTTCTCTGCTGTATCACCGCGCACTGGATGAGGAGTGGCAGGAACATGCCCGTGCGCTGCGCGATAGCCTGATAGCGCAGGGGTTCCGTCTACAGCTGATTGGTCGCGCGGCGAAAACTAAAATCTGCCTCGATCGCGATTATGTCGATGAATGTCTGCCGGTTGCAGGTCGGGATATGATTTACCGACAGGTAGAAAACAGCTTCACGCAGCCGAATGCGGCAATCAATATTCAGATGCTGGAATGGGCGCTGGATGCGACGGCGGGATCAACAGGGGATTTGTTGGAACTGTATTGCGGTAACGGCAATTTTTCACTCGCGCTGGCAAGAAACTTCGAACGCGTGCTGGCGACTGAAATCGCCAAACCATCCGTCGCGGCAGCACAATATAATATCGCGGCGAATCAGATAGAGAACGTGCAGATTATCCGTATGGCGGCAGAAGAATTTACGCAGGCTATGCAGGGCGTGCGTCAGTTTAACCGCTTACAGGGTATCGATCTAACGAGCTACCAGTGCGAGACCATTTTTGTTGACCCGCCGCGCAGCGGACTGGATGACGAAACGGTGAAGCTGGTACAGGCGTATCCACGCATTCTTTATATTTCCTGCAACCCAGAAACGCTGAGCAACAACCTGCAAACGCTATCGGAAACCCACGACATTCGCCGTCTGGCGCTGTTCGACCAATTCCCTTACACCCATCATATGGAGTGTGGCGTACTGTTGGAACGCAAGACCTCTTCTCATTGATCTCTGATTTATTCTGGCATCAGTATTGGACAGAGATTAAGTCGATAAGATTATCCTGGACCTTAGATACCAAATGTTTTAGAATTTCAATATTATTATTGTACAAGTGAGTATAGATTTGAATCATATTGAGCTGTTTTCTGGCTGTGGTGGATTGTCTCTAGGCTTAGCTAAGGCTGGATTTGAGCTTACGTTTGCTAATGAACTATCACCAATGGCAGCCGAAACATTTTCTTATAATTTACTAGGCGAAGATTTAGATTCACTTGCCAAGCAAAGTAAAAAAAGCAAAAAAACGTTTTGGATAAGTAGTCAATATCCAGACTTAACCAACCGACTTCGCGAAAACCCATTTGAGTACCCAGAGCTAGATACAGGGTTCACAGACATACCTGACGAATACCAAGAACTACAAGGAAGCCTTTTGGTAGGGAATATCATTCATCTAAATCAACTTTTAGAATCTAAACCTCAGTTGCTAGGGGAGATAAAAAGTGGATTCGGCAACAATGGCGTCGATCTTATTTCAGGGGGACCACCTTGCCAAAGTTTCAGTTTAGCAGGATTAAGAAAAAAGGATTGTGATAAAAATTTATTGCCTTGGGAGTTCGCAAAATTCGTAGGGATGATACAGCCTAAACTAGCAGTACTCGAAAATGTTTCTGGCATACTAAGACCGTTCAATGAAGATGGAGAAAAGTATTACGCTTGGTTTGAAGTAGCCAAAGGTTTTGCGGAACAGGG
The DNA here is from genome assembly GCF_020971565.1 of Pectobacterium parvum. Classification (NCBI taxonomy): domain Bacteria; kingdom Pseudomonadati; phylum Pseudomonadota; class Gammaproteobacteria; order Enterobacterales; family Pectobacteriaceae; genus Pectobacterium; species Pectobacterium parvum. The sequence goes on from NZ_CP087392.1 coordinate 4,604,483, forward strand.
CTATATACCACTATGCCTACACGTCAATGCCCGTTTGGCTGGAGTTCCCCAAAATAGACCTCGCTTCATAATGATTGCAATTAGAGAAGATATATTCGTCAACATATCTTCATCTCTAAACGAGAATGAGAAAAAATTACTAGCCCCTTGTGCTGCTCTATTTGAAAAAATCAGAAAGGATGCACAAGTTTATATAAAAGATTACCACTGTTATGACGTTAATATTGACAAAGATCTTGAGTTATTTCGTAACTCTTTTCTTTCCCCTCTCGTTGATAATAAAGAAATATCAGTAAAAATGGCTATTCACGATTTGTGCTTCTCAAAAAAAAATAAAAAAACCCAATTTGTTAATAAATTAAATAGTGAATTTGAGAATATTTTGGGTAAAAAAACATCAATACCTAATCACTTACCAAGAAAAAATAGTGCATTGGTTAAGAGAAGGTTTCGAGTTTATCAGGTGCTACAGAGAAGTAGCCAAGAATCCAGAAAACAAGTTTTTAGTATTTTAAAAGCAGAAACAACCTATCTAAGCGAGCCAGCTTGGAAGGAATTAAAGCATCATAAATTTTTGTCTCTAGAAGGTAAAAACGTAAAATTTAACACGAAGGAAGAGTTTACTAATTACTTAAAGAAACATTCAACTAAGAAAAGAAGCCAACGTGCACTAGATGAAAACAAACCGGCTCCAGCTGCGCTGTCGATACCTGATGACGCATGCCACTACGATTCTGAAGAGCTACGAACTCTTACAGTCAGAGAAATGGCGAGAATACAATCGTTTCCTGATGCGTTCACTTTTCGTTCCAAAGTAACGACTGGTGGTGCAATGAGGCGCTATGAAGTACCACAGTACACTCAAGTTGGTAATGCCGTTCCCCCGCTATTAGGTTTAAAGTTAGGAAATTGCATTTCCATGTTACTCAATAAAAATTAAATTTAAAAAAATCAAGCACTTAAGTCCAAACCCTGAGGATGTAAGTGCTCTGATAGAATCATTAGTTATGATTTAATTAAGGTATCGATAAACGTAACTAAATCACTAACAGTAGAAAATGCTTTACGAACAGAAACAAGAGTAACACCATTTGTTTTAGATTCTTGTCCATGTGCAATACTATTTCGCCAACTGACTATTGAATTTATATCATTTTTTCTATCATCGTTATCCTTTACCCAATCAAGAAACGCGTCGCTCCAAGTGGAGTTAAACTGTCCTAAGATGGCATTAATATTGTCAGTATTCATATTTTTTGAAATAGGCCACGTTTTTTCTACATATCTATATATCTGCTTCCTAGAACCTTGTGATGCATATTGTAGTAATAGCTCCTTTATAGCTTGCTCTAGATAGCCAGAAACCAAAACAGCCAAATATTTAGCATTATGAGCCTGTGCCTCAGGACTACCATCCTCTGTCACGTATGAATTAAGCAAACTATCTATTCTACTTTTATACTTATCGTGACTATTATGGCGAGAGTAACCTGACATACTATGCCCCTACAAATATCTTAATTGCAACATTAATCCTATTAATCACATTCTCTGTGTCATTAACAAATTCCTCAGTTGAGTTAATATATTTCTCATCTGAAATTAGTTTTTCTACATGGTTATTTAAAACTTCTTCGTTCAAATCCACCTCGTTTTTAAGGGCTTTCGCAACCCCAACCATAATAGAATCAAACTTTGACAGAAGAAAAGTACCTCCTTTTTTAAAAATTTTTGAGTCAAAACGACTTAAAATACCTGTTGTTTCTTCAAAAAGACCCTCTAATTCATCTAGCTTATCTTTAGCCATATTTCTATTTTTTTCCATATATCTATCTAGAAAACTAGGCATCGGGGCTTTATAATTTTGATAATCCTCGTATAGAGCCATAAATCTTAAAATTGTCTCAATATCCTTGTAACGACTATGTTTAGGACCAAACAAATCTCTCCAGTGAGATATATCATTCAGCTTATGCAAAAGACTATCAAGATCTCCATAAAAAATACAAGACCTAACCTCTTGAGGCTGAAGTGGTGTTCCGCTGGTATTCAATCTCCTAAAAATTTGTATTACAGCATCGTTATATTCATATCCATAATCAGGGCTATCCGATGAAGGGTCTGGGCGAATAACAATACTGTGAAGAACTGAATCACTTAAAGTTCTAACGTCAGCATCATCAAGAATTCTTGATTTTGGAGATTTCGCCACATCAGCGTTAAAATAACAGCCACGAAGATCCTCATGAATCTTTTTACTATTTGAAATAGAGAAATCACCTGCTAAATATCTTTGAAGTGTTTTTAATCTTTGCTGGCCATCAATAATATTCAGCGTTTTTGAGTCACGATCCTGAGCAAGAAAAATATTTGGAACTGGTAGACCAAGAATTAAAGATTCAATAAATCTTGATTGCTCAGTTAAACTCCATACGAAGCCTCGTTGAAAACCAGGTAGTTTAATATCCCCACGGTTTAACCGTTTTACAAGCCCTTCAACATCACTGTCCCATCCATAACTAGATACCTCAAATCGGGATGGCATATCGCGTTCACTACTGTCATCATTTTCGACTTTAGTATCTTCACCAGAACCGACAACCCCAATCAACTCATCTGAGTCAACGCTAATTCGCTCTACGATTTCAGAAAAATCGGAGCCATCAGATGTATCCAGCGGCTGACCATCAGATAGGTTCAGCAGTATAAGATTTCTATTTTCGATAAACATGGCAAATGCTTGACCATCAGTCGCAAAATGGTTAAACCGCCCTGGCCAAAAACGAGTATCCCCTCGAGTGTTTGCTTTATATAAAGAAGATTTTGTTTCCTCACGCGTTCCATTACTTAAAACAATACATGGAAGCATTACTTTATACTCACTACCTGATTTTTGAGAATCATAATCATGGATTTGTTTGTTTTTTAACAACTGTATGATCGGTGATGTAGCATCTAAAATGCTTTTCGTAAGACCTGTACCTGTTACAAAAAGCAACTCAAAATCGATGCCTAATTCTCTTAAAACTTGTACTTTATCGGATTCATCTTGTGTTAATTCTCTTGTATTCATATGTTAAACCTAAATAAAATTTAATAATTACCTTAAAAAATATCAATATATTTTATCACTGATATTTTTCAGTAACCCACGAGAAATATATAATAACGTACCACCAAAAGCATTCATATTCCTTGCACTCTAAAAAAATTTTAAGAAAATGTCATCAATGTGGATATCCATAAATGATTACGGTAGGTGCCTGAAATGACCTCTGCACCTATACGCCATGTATATATTGATCAAATTGCCGTTGAAAACGGGGGAACCCGCCTACAGCGGTATCGATCTGACAAGCTACCAGTGCGAAACCATTTTTGTTGACCCGCCGCGCAGCGGACTGGATGACGAAACGGTGAAGCTGGTACAGGCGTATCCACGCATTCTTTATATTTCCTGCAACCCAGAAACGCTGAGCAACAACCTGCAAACGCTATCGGAAACCCACGACATTCGCCGTCTGGCGCTGTTCGACCAATTCCCTTACACCCATCATATGGAGTGTGGCGTACTGTTGGAAAAACGTCAGTAACGCACACAATCTGGCGGGTCACCCCGCCAGCATCTACCCGCTACAGCGTCTCGCTTTCTTCTGCGGATACGGAATCCGTCTCTTTTCTGCGGCGTAGCTTCAGGCCAATCCAGAAAACCAACACCACGCACAGGATTGAAGGAATAAAGTTCGATCCAATGGCGGGATATTCAACGCGCACAATGGCGCTGTAAATCAGTAATCCCAGCAGAAAACTGGCCGCCGCCAGCATCGGAATACCTTCCGGCATACTGTGGTGCAAATAACGTTGATGCAGGCAGTAAATGGATAATATCAGCGCAATCAGGGGAAAAATCGAGAATGGTACAATGCTGCTGAACAGGGCGGCGAATGCGCCGTTTACGGATAAGCCCGCAATCAACGCCAGCACCAGCGTACCTTTTTCTTGATGAGGTTTTTCTGTCATGGTTTCTCCCTTCTCATGTTGGTATTGAGGATTTATGGCACGGTAAAGCTACTATCGTGTTCTTTTCTGTACCAGTAATAAGCACCTTTGGCGATCATCCGCAGTTGCAGTACTAACCGCTCTTCCAGCTGTTTACGCTGTTCCAGAGAAACATCCAGGGCTTCCGCCCCCGCGCTGAAAACAATGGTCACCATCGCTTCCGACTGCGCTTCCGCGAAACTGCGGGGAATATGATTTTCCACCTCAAGATAATCCGCCAGTTCAGCGATAAAATGCTGAATCTCCCGCGCGACCGCCGCACGGAACGCTGCCGACGTCCCTGAGCGCTCACGCAGCAAGAGCCGGAACGCATTAGGATTATTGCCGATAAATTCCATGAAGGTGGAAACTGACGTCCTGATGATGCTACCGGTTTTGGCGATACGCTGCCGAGCCTGCCGCATTAACTGGCGCAACATCAGCCCGCTTTCGTCAACCATTGTCAGCCCCAGCTCATCCACGTCACGAAAATGACGATAGAAAGACGTCGGCGCGATACCCGCTTCGCGAGCAACTTCACGCAGACTCAGGCTGGCAAAACTCCGCTCAGCGCTTAACTGGCTAAATGCAGCTTCAATAAGGGAACGACGAGTCCGTTCTTTTTGTTGTGCTCTGACACCCATTATGCTGCCCAAATGATCTACTCCCCTTTCCAGAGGGGCACTATAGCAAACTTTATTGTCCGCAGAATGAGACAAAGTTTGCCATATTAAGAATGTGAGAATCTGTTTCCATAGTAAAGGCAGGGATGATTGGGTTCTACCGCAGTCGATGTTACAATGCGCAATGTTACAATCGCGTTATTAATTTGTATAAAAACAGGTTTAACCTACCATGACTCTAGAACATCAATTCGATTACGATGCCATCGTTATTGGTTCCGGTCCCGGCGGTGAAGGTGCAGCAATGGGATTGGCCAAGCACGGCGCCAAAATTGCGGTGATTGAACGCCACTACAATGTCGGCGGCGGCTGTACCCACTGGGGTACGATTCCTTCTAAAGCCCTCCGCCACGCCGTCAGCCGTATTATCGAGTTCAATCAAAACCCCCTCTACAGTGACAACTCCCGCATTATTCGCTCCTCATTTTCCGACATCCTGCGCCACGCCGACAGCGTCATTGGTCAGCAAACCCGTATGCGACAAGGATTCTATGAGCGTAATCAGTGTGAGTTGTTTTCTGGTGAAGCCAGCTTCATCGATGCACATACGATTGCCGTTCATTACCCAGACAATACCCATGAAACGCTGACCGCCGCGAATATCATTATCGCGACCGGTTCACGTCCGTATCATCCGGCAGAAGTCGACTTCAACCACCCACGCATTTATGACAGCGATTCGATTCTGCAACTCGACCACGAGCCTCAGCACGTCATCATTTATGGCGCGGGCGTTATCGGCTGCGAATACGCCTCTATCTTTCGCGGCCTGAGCGTGAAGGTCGATTTAATCAATACCCGCGATAGGCTGCTGGCCTTTCTCGATCAGGAAATGTCGGATGCCCTGTCTTACCATTTCTGGAACAACGGCGTGGTGATTCGCCACAACGAAGAGTTCGAGAGTATTGAAGGGCTGTCTGACGGCGTTATCGTTAATCTGAAGTCAGGCAAAAAGATGAAGGCAGACTGCCTGCTTTATGCCAACGGACGCACGGGTAACACGGAAACGCTGGGGCTGGAGAATATTGGCCTGAGCACCGACAGTCGCGGCCAGCTCAAGGTCAATAGCATGTACCAGACGGCGCTGGCGCATATTTATGCCATCGGCGATGTCATTGGCTATCCGAGCCTGGCATCAGCAGCGTACGATCAGGGTCGGCTTGCCGCACAGGCGATTATCAAAGGCGATGCCAGCGCGCATCTGATCGAAGATATCCCAACCGGCATTTATACCATCCCGGAAATCAGCTCCGTGGGGAAAACCGAGCAAGAGCTCACCGCGATGAAAGTGCCTTATGAAGTCGGGCGGGCACAGTTCAAACATCTGGCACGGGCGCAAATTGTTGGGATGAATGTGGGGAGCTTGAAGATTCTGTTTCACCGTGAAACGAAACAGATTCTGGGAATTCACTGCTTTGGTGAGCGCGCCGCTGAGATTATCCACATCGGGCAGGCCATCATGGAACAGAAAGGTGAAGGTAATACTATCGAATATTTCGTTAATACCACCTTCAACTATCCAACCATGGCAGAAGCGTACCGTGTAGCGGCGCTGAATGGGCTTAACCGCTTATTTTGACAGGGTTTCCATATAGCCCTGCATATGCTCGCGGATGGTATCAGCAAGTTGCTCATAACGTCCGCGCAGCGGTGAACCGGGGCGATACACCAGTGCGATAGTACGCTTGGGCTCCGGTTTATAGCACGGCAAATAGCAGACGCCATCGCGTTCGCGTTCTCGCGGAACAGACAATGCTGGCAGCAGCGTAATACCGCTTCCGGCTGCGACCATGTTGCGCAGCGTCTCCAGACTAGTCGCCCGGAAATGCGTATCTTCATCCGCCCCCGCCTGAAAACAGAAGCCCATCGCCTGATCGCGCAGGCAGTGGCCGTCTTCCAGCATCAGCAGTTTTTCACCCGCGAGATCGGACATCGCCACACGTTCACGGTTCGCCCAAGGGTGATCCTGATAAATCGCCAGCTTCATCGGCTCGTCGAAGAGGGGAACTTCAATAAAGGCTTCAGACTCTTTCACCATCGCCAGAATGGCGCAGTCCAGTTTGCCGCTGTCCAACTGGGCCAGCAACTGAGGGGTCTGCGCTTCGTGCAGGTACATTTCGAGTTTGGGAAACGTGCGATGCAGCATCGGAATGATTTGCGGCAGCAGATAAGGCCCTACGGTGGGGATCAGGCCAATGTGCAGCGGCCCGGACATGGTTTCACCCTGCTGGCTCGCCATCTCTTTTAATACTTTGACCTCGCGTAATACCGTTCTTGCTTGCTCGACCAGCAGCAGCCCAGCCTGCGTAAACAAGACCTTACGACTGGTTCGTTCCAGCAGCATCACGCCGAGTTCATCTTCCAGTTTACGAATCTGTCCACTGAGTGTTGGCTGACTCACATGGCAGGAATCTGCCGCACGCCGAAAGTGACGATGTTCTGCCAGCGCGACAAGATACTCTAAATCCCGAATATTCATTATTATTCTCCTTATCATGATAGCTAACAGCGATAGATAGGATATCAATGAACGATAATCCCTATCAACATCCAAAATGAATAATATATCCCACCAAAGCGTATCTATTTATTTCTACAGGAATAAAACAATATTTTTACGATTTCGGTACCACTTGGGCATACCTACACACCTTCCGCCACGCTATAACAAGCAGACTGACATCTTCAAGCGATTTGGCAGCGACAGCATTTTGTGTGTATCAGCCAACGATACTCCCGCGATCGACACTGGGAAATCTGACCAGCAGGCAAAGTCATTAACGGTATGGGAATAAGCGGAGAGAAATATAGGATTCGAATAGTCAGGGGGATGATTCATAACGCCGCCGAGCGGTCATCGTACTGTTATGAATAATAGAAACGAGTATTTATAGGAACGACTAGCGATAAAAACGGGATAAGAGATAAAAACAGGCGCTGGCGATAATCATTGAATCGGTCAGTCGCGGTCGGTCGAATTGCATGAATAGGAATCTCATCCCTGAGACTCCTCCTTTTCAGAGCCGCCGTAAGTGACGTTGAAAGGCATTCCAATACCGTTACTCTTCGTCACCGCGTTGCGGCCTCTTTCTTCCTGAAATCTTGCGTGTCGCCTCAGCGTGCTACATCAGGGCGGACACCCAGCGTATGGCAAATCGCATAGCTCAGCTCCGCGCGGTTCAGCGTATAGAAATGGAAATCTTTTACGCCTTCGCGGCTGAGAATTTTCACCATATCCATGGCGATAGACGCCCCCACCATTTTGCGGGTTTCTGGATCGTTATCCAGACCGTCAAACATGCTCGTCATCCAGTTCGGCACGCGGACGTTGGTCATCGTGGCAAATTTTTGCAACTGCTTGAAGTTCGATACTGGCAGAATACCCGGCACAATTTCTACATCAATGCCCGTCGCTACACAGCGGTCACGGAACCGCAAATAGCTTTCTACGTCGAAAAAGAACTGTGTGATAGCGCGATTCGCGCCAGCATCAATTTTGTGTTTCAGGTTAATCAGGTCAGCCTGCGCGCTTTTCGCTTCAGGGTGTACTTCAGGATAGGCGGCAACGGAAATATCGAAATCACCGACTTCTTTCAACAGGGAAACCAGATCCGCCGCGTACATGTCCGGTTTGCCACCTTCAGGAGGCAAGTCGCCGCGCAGCGCGACAATATGGCGGATACCGCTCTCCCAGTAATCCTGAGCGATTTCACGCAGCTGTTCGCGTGAAGCATCGATGCAGGTCAGGTGAGGTGCCGCTTCCAGGCCGGTACGCTCTTTAATCGTTTTGATAATGCTGTGAGTACGGTCACGCTCGCCAGAGTTCGCCCCGTAAGTCACGGAAACAAACTTGGGTTTCAGGCTGCTCAGTCGATCAATAGAACTCCACAGGGTGTCTTCCATATCGCTGGTACGCGGCGGGAAAAATTCGAATGACACATTAATGCGTCCCTGTAATTCCGCCAGACTTTGATTCAGCGCTTCCCGCTGGTTTGCGTGAAAAAAGCTCATACCTGCTACCCCGTTGACCGTGACTGTTATTATCATTCGCTACACGTCTATACGTTTAGACGTCTATATAGAAAATGACGTAATCCGCTTAAAGAGTCAACGTTTTTCAGCACGACAAGCCGTGATGATTGCTCACGCTAAATGAAAAAAGTTCATGATGGGTTTCTCGCAAAAGTGCTGTCTCTTCATCACATTGTTATGTAGGTGCGGAGACGGTTTCGTGCGTCACAATATTGCTATTCCATGCTACTTCATCGCACACGCCCGACACGGGGCGGCTCACACGCCGCTCGCCCCGTGACCCCTGGCTTTCGGCGGGAATTATGCCGCTGACGCGGTACCTTCGTCGGTATCTGGCTTTACGGACCGCTTGCGACACGTTCCCGACGTGGCGCAAGCTTTCGCCGCGTCCTGCGGCTCATCCTAATCCAGCTATCTCCTCAGCATAATTTTTTACGCCGGATAACGGCAAAACCGTCTCTCAGGCTACATAAACGAAAGGGGGATACGCCGTCAGGCGCAGGGGAAATCGTGAAAATGTACGGTATGCCCTTCTTCTGTCGTCAGGAAAATAGCGTACTGCGGAGCTTCCAGGCTGACCTCAAATCCCGGAGCGAAACGCAGTGCGGACTGGTGATTGGTGCCGCGTATCGTGCTGAACGATATGCCTCGCCAGCTGCCGCTAGCAGGCCGATGCACGTGCCCCGCAGAAATATGACGCACATTGCCGAAACGGTGACACACTTGAGACAGCGCGTCTGCTGCCTCGGGTGCCAATCGAACGCTATCCAGCGCCGGAAGCCCGATCGACATCGGAGGGTGATGCAGGAACAGGAACACGTTCTTTCCTTCCGCGGCCTGAAGCTGTTGCTCCAGCCACGCCAGCCGCGCTGAACACAGCGTTCCGCCCACCTCACCAGCCTGCAACGAGTCCAGCAGAATGACGCAATCATCCCCCACGGGCGCGACGCTCTGCACAAACCCGTTTTCATCCACCAGCGTCGGGAACTGGGCTAAAAACGTCTCCCGGTCGTCGTGATTCCCCCTCGTCACACGCCAGGGAAGCTGTAGCTCGGACAGCGCCGAGGCCAGAAACGCATAGGATGCCGCACTGCCGTCATCGGACAGATCGCCGGAGATGACCACCAGATCGGCATCGCAATGGTGTGCGTTGATATCGGCAATCGCCGCTTTCAGTTGCTGTTCCGGGTCGCGACCATGCAAATTACCGCCTTGTGCGGTCAGATGGAGGTCGGAGAGTTGAATCAGTTTCATATGTATCCTCGGTTTCACTATCGACGCGCTATCGCCTGCCAGTACCGTTATGCCGACTGGCGGCGGATGAGCGGGGCAGCCACTTTTGCTCGACACGCAGGTTCTTGTACCTGAGACTGGCGTCGATCGAGCAACGCCAACGCCTGTGCCGCCATCGTTGCGGGATCCTGACGAAACGTCGTCAACGCATAGGCATCCCACCCCGCGGCCGGAATATCATCAAACCCGATGACCATGAGATCCTGCGGAACGGCAAGCCCACACTGCTTTGCGCGATCGATCACGCCGAACGCGACTAAATCGTTAACACAGAACACCGCATCTGGTCTGACGCTTTCCGGGAGCGAAAACAGCTTCTGCCCCACCGCCAGCCCATCGTCATAATCTGTATCAGTGCCGCGCACTACGGCCACGGGCAGCCCTAACGCGCATGCCTCCTCACAAAACGCCTGCTCGCGTTCAATAATATTGGGCGTTGCCGACGCCGCTCCAGCCAAAGCCAAACGCGTTCTGCCCGATGAGGCAAACAGCCGCGCAGCCATACGCGCGGCTGTGTCATTATCGATGTGTACGCTGTCACACGCCGGTTCGTGCCGCCCAATAACAATCAGCGGCTGGCCATTTAGCTGCGCCAGTTCGACAAATTCTTTTGGCGGCGAGCCGGAAAGCACAATCGTCGCTTCCGCACGGTGACCAAACAGAATCGAACGCGCGGCGGCCATCGCTTCCCGCACATGACCAGTATTGATGAGCACAGGAATCGAACCGCGTTGGATTAACGCCTGCGACAGCTCTGCAACCAAATTGGCGCGAAACCCAACCTCGGGGTGTGTCACCACCAGCCCAACCAGACGGCTGCTGTTCGCCAGCAGGCCGCGTGCCAGATCGTTAACCTGATAGCCTAGCTCCTGCGCCGCCGTCATCACTTTGGCGTAGGTGGCAGCCGACACGCTTGCGCCGGGGGTAAAACTGCGGGACACCGCCGAGCGCGATACACCAGCCCGACGAGCAACATCCTGTGCGCTAACGTAGCCCTGTTTACCTGCCGTCATTTCCCTATCCTTGCCATTACGTCGGCTTTCAAAAAACGCTCCACCACCAGCATGAACAGCACAGAAGGAATCAGCAGCACCAGCGCGGTAATGGAAGCGATCTGATAGTTACCGCCCGCCCCCGCGGTATAGAGCAGCAGTGGCATCATCTGCACATCCGGTGCGCCTACAAAATAGCTGCCGGTAAACTCATCCAGCGATTCGAGGAAAACGAAGATGGCCGATGCCATCAACCCCGGCATAGCCAGCGGCAGGGTGATATCGACAAAAGCACGCCACGGCCCGGCACCAATTGAACGCGCCGCCTGCTCCATTTCACGCCCCACTGCCGAGAACGCCGCCGAGGCGATCCAGACCGCAAAGACCAGACCATGAACCGTGTGAACCAGCACCACGCCCAGCAGCGTGCCGTTCAGCCCCCACTGATAGAACAGGCGAGCGATGTTGACGTACACCGTCAGATTCGGAAACGCCTGCGGTATCAGGAAGATCAGCAGTATCAGGCCACGGGCGGGCAGCGGTAAACGCGCCAGCGCATACCCCGCCGGAATCGCCAGCAGCAGCGAGGCCAGCACCGTGAACACCGCTACCATCACGCTATTCCCCAGCGCTTCCCAGGCCACGCCGCGCGGTGAAAACACCCGTTCCCAGAAGGCGAAGCCCCACTCATTGGGCAGCAGGTGAGGATAGAACCATTTTTCCGCCACCGACCACAGCAGGAGGTTAGCCAGGGGCCCAAAGATCAAGAAGATCAGTGTCCCCAGAATCAGCATTCTCGGGATCCACCACAGTACGTTCTTCATGCCTTCTCCCTCATATTCAGGCGGAGATAAATCACGGCAAACAAACCGGTCATCAGCAGGGAAATCACCCCCAACGCATTCGCCACGCCATAATCGCCGTAGGCGTTAATGCGGAAGGCAATGTTGGCGGTTAGCATCGTCGGCGACTGGGCATTGATCATCATCGGTACAGACAGCACCGACATCATGGTGACGAAAGAGAGAATGAGTCCGGTGAGCAGCGTTTGCCCAACCTGAGGCACTACAATTTCACACAGGATACGCAAGCGCGATGCGCCTAAGTTACGGGCGGACTCGATCATCGTGCGATCCAGCGATGCCATCGCGCCCGCGACCAGCAGCGCCACAAACGGCGTCTGTTTCCAGACGAAGGCAAACACGATACCGCGCCAGTCCAGCCAGTTGCTGGCGCTGGCCATATCGACAATGCCGAGCGTATCCAGAGCGCCATTCAACCAGCCGTTCTTGGCCAGAAACGTGCGTGAAATTTGCCCAGTCACGATAAACGGGATAAACAGCGGCCAGCGATAGACCCAGCGCAGCAGCGCCACCATGCGCGGACTTTCCCCCAGAGTCAGGTAGCCGCCGATCATGACGGACAGCAGGCCAATCAGCAGCGTCGCGAGGCTCACAATCAGTAAGGTAAACAGAATATCGGGCAGATAGAGCGTTAATGCCGTGACAAAGTTATCAATGCCCACGCCATTTTGACTGACAAAAGCGCCCCCAACCGACAGCCCCAGCGGCGTGATAAAACAGACAGCCACCACCGCCAGCGCGGGTAGCACAAGCGCGATACCCGCCAGTCGGGAAGAGAATTGGGATACTTGCAACATGAATGTCTCCGCGCTCTGGCTTCATCCCGCCAGAGCGCATGTGGTACTAGGTGTATATACCCTAAATAATTCGAGTTGCATGAAGGCGGCAACCGCACGAGTCCCCAGGAGCTTACTCAGGTAAGTGACTGGGGTGAGTAAGGGCGGCCAACGCACAAGCAGCTTGAAGTATGACGGGTATAATTACTTCGCCATCGCCTGCTCATAGGCGTTCAGGATCGCAGTGTGATAAGGCGCGATAGGGAACGTCTTGCCTTTGCTCGCCAGTTCATCAGGCGTCACATCCGTGAACAGACGCTGCCAGACAGCGGGCTTCAACTCTGCCTCAACGTACTTGGCATCGATCCCCGGATACCAGTTAAAGCGTTCCACAATCCCTTCGGCCTGCACTTTGGCGCTGGTTGCCAGTTCGACAAACTGTTTAGCCAGATCGCGGTTTGGTGCCTGCGCAGGGATGACATAGTGCATCGGCTGCCCCGGCATACCGGGCGCAGGAAGCAGCAATTTGAAATTGTCCGGCAGCTGTCCGCTCGCTTTCCAGGAATAGAACATGTCGACCCACACCGGTCCCATCGCGATTTCGCCGCGACTCAACATATCGAGCGTGCCAGCGTTGCCCGGCGTCAGCGTCACGTTCTTGTTAAAGGCTTTCAGGCGCTCAAACGCCGGTTGCCATTTCTGTGCTTCCGTGTCATCAAATGGTCCATTCATCAGCTTCTGGGCATCGCCGCCGTAAGCATAAATCCAGCCCATGACGAAGCTGACGCCCGATGCGCCACCCTTAATGCCGTTGTAGCCGAACATCTTCGGATTCGCGGCGGCCCACTGCTGGATTTCGTCATAGCTTTTAGGCGGATTCGCGACCATGCTGGGGTTATAGGCCAGCGCCGTCTGGCTGCTGAACATCGGCATAACGTAGCCTTTCACGTCCGTGCCCATGGCTTTATCCGCTGCGGCCATGCTGACCAGCTTGCCACTGGCGATATCATCGCGATATTTCAGCAGGTCACCCTTTTGCACCATCGGGCCGACAAATTTCTCGTGCACAACCGCCACATCGGTGTCCCAGACCTTGGCACCAGCGGCCTGCTGTGCATTGAAGCGCTCAAGAATTTTCTGCGACCCCGCATCACCCGGTCCGGTGCCGACGGCGCGAACTTTTACGCCGGGATGCTGTTTCTCAAACAGCGGCCCCAGATATTCATTGACATAGTCGACCATGTTTTGGTCACCCGCCGTCAACACCGTTAATTCCTGTGCCTGTACTGCCGCCAGCGGCGTACTCATCATCAGCGTTGCAGCAAAAATGCGTTTCATATCATTGGTCTCCAATTCAGGATCAGGCCGTCAGGCCGGGAAGCGGGGAATAAAGTGAAGTGGTATCCGGTACCGCCGTCGAAGATGTCGCCTCTTCTGCCAGCGGGAAAAGAAACAGCGCCTCGGCAGGGATCTGCACCGCAACCCGCTGCCCGATGGCAAAGGGATGCGACGCATGAACCTGTATCCGCCAGGTGCCGCTGGAAATCGTATGCAGCCAGTATCCGCCGGGGTAGCTTTGTGCTTGTACCGTGCCGTAGCGCATCAACATGCCGGGCTGGATGAGCGGGACGTCCGCCGGATCGTAAAGACAAGCGGCTTCCGCACGAAAACGCGCTTCTATCGCGCCGGGCGGTAGCGACGTATTCGCTGGCACCAGCGAATGACTCTCGGCATCACCGGGAATCATCAGCGTGTCGCCGTCATAGCGCGCTTCCAGCACAAGCCGATTTTCCGCACCCATAAACGCCGCGACAAACGAGCTGGCCGGATGGTGATACACCTCTTGCGGGCTACCCGCCTGCATGATGCGACCCTGATTCAAAATCACGATGCGATCCGCCATCACCATCGCTTCTTCGCGATCGTGCGTCACGTGGATCGCAGTCAATCCCAGCCGCTGTTGCAGCGCACGGATCTCATCACGCAGCTGTAGACGAATGCGGGCATCCAGATTGGAGAGCGGTTCGTCCAGCAGCAGAATATCGGGCCGTACCGCCAGTGCACGCCCCAAAGCAACTCGCTGGCGCTGTCCACCGGACAGTTCTGCGGGCTTACGGGCGCTCAGGCCCGTCAACCCAAGCATGGTTTCCAATTCCGCCACACGGCTGGCAATTTCCGCACGCGGGACGCGGCGCAAACGCAGTCCGTAAGCAATATGCTGTGCCACCGTCATGTGCGGCCACAGCGCATAGCTCTGAAACACCAGCGCCATTCCGCGTTTCTCTGGCGGCGCTTGCGTCATATCCTGTCCGTTAACGCGAATCGCCCCCGCTCGCGGTGACGAGAACCCAGCGACAGTACGCAGTAACGTTGTCTTGCCGCACCCTGACGAGCCGAGTAACGCCACGAATTCGCCCTGCGCAATCTCCAGATGGATATCATTCAATACGGCGGTCGTGCCGTATCCAACATGTAGGTGGTCGATGACAATGTGCGGGGCTGCCGCAGAGGAAGTTGTTTTTTGCACAGCTGTGCATTCCACGATAATAAAACAATGCGCTGATTGTGCGGTGACATCGTGTCAGTGGCGTGTTGTCACTGTGACATTTCAATGACACGACTGATGGGGAAGATAGCGGTGGAAATTTTTTAGCGAGAAGGGAAACGAGGGAATAGGTCTCTTGAGTATTGGCCATCTCCCCAAACGCGGAGACGGCCAACGGTAGGTTGCGCTTACAGCAGATTTACAGTAACTGCGCCAGACGGTTTAGGTCAGATTGAAGCGCACCAGCAGTGACATCACGCCCCGCGCCCGGCCCACGGATAACCAGCGGGTTATCCCGATACCAGCGGCTTTCGATCGCAAACACGTTATCACCCGGCAACAGCGAGGCCAGCGGATGATCGGGGCGAACCGCTTCAACGCCCACGCGCGCTTTACCATTGCTGTCAAAGCGTGCGACGTGACGCAGAACCAAGCCCATTTCCTGTGCCGCTTCCAGACGACGCAGCATTTGCTCGTTCAGCGAATCGCCATTCTCGAAGAAGTAATCGACAGAACCCTGCTCACAGCCCGGCGGTACCAGCGACTCAACCCGAACCTGACTCGGTTCGATGTCATAGCCCGCTTCACGCGCCAGAATCACCAACTTACGCATGACGTCCTGACCAGAGAGGTCAACACGCGGATCAGGTTCGGTCAGCCCCTGCTGGCAAGCCTGATCGACTAGTTCGGTGAACGGTACAGTGCCGTCAAACTGCAAGAACAGCCAGGAAAGCGTGCCGGAGAAAATCCCGCTAATCGCCAGAATACTGTCACCGCTTTCACGTAAATCACGGACGGCAAAGTTAACCGGTAAACCCGCACCGACGGTCGAGTTATACAACCAGTGACGATCCGTTTTCGCGAACGCGTCGCGGATCTGGCGATAGTTATTACCGCCGGATGCACCCGCTAGCTTGTTAGCGCTGATAACGTGGAAACCATAGCTGGCGAAATCCAGATACAGATCGGCGACCGATTCACTGGCGGTGACGTCCAACACCACCAAATCATCGAAGGGATGCGCACACATCCACAGGAACAGATCTTCACCATCCCGCTCTTGCGCTTCATTTTCGAAGAAAGCCAACGCGCGACTGGCATCCAGTCCGTCATAGTTCAACAGGCTACGCGTACTGTCCACCACGCCGGCCAGTACAAACTCAAAACCGGTACGTGCAGACAGATTGCTCTGCTCACGCGCAAACAGCTCCAGCCAGCGTGAACCAATATTCCCTTTGCCAAACAGCACTAATCCGATACGTTTTTCTGCCCGGAACAGCGAATGGTGCAGCCCACGGATCAAATGCTCCGTCGGACCAACACGTAGCACAGCAACCAGACTGATGCCATCATCGGCCTGGCGAACAAATTCAATCGGCTGATCTTTCAACTGCTGATAGAAACGGTGGCTGTGCAGCGGGTTTTTACCCACGCCTGCACCGACCATCGCGACCATCGCCAGCCGATCACGCTGGTTGAGCTCAACGGGTAACGCGGCCTGTGCCAGCAGTTGCAACGCGCTATCCACTACTTCGGAGGTGTAGCACAGTTGCAGCAGGTTACGATCCTGATGAACGCCGATCGCCAGCGGTTTCAGCTGCGCACGGTTCAGAAGCTGTTCGACTTCTTTTTGCAGCAGCACAAAATCGTGTTCAGAAGGAACCTGAACTTCAATCAGGCACACGTCATCATGGCTGGTGACAATTTTGGCACCCGTCCCCGAGGCCAGCACGCGTTCAATACGCGTCGACCCTTGCTCAGGCTGATAGCTGCAACGCAGTTGCAGATCAATATCGCTGCCGGAAACGGGCTGTAAGGTACGCGTATGTAAGACTGGTGCCGCCAGACGCGCCAGTTCACTGGCTTCATCCAGACGCAGCAGCGGCAACAGGCAAGCATCTTTCACTTTGCGCGGATCGGCGCTATATACCCCAGCGACGTCGCTCCAGATGGTCACACGCTCAACGCCCGCCAGCGCACCAATTTGTGTGGCGGAATAGTCACTGCCGTTGCGCCCCAGCAACACCGTTTCACCCGCGTCATTACGGCTGATAAAACCCGTTACCACTAAACGTTGCCCTGCGTGTTGCGTCAGATATTGCTGCAACAGCGGCCAGGAACGGCCTTCATCCACCTGCGGCTGCGCAGCACGTTCCGCACAGAGAAAATCGCGCGCATCCAACCAGGCGGCATTCATATCCCGATGATTCAGCACCGCGGACATCAGGCGAGCCGACCAGATTTCACCGTGCCCAACCACTTCGGCGTAGACGGCATCCGTCATCTTGCCATCCAGCAGCGCAGCCAAACGCTCCAGATCGCGGATAAACTGAGCGGTCAGCGCTTCTGCCTCTTGCGCAGGCAGCAGCCCGGCAATCAGTTCACTGTGGTAGCGACGTAATGCCTGCTGAACCTGATGCGCCGACAGACGGTCGCTTTGGCTCAGTTTCAACCAGCTAATCAGCTGGTTTGTGGTACTGCCTGCGGCAGATACCACCATCAAATCACCGGGGTGGCTATACTCCGCCATAATACCAGCTACGCGCAGGTAACACTTCACATCAGCCAGACTGCTGCCGCCAAACTTATGCAGCTGTCGGCCCGTTACCAATGGCGCTACTCCTAATGCACTCATTCTTACCTCTTGGCTGCGGCTTGAAACGCACGATCCAGATCGGCAACCAGATCATCGCCGTCTTCAATGCCGGTGGAAATACGCAGTAATGTTTCAGAGATACCCGCCGCGGCACGCGCTTCTGGCGCCATGCCGGCATGCGTCATCGTTGCCGCATGAGAGATGAGGCTTTCCACTCCGCCCAGCGATTCCGCCAGTGTGAACAGCTCCAGCGACGCCAGAAAACGGCGCAGCGTGTCTTCATCTCCATCCAGCTCAAAACTTAGCATAGCGCCAAAGCCAGATTGTTGACGGCGGGCAATATCATGGCCGGGATTGTTCGGCAGTGAAGGATGGTACAGCGCCTTCACCAGCGGCTGCGTCTGTAAGAATTCAACCACTTGTTGCGCATTACGCTGCGCGGCCGCCATACGTGGCGATAGGGTACGCAGGCCACGTAGCAGCAGATAGCTGTCAAACGCCGCGCCTGTAACACCAATATTGTTCGCCCACCAGGCCAGTTCAGTAATGGTATCGGCGTCTTTGGCGATCACCGCACCCGCCACCACGTCAGAGTGACCATTCAGGTACTTGGTACATGAATGCACCACCAGATCGGCACCCAACTCCAGCGGCTTCTGCAACGCCGGGCTCAGGAAGGTGTTATCCACCACGCTGACCGCACCCGCTTCACGCGCGGCCTGACAAATCGCGGCAATATCCACGACGCGCAGCAGCGGATTGCTCGGGCTTTCCACCAGCACCAGCTTCGGCTTTTCTGCCAATGCTGCGTTGAGTGCATCGGTGTCACTTTGATCGACAAATTTGACGCGAAACGCGCCGCGCTTGCTCAGGCTGTCAAACAGACGATAGCTGCCGCCGTAGCAATCATGCGGTGCCACCAGCAGATCGCCGGGACGCAGGAACACCGTGCAAACCAGCATAATCGCCGACATCCCGCTGCTCGTCATTACCGCACCCGCACCGCCTTCCAGTTCGGCAAGCGCACGCTGCACAACATCACGCGTGGGGTTACCTCGACGCGAATAGTCATGTGCGCGTGGCTGGTTGAATCCGGTAAAGTTATACGTGCTGGAAAGGTGAATGGGTGGGACGACGCAGCCATACTGCTCATCATCATTTAACCCGCTGCGGACTGCGATCGTTGCCTGTTTACGCGTCATCGGCTCATTTCCTGGCTGGAGGCTGAAAAGATAGGAACTTAAGAGTAAACGCAGTTTTAATAGACGTCAACACATCTAGACATCTAAACTTCTTTGCGTATAGATTGAGCATAAGCATAATAACCGCTAGAATTGTGGCATTTCATGACAGATGCTGTCTTCATTAGATTAATTTTTAAGGTATCCCATGGCTGAGTGGAACGGCGAGTATGTCAGCCCTTACGCTGAACACGGTAAAAAAAGCGAGCAAGTCAAGAAGATAACAGTATCTATCCCATTGAAAGTATTAAAAATACTAACTGATGAACGCACGCGTCGTCAGGTGAACAACCTGCGCCATGCCACCAACAGCGAACTGCTGTGCGAGGCGTTTCTGCACGCGTTCACAGGTCAACCGTTACCGAATGACGAAGACCTGCGTAAAGAACGCAGCGATGAAATTCCTGAAGCCGCGAAAATCATCATGCGTGAAATGGGTATCGACCCGGATACGTGGGAATACTGATCGCGCTTACGCTGTCAATTTTCTAGCTAACCCCGCCCTCTCCGGCGGGGTTTTGCTATGCAGTGCATCCCGCTCGACACATCATTAACCTCTACAACCTCTAATCTCCACCGCTCGCACGTCTTCCGAACGCTTCCTCTTTCATTCATATTGTGAATCGGGATTGCATTTAATTTGTTATGTTATAACATATCATTTTTAGCCTTTGACGGTGATATACCCGCATCATGACAGAGCTTCTCTCCACTAAACCCGTGTTGCTACAGCTTCACCATGTTTCCGTTGCCGATGCCAATCGCACACCGAGGCTCAGTGATATTTCTCTGTCCATGCAGGCTGGAGAGCGTTTGGCGCTGGTTGGGCCCAACGGCAGTGGTAAGTCCACGCTGCTACGCGTGTTAACCAGCGAACTCGGCGCGACAACGGGGTACATCCAGTTGAACGGTCAGCCGTTGAACACACTCAGCCGCCATGAGCGAGCAAAGCGCATCGCGATTCTGGCGCAGAACGATGCACCAGATCTGCGCTTGCGGGTCGCGGAATACGTCGCCTTAGGACGAATTCCACACCACGGATTCAGTACGCCTGCGCAGGATCGTCAACTCATCGAAGAAGCGCTGGACGATACTGGATTATTACCGCTGCGCCACCGCCTGCTGGGCACACTCTCCGGCGGGGAACGTCAACGCGCGGCACTGGCGCGTGCTTTTGCACAAACGCCGCAACTCCTGCTGCTGGATGAACCCACTAACCATCTCGATCCGTTAGCGCGTGCGCAGTTGCTGTCTCTCGTGCGGAAACGCGGTATTTCAACGCTGGCGGTGCTGCACGATCTGCCACTGATAACCCCCTTTGCCGACCGCGTCGCCGTTTTGCAGCAGGGAACGCTACTCCGCTGGGGAACGCCCGCACACGCGCTGAGCGCCGACTGTGTTAAATCCGTATTTGGGATGGAGAGCTTTACGGTGCCGCATCCGCTAAACGGCTCGCCCATCCGCATCTTTGAAGCCCCTGAACTGCACTAAGGAACCATGATGAAAATAACGCTTCTGTCTGGACTGCTGGCATTGACGTCGTGCTGGGCGCACGCCTCTGGTTTTCCGGTCACGGTCGACAGCTGTGGGCAACCGCTCACCTTCACCCAGCCGCCGCAGCGAGCCGTTATTCATGACCTAAACATGACGGAAATGGCGTTTGCGCTTGGGCTACAAAAAAATATCGTCGGGCTGACCGGGATCACCGGCTGGTATAAGGCGCCCCCAGACTTTATCAAGCAGCAGGGCACGATCCCTGAACTGGCAGCAAAATACCCAACGTTAGAAAACCTACTGGCCGTACACCCGGATTTCTTCTTTGCTGGGTGGAACTACGGCATGAAAGTGGGCGGCGAAGTCACCCCGCAATCGCTGAAAAAATACGGCATTCAGACGCTGGTACTCAGCGAAAGCTGCGTGTTCACCGATCAACAGCAACAGCGTCCACGTGCCAGCATGGATCTGCTCTACGGCGACATGCTGAAACTGGGGAAAATTTTCGGTAAGCAGGAACAGGCTCAGGAAAAAATTGACGGCTGGAAACAGCAGATTGCCGAACTGCAAACCCGCATTAGCAATCAGCCAAAGCAGAAGGTTTTTCTGTATGACTCTGGCGACGATAAGCCCTTTACCAGCGGGAAATTCGCCATGCCAACCGCCATCATTGAGGCTGCGGGGGGCAAGAACGTGATGGACGATATGGAAACGAGCTGGGCTTCCACCTCATGGGAAAGCGTGGCGGCTCGCGAACCCGATTTTATTATTTTGCTGGATTACCAGACGGGCAACGGTGCGGATGCGTTAAGGCGCTTTCTGGAATCACACCCTCTGATGAAATTCACCCCAGCCGTACAACATCATCGCTATCTAAAGCTGCAATATGCAGAGCTTACGCCGGGACCGGCGAATATCGCCGCTATTGATAAACTGGCACGCGCACTCTACCCGGACGCCTTTAAGTGAACCCAACGTCTTCACGTTATGCCGCGACCGTCGTTATCGCGCTGCTGATATTGGTTGGGCTGATGCTGTTAAATATTGCGACAGGCAGCACGACGATTCCCCTTACGCAGGTCGCCAGCGTACTGGGGCTATCATCGGCAGACGTCTCGCCGATGACGTCACGCATCATTCTGGAACTGCGCATTCCCCGCAGCCTGCTGGCAGCGCTGTGCGGTGCGGGCTTAGCGATGGTCGGGGCCTTTTTGCAAACGGCAACCCGCAACGATCTGGCCGACCCTTTTCTATTCGGCCTGTCTGCCGGAGCCTCGGCGGGTGCGGTCGCCGTCATCACCCGCTTTGGCGAGCAACTCGGTGACTGGGCGCTGCCGATGGCGGCCTTCTGTGGCGGCATTTTATCGGCCGTCGCCGTGACGGTGTTGTTCCTGCTGCAACAGGCGCGGGGTGCAGAGCGACTGATCATCTGCGGATTGGCGATCTCGTTTCTGTTCGGCGCCCTGACGAACTATCTGGTGTTTTCCGGCGATCAGCGGGCCGCCAGCTCGATTCTTTTCTGGTCACTGGGCGGGCTGGGTCTTGCCCGCTGGGATACATTACCGTTCGCGGTGTTCAGCGTCCTGCTGCTATTCGGCCTCACCGCTCTGCGCTGGCGTGCGCTCGACGCTCTGCTGGCGGGCGGACAAACGGCGGCCTCAATGGGCGTTAATCTGTCCCGCGTACGGGTGGAAATTTTTATCTGCTGCGCGTTCGCCACGTCGCTGTTAGTCGCGCTGACTGGCGTGATCGGTTTTATCGGCCTGATGATTCCTCATCTGGCTCGCCCGTTGAGTGGCGTATTGCACAAGAAGCTGCTGCCGCTGACCGCCGTACTGGGCGCGATACTGCTGTGCGGCGGCGATTGGCTCAGCCGACAGTTGCTGGCCCCCCAGGAATTGCCCCTCGGGATTATTACAGCGGGATTGGGCGGCATTTTCGTTCTGGGGATGCTGGTAAAACGTCAGCAGGGACACTGATACGCCAAAAACAACAAAGGCACCATTCGGTGCCTTTGCAGAAAGTTACTGTACCAATTGGCCAGTAGAACTTATTTTTTAGCGCCTGGTACGGAGAAACGCTTGTTGAAGCGGTCAACGCGGCCACCGGTTGCAACATCACGTTGTTTGCCAGTGTAGAACGGGTGGCATTCGCCACAAACGTCCAGGTTCAGGTCACGGCCCACAGTAGAATGGGTTTTAATCACGTTACCGCAAGAGCAAGTTACAGTAACTGCAGAATAATTCGGGTGAATACCTTTTTTCATGGGGAAACCTCAGTTAAGGCCGTGTCGCTATCCAGCCCTGTTCCGCCAGACACCACACGAAAGTTGTATAAGTAAGTTTCATTATGCAAATGGCATAATGGCGGCGGATCATACAGAATCCGTCACCCTGATGCAATCGCATCCACACATTATCCCTCGCAGCATGTACACTAGCGCCTTGCCTTATTTTCTGCCTGCGTCGCGCATGATACAAACCGCTCGGTTATGTCATTGATCGCCACGCAAATCACGTCGACTATCACGGAGAGGTTATGTCTGTCGCTCAGGTCGCTTTGCCCGTGCCATTGGCACGTACATTCGATTATTTGCTACCCGCAGGAGGCATCGCTCCGCAGGTCGGCGCACGCGTCAGCGTCTCCTTTGGTCACCGTAAAGCGATCGGCATTATTACCGCACTGAGCGACACCAGCGAACTTCCGCTTGAGCAATTAAAACCCGTGCATGACGTGCTGGACGAACAGCCGCTGTTCCCGCCCAGCCTGTGGCGTATTTTGCTGTGGGCAGTCGAGTACTATCACTACCCGATTGGCGAAGTACTGTTCCACGCGCTGCCGATACTACTGCGCCAGGGGAAACCCGCACACCGCGCACCGCTCTGGCAGTGGTTTGCCACCGAACAGGGCCGGGCGACACCGCTCAGCACGCTCAAACGCGCGGCAAAACAGCAGCAGGCGCTGGCGGCCTTACTCCAGTCGCCGCTTTATCGCCATCAGGTAAGCGAAATCGGGCTGACGGAGACAGCGTTGCAGGCGCTGCGTAGCAAAGGGCTGTGCGAATTACAGGCCGCAGAGCAAACGCTTCACGACTGGCGTCAAAGCTTTAGCATGGCAACCGACCGCCTGCGCCTGAATACCGAGCAGGCCACTGCTGTCGGCGCTATCCGCAGCGAAGATAACCACTTTGCCGCCTGGCTGCTCGCAGGCATCACGGGTTCAGGCAAAACTGAAGTCTATCTCAGCGTGCTGGAAAACGTACTGGCGCAGGGCAAGCAAGCGCTGGTATTAGTGCCGGAAATTGGCCTGACGCCGCAAACGATCGCCCGCTTTCGCGAACGATTTAACGCTCCGGTGGATGTGCTGCACTCGGCACTCAACGACAGCGAACGCCTCGCCGTCTGGCTACGCGCCCGCAGCGGTGAAGCTGCCATCGTCATCGGAACGCGGTCGGCGTTATTTACTCCCTTTGCCCGTTTAGGGCTAATTGTGATCGATGAAGAACACGACAGCTCCTACAAACAGCAGGAAGGCTGGCGCTATCACGCCCGTGATTTGGCGGTCTTCCGCGCCAGAGAAGAAGACATTCCCATCGTCATGGGAACGGCGACGCCCGCATTGGAAACGCTGTATAACGTCCAGATCGGCAAGTATCGACGCTTGAATCTGACCAAAAGAGCGGGCAATGCCGCGCTAGCCAAGCAGCACGTCATCGATCTGAAAGGGCTGCCGCTGACGGCCGGATTATCCCAACCGCTGATCACCCGCATCCGCCACCATCTGACGAACGATAATCAGGTTATTTTGTTCCTCAACCGGCGCGGGTTCGCGCCCGTGGTGATGTGCCACGAGTGTGGCTGGATTGCCGAGTGTCAGCGCTGCGATCACTATTATACTTACCACCAACATCAGAAGATGCTGCGCTGCCACCACTGCGACAGCCAGCGTCCGGTGCCACAGCAGTGCCCCAGCTGCGGTTCGACCAATATGGTGCCGGTCGGTCTGGGTACCGAGCAGTTGGAACAAAGTCTTGCGCCGATCTTTCCCGATGTCCCGATCACTCGCATCGATCGTGACACAACCAGCCGTAAAGGGGCGCTTGAGCAGCAGCTCTCGCAGGTCAGGCAGGGGGGCGCACGTCTTCTCATCGGCACACAGATGTTGGCGAAAGGACATCACTTTCCTGACGTGACGCTGGTGGCCTTGCTGGACGTGGACGGATCGCTGTTCTCTGCCGACTTCCGCGCAGCAGAACGTTTTGCGCAGCTCTACACTCAGGTGGCGGGTCGCGCAGGACGTGCGGGCAAGGCAGGCGAAGTGGCGCTACAAACTCACCACCCGGAACACCCACTATTACAAACGCTGCTGCAACAGGGCTACGATGCCTTTGCCAGCCAGGCGCTGACCGAACGGAAAAGCGTTTTTCTGCCGCCGTTTACCAGCCATATTCTCTTCCGCGCTGACGACCACGATAATCAGCAGGCCGCGTTATTCCTCCAGCAGTTGCGTAATTTGCTGGAAGCGAGCCCGCTGCGGGATGAATCACTCTGGCTGCTGGGCCCAGTGCCCGCTTTACAACCCAAACGCGCGGGACGCTTCCGCTGGCAGCTCTTGCTACAGCACCCCTCCAGAGCGCTATTGCAGAAACTGGTCAGAACATCACTGACGCTAATCGGCACGCTGCCGCAGGCGCGTAAAGTGAAATGGATGCTGGATGTCGACCCCACGGACGGTTAGCGTTTCCTGTTAGATCATTTCGGTTTCTTGCCACTCATTTTTTGCGATCGGCGTCGAGAACACGATATTCATCACACTTTCTGTGCAAATTAAGCAACAAAACCTGCGTTCAATCTGTTATCACTGTCTGCGCAGGCCATATGCTGAGCGCGGTGCCATTCAGTTGGCTGACTGCGCCGAAAAGCGGTACCCATTATCATAGAAAGTCGGTAGACAAGGGCGTTCTACTGACAGTCAGCGCCAGTTAACGCTGACGCGAGGAGAAAAGCGTTGAAGCAGAAGAAAGGCGTCACCACGGCGACGATGAAAGACGTGGCGGATGAAGCGGGTGTTTCCACCGCGACCGTATCCCGAACGTTAATGAACCCTGAGAAAGTCTCTGCGACCACCCGTAGGAAGGTCGAGCAGGCTGTCATCGCCGTTGGCTATTCGCCTCACGCCCTCAACAGGAATCTCAAGCGTAACGAATCGCGCACGATCCTGACGATCGTCCCGGATATCTGCGATCCTTATTTCTCCGAAATATTTCGTGGGATCGAGGAAGCAGCGGCCGAACACGGCTATCTGGTGTTGATTGGTGATTGCGCTCACCAGCATCAGAAAGAAAAAACCTTCGTCGACCTGATTATTACCAAGCAGATCGACGGCATGGTGTTACTCGGCTCCAATCTGCCGTTTGACGCAGGCCAGGAAGAGCAGCGTAATCTGCCACCGATGGTGATGGCGAATGAGTTCTCACCGGATCTGGCGCTGCCCACCGTGCATATCGATAACCTGACCGCCGCCTTTGAAGCCGTACATTACCTGTATCAGGCGGGTCATCAGCGCATCGCCTGCATTGCCGGCCCAGAGCACATGCATCTGAGTCAATATCGCCTCCAGGGATATATTCAGGCCCTGCGCCGCAACGGGATGCTTATCGATAACCAGTATATCTTTCGGGGCGATTTCACCTACGAAACCGGGATTAACGGCCTGATTGCGCTGATGCAACATCCTCAGCCGCCCAGTGCGATCTTCTGTCATAGCGACCTCATGGCACTGGGCGTGCTGGCGCAGGCCAGAAAGATGGGATTGGATATCCCGCGCGACCTTTCCGTCATCGGTTTCGACGATATCGAACAGGCGCAGTACAGCTGGCCCCCGCTGACTTCTGTCGCCCAACCGCGTTATCAGATCGGACGCGAAGCAATGCTGCTACTCTTAGAGCAGTTGCAAGGCAACACGGTACAAAGCGGTTCCCGTTTGTTGTCCAGTGAGCTGGTTATACGCGACAGCGTCACCGCGCCGAATTACGCCCGTAACAGGCTTTAAGACTTCAGGTGCTGGTCAAATATTTGAGGGTTCAGTAACATGACCCCCTAATTATATTATGCCCTAAATAATTCGGGTTGCAGGAAGGCGGCAAGCGAGGGAATCCCGATGAGCTTACTCAAGTAAGTGATTCGGGTGAGTGAACGCAGCCAACGCACAGGCAACTTGAAGTATGACGGGTATATTTACCTATCAATTCACAGCGAAACGACAGTGGCACAAAAAGACTACGTGAGCCGGGGACGTTCATCAGGAACGCGTCGGAAAACGACGAATAGCTGGAAAAAAAGCAACGCTTCAGGCGCGTCCAAAACAATGGTCGCACTCGCTGTTGCCGTTTTGGTCACCTTCGCAGGCGGTCTGTATTTTATCGCCCATAATAAACCCGACGATTCACCCGTCCTGCCGCATCAGAATGTGGGAAAAGGTAACGGACTGCCACCCAAGCCGGAAGAACGCTGGCGCTACATTAAAGAACTGGAAAACCGTCAGTTGGGCGTCACGACACCAACGGAACCTTCTGCGGGTGGCAAGATTCAATCGCCAGTGCAGTTGACGGACGAACAGCGCCAGCTCCTGGAACAGATGCAATCTGATATGCGCCGTCAGCCAACGCAGCTTTCCGAAGTGCCGTATAACGACCAGACGCAGGTTCCGCGCTCGCAGGTGACGATTAAGCCACCGACCCAATCTATGCAGCAGCAGCCAGTCGTGACGACGCAGCCCACCACGCGAGCGCCTGTAGTCACGCAAACGGCGCCTGTTGTTCCAAGACAAGACATTCCAAGACAAGAAGCACCAAAACAGGAAGCGCCGAAGCAACAGCCGGCTAAACAGCCTGAAACGCCAAAAGTCGAGAAAGTCCAACGCTGGGCGATTCAGTGTGGTTCCTTCAAAACCATGGACCCTGCCGAATCAGTGAGAGCACAGCTGGCGTTTGCCGGTATCGAAAGCCGCATCACCTCTAACGGCGGCTGGAACCGTATTATGCTGGGGCCTTATAACAACCGTGCTGCCGCAGATAGCATGCTCCAACGCCTTAAAGGCGCGGGCGCATCAAACTGTATTCCTCTTGCCAGCGGGGGTTGAAAAACCCCACGCTTTCCCCCAGCTATAAAATCAATGTGCCCCGAATCATGCGGGGATCTTTTTCTTCAAACGGGGACTGACTCGTGACAACAATTGTAAGCGTACGCCGCAACGGCCGGGTGGTCATTGGCGGTGATGGACAAGCCACTCTGGGCAACACCGTGATGAAAGGCAACGTGCGTAAAGTGCGTCGCCTCTACCATGACCGCGTCATCGCCGGTTTCGCAGGCGGTACGGCGGATGCCTTCACCCTTTTTGAGCTTTTTGAGCGCAAGCTGGAATTACATCAGGGTCATCTGGTGAAAGCTGCCGTCGAGCTGGCGAAAGACTGGCGTACCGACCGTATGCTACGCAAGCTGGAAGCCCTGTTAGCCGTTGCGGACGAAAATGCCTCGCTGATCATTACCGGTAATGGTGATGTCGTGCAGCCTGAAAACGATCTGATCGCGATTGGTTCCGGCGGTCCTTATGCACAGGCTGCCGCGCGTGCTTTACTGGAAAACACCGAGCTGGGTGCGCGTGATATCGTCGAGAAATCTCTGGGGATTGCTGGCGACATCTGTATCTACACCAATCAGTTCCACACGATAGAAGAATTAGCCTCCAAGGCGTAAGGATCAACTATGTCTGAAATGACCCCGCGCGAGATAGTCAGCGAGCTCGACAGCTATATCATCGGCCAGCATAAAGCGAAACGTGCCGTTTCCATCGCGCTGCGTAACCGCTGGCGCCGCATGCAGTTGGACGAAGCACTTCGTCATGAAGTGACGCCTAAAAATATTCTCATGATCGGCCCGACCGGCGTCGGTAAAACCGAAATCGCTCGCCGTCTGGCGAAGCTCGCCAACGCGCCGTTCATCAAAGTGGAAGCAACCAAATTCACCGAAGTCGGCTACGTGGGTAAGGAAGTTGACTCCATCATCCGCGATCTGACCGATTCCGCGATCAAAATGGTGCGCCATCAGTCGATTGAAAAAAATCGCTTCCGTGCGGAAGAGATGGCGGAAGACCGTATTCTGGACGTGTTGATTCCCCCCGCGAAAAACAACTGGGGACAGGCCGAAGGCACGCAGGAGCCATCAGCGACGCGTCAGGCATTCCGCAAGAAACTGCGTGAAGGCCAGTTGGACGACAAAGAGATCGAGATCGACCTCGCTGCCTCTCCCGTTGGCGTAGAGATCATGGCTCCGCCGGGCATGGAAGAAATGACCAACCAGCTCCAGTCCATGTTCCAGAATCTGGCAGGACAGAAGCAGAAAGCCCGTAAGGTCAAAATCAAAGACGCCTTCAAGCTGTTGATAGAAGAAGAAGCCGCCAAGCTGGTGAACCCGGAAGAGCTGAAGCAGCAGGCGATTGAAGCCGTTGAGCAGCACGGTATCGTGTTCATCGATGAGATCGACAAAATCTGTAAGCGTGGCGAAAGCTCCGGCCCGGATGTTTCCCGTGAAGGTGTTCAGCGCGACCTGCTGCCGCTGGTCGAAGGCTGCACCGTGTCCACCAAGCACGGCATGGTCAAAACCGACCACATCCTGTTTATCGCGTCCGGTGCGTTCCAGGTTGCCAGCCCGTCCGATCTGATTCCAGAATTGCAGGGGCGTCTGCCGATTCGCGTAGAGTTGCAGGCGCTGACGACGGAAGATTTCGAACGCATCCTGACGGAACCGAGTGCCTCGCTGACCGAGCAGTACAAAGCGCTGATGGCAACGGAAGGCGTGAATATTTCATTCACTGCCGATGGTATCCGCCGTATTGCCGAAGCAGCCTGGCAGGTCAACGAAAGCACCGAGAATATCGGCGCGCGTCGTCTACATACCGTGATGGAGCGTTTGATCGAAGACGTTTCTTACGACGCCAGCGAAATGAACGGTCAAAGCGTTACCATTGACGCAGATTACGTACGTAATCATCTGGATGAATTAGTAGCAGATGAAGATCTGAGTCGATTTATCTTATAATCCGTTTTCGCGGATCGCACGATTAACGATAAAGTGGGAGGCGTTGGCCTCCCACTTTTGTTTCTGACGCCGCCATCACTGACTTTTCTTGTTTATAAACGGATGATTCACACCAGTGAATCGTCAATAAAATTGAAGCACACCATGACCTTATCGACCCAGAGCAGCAAAACCAAAGCCTGGCTGGATAGCCTGCGTCCAAAAACGTTGCCATTAGCTTTTGCGTCCATCGTCACCGGCTCGGCGATCGCGAACTGGCATAGCAGCTTTAAACCGGGTGTAGCATTACTGGCGTTGTTAACCGCCGGACTGCTGCAAATCCTTTCCAATCTGGCAAACGACTATGGGGATGCGATGAAAGGCAGCGATACCGAGGAACGCATCGGGCCGTTGCGTGGCATCCAGACTGGGGCGATTACGCTGACACAGTTGCGCAATGTGCTGATGGTAACCGTAGCGCTCACCATCATTTCCGGCGTGAGTCTGGTGATTCTAGCGTGTGAAAAGCCCGCGGATATCTTTGGTTTCCTGATTCTGGGGCTGCTGGCGATTTTCGCCGCCATCACCTATACCGTTGGCAACAAACCCTACGGTTATATCGGACTCGGCGATATTTCGGTGCTGATCTTTTTCGGCTGGCTCAGCGTCGCGGGATCGTATTACCTGCAAACCGGCCATTTCGACAGCATCGTGATGCTGCCAGCAACGGCCTGCGGTCTGTTGGCGACGGCGGTTCTGAACATCAACAACCTGCGCGATATCGACAACGATCGCATTAGCGGAAAGAACACGTTGGCCGTACGTCTTGGGGCGGAAAAAGCGCGCTTCTACCACACGATGCTGCTGTTGCTGGCACCGGTTTGTCTCGGTCTGTTTGCGACGTTTTATCTGCACAGCCTGGCGGGCTGGCTCTTTATTCTGGCGCTCCCGTTGCTGATTCAGCAGGCACGCTATGTGCTGCGTGAAACCAGCGCATTCAGTATGCGTCCAATGCTGGAAAAAACGGTGAAAGGCGCGCTGCTAACCAACATTCTGTTCGCCGTTGGCGTGATATTGAGTTAGTGCGGGTAAAGTGAGCCCGGGCGAAAAGCGGTGCGTATTTACTGATACGCATCAAGTTAATATTTGATGATTTTGCCAACAGCCGCCAGAAAGGGATATACTCATGATTCCGGCGGCAAACAGACGTTAATCCTATGAAATACGATACTTCCGAACTGTGCGATATCTACCACGAAGAGGTGAATGTTGTTGAGCCTCTGTTCTCTAATTTTGGCGGGCGTACTTCATTTGGTGGCAAAATCACCACGGTGAAATGTTTTGAGGATAACGGCCTGCTGTTCGATCTCCTTGAAGAGAACGGCCTCGGGCGCGTGCTTCTGATCGATGGCGGGGGCTCCGTGCGCCGCGCGTTGATCAACGCGGAAATCGCCCGGCTGGCGACGCAAAACGAGTGGGAAGGCATTGTCGTTTATGGCGCGGTGCGTCAGGTTGACGATTTGGCTGAGCTGGATATCGGTATTCAGGCGATGGCGGCGATTCCGGTCGGTGCGGGTAGCGAAGGCATCGGCGAGAGCGATATTCGCGTCAACTTCGGTGGCGTCACCTTCTTCTCCGGTGACCATCTGTATGCCGATAATACCGGTATTATCTTGGCGGAAGACCCGCTGGATATTGAATAATATCGTTGAATTTCCGCGTTTTATTGCGGTTACATCAGCACGAAAAAGGGCGATAGACGCCCTTTTTTATTTGGCTCAATCGATAAGCCGTTCCTTCGTCTGAGCCAGCAAGTCTTATTAGACTTCTTCCATTTTGCCTAACAGCGCGCGCAGGCGCTCTTGCCATACCACTTGCTCTTCTTTCAACTGCTCGTTCTCGCGCACCAGCGCTTCACGTGAACCCGCTGCCGCCTGCACATCCTGCGACAGCGCGTTGTTCTGCTCTTTCAGCTCTTCAATTTCCATTTGCAACAGCGTGATGGTATCAATCGCCTGCTGAACTTTCGCTTCCAGCTTTTCAAACACTTCAAATGACATTCTTCAAACCCCTTTTAATCGCAACAAGGCAAAGATCGGTTAACGCTGGCTTTCGGACTCTGTAGCCAACACTCAACGGTGTCGCCATCCGCCCGTAAACATAATCCTGACCGCGGGACGGCTGGCAAGACAGACCATAGCGAAATTGTATGTAGCCAACCGCCACCTGTCTAGCGCACATCCCCCACTACGCGAGTGTGGCAGCTTTTCTTACGTAACACTATCAGTACAAACTGAAAAACAGGCAGTACAAACTGAAAAACGGACGGCCGAAACGGAAAAATGAGCGGCGTAAACTGAAAACGACGCCTGTTCGCTTCCCCATTACTCCTATTGTGTTAATAAATTTAACCTGAGCGTTACTATCAACTTTGGGCAAAAAACCACTGCGAGTCATTTTATAAGCGAATACGCTCATTTTCTTGACGCACAACACACATTTCAATTTCGATATTTCTCGTTTTCGAGCATTAACGATAAATTCACATCATAAATACATTTAAAACAGAGGATGCCCCCAACAGTATCCTTAGACCTACCACTCTGTACGTTACCCAGCAGGAAAAAAATATGAGCCAAGCAGAACGTTCAACGCTAAAAGGCCAGTGCATCGCCGAGTTTCTCGGCACTGGCCTGCTGATTTTCTTCGGTGTCGGCTGTGTCGCCGCCTTGAAACTGGCGGGAGCCAGCTTCGGACAGTGGGAGATCAGCATCATTTGGGGTTTAGGGGTTGCGATGGCAATCTACCTGACCGCCGCCATTTCCGGCGCTCACCTCAACCCAGCCGTCACTATCGCCCTGTGGCTGTTTGCCTGCTTCGATGGACGTAAGGTCGTGCCTTACATTCTGGCGCAGATTGCAGGGGCCTTTTGTGCCGCCGCACTGGTCTACTGTCTGTATCACAGTCTGTTCGTGGATTTTGAACAAGCCAACAATATGGTGCGCGGCAGCACGGAAAGCCTGAGTTTAGCGGGTATTTTCTCAACCTATCCGAACCCACACATTTCTGTCATGCAGGCGCTGCTGGTTGAAACCGTCATCACCGCTATCCTGATGTGTCTGATTCTGGCGCTGACCGATGATGGTAACGGTATCCCTCGCGGGCCACTCGCTCCCCTGCTGATCGGTATTTTGATTGCCGTTATCGGTGCGTCCATGGGGCCGCTGACTGGCTTCGCCCTTAACCCAGCGCGTGACTTTGGTCCTAAGCTGTTCGCTTTCCTGGCGGGCTGGGGCAACGTGGCCTTCACCGGCGCACGCGACATTCCTTACTTCCTGGTTCCCATCTTCGGCCCCATTATCGGTGCCTGTCTGGGTGCCTTCGGTTATCGCGCACTGATTGGCCGCAATCTGCCATGTGATGTGTGCGAACCCGAGGCAGAAACTACCACGCGTCGTGAAAGCCGTTAAACTTAACGCCACGACCATCCTATTTCACGGTTAATCATTACAGGATTGGATTTATGAACCCGGAAAAAAAATACATTGTCGCGCTCGACCAAGGCACAACTAGCTCCCGCGCCGTCGTACTGGATCACGACGCCAATATCATCAGCGTTTCACAGCGTGAATTCACCCAGATCTATCCAAAAGCAGGCTGGGTAGAGCACGACCCGATGGAGATTTGGGCATCACAAAGCTCAACGCTGAACGAAGTGTTGGCTAAAGCCGACATCAGCGCGGATGAAGTCGCGGGCATTGGTATCACCAACCAGCGTGAAACCACCGTCGTATGGGAAAAAGAAAGCGGCAAGCCGATTTATAACGCCATCGTCTGGCAGTGTCGTCGTACCGCTGAAATTTGCGAAAAGCTGAAGAAAGACGGTCTGGAAGAGTACGTTCGCAACACCACCGGTCTGGTGGTCGATCCCTACTTCTCTGGCACCAAGGTGAAATGGATTCTGGATCACGTTGAAGGCTCTCGTGAACGCGCCAAACGCGGCGAACTGCTGTTTGGTACCATCGATACCTGGCTGATTTGGAAAATGACGCAAGGACGTGTTCACGTCACGGATTACACCAACGCCTCCCGTACCATGCTGTTTAACATTCATACGTTGGAATGGGATACCCGCATGCTGGAAGCACTCGATATCCCGCGCGAAATACTGCCGGAAGTACGTGCTTCTTCAGAAATCTACGGCCAGACCAACATTGGCGGTAAAGGCGGTACGCGTATTCCTATCGCCGGTATCGCGGGTGACCAACAAGCGGCGCTGTACGGCCAGCTTTGCGTCAATCCGGGCATGGCAAAAAACACCTACGGCACGGGCTGCTTCCTGCTGATGAACACAGGTAAAGAAGCGGTGCTGTCCAAACACGGCCTGCTGACCACCATCGCCTGCGGTCCACGCGGTGAAGTCAACTACGCGCTGGAAGGCTCAGTGTTCGTTGGCGGTGCCTCCATCCAATGGCTGCGTGACGAGCTGAAGCTGATCGGCGACTCAATGGACTCTGAATACTTCGCGACAAAAGTGAAGGATTCTAACGGCGTCTATGTCGTCCCTGCGTTCACCGGTTTGGGTGCCCCCTACTGGGACCCGTATGCCCGTGGCGCAATCTTCGGTCTGACCCGTGGCGTGAATGCTAACCACATCATCCGCGCAACGCTGGAATCGATTGCCTTCCAGACCCGCGACGTTCTGGATGCCATGCAGGCGGACGCCAATACGCGCCTGAAAGCGCTGCGTGTCGACGGCGGTGCGGTCGCCAACAACTTCCTGATGCAGTTCCAGTCCGATATCCTCGGCACGCGCGTGGAACGTCCAGAAGTGCGTGAGTCCACCGCGCTGGGTGCGGCTTTCCTGGCGGGCTTAGCGACGGGCTTCTGGAACGATCTGGATGAAGTGAAGAGCAAAGCCACGATCGAGCGTGAATTCCGTCCTAGCATCGAAACCGTGGAGCGTAACGTGCGCTACAGCGGCTGGCAGAAAGCCGTGGCTCGCGCTCGTAACTGGGAAGATCACGACGCGTAATCCGCCAACGAATCTATCCACATCGGGCGCGCCTGTCGCGCCCGTTTTTTCCCTATCGCTCAACCGCCCACCTCCCTCGTTGTGATAAAATCCCGCCCAAATCCTAATGTTGTTCGTTTAAGAACCGAGATACCGGGGCGACCACAGTGCGAGGTGTCCCTGCGGGAACCTCATCACCGTGTTTCCCCTAAATCCATGCTTAAGTGGCTAACATAAGGCCGCTCCTTTTCCCGATCGACAACAGACAGGTATTTATGAAACGTGAATTAGCCATTGAGTTCTCGCGCGTCACCGAAGCAGCCGCGCTGGCAGGCTATAAGTGGTTAGGCCGTGGCGACAAAAATGCCGCCGACAATGCGGCCGTACAGGCGATGCGCATCATGCTGAATCAGGTCAATATCAACGGTCAGATCGTCATCGGCGAAGGGGAAATCGACGAAGCGCCTATGTTGTTCATCGGCGAGCAGGTCGGTACCGGTCAGGGTGATGCCGTAGACATTGCCGTCGATCCGATTGAAGGCACGCGGATGACGGCAATGGGTCAGGCGAACGCGCTGGCCGTGCTGGCCGTTGGCGAAAAAGGCACGTTTTTGCACGCACCAGACATGTACATGGAAAAACTGATTGTCGGCCCCGAGGCAAAAGGCGCAATTGACCTCAACCTGCCGCTGGCGGACAACCTGCGTAATGTCGCACTGAAGCTGGGTAAACCGCTGAGCCAGTTAACGGTGACTATACTCGCTAAACCACGCCACGATACCTGCATCGCGGACATGCAGCAGTTGGGTGTGAAAGTGTTCGCGATTCCAGACGGCGACGTAGCGGCATCCATCCTCACCTGCATGCCAGACAGCGAAGTTGACGTGCTTTACGGCATCGGTGGCGCGCCAGAAGGTGTGATCTCAGCAGCCGTTATCCGCGCGCTTGATGGCGACATGCAAGGGCGTTTGCTGGCACGTCATCAGGTCAAAGGCGATAGCGCTGAAAACCGCCGCATCGGTGAAGATGAGCTGGCACGCTGCCGCCAAATGGGCATCGAAGCGGGTGGCGTCCTCAAGCTTGATGACATGGCGCGTAACGATAACGTGATTTTCTCTGCAACTGGCATCACCAAAGGTGATTTGCTGGACGGGATCGCGCGTAAAGGCAATATGGCAACGACCGAAACGCTGCTGATCCGCGGCAAATCCCGCACGATCCGCCGGATTAAATCGACGCACTATCTGGATCGTAAGGATCGTACGCTGCACGAGTTCCTGCTGTAGCAGGACACTGCCCGGCTGACTGATTGTTTCACAGTTGTTAATAAATGGCGTATCGTAGATGCACGAATATTGGCGTCGATACCCTAAATAATTCGAGTTGCAGGACAAAACGTTATCGTTTTGAACAACGTAAGACGTTGGCCCGCAGGGCGAGGACCATTTAGGGGCCTCGTAACGCGGCAATCGCGCGAGTCCCCAGGAGCTTACTCAAGTAAGTGACTGGGGCGAGTAAGGGAAGCCAACGCACATGCAGCTTGAAGTATGACGGGTACAACAGGAGCAGAAAAATATGGCGGAATGGGTGACAGGCAAAGTGGTTCAGGTAGAAAACTGGACAGAAAGTCTGTTTAGCATTCGGGTTCACGCACCCACCGATGCATTCACTGCTGGGCAGTATGGCAAACTGGCGCTGGAGATTGATGGCGAGAAAGTGCAACGCGCTTATTCCTACGTGAATGCGCCCAGCGATCCCACGCTTGAGTTCTATCTGGTGACGGTGCAGGAAGGTAAGCTCAGCCCGCATCTGCATGCGCTGCAGCCCGGTTCAGACGTCCTGATCGTCAAAGAAGCTGCCGGCTTTTTCGTGCTGGAAGAAGTGCCTGATTGTGAAACGCTGTGGATGCTGGCAACAGGGACGGGCATTGGCCCTTATCTGTCGATTCTTCAGGAAGGTAAGGCTCTGGAGCGTTTTAAGAATATCGTGCTGGTTCACGCCGCCCGATTCTCACGCGATCTGAGCTATCTGCCACTGATGCAGCAATTACAGCAGCGCTACCACGGTAAACTGCGTATTCAAACGGTCGTCAGTCGGGAAGAAGAAACGGGTTCGCTGACGGGCCGCATTCCCCAGTTGATCAGCAGCGGTATGCTGGAAGCCGCTGTAGGCCTGCCGATGGATGCGGCAACAAGCCACGTCATGCTGTGCGGTAACCCGCAGATGGTGCGCGACACGCAGCTGTTGCTGAAAGAAGAGCGCCAAATGACCAAGCACCTGCGCCGCAGGCCTGGTCATATGACTGCCGAAAACTATTGGTAACGGCAGTTCGTTGTTAATTAGCGGCGGAAACGAAACGGCTCCGCCGCTGCGCCAAAGCGATTTTCCTCTTTTGTCCCCAGAAAAACGCCACAGTCGAGCAACGTCATCACGACAATCAGGATCGGCAAGAAGCGGCCAATGCCCCACTGCCAGATGGACGAGAACATCGTCCAATTCCCCGAGACCAACATCCACGCCACCACGAGCAGCAGCGCCCACCAGCCGCTCTTATTACGGTCGTGCAGCCGTTTCACCATGATCGCCGCCGTCGGCCACAGCAATACCACCAAACCAAACGCCGTCGATTGCGTATCCAGCCAGCTTTGGCCGGATAGCGTAAACAGCACCGCCATCAGCGCGACCCAAATAGCCATCCAAAGCCAGAAATCACGACGACCGACTCGGCCTTTAAACGAGAAGCACCACTGCTGTAATGTCATTAACGATAACGCCCTGAATTGTCGGCCTGTCTGGCCGAATTAATCTGTATTTTACGCTGGCTGATTTTACCTCAACCGAGACAGTTGCCCGCAATCTTTACGCAATTTTTGTCAGCCACGTGCGATTTCTCACAACGACGTACTGTTTTTGACAACCACGTACTATTTTTGACAACGACGTACAAATGCCGCTTTAATCAAACGTATTCCGCCGTTATCGGCCTGGACATCTTCTGAAGTGGTTGACCCGAATCCCTATGACACGAAAACGCATCGCTTCACTTTTGGTTTTATCATCGCTGGTGCTGTACCAGACTCACGCGGGTGCCGATCCGACGTTCCCGCCTAAAACCTCAGCCAATGCGCCGTATCTGCTGGCTGGTGCCCCCACTTTCGATCAAACCATCACGCAGTTCCGTTCTCGCTACAATCTGAGCAATCCGACGCTGCCGATCGGTGAATTTCGGGTTGTCGATACCAGTAATATCACCAGCATGTTGACCCGCGCAGCCAGCCGGATCAACGACCATCTCTATGCTTCAACCGCGCTGGAGAAAGGCACCGGGAAAATCAAAACGCTGCAAATTACCTGGCTACCGCAGCCGCCGAGCGAACAAGAAACCGCAGTGCGTCGTAAGCAGGCCATCGACTATATGGCCGCACTGGCGCGAACATTCGCACCGTCACTGACGGAAGAACAGAGTGTGAAAAAAGTCACCAAACTGCTGGGAAAAGGCAAAGGACAGCGCTTTTACCAGCAGACGGAAGGGGCCTTGCGCTATGTCGTTGCAGATGACGGCGAAAAAGGGCTAACTTTTGCTGTTGAACCGATTAAGCTAACGCTATCTGAACCGTGATCAACACGGTAATTAATGACGAAAAACAGAGCCACGGTCACATTTCGTCTCTATACTGTGGGCAGGTTATATTGCCTGACGGCAGTACTGTTTATTCATTAATGCATTGATTCATTAACATATTGATTCATTCGCGATTCCGGCTGGAGGAAAAAAGATGCGACATCCATTAGTTATGGGTAACTGGAAGCTGAACGGCAGCACTCACATGGTCAACGAACTGATTGCGGGCCTGCGTAAAGAGCTCAGCACCGTTGACGGCTGTGGCGTAGCGATTGCACCACCTGCTATCTATCTCGATCAGGCTAATCACCAACTGGCTGGCAGCCGCATTGCTCTGGGCGCGCAGAACGTTGACGTGAATCTTTCTGGCGCTTTCACCGGTGAAACCTCTGCCGAGATGCTGAAAGATATCGGCGCGAAATACATCATCATCGGCCACTCTGAGCGTCGCACCTACCACAAAGAAAGCGATGAATTCATTGCGAAGAAATTTGGCGTGCTGAAAGACGCGGGTCTGATTCCAGTGCTGTGCATTGGCGAAACCGAAGCAGAAAACGAAGCAGGCCAGACGGAAGCCGTCTGTGCGCGTCAACTGGACGCCGTGCTGAACACGCTGGGCGCGAAAGCGTTTGAAAACACCGTTGTTGCCTACGAACCTGTCTGGGCTATCGGTACCGGCAAATCTGCAACCCCAGCACAGGCTCAGGCTGTTCACAAATTCATCCGTGACCACATCGCCAAGCAAGATGCTGCCGTTGCTGAACAAGTGATCATC
This sequence comes from Pectobacterium parvum, assembly GCF_020971565.1. NCBI lineage: Bacteria > Pseudomonadati > Pseudomonadota > Gammaproteobacteria > Enterobacterales > Pectobacteriaceae > Pectobacterium > Pectobacterium parvum. The sequence goes on from NZ_CP087392.1 coordinate 4,643,521, forward strand.
CAGTACGGCGGTTCGGTGAATGCCGCGAATGCGGCCGAGCTGTTCACCCAGCCGGACATCGATGGCGCGCTGGTTGGCGGTGCATCACTGAAAGCTGACGCCTTTGCTGTCATCGTGAAAGCAGCAGCCGACGCTAAACGCGGCTAAGCTTTATCGAAAACAGACGGACGAAGGTTCGTCTAATCAAAAAGCCGGTTCACGCTATCGCGCCAACCGGCTTTTTTTATGACGGACATCCCCGTCCGTCACCCTTCTTTTAAACCGTCAGTTAACGGTTCAACCGTTACTTCACCGCAGGGATTTGCTGCGTAATGCAGTGAATATTTCCCCCGCCCAGCAGGATTTCCCGCGCAGGCACGCCGCTAATCAAGTAGCCAGGGAACATCTGTTGCAGCAGATCGCGTGCAACGTCATCCGTCTTCTCATCCAGCAGCGGGAAAATGATCTGCTGATTGCTGATCAGGAAATTCACGTAAGACCCCGCCAGACGCGAGCCGGCAAGACGTTCAACCGCATCGCCGCTGTCCACGCCCTGTGCTTCTTCTTTGGTCGCATGCAGCGGACCGGGTGCAGGCAGTTTCCAAATTTTCAGATCACGCCCTTGTGCATCGCGCGCAGCCGACAGTACCTCATAGGCCGCGACGGAGCGTGCATACTGTGGATCGTTTTCATCATCCGTCCAGTGCAGTGCCACTTCACCGGGACGCACGAAGCAGCACATGTTATCGATATGCCCGTCGGTTTCGTCGTTGTACACGCCCTCTTCCAGCCAGATAATCGTCGAGATGCTGAGGTAATCACGCATCAGCTGTTCGATTTCTGCCTTGCTCAGGTGCGGGTTACGGTTCGGATTGAGCAGGCATTCCATCGTAGTCAGCAGCGTACCTTCACCATCGACATGGATCGATCCACCTTCCAGAATCAGCGGCGCGGCATAACGCGCGACCTGATGATAATCCAACACCTGTGCCGCGACTTTCTCATCCTGACGCCAGTCTTCATACAGACCGCCCAGCTCGCCGCCCCAGGCATTGAACTGCCAGTCAATGCCCCGGCGCTCACCGGCCTGATTCAGCACGATGGTTGGACCGGTGTCGCGCATCCAGGCGTCATCGCTTTCCATTTCCACCAGCGTGACATTCACTGGCATCACGTTTTGCGCATCCGCCATGTAGCGTGCAGGCACGCCCATGATAACCGGCGTGTTCTGAGCGATAGCTTCCGCCACGCGCGCGAACGTTTTCTGCGCCGGAACGCCCTGTTCGCGCCAGTTGTCGGTACGATACGGCCAAATCATCCACACGGCATCATGCGGTGCCCATTCGGCGGGCATTGCAAAACCATCCTGATGCGGCGTGGTGAGATGAGGAGTAGCTAGCTGTGACATCACTTATCTCCGGGTCTTGCCGTCAGAGGTGGCAATCGTGCCGTACATTTCCGGGCGACGATCGCGGAACAAACCCCATGACGCACGCTGCGCAGCAATGGCTTCTAAATCAAATTCATGCACCAAAATTGCTTCATCTGTCTTGTTGGCCTGAGCCAGCAGCGCACCCGTTTGGTCGGCAATGAAGGACGAACCGTAGAACGTCATTTTCAGACCGTCGATGTATTTGCTGGCTTCCGTACCGATACGGTTGGAGGCGATCACCGGCACCAGATTCGCGGCGGCGTGACCTTGCTGAACGCGAGTCCAATGCGGCTGGCTGTCGATGTCTGGGTAAGCCGGTTCGGAACCAATTGCGGTCGGATAGAAAATCAGCTCAGCACCCTGCAACGCCAGGCTGCGGGCGGTTTCCGGGAACCACTGATCCCAGCAAATACCCACGCCGATTTTCGCATAGCGCGTCTGCCAGACTTTAAAGCCGGTATCGCCCGGAATGAAGAATTGCTTCTCCTGATACGCCGGACCGTTCGGAATGTGCGTTTTGCGATAAACGTCCAGCACGGCGCCGTCCGCGTCAATCATCACCAGCGAGTTGTAATAGGCGTTATTGGCACGCTCAAAGAAGCTCAACGGCAACACCACGTTCAGCTCCGCCGCCAGTGCGGAAAAATGCTTAATCAGCGGGCTGGTTTCCAGCTCCTGCGCCAGCGCATAGTGCTCTGGGCTTTGATCGATACAGAAATACGGTGCGGCAAACAGTTCCTGAATCAGGATAACCTGCGCGCCTTTTGCATGCGCTTGTCGCACCAGTTTTTCGGCGTTTTCAATGTTCTTAGGCAGATCCCAGGAACACGCCATTTGTGTTGCGGCAACGGTAACTTTTTTCATGCGAAAACCTCAATAATAACGATATATACTCGCCCTTTCTCACCGGCAAGTATCGGCAATAAGTGTTTCTCTCGGTCACGATTATGCATCGGCGCTAACCAGCGCGGCCTTAACGAGTGTAGGCCAACACACCTGCGCATGCCCAATAGGAATATCCTGTTAAGGTATTGACCGAAAATGACATGCGCATTATGCCAGTTAATGACCTAACGAGAATCATAAAAAATCCCGCCTTAACAGCGGGATTAATAGCATTTGTATCAACCAAAGAGCGGTAGGATCAGAACAGTTTTTTCGCTGTATCCAGCCAGTCGCCTTTGAAAGGACGCTTCATGTTCTCAATGGCATCAACGATGTCGTGGTGCACCATTTTTTCATTCTGGATACCGACACAGCGGCCGCCGTAGCCCTGCTGTAACAGTTCAATAGAGTAGGCGCCCATGCGTGAGGCCAGAATACGGTCGTAGGCAACCGGCGAACCGCCGCGCTGAATGTGGCCGAGTACGGTCGCACGGGTTTCGCGTCCCGTTTCTTTCTCAATGTATTTCGCCAGTTCGTCGACATCGCACACCAGTTCGGTGATCGCCACAATCGCGTGTTTCTTGCCTTTCTCGATCCCCGCTTTGATCTCGCAGACCAGATCTTCTGGGCTGAACGGCACTTCTGGCAGAACGATGAACTCACAGCCGCCAGCAATCGCCGCCGCCAGCGTCAGGTCGCCGCAGTGGCGTCCCATGACTTCAACAATGGAAATACGCTGGTGTGAAGAAGAGGTGTCGCGCAGGCGGTCAATCGCTTCCAGCACGGTTTCCAGCGCGGTAAAGTAACCGATGGTGTAGTCCGTACCTGCGACGTCGTTATCGATCGTGCCGGGCAAGCCAATACAAGGGAAACCCATTTCGGTCAGGCGCTTGGCACCCATATAGGAACCGTCACCGCCGATGACAACCAGTGCATCCAGACCGCGTTTCTTCATGTTTTCTACGCAGACCTGACGCACCGCTTCATCACGGAACTGCGGGAAACGCGCGGAGCCCAGAAACGTGCCGCCACGGTTAATCACATCCGATACGCTGTAGCGATCCAACTGCTCCATGCGATCTTCGTACAAGCCCTGATAGCCATCATAAATGCCATAAATTTCCAGCCCTTCCGATAGTGCAGCGCGAACCACACCACGAATTGCCGCATTCATACCTGGTGCATCGCCACCGCTCGTCAACACTCCGATTCTTCTAATCATGACAACCTCTGGACTTGTAGATGTAATTTTGCAGGATTCTTCTATCGTAAATTCACCGCCGCCATGAAACAGGCAGCAACGCCTTATGCTTTTATTAGCATATTATAACAAACACCCGAAGCTGAATTGATTCAGGTCAGGCTAAATTGTGCATAAATTTTCATGGCGTATCACGTTTTTAACATAAAATGCTGAAAATAGGGTCGGTTATGCTGTCAGCCTGCCACGCTGATTTTCCGGCACAGCAGAAACCGGATCCTGATGGATAATAATATCGGCACCCGGAAACTGTTCACGCAATGCCTGCTCCAGATCGTCTGCGATTTGATGCGCCTGAACCAGCGGCAGCGTGTCATCCATTTCCAGATGCAGTTGAATAAAGCGCGTTGGGCCGGAACGTCGGGTACGCAACGCATGTGCGCCGCGAATGCCCGGCCAGTTCACAATCACCTCAGCAATCGCGCGATGCTCGTCCTCCGGCAGTGCGCGATCCAACAGCGACTGCACAGCGTCATACCCCATGCGTAACGCGCTATATAAAATATAGCCGCCAATACCTAATGCAAACAGGGAGTCAGCGCGCGTAATTCCTTTCCAACTGAGCGCCAACGCCACCAGAATCGCGCCGTTCATCAACAGGTCGGACTGATAATGCAGCATGTCCGCACGCACCGCCTGACTGTGCGTGCGCTTCACCACCCAACGCTGGAACGATACCAGCAGCAGCGTAACCACCAGCGCAATGAGCGTCACCCATATGCCCACGTCCGGCGCGTGCAGTGTCTGCGGTTCCAGCGAATGTTGCAGCCCCGTCAGGATCAGGAACAGCGCCGAGCCAGAGATAAACATGCTTTGCGCCAGCGCAGCCAGCGATTCCGCCTTACCGTGGCCGAAGGCGTGTTCCGTATCCGCTGGCTGCAACGAATAGCGCACCACCAGCAGATTCACCAGCGACGCGGCGATATCCACCAGCGAATCAACCAGCGATGCCAGCAGGCTCACTGAGCCAGTGTGCCACCAGGCAAACACCTTCATTATGAACAGCACCAGCGCCACGGCCGTTGCGCTCACGGCGGCCAGCGTCACCAGACGCGCATAGTGTGGATTCATCATGCCCTCACGTAAAACGGAGACCTTGACGGAAAAAAGAGTCACTTGAGTCATTGCCCGTATTCAGTTCGCCAATGACGTTTTTAACACACGGGAATAGCGGACAAACGTAAAAATACAGCACACGGTTGCCAGTATCGCCATCGCCGCGCCAATGAAACCGATGTCGGGCAGGCCCAAATGGACAATCACCTGATTGCCAAGCAGCGCGCCGCCGCCGATCCCAATGTTATAAATCCCTGAGTAGAGCGCCATCGCCACGTCGGTGGCATCCGATGCCAGCGTCAACACCTTGACCTGCATCCCCAGGCTCAGCGCCATAATGGCGATCCCCCAGACGACACAGAGCGTCGACAGGCTCCAGCCGCTGAATGACAAAGGCAGCAATAGCAGTAAACACACCGCCAGAAACGCGAACGAAACAATCAGAAAGCCCGCCGGATATTTGCTGCTGTAGCGGCTGAACAGCATGCTGCCAATGATGCCGGCACCGCCAAAAATCAGCAGCAAGATGGTGGTGAAGTTTTCACTCAACAGCGCCACTTTCTGAATAAAAGGCTCGATATAACTGTAGGCGGTAAAGTGCGCGGTTACGATCATCACAGTCAGGCCGTACACGCACAGCAGCGCCGGACGTTTAAGCAGGAGAGGCAAGCTCTTCAACGAACCAGAATTGCTGCTCGGCAACACGGGCAGCAGTTTCATCAGACCCAGCATAATCCCTGCGGCGAGCAGGCCAATAATGACAAACGTCACACGCCAGCCCAGATACTGCCCGACCACACGCCCCAGCGGTAACCCCAGCACCAGCGCCAGCGCCGTGCCAGTCGCCAGCAAGCTTAATGCCTGCGCTTTTTTGTCCGCCGGTGCCAGACGCACTACCAGCGATGCCGTAATCGACCAGAACACCGCGTGAGCCAGCGCCACGCCGATACGAGCAATCACCAACACCCAATAGTTCCAGGCCAGACCGGACAACACATTGCTGACGGCGAACAGGATAAAGATTTTGATCAGCAGGCTGCGTCGTTCCATATCGCTGGACATCAGCATGCAGGGCAACGACATCAGCCCGACCACCCAGGCATAGATCGTAATGATCAGCCCGACCTGCGCGGCGCTCATGGAAAAGCTGGCGGCAATGTCTGACAGGAGCGCAACGGGGGCAAATTCAGCGGTGTTAAAAATGAAGGCCGCCAGAGAAAGACTGACGACGCGTAACCAGGCGGTCGAACGGGAAGAACGGGTCATGGTATTGATATCAAAAGTTAAAATAAAAGAATGCGCCCCCTGTCGTGGCAGAGGCTAACGCGATGAAGCAATGGTACAGGGAAAGTATGACATCGCCGTGTAATCGGCGAGCGGCCAAGGGTATTTCAGCGTGCTTTTATGAGGATGTCAGCCAAAAGCCTGAAGACAGGTAAGGGAACATTCATGAGCATCATTTTTGGTGCTCACATTCTACGCTTTACCACTCCCTTACGCTGTCTTTTTCGTACCCTTATTATTCCGCTTCTAACCCGCTCTCTGTCAGGAAAGGCGCTACGCAGATGACGCTTGGCGTAGTACAATCGGTAACCCGTTTTGGAAACGCTGGAGCCTGTCGCAAAGAAAGACGAGCTGCAGCAGGCTATCCACTTCCGGCTGGGGCTGCGCTAAATAGTGCGACAACGCATTTTCAACGAGCGTTAAACCCAGTTCATTGGCCGTTTTCATACCGTGTTGCAACTGCTCTCTTTGCGTTGAGGTTAAATGTCGACGTCCGGTGCAGGCCTGCGCGTCCAGCACATCAAGAATCGGGCGACAAACCCGCTGTGCCAGCGTGGGCAAGGGACGCTGCACCGCTTTACGCTGCTTTCTCTCCGCAAACATCGTTTGAATATGGCTAATAAAACTGGGCACGGTTTTCTTGGTCTTGATGGCCTGAAAATCCAAACAAAACGCGGTCACCGCGCTGCCATCGCTCACCAGAAGAGAATAAGGATGGAGATCAATGTCATTCCCACGGCGACGGGGCTGAACCAACACCGCCACAATCGTCCACTTTTGCTGAGTCGCCTGTTTGAGCCTGTCTATGCGCTGATGCTGCGTTTTTTCCCAGTTTAGGCTCAGATACAGCGCATTGTCCGCGTCATCAAAGACCGGCCAGACCACGCGCTGCTCCACCTCATTCCAGACGACGGATTCATAACGATGCACATGCAGTAGCAGAGGCTGGGGGTAATCCTGATTCTCTTGCTCAAAATAGTGAAACAGCTGCGACCAGTCGGCAATGCCGCACGTCGATTTACACTGCGCATAGGCGGCGGCAGGCCACGGCGTGCCCTCAAGGTTCGCGTAACTGTCGCCACCTGCGGCCAATTTCCCGTCGTCAGAAAAACGCGGGTGGTGCAGCGTAAAGGGCGCGCGCATGATGTGCTCGCCCAGCTGTTTCCACATGGCCTGCCCCTGCCACACGCCCTGCTGGCTAAACGTCACATCATGGTAATCGGCGCGCGCTTGCGTGCAGTGCAGTAATTGCTGATTTTCACTGTCCCAAAACGAAAAGGTGGCACCACGCGCACCGCCTTCGGTGACCCACCACTGCGCGCCCAAAGGTACAAGCGATAAGGCTTCAGGCTGTTGTTGATACTGCCGCCGCACCTGCCCACGCAGGTGCAGCAAGCGCTCAGGTGTCGCCTGCTCAAGCTGGTATAAATAGGCCGACAGACGGGCAATGAACAGCAGTACATCACGCTCTTCCAGACTGTAATGCCTGTCTGCTAATAGGCTGACCTGCCCACTCACATTACGCAGATAGCCCGCCAGTCGTGGGAGCCCTTCCGCACGCGCGGACATATTCAGCAAGTGAAGCTGTCGCGCACTGCTTTTACTGATATGCGACAGCCCCTGGTTCAGGATGTCCTGAATAAACGTGTGAAGCGTAGCAATCAGCGCACGCTCATCGGCATGTAGCGCCCGCACCTGTGTTTCCTGAGTCAGACAATCCTCGGGCCACGGCCAGACGCGCTGATTGGCTTCAAAGAGGCAGGCAATGGCAGCAAGATGCAAGGCTGGTTGCTTATCCCGTAAGAAATCCGACAACATGCCAGCAAATCCCGCCCCAGCCAGATAGATAACGGGGCTTTCCAGCGTCGGCAGGTGAAGTTTAAGCTGGTTGGGCAGTGATTCCGTCCTCACCGATTCTTCCGCCCACATCTGAACAAATCGCGCGGCATGCCGCGTTTGCCCTTTGCCGACCTGCTTCATTAACGCCTCAGGATCAAGCTGTAAGATCTCGGCAAGCACGTCTATCGGTGGTGCGGTGGTTTCCTCAGCGAGGGCCGTGGTCTGCTCCGCGCCGCCTTCAGCATGGGCTTGTAGCCACAGCACAGCCGCCAAGATGTGCTTACAGCAGCCCGACGCTGGGCAGTCGCACTGCGCAGTTTGTATCCCCTGCGCATTCAGCACCACCTGCTGACCATCGCTGACAAAATGCCCTTCTTGCCCAGCGTCAGTCACTAATTTCACATTGTCGCCAGCCAGATCTTTTTTGGCCCGACGCAATAAACCGACATTCGCAAAAACGCCCAGCGCATCGTCATCATAATTCAGGTAGAGGGATTGCCAGCTCATCGCATCACCTCCGCCAGCCATTGCGCAAAGTGCTCCGGCGTCAGCGCCGCAACGTGCATGCCGCGATCGGCCAGTTTTTGCCCGATTGCGGTGTCGTATACCGGCTGTGCAGCATCATCAAGCGCCGCAAGCCCTAACAGCGTGATCTGCTGACTGTGCATACGCTGCACGAAGCTGAGCAGGCGATTCAGCGCGCCGCCTTCTTCAAAATCGCTGATTAACGTCACGATGGTGCGTTTCGGGTTTTGTACTCGCTGTTCGCAGTACTGCATGGCTTTCGCAATATTTGTCCCGCCTCCTAGTTGCACCGTCATCAGCACCTCAACCGGATCGTGGGCAAGATGCGATAAATCAACCACCTGTGTATCAAATACAATCAACGAAACCCGTACCGCCGGCAACGCCGCCAGAATGCTGGCGCAGACCGCCGCGTACATCACCGAGCTGGACATTGAAGCACTTTGGTCGACGCACAAAATGACATCCCACGGCATATGCCGCTGCATACGTGAATTAAAATGCGGTGTTTCAATGACCAGCCGGTTCTTATCACGATCAAAATGCTTAAGATTGGCCGCAATCGTGGCACGCCAGTCGAAATTTTGACTGCTGGCGACAGGTGAACGTCGGAATCGATTCCGGCGGCCGGTAAGCGCATTCGTAAACGTCGGCCTCAGCGTGCGTAATATCTCATCGACCACCTTACGAATAATGTCGCGCACCGCTTCACGCGTTTGTTCATTCATCCGGCCACGCAAGCTCAATAACGCCTTAGCCAGCGCTGGCGTGGGTTCCATCGCTTGCAGAGCCTGCGGATCGTTGAATAAATGCGAGATTTCATAGCGTTCAATCGCTTGCGACTGCATTCGCTCAAACGTGCTGCTGGGGAACAATTTACGCGCCTGATTGAGCCAGTTAACCGCCGTCAGCTGAGACTGATCCAAAGAGCCGTGCCGCCCTCCTTCCTGCTTAAGCCCACGACGCTGATATTCCCGGCGATAGAGATAATCCAGAGTACGCTCAACTTTCAGGTCTTGTGCGTCAAACGTCGCGTTACCTAATGCCTCGTCAGCATAGTGGCCCAGAATCAATCGCCAGCGTTTACCGTTTTTTTCTTTATCATCAGACTGCGGATCTTGCGCACTCATCGGGCTGCACCCTTCTCTTTTTCATACCATGACAGTAAATCGTTTTCCGCCAGTTGCTGTTTCAGCTTTTGGTTTAACTGCATCGTCTGTAACAGCTCCTGCTGCGTGAAGTCCGTTTGCCAAAGATGCATTTCCGGCTCAGAGAAACCGCATTGCTCAGCGATGTAGCTCGCTAACGTCGCATTCTGCTTCGGCGTGAGTTGGCTGAAGGCAAAACGCAGGTCGGGCAACACATGCAGAAAACGATCATCATCCCACTGCGACATCAGCGCGTTTAACTTATCGACCAAACGCGGCGTTTTGATAATCAGCTCAGGGGCGGCACGCATTAATCCCACAAAATAGCGAACCGCCTGCTCGGGATCGCTACCCTGACTAAAGACGTTCGATAGATTGTCATCAAGCGTGCTCTCATCAATGTCATCACCGAGATAGCGCAGCGCATCAACCGCCCCTTTTAACAACGGCACGTCCTTTAACTCTGGGGCGATCTGCTGTAACTGGTGGTAAAAATCACGACTGACGGTACTAGAGGGATCGAGCGTGGGAATAAATTCAATCAGCTCACGCAAGGCAAGCAATGCGGTGAAATGTTCTTCCTGCTGTGATTCATCACCCGCAGCGATGGTCGGTAAACAAAACAGTGCCTGTGGAACCAGCTTAAACAGCAGCTGAGTTAACTCAGGCTGATTGCGTAAGCCAAGAAAATCACGCCCGCGCCAGAGATGAATCAGACTATGCCCGCATTCCACGAGCGAACTTAGCCGAAAATCGTTGTGTATATCGTCATGCAATAAGCGGAATAGCCCGGCTAAACGCGACTGTAACCCCAATAGCGCCGCCTGAATCAGCACCTGCACCGCATTCTTGCTCGACCGATTCTGCCCCTGTTCCTCTAACTGCTTTTCCAGATAGAGTAATTTATCGATGGCAATCGCTTCGAGCTGGCTTCCCTTCTCCGAAAGCGTAATCAATCGCCCTTCTACTGACGGGGTCCACGCATAGTGCCACTCTTCAAATAGCAGATCGAGATTGTGGCCGCTCAAAAAATCAGGGCCATTGCTGCGCGTTGCAAAGCCCACCTCAAGGAAGCTCAGCAGGTGAAGAAAGCGGCTGCGGGCACGATGCTGCGGGTTGCGATAGATATCCAAACGGCTCAGTTTGACGAGCGTGTCATCAAGTTTAAAGCGATGGTATTTCGCTAATCGATAGGTTTCATCAACCAGCGGAGGCGTTGCGCTGCCTGCTGGGATCTGCCCTAACGCATGGCCGGAGAACGCCTTTTTAATCTCAAGCCACAGATCGCGCTGCGCATCATCGATACTGCCTTTGATAAAACTACTTTGTAGCCCATCCAGCAGGTCATAACGACCAGGGCCTTCATGCCCGCGCAATGCCGCTAAGCGAACACTCTGCTCGACGGCATTTTTTACCGTGATATAGCTGGGCGGATCGTCAAAAGATTTAATGCGGAGCAGGCTGGAAACCTCAGACAGAAAACGCATTCCCATGTTATTGCGGTGTTCCTGAGTCGTGAGCCCCTGCCCCGTTTCCACCAGCCGCTCACCCCGCTGTGCCATGAGCATCTGCCAACTTCGCTGATAGTACGCAGGCGCAGGCATGCCAGACGCATAGCCATTGAGCGCATCTAATCTGTCAAAGCTGTAGCGGATGAGCCACGCACTGTCGTTTTCCGCCTGCTTAAGCTGTTTTTGGTACAGCTTCTTCGCGGCATCCGTGAAGGCATTGAACGATTTCCCGTCGTGAGACAGCCCTTCGAGCAGCGCCAGCGAATGAAAACCGCCGGTGACGACCAGAATTTTCCCCGTTGGGTTTTCGGCACGAACCTGCATGACAGCGGCGAGCATATGTGCCTCACGCTGTGCAGATCCCTCGGCTTCCAAAACCTGAGGCTCATAATCCAGTCGCGCCAACGCGCACCAGACCAGCGTATCGCGGAAAAGCTGTTGCCAGTCGGTCAGCGCCTCAATCGAACGTAATTCAAATAAATGCTCCCACAAATCATCGTGATCGCGGCAATAGCATTTTTTTGCGAGTGCCGAGATGAACTGGCTGTGGGCGAGATAGCGTTCCTCTTGCAGGCTCTGGCTGGCATCATTCTGACGTTCCTCAATCGCGATTTGCTCAACCCACGGCAAATCAATAAAGCGCAGTGTCGCGTTGTGACGATGCCCCGCATGCAGCGCAACCCATTCCGGCGAGTAGTCACAAAAAGGGAAAAAAGCGCTGCGCGTGGTCGCTTGCGGCGTTTCGCCCTCTTGCGGCTCGCGGGATTGAAAGTCAGCCTGTCCCATCACCGCGATAGGCGGCTTCGCGTCAGGGTGAAGCAAATCTGGCAACAGGTGATTAAAACTGACCGGTGCCTCAATCAGAATGTGATCGGGCTGGATATCGTCAATCAATGACAGCAGGCCATAGGCGCAAGCTGGGCTATGGTGGCGAACCGGCGCAAAATAGATCTGCTGCGACTGCAAAAAATCCCATGTTGCCAGCGCCTGTTCCATTCGTGCAGGCAATACGATGTTCGAAAGACTCACCAGCGCGTTTCCTCATGAAAAAGTGTCCGTGAAATCATCAACAACAATTGGCCACGGCCTTACTTCCAAAACTGTCGTGAGGCATCATAAAACGCTTTCCAGTCATCGCTGCTTTTTGCCCGCTCGCGCGCCACGTTATCAACGTAGTAGCGCATACGTTTGGCATCGTCAGGGTTATCTTTTAAGACCACGCCGATAATCTGGCGGGCGATGGCGCCCGCATTCAGCGTGCTATCGCCCAGATAATGCGCCTCAAGCGCGGAGGCATAGGCAATGTTGACCGCTTCCGCACTCGACATCACCGCATCCGGCGTTTTGATGGTGCCGCCATCACGCGTATTGCCCGAGCGCAGTTCCTGGAATGTGGTCACCAGCAGTTCAATGACGCTCGGCGGCACGGTGACCAGCGCGGCCAGATCGCCCAGTTCACGCGTAAGCTGCGTTTGAATAAGCGCAATCTCGAATTCAGGGTCTTGAATCGGCCTCACAGTCTCAAAGTTAAAGCGCCGCTTTAATGCCGCTGACATTTCATGTACGCCGCGATCGCGCAGGTTAGCCGTGCCAATCAGGTTAAAACCGGGCTTAGCACTGATCCGCCCTTGCTCACCCATTTCAGGAATCATCAGCTGTTTTTCTGACATCAAAGAGACCAGAACATCTTGTATTTCCGGCGGGCAGCGGGTGATTTCCTCAAAACGGACAATCCTGCCCTGCATCATCCCCTGATAGAGCGGCGAACCGATCAGCGCGCGCTCGGTGGGGCCTTCGGCAAGCAGCAGCGCATAGTTCCATGAATACTTGATATGATCTTCCGTCGTTCCCGCCGTGCCTTGAATGGTCAGGCCGGAATCTCCCGATATTGCCGCCGCAAACAGCTCAGACAGCATCGATTTCGCGGTGCCGGGCTCGCCAACCAGCATCAATCCCTGTTTCCCCAGCAGCGTTACAATCGCCCGATCGACCAGCGCGTTATCGCCAAAAAATTTCGCGGAAATATCTAAGGCCTCGTCACCCAGAATAAACTGGCGCACCGCACGGGGTGAACGCAGCCAGCCCTGCGGCTTCGGGTTATTTTCGTCCGCTTTGGTCAGGCGGGCTAATTCATCAGCAAAGCGGATTTCAGCATGTTGACGCAGCACATCGTTGGCTGCCGGTGAGTGTTTTTCCATGTTCGTGTCTCTGTTCGCCACAAAATAATGAACGAAGCCAGCACAGGGCGTACTGGCTCCATAAGCGGATTACCAAGGCGTTTTGCTTTCCCAGTCGGCATCGTATCCCGAGCAGGCTTCAGCGACTTTCAGGTAATCGGCATAGCTTTCTGCCAGTAAAATGGGCGGGACATCCTGTAATGTCAGACTGTTGCGATCCCAATAATTTTGCTGATTTTTCTCAAAGCTCAAATCAAACAAGACCGCCGGAATATTTTCTTCTGGCACGTAGCTACCGCTAAACCCAATATTGACGTACAAATTCAAGCTACTGAAATGCTTGTAATAATGGCCAAACGACCCACCATCTTCCGCTGGCGCACGCTGGTATCCCATCTTGGTCAAGACGCCGCGCAGCGTGAACGTATCGCTCAACCACCCTTTCTTGTCCTCAATTTCAACCAGTTTACGATCGAGTTCAGGCAGCGTATTCACCATCTGCGAGAACAAAAACGTCACTTTATAATCCTTAAAGTGTGCGAGCCAGGCTTTACGCGTGTCGTTATCGACAATGGCGGCATGTGCAAGCTGAATCACCGAACCGTTCGATAATTCAACCTCATCGTCATCAAGATTGATTAAACAACCATCATCCGTTGGCCTGAAGGTATTGATCACCTGCTCATCTTTCACTTCTTGCCACACCAATCGCTCGATTAACGGTCGCATCACAGGATGAGCCATGATGTACGTCTGCCAGTCCTCACTCGACCATTGGCGCTGAGCACACATCGATTCATACAAACGTGCGGTTTGCAGGTCGATCACTTGTTTCAGCTCTTGTTTGCTCGATGAGAACAGCTTTTTCGCTTCTTTTATCTGCTCTTCGTTATCCGTTTTACGCGCCGCAGGCAGGGCTTTAATCTCTTTGCCTTCCGGATTCAGCAGCACCAACTTCTGTTTGTTGTCCATGCGTGCAGTAAAGATCCGCTCGCCGTATTCCAGCACCAGCGTGCCCGTTTCATCCAATCCCGCCGTCGGGATCGTGCGATCGGCCAGCTCATCAGCGCTCCAGCCATTGCGGTCGGCAATATCTTTGACTAGCTCACGCGCCTTTTCCTGAATCGCCGCGGTACGGTAGCGGCGTGAAAGGGAGAGTAACAATTGGATAATGAGCGGGTCGTCGCTAATCGCCATCGCGCTGATCATCGCTTCAATCTGTGAACGGCGCTGATAATGGTCACGCGTGTAATTGCGTAATGCGGAGACGGCAACATGGCCCTCGATACGACCAATCAACGCCAACATACCTTTATCCGCGATGGCAGAACCTAAATAGCGCCGCAAGACTTCATTCTTTATTTCCTCAGTCGCCTGTTCCAGCGTGTAATGCTCATATTTTTGGTAATACTCAGGGTAACGTTCAAGATAATACTGATACGTTTTTAAACGTGCAGGTGCATCCTTATGCGCTTCCAACATCGCGTCTTCCAGCGACGGGTTTTTTACATCCTGCGTGATAAACGCATGTAGAATAAAGTGGCCCAGCTTATGCTGGCTCTCTTTGGCTAATAACCCGACATAGCGTTGCAATAACGTGTTACCTGCGGGCATTTTTAATTTCACCGCCAGAATGATCCACCATTTGATAATGTCGGCATCGACGGCCTTACCGTTTTCCCATTTCAATGGCGGTATCGCGTTATAGTCAAACCAGCTCATGCTCGCAGGCGGGCTTGCTTTCAATCCCTTCAACGCTTCGTCACGCAATACCTTTTCGGACAAATACGGCGAAATATCCTCACCAAACTGCTCTAACGCCGCCAACAATGCGGCTCGGACGGTTTCTCTCTTCTCTTTTTTTAACAGTGCATAAAGCGGCGCGATGCTATCTTTATGTTTTATCCGCGCAAGCCATTCAATCGTAGTAATACGAATTTCTTGTTTCGCGGAATGTAGGCTTTCCTGCGCATTCACATGCACGTTCGGCAATTTTTCAAGCAACTTCTGCGCACTCACGCGGAACGTTTTATTCTCGCCTAACGCCAGTTCCATAATGCGTGGAATAAACTGCGCGGGGATAGAAGGGAATTTATCAAGCAGCTCAAAGGCCTGACCCAATTCAAATTTGCGGTATTGGCTGTCACTCTTATTCGGCAATAGCCCCAACGCTTCGGCGATATAGTCTGGATGTTGAGAGAAAAAAGGCCAGAGCTGTTCCGGTTTAGGGAATAGCCTCAACCCATGGTTATAAGACTCTAAACATAACGAGGCGGCGATCCGTGCAGGTTCTGGACATGCCAGCGCCTGCAAAACACCTTCAATCTGTCGTAATTCCAATCCAGCGACAATATGAGCGGGTGCTTCATGTTCTATTCGAGCAGTGCTTAGATTGAAGTGTGCATACATGTTGCCAAAAATAATTCTCATAGCATGGTAAAACGTAAATTCAGGAAGATTGCTAATACGTTTTTTATATTTAATAATGCTAGTATCTTCACTAGATAATTTATGATTACCATGATTAAGCTTATCAACCAAAGTACGGCAATGCTCAGCATTCAATTTTTTTAATTTAGCATAATGATCTTGCGCCCATTTGTATTTGTACGCATTCGATTTATTTTGCTCTATTTCTTTTTCCGCATTTACTCTTGCCGTTTCCACCATCTCGATCAGGTTTTCGACAAGAATATCTTTTGCGCTTTCAGGCAACGGCGTATCAGCCAGCAGCGTGAGTTCGGGTAATTCAGGGAGTGTCACATCCTGTGCCGTATCAACAACGTCAAAACGAGTAATAGCACTTTCGATACTTTTTATTACTGCCTTACTTTTTTCTAACTGTAACGCCTGTTCTAAAATATCTTTATTTTCGCCTTGACGGGCAAAGAGATCGGCAGCCTGAGATCGCTGTTTTGGCGTGCCGTTAAATAAGATATCACTCAGGTATTTTTTGACATCATTAGCGGGAAGCGTATTCAGCAGCGGTTCAGCTTCGCTGCGCACTGTTTTTTTCTGATCCATTGCTAATTTAACAATGACATCTGAGAAAAAAACACGCAACACTTCACGATCGGACAAGTATTTCAGGAACTGAATCAGGCCGAGTGCAGAAAGTTTGTCCACTAGCATCGTGCGGACAAACTGTGCATGACTTTCGATGTATGTCTGCAAATCAGGGAGTTCAAAGAAAAGCGCTAACTCCGAGCTATAGTATTCGCCTATTTCCTTCCGATCAAAAATAGCAAATAAAATATTCTCGCCGTTCTCATCATGCTGTTCACTAGCAACCAGGTCAGCGAGAAGTTGAACACTCCAGTCAGCACGGTGCTTTAATTTCAGCTTTTCATTAGATGTGCTTTTCAACGTAGTGGCCAGCGCATCACAGAGCAAATAAACCATCCAATTTGGTACTTCGTCAGTTATTATTTTTATATTTTTATTCTGACATGCCGCAGCTAATACTTTCGCAAAGCGTACCGTTTGTTCGTTTGTTAACCCTTGGCCTACCATGGAATAGAGTTTATAACGTGCATTCCTTGCCTGCCTGATTATTTTACTATATTCACTGGAATTAAAACTATTATTTTGAACATAGTACCAGTCAACCGAACCCGGCTTGTCCAGAAGGACGATTGTTTTATCAGAATCTAACTGATTTAAGGCATAAAGAACCTCAGGTTCGGTGCCCGCCATGACATAATGGAATATTTTCTTCGGCAACGTTTTATCAAGTTCTGCAAGCGGTAAGAGAGATTCTTGCAACAAATTTTCCGTCGGCGTTACTTTCTTATCACCAAAAATCGGCAACAGATCGAATAATTTTTTTATCATGTCAGCACCTGGTTATGTATAGATAAACAGTAATTTTTTAACATGATTTGTGATTATTCTCAATTTCAAAATTCATCTTTTTTTACAAATTTTAATTTCGCTTATTGTGATTTACATAGTGAATAAATCCAATTTATTTGAATCTTATCCAAAATTTTAGGTGAAAATAGAATTGGTTGAAAATATCGCAATATTAATGAAAACATCAGAAATTACGTGGCTATTTTCAGATAAAAAAACCCGCCGAAGCGAGTCGCAGCAATACAATCAAAGGATCATTTGCTCTGGGCGGCAGTGATAAATCTCAGACAATTTCTCTCGGGTTTTTTTCTGAGGTCGTGAGTCTTTCGCTTCCCATTGCGAAACCGCTGATTGCGTTGTCCCTAGCTTTTCAGCTACATCATATTGTGATAATCCGCGATGGATACGCCATGCCGCAAGCAAGCTAACATCATCACGGAACATGATTTCTACCACATCATTAGGCACAGTTTCGTTGTCATACTCATCGGCAACATAAGGAATATCCTCATAGCCTGAATCGCTATCAGACAGCAGCTTTTCATACTCGCTGATAGGTAGAACAACAAACTGAGGCTTGCCGTTCACGTCATTGATAAATTGTGGTTTTGACATAATTTCATCCGGGTGTCAGTGAGTCGCGGTGTATGTCATCAGGAAACTGGCGGATTACCCAGCCTGATAGTTAGTAAGTCGTTGAGGTTCTGCGTTTGACCGCTTGAACCTCACAGATAACGGGCTCACCTTGAACAATCTCGAAAATTACTCTGTAGTCTCCCACTCGTAACCTGAATTTTCTCGCTTCACCCTTCAACGCCATAATGTCCAGGTTTACGGCAGGAAAACTACGTAGTTCAGCAACTTTCTCACTTATGGTGTCCTGATATCTGCGGTCTATCGTTAAACGTTGCTTCAACGCCTTCCTTGTCCAGATGACCTTTACCATCAGTTTCCTTGATTTTTTAAAGTGCATATCCGCTCAGAATGAACAATAAGACAATTAACTAATCAAGGCAACAAATACCTAATTAAAACCTTATCATTAAGCGTTCATATCTATCCTCATCACAGCGAGCCATTTCGCTGGAGCGGAAAATCATCTATATAAAGTCAAAGCACGCTATTTGCTTTAAAAAATCCCAAAAAAAAACCCTCCATCATGGAGGGCAAAAAGACAGGGATGGTGTCTATGGCAAGGAAAAACAGGGTGTGTACCTACTACACATTACTACTCGGACTGCACTACGCTTACTACAGACTACTTACTACACTAGCGCTACTACTCGGGATTCTTTGTCTCGGCATGGCTTGTCGTGCCTGGTGCTGGCGCGGCCATCTGGTTAAACATGGATATCTGTTGCTGCATCTCTTTCATGCGTTGCTTATGCTTCAGCTCTAATATCTCTTTCTGCGCTGGCGTCAGCAGGTTATACATTTGGTTGCGCACTCGGGTCATCTGAATCTGACGCTCAAGCTGCACACTCATCATTCGGGTTATCTGCGCTCGCACCGCCGCTTCATCAAACGTTTCTGCCGTCACCAGCTTATGCATGGCTTTAACATCTTCGGCATTAAACGCCGGTTTGTCTTGACGACTCTGGTGCATCAAATCACGCATTTGCTGACGCTGTTGCTCAGTCAGCCTCACGCCATCGAACATACCTTGCTGGCCGGGTGCGCCTTTTGTGGCGGAATCATCGATATGCCAGCCGCTCGCCGGGGCGTCTCCACTTTCTGCTGCAAAGGCGGTAAAAGTGCCTAACATAAGCAGTGAAGCAAGAGATAAGGTTGCGAACTGTTGCATCAATAACTCTCCAGTGCGGTACGTCATTTTGTGAATCAATGAACAGGAGTCTACGCATCTTGCTGCAAACATGCGTCAGAGGATGTAAAACTACGTAAAGTCATGGAATAGCGCTAATCTATGTCGTATTTTGCCCTTGGAGGTAGAGAAAACATGAATAAAATTCTGCTGGTTGATGACGATAGAGAGCTAACCGCTTTACTGAAAGAATTGCTCGAAATGGAAGGTTTTAACGTCGTTGTCGCCTACGACGGCGAGCAGGCGTTACAGATATTAGATAACACCATTGACCTGTTATTACTGGATGTGATGATGCCGAAGAAAAACGGTATCGATACATTAAAAGAACTACGACAACAGCATCAAACACCGGTCATTATGCTGACCGCCCGCGGCAGTGAATTAGACCGCGTTCTTGGCTTGGAACTGGGTGCCGATGATTATCTGCCGAAGCCCTTTAACGACCGGGAACTGGTGGCGCGAATTCGCGCGATTCTCCGCCGTTCCAACTGGACCGATCAACAGCAGGCGTGTGATAACAGCGCTCCGACGCTGGAAGTCGACGGCTTGCGTCTGAACCCCGGACGGCAGGAAGCCAGCTTTGACGATATCGTGCTGGATCTGACGGGCACGGAGTTTACGTTGCTCTATCTGCTGGCACAGCGGCTGGGACAGGTGGTTTCACGCGAACATTTAAGTCAGGAAGTACTGGGAAAACGGCTTACACCGTTTGACCGCGCGATCGATATGCATATCTCGAACCTGCGACGTAAATTGCCAGAACGCAAGGACGGTCTGCCTTGGTTTAAAACGCTGCGTGGACGAGGCTATTTGATGGTATCGGCTGCATGATCAATAGTTTGACCGCTCGTATTTTTGCCATTTTTTGGTTAACGCTGGCGCTGGTACTCATGCTGGTTCTGATGGTGCCCAAGCTGGACTCGCGCCAGCTTACCGCCTTGCTGGAAAACGAGCAGCGGCAGGGCATCATGCTGGAACAGCACATTGAAGCGGACCTCGCCAACACGCCAGCCAACGATCTGCGCTGGTGGCTACGGCTGTTCTGGGTATTGGAGAAGTGGGCTCCGCCGGGACAGCGCCTTTTTCTGGTCACCAGTGAAGGCCGGATCTTCGGCGTAGAGAAGCATGAAACCCCGATTGTGCGTAATTTTATCGGGCTATCAGATAACGCCGATCATCCGCAAAAGAAAAATTACGGCCGCATTGAGCTTCTCGGTCCTTTTGCGATCCGCGATGGTGATGACAACTATCAGCTTTACCTGATTCGTCCTGCCAGCAGTCCGCAGTCCGATTTCATTAGTCTGCTGTTTGACCGTCCTTTGCTGCTGCTAATCTTCACCATGCTGATCAGTTCACCGCTGCTGCTCTGGCTTGCCTGGAGTCTGGCCAAACCCGCACGCAAGCTCAAACACGCGGCCGACGAAGTTGCCAAAGGCAATTTACGCCAGCACCCTGAGCTGGAGTCTGGCCCGCAGGAATTTCAGGCAACGGGCGTCAGCTTTAACCAGATGGTCAGCGCGCTGGAGCGAATGGTGACCGCACAGCAACGCCTGCTGTCGGATATCTCTCATGAGCTGCGTACGCCGCTGACACGCTTGCAACTGGCGACAGCGCTGCTGCGTCGGCGTCAGGGTGAAGGCAATGAACTGAACCGCATCGCGACGGAAACCCAGCGGCTCGACAGCATGATTAACGATCTACTGGTGCTCTCACGCAATCAGCACAAGAACGAGCTAACCCGTGAGTTCCTGCGTGCCGATGAACTGTGGGGCAATGTGCTAGACGACGCCGCCTTTGAAGCCGAGCAGATGGGGAAAACGCTGGAAGTGCCCTATCCTCCGGGGCCGTGGACGCTCTTTGGCAACCCTGCTTCGCTCGACAGTGCGCTGGAAAATATCGTGCGCAACGCGCTGCGTTATTCTCACAACCACATCGAAGTGGCCTTCTCGGTGGATAACCAGGGCATCACCATCAAAGTGGATGACGATGGCCCCGGTGTGAGCCCAGAAGATCGCGAACAGATTTTCCGTCCCTTCTACCGTACGGACGAAGCGCGTGACCGCGAATCTGGCGGCAGCGGTTTAGGGCTCGCCATCGTGGAAACCGCCATTACGCAGCACAAAGGCTGGGTAAAAGCGGAAGACAGTCCACTGGGCGGATTGCGTCTGATCATCTGGCTACCGCTGCATCAGCGGTAATCAGGCGAGACATTTTCCCACCACCAAATTTCCTTCTATAACACGCTCTCAGGTGCCCGACATGGGCACCTGTCACTTTCTGTTTATCTTCTCAAGGTTATACTGGATTGAGTTTTTTAGGCGATTGCGTAGAGTGATCGCCACTCATGCCGAAAACAGGCAAGACCCGTGTTGAATGAAGGATACAAACCATGAAAGGAGTAACGCTGCTGGCTGGCGTACTGACCGCGTTAATGAGCAGTCAGGCATTCAGTTCCAGCGATGGAGTGTGCGGCTTTTCCGACTCGGAATGTGGCATGTCTGCCCTGCCCTATTTGCAGCCGGGCAACGACACCCGTGCTAACCTGATGTTGCTGCAAAGCCGTCTCCACAGCATGTCGCTTCCGTTACCCCATCCTTTACCCGATCAAACACGTTCACGTATCGACCCTTTTACGGCCTACCGGGTTATGGGGATTGCCGCCACAGAAGGAGTCCCACCTTCCGATTCTGGGGAGGATGTCACGGCAGATGCGCCTTATCTTTCAACGCTGAATAAAGCGAAGCAGCTTAACCTTCCTTTAGCCGTTCAGGGCACGATCTCCACGTTTTCGCCTGACGATAACGAAGGACGCCATATTTCCAATGAGCTTTCCACGCTGGAAGCATTTTTCGACGTCCTGCTGGCTGACACGCAGCTCACCAATGAACAGCGTACGCTGCTGGCACATCAGCGGGTGAATCTCCTCAACCCGCTGTATACCAAAGACGCGTTGAACGAAGGTCTTGCAAGCCTACCGGACGAAGGACATGCCGGTGCACTCACGCAGTATCTGTTCGCGGCGCTGGCGTTTTATCAGGGCCACTTCGATGAGGCGGAAAGCGGCTTTCAGGCGTTAACGTCTTCACCGCAGCCGTGGGTCGCGGAAACATCGCGCTATATGTTGATTCGCGTAGCGATCAATAAAGCGATGGAAAACGCGCTCGATGAATACAACATGTTTGATGCCAGCAAAGCCGATAAAGCGGCTGCACAGCTAGCCATTCAGCATATTGGCGACTATCTGAAACAGTATCCAGACGGGCAATACATCGAGTCCGCTAACGGGCTGTACCGCCGCGCGTACTGGATTATGGATGATGTGAATGCCTTAGCGACAACGTACCAACACGAGCTGGACAACACCGCCGACGTCGAAGCACTCCTTGAGTTGAGCGACGAAATCGACAACAAGCTGCTGGAAAATCGGCAGTTCACCAGCACGCCGGGCAGCCCGCCGTTGACGATGGTGCAAGATCTCAAGCGCTTGCGTTCAGATGACGGCTGGCTGGCATTACCCGCCTTATCCGTTGACGAGCTGGTCGCGCAGAAGCCGCTGTTTGCGCAAGACAACATGCAGGACGCGTTCAGCTACCTTCAGGCCGCACAGCTGTTTTATGGTCAAAAAGATTACGCCGCCGTGGTTAACCACGTTCCCGCAACACAGGCGAACGATCTGACCGATACCGTGCGTTTCAGCCTGCAAGTCTTACGCGGTCGGGCGCTGGTGCGTCTGGAGCGCTGGGATGAGGCAGAAACGCATTGGCGTCAGCTGTTAACGCGCAATATGTGGTACACGCAAAATCAGTTCCTGCAACTGGCGCTGGCGGAAACGCTGGTCAAGGCCGGTCATCCAGAGCGGATTTTTGCCGCCGACAGCCCAGTTAAAAATCTGCGTTTCCGTTCCGCCGTGCTGAAAATTAGCGCCAACGCCGATCTGTTGCGTCAGCAAACGGGCCCGCAGCAACCCCATGAAGAACGGGCTATCGCGCTGCATACGCTGTTAACCAAGTCGCTGACCCACGGTGATTACGCCAGCTATCTCAAAGATGTTCAGTTGAGGAAAGACATTGCGCCGCTAGTCAGCAGCGAAAATCAAAGCTGGAATCAGGAAGATTTAACAGCATTTGACTGGGACGGCAGCGACACCGAAGAAGACTATCAGTGTCCAGCGCTGAATGACGTGGTCACGACGCTGAATCAACGCCCTAATGACGCCCGTTCGATTAACTGCCTCGGCGAGTTTTTCCTGCGTACCAACAACAGCGTGGGCTTCGACTGGGGTGAAGGCAGCATGTTGAGCGGACTCACCAACGTGCCAACACAGTTCGTCGGCACCGAATATAACCGTTTGGATGGGTATATGCGGGTGATTGCCGACCCGAAAGCGCCGCCAGAAGACAAAACCTATGCCCTGTATCGCGCGGTTAACTGCTATGCGCCAAGCGGCTATAACGACTGTGGTCCGCAGGACATCAGCAAGGCAACCCGCAAAGCCTGGTTTACCCAACTGAAAACCAAGTACAAAGGCAGCGTATGGGCAGACAAGCTCGATTATTACTGGTAACGCCGTTAGTCGTGTTGGCCGGCCTGTTTTCATTCTGCACGCAGGCCGCTTCCGTTAACGTTGCACCTTCAACCGCCAACGCGGTGCCTGCCATCGTTGATGCTACGCGCTATCAGGATTTCTGGCTGTGGGCGGCGGTAAGACCGCAGCCGATTCTGCATCAGGCACAGATGCTGTACCTGCATCAGGGTGAAGTGGCGCGCCGTCAGGGTAAAGTCGTGTTCCTGCGTCAGGGGATCCCGCCCAGCCAATTGCGCGTTAACCGCGTCTGGCTGGCTTTCCGCATGACCACGCTGGAGCTTTCCGATCGCCACCTGAACCGGATAGTAAAGTTACGGGAAAAATGGCAGCGTCGGGGGAATCAAGTTGCTGGGATTCAGATCGATTTTGACGCGAAAAGCTATCAGTTGGCAGGCTATGTCGCATTTCTGACGCAATTACGCGAGCGTTTACCCGAAGATTGTCAGCTCAGTATTACGGGGCTGCTCGACTGGTCGAAAACTGGTGATGTTGCGGCGTTGAACCGCTTACAGGGCAAGCTGGATGAGGTGGTGGTGCAGACCTATCAGGGGCGCAGCACCATTACCAACTATGCCGAGTACCTGCCCGCGCTGATGAAGCTGACCCTACCTTTCCGGGTCGGGCTGGTACAACACGGCAAGTGGGAACCGCAGTGGCAGCAGCGCCTTGCCACTTCACCGTATTATCGCGGGGAAGTGGTGTTTCTGGTGAATCCGCCACTGAAAAAATCCGCCAACGGCAGGCTGTAGAAAGCTATGGCTACAGGCAACCACCGAAGCCATTTTGCCGCCAGGCTTCATAGCTGATGATCGCCACGGCATTCGACAGATTCAGGCTACGGTTATTAGACTGCATGGGGATGCGGATACGGAAATCCGACTCAAAGCCGTTACGAATTTCGTCTGGCAGGCCGGACGTTTCCGATCCAAACAGCAATACATCACCTGGCTGGTAGCTCGGTTGGTCATACGGGCGGCTGCCTTTGGTGGTACAGGCGAAGATACGTTTGCCGGGAATCGCAGCCAGAAAATCCTGATAGTTTTTATGACGGCTGACGTTCGCCAGATCGTGATAATCCAGTCCCGCACGGCGCAGCTTTTTCTCTTCAAAATCAAAACCCAGCGGTTCAATCAAATGAAGCGTACAGCCGTTGTTGGCCGCCAGTCGGATAATATTGCCGGTGTTCGGTGCAATTTGAGGCTCATAGAGCGCGATATGGAACATGAGATAGCGTCAACCACGAAGAAAAATTCCGCCGCAGTATAACGCATTCCCACAGGGCAGCCCAAAACCTGTGCACGCAGGATTGCGGATTACTCTGCACGACGTTTTCATCCACAGCGATTACACTTAAGTGAATACATCAGGATAATGTGCTGATGAAAACACGATGCGGGCAGAAGGCCTGTGTGGAGGTTTAATGAAACACCCTAAGACACTATTGGCCTGTGCTGCCCTGCTCGGCCTGCCGCTTCTGGCAAGTGCCAATACGCCGCAAGCGCCCACGCCTCAGCAGCAGTTTGAGAGCGGAATCAGCAGCCAGAAACAGTTGCAGCAAAATATGCAGCAGAACCAGAAATTACAGCAACAGCAGTTGAATAATCAGCTCCAGCAGCGCAACCAGCAGTTGCAGCAACAACGCCAGCAGCAGCTACAGCAGGATTTACAGCGGTCACAGAGAACCACGCCGCCACCGCCAATTAAGCAGAATCCCTGATACGATGGCGGCCTTATAGCCGCACACCCATCAGCGTTAAAATCAACGGCGTGGTTAACGCCGCCATCGCCGTTGATAGCAGCAGGCTTGATGCCACCGGGCCACCCAGCACATCGAACTGGCGCGACATCAGATAGACGTTGACGCCCACCGCCATCGACCCCAGCAACACAACCGCACGCGTTTCCATTTCCGGCAGGCCGAGCGCGATAGCAATTCCCCAGATCACCAGCGGCTGTACCAGCAGTTTGATCGTACAAATCGCCGTGCTGATCTGCCAGCCGTCACGCACGCGGTATTCCGCCAGCCCCATTCCCAGCGCTACCAGCGACAGCGGTGCAGCAATCTGCCCCAGCATGGCCAGCGGTTGGTCAACATACGACGGCAGCGGCAGGCCCGTCAGGCTGAATAAGGTCCCTGACAGAATGCCGATGATCAGCGGGTTCTTCAGCACGCCCAGCGCGGTTTTGGTAAAGCCCTGTAGCGACAGCGCCCCGTTACGCGCCCATTCCACCGACACCGTCACCAGCGTCCACAAAATAAGCCCGTTAAACACCACCACCAGCGCAACCGAAGGGATTGCCTCTTCTCCCAGCATCAACGTAGCAATCGGCAGCCCCAGCATCACGTTGTTGGAGAAGATGCCGCTCAACGCAAACAGCGAACCGGAGACGCCATCAAGATGAAAGACTTTGCGCGCCACGATGCGGCCTAGGACAAACACCAGCAGGCAGCCGCCGAAAAAGGCGATCAGCAGTCGAGCATCCACCACCGGACGTTTGGAAAAATCCGACATCAGGCGAAACAGCATGGCGGGCATGGCGACGGAGAAGACAAAGCGCGTCATGCCATCGGTCACGGTGGTCGGCCATTTACCGTAACGAATCAGGCTATAGCCGAGCGCGATAAGAACAAAGAGGGGTAACGACAGAAAAATCTGGTGCCAAAGTGAAACAATAAATGCGGGCATGACGCCACTTCCTTATTACCGGCATCAAGTCAGAAAGAAGGTCCCCGCATTATATTTTCTTGCAGCAATATCAACATCGCCGCAGCTTGAAGTATGACGGGTATAGAGGCAGACCTCAGCCGGTCGCGAAGTTAGCCCCGATTAAATCTATCCGGTCAGTACAGATACAGTCAACGCCCCAATCCAGCAAAGTTTGCGCGCGATCGGGTTGGTTGACGGTATAAACCAGAATGCGCAAACCGGCGGCTTTCAGATCCGCGACGCGTTCTGCCGTCAGCAGTTTGTGATTCAGGTGAATGGACACGCATCCCAAACGCTGCGTTAACGCCAGCCAGTCCTCTTCCCACTCATCCAACAACAGCCCACGCGGCAGTTCCGGTGCGGCCTGCTGCGCCGCTTCAAGCGCATTGATAGAGAACGATGACAGCAGCGGCGCGACCGGATGGTCGGCCCAGAGCTGGCGCGCCGCCAACGCAATCACCCGCCCGGTTTCTGCTTCATATCCGGTGGTGGGTTTAATTTCGATGTTGGCCGCCATGCCGTACTGCACGCAGCGTTTTGCCACTTCCGATAGCAGCGGCAGGCGTTCGCCGACAAATTTATGCCCGTACCAGCCGCCGACATCCAGCCCGACCAGCTTGTCCCACGGCAGTTCGCCTGCAATGCCCCAACCGTTGCTGGTGCGCTCAAGCGTGTCGTCATGTAAGAGGAAAATCTGGCCGTCCTGCGACAGCTTGGCGTCAAATTCGATCATCTTGTGACCGAGGCTGGCACCGACATCAATCGCCGCCAGCGTGTTTTCCGGTGCCAGTGAACCGCCGCCGCGATGGGCGACAATGCTCGGGTAAGGCCAGATTGTTTCCATTATTCCATCCGTAATCCGCTTTGCGAATCAAACAGGTGCCATGATGACGTCGGTAAATGCAGCCAGAGCGTTGAACCGATCGCGGGGCAGTGTTCATAAGAGAGCCGTGCAATCACGTTCTGCCCGCCCCACTTGCCGTGCGCTAAATTGTCCGCGCCCAGCAGTTCGAGTGTTGAAATCTGCAACGGGATACCGCCAGTTTCACTCATCGCCAGCTGAATATGCTCTGGTCGAACCCCCAGCGTCAATGCTTTACCGCGCCATTGCGGCTTCGGTTCAGGCAGCGCCAGCGCGATGTCGCCATCGATTTCAAAGCGGCAGCCGTCATCGCTAATGCGACCTGACCACAGGTTCATGGCCGGTGAGCCAATAAAGCTGGCTACAAACAGCGATGCTGGGCGGCGATAAATCTCAGCCGGCGCACCGATTTGCTCAGCGATCCCTTTGTTCATGACGATCACGCGCTGCGCCAGCGTCATGGCTTCAACCTGATCGTGCGTGACGTACAAGCTGGTGGTTTTCAGGCGCTGGTGCAGCTGTTGTAATTCGAGCCGCATCTGTACGCGCAGCTTGGCATCCAGATTCGACAACGGTTCGTCGAACAGGAATACCGCCGGTTCACGCACAATCGCCCGCCCCATCGCCACGCGCTGACGTTGGCCGCCCGATAGCTCACGCGGTTTGCGTTGCAGCAGCGGCATCAGCTCCAGAATTCGCGCCGCATCTTCCACGCGCTCGCGGATCTGCGCCTTGCCGAAGCCGCGGATTTTCAGACCGTAAGCCATGTTGTCGAACACGTTCATATGGGGATAAAGCGCATAGTTCTGGAACACCATCGCAATACCGCGATCTTTCGGTTCCAGATTGGTGACTCGCTCGTTATCAATATAGATATCACCGCTGGTGGTGCGTTCGAGGCCTGCCACCATACGCAACAGCGTCGATTTGCCACAGCCTGAGGGCCCGACCATCACGACGAACTCGCCGTCAGCGACGTCCAGATCGATAGGTTGGATAATCTGTGTTTTGCCATCGTAAGACTTAGTGACGGCCTGAAGTTTTAAACATGCCATAAGCGTTTCCGAAATTCGTCTCGATAAATCGCTGCTAAACCTGACGAGCGGTGCGGTGATAATGGGTAGATCGTAAAGACGCTGTGAATACATCCCTGTACGCTCGGATTGCGCCATCCCTGGCGCAAACGCTTTACTCTTCTATCCCATTATCACCGTTCCCATTCTATGAAGGGGTTTACCAACGGTATGACCTATTTATTTTTCGCTGTCGACCAGACCGCGAACGAACCAGCGCTGCATCAGTAACACGACCAGCAGCGGTGGCAGCATGGTCAGCAGCATCGCGGCCATCACCTGATTCCACTGAGTCGCCCCATCGCCGGACGCAATCATGCTTTTAATCCCAGCAACAGCGGTGCCCAGACTGGCATCGCTGACAATCAGCAGCGGCCACAGATACTGGTTCCAGCCGTAGATGAACGTGATCACGAACAGCGCCGCCAGATTGGTCTTCGACAGCGGTAACACCATGTCGAAGAAGAAACGCATCGGGCTGGCACCGTCGATACGCGCCGCTTCCATCAGCTCATCCGGCAGCGTCATAAAGAACTGGCGAAACAGGAAAGTGGCGGTCGCCGAGGCCATCAGCGGCAGCGTTAAACCGGTGTAGCTGTCCATCATGTCCAGCCGTGCGATCACTTCCACCGTCGGGAAAATACGTACTTCCACCGGCAACATCAGCGTCAGGAAAATCATCCAGAAGAACAGGTTGCGCAGAGGAAAACGGAAATAGACGATGGCGTAAGCGGACAGGATCGATACGGTGATTTTGCCTATCGTAATCGCCAGCGCCATCACGAAGCTGTTGAGCAACATCAGTCCAAACGGCGTGGTGTTGTTGCCCGCACCGTGCAGCCAGATATAACGCAGGTTTTCCCACAGGTGAGAACCGGGGATGAGCGTCATCGGAGCCTGAAAGACTTCCTGATTATCCAGCGTGGCGGCCACAAACCCCACGTACAGCGGAAACAGTACGGCGAGAATGCCGACAATCAGCATGACGTGGCTGAAAATATCTAACCCGCGACGATTCTCAATCATTAGCATTGACCTTGTAGATTCATCTTCATTGGTAATTCACCTTCCGCTCAACAAAACGGAACTGAATCACGGTCAGCCCGATAACCAGTATCATCAGTACCACCGACTGCGCTGCCGAACTGGACAGATCCAGCCCTGCGAAACCCTCACGATAAATTTTGTAGATCAGCGTGGTTGTCGACTGCACCGGCCCACCGGCCGTCGCAGCATCGATAATCGGGAAGGTATCGAAAAAGGCGTATACCAGATTGACCACCAGCAGGAAGAAGCTCACCGGTGAGATCATCGGCAGCACCAGATTGAAGAAGCGCCGCACGGGGCCAGCACCATCAATCGCGCCCGCTTCCACCAGCGAACGGGGGATCGATTGCAGCGCCGCGAGGAAGAACAGGAAGTTATAGCTAATCTGTTTCCAGACCGACGCCAATACAACTAAAAACATCGCCTGACCGCTGTGCTGCGCGTGGTTCCACGTATAGCCCAGCAGCCCGAGAAAGTGGGTGATCAGCCCCAGACCGGGGTTAAACAGGAACATCCACAGCACGGCAGCAACGGCGGGGGCCACGGCATACGGCAGAATGATCAGCGTCTGATACAGGCGGCTGGCACGGATCACATAGTCCACCAGCGCGGCCAGAAAGAGTGAAATCAGCATGCCAAACCCTGCAACCAAGAAGCTGAATATCAGCGTGGTGTAAAACGAGTCGAGGTAATAAGGGTTATTAAGCAGCTGTCTGAAGTTTTCCATGCCGACAAATTCGCTGGATAGCCCAAATGGATCCAGGTTCTGCACCGAATACCACAGCGCCTGACCGGCAGGCCAGATAAAGAAAATCACGGTAATCAGCAGTTGGGGCAACACCAGCACGTAGGGCAACCAACTACTGCGAAAAACGGGGCGGGATGATGTCATGCGGTAACTCATTGCAAACAGAAAAGAAACAGGCCGATTCCCTTCGGCCCGATATTACTCAACAGAAGCGTATTACTTCGTTGACTGCTCGAAGCGACGCAGCAGCGCGTTACCGCGTTCTACTGCGCTATCCAACGCCTGTTGTGGCGTCTTCTTATTTGTCCATACGCTTTCTAATTCTTCATCCACAACGGTACGAATTTGCGGCATGTTGCCCAAACGCAGACCTTTGGTGAACGGCAACGGTGGCTTGTTCAGCATCTGACGCGTGGCGATATCCGCACCAGGATTTTTCTCGTAGAAGCCCTGCTTCTGCGTCAGCTCGTACGCCGCAGTAGTGATCGGCAGGTAACCGGTTTTCTGGTGCCATTCAGCAGCATTTTCCGGCTCGGCCAGGAACTTCATAAACTCAGCGACACCTTTGTAGGTCGCGGCATCTTTTCCGCCCATCACCCACAGGCTGGCTCCGCCGATAATGGCGTTCTGCGGTGCACCTTTCGCATCGGCGTCATACGGCATCATACCGACACCGTAGTTGAACTTGGCGTGTTCCCGAATGTTCGCCAGCGAACCGGAAGAGGCAGTCGTGATAGCACAGTCGCCGTTGTAGAATTTCTCAGTCGGCTCATCCTTGCGACCGAAATAGGTGAAATCACCCTTCTTGTTCATGTCCTGCAACAGCTGAATGTGTTTAACCTGCGTTGGTTTGTTGAATTCCAACACGGCATCGGTGCCATCAAAGCCGTTATTCTTGCTCGCAACTGGCAGACCGTGCCAGGCGCTGAAGTTTTCAATCTGAATCCAGCCCTGCCAGCCGCTGGCGTAGCCGCACTTCATCCCGGCTGCACGCAGTTTGGCGGTGTACTCGGCCATCTGCTGCCAGGTTTTCGGCGGCTGTTCTGGATCTAAGCCAGCCTTCTTGAAGGCATCTTTGTTGTAGTACAGCACCGGCGTAGAGCTGTTAAACGGCTGCGACAGCAGGTGGCCGCTCTTCGCATCGGTGTAATAACCGGAGACGGTCGGTACAAACACCGACTCATCGAAATTAATGCCAGCATCTTTGAAGACTTCATAGACTGGCTTGATGGCTTTACTTGCCATCATGGTCGCCGTACCGACTTCATAGACCTGCAAAATGGCGGGGGCATTCCCTGCGCGGTAGGCAGCAATCCCGGCAGCCAGATTCTGTTCGTAGTTGCCTTTATAGACCGGCACAATTTTTACATCGCTGTGCGCTTTGTTAAAACGGTCAGCCAGAGAATTAACTTCTTTCCCTAATTCGCCTTCCATGGAGTGCCAGAAAGGAATTTCTGTCGCGGCCTGCGCACTGGCGCTCATCAGCGCTAATGCCACACACGCCGCGGCGGTGCGAATAGCATGTGTTTTACGAATTGTGTTGTTGAACATGCCTGTCTCCTGCAATCAATTAAATGCGCCATCATCACGGCGTTTTTTATGCGAAGGTAAACATGACATGAGCGCATGACAGAAAAATAACTGGAAGATGACAAAAGAATGACAGAGAAAAGACAAAAAGCATTTATTCAACAAAGCCGACATTACTCAGAATGTATATTTTTTCTGATATACGCTAAATAATTCGAGTTGCAGGAAAAAACGTTACCGTTTTGAACAACACGAAGTGTTGACCCTTTTGAAGTATAACGAGTACATCTGTCGCGGCTATGGTTATAGCGAGTGGTCGAATCGTGGGGCAGGTGTTCCTTTGCCCCAACCGTATTTCGTTTAATGACGCGTCTATTTTTTGTGGCGAATTAGCCTTCCTGCATCGCCTTTTCCACTTCTTCCGCCAGAATCGCAATACCGCGTTCAATTTTTTCCGGCTCCGGCACATAATTCATGCGCATGCATTGGTGAGCGTGTGGCCAGTCCTGCTCTAAGCCGGGGAAGAAGTAATGACCCGGCACCATGAGGACGCCGCGTTTTTTCAGGCGCTGGTACAGAATTTCTGTCGTAATAGGCAGATCCTTAAACCACAGCCACAGGAAGATCGCGCCTTCCGGCTTATGAATCAGACACTGCTCAGGCGACAGGTAGCGGCGAATGATCGCGATGGTTTCCGTTACGCGCTGCTGGTAGAACGGGCGTATGACGTCGTTAGATAAGCGCAGCAGGTCGCCACGCTGAATCATCTCATGCGCCAGCGCCGGGCCGACCGCGCCCGGAGACAGGCTAATGATGCCGTTCATGTTGCCGATCGCGGAAATCACTTTTTCATCCGCAATCACGATGCCGCAGCGTGAGCCGGGTAGACCCAGTTTGGACAGGCTCATGCACAGGATGATGTTCGGGTTCCACAGCGGCGTGGCATCGCTGAAGATGATGCCGGGGAAAGGCACGCCATAGGCGTTATCAATCAGCAGGGGAATGTTGTGCTGCTGCGCCAGAATATCCAGACGCATCAGCTCGTCATCGGTCAGCACGTTACCGGTCGGATTGGTCGGGCGGGAGACGCAGATCAGCCCGATCTCATCGGTAATCGACAGATGATCGAAATCGACGTGATATTTAAATTGCCCTTCGGGCAACAGTTCGATCTGTGGACGAACGGAGACGAACATGTTGTCGTCCAGCCCGGAATCCGAATAGCCGATATATTCCGGTGCCAGCGGGAACAGCACTTTTTTCAGGCTGCCATCGCTGTGGCGACCGGCAAATAAGTTAAATAAGTAGAAAAACGCACTCTGGCTGCCATTTGTTAGTGCAATGTTCTGTGGTCCGATCTGCCAGCCTAATTCATTACTCAGGAGTTCTGCCAGCGCCTTAAGCAGCGTATCCTTGCCTTGCGGGCCATCGTAGTTGCATAGCGCTTCCGTTAATTTCCCTTGTTCCAGCATATCCTGACACAGCTGTTTGAAGTAGTTGTCCATCTCCGGAATATGCGCCGGATTGCCACCGCCCAGCATGATTGCGCCTGGCGTACGCAGCCCTTCGTTCAGGTCGTCCATTAATTGTGTGATGCCAGCGTGGCGCGTGAATTTCTTGCCGAAAAGAGAAAAGTTCATAGTTTATTTATCAGTGGTCGTATACAGGTTACCGGCAACCATAGCGCTTGCGCCAATAGGGCGCAATGTGGTCAAAAAAAATCCGGTAGTTTTTTATTCCGTTAATCTTTCAAATGCTAGCATTATTTTCTAATGAAAATGAATGGGGAGACGGTTTTCCAATATCCGAGACTGCTATGTCTGTGGTCTACGCCAATATCGTTTAAAATTCTATATACATACTGACTTTCACGAAATATAAAAAGCCTATTCTCAAACTGAATAGAAAGCATATCCAACAGGTAAGTGATTCGGGTAACTAAACGTAGCCAACGCACATGTAGCCTGAGGTATGACGGATATAGATATTGTATTAATTACTCTTAACCTCTTATTTTTGGTTTTCCCACAGGAGCTTCGACTTCATTTCTTGTGGAACTACTTCAAAAAAATATGTGCTATAATTTCTTTTTGTCCACTATAAGCTATTGAAATTTCATCGCTATAATTTTCAATATAATATTTCACCTGGTTATTTATAATAATAGATATCATGATCTTCAAAATCTGGCGTCAAGGTCGTGTAAGCGAGGTTATGGACAAGTTCCGCCTCTGATAGCATCAACGATCGGTTATTCCCTCATGTGACTGTACGTTACGAATGTAAGGGATGGCGAGAATAAGCATTTTAACGTAGATTTCATTTTTTCCATGGTTTTATTATACTAATGCATGGTTTTAAAATCAGGAATTTTATCCGTAATACAAGTTTTTTTGAATAAATAATTTTTGATAAACAATAAAGCCACTTCCCCGCTTCTCTGGCAATGCGTACACTGTCCGGCATACCCTGCAACGTCATGATATTGAGCGCTTTCACTAACGTCATCGCTTCGCCTACCGGTGTATCGTAGTTCCGCAACGTCCGCCGCACAACTTGTTTACCCGCGACATTGCCGTTTCCACCACTGAGTGCAAGTGATAACCCACTTTCTCTTTCCATGATTTGCTGCTGCCTGTCAGATGCGGATTCACCACCGTCTCATTCCGCTCCAACGACCAGTATTTCCCCTGTTGCCGGAGCGCGTCGTTATAAGTTTTCCAATCGGTGATTTTGAACTTCTACTTTGCCACGCGCTGTCAGATTTGAGAAGGATATGCGCCTGTTTCCCGAGGAATATTCGATTTATTCAACAAAGCTGCACACACATTGAATACTTTTATTAACAAACAGTAATAAACTGACTATGAGCGATAATTTAATGTAATTAACATGGGGGACGTGTAAATTTATTTTTAATAAAAAAGGAAATTATTTCATGAATAATGGAATCTTAACTAATACACCCCATAAATTATCAACTTTAAATATCAATAGCAGCGAGGATAAGGTTAGAAGGCCGAACAGAAGTAGCAATGTATCATCTGGCCTGACATCCCAATTAAAATATATCAATAACAGTTCTGAACAATTATATCATGGTGTAAAAAATGAAATTCCCACTAAACGATCAACTCACCTTTGGAATTATTTATGGTCATTTAGCAGAGATCGATCTGCTGAATTAAATGATGATGTAGAAGATGATCCACTAACGGAAATACTTGCTGAAGGAGAGTTTATTCGTCTGCAAGCAGAGTCACTCAAGGATTCAAATAATAAACAAGAATTTTACCGTAGGTGGAAAGGAAGTTATTTAAAACGAGGCCTAGTGGGGATGGGGTTATTGACTGGGGCAGGTGTTATTGGGGGAATATGGCATTATGCAGGAAGGCATGGTTATAATGAAAGTAAGGGCGATTTTGTATTTCCGACATCAATAACCCCTCTCTCAAATTTCGTCGCTTCTTGCCATGATTTTCAGATGCCTTTTGACAGAACGACACTACCCTCTGACTTATTTATTTCTAGAAATTGCGAATATAACTTAGAAATGGATTTTATTAAAAATATGGTTACACAATCACTTGATTTCATTCCAGAGATTAATCCAAGCATCAGAGAAAAGCGTTCAATCCCTGTAAATAATATAAATATTCCTTATCTAATTCTTACTATCGTCCAGGATCAGACGATCGACTGGCGCATGCGAAATGAATTTGATCTTATTTTTCGTCAAGCAGACACTTCACCAGATGTCAGACATGCAAAATCTTCAGAGGAGAAACATATTAAGCTGCTTCTTAAAACCATCCAGATAACCCAACAATGTATAGATAATAATAAATATGGGTATGTTAAATACAACTCATTCGAATCGTTTTCAGATATTCTAAAAAAACTCTGGACTACTGCAAATAACTTGCCTGATCTTTATAGTAAGAATGCGGTGGAAAAATTTAAAGAAAATTATGGTGATATATCTACTACGACAGAACCTCATAATTCATCAGATGCCTCTCACGGGACGACAGTTCCTATTCCCATAACAGAGCCTCGGATTATTGATAATACGGTGGGAAATGATACCTCTGTTGGTGCCGTAAGTATTGCTGTAGATTTTGTCGGAAGTGCTGCCGAAGATGCGACCGAAAGTGCTACCAAAGATGCGGCCGAAAGTGCTGCCAAAGATGCGACCGAAAGTGCTACCGAAGGTGCTACCGAAAGTGCTACCGAAGGTGCTACCAAAGGCGCTGTCGGAAGTGCTGCCGAAGATGCGACCGAAAGTGCTGTCGGAAGCGCCTCCAAAGGTGCCAAAGATGCTGCTGTAGGTCTTGTCGTAAGTGCTGTCGTAAGTGCTGTCGTAAGTGCTGTCGGAGGTGCTGCCGGAGGTGCTGCCGGAGGTGCTGCCGGAGGTGCTGCCGGAGGTGCTGCCGGAGGTGCTGCCGGAAATGCTGTCGGAAATGCTGCCGAAGGTGCTGCCGAAGGTGCTGCCGAAGGTGCTGCCGAAGGTGCTGCCGAAGGTGCTGCCGAAGGTGCTGCCGAAGGTGCTGCCGAAGGTGCTGCCGAAGGTGCTGCCGAAGGTGCTGCCGAAGGTGCTGCCGAAGGTGCTGCCGAAGGTGCTGCCGGAGGTGCTGCCGGAGGTGCTGCCGGAGGTGCTGCCGAAGGTGCTGCCGGAGGTGCTGCCGGAGGTGCTGCCGAAGGTGCTGCCGGAGGTGCTGCCGGAGGTGCTGCCGAAGGTGCTGCCGAAGGTGCTGCCGGAGGTGCTGCCGGAGGTGCTGCCGGAGGTGCTGCCGGAAATGCTGTCGGAAATGCTGCCGAAGGTGCTGCCGAAGGTGCTGCCGGAAATGCTGCCGGAGGTGCTGCCGAAGGTGCTGCCGGAGGTGCTGCCGAAGGTGCTGCCGAAGGTGCTGCCGAAGGTGCTGCCGGAGGTGCTGTCGGAAATGCTGCCGAAGGTGCTGCCGGAAAGGCTGCTGAAGATGCTATAGGTCTTGTCGGAAGTGCTGCCAGAAGTATTATCAAAAATATTATCAGTGTTGCCAGAAGTATTACCGAAGGTGTTGTTAGTGTTTCCAAAAATGCTGCCAGTGGTACCGAAGATGTTGTCAAGGTTGTTGTGGGTGTAGGGAGTATTAGTAGGGTTTATGATATAGGGGATGGGTATGTCGAAAAAGAATATAACGGTAGCGTTGATAAGCAACATCAATCCAGACTTATTTCGGCAAAGAATAATGTAAACGGTTTTGATAGGATGTATGGAAAGGGGGCGGGTGAGCTTATCATTCATGAGAGAAATGGGGTTTTATCGGTCTCAGCAAAATTAATTAAGATTGAAGGCTATGCATTAAATAATATTCAGTCAATATCCAGTAATGATCTTTTGAATGAGATGAAATCAGCTATTGAGGATAATGATATATCAACACAACTGGCTAATTCTTTACAAAAAAAAGGGATTACTCATCATGACATAAATAAAGGTAACATTATATATGATAACAAAGAATTTTTTATTCTGGATTTTGATTCTGCAAATATTTTGCCAGAAGGTGAAATGGTGAGCCTCCAACAGACTGAGGCGATGAAAAATAAGTTTGAGTATGTTTTTTCGGATGTTTTAAGGGATATCAAAAAAAAATTGAGTGAGCATGATACTGATAGCCTAAAAAAAAGCAGTGACATTGATGGTATAAATTTTGATAAAACAATGGTGAAGCTAAACTTGCGTGAATGGAATGAGTTACCATCCCATAATGTCAAACCACCTAAAATTGATTCCGAAGAAAATGAAATTCCACAAATATGGCCTAGTACAGGCATGCATGATGGGATTGATGCTAATATTGATGTTGGTGTGGGTTGCATGGAAACTGTCACAGATTCTACAACTATACTGTCCACGGGTGGATTAAGCGATTGTTCAGCTTTAATAGTATTATCGGACTGGAATGCGGTTTCTTATGGGAGTCGCACTCTAGTGCATCTAAACGGTAGTAATGTTTCATTTGGCCTGAAATATGGAGCCGATGCTAGCGGATTGATCTCTGAGCTCCGTAATAAAATCGTCGGAGGCGGAAAAGTTATCTTAGTTGGAGGGGATCAGAGTCAGTCAGATATGAGCCTTAGTTTTATCATAGCTCAAACTAATAAGTTGGGAGAAAAACCTTTGTATGAACTTGTTAGTACCCTCGGCATATCTTTAACTATTGCTAGTTCTGCACAAGTTACTGTTTATCCAGATGGAACATTCAACCTTGGAGATATAGAAGACAGAAGAGGTGTGCTAACCAAGGAAAATGTTAGCGATATACTATCTTACGTTCGGATATTGGAACCAGAGCTACAGCCAGACGCGAATCCTTCATGACAAAAGACAAAATGCTGGCGGACGGTTTGCCGATGTGACGATATTGATGTGAGTCCGGCAAAATGGATTACTATCTGGGCAGGCCGTTGCGCTGTCCGGATAGCAAGCAGGGCAAGTCAGTAAAAAGTCGATTAATATTAAATCTAGTCGTGTTTTTTATAAATTATTAAATAAATTAAATTGATTGTGCTGTTGTGACAAGGTAAACATTAAGTTTGTATCATGCTGTTTTTAATCCTCTATGAGAATGGGATTTACCCATCTCTGTATAGAGATGGGCTGTATATCGTTGCTTTTGCGAAGTTAGCCTCTCAGAGGCGGTGTTTTTTCAGACAGCCCCTGAACAGCAAATAGATATAGCATCTCGGCATTAATGCCTTTTTGGGATTGAGTATCTCGCTTACTCATTTTTGAGTCTCCAGTATAGAGATCGAGGATTATCCTCGTGAGTGAGTCAGCATTGTTGATGAGGAACTCTCCTCTTACATCCGCGTTGTTATTGAAAAGTCTGGTGGCTTGTTCTCTGGTTCTTTCTAAGAGAGGAAATGTTATTCCTGTTGCACGAGTATTGAGAATACCTTCGATTTCATCTGTTGACATATCGCCAGCAGATAGTTGTGCCACCTTTGTCTCAAGGGGGCTCTCCTGGGACAAATAAAAGGAATCAATAGTATCAGCCCCAGCGTGAGATGCTTCATGGACAATTGTTGGCATGTCACCCAGCTTTGGTTGAATGGACTCTGGTTGAACGGAACAGCGTAATTTACAGGAAGTATTTATTCTCCTGTCTTGTATAAATGCATCACTATTTTTTAAATTTATATACATGCGATGAAGTGGGTCACTTTTATATACTAAACCATAATTATTTTTTTCTTTATAATCGACTAACCAAATTCTATTGTAATCATCATTAATATGTTCTTCAATGTTGTTATAGGTTTTAGATATTTTATCAATTAACATTTCTTGTATGTGATTGGATGGTGACCCATAATTATCCGTGATTCGTATTTTCTGTAAATACGCTGTAACATATTTTTCATTTTCACTACTAAGAAGCATATTTCTTACTGATTTAATTATTTCCCTTGAGCGAGCTACGTCGTATTTTATGTCTGCGGCCACTCTTTCATACTTGATGTTTTTAGATATTTCCGATTCGTTTAAACCATAATAATAAATTTTATTACTACTTTTTTTCATATTCCTATCTACTATTCTTATTTCTTTGTACTCTTCAAAACTCGTCCCCCTGAATCCTTCTCGATAACTTGTTAATGTTTTTTTATGGTTAAATTCATTTATTAAACGAGAGTGGGGTCTGTATGCTCTTTGATGGTCTTTTTATTCAACAAATAATCACCTTCCTTGATGGTGCGAAATTTATGATGATTTTGATCAAAATAACAAAGTATTTTTTTAGACTGTTCTGGTCCTAGCTCAAAAATATTATCGTGATTATTGCTTTTCCTTATTCTTAAATAACCTTCTTTTAGCTTTAAATATCTTTCTCCATGATTTAATTTTACAATCCCTTTACTGTCTATCGGTTGGCAGTTACGCAGATCTATATCTTCGTAGAAAGTTTTAGAGATGGAGCGATGAAGTTTTTTTGAAACGTGTTTATGTGAATTAAGATTAGGATCACCTTTCATTAATTTTGTGATTTCTTCACCAAAATGCCAGTTCTTGTCTTCTCAAAAATATACAGGATAACCCGATTTATCGGGTTTATTATAATCATACACCTCATGTCCCCCTATATTTTTACTTTCAGATCTCATCGGTATAAATTTTTCATCTATTTTTATAGATACTAATGATTCTCCATTTGGCCCTTTTGTATGATACGATTCATAGCCTTTTATTTCATTAATTACTTTATTTTTTCCATTTTTTATGGATAAATGTGATAATAAATTTTTCGTTTTTATTATGTTGTACACTTCTTTTTTACCGAAGAGAGTACGCTCTCTTTCTAATTTCCATCCTTTACCCTTTCTCGAGTATTGCCATTTTTTTTCTCTGTTGAGTAGATAACTTCACGTTCTATATTATCTTTTTTAATAAGATATTTTCCTTCCTTGTATGAAATCTCCCATTCTTTATTTTTTATTTTTATGTAATTCTTATTATTTCTAATAATGAATTTTTCTGGTAAGCTGATTCCATTTTCTATAACCATGCCCTCGCTGTTTTTAGGATTTGAGTCAACGATGAGTTTGGCCATAAAGGTAGACTGACCGATTAAATCTTGCATATCATCTTGATTGAGGTCTCTGTCCTCTAGGTTATCGGCTATTAGTCTTAGCAAAGGGCCGCCTATATTTTGTAATAATACTATATGGTTAGGTACAGGTATTAATGATATTATGGTGGTAATTACTTTATCTGCAAGTAAGGTTTTTTTCTTAAGGGTTTCGACTTCTTCTTTTGAAGCACATCGGCCAAATTTTTCGTAATGATGAATTACCTGAATTTCTTGTGATAATTCACTTACAGGATGCGATAGTGTGTTTCCTATTTTTCTTAAAATTTTTCCTAGCGTCATATTTTCTCGTTCCTCCAGGCAGGAGAAATCTATTTTTTCTATTTTAACATCATCTTCTTCTTCTTTCTCTATAATGATTTCTTCGGTTTTTTTTATGTGATTTAATGCTGTAAATTTAAAATAACCTGATGTGGATTTATTTTTTATAAAAACATCATTTTTTTTGTTATATATTAAGGCCTTTCTATGCTCTTTGATGAGCGCGTCTACTGCTTTTATGAAAATTTTGTTTTTCAATCCATATGTATCCACCGTAATTGGATCGACTGGTATGCTTTCATCTATTTCATTGAATGATTCCTGTTTTTTATTTTTTCTTCTATGCCTATGGATTACTCCCATTTTGAATTTTTTCTGTTCAGGTAACGTATCATTTATTGCTGTATAACTAAGATTATTACTCTTCTCTGATGACTCTATGTCTTTGTTTGTGGCCAATACAGTGTCTGTTGGCCGAATAAAGCTAAATAGCAGTGCTAACTGGAACGCTGTGGAAATGGCATTTTTGGGGAATATAGGTGAATAGCGTTGAGTTCTCAATGTAATAGGGGTGTTTTCGGCATAGTTAACTAGTAAATTCGTATTGTATATATCCTTCTGCTCTTCTGATTTTTTTCTGTTCGAATTTTTTGCATGAAAAATATTCTCTCTATTTTTTTTTGAAAGTTATTCTGGTAAATTCCAGTTGACTCACGATACTGAGTAAGAGATTTTAGCATTATTTTCCCTTTCTTATAAAAACTAAATATATACAATTTTCATCCCAGTATACTATAAAAAAATAATCATTTTTAAATCTGTTGGTTCAGTTATTTGGATCTTTTTTTACATATTAATATGGGTATCGCCATCAATGATGGGATAAAGTTTTTTTGCCTTCGATACGTCATGATGAGCTGGTGCTAAACGTCAATAATCGGTTTACTGAGGCGTTTGTTGCATGGATGAAAAGTTGGTAATACGGTCTTGGTAACCAGAGCTGTTATGAGAGCATGATAGAATTCGGGCTGTGCTTGTGGTGTGAGAATGGTACGCAGGTCTTCCGATCAGGCTAATCCACCCTTCTGAATGTTCTGTAGAAAGGATATTTTCATTTTATATTATTGTTTTTATTGTGTTTTTTAGTGTCGGGTAAGAAAGCTCTTCTTTTAGCCGTTTTTTTCCAATTCTTGTATGAAATAACTCGTTACTTTTCCTTACTACCCTCATAATGTTGATCGCCATTTACATGCAGCAAAATAATGTTTAGTAAAAACAATGTTACGGCTAAATAGCGTGTTTACGGCATTTTCATTATGAATCAATAACAGGGCGTTGCTCGGGTTAATGGATTGTCACTAAGGGATAGTGTTATGAATAAAAAAGTCGTTCTTTGTTCTGTATTCATGTCAGCTGCGTTATTGAGCGGATGTGCCACAGAGTCTTCCCGTACCGTAGAAGCACAAAAAGTTACTTCTTACAGTACGCCTTATCAGGGTGTTCGCAGCCCGATTTCTATCGGAAAATTTGAAAACCGCTCTAACTATATGAACGGTATTTTTTCTGATGGCGTTGACCGTTTAGGTAATCAATCCAAAACCATTCTCGTTAGCCATCTCCAGCAGAGCGGCCGTTTTAATGTGTTGGATCGTACCAACATGGAAGAACTGAAAGCGGAAGCGGGTATTAAAGGACAAACGCAGACGCTGAAAGGCGCTAGCTATGTTATTACCGGCGATGTGACCGAATTTGGCCGCAAAGAAGTGGGTGACCATCAGCTGTGGGGTATTCTGGGTCGCGGTAAAACACAGGTCGCTTACGCAAAAACTACGCTGAATGTGGTGAACGTACAAACCTCTGAAGTGGTGTATTCCGTACAGGGTGCGGGCGAGTACACCTTGTCCAACCGTGAAATTATCGGTTTCGGCGGCACGGCCAGCTATGACTCAACGCTGAACGGCAAAGTGCTGGATTTGGCGATTCGTGAGGCTGTTAATAATTTGGTTACGGGAATTGAAAGTGGTGCCTGGCGCCCAGCGAACTAATGGAATAGGAATATAACAATGTTATCTCATAAGAAAATTGTCCTGCTACTGGCAGCGACAGTATTAGCAGGCTGTGCATCCGCGCCAAAAACGATTTACAGCTGGGATAAATACCAGCCTGCACTTTATGATTATTATCAACAGGATAAAGTCGGCCCTGATCAGCAGATTCTTGCTTTGAATGAATCGATCGAAAAAGCGAAAGCCGCAAACAAACCTGTCCCGCCGGGACTCTATGCTCAACTTGGGTTGCTGTACGCCAATACTGGCCGTGATAGTGAAGCTCGCCAACAGTTTGAAACTGAAAAAGCGAAATTCCCTGAATCAGCACCTTTTATGGACTTCCTGTTGAGTAAAAAGAAAGGGAGCATTAAATGAATCGTTTCTTAGGATTATGTGGTCTGGTTTTTGCGCTGGTGCTGACCGGCTGTGCTAAACCCGTGCCTTATGACTACACGGCATTTAAGCAGAGCAAGCCTAAGTCTATTCTGGTATTGCCACCGGTTAACCATTCCCCAGATGTGAAAGCGAGCTATAGCCTGCTTTCTCAGGTCACCTATCCGCTGGCGGAGTCGGGATACTACGTATTCCCTGTCGCGGTTGTAGAAGAGACATTCAAGCAGAATGGTCTGGTGACGGCGTCGGATATTCATGCGCTGAGTACCGCGAAGCTGCAACAAATCTTTGGTGCTGATGCTGCGCTGTATTTGGACGTAAAAGAGTACGGCACGTCATACATCGTGATTAATAGCGAAACCCGCGTTTCTGCGGATGCTCGTCTGGTTGATCTGCGTACCGGAAAACTGCTGTGGAGCGGGAGCGCAACGGCGTCCAGCAACGAGCAGCAATCAAACGCTAACGGTGGCATCATCGGTATTCTGGTGCAGGCTGCGGTAAACCAGATTGCGCACACGATCTCTGACAAAGGCCACGATATTGCTGGTGTGACTAGCGCGCGCCTGCTGGCAGCGGGAAATTCACGCGGTATGCTGTACGGACCTCGTTCACTGCAATACGGTAAAGAAACCTACTAAGTTTCCAGGTAGTACATCGTTACCTTGTAGTACGTCGTTATAGTGTAATACGTCGCTAAATCATCAACGCCGTTCGTAATTGAACGGCGTTTTTTATTGTCTTAACCGATGAGTCGGTGGTGTTATACATCAGCGGCTTGATGACGATGCGGTTTATTATGGCGGGTTGTCCAGACGAAGGTTGCGGTCAGCAGCAGGATCAGCGTTGCCGCGGCCAGCACAATGGAAAACCCGGAATCAAAGGCGGAATGGGCCTGTGTGGTGAGTATCTGCCGCATATTTTCCGGTAAGGATTCGGCAAAAATTAACGCCTCGTCCAGACTGTCATACGCGGTGTCCGGTGCGGCAAACCCAGCGGACAGCATAAACGTTGCGGAATAAGCGAAAGACAGCAAACTGACCATCAGCGTCACGCCCGTTGCGCCGCCTAATTCATACGACACTTCTTCGATTGATGCCGCCATACCCGCTTTTGACGCTGGCGCAACCTGCATAATAGTGCTCGATGCGGCCGTCATGGTGGAGCCCACGCCTGCGCCAATAACGGTCAGGCTGATGATTTGGATAATGGTGGGTGCATTGTGCAGCAGCAGATAGCTTCCCATTCCAAGCCCCGAAATCAACAGGCCAGCGGCTAGCATTGTCCCGCTATTCACGCGCGGCAGTATCTTTCCGGTTAACGGGCCAGAGATAAAGGATGCCAGCGACAGCGGTAAAATGAACAGCCCAGCCTCTAGTGGAGACAGTCCGACGACTAGCTGCAATCGCTGGGTGAAAGCCAGCTCCATTCCGATCAAGGCGGCAGCGGCTACGATAGCGGCAGCCACAGCAGCGCTGAAAGGCCGCAGGCGGAAGAGAGAGAAATCGACCAGAGGATGCTTGCTGTTACGCTGACGCCGAACGAACAGGGTAATGAAAGCCACGCCGATAAGCAGAGCGATTAGCGCATCTTCATAAGACGGAATCCGCTTGCCCAGCTCTTTTATGGCATAGGTGACACCAATCAAACCCACCATAATTAATAGGGATCCGATGAAATCCCAGCGGTGGGAGGCGTTGCCTGGCCGGTGTGGAATCACGGTGATTCCCATGATGAGCGCAAGCAAAACGACCGGCACGTTAATGAGGAAAACCGATCCCCACCAGAAGTACTCAAGCAGTATCCCCCCCATTACGGGGCCAAACGCCGCGCCGCCGGAGGCCACCGCAGCCCAGATACCGATCGCCAGTGCGCGTTCTCGTTCATCAGTAAAGGTCAGACGAATAATCGACAGTGTGGCGGGCATCATCATTGCGGCACCGACTGCCAGCAGCGCGCGAGCAGCGATAAGCATACTGGGTGTCGGC
The DNA here is from genome assembly GCF_020971565.1 of Pectobacterium parvum. NCBI lineage: Bacteria > Pseudomonadati > Pseudomonadota > Gammaproteobacteria > Enterobacterales > Pectobacteriaceae > Pectobacterium > Pectobacterium parvum. The sequence continues at coordinate 4,688,177 of NZ_CP087392.1, forward strand.
GAATAAGCGGCAAACAGTGACGCTGCACCAAAGACCACCAGTCCGGAAATAAATAGAGGTTTATGGCCCAGCTTATCGCCCAACGTACCCATCCCCAGTAGTAAACCGGAGGCAACCAGCGCATAGATATTAACGATCCACAGCTTTTCCGATGCAGAGGCGTGCAGGTCGTGAGTCAGTGTGGGGAGTGCGGTGTACAGCACCGTCATGTCGATAACAATCAGGAACAGTGCGCTGGAAACAATGGCCAGGGTCAGCCACTTTTTTGGTGATTGCATAGCAGGATCTCTACCTTGAACTTCTATTTTTCATCTGTTGGATAGCGTTCTGATGATATAGAATTACCTTTTAAATACAAACGTATTTTAAATACGGGGGAAGATATGGGGCGTCATAAGAGCATTAATCGTGCATGCGTGTTGGATGCGGCAGAGCAGATTGTCCGCACGCAGGGAACGGCTGCGCTGACTATCGATGCGGTCGCTAAAGCGGCGGGCGTGACGAAAGGCGGTATTCAGTCGTGCTTCGGGACGAAAGATGAGCTGATTCACGCGATGTATCAGCGCTGGGAAGATGAGTTTGATGAGATGGCTGCCGTGTGCATCGGTACGGATGATAGTCGGGAAGCCAGAGTGCGTGCGCATGTTGACATCACTTATCGGACGGATGCCGCAGAAGGCGATCGGGCGGCGGGCATGATGGCCTCGTTGTTGAATACGCCTGAGCACCTTGCTAGATCGCAGGCGTGGTATGACAGCCAGTTGGCTGGGCTTGATCTGAATTCACAGGAAGGGCGAGATGCTCGGCTGGCGTTTCTGGCATCCGAAGGGGCATTCCTGCTGCGCTATTTTGGCTTTATGACGGTCGATGACGAGACCTGGAAAGCCATTTTCTCTGATATTTCCCGCCTGCTACCCGAGCGCACTGCTTCCTGAGTAAGCACCTCTGCCCATGAGGCATATTAATTGATTATGGTTTGGTGGATTATTGTTCGCCTGACTGCTGTGCCGCCATAATGTCGTCCAGATTCCCTTCGACCCATATCGCCAGCTCTTTTACCCGCACACCCACCTCTCTGCCTAATGGGGTGAGGCTATACTCAACATGTGGCGGGACAACCGGATAGGCCGTTCGCAGGACAAAACCATCACTTTCCAACCATTGCAGGGTCTGCGCCAGCATGCGCTCGCTCACGCCGCCAATCCGTCGACGCAGTTGACTGAAGCGATGCGTATCATCAAGTAATGCGATCAGAATCAGTACACCCCAGCGGCTGGTGACGTGGTTAAGTATCTGGCGAGATGGACATTTCTCAGCGAAGACATTGCCGGTTGGCAGAATGGGTGGCAATAAATCGATGGGCGTTTTGGGTTGACTCACTATACTTACCTTTATGTATGTACTTACTTAAAATTAGCTTTGCCGATATTATGCCAGCCAGTCTCTGTTAATAAAAGACGGTTAACAAAAGACGGTTAATAAAAGACAGTCAACAAAAGGAGCTCGAGATGATTGCTGTTACTGGTGCATCTGGCCAACTGGGCCGTTTGGTTATCGCACAACTGTTAGAGAAGGTTCCGGCGAGCGACATCGTGGCGCTGGTGCGTGATGTCAATAAAGTGGCCGATCTGTCTGCAAAAGGCGTGCAGGTGAAAGCCGCGGATTACAATCAGCCAGAAGCGCTGGCTTCCGCACTGCAAGGTGTGGATAAGGTGCTGATGATCTCTTCGAGCGAAGTGGGTCAGCGTGCGGTACAACACCGCAATGTCATCGATGCGGCGGTGAAAGCCGGTGTGAAACTGGTGGCTTATACTAGCCTGCTGCACGCGGATAAATCGCCTCTGGCGCTGGCGGCAGAACACCAGCAGACCGAAGCGCTTCTGAAAGCATCTGGCTTACCGCATGTCCTGCTGCGTAACGGCTGGTATACCGAAAACTACGCGGCCAGCATCCCTGCGGCGCTGGAACACGGTGTGTTTATCGGTAGCGCAGGTGAGGGGAAAATTGCCTCAGCAACGCGCGAAGATTTCGCTGCTGCTGCGGTCGCGGTGCTGACGCAGGACGGGCAGGCTAGTAAGGTTTACGAACTGGCTGGCGACGAGCCTTACACGCTGGCAGAGCTGGCCGCAGAGATCAGCAAGCAGTCTGGCAAAAATATCGGTTATCAAAATCTGTCCGAAGCAGAGTTTGCTGGCGTGCTGGTTTCAGCCGGGCTACCTGAGGGTTTCGCGCAGATCATTGCCGATTCCGACACCAGTGCATCCAAAGGCGGTCTGTTTGATGACAGTAAGCAACTGAGTCGCCTGATCGGTCGCCCAACCACGCCGCTGTCAGCCGTCGTGAAAGCGACGCTGAAGTAACACTTAAAAAGTAACGCCTAAAAAATCGGCCCAGAGATCATTCTGGGCCGATTGCTTTTAAATAAATGGGAGTTTATTGCCTGATGTCATTCGCTTATACCCGCAATGTATCTATCATCATTCGCAGCGCTGGTGACACATTACGATGGTGATAATACAGGTGTAATTCAGCTAGACGGTGGCTATAACGTGTAAGCGTGCCACGCTCCAGATCTTCTCTTACCAGCTCCTCTGGAGCATAGGCCAGTCCTAGCCCCTGTCTTGCCGCAGCGGCCTCCATGTAGCTATCGGAAAACACCCACTGCCCTTGTGGACTATGTTTTATCTGATTGCCTTCCTGCTGTAGTCCCTCCGGTTTTTAGTACCACCGCTAAATCGGCTGGCGTTTGTGGAAAGCCGTAATGGAAAAAGTGGTCTGGTGTTGCGACGACAACCATCTCCATACTAAATAGCTGCGCGGAATAGTAGATCACTTTGAGGGAACTCAGCCCGGATTGTGCGATCTGATCAATCGCCAAATCAAAACAAATCACCAACCGGACTGAGCAATGCCGATCATAGCACCCATTCCTCGCGACGAGCGACGCCTGATGCAGAAAGCTATCCATAAAACGCGCGATAAAAATCATGCCCGCAGACTCACCGCTATACTGATGTTGCACCGAGGAGACCGTGTCAGCGATGTCACCAAAACGCTCTGTTGCGCCCGTTCATCCGTCGGACGCTGGATTAACTGGTTTACGTTGTCGGGTGTTGAAGGCCTGACATCCTTACCCGCAGGGCGCTCCCGTCGCTGGCCTTTTGAGCACATCTGTACCTTATTACGGGAACTGATAAAGCACTCTCCCGCTGATTTTGGCTATCAGCGTTCACGCTGGAGCACCGAACTTCTGGCAATAAAAATCAATGAGATAACCGGGTGCCGGTTACACGCCGGAACCGTCCGTCGCTGGCTTCCGTCAGCGGGGCTTGTGTGGCGCAGAGCCGCGCCTACATTGCGTATCCGTGACCCGCATAAAGATGAAAAAATGGCGGTAATCCGTAAGGCTCTGGATGAATGTAGCATTGAACATCCGGTGTTTTACGAAGATAAGGTGGATATCCACCTTAATCCAAAAATCGGTGCAGACTGGCAGTTGCGTGGTCACCAAAAGCGTGTAGTTACGCCGGGGCAGAATGAAAAATACTACCTGGCCGGAGCGTTGCACAGTGGTACGGGTAAAGTCAGTTACGTTGGCGGCAACAGCAAGAGTTCGGTACTGTTCATCGGCCTGCTGAAGCACCTGAAATCCACTTATCGACGGGCAAAAACCGTCACGCTTATAGTGGATAACTACATCATCCACAAGAGCCGTGAAACACAGCGCTGGCTGAAAGGTAACCCGAAGTTCAGCGTAATTTATCAGTCGGTCTACTCGCCGTGGGTGAACCACGTTGAGCGTCTATGGCAGGCGCTTCACGACACGATAACCCGCAACCATCAGTGCCGTTCGATGTGGCAGTTACTGAGAAAGGTTCACCATTTTATGAAAACTGTCAGTCCATTCCTGGGAGGTAAACATGGGTTGGCAAAAGTGGAGCGGTATTAGGCGCAGCTATTTAGGCGCAATGCGCACGGCAATCATGCCGTCATCAACTTCGCCACCCAACCGTACGCCCGTATCGAACCGTTCATTGATGATGTCGACAAAGCGACGTTCACTAATGAGTTCCAGCCGAATATCGGGATAACGCTGCATGAATATCGCCAGTTTGGGCAACAGCACCTTATCAATCGCGTGCTGGCTGGCGTTAATCCGAACGGTGCCTGAAGGGGTATCACGGAAATGAGCAAGCGTAGTCAGGCCGATATCCAGTGATTGGAAACTGGTCACCGTGGTTCGGTAAAGCTGCTCACCCGCTTGAGTCAGCAACAGCTTGCGGGTGGTCCGCGTCAGGAGTTACACGCCCAGACGATTTTCCAGATTGCGTATTGTGCGGCTGATACCAGACTGAGCCAAACCAAGCAGGCTTGCTGCTTTGGTAAAGTTGTCTTCACGCGCAACCAGCATAAACACGTAGAGATCGTTGTAGTTTTCTCGGCCTGTCATGTTCATCCACACCCATACGTTCAGATTGGAATTGTATTGCTTTTGAGCGTTTCACTACGAATATTTATAACATAAATGCATTAATATTATCTAATTTAAGTGTCTAATCATCATCATTTGTTCTAACTACAATGAAGTTTATGGGTCATAAAACCATCAAACCCATACCAAATAACCACGAATCAATACTCTGTTTTTAAAGGAAATTTATCATGAATGTCCTTCCTAAGAAGCTGACAGTCATCGCGTCTGCTTTGTTACTGAGTGTCGCGTTAACCGGAGTTTCCACTATGACGTATGCACAAAACACCAATCCTAATCAGCCCGTTTCTATGGTGACGCAATGGGATAAGACGTTTGCTCAAAGCAATAACGTCGACCACCGTAAGGTTACCTTTCAGAACCGTTACGTGTAGCGGCTCGCAATCCACGCTACCTGGCTCACGATAACTGCCTGTGGAAATTAAATAGAGATCACTTACTTTTGATGATATCAATATAAGTGATATTGTGATGAGGATCATCATATATGCTCTTACTAAATCCCGTAAAATCATTAAAGAGGTTGCTTAATTCTTGTTGATTACGATAAACAAGATGCCAGTCCATTATCAATTCAAGGTAGCCACGTCCTGTGCTCGTAGGACTAAAATTTCCGACAACGAGCCGTCCTCCTGGTTTTAGCATTAATTTTAGAATCTTACTTAATTTCAATGCCTGAGCTTCAGGTAAATAATCATACAACCCAGAGGAATAAATTAAATCAAATTTTCCTAACCCAGGCTGTAATGAGCCCCATAGATTTTTTACTCCTGAAATAATAGTTTTCACTCTACCATGATAAACAGAATCAACTTCTGAACATGAAACCGCATCCTGATCGAGTGCAATAATTTCTCCTTTATAAATATCAGAAAGAGCAATACTTCCAGACAGTTCCCGACAATGGCCAGAAGCAACAGATAATATTCGTGCAGACTGGTTTTTAAGTACAGTATCATTGATATATGCAGTGAGTAATGTTCGGCGTAATAAAACTGATAAACCCATAGAACTTCGTGTTGTACACTCAAAAATGCCATGTCCATGCTGCGTTGTCTGAGGTGGTACTATTCCGGAATATACATAATCCAGCATTACTGCATCCCCAGCATAACCACGTGGTTTAGTGAATGCTCGGTTAGTATAAGGGTCCTGTTGACAAATATTAAAAACAGGATGATTTCTGACAATATCACGAATATTTTCTAAATCATTTATATCAACATTATTATATAACCGAGTTAATTTCTCACTGAAATTTTGAAAAGCGGAAAAATAGTTCCCTTGTTCACAAAAAACATGTGTGCATTTAGAATGTGGAGTAACTTATTTTGGTATTTTTTATTACTTTCCATATACATAACCTCATCATATAGCTTTAACAGTACAGACATATGCTGATAAAGAGAGTATAGCATTACTGAATTATTTTACTATTACCCTGTTTATTTGTAACTAGGTTGTTTTAATTTATTGGATTATATAATTTTTTTATTTTAGGTGGCTTTGTGCAGCGTGTTTAAGTGGCAAAAGTAGGGCACTTAACTATTTAAATCAATTTATGATAATGAGTCATTTTTCTTATTTGGCCTCATAAGCCTTCTCAAATTTCCCGATAACCACCTTTCGCCCTCCTCAATCTGCGCATCAACAAAGTCAGCCCATGACTGAAGCATCTCCCGGCGCTGATTTAAGTACTGTGCACGGTTGTAGACGCTACGAACGCCACCGATCTTATGTGCCAGACATTTCTCCACCCAATCCGAGCTATAGCCCTGTTCATGTAGTAGCGTGCTGGCAGTATGCCGGAAATCATGAATAACAAAATCTCTGCCGTTCAGATCCAGCGTACGCACTACGCAGTTAAGTGTTGTTTTGGAGATTGGGCATCGGTAGTCGTTACAGCTGCTGGGGAAGGAGTATGGAGAATCTCCGGCCAGAAATTTTAGCTCTTCGAACATCACTAGCGTCTGTTTTTACAGCGGAATTATATGTGGATTATCCATCTTCATGCTTTCGCCGGGAGTACGCCATTCCAGCGCATTGAAGTTTACTTCACTCCACTTTGCCTCAATCAACACTTTTCCTCCCTTTGGGAGTATCTCAATCATCAGGCTATCTCTATCAGCTATTTACCAAGGATGATCTTTTGGAATTAATGAACGGAGTTTTGTATCTGAAAGCGACATTTTTCACCTCTTTGCTGTGCCTATGAGGTGTGATTTTTAGCTTAAAAAATGAACATTAGCACTGCGATTTTTTTGCTATGGGCACAAAAATCGCGGATGTATCCGCACGACTACGTACTAGTATGTATAATAAAAACCCGCATTAACAGTAAGTTAATGCGGGTTGGTGAATGTTCACGGACGACTAGGACTAAAACTTACTTCCCAATACAAAAACTCGAGAAAATACGGCCTAGCAGGTCGTCAGAGGTGAATTCACCGGTGATTTCACTCAGAGACTGCTGTGCCAGCCGCAGTTCTTCTGCCAGCAGTTCGCCTGCGTAGGCGCTTACCAGCTGTTCTTTCCCCTGAATCAGATGCTGTGCAGCCAGTTCGAGTGCTTGCAGATGGCGACGTCGAGCCAGAAAACCACCTTCCGTGTTACTGGTGAATCCCATGCTTTGCTTGAGGTGGTCGCGTAGCGTATCGATGCCTTCACCTGTACGGGCGGACAGGCGGATAAGTGAGTGAGTATTCACTTCTTCAATGCCAAGCGTTTCGCCAGTCACGTCAGCTTTGTTGCGTACCACGGTAATCGGCAGCGTTTTTGGCAGGCGCGCCATAAATTCTGGCCAGATCTGATCAGGCTCAGTCGCCTGCGTGGTGGTGCCGTCTACCATGAACAGCACGCGATCGGCCTGTTCGATTTCCTGCCATGCACGCTCAATACCAATGCGTTCGACTTCGTCGCTGGCATCGCGCAGCCCGGCGGTGTCGATGATATGCAGTGGCATACCGTCGATATGGATGTGCTCGCGTAATACGTCACGCGTGGTTCCCGCGATATCCGTCACAATGGCGGCTTCACGACCGGCTAACGCATTGAGTAAGCTGGATTTACCGGCATTAGGACGACCCGCAATCACGACCTTCATCCCTTCCCGCAGCAGGCTACCTTGATGTGCTTCGGCTCTGACGGCATCCAGATCGGCCATCACGCCATTGAGCTGTGCTTCAATTTTGCCATCGGAGAGGAAGTCGATCTCTTCATCTGGGAAGTCGATGGCAGCTTCGACGTAGATTCGCAGGTGAGTGAGTGCTTCCACTAACTGATTTATACGGGTGGAAAATACGCCTTGCAGAGAGTTTAGCGCTGAGCGGGCAGCCTGTTCCGAGCTGGCATCAATCAGGTCGGCGATGGCTTCCGCCTGCGCGAGATCGAGTTTGTCGTTCAGGAAGGCACGTTCAGAGAATTCACCAGGACGCGCAATCCGCACGGTAGACAGCGTCAGAATACGTTGCAGGAGCAAATCAAGAATAACCGGACCGCCGTGACCCTGAAGCTCCAATACGTCTTCACCGGTAAAGGAGTTTGGGCCGGGAAACCAGAGGGCGATACCTTGATCGAGCGTGGTGCCGTTGGCATCACGGAACGGCAGGTAATCGGCGTGGCGCGGCTTGGGGAGCTTACCCAGAACGGCATGCGCCACGTCTGCGGCCGCCTGTCCTGAAATGCGTAAAATACCCACGCCTCCGCGTCCCGGTGGCGTGGCTTGGGCGACGATGGTGTCGGTATTACTCATAATGTTCTCTCTGCATTGATGCCTGTCTGGCAGGCTATTCTACGTATCGTTGGCTGATAAAACAGCCATTAAAAAAATAAGGCGGTCAATGACCGCCTTATGCTTTCTATCGGTTAGCCATCAACCGGATTATTTTTTCTCGCGGCTATGCAAGCCACGTTTTTCCAGACCGCGGTAGATCAACTGCTGCTGGAGAATGGTAACCAGGTTGCTGACGATGTAGTACATAACCAGACCTGACGGGAACCACAGGAAGAAGACGGTAAAGATGACCGGCATGTAGGTCATGATCTTCTGCTGCATTGGGTCGGTCACGGTGGTTGGTGACATCTTCTGAATGAAGAACATCGTCACGCCCATCAGGATCGGCAGAATGTAGTACGGGTCTTGTGCGGACAGGTCATGAATCCACAGAGCGAACGGCGCGTGACGCAGTTCAACGGAGCCCATCAGCATGTAATACAGTGCCAGGAAGATCGGCATCTGAATCAGCAGTGGGAAGCAGCCGCCCAGCGGGTTCACTTTCTCTGACTTGTACAGCGCCATCATTTCCTGACTCATGCGCTGTTTGTCATCACCAATACGTTCACGCATCGCTTGCAGTTTAGGCTGCAGCAAGCGCATTTTCGCCATAGAGGTGTATTGCGCTTTCGTCAGCGGATACATGATACCGCGCACGATAAAGGTAATGGCAATGATGGAGAAGCCCCAGTTGCCGATAAAGCTATGCAGGAATTTCAGCAGCTTAAACAGCGGCTGAGAAATAAACCACAGCCAGCCGTAATCTACAGTCAGGTCTAGATGCGGTGCGACTGCAGCCATCTTGTCCTGAATTTCTGGGCCAACCCACAGGGTGGTCTTCAGATCCTGCTGGCTACCTGCGGCAACCACAACCGGAGCGGATTTGAAGCCAATAGCGGCCTGACCGTTCCCCAGCTTGCTGGTATAGAAGGTGTTAGCGCCTGCTGTCGTCGGGATCCACGCGGTTGCGAAGTACTGTTGCAGCATCGCTACCCAGCCACCGTTGGTGGTGATGTTCAGGTTTTCGTCCATGTCGCTGAAGCTGTACTTTTTGTACTTGTCTTCGCTGGAAGAGAACGCCGCGCCACGATAAGTGTGCAGTGCAAAGTTGCTGCTGCCGGTATCGCGGTGCTTAGGCAATTCCATAGACTGCTTTAACTGACCAAACAGCGTGAGTTCCAGAGGCTGAGCGCTGGTGTTGTTGACGCTATAGTCAACGTTCAGCGCATAGTCGCCACGTTTCAGAACAAACGTTTTGGTGTAGGTGACGCCGTCAGCTGCGGTGTATGTCATCGGGATACGCAGTTCGCTCTGACCATCCGCCAGCTCGAAGCTATCTTGCGTTGTGGTAAACAGCGGACGCGGGCCGTTAGCTGGGTTGTCCGGGCCGTTTTTGCCAGTCAAACCGCTCTGAGCCTGATAGACAAACTCGGATGTAGTTTCCAGCAGATGGAAAGGTTTATCTGAACCCAATGTGTCCGGGTAAGCCAGCAGATGCGCTTGCTCGATGTCGCCGCCACGCGTGTTGATTGTCAGCGACAGCACATCGGTTTTCACTGTGATCAGTTTGCCTTGACCGCTGGCTGGTACGCCCTGGTTGGTAGCATCACCGGTCACTGCGTTCGTCGCCTGCTGTATGGCCTGCGTGGTTGCTGGCGGATTTTTATCCGTCTCCCAAGCCTGCCAAAGCATAAAGGTTACGAATAGCAGAGCGATGAGAAGAAGATTGCGTTGCGAATCCATCGTTAATGTTCTCTGTTATTGTCGGTTTTTGGCGGTACGGGATCATCACCACCAGGGTTCAAAGGATGGCATTTTAATACGCGTTTAAGCGTCAACCAACAGCCTTTTATCATGCCGAACCTGCGTATTGCTTCAATACCATATTGCGAGCACGTTGGCCGGAACCGACAATGCGGCCCGAGCAACGGGCTGATAACGAGTTGATAACCGCGTATCAACCCGATCAGGAGTCGGGAGCCAAACGACAATGCCGACGCCATAGTTTTTCCAATGCTTCCGTCAGGGTACGGTTATCCAGTTCAGACACCCCTTTTTTCACGAGCACGACAAAGTCCATTGAAGGCAATGAATGTTGGTGCAGGCGAAAGCTTTCGCGCGTCAGGCGTTTAATCCGATTGCGTTCATGAGCACGTTTTACATGCTTTTTGGCGACGGTAAGACCGATGCGGGGATGCCCCAGCGAGTTCAGGCGGCCGAGAATGGTGATATGCGGCGTGCCAGCCCGTTGTGGTTGCTGGAAGACGAAAGTGAAATGACTGGGAGTTAACAAACGTAACTCCCTGGGAAATGCTAGCTTAACCACTCGGTGGGTTAGCTTTTATTACTTAGAAACAGACAGACGAGTACGGCCTTTCGCACGACGGCGGGCCAGAACTTGACGACCATTTTTGGTGGCCATACGAGCACGGAAACCATGGCTACGGTTACGCTTCAATACGGACGGTTGGAAAGTGCGTTTCATGGCGATTTCTACCTAAACTTGGAAAATTATAACTTCACAGTAAACGCGTTTGGCTGTTCGGCGTGAAAAAATGACCGACGCCTCAATCGCATATCACAGCTATATAACGGAAAGAGGCAGGATTGTAATAATTGTACAGTCCTGAGTCAATTAACATCACACTTAAACACGCCAGCCATTCCGATTATTTTTGGAATTTCTGCCTGCCAGAGCACAGAAAAGGCGTAGACGCGCGGGCAGGGAATTATACGGACTCTGTTGCAAAGCGCAAGGATCCTCCAACGATCTGTCCCAAAAGATCATGATCGATGTCACCGTAACGATCGTGTCTCCGAGGGTATGCTTGGGTGCGCCTTACCGTAAGCGGCTAAAATGTGTGCTAGCCGCCCCACTGCCGTGTTGCGGGGTGTGGCGATAAGAATAGCCTGTGGATAAAAAGGATCGAAACTGTGCAGAAGGGGAAGATCTCTTCGGCGGATTAGGTTATGATCCGCGGTTCCGTTAGCGATCCTTTTGACGGGATCGTCGGAGTAAACCGCCGCGCTACGTGGTGTGTCTGCTGTCTGAATTGTGAATGAAACAATCGTGGATGACGCAGGCGCCAAAAAATCATGAGTCACATAAATAACGTCTTATTCTTTTCTTTTTGATCGTTCTTGTTCGAGTGGAGTCCGCC